>NZ_CP174283.1:4317500-5020000 GCF_045343905.1 Streptomyces sp. AHU1 | reverse complement strand
GTCGGGGACGACCAGACGCAGCACGTCGAGCTGACCCGGGATCTGGCGGTGCGGTTCAACCAGCGGTACGGGCACACGTTCGTGGTGCCCCGGGCGACCCGGCCGGAGGTCGCGGCCCGGGTCATGAACCTGCAGGAGCCGACGTCGAAGATGGGGAAGAGCGACGACGTCGGGCCGGGTGTCGTCTATCTGCTCGACGAGCCCGGGACCGTGCGGAAGAAGATCATGCGCGCGGTGACGGACAGCGGGCAGGACGTCGAGTACGACCCGCAGGAGCGGCCCGGGGTCTCGAATCTGCTGGAGATCCTGGCGGCGTGCGAGGGCGGCGACCCCGAGGTCCTGAGCGGTCGGTACACGTCGTACGGGGCTTTGAAGAAGGACACCGCCGACGCCGTGGTGGAGCTCCTCGGGCCCGTACAGGATCGGCACAAGCAGCTGTGCGCGGATCCCTCGTACGTGGAGGGGGTGCTGCGGGACGGCGCGCGGCGGGCCAGGGAGATGGCGCGGCCGACGGTGGACTCGGCGTACGAGGCCATCGGGCTGCTGGCGCCCTCGGCCGGATGACCGACCGGCTGACCGGCTGACCGGGCTTCGGGCGGGTCGGCCGGTCGGCCCCGGGGTCGTACTCGGGGCCGAGGGGCGGGCGGAGCGGGAGCCGGTGTCAGCTGTTGCCGGAGGCGAGTTCGCGGCTGCGGTCGCGGGCCGCTTCCAGTGCCGCGATGAGCGCGGCGCGTACGCCGTGGTTCTCGAGTTCGCGGATCGCGTTGATCGTGGTGCCCGCGGGGGAGGTGACGTTCTCGCGGAGCTTCACGGGGTGCTCGCCGCTGTCGCGGAGCATCACGGCGGCGCCGATCGCGGACTGGACGATCAGGTCGTGGGCCTTGTCGCGGGGCAGGCCGAGCAGGATGCCCGCGTCCGTCATGGCCTCGACCAGGTAGAAGAAGTACGCCGGTCCCGAACCGGAGAGGGCGGTGCAGGCGTCCTGCTGGGACTCGGGGACGCGGAGCGTCTTGCCGACGGCGCCGAAGATCTCCTCGGCGTACGCCACGTGCTCCGCGGTGGCGTGGCTGCCGGCGGAGATGACGGACATGGCCTCGTCCACGAGGGCGGGGGTGTTCGTCATGACACGGACGACGGGGGTGCCGGGGGCGAGGCGCTCCTCGAAGAAGGAGGTCGGGATGCCCGCCGCGCCGCTGACGATCAGGCGGTCGGCGGGGATGTGCGGGGCGAGCTCGTCGAGGAGGGCGCCCATGTCCTGGGGCTTGACGGTGAGGATCAGGGTGTCGGCGGTCTTCGCCGCTTCCGCGTTGGAGACCGGGGTGACGCCGTGGCGCTCCTGGAGTTCCCTGGCCCGCTCCGGCCGACGGGCGGTGACCAGGAGGTCGGTGGGGGCCCAGCCGGCTCGGATCATTCCGCTGAGCAGGGCTTCGCCGATCTTGCCGGTGCCGAGGACTGCGACTTTCTGAGGCATGGTTGCGGGTGCCCTCCGGGGGTTGAGTCGTCCACGTTCATCCTCCCACCGGGATCATGGGGGCGGGTGGGATGTCCGGTGGGCGGACGGCGTCGCCCACGGTCGCGGCGGAGGCCATGGATCGAGGCGGAGGGCCGCGGGCCGGGCGGAGGGCCGCGAGCGGCCGTCCGCCCGGTCGCGGGGTCCTACTGCGTCCTGCGGCGCAGGGTCGCCGCGCCGAGTCCCAGGACCAGCAGCGCGCTCCCGGCGACGATCAGTACGTCGCGCACGAAGGTCGCGGTCGCGTCGGTGTGCCTGAGGACCTCGTTCATGGCGTCGACCGCGTACGACATCGGGAGGACGTCGGAGATCGCCTCCAGGACGGGGTGCATGTCGGAGCGCGGGGTGAACAGGCCGCAGAGGAGGAGCTGCGGGAAGATCACCGCCGGCATGAACTGGACGGCCTGGAACTCGGAGGCGGCGAACGCCGAGACGAAGAGGCCGAGGGCCGTTCCGAGGAGGGCGTCGAGGAGGGCCACCAGGAGGAGCAGCCAGGGCGAGCCCGTGACGTCGAGGCCCAGGAGCCAGACCGCGAGTCCGGTGGCCAGGGCGGACTGGACGATGGCGATCGCGCCGAAGGCGAGGGCGTATCCGGCGATCAGGTCGCCCTTGCCCAGGGGCATGGCGAGGAGGCGTTCGAGGGTGCCGGAGGTGCGTTCGCGCAGGGTCGCGATCGAGGTCACCAGGAACATCGTGATCAGCGGGAAGATCCCGAGGAGGGACGCGCCGATGGAGTCGAAGGTGCCCGGGCTGCCGTCGAAGACGTAGCGGAGCAGGACCAGCATCACGCAGGGGACGAGGATCATCAGCGCGATGGTGCGCGGGTCGTGCCGCAGCTGGCGCAGGACGCGGGCCGCGGTGGCCGTCGTACGGGAGAGGTCGAGCGCGCTCGGGCGGGACGCCGGTGCGGGCTCCCGCGGGGTGCCGGGGCCCGTGGACGCGGTGGGAGGGGTGGGGTTCGTGGCCGCGGTGGAACTCATCGGGCGGTCTCCTCGCGGGAGTCGGGGCCGGTGGCCGGGGGCTGTGCGTCCGGGGACTTCCCGGCCGTGGTCGGCGCGGGCTCGCGCGCGGCCGCGACCGCCTCGTCCACGAGGTGCAGGAAGGCGGCTTCGACGGTGTCCGAGCCGGTCCGTTCGCGGAGGGCCTCGGGGGTGTCGTCGGCGAGGATCCCGCCCTCGCGCATCAGGAGGAGCCGGTGGCAGCGCTCGGCCTCGTCCATGACGTGGGAGGAGATCAGGAGGGTCGTGCCGCGTTCCTCGGCGATGGAGTGGAAGAGGTTCCACAGGTCGCGGCGCAGGACGGGGTCGAGGCCGACGGTGGGCTCGTCGAGGACCAGGAGTTCCGGGGCTCCGAGGAGGGCGACGGCGAGGGAGACGCGGCTGCGCTGGCCGCCCGAGAGGTTTCCGGCGAGGGCGTCGGCGCGGGAGGTGAGGTCGACGTCGGCGATGACCCGGGTGACGTCCGCGTGCCGGCGTTCGGCGGCGGCCCTGCCCGGGTCGAGGATCGCGGCGAAGTAGTCGAGGTTCTGGCGGACGGTCAGGTCGTCGTAGACGGAGGGCGCCTGGGTGACGTAACCGATGCGGGAGCGCAGCGCGGCGTCGCCGGCGGGGAGGCCGAGGACTTCGAGGGTGCCGCCGACCTTGGCCTGGGTGCCGACGGTCGCGCGCATCAGGGTGGACTTCCCGCAGCCGGAGGGACCGAGCAGGCCGGTGATCTGGCCGCGCGGGACGGTGAAGTCGAGTCCGTGCAGGACGGTGCGGGTGCCGCGGACGACCGTGAGGCCTTCGGCGCGGACGGCGGGCGGGGAAAGGGACACGGCTGTTCCTGTGGGGTCGGGCGGGCGCGAACGAATAATCATCGCGTGATGAATATTGCTCTCGCGGGGTGCGCCGGTCAAGGGCCGCGTGGTACCGGCGGAGCGGCCGAACGGCCGGCGTGCCGGGTGGTTCGGGGAGCCGGAGTACCGGCGGTTCGGGGAGCCGGAGCGCCGGGCGGCGCGGGCGCGCGTCGGCGTGAACGGAACGGGATCGTCCGCGGCGTCGCCGAGCGATGCGCTCCCGCGTTCGCGTGACAGCGGCCCGGAGGGGCTGCGCGATCAACGGGCTTACCTGACAATGGATTTCACTGTGCGAAACGGCTCCCTGCCGGGTCGCCGGGTCCGTCGTGCCCTCCCCCGGCACGGCACCCACGCATCTCCCGCTGTCGACCGGAGGTGCTGTCGTGATGCGCAAAGCCGATCTGTTCGCGTCCCTCGTCGTCTTCCTGGTGGCGCTGCCCCTGTGTGTCGGGGTCGCCATAGCGTCCGGTGTGCCCGCCGAGCTGGGGCTGGTGACCGGAATCGTCGGCGGGCTGGTCGCCGGGGCGCTGCCCGGAAGCAGTCTGCAGGTGAGCGGGCCCGCGGCCGGGCTGACCGTGCTGGTGTACGAGGCCGTGCGGTCGTACGGGGTCCAGGCGCTGGGCGTACTGGTGCTCGGCGCTGGCCTCGTGCAGCTCGGGCTCGGGGTCCTGCGGCTCGGGCGGTGGTTCCGGGCCGTGTCCGTGGCCGTCGTGCAGGGCATGCTCGCCGGGATCGGGCTCGTGCTGATCGCGGGTCAGGTGTACGCCATGGGCGACGCGGCCGCGCCTTCCGGCGGGCTCGGGAAGATCGCCGGGATCGTTTCGCTGGCCGGTGCCGCCGATCCCGTGGCGCTGGCGATCGGCGCCGCCACCGTGGCCGTACTGCTGCTGTGGCCGCGCTGGCGGCGGGGCGCCCGGCTGGTCCCGGCTCCGCTGCTCGCGGTGGGGCTCGCCTCGGCCGTCACCGGGGTCTTCGATCTCGCGGTGCGGCGGGTCGAGGTGCGGGGGCTGTTCGACGCCGTGCGGACGCCGTCCACCGCGGACCTGGGCCGGCTCACGGAAGTGGGCGTGCTCGGGACCGTGCTGGCGTTCGCGCTGATCGCGTCGGCGGAGTCGCTGTTCAGCGCGGCGGCGGTGGACCGGCTGCACCAGGGGCCGCGCACCGACTACGACCGGGAGCTGATCGCGCAGGGCGCCGGGAACACCGTGTGCGGGGTGCTCGGGGCGCTGCCCATGACCGCCGTGATCGTGCGGAGCGCGGCCAACGTGCACGCGGGGGCGCAGACCAAGGTGTCACGGGTGCTGCACGGGGTGTGGCTGCTGCTCTTCACGGCCGTGGTGCCCGCGGTGCTCGGGCTGATCCCGGTGGCGGCGCTGGCGGGGCTGCTGGTGCACGCGGGGTGCAAGCTCGTGCCGGTGCGGGAGGTGCGGAAGCTGTGGCGCGGGCATCGCGGTGAGGTGGTCGTGCTCGCGGTGACCGCGGTGGCGATCGTGGTGGGGAACCTGTTCGAGGGGGTGCTGGTCGGGCTCGCGCTGGCCGTGGCCAAGACGGCCTGGGACATCAGCCACGTGCATGTGGAGACGGAGGACCGGGGGGCCGCGGGAATGGTCGTACGGGTCGTCGGCAACGCCACCTTCCTGCGGCTGCCGAAGCTGCTGGACGCCTTGGAGGCGTTGCCCCGCGACCGTGTCGTACGGCTGGAGCTGGGCGGACTGCGGCACGTGGACCACGCGTGTGCGGCGGCCCTCGACGCGTGGGCCGCCGGGCGGGGTCACGAACGGATCGCCACCAGCAGTTCCACGACGTAGGTCTCCTCCACGGACCCTTCCGGGAAGGCCTGGAGGAGGTGGTTCCGTTCCTCGGCGAAGAACGCCCGGGTGGCCTCCTCGCCGAGGACCAGGAACTGCGAGTGGCTGCCGACGTTGGCGATCCGGGTGTCCACCGGGACGCGCCGGCTCCAGCGGACCTGGCGGTGCTCGAAGTCGAGGGTCCCGCTGGGGTCCGCGATCAGCGAGTCGGCGGGGCGAGTGGCGCTGGGGCTCTTTCCGGCCTTGCGGTCCTTCTCGTCCAGGCCGAGGAAGCGTTCGGCGCGCCTGGCCGCCGCCTCGATCCACGGGACGTCGAGCGCCTCGGTGTTCCACCACAGCGCCAGCGCTCCGCCGGGGCGCAGCACGCGCAGCGCCTCCGGTACCGAGCGGTTCGGCTCGGTCCAGTGCCAGGACTGGGCGTAGGTGAGGAGGTCCATGGAGGCGGAGGCGAGGGGCAGGGCGTCGCCGCTGCCCCGCACGATCGGGATGCCGGGGTGGGCGCGGCGGAACTCAGTGGCCATGCCGGGGCCGGGTTCCACGGCGAGGACGTCCGCGCCGCGGCCGCGCAGGAGTCCGGTCGAGATGCCGGTGCCCGCTCCCACGTCGGCGGTCCTGGCTCCGCTCAGGGGCCGGCCCGCGAGGTCTTCGACGGCGTCGAAGAGGGCGGACGGGTACGAGGGGCGGTTGGCGGCGTACTGCGCTGCGGCGGCGTTGAAGGAGTGGGCGCGCGTGGTGTGGCGGGTGGTGTGGCGGGTGGCTCCGGGTGGGGTGGAGGACGGCGTCATGGGGTCATGATCGCGGGTGGGTGCGGGGCCGGGGTAGGGCGTTTTCTGCCGCGCCTCGGGTGCGCGGCGGCGGTGGCGGCCGGTGGGTGGGTCGGGGCCGCGCCGGTACATCCGCCCGCATCCGAACGGATCTCGGCGGGGTTTCGAGGTGCGGGTCGGTTCCGATCCGTCCGGCCTGCGGGCATTCGATGTACCGGCACGGCCCCTCCCGTGCGTCGCCGGGTGCGGGTGCTTCGTGGCGGCTGTTCGGCCCCTCCCGCCGGACCCCGGCCGAGGGTGCTTCGTGGTGGTCGTTCGGCCTTTTCCGCCGGATCCCGGCCGCGGGTGGTCGGGGCGGCAGGTCGGCCCCTCCTGCCGGACGCGGGTGGTCGGGGCGATCAGACGCGGCGGCGCTTCTTCGCGGGGTTGCCGGCTCGGCGCGCGGTGCGGCGGGTGTACTGGGCCTTGGCCGCCTCGTACTCCTCACGGTGGAGCTTCTCGCCCGGGGCCTCGGAGAGCGAGCGGAAGAAATAGGCGAGGAGGGAGCCGACGAAACCGATGGTCAGCAGACCGCGCAGGGACGCCTGGCGGTCGGGGTCGGGACGCTTGGAGAAGGACTCCCAGGTGTGGCCGAACGCGAGGGCGGTGCACACCGCGAACATCAGCACGACCATCACGATCACGAGCGTGCCCACGTCCGCGATGGCCAGGCCCTGGTAGGCGAAGCGGAGCACGAAGCAGGCGGCCACCGCGGCGGCCGCCGAGCCGACGGCCACGCCGATCCTGCGGCCGGTGTAACCGCCGTCGTGCTCCACCCAGGTCGTCCCGAAGAAACGCAGGGGCTCGGGCCGGGGTCCCGCGGGGGTGCCGGTGCCGGGTCCCTTGTCGGTGGCGGCTCCGGTGTCGGTGCTGGTCTCGTCGCTCACCCGATGATTATCGCCCTGGTGGCGGCTCCGGCTGCCCCGCCCCGGGTGCTCCGGGGCGAGGGCGCCGGTCAGCCGCACCTCGCGGCGACGTAGCCGTCGCTGCCCGTCTGCACGTACGCGTCCGAGACGAACTGCGCGTTGGCGATGTTGTCCCAGATCGTCGAGGTCCCGTAGTAGCCGCTGACGGACTCTCCCTCGGTCTGGCAGCGGATCGGGACGCTCGAACCCGCCGGGATCGTGCGGACGATGGGGTAATGCGTGCCCGGTCCGCTACGGACATTGACACTCGCACCGGGTGCGAGCGGATACGTTCTGACGTCCGCCGATGCCTGAGACGCGGCTCCCAGCACTGTCAGGAACGCGGCGGCGAACCCGCCGACCAGCGTTGCCCGTCTGCCGGACATGGTCTTCACCTTGGTTCTCCTCGTTCGACGTCAGGAGCACTTCGCGGTGACGTAGCCGTCGCTGCCCGTCTGCACATAGGCGTCCGCCACGAACTGGCCGTTCGCGATGTTGTCCCAGATGTTGCTCGTCCCGTACGGGCCGGCGACGGACTCACCCGGGCACTGGCAGTAGATCGAGACGCGCGAACCCGCCGGCAGCGTCCGGACGACGCTGAAGTGGGTTCCCGGGCCGCTGCGGACATTGACGTTGTGGCCCGGCGCGAGCGGGTACGTGCGCAGCGCCTGTGCGGTGGACGACATCTCGTCCGCCGCCCCTGTGATCATGATGTCTTCCGTGGCCATATCGATTCCCCCGTTGAATGGTTCACGCCAAACTTAAGCTGCACGAGGAGGCTAGCAAGCCGTCGAGGTTTCGTACGAAGGATCGACTAGGCTCTGCGCGTCGCGCATGCGGGCGATCCCACGGGGGTGAGTGATGCCGCCACAGCGCAGCACCGGTACGGAAGCGGAACATCCGCTTTATGCCGGGCAGTACCTGCTGGAGACGAGACTGGGCTCCGGCGGCATGGGAATCGTGCATCTGGCGCGGTCCGCCTCCGGGTTGCGGCTGGCCGTCAAGGTCGTGCACGCCGAGTTCTCCCAGGATCCCGAGTTCCGGGGGCGGTTCCGCCAGGAGGTCGCGGCCGCGCGCCGGGTCAGCGGTGCCTTCACCGCGCCCGTGGTGGACGCCGACCCCGAGGCCGAACGCCCGTGGATGGCAACCCTGTTCATCCCGGGGCCGACGCTCGCCGAGCACGTCAAGCGGAACGGCGCACTGTCCACCGACCGGCTGCGCCATCTGATGGCCGGGCTCGCCGAGGCCTTGCGGGACATCCATCGGGCCGGTGTCGTCCACCGCGACCTCAAACCCAGCAACGTCCTGCTGGCGGAGGACGGGCCGAAAGTCATCGACTTCGGCATCTCACGCCCCTCCGACAGTGAACTCCGCACGGAGACCGGCAAGTTGATCGGCACACCGCCGTTCATGGCGCCGGAGCAGTTCAGCAGGCCGCGGCATGTCGGGCCGGCCGCGGACGTGTTCGCGCTCGGGTCGGTGATCGTGCACGCGGCCACCGGGAGCGGGCCCTTCGACTCGGACAGTCCCTATCTGGTCGCCTATCAAGTCGTCCACGACGAGCCGGACTTGACGGGAGTGCCGGAGGAGCTGGTCGACCTCGTCTCGCGCTGCCTCGCCAAGGAGCCCGAGGACCGGCCCACCCCGGACGAGCTGATGACCGCGCTGCGCTCGGTCTCGGCCTCGTACGACACCCGGGCCTTCATTCCCGAACAGCGCACCAGCGGCGGGGAGCCGGTCCCGCCCGGACGAAAGCCGCGTCCGCTGCACGAGCGGCCGGAGGGCTCCGAGGACCGTACCCACGCGGCTGCCGTGAAGAGGGGCGGGCGACGCCGACGCCTGCCCGCGCTCGTCGCGGCCGCCGGGCTCGCCGTCGCCGCCGGTGTCGTCGGCGTCCTCGGTCTCCCCGGCGGGTCGCAGAGCCCGGCGGCGGAACACCACACCACTCCCACGGCCGGGCACGCCTTCCGGCCCTGGAACCTCGATCTGAAGGCTTCCGGCGCCGAAGCCGGAGGCCAGTCGCAGTGCGCGTACACGCCCCGAACCCTGCTGTGCGTCAGGCCCGGTGTCCTCGCCGCGGCGATCGATCCGGACAACGGCAAGGTGCTGTGGTCCCGGAGCGGCGCAGGAGACACCAGCACCTACTCCACTCCGGCCCCGGTCCTCTCCGGCGGACTCCTGATGGTCGGGAACGGGCACCGGCTGACCGCGCTGGACCCCACCACGGGCGCGACGCGCTGGAGCAAGGACATCGAGCGTTACGACGGTCGTATCGCCCACGTCGCCGGCATGGTCCTGCTCACCGGTCCCGACTCCGAGGTCGTCGCGCTGAACGCCGCCACCGGCAAGGAGGCGTGGCGCCGCTCCGTCCCGGGGACGAAGCTCCCCCAGTTCCAGTCGTTCGGGGACGGGGTCGCCTACGCGGTTGCGACACCCACGCTGTCCACGACCCGGGTGACCGCCGTGGACCCGCGGACCGGTGCCACGAACTGGCAGCGGACCATGCACGGGCAGCTGAGCATCGTGGCCGCCCACGAGGGAGCGGTCTGGTTCGCCTCGACCACCATCGACCAGTACACGGATGCCGTACTCCGCTACGACGTGACGAACCGCGGGATCCACCGTGCCGCGCTGCGCGTCCCGCAGGCCCGGGCGCAGGTGGCCGTACAGGGAGACACCGCCTATCTGCTGGGGAACGACGGTTCGCTGGTCGCCGTGAACACGAGGACGTCGAAGCAGCTGTGGCGGGTGGAGACCTCCGTCAGCAAGGCGTCGGCCCCCACCGTGGCCGGGCGTCACCTCTACCTCACCACGGTGGACGGGCGCCTCATCGCCGTCGACACCGTCCGGGGCGCACTGCTGGGCCAGACCAAGGCACACCTGGCCGGCAGTCGGGGTTCACTCGTCAGCGCGCTCCCCGCCCCCCTCACCGTCGGCACCCACGTCTACGCCACCGCCCCCGACGGCTCCCTCTTCGCGGTCGACGGGCGGGATCCCTCGGGCTGGTGAAGGCGTGGAGGGGCCGCCCCGGCCGGGGCGGCCCCTCCACGTGGTTCCACGGGCGCCCGGGAAGCGGGCGGCCGGTCCGGGCCCTGGAGCCGGGAGGCTAACCCAGCTTCGAGACGTCCCGCACCGCGCCCTTGTCCGCGCTCGTCGCCATCGCCGCGTAGGCGCGCAGGGCGGCGCTGACCTTGCGGTCGCGGTCGGCGGGGGCGTAGACGCCGTTCAGGGCCTCTCGGCGGGCCGCCAGCTCCTCGTCGGACACGAGCAGCTCGATCGAGCGGTTCGGGATGTCGATGCGGATGCAGTCGCCGTCCTCGACGAGGGCGATCGTGCCGCCGGAGGCCGCCTCGGGGGAGGCGTGGCCGATCGACAGGCCCGACGTGCCGCCGGAGAAGCGGCCGTCGGTGATCAGGGCGCAGGTCTTGCCGAGGCCGCGGCCCTTGAGGAACGAGGTCGGGTAGAGCATCTCCTGCATGCCGGGGCCGCCCTTGGGGCCCTCGTAGCGGATGACCACGACGTCGCCGTGCGTGATCTGCTTCTTGAGGATCTTGTCGACGGCCTCTTCCTGGGACTCGCAGACGACCGCGGGGCCCTCGAAGGTCCAGATGGACTCGTCGACGCCGGCCGTCTTCACGACGCAGCCGTCGACGGCCAGGTTGCCCTTGAGGACCGCGAGGCCGCCGTCCTTGGAGTAGGCGTGCTCGGCGGAGCGGATGCAGCCGCCCTCGGCGTCCTCGTCGAGGGCTTCCCAGCGCTCGGACTGGGAGAAGGCCTCGGAGGAGCGGACGCAGCCGGGGGCCGCGTGCCACAGTTCGACCGCCTCGGGCGAGGGGGAGCCGGCGCGCACGTCCCAGGTCTTCAGCCAGTCGGAGAGGGACGGGCTGTGGACCGAGTGGACGTCCTCGTTCAGGAGGCCCGCGCGGTGCAGTTCGCCCAGCAGGGCGGGGATGCCGCCGGCGCGGTGGACGTCCTCCATGTAGTACGTGCGGTCCTTGGCGACGTTCGGGGCGACCTTGGCGAGGCACGGCACCCGGCGCGAGACCTCGTTGATCTCGTCCAGACCGAAGGGCACGCCGGCCTCCTGGGCGGCGGCCAGCAGGTGCAGGATCGTGTTGGTGGAGCCGCCCATGGCGATGTCGAGCGCCATGGCGTTCTCGAAGGCCGCGTGGGTGGCGATGTTGCGCGGCAGGACCGACTCGTCGTCCTGGTCGTAGTAGCGGCGCGTGATGTCGACGACCGTGCGGGCCGCGTCCTCGTACAGGCCCCTGCGGGCGGTGTGGGTGGCGAGGACCGAGCCGTTGCCCGGCAGGCTCAGACCGATGGCCTCGGTCAGGCAGTTCATCGAGTTGGCGGTGAACATGCCGGAACAGGAGCCGCAGGTCGGACAGGCGTTCTCCTCGATGCGGAGGATGTCCTCGTCCGAGATCTTGTCGTTCACGGCGTCGGAGATCGCGTCGACCAGGTCGAGGGTGCGGACCGTGCCGTCGACCAGGGTCGCGCGGCCGGACTCCATCGGGCCGCCGGAGACGAAGACCGTCGGGATGTTCAGGCGCAGGGCGGCCATCAGCATGCCGGGCGTGATCTTGTCGCAGTTCGAGATGCAGATCAGGGCGTCGGCGCAGTGCGCCTCGACCATGTACTCCACCGAGTCCGCGATCAGGTCGCGGGAGGGCAGGGAGTACAGCATGCCGCCGTGGCCCATCGCGATGCCGTCGTCGACGGCGATCGTGTTGAACTCGCGGGCGATGCCGCCGGCGGCCGTGATGGCCTCGCTGACGATCCGGCCGACGGGCTGGAGGTGGGTGTGACCCGGCACGAACTCCGTGAAGGAGTTGGCGACCGCGATGATCGGCTTCCGTCCGATGTCCGCGCCCGGTACACCGGAGGCACGCATAAGGGCGCGTGCGCCCGCCATGTTGCGGCCGTGGGTGACTGTGCGGGACCTCAGCTCGGGCATCGTCGCTCGCTCCTTCGGAGAATCAGGACTGGAGTCGAGCGTACGCCGGTGCTCCAGGATCCGGACAGGCTGTCCGCATCCCGGGACATATGTCTCGCCCAGCGGCTGTTCCGGTACGGCGTCCGCGCACGTCGGCCGCGTTCACCGGGATGGGGCCGCCCCGGCGGCGGCCCCACTCGCTCATGGGTTCGTCAGGTGGCCCTGCACCACGGGCGCGACCCGGGTCACGATGCGCTCCACGTCCGCCGAGGCCAGCGGCTCGACCTTGATCACGTAGCGCAGCATCGCGACCCCGACCAGCTGGGCCGCCGCGAGCTCCGCGCGCAGTTCCGCGTCCGGTACGTCGAGCCGGCCCGCGATGCGGCGCAGCAGCTGGGCGGCGACGAGACGGCGGAAGACGGCGGCCGCGGTGTCGTTGTTCACCGCGGAGCGGACGATCGCGAGCAGCGGGGTACGGCTCGTGGGGTTCTCCCAGATGCCGAGGACGAAGCGGGTCAGGCGCTCGCCGACACCGTCCAGGGGACCCTCGACGATCTTCTCGGGCGCGTCGAGCGCGGGGGCGAAGGCGACCTCGATGGCCGCCTCGAAGACCTGTTCCTTGGTGCCGAAGTAGTGGTGCACGAGGGCCGAGTCCACTCCGGCGGACTTGGCGATGCCGCGGACCGACGTCTTCTCGTAGCCGCGCTCGGAGAACTCCTCGCGGGCCGCCGCGAGGATGCGGTCGCGGGTGGCGGGGCCCGCCTCGGTCTGCGTACGGGTGGGGCGTCCCCGGCCTCGGCGGGGGGCGGCGTCCATCATCCGCGGGGCACCTTCACCGCGGAGGCGAGGTGGAGCCGGGTGAAGGCGAGGGCCTCGGCGAGGTCGGCCTCGCGCTCCGCGCTGGACATCGCGCGGCGGGTGTTGACCTCGATGACGACGTGGCCGTCGAAACCGGACAGCGCGAGGCGGTCCAGGAGTTCGGCGCAGGGCTGGACGCCGCGGCCCGGCACCAGGTGCTCGTCCTTGTTGGAGCCGTTGCCGTCGGCGAGGTGGACGTGTCCGAGGCGGTCGCCCATGCGGTCGATCATCTGCAGGGCGTCGGTGCGGGCGGTCGCGGTGTGGCTGAGGTCGATCGTGAAGTGCCGGTAGTCGTCCTTCGTCACGTCCCAGTCGGGGGCGTACGCGAGCATCTCGCGGTCGCGGTAGCGCCAGGGGTACATGTTCTCGACGGCGAACCGCACGTCCGTCTCGTCGGCCATGCGCCAGATCCCGGAGACGAAGTCACGGGCGTACTGGCGCTGCCAGCGGAACGGGGGGTGGACCACGACGGTGCTCGCGCCGAGCTTCTCGGCGGCGGCCTTCGCGCGCTGGAGCTTGGTCCACGGGTCGGTGGACCAGACCCGCTGGGTGATCAGCAGACAGGGCGCGTGAACGGCGAGGATCGGCATCCGGTGGTAGTCGCTGAGGCGGCGCAGCGCGTCGATGTCCTGGCTGACGGGGTCGGTCCACACCATGACCTCGACGCCGTCGTATCCGAGGCGCGCGGCGATCTCGAAGGCCGTCGCGGTCGACTCCGGGTACACGGAGGCCGTGGACAGCGCGACCTTCGCATCCGGGATCCGCACGACTGGTTCTGCCACGAGGGACAGCGTACGGGGTGCCTCCGGCGGTTGGGCGGGGGTGGCGAGCCCGGCCGGGGGCCGCTGTTCGCCCCCTTCGGAGGGTGACCGGCCTCCGGCCCGGGAGGCGGGCGGGGGCTCCGGCCTGGGACGCTCGGGCCCGCGGCCGGGGGTGGGGCTCGGCTCCCGGTCGCGGGGGTGGGGGCTGGGGCCGGGCTGCGCTTGTGATCGATGCCACGGCCCTGCCGGGCGTTCCCGGGGCGCCCTGTCGCCGTTGGAGCTTGTGTCGGTGGGCGGCTTCCCCCCTGCGGGGGGCTGGGCGCGCCGTTCCTCGCGCCCCTTCCGGGCGCCTGCCCCCCCCGGGCGTTCCCAAGGGACCCGCGGGGCGGCGCCCCATCACCGTGGGGGCGGGACCAGTGGGCGGCTTCCCCTTGCGAGGGGCTGGGCGCGCCGTTCCCCGCGCCCCTTCACGGCGACTCGCCCCCGGACGTTCCCAAGGGACCCGCGGGGCGGCGCCCCATCACCGTGGGGGCGGGACCAGTGGGCGGCTTCCCCTTGCGAGGGGCTGGGCGCGCCGTTCCCCGCGCCCCTTCAGGGCGACTCGCCTCCGGACGTTCCGAAGGCCCCTGCGCCGGGCAGCCCATCGCCGTTGGGGCTTGTGTCGGTGGGCGGCTTTCCCCTGCGGGGGCTGGGCGCGCCGTTCCCCGGGCCCCTTCCGGGCGCTCGGTCCCTCTTCTTCTACTCCGATGCCATGTGGTCCAGGCGGCGCAGGATGACGCCCTCGCGCAGGGCCCAGGGGCAGATCTCCAGGGTCTCGACGCCGAACAGGTCCATGGCGGCCTCGGCGACCAGGGCGCCCGCGAGGAGCTGGCCGGAGCGGCCCGGGGAGACGCCCGGCAGCTCGGCCCGTTCGTCGGCCGTCATGGACGCGAGGCGGGGGACCCAGTCCTCCAGGGAGCGGCGCTTGAGCTCGCGCTGGACGTACGGGCCGTCGGCGGAGCGGGCGGCGCCGGCCAGCCGGGCGAGCTGCTTGAACGTCTTGGAGGTGGCGACCACGTGGTCCGGGGTGCCGAGGCGGCTGAACTCCCCGACCGTCCGGGCTATCTCGGCCCGTACGTGCCGGCGCAGCGCCCGCACGTCCGCCGGGTCCGCCGGATCGGCGGGCAGCCAGCCCGCGGTCAGCCGGCCGGCACCGAGCGGCAGCGACACCGCGGCGTCCGGCTCCTCGTCCATCCCGTACGCGATCTCCAGGGAGCCGCCGCCGATGTCGAGGACGAGGAGCTTGCCCGCCGACCAGCCGAACCAGCGGCGGGCCGCCAGGAAGGTGAGCCGCGCCTCCTCGGCGCCGGTGAGGACCTGCAGCTCGACGCCGGTCTCGGCCTTCACCCGGGCGAGGACCTCGTCGGCGTTGCCGGCCTCGCGCACGGCCGACGTCGCGAACGGCAGCAGGGCCTCGACGCCCTTGTCCTCGGCGGCCTCCAGGGCGTCCTGGACCGTTTCGATCAGCTTGTCGACGCCTTCGGGGCCGATCGCCCCGCTCGCGTCGAGCAGTTGGGCGAGCCGCAGATCGGCCTTGTGCGAGTGCGCGGGCAGCGGGCAGGCGCCGGGGTGTGCGTCCACCACCAGCAGATGCACCGTGTTCGAACCCACGTCGAGGACACCGAGTCTCATGTACGGAACGCTACTGCCCACACGCCGGTTCCCGTGGAGCGGGGCGAAAGCCCACGTCGAACGGTTACCTGCGTGGTACTGCGGGGGACGTCCCCGGAGCGGTCCGAAGCGACTTACCCTGGACGCGTGCCAAAGACGAAAAAGGCGAAGTCCGACAAATCAGCCACGGACTCTGCGCGGGCGAAGGCCACCAAGTCCCAGAAGCCCGCGAAGAAGAGCGACGAGAAGGGCCTCGACTTCGCTCGCGCGTGGGTGGAGTTCCCCGACCCTGCCGATGACGAGCAGGTGTTCCGGTGCGATCTGACCTGGCTGACCTCTCGGTGGAACTGCATCTTCGGGAGCGGCTGCCAGGGCATCCAGGCGGGCCGCGCCGACGACGGCTGCTGCACGCTGGGGGCGCACTTCTCCGACGAGGACGACGAGAAGCGGGTGGCCGAGCACGTGGCCCGGCTCACACCGGAGATCTGGCAGCACCACGACGTGGGCGTGGAGACGGGCTGGGTGTCCGAGGACGAGGACGGCGACCGCCAGACCCGCCCCTACGAGGGCTCCTGCATCTTCCAGAACCGTCCCGGCTTCGCCGGCGGCGCGGGCTGCTCGCTGCACATCCTGGCCGTCAAGGAGGGACGCGAGCCGCTCGAGACCAAGCCGGACGTCTGCTGGCAGCTGCCCGTGCGCCGTACGTACGAATGGATCGACCGGCCCGACGACACCCGGGTGCTCCAGGTCTCCATCGGCGAGTACGACCGCCGCGGCTGGGGGCCGGGCGGCCACGACCTGCACTGGTGGTGCACGTCGGCGACCTCGGCACACGGCGCCGGCGACCCGGTGTACGTCTCGTACCGTCCGGAGCTGATCGAGCTGATGGGCAAGGCGGGGTACGACCGTCTGGCCCAGCTGTGCGAGGAGCGGCTGGCCTCGCGGCTGCCGCTGGTGGCGCCCCATCCCGCGGATCCGGTGGACTGAGTCCGGGTCCGGGTCCCGCGGGCGGCGGCTCGGTCCCTACGGCGTGCCCGGGTCGCCGCTGTCGCCCGGCGGCGGTGACGAGGTGCCCGGGTCCGGGGAGGGCGGGTCGGTGACGGTGGCCGTCGGCGTCGGGTCGGGCGGGGTCGGGGACGGGTCCTGGCTGCTGGGGGTCGCGGCCGGGGTGGAGACCTGCCCCGAGGGGGTCGGGACGCTCGTGGTGGGGGCCGGTTTCCCGCCGGGGCGGGACGGGCCCGCCTTCCCGTACCCGGTGATCGTGACCACCGCGCCCGCCGGGGCGATCGCCACCCGCGCGGTCCAGCGGCCCGCCGGCTCGCGAAGGTGATCGACGTGCACCCTGACCGTCAGTGACTCGCCCGGATCGAGCGTTCCCGAGGACCGGCTGAGGTAGAGCCAGGACGCGCCGGTGCGCGCGGACCAGCGGACCGGGGCGCTGCCGGACGCGGTCAGCCTGATCAGGGTCGTGTCACCGCTGGTTCCGGCCGCCACCGACAGGTGTCCCGGGGTGGTCCCGCGGGCGCTGACGACCTCGACGGACACGTCCGACGAGCCGGGACCCCCGGTGAAGCGGGAGCCGGGGCCCGCGCTGGCGTTCCCGGCGTTCTCGTAGCCCGCCCGTCCGCCGTCCAGGCCCTCGGGGTCCTGGGCCTCGCTGGTGCTGGCCGGGCGGCCGTCCACGCCCTCCCCGGCCAGGGGCGCGCCCCGGTACGCGGCCCACAGGGCGAGAACGGGGGCGGCGACGACGGTGGCGACGATGGTCGTCGTGACGGCACGCGCGCGCAGGCGGTCCCTCCGGGCAGCGTGGTCCTTGGGGTCCATCGGGAAGCCGCGCCGGTCGAAGCGCGGAGCACTGCCCCGCGCGCGGGGGGCGTGCGCCATCGCGGAGCACAGGGCCGCGTGCGGGGCCTGGAGCACGGGGAGCGCCGCGGGCGTGACGCTGGTGCCGGGCCAGGCGCCGGGCACCGCGCGCTCGGCGGCACGGCGGCAGCGCGGGCAGTCGTCGACGTGCCGGACCAGCTCGCCGCGCAGGGTGCTGCTCAGCACGAGCCTGCTGTCGCCGGTGAGCCGGGCGACGCTGGGGCAGGCGCCGGTCTCCACGACGGCGAGGGCCGTGCGGGTGCGTTCGACCTCGCAGGCGGCGGAGGCGAGCAGCTCGCGCGCGACGGCGAGGTCCATGCCGAGGACGGCGGCGACCTCGTGGGCGGCGAGCTGGTGGCGCACCGCGAGTTCGAGCGCCTCGCGCTGCTCCGGGGTGGTCCCGGCGGCCTCCGGCCAGGCCAGCAGGGAGAGTTCGCGGCGACGGTGGTCCTGGACCTCCTCGGGCACGGGAACGGCGCTCAGCGCCTCGGCCGCGCGCCGGTCGGCGGCGGCCTTGCGCGCCCCTTCGAGGGCGGCCTCTCCGCGGGTCCCCCTCGACGCGCCCTGATGACCGTTCCGGCGGGGGGTGTGCCGCGCGGAGGCGTGCGCCGCCTGCCGTCTGCGCCGGGCTTCCGTGAGCTTGCGCAGACAGGCCCAGCGCGCGAGCGCGTAGAGCCAGGCCCTGCGGTCGCCGGCGGCCTCCGGTCCGCGCGGACCGCGCCGCTCGGCGAGGGCGAGGGCGTCCCCCAGGGCGGCGGTGGCCGCGTCGTGGTCGCACAGCACGGACAGGCAATAGGTGAACAGACCGTCCAGATAGGGCTCGTAACGCGCGGGGGGACGCTGGACCAGGGCGCGGGAGGTGGCGCCGCGGGGCGCGGCCGCCCGTTTGCGCGCGGCTCCGTGCGCCCGGCGTGCGCCAGTGGTGTGCGTGGAGGTCTCCGGACTGCTGCTCATCACCCGTGCGACCGTAGGTGCCCGGGGCCAGCACCTCCCTGCACCTTGAGCACATTTAATCCGTACGGGTGAAACGATCCCTCATAAGGGGACAGGAGTCTTCGACCTCTGGCCTGGGCCGTCACGGGCGGCGATGGCGGTCCATGGCAGATGGGGGCGGCGACGGCTCCGCGCGGGACCCGGTCGCGCGGGGGTGCCGGAACGGGACACGGGGCCGGGGCCGGATGAGGGCGTGCCGTCGCGTGCCGGGGCCGGGCGGGGGCGTGCCGGGTTGTCAGTGGCTCCGGTTACGGTTCGGTCATGGCTGCCCGTACGAAATCCGCGAAGGACCGGCCGTCCTACCGCTGCACCGAGTGCGGCTGGCAGACGGCCAAATGGCTCGGCCGCTGCGCCGAGTGCCAGGCATGGGGAACGGTCGAGGAGTACGGCGCGCCCGCCGTCCGTACGACGGCTCCGGGGCGGGTCACCACGTCCGCGCTGCCCATCGGACAGGTCGACGGCCGCCAGGCCGCCGCCCGCAGCACCGGCGTGCCCGAGCTGGACCGCGTCCTCGGCGGCGGTCTCGTGCCCGGGGCCGTCGTCCTCCTCGCGGGCGAGCCCGGCGTCGGCAAGTCCACCCTCCTGCTGGACGTGGCGGCCAAGTCGGCGAGTGACGAACACCGCACCCTGTACGTGACGGGTGAGGAGTCGGCCAGCCAGGTGCGGCTGCGCGCTGACCGCATCAAGGCGATCGACGACCACCTCTACCTCGCCGCGGAGACCGACCTGGCGGCCGTCCTCGGCCACTTGGACGCGGTGAAGCCCTCCCTGCTCATCCTGGACTCCGTCCAGACCGTCGCCTCCCCGGAGATCGACGGCGCGCCCGGCGGCATGGCCCAGGTCCGGGAGGTGGCGGGCGCGCTCATCCGCGCCTCCAAGGAACGCGGCATGTCCACCCTGCTCGTGGGCCACGTCACCAAGGACGGCGCGATCGCCGGCCCCCGGCTGCTCGAACACCTCGTGGACGTCGTCCTGTCCTTCGAGGGCGACCGGCACGCGCGGCTGAGGCTCGTGCGAGGGGTCAAGAACCGCTACGGGACGACGGACGAGGTCGGCTGCTTCGAGCTGCACGACGAGGGCATCACCGGGCTCGCCGACCCCTCGGGGCTCTTCCTGACGCGCCGCGCCGAGCCCGTCCCCGGCACCTGCCTGACCGTCACGCTCGAGGGCCGCCGTCCCCTGGTCGCCGAGGTCCAGGCGCTCACCGTCGACTCCCAGATCCCCTCCCCGCGCCGTACGACATCCGGCCTGGAGACCTCCCGCGTCTCGATGATGCTCGCCGTCCTGGAGCAGCGCGGCCGGATCAGCGCCCTCGGCAAGCGGGACATCTACTCGGCGACCGTCGGCGGTGTGAAGCTCTCCGAGCCCGCCGCGGACCTCGCCGTCGCGCTCGCGCTGGCGTCCGCCGCCAGTGACGTCCCGCTCCCCAAGAACCTCGTGGCGATCGGCGAGGTGGGGCTCGCGGGCGAGGTCAGACGGGTCACGGGGGTCCAGCGGCGACTGGCCGAGGCCCACCGTCTGGGCTTCACCCACGCCCTCGTACCGACCGATCCGGGCAAGGTTCCCGCCGGTATGAAGGTCCTGGAAGTGGCCGACATCGGCGCGGCCCTGAGTGTCCTTCCGCGCTCGCGTCGCAGAGAGGCCCCACGGGACGAGGAGCCGCGCCGGTAGACTTTGCCCTGGTCTCGCCCGTCCGTACGAAACGAGGGCGACCGAAAACCTGCGACCGGAGGAGTGCAGTGGCAGCCAACGACCGGGCAGCAGCTCCCGGAAAGTCCGGCGGGAGCTCCGGTGCCGATGGCCTGATGCGCGCCTCACTGAGCGCCGTGGCACCCGGCACGGCACTGCGCGACGGGCTGGAACGGATCCTCCGCGGCAACACCGGCGGACTCATCGTGCTCGGCTCCGACAAGACCGTCGAAGCGATGTGCACGGGTGGATTCGTCCTGGATGTCGAGTTCACCGCGACCCGTCTGCGCGAGCTGTGCAAGCTCGACGGCGGCATCGTGCTCGACAAGGACATCACCAAGATCCTCCGGGCGGGTGTGCAGCTGGTGCCCGACCCGACGATCCCGACGGAGGAGACGGGCACCCGGCACCGCACCGCGGACCGGGTGAGCAAGCAGGTCGGCTTCCCCGTCGTCTCGGTCTCCCAGTCGATGCGCCTGATCGCGCTGTACGTCGACGGTCACCGCCGCGTCCTGGAGGACTCCGCCGCGATCCTCTCCCGCGCCAACCAGGCCCTCGCGACCCTGGAGCGCTACAAGCTCCGCCTGGACGAGGTCGCGGGAACGCTGTCGGCGCTGGAGATCGAGGACCTCGTCACCGTCCGGGACGTCTCCGCGGTCGCCCAGCGCCTGGAGATGGTGCGCCGCATCGCCACCGAGATCGCCGAGTACGTCGTGGAACTGGGCACCGACGGGCGGCTGCTGACCCTCCAGCTCGACGAGCTGATCGCCGGTGTCGAGCCCGACCGCGAGCTGGTCGTCCGGGACTACGTGCCCGAGCCCACCGCCAAGCGTTCCCGCACGGTCGACGAGGCGCTGTCCGAGCTGGACGCGCTCTCCCACGCCGAGCTCCTCGAACTGTCCACGGTGGCGAAGGCGTTGGGGTACACCGGCTCCCCCGAGGCGCTCGACTCCGCGGTCTCCCCGCGCGGCTTCCGCCTCCTCGCCAAGGTGCCGCGGCTGCCCGGCGCGATCATCGACCGGCTCGTGGAGCACTTCGGCGGGCTCCAGAAGCTGCTCGCCGCGAGCGTGGACGATCTCCAGACGGTCGACGGCGTGGGCGAGGCGCGGGCGCGCAGCGTCCGCGAGGGCCTGTCCCGTCTCGCGGAGTCGTCGATCCTGGAGCGTTACGTCTAAGCGTTACGTCCAGGAGCCCTCGTCACCGGGCCCCGGGTTCTCCGGACCCGGGTTCTCCGGACCCGGGTTCACCGGGTCCGCTCACCGGGCCCTGGGGCGCTCAGTCCTTGGACAGGACGAACGACGTCTGCGCCTTCGCCAGACCCGGCGCCTTCGCCTCGACCAGATAGGTGCCGGCGGGCGCCGAACCCGAAGGGGGCGTGGCGCACGCGGGGGCGCCGGGCTTGCGGTCCCACTTCACCGTGTGCACGGTCTGGCCGCCGGCCGGTACGCGGAAGAGGACGCCCGCCGCGTCCTTCGGGCAGTCGTCCGAGGCCCAGATGTCCTCGTCGCTCCCGGCCTGAGTGATCGTCAAGACCGTGTTCTTCGGGCCGAGATCGACCTTGCAGTCGCTGCCCGAGCTGTTCTTGGCGACGATCTCGATCTCGGGCTGCTCTCCGGGCGCGTAGGTGTTGCGCACGCTCTTGAGCGTCAACTTCACACTGCCCTGGGTGCAGTTGGGGACGGTGGAGCCGGCCGGGAGCCGGTCGGCCGCCCCGCCGCCGTTCTTGGCCCCGTCGTCGGAGCCGCCGCCGGTGCTCGCGCCGGAACCCGTGGAGCCGTCGCCCGAACCGCCGCCCGAGCCGTCACCGGAACCGCCGCCCGAGCCACCGCCGCTGTCGCTTCCGTCGTCGCCCGTGCCGCCGCCGCTGTCGGTGTCGCCGCTCGACTCGTCCCGCCCGCCCGGGTGTTGACTGATCGCGGGACCCGAGCCGGACGGTCCCGGCGTGATCGAGGAGGCGGGGTTCTTGCCGTTCGACCCGCCGGCGTCGTTGTCGCCACCGCCTCCGCGGGTGCCGACCACCCAGACGGTGAGGAGCGCCAACAGCCCTAGTACGGACAGCAGAACGGCCCTCCGACGCCAGTAGATGGTGGAGGGTAGCGGCCCGACCGGATTGCGCAGAGATCCCACGGCGCAAACTGTACGAGAGATCGGCCGCGTCACAGGCCCTACCCGCCGCCCCGGGACCAACTTTTCCGGATCATCATCCTGGCGGACATCCATTCCGGCGCCATGACGGCCGCCGGGTGCGGTCTTTCACCACCGCCCGCCCCGGCGTCGTCCCCGCATCCTCACCGTCGCATGGCAGGATCGATATCGCCATGACTGCACCCACCGAGCCCACCGGGCCCACCCGGAACACCTCCGGCGAGGACCTCCACGCCCCCGTCATCGACTGGTTCGACGAGCACGCCCGCGATCTGCCCTGGCGGCATCCCGATGCCGGCGCCTGGGCGGTGATGGTCAGCGAGTTCATGCTCCAGCAGACCCCGGTCAACCGCGTCCTGCCCGTGTACGAGCAGTGGCTGGCCCGCTGGCCGCGCCCCGCCGATCTGGCGAAGGACGCGCCCGGCGAGGCCGTCCGGGCCTGGGGCCGGCTCGGCTACCCGCGCCGCGCCCTGCGCCTGCACGGCGCCGCGGTGGCCATAACGGAACGGCACGGCGGCGACGTACCGACCGATCACGCACAGTTGCTGGCGCTGCCCGGCATCGGGGAGTACACGGCGGCGGCGGTCGCGTCGTTCGCGTACGGCCAGCGCCATCCCGTACTGGACACGAACGTCCGCAGGGTCTTCGCCCGCGCCGTCACCGGCGTGCAGTACCCGCCGAACGCCACCACGGCCGCCGAGCGCAGGCTCGCCCGCGCCCTGCTGCCCGAGGACGAGAGCACGGCCGCGCGCTGGGCCGCCGCGTCCATGGAGCTCGGCGCGCTGGTCTGCACGGCGAAGAACGAGACGTGCCACCGCTGCCCGATCGCCGAGCGGTGTGCGTGGCGGCTGGCCGGCAAGCCGGAGCACGACGGGCCGCCGCGCAAGGGACAGACGTACGCGGGCACGGACCGCCAGGTGCGCGGCAAGCTGCTGGCCGTCCTGCGGGAGGCGCACGTTCCGGTCCCCCAGGCCGCGCTGGACCGGGTGTGGGACGAGCCGGTGCAGCGGGGCCGCGCGCTCGACGGGCTCGTCGCCGACGGTCTGGTGGAGCCGCTCCCCGGCGGTCTGTATCGGCTCCCCCTGGCCTGACGCGGAGGACATCACCGGACAAACCACCGCGCAATGGCCTTTCTTCTTACCCCGTATCCATAGCCGTTACACAACCGACGGACAGCCGAGTGCTGGCCGCAGGCTGTCTCGGACAACCCCGTGACAACGCCTCCGTAGCTTCAGTGCCGTACCGCGGAAGCGCCGCTCGACCGGCGGCGGACAGGCAGCGGTTCGCAGGCTACGGACAACCGGCAGCAAGCGGGTCGGAAACGGGGACGGAGGCGGTTGATCATGGTGCACGGTGAGGTGCTCGAATTCGAGGAGTACGTCCGCACGCGGCAGGACGCGCTGCTGCGCAGCGCCCGTCGCCTGGTCCCCGACCCGGTCGACGCCCAGGACCTGCTCCAGACCGCGCTCGTGCGGACGTACGGCCGCTGGGAGGGCATCGCGGACAAGCGCCTCGCCGACGCCTATCTGCGCCGCGTGATGATCAACACGCGGACCGAGTGGTGGCGGGCCCGCAAGCTGGAGGAGGTGCCCACCGAGCAGCTGCCGGACGCGTGCGTGGAGGACGCCACCGAGCAGCACGCGGACCGCGCGCTGCTGATGGACATCATGAAGGTGCTGGCACCCAAGCAGCGCAGTGTGGTGGTGCTGCGACACTGGGAGCAGATGTCCACGGAGGAGACGGCCGCCGCGCTCGGCATGTCGGCCGGAACGGTCAAGAGCACGCTGCACCGGGCGCTGGCCCGGCTCCGCGAGGAGCTGGAGAGCCGCGACCTGGACGCCCGCGCGCTCGAACGTGAGGAGCGGGAGCGTTGCGCGGCCTAGGAGTCCGGGGCAGAACGGCCCTGAAGGCGGGGAGTTCGGCGGTGGCCGGGCTCACCGCCCTCGGCCTTTTCCTGACCGCGTGCGCCACCGGCGGCACCGGTGCCCGCGACGAGGGTCCGGCGGGCGGCGACGCGGTCGCCAAGGGCAGCATCAAGCCCGTCGTCTCCGGTTCGCCCTCCAGGACGCCCGAGCGCGTGGACGCGGTCGGGATCGTCAAGGGCGACCCAACGGTCAGCGCCGCGGTCAAGCGCGATCTGAAGCCGTGCGTCGCCGACGAGTACCCGGTCGACGTGTCGTACGGGGACCTGACCGGCGGGCCCGCGAACGACATCGTGATCAACGTGATGACCTGTGCCGACGCCGTGGGTGTCGGCAGCTACGTCTATCGCGAGGAGAACGGCCGGTACCAGAATGTCTTCAAGGCCGAGGAGCCCCCGGTCTACGCAGAGATCGACCGGGGCGACCTGGTGGTCACCCAGCAGCTGTACGCGAAGGGCGACCCGGTGTCGTACCCCTCCAGCGAGGAAGTGATCACCTACGGCTGGTCCGTGACACGCTTCGTCGAGCGGTCCCGGATACACAACGACTACAGCAACGCGGTGGGCGGCTCCAACCCGCCCGCCCCGGAAGCGAACTGAACGGGCGGAGCAGCTGGATGGCAGAGCAGACCCACGTCCTGTTCGTCGAGGACGACGACGTCATCCGCGAGGCCACGCAACTCGCCCTGGAGCGCGACGGCTTCGCGGTCACGGCCATGCCCGACGGGCTCTCCGGCCTGGAGGCGTTCCGCGCCGACCGCCCCGACATCGCCCTGCTGGACGTGATGGTCCCCGGGCTCGACGGCGTCTCGCTGTGCCGTCGCATCCGCGACGAGTCGACCGTGCCGGTCATCATGGTGTCCGCGCGCGCCGACTCGATCGACGTCGTGCTCGGCCTGGAGGCCGGGGCCGACGACTACGTGACCAAGCCCTTCGACGGCGCCGTGCTGGTCGCCCGCATCCGCGCGGTGCTGCGCCGCTTCGGGCACGCGAGCGGGGGCGCGGCGGGCGAGGGTGCCGCTCCGGGGGAGGGCGGGGTGCTCGTCTTCGGTGACCTGGAGGTCGACACCGAGGGCATGGAGGTGACCCGGAGCGGTACGCCGGTGGCGCTGACGCCCACCGAGATGCGGCTGCTCCTGGAGTTCTCGTCCGCGCCGGGGACGGTGCTGAGCCGCGACAAGCTGCTGGAGCGGGTGTGGGACTACGGCTGGGGCGGGGACACCCGGGTGGTCGACGTCCATGTGCAGCGGCTGCGTACGAAGATCGGCCAGGACCGTATCGAGACGGTCCGCGGCTTCGGCTACAAGTTGAAGGCCTGAGCACGCCATGCGGGGAATGTTTCGGCGCTCGGCTCCGGGGAGATCCTCGGCCGCGGGGCGGGCACGGGTTCCGGGCGCACGCGCGGAGGCGGGGGGCGGTGTGAGCGGCGGTTCGCGCGCGGGAGCCGGTTTCGGCGGGGGCGAGATCCTCGGCCGGGACCCCGGCGGGGCCGGGCGGCCCGGCGCGGTCAGGGTCAGGGGCCGGAGGATCGGCATCGGCATCGACCGGGGCACGGATTCGGGTACGAGCATCCGCACGGGCATCCGCTGGAAGCTCAGCACGGCGATCGCCCTGGTCGGCGCGCTGGTCGCCGTCGCGCTGAGCCTGGTCGTGCACAACGCCGCCCGCGTCTCGATGCTGGACAACTCGCGCGACCTGGCCGACGAGCGCATCCAGCTCGCCCAGCGCATGTACGGGCCGGGCCGGCCGCCGCCGTTCGGGGCGAAGATAGACGACCCCTCCATTCCGTCGGACCTGATGGCGAAGGTCTCCGAGGGGCGGCGGGCGACCTACGTCTCCGACAGCCCGACCGGCGTGCCGGACATCTGGGCCGCCGTACCGCTCAGGAACGGCCAGGTGCTGTCCTGGCACGAGCGCTTCACGGACCGCAACGCGGACGTGATGAAGGACCTCGACCAGGCGCTGATCATCGGCTCCATCGCGGTCGTCTTCGGCGGCAGCGCGCTCGGGGTGCTCATAGGGGGCCAGTTGTCGCGCAGGCTGCGCAAGGCGGCGGCCGCGGCGAACCGGGTCGCCAAGGGCGAGCCGGACGTCCGGGTGCGGGACGCGATCGGCGGTGTCGTGCTCGACGAGACCGACGACCTCGCGCGGGCCGTGGACGCCATGGCCGACGCGCTCCAGCAGCGCCTCGAGGCCGAGCGCCGGGTGACCGCCGACATCGCCCACGAACTGCGCACCCCGGTGACCGGACTGCTCACGGCGGCCGAGCTCCTGCCGCCCGGCCGCCCCACCGAACTCGTACGGGACCGCGCGCAGGCCATGCGCACGCTCGTCGAGGACGTCCTGGAGGTCGCCCGGCTCGACGGGGCCTCCGAGCGGGCCGAGCTGCAGGACATCATGCTGGGCGAGTTCGTGTCCCGGCGGATCGCCGCCAAGGGAGCGGACGTCGAGGTCCGCGTGGTGCACGAGTCGGAGGTCACGACGGACCCGCGCCGGCTGGAGCGCGTCCTGCTCAACCTCCTGGCGAACGCGGCCCGGCACGGCAGGCCGCCCATCGAGGTCACCGTCGAGGGCCGTGTCATCCGTGTCCGCGACCACGGTCCGGGTTTCCCCGAGAAGCTCCTCGCCGAGGGGCCGAGCCGCTTCCGCACCGGCAGCACCGACCGTGCGGGCGACGGCCACGGCCTCGGCCTCACCATCGCCGCGGGCCAGGCCCGGGTACTCGGCGCACGGCTGACCTTCCGCAACGTACGGCCCATCGGGGCCCCCGACGGCGTACCCGCCGAGGGCGCGGTCGCGGTGCTGTGGCTGCCGGAGCACGCGCCGACGAACACCGGCAGCTATCCGATGCTGCAGGCGCCCGGGAAATAGCCGGGAGGCCCGGCCGCCGTGGTGGCGGCCGTCACCGCGCACAGGAGAAGGCCCCCGGGGCGGACGACGCCGGGGGCCTTCGTCGTGATGGTTCGGGGACCGGGAGGGCCGGTCCCGCGATCAGGTCAGACCGGCTCGGCGAGCGGGACCTGGGGTGCCTCGTCCGGCGCCCCGTCCTCGCCGGGCTTGGGAGCTCCCGCCCCCTTCAGCGGGACCTCCTTCACGAACACCGCCGCCACCAGCGCGAGCACGGCGACCGCGGAGCCGAGCAGGAACGCGGAGTGCGTACCGGCGGACACTGCGTGCTGGTAGGCGTCCCGGGCCGCGGCCGGCAGCTTCGCCAGGCTGGCCGCGTCGAGCTGCGCCGACCGCTCGGTCATCTTGGAGCCGAGCGCCCCGGCCCGCTCGGCCATGACGTCCTGCACCCGGTGGTTGAACAGCGCGCCCATGATGGCGACGCCGAACGACGAGCCGAGCGTGCGGAAGAGCGTGGTGGACGAGGACGCGACGCCCATGTCCTTCATCTCGACGCTGTTCTGTGCGACGAGCATCGTGATCTGCATCAGGCAGCCCATGCCCGCGCCGAGCACCGCCATGTAGAGGCCGGAGGTGAGGCGCGTGGTCTCGGTGTCCATCTGCGAGAGCAGGAACAGGCCGATGATCATCAGCACGCTGCCGACGAGCGGGAAGACCTTGTAGCGGCCGCTGTTGGTGGTGACGCGTCCGGCGACCATCGACACGGCGAGCATGGCGCCGAGCATGGGCAGGAGCAGCAGACCGGAGTTGGTGGCGGAGGCGCCCTGCACGGCCTGCTGGTACAGCGGGAGGAAGAGCACCGCGCCGAACATCACGAAGCCGGTGATGAAGCCGATCGTCGACATCAGCGTGAAGTTGCGGCTGCGGAAGATGTGCAGCGGCATGACCGGCGCGGCGGCCTTGGTCTGCCAGAAGACGAAGCCGACGAGGGCGGCGACGCCGATCCCGGTCAGCTCCATGATCCGCGCGGAGCCCCAGGCGTACTCGGTGCCGCCCCAGGTGGTGACGAGCACGATGGAGGAGATGCCGAGGGCGAGCAGAGCGGCGCCCAGGTAGTCGATCTTCGCCTGGACGCGCTTCTTCGGCAGGTGCAGCACGGTGGTGACGGCGACGAGCGCGACGGCGCCGAGCGGCAGGTTGATGTAGAAGGACCAGCGCCAGCCCCAGTGGTCGGTGATGGAACCGCCGACCAGCGGGCCGAGGATCATGGCGAAGGCCATCACGCCGGCCATCATGCCCTGGTACTTGCCGCGCTCGCGGGGCGGGATGAGGTCACCGATGATCGCCATGACGCCGACCATCAGACCGCCGGCGCCCAGGCCCTGGACGGCACGGAAGCCGATGAGCTGCCCCATGTCCTGGGCCATGCCGCTGAGCGCGGAGCCGATCAGGAAGATCACGATCGAGGTGAGGAAGGCGCCCTTGCGCCCGTACATGTCGCCGACCTTGCCCCAGATGGGGGTGGAGGCGGCGGTGGCGAGGGTGTAGCCGGTGACCACCCAGGAGAGGTGCTCCAGACCGCCCAGCTCGCCGACGATCGTCGGCATCGCGGTGCCCACGATCATGTTGTCCAGCATCGCGAGCATCATGGTGATCATGAGCGCCATCAGGATGACGCGCACGCTCCGCTGCTGTTTCTGGCCCTCGGCCGGTTTCCCGGCCTCTTCCGCGGCCGGTTCGGCCGCTTTCGTCTCGTCCGCCATCGTTTCCACTCCCCTGGGATTCCCTGCCGCCGTCCGGTACTTACTTGTCGACCGGCAAGCTGACTACACTCGGGAAAATAACCCGCAACTAGCCGGGCGTCAAGTAAGTAAGTCTAGCTTCCCCTGCCGGTCGACAGGTAAGTTTCAAGGGAGCGCGAGGCATACGAAGATGGGCGGCATCATGGACGGCACCAAGCGGCAGCGCCGGGGCGACACCCGGCAGCGCATCCAGGACGTAGCCCTCGAACTCTTCTCCGAGCAGGGCTACGAGAAGACCTCACTGCGCGAGATCGCCGAACACCTCGACGTCACCAAAGCGGCGCTCTACTACCACTTCAAGACCAAGGAAGAGATCCTCATCAGCATCTTCGAGGATCTGACGCGGCCGCTCGACGAACTGATCGAGTGGGGCGGGCAGCAGCCGCACACCCTGGAGACCAAGCAGGAAGTCCTGCGCCGGTACAGCAACGCCCTCGGCGGCGCGTCCCCGCTCTTCCGCTTCATGCAGGAGAACCAGGCGACGGTGCGCGAGCTGAGCGTCGGCGAGACCTTCAAGGACCGCATGATCAGCATGCTGGAGATCATCAAGGAGCCCGAGGCGGCGCTGACCGACCAGGTCCGCTGCATCAGCGCGCTCTTCACGATGCACGCCGGCATGTTCGTCCTGAAAGACGTCGAGGGCGACCCCGAGGACAAGCGCAAGGCCGTCCTGGAGGTCGCCATCGATCTGGTGACACAGGCTCACGGGGGCGCGGCGGCCCGCGGGGGCGAAGCCTCCTAGCCGCGCCTCCTGGCCGCCGGATTCCGTTCCGCGCACACAGGTAGAGCCCCGGCGCCTCTTCGGCGCCGGGGCTCGATCCCCTGTTCCACTCCGGCACTTCATGCCGGGACCGCGCACCGGATCACCGGCGCGGGGTGGGTCAGACGGTGACACCCATGCTGTGCAGGAACGCCACCGGGTTGACGGCCGAGCCGTAGTTCGGGGTCGTACGGATCTCGAAGTGCAGGTGCGGGCCACTGGAGTTGCCAGTGTTGCCGGACAGGGCTATGTGCTGACCGGTGCTGACGACCTGGCCGACGTGCACGTCGACGCGCGACAGGTGGGCGTACTGCGAGTACTTGCCGTTGGCGTGCTTGATGACGACGGCGTTGCCGTACGCCGGACCGTCACCGGCGCCGTTGGGGCCCGCCTTGACGACGGTGCCGCCGTGGGCGGCCATGACGTTGGTGCCGGTCGGCACGGCGAAGTCCTGGCCGGAGTGCTTGTGGGCCCACATGCCGCCGGCCTGGTTGAAGCTGGCGGACAGGGAGTACTTCGCGACCGGGTCGACCCAGGAGGCGGCCTTCTTCTTCGCGGCGGCCTTCTTGGCGACGGCCGCCTTGGTGGCGGCGACCTTCTTCGCGGTGGCGGCCTTGGCCTGGGCGGCGGCCTGGGTCTGCACCGCGTTGGCCACGGTGGCGCTGCTGCTGACGCCCGCTTCGGCGGCGGTCGCGACCCCTGCGCCCAGTGCGACCGAGGCTCCCAGGCTGACGGCCACGACGGCCGCCCGAGTGCGGACCAGGGACGTGAGGGACTTGCGGGACGTGACGCGCTTCGACATGAATACCTCGTGAGAACGGGGACGGGGGCTTGGAACAACCACTCCGGTGCGGTGCTGGCCACCGAGCGGGCCATTCATTGGTAACCCGGCCCCCCAGCCGCACTCAAACCCCCTATCTACGGTGCTAAGTAGTACTTAACCGCAAAACTTCCCGAACCTTGACACCTCGGACATCCGGCCGGGGATCTTGTCCGTTTGGCCCGGAAAGCAGGGTTTAACCCCACTTCAAACCCGTACACCCCTTGCCAAACATCCCTCACCCCATCAATTCGGATGACTCGCCGCCACCCCTCTCCACTCTGGGGCGAGTGTCCTTTTTGTCCGTTTTCGCATATCCACTATCCGCCCTAGTACCGTCCTGAACGCCTGTGCGTCATGTCACCGGGGCACCGGATCCGGGACCCCCTGAATGTGACGCGGGCTACGCTCCGGCCCCTGTTCTCAAGGGCTTTGGGGAACCGGCCGGCCCCTCACGGACGTCCCACGGCGCGACTGTGCCGATCGGCTGTCAGAACATACGGTTGTCCTTCTGGCTCAACGCTCTCCCGGGGGATCGTCATGGACCCAGTAACCATCGGCACGCGCCTGGCCTCGAGCGTGGCCGCGCCGCTGGTCAGGAAGCTCTTCGTGGCCGAGGGCCCGGGAGCGGGGCTCGTGGACAAGCCCGTACGGATATCGGCGCTCGTCTCCTTCAAGGGCGAGAAACGGACCGTCGGGGAGAAGGAAGTGGCCGCCCTCTCGGCCGCCCTGGTCGGCCGGGCGCTGCGCGGCGGGGAGCGCCCCTTCCCCGCCGACGAGGAGGCGGCCGTCGTCCACGCCCTCGGTACGACGCTGCGCGCCCTGGGCGACCTCACCATGACGGACGTCCAGGCGGTGGAGCTCGGCCACCGGGCGCTCGCCCTGCGGCTGCGCGCCGCCGCCGGGAACCCCGACCGGGACCTGTCCCTCGACGCGGCCGTGTTCCACGAGGGGCTGCTCGACACCGCCTGCCTCCACATCCTGCACTTCTTCACCCAGCGCTCGACGTTTGTCCCCCGCACCCTCGTGGAGCAGAGCCGCAGACAGCGCGAGCTGATCGCCAAGGTGGACGAACTGATCGCGCGCACCCCCATGACGGGCGGCACCGACCAGGCCTTCGAGCAGCGCTACCTCGCCCATGTCGGCACCCGGCACGGCCACCTCACCATCTACGGCATCGATCTCGTCGACTCCCCGGAGCGCTGGCCCCTCGACGCCGCCTACCTCAGCCTCCAGTCCCTGCGCCCCGGGGACGACGAACAGAGCGCCGGGCCCGGGGGTGTCCCCGCCGCCGGCGCCCCGCTCCCCGCCGAACAGGCCCTGTCGGAACAGGACCTCGTCCTCCTGCGCGGTGTGGCCGGTTCCGGCAAGACCACGCTCGTGCAGTGGCTGGCGGTGACCGCGGCCCGCGGGGAGCGGGGGGACCGCATCCCCTTCGTCCTCCCGCTGCGCACCCTCGTCCGCCGTCCCGACGGCCTTCCGGCTCCCGACGCGTTCCTGTCCGCGGTCCGTGTCCCCTTCCACGCCACCCAGCCGGACGGCTGGGCCGACCGGGTGCTCCGCCACGGCCGCGGCCTGCTGCTGATCGACGGACTCGACGAGATCCCCGAACGTGACCGCGAACACACCCGCCGCTGGCTGCGCGAACTCCTCGACGCCTACCCCGGCAACCAGTGGCTGGTCACCTCCCGCCCCTCGGCCGTACGGGAGGACTGGCTCGCGTCCGACGGCTTCACCGAACTCGTGCTCTCGCCGATGACCGGCGACGACGTGACCGCGTTCATCCGCCGCTGGCACGCCGCGGCACGCCTGGACGCCCCCGACACGGACCGGCTCGACGGCTACGAGCGTTCCCTCCTCGACGCCGTCCGCACCAAGCAGGACCTCGGCCGCCTCGCCACCAATCCCCTGATGTGCGGTTTGATCTGCGCGCTGCACCGCGACCGGCGGGGCTATCTGCCTCACGGCAGAAAGGAGTTGTACGACGCCGCACTCTCCATGCTGCTGTCGCGCCGCGACGAGGAGCGCGACATGTTCGCCGGCGCGAGCGGTCACGACGGCGTCCGGCTCACGGAACTCCCGCAGATCCAGCTGCTGCAGCGGCTCGCCTACTGGCTCGTCCGCAACAACCGGGTGGAGGTGGACCGGGAGCGCGCCGAACGCATCGTCGCCGACCTCCTGCCCTCCCTCCCGGCCGCCGCCCGGCAGGGCGACGCCTCACGGATCCTGCGCCACCTCGTCGTCCGCAGCGGCCTCCTGCGTGAACCCACCCCGGGCACGGTGGAGTTCGTCCACCGCACCTTCCAGGACTACCTGGGCGCCAAGGCGGCCGTGGAGGACGGGGACTTCGGGCTGCTGGTGCGCAACGCCGGGGAGTCCCAGTGGGCGGACGTGATCCGGATGGCCGTCGCCCACGCCCGGCCGCGCGAACGGGCCGAACTGCTGGGCTCCATGACCGCGGCGGCGCCACGGCTCGACGGGGCGGCCGCGGCCCGGGTACGGCTCCTCGCCCTCGCCTCGCTGGAGCACGCCACACAGCTCGCGCCCGAGGTGCGGGCCGCCGTGGAGGACGACGCGGCGGCCCTCGTCCCGCCGGGATCGGCCGCGGAGGCCCGCGCCCTGGCCGAGGTGGGTCCCCTCGTCCTGGAACTGCTGCCGGGACCGGAGGGGCTGACCGAGGCCGAGGCCCGGGGCGTCGTGATCACCGCCTCCCTGATCGGCACCGACGCGGCCGTCCCCGTACTGGCGCGCTTCCGCTCCCACCCGGCCCTGTCCGTGCGGGCCCAGCTCACCTGGGCGTGGCACCGGTTCGACACCGAGCGCTACGCGGCCGAGGTCATCGCCGGACTGGACCCGGAGGGCCTGTACTTCACCGCTCACTCGGCCGGCCAGCTCCACGCCCTGCGTGAACTGGGCGGCAGGTCCAGGCTGCAGATCGTCGGTGACATCGACTCCGCGGAGCTGCGCTCCTGCCTGCCGCCCGGCCGGGTGACGCATCTGGCGCTGCGGTACAACAGCCGGCTGCGGGACCTGGACTTCCTGGCCGGCCAGCGGCGGCTGGAGCAGCTCAGCCTCGACCAGTGCACGGGGGTCGACGACCTCACTCCCCTCGGGGAACTGCCCCTGCGGGTGCTGTCCCTCCTGGCGGCCCGGGGCAGCACCCGGGCACCCGGCGGTCTGACGGGGCTGAGGTCCCTGCGTGAGCTGAACGTCGGACACCGGCTCGCGGGACGCTCCCTGACCGAGGCGCTCCCGCCGGACTCGCCGCTGGAGGTCCTCTCCTTCGGCCATGACGTCCTGCGGGAGACCGGGCTGCGGGGGCTGCGCCACTGGCGGTCGCTGCACACCCTGTGGCTGAGCCGGGTGCCCGGGGAGCTCGGCCCGGACGACTGGTCCGAGGTCGCCGCCCTGCCGGAACTCCGAGAACTGCGGATCAACCGGGCCGCGCTGGAAGCCCTCGCGTCGGCGCCGCCGCTGCCGTCCGTCGAACACCTGGAACTGAGGAAACTGGCGGGGGACGAGGACCTTTCCCGGCTGAGGGCCCTGCTGCCGAATCTGCGGACGGTCGATTTCGTCCTCGATTTCGACATCGGAGGCGTGCCGGAACATCTCTCGGGTCAATTGCCGGGCGAACACACCGCGACCACGACGCAGAGCGTTCTATGACTCCCGCGCGGGAGTCCCCGCGCGGGAACTTCCGCGCGCGGCTCCGCGCGCACGGGAAAAGGGGCTGCCCCGGGACCGGAGTCCCGGGGCAGCCCCTTTTCAGGCGGACCCGGAGGTCACGCCTCCTTGCTCAGGTTGGGACCGGCACCGCCGGCGGCCTGCTCGATCGGCGGGACGTCGGGGAGCGCCGACTTCTCCTCACCCCGGAAGGTGAAGGTCTTGGCCTCGCCCTCGCCCTCCGTGTCGACGACCACGATGTGGCCGGGACGCAGCTCGCCGAAGAGGATCTTCTCCGAGAGGACGTCCTCGATCTCGCGCTGGATGGTCCGGCGCAGCGGCCGGGCGCCCAGGACGGGGTCGTAGCCCTTCTTGGCGAGGAGCGACTTGGCGGTCGGGCTGAGCTCGATGCCCATGTCCCGGTCCTTCAGACGCTCGTCGACCTTGGCGATCATGAGGTCGACGATCTGGATGATGTCTTCCTCGGTCAGCTGGTGGAAGACCACCGTGTCGTCGACACGGTTCAGGAACTCGGGGCGGAAGTGCTGCTTCAGCTCCTCGTTGACCTTGGCCTTCATCCGGTCGTAGTTGGTCTTGACGTCGCCCACGGCCGCGAAGCCGAGGTTGAAGCCCTTGGAGATGTCCCGGGTGCCGAGGTTGGTCGTCATGATGATGACCGTGTTCTTGAAGTCCACGACCCGGCCCTGGGAGTCGGTCAGACGACCGTCCTCCAGGATCTGCAGCAGCGAGTTGAAGATGTCCGGGTGGGCCTTCTCGACCTCGTCGAAGAGGACGACGGAGAACGGCTTGCGGCGCACCTTCTCGGTCAGCTGGCCGCCCTCCTCGTAGCCCACGTAACCGGGGGGCGAACCGAAGAGACGCGAGACCGTGTGCTTCTCGCTGAACTCCGACATGTCGAGGGAGATCAGCGCGTCCTCGTCACCGAAGAGGAACTCCGCGAGGGTCTTCGACAGCTCCGTCTTACCGACGCCCGAGGGGCCGGCGAAGATGAAGGAACCACCGGGACGCTTCGGGTCCTTCAGACCCGCTCGCGTACGGCGGATCGCCTGCGAGAGCGCCTTGATGGCGTCCTTCTGGCCGATGACCCGCTTGTGGAGCTCGTCCTCCATGCGCAGCAGACGCGAGGACTCCTCCTCGGTCAGCTTGAAGACCGGGATGCCGGTGGCGGTGGCCAGGACCTCGGCGATCAGCTCGCCGTCGACCTCGGCCACGACGTCCATGTCGCCGGCCTTCCACTCCTTCTCGCGCTTGGCCTTCGCCGCCAGCAGCTGCTTCTCCTTGTCGCGGAGAGAGGCCGCCTTCTCGAAGTCCTGGGAGTCGATGGCCGACTCCTTGTCGCGGCGCACGCCCGCGATCTTCTCGTCGAACTCGCGGAGGTCCGGCGGCGCGGTCATCCGGCGGATGCGCATCCGGGAGCCCGCCTCGTCGATCAGGTCGATCGCCTTGTCGGGCAGGAAGCGGTCCGAGATGTACCGGTCGGCGAGCGTCGCCGCCTGCACCAGGGCCTCGTCCGTGATGGACACACGGTGGTGGGCCTCGTACCGGTCGCGCAGACCCTTGAGGATCTCGATCGTGTGGGGGAGGGAAGGCTCCGCCACCTGGATCGGCTGGAAGCGGCGCTCGAGGGCCGCGTCCTTCTCGAGGTGCTTGCGGTACTCGTCCAGGGTGGTCGCGCCGATGGTCTGGAGCTCACCGCGGGCCAGCATCGGCTTCAGGATCGAAGCGGCGTCGATGGCGCCCTCGGCGGCACCCGCACCGACCAGCGTGTGCAGCTCGTCGATGAACAGGATGATGTCGCCGCGGGTGCGGATCTCCTTGAGGACCTTCTTCAGGCGCTCCTCGAAGTCACCGCGGTAGCGGGAGCCGGCGACCAGCGCGCCGAGGTCGAGGGTGTAGAGGTGCTTGTCCTTGAGGGTCTCGGGCACCTCGCCCTTGACGATGGCCTGGGCGAGGCCCTCGACGACGGCGGTCTTGCCGACGCCGGGCTCACCGATGAGCACCGGGTTGTTCTTCGTGCGGCGGGACAGCACCTGCATGACCCGCTCGATCTCCTTCTCGCGCCCGATGACCGGGTCGAGCTTGGACTCACGAGCGGCCTGGGTGAGGTTCCGGCCGAACTGGTCGAGGACCAGGGACGTGGAGGGGGTGCCCTCGGCAGGACCGCCGGCGGTGGCGGTCTCCTTGCCCTGGTAGCCGGAGAGCAGCTGGATCACCTGCTGCCGCACCCGGTTGAGGTCTGCGCCCAGCTTGACCAGGACCTGGGCGGCGACGCCCTCGCCCTCACGGATCAGGCCGAGCAGGATGTGCTCCGTGCCGATGTAGTTGTGGCCCAGCTGAAGGGCCTCGCGGAGCGACAGCTCCAGGACCTTCTTGGCACGGGGGGTGAAGGGGATGTGGCCGGAGGGGGCCTGCTGGCCCTGGCCGATGATCTCCTCCACCTGCTGGCGGACCGCCTCGAGCGAAATCCCGAGGCTCTCCAGGGCCTTAGCGGCGACACCCTCACCCTCGTGGATCAGGCCCAGGAGGATGTGCTCGGTGCCGATGTAGTTGTGGTTGAGCATCCGGGCTTCTTCCTGAGCCAGGACGACAACCCGCCGCGCGCGGTCGGTGAACCTCTCGAACATCGTTAATCGCTCCTCAGAGCGGTCAGGCAGTAAGGGGACGCTCCCCTCCCTGTCCTTCCGCAGCTTAGTCCCGCAAGCGGGGACCGCTCATTCCAACTGCCGACACCGTCCTTGGCCTCCTGACCCCGAACGCCGACATCTGCTCCAACCCGATGGTGCGAGACGATGTTCCCGCAGGCCAGGCAGATACCCTCTCCCGCTGTACGCCGATGGCGAACGTGAGATGCCCAAGTCCTGCGTGTCGCCCCTCCCACTAGGCATGTCTTACCCGCACGCACCGACAGTCCATGCCGCGCGCACCGGTTCCCTCAGCTACGGGCGAACATCGATGCCCGGTCGAACGCTTCCTCGCGCCCCTTTTCCCGGAACTCTTCGCGTTCGCGGAAACGCCCAGCGTAACTCCGGGGGTCTTCCCGCGGTTGCTCCTTGCATGGTTCCCGCCGTCCCTGTCCCTCGCCGGCCTTTCGATCCGGGCGATCCGGCCGATCCGGTGTGCCGGTGGTACGAGAACGAACTGGGCTGGACGGCAGTGCCCGGATCGCCGGTGCGGCTGGTCACGGGGCTGCGCTTCGACGTCCTGGAGGTGCCGGCGGAGGCGGGATTCCCGGCGCTGCGGCATCTGGGGCCGGCGTCCCCGGTGGCTCTGCACGGGGAGCGGATGCGGCTGCTGGTGGCCGCGGGGAGCGCGGAGGAGCTGCCGGGGCTGCTCGACTGGCTGGAGTGGGGCGCTCTCGCGCTGGATCTCACGGCGATCGGCGCGGGCGGGAGCGTCGAGGCTCCCCCACCGCCGGATCCCGGCGTCCCGGTGTCACCGGATCCCGGCGTCCCGGTGTCACCGGATCCCGGCGTCCCGGTGTCACCGGATCCCGGCGTCCCGGTGTCACCGGATCCCGGCGTCCCGGTGTCACCGGATCCCGGCGTCCCGGTGTCACCGGATCCCGGGGCCCCGGCGTCGCCGGGCCCCTTCGCCCCGCTGCCGGGCGGGTCCGGGACCCGGTCCGAGGACCGTCCGGGGGCCCGCCCCGGGGAGCGGCCGCCCGCCGGTCCGCGAACGCGGAGGGACCCGGGAGGGGCCGCCCGCTGGCTGCGGCCCCCTGAGCCCGGCCGCGAGGTGGAGCCGGCCCTGCCGACGCTGTCGGCACTGGGCGGCGGGGGCGTTGGGGGCGCCCCCGATCTCGTACGACTGGTGCAGACGATGGCGACGCAGTGCCACCGCGTGCGGCTGCGGCGCGCGTGCGCTCAGCCGTTGGCCTTCTCGTAGGCCTCGCGGATGGACGCGGGAACACGGCCGCGGTCGTTGACCTCCAGGTTGTTCTCCTTCGCCCAGGCGCGGATCTGCGCGGTGTCCTGGCTGCCGCCGGAAGCCACGCGGGCCTTTCCGCGTCCGCCCGCAGCACGGCCTCCGGTACGACGGCCGCCCTTGAGGTAGGGGTCGAGAAGACCACGGAGCTTGTCCGCATTGGCGGTCGTGAGATCGATTTCGTACGTCTTGCCGTCCAGCGCGAACGTCACGGTCTCGTCCGCCTCGCCACCGTCGAGGTCGTCGACAAGAAGGACCTGAACCTTCTGTGCCACCGGATTTCCTTTCATCGATAACTTCAGGGCAAGGAGGGCCCCGCGGCGTCCGCCGTTTCGCCGTCCCTTGTTATATGCAGTACTGCAGTACGTCGGAAAGCAAACCGCTTTTGCCGGAAAAACACAAACCCCTGGCGGAGACTCATGGGACTCCGCCCGCCCGGAAACGTGCGCGTTTCGGACATAGGGAACGCGGGCATCGCACTCCGCCGGAATAGCCGGCCGCGATCACAGATGCAGAAGCATCCGGCTGTTGCCCAAGGTGTTCGGTTTCACTCGTTCGAGACCGAGGAACTCCGCGACGCCCTCGTCATAGGAACGCAGGAGCTCGGCGTAGACATCGGTGTCGACGGGTGTCTCACCGATCTCCACGAAGCCGTGCTTCGCGAAGAAGCCGACTTCGAAGGTGAGGCAGAAAACCCGTCGAACACCGAGCCAGCGGGCGGTCTGGAGCAACTTCTCCAGCAACTGATGACCGACGCCCATGCCCTTGACCGTGGGGTTCACCGCGAGGGTGCGGACTTCGGCGAGGTCTTCCCACATCACGTGCAGGGCCCCGCAGCCGACCACCTCGGCGTTGTCGTCGCGTTCCGCGACCCAGAACTCCTGGATGTCCTCGTAAAGGGTGACGGTGGCTTTGTCGAGCAGGATACGGCGGCGCACGTTCGCGTCGAGGAGTCGTCGTACGGCCGGGACATCGCTGGTCCTGGCCCGCCGGACGGTGACGGCTTTTGCGGTGACTTCGGGATGCTCCGCCGGAAGCTCTGCCGGAACCTCCGCGGGATGCTCTGCTGACATGAGCGGACGCTATCGCCCGGAGGGGTCCCCGTCGGCGGCGGGGTTCTCCTCGGAGGGCCCGGGCGCCGGCGGCCTTTCGGCGGGTTCGGAGACTTGTGGTTCCGGCCCTTGCACGATGCGTACGGCATCCCTGAGCGCCACCCGCTGTTCCTCGCTCATCATCCCGAAGAAGGCGACGAGAGCGGCCGCGGGGTTGTCGCTCTGCGACCAGGCGTCGTTCATCAGCGCCGCCGAGTAGGCCGCCCGCGTGGAGACCGCCTCATATCGATAGGCCCGGCCTTCCGCTTCGCGGCGCACCCAGCCCTTCTGATGGAGATTGTCCAAAACGGTCATCACCGTGGTGTACGCGATGGACCGTTCCCGTTGAAGGTCTTCCAGGACTTCCCGAACGGTCACCGGGCGGTTCCACTTCCACACCCGCGTCATGACCGCGTCTTCGAGTTCTCCCAATGGGCGAGGCACAGTTCAGAACAATAGTGGGAGAGGGCCAACAAAAAGGGCGTACGACTCGAAGGACGTGGGAAACGTCCGAGTCGTACGCCGGTGACGGCGCGGTCCGGCCCGGGGCGGCCGTACGCGGGAGGGGACGGGGGCCGTGCGCGGGAGGGGCCCCGGGGCGGGCGTGGGGCCGCCCCGGGCTCAGGCCCCGGTGTCCTTGGGGGCCGGGGTCTGCCGGGCGGCCTCCACGCGCGCGAGGGCGGCGTCGACGACCCCGTCCTCCTTGGCCTTGTTGGCCCCGCCCTGGCTCCTCACGATCGTCACGATGAGCCCGATGAAGAACACGGCCATCACTACCGGGGGCACGAGCGCGGAGACGTAGTCCATGTCCCCAGAGTAGCTAGCCCGCCGCGAGCCGCTGCGCCGGGTCGGCCGGAGGCGGTCCCGGTTTGCGCCTCGGCGGGAAGACCTCGCCCGGGGTGGGGACGGGCCGGTCCGGGCGGGGCGTCCTGACCGGCGGCTGGGGCCGCGGGTTCGGCTCGCTCTTCCGGTCGGGCTCCTCGGCGGCACGGCCGCCGGGCAGGGCCAGCAGCCGGGTGCGGGACGGGGGCACCGAGGCGACCGCGCGGCCCGCGAGCCGGGCGCGCACGTCCTGCTCGGCGAGGACCCGGCAGCGGTCCAGGAGGGCCGCCGCGACGGGGTTGCCGCGCAGCGCGCGGAGCGCGGCGAGGTCGTCGGCCTCCGGCCGGTAGCCGGAGGCGAGGACCTCCTCCAGGAGGGCGAAGTAGCCGGCCGCGGTGCCCGGCAGCGCGGCCCGGTAGCGGACGAGGTCGGCCAGCAGGAAGGCCCGGAGCCTGGCCCCCTCGCGGGCCGCCTCGTCGACGGACTCGGCGAGGCGGAGGCAGTTCTGGACGTCCTCGGCGGAGACCGGGCTGGGGTGCAGGGCGAGGGCGAGGGCACGGCGGAGCACGCGCAGCTCCTCCGCGCCGAACGCCATACCGCCGTGGGATCCGTAGGGCGTGGGCATGAAAGTGACGATACGCACTGAATGTGAAGAATCAGCAGAATGTAATTCTTGTGGCGCGGCTCGGGCCCTCCCTTCGGACCAGGGGGTCCGGAGGAAGGGCCCGTGAGGGTCACGTCACGGCGTCCCGGTGCTCAGCGCGTCCCCCGACGACGCAGGCCGAGGAACAGGCCGCCGCCCAGGAGCAGGGCCAGCGCCGACGCCCCTGCCGCGAGCGTGACCGAGGAGCCCGCGCCCGTCGCGGCCATGCTGCCGCTCCCGGTACCGCCCGTCGTCGTGGTGGTGCTGCCGCCACCGCCGCCCGTGCCGCCGTTTCCGTCGCCCCCGGACGTGCCGCCGGAGCCCGTCGAACCGCCGCTCGTACCGCCCGCGCCCGAACCGCCCGTGCCCGAACCGTCGCCCGGGGCGCGGACGACGATCGCCGCGGTGTTGTTGGCCCTGTCGGGATCGGTCGGCAGCGAATCCACCGTGATCCGGCCCGGCTTCAGCTTGGCGGGATCGACGACCCGCAGGTCGAAGTCCCACTTCGTGTACTGGCCCGGGTCGATCCAGTAGTCGTCGACGTCCCCGTGGCACTCGTAATAGTCGAGGACGCCGTGCTTCGTGAACTCGTGGCAGGCCTTGGGAGTGGTGACCGTCTCCGTCCCGGCCGGGAGGTAGACGCGGGTCTTGTAGGGCGGGTCCTCGCCCGGCTCGCTGCCGGTCCAGGCGAGCATCCCGGCGGGACCGTCGTTGCGCACGCCCACCGTGAACCTCACCGGATCCCCGGCCTTCTTCTGCCGCACCGTGGCGCCCACGGCCCGGAGGTCCGCGGTGTTGTCGATCCGGAAGCTCGTGACCCCTCGCTCCTGCGGCTCCCCCGGGGGCGCGGAGGCGGGCCGGGGCGTCGGCCTCAACTCACGGCCGGTGCCGCGGTGGTGGGCCTCGTCGCCCCAGTCGTGCTCCGCCTTCCCGTACGAAACCGAGAGGGATCCGTTCAACTCTGCGGTGTCGGCGGTCACCGAGCCCAGGTCCAGGTCGTACGATCCGCCGACGGCGAACGACCCCTCGAAGACGCAGGAGACCGTGCCACCGCCGTGCGCGGTGCCGTGGGAGGTCGAGTACTCGCAGTTGCTGAACTCCTCGTCGGGAGTCAGGCCGTCGTAGAGCATGTGGAGACCCACGGCGTCCTTCGCGGTGGCACCGTAGTTCGTGAACCCGCTCGTCACCTTCATGGAGGTTCCCGGCTTCACCTTCTCGCCGCCGGGCGTGCGCTCCAGCCGGTCGAGGACCACGCCCGGGTCGGGAACCGTCACCTTGATCGTCCGCGTCGCGAGCTGTACGCCGTGCGACTCGACGGTCATGCGGATCTCGCCCGAGGCACCGACCACCGCGTTCTTCGCGCGCCGCAGATCGATCTTGTGGGCGCGGCCCCCGTCGGACGAGATGATTCCGTCGGAGTCGCAGACCCGGACGGGGTCCGCCGGCTTCCAGCACGCCGTCACATCGGCGATGCCCTTGAGCGAGGTGGCGTCGACGGTGAGCTTGTACGAGTCGAGCGTCGCCGCCCCCCTGTTGAGCACCCACACGTCCATCGGAAGTCCGTAGGACTCGTACGGGAGGGCCTCCGCGGTCGCCGGACTCTCCAGCACCACTCGGGTGCCGGCCGGCGGCGTGGGCGCCCCCGCCGCCGATCCGGTGGACAGGCCCGTCAGGGCCGTCGCCGCGGCGAGGGCGCACACGGCGGACCGGGCCCATCTCCTGCCGACGGTCCTGGTCGCGGCCGGAACTAATCTCATCCGAACTCCCTCTGGTGGTCCAGGGTCTCGGGACGCCCCCGAAGTCACCCGAGATGACCCTGAACCCCACCAGAAGGTTGTATGAACTCCACACGAACCGGAGCCGGCGGTGCCGCCCTAGCTGCGGGAGACGTTCCGCTCGTAGACCATGCGCAGTCCGATCAGCGTCAGCCACGGCTCGTGCTCGTCGATCACCGAGGACTCGCCGAGGACCATCGGGGCGAGTCCGCCGGTGGCGATGACGGTGACGTCCTCGGGGTCGTCGGCGAGCTCGCGCGCCATCCGGTTCACGACACCGTCGACCTGGCCCGCGAAGCCGTAGATGATGCCGGACTGCATCGCCTCGACGGTGTTCTTGCCGATCACCGCGCGCGGCCGGGCCACCTCGATCTTCCGCAGCTGCGCGCCCTTGACGCCGAGCGCGTCGACGGAGATCTCGATGCCGGGGGCGATGACGCCGCCGACGTACTCGCCCCGCGCGCTCACCGCGTCGAAGGTGGTCGCGGTGCCGAAGTCGACGACGATCGCCGGTCCGCCGTACAGCTCGACGGCCGCCACGGCGTTGATGATCCGGTCGGCGCCGACCTCCTTGGGGTTGTCCGTGAGGATCGGCACGCCCGTCTTGACGCCGGGCTCGACGAGGACGGCGGGGACGTCGCCGTAGTAGCGCCGCGTCACCTCGCGCAGCTCGTGCAGCACGGACGGCACGGTCGCGCAGATCGCGATGCCGTCGATGCCGTCGCCGAGTTCCTCGCCGAGCAGCGGATGCATGCCCATGAGGCCCTGCAGCAGCACGGCGAGTTCGTCGGCGGTACGGCGCGAGTCGGTGGAGATGCGCCAGTGCTCGACGATCTCCTCACCGTCGAAGAGGCCGAGGACCGTGTGGGTGTTGCCCACGTCGATGGTCAGCAGCATGGCCGGGGTTACTCCGCCGCTCGCAGGTCGAGGCCGATGTCGAGGATCGGGGAGGAGTGCGTGAGCGCGCCCACCGCCAGGAAGTCGACGCCCGTCTTCGCGTAGGCCCCGGCGTTGGCGAGGGTGAGCCGGCCGGACGCCTCCAGGAGGGCACGGCCGGCGACGAGGGCGACCGCCTCCTCGCACTCGACGGGCGTGAAGTTGTCCAGCAGGATCAGGTCGGCGCCCGCGTCCACGACGTCGCGCAGCTGGTGCAGGGTGTCCACCTCGACCTCGACCGGGACCTCCGGGAACATCTCCCGCACGGCCTTGAAGGCCTCGGCCACGCCGCCCGCGGCGACCACGTGGTTGTCCTTGACCAGCGCCGCGTCGGACAGCGACATGCGGTGGTTGACGCCGCCGCCGCAGCGCACCGCGAACTTCTCCAGGGAGCGCAGGCCCGGTGTGGTCTTGCGGGTGTCCCGCACCCGCGTCTCGGTGCCCTCCAGGGCGTCCGCCCACGCGCGCGTGGCGGTCGCGATGCCGGACAGGCGGCACAGGAGGTTGAGGGCGCTGCGTTCGGCCGTCAGCAGGTCGCGGGTGCGCGTGGTGACGCTCAGCAGCTTCTGGCCGGCCTCGACCGTGTCGCCGTCCTCGACGTGCCGCTCGACCTCGAACTCGTCGGTGCAGACCACGGACAGGACGGCCTCGGCGACGCGCAGGCCCGCGACGACGCCCGCGTCCCGGGCGGTGAAGTCGCCGGTGGAGACGGCGTCCTCGGGGATGGTCGCGACCGTCGTCACGTCCACGCCGTGGTCGAGGTCCTCCTGGATCGCCACGTTCGCGATGTCCTCGACCTCCAGGGGGTCGAGACCGGCGTCGGCGAGGAGCTGGGCGAGAGCGGGATCGAGGCCGCACTCCATGTACGCCTCGTCCATGTCTGCGCCACAGCCGCAGCCGTCGCCGCAGCCGCCGCTCTCGGCGAGGGGAAGGTCGTGGGTGCTCACTTCGGTCACTGCTCCTGGGGACGGGACTGGGGCGCCGGGTGGGGCTGCCGGGATGTCGGGGGGAAGTCTGCGGTATCGGTGGTGCCGACGGCGAGCGTCCGGTCGGGATTCAGCCGTACGACGATGTGGCGGCGCCACTGTTCGTCGTCCCGGTCGGCGTGGTCCTCGCGCCAGTGGCAGCCCCGCGTCTCCTCGCGCAGGAGGGCGGCGGCGACCAGGACGCGGGCCACGCACAGCAGGTTCGTGGCCTCCCAGGTGTCGACGCCGGGCTCGGAGGTCTTGCCGTTCTCGTCGAGGGCGTCCCGCGCGTCGGTGTGCAGCCGCTGGAGCTGCTCGGCCGCGGCCTGGAGGGAGTCGGCGGAGCGCAGCACACCGGCGCCGGCGGTCATGATCCGCTGGACCGCGAAGCGGGTCTCGGGGGCGAGCAGCGGGTGCGCGGGCGTCTCGGGGTGCGGGACGGGTTCGGGCACGCGCGCGTGCAGGCCGTCCTCGGCGTGGCGCTCCGCGATGTCGGCGGCGATGCGCTCGGCGTAGACGAGGCCTTCGAGCAGCGAGTTGGAGGCGAGCCGGTTGGCGCCGTGGACGCCCGTGCAGGCGACCTCGCCGCACGCGTACAGGCCGGGGACCGTGGTGCGGCCCCGGGCGTCGGTGCGGACGCCGCCGGAGGCGTAGTGGGCGGCCGGGGCGACCGGGACGGGCTCGGTCACCGGGTCGATGCCGTGGGCGCGGCAGGCGGCGAGGATCGTGGGGAAGCGGTTCTCCCACATCTCGGCGCCGAAGTGCCGGGCGTCGAGGAACATGTGCTCGGCGTCCTGCTCCAGCATGCGGCGCGTGATGCCCTTGGCGACGATGTCCCGGGGCGCCAGTTCGGCCAGCTCGTGCTGTCCCACCATGAAGCGCACGCCGTCCGCGTCGACCAGGTGGGCGCCCTCGCCGCGTACCGCCTCGGAGACCAGCGGCTGCTGGCCCTCCGCGTCGGCGCCGAGGAAGAGCACGGTCGGGTGGAACTGGACGAACTCGAGGTCGGAGACCTCGGCGCCCGCGCGCAGGGCGAGGGCCACGCCGTCGCCGGTGGACACGGACGGGTTGGTGGTCGCGGAGAAGACCTGGCCCATGCCGCCGGTCGCGAGGACCACGGCGGGGGCGTGGACGGCGCCCACGCCGTCGTGCTGGCCCTCTCCCATGACGTGCAGGGTCACGCCCGCGGTGCGGCCCTCGGCGTCCGTGAGGAGGTCCAGGACGAGCGCGTTCTCGACCGTGCGCAGGCCGCGCGCGCGGACCGCCTCGACGAGGGCCCGGGAGATCTCGGCACCGGTCGCGTCGCCGCCCGCGTGCGCGATGCGGCGGCGGTGGTGGCCGCCCTCGCGGGTGAGTTCGAGGTCGCCCTCGGAGGACTCGTCGAAGTGGGCGCCGGTCGCGATGAGCCGGCGCACCGCGTCGGGGCCCTCGGTGACGAGGGTGCGCACGGCCTCCTCGTCGCACAGGCCCACGCCCGCGACCAGGGTGTCGTCCAGGTGCTGCTCGGGGGTGTCGCCCTCGCCGAGTGCCGCGGCGACCCCGCCCTGGGCCCAGCGGGTGGAGCCGTCGTCCAGGCGGGCCTTGGTGACCACGATGGTCCGCAGCCCCGCGGCCTCGCAGCGCAGGGCCGCGGTGAGCCCGGCGACGCCGGAGCCCACGACCACGACGTCCGCGCTCAGGGCCCAGCCCGGGGCGGGCGCGTGCAGGCGTATGCCGGTGCCGTTGGTGGTGTCTGAACCTGTGCCTTTGCCGGTCACGAGGCGGCTCCGAAGGTGAGGGGAATGTTGTCGATCAGGCGGGTCGTCCCGACCCGGGCGGCGACGGCGAGGACCGCCTCGCCGGTGAAGTCGTCCGGGATCTCCGTGAAGTCGTCGGGGTCGACGAGAGCGAGGTAGTCCAGGACCAGCGGCGGACTGAGGCGGGCCGCCTCGTCGAGGACCAGCCGGGCCGCCGAGCGGACCCCGCCGGGCCAGCCGGGGACGGCCTTGGCGACGGCGTGCGCGTCGGCCGCGGCCCGCGACTCGCCTATGGCGCTGAGGGCCTCGGCGCGCTCGCGCGTGGCGGGCACCTCCAGGGCCCGCGCGCGCAGCGCCTCCTGGGCGGCGTGCCGGTCGCGGCCGGCGAACAGGGCCTGGGAGAGGGCGAGGGCGGTGCGCCGCTCCCCGGCCGAGAGGTAGCGGTTGCGGCTGGAGAGGGCGAGCCCGTCCTCCTCGCGCACGGTGGGGACGCCGAGGATCTCCACGCCGAAGTTCAGGTCGCGCGTCATGCGCTTGATCAGGGCCAGCTGCTGGGCGTCCTTCTGGCCGAACAGGGCCACGTCGGGCCGGGTCAGGTGCAGCAGCTTGGCGACGACGGTGAGCATGCCGTCGAAGTGACCGGGCCGCACGGAGCCTTCCAGGCGCTCGCCCATCGGTCCCGCGGAGATCCGGACCTGGGGCTCGCCGCCGGGGTAGACCTCGTCGACGGACGGCGCGAACACGACGTCCGCGCCCGACTGTTCGGCGATCTTCAGGTCGGCGTCGAGCGTGCGCGGGTAGCGGTCGAGGTCCTCGCCCTGCCCGAACTGGAGGGGGTTCACGAAGACGGTGACGACCACTTCGCCCGCGTCCCCCGCGATCTCGCGGGCGGTGCGGATCAAGGTGGCGTGCCCCTCGTGGAGGGCGCCCATGGTCATCACGACGGCTCTGCGGCCGGTCCGGGCCCGCGCGGACAGTTCACCGGCGGTGCGCAGCAGGGTGGTGGTCATCGGGCGTCTCCCTCGGTCCCCTGGGCCGCGTCCGTCCCGGCGGCGAGCACCCCCAGGAGGTCCTCGGCGAGTTCCGGCTTGAGCAGTCCGTGGGCGAGCGCGCGGTCGGCGGTCGCGCGGGCCATCGCCAGATAACCGGCGACGGTCTCCGGGGCGTGCTCGCGCAGTTCGGCGACGTGCGCGGCGACCGTGCCCGCGTCCCCGCGCGCGACGGGTCCGGTCAGGGCCGCGTCGCCCGACCTGAGCGCGTTGTCCAGGGCGGCGCCGAGGAGCGGGCCGAGCATCCGGTCGGGGGCCCCGACACCGGCGGTGCGCAGCAGGTCCATCGACTCGGCGACCAGGGTCACCAGGTGGTTGGCGCCGAGCGCGAGGGCCGCGTGGTAGAGCGGCCGGGACTCCTCGGCGATCCACTCGGGCTCGCCGCCCATCTCGATCACGAGAGCCTCGGCGGCCAGCCGCAGCTGTTCGGGGGCGGTGACCCCGAAGGAGCATCCGGCGAGCCGCTGGACGTCCACCGCGGTGCCCGTGAACGTCATCGCGGGGTGCAGGGCCAGCGGCAGCGCGCCCGCCCTGAGGGCCGGGTCGAGCACGCGTGCGCCGTACCGTCCGGAGGTGTGCACCAGCAGCTGTCCCGGACGGACGGCACCCGTCTCGGCGAGTCCCTCGACGAGCCCGGGGAGCGTGTCGTCGGGAACGGTCAGCAGCACGAGGTCGGCGCGCTCCAGGACCTCGGCCGGGGACACCAGCGGAACGCCGGGCAGGAGCTGCGCGGCACGCCGCCGGGAGGCGTCGGAGACGCCGGAGACGGCCACCGGGCGGTGTCCGGCGAGCTGGAGCGCGGAGGCGAGCGCGGGTCCGACGCGGCCGGCGCCGACGACGCCGACGGTCAGCCGCGCGGGGCGGTCCTTGGGCTCTGGCTGGGGATGTGTACTCACTCGACGGCGGCCTTCCGTTCCAGTCCGCTCGGGGTACCGGACGATTTCTCGTCATGTTAACGCGATTGGCCGGAGGGCAGTCCGGTCGTCCACAGGCTGTGGGTTTCCGCGGGCCGTCGAGGTGTCGTGCGCGACGGCCGCGCGGGCGGGATTTCCACAGGTCACCGGTGTGTGGAATTCGGGGTGCCCCGAAGGGGTGGGGCGGGACATGATCCTGGGATGAGCGATACGGCGGCACGGAGCGGTACGGAACCTGCGGAGCGGGACGGTACGGAACCCGCGGAGCGGGACGGGCGGGAGACGGCGGGGCTGTCTCACCAGGAACGGTTCGAGCGGCGCGCGGCCGCCTGGAAGGTGGCCGAGCGGGTGCTGTGGCGGCCCGGCTACCAGCTGACGCTCCGCGAGCGTCTGGAATGGCTGGGCGAGGGCGCCGGCGAGGTGTGCGACCTCGACGAACGGGTCGACATGTACGGCGGCGGCCTCGTCGAGACCCTGGAGGAGCGGGTCGCCGAGCTGCTGGGCACGGAGGCGGCGGTCTTCTTCCCGACCGGGACCATGGCCCAGCAGGTCGCGCTGCGCTGCTGGGCGGGCCGGACCGGGAACCCGACCGTGGCCCTGCACGCCCTCAGTCATCCCGAAGTCCATGAACGGCAGGCGTTCAGCCAGGTCAGCGGCCTGTGCCCGGTCCGTCTGACGGACGAGCCCCGGATGCCGACCGCCGAGGAGGTACGGGACTTCCCCGAGCCGTTCGGCGCGCTGCTGCTGGAACTGCCCCTCAGGGACGCCGGTTTCGTCCTGCCCACCTGGGAGGAGCTCACCGAGGTCGTGGAGGCGGCCCGGGAGCGCGACGCGGTGGTCCACGTCGACGGGGCCCGGCTGTGGGAGTGCGTCCCGCACTTCGGCCGCCCCCTGGCGGAGATCGCCGGCCTCGCGGACAGCGTGTACGTCTCGTTCTACAAGTCGCTCGGCGGTTTCGGCGGTGCCGCCGTCGCGGGGCCGAAGACACTCGTGGACGAGGCGAAGACCTGGCGGCACCGGTACGGCGGCATGATCATCCAGCAGTTCCCGACCGTCCTGTCGGCGCTGATCGGCCTGGAGCGGGAGCTGCCCCGGCTGCCGGAGTACGTCGCCCACGCGCGCGTGGTGGCCGGCGCCCTGCGCGAGGGCTTCGCGGAGGCCGGTCTCCCCTGGGCCCGCGTCTTCCCGGAGGAGCCGCACACCCACCAGTTCCAGGTCTGGCTGCCGTACGAGCCGGACGCCCTCGGGGACGCGGCGCTGCGGCACGTGGAGGAGACGGGGACGGGCCTGTTCGCCCAGGGCTGGAACCGGGGCGGCCCGGGACTGGCGTACACCGAGGTCACGGTGGCCGAACCGGGGCTGGAGTGGACGGCGGACGACGTGCGGGCGGCGGTCCGCACGTTCGTGGAACGGCTGCCGGACCGGATCACCCCCTAGTCCGGGGGCGCCGCGTCCGGGGGCACCGCGCGGCACGGAGGTGCGAGGCGCCTCGGGACCCGGCACGGTACGAGGACCGGGGCGGGGCGGCGGCGCGGTTCTCAGTGGACCGGCCGCCGGTGCCCGCCGCGCAGCCACCGGCCCAGGGCCCCGCGCAGACGCCCCGTGGCCGGACGCCCGGCCATCACGGCCCGGAACCGGCGGTAGTCGCGCAGCTCCCGCACGGTCTCCCGGTCGTGGCTGCCGGGCGCCGGGGGCGCGGCCTCACCGTGCTGCGCGGCCCGGTAGCCGTCCAGGAGGTACTGCTGGGTGATGCTCATGACCGATCCCCTCTCGGGACGGGGGCGGGGCCCGGCGGTTCCGCCCGAACCGCCCCGTTCGTCCCAGGCTGCGCCTGATCGCGGCGGCTGTCGCTCCGATTGACGGCCGCCGTCAATCGGCGACGGCCGCTGTCGGTGGCGGGGTGCACCATGGGGACATGAGCGTGCGCATCGACATCGGCGGGCTGCGGCCGGAGCGCGTCGCCGTCGTGCCGTCGCCGCTGGCCGAGCTGGGGATGGCGCTGCACGCGCTGGCGGAGCCGGGGCACCACCCCGGGCTGCAGGGCTGGGTGACGGGGGTGGCCGCCGGGCTCGACCCCCATCTCGCGGACCGGATGTGCGAGGCGGACTTCCTGTGGCGCACGACGTTCTCGGACCTGTTCCTCCCGTGCGCGGGCCTCCCGGGCGGGGCCTCGCTGCCGGGCGCGACGCTCGCCGAGGACCTGGACCTGCTGGACAAGCTCACGGACGAGCAGTTCGTGGACGCGGCCCTGGAGTTCACCTGCGCCCCGGCCTACGGCTCCGAGGGGCCGCACGCCCTCTCCGACCCCGAGGTGCGGCGGCGCGCCGTGGATCTGGCCGCCTCGCGGGGGCCGCAGCAGACGCGGTTCACCGAGCGGCTGCTGGTGGACCCGCCGGGCGTGCGGGCCTGGCTGCGGCAGTTCCTGGAGGACTGTGACGAGGCCTTCTTCGCCGAGACCTGGTCCCGGCTGCGCCACCCGCTCGCCGCGGAGGCCCGTCACAAGACGGATCTGCTCCGGCACAAGGGCCTGTCCGAGGCGCTGGCCTCCGTCTCCTCCGCCCTGTCCCTGGACGAGACGGCGCGGGTCATCACCGTCGACAAGCTGACCGAGGGGAGCACGACGGTCACGGCGGACGGCGGTCTGCTCCTGGTCCCCACCAGCCTCGGCCGTCCGCACCTGCTGGTGCTGCACCGGTACCGGTGGCAGCCGGTGCTGCAGTACCCCGTCAGTTCCCCCGAACTCGCCGCCCCGCTCTCCGTGGAGCAGCTCACCCTGCGGATGACCGCCCTGTCCCACCCGGTCCGGATGCGCATCTGCCGCCACCTGGCCCGCAGCGCGTACACCACCGGCGAGCTGGCGCAGGCGCACGGCATGACCGCGCCGGAGATATCCCGGCACCTGAGCGTGCTCAAGAAGGCGGGCCTGATCACCACGCGGCGCCGCGGCCGGTACGTGCTGCACCAGCTCGACGTCGGCGTGGTGGCCCGGCTGGGCAGCGACTTCCTGGAGGGGATCCTGCGCTGAGGCCCACGGCCGGCCCGGGCGGAAGCCCGTGAGCGGCTCGGACTGGGGGGTGGGTCGGACCGGGGGTGGATCGGGGCCGCGCCGGATCCCGGCTGCGGGTGCGTCGCGGCGAAAGCCTGGGGGCTCGGGCGGAAGCCCGTGGGCGGGTCAGTCGAAGCGGATGTGGCGCACGCTCGTCCGCGCCCGCCGCAGGCGTCCGCGCAGGGCGCCGTCGCGGTTCGGCGCGAGGGTCAGCCCCGCCAGGACCGCTATGCGGTCGGCGGTCCTGGCGACCGACGTCCCGTCGGTCCACAGGTGCTCGGCGAACTCCGGCTCGCGCAGTCGCTCCAGGCAGTGGTCGAGCCGCCCCACGGCCCAGCTCTCGCGCCGCAGCGGGGCGTCCTTCCCGGCGACCTGGCCGACGAGGTGTCCGAAGCCGCGTTCGCGCAGCCGCCGCAGGACGGTCTCGCGCTCGGCCAGCAGCGTGAAGTGCCGTACGTCGTGGCCCAGTTCGCGCAGCCGTCCGACCGTCTCCCCGAAGTGCCCGGGGTCCGTGACCGTCATGGGGGCGATGACCACGCCGTCCCGCGCGCCGAGCGCGAGGTCGAGCACCTCGACCACACCCTGCCGCCAGGACACCAAGTCCTGGAAATCGCCGCGCAGTTCGGGCGGGAGCATGCGGTGGAGGCCGAAACCGGCGTGTTCCGGATCGCAGATGACGCTGCCGGGCAGCCTGCGCTGGATCTCGTGTGCGGTCTGTGTCTTGCCGCCCCCGAAGGGCCCGTTGATCCACAGGAGCATGGGCAGACCCTAGTGCGCGCCGGTCACGTCCCGGTCACGTCTCCTCAGCCGAGTCCGCCCGCCCGGACGAGTCCCGTCTCGTAGGCGAGGACGACCACCTGGACGCGGTCACGCAGTCCCAGCTTGGTGAGGATGCGCCCGACGTGCGTCTTCACGGTGGCCTCCGAGAGGACGAGACGGGCCGCGATCTCCCCGTTGGACAGCCCCTGCGCGACGAGGATCATGACCTCGCGCTCGCGGTCGGTGAGCCGTTCGAGCCCCTTGTGCTGGGGCTCCTTGCCGGCGTTGGGCAGCAGCGGCGCGAACCGGTCGAGCAGCCGCCGGGTGGTGGACGGCGCGACCACGGCGTCGCCGCTGTGCACGGAGCGGATGGCGGCGAGCAGCTCGCCCGGGGGAACGTCCTTGAGCATGAATCCGGAGGCGCCCGCCTTCAGTCCGGAGAACGCGTACTCGTCGAGGTCGAAGGTGGTGAGGATCAGCACCTTCGGCGGGTTCGGTTCCGAGCAGATGCGGCGGGTGGTCTCCACCCCGTCGAGCTTCGGCATGCGCACGTCCATCAGGACCACGTCGACCTCGGTGGCGGCCAGCACCTGCAGGGCCTCGACGCCGTCGCCCGCCTCGGCCACGACCTCCATGTCCGGCTGGGCGGCGAGCACCATCCGGAAACCGGTGCGCAGCAGCACCTGGTCGTCGACGAGCATCACGCGGATCGCCATCGGGGGCCTTTCACTTCGTCAGGATCGTTCGGAGGGTCGAATGTGTACAGGTGTCAATGGGCCGCTTTGAGCGGCAGCAGGGCGCTGATGCGGAATCCCCCGCCGGGCCGCGGCCCGGCGTCCAGGGTGCCGCCGACCATGCCGACGCGCTCCCGCATGCCGATCAGGCCGTGCCCCTGCCCGTCGGCGCCGCCCTCCTCGTACAGCTCGTGGGGCGCGCCCTTGCCGTCGTCCTCGACGAGCAGGCCGAGACCGTCGTCGAAGTAGACCAGACGGACACTGGCGCCCGCGTTCGGGCCTCCGTGCTTGCGGGTGTTGGTGAGCGCCTCCTGGACGATGCGGTACGCCGTGAGTTCGACGCCGCTGGGCAGGGGGCGCGGGGTGCCCTCGACCTTGAAGTCGACGGGCAGGCCCGAGGTGCGGCACTGCTCGATGAGGTCGTCGAGCTGCTCCACGTCGGGCTGCGGCACGTACTCGCCGACCTCCTGGTGCTCGCCGGTGCGCAGGACGCCGAGCAGCCGGCGCATCTCGGCGAGGGCCTGCCTGCCGGTCCCGGAGATGGTCTCCAGCGCTTTCTTGGCCTGGTCCGGGGCGGTGTCCATGACGTACGCGGCGCCGTCGGCCTGAACCACCATGACCGAGACGTTGTGCGCGACGACGTCGTGCAGCTCGCGCGCGATCCGGGCCCGCTCGGCGGCGACCGCGACCTTGGCCTGCGCCTCGCGCTCCTTCTCCAGCCGGGCGGCCCGCTCCTCCAGCTGTGCGAGGTAGGCGCGACGGGTGCGGATCGAGTCGCCGAGCACCCAGGCGAGCGCGAACGGGACGGTCTGGAAGATCGCTATGAAGACGCTGCCGGCTCCGCTGGTCTCGGTCGTGGGCCAGCGCAGCTGCGAGAGCGTGCCCGCGCACAGGCCGCCGATCAGGGCGAGCCGGGAGGCCCAGCGGGCTCCGTTCGCGGCGACCGTGTAGATGATCACCAGCATGGCGAAGTCCTCGGGCGCCGACGGGACGTCCAGGACGAGCTGTGCGAGGCCGGCCGCCACGGCCAGGAGCAGCATCTTCTCGGGCATGCGGCGGCGCAGCGCGACGACCGCGCTCAGCGCGACGGCGATCGGGAGCGCCGTGGAGACCGACGGCGGTCCCTTCGCGGCGCCGTTGACATTGCTGATGCTCACCCAGGAGATCCCGAGCAGGGCGACGGCCCAGAAGCTGTCGACCCATGTCGGGTACCTGCGGAGAAAGTCGTAGAGGCGCTGCACGTAACCCAGAGTATGGAGGCGCGCGGTGTGCCGGGGTCAACCGGAGGACCGATCCGGCGCCACCCGTCGTACTCCCCAAGGTGGAGGCCTCCCGCTCCGGGACGCTTAGCCTGGCCCCGTGGAACGTGCGGCGGCGGACGGATGGCGCGGGTGGCGCGAGGCGACGGAGGAGGCGCTGTACGGCCCCTCCGGCTTCTACCGAAGGCCCGAGGGACCGGCCGGGCACTTCCGGACCTCGGTGCACGCGTCCCCGCTGTTCGCGGGCGCCGTGGCGCGGCTGCTGTGCCGTCTCGACGCGGCGCTGGGCCACCCGGATCCGCTGGCCTTCGTCGACATGGCGGCCGGCCGCGGCGAGCTGGTGACCGGCGTCCTCGCCGCCCTGCCCGCCGACGTCGCCGGCCGCGTGCGCGCGTACGCCGTCGAGCGGGCGGACCGGCCGGCCGGCCTCGACCGGCGGATCTCGTGGCTCTCCGAGCCGCCTCGGGGGGTCACCGGGCTGCTGTTCGCCAACGAGTGGCTGGACAACGTGCCCGTGGACGTGGCCGAGGTCGGCGCGGACGGAGTGCCGCGGCGGGTCCTCGTCCGCGCCGACGGGACCGAACGCCTCGGGGAGCCGGTCACCGGGGAGGACGCCCGGTGGCTCCGGAACTGGTGGTGGCCACCGACCAACACCCGGCCCACCCCGGAAAGCCGACCGGACCCCATGCCGGGAGGGCTGCCGGACCCCACCCCGGGAAGGCTCCCGGACCTCGCGCCCGGAGGGCTGCCGGATCCCATGCCGCAAGACCGGCCTGGCCCCGCGCCGGAAGACCGACCTGGCCCCACCCCGGGAAGGCTCCCGGACCCCGCGCCCGGAGGGCTGCCGGATCCCATGCCGCAAGACCGGCCTGGCCCCGCGCCGGAAGACCGACCTGACCCCACCCCGGAAAGGCTCCCGGACCCCACGCCAGGAGAACTGCCGGACCCCACGCCGGAAGACCGACCTGACCCCATGCCCGGAGGGCTGCCGGACCCCATGCCGGAAAGCCAGCCTGACCCCATGCCGGGAGGGCTGCTGGACCCCACGCCGGAAGGGCGGCGCGGTCCCGCCGCGGGTGGCCTGTCCGAGCGCGTGTCCATACAAGAAGCGCCCCGTCCCGCGGGGGCGGACCTGTCGTCCGGGGCGCCCCTCGCGCCGGCCGAGGGCGCACGCGCCGAGATCGGGCTCCCCCGGGACCTCGCCTGGGCCTCCGCCGTGTCCGCGCTCGACCGGGGTCTCGCCGTCGCCGTCGACTACGCGCACTTCGCGGGCGGACGGCCGCCCTTCGGGACGCTCACGGGTTTCCGGGAGGGCCGCGAGACGGCGCCGGTGCCGGACGGCTCGTGCGACATCACCGCGCACGTGGCGCTCGACGCGTGCGCGCTGCCCGGGGGCCGCGTGGTGACCCAGCGCGCGGCGCTGCGCGCGCTGGGCGTGAGCGGCGCCCGCCCCCCGCTCGCCCTGGCGTCGACGGACCCCGCCGCCTATGTGCGCGCCCTCGCGGGCGCGGGCCAGGCCGCGGAACTCACCGCGCCGGGCGGGCTGGGCGACTTCGGCTGGCTGCTCCAGCCCGTCGGCTTCCCCGATGTCGGTGCCGGCGCCAGCACCGACGCCGTCCTGCGCGACGCGCTACTTGTCGATGTCCCCGACCACGAAGAACAGTGACCCCAGGATCGCCACCATGTCGGCGACCAGCGTCCCGGGCAGCAGTTCGGTGAGCGCCTGGATGTTGTTGAAGGAGGCGGACCGCAGCTTCAGCCGGTACGGGGTCTTCTCGCCCTTGCTGACGAGGTAGTAGCCGTTGATGCCGAGGGGGTTCTCGGTCCAGGCGTACGTGTGCCCCTCGGGCGCCTTCAGGACCTTCGGCAGGCGCTGGTTGACCGGGCCGGGCGGCAGCTCGGCCAGCCGGTCGAGGCAGGCGTCCGCGAGGTCCAGGGAGTTGTGCGTCTGCTCCAGGAGACACTCGAAGCGGGCCAGGCAGTCGCCCTCCTCGCGCGTGACGACCTTCAGGGCGTCCTGGAGCTCCCCGTAGGCGAGGTAGGGCTCGTCGCGCCGCAGGTCGAAGTCGACGCCGGAGGCCCGCGCGATGGGGCCGCTCACGCCGTACGCGTGCACGGCCTCCGCGGTGAGGACGCCCACCCCGCGCGTACGGCCCCGGAAGATCTCGTTGCCGAGCACCAGGTCGTCGTACACGCCCATCCGCGAGCGCAGGGCGGCGACGCAGGCACGCGCGCGTGTGGCCCATCCGGCCGGGAGGTCCTCCTTGAGGCCGCCGACGCGGTTGAACATGTAGTGCATGCGCCCGCCGGAGATCTCCTCCATGACGTGCTGGAGTTCCTCGCGCTCGGTGAAGGCGTGGAAGATCGGGGTGATCCCGCCCAGCTCCAGGGGGTAGGAGCCGAGGAACATCAGGTGGTTGAGGACCCGGTTGAGCTCCGCGAGCAGCGTGCGCGTCCACACCGCGCGCGCGGGGACCTCCATCCCGAGCATCCGCTCCACGGCGAGGACGACGCCCAGCTCGTTCGAGAAGGCCGACAGCCAGTCGTGGCGGTTGGCGAGCATGATGATCTGGCGGTAGTCGCGCGCCTCGAAGAGCTTCTCGGCGCCGCGGTGCATGTAGCCGATGACCGGCTCCGCGTGCTGGATCCGCTCGCCGTCGAGTACGAGCCGCAGTCGCAGCACGCCATGGGTCGAGGGGTGCTGGGGTCCGATGTTGAGCACCATGTCGGTGCTCTCGGCGGCGCCGCCGATGCCGACCACGGTCTCCGTCGTGGGAGTCATGGCCACAGTCTCTCGTACGTACGCTTGCTCCATGGAGACGGGGAGCGCGCGGACCGGGGAGAGCGCGCCGGGGGAGCCGGTCTGGACCGGACTGCCTCCGGGGCTGCTGCACATGCGGCGACTGCTGCTGGTGGTGTGGCTGGGAATCCTGACGATCGCCTCCGGGGTGCTCCTCGCCCTGTTCGCCGGTCCGGGCTGGGCGGCCTTCGCCCTGCTGCCGCTCGCCCTCGCCGCGTGGGGCTGGCACCTTCTGGACCGCAACTGGCGCTCCTGGCGGTACGCGGAACGCGCGGACGACCTGCTGATCAGCCGGGGCGTGCTGTGGCGTGAGGAGACCGTGGTCCCGTACGGGCGCATGCAGCTCGTCGAGGTGACCTCCGGGCCGCTGGAACGTCGCTTCGGGCTCGCCAGTGTGCAGCTCCACACGGCCGCCGCGGCCACCGACGCGTGCATCCCGGGTCTCGACCCGGCCGAGGCCGAGCGGCTGCGGGACCGGCTGACCGAACTGGGCGAGGCCCGATCGGCGGGGCTGTGAGCACGGCCGCCCCGGACCCCTCGGGGCACCCGTCCGCCGCGCCCGGCGGCCTTCCCGGCGCGACGGGCGCCCCGGGCGGCGAGGGCTCCGTACTGGACGGCGAGGGCTCCGCACCGGACGGAAAGCAGCCGTCCGAGCGGCGGTTGCACCCGGTGACCCCGCTGCGGCGCGCCTGGGCGCCGGTCGCCGTGCTGGCCGGCTGGGCCGTCCACGACCCGGGCCAGGCGCAGGAGCAGTTGGCCGGACTCACGACGACCGCGCTGCTCCTCGGACTCGCCGTGATCGTCCCGGGTGCCGCCCTCTACGGCTTTCTGAGCTGGTGGTTCACCCACTTCGCGGTGACCGACACCGAACTGCGCATCCGCACCGGCCTGTTGTTCCGCCGCACCGCGCACATCCGGCTCGAACGGCTCCAGGCCGTCGACGTCACCCAGCCGCTGCTGGCCCGCGTGGCGGGCGTCGCCAAGCTCAAGCTCGACGTCGTCGGGACGGACGAGAAGGACGAGCTGGCCTACCTGGGCGAGGGCGAGGCCCGGCGGCTGCGCGCCGAACTCCTCGCCCGGGCGGCCGGGTTCGCGCCCGAGTCCGCCGGCGAGGTCGGCGAGGCGCCGGTCCGCCGGCTGCTGCACGTCCCGCCCGGCGTCCTCGCCGCCTCCCTGCTGCTCACCGGTGCCACCTGGGCCTCCCTGGCCGCCGCGCTCGTCGTCCCCACGCTGCTGTGGTTCGCCACGCACAGCGTCTGGACGGTCCTCGCGACCGGACTGCCCCTGCTCGGCGCGGCGGGCGCGAGCAGCGTCGGGCGCTTCGTCGGCGAGTACGACTGGACGGTGGGCGAGTCGCCCGACGGCCTGCGCATCGATCACGGGCTCCTGGACCGCGCGCACGAGACGGTGCCGCCCGGCCGCGTGCAGACCGTACGGATCGTCGAACCCCTGCTGTGGCGCGGCAGATGGGTGCGCGTCGAGCTGGACGTGGCCGGGTCGTCGAACTCGGTCCTCGTGCCCGTCGCCCCGCCCGAGGTGGCGCACGCCGTGATCGCCGCGGTGCTGCCCGGCGTGACCGTTCCCGCGTCCCTGGACCGCCCGCCGCGGCGGGCCGGCTGGTGCGTGCCGCTCTGGTGGCGCGGGTACGGGCTCGCCGTCACCGGCACCGTCTTCGCCGTGCGCCGCGGGCTGCTGCGACGCCGCCTCTTCCTCGTCCCGCACGCGAAAGCGCAGAGCGTCCGGCTGGCCCAGGGGCCCTGGGAGCGCCGCAAGGGGCTGGCCGACGTCCACGTCGACACCGGGGCCGGCAGAACGGTGACGGCGCGGCTGCGGGACGTCACGGAGGCGGCGGACCTTCTCCGCACGCAGGCGGACCGCTCCCGCACGGGACGGCGGGAGGCCCCACCGGACCGCTGGATGGCCTGAACCACGATGGACCGGGAATCCACGCCGAGCGGTTCCGGGAGGACGCCCGGGACGTTCCGCCCGGGAAGCCGGGGCGGGAGGTGTGAGGCTTCCCGGTCGAGGAGCCTCCCGGTCGAGGGCCTCCGACGAACGAACCGAGGGCAGTGGCGGGGTGCCACTGCCCTCGGTTCGTCACGCCCGTCCGGCGGGCGCGCGGTTCAGGAAGCCGCGCTCCGCAGCCCCGTCATGTCGATGTGCTCGGTCTCGTCGTGCTCGGTCAGGTCGATGACCTGACGGTCGGCGCCGTCCGGGGTCTCGCCCCCGGACTCGGCCTCGTGCGCGGCGAGCGCCTCCTGGCCGACCACGTCGGCGAGGTCCTCGTTCTGCACGGCCTCCATCGCGGCGTCGTCGGCCGCCTCCTTCTGCGTACCGAAGAAGTCGAAGCCTCCCTCGGCCGAGGGACGCCGCACCGGCGCGGTGTGCGGGACGACGGCCACCGCCGTCGGCACGGTGAAGTGACCGGAGCGCTGGGCGGGCTTGGCGGGGGGAAGCGCCGCCCGCGCCGGCGGCGCCGCCACCGCCCGGCGGGACGTCTCGGGCGCGGCGGGCGACGGCTCGGCCTCGGCGACCGCGCGCTCGTGCTCGCGGGCCGCCTCGGGCTTCCCCTGCGCCCCACCCGCCTCCGCGGCGGAGTCCGAGGACGGACCCGTCCCGGCGGCCGGAGCGCCCTTCGTGGCGGCCTCGCCGTTCGCGGCCGCGTCCCGCTCGGCCGCCAGGTCCCTCGCCGCGACCAGTTCCTTCGTGGCGGCCGCGCCCTTCTGCATCGCCGCGCGCTTCTTGGCCGCCGCGTCCCGCCTGACGGCCGCGTCCAGCGCGGACTCGCCGCGAGGGGGCACGTCGTTCGGGGACAGGGACCTGGACCTCGCCGAACCGGTGGCGGGGGCCTGGACGGGGTCGGCGTCGGGGGCGGCGGCCGGAACGGCGTCGTCGGGGTCGGGGTCCGCGTCGTGGTCCGCGTCCGGCAGCGCCAGGGCCACGGACGTCGAGGCCGTCCGGGCCTCGGTGCCCTCCGGCTGTCCGGCGGCGCCCGTCGTACGGCTCAGCGCCGCTCCGGCCCGCAGGAAGAGCGACGAGCCGGCCGGGGAGAAGACCTCGGAGGATTCGCCGGTCCCGGCGTCGGCCTCCGCCTTCGCGTCTTCGTCCTCGTCGTCCTCGTCGTCCGAGGAAGAGGAAGCCGTGTCGTCGTCCCCGTCCGGGAAGGCGTCGTCGTCGGGCGCCATGAAGGCCTCGATGGCGTCCGTCCCGCTGCCGGACACGGACTCCGCCGTCTCCTCGTGCGTCCCGGACCCGTCCGGTCCCCCGGACGTCTCGGCCGTCCCGGGCATGTCCGGCGAGTCCACCGCGCCGGAGGGGTCCGTGGTGTCCGTGCTGTCCGAAGAGCCCGGCGTGCCGGAGGATTCGTCGTGGGAGTCGTGGTTCTCCAGCTCGTCCGGAGCCGTCCGCGCGGCTGGCAGGGCACGGGCCGGTACCGAAGCCTCTATGGCGAGCTGCCGGCGCCCCTCCAGGGCGGTGGCCCGCTCCGTCTCCGCCGTGGCGTACCGCCGCAGCAGCGCCGCGTGCTCGTTGCGCAGGCCCGCCAGCTCGGTGCGCTTGGCGCGCAGCTTCTGCTCCAGCTTGACGCGCAGTTCGCGCGACTCCTCGAGGTCCGTCTCCAGTTCGGCGACGCGCTCCTCGTGACGCCACTCGTCGCTCGCCCGCGCGCGCGTGAGGTCGGCTACGCGTTTGCCCGCCGCGCTGTCCCAGCGGCGCAGGACGACCGCGCTGACGACCGCCGTCGCCGCGGCGCCCGCAGCCAGGACACGGAGCGCGAACGCGTCCGTGAACAGCCAGGGTCCTATGGCGAAAACGAGCGACACGCCGGCGATCGCCGAAGAAGGCAGCACCCTGTGCAGGGGCGGGGAATGGCGGTGGCGTCCACGTGGCATGGCCAGAAACTTACCGCGCGTAGGCGAATCTTGGTGCCCCGCACGGTAAAAACACAGTCTCCCCGGAGGCTTTGTCCTGTACCAGCCGTCCGCAAGACACACCGCTTGTCCCACAAAGACCGCCACGCCCCCCGATCCCACCGGCTCCCCGGTCAATTCCGACGGCTCCGGAAGGTCTCCCGAATCGTAATCACCGGGACCCGGCATTCCCCCGCGGGGCGGCATTTCCCCGTGCCGGACAACCCAATTCGTCCGCCCGGCACCGCACCGGGCGCCGCCCGCACCGGCGCGGCACGCGTCAGTGGTCGCTCAGCCGCCCGCTGATCCACTGGAGCGTCGCCGGGATCTCCCGCCGCCACGTGTTGAAGTTGTGGCCGCCGCTGTCGAGGATGATCGACGAGATCCTGGTGAGCCTTTTGGATTTCACGAGGTCTATGAAGTCCAGCGTGGCCTTGTAGTTGGCTTCGCCCTCCTTGCTGCTGGTGACGAGGAGCGAGGTGTCCGGCGCGGGCCTGTTCCTCAGATACCAGCGCAGGTCGGCGCTGTCGCGCAGGACCTTGTCGCCGTGGAAGAGGTCTCCGGTCGTGCGGTCGGTCGGCGCCTTGTAGTACGGCGACAAGCCGGCGCCCGCCGCGTACGTCCCGGGGTGGTGGACGGCGAGTTTCAGCGCGCAGTACCCGCCCGTCGAGTCGCCGATGACGCCCCAGTTCCGGGGACTCTTGCCCACCCGGTAATGGTCCGACACGGCCTCGGGAAGGTCCTTGGCGAAGAAGGACTCGGTCTGCGGGCCGCCGGGGACGTCCACGCACTCGGTGTCCCGCGGGGGAGCGACGGTCGGCCGCAGCATCACCAGGATCATCGGCTGGCTCCTGCCCTCCCTGACCAAACGATTCGCCGTCTGCGGGAAGTGCAGGCCCTTGATGAGCGCCCGGGCGGTGCCGGGGTAGCCGGTCAGCACCGTGACGGCCGGGAACGTGCGGGTGCGGTACCGCGGCTGGAAGTACTCCGGCGGCAGGTAGACGTACGCCGGCGTGGCGATACGGGTCGTACGGCCGACGATGTCGATCTTCTGGATCTGGCCGCCGGTCCCAGGCCTGGCCCCGCCCGAGACGATCACCGGCTCGGTGTCCACGACCTGGAGGGGACCGCCGCCCGGACCGGCCGCGCCGTTGTGGTCGACGACCACGCCCTCGCCCTTCTCACGGCCGAGGAGGTCCGCCCAGCTGGCATAGAACCCGAACGCCTGGTTGACGCCCAGTCCGACCGAGGCGAACAGCAGCACCTGCGTGGCCAGCAGCAGCCCGATCCGTCCGCTGACGGACCACCAGGTACGTCTGGCGAGCCGCGGCCACCACCACACCGTGCCGACGAAAAGCAGCACGGCGAGCACGACCACCAATGCCAGCACCTTGTTGCTCGTGAGACCCATGGGCTGCTCCGCCTGCGCTTTCCGTCCGGGTCCGCCCCACGCGTCGGCGAGTTCTTGCCCTGGACTTTCCTTGCCTTTTGAACCGGCTTTCCGGAAGGGAGTGAACCTGTCCCCTCAAGACACCGTCCTAGAGGGCGCAATGTCGCCGGATGCCTGAATGGCACCGGATTCAAGGTCTCTCGCGGAACCACGGGATGCGATGTCTGTCAGGATAGATGGGGAATTGTCGGGTGGGGTTCCAGGCCGGTCGGGCCGGACGCGGCGCGTACTGCGCGGTCCGAGCGCGGAGGCCGTTCCCACCCTGGTCGCCAGGGCCTGCACGCTCGTAGGTCTCCTGGACATCGCCGGGGGCGTCTTCCCGCGCTTCCGTCACAGCCGTATGCACGCCCTGGCCGAGGTGCTGCCCGGCTCGTTCGGGCCGTTCGCCGCGGCGCTCTCGCTCAGCGTCGGCGTGCTCCTGCTGCTGCTCGCCCACGGGCTGCGGCGCCGCAAGCGCAGGGCGTGGCGCGCCGCGGTCCTGCTGCTGCCCGCGGGTGCCGCCGCGCAGTTCGCGTACCGCCACTCGGTGATCGGCGTCGTCCTCTCGGTCGCGCTGCTCGCACCGCTGCTGCGGCACCGCGACGAGTTCGCCGCGCTGCCCGATCCGCGCAGCCGCTGGCGCGCGCTCGCCAACTTCGTCCTCATGGGCGCCGGTTCCCTCGTCCTCGGGCTCGTCATCGTCAGCGTCCACGAGGACCGCATGATCGGCGATCCGAGCCTGGCCGACCGCATCAGTCACGTCCTGTACGGCCTGATCGGCTTCGAGGGCCCCGTCGACTACGCGGGACCCACGTCCTGGACCGTCGCCTTCTCCCTCGGCGCCCTCGGCTGGCTCACCGCCGTCACCACCATCTACCTCGCCTTCCGGCCCGAACACCCCGCCGCCCGCCTCACGGAGGACGACGAGGCCCGGCTGCGCGTCCTCCTGGACAAGCACGGTGGCCGCGACTCCCTCGGCCACTTCGCGCTCCGCCGCGACAAGGCGGTCGTCTTCTCGCCCAGCGGCAAGGCCGCGGTCACCTACCGGGTCGTCTCCGGGGTGATGCTCGCCAGCGGTGACCCCATCGGCGACGTGGAGGCCTGGCCCGGCGCGATCGAGCGCTTCATGGACGAGGCCAGGGCGCACTCCTGGACGCCCGCCGTCATGGGCTGCTCCGAGACGGGCGGCGAGGTGTGGACCCGCGAGACCGGCCTCGACGCCCTCGAACTCGGCGACGAGGCGGTGGTGGACGTCGCGGATTTCTCCCTGTCCGGGCGCGCGATGCGCAACGTGCGCCAGATGGTCAAGCGCATCGAACGCGCCGGCTACGAGACCCGGGTACGGCGCATCCGTGACCTCGGTGAGGGCGAGCTGGAGCGGATACGGCGCGCGGCGGAGGACTGGCGCGGCACCGACACCGAGCGCGGCTTCTCCATGGCGCTCGGCCGCATCGGCGACCCGTCCGACGGCGACTGTCTGATCGCCACGGCGCACAAGGCCGACGATCCGCCCGGCCCGTACGGCGACCTGAAGGCCGTCCTGCACTTCGTCCCGTGGGGCCCGGACGGCGTGTCTCTCGACCTCATGCGCCGTGACCGCGCGGCCGACCCCGGCATGAACGAACTGCTCATCGTGGCGGCGCTCCAGGCGGCCCCCCGCCTCGGCATCGACCGGGTCTCGCTCAACTTCGCGATGTTCCGCGCGGCACTCGCGCGCGGCGAGAAGATCGGCGCGGGACCCGTGCTGCGCGCCTGGCGCGGACTGCTCGTGTTCCTGTCCCGCTGGTTCCAGATCGAGTCGCTGTACAAGTTCAACGCCAAGTTCCGGCCGCGCTGGGAGCCGCGCTTCGTGGTCTACGCCGCCTCCCGCGACCTCCCCCGCATCGGCCTCGCCGCCATGCAGGCCGAGGGCTTCGTGAACCTGGCCCTGCCCCGGGTGCTGCGCCGCCGCGCACCGGCCCCGCGTCCCTGCGCCCACGCGGCGGCGGAGCGGGGGGTCAGGGCGGCGTAGCCGGGAGCGCCCCCGCGGGCCCCGAACCGGGAACGCCCGGCTGCCCGGGCAGGAGGCCGGACGACCGGGGGCGGACGGCCCGAGGGGGGCGGACGGCCCGAAGCAGTCGGTGCCGCGTCCGCGCTGCCGGGACCTTCGCGGCCGGCGGGCCCGGTCCGCGGGCGGGCCCGGTCCGCGGGCGGGTGCCGCCGCCGCCCGGCTCCCCCCGGGAAGGGCCCGGCGGGCGGTCCGGGGGGCCGTCGGAAGCCGGTGGGGCGGCCCGCGGCGTACGGGGGCCGTGCCCTCGCGCCGGGGCCCGCGGAACGCCGGGACCCGTCAACGGGCGATGAGGGCTCGCCCATGGGGCCTAGGCTGGACGTATGAGTATCGAGCGCGGGCGCGGCCGAGTCGCGGGACTGCCGACGTGGGACCGCTGCGCGGTCATGGGGGTCGTGAACGTCACCCCCGATTCCTTCTCCGACGGCGGCCGCTGGTTCGACACGACGGCCGCGGTCAAGCACGGACTCGGCCTGGTCGCCGAGGGTGCCGACCTCGTGGACGTGGGCGGCGAGTCCACCCGCCCCGGAGCCACCCGCGTGGACGAGGCCGAGGAACTCAAGCGCGTCATCCCGGTCGTCCGCGGCCTCGCCTCCGAAGGCGTCACCGTCTCCGTGGACACCATGCGCGCCTCCGTGGCCGAACAGTCCCTCGCCGCGGGCGCCGCCCTCGTCAACGACGTCAGCGGCGGTCTCGCCGACCCCGCGATGATCCCGGCCGTGGCCGCCGCGGGCGCGCCCTTCGTGGTCATGCACTGGCGCGGCTTCCTGGCCGGCGGGAACGTCCGGGGGACGTACGAGAACGTGGTCGCGGAAGTCCTCGACGAGCTCCACGCGCGCGTGGAGGCCGTCCTGGAGGGCGGCATCGCCCCCGACCGCGTCGTCGTCGACCCCGGGCTCGGCTTCTCCAAGGACCCGGAGCACGACCTGGCTCTCCTGGCCCACCTCGACCGCCTCCGTACCCTCGGCCACCCCCTGCTGGTCGCCGCCTCCCGCAAGCGTTTCCTCGGCCGGGTCCTGGCCGGCCCCGAAGGCGCGCCGCCACCCGCGCGCGAACGCGACGCCGCCACCGCCGCCGTCTCGGCGATAGCCGCCCAGCAGGGCGCCTGGGCGGTCCGCGTGCACGAGGTACGGGCCACGGCCGACGCCGTACGGGTCGCCCGCGCCGTCGAGGGCGCCCGAACCGACGGGGCGACGGGAACCGCCGGCGGTCCGGCCGCAGAGGGAGCCCGGTGAGCACACCGCGGACCGACGTCGAGCAGGTCGAACTCGCCAACACGGCGTACTACGAGGCGATGGAACGGGGTGACTTCGAGGAGCTGTCCTCGCTGTGGCTGGTCCCCCTGGACACCTCCGACGACGACTTCGAGGGCGAGGGCGCGGTCGTGTCCTGCGTCCACCCCGGCTGGCCCGTCCTGAACGGCCGCGGCGAGGTGCTCCGCTCGTACGCGCTGATCATGGCGAACACGGAGTACATCCAGTTCTTCCTCACCGACGTGCGCGTCAGCGTGTCCGGCGACACGGCCCTGGTGACCTGCACCGAGAACATCCTCAGCGGCGGCCCCGCCCCCGACGGCGGCGACGAGCTGGGCCCGCTCGTCGGCCAGCTGGTCGTCGCCACGAACGTGTTCCGCCGTACCGCCGACGGCTGGAAGCTCTGGTCCCACCACGCCTCCCCCGTGCTGGCCGAGTCCGGCGAGGAGGAGGACGAGGACACCGCCGGCTGAGCGGGCGCACGGCTCCCCGGGAAGCGGGGGGAGCAAGGGGAGCAAAAGGTGATTGGAACCGCCGGTCCTGGGTAGGGGCGGCGCTATCGGCCCGTGAGCCGCCGCGTTCCCCGGGGGGAACATCCGGTGAAGTCTCGTGGCCTTCACCGGGACGCCCGTCCCCGCGGGCGAGCGTTGTCGGCGCCCGCAGGTAGATTCGTTCGAGGCCGGTGCGCCGACCGCACCCGGCGCATGACGGCCTTCACCGACGATTGCAGGAGTGATTCGCGTGGATCGTGTCGCGCTGCGCGGCCTCAAGGCCCGCGGGCACCACGGCGTCTTCCAGAAGGAGCGCGAGGAGGGCCAGACCTTCATCGTGGACCTGACGCTGGGCCTGGACACCCGGCCGGCCGCGGCCGACGACGACCTGGCGAAGACCGTGCACTACGGCATCGTGGCGGAAGAGGTCGTCGCCGTGGTCGAGGGCGAGCCGGTCGACCTCATCGAGACGCTCGCCGAGCGCATCGCCCAGACGTGTCTCAAGCACGACGGGGTCCAGGAGGTCGAGGTCTGCGTCCACAAACCGGACGCGCCCATCACGGTCCCCTTCGACGACGTGACCGTCACGATCATCCGGAGCCGAGTATGACCACGTCCTTCACCGAGGACCACAGCGACCCGACCGTACAGCCGGTGCCCGCCTCCGTGGTCGAGCAGGTCGACGCCGCCGACACGACGCTGAGCAACCCCAAGCGCGCGGTGATCTCCCTCGGGTCGAACCTGGGCAACCGCATGGAGAACCTCCAGGGGGCCGTCGACGCCCTGGAGGACACCCCGGGCGTCCGGGTCAAGGCCGTCTCCCCCGTCTACGAGACCGAGCCGTGGGGCGTCGAACCGGGCAGCCAGCCCTCGTACTTCAACGCCGTCGTGGTGCTCAGGACCACCCTGCCGCCGTCCTCGCTCCTGGAGCGCGCCCACGCGGTCGAGGAGGCCTTCCACCGGGTGCGGGACGAGCGCTGGGGCCCGCGCACGATCGACGTGGACATCGTGGCGTACGCCGATGCCGTCTCCGACGACCCGGTGCTGACCCTCCCTCACCCGCGCGCCCACGAGCGGGCCTTCGTCCTCGCCCCCTGGTACGACGTGGACCCCGAGGCACAGCTCCCCGGCCACGGACCCGTCGCCCGGCTCCTCGACACCGTCACCCGTGATGGCGTCGTGGCCCGCGCCGACCTGGAACTCCGGCTGCCCGAGTAGTCGTTAAGGTCAAGACGACCACAGGCCGGCCCGGCACGGGCCCCGGCCGCAGGCGGGCTACCGAAGGGGCAACGTGAAAGAGCTGCGGATCAGGACACTGGCTGCCGTGTTCGTGGTGGCCGGAGTGCTGTCCTGGGCGGGCGCCCGCCTGTGGAACGCGGTGGGCACGCTGCCCCGGGTCCCGCTGGCCGCCCCCATCGTCCTCGCCCTGATCGCGATCGTCCTCCTCGCGACGGCCCTGTCGCTGCGCTCCCGCCTCAAGGCCCAGCGCGAGCGCCGCCCCGGCGCCAAGGGCGTCGACCCGCTGATGGCCGCCCGCGCGGTCGTCTTCGGTCAGGCGAGCGCCCTGGTGGCCGCCCTGGTGGCCGGGATGTACGGCGGCACCGGCGTCTTCCTCCTGGAGTCCCTGGAGGTTCCCGCCCGCCGGGACCAGGCCATCTACGCCGGCTTCTCGGTCCTCGCCGGAATCGGCGTGATAGCGGCCGCCTTCTTCATGGAGCGCGTCTGCAAGCTCCCGGAGGATGACGACGAACACCACGGCGGAACGGCCCCGGTGGCGTAGCCCCGGCACCGGGGCTACGGCCCCTGGGAGGCTAGCGGGCCATGATGAGGCTCATCGCCTCGTTGCGGGTCGCCGCGTCCCGCAGCTGGCCGCGCACCGCCGACGTGATGGTCTTCGCGCCGGGCTTGCGGATGCCGCGCATGGACATGCACATGTGCTCGCACTCGATGACCACGATCACACCGCGCGGCTCCAGGATCTCCATCAGGGAGTCGGCGATCTGGGTCGTCAGCCGCTCCTGGACCTGAGGACGCCGGGCGTAGACGTCGACGAGACGCGCCAGCTTGGACAGGCCGGTGATCTTGCCGCTGGTGGACGGGATGTAGCCGACGTGCGCGACACCCCTGAACGGGACCAGGTGGTGTTCACACGTGCTGAAGACCTCGATGTCCTTCACCAGGACCATCTCGTCGTGGCCCAGGTCGAACGTCGTCGTCAGCACGTCCTCGGGCTGCTGCCGCAGGCCCGCGAATATCTCCTTGTACGCCCTCGCGACCCGGGCCGGCGTCTCCCGCAGGCCCTCGCGGTCCGGGTCCTCGCCGACCGCGAGCAGGAGTTCCCGTACGGCGTTCTCGGCGCGCTTCTCGTCGAACTCGCCGATCGCGGCCTCGCCGTCCAGCGTCACGGGGTCGGTCATCTGGTCCTCGTTCCTGTGGAGCCTGCGCGTGCCTCGACGCGTCCAAAAGGTGCGGGCACACGAAAATGCCGCGCCCCCCAGGCTAGAACCTGGGGGGCGCGGCATCCATTCCGGGCCTGGTGAGGCCGCCCGGAGCCGAGCGGACTCAGCTGTCGGTGCGGTCCTCGGGGGCCGTCTCCGTGGCCGGGACGGACTCCGTCGCGGTGGCGATGGAAGCCGTCGAGCCGTTCGCCCCGTTCGTCAGCGACAGCTCCTTGGGGGAGAGCACCGGCGGGCGGGTGGACGGGGTGCGGCGGGAGGAGCCGGTCCACGCGGGGCGGGCCGGGCGCTTCACGATGGGAGCGAAGATCTCGGCGATCTGCTCCTTGCTCAGCGTCTCCTTCTCCAGCAGCTGGAGCACGAGCTGGTCGAGGACGTCGCGGTTCTCGACCAGGATCTCCCAGGCCTCGTTGTGCGCGTTCTCGATGAGCTTCTTGACCTCTTCGTCGACGAGCGCGGCGACCTCTTCCGAGTAGTCGCGCGGGTGCGACATCTCCCGGCCCAGGAAGGGCTCGGTGTTGTCGCCGCCGAACTTGATCGCGCCGAGACGCTCGGTCATGCCGTACTGCGTGACCATCGCGCGAGCGGTGGCCGTGGCCTTCTCGATGTCGTTCGCGGCACCGGTGGTCGGGTCGTGGAAGACGAGCTCCTCGGCCGCGCGGCCGCCCAGCATGTACGCGAGCTGGTCCAGCATCTCGTTGCGCGTGGTGGAGTACTTGTCCTCGTCCGGCAGGACCATCGTGTAGCCGAGGGCACGGCCGCGCGACAGGATCGTGATCTTGTGGACCGGGTCGGAGTTCGGGGAAGCCGCCGCGACCAGGGCGTGTCCGCCCTCGTGGTACGCGGTGATCTTCTTCTCCTTGTCCGACATGATCCGGGTCCGCTTCTGCGGGCCCGCGACCACACGGTCGATCGCCTCGTCCAGCATGCCGTTGTCGATCAGCTTCTGGTTGCTGCGCGCCGTGAGGAGCGCCGCTTCGTTCAGCACGTTCGCCAGGTCGGCACCGGTGAAGCCGGGGGTCCGGCGGGCCACCGCGGACAGGTCGACGTTCGGAGCGACCGGCTTGCCCTTCTGGTGGACCTTGAGGATCTCCAGACGGCCCTGCATGTCCGGACGGTCGACCGCGATCTGGCGGTCGAAGCGGCCGGGGCGCAGGAGGGCCGGGTCGAGGATGTCGGGCCGGTTCGTGGCGGCGATCAGGATGACGCCGCCCTTCACGTCGAAGCCGTCCATCTCGACGAGCAGCTGGTTGAGGGTCTGCTCGCGCTCGTCGTGACCGCCGCCGAGGCCGGCGCCGCGGTGACGGCCGACCGCGTCGATCTCGTCGACGAAGACGATCGCCGGAGCGTTCGCCTTGGCCTGCTCGAAGAGGTCACGGACCCGGGAGGCACCGACACCGACGAACATCTCGACGAAGTCGGAACCGGAGATCGAGTAGAAGGGGACGCCGGCCTCGCCCGCGACGGCGCGCGCGAGGAGCGTCTTGCCCGTACCGGGAGGCCCGTACAGCAGGACGCCCTTGGGGATCTTCGCGCCGACGGCCTGGAACTTCGCCGGCTCCTGGAGGAACTCCTTGATCTCCTGGAGCTCCTCGACGGCCTCGTCCGAGCCCGCGACATCGGCGAACGTCGTCTTCGGGGTGTCCTTGGTGATGAGCTTCGCCTTGGACTTGCCGAAGTTCATGACCCGGGAGCCGCCGCCCTGCATCTGGTTCATCAGGAACAGGAACACGACGACGATGAGGACGAAGGGAAGCAGGGACAGCAGGATGCCCACGAAGGGGTTCTGCTTGGACGGGGAGACGGTGTAGCCGTCCGGGATCTGCTTGTTCTGGTACTTGTCCTGCAGTGTGTTGGCGAGGGCCACGCCCTGGTCGCCGATGTAGCTCGCCTGGATCTTCGAGCTGCCCTCGACCTTCTCGCCGTCCTTCAGCGAGACCTTGATGACCTGCTCGTCGCCAGTGGTGATCTTGGCCGACTCGACCTGGTTGTCGTTGATCGCCTTGACGACCTGGCCGGTGTCCACCGTCTTGTAGCCGCCGGACGAACCGACGACCTGCATCAACACGACCACGGCAAGGACGGCCAGCACGATCCACATGACCGGCCCACGGAAGTATCGCTTCACGTCCATCCATACGGAGCGGTGCCGCCCCGTCCCTCCTGCCATAGTGAGTTTGATAAAGACTGTTCTTCGGACGGTACCCCAGCATTGTCACCCGAAGCCGCAGGGGACTGCTGGCAATCCCGTCCACGCATGCTCCAACGGCGGGAAACCCGCTGGGGTTCCCGATCGTCCTACAAGGGCTGAGCCGCCCTCAGGAAGGGGACGGTCAGCCGCCGTAGACGTGAGGCGCGAGCGTACCGACGAACGGAAGGTTGCGGTACTTCTCGGCGTAGTCCAGGCCGTACCCGACGACGAACTCGTTCGGGATGTCGAAGCCGACCCACTCCACGTCGATCGCGACCTTGGCCGCGTCCGGCTTGCGCAGCAGCGTGCACACCTTGAGCGAGGCGGGCTCGCGGGAGCCGAGGTTGGAGATCAGCCAGGACAGCGTCAGCCCGGAGTCGATGATGTCCTCGACGATCAGGACGTGCTTGCCCTTGATGTCGGTGTCCAGGTCCTTGAGGATCCGCACCACGCCGGAGGACTGGGTGCCCGCGCCGTACGACGACACGGCCATCCAGTCCATGGTGACGGGGGTGGACAGCGCACGCGCGAGGTCCGCCATGACCATCACGGCACCCTTGAGCACTCCGACGATCAGCAGGTCCTTGCCCGCGTACTCCGCGTCGATCTTCGCGGCCAGCTCGGCCAGCTTCGCGTCGATCTCTTCCTTGGTGATGAGCACCGACTTGAGGTCGGTGCCCATGTCTTTCGCGTCCACCCGCATCACTTTCGGTCGTCCGTCCCACTTTTTTGGGCTCGTCACCTACAGGGCGCCATGTAACCGGCGATGCTCCCCTTCGGCTCACCCGCGCGGCCGTTCGGACCGCCCGCGACCCGAGTGAAGGGGTCCCGGAGAGCCGCGTGAGCGGCCCCGGTGCAGGGTCCGGTTTTCAGCCTTGCCGAATCACCAGTCTGCCACCCTGGCGCTGGGCGACGACTTTGCCCGGGAGGTTGATGGCCCCCTGGCCTCGCCATCCGGTGATCAGCCGGTCGATCTCCTCGATGTGCCGGGCGAACAGGGAACCGGCCGGAGCGCCCGCCTCGATGGCCGCGCGGCGCAGGATCCGGCGGCGTACGGCGGGCGGCAGGGCGTAGAGCTTGGCGCACTCCAGGAGGCCCGAGGCGTCGCGCACGGACGCCTCCGCCTGGCTGGCCCACGCGTCGAGGGCGTCGGCGTCGTCCCGGGAGAGCTGGGCCGTACGGGCGAGAGCCTCGACGACTCCTTTGCCGAGGGCCTTCTCGAGGGCGGGCAGGCCCTCGTGGCGGAGCCGGGAGCGGGTGTAGGCCGGATCGGCGTTGTGCGGGTCGTCCCAGACGGGCAGCGACTGGACCATGCACGCCTTGCGGGCGGTCTGCCGGTCCAGGTGGAGGAAGGGGCGGCGGTAGCGGCCGTCGGCCCCCGAGACCGCGGCCATTCCGGACAGCGAACGGATGCCGGAGCCGCGGGCGAGGCCGAGCAGGACCGTCTCGGCCTGGTCGTCGCGGGTGTGGCCGAGGAGGATCGCGGTGGCGCCGTGGCGCTCGGCGGCGGAGTCCAGGGCGGCGTACCGGGCGTCGCGGGCGGCGGCCTCGGGGCCTCCGTCGCGGCCGACGGTGACGGCGATCGACTCGGCCGGGGAGAGCCCGAGCTCGGTGAGGCGCAGCACGACTTCGTCGGCGCGCAGGTCGGAGCCGGGCTGCAGACCGTGGTCGACGGTGATGCCACCGGCGCGGATGCCGAGTTTGGGGGCTTCGAAGGCGAGGGCGGAGGCGAGCGCCATGGAGTCGGCGCCGCCGGAGCAGGCGACGAGCACGAGCGGCGCCTGGGGGGCGTCCTCGTCCGGCCGGGGCCGGGAGCCCGCGCGGTCCTGGTCGTGCGGGGTCCGGGCGGGCGCGGCGAGGCTGCGCCGTGTTCCGGGGGCGGGGACGCGTTCCGCGTCGGGCGCGCAGGGGCGCGCGGCACCGCGTGCGGGTGTGCGCGGGGTGTCGTGGGCGGGCGATTGTTCGGTCAGGATGTCGTGGAGTACGCGGCGGACCGCCAGGCGTATCGCCGCGACCGCAGGATGGGGACCCATGTCCGGTTCCCTTCATGAAGTTTTCGGGGGGTTAGCCCGGGGATCTGTCACTCAGAGTGTGTAGATGGTGACAGAACCGGGGCGTTCCCCGAGCATTGCACGCCTACCCATGCTCCACGGTCCCTCGGACGGGTGATAGCAGGAGCGTTTGCCTGCCGTCGGCCGGATTCGTTTCACAACCGTCCCGCGGGGTTCACGACTCCGGCTTGCGGTGCACCCGCGCGACCCAGTCCGCCGGTTTGGCGATCTCCGCCTTGGTCGGGAGCGTGTTCGGAGAGGTCCACACCCGGTTGAAGCCGTCCATGCCGACCTCGTCGACGACCGCCCGCACGAACCGCTCGCCGTCCCTGTACTGCCTGAGCTTGGCGTCCAGGCCCAGCAGTTTGCGCAGCGCCATGTCGAGGCGGGAGGCGCCCTTGGCGCGGCGCTGCTGGAACTTCTCGCGGATCTCGGCGACGGAGGGGACCACGGCCGGGCCGACACCGTCCATGACGAAGTCGGCGTGCCCCTCCAGGAGGGACATCACGGCGGTGAGCCGGCCGAGGATCTCCCGCTGGGCGGGCGTCTGCACGATTTCCACGAGGGAACGTCCGCCGTCGTCCTCCTCGGTGTCCGGGCGGGAGCCGGAGAGCGACTGCGCGGCCTCCCTGATGCGCTCCAGGACGGTCATGGGGTCGACCTCGGTCTCCGCCAAGAACGACTGGATTTCGCCCTCCAGGTGGTCGCGCAGCCAGGGCACGGCCGAGAACTGGGTGCGGTGCGTCTCCTCGTGGAGGCACACCCACAGGCGGAAGTCGTGGGGCTGGACGTCGAGTTCGCGCTCCACGTGCACGATGTTCGGGGCGACCAGCAGGAGCCTGCCGCCGCCCTTGCCGGAGGCGGAGGGCGCCCCCGCGGGAAGGTCACGGGTCGCGGGGGCGAACGTCTCGTACTGCCCCAGGACCCTCGACGACAGGAACGACAGCAGCATGCCCAGCTCGACGCCGGTGACCTTGCCGCCGACGGCGCCGAGGACGGCTCCGCCCGGACTGCTCCCGCGCCGTTCCTGCATCTTGTCCAGAAGGGGCTTGAGGATCTCCCGGAACCCGGCGACGTTCGCCCGGACCCAGCCGGGGCGGTCGACGACGAGGACGGGGGTGTCGTGGACGACATCCTCACCCATACGGGTGAAGCCCCGGACGTGTTCCTCCGAGGCCTTGGCGTGCCGGCGCAGCTCCGCGACGATGGCCCTCGCCTCGTCGCGGCTCACCTCCGGGCCCGGCCGCACGAGCCGGGTCGCGGTCGCCACCGCGAGATTCCAGTCGACCATCCCAGGAGATGCAGCACCACCGATGCTCGTCATGCGTCAACCGTACGTGAGCGGGTCCTGCCGCGGTTAGGGTCCGGCGCCGCGTACACCCCGGCCGGGAGGCGGGTGGTGCGGGTGGTTCTCACGGGCCGGGAGGGTCCGGGTTCCGCGTGCGGCTACCGGCAGCCGCACGCCACCAGGGCCGTCGCCGTGTGGTCCAGCGCCCCCCTCGCCAGATCGGCGTCGGGCGGGTTGGCGGCGTCCGAGGTCAGGAAGGCGAAGGCCAGCAGGCGGCCGTCCTTGTCGACGACGGTGCCGGCGAGGGTGTTGACCCCGGTCAGGGTGCCGGTCTTGGCGCGGACGACCCCGGTGGCGGTGGGGGCGTCGGTGTAACGGGAGCTGAGGGTGCCGGTGAAGCCGGCGACGGGCAGGCCCGTGAGGACCGGACGCAGTTCGGGGTGGGCCGGGTCGCCGGCCTTGGCCAGCAGGGCGGTGAGCAGGTCGGCGGAGAGCCGGTCGGCTCGGTTCAGACCGCTGCCGTCCGCGAACCGCGCCCCGTCCAGCGGGAGTCCGAGCTTCTTCAGCTCGGCGAGGATCGCCTTCGCGTCCCCGTCGAAGCTGGGTTCCTCTCCCGCGGCGAGGGCGACCTGGCGGGCCAGGGCCTCGGCGATGTCGTTGTCACTGTTGGTCAGCATCCGCTCGACCAGGACGGACAGCGGCGGTGAGGAGACGGAGGCGAGGGCCTGGGAACGGCCCGTAGCCTTCGAGGGGCCGGGAGCCGTCGCGGTGATGCCGTGGTCGTGGAGCAGGTCCGCGAACTTGCCGGCGGCGTCCGCCGCCGGGTCGGCGGCCCGCCCGGCCGGCCCGCTCGTCGAGCGGTCGAGGCGCCCCTCGTCGGCCATCAGGGGGGTGACCTTCGCGATGTTGTCGTTGACCCCCATGGGGTGAAGACCGGGGCCGGAGTAGAGCGAGGTGTCGTAGGAGAGCGTCACGTGGTCCATGTGACGGGCCTTCAGGGCGGTGGCCGTCCGGTCGGCGAGGGTGTCCAGGTCCGCCCAGCCGTCCGCGGGCTTGCGGGCGGTCAGCGTCGGGTCGCCGCCGCCGACGAGCACGACCTCCTTGGTGTCGGGCTCCAGGACCGTGCGCGTCCGGATGCGGTGGTCGGGGCCCCGCGCCGCGAGGGCGGCGACCGCGGTCGCGATCTTCGTGGTGGAGGCGGGTGTCTGGACCTGCTCGGCGCCCTTGCCGTAGAGCCGCTCGCCGGTCGCCACGTCGACCACGACGGCGGTGCGCACCGAGCCGAGGACGGGGTTGGCCAGCAGCGGGTCGAGGACGTCGGCGAGGGCCTTGCCGGCGGGCACGGGCACGGTGCCCGCCGGGCCGCCGAGCCCGGTGAGCACGGAGTCGGCGCTGGGGGCGGGCCGGGGTGACGTCCGGTGCGTACCGGACGTACGTGCGTGATGTGTACCACCCTCGGGCGTCCGCGATGCGGCCCAGTCCCGCTCGGCCGTACGCTGGCCGGTGGAGTCCCAGGGACCGGCCACGGTCACCGCTCCGGCCGCGAGCGCCAGGCCGACGGTGGCGGAGACGGCTGTGAGCTGCGATGTCGTCAACCGCACGGCACGCGGCCGCACGGCACGGGTGATCCGCACCACATGCGGTTTCACCGTCCGCGCGACCCGCACCACATGCGGTCTCGCGGCCCGCCAAGCCCTCAGCTCTGGCACGACCACCAGCCCCTTTCGCGATCACCCACCTGCGTGAGGGACACTTAATCACCCGAACTATGTGCTGATCATGGAGGAGCCACCGGTGGAGTTCGACGTCACGATCGAGATTCCGAAGGGTTCACGGAACAAGTACGAGGTGGACCACGAGACCGGTCGGATCCGTCTGGACCGTCGACTCTTCACCTCGACCAGCTACCCGGCCGACTACGGCTTCGTCGAGAACACCCTCGGCGAGGACGGCGACCCGCTGGACGCCCTGGTCATCCTGGACGAGCCGACCTTCCCGGGCTGCCTCATCCAGTGCCGCGCGATCGGCATGTTCCGCATGACGGACGAGGCCGGCGGCGACGACAAGCTGCTGTGCGTCCCGGCGCACGACCCGCGCGTGGAGCACCTGCGCGACATCCACCACGTGTCGGAGTTCGACCGCCTGGAGATCCAGCACTTCTTCGAGGTCTACAAGGACCTGGAGCCGGGCAAGTCCGTCGAGGGCGCCGACTGGGTCGGCCGCGCGGACGCCGAGGCCGAGATCGAGCGTTCCTACAAGCGCTTCAAGGACCAGGGCGGTCACTGACCTCCCCGCGGGCGGTCACCGACCTCCCGCCCTTTTCCGAACGGGCCGCGTGCTCCCCAGGGGGCCACGCGGCCCGTTCGTGTGTCCGTACGCATACTGAGGCATACGGAAGGCAAGAAGGAGAACCACACAGGAGCGAAAGGCGAGGCTGGAGTTGGTGGCGGACCCGGAAGCGGAAGACCGCAAGCCGCACTCGGACGAGGCGAGGAGCGCCTTCAGCCCGCCCACGGGGGTGACGCCGCCGGGCCGGGCGGCGGCCGACGAGGACTCGTCGACGACCTCGGAGTTCGCTCTCCCCCAGGGCCTCGAGGCGCCGCAGTCCGCCGGGCCGGAGCAGGAGGGCTCGGCGTTCAGCACGCCGCACACCTACAGCGCCCGGAACGCGCCTCCCGCCTTCACCCCGGCGACCGGCATCCCCCTGGTCAGCCTGACCAAGGACGCGCCCTGGCAGGACCGCATGCGCACGATGCTGCGGATGCCGGTGACCGAGCGGCCCGCGCCCGAGCCGGTACACAAGGAGGACGAGTCGGGGCCCGCCGTCCCGCGCGTCCTCGACCTGACCCTGCGCATCGGCGAGCTGCTGCTCGCGGGCGGCGAGGGCGCCGAGGACGTGGAGACGGCGATGCTCGCCGTCTGCCGCGCCTACGGGCTCGACCGCTGCGAGCCGAACGTCACCTTCACCCTGCTGTCGATCTCGCACCAGCCGTCCCTCGTGGACGACCCGGTGACGGCGTCACGGACCGTCCGCCGCCGGGGCACCGACTACACGCGCCTGGCGGCCGTCTACCGGCTCGTCGACGACCTGAGCGACCCGGAGACCTCGATCCACCTGGAGGAGGCCTACAGGCGGCTCGCGGAGATACGGCGCAACCGGCACCCGTACCCCGGCTGGGTGCTGACCGCCTCCGGCGGACTGCTGGCCGGCGCGGCCTCCGTGCTCGTCGGCGGTGACGCGATCGTGTTCGTCGCCGCCGCGCTCGGCGCGATGCTCGGCGACCGGCTCGCGTGGCTGTGCGCGGGACGCGGACTGCCGGAGTTCTACCAGTTCACGGCGGCCGCGATGCCGCCCGCCGCGATAGGGGTCGCGCTCACGGTGGCGCACGTCGACGTGAAGGCGTCCGCCGTGATCACCGGTGGGCTCTTCGCGCTGCTCCCGGGGCGGGCGCTCGTCGCCGGGGTGCAGGACGGCCTGACCGGCTTCTACATCACCGCGTCCGCGCGACTGCTCGAAGTCATGTACCTCTTCGTGGGCATCGTCGTCGGCGTCCTGGTGGTGCTCTACTTCGGGGTGAAGCTGGGCGCGCAGCTCAACCCGGACGCGGCCCTCAGCATCTCCGAGCGGCCGCTGCTCCAGATCGCCGCGTCGATGGCGCTGTCGCTCACCTTCGCGGTCCTGCTCCAGCAGGAACGTTCCACGGTCCTCGCCGTGACCCTCAACGGGGGCGTGGCCTGGTCGGTGTACGGGGCGATGCACTACGCGGGCGGGATCTCGCCGGTGGCCTCCACGGCCGTCGCCGCGGGCCTGGTGGGGCTCTTCGGGCAGCTGCTCTCGCGCTACCGGTTCGCCTCCGCGCTGCCGTACACGACGGCCGCGATCGGGCCCCTGCTGCCCGGTTCGGCGACCTACTTCGGGCTGCTGTCGATCGCCCAGAACAACGTCGACAAGGGCCTGGTGTCGCTCACCAAGGCCGCGGCCCTCGCCATGGCCATCGCGATCGGGGTGAACCTGGGTTCGGAGATCTCACGGCTGTTCCTGCGCCTGCCGGGCGGCTCCGCCGCCGGGCGGCGGGCCGCCAAGCGGACACGCGGGTTCTGAGACCCGGGCCCGAAGACCGGGCCCGGGGAGGACCGGGCCCGGGAGGACCGGGCGGCCGGCTCAGCTCTGCGCGGGGCCCTGGCCGTAGGGGTACTGCTCGGCGCCGTACTCACGCCGGGGGTGGCCCTGGGGGTGCTGCCGGTCCTGCTGCCGGGGGTCGCGCCGCGGCTGGGCCTGGCCCTGGTCGTAGCCCTGCTGGTACCCCTGGTCGTACTGCTGCTGGTCGTAGCCGTAGCCCTGGTCCGAGCCGTACGGCTGCTGGTACTGCTGCTGCGGCTGCTGGTACTGCTGCTGGGGCGGGTAGGCGTCGCCCTGGTGACCGTAGCCCTGGCCCTGGTCCCCGTAGGACCGGCCCTGGCCGTGGTCGCCGTACGGCTGTCCGTGGCCCTGGTTCGCGTACGGCCGGCCCTGGTTCTGGTTCCCGTACGACTGGCCGTGACCGCCCTGGTCCCCGTACGACTGGCCGTGACCGCCCTGGTTCGCGTACGGCTGGCCGTGGCCCTGGTCGCCGTAGGACCGGTCGCGGTCCTGACGGCCGTACGACGCGTCCCGGCCCTCGTGGACCGGCGGCACGCGCAGCGGCCTGGTGGCGTCGTCCATGACCGGCGTGGCGGGACGGGCCCGGAAGTCGGGGAAGTCCGGGAAGTCCTGGGACGCGTCCGGCCCGTCGGACTCGTGGGACTCCTGGGGCGGGTTCTTCTTGGCCTGGGAGCGGGCGCGCAGGAACTCGATCATGATCGGGACCACCGAGACGAGCACGATGAGGATCAGGATCAGCTCGATGTGCTTGTTGACGAACTCGATCTTGCCGAGCCAGGAGCCGAGCAGCGTGACGCCCGCGCCCCACAGGACGCCACCGATGATGTTGAAGGTGAGGAAGGGGCGGTACCTCATGCCGCTGACGCCCGCGATGATCGGCGTGAACGTGCGCACGATGGGCACGAAGCGGGCCAGCACCAGGGACTTGGGGCCGTACTTCTCGAAGAACTCGTTGGCCTTGACCACGTTCTCCTGCTTGAACAGGCGGGAGTCCGGGCGGGTGAAGAGCGAGGGGCCGACCTTCTTGCCGAAGAGGTAGCCCGCCTGGTCGCCGAGGACGGCGGCGAGACAGATCAGCGGGATCGCCGCCCACAGCGGGAAGTCCATGGCGCCCGTGGCGATCAGCAGACCGCAGGTGAACAGCAGCGAGTCGCCCGGCAGGAAGAAGCCGATGAGCAGGCCGGACTCGGCGAAGACCACCAGCAGCAGGCCCCATATGCCGAAGTTGTCCAGGAGCGTGTTCGGATCCAGCCAGCTGGGACCGAGGGCGAGCGTCATCACGGGTCCGGGCTCCTGAGGGGGTGAAGGGAGGTACGGCGGTCCTTGTACGGCCGACCAAAGCTATCAACGCGGTGTGCCGACGCCAGGTTCCACCCGTGCCTCCAGGATGCACTGTGCGACGACTGGGACAAAGCTGTGGGCCATGGGCATCGATGAATACGGAGGCGGCCAGGGTCCGCACGCGGACGTCCTGGTCGTGACGACGAACGACGTTCCCGGCCATCGCGTCGAGCAGGTCATCGGCGAGGTCTTCGGCCTCACGGTGCGCTCGCGCCATCTGGGCAGCCAGATCGGCGCGGGCCTGAAGTCGATGATCGGCGGTGAGCTCAAGGGGCTCACGAAGACGCTGGTGGAGACCCGCAACCAGGCCATGGAGCGGCTCGTCGACCAGGCACGCGCGCGTGGTGCCAACGGCGTGCTCATGTTCCGCTTCGACGTGTCGGAGGCGGCGGACGTGGGCACGGAGGTGTGCGCCTACGGCACGGCGGTCGTCCTGGTGAAGGAGTAGGCCCCGCCGACGGGGCCCTCGGTCCGGCCTCCCCGGAACGCCGGGCGGCGTTCGCCGTGATCGCGTCCCTCAGGTGCTCGGCCAGCCCCGGCCGCATGGAGTCGTAGAACTCCTTGAACCGTTCGTCGGCGACGTACATGTCGCCGAGTCCCCTGTGGATCTCGTACGTGCAGGTGTAGAACCACTTGGTGATGTGCTGCCGGTGCTCCTCGGCCATGTCCATGGCCCGCTCGCCGTCCGGCCGCTCCCCGGCCTCCATCAGGGCGTCGTACCGTTCGCCCCAGGAGGCCACCTCGGCCTTCATGCGCTTCCAGTCGTCCTTGGTGTAGCGGGCCGTGCGGCGCTGCGACTCGGCGTACGTGTCCGTGCCGCCCCAGCGGCGTTCGGCCTCCTCCGCGTGCTCCTCGGGGTCCTTGTCCCCGAAGACCTCGAACTTCTCCTCGGGCGTGAGGTTGATGCCCATCGTGCGTGCCTCCATGGCGTGCTCCACGGCCGCGGCCATCTTCTGCAGCTTCTCGATCCGGGCGGTCAGCAGCTCGTGCTGGCGGCGCAGGTGCGCGCGCGGGTCCGCTTCCGGGTCGTCGAGCAGGGCGGCGACCTCGTCGAGCGGGAAGCCGAGCTCCCGGTAGAACAGGATCTGCTGCAGCCGGTCGAGGTCGGCGTCGCCGTAGCGCCGGTGACCCGCGTGGCTGCGTTCGCCGGGCGCGAGCAGACCGATCTCGTCGTAGTGGTGCAGCGTGCGCACCGTGACCCCGGCGAACCCGGCGACCTGGCCCACTGAGTAGCTCACTTCCGCTCCTTCCTCGGTACGCCCTTCACGATGAGCCCTGACGTGACGTGAGGTGCAAGCCCGGAGCCCCGGGGCCGCTCCGGCGGCGCCGCTCGGGATGTTATGTCCGAATGGCGCGCTTAATGTGAGCCCGTGACCCATGAAGCGGCTCCCCCGGGACCGGCCACCGCCCGGGCGACACCCGCTCGGACGCTGCTGCCGCTGTTCCTCCCCGCCGTGGTCGTGGGCGCGGTCGCGAGCCTTCTGTACGTGGGCGTGAGCAGGCTCGCCGACCAGCTCAAGGACGTGCTGTGGACGGACCTGCCGGACGCGCTCGGCATCGGCGGGTACTCCTCGCTCTGGATGATCGTCATGCTCACCACCACCGGCATCCTGGTCGGCCTGGTGGTGTGGAAGGCGCCGGGGCACGCGGGCCCCGATCCGGCCACCCTGGGGCTCCAGGCGAAGCCGATGGCCCCCTACGTCCTGCCCGGGCTGCTGGTGGCGACCGTGCTGATGCTGGCGGGCGGTCCGAGCCTCGGTCCCGAGAACCCGATCATCGCCACCAACGTCGCGCTGGCCTTCTGGGCGGGACGCCGGTTCGCGCCCAGGGCGCCCGGCGAGCTGTGGGTGGTCCTGGCCGAGGCGGGGACGATCGGCGCCCTGTTCGGTACGCCGGTCGCGGCGGCGCTGGTCGTCTCCGAGGCGCTAGCCGGGCGGCAGATGAGGGGTCTGCTGTGGGACAACCTCTTCGGGCCGCTGACAGCCGCCGCGGTGGGCTCGATCGTCACGTCGCTGCTGGGGCACCCGAGTTTCGACCTGGGTCTGCCCCCGCTCGGCAGTCCCGGCTGGGCCGATGTCCTGGCCGCGGTGGTGATCGCCTCCGCCGCGGCGGTGCTCGGCATGGCCGGTGTCCGCGCCCTCCCCTACGTCCACAAGGCGTTCGCCCTCCTGCGTCATCCGATGGCGGCCCTGCCCGTCGGCGGGCTCGTCCTCGGCCTGCTGGGCTGCCTGGGCGGGCCGCTGACGCTGTTCAAGGGCCTGGACCAGGTCGCCGAGATCGCCCGGCACCCGGACAACTGGTCGGCGGGCCGGTTCGCCCTGATGGCCGTGGTGAAGCTGGCCGCGCTGGTCGTCGCCACGTGCTGCGGGTTCCGGGGCGGCCGGATCTTCCCCTCCGTCTTCGTGGGTGCCTCGTTCGGTCTGTGCGCCCACGCCCTGGTGTCGTCGGTCCCGCCGTCGCTGGCACTGGCCGCGGGAGTTCTCGGCACGCTCCTGGCGATCACCCGGCAGGGCTGGGTGAGCCTGTTCACGGCCGCCGTCCTGGTCAGCTCGCCGACGATCATCGCCCTGCTCTGCATCGCCTCCCTGCCGGCCTGGCTGCTGGTGACCGGACGGCCGCAGATGCAACTGCACGAGGACGGGAGCTCCGTCCGGTGAACCGCCGAGGCACCCTCGTCCGATGAACAAATGGGACACCCGTCCCGCCGAACCGTTGGGAGAAAGCCCATGCCGCTCCACCAGGGCCAGCAGAAGCCCGATGCCCACTCGCACCGCGTCAACCCCTTCTACGGCGAGGCCAACCCGGTCAGCGGCATGATCGAGGCTCCGCCCAAGCACCGTCTCCCGGACGGTCCGCTGCCGCCGACGATCGCGGCCCAGCTCGTCCACGACGAGCTCATGCTGGACGGGAACTCCCGGCTGAACCTGGCCACCTTCGTCACCACCTGGATGGAACCGCAGGCGGGCCTCCTGATGGCGGAGTGCCGGGACAAGAACATGATCGACAAGGACGAGTACCCCCGGACGGCCGAACTGGAGCGGCGCTGTGTGTCGATGCTCGCCGACCTGTGGAACGCGCCGGACCCGTCGGCCGCGGTGGGCTGTTCCACGACCGGGTCGAGCGAGGCCTGCATGCTCGCCGGCATGGCGTTGAAGCGGCGCTGGGCCAAGCGCAACGCGGACCGCTACCCCGGCGCCCGGCCGAACCTGATCATGGGCGTGAACGTCCAGGTGTGCTGGGAGAAGTTCTGCAACTTCTGGGAGGTCGAGGCCCGCCAGATCCCCATGGAGGGCGACCGGTTCCACCTCGACCCCGAGGCGGCGGCCGAGCTGTGCGACGAGAACACGATCGGCGTCGTCGGCATCCTGGGATCCACCTTCGACGGATCCTACGAACCGATCCAGGAACTGTGCGCGGCGCTGGACCGGCTCCAGGAGCGCACGGGACTCGACATCCCGGTCCACGTCGACGGCGCGTCCGGCGCGATGGTCGCGCCCTTCATCGACGAGGACCTGGTCTGGGACTTCCGGCTGCCCAGGGTGTCGTCGATCAACACCTCCGGCCACAAGTACGGCCTGGTCTACCCGGGCGTCGGCTGGGCGCTGTGGCGGACGGCGGAGGAACTGCCGGAGGAACTGGTCTTCCGGGTGAACTACCTGGGCGGCGACATGCCGACCTTCGCGCTCAACTTCTCCCGCCCCGGGGCCCAGGTCGTCGCGCAGTACTACACGTTCCTGCGGCTGGGCCGGGAGGGCTACCGCGCCGTGCAGCAGACGACCAGGGACGTGGCACGCGCGCTCGCCGAACGCGTCGACTGCATGGGCGACTTCCGGCTCATCACCCGGGGCGACGAACTGCCGGTGTTCGCCTTCACGACGGCGCCCGAGGTGACCACGTACGACGTGTTCGACGTGTCCCGGAGAATGCGCGAGAGCGGCTGGCTGCTACCCGCGTACACCTTCCCCGAGAACCGCGAGGACCTGTCCGTGCTGCGCGTGGTCTGCCGCAACGGCTTCTCGTCCGACCTCGCCGACCTCTTCGTCGAGGACCTGACCCGGCTGCTGCCCGAACTACGCCGCCAGCCGCATCCGTTGACCCACGACAAGGAGGCGGCCACGAGCTTCCACCACTGACCGCCCCCGCCCGGGAACCGGGCGGCCCGGGGCCGGAGCGCCCCGGGCCGCCGGAGCGGTCCCGCTCCGCGGCGCTCCGTCGGTTCAGCGGCTCAGGCAGGCGAACCGCTGTACCGCCGGCGGGAAGAAGACCGCGAGCGGGGCCGGCGGCCACCGAGGTCCAACTTTCCAGACTGGTCAACTCATCGAAAGTGAGGAGACGGATCGCTGACACGGCGTCCGGCCCAGGGGTGGTGCCGTCAGCCCCAGGAGGAGCCCTGCTCCTGCGCGACCAGTTCGAAGGCCGTCTTCCCGTCCAGGGACTCGCGGATGATGTCGGCGTGCCCGGCGTGCCGGGCCGTCTCGCGGATCAGGTGGAGGGCCAGCCAGCGCATCGAGACGCGGCCCTCGGGCGGGAACCAGGGGTCCGGCGGAAGCGCGAAGGTGTCGTCCAGGCTCGGCACCGAGCGCAGGAAGGCCTCCGTCTCGGCGGCGACCTTCTCCCAGTACGCGAGCTGCGAGGCGACCGTCTCGCCGTCGGCGAGGACGAAGCACTCGTGCCAGTTCGACTCGTCCCGGGCGACGGCGGGCGGCTCGCCCTTGGCCCGCGCGATCCAGCCCTGCTCGACCTCCGCGACATGCTTGAGCAGTCCGGACAGGGAGAGCTCGCTGGCGCTCGGCCGGCTCGCGGCCTGCTCCTCGGTCAGTCCGAGCAGCGACCGGCGGATGCCGCCGCGCTGCTCCTCGATGAAGGCGAGCAGCGCCCCGCGCTCGTCGCCCTGCTCTTCCGCTCGCACGTGCGTGACCATGACCGGCCGCCTTTCGTGGGTCCTCCTGGCTGACACGGAAGACGCTACGGACCCTTGCGGTCAGGTTCTGTCCGCAAGGGTCCGGGCACGCTGAACGGTCACGCGAAGGCGTTCAGGAAGGCATCAGGTCCGGGAAGGGATCAAGCCCCAGGAGGGATCAGGCCTCGAAAGGGTTCAGAAGGGGAAGCGGCTCCGTCCGTGCTGCACCGAGATCCACTTGGTGGTGGTGAAGGAGTCGACCGTCGTCTCGCCGTTCAGGCGGCCGATGCCGGAGTGCTTCTCGCCGCCGAAGGGGACGAGGGGCTCGTCGTGGACGGTGCCGTCGTTGACGTGAAACATGCCGGTGTCGATCTGCTTGGCGAAGTTCACCCCGCGCTCGACGTCGGCCGTGTGGACGGCGCCCGAGAGGCCGTACGGGGTGTCGTTGACGATCTCGACCGCCTCCTCCTCCCCGTCGAACGGGACGAGGAAGACGACCGGGCCGAAGACCTCCTGGCGGAGCAGGTCCGAGCCGGCGGGGACGCCGGTCAGGACGGAGGGCTCGACCAGGTTGTCCGTGGCCGTGCCGTGCAGCAGGGCGGTCGCGCCCTCGGCGATCGCCTGCTCGACGACGCCCGACAGCGCGTCCGCCTGGGAGGAGTTGATGACTGGGCCGATGACCGTCTGCGGGTCCCTCGGGTCGCCGGTCTTGAGCGTCCTGACCTTGGCGACGAACTTCTCGGTGAACTCGGCCTGGACCGACCGGTCCACGAGGACACGGTTGGCGGCCATGCAGACCTGCCCCTGGTGCACGAAACGGCTGAAGACCGCCGCGTCGACCGCGTAGTCGATGTCCGCGTCGTCCAGGACCACCAGGGCGCTGTTGCCGCCCAGTTCGAGCACCGAGCGCTTGAAGTTCGCGGCGCAGACCGTGGCGACGTGCCGGCCGACCTTGTCGGAGCCGGTGAAGGAGATGACCTTCGGGACCGGGTGCTCGATGAAGGCGTCGCCGATCTCGGCGATGTCGGTGATGACGACGTTGAGGAGACCGCCGGGCAGACCCGCCTCCTCGAAGATCTTCGCGACCAGGGAGCCGCCGGCGATCGGGGTGTTCTGGTGCGGCTTGAGGACCACGCCGTTGCCGAGCGCGAGGGCCGGGGCGACGGACTTGACCGACAGCAGGAAGGGGAAGTTGAAGGGGCTGATGACACCGACGACGCCGACCGGGACGCGGTAGAGGCGGTTCTCCTTGCCGTCGACCGGCGAAGGGATGATCTTCCCCTCGGGACGCAGCGCCAGCTGGACCGACTCGCGCAGGAACTCCCGGACGAGGTGGAGCTCGAAGGCCGCCTTGAGGCGGGTGCCGCCGAGCTCGGCGATGATCACCTCGGTGATCTCCTCCTCGCGCTCGTCGATGACGGCGAGGGCCTTCTCGAAGACCGCGCGGCGCGCGTACGCGTTCGTCGCGCCCCACTTCTTCTGGGCGCGCTCGGCGGCGCGGTAGGCGTCATCGACCTCGTCGACCGTGGCTATCGTGATCGACGCCAGCTTCTCGCCGTCGTACGGGTTGAAATCGATGATGTCCCAGGAGCCCGTTCCCGGGCGCCACTCGCCGTCGATGTACTGCTGGGCCAGGTCGGTGAAGTAGGACGACATGTTCTCCCTCAATCCCTGTGCTGCCGAGGCAGTCCTTGGCCCGGGTCAGCAGACATCCGATCACGGTCTGATCACATGTCATCGTACTTGTGTTTCAAGGGAGTTGAGGGAGAGCAGAGAACTCCGCCGGCATTCTCAGGAGAGCTGGAGCAGTCCTCGCAGCAGATCGCGGCTCTCGTCCGGACCGAGGCTGTCCTGCTGCAGCTGCTTGAGCGCGCCCTCGTACTGGTTGACGTCCTCGCGCTTGTCCAGATAGAGCGCGCTGGTGAGCTGCTCCAGGTAGACGACGTCCGACAGGTCGGACTCGGAGAAGCTCAGGATGGTGAAGGAACCGCTCTCGCCGGAGTGGCCGCCGAAGCTGAACGGCATGACCTGAAGTCGTACGTTGGGCCGCTCGGAGACCTCGATCAGATGCTGGAGCTGTCCGCGCATCACCTCGCGGTCGCCGTACGGGCGGCGCAGCGCGGCCTCGTCGAGGACGATGTGGAACTCGGGGGCGTTCTCTGAGACCAGGTACTTCTGCCGCTCCAGGCGCAGGGCCACGCGCCGGTCGATGTCGGCGGCGGAGGCGCCCTTCATCCCGCGCCGGACGACGGCGTGCGCGTACGCCTCGGTCTGCAGCAGGCCGTGCACGAACTGCACCTCGTACACCCGGATCAGGTGGGCCGCGCCCTCCAGGCCGACGTAGGTGGGGAACCAGCTGGGCAGGACGTCGGAGTAACTGTGCCACCAGCCCGCGACGTTGGCCTCCTTGGCGAGCGAGACCAGGGACGCGCGCTCGGCCTCGTCGTTGATGCCGTAGAGCGTCAGCAGGTCCTCGACGTCGCGGGTCTTGAAGCTCACCCTTCCCAACTCCATACGGCTGATCTTCGATTCGGAGGCACGGATCGAGTAGCCGGCCGCTTCACGGGTGATACCGCGCGCCTCACGCAGGCGCCGCAGATGTGACCCCAGCAGCATGCGCCGCACCACCGAGCCGCTCGACTCACCAGCGCTCACGTTCGTCAGCCTCCCCAACCGTCTTCCAGACGCCGCAGTCTGCCACTAAAACACTTCAAGCAGTACTCGTTCAGTTACGGAAACGGAAAGCGGCCAAAGCCGGAGCGCAAAAAAGATCAGTGGATCGTCAACAACTGAGAATAAGGTGAAGGAAGAAATGAGCAAGAAGTAGCAGAGGAAGGTCCAATTCGGGCGCGTGCACGTGCATCTGCCCTTGCATCTGCTGTACGCATTCGGAACCATGGTCCCCGCGCCACCGCTGCATCGCAACGACCGCGAACACCCGGGAGTGCCTCGCATGGGGACGAATGGATCGACCATGCTCGAACCCTTACGGCAGGGACTTCCGCCTCTCGATCCCGCGGCCGTGTCCGGCGCAGCCTCGTGCGCCCTGCCCGCCCGCTACGAAGCGGTGCGCGAGGCCCGGCGGTTCACCCGCGGAACGCTGGACCAGTGGGAGATCGGCGACCGTTTCGACGACGTCTGCCTGGTGGTCTCCGAGCTCGTCACCAACGCCCTGCGGCACGCGCTGCCCTCGGACACCCCCCGCAAGGACGACGAGGGGCCGCCCGTGAGGCTGCACTTGATGAGGTGGACCTCGCGCCTGGTGTGCGCGGTGCGCGACCCCAGCCACGACAGTCCGGTCGCCGGCGACTCGGAGGACTTCGCGGCGGAGTCGGGACGCGGCCTCTTCCTGGTCGACTCGTTCTCGGACAGCTGGGGCTGGCACCCGCTCGCCGGAACGCTCAGCGGCAAGGTCGTGTGGGCGCTGTTCCGGCTGGGGCCACAGCCGGAGACGGCCGCGCTCTCCCCCGAATGACGAACCGCGGCGCCTTTTGGCGCCGCGGTTCTACGCGCGTTACGGAACGCAGGGTGAAGTTCACCCCTGATCGACACCGTTCGCCCCTCGGGCGGCTTTTCCCCGACCGGTCCTTCCGCGAGCGGTCCCGCGATTGACCTTTTCCCGACCGGCCGTTCCGCGGCCGGCCCATCCGTGACCGACCCTTCCGTGACCGGCCGGTTCAGGACAGTTCACGATCACGGCCGTCAGCCCGCGATCAGATGATCGAACTCGCCGTCCTTGATGCCCAGGAGCATGGCCTCGATCTCGGCGCGCGTGTAGACGAGCGCGGGCCCCTCGGGGAACCGCGAGTTCCGCACGGCCACGTCACCGCCGGGCAGCCGCGCGAACTCCACGCAGGAACCCTGCGAGTTGCTGTGTCGGCTCTTCTGCCAGGCGACGCCGTCGAGCTCGGTCGCGGCCATGCCGTTGTACGCAAATTCAGCCATACCGTTGTACACGTCATCCACGTCGAACACGTCGTGGTCCACAGGTCACTCCCCGGTCGTGCAGTGGCTGAGGTGGCCATAGATGCAGTAGTCAACTGACTCGGATCATAGCTCTGTTCATGTGCAGATGCATGGGCAGATGCACGTGCACGCGGGGTGGTCCTGCGGTTACAGCTTTTACCGTCCCTTGACCACCGGCTGTCGCCCGTCCGACTACGTTCCGCAGCTCACCGAAGTGCGGTACGGACTACATCCGGTCCAGCGCATTCCCCAGAGACCGCATCACATGCGATCTCCAGCCCCCGTCCATGATCTTCCGCGCCATCATCTGTGCGGGATCGTCCGGATCGAATCCCTCGTGTACTAGGAAGAGACGCGTACCGCGCCCTTCCTGTTCCAGTCTCCAGGTAATGGTCCAGTCCGCGGACCGCGGCGCGTTCGCGTCGGCCCACCGGACGCTCAGCATCCGCTCCGGCTCGTAGGCGAGGACACGCACGTCGACGGTGCCGGAGAAGTTCGCGTTGGGGCGCGGGACCGCGGTCAGCGTGTACCGGTGACCGACCTCGAGCCGGAAGTCCTCGGACCCCGGCATCTGCCACTGCGCGAGCAGTCCGGGCTCGGTGAGGGTGCGCCAGACCTTGGCGGGCGGATGCGGCAGGAACCGGGCGACGCGGATGGTGGTGAGGTCGTCATCGGCGACGGGGGCCGGACCCTGCGGACCAGGGTTCACATCCTGCGGATCGGGGTTCACGTCCTGCGGATCGGAGTTCATGTCCTGCGGATCGGAGTTCATGTCTCGGCATCGTCGGGCATGCGGTCCAGGAGGTCGCCGAGGCCCTTCAACCTGTCGTGCCAGAACCGCTCGTACGGATGGAGCCAGTCCTGGACGTCGGCGAGCGGGGCCGCCTCCAGGCGGTAGATGCGCTGTCGGCCCGCGCGCTCCTCGGACACGAGTCCGGCCTCCCGGAGCACCTTGAGGTGTTCCGAGAGGCTGGGGCGCCGCATGGCGAAGTGGTCGGCCAGCGCCTGGACGGGCTGGGGCCCCCGCTCACGCAGCAGCCGGAGCACCTCGCGGCGGGTGGCGTTGGCGAGCGCCGCGAAGAGCCGGTCCTCACGGGCCGCTGGGGCTTCGGCGGGAACACCGGCCACGACGGGGGCCTCAGTCACGGCGGGAGCCCCGGCCACAGCACGAGCCCCGGCAGGGCCGCCGGAGGAAAATCCGACTCCGGCACGCACTCCGGCTGCGGCCTCCGGTCCTGCCCCGGTCCCCGTCATGGCACGCTCAGCACCCTTCGCTCCTACTCCGAGGCCGACTCCAGGGCCCTCTCCGTGATCAGCATCAGACCGTTGCCGTCGAGGTCGCGGAACGAGGCCATGCGGCCCCAGGGAAGGTCGTCGGGCCCCTCCACCGCGACACCCGCGTCGGTGAGCCGCGCGCAGTCGGCGTCGACATCGGTCGTCACCAACATGATCCCCCGGGCTTCGCCGGGCGTGAAACCCCCCATCCCCGGGCCCGAGAGGGTGAAGACGGTCTGCGCCCCCTCGGGCGCCACCTGGAGCCACCGGCCGGACGGCATGTCCAGGTCCGCGGTCACCTCGAACCCGAGGACGTCCCGGTAGAAGCGGAGGGCCCGGTCCTGGTCGGCGACGGGAAGCGTGACGAAGGAGGCGTGGGTGATGTTCATGACGAGGAGGATAGGTAGGAATTTCCCTACGCGTCAACCGTAGGGAAACTCCTACCTATGAGCGTCCCGTCCGGGCACGCCGTCCGGCCACGTCGCCCGGCCACACCTGGCCACATCCGGCCGCACCCGGCCCGTGAACGACCGCACGTCGGTGTTCCCGCAGGGGGCTTCCGGCCCTCCTGATAGCTTGCTGCGATCGTTCGGGCGACCCGCATCCATCCCACCCTTGGGGGCTTCAGTGACCACGGCGACCTTCCCGTCCCGCCACGCGCGCGCGGCGGCCGTGACCGCCGGACTGGCGGCCGCGCTCGTACTGACCGGCTGCAGCAGCGGGAGCGACGACTCCGGTGACCCGTCGGCGAACCCGAGCGCGTCCGCCACGGACGGCGCCGGTACGGGCGGCGGCTCCGGCACCCCGTCCGCGGCGGGCGGCAAGCTCCAGGGCAGCTGGCTCACCACCGCGGGCGGCAAGGCCGTGGCCCTCATGGTCAACGGCAAGCAGGCGGGCCTCTTCGCGACCGGCGGCACCGTGTGCAGCGGCACCTCGTCCGACGAGGCGGGCATGCAGATGATCCGCCTCGCCTGCACGGACGGCAGCAAGAAGCGCGCCGTCGGCATGGTCGACTCCGTCAGCGGTACGACGCTGACGATCACCTGGGAGGGCGGCCTCGGCAAGGAGACGTACACCAAGAGCGAGGGCGGGAAGCTGCCCACGGGGCTGCCCACGGCGAGCCTGGGCTCCTGAGCGGCGCGTCCTCGCGAGATCGCGCGGTCCGTTCCCACGGTCTCCGGCAGCACTACGACAGCGCTCCGGCAGTACTCCGACCAGGCCGCGACAAGACGGGAAGGCCCGCGGACAATACCGGGCGATATCGGCCCCGTGCGGGTGAACGGCCAGGGGCGGGCAACCCCGGTGGACCGGTGTGCGTGATGATCCATGCACATCGTCACGACTCCCGGGGGAACCCATGCGCGCTCTGCCCATCGCCGTCACCGTCCTCGCGGCGGCCCTCGCCCTGACCTCCTGCGACGGCGGCTCCGGCGACTCCAGCAGTCCCGGGAAGTCCGGCGACACGGCCGGCTCGGCGAAGAAGGCCGCCGCCGCGGCCTGCGCGATCGGTGACACCGGGATCCAGGTCGGTCCCGCGAACGCCGCCACGGCCGCCGGGGACACGGGCAACATCCCGGTCACGCTCACCAACAAGGGCGACCGGTGCACCCTGAAGGGCTTCCCCGGGCTCTCCGTGGAGGCGGGCGGCACCTCCGCGAAGATCCCGGCGGACGAGTCCGCGGCGCCGGAGGAGCTGACCCTCGCCGAGGGCGACACCGCGTCCTTCACCATCACCTACGTACGGGGCGCGGAGGGCGACGCGAAGACCCTCGCCGTGAAGACGCTGAAGATCGCCCTGCCCGGCGCCGACACCGCGCAGAGCTTCCCCTGGTCGTACGGTCCGGTCGCGGGCAAGGGATCGGCGAGCGAGCCGAACGCCTCCGTGACGCCGTTCCAGCACGCGGGCGACTGACGAGCGCCACGGTCCCGCGGGCGCGGACACCCCCGGCCCCACCGGAGCGGACATCCCGTCAGTGCCCTTCGCGGGCCGCCGGCCCCGCCGGAGCGGGCGCTCCGCCGATACCCCGCGGGGCCGCCGGCGACCGTGGTCCTACGGAAGGGGGCGCCCGCCCCGGACCCGTGCCCGGTCCGCCGCCGCGGCGCCCTCGTGCCATCCGGCCTCGTCGGTGACACCGCGCATCCGGGTCGTCACCGTTTCCGGGAACATCCGGTCCAGGTGGTCCGCGACCGCCACGTCACGGGCCGCCAGGACCGGCAGCAGTTCCCCCTCCGTGGCGCTCACCTGGTCCTCGGCGACGGACGCGAGCCGATCGCCGATCCGGTGCGCGTACGCGGCCAGGAACGACTGCCGGAAGGTCTTCGTGCGCTTGCGCCCACCCGCCCGCTGCGCGGCCTCCGCCTTCGCCATCGCCGCCGTGGCCTGCACGAGGAGCGAGGTGTAGAGGAGTTCGACCGCTTCCAGGTCGGGTTCGAAGCCGACGACGGTCGAGAAGCAGAGGGCCTCGTTCCACACGGCCCGGCAGCGGTTCGCCCCCGCGACCGCGTCCAGGAGCACCGCCTTGGCCGTCTCGTACGGCGGCTCGACGCCGATGCGGCAGGCGCCGGGCGCGTCCTTCGCGTGGGTCCGGGCCGCGAGCAGCGCCTCGTCGATGCTGTGCCGCGCCATCAGCTCCTGGGCCTTGGCGCTGAGCGCCTCCGCCTCCTCCGGGAACCCGGTCGCCTCCGCCTTCGCGAGCAGGGCGCGGATGCGGGTGAGCATGCGCGTCTCCTGCGGGGCGGAGGCCGTGACCGGTACCCCGGGCGGGTCCAGCGGCTCGATGGAAGGCAGGCGCAGGAGCAGGCGGTAGAGCTCCAGGGCTGCGGTGGCGCGCGAGAAGCGGTCGGTCCGCAGGTCGTGGGGGTCGGCCTCCAGTTCGTCGAGCTGGGCCGCCCAGCGCGCGCCCCGCGACGAGCGGTCGCCCCGCGACGAGCGGTCCCCCTCCCCCTCCTTGAGGATCAGGGAGGCCAGCAGGCGTACGTGCACGTCGTCCAGGTCGCGCCGCACGATCCGTACGACATCGGCGGGCTGCCAGCCGCGCAGCCAGGCCGCCGCGACGAACTCCTCGCCGCGCCGGGCGAATTCGGCGTCGGCGGCCGGGTCGGCGGCGAGCAGGGAGGCTCCGGTGTCGAGGGCCGCGTCGGAGTCGGAGTAGAGGGCGGCCGCGAAGGCGCGCTCCACGGTGCTGGACGTACTCATCCCCCGATCGTGTCACGGGCGGACCGGAGGCCGCCGTACGCCCCGGCGCCGCCGCCGACTCGTCCACACCCTGTGGACAGAGCACCGGTCGCCGTCTCCGGGGCCCCGCACACCTGCCGCGCCCCCTCCCCAGCCCTTCAGGCGTCGCACCGACGCGGCACGAGCACCCCGCGCGCCGACCGTCGACACCGACTGTCAACTTCGGGTTGACACTCCATGACTGTCAACCTACCGTTGACACATGACGACGAACTCACCCGGCAAGGCAACCGTGCGTCTCGACGACCTCATCGAGGCCATCAAGAAGACCCACAGCGACGCGCTCGACCAGCTCCAGGACGCGGTGATCGCGGCGGACCACCTGGGCGACGTGGCCGACCACCTGATCGGGCACTTCGTGGACCAAGCGCGGCGTTCGGGAGCCTCTTGGACGGACATCGGCAGGAGCATGGGCGTCACCCGGCAGGCCGCGCAGAAGCGGTTCGTGCCGAAGGCGGAGGCGGACCTCGACCCCAGCCAGGGGTTCGGCCGTTACACCGAGCGGGCCCGCAAGGCCGTCATGGTCGCGCACGAACAGTGCAAGGCCCTGGGCGGAACCGAGGGGCTGCCCGAGCACCTCGTCCTCGGCCTGCTCGGCGAGCCCGACTCGATCGGCACGCGGGCCGTCACCGCGCAAGGGGTGTCCCTGGACACCGTCCGCGAGGCGGCCGTCGCCGCGCTCCCGCCGGCCGCCGACGAGGTCCCCGAACTGGTCCCGTACGGACCGGCCGCCAAGAAGGTCCTGGAACTCACCTTCCGCGAGGCCCTCCGCCTCGGCCACAACTACGTCGGCACCGAGCACATCCTGCTGGCCCTGCTGGAGTTCGAGAACGGCGAGGGCGTCCTCAGCGGCGCGGGCGTCGGCAAGGCGGCGGCCGAAGGCCACATCGCGCGCATGATCACGGAGCTCGTGAACGAGAAGAACGAGAACGAGAAGGCGGAGAAGGCGGAGAAGCAGGCGTAGGAGTCACCGGCCGCCGGCCGCGCCGCCGGACCGCGTTGTCAGACCCTCCTGCGAGACTCGCCATCATGACCGGGCGCTGGGCTCTCGCTCCGGCCGAGGACGGTGGCGCGGAGATCGCCGCCCTCGGCCCGGACGGGCTGCCCACGGGAGGGGTCCGCCGGGAGGCGGACCTCGCGGAGGCCGTACGGACCCGACCGGACGTGAGCCGGTGGGTGTGGCGGTCGACGGCCGATGTCTATCCGCGACTGCTCGCCACGGGGGTGCGAGTGGAGCGGTGCTACGACATGGAGGCCGCCGAGACCCTGCTGCTCGGACACGAGGGGCGGCTCGGCGAGCCCCGGTCGGCGGCCGCCGCGCTGGCGAGACTGCGCGGCGGCCCCGTACCGCCGGACCCGCCACAGCGTGCCGCCGAGCCCGGTTCGCAGTCCTCCCTCTTCGAACCCCGCCCGGTGCACGTGCCGCTGGCGGACCTCCTCGAGGTCTACGCCGACCAGCAGCGCCGCCATGACGCGACCGCGCACCCGGAACGGATGCGGCTGCTGACGGCCGCCGAGTCCGCGGGGATGCTGGTCGCCGCCGAGATGAACCGGGCGGGGCTGCCGTGGAGCGCGGACGTCCACCGGGACGTGCTGCGCGAACTGCTCGGCGAGCGGTACGCCGGAGGCGGTGAGCCCCGGCGCCTGGCCGAGCTCACCGAGGAGGTGTCCGCCGCGTTCGGGCGGCGGGTCAGACCCGACCTGCCGGCCGACGTCGTCAAGGCGTTCGCGCAGGCCGGGATCAAGGTCAGGTCCACCCGGCGGTGGGAGATCGAGTCGGTCGACCATCCGGCCGTGAAACCGCTGATCGAGTACAAGAAGCTGTACCGGATCTGGGTCGCCCACGGCTGGTCCTGGCTCCAGGACTGGGTGCGCGACGGGCGGTTCCGGCCCGAGTACCTGCCGGGCGGGACCGTCACCGGACGCTGGGTGACGAACGGCGGCGGTGCGCTCCAGATCCCCAAGGTGATCCGGCGCGCCGTCGTCGCCGACCCCGGCTGGCGGCTGGTCGTCGCCGACGCCGACCAGATGGAACCACGCGTCCTCGCGGCCGTCTCCCGCGATCCCGGCCTCATGGAGGTCGCGGGCCGGGAGAGCGACCTCTACCAGTCGGTGTCGGACCAGGCCTTCTCCGGCGACCGGACGCAGGCCAAGCTCGCCGTGCTCGGCGCCGTCTACGGCCAGACGTCCGGCGACGGGCTGAAGAACCTCGCCCTGCTCCGCCGCCGTTTCCCCAAGGCGGTGGCCTATGTCGACGACGCGGCCCGCGCGGGCGAGGAGGGACGCCTCGTGCGGACCTGGCTGGGGCGGACCTGCCCTCCGGCGGCCGGGGCGGGCGAGGGCGGCGGGGAGGAGGCGGGCATCCCGCAGGACGACCCCGCCGACGCCGACGCCACCGAACAAGGCTGGGTGCCCGGCTACGCGTCCTCCGACTCCCGCGCCCGTGGCCGGTTCGCCCGCAACTTCGTCGTGCAGGGCAGCGCCGCCGACTGGGCCCTGCTGATGCTGGCGGCACTGCGCCGCACCTGCTCCGGCCTCGCCGCCGAGCTGGTCTTCTTCCAGCACGACGAGGTGATCGTGCACTGCCCCGCCGAGGAGGCCGACACCGTGGTGGCCGCCATCCGCGACGCGGCCGAACTCGCGGGCCGCCTCACCTTCGGGCCGACGCCGGTGCGCTTTCCCTTCACGACGGCGGTCGTACGGTGCTACGCGGACGCCAAATGAGGCACTCCCCGAGCCGAAGCAGACTTCGCCTCCGCCCGTCACCGGGCAGTCCACCGCGCCGACGACCTCCGCGACCCGCCCGTCCGTAGGCGACCCACCGCACCGACAGCTTCCGCGCCCCCGTCACCAGGCACCACGTCGCACCGCAGCTCCCGCGATCCGCCCGCCCCCGGCACCCCGTCGCACCGCGGCTCCCGCGATCCGCCCGTCACCAGTAGCCCATCGCGTCGGCGGCCTTCTCGGTTCGCCGTCCCCGGCGTTGCCGCGCCAGCAGCTTCCGCAGCTCGCTGTTCCTGGCGGTCGATCGCCCCGGCGGTCCATCGCCCCGACGGTGTTCCCGGTTCGCCGTCCCCGGCGCTTACCGCGCCAGCAGCTTCCGCAGTTCGCCCGTCACCGGGCTGTCCGTCTCCTCCAGGGCCTCCAGGGCCGACGCCCACTCCCGGTGGGCCGCTTCGATGTCGCCGCGTTCCTGCAGCAGCAGGCCGCTCTGGTGACGGGCGAGGCCTCCGGTGTAGCGGTCGGCACGACGGTCGGCCCGGCACCGCAGCAGATCGCACTCGCGCGCGGCCCGTTCCCAGTGGCCGACCTCGCGCAGGGCCCGCACCAGGCCCAGCCTGGTCTGTGACTCGCCGTGCCAGTCGCCGTGGCCGCCCAGGATGCGCAGACTCTCCTCGAAGTGCGGTACGGCGGCGGCCGGTTCGCCGAGCGTGAGATGGGCGTAGCCGATGTTGCAGTGCGCGGAGTGCCGGATGATCACGTCCTGCACGGCGTCGCCGATGGCGAGACTGCGCTTGTGGTGTTCGATGGCGGCCCGCGGGTCGGTGTGCTCGTACAGGTTGCCGAGGTGGCTGTAGGTGATGGCCTCCATGTGCGGGTCGCCCAACTCCCGCGAGAACTGCAGGCTCTGGAGCAGGGCTTCACCGGACTCGGCATGACGGCCGAGGGATTCGAGGAGCATGCCCCGGTTGTTCAGAGCCCGCCGCAGACAGGAACGTGCCCCGAGACGGCGCCAGATCGCGAGCGCCTCGTCGTTCAGGGTGAGGGCCTCGCCCACCCGGCCCGTCATGAAGTGCAGACCCCCGAGGTCGCCGAGCGCGTACGCCTCCGCGGCCTCGTCGCCGAGCAGCCGCGCCGCCGCGAGCGCGGCCCGTTGAAGGACCTCCAACTCGGCCACACGGCCACTGCGTTGGACGTACGGGTTGAGCATGCGGGCCAGCAGGGGGAAGTACGGCGAGCTGTGCGCGTACCGCTCCGCCAGCGCGACCACGTTCACCAGTTCCGTGTCGCCCCAGGCGAAGGCCTCCCGCCCGGAACGGAACGGGGGCGTGGCCGCCACGTCCGCCGCGTGCCCGGCCGGCTGCGAGGCGGTCGGCCTGGTGCGGTCCTCCTTGTCGAGACCGGGTTCGAGGATCGCTTCCAGGGAGCGGGCCGCGACACCGGCGTACCAGCGCAGGGCCCGCTCGGCGACAACCACGTCATGGCCGGGAGGCACGGCACCGTCGGCACCGCCCGGAAAGACCCGACCGTCACCACCCGAAAAGACCTGCCCGGCACCGCCGAGGACGGCGACGGACTCAGCCGCGGGAGCGGCCGCGCCAGCACCCGTGCCCGCCGTCACGAGGACGCACTCCGCCGCGCCCGCGATCTCCCGGGCGAAATCCCGTACGAGATCGTGCGGCGCGTACCGCCCGTAGGCGGTCTCCTCCAGGAGGGCGACGTCGACGAGGCGGTCGAGCGCGGCCTCGGCGCGGCGTTCGTCGGTGCCGGTGAGGCGGGCGACGAGGGCGGCTCCGTAGGCGGGCAGGTCGAGCGCGCCGATACGGCACAGGGCGAGCGCCGCGTCCCGGTCGGCCTCGCGCTCGGAGGCGCGCAGCGCGTCGTGCGCGACGGCCAGTGAGCGGCGCACACTCAGGTCGTCGTACTCCAGATGGTGCAACCGCCCTTCCGTGGCGGCCAGTTGACCGGCGAGGGCATCGGGGGTCAGGGCGCGGCGGGCGGCGAGACGGGCCGCGACCACCCGAAGGGCGAGCGGCAGCCGGCCGGTGAGTTCGACCAGGGGGTGGCCGCCGTCGAGTCCGTCCCGGCGGCCGGAGACCGCGCGGAGCAGAGCCGCGCTGTCCTCGTCCGTCAGCGGCGCGAGCGGGAAACGGTCGGCTCCGTCCAGGGCGGTGAGCGGCGAGCGGCTCGTCACGATCACCGCGCAGCCCGCCCCGGCCGGCAGCAGCGGCCGCACCTGGGCGGCGTGCGCCGCGTCGTCCAGCACCATGAGGGTGCGGGTGGGCGCGAGCATCGACCGGAGCAACGCCGCCGCCGCGTCGGGGTGTTCGGGGACACGGCGGGGTTCGGCCCCCAGGTCGCGCAGGAGCGCGGCGAGCGCCTGACCGGCGGTGAGCGGGGTCATGCCGGGGGTGGCGCCGTGCAGGTTGACGTACAGCTGACCGTCGGTGAATCGTTCCCTCAGCCCGTGTGCGACGTGCAGCGCGAGCGCGCTCTTGCCGACACCCGCCATCCCGCTGATCACCGCGACGCGGGGCATCCCGGCGGCGAAGTCTCCGCCGGAGGACCGGCCGCGCGCGTCCCCCCGCGTCCCGTCGGACTCCCCGGCGGCCGTCGTGGCACCGGGCTCGCCCCCGGACGCACCGGCGGACGCACGTGCGGATGCCCGGCCGCCGGCGTCACCGTCCGGGTACGCCGCTTCCTCCGGGCGCGGGAGGCGCACGGAGCGTTCCGGGTCCAGGATCTGGAACAGCCGGTCGCGGACGTCCTCGCGTCCGGTGAAGTGGGCCGGGGGCGGCGGAAGTTGGGCGGGCCGGGGCGGGGAGGCGATCTCCTGTCCACCCCGGGCGGCGCCGTCCGTCGGCTCCTCCGCCCCGCCGTCACCGCCGGGACCGGCGTTCCCGTCCCGGCCACCGCTCCCGTCCTGGTCGTCGCTTCCGTCCCGGCCACCGCTCCCGCCCCGACCGACGTTCCCGCCCTGGTCGGCACCACCGCCGCGACCATCACTCCCGTCGCGGCCACCGCTCCCGTTCCGGTCGTCGCTTCCGTCCCGGCCACCGCTCCCGTTCCGGCCGTCGCTCCCGTTCCGGCCGTCGCCCCCGGCGCGGTCGGCGCTCCAGCCGTCGTCCCCTGCTCGGTCCCCGTCGTCGGACCTGCGCCTGGCGCCCTCGCCGCCCCTGGCGCCCTCGCCGCCCTCACCGCTCCAGGCGCCGGCCCGGTCCCGGCCGGCGTTCCTGCGCCGGTCGCCGCCCTTCCTCCGGTCCACTCCCCCACCGGGGATCCCACCGCCGCTCCAGCTCCCGCCCGGGCCCCCGGCACCGGAGGCGCCCCGGTCCCCGGCACTCCCCTCACCCCGGGTCACGTCGGCGGCGCGGACCTCACCCGGGACCCGGTCGTTGTCCCGCAGGATCTCCAGGTGGGCCGTGCGCACGGCCGGGCCCGGCTCGATGCCGAGTTCGTCGACCAGGCGGGCCCGCAGGTCGCGGTGGACGGCGAGGGCCTCGGCCTGGCGTCCGGCACGGTGCAGGACGAGCATGAGGAGCCGGTGGAACGACTCGCGGAGCGGATGCTCGGCCGTACGGGCGGCCAGCTCCGGCGCCAGGCGGTCGAGCCGCGAGGCCGTCGGGTCGAGGCACAGCTCCGCCTCGTAGCCCCACTCCAGGACGAGCAGCCGGGCCTCCTCCAGGCGCTGGACGAAGGCGTGCCCGCCGATCTCGGGCGGCAGGCCGCTGAGCGGGGTGCCGCGCCACAGCGCGAGCGCGGCGGTGGACTCGCGCAGCGCCCGCCCCCAGTCGCGCTCGGCGTGCGCGTCACGCGCGACGGTGGCGTGCCGCTCGAAGACGCGGACGTCCAACTCGCCCTCGCCGACCCGCAGGACGTACCCCGGCGGCACCGCGCGCAGCCGCTCCGGATCGTCGAGGAGACGACGCAGCCGGGTCACGTGGTTCTGCAGGGACGCCTGGGCGGAGGCGGGCGGCGCACCGCCCCACAACGCGTCCTTGAGCACGTCGACGGAGACGACCCGGCCCGGTTCGAGGAGCAGTGCGGCCAGCAGGGCACGCATCTTCCGACTGCCGATCGAGACGACCGCGCCATCGGCGTCGTACAGGACCGGCGGGCCCAGCAGTCCGAACCGCAGCCCGTTCCGCATCACGCCGCCCATTGCCTTTCCGCCCGGCCGCGCCGGCCGCGCACCACGGCGGTTTCGCGCCCTCTCGAGACGAGTTCACGCCGGTCAAGTGATCGTCCCCGAGGGAACCGTTGGCCATATGTTAGCGATCCGTTGGCGCGGGCTGATGTGATCAAGCCATCGGATCTGGCCCGACGGTGCGCGCGTACTACGCGTAACTCGGGGGAGTGTCGCCGCCGTGGCCGGATCCGGGGACGTCAGAGGCCCCGGTTGTCGAGGTGATCGACCGGGGCCTCCGTCCGTACGAAATTCCGTACGAAATCCCCGCACGCGATCTCTACACGCGATCTCCGTACGAAATCCCCCACCCCACCACACACAGACCCTCCGCGGGATTCCCGTGGCGGGATCCCGCGGAGGACCGCGGTGCAGGAGCGATGCGCAGAGCCGGGGGCAGGGCTCAGATGACCGGCGGGCGGCCGAGACGGGTGAGCCGCCAGACCGTCCGCCACCGCATCGGGCGCCGTTCCCCTCCGGAGCGCCGCAGCCCCTCCGCGAATCCGCCGAACCAGGCCCTCAGCCCGCCGACCGACCGCGTCCGCAGCAGCGTGAGCACGATCCAGACACCCAGGTGCACGGGGATCAGCGCCAGGGGCAGCCGACGACGGGTGAGCCAGACCCGGTTGCGGGCGGTCACGCGGTAGTAGATGGCGTGCCGGGCGGGTGAGGTCTTGGGGTGCTGGAGGAGCAGTCCGGGCTCGTACAGCACGGTCCAGCCCGCGTCGATCGCCCGCCAGGCGAGGTCGGTCTCCTCGTGCGCGAAGAAGAACTCGGCGGGCCAGTCCCCGGTCTCGGCGAGCATCGGCATGGACAGCGCGTGGCCGCCCCCGAGGAAGCCGGTGACCGGTCCGCCGCGCATCGGGTCCTTGGCCCCGACCCTCGGTACGTGGCGGCGCTGCGTCTCCCCGTTCTCGTCGGCGATGCGGAATCCGACGATGCCGAGCCGCGGCCGGGCGGCGTACAGATCACGCACCTTGCGCAGCACGTCGGCGTCGACGAGGAGCCCGTCGTCGTCGAGTTCGACGACCACGTCCACGTCCCCGAACTCACGGAGCCGGCTCAGGCCCACGTTCCGGCCGCCGGGGCAGCCGAGGTTGTCGTCCACCTCGATGGTGGTCACCTCGCCCGGCAGACCGAGGCGTTCGGCGAACTCGGGCAGCGGGCAGCCGTTGCCGACGATCACGATCCGGGTGGGCGCGACGTCCTGCTTGGCCACGGAGGTGAGCAGCGCGTCGACCTCGACGGGCCGGTTGCCCATGGTCACCACGGCAACGGCGATCCGTGGCCCCTCCTCCACCTGCGACACGACACCCACCCCATCCCGGCCGACGACTGTGCCGCGATGCTAGTCGTTCACCGGGATTCCCCCTGACGTACTCCGCCGTGTCCGTCGTACGTACATACCTATATCAGCCCATACGCCCACGACAGGGAGCGTCGCTTCTCCTGGCGGCGGACTGATTCCGGCCGTGACCGGCCCGTCCCCGCCGCCGGGGACGGGGCCCGACCACCGGTCGGCCCGACCACCGGTCGACTCGACTACCGGTTGCCGAGGAGCGGGTTCATGCTGGTGGGAGCGGCCCGGCGCCCCTGGGCGTCCCCGGTGACCACCGGGGACGCGCGCGGTCTCCCGGGCCGGGGACAGCGGGCGCCCGGTCCACCGCCGACGGACGCCACCAGGTTCCGGAGGGCGCCATGAGCTCACCATCCGTCCCGCCGCCCGCGCCGCTGCCCCCACTGGGACCCGGGGCCACGGACAAGGGCCTCAAGAGCGGCGCCCTGAGCCTGTTCTCCAGCACGGTGATCGGGCTGGCCTCCACCGCCCCCGCCTACAGCCTCGCGGCCACCCTCGGCGTCATCGTGGGCATCGTGGGCTTCCAGTCGCCGATCGTGGTCGTCCTCTCGTTCGTCCCGATGTTCCTCATCGCCTACGGCTACAAGGAACTGAACCGGGCGGACCCCGACTGCGGCACCACGTTCACCTGGGCGGCGCGGGCCTTCGGCCCCCGGACCGGCTGGCTGGGCGGCTGGGGCATCGTCGCGGCCGACATCATCGTCATGGCCAACCTGGCCCAGATCGCCGGCGCGTACGGCTTCCAGCTCGTCGGCGCGGACGGGCTGGCGCAGGACACCTTCTGGGTCACCTTCGTCGGCGTCCTGTGGATCGCCGTGATGACCCTGATCTGCTACATCGGCATCGAGCTCTCGGCCAACCTGCAGAAGGCGCTGCTCACCATCGAGGTCGCGGTGCTGCTCCTGCTGTCGGTCACCGCACTGGTCAAGGTGTACGGGGGCACGGCGCCGAGCGTCTCCTCGGAGCTGTCGTGGTCGTGGTTCAACCCCTTCGAGATCGACTCGTTCGACGACCTGACCAAGAGCATCCTCGCCGGAGTGTTCATCTACTGGGGCTGGGACACCGCGGTGTCCGTGAACGAGGAGACCGTCGACCGCGACCGCACGCCCGGCCGCGCGGCCGTCATCTCGACCGTCGTCCTGCTGCTCGTCTACGTCATGGTCACCACGTCCGCGCAGGCGTTCGCCGGGGTCGGCGACAAGGGCATCGGCCTGGGGAACCCGGACAACTCCGGAGACGTCCTCTCCAGCCTCGGCGCCGAGGTCTTCGGCACGGGGGGCTGGGGCACGGTCGCCACCAAACTCCTGATCGTCATGGTCCTCACCTCGGCGGCGGCCTCCACCCAGACGACGATCCTCCCCACGGCCCGCACCACCCTGTCCATGGCCGCCTTCAAGGCCATCCCGCAGCGCTTCGCCCGCATCCACCCCCGGTTCCTCACCCCCACCTGGTCCACCGTGGGCATGGGCCTGGCCTCGATCGTCTTCTACGTGATGCTGACCCGGGTGAGCGAGAACGTCCTGGCCGACTCCATCGGCTCGGTCGGCCTGATGATCGCCTTCTACTACGGACTCACGGGCTTCGCCTGCGTCTGGTACTACCGCAAGGTCCTCACCCGCAGCACGCGCGACCTGTGGACGCGCGGCATCATGCCGGGCCTCGGCGGTCTGCTGCTGCTCTACTTCTTCGTCAACGCCTGCTTCGTGTACGCCGCCGCCGACTACGGCAGCACCTCGTGGACCCTGCCGTTCCCGCCGCACCGGCAGCTCGGCGGCGTCTTCGTCACCGGTGTCGGCGCCCTCCTCCTCGGAGCCGTCCTGATGTTCCTGTACAGCGCGTTCCGCCCGTCGTACTTCCACAAGGAGACGATCCCGGTCTCGTCCCACGACCGGACGAGCCACTGATCCGCTCACGCCCCGAGGCATTCCGAACGAACGAGAAAACCCCAGGTCAGAGACATCTGACCTGGGGTTCCGATGGAGCCGCCTTCGGGATTCGAACCCGAGACCTACGCATTACGAGTGCGTTGCTCTGGCCATCTGAGCTAAGGCGGCGCGCTGTCCGCACTTATGGTGCGATCAGCAACGTCGGTAAGTCTACACAGTTTCTGGGAGTGCTCCGTACACGCCCCCGGGCGGGTGCTCCGCAGGTGGTCGGCAGGGCTATGAGCAGCGCTTTCCCTTCTCGGGAGGGACGCCCTGGAGGAGGTAGCGATCGATCGCGGAGTCGATGCAGGCGCTGCCGCGTCCGTAAGCGGTGTGGCCGTCGCCGACGTAGGTGAGGAGGGTGCCGGAGGAGAGCTGGGAGGCGAGGGACCGGGCCCAGGGGTACGGGGTCGCCGGGTCGCGGGTGGTGCCGACGACGAGGATCGGCGCCGCGCCCTTCGCCTCGATGCGGCGGGGCTCGCCGGTGTTCCCGACGGGCCAGTACGCGCAGTTGAGCGAGGCCCAGGCCAGGCCCTCGCCGAAGACGGGGGACGCCTTCTCGAAAGCGGGGAGGGACCGCTCCACCTGGTCCGGGCCGGAGAAGGCGGGGGGCAGGTCGAGGCAGTTCACGGCGGCGTTGGCGGACATCAGGTTCGCGTACTGCCCGTCGGCGTCCCGCTCGTAGTAGCTGTCGGAGAGGGCGAGCAGACCCGCGCCGTCGTTCCTCCTCATCGCGGAGGTGAGCGCGTCACGCAGCTGCGGCCAGGACGACTCGTCGTACATCGCCGTGATCACCCCGGTCGTCGCGAGCGCCTCCCCGAGCTTGCGGCCGTCCGGGTCGCCCGCCGGGATCGGCTTCTTGTCCAGCTGCCGGAAGAACGCCTTCAGGTTCCTGCCCACCTGGTCCGGGCTCGTGCCCGCGTCGCCGAGCGGACAGTCGCTGTGCCGCACGCAGTCCTTCGCGAAGGACTGGAACGCCGTCTCGAACCCCGCCGTCTGCTCCTTGTTCAGCCTGCGCGCGTCCAGGGACGGGTCCAGCGCGCCGTCCAGGACGAGCCGGCCCACCCGGTCCGGGTAGAGGCCCGCGTACGTCGCCCCCAGGAACGTCCCGTAGGACGCCCCCACGTACGTCAGCTTCTCGTCGCCGAGCACCGCCCGCAGGATGTCCATGTCACGGGCCGCCTCGACGGTGGAGACGTGCCTCAGCACATCGGGCGAGTGCGCCCCGCAGCCCTCGGCGAACTTCTTGAAGGCCTCGACGAGCTGATCCGTCTCCCGGCCGTCGTCCGGCGTGGTGTCCGTCTGCGTGTACGCGTCCATCGCCCGGCCGTTGAGGCATTCGACCGGTTCGCTGCGGGCCACTCCCCGCGGGTCGACCGCGACCATGTCGTAGCGGGCCCGGACCTCCGCCGGATAGCCGATGCCCGCGTACGACTGGAGATAGTTGACCGCCGAACCGCCCGGTCCTCCCGGGTTGACCAGCAGCGAACCGAGCCGCTTGCCCGGTCCCGTGGCCTTCGCGCGGGAGACCGCCAGCCTGACGTCGCCCGAGCCGGGCTTGTCGTAGTCGAGCGGTGCCTTCATCGTGGCGCACTCGAAGCCGGGGACACCGCAGCTGCGCCAGTTCAGCTTCTGCCCGTAGTACGGCGCCAGCGCCGACGGTGTGTCGCGCGGCAGCGGGGTGAGCGCCGCCCCGGTCGGCGCGGCCGTCCTCGTGGAACTCCCGGAGGAGCCTCCCGAAGGGCTTTCCGAGGAGCAGGCGGAGACGAGCAGCGCCACGGCGGCCAGCAGGGCGCCGCCCGCTCGGAGGGGTCGGGCCTGCCGTGGGGTGCGCCTCATGTGCATCCCGCGAGCGTAACCTTGCGCGATCATTCGATCACCTTCAGTCGCGTAAGCGGCTCGTACGAGTGACCCGGTCAACCCGCTCCCGGACGTGCCGCCCGCGGCCGGGCCGGCCGGGTCCCGCCACCGGACGGCCGCCACCGCCAGGGGCGGGCGCGAGGGGACGACCGGCCGGGGTCAGCCCGCCCGGAGCGCCATCGTCATCGCCTCCACCGCCAGCAGCGGAGCGACGTTGCGGTCGAGTGCCTCGCGGCACGCGGCGATCGCGTCGATACGGCGCAGGGTCGACTCCGGCGAGCTGCCGCGGGCCAGCCGCTCCAGCACGTCCTCCGCCTCCGCGTTGGCGATGGCCAGGCGGGAGCCGAGCTGAAGGGCGAGCACATCGCGGTAGAAACCGGTGAGGTCGATCAGGGCCAGATCCAGGCTGTCGCGCTGCGTACGCGTTCTCCGGCGCTTCTGCCGGTCCTCCAGCTCCTTCATGACGCCCGCCGTGCCCCGCGGCATCCGGCCGCCCTGGGCCGCGCCGAGCGCCGCCTTCAGCTCCTCGGTCTCCTTGACGTCGACTTCCTCGGCGAGCTGTTTCGCGTCCTCCGACGCCGTGTCGATCAGCTCCTGGGCGGCCTTGAGGCAGCCTCCGACGTCATCGATCCGCAGCGGGAGCTTGAGGACGGCGGCGCGGCGCTGACGTGCGCTCGGGTCCGTCGCCAGGCGACGGGCCCGCCCGATGTGACCCTGCGTCGCGCGCGCGGCGGCCGCCGCGACGTCGGGCTCGATGCCGTCACGGCGCACGAGGATGTCGGCGACGGCCTCCACCGGAGGGGTGCGCAGCGTGAGCAGCCGGCAGCGGGAGCGGATGGTGGGCAGCACGTCCTCGATGGAGGGGGCGCACAGGAGCCAGACCGTGCGGGGAGCGGGCTCCTCGACGGCCTTGAGCAGGACGTTGCCCGCGCCTTCCGTGAGACGGTCCGCGTCCTCCAGGACGATGACCTGCCAGCGGCCCCCGGCGGGGGACAGCTGGGCGCGACGGACCAGGTCCCGGGTCTCCTTGACACCGATGGAGAGCAGATCGGTGCGGACGATCTCCACATCGGCGTGGGTGCCGACCAGGCTCGTGTGACAGCCGTCGCAGAACCCGCAGCCGGGGATCCCGCCGAGCGCGCGGTCGGGGCTCACGCACTGCAGCGCGGCCGCGAACGAACGCGCCGCCGTGGAACGGCCGGAGCCGGGCGGCCCGGTGAACAGCCAGGCGTGCGTCATCTTGGACGCCTCGGGGAGCGGGGCGTTCGCGGCGGCCGCCGTGACGAGGGCGTCGGCGTCCCGGGCAGCGGCGGCGAGCTGCTCGCCCACCTTCTCCTGTCCCACCAGGTCGTCCCACACAGGCATGGGCTCCGCCCTTCCGTCGTGCTTTGTCTCGCGTCGTCCATTGTGCGGGTCGCCACTGACAGCGGGCACACCCGACCGGTCAACCGGCCCGAAACCGGGCCGGGTGGGCCTGGGCGGGCCTGGCCCGGCGGTCCGAAGCCGGACCCGGACCGGGCCGTCGCCCGTGGACCACGGCCCGCCGGGCACCAGCCCCAGTGGGCCGGGGCCGGGCCCGGCCCGAGTCCGGCCCTCGGCCGCCGGGCTTCATCCGGCGCAGCCCGGCACCCACCGGTTCGACGGCCCGGCCCAGGGCCTCGGTCTTCTGCCCTCGGCCCTCAAGCCCTCAGGCCTCGGCCCGACTAGCGTCGCCGCCCGCCGCGGCCCTGCTCGCGGCCCTCGTCCCAGTCGTCCTCGTCCCCGCGCGGGCCCAGCAGTTCGTCCGCCAGGGTCGGAAGGTCGTCCAGCGGGGTCTCCTCGGCCCAGTCGGGGCGGGGCCTGCGGCGCGGCGCGCCCGTCTCGTCCACCTGCGGCAGTTCCCGCGTGCGGTCGGAGGGACCCTCGGACCCCGCCGGCCGCTCGTCGCGGAAGAAGCCCCGGGGCATCCGGTCCGTGGGGTCGCCGGACGGTCCGTCGGCGGTCCCCGCGTCCCTGCCCCGTACCGGAGGAAGGACGGCCGTCTCGTCGGCCGCACCCGGGCCCGGGGAGACGGGCGGCAGCACCGCCGTCTCGTCCGCCGCCCCGCCCGGGACCGGCGGCTTCGGCAGCGTGGCCGTGTCCTCGACGTCGGAGCGGGATCCCACGCGCTTGCCCGAGCGGCCCCCGTCCGGCCGTACGGGAGGGAGCACGGCGGTCTCGTCGACCGCCGCCGGATCGGTGACGACGGGCGTGGGCACCGTCGTCTCGTTGTCGGACACGGAAGCCGCCACGGCCCACGAAGGCGTGGAGGCGGAACGGGAGGCGGACGGTGAGGGCGCCGACGAGGACGGGGACACCGAGGCCGCCGAAGCCTCACCGGCGTCACGTGCCGTCCCGGCACCGGGCTCCGCCCCCTTCGGGCCCTCGGCCCTCGGGGCCGTCCCGGCGCCCGACACCACGGCCTCGGCCGAAGCCGCCGCGGCCGCCGAGGCGGCGGCGGCCTCCGCCGCGATCCGACGGGCCTCCTCCGCCCGCAGCAACGCCTCCTCGGCCTTGCGCTGCTTCTCCAGACGGCGCGCCTCGGCCTCGGCGCGCAGCCGCGCCTCCTCCTCGGCCTGCCTGCGGGCCCGCTCCTGCTCCGCGGCGCGGGCCTCTTCCTCGGCGAGAAGGCGGAGCCGCTCCTCCTCGGCGCGGCGGCGGGCCTCCTCGGCGCGCTGCCGGGCCTCCTCCGCCTGGCGCTCGGCCTCGCGCCGCTGGGCCTCTTCCAGCTCGCGCCGCTTGCGCTCCTCCTCCTCGGCGCGCAGTTTCGCGAGCTGCTCCTGGCGCTCGCGCTCCAGGCGCTCCTCCTCCGCCTTGCGGGCGGCCTCCTCCTCGGCCTTGCGCCGGGCTTCCTCCTCGGCCTTGCGCCGGGCCTCCTCCTGGGCCTTCACCTCGGCCTCGGAGAGGGGCAGCATGACGTCGAGCCGGTGCCGTACGACCGTGGTGACGGCCTCGGGCTCCTGCGCGGCGTCGACCACCAGGTAACGGCCCGGGTCGGCGGCGGCGAGCGTCAGGAAACCGGACCGCACGCGCGCGTGGAACTCGAGCGGCTCCGACTCCAGCCGGTCGGGCGCCTCGGTGAACCGCTCGCGGGCGGCTTCCGGAGACACGTCCAGCAGAACGGTCAGATGCGGTACGAGCCCGTTCGTCGCCCACCGGTTGATGCGGGCGATCTCCGTGGGCGACAGGTCGCGCCCGGCGCCCTGGTAGGCCACGGACGAGTCGATGTAGCGGTCGGAGATGACGATGGCGCCCCGCTCCAGCGCGGGACGGACGACCGTGTCGACGTGCTCCGCGCGGTCGGCGGCGTACAGCAGGGCCTCGGCGCGGTGCGAGAGGCCCGCGGAGGACACGTCGAGGAGGATCGATCGCAGCCGCTTGCCTACCGGCGTGGCGCCCGGCTCACGGGTCACCACGACCTCGTGGCCCTTGGCGCGGATCCAGTCGGCGAGGGCCTGCGCCTGGGTGGACTTGCCGGCCCCGTCGCCGCCCTCCAGGGCGATGAAGAAGCCGCTCGTCGCGGGCACCTGCGCCGGGTCGTCGCCGCCGCGCAGCGCGTCCAGCAGGTCCTTGCGCAGCGGCACGCCGGAACGGTCGTCCACCTTGGCGAGCACCAGGGCGGCGACGGGCAGCAGGAGCGCGCCGACCAGCATCAGGGTGAAGGCGGCGCCGCCGTGCGCGAACACGAACTTGCCGTTCTCCAGACGGTGCGGGCCGATCGCGGCGGCCACCAGCGGCGCCACGATCGCGCCGACCGCCACGAAGACCCGTACGACCGCGTGGAGGTGCTCGGTCGTGCGGACCCGCCGGAAGTCCTCGGTCTCCTGGTCGAGCAGCGCGTGCCCGGTGTTGGCGGCGACACCCGCGCCGAAACCGGCGAAGGCGACGATCAGCAGCACGGTGGTGACGTCCGGGACGAGACCGGCGGCCAGCAGCGCGATCCCGGTGAAGGCGATCGCGAGCGCGAGCAGCCTGCGCCGCGACAGCGACGGGAGCAGAGAGGGGGCCGTACGGATGCCGGCGACGACGCCGCCGGTCAGGGCGAGCACCAGCAGCCCGTACGTCACCGGGCCGCCGCCCAGGTCGATGGCGTCCAGCACGGAGACGGCGACGGCGGCCGAGATCGCCCCGGCGACGGCCGCGCAGGCCGGTACCAGGAGCGGGATCGCGCCGGTGCGGCCCTTGTCACCGGCGGTGCCCGTCTTCGGGCGGCGCAGTCCTTCGAGCGGCGACCGCGCGCGCGGGGTGCGGGCGTCGGGCAGTTCGAGGAAAGTGATCACCGACAGGGAGGCCGCGAACAGTCCGGCCGCTACGTACGAGGCGAGCGCCGCCTGGTGCAGGTGGAACCAGTCGATCCCGGCTCCCAGCATGTTGCTGACGAGGGAGACGACGACCAGGGTGAGGGCCGCGAGCGGCAGCGCGACGAACCCGGTGCGCAGGGACAGCCGTCGCAGCGCGTCCATGTGGTCCGGCAGCGGGCGCACGGCGGCACCCTCCAGGGGCGGCGCGGGCAGCAGCGCGGGCGCCGCGCTCTCCCGGCACACCGTCCAGAACCGCTCGGCGACTCCGGACACGAAGACGATGACCAGGAGCACGGCGGGCGCGTTGTCCGGGGTCCAGTCGATGAACAGCGGCGCGACAATGAGGAGCGCGGCCCGCAGGCCGTCGGCCCCCAGCATGGTCCAGCGCCGGTCGAGGGGGCCGTCGGGGGAGGTGAGTGACGTCAGGGGCCCCAGGAGCACGGCTCCGAAGAGCAGCGTCGCGAGGACGCGCGCCCCGAAGACGGCCGACACGGCGAGGGCGGCCCCGCGGGCGCCGCCTCCGAAGGAGCCCTCGGAGACCGCCGCCTGGAGGACGAGCATGACCAGGACGAGCAGGGCCAGCGCGTCCGCGACACCTCCCACGAGATGTGCGCTCCACAACCGTTTCAGCTGCGGTTGACGCAACAGTGCGCGGACGGCACGCTCGCGCGAATCCGCGACCAGGGCTTCGTCGGGGGCCCAGTTGTGGGCCGTTGGCTGCTCGGCTCGCGTCATCCTGCCAGCCTATCCGGACCCGCTGACTCCCCGAAGGGGTGCCCGAACAAACGGACGCCCCCACACCAAATGGTGTAGGGGCTTCCGCTCTGCGACAGGGGCCGGCGGGTGGCTCAGCCTTCCGAGGACGCCGTCTTCTTCGCGGCGGTCTTCTTCGCGGGCGCCTTCTTCGCGGCCGCCGTCTTCGAAGCCGTCGTCTTCTTGGCGACGGTCTTCTTGGCCGGTGCCTTCTTGGCGGGCGCCTTCTTCGCGGCCGTCTTCTTCGCGGTCTTCTTGGCCGGGCCCTTGGCGCGCTTCTCGGCGAGGAGCTCGTAGCCGCGCTCCGGCGTGATGTCCTCGACGCTGTCGCCGGAGCGCAGGGTCGCGTTGGTCTCGCCGTCGGTCACGTACGGCCCGAAGCGGCCGTCCTTGACCACGACCGGCCTCTCGCTGACCGGGTCGGTGCCCAGCTCCTTCAGCGGCGGCTTGGCGGCCGCGCGGCCCCGCTGCTTGGGCTGGGAGTAGATCGCCAGCGCCTCTTCCAGCGTGATGGTGAAGAGCTGGTCCTCGGTGGTCAGCGACCGCGAGTCGGTGCCCTTCTTCAGGTACGGGCCGTAGCGGCCGTTCTGCGCGGTGATCTCGACGCCCTCGGCGTCCGCGCCGACGACGCGCGGCAGCGACATGAGCCGGAGCGCGTCCTCCAGGGTCACCGTGTCGAGCGACATCGTCTTGAAGAGCGAGGCGGTGCGCGGCTTGACGGCGTTCTTGCCGGTCTTCGGGGTGCCCTCGGGGAGCACCTCGGTGACGTAGGGGCCGTAGCGGCCGGCCTTGGCGACGATCTGGTGACCCGTCTGCGGGTCGGCGCCCAGCTCGAAGTCACCGCTCGGCTTGGCGAGCAGCTCCTCGGCGAGGTCGAGCGTCAGCTCGTCCGGGGCCAGGTCCTCGGGGACGTCGGCGCGCTGGTGGTTCTCGGCGTCCTTCTCCCCGCGCTCGACGTACGGACCGTAGCGGCCCACGCGGAGCACGATGTCGTTGCCCACGGGGAAGGACGACACCTCACGGGCGTCGATGGCGCCCAGGTCGGTGACGAGCTCCTTGAGGCCGCCCAGGTGGTCGCCGTCGCCGTTGCCCGCGTCGGCGGCGCCGGTCACCTCACCCTCGCCGAAGTAGAAGCGCCTGAGCCACGGCACGGCCTGCGCCTCACCGCGGGCGATGCGGTCGAGGTCGTCCTCCATCTTGGCCGTGAAGTCGTAGTCGACGAGCCGCCCGAAGTGCTTCTCCAGAAGGTTGACCACGGCGAACGACAGGAAGGAGGGCACCAGGGCCGTCCCCTTCTTGAAGACGTAACCGCGGTCGAGGATCGTGCCGATGATCGACGCGTACGTCGACGGGCGGCCGATCTCGCGCTCCTCGAGCTCCTTGACCAGGGAGGCCTCGGTGTAGCGGGCCGGCGGCTTGGTGGCGTGGCCGTCGACCGTGATCTCCTCGGCGGACAGCGGGTCGCCCTCGGCGACCTGCGGGAGCCGGCGCTCACGGTCGTCGAGCTCGGCGTTCGGGTCGTCCGCGCCCTCGACGTACGCCTTCAGGAAGCCGTGGAAAGTGATCGTCTTGCCGGACGCGCTGAACTCGGCGTCCCGGCCGTCGGCGGAGGTGCCGGCGATCTTCACGGTGACGGAGTTGCCGACCGCGTCCTTCATCTGAGAGGCGACGGTCCGCTTCCAGATCAGCTCGTACAGCTTGAACTGGTCGCCGGTCAGTCCCGTCTCGGCGGGGGTGCGGAAGCGGTCGCCCGAGGGGCGGATCGCCTCGTGCGCCTCCTGCGCGTTCTTGACCTTCCCGGCGTACGTACGCGGCTGCGCCGGCAGGTAGTCGGCGCCGTACAGCTGGGTGACCTGGGCGCGGGCGGCGACGACGGCCGTGTCCGACAGGGTCGTGGAGTCCGTACGCATATAGGTGATGAAGCCGTTCTCGTACAGCTTCTGCGCCACCTGCATGGTCGCCTTCGCACCGAAGCCGAGCTTGCGCGAGGCCTCCTGCTGGAGCGTCGTCGTGCGGAACGGCGCGTACGGCGAGCGGCGGTAGGGCTTGGACTCGACCGAGCGGACGGCGAAGTCCGTGTCCTGGAGTGCGGCGGCGAGCGTGCGGGCGTTCGTCTCGTCCAGGTGGAGCGTGTTCGCGCTCTTGATCTGGCCGAGCGAGTCGAAGTCACGGCCCTGGGCGACGCGCTTGCCGTCGACCGAGGTCAGACGGGCGACGAGGCTGGACGGGTCGCTCGCGTCACCGGTGCGGCCGGTGCCGAAGGTGCCGGTCAGGTCCCAGTACTCGGCGGACCGGAAGGCGATGCGCTCGCGCTCCCGCTCGACGACGAGCCGGGTCGCCACGGACTGGACGCGGCCCGCCGACAGACGCGGCATGACCTTCTTCCACAGGACCGGCGAGACCTCGTAGCCGTAGAGGCGGTCGAGGATGCGGCGGGTCTCCTGCGCGTCGACCATGCGCTTGTTGAGCTCGCGCGGGTTGGCGACGGCGCTGCGGATCGCGTCCTTGGTGATCTCGTGGAAGACCATCCGGTGGACGGGCACCTTGGGCTTCAGGACCTCCAGGAGGTGCCACGCGATGGCCTCGCCCTCGCGGTCCTCATCGGTGGCGAGGAAGAGTTCGTCGGAATCCTTCAGCAGGTCCTTGAGCTTCTTGACCTGGGCCTTCTTATCGGCGTTGACCACATAGATCGGCTGGAAGTCGTGTTCGACGTCCACACCGAGGCGGCGGACCTCGCCGGTGTACTTCTCCGGCACCTCGGCGGCGCCGTTGGGGAGGTCGCGAATGTGCCCGACGCTCGCTTCGACGACATAGCCGGGGCCGAGGTAGCCCTTGATCGTCTTCGCCTTGGCAGGCGACTCGACGATGACGAGTCGGCGGCCGCCGTGTGCGGTGTCGCTGGTCGGGGACAACTTCGCTCTTCTCTCCGGTCGACGCGGAATCTCCCCGGGGGCTTGAATCCCGGGGGATCGGGTCATGCTGACGCTGCGGAGTGTGACGGTACATCCCGCCCCCGTGTCAAACGGGAAAAGCCCGCAACGGCCACTCGAACGGTAACCCGACTACCGCCATTCCTGCCGCCCGGAGTGTCGACCCGCTCTTTCGGGCCCATCCGGAGGGTAACTTCCCAGTTACCGGAGCCGCGGTCCTCGCGCGGTCTCACACGCGCGTGAAGCACCACACCCCGAGCGCCAGCGCCCCGCTTCCGGCGACGCTCGCGAGGGTCGCCGATGCGACGCGGTTCACACCGTGGGCGACCGGCTCGCCCTGCCGCACCCGGAGCACCGTCCAGGCCAGGATTCCGCCTCCGAACAGGGCGAACACCATCCCCGCGAAGATCGCCGGACCGCTTTCCATGGTTCCGCCCTTTCACCCCGAGTCCTCGGCCCCGGGAGGCTGACACGTCCCGGCGGCCGGCGTGCGAACCCACGGTGAACTCCGGGCGACCGGCACCCCATGGGGGTACCCGCACCGCACGGTTCCCGGCGCTCCCGACTGTGGCGAATCCGTCGCCGCCCGGGGAGCGGCTCCGCCCCACGGAGACGGAGACAGGAGCGGGAACGGGGAGGACGGCGAAGAGGGAACCGGAGGCGGACCCGGGCGTGGGGAGGGAGACGGACACGGATATGGATCCGGCTACGGAGAAGAGCGCGGGACACGGGAAGGGGCGCATCCGCGGCTCCTCGGATGTTGGCCGGTTTCCCCTCCCGGTCGAAGTACCCGATCAAGTGTCCGGAGGGGTGCGCGCGGGGCGACGGAGGCACTTCGGCGGCGAGAGGAGGAGGCGGGAGTTCCGGCCTCCTCCCCATGGCCCGGTCGCTGCCGCAAAAGGAACCGGGGAACCGGAGGAACGGAAAATCGGAGGACGGAGACCGGAGTACCGGAGGACCGGGAAACAGACCGGGAGACCGAAGGACCAGCGGGTCGGGAAGCCCGAGAAACGGGCAGGCCGGAGGACCGGTGGAATCAGCGGACCGGAAGAAACCAGGGGGCCGGAGAAAAGCAGGGGCCGGAGAAAAGCGGGAGCCCGGAGAGCCGAGGACCGAGGGCCGGAGAAAAGCAGGGGCCGGGGAGCCGGGGGATCGCAGGAGGCGTCGGCCTGGCTCTCACCCGGCCCCCGCGCACCTGCCCCCCTCGGTCCCGGCACCGGCCCGGCCCTCCCCCGGCCTCACCGGCGAGGGACGGCTACCCGACCGGCTCCAGGAATCCCTGCTCGACCAGCAGACGGATCTGAGCGGGTGTCCGGTCCCGCAGCAACACCGGGTCCTCGCCGACCAGTTGGGCAATGGCGTCGAGGATCCGCCCGGCGCTCAGCGTGCCGTCGCACACGCCGGCGAAACCCGCGCCGACCGTGTCCACCTTGGTGGCCCGGCGCATTCCCCGGTGCTGGCGCAGCACCACGTGCTCCGGGTCCTCGGCACCGGGCAGTCCGACCTGCTCCTGCACGACCTCCGCCACCAGTCTGAAGTGACCGGCGAGCAGACCCGCGTCGTCGTGCCGTCTCAGGTAGTCGACCCGGTCGAAGTGCTCCCGTACGGCCTCGCCGAGGGGCTGCTCGACGGAGTGCGGCCACTCCTCGACCGTGATCGAGGGTTCGGCCGCCGCCGTCCTGCGCAGCGTGATCCATCCGAAGCCGACGGCCTTCACCTTGCGCGCCTCGAACTCGTCGAGCCACGCGTCGTACCGCGCCTGGTAGTCGGCCGGGTCGGCCCGGTGGTCGCCCGAGTCGCGCAGCCACAGCTCCGCGTACTGCGTGACGTCCTGCACCTCGCGCTGCACGATCCACGCGTCACAGCCGCGCGGCACCCAGGAGCGCAGCCGGTCCTGCCAGTCCTCGCCCTCCACGTGCTGCCAGTTGGCCAGGAACTGGGCGTATCCCCCTTCGTTCAGCCGGTCTCCCGCCTCCTGGACGAGCGTGCGGCACAGGTCGTCCCCGCCCATTCCGCCGTCACGGTACGTCAGCCGGGCGCCCGGCGAGATCACGAAGGGCGGGTTAGAGACGATCAGGTCGTACTTCTCGTCGGCGCGGACCGGCTCGAAGAGGGAGCCCTGGCGCAGGTCGGCGGCCGGGGCGCCGGAGAGCGCGAGGGTGAGTGCGGCGATGTGCAGCGCCCGGGGGTTCAGATCGGTCGCCGTCACGCGTGTGGCGTGCTGCGCGACGTGCAGCGCCTGGATTCCGGAGCCGGTGCCGAGGTCGAGGGCGGAGCCGACGGGCTCGCGGACGGTGATGCCGGCGAGGGTCGTCGAGGCGCCCCCCACTCCGAGGACGACCCCTTCCTCCCGGCTGCCGATGCCGCCCGCTCCGCCGACGGCGCATCCGAGGTCGGACACGATGAACCAGTCCTCGCCGTCGGGCCCGCCGTACGGCCGGATGTCGACGCTCGCCGCGACCTCGTCCCCGCCCGTCCGGGTCAGCCAGCCGCTTTCCAGGGCGTCCTCGGCCGGCAGCACGTCCGCCACGCGCGCGTACGGCACGGGCTGCTGCAGCAGGAACAGCCGTACGAGCGTCTCCAGCGGTGTGTCACCACGGGTCGCCCGGAGCGCGGGCACGGTCTCACTGCGCGCCAGCGCCGCGTACGCGGGGGCGCCGAGCAGGTCGAGGAGACCGTCCGCGGTGAAGGAAGCGTCGAGGAGGGCTCTCCGCAGCCGGGCGGCGGTGTCGGCACGATCGGACGAGGGCAACGGTGACAGGCTGGTGTGACTCACGCCTCCCATTGTGTCCGCTATCGCCCACCGGCACCCACACCTGTGGACAGAGCCTCGCCTGTGGACAGCGCGTGCGGCACCCGCTGCGCGCAACGGGTGCCGCACGTGGCGCGTGCCGGGCGGCGGCCCCGTGGGCCCGCGGCACGCGTGGCGCCGGCCGGGAGCCCGGCGCGTCCGTGTGCCGGGCCCTCCCCGGTCCCGCGGACGGTCTCAGCCGTTGACCGCCGCCGGGGACCCGGACGCCGACTTGCAGCCCTCCTGCTGCGCCATCGCCTTGCCCACGTCGCCCTGCTCCAGCTGCTTCAGGGGGTCGTTCCCGCTCTGGCTCAGCTTGCCGAGCTGGGTCGCGACGTCCTTGAGGCCCTCGGCGAACTTGGCCTGGTCCTTGGTGTCGAGCTTGGCGACCTGCGTCTTCAGGTCGGCGTACGACGCGGAGAGGGCGTTGAGCTCCTTGACCGCGTTGGCCTGCTTCGTCTTGCCGTCCTCGACGTCCGGCGGTCCCGCGTTGTCGACGGCGGTGCCCAGTGCCTTGTACGCGTCGGACATGTCCTGGAAGGCCTGCGCGTCGGTGTTCTGGACCGCTTCCGGCGTGCTGTTGTCCGAGGTCTGCTTCTGGATCGCGGCGTTCGCTTCCTGGATCTTCTGGGCCTGCGGCTTCAACGCGTCGCAGACCTGCTTGGCCCAGGAGTTCAGCTTGTCGTTGCCGCCTCCGCTGCCGCTGCCGTCGTCGCTGCTGCAACCCGACAGCGCGAGCACCAGTACCGCACCGCCGGACAGTGCGGCCGTGAGCTTCTTGTTCACCGGTTTGGTCCCTTCCATGGCTCTCGGCCCCGGAACATACACGCCATGTGGGCGACGCCCACATGGCGAGTGTCCGTTAAGGCATCTGTTGAAGCCATTTGCACCAAGCGAGAGAAGGCTCACGCGATGACGTGAACACGCGCAGGGCGGGCGTACGGCGCGTCAGCACACGCCGTCCACCCGCCCGTTGGCTCGTTCCCCGGTCCGGCACGCAAGTCCGTGCCGGACCGGGTGCGAAACCGGTGAGTTATGAAACGACCGCCGGATCGGCCGACTTGGCGATCCCTTCGTCGTTGTCCTCCTCGTCGCCCATGGCGATCCCGCGCCGCTTGGAGACGTACACGGCGCCCACGATCACGATGAACGCGAGGATGGCGATGAACACCCGTACGCCGACGCTCTTGTCGTCGCCGTACGAGAATTTGACGATCGCCGGGGCGATCAGCAGCGACACCAGGTTCATGACCTTCAGCAGCGGGTTGATCGCGGGACCCGCCGTGTCCTTGAACGGGTCGCCGACCGTGTCACCGATCACCGTCGCGGCGTGCGCCTCGCTGCCCTTGCCTCCGTGGTGACCGTCCTCGACGAGTTTCTTGGCGTTGTCCCACGCGCCACCGGAGTTGGCGAGGAAGACCGCCATCAGCGTGCCGGTGCCGATCGCGCCCGCGAGGAACGAACCGAGCGCGCCGACGCCGAGCGTGAACCCGATCGCGATCGGTGTGAGCACCGCGAGCAGTCCTGGCGTGGCGAGTTCGCGCAGCGCGTCCTTGGTGCAGATGTCGACGACGCGCCCGTACTCGGGTTTCTCCGAGTAGTCCATGATCCCGGGGTGCTCGCTGAACTGCCGTCGCACCTCGTAGACCACGGCCCCGGCGGACCGCGACACCGCGTTGATCGCCAGCCCCGAGAAGAGGAAGACGACCGCGGCGCCCGCGATCAGACCCACCAGGTTGTTGGGCTGCGAGATGTCCATCATCAGGTTCATCGGCGCACCCGCGCCCGAGACCTTCTCCCCCACGTCGCTCGCGGCCGTGGTGATCGCGTCACGGTACGAGCCGAAGAGGGCAGAGGCCGCGAGGACGGCGGTGGCGATGGCGATGCCCTTGGTGATGGCCTTGGTGGTGTTGCCGACGGCGTCCAGGTCGGTGAGCACCTGCGCGCCCGCGCCCTCGACGTCGCCGGACATCTCGGCGATGCCCTGTGCGTTGTCCGACACGGGACCGAAGGTGTCCATCGCGACGATGACACCGACCGTGGTGAGCAGGCCCGTTCCGGCGAGCGCCACGGCGAACAGCGCCAGCATGATCGACGTACCGCCCAGCAGGAACGCCCCGTACACGCCGAGGCCGATCAACAGGGCGGTGTAGACGGCCGATTCGAGACCGACGGAGATGCCGGCGAGGACGACGGTGGCCGCGCCGGTGAGGGAACTCTTGCCGATGTCCCGGACGGGACGGCGACTGGTCTCGGTGAAGTAGCCGGTCAACTGCTGGATGAGCGCCGCCAGCACGATGCCGATCGCGACGGCGACGAGCGCGAGGATCCGGGGATCGCCGTCCTTGGCCTTGATCGCCGCGTCCGTGACCCCGTCCAGTTCGGCATAGGTGTCCGGAAGGTAGGTGAAGACGGCGAGAGCGACCAGCACGAGCGAGACCACCGCGGAGATGAAGAACCCGCGGTTGATCGCGGACATGCCGCTGCGGTCGGAACGCCGGGGCGCCACCGCGAAGATGCCGATCATCGCGGTGAGCACGCCGATCGCGGGCACGATCAGCGGGAAGGCGAGCCCGGAGTCACCGAACGCCACCTTGCCGAGGATCAGCGCGGCGACGAGCGTGACGGCGTACGACTCGAAGAGGTCGGCGGCCATACCGGCGCAGTCGCCCACGTTGTCGCCCACGTTGTCGGCGATGGTCGCGGCATTGCGCGGATCGTCCTCCGGAATGCCCTGCTCGACCTTGCCGACCAGGTCGGCCCCGACATCGGCCGCCTTGGTGAAGATGCCGCCGCCGACACGCATGAACATGGCGATCAGCGCCGCGCCCAGACCGAAGCCCTCCAGGACCTTCGGCGCGTCGGCCGCGTACACGAGCACCACGCAGGAGGCGCCCAGCAGACCGAGCCCCACCGTGAACATGCCGACGACGCCACCGGTGCGGAAAGCGATCTTCATGGCTTTGTGCGAGACGGCGGTGAGATCCTTTTCGGGCTCACCCTCCGCCGGGGTCGCTTCCCGTGCCGCGGCGGCCACGCGGACATTGCTCCGTACGGCGAGCCACATACCGATATAGCCGGTGGCCGCCGAGAACGCCGCGCCGATCAGGAAGAAGACCGACCGTCCGGCGCGCTGATTCCAGTCGTCCGCGGGCAGCAGCATGAGCAGGAAGAACACCACCGCGGCGAATACGCCGAGCGTGCGCATCTGCCGTCCCAGGTAGGCATTCGCGCCTTCCTGGATCGCCGTCGCGATCTTCTTCATGCTGTCGGTGCCCTCGTCGGCCGCGAGAACCTGGCGCACCAGGATTCCGGCGACCACGAGCGCCGCCACGGCGACGATCGCGACGGCCGTCACGATGAGGCGGTTGCCGTCCGTCAGAACCGCGGCCGCGAGGGTTGTGGGGTGGTCAAACTGCTGAGGGGTAGAAAGCCCCGCCATTCGTCCTCCTTGACGCTTGGGCTGAGCTCAAGATGTGGACGGATTCTAGGTACCGGAACCTGATCAAAACAGTGCGCGGTAAGCGGAATTAGCCTTCACTTGCCCTTCAGCAAATGATCGGCGGGCGCCCACGGAGCCAAATGCAGTAATGCCCCAGAAGCATTGACGCTTGATCCAATTATCGCGCGAATGATCGTGAATCAATTCACGAAACGCCGTGCACGATCAACGCGGTTCACGATCACCATATGGACGAGCGCGGGTTCCCGGACATGCCGAAGGGCCCCACCGAGTAGGGCCCTTCGGGACAGCTTTGAAGAGGGACGGTCTCAGGGAAGAGCCACGGCCGGCGGCGTGGTGGGCCAGCTCATCCTGATCAGTCCGCCGTGCTCTCCGGCGATGACTTCCACGTCGTCGACGAGGCCGCTGATGACCGCGAGGCCCATCTCGTCCTCCTCGGCCTCCGCGTCGGAGCCGTCCGGGGCCGCGCCGGACGCGGCTCCACCGGGCACCGAACCCGGAGACTCGTCACCGACCTCGATGGAGAACTGCTTCTCCTCCTCGATCAGCGCCACGTGCACCGGCGCCGAGATACCGCTGCTCTGATGCAGTCCGACGGCACGCGTACAGGCCTCACCCACGGCGAGCCTGACCTCGTCGAGGACGGCCTCGTCCACCCCGGCCCTGCGCGCCACCGCTGCCGCCACCAGTCGGGCGGTCCTGACGTGCTCGGGCAGCGCGCTGAAGCGGAGTTCAACGGTGGCCATGCATCCCCCTCTGAACTACGGGCGTGCTGTCCGGGGACCGGGCCGTGGGCCCGGTCCCCGATGTGTGCGATGCCGGGCCCACGACCCGGGAGACCGGCCGTCAGTCGGTCGCGTTGACCGCCTCGTCCACCGAGGTGTGGATCGGGAACACCTTGGTGAGACCGGTAATACGGAAGATCTTCAGAATGCGCTCCTGGTTGCAGACCAGACGCAGCGAGCCTTCATGGGCCCGGACGCGCTTCAGGCCGCCCACCAGAACGCCGAGACCGGTGGAGTCGAGGAAGTCCACGCCCTCCATGTCGACGACGAGGTGGAAACTGCCGTCGTTCACCAGCTCGACCAGCTGCTCCCGCAGCTTGGGCGCGGTATATACATCGATTTCGCCGCCGACCTCGACGACCGTACGGTCGCCGTTAGGGCCGGACACATTGCGAGTCGACAGGGACAGGTCCACGGATCCTCCAGCACCTTGCTATCGAGCGGTCGCCCCATGGGACACCTCGGCAGAGCCCCCGGGACGGTTCGCCAGCCGCGATGGCATTCAATCACTTACCGGCAGGCGTGCACGACGCCTTGGGCCCATTGTCCGTCACGCCAGTGACACACTCGATGCCGATGGCCAAGAATCACCGATCCGATCGACCCTCGGCGGACACCGCTTCCCGCCCTTCGCCGAGCACCGTCCTGGACCGGCTCGCCTCGGGGCCGAGCCGGGCTTCGCGCATCACTCATACGGAGCACTTGCCCCCGCGAGCGGGCCGTCATGCCGTCTGGCCCGACCGGATCCGTTCGGAGGTCGTCGCGGCGGTACAGGCCGCGGGCATCGAGCACCCCTGGGCCCACCAGGCGCGCGTCGCCGAGCACGCCCTGGACGGCGAGTCGGTGATCGTGGCCACCGGGACCGCCTCCGGCAAGTCCCTGGCCTACCTCGCCCCCGTCCTGACGGCTCTCCTGGAAGGCTCCGAGGCCCCGAACGGCCGGGGTGCCACCGCCCTCTACCTGGCTCCCACGAAGGCTCTGGCGGCCGACCAGCGACGCTCGGTGAAGGAACTTTCACAACCGCTGGGCAACGCCGTGCGCCCGGCCGTGTACGACGGCGACACGCCCTTCGAAGAACGCGAATGGGTGCGCCAGTACGCCAACTACGTCCTGACCAACCCCGACATGCTGCACCGCGGGATACTGCCCTCCCACCCCCGCTGGTCCTCCTTCCTGCGCGCCCTGCGCTATGTCGTGATCGACGAGTGCCACACCTACCGCGGCGTCTTCGGCTCCCACGTCGCCCAGGTACTGCGCCGCCTGCGCCGCCTCTGCGCCCGCTACGGCGCCTCTCCCGTCTTCCTGCTGGCCTCCGCGACCGCCGCCGAACCCTCGGTCGCGGCGAGCCGCCTGACCGGCCTCCCGGTCGTCGAGGTCGCCGACGACGCCTCCCCACGGGGGGAACTCGTGTTCGCCCTGTGGGAGCCCCCGCTCACCGAACTGCACGGCGAGAAAGGTGCACCCGTACGGCGTACCGCCACCGCCGAGACGGCCGACCTGCTGACCGGCCTCACCGTCCAGGGCATGCGCTCGATCTCCTTCGTACGGTCCCGGCGCGGCGCCGAGCTGATCGCGGTCATCGCCCAGGAACGCCTCGCCGAGATCGACCGCTCACTGGCCCGGCGCGTCGCCGCCTATCGCGGCGGTTACCTCCCCGAGGAACGCCGCGCCCTGGAGAGCGCGCTGCACTCGGGAGACCTCCTCGGCCTCGCCGCCACCTCCGCCCTCGAACTCGGCGTCGACATCTCCGGCCTCGACGCCGTCGTCATCTCCGGCTACCCGGGCACCCGGGCCTCCCTCTGGCAGCAGGCGGGCCGCGCGGGCCGCTCCGGGGAGGGCGCGCTGGCGATCCTGGTCGCCCGCGACGACCCGCTGGACACCTTCCTCGTCCACCACCCCGAGGCCCTGTTCGACCAACCGGTGGAATCCACGGTCCTCGACCCGGACAACCCGTACGTCCTGGCCCCGCACCTGTGCGCCGCCGCCTCCGAGATCCCGCTCACGGACGAGGACCTGAAGCTCTTCGGCCCCGCCGCCGCCGGTCTGCTGCCGCAGCTGGAGGCCGCGAAGCTGCTGCGCCGCCGGACCGCGGCCTGGCACTGGACGCGCCGGGAGCGGGCCGTCGACCTGACCGACATCCGCGGGGGCGGCGGCAGCCCCGTGCAGATCGTCGAGTCCGGGACCGGCCGCCTGCTCGGCACGGTCGACGAGGGCGCCGCGCACACGGCGGTCCACGAGGGCGCGGTCCATCTGCACCAGGGCCGTACGTACCTGGTGCGCAAACTGGACCTGGACGACTCCGTCGCGCTGGTCGAGGAGGCCAGCCCCCCGTATTCGACGGTCGCCCGCGACACGACCACCATCGCCGTCCTCGAGACCGACGTCGAAGTCCCCTGGGGCGAAGGCCGGCTGTGCTACGGCTCCGTCGAGGTCACCAATCAGGTCGTCTCCTTCCTGCGCCGGCGCGTCATCACCGGCGAGGTGCTCGGCGAGACGAAGCTCGACCTCCCTCCCCGTACGCTCCGTACGCGTGCCGTCTGGTGGACGGTCACCGAGGACCAGCTGGACGCGGCCCGGATCAACCCGGAGATCCTCGGCGGCACCCTGCACGCCGCCGAGCACGCGTCGATCGGCATGCTGCCGCTCTTCGCCACCTGCGACCGCTGGGACATCGGCGGTGTCTCCGTCCCGCTCCACCCGGACACCCTCCTGCCCACCGTCTTCGTGTACGACGGCCACCCGGGTGGCGCCGGATTCGCCGAACGCGCCTTCCACACGGCGCGCTCCTGGCTCACGGCCACCCGTCAGGCCATCGCCTCGTGCGAGTGCGACGCTGGCTGCCCCTCCTGCATCCAGTCCCCCAAGTGCGGCAACGGGAACGACCCGCTGCACAAGCGGGGCGCCGTGCGCCTGCTCACGGAACTGCTGCGGACGGCACCGGAGGAGCCGGACCGGAAGTAGTCCGGGCGGGTGAGTCAGGGCCGGACGGGTGAGACCGACGGCCGGCCGGATGAAAGTCGGGCCCGCATGGGCCGAACGGGTGAACGCCCGGCCCGTGACGGTCACGGGCCGGGGCCCTGGGGACGAGGGCCGGACCCGGAAAGCCGGGCGAAGAGGGGTGAGGGACCGCGGGTCCCGTCGTTCTCACGGACCCCGGCGAACCGGCGGCCCCGCAGAACCGGGAGAAGCCGGAGGACTCGCGGATCCCACCGGCTCCGGAGATCCTGGCGGAGGCCCCGGAGGATCCGTGGACCCCGCACGATCCACAGGTCCTGGAACAGACTCCAGAGGATCCGCGGATCCCACAGGACCTGGAGGTCTCGGAGGACCTGAAGGCCCCGAAGGATCAGCGGGCGCCGCAGGTCCCGCCCTCGATCTGACCTCGGCGGTGATCGGTCCGGTTCCGGACGACGCCGTCACGTCCGAGATCTGGCCCTCGACCTCGCACCGCACGAGCCGTGCGCTCTGCGCCCGGACCACGCGGTCCGCCCGGGCGCAGGCCGCCGCGCCGCCCTCGCTCCAGTGGTCGGCCGCGGCGAGCGCGGCCAAGTCCGCGGCCCCTGCCGCCCGGTGCCGCACCACGACGGCCTGCCCCATCGACAGCACCGCTCCGAAGACGGCACAGAGCACAGCGATCGCGCCCACCGTCCACACCGTCGCCGATCCCCTGTCGGAGGACACACGCCACCTGGCACGGCGCCCGTTGCCGGCGGGTGACCGTGCGTACCGCCGCCTCCGCCGACGACTCCGGCTCTGGCTCTGGCTCTGGCTCTGGCTCTGGCTCTGGCTCTGGCTCCTCATCTTCCGTTCACCCCCGCAGCCGTGTCCTCCACCGTCTCCTCCGCCAACGCCACCGCCTCGTCCTTCAGTTCGAGGGACAGCGCGGCAGGACCGGGTGTTCTCGCTCCGACCGTCACCCGGACCAGGTCGCCCTCCCGGCTCACCGTGACCTTCGCGTCAGGCGGGGCCGCGCGGCGGACCGTCGCCAGGACCGCTTCCGGCGGGTCCTGGCGCGCCGCCGCCCGGGCGCCCGCCCTCGCCGCGTCCACGCACCGGATCTGCGCGGACGCGGCGAGCAGGGCCCAGACCAGCGCCATGCCGACGAGCACCAGGGAGGGCAGCACCACGGCGGCCTCCGCGGTGACGAATCCACCGTCCCGGCACCGGACCGGACCGGCCCTCGACCGGACCGCCCTCAAGCCCCTTTCACATCTGGACATTGAGCGCCCGGCCCACGATGCCCTGCAGTTCCTCACCGACCTGCCCGCTCGTCACCACCTTGTAGAGAGCGGCCGCGAAGGCCACCGCGGCGATGACGCCCACCGCGTACTCGGACGTGACCATTCCAGCGTCCCTCCGCGCCGCGATCGACGCGAGCATCCAGGCCCGCATCCGCGCACACTTCTTCCCTCGTCCTCGCCCCGTTCCGGGAACCCGCACCGTCCTGCTCATTCCAACCTCCTTGAGATTCAGCCCTGTCGGTCACTTCGCCTGTCGCCGTTCACGGCTCACCGCTGTCGTCTGCCGTCACCCGTCATCCACCACCTCCTCGCAGCAACCCGCCGGCCAGCCCGATCACCACGGGCAGCACGCCGATCGCGAGGAAAGCGGGCAGGAAGCACAACCCCACCGGCGCGGTGACCATGACGGCCGCCCGGCGTGCCCGCGCCGTCGCGGTGCGCCCCCACTCGGCACGGGCCTCCGTCGCGAGCCGGCCGACCGGCACGGCCGCCGGTACGCCCGACTCGCCCGCCCGCTCCAGCAGCCTCGCCAGCCCTGACGCGCCCGGCAGCGACGCCAACATCCGCCACGCGTCAGCCGGTTCGCCCCCGAGCCGCACCTCCGCCGCACCCCGGGCCAGCCGTTCACCCACCGGTCCGTCCAGCGCCTCGCCCACGGCCCGGGCGGCCGCCACCGGGCTCGCCCCCGCCGCGATGCAGGCGGCCACCAGATCGGCGGCGAGAGGGAGTTGGCGGGCCGCCGACATCACGTCGTACTCCTCGGGGAGTGTCTGATTCCTCCGCCGGAGCCACCACCGGACCCCGAAGGCGGCCGCCACCCCCACCAGGACTCCGGCGCGGCCTCCGATCAGGACCCAGCCGGCACACACCACTCCCAGCAAGGGCAGCCACAACCGGCCGTAGCTCCGTACCGCGTAGCGCCGTGGCGACGGCGCGGGTTCCGGGAGCAGCAATCCGGCCAGCCGTCTGCGCACTCTCCTGGCACGCCGCACCGCCCCGAGCCGATGGGCCGACGCGCCGACCAGGAGCACTCCGCACACAAGTACCCCCAGCCTGTGGGCGACTTCCGCGCTCATGCCGTCTCCGCTCCTCGTACGATCCGCAGCGCCCACCACAGACCCACGCCCTCCAGCGTCCCGCCGACCAGCAGGCAGCCCAGCCCGGGACCGGTGTGCAACAGCACGTGCAGGGGGTCCGCGCCGAGTGCGGTACCGAGCAGCAGGCCGAGAACCGGCAGACCCGCGAGCATCGAGGCCGTCGAGCGGGATCCGGCCAACTGGGCACGCATGTCAGCTCTTTGATCGCGCTCGGCCCGCAGCGCGGCCTCCAGCCGGTCCAGTCCCGCCGCGAGTCCCGCGCCCCGGTCCACGGCCACACGCCAGCACGCGGCGAGCCCCACCAGTCCGCCGGCGCCGGGCTGCCGTGCCGCCTCGGTGAGCGCAGCCGGCACGTCCCCACCGAACCTCGCCGCGGCCAGCACCACCGGCTGCGCGTCGGCAAGTCCGTCCGAGTCACGTGCGGCTGCGAGCAGTGCCTCGCCGGGCTGACGTCCGGCCCGCACCTCACCGGCCAGGGCGCCGCACAGGACGATCACCGCGTCGCCACGCCGCTCCCGCTCGCGCCGGGCCTCTCCCGCCCGCCGCACCCGGCGCAGCAGGGGCATCCCGACGGCTCCGAGGAGGAGTGGCACGACCGACGCGCCCAGCACCGCGATCACCGATCCCGCCACCAGCGACCATGCCTCGGGCCGCAACCGTCCGCGCAGCCGTCGCCAGTCGACGCGGACCCACTCCCACCGGGGCGGACCGGTCGCCGCCCCGCCACCGGCGAACAGCGCCCTCGCTCTGCGCGCTCCCGAGCCGCACCCGCCGATCAGCCAGGCCGCGATCCCGGCACACGCCACCGCAGCTCCCGCGGGCGCGTCCGCCATCTCACCGATCCTCATCCCGCTCCCCGTCCGCATCCCGGCACCGGGTTCCTGTCGGTGCCCCGGTGTCCATCACCGCCGAAGGGCTCACCCCGTCCGTCCGAAGGCACCCTGCTGTCTTCCGGGTCCACTCGCCCGCGATGCCCCCGGTTTCCGGTCCGGAGGAGTTCCCGCAGCCGCTCCCACCCGCGCTCGTACGCGAAGGCGTCCTCACCCCACCGCAGCGCCGGTACCGTCACCACCAGCCCCGACGGGTCGCGTTCCAGCACGTGCACCTCGGCGATCCGGCGCCGTCCCGTCCGGTCCCGCACCAGATGCAGGACCACGGACAGTGCCGCCGCCAGCTGGCTGTGCAGGGCGGCCCTGTCGAGTCCGGCCGCGGTGCCCAGGGCCTCCAGCCGGGCCGGGACCTGCGCCGCCGCGTTGGCGTGAAGGGTTCCCGAGCCGCCCTCATGTCCTGTGTTCAGGGCGGCCAGCAGCGAGACGACCTCGGGACCGCGCACCTCGCCGACCACCAGCCGGTCCGGTCTCATCCGCAGGGCCTGCCGGACGAGGTCCTGGAGCGAGACGAGGCCGACGCCCTCCTGGTTGGCGGGCCGCCCTTCCAGGCGCACCACATGCGGATGGTCGGGCCGCAGTTCGGCCGAGTCCTCCGCGAGCACGATCCGCTCCCCGGGACCCACCAGGCCCAGCAGCGCGCTCAGCAAGGTCGTCTTCCCCGAGCCCGTGCCTCCGCTGATGAGGAAGGACAACCGGGCGTCCAGCAGCGCCCTGAGCACCCTGTCCCCGCCGGGCGGCACCGTGCCCGCCGCCACCAGCTCGTCGAGGGTGAACGCGCGCGGCCGTACGACACGCAGGGAGAGGCAGGTGGAACCGACGGCGACCGGCGGCAGCACCGCGTGCAGACGCGTTCCGTCCGGCAGTCTGGCGTCCACCCAGGGGCGGGCGTCGTCGAGTCTCCTGCCGGCCACCGCGGCGAGGCGCTGCGCGAGGCGTCGTACGGCTGCCGCGTCCGGGAAGGACACGGAGGTCAGCTCCAGACCGCCCCCGCGGTCCACCCAGACCCGGTCGGGCGCCGACACGAGCACGTCGGTCACCGACGGGTCGGCGAGCAGCGGTTCCAGGGGACCGCTGCCGACCAGTTCGGAGCGCAGGTGCTCGGCCGTGCCGAGGACCTCGGCGTCCCCGAGCACCCGCCCCTGCTCGCGCAGCGCCTGCGCCACACGTGCGGGGGTGGGTTCGGATCCGCTCTCGGCCAGCCATTGCCGCACGCCGTCCAGCAGTCCCGTGCCTCGGTCCGGGCCGCTCCCGGCTCCGTACCGGGCCTCCGTTCCCCCGGACACGGAGCCTGCGGGGCCGCCCCGCGCCTCCGCCCGCCGGGAACGGTACTGCCGGGTGCCGTCCCGTGCCGCGACACGACCGGACAGGTGAGGCCCGGGCCCGTCCCGCGCCTCCGTCCGCCCTGGCGAGCGACCCTCGTACGGGTCCCGGAGCCCAGGTCGCGCCCGGCCGTCGATTCCCGCGCCGCGGTCCGTGCCTCGGTTCGCGTCCCAGCTCATACGCCCCCTCCTTCGACCGGAACCCGCTCCCAGAAGGCCGTGCAGAACCGGGCCAGAGGCCCCTTCGCCGCGCTCCCCGGCGGCGGCCCGCCGTCCGGCGGGAGGGACTCCGAAGGCAGTTCGCCCACCAGGGGCAGGTCGAGCAGACGGGCGACCTCACGGTCGTCGAGACCCGGCGCGCAGGGGCCGCGGACCACGATCCGCAGATCGCGCAGGACCATGCCGGCCACGGACGCCACCCGCCCGGCCGCCGCGACGGAGCGCAGGTCGGCGGGCACCACCAGCAGCCCCATGTCGAGCTGGGCGAGGATCTCGGCGACACCTTCGTCGATGCGACGGGGCAGGTCGACGACCACCGCGCCACCGCGCCGTCTGGCGGCGGCCAGCACCGCGCGCACCGCTTGCGGAGGAACGGTGACCGCGTCGCTCCGGTCCCAGCTCAGGACGCGCAGGGCGTGCAGTTCCGGAAGGGACTCCTCCAGGGCACCGCCGCCGACCCTGCCGCGGGATGCCGCGAACGCAGGCCAGCGCAGCCCCTCGGCCGCCTCCCCGCCCAGGAGTACGTCCAGTCCGCCTCCGAGGGGGTCCGCGTCCACGAGCAGGGTGCGCTTCCCCTCCCGCGCCGAGGTGACGGCGAGCGCGCAGGCGAGCGTGGAGGCACCGGCCCCGCCACGGCCGCCGAGCACGCCGACGGTGAGAGCGGGCCGGCCGACTCCTTCGGCCACGTCGGCGATGCGGTCGACGAGCCATTGCTCGCCGTCCGGCAGCACCAGGACGTGGTCGGCGCCGATCTCGACGGCACGCCGCCAGACTCCGGGATCGTCCTGGTCCCGGCCGACCAGCACCACTCCCCTTCTCCGCACGGCGCCCCGCACGCGCCGTGCCGCGTCGTCGCCGACCAGGACGAGAGGTGCCGTCTCCCAGCCGCCCCTGCGTTCCGGAATCCCGTGATGGACCTCGGGCCGCGCGCCCGCCGCCGCGCACAGGCGCAGCAGGTCGTCGAGGAGGTCGACGTCCTCGGTGACGATCAATGGTCCGCCCTGCCGCCCCTCGGCGGTGGGCGGCCGGTCATGGGTGATGGCTCCCGCCACGATCTCCAGCCCCCTTCGCTGCTTCTAGCGCGGGGCCCTCCAGGGCCCCTTGATTCCCGCTCGTGTGAAGAACCGGCGAGCGGCCTCCATATGAGCGGCCGATACGAACCGGTCAAACGCGTCCGACAAACGGAACCGGTCACGAACTGGCCGCGAACGGAGCGCGTGAGAATCACGGTGCAGCGATCCCGGAAATCGTGTGGATCTTGGTCGAAAACTGTGGACAACTCGGCGGCTGTGAATATCGCCTTCACGCCTACCGGTGAACACTCAACGACTTCCGCAGAGCATCCCGACGACTACGCACGGTGACGAATCGTGAGCGCGCAAAGAGGGCGGAATCAACCGCGCCGGGAAGGCTCCAGGGCCGCGCAGGAGGGGAAAAACCCGTCCGGACATGCGACGACCCCCGCCGGGGGGGAGAGCGGGGGTCGTCCCCACGGCCGACTCGGGGGGGGAGGAGTCGGACCGGGTTAGCACGGTCGCGAACGATCCGTGACTTCCATGGTGTACCCGAGAGCCTTCTCAGGCAAACCCACACGCCTCACCTTACGCCGAATGGTGGGCCCTATGCTCGACCTCGTGGAAAACCACTCCTTGCCTCGTACAGCGGCCTTCTTCGACCTGGACAAGACGGTCATTGCGAAGTCGAGCACGCTCACCTTCAGCAAGTCGTTCTACCAAGGCGGACTGATCAACCGCAGGGCGGCCTTGCGTACCGCATACATCCAGTTCGTGTTCCTGGCGGGGGGCGCCGACCACGACCAGATGGAGCGGATGCGCAAGTACCTGTCCTCGATGTGCCGCGGCTGGAACGTCCAACAGGTCAAGGAGATCGTCGCCGAGACGCTGCACGACCTCATCGACCCGATCATCTACGACGAGGCCGCGTCGCTCATCGAGCAGCACCACAGGGCCGGCCGGGACGTCGTGATCGTGTCCACGTCCGGCGCCGAGGTCGTCGAGCCGATCGGCGAGCTGCTCGGAGCCGACCGCGTCGTGGCGACCCGCATGGTCGTCGGCGAGGACGGCTGCTTCACCGGGGAGGTGGAGTACTACGCCTACGGACCCACGAAGGCCGAGGCGATCAAGGAGCTGGCCGCGTCGGAGGGGTACGACCTGGCCCGCTGCTACGCCTACAGCGACTCGGCTACCGACCTGCCGATGCTGGAGTCCGTCGGACACCCGCACGCGGTGAATCCGGACCGCGCGCTGCGCCGGGAGGCGGTCACCCGTTCGTGGCCGATCCTGGACTTCCACCGCCCGGTCCGGCTGAAGCAGCGACTGCCCGCCCTGTCCGTGCCTCCCCGCCCCGCCCTCGTCGCCGCGGCCGCGATAGGAGCGGCGGCGGCCACGGCGGGACTCGTCTGGTACGCCAGCCGACGGCGTGCGACGGCGGTGTGAGCCGTCACGCGCACGCGGCGACCCACTGAAGTCCGGTTCTCACCATTTTGAACCTAAAAGTAAAGAACTGCGGCCAGGGGTTTCACTTCCTCGGGACCTGGAGTACAAAGGGTTTAACGGCCCGCGAGACCAAGGACATCCGAGAGGATCACCTTCAAACGCAATCAGGCCCCACGGACCGAGCATGAACATCGAGCACCCACGCGACGTCGACCCGTCGATTACGGGCCAGCCGCACCAGGTGGCGGGCAAAAGTTCCCGACCTGATGGGCAACACACTCGAGGACGCTTGGTAACCCGGTGAACATGCCAGCGGCGGTACGAGTTCTCGTACCGCCGCAACCCTTTTCCGGACGTCCCGCACCCTTTACGCGGCGCCTCGCTGCAGCGCCTCGCAGACCGCTGCCGACTCCCTCGCGCCCAGTTCGACGGCCCTGCCGCAGTGCGCGATCCAGGCGGCCATGCCGTCCGGGGTGCCGGAGACGTAACCGTCCAGTGCCGCGAGATAGGCCGCGCGGCCGAGTTCCGCGTGGCCGACCTCCGCCGGACAGATGGACTTCGGGTCGAGACCGCTGCCGATCAGGACGATGCGTTCGGCGGCGCGCGCGACCAGCCCGTTGTGGGAGGCGAAGGGACGCAGGGCGATGAGCTCGCCGTGGACGACGGCCGCCGTGACCAGGGCCGGGGCGGAGCCACCCGCGATGATCAGCTGCGACAGGCCTTCGAGACGGCCGGCGACCTCGTCTGCGTCCGGCAGCGGCAGCTCCACCAGGGGCTCATCGGCCTTCTCCCCGCTCCGCCTCGGCCGGCCCACCGCGTCGCCCCGGTCGGCCGCCGCCACCAGGTGGAGCCGGGCCAGCACACGCAGGGGCGACTGCCGCCAGATGGACAGGAGCTGACCCGCCTCGGCGGTCAGCCGCAGGGCGGCGCCGACCGTACGGTCCTCCTCCGCCGCACTGAAGTCGGTACGCCGGCGCACCTCTTCGAGTGCCCAGTCGGCACCGGACAGCGCCGCGGAACCGCGGGCCCCGCGCAACGCCGCCTCGGACGTGATCTCGTTGCTGCGGCGCCGCATGATCCGGTGTCCGTAGACCCGGTCCACGGCCTTGCGCACGGACTCCACGGAATCGGCCACTCCGGGAAGCGAACCGAGGGCCGCGAGCGGATCGGCGGTCGCACCTGTCGTACTCATGAGTACGACATTACGCACCCTGGGTCCGCGCCCCACGAAGGAGTGGTCTTCTTCACGCCGCGCGAGCACGTGGAGCGACGATCGCACTACTCTTGGTGAACATGAAAATTGCTTTCGTCGGGAAGGGCGGCAGTGGCAAGACCACTCTGTCGTCGCTCTTCATCCGCCACCTCGCCGCTTCGGGCGCGCCTGTCGTCGCCGTGGACGCCGACATCAACCAGCATCTGGGAGCCGCGCTCGGGCTCGAAGAGACGGAGGCCGCGGCGCTCCCCGCCATGGGCGAGCGGCTGCCGCTCATCAAGGACTACCTGCGCGGCTCCAATCCGCGCATCGCGTCCGCCGAGACGATGATCAAGACGACCCCACCCGGGGAGGGCTCCCGGCTGCTGCGGGTCGACGAGACCAATCCGGTGTACGACGCCTGCGCCCGGCCGGTGGAACTCGACGGCGGCGTCGTCCGTTTGATGGTCACCGGCCCGTTCACCGAGGCCGATGTGGGAGTGGCCTGCTACCACTCCAAGACCGGTGCGGTGGAGCTCTGCCTGAACCACCTCGTCGACGGCCCCGGCGAGTACGTCGTCGTCGACATGACGGCGGGCTCCGACTCCTTCGCGTCCGGCTTGTTCACCCGCTTCGACATCACGTTCCTCGTCGCCGAACCGACCCGGAAGGGAGTCTCCGTCTATCGCCAGTACAAGGAGCACGCCCGCGACTTCGGCGTCACCCTGAAGGTCGTCGGCAACAAGGTTCAGAACCAGGACGACATCGACTTCCTGCGAGCGGAGACCGGTGACGACCTCCTGGTCACGGTCGGACACTCGGACTGGGTGCGCGCCATGGAGAAGGGCCGCCCTCCCCGGTTCGAGACCCTGGAGGAGACCAACCGGCACTCGCTGCGCGCCTTGCGGACCGCCACCGACGCCACGTACGGACTGCGCGACTGGGAGCGGTACACACGTCAGATGGTGCAGTTCCACCTGAAGAACGCCGTCGGCTGGGGCAACGCCAGGACCGGGACCGACCTCGCCGAACAGGTGGACCCCGGTTTCGTGCTCGGCGAAAGCCCCCTGGCCACCGCGTGAGCGGCCGGCGCGAAGCACCGCCGTGTGCTGAGTGACAGGACGGCCGCGAGCGTCACGACGGCCCGAGCGGCAGGACCGCCCGGGGCGCCGCTAAGGCTTGACCGCCGGCGCCCCGGGGACGCCCTTCGGGGCCGGAGCCGGACGGCGGGCGAGGAAGGAGGCCCAGCCCCGCTTCGGTGCCTCCCCGACCTGGAGACCGCGGAGCTTGTCGAGGGTGGCCGGGTCCTGGGCGTCGAGCCAGTCGGCCAGCTGCCGGAAGGAGACACACCGCACCTCGGCCTTGGTGCAGACGCGCTCGACGACCTCGTCGACGGCACGCATGTAGGTGCCGCCGTTCCACGACTCGAAGTGGTTGCCGATGATCAGCGGCGCCCGGTTGCCGTCATAGGCACGGTCGAAGCCCCTCAGCAGTCCGTCACGCATCTGGTCACCCCAGAGCTTCCGCTTGCCCGGGTCGCCCTGGGTCCGCGTGCCCGACTGGCCGGTCATGAAGTTGTAGTCCATGGCGAGCTGTTCGTAGGAGTGCCCGGGGAAGGGCACGAGCTGCATCGACAAATCCCACAGCCCCTCCTTCTTCTCTGGCCAGACCTGGTGGCCGACGCCGCTGGTGTCGTAGCGGAAGCCCAGCTCACGGGCCGCCTTCATGAAGTTCTCCCGGCCCTCCAGACAGGGGGTGCGGGCTCCGACGAGCTCCTTGTCGTAGTCGAAGGGCAGCGAAGCCGCTTCCTTCAGGCCCGAGTTGGTCCTCCAGGACTTCACGAACGACTTCGCCTGGGCGATCTCGCTCTTCCAGTCCGCGACCGACCATTGGCCGACCCCGGCCTCCGCACCGCAGAAGTGACCGTTGAAGTGCGTGCCGATCTCGTCGCCCTCCAGCCACGCACCGCGCAGCTGCTTCACGGTGTCCGCGATGCCCCGCTCGTCGTTGAAGCCGATCTCCGAGCTGCCGGGCGAGTGCTGCGGCGGCCGGTACAGATCACGCTTGTCCTCCGGCAGCATGTACACGCCGCTCAGGAAGTACGTCATCGTCGCCCCGTTGGCCCTGGAGAGCTTCCGGAAGTGGGAGAAGAGCTTCTGGCCGTCCTCGCCGGCACCGTCCCAGGAGAAGACCACGAACTGCGGCGGCCGCTGCCCCGGCTTCAGCCGTTCGGGCCGCGGCAGATGCGGCTGCGCCCCGGTGTACGAGGTGGAACCGTCGCCGATCAGGCGGACCGGGGCCCTGGGCGCCGGGGCCCCCACGGCCTTCCTCGCGCCACGCGCGCCTTCCGGGGAAGCCGTGGTGCCGCCCGCGCAACCGGCGAGCGCCGTGGCGCAGGCCGCGGCGAGCGCCACACCCGTGGCGGTCCTCTGGGTGACGGCCATGTTCCACCCTCCTTCTCCTCGGTCGGGCAGCGCCGGTCGGGGCGCCGGTGCGGCTGGGCACCGGCGGCGCCGCCAAGGTTTCACGGGACCGAGAAGGAATAAGTACGACAAGCCGATCAAAGGCTCACTTCACCCCAGGGGATGAATCAATGCCCCATTTGCTCCTATTTTCGACATCGACCCTTTACTCTGCATTACGATCCGTTTACCGAACGTTGAAAATCCCGCCGCTGCACGCCGTGACCCACGGCCGCGACCCGCCCCCGCCACTTCGGACGGGGGACCACCTGTTCCGCGACCGCGCTGCCCCGGAGGAGACGGGAACCATGTCTGCCTGCGTCCCCACCCGCGCCGCCGACTCGACTCGGCCCGCGCAGATCCATCAGCCCCACAGCCCCCCACCGACCCCGCCCCGACGCTTCCGCGTCGCGGGCGCCGACCTGTCCGCCTCGATCGCGGTCTTCCTGATCGCCCTTCCCCTGTCCCTCGGCATCGCCCTCGCCACCGGCGCGCCGCTCCAGGCCGGCCTGGTCGCCGCCGCCGCCGGCGGACTGGTAGTGGGACGGCTCGGCGGCTCGCCGCTCCAGGTGAGCGGGCCCGCCGCCGGACTCACCCTCGTCACGGCCGAGCTCATCCAGCACTACGGCTGGCGCGCGACCTGCGCGATCACCGTGTTCGCGGGAATCGCCCAGCTGGGCCTCGGCTGCCTGCGCGTGGCCCGTACGGCCCTGGCCGTCAGCCCCGCCATCGTGCACGGCATGCTCGCCGGAATCGGGGTGACCATCGCCGTCGCCCAGCTGCACATCGTGCTGGGAGGCACCCCGCAGAGCTCCGTTCTGGACAACCTCGTCGCGCTGCCGGACCAGGTGGCTCGCACGCACCCCGCGGCACTGTCGATGAGCGTGCTGACCTTGGCGCTGCTGTTCGCCTGGCCGCGCCTTCCCGGGCGGGCCGGGCAGGTGCTGCGCAAGGTCCCCGCCGCGCTGATCGCCGTCGCCGGAGCCACCCTGGCCGCCTCTACCACGGGACTGAAGCTGCCCCGGGTCGAACTGCCGTCCTGGAGCAGCCACGCGCTGGCCGGGCTGCCCGAGGGCCCGGTGCTCGGCGTCGTCGCCGCCGTCCTCACCGTGACGCTGGTGTGCAGCGTGCAGTCGCTCCTGGGGGCCGTCGCGGTGGACAAGCTGGTGAGCGGCCGTCCGGAACTCCAGGGCCGCGTGGGCCGTTCCCGCCTCGACCGGGAGCTGCTCGGACAGGGCGCCGCCAATGTCGTCTCCGGCGCGCTCGGCGGACTGCCCGTCGCCGGGGTCGCGGTACGAAGTTCCGCGAATGTGCAAGCGGGTGCCGTCAGCCGGAACTCCACGATCCTGCACGGCGTTTTCGTAGTGATCGCCGCGCTGCTGATGGTCCCGATCCTGGAGCTGATCCCCCTCGCATCGCTCGCCGCCCTGGTGATGGCCGTCGGCATCCAGATGGTGTCCCTGCTCCACATCCGCACGGTCACCCGCCACCGTGAGGTGCTGGTGTACGCCGTCACCACGCTCGGCGTCGTGTTCCTCGGGGTTCTCGAGGGCGTGGCCCTGGGTGTCTCCGTGGCCGTCGGTGTCGCCCTGCACCGCCTCGGCCGCACCCGCATCACACACGAAGAGAGGGAAGGAGTCCATCACGTACATGTACGAGGTCAGTTGACGTTCCTCGCGGTGCCCCGGCTCAGCCGCGCCCTGCACCTCGTGCCCCGAGGTGCGGACGCCGTCGTGCGGCTGGACGGCTCGTTCATGGACCACGCCGCGTACGAGTCGCTGCAGGACTGGCAGAGCACCCACGTCGCCCAAGGAGGCACGGTCGATCTCGGCGGACGGAGCGGAACGCGGATCGCCGAGCCCGAGACCTCCGGACACTGCCGCTGCCGGCCCTGGACACCTTGGCGGAACCACCAGTGCGACGCCGCCGCCGAACCAGGATCCCCGCCCTCGGACGCGTCTTCGGACGGCTCGGACGGACAGGAGGAGAAGGAGAGCGGCGAGACCAGACCGAGCGGACATCAACTGGCGCGCGGAATCAGCGCGTTCCAGCGCAACACCGCACCCCTGGTGCGCGACGAGCTGGCCCGGCTGGCCCGGGAAGGACAACGGCCCTCCCAGCTGTTCCTGACCTGCGCCGACTCCCGGCTCGTCACCTCGATGATCACATCCAGTGGTCCAGGCGACCTCTTCGTCGTACGGAACGTGGGCAACCTCGTGCCGCCGCCCGGAGAGGAGAGCGGGGACGACTCGGTGGCCGCGGCCATCGAGTACGCGGTGGACGTGCTGAAGGTGCGGTCCATCACGGTGTGCGGGCACTCCGGGTGCGGGGCCATGCAGGCCCTGCTGGCCTCCGAGCCCGGAGGGGCGCTCACACCGCTCAAGCGGTGGCTGCGGCACGGGCGGCCGAGCCTGGACCGGATGGCCGCGGACGACAGGCCGTGGGCACGGATCGCCGGACGGGCACCCGCCGACGCGGTGGAGCAGCTCTGCCTGAGCAACGTGGTGCAGCAGTTGGAGCACCTGCGCGCACATGAGTCCGTGGCACGGGCCCTGCGGGAGGGCGCGCTCGAACTGCAGGGGATGTACTTCCACGTCGGGGAGGCCCAGGCGTATCTGCTGGCCGACGTCGACGGGACCGAGCTGTTCGATCACGTGGGCGCTTTCGATCACGCGGGCGTGGCGGAGGAACCGCAACACCCGGTGTGATCGGGCGGTGGTGCGCGGCCCTGGTCGGCGGGGCCGCGCACCACGAACGACCTCCGCCGCCGGCGTTCCGGTCCCGGTCGCCGGGCGAGGCGCCGGTCCGCCCGGTTGCACGACGGAGTGCCGGGGCTCGCGGCGCCGGACGGGGAAGCACGAGGGGAAGGAGGGCGGGGGCGGGGGCACGGGGCGGGGGAAGGGGGCGGGGAACCGGGGCACGGGGAGCCGGGGTACGGGGCGGAGTGGGGGTTGAGAAAACCGGGGCGGCACGTTCCCGTGGGCGCGGACGGGGCGAACCCGAAGTATGAATCCGACGGGCGGTACGGACGTGTCCCGAAGGGGCAGACTCGTGCGGACCCGTGTGGTCTCGCGAAGGGCAGCGGGGCCGTACCGCGGGGCGAGGACGTACGGCGCGGGCCGAGGCCCGGCCCGACGACACAGGATAGGTCTAAACCAATTTACGATCGACCCTTGTCACCGGGCCCCCGGTCTGATGAGCTGTGGCCTGGGACACAACGGACACCCTGGGAAAGGGAGATGTCGTGAGCAACGAAAGCCTGGCCAACCTGCTGAAGGAAGAGCGCAGGTTCGCGCCGCCCGCCGACCTGGCGGCGAACGCCAATGTCACCGCGGAGGCGTATGAGCAGGCCAAGGCTGACAGGCTCGGCTTCTGGGCCGAGCAGGCCCGTCGGCTGACCTGGGCCACCGAGCCGACCGAGACACTGGACTGGTCCAACCCGCCGTTCGCGAAGTGGTTCGCCGACGGGAAGCTGAACGTCGCGTACAACTGCGTGGACCGGCACGTCGAGGCCGGGAACGGTGACCGCGTCGCCATCCACTTCGAGGGTGAGCCGGGCGACAGCCGGGCCATCACCTACGCCGAGCTCAAGGACGAGGTGTCGAAGGCCGCGAACGCCCTCACCGAGCTGGGCGTCGGCAAGGGCGACCGGGTCGCCGTGTACCTGCCGATGATCCCCGAGGCCGTCGTCTCGATGCTGGCGTGCGCCCGTATCGGCGCGGCGCACTCGGTGGTCTTCGGCGGTTTCTCCGCCGACGCGATCGCCACCCGCATCCAGGACGCCGACGCCAAGCTGGTCATCACCGCCGACGGCGGTTACCGGCGCGGGAAGCCGTCCGCGCTCAAGCCCGCCGTCGACGACGCGGTGAGCCGGGTCGACGGCGTCGACAAGGTGCTGGTGGTGCGCCGCACCGGTGAGGACGTCGCCTGGACCGAGGGCCGCGACGTGTGGTGGCACGACGTCGTCGGACGGCAGTCGGCCGAGCACACGCCGGAGGCGTTCGACGCCGAGCACCCGCTGTTCATCCTCTACACCTCCGGGACCACCGGGAAGCCCAAGGGCATCCTGCACACCTCGGGCGGCTACCTCACGCAGGCCTCGTACACCCACCACGCCGTCTTCGACCTCAAGCCGGAGACGGACGTGTACTGGTGCACGGCCGACATCGGCTGGGTCACCGGGCACTCGTACATCACGTACGGGCCGCTCTCGAACGGCGCGACGCAGGTCATGTACGAGGGCACCCCGGACACGCCGCACCAGGGCCGGTTCTGGGAGATCGTGCAGAAGTACGGGGTGACGATCCTCTACACGGCGCCCACGGCCATCCGCACGTTCATGAAGTGGGGCGACGACATCCCCGCGAAGTTCGACCTCACCTCGCTGCGGGTGCTCGGGTCGGTCGGCGAGCCGATCAACCCCGAGGCGTGGATCTGGTACCGCAAGCACATCGGCGGGGACCGGACGCCGATCGTCGACACCTGGTGGCAGACCGAGACCGGCGCGATGATGATCTCGCCGCTGCCCGGGGTCACTGAGACGAAGCCCGGCTCGGCACAGCGGGCGCTGCCCGGCATCTCCGCCACGGTCGTCGACGACGAGGCGAACGAGGTGCCCGACGGCGGTGGCGGCTACCTCGTGCTGACCGAGCCGTGGCCGTCGATGCTCCGCACGATCTGGGGTGACGACCAGCGGTTCCTCGACACGTACTGGTCCCGCTTCGAGGGCAAGTACTTCGCCGGTGACGGCGCCAAGAAGGACGACGACGGTGACGTCTGGCTGCTCGGGCGCGTCGACGACGTGATGCTCGTGTCCGGGCACAACATCTCGACGACCGAGGTCGAGTCGGCCCTCGTCTCCCACCCGGCGGTCGCCGAGGCGGCCGTCGTGGGCGCCGCGGACGAGACCACCGGGCAGGCGATCGTCGCCTTCGTCATCCTGCGCGGGACGGCTTCCGCCGAGGACGAGGGACTGGTGGCGGAGCTGCGCAACCACGTGGGCACCACGCTCGGTCCCATCGCCAAGCCGAAGCGGGTCCTGCCGGTGGCCGAGCTGCCGAAGACCCGGTCCGGGAAGATCATGCGTCGTCTGTTGCGCGACGTCGCCGAGAACCGTGAACTCGGTGACGTCACGACGCTGACCGACAGCACGGTCATGGATCTGATCCAGGCGAAGCTGCCGGCCGCGCCCAGCGAGGACTGAGGCGGGCTCACCCCGCCGGCCCGGCCCTGAGGGGTGCGGGAGCACGGTCACCGTGCTCCCGCACCCCTCAGGTGTTTCCACCCCCTCAGGTGTTTCCGCCCGCGCCCACGACGACCGCGGGGCCCGCGAGGCCCGATCCGTCGGCGGTCGTCGCCGCGGCGCCCCATCGGCCCAGCCGACAGGCCCCGTGCCCGGTTCGGCCGTAACGTGAAGATCCCCCCACCGAGCCGGCCGCACCGTGGGTAAGGTGAGCAAAGCGTCAAAGACGTGACAAGATCGTTCATGGTGTGCCGGGAAGTCTGGTCGGCGAGTGCTCCGTCCTGCCTGCTCGACCGGAGGTCCTCCCCGTGGCCACACCCACCGGCACCGCCCCCCGCAAGTTCCTCGGCCTGATGTCCCTGCCGGAGCGGAACTTCGTGGCGGACGCGCTGCGCACCGAGACCGTGGGCGGAGTGCTCCTGCTGATCGCCGCGGTCGCGGCGCTGATCTGGGCGAACACCCTGCCGCACAGCTACGAGACCGTCTCCCACTACCACTTCGGACCGGCCGCCATCGGGCTCGACCTGTCCGTGGAGCACTGGGCGGCCGACGGGCTGCTCGCCATCTTCTTCTTCGTCGCCGGCATCGAGCTGAAGCGCGAGCTGGTGGCCGGGGATCTGCGGGACCCGAAGGCCGCCGTGCTGCCCGTGGCCGCCGCGGTCTGCGGCATGGCCGTTCCCGCGGTCGTCTATGTCCTGACCAACGTCTCCGGCCACGGCTCGCTCGAAGGATGGGCCGTCCCCACCGCCACCGACATCGCCTTCGCGCTCGCCGTGCTCGCCGTCATCGGGACGTCGTTGCCGTCCGCCCTGCGCGCTTTCCTCCTCACCCTCGCCGTGGTCGACGACCTGTTCGCGATCCTGATCATCGCCGTGTTCTTCACGTCCTCCATCGACCTCGCGGCGCTCGGCGGGTCCCTCCTCGGCCTCGGCCTCTTCTGGCTGCTGCTGCGCAAGGAAGTACGCGGCTGGTACGTGTACGTCCCGCTCGCGCTGGTCATCTGGGCCCTGATGTACAACAGCGGCATCCACGCCACCATCGCCGGTGTCGCCATGGGCCTGATGCTCCGCTGCCACCAGCGCGAAGGCGAGGAGCACTCCCCGGGCGAGCACATCGAGCATCTCGTGCGCCCGGTGTCGGCGGGGATCGCCGTGCCGCTGTTCGCCCTGTTCAGCGCGGGCGTCGTGGTCTCCGGCGGCGCGATCCACGACGTGTTCACCCGGCCCGAGACGCTCGGCGTGGTGCTCGGACTCGTCGTCGGCAAGGCGGTCGGCATCTTCGGCGGCACCTGGCTGACGGCCCGGTTCACCAGGGCCTCGCTCAGCGACGACCTGGAATGGGCCGACGTCGTCGCCGTCGCCACCCTCGCCGGCATCGGCTTCACCGTCTCCCTCCTCATCGGCGAACTCGCCTACGAGGGCAACCCGATCCTCACCGAGGAGACCAAGGCGGCCGTCCTGATCGGCTCGTTCGTCGCGGCCGTGCTCGCCACGGCGCTGCTGAAGATACGCAACTCCAAGTACCGCTCGCTGTGCGAGGCCGAGGAGCGCGACGACGACCTCGACGGCATCCCCGACATCTACGAGAAGGACAATCCCGCGTACCACCTGCGCATGGCCGAGATCTATGAACGGAAGGCCGCGGAACACCGCAGGCTTGGCGAAGTGGCGGGTGGGGCAGGCGAGGGGGACGACGGTCCGGCATGATCTGACAGGACTGTACAAACACATGCAGAAGAGGGAGATCGCGATGAGCGCACCCGACGGGACGCCGGTCGGTGCCGAACGCAGTATCGGCCAGTTGGTCGCCGCGGCGACGACCGAGATGTCCGCGCTGGTGCACGACGAGATCGCGCTGGCGAAGGCGCAGCTCAAGCAGGACGTCAAGCGCGGCGCGGTCAGCGGCGGCGCGTTCTCGGCGGCCGGGGCGGTCCTGATCTTCTCCCTGCCGATGCTCAGTTTCGCCCTCGCGTACGGCATCCGGACCTGGAGCGACTGGAACCTCGCGATCTGCTTCCTGCTGTCGTTCGCGGCGAACGTGCTGGTCGCGGCCGTGCTCGCGCTGATCGGCACGGTCTTCGCCAAGAAGGCCAAGAAGGGCAAGGGACCGCAGAAGGTCGCCGCCTCCGTGAAGGAGACGGCGGGTGTTCTGCAGAACGCCAAGCCGCACCCCCGGCCCGAACCGGTCGAGGACGCCGTCGAGGCTGTGGCACGCTCATCCTCATGACGGACCCCGCCACACCTTCGGCTCAACCCACCTCGGTCGTACGGATCGACCTTCCCGGCGGCCGCAAGGTCACGCACCGCGACGTGGCCGCCAACGGCGCGCGTTTCCACATCGCCGAGCTCGGCGACGGACCGCTCGTCCTGCTGCTGCACGGCTTCCCGCAGTTCTGGTGGACCTGGCGGCACCAGCTCGTCGCGCTCGCCGACGCCGGGTTCCGGGCCGTCGCCATGGACCTGCGGGGCGTCGGCGGCAGCGACCGCACCCCGCGCGGCTACGACCCCGCCAACCTCGCGCTCGACATCACCGGGGTCGTGCGTTCCCTCGGCGAGCCCGACGCCGCCCTGGTCGGACACGACCTCGGCGGCTATCTGGCGTGGACGGCGGCCGCCATGCGGCCCAAGCTGGTCCGCCGGCTCGCGGTGTCGTCCATGCCGCATCCGCGGCGCTGGCGTTCCGCGATGCTCTCCGACGTCAGACAGACGGCGGCGGGCTCGTACGTCTGGGGATTCCAGCGCCCCTGGATCCCGGAGCGCCAACTCCTCGCCGACGACGCCGCCCTGGTGGGCCGTCTGGTGAGCGACTGGTCGGGCCCCCGGCAGCCGGACGAGGAGACCCTGGAGACGTACCGCCGGGCCATGCGCATCCCCTCGACCGCGCACTGCTCCATCGAGCCGTACCGCTGGATGGTGCGGTCCATGGCGCGCCCGGACGGCATCCAGTTCAACCGGCGCATGAAGCGGCCTGTGCGGGTGCCGACACTGCATCTGCACGGTTCGCTCGATCCGGTGATGCGGACGCGGAGTGCGGCGGGCTCCGGGGAGTACGTCGAAGCGCCTTACCGCTGGCGGCTGTTCGACGGGCTCGGCCACTTCCCGCACGAAGAGGATCCGGTCGCATTCTCCACCGAACTGATCAACTGGCTGAAGGATCCGGAACCCGATCGGTGACACCTCGGTCACCCGCGCGCGACCGTCCGGACACACCCGGTGCCGTGTCCGGAACGCGGACCGTGAACACCCGTCCTACGAAAGGCCAATTGCCCGGCGCATAGGCCAATTGAGGGGCCGGGGCGAGGTTATCGACCTTGGGGCGGGGGCAGACGTCGGGGTATGGGCTGGACGCACGACTACAGTGACGCAGCACGCGATCGCCGCTCGGCCGCAGGTCCGAGCTCTCATCGAGGAGGCGACCCGCAGCTGACGGGCACGGATCCCCGCGTGGGGATTCCGCGCATTCTGCGGCGCCGGGCCCGCTGGGTCTCCGTGCGGCTGCGCCATCCACGCGGCTGAGACCCGAGGCCGAGACCCGCGGCCGAGGCCCCGCCCACCGGTCAGAGCGCGCAGCTGTCGCTGTCCACCTGCTGGTCGGCCGTGCGCCCCTTGGCGATGTCCTGCCGGACCTCGTCCGCGGTGAGCGCGTAGCCGGTCTCGGCGTCGTCGAGCGACTTCGCGAAGACCACGCCGTACACCTTGCCCTCGGGTGTGAGCAGCGGTCCGCCGGAGTTTCCCTGGCGGACCGTCGCGTACAGCGAGTAGACATCGCGGCGCACGGTCTTGCGGTGGTAGATGTCCGGGCCGTTGGCCGTGATGCGGCCCCGCACGCGCGCGGGCTGGACGTTGTACGAGCCGTTCTGCGGGAACCCGGCGACGATCGCGCTGTCACCGCTGCTCGCGTCCCCGGTGCTGAACCGCAGCGCGGGCGCCTTCAGGTTCGGCACGTCGAGTACGGCGATGTCGCGCTCCCAGTCGTAGAGGACGACCGTGGCGTCGTACTTCTTGCCCCGGCCGCCTATCTGGACGGTGGGTTCGTCGACCCCGCCGACCACGTGCGCGTTGGTCATCACACGGCGGTCGCTGAAGACGAAACCGGTGCCCTCGAGGACCTTGCCACAACTCTGGGCGGTGCCCATGACCTTGACGATCGAGTTCTGCGAGCGGGTGGCGACGGGACTGGCGGCGAGCCGGGGGTCGGGCGGCTGGACCTCCGTGATGGGCTCGTTGGCGAACGGGCTGAAGACCTGCGGGAAGCCGTTCTGCGCGAGGACCGAGGAGAAGTCGGCGAACCAGGTGTTGGCCTGGTTGGGAAGCGCGCGGGAAACCCCCAGCAGCACCTTGGAGTTGCGGACCTCCTTGCCGAGCGTCGGCAGCGTCGTGCCGGCGAGGGCGGAGCCGATCAGCCAGGCGACGAGCAGCATCGCCACGACGTTCACGAGGGCGCCGCCGGTCGCGTCCAGGGCTCTGGCCGGTGACCAAGTGATGTACCGGCGCAGCTTGTTGCCGAGGTGTGTGGTGAGTGCCTGGCCGACGGAGGCGCAGACGATGACGACGACCACGGCGACGACGGCGGCGGTCGTGCTCACCTTGCTGTCGTCGGTCGTCCAGTCCCAGACGACCGGGAGCAGGTAGACGGCGACGAGACCGCCGCCCAGGAAGCCGATCACCGACAGGATGCCGACGACGAAGCCCTGGCGGTAGCCCACGATCGCGAACCACACGGCGGCGACCAGCAACAGGATGTCCAGCACATTCACGAAGGTCACCTTGTCACGAGCGCCAGTCGAGCGGGACCTGCTTCTCGCGGTCCCACGGGCGCTCCCAGCCCGCGAAATGCAGGATCTTGTCGATCACCCCGGCCGTGAAACCCCAGACCAGGGCCGATTCGACCAGAAATGCCGGTCCCCGGTGACCGCTGGGGTGCACGGTGGTCGCGCGGTTGGCGGGGTCCGTGAGATCCACCACGGGGACGGTGAAGACCCGGGCCGTCTCGCCCGGGTCGACGACGCCGACCGGCGTCGGGCGGCGCCACCAGCCGAGGACCGGGGTGACCACGAAACGGCTGACCGGGATGTACAGCTTGGGCAGGACGCCGAAGAGCTGGACGCCGCTCGGGTCGAGACCGGTCTCCTCCTCGGCCTCGCGCAGGGCGGCGTTCAACGGTCCGTCGGCCGCCGGGTCGCCGTCCTCGGGGTCGAGGGCGCCGCCGGGGAAGGACGGCTGTCCGGCGTGCGACCTGAGGGTGCCCGCCCTCTCCATGAGCAGCAGCTCGGGACCGCGCGGGCCCTCGCCGAAGAGGATGAGCACCGCGGACTGGCGGCCCGCGCCGTTGGCCGGCGGCAGGAAGCGGCTCAGCTGGAGGGGTTCCACGGTCTCCGCGACCCGCGCGACCGGCCCCAGCCAGCCGGGCAGACCGTCCTTGCTGAGCATCGGCCCGCCCTGCGTGTTGCTCGCGTCCTGTGTGCCGCCTGCGTGCTTCATCGCCACCCCCGTTCTGCTGTTTCCAACGCCCGCCGAGGCCGTGTTCGTTCCGTCATCCGGCGCCCAGCGGGGGTGCGGGCCTGCCGCCCGCGTCCAGGTAGGACTGCGGGGGGTTGAGCCGCTGTCCGGGGAAGCCGCCCTTCTCGTACTTCAGGAGCTTCTCCGCCTTTTCGGGGTCGGTCTCGCCCTCCCCGTACGCCGGGCAGAGCGGGGCGATGGGGCAGGCGCCGCAAGCCGGCTTGCGGGCGTGACAGATGCGGCGGCCGTGGAAGATCACGTGATGCGACAGCATGGTCCACTCGCTCTTCGGGAAGAGCCCGCCGACGGCCGTCTCGATCTTGTCCGGATCGGTCTCCGCGGTCCACCGCCAGCGTCGCACGAGCCGCTGGAAATGGGTGTCGACGGTGATCCCGGGCCGCCCGAAGGCGTTGCCGAGCACGACGAAGGCGGTCTTGCGGCCCACTCCGGGAAGTTTCACGAGGTCTTCGAGGCGGCCGGGCACCTCGCCCCCGAAGTCGTCCCGCAGGACCCTGGAAAGCCCTATGACGGATTTGGTCTTGGCCCGGAAGAACCCGGTCGGGCGCAGGATCTCCTCGACCTCCTCCGGGTCGGCCCCGGCGAGGTCCTCGGGGGTCGGGTACCTGGCGAAGAGCGCGGGCGTCGTCTGATTCACCCGCAGGTCGGTGGTCTGGGCGGACAGGACCGTGGCGACGACCAGCTGGAAGGGGTTCTCGAAGTCCAGTTCCGGGTGGGCGTACGGGTACACCTCGGCGAGTTCGCGGTTGATGCGGCGGGCACGGCGGACGAGGGCGGTGCGGGACTCGTCGCGCGGCGGCGCGGCGGCGGGCCGTACGGACGCGGCCTTCCCGGAGAGGGCCTCACCGGACGCCGTCTTCGTCTTCTTCCTGGAGGCCGCTTTCCCAGCCGCCTTCACCGGAGTGGCCTTCCCTGCGGCGGTTCTCCCGGCGGCAGCCTTCTTGGAGGCCGCTCCCGCCGGTGCAGCCTTCTTGGAGGCCGCTCCCGCCGGTGCCGTCTTCCCGGCGGCCGTTCTCGCGGGTGTCACCTTCTTGGCGGTCCGAGGGGCGGCCTTCTTCGCGCTCTTCCCGCCGGCCGCAGCCGACGCCCCCTCGGACACGGCCTCGGGCGCCGTCTTCCGCACCGCCTTCACCGGTGTCGCTTCTGTCTCTTCTGTCGTTTCTTTGGTTCCGCCGGGGGCCTGTTCGCCCACAGCGGAATCGTGGTGTGCGGCCACCTGCCCAGCCCCCTTGGCCTGTGCTCTCACCGGCGTTTTGGACACCCGGCCAGCCTAAAGCCCGGCACCGGCATCCGCCCCGGACCCCGAAGATCGGCCCCCAATTGGCCCCCTGCCGCACTGGTTGGGACGTCAGTGCGGCAGACTTGTGACTGATCACACTGTTTGGACCGTCCGGCAAGATGGGGAACACGGTCCCCTGGTACCAAGGGGGAGCAAGATCCCCTGAGCAGGCCGACAAGGAGAGAACTCGTGGACGACGTTCTGCGGCGCGCCCCGCTCTTCGCGGCGCTCGATGACGAGCAGGCCGCGGAGCTCCGCGCCTCCATGAGTGAGGTGACCCTCGCGCGAGGCGACGCCCTCTTCCATGAGGGCGACCCCGGCGACCGCCTCTATGTGGTCACCGAGGGCAAGGTGAAGCTCCACCGCACCTCCCCCGACGGGCGCGAGAACATGCTGGCCGTCCTCGGCCCCGGTGAGCTGATCGGCGAACTGTCGCTGTTCGACCCGGGTCCGCGCACGGCGACCGCCACCGCGCTCACCGAGGTCAAGCTGCTCGGCCTCGGCCACGGCGATCTCCAGCCGTGGCTGAACGCGCGGCCCGAGGTGGCCGCCGCCCTGCTGCGCGCCGTCGCCCGGCGCCTGCGCAAGACCAACGACCAGATGTCCGACCTGGTCTTCTCCGACGTGCCCGGCCGTGTCGCGCGCGCCCTGCTCGACCTGTCGCGCCGCTTCGGCGTGCAGTCCGAAGAGGGCATCCACGTCGTGCACGACCTCACGCAGGAGGAGCTGGCCCAGCTGGTCGGCGCCTCCCGCGAGACCGTCAACAAGGCGCTCGCCGACTTCGCGGGCCGCGGCTGGCTCCGCCTGGAGGCCCGCGCGGTGATCCTCCTGGACGTGGAGAGACTCGCCAAGCGCTCGCGCTGACGCTTCCGCCCGTACGCCGACGGGGTCCCGCCTCCTTCCGAGGCGGGACCCCGTCGGCGTGTCCCCGGGCCGAAGACGCCCGCGGCCGTCCGCCGCCAGCCGCGCAGCCATAAATGATCTGCGCTGCGGCAGCCCTCGCGGCACAGTGGGCGCATGGCCGCGCAGAGACATCGCAGAGGACTCGACGCCCGGGGACACATCGAGCGCGAGGGATCACTCGCGCTCGTCCCGTACGCCTTCCGGCCCCTCGTCGCGGCGGCCCGTGAGCGCCTCCTGGACGTCTTCGGGTCCCGGCTGGACGGCGCGTACCTCTACGGCTCGATCCCGCGCGGCACCGCGCGCGTGGGACGCTCCGACCTCGATCTGCTGCTGTCCCTGCGGGACGAGCCGACCGGCGCGGACCGTGCCGACGCCCGCGCGCTCGAAGCGGCGCTCGACGAGGAGTTCACCGAGATCGACGGCGTGGGAACGCTGCTGTTCAGCCGTGCGCGGCTGCTGAGCGACCTGGAGAGACACGACCTCGGCTGGTTCGTCGCCTGTCTCTGCACCCCGCTCCTGGGCGAGGACCTGGCCGGACGGCTTCCGCGCTACCGCCCCGACGCGCTGCTGGCCCGCGAGACGAACGGCGACCTCGCCCTGCTGCTGCCGCGCTGGCGCGAACGGATCGCCGCGGCCGCGGACACCGACGAGGCCAGGCGCCCGCTGGTCCGCTCGATGTCCCGGCACCTCGTCCGCACCGGCTTCACGCTCGTCATGCCGCGCTGGAACGGCTGGACCAGCGACCTCGGGGAGATGGCCGGGGCGTTCGGCGCGTACTACCCGGAGCGGGCCGCCGACATGCGCGGCGCGGCCGTACGCGGACACGAACCGACCGGCGACCCGGCCGTGCTCCACTCGTACGCGTACGAGCTGGGACCGTGGCTGGCCGGGGAGTACGCGCGCGTGCACGGCATCAAGACGCCCCGCCCCTGAAGACCCCCTCCAGAACCCCGCGGAGCGCCTCGGGCGCCGCGGCCCCGGACCCGTGCCCTAGATGAGCCCGTGCTCCCGCAGATAGTCCATCTGCGCCCGCACCGACAGCTCGGCCGCGGGCCACAGCGACCGGTCCACGTCCGCGTAGACGCGGGCGACGACCTCCTCCGGCGACCGGAGGCCGTTCTCGACGGCGGTCTCGACCTGGGCGAGCCGGTGGGCGCGATGGGCGAGGTAGAACTCGACCGCGCCCTGCGCGTCGTCGAGGACCGGTCCGTGACCGGGCAGGACGGTGTGGACGCCGTCGTCGACCGTCAGCGAGCGGAGCCGGCGCAGGGAGTCGAGATAGTCGCCCAGGCGCCCGTCGGGATGGGCCACCACGGTCGTACCGCGTCCCAGGACGGTGTCCCCGGTCAGTACGGCCCGGTCGGCCGGGAGATGGAAGCACAGCGAGTCGGCGGTGTGCCCGGGAGTCGACACGACGCGCAGTTCGAGCCCGCCGAGGCCGATCACGTCTCCCGCGGCCAGCCCTTCGTCCCCGAGCCGCAGCGCGGGGTCCAGGGCGCGCACGGCGGTCCCCGACAGTTCGGCGAAGCGCGACGCGCCCTCCGCGTGATCGGGATGCCCGTGCGTGAGCAGGGTCAGCGCGACCCGCTTCCCGGCCTTCTCGGCCGTGTCCAGGACATTGCGCAGATGTACGTCGTCCAGGGGGCCCGGGTCGATGACGACCGCGAGCTCGGAGTCCGGCTCGGACACGATCCACGTGTTCGTGCCGTCCAGGGTCATCGCGGACGCGTTGGGGGCGAGGACGTTCACCGCGCGCGCGGTGGCGGGGCCGGAGAGGACCGTGCCCCGCGGCTGGCCGGGAAGGGCCGCTGCGTCGGTCATGCGGGGGCTCCGCCGGTCGGGACGTGCTTGGTGAACTCGTCGTGTCCGGGCCAGGAGAGGACGACCTCGCCGTCCTCCAGGCGCGCCTCGGCCAGGACGGGGGCCAGATCACGGGCGGCCGCGCCGGCGAGGGCGTCGGCGGAGCTCTCGTACTCCACGATCCCGCGCAGGGTCGCGATGGTGGGCGGCATCATCAGCAGCTCGCCCTTGTCGTACCCGGCCGCCGCGTCGGCCGGGCGGATCCACACCGTACGGTCGGCCTCCGTGGAGGCGTTCCGCGTGCGCTGGCCCTCCGGGAGGACGGCCACGAAGAACCACGTGTCGTAGCGGCGGGACTCGAACTCCGGGGTGATCCAGCGGGCCCAGGCCCCGAGCAGGTCCGAGCGGAGCACGAGTCCTCTGCGGTCGAGGAACTCGGCGAAGGACAGGTCCCTGGCGACCAGGGCCGCCCGGTCCGCCTCCCAGTCGTCCCCCGTGGTGTCGCCGACCACGCTGTCCGGGCTGGGGCCGGCGAGCAGGACGCCCGCCTCCTCGTACGTCTCCCGTACGGCCGCGCAGACGACGGCCTGGGCCGATGTCTCGTCCACGCCGAGCCGCCGCGCCCACCACGCGCGCGTGGGCCCAGCCCAGCGGATCTGGTGCTCGTCGTCACGCGGGTCCACGCCGCCGCCCGGGTAGGCGTACGCGCCTCCGGCGAAGGCCATGGAGGCGCGTCGGCGCAGCATGTGGACCACAGGGCCGGCCTCGCCGTCCTTGAGCAGCATCACCGTGGCGGCGCGCCGGGGCGCGACCGGCGTCAGCGTGCCCTCGGCGAGCGCCCGAATCCGCTCCGGCCACTCCGCTGGAAACCATTGCCCATTCCCCATGGCCGGAGGCTATCCCGAGCCGGGCGGATGTTCGAGACCTCACCGCCCCACAAGCCCTTTTCGCCACTCCGCCCCTACCCTCCCCCAAGGTCTCGGCTTCGCTCGACCAGGGGGGAGCCCCATCACCCCTGGGGCTCCGCCCCGGACCCCGCTCCTCGAACGCCGGAGGGGCTGGATTCTCACGCCGGTGAGGAACTGCACCCGAGCCATCGATCACCCGCAGCCGGGATGCGGCGGAAGGGGCCGTGCCGGTACATCGATGCCCGTCGCCACCGACGCCCACCTCTCGTCCGACGGCGACGGGCTGATGCACCGGCACGGCCCCGACCCCCACCGGAGGGACACCGCCCCCGGTGACACCCCGGAGGGCTACGCGTGCGTGAGCTCCACCTGGATCTCGACCTCCACAGGCGCGTCCAGCGGCAGCACGGCCACGCCGACGGCGCTCCGGGCGTGCACCCCCTTGTCGCCCAGCACGGCCCCCAGCAGCTCACTCGCGCCGTTCAGCACACCCGGCTGCCCGGTGAAGTCCGACGCCGAGGCCACGAAGCCCACGACCTTGACGACACGCGCGATCCGGTCGAGGTCGCCCACGACCGACTTCACCGCCGCGAGAGCGTTCAGCGCGCACGTACGGGCCAGCTCCTTGGCCTCCTCGGCCGTGACCTCGGCCCCCACCTTCCCGGTGACCGGCAGCTTCCCGTCCACCATCGGGAGCTGCCCGGCGGTGTACACGTACACGCCCGACTGCACGGCGGGCTGGTACGCGGCCAGCGGCGGAACGACGTCCGGAAGGCTCAGTCCGAGTTCGGCGAGCTTCGCATCGACGGCCCCGCTCACGCGGACTTCTCGCGCTTCAGGTAGGCCACGAGCTGCTCGGGGTTGTTGGGGCCGGGCACGACCTGGACGAGCTCCCAGCCGTCCTCTCCCCAGGTGTCCAGAATCTGCTTCGTGGCGTGGACGAGCAGCGGAACGGTGGCGTATTCCCATTTGGTCATGTGGCCGACTGTAGCCGCTGGCGACCGCCGTCTCCCGCCCGAGCCGCCCGCTGCCCCGCCGCCGACGGCGCCGCTTGTCCACAGCCTCCTGCTTACTCCGGCGGCGGACTGGTTAGGCTCGAATACGTGAGCAGGCTCCAGGTCGTCAGCGGCAAGGGCGGTACCGGCAAGACCACGGTGGCCGCAGCCCTAGCGCTCGCCCTCGCGACCGAGGGCAAGCGCGCCCTCCTGGTCGAGGTCGAGGGCAGACAGGGCATCGCGCAGCTCTTCGAGACAGAAGCGCTGCCCTACGAGGAGCGGAAGATCGCCGTCGCTCCAGGTGGCGGGGAGGTGTACGCCCTCGCCATCGACCCCGAACTGGCTTTGCTGGACTACCTCCAGATGTTCTACAAACTGGGCGGCGCCGGCCGCGCCCTGAAAAAACTCGGCGCGATCGACTTCGCGACCACCATCGCGCCCGGACTGCGGGACGTGCTCCTGACCGGCAAGGCCTGCGAGGCGGTGCGGCGCAAGGAGAAGAGCGGCCGCTTCACGTACGACTACGTGGTGATGGACGCGCCGCCCACCGGCCGCATCACCCGCTTCCTGAACGTCAACGACGAGGTCGCCGGCCTCGCCAAGATCGGCCCGATACACAATCAGGCCCAGGCCGTCATGCGCGTCCTCAAGTCCCCGGAGACGGAGGTCCACTTGGTGACGCTGCTGGAGGAGATGCCCGTACAGGAGACCGCGGACGGGATCGTGGAGCTGCGCGCCGCGAAACTTCCCGTGGGCCGGATCATCGTGAACATGGTGCGCCCGGCGCTCCTCGACGGTGCCGACCTGGAGCTGGCGAAGGCCGCTCCGCGTTCGGCGATCGCCAAGTCGCTCTCCTCGGCCGGCCTCGGCGGCGCGCGCCGCGGGGGGCTCGCCGAGCGTCTGGTGGACCCGCTTCTCCAGCAGGCGGAGGAGTACGCCGAGCGGTACACGCTGGAGACCGAACAGCGGAGCGTGCTGGCCGAACTGGGCCTGCCGTCGCACGAACTCCCGCTGCTCGCCGAGGGCCTGGATCTGGCGGGCCTGTACGAACTGGCCGCACAGCTGCGTAAGCAAGGGATGTCATGAGTCTGGACCCCGCCCGCGTCCTCGATCTCGACCCGCTGCTCGACGACCCGCAAACCCGCATCGTGGTGTGCTGCGGGTCGGGCGGCGTCGGCAAGACGACCACGGCGGCGGCCCTCGGGCTGCGTGCCGCGGAGCGCGGCCGCAAGGTGGTCGTGCTCACCATCGATCCCGCGCGCAGGCTGGCGCAGTCCATGGGCATCGACTCCCTCGACAACACCCCGCGCCGGGTGAAGGGCGTCGAGGGGACAGGCGAGCTGCACGCCATGATGCTCGACATGAAGCGCACGTTCGACGAGATCGTCGAGGCGCACGCGGACGGCGACCGGGCGGCGGCCATCCTCAACAACCCCTTCTACCAGTCGCTTTCGGCGGGCTTCGCGGGCACGCAGGAGTACATGGCGATGGAGAAGCTGGGCCAGCTGCGGGGGCGCGACGAGTGGGACCTGATCGTGGTCGACACGCCGCCGTCCCGCTCGGCGCTGGACTTCCTGGACGCCCCGAAGCGGCTCGGTTCCTTCCTCGACGGGCGGCTGATCCGGCTGCTGACGGCGCCGGCGAAGCTGGGCGGCCGGGCCGGCATGAAGTTCCTGAACGTCGGGATGTCGATGATGACGGGCACCCTGGGCAAGCTGCTCGGGGGGCAGCTCCTCAAGGACGTGCAGACGTTCGTCGCGGCCATGGACACCACCTTCGGCGGCTTCCGTACCAGGGCCGACGCCACGTACAAGCTGCTCCAGGCACCCGGCACCGCGTTCCTGGTGGTGGCGGCGCCCGAGCGGGACGCGCTGCGCGAGGCCGCGTACTTCGTGGAGCGGCTGGCCGCGGAGGACATGCCGTTCGCCGGGCTGGTGCTCAACCGGGTGCACGGCAGCGGGGCCGCCCAGCTGTCCGCCGAGCGGGCGCTCGCCGCCGCGGAGGATCTCGACTCCGTCGACGCGGAAGATCCCGGAGCGGGCGATGCCGGGGGTCCTGAAACCACCGCCGCAGAAAATCTTGCCGACGCCCGCATTGTGGATCAGGCGGACGGGAAAGCTGGACTTCGTAACTCTCCCGGCACGTACGGCAGTTCAGAATCACCGGCTTCCGGGTCATCAGCTCCTGACGAAGGCTCCCCCGCCCCCACGGACAGGACGGCCGGCACGGACCACCCCACCGCCATGGACAGGACCGCCGCCACGGACCCCGAGCGATCCATCGACCAGCTCACCGCGGGCCTGCTGAGGCTCCACGCCGAGCGCATGCAGCTGCTCTCCCGGGAGCAGCGCACACGTGACCGCTTCGCCGCGCGCCACCCGGAGGTGCCGGTGGCCGAAGTCGCCGCGCTGCCCGGCGACGTACACGATCTCGCGGGGCTGCGGGACATCGGGAACCGGCTCGCGGCCCACCGGCCGGAGCTTCCCGAAAGCTGAGCGCGGAGGCCCCTGGAGGATGACCTCGCCCGGGCCCGTCGGCGGCCGCCGACGGGCCCGGGAAGGGGCCCGCACGGCCCTGAGGGCCCGGGAGCGGCGATCCCGGCCCCGCCCCGGCCACCGTGACGGGACGGAGGTCCTCGACGGGGCGAGAGGCCCTCCTCAGCCCACCGCCGCGTAGCGCTCGTACACCTCTTCCTCGTCGAGGGGCAGCAGGCCCGCCCCGCGCTCGTACTCCGTGCGCGCGGTCTCGAGCAGGCGACGCCACGAGGTGACGGTCGGCCGCCGCCGCAGCAACGCGCGGCGCTCGCGCTCGGTCATGCCGCCCCACACGCCGAATTCGACGCGGTTGTCGAGCGCATCGGCGAGGCACTCCGTGCGAACCGGACATCCGGTGCACACTGCCTTGGCCCTGTTCTGCGCTGCTCCTTGAACGAACAGTTCGTCCGGATCGGTAGTGCGGCAGGCCGCCTGCGCACTCCAGTCGGTTACCCAGCCCATACCGGCGCCGTCCTCTCCCGAATTCGAGGCTCCCCCACGGCGGCAGCGGCATATTCACCGCCGCCAGTTGAGGACGTTACGGAAGGTGGGCACAGCGCAACACCCCCTTCGGGCCCAATCTTGAATGGCCCGAACGGACTATGCGTAAGCGGCAGATCACCCGGGGGAGTGAGCCGAGGACATGCGCGACCATCCCGGCAAACCGGGACAGTTCAGTCGCGCCACAACGGACGCCATATGACACACGAGGCTGATTCGGACACCCGCTCCACAGGAGCGCGGAACCTCCGGAACGATTCGGGGTCGCCGGACGTATTGATACGTGGCCGCACTGCTGTGACAGTTGAGAGCAGCTTAGGCCAAGGCATATACGCGTGTCCGGCGAATGAGAACGTAGGCTGCCCTCATGCCAAAGAAGCGCTCGGGTGGTGGTCTGTCCCCTACGCAGCAGGCCGCCAAGTTCCTCGGTGTCAGCGTGCTCGCGGGCGCCGTCATGGCCGGAATCGCGCTGCCCGCCGCGGGTGCGCTCGGTCTGGCGGCCAAGGGCTCGGTCCAGGGGTTCGATGACATTCCGGACAATCTGAAGAGTCCTTCGCTGAGCCAGCGGACGACGATCCTGGACAGCAAGGGCGGTCAGATCGCGACCGTCTACTCGCGCGACCGCACGGTGGTCGACCTCAAGGACATCTCGCCCTACATGCAGAAGGCGATCGTCGCGATCGAGGACTCGCGCTTCTACCAGCACGGCGCGATCGACCTGAAGGGCATCCTGCGCGCGGTCAACCAGAACGCGCAGAACGGCGGCGTGGCCCAGGGTGCCTCGACCCTGACCCAGCAGCTGGTGAAGAACTACTTCGTGGAGGAGGCCGGCGACGACCCGACCAAGGTCGCCCAGGCCACCCAGCAGACCATCGGCCGCAAGATCCGCGAGCTCAAGTACGCGATCCAGCTGGAAGAGAAGCTGGGCAAGAAGAAGATCCTCGAGAACTACCTGAACATCACGTTCTTCGGGGAGCAGGCGTACGGCATCGAGGCCGCCTCCCAGCGGTACTTCTCCAAGCCCGCCAAGAAGCTGAACCTCCAGGAGGCGGCGCTGCTCGCGGGCATCGTCCAGTCGCCGAGCCGGTACGACCCGGTCAACGACGAGGAGGAGGCCCTCAAGCGCCGCAACACCGTGCTGCAGCGCATGGCCGAGGTGCACGACATCTCCCAGGAGCAGGCCGACGCCGCCAAGGAGACGAAGCTCGGGCTGCACGTCAGCCAGCCGAAGAACGGCTGCATCACGGCGATCAAGGGCGCCAGCTTCTTCTGCAAGTACGTGGAGAAGGTCTTCCTGAGCGACCCGGTCTTCGGCAAGACCAAGGAGGAGCGGGCGAAGGTCTGGAACCAGGGCGGCCTGACGATCCGTACGACGCTCGACCCGCAGTCCCAGGCGTCGATCCAGGACTCGCTGAAGGATCACGTCTACAAGTCCGACAAGGTCGCCGCGGCGGCCACCCTGGTCGAGCCCGGCACCGGCAAGATCCTCGGGATGGGCCAGTCGAAGCCGTACGGCTACGGGAAGAACGAGACCGAGTACAACTACTCGGTCAACTACGCCATGGGCGGGTCGAACTACGGCTTCCCGACCGGTTCGACGTTCAAGCCGTTCGTGGCCGCGGCGGCGCTGGAGCAGGGCCGGCCCGCGACGCAGGAGTACTCCTCGCCGAACAAGATGCCGTACCCGAGCCCGGTGCAGACCTGCAGCAGCAAGCCGTGGACGAACCAGGCGAACGAGCAGGTCCCGAACGAGAGCGCGTCCGAGCAGGGCCCGTACCAGCTGAAGGAGGCGATGGCCAAGTCGGTCAACACCTACTTCGTGCAGATGATCTCCGACATCGGCCTGTGCCCGGTGATGAACCAGATCGACAAGCTCGGCGTGGTCCAGGGCAACGGCGACAAGCTCCCCGAGGTGCCCGCCATCGCCCTGGGCTCCAAGGGCATCTCGCCGCTCACCATGGCCACGGCCTACGCCGCCTTCGCCTCCCGCGGCATGTACTGCACCCCGATCGCCATCGAGTCGATCAGCCAGCAGGTCGGCGAGCGTGAGAAGTCCCTGGACGTGCCCAAGTCGACCTGCTCGCGGGCCATGTCCGAGACGACCGCGGACACCGTCAACAGCCTGCTGAGCGGCGTGATCGACTCCGGTACGGGCCAGCAGGCCGGCCTCACCGACCGCGCCAACGCCGGCAAGACGGGCACCACCGACGAGCGCAGGAACGCCTGGTTCGTCGGCTACACGCCGAACCTCTCCGGCGCCGTCTGGGTCGGCAGCGCGACCCAGCAGGTCAAGATGAGGGGCATCCAGATCGGCGGCTCCTACTACGACAAGGTGTACGGCGGTCAGGTCCCCGGCCCGATCTGGCGGGACCTGATGACGGGCGCGCTCGAGGGCAAGGACGCCCCGTCCTTCAACCTGATCAACATTCCCGACCCCGTCAAGGACAAGGGCAAGGGCCAGGACGACGACAACCGCGGCCGCGGCCGCCACGGCGGCCGGGGCAACGACAACACCACCGGCAACACCATCGTCGGCCAGAGCGACGGCGGGGTGACGTTCCCGACGCCCTCCTTCTCCTTCCCGGACGGATTCATCCAGGGCAACACCAACAGCGGCAACGGGAACGGCGGCCAGCGCTGACCGTCCACCGGAAGCGCGCGAGCGCCCGAACGCCCCGTGGGCCAGGAGTCGATCCTGGCCCACGGGGCGTTCTGCGTCCGGGGTGTCGCGGGGCGGGCGGAGCAGGGTGGGACGTACATCCACGGGGCGAACGCGCCGCGCGGGGCGGGCATCCATGAGACATCCGTCCGTACGGCCCGCGAGGCACTCGTACGCGCGACGTCACCCGGTCCGTCGGGCCGCCGGTCGCCCGGCCCGCCGGCCCGCCGATGACACCGGTCGGCCGGCCCGGGAACGAACGAGAGCGTCAGCCCGCGAGCAACTGCTTCACGACGGCGGCGACGCGGCCGCCCTCGGCCTGCCCGGCCACCTTCGGGTTCACGATCTTCATGACGGCGCCCATCGCGCGCGGGCCCTCGGCACCGGCCGCCTTCGCCTCCTCGACGGCCTGGGCGACGATCTGCTGGAGCTCCTCGTCGGACAGCTGCTTGGGCAGATACACGGCGAGCACCTCGCCCTCCGCCCGCTCACGCTCGGCCGACTCGGGGCGCCCGCCCTGCGTGAAGGCCTCGGCGGCCTCGCGGCGCTTCTTCGCCTCGCGGGCGATCACCTTCTGTACTTCGTCGTCGGAGAGTTCGCGCTTGGACTTGCCCGCGACCTCCTCATTGGTGATCGCGGAGAGGGTCAGCCGGAGCGTCGAGGAGCGGAGCTCGTCGCGCCCCTTGATCGCGGCGTTGAGGTCTTCCTGCAACTTCGACTTGAGCGTGGTCATGCCGCCAAGTGTCGCAGGTGCGGTGATGCGGACGCCTGTTGATTTCGCAGCGCGCCCGCCGGTCGCCCGGAAGCCGCCCGGGACCCGCCCTCCCCTCCCCTTCCCCCGCGATCCCGGACGGGCTTCCGGGCCGTCCACAGGCGGGTGAGAGCGCTCGCCGGAGTCTGACACGATGGGCGCATGCGCGCGCGATACAAAGTACCCCTGGGAATCACGGCGGTGGGTGCCGCCGGTCTGCTGTACTCGGCGGGGTTCGAGGCCCGTTCCTTCCGCCTGCGGCGGGTGACCGTCCCGGTCCTGCCGCCGGGGATGCGGCCGCTGCGCGTCCTGCAGGTCTCGGACATCCACATGGTGAGCGGACAGCGCAAGAAGCAGCGCTGGCTGCGTTCCCTGGCCGGCCTGCGCCCCGACTTCGTGATCAACACCGGGGACAACCTCTCGGACCCGGAGGGCGTGCCCGAGGTACTGGACGCGCTCGGCCCCCTGATGGAGTTCCCGGGCGCCTACGTCTTCGGTTCGAACGACTACTACGGCCCCACGCTCCGCAACCCCGCCCGCTACTTGTTCGAGAAGGCGGCGGGCCGTCACGGGCTGAACGGCAACAAGCCGGTCGTGGGCGCCGTCCACAACCCGTGGGAGGACCTGCGCGACGGCTTCGACACCGCGGGCTGGCTGAACCTGACGAACACCCGGGGGACGCTGAAGATAGAGGGCACGGAGATCGAGCTGACCGGTCTCGACGACCCGCACATCAAGCGCGACCGCTACGCACGCGTGGCTGGCGGTCCGTCCGAGTCCGCCGCCTTCTCGATGGGTGTGGTGCACGCCCCGTACCTGCGCAGCCTGGACGCCTTCACCGCCGACGGCTACCCCCTGATCCTGGCGGGCCACACCCACGGCGGCCAGATCTGCCTCCCCTTCTACGGCGCCTTCGTCACGAACTGCGACCTGGACACGGACCGCGTCAAGGGCCTCTCCAGGCATACGGCGGAGGGCCGGACCTCGTACATGCACGTCTCGGCGGGCTGCGGCGCGAGCCGCTACACGCCGGTCCGCTTCGCCTGCCCGCCGGAGGCGTCACTGCTGACGCTGGTGGAGCGGCAGTAGGGGTTCGGGGCCCCTGAGGACGGTGCCCGGTCGACAGCTGGAAGGCGTCGACCGGAGACCGTACGGCGGTCGAAGCTGCGCAATGGCCGGGCGAGCCGAAACGGGGAAATCCCACAGGCCACGGCCGACCCTGGCCGACACGAACTCGACTGTTGCGAACCGGAGACGGTACAGAGTCCCGCCGACACGAAACGTGACCGGGCGGCGTCACCGGATGACGCCACCGAACGGCCGCGTAACCCGCCCGGTCGACCCATATCGCCCGAATGCCCCGATCCGCTTAGCGTGAGGGCATGATCACCCCTATGCCGAGGGACATACCCGATCTCCCCGCGATACCGGGCATCATCCCTTCGACCCACTCCTTCGTCCCCGCGACGGCGGTGGTGGCCCCGTCCCGCCGCCCGGTCACGGCGGCCTACCGCGCCCTGGTGGCCCTCGCGGCGGCGACGGGCGTGGCCGTCGAGATGAAGCTGGGCGCCCCGGCACGGGTGCTGAGCTACTTCACGATCCAGACCAACCTGCTCGTCGCCGTGGTCTTCGCGGCGTCGGCCCGCCGGGCCTGGTCGGCGCGCAGGCCCCTGCCCGGGGTGCTGACCGGCGGCACACTGATCTACGCCTCGATCACGGGCCTGGTCTACCACCTGATCCTGGTGAACGAGTCGACCCCGTTCTCCATGACCGGAAGCGACGACACGCTCTCCGGCTGGCCCGCGGTCGCCCATCAGCTCCTCCACACGATCACGCCGATCGCCGTGGCCCTCGACTGGCTGCTGCTGACCCGCCCGACCCCGCTGGCCCTGCGCAACGCGGCGACGTGGCTGATCTACCCCCTCGCCTACCTGGTCTTCTGCCTCGCCCGCGGCGCGATGCTGGCACCCGGCACCCCGGCGCGCTACCTCTACCCCTTCGTCGACGTGGACCGGCACGGCTACGGAGGCGTCCTCGGCAACACCGCCATCCTGGGCGTCGCCTTCTACGCCCTGGGCCTCCTCGTCGTCGTCCTCGACCACGTACGCCCCGACCCGGTCCGACGCCGCGTCCGAGGCCCAGAAAACCGGATTTCGTCTCAGGCCACCGGTGGGCTAAAGTAAACGACGTCGCCGCGAGAGCAGCGACAATCGGGGTGTAGCGCAGCTTGGCAGCGCGCTTCGTTCGGGACGAAGAGGTCGTGGGTTCAAATCCCGCCACCCCGACACTGGTCAGAGGCCCATTCGCTTGATCGCGAATGGGCCTCTGTCGTGCGTACAGCAGCGGAGTACAGCAACCGCTATGACTCTTGCTGGCCGTCCTCGGCCGATGGCTTCTCCGCCCGCTCCTGCTGCTTGCGCTTCCCCTTCTTTTCCTTCTTCTGCTTGCTGCCGCCGCCCAGCGCCTTGCCGAGCTTGCGGAGCGCCCGGCGGGTCTCGGCGGAGGGCACGTGCGTGTAGACCTCCATCGTGACCGCGATCTCCGAGTGGCGGAGGATCTGCATCGCGAGCCGGGGGTGGACGTCGAGGGCCGCCAGGAGCGAGGCGCAGGTGTGGCGGGTGTCGTGGACCCGGATACGGCGGACGCCGGCGCGCTCGCAGCGGCGGTCGAACTCACGGGTGAAGTTCCTCGGCTCGACCGGGTGCCGTAGCGGGTGGTGAAGACGAGGTCTGATTCCGTCCAGAGATCCGCGGCTCGCTCCTTAGCCGCTTGCTGCTCCTTCTGGCGGAGCCGGAGAGCGGTCAGGCAGACGTCAGGCAGCGGGAGCACCGCCTCCGAGGCCTCCGTCATGTCGGGATGCATCAAAGAGGTGTCGGCCGGAGCAGCGAGTGACAGCGGAACGACACCCCCGCTGGTGTCCCGTGCCACTGGATCTTGACCGTTTGTCATCGGACTTTGACGGACGCGAGTTTGTGTCATCGGAGTTTGATCACCTCAGGTCAGCGACTCAGCGCACCTTCGGTGCGCGCCGGGGGCGTGGTAAAGCCCATGGCGCGCTGGAGGCGTTTCTGTCCGCCTTGACGGCCACCTGCACGGGTGCAGCCCGTCGTCACCGTTCCGTCACAAGCAGTCGCCGCACGGAACCTGCCGCTCTCCCGCCCTATCTGCACTCACGTACCACGACCACGCGTACCGCGGGGCAACAACCGACGACCGAAACCCGCGGACGAGACGACTCAGGGGGACGACAGCATGCGTCACAGCAACGGCATTCGCAGGGCGGCTCTGGCGACGACGGCGGTCACGGCCGTCGCGGCGGCGGTGACCGGCATCCTGCCCGGCACCGCCATGGCGGCGAGCACCACCACCTCCACCCCGCCGCCCGCCTGCCCGGCCTCTGCCCTCCAGGTCAGCGCCCGGCAGGCCGCCCACCCGCCCGTCGGGACCGGGACCGGGGCGGCGGTCGTGCAGTTCACCAACGTCTCCCGGAAGACGTGCGTCCTGAAGGGCCATCCGACGGTCGCGGGCGCCGGCAACGGCTCCCCCGCCCACAACACCCCGCTCAAGGTCACCCCCACCGGCAGGGCGGCCACCGTGACGGTCCGGCCGCACGGCAAGGCGTGGGTGAAGCTGACCTTCGTCCAGGTCCAGGGGGAGGGCGACGGCTACTGCGTGTCGGGCAAGACCCCGGCGGTGTATCCGACGATGGTCATCGGGCTGCCGCACTCCGGGAAGCACCAGGTCGCCCTGAACGACGGGTGGTGGGCCGAGTGCGACAACAAGGTGACCGTCACCCCGGTCTCGGCGGTCAAGCCTTCCTGACCCCCCGTCCCCACAAATCGAGCAGCCTGCATGACGATCGCAAGGCTCTGACCTACACGTTTACGAGGAACTGCACATAAGTGCAGGTCAGCGACTCAATGTCCCCTCGGTGCGCTGAGTCGCTGACCTGCGGTGATCAAACTCCGATGACACAAACTCGCGTCCATCAAAGTCCGATGACAAACGGTCAAGATCCAGTGGCGCGGGACAGCTGGCCTGCGTCATCGAACCCTGATCGTTGTGCACCGCCGCCGGCCTGGGCAAGTGACGGCCTGGCTACGCGATGCCGGGTTCATCGTCGAGGCCCACATGCTGATCGCCCCCGACGAGAGCGTTCCAGGTGCGGTCCTCTTCGCACGCCGTCAGTCCTGACAAAGCTGGCGCGGCGCTACGCCAGAACCCAATGCAGGACCGTCGCGTCATCCTGCGCCTTGCCTCGCGGCAAACGCCGACCCTCAGGGTCGTCTGCCTCTGCTTCCCGCACATGGCGGATCAGCCCGTCGGGTCCGACCGACCCGAGAACGGTCAACGTATCGTGCCAGGTGGCGAGTTCGAAGAGGTCGACAAGTCTCGTTGCGCCGTCGCTCAGCAGTGTCACCGAGGTAAGCGACTCCACCGGTGCCGTCCCGGTGAAGGCGTGCTCGGCCGCCAGCGGGTCAGGCCCGGCGATCCAGAAACCGCCCGGCTGGTTCCGCAGCCCCGTGAGGGCGTCGCGGTACTCCGCCAGGGCGACCACGTGTTCAGCCGAACCGGTGAGCAGCAAATCGACCGGTATGCGAAGGCGCTTACCCACCTCGTCCAACCGTTGGTCTGTGACGGCGGTCGTCTTCCCGTCCAGGTCGGCGAGGAGGAGCGTCGAGTCACCCAGTACGAGGTACTCCAGAACTCCAGAACTCCAGAACTCCCGCACCGGCCCGGACGGCGACGACCGTACTGGTCGGACTGGCCCGATGGGCCAGGTCGCAGGTGCCCCCGTGCAGGGAGCGGACAGCCCGGATCGAGTCGGCCAGGCACTCGGCGAGCGGCCGGACTGCGTGGTGATGGCGCTCAGCAGCAGGCCGCCCAGGGTCGCGGAGAACCACGCGATGCCGTGTTCACATCCGGTCTCCGCCCCGGCCACGCCGGCTCCGTCAAGGAGGACGGCCGCACCGGGAACGGCGGCGGCGAAGTCTTCGTTCTCCTGCGACAGTTCGGCCGGCTGCGAGCCGAGGACGACCTTCACGCCGTCGTCTCCTCGTCGTGCAGGTAGAGGGGGCAGAGCAGTTCGACGGAGCGCGGGTCGTCGGTCTCGGGGTCGTAGTCGACGCTCACCAGCGTGGAGAAATGTCGCTCGCCCACTTGCCCCCAGAGCGTGTTGAGGTCGGAGGCGAGCAGATGGACGACGCCGAGGGAGCCCGCGGTGTGGATGCCGGCGATGGCGAGCACCGAGCCCTTCCCGTCCGGACGGGGCAGCCGGCCGAGGTACCCGACGTCATGCGGGCGGTACGGCTCCGTGTCCGCTCCGGCGCCGTACGACGTGCCGGTACGGCGGTCCGTCAGGACCCACGGCTCACCGTCCGGATGCTCCCAGGCAAGGACGGGGTCCTGGGCGTAGTGGCTCCACCGACCGCGCAGTACAGTGCCGGCGAGGAGGGGGCATGACCGACCAAGAGCCCGTGCAGGACGCACTCTATGAGGCCGCCGCAAGCCTTATGCGCACCCTCGGAGTGGTTCTGTTGATCATCGCCGTGCCGACTGTCCTCCTCATGCTCACAGGGATCATCTGGATGCTGTTCTTTGACGTCGCTATCGTCCGCTGATCGGTCACGAAGCGCGCCCCGCTCGGAGCGGGCTCCTGATGCGGTGCTCCCCGAAGTCGGCGCCATGGGTACATGGCGCTGCAAGCGAGCGGCTCCACGGCGTCCCTTCGAGCTCTGCTCGTATCGTGCACGCATGCGCAACGAGCGGCACGACGAGGCACTGTCCAAAGCGGAGTTGGAGTTGTTCCTCCAGTATCTGCACCGGTTCGCCAACCACGATGTGGATCAGTTCGCCAACATGCAGGTGGGCGATCCCGAGTCCCCCGTCTATGTGAGCTTCTCCAGGGAACCCTGGGAGGGAGTCGACCCCGAGGCCTACCACCGGCCGTAGCGAACCCCGGGCCCTGTCGAATGTGCGGGCTTTTGCTGTTCGGAGCATGTTCAGATGCGCGAAGAAGGGTGCCGGACCGTCCCCAGGTAGCCGCGGGGAGGATGGTGTCCCACTGCGTGGCGTAGGGGATCTTGGCGGGCTTGTGCCCGGCACCGGGCTCAGGTGCCGAGCACGAGCCCGTTAGGCATGGCCTCACAGCGGGCGGGTGAACATCTTCCGGTTGGCGAAGTTACGGTAGCCGGCGCGCTGGAACGCCTTGGCCATGCCGGTGTTGCCCTCGTCGCAGTCCCCGCGGATCTCGCTGAAGCCCGCGTCGGCCAGTACGTGCGTACCCCGGGCGACCACTGCGGTGGCGTAGCCCCGGCCCCGGCCGGCCCTCGCGACCGCGACCAGGCCGATCACCGCCGAACTGGCCGTACGCGCCGGCATGCTGATCGCCACGGGCGTGTCCGCCGCGTCGTAGCCGATCTCGAACCAGCCGGGCCGGTGGTCCATCTCCAGCATATCGGCGACGTTGCGTTCGGCAGCGCCGTGCAGACCGTGCTCGGCGATCTCGGCCTGGAAGATCGAATCCGCGGTGTCGGTGAACGTGTCGGCCAACAGCTCCACGAATGGCTCCTCGCCCAGGTCGGCCATGGAGCGCCAGTACAGCCGCTCGTCCTGGGCCGGCATCGGGTCGTCTACGGTCCATTCGAATCGGCAGCCGTCGCGGGCGACGGTGAACCCGGCGCCGACGAGCAGCATCTCGCGCAGCTGCGGATTCCTCTGGAACTGTGGAGCCTGGGCCGGTATGTCCAGCACGTGTCCCTGGGTCTGCGCGCCGAGTTCGCGGGCCTGCTGGGCGGCATACGCCAACAGCGCCTGGCCGGTGTCCGGGTCGCCCGGCTCCAGCAGCACGATGTCCATCGGAACGTTGCGTCCGGGGATCGTCCACAACACCGCGTTGCCCGCCAACCGACCGTCATGCTCGGCCACCAGACACCACTCCGGCCGGGTGCAGCCGCTCTCCAGCAGACCCGCCAGGTAGGCGGCGGTGGCGGCATTACGTTCGCCGTCGTCCGGAAAGGTCGTCAGCGCGGGTATCTCGTCGGGTCGGGCGGTACGGATTGTCAGCATGCTCAGGTTCCTTCCTCATCGATCTTCGGCAGAACACGCGGGGTACGTAGGGGAGAGAGAAGCAGGGCAAGCAGTGCGGGCGAACGCCAGGCAGGCACAGGGGACATGACCGCCGAAGATCGATTCGACTCCACAGAAGTTGAGCCAGAACCCAATCTCGGGCTCAGATCCTCGGCAACGCTTACCCCAACGCCCTGACCATCCGCAACGACCTCGCCATCGCCCGTGAACAAGCCGAAGCCGTACAGCACGGAAGTACGGCAACCTCAGCGACCGAGGCTGTACCTCAGAAGCCGTCCACGGCTGATTGAGCACCCTGAGAACCATCAATGACCGGCCCGCCGAGAGTCCGGGACGAAGAGGTCGTGGGTTCGAATCCCGCCACCCCGACAGCTGAGTAGCAGGCCAGAGGGCCCTTACCGGATCGGTAAGGGCCCTCTGGCTTTGCTGTGTGTCCGACTGCGTGACTGTCGAAGCGGAACAAGCTCAGGTGGTGTCCGAGCTGTCCCGGGTGCTGACCGATGGGAGGCAGGAGCCGGTCATAGCCGTGCGGACCAGGCCGGCCAGGGCGAGGGAGCGGCTGTGGGCGGGCCAGACGATGTGGGTCACGACGGGAGGCGCGTCGGTCAAGGGGACGGCCGTGTGCTCGGCCCACAGCCAGGAGCGGGCGGAGTCGGGGACGACCGCCACGGTGCGTCCGAGGGCGATCAACTGGGCCAGTTGCGTCTGGTTGTGGACCTCGGGGCCCGGGCCGGGTGCGTAGGTGCCGCGGGTGGGCCAGCGCGCGAGCGGCAGATCGGGGACGTCCCTGACATCGGCCAGGGACAAGGTCTCGCGGGCGGCGAGGGGGTGCCCGGCAGGCAGGACGGCGACCTGCCCCTCGGTCGTCAGTGCCTCGCTGTCGAACCCGGCGAGGGAGTTCCACGGCGTGTGCATGAGCGCGACATCGGCGCGTCCGTCGCGCAGCAGCTCCTCCTGCTCGCAGATGCCGCACGGCAGCACCTCGATCTCGGCACTGTCGGGTTCGGCCGCGTAGGCGTCGAGAAGTTTCCGCAGCAGTTCGTGGGACGCGGCGGCCTTCACCGCGAGGACCAGCCGACCGCGGGGGCCGCCAGGGCTGTCGGCACCGCCGGAGCGCCGGGTGCGGCGGGCGGCGGCAGCGGTCGCGTCGAGGGCTGCCCGGCCCTCGTGCAACAGCACTTCTCCGGCTCCGGTCAGACGGACGCCACGGCGGTTGCGCTGCAGCAGGCAGACCCCGAGGCGCCGTTCGAGCTGCTGGATCGCCCGCGACAGCGGCGGCTGGGCCATGCCGAGGCGCTCGGCGGCGCGCCCGAAGTGCAGTTCCTCGGCGACCGCCACGAAGTACCTCAGCTCGCGGGTCTCCAGGGTGTCCACGGCCGCAGCATACGCGGTGATACCCGGCAGGTATGACAGGGCACCGTATCGGTGTTGGCCGCGCCACCCGTCCGCGAGCCAGCATCGTCAGCATGAGCGAAACGATGATCGCGCTGGTGACCGGCGCGAACAAGGGCATCGGGTACGAGATCGCGGCCGGGCTGGGCAGCCTCGGGTACCGCGTGGGCGTGGGAGCCCGCGACGCCACCCGACGCGAAGCCGCCGTCGGGAAGCTGCGCGCCGTCGGCGTGGACGCGTTCGGGGTACCGCTGGACGTGACCGACGACCAGAGCGTCACCGATGCCGCGGAACTGGTCGAACGGCTGGCCGGGCGCCTGGACGCCCTGGTCAACAACGCTGGCGTCTCGGGCGAGATGGACCCGGGGTGGGTGCAGGACCCGACCGCCCTCGACCTGGAGGTGCTCCGCGCGGTCGTGGACACCAACGTCATGGGTGTCGTCCGGGTGACCAACGCGATGCTGCCACTGCTGCGGCGCTCGGCCTCGCCCCGCATCGTCAACGTCTCCAGCAGCGTCGGCTCCCTGGCCCGGCAATCGGACCCGGACATCGAGATCGGCCCGATCATGGCCGCCTACGCGCCGTCGAAGTCGTTCCTCAACGCCCTCACCGTGCAGTACGCCCGGCAGTTCGCCGGTACGAACATCCTGATCAACGCCGCCTGCCCGGGCCTGGTCGCGACCGACTTCACAGGCTTCCAAGGGCCCCGCCCCCCTGAGCAGGGCGCGGCCACGGCGATCCGGCTCGCCACCCTGCCCGACGGCGGCCCGACCGGTTCGTTCTTCGAGGACGACGGCGTCGTCCCCTGGTGATCACGAACCCGCCGTGAATCGACGCGGCGTCTCACGAGAACGGCGGTCGTCCGTGTCCCCGGAAGGCTCGGCGTTCTGTGGGGCGGTCGTGAGCAGGGTCACGCTGTGCAACCCCGGAACCGTCTCAGGCGTATCGGCTTACGGGTAGGGGGAACGCCTGGGATGCCGTACCCCATCGGCACGGGCCCGCACGGGCCCACGAGCGGATACGAGTACGGACCACATGGATTCGATCCACGACGACACGGCGCAGTTCGCGTCACTGCTGACGCGGCTGAAGGAGCGCACCGACCGCAGCTACGCGGCACTGGCCCGTCGGCTGGACGTTCACGCCTCCACCCTGCACCGCTACTGCTCCGGAGAAGCGGTCCCGCAGGACTTCGCCGGGATCGAGCGGTTCGCCGTGCTCTGCGGTGCCTCCCCCGAAGAACGCACGGAGTTGCACCGCCGGTGGATCGCGGCGGTCGCGGCACGGCAACGGCCGCGCCCGTCCGATGCACGGCCGGCGCCGACTCCTTCCGACGGCACGAGCACCGCGGCACCGGCCGTGCCCGTGAAGGCCGAGGCACCCGAGCCGGTCCCGTCGGCCGATCCGCGGCCCCGCGCCGGGCGCCCCCGACGACGGTCCGTGCGATCGGCGGCGCTTGCGGTCCCGCTCGCCGTCGCGCTCGCCGGCCTCACCGCTTTCCTCGCCGGACCCTTTTCCGCCGGCGGTGAGTCGTCGGCCTCCGCCCGCACCGCACCGGAACCCTCCACCTCGGCCGCACACCGCAGCGGCAGTCTTCAGAGGCACCGGGTGAACACCCGCACGGCCTCGCCGTCGGCCTCCGCCCGCACCACGCCGAAGCCCTCCGCCTCGGCCGCGCACCCCGGCGGCAGCCCCCGGAAGCACCGGGCGGACGCCGGCACGGCCCCACCGGCGACCCCGCTCACCTGGACCGTCGACTCGCACACACTCGGACTCAACAGCTGCGGCGAGACCTACGTCGTCGCCAAGCCACCGCAACAGGTTCCGCCGCCCCCGCACCCGGAGGACACCACGGCGTGGGCCGCCTCCCAGCGGGCGGTGCACGGGGGCGGCACCGACGTGCGGATCACGGTGCAGGGACGCGGCTCCGCCCCCGTCGCCCTGGAGGCCCTGCACGTGCGCGTGGTCAACCGCGCCACCCCCGCCGCCGACCGGGGCTCCGCCTACTACTTGGGCGACGGCTGCGGCGCCAGCATCATCCCCCGCTTCTTCTCCGTGGACCTCGACGAGCACCGGCCCCTGGCTCTTTCGATGCCCGGTGACAGCTACGGGACGGGCCCGACGCCCCCCGCCATCGACTTCCCCTACCGGGTGTCCCTGCAGGAACCCGAAGTCCTGGTGGTCTCCTCGTTCAACAAGTCCTGCACCTGCGACTGGTACCTCGACCTCGACTGGTCCTCACGAGGCCGCACCGGCACGGTCCGCATCGACGACCACGGCCGACCCTTCCGCAGCACCAGCGTCGTAGGGCTGCCGGCTTACCGGTACGACCGTCTCAATTACCACCCCAGCCGCTGGGTCCCGACCTCCCTCGCCGACGGCGCGGTGGCAGACGACGACTGACGGAACGACGGATCACGCAGTCCGCCCGGCGGTCCGCTCCCGGCCGGAGCCGGGAGCGGACCGGGTGGAGCGGCCGCTTCGTCAGCGAACGCCTCGTCAGCGGGCGTTCTTGGTGCGGATGTCGGTGACGCCGTCGACCGCGTCCGCCTTCACGACGAGGTCGGTCGTCACCGTCGGCGACTCCCCGCCGCCGAAGCGGTGGGTGACGGTGACCTCACCGCTTTCGCCGTCCCCGCTCACCGTCCAGTCCACCGGGACGTTCTGGGCGCGCAGGACGCCGTCCGTCTTGTTCGTCTTCTCCCAGGCCTCCAGCTTCTTGGCGAAGGCGGGCACCAGGTAGTGCCCGCGCAGCGCCTTGGCCAGCGCGGCGTCCGGGCCCCGGGGAGCGTCCTTCGCGTCGACGTACGCGCCGTAGAAGTCGGCGACCTGGGTCACCGAGTCACCCGTGCGGCCGCTGACCGACCGGGACGCCTTCGCGGGGGCGGCGCTCGTGGTGCGGATGTCGGTGATGCCGTCGACCACGTCCAGCTTCACGGCGAGCCTGGTGGTCGTCACCGGCGACTCCCCGGCGCCGCCGAAGGTCAGGGTGACGAGGACCTCGAGGCCGTTGCCGCCCTCGCTCACCGTCCACCGCGTCGGGACGTTCTGGGCGCGCAGGACGCCGTCCGTCTTGTTCGTCTTCTCCCAGGCCTCCAGCTTCTTGGCGAAGGCGGGCACCAGGTAGTGCCCGCGCAGCGCCTTGGCCAGCGCGGCGTCCGGGCCCCGGGGAGCGTCCTTCGCATCGACGTACGCGCCGTAGAAGTCGGCGACCTGGGTCACCACGTCACCGTTGAAACCGTGGACCGACCGCACCGCGGCGGACGTCTTGACGGGCGCCTTGGCCGGGACGGCCGCCTGTGCCGCCGCCTGCGTCGACACACCGAGCCCGACGGCCAGGACGAGACCGGCGGCGAAGGCCGCGCGGCGGCCCGGACGACGTACGTGGATGTTCCTGCTCATGTCGTGTCTTCCCTCTTGATCGGTGGTCAGCAGTGGTCGCTCCCGTCCCCCGCCGGCTCTCCCGCCGGACGTGCCCGCCGACGTCCCGCCACCCGTCCCCGCCCCGAGATCGCGGGGCGGGCGCCGCCGGACACCGGGTACCGGGGCACACGGATGCCCGGTGGACGGGCACAGGGTGGGAGTCGTCGCCGGGCTGCTGCCGGGACCCTCGATCCGTCCCGGCCGGTGCGACATCCACAGCTTCGAAGACGGCGGGAACCCACCGCAACCACTGCGGCCCGATCCGCGACGACGCAACCGTCCCACCCACTCTGAGCTGCGCGGACAGGTACTGCCTGAGATGCCGTCCTGGGATGCGGAGACGCCTCCCGGACGCCGTCGGCGCGTACCCGGCGCCGCCCCGGCGCGCGATCCGCCGCCGTCCTCTAGCGGTTGCGGCGGCGGCCCTTGGCGCGGCGGGGGTAGGGGAAGAGGCGCGGGCGGCGCTTGGCGGCCACGTCCTCGATCCAGCCGAAGAGGAGGATCGCCAGGCAGATCAGCGGGACGGCGATCGTCAGCTGGGTCCACTGGCTCCGCAGCAGCCACTGCGCGTGGTCGTAGAAGAAGTCGTTGTTCCACAGCAGGTCGAGCAGCGGCTCCGTCAGCACCAGCGCGCAGCAGTGCCACAGGTAGACGGTGACCGCGCGGGAGTTGAGCAGGCTGATCACGCCGTTGAACTTCTCCAGCGGCTTGGGCCACTGCTCCCAGGAGGGACTCAGGTGGAGCAGCAGCATCACCGCACCGAACGACCAGATCGCCTGGGCGACCGGTACCGCTTCCAGATCGTGCCCGAGCCGCGGGTTGTCCAGCGGCACCCGCATCAGCCACCAGTAGCCGGACATGAGCACCAGCGGTGCGAGGGACGGCACGACGTACTGCGGGATCCTGCGGAGCAGTCCCTCCCCGTGGGCCATGCCGAGCAGCCAGCAGGAGCCGAAGGTGGTGAAGTCGGTGGCGGCTTCCATCAGCCGGCCGGACTGGTCGACCAGGCCGGAGTTGATGACGAACGCGAGCGCCAGCGGAACCGTCAGGGTGACCCAGGGCAGCTTCCGCAGCGCCTTGAGCATGAGCGGCGACAGCAGTACGAACCAGAGGTAGGCGCGCAGGTACCAGAGGGGGACACAGATCTGTTCGGCCCAGGAGGCCGGCAGGTGCCCGCCGAAGGTGTGCAGCGGGACCCCGAACGGCGGCTCGCTGAACGGCAGGACCCAGTAGGCCAGGTCGCCCCACCACCAGGTGGGATGGTGGGCGTCGGGCCTCCAGCCGTCCAGGACCATCAGCGGCACCACGACCGCGCCGAACAGCCACATCGGCGGCAGCAGACGGCGCAGCCGGCCGCGGATCACGCTCAGCGCCGGCCGGTCGAGGGAGCGCACCATCAGCGATCCCGCCAGCGCGAACATGACGCCCATGGAGGGGAAGACGATCGGCAGCCAGGTCCAGTTGAAGGTGTGGTAGAAGACCACGCGGACCAGGGCGAGCGCCCGCAGCAGGTCGAGGTAGCGGTCACGGCCGGACTTCCGCGCGGGCGCCGGTGCGGCTTCCTCGGGCTCCGGAGTGCGCTGCACGGGAATCGCGGCGAGGTCCGTCACCCGCAGGGCGACGGTGTCGGAGAAGTCGCGGGTGCCGTAGGCGCCTCGTTCCGCGGTGTTCATGAAGACATCGCCGGTACTCATGAAGACATCGCCCCCGTCGTGACGTCGAGCCCCACCTCGCCGGTGCGCTTCAGCTTCTGCCAGCGCAGCCGGCCCCCGGTCAGAGCGGTGATGGCGGACTGCATCAGCACCATGTACATGAGCACCCGGTAGACCACCTGCTGGGCCGGCAGCGTGATCAGGTGCCACGCCTTCTCCTTGTCCAGGTGGAAGGACCACCAGGCGCAGACGGCCTGCAGGGCCATGACCGCGAACCAGGCGGCCAGGGTCTTGTACGCGTCGACGAAGACCACGCCGTAGACCATGCCGATGTCGAACGCGGGCGCGAGGAGCGGGGTGACCACCATGAACAGGGAGACGAACGGCAGGCCCACCCGGCCGAAGTGGCCGGCCGGGCCGCGCTCCAGCAGCGCGTGCCGGTGCTTCCACATCGCCTGCATGGTGCCGTAGCTCCAGCGGTACCGCTGCGACCACAGTTGCTTCATGCTGACGGGCGCCTCGGTCCAGGCGCGGGCGTCCTCGGCGTAGACGACCTTCCAGCCGGCCCGGTGCAGGGCCATGGTCACGTCGGTGTCCTCGGCGAGCGTGTCGTCGCTCATGCCGCCCGCCTGCTGGAGCGCGGTCCGGCGGAAGGCGCCGATGGCGCCGGGGATGGTCGGCATGCAGTTGAGCACGTCGTACATGCGGCGGTCGAGGTTGAAGCCCATCACGTACTCGATGTGCTGCCAGGCGCCGATCAGCGTGTCGCGGTTGCCGACCTTGGCGTTCCCGGCCACCGCGCCGACACGCTGGTCGGCGAAGGGCTGCACCAGTTCGCGGACGGTGGACGGTTCGAAGACCGTGTCGCCGTCCATCATGACGATCAGGTCGTGCGAGGCGGCGGCCACACCGGTGTTGAGGGCGGTCGGCTTGCCGCTGTTCTGCTGCCGGATCAGCCGGACGTTCGGCAGGCCGAGTTCCTCCACGATGGCGGACGTGTCGTCGGTCGACCCGTCGTCGACCACGATCACTTCGATGGGGTGGTCGCTCGCGGACAGGGAGAGCAAGGTGTTGGTGATGCACTCCTGCTCGTTGTACGCGGGTACCACCACGGTGACCGGTTCGGTGACCGGGTCGCCCCAGGAGAATCCCCGCCTGCGGACGCGCCGCACGTGGATGACCGAGAGCAGCAGCATCAGCGCGAACCGCGCCATGACCAGCACGCCGACGACCGCGAGCAGGACGACCAGCCACGGCATCAGCCCCACCGAGAAGGTGGTGCACCACACGAACGCCTTGCCGAGCCACAGGTTGTAGCCGACGACCTCGGTGTTGGCGGAGGCCGTGCCGAGCGCCTCGGCGGTGGTCTTGAAGGTGTACCCCTGGTCCTTGAGCTTCTCGATGATGATCGGCAGCGCGGCCAGCGTCTGCGACCGGTTGCCGCCCGCGTCGTGCATCAGGACCATCTCGCCCTGGCCGGGGAGGTCGGGCATGGCGGCCTTGACGATGGCGTCGACGCCGGGGCGCTTCCAGTCGTCGGTGTCCTTGTCGATGAACGCGGTCAGGTAGCCCTCGGACCCGGCCTGCTTGGTCACCGGCCACGACCAGTCGTCCAGCGCGTCCACGGTGGAGGAGTAGGGCGGGCGGAACAGGCTGGAGTGGATGCCGGCGACACCGGCCAGCGCGAGCTGGGTCTCGCCCAGCTCCCAGGTGAGCCGGGTGCCGGAGTGCAGCGCGAGGTCGGGGTGGGTGAAGGTGTGCAGCCCGATCTGATGGCCTTCGGCCACGATCCGGCGGATCAGAGCCGGGTTGCGGGTGACCATCGAGCCGGTGACGAAGAAGTCGGCACGGACGTCCTCCTCCTTCAGCACCTCGAGGATCTTCGGCGTCCACTGGGGGGACGGCCCGTCGTCGAAGGAGAGGACGACGGTCTTGTCCGGGATCGTGTAGTTGACCGGCTTCTCGCCCTTGTCGCCGCGCGCGTCGACGACCGGGCCGCCCTCCAGCACGCTGGTCGGGACGGTGGCCTTGTCCACCGAGGTGGCGATGCCCTGGTCGTGGAAGACCTCGTTGTTCGCCATGCCCCGGAGCACCATCAGCGCCAGCAGGGTCGCCAGTACGGTCACCGGCAGGAAGAAGCGCAGGGGAGGTGCGGCGAGCCGGCGCGGCCGCATGATGGACTGCCGACGGCGTTGACTGCGGGAGCGGGACATGGATTTCCTGGTCGGTCGCGTCTGGCTACTGCGCGGTGGCGGGTTCGGTGGCGGTCACGGAGTCCGACGCCGCCGTGCCTGATCCGGTCGTCCCGGTGACGGACGTGGTGGTGCCGGACCCCGCCGTACCGGATCCCGTCGCACCAGACCCCGCCGTACCGGCCCCCGCCGTACCGGCCCCCGTCGTACCGGCTCCGGTCGTCCCGGTGACGGACGTGGCGGCATCGGACCCCGCCGCACCGGTTCCGGCAGTACCGGTGACGGACGCCGTGGTGCCGGATCCCACCGTGCCCGCTCCCGCCGTGCCGGCTCCGGTCGTCCCGGTGACGGACGCGGTGGCCTCGGATGTGGCGGTGGCGCTCTTTCCGGGAGCCGCGGGCAGCGGCGCGTTCAGGTACTGGCTGGGCGGCGTCGTGTTCGCGGTGCCGGGGACGGTGAGCGCGGGTGCCTGCGACTGGGTTCCGACCAGGCCGGAGACCATCGCCACCACGCACCCGGTGCAGATGACGCCCACCAGCCAGCCGAAACCGCGCAGGCGACGACCGCGCAGACCGGTCTCGTCGACGAAGACGGGAGCCGGCTCAGCCTCCGCGGAAGTACTGGTCATCGACGGCCCGGCCTTCCTTCGTCGTGTCGCGTCTGCCGGTTCGGTGCCGCCGAGAGCAGTGAGTAGTGCTGAAAAAGTTATCGATACGGGGATAAAGAGACATGATCCGACCCACCCCTGAATCAGGCGGCTAGATTAATATGCAGATTCCGTGAATGTCACGCGGGTCTCGTACAGTCCCGGCGAGTCGCTTGCTTCTTGTCCGAACGGAAACCTCACGCATGGCCATAGCCCGCCGCCGCAGCCGCCTCACGGCCGCCGCGATCCTCATGGCCGCCGTCACGTTCCTGGTGAACGCCTGTGGCGCGGGAGGCGGGAGTGACGCGGGGGCGGGTACGACGACCACCCCGGCCGCCCACTTCGAGGTCTCGTCGATGCTCGAGCCGTCCGGCCGCGCGCTGGGCGTCGTCGACGACAAGACGCCCTGGCAGTACGGCATCGTCACCACCTTCACCGAGGAAGCCGGGCGGGCCCCCGACATCCGCGAGTACTACAGCTCCTGGGGCGGCGACTTCGACGCGGAGGGCAACGCCTTCCTGTGGAAGCACGGCCATCTGCCCATGATGGCGCTGGTGCCCTCCGACACCCCGCTCGCCGACATCGCCGAGGGCGGGGACGACACCTACATCCGCCGCCTGGCGGACCAGATCGCCTCCTACGACGGCCCGCTGGCCCTCTCCTTCGCCGGCGAGATGAACGGTCCGTGGAACTCCTGGGGCCCCGAGCACGCCGAGCCCGCCGGCTTCGTCGCGGCCTGGAAGCACGTTCACGACGTCTTCGAGGAACGGGGCGTCACCAACGTGATCTGGGTGTGGACTCCGCACGTGGTCGACTCGGGCACGCCCGCCGAGCTGCGTCCCTACTACCCGGGCGACGCCTACGTCGACTGGGTCGGCCTCATCGGCTACTACGGGCCGATCGACGGCGTCGCCTTCTCCAGCCTGTTCACCCCCACCATGCGCCAGATCGCGGGCTTCTCCGACAAGCCGGTGCTGATCGCGGAGACCGGGGTGGCGCAGAGCGACCAGAAGCAGGCGCACATCCGCGACCTGTTCCGGGGCGCCGCGAAAGCCGGGGTCATCGGCGTCGTCTGGTACGACCAGCGCAAGGACTGGCCGGGCGGAAAGCAGTTGATGGACTGGCGGATCAAGACCTCGGTGGGAGCGCTCGCCGCGTTCCAGGTGGAGTCGGCCCGGAACGGTTTCGGTCATTCATTCAAGAGCGACCGATAACGACTGATAACGACTGTTCCAGGGCGAGCAGGGAAATCCGGGCACGAGCCCGCAGGGAACGACTTTCGTCATCGCGCACCAGTGCGGCTGGAGCACGCGGACGCCCGACCAGGGGAGATCACGGAGATGACGGCGGAATCGTCGCCGGGCCAAGGGGCTCCGCAGGAGGACGGCTGGGCTTTCCGGCCCCGCACGCCGGCCACCGGTTCGCAGCCGTACCGGGAACAGTGGCCGACGGAGCCGACCGGGGCGTGGGACGACCGGTCGTGGGACGAGCCGTACGGCGGACCCTCCGGCGCGCGGTGGGACTCCACCGTCCCGCTGCGGACCCCCGAGCCCCGCACCGGCGCCCACGAGGCCGTGCGCGAACGGGGTCACCGGACGCCCCCGCACACCCTGTGGACCGGCGAACCGGCGGATCAGGACCAGTACCACTACCAGGACCAGGACCAGCACCAGCACCAGCACCAGCACCAGCACCACGGATACCCGTCGACGGCGACCGCCGTCCTCGATCAGGCGGCCCTCCGCCGTCCCGAACCCGCCGCCGCGCGGCCGGGGCCCCCTGCGGGTGCGGCCGGCGAACAGGCCGGGAGGACCAGGCGGGTGGGCCGGATCGCGCTCGTCCTCGCCGTCCTCGCCGCCGTCGGCGGGGCCGCCGCCGTGCTGCTCAAGCAGGAGGAGGCCGCCGCCGTCGCCTCGGAGCAGCTGACGCAGGCGTGGCAGGTACCGGCGCCCGCCGACGACACACTGATCGGCAGCTGGCTCACCGACAAGCTGCTCGTCCGGGCCGGCACCCGAGGCGGTCTGCGGGCCTACGACCTCACCGACGGCAAGCAGGTGTGGAGCGCCGCGTCCGGCGCCGCCGCGTCCGAGCGCGGCGACGTCCCCTGCGCGATGTCGCCGAAGGTCGGCGCCCAGGGCATCGGCACGGTCGCCTTCGGCAAGGACGGCAGCACCTGCACCTGGCTGGCCGGTGTCAAGGCGTCCACCGGCAAGATCCTCTGGTCCGTACCGCTGACCGACACCAAGCACCCCAAGGCGGCGACCGCCACGACCTATCTGCAGGGCGATGTCGCCACTGTCGTCGGCCAGAACTTCCTCGGCGGTGTGGACATCCGCACGGGCGACCGCGTGTGGGGCTACAAGGCGCGCGGCCACTACTGCAACGCCCACGGCCGGGGCGCCGAAGGCGCCGTGCTGGTGGACGACTTCTGCCTCGACCGGAAGACCAGGTTCACCCTCACCGCGTACGACGGCAGGACCGGGAAGGTGATCTGGCGGAAGTCCGAGAGCGCCCACGCGGACGTGACGCACTTCCTGTCCGGCTCACCGCTGATCGCCGCCGTCCACACGGTCCACCAGGACGCCGTGCGGGTTTTCGGCACCACCGGGACCGGCCGCAGACTGGCCGTGGGCAACGACGAACTCACCACCGGCAACGACACCGGCGCCGACCACTCCGCCCGGCTCTACGGCCACGTCCTGGTCACCCCGGCCTCGGCCGCCGGCCACCCGGTGATCGACGGCTTCGACACCACCACCGGCGCCAAGCTCTGGACCCACCGCTCCGCCGCGCTCGCCGTCCCCGCGTCCGGCTCGGACGACAAGGTGTACGCCGTCACCACCTCCGGCACCCCGCAGCTCGTCACCATCGACCCGCGCACCGGTCGCACCACCCCGGTCGCGGTCCTGCCGACGGGAACCGGCAAGGGGCACTTCACCTCCGGCACGGTGTACGCCACCCCGGACGGCGGCGTGCTGGAGATCGACGCCCTCGGGTCGGACGGCGGCGTGCGGCTCTACCGGTAGGGCCTCGCGCCGGGGCGGCCGAGCGGCTTCCTCACTGGAACCGCCCGTGTCCGTGCGGCAGTCTTCTCCCTCGTGGGGAATCTTCCGTCTCAGAGTGCGCCGGGTGACGCCGCCGAGCACATGGTGGTGGCCGGGGACGACGCCCTGGCCCATCGGCTGGCCGCCGAGTTGCGCGGGGTGTACGGCGAGCGGGTGACCCTCGTCGTGCCGCCCGCGCAGGGTGGTGTGCGGCCACCGGTCGTCGGGCGGGCCCGGGCCACGGCCCTGTTCGACCGGGTGTCCGCGGCGGTGAACCGGGCCTCCGGCAACGGGGGCGGGGGCGTGACCGCCGGGGGCGACGAGACGCCCGAGCGGGTCGTCGAGGCCGCCGAGCTCACCGAGGGCGCGCTCGCCTACGCGGGTGTCGAGCGGGCCACCGCGCTCGCCCTCGTGTACGACGACGACGAGACCAACATCCGTGCCGCGCTCACCGCCCGACGGCTCAACCCGCGGATCCGCCTGGTCCTGCGGCTCTACAACCGGCGTCTCGGACAGCACATCGAGGCCCTCCTCGACCAGGCCTCGGCACTGGCCGCCGGGGCCGGCGCGGGAGCGGACGGCTCCCGGGCGGACGGGAACGCCGAGGTCTACGACGCCTCCACCACCGTGCTGTCCGACGCCGACACGGCCGCGCCCGCGCTCGCCGCGACCGCCATGACCGGCACCAGCAAGGTCGTCCAGACGGACGGACTGATGCTGCGCGCGGTGGAGCGGCCGCCGCCAGGTCCGGGCGAGGTCGCCGATCCGGGGCTGTGCACACTGGCGTTGCTGTCCGCCACGACCAACGACCCTGCGGGCGCCGACGGTTCCGAGGGCAGCGGCGCGCAGGGTCCTCAACTCCTGCCCGACGAAAGGGCGGTGGCCGCCGCCACCGGCCGCGGCATCGTCGTCCTGGAGAACGTCTCGTACTCCGGTCCCCAGCTGAACCCGGGGCGTGGTGTCGTGCCGTGGTTCGGCTCGCTGCTGTCCCGGCGGCTGCGCTGGTCGTTCGCTGGGCTCGTCGCGTGCGTGGTCGGGCTCGCCGTGGCGTCGATGCTGGTCACCGGGGAGCAGCCGCTCCAGGCGACCTATCTGACGCTGCTCGACCTCTTCGCCATCAACGACCCCGCCATCGGGCAGCCTCTCGGACGGCAGCTCCTCCAACTCTGCTCGGGACTGGTCGGGTTGCTGCTCCTGCCGGTGCTGCTGGCCGCCGTGCTCGAGGCGCTCGGCACCTTCCGCAGCGGGACCGCCCTGCGCAAGCCGCCCCGCGGGCTGTCCGGGCACGTGGTGCTGCTCGGGGTCGGCAAGATCGGTACGCGCGTACTGGCGCGGCTGCGTGAACTGCGCATCCCCGTCGTGTGCGTGGAGGCCGATCCCGAGGCCCGGGGGCTCGCGCTGGCGCGGAGCCTGCGGGTTCCCCTGGTGCTGGGGGACGTCACGCAGGAAGGCGTGCTGGAGGCCGCCAAGATCCACCGGGCGCACGCGCTGCTGGCGTTGACCAGCGCGGACACGATGAACCTGGAGGCCGTGCTCTCGGCGCGTACGCTGCGGCCCGATCTGCGGGTCGTCCTGCGGCTGTACGACGACGACTTCGCGACCGCCGTCTACCGCACCCTCCGGGCCGCGCACCCCGGCGCGCTCACCCGGAGCCGCAGCGTGTCCCATCTGGCCGCGCCCGCGTTCGCCGGGGCGATGCTGGGGCGGCAGATCCTCGGGGCGATTCCCGTCGAGCGGCGCGTGCTGCTGTTCGCCGCGGTGGACGTGGGCGGGCACCCCCAACTGGAGGGGCGCACGGTGGGGGAGGCGTTCCGTGCCGGCGCCTGGCGCGTGCTCGCGCTGGACACCGCGACCCCCGAAGAGCGCCGGGCGGCCCAGCAGTCCGGCCCGAGCGGTCCCCGGCTGGTGTGGGACCTGCCCTCCACCCATGTCCTGCGGCCCGAGGACCGCGTGGTGCTCGCCGCCACACGGCGGGGTCTGGCGGAACTGCTCGGCCGACGCCCCCGGCAACGGGCGGAGGCGTAGCCCCCCCCCGACGGGGCGGGGGCCGGCCCCGGGGCGCGGCCCCCCGACGACAGCCGGGACGGGTCCCGGGGCCCTCCGGCGGGGCCCCGGGGCCGGGCTCGGTGTCACACCGGTGTCATCTGCCCAGGTGCCGCTCCGCGAAGTCCAGTTCCAGGCGGACCTGCTTGATGCGTTCGTCGACGACCAGGGAGCCGTGGCCCGCGTCGTAGCGGTAGACCTCGTGGACGGCCTCGCGGGCGGCGAGACGGGTGACGTAGTTGTCGATCTGGCGGATGGGACAGCGGGGGTCGTTGACACCGGCCGAGATGTACACGGGGACCTTGACCGCGTCGACGTAGGTCAGCGGGGAGGACGCCTCGAAGCGCTCGGGGACCTCCTCCGGGGTGCCGCCGAGGAGCGTGCGGTCCATGGCCTTCAGCGCCTCCATCTCGTCGTGGTACGCCGTGACGTAGTCGGCGACGGGGACGGCGGCGATACCGAGGGCCCACGCGTCGGGCTGGGTGCCGACGCCGAGGAGGGTGAGGTAGCCGCCCCAGGAACCGCCGGTGAGGACCAGCCGGTCGGGGTCGGCCAGGCCGGACGTGACCGCCCACTCGCGGACCGCCGCGATGTCCTCCAGCTCGATGAGGCCGACGCGGTGCTTGAGCGCGTCGGTCCACGCGCGGCCGTACCCGGTGGAGCCGCGGTAGTTGACCCGGACCACCGCGTAGCCGTGGTCGATCCAGGCCGCCGGGCCCGCCGCGAACGAGTCGCTGTCGTGCCAGGTCGGGCCGCCGTGGATCTCGAAGACGGTGGGCAGCGGACCGGTGGTGCCGGCCGGCCTCTGGACCAGGGCGTGGATGCGGCCGCCGGGTCCATCGACCCAGACGTCCTCCACGGGCACGGATCCCGGGGACTTCTCGCCGGGCGGGTCCAGCACGATCTCCCCGGTCGTCGAACGGACGGTCGAGGGCTCGGCCGCCGAGGACCACAGGTACTCCACCGTCCCGTCCGGGCGGGCCGTCGCCCCGGAGACCGTGCCGGGCGGGGTCTCGACCCGGGTCAGCCCGCCGGAGGCGAGGTCGTAGCGCCACAGGTCGCTGCGCGCCTCGAAGCTGTGGGCGACGAGGAGGGCCGAGCCGTCCGGATACCACTCGGCGGCCACGTCGCCGGGGAGGTCGAGGCCCAGGTCGGTCTGCTCGCCGGTCGCCACGTCCCACACCAGGGGTTCCCAGCGGCCGCGCCGCTGGTGCCCGATGAGCAGTCGGCTGTCCCCGTCGACGGGGGCGAAGCCCAGTACCTCGAGGCCCAGCTCGACCGTGCCGCCCTCGGTGTCGTCGAGCTCGGCGACCAGCGAACCGTCCGGGCGCAGCACCTTGAGCGCCGAGTGCATCGCGTCGCCGTGCTCGGTGTGCTCGACGGCGATCAGCGAGCCGTCGTGCGAGAGGTCGCCGACCCCGGCCGACTCGCGGTGCCGGTAGATCTCCACCGGGTCCTCGCCGGCGCGGGCCAGGTGGATCGTCGATCCGTCGTCGTCCGTCGAGCGGCCCACGACGGCCGTGCGCCCGTCGCGGCCGATGGCCAGGCCCGCCGGGTAGGAGGCGTCGAGACCGGGGACGGCCGGCTCGTCGGCCTCGCCCACGACCAGGGCGGCGCCGAACGGGCGGCGCCGCCAGACGCCGAACTCGTCGCCGTCCTTGTCGTCGAACCACCAGATCCACTCGCCGTCGGGCGAGAGCACCCCGTCCGTCGTGCCGTTCGCCCGGTGGGTGACCTGGCGCTGCTCCCCCGTCTCGCGGTCCCACGCGTACAGCTCGTACGTCCCCGTCGCGTTCGAGACGAACAGGGAGCGGTGCGGGGCGTCCTCCGCCCAGTCCGGCAGTGACACCCTCGGTGCCCGGAAACGCTTCTCCCAGTCGGGCATGTCTGCCTGCTGCGGCTCGGTGGGCCTGGTGCTCTCAGTCATGGCCCCATAGTGCCCGGCCCGGCCCGCCTCGCGCCGACGAGGTCCCGAGCCTGTGGACAACCTCGCGGCCCCCGCCCGTCCCGCCGTCCGCCGAGCGGCACGCGAAACCGCGCCCCCGCTGCCGGGAGGCGGGCGGGACCGGTCGCGCCACAGGGGCGTGCGCACAGGTCGGGGCCGTTGTCAGTGGCGGGGTGCAGACTTTTTCGCATGACCGATCTACGCAAGGCCGTCGAGGGTTACTGGGCCGCCGCGGACGCCCGGGACTGGGGGACGTTCGCCGAGCTGCTCGCCGAGGACGTCGTCTACACCCTTCCGCAGACGCGGGAGCGCATCAGCGGACGGGAGCGGTACGTCGAGTTCAACCGCGAGTACCCGGGCGACTGGCACGTCCGGATCGAACGGGTCGTGGCCGAGCCCGGTCAGGCCGTCACCTGGACCCACTTCACGGTGGGCCTGGAGGAGATGCACGCGATCACGTTCTTCACGGCCGACGCGCGGGGCCGCATAGCCACGGTGACGGACTTCTGGCCCGAGCCGTACGAGCCTCCGGCGGGCCGGGAACACCTGGCCGAACGGTACTGAGCGGGCCCCCGGGCCGAGTCCGGCCCGGCCGCCCCGTACCGTGGAAGGCGTGTACCGGTTCCTGCTGACGCCCCGCTGGTGGGGGATCAACGTCTTCGTGCTGTTGGCCATCCCCTTCTGCGTCTTCATGGGGTCATGGCAGTTGGGGCGGTTCGAGGACCGGGTTCAGGCCCACCGGACGGCGGAGGCCGCGGCCTCCACGGCCGAGTCGGAGCCCGCCCGGCCGCTGGCCGCGATGCTGCCCGTGACCACGCAGACGTCCGGCAAGCAGACCACCGCGAAGGGCCGGTACGGCAAGCAGCTGCTCGTGCCCGGCCGGGAACTGGACGGCAGGAGCGGGTACTACGTACTGACGCTGCTGAGGGTCGACGGCGGCAAGGCGCTGCCCGTCGTCCGGGGCTGGCTGCCCGGTACCGCCGACCCGGCGAAGGCCCCGGCCGCGCCCACCGGCGAGGTCACGGTCACCGGTGCGCTCCAGGCGTCCGAGAGTCCCGGTTCGAACGGTGTCAGCGCGGTCGGCGGACTTCCCGCGGGGCAGACGGCCGCGATCAGCTCCGCTTCGCTGGTGAACCTCGTGCCGTACACGCTGTACGACGCGTGGATCACGCTCGACAAGGCCGACGCCGGGATGAAGGCGGTGCCTCCGAGCGCGCCGGCGAACTCCGGGCTCGACCTCAAGGCGTTCCAGAACCTCGGCTACACCGGCGAGTGGTTCGTCTTCGCGGGCTTCGTCGTCTTCATGTGGTTCCGTCTGCTGCGCCGCGAGGTGGAGTTCGTCCGGGACGCCGAACTGGGCCTGCTCCCGGGCGTCCCCGGCACTCAGGACACCCCCGGGGAGAAGTCCGGGGAGGCCGGCACCACGACGGCGACGCCGTCCGCCACCGCCTGACGGAGCGGGGCGGGACCGGACGGGACACGACGCCCGGACCGGTCCGGGCGTCGCGCATCCGTCGGAACGGGTGCCGGGCCCCGCGTCAGGACGACGCCAGGATGCCCGTGTGGTACACCGTGCCCGCGCAGGCGTTGGGCACGGTCACCGATGCCGTCGCGCCGCCCGTCGCCGCCGTGTTGGAGACGACGACACTGCCGTCCAGCGTGCCGCCCTCGACGAGGAGCTGGGGCGCGGGGCTGGCCACCGCCGCGTTGGTGGTCGTGCCGCCGCCGGTCTCGGTGGTGCCCTCCGTCGGGGTGGGGTCCGGTGAGGGCTCCGGCGCGGTCGGGCACGTCGACGAGGGCACCCAGGCGAACTTCACCACGTACGAGGTGCCCGGCTGGAGCACCAGGGAGGTGACCGCCGTGGAGGGATCGGGCAGCCCCGCGGCCGCGTCGCCCCCCACGTGCGTCGCCACTCCGATCCTGGCGGGGTCCGCCGCGCCCTGGGCGAGCGTGGTGACCGTGCCGGCGCCGGTGACCGTGCAGGCGGTGGTGGAGACGTTCGAGACGGTGAAGGAGCCGTAGACCGCGCCGGTGGAGTCCGGTGCGGAGGCGGTGCCGGAGGCCCCGCCGAGCTGGCCCGCCGTGCACGTGGTGATGGCCGGTGCGGAGGCGGTGGGTTCGGCGCCGCCCGTGGTGGCCCCGCCCGTCTCCTTGTCCTTGCCGCCCGGTGTCGGCTTGGTCCCGCCGGGGCCGTCGTGCTTGGACGTGCCGGAGGAGCCGCCCGTGTTCTTGCCGGTGCCGCCGTCCGAGCCCTTGTCCTGGCCCTGGCCGCCCTGGGCCTGTGAGCTGTTGCCCGCGATGGACGGGTCGGGGTTCGACCCCGAGGAGTGGGAGACGTGCACGAACGCCGGGATCGCCGTGCCCATGAAGAGCGCCGCGGCCGCCATGCCGACCAGGGCCTGCCGCTTGCGGGCGCGCCTGGCCGGTACCGCCCGGCGCAGGTGCTCCAGGGTGCCGTCGGCGGGTTCGATCTCCTGGACGGCCTCCTGCAGCAGCCGGCGCAGGGCCAGCTCGTCGCCGAACCCTTCGGGTCCCGGTCCGTCCGTGTCCGGTGTGCCGAGCTGTTCGTCGGGGCCGTGGTTCACATTTCCGTTCCCAGCGTGCGATTGCTTGTGCTCGTGCTCCGGGCGCCCCTCGTCGTCGGGGCGCCGCCGGTCGTCGTGCTCACTCATGCCGAGGCCCCCATGGCGACGCGGAGCGCGGCGATGCCGCGCGAGCCGTACGCCTTCACCGAACCCAGGGAGACACCGAGCGTCTCGGCGACCTGAGCCTCGGTCATGTCCGCGAAGTAGCGCAGGACCAGGACCTCGCGCTGACGGCGCTGGAGCCCCTTCATCGCCTTGATCAGGGCGTCGCGCTCCAACTGGTCGTACGCGCCTTCCTCGGCGCTCGCCATGTCGGGCATCGGCTTCGAGAGGAGCTTGAGGCCGAGAATGCGCCGACGCAGGGCCGAACGCGACAGGTTGACGACGGTCTGACGCAGATAGGCGAGCGTCTTCTCCGGGTCCCGGACGCGCTTGCGCGCCGAGTGCACCCGGATGAAGGCCTCCTGGACGACGTCCTCGCAGGAGGCCGTGTCGTCGAGCAGGAGCGCCGCGAGACCGAGGAGCGAGCGGTAGTGCGCCCGGTAGGTCTCGGTCAGATGGTCGACGGTCGTGCCCGCCGCCAGGCTGTCCTGGGCGCCGTCACGCTGATTCGGGATGCGGGCGGGCCGCGTCGAGGGCATGGGCGCGATCACCGGCATGCCGCCGGGCGCGCCGGGGCTGCGGAGTCGGCGGGGTGGACGCAGGGCCATGCCCCTCGTCTGGACCGCGGTGAATTCGAGTACCTCTGCCACGCCAGTTGGACACACGTCCCCCCAACAGGGTTGTACGCGACGGGCATCACAATCGCGCCGGGCGTCACATCGGCCGGAATCCGCTCCACCGGAACTCCTCCCGGACCCCCCGCCGTTACGCCGCCGCGCCCGCGCGGCAGTGCACCAGATGCCCTCATGCGTAACAGCTCTTCCCTTGTGCCCAATGCTCCGCCGCCCCCCGGACGCCCCTGAATGGCGACGGCGAAGACGCTCGTCGACCACCTCGCGGTTGCGCGGGACGACAACGAAATCTTCGAACGCCGATACGAGTCCGTTCAAGTGGTCAGGACCATTAAGTTGATCACCGAACCGTCGGCGATCCTACAAATCGGTCCTCCGCACGGCACCGGAATTACGGCCTCGGGGCCTCTGGAGCATAGCCCGGCAGCGCCCTGACCAGGAAGAAGGGCGGATCTACGAAGCCCTGATGATCTCCGCCGCCACCAGTTCGGCGATCTGGGCGGTGTTCAGGGCGGCTCCCTTGCGCAGGTTGTCCCCGCACACGAACAGTTCGAGAGCCGTCGTGTCGTCCAGTGCCCGGCGGACCCGGCCCACCCAGGTCGGGTCGGTGCCCACCACGTCCGCGGGTGTGGGGAACTCGCCCGCGGCCGGGTCGTCGAAGAGCACGACGCCGGGCGCGGTGGCCAGGATCTCCCGCGCCCTGTCGACGGTCACCTCGTCCTGGAAGCGGGCGTGCACGGTCAGGGAGTGCGTGGTGACGACGGGAACACGGACGCAGGTCACCGCGACCTTCAGCCGGGGCAGCCCGAGGATCTTGCGGGTCTCGTCGCGTACCTTCATCTCCTCCGAGGACCAGCCGTCCTCGGCGAGCGACCCGACCCACGGCACCACGTTCAGGGCGACCGGCTCCGGGAACGGGCCCGTGTCGTCGCCCACGGCCCGGCGTACGTCACCGGGGTTGTTCCCCAGTTCCGTGCCCGCGACCAGGGCCGTCTGCCGGCGCAGGGTGTCGACGCCCGCGCGGCCCGCGCCGCTGACGGCCTGGTACGAGGAGACGACGAGCTCGCGCAGCCCGAACTCGGCGTGCAGGGCGCCCAGTGCCACGATCATGGACAGGGTCGTGCAGTTCGGGTTGGAGACGATCCCCCGCGGGCGCACGCGCGCGGCGTGCGGGTTCACCTCGGGGACGACGAGGGGCACCTCCGGGTCCATCCGGAAGGCGGCGGAGTTGTCGACGACGACCGCGCCCTTGGCCGCGGCGATCGGCGCCCACTGGGCGGCCACCTCGTCCGGGACGTCGAACATGGCGATGTCGACCCCGTCGAAGGCCTCCTCCGACAGGGCCGCCACCTCGACCTCCACACCGCGCACGGCCAGCTTGCGGCCGGCCGAACGCGACGAGGCGATCAGACGGATCTCGCCCCAGATGTCCGCGTGCTGGGACAGGATCTGGAGCATGACCGCGCCGACGGCTCCGGTCGCTCCCACGACCGCGAGCGTCGGTCGTCGGGTCATCGCCCGGTGCCTCCGTAGACGACGGCCTCGTCGCTGTCGGAGTCGAGCCCGAAGGCGGTGTGCACGGCGCGGACGGCGTCGTTGACGTCGTCGGCGCGGGTGACGACGGAGATGCGGATCTCCGAGGTCGAGATCAGCTCGATGTTGACCCCGGCGTCGGTGAGCGCCTCGAAGAACCCGGCCGTGACGCCCGGGTTGGTCTTCATGCCGGCGCCGACGAGCGAGATCTTGCCGATCTGGTCGTCGTAGCGCAGCGACTCGAAGCCGATGACGCTCTTCGCCTTCTCCAGGGCGTCGATGGCCTTGCGGCCCTCGGTCTTCGGGAGGGTGAAGGAGATGTCCGTCAGGCCCGTGGTGGCCGCCGACACGTTCTGCACGATCATGTCGATGTTGATCTCGGCGTCGGCGATGGCGCGGAAGATCGAGGCGGCCTCGCCCGGCTTGTCCGGGACGCCGACGACCGTGACCTTGGCCTCGGAGGTGTCGTGAGCGACACCGGAGATGATGGCCTGCTCCACCTTCTGGTCCCCTTGCTGCTGAGTCTTCTGAACGAGCGGTTCGCTGCTGACCCAGGTGCCCTGGAGTCCGCTGAAGGACGACCGCACGTGGATCGGGATGTCGTAACGGCGGGCGTATTCCACACAGCGGTGGAGCAGCACCTTGGAGCCGGAGGCGGCGAGCTCCAGCATGTCCTCGAAGGCGATCCAGTCGATCTTCTTCGCCTTCTTCACCACGCGCGGGTCGGCGGTGAACACGCCGTCCACGTCGGTGTAGATCTCGCACACCTCGGCGTCGAGCGCCGCGGCCAGCGCGACGGCCGTGGTGTCGGACCCGCCGCGGCCCAGCGTGGTGATGTCCTTCTTGTCCTGCGAGACGCCCTGGAAGCCGGCGACGATGGCGATGTTGCCCTCGTCGAGCGCCGTACGGATACGGCCCGGGGTGACGTCGATGATCCGCGCTTTGTTGTGGACCGAGTCGGTGATGACGCCTGCCTGGCTGCCGGTGAAGCTCTGGGCGCTGTGGCCCAGGTTTTTGATCGCCATCGCCAGCAGGGCCATGGAGATCCGCTCTCCGGCGGTCAGCAGCATGTCGAATTCTCGTCCGCTGGGCATCGGGGATACCTGCTCGGCGAGATCGATCAGCTCGTCCGTCGTGTCGCCCATCGCGGAAACGACGACGACCACCTGGTGGCCGTTCTTCTTCGCTTCCACGATCCGCTTGGCGACGCGCTTGATGCCCTCGGCATCGGCTACGGAGGAACCTCCGTACTTCTGCACGACAAGGCCCACGTGCGCTCCTCGCTCAGTCCGTCTCTGCACCGCACTACTGCGGTCGGCTCAGTCTAACGAGCGGCCGGATTTCCCTTCCGGGGTATCGCATCGTGAGATGTCCCGCTCACGACGTGATCACTCCGGGCTGTCAGGTCCACAAGGGAGGTCCGGCCGCTCCGAGACGGCACCTGCCCGTACCGGAACGCCGCCACTCCGAAAGTGCCCCAGCTCACACCGGAGGCAGGCCAAAAACAGGAACGGGACCGGGGCGGGACCGGGGGCGGTTACTTGACCGTGCGCAGACCGAGCGGCCCCGCGATCTCCTGCGCCATCACCTTGCCGGCCTCCTCCGCGAGGATCTCCTCGCCGAGGTCCTGGTCGGTGTCGAGGCCGTCGAGCTCCTCCAGGGGCTGGTTCAGCCGGACGTGGGCCACCACGGACTGCAGGGCGCGCAGGGTCGCGGAGGCGGTGGAGCCCCAGTTCGAGAAGTAGGAGAACTGCCACCACCACAGCGCCTCCGTGGTGCGGCCCGCGCGGTAGTGGGCCATGCCGTGGCGCAGGTCGGTGATGACGTCGGCGAGGTCGTCGGAGATACGGGCCGGGACCGGGGCCTTGCGGGGCTCGTAGGGGTCGAAGACCTCGGAGTAGACGTCGATCGGCTCCAGCATCACGGCGAGGCGCTCGCGGAGTTCGTCCACGTCCGCCTCCGGGCCGAGGTCCGGCTCGTAGCGCTCCTCGGGGACGATGTCCTCGTGCGCGCCGAGACGGCCGCCGGCCAGGAGGAGTTGGGAGACCTCCAGCAGGAGGAAGGGCACGGCCGAGTCCGGCTCGTCGCCCTTGGCGACCTCGGTGACGGCGACCAGGAAGCTCTCCACCTGGTCCGCGATCTGGACCACGAAGTCGTCGGGGTCCGGGCTGGTCTCGTGCAGCGTGGCGTCAGACATCTAGAAGTCGTCTCCCCTCGAAGGCGCGGCCGAGCGTGACCTCGTCCGCGTATTCCAGGTCGCCACCCACCGGGAGGCCGCTGGCCAGGCGGGTGACCTTGAGGCCCATGGGCTTGATCATGCGGGCGAGGTACGTGGCCGTGGCCTCGCCCTCCAGGTTCGGGTCCGTGGCCAGGATGAGCTCGGTGACCGCTCCGTCGGCCAGGCGGGCCAGGAGTTCCCTTATCCGCAGGTCGTCCGGGCCGACGCCCTCGATCGGGCTGATCGCGCCGCCGAGCACGTGGTACTTGCCCCGGAACTCACGCGTCCGCTCGATCGCGACGACGTCCTTCGGCTCCTCCACCACGCAGATCACCGAGAGGTCGCGGCGCGGGTCGCGGCAGATGTTGCACAGTTCCTCCTGCGCCACGTTGCCGCAGGTCGCGCAGAAGCGGACCTTCGCCTTGACCTCCATGAGGGCCTGTGCGAGCCGGCGGACGTCCGTGGGCTCCGCCTGCAGGATGTGGAAGGCGATCCGCTGCGCGCTCTTGGGACCGACGCCGGGGAGCCGCCCCAGTTCGTCGATGAGGTCCTGAACAACGCCTTCGTACAACGGACTGCCTTTCCGAGTGCTCCGGTACCACCTGGTCCCGTCCTGCTGTTTCTTCCTGGTGCGTACGGTAGTTGGATGCCGCCGGTCTTAGAAAGGCAGACCGGGGATGCCGCTTCCGCCGCCGAGCCCCGCGGTGAGCGGGCCGAGCGTCTGCTGCTGGAGCGCCTGCGCGTTCTCGTTCGCCGCCTGGACGGCCGCGACGACCAGGTCCGCGAGCGTCTCGGTGTCCTCGGGGTCGACCGCCTTCGGGTCGATCACCAGGGCACGGAGCTCTCCGGAGCCCGTCACGGTCGCCTTCACCAGGCCGCCGCCCGACTGGCCGTCGACCTCCGTCCGCGCCAGCTCCTCCTGCGCGTTCGCCAGGTCCTGCTGCATCTTCTGGGCCTGCTGCAGCAGCTGCTGCATGTTGGGCTGGCCACCACCGGGAATCACGATCAGCTCCTGGTTTCGAGTACGGCTGTCCGAGCGTCTTTTCCTGTCCAGCACGAGCCTACGTGGTCGACCGGCCCGTCGCCCAAGCACTCTTTCGAGTGACATCACAGCGCCGCCTATACCTGATCAAGGCCCACTTCCGGGCGGAAAAGCCGGTAAACCCGGTCCACCGCCACCCATTGGGCGGTAGGAAGGGTGCGGCGCATTTACACCATGCGTCACACGGCGTCACGCAGTGTCAGTTTCGTCGCCGTCGTCACCGTCGTCCGTCATCACCGCCGTCAACCGTCGTCAACTAGGGAGTGCCGGGTGAGTCAGCCGGAGATGCAGCCGGAGGGGCCGCTCCAGGACGGGCGGAGCGAGGGCGCGGCGGGGCCCCGGCCGGGCGACCTGACCGGTCGGCCGTTCCCGCTCGGCGACTGGGGGGAGCCCGCGGAGCGGCTCCACGAGCTCTACCGCTGGGTGGAGCAGGGGGCGCTCGACACGGCCGCCTGGTACCTCTCCGACCGCGTGTGGAAGCGGCGGTCGGCGCGTCTGCTGCGGTGCGGGGCCTCGCTGGGGGCCGTCGCCGGGGCGGCGCTGCCGCTGCTCGACCTCACCGGATCGGTGCCGGGGGCGGCTCCGTGGGGATATCTGGCGCTGCTGCTCGCGGTCTCCTGCGTCGCCGTCGACCGGTTCTTCGGGGTGACCTCCGGATGGATAAGGGACGTGGCCACCGCGCAGGCCGTGCAGCGGCGGCTCCAGGCGCTTCAGTTCGACTGGGCGTCCGAGAGCGTCCGGGAGGTCCTCGGGCCCGCCGACGGAACGGCCAGCGAGGCGGCGGAACGGTGCATCGGGGTGCTGCGCAGGTTCTCCGAGGACGTCACGGAACTGGTGCGCACCGAGACGGCGGACTGGATGGTGGAGTTCCGCACGGGCCCGGCGCCGCTCGGGATCCAGTCGGCGACGGGAACGCCCCGGACCGAGGGGCCGCCGCTGAACGGACGCACCCCGCTGCCGCCGGGAACCCGCCCGAACATGCCCCGCCAGCGCCCGCCCGAGCCCCGGTAGCGGGCCGGGGGGCACCACGGCGTCACCCGGCCCCGCAGATCCTCAGTCCGACCGGTGTCCCGCAGGGGAGATGGCCGTGGGTGCGGACGACGTCCTGGCCGCTGCCCCGGGCGATGTAGGAGAGGAAGCTGGAGGCGAGGGAGTCGGCGGGCGGCTGCCCGTAGGTGTAGGCGTACTCGATCTCGCGGTACGGGTAGTCCGTGGTGCCGTGCTCCAGGTCCTCGACGGAGGCGGCGTGGCCGTCGAGGCCGACCCGGTGCAGGCCCTCGCGCCCGGTGGCGCCGTTGGTTCGCTGTAGCCGATCGCGCCGGGCAGCCTGGTGACCGTGGCCAGCACCTGCTCGGTGGAGTCGAGTTCGCACCGCACGACCGGCGCCGTCGCGTCGTCCTTGTGGAGGCAGTCCAGCGAGGAGTTGGCGATCTCCCCGCGCCCGAGGACCCGGCGCTGGAACACCTGCCGGGTACCGGAGTTGGCGTCCCGGCTGACCAGGAGGACGGGTAGGTCGGGCCCGCCGAGCTGCTTCCAGTTGCCGATCTCGCCGCGGTACAGCCGCCGCACGTCGGCCAGCGACAGGTTCCTGACCGGGACGGCGTCGTTGACGACCAGCGTGAACACCGACACCGCGATCCGGTTCTCCCGCAGCTTCGGGAAGGCTCCCGGCTTGGGGCCGTCGGAGAGCGCGACGAGGGCCGGGGACCCCTTCTTCGACGCGTGCCCCGCCGCGTCCAGCTCGCGCACGCCGGCCGTACTGCCGTGGGCGTCCACCGTGATCGTGGAGCCCTGGCAGTCGTGCTCGTACTTCTCGGCCAGTTCGCGCACCACCGGCTCGAAGGCGGTCGACCCCGTGACGGCCAGCGTGCCCCGCTCGCAGCCGATCGGGGGCGGTGTGTCGTCGCGCAGGACCACGATCAGGGCGAGCGTGACGACGCACACCGTCAGCAGCACGGTGAACAGCCGCGCGGCACGGCTGAACAGCGGCGGCTGGTCGTCCGGTGTCGTGCTGCGGTTGGGCCGGACCTCGCCGTCCCGGATGCCGCCGACGATCCGCACCGGACAACCCACGTCGCCGCCCGACAGCAGGACGAGCAGCTTGAAGTGCTCGCCCCGGTTGAGCGGGACCCTCGGGATGCGCAGCGTGCCGTTCTCGTAGCTGAGACCGGCGGCCGCGGTGAAGTGGTCCATCAGATGGTCGGTGCCGGGCGGCTGGGTCACGGACACGCCGCGGATGGTGCGATCGGTGAACACCGCGGTCAGGCCGTGCCGTTCGTGGCTCGTGTAGTCGTCCCCGGCGATGCTCTGCGAGCCGTCGTTCTCGATCCGCAGCAGCACGAGGGTCGCGTCGGACATGCCGGGGGCCTCGTCGAACAGCCCGAGCCGCACGTTCACGCGCCCCGAGCGGACGCCGTCGCCGATGGGGTTGTCCATCTGGACGCGGTAGCCGACGGTCTTGCGGCGCGGCACCCGTCGCTCGTACCAGACCATCACGGCGGAGGAGACGACACCGATGCCGGCGGTCCCGACGGCCACGACGTTCTCTGCGCTCAGCCACTCCACGTGAGCCACTCCCCCGAGCACTGCCCTGCGGTGCGGTCACCGTACGGCTCTGGCCGGAAACAGCCCACATACAGGAGGTGAACTTCGGCGGCCGCAGGACGGCCCGGGGGCTCAGCCGCTCCTGGTGTAGGCCAGCGACTCGTTCGTGCTGATGTTGACCCGGTTCAGCCGGCCGTCCGTCAGGAGGGTGACCTCGGTGGCCTCGCCCGGACTGCAGGACGGCGGCGCGCCGACGGTGACCCGGGAGGGGCCGATCTCCAGCGGTCCGCCGGCGGCCGGGGCCTCGGTCAGGTCGGCCTCGAAGACGCAGTGGTAGCCGGACGAGCCGTCCGCGACGATCGTCAGCACCGTGTCGCCGGGATCGCCCTGCCGGATCGTCATCCGGCGCGTGTGGTGACCGGCGGAGTTGTCGATGACGCCGTCCCAGGTGCCGAGGAAGGCCTCCGGGATCGTGCCGTCCTGCGTCGCCGGGGCACTGGGCGACTCGGAGGCGGTGGCCGGCGGCTGCGACGTGCTCGGCCCCGGTGTCGTCTCGCCGGAGGCCTTGGTGGACGCCTTGGGGTCGTCCTGGCCGCCCCCGCCCCCTCCGCCGTTCAGCAGCGCGAACACGCTGCCGCCCGCGCCGAGCGCGACGACCAGGGCCACGACCACGAGAAGGGCGGTGGACCGGCCGTTCCTGCGCGCGGGCTCCGGGCCGAGCGGGACGACTCCGGGGCCGTACGGAGGAGTCGGGCCGTAGGGCGGGGTCGCGCCGCCGGGGGCGTACGGGCCCGCGGCGGCGCCCGGACCGTAGGGGGGCGTCGAGCCGTACGGCGGCTGGGCCGAGCCCCAGCCGGCCTGCGGATAGCCGTATGCGGAGTGGGCCGGGCCCTGGCCGGGGACCCCCGGGTGCTGCTGCGGGTAGCCGTAGGCCGGGTGCGGGCCGGCCGGCGCCGCCGGAGGGGGAGGCGTCGGGCCCGGACTCGCGGCCACGGTCGGAAGGTGGTTCACGGGGCCCGCCGGGGGCGGGGCGACGCGCCCCTCGGCGGACGCGGCGGGTGCCGAGGAGGAGTCGGAGGGCGTCGAGGAGGAGGCGGAGGCCGAGGAGGAGGCGGAGGCCGAGGAGGAGGCGGAGGCCGAGGAAGCGGGCGTGCCGGACGGCGGCTTGGAGAAGTCCGGGGTGGCGACGGGCGCCGCGGGTGCCGGCGGCAGGGCGGGGACCGCGCCGGGCGCCGGAGCGCCGGGCGGGAGCTGTGCCGGTCCCTGGTCGGGGTTCTCCGTGTCGAGCAGCTTCACGGCGTGCCGTCCGAGCTGGGCGACCAGCGAGCCGGGCAGCCAGGGGTCGAGGGTGCGTCCCTCCGCGACGGTGTCCTCCGCGCCCGTGCGCTCCAGGATCTCGTCGAGACCCGGCCGGGCACCGGGGTCCTTGCGCAGGCAGTCGCGCACCAGGTCGGCGAGCCCCTCGGGCACCCCCGTCAGATCGGGGTCCTCCTGCGCGATGCGGAACATCATGGCGTGCACACCGCTGTTGGCCGCGCCGAACGGGAGGGTCCCGGTGGCCGCGTACGACAGGACCGAGCCGAGGCAGAAGACGTCGCAGGCGGGCGTGACGCGGTCGCCGCGGACCTGCTCGGGAGCCATGAACCCGGGTGAGCCGACGAGCGCCCCGGTGTGGGTCAGACCGCCGTCGGTCACCGTCTCCAGGGCGCGCGCGATGCCGAAGTCGATGACGCGGGGGCCGTCGATGGTGACGAGGACGTTCGAGGGCTTGAGGTCGCGGTGGATGAGGCCCGCCGCGTGGATGTCCCGCAGCGCGTGCGCGAGGCCCGCCGCGAGGATGCGCACGGAGCGCTCGGGCAGGGCGCCGTGGTCGCGCCCGACGACGGCCTGCAGCGAGGGACCGGCGACGTAGCCGGTGGCGACCCACGGGATCGGGGCCTCGGTGTCCGCGTCCAGGACGGGCGCGGTCCACAGCCCGCCGACCCGGCGCGCGGCCTGGACCTCCTGGCGGAAGCGGGCCCGGAACTCCTCCTGCTCGGCGAGTTCCGGCCGGACGAGTTTGACGGCGACCGTACGCCCCCGGTCGGACCGCGCGAGATAGACGTGCCCCATCCCCCCGGCGCCGAGTCGCGCCAGCAGCCGGTACGCCCCGATCAGTTGCGGATCCCCCGCCCCCAACTTCTCCATGGCAGTGCCCACCCTCCCCCATATGTGCAACAGACCGAGGATAGTGCGCCATACGGGGAGGCGGGCGGGGCGATGTACACGGTTCTGTCACGACCGGCGCCGTTTCGGTAACAGGTCCCGCCCTGTCCTTGACGTCCCCTCCGGAAACCGCCCCCGGACGGTCGCCCGGCACCCGTACCGACGGCCGCGGCGGTCCGGCGCGGGCGCCCGCCAAGCCCGACAGACTGTCGCGGAAAGCCCCCGACCGCAGACAGGACGCCGATGTCGCGCCCGGTCCGTGGACACTTACGCTTCGCCGCATGACCCCTCAGACCGACCCCCAGGCCGGCGCCGCCGTGAAGGCCGCGGACCGCGCGCACGTGTTCCACTCATGGTCCGCGCAGGAGCTCATCGACCCGCTCGCCGTCGCCGGCGCGGAGGGGTCCTACTTCTGGGACTACGAAGGCAAGCGGTACCTGGACTTCACCAGCGGACTCGTCTTCACCAACATCGGCTACCAGCACCCGAAGGTCGTCGCCGCGATCCAGGAACAGGCCGCGACCCTGTCCACGTTCGCGCCCGCCTTCGCCGTCGAGGCGCGTTCGGAGGCGGCCCGGCTGATCGCCGAGCGGACCCCGGGCGACCTGGACAAGATCTTCTTCACCAACGGCGGCGCCGAGGCCGTCGAGAACGCCACGCGGATGGCCCGGCTGCACACCGGCCGCCCGAAGGTGCTCTCCGCCTACCGCTCGTACCACGGGGCCACCTCCACGGCGATCAACCTCACCGGTGACCCGCGGCGCTGGCCGAACGACCTCGGCGCGGCCGGTGTCGTCCACTTCTGGGCGCCGTTCCTGTACCGCAGCCCCTTCCATTCCGACAGTGAGGGCCAGGAGTGCGAGCGCGCGCTCCAGCACCTGGAGGACACGATCGCCTTCGAGGGGCCCGCGACCATAGCGGCCGTGATCCTGGAGACGATCCCGGGCACCGCGGGGATCATGACGCCTCCGCCCGGCTACCTCGCCGGGGTGCGCGAGATCTGCGACCGGTACGGGATCGTCTTCGTCCTGGACGAGGTCATGGCCGGGTTCGGACGGACCGGCAAGTGGTTCGCGGCCGACCATTACGAGGTGACGCCGGACCTGATGACCTTCGCCAAGGGCGTGAACTCCGGCTACGTGCCGCTGGGCGGCGTGGCGATCTCCGGCGCCGTCGCCGAGACCTTCGCCCGGCGGCCCTACCCGGGCGGACTCACCTACTCCGGGCACCCGCTGGCCTGTGCCGCCGCCGTCGCGACGATCAACGTCATGGAGGAGGAGGGGGTCGTCGGCCAGGCCGCCGCCATCGGCGAGAGGGTCCTCGGACCGGGGCTGCGCGAGCTGGCCGAACGGCACCCGAGCGTCGGCGAGGTGCGCGGCACGGGCGCCTTCTGGGCGCTGGAACTGGTGAAGGACCGGGAGACCCGGGAGCCGCTGGTCCCGTACAACGCCTCGGGCGAGGCGAACGCGCCGATGGCCGCGTTCGGCGCGGCGGCCAAGGCCCGCGGTCTGTGGCCCTTCATCAACATGAACCGCACCCACGTCGTCCCGCCGTGCAACATCACCGAGGCCGAGGCCAAGGAGGGGCTGGCGGCCCTGGACGAGGCGCTGTCGGTGGCGGACGAGCACACGGTGTGAGGCGCAGGGGGTCCGCGCCCTCGTGGGGGCCGGTCGCGCCGGTTTCCCGCGCCCTTTCGGGGGTGCGGGAAATCGGTGCGCCGGCCCCCACGGCGTATGGTGGCCTGCTCGAAGAGGTACGCGAGCGGACTTCCGCACCCACCCACGCGACGGGGAGTGAGACCACCACCATGGCCGGGACCGGCGGCAGTGGCGCCGTAACACGCAGCACCCTGCGGCAGCAGATCGCGGACGCGCTCCGTGACGAGGTGCTCGGGGGTCGCCTCCGGCCGGGCCAGGAGTTCACGGTGAAGGAGATCGCCGAGCAGTACGGCGTCTCCGCCACCCCGGTCCGCGAGGCCCTGGTCGACCTGTCGGCCCAGGGCCTCCTGGACGCCGACCAGCACCGCGGCTTCCGCGTCCACGAGTACTCCGGCGCCGACTACCGCGGCATGATCGAGGCGCGCAGCCTGATCACGGAGGGCATGTTCCAGCACCTCGTGGCCACCGGCATGCCGCAGGCCGACGACCCGCGCGCGCTCGCCGCCCTCGCGGCCGTCCGGCGCCGCGGCGAGGAGGCCCAGCGCGCGGCCACCGCCGGGGACCTGAACATCCTCATCGGCTACGACCTCCGTTACTGGCGCGAACTGAGCAACCTGTTCGGCAACACCTACCTCTCCGACTTCCTGCACCGGATGCGGGTCCAGTCGTGGGTCTGCACGGTCCAGCACCTGCGCCACGTCTCCGACCTCAGGGGCCATCTGTGGTCCGGTCACACCGCGCTGGTGGACGCCCTCGCGCGCCGCGACGCCGACGGGGCCCGGGCGATCGTGACGGCGTACAACGAGCACGCGCTCACCCTCATCGAGCGCCTCGACGCCCCCTGAGGGGCGGGCCGGGGTCCGGATCGTCCCGTTCCCGTGTTTGAGGGCACCCGCTCCGGGTGATCGGAGGGACGGGGGCCCGGCCCCCGAGGACGAACGACCCCGGCCGCCCGGTGGCCTACTTGCGTACCGGCCTCTTCACAGGACCGCCACGCGCATTACGCTGCCCTGACCACCCTGCACCCCATGGAGCAAGAGGAGCCGTCTGTTGGCCTGTGACCTGTGGTTGGTCCCGCTCGTCGACGTGCTGTGCCACACCCCCGACAACCCCTTCGCCGAGGAACTGGCGCTCTACGACAAGGTGCTCGCCGAGGCCGGGCTCCCCCCGGTGCCGGTGTACGCGTACATGCCGGGCCTGTCGGGCGACGTGGCCCCGGTCGCCGGATTCGACTACGACGCGCTGCACTTCCTGCGCCGCGCGTACCTGCTCCAGATGTGCGGGCTCGCGGTGGCGCCGGTCGACGAACTCGGCGGCGACTACGAGCAGTTGCTGGAGATGTTCGAGAGCAACGCCCAGCAGTCCCATCTGGTCTGGCACTACGACCACGCGGGCGCCTACGTCCCGGTGGAGTTCCCGCACCCGCTGGCCAACGACGAACTCCTCGCGGGCGGCGGGCCCCTGGGCTCGTCGCAGGCTCTCCTGCGCGAACTCGAGTTCGTGGCACCCGCGATCGGCATCGACCCGTCCAACCCCCCGGCGCCGCCGGGGCCCCCGACCGTCCCGACGGAGCTGGAGGAGCCCGCCGCTCCGGCCCCCTACGACTCCAGCCCCTTCGCCCGCGAGCGCCACGTCTGGCTGGGCCTGCACGCGGCGGCGACCCGGAGCCTCGCCCAGGGGTCCATGATCGTCTTCAGCTGATCCGGCCGTCCTCCGGTGCGGGACCCGGTCCCACGGTCCCGCACCGCGGCCCGGCCGAGGCACCGCGATCCGGCCGAGGTCGTCAGCCCAGCTGGGACAGGCCCTTCGAGAGATCGTCGGCGTTCATCACGGGGGAGAACTCGACCCGGGCACCGAGATCCATGAAGAACGGCTCGGCGATCACCGGCATCTGGCTGCTGTCCTGCATGTCGAAGACCAGGTAGCAGGTGCGGCTGCCCTCGTGGGCGGTGAAGTAGGCCGATTCCGGCTTCACCCGGTCCATCGTCTCCCGCATCAGCTCCGGCAGCTTTCCGCTGCGGATGAGTTCGTTGGCCTTGTCCGTGTCCATGGTCGCCTTGAGCATCACGCGCATCGCGTTCACCTTCTCCGCCGATCGACGCACAGGCCCCCGAGGCGCACTTTCAGGCTATTCCCGTCGCGGGCACCCCGCCCACCTCGCGCCGAGGCCGGCTCCACCGCGACGGGCTCGGGTACGGATACGGGTGTGCCCCCGGCCGACGGCCGGGGCACACCCGTGGGAAGTCCGCTCACGCTCCGCGTGAGACGGCCGCTCCGCGCTAGATGAACGAGTTGATCTCGATCGTCTCGTCGCGGCCCGGTCCGACGCCGATCGCGGAGATCGGGGCGCCCGACATCTCCTCCAGCGCCTTCACGTAGGCCTGCGCGTTCTTCGGGAGGTCACCGAAGGTCTTCGCCTTGGTGATGTCCTCCGACCAGCCGGGGAGGGTCTCGTAGACCGGCTTCGCGTGGTGGAAGTCGGTCTGGGAGTACGGGAGTTCCTCGACGCGCTTGCCGTCGATCTCGTACGCCACGCAGACCGGGATCTGCTCCCAGCCGGTCAGGACGTCCAGCTTGGTGAGGAAGAAGTCGGTCAGGCCGTTCACGCGGGTCGCGTAGCGGGCGATGACCGCGTCGAACCAGCCGCAGCGCCGGTCACGGCCGGTCGTCACACCGCGCTCCCCGCCGATGCGCCGCAGGGCGTCGCCGTCCGCGTCGAAGAGCTCCGTCGGGAACGGGCCCGAGCCGACGCGGGTCGTGTACGCCTTGAGGATGCCGATGACCCGGCTGATCTTGGTCGGGCCGACGCCGGCGCCCGTGCAGGCGCCGCCCGCGGTCGGGTTCGACGACGTCACGAACGGGTACGTGCCGTGGTCGATGTCCAGCAGCGTGCCCTGGCCGCCCTCGAAGAGCACGACCTTGTCCTGCTCCAGCGCCTGGTTGAGGACCAGGACGGTGTCCGCGACGTACGGCTCGAGCCGGTCCGCGTAGCCCAGCAGCTCCTCGACGACCTGGCCCGCCTCGATGGCGCGGCGGTTGTAGAGCTTGGTGAGCAGCTGGTTCTTGACCTCCAGGGCCGCCTCGACCTTCTGGGTGAGGATCGACTCGTCGTAGAGGTCCTGGATGCGGATGCCCACGCGGTTGATCTTGTCCGCGTATGTCGGACCGATCCCGCGGCCGGTGGTGCCGATCTTCCGCTTTCCGAGGAAGCGTTCCGTCACCTTGTCGACAGTGACGTTGTAAGGCGTGATGATGTGAGCGTTTCCGCTGATCAGCAGCTTGGAGGTGTCGACGCCGCGCTCGTTGAGTCCGTTCAGCTCGGAGAACAGGACGGCCGGGTCGACGACGACTCCGTTTCCGATCACCGGAGTGCACTCCGGCGTGAGGATTCCGGAAGGGAGGAGGTGGAGGGCGTATTTCTGGTCACCCACGACTACCGTGTGACCGGCGTTGTTGCCGCCCTGGTAGCGCACCACGTAGTCCACGGATCCACCGAGCAGATCGGTGGCCTTTCCCTTGCCTTCGTCACCCCACTGAGCACCGAGCAGCACAAGTGCGGGCACAGGCGTACACCCCTTCCGGGCGGGGCATGTCCAAGGTCGGGGACGTACGCGGCCGTGGCTACGGCTGCGCACACCGGCGACCACCATTGGCCGCGACCGTCGGACCGGATGCCCCGGAATAGACGAAGCCCCTGGCGCAAAGGCGCAAGGGGCTCTTGCAGAAAGATGCTACCCGAGGAAGCGAGGCAGGACCGAGGTGGCGGCTTCCGACCAGCTCCTGGTGGTCATCGACCCGGTCGCCCGACGGACGGACGGCGAGTCCGTCCGGATCGCGAAAGACGTGCTCAGCGCGGGTGCGGCGACGAAGGTGTGCCTCCCGGAAGGGCCCGAGGAATTCGCCCGGGCGCTGATCCGCCGGGGTGCCCGTCGCCCCGTGGTCATCGGTGACGACGGGGCCCTGCTGCGGGCGGTGTCCCTGCTGCACCGGCGGCGGGAACTCGCCGCGTGCGCGCTGTCCTTCGTGCCCGTGGGCGGTGTGTCGCCGCTGTCCGGTTCGCTCGGGGTGCCGGTGGGGGCCGTCGCGGCGGCCAGGGCGGTCCTCGACGGGGCCGAACGACGGCTCGACCTGCTCGTGGACGACAGCGACGGCGTGGTGCTCGGCGCGCTGTGCATCCCCTCGCCGCCCTCCCGGCCGTCCGCCCCCGTACCCGCGGGGGCGCCCGGGGAGGAGGCCGGCGGGCATGCCTGGCTGCGCACCTGCCAGTCCCTGGTGCGGACCCTCGCCTCCCGGCCGTCCCGGCTCGCCGCCGCGCCCGCGACGGGGCCCTCCAGGCTGCGGATCGAGGTCGACGGGGTGTGCGTGGTGGACCTGGACCAGCCGGTGGAGGCCGTGTCCGTGACGCCGGGGGAGGCGGGCTGCGGCGCCGAGATCGAGGTCCGCGCGGTGTCCGCGGGCACCGGCTCCTCGCCCCTGCGGCTCCTTGGCCACAAGGTCACCGTCTCCGGCGCCGACTTCCGCTACCGCGCGGACTCCGTGGTGAGCGGCCCGGTCCGGACCCGGACCTGGACGGTACGGGAGTCGGCCTGGGGCCTGACCCTGCCGGCCAGGACCTGACGGACCTGGACCGGGACCTGGACCGGGGCCGGGGCCGGTCCACCCGGTCGCGTTCGTCAGGCGTCGTCGCCGAACAGCGTCTCGCGGTGGGCGCGCCAGCGTTCCATCATCGCGGCGACCTCGCCGTCGATGAACTCGAAGAACGCGAGGGTCTCGGAGAGCCGCCGCCCGGCGGGGGTCGCGGGACCGAGGGAGTCGACACCGGCGCGCAGGGCGAGCTCCCAGCGCTTGAGCACCGCGTCACGTCTGGTCAGCGCCTCGTACCACTGGTTGCTGTGCACGCGGTACCGCTCGCGCCGTGAGCCGGGTTCCCGCTCGCGCGAGACCATGTGCTGCTGCGCGAGGTAGCGCACCGCGCCGGAGACGGCGGCGGGGCTGACCTGGAGTTGCTCGCCGAGTTCGGCGGAGGTCATGGCACCGGAGTCGGAGGCCAGCAGCGCGGCGAAGACACGGGCGGGCATCCGCTGCATCCCGGCCTCGACGAGCTGGGCCGCGAAGCCCTCGACGAACTGTGAGACCGCCTCCGGGTCCCGCTCCCTCGCACTCGGTTCCGCCATCTGCCGATCATCTCCCCTGCTCGCGCATCGTCGTCGAGTGTATCCAGGGTTTATACGTTTCCTTAACTTCACAAATTTCTGAAAGAAGCGTACGTTCGGGCCATGACGAAGGCAATCAGCGTCGCCGGACTGCACAAGTCGTTCGGCACGACGCACGCGCTGGACGGCCTGGACCTGGAGGTCGAGGCCGGGGAGGTGCACGGCTTCCTCGGCCCCAACGGCTCCGGGAAGTCCACCACCATCCGGGTCCTGCTGGGCCTGCTGCGCGCCGACTCGGGCACGGCCCGGATGCTGGACATGGACCCCTGGGCGGACGCGGTCGAACTCCACCGCCGGGTCGCCTACGTCCCCGGCGACGTCACCCTGTGGCGCAACCTCTCCGGCGGCGAGGTCATCGACCTCTACGGGCGGCTGCACGACGGGGGCCGCGCCCGTCGCGGCGGACGGGAAGGCGGACGCACCGGCGGCCTCGACCCCGCGCGGCGCGCCGACCTGATCGAGCGCTTCGAACTCGACCCCACCAAGAAGGGGCGCACCTACTCGAAGGGCAACCGCCAGAAGGTCGCCCTCGTCGCCGCCTTCGCCTCGGACGTCGACGTGCTCATCCTGGACGAGCCGACCTCGGGCCTCGACCCGCTGATGGAAGAGGTCTTCCAGAAGTGCGTACGGGAGGAACGCGACCGGGGCCGCACGATCCTGCTGTCCTCCCACATCCTGAGCGAGGTCGAGGAACTCTGCGACCGCGTCAGCATCATCCGCAAGGGCCGGACCGTCGAGAGCGGCACCCTCGCCGACCTGCGCCACCTCACCCGCACCAGCGTCACCGCCGAACTCACCGGCCCGCCGAACGGGCTGGCGTCCCTGCCCGGCGTCCACGAACTCGACGTCCAGGACGCCGGGGTCCGGCACGACGGGGTCCGGTGCAAGGTCCGGTTCCAGGCCGACGGCGACAAGCTGAACGCCGTCCTCAGGTCGCTGACCGACTCCGGCGTCCGGTCCCTGACCTCGACCCCGCCGACCCTGGAGGAGCTGTTCCTGCGGCACTACCAGGACGACGGCCGGGCGGCTGCCCCGGCGGACGGGCGGGCGGACGACCGGGCGGACGGGTCCGAGGAGACGGTGGCCCGATGACCGCCACGACCACCCCGGCCCCCGCCCCTGCCCCCGGCGCCTTCGCCGCGCGCGCCGGCGGCTCCCGCCCCCTGGCCGGCACCGGGACCCTGCTGCGCTTCGCGCTGCGCCGCGACCGCGTGATGATGCCGCTGTGGATCGGCGTGACCGCGCTGATGGTGCTCTCCCTGCCGGCCTCGCTGAAGAGCGTGTACGGCACCCCGGCCGAACGCGCCGCCCTGGCCCAGCAGATGCTCGCCAACAACTCCCTGCGCGCCACCTACGGACCGGTGTTCAGCGACTCGCTCGGCGGACTCACCGCCTGGCGCATCGGCGTCTACGCCGGGATCCTCGCCGCCGTCATGAGCCTGATCGTCGTCGTACGGCACACCCGGGACGAGGAGGAGAGCGGCCGCCAGGAACTCGTCTCCGCCGCGATGGTCGGGCGGCGGGCCCCGCTGACCGCCGCCCTGCTCGCCGCGCTCGTCGCCGACGGCGTCCTCGCCCTGATCGTCACGGCCGGCCTCGCCGGACAGGGCGCCGCCGGGGCCCTGGCGCTCGGACTCGCGATCGGCGCGACCGGGATGGTCTTCGCGACCATGGCCGCGATCGTCGCCCAGCTCACGGAGAGCGGGCGGCTCGCCAAGGGACTGACGGGCGCCCTGGTCGGCGCCGCCTTCGTCCTCAGGGCGGCGGGCGACTCGGCGACCGACGACGGCTCGTCGGCGCTGACCTGGATCTCGCCGCTGGGCTGGCTGGAGAACCTCCGCGCCTTCGCGGACGAACGCTGGTGGGTCCTGCTGCTGTTCGCCGCGGCCGTCATCGCACAGGGCGCCGCCGCCTACGTGCTGGCCGGGCGGCGCGACGTGGGCATGAGCTTCCTGCCCACCCGGCCGGGACCCGCGACCGGCCGCCTCGGCACGGCCGGGGCGCTGGCCTGGCGGCTGCAGCGCGGCGCGGTCCTCGGCTGGAGCCTCGGCTTCCTCGCGGCGGGCGCCGCGTTCGGCGGCATCACGAAGGGGGCCGCCGACCTGGTCGGCAGCAACGCCAAGACCCGCGAGATCATCGAGCGGATGGGCGGGCAGGCCGGGCTCACCGACGCGTTCCTCGCCGCCATGGTGAACATGCTGGGCATGGTCGCCGCCCTCTACGTCGTCTCCTCCGTGCTGCGGCTGCACGGCGAGGAGACCTCGCAGCGCGCCGAACCCCTGCTCGCCGCCGCCGTCGGCCGGCTGCGCTGGGCCGGCGGACACCTCGTCCTCGCCTTCGGCGGCACGGCCGTCGTCATGCTGCTCGGCGGGGTCGGCCTCGCCCTCGGCTACGGAGCGGAGTACGGCGCGATCCTCGGCGCCTGTCTGGTCCAGGTCCCGGCGGTGTGGACCCTGGGCGGCCTCGCCGTCCTGCTGTACGGCCTCTCGCCCCGCCTCGCCCCCGGCGCCTGGGCCGCGGCGGGCCTCGCCCTCCTCCTCGGCTGGCTCGGCCCCGCCCTGAAGATCCCGCAGGCCGTCCTGGACCTCTCCCCCTTCGGCCACCTCCCGAGGCTGCCGGGCGGCACCATGACCTGGACCCCGGTCCTGGTCCTCACCGCGATCGCGGTGGCCCTGACGGCGGCGGGACTGACGTGCCTGCGCCGCCGGGACCTGGCGACGTGAGGAGCCCGGCGGCGCGGCACCTCGCCCGGGCGGGGTGCCGCGCCGCCGGACGGGGCCGTGCCGGAGGTCAGACCTCCACCTGCAGACCCTCCAGTCCGCGGATCACGAAGTTCGGCTTGCGGACCGGTTCCCCGGCGAGCCTGAGGCCGGGGGCCCTGGTCAGAAGCGCGCTCATGGACGCGGCCAGCTCGATCCGGGCCAGCGGAGCACCGATGCAGTAGTGGATGCCCGCGCTGAAGGAGATGTGCGGATTCTCCGCCCGGGACAGGTCCAGCGCGTCCGGGTCCTCGAACACCGCGGCGTCACGGTTCGCGGAGCCGAAGAGCATCGCGATCTCCGCGCCCCGCGGAACCGTCGTGCCGTCGATCTCGATGTCGTCCAGCACCCAGCGCTCGAACAGCTGGAGCGGGGTGTCGTAGCGCATCAGCTCCTCCACCGCCGTGGGGATCAGCGCATGGTCCGCCCGCAGCGCCGCCAGCTGCCCAGGGTGCCGGAACAGGGCCCACCAGCCGTTCACCGTGGCGTTGACCGTGGCCTCGTGCCCGGCGTTCAGCAGCAGCACGCAGGTGGAGATCATCTCCTGCTCGGTGAGCCGGTCGCCCTCGTCGTGCGCCGCGATGAGTCCCGAGATCAGGTCGTCCCCCGGCTCCTTGCGCCGGGCCTCGATCAGCCCCCGCAGGTACTCGGTGAACTCGACCGACGCCCGCACCGCCTTCCGCGCGGCCTCCTCGGACGGGTTCAGCTCGTACATCCCGCAGATGTCCGCCGACCAGGGGCGGAGCGGCGCCCGTTCGGACTCCGGGACGCCCAGCATCTCCGCGATCACCGACACCGGCAGCGGCTCCGCCACGTCGGTCAGCAGATCCCCGCCGCCCGCCTCCACCAGCCTGTCGACCAGCTCGCCCGCCAGCCCCTCCACGTACGGCTTCAGCCGCTCCACCGTGCGCGGTGTGAACGCCTTCGACACCAGCCGCCGGATCCGCGTGTGGTCCGGAGGCTCCAGGTCGAGCATCCCGTGGTCGTTGAGCACGTGGAACGGCTCGTGCTCCGGCGGCGGGGCCGTCCGCCCGAAGTCCTCGTGCGTGAACCGGTGCTGGTACGTCCGGCCCAGCCGGCGGTCCCGCAGCAGGGCCGACACGTCCGCGTGGTGCGGCACCAGCCACTGGTTCGTCGGCTCGTAGTAGTGCACCCGGCCCCGCGCACGCAGTTCCTCGTAGGCCGGGTACGGGTCCGCCACGAAGGCCGGATCCCACGGGTCGAAGGCCCGCGAACTCTCCAAAGCTGCCATGAACGGACGCTAGCTCGGCCCGCCCCCCGCTGACCAGGGGCGTCCCGGGCGGGGGGACCTGAACGGCGGCCTTCGACGGCGGGTCCGCGTCACCTGGGGGTGACCAGGCGCGCCTCGTACGCGAACACCGCCGCCTGCGTCCGGTCCCGCAGCCCCAGTTTCACCAGGACGCGGCTCACATGGGTCTTGATCGTCGACTCCGCGACGACGAGCCGCTCGGCGATCTCCGCGTTCGACAGGCCCTGTGCGATCAGCACCAGCACCTCCGTCTCCCGGTCGGTCAGATCCCCGTACGCCGCGTGTGCCGTCGCCGGCAGCCGGGGCTCCTCCGCCAGCTTGGAGAACTCCGTGATCAGCCGTCTGGTGACCGAGGGCGCGAGCAGCGCCTCCCCGGCCGACACCACCCTCACCCCGTCGGCGAGCTGGCGGGCCGAGGCGTCCTTGAGCAGGAAGCCGGACGCCCCCGCGCGCAGCGCCTGGTACACGTACTCGTCGAGATCGAACGTCGTCAGCACCAGCACCTTCGCGGCGCCGTCCGCGGCGACGATCTCCCGGGTCGCGTCGATGCCGTTCATCTCCGGCATGCGGATGTCCATCAGCACGACGTCCGGCTGCAGCTCACGTACCCGCTCGACCGCCTCCCGGCCGTTGACCGCCTCGCCGACGACCTCGATGTCCGGCATCGCGCCGAGCAGCACGGAGAAGCCCTCGCGGACCATCATCTGGTCGTCGGCGATCAGCACCCGGATCGCCCGGCCCGTACCGCCCGTCATCCGGTCGCCTCCCCCGACGGCACCGGCAGGAACACCACCACCTCGTACCCTCCGTCGTCCATGACGCCCGTCGTCATCTCGCCGTCCAGCATCGTGACCCGCTCGCGCATGCCCGTGATGCCGTGCCCCGCGCCGTGCGTCGACTTCTCCAGGGTCGTCACCGGCGCGGGGCCGTTGACCATGCGCAGGCCGAGCCCGCCGAGGACATAACCGATCTCGACGCGGGCCGACGCTCCCGGCGCGTGCCGCAGGGTGTTGCTGAGGGCCTCCTGGACTATCCGGTACGCCGACAGCTCGACGCCCTGCGGCAGCTCGCGCACCGCACCCGTGACCGCCTTCTCCACGGTCAGACCCGCGTCCCGCACGTTGGCGAGGAGCCCGTCCAGATCGGCGAGCGTGGGCTGCGGGGCGTCCGGCGCCTCGTAGTCCTCGGCCCTGACCACACCCAGCACACGGCGCAGCTCGGTCAGCGCGGCCACCGCGTTCTCCCGGATCGTGACGAAGGCCTGCTCCAGCTCCGGGGGCGGGTTCTCCACCCGGTAGGGCGCCGCCTCCGCCTGGATGGCGACCACCGACATGTGGTGCGCGACCACGTCGTGCAGCTCGCGGGCGATCGTCGTGCGCTCTTCGAGCAGTGTGCGCCGGGACCGCTCCTGCGCCGTCTCCGACTGGTGGGCCGTCACCTCCTGCTCGGCCTCCCTGCGGACGTTCAGGACCGTGACGATCAGGAGGGCGAGCGCGGAGACGAACAGGAGCGGGAACGTGTTGGCGCTGTAGTAGCTCCCGCCGAAGAACGTCTCGGCCACCAGGCTGTACGCGGCGGTCAGCAGCCACATCCAGGCCGCGACGCGGGGGCGCGACCGCAGGGCGACGACCGTCAGCACGGTGACGTGCGCCAGGAAGCTGCCGGGCGCCCACGGCCATTCGCTCCAGGAGTTGCTGAACACGGCGACGACCGGGACCGCCGCGATCGAGAGCCAGAAGGCGCCGATCGGGCGGATGAGGGTCGCCAGGACCGGGAGCAGGGCGAGGAGCCCGCACAGCAGCTGGGTGACCGGGCTCTCGCCGGGGCCGCCGACACCGCTGTAGCCGGCCGCCATCGCCAGCAGGCCCATCGCGGCCACCGTCGCGTGCGGGGTCCAGGCCGCGTACGCGCGCAGGGTTCCGGGCAGGCGGCGGGTGAGGGGACCGTCCGTGCGCATGCGGCGGAGCGGACGGTAGGCGAAGGCGTCGTGGAACATGTCCTGCCGCAGGCCGCGCACGGCGTCCGCCGCGAGGCGGTACTCCGGGCTGCGGGGCCTGTCCCCGGCACCGCCGGGGGGCGGGGACGTCATCTGCGTCTGGGTCGTCTCGGTCACGTTCAGAACGGTAGAGCCGGACGGGGGGTGCGGTCGTCACCTGCGAGGAGGGTCCTCGGGGGTCCGTCTCAGGTACTACGGGTAGGGCCGTGGGCGCCCTCCGCGGGCCGGTGGGGTGCGGGTCAGTAGCCCGTGGGACGGACCAGGCCCGATTCGTAGGCGAAGACCGCCGCCTGGGTGCGGTCGCGCAGGCCCAGTTTGACGAGGATGCGGCCGACGTGGGTCTTCACGGTCTGCTCGGCCACCACCAGGCGCTGGGCGATCTCGGCGTTGGAGAGGCCCTGGGCGATGTGGGCCAGGACCTCGGTCTCGCGTTCGGTGAGGTCGCCGACCCGCTGCTTGAGGGGGGTGCGCGGGGCGGAGCCGAGGCGGGAGAACTCGGCGATGAGGCGGCGGGTGATGCCGGGGGCGAGGAGGGCGTCACCGGCCGCGACCACCCGGACCGCCTCCGCGAGCTGGTCGGCCGAGGCGTCCTTGAGAAGGAAGCCGGAGGCGCCGGCGCGCAGGGCTTCGTAGACGTACTCGTCGAGGTCGAAGGTGGTCAGCACCAGGACCTTGATGTGCGGGGTGTCCGTGGTGATGCGGCGGGTCGCCTCGATGCCGCCGAGTTCGGGCATGCGGATGTCCATCAGGACGACGTCCGGGGCGAGTTCGGCGACCTTGCGGACGGCGTCGAGACCGTCGACCGCCTGGCCGATCACCTCGATGCCCGGACGGGTGTTGAGCAGCACGGTGAATCCCTGGCGGACCATCTGCTGGTCGTCGGCGATCAGTACGCGGATGGTGCCGCTCACGGTCGTCATGGTGTCTCTTCTCCTCGCGGGCCTGTGGGGGTCTCGTCGGTCCGGCCGGTGGCGTCGGCGGGCGCGGTGCCGCTGCCCGGGAGGAAGGCAACCACCGCGAACCCTCCGCACGACGTCTCCGAGGTCATGAGGGTGCCACCCAGCATCGCGACGCGCTCCCGCATGCCGAGCAGTCCGTGTCCGGCGCCCGGGGACGGCGGAGCGGGGTGCCGGGGACGCGAGTTGACGACCCTCACCTGGAGGCCCCGGGGGAAGTGCCAGAGTTCGACCTTGACCGCGGAACCCGGCGCGTGACGAAGGGCGTTGCTCAGCGCCTCCTGGATGATCCGGTACGCCGACAGCTCCACGCCCGGGGCCAGGGGAAGCCGTTCCCCGGCGATCTCCGTGGTCACGTCCAGCCCCGCGGCGCGGGTGTTCTCGACCAGGGCGTCGAGACGGCCGAGCGTGGGCTGCGGGGCGTCCGGCGCCACGCCCGCCCCGGTGCCGAGGCCGTACGGGTCCTCCGGGTTCTCCGAGCGCAGCACTCCGAGCACCCGGCGCAGCTCGGTCAGCGCCTCCAGGGCGTTCTGCCGGATGCCCTCCAGGTTCTCCTTCAGCTCGTCGGTCGGATTCTCGACCAGGTGGGGGGCGACCTGTGCCTGAATGGAGATCACCGACATGTGGTGGGCGACCACGTCGTGGAGTTCGCGGGCGATGCGGCTGCGCTCCTCCAGGACCGTGCGGCGGGCGCGCTCCTCCTCGGTCAGCGAGGCCTGCTCGACCAGTTGGGTGCGGGCCTCGCGGCGACCGCGCAGCGCCGTGCCGAGGAGGACGACGACGGCGAAGACGACCAGCGCCAGCGCTCCCGTCGGGTGGTAGGACAGTCCGATGGATGGTCGGATGGATGGTCCGACGACCGGCACGGCCGGGGAGTACGCGGGTCTGACGGCCAGATCCTGCAGGAGGTAGGTGGCCAGGGCTGTCAGCGACAGCGCGCCGACGGCGACGCGCGTGGGCGACCGCAGGGCGAGCAGGAAGAGCACGACGGCCTGTGCCGTCATCGTGGACGAGCTCCACGGCCAGTCCGCTCCCCGTGCCGGGCCGGGGATGCCCGCGACCACGGTGGCGCCCAGCGACAGCCACCAGGCCGGCACAGGACGCCACAGCGCGAACGCGACGGCCGCGCCCACCGCGAAGCCGCTGACCGTGCCCAGCGGGAAACCGAGTCGGTAGCCGTGTCTCAGCTCGTCCATGGCCGCCAGCCCGAGCCCGAGGGCGATCAGACACACGACGACATGCGGCAGCCGGCGCAGCAGCCGGGGCCGGGACAGCGGCGGCAGCGGCGCGGCCGCCGGCACCGCGAGTTCGGCCAGGATCCCGCGCAGGAACGGGAGAAGCAGGAAGGGGGCCCGGGCGAGCGCCTGTACGCGCCCGCCGCCACGGCGGCCACCACCGGCGGGCACGGCGATCGGTGCGGGAGATCCGGATCTGCCCGACGGTGCGTCAGACACCTTTGCCCGCCCGCCGATCGGGGGCCCCTGCTCCTCGCTGGTCACGTCGCCAACCCTAGGCACGAGGCACCTCCTCGGGTGTCCCCCGGCCGAGGCCCCGGTGGACACGGACGACCCGGGAGGGGCGGCCGACGGGACGGCGGGGTCCCCTCTCATGGACGCTGAAAGCGAACCAGCACAGGGTGAGGGCGCAGCCGAAGACGGGCAGCCAGAGGAGTCTCGCGGCCACCCAGGCCAGGGAGTCGGGGGTGGTGTGCAGACCGGGAAGCCTGCCCGCGAGCAGACCGAGGGCGGTCACCGCCATCAGGGACGTCTGGTGCCAGAGGAATATCGTCATCGCGGAGAGGTTGGCGAAGGCGGTGCCCGCCCAGACCACCGGGCGCCGCATCCCCCGGCGCAGCGGCTCACGCAGCAGCAGGGCGAGTCCGCACTGGGCCAGTCCGAAGGTGACCGCGGCCAGCGTCGGCGGGTCCAGATTGGAGACCGCGGCCCCCGGTATGCCGACCATGGACGCCGGATAACCGGCGCACAGCACCAGGGCGGCCGTCGCCGTCGCGCCGCCGGCGAACAGCAGGAGGCCCGCGCGCGGCCCCTCCAGTTCGCCTCGGGTCCAGGCCGCGCCCAGGGCGTAAGGAACCAGCCAGCCCGCCGCGACGTTCACCCAGCCGAGCCACGCCGGGCCGCCGAAGCCGAAACGTACGACATCCACATGGAGGACGACGGCCAGCGGCCACAGCGGGTTCAGCCGGGTGAGCAGCGGTGTAACGGCGGTCAGTCCGGCGAAGACGACCAGGAACCAGAGCGGGGACAGCGCCAGTTTCACCAGGGTGTGGACCGTGCGGAAGTCCGCGCCGGACACGAGGAGGCAGCCGGTCGCCACCGCCCAGAGCGTCAGCACCGCCGCCACCGGCCTCAGCAGACGTTCCGTGCGGGCGCGCAGCCACCGCCCGTACGTCGTGCCGCGGGCCCGTGCCGACGCGTAGCTCTTCGTCGCCACGTGGCCGCCCACCAGGAAGAACACGGCGAGCGTCTGGAAGGCCCAGGAGACCGGGGTCAGCCAGGGCATGTACCGCAACGGGCTCGCCGTGCGCAGCGTGCCGCCGTCCGCGACGAGCGCCGTCACCAGCCAGTGGCCCAGGACCACGCCCAGGATCGCGAGGGCGCGCAGGGCGTCCACGGCGCGGTCGCGCTCCACGGGGGTGGCCCGGTCGACGCGGTGGATCACGGCCCGCAGGCCGGTCGGGGCGGTCGTGCCGGCCGTGCCTTTCGGGGCGGTCGTACCGGTCAGGTCACGCACGGGTCACCTCCGAGGTGTCGCCGAGGACGATGCGGGTGAGGTTGGCCAGGGACTCGGAGCCCGGCGCGAAGTAGTCGCTGTGCCCGGCGGCACCGGCCCGGAAGACCCGGGCGCCGAAGGACGGGGACACCGGGTCGGTGCCGAAGCCGACGGTCGTGCCGAAGAGGCCGACGCTCGTGTGCGGGACGTGCGCGACCCAGTCGGCGGAGCCCCGGGCGGCCCAGACGCGGGCGGACGTGCCCAGCGCGGAGGCCGAGGACGCTCCGGTGCCCGGACTGCCGAGGACGGCGATGTCGCTCACGTCCAGGCCCGGGGCGGCACGGCCGCAGACCACCGTGCCGTAGGAGTGGCAGAGCAGGGAGAGGTGCGCCGACCGGCCGACGACTCCGCGCACCTCGCGCAGGAACGCCCTCAGCAGGGGAGCCGCCTCCTCGGCACGGTCCGGCGTCAGGACCGTGGTGCTCACGGTGCCCGGCGTCTCGTACCCGAGCCAGGCGAGGACGGCTCCGCGCGGGCCGAGCCGGTCGTGCAGGGCGAGGGCGCCGGCGCGGAAGCGGCCGTACGTCTCCAGCGTGGTGTCCGAGCCCGGGACCAGGACGGCCACGCGGTCGGCGTGGGCGAGATCGCCGAGGACCTCGACGGCCCGGCCGGTGCCCCGGCCGTCGAAGAGGAGGAGACGGCGGGAGGGTGCGGCCAGGGCGCGGTCGGCGGCGGCACGGGTGCGGTCACCGTGGTCCGCGGCCATCCGGGCCGCCTTCGCGGCGTCCGCCCGGTTCGCCTCGTACGCCTGGTCCAGGGTCGACGCCGCCAGCGGTGCGAGGACCGCGGGCGCGGGCGCGGGGATCTCGGGGCGAGCGGCGGCGGACACGGGAACGACGACCGCGGCCGTGATCAGCGCGGCGAGCAGCGTCCGGCGCAGCCGACGGGCGCGTCCCGGCCGACGCGGCCGACGGGCGGTCCGGTCTCCGGTCCGGGGGCACGGGGCCGCGGGGGCGTCCGCGCTCCCCTCGGCAGCCGGCTTCGTCCGGTGGTCCATGGTGTCCGTCCCTCCCCGTCCGCCCGGTCATCGGGCGCCATTGGAAGGGAAATTACGGATCGTCACCTGTCGTCCGCGTCCCGCTGCGGACCTCATTCGAGAGGTAGCTCTCAGGTACTACGGGTATGACCGGGGTCCGGGAGGATGGTTCAACTGTCCTTGAAATCAACGCAGTTGAAGTGCCTACCAGGCCAGTTGGGCGATCTCCTCCGCCACCACGGCACAGGCGTCGGCGGACGGGTCGATCAGGGGGAAGTGGCCGACGTCCTCCAGCAGCGTCAGACCCACCACCTCGCCCGCCTTGGCCGCCGCGTCCGCGTACGACTCGGCGACCGCCTGCGGGACGACGACGTCGGTACGGCCCTGGACGAGCGTGGTGGCGATGCCGGTGGGGAGCAGCCGCACCGGGTCGGCGTAGGGCAGGCGTTCCGCGAACGTGGCTTCTCCGCCCAGGAGTTGCCGGGAAGCCCCGCCGCACACGTCGAGTTCCTCCGCGACCTGGAAGTCGGCGATCGGAGCGAGGGCGACGACACCGCGCAGGGGGGCGGGACCGTCGGTGCGCCAGGGCGCGTCGGCGGGCAGGAGGTGACGGGCCGCGAGCCACAGCGCCAGGTGTCCGCCCGCCGAGTGGCCGGTGATCACCATGCGTCCGGGGTCGGCCCCCGGGAGCGCCCGGCGCACGAGTGCGGGCAGCGCGTCGAGCGCGGCCGCCACGTCGTCGAAGGTGTCGGGCCAGCGGCCGGCGACCGGAGCCCCGGCGGTGCCGCCGGCCTCGGTGCCGGCCCGGCCCCCGTCCTCTCCGCGGCGGTACTCGACGTTCGCCACGGCGAACCCGCGACGGGTCAGGAAGGCGGCGAACGGGGTGATGTGGCGGCGGTCGTAGGGGGCGCGCCAGGCACCGCCGTGCAGCACGACCACGACGGGGGTGAGGACCGCCGGATCGGGATCGCGCGGGGCGTAGAAGTCGATCACCTGGTCCGGGTGGTCGCCGTACGCCATGGTGACGTCGGGGTCCACGGCCGGGTGCGAGAAGGCGGACGCCTCCTCGGCTGCGTCGCGCGCGGCGGCGTCGTCCCGGGATGCGACGTCGTCCTGCATGCTCCAACCTCTCAGCGGTGAAACGGATTTGGCGGGCGAGGAAACGATTCGGCCGTTCGCGTGGACGGTATCAGGCCAATGACGTGGGTCCGCAGCAGGCCGTTGCTCTCGGTCAGGGGCGGTTCCCTCCTTCCTGCGTCCCCCGGGCGGGGGCGGGTACCCGGCGTACGGGTAGGGGCGGAGGGAATCCCGCCCCCTCCGCCCCTGCCCTTCCCGTACCCGGGGCTCCGCCCCGGAGCCCGCTCCTCGAACGCCGGAGGGGCTGGACTCAGCCGAGCGTCTCCGCCAGGACCCGTGCCGCCCGTTCCGCGTCGGCGAAGCCGACGTACAGCGGGGTGAAGCCGAAGCGGAGGATGTCCGGGTGGCGGAAGTCACCCACGACGCCGTTGTCGATCAGGCGCTTCATCACGGCGCCCGCGTCCGCGCAGCGCAGGGCCACCTGGCTGCCCCGCTCCGCGTGGGCGGCGGGGGTCACGGACTCGACCCGGCCCTCGGGGACGTACGCCGCGACGCACTCCAGGAAGAAGTCGGTCAGAGCGAGCGACTTGGCGCGGACGTCCTCGACCGAGACCCCGTCCCACACCTCCAGCGCCGCTTCCAGGGCCAGCATCGAGAGGATGTCCGGCGTGCCGACCCGGCCGCGCAGCGCGCCCGGCGCGGGCTCGTAGGACGAGCTCATGGCGAAGGGCTCGACGTGCGAGTTCCAGCCGGGCAGCGGGGAGTCGAAACGGTCCTGGAGGTCCGCGCGGACATAGAGGTACGCGGGCGAACCGGGGCCGCCGTTCAGGTACTTGTAGGTGCAGCCGACCGCCAGGTCCACCCCGTGCTCGTCGAGACCGACCGGCAGGGCGCCCGCGGTGTGGCACAGGTCCCAGACGGCGAGCGCGCCCGCCGCGTGGATCGCGGAGGTCAGGGACGGCAGGTCGTAGAGCCGGCCGGTGCGGTAGTCGACGTGGTTGAGCAGCACCGCGGCCGTGCGGGGGCCGAGCGCCGAGGACAGCTCGTCCGGATCGACCGGGCGCAGCTCACAGCCCGTCATCCGGGCCGCCGACGCCGCGATGTACCCGTCCGTCGGGAACGTGGTCGCGTCGACGAGGATCTCGTCGCGCCCCTCGCCCGCCAGCCGCACCGCGCCCACCAGGGCCTTGAAGACGTTCACGCTCGTCGAGTCGCCGACCACGATCTGTCCGGGCGCCGCGCCGACCAGCGGGGCGATCCTGTCGCCGATCCGCTCGGGCGCGGTCCACCAGCCGCTCTCGTCCCAGGAGCGGATGCGCATCTCGCCCCACTGCCGGCGGACGACGTCCTCGACCCGGCCGGGGACCTCGACGGGCAGCGCGCCGAGCGAGTTCCCGTCCAGGTACACCACGTCGTCGAGCACGAACCGCTTGCGCAGGGCGGCGAGTCCGTCCGCCGCGTCGAGTTCCGCCGCCCGCTCGACGAACGCGGACACCTGGGCTCGCTCAGACATAGGACCTCGCCGTCCACAGCTCGGGGAACACGTTCTTCTGCGCGCGCTTCTCCAGCCAGGCCACCCCGGCGCTGCCGCCGGTGCCGGTCTTCGATCCCATGGCCCGGCGGGTGGCGACGAGGTGGTCGTTGCGCCAGCGCCACACCAGCTCGGCGACGTCCGTCAGCGCCTCGCCGAGACGGGCGAGCTCGTCGCTGTCGTCACCGGAGTACAGGGCCGTCCACGCGGCCTGCACCTCGGGCACGGGCTCGTAGCGCAGCGACACGTCACGGTCCAGCACCGCGGCCGGGATCGCGTGCCCGCGCCGCGCGAGGAGCCGCAGCACCTCGTCGTACAGGCTCGGCTCGTGCAGCGCCTTCTCCAGCTCGGCGTACACGCGCGGCGCGCCCCGGTGCGGGACGAGCATCGACGCGGACTTCTCGCCGAGCAGGAACTCCATGCGCCGGTACATCGCCGACTGGAAGCCGGACCCCTCGCCGAGGGCCGAACGGTAGGAGTTGAACTGCGCGGGCGTGAGCTGCCCGAGCGGACGCCAGGACGCGTTGAGCGCCTCCAGCTCCCGTACGGACCGCTTCAGCGCGGCCACCGCGACGGGGACGTCGTCCGCGCGCAGCGCCTTGGCCGCGGTCTCCCACTCGTGGACGATGACCGTGAACCACAGCTCCATGACCTGGGTCGTCACCAGGAAGACCATCTCTCCGGGGTCGTCGGAGAGGGTGTGCTGGAGGTGGGTGAGCACGTCCGCCTGTACGTAGTCCTCGTACGGCGTCGTGCCCTGGAAGTCGAGATGCGGGGTCTCGGGCTCCTGAGCCTCGTCGGGCCGAGCCTGGTGGGACATCGCTGTCTCCTGAATCGTGCTCCGGGTAGCGGTCCGCCCCTGCCGTTACCGACACGGGGGCCCCGGTCCCCACCGGGCATCCTCCACAATCGTCCCCCGGAATCGCAAGACCCGCCCGATCACACCGGACGGGCCCGCTTTCCGGGGACCTCCACCCCCCGTCACGGGCTCTTGACGCGCAGGTACACCGTCACCCTGCGGCCGCGGACCTGCTCGTCCGCCACCGGCGTGAAGTACTTCTCCAGCACCGAGGTCTTCATCCGGTCCCGCTGCGCCGACACCGGCCTCGCGACCTCCGCCGCATCCGTCACCAGCAGGATCCGCCGCTGGGCCAGCATCGCGGTCCGGATCCGGGCCGGGCCGGCCTCCACGCCCTTCAGCGTCCCGGACTCCTCCGGGCTCTCGGCCAGGGCTATGTCCCGCAGACCGCTGAAGGCCCGGGGGGAGACCAGCTCGGTGTCGCGTCGCGCCGCCGGTACGAAGAGCACCGCGTCTCCGGGCTCCTTGAGCCGCCGTACGTCCGTCGCGACGGCGAAGACGTCGTCCACCCGGCTGGCCGGGGCGCGTTTGGCCAGTGACTGGGGGAGCAACCCCGCCATCGCCACGGCGACCACCACGGGGAGGATCCACGGCGACGCCCTCGGGAAGCGCGGCGTGGCCGCCCGTACCGCCGTGCCCAGCGCCGTCCCGATCAGCAGCGCCAGACCCAGCAGGCTGAACAGGACGTACCGGTCCAGGAACAGCGGCTGGACCAGGGAGATGCCGATCAGGAGGATCTGTGGCACCGCGAGCAGCGGCAGTCCCACGGCCGCCACGGACGGCCGGCCCGCCCGCGGTCGGTCCAGCAGCGCTCCGAGGCCGCCGATCGCCAGCAGGATCGCCGGGCCGATCATCATGTGCCAGGTCAGCGGCGGTATCCAGGAGACCTGGTCGGACTGGGTCCGGGTGAACAGGATCAGGGGCAGCGCGCCCGCCACGGCCGCCGCCGAGGCCACCGTCCAGCGGGTCCACACCTCGCGCCGGGCCCTCGTCCGGATCAGGGTCACCGCGTGCGCGGGCAGGATCATCAGCGCCAGCCAGTTCAGCAGCCCGCACAGCAGGACCGCGCCGGCGTAGCCCGCCCACCGTGCTGTTCCGCCACGGCCCTCGAGCACGGTCACCAGCAGCAGCGTCGAGACCGCGGCCCCGGCCGTGACCAGTGCGTACGGGCGTCCTTCCTGGAGATAGAACTGCACCGCCGGAAGCAGACCGAGCGACAGCCCCGCCCCCAGGCCCGCCCAGGTCCCGGCCAGTCGCCGGCCGATGACCGTCACACAGGCCGCCGCCACCGCCATGGCCAGCACGGAGGGCAGCCGCAGCGTCGTCGTGCCGGGCCCGAAGCATTCGAAGAGGCCGTGCATCAGCAGGTAGTAGAGCCCGTGTACGGCGTCGACCTGCCCCAGCATGTGCCAGATCTCGGAGGTCGGCCGCCGGGCCACCTGCCAGGTCGCCGCCTCGTCCCGCCACAGGCTGTGCTGCCGGGACAGTCCCCACATGCCCAGGGCCAGGGTCCACAGCGGGGGAATCAGCCAGACGGGCGGGAGGCGACGGCCGGCGGTTATGTGGGGAGTCATGAAGGTGGTGGGGCCCTCGGGTAGCGGTGCGAACTGAAGTCAGCGGTTCGTCGACATGACTGAGGACCCCCGCGGACCGGCTGTCGGTTCGCACGGGAATTCCCCGTGAACGCGAATTCCAGACCCGCCGGCAAGGCAGGGGGCATTGCCTGCGCCGCCCCGTAAGCCGACGACAGTACATGCACATGGAAAAGACCGCTACAACCCAGGGATTATGGCTGAAAACCGTCTATAAATTTGGCGACATCCGGCGCAACCGCAAAACAGATTTCACCCTCCACGCGCACACTTCACGCCCCTCCCGGCCCGCATATTCACCCCGTGAAGCAATCAGGAATTGATCGTTCCGCCCGATGCCCGCCGCGACCGAATTAACGCCGTGATCCTGATCACCTCGATATTCGGTTGCCCCTGGCCGCATTTTCCGTTCAGGATCTATCCCTGTTCCGACCAGAACAGAATGACGAGGAGTAAGTCTTGAGCATGCGAAACGGGGTAAAGGCTGCACTGGCGGCCACCGCTCTCATCGTGGCCGCGGCCACGCCGGCCCTGGCCGTCACCGTCGACGTGGGCGGCGGCAAGTGGAGCTACGACCACGGCGCCAACACGGCGTGGTCGAACTACAAGCACCCGAGCAACCAGCACTCGTCCTCGGTGAAGGTGGGCGGCACGGTCTTCGGCAGCGGCTGCACCGCCAAGGGGAAGTGGTCCCTCGCCTCGGCGAGCCTGAACGGCTCGGTGTCGTACCACTACAACCCGAACTGCTGAGTTTCCCGGTCGAAACCCGGCGGGTCTAGGCATCCACGAGTGGCGCCGCTCTCGGGTGTCTGACCGGGCTCTTTCGGCTGTGGAGGCGAGCGTCCCTCGCCTCCACAGCCTTTCTTCGCGGACCTTGAATTTCCGGACGGGTGCTCCCGGGCGCCCTCGACCTAGGTATCCCATGCTGCATCGAGGTATACGATTCGTCCACGCCGCCGTCCTGGCCTTCTCCGCAGTGCTGGCTTTTCTGTTCCTGAGCGGCCTGGACGAGAGCGGGATCCTGGGAAACTCGGCCCTGGTCGACGTGATGGACTCCGACGATTCCGTCAGTGGTGCTCAGGTCGCCCGGAAAATCACGGCCTTCTCCGCCGAGCACGAAGTCGGGGTGGCCCGCGAGGTGGCCGACCTGAAGAATCCCGACGGTGTTCGGCATCTCTATCTGGCTCCGGGCGGCCCCCATTCCCCGACCGCGGACTGGCTGGACGACGGCTATCCGGAGTTCAGCGGGAAATACGAGACACGCGTGCACCCGATCTCCGAGATCGGACAACGGGACCCTCGCGGTTCCTACTACGTGTTCGGATCGGCCGCCGCGGCCGACGCCCTGAAGGCCGAGCTCGACGGCCTCGGCATGACCGTGGCCGTCACCCACCCCCTGTCGTACACCGAACTGGCCGACCGGTACTCGGACGACCCCCTGTACTGGGCCTTCTGCGTGGTCGCCCTCGCGGCGCTGACCACGACCGGCGCGAGCGTGCTGCTCAACGCGAAGTCGTACGGAGTCCTGCGGATGCAGGGCATGTCCTTCGCCGGCATCCTCCTTCGCGACCTGCGGCAGCTGGCGGTGTTCTGGCTGATCGCGGCCGCCACCGTCACGGTCTCGGCGCTCGCCTTCCTCGGCCTCTACAACGGCCTCGCCCGGCCGGGGCTGTTCGCTTCGCTGACCGCGGGCGTCGCGGCCCTGCTCACCACCCTGGTGCTGGCCGCTCACACGGCCGCGCTGGCTCTGACCTACAAGGTCGACGTACTGCGCGCCCTCAAGGGCGAACTGCCTTCACGGGCGGCGTCCGTCAGCGTCTACCTCGTACGCGTTCCCGCGCTGCTGCTCGCTCTCGGCATCGCCACGGACGTCACGCTCGCGAGCCGGGACGTACTGACCCGCCAGGAGAACCGGGACGCCTACCGTGCCGTGGGCGACGCGGTCTCGCTCCGCCTCAACGGCGCCTTCGCCATGCACATGGACCAGTTGAACGACCACGTCGGCCCGTGGCTGCGCCAGGCCGACGAGCGGGGCGAGATCATCGTCGCCGGGCGCAGGGACCTCCAGGTCTCCGCGCCGGACGCGCGGCTGCCGGCCGGCGAGATCCTCGTCGTCAATGACACGTATCTCGGCAGACAGCCGATTCTCGATCCGGCGGGCCGGCCCTACACCTCCGAAGCCGGGAGCGGCAAGGCGCCGGACTCCCGCCCGGTGCGGGTCATCATTCCCGAATCCCTTTCCTCACACACGCGGACGATCGCCAAGGCGGCTTCGGAGATCATCGATCCGGATCTCAGTCGGCACATCCCGATCGAAACGCTCAGCAGCAGAACCGGACAGCGCCTCTTCGGGTACAACACCGGCAGGTACGTCTACAACTCCGCGCACAGCGCGGACGAGGACAGGTCCATGGTCCGCGACCCGGTCGTCATCGCCGTCCCCAACGGCTCACGTTTCCTCACGGACGACGCGTACACCTCGTTCGCCACTCAGTCGGGAGTGGTCTTCCCCGACCCTGATGACGTGTCGAACGCCATCAGGACGAAAAACGTTCGGAACTACGTGAACTCGATGAGTCCGGTCGGGCAGGAAACCGCCCTGGCCCTACGGAATTCGGTCACAGAACTCCGGCTTCAGATGTTCAACCTCGTCATTGCCGTGACCGTGCTCATCGTCGCCGGGGTCGGCGTCTGCCTCATCTACTCGCGGAAGAACGCGCAGAGCATATTCGTACGGCACATCAGCGGCTGGAGGTACGTCGCCAACCACCGCTTCGTGCTCGCCGTGGAGGTGGCCATCGCGCTCGTCTTCGCCACACGGGTTCCCTTCCAGGCCTGGCAGCAGAACCAGGAACTGGAGAAGTTCGCCGCGGCCGGCGCGCCCGCCCCCTTCGAGCAGATTCACATCGACGCACTGGATCTCACCGTCATCACCGGCCTCGTCGTTTTCGAACTGGGCGCCGTGCTGACCGCTCTCGCGTTCTTCCATCACCGCATCGTGAAGGAAGGGGCGACGGAGTCGTGAGCCCCGCCCACGCGAAAACCCCTCCATTCAGCCGGAGTATGTCGTGATCGATATAGAGAACCTTTCGAAGGCCTTCGGCGCCCGGACCCTGTGGCGCGATGTCAACCTCACCGTCGACCGTGGTGAGATGCTCGCTCTCACCGGCCCGAGCGGATCGGGAAAGTCGACCCTCCTGAACTGTCTCGGGCTGCTCGACAGGCCGAGTACCGGGTCGATCCGGTACGAGGGGAAGGACATCACCCGATTCGGCCGGGGCGATGTCCGCCGGTTTCGCCGCGACACCCTCGGCTATCTGTTCCAGCACTACGCGCTGATCGAGAACGCCACGGTCGCCGAGAACCTGGAAGTGGTGGCCGGGCCACGGCGGTCGGCGCAGGGCGAGAGCAAGGGCACCGACAGGAAGAAGGGCGGTACGGCTGTCGCCGAAGCCCTCGACCGTGTCGGTCTGGCGGGGCTGGAGAAGGAGAGGATCCACCACCTCAGCGGTGGCGAACAGCAACGCGTGGCCCTGGCCCGTCTCATGGTCCAGCGGCCGGCCCTGGTGCTCGCGGACGAGCCGACCGGTGCGCTCGACGACGACAACAGCACGGTCGTCATCGACATCCTCCGTGAGATGAGCGAGGCCGGATGCGCCGTGGTCATCGCCACCCACGACGCCGGTGTCCGTGATCGGTGCGACGCCGTGTTCGCCGTGCACGAGTCCTCCCTCGTCCGCTCCCCGGCGGCGGCCGGTGCGAAGGGGTGACCCCACACCCCGCACCGCACCCCACACCGCCCAGGACCTGCTCTCCGGGGCCCGAGAGCAGCCGCGGACGACTCGGAGCGGCCCCCATTCCTTGCCCCGGGGGTCTGTCCGCAAGTGGCAGACTGCTTCCATGACGACGCACAAGAACCTGCTCGGCGGCCCGGACCCGACGTACCTGCCGGAGAACGAAGAGGCGTACCGCCTGCTGGGTGAGGAATCCCGGCCCCCGGTCGAGGTCGCGGCGAAGCACCCCACGTTCTCGCTCGCCTGGGCGATGCTCGCCGACGACGCCTTCGAATCGGGGCGGGTCGTCGAGTCGTACGCCTACGCCCGTACCGGCTACCACCGCGGTCTGGACTCCCTGCGCCGGGCCGGATGGAAGGGACACGGCCCCATCCCCTGGGAGCACCGGGCCAACCGCGGGTTCCTGCGCTGCCTCGCCGCCCTCGCCCGTGCCGCGGGCGAGATCGACGAGAAGGACGAGACGGAGCGCTGCTGGCAGTTCCTCAAGGACAGCAGCGCCGAGGCGTACACCGAGCTGAAGCGGTAGACAGCGGTCACCGCGGCCCGGGCGTCCGTGCCGCCGTCACCCGGACGGTGACGGCGGCACGGCGCGTCCGGGCCACCGCCCTGCCGCTCGCCACGGCCGCCTGCGGACCGGAGGCCGACACCGGCACGGTCACGAAGCCGGACCAGCGCCGGAAGGCCCGGGGCCCGGGGGATCGGAGGGCGCCGGGGACCCGGAGGAACCCCCGTTCCCGAGGACGCCCCGGGAGCGCTCCGGTTCCAGCGGGGGCGCCGTCAGCGAGCCGTGCCTGCGGCACTCGGGGCGCAGGCAGCCGGGCGGCGGACGGCGGACGGTCGTGAAGGCCAGCACCGCGCCGACCACCAGCACGCCCGCGCACAGCGGCATCGCCCGGCGGAAGGCCGCGTCGAAGGCCTCCGCCGAGCGGTAGGCCTCCGGTCCCATCCCGGTGAGCAGCGGCAGCGCGGCCACGGCGACGAGCCCGGCCGCGCGGGCCGCCGCGTTGTTGATCCCGCTGGCCAGACCGGCCCGCCCGGTGTCCACGGAGGCCAGGACGGTCGCGGTCAGCGGCGCGACCAGGGTCACCATGCCCAGACCCATCACCAGCAGCGCGGGCAGCACGTCGGCCACGTACGACGCGTCCTCGCCGACGCGCAGCATCAGCAGCATGCCCGCCGCGCACAGCAGCGGCCCGACCGTCAGTGGAACACGCGGGCCGATCCGCTGGGAGAGCTCTCCGGAGCGGGCGGAGAAGAGCAGCATCAAAGCGGTCGTCGGCAGGAGCGCCGTGCCGGCCTGGAGCGCCGAGTAGCCCGCCACGACCTGGAGCTGGAGCGCGGTCAGGAAGAAGAAGCCGCCGAAGGCCGCGTAGACGCACAGGGTCACCAGGTTGACGGCCGTGAACTGGCGCGAGGCGAAGATGTCCAGGGGCATCATCGGATCGGGCCGCCGCCGCTCGACGTACACGAAGGCCACCCCCGCCGCCACGCCCGCGACCGCCGCCACCGGCACGAGCACGGAACCGCTCCTCGCCTCGATCAGGGCGTACGTCACCAGGGCGAGCGAGAGCGCGCCGAGGACGGCGCCGAGGACGTCGAAACCGCGGCGGCCCGGCCCGTGGGCACCCCCGGTGGACTCCGGGACGTGGCGCACGGCGATCGGGGCGCACACCAGCGCGACCGGGACGTTCAGCAGGAACACCCAGCGCCAGCCGGGACCGTCCACCAGCCAGCCGCCCAGGAACGGCCCGACGGCGGCCCCGACGCCCCCGAAGCCCGACCACAGCCCGATGGCGCGGGACCGGTCGTCCGGATGGAAGGAGGCCTGGATGATCGCCAGCGAACCGGGGGTCAGCAGCGCCCCGCCGACGCCCTGGAGGACGCGGGCCGCGATGAGCACGTCCACGTCCGGCGCGAGTCCGCACAGCAGCGAGGCCGCGGCGAACCACACCACGCCGATGACGAAGATCCTCCGGCGTCCGAAACGGTCCCCGAGCGAGCCGCCCAGCAGGATCAGCCCGGCCAGCGACAGCATGTAGCCGTTCACGGTCCACTGGAGGGCGGCGAGGCTCGCGTCCAGGTCACGGCCGATGGCGGGCAGGGCGACGTTGACGACGGTCGAGTCCAGCAGGGCCATGCTGGAGCCGAGGACGGTGGTCAGCAGGATCCACTTCCCGGTCGGGGAGGCGATCCGTACCGCGGGTCCACCGCCCGCGGGTCTGCCGTCCGATGCGTCCCGCGCGGGCACAGCCATACCTCGGAGCATACGGAAGGGCCCGGCACCGTGACGGGTACCGGGCCCTTCCGGGACGCACGAGCACCGTCCGGCCGCGTGGGCCGGACGGTTCCGGGACTACTTGAGGCGCGTGCCCGTGGAACGCAGGGCGGCGCAGGCCTCGGTCACACGCTGGGCCATGCCGGCCTCGGCGAGCTTGCCCCAGGTGCGCGGGTCGTACTTCGACTTGGTGCCGACCTCGCCGTCGACCTTCAGGACGCCGTCGTAGTTGCGGAACATGTGGTCCACGACCGGACGGGTGAAGGCGTACTGGGTGTCGGTGTCGAGGTTCATCTTCACGACGCCGTTCTCCAGCGCGGTGGCGATCTCCTCGGCGGTGGAGCCGGAGCCGCCGTGGAAGACGAAGTCGAACGGGTCCGCCTTGCCGTACTTGGCGGCGACACCCTCCTGGAGGTCCTTGAGGAGCTCGGGGCGCAGGACGACGTTGCCCGGCTTGTACACGCCGTGCACGTTGCCGAAGGACGCGGCGAGCAGGTAGCGGCCCTTGTCGCCCAGGCCCAGGGCCTCGGCGGTGCGCAGCGCGTCCTCGACGGTCGTGTACAGCTCGTCGTTGATCTCGTGGCTGACGCCGTCCTCCTCGCCGCCGGTCGGGGTGATCTCGACCTCGAGGATGATCTTCGCGGCGGCGGCCTTGGCGAGCAGCTCCTGGGCGATGGCCAGGTTGTCGGCGAGGGTCTCGGCGGAGCCGTCCCACATGTGGGACTGGAACAGCGGGTTCTCGCCCTTGGCGACGCGCTCGGCGGAGATGTCGAGCAGCGGACGTACGTAGCCGTCCAGCTTGTCCTTGGGGCAGTGGTCCGTGTGCAGCGCGACCGTGATGTCGTACTTCGAGGCGACGACGTGCGCGAACTCGGCGAGGGCGACGGCGCCCGTGACCATGTCCTTGTTGTACTGGCCGCCCAGGAACTCCGCGCCACCGGTGGAGATCTGGATGATGCCGTCGCTCTCCGCCTCCGCGAAGCCGCGCAGCGCAGCGTGCAGGGTCTGGGACGAGGTCACGTTGATGGCCGGGTAGGCGAACTTGCCTGCCTTCGCCCGGTCGAGCATCTCGTTGTAGACCTCGGGGGTTGCGATGGGCATCTGTCCGCTCCTTGTATGTGCGGGTCTGCGTACTGCTGCTGCGGTACGACGGGACTGGTGCTTATGGCCCTGACCTAGGGGGGCGACGTCATCGTCGGCCCCATCTTTCCAGACGTCGCCGGATACGGCGGACAACCTGTCCGGCATACGGGACCGGGCGTTCGGCCCGGTCCCGCGGGGGCGTCGTCAGTCGAGCCCCAACTCGCCCTTGGAGTAGGCGAAGAGGTACGGAACACCGGCGCCGGCCTCGATCTTCTCGGCGGCACCGGTGGCGCGGTCGACGATCGTGGCGACGCCGACGACCTCGGCCCCGGCCTCGCGGACGGCCTGGACGGCCTCGAGCGGGGAGCCGCCCGTGGTCGAGGTGTCCTCGACGACGAGGACGCGCCGGCCCTTGATCTCGGGGCCCTCGACACGGCGCTGCAGGCCGTGCGCCTTGGCGGCCTTGCGGACGACGAAGGCGTCCAGCCTGCGCCCGTTCGCGGCGGCCGCGTGCAGCATCGCCCCGGCGACCGGGTCCGCGCCCATCGTCAGCCCGCCGACCGCGTCGAAGTCCAGGTCGGCGGTGAGGTCGAGGAGGACCTGTCCCACGAGGGGGGCCGCCTCGCCGTCCAGCGTGATCCGGCGCAGGTCCACGTAGTAGTCGGCCTCAAGACCCGAGGAGAGGGTCACCTTGCCGTGCACCACGGCCTTGTCCTTGATCTGCTGCAGCAGCGCGCCGCGTACGTCACTCATGGACGCCAGCTTAGAGGCGCCGCCAGCTCCAGGTCGTGGTGGCTTCGAGGGGCTCGATGGGCGTGACCAGCCTGGGGTGGGTGTTGAGCCCGTTCGGCGGACCGGTCTGCGGCTCCACGCACACGGCCGCCTCCTGCTCGTCGTAGACGACGACCCACTGCTCGCGGCTGGCGACCTTCAGCTCCAGCCGGCCCGGCCAGGTGAGCGTGACGTCGACGCCCTCCGGCATGCCGAAGCAGTCGTCCCAGGGGCCGGGCCGCGGATCGAAGCGGCGGCCGGTGGGCAGGTGGTCCTCGCCCCGCTCCTCCTGCCAGGCGGCGCTGAAGTCGACGCGGACGCCCTCGCCGCCGTCCTCCAGGGTCCTGTTGAACCAGGGGTGCCAGCCGATCTGGGCCGGGAACGACTCCCCGTACGTCTCCACCGACATGGTGACCGTCAGGCCGTCCCCGGTGAGGGCGAAGGCCTGGGTGACGCGGGCGGGGTGCGGCCACGGCTCGACCAGGTCGTACGTGATCACGGCTTCGTCCGCGGTGACGCGGGCCGTCCTCCAGGCGCCGTCGCGGGCGGTGCCGTGGATGGCGTGCGGCGGGGAGTTGAGCGGCATCTGCCGGACGGCGGCGCCGTCGAGGAACCTGCCGTCGCGGATCCGTCCGCACCACGGGACCATCGGGAAGCACCCGAACTTCGCGCCCTGCCGCAGCAGTTCGACGCCGTCGATCCGCAGACCGCCGATCCGTCCGCCGTTGCCCGGCGACACGGTCGCCTCCGCGTCGCCCGCGGTCAGCGTGATGTCTTCGTTACTCACGGGGCCGACCCTACTGGGGCGGGGGCGCCCCGTCGTTCCCGCCCTCAACGACGCTTGCGCAGCGCCCGGGTCAGGGCGATCGCCGAGGCCAGCGCCAGGGCCGCCGCGGGGGCCGCCCAGCGGAGGGTGGCGCGTGCGGCGGTGGCCTCCGGGGGCGGGACGGGGGCGTAGCGGCCGCGCGGAGGGGCGTGGTCGACCTCCTCCGCGCTGCGTCCGATCATCGTCCGCCGCGCGTGCGCCGCCTCGGCCATCGCGTCCGCCCGCCCGGCCTCCTCCACGAAGTCCTCCCCGTCGAACTCCTCGTCGTCGGCCGGGCCGCCGAACGAGGGGGCGGACACGTCCGCCTCGACGCCGGGGTCCGCCTCGGTATCGGGTTCCTCGTCGATCCCGGAGTCCGCCTCGAGCTCGGGATCGGGTTCGAGTTCGGGTTCGAGGTCGAATTCGGGTTCGGCCTCGGGTCCGAGGTCGGGTCCCCGGCCCGGCCGGGCCTCGGCCGGGGCCCCGGCCTCGGCTTCGGATCCGGCCGCCTGCCCGGTTCCGCCCGCCTGCCCGGTTCCGGTTTCCGGACCGGTTCCGGTTTCCGGACCGGAGTCGGGGTCCGTCGCGGGGCCGGGGTCCGTCGCGGGGCCGTCCTTGGGGCGGGGCCCGGAACCGGCGCCGGACGCGGGTCCGGGCCCGGCCGCGAGGTCCGCGGCCAGGGTTTCACCGAAACGGTTCAGCAGGCGCCGGCCCGTCGAGGACACCGCGTCGTGCGGGAGTTCCGCCACCCGGCCGTCGCCGGAGGCCGTGCCGCCGAACGCGAGGGTGGTACCGCCGTCGGCGGGGAGGAGCCGCAGGGTCAGCGCCAGTTTCACGGCGCCCCCGCCGCGCGCCTCCGTGGCGTCGCCCTCGACGGCGTAGGAGCCGTCGCCCTGGGCGGTGACGCGGAACGCGCCGCGATAGGTGATCGTGTGACCGGCGACGCGGACCTTCAGCCGCCCGGCGACCCGCGCGGACCCCGTGTCCCTCCCGCCCCCGGCCGGGGAGGACGTGTCCGCGGTGTCCCGCCCGGCCCCGGGGACGGGGGGCGAGCCCTTGTCCGTGTCCGCCGCGCCGTCGGCGACGGCCGACGCGTCCTGCTGGAGACCGGGGATCGCGCGGGCGACCCGGACGGGATCGGCCAGCGCCTCCCTCAGCCGCCGGGCCGGAAACGGAACGAACACCTCATGCTCCATGTCAGCCGAGCCTACCCAGCACGGCCCGGACCGCACCCGCGTATCACGGGATTTCCGGACCTTCCCCTCAGTCGGTGTAGCGCGGATGCACCAGCGTGGAAGGGGGGAGCGGACGCGGGAAGCGACTGCGGGAGGCGGCGCGCGCGTCCGCCGTCAGGTCCGCCTGGGTGAGGGTGCGCGGCCGCGGGAGGGAGGGGTCGAGCCGCAGGGGTGGGGGTGCCCGGGAGGCGAGGATGAAACCCCAGTCGCCCGCGGACCCCGCCGCGCCCGCTCCGGCGCGGCCGTCGGGCCGGGCCGCGGGGCCCGGGTCCCGGCCGGTGACACGGTAGGGCCTGGTGCGCAGGCCGGCCGCGCGGATCGTCGCGTCGACCGTCCAGAAGGTCCGGTGCCGGTCGGCCAGCGGGCCCGCGTGGACCACGAGACGCCCGCCGGGGGCGAGCACGCGGCGGGCGAGGCCGTAGAACTCCTGCGAGTACAGCTTGGTGGCGGCGGTGACACGGGGGTCGGGCAGGTCCGAGACGACGACGTCGTACGTGGACCGGGTGCCGCGCAGCCGGCCGAAGGCGTCCGCCGTCACCACGTGGACCCGGGGGTCGTCGTACACGTGGCGGTTGAGGGCGGACAGCACGGCGTCGTGGCGTGCCAGCCGGACCACGTCCGCGTCGGGTTCGACGATGTCGACGCGGCGCACACCGGGGTGGCGCAGCACCTCGCGGGCGGCGAGTCCGTCACCGCCGCCGAGGACGAGCACGCGCGCGTGCGGACCGTTCATCGCGGGGTGGACGAGCGCCTCGTGGTAGCGGCGCTCGTCGTGGCCGCTGAACCGCAGGCGGCCGTCGAGGAAGAAGCGGAGCGGACGGCCGTGGGTGCCGCCGGTGAGGACGGCCTCCTGGACTCCGGTGCGCAGCACGGCGCGCGTGTCCGCCCCGTACAGGGCGTGCCGCGCGGCCCGCTCGAAGTCACCGACCAGCACCGCGGCCGAGGCGAGCAGACCGAGCACGACGACGTTGGCGACGACCAGGGTCCAGCGCGCGCGGCGGGTCAGGTCGCCCCGGAACAGGCCGAGCACGAGGGCGCCGCCGGCGATCACGTTCACCGCTCCGGTCAGCAGCGCGCCCGTCAACTGGCCTAACAGGGGCAGCAACAGGAAGGGGAAGGCGAGGCCGCCGAAGAGGGCGCCCACGTAGTCCGCCGCGAACAGGTCCGCGACCGCGCCGCCGGGGTCCTGGCGGCGGATGCGCTGTATCAGCTCCATGAGCAGCGGGACCTCGGCGCCGATGAGCAGGCCGATGGTGAGCGAGAAGACCACCAGCAGGCAGCGGGGCCCCTCCGCCCACGGGCCGCCCCATCCGCCCGTCCAGGCGAACACCGCGTACAGGGCCATCGCGCTGCAGCCGCCGACCAGGGCGAGCGCCGCCTCGACGGCGCCGAAGCCGGCCGCGGCGCGCGGGCTCAGCCGCTTCGCCGCGAGGGAGCCGACGCCCATGGCGAAGACCATCACGGAGAGCACGACGGACGCCTGGGTGACCGAGTCGCCGATCAAGTACGAGGCGATGGCGACGAGTTCGAGCTCGTACACGAGTCCGCAGGCCGCGCAGACGAACACTCCCGCGAGGACGAGGAACCTGCCGATGCCCGGACGGACGGGCAGCCGCGCCTGGCCCTGGACGCCCCAGGGCGGCGGCGCGCCGGGCGGGGCAGGCGCGTGCGGTTCGATCACGCCGTGAACGCTACGTCACGCCACCACTACGTCTCGTCACCCACACGTGTGGAAACCGTTGCTCTTCACGGTGTACCGGGTTGACCTGGGCGCCTTCCCCGCGCACAGTGCGCGGGCCCCGCGTGCGGTGGTTCCGCCCGGCCCGCGCTCCGCCGTCAGACGCCGGACGCGCTGAGGGCTCCCCTCCGTACCCCGACCCGCGTGCGCGTCGCGACCAACTGGCCGTCCTGCGGGTACGCGTGCCACGTACGCCAGTGGACCTGGCCCTCGCGCTTCTGGGCGAGCATCGCCGTGAACGCGTGCGGGCTGCCGGGAAAGACGCCGGCGAGACCCTGGGGGTGGTCGGAGACGAGGGCCAGCAACTCCTGGGCGCGGCCCGCGAAGGAGCCGGGTGACAGGATCTCGACGCGGGCCGCGAACTCGTACTCCCAGTCGCCGAACCGCTTCGCGACGCCGAGCGGCAGGGGCGTGCTGCTGCCGGCGATGCACGCGACGGTCTCCGAACAACTGCCCCTCTCCTCCTCCAGAAGCACCTGGTGGGACGCGCCGAGCAGTCTCAACTGGAGTTTCGCCCCGGCCAGTTCGAGATCGAGGGTGGCGAGGGCCGGCAGCGGTTCGCGGCCCAGGGCCCAGGCGAGATCGGCCGCGCGCGTGTCGGTGTACGAGGTTTTCAGGGTCGTGAGCATGGGTGGGCTCCGCTAGCACGCAAAGGTGAGGTGGGGTTCCTGCGCACCCGGTCAACACCGGGGGGACGGCCCGGCCGGCTTGGCCGGAAGGGCACCCATCGGACGCGTCCGACAGGACCGTCCGATGGACTTCCGAGGCCTGTCGGCCCAGGGCTGCTCGGTGATGCACCAGGGCCGCTTTGGTGGTTTAGAGGGAATCATGAACTGTGCTGCCGCCACAGCGTTTTTACCCAACTTCGTGGGGTTTCCATCCCCCCGAGGGCTTCACAGCTCAACTGTTCAACCACGACGTGCGTCCGGCGCACGAACGTGCCCGTCGGCGGTCGTCGCCCGACGGGCACCTCCGTGCACCGGACGCGTTTTCGGCCAGGAGCTCAACTGCCCCGTGTCAGCTGCCTCCGCCGCATCCGCCCCCGCCGCACGAGGACCCGCCGCCGCACGACGAACCTCCGCCGCACGACGAGTGCCCCCCGCAGGAGTGGCCCCCGTGTCCCCCGTGGTGCCCGCCCGAGGACCCGCCGGACGAACAGGAGGACGCGGCCCCGCCCGCACCTCCGGCCCACCAACTGCTGTCACTGCCGCTGCCGCTGCCGCTGCCGCCCCGGCGCCGGGAGCGGCGCTTCTCCTTCCTGGCCCCGCCGACGGCGCTCACGACCAGGACAAGCACAACGATCGCCAGGATGATGCCGATGACCATGGCGTCACCCTCCTTCCGTCCTCCCGAAGCGGCCCCCCGTGGGCCGTGCTTTCCGATTCGGGTCCTGCGTGACAGGGGGATGCCCTTGCGCACCGCGGCCCAAAGCGGAGTTGAGGAACTCCAGAGGGTTCTCTCGCGGCAACGGCCCCCGACCTGCCAGAAGGGCAGGTCAGGGGCCGTTCGCGGGTCACCTCACTTCAGGGTGGGTATGACCTTGTAGCAATAGGGGTCGGTCGCCGCCAGGTAGTCGGCCCACAGCTCGGTTCCGGTCCTGGGCCCCACTATGCCGTCCACGGCGTAGTAACGATCGCCGAGCGCACGCTGGAAGTCCATCACCCCCCGACGGGTGTCCTTGCCGAAGACTCCGTCCACGGCGATGGCGAACATCGGCTCAAGACGGCTCGAGTAGAACGCGTTGACGGCGATCTGGACGCAGGTGACACCGGCTCCCCGGGAGCCGTACTGGACGTTGCCCACGCCCGGCTGCGCGCTCGCGGACGAGGTGCCCATGGCGGTCACCACGAACGCCGCGCAGGTGGCCGCTCCCGCGCGAAGCGCCGACTTCATGCTCGGTTTCATCTGGAACTGTCCCCCAAGCACCCATTCAAGATCATTTTCTGGTCGATCGGGAGTGTAAGGGACACCGCGAAGACACCTCGAACGCCACCTGGTCAGGGGCACTTCCAACGGCTCCGGTCCGCCGGGGGCGGGCCGGACGACGAGCCGGACGACGGGCTCCGAACGGTTCGGCGGTCACTCGCGGGGGCGTGTCGGACACCACCGCGGGCGACCGTCCGTGGACGTCGGTTGAGGAACCCCGGAACTTGGGCGCAGGATGGCCGGCATGACCTCCAGCGCGCGCCCCTTCCTGAACCGCCGGCTCGCCGAGTTCGGGACGACGATCTTCGCCGAGATGTCCGCCCTCGCGATGAGCACCGGCTCGATCAACCTCGGACAGGGCTTCCCCGACACCGACGGTCCCGAGGAGATCCGGGAGGCGGCCGTCCACGCGCTGCGGGACGGCCGCGGCAACCAGTACCCGCCGGGTCCGGGCGTCCCCGAACTGCGCACCGCGATCGCCTCGCACCAGAAGCGCCACTACGGCCTGTCGTACGACCCCGACACCGAGGTCCTGGTGACGGCGGGCGCCACCGAGGCCATCGCCGCGTCCCTGCTCGCGCTCCTGGAGCCGGGCGACGAGGTGATCGCCCTGGAGCCGTACTACGACTCGTACGCGGCCTCGATCGCCATGGCGGGCGGGATCCGCGTACCCGTGACGCTGCGCCCCGACGAGGCGGGGGACGAGGACGCCGACGGCCTCCGGCGTTTCCGGCTCGACCTCGACGAGCTGCGCGACGCGGTCACCGAGCGGACCCGGCTGCTGCTGATCAACACCCCGCACAACCCGACCGGCACCGTCCTCACGCGCGCGGAGCTGACGGAGGTCGCGCGGATCGCCGTCGAACGGGACCTGCTCGTGGTGACGGACGAGGTCTACGAACACCTCGTCTTCGACGACGCCGAGCACGTACCGCTGGCGAGTCTGCCGGGGATGCGCGAGCGGACGGTCACCATCGGCAGCGCGGGCAAGACGTTCTCGTTCACCGGCTGGAAGGTGGGCTGGGTGACCGCGCCGCCCGCCCTGGTCGGTGCCGTGCGGTCGGCGAAGCAGTTCCTGACGTACGTGGCGTCGGGGCCCTTCCAGTACGCCGTCGCCGAGGCGCTCGCGCTGCCGGGCGCCTACTTCGAGGACTTCCGCGCGGACATGCTGCGCAAGCGGGACGTGCTCGCGGCCGGGCTCGCGGAGGCGGGGTTCAAGGTCTTCCGGTCCGCGGGCACGTACTTCATCACCACCGACATCCGGCCGCTCGGCGAGAGCGACGGTTTCGCCTTCTGCCGCGCCCTGCCCGAGCGGGCCGGTGTGGTGGCCATCCCGAACGCCGTCTTCTACGACCACCGCGAGCAGGGCGCGCCGTTCGTGCGGTTCGCGTTCTGCAAGAGGGACGAGGTGCTGCACGAGGCCGCCGGGCGGCTGCGCCGGCTGTCGGCCTGAACTCCGGCCGGCCCGGGGCGGCCCGGGTCGGCCGGAAGGGCGGTTCGCCCGTGTCTCCGTGTCTCCGTGTCTCCGTGTCTCAGTGAAGGGCCCAGGCCCCGGCGGCCAGGACGGCGAGGCCGAGCAGCACGGGGCCGAGGGGGAAGCCCCGGCCGCGGCCGGGGGCGGCCTCGGCGGGCCGCAGTTCCGGGTGGTCGCGGAGCGCGGTGACCTCCTCGGCCATGCGGACGTAGGAGGGGTTGAGGCCGAAGCGCCGTTCCAGCTTCGGCATCCCGAGGCCGGACAGCCGCCAGTCCTCGCCGTCCGCCGTCCTCAGCACCACGCTCCCCTCCCTGGTGTACCGGGCCGACCGCAGGTCGTCCCACGGCAGGTGCCGGACCTTCCACCGCCCGGACAGCCACAAGCCGGAACTGTCCGCGGTGACGCGCCAGTTGAGCAGTTCCGCGGCGATCCCGAGCCAGGTGAGCAGACAGAGCAGGAAGAAGGCCGCCTTCACGCCGAACCCGTCCGTCACGAGAGTGCGGGCGTTGAAGGCGACGCCCCCGATCATGATCAGGGCCAGGGTCGCGCCACCGGCGCGCGCCACGGGGCCGGGACCCCAGCTCAGCGGGCGGCCTGTCGTGACCAGGGTCTCCGGGACCGGGGTGGCGGTGGTGCCGGCCGCGGCGCACGCCCCCGTCTCCGAAGCGGACACCGGTCGCCCGTCGGGGCGCGACCGCCGGACGGGGCCGCTCGTGCGCAGGACGGCCGGCTCGCCGCGGAACGTGGTGACGAGGAGCAGCTCGCCGCCGTCGTGGGGGGAGCCGAACATGACGGCCTCGCGCGGCAGCGCGGCGGCCGCCGTCAGCTCCTCCAGGCCCTCGGCGCCGGCCGCCGCCTCCCGCTCGTCGCCGCCGGGAGCCCCGGCGGCGAAGGGCGCGGCGAGAACGGGCCGACGGCAGGCGGTGTCGTCGCCCGCGTGGATCTGGACCAGACCGTCCTCGTCCATGCGTTCCAGCACCCGCAGGACCGGCACCGGACCGCGGCGCAGCGCGGCGGCACGGCGGCGGGCGAGAAGGCCGGTGACGAGGAGGGAGAGCCCGGGAAGACCGGCGGCCAGGGCCCCCAACTGCGGGCCCGTGGCGTCGTACGGCTCGGACGCCAGGCGCTGCCACGAACCGTCCTCCAGCACGGTCACCGTGCCGCCGACGCGGTGGTCCTCCGGATAGGCCGAGCCGGGGATCAGCGGCCGCCCGTCCTCGGTGAGCGCCCGGAGCGAATCGTCGTCCCGGCCGACCACCTTCGCCACGGTACGGACCGCGCGGTCGGCGTGGTGCCGGTCGTCCCGGACGCCCGCGATCCCCTCGGCCACGCAGAAGGCGGCGACGGCGAGGAGCACCAGCCCCGCCGGGATCAGGACCAGCCCGCGCCGCAGGGGCGCGACGGGTCCGGGCAGCGGGTGCCGCACGACCGCGGCGCCCTCCACCAGGTCACGCTGCCGGCGACGGGCGGCGAGTCGTTCGCGGGCGGCGGCCCACCCGAATCCGAGGGCCGCGAGGACGCAGAGGTTCGCGGCCAGGGAGTTCGGCCCCGCGTCCGGAAGTTCCGTCCGGGCCACGACGGCCGCCAGGGCGGGGGCGGCGACCAGCGCCAGTTCCGGCAGCCGGGCGAACCAGTACAGGAGCCCCGCGGCCAGGCCCACCTCCACCATGCCCGGCCAGTCCGCACCGCACGGCACGGCATCGGTGCACGGCGGTTCCGGCGCCGCCGCGATCGCCCACACCACGGCGATCAGCAGCGCCGGTACGGACCACAGGGGACGCGCCCAGGGCGCGCCGCGGACCCGCGACCACCGGGCCGCTTCCTCGGAGGACCAGACGGGGGTGCCCGGGGGAACACAGGCGGACGGTATCGGGGCCGGTACCGGCCCCGGGATCTTCGACACGCCAGGATTATGGGGTACGGCCTCGCGCTCACCGCTGCCCGGGTACGGCAACGTTCCGGCACCGGAACTGCCGGAGGACGGCAGCCCAGGAGGGTTCCGGACATCCCGGGACAGCAGCGCGGCGGAGCTCCGGCGGAAGGGTCCCGGCCGCCGGGAGCGGACCGACGGCCGATCCGGCCACAGGCCTCCCCAGCACTCCGGCACCCCAGCACTCCGGCACTCCGGCACCCCGGCACTCCAGCACTCCGGCACTCCCGGACTCCCGGACTCCCGGACTCCGGCACCCCAGCACCCCGGCACTCCAGCACTCCGGCACTCCCGGACTCCGGCACTCCCGGACTCCGGCACTCCAGCACTCCGGCACTCCGGCACTCCGGCACTCCGGCAAGAGGTTCCGCGCGGCTTCCTGGGCACTTCGGCAAAGAGCCCACGGCGGCTCCCCGGCCGGCACCCCCGACGTCCGGCGGAGCCGTCCAGCACCACCGGCACCCCGCGGCGGAGCCGTCTAGCACCGTCCGCGCCCCGCGGCGGAGCCGTCTAGCACCGTCCGCGCCCCGCGCGCGGGCGGCGCGCCGGGGGGCCCGCGACGGAACCCGCACGGACGAGCAAAGCTCGCGAATACCCCGTGGGGAACGCACAGTTCGGGGTGTGACCCACCCGAGTACCCTCACTCGCCCCGCTCTCCCGGAGTCCGGCGACCGTGCCGTCCGCCCGTCCCGCGCCGCACGCAGCCTGCCGTCCGCCGCGATCACGGCGCTCGGGCTGTTCGCCGCCGCGCGCCTGGCCGGCCTCCTCGTGCTCGCCGGGACCGCCCGGGCCACCGGCGGGCACCCGGTCGCCCTGCTCGCGCGGTCCTGGGACTCGGCCTGGTACCTGGGCATCGCCGCGCACGGCTACGGCAGGACGCTCCACTTCCACCCCACGGTCGTCCACAGCGACCTCGCGTTCTTCCCGCTCTACCCGGCCCTCGTCCGGGCCGTCACCACGCTGACACCGCTGACCGGGGGCTCGGCGGGCCTGCTGGTCTCCTGGACCGCGGCGGCGGCCGCCGCGTGCGGGGTGTACGCGATCGGGGCCCGTCTGCACGGCCGGGCGGTCGGTACGGCGCTGGTGCTGCTGTGGGGCCTGCTGCCGCACTCGGTGGTGCTGTCGATGGCGTACACCGAGCCCGTGCTGACCGCGTTCGCGGCCTGGTCGCTGTACGCGGTGCTCGACGGGCGCTGGCTGTGGGCCGGCTCGCTGGCCGCGCTCGCGGGGCTGTCCAGGCCGAACGGCTTCGCGGTGGCCGCCGCCGTCCTCGTGGCGGCGGCGCACGAGATCTGGCGGAGCCGCGGGAAGGTCACCCACAGGGTGTGGACGGGCGCCGCGCTCGCGCCGGCCGGCTGGGCCGGCTACGTGCTGTGGGTGGGGCACCGCGAGGGCGCCCTGCTCGACGGCTACTTCCGGGTGCAGCGGCTGTGGGGCTCGCGCTTCGACCTGGGCGAGGGGTCGCTCCGTTTCGTCAAGCACCTGCTGCTGCACGGGGACCGGTTCGTGTTCCCCATGACGATGGTGATCGTCGCCGCGGCCGTGCTCCTGTACGCGCTGCTGATCGCGGACCGGGCGCCCCTGCCGCTGCTGGTGTACAGCGGCGTCCTGCTGCTGATCGCGCTGGGCGGCTCGGGGTTCTTCGAGTCCAAGCCGCGCTTCCTGCTCCCGGCGTTCCCGCTGCTGCTGCCGCTGGCCCGCGCGCTGGTGCGAACGGCGAGAGCCCGGCCCTGGCACGCGGCTCTGGTGGCCGGTGCCCTGGCCGGGCTCTCGTTCGCCTACGGCGCCTATCTGGTCGTGATCGCGCACACCCCGCTCTAGGACCCGTCCCAGGGGCCGGTGCGCGGCGCGGGGAGCGCCGTCGGGAGGACGGGCCTACTCTTCCTCGTCGTCCTCGGGCTTGTCCGCCTCGTTGATCTCCTGCTCCAGGCCGAGCTGCTCGACGAGCCACTTGTCGAACTCGATGGCGGCGCGCACCCAGCTCACCGTGGAGGACACGAAGTGCTCCAGGCTGACGCCGGTGCCGATCAGCATCTGCGCCTCGCCGATCAGGCGGACGGTGCCGTCGTCGTGGGTGTGGCTGTAGACCTTGGGCCACAGCGTGCGACGGTTCCAGTCGTCGACCGACTCCAGGAGCGCGGGCTTCTCCTCGAGCTGGTGCGGCCGGTCGTAGAACGTCCGCACCGAGAAGACCTGCTGGTCACCCTCGCCGCGGAACATGAAGTACGTACGGAACTCCTCCCACGGCGCCGCGAGGTCACCCTCGTCGTCGACGACGTACTTCAGCTCCATCTGTTCCAGGAGCTGCTTCACGAGGTCCTGATCCGGGACCACGGGGCCGGCGGGGCCGGGCTGCGGCTCGGGCTGGCCCCCGAAATTCGGAATCGAGGACGGGTCGATGCTCACCGTGTATTTCCCTTCGTACGGATGCTGCCATCCTCTCTCATGCGGGGCGGGGGGTGGCAACCTCTGGCGGGGCCTGTCCGCCGGGGGCTGACAAGATCCGGTCACGCGCGGGCATCGGACGGGCAAAGGGGAGGGCCCGCGGCGGTGTGCCGCGGGCCCTCCCTCTCCGGGTTCCGGTGCCGGTCGCCCCTCTCCCGCCGGGCTCCGGTGCCGGTTACAGCGTCTTGCCCGTGGCCGGTCCCACGATCAGGCCGTCGCCGAAGGCGTCCACCCGGACCGTGTCGCCGTCCTTGACCTCGCCCGCCAGGATCTCCTTGGCCAGCCGGTCGCCGATGGCGGTCTGGACGAGGCGCCGCAGCGGCCGCGCTCCGTACGCCGGGTCGTTGCCCTCCTCCGCGAGCCAGGCCAGCGCCGCGTCGGTGACCTCCAGGGCGAGCCGACGCTGGGCGAGCCGCCGTGCCAGGGAGTCGATCTGGAGCCTGGCGATGCGCTCCAGCTCCTGCTGGTTCAAGGCGGAGAAGACCACGAGGTCGTCCAGCCGGTTCAGGAACTCCGGCTTGAAGGACGCCCGGACGACGTCCAGGACCTGCCGCCTGCGCTCCTCCTCGGAGGCCGACGGATCGGCGAGGCTCTGCCCGCTCAGGAACTGGCTGCCCAGGTTCGAGGTGAGGATCAGGATGGTGTTGCGGAAGTCGACCGTCCGGCCCTGCCCGTCCGTCAGCCGTCCGTCGTCCAGCACCTGCAGCAGGATGTCGAAGACCTCGGGGTGTGCCTTCTCCACCTCGTCGAGCAGGATCACGCTGTACGGGCGGCGGCGGACGGCCTCGGTGAGCTGGCCGCCCTCCTCGTAGCCGACGTACCCGGGGGGCGCGCCGACCAGCCGGGCCACGCTGTGCTTCTCGCCGTACTCCGACATGTCGATGCGGACCATCGCCCGCTCGTCGTCGAAGAGGAAGTCGGCGAGGGCCTTGGCGAGTTCGGTCTTGCCGACGCCCGTCGGGCCGAGGAAGAGGAAGGAGCCGGTGGGCCGGTCCGGGTCGGCGATCCCGGCACGGGTGCGGCGCACCGCGTCGGACACCGCCCCCACGGCCTCGGTCTGGCCGATCAGACGGCGGCCCAGCTCCGCCTCCATGCGCAGCAGCTTCTGCGTCTCGCCCTCCAGGAGGCGGCCGGCGGGGATGCCGGTCCAGGAGCCGACGACGTCCGCGATGTCGTCCGGTCCGACCTCCTCCTTCACCATGGTGTCCTTGGCGACCTCCTCCTCGGCCTGCGAGGCCTCCTCCAGGTCCCGCTCCAGGGTGGGGATCTCGCCGTACAGCAGCTTGGAGGCGGTGTCGAAGTCGCCGTCGCGCTGGGCGCGTTCGGCCTGGCCGCGCAGCCCGTCGAGCTTCTCCTTCAGCTCGCCGACCCGGTTGAGGGACTGCTTCTCCTTCTCCCAGCGGGCGTTGAGGCCGCGCAGCTCCTCCTCCTTGTCGGCGAGGTCGCGGCGCAGCTTGTCCAGGCGCTCCCTGCTGGCGGCGTCCGTCTCCTTGCCGATCGCCAGCTCCTCCATCTTCAGCCGGTCGACGGCCCGCTGGAGCTCGTCGATCTCGACCGGGGAGGAGTCGATCTCCATCCGCAGCCGGGAGGCCGCCTCGTCGACGAGGTCGATGGCCTTGTCGGGGAGGAAGCGGGAGGTGATGTAGCGGTCGGACAGGCTCGCGGCGGCGACCAGCGCCGAGTCGGCGATCTGGACCTTGTGGTGGGCCTCGTAGCGGCCCTTGAGCCCGCGCAGGATGGCGATCGTGTCCTCGACCGTCGGCTCGGCGACCAGCACCTGCTGGAAGCGCCGCTCCAGCGCCGGGTCCTTCTCGATCCGCTCGCGGTACTCGTCGAGGGTGGTGGCGCCGACCATGCGCAGCTCACCGCGGGCGAGCATGGGCTTGAGCATGTTGCCGGCGTCCATGGCGGAGTCGCCGCCCGCGCCCGCGCCCACGACGGTGTGCAGCTCGTCGATGAAGGTGATGATCTGCCCGTCGGAGTCCTTGATCTCCGCGAGCACGGTCTTCAGGCGCTCCTCGAACTCGCCCCGGTACTTCGCGCCGGCGACCATCGCGCCCAGGTCGAGCGAGACGAGCCGCTTGTTCCTCAGCGACTCGGGCACGTCGCCCTTCACGATCCGCTGGGCGAGCCCCTCGACGACGGCGGTCTTGCCGACGCCGGGCTCGCCGATGAGGACGGGGTTGTTCTTCGTGCGGCGGGACAGGACCTGCACCACCCGGCGGATCTCGTGGTCCCGGCCGATGACGGGGTCGAGCCTGCCCTCACGGGCCGCGGCGGTGAAGTCGGTGCCGAACTTCTCGAGCGCCTTGTACTGGCCCTCGGGGTCCGCGGTCGTCACCCGGCGCCCTCCTCTGGTCTTCTGGAACGCGTCGAGCAGCTTCTTGGCACTGGCGCCCTGCCCGGAGAGTACGTCGGCGAGCGCCCCGCCCTTCGCGGCGATCCCGATGAGCAGGTGCTCGGTGGAGATGAACTCGTCGCCGAGTTCCTTGGCCCGCTCGGCGGCGTCGGCGATGACGGCGAGCGCCTCACGGTTGGGCTGCGGGGGCGCGACGGTGGAGCCGGTCACGCTGGGCAGGCCGGCGAGCACGCGCTCGGTGGCCGCGCGCACGGCCGCCTGGTCGGCGTCCACGGCCGCCAGCAGGTCGATGAGGTTCTCGTTGTCCTGCCCCTCCAGCAGAGCGAGCAGCAGGTGGGCGGGGGTGAGGTCCGGGTGCCCCTCCCGCACGGCGCGGTTGCTGGCCGCGTTGATCGCGTCCCGGCTCCTGTTGGTCAGCTCGGCGTCCACGTTCGCGTTCTCCTCCTCCTGATGTTCCTGACCGTTTCTGACTCATCCAGCGTACACAAAGTTGAGTCTATTCCGCTCAAGGTTGGAAGAGCCGGAAAACGGCCACCCCGCAGGCGTAGATTCAGGCCCCATGGCATCCCATCCGGTGGACCCCCGGCGGCCCGACGCCGCCTATCTGAGCTTCTGGCGCGAGCGCCACCTGTGCACGCTGACCACCCTCCGGCCCGACGGGAGCCCGCACGTGGTGCCCGTCGGCGTTACATACGACCCCGAGGCCGGTCTCGCTCGGGTCATCACGAACAAGTCCAGCAGGAAGGCGGCCCACGTACGGGCGGCCGGGCCGGACGGGGCACGGGTGGCGGTGTGCCAGGTGGACGGCAGGCGCTGGGCGACGCTGGAGGGGCGGGCACGGGTCCTCACGGACCCGGCGCGCGTCGCGGAGGCCGTGCGGCGCTACGCGGAACGCTATGGACGCATGCCGTCGCCGAACCCCTCCCGGGTGGCGATCGAGATCGAACTCACGGCGGCGATGGGCCGCGGATGAGACCGCGGACGGGCGCCCCGCGGCCGGTTCCGGCCCTTGTGAGAACGGTCCGGAACCAGGAGATCCCCCCGCAAACTGCAGCGGCGTCACCGTGTTCAGGTCACGGTGACGCCGCTGCGGGGGAAGTACCTGCGCGATCTACTACGACGGGGGAATCGCGTCAGGCACTGCGGGGGGTGGCTTCGACGGTCGGGACGTCCGGGACGTCCGGTCCGGTGAGCTGGTGGTCACGCTGGTCGAGGTTCACGAAGATCATGCCGTACCGGATGGCGCACCGGACGGGCTGCGGCGCCCCCCGAGGCCGCCGCAGACACCGGTAGGCCCGTACGTCCTCGTCGTCGTCGCGGGTGACGACGACGGGCTCTCCGAAGACGGTCACCATCAGCGAGTCGCCGCTGCCGGGGATGGCGGTGACCAGGTCGATGAAGTGCCAGCCGGACCGGTAGGCGGTGGCCATCTCTCGGCGGAAGGAACGGTCGTCGGGAGGAATAGTCATGTCAAGCCCAGACACTGTCGTCAGTGCGGCCAGGAGACACCGGCCAAACGCTGTCGCCGGCTACCACGGTGACCGCGGCCGACGGCCAGACACTGTCTGCCCGAACGTCGCCCTTCGCATCGGAGAGGCCACTCAGCGCTCCGAAGGCCGTGACGGCGGAGAAGGCGGCGACAAGCACCAAGCGAAGCATTTTCTTACGCATAATCGGCTTCGTCCTCACTTGAAGGTCCCCTCTTCCCCCGTCGGATACGACGATGGCTCATTTGGGGAGGTCATGGCCACACAATCGATGCATCATGTTCCTGCACGTTCAGGACCCTGGGGGGTGGAGATTTGACAACCAATGGGACTAAAGCGACACATCCCCATGCGGTGACCGAGTTGTGTGGGGAAGGTGGCCGACTTTACGCGGTCGCTCTCCGCACGGGGCGTATCGCCCGCGCAGATGTGGAGAGCGCTCCCTGTTTGATGGAGTTCGCCCTTCTCCACCCGGATCCTGACGATGCAAACTGGCTGCGCCCCGTGCCCCCGTCGGCCGCCCTGGCCCAACGACTCAACGCCATAGAGCGTGAGATCACCGAGCGCAGACGGATGTCAATCGAACTGGCCGACGCTTTCGAGCCGTTCATGACCCTCAGCGCGCAAGCAGCCGCGCCCACTCACTCGATCACCGTGCTCGAGGGCAACGACCGGATCAACGCGGCACTCGACCTGGCCACGGCCCAGTGCCAGACCGAGATGCTCACGGTCCAGCCGAGCGGCCCCCGCCCCGAACGCAACCTCATTCAGGGGCTGGAGCGGGACAGGCCCCTGATCGAACGCGGTGTGCGCATACGGACCCTGTATCAGCACACCGCGCGATACAGCCCCGAGAAACTGGCCTACGTGGACCAGCTCTCCAACGGCAAGGTGGAGCACCGCACCATCGACGAGCTGGTCGAGCGGCTCATCATCTGCGACACGACCGTCGCCTTCATCCCCACCCGTGACGACCAGAAGGTGGCCCTCGAGCTTCGCCACCCGGGCCTCGTCCGCTACCTGATCAAGGTCTTCGAGTTCATGTGGGGCCGCTCCGTCCCGCTGAACGCCGGCGCGCCCTACGAAACCACCCCCGACGGCATCACGGACATCCAGCACTCCATCGCGAAACTCCTCGTGGAGGGCCACGTGGACGAGGCCATCGCCCGCCGCCTGGGCATGAACGTCCGCACCTGCCGCGCCCACATCGCCAAGCTGGCCTCCGCCCTCGGCAGCGGAAGTCGTGCTCAACTCGGTTTCCTGATAGCCCAGTCAGGGCTTCTGGACCAGGAGCGCTGAATGCCGAGAGAACAGAGCCACAGGTGACGACCGGGGCGCACGAGCACGGCGCCGAGGAACTGTGCCAGGCGGGCCTGGACCTGTACGCCCGCGCGCTCCACGAGGGCCGTGTCACCCAGCTGGAGGCCGAACCCGTTCCCTGCCTCGTCGACTTCGGCCTGCTCCAGCCGGACATCGAGGACACGCGATGGCTGCGTCCCGTGGCCCCCGCCGTGGCACTCCCCCGGCTGCTGCACAGCACCGCTGACGCCATCGCACAGCAGCGGCAGCGCGAGGCACGCCTGGCGGAGGCGTTCGAGCCGCTCATGCGGATCGACGGGCCCCACGCCGCGACGGCAGAGACCCCGACGATCAGTGTGCTCAGCGGTCTCCAGCGCATCAACTCTGTCATCACGCAGACCATGACCGCCGCGCACGAGGAACTCCTCACCATTCAGCCCCACAACGGGCGAAACGCCGTATCCGTGCGAGAGTCCCTGGAACGCGACCAGGCACTGCTGGACCGGGGCGCCCGCATCCGTACGCTCTACCAGCACACGCTCCGCCACTCGCCAGCGGTGGTCGCCCGCCATGAACTGCTGAAGGGCGACATCTCGGTCCGCACCCTCGACGAAGTCACCGAACGCCTGATCATCATCGACCGCACTGTCGCGTTCATCCCGGCGAACAAGGACCGCACCCTCGCGCTGGAAGTCCGCAACCCAGCCCTGATCACCTTCTTCGTGATCACCTTCGAGCGCCTGTGGCGCCTGGCCACGCCCATGTACCCGCAAGCCGCCCAGCGGCCCACCCTCAACGGCATCACCCCCCGCCAACGCGCCATCGCGAGCCTCCTCGTCGAAGGACACACCGACGCCGCCATAGCCGACCGCCTCGGCATGAACGTCCGCACCGCCCGAGTCCACATAGCCAAACTCGCCGCCACCCTCGGCAGTGAGAGCCGGGCCCAACTCGGCTATCTCATAGGCCGGTCGGGGATCCTTGATCAGGAACACCAGGGGGCTCGGGAACAGCCTCAGGAACGGTGATCGTCCCTGGCTCCGGAGTCCACCGAGGCCCGTCCAGCCCTGCCTGAGCGATGCGGACGCCCAGTTGGGTGCGGCTCGCCGCGCCCAGGGTCTCCGACAGCCGGGCGATGTGGGCCCGGCAGGTGCGCACGCTGATGCCCAGGCGCTCCGCGACGACCGCGTCCTGATGGCCCTCGGCCAGCAGCGTCGCGATGGAACGCTCCCGGTGGGTGATGCCCTCGATGCCCGTCGAGGGTATGGGCGAGGTCAGCGGGATCGCGAGGCGCCACAGCCGCTCGAAGACCGTCACCAGGTAGTCCACCAGCGCGGGGTGACGCAGTTCCAGCGCGATCGTCCGGTCGGAGTTGGCGGGGATGAAGGCGACCGTGCGGTCGAAGAGGATGAGCCGCTCCACGACCTCGTCGAGGGTGCGGGCTTCGGCCGCGCCTCCCATCAACTCCATGTAGTTCAGAAGGCCTTGGCCGTGCCGGGCCACGTGGGTGTACAGATCGCGCATGCGCACCCCGCGCCGGCGCATCTCCAGCGCCCGGTGCAGGCCCTCGACGAGTTCGTCCTCGCGCCGGATGCCGCCCGGCTGCACCGTCAGGACCTCACGGGTGCACTCCTCGGTCGCCTTGTCCATGGCGGCGTGGATCCGCGGCAGCCCGTCGAGGACCCGGATCGCCGCGCCTTCGGCCGGTGCCCGCAGCCGACCGTCGAGGCCCGCGTACCACTCGAAGGCCGACACCGCGTCACCCACTCGCGCCTGGCTTGCGCTGACCTCCTCGTACACCCCCCGCAGGAGCCGGGTCATGACCTCCTGGGGCGAGGTCGGCACCAGCCAGCCCATGTCGTCCGGATCGGGGTGCAGCAGCGCCAGTTCCAGCAGGCAGGGCACCGGCTCGGCGTCCTCGCGGGGCACCCGGCCGCGCCGTACGGCCCGGGAGTACACCCGGTCGCCGACCTCGCACAGTCGGTCAGCGCCGTGCGGATGCCTGTCCGTCCCGTGCCCGCCGTCTCCCACCCCTGGCTCCAACCCTGGCTCCAGCCCTTTCCGCGGTGAGACGCCTCGGCGCCTTCCGCAGCGCAACTATGCGCGGACGCGACCGGCATCGCAACACGGCTGTCTCGTGATCGCGCCCACTCTCGTCCCGCTTTGCTCATATAAATCCCCACTCCGCCTCTCCCCTTGCAACAAGATGACGGTGGCGACCGTGTGTCCGCGGAGCGCATTCTTGGTGAAGGGCGGGGATTGACTCCCCCCGCCGACGAAAACGCTCGTGGAATTCGGGCGCAGCGGCACCCTGAACGACCCTGGCCGGATTTCCCCCATCCGGCCAGGGTCCTCATGACGTGCCGTATCGAACGGGGAGGTTGCAAGTGATACGGATCGGGATTTTCGGGCACCACTCACTGGAACGCGCCGGATTACGTCGGACCGTCGAGCAGGACGATCAACTGCAGGTCGTCAGCGAAGGCTCCATTGCATCGGCATCCCGGCTCGTACGCACGGCGACGCCGGAAATACTCGTGATGAGCCATTCCAGCGTCGACGAAGCCCTGAACACACTCGAGGAATTGAACCAGTTCGCCATCACGGCCAAGAGAATCGTCCTCATGGACCGTGTCACGGAGCCCGCAACCCGAAGGCTTCTCCGCAACGGGGCGAACGGCATCCTCCACAGCGGCGACTGCGTGACGAACCTCCTGTGGGCCATACGAGCGGCCCACGCCGGCAGTGTGGCGCTCGCGCCGGAGGTGGCTCGACCCGTGGTGGCCCATTACCTCGAACCCAGTCACGCGGCGGAGGAAGTGAACACCGCTCGGGAGCAGCTGAGAGGCCTCAGTCCCAGGTGCCAGGAGATCCTGAGTCTCCTTGGCGAAGGACTCTCGAACCTCGCCATCGCCGAAAAGCTCGGCATCAGCACGCACACCGTGAAGGATCACGTGCGCACGATCTACGAAACGATCGGTGTCGAAAACCGCGTACAAGCCGCCAGGATCGCCTGGCGATCTCAGTCCCGCGAACAGCAACTCCACATTTTATGAAGGGCCTTGCGCCAAAACTCCCCAACTGTGCGTGCAGGCGGAGTGGTCGCGCGCACCTCAGTCCGATGAAGGCGTCCACATCCCTGCCGCCCGCACCGCGGCATGAGCTCCCCACGAGGCAAGCCCCAGGGCGCAGACGAGCGCACCCACCGTGATAGGCGCCATAGATGCAGGTGTCGCCACAGAAGTGCTGGTCAGCGGGGTCGCCAGCCACCATGCCACCAAAACCCCGAACACTGCCGCCAGGACCGCGGGCATGAACAGCGACCACATGGCCACCGACCGGAAGATCCGGCGGCTGCCCGTCAGCACGGACAGCGGGGCAAGTTCCCGTCCGAAGCGGAGAAATTCAGCCATCGCACTTGTCCCGGCAGCCAAGCCGATCACTCCGACTCCCACCAGTGACATCAGTCGTACCCACTTGGTGGCCGTCACCAGTTTCCCCGTGTCGGACAGGTCACCCAAGGGACGGACGGACGCCTTCATCGCCAGGGACCGGCCGGCTATCCTCTGAATTTCCGCTACCGAGAGCTGCTTGCGACCTTTGCCCACGACCAGCAAGGTCAGCGAACCGCCCTTACCCGTTCCGACCTGCGAGAGCGCCCCGCGTCGCGCGTACCCCTTCGCCCCCTGTGCCATCCCGGTTCGGCTCAGGATTTCTCGAAGGCGCACGTCTCCGCCCAATGCCGAGATCCGTACAGATGCCTTCGAGCACGGCAGGCCGATCTCTCGAAGGGCGACGCAGTCACCCACGACCTCAACCCGGTCGCCCGTCTGCCGTACGCCCAAAGGCAGGGCACCCGACGGAAGCTCGCTCTCGAAAACCCGTACCCGATCACCCGCTACGTAGGGGGTAACTCTGAGGACCGTCGTCCCCACTCGTTTCTGTGTCTCCATCGCACTCTGCGTGAACTCCCCGAACACTCCTGTCCACAGCTGCGTCTGGGCGGCAAGTCCAATGGCGATCACCATGGAGGCCACCAGCCTCGACACCGAACGCGACCCGACACCCAGTCGGCGCCCGGAGACCAGAAGCCCCGGAGCACCGACCCGCCGACCGATACTCGCCATGAACGGGCCCAACCACCCCACCCCGGCTCCGATGACCGCGGGAAGAGTCGCAAGCACCACGATGCAACCAGTGGCGTAGACAGGTATCCGAAATTCAAGAGGAACGAGTTCCGCACCTCGCACGGTGACCAGCAACGCGAAGGGAAACACCCATGGAATCCACGCTCTGCGACCCGATACGTAGGTCGGCCTGGTTCCGCCCGAACGCCGATGGCCGGGCTGAAGGACAATCGCCAGGAAGAGCACCGCGATCGGAACACCTGTCAGGCAGAGCAACAGCCCTGGCCACGCGTCACGAGCATCCTCCTTCGAGAGGATGAATTCCACGAGAGGGTACGACGAATCCGACGCGAGTGGGATCGATGCACCCAAAGCCGCGATACCTGCTCCAAAGGCAACGGGGAGCGCCGCCTCACCGAGCGCGAAAGCCAGCCTGACTCTCCTGCCGGCGCCCAGAGCTCCGAGCAGTGCCGTTCGCCTGTCCCGGGCAACGGCTCCCACACGTGCCGCGATGACCACCAGGAGAGCCGCCGGGAGAAGAATCAATCCGGCGTATCCGGCATAAAACTTCTGGGCTCCGAAATTATGAATACTCTCTCCGACGAAACCGGCAGATGCCTCTGCGCCGAAGCCGCTGATCTCGAACATCTTGGATCGATCGAGCAACTTGGCGCTGGGCCGGACATAAACGAAGCGCTCTGCCGGCGCTTCGAGGCCGGCAGGACCGATGACTCCACCGAAACGCCCGAACTCCCGGGAGACGCCATCGCTCCCATCGGCCTTCAACAGAGCGGGTGACAACACCGCCTCTCCCGGATCGGGCCAGCGGGAGAGACCGGGGGGAAGCGGCGCGTCGTCACCTATCGGCTCGATGTACACGACGTCGAACGCCATGTTCCCGATACTTGAGGTGGTCGGCGCCCAGAGCGCCCGGGGGGTCTCGCGTGGGTGGGCGGCAATGAGCCGAGGGGACCGTGCGACGCTGCGTTCTGCGCGGGCGTCAAAAGAGGCCGAAGCCAACACCAGGCCACTTGCCGCGAGGGACAACAGAGACGTGGCCAGAACAAGGGCCCAGAAGCGAACCCGCCCTGCCTCCGCTGCCAGGGCGGTCGCGCGTCCCATGCGCAGCAACTGACGGAACAGCCCTCTGTCACTCACGCGACTTCCCCCGTCTCCGCAACCTCCGCACCGGCTGCCAGCCGACCTCCGTCAAGTCGGACTCGTCGGTCCGCGCGCTGCGCAACGCTGACGTCATGTGTGACCACCAGGAGGGCACAGTCTCGCTGCCGTGGCACGCTGTACAGCAGTTCAGCAACGGCGTCACGGTGCACAGGGTCAAGTGACCCTGTCGGTTCATCCGCGAGGAGCAGAGCGGGATCGTTCATCAATGCCCGTGCGACTGCTGTTCGCTGCCGTTCACCGCCGGACAGCGTCGCAGTGGCAGAACCCTCGGCCGGCACACCCAGCTCATCCAGCAGCTCAGCCGCACGCGCGTAGGCCTCACCGGTCTTCTTGCCTGCCAGGAGACCCGCCAGGGCCACATTCTCCAAAGGAGACAATTCTGGAAGCAACTCGCCGAACTGGAAGACCATTCCGACGTTTTCCCGGCGATGCCGGGCAAGCTCGCGTGACGACAGCCCGCCCTGGTCGACGCCCGCAATGCGCACCGAGCCGGCGTCCGGTTCGACAAGACCGAGAATGCACGTCAACAAGGTCGTCTTACCACTGCCGCTGGCCCCCGTCACAGCAACAGACTCGCCCGCAGCGACAGACAGGCGGACACCTGCCAGCAGTGACCGGCCGGGCAGGCCGTAGTTGAGATCCTCGACTTCGAGCACAACGCGCTCGGTGTAGCCGCCCACTTGCACCTCCAGAGAGACTTCCACATTGCTTGTCCGACCCGAGTCCCGTCGACGAACAGCGCCGTGGGTCCGACTCGCTGAGTAGACTCATGGCGCAGGGAGGGGTGGCGGCCGCCAACACCGGCCGCCACCCTTCCGGCTCTCCGAAGCGGGTCAGCTACGAACTGCGGCGGCTACTCGACCCAACCGCTGCAGGAGTCGGGCCAGTTGTTGTACACCTCGCACACCTGCATCTTGAAGATGGTGGAGTACTTACCGCTCTCCACGGTCCAGGCGTTCCCGTCGTTGTCCTCGAAATACCTGTCGCCATAGGCCTGCTTGTTCCACAGGGTGAGCTTGTCGCTCGGGTGGGCGGTCCTGTAGTACTCGGCCTTCACGTCATGGCCGTCGTCCTCTGTGTCCTGGAGGTTCATGACCGTGGCGGACTGTTCGGTCCATCCACGGGCACCGTTCCGACTGGCCGAGAGCGCGAACGCCGGCGACGCTCCCGCGATGGCGATCACGGTGAGCACACCAACCGCAGCTCGTCTCATCCCTCTGCCGCTCATTGCACCTTCCTTCTTTCGTAGGAGGCCTGTCAGCTCATGCACAGGCTCATGCTCAGTCCCCGCCTCGTGCGGGGAAGAGCCCCGGTCGCGCTGGCCAAAAGCGAACCGGGCAAGGAACAGTGAAGCGTCAGAGCCTCCCCTTCTCACACCCCTCTTTCGACGGGTTCACGCACTCCCGTCCCCCATCGGGAGGATCGGCACTCATCTGCCCGACGCGTCATTTGCTCCTTGGGGGCTCCCTGGTCGGCAAGAAGGCACGGATGAACGGTGCGGAGTCCGCGTCTCAGGAATGAATCGCGGACCTGAGCCGCCGTCGGCATCAGCAAGTCCTGGTCGCAGCCTCACAGAACGACATGGACCTGCCGATCCCTGCCCGGGGGCGAGCACTGCTCCACGATCACGGTGCACACCCGTCCCGCCCGTCAGGGCGTGGGCGATCCGGGCATCGAGCCGCTCTCGCTCACCGCCGCCGAGGCCCCGTGATCGTCTCGTACGACGACGTGACCCCGCACAAGGGAGTCGACCGGAGGGCCGGGACCGCCGGAGGTGACGGTGAGGTTCACACGGGTGGCGTGGACCCCACCGTCCTGGCGTCGTCGTCAGGACGCGGCCGGAAGACGGGGCCACGGCTGCTTGTCGTCGGAGGTCTGCCGTACGAGGGCGCCGGACGCAACTCATCTCCACGGGAACTCCGCGCCCCACAGGCCCGTCGGCTTGCGTCAGGCGTCGAGTTCCCGGGGCCCGTAGAGTGCGTGACCGGCCCCCGTGGCGAGCGCCCAGTAGCGGTCGCCGTACGACCAGTGCCACCACTCGGTGGGGTAGTTGACGAGGCCCGCAGCGACCAGCGCGTCGGACAGCAGCCGACGATGGGCCCGTGCCCTCCCGCTGATGCCGTCCGCGGCGCTGTAGCAGGCGCCGTCGCTCTCCTCGGGGTTCGCGTTCACCGGAGTGCCCATGTCCAGCTCCCGACCGTCGGCGTCGACGAGGGTGAGGTCGACGGCGGCGCCCGTGCTGTGCGGGGCGATCTCGGGCGGGGACACGTAACGGCTCGCCGCGTCGCGCAGGCGCACGGCGTCCCACTCGGGGTGTTCCGCACGCAGTCCGGCAGCGTACCGGTCGTAGTAGAGCCACTGGAGCGAGGGCGGGCGGTAGCCCTCGACGAACAGCAGCCGTACACCGTCGAGCAGCAGCTCCCCGGCCGCCACGAGCCGGTTCAGCACCCCTTCGCGTAGATGCGCGTAGGCCCCGAGTCGTCCCGTCTGCGGGCGTCGAGGGGGAAGGGCTCCTCCGTCCGTACGTCGGGGAGCGGCTCGCCACAGTCCACGACGGGTATCGCGGCGATCTTCGGGTCGGACATCAGCACGATCCGGGACATGGGGCGATCATGCCGCATCGCGGAGCCGACGCCCCCAGGGCCTCGGGGCCCCAGAAGCCCCGGAGAGACCGGGTGGGGCCCGGCCGGGGCATCCGGGGTGCCGGGCGGACCGCCCGGCACCCCGGAAGGAGTTTTCTCGCCGCCCGTCGCGACGGCGAGGACGTGCGGACCGCCTGGCCCCGAAACGGTACGGTGAGCGCCCTGCCGGGCGCCCCGTCGAGCGTCCTACTTGATACCGAGCGAGTTGCAGAGCGACTTGTAGGGCGCCGTGCAGATCTTGCTGACGGGGTAGATGCCGTCCTGGACGACCGTCTTCTCGATGTTCTCCTTGGTGAGGTCCACCACGGGCACGAGCTGGGACGGGATGTCCTTGTTGGTGGGGCTGTCGACCTTGTCGCGGGTGAGCGCGTCGAACTCGATCGAGCGGCCCTGGACCCGGGCGACCGCCATCTCGGCGGCGGCGTTGGCCTCCTGCGGGTACGACTTGTACACGCTCATGTACTGGTCGCCCTTGATGATCCGCTGCACGGCGATCAGCTCGGAGTCCTGGCCGGTGACCGGCGGGATCTTGCTGACGCCCGCGGCCTTGAAGGCGTCGATGACCGCGCCCGCGATGCCGTCGTTGGCGGCGTAGACACCGGCGATGTTGTTCAGCCCGACGTCCTGGATGGACTTCTCCATGTTGGCCCTGGCGTTCTCCGGCTTCCAGTCCTTGGTGTCGTAGGCGCTGGAGATGATCACCTTGCCCTCGAGCTCGGACTTGGCGCCCGCCTTGAACTCCGCGGCGTTGGGGTCGGTCAACGAACCGTTCATCATGACGATCTTCTTCGAGGCCGAGTCCGTGCCCAGCGCGGCGATCAGGGCCTTGGCCTGGACCTGGCCGACCAGCTCGTTGTCGAAGGAGATGTACGCGTCGATCGGACCCTGCGCCAGCCGGTCGTAGGCGATGACCGGGATACCGGCCTCCTTGGCCTCGCGCACACCCTTGGCGATCGACACCGAGTCCACCGCGTCCACGAGGATGACGTCGATCTTGTCGTCGATCATCTGCCGCATCTGCCGGAGCTGCTTGGCGGCGTCCTGCTCCGCGTTCAGGTAGACGACATCACCCTTTTTGTCGGTGAGCTTCTGAACCTGGTCCCGGATGATCGGGTAGTCGAACTTCTCGTAACGGGTGTTCTCCTTCTCCGGAAGGAGCAGGCCGACCTTGATGTCGTCACCCTTCGTGGCGCTCGCCGAGGCGCCGTCCCCTCCGATGCCGATCATGCCGCAACCGGTGACGGTGACGGCCATGGTGGAGGACGCCACGGCTATGGCGGTACGGCGGAGGCCGGTGTTACGAGTCTTCACATCAGGTGCCTTCCGGGCGAGGTTGCGGCATTGCGACCCAGGTGGCTGAAAGCCAACGCGGCGATCACCTCAGCGTCAAGGAGTAACCACTTAACGAGATGGCAACGGCGCTTTGTGTTCCACAAGTGAACGCGACGGGAAAAGAGTACGCCCATCCACCGACCGACCCCCTCAGCTTCACCTTCTGTCATTCACAGGTACAACCAACTTCCGTTCACAGGAGTCATGACCCTCGACGGTTTTAACCGCCGTTGACGATCGAGCGGACCAGAAGGAACACATGCACAGAGCCATCGGCACGCGGGGCGCCATCGCCTCCGCCCTCGTGCTGGCCACCGCGGGCGGACTGCTCGGAGCGGCCGACACGGCCGCCTCCGCAGTGACCAACTGCACATCGCCTGTCTATAAGCGACAGTTCTATGCGAACACGACCTTCTCGGGCACACCGAAGAGGACGGACTGCGACTCCGCGATCGACCAGAACTGGGGCTCCGGCGCGCCCGCGGCCGGGCTGCCCGCCGACAACTTCGGCGTCCGCTGGACCGTGACCCGCGACTTCGGCTCGGGCGGCCCCTTCACCCTCCCCGTCACCACCCAGGACGGAACACGGGTCTATCTGGACGGGGTGCGCAAGGTCGACCTGTGGAAGAACGTCTCGTCCACCCAGTCGAAAACGGTCAATCTGACCATTCCCGCCGGAAAGCACACGCTGCGCGTCGATTTCGTCAACTGGACGGGCAAGGCGAACGTCACTTTCGCCTACAAACCCGTCACTTCTCCCGGTACCGACAGAATCAAGCCACTTGTTCCCGCGGGTTCCGCGGTGTCGTACGACACCGCCACCGGCAGGGCCAAGGTCTCCTGGTCCAGGAACGCCGAGATGGACCTCGCGGGATACCGCGTCTACCGCCGCCTCAAGGGCAGCACCGCGTGGGCCCTGCGGACCACGACGACCGCCACCTCGTACACCGACACGTCCCTCCCGGAGACCGGCGCCACCTACTACTACGAGGTCCGTGCCCGCGACAAGGCGGGCAACGAGTCGGCGGGGACGGCCGACCGGGGCGTCACCACCGTCGACAGGACCCCGCCCGCGGCGCCGTTCGTCGAGATGGACGTCTGCCCCGACGACCAGCCCTACGCGGCACCGGAGCTCGTGACCACCGCGGCGAACGCGGCCGACATCGCGCTGTACTCGATGCAGCGGCTGAACCCGTCGACCGGCACCTGGACCACCGTGTACTCCGGCACCAAGGGCGCGATCTGCGACACCGGGTACCGGGCCGACGGCAGCAAGGTCACCTACCGGGGAAGGGCCCGCGACGCCGCCGGGAACTGGTCCGCGTACTCGGCCGCCACCACGTTCACCACGTCCGACCGGACACCGCCGGCACCCGTCTCCGGCGTCCGCGTCGAGTACCTGTCGGGTGTTCCCCATCTGACGTGGTCCCCGGTCACCGACGCCTCCTCGTACCAGGTCCTCCAGTACGACCCGTCGAGCGGCGGCTGGTCCGACGCCCTGCCCGGCGGCGGCACCACCACGCGGACCGACATCGTGCCGCGCCAGCTGGCCGCGGTCGCCGACGGCTACCGGTACGCGGTGCGCTCGGTGGACGCCAGGGGCAACGCCGCCGCCCCGGCGGAGACCACCCTGACGATGGCCGACCGGCCCGAGGCCGTCCCCGCGTACGAGACCACCGCGAACCGGTTCGGCGAGGGGGTGATGATCGAGTGGACGAGCGCCGATCCGTGGACCTTCGACGAGGGCCCGCTGCTCACGTACAAGATCGTCCGCACCGACCCGGCGACCGGGCGGAGCACCACCGTGGAGCTCTGCAAGCCGAACATCATGTTCGACGACACGCTCCGGCCCCCGTCGACGTACTGGTCGTGGGCCGATGACCGTGCCCCGTCCTACGCGGGACGCAAGGTGGTCCACGGCACCTGCTGGGACGTCTCCGGAGCCTCCGAGACGACGTACGAGTACCGGATCGTCACCATCGACCCCTACGGGCACGAGTCGCGGACCGGCCCGGCCGCCACGGCCACCACACCGGACACCGAACGCCCCGCTCCCGTGGAGAACCTGACGGCGGAGCAGCTCCCGCTCGGCGTCCGCCTGACGTGGACACCGCCCGCCGACGACGACATCACCAAGTACAAGGTCTGGCAAGGGGTCACCGACCCGGAGACCGGCGGGACGCGGTGGGCGGGCAACTGCTGGAGAAGCACCTCCCTGGCTCCCACCGAGATCCTCTGCCCCACCGTGCCCGACGGCGCCACCCACGTCTACAAGGTGGCTGCCTCGGACGGTCAGGTGGACGAGGACGCCGGACCGGAGGCCTACCGCCCCGCCGAGGTCTCCGTCACCCTGCCGGACACCCGCCCGCCGGGCTGGACCGGGACCGACGTCCGCGAGGACCAGTACCCGGAGCTGGTGGTCCGCTGCGGCGAGACCATCTACGACATGCCGTGCGGTGACCACACGGACTACCGCTGGGAGAAGTGGGACGCGGCCGCCGGCACCTGGACCACGTTCGCCACGGGCAAGGTGACCGCCCCGAAAACCCACATGGACACCACCGTGAACGAGGACCGGCTGGGGCTGTACTACTACCGCGCCGTCTACATCGACCCGACGGGCGAGGAGGAGGTCGTGAAGCAGCAGGCCTACGGCATCTGGGACGACTGGCTCTGACCCGGACCCGAACGCGAAGGGGCCCGGCGGTTCGGACGAACCGCCGGGCCCCTTCGCGTGATGGACTACTCGGCCGCCCGCTTGGGGCGCCACACCACCAGTGCGCTGGTGTGCTGGACCTCCTGGTACGGGACCAGGTCACGCCGGTAGGAGGCGTGCACGGCGGCCTCGCGCTGCTGCATGGCGGCCGCGGCCCCGTCGAGGGCCGACTCCAGCTCCGCCACGCGGGACTGGAGCGCGGCCACCTGGTTCTCCAGCTCGATGATGCGCTTGATGCCGGCCAGGTTGATGCCCTCGTCCTGCGACAACTGCTGCACGGTGCGCAGCAGTTCGATGTCACGGGCCGAGTAGCGGCGGCCCCGGCCGGCCGTGCGGTCGGGAGAGACCAGACCGAGCCGGTCGTACTGACGCAGGGTCTGCGGGTGCAGTCCGGAGAGCTGGGCCGCAACCGAGATGACGTAGACCGGGGTCTCCTCGGTCAGTTCATAGGGGTTGCGTCGACGACCGGTCGTGTCCATGGCTCCGTCATGCTCCCTTCGCGGCCTGGAACAGCTCCGTCCGCGGGTCCTCACCCGCGGTCGCCTCGCGATACGCCTCCAGGGCGTCACGAGCCTTGTCGGACAGGTCCTGGGGGACCGCCACCTCGACGGTGACCAGGAGGTCTCCCCGGCTGCCGTCCTTGCGGACCGCGCCCCTGCCCCGGGCGCGCATGGTGCGTCCGTTGGGGGTGCCCGGCGGCAGCTTCAGGGTCACCGGGGGGCCGCCCAGCGTCGGCACCTTCACCTCGCCGCCCAGCGCCGCCTCCGAGAAGGTGACGGGCACGGTGACGGTGAGGTTGTCGTCCTTGCGGCCGAAGACCGGGTGGGCGTCGACGTGGACCGTGACGTACAGGTCCCCCGCCGGGCCTCCCCGCTCTCCGGGAGCGCCCTTGCCGCGCAGCCGGATCCGCTGGTTGTCGCTGACCCCCGCGGGGATCCGGACCTGCATCGTGCGGGACGACTTGGCCCGGCCGCTGCCCTGGCACTCCATGCAGGGGTGCTCGGCGATCAGGCCGCGGCCCTTGCAGTCCGGGCACGGGTCCGTGAGCGAGAATCCGCCGCCCGAGCCCCGCGCCACCTGGCCGGTGCCGACGCAGGTCGGGCACACGCGCGGTGTGCCGTTCTTGTCGCCGGTGCCCGAACAGGCCTTGCAGGCCGCCTGCGAGGTCATGCGCAGCGGAACGGTCGCGCCGTCCACCGCCTCCGTGAAGGAGAGCGTGACCTCGGTGTCGATGTCCTGGCCGCGCCGGGGCTGCGTACGCGTGCCCGTGCCGGCGCCGCCGCGGTTGAACAGGCCCCCGAAGACGTCACCTATGCCGCCGCCGAAGCCGCCGGCTCCTCCCGCTCCCTGGCCCTGGGCACCGCCTCCGAAGAGGTCGCCCAGGTCGAAGTTGAAGTTGCCGCCGGCGCCGGGACCGGGCCGGAAGCCACCGCTGCCGAAGAGGGCGCGTGCCTCGTCGTACTCCTTGCGCTTCTTGGCGTCGCCGAGCACGTCGTTCGCCTCGGAGATCTCCTTGAAGCGCTCCTCGGCCTTGGCATTGCCCTTGTTGGCGTCCGGATGGAACTCGCGGGCGAGCTTCCGGTACGCCTTCTTGATCTCGGCCTCGGTGGCGTCCTTGGGGACGCCGAGGACCTTGTAGAAGTCCTTCTCGATGAAGTCCTTGGTGCTCATCCCCGACGTCCCTCCTCCCTCGTCCGTTCAAGCTCAGCCCTCGTCCGGGCCACCGCTCTCCTTGTCATCGGCCGCCTCGGCCGGCTCCTCGGCCTTGACCGTCTGCGCCCCGGGCTGCGGCTCCGCGACGGCCACCCGCGCGGGGCGGATGGTGCGCTCGCCGAAGCGATACCCCGGCTGCAGAATCGCCACGCACGTCGTCTCCGTGACGTCCGGCGCGTACGAGTGCATCAGGGCCTCGTGGATCGTCGGGTCGAAGGGCTCGCCCTCCTTGCCGAACTGCTGGAGTCCCATCTTCGCCGCGACGGTCTCCAGGGATTCGGCGACGGACTTGAATCCGCCGACGAGTTCCCCGTGGTCCCGCGCGCGGCCGATGTCGTCGAGCACGGGCAGGAGTTCGGTCAGGAGGTTCGCCACGGCGATCTCCCTGACCGCGATCCGGTCGCGCTCGATGCGGCGGCGGTAGTTCTGGAACTCGGCCTGGAGCCGCTGGAGGTCCGCGGTGCGCTCGGTCAGTGCCGTGCGCGCCTGGTCCAGCTGGGCCGTCAGGCCGACCAACTGTGCTGCTGCGTCCCCGTCCGGGGCCGCCGCCCCCTCCGCAGAGGGGGTGGCGGTCTGCGGCTCGGCGTCGTCAGAGGTGGCGCCGGAAGGGACGTCGGGCTGCTCTTCGAAGCCCGGGGTCTCCTCCGTCACGCGGCACCGTCCCGGCGGTCCTCGTCGACGATCTCGGCGTCGACGACGTCGTCGTCGGCCTTCGGGGCCTCGGCGCCGTGGGCGTCGCCGCCGGCGGCCTGGGAGGCCTGGGCGTCGGCGTACATGGCCTGGCCGAGCTTCTGCGAGACCGCGGCGACCTTCTCGGTGGCGGTGCGGATCTCGGCGATGTCCTCGCCCTTGAGCGCGCCCTTGAGCTCCTCGACGGAGGCCTCGACCTCGGTCTTGATCTCGCCGGGGACCTTGTCCTCGTTGTCCTTGAGGAACTTCTCGGTCTGGTAGACGAGCTGCTCGCCCTGGTTGCGGGTCTCGGCGGCCTCGCGGCGGGCGTGGTCCTCCTCCGCGTACTTCTCGGCCTCCTGGCGCATGCGGTCGACCTCGTCCTTCGGCAGCGAGGAGCCGCCGGTGACGGTCATCTTCTGCTCCTTGCCCGTGCCGAGGTCCTTCGCGGTCACGTGCATGATGCCGTTGGCGTCGATGTCGAAGGCGACCTCGATCTGCGGGACACCGCGCGGGGCCGGCGGCAGGCCGGTCAGCTCGAACATGCCGAGCTTCTTGTTGTACGCCGCGATCTCGCGCTCGCCCTGGTAGACCTGGATCTGCACGGACGGCTGGTTGTCCTCGGCCGTCGTGAAGATCTCGGACCGCTTGGTCGGGATCGTGGTGTTGCGCTCGATGAGCTTGGTCATGATGCCGCCCTTGGTCTCGATGCCGAGGGACAGCGGGGTCACGTCGAGGAGCAGGACGTCCTTGACCTCACCCTTGAGGACACCGGCCTGCAGGGCGGCGCCGATGGCGACGACCTCGTCCGGGTTCACGCCCTTGTTGGCCTCGTTGCCGCCGGTCAGCTCCTTGACGAGCTCGGCGACGGCGGGCATACGGGTCGAGCCGCCGACGAGGACGACGTGGTCGATCTCGGACAGCTGGATGCCGGCGTCCTTGATGACGTTGTGGAACGGCGTCTTGCAGCGCTCCAGGAGGTCGGCGGTCAGCTGCTGGAACTGGGCGCGCGTGAGCTTCTCGTCCAGGTGCAGCGGGCCCTCGGCGGAGGCCGTGATGTAGGGCAGGTTGATCGAGGTCTCGGTGGACGAGGACAGCTCGATCTTGGCCTTCTCGGCGGCCTCGCGCAGACGCTGGAGCGCCATCTTGTCCTTGGCGAGGTCCACGCCGTGGCCGGAGCGGAACTGCTGCACCAGGTAGTCGACGACGCGCTGGTCCCAGTCGTCACCACCGAGGTGGTTGTCACCGTTGGTGGCCTTCACCTCGACGACGCCGTCGCCGATCTCCAGGAGGGACACGTCGAAGGTGCCGCCACCGAGGTCGAAGACGAGGATCGTCTGGTCGTCCTTGTCGAGGCCGTACGCCAGGGCGGCGGCGGTCGGCTCGTTGACGATGCGAAGGACGTTCAGACCGGCGATCTCGCCGGCTTCCTTCGTCGCCTGGCGCTCGGAGTCGTTGAAGTACGCCGGGACGGTGATGACCGCGTCGGCCACCTTCTCGCCCAGGTACGCCTCGGCGTCGCGCTTCAGCTTCTGCAGGATGAAGGCGCTCATCTGCTGCGGGTTGAAGCTCTTGCCGTCGAGCTCGATCTTCCAGTCGGTGCCCATGTGACGCTTCACCGAACGGATGGTCCGGTCAACGTTGGTGACCGCCTGGCGCTTGGCGACCTCGCCGACGAGCACCTCGCCGTTCTTCGCGAAGGCGACGACGGACGGCGTGGTCCTGGCGCCTTCGGCGTTGGTGATGACGGTGGGCTCGCCGCCTTCGAGAACGCTGACGACGGAGTTAGTCGTGCCCAGGTCGATGCCGACCGCACGTGCCATTTCGATTCCTCCAGCAATGACTTGAGTGGAACGGACTCAAGTGTGCACGACGTCCGCCTCCCGGTCAACAGACCTGAGTCGCAGGGGCTCAACTCTTATCCGTTCCTTACACGCATGGAGCCTCTGAGCTGCTGTTTTCTCAGAGAGTCAGTGAACCTTCACCGCGCCCGGCGCCTCCGGACGGGGGCGCCCCGGACGCCCGAGCGCCCTCGGGACGGGTCCCCCGGGGGCGGGGATCGCGTGCGGACGGTCCCGGCGCGGACGGGGCCCGGGACGCACGGCTCCCATGACGACGACCGCCGCCACGGCACCGGCCGGCCACCAGGCCGCCCCGGCCCCCAGCCACCCGAGATCGATGCACAGCCCCACGAGCGCGGCCGCGAACGCCGCCAGTCCCGTCACGACCAGGCCCCCCTGCCGGGTGAGCCCCGCCCGGCGCAGCCGGTGCACCAGGTGGTCCGGCGCCGGGCGCAGCAGCGGCCGCCCCGCCCGGCGCCGCGACACCAGGACCAGGAGGACGTCCGCGCCGGCCACGGCCGTCAGCGCGAACGCGGCGCCGAGGCCGGGTCCGGGGGGCCGCTCCGCGTGCACCCGCACGGCCGCCGAGGCCAGCACGAACCCCGCGAACAGCGATCCGCAGCGTCCCGGCGCGATCCGGGCCGGCGGCCATCCGTGCATGAGGAAGCCGGTGAGGGCGGCGGCCAGCACGCTGAGCAGCGCGGCGAGCCCGTCCATGATCTCGGCGGCCGCGCACCCGCTGAGCGCGAACGCGGTGATGACGCCGACCGTCCCCATCACCCCGTCGGCGTGGTCCAGCGAGCGGAAGGCCTGCGTGACGAAGACGGTCCAGGCCACCGCCAGGATCCCGGCCGGCACACCGAGCTCGTCATAGGGGACGGTCAGCGCGGCGGCGACGGTGACGCCCGCCGCGCACACCACCGGGGGCACGGGCAGCAGATCGGCGGCCAGTCCGAGCAGGGCGACCACGATCCCGGCGACCAGCAGCTCCCCGGCCTCCGGCCCGAGCGGGGCGGCACCGGTCCAGTCCCCGGCCCAGCCGACGAGCGCCGTCGTGCCCACCACGGCCAGCCCGCCGAGGAGCGGAACGGGCTTGCTCCTTCCGGGGGTCCGCGGTCTCGCCCGGCGCGCGGGAGGCCCCGCCCCGCCGGCCGGGCCGAGGCGCAGGGAGAGCGACCGCAGCAGCCCGGCGAGTGCGGCGGTCAGGAGCAGAGCGGCGGTGGCGGCCGTGATTCCGTACAGCACGTCGCCAATTTAGGGGGAATTGTCACAGTATTGGGTGAATAACACGATCGGGTTCACGTGTCCTGTCGTCACCGGACGAACCGCACCCGGTACCCGTCCCCCGGGCGCCCACTCAGGCTTCCCTCAGCGACGCAGATCACCGCACCGCTGACTACAGTGCGGCGGAGGAAGTGGGTAGTCTCAGACGGACTGCATAAGTTACCGCTTAGTAATCACCTTCGAGACCGCCTCGAAGAACACCTCGCAGGCCCGAGGAGCCCCCGAATGCAACTCGCCGCGATCATTGTGTCGCTGGTCCTGACCGTGGTCGGCGTTGCGCTGCTAGCACGCGCCATCGGTCAGTTCGTCCGGTACTTCAAGCTGGGACAGCCGGTCCCGGCCGGTACCCGGACCGACAACCCCTACGCGCGCAGCGTGACACTGGTCAAGGAGTTCCTCGGCCACACGCGGATGAACCGCTGGGGGATCGTCGGCTTCGCCCACTGGTTCGTGGCGATCGGCTTCCTGACCCTGCCGCCGACCCTCGCCCAGGCCTTCGGCCAGCTCTTCTCGGCCGACTGGACGCTGCCGGTCATCGGCGGCTTCCTGCCGTTCGAGCTGTACATCGAGTTCATCGGCGTGATGACGATCCTCGGCATCGCCGTGCTCATCGCGATCCGCCTGCTGAGCCTGCCGTCCCGCCCGGGCCGCAAGTCCCGCTTCGCGGGCTCCAAGGCCGGCCAGGCGTACTTCGTCGAGTACGTCATCCTCACCATCGGCCTCGCCATCTACGTGCTGCGCGGTCTCGAGGGCGCCATCCACCACGTGGAGCACTACGAGGCCGCGTACTTCGCCTCGTACCCGCTGGTCCTGGCCTTCAAGGGCCTGAGCGTCACCACCCTGCAGAACCTGATCTACCTCACCGCCATGGTGAAGATCAGCACCTCGTTCATCTGGATGATCGTGGTCTCGCTCAACACCAACATGGGCGTGGCCTGGCACCGGTTCCTGGGCTTCCCGAACATCTGGTTCAAGCGCAACGCGACGGGCGAGACCGCCCTCGGCGGCCTCCAGCCGATGACCTCCGGCGGCAAGCCGATCGACTTCACCGACCCCGGTGAGGACGACGTCTTCGGCGTCTCCCAGGTCGAGCAGTTCTCCTGGAAGGGCCTGCTCGACTTCTCCACCTGCACCGAGTGCGGCCGCTGCCAGTCGCAGTGCCCCGCCTGGAACACCGGCAAGCCGCTCTCCCCCAAGCTCCTGATCATGTCGCTGCGCGACCACGCGCACGCCAAGGCCCCGTACCTGCTGGCCGGCGGCGGCAAGACCATGGAGGGCGAGGAGAAGGCGTCCGAGGAGCAGCTCAAGGACGTTCCCGCCGCCGCCCTCGCCGAGGCCGAGCGCCCGCTGATCGGCACCGCCGAGGAGAACGGCGTCATCGACCCGGACGTCCTGTGGTCCTGCACCACCTGCGGCGCCTGCGTCGAGCAGTGCCCGGTCGACATCGAGCACATCGACCACATCGTCGACATGCGCCGCTACCAGGTGATGATCGAGAGCGCGTTCCCGTCCGAGGCGGGCACGATGCTCAAGAACCTGGAGAAGAAGGGCAACCCCTGGGGCCTGGCGAAGAAGCAGCGCCTGGAGTGGCTCAAGGAGGTCGAGTTCGAGGTCCCGGTCGTCGGCAAGGACATCGAGGACCTCTCCGAGGTCGAGTACCTCTACTGGGTCGGCTGCGCCGGCGCCCTGGAGGACCGCGCCAAGAAGACCACCAAGGCCTTCGCGGAGCTGCTGCACATGGCGGGCGTCAAGTTCGCGATCATGGGCGGCGACGAGAAGTGCACCGGTGACTCCGCCCGCCGCCTCGGCAACGAGCCCCTGTTCCAGGAGCTCGGCATGGAGAACGTCGCCGCGCTGAACATGGCCTTCGGCGAGGACGACGAGGACGAGTCGACGAAGAAGCCGAAGTCGGCGAAGAAGATCGTCGCCACCTGCCCGCACTGCCTCAACACCATCGGCAACGAGTACCCGCAGCTCGGCGGCGACTACGAGGTCATCCACCACACCCAGCTGCTCCAGCACCTCATCGACGAGGGCAAGCTGCTCCCGGTGACCCCGGTCGAGGGTCTGATCACGTACCACGACCCGTGCTACCTGGGCCGCCACAACAAGGTCTACACGCCCCCGCGCGAGATCATGTCCGCCGTCCCCGGCCTGCGCCAGCAGGAGATGCACCGCCACAAGGAGCGCGGCTTCTGCTGCGGCGCCGGCGGCGCGCGGATGTGGATGGAGGAGCGGATCGGCAAGCGCATCAACAACGAGCGTGTCGACGAGGCCCTGTCGCTGAACCCCGACATCGTCTCCACCGCCTGCCCGTTCTGCCTCGTCATGCTGACCGACTCGGTCAACGGCAAGAAGAACGACGGCAAGGCCAAGGAGTCCGTCCAGGTCGTCGACGTCGCCCAGCTGCTCCTCGAGTCCGTCAAGACCCCGGTCGAGGAAGAGCCCCCGGCGGGCGCGGCCGAGTCGGAGAGCGAGCCCGAGCCGGAGCCGGTGAAGTAGCCGCCCCGCCCGGACGACCGTCCGGCACGACCGTCCGACACACACGACTGTCTGACACAGCCGCCTGACCCGGCCCGTCAGGCACAGGCCGACCGGCCCGGTCCGGATCGGTACGACCGACACCCCCGTGCTCCCCGGAGCACGGGGGTGTCGCCGTAACCCGAACGCGTGCATCATGATCCCGTCGCTTTCCACGGGGCTGACGAGGTGAGCGGTGCACGGGCGAACACGCGGGACACGTACGGCGACGGCTCTCGGCCGCGCCCTCCTCCGCGCCGGACACCCGTGCGGGCCGCCGACGCCCCCGCCCGGCTCCCCGTCCCGCAGGACAAGGGCGGCGAGGCCGCCGCCGACGTCACCTTCTCCACCGCCGCGTTCCTGTCGGAGACCTGACGGATCAGGACGTGTCGACGAGTCCGCCCCCGACACCCCCCTGATCCCCGTCCGGCCCCGTAGTCCCTCCTGGAGCCCGCCATGCGTACCCGCCACCGTCCGGCCGCCGTCCTGGGGTGCGCCCTTCTGCTCACGGTCGCGGGGTCCGGCGCGAGCGGGCTCTTCGGAGGCGGCCGCTCCTCCCGCCCCGCCACCACGAGGCCCGCCGCCGGAAAGCCCGCCGAACACTCCGACCCCGGCGACTTCAACGGCGACGGCTACGACGACTTCGTGGACGTCGTGCGGTCGAAGTCCAAGGACGGGAAGAAACACGCGGAGAACCTGGTCGTGGTCTACGGATCGCGCACGGGCCTCGTCACCACCACGGCACGACGGACTCCGGCCGGCACCGAGCCGGACGCGGCCTTCACGTCGGCGCCCCTGCGCACCGACCTCGACGGCGACGGCTTCACGGACCTGGTCGGCAGCCGTGGTACGGGCGAAACCGCACGCGAGACCTTCGCGCTGTTCGGCGGCGCGCACGGGCTGAGCGGCGCCCGCCGGCTCGACCTGCCCGCCGGCTTCCGCCCGTTGGCCGCCGCCGACTTCGACGGCGACGGCTCCGTGGACCTGCTCGACGGCGGCCACGGCGGCCACAGCGGCTCGGGCAACCCCAACGCCACCGGGAAGGGCGGCGACGGGCTGCTCCTGTACGGGCCCTTCGACCGCGAGGGGACACCGGCCCGGCGGGCCGTTCTCGACCTCAGCCAGCACGGCTATGTCACACCCGCCACGGCCACCACCGGTGACTTCGACGGCGACGGCAGGGCCGAGGTGGTGTTCACGTACTCCCTCGACTTCGAGCAGGACGAGTCAGACGTGGAGGAGGGCAAGGGCCCGCCCTCCGACCTGCACTCGACCGGCGTGTACGAGGGCGGCGAACAGGGGCTTGTGCGGGACACCCGTCAGGAGAAGACCATCGGTGGCCTGACGGAGCCCGGTGTCCCGGAGACCGGGGACGCGGACGGCGACGGCCTCCCCGACCTGCTCGTGCACACCAAGTTCCCGACGGGCACCCTGACGATCCTGTACGGGGCGAAGTCCGGTCTGGACACCGGCCGCGAGCGGACCGTGATCGGCAGCACGGGCGCTGCCGACTGGTACTCCAGCGGCTTCGGCTCGTCGCCCGCCGTCGGCGACGTCGACGGCGACGGGAGACCGGACGTCGTCGTGAACACCCCGACCTTCCGGGGCCACGACGGCAAGGTGACGCTGCTGCCCGGCGGGGCGGACGGGACCCAGTCCCTCGACGGCGAGCAGGGGATCGACTCGAAGACCGACGGCCTGCCCGGCACCCCGAACCCGTACGACTGGAACGCGTTCAACCACCGTCCCCCGCTGCTCGACGTCGACGGCGACGGCCACATGGACGCGGTCGTCTTCGGGCCGCTGTACGAGAAGAGGAAGGGCGCGTACCTGGTGCTGCGGGGCACGGACGACGGGTTCGCTCCCAAGGAGACACGGCTCTTCACACCGGACGACATCGACGTCCCCCTGCGGCTGACGTAGTGCCGCGGCGACGGCCGCGCGACGACCCGTGCGCCGGCCGGCTGCGCGGCCGACGCGGTCTCGACGCACCGTGCGACCGGGCGGCTTCGGCGTGGCCGGGGTGTCGCACCCCGTGAACCCCGCACGGCTCAAAAATTCTTCGCATGCACGTACAACCCTCAACCACCTTGACCGGTCTCCTGTTGGACGACCACCTCGCCACTCCCGGAACAACTCCAGGTGAACACGGGTGGTACGACAACCCATCGACTCTGGACGCGCCCCCAAGCGTCCCCGCATGCCGCAGGAGAACCCCGCATGCACAAGCGTCACCCGCACCACGTGCGACTGGCCCTCGCGACGGCGACGGCCGCCGCGCTGACGGGCGGCCTGCTCACCTTCTCGGCCGCGACCGCGACCGCCGCGGACTCCGCCAGGGTCCCGCAGGCCGACTTCAACGGCGACCACATCGGTGACGTGGCCGTCTCGGCCCACGGCGCCTCCGTCAGCGGGCACGCGGGCGCCGGCCAGATCGTCGCCCTCTACGGCACCGCCACCGGCGTGTCGTCCGCCAAGCGCTCCACGATCAGCCAGAACACCACCGGCGTCCCCGGCACCGCCGAGGCCGGCGACGGCTTCGGCGGCGAGACGGCGTACGCCGACTTCAACGGCGACGGTTACGACGACCTCGCCGTCTCCTCCCCGTGGGAGAAGGTCGGAACGGACACCAACGGCGGCGCCCTCGCCATCCTCTGGGGCTCCGCGAACGGCCTCACCGGCAAGAGCGTCGACGTCCCGGACCCGTCCCCCTCCTCGCACGACTACTGGGGCAAGGACCTGGCCGCCGGCGACTTCGACGGCGACGGGAAGGCCGACCTCGTGGTCGGCAGCTCGGCGAGCACGCTCTACGTCTACAAGGGCGGCTTCAGCACGTCCGGCACCCCCGGCGGCCGTACGACGATCAAGCCCCCGATCCAGTCGGGCACCAACGACAGCCCCTACGGCCCGATGAGCCTGACCGCGGGCGACGTGAACGGCGACGGCAGGACCGACCTGATCGTCGACGGCTTCGAGACGCAGTCCGACGGCTGGAACACGAACTACTACGTGCCCGGCACGGCGAGCGGCCTGAGCGTGGCGTCCGCCAAGGCCCTCAAGACCGGCATCATCACCGGCATCGGCGACATCAACGGCGACGGCTTCGGCGACATCGTCAGCGGCGCGGGCTGGGACGGCACCCTGGACGACGGCACCCCGGTCCCGGACTCCGCCAACGGCGGCAAGGTGAACATCACCTACGGCTCGGCGTCCGGCCCGGCCGGCACGACCGGGGTCACCCAGAACAGCGGCAACGTCCCCGGCTCCTCGGAGAAGGGCGACGGCTTCGGCTGGGACCTGGACATGGGCGACGTCAACGGCGACGGCTTCCAGGACCTGGTCGTCTCGGCCCCGAACGAGGACCTCGGCGGCGTCACCAACACCGGCATGGTCACCGTCATGTACGGCTCCGCGTCCGGCATCAACGTCTCCTCCGGCATCCAGGCGTTCGCGCAGAGCACGGCGGGCGTCCCCGGCAACGACGAGAAGGGCGACCTGTTCGGCGCGGACGTCAAGCTCGACGACGTCAACGGCGACGGGAAGGCCGACCTGCTCGTCGGCTCGTACGAGAACTCCGCCGACGGCGCGGTCGTCTACCTGCCCTCCGACGGCCACACGATCACCACGGCCGGCTCCCGCTTCGTCGCCCCGGACGCGTCGGGCGTCTCGACGTCGGGCACCCCCCAGTTCGGCGCCCTCTTCGCCGACTGACCGCCCCCGAAGGGGCCGCCCCGTCCGGGCGGCCCCTCCCACCACGGCGTTTCGCCGGGCGGCCGCCCCCGTAGGGGCAGCCCGCGGCGCTCCCTTAAGGGATGTCACAGCTCGGACCCAATGCCGGGCCCGTTGCCCCGGCCCCCGCACACCGCCCGCCAGGACCAGGTACGTTCGATGACGTGGCTGGATTCAGGATCGGACGCGGGGGCCGGGACAACCGTGCCCCGCAAGGGCGACCGCAACAACAACCGTCGTACGGACAGTCCTCCCAGGGACGTGGGCAGCAGTCCCCCCGGGGAGGCGGGCAGCAGCCGTACGGCTACCCGCCCGCGCCACCGCAGCCGCAGTACGGGGGACAGCAGCCGTACGGCGGACCGCAGCAGGGCGGGCAGCCCTATCGCGGCGGACAGCAGGGCGGCTGGCCCCAGGGCGGCGGACACGGCGGCGGGCACGGCGAGCCGGAGTACTTCGGCGACGGACACCCGCAGCAGGGTCCGGACCCGTACGCCGCGAACAGCCCCGGCCACACCCAGGCCTTCTCGATCGGCGAGGACCCCTACAACCAGGGGGACGTCTACCAGGCGGGCCGGTCGCCCGCTCCGCCGGTCGGCCCCAAGCTGCACTGGAAGGACCTGCTCACGGGCATCGTGACGGCCCCGAACCGGACCTTCCTCCAGATGCGCGACTACACGATGTGGGCCCCGGCCCTGATCGTGACGTTCCTCTACGGCCTGCTGGCGGTCTTCGGCTTCGACGGCGCCCGCGAGGACGCGATCAACGCGACCCTCTCCAACGCCGTCCCGATCGTCCTGACCACCGCCGTCGCGCTCGTGCTCAGCACGTTCGTCCTGGGCGTGGTCACCCACACCCTGGCCCGTCAGCTCGGCGGCGACGGCGCCTGGCAGCCCACGGTCGGCCTCTCGATGCTGATCATGTCCATAACGGACGCCCCGCGGCTGGTCTTCGCCATGTTCCTCGGCGGCGACGCGTCCTTCGTGAAGCTCCTCGGCTGGATCACCTGGGTCGCCGCGGGCGCCCTGCTGACCCTGATGGTCGGCAAGTCCCACGACCTCCCGTGGCCGAAGGCCCTCGCCGCTTCGTCCATTCAGCTGATCGCCATCCTGTCGATCATCAAGCTGGGCACGTTCTGACGCCCACGACGGCGCACACGCCCGCCCAGGGCGCACGAGAGAGGGGCTCCCGGCATCGCCGGGAGCCCCTCTCTCGTGTCACGTCCGACTCAGCGGGCAGCCGGCTCCGGGGCCGGGACGGCGGAGCTGCGGGAATCGGCGAGACGGGTCTTCAGGGTCTGAGTGCCGAGGGCGAGACAGACCCCGAGCAGCAGGACGTAGAACACGCCGATCTTGTGCAGGTCGTCGAGGAAGTACCACACCGACGTCAGCCCCGTGAACCAGAACGCCACCAGCGCGAACCCGCCCGAACGCCCGTCCTGGTAGGCGGCGGTCAGGCACAGCCCGGCGACGAGCCCCAGCAGCAGGGCGATGACGACGTACCGCGTCTCCCAGCCCAGTTCGGCGCGGGAGAACCCCGACCACACCGCCACGGCCTCCGCCACCGGAGCCCATGCCACGGCACACGCCAGGCGGGCCGACCACAGCAGCAGTACACACCCCGCGAGGCCGCCGAGCAGAGCGACCAGAGGGAAGTGCTCGGTATCGATCATCTCGGACCGCGACACCACCACCGCGAGGGCGCTGCCGAGGAGCGCGACCATCCCCTCCGGCGTGGGCTGGAACACCACCCGCCCCAGGGACCGGATCCGGTCCGGTCCCGTCACGGCCCGGTCGTGTCGCGGAGTCTCCGCCGGCTCGGGCCGGTCCGCCTGAGCACGGGGGTCCGCGGCAGCCGGGGTCGGCATCGTGGGTGCCGTGGACATCCGCGCGGCCCGATCCAGCTCCGCCTTCATCTCCGCCGCGTCGGCGAACCGGTCCTCCCGGCGCTTGCGCAGCGCCCGCAGCACGACCGCGTCCACGCCCGGCGGCAGTCCCGGGCGCAGCCGCGACGGCGGCACAGGCTCCTGCACCAGGTGCTGGTGCATCACCGAGAACGGCGACTCCCCGGTGTACGGAGGGCGGCCGGTCAGCAACTCGTACAGCAGGCAGCCCACCGCGTACAGGTCCGTCCGGTGGTCCGCGTCGCGGCCTTCGATCTGCTCGGGCGCCAGATAGGCGGGGGTACCGACCGCCACGCCCGTCCCGGTCAGTCGGGTCGCCAGCTCGCTGAGCGCCTTCGCGATGCCGAAGTCGAGGACCTTGGCCGTCCCGGCCCGGGTGAGCATGACGTTCGCAGGCTTGATGTCCCGGTGCACTATGCCGTGGCCGTGACTGTGCCGCAGTGCCTCGAGCACCTGCCCCGCCGCGTCGACCGCCTGCTCGGCCGACAAGGTTCCGTCCCCCAGGGCCTGGGCGAGGGTCCGGCCCTCGACGTACTCCATGACCAGGTACGGCACGGCGCAGCCGTCCACCACGTCCTCGCCCACGTCGTACACGGTCGCCACGCCGGGATGGTTGAGCGCGGCGGCCGCGTGTGCCTCGCGCTGGAACCGGGCGAGGAACTGCTGCTGCAGCGCCAGCTCGGCGGAGAGCGTCTTGACCGCGACGGTACGGCGCAGGCGGTGGTCGACGGCCCGGTACACCGTGCCCATCCCGCCCTGGCCGAGCTGCTCCACCAGCTCGTACCGCTGCCCCAGCGTCCTGTGCTCCACCACGTTCCCCCAACGGGCCGTCCACGTCCTCGTACGTGTCGACGCCGGCGGTCCGTGGTTCGCAGATCGCGTTCGACACACGGGAAGAGACCCTAGACGCCGGGCACCGTTCCCATCGGGTGACGTGATCAGAGCCTCATGCGCGGGCGACCACGAGGTACGGGAGAGGGGCTCCCTGCATTGCCGGGAGCCCCTCTCACACGTCACGTCCGCCGACCGTCGCGGCGGCGCCCCACGCCTACGCGTCGAGCACCTGCCCGGCCCGCCGGACGACGGGCGGTTCGGCGCTCCACGGGAAGTTGATCCACTCGTCGGTCCGCTTCCAGACGTACTCGCACTTCACGAGCGACTGGGTCTTCTCGTAGATCACGGCGCTGCGGACCTCGGCGACCTCGCCGACGCAGAAGTCGTGCACGAGCTTGAGCGTCTTGCCCGTGTCGGCGACGTCGTCGGTGATCAGGACCTTCTTGTCGGAGAAGTCGATCGCGTTGGGGACGGGGGCCAGCATGACCGGCATCTCCAGCGTCGTCCCCACCCCCGTGTAGAACTCGACGTTCACCAGGTGGATGTTCTTGCAGTCGAGGGCGTAGGCGAGCCCTCCCGCGACGAAGACGCCGCCGCGGGCGATCGAGAGCACGATGTCGGGCTCGTAGCCGTCGTCGGCGATCGTCTGGGCGAGTTCGCGTACGGCGACGCCGAACCCTTCGTAGGTGAGGTTCTCGCGCACGGGGGACATGGTCATCGCCTCAGACCTGGGTGCGGTGGAAGTTCAGGAAGGAGCGCGAGGGGGTCGGTCCGCGCTGGCCCTGGTAGCGGGAGCCGTACCGGTCGCTGCCGTAGGGGAACTCGGCCGGCGAGCTGAGCCGGAACATGCACAGCTGCCCGATCTTCATCCCCGGCCAGAGCTTGATCGGCAGGGTCGCCAGGTTGGACAGCTCGAGGGTCACGTGCCCGGAGAACCCGGGGTCGATGAACCCGGCGGTGGAGTGGGTGACCAGCCCCAGCCGTCCCAGCGAGCTCTTGCCCTCGAGCCGCGAGGCGATGTCGTCGGGCAGCGTGATGACCTCGTACGTGCTGGCGAGAACGAACTCCCCGGGGTGGAGGATGAACGGCTCGTCGCCCTCGGGCTCGACGAGCCGCGTGAGGTCCGCCTGCTCGACCGAGGGGTCGATGTGGGGGTAGCGGTGATTCTCGAACACCCGGAAGTAGCGGTCGAGCCGCACATCGATGCTCGACGGCTGCACCATGGATTCGTCGTAGGGATCGATCCGGACCCGCCCGGCGTCGATCTCGGCCCGGATGTCCTTGTCAGAGAGAAGCACGTCCTGAGGATACGCAAGGCGCGCGGGGCCACCACAATCGTGGCGGCCCCGCGCGCCCGTGCCGTTCCTTCGCTTCGTCCACCACGGCGACGCCACGACGACCCCACGTCACCACGCCGTCGCCGTCGCCGTCACGGCAGTGCCCCGGTGCCGACACGTTCCTGCCGCGCCCGCCCCTGCCGCACCGCCGCTGTCACTGCGTCCTACTGCTCCGGCACTGCCCTCTCCAAGGCCACCGGCACCACACTGCGGAGCCGGGCACACCGTGGGCAGCGGAGCAGCCGGCCGGGGCCGAGCCGCTCGGCCCGCTGCATCGGGAACGAAGCGGTGCTGAACACGTGCCCCTCGGCACAACGGACGACGGTGCGCTCCATCAAGTCCCAGAGTCCCTTCCCCATGAGCCGCGTCAGGCTGATTCCCTGACGCCGAAAGCCACATTACGGGATGAAAGAGACGGCTCTCCAGGCGGCACTCCGGCCCCACCCGGGCTCCCTCCGTCACCCCACCGTACGCCCCAACTCCGGCTCCCCGCAGCCTCGTCCGCCCCCCCGAAACGCAAGCGGACCCCGCGGCTTCGACGCCGGGGGCCGGGCATGAGGTACAGTGAGCGAGCATTCGGCACCGGCCCAGCCGGCGTCTTACGCGGGTGTAGTTTAGTGGTAGAACATCAGCTTCCCAAGCTGAGAGTGCGAGTTCGATTCTCGTCACCCGCTCCATGGATAAGGCCCAGGTCACAGACCCGGGCCTTTTTGCTACCCACCGTGCTCACTCGCCGCGTGCCAGATCCGTGCCAGAACGATGATCGCCTGGATCACCGGTGTCTTCCGCTGCCACAGCAGCTTCCTGTACTTCCCGGCGTGCCCGGCGGACGGTCGCGTCGAGTCCGGCAGCAACTTCCTGCTGTCGCTCGTCGTCGGAGTGTTGATAGATCAGCGCCGCCCTCTCCGAGGACTGGCCAGCCCGCACCATCGTGTCCTTGAGCGTCGCGCCGGAGCGCGTGGACAGGGTGTGACCGGTGTGGCGGAGATCGTAGAACCGAAAGCCCTCAGGCATGCCGACCAAGGCCCGCGCCTTTCTCCACTTCGTGCCGAAGGTGCTGCGCCGGAAGGGAGCTCCCTTCTCCCCGACGAAGATCAGACCGTCGGGCCCCTCCTCGGCATACGACTCCAGGTGCCAGCGCAGCTCACGCCGGAGGAACTCGGGAAGAACGACCGTCCGAGTACCGGCCTCCGACTTGGTGTCGCCCTGCACGCGGCGCCCGTTCATCCGCTCCGGCTCGGCGAGGCGAACGCGAATGCGCAGGGCGTCGAGGTCGACGTCTCGGCGACGGAGGCCGGCCAGCTCTTCCGGCCGCATCGGGCCGTAGGCGCCGAGGTAGACCATGAGGCGCCACCGCATCCCGACGGCATTGGCGAGAGCGTCGACCTGGGAGACGGTCGCAATGGGCCGCTCGACGGCCTTCTCCTTGCCGCCGCCCTTGATCCGACACGGGTTCCGCTGGATCAGCTCGTCGTCGACGGCCGTTTCCATGATGGCTTTGAGGAGCCGGTACGCCTTGGCGGTGATCGTCTTGGCGCCGGTGGCCCGCAGCCGCTCGGTGCGCCACTCGCGGACGCGAGGTGCGGTGATCTCGTCCAAGTCCGACTCGGAGAAGGAGAGGAGATGCTTGTCGAGGAGGTACCGGTAAAGATCGCGGGTCAGAGGCGCGAGTTCCCGCTCCTCGATCCACTTGTCCGCGTAGGCGCGGAAGCTCACCGCTCCCGCCTCGGGGTCACGCCACTCCCCCCGGCGAATCTCGGTCTGCTTCTCGGCAAGCCAGTCGTCCGCGTCCGCCGTCGTCTCGAAGGTGAACGGCGCCGGGCGCATCACCCCGTCGGGCCCCGGATAACGAGCCTGATAGCGACCGGACTTGAGACGCCGAATCGCACCGAACCGGCGCCGCCTGCCCTTGCTGTTGGCCATCAGGCAACCCTCCCGTAGCGGGGGCGAGACCGCCTCAGCGGCTGCACGGTGCGGGCCCGGATGAACTCTTCGACCGCGCTCTCCGGGATACGCACATGTCGGCCGACCTTCACGTATCGAATGCGGCGCTCCTCGATCAGCCGCCGCGGGAAGCGGACCGAGGTACCGAGCAGCTCGGCCACCTGGTCGACGGAGAGATGGCGCTCGCTCATGCGGGTACTCCCTCGTCTGGATCTGAGGTCTTGGGTCGGGCAGTGGCAAACCAGGACTCAGCGGCGGTCAGACCGGTGCCGGCGAAGCGCCAGTGCGAGAGGACGAGGACGGTGTCCGGGTCGGGCAGCGGGTGGCCCGCCTCGGCGGCGCGTTCGCGGGTCTGTGCTTCGTTGTGGTCGGCGCGTTCCTGGCGGAGGGCGCCGAGGGTGACGGAGTAGGCGCGGGACTTGGTGGAGAAGTGGCCGCGGAAGCCGAGCATGTGGGCCCACTTGCGCAGGCGCAGTTCTTCGAGCTCGGGGAGGCCGCCAAGGCGCCAGCAGGTGAGGATCATCTGCCGGGCGTGGTCGGTGACTTCGACGCCGATGAGGTCGGTGACGGGGTTGCGGATCGGGCGGTCGAGCGTGCCCGTCGCGCTTTCGGCGCCCTTGGTCGCGTACTTGGCGATGTAAGCGGCAACGGCGCGGCTGCTCAGGTTGGTGGGGCCGGTGAAGTCGGCGGACTGGATGGGGCGGACGTCGAGCTGTTCGCCGAAGCGGAAGGTGTGGGCACGGCCGTCCAGAACCGGGCCGGGGGTCTCGACGAGGGCGGCGGCCGAGCGGATGGCGTCGGTGAGGAGTTGGGTGGTGGCCCAGGCCGGCGGAGTGTCCTCGGCTCCGTCCGGGCCGTCGAGGCGGATCACGGCATGGAAGTGGACGGCGCCCCGTCGCTGGTACTCGGCGACCTTGGCGTACGACACCTTGAGGCAGTCGCGCAGCTCCGAGCGGCCGATGCCCGCGCGGGACGCGAGCTGCTGACGCAGATAGGTGACGAAGCGGGCCCACAAGGCACCGGCGTGGGCGTTCCACAGGACGGCGGCGCGGTAGTCGTAGCGGTCCACGTTCAGCGGGGTGCCGAGTTCGGCGTCTCCGTCCGCGTGCAGACGCCCGCAGCGGCAGCGGCCGCCACCGGGCCTGTTGTGGACGGGGCCGAAGGACGGTGCGGTGAAGGTGGCAAAGACGCGGGGGTGTTCGGTGACCGCGGGACCGATGCCCTTGCCGCCGCTCAGGCCGGCTGTGACGAGATGGAAGGTGTCCTTGCGGTAGACCTCGGCACAGGCGGCACAGCGGGTTGCGCGGCGGTTGTTGCAGCGGATGAGGAGTTGCCCGGCGGGAAGGTCGCGGTCGGCGATCTCCCGGACGATTTCGCCGGTGGCGGCGAGGACGTCCAGGCGGTGACCCTCCATCCGTACGGGTCGCTCGCAGCCGCCGAGTCGTTGGATCTGGTGCGCGTAGGTGCTGAGGTTGCCGTGTTGGGCGAGGGCCGCCAATTGGCGGACGGCTCCGGTCGGAGCCTCGGGGCGCATGTGCGGGTTCCTCCTTGAGGGAACGATTTCGAGACGGCGCCTGGCTTGTCCAGGGGGCTAGACACCATGGGCAAGCCAGTGCGCGAACGAAGTGAGGTCAGCGACGGTCGCTCTTGAGGATCGAGCGGACGGTGACCGCGCAGACGGCCACGGAGGCGGCGGTGATCGCGACGGCAAGGAGCATGGAGACCAAAACGGCCCCCACGACCAGGACGACGGCGGAGCCGCCCGCCACGAGGGTCAGCGCGCTTCCCGGGGTGAGCTGCACGGCAGGGCGGTTCGAAGCCACCCCTGTGGGAGCAGGCGCCGCACCGCGCTGGAGGGGAACTGGGCTGTGGACCGTAGAAGGCGGCGCGGCAGGTACCGGGGTGGTGTCCATGGGCGGGTACTTGGGCTTGAACATGGAGCGGACTCCCTTCCGTGCGGGCGCTACTTGAGGACGGGATCGATGGCGGGGGCCATGAAGCTCCCGGCGGCGAGGTAGCCGCCGAGGAGGAGCACGACGACGAGCCACCACGGCGGGCGGGCGAGCCGAACCCCGAGGGCCCCGACGGCGAGGAGGGCGAGCCAGAGCGGGACGTGCATGTCTGTCGTCTCCTGTCAGGCGCGGCAGCGGTGGATGCGAGCGGCGAGTTCGGCGGCGGCGCGGCTGTCGTACTCGGCGGAGAAGTCGCAGCGCGGGGCGGTGCAGGCGGCGACGTGTCGCGTACGGCCCCGGGAGAGGTACGAGGCGACCTGTACGGGGCCAATGCGGCGGACGTCGCGGAAGCGGGGGTTCACAACAGGGGTTCCTCTCCGGTGAAGTCGTGAGCGTGGTCGGCGAGCCACTGGCGGATCTCGGCGTGTTCCTCGTCGGTGGCCTGGTTGATTACCGCTTCTCCGAGGGCGAAGGCGTCGGCCAGACAGTTCTTGCGGGTCAGTTCGGCGGCGTGCTCCAGCGCGGAGCGGAGGGCCGGACGCATGACGGGTGTCTCCCTGGTCAGAGGTGCGCGGCGACGGCTGGCGTCATGGACGCGGGCAGACCGAGCCGGGCACGGACGGTGTCGGGGTCGGCGGGTTCGCCGGTACTGGAGTGGAGCTCTCGGGCGAGCGCTTGGGCACGGTCGACGAGGGCGGGCGGGAGGTGGACGGTCGAGGCGGGCACCGGTGCCGGGCCCGAATCGGCCGCGGGTTCCAGGGCCGGGATGGGGTTGGGCTCTGCCGTGCCGCTGACTGTCGGTTCGACGATCGCGGGAGTGGGGACGAGCGGCATCGACTCCCCCACCTCGGACCCGGTCGACGCACTACGGTCGGCGCCGTCCGAGGTGCGGGGCGTGTGGGCCAGCAGCGTGCCGCCGAAGAAGGCCACGGCCGGCCAGCCCGCGACGACCACGCGGAGCAGGGCGGGAACGTGGTCCAGGTCGAGGAGTCCGGCGGTGGCGATGTTCGCGCCGAGGGACGCCGCAAGGGCGACGAGGAACCACAGCCGAGGTCCACCGGCCGGGAGCCCGGCACGTTGCTGTTCGCGCATCCGTCGCCAGGCAGCGACGAGAAGCAGGTCGACGGAGACGGGGTAGGCCCACGCCTTCCAGCCGCCCTGTCCGGCCGCCTCGGCCAGGTCGTGCAGGTGGGAGAAGGACAGGGCGCCCGCGATGACGGCTTGGATGATCACGGCGTCCACACGGGCCAGGAAGGCACGCATCGGCACGGACTCCTTCCGGTTCGAGGCATGGGAGGGGTAGGGACACGGCGCGAGGCGGTCACGCCGACCGGGGGATGCGGTGCCGCTACTCGGTCACCGGGCGCGAGGCGGTCGCGGCGGCGGTGGAGGGCGTGGGCTTCTCCACGGCCTCCGGAGCGACGGCCGGCCGGAAGGCGGCAAGGCGAGGCAGGTCCGGGACCAGGTCCGCAGTGGCGCGGCAGACGGCCGCGGCGTCATCCAGGGTGAGGTGCGGCGAGCGGGCGCGGGACCAGCCGCCCGAGGAGTCCCCGACGACGGCCACACCGGGACGGTTTGCGGGAATGCCGGTCGCGGCGAGCGCGGCTTCCGGGGAGATGTCGGCCAGGGCCATGTTGGCGGAGGACTCGTCGTTGACGCGGTGGCAGACGCGGCCGGTGAGCTGGGCCCGCAGCATGGTGGCGCCCTTGCCGAGTTCGGAGCCGAAGCGCTGTCCGCACACTTCCAGGTAGATGCCCGCGGCGCGGCCGAGCTGGGCGATGCGGATCAGCTTGGTGACCATGGCGTCCCGGCGCTTCTCGTCATCGCGGCTCGCGGCGAGGAAGAGTTCCGCAACCTCGTCGACGACGACCACGATCGGCACGGGCCGGACCGCGTCGGGCAGTCCCCACACGTCGGAGGTGAGCACGGCGTCCGGGCCCGCTCCCGAGGTGAGGCCGATCAGCCGGAACCGCTCCTCCATCTCCTCCAGGAGGACGTCCAGGAGTTCGTTCGCGCGGTCCGAGGTATCGGCGAGCGCGGACAACCGGGGCGCGAACGGTGCCAGTTCGACGCCCCACTTGCAGTCGATGCCGACGAGGACGACCCGTTGCCGGGCCAGGCCGCACAGCAGGTTGCGCAGGTAGACGGACTTGCCGGACTGAGTGGCGCCGAGGATCAGTTCGTGCGGCACGGTCCGGAAGTCTCGTACGTGCCAACTCCCGTCGTCCCGCAGGGCGAGAGGAAGAGTCAGCGGTCCACCGGAGAGCCGGCGCCGGGCGGGACGGACGTTGGCGAGTACGTCCCAGCCGATGAGCCGCAGTTCGAGGCGTCCCGGCTTGGTCGGACGGATGTGGACGGCGTGGGCCGCCCAGGCGTGGCGCAACCGGTCGGCGGAGGCGGCGAAGTCCTCCGGCGCCTGCCCGGTCGCCATGCGCAGCCGCATCACGAGCCCTGAGCCGGTGGGCAGGGGAAGCGACCGGCGCGGCGGTACGGGGGACGCCTCCCGCCCCATCATCCGGGCCGTCGCCCGCCGTACGGCCGAGGCCGGGACGGTCAGGCCGCACGCGTCCATCGTGGCGCGATAGGTGGCGAGCACGCGCAGCGCGACGACCGGATAGCCGATGAGCCACCAGAAGACGACCGGCAAGCGGTGCCGCAGCACCTGCAGGATCACGGCCAGGGCCACCAGCCCTAAGAGCAGCGTCCACACGGAGTCGGTCATGGCGTTCAGCCCTGCACCGGGGCGGGGACGTTGGCCATGACGGCATCGGCCCGGTAGGCGATCCCGTGCCGGGCCCGGCCGCCGAACTCGCTCTCCCACGGCCGTGCGACCAGGCCGGAAAGGATCACCGGCGTACCCATGACCAGGCCCTCGCCGACACCCTTGGCCGGCACGGTCACCTTGACCATGTCCGAGCCGCCCTGGGCGATGAACACCACCTCCAGCACCATCAGCCGGTCGTTGGTCACCGGGTCCACGGCGATCTCGCCCGTCTGCCGGTCCTTCACCTTCACCTCGGGCAGCTTGGTGACGAGGAGCGTCGCGGCCGAAGTGTCCACGGGGATGACACGCATTCTGTTGACCTCACTGAGTCGGTGGCGCCGTTTCCGGCACCATCCCGGTTGGATACCCCCCTAGACAGCACAAGGAGGGAGCCGCCTCAACTGTCTAGGGGGGTTGACGACAACAGTAAGCCGACGACCCGTCAACTGTCTAGGGGGGTACACAAAAGGCTGTGGCGAGTCGCAGCAACTACGGCAGAACCCAGTGGAGCACCGTGGCGTCGTCACGGGCCTTGCCCCGCGGCCAGCGCCGGCCAGCAGGGTCGTCGGCTTCCGCGTCGCGCACCTGGCGGATCACCTCGGCAGGACCGGAGGCGACAACGAGCGCGAACAGCTCATCCCAGGTGGCGAGTTCGAACCGGTCAACGAGGCGGGTGGCCCCGTCGCTCATCAGCACCACAGACGCCAACGAGTCCAGCGGGACGGAACCGGTGAGCGCATGCCGAGCCGCTTCCGGGTCGGGCCCCGCGATCCAGAAGCCCTCGGGCCGGTTGCGCAGCCCGGTCAGGGCACTCCTGTACTCGGCCAGCGCGGAGGCGTGTTCGGGCGAACCGGTGGGCAACGCATCGACGGGACCGCGCAGCCGCTTGCCCACCTCGTCCAACCGTCGATCCGTGACGACGTCGACCATGCCGTCACGGCTGGCCAGGAGGAGCGCCGAGTCTCCCAGGACGACGTATTCCAGAGCGCCCGCCCGGACCCTTACTGCAACGACAGTGCTGGTTGGGCTGGCCGGGTGGCACAGGTCGCAGTCACCCTCATGCAGGGAACGGACGGTGCGGATCGCATGCCCCAGACACTCGGCCAACGAAAGGCCCGGCTGAGCGACGAGCGTGCCGAGCAGGACCCCGCCCAGTGTCGATGAGAACCAGGCAACACCGTGCTCGCAGCCAGTCCGGCCCCCGGCCACCCCCGCGCCGTCGAGGAGGACCGCGCCCCCAGGAAAGGCAGCGGCGAAATCCTCGTTCGGCGCGTCGGGCGTCGCGGGGAGCGAGACCAGCGCGATCGTCACGCCGCCGACTCCCCGTCGTGACGGTAGAGCGGGCAGAGCAGTTCAACGCTGCAGGGTTCGCCGGTCTCGGGGTCGTACTCGACTCCCACGAGAGTGGAGAAGCGCTGTTCACCGACCTGTCCCCACAGGCTGTTCAGGTCGGAGGAGAGCAACTGGACGACGCCGAGGGAGCCTTGCGTGTGGATTCCGGCGATGGCCAGCAGTGAGCCCGCTCCGTCTGGCCGGCGCAGCCTGCCGAGATAGCCGACGTCGTAAGGACGGGCCGGATCGCTGTCCTGACCGGACCGGTACACGGTGCCCGTGCGCCCGTCGACAACGGTCCACGGCCCGTCGTCCGCCTGCTTCCAGCTCAGCACCGGGTCCTGGCTGTAGGTGTCCCACATCTGCTGGGACATCCGGGGTCCGCAGACCACGACCAGGCCGTCACGGTTGAGGTCAATGTCACCGCTCACCGAAACGTGTTCGGAGAGCACGTCGAGCCCGTACGACCGCGCCAGATCCTCCAGCCGCTTACCCGAGCTGACGTCGTCGACGGCCACCACCGTGCGCCCGCGTTCATCGTCGCGCCGCAGAGGAGTAGCCACGGTGACGGCACCCCTCCCGAGGAAGGCACCTTCAGGGGCCGGTCCCGTATGCCGGATCTGATGGATGCGCCCGCGGCTCAGGCCGGCCTTTGCCGCGATCTGCGCGTATGACAGCCCCTGCGCATGCAGGTCCTGCACCACGCGCCGGCGCAGCCGGGCGAGTTCCGTAACTTCCTGCTGAGCGTCGGCCAACCTGGTCGTGACCTCACGCAGCAGCAAGTACGGATCATCGATGGCCGCGATCCGTTGCAACTCGTCCGACATGCCCACACCTCCTAGACGCACCCAGGAGTCTAGGGCCCTAGACGATTCGGGCGGGAGACGTCGACCCGTACGAACATCAACCACATAGAAACCGGACCGATAACCAGGGACCCCCCGAGGGCTCACCCCCCGCCGCCCACGGGGGATGCAGCGCGGCCGGCCGGAGCGACGGGCATCACGCGCCGGCTCGCGCGAGCTCGGCCCAGACGGACCGACCATGCGTCTGTTCCTTCACTCCCCAGTCCTTGGCGCAGGTCGCCATCAGCAACAGCCCACGCCCGCTCTCCTCCTCCCAGTCACTGGCGGCGAGCAGCTGCGGCCTGTCATAGCCTCCCTCGTCGATCACCTCGATGCGCACCCGGTCGTCGTCGAGCACGACGATCACGAGAAACCAGCCACCCTTACGACCGCTCCGGGAGTGCCGGACGGCATTGGACGCCAGCTCACTGACGATGAGGACGGCGTTCTCCACCATGCGGGGACCCTCGGCCTCCATCAGGGCAGCGACGAAGTAACGGGCTTCAGCGACCTGTTGCGGCAGGCCAGGGAACGGACGGCACCACTTTGCAAGCAAGAGGAACACTCCTCGTCTAGAGGGCTAGACAGCACACAGGCAGAGTATTCCTAGGCGAGCCAAGCCTCTAGGCATTCAGAGGAATTATTCCTCTACGGAGTGACGTCCTCGGGCAGGACTCGCAGATCACCCATGATCCGCATCAGCAGTTCCCGCGCCTCATCACCGAAGACGGCCGCACCCTCGAACTGGGCGAACGTCTCCTCGTACGACGCGAGCACATCCGGATCCTTCTCCGCCCGCTCGTCCCGGAAGGTCTCCACGACCACCGTCTCCCGGTCGCACAAGGTGAAGCCATGCCGGGGCATGACCGGCACCGGACGGTCCCAGGGGATCACGCCGAACCGCACAGTGGTCAAGCTCTCCACCGCGAGCAGCCGATCGAGTTGAGCAAGCATCAGCACAGGACTGCCGGGCCACGTTCGCAGCACGCCCTCGGTCACCACGAAGACGGACTCTCGGCCGGGCTCGTACAAGACACTCTGCCGCTCCACCCGAGCCGCAACAGCCTTGCCCACCTCGGCCGGCTCCGCACCGGGCGTGCTCGCGAAGACGTGCCGGGCGTACTCCGCACTCTGGAGCATGGCCGGCAGGACAACGCACTGGAATGAGCGAACGAGCCGGGCCCCGCGCACGGCCAGGTCGACAACGGCGTCTGCGGAAACGCCCGAGCCCGACAGGGTCTCGTTCACGCCCGCGGAAGGAGCCGACTCGACTTCGGCGAGGACTGCACGCAGCTCCGCGACAGCAGCAGCATCCAGGCCGAGAGCTCCGGACAGGCGGTCGAGGACGTCACGGCTGGGAACCATCCGCCCGTTCTCCACCTTGGATACCGTCGGCTGCCCCACCCCAGCCCGCTGCGCCAACACGGCACCCGTCAGGCCGACATCTACACGCAGAGCCCGAAGACGTGCCCCCAGCGCCCGCATTCGTTCCTGCCGCTCACTCCCCATACCCAGCGTTCTACACCAACGCATCGGCAAGCACCCAGATCAGAAAGCACTCTGCCCTACGCGAGCACAAACCCCAAGTGCGGGAGACGCCGTCCGATTCATGCGGATCAACCGAGGCCCTACCAGCCCATGTCCTTGGCGACCTCCGCTTGCGCAGCAGAGACCTCCTGAGCCGTGCACGCCGTGACATCGACGTCAGCCGCCCACTCAAAGCGGCTCAGAAGATCCGCCAACGCCTGCTTCTGCGCGGGGTGCGTGATAGGCACCGCGTCCAGATCGGTGCTCATCAGCCAGTCATACAGCACGACGGCATCCGCGTGCCACAGCCTGACATTTACCGTCGGTACGGATTCCCGCGAGTCATCAGCTTCCACAGAGGACATCGTGCCAGCTCAGGCGCTCGGCCCTGGATGGCTCCGGCTGGCCAACCTGCGATAGCGCCCGCCCCAGGACAGGCCCTGCGAGCACGACGTGATTCAAATTTTCTCTACTGGTTCAAGGCCCGGCTGCGCTCCGCTCCGCCGGGCGGGCTACTCGGCTCCGCTGCGGGCGACGCTCCTGCCTTCGGCCCGCTCTGCCCGCGCTGCGCCGACGCCCGCTACAGATGGATAAGGCCTGCGACCAGGAGCCGATCACCGCTGACTCAGCGGCCACAGACGGTGCCTCCGGCGGGGGATCGGCCGGCACCGGGATGGAGGGGGCGCCGTTCCCGGCCGCGGGCGCATCACGGCGAGCGTGGTGGGCTCCCATCCCGTCCACCGTCGACCCAGGCAGAGCCGAGCAGACGTGGCTCATGGCGTCCAGGTCGTTCGTACAGTGGCGCGCTCCACCTGGACGCCATGAGCCACGCCCGCTCCACGGTGTGTGGGTCGACGGCGGACGGGATGGGAGCTGGGGAGGGTGGTGGGTTGAGGAACAGCCCCGCAGCCTGGAGGTAATAGTTCCAAGCTTGTGGCGCGATGGGGAGATTGGCGTGTCCAATGGGGAGGCGAACTGCCGCGGCCAAGGCAGTCCGAACTGGGGAGGCGTAGTGGCGGTGGATGGGGGTCGGGTCGCGGCGTACGGATTCCAGTACCAGTACCTGCGAACACTGGAGCATCTCGTTGGACTTCTGGGACAGGCCGAGTCTGCGGGTGTTCGGGTAGAAGGATCGCCGCTCAGCGAAACCGCGACTGACAAGGTTGACTTCGACGTAGTCGATCATAATGGAGACGTCCTCCTCGTTACACAGGTCAAGAGCAGGGTGGCTGGCGGAAGTCTGGGCGGTACGGCTGCACTCGGAATCCTCCTGGATATGATCAGAGGTGAACCGAATCATCCGGCATATTCTCTCCTGACTAATGGGAGGCCGGATGAAAAGAGCAGCAGGCTACAACAGATCCTGATTTCTGCTTCTGATACGCGAGAGCTTCGTGCGCAACTAGATGACCTGTGTCGTGAAGCGCCACAGCGCCGGAGTCAAATAGCCGCACTGAGCGAGGAAGAGTTAGCTCGGTTGCGACGGTGCAGAGTTGATTACGACTCCCGAGACGATGAAGATATTCGGGAGGAGCTGCGCAATGCATTGCGTAATATTCGCAACAGCACTCGCCTCGGTCTCGGAGAAGAATCCGCTGGATTGCTCGTCGGATATTTGATATCGGAGGTTTTTGGTCGTGCGGCCGACCTCTCTGGAGAGAGGGCTAATTTTTCAGTCGCAGAATTGCGCAGATTGGCGCTTGTCGACGGAGAGACGCTAGCTCGAACGGTCGGTTCTCTCGACTGGGGAGTCGTGGTGGGCCCGCTGCCGAGGATCCCTGATGTTCCCCGTCCTCAAGTAGTTAACTCAATCATGGACGCCTTCCCGCGAACGCCTAATCGCGCGACGCGTTTTGTTAACCTGGTTGGCCCCTCCGGTATCGGGAAATCGAGTTCAGCAGCGCTCTACATTTCCGCATGCGCCGATCAATACGACGTGATCGCCTGGATTAACTGCGAAACAGCAAACTCTCTATATTCAGACTTTCGCCAAGCGCTTCAGGCGCTTGATCCCTCGAAACAGGGCGGGAAATTTGCTTCACCCGAGGAACTTCGACGTGATATTCAGCTAACACTTGGCCGCTTCCCTGGCCGCTGGCTACTCATCTTGGACAACGCTCTCTCCGTGCGAGAGGTTGAGCCGTGGGTACCAAAGGTGAGTCGTGGCGATGTCATCATGACAACGATTAACTCGGCGGCACCTGCCGGTAACGCTCACGTCGTTACTGTATCTATCCTGGAACGGGGGCAGTCAGTTGAACTTCTTCGCCGGCGACTGCAGCTCGCGGAGGGCGAGTCCACCCAATGGAGACCTGCCCTAAAACGAATGGCGGAAGAACTCGGCGACTGGCCTTTGGCTCTTGAGTTGGGGGCTGGCTACCTAGTTGGATGTGGCTACGGAATCGAAAGTTCGGACGTCTATATTGACGCCCTGAGGACTCGCGCGATTTCTGATCATTATTCAATTCCGGCCGGTTACCCTCGAACGTTGGCTGCAGCGCTTAATATGTGCATAGATAAGCTCGAAAAGCGAATCGAAGATGCCACAGGTAGCACTCCGGATCCTGCGGCAGTGGCAACCCACATTCTGATCATGTCGGCCTTCTTGGGGTCACACCAGATTCCGGCGCACCTTCTTCTCGCGACGGCATTATCGAATCCGGAAGAAGAAGAAAAGCATTCGGGCCCTCTAATAGTTTCGCCTGCTATTATCCGGCTTGGGGAAGTTCTCCGGGAGCTTTTTCACTTCTCGCTCGCCAAGAATGACCTACCACTCCCTACCTCTAGAGATGGTGAATTCCCCGAGGCGACGCGAACGATAACTGTGAACTCAGTCGCTCAGCAAATTATCCGAATGCGAGTCGTTAGCCATCGAGATCTTCCGAGTTTCATCGATAGACTCGTGGGGCATGTCGAACGATGGCTTCGCGCATCTTCGGAATTTGGAATGACTGAACGGGTACAGGCAATTCAATCTCATGCAGAGATGCTCCTAACTCACGCTGAAGAGGCCGGTGTCCGTAGTGAGCGTGTAGCATTGCTGTGCGGAAATCTAGCTGGGCCCTACCAGCTACTCGGTGACCCCTGCAGGGCAGAACGGTTGCTGAAGCTCGAATTGCAAATTCTCCAGGAAGTGGCTCCTGACAATGAGACGCTGATCTCGCAGACGCGCTTCATGCTTGCACATATGTACCTATACTCGAATTGCAATTCAGAACGTCCGACTATTCCCGAGCTTGAGACAACATACGACGAAACAGTCAAGCATCTCGAGTATGTTTTGTACGTCTCTCGGGGTTGGGTCGACACATATCCGAAAGCCGCAATGAAGTTTGCTGCGGATATTCGAACGATCCTTCACGATCGTCATACGAATCTCGACGGATTGACCGAACTCAATTATTTGGCAGACGCTTTTTCTGATCTAGAGTCGAGACTGCCCGAATCGAATTATTCACAGAATCTCGGTCTGATAGTGAGCTCGGAGGAGCGAATAAGGGAGGGGTATTTCGATGTGGCAGAATCAAACTGTCGAGAAGTTTTGCAAAGTGATCCCGTAGGTTGGACCAACGCTGAGGCTCGACGTCTCCTTATAGAAGCCCTAGCACGGCAGGGAAAGTGGGCTGAAGCAAGGAAGGAAGTAGAGTTCTGGAAGGCTGACCCTGCTGCGCCTAGCCTCTTCCGTGAGTCGATCCTCGATCTGATTCGCAATGTTGGTCATGCTTGCGCTGAGGCACTTATTGCGGGCGATTCTCGCGCGCTTTCAGTGATGTATGAGTTGGTTAGTTGGCCAAACCTCGACTCCTTCATGCACTTGGGCTCCGCCGAAGATCAAAGGGCAATCGATCTTCTCCGTCAAGTCTGCATTGAGATTTCATCGCAGCGATAGAGCGTGGGTTCACGCGAACGTAGGACCCCGCAAAACCCGCCAGCATGCTTGCGGACCGAAGGAAAACGGTTCTCTGACCCCTCAAGGTGAAGCCACCGTCTAAGGTGCTTCGGGACGAAGCAGTCTCCGTGCCACTGCCGTGCCACATCGTGCGGTCAGCCACGGTCAACGACGGCTCATGGCAGTGGAGATGCGCTGGTCACCTGAGTGACCGTTACAGCCAGACTGACCTGGGCGCCATCGCCATCGACCATGACCGCCCTTAGACGTCGTTTCTAATGGCGTGATCGTTCGTTGTGTCGTGCATGACGGTTCTGGTGGAGCGTTTGGTGCCGGACGAGTTGTGGACGCTGTTTCGGCGGGTGGTCCCGTCGACGGAGGTCATACGTCCGCAGGGCGGCGGGAGACGGCGGGCGGGTGACCGTGAATGTCTGGCAGCGGTCATCTTCGTGGCCACCTCGGGCTGCACCTGGCGGCAGCTTCCGCCGGTGTTCGGGCCTGCCTGGCCCACCGTCTACCGACGCTTCGCCCAGTGGAGCCAAGACCGAGTCTGGGCTCGGCTCCACCGAGTCATCCTCGACGAGCTCGGTGCCCGGGGTGAGCTGGACTGGTCGCGGTGCGCGATCGACTCCGTCAGCATCCGGGCCGCAAAAGGGGGCCACTGACCGGACCGAATCCGACCGACCGCGGCAAGCCGGGATCGAAAATCCACCTGATCACCGACCGGAACGGACTGCCCCTGTCCCTGGGTATCTCCGGTGCCCACATGCACGACAGCCTCGGCCTCGAACCCCTCGTGCGCGGGATCCCACCCATCCGATCCCGCCGCGGCCCACGGCGACGAAAGCCGGCGAAACTGCACGCGGACAAGGGCTACGACTACGACCACCTGCGCCGCTGGCTCCGCAAGCGCGGCATCCGCCACCGCATCGCACGCAAGGGCATCGAGTCCTCACAGCGGCTCGGCCGACACCGCTGGGTCGTCGAGAGAACCGTGTCCTGGCTCGCCGGCTGCCGTCGCCTCCACCGCCGCTACGAGCGCAAGGCCGAACACTTCCTCGCCTTCGTCGGCATAGCCGCGGCCCTGATCGCCTATCGCAGACTGGCCAGGGAGAAGGCCTGACGATGCTGCCTGTCACACCCGTCCGTCATGCTCTGCGACATGAACGAGGACGTCTTCTGGCAGCTCATCCATGAGTGCAGCCCTTCAACCCCTGACCCTGACGGCCATCAGCTCGCCGCTTCTCTGGCAGCCCGCCTAGCGAAGGGACCCGTGTTTAACGTGGTCGGCTTCGCCGAGCAGCTCTCCTGGGCGCTGTACAGACTGGACCGTAAGGAATATGGCGATGACCTGTCGAGCGATCAGTTCCTCTACACCCGGGCTGCGGTCGTCGCAGCTGGCCGGGAGGAGTACGAGAGCGTACTTCGGGACCCACAGCGGTTCATGCCCTACGCCAACGACCTCGTCTGGGCCGAGGCACTGCTCTACGTACCCGACAACGCATACGAGCACCTCACTGGAGACGAGTGGGACCGCAGTACCCGGTACAGCTACGAGTCCTACTCCAATCGTGCCGGGTGGACGGACGCATAGACGCCGACGATCCGTTCCTCACCATTAGAAACGACGTCTTACAAGGCTGCGGTCTGCCCTCCTCCGGTGCAGTCATGCTCGGGTCGGTAACTGGCGAGGTGTTCGCGGGAGCCGACTCAGATGATTCGGGCGTTTTGGCCTCACGGCCAGAGTCTTGTTTCCTACGCTGAGTTCGTTCGGAGCCGCGTGAGTTTGGGGATCAAGTGGGTGCTGAGATCGTGCAGTTGGTCGGGCAGGCGGGGCCGGCCGTGACGGCTGCGGTGGGGGCGTACGGGGCAGCGGTGCTGACCCGCGCCCAGGATGCCGCGGCCGACGCCACGGTCGGTCTCGGGCAACGGATTCTTCAACTGGTCTGGCGCCGTAGGGACGAAGCGGGCCGGGCGGAGCTGGAACGGGTGGTGGGTGAGGCCGCCGACGAGCAGGACGACGCGTACTCCACGGCCGTGCTGAGCCGCCTGCTCAGGCAGGCGTTGCAGAACGATCCCGCGCTCCGGGAGGAACTGGCCGCCGTACTGCCCGCTCCTGCGCCGGGCACGGTCAATGTCACGGCCTCCGGTGAGCGGTCGATCGCCGCTCAGCACATCGGTACTGCCATCACCGGTGACGGTCATACCGCTCCGCGGCCGTGAGTACGGACGAGGATCGGTCTCGGCCGGGGATCGAGGCGGCCGGACCGAGGTCGATCGCCGCCCAGCACATCGGTACCGCCTTCACGGGCGATGTACTGCCGGCCGGGGCACTGCACGCACCGGGCAAGGTCTCGGCGGCCCCGGGCACCTCCAATCTGCCCCCCATCGCCCTCTGCCTGGGGCGGGAGGAAGAACTGGACTTGCTGCGGCGCATCTTGACCAGCCAGCACGAGAGTGCGATCACCCAGAGTGGGACGGTGCACGGTCTGGGCGGGATCGGCAAGACCACGCTCGCCCTGCACTACGCCCACCGTCACCGCGGCGATTACAGCCTGATCTGGTGGATCAACGCCGCGTCCCCCGACGAGATCGAGACCTCCCTCACCGGACTCACCCACGCCCTGGTACCCGACTGGGCCACCACAGCCGAGCGAGGGGCGCAGGTGGCGTGGGCGATGCAGTGGCTGGCCTGGCATCCGGACTGGCTGCTGATCTACGACAACGTGGAGAACCCCGACGACCTCACCCCCTACACCGGAGCACTCCACCAAGGCCATCACCTCGCCACCAGCCGACGCACCACCGGCTGGCCCGACAGCGCCCCCACCCTGACCCTGGGCAACCTCGACCTCGACAACGCCACCACCCTGCTGTGCCGACTCGCTTTCAAGGAGACCAACCCCACGCCCCGCCAGCAGACCGAAGCTCGTTTCCTTGCAGCTGAGTTGGGGTACTTCCCGCTGGCGATCAAACAGGCGGGCGCCTACCTGGCCCGGAACCGCGGCATCAGCCTGGACTCCTACCGCCGCCGCCTGGACACCAAACTCGCCAAGACCGCCCACGGCACCGACACCGAACGCACCCTCGCCCACATCTGGAACGTCACCCTCCACACACTGGAGGAGGCCGATCCACTGGCCGTGGAGGTGCTGCACACCGCCGCCTGGCTGGCCCCCGACGACATCCCCCACAGCCTGCTCACCCCACCTGGCACCGACCCGGACGACATCGCCGAAGCCATCGGAACCCTGGCCGCCTACAGCATGGTCACCGACACCGGCACCACTCTGAGCGTCCATCGGCTAGTCCAGACCGTCCTACGCACCCCACAGACCACTGACGACACTCAGTTGCCCCGGCAACTACAAGGCCGCGACCGCGCCGAACAGGCAGTCCTCCACCACCTGACCCCGCCCCGAGGCCAGGACACCACTACTGAAGATCAGTGGGACACCCTCACGCCTCACCTCGTCACCCTCGCAGCCACCAGACCGCCGAAACACCACAACGCCTCACTTGCCGATGCGTATGAGTCCGCGGCGCAACGGCTCCACCAGCAAGGCCATGCAGTCCGTGCCATCCCTCTGCTGGAGGCCAATCTCGCCCAGCGCGAGCAGGTCCTGGGCGACACCCACCCCGACACCCTGATCAGCCGCAACAACCTCGCCTACGCCTACGAGTCGGCAGGAGATCTAGACCGGGCCATCCCCCTGCACGAGGCCAATCTCGCCCAGCGCGAGCAGGTCCTGGGCGACACCCACCCCAGCACCCTGATCAGCCGCAACAACCTCGCCACCGCGTACAGGTTGGCGGGGGATCTAGACCGGGCCATCCCCCTGTACGAGGCCACCCTCGCCCAGCGCGAGCAGGTCCTGGGCGACACCCACCCCAGCACCCTGATCAGCCGCAACAACCTCGCCGCCGCGTACAGGTTGGCGGGGGATCTAGACCGGGCCATCCCCCTGTACGAGGCCACCCTCGCCCAGTGCGAGCAGGTCCTGGGCGACACCCACCCCAGCACCCTGACCAGCCGCAACAACCTCGCCTACGCCTACCAGTCGGCGGGGGATCTAGACCGGGCCATCCCCCTGTACGAGGCCACCCTCGCCCAGTGCGAGCAGGTCCTGGGCGACACCCACCCCGACACCCTGACCAGCCGCAACAACCTCGCCGGCGCCTACGAGTCGGCGGGGGATCTAGACCGGGCCATCCCCCTGCACGAGGCCACCCTCGCCCAGCGCGAGCAGGTCCTGGGCGACACCCACCCCAGCACCCTGACCAGCCGCAACAACCTCGCCGGCGCCTACGAGTCGGCGGGGGATCTAGACCGGGCCATCCCCCTGTACGAGGCCACCCTCGCCCAGCGCGAGCAGGTCCTGGGCGACACCCACCCCAGCACCCTGACCAGCCGCAACAACCTCGCCTACGCCCGCCATAAGGCCGAAGCCGTACAGCACGGAAGTACAGCAACCTCAGTGACCAAAGCTGTACCTCAAAAGCCGTCCACGGCTGATTGAGCAGCCCGAGAACCGTCAATGACCTTCCCGCCGATAGTTCGGGACGAAGAGGTCGTGCCAGACCCGTGCCAGATCGTGCGGGGAACCACGGGGAACACCGGGGAACCAAGCCGGTCTTGCCCTAGGCGCCAATAGCGCTCAGCGGCAGGTCAGCCTCGGAGCAAGCCCCAGATCACCTCAGCTTCCCAAGCTGAGAGTGCGAGTTCGATTCTCGTCACCCGCTCCATGTGAAACCCCCAGGCCAGAGGTCCGGGGGTTCTTTGTTGCCGTTGCCCAAGCCACTGAGCGGGGCGGGCACCAACCCCGGTAATGGGGTGGCCAAGGGCTGTCTCTCGGGGTGGTCAGCCGCACCCACTCCGGGTGGTCCGGGAAGAGCCCTATTTCAACGCGACGCCGTCGCCCGCCGCCGTCGCCGAGCTGGTCGTCCCCGTTCCCGCGAAGTGCCAGCGCCAGGTGCCGGAGGCGTTCGCCGTGGTCGTCGTCTTCAGCTTGCCCGCGCTGTCGGTGGTCACCGTCTTGACGGTGGTGTACGTCGAGGAACCGGACTTCTTGAACTGGAGGGCAACCTTCTGCGCGGCGAAGCCGACGTAGGCGTTGGTGTTCCAGTCGGCTCGCGTCAGGGCTCCGGTCACCGTCAGCTTTCCGCCCTTGGCGACCGGTTCGGGCGTCGCCTGGGTCGTCGCCAGCTTGGCATAGCGCTTGATCTTCATCGTGGCGCTGCTGTCGAGCGAGTAGAAGTCACCGTCGTAGCCGGCGGTCTCCACGTCCAGGTGCCACGTGCCGGCCGAGCTGTTGCGGAGATCGAAGTAGTCGGTGCCGTCAGGGTCCAGGTCGTACGACCACACGCACTTCATGGTCGTCGACGTGGGGCGCGTACACGTCGACGACTTCGCGTACTGGAGGCGGTCGTCCGAGCTCACCAGCTTGAGGCCGGCCATGAGCTTGATGCCCGAGTTGTCCTTGGCGGTGGCTGTGACGGTCAGCTTCTGGACAGCGCTGGTGCCGACGTTGACGGTGGTCTTGCTGAAGGTCACCGACGTGAAGGCGGTGTCGCCCTTGTGGGTGTCCGCCTGCGCGGCGGGCGCGAGAAGAGTGAGCAGCGCCAGGCTGCCGAGGGTGGCGGCCGCGGCCGTACGGATGTGCATGGTTCTCCAGGAACGACAGAAACAGTCGGCCGGAGCTCCGCTCTTGGAGTCCGGGTGTGCACAAGACCCTCTACCTGGGGGAATGGTTGTACGTGCGCCTCAGGTCGGCCCGAGCCGGCCTCAGCTCGGCGTTCGCCCGACAGGTCGGCGTCTCGACCGATCGCGGGGCGGCACCCTGAACCAGGCATTCAGCCGACGGACGTCCGCAACCCGAGGTAGCCCACCCCGCACCTCCGTGCGAATCTTTGGGCGGGTCGGTACACCGCTCGACCTCAGCCGCGGAGCCGGGAGGGCACCATCCGATGACGGATTCCGATCCGACCCCAGGCAGGCCACCCGGCCCGTACGCGGGCCCGGAATGGCATGCTGCGTCCGGCCCTTACCTCTCGTCCGGCGAACCAGCACGCCCGTCGGCAGTATGGAACGGTGCCGCCATCGCCGCACTGGTCCTCTCACTGCTGTCGTTGCTGTTGCTCATCGGTCTCGGCGTCCTGGGGCTGCTCGTGTCGTTGCTCGTCTTCACGCCCCTGGCAGTCGTTTTCAGCATCACCGCCGGCATCCAGGTGGCCCGACGGGGCCAGCGCGGCATGGGCCTGGCCGTCATGGGATTCCTCATCGCGCTGCCAGGATGGCTGATCACCGCTTTCCTGTTGTGGTGATCGGCCTCTCCCCGCCGAGGGAACACGAACTCTGTTCCAGCTGGTCAGAGGGCCTCTATTCGCAGACTCCCGGATCTTGGACCCCGTTGCCCGAACGGCTGGGTCCGGCACTCGAGCGAGCGGAACGACAGCGCATGGCACGCAGCAGGACGACGCGACGTCGCAGGTGGTTGTCGGTGGCACTGCTGTGCGCGGTGGTGCCGTCGGCGGCGGCCTGTACGGCAGCGTGACCACTTGGTTCGGCGACACGGGGGCGTCCCTGGCCTGCGGCGTGAACCCCCGCACCGCAGAGGCCTGGATCCATGAGGCCTACCGGCTCACGTGCGGTCCTCCCAAGCCCTGAAGAGCGCACCGGGCGGCTTGGATCGGGACCGCCCGATCCGTGGCCGGCGGTCATGGCGCCGTGGTGGAAAAGCGCGGAGCTCCCCCGGCCACCGCATGGGCGGCCGGGGGAGCTCCGTGGCTTTCGGACCGATCGTCCGAGTCAGTGGATCAACGGGTCAGTGGGTCAACGGGTGACCATGACCGCGTCCAGGTGCACGGTGGAGCGCCCCGCCGAGCTGCCGGACAGCACCTTCAACTGCACCTTGTGGCCGGTGATCTTCGTACCGAGCGTGTACGTGAACACCACCTTCCGGTAGCCCGTCGTCGGAGCGTAGGTGTTCACCGTGCCCACGGTGACCCCGTCGACGAGCACCGAGAAGCGGCCGCCGTTCGACTTGCGGGTCGCCACGATCCGGAGTTTCGTGCCGTCGCCGGTGAGGGACACCGTGGCGCCCTTCGCGGCGGACACCCGCTCGGTCTTCGCCCAGGCCGACGTCACCGACGCCGACGTCCAGGTCCCCTTGTAGGTCAGCGCCGAGGACCGGTCGTCGGTCGGCACGCCGGTCGCGGCCGCCGCGCTCCACGCCCCGGTCTGACCTGCGTCGTCATGGGCGCGTACGTAGAAGCGGTACGTCAGGCCGGACTTCGGCGTCACCGGGCTGCCGGACGCCCCGAACGCCGCGGACTTGGCCGTGGTACGGGTGCGCCACGTCTGGAGCGGACCGAGCGTCCATACGCCTGTGCTGCCGCGGGTGGCGACCCGCCAGCCGACGTCGTACGACGTGACGCCCGCCGTTCTCGCCGCCCAGCCGACCGGGATCACCGCGCCAGCCGAGGCGTCACTGGCGAGAACGGGTGCGGTGACGGACGCGGCGGGAACACTCCTGCGCAGGGTGACCGTACCGCTGAGGCCGGCCGCGGGCAGGCCCGTCACCGTGTCCTTCGCGGTGAGCGTCCAGGTGTAGGCGCCCTCGGCGGCCGCCGTGCCCCCGGTGTTCTTGCCGTCCCAGACCGGAGCGGCCTTCCCGCCCGGGGCCGTCCCGGTCAGGGTACGCACCGGGGTGCTGCCGGACTTGAGGGTCAGTGTCCAGGCCACCGGCCGGTCGTACGTCCAGGTGGGCGCCCAGGAGTCGGCCGAGCCGTCGCCGTTCGGGCTGAACCCGGCCGGGACGGAGGCGGGACCGGAGGAGCGGGACGGGGTGCCCGCCCACACCGTGTGGGTGACGCCGTCGCCGTCCATCCAGGCGGCCCACGGCGCGTCGCGGTCCACGGCCCACCGCTCGGCGGCGGCGGTGTTCGCCTTCGACGGAAGGGTGAACAGCGGCCGTGCGGTGGCGCCGGCCACACCCAGCACCTGGGCGTTCAAGGTGATGCCCGGACCCGTGTCGCTCGTGAAGGTGTACAGCGTGTCCGTGCCGAGGACCGGGGCCATCACGGAGGAGTCCACCGGCGTACGGGTGGTGGTCGTGCCCGTCTTGATCAGCAGGCCCTGGTGGGAGCCGGCTCCGCACGTCGTCAGCAGGACCCATGAGCCGCGGACCTGGAGGCCTCCGGGCAGACAGTCCACCGTGGTGACCGTGGACGTGGTTCCGGTCGCCAGGTCCGTCCGCCGGACGGACCAGCCGGACGTACCGCTCTTCACCGAGGTGTAGAGGGCGCCTCCGTACAGGACCGAGCCGTCGGGCACGCGCTCGCTCTTGCCGGTCGCGACGGTGTACAGCAGCAGGGTGTCGTTGTAGACGGTCGTCCTGTCCGACAGCAGGAAGTGCTCGCCGTCGAAGTCCCTGACCTGATCGGCCGAGATGTCGCCCAGGTCCAGGGGCACGCCGGTCGGCTTCCCGTCGTCGTAGACCTGGTAGGCACCGCCCTGCTCGACCAGCACCCGGTGCCCGGCGGCGGCCAGCGTCTGGTGCACGGTGCCGGTCGAATAGGCCAGAACACGTGACGGCGTGGCCGCCGAGGCTCCGGACGGGCCGACCGTGAGGCCGGAGGAGAGCAGCACACCGGTGCGGCGGGAGGAGTCGTCGGCGGTGTAGAGGGTGCCGCCGGACAGGGCGAGGGCGTCCAGGCGCGCCGGGCCGGCGGGGATCGTCGAGGCGTCTCCGTCGGCCTTGGACACCCTGCCGTCGATGAGGGTCTGAACGGCGGCGTCCTTGTCCGGCCGGTACAGCGACACACGCATCCGGCCGTCGTCTCCGACCGATATGTCGCGGAACGTGCCGTCGAGGTCGGCGGCGGTGGCGGTGGAGCCGTCCCGGGACATCGCGTACAGCTCGTTGCCGTCGGCGCTCCCCTCGTACCAGGCCAGGGTGTCGTCGCTGATCCAGCGGGCCTTGTCGGTGGGCAGGGTGACGGTTGCCGGGCCGTCGCCGGGCGCGGACCGCCGCCACTCGGTCAGGGTCGCGCCGTCGATGACGCCGAAGCGGGAGGGGGTGAACTCCAGGCCCTGCGGCAACTGGTCGGTGTCGGGCTCGGCGACGGTGACCGTCGTACCGGTGGCGAAGTCGACGTAGTCGATCCGGTGACCCCAGCCGGGTGCGGTCCGCCGCAGAACCAGCGCGCCGTCGGCGTCCGACGCCAGCACCTCGTACTGCTCGTCGTCGGACAACAGGGTGCGGTCACCGCCGGAGGTACGCAGCACCAGCCGCACGCGGTATGCCGAGTCACCGTTCTCGTAGGCCTGTTGGACGAGGATGCCGGCACCGGCCTGAGCGCGGTACCGCTCGTCGAGCGAGTCGCCGGACCTGTCGTAGGCGACGGCGAGCGTCTCCCGGGCACCGGTGTCGAGGTGGCGCAGGGTCACGTGGTCGGCGAGGTCGCCGTTGGGATCGGTCGAGGTGGCGGTCGCCACCACCGAACCCTGCACGGACACCGCGTCGGGGTGGGCGGATTCGGCGGTGTCGGCCAATACCCCGAGGTCCTGCGGGGTACCGCCCGCCACGGACAGCCAGCCGTGCGGCAGCCCGTCGGCGGACGCGCTCTGCTGCCAGACGACCGCCCGGCCGGACCCCGACACCTGGTCGGCCGACGGTACGGACGTGGTCCGCGCGGGCAGCGAGGCCGTCACTCCGGTGGTGGCCGCGGCGGCGGGAAGCAGCGCGACCGAACCGGTGAGGACCAGCGCGCCGGCCACGGCCGCGGACAGGGCGACGTGACGCGTGTGTGAGGGCATGGGGCCGCTTCCTCCTGAACGTGAGGGCGGGATCATCGCACACGGGCCGAAGACCCATACGCCCAGGTGGGAGCGGGACTTTCCCGGGCCGTCGGCGATCGACGCGCCGAGCGGACGGACGATCGAGCGGACGGGCGACCGAGCGGACGGGCGACCGAGCGGACGGGCGACCGAGCGGCAGCGGCCGCTCGGGGACCGGCCACGACGACCGGCTGCCCCGGGGCCGGCATCCGACCCCGGGCAGTCGGCGTCGACACCGCGGAAAGCCCTGGAAGCGGAGAACCCTAGAAGGCGATGTGAGGGCTCGTCAGAGCGGCACCGAAGTAGCCCTTCACGCCGCGGACGGTGATGCCGGCGCTCTTGCCGCACGGGCCGGTGGAACCCTTGAGGACGGGGCCGGTGGCCGAGCCGCGGGCGATCCACAGGCAGCCGTCGCTGTTCTCCGTGGGAACGCCGACGACAGTCTCCGCCTTGCCGTCCTTGTCGAGGTCGGCGAGGTGGACCGACGCTCCGAACTGGTCGCCGGCCTCGGCGGTGCCGGGCACGTCGGCCGTGTCCTGGGTGTATCCGACGGCCTTGGCCGTGGTCAGACCCGTGGCGGAGCCGCGCAGCAGGACGGCCGAGCCGGCCGTCTCGCGCGTGCCGAGGGCCTCACCGGGGACACCGACGAGGACATCGGCGTAGCCGTCGGCGTCGATGTCCGCGACGCTGAGCGACTGGCCGAAGCGGTCGCCGTTCTCCGCCGTGCCGGGAACCCCCGCCGTGTCCTGGTGGAGGACCTTCGGCCGCTGGTCGGCGGTGATGCCCCTCGCGCTTCCGTAGAGGACCTGGATCTCGCCGCCGCGGTGCGCGGCACCGGACATGTTCATCGAGGACTCGTCGTCCGCGATGCCGGTGACGAGGTCGCCGTAGCCGTCGCCGTTGACGTCGCCGATCTGGCCGGCGTGACCGTCGGCGAGCGGCAGTTCCGTGGGCCAGTTCGTCATGGGGTCGTCGCCGATCGGGCCGTTGTCGACGAGCACGGATCCGCGGACGTCGTCGTCCGAGGGGCCGGGCAGCCAGAACCGTTCCGCCCTGCCGTCCCCGTTCACGTCGCCCATCACCAGACCGCGGGAGTTGGCGCGCCATTCGTGGTAGCGGGTGGCGGCCTTGCCGGTGCGGGTGAAGGGGCCCGTGTAGGAGGACGCCTCGCAGCGCGAGCCGATGCCCACTTCCGGGGCGCCGTCCCCGTTCATGTCTCCCGCGGCCAGGGACATCCCGAATCCGCAATAGGTCATGCCGTCCCCGAACCCGGAGGGCGGGGAGATGCTTGCGCCGCCCTGAAGGCCGTGGGGCCCACCCCACACGACGGTCACGGAGCCCCGGGACTTCGTGCCGTCGACGTCTTCGTCGGGAGTACCGACGACCAGATCCGCGTACCCGTCCCGGTCCAGGTCGGCACTGGCGACCGCCGAGCCGAACCCGTCCCCGCCCTCGGGCGCGCCGGGGATCCCGGCGGTCGCCTGCGTGATCACGGTCCGACGCGTGGCGCTCACGGACGACGCCGACCCGTACAGGACGACCACGGCACCGGCTTCCTCCACCGATCCGTTGGAGGCGTAGGGGGCGCCCACGACCAGGTCGCGATAACCGTCACCGTTGAAGTCGTCCTGGACGGCGGCGGTGTTGGCCCCCTTGTACGGAGCGGTCGCCGAAGCCGTCGCCGGAGTGAGGGTGACGGCGAAGAGGGGGGCGAGCACGGCCACGGCCGTGACTGCTTTGCGCAACGGAACTCCTCATGCGGACGACACAGAAGGCACGGAAGGCACAGAGAGGCGAGAGCTGCATGAACTCGAAGCTCGATCGCACCACTTGACCCACGAAGGTGCCGCAAGGTTGTACGCGACTTCCGACAAACTGCCGCCGACCAGGGCGCGCTGTCGGTGAGGGCCGTCGACGGCGAAGGGGATCTCATCGGGGGGCTGTCGGCCTGGACGTGGGGCGGACTGCTCGGTATCGAGATGCCCCGGGTCCGGGAGGAGAGCCGCGAGGACGGCTGGGGAAGCAGACTCCTGCCGGCCGCGGAGGAGGAAGCGCGGGGGCGCGGCTGCGACCGGGCGTGCGTCTCGTCGTTCACCTTCCGGGCCCCGGCGTTCTACCAGCGTCATGGATATGTCGAGACCGGCAGAACCCTGGGCATTCCTGGTGGCGCCGAGGACGTCCACATGTACAAGAAGCTGTCCTGGCCGAGACGCCACCGGCGGACAGGAAGCCACGACCCCGCGGGAGCCGCCCTGCGCGGTCGGACTCCGCCCCGGGCCGGGCCGTGCGGGCACGGACGGCCACTCGGAGGGACCCCCTCCTCAACCGTCACTGCCATGCCTTACGCTGCGCGCAGCAGTCGCACCCGCGTCACCGCAGCTCAGCTGCCTTGTCCGGGGTCGCACGACGCTTTCGTCCGCCCGGTCGGCACCGGGCTCACTCATGGGGGTACCACCACTGTGCGTACGCGCAGCGCCGCCACCGCGACGGCACTGGCCGTCCTCGCCGGCTCGGCAGTCCTGAGCGGTGTCCCGGCCGTGCCCGCCGCGGCGGCCGGGGCCGTGGTCGTCTACACACCCGGCGGGATCGTCGCCGACGGCGCCCTGCAGCGGGTCTTCGTCGCCGACCAGTGGAGCGGGAAGATCCTGGCCGACGACTACTCCGGTGCCCTCGTCGACTCGGTGGACGGACTCGGGACGGTCGTCGACCTGACCCTCTCCGCCGACGGCGCCACCCTGTACGCGGCGCTGCCCGACAGCCACCAGATCCTGGCCCTGGACGCCGCCACGCTCGACATCGAGGCCCGGTACGACGTGGCGGCGGCCGAAGGGCCGCGCCACCTCGCCTTCGCCGGCGGCAAGGTCTGGTTCGGTTACGACGATCCGCAGGGCGGCGGCCTGGGCTCGGTCGACCCGGCGGGAGGCACCGACGCCGTGACGCTCGGTCAGTTGCCGGACGGTCCGGGCCCCTTCGGTGACCTGGTCCTCGACTCCGACCCCGGCAAGCCGGACACGCTGGCGTTCGCCGCGACGGGCCTCGACGCGAGCGGCGGGATGGGGGTCCTGGACGTCTCCGGCACCTCTCCCCAGCTCGTCGCCCACGACAACTCCCAGGTTTCCGGGGCCGTTGACGTCGATCTCGTACCCGGTGCTCCGGAGGTGCTGATCAACGCGAGGAACCGTTACGCCTACGCGGACGGGAAACTCAGCGGCGCCGGCTCGTACGCGTACGGCGGATGGAACGGCGACATCTCACCGAGCGGCCTGCTCGCCAAGTCCGACGACAGATACGTGACGGTCTACCGGTCCGGCACGGACACCCCGATCGTCGCCCACCATGTCTCGGACAACGAGGTGGGCGGAGTGGCATGGGCACCGGACTCCTCACGTCTGTTCGTCCTCAGGGGGACGGACGGCGACGGCTATTTCCTCAAGGCGCTCACCGATCCGGCGCGGGACGTCCCGACCCTGACGGTGTACGCCCCGACGAAGGCCACCCGTGCCCAGCAGCTCACCGTCACCGGGAATCTGTCGATGACGTGGCTGCCGCCGGACACGAAGCTCCAGGTCACCCGCACCGACCTGGAATCCCCGAGCGGCAAGGCGCTGCCCGCCGTCACGGTGAAGCCGGACGGTACGTACTCCTTCTCCGACACCCCGCCCGCCGGTGGCACGGTCACCTACAAGGTGTCCTACGCCGGCGACGCCGATCGCTCGGCCGTCTCCGTGAGCGCCAAGGTATCCGTCTCCCTCGCCCCGACCTCGCTGAGCCTGAACAACAACGGCAAGGTGTACGCCTACGGCACCGACGTGACGTTCACCGCGCACCTCGGTACGACGTACAAGAACCGCACGGTCGAGATCTGGGCCAACCCTTATGGCGGTGACAAGCCCAACAAGCTGATCAAGTCCGGGACGGTCAACTCCAGCGGCAACATCTCCGCGACGGTCGACATGACCCGTGACACCGAGGTCACCGCGGTCTTCAAGGGTGATGCCCGCTTCAAGTCCAGGACCGTCGCGTCCACGGGCTACGCCATGGTGAAGACCTCCACCGTCGTCTCGAAGCACTACAAGACGGCCAGGATCGGCTCGACGTCGTACTACTGGTTCCACAAGAGCACCAACCCGCTGCTCACCACGACCATGACGTACTACCCGGGCCGCAAGCAGCGCGTGGACCTGCAGGTCTACCGGGCCGGTGAGTGGCAGACCCCCGACAACAGCCCGCAGTACTTCAAGCTCGACTCGAACGGCAGGTCGGCCGTGAGCCTGAAGTCGCCCGGCACGTCGGGCGTCAAGGTACGCATGCGCTTCTCGTACGAGAACAAGTACTCGGGCGACAACGTCAACTCGACGACGAACGGCTCGTGGAAGTACCTGTACTTCTCCAACTAGCCGGGCGGGAGCGCCCTGTCGACATCGACCACGACGCCCTCGGCACCTCCGAAGACCGCTGGGCGGCCGCCCCCTCCCGGCGTTCTTCCCGAGGACGCCGCGCGAACCTCAGCGCGTGAAGGTGAAGTACTTCCAGGCGCCGTACGTCGTCGTGTTCACGCCGTCGCCCGAGCCGCTGAGGTACGCGCTACGGACGCGGAAGCGGCGGCCGGTGGGCGGGGTGCCCGTCAGGGTGACGACGGACCTACCCGCGGAGTCGAGCTTGAAGAAGTCCTCGGCCGTGGCCTCCCAGCCGCCCTCGGCGTAGATCTGGATCCTCAGGTACTGCTTGCGGTCCGGGTACGGCGTCATGGTGGTCGTGACGACCGGGTCCTTGGACTGGTGGAAGTAGTAGTACGTGTGGCTCCACGTGTACTGGGACTTGTAGGAGCCGCCGAGCGTCGTGGACACCTTCACCCTGGCACCGACGGTACTGGCCGCCGTCTTCGGCGCGTAGCGCCCGTCGCCGGCGAACTTCGCCGTGAGCGCGGTCTTGCGCGTCAGGGCGAGGGTGACGGACAGGTTGCCGCTGGAGTTGACCGTGCCGGACTTCACCAGCTTGTCGGGCTTGTCGGCGCCGTACGGGTTGGCCCAGATCTCGACCGTGCGGTTCTTGTACGTGGTGCCGAGGTGCGCCGTGAAGGTGACGGACTGCGCGTAGTCGTATTCCTTGCCGTCGTTGTTCAGCGTCAGCGTGGGCGTGGCGCGCGAGACGTCGACGGTGTCCGTGGCGGTCGCCGCGGTGTGCGTGGTGTCACCGGCGTACGTCACCGTGTACTTCACCTTGCCGCCGGCCGGCGGGGTGTCCGTGAGGGAGTACGTGCCGTCCGCGCCCAGGTACTTGGTGCCGAGGGACTTGCCGTTCGGCGACTCCAGGTCGGTGCGGATGACCTGGAGCGGGGTGCCCGCGGGCAGCGCCAGGTTCGCGGTGAGCTTGCCCTTCACGGTGAGGGAAGCGGCACGGGTGGCCTTGGCCGGGGCATCGACTGTCAGGGTGGAGGCGTACGCGCGGGGCGCGTCGACGACCTGGAACTGCATCGCGTTGTTGTACCCGGTCAGCACGAACAGCTTCGAGCCGTCGGCCGACCAGCTGGCGGAGTGTCCGCCCCGGGGCATCCACTCGCGCGACAGGTTGCGGACGCTGGCGGGCCGGTCGGGGTCCGTGCCGAAGACGTAGGTGTCGCCGACGTTGCCGTCGTCGAGGACGGTGGCCGCGACCGTGCCGTCCGGCGCGACGCTGACCGTCTCCGGTGCCGAGGCGGTCGGGAAAGTACGTACCTCGGACAGGTCGGAGAGGCGGTACTCGGTGAGCGCCCGGCCCCCGGGACCGGCGACGATGACGTTCCGGCCGTCCGGGGTGAGGGCGGCGTCGTTGTAGGAGCCGCCCTTCTCGTCGGAGACGCGGATCGCCGGGGTGCCGGAGGAGATGTCGTACACGATGATCGGGCCGGAGCTGATGCGCGCGTCGAGGGCGAGCAGCGTGCCCGGGTTGTCGGGGTCGGCGTAGAGCATCGGCGGGCCCGCGAAGTCGTGGCCGGCCGCCAGGTCGAGGGTCACCGTGGGCGTCTCCGCGGTCAGGTCGACCTCACCGAGCCCGGAGTCCCACTGGTCGCCGTAGCCGAACCACAGTCTGCCGTCGGCGTGGACGACTCTGGAGGGAGCGGTCCCGTCGCCGGTCGGGTACTCGGCGGTCCGCGTGAGCTGCCCCGTGTCGATGGCGACGATCTTGTCCGCGTCGGGGAGTGCCGCGTACAGCGTGCCGGAGTCGGGGCTCAGCTCCAGGTCGGCGACCTGGGGCAGGTCGGTGAGCGTTGCGACGACCTTCCCGATGAGGTCGGTGACGACGATCTGGCTGTTGTAGGCGTCGCTGATGAAGACGTGCTGGTGGACGGCGTCCACCAGCACGTCGTTCACGCCGAAGACCGCCAGGGCTCGGCTGGAGTCGGCGGACGCGGGTGCGGCGAGCACCATCGGACCGAACAGGGCCGCGAGAGCCGCGGCGGCCGGAAGAGCGCGCAGGCGCACGGTGACGAACCCCCGGAATGAGGTGAGCGCAGATGGGTGCCACCGACACGTCCGATGTGTGCAAACCGTGTACCCCATGTGGCAAGTGAGCGAAGACTAGATCATGTTGCGGAAAACCGCAGCACTCGGCCCCCCTTCGTCCCATCCGGTCATCCAGCCATCCGGTCATCCGGGAGGGACCGCTCCGCCTCCGGTCGCCGGAAAGCGCGTCGGCGCCGACGAACGGCATCCGCAATCGCCTTCTCAGTGCCGCGATCGTCGATACGCCGGACGCCGCGTGAACCTCTCCGAGCAACCGCCGGCCATGAAGACGCGCCTCACACCTGAAGCACCAGAGGTTCACAGGTACGGGGAACGGCAGTAGTCGGCGGATGACGCCCATGAGAGCGGCCCCTGACCAGGTCGCCTGGTCAGGGGCCGCTCTCATGCACGGTGGGTGCGGGATCCGAACCCGCCGCGACTCGCGCCACGGCGGTTCTCAAAACCGGCCCCTACGCCACCGCCGCAACGCCGTGGCCACGGCGGACGCGCCCCATCGCTGTCGCCGTCGGCCTTCCTCGCCGGAGCTCGGCCGCCGCCGCTCCGGCCGAGGGCGGCAGCCCCCGACCGCCGGATGCGGTCGGGGGCTGCCGCTGTGGTGTGCCGCGGGTTGCTCAGAGACCCTTGCCGTTGACGAACACCTGGACCGGGCCGTTGGGGGTCACGGCGCCGGACGTGATCGCGCCGTCGGTGACCGTGCCGTCGGTGATCGCACCATCGGTGACCGCACCGGGCGTGATCGCACCGTCGGTGATCGCACCGTCGGTGACCGCACCATCGGTGACCGCACCGGGCGTGACGACGTTGCTGATGGCCGTGATCTTGTCGGCGTTGGAGCTGCGGAGGCAGTCGTCCGGGTTCTCGCCCGGGGCCGCGTCCCAGTCGCCCCACTTCACGTCGCCCGTGGGCTTGAAGTCGCCGAACTCGTACTCCCCGAAGGAGTAGTCACCAGTGAACGACCAGGCACCGAACGAGTAGCCACCAAAGGTGTACTCGCCGAACACGGGGGCGTTCCAGGTGGTGGCGCCCTCCGTGTACGACTGCCCCTTCCAGCCGTTGAGGATGAAGCCGGTGTACTGGTTGGACTTGCGGGCGTCGACGTCGAGGTCGTAGTTGAGGCTGCCGGCGATGCTGCCGGCACGGGTGCCGGTGCGGCTGCCGTCACGGCTGCCCTCACGGCTGCCCTCACGGGTGCCCGTGCGGGAGCCGGTGCGGGAGCCGTCGCGGCTGCCGTCGCGCTCACCGTCACGGTGGAACGTCTTGGTGCCGCTGCCGTTGGTGAACGTGCAGACCAGGTCCTGCGACATGGCCTGGGTGGCCGCCTGGGTGCCGGCCTGGGTCCCTTCCTGGGTACCGGCCTGCGAACCGCTCTGCGAGCCGGCCTGGGTGACGCCCTTCGAAACCTCCTGGGACGTCGACTGCTTGGCGGTGAACACCAGGCTCTTGGCGTCGACGGCCTTCTGGAGCGCCGAGTTGTTCATGCCGAGGGCGTTCTGGACCTCGCCCTTGCCGATGAAGCCCTTGCCGTTCGCGTCGACGGTGACCGACGCGTAGGCGGAGGTGGTGCCGAGGGCGATCGCCGCAGAAGCCGCGACGCCGCTGATGACGATGCTGCGTATGCGCATGTACTGGATCTTTCGTCGTGCCGTCATTTGGGTGCCATACCGACGAGCTTTGCGGTCCCCCAGACCTTTCCCCGATTGCAGGCTGCGCGGTGAGAAACAGCGCGCCACGCCACAAGATCAGTTGGCGATCGCGAGTGTGGCAGATGTGAAGGAAATATGCAGTACCCGTGATCACTCCGTAATTCATGTTGAAAGCTCAAGCATCTCTCGGCTTCGGATTGCCCGCATTTCAGGTCATGCTCGCCGTGGACATCGGGAACGAACAGCCGTACTCACTCAAAGAAGGCAGCAAGTCATGATCTGCCCGTCATGAGTTGCGCCCTCCCTCACGGGCCTGCCGCAGGCCGCGTACGGTCGCGTGCGGGACGGCTCGTCGGCAGACAGTGGAGCCGGCGCCTGGGAGGGAGAGGGAGACGTGAGCAGGAGACGCTACGTCGCCAGGGGCGTGCCGGGTGGTTACCGGATCTGGGACAACCGAGGACGCCGATGGTGGGGCGATCTCTACGAGTTGTGCCCCGACGAGCTCGTGGACGAGCTCAACGGCGGTGCGGACCACGCCCGGATCACCGCGCTGATGAAGCGTTACAGGGCGCAGAAGCGATAGGCGCCGCCGAGACGGGGGATGCCGGGTGTGCGCACCACGACCGCGCCCCGTGGTCCGCCCCGCTCGCCACGCGCGGCTTGGCCCCGGCCGCTGGATGCGGCCGGAGCCAAGCCTGTTGACGGAAGATCAGGATCAGTAGCCGGCCGCGCTGGCGTCGCGGCGACGGCGGCGTACGGCCGCGGTGTAGGTCGTCAGGCCGCCCAGGACCAGCGCGAGGCTGGCCGCGATGATCAGGCTGGTCGTCGACGAGGTACCGGTGGCCGCGAGGGAGGCGGTTCCGGCGACGATTCCGATGCCGGAACCACTCAGGTAGTTCATGTTCTTCTTCCTCCCGGCGACCTGTCGGCCGCCTCTGTCGAGTGGGACATGCGTTTCGCGGGACATGCGTTTCGGGTGACGAGCGCGTGCGACGCGGCCGTGGCGGTCACTTCCAGGCGGAGACGCCAGTGGCGTACGACTTCACCACCGAGGTGACGAACCAGTACGCGCGCACGCCGGCGAAGACCAGGCCCGGCAGCATGAGGACGTCGACCAGGACGCCCTTCCAGCCGAGGTGACGGGCGCGGAAGGCGGCGTAGGCGATCCAGAAGGCGACCAGGCACAGCCAGACCCGGTCCAGGACGAAGCCGTTGCTCGCGATCACGCCGGTCCAGGTGGCCAGCCAGGCCAGGGTGTAGAGGAAGCCGACGAAGCCGAGCACCATGCTGGTGATGGAGAACCAGGTGTGTTTCGTCCAGCCGCGCCGCCGCAGGGTGTCGACCGTGCCGCGTCCCCAGCGCTCCCGCTGGCCGATCAACTCCCGCAGGGTGGGCATGAGATCGGTGTAGGCGATGCAGTGCTGGTTGGCCGTGACCTTCCAGCCCGCTTCCTTCAGCGCGAGGGTCGTCTCGTAGTCCTCCACGAGGTTGGCGTGGTCCTCCCAGAACACCTCGCCGCGCCAGCGCAGGATGCTCAGCAGGGCCTCGGTGCGGTAGAAGGAGCCGGCGCCCGACATGCTGTGGATGCCGAAGCGGTAACGGCCCCGGGCGTAGCGGCCGTACTCCATGATCTGCATGCCCAGCAGATAGCGCTGCCAGAGGTTCTTCCACAGGCCGGTGCGGCCGAGGCAGGTCGCGCTGAGTCCGCCCACGCGCCGGTCGGAGGCCATGACGTTGCGCGCCCGCTCCAGGAACTTCGGGTGCAGACTGGTGTCGGCGTCCATGACCAGCAGGTACTTCGTGGCCGCCGCGAGTCCGCCAGGTGTCCGGTTCAGCCAGCCGATGCCGTGGTTGAGGGCGCCGGCCTTCTTGTGCGGGTTGTCCGGCAGGTTGAAGACGACGGTGCGCGGTACACCGGGACGGTCGGCGAACTCCCGGGCGAACTCCTCCGTCCTGTCGGAGGAGTTGTTGACCACGATCACGATCAGGTCGGGCGGGGCGGTCTGCGCCGCCAGTGACTCCAGCGCCAGCAGTACGCCGGCCTCCTCGTTGCGGGCGGGGAGGAGCACGACGGTTTCCATCAGGGCGGCCGCCGCCTGGGTCACCAGCCGGCGCCGGTGGAAGCCGTGCCCGCGTCGGCCTCTGTGGCCCTGGTCGGATCTGTTGTGATCACGGTTCTCTTCGGTGGTCATCGGATCCGACGACGCCCGCGCTGCTGTGCCTGAGCGCCCAGCGGTGGTCATCTGGTCGTTCATGGTGTGTTGCCCCCCGGCGGCACGACTGCCGCTGCTTTCCCCGGCGGCTCTCGGACCGCCACTTGCCTACCGCCGCCCGGTGCCGTTCCCCTCGGCGCAGGCAGACATCACCGCTGCGACGAGCGGCGTCATAGAAGGCCATTGTCGAGGCGTCGGTTACGGTCCCGGAAGGGTGATGGAGGGGCGCACGAGAGCCCAATGGTGGGTGGTGGAGCGCGAACAGGGTCGGGTGGTGAGGATGGGGCGCGCATCGTCTGCACGCGCCCTTGGCAGGTGAGGTCCGGGCCACGGACCTGGGCCTTTCCGGCGGCCGCCTACGGCACACACGGCACCGTCACGCCTGAGCGTATGCCCCGGTCCGTCGGATCGGGCTCCGGCCCGTGTCCGCTATGGACTTCTTGCCGAAGTAGACCCAGGCGAGGGTGGCGAGGACCGAGCCATGGAGCAGGAACAGCAGCCACAGCAGCTTCGGCACGAAGCGGACGCGGTCCGCGGGGGTGCGGACGCAGTCGATCAGGGCCCACAGCGAGATGGCGGCCACGAGGGCGATCAGCGCGAGGGCCGGCAGGTCCATCATGTGCAGCATCCGTCTTCTCCTTCTTCCCCTTGCTCGGACTCGGATCGGGCTCCGTCCCGGAGCGGCGTCCACCCCCTCATCGGACGAGCCCCTCCGATCGGTTCACGGACACGCGGAACAGGTCTACGAAGATCGCCACCGGCTGGCAGGGGTACAAGGGCCTGTTCTGAGCCGGCGCCCGGACGGCACTGAGCCCCCTCACCTGCCGGTGAGGGGGCTCAGTGCCGTCCGGGCGCCGTCGGTCCTCCCGGCAGACTCGTTTCGTTCCTAGTGGTGCCGGGCGCCCCGCGGCCTTGGATGACGGATCGCGCGCGCATACGTGTGGGTGTGCGTCACCGTCGCCGCGACCAGGAGGAACAGGCCGACCAGCGCCGCGGGTACGGCCGCCGTCAGCCAGTACGGACCGTCGCCGGGACCGCCCGTCAGCAGAAGGGCCGCGGTGCCCGCGGCGGCGGCGAGCCCGGTGGTGAGCAGGACGGCGAAGGCGGTGCGGCCGTTCCGGGAGCGGTCCGCGGCCGCGGGCCGCCACCGCAGCTGTTCCCAGTGGCGGGCCGCTTCCCGCTCCTCGCGTCGGCGCCGCACGGCCGCACGTGTCCGAAGGACGAGGGCGAGGGCCGTGCCCGCCGCGGCGGTGAGGGCCGGGATCCACCATGCCCCGGTGACCAGGAGCAGGACGGCGATCACCCCGGTCGTGCTCCAGACGCTCACACAGGCCGCGGCCGCGTCACGGCGGGAGTGCGGACGGTCGGCGCCCGCGCGCAGATCGGTGAGGGCCGGGACGTACCAGACGCTGCCGGCCGCCGTCAGCAGGGCGGCGCCCAGGGCCAGAACGGGCTGCGCCATGGTTCAGTGCACCGCCTCGGCCGCGGCGATCTCCGGGTGGTGCAGGTCGAAGGCCGGGGACTCGGACCGGATCCTCGGCAGCGAGGTGAAGTTGTGCCGCGGCGGCGGGCAGGAGGTCGCCCACTCCAGCGAACGGCCGTAGCCCCAGGGGTCGTCGGTCTCGACCTTCTCGCCGTACTTGGCCGTCTTCCACACGTTGTAGAGGAACGGAAGGATCGACAGACCCAGCAGGAACGACCCGATCGTGGACAGGGTGTTGAGGGTCGTGAAGCCGTCGGAGGCGAGGTAGTCGGCGTACCGGCGGGGCATGCCCTCGACGCCCAGCCAGTGCTGCACGAGGAAGGTGAGGTGGAAGCCGACGGTGAGGGTCCAGAAGGTGATCTTGCCGAGGCGCTCGTCGAGCATCTTGCCGGTCATCTTCGGCCACCAGAAGTGGAAGCCGGCGAACATCGCGTACACGACCGTGCCGAAGACGGTGTAGTGGAAGTGCGCCACGACGAAGTACGAGTCGGAGACGTGGAAGTCCAGCGGCGGTGACGCCAGGATGACGCCGGTCAGCCCGCCGAAGGTGAACGTGATCAGGAAGCCCACGGTCCACAGCATCGGCGTCTCGAAGGACAGGCTGCCCTTCCACATGGTGCCGATCCAGTTGAAGAACTTCACTCCCGTCGGCACCGCGATCAGCAGGGTCATGAAGGAGAAGAAGGGCAGCAGCACACCGCCGGTCACGTACATGTGGTGGGCCCACACCGTCACCGACAGGCCGGCGATCGCGATGGTGGCGCCGATCAGGCCCATGTAGCCGAACATCGGCTTGCGGGAGAAGACCGGGATGACCTCGGAGACGACGCCGAAGAACGGCAGCGCGAGGACGTACACCTCCGGGTGGCCGAAGAACCAGAACAGGTGCTGCCACAGCAGCGCGCCGCCGTTCGCCGGGTCGAAGACGTGGCTGCCGAACTTCCGGTCGCACTCGAGCGCGAACAGCGCGGCCGCCAGCACCGGGAAGATGATCAGGACCAGGACGCCGGTCAGCAGCACGTTCCAGGTGAAGATCGGCATGCGGAACATGGTCAGACCGGGGGCGCGCATGCAGATGATGGTGGTGATGAAGTTGACCGCGCCGAGGATGCTGCCGAAGCCCGACAGGGCGACACCCATGATCCACATGTCGGCGCCGAGCCCCGGCGAGTGGACGGCGTCGGACAGCGGCGCGTACAGGAACCACCCGAAGTCGGCCGCCCCGCCCGGGGTGAGGAAGCCGAACGCCGCGATCGACGAGCCGAACAGGAACAGCCAGTAGGCCAGCATGTTCAGCCGGGGGAAGGCCACGTCGGGCGCGCCGATCTGCAGCGGCATGATCCAGTTGGCGAAGCCGGTGAACAGCGGCATCGCGAACATCAGCAGCATGATCGAACCGTGCATCGTGAACGCCTGGTTGAACTGCTCGTTCGACAGGATCTGCAGTCCGGGCCGGGCCAGTTCCGCGCGCATCAGCAGCGCCATGACACCGCCGACGATGAAGAAGACGAACGCGGTGACCAGGTACAGCGTCCCGATCCTCTTGTGGTCGGTGGTCGTCAGCCAGTCCACCCACGACGCGCGGCCGGAACCCGCGGCGGACGCCGCGCCGGGCCGCCCGGTCACCTCGCCGCCCGTGCGTGCCGCGTCGGCCGCGTCCGTCACCTCGGCCCTGTCGGCCGCGGAGACCGCGTGCGGTCCCGCCGCCTCCACCGGGTGTATCTGTGCCTCGTCCACCGGACGACTCCCTCCCCTTCTCCACCTGTCCGCTCATGAGGCGCGTCCCGCTCATGAGGTGTGTCCGCCCATGGGCGCAGGTCCCGCTCATGGCGTCGGCGGGCCGGAGAGTGCCCGCGCACGGGGGTGGACGCGGTGCCGCTTCCCGGCCGCCGCCCCATGATCGACGCCGGGACACGGGGGCCGGATAGGGCCGAACAGCCCCCACGTGGGCCCTGTCAGCAGGGCCCAACGGCCCCATCCGCACCACGCGGCCGGGGCCGGGGCACCGTGCCGGTTCCCGTGCGCGGGCCCCGGCGACGAGCACGAATGCCCGCTTCTTTCCGCATACGGGCCCGCCAACTGCCGGGCGGCGCAGCGGAAGAGGGACACGCGTCCGGGAAACGGACGCACCCGGACCGGTGGCGCGGCGCGGCGTCCGTACGGCCCTGGGGCCGGGGCCGTTCGGCCCTATCGGCCCCGCGCGGCCGGGTGATCTTCTGGCTGGGCGGCCGGGTGCCCCCGCCCACGCAACTCCCTTCTCCCCCGTGGGGAACGGGCCGGAGCACTCGGTACGCGCCAAGAACGGCTCAGACCGGTACGGACCGCACCGGCCGAGAAGGGCTGCCGGAGAACAGCCGGTCCTCAGGGAGGCTCAGGTGCGGCGCAGTTTCGGTTCGATCCTGCTGGTGCTGGCGATCGGCGGCACGATCGGCTCACTCCTGTACCCGGTGTTCTACTCGTACCCCCACCGTTTCGACGCGGTGAAGGCCGCCATCGCCGACCCCGGGCCCGTGGTGAGCACGCCCTGGGGGCCGCTGAGCGCCGCCGACCGCGACCTCGTGGTGCAGGTGGAGGTGGACGGGCTGTGGGAGGTGTCCGCGGGCAAGCAGGCGGCCGACCGGGCTCCCACGAAGGCCGTCAAGGAGGCCGGCGACGAGCTGGTGACCGGCCACACCGAGCTCGACAAGCGGGTCCGCACGGTGGCGGCCGACCTCGCCATCGCCCTGCCGGACCGGCCGACCGCGGAGCAGCAGGGCTGGCTGGCCCAGCTGACGGCCGCTCAGGACGGCGAGTACCGTCACCTGTTCGCGAATCTGCTCCGCGAGGAGCACGGCAGGATCTTCCAGCAGCTCGCGCAGGTGCGCAGCAGCACCCGCAACACGCTGGTCCGGGATCTGGCCACGTTCGCCAACCGGACCGAACTCGGCCACATCTCGGCGCTGGAGAGGACCGGGTACGTCGACTTCGACACCGTCGCGCACGGGTCGACGGAGTCTCCGGCCGCGGTTCCGACCGTGGTTCCGGCACCGTCGTCGCCGTGAGCTCCCGCGGCCCCGCGGCAGCGGGGCGCGGCGGGGCTCCGGGTGCCGGGGACGGGAGCGGGAGCGGGACGGTTCAGGGCGCGATCGAGCAGTTCCTCCAGGCGGTGGCCAGGGCGTGGGGGATCGCCGGGATGTCGCCGCAGCCGCGCGGACTCACGGGGAGGCCGTCGGTCGCGACGTAGACCCAGCCGCCGCCCGAGTCGCGGAAGTACTTGGTGACGCTGCCCTCGTCCTGCAGGCCCACGAGTTCCGCCTCGGTGGCCCCCGCCGTGGGCTGGAAACGGGCGGCGGCGTAACGGACGGTGCCGCACCGGCCGTAGAAGAACGTGCCCGGCGCCGGCCCCATGTGGACGAAGTGGGTGACGTCGCGCCGGTACGTCCGGGTCACTTCGGCCTTCACCTCGGCACCGGCGGCCAGGTTGCGGCAGCCCGCGGCGGCCGGGGCGGTGGCCCGGGCCGGGGCTCCGGTGGCCGGGCCGCTCGACGGCTTGACCGTGCTGGCGGAACCCGACGCGGGCGACGCGGTCCGGGCCGGGGCGCTCGTCCGTACGGCCGCTCCGGCCGAGGCGTCCGCGGAAGAAGCGGGGGTGTCCGCGGAGGAGGCGGGAGTGTCCGCGGCGGAGGCGGAGGCAGCCGCGGAGGAGGCGGGGGTGTCCGCGGCGGAACCCGCGCCCGCCGAGTCCTGGCACCCCGTCAGCAGCATGACCCCGCCCGCCAGCGCCATCGCCAGCGCCGACGTACGTATGAGACCGGGCATGACCCACCCCTCCTTGTTCCCGACGACCTCTTCCGGCCGGCTCCCGCCGGTCCTCCCCGCCCTCCCGGCCCTTCCGGCCGGCGAAGCCGTGGCCACGGTCCGCGCGACCACGGCGCACGGCCGTCCCCCGCGCGGCCGCGGATCCTGTTCCCACAGGAGACAGCCGGAACCGCCCGGGAGTTGCGGACGGGAGGACGCGGAATGGTCTCGATTCCGCATCCGGCCGACGGGACCCTCGCGGCGGCCGTCGCGGCGGTCGCCGCGCATCGCGGAAAGGCTGCGCGCCACAGGAAAACTGACCCTCGCGCGTCGCCAAATCTGTCTTTGTCACGGTAGACATCGAGCGTCGGCGTGATTAGGGTTTCTTGTACGGACACCGCTGGTCCGGAGGAGTTCGCTCCCGTTCCGGCAGGTCGTCGAAGCCGAGCCAAGAACGGAGGAAGCAGACGCCATCAGGATCGCCCGGCCCCGAACGGCACGGCCGGGCAGCGCAAGAACCCGGAATGGACGGTGGTTCCCGGTCACGGCATACACGATCCCCGCTCACCCGCCCCTCAGCCGGGCCAGGTAGCGGAAACAGAAGGTCGGCCCCTCAGCGGAGCCGGCAGATGGTGTTCAATTCCTTAGGGGCCCTGGTGCCGTACGGCGACGGGGCCCCTCGACGCGTGCCACGACGAGGTGAAATGACAGCGGACACTCCACTCGGTGGTCGTCTCGACGACGACGACTATCCCGCGTACACGATGGGCAGGGCCGCCGAGATGCTCGGCACGACGCCGGGCTTCCTGCGAGCCGTCGGGGAGGCCCGTCTGATCACTCCGCTCCGCTCGGAGGGCGGCCACCGCCGCTACTCCCGCCACCAGCTGAGGATCGCCGCCCGCGCGCGGGAACTCGTCGACAGGGGCACCCCGATCGAGGCCGCCTGCCGCATCGTCGTCCTCGAGGACCAGCTCGAAGAATCCCAGCGCATCAACGCCGAGTACCGGCGCGCCGCGCAGGCGGCACCGGAGGGATCCAGCACCGGCTGAACCCGCCGGAGCGGCGCCCTTCCGGCGGCCCTCCGGAACACCCGGCCCGATCGCCGCCGCACCATCCCCCGCGCGCGCCCCGCCCGTACGACGTACAGGAAGTGGCCAGCCATGATGTACGACCAGACACGCGCCCAACAGCCTCCGGACGGGCGGTCCGGCCCCGCCGGACGTCGTGCGCCGGGCCCGGAACCGCTGCTGGGGGAGGACGAACGGGCCGAAGTCACCCAGCGGCTCCACCACGCCCTCAACACGTTCGCGCACAGCCCGCTCGAGGCGCTGGAAGAGGCCGAGACGGCGTTCGACGAGGCCGCGGCCGGGCTCATGAGCTCCCTCACGGAGCGGCGGCGCGACCTCCACGCGGGCTGGCAGGGCCAGGACCCCGGGACCCGGGGCGAGGAACTGCGCCACGCGCTGCGGCAGTACAGCGAGATGACCCAGCGGCTGCTGCGCATGTGAGCCCGCGCCGCTCCCGGTCCGCGTCCCGGCGCGCGGCGGCGGCGCGCGGCGGCGGTGCGCTCCCCGTGGCCGCGCGGAGGGATGCTGCGGCTCAGCGCTCGGCGTCCGCCGGCTGGGCGAGGACCAGGCCGACGGCGATGGCGGTGACGATCGTGCCGAGCTTCAGCAGGTCGCGGAAGCCCTCGACGACGTAGCCGCCGCCCGCCCGGGACGCGCGCGGTCCCGCCACCAGCCTGCGGAGCCCCCGTCCAGGAGGCGGGCGAAGCGGCCCGAACGAGTGAGAGCGCCTCACCGGCGGGAGAACCGGGCCCCGGCCCGGCCGGTGCCGGCGGCGGCCCGGGCAGGGATCCGGCGGTGGTGGGGGCTCACCCGGACGGATCACCCCGGCGCGCGGTGCCGCTCACCCGGACGGAGGCTGGCCCCATCGCTTCCGACGCGTGAACAGGAGGGGTCCGATGAGCTCGATGGACATGCCCGCGGACGCGCCACGGCAGTCGGCGCGGGCGGAGCGGGCCACGGTCCCGGCGGCACCCAGACTCACCTGGCTGACGCTGGCGCTCATGACGACCGCCTCGGTCGCGAGCCTGCGGGCCGCCCCCACGATGGCGGTGTACGGGCTGGCCTGCGTGTTCCTCTACCTGGTCCCGGCGATCGTGTTCCTGCTGCCGACCGCCCTGGTCTCGGCGGAGCTGGCCTCGGGCTGGAACGGCGGCGTCTACCGCTGGGTGAGCGAGGGACTGTCCAAGCCGCTCGGATTCCTCGCCGTGTGGTGCCAGTTCGCGATGACGATCTTCTACTACCCGAGCCTGCTGGCCTTCGTGGCGAGCACCATCGCATACATCATCGACCCGTCCCTGGCCTCCAGCGGTCTCTACACCGCCATCGTCATCGTGGTCCTGTACTGGACCGGCGTCTGGGTCTCCTCGCGCGGCACCAAGGCCCTGGCCGGACTGTCCAGTTGGGGCCTGGTCATCGGCACCCTGGTGCCCGGCACGATCCTCGTCGTGCTCGGCATGGTCTTCCTGGCCCAGGGCAACCCCTCGGCGGCGCCCATGACGGCCAGCCATCTGCTGCCGGCCTGGACGGGCCTGGCCAGCCTCGTCCTGATCGTCAACAACTTCCTCTCGTACTCCGGCATGGAGATGAACGCCGTCCACGTGTCCTCGCTGAAGGACCCGGCGAAGGAATACCCGAAGTCGATGTTCCTGGCGATGGGCCTGGTGCTGCTGATCTTCATCCTGCCCGCGCTGGCCATCAGCTGGGTGGTGCCCGCCGACCAGACCAGCCTGACCGCCGGTGTCATGCAGGCGTTCGACGCGTTCTTCTCCTACTTCGACATCGGCTGGATGACACCGATCGCGGCGGTGATGCTGATCTCCGCGTCGCTGGCCGGCATGCTGACCTGGCTCGCCGGGCCCTCCAAGGGCCTGCTGGAGATCTCCCGCAGCGAGGGCTACCTGCCGCCGTACCTGCAGCAGCTGAACCGGTTCGGCATCCAGCAGAACATCCTGGTGACCCAGGGCATCGTGACCACGGTGATCGCACTGGGCTACGCGTTCATCCCGAACGTCTCCAACGTGTACTGGATCTTCTCGACGATCACCACGCAGGTGTACCTCATCGTCTATCTGCTGATGTTCGTCGCGGCGGTCCGGCTGCGGAGGAACCAGCCCGACCACCCGCGCGGCTACCGCGTCCCGGCCCTCAACCTGGTGTGCGTCGTCGGCTTCCTGGCCTCGGCCGCGGCCATGGTCATCGGCTTCGTGCCGCCCTCCCAGTTCGGCGGCAACAGCGTCTTTCTGTACGTCGTCATCATCGGCTGCGGCCTCGGCATCCTCGGACTGCTGATCCCCTGGGCGTTCCTGAAGCTCCGCAAGCCGAGCTGGCGGACGGAAGCCGCGCGCGAGGAGGGGGCGGGGGCATGAGTCCCACCCGGTTCGCGTCCGAGCACAAGTGGATCTACTGGGGCGCGATCATCGTGCTGCTCGGTCTGGTCGTGGCCGGACTCGTGCGCTACTCGGCCATCACGACGAACAACAGGGCCGTGAGCAAGGCCAACCAGCTCGCCGACGCCGCGGTCGAGGCCGGACTCCCGCGCCCCGACACGGAGTTGATCGCCAGCCTGCTGGGCACCGACGGCGGGCTGGTCTGCGACGATCCGGCCAGCGCCCTCAAGTCGGCGCTGTGGAAGATCAACGTGTCCAACGGCGCCGCGTTCGTCGGGCAGCGGCCCGTCATCGGTGACGGCAGGGCGCTCCGGGCGGAAGCCACGATCATCGAGATCTACTGCCCGGAGAAGCTGGACAAGATCCAGGACAGGCTCGACGACCTGAAGACCGACGACACGGTGAGGCGGTGACCGTGTCCGAACTCGCCGAGAGGATCGCGGGGTTGATGGGCCGGGCCCGGACCGACCTGGCCGAGCTGGTCGCCATCCCCTCCGTCGCCGACCCGCGCCAGTACCCGCCCGAGGAGTGCCGCAGGGCCGCGCAGTGGGTGGCCGACGCCTTCACCGAGGCGGGGCTGCACGACGTGCACCTCGCCGAGACGCCCGACGGGAGCCACGCGGTCATCGGCCACCGCCCGCCGCCTCCCGGCGCCCCCACCGTCCTGCTGTACTGCCACTACGACGTGCAGCCGCCCCTGGACGACGACGCCTGGACCACCCCGCCCTTCGCCCTCACCGAACGCGACGGCCGCTGGTACGGCCGGGGCACCGCGGACTGCAAGGGCAACATCGTGATGCACCTGACCGCCCTGCGCGCGCTCGGCGACGACATCCCGGTCGGCCTGAAGTTCGTCGCCGAGGGGTCGGAGGAGCAGGGCACCGGCGGCCTGGAGGGTTACGTCGTCCAGCACCCGGAGCAGTTCCTCGCCGACGCCCTGCTGGTGTGCGACACCGGCAACGCGGAGGTCGGCACGGGCACCGCGACCATCACCCTGCGCGGCCTCGTCAACGTCGTCGTCACCGTCGGGACCCTGGCCGGAGAGATCCACTCGGGCATGTTCGGCGGCCCCGCCCCGGACGCGCTCGCCGCGCTGATCCAGCTGCTCTCCACCCTGCGCGACCCGGTCACCGGCGCCACCCGGGTCGAGGGACTCGACTGCGAGGGCACGTGGGAGGGCGTCGGCTACGACGAGGAGCGGTTCCGCGCGGACGCCGGAGTGCTGGACGGCGTCCGGCTCACCGGGACCGGCACGGTCGCCGACCGGCTCTGGGCCCGCCCCGCCGTCACCGTCCTCGGCATCGACTGCCCTCCGGTGGTCGGCTCCGCCGCCGCCGTACCGCCCACCGCACGGGCCCGGGTCAGCCTGCGCATCCCGCCCGGCACGGCCCCGGCGGCGGCCCGCGCGGCCCTCACCCGGCACCTCACCGGAGCCGCGCCCTGGGGGGTGCGGGTGAGCGTCGAGGACGAGAGCGCCGGCGCCCCCTTCAGGGCGGCCACCGACGGCCCCGCCTACGCCGCGCTCGGCCGTGCCGTGAACGAGGTCTACGGCAAGCCCCTGGCCTTCCTCGGCCAGGGCGGCTCCATCCCGCTGTGCAACGTCCTCGCCGAGACCTACCCCCGTGCCGAGATCGTGCTCATGGGCGTGGAGGAGCCCAAGTGCCTGATCCACGCGCCCGACGAGAGCGTCGACCCGGCCGAGATCGAGCACATGGCCCATGTCGAGGCGCTCTTCCTGCGCGCCTACGCGGCCACGGGGAGCCGCGGCCGCTGAACGTACCGGGCCGCCCGTGCGTCCCCGTACCGACGGTACGGTACGGCGGACGGGGAGGGTTCGATGAACAGGCGGAGCAGGATCAGGGACACGGCCGGCGTCGTGGCGGCGAGTGCCGTGGCGCTCGTCGCGGTCCAGGGGTCGAGCGCTGTCGCGGAGAGCGGCGAGAGCCGGGCCGCGGAGCGCGCGACGGTGTGCGTCGGCACCCGGCCGACGGGCAGCCCGTCCGACCCGGAACTCTCGCTGGACCGACTGCTGCGCTACGTCGAGAAAAGGGGCGAGACACGCTACGCACGTGTCTTCACCGGTCTGGCCGGCGACGACGACCCGCGAACGGCTCACGTGTACCGCATCCCCTCCAAGGCGTTCGACGCGGACGTCTGCGCCCATGCGGAGAAGGGGATACGGGTGCGGCTGCACGACACCGACGTCACCGTGCGCCGGCTCGAAGCCCTGGTCGAGCGGACCGGCGACCGCATGGACCGCTGGGACGGTCAGTTCGACCTGCGGGAGGTGGGCCCGGACCCCAGGGGCTTCGTGTTCTTCGGCGTCGACGACCCGGCCAAGGCCGACCTCGTCCTCAAGAAGGAGCTCGGCCCGTTCTGGGCGAAGCACATCAGGGTGGAGTACGTGGGATCGGCGTCGCTCCTCTGACACCGGCGGCGGACCCGGGCAGGACCCCTCCACCGCGCCCCGGGGCGAGCCGCGCCGCGCCCGGGGCGCGGCTTGCAGGGGCGAGAACCACCTGCCTATCGTCGCGCCCATGCAGTCCTACACCATCGGCCAGGCCGCCCGGCTCCTCGGCGTGAGCCCCGACACCGCCCGCCGCTGGGCGGACGCCGGGCGGGTGGCCACGCACCGGGACGAGAGCGGACGGCGCCTCATCGAGGGCCGTGACCTCGCCGCGTTCTCGGTGGAGCTGGCCGGAGCCGGTGGTGAGGAGGGCGTCACGTCGTACACGTCCGTCCGCAACTCCTTCCCCGGCATCGTCACCGCCGTCAAACTCGGCGACGTCGCGGCCCAGGTGGAGATCCAGGCGGGACCCCACCGGCTGGTCTCCCTGCTGACCCGGGAGGCCGTCGAGGAACTGGGCCTGGAGGTCGGCGTGGAGGCCACGGCCAGGGTCAAGTCGACCAACGTGCACATCGACCGCGCCTGAGAGGCGCGCCGGAAAGGCCGCGCAGGGCTCGGACGTCAGCCGGTGACCGCGTCCGGCCGGGACGGGTGACGGCCGTCCACCCTGATGGTGTCGATCCCGCTGATGTGCCGGGCCCCGCACCGGTCCTGGGGAAGGACGAGCTGCGGGCCGGCCCGGTCCAGCGGGGTGCCGTCGACGCCGACCGCGAGCAGCACCGGGGCGTCCGCGAAGTCGGGGTCGATCTCGGCCCAGGTGAGCAGCGCGTGGTGGCCGTCCGCGCCCGCCACCACGACGAGGAAGCGCAGCCGGTCCTTGCGGCGGGACGGATCGAATCGGGGACCCGCGTCCCGCATCACGTCGTGCAGTAGCGGGCCCTCGAACCCGTGGTGCCGCACCCCGCTCGTGGCGCACTCGAAGGAGACCCGCGCCCGGCGCTGGGGCCAGGCGAGCAGGTCGGGCACGGTGAGCAGGGCGGGCCGGACGACACCCCCTCGGTCACCGGTCAGGGTGAGTTCCGCGAGCGGGGGAGCCGGCGGCGTCGGCTGGGTCAGGGACTGGCTCACTGGACAGCACCTCCCGGTGGACCGTACCCCGCGGACGGCCCGAAGCAAACGCACATGCGTACATCCGACGCCCGTGGGCACAGCTCATGCAATGCGACAGGGGACTTACAGCTCGCATATGCGGAAGTATGATCAGGCAATGGCAGAACGTGGGCCCCGGGACCGATGCTCACGACGGAGGCTCCAGCGAGCCCCAGAGTCTTCGAGGGAGTAGATCCGTGACGACCCGATCCGCGCGCCGGACCCGCCGCACCACCCGGACCCTTCAGGCGGCCGGCGCCGGCGTGGCCGCGCTGCTGGCCCTGAGCGCCTGCTCCTCCTCGGACGGCACGTCCGACTCCTCGGACGCGGCGAAGTCCTCCACGTCCTCCTCCCCGAAGCTCTCCGGCACGGTGACCGTGTTCGCCGCCGCCTCCCTGAAGGAGAGCTTCACGGCCCTCGGCGAGCAGTTCGAGAAGGCCCACCCGGGCACCGAGGTCACCTTCAGCTTCGGCGGCAGCGACAGCCTCGCGGCGAGCATCACCGGCGGCGCCCCGGCCGACGTCTTCGCCGCGGCCAGCCCGAAGACGATGGCCATCGTGACCGACAAGGGCGACGCGGCGACCACCCCCGCCACCTTCGTGCGCAACCAGCTGGAGATCGCCACCCTGCCCGGCAACCCGCACAAGGTCGCCTCCCTGAAGGACCTCACCGAGTCCGGTCTCAAGGTCGTCCTGTGCGACAAGACCGTGCCGTGCGGCGCCGCCGCGCAGAAGGCGCTGGACGCGAGCAGGCTGAAGCTCACCCCCGTCTCCTACGAGCAGGACGTCAAGAGCGCCCTGACCAAGGTGGAGCTGAAGGAGGCCGACGCCGCGGTCGTGTACAAGACCGATGTGAAGGCCGCGGGTGACAAGGTGGAGGGCGTGGAGTTCCCCGAGTCGGCCGGCGCCGTCAACGACTACCCGATCGCCCTGCTCGAGGACGCGCACAACGCGGCCGCGGCCAAGGCGTTCATCGCGCTGGTCCGGTCCGCCGAGGGCCAGAAGGTGCTGACGGACGCCGGCTTCCTGAAGCCCGCCTCCTGACGTCCTGACACCCGCCGCCCGGGCAGGCCCGTGTCCCGTACGGCCCGCCCCTTGAGGCGGACGCCCCGAACCCCGTCTCCTGAAGCCATGAGTGATCCCGTGACCCCGCCCGACACGTCCGACGCCCCGGCCGACACCCTCACGGGTGGGCCGCGGCGCGGGCGCGGCCGGACACCGGGCCGGATGCGGGGCGGGGCGCCGCTCCCCCTGCTGCTGCCCGCCCTCGTCGGGCTCGTGTTCCTGCTCCTGCCGCTGGTCGCGCTGCTCGTGCGGGCGCCCTGGGGCAGCCTGCCGGAACAACTGGCCAAGCCCGAGATCTGGCAGGCCCTCCGACTGTCCCTGGTGTCGGCCACGGCGGCCACCGCGGTGAGCCTGGTGCTCGGGGTGCCGCTCGCCTGGCTGCTGGCGCGTACGGAGTTCCCCGGCCGGGGACTCGTCCGGGCCCTGGTCACCCTGCCCCTGGTCCTGCCCCCGGTGGTCGGCGGTGTCGCGCTGCTGCTGGCCCTCGGCCGCAACGGCGTCGTGGGCAGACTGCTCGACTCGTGGTTCGGGATCACGCTGCCCTTCACGACGGCCGGGGTGGTCGTGGCCGAGGCCTTCGTGGCGATGCCCTTCCTGGTGATCAGCGTGGAAGGCACCCTGCGGGCGGCCGACCCGCGGTACGAGGAGGCCGCCATGACCCTCGGCGCCTCCCGCTTCACCGCGTTCCGCCGGGTCACCCTGCCCCTGATCGCGCCGGGCATCGCCGCCGGTTCCGTCCTGGCCTGGGCCCGCGCCCTCGGCGAGTTCGGTGCGACGATCACCTTCGCGGGCAACTTCCCGGGCCGCACCCAGACCATGCCGCTGGCCGTCTACCTGGCCCTGCAGAGCGACCCCGACGCCGCGATCGCGCTGAGTCTGGTGCTGCTCCTGGTGTCGGTCGCGGTCCTCGCCGGACTGCGGGAGCGCTGGATGACGGCGGCCTCATGACCGGCACACGGACGGGCACGGCGGACGGGGTCCGTACGAGGGCGGCGGACGGGGTCGGTACGAGGACGGCGGACCGTCCGGACGAGGGTGAGGTGATCGCGTCATGACCGAGGCGGACCCGGTGACGGCCGTGCCGTCCGGCAAGGGCCTCGACGCCCGTCTCGTCGTCCGGCGCGGCTCGTTCCGCCTCGACGTCGAACTGTCCGCCGCCCCGGGTGACGTCGTCGCGCTGCTCGGGCCGAACGGCGCGGGCAAGACGACCGCGCTGCGCGCGCTGGCCGGACTCACCCCGCTGTCCGAGGGCGGCCGGCTGCTGCTGGACGGCGTCCGGCTGGACCGCACGCCGCCGGAGTCCCGCCCCGTCGGCGTCGTCTTCCAGGACTACCTGCTCTTCCCGCACCTGTCCGCGCTCGACAACGTCGCCTTCGGACCGCGCTGCCGGGGCGTGCCCAAGGCGGAGGCCCGGGCCCAGGCCGCCGCGTGGCTGGAGCGCATGGGTCTCGCCGAATTCGCCGGGACCAGACCGCGGCGGCTCTCCGGCGGCCAGGCGCAGCGGGTCGCCGTCGCCCGCGCCCTCGCCACCCGTCCCCGGCTGCTGCTGCTCGACGAACCGCTCGCCGCGCTCGACGCCCGCACACGGCTGGACGTGCGGGCACAACTCCGGCACCACCTCGCCGACTTCGAGGCCGTCGCCGTCCTCGTGACGCACGACCCGCTGGACGCGATGGTGCTGGCCGACCGGCTCGTGGTCGTCGAGGACGGCCGGGTCGTCCAGGAGGGCGGCCCCTCCGACATCGCCCGCAGGCCGCGCACCGACTACATCGCCCAGCTCGTCGGGCTCAACCTCTACCGGGGCGAGGCCGAGGGCCACACCGTACGGCTGGAGGCGGGTCCGGCGATCACCACGACCGAGCGGCTCGACGGACCCGTCTTCGTGGCGTTCCCGCCCGGCGCCGTCACGCTCCACCGCGACCGCCCCGGCGGTTCCAGCGCCCGCAACCTGTGGCAGTGCCGTGTCGCGGGCCTGGAGACGCACGGGGACCAGATCCGCGTGGCCCTCACCGGCGAACTCCCCCTCGCCGCCGACCTGACGACGGTCGCGGCGGCGGAACTCGGCCTGCATCCGGGCTCCGCCGTCTGGGCCACGGTGAAGGCGGCCCAGACGCACGCCTATCCGGCCTGACGGTCGCGTATCCGGCCTGACGGTCACGCACCCCCCGCCCGCCGCGCCGGAGGCGGACCCGGCGGCCTTCCGTCCGACAGGGGACGCATGGACCGCCCTCTGTCGGACGTACGAGCGTGTCCGTCCGGAATGGGTTGAACCCGCTTTCGGCCGCGTGATACAGGCAGAGGATGACTTCTCCTGAGACCGGGATCCCGGCCCTGGCCGCCGCCTTGGACATGAGCCCCCATCCGGAGGGCGGCTGGTTCGTCGAGACCTGGACGGCGCCGCAGGCCTTCCTGCCCGACGGCTACCCCGGCCCCCGCGCCGCCGCCTCCGCCATCTACTTCCTGCTCACCCCCGGCGACACCTCCGCCTGGCACACCGTCCGCTCGGACGAACTGTGGCTGTGGCACCGCGGCGGCCCCCTCGACCTCCTGCTCGGCGGTGACGGGACCAGCCCCCAGTCCACCCCGCAGGTGGTCCGGCTGGGCCCCCGGGTCGAGGCCGGGGAGCGCCCTCAGGTCCTCGTCCCCGGCGGCGTGTGGCAGTCCGCCCGGCCGGCCGGCGACGAGGAGGTTCTGGTCAGCTGCGTGGTGGCGCCCGGCTTCGACTACGACGACTTCCACCTGCTGGACTCCGGGCGCTGACGGGCCGTCGGACGGCCCTCGGAGATCCCGTGGCGGCTTTGTGACGCAGGCAGTTGGTTGCGGACCGCCCGGGTGGGGCATCACCCGAGGGCAGGACCTGCCGCGTGCCGTGTCGCGCGGGGTCCCGGCCGGCGGGGACGGAGCCGTCGGCCGGGTGCCGGTCGTCCTGGGAGGGGGAAGAGAGGTGTCAGTCATGCGTGCGCACCGGCGCACCGTCCGGCCGACCGCCCGCGTGGAGTACACACTGCCGCGTACGGCCGTCTCGGCGGGCAGGGCCCGCAAGCTGACGACGGCGTTCCTGACCCGGCCACGGCCACGGCTCGCGCCGCCGACCGCGGACCAGGTGGACGACGCGACACTGATCGCCTCCGAACTCGTCGCCAACGCCGTGCGCCACGGTCGCAGCGGTTGCCGGCTGCGGCTGCAGCTGGGGCACGGGCGGGTGACGGTCGAGGTCCACGACGACAGTCCCGGGCGGCCGCGGATCGGCGCGCTGGACGCGGAATCGGAAAGCGGCCGGGGCCTGGCCATGGTCCAGGAACTCGCCCACAGCCTGGAGATCGTCAATACCGGATTCGGCGGCAAGACCGTACGCGCGGTCCTGGCGGCCCGGTGACGAAGACCGTTCCGTCGCCGGGTGCCGCTCGATTCGTTCGCGGCGCCCGTCCGGAGCCGTCCGCTCGATCGGACCGTTCGGAGTGGTCGGACCGTTCGGATCGATGATCCGGGTTTGATCTCATCGAAAACGGGAATGGCCACCGAAAATTCATCGCAATTTCAATGACCGCAAAAAAGCAGATGGCCGGTGCCCGCACCTCGCGGTGCGGACGCCGGCCACCCGGTGTCCCTGACTAGACGGGGACGATGTTCTCCGCCTGCGGGCCCTTCTGGCCCTGCGTGACGTCGAAGGTCACCTTCTGGCCTTCCTGGAGCTCACGGAAGCCGGAGGCGTTGATGTTGGAGTAGTGGGCGAAGACGTCGGGGCCGCCGCCCTCCTGCTCGATGAAGCCGAAGCCCTTTTCCGCGTTGAACCACTTCACGGTGCCAGTAGCCATGTCAATCTCCTTCGGGGCTGAGCTCGCAGGTCCACACCTCGCGGACCTGCGCTGCCGCAATGAAGCCCCAACCGGAATGCACCGGGAAAAACTTTGGGAACCACAACTGCAACTGAAATCGACAGTAGCACGATGACCGCGCCGAAGCGGGCACGTTATCTCACCCCGGCGCGGGGAATATCGAAAACTCACAGGACCGTGCATCAAATTCTGTATCGGCCGGTGCAGATATCCGGAGCCCGCCGGGCACCGCTCCCGGAGGGACTCCGACGGCACGTTCACGCACCCCGTGACGCCGAGCCGCGCAGCTCCGCGTTGATCCGCAGGGCCTCGTCGAGACAGTCCTCCAGCGTGACGATTCTGCAGGCGGCCTCGACGGGCGTGCCCTGGTCGACGAGGTCCCGGGCGCGGGCCGCGGCCCTCAGCTGGTTGCGGGAGTAGCGGCGGTGGCCGCCCCCGGAGCGGAGCGGCGTGATCAGCCCGGCCTCCCCCACGGCCCGCAGGAACGCGGGGGTGGCGCCGATCAGCTCGGCGGCACGGCCCATCGTGTAGGCGGGGTAGTCGTCGTCTTCGACCCGGTCGGTGGGGCTCATGGTGCTTCCCTGGGGCGCGTGCATCACCTCCCACTCTGGCAGATCCCGGCCGCTACCGGCCGGGACACCCGGCACAGGCCCGGTGGCGTCCGCGCGCCGCACTCACCCGGACGGCCCGGTGCGCTGGTGGGGGGCCGTGCCCGGTGGTGGCGTGGAAGGACACAGCCCCGCCTCGGGACCGTCCTCGGGAGGCCCTCGCATGATCCGTCCGTCCTGTCTCCTCGCGTCCGCCCTGACCGCGGGGACGCTGCTCTCGACGGCCGCCTGCTCGAGCGGCGGAGGCGACGGCGGTCCGGCCCGTGCCGACTCCTCCACGTCCTCCGCGTCCCCCGCGTCCACCGTCCCCGCCTCTCCCGTCGCCGAGGAGCCCGGCGCCGCGTCGCCCTCGCCCTCCGCCTCCGTCCGCGCGCTCACCGAGGCCGAGGCCCGGGCGGCTCTGATCACCAACTCCGACCTGGGGTCGCAGTGGACCACGTCGAAGGGCGTGGCGGCCTGGCACGACGCGCTGCTCAAGAGCAAGGTCGACGCGTCCGCCTTCGTGACGGACAAGGGGAACGCCAAGGAGTGCCAGAAGCTGCTGGACGGCCTGTACAAGGAGGACCTGCTGGGCAAGCCGGTGGGCGCGAGCGCCGTCACCGGCTTCGACGACAGCGACAACGACGCCCAGATGCGCTACGAGGTCGCCTCGTACGGGAAGAACGCCCTGAACGACCAGCTGAAGTGGCTGTCGACGCTGCCGGACGTCTGCGACCAGTTCACGGCCGTCAACGGCAGGGGCGACCGGCAGACCGTCCAGGTCATCGAGACGGACCTGCCCGGTGTGGGGGACGCCCGCCAGGGTCTCCAGGTGACGATGAGCGGTGAGCTGGAGGGCGACCCCGAGACGCTGACGCTCGACTTCGCGGCGGTGCGGGTCGGCGACAGCGCCCTGTCCCTCACCAACGGCGGCCTCTCGGGCACCCAGCACCAGAGCACCGAGCAGGCGGTCCAGGCGGGCACGAACCGCCTGAAGGACGTACTGGCGGGGAAGTCGCCCGCCCCGACACAGGGCTGAGGGAGGACACCTCCCGGACGCACCGCGGCCCGGGCAGCCTGTGACACGGCTGCCGCGGGCCGGCGAGGTCAGCGGGTGCGGGTCAGAGCCGGTCCATCCGGGTGTAGGGGCTCAGGACGCGGACCTGGCGGGCGCCGAAGTCGACGAGCATCGCGATGCCCTCTTCGACGCCGACGATCGTGCCCAGGCCGTACTGGTCGTGGGAGACGCGGTCTCCGAGGCTGAACTCCTTGGCCACAGGGACGACGGGTGCGGCGAAGGGGCTGGTGGGCAGGTGGCGCCGGGGCGCGGAGGATTTACTCATCGTGAACCCAGTATGGGCCCTGTTCCGGCGGGCGCCAGGGTCCGATGGTCTCGATCCCGCTCCGACTCGGCATCGCCCGGGACCACGGGACACGGCGGGCCGACACCCCCTCGGGCGGGTCCCCGCCCGGCCGGCCGCGTGTTCCCCGAGGTCAGCCGTCGAGGCCGCGGGCCGGCGGTCCTCGCGGTGCGCGGAGCCGTCCGCCGGGCGAGCCGGTCACGGACCGGACCCGCCGCCCCGGCGGTTCCCGGGTGGGCCGGACCCGGGCCCGGGAGCCGTCGGCACGGCGGAACCCCAGGGGGCGTACGCCGGCGCGAACCCGGTCGGACCGCCCCCGCGGACGCCGGGTGAGGAGGGCGGCCGTGGTGGACGGTCCCGCGCCGTGCGCGGTCGGGCGCGGGGGCCGGGACGGGACGGTCCGTCCCCCGCGCCCGTGGGCTCAGATCAGGTCCAGCCGGGAGTAGACCCGGCCCTTGGTGTCGTGGACGACGACGTGCTTGACGTCGAAGCCCTCGCCGGCGGCGGGCAGGTCGGTGCTGACGTACCAGACGCCCCAGCCCGGGGCGCCCGCGAGCTCCAGGAGCTTGGCGTGCAGGGTCCCGGCGGTGGTCCGGACCGTGACGGTCGAGGCGGTGCCCTTGCCGCCGTAGTACAGGCCGGAGAGCGTGAAGTGCCCCTGGGCGGTGCCCTCGATCTGCGCCGAGACGCCGGGCGTGCCGCGGTCGATGTTGCCGTCGACCACGCTCCTGAACTGGGGATCGGGGTCGCCGGGCGTCGTCCAGTGCTTGCCCTCCTCCGTCAGCCAGAACTCGGCGCCGCCGGGCTCCTTGACGTGCTCGTCCGGGGCGACGATCCGGGCCGTGGGGGCGGTCTTCACGACCGGGAGGGCGGAGGTGTGCGCCGAGCGGGCGGCGGCGTGCGCCGAGCGGGCGGCGGGCGCCGCCTTCCCCGGCGAGGCGGCGTACGCCACCGTGGGCGCCGTGATCAGCGCGACGGCGACCGCGGCGATCGCCGCGTACTTCTTCATCCCTGCCATGAACGGACAACTCCTCGTGATGTGAAAGGTGTTCGGGGGTGCGTGACGCGTCAGTCGAGGGCGCTCGTCGCCCGCCACTGGTCCCAGTTCAGGTTCCAGTCGCCGTAGCCGTTGCCGACGGCGACCGTGTCCCGGGAGTTGACGACCTTGACGACGTCACCGGGGATGACCTCGTCGAAGAACCGCTTCGCGGGACCGCCGGTGGCGAGTCCGACGCAGCCGTGCGTGACGTTCTGACGGCCGCCGTAGGTGTTCGCCTTCGGGTTCATGTGGACGTAGGTGCCCGAGGTGGTGAGGTGGACGGCGTAGTAGTAGTAGTCGTGGTACTGGTCGCCGTAGCCGACCGTCTTCGAGTCCATGAAGATCTTCGACGCCTTGTCGGAGACGACCATCGTGCCGTTCCAGGTGTCCATGCCCGGCGCGCCCGCGGTGATCGGGACGCGGCGCGACGATCCGGCCGTTTCGAGCGTCATGAAGTGTGTACGGACATCCACTGTGGCAATGAGGGAGCGGCCCACCGTGAAATGCCTGGTGATCCCGGCCCCGGCCCGGACGGTGACCGCCGTTCCGGGCTTCCAGTACGCGCGGGGCCGGAAGTCGACGCGCTGCCCGTCGAGGAGGTTACGGTCCTTGACCCAGCCCCAGGAGCCCTCCACATCGGCGGCCACCTTCAACTGCCTTTCCACGTCGGCCCGTTCGGCCACGGGTATTGGACGGTCGAAGGTCACCGAGATCGGCATGCCGACACCCACGGTCTGCCCGTCGGCGATGTTGATGTGCGCGCCCGCAAGGGACTTGGGCGGTGTGGCGGAGGGCTTCGGCCGGGCCTTGCCCGTGGCCCCGGCCGTTCCGGTGGCGTTCGGCCGGTCCCCCGCGCCGGCCGTTCCGCCCCCGCCGTCGGCCAGCGCCTGCGCCGAACAGCCGGCGAGCGCGAGCACGCACACGGCCGCCGCGCTCCAGGCGCGGGCCAGACGGCCGCGGCCGCCTCTCCGTCCCGTGGTCATGGTGATCCCCCTGTGGTGTGTTTCGATGTGCGACGTACGGGACCTGTACGCACGGTGGGGACGGCCGGGTTGCACGCGGCCGGAGAAACTTCGGAGATTCGGGCGGGGGGCATGACCGAGGAAGAGTTCGACGTGTTCTACGCGACCGCGTTCCCCCGGCTGACCGGACAGCTCTACGCGTTCACGGGAGACCACGGCGAGGCGCAGGACGTCGTCCAGGAGGCGTTCGTCCGCGCCTGGGACCGGCGGCGGGAGTTCCTCGCCGACGGCGCCCCCGAGGCGTGGATACGCACCGTGGCGACGCGGCTCGCGGTGAGCCGCTGGCGCCGGGCGCGCCGCTGGCTGGAGTTGGTGCGGCGCACGCCTCCGGCCGACCACGCTCCCGGGCCCGGGCCCGAGCGGACCGCGCTCGTGACCGCGCTGCGCACGCTGCCCGAGGCCCAGCGGATGGCGATCGTTCTGCACCATCTGTGCGACTTGAGTGTCGAGCAGGTAGCCTCCGAAACCGGTGCCCCCGTCGGCACGGTCAAGGCCAGGCTCTCGCGGGGCCGGGCGGCGCTGGCGCGGGTGCTCTCGGAGGATTCGGCGGACCTGGCCGGCTCCGCGCGCCCCTCGGGCTTCGCGGGGGCGTCGGGCAAGGAGGAGGGGAAGGGCAACCGTGTCCGATGAACTCACCTCCGTGCTGCGCGAGTTGGCGACCGAGGGGGAGAGGCCTCCGGCGCTGACCGGTGCGGAGATCCGCGGCCGCGCGAAGGGCCGCCGACGCCGCCGCCGTACGGCCCTGGCCGTGGCCGGCATCTCCGTCACGGGCGCGCTCGCCCTGGTCGTCGCGGTGAGCCTGGGCGGCGGGGCACGGCACGAGTCCCCGCCGGCCGCGAGCCCCACCGCCGTCCCGAGCCCGTCGCCGGCCGCGCCGGACGCCACGATCGACCTGGGCACGCGCGTGATCTCCGTGGACGGCCACCGGCTGACGCTCAACGGCGACAACCTGACCGGGTACACGCCGACGGTCCGGACGACGGTCGCCGCGAAGGAAGCCCACCTGAGGCTCTCCGGCAAGACGGTCGGCCTCGACGGCGCCTACTCCTTCATGGCCACCTGGGTGATCGAACTCGACCGGCCCGACGGCACGAAGGACTACATCGGCGCCATGCCGCACGACGGGAGCGCCTACAGCTCTCCCCACGGCTGGATCGGCCTGGACACGGCCGACGCCAAGCTGCTGTACGAACGGCTCGCACCGGGAGCGGTGGTCGAGATCAGGCCCTCGTCCGGCGCCTCGGCCTCCTCGTCGGCACCCGCGAACACGGGACCGCCGGAGTCGGGCACGGGCACCCCGGGCGGTTAGCGACGGCCGGAGCCGGAAGGACACCCCCCGTGCCGCGGCCGTCCGGCTTCAGAGGGGCGGCTGGGCCGGAGCCGGGCCGAGGGTCGTCGTGCCCGGGGCGGTGCGGTGGCCGAGACCCGTGCGGTAGGCGTCCAGGGCCGCTTCCACGCGGCCGGTGCGCCGCAGCAGATCGCCCAGCAGCCGGCACAGGTCCGCCAGGTCGCCCGCCGCGCCCGCCCGCTCCAGCAGGCTCATGGCCCGCACGTAGTGCTCCTCCGCCGCCTCGGTGTCCCGGGCGTCCTCCGCGATGATCCCCAGCAGGCGGTGCGCGGCGGCCGCGTGGATGGCGCCCCGCTCGGAGTTCAGGTCCCCGAGCACCTGCCGCAGCAGCTCGCCGGCCTCGTCGGACCTGCCGCGCCGGTGCAGCACGTCGGCCAGTTCCACCGCGACCTGGCTGGTGTAGAGCGCGGCCCGCTTCGCCGAGAGCATCGCCTGTGCCTCGCGCAACTCGTCCTCCGCACGCTCCAGTTCGCCGTTCTGGGCGTACAGGTAGCCGCGCATCCAGTGACAGTTGGCGAGTTCGGTGCGGATCTGGAGCTGCCGGTAGAGCTCGGCGGCCTTGGCGAGGGAGACGTCGGCCTCGGCGATCCGCCCCTCGGCGATCATCGTCCGCGCCACCGACCGGTGCATCCGCGCCACCAGGGCCGGGTCCTGGACCTGCGGCGCGAGGGCGAGCGCGAACTCCGCGGCCTGGGCGGCACGGGCGTGCGCGCCCATGTCCATGTAGGGCGCTATGACCCCGGTGTAGAGGAGGAGCAGCGCTTCGGGATCGTGCAGGCCCGTCCGGTTGAGCTCGTCGAGGGTGGACTCGAACAGGTAGCAGGAGTACCGGAGTTCACCGGCGAGGTAGTGGGAGACCGCCCGGCCGCGCACGGCGGGCACCCGCTGCGTCAGCGGCGCGTCCCCCATCCGCTGTTCCGACTCCTCGAAGCGCCGCTGCGCCGTCTCCAGGTCCCCCGTGTCCAGGGCGCACTCACCGAGCCCGAGGAGTGCCGCCGCCTGCTCGGCGACCAGCCCGTGGGCCTCCGCCTCCGCGAGCAGGACGGCGTACGTCCCGGCGGCCACCTCGGCCTCTCCGGTGGAGAGCGTGCGCTGCGCGTCCGTCAGCCGCAGCCGCAGGTCGGTGGCGAGGTGGGCGGGCCGTCCGGTCGCCAGCTCCTCGTACGCGATCCCGAGCCGGCCGGCTATGTGCCGCAGCGCGGGTTCGGAGGCCCGGACCCGGCCCGCCTCCACCGTGGAGATGTACGCCGGCGTGTACACGGGCTCCGCGAGCTGTTTCTGCGTCAGTCCTCGTTCCGTACGCAGCTGTTGCACCCTGCGCCCGATGATCTCAGGGTCGTCCCGCTCCGCCATGGGACAAGCATGCCATCAAGCGAAGCCGGGTCGGTCCGGCTTTTGACTACTGTCCAACTCCGGGACCCTCTTGCGGTGCGCGCCCGGGAGCCTCTACGTTAAACGCCGGATTAAGCATGCTTAATACGCCGCTGTTGTTGCGAGGTCACCGTGCTCCGACGTATTTCCGCGCGCTACTCCAGAGGGCTCCTCGCCGCCGTCATCGCGGTCGCCGCGCTGGTCACGGCGGCGAACGTCGGCCCGGCGAGAGCGGCCGACCGGGCCCCCGCGGCACACACCACCGCTCCCGCGGCCGGACACCGGGAACTCCCCACGGACCGGTGACGGACTCCCGCGGTCCCGCGGCGGCGGTGGATCCCCGTACGGGAAAAGCGCGGCGCCTACAGTGACCCCGTGACCTCTTCCGCCGCTCGTACCGCGCTGGACCTCACCGCCGACCTCCCGGTCCCCGCCCTGGAGGACCTCTACCGGGACCTGCACCGGCATCCCGAACTGTCGCTGCGCGAACACCGTACGGCCGCCGCCCTCGCCGGGCGGCTGCGCGGGGCCGGGTACGAGACGACCGAGGGCGTGGGCGGCACGGGCGTCGTCGGCGTCCTGCGCAACGGCGACGGGCCCACCGTCCTGCTGCGCGCCGACATGGACGCGCTGCCCGTCGCCGAGGAGACCGGGCTGCCGTACGCCTCGGAGACCGACGGGGTCATGCACGCCTGCGGTCACGATCTCCACGTCACCTGGCTCGCCGGCGCGGCGCAGGCGCTCGCCGCCGGGCGGGACACCTGGTCCGGCACGCTGGTGCTGGTCGGACAGCCCGCCGAGGAGACCGGCGGGGGCGCGGCCCGCATGGTCGCCGACGGCCTCCACGAACGCTTCCCGCCGGCCGACGTCCTGCTCGCCCAGCACGTGGTGCCCGGCCCCGTCGGGCTGTACCCGCACTCCCCGGGTCTACTCATGTCCGCCTCGACCGACCTGGACATCGTCGTGCACGGGCGGGGCGGACACGGTTCGCGGCCCGAGACGACCGTCGACCCGGTGGTGACGGCCGCGTACATCGTGACGCGGCTGCAGACGGTCGTCAGCCGGGAGATCGCGGCCCGGGAGTCCGCGGTGCTCACCGTGGGACGGATCGAGGCCGGCACCCGGCACAACATCATCCCGTCCGAGGCCCGGATCGCCCTGAACCTGCGGACGCAGTCGCCGGACGTGCGGGAGCGGATGATCGCCGCCGTGCGGCGCGTCGCGGGGGGCGAGTGCGCGGCGGCCGGCTGCCCGGCCGAGCCCACGGTCACCGTCGGCGACGACTTCCCGGTGACCGTCAACGACGCCAGCACCGACCGCCGGATCGCCGCCGTGCACGGCGAGGTCTTCGGCGCCGGGACGGTCCTCGATCCCGGTCCCGCCATGGCCAGCGAGGACTTCCCACGGCTCGCGGCGGGCCGGATCCCCTACTCCTACTGGTTCGTGACCGGCACCCCGGCCGACGTCTGGAACGCGGCCCCGGGCGGCGACCTCATGACCAGGCTCGCGTCCGTGCCCAGCAACCACAGTCCGCACTTCGCCCCCGACCTGTCCACGGTCGCGCCGGGCGTGCGGACCCTGGTGTCGGGGGCGCTGGCGTCGCTGTCGGCCGAGGACTGAACCGGCCGGACCGGGCCTCGCGGACCCGGGGCCACGGCCCGCGGCGCCTCGGGCTCGAACCGCGCGCCCGGCCCGGGAGCGCGGTGCCGCGGACCGCGCCCCACGGACGGGACGCCGTGCGCTCAGCCCCACGGACCTGACACCACGGACCTGACACCACGGACGCGGCGCCGTGCGACCGAGCCCACGAACGCGGCCCCGCCTGCTCAGGCCTGCGTCTGCAACTGGCGCAGCTGCCGCTGGACATGGTCCAGCGCGCCCTCCCGGCGGCCGGGCACGCGCTGTCTCAACCGGGCCAGCTCCGCCCCGAGTTCGCGGACCAGCGCGGGATCGCCGATGCGGCCCCACTGGTGGTGCGCGCGGTCCACGGCCGACTCAACCTCCGGGGCACCGGGCGCCTGTCCCGCGTCCAGCCGGGTCCCCGCGAGGGCCATCCAGCCACGGCAGCTGCGCTCCGCGTCCCCCGCGAACATCGCCAGGTCCGCCCGCACCTCCATCCAGTGCAGCACCTGCTCGGACCCGGGCCCGTGCGCCCGCAGCGCCTCCCGCTCCCACCGCGCCGCCAGCGCGAGCGCCTCGTCGTGGCGGCCCTCCCGGACCGCCACGGCGATCTCCCCGTGGGGATCGGAGGACGGTGGACCCGCCCGCCGGCCCGCCGGGCCGGGAGGCGTCACGGACGGAGCGGGTGGCACGGCCGGCGGGTGCGGTGGGGGCGCGGGCGTACCCGGGGGAGCCGTGACCGTCGTGAACTCCGGTGCCGGGGGCCATGGTTGTCCGGCCCACGCCCGGTCGGGGGCGAGCACGAGGTCCGCCGTCCCCGGCCGGGCGCCCTCCTCGCCCGACACCCTCGTCAGGGCCTGCTCGTGGAGCTCGGCGGGGGGAGGCCGGTGGCCGCTGCGGAGCAGGGTGGCGACCGCTCTCATGTACGTCGGCCGCGCCACCCCGCGGCGGGACGGCGGCGGGGCCACACGGCCGTACAGCGCGGTCGACGGGCCCGCCGCGAGGGGGCGTCCGGCGAGGAACTCCCAGGTGTCCGCGTCCGCGTGCAGGTCGGCGAAGACGGTCGTCGAACCCGGTGGGCGCAGGCGGAGTTCGTCGGCGATCCAGTGCCAGGGGAAAGCGGTGTAGCGAACCGTCGCCGGGGTGGTGCGGGCCAGCGCGAGGTGCGGAAGCCGCTGGCGGCGGTCCAGCTGGAGCTGTCCCGTCACGAACACGGTCAGCGGTCCGGGCGCCGTCGCCGCCGCGCGCAGCCGGGTCAGGACGGCCTGCGGCTCCAGCGGGTCGGCCAGTTCGACGACGTTCGCCGTGTCGGTGCCCGACAGCACCGACGGGGCCACGGCCGCGAGCACGGGGAGCACGGAGGCCGCGTCCACCAGACACCCCTTGCCCACCGGCGAGGCCGCGAGGAGCAGCACGGTTCCGGGCACAGGTTCCCTCCCCCATCGATCCGACACCTCAGCACCGTAACGGGTGCGCGTGCAAAGAGGGGACGCGAAGAGCGCGAACGCCCCCCGCCCGGCCGAGGGTTCCGCGGTCCGCGGCCGGTGTCACGGCAGCGCCCGCAGGCCGCCGTCCACCCGGCGCCGCACGGCGAAGATCGTGGTGTCGTCGGCGAGCCGCCCGCCGCAGTGCTCCAGTGTGCCGTCGCGCACGAAGCGGACGAGCCGCTGCGGATCGGCGGTGCGCGGGTCCCGTGCCAGCGCCTTGGTGACGGCCTCCCGGAGCGGGAAGAACTCGCCCGCCGCGTCACGGGCCTCGGTCACCCCGTCGGTGACCAGGAGCAGCGTCTCGCCGGGGGCGAGCGGCACACGGATGACCGGTGGCGGCGTGGACACCAACTCGTCCATGCCGAGCGGGAGTCCGTGCTCGGGAGGCAGGCTCCGCACCCCGTCGGAGGTGATCACGAGCGGGGGTTCGTGGCCGAAGTTGACGACCTCGACCGTGATCGGCGTGTCCTCGGGGAACGCGACCAGGACGCCGGTCGCGAAACGGTCGCCGTCGTCGCGGCCGAGCGCCACGCGGTAGCGGTTGTGCCGCCGCATCCTGACCCCGAGCCGGGCGGCGACCGTGTCGAGCGCGGGCTCGTGGAACGCCGCCTCCCGGAAGGTGCCGAGCAGCGCGGCCGCCGCCTCGACCGCCGCGAGCCCCTTGCCCTGGACGTCCCCGAGCAGCAGGCGGGTGCCGTGCCGGCCGGGCTGGATGTCGTAGAAGTCGCCGCCGACCCGGGCCTCGCTGTCGGCGGCGAGGTAGACGGCCGCGTGGTCCAGGCCGCCCCAGCCCGGGGGCATCGGGCGCAGCACGGTGCGCCGGGTCGTCTCGGCGACGTCCCGGATGTGCAGCATGCGCCGCTCGGCGCGCAGCCTGACGGAACAGGCGAGGGCCGCGAGGCCGCTGCCGACCACGACGAGGATGAAGTCGGGCAGGCCGTTCTGGTACGGGTGCGGCCACTTCGTGTCCACGGCGCCGTAGGTGAGCAGCGACAGCCCGGCGAAGGCCACCGTGCCCAGCACTCCGCAGATCGCCGCGGCGATGACCGGCACCAGCACGAGCCAGGAGATGATCCGGAACCGGCCGGAGGTGTTGACGTCGAGCAGCGCGATGCCGACGAGCAGGAGCAGCGGGGGCAGCCAGGCCACGTTGCGCCCGCCCACCTTCAGCGGCTGCGACTGCTGGAAGGCCTCCGGCAGCCCGCCGCGCGGCCGCAGGGCCTGCCGGAGCCGGTCGCGTACGGATCTCCGGCCGGCCACCTCTCCGTACCGCCTCCTCGTCGTGCCCTCAGTAGGCGACGGACATCCGGCCGTGCGGGTGGACGGGCATCTCCAGCTGGTCGACGAAGGCCATCGCGTAGTCCTCGGCGCTGATCCGGCTGTGGCCGCCCGCGTCGGTGAGCATGCGGTCGCCGCCGATCCTGAACTCGCCCGTGCGTTCGCCGGGGCCGATCTCGGCGGCGGGCGAGATGTAGGTCCAGTCGAGGTCGTCGACGTCCGTGCGCAGGTAGTCGAGTGCGTCCCGCTGGGCGAGCGCCTCGGGGAGGTACTCCTCGGGGAAGCCGGGCTGGTCGCACGCGGCCTCGCCGGGCGCGACCTCCAGGGTGCCCGCGCCGCCGACGATCACGAGCCGGTGCACCCCGGCCGTCCGGGCTCCCTCCACCAGGGAGTGGTTGAGGGCGAGGAAGGGTTCACGGGGATCGGAGCCGTCGCGGGGCGGGGCGCACGCCGACCCCACCGCGTCCGCGCCGGCCACCAGCTCGGCGACCTTCGCCGGGTCCGAGGCGTCGGCCGCCGTCGCGGTGACCCCGGGAACCGGGGACTGTCCGGACCGGCTGACCGCGACGACCTGGTGTCCGCGCGCCGACGCCTCCGTGGCGATACGGCTGCCGACCATGCCGGTGGCACCGAAGAGTACGAGCTTCATGCACCTCAGCGAAGCACGCGACCATGATCACCGCATCCCGGAGAAGCGGTCGGAAGGGTGTCGTGAGGGGTGCCGCGGAGCGTGCCGCGAGGGGGTGCCGCCCCGACTTGCCAGGGGCTGCGGCGGGGTGTGACCTGGAAGGCGGGGGCGAGCAGAGAGGAGTCCTTCCATGGCTCAAGCCGCACCCGTGTCAGGGACACCACGCACATCCGGGTCGACCGACGTCTTCGGGGAACAGACCCACACGATCGCGAAGTGGGCCGTACCCGTCGCCGGCGGGCTCGTCTACGGCTACTGGGCCGCCGCCATCAACCGGGACGCGGGGGCCATCACGGGCTGGAACGTGCTGTTCGGCTTCGTGTGCGCCATCGCGTTCGCGGCGGCCTACATCGGCGCCCGGACGGTGGCGCCGCTGATGCGGCGCGAGACGCACGCCCTGGTGTGGGCCGTGTTCGCGGGCTGCGCGTTCGGTTTCCTGTACAGCCAGACCGACGCGACGATCCTGCGGTCCGTGTTCATGTCACTGCCGGTGGCGGCGGGCGTGTACGCGGTGGCCTTCTACCGCTACTACACGCACGAGGACGCGGAGGGAAAGCCGAGCTGACGCCGTGAGGCGCCGTTCCGCCGTGGTCCGCGGAGCGGCGCGCACGGCACACGGGGCCCCGGCGCGATGCCGGGGCCCCGTGCGTCTCCCTCACTCACCTACTCACCTGCCACCTGGGACCCAGTCCCAGGAGTTCGAGGTGGAGCCGGACACGGTCCAGCTCCACGCGCTGGAGACGGTGAAGGTCCAGGAGCCGGAGGCGCTCACGCTCCAGCCCGGGTCGTTCGCCGGGTCGCGCTCGTGGTCCCAGTGCGCGTTGTGCCACGTCCCGTCCTTCTGGTCGGGGCACGGGTCCGAGCAGTTCGGCACCGACCGGCCGCCGGTGTCGACGAAGGCGGCGCTGGCCCAGGCGTGGGCGCCGACGAGCCAGTACCAGACGCTGGTGCCGAGCACGCTCTGCCCGTTCACCGCGCACTGGACGCGGTCCTGACTGCCCGGCGGGAGCGCGCCGACGACGGGCGAGTCCGTGCTGGGCTGCAGCCGCAGGTTCAGTTCTCCGCGGGAGACGACGGTGCCCCGTACGGAGCTGCCGGAGCCACCGTCACCGGTGTGCGCCGACTCGGCCGCGGCCACGGCGGGACCGGCGGCCAGGGCGGTCAGTACACCGCCGCTGAGCAGGGCCGCGACAAGGGTTCGCGGTGCTGGGGTGGTGCGCATATCGGCCTCCTTCTCCCCAGATCCAGGAAACACCCGTTCGGGTGAGGGCTCCACCCGAGCGGTCAAAACCCTTGGGGTGGCCGGGATGCGCGGGGACCGGCGGCCGGTCCGGGCGGCCCCCGGCGGGCGTGGACGGGAATCTGACGGGGTGACGACGGGACCGGACGGCCGCCGACGAGGTCCGGGCGGGGCCGGGACCGGCTCCGTGCAACGGGTGCGGCGGCTCCCCGTACGGCTTGCCGCATGCGCCCATTTGCAGTCGGTCCACTCGCCCGCGGGGACCGGAAGGCCTTGCCTGGAGACGTGCCCCCTCGTGTCCGCAGCGCCCTGTCGGCCGTGCTGATCGCGCTCGCCTGCCTCCTCGCGCCGCTCGGCGCGCTGTCGGCGTGGGCGACGTACGGCCTCGGCGACTCCGAACGCTACGAGGCCACCATGGCGCCGCTCGCCGCCGACGACGACGTCCGGGACGCCATCGCGGCCGGCGTCACCGACGACATCCTGCGCGAAGTCCACGTACGGCCAAGGCTCCAGGGGCCGGTGAACCACTTCGTGCGGGACGCCGTGCGCTCGTTCACCGAGACCGAGGCGTACCGCACGGCGTGGGAGGCCGCCAACCTGGCGGCGCACGACGCCGTGATGCGGGCGCTGCGCGAGGACCGCGAGGAAGCGGTGACCGTCGATCTCGCACCCGTCACCGAAGAGGTCAAACGCCGTCTCGCCGACGACCACATGCCGTTGGCCGACCGGATCCCGGTCGAGCACACCGAGATCACCGTGCTGGAGGCCGAGGACCTGGCCCGGGTCCGGAAGGGGTTCCACGTGCTCGAAGTCGCCGGATTCTGGCTCCCGTCGGCGTCGGTCGTCTTCGCGGCGGCCGGCATCGTCATCGCCGTGCGCCGCCGCCGGGCGGTCCTCGCGACGGGTCTCGGCACCGCTCTGGGCGCGGCCCTGCTCGGTGCCGCGATCACGATCGGCCGCAGACTCACCCTCGACGACCTGCCGCCCGACGTCTCCCGCACGGCCGCGGGCGCGGTGTACGACGCCCTCACCGAGACCCTGCGGTTCGTCAGCTGGCTTTTGCTGGCCATGGGTCTGACGGTGTCTCTGGCCGCGGCGCTCACCCACGCGTACGCGCGCCGGCGGCGGCCGGCCGAGGCAGCCCTGGGGGCTCCCTCGGAGCAGTCGACCCACGTGGGCGCCTGACCCCTCCTCCGCCGAGCGGTCCTCCTCCCGGCCGACGGCCGCGGCCACCGCGCCCCCGCCCGCGACCACCGCGTCCCCGCCGCGGTCCCACCCTCCGTCAGCGGGACCGGCCGGGGCCCCCGTCAGCGGGTCCGGGCCGGGACCACCCCCGGAAGAACCGCCATACTCGGTACATGTCCCGCGAGTTCCCCATCGGCCTCACTCCTCCCGACTGGCTGGTCAGGAACCTCCGGCCGCAGCGGGCCCCCGTCAACCGGGCCGCGGCCGCCCGCGCCGCCGTCGCCCTGTCGCTCCCCCTCGCCGTGGGCCTCGCCCGCGGACAGCCCGCGCACGGCGCCCTGGCCTCCATGGGCGCGCTGTTCGGAGTCATCAGCGACACCGCGGACGCGTACCGCATGCGGATCCTCAACATCGCCGTCCCGCAGCTCTTCGGCGCGATCGGCATCATGATCGGCGCCGCCGTTTACGGGCACGGCTGGGTCGCCGTCGCGACGGTCACCGGGGTCGCCCTGGTCTCCGGGATGATCTCGTCGATCGGCGCCGTCGCCTCCGTCACCGGACTGCTGCTGCTCATCAACTGCCTGATCGGCGCCGGACTGCCGCTGCCCGGCCCCTGGTGGCTCGCCCCGCTGCTGATGTCCGGCGGCGGGCTCCTCGTCCTCGCGCTGACCCTGCTCGCCTGGCCACTGCGCTCGGGGGTGCCGGAGCGGTCCTCCGTCGCGGGCACCTACCGCACGGTCGCGGACCTGCTCGCCGCCGGCGGCACCGCCGACTACGAGCGCCTGCGCCTGACCGTCACGCAGTCCCTGAACGAGTCGTACGACCTCGTCCTCGCCCGGCGCGCGTTCTACCACGGCCGCAGCCCCGACCTCGTCCGGCTGCTCGCCCAGCTGAACGCCGTCACCCCCGTCGTCGAGGCCGCCCCCGCCGCCCACCAGCGGGGCGACCCGCTGCCCGCCGAGATCCCCGCCGCCGTGCGCCTGCTCGCCGACACCGTCGAGACCGGCGGCACCGACCCCCTCGACCTGCGGCTCCCCGCCCCGGCCGACGAGACCGGGCGCGCCGTCGACCACGCCCTGCGGCACGCCGCCACCGTCGTGACGGACCGCTTCCCCGACCCGGGCGCCCTCGACGACCGCCTCGGCCGGCCCGCCGCGCTGCGCGTCCGCGCCGCCCGCGCCGGCCGCGACGTCCTGCTGTCGGCGGCCTCCTGGCGCTACGGCACCCGTCTCGCCCTGTGCATCGGCCTCGGCCAGGTGCTCGTCTCGACCGTCGAGGTGCCGCGCTCGTACTGGGTCGCGCTCACCATCACCTTCGTCATGAAGCCGGACTACGGCTCCGTCTTCTCCCGGGCCCTGCTGCGCGCCCTCGGCACGGTCGCGGGCCTCGTGGTCGCGGCGGCCCTCCTGACCGTGGTCCCGCGCGGCTGGTGGGACGTGCCCGTGCTGATGGTGCTCGGCGCGCTCGTCCCGGCCCTGACCCCGCGCGGCTACGGCTACCAGACCGCCGCCATCACCCCGGTGATCCTGCTGCTGTCCGACATCCTCAACCACCAGGGCACCGGGCTCGTCGTCCCCCGCCTGGTCGACTCGCTGATCGGCTGCGCCATCGCCCTGGTGGCCGGCTACCTCCTGTGGCCGGAGAGCTGGCACGCCCGGGTCGGGGACCGGCTCGCGGACGCGGTCGCCGACACCGCCGGCTATGTCGAGCTGGCCTTCGGGGACGCCGTCGAGCCGGGGGCCCGCGCCCGCAGCAGGCGGCGCCTGTACCGCGACCTCTCCTCCATCCGTACGGAGTTCCAGCGCGCCCTGACCGAGCCGCCGCCGAACGGGCGCCGCGCCGCGGCCTGGATGCCGCTCGTCGTCGCCGTCGAGCGGATCGTGGACGCGACGACCGCGGCCCGGGTCCGGGTCCGGCAGGGCGCGGCCGAGCCCTCCGCCGCCGAGATCTCCACCGTCGCGCGCCAGCTGCGGGAGCTGTCCGAGGGGCTGCGCCGGACGGACGTGCTCTTCGCCGTCCGCACCGACCTCACCGGACCCGCGGGCAGCGTCCTCGAACCGGTGCGGCAGGAGGTCGCGGCGGCCAGGGCGATCGCCTCACCTCATTGACACGGGCGGCGTCGGCACCGACGATTCGGCCACGACCCCGCTTCCCGCTCCCGCGCGGGACGGACGCGCTTTACTCTCCCCTGACAATCTCTTGACACAAGTGTGATGCCGGGGGAAGGTGCGTGGCGGAACTCCTAATTCCGACAAATCCCCGTGGTAGGAAAGTGAATCCGTGGGCGTCGTAAGGGGGTTGACCTGACCTTTGTCCGGTCTGCCGCCCCTGCCGAAGATCACCGTCTATGGCCGCTAACCTTACGTGTCCGTCCTGGCCAGGGATTGACGGGATCAACTCACGCGAAGGGTTGCGCACATGGGCATTCTCACTCTCCTGCGGAATGCGTTCGGCCGCTCACGCAAGGGTCGTGACGCGGACGCGGAGACCTCGCGAGAGGCCGCGACGGTCCCGGCTCCCGCTGCGGAGCCGACGCCCTCCCCGGAGGCCGAGCCGGCCTCCGCCTCCGCGCCGGAGGCCGAGCCGAAGGTTCCGGCTCCCGCCTCCGAGCCCGAGCCCTCCGTGGTCGACGAGCTGGTGTCGGCCGCCTTCGACAACGTGACGGTCCCGAAGCAGACGCCTCCGGCAGAGCCCACCACGGAAGAAACCCCGACCGCCCCCGAGCCCGCCGCAGAGGCCGCCGCCGAGGCCGAGCCTGAGCCGACCGCCGAGGCCGTCACCGAGGCCGAGGTCGAGGTCGTCGCCGAGACCGAGGTCGCCCCCGAGGCCGAGGCGGAGCCCGAGCCCACCGCCGAGACGGAGCCCGAGGCCGAGACGGAAGCCGTCGCGGAGCCCGAGCCGGCCGCCGAGGCCGAGGTCGAGCCCGCCGCCGAGGCCGAGGTCGTCGCCGAGGCGAAGCCTGTCGCCGAAGCGGAGCCCGAGGTCGAGGCAGAAGCTGTCGCAGAGCCCGAGCCGACCGCCGAAACTGAGGTCGCCCCCGAGCCTGCTGCCGAGGCCGAGCCTGAGCCGACCGCCGAGGCCGAGGTCGAGCCCACCGCCGAGGCAGAGGTCGTCGCCGAGGCGAAGCCTGTCGCCGAAGCGGAGCCCGAGGCCGAGGCAGAAGCCGTCGCGGAGCCCGAGGCCGCCGCCGAGACTGAGGTCGCCCCCGAGGTCGAGGCTGAGGCCGCCGAGGCGGAAGCCGTCGCTGAAGCCGAGGCGGAGCCGGTTGCAGAGACCGCCGATGTGGACGAGCCCGCGGTCGCCGACGGCGGTGAGGCCCCGCAGGCGGCACCCGCAGCCGACGACGAAAGCCGCACGGGTGGTGCGGGTGGGAACGACCACGCCGAAGGCGAAGCCGAGGCGGAAGCCGCAGCCGAGCCCGAGGCGGAGCCCGTCGCCGAGGCGGAAGCCGTCACGGAGCCCGAGGCGGAAGCCGTCACGGAGCCCGAGGCGGAAGCCACGGTCGAGGCCGAGATCGAGCCGGTCACCGAGGCGGAGCCGGTCGTGGCGGAGCCGGTTGCCGAGACCCCGGTCACGGGCGACTCCGCCGTCGCCCTGACCCGCGTCAAGGACGAGGCCCCGGCCCTGGTCACGGCGTACCAGGAAGCGGGTACCGCGCTCCAGAAGCGGGACCTCACCGGCAAGCGCGCCAAGGTCTACCTCGTCCTCGACCGCTCGTCGTCCATGCGCGCCTACTACAAGGACGGCTCCGCCCAGGCCCTGGGCGAGCAGGCCCTCGCCCTCGCCGCCCACCTGGACCCGGAGGCGACCGTCCACGTCGTCTTCTTCTCCACCGAGCTGGACGGCACCGGCGCCCTCACCCTCGCCGAGCACGAGAACAAGGTCGACGACCTGCACGCCGGCCTCGGCCGCATGGGCCGTACGAGCTACCACGTCGCCGTGGAGGAGGTCGTCACCCACCACCAGCGCTCCGGCTCCGCCGACCCCGCCCTGGTGATCTTCCAGACGGACGGCGCCCCGGACGCCAAGACCCCCGCCACCCAGTCCCTCACGGACGCGGCGAAGAACCACCCGAACGTCTTCTTCTCGTTCGTCGCCTTCGGCGAGCACGACAACAAGGCCTTCGACTACCTGCGCAAGCTGAAGACCGGCAACACGGCCTTCTTCCACGCGGGCCCCGCCCCGCGCGAACTGACGGACGTCGAGGTCTACGACGGCGTGCTGGAGAACTGGCGCCCGTAGCCCCCCCCCTCCGAGCAGCATCCGGGCCGCCCCCTTCCCACGCCTTAAAACGGGAAGCGGGCGGCCCACCCGTGTCGGCTACGATTTCAAGGTTCACCGGCGACGAGACGCCCACCGGAAATCCGACGCGATCGTCGCCCCACGCAGCGACCTGGGAGCAGCCCGCGATGGCTCGACACCTCATCACCAGCGCCCTTCCGTACATCAACGGGATCAAGCACCTGGGCAACATGGTGGGGTCCATGCTCCCGGCGGACGTGTACTCCCGGTACCTCCGCCAGCGCGGCCACGACGTCCTGTACATCTGCGCGACGGACGAGCACGGCACCCCCGCCGAGCTCGCGGCCAAGGAGCGCGGCGTGCCGGTCGACGAGTTCTGCGCGCAGGCGCACGACGCCCAGAAGGCCGTGTACGACGGCTTCGAGCTGGCCTTCGACTACTTCGGCCGCAGCTCCAGCCCGGAGAACCGCGAGATCACGCAGCACTTCGCGCGCCGCCTGAACGAGAACGGCTTCATCGAGGAGCGCGCGATCCGGCAGGTGTACTCGCCCGCCGACGGCCGCTTCCTCCCGGACCGCTACGTGGAGGGCACCTGCCCGCACTGCGGTTACGACAAGGCTCGCGGCGACCAGTGCGAGAACTGCACGCGCGTCCTGGACCCCACGGACCTGATCGACCCGCGTTCGGCGATCTCCGGCTCGACGGACCTGGAGGTCCGTGAGACGAAGCACCTGTTCCTCCTCCAGTCGAGGCTCCAGCACGAGGTCGAGGAGTGGGTGGCCCGGCACGAGTCCGAGTGGCCGCAGCTCGCCTCCTCCATCGCCCGCAAGTGGCTGACCGAGGGCCTGCACGACCGCGCGATCACCCGTGACCTGGACTGGGGCGTCCCGGTCCCGGCCGACACCTGGCCGGAGCTGGCCGCCGAGGGCAAGGTCTTCTACGTCTGGTTCGACGCCCCGATCGAGTACATCGGCGCGACGAAGGAGTGGTCCGACCAGGACACGGAGAACCGTGACTGGAAGTCCTGGTGGTACGACGCGGACTCCGGCGAGAACCCGGTCCGCTACACGCAGTTCATGGCGAAGGACAACGTGCCCTTCCACACCGTGATGTTCCCGGCCACCGAGCTGGGCGTGCGCGAGCCGTGGAAGAAGGTCGACTACGTCAAGGCCTTCAACTGGCTGACGTACTACGGCGGGAAGTTCTCCACGTCCCAGAAGCGCGGTGTCTTCACGGACCACGCCCTGGAGATCCTGCCCGCCGACTACTGGCGCTACTTCCTCATCGCCAACGCCCCCGAGTCGGACGACTCGTCGTTCACCTGGGAGCACTTCACGGCCACGGTCAACAAGGACCTGGCCGACACCCTCGGCAACTTCGTCAACCGCGTCCTGTCCTTCTCCAAGAAGCGCTTCGGCGAGGAGGTCCCGGCGGGTTCGGAGGCCGGTGAGGCCGAGGCGAAGCTGGGCGCCGAGATCGCGGGCCTGCTCGCGGAGTACGAGTCCCAGATGGAGGCCCTCCAGTTCCGCAAGGCGGCCGCCGCGCTGCGCGCCCTGTGGTCCGCGGGCAACTCCTACCTGGAGGAGAAGGCCCCCTGGCTGGAGATCAAGACCGACCCCGAGGGCGCGGCGCTGACGCTCCGTACGGCGATGAACCTGATCCACCTGTACTCGGTGGTCTCCGAGCCCTTCATCCCGGCGTCCGCCCGCGCGATGCGCTCGGCCTTCGCCCTCGCGGACGACACGGCGACCTGGGTGAGCGCGGACGAGGCCCGTGCCCTGGCCTTCCTCCCGGCCGGCACCCCCTTCACCGTTCCCCCGGTCCTCTTCGCCAAGATCACGGACGAGGACCTGGAGTCCTACAAGGAGCGCTTCGGCGGCGCGCCGGAGTAACGGCGACCGCTCGACAGGGCCCGGGAACGAACGGTTCCCGGGCCCTTCGCATGCCCCGATCACCCGACCGGCCGGGAAACGAGCCGCTCCACCAGCAGCTTTACCCGACCCTGACCATCGGATCCGCCATCACCTCCTGTTAGCATCCGCGCACTTGTGCGAGGGCGGGGGCCCTCGCGGGGAGGGACACTTCACGTGGGCAGAAACGCCCCGAGACGACGCGGCACGTCCGCCCTCGTCTCCACGCTCGCGGTCGCCCTGGCGGCCGCGGCCCTCGCCGTTCTGCCGCAGAACGGCGCCTCGGCGGACCCGGCCGGGTCCGCCTCCGAGATCACCCTGACCGACCCCGCCGACACGCAGCCGCGCACGGACCGCCCGCTGGTGGCCGGTACGAGCGGCTTCCTGCACCGGCAGACCGGGATCACCGGTCTGCTGTGGACGGACTACGCCAGCGGCGCCAGCACGGTCGTCAGGACCCCCGACGGCGTGTACGCGCCCGCGGGCGTGTGTGCGGTCATCGGCTCGTCGACCTGCCCCGTCGCCTCGTACGGCAGCGACGGTGACCTGGTCGCGCTGCCGTCGGCCGGCTCGGTCGCCCTGTGGGACCCGGCGACCCGGACGACGACGTCGTTCACCTCGAACGAGGGCTACCGGGGACTGGCCGGACGGACGGTCCTCACCGAGTACGCGGTGCACGACCTCGTCGACGGCACCTGGCGCTCCCGTGCCATCACGCCGGGCTGGATGCGGATCACCTCGGGCGCCGTCACGGCCGCCGACGCGCACGGCGTGCTGTTCAAGGTCGACAGTTCGGTGTACTACCTCGACCTGGCGACAGCCACAGCCACCCGGGTCTTCTCCGGTCCGTACTCGCAGCAGTACGACGTCCTCGACGACGACCGGATCGGCTGGTACGACTCGGCGAGCAGCGACCTGCACCTCAAGCCCCGCACGGACCCCGGAGCCGACGAGCAGGTGATCGACCTGCCCTCGCCCGGCACCCAGCTCGACGGCGCCCCCGTGCTCTCCGGCGACTGGCTGCTGCTCCCGCTGTACACCGGCACCGGCACCAGCGAGCTGCGGGCCGTCTCCCTGAAGGACGGCTCCTCCCACACCCTCGCGGCCAAGGCGGGCTCGTACCTGCTCGGCGCGTCCGGCGGCACCGCCCTGGTAACCGGCGGCACCGGCGCGGACGACTGGTGGGTGCGACGCTTCACCGAGGCCGCGGACGGCACGCCCGGCCTGGAGCAGCTCGCCCGGATCCCGGCGAAGGAGAACGCCAAGACCGGCCTGGCCCTCAGCCGCGGCAGTCTGCGCATCGCCGAGGACGACCCGAGCGGCACCATGGACACCACCTCGTTGCGCACGCTCGCCGTGGTCGGCGGACAGCTGACCGCCTCCGCTCCCGAGACCGGGGACAAGGTGCTCACGCGCTGCCCGTACACGGGTGTGACCTGCTCGGTGCTCTGGGGCAACCGCGGGAACAACCCCCGGGACGCCTTCCTCGGCACCACCGACACAGGTCTGACCGGTAAGGACAGGCTGGTCGCGATGCTGGACGGCTCCTCGGACTGGACGCTGGAGTTCGGCACCACGGGCGGCCACATCGTCGACGTCTCGGACAACTACGCGGTCTACGAATCCGGGGGCACCGCCCCGGCGCAGTACATCGGCGAGTTCGGACAGGGCCAGAAGCTGAAGCGGTCGGTGCGCGCCGCCGCCCTGAGCGGCTCCACCCTGTGGAGCGCCTCCACCACCGGCAAACTCACCTCGTACAGCCTGGCCGAGGACAAGACGCTTGCGACGGTGACCGTTCCGGGCATGTCCTGCGTGCCGAGCGAACTCCAGGCGGCGGGCCGCTGGGTCTACTGGGCCTGCGGTACGGACTCGGCGGGCGTGTACGACACCAAGGCCGCCACGTCCCGCGCGGTGAGCGGCGGCGACGTGCTCCTCGGCGACGGCTTCACCGTCCGCCACGACCACGCCGCGGGCACCCTGGTCCTGACCGAGGCGGCCACCGGCGCCACCCGTGTCGTCGCCTCCGACCTCCCCGAGAAGGGCACGGCCACCGACCGGCGCTACCGCTGGACCGTGGACGAGTACACGGGCCTGGTCGCCTGGTTCGACCTGTTCGAGCAGACGCACGTCGCCACGACCGGCGTCACCCCGTCCGCCGTGACGGCCTTCAGGTCCGAGGCCACGAGCTACGTCGGCTCCGGCACGCCCTTCCAGGGCTCCTGGCTGCTGTCCCGCCCGGTCTCCTCCTGGTCGGTGACCTTCACCTCCGTCCAGAGCGGCGCGCGGGGCAAGGCGACCCGCACGGTCACCGGGGGCGCGTCCACCGCCTGGGTGGCCACGGACTGGTCCGGCACGACGGTCGACAACGCCCGCTTCCCGAACGGGGGGTTCACCTGGACCCTGAAGGCCACCGGCACCGGCACCGCCTCGGCGGTCACCGTGGCGACCGGGGAGGGCTTCCTGCAGGGAGGCGCGCCGGTGCGGCACGACTTCGGCAGCGTGGACGGCGTGGACGGCCGCGGCGACCTCCTCACCCTGAACTCGTCCGGCGGCCTGACCTTCCAGTCGGGCACCGGCACCGGAAGGTTCGGGGAGAAGATCAGCGGCTCCGGCTGGGCCACCAGCATCAAGGCGGTCCCGTTCGGCGACCTCAACGGGGACCGCTGCAACGACGTCCTCGTCCGGCTGAGCAGCGGCGCCCTGCGCGCGTACAAGCCGCGCTGCGGCGCCGCGGTCACCCCGACGACGTCGTACACCACCCTCGCGAGCAGCGGCTGGACGCAGTACGACGCCCTGACCTCGCCCGGCGACGTGAGCGGCGACGGCCGGCCCGACCTGATCGCGCGCGTCGCGTCCACCGGGACCGTCTACCTCTACAAGGGGACGAGCACGGGAACGCTGTCCGCCCGCGTGAAGCTCTACGACAACTGGAAGAGCTACAAGAAGATCGTCGGGGCCGGTGACCTCAACGGCGACGGCATCGGCGACCTGCTCGCCCAGGACACGTCCAACACCCTCTACCGCTACAACGGCAAGGGCGACGGGACCTTCGCCGCCCGCGTGAAGGTGTTCGGCGACTGGGGCGGCTCCTACGACACCGTCGTCGTGGTCGGTGACATCACCGACGACGGCCGGGCCGACCTGGTCTCCCGGGACACCGGCGGCAACCTGTACCGCAACAACGGGGACGGCAAGGGATCGTTCGGCTCCCGCACGAAAATAGCCACCGGCTGGGGCGGATACCGGTCCGTCTCCTGACGGCTCCCCGACCGGGGAAGGGGGCACGGACGACCCGTCCTGTGCCCCCTTTCCCGTCGCCGAGGACCAGGTGGGAGCCCGGTGAAGGACCGGCGGAGGACCCGCGAAGAGCCGGGAGAACCGCCCTCGCTCCAATGCCGCCGATCCGTAATCGACCCCGGCACCACAAGGGGCCCGGCCACCCGTATGGTTTCCGCCATGGCAGTCCCCCAGGTCATCCCGATCGCCTACGAGCCGAAGCACCGCACCGAGACCATAGGCCGGTACGCGGACGGTCAGTTCCTGGCATCGATCACGTACGCCTTCCCCGAAGGGTTCCGTCCCGACGACGGCTGGGAAGAGCACAAACGTCTGTACGTGGTTCTCCACACCTTCGACGACGAGGGCCACTACAACGACTCGGAGATCTGGTGCGCCGGCACCTGGGCCGAACAGCAGCGGGCCCCGCACGGAGAGTTCTCGGTGCTCTCCCGTGCCCGCATCCACCTGGCGAAGCTGCTCCGCAGTCTGCCCCGGCGCTCGTACACGGACATCGCGATCCGGCCGTTCCGGCTCACCGTCGACGGTGTGCTGTTCGGACTGGTGCCCCGCGAGGACGAGGGCGAGGCCTGGGCCGAGCTGTACCCCGACCGCCTCGGTTTCTCCGAGCCGTGGGACGGCACGTACGACACCTGAGCACGTCCCCCGCCACGGGCTGCCCCACCGGGTACCCGTGTTCCGGGCCCTCCGCCTGTCAGGGGGCGGAGGGCCCGGAACCCGTTGCGCTCCGGGCCGCTGTGTGCCGGGAGATCAGGACGACGTGGCCGACGGGCTCGGACCGGTGTCGGTGCTGTCGTGGGTCTCGTCCGGGGCGACGCCCAGCGTCAGACGGCCGTGGACGCCCCGGGCGATGTGCCTCTTGTCGTACGCGAGGTACAGCAGACCGCCCTCGTGCCCGTTGCCCGGGTAGATCGTGTCCTCGTCCAGCGTCGTGCGGGTGACCGTGCTCGTGGAGTACGGCGCGACCTCGGCGGACGCCAGGACCGACTTCTCCGAGAAGAAGAGCTGGCCCGTGTGGCAGGTGTGCCCGCCCTCGTAGCCCGCGTCGGTCCAGGTGCCGTCCACGTGGACCTTCACATGGATGTGGACGCAGCGGCCCCGGTACCAGCCGGGGAAGACCGTCCTGAAGGTGACGTGGCCGTGCCGGTCGGTCTTCCAGGTGCCGCGCAGGTACCGCTTGTCGTCGGTGGGCTCGGCGTGCCCGCCACCGCCCCCGGGGGGAGGACCGGAGGGGGGTTCACCGGTCGGGGTGCCGGACGGGACGTCCGTCGGATCGCCCGACGGACCGCCGCCGCCACCGCCGTTGCTCATCGCCTCGTAGCCGGAGTACACGCCCAGCGCCGAGCAGTGCCAGATGTCCACCGCGGCGTTCCTGACCGGCTTGCAGGTCTCGGCGTCGATCACCTTGAGCGTGAGGGTCAGGGGGATGCCCTCCTGGTCCTCGGTGATGTCCTGACGGATCTTGTCCGCGTCGATGTAGTAGGGGCCCTCGGTGGTCTCCGAGGTCAGCGTGTAACAGGCCTCCGCACCGGACGCGGTCGTCGTGGTGCCGGCCGCGGCCTCGCCCGCGAACGCGTTCACGGCGGCGGCGCCGCCCACGCCCACGGCCGCCACGGCCGCTCCGCCCGCGACGACGACCCTGCGCCGGGTCATGTTCCCTTCGTGCGTTGGTTCCTGGGTCTCAGTCATGCGCGGGACGGTAGGGAGCCGACCTGTCAGCAGCATGGGTACGAGCTGTGTTTTCAGGCGCCACACGAGAATGGCCCGGAACCATCGCTGGTTCCGGGCCACTTCCGTGTGCGCCGCCCTCAGGGGACGCGGAGCTCGCCTACTTCGGCTGCGGCTTGCGCACCGAGAGGTGCAGCTCGCGCAGCCGGGTCTCGTCCAGCTCCGTGGGCGCGCCCATCATCAGGTCCTGCGCGTTGCCGTTGAGCGGGAACGCGATCGTCTCGCGGATGTTCGGCTCGTCCGCGAGCAGCATGACGATGCGGTCGACGCCCGGGGCGATCCCGCCGTGCGGCGGGGCGCCGAAGCGGAAGGCTCGCAGCATGCCGGCGAACTGCTCCTCGACGGTCTCCCGGTCGTAGCCCGCGATCTCGAAGGCCTTGAGCATGATCTCGGGCTCGTGGTTGCGGATCGCGCCGGAGGACAGCTCGACGCCGTTGCAGACGATGTCGTACTGCCAGCCGAGGATGTCCAGCGGGTCCTGGGTCTCCAGGGCCTCCAGACCGCCCTGCGGCATGGAGAACGGGTTGTGCGAGAAGTCGATCTTCCCGGTGTCCTCGTCCTTCTCGTACATCGGGAAGTCGACGATCCAGCAGAAGCGGAAGACGTTCTCCTCGAAGTTGCCGGAGCGCTTGGCGGCCTCGACCCGCACCGCGCCCATGATCTTCGAGACCTCGTCGAACTCGCCCGCGCCGAAGAACACCGCGTGTCCGGCGGCCAGGGAGAGGCGCTTGGTCAGCTCGGCGACGTTCTCCTCGGTGAGGAACTTGGCGATCGGGCCGGTCAGCGAGCCGTCCTCGCCCACGCGCACCCAGGCCAGGCCCTTCGCGCCCTGCTCGACCGCGTAGTCACCGAGGCCGTCGAAGAACTTCCGCGTCTGGCCGGCCACGTCCGGCACCGGCAGCGCGCGCACGTGCTTTCCGGCGAAGGCCTTGAACTCGGAGCCCTCGAAGATGTCGGTGATGTCGACGAGCTCCAGCTGGGCCCGCAGGTCCGGCTTGTCGGAGCCGTACTTCAGCATCGACTCGCGGAACGGGATGCGCGGGAAGGGGGAGGTGACGTGACGGCCACCGCCGAACTCCTCGAACAGCTCCGTCATCAGCTTCTCGATGGGCTGGAAGACGTCCTCCTGCTCGACGAAGGACATCTCCACGTCGAGCTGGTAGAACTCGCCCGGCGAACGGTCCGCGCGGGCGTCCTCGTCACGGAAGCAGGGCGCGATCTGGAAGTAGCGGTCGAAGCCGGAGATCATCAGCAGCTGCTTGAACTGCTGCGGGGCCTGCGGCAGCGCGTAGAACTTGCCGGGGTTCAGCCGGGAGGGGACCACGAAGTCGCGCGCGCCCTCGGGGGAGGTGGCGCTGAGGATCGGGGTGGCCATCTCGTTGAAGCCCAGCGCCGTCATCTTGTGACGGATCGCGGAGATCACGGCCGTGCGCAGCAGGATGTTGCGGTGCATGCGCTCGCGGCGCAGGTCGAGGAAGCGGTACTCCAGGCGGCGCTCCTCGTTGACACCGTCCTCGGCGTTGATCGTGAACGGCAGCGGCTGGGCGGCGCCGAGCAGCTCGACCTCGCTCACCTCGACCTCGACCTCACCGGTCGGCAGCTCGGGGTTCACGTTCTCCGCGCCACGCGAGACGACCTTGCCGTCGACACGGACGGTCGACTCCTTGGAGACCTTGTCCAAGGCCTCGTAGGCGGGGGTGCCGGGGCGGGCGACGAGCTGCGTGATGCCGTAGTGGTCGCGCAGATCGATGAAGAGGATGCCGCCCAGGTCTCGGCGATTGTGCAGCCAGCCGCTCAGCCGGACGTCGGTGCCGACGTCAGAGGCGCGGAGCTCGCCGCAGGTGTGGGACCTGTACCGATGCATCGAGGTTCATCCAGTCTTCGCGGATTGGGGGGCTGTTTCACGTGAAACACCCCCAGGGTACCGGGCAGCCCAGGATCACCTCCCCATCATTAACCGCTCGGCCGCGGCTCGTCGCCCGGACGGCATCGGTGGCAGGCACCGATCACCTGTTCCTACAGTGGGCGCATGCGCACTGGTGAGTCCCTGCCCGCCGTGGGGGACGTCCTGGCCATGCTCGCCACCGGTGTGTGGCGCTGGGACAACGCCTCGGGACTCGTCACCTTCGACGCGGAGGCCGCTCGGCTGATCGGCCTGCCCGCGGAGCGGACGACCCTCTCCGCGGCGGGTGCGCGCTCCCGTGTCCACCCCGTCGACTGGAACGAGATGGACGGGGTGGTACAGCTCGCGGTGACCGAGGGCACGCTCGCCGAGGCCCGGATGCGGATCATGGACGAGCACGGCCGGGTGCTCCGCACGGTGCGCAGCCGCTCCAAGCCGCTCGTCGACTCCGGGACCGGGCGGTTCGAGCTGGTCGGCACCCTCCAGGAGGTCAGCGAGCAGCCTCCGGACGCCGCCGCGCGCACCCCTGTCACCGGGGACTGGCGCCGATCGCGGGAGGCGTTCCTGCTGGACGCGGGACGGGCACTGGCCGAGGCGCGGTCCACGGCGGAGGTCCTGCGGGTGGCGGCGGGGCTGTCGATGCCCGGCTTCTCGCCGGACGGTCTCGCCGTCTTCGGCGCGGAGGGCGACCGGCTGACGGTCATCGGCCATCACGGGCAGCAGCCGGGCGCCGAGGACCCCTTCTCGCACATGTCGCTGGTCACGGACTATCCGGCCGCCGAGGTCGTCCGTACGGGCCGTGCGGTCTACCTCTCCTCCCCCGAGGACTACAAGGACCGCTACCCGGCGTCCTGGCCGCTCGCACGGCACTTCGGGCGGCAGTCGTGGGCGTTCCTGCCGCTCACGGTCTCCGGCAGCACCATGGGCGCGTGGATGGCGGCCTTCACCTATCCCGTCACCTTCACTCCCGACGAGCGCTCGGTCCTCACCACCGTCGCCCGCATGCTCGCGCAGGCACTCTCCCGCGCCGGAGCCGCCGAGACCGCGCGGGAGCTGACCGACGGTCTGCAGCGCTCGATGATGCCGACGCTCGGCCCGCGGATGCCGGGCATGAGCGTCGCCGGGCGCTACGTCCCGACCGGCGGCGGGCTCCAGGTCGGCGGCGACTGGTACGACGTGATCCCGCTGCCGGCCGGCCGCTACGCCCTGGTCATCGGCGACGTGCAGGGCCACGACGTCCGCGCGGCGGGCCTGATGGGCCAGCTCCGGATAGCCCTGCGCGCCTACGCCTCCGAGGGCCACCGCCCCGACGCGGTGCTGTCACGGGCGGCGCGTTTCCTCTACGGGGTCACCGAGGCGGTGACCTACGGGTCAAGCGGCGGCGCCGACGAGAGCGAGGAGCCGGCGGACCCCGCAGACGTACGCTTCGCGACCTGTCTCTACGTCGAGGTCGACCCGGCGACCGGGACGCTGGACATCGCCCGCGCCGGACATCCCGACCCCGCGATCCGCATGGCGGACGGGACCGTGCTGATGCGGCCCACGGCGGGCGGGCTGCCGCTCGGCATCGACCCGGACGCCGACTACCCCACCACCCGGCTCGTCCTGGAACCGGGCGAGACCATGCTGATCTGCACCGACGGGCTCATCGAGACCGGCGGACACGACCTCGACACCGGCTGGCGCCGTATCCGCCGGACGCTCGAATCCCACGACGGCGACATGGAGACCCTCGCCGACGCGCTCGTCCAGGCGGTGCACGGGCCCTCCTCCCACCACACCACCGGTCCGCTGGCCGACCGGCGCGAGGACGACATAGCGGTGCTGCTGCTGTACCGGCTGCCCCTGGTGGACGCCCGCGACGACACGGCCCCGCCCCTGCTGCCGCCGACGCGCCGCACGATGCTGACGGTGGCGCAGGACGAGCCCGAGCGGATCGCGGACGCCCGTCAGCAGCTGCGGGAACTCCTGCACGACTGGGCCTCCGCCGACCAGCTCGACTCCGCGGTCCTGCTCGTCTCCGAGATGGTCACCAACGTCCTCGTGCACACCGACGCCGACGCCCTGCTCGTCGCCGAGGTGGCGGGCGAGCCGGGCGAGCGGCGGATGCGGGTCGAGGTCACCGACGGCAGCGACGACCTGCCGCACCGGCGCCATCCCGGGGAACTGGCGTCGTCCGGACGCGGACTGGTGCTCGTCGAGATGCTCGCGGACGCGTGGGGGGTGGACCCGCGGGGGGAGGGCAAGAGCATCTGGTTCGAGTTCTCGGAGGAACCGGACAAGGATTCCGACGAGCCCGGGACCCCGGACGGCTCACCGCAGCCGGACGCGCGGGACGCGTTCACCGAGGCGACGGACCTCGACGGACCCGCCTCCGCGGGCCCCGTGGAGGCCGCGGAGGGCAAGGGTTCCTCCGGTGGCTACACGTCCTCGGACGGCGCCGGCGCCCCCGGCCCCTCCGGCCCCGGTGGGCCCTCCGGCCTTTCCGGCGCGTAGCGCACACGGAGTTCGTGCACGACGCCGAAGACCGCCGCCGTCAGGGGGACGGCCAGCAGCATGCCGAGGACGCCCGCCACGGAGGCGCCCGCCGTGATGGCGAGCAGCACCACCGCCGGGTGCATCTGCACCTGCCGGCTCTGGATCATCGGCTGGAGTCCGTATCCCTCCAGCATCTGGATGGCGAGCACGACCCCGAGCGTCCACAGGGCGATGACGAACCCCCGGTCCGCGAGGGCGACCAGGACGGCCACCGTGCCGGAGATGAACGCTCCGAGGTACGGGATGTAGGCGCCCACGAAGACCAGCGCGCCGAGCCCGACCGCGCCCGGGACGCGCAGGACCAGGAGTCCGACGGTGATGCAGAGGGCGTCGATGAGCGCGATGATCGTCGTCCCGCGCATGAAGCCCTCGACGGCCCCGTAGGCACGCCGGGCCATGGCCTCGACGACGTCGGCGGTGCCCCGGGGCGCGAGCGACCGCAGTGATCCGGCCACCCGGTGCGAGTCGCGCAGGAAGAAGAACACGAGCAGCAGGGCGAGGAAGCCCATGGCGAGGGTCTCGGCCACGACGCTGACGCCGCTGACCACGTTGGACGCGGCCGTGCCGCCGAACTTGGCCAGCAGGTCATGGGAGTTGGCGGCGATGTCGTCGAGCGAGGTGCCCGCCGCGCCGAAGTGCTCGGCGACGGAACGGGAGGCCTCCCGGAGCGAGGACACGATCTGGGCGCCGGTGTGGATGAGGGCCGCGACGACGACGTAGACGGCACCGCCGACCACGACGGCCACCGCGACGCAGGTCAGGGCGGCGGCGAGCGAGCGGTTGAGCTTGGCCTTGACCATCCGCCGGTACAGCGGTCCGAGCAGCGCGGTCCCGAGCAGCGCGAGCAGTACCGGCACCACCGCCGTCCGGAACTCCGAGCACAGCTCGATCCCCACCCATCCCACTCCGGCGGCCAGGAGGATCACGACACACCAGGCCGCCAGCCGCCGGGCACCCTCGGGGAGTAGCTGCACCCTGCCAGCTGACCATGCGTCAGCCGGGGCGGCTCCCGGGGAAGCCCGAACGGGGGAAGCCCCATCCGGGCGGGCGGACGGGGCTTCCCGGGGCGTCGGCGCTCAGGCGGGTCCCGAAAGAGCCCGGCGAGGACCTCGTGCGCGGCCGCGGGGCGGGACCGAAGGGCTTACAGTCCGCCCTCCGACATCCCGTGCACCGCCGGGATCGTCCCCAGGCGGCCCTTCTGGAAGTCCTCGAAGGCCTGCTGGAGCTCGTCGCGGGTGTTCATCACGAACGGACCGTAGTGGGCCATCGGCTCACGGATCGGCCGGCCACCGAGCAGCACGACCTCCAGGTCGGGCGTGTTGGAGTCCTGCTTCTCGTCCGCCCGGACGGTCAGCGAGGAGCCCGCGCCGAAGACGGCGGTCTGGCCGGTGTGGACCGGACGGCGGTCCACACCCACGCCGCCGCGTCCGGCCAGCACATAGGCGAGGCCGTTGAAGTCCTCGCGCCACGGCAGGGTGATCTCGGCGCCCGGCCGCAGCGTGGCGTGGACCATGGTGATCGGGGTGTGCGTGATGCCCGGTCCCTGATGGCCGTCGAGCTCACCGGCGATGACGCGCAGGAGCGCGCCTCCGTCCGGGGTGCTGAGCAGCTGCACGGTGCCGCCCCGGATGTCCTGGTACCTCGGGGCCATCATCTTGTCCTTGGCCGGCAGGTTCACCCACAGCTGGAGCCCGTGGAAGAGGCCGCCCGACGTCACGAGGTGCTCCGGCGGCGCCTCGATGTGGAGCAGGCCGGACCCGGCCGTCATCCACTGGGTGTCGCCGTTGGTGATGGTGCCGCCGCCACCGTTGGAGTCCTGGTGGTCGAAGATCCCGTCGATGATGTAGGTCACGGTCTCGAAGCCGCGGTGCGGGTGCCAGGGGGTGCCCTTCGGCTCGCCCGGCGCGTACTCCACCTCACCCATCTGGTCCATCATGATGAACGGGTCGAGGTGGCGGTAGTTGATGCCGGCGAACGCGCGGCGGACCGGGAAACCCTCGCCCTCGAAGCCCTGGGGCGCGGTCGTCACGGCCAGCACGGGACGGGCCACGGCATCCGTCGGCACGGCCACACGGGGCAGGGCCAGCGGGTTCTCGACAGTCACTGCGGGCATGTCGGTACCTCCTTGCGCTTCGAGTTTAGTTGAGAGTTGAACTTTCTGCTACCCGTAACGAACGACGCCCGGAGGGCATTCCCTCCGGGCGTCACGAGTTCGAAAAGCATCCGGCCGAGCGGACACCGGGGCGCCGACGGCACCCGCGGCGGACCGTCAGCCGTACATACGGCGCATCGCGAAGTCCACCATCTGCTCCACGGCCTTCGCGTCGAAGACCATCCGGTGCTTGCCCTCCATGTCGATCACGAAGCCGTAGCCCGTGGGCAGCAGGTCGATCACCTCGGCACCGGTGATCACGAAGTACTTGGACTCCTTGCCCGCGTACCGGCGCAGCTCCTTGAGCGAGCTGAACATCGGGATGACGGGCTGCTGGGTGTTGTGCAGCGCCAGGAATCCGGGGTTGTCGCCGCGCGGGCAGTAGACCTTCGAGGTGGCGAAGACCTGCTGGAAGTCCTCGGCCGCCATGGCACCCGTGGTGAAGGCGCGGACCGCGTCCGGCAGGGACGGCGGGGACGGCTCGGGGTACAGGGGCGGCTGCTGGCCGTATCCACCGGGCATCTGCTGCCCGTCCGGCATCTGGCCGGGCATCTGCTGCTGCGGCGGGACGTACCCCTGCTGGGCGCCCGCGTTCTGCTCGTAGCCGTACATGCGTCAAAGAGTAGTGGGCCACATATGGCCCACCCGGGGTTGCTTCTTATTACTGACGGGTAGCATCATCTTAGCTACTTGCTGGTACGTGTACATAGGTGCGGGGAGTCAGTGCCTCGCCGATCTCTTACGGAGCCGTCGCCATGGGGCACTACAAGTCGAATCTCCGCGACATCGAGTTCAACCTCTTCGAGGTGCTCGGGCGCGACAAGCTGTACGGCACCGGCCCGTTCGCGGAGATGGACACGGACACCGCCAAGAGCATCCTGGAGGAGCTGACCCGCCTCTCGGAGAACGAGCTGGCCGAGTCCTTCACGGACGCCGACCGCAACCCGCCGGTCTTCGACCCCGAGACCAACACCGCGCCGGTCCCGGCCTCCTTCAAGAAGTCGTACAAGGCGTTCATGGACTCCGAGTACTGGCGTCTCGGCGTGCCCGAGGAGATCGGCGGCTCCACCTCGCCGCGCTCCCTGATCTGGGCCTACGCGGAGCTGATCCTCGGCGCGAACCCGGCCGTCTGGATGTACTCCTCCGGCCCCGCGTTCGCGGGCATCCTCTTCGAGGAGGGCAACGAGGTCCAGAAGCACATCGCCAAGGTCGCCGTGGAGAAGCAGTGGGGCTCCACCATGGTGCTCACCGAGCCCGACGCCGGCTCCGACGTGGGCGCCGGCCGCACCAAGGCGATCCAGCAGGAGGACGGCTCCTGGCACATCGAGGGCGTGAAGCGCTTCATCACCTCCGGTGAGCACGACATGGAGGAGAACATCCTCCACTACGTCCTCGCCCGCCCCGAGGGCCACGGCCCCGGCACCAAGGGCCTGTCCCTCTTCCTCGTCCCGAAGTACGAGTTCGACTTCCAGACCGGCGAGCTGGGCGAGCGCAACGGCGTGTACGCGACGAACGTCGAGCACAAGATGGGCCTCAAGGCCTCCAACACCTGCGAGATGACCTTCGGTGACCGCCACCCCGCCAAGGGCTGGCTGATCGGCGACAAGCACGACGGCATCCGCCAGATGTTCCGCATCATCGAGTTCGCCCGCATGATGGTCGGCACGAAGGCCATCTCCACGCTGTCGACGGGCTACCTGAACGCGCTGGAGTACGCCAAGGAGCGCGTCCAGGGCACCGACCTGGCGAACTTCATGGACAAGACCGCGCCCAAGGTCACCATCACGCACCACCCGGACGTGCGCCGCTCGCTCATGACGCAGAAGGCGTACGCCGAGGGCATGCGCGCCCTGGTCCTGCACACCGCCGCGGTCCAGGACGAGATCCAGATCAAGGAGGCCGCAGGCGAGGACACCTCCGCCGCCGAGGCCCTGAACGACCTCCTCCTGCCGATCGTGAAGGGCTACGGCTCCGAGAAGGGCTACGAGCTGCTCGCCCAGTCGCTCCAGATCTTCGGCGGCTCCGGCTTCCTGCAGGAGTACCCGATCGAGCAGTACATCCGCGACGCCAAGATCGACACGCTGTACGAGGGCACCACCGCGATCCAGGGCCAGGACTTCTTCTTCCGGAAGATCGTCCGCAACCAGGGCGCGGCGCTGAACTCCCTGGCCGAGGACATCAAGAAGTTCCTGGCCATCGGCACGGGCGGCGAGGAGCTGTCCGCCGCCCGCGAGCAGCTCGCCAAGGCCGCCGTCGAGCTGGAGGCCATCGTCGGCCTGATGCTGACCGACCTCGCCGCCACCGAGCAGGACGTCAAGAACATCTACAAGGTGGGCCTCAACACCACCCGCCTGCTGATGGCCTCCGGTGACGTGGTCGTCGGCTACCTGCTGCTGCGCGGTGCCGCCGTCGCCGCGGAGAAGCTGGAGACCGCCTCCGCCAAGGACAAGGCGTTCTACACCGGCAAGATCGCGGCCGCGAAGTTCTTCGCCGCCAACGTGCTGCCGGGCGTCACCGGCGCCCGCAAGCTCGCCGAGGGCGTCGACCTGGACCTGATGGAGCTGGACGAGGCCGCCTTCTAAGGTCCCGCCGGCCCCTCCCGGGCCACCCGGGCACCGTACCCGGCACCTGTCCCTCCGTTCAGGTGTCCCGAGGTGTCCGCCCTTCACATCCCCCTTACGAGGGCCCGTTCCCAACGCCGGGAGCGGGCCCTCGTGCGTCGTTAAGGTGAACCCATGAGTGCACCCACCCGCTTCGACCGCGGCCACACCGACGACCTCATGTCCTTCCTCGCCGCGAGCCCGACGCCGTACCACGCCGTGGCGACCGCCGCCGAGCGGCTGGAGAAGGCCGGGTTCCGTCAGGTCGCCGAGACCGACGCGTGGGAAGGGACCAGCGGCGGGAAGTACGTGCTGCGCGGAGGGGCGATCATCGCCTGGTACGTGCCGAAGGGCGCCGAGGCGCACACACCGTTCCGGATCATCGGCGCGCACACCGACTCCCCGAACCTGCGGGTCAAGCCGCTGCCGGACACCGGGGCGCACGGCTGGCGGCAGGTGGCCGTGGAGATCTACGGCGGGCCGCTGCTGAACTCCTGGCTCGACCGCGACCTGGGCCTGGCCGGGCGCCTGTCGCTGCGGGACGGCTCGACCCGCCTGGTCAACGTGGACCGGCCGCTGCTGCGCGTGCCGCAGCTCGCCATCCACCTCGACCGTTCCGTCAACGACGGGCTCAAGCTCGACAAGCAGCGCCACCTCCAGCCCGTCTGGGGACTCGGCGACGCCCGCGAGGGCGACCTGATCTCCTTCCTGGAGCAGGAGTCCGGGCTGCCCGCGGGCCAGGTCACCGGCTGGGACCTGATGACCCACTCCGTCGAGCGTCCCGCCTACCTGGGCCGCGACGGCGAACTGCTCGCGGGACCGCGCATGGACAACCTGCTGTCCGTGCACGCGGCCACGGCCGCGCTGGCGGCGGTCGCGGCGGCCGACTCCGGACTCTCGTACATCCCGGTCCTCGCCGCCTTCGACCACGAGGAGAACGGCTCGCAGAGCGACACCGGCGCCGACGGACCGCTGCTCGGCAGTGTGCTGGAACGTTCAGTCTTCGCCCGCGGCGGCTCCTACGAGGACCGGGCGCGCGCCTTCGCCGGCACCGTCTGCCTCTCCTGCGACACCGGTCACGCCGTGCACCCCAACTACGCCGAGCGCCACGACCCGACGCACCACCCGCGCGTCAACGGCGGACCCATCCTCAAGGTGAACGTCAACAACCGCTACGCCACCGACGGTTCGGGCCGGTCCGTGTTCGCCGCCGCCTGCGAGAAGGCGGGCGTGCCCTTCCAGTCCTTCGTCTCCAACAACTCCATGCCCTGCGGCACCACCATCGGCCCCATCACCGCGGCACGGCACGGCATCAGGACGGTCGACATCGGCGTGGCCATCCTGTCCATGCACAGCGCCCGCGAACTCTGCGGCGCCGACGACCCGTTCCTGCTGACGAACGCGCTGGTGGCGTTCCTGGAGGGACAGCCCTCCGCCGCGTGACGTGAACAGCCCTCCGCCGCAGGGCGGAACGCGCGCCGTCTTCCGGGGAAGGCGGCGCGCGGCGGTGCGAGGGATCGCCTCCGCATGGCTCGTGAGGTCCCGGGTACCCGGAACGCGTCCGGAACTACTCGGAGTTGCTATTCAAGGAGACGACACCCATGGGCCTGGGCGGATGCATCATCCTGATCGGCGCGGGGGCGATCCTCACGTTCGCGACCGACTGGCACATGCAGGGGGTCAACCTTCACCTGGTCGGTGTGATCCTCATGATCGTCGGACTGATCGGCGTGACCACCTTCAGCAGCATCGCGCGGCGCAGGCGCGTCGTCGTCCCGCCGGCGGCGACCGTCGTGGACGACGAGCGCCACCGCCGGGACGGCTACTCCGACGGCTACGGCGTGTGAGCCGGATCAGGCGTCCGTGAGCCGGTCCAGGGCGTGACCCGTCGTCGCGTCCACGTGGGCGGGGATCTCGTCGTGGCGGTCGCCGACGGTGAGGGTTCCGGTGGGCTCGAAGAGGAGGATCGCCGCGCCGTCGGGGGCGGACGGCTTGTGCTCCGTTCCGCGCGGGACGGTGAGGACGGAACCCCTCGGAAGGACGACGGTCCGCTCGCCGGCCGGTTCGCGGAGCGCGATGGTCAGCTCGCCCTCCAGGACCAGGAAGAACTCGTCCGTGTGGTCGTGCACGTGCCAGACGTGTTCGCCCTCGACCTTCGCGACGCGCACGTCGTAGTCGTTGACGGCGGTCACGATGCGGGGGCTCCACAGCTCGTCGAAGGCGGCGAGGGCGGCGGAGAGGGAGACGGGTTCGCCGCGGCGGGCGGGTGCGCTGGTCATGCGTTCATCGTCCGCGGCTCCCGGCACCCCCGCGAGTACCGGAGACCGCGTGTGTCGCAAGGATCCCCGCACCGTCCCCCGGCCCCGGAGCCCGTCGGAGCGCGAGCCGGCACGGCCTCCGTCGCACCGGCCCCACCGCGTCGCCGTGATCGTCGTGATCGTCGACGAGGGGACCGACCCCTTCGAAGCCGGCGTCGCCACGGAGCTGTCCACCGGGACGGCCCGATCCCCTCTACGAGCCGGCCCCGTGCACCCCACGCCCGGTGTCCGCGTGCACCACGGGTTCTTCGCGCCGAGCGGGGTCCCCGGCCTCGACGCGGTGGACGACCGCGGCGGGCCCGGGACCGCCGCGAACCCGCGGGAGCGGGTGCGGCGGGTCACCGGGCTCAGCCCGTCGGCCTACCGGCGGCGTTTGGGAGCGCTCACCGGGGAACCGGTGACGGCATGAGATACCTCGTACGCGACCGGCTGCTCGGTCTCGGTGACGACTACTGGATCGAGGACGACCACGGCGACAAGGCCTTCCTCGTCGACGGCAAGGCCATGCGGCTGCGGGACACCTTCCAGCTGAAGGACACCGGCGGACGCGTCCTGATCGACATCCACCAGAAGATGTTCGCGCTGCGCGACACGATGATCATCGAGCGGGACGGCGATCCGCTCGCGACCATCAAGCGCAAGCGCTGGTCCCTGCTCCGCAACCACTATCGCGTGTCGCTGGTCGACGGCACCGAACTCGACGTCAGCGGCAAGATCCTCGACCGCGAGTTCGCCGTCGACTACGACGGCGAACTCCTCGCCCAGATCTCCCGGCGCTGGCTCCACCTCCGCGACACCTACGGCGTGGACGTCGTCCGGGAGGACGCCGATCCGGCGCTGCTGATCGCGGTCGCGGTGTGCGTGATCCATCTGGCGGAGAAGGAACGGGGGATCGACTGAGCCGATCAGCGGGCGGGGGTGTCCAGGCCCAGCAGGCGGTCCTTCAGGGCCGGGAACTGTTCCCGGGTCGCCGCGACCTTCGCCGGGTCGAAGTCCACCGTGAGGACCTCCTCGCCCGGGCCCGCCTCGGCAAGGACCTCTCCCCACGGGTCGACCACGATCGAGTGACCGGCCTGGGGAACCCCCGCGTGCGTACCGGCCGTTCCGCAGGCGAGGACGTACGCCTGGTTCTCGACGGCGCGCGCCCGGGCGAGCAGGGTCCAGTGGGAGCGGCGGCGCTCGGGCCAGCCAGCCGGAAGGACGAAGGTCTGCGCCCCCGCGTCGACGAGTCCGCGGAACAGCTCGGGGAAGCGCAGGTCGTAGCAGGTGGCGAGGCCGACGACGGTCTCCGGCAGCTCCACCGTCACCAGGTCCGTGCCCGCGCCCATCAGCACGGCCTCGCCCTGGTCGAAGCCGAAGCGGTGGATCTTGCGGTAGGAGGCGACGAGCTCGCCGGCGGGGGAGTAGACGAGGGAGGTGTTGTAGAGCGCGCCCTCGGCCGCGGAGCCGGTCCCGCCCGCGGCGCGCTCGGGGATCGAGCCCGCGTGCAGCCACACGCCCGCGTCGCTCGCCGCCTTGCTCATCGCCTCGTGGGTCGGCCCGTCCAGCGGCTCGGCCTGCGCTCCGAAGCCCTCGTAGGCGAAAGCGCCGGTGGTCCACAGCTCGGGGAGCACGACGAGATCGACTCCGGCTTGATCACGTACCAGGTCGGCCACGCGCCGTCTGCGGGACGCGACCGATTCGTCGTCGTTTACGTCGATCTGGAGGAGCGAGGCGCGCACACTACCACCGTCCTGGCATTCGAGCCGTCGATACGGGCCTACGATCGTCACACGAAAGCACTGCCGGGGTGCCTCACAGCAGCGTAACTTAGCGTCCCAAGACACCCGCTGCCTGTGAAATGCCCGCGTCCAACCGCCCGAGGGGTCCCGTTCCGTGAGTCTGCATCCGAGTCTTCAGTCCTACGCCGACGCCTGGGCCCACTCGATCGAAGCGATATCCGAGCTGGTGCAGCCGCTTGTGGAGGGCGAGTGGAACCGGCGGACCCCGTGCCCCGGCTGGTCGGTCCGTGACATCGTCTCGCACGTCATCGGGCTGGACTGCGAGATGCTCGGCGACCCCCGGCCGATCCACACCCTTCCCCGCGACCTCTACCACGTCACGAACGAACACCAGCGGTACATGGAGATGCAGGTCGACGTGCGCCGCCACCACACGGCGCCGGAGATGACCTCCGAGCTGGAGTACACGGTCATCCGCCGCAACCGGCAGCTGCGGAACGAGTCGCGGCAGCCCGACGCCAAGGTGCGCGGCCCGCTCGGCACCGAGATCACCCTCGAACAGGCGATGCGCAACCGCGCCTTCGACGTGTGGGTGCACGAGCAGGACCTGCGGTGGGCGCTGGGCCGGCCGGGGAACCTCGACTCCCCCGGTTCGGGGATCGTGCGGGACCAGCTCCTGGCCGCGCTGCCGAAGGTCGTCGCCAAGAACGCGGGGGCGCCGGCGAACTCCGCGGTCGTCTTCGACGTGCACGGCCCCGTCGAGTTCCTGCGCACCGTCCGGGTCGACGCCGACGGGCGCGGAACCATAGACGGTGCGCCGTCCCTCGGTCCCGCGGTGAGCCTCGGCCTCGACTGGGAGACCTTCGTCCGGCTCGCCTGCGGCCGCGTCCACCCCGACGCCGTGTCCGACCGCGTCAAGGCCGAGGGCGACCCCGAACTGGCCGCGGCGATCCTGCGCGGTCTCGCCGTCACGCCGTAACGGACCGGACGGTCGCGCCCGCTGCTCCGTGGGCGGCCCCGGGTCCTCCGGCACCCGGGGAACCGGCGCCGCCGGGCGGGGGGAACCGGCCCCGGGCCGGACGGCGGGGGACGGCGTGGTCCGGCGGTCACGCCGGTACGTGCACCGTCTCCACCCGGCTGGCCACGAGCCGCTCCCGCTCCCGGCGGGCCGCCTGCCCCCGCAGCCGGAAGATCTGGCCGAGCCCGAGCGCCTGGAGCACGAACACGGCGGCGAAGGCGATCCGGTAGTCGTCGCCGGTGGCGTCGAGCAGGACACCGATGGCCAGCAGCGTCGTCATCGAGGCGATGAAACCGCCCATGTTGGTGATCCCGGACGCGGTTCCCTGACGCTCCGGCGGGTTCGCCGGCCGCGCGAAGTCGAAGCCGAGCATCGAGGCCGGTCCGCAGAACCCGAGCACCACGCACAGCACGACCAGCAGCCACATCGGCGCGTGCTCGCCGGGGTACACCAGCACCCCCGCCCACACGACGGCCGTCGCCGCGACCGTGCCCAGCGCCAGCGGCAGCCGCGCGGTGTGGTGCCGGGCGACGATCTGCCCGTACACCAGCCCGGCGCCCATGTTGGACAGGACCACGAGCGTGAGCAGCTCACCGGCCGTGGCCCGGGTGAGGCCCTGCGCCTGGACGAGGAACGGCATCCCCCACAGCAGCAGGAACACCATCGCCGGGAACTGCGTGGTGAAGTGCACCCACAGACCGAGCCGGGTACCGGGTTCCCGCCAGGCCGCGGCGATCTGGCGCCGGACGTAGGCGGCGCCCCGGTGCGGGAACGGCTCCGGTTGGTGGCCCTCGGGGTGGTCCTCCAGGAACAGCAGCATGAGCACGAGGACGAGCACACCGGCGGCGGCGCTGCCGGCGAACGCGGCCGTCCAGCCCACCCCGTGCAGCAGCCGGGCGATCACGAGCGTCGACACGAGGTTGCCGGCCATGCCGGCCAGGCCCGCGAGCTGGGCGACGAGCGGTCCGCGCCGGGCGGGGAACCAGCGGGTGCCGAGCCGCAGCACGCTGATGAACGTCATCGCGTCACCGCAGCCCAGCAGGGCGCGCGAGGCGAGCGCCGTGCCGTAGGACGGGGAGAACGCGAAGCCCAGCTGCCCCGCCGTGAACAGCAGGACGCCGATGGTCAGCACCTTCTTGGTGCCGAGCCGGTCGACCAGCAGCCCGACCGGTATCTGCATGCCCGCGTACACGAGGAGCTGGAGGATGGAGAAGGTGGACAAGGCGGAGGCGCCCACGTGGAAGCGCTCCGCCGCGTCGAGCCCGGCCACCCCCAGGGACGTGCGGAAGATGACCGCGACGAAGTAGACCGAGACGCCGATGCCCCAGACGGCGACCGCGCGCCGGCCTCCGGGCGGGTCTCCGGGCAGAGTGGCCGGGGAGCTCATCGGACCTCGCCCCGGGCCAGGTTCGAGAACCAGCTCACATGTCCGTGGATGAGGGCGACGACCGCGTCGGCGTCGCCGGAGCGCAGCGCCCGGAGGATCTGTTCGTGCTCGACGAGCGTCTTGGTGATCCGGTCGGGGTGGGCGTGCATCACGGCGACCCCCATCCGCAACTGCCGGTCGCGGAGCTGGTCGTAGAGCCGGGACAGGATCTCGTTGCCGCCGCTGCGGACGATCTCGGCGTGGAAGCAGCGGTCGGTGACGGCCGCTCCGGCCAGGTCGCCCGCGGCGGCCTGCTCCTTCTGCCGGTCGAGCAGCTCCTCCAGCCGGGCCAGGAGCTGCGGCGACGCCGGTACGGCCTTGCGCGCGGCGTGCTCCTCCACGAGCTGGCGGGTCTCGACCACGTCCGCGATCTCCTGGGCGGAGACCGGCAGGACGAGCGCGCCCTTCTTCGGGTAGAGCTTGATCAGGCCCTCGGCCTCCAGGCGGAGCAGCGCCTCACGGACCGGGGTGCGCGAGACGCCCACCGCGTCGGCGAGTTCGCCCTCGGTGAGCAGGGCCCCGCCCTCGTAACGGCGCTCCAGGACCCCCTCTTTGACGTGTGCGTAGACACGGTCGGCTGCCGGCGGCTGCTTGACGGGAGGGCGCATCGGCGCGGGCGGTGCTGAAGGCATGCGCACATCATAGATACAACACGTACGCATGCCCGGCGGCATTTCGGCATGTGGACCTCAACAGCCCCCGCATGTAACCCAGGTCACGTGAATTTCACGCGTTTGCCGTACATCCCTTTGCGCGCTCCGAGAGTCTGAACGTGGGACGGCACCGTCATGTGCCGTTCTGCCAGGGGCATTTCGCGCATACGGAGCGTTCATTTTGATTACCGGCATTAAGGGCACGCGTTTCCGCAGGGCCGCCGCTGTGACCCTCACCACCGGCGCCGTGCTGGCAGCCGGAGCCTTCGGCGCCGCGCCGGCGGGCGCCGTGGCCACACCCACGATCTCCGCCAAGGGCGGATACACCATGAACAACGGAACCGGTGCGACCCTCTACAAGAAGGCCGCGGACACCAAGCTGTCCACCGGTTCCACCACGAAGATCATGACGGCCAAGGTCGTGCTGTCCCAGCCGAACCTGAACCTGGACGCCAAGGTCACGGTCTCGAGCGCGTACAGCAACTACATCGTCGACAGCGGCTACGTCTCCTCGGCCCACCTGATCGTCGGTGACAAGGTCACCGTCAAACAGCTCCTCTACGGTCTGATGCTGCCGTCCGGCTGTGACGCCGCCTACGCGCTCGCCGACAAGTTCGGCTCGGGCTCGACCCGCGCCGCCCGCGTGAAGTCGTTCATCGGCAAGATGAACACCACCGCGCGGAGCCTCGGCATGACGAACACCCACTTCGACTCGTTCGACGGCGTCGGCCACGGTGCCAACTACTCGACGCCTCGTGACCTGACGAAGCTCGCCAGCAGCGCCATGAAGAACTCGACGTTCAAGTCGGTCGTCAAGACCGTGACCACCAAGCAGAAGGTGACGACTTCGAGTGGCGGCTACCGCTACTACACGTGGGAGAACACCAACAAGCCGCTGCTGACCGGCTACTCCGGCACGATCGGCGTCAAGACCGGTTCGGGCCCCGAGGCGAAGTACTGCCTCGTCTTCGCCGCCACCCGCAACGGCAAGACGATCATCGGCACGGTGCTCGCCTCCAGCTCGGCCACGGTCCGTACGGACGACGCCAAGAAGCTGCTGAACTACAGCTTCGCCCGCTAAAGCCCGCGGACACAGCACCACAGACAGAAAGAGGGGCCCGCCGGGCGATGCGCGGCGGGCCCCTCCGGTGTTCCGGACGGCCGGCGGGGGTCAGGCCCGCGCGGCCGGTCGGCTCACGCCCAGGTGATCAGGCGCTTGGGCTGTTCCAGGACGGCCGCGGTGTCGGCCAGGACCTTGGAGCCGAGCTCGCCGTCGACCAGACGGTGGTCGAAGGACAGCGCCAGCGTGGTGACCTGACGGGGCTTCACCTTGCCCTTGTGGACCCACGGCTGGAGCTTGATCGCGCCGACCGCGAGGATCGCGGACTCGCCGGGGTTGAGGATCGGCGTGCCCGTGTCGACGCCGAAGACGCCGACGTTGGTGATCGTCACCGTGCCACCCTGCATCGCGGCCGGCGAGGTCTTGCCCTCGCGGGCCGTGGCCACCAGTTCGCCCAGCGACTCGGCCAACTGCGGCAGGGTCTTGGAGTGGGCGTCCTTGATGTTCGGCACGATCAGGCCGCGGGGGGTGGCGGCGGCGATACCCAGGTTCACGTAGTGCTTCTGGACGATCTCCTGGTTGGCCTCGTCCCAGGACGCGTTGACGTCCGGGTTGCGCTTGATCGCGACGAGCAGGGCCTTGGCGACCAGCAGCAGCGGGTTGACCCGCAGCCCCTGCATGTCCTTGTCCTGCTTGAGCTCCTCGACCAGGCGCATGGTGCGCGTCACGTCGACCGTCACGAACTCGGTGACGTGCGGCGCGGTGAACGCCGAGCCCACCATCGCGTTGGCCGTCGCCTTGCGGACACCCTTGACCGGGATCCGGGTCTCGCGCGCGCCGTCGTACGACGCGACCGGGGCCGGAGCCTGGGGCTGGACGCGGGCCGGGGCCTGCGGAGCCGGAACCGCGGCCGGGACCGCGACCGGAGCGGGCGCCTGTGCCGGGGCGGCCGCGGCGTGCACGTCCTCGCGCGTGATGATGCCGTCCGGGCCGGACGGGGTGACCGTCGCCAGGTCGACCCCGAGGTCCTTGGCGAGCTTGCGGACCGGGGGCTTGGCCAGGGGCCGCTGCTGCGGGGCGGACCCATGGCCGTTGAGCTCGCCCTGGATCGCGGTGGCCGCGTACATCGTCCCGCCCTGCTGGGCCGGGGTCTCGGCGCCCTTGCGGGGGCGCCGCTTGGTGGAAGACTCTGCCACGCCGTACCCGACGAGGACCGGCTTGCGGCCCTCGGGCTTGGCCTCCTCGGCGGGAGCCGCCGGAGCGGCGGGGGCCACCGGAGCGGCGGGAGCCTGCTCGACGGCCGGGGCCGCCTGCGCGGGCGCCGTACCGCCGGAGACGTCCACCGTGATGATCACCTGGCCGACGTCCACCGTCGTGCCCTCGGGGAAGCGGAGCTCGCTCACCACACCGTCGTACGGGATCGGCAGTTCGACCGCGGCCTTGGCGGTCTCGACCTCGCACACGACCTGGCCGTCGGTGACCGTGTCACCGACCTGGACGTACCACTTGAGGATCTCCGCCTCGGTGAGCCCCTCGCCCACGTCGGGCATCTTGAACTCGCGGAGTCCCGACGCGTTCTCAGTCATCGTCGTCACGACTCTCTCCTAGTACGCCAGCGAGCGGTCGACGGCGTCGAGCACCCGGTCCAGGCCCGGAAGGTACTCCTCCTCCAAGCGGGCCGGCGGGTACGGGGCGTGATAGCCGCCGACCCGCAGGACGGGCGCCTCCAGGTGGTAGAAGCACCGCTCGGTGATGCGGGCCGCGATCTCCGCGCCCGTCCCGAGGAACACCGGCGCCTCGTGCACCACGACCAGGCGGCGGGTCTTCTCGACCGAGGCCTGGATCGAGTCGAAGTCGATCGGCGACATCGAGCGCAGGTCCAGGACCTCGATGGACTTGCCCTCCTCCTGGGCGGCCGCGGCGGCCTCCAGGCAGACCTTCACCATCGGGCCGTAGGCGGCCAGGGTGAGGTCACCGCCTTCGCGCGCCACCCGCGCCTTGTGCAGCGGACCGGGGATGGCGTCCTTGTCGACCTCGCCCTTGTCCCAGTAGCGCCGCTTGGGCTCGAAGAAGATCACCGGGTCGTCGCTCTGGATGGCCTGCTGCATCATCCAGTAGGCGTCGCCGGCGTTCGAGGGAGAGACCACCTTCAGGCCCGCCACGTGCGCGAACAGCGCCTCGGGGGACTCCGAGTGGTGCTCGACCGCGCCGATGCCGCCGCCGTAGGGGATGCGGATGACGACGGGCAGCTTGATCTTGCCGAGCGCCCGCGCGTGCATCTTCGCGAGCTGGGTGACGATCTGGTCGTACGCCGGGAAGACGAACCCGTCGAACTGGATCTCCACGACCGGACGGTAACCGCGCAGGGCCAGGCCGATCGCGGTACCGACGATGCCCGACTCGGCGAGCGGGGTGTCGATGACCCGCTCCTCGCCGAAGTCCTTCTGGAGCCCGTCGGTGACCCGGAAGACACCACCGAGCTTGCCGACGTCCTCGCCCATGACGAGGACCTTGGGGTCGGCCTCCAGGGCCGTGCGCAGCGATTCGTTGATCGCCTTGGCCAGCGCCATCTTCTCGATCGTCATGGCTACTTGCCCTCCCCCGCGTCCGCGAACGACGCCTGGTAGGCGGCGAACTGGGCGCGCTCCTCGTCGACGAGCGCGTGCCCGTCCGCGTACACGTTCTCGAAGATGGCGAAGTGGTCCGGGTCGGGCATGGCCCGCACCACGTCACGCACTCGCTTGCCCAACGTCTCGCTCTCGGCCTCGAGTTCGGCGAAGAACGACTCGTCCGCGTGGTTCGCGGACTCCAGGTGGGCGCGCAGACGCAGGATCGGGTCCTTCGCCTCCCAGGCCTCGCGCTCGTCGTCGCCCCGGTAGCGGGTGGGGTCGTCGGAGGTGGTGTGCGCACCCATGCGGTAGGTGAAGGCCTCGATCAGGGTGGGGCCCTCGCCGTTGCGGGCCCGCTCCAGCGCCCACTTGGTGACCGCCAGGCAGGCGAGGACGTCGTTGCCGTCGACGCGGATGCCGGGGAAGCCGAAGCCCTGCGCGCGCTGGTAGAGCGGCACGCGCATCTGGCGCTCGGTCGGCTCGGAGATCGCCCACTGGTTGTTCTGGCAGAAGAACACGACGGGCGCGTTGTAGACCGCGCCGAAGTTGAAGGCCTCCATGACGTCGCCCTGGCTGGAGGCGCCGTCACCGAAGTACGCGATCACGGCCGAGTCCGCGCCGTCCTTGGTGACGCCCATGGCGTAGCCGGTGGCGTGCAGCGCCTGCGAGCCGATGACGATCGTGTACAGGTGGAAGTTGTTGCCGTTGGGGTCCCAGCCGCCGTTGTTCACACCCCGGAACATGCCGAGCAGGTTGGTCGGGTCGACCCCGCGGCACCAGGCGACGCCGTGCTCGCGGTAGGTCGGGAAGACGTAGTCGTCGTCGCGGGTGGCGCGGCCGGAGCCGATCTGGGCGGCCTCCTGGCCGAGCATCGAGGCCCACAGGCCCAGCTCGCCCTGGCGCTGCAGGGAGGTGGCCTCCGCGTCGAAGCGGCGGCTCAGGACCATGTCCCGGTACAGGCCGCGCAGCTCGTCGGGGGTGATGTCGGCGACGTACGGGTCGTACGTGGCGTCCTTGACCCGCTTGCCTTCCGGGGTCAGCAGCTGAACGAGCTGCGGCTCACCGCCCGTCGCCCCGGGCGACTTCCCGGCGGCCGCGCCGGCGCGCCTGCTCGCGGCGCTCTTGGTCCCGGTCGTACTGGCGCTCGCGGCGCTCTTCGTACCGGCGCTGCGTCGCGGCTTGCGCGCGGCAGTGCTCTCCACGGTCACGTGTGCTCCTCCGTCGGTCCGGCCCCCGGGGTTGCCGGAAGGCTGGGATCCCCCTCGCTCGCGGTTCGAGCTCGGGAGAGCGGCTCGCCTGTTCCGGCACCCGTGCACGGGGTGGGTGCCACTCGGCCGGGAACAGGCGTGACAGGTGCCCCGGCGAGCGCCCTGCAACTGCCACGTTACCCAGTGCTTCACAATTCTGTGAAACCCCTTCTGACCTGCGATTTTGATAGGAAATCCAAGTACTTGGAAAGGTGAATTTCCTACTGGGTCGAACAGGTCGGAACACTCGCTGGTCACAGCACTGGTCACAGCCTTGCAGGGGGCCGGAACACCGGCACGTTATCCCGGCCACCCCGAACTCGGGAAGAGTTCACCTGGGGCAATGCCCATGATCGTGTGTGACACTGACAAGGTGCGCGAAATCGGGAAAATCACTGTATTCCTCCTCGATGACCACGAAGTCGTCCGCCGCGGTGTCCACGAGCTGCTCTCGGTCGAGGACGACATCGAAGTGGTGGGAGAGGCGGGTACGGCGGCCGACGCACTGGTGCGGATCCCGGCCACCCGTCCGGACGTGGCCGTCCTGGACGTGCGCCTCCCGGACGGCAGCGGGGTGGAGGTCTGCCGCGAGATCCGCTCCGCGGACGAGAACGTCAAATGCCTGATGCTGACCTCGTACGCCGACGACGAGGCCCTGTTCGACGCGATCATGGCGGGTGCCTCGGGCTACGTCCTCAAGGCCATCCGCGGCAATGAGCTGCTCGCGGCCGTACGGGACGTCGCGGCCGGGAAGTCCCTGCTCGACCCGGTGGCCACCGCGCGCGTCCTGGAACGGCTGCGGGACGGCGGCACCCCCAAGGACGACGACCGGCTCGCCCGCCTCACCGACCAGGAACGCAGGATCCTCGACCTGATCGGCGAAGGGCTCACCAACCGCCAGATCGGGGAGCGGCTGCACCTCGCCGAGAAAACGATCAAGAATTATGTGTCGGGCCTGCTGTCCAAACTGGGAATGCAGCGCCGGTCGCAGGCGGCGGCCTATGTGGCGCGCAAACAGGCGGAACAGCAGCACCACTGAATGATCCGGAAGGACAGCATCGACCGGATCGACCGAATCATCCGGACGACCCGATCATTCGGGACGACCGAATGATTTCAGGACCGGAGGACGACAGGACGATCCGGTACGGCCGGATGTCCCGGTAACGACGCACGCGCGCGTGAAGCCCCTCCCGGGGGCTCCCCGCGCGCGTGGTGACGTGCGCTCTCACGGGTCCGCGCGGACCCGTCCGGACCGGGTCAGCCCAGGTCCCCCGCGGCGGGGGACTCGGTGCCGCCGTCGCCCGGGTCCTCGGTCGTCGGCTCCGTCGTCGGCGTGGTCGGCTCGCTCGTCGGGGTCGTCGCGCTCGGCGTCGGCTTCGTCGGCTCGCTGGTCGGCTGGTACGTCGGCTGCTGGGTGTCGACGTTGCGGGTCGGCTCGTACGACGGGGGGTAGTCCGTGTCGTCGCCGGTGTCGGTCGAACCGTCCGAGGTGTCGTCGCCCGTGGACTCGTCCGTGGACTCGTCGCTGGGCTGCTCGGTGGAGTCGTTGCTCTTGCTGGAGTGCGTGACGGTCGGCGTCGGCGAGGTGCCGGTCTTTCCATGGCCGCCGTTGCCGGTGTTGTTGATCGCGAACGCGACACCCGCGGCGATGGCGATCAGCGCGAAGACCGCGAGGAGCAGCATCTTGCCGCGGCCGCTGCCCCGGTTGCCGTGGCCCTCGAAACCGCCGTCGTCGCCGTTGCCGTAGGACGGGATGAGCGGGGCCGGGATCTGCGTGGTGCCGTAGTCACCGGGGTGCGGCAGCGAGGCCGTGCCGGCGAAACCGGCCGCCTGGCCGTGCGAGGCCTCGGGCATGGCGACCGGGCCGGTGTTCCAGGTGCCGGTGTGGCTGCCCTGGTCGTACAGCATCTGCAGCGCGTACTGGACGAGTCCGCGCATCTCCTCGGCGGTCTGGAACCGGTCGTCCGGGTCCTTCGCGAGGGCGCGCATGACGAGCCCGTCGAGCTCCGGCGGCACCTCGCGGTCGACCTCCGAGGGAGGCACCGGGATGTCCTGGACGTGCTGGTAGACCACCGACAGCGGCGTCTCCCCGGTGAACGGGGGCCGCAGCGCGAGGAGTTCGTAGAGCAGACAGCCGGTCGCGTACAGGTCGGAGCGGTGGTCGACGGCCTTGCCGAGCGCCTGCTCCGGGGAGAGGTACTGCGGGGTGCCCATGACCATGCCGGTCTGGGTCATCGTGGCCTGGCCGCCGTGCAGGGCGCGCGCGATGCCGAAGTCCATCACCTTGACCGCGCCGGTCTCCGTGATGATCACGTTCGCCGGCTTGATGTCGCGGTGCACGATGCCGTGCTGGTGCGAGTAGGCCAGCGCCTCCAGGACGCCGGAGACGATGATCAGCGCCTGCTCGGGCCCGGGGGCCTCGGCGTTGATCAGCAGGTCGCGGATCGTGTGACCCTCGACGATCTCCATGACGATGTAAGGGACGACCCCGTGCCCGACGACGTCCTCGCCGGAGTCGTACACGGCGACGATCGCATGGTGGTTCAGGCCGGCCACCGACTGCGCCTCACGCGTGAAGCGGGCCTTGGAGGTCGGGTCCTCGGCGAGGTCGGCGCGCAGCAGCTTGACCGCGACGGTGCGGCCCAGCCGTACGTCCTCGGCCGCGAACACCTCGGCCATTCCGCCTCGGCCGAGCCTGTGTGTCAGCCGATATCGGCCGTCGCCGACCAGCCCGCCGTTACCCCACATCTCGGGCGCATCTGACATACCGCCGCCAGTCGCCTCGGGGTCGGACGGGCCCTGAGCGCGCTGCTGCTGTGCCATCAGTCCTCGCCGTCGTTTCTGCCCGCGGTCCGCGCGGTGGTTGTTACGGTCTCCGTCGGGCCACGCTACAGGCTCCACGCGTGACGCCGGTCCGGGATGAGCGTGAGTGGACCGGCCATCCAACCCGTCCGGGGGCCGTGGGTGCAATTTCCGTGTACCGGCCGTACGTCACCTGTAACGCTTCCGCGACGCTTCTTTCTCAGACGGTCACGGAACGGGCATCGAGCTTGACGTGTCCGTGCCCTGGGGCAGACTTGGCCGGGAATAAGCCAATCGATCACTGATGCCGCGGGGGACGCAGAAGATGAGCCAGGACGGCGCACAGGGCCGGTACGCGGGGCGCGCGGTCGCCGGCGGCCGCTACCAGCTGCGCGATCTCCTCGGCGAGGGCGGCATGGCCTCGGTGCACCTCGCCTACGACTCGGTGCTCGACCGCCAGGTCGCCATCAAGACACTGCACACCGAGCTCGGCCGCGAGCAGGCCTTCCGCGAGCGCTTCCGCCGCGAGGCCCAGTCGGTGGCCAAACTCACGCACACGAACATCGTCTCGGTCTTCGACACCGGCGAGGACGAGCTCGACGGCATGACGACGCCGTACATCGTCATGGAGTACATCGAGGGCAAGCCGCTCGGCTCGGTCCTCGACGCGGACATCCAGCAGTACGGCGCCATGCCCGCCGACAAGGCCCTGAAGATCACCGCGGACGTGCTGGCGGCCCTGGAGATCAGCCACGAGATGGGCCTGGTCCACCGGGACATCAAGCCGGGCAACGTGATGATGACCAAGCGCAACGTCGTCAAGGTCATGGACTTCGGCATCGCCCGCGCCATGCAGTCCGGCGTCACCTCCATGACCCAGACCGGCATGGTCGTCGGCACCCCGCAGTACCTCTCCCCGGAACAGGCCCTCGGCCGGGGCGTCGACGCCCGGTCCGACCTGTACTCGGTCGGCATCATGCTGTTCCAGCTGGTCACGGGTCGGCTGCCGTTCGAGGCGGACTCCCCGCTGGCCATCGCCTACGCGCACGTCCAGGAGGAGCCGGTCGCGGCCTCCTCGGTCAACCGCTCGCTGCCCCCGGCCGTGGACGCGCTGATCGCCCGGGCGCTGAAGAAGAACCCGAACGAACGCTTCCCGAGCGCCGAGACCATGCGGGACGAGTGCCTCCGGGTCGCCCAGTCGTTCCAGGCCGTGGCGCCGAACATCGTGCCGGGCGCCCCGACGCCGAGCGGTTCCGGCGTCGGCTCCGCCGTGTTCCCGCCGGTCGACCAGGGCACCCCGGCCCCCGGCCCCGTGCAGACGCCGTACCAGCCGGGCCCGTACGGCACGCCGACGCCCGCCCCGGCGTACGGCTACCCGCAGCAGGGCGGCTACCAGGCCCCGCCGCAGACCGCCGCGTACGCCGGGCAGCACGGCCCCTCCACGCCTCCCCCCTACAACCTGTCCCCCCAGCCCGCCACCGGCGGCCCGGGCGGCGCCAAGAGCAACAAGCCGGTCGTGATCGGCTCGGTCCTGGTCGCACTCATCGCGGTCGGCGGCCTGATCACGGCGATCGTCATAAACGGCGGCAGCGGCGACGACAACAAGGGCGGCGGCCACAGCACCGCCAGTTCGTCGTCCAGCGCGGTCGCGGGGCACAAGGGCCCGGACACGTCGAAGACGATCGACACCGAGAAGTGCACGGACCCGTCGGAGTCGTACAACGACCCGAAGAAGATCGAGGTCCCGGACTTCCACTTCAAGAACCTCAGCTCGGTGAAGTCCTGCTTCCAGGCCGCCGGTTGGCAGATGAAGGTCACGCCCGTGGACGAGAACACCTACGGCGAGGACACGATCATGGACCAGTTCCCCTCGGCGGGAACGGACGTCGACCCCAAGAAGATGCCCGAGATCGAGCTCAAGGTGTCCACGGGCGACCCCTCCTAGCCTCCCGGGGCACTCCCCGGACGGCCGGGGTGTGCCCTACATGCTCCGGCAACGGACACGGGAACGGGCCCGGCACCTGGGTGCCGGGCCCGTCACGGTCGGGGTGACCCGGGATCACCGGGACGGCGGCGGCTCGGCCGCCCGCGTGGTCACAGGTACGGTCCGCCCGAGCGGCCTCCCGTACGAGGGTCCTCGTCGCCCTCCAGACCGCCGACGCCCGGGGGAAGGGCACGGCGCATCTGCTCCAACTGCGCCCTGGCCGCCATCTGCTGGGCGAACAGGGTCGTCTGGATCCCGTGGAAGAGCCCTTCCAGCCAGCCCACCAACTGGGCCTGCGCGATCCGCAGTTCGGCGTCGCTGGGGGTCCCCTCGTCCGTGAAGGGCAAGGAGAGCCGCTCCAGTTCCTCCACGAGCTCCGGAGCGAGACCGTCCTCCAGCTCCTTGACGGAACTCGCGTGGATCTCCTTGAGCCGGACCCGGCTGGCCTCGTCCAGGGGCGCGGCGCGCACTTCCTCCAGCAGCTGCTTGATCATGCTGCCGATGCGCATCACCTTGGCGGGCTGTTCCACCATCTCCGTCACCGGAATCTCTCGGGAGTCCTCGTCCCCGGTGCCGCCGAGCGCCATTCCGTCCTGGCCGACGACCAGGACCTGAGGCTTCTCCGACGACCGTTCGTTCCTCGGCATCTCCATGCCGCCATTCTCTCGCACCCATGTACTCCATCACGGTGGTGCCCCCCGTACACGGTGATCCACCGTGCAGGAGGGCCCAGTTGGCGAAAAGGCGGGGTTCCACGACCTCTGAAGTGCACGAATGACGTCACTTTCTGTCGAGATGCCGGGATCACGACGTCATGTGAGGCTGGTTGGGTCGATCACGGCACCCGTCTTGGCGAACCGTTCCGGGAGGGGGTCACCGACGTGACTCCATGGCTGCGCACCCTGCCCACGGCCGGACTCCTCACGGCCGTCCTGCTGAACGGCGCCGGACTCCTCGCGAACGCCGCCCCGGCGGGCCCCGGGGCCCCCTCCTCCACCGTCCCGGCCCTCTCCTGGAACCTCCGGTACACCACCCTCGCCGCCTCCGGGTCTCTTGCCGTCCCCGCGGACTCGGGTGATCGCGGTGGGGCTGGTGGATCTGGTGGGTCCGGTGACCAGAGTGGATCTGGTGGGCTTGGTGGCCCTGGTGGATCCGGCGAACGCGGTGGATCTGGCGGGCCCGGTGGATCCGGTGACCGCAGTGGATCTGGCGACTCCGGTGGTTCCGGCGGCCACGGCGGCTCTGGTGGTTCAGGTGGCCATGGGGGTTCCGGGGGCCATAGGGGTTCCGGAGGCCATGGGGGCTCCGGGGGCCATGGGGGCTCCGGGGGCTCCGGCGAGCCCTCGCACGCCGTCACGCCGGTTCCGTCGGCCGGTGAGGCCTCCTCGCCCCTCCCGTCCGCCCATGGGTCCGCCGGCTCGGGGGCGCCCGGCCCCGCCGCGTCCGATCCCGTGCGGCCCACCCCCACGGCGGACCCCTCCCGCGCGGGCAGCTTCGCGGGCGAGGGGCGCGAGCGGCCCGGCCGGACGGCGGAGCCGGACGCCCCGGACAGCCCCGACCCGGACGGCACCACCGTCCCGGACCTCCAGGACACCGCCCCCGCCGCCGACACCGGGCTCGCGGAACCGAGCACCGTCCCCGACCCCTCGCACGAGGACGCGGCCCCCGTCCAACAGAGCGTCGTGGGCGCCGGCTCCACGCCCCGTCCTGACCTGGCGATCCTGCCGCTGGGCAGCGGTCTGATCCTCATCGGCCTGGGACTGGGGCTGGCCTTCCTCGGCCTGCGGGCACGCCACGGCTGAACGGGGACCGGAGCCCGGCCGACGCTTCGCGCCGTCGCCGGACGGACGGGAACCGGACGGGAACGGTCGGGCGAGTCCTAGGGAGCGACGAGCAGCACCTTCCCGATGTGGCTGCTCTCCTCCAGCACCCGGTGCGCGCCCGCCGCGTCGCTCATCGGCAGCTCACGGTCGACGACCGGACGGACGTGGCCGGAGTCGAGCAGCGGCCACACGTGCTCGCGCACGGCCGCCACGATCGCCGCCTTCTCGCTCAGCGGCCGGGCGCGCAGTGAGGTCGCGCTGACGGCGGCGCGCTTGTTCAGGAGAGCGGCGATGTTCAGCTCGGCCTTGATCCCGCCCTGCATCCCGATGATGGCGAGCCGCCCGTTGACGGCGAGGGCGCGCACGTTCCGGTCGAGGTACTTGGCCCCCATGTTGTCGAGGATGACATCGGCACCCGCTCCGCCGGTGGCCCGCTCGATCTCCTCGACGAAGTCCTGCTCGCGGTAGTTGATCAGGATGTCCGCGCCCAGCTCCGCGCAGAAGTCGAGCTTCTCCCTGCTGCCCGCCGTGACCGCGACCTTCGCGCCGACGGCCTTCGCCAGCTGGATCGCCATGGTGCCGATGCCGCTGGAGCCGCCGTGCACGAGCAGGGTCTCGCCGGGGCGCAGGTGGGCGACCATGAAGACGTTCGACCAGACGGTGCAGGTCACCTCCGGCAGTGCCGCCGCCTGCCGAAGCTCCAGCCCCGCGGGCACGGGCAGCAGCTGCCCGGTGGGGACGGCGACCTTCTGCGCGTATCCGCCGCCCGAGAGCAGCGCGCACACCTCGTCGCCGACCGACCAGCCGACGACGCCCGGTCCGACCGCGGCGACGCGCCCCGAGCATTCGAGTCCGGGGTAGGGGGACGCGCCGGGCGGCGGGTTGTACAGCCCCTGCCGCTGCAGCAGATCGGCGCGGTTGACGGCGCTGGCCACCACCTCGACCAGCACTTCGCCCTCGGCCGGCACCGGATCCGGTACCTCGTCCCACACCAGCGCCTCGGGTCCACCAGGTTCAGGAATCGTGATCGCGTACATGAGGGGGACGCTACTCCTGGGGGCGCCGCCTACTTCTGCGGCAGGGGCCGAACGCCCGGCGTGGTCCCGGGGTTTCGCACCACCCGCACGATCGTGATCAGCCGGTCCATCGACTGCAGCGTGCCGACGTCCTGATCGTCGTACGCGAGTACGCGGTGCCCCCGTACGACGTTGACCACCAGGTCGGCGGTCTCCCGGACGCCCATGCCCACCTCGGCCCTGGTGACGGGCCGCTCGACGATGTCGAGCCCGCTGCCCTGGTGGATCAGGTCCTCCATCACCTTGCCCGCGGCGGGACTGAGCACGGAGAGCCCGAGCAGTCGGCCGGCCGCGCCGGCGCTGATGATGACCGCGTCGGCGCCGGACTGCCGGAGCAGCGGGGCGTTCTCCTCCTCGCGGACGGCGGCGACGATCTTCGCCTCGCGATTGAGCTGCCGCGCCGTCAGGGTGACCAGGACCGCGGTGTCGTCCCGCTGGGTGGCGATGATGATCTGCCGCGCCTTGTGGACCTCGGCGCGCATCAGCACGTCGCTGCGCGTGGCGTCCCCGGTCACCGCGGCGTACCCCTCGGCCGTCGCCGCGTCGGCCGCCCTGGAACTCGGGTCGACGACCACGACCTGTTCCTTCTTGAGCCCGGTCGCGCGGACGGCCTCGACGGCCGACCGCCCCTTGGTCCCGAAGCCGACGACGACGGTGTGATCCCTCAAGGCCGACCTCCAGCGTTTTCTCGAAAATACCCTGAACGGCGCCGGAGGGGACGGGAGCCGCCGTCGCGGCGGGGAAGGGGAGGGCGGAGGACCTCGCCGTCGACGGCCGTCGGCGCGCTTCTCCATGGGATACCAGGTGAGCGGCCGAGAAAGCGCGCCGCGCCGCACGGGCCATTCGACACGGGACATGAAGTGAAAGTGAAGATCGAATGAACATTTCGTGATCATCTTGTGATTCATGTCGCCGGGGAGCCCGTCGGCGGACCGTCGGAACCCGGATCGATACCTGGCCGGGCACCCGACTCGGCAGCCGGCTCGGCGCCCGGCTCGATCGCCCGGCGGACAGCCCGTCCGTCGGCCGATCCGGAATCATGGTGCCGACTCGATGGATCACCGTCGCAGGAGACAGGCATTGAACGACGAGAAACGATCGCCCTCCCGGACCGGGAAGTTCTCGATCCTCCGGTCCCTCTGGTACCGGTCACGGGCCGAGGCCCTGGACGACGCCGAGGCCGGACGTTCCATCACGATGCCCGTCGAGCGCGGCGTGCCGCCCCTCCAGCAGGTCCTGCGGCGCTTGGCCATGGCCCTGCTGATCCTCCTCGTCACGACGCTCCTGGTCTGGTTCGACCGTGCCGGCTACACCGACAACTCCGACAAGAGCGTCGACTTCCTCGACGCCGCCTACTACGCGACCGTCACCCTCTCCACCACCGGATACGGGGACATCACCCCGGTCAGCGACACCGCCCGGCTCGTCAACATCCTCGTCATCACGCCGCTGCGCATCCTCTTCCTGATCATCCTGGTCGGCACCACGCTCGAAGTCCTCACCGAGCGCACGCGCCAGCAGGTGCGCGTCCACCGCTGGCGCTCCCGCATGCGGGACCACGTGGTCGTCATCGGCTACGGCACCAAGGGCCGGCAGGCCGTCGAGACGCTCCAGGGGCAGGGCGTCCACAAGGACAAGATCGTCGTCGTCGACCCGGAACGGACGGCCGTCGAGGCGGCGGGAAGCGACGGGCTGGTGTCGGTCCTCGGGGACGCCACCCGGTCCGCCACCCTCCTGAAGGCCGAGCTGCAGGGCGCCGCGCAGGTGATCGTCGCACCGCAGCGCGACGACACCGCGGCGCTGGTCACCCTGACCGCGCGCCAGCTCAACAAGCGCGCGACCATCGTCGCCGCGGTGCGGGAGGACGAGAACGTTCCCCTGCTGAAGCAGAGCGGCGCCGACACCGTCGTCACCAGTTCCAGTTCCGCGGGCCGCCTTCTCGGTGTGTCGATGGCCAACCCCCATCTCGCGGACACCCTCGAGAACCTGATGACCTACGGGCGGGGACTCGACCTCGTGGAGCGTCCGGTGGCCGCGGACGAGGTCGGCCGGTCACCTCGGGAGTGCGCGGATCTGGTCGTGGCCGTCGTGCGCCGGAAGGCGGTCTTCGACTACACCGACCCACAGGCCGCGAGCCTCCAGGCCGGAGACCGCGTGATCTCGATCAGGCAGGCAGCGCGCATCCGTTGACCGGGTGAGACGCGCGGTTGCCCTGACCGGGCGTGGCGCGCGGGTGCCCTGTCCGGGCGTGGCGCGCGGGTGCCCTGACCAGCCGTGGCGCGCGGGCGTTCGCGGGTGCCGGTCCGGCACGTCCGGCGGGGTGCCGGCTCCGGTGGTTCAGGCCAGGCACGCGTCGATCCCCGCCGCGGCCCACGGCAGATCGATGAGTTCCAGTTCCTGACCGGCCCGTGCGCCGCCCGGTGGTACGACCGCGAGCGCGTCGGAGGCGGCGATTCCCCGCAGCATCGCCGGACCGTTGTAGTGCAGCGGCACGGCACGCTCGCCGCGCAGCGAGACGGGGATGAGCCGGGTGTCGTGCGGGTGCCCCTGCACGGCTTCCCCCAGGGGCAGCCCGTACGGCTCCGGAGCCGTACGTCCGGCCAGTGTGCGCAGCACGGGCTCGGCGAGCGTCAGCAGTCCGGAGACGGCGGCGAGGGGGTTGCCGGGCAGGCCGACGAGGTGCTGGTCCTCCCGGGTGCGGGCCAGCAGCATCGGGTGCCCCGGCCGCACCTCGACGCCGTCCACCAGCAGCTCGGCGCCGATCCGGCGCAGGACGGGGTGGACGTGGTCGACGGGTCCGCCCGCGGTGCCGCCGGTGGTGACGACCAGATCGGCCCGGGAGCCGGTGATCGCCCTGTGCAGCGCCTCGGCGTCGTCGCCGAGGCGGCGTACCGCGACGACCTCGGCGCCGAGCGCCCGCAGCCACGACGGCAGCATGGGTCCGAGCGCGTCCCGGATGAGCCCCTCCCGCGGCAGTCCCTCGGTGAGCAGCTCGTCGCCGAGGACGAGGACTTCGGCGCGTGGGCGGGGGACGACGGCGAGCGTGTCGTACCCGGCGGCCGCCGCGAGGCCCAGCACCGCGGGGGTGACCAGCGCCCCGGGCGGCAACAGCTGGTCGCCGCTGCGGCACTCCTGGCCGCGCGGGCGGATGTCCTGCCCGTGCGCGAGCGCCAGGACTCCCCGTGGACCGGCGGAGCCGGGCGTCCGCGCGACGCTCGCGTGCAGCCGCCCCTTGTCGTCGAGGTGGCCGTGCTCGCTGCGCAGGACGGCGGTCGCGTCCCGCGGGACCCGCGCCCCGGTGGCGATCCGGACCGCCTCGCCGTCGCCGAGCCGCTCCGGCTCCGCGTGCCCGGCGAGCACACCGTCCTCCCGCACCTCCCAGGGTCCGGGTCCGGCGACCGCCCAGCCGTCCATGGCGGAGGTGTCGAAGGGGGGAAGGTCCGTGAGCGCGGTCAGGGGGGCGGCGAGGACGAGGCCGAGGGAGGCGTCGAGGGGGACCGGGACGGGGGTGCGGCGGGGCAGGGAACGGGCGGCCCGCCCGGCCGCGGCCCGGGCCTCCGGCCACGGGGTGGACCGGTGACGGGCGTGCCCGCCCTTGCCGCGGTCCCCCTGGGCGCCGGGCGCCGGGGCCGCCGCCTCGTCGGTTCCCCGGTGGCCCGGGCCGGCACGCTCCGCCCGGCCGGGCTCGCCGGACGCGCGGGGGCCCGTGCCCTTGACCAGGGCGAGCGCCTCCTCGACGTCGAAGTCGTCGGCGTCCTGGCTGTCCCGGGTGGAGCGGGCGGCGGTCATCCGGCGTCCGGCTCGGTGGCGGGCGACGCGGCGTCCGGCCGGGCGTCGGGGGTGTCCTCCTCGGCCCAGCGGAGCGCGAGCGCGGCGGCCTTGCGGGCGGCCTCGGCGACCGCTTCCGGTCCTCCGCCGGCCCGCGCGGCCGCGTATCCGACGAGGAACGTGGTCAGCGGCGCGGCCGGCCTGGCGACCCCGTGCGCGGCGTCGCGGGCCAGGTCGAGCAGGACGCCTGTGTCGACGTCCAGATCGATGCCCAGCTCGTCCTTGACTGCGGAAATCCATTCATCCAGCACGTGCTCATGCTCCCTGATGCGCGTTCGAGCGGCGGCGATGTCGTCCCAGGTGTCGCAGTCGAAGGACGCGACGGGGTCGGTGATGCGGGTGAGGTCGAGGGCGGCGACGAGCCGCCGCAGCGGCAGCCCGGCGAGGCTCCCGTGCACGGCGGCGAGCACGTCCAGCTCGCGGCGCAGCGCGTCCGCACGGTAGACGGCCACAAGGGGCTGATCCCGCCCACCGGAGTCGACGAGGAGGACTCCGTCGGGGCCGGGGGCTTGCCCACCAGGTCCGGAAGCCTGCCCACCAGGGCCGGAAGCCTGCCCGCCAGGGCCAGGAACCTGCCCGCCGGGGCCGGTGGCGTGGCTCTCGAAGCCCCCGGCGCGCTCACCGTCGTCGATGGCCTGCGCCTCGGAGCGGGCGCCCTGTCCAGCGAGGCCGGTGCCTTGCCCGTCCGGGCCCGTGCCGTATCCGCCAAGGCCCATGCTTTGCCCAGCGGAGCCGACGTGGTGCCCGCCGGGGCCGGTGGCGTGGCTCTCGAAGCCTGCGGCGCGCTCACCGTCGTCGGCGACCTGCGCCTCGGAGCGGGCGCCCTGTCCACCGGGGCCGGGGGCTTGCCCAGCGAGGTCAGGGGCTTGCACGTCGGGGGTCTGGCGGAGTGCTTCGGGGGCGGGTGGGGCTCCGTGTGTGCCGCCCCCGCTCCGAAGGGTGTCCAGCAGGCGCCGGACCGTCTTCTCCTCCAGGAACGGCAGGTCGGCCGACAGCACGAGGACGTACGGCGCCGCGGTGTGCCGCAGCCCGGCGTCCAGCGCGGCGAGCGGGCCCCCGCCCGGCGGGTCCTCGCGGGCCCACTCCACGGGGCGCGCCGTGCTCCTGGGGTCGGCCACGACCACCGTGCGGGTGGCGTCCGCACACGCGGCCAGCACCCGGTCCAGCAGCCTCCGGCCGCCCACCCGCACGCCGGGCTTGTCCTCGCCGCCGAGCCTCCGGGCGGCACCGCCCGCGAGCACGACGGCGTCGTACCCGGCGTCGGCGCTTCCGGCGCCGACGCCGGAAGCGCCCCGTGGATCACGGTCGCCCGGTCGCCCGGTCGCGCCCTCGGGCTCGTACGCGGTCATGCCCCGAGTATGAGCGCCGGGCAGACCGGCGCCACCCCCGGGGCACGGCACGGGGACCGGAACGACCGGCCCCCCGTGTCCTACAGGGTCCGCAGCAGCACCGCCGGCTGCTCCACGCAGTCCGCCACGTACCGCAGGAAACCGCCCGCCGTACCGCCGTCGCAGACCCGGTGGTCGAAGGAGAGCGAGAGCTGGACGACCTGACGCACCGCCAACTCGCCCTGGTGGACCCACGGCTTGGGGATGATCCGCCCCACGCCGAGCATGGCCGCCTCGGGGTGGTTGATGATCGGCGTGGAGCCGTCGACGCCGAACACGCCGTAGTTGTTCAGCGTGAAGGTGCCGCCCGTGAGGTCCGCGGGCGTCAGCGTCCCGGTCCGGGCCGCCTCGGTCAGCCGGCCGAACTCCGCGCTCAGACCCTCCGCGTCCCGTGCGTGCGCGTCCCGCACCACGGGGACGACGAGCCCGCGCTCGGTCTGGGCCGCGAAGCCCAGGTGCACCTGGTCGAGCCGGACGATCTCACGGGCGTCCATGTCGACCGTCGAGTTGAGCTCGGGGAAACGGGCCAGCGCCGCGGTGCAGATCCGGGCCAGCAGGGCCAGCAGGGAGATCTTCGGACCCCCGGCCGCGTTCATCGCCCTGCGTGCCTGCATGAGCTCGGTGGCGTCGGCGTCCACCCAGCAGGTCGCGTCGGGGATCTCGCGCCGGCTGCGCGAGAGCTTGTCGGCGACGGCACCGCGTACGCCCCGGAGGGGGACACGGACGCCTTCCGGGGCCGAGCCCCGGGAGACGCCGGCCGCACCGGGCACGACCGAGGCGACGTCCGCGTACGAGGTCACCTGGTCGGGCACGCCGCCGTGGGCGGGCGCACCGGATCCGGCGGCCGGAGCGTGCTGCGGCGCCGCGGCGCCGGACGGCCGGAGCCTGCCGGTCGCCGCCGCGCGCAGCGCGTACTCGACGTCGGCCCGCAGGATGAGCCCCTCGGGACCGGAGCCCTCCAGCTCCCGCAGGTCCACGCCGTTCTCCCGGGCGAGCCGTCGCACCAGGGGCGAGATGACCGGAACGGGGCCGTCGCCCCGCGCCGGGGCGACGCCGTTGCGGGCGGTCCGCGGCATGCCCGCCGTGGCCGGGGCCGCAGCCGACGCCGCGGCACCGACGGGTTCGGGGCGGCCCGGCTCGGGCCGGGCCTGCGGGGTACCCGTGCCCGCCGGGGTCGGCGCGCCGGACGGCCCGCCGACCGGGGCGCCGGCCGCGGGCCGCACCCTGCGGCGCCGCGCCGGGGGCGCTCCCGTGCCGTACCCCACCAGCACGTTCCCGGAGCCCTCGTCGCTCCGGTCGTCCTGGCCGCTCCCGCCGTCCTCGTCCGCGGCCGGGGTGCCCACGGCGACGGTCAGCAGCGGTGCCCCGACGGGCAGTTCCGTGCCCTCCTCGCCGAAGCGGGCGGTGACCACGCCGCCGTAGGGGCAGGGGACCTCGACCATCGCCTTGGCCGTCTCGACCTCGACGACGAGCTGGTCGACGGCGACGACGTCGCCGACCTCCACCAGCCAGCGGACGATCTCCGCCTCGGTGAGTCCCTCCCCGAGGTCGGGGAGCTTGAACTCCAGCACCTGTGCCATCAGCTCTGTGCCTCCCATTGCAGACGTCCCACGGCGTCCAGGATCCGGTCGACGCCGGGCAGGTGGTGCCTCTCCAGCATCGGCGGCGGATACGGGATGTCGAACCCGGCGACGCGCAGCACCGGCGCCTCCAGGTGGTGGAAGCAGCGCTCCGTGACGCGGGCCGCGATCTCCCCTCCCGGTCCGCCGAACCCGCTCGACTCGTGCACGACGACCGCTCGTCCGGTCCGCCGCACCGACGCCGCGACCGTCTCGTCGTCGAACGGCACGAGGGAGCGCAGGTCGACGACTTCGAGGTCCCAGCCCTCGGCCCGCGCCGCCTCGGCGGCTTCGAGGCAGACGGGCACGGACGGCCCGTACGTGATCAGCGTGGCGCTCCGGCCCTGGCGCCGCACCACCGCGCGACCTATCGGCTCAACGGCCGACGGCTCGTCCGGGTTCCAGGAATCCTTCGACCAGTACAGCCTCTTGGGCTCCAAGAAGACCACCGGGTCGTCCGAGGCGATGGCCTCCCGCAGCAGCCCGTAGGCGTCGGAGACGGTCGCGGGCATGACGACGTGGAGGCCCGGGGTGGCCATGTAGTAGGCCTCGGAGGAGTCGCTGTGGTGCTCGACGCCGCCGATGCCGCCGCCGTAGGGGACGCGGATCGTGATGGGCAGGGGCATGGCGCCCCGCGTGCGGTTGCGCATCTTCGCCACGTGCGAGAGCAGCTGCTCGAACGCCGGGTAGGCGAACGCGTCGAACTGCATCTCCACGACCGGCCGCAGGCCGTACATGGCCATGCCGACGGCCGCGCCGAGGATGCCCGCCTCGGCGAGCGGGGTGTCCGTGCAGCGGTCGTCGCCGAACTCCTTGGCGAGTCCGTCGGTGACCCTGAAGACACCGCCGAGGGTGCCGACGTCCTCGCCCATGACGTGGACGGTCGGGTCGGCGGCCATGGCGTCGCGCAGGGCGCGTCCGAGGGCCTGCGCCATGGTGGCCGGCTTGAGGGCAACCGTGGTCATCGCCCGGCTCCTTCCGGGCCGTGCGGGCCCGCTCCGGGCGTGCCGTCCGCCTCGGCGTCCAGCTCCGCCCTCAACTGGCTCTCCTGCTCAAGCAGTTGAGGCGTGGGGTGGGCATACACATGGGCGAACAGGTCCATGGGGTCGAGCACCGGGTCCTGGTTCATGCGCTCGCGCAGGTCCGCGGCCATCGCCTCGGCGCCGTCGCGCACGGCCTGCAGGGCGGCCTCGTCGAGCAGACCGCGCTCGGTCAGCTCGCGCTCCACCAGCGCGACGGGGTCGTGGGCGCGCCAGGTCTCGACCTCGGCGTCGCCCCGGTAGCGGGTGGCGTCGTCGGCGTTGGTGTGGGCGTCGATGCGGTACGTGATGGCCTCGACGAGGGTGGGACCGCCTCCCGCGCGCGCGTGGGCGACGGCCTCGCTCAGGACCTGGTGCACGGCCACCGCGTCGTTGCCGTCGACCAGGCGGCCCGGCATCCCGTAGCCGACGGCCTTGTGGGCCAGCGACGGGGCGGCGGTCTGCTTGGCGAGCGGGACGGAGATGGCGAAGCCGTTGTTCTGCACGAGGAAGACGACCGGCGCCTGCCACACGGCGGCGAAGTTCAGCGCCTCGTGGAAGTCGCCCTCGCTGGTGCCGCCGTCGCCGACCAGGGCGAGCGCGACCACGTCGTCGCCCTTGAGGCGGGCGGCGTGCGCGAGGCCCACGGCGTGCGGGAGCTGGGTGGCGAGCGGGGTGCACAGGGGCGCGATCCGGTGCTCGTGCGGGTCGTAGCCGGTGTGCCAGTCACCGCGCAGGAGCGTGAGGGCCTGGACCGGGTCGAGGCCGCGGGCGACGGCGGCGAGGGTGTCGCGGTAGCTCGGGAAGAGCCAGTCGCGCTCCTCCAGCACGAGCGCGGCGGCGACCTCGCAGGCCTCCTGTCCGGTGCTGGACGGGTACACGGCGAGACGGCCCTGCTTGGTGAGGGCGGTGGCCTGGACGTTGTAGCGGCGGCCGCGCACCAGCTCCGTGTGCAGGCGGCGCAGCAGGGCGGGATCGACCTTGGCGGCGGCGTCGGTGCCGAGGACGCGATGGGGCAGCGCGTCGGGCAGCAGCGGCGCGGGGTCGGTGCGGGGCTGCCAGGCGGGCGGCGGCGTGGGCCGGTAGGCCCCTCGCTGCTCCATGACCGTCATGACGGCACCTCCTCGTGGGAGCGGCTCCGGACGCGCCACGGGTGTGACGCGCCTCACCTACCGATTGTTCGGTCGTCGGCACATTTTGGCTACAGGCGCCGCCAGGCTGTGGACAAACGGTTCTGCGCGGCCTGAGATGGATGCAGTACGTCCATGGTAGGGAGGCGGGGGGACATGGCACCTGAACAAATGGCCGAGCCGCCGGAGGCCGGGCCCTCCGTGCCGCCCGCGCCACCCGCGCCCTCCGCACCCTCCGCGCCGCCCTTGCCGCCCGCCCGTCCGCTCGACGCGATCGACCAGGACATCCTGCACATGCTGCAGGCGGACGGCCGTGCCTCCATCCGTTCCGTGGCCGAGCGGGTCCATGTGTCGCGGGCCAACGCCTACGCGCGGATCAACCGCCTCATCGAGGACGGTGTGATCCGCGGCTTCGGGGCGCGCGTCGATCACGAGCGCGCGGGACAGGGCACCTCGGCGTACATCACCCTCAAGATCGTGCAGAACTCCTGGCGCACGGTGCGGGAGCGGCTGAGGGTGCTCCCCGGGGCCTCGCACATCGCCCTGGTGGGCGGCGACTTCGACGTGCTCCTCCTGGTGCACACGCCGGACAACCGGGCCCTGCGCGAGCTGGTGCTCACCCGGCTCCAGGCCATCCCGGAGGTGCTCAGCAGCAGGACCCTGCTGGTCTTCGAGGAGGAGGACCTGGAGCCGGAGGGCTGACGCCCCGGCTCACGGACCCGCGACGCCCGCTCACGGGGGGCGGCACGGTCCGCCGTCGGGCGGGGAGCCGCCCGACGGCACACGGCCGTGAGGCGGCCCAGCGCGGCCTCGGATCCGAAGCGGTCCGGCGGTACACGGTCTTGAGGCGGCCCGACGACACACGGCCGTGAGGCGGCCCGGACCAGGGCGTGGAGCGGCCCGGCGGCACACGCACCGCCCGGGTGCGGAACCGGAGACATCGGCCGAGCCCGGACGCCACCGGCCCCGGAACCGGCCTCAGCGCTCCTGCCGGAGCCCTCCGAAGACCAGCACCACCACGGCGTCGGCCACCTCGCGCGCGCCCATGCCCCGTGCGTCCGGGCGGTACCACTCCACGAGCGAGTTGATCATCCCGAAGACCAGCCGGGTCGCGAGCCTGACCTCCACGTCGCCGCGCACGTCCCCGTCGGCGGCCGCGGCCTTCAGGAGCTCGGCGACCCGGTGGTCGAAGTCGCGGCGCCGCTCCAGCGCCCACCGCTCGGTGTCCGTGTTGCCGCGCACCCGCAGGAGCAGCGTCACGTAGGGCAGTTCGGACGTGAGGACCTCGACCATGCGCCGCACCACGTACTCCAGGCGCTCCACGGCACGCCCCACGCGCGCGTGCTCCTCGTCGAGGATCTCGAAGAGCCCGTCCAGCGCCCGGCTCACCGCGCGCCGCAGCAGCTCCTCCTTGCCCGAGACGTGGTGGTAGATCGACGACTTGGAGATGCCGGCCGCCCTGGAGAGGTGCTCCATGGAAGTGCCGTCGTAGCCGCGTTCGTTGAAGACCTGGACGGCGACGGAGAGCAGTGTCTCGGGGGTGTACGTGTCCCGTTTGGCGGTGGTCACTGGGTGTCCTCCCGCTTCTCGTCGGCGTACGCGTGGCGGTAGAGCGCCAGCGACGGGGCGTAGCGCCCCGAGGGGTCACGTTCGTGCAGTTCGTCCAGGACGTCGTACGACCAGCTCGCGCCGAGCCTGCGGCTCCATTCGAAGGGGCCGAGGGGGTAGTTGACGCCGAGGCGCATCGCGGTGTCGACGTCCTCCTCGGTGGCCACGCCCTTGGCGACCGCGTCGTGGGCGAGGTCGACGATCCGGGCCACCGTGCGGGCGACGATCATGCCGGGGCAGTCCCCGATCACGCTGACGTCCTTGCCCAGCGCCTGGAAGAGGCCGATGGCCTCGGAGAGGGTCTGGGGAGCGGTGTCCTGGGCCGTCGACAGGGCGATCCGGGTGGCCTCGCGGTAGTCGAGCGCGAGGTCGAAGTAGACGACGTCGCGGAACTCGACCGAGGTCTGGCCGTCGGCGAGGACCAGCTGGCCGCCGCTCGGCAGCACCAGGCGGGTGCCGTTGTCCTCCTCGTCCTCCCGGACCCGGATGCCCGCCTCGCGGATCAGGGCGAGGACGTCGGCGGCGGGACCCAGGTCACCCTCGGCGACGACGTACGCGGGCGGCTGCTCCTTCTCCGCGGTGTGCGGCTCGGAGGGCTCGGCGCCGTCCCCGTAGTCGTACCAGCCGTGCCCCGTCTTGCGGCCGAGCCGGCCCGACTCGACGAGCCGTCGCTGGGCGAGCGAGGGCGTGAAGCGTACGTCCTGGAAGAAGGACCGCCACACGGAGTGCGTGACGGATTCGTTGACGTCCTGGCCGATCAGGTCGGTGAGCTCGAAGGCGCCCATCCGGAACCCGCCGGACTCGCGCAGGACCGCGTCGATGGTGGCGGGGTCGGCCGCCTGGGACTCGTGGACCGCGAAGGCCTCGGCGTAGAAGGGCCGCGCGATGCGGTTGACGATGAAACCGGGCGTGTCCGCGCAGGCGACGGGCGTCTTGCCCCAGGCGCGGGCCGTCTCGTACGCGCGCGTGGCCGAGGTGACGTCGGTCGCGAACCCGGAGACCACCTCCACGAGCGGCAGCAGCGGCGCCGGGTTGAAGAAGTGCAGCCCGAGGAAACGGCCGGGGTTGCGCAGCGCGCCGCCGATGGCCGTGACGGACAGCGAGGAGGTGTTGGTGGCCAGCAGGCAGTCGTCCCCGACGATCTCCTCGAGCTCGCCGAACAGCCGCTGCTTGACGTCGAGTTCTTCGAGCACGGCCTCGACGACGAGCGCGCAGTCGGCGAGGTCGGTGAGGCTCTCGGCCGGCTGGAGGCGGGCGCGCGCGGCGTCCCGGTCGGCGGCGGTGAGCCGGTCCTTCGCGACGAGCCGGTCCAGGCGGGCGCCGATCGCTTCGGCCGCCGCCGCGGCACGCCCGGGAACGGCGTCGTAGAGCCGTACGGGGTGGCCGGCCACCAGCGCGACCTGGGCGATGCCCTGGCCCATGGTGCCGGTGCCGACGACTGCCACGGGGCTGCTGAGGTCGAGTGCTGTCATGTGCGCGATCCTCCCGCACGCCGTTTTCCACAGATGCGGCGGTCCCCCTTGTCCCGACCGATCGTTCGGTTACTCTAACCCTGACTGTCCATTCCTGCCCAGCTCGCGAGCTCGACGAGGAGCTCTTGAGACAAGGAGTTGGTCCTTGATGGCCGCCGAACTCACCGCGCACCAGTTGATCGCCCAGCACCGGCCCACCCTGGATCAGGCGCTGGAAGCGATCCGCACCCGCGCGTACTGGTCCCCGCACCCCGAGCACCCCAAGGCGTACGGCGAGAACGGCAGCCTGGGCATGGCCGAGGGCAAAGCCGCCTTCGACGCCCTCCTCGGCACCCGCCTCGACCTGGGCCAGCCCGGCACGGACGACTGGGTCGGGGACGAGGTGTCGCCGTACGGCATCGAGCTGGGCGTCACGTACCCGCACGCGGACATCGACACCCTGCTGCCCGCCATGCGCGCGGGACAGCGCGCCTGGCGCGACGCGGGCGCGGAGATCCGCGCCGTGGTCTGTCTGGAGATCCTCAAGCGGATCAGCGACCGCACCCACGAATTCGCGCACGCGGTCATGCACACCAGCGGCCAGGCCTTCATGATGGCGTTCCAGGCGGGCGGCCCGCACGCGCAGGACCGCGGTCTGGAGGCGGTGGCCTACGCCTACGTGGAGCAGGTCCGCACCCCCGACACCGCGGAGTGGAGCAAGCCCCAGGGCAAGCGCGACCCGCTCGCGCTCACCAAGCAGTTCACGCCCGTCCCGCGCGGCATCGCGCTGATGATCGGCTGCAACACCTTCCCGACGTGGAACGGCTATCCGGGCCTGTTCGCCTCCCTGGCCACGGGCAACGCGGTCCTGGTGAAGCCCCACCCGCGCGCGGTGCTCCCGCTCGCGCTCACCGTGCAGGTCGCGCGCGAGGTGCTCGCCGCGGCGGGCTTCGACCCGAACCTGGTGGCGCTCGCCGCCGAGCGTCCCGGCGAGGGCATCGCGAAGACGCTGGCCACCCGCCCCGAGATCCGCATCATCGACTACACCGGCTCCACCGCCTTCGGCGACTGGCTGGAGACCAACGCCCGCCAGGCGCAGGTCTACACGGAGAAGGCCGGCGTCAACACGGTGATCGTGGAGTCGACCGCCGACTACAAGGGGATGCTGTCCAACCTGGCGTTCTCCCTGTCGCTCTACAGCGGCCAGATGTGCACCACCCCGCAGAACCTGCTGATCCCGCGCGAGGGCATCTCCACGGACGAGGGCCACAAGTCCTACGACGAGGTGACCGCCGATCTCGCGAAGTCGGTCGGCGGGCTCCTCGGTGACGACGCCCGCGCGAACGCGCTGCTCGGCGCCATCGTGAACCCGGACGTGAAGGCCCGTCTGGAGGCCGCCGCCGGACTCGGCGAAGTGGCCCTGCCCTCACAGGAGATCGACAACCCGGAGTTCCCGGGCGCCGTCGTGCGCTCGCCGCTGATCGTGAAGCTCGACGGCGCGCGCAAGTACTGGGAGAACGGCGGCAGCGACGACGAGGCCGCCTACATGAGCGAGTGCTTCGGCCCGGTCTCCTTCGCCGTCGCGGTCGACTCGGCCGCCGACGCCGTGGCACTGCTGCGGCGCACCACCCGGGACAAGGGCGCGATGACCGTCGGCGCCTACACCACCGACGAGGCGTTCGAGCGCGAGGTGCAGGAGGCCTGCCTGGAGGAGTGCGCCCAGCTCTCCCTGAACCTCACGGGCGGGGTCTACGTCAACCAGACGGCCGCGTTCTCGGACTTCCACGGCTCGGGCGGCAACGGCGCGGCCAACGCGGCGCTGTGCGACGGGGCGTTCGTGGCGAACCGCTTCCGGGTGATCGAGGTCCGCCGGGAGGCGTGAGCCCGGAGTCTTGCTCCCTAAGCCGGTGCGTCCCCCGTGGCGCTCCAGTGGAACAGCGTCATGGCCACACTGGTCGCGAGGTTGTAGCTGGAGACCTGGGGGCGCATCGGCAGGGAGACCAGGTGGTCGGCCCGGGAGCGCAGTTCGGCGGACAGCCCGCTGCGCTCCGAGCCGAAGGCGAGCAGGGCGTCGTCGGGCAGTTTCGTCCCCCGGATGTCCTCGCCCTCGGGGTCGAGCGCGAACACCGGGCCCGCCGGGAGTTCGTCCGCCGTCAGGCGCTCCACGGCGGTCGCGAAGTGCAGGCCGGCCCCGCCGCGCACGACCGTGGGGTGCCAGGGGTCGAGCGTGCCCGTGGTGACCACCCCGGTCGCGCCGAAACCGGCCGCGAGCCGGATCACCGCTCCGGCGTTGCCGAGGTTGCGCGGATTGTCGAGGACGATCACGGGCGCGGTGCGGGGCACCCGGGCCAGTGCCTCCAGGTTGGCGGCGCGGGAGGGGCGTACGGCCAGAGCCGCCACCGAGGTGGGATGCGGACGCGGCACGAGTGCCGTGAACGCCGTCTGCGGGACCTCGGTCAGGAGCCCGTCGAGAGCGGCCCGCACGTCGGGGGCGAGCTCACCGGCCAGTTCGAGGACCGCCCGCCGGTCGGTCGTGACGGCGACCGGGACGCGCGCCCCGAAACGCACCGCGTGCTTGAGGGCGTGGAAGCCGTCGAGCAGGACGGAGTCGTCGAAGAGTTGGCGCCAGACACGTACCGGGTCGTTCATGCGGTGAAGCCTACGTGCGCCTGCCCGGGCTCCTCCGGGACGTCCAGGACGTCCGGGACGGGTTCCCGGGGTCCCGGAAGCCCCCGGCCGCCGCCGGGAAACAGCCGGTCACGCGCGCGTGCGACCCGTCCGCCCAGGCGCCGCAGGAAGGACGTCGGCAGGAACACGGCGTCCGCGGCGATCATCGCGAGCGAGAAGAACGGCAGCCCGAGGACCACGGCGATCACTGCGTGCTCGGTCATCATGGCCACCAGCAGGACGTTCTTGACCCGCCGGTTGAACAGCGTGAAGGGGAAGGCGACCTGCACGGCGACCGTCCCGTACGTCACCAGCATCACGATCGAGCCGTGCGCGGACATCAGGCCGGACAGGGCCGGCCACGGGGAGAAGGACTCCAGGTGGAGCGGGTAGTAGACGGCGGTGCCGTCCTGCCAGCGCGAGCCCTGGATCTTGTACCAGCCGGCGGTCGCGTAGATCAGGCACGCCTCGGCCATGACGATCATCAGGGCCGCGTTGTGCACGAGGTTGGCGACGACGTCCAGCAGGACGCGCGGCTCCGCGGTGCGGGCGAGACGGCCGGCGGCCCACCACAGTGCCTGCACCGCCCACAGCCCCCAGAAGACCGTGAGCCAGCCGCCCAGGAAACCCCCGTCGATCCGTCCCGCGCCCGTCGCCACCGCCAGCGCGATCCCGAGCCCCGCCCACAGCGCGGGGCCTCCTCGCCCGGGCCCGGTCCACTCCCCGCGCGCGTGGGCCTCACGGGCGAGGCGGTCCCGCCGCGCGTCGAGGGACCACACCCGGCCGCAGCGGATGAACACCAGGTAGATCGCCATCAGGTGGAGGACGTTGTCCCCGCCGTCCCCGATGAAGACACTGCGGTTCTGCAGGGACAGCACACCGACCATGAAGAGCACCGACATCGCGCGGGTCCGCCACCCCACCAGCAGCAGGGCGCTGGAGGCGACGGCGAGGGCGTAGACGGTCTCGAACCACACCTGGCTGTCGGACCACGTCAGGACCGTGAAGGCGTGGTTGTTCGCGACGAGGCGGCGGGCGAGGTCCCAGCTCCAGGGCGCGTCGGGCCCGTACATCTCCTGGCGGTGGGGGTACTCGCGCAGCAGGAACAGCAGCCAGGTGGCGGCGAAGCCGATACGGATCACGGCGCTCTGGTACGGGCCGAGGGCGGACTCGGTGACCCGGGCGATGCCGCGCGCGATCGTCGGAGCGGGTCGGTTCACCGGGCGCCCGCCTCCGTCAGCCCGTCCGCGCGATCGCTCCCGGGGACCGCCCACCAGGGCAGCTCACGGACGACGGGCCGGTCGGACACCTTCTCGCCGCTCCACCGCGGGGGCGGTACGTCGGTGGTGAGGGAGCGGAACTGGACGCGTTCGACGACGGCGCCCTCGGCGTCCGCGTGCTCACGGTGGAGGCGCAGTACGCCGATGCGGCGCAGATAGCGCTCCGAGAGGTCGCCCCGCAGGCCCACGGCACGGTTCTCGCCGTCGTGCGTGCCGACGTAGAGGTCCCAGGCGCGGCGCAGTTCGTTCTGCTGGGTGTGGCTGGGCAGCGGATTCCCGTCGATGGCCAGCCCGTCGAGCGCGGACAGGTCGTACCAGCCGGTCTCGCGGCTGGTGCCGTCCTGCGCGCGGACCAGGGCACGGACCTGGACCGCGATGTCCTGCTGCAACGGGTTGGGAGCGAAGAGCTTCCAGTTCTGCTCGAACTCGGGGTAGATCCAGTCGTCGATCGCGCGGCCGTGCTGCTTCGTCACCGTGTTCGAGGGCGCGACGTGCAGGAACACCATGCCGAGGTGCACGCAGGAGACGACGGCCACGAGGGCCAGGGCGAGGGCCGCGGCGATCTGATGGGGAAGGGGGAGGGCCGCGAGGCCCACGGGGACCCCGGCCTCCGGGCAGCCGGGTTCCCCGGACTCCCCTGACTGCTTCGGGAACACGGGCGCGGGCGCGTCGGCCTCGACCTCGCCGGGGCCGGGGAGAGCGACGACGAGCGGGCCGTCCTCCTCGGGCCCCGCGGGAGCGGCACCCCCGGCGTCCGTGGGAGCGAGGGTCCCGGACCCGGCCGTCCCGCGGTCCGCGGGAACGTCCGCCCCGGGCTGTGGCCGTTCGGACTCCACGGACGCGGACGCGCCCTCCTCGGCCGCACCCGTACCGGGCCCGGCCGTCCCGGGCCCCAGATCATGCGCCGCCCCGGACTCAGGACCAGGCGTCGCCTCGGGCTCCGGGCCCCGCGCCGCCTCGGGGACGGTGTCCTCCGGACCGCCCTCCCCGGACTCCGGGGAGGGTTCCGCCCCGGTCCGGGCGCCGTCCGCCGTCTCGTCGGCCGGCCGCGGGCCGGGGAACGGCGCGGCGCCGGCGGTACCGGGCGCACCCTCCTCGAACGCGGCCGGCCCCGGCTCCCGCCTGGAGCCCTCGTCCCTCGCGTCCATCCCGCCCCGATCCACGATCCCGGATCCGACTGCCGTCCGCCGGACTGCGGGCACCGTACCGCCACGTCGCACCGTGCCACGGCGTTCGCAAGCGAACGGTACTCAGAGCCCACCGTCCGGCACAGCCCCGTGCGTCACGGCGGCCGCACCGACGCGCATGAGGTTGTCCACAGCGGTTGACACCGCACGGCGCCCGACCGACCATTGTTGCGAATGGACCGAACGATCGGTCGGTCGGGAGCGAGAGGTCGAGGGGGACCGCATGGCGACAGCATCAGCGCACCACACGGCCCGCACACAGGCGGACGAAGCCGCCGACGAGGCGGCGCGCACGGCGGCATACGAGGTCGTCTTCGACGCCGCGGTGGCGGCCGACGAACGCATCGAGCCCCGCGACTGGATGCCCGACGCCTACCGCTCGACCCTGGTCCGCCAGATCGCGCAGCACGCCCACTCCGAGATCATCGGCATGCAGCCGGAGGCCAACTGGATCACGCGCGCGCCCTCGCTGCGCCGCAAGGCGATCCTGATGGCGAAGGTCCAGGACGAGGCGGGACACGGGCTGTATCTGTACAGCGCGGCCGAGACGCTCGGCGTCAGCCGCGACGAACTGCTGGACAAGCTGCACTCCGGCCGCCAGAAGTACTCCTCGATCTTCAACTACCCGACGCTGACGTGGGCGGACGTCGGCGCCATCGGCTGGCTCGTGGACGGCGCGGCGATCACCAACCAGGTCCCCCTGTGCCGCTGCTCGTACGGCCCGTACGCGCGCGCCATGATCCGCGTGTGCAAGGAGGAGTCCTTCCACCAGCGCCAGGGGTACGAACTGCTGCTGGCCCTGAGCCAGGGCACCCCCGAGCAGCACGCGATGGCCCAGGACGCGGTCGACCGCTGGTGGTGGCCCTCCCTGATGATGTTCGGCCCGCCCGACGACGAGTCCTCGCACTCCGCCCAGTCGATGGCGTGGAAGATCAAGCGCCACTCGAACGACGAGCTGCGCCAGCGCTTCGTCGACATCTGCGTGCCCCAGGCCGAATCGCTCGGCCTGACCCTGCCCGACCCCGACCTCGTGTGGAACGAGGAGCGCGGACACCACGACTTCGGCGCCATCGACTGGACGGAGTTCTGGGAGGTCCTCAAGGGCAACGGCCCGTGCAACGACCAGCGGATCACCCAGCGCCGACGCGCCCACGAGGAGGGCGCGTGGGTGCGGGAAGCGGCCGCCGCGTACGCGGACAAGCACACGAACCGGGCCGTCGGCTCCACGAGCACGACCGGTGAGACAGGAGCGACCCGAGCATGACGAACACCGACTGGCCGCTGTGGGAGGTCTTCGTGCGCTCGCGCCGCGGACTCTCGCACACCCACGCCGGCAGCCTGCACGCGCCGGACGCCGAGCTGGCGCTGCGCAACGCCCGCGACCTGTACACCCGCCGCGGCGAGGGCGTCTCGATCTGGGTCGTCCCCTCGGCGGCGATCACCGCGTCCTCGCCCGACGAGAAGGACCCGTTCTTCGAGCCCGCCGCGGACAAGCCCTACCGCCACCCGACGTTCTACGAGATCCCGGAAGGGGTGAAGCACCTGTGACGCTCACCGTGAACACCGCGGCCGCCCTGGCCCTCGGCGACGACGCCCTGGTGCTCTCGCACCGGCTGGGGGAGTGGGCGGGCCACGCGCCCGTCCTCGAAGAGGAAGTCGCCCTGGCCAACATCGCGCTGGACCTGCTCGGCCAGGCCCGGGTCCTGCTGTCCATGGCCGGTGACGAGGACGAGCTGGCGTACCTCCGCGAGGAGCGCGCCTTCCGCAACCTCCAGCTCGTCGAGCAGCCGAACGGCGACTTCGCCCACACCATCGCCCGCCAGCTCTACTTCTCGACCTACCAGCGGCTCCTCTACGCACAGCTGGCGTCCGGGGACGGCGAGTTCGCCCCCCTCGCCGCGAAGGCCGTCAAGGAGGTCGCCTACCACCAGGACCACGCCGAGCAGTGGACCCTGCGCCTCGGTGACGGCACGGACGAGAGCCGCGAGCGGATGAACCGGGCGTGCCAGGCCCTGTGGCGCTTCACGGGCGAGATGTTCCAGCCGCTCGACGGCGTCGGCGTCGACTGGGACGGAATGCGGGCCGCCTGGCTGGAGTCCGTGGAGGACACCCTGCGCCGTGCCACGCTGACCGTCCCCGAAGGTCCGGTGACCGGGGCGTGGACGGCCGGCGCCGGGCGCCAGGGCCTGCACACCGAGTCCTTCGGACGGATGCTCGCCGAGATGCAGCACCTGCACCGCAGCCACCCGGGGGCGTCATGGTGACGACCACCGCCCTGGAGGAGGAGCTGCGCAGACTGGCCGGCTCCGTTCCCGACCCCGAGCTGCCCGTGCTCACCCTGGAGGACCTCGGTGTGCTGCGCGCCGTCCACGTCCGGGACGCGGACAGCGTCGAGGTCGAGCTGACCCCGACCTACACCGGCTGCCCGGCCGTCGAGGCCATGTCCACGGACATCGAGCGGGTGCTCCACGAGCACGGCATACGCGAGGTGTCCGTGCGCACGGTGCTCAGTCCCGCCTGGTCGACCGACGACATCTCGGACGAAGGCCGCCGCAAACTGCGGGAGTTCGGGATAGCACCGCCGCGCGGCGGCCGCCCCTCGGGGCCGGTGGCCCTCGACCTGGGACCGACCCGGACGGCCGCGGACGAGCAGGAGCCGGAGCCCATCCGCTGCCCCTCCTGCGGATCGGCCGACACCGAGCTGCTCAGCCGCTTCTCCTCCACCGCGTGCAAGGCGCTGCGCCGCTGTCTGTCCTGCCGCGAACCGTTCGACCACTTCAAGGAGTTGTGATGGCCCGCTTCCACCCGCTCACGGTGGCCGCGGTCGACCGGATCACCGACGACTCCGTGGCCCTGACCTTCGCGGTGCCCGCGGAACTGCGCGAGGACTACCGGCATGCCGCCGGTCAGCATCTGGCACTGCGCCGCACGGCCGACGGCACGGAGATCCGCCGTACGTACTCCATCTGCTCGCCGGCACCCGCCCCCGACGGCGAGGCACCGCGCACCCTGCGGGTCGGAGTGCGCCTGGTCGACGGAGGCGCGTTCTCGACGTACGCGCTCAAGGAGATCGCCGTCGGCGACACGGTGGAGGTGATGATCCCGGCGGGACGCTTCACGCTGGAGCCCTCGGCCGGTCTGTACGCGGCGGTGGTGGGCGGCAGCGGGATCACCCCGGTGCTGTCGATCGTCTCGACCCTGCTGGCGCGGGAGCCGGACGCGAGTTTCTGTCTGATACGCAGCGACCGTACGTCGGCCTCGACGATGTTCCTGGAGGAGGTCGCCGACCTCAAGGACCGCTATCCGCAACGGTTCCAGCTGGTGACGGTCCTCTCCCGGGAGGAACAGCAGGCCGGGCTGCCGTCGGGGCGGCTCGACCAGGAGCGGCTGACCGGGCTGCTTCCGGCGCTGCTGCCCGTGGAGCAGGTGGCGGGCTGGTTCCTGTGCGGGCCGATGGGACTCGTGGAAGGCGCCGAGCGGGCCCTGCGCGGGCTCGGGGTCTCCCGGACGCGCATCCACGAGGAGATCTTCCACGTGGACGCCGCCGCCCCGGCCCCTTCCGCCGTCCCGGCCCCCGCGCACAGCACGGTGACCGCGCGGCTCGACGGACGCGGCGGCACCTGGCCCGTCCAGGACGGCGAGTCCCTGCTGGACGCGGTGCTGCGCAACCGTCCGGACGCGCCCTACGCCTGCAAGGGCGGCGTGTGCGGCACCTGCCGGGCGTTCCTCGTCTCGGGCGAGGTGCGGATGGACCGCAACTTCGCCCTGGAGCCCGAGGAGACGGAAGCCGGTTACGTACTGGCCTGCCAGTCCCATCCCGCCACGGAGAAGGTCGAGTTGGACTTCGACCGCTGAGACCGGCGGACACGCCTCGCCGACCGGGCCGGCTCGACGGGCACGTTCCCGATCACCGGCCCGGTCGGCACTCTCCGAACCGCCTTCCCCCGGGCGGCCGTTCCTGAGCCGTGCGTTCCCGGGACTGCCGTTCTCGGTGCGGCCGTCCCCGTGGTGGCCGGTCGTCCGCCGTTCCCTTCTCGTAGAACCTGTTCTATCTTGACGCTCCGTCAGATCAGGCTTCCTGTCTGGTCGTTGGTCCGGTGCGTGCGCGGGAGGACGGGATCGTGGACTTCACCTTCACCGAGGAGCAGCAGGCGGCGGTCGAGGCGGCGAAGGGGGTGTTCGCCGGGGTCTCCCCCGACGGCGTGCCCAGTCCCGCCCTCAGCCCGGGCGCCGTGGCCGAACACTTCGACCGGCCCCTGTGGGCGAGGCTCGCCGAGGCGGACCTGCTGAGCCTGCTGCTCGACGAGGAGTCCGGCGGGGCGGGCCTCGACGCGGTCGCGCTGTGTCTCGTGCTGCGGGAATCGGCGAAGGTGCTGGCACGGGTGCCGCTGCTGGAGAGCAGCGCGGCGACGGCGGCCGTGCAACGCTACGGCGGCGGGGAGCTGAGGGCGGAGCTGCCCGCGCGGGCCGGCCGGGGCGAACTCGTGCTGACCGTCGCCGCCAACGGAAGAACCGGCCACGACCCGGCCGAACTCGCCGTGACCGCCCGGCAGGACGGCGCGGAATGGGTACTGGACGGCGCCCAGACGGCAATTCCCTGGGCCTGCGACGCCGATCTCGTCGTCGTGCCCGCGCACACGGACACCGGCCGGACCGTCCTCGCCCTGGTCCCCCGCGGCCACGAAGGGACCGTACTCGCCGAACAGATCTCCACGACCGGCGAGAGACTCGGCGAACTGCGGCTGGAGTCCGCCCGGATCACCGCCCCGCACGTCATCGACGCGCCCGGGGCGTGGGAGTGGCTGCGCGACCTGCTGACCACCGGCACCTGTGCGCTGGCGCTCGGGCTCGGGGAGGAAGTGCTCCGGATGACGAGCGCGTACACCAGCAAGCGGGAGCAGTTCGGGTTCCCGGTCGCCACGTTCCAGGCGGTCGCCGTCCAGGCCGCCGACCGCTACATCGACCTGCGCGCGATGGAGGCGACGCTCTGGCAGGCCGCGTGGCGGATCAGCACGGGAGCCGGGGGCGCGCTCCCGGCCTCCGGCGATGTGGCCGTGGCCAAGATCTGGGCGTCCGAAGGGGTCCGCCGGGTCGTCCAGACCGCCCAGCACCTGCACGGAGGGTTCGGCGCCGACACCGAGTACGCGCTGCACCGGTACCACGCCTGGGCCAAGCACCTGGAACTGTCGCTCGGCCCGGCGGCGGCACACGAAGAGGCCCTGGGCGACCTGCTGGCGGCACACACCCTGGGGTGAGCGGCCCGGACCACGGAAGCCGCCCGGGGTGAGCGGGCCCGGACTACAGCACGAAGCCGGGCTCGCCCTCGGCGTTCACGACCGGACGCCCGGCGGCCTCCCAGATCTGCATGCCGCCCTCGACGTTCGCGGCGTCGATGCCCTGCTGGACCAGGTACATGGTGACCTGGGCCGAACGGCCGCCGGAGCGGCAGATCACGTTGACCCGGCCGTCCTGCGGGGCCGCCTCGGTCAGTTCGCCGTACCGGGCGACGAAGTCGCTCATGGGGATGTGCAGCGCCCCCTGGGCATGACCCGCCTCCCACTCGTCGTTCTCCCGGACGTCCAGCAGGAAGTCGTCGACCTTGAGATCGCCGACCCCGACCGTGGGCACACCAGCTCCGAAACTCATACCCCCGACGCTACCCGACCGCGCCCGATGCGAAGGTCAGGGAGCCTGGGAGATCAGCTCCGCCAGCTCGTGCTCGCGCTGGCCGACCTGCGCCAGCAGTTGCTCGGCGATCTCCTCCAGGAGACGGTCGGGGTCCTCCGGCGCCAGCTTGAGCATGGCGCCGATGGCGCTCTCCTCCAGCTCGCGGGCGACGAGGGTGAGCATCTCCTTGCGCTGGGAGAGCCACTCCAAGCGGGCGTAGAGCTCCTCGCTGCGGCTCGGCTTCCACTCCTCGGGCACGGGACCGGCGGCCCACTCCTCGGCCAGCTCCCGCAGCAGCTTCTCGTCACCCCTGGCATAAGCGGTGTTCACGCGGGCGATGAACTCGTCACGCCGCTTGCGCTCGTTGTCGTCCTGCGCGAGATCCGGGTGAGCCTTGCGCACCAGCTCGCGGAAGAGCTTGCGGGCCTCCTCGCTGGGACGCACGCGCTGCGGGGGCCGCACGGGCTGGTCCGTGAGCATGGCCACGGCCTCGGGAAAGAGGCCGTCCGAATCCATCCAGCCGTGGAACAGCTCCTCGACACCGGGCATGGGCATGACCCGAGCCCGTGCCTCGTGCGCCTTGAACACGTCCTCCGGGTCGCCCGTGCGCGCGGCGCGCGCCTCGGCGATCTGGGCCTCCAGCTCGTCGAGACGGGAGTACATCGGACCGAGCTTCTGGTGGTGCAGCCGGGAGAAATTGTCGACCTCGACGCGGAACGTCTCCACAGCGATCTCGAACTCGATCAACGCCTGCTCGGCCGCTCGCACGGCCCGTTCGAGACGGGCCTCGGGCCGGTCCTCGTCACCGGAGGCCGGGCTCCGGCCTTCATCGGCCCGAGCCTCGTCCTGCCCGTCGGGCCGCCCCTCCTCCGGCCCCGCCGTCCGGGCGCCGGACGGCGCGTCCGCGCCCTCGGTGCCCTCCGTGCCTTCCGGGCCGGTGATGCGGCCGTCGTCGCCGAAGGAGGCGTGGGGCGTCTCGCCCTCCGGGGCACCGGAGTGTTCCCGGCCCCCCTCGGAGGCGGGCTCGGACTGGCTCTGATCGGCTTCCGGGGTCGTCACCCGTCCAGCGTAGGCCACACTCCCCCGCGGCTCACCGCCTTCCCCGTCCCCACAGCCACCTGACCGGCCACAACGACCCCAATGCCCCCAACCACCCCGATCATCCCGCCCTCCCCGGCCGGCATGCCGGCCGAACGGCGACAAGGCCGCGAAAGGAGCGGGACGGAGGCGGGAGCAGGGGTCACACCCCCGGTTCGGAGGCGATCCGTCCGCTTCGGATCGCCGCGGTCAGGACCGCGTGGTCCGCCTCCGTGCGGTCCGCGTAGGCGACGGCGAAGGAGGCGACTGCCTCGTCCAGTTCCTCGTTCTTGCCGCAGTACCCGGCTATCAGGCGGGGATCGGCACTGTGGCTGTGGGCGCGGGCCAGCAGGGCGCCGGTCATGCGGCCGTAGTCGTCGATGTGGTCGGCGGCCAGGGCCGCGGGGTCGACGCTGCCCTTGCGGTTGCGGAACTGGCGCACCTGGTAGGGGAGCCCGTCGACCGAGGTCCAGCCGAGAAGGATGTCGCTGACGACCTGCATGCGCTTCTGGCCGAGGACGACACGGCGGCCCTCGTGAACCGCCTCGGGCATCGGACGGCCGATGGTCGCCAGGTGCGGGAGCAGCGCCGAGGCGCGGGCCTCCTTGACCTGGAGGACCAGGGCCTCGCCGCGGTGGTCCAGGAGCAGCACGACGTACGAGCGGGTGCCGACACTGCCGGTGCCGACGACACGGAAGGCGACGTCGTGCACCGCGTAGCGGGCGAGCAGGGGGAGGCGGTCCTCGGAGAGCGTCGTCAGATAGTGCTCCAGGGACGCCGCGACCGCGGCCGCCTCCCGGTCGGGAACGCGGCGCAGCACGGGTGCCGCGTCGACGAAGCGGCGGCCACCGCCCTCCACGGCCTCGGTGGACCTGGCGGCGAACCGTCCGCTGGTGTTGGCCCGCGCCTTCTTGGAGACCCGCTCCAGGGTGCCGAGCAGGTCGTGGGCGTCGGCGTGCGAGACGAGCTCCTCGTCGGCGATGGCGTTCCACGCGTCCAGCGCCGGCAGCTTGGCCAGCAGGCGCATGGTGCGGCGGTACGCGCCCACACAGTCGTGCGCGGCCGCGCGGCAGGTGTCCTCGTCGGCCCCGGCCTCACGGCCCGCGAGCACGAGCGAGGTGGCGAGCCGCTTGAGGTCCCATTCCCAGGGGCCGTGCACCGTCTCGTCGAAGTCGTTCAGATCGATGACCAGGCCGCCGCGCGCGTCCCCGTAGAGGCCGAAGTTCGCCGCGTGGGCGTCACCGCAGATCTGGGCGCCGACGCCGGTCATCGGGGTGCGGGCGAGGTCGTACGCCATGAGGCCCGCGCTGCCGCGCAGGAACGCGAAGGGCGTGGCCGCCATCCTGCCGACCCGTATCGGGGTGAGTTCGCGGATCCGGCCCCGGTTGGACTCCTCGACCGCGGTCACGGCGTCCGGCCGGTCGGCGTCCACCAGGAGCTCGGCGTGCGCCGCGCGCGGGACCCGCCCGCGCAGGGCCTTCCCCTCCTCCTTGGGCGAGTCCTTCACCGGCCAGGCGGCGAATCCCGGAACGGCGAATCCCCGGGCCCCGAACGCCTCGACCGCCGGACCGTCCTCGGCCAGGGGCGGCCCTCCGGCCTCGGGTCCGGACGCGCTCCCTCCCGGCCGCCCGCCGACGTGCTCCTGACGCACCGGACCGGCCTGCCCGACCAGCACCGTCCGTCCCATCGGCACCGTCTGCCCTTCCGTCCCCGCCGTACCGACCTCGGTCATCACGACCGCCTCCCCCGCACACGAACATCAACTCGTGCTGACCGTACAGCCGGGTGGGAAAACGCGTCAGACCCTGTGGACAACTCCGCCGGCCCCCGGACGAGGACACCGCGGACGCAGCCGCGCGCACCGCTGGAGCGGCGGCGTCGCACCGCGGCGTCGTACCGGCGGCGCCGGAACGGCCGAGCGCACCGGCGACACCGTGAACGGCCCGGTCACGGCAGGGACGCCGGGGACGGTCCGGACGGGTCGCGCCGCGTCAGGCCCGCTACCGCAGCCGGCAGGGGCCGCCCTCCGGCAGGTGTCTCTCCGCCCAGGACCCCAGCTCCTTGAGGGCCGGCTCCAGCGCCGCGCCCGCCTCCGTCAGGGCGTAGCAGACCCGCAGCGGCGGCCCCTCGCTGACCTTGCGCACGACCAGCCCGGCCGCGCCGAGTTCGGTGAGCCGGTCCGAGAGCATCCGCTCGCTGATGCCGGGGATCGCCCGGCGCAGATCGGCGAAGTGGGCGGGCTGCTGCATCAGGACCGCGACCACGAGGCCCGTCCAGCGCTTTCCGAGCAGCGCGAAGACACGGGTCATGCCGTCGTCGACCTTCTGGCACGGCCCCGCGTCGTGGCTTCCCGGTTCTGCCATGCGCCCAGGGTACTGCGTCCCCACAAGGGGATGAAAAAAAGTAAGTACCTGTGTTATCTCTAGTTAGGAACGAAAGAGAAGCCCTTCGGGGCGGCTCGGCCTTCCGCGACAGCCCTGTCCCGATCCGGCCCGCACCCCCGCTCGACTCCCGGCCCCGCCCCGGTTCCGGCGTTCGACCTCATACATCCCTTTTGTCTGGAGATCATCATGGCCACCCTCCTCCACATCGACTCGTCCGTCTCCCCGGACGGCACCTCCGTCTCGCGCGCCGTGGCGGACGCCTTCCGCGCGGCCTGGGAGGAGCAGCACCCCGACGGCACTGTCATCCACCGTGATCTCGCCGCGCATCCCGTGCCGCACATCACGGCCGACGCCCACACCGCCGGTTTCGCCGCCCCGGACACGCACACCCCCGGGCAGGCCGAGGCCTTCGCCGCACGCGTGAAGCTGATCGAGGAGGTGGAGAACGCGGACGCGATCCTGATCGGCGCCCCCATGTACAACTTCTCCATCCCCTCGACCCTCAAGGCATGGCTGGACAACGTCGTCCTCGTGGGACGCACCGCCATGACGGAGGACTCGAAGATCAAGGGCACCCCGGTCACCGTCGTCGCCAGCCGCGGCGGCTCGTACGCGCCGGGCACTCCGCGCGAGGGCTTCGAGTACGTGCAGAACTACCTGGGGGCCCTGCTGGGCGAGATGCTCGGCCTCGACGTCGAATTCATCGTCCCGGAGCTCACCATGGCCCCGCACAACCCGGCGATGTCCGACCTGGTCCCGCTCTTCGAGGCGTCCCGGAGCAAGGCCCTCGACGACGCGGCCGCCCAGGCCAAGAAGGTGGCGGGGCGCCTCGCCGCGTAATCACGGCGCCCGGCGAACCACCGTCCGCCGGGCACGGCGGCCCCGAGCCCCCGCGAACCACTGCCCGCCGGACATCCGGACATGACGACTCCAGAGCCCCCGCGGACCGGCGCACGCCGTCTCGCGGGGGCTCCTTCGCCCGACCCGGGGCCCCGGCGGCTCTCCGGACACCCGCCGGCCGGCCGCCGACCCGGACAATTCCCCGTCACCCGCGTGAGAGCATCGTCACACTTCACAGCGCTCCCGCCCGTCCGCGCGACCCACGACGAGCGACGCACCCCCGCCGCCCGGCCCCGCACGAGGAACCCGCGCGCGGCCCCGGAAGCACCCGGACAACGCGAAAGCCCCCCAGGTCGATGACCTGGGGGGCTTTCGGCTGGTGGGGAACCGACGGAATGCGCTGGCCAGCGACTATCCCGAGGCGTTCAAGATCATTTCCCGGGTAAAGATTGATCGTTTCCCGCCGTGCACGTCGGGCGGCGGATCAGGCTTCCGGCCCACTGTCGAGCGCCTCGTCAATCAGCGTCGAAAGGCTCTTGGTGGCATTGGGCGTAAGGCGTCCCGCCTTCCCCACAAACGCCTCCCATGCGTCGGCGTTGTCACCCAGGTCGCTCTGAAGCAGTTGGGCAACCGTTGAAGCCTGCACCGTGCTTCCCAGAACGATGAGGGCCGGCAACTGCCGGAGGAGGTCCGCGTCCGCGAACCGGGATGCAGCGATCGCCTCGGCGACCTGCCGCTTGTATGCCGCCGCCCCTTTGAGGGGCAGGAAGGCAGCCAGTTCGGCTCGCGGGTCCCCGCTCTCGGCCAGGACGTCGTCCAGAGGCACCGACGGACGCTCGGGCTCCTTTCGGGAGGTCCGTGCGTCGTAACGCTCGCCGCGCATCTTCCCGACAGCCTGAGCAACGACCTCTTCCGCTGCCTTCCGCACCTGTTCGTCCGGATGCAGAACGAAGCGAGCAGCGGCTACGGGACTGAGCAAGGGAGCGATGAGAGCCAGAGCGGCCGAAGAGAGCAACGGGTTCATGGCCAGAGCGTCGGCGGCCTTGGTCCGGCCGGTGCCCCATTCGGGATCGGGCCCTTCACCTCGCTGCCAGGAAGGCCGGACGGCGGTCGACACGAGAGCTGCGACATCGTCGAGCACCTCGGGACTTGTGCACACGGCAGCGACCGGCTCGAAGTGTGACCAGTCCCACTCCGATATGCCCTTCTCCCTCGAATGAGCCACGGCCACTGCGATCAATGCCGCCACCCGGGGACGGAGAACGACTCCATGCAGGAGAAGAGCGCGAGGATGACGGTCAACGATGTCCGCGATCCGCTCGAGCTCCAACCATGCTTCCCATCCCCGGAGGTCAGTGTCGGACTCGGCCGCAGGAGCACTGTCAGCGAACTCCGACTTAAGGCAGGCCGACAGCGTCTCGTCGGTGAGTTCCTTCGCCTCGCTGAGCAGCAAGTTGACGATGAGACTGGTGCTGCCGTGGTCCTCGCCGCGAGCGATGAGCTCCGGCCAAATCCCCCGGGCGGACTCGGCCGACAGCAGGGCCCAGATGTCGCCGTGCCACGCCTCCACCCTGGCTATCCACGCATCGCGCTCGGCCTTGCGCCAAGCATCGGAGGCGACGCCGCGCTCACGACCCTTGGGTCTGTCCCGAACGGCGGCGTCGATCAGCGCTGTACGCAGCTCGTGACCGACGTACCCACCCCACGAGTCCGCAACGCGACGAGCCGAGGCGTGATCCAGCCTCTCGACAAGCAGCAGCTGGGCTTCCTTGAGATCCCATCGCGTCCGGGCGACCTCGGTCAGGACCGCCTCGGCGCCCAGTTTGTCGGCAGCGATCAGCAGCATCTCCGTGGTCACCACGGGCGTGGCCAGCACGGACTTGATCAACTGGTGGTCGTAGGTCGACCGGATCAGAAAAGCTCGAGCTTCGGCCGTCACATCGGGTCGGGCGAAGAAGCGTGCTGCTGCCGTGGGGTCACCATGGCGAGCCAACAGCTCTGCTAGGACAAGTTGCTGCGCGGGAGACAGCGAAGAAGCATCGACAAGCGCTATCCAGACCGGTTCAAGAGCCATGAGAGCACGCTAGCCAGCGCTGCCTCCCGCGAGAGGGAGAATTCGCAGGTCGCCGCGTGGGCTTCGGCACCGCGATGGCGATCCCCTCCTCCGACTGAAGGAGACGCCCTCCAGGGCCCACACAGAAGAGTCAGCGTTCGCCCCGATCACCGATGGGTGACAATCAGCCGCTCAGCCGCGGCTCTCCTGACAGCCCAGCAAGTGAGAAGTAGAGTGTGAAGTGTGGACGGGATGGAGCGGGGCCCACTCTTCGAGCGCCTACTGGTCGATGACGTGGCGCTGCCTGACGCGCCTCTGGCCAGAGTGATCGGCCAGCTGCGCTTCGGCACGCTGTCCGTGTTGGCATCCGGAGACGAAGCCGTTCAAGCCTTCGTCAAGGAACTTTCGGACACCTATCCCTTCATCGAGCAGGGGGTCGAACAGACTCTCCTTTTCACCCCCGGTCAGCCGATGCAGCAAGCCGAGGTCGGTAAGGTCTGGCGTCTTCGATCCGCAGACCATCAGAGTGTCGTCGCACTGACCAACGGGGCGCTTACGCTTGAGACCGCAACGTATCCCGGCCGCACCGGATTCTGTGCCGAGTTGGCGCGCCTGGCAGGCGTCCTGCAGGCCGTAACTCGAGTGCCTTCGTATCACCGCGTCGCTATCCGTTACACCAACCGTCTGACCGGCGCGACGGCACTTGGACAGCTGACCAAGCTTGTCCACCCCGAGTTTCTCGGCCTGGTCGGAGCCTCCCTGGGGAGCGGCACGCAGCTCTCGTACACGCTGTCACAGACACTCCTCTCCTTCGACGGCGCTGCGAAGCTACTCGTCCAGTACGGGCTCCTCCCGGAGAGCGGAACTTTTGACCCGACACTCCCACCAGTAGGCGAGTCGAGTTGGGTGCTGGACCTCGACTCGTACGAGGAGTTTCCAGACCCGCGCCTGGCACTGCCAGCAGAGTCGGCTGCGGTTTCGAGAGCTGCTGAGGCCTGTGCCGAACGTGCTCACACGCTCTTCCGTTGGGCCGTAACTCAGGAGTTTCTTACTCATTTCGGTGGTCAGCCATGACTGGCACCCTGCTGAACCCTGGGCCCTATACCGCAACATCAACAACCCAGTACGAGCTGGCTGACGAACATCGACAAGCCGTTTCCTCGTCCCGCATCCGCATCTGGGTTGCAGGTCCTGTGGCGGCCGCCTGTCTCGCAGGCACGATGACCTTTGGCGCTGCGGCTGCTCCAGCTCAGGCAACACCTCTCGAAGGCCGTACCTACACTCCCCAAGTTCGCAAAGGCCTGGGCGATGAGACCCAGGCGGAATCAGGTACCGCCTTGCCGACGCGGAGCCCGGCTCCGGAGCGCGCAACCACCACCGCCGCCTCAGTCTCCCAACTCCATGATCGTTCAGGCTTGACCTGGGACCAGCTGGGAAAGCTCTTCGGCGTCAGCCGGCGTGCTGTGCACATGTGGGCTTCCGGGAAGCGAATGAACGCGCGGAACACAGAACTGTTGGGAGAGCTGCTACGCATCGTCAACTCGGCACCCGGCGAGACATCTGAAGAACGCCGAGCCTGGCTTTTTGTGCCAAGAGCTGACGGAGTGACCCCGATTGAGCGATTCTTGAACGAGCACCGCCGCCCTGGGCAGCCACTGAGCGGCTCTGGGTACACACCGGCGGGGCTGCTGGGGATGACTGACGAGTAGCGAGGGCAATTGCAACATGACCGAGCCATCCCTCCCCGCGGGCGAAATAGGGGACCGGCTGGTCGAGCAGACCCCGCCGCCCGAGTGCGCACCAGTTGATCTTTCGGGGTACCAGCAGGCGGACGTGCTCAATACGGACCGCATCCCGCTGCGCGGCCCTTCCGGTGAGGCGGTCTGGCATCCGACTCCGGACGGTGTAGTGATCATTAGCCAGACGTGCGACATCGTGCAGCAGAACAAGGCATACCTCCAGGTGGCCCCCATCGTGAGGTTGCCGGAGAACCTGGTGAAGCAGGCTGCGAAGGGAGCCAGGCCCGGATACGTCGCAGTTCCCGAAGCCGGATCCGATGCCTTTGCCGATCTTGACCACATTGCCACCGTGTCGAAGGCTCACGTTGCACTTCTCGCACCGCAGCGAGGTGTCGCGGATGTAGCGGCCCTGCGAGCCTTCGGGATGCGAGTCGGACGTCGCTTCTCTCGCTTCGCTTTCCCGGACGAGGTCTCACCATGGCTGGAGCCGCTCAAGAGTGCGGTGATCAGTAAGGCGGGCAACACCAACAGCCCACTGGGGCGTGTGCTGGACGGATGGGTGGAATCGTTGCGGCTGGAGTGCAGTCCGAGTTGGGATGCAGGTCCGCCCTACCAACTCACACTGCTCGTGCTCGTGAAGCCCGGCCTTCTACCCGTGTTCGATGAGAATGAAAAGCCTGAGCCACCCCCGGCCCTTGAGCAATGGCTGTGGGATGAGGAAGGCAGGGTCAAGCAGCGTCCTGCGGCGATTGCGGATCGACTCACCAAGCTCACCACCGACGGAGAGCGGACCGAAAGGCACTGGCTATGGGAAGGGTTTGCGCAGTCCCTGGCCGCCGAATGCAATCCGAAGGCACCCGCTCCGGACGATGTGACCAACGCCGTTGCAGGCGGTGAGATCGATGCCGAAGTGACCACGATTCGAGACATCACCTACGAGCGAGTCCTCCAGAGCGAGGAGATCGATGTCGATCACCTCTCGCCTCCGCTGCCACGCTGAAGGAAACATCCGTTCCGTGGGGTTCGTTTCCACATGTGCTGCCTGTGTTCACGCCTGTTTTAGTCCAGCGAGATCTCTCCGTCTGGCAGCCATCCCTCCCAGTAGCCGTCCATGAAGTCGAGCAGTTCAGCCGGTTCGACCCGTTCTCCGGAGCGCCGCAATTCGGCCGTCGTCCACCACTGGGCTTCCGGGGCGAACGCGAAACGGGTGGCCGACGGCCAGCTGTCTCCTGCGGGCCGCACCACGACGACGTACTGAACGCCCTGCGGTACGTCCCTGCGGGAGAGGCGGCCGATGAGCGGCTGGACGCGAAGCGCGGGGAGACGGACAACGCGACGCAAGTGCCTCAGTGCCGCGCGGCGGACGGTCTCACCGGGGCGCATGGGGAACGTCGGCACGGTCCAGGAGCCGACTTCGCTGTCGGGCGCGGACGGGATCAGGAGAAGTCTGCGCTTCGAGGAATCGATGAGGACAGGACGTACTACGTCGCGGCCGTCCGAAGGGGCATCGTCCATACCCCCACCTTCCCTCTATGTTATTCGAATAGCATCCCCAGGAGTTCCAGCAGGGTGATGCACGACGGGCCAGGATCCCGTCAGGAAAGAGCGCCTCAGGGTCACCCACATCGGTGATCTGTTCGCGACCCGCAGTTCGCCGGAACGCGCCTGCCACAGGATGCGCCTCGTGAGTACTGCGAAGAGGACAGCGCAGAAGCATCGCCAGCCGCGCCGCACGCTGACCCTGCCCGCGATTGAGCCGATACCCGGCGAGTCACTGACCAGTTGGATCGGTGCACTCGCCCAGCAACAGGAACTCGAGATGAAGGCGCTCCTGCGGGAGCTTCACCTCGATCGGCTCGGGGGTCTCTCCGGGGCCGAGATGCGGATATCCGGTCCGGTGGTTCAGCGGATGGAGGAGCTAACCGGGATAGACGCCGGGCGCCTGCACGCGATGACCCTCGCACGCTACGCCGGCAACGCGCTGCCGCATCTGCCGCCGTTCTCGTCCGACGGCGTGGCGGTCGAGCAATGGCACAAGGGGGCCTGGTTCCACCACTCACAGGCCCGCTGGTGCCCGAAGTGCTTGCGGGGCAACGACGGTCCGCGCTGGCTTCTGCGCTGGAAACTCCCCTGGTCGTTCGCGTGTGTGGACCACGGGGTGTACCTGGTGACCGAGTGCCAGGCCTGCTGGGACACCGTCCGTTTCCGGCATGACGCCCCGCCCGAGCGAGCCTGCGAGAACTGGACCGACGAGGGCGAGGGAAATTACAGCCTGGGAGAGCCGTGCGGCTTCCCGTTGGCCCGGTGCCAGCCGACGCCGGTGAGCGACGAGTCCGTTCTGGCCCTGCAGACTCGCGTCCACGCCTGGCTCGACGGGACGCCCTCGCATGAAGACCGGATGCTCGTGGCCCTGGCCTCGGTCCTGATCCCGCTCATGTCCCCGTCGATGCTGCGGCGCGGTGATCCTCTCCTGCGGTACGCGGTGCGCTCTCCCAGGGGCACCACCCAACGAAAGAGAGACGGGAGAAGGCCGTGGACCGACTCGCTTCGGGTGGCGGCTGCCGTTTGCGCCGCGGACTCGTTTCTGCGCCGTGGGAATTCCCCCCCAGAGGTCGCGGACTGGGTCGCCGACCTTCGGCTCATCGACCACCGACGTACACCGTGGCGCATGGACGTGGCGGAGTTGGCGTACGGGCCGTCCCTCCGGCCCAATCCCTTCGTCGAGCCGCTGGTGCACCGCGGGTTGATCATTCTTGGCGGCTGGCTCTGAGACGCGCCAGGGCGAAGCCGACGGGTTCACCCCCGGCGGATCTCGGTGAACGAGGCTCTCCGTGCTGGGCCGGGAAAGAGCTCCACCGGATTCCCAGGCTCGTCACAGAGACATGGGCACTCATTCGGCACTATGTCCCTGCTGGTCCTCGAATCACTCGGCTACCGAGGACCACACCAGAACCTGTCGAAGATCCTCGGCGTAGCAGGTGAGCTCGAAGACCCTCCCTGGCCATGAGGCGAGCCTACGCAGCCCTCTTCCCTAGTCCGTCCACAAAGGCCGCGAGCCGCGCCAGCGCCTCCGTGAGGCGGTCCGGGGGGACCGTATAGGAGATGCGGACGTGGTGCGGGGCCGCGAAGTCGGCGCCCGGGACGACCGCGACGTTGGCCTCCGTGAGGAGCAGTTCCGCGAAGTCCGCGGCGGAGGTGATGGTGCGGCCCGCCAGCGTGCGGCCGTAGGTGCCGGAGATGTCGGCAAGGAGGAAGAAGGCGCCCTCCGGGTTGCCGTCGACCTCGATGCCGGGGATGTCGGCTAGGGCCTTGATGGTGGTCCGGCGGCGCTCGTCCAGCTCCAGTCGCCGGCGTTCCAGCTCGGTGGTGAGGTCTGCGGTCAGGGCGCCGTGGGCTGCCTTCTGGGAGATGGAGGACGGGGCGGAGGCGGTGTGGCTCTGGATTGCCGTGATGGCTTGGGCCACGGGGGCGGGGGCGGCGACCCAGCCGATGCGCCAACCTGTCATGGCGAAGGTCTTGGAGACGCCGCCGATGGTGAGCGTGCGCTGCGCGACCTCGGGGCCGAGGGCGGCGACGGAGACGTGTTCGGCGGCGCCGAAGACCCAGTGGTCGCAGATCTCGTCGCTGATGATCGCCAGGTCGTGATCGATGGCGACCTGGACGAGGGCGGCGAGCTCGGTCCGGTCGTAGACGACGCCGGAAGGGTTGGCCGGGTTGTTCAGGAGCAGGACCCGGGTGCGGTCGGTGACCGCGGCCCGCAGCTGGTCCGGGGTCACCTTCAAACCCGCGCCCGGGGCGGGCCGGACGGGGACGAGGGTGCCGCCGGCCAGGGCGGCCAGGTGGGGGTAGCTGACCCAGTAGGGGGCCGGGATCAAGATCTCGTCTCCGGGTTCGACGAGTGCGGTGAATGCGTAGTGGAGGGCCTGCTTGGCGCCGGCCGTGATGACCACGTCGTCCCTGCCGTACGCCGTCCCGTGCCGGTTGAGGAAGTCGGCGGCGGCCGCGCGCAGTTCGGGGATGCCGGCGGCGGGGGTGTACCGGGTGAAGTCTGCGGCGATCGCGTCAACGGCGGCCTGGCCCGCCGGTTCGACGGTCGGGAAGGCCGGCTCACCGCTCGTGAGGTTGATGACGTCCACTCCCTGGGCGATCAGCGCCTTCGCCTGGGCGTCCAGGGCGGCGGTCGCGGACGGCGGGACCTGTGCAGCCCGTCGGGCCAGGCGGACGTGGCTGATCGCTTCGGGGGCGGGCGTTGCAGTGCTCACGGCGTTCCTCAAGGTGGGGTTCAGTGCGGTCGTGACGGGGTTCAGATGCGTGCGCCGTGAAGGGCGATTGCGGAGTTCTGGACACGGCGGAACTTGTCAGAGCGGCTTACGGGATCGCTGACTTCAGCGCATCCGTCGCAGAAGCGGACGCGGGCGACGAACGCGTCGTTGCGGGCTTGGCGGAACTTGCGGATGGAGTGGCGAATGGACGGCATGACATCCTCGATTCATAGATGAGCGTCTATGGCTCACAGAATGACAGAACGCATAGATGATCGTCAATGGATTTGGTGTCGCGTCCCGCTTCTCGGGCGGATCTGGACGGAGGGGGCTCCGATCGGCCAGATTGGGCGCATGATCGAGCCTGCACCTGCTGGGATATCCGCGCCCTGCTGCCCTGAACCCATGACCGCTGCCGAAGCGGCCGACCTGGCAGCCGCGTTCAAAGCGCTGGCGGATCCGGTGCGGCTGAGGATCGCCAGCATCGTGGCCTGCTGCCCGGCCGGCGAGGTCTGCATGGGAGAGATCGCCGCGGAGTTCTCCGTCTCGGGGCCGACCATCAGCCATCACTTGCGGAAGCTTCGGGAGGCCGGGGTGCTGTCCTCCGAACGCAGGGCGACCGAGGTGTACTACCGGGTGCGCTCCGACAGGCTGGACGCCCTGATCGGTCAGCTCTCCGCAATGAAGGCGATGCTCGGGCAGGGCTCCTGCGCCACCCCTGCCTGACCGCAGGGGAGCCGGTGCGCGCTCCCGCCCCGAACACGGCTGCGGCCCGCCCCGGAGCAGGGGGCGGGCCGTTGCCGTCTGTTGCGTTGGCGCTCAGGCCAGGTGGATCAGAGCCATATCGGGGCGGTGTAGCCGAGGACGACCGCACCGGTGAAGAGGATGCCGACGACCAGGGCCACGACGCGCCAGCGGGCGATGAGGAGCATGCCGCTGATGGCGCCGACGCTGGTGCCTGCGCCGGTCATCAGGAAGGCGAGCGCCGGGCCGGGGCCCATGCCGCCCTTCATCAGGGTGGCGACGAGCGGCAGTGAGCCGTCGGAGTTCAGGTAGACCGGGATGCCGATGAGCGCGGAGAGCGGCACGGAGTACCAGTGGCCGCCGCCGAGGTACTCGGTCAGGTAGCGGGTCGGGATCGAGTTGATGATCAGGAAGCCCAGGGTCGCGAAGCCGAGGAAGTAGAGCGCGAGGCGCTTGCTGGTGACCAGGAGCTCGTTGCCGAACTCGTCGAGCTTCCACCGCTTGACCAGGTCGGTCTCGACCGGGGCGGGGGCTGGCGCCGGGGCGATGGGCCGGTTCAGCAGGGCCGTGCGGGCCAGGCCGCCACCGCCGGAGCCGGCCGGGGCGCTGACGCCACCGTTGCCCGGGACGTCGTCGGCCTCGGTGTCACCGCCGGTGCAGCAGCTCTCTTCGGCCTTCTTCTCGGCCTCGGTGGAGGTCAGGCGGGCCTGGCCCTCAAGCCAGCCGGTCTTTTCGATGAACCAGGTCACGAGACCGGCGAAGAGGCCGATGACGATCGCCGCCACGAAGAAGGTCATGGCGAAGTTGGAGCCGAACAGGCCCGTGGAGTAGACGAGTTCCTCCGGGCTGGTCAGCGGCGAAGCGACCATGAAGGTGATGACCGGGGTCCAGGGGACGCTCGTGGCGAGGGCGCCGAGGACGACCGCGGTGGTTCCGCAGGAGCAGAACGGCGTCAGTGTGGCCAGGACGACCGCCCCGAGGACCGCCCAGAGCGTCTTGCGTCGCAGCCAGGAGGAGAGCCGGTCCGCTCCGACATACACCGGGATGGCCGAGGCCACGACCACGCTGATCAGCAGGAAGGGCCAGTTCGCGGAGAGGGAGTGGCCGACGTCCGAGGCCGTGCGGCCCAGGACGTCGAGGACGGTGTCGAACACGGGGAGCTCCAACTCAACTCATAGACGGCTGTCGATGGGTTGAACTCTGCCCGACTCATAGATGACTGTCAATGCGTTTGGGGAACAATCCATAGATGACCGTCGTTGAATCGGGTATGCCTACGCCCATCTCGGAGCTCTGCTGCTCCCCTGTGCTCGCCGGCCCGCTCACTCCGGAGGCCGCCGATGACCTCGCCGCCGCGCTGAAGGTCGTCGCGGACGCCACCCGGCTGCGGCTGCTCGGGCTGATCCGCACCCAGCCGGGAGGCGAGGCCTGCACCTGCGACCTCACCGAGCCGCTGGGGCTGACCCAGCCGACGGTCACGCACCACCTCAAGGTGCTCTTCGAGGCGGGCTTCCTGGAGCGTGAGCGGCGCGGGCGTCAGACGTACTACCGGATCGCGCCGGGGAGCATGACCGTGCTGTGCCAGGCTCTGGACCCTTCGCCGGATCTCCTCCCCGCCTGACCCAACTCGTTTCAGCCAAGGGCTGGTTACCTGCGCGCCGCGCGCAGGTGACCGGCCCTTTGGCATGTTCAGGCATGAGGGTGCCGGGCGCGCTTCATGCCAGCAGTGATCTCTTCCGCACCCTGGGTGACCTCGGACAGACTCATGGACACCGGGAGGGCGACAAGCCCCCAGGACCACCGGAACCGGCCACCAGGCCGCCGGTCGCCAAAAAGCCACTGTCATTTCAAGGGGAGAGCCATGTCTGTTTCGCGTACCTCGATGAGCCTTGCCGCCGCCGTCCTGGTGTCCGTGATCGGACTCGGCTCCGCCTCCGCACTGGGCTCCTCGCCGCTCGGCTCCCGGGTCGGCGCCGGCTGGGACACCGCCCCCGTCACCCAGGCCACCGGCGCCGGCTGGGACACCGCCCCCAAGACCCTGGCCACCGGTGCCGGCTGGGACACCGCCCCGATCGGCCCCTCCACCAACGGCGCGGGCTGGGACTGACCTCCTGCCCTCGTAGCCACGACCCGTTGACCCGGCCTGACACCGCAGAGCCACCACCCGAGGAGAAGAAGAGATGAGCACCACCTGCTGCAGCGCCACCACGGAGGAGCCGGCCCCGGCGCTCGTGGTGCTGGAAAAGCCGACCGACGGTTGCTGCTCGGCCCCCGAGGCCACTGAGACGCCCGAAGCCGCCGACCAGGAGGGATCCTCCTGCTGCGGCGCGACGGAGGAGGCCGCACCCGCGAAGGCCGAGGAGCCCTCCGGCTGCTGCGGCCCGGCCGCGGACCCCGAGCCGGAGCCGGTCGAGGCCGCCACCGGATGCTGCGGTCCCGCCAAGCCCGAGCCCGTCTCCTGCTGCGGCAGCACCGAGCAGGAGGACCCGGCCGACGTCCGGACCGGCCTGTCGCTCGACGACGCGGTCGCGGCCCTCGGCGGCAGCGTCCCGCAGGTCACCGACCCCGCGCCGTACGTCCTTCCGCACTGGCTCCGAGCCACCGAGGCCAGCCTCGAAGACGCCAAGCCCTGGTACACCGTGGCCGACCGCGGCGAGGGCGAGCTCGCCTTCCTGCCCGGCTTCCTCTTCGACGCCGCCCCGATCGTGGACGCCGACCCGCGCACCTACCTGGGCTGGCAGCCCAAGGACGGCGCCGTGGCCTGCTGCTCGGCCACCGCCTGCTGCGACACCACCAACGACACCGTCGAGGCGCTCGGCGCGGAAGCCTTCTTCCCGGCGCTGCTGCTCGGCTCCCCGCTGGGCTACCGCTCCGAGGCCTCCGCCTCGGTCGAGGATCCGCTGCTGGTCGCCGACCTGATCGACCGCATCGTCCCGGCTGCCGCGGAGGCGGGCGTACGGTCGATCATCGCCCCCTGGCTGCACGACAGCCCGCACAGCGAGGTCCTCGCGCTCGCCCTTCAGGCGTACGGCGGTGACATCGCCTTCCACGGCGAGAACAACCTTCTGGATCTCCAGCACGACAGCTACGACGCCTACCTGGCCTCCCTGCCGGCCCGCAAGCGCCGCCGGGTGAAGGAGGACCGCGACCGGGCCGACGGCTCCGGCACCCGAATCGAGCGCAAGGACCGCGAGGAGCTGCGCCCGCTGGTCGGCCGGATCTCCGAGCTCATCACCCAGAACCGCCAGAAGTACGGCGGCGGCGAGGACGAGGCGCACATCGGAGCCCTGCTCGGCGCGCTCGTCGAGGGCGGGGCCGACGTCCGCGCGTACCTGGTCCACAAGGACGAGCAGCTCGTCGCCGTCTCGGTGACCGTCCGCCAGGGCAAGCGCCTGTTCGTGAAGTGGGCGGGATTCGACTACGAGGCGCTCGGCGAGCGCAGCGGCATCTACTTCGAGATCGTCCTGGACCGCCCGCTGCGTGATGCGTACGCCGAAGGCGTCACGTCCATCGAGGCCGGCCCGGGTGCGGACGAGGCCAAGCGGCTGCGCGGCTTCAAGCCCCGCCAGATCCGCTCGGCGATCCTGGTCACCGACACCGACCTGCGTGCCGAGGTCGCCAAGCTGCACGCCGCCTTCGGGCAGGCCCGCCGTGAGGCTCTGGGCGCGACGACGGAAGAGGCGCCGGCCACGGCCATCGGCCGCCTGAAGGCCAGGCTGCTCGGCGGTAACGCCTACGAGCCGATCCAGCCTCTCCAGCCGGAGGGCGGCTGCTGCGGCTGACCCCTGATCCACAACTCAACACCCCCCAAGGCCCGGTGTGCGACGAGTCGCACACCGGGCCTTGCTCGCGCTGCGGGAGGGGGGGTGCAGCGCGAGGGGAAGGGGGTCTCAGTTGGTCCAGCCGGCCTTCGACGCCAGGACGCCGGCCTCGAAGCGGCTGCGCGCACCAAGGCGGGCCATCAGTTCCGACATCATGCGGCGGGCCGTGCGAAGGCCGATGCCGAGCTTCTTCGCCGCGATCTCGTCGGTGGCCCCTTGGGTGAGCTGGCGCAGCAGCTCACGCTCCTGCGCCGTGAGGCCGGCCTCGTCGCGGTCTCGGGTGCTGCCGATCGGGGCCGCGCACTCCCACACCTGTTCGAACAGGGCGGCAAGGGCGGTGAGCACACCGGGGCCGGTCAGCTGGACCGCGCCCTTCTTGGTGTTGTTCGGGTCCACCGGCAGCAGGGCCACTTCGCGGTCGAACAGGACCATGCGCAGCGGCAGGGCCGGCACGGTGCGGACCTCGCCGCCGTCGCTGTGGAGCCACTGGGCGTATTCGACCGTGGGGTTGTCGTTGCGGACGCTGTCCAGATAAACGGTCAGGACGCGTACGCCCCGGCGCATCAGGTCTTCGTCCAGCGGTCGGCTCGCATCCAGGCTCGCCGCGGACTGCGCGCCGCCGGGCATGAAGGACAGGCACTCGCTGGTGGAGCGATGGGCGAGCTCTTCGAGGCGGGTCTGGATGGCGTCGATGCCCTGGAGGTACTCGACGCCGTGCCGCTCGCCCGTCCGAAGCTCGGAGTACTCGTCCAGGAGCTTGCTGATGGCTGCCTGGCTCTCGGCGAACTGCTGCTGCTGGGCGAGCAGATGAGCCTGCTGGCGCTGGAGCAGCAGCTGGAAACCGAGATCCGGGCTGACGGGTCTGAGCCCGCCGGGCGCCTGCATGGAGCGGCGCAGCAGGTTCAGTTCGGCCAGCCGGTCCAACGAGGACCGTACGGACTCCTCCGAGCAGCCCAGGTGGACTGCGATTTCCGCAATCCCCCAGTCCTGCTGGGTGAGCATCAGCCGGTAAACAGACTCGGCCTCGGCATCCAGTCCCAAACTTGCCAGCACAGCGACCCCCCGCTTGACGTCTCACATATCAAGATGATCCGTTAGTACATCGGCGGGCGCCGATCTTTGCAGGTCAGGGGTCTGTGCGACAAGGGATGTTCGCAGAGTGATCACCGGCGCGGGCACCTTCCGGGTCTCCGGGGATCGCGGTTCAGGCCACTTTTAGGCAGGTGCCTGCCGGTCGCACTTCATGCCAGTGGGGAACTCTTCCGCCCCTTGAAAAGGCTCAGCAAAATAGTGATCACAGGGCGGCGGAGGTCCTCGGACACGGAATCCGCAGCGCGTCGAGAACGCCCCCTGATCTGAGCGAAAACCTTCATTCCACCACACGGAGGACAGCCATGCCTGCTGCGCGGAGAGCCCTGCGCCTGATCAACAGAGCCGCCGCGGTCGCGCTGGGCTTTTCCCCCGCCGGCGGACACGGCTGCGGCCCCAAGTGCCGCCACACGGAGCTCTACGACGCCGTCACCCAGGCTGAAGCCGACCAGCACGTGTGGTCCGTACCAGGGCTTACCGCCCGGCCTGGAGGCCCCATGTTCATGGCCACCGCCACGCTCGTCGCCGCCAGGGAAGCCGAGGCCGCGAAGCTGGAATCGGCGGTGGTCACCGACATCGTGTGGGCTGCCGCAATGCCGGGTGACGACCTCGAACACGTCCACGCGAAGACGACTTCCGGACGTATAGACCTGACGTTCTTTCACCAGACCAGCAGCCCCGACGGCGCATTGTTCGCAGCGGCCGAGATTTGCCGTCGCGCACTCAATTCCAGCCCCACGTTGGCCAATTGGCGAATTTCCGCCGGCCCTCAGCTTCCCGACGCCCTGCCCGGCTCGGGCGCCGCGTTCGCGTGACACAGATCACCCACCATCACCAGGAGTTCCACCCATGAGCGGTATCAACGACCCGCGGCTGAAGGCCGAGCAGCTCACCGTCGAGACCATCGGCTCGATCGACCACGAGGTGAAGGTCCTCGGATCCAAGTCCTACACCAACCGCCAGATCGCGATCGCGGCTCTGGCCGCCCTCGACGGCAAGACCGGTGTGATCGACGGCGCCCTGGTCTCCGACGACACCATCTACTTCGCCGACGCCGTGGCCTCCTTCGGGCACGTCAGCGTCGAGATCGACCACGACAACCACCGCTTCACCCTCACTCCGACCGGCAAGCCGATGGTCGCCCCCGCCGACGACATCTTCGTCGGTGGCGCGGGCACCCCGCTGCGCTTCCTGATCTCCATGGCGGGACTCGCCGAGGGCGTCACCACCATCACCGGCAACACCCGTATGCAGGAGCGCCCCTTCGGCGACCTGCTCGCGGCCCTGCCGGGCCTGGGCGTCGAGGCGGTCGCGGTCCGCGGCAACGGCTCCCCGCCGATCCAGGTCACCGGCGGCAACTTCGTCGGCGGCAAGACGAAGATCTCCGGCGCCATCTCCTCCCAGTACACGTCCTCGATCCTGATCAGCTCCGTCCTCGCCCAGCAGGACACCGAGATCGAGATCGTCGACGAACTGGTCTCCAAGCCGTACGTCGAGATGACCCTGGCCACCCTCGCCGAACACGGCATCACCGTCGAGCGCGACGGCTACCGCCGCTTCAAGATCGCGGCCGGCCAGTCCTTCAAGGGCGGTCACGCCGTCGTCGAGCCCGACGCCTCCGGCCTGTCCTACTTCATCGCCGCCGCCGCGATACTCGGCGGCCGGGTCACCATCCCCGGCATCGGCTCCACCTCCCACCAGGGGGACGTCGGCCTCGCCGAGGTCCTGGGCCGGATGGGCGCCCACGTCGAGATCACCGAGAAGTCGATCACGGTCAAGGGCGGCGATCTGCGCGGCATCGAGGTCGACATGGACGCCATGCCCGACGTCGTCCCGTCCCTCGCCGCGGTCGCCGCCTTCGCCGAGGGCAAGACCCACATCACCAACATCGCCAGCCTGCGGGTCAAGGAGTGCGACCGCATCGCGGCCGTCACCACCGAGCTCCGCAAGATGGGTATCACCGTCGACGAGTACGACGACGCCATGACCATCCACGGCGGCACCCCGCACGGCGCGGTCATCGACACCTACGACGACCACCGCATCGCCATGACCTTCGCGATCATCGGCCTGCGCACCCCCGGCGTCGTCATCAACGACCCCGGCTGCGTCGCCAAGTCCTTCCCCGCCTTCTGGAACACCCTGGACACCCTGCGGTGACCGGTCCCGACACTTCCGCCGGAAGCCCCGGGATCCTGCTCGTCCTCGACGGCTGGGGCCACGCCGCCCCCGGGCCCGGCAACGCGCTCACCAACGCCCACACCCCCGTCCTCGACGCCATCGCCGCCAAGCACCCCTCCACCTTCGTGGAAGCGTCGGGCGAGCACGTCGGCCTGCTCCCCGGCACCGTCGGGAACTCCGAGATCGGCCACATGGTCATCGGCGCCGGCCGGCCGCTCGACTACGACAGCGTCCTGGTCCAGCGGCAGATCGACTCCGGCCTGCTGCGGGACAACCCGCGCCTGACCGAAGCCCTCGACCGGCTCGCCGCCAACGGTGGTGCCCTGCACCTCATCGGCCAGGTCTCCGACGGGATGATCCACGCCCACGTCGACCACCTCCACGAGCTCCTGTCCATCGCGGCGTCCCGCGGTGTGAAGCGCGTGTGGGTGCATGCCATCACCGACGGCCGCGACGTCGCCGACCGCACCGCCGGCCACTACCTGGGCCGGGTCGAGGAGTTCTTCGCCGCCACCGGCACGGGCGCCCTGGCCACCGTCTCCGGTCGTGGCTACGGCCTCGACAAGAGCGGTGACCTGGAACTGACCGCCAAGGTCAGCGAGGCCATCACCGACGGCAAGGGCGCGACCGCCCGCGACTACCAGCAGGTCCTGGCCGGTGCCCAGAACGGGGACGTATGGGTCACCCCGACCGTCCTCACCGACGCCGGCGGTGAGCCGCTCGCCACCGTCCAGGACGGCGACACGATCCTGTTCACCAACTTCCGCAGCGACCGCATCCAGCAGCTCGCGGACGATCTCGTCCAGATCCTCACCGACACGGACGTCGACGTCCTGTCCCTGACCCAGTACGACACCCGGGCGGCCATCCCCGCCCTGGTCGGACGGGCCGACGCCTCGGGCGGTCTGGCCGACGCGCTCGAAACGCAGGGCCTGCGCTCCGTGCGCATCGCGGAACAGGAGAAGTTCGAGCACGTCACCTACTACATCAACGGCCGCGACGACCGGGCCCGCGAAGTCGAGGAACACATCCGCATCACCGCGGACACCACCCCCGACTACGTCGCCCGGCCCGAGATGAACCTCGCCCGGGTCACCGAGGCCATCACCGCCGCCGCCCGGCGTGACGACGTGGCCCTGGTGATCGCCAACCTCGCCAACATCGACGTCGTCGGCCACACCGGCAACCACGACGCCACCGTCAAGGCCGCCGAACACACCGACCGTGAGGTCGAGAAGATCCTGACCGCCGCCGCGGCAACAGGCCGCTGGGTCCTCCTCGTCGGCGACCACGGCAACGCCGAACGCATGTCCAAGCCCGGCCCCGACGGCACCCCGCTCCCGTACGGCGGTCACACGACCAACCCTGTGCCGGCGGTCGTGGTCGCGGCCCCCGGGCAGCTCCTTCCCGAGCACCTCGCCGACGGCGGCAGCCTCGCCGACATCGCACCCACCGTCCTGCACCTGCTGGGCCGCCCGAGCAGCCCAGCCATGACCGGCCGGAGTCTCCTGTGACCGCAGCCCAGCTGATCACACCCACCACCCCCGGCGGCGCCGCCTTCGCCTCCGCCTTCACCACCGAGGCCGCGCTGCGCGACCTGGACCTCGGTCCGGCTCTCAAGGCCGACATTCGCACCAACACGGCCGGCACCGTCCACGTGTTGAGCGTCCACAACGCCACCGACGAGATCCAGGAGTTCCAGCCCGAGGGCCTGCTCCCGCAGACCGACGGCCCGCTCCTGTTCCTCGGAGGCGGCTCGACCACCGAGGAGCGCGACGGCCGGCTCGTCGCCCGCCTCGCGCCCCACGGCTTCGTCCAGCTCGGACGGATCCTCGACAGCCCGCAGGAGCACGCATGACCACCGCCTTCGGACCCCGGCCGCGCATCGCGCTGATCGGTGACCACGGCAAGTCCCCCGCCCACGCCCGGCTCGACAGCTTCCGGCACGAGCTCGACGTGGACACCGAGTGGGTCCCCACCGAAACCGTCACCGGCCCCGAGTCCCTCGAAGGCTTCGACGGCATCTGGGTGGTGCCCGGCTCCCCGTACGAGAACAAGGACGGCGTGCTGTCAGCCGTCCGGCACGCCCGGGAGAACGGCATCCCCTACCTGGGCACCTGCGGCGGCTTCCAGCACGCGCTGATCGAGTACGCCCGTACGGTCGTCGGGCTCACCGACGCCGACGACGTGCAGTACGACCCGGAGGCTCCGACCCCACTGATCGTCCCGCTCACCTGCTGCCTGGCGGGCGAGCAGGCGCCGCTGCTGCTCACGGCGGGCAGCCGGCTGGCCGCCGTCTACGGCAACGCGGAGCTGACCACCGAGACGTACCACTGCAAGTACGGCCTCAACGGCGAGTTCGTCGAGCGCCTCACGGACGCGGGCGTGCTGTTCAGCGGCTGGGACACCGAGGGCGCCCCGCGTGCCGCCGAGGTCCCCGGTCACCCGTTCTTCATCGGCACGCTCTTCCAGCCGGAGCTGGTCTCCGGCCCCGGCAACGTCCATGCGCTGATCAAGGCGTTCGCGGCCGAGGTCGCCGCCCGCGCAGCCATCAGCGCCTGACACTCCTACCGCACCCCGGGCGGGTCATGTCTCCACCATGACCCGCCCGGGGTTCTGCGTTTCCCCGGCTGTCTCCTCATCGCCCCAGATCAGAGCATGGAGCAGGGCGCGCCGCTCGGGCTTGACCGCATACCAGGCCCACGTACCGCGCTTCCTGCGGCTCACCAGGCCGGCGTCCACAAGGGTCCTCATGTGCTGGCTGACGGTGGACTGGGCCAGCCCCAGGAGCGGCGTCAGATCGCATACGCACGCCTCACCATCCGGGGCCGCGAGCAAGACGCTGAGGATCTGCAGCCGTGTCGGGTCGGCTATGCCCTTCAGATTCTTCGCGAGCACCTCCGCCCGCTTCCTGGGCAGTGGATCCACTTCAAGGGGCGGCCCGCAGGACGGATCATCGTCGATGAAGGGCAGGAGGCCTGAGGAGCGGCCGGTCGCCTGATCTGCGGGCATGCGATTCACCCTACGGCCGCGGGCGTGGCGCCCAGCCGACCGGATGATCCTATTCAGCCATTATTTGCCTGCCGTTCAACTTGGCCGGACCGCGCTCCGGACGCCCTGCCAGGCAGGTGGGTGCCGTACGCGGTTGATGCCACCCGCAACCTCTTCTGCCGCGGCTTCCCACCGAGCAGACTCTTGATCGTCAGGGTTGTTCACCCGCCCTCAACTCTCAGTCAACTCACTGTCAACCAGCAAAGGCACCGCCATGTCTGTCATGACCACAGCACCCCATCAGGCGACGTCACTCCGCGCCGGAAGGCGGAAGCAGCTCGGGTTCGCCGCTTCCGCCGCGCTGCTCCTCGCAACCGCGCTGACGGGCTGCGCGGGTTCCGCCAAGGCCGACTCGGCCACACTGCAGGCCAGCGGGTCGACCACCGTCGCCCCCGTCGCGTCCGACGCCGCCGAGGCCCTCAAGTCCAAGGGCCTGAACATCACGGTGGCCACCCAGGGCGGTTCGGCCGGCGGCATCTCCCAGCTCGGCTCGAAGCAGATCAATATGGCGCTGAGCTCCAAGCCCCTGGCGGACGAGGACCGCAAGGCCTACCCCGACACCGACTTCGTCCCGACGCAGATCGGCGCGGACGCGGTCGGCGTCATCATCAGCAAGAAGGTCGCCGACGCCGGAGTCAAGAGCCTCACCAAGGAGCAGGTCAAGGGCCTGTTCGAAGGGAAGATCACCAACTGGTCGCAGGTGGGCGGCCCGGACCTGAAGGTCTTCGTCTACGACAAGGAGCCCGGTCGCGGCACCCGCGAGGTGCTCGACAAGTTCGTCTACGGCGAGGAGAAGGCCCCGCCGCCCCCGAAGTCCGACAACTACGCCATCGTCGGCGGCAACACGGAGACCCTCAACAAGCTGGAGTCCACCCCGGGTTCCATCGGCCCGCTGTCGACCGGCTTCATCGCGGGCCATGACGACCTGGTGGCCGTGGCCCTGGACGGCGTCGCTCCCACCCTCGACAACGTGAAGTCCTCCAAGTACCCGATGACCCGGCCGCTGTTCATGATCACTGATGGCAAGCCGAAGGGCACCGCCAAGCAGTACATCGACTACGTCCTCTCGCCGGAAGGCCAGAAGCTGCTGCCCAAGCACGGCTACCTGACCCTCAAGCAGATGGGGAAGTGACGGTGAGTCTCACTCTGGAGCGCCCTCCCCAGGCGCCCGGACCTGCCGCGCCGCGGCCGCCCGCTCAGGGCGGCCGCCCCGGGCGGGCACGATGGGTCTGGGGATGGGTCTACACCGGGATGTTCTCGGTCGCCCTCATCCTGACGGTACTGATCGGATACCTGGCCACCGGCATCGCGAGCGGCGACGTCGACTGGTCCGACCTGGCCACCAACCCGACGTGGGACCCGATGAACGGCACCTTCGGTGCCCTGGCCATGATCTACGGTTCGGCCGTCGTGTGTGCCCTCGCGCTGCTGCTGGCCGTCCCGGTCGGCTGGGCGGCGGCCGTTGCACTGACGGAGTACCTGCCACCGCGCCTCGCCAAGCCCCTGAGGCTGAGCGTCGAACTCCTGGCGGCAGTCCCCTCCATCGTCTACGGCCTCGTCGGCGTCATGGTCGTCCGCCCGTTCGTCGCCGCGCTGGGTGACGTGCCGGGCGGTGACAGTCTGCTCGCCGCGGGCATCGTGCTCGCCGTAATGATCATGCCGACGATCGTGGCCGTGAGCGTGGACGCCCTCGCCGCCGTCCCCGGCCGCTATCGGGAAGCCGCCTACTCCCTCGGACTGACGCGCCGTGAGGTCGTACGGTCGGCCGTGCTGCCCCAGGCACGGTCGGGGATGCGCGCCGGTGTCCTGCTCGGTCTTGCCCGGGCCCTCGGCGAGGCGATCGCGGTCTTCCTGGTCGTGGGACGGGCCGACGGAAGGCTTCCGGAGTCGCTCGGGGGCTTCTTCTCCTCCCTGGTGCACCCCGGCCAGACCCTGACCGCCAAACTCGCGGGCCCCGAGCCGATGCTCGCGGGAACCTCCGGCCCCTACTTCGCGGCGCTGTGCGGTCTGGGCATCATCCTGCTCGCCCTGGTGGCCGCGGCCACGGTGTGGGGCACCCGGGGGACATCGAGCCGTGCCACGAAGCGCGGGCTGCGCCCCCGCCGGGCCTCCGCGTGGCTGCGCATTCCGCGGGACCGGCTCGCCACGCTGCTGCGACTGGGAGCCCTGCTCCTGCCGGGAACACTCCTCGTCGGGATGCTCGCCATCCTCGTGACACGGGGCAGTTCCGCGCTCAACCCGGCCTTCTGGTTCTCCCCTGCCACCGGTGCGGCCAGCGGCGGTGTGAGCGGCCAGATCCTCGGGACACTCCTGCTGATCGCCACCGCGGCCCTGATCGCGCTGCCCCTCGGCTACGGCGCGGGCATTCTGATCGGCGCCCACGCCTCCGCGAGGACAGCGCGTGTGCTGGAGACCGTCACGGTGGCCATCGGCGGAACACCGACCATCCTGCTGGGCCTGGCCGGATACGTCCTCTTCTCCATGACCATGGGATGGGGCCGGTCCTGGCTGGCCGGAGCCATCGTCCTGGTCCCCGTGGTCGTACCGGTCATCGCGCTGACCACCGCAGGCCGCATCCGGAGCATGCCGAGCGAACTCACCGAGAGCGCCCTGGCACTCGGCCTGACCCGGGCGCAGTACATCCGCTCCGTGGTCATCCCCTACACCTGGCCGGCCACACTCACCGGTCTGCTGCTCGGCCTGGCCCGGGCAGCGGGCGAGACAGCCCCTCTGATCTTCACCGCCACGGTGTTCTTCGGAGCACCCGCCCTGCCGACCGGGATCGTCAACTCCCCGGTGCAAGCGCTGCCGACCCACATCTTCACCCTGTCCCAGGACTCGAACGCCCCCGAGGCGATCAACCAGGCATGGGGCAGCGCGCTGGTCCTGGTCCTGATCACCGCGGTACTTCTCAGCCTGGCGGTGGCACTGCGCAACCGCTTCGAAGGAGCACGATGGACAACGTGATAGCCGTCCGCGACCTGCGGGTTCTCGACGGCAAGAAGACTCTCGTGGGCCCGGTCACCTTCGAGCTGGCAGCCGGATCGACCACCGGCCTGTGCGGCCCCTCGGGCGCCGGCAAGTCCACGGTGCTGCGCGCCCTGGTCGACCTGCTGCCCCACGGCCTCACCCGCGACGGCCATCTGGAGGTCCAGGGGCGAACCATCCGCCGCGGCAAGGGGGACGCGGACTTGCGGAGCACGGTCGTCCTGGTGCCGCAGACACCCGTGGTCTTCGGCGGCAGCATCCTGGACAACGCGCTCTTCGGCCTCCGGCACCTGGTGCGTGCTTCCCGAGCGGACATGCGCGACCGTGTGGAGCAGGCGCTGCGGGAGGCGAGTTTGTGGAACGAGGTCCGCGACCGGCTGGACACCCCAGCCCAGACGCTCTCGAACGGCCAGCGCCAGCGGCTGTGCCTGGCCCGTGCCCTGGCCCTGGAACCGGCGGCCCTCCTGCTGGACGAACCCACCAGCGCCCTGGACGAACGGAGCCGGGACACGGTGGAGGAGTCGGTGGCCGCCCTTCGCGGCAACCGCACGGTCCTCCTCGTCTCGCACGATCCGGCGCAGGTGGAGCGGCTCTGTGACCGCACGGTACGTCTGGAGCTGCCGGAAACCCTGGCGCTCTCCTCGGCAGCCGTCTGAGCACGGGGCGCAAAGAGCAACAGCAGGTATCGAAAACCGGGCCCGGTCCGTCGTGTCGCAATCACGACGGACCGGGCCCGGCGTCTGTTTCAGCCTGCCGCCACAAGCTCGGGTTCACCGGTCGGGGCAGCGTCGCCGAGGGCCGCGAGGTACCGCTCGGCATCCAGGGCGGCGGCGCAGCCGGAGCCGGCCGCGGTGATGGCCTGGCGGTAGATGTGGTCCACCACGTCGCCGGCGCCGAAGACACCGGGGATGTTGGTGCGGGTGGTGGGCGCCTGGGTCTTGAGGTAACCCTCGCCGTCCAGTTCGAGCTGGCCGGCGAAGAGTTCCGTACGGGGGTCGTGGCCGATGGCGACGAACAGGCCCGTCGCGTCGAGGTCGCGCGTCTCGCCGGTCAGGACGTCGCGCAGGACCAGGCCGGAGAGCATGCCGCCGCTCTCCTTGATCTCGGCGACCTCGCTGTCGAAGGCGAAGGAGATCTTCTCGTCGGCGAAGGCCCGGTCCTGCATGGCCTTGGAGGCGCGCAGGGTGGAGCGGCGGTGGACGATGGTGACCGAGCGGGCGAAGCGGGTGAGGAAGGTGGCCTCTTCCATGGCGGTGTCGCCACCGCCGACCACGACGATGTCGCGGTCGCGGAAGAAGAACCCGTCGCAGGTGGCGCACCAGGAGACTCCGCGGCCGGAGAGGGTGTCCTCGTTCGGCAGGCCGAGCTTGCGGTAGCCGGAGCCGGTCGCGATGATCACGGCCCTCGCGCGGTGGACGGTTCCCTCGGAGTCGGTCAGCAGCTTGATGTCGCCGCTGAGGTCGACGGAGACGATGTCGTCATCGATCATCTCGGCGCCGAACTTCTCCGCCTGGGCCCGCATATTGTCCATCAGGTCCGGGCCGTCGATGCCGCTGGGGAAGCCGGGGAAGTTCTCGACCTCGGTGGTCGTGGTGAGCGAACCGCCGACGAATATGGAGCTGCCGAACAGCAGCGGCTTCAGCTGTGCGCGGGCGGTGTAGAGAGCCGCGGTGTAGCCGGCCGGGCCGGAGCCGATGATGATGACCTCGCGCACGTCCTGGGCGCCTGTCGGGTTGGTCGTCATGATGCGGTCAGCTCTCCTGCTTCTTCGCGTCGATCTCGGCGATGAGGCCCTCGATCAGGCCCTTGATCTCGTCCCGGATGGGGCGTACGGCCTCCACGCCCTGGCCGGCCGGGTCCTCCAGCTGCCAGTCCAGGTAGGTCTTGCCGGGGAAGTACGGGCAGGCGTCCCCGCAGCCCATGGTGATGATGTAGTCGGAGGCCTGGGCGGCCTCGGTGGTGAGGACCTTCGGCTTCTGGTCGGAGATGTCGATCCCCAGCTCGGCCATCGCGGCGACGGCGGAGGGGTTGATCTGGTCTCCGGGCACGGAGCCGGCGGAGCGGACCTCGACCCGGTCGCCCGCGAGGTGGCGCAGGAATCCGGCGGCCATCTGCGATCGGCCTGCGTTGTGGATGCAGACGAACAGCACGGATGCGAGCGGGGTGGAGGACATCGTCTCTTCCTTCAATCCAATGACTCAGCCCGGACTGGTATCAGCCCCGAGTGATGTGAGAGTATCAGCACATGATGATGTCAGTCGACACTGATCTGTTCCGGGTTCTGGCCGACCCGCTCAGGCTCCAGATCGTCACTCTCCTGGCCAAGGAGACCCTTTGCGCCACCCACCTTGTGGAGGAGACGGGTGCCAAGCAGACGAACCTCTCGAACCACCTGAAGGTGCTGCGCGAGGCGGGGGTCGTGGAGACGGAGCCGTGCGGAAGGTTCGTGTACTACCGCGTGCGTCCTGAGGTCATCGAATCCATCGCCGGTCAATTCGCCGACCTCGCTCAGACCGCGCGTGCCACCGCCGAAGCGAACCTCAAGCGGGCCTGTCCGTAGCCCGGAGTCGCTCTTTTGCCTCATCTGCCCGAGGAGAACCTGTCTTGACCGCCACTGAGCCCGTCGGCACCGCCCCTGCGGCGGAGACCGTCATGGCCGCCGACACGGCGCCGCAGCCCGCGCCCGGCGCGACCCCGCCCCGTACCCCGCTGATCGCCCGCGCGGCCGCCGAGCTGGTCGGCACCGCCGCCCTGGTCGCGGTCGTGGTCGGCTCCGGCATCCAGGCCACCGAGCTCACCCAGGACGTGGCCCTCCAGCTCCTGGCCAACTCCACCGCCACGGTCTTCGGCCTCGGCGTACTGATCGCTCTCCTCGGCCCGGTGTCCGGCGCCCACTTCAACCCGGCCGTCACCCTGGCCGAGTGGTGGAGCGCCCGCCGCGGCGGCGCAGGCGTCACCGCCCGCGAGCTCGCCGTGTACGTGCCCTCCCAGATCGTCGGCGCCATCGCGGGCGCCATCCTGGCGGACGCGATGTTCGGCGAGCCGCTCGTGAAGTGGTCCACCCACGACCGCTCCGCCGGTCACCTCCTCCTCGGTGAGGTCGTCGCCACCGCCGGCCTGATCCTGCTGATCTTCGGCCTGGCCCGTACCGACCGCCTCCGTTTCGCCCCCGTAGCCGTCGCCTCGTACATCGGCGCCGCCTACTGGTTCACCTCGTCCACCTCCTTTGCCAACCCGGCCGTCACCATCGGCCGCGCCTTCACCGACACCTTCGCCGGCATCGCACCGGCTTCGGTCCCGGCCTTCATCGGCGCGCAGCTGGCGGGCGCGGTCGTGGGCCTGGCTCTGGTGGCGGTCATCTTCATGCGCGGCGAGACCGACAGCGGGCAGTCCGCCGCATGACGCGGCACGCGGATGTGGTGGTGGTCGGCGGCGGCCAGGCCGGACTCGCCGCTGGCTACTACCTGCGCCGGGCGGGCATCGACTTCACCATCCTCGACGCTCAGGCCACCCCAGGCGGAGCCTGGCAGCACGCCTGGGACTCGCTGCACCTGTTCTCCCCGGCTGCCTACTCCTCGCTGCCCGGTCGGCTCATGCCCGTGCAGGCAGGCAAGACGTTCCCGGACGTGTCCCACGTACTGGATTACCTCGCCGACTACGAGAAGCGGTACGAACTCCCGATCCAGCGGGGCGTCCACGTCGAGGCCGTCCACGACCAGGCACCTCTCCTGCGCGTCCAGACAGACTCCGGCGCTTTCACGGCCCGCGCCGTGATCAGCGCGACCGGCACCTGGTGGCGTCCCTTCCTGCCGGCCGTTCCCGGCCGCGAGCACTTCCAGGGCCGCCAGCACCACACGGTGGACTACCGCAGCCCGCGGGACTACGCGGGACAGCGCGTCATCGTGGTGGGAGGCGGCAACTCCGGTGCTCAGATCGCCGCCGACCTCGCCCCGCACGCCACCGTCCGCTGGGTCACCCAGCGCCCGGCCCGCTATCTCCCGGACGAGATCGACGGGAGCGCCCTCTTCGAAATCGCCACCCGGCGTGTCCAGTCCGGCGGCTCCCGCATCTCGGACCTCGGCGACATCGTCGCCGTCCCGCCCGTACGCGCCGCCCGCGACGCCGGCCTCATCCCGGACCACCGGATGTTCGACAGCCTGGCGGCCGACGGAGCCCGCTGGGCCGACGGCGGTATCTGGCCCTGCGACGCGATCATCTGGTGCACGGGGTTCCGCCCCACCCTCTTGCACCTGTCGTCCCTGGGCCTGCGCGCCGGGGGTGGCCGTATCCCCACCGAGGGCACCCGCGCCGTAGCCGACCCCCGGATCCACCTCCTCGGCTATGGCGACTGGACCGGCCCCGCCTCCGCCACCCTCATCGGCGTCGGCCGCACAGCCCGCGGAGCCGTCCGCGAGATCGCCGAACTCCTCGGCGCCTGAAACCGCCCAGGAGCGGGAATCGTCGCAGTGGACAGGTGCGAATGATGAACGAGATGGCGATGGACCGGCAGGCCGTGTCCGCGGACTACGAACACGCCCGGCAAACCTTCCACGCCCTGCTCGACGCCGCCACGAAAGCCGACCTCGCCCGTCCCACTCGCGGTACCCGGTGGACCAACGAGCAGTTGCTGTGGCACATGCTCTTCGGCTACATGGTCGTCCGGGTGCTGCTGGTCCTCACCCGCGTCTTCGGGCGGCTGCCCCGCAGCACCAGCAGGGTCTTCGCCCGCGCGCTGAATGCTGCAACGGTCCCGTTCCACTGGGTCAACTACATCGGCCCGTGCGGGGCGGTGAAGGTCTTCGGGCCGCGCCGGACGGGTGCCGCGTTCGACCGGGTCATCGACTCCCTGCACCGCCGGCTCGCGGTGGAATCCGATGCCGACCTGGCCCGAGGCATGCACTACCCCGTCCGCTGGGACCCCTTCTTCCAGGACTTCATGACGCTCGCCGACATCTACCGCTACCCGACCCGGCACTTCGACTTCCACCGCCGCCAGCTCACCCTGAACGGTGAGGTCAGCTGATCCGCGGGCTCCGGCGCTCGAGCAGGACCACGTCGCGCCACACGCCGTGGTGGCGGCCGATGCGCTCACGGGTACCGATGACACGGAAGCCGGCCCGCTCGTGGACGGCGAGGCTGGCGGCGTTCTCGGGGAAGATCCCGGACTGGATCGTCCAGATCCCCGCTGCTTCGGTGGAGGCGATCAGTGCGTGCAGAAGCGCCCTGGCGACGCCTTGTCCGCGGGCGCCGGGGTGTACGTAGACGGAATGTTCGACCACGCCTGCGTACGCGCAGCGGTCGGAGACCTTGGTGGTCGCCACCCAGCCGATGGCCTTGCCCGACTCGTCGAGTGCGGCGAAGCGGTGATCCGAGAGTTTGGCCGCATCGAAGTCCGCCCAGGTGGGTGCCGTGGTCTCGAAGGTGGCGTTTCCCTCGTCGATGCCCGCCTGGTAGATCGCGAGGACCTCCTCGGCGTGCACCTCGCCGAGAGGCGTGATCACCACGCTCACGCGGCACCCGCGCGGGTCAGGAGCTGCCCCATGGCGGCGAGGACCGCGGGCTCCACCCGGTAGAAGACCCAGGTGCCCCGGCGCTCGGAGGAGAGCAGGCCGGCCTCCTTGAGCTTCTTCAGGTGGTGGGAGACGGTCGGCTGGGAGACGCCGACGTCGGAGATGTCGCACACGCACGCCTCGCCGCCCTCGTGCGAGGCGACGAGGGAGAAGAGGCGCAGTCGCACCGGATCGCCGAGGGCTTTGAACATCGCGGCGGTCCGCTCTGCTTCCTCGGCAGTCAGCGGCCGCTCGGTCAGAGGCGGGCAGCACGGGGCCACCGGCCCGGAGATCTCGGGTTCCAGCAGCGGCAACACCTTCGTATTCGACATGCATCTATGTTGACACACATCGAACCAACCCGGTAAGGGCCGGATCGGCCGCCTCGCCTCACCCTCACCCACGGAGAGAATTCGATGAATGTCTATGTTGACGCTCGTCGAATCAGGTGCCATGCTGACGGTACAAGCCATCGACGGATGTCGAAACAACGAGGAGTCGACCGTGAACGCGCCCGCCACCACCGAGCTGCCCGTCGTCGTGATCGGAGCCGGCCCCGCCGGACTCGCGGCCGCCGCCCATCTGGTCGACCGCGGTCTCACCCCCCTGGTCCTGGAAGCCGGTCCCGTCGCCGGCGCGGCGGTGCGCGAGTGGGCGCACGTGCGGCTGTTCTCCACCTGGGGCGAGGTCACCGACCCTGCCGCCGAAAAGCTGCTCGCCCCGACCGGATGGGTGAAGCCGGAAGCGACCACCTACCCCTCCGGCGGGGACTGGGCCGAGCGGTACCTCCAGCCGCTGGCCGACGTCCTCGGCGAGCGGGTGCGCTTCGGCGCCACCGTCACCGGCGTCTCCCGGGCCGGCCGGGACCGGATCGTGGACGCCGACCGCGAGGCCCAGCCGTTCGTCGTCCACGTCACCCACGCCGACGGCCGCGAGGAGCGGCTGTTCGCCCGCGCGGTCATCGACGCCTCCGGCACCTGGACCACCCCGGGCCCGGCCGGAGCCAGCGGCCTGCCGGCCCTCGGCGAGAAGGCCGCCTCCGACCGGATCACCTACCGCGTACCCGACCTGAAGGATCCGGCCGTCCGCGCCCGGTACGCGGGCAAGCGGACCGCTGTCATCGGCTCCGGCGCCTCCGCCTTCACCGCGCTCGCTTACCTCGCCGACCTCGCCGAGTCCGAGGACGGCAGCGGCACCAAGGGCGTGTGGATCCTGCGCCGGGGCATCTCAGGCTCCACCTTCGGCGGCGGCACCGCCGACCAGCTCCCCGCCCGTGGCGCCCTCGGCCTCGCCGCCAAGGCGGCCGTCGATGACGGCCACGCCGACGCGGTCACCGGCTTCCGCACCGACGCCGTCGAGCGCGCCGCCGACGGCCTCCTGGTCCTCGTCGGCGAGGACGGCCGCCGCCTCGACCCGGTCGACGAGGTCATCGTCCTCACCGGCTTCCGCCCCGACCTGTCCTTCCTGTCCGAGCTCCGCCTCGGCCTCGACGAGCGCCTCCAGGCCCCCGTCGAGCTGGCCCCGCTCATCGACCCCAACCAGCACTCCTGCGGCACCGTCTACCCGCACGGAGTCAAGGAGCTCTCCCACCCGGAGAAGGACGTCTACCTGGTCGGCATGAAGTCCTACGGCCGCGCCCCCACCTTCCTGGCGATGACCGGCTACGAGCAGGTCCGCTCCATCGCCGCCGCCCTCGCCGGCGACCAGGAGGCCGCCGAACGCGTCGAGCTGACCCTGCCGGAAACCGGAGTCTGCGGCGGAGCAGGCCTCTTCGACGACCCCACCGCGGCCCAGGACAGCGACGGCGGAGGCTGCTGCGCCGCCCCGGCCACCCTCCAGATCGGCGTCGGCGCCCCGGCCTCCTCCGGCGGCTGCTGACCCACGGCTCCAGACCCGCCATCCCACCCATCACCCAGCAGGAGGCTCGCCATGTCCCGCGTACAGCTCGCCCTCCGCGTCCCCGACCTCGCCGCATCCATCGCCTTCTACACCAAGCTGTTCGGCACCGAGCCCGCCAAACTCCGCGACGGCTACGCCAACTTCGCCATCGCCGAGCCCCCGCTCAAGCTCGTCCTGATCGAAGGCACCGCGGGGGAGGACACCCGCATGGACCACCTCGGCGTCGAGGTCGAGACGACCGAGGCGGTGCACGGCGCCACCGCCCGCCTGGCCGAGGCCGGCCTGGCCACCGACGTGGAGAACGACACCACCTGCTGCTACGCCCTCCAGGACAAGGTCTGGGTCCACGGCCCCGGACAGGAACCCTGGGAGGTCTACGTCGTGAAGGCCGACGCCGACACCCTCGCCAAGCAACAGGGCAGCACCTGCTGCACCGGCCCGAGCGAGGAAACGACGGCCGAGGCGGCCTCGACGGCAAGCTGCTGCTGACCGTTGACGACCGACCTTCAGGCCAGCGGGGCCGCGACCGGAGCCGGGGACCGGTCGCGGCCCCGCGCCGCCCTGCCCGCCCTGTGCGTCACCCAGATCACCAGCTGGGGCATCGTCTACTACGCCTTCCCCGTGCTTCTTCCGCGCTTGACAGCGGACACCGGCTGGTCGAGGGGCGCGACGACCGCGGCATTCTCAGCAGCCCTGCTCACTTCGGCCCTTGCGGGGATACCTGTCGGCCGCATCCTCGACCGGCGGGGGCCTCGCGCCGTGATGACCACCGGCTCACTGCTCGCTGTCGTGTCAGTCCTGAGCATCGCCGCGGCCCCCAACTTCTACGTCTTCGCGGCGGCCTGGCTCATGGCCGGTACAGCCATGGCGGCCACGTTCTACCAGCCCGCCTTCGCCGCACTCACGCGCTGGTGGGGCCCCGACCGCATCCGAGCCCTCACCCTCGTCACCCTCGCCGGCGGCCTGGCCAGCACCGTGTTCGCACCGATCACCGCAGCGCTTGGCGACCACCTCGGGTGGCGTGCCACCTACGGCGTGCTCGCGGCCGTTCTGGCAGCCGTCACCGTTCCGGCCCACGCCCTGGCCCTGCGAGCCCCGTGGCCACCCGCACCGGAGACAGCAGTGGCCCCCGACCGCACGCCGATCGCCCGCAGCCGCCCCTTCCTGCTCCTCGCAACGGCCTTGACCTGTTCCGGGTTCGCCATGTACGCGGTCGTCTTCGGGATGGTCCCTCTGATGATCGAGCGCGGTGCCACTCCCGCAACGGCCGCCTGGGCACTGGGACTGGGCGGAGCCGGACAGACCCTCGGACGCACCCTGTACGCCGCCCTCGCCCGCGCGACCAGCGCTACGACCCGCACGGCCGTCCTGATCGCAGCGGGCGGAGCCACCACCACGGCCCTGGCCCTCGTGCACGGCCCCATCCCGCTGCTGATCCTGCTGGCTGTTCTCGCCGGAGTCGTACGCGGCAATCTCACCCTGCTCCAGGCCACGGCCGTCAGCGACCGCTGGGGAACATCGCACTACGGGCGGCTCTCCGGGCTCCTGAGCGCCCCGGCCACCGTGGCGGCGGCCCTCGCCCCCTGGGCCGGTGCGACCCTGGCCGGCCCTCTGGGCGGCTACGACGGACTGTTCCTCGCTCTTTCTGTGCTTTCCGGGGCGGCCGCCGTACTGGCCCTCGCCTCGGGTCAGGCCGCATCGACCCGGCGTGAAGCCGGTCCGCCGGGCTCTCACCCGCGCACGTGAGCCGCTTGAACTTTCCGCGGCCCCCCTTCCCCGCCACGTGCCGCCACGGCCCTGCGGCACCGCACACAGCCCTGTGCGTCATGACTTGGCGACGCTCCCTCGTCATGTCATCGCGCCCGCCCAGGGACCCGGAAGTACTCGGCACCTGCAGGACCCACCCTGCAGTCGAGAACAGCGGCAGAGCCAAGAACAAGGCGACAGGGGGAACCGGGGAAGCCCCTCCCTCAAGCCCCGTGAGGCGGACAGGCCTTCCCGCACAACCGTGCAGTACGGCATATGCCCCACTATTCCGGGGTCGACACGCACTGGAGCCGCCGCTTCCTCAGACAGGGCTACCTATTCCTGATCACTGCAATTGCCAACGATAGGGGACATGCACACACAGGCCTTGTCCGACGACAGGCATACCCCGAGGAAGCGGATCATCCACATCCGGGCAATGGACAGGACATCACATTCCCGTCAGGCCTGCGCCACAGCGCCATGCCGACTTTCCTTCCCGGAACATGCAGCGGCCAGGGTAATTGATCAGGTCGCCACATCAGGTGAACAAGCCCTTGCGGATTGGGTATGTTGCGCCCTCTCATAGATAGGGTTCTGGAATGATCGAAAGCCTTCCCTGGGAAGACGTCGCCGGCAATCCGGAGAAGTTCATCGAGCTCCTGGAGGAGAAGGAGGCGGAGCTGCAACGGGAAACGCACAAGGTCCGCATGGAGCTGCGCCTCGTACGTCAGATCAAGAAGCAGATGGATATCGCGGCCGAGTGGCGCGAGTCCGGTATCCCCGAGCAGCGCCAGGCAGAGCCGGGCCACGACAACCCCGTGCCGCCCGCTTCCACGGAGGGGAAACCACCCAGCCGCAAGGACCGCATCCTCTACCTCATGAGCCAAGATCCATCACGAAACTGGAAGGCGTTGGAAATGACTGACGCCCTGAACGAGACCAATAAAGGAAAGAGCGTTCGAGTCGCGCTGGACGAGCTGTCCCGAAGCGGAAGGATTACGAAACTTCCGAACGCTTTCTATCAGTACACCTAGCGGAACTAGGCCGTCCGGAATAAACGGAAAGGCCGCCACCGAGGAGTAGGGTCCAAGGTGGCGGCCAGTGGCGACGAACCCCACCGAAAACCTTCCAAGCGCCGGATCAGTTCGTCACGTTGCATTTTACGAGCGGCAGCGCGCCGCCGGTAGCACTGCGCGAAAACTGGTCCTGCCCTTCGCCTGAAGGGATGACCGCCTCGTGTTCAGCCTCGAACAGCCCTTCCGTGCCGCGATGACGCGAACCAGCACAGGTACTTCTTGGCTCCCGTCACACTTCTCGGCCGGGCCACAGATCCGTCTCCAGCGCTTTCTCCAGGTTGGCGATGGTCAGCAGATCGGGCCACGCCTCCCCGTTGAGCGCCTTGCTGATGGTGAACCGGGCGACGCCGCTGTTGCGCGACAGCTCCGCGACGGTCCAGCCCTTGCGCTCGATGGCCGCCTGCAGCCCGAGGGCCAGCGCCTGGGCGACGCGCGCTCCGTGGTGCTCTTCCATGACCGCCTCAGGCCACACACCGTCGGCGCAGTAAGCACGCGGCGGCAGGCGACGGGCATTCCCTTGAGGCATGAGGTGAATTCTGGCCCATCCGGTCCTTCCCGGTCGCGCGAGGCTGCCGTCACAGGTACATGTTATTCGAATAGCACTCCGCCTGCCGGAGTGTTGGTGTGGCGACACGTGATGAGCCAGCGGATTGATTCCTACGGCCCGTCCGGCTCCCCCGCGGGGTGGAGCCGCGTCGGCGACGAAGTGCGCCGCGTCGTCCGTCTCGCCGACCCTCTGCTGCCCTATCAGGCTCGTGAACTGCTCTCCGCTCTGGCTCAGTTGGCTCTCTTCTGCAACGGCGAGGGCCTTCCCGGAAAGGCCGAGGTGTGGCTGTCCCGTGAGGTGATCGAGCGGTTCATCGCGGTCGGTTGCCCCAACGTGAGACCGAGCACCCGCGGCAACTACCGGACCAGGCTCCTGCGGCTCAGCGAGATCGTCCTGGGCGGCCAGTGCCGGACCGGGAAGCCCGCCAAGCTGTCGGCATCGGTGCCCAACAGCCCGTACAGCCCCACTGAACTCGCGGACCTGTGGGGCTGGGGCAGCGGCCAGCCCACCGAGGAGCTTCGGTGGGGCTGCAAGACGCTCATGGCGCTCGGACTCGGCGCCGGCCTCGACTCACCGGAGGTCATTCCCCTGCGCGTCCACGACATCCGCAGGGTCTCAGGCGGCGGCCCGGTCGTCGTAGCCACGCGTGGCACCCGGAAGAGGGAGATCCTCTGCCGCCGTCCCTGGGAAGGAGTCCTGGCCTCCGCCGCCGACCGCCTCGACACCGCAGGAACCGCCCAATACCTGTTCCGCCCCAACTGCTACAGCCGCGGCACCAACACCGTCACGAACTTCCTGGCCCGCACGCAGCCCGGCCCGAACGTCCCCCGTCTGGTCATGGGCCGTCTCAGGTCCACGTGGCTGGCCGAACTCTTCGAAGAGCGGCTGCCCATCACCGTCATCGTGGCCGCGGCCGGCGTCGACACCCTCCACGGCCTCTCCCGCATCCTGCCGTTCCTGCGTGCCGTCCCCGCCGAAGAAGCCGCCCGCCTGCTGCGAGGCAGCCGATGACGGCGCCACGCAGCCTGCCCAGCGATCGCCACGAGCGCCTCCTGGCGATGCGCGCCGAGCGCAGACTCATCGACGACGCCGACGTCGAGGCGGCGGTCGAGGAAGTCGACAGCAGCCGGCTCGTCCCGCTGCTGGAGGAGTTCGTCCACCTCCCGCGCGGCCGGCACCGCACCCTGCGCCTCAGAAGCCTCCTGGTGGGCCTCCACCTCTGTGCCCAGGACACCGTCGGCAAGATCGTCCTGGAACGGGTCACGGACATCCTGTACTTCCGCATGAGCCCGCACCTGCGCGCCCGGCTCGACATACCCGAGTACGAAGACCACGACCAGGGATTCGAAGCGGCCTATGCGGTCGTCCGGCGTCTCTTCCACGCGATGAAGGACGCGATGAACCCCTCCCCGCTGCCGTCCAACGGGCACCTCGCACGCGAGAAGGCGAACGCGCTGACGGCTGCGGCCGACGTCGAGGACCTGGCGGAGCGGGAACGGCGGCTGGCGCTGTTCACCGAATTCGTGCTGGACGCCTCCGTGCGCCCCCTCCACGGCCTGCTGGCAGACCTGGCGGAGGTCTCCCTGGGTGTGGACGCCACCCCCGTCCGCACGTTCTCCCGCGGCCGCCGCACGAACGGGCCCGAGCTCGCCACCGACCCCGACGCCGGCTGGTACTCACGTGAAGGCGACCACAAAGATCCCGATGCGCCGGTGTCCGATTCCATGCGCCCTCCTCCGTCAGCCGCCACGAAGGGCAAGGCCAATACCTCTCCGGGCAGGAAGAAGACCTCGCTCAAGAAGGAGAAGAAGACCCCACTCAAGAAGAAGTACCTCTTCGGTTACGACGCCCATCTCGTCGTGACCCGCGACGCCGAGCACGACGCCGTACTCCTCGACGACGGCACCCCGAACCCAGAAGTCCTCCCGGTCGTCGTCCTGGGGATGGCCCTCGACAAGCCCGGCCAGCGCCCCGCGTACAACGGCGTGAAGATCCTCGACCGGCTCCGCGAGCGGGGATACCGGCCCGGCTACCTGGCCGGAGACCGCGCCTACAACAACTCCGAGCCCGACGAGTGGCAGCTCCCGGTCCGGGCCATGGGCTACAAGCCCGTCTACGACTACCGAGTGAACCAGCTCGGCAAGCAGGCCTCGTCGGACGGCGCGATCCTCGTCGAGGGCCGCTGGTACTGCCCGTCCATGCCCGAACCCCTCATCACCGCCACCATCGACCTGCACGCCGAACGCATCGACCAGGAGACCTGGGTCAGACTGATCGCAGCCCGCCGCGGCTACCGCGTCATGCCCAAGGAAAACGCCGACGCCGATGGTCACCAGCGGATGATGTGCCCCGCCGAAGCGGGCAAGGCCCAGTGCCCGATCAAGCCGTACACCCTCGGCCGCGGCATCCACCTTCCGCTCGTCGCCCCCGAGCCCAGCCCGGCGGGCCCGCTCAAGGTCTGCCGACAGCACACGATCACCGTCAGCCCGGAAGCCGGCGCCAAGCACTGGCAGTCCCTGGACTACGGCAGCCCGAAGTGGCAGAAGATCTACTTCCGGCTCCGCAACAGCGTCGAGAGTTACAACGGATACGCAAAGAATCCACTGGCCGAGAGCATCGAAGCCGCGGGCTCACGCCGCATCCGCGGCATCGCCGCCCAGACAATCCTCCTGGCCTTCCAGCTCGCCCACGCCAACCGCCGCAAGATCCAGAAGTGGCTCGAGACACTGGCGCTCGGCGATGAACGTCCTCGCCGTCGAACCCACCACAGGCAGAAACGCAAAGCCGCCGGAACCTGGACACCCACAGGTCATCTGTTGAGAGCCGGCTGACTCGGCCGACCTCGCCCAGCATCAACCCGGCCAACAACCAGGAGCAAAAAAGCAGGGCCCTGACCGTGAGATACCTCACGGTCAGGGCCCTGCTCACGTTCGCCGTCCGGACCGGACAGTCCACCGTCACAACGCGAAACGGGCCCCACCGGGACTTTCGTCTCCGGTGAAGACCCGTTTCGTCGGTTCTTCCTGGTGCGCGAGGGGGGAGTTGAACCCCCACGCCCTTGCGGGCACTGGAACCTGAATCCAGCGCGTCTGCCTATTCCGCCACCCGCGCATTGGGTGTGTCTTCCGTCTCCCGCTTTCGCCGCGGGCGCCTTCCGACATGCAGAAGATTAGCACGCTGCCAGGGGTGGGATCACATCCCTTTCCCCCGCCCCTCCCGCCCGCCCCCCGGACCCGGCGCTCCCCGCCGTCCGCGGGCCCGGTGCCCTTGCCCCGCCCGGCCTCGCCGCCCCGGCCGCTCCGGACCCCGCGCGGGCGTCCCTCCCGCCGGCGCCCCGGCCCGCGTCACACGTTCCGGACCGAACCTGTTCACGTATCAACCTCGTACCGGTCCAGCGCATCTCTCCAGGAGACGGACGGGCCGCACAGTCAGGTGCGGGACACTGGTCGTGAGGCGCCTCTACGATCCATGGCAGAAGCAGTGCCGGGAAGAGTTCGAAGAGGGGCCTCTCAGGGAACTTCGGGAGGGGACTTCGGAAGGTGTCGACAACCAGTCGACCGTGCCGACAGGGGGAACCAGCCGATTTCCCGACGCGTGGATACGATCAGTAAGCAGTACCAGCAAGGCCGGTCAGGCCGGCTGGTCCAGCAGGGCCAGGAAGACGACAGCAAGCTGTACCAGGACGGCAACGAAGGAGGAGGTGCCCCATGGGAGTCCTGAAGAAGTTCGAGCAGCGTCTCGAAGGTCTGGTCAACGGCACCTTCGCCAAAGTGTTCAAGTCCGAGGTCCAGCCCGTGGAGATCGCCGGAGCGCTGCAGCGCGAGTGCGACAACAACGCCACGATCTGGAACCGCGACCGGACCGTCGTCCCCAACGACTTCATCGTCGAACTGAGCACCCCGGACTTCGAGCGGCTCAGCCCCTACTCCGGCCAGCTCGGCGACGAGCTCGCCGGCATGGTCCGCGACTACGCCAAGCAGCAGCGCTACACCTTCATGGGCCCCATCAAGGTCCACCTGGAGAAGGCGGACGACCTCGACACCGGCCTGTACCGGGTCCGCAGCCGTACGCTCGCCTCCTCCACCGATCAGCAGTCTCCCGAGCGCGCCCCCGCGGGCCCCGCCCCGGCGGGCCCCCGCGGAGCCCAGGGCGGCTACGGCTACCCGCCCTCGGCCGCTCCCCCCATGCCGTCCGCACCGCCGCCCGGCGGCCGTCCGGGCATGGCACCCATGGGTGCCCGGCCCCCGGCCGGGCCTGCGGCGGGCGGCCGTATGCGGCACTGGGTCGAGATCAACGGCTCACGCCACCAGATCTCCCGCCCGACGCTGGTGCTGGGCCGCAGCACCGAAGCCGACGTGCGGATCGACGACCCCGGCGTATCGCGCCGGCACTGTGAGATCCGGACCGGAACGCCCTCGACGATCCAGGATCTCGGGTCCACCAACGGCATCGTGGTGGACGGGCAGCACACCACCCGCGCTACGCTCCGCGACGGCTCGCGGATCGTCGTGGGCAGCACCACCATCATTTACCGGCAAGCCGAAGGGTGAAGCGGGGGCAATGTCAGAGCTGACCCTCACGGTCATGCGGCTGGGTTTCCTGGCCGTACTGTGGCTGTTCGTGATCGTGGCCGTGCAGGTCATCCGCAGCGACCTGTTCGGAACGCGCGTCACACAGCGCGGCTCGCGCAGGGAAGCCGCGAGGCCCCAGCAGGCCGCGCGGCAGGCCGCGCCTCCGCAGCAGCGCCAGCAGCAGCCGCCCAGCGGCGGCGGGCGCCAGCGCCGCGGCGCACCGACCAAGCTGGTCGTCTCCGAGGGCACCCTCACGGGCACCACCGTGGCCCTGCAGGGACAGACCATCACCCTGGGCCGGGCGCACGACAGCACCATCGTGCTGGACGACGACTACGCGTCCAGCAGGCATGCCAGGATCTACCCCGACCGGGACGGCCAGTGGATCGTCGAGGACCTCGGCTCCACCAACGGCACGTATCTCGACCGGAGCCGGCTGACGACCCCGACGCCCGTTCCGCTGGGCGCGCCGATCCGCATCGGCAAGACCGTCATCGAGCTGCGGAAGTAGTACGACAATGAGCGAGCGGAGCGAGCACGCAGTGGCGGTCCACACAAGGGACCCCGGCGCGCTCCCGACCGGAGGGTGGGCACCGTGCGGATGTACCCGGAGCCGACGGGCGAGGTGCGCATGAGTCTGTCACTGCGCTTCGCCGCCGGATCGCACAAAGGCATGATCCGCGAGGGCAACGAGGACTCGGGCTACGCCGGTCCCCGCCTGCTCGCGATCGCCGACGGGATGGGCGGCCAGGCCGCCGGTGAGGTCGCCAGCTCCGAGGTGATCTCCACCATCGTCGCCCTCGACGACGACGTGCCCGGATCCGACATCCTCACCTCGCTCGGCACCGCCGTGCAGCGTGCCAACGACCAGCTCCGGCTGATGGTCGAGGAGGACCCGCAGCTCGAGGGCATGGGCACCACGCTCACCGCCCTGCTGTGGACCGGCCAGCGGCTCGGTCTCGTCCACGTCGGCGACTCCCGCGCGTACCTGCTGCGGGACGGCGTCCTGACGCAGATCACCCAGGACCACACCTGGGTGCAGCGCCTCGTCGACGAGGGCCGCATCACCGAGGAGGAGGCCACCACCCACCCGCAGCGCTCCCTGCTGATGCGCGCGCTGGGCAGTGGCGACCACGTCGAACCCGACCTCTCGATCCGCGAGGTCCGCGCCGGCGACCGGTACCTGATCTGCTCCGACGGCCTCAGCGGCGTCGTCTCCCACCAGACGATGGAAGACACCCTCGCCAGCTACCAGGGCCCGCAGGAGACCGTGCAGGAGCTCATCCAGCTCGCGCTGCGCGGCGGCGGCCCCGACAACATCACCGTCATCGTGGCCGACGTCCTCGACATCGACTCCGGCGACACCCTCGCCGCACAGCTCTCCGACACCCCCGTCGTGGTCGGCGCGGTCGCCGAGAACCAGCACCAGCTCCACGACAACGGCGCCATGCAGACCCCCGCCGGCCGCGCCTCCGGCCTCGGCCGGCCCGTGCCCGGACAGGGCGGCGGCGAGTTCGGCCCGCCCGGCAGCGGCGACACCACCGGCTACGCCCCCACCGGCAGCTTCGGCGACTACACCGACGAGGACTTCGTCAAACCGCGCAACGGCCGCAGGTGGCTGAAGCGATCCTTCTACGTCGTCCTGACGCTCGCCGTCCTCGGCGGCGGCCTGTACGGCGGCTACCGCTGGACGCAGACGCAGTACTACGTCGGCGCCCAGGACGAGCACGTCGCGCTCTACCGCGGCATCAGCCAGGACCTCGCCTGGGTCTCGCTCTCAAAGGTGGAGAAGAACCACCCCGAGATCGAACTCAAGTACCTTCCGCCCTACCAGCAGAAGCAGGTCAAGGCGACCATCGCCGAAGGCGGCCTCGCCGACGCGCAGGCGAAGATCGACGAACTCGCCGTGCAGGCCTCCGCCTGCCGCAAGGTCGCCGAACGCCGCGCGGCCGAGAGCAAGAACAGCGCGAAGCCCAGTTCGGGCAAGGCCGACGGAACCACGGGAACCACAAAGACCTCCCTCACGTCCAAGGCCACGTCCAGCCCGAGCCCGACCCCGTCGAGCTCGGCACCCTCGTCCTCCAAGTCCACGACCGCACCCACTCCCACACCCGGCCCCAGCCTCTCCGACGAGGAGCAGAAGCTGGTCTCGCTGTGCGGTAAGCAGTAAGAAGCCGTGAGGGGCCCTGTCACACGATGAGCAGTAGTACGAACACGCCGACGCACCACACGTCCACGATCGGGTCGATCGGCGCACCCAGCCGACGCAACACCGAACTGGCCTTGCTGGTGTTCGCCGTAGTCATCCCGGTCTTCGCCTACGCCAACGTGGGCCTGGCCATCGACGACAAGGTGCCCACCGGCCTGCTGAGCTACGGCCTGGGCCTCGGCCTGCTGGCCGCCGTCGCCCACCTCGCGGTGCGCAAGTTCGCCCCGTACGCGGACCCGCTGCTGCTCCCGCTGGCCACGCTCCTCAACGGACTCGGCCTGGTGATCATCTGGCGCCTCGACCAGTCCAAGCTGCTCCAGTCGATCAACCAGGCGGGCAACGCGGCACCGCGCCAGCTGATGTACACCGCGCTGGCCATCGCCCTGTTCGTCGCCGTGCTGTTCTTCCTGAAGGACCACCGCGTCCTGCAGCGCTACACCTACATCTCCATGGTCGGCGCCCTGGTCCTGCTGCTGCTCCCCCTGGTCCCCGGACTCGGCGCCAACATCTACGGCGCCAAGATCTGGATCTCGGTCGCCGGGTTCTCCATCCAGCCCGGTGAGTTCGCGAAGATCGTCCTCGCGATCTTCTTCGCCGGCTACCTGATGGTGAAGCGCGACGCGCTCGCCCTGGCCAGCCGCCGCTTCATGGGCCTGTACCTGCCGCGCGGCCGCGACCTCGGCCCGATCCTCGTGGTCTGGTTCATCTCGATCCTGATCCTGGTCTTCGAGACCGACCTCGGCACGTCGCTGCTGTTCTTCGGAATGTTCGTCATCATGCTGTACGTCGCCACCGAGCGGACCAGCTGGATCGTCTTCGGTCTGCTGATGTCCGCGGGCGGCGCGGTCGGCGTGGCGAGCTTCGAACCGCACATCCAGACCCGTGTCCAGGCCTGGCTCGACCCGATGCACGAGTACATGCTCAGCCGGTCCGGGGTCCAGGACGGCATCATCCACTCCGAGCAGGCCATGCAGGCGCTGTGGGCGTTCGGTTCCGGCGGCACCCTGGGCACCGGCCTCGGCCAGGGCCACTCCGAGCTCATCCGCTTCGCCGCCAACTCCGACTTCATCCTCGCCACGTTCGGCGAGGAGCTGGGTCTCGCCGGCGTCATGGCGATCCTGATGCTCTACGGCCTGATCGCCGAACGCGGCATCCGCACGGCCCTCGCCGCCCGCGACCCCTTCGGCAAGCTCCTCGCCGTCGGCCTCTCCGGCGCCTTCGCCCTCCAGGTCTTCGTGGTCGCCGGCGGTGTCATGGGTCTGATCCCGCTGACCGGTATGACCATGCCGTTCCTGGCCTCCGGCGGTTCCTCCGTCATCGCCAACTGGGCGCTCATCGGCGTACTGATCCGCATCAGCGACACCGCCCGCCGCCCGGCACCCGCCCCCGCGCCCAGCCCCGACGCCGAGATGACCCAGGTGGTCCGCCCGTGAACAAGCCCCTGCGCCGGATCGCGATCTTCTGCGGGCTCCTCGTCCTCGCCCTGCTGCTGCGCGACAACTACATCCAGTACGTCCAGGCGGACAGCCTGCGGACCGACACGAACAACCGCCGCGTCGCCATCGAGCGGTACGCCACCCCGCGCGGCAACATCATCGTCAACGGCGACCCCATCACCGGGTACGCCGAGACGAAAAAGAACGGCATCAACGACTTCGTCTACAAGCGCACCTACAAGAACGGCGCCATGTGGGCGCCGGTCACGGGGTACGCCTCGCAGGCCTTCGGCGCCACGCAGCTCGAGAAGCTGGACGACGGCATCCTCACCGGCAACGACGACCAGCTCTTCTTCCGCAACACCCTCGACATGCTCACGGGCAAGGCGAAGCAGGGCGGCAACGTCGTCACCACCCTCAACGCCGCCGCGCAGAAGGCCGCCTACAAGGGCCTGCTGAGCCGCGGCAAGGGCGCCGTCGCCGCGATCAACCCGCAGACCGGCGCGATCCTGGCACTGGCCTCCACCCCCTCGTACGACCCCTCCTCCTTCGCCGGGAACACCAACGACGACGCGAAGGCCTGGAACAAGCTCCAGAAGAAGAACGACCCCGACGACCCGATGCTCAACCGGGCGCTGCGCGAGACCTACCCGCCCGGCTCCACCTTCAAGGTGGTCACCGCGGCGGCGGCCCTGGAGAACGGCCTGTACACGACGGCGGACCAGCACACCGACACCCCGCTGCCGTACATCCTCAAGGGCACCCGGACCGAGCTGAAGAACGAGGGGAACATCCCCTGCAAGAACGCCACCATGCGTGACGCGCTCAAGGTGTCCTGCAACACGGTCTTCGGCAAGATCGGCGCCGACCTCGGCAAGGACAAGATGCAGGAGGAGGCCGAGAAGTTCGGCTTCAACTCCGAGCAGCTCACCCCCGTGCGTTCCAACGCCTCCGTCTTCCCCAAGAAGATGGACGACGCGCAGACCGCGCTCAGCTCCATCGGCCAGTTCGAGACGGCCGCCACCCCGCTGCAGATGGCCATGGTCGCCTCCGCCGTCGCCAACCAGGGCACGCTCATGAAGCCCTACATGGTCGACAAGCTCCAGGCACCCAACCTGGACGTCATCTCGCAGACCGAGCCCGAGAAGCTCAGCGAGCCGCTCTCCGAGTCCAACGCCCAGATCCTGCAGTCGATGATGGAGACGGTCGTCAAGGACGGCACTGGCCAGAGGGCGCAGATCCCCGGTGTCACCGTGGGCGGCAAGACCGGTACCGCCCAGCACGGCGTCGCCAACAGCGAGAAGCCGTACGCCTGGTTCATCTCCTACGCCAAGCTCCCCGACGGCAGCTCCCCGGTCGCCGTGGCCGTGGTCGTCGAGGACAGCAGCGCCAGCCGCGACGACATCTCCGGCGGCGGTCTGGCCGCCCCCATCGCAAGGGACGTGATGAAGGCAGTCATCGACAGCAAGAAGTGATCCCGCTCACGTCCCCATCACATCGGTGCACGTTGCGATACCGGTCCTGTCACGGGTGACGGTCTAGGCCAGGTCACAGAAAGCGATCCGGGTACGGTATGCCCGGACAGCACACCGCCGGACCACACAAAGGTGCGGTCGGGACCGACGGAGAGGGCTGGTAGGTAGCTATGGAAGAGCCGCGTCGCCTCGGCGGCCGGTACGAGCTGGGCCACGTGCTCGGCCGTGGTGGCATGGCGGAGGTCTACCTCGCGCATGACACACGCCTCGGCCGCACGGTGGCGGTGAAGACGCTGCGCGCGGACCTCGCGCGCGACCCTTCCTTCCAGGCCCGGTTCCGCCGGGAGGCCCAGTCGGCCGCCTCGCTCAACCATCCCGCGATCGTCGCCGTCTACGACACGGGTGAGGACTACATCGACAACACCTCCATCCCGTACATCGTGATGGAGTACGTCGACGGTTCCACACTGCGCGAACTGCTGCACTCGGGACGCAGGCTGCTGCCCGAGCGGTCCATGGAGATGACCATCGGCATCCTCCAGGCCCTGGAGTACTCGCACCGCGCCGGCATCGTCCACCGCGACATCAAGCCCGCCAACGTCATGCTGACGCGCAACGGCCAGGTCAAGGTCATGGACTTCGGCATCGCCCGCGCCATGGGCGACGCCGGCATGACGATGACGCAGACCGCCGCGGTCATCGGCACCGCCCAGTACCTCTCGCCCGAGCAGGCGAAGGGCGAACAGGTCGACGCCCGCTCCGACCTCTACTCCACAGGCTGCCTGCTCTACGAGCTGCTGACCGTGCGCCCGCCCTTCGTGGGCGACTCCCCGGTGGCCGTCGCCTACCAGCACGTCCGCGAGGAACCCCAGCCCCCGTCGGTCTTCGACCCCGAGATCACGCCCGAGATGGACGCGATCGTGCTGCGGGCCCTGGTCAAGGACCCGGACTACCGCTACCAGTCCGCCGACGAGATGCGCGCCGACATCGAGGCCTGCCTCGACGGCCAGCCCATCGCCGCCAGCGCCGCCATGGGCTCGGTCGGCTACGGCGGCTACGGCGACGACCAGCCCACCACGGCCCTGCGCTCCGCGGACGCCCAGGCCACCTCCATGCTGCCGCCCATGAACCCGGACGACGGCGGCTACGGCTACGACGACCGCCCCGACCGGCGCCGCCAGAAGAAGAACAACACCTCGACGATCCTCCTGGTCGTCGCGGGTGTCCTGGTCCTCATCGGCGCGATCCTGATCGGGAAGTACGCCTTCTCGGGCAAGGACACGGGCAACGAGGCCTTCGACGTGCCCAACTTCGTGAGCCAGACGTTGTCGGACGCCCGGAAAATGGCGGAGAACCGCGAACTGAAGCTCGACCCCACACGCAAGCCGTGCGACAAGGAGCCCAAGGGCAACATCTGCTCGCAGGAGCCGCCCGTGGGCTCGAAGGTGAAGAAGGGCGACACGATCAGTGTCGTCGTCTCCACCGGGGCGCCGAAGGTCTCGGTGCCGAGCGTCAAGGGCAAGACCCTGGACGAGGCCAAGCGGATCCTCGAGGACAAGTACGGGCTCAACGTCAAGACGAAGTTCGAGGAGTCCTCGGAGGAACCGAACACCGTCCTGGACCAGGACCCGAGTCTCGGTGAAGAGGTGGAGAAGGGCTCGACCATCACCCTCACCGTCGCCCGGGAGAAGAAGCAGTCCACCGTCCCGGACGTCACCGGCAAGACCTGCGACCAGGCCAAGGTGCAGATGCAGGCCAACAACCTCGTCGGTGAGTGCGTCGACACGGAGACCGATGACCAGAACCTGGTCGGCAAGGTCATCCAGACGACCCCCTCGGCCAATTCGTCGGCCGACCCCGGCTCCAAGGTGCAGATCCAGATCGGCAAGGCCAAGCAGCAGCAACAGTCGAAGGTGCCGAACGTCTTCGGCAAGACCGTGGCCGAGGCGCGGCAGATCCTGCAGCAGGCCGGCTTCAACAACATCCAGTTCGCCCCGGGAAGCGACGGGAGCGACGACGCCAAGGTGATCAACCAGAACCCGGGCGGCGACAGCCCCGTCGACAGCCCGGACAACACCGTGGTCGTACTGACGACGGTGAAGTTCGGCAACAACAACAACGGAGGCAACGACGGAGGCGGCTTCCTGGGCGGGAACAACGGATAGCCCCACCCGGAAACCGCCCGCTCGGGCAACCGACCAAGAAGGGCCCCGGCACTCTTGAGCGAGTGCCGGGGCCCTTCTTCGACACCGCGGGAAGGCGCGCCGGGCGCACGGAAGTACTCGACAGGGTCAAGGCGCTGTCGCTGCCGCCGGACGGCATGCACGTGACGACGGCGATGTGCGGCTTCGGGCCCGGCTCGTGTCCGGGGTGACCACGTGTCACCCCCGTCGGCGCATCGGTCCCGAACGGGCTACCGCAGTTCCTTCGGCGGTGTCCGGGCGCTGTCGACCTTCTCCACCCGCTCCAGTTCGCCCCACACCACGTACCGGTAGCGGGAGGTGTACACCGGGGTGCAGGTCGTCAGGGTGATGTAGTGGCCGGGCTTCGTCCTGCCGGACTGCTCCGGAACCGTCTGGAGAACCTTGACGTTGTACTTCGAGGTCTCCGGGAGGATGTCGAAGACCTTGTAGACGTACCACTTGTCCCGGGTCTCGAAGACGATCGCGTCACCCTTGTCGATCTTGTCGATGTTGTGGAACTTGGCGCCGTGGCCGTCCCGGTGGGCGGCGAGCGTGAAGTTGCCGTTCTTGCCGGTCATCGGCAGGGACGCCTTGACGGGTTCCGTGTAGTAGCCGGCGACACCGTCGTTGAGGACCTTCGTCGCCGTGCCCTTCTCGACGAGGACCTCACCGTTGTTCATCGCCGGGACGTGCAGGAAGCCGATGCCGTCCTTGGTGTCCAGCGCGCCCGGACCGCCCGGTGCCTGCGCCCAGTGGTCGCGGACCTTGTCGCCCTGCTTGTGCGCCTCGCGGTCGGCCACGACGTTCGTCCACCACAGCGAGTAGACGACGAACAGGCCGAGCACCAGCCCCACGGTGATGAGGAGTTCGCCGAAGACGCTGACCGTCATCGCGAACCATCCCATGCGCCGGCGCCCGCCGGGCAGGTCACCGGAGACCGTGTATCCGGCTCCCGATCCGGCGCGTTCGTCGTGGTCGGTCCTCGCTGCCACTGTTCATCTGCCCCGTCTGGTCTGTCTCAGGTTGTCTCTCGTGCACGTCACGCCCGCACCCGCACCCACGTCCGTCCGTGCGGCGGCGTCCGTCCTCAGCCGAGCAGCGCGTCGGGCTTGCCCTTGCTGCGCGGCCGGTCCTCGACCATCTTGCCCCAGACGATCATCCGGTACTTACTGGTGAACTCCGGTGTGCAGGTGGTCAGTGTGATGTAGCGGCCCGGCCCGGTGAAACCCGAGCCCTTGGGAACCGGATCGAGCACGCTCGTGTTGCTCGGACTCGTCACCGGCAGGATCGACGCCATCTTGTAGACGTAGTAGTCGTCCTGCGTCTCGACGACGATCTCGTCGCCCGGCTTGAGGCGGTTGATGTAACGGAATGGCTCGCCATGGGTGTTGCGGTGCCCGGCGAGCGCGAAGTTGCCGGTCTTCGCGTTCGGCATCGCCGTCTTGAGCGGCGCCTCCCCGTAGTGGCCGACCATGCCGCGGTCGAGGACCTTGTTCTTGTCGATGCCCTCCGCGATCGGCGCGACCACGTCCAGCTTCGGGATGTGCAGGATGGCGAACCCCTGCCCGGGCGAGAACGTCCCCGGATTCCGCTTCCCGTCCGCCCAGTCCTGCTGGAGGCTGCTCGCCTCGCTGCCGGCCTGCTGGTGCGCCCGCACGTTCGACCACCACAGCTGATAGGTCACGAACAGCAGCATCAGCACGCCGGTGGTGATGAACACCTCTCCGACCATCCGGCTCACGAGAACCGCCGTGCCGGGTTTCGACGCCCGCGCCGCGCGCCGGGCGTCCATCCGGCTCCGGGGGCTCCCAGCGGCCCCCTGAGCCGTCTCCTGGGACTCCTGGGGGTCCTGTTCCCCTCCGTGCCGTCCGCGGCCTCTGGCGGCCTTACGGCGGGCCGCACGGCCTCCGGAGACGGGGACGGCCCCGCCGTCGGCCGCACGCGCACGGCGCTCCGCCCGCGTGGGCGATCCGGGAAGACGCAGCGCGACCGTCTCGTCGTCCCGCGGCGGACCCGGCACGAGGGGCTCCGCCAGGGGAGCGGCCGTCGGGGCGGCCGCCGGTCCGCGGTGATGAGGGGTCGCGGGCTCCTGGTACGGCGGGGCGTACGTCCGCTCGTACTCGTCCGCGTACGACGGTGCCGCGGCCGGCGTGTAGGGCATCGCCTGTGCCGGAGTCTGCGGCCGGACCGCCTGGGCCTGGACGGCGTACGCCTGGGCCGCCTGCGCCTGAGCGGCCCGCATCTGGGCCGCTTGCATCTGGGCCGCTTGCACCTGGGCGGCCTGCGCTTGAGCGGCCTGCAGCTGGGCCGCCTGTTCCTGCTGCTGAGCCGCGTACCAGTCGGGCCCGTACCCGCCGTGGCCGTAGCCCTGCTGCGGAACGCCCTGTCCCTGGCCGGGCAGCGGATCCGTCAGCGGGTCCGCGAGTCCTCCGACCGCCGCCTCGAACGCGCCGGCACCCCCGTACGCGGCCTCGCCGCCGTAGGGGGAGCTGTCGCGCTCGGGGCGCAGCGCGGTCACGCCGTGGCCCTGCCCACCACCGGGGCGAGCCCCGCCGACCTCGCCACGGCCACCTTGTCGCCGCACTCGAGCAACCAGTTGGCGAGCATCCGGTGACCGTGCTCGGTCAGCACCGACTCCGGGTGGAACTGAACGCCCTCGACCGGCAGTTCACGGTGCCTGAGACCCATGACGATCCCGTCGTGGGTACGGGCGGTCACCTCGAGCTCGGCCGGAACCGTCCCCGGCTCGGCCGCCAGCGAGTGGTAGCGGGTCGCCGTGAAGGGCGACGGCAGCCCGGCGAAGACGCCCTTGCCCTGGTGCTCCACGAGCGACGTCTTCCCGTGCAGCAGCTCGGGCGCCCGGTCGACCACACCGCCGTACGCCACCTGCATCGACTGCATCCCGAGACACACACCGAAGACGGGGACCCCGGTCGCGGCACAGTGCCGGACCATGTCGATACAGACACCGGCCTGTTCGGGGGCGCCGGGCCCCGGGGACAGGAGCACACCGTCGAAACCGTCCTGGGCGTGCGCGGTCGACACCTCGTCGTTGCGCAGCACCTCGCACTCCGCGCCCAACTGGTACAGGTACTGGACCAGGTTGAAGACGAAGCTGTCGTAGTTGTCCACAACGAGGATGCGCGTACTCACTGGTTGTCCACCGTCACATCGTTGAAGGGCAGCAGCGGTTCGGCCCACGGGAAGATGTACTGGAAGAGCACGTAGACCACCGCCAGGACGAGCACGAGCGAGATCAGCGCCCTCACCCATACGCTCCCCGGCAGATGCCGCCAGATCCAGCCGTACATGCCGTCCCTTCCGTCGCCGTACGCCAACAGACTAACGGCGCAGAGCCGCCGGTTTCCCTGCCTCCACAGGCTGTGTGGAATCAAGGTGTGCCCAGACGATCAACCGATGGCTGTGCCCCCACTCCGGATCGCACGTGGTCAGCGTGAGATAGCGCCCCGGACGCGTATACCCGGACTTACGTGGCACAGGGTCGATCACCTCAACGTCGGAGGGCACTGTTTTGTACGGGCCTTTGTCGACCCGATACGTGAACCAGGTCGTCCCGTCCGTCAGCACCACCGCGTCACCCCGGCGGAGCTGGGGAAAGTCCTTGAACGGATCACCGTACGTACGCCGGTGACCGGCGACGGAGAAATTGCCCTCCTGGCCCAGCCGGGCGGTTCCCCGGTAGTGGCCGAGCCCTTCCTTCAGCACCTGCGTGGCCGTGCCTTCGAGCACGGGTTTGTTCCACGTGAAACCGAGCCTGGGGATGTACATGACCGCGAACGGGCCCCCGTACTCGTAGGGGCCCGGCGCCTTCGGGCTCCCGGTGGCCGCGCCACCGCCGCCGCCCGCGCCCTTCGAAGCGTCCGGACGGGTCTCCGGAGCCCCGTTCACCGCCCCCTTCGACCACTGCTCCTGGAGCACGTCGATCTGGTGGCTCATCGCGCTGTCGGCCTTGACCCCCGTCCAGAACAACACGTAGACCACGAAGAGCACGATCAGGGTGCCGACGGTCAGGCACAGCTCACTGATCGTCCTGACGACCACTCGCACCGACACAAGGCCCTCCGGCGGCAGCTCGCTCCCAGGCTTCGCCCACTGCTCCGCGAGGTCCGGGACTACTCGACGGGCTTCGCGTAGTGGAGATCCACTGTGCCCGAGTAGCCGGGAAGAGTCACCGTGCCGTTCTCCTCGACTTTCCAGCCGAGCCCGTAGACGTTGACGTACACCATGTAGTTCTGGATCGCCGGGGAGGCGGCGAGCGACTTCTGGAGCTTCGCCGGATCCCCGACCGCGGTGATCTTGTAGGGGGGCGAGTAGACGCGGCCCTGCAGGATCAGGGTGTTGCCGACACAGCGCACGGCACTGGTGGAGATCAGCCGCTGGTCCATGACCTTGATGCCCTTGGCCCCGCCCTGCCACAGGGCGTTCACCACCGCCTGGAGGTCCTGCTGGTGGATGACGAGGTAGTCGGGCTGCGGCTCCGGGTAGCCGGGAAGCTTCGCCGTCGCGTTGGGCGGGGCGTCGTCGAGCGTGACCGTGACGGCCTCGCCCTTGACCTTCTGGGTGCCCGCGTCCTTCTCCAGCCCGGCGAGCTTCGCGTCCCCGGCCTCGCCGCCACCGTCCCCGCTGCCGGCGAGGGTGTCCACATCGCGACGCAGGGCGCCGTTGGACTCGTCCAACGTCGCGTTCTTGCGGCTGCGCTCCTGGATCAGGTCGGAGAGCTTCAGCAGGGACGAGTCCGTACGGATGTTCGTACCCTTGGCCGTGTCGAAGCTCGTGAAGAAGATGAGGCCCGCGAGGGCGAAGACGGCCACCGTGAGGACACGTACCGGCCGGAAACGGTGCGTACCGCCAGGACTCGAATGTGTCCCGGGGGAGTCGGCAGAATTGCTCAACGTACCCTTATCTCCTTCGGCGCCGCGGAAGCACTACGCTAACGGACGCCCGGGGGAGCGCTCAGAGTCCCCTTGACGCCACCCCGGAGCCCGCCCCAGTTCCCTGCGCGGCCACGCAGCGCATCGACAGGAGAGACCCTCGTGCCGAAGTCACGTATCCGCAAGAAGGCCGACTACACGCCGCCCCCGGCGAAGCAGGCGACCAACGTCAAGCTGACCAGCAACGCCTGGGTGGCACCGGTCATGCTGGCCATGTTCCTCATCGGTCTCGCCTGGATCGTCGTCTTCTACGTGACGGACGGCACCCTGCCGATCGACGCGCTCGACAACTGGAACATCGTGGTCGGCTTCGGGTTCATCGCGGCGGGGTTCGGCGTCTCCACGCAGTGGAAGTGACCGTCCCCACCCTCACGGACACGGGCCGGGCGCGAGCTCTGCCCACAGCTGTCCACTGAGTTATCCACAACACTTGTCCACAGGTGGAAAAGAAAGACGATCTGTGGATAACTAATCCGAGGTTGACGCCGGTATGACCGGTCAACCGAACCGCGCAAATCTGTTCGCCCCCTGCCTGACCTGGGAAAACTCGGGTCAGTGACAGGGGGCACAGTTGTTCTCGCGTCATGTGCACAAGATCCACCGCGATCTGTGGACAACATCACTTCTCAGGTGAGCCGAACGGGCTCTCAGGTGAGCTGAGCCGTCCTGAGCAGCGTCGTGACGACCACCACGACCAGCACCAGCGCGGAGACCCCGTACTGGACGAGGTTCCTCCGCTCGCGCGGCGCGTGGACCATCGCGTAGCCGACCACCACACCGCCGATCAGTCCGCCGACGTGTGCCTGCCAGGCGATGTTGAAGCCGGGCGAGAAGCTGATGATCAGGTTGACCACCAGCAGGCCGATGACCGGACGCATGTCGTAGTTGAGCCGGCGCATCAGGACCGCGGTGGCGCCGAACAGTCCGAAGATCGCCCCGGAGGCGCCGAGCGACGGCTGGTTGGGGCCGGCGAGCAGATAGGTGAGCGCGCTGCCCGAGAGGCCCGAGACGAAGTAGAGCGTGATGAAGCGGGCGCGGCCGAGAGCCGCCTCCAGGGGACCGCCGATCCACCACAGGCTGACCATGTTGAAAAGGATGTGCATGACGCTGCCGTGCAGGAACATCGACGTCAGCATCCGGTACCACTGGCCCTCGGCCACGCCTTGGACCTCGCCGGAGAGCATGGCTCGGCCGAAGAGTTCGAAGCGGCTGGTGAAGGCGTCGCCCACCGAGACCTGGACGAGGTAGAGGGCCAGGTTGAGGCCGATCAGCACCTTGGTGACGAGCCGGGGGTCGGAGGCGACCGTGCCGCCCGCGAGGGTGCGGGGCCGGTTCGCCGCCGGGGAGTGGCCGGTGCCGGAGCCGTCGCGGACGCAGTCGGGGCACTGGAAGCCGACGGAGGCGCTGACCATGCACTCGGGGCAGATCGGACGCTCGCAACGGGTGCAGCGGACACCGGTCTCGCGGTCCGGGTGCCGGTAGCAGCCGGGCAGGTCCCGGGCGCCCTGCGGTCCCTGGTCCCGCGGGCCCTGGGGGCTGTCGGGCGACTGCTGGTCCATGGGGTCCCCTCAATCTCCGTACGGCGGCTCGCGCGCGGTTTCGGCGGGTCCGGGCGCAACGCGCCGCCCCGTCCATCCTTACGGATGAACGGGGCTTTTGGTTCCCTGCGGGGGTCTTCGGGCTCGCGGGCGGGCGGGCCCGTGCGGGCTCAGCGCGCGCGGGTCTCGACGACGACCGACTCGATCACGATGTCGTCGACCGGGCGGTGCGTGCGCGGGTTGGTCGGGGCGCCGGCGATGGCGTCCACGACCTTCTGGCTGGCCGCGTCCGTGACCTCGCCGAAGATGGTGTGCTTGCGGGTCAGCCAGGCGGTCGGGGAGACGGTGATGAAGAACTGCGATCCGTTGGTGGCCGGGCCCGCGTTGGCCATGGCCAGCAGGTAGGGCTTGTCGAACCGGAGGTCCGGGTGGAACTCGTCCTCGAACTGGTAGCCGGGGCCGCCGGTGCCGTTGCCCAGCGGGTCACCGCCCTGGATCATGAAGCCGCTGATCACCCGGTGGAAGACCGTGCCGTCGTACAGCTTGTCCATGGATTTCACGCCCGTCTCCGGGTTGACCCACTCGCGCTCACCCGTGGCGAGTTCGACGAAGTTCCGGACCGTCTTCGGCGCGTGGTTCGGCAGGAGCCGGATGTCGATGTCGCCGTGGCTGGTCTTCAGGGTGGCGTGGAGCTGCTCGGCCACGATCTGCCTTCCGTTGCCTTGTCTTGACTGCCCGATCCTCGCACGGACCGGGCCGCTCGGCCCCCGGCCGCCGCCTCCGTACGCACGTGCGGACACCGGCTCGGAGACGGGTGTCGTATGTATGGAAAAGCGGTCGAGTGTACAGAAAAACGGTCGAGTCGCGCCGGGACGGGAGCGGGACGGGACGATCCGTGGCATTGTCGACGACAAGCTCCTGTTGCCCCGTATTGATCCGCTATCTCACTTGATCGACACCTGACCGGCTCCGTACCGGGAGTCTCCGGGAGTCGGCACCCGTGACACGGATGCCCGCCCTCACATGCCCCGGCCCCCTTGGGCGGGCATGATCCCCGTAAGGGTGGAAAGGTGAACTGTGTGTCTTTGGGGGTACCTGGTAGCCCCGACGTACGCCACCGAGGAGGAGGAAACCCGTGACCCGCATCGACAGCGTGCGCGCCGCGACCGGCTCGGCGAAGGACAGCGTGCTGCACGCCGCGGAAGTGGTGGCGCCTTACGCCGACACGGCCAAGGACAGGGCCTCGTACTACGCGAGCGAGGCGCGTGTACGGCTCGCGCCGAAGGTGTCGCAGGCCGCCGAACAGGCCCGCGTCCAGTACGACGCCCATCTCGCGCCGCGCATTGAGCAGGCCCGTACCCATGTGCCGCCGAAGGTCGACCAGGTCGCTCAGGAAGCGGCCGTCCGCACCCGTAAGGCGGCTCGCCAGGCCGCCGACTACTCCAGGCCGAAGATCGAGCAGGCGGTGGCCGCGACCCAGCCCGTCCGGGACGAGGCGGCTGCGCGCGGTGTGGCGGCCATCGCCGCCCTGCGCGGCCAGGTCACACCGCAGGAGATCCAGAAGCTGCTTCGCAAGCACGAGCGCCGGGCGAGGGCCGGCCGTTTCGTGAAGGGGCTGGCCGTGCTGGGCATCCTGGCGGGTGGCGCGTTCGCCGCCTGGAGGTGGTGGGACAAGCAGGCCAACCCCGACTGGCTGGTCGAACCTCCGGCCGCGACCGAGGTGCCCGAGACAGGACGCCTCTCGGCGGTCGACGGCAGCGGTCAGTCCGACCTGGATCCCGAGGTCCAGGTCAAGGAAGCCGAGGAGAAGGCGGCGGAGCGCGACGACCGCCACTGAGCGGAGCCAACATCGCCGCGGGGCAGGAGACTTGACGGTCTCCTGCCCCGCGGCGATGTTTCACGTGGAACAACGGCACGGGCCGCGATCGCTCCCCCGAGGATTTACCCGGGCGGTCCGTGATGACGTTTGCAACGGTCCCCGTGTGCAGCATCCATGAAGGTGTTGTTGACGGAATGTGCCGAACTGGTCACTCGCCGATCCGCGCGGCAGCTCACACAAGGGCCCAGACGACCCCGTCGGCACCTCCGTACCGCACCGGCCGCCCGCGCGGCGAGGCCACAGGTCACACGCGGGTCATTCCGTTTGCGCAAAGAAGTGCAACGACAGCAAAGCGACTCCTGTGACTCACGTCACCGGAGCATCTCGCGTGGGTGCCGTCCTGGTCCGTGAGCCGCTTCACCAGGGGTGCGCGTGGACCGAAAGCGGACATACGAAAACCGGCCAGTCGCCGCTGTGGGCGTCTGGCCGGTCCGGTGCGTGGAGCCTAGGGGAGTCGAACCCCTGACATCTGCCATGCAAAGACAGCGCTCTACCAACTGAGCTAAGGCCCCGTAAGAGGAGCGTCCGACCACAGGAACCATCCGTCGACGGGCGCCGCAGACCAGAGTACCGGGTCATCCAGGGGATCTCGCAAAATATTGGGGGTCCCCGTGGACGACCACTCTCCGTAAGATGCTCGACGTGGTTCGCTGTCGCGAACCGCGGTACTTGGGGAAGCGATGGGGAGACGCAATGGACGCCGCACAGCAGGAAGCAACCGCGAGAGCCCGGGAGCTGCAGCGGAACTGGTACGGGGAGCCGCTGGGGGCGCTCTTCCGTAGGCTCATAGAGGACCTGGGTCTGAACCAGGCGCGTCTTGCCGGGGTGCTGGGTCTGTCCGCACCCATGTTGTCGCAGCTGATGAGCGGTCAGCGGGCCAAGATCGGCAATCCCGCGGTGGTCCAGCGCGTCCAGCTCCTGCAGGACCTGGCGGGGCAGGTCGCCGACGGGAGCGTCAGCGCCGCCGAGGCGACCGAGCGGATGGACGAGATCAAGAAGTCCCAGGGGGGATCGGTGCTCAGCAACACCACGCAGTCCACGACCAGTTCGGGAGCCCCGACGGTCAAGCGGGTGGTCCGTGAGATCCAGTCGCTGCTGCGCTCGGTGGCCGCCGCCGGGGACATCATCGACGCGGCGGACACCCTCGCCCCGACCCACCCGGAACTGGCAGAGTTCCTCCGGGTCTACGGCGCCGGCCGTACGTCCGACGCGGTCGCGCACTACCAGTCCCACCAGAGCTGAGCCGAGCCCGGCCGCCGACCGCCCGGCGCTGGAGGCAGTGACACCTTCCAGCCGCCGCACGTCATGCAGCCGGGCACCTCGGGAGAGGTCTCCGGACCGACAGCCGAAGGGGAGCGACGTACGACCATGGGTGAGGTCTTCGCAGGCCGGTACGAACTGGTCGACCCGATCGGGCACGGGGGAGTCGGTGCGGTGTGGCGCGCCTGGGACCACCGGCGGCGCCGTTACGTGGCCGCCAAGGTGCTCCGGCAGAGCGACGCGCACGCCCTGCTGCGATTCGTGCGGGAACAGGCGCTGCGGATCGACCATCCTCATGTGCTGGCTCCCGCCAGCTGGGCCGCCGACGACGACAAGGTCCTGTTCACCATGGATCTGGTGGCCGGGGGCTCCCTGGTCCATCTGGTCAACGACTACGGCCCCCTGCCCCCCTCGTTCGTCTGCACCCTGACCGACCAGCTCCTCGCGGGTCTCGCCGCCGTGCACGCGGAGGGGGTGGTGCACCGCGACATCAAGCCGGCCAACGTACTCCTCGAAGCGACCGGCACGGGCCGGCCGCGGCTGCGTCTGTCCGACTTCGGCATCGCCATGCGGCTGGGCGAGCCACGGCTCACCGAGACCAACTACGTGGTGGGGACGCCGGGTTACATCGCACCCGAGCAGCTGCTGGGCTCGGAGCCCGATTTTCCCGCCGACCTGTTCGCCGTCGGCCTGGTCGCCCTGTACCTCCTGGAAGGCTCCAAGCCCGACGCCAAGGCGCTGATCGAGTACTTCGCCGAGCACGGCACGCCGTCCGCCCCACGGGGCATACCCGAGCCTCTGTGGCAGGTCTTGGCGATGCTCCTCCAGCCGGACCCGTACGCCCGCTTCCGGACCGCCACAGGGGCGCGCAAGGCACTCGCCGCGGCCGTCGAGCTGCTGCCCGAGCCGGGGCCCGACGACGAGATGATCGAGGTCTTCGACCAACTCGGGCCGCTGCCCGAAGGGTTCGGTCCCACGGGGCCCCTGGTGCCGGGGGCCGCCTCGCCGGGAGGCGCACGGACTCTGTCCTCCCGCGGACTTCCTGACACCGCGGCAGCCGCCCCCGAGACCGATTCCGGCACGGGCTCCTGGCCGGTTCTCGGACCGGTCCCCGGATCGGTCTCCGGCTCTGTTCCAGGATCGGTCTCCGGCTCCGTTCCCGGGCCGGGACAGGGTTCGGACGGCTCCGGTGTTCTTCACGTCCCGGCTTCCGCGCCCGGGCCGGACGAGGAAGCCGGCTCCGAGACCGGCCCGGGGCTGAACGGACCGCAGGGACTGCAGGGGCCGCAGGAGCCACAGGAGTTGCGGGAGCAGCGGGGGAGCGTTCCGGAAGTCGTCCCGTCCGTTCCCGTTCCCGTTCCCGTTCCCGTTCCCGGCTCCGGGGACGGGAACGGGGAGGGGAAGGGTGACAGGGGCCGCGGTCTCGGTACCGAGGGCGCGCTCCCGGTGTCCCGTCCCGTCGGCACGGAGCGGAGCTCCGCCGAGGTCGCCGCGGGACAGCGGCTCTCCGGGGACGGCGCACCGGCCCAGTCGGGCGGGGGCGAGGAAGCCGCGCTTCGGTCCGGCCGTGAGCACGCACATCCCCCGGCCGGCTCCGACGGCGTACAGGAGCGGCCGGCCCCCGAGGACGCCCCGTCTTCCGGCGCACCGGACGAAACCCCTCAGGACCCTGCCTCCGGCATCTCTCCCCGGCCGTTCTCGATGTCGGACACCGGAAGTTTCCATCTGCCACCGCCGCGGCCCGTGCCCGACGCCGACTCCCGGCGGCAACCGCAGCCCGGACCTCCTCACCACCGGTCCCCGTATCAGCGGCCCCAGCAGGCCTGGCCGGACGCGCAGGCGTCCACTCCCCCCGCTTCGGCCCCACTCCCCCCGCCTGCGTACACGCCGCCCGGCCTTCAGCCTTTCGACCAGACGCCGACGCCGACTCCCCCGACCGCGCCCCTTCCCGCGTACGCGGCCTCCCCCCACCAGCCCTCGACGCCGCCCGCCGCGATGCCGCAGTACGCCTACGCCCCCACCGCTTCGTACACCGCCCGGTCCGTTCAGGTCCCGCCCGAGGGCGCGGCGCTTCCGGAACGCCGGAGAAGGCGCGCACGGCCGCGTCCGGGGCCGCCCGCCGCGGTCGCCGTGCCGATGTTCCTGCTCGCCCTGGTCTGCTTCGCGGTGGGGTTCTGGGCACTGGCCCAGATCTGAGTCCGGGAGGGACGCGGAAGCGGCCCTGTGGGCTACCGGCCCCGTGTCGCCCCGTGCTCCCAGGACGCCGGTGGCGGCACCGGCAGCGAGGCCGAGGCCGTGTCAGCGTCCTCCGGTGCGGGCCGGAGGGTCCGCACCGCGCGCCGGCGCGCGGCCACGGTCCACGTCCCGAGCGTCAGCATCAGCAGGCTTCCGGTGCCGATGCCGCCCACGGCGACCAGCTTCATGATTCCGCCGCGGCCCGGCCCGCCGCCGTCCCCGGTGCCCGTGCCGTCCGCCGTCCCCTCGCCGGCCGTCTCCTCGCCGGCCGCCGGAACGGCGAACACGTCCCGGGGCGTCGGTCTCCCCGCGTAGGCGGGCGCCGTCCCCGCCGCTCCGGTCACCCCCACCCTGAGGGTCAGCCCGAACGGCCCCTCGCCGAAGCGGTCGGCGACCTGCGCGGCGAGATGGACCACGAGGTAGTAGGAACCGGCGAACCGCATCCCGCTCACACGGTCGTTGAGCGCGTACCGGTTCTCGTAGGCGACGGGAGGCAGGGGGGCGAACGCGGCGGAACGCTGGCCGCCGTCGTACCCGGCGCCGACGCCGTCGACGAAACCCCGTACCGGGTTGTAGAGGGACATGACGAGCGCGGTGCCGACGGAGCCTTCTCCCCGGCTCGTGCTGCCGAGCTCCGCGGTCGCCTGGACCTGCTGTCCCCAGTCGACCGGCACCTTGTAGAAGCGGGTCTGTCCCGGGCCGATGCGGTCCTTCCAGATTCCCTGGCCGAGCGGGGCGGCCCGGCTGAACCCGGCGCCGCCGCTGCGGTGCACCGCGTCTCCCACGAGGGCTTCGGGCGAGGCGGAGTTCCAGACCTCAGGAGCGCTCGTCGGGCCGGACGCCGACTTCAGAGCGGGCTCCGAGACGTAGCCGAGTTCCAGGTCCCACGCGCGGGACGCGGAGGGCTCCGTGGCGGCCGGACCCTTCCCGGCGCTCGCCGCGTCCGCCGCCCCTGTGCGTTCGAGGACCATGTAGTACGTTCCCGCCGCCTGACAGGCGTACTGCCGGCCGCCCGTCTCACGGGACGCCCAGGCGGCGATGGGGTGCGGGCTCTCGGTGGCGCCGAAGTGGGCGCTTCCGGTGGAGGAGCAGTTGCGGCCGTCGGCGTCCTGCAGGGAGACCTTGAGGCCGTCCGAGTAGGAGACCGTCGTGCCGGGACGGGGGACGGCGGTGGCGGAGACGTACGCGCCGGAGACGGGGTCGAGATCGAGACGGTAGTACAGCCTGCCGTCCCTTCCCGCGACTCCGACGGAGCTCCTGTACGTCCGGCCCGGCCGGAGGAGCACGGAGTCGGTCGTGTCGGTCGCGCCCTCGACGGTGACGGCGTCCTCGGCGAAGGCGTACGGCCCGGGCGTACCGTCGGCGGCCGTCCCCGCGTCCTCGGCGGCGGTCCGCCCGTCGGCAGTCCCGGGAACGGCGGCGGCCCGGCCGGCGAGGGCCGGGATCACGCACAGCGCGGCCGCCGCCGTGGCCACGAGCACCCGGCCGTGCCACGACCTCGCGCGCCGGCTTCCGGCACGCCGGCCCTCCGTGCGCCGCCCCGTCACGCGCCACCCCCCGTCGTAAGCTCCCTGGCGCGGACCATCCTGCACCGTCGGCAACCGCCGCACCCGGGCTATCGGTGGAGCGGCCGAAAGGAAGCGGCCGAACCGCGACAGTTTTTGCTTATGCGATCGATTCGATTGCTTCCGTGAACCCTCGGGGTTCCGGGGAACACAAAACCCCGACCGCGAGGCGGCCGGGGTCTGCTCCGAGACTGTTGTCGATACTCACGAACCCGTGGGCACGGAGTCGGTCGCCTCCGTCCACAGATCCTGCTCGGCGCGATCCGCCTGGATCTGGCGGTACACGAGGAGCCCGCCGATGGCGGCCAGTGCGACCAGGAGAAGCTTCTTCACCGCGCGACCTCGTCTTTCGTTGACGTAGGGGACTTCTGGCGCCCGACTATACACACCGGCCGATATCGATCGGTGACCTGGATCGGCCCTCAACTGCCGCTCCACGCAGGGCGGTGGGCCGGGACGCGACCACCCGGACCCCAGGACGATCAGGCGCCACAGATCATGACATTCAAGGGCGACTTCGAACTTTTCCGAGCGCTTACGACCATCCGGGTGGTGTTCATCTGAACATCGACGCGCCACGGGCGCAGGTCCACCACTTCGCGACCCGCATACACATCATGAGGAAAGTACGCAAATCGCCCGACCCGAAAGTGAGGGGCCGTGCCTCAGAGCAAGGTCATGAAGTTGTGGGCCGCGATCGTCACCGCCTTCCTGGCGCTGTGCACGACGCTCGGACTCGTCACGACCACCGCGGCAGCGGCGGTACCGCAGGCCGGCCCGGCCCGCAACAGCAAGACCCCGGCGGCGGCCCCGGCGGTCGCCCCCGCCCCCCTCCTCGGGCCCTGGTCCTACAGCCGGGCACTGCCTCCCACGATGAAACAACGCATCCGTGCCGAGGCGCACGGTTCCTCGCCGAGCTGCCGCCACCGCGCACCGGCGGACGACCACGCGGCGGGCCCCGCCGCTCCCGGGGGCACAGAAGGCCCCACGGCCCCCGACGCCTGTTCCGGGCCCGGAACCCTCGCAGCGCCCGGCACGGAGCCCCTGGGGGCCCTCACACCCGTGGCGCAGCTCCAGCGCTGAGCCGGACGCCGACCCGGGCACCGGGCCAGACACCGGGCAGACGCCGGCACAGGCAGCGAGACAGGCGGGAAGCGCCGTACGAGACGTCGGCGCGGTCCAGGAGCACGGGACACCGTCCCCGACCGCTCCTCCGGCCCTGCGGCTCCTGGCCGTTCCCAGGCCTCGCGGCCCCCGGCCGCCCCGCCCCGGACATCCGGCCGACCCGTTCCCTCCGCCCTTTCCACACGGTCCTGCGCGCGGTCCACGGCGCGTACGGCCCGTACCCCTCACGGATTCCCTGACGTAGCGGCGAACTTGCGTACGAAGCACCCAGGGTGAAGGCCCGGCGACTCGGAGGAGTCGCCGGGCCTTCGGCGTCGCGGCGTTTCCCGAACCGTCCGCGCGCCCCTCACCGATGAGAAAAGCGCCGGGCGGAATCCGGTCCCCATGAACGCCGAAGACCCCCGACCACGATGGGTCGGGGGTCTTCGAACCGGTGGGGCTAACAGGATTTGAACCTGTGGCCTCATCCTTATCAGGGATGCGCTCTAACCAACTGAGCTATAGCCCCGCCGCGCTTTGCGGTGTGTGTCCCGCGCGCTGACCTCTGAAGATTAGCGCACGACGCGGCCAGTCCCAAAATCGATAGTCGGAGGGCGTTTGAAGGCGCCCTCACTCGTCCTCTGCGAGGGTCAGCTCCACGCCGCCGACGAAGCCGGCGGAGATGTTGTAGATGAACGCCCCGAGGGTCGCCAGGGCGGTCGCGAGGACCACGTCGATGACCGCGATGATCGACGTGAACATCAGGACGTGCGGGAGCGAGAGGAACGACTGGAGGTCGAAGCCGTTGGACTCGTTCGACCCGGTCGCCTCGGAGATCGTGCCCCCGACCGTCGAGAAGACGCCCATCGCGTCCATGACCATCCACAGCACCGCCGCCGCCACGACCGTGCAGATGCCGAGCGCGATGGAGAGCAGGAAGCTGACCTTCATCACCGACCACGGGTCGGCCTTGGCCACCCGCAGCCGCGCCTTGCGCACGCGCGGCGTCGTACGGGCGCCGGTGCGCGGCAGGCGGACCGCGCCCGCCGGCTGCTGCTGCGCCGGGTACGCCTGCGGCGGGTGGTACGGCTGCGCGGGCTGCTGTCCGTGCCGCTCGCCCGTCGGCGGCGTCGCCGCCGCCGACGGCGCCACCGGCGGCGTGCCGGGGGCGACCGGCGCCCCGACCGGGGCCGCCTGCCCGCCCGCGTGCTGCTGGGCCTGCTGGCCTCGGGTGTCCGTCACAGTTCCCCCCTGGGATCCATGAGAGTCATGGGAATCGCTCCCGTCCATGGCGGTGCCACGGCCGCCGTCCGTCTCCGTACCGGTCGATCCGGCGCCCGTGGCTCCACTCACGACGACTCACTCCTCGCGCTACTCGGCCGAGGACGGCTCGCCCTCTTCCGTACCGACGGCCTCGACACCCTCGGCGGTCTCGTCCACGGCATCGTCGCCATCGACCTCCTCCGCCTCACGGCCGGCCTCGGCGTTACGAGCGATGCCGACCACGGCATCGCGCTTGCCCAGGTTGATCAGTTGGACGCCCATGGTGTCACGGCCCGTCTCCCTGACCTCGTTGACTCGCGTACGAATCACACCACCCGACAGTGTGATGGCGAGGATCTCATCGGTCTCCTCGACCACCAGCGCGCCGACGAGGGAACCGCGGTCCTCGACGATCTTGGCGGCCTTGATGCCGAGGCCGCCGCGACCCTGGACGCGGTACTCGTCGACGGCGGTCCGCTTCGCGTACCCACCGTCTGTGGCAGTGAACACGAACGTACCGGGTCGAACAACATTCATCGAGAGAAGCTCGTCGCTCTCGCGGAAGCTCATGCCCTTGACGCCCGAGGTCGCACGGCCCATCGGTCGCAACGCATCATCCGTCGCGGTGAACCTGATCGACTGCGCCTTCTTGCTGATCAGAAGCAGATCGTCCTCTGCAGAGACGAGTTCGGCACCGATCAGTTCGTCATCGGATCCGTCCTCCGTCTCACGCAGGTTGATCGCGATGACACCCCCGGAACGGGGCGAATCGTAATCCTTGAGCGGCGTCTTCTTGACCAGTCCGCCCTTGGTGGCCAGCACGAGGTAGGGCGCCGCCTCGTAGTCGCGGATCGCGAGGATCTCGGCGATCGCCTCGTCCGGCTGGAAGGCCAGCAGGTTGGCGACGTGCTGTCCACGCGCGTCACGGCCGGCGTCGGGGAGCTCGTAGGCCTTGGCGCGGTAGACCCGGCCCTTGTTGGTGAAGAACAGCAGCCAGTGGTGCGTCGTCGACACGAAGAAGTGGTCGACGATGTCGTCCTGCTTCAGCTTCGTGCCGCGCACGCCCTTGCCGCCCCGCTTCTGCGAGCGGTAGTCCTCCGTCTTGGTGCGCTTGATGTAGCCGCCGCGCGTGATGGTGACGACGATGTCCTCTTCGGCGATCAGGTCCTCGATGGACATGTCACCGTCGAAGGGCACCAGCTTGGAGCGGCGGTCGTCGCCGAACTTCTCGACGATCGCGGCGAGCTCCTCGCTGATGATGCCGCGCTGGCGCACCGGCGAGGCGAGGATCTCGTTGTACTCCCGGATCCTGGCCTGGAGCTCGTCGTGCTCCGAGATGATCTTCTGGCGCTCCAGGGCGGCCAGCCGGCGCAGCTGCATCTCGAGGATCGCGTTGGCCTGGATCTCGTCGATCTCCAGGAGGCCCATCAGGCCCTCTCGCGCGATCTCCACGGTGTCGCTGCGGCGGATGAGCGCGATGACCTCGTCGATGGCGTCCAGGGCCTTCAGGAGGCCGCGCAGGATGTGCGCGCGCTCCTCGGCCTTGCGCAGCCGGAACCTCGTACGGCGGACGACGACCTCGATCTGGTGCGCCACCCAGTGACGGATGAACGCGTCCAGGGAGAGGGTGCGCGGCACGCCGTCGACGAGCGCCAGCATGTTCGCGCCGAAGTTCGTCTGCAGGTCGGTGTGCTTGTAGAGGTTGTTCAGGACGACCTTGGCGACGGCGTCCCGCTTGAGGACGATCACGAGCCGCTGGCCGGTACGGGAGCTGGTCTCGTCCCGGACGTCCGCGATGCCGCCGATCTTGCCGTCCTTGACCAGGTCGGCGATCTTCTGGGCGAGGTTGTCGGGGTTGACCTGGTAGGGGAGTTCGGTGACCACCAGGCACTGGCGGTTCTGGATCTCCTCGACCTCGACGACCGCGCGCATCGTGATGGAGCCGCGGCCCGTGCGGTACGCCTCCTCGATGCCCTTGCGGCCCACGACGAGCGCGCCGCTCGGGAAGTCGGGGCCCTTGATGCGCTCGATCAGGGCGTCCAGGAGCTCCTCGTGGGAGACGTCGGGGTTCTCCAGGTACCACTGGGCGCCGGCCGCGACCTCGCGCAGGTTGTGCGGCGGGATGTTGGTCGCCATGCCGACCGCGATACCGGCGGAGCCGTTGATCAGCAGGTTCGGGAAGCGGGCCGGCAGGACGGTCGGCTCCTGGGAGCGGCCGTCGTAGTTGTCCGTGAAGTCGACGGTCTCCTCGTCGATGTCGCGGACCATCTCCATGGACAGCGGCATCATCTTGCACTCGGTGTACCGCATCGCGGCCGCCGGGTCGTTGCCGGGAGATCCGAAGTTGCCGTTGGAGTCCACCAGCGGCATGCGCATCGACCACGGCTGCGCGAGGCGGACCAGCGCGTCGTAGATCGAGGAGTCGCCGTGCGGGTGGTAGTTGCCCATGACGTCGCCGACGACGCGGGCGCACTTGTAGAAGCCCTTCTCGGGCCGGTAGCCGCCGTCGTACATGGCGTACAGGACGCGCCGGTGGACGGGCTTGAGACCGTCCCGCACGTCGGGCAGGGCACGCGACACGATGACGGACATCGCGTAGTCGAGGTACGAGCGCTGCATCTCGGTCTCGAGCCCGACGGGCTCGATCCGGAGGACGGAATCGCCCTCTTCAGGAGTGCTCAGGGTGTTCTCGTCGGTCATTGCTGGTGAAGATCCTTTCTGACGCGGTCAGCTGAGACCGATTCAGATGTCGAGGAAGCGGACGTCCTTGGCATTGCGCTGGATGAACGCGCGGCGCGCCTCGACGTCCTCGCCCATGAGGACCGAGAACAGGTCGTCGGCCTGGGCGGCGTCGTCGAGGGTGACCTGGCCGAGGACCCGGTGCTCGATGTCCATCGTGGTCACGCGCAGTTCCTCGGCGTTCATCTCACCGAGACCCTTGAAGCGCTGGATCGAGTCCTCGCGGACGCGCTTGCCCGCCTGACGGCCGATCTCGATGAGCGCGTCGCGCTCGCGGTCCGAGTACGCGTACTCGAAGTCGTCCCGGCCCCACTTGATCTTGTAGAGCGGCGGGCGGGACAGGAAGACGTGCCCGGCCTCGACCAGGGGCCGCATGAAGCGGAACAGGAAGGTCAGCAGCAGGGTGTTGATGTGCTGGCCGTCGACGTCGGCGTCCGCCATCAGGATGATCTTGTGATAGCGGAGCTTCTCGATGTCGAAGTCCTCGTGGACCCCGGTGCCGAAGGCGGAGATCAGCGCCTGGATCTCCTGGTTCTGCAGGATCTTGTCGATCCGCGCCTTCTCGACGTTGAGGATCTTTCCGCGGATCGGGAGGATCGCCTGGTACTGCGGGTTGCGGCCGGACTTGGCCGAGCCGCCGGCTGAGTCACCCTCGACGATGAAGATCTCGCACTTGGTGGGGTCGTTCGACTGGCAGTCGGAGAGCTTGCCCGGCAGGGACGCCGACTCCAGCAGGCCCTTGCGACGGGTGAGGTCGCGCGCCTTGCGGGCCGCCACGCGCGCGGTGGCCGCCTGGATCGACTTGCGGATGATGTCCGCGGCCTCGTTCGGGTTGCGGTCCAGCCAGTCGTTGAGGTGCTCGTAGACCGCCTTCTGGACGAAGGTCTTCGCCTCCGTGTTGCCCAGCTTGGTCTTGGTCTGGCCCTCGAACTGGGGCTCGCTCAGCTTGACCGAGATGATCGCGGTCAGACCCTCGCGGATGTCGTCACCCGTGAGGTTGTCGTCCTTCTCCCGCAGCAGCTTCTTGTCGCGCGCGTACTTGTTGATGAGCGAGGTCAGCGCCGCGCGGAAGCCCTCCTCGTGCGTACCGCCCTCGTGGGTGTGGATGATGTTGGCGAAGGAGTACACGCCCTCGCTGTAGCCGCTGTTCCACTGCATCGCGACCTCGAGGGACAGACTCTTGTCCTTGTCCTCCGCCTCCAGGTCGATGACGGTGGGGTGCACCACCTCTCCCTTGCGGGAGTTGAGGTACTTCACGAAGTCGACGATGCCGCCCTCGTAGTGGTACGTGACGGTCTTGACCTCGGCCTTCTCGTCGGCGCCGGCCTCGTCCGCACCGGAGGTGGCCTTCGCCGACTCGCGCTCGTCGGTGAGCTTGATCGTCAGGCCCTTGTTGAGGAACGCCATCTCCTGGAAACGCCGCGAGAGCGTCTCGAAGGAGTACTCGGTGGTCTCGAAGATGTCCGCGTCGGCCCAGAAGGTGACCGAGGTGCCGGTCTCGGCGATCGCCTCGTGCTGGGCCAGCGGGGCCGTCGGGACGCCCATCTTGTAGTCCTGCGTCCAGCGGTGGCCGTCGGTCCTGACCTCGACGGAGACCTTGCTGGACAGGGCGTTGACGACGGAGACGCCGACGCCGTGCAGACCGCCGGAGACCGCGTAGCCTCCGCCGCCGAACTTGCCGCCCGCGTGCAGCACGGTCAGCACGACCTCGAGGGCGGGCTTGCCCTCGGAGGCGACGATGCCCACCGGGATGCCACGGCCGTTGTCGACGACGCGCACGCCGCCGTCCGGAAGGATCGTGACCTCGATCGTGTCCGCGTGGCCTGCCAGCGCCTCGTCGACCGAGTTGTCCACCACCTCGTACACCAGGTGGTGGAGTCCACGCTCACCGGTCGAACCGATGTACATGCCAGGTCGCTTGCGGACCGCGTCCAGACCCTCGAGGACGGTGATGGCACTGGCGTCGTACGACGATGTGACCTCGCCGTTCGCGCCGGCGTCGGTGGACGGGATGTTCTCGTTGGGGTTGCCGGAATCGGCCACGAAGCGCCCTTTCTGGCACAGCACGAGCCGAACTCCCGGCGGGTGGCCGGAGCGGCTGCGGCGTGTTGCGTTGGTAAGCCTTAGTCAGCGTTGCTCGGTGCGTCCCACTAGTGGGGCGGGATTAGCTTCCAGTCTACCGGTAGCACTGACAGTGATGGGGGTTTGCCGGTACCTGAGTCCGCATGTGCCGCCCTGAACCGGTCTCGCCCGACTCCCCATATACGGACCCGGGCCCAAAGAGGCTCACAGCGGCACTCAGCCCTTCCGGGTGTCAAGCCTCGGCCGCCGACGGGGCAGGGCTCCGTCCGCCGTCGCGGACGGCCGCCCGCGACGGTCCGCCGAAGCCCGCCGGACGACGTCCCACCGGGTGCCCGCGACAGACTCCGAGCAGCCCTCGACAAGCCTCTGACCTGCGAATACCGTTCGCATTCCGGGCCACCGGGCAGGGGGTGGCAAAGGGCGGCGCGCCCCGCTGGCCACGACCGGCGCGTACCCGGGAGAGCGGCCGGTCGCCCACGGGCGGGAGCGGCGCGGGGCTCGGGCGTGCGGCGACCGGCCGCCGCCTGTGCCCCACGGCGTCGGCACAGACCCCGGACCCGTGCTCCACACGGCCCGGCGCCCCTGTGGACGACGGCCGGAAATCGCCCGTCGCCATCGGCCCGGAACCGTCCCGATCGCCCTCGTCCGCGGCCCGCGGGCGTCGGGACCACCGGTTCGCGGGCGGCCTGCACCGACCGGACCGGCCACGACCGACGGCCCGACGCGGCAGCCGCCCGCGGGCATCAGGAACACCCGTGACCGGGACGGGCGCGGCCGGCGTCCCGGACGTCGTCCGCTGGCACCACGACGCGGCTCACCGCCGGGCGGGCGGGACTTCGCGGACACGCCCCGGCGGCGTCCGTACGGGCGCACCGCCCGCGGGACCGGTGCCCGGCACCGGCCGGGTCACCCGTAGGTGTCGCCGGGACCCGTGCTGCCCGGCGCGCGCAGCGGACCGTACCGGCGCGAGGGGCCCGTCGGCCCCTGGACCTTGATCAGGCGCACCGTGCCGTGCCCGAGGTCCTGGTTCAGCCGTGCGACCAGCTGCGGCGCCAGCAGGCGCAACTGGGTCGCCCAGGCGGTCGAGTCGCACTGCACCGTCAGCACCCGCTCGGCCGGGTCGTCGTCGTAGCGCAGCGGAACACAGTGCTTGGCCAGGTCGTCGCCGACGATCTGCGGCCAGCGGCCCATCACACCGCCCACCGCGGCCGGGGTCTCCCATCCGCGCTCGGTGAGCAGCCGGTTGATGGCGGCCCCGAGCGCCATGGGGTCACGTCCGTCCGCGCCCGAACCGGAGCGCAGACCGCCGCCGCGCCGCGCCTGCTTCTTCTGCTGGGCCGCGTCCCCACGCGCGCGTGCCTGCTCCTTCGCGGCGCGCAGGGCCACGCGTGCGAGGTCGACACCGGACGGTTCCGGGGTCTTCTTGCGGGGCGCCGCACCCTCGGCGCCGGCTCCTGACGTGTTCTCCGTCACAGTCGCTCCACCGTGCCTTCGGACACGGCGTACCGCGTCCCGGTCAGGACGTCCGGCACGTCGTCGTCCACGGCGGCGGTCACGAGCACCTGCTCACCGGGGGCGACGAGTTCCGCCAGGCGCTCCCGCCTGCGACTGTCCAGTTCGGCGAAGACGTCGTCGAGGACCAGCACCGGCTCGTTGCCCTCGGCCCTCAGCAGGTCGTACGAGGCCAGGCGCAGCGCCAGCGCGTAGGACCAGGACTCGCCGTGCGAGGCGTACCCCTTGGCGGGCAGCCGGCCGAGCTTGAGGACCAGATCGTCCCGATGGGGTCCCACGAGGGTCACGCCGCGCTCGATCTCCGGCTTGCGGGCCTCCTCCATGGCGGCCATCAGCTGTGCGTAGAGCTCCTCGCGGGTGTGCCCCACCGTGCCGGGCGAGGACGCCTTGTACTCCAGGGCGACGGGCCCGCCGCCGGGTGCCAGCTGCTCGTAGGCCTTGTCGGCCAGCGGCTGGATCGCGGCGACGAGGTCGAGCCGCTGGGCCATCAGCTCGGCCCCCACGCGCGCGAGGTGCTGGTCCCACACGTCGAGTGTGGACAGGTCCATGGTGCGGCCGCCGTGCCGACGGGCCAGCGCGGCCGACTTCAGGAGGGTGTTGCGCTGCTTGAGGACCCGGTCGTAGTCGGACCGGACGCCCGCCATGCGCGGGGCGCGGGCGGTGATCAGTTCGTCGAGGAACCGGCGTCGCTCTCCGGGGTCGCCCTTGATCAGGGCGAGGTCCTCGGGCGCGAACAGGACGGTCCGCACGATGCCCAGGACGTCACGGGGTCTGACCTGGGAAGACCTGTTGATACGGGCACGGTTGGCCTTGCCGGGGTTCAGCTCCAGCTCGACGAGCTGCTGCCGCTCCCCCTGGCGGACGCTCGCCCGGATGACGGCCCGGTCGGCGCCCATGCGGACGAGCGGCGCGTCCGAGGAGACGCGGTGGCTGCCGAGGGTCGCGAGATAGCCGACGGCCTCGACCAGGTTCGTCTTGCCCTGTCCGTTGGGCCCCACGAACGCGGTGACGCCCGGGTCGAGCGGGACCTCGACCCGGGCGTACGAGCGGTAGTCGGCCAGCGACAGATGCGTGACGTGCATGGTCGTTCGCCGACCTCCCCCAGCGTGGTGTTTCGGGTGTTGCGGGTGTTACGGATCTTTCCCCGGGGTCCGGGCGGACCCGGTCCCCAGGCTGTTCCCCGGCTGTGGACAACCGGGGCGCTCCGGAGTGCGAGGACCCCGGGCGTCGATCAGGCCTTCTCGACGGCGTGGCCGCCGAACTGGTTGCGCAGCGCCGCGATCATCTTCATCTGCGGCGAGTCGTCCTGCCGCGAGGCGAAGCGGGCGAAGAGCGACGCGGTGATCGCGGGAAGCGGCACCGCGTGGTCGATGGCCGCCTCCACGGTCCACCGGCCCTCGCCGGAGTCCTGCGCGAACCCCTTGAGCTTCTCCAGGTGCTCGTCCTCGTCCAGCGCGTTGACGGCGAGGTCGAGCAGCCAGGAACGGATGACCGTGCCCTCCTGCCAGGACCGGAAGACCTCGCGCACGTCCGTGACGGAGTCGACCTTCTCGAGCAGCTCCCAGCCCTCGGCGTAAGCCTGCATCATGGCGTACTCGATGCCGTTGTGGACCATCTTCGCGAAGTGGCCCGCGCCGACCTTGCCGGCGTGCACCGCACCGAAGTCGCCCTCGGGCTTGAGCGCGTCGAAGACCGGCTGCACCTTGGCGACGTTCTCGGCGTCGCCGCCGTACATCAGCGCGTAGCCGTTCTCCAGGCCCCACACGCCGCCCGAGACACCGCAGTCGACGAAACCGATGCCCTTGATGCCCAGCTCGACGGCGTGCTTCTCGTCGTCCGTCCAGCGCGAATTGCCGCCGTCCACGACGACGTCGCCCGGCTCCAGCAGGGCGGCCAGCTCGTCGACGGTGGACTGGGTCGCGGCACCCGCGGGGACCATCACCCACACCACGCGCGGACCCTTGAGCTTGCCCACAAGTTCTTCCAGGCTGTGGACATCGGCGAGGTCCGGGTTGCGGTCATATCCGATGACGGTGTGACCTGCGCGGCGGATCCGCTCGCGCATGTTGCCGCCCATCTTGCCGAGGCCGACGAGACCGAGCTCCATCAGTTGTTCCTTAGGGTTGCGACGTGGCGTGAGGGCACTCTCGTACCTGGGTCCGAGCCTAAACCGGGGGGTACCACCCACGCCTTTCGGGCACCTGGGGAACTTATGCACATCTGTGGACACAGCCGCTCAGGCGTATGCACCCACTCGGTGCGCCCGCCGGTCCCGGGGACCGGCGGGCTCCGGGGTCAGCCGGACAGGCGCACCGGCATGATCAGGTACTTGTAGGCCTCGTCCGCCTCGGCGTCCACGGCGGGCTTGCCGCTCAGCAGCGCCGGCTTCGTGGACGTCGTGAAGGAGAGCTGGGCCACCGGTGAGTCGATGGCGCTCAGGCCGTCGAGCAGGAACGTCGGGTTGAAGGCGATCGAGACGTCGTCCCCCTCCAGCTGGGCGTCGACCCTTTCCACAGCCTGTGCGTCGTCACTGGAACCGGCCTCCAGGATCAGCACGCCCTGCTCGAAGCTCAGCCGCACGGGGGTGTTGCGCTCGGCGACCAGGGCCACGCGCTTGACGGCCTCCACGAAGGGGGCGGTCTCGATGACGGCGACGGAGTTGAACTCCGTCGGGAACAGCGAGCGGTACTTCGGGAGGTCGCCCTCGAGCAGACGGGTGGTCGTACGGCGCCCGGCGCCCTCGAAGCCGATCAGACCCTCGCCCGCGCCGGAGCCGGACAGCGCCAGGATCACGCTGTCGCCCCCCGTGAGGGCCTTGGCGGTGTCCAGGAGCGTCTTGGCGGGCACCAGGGCGACCGCGGACGCCTCCGGGTTCTCCGGCTTCCACAGGAACTCGCGGACCGCGAAGCGGTACCGGTCGGTGGACGCCAGGGTGACCTTGTCGCCCTCGATCTCGATGCGCACACCGGTGAGCACGGGGAGCGTGTCGTCGCGGCCGGCGGCGATGGCCACCTGGGCGGCGGCGGAGGCGAAGACCTCACCGGGGACGGTGCCGGTCGCCGACGGCATCTGGGGCAGTGCCGGGTATTCCTCCACAGGCAGTGTGTGGAGTGTGAACCGCGAGGAGCCACAGACCACGGTCGCCCGTACACCGTCTGTGGAAATCTCCACCGGCCGGTTGGGGAGGGCGCGGCAGATGTCCGCGAGGAGTCGGCCGGACACGAGGACCGTGCCCTCCTCGTCGACCTCCGCGTCCACGGAGACCCTCGCCGAGACCTCGTAGTCGAAGCTGGAGAGGCTCAGCGCGCCCTCCTCGGCCTTCAGAAGGAGGCCGGCGAGCACAGGCGCCGGCGGACGGGCCGGGAGGCTGCGAGCCGCCCAGGCCACTGCCTCCGCGAGTACGTCGCGTTCCACCCGGATCTTCACCGTTGCCGCCTCCGTCTGTTGCCGGCGCTCTCGCCCTGCTGGCCTTCGTCGTCTGACTCGGTGTCGTTCCGGCCGCTGAGGGGGAGGACACCGGGGACCAGTCTGACGCACCGCGCTGACAGTCGTTGCCTCTCGGGGTCAAGTCGTGCCGAGCGGCGGTCGGGCCGCCGGGAGCAAGTTGTGCACAGCCCCCTCTTCGAAACGATTCCCAGGCTCTCTCTAGTTGGTCTTAGTAGTAGGGCCTGTGGATACCGTGGATAACCCCGTCTTCGCAGCTCAGAGGCGATTTTTTGTCCACTGGCCCTGTGGGCGGCGGCGGTGGACAACTCGGGGTCTCTGTGGACGACGAAAAGTTCTGCACACTCGGTCCACAGCGCGGGGTGACTTCTCCCCAGCGCCGTCCCCAGCTTTACCCACGTTCCCCACAGCCCAATCCGGCACCTCGGTGTGACGCCTTTCACTCTGTTCAGTGAGATGGCACTGCGCGTTGCCGAACAGTGGACAGAGGTGTGGAGAAGCTGGAGATCGCTGGGGACAACCGGCTCAGGTCTGTGGGTCGGCGGTGGACAACTTTGCGCACACCCTGTGGATCCATCCCTTGTCCACAGGGTGTGGAGAATCTTCGTCCACGAATCCACAGGTGCCTGACCTGCCCTGATGGTCTTTCACCCATGCTCCCTGTGGAAACGATCTGGACAACTTCCCAGTCCCCAGGATGTGGACGGAAGAAAGTCGCCACATCTGTGGAGAGTGGCCGTAACCAGGACCGGATTCGAACAGCAGGTGTCGGGTCGGCAGCGGTGAGAACGACGCGGTGGCCCTCGGAATCACGGGTCCGGAGCCCCCGGGAAGCGTGTCCGGATCCTTCGGGAGCCTTCCCCGGACCTCACCGAGGGCGCGGCCGGCCCGTTCCAGGCGCCGTTCCGGCCCCGGTTCCTGTCCCGGTTCCGGGCTCCCGCGCGAGGCCCCCGGAGCGGAGGCCGGGAAGCACGAAGGGCGCGCCAGGACGATGTCCTGGCGCGCCCTCAGGCAGGTGCGGCCCCGGTCGGCGCCGCCTCCGTCAGCCGTTCTTGATGCGGTTCGTGAGTTCGGTGACCTGGTTGTAGATGGAGCGGCGCTCGGCCATCAGCGCGCGGATCTTGCGGTCGGCGTGCATCACGGTGGTGTGGTCGCGGCCGCCGAACTGCGCGCCGATCTTCGGCAGCGACAGATCGGTGAGCTCGCGGCACAGGTACATGGCGATCTGGCGTGCCGTCACCAGGACGCGGCTGCGCGAGGAACCGCACAGATCGTCCACCGTGAGGCCGAAGTAGTCGGCGGTGGACGCCATGATCGCGGTCGCGGTGATCTCGGGCGCCGAGTCCTCGCCGCCCGGGATCAGGTCCTTGAGCACGATCTCCGTCAGACCGAGGTCCACCGGCTGCCGGTTGAGCGACGCGAACGCCGTCACCCGGATCAGCGCGCCCTCCAGCTCGCGGATGTTGCGCGAGATCCGGGACGCGATGAACTCCAGTACCTCCGGCGGGGCGTTGAGCTGCTCCTGCACCGCCTTCTTGCGGAGGATGGCGATACGGGTCTCCAGCTCGGGCGGCTGGACGTCGGTGATCAGGCCCCACTCGAAGCGGTTGCGCAGCCGGTCCTCCAGTGTGACCAGCTGCTTGGGCGGCCGGTCGCTGGAGAGCACGATCTGCTTGTTCGCGTTGTGCAGCGTGTTGAAGGTGTGGAAGAACTCCTCCTGCGTCGACTCCTTGTCCGCGAGGAACTGGATGTCGTCGACGAGCAGGATGTCCATCTCCCGGTACCGCTTGCGGAAGCTGTCGCCCTTGCCGTCGCGGATGGAGTTGATGAACTCGTTGGTGAACTCCTCCGAGCTCACGTACCGCACCCGTGTGCCCGGGTAGAGGCTGCGCGCGTAGTGCCCGATGGCGTGCAGCAGGTGCGTCTTGCCGAGTCCCGACTCCCCGTAGATGAAGAGGGGGTTGTACGCCTTCGCCGGCGCCTCGGCGACGGCCACCGCGGCGGCGTGCGCGAAGCGGTTCGAGGCGCCGATCACGAACGTGTCGAAGAGGTACTTCGGGTTCAGCCGTGCGGTGGGCTCGCCCGGACCCGGCGCCGGCGCGGGCTGCGCGGCCTTCGTCCCGGGAGCGCCGCCCGCGGACGGCAGGGAGGGACCGCCCCTGCGTCCCTGGCCGCTGTCGGAGGGGTCCGGCAGCTCACGGCGGTCGGAGCGCTGGTCGTAGTCCTGGCGCTGCTGCTCGTAGGGCGAGCGGTCCATCGGCTGGGGGCGGTAGTCCTGCGGCGGCGAGGCGTAGGGGTCCCGCTCGGGGAAGCCGAGACGCTGCTGCTGCCAGCCGTAGTCGTCCTGGGAGTGCCGCGGCCAGGCGCCGGGTTCCGGGCGCTGGTAGTCCGGGTACGCGGGACGGGCGGTCGGCAGCTGGTCGCCCGGGGCGCCGGGCAGGGGTTCGGCGCGGTGGCGGCCGTACCCCTCGTAGCCGTCGCGGCGGGAGTCGTACGGGGTGCGCTCCTCGCGGACCTGCGGCTCGTAGCCGCCGCGGTCGTCACGGCCCTGGCCGCCGTCGTAGCCGCCGCGGTCGTCACGGCCCTGGCTGTCATAGGCGCCGCGTTCGTCCCGTCCCTGGCTCTCGTACGGGCCGCGGTCGTCCCGGGCCTGTGCGCCGTCGTACGCGCCGCTGTCGTACGCGTTCCGGTCGTCGCGGGCCTGGCTCTCGTAGGGGTCGCGGCCCTGGCCCGGTCCGGCGGGGAGCTCGGGCTCCTCGTAGCGGGGCGGGGCGGGCTCGCCCGCGGAGTCGTCGACGGTGATGGCGATGCGGATGGGGCGGCCGCACTCGCGGCTCAGCGTCTCGCTGACGATCGGCGCGAGACGGCCTTCCAGCACGTTCTTGGCGAATTCGTTGGGTACGGCGAGCAGAGCGGTGTCCGCGACCAGCGCCAGGGGCTGGCAGCGTTTGATCCAGTGCTCGTCCTTCACCTCGACGCCCTGGCCGCGGCCCTCGCCCAGAAGTTGTTCCAGTACGCGTGGCCACACTGCGGCAAGATCGGCAGGTACGTCAGCCACGGGGCACGCTCTCTCACGGGTCCCACGAACGTGTGGTTCTGGGAACGGGTTGGGAAGTCAGTCGCTTGGGGCGGGGAGGAACAAAACCGCTGGGGCGGCGGGAAGGGAACGAATCGGAGTTCCGCCACGGTAGTCAGGGCGACCGGTGCGGTTCAAGTTGTTGTCCCCAGCCTGTGGACAGTGTCCCCCGCCGAGGGTTGGTTTGACCGGATGGCGTAGCCGCGCGTACCGTAACCAGGTCGAGTTGTCGATGGCTGCTGCCGCCTGCCTCCGATGGGCACAGATCGCGAAGAGTGATCGGGAAGCGGTGCACTCGGGCGTAATGCGAGTTTCCTCGTGGGCGCACGGTGACAGCCAGGGCGGCACCCCGCCACCACCGATTCTTTCTGGAGCCCCCTAGTGAGCAAGCGCACCTTCCAGCCGAACAACCGTCGTCGCGCCAAGACCCACGGCTTCCGCCTGCGGATGCGCACCCGTGCCGGCCGCGCGATTCTCGCGAACCGCCGTGGCAAGGGTCGCGCCAGCCTGTCCGCCTGATTACTCACAGGTCATGATCTCGTGCTGCCTACCGAGCATCGGCTGAGGCGGCGCGAAGACTTCGCGACCGCGGTACGCCGAGGACGCCGGGCCGGACGCCCGCTTCTCGTCGTCCATCTACGCAGCGGTGCACCGGACCCGCACGCGCCTGGGGAGAGCGCTCCCTCGACGCGTGCGGGTTTCGTCGTGAGCAAAGCCGTGGGCGGAGCGGTCGTACGCAACAAGGTGAAGCGCAGACTTCGCCATCTGATGCGGGACCGAGTCGTCCTGCTGCCCCCCGGTAGCCTGGTAGTCGTACGAGCGCTGCCCGGTGCGGGTGACGCCGACCATGAACAGCTGGCCCGAGACCTGGACGCCGCTCTGCAGCGGCTGCTGGGAGGGGGCGCGCGATGAAGTACCCACTGCTTGCTCTCATCAAGCTGTACCAGTGGACGATCAGCCCGTTGCTCGGGCCGGTCTGCAAGTACTACCCGTCGTGCTCCCGGTACGGCTACACAGCCATCGACCGGCACGGTGCGATCAAGGGAACGGCATTGACCGCCTGGCGCATCCTCCGGTGCAATCCGTGGTCGCTGGGCGGTGTGGACCATGTTCCACAGCGCAAGCGTCCGCGGTGGCACGAATTGCTGCGTAACGCCTGGCGTGCACGCAAGGGCGGGACCTCCGCCGCCGAACCGGCCACCGGGGACGCCACTGCCCCGGGTCCGGCCGCCGAGACCCCGTCCCATGCTCAAGGAGCTTGATTAGTGGACACGATTGCCAGTCTTTTCAGCTTCATCACGACACCCGTTTCCTGGGTCATCGTCCAGTTCCACACGGTGTACGGCGCCATTTTCGGCCCTGACACGGGGTGGGCCTGGGGCCTGTCGATCGTGTCCCTGGTGATTCTGATCCGTATCTGCCTGATCCCGCTCTTCGTGAAGCAGATCAAGGCCACTCGGGCGATGCAGACGCTGCAGCCCGAGATGAAGAAGATCCAGGAGCGCTACAAGAACGACAAGCAGCGCCAGTCCGAAGAGATGATGAAGCTGTACAAGGACGCGGGTACCAACCCGCTCTCCTCGTGCCTTCCCATCCTGGCGCAGTCCCCGTTCTTCTTCGCCCTGTACCACGTGCTCAACGGCATCGCGACGGGCACGACGATCGGTGTCATCAACGAGGAGCTGCTCGCCAGCGCCCGTAAGGCCCACATCTTCGGTGCCCCGCTCGCGGCGAAGTTCACCGACAGCGCCGAGACGGTCGAGAAGCTCGGCGCCACGCTGACCGACGTCCGGGTCGTCACCGCCATCATGATCGTCCTGATGTCGGCCTCGCAGTTCTACACCCAGCGTCAGCTGATGACGAAGAACGTCGACACCACGGTGAAGACGCCCTTCATGCAGCAGCAGAAGATGCTGATGTACGTCTTCCCGGTCATGTTCGCCGTCTTCGGCATCAACTTCCCGGTCGGTGTCCTCGTCTACTGGCTGACCACCAACGTGTGGACCATGGGCCAGCAGATGTATGTCATCCGCAACAACCCGACCCCCGGTTCGAAGGCCCAGACCGCGTACCTGGAGCGCCTGGAGAAGCGCGTCACGCAGCACGGCAAGACGCGTGGCCGCGGCGAGAAGTCGATCGTCAAGGCCATCGTCATCAAGGGCCGCGACCGCAACGAGTCCGAGCGCAAGTTCATCAACAGCCTGACCAAGGCTGGCCTCGTGGCCCAGCCCGACGGTCTCGTGGTGGCCGCCGAGAACCCCGCGGTCATCGAGTCCGAGGACGGCACCACGACCACCGCGGCCGCCGCCCCCAAGCGTCAGCAGCCGAAGCGCCAGACCAAGGCGCAGCGTCAGTCGGGCGGGGCGTCCAGCAGCGCACCGGCGGACGAGCCGGAGCCGAAGACCTCGCTGAGCAAGTCCGACGAGCCGCAGGACGCCAAGCCCTCAGCCGCGAAGCCGGCCGCCGGCAGCGGCAACAAGCCCGGCACCGGTACCCGCAGCAAGGCCCAGTCCGGACAGCGCAAGGGCCAGCAGCGGCCCAAGTCCCCGTCCAAGAAGTAAGAAGGAGTCCATCCCGTGACGGAAGGCACCACCTCCGCCGCCGCTGAGGGCGACACCCTGACCCGCCTGGAGCAGGAGGGCGAGATCGCGGCGGACTACCTCGAGGGTCTGCTCGACATCGCCGATCTCGACGGCGACATCGACATGGACGTCGAGGCCGACCGCGCCGCTGTCTCGATCATCAGTGACTCCGGTGGCCGAGACCTGCAGAAGCTGGTCGGCCGCGACGGCGAGGTGCTGGAAGCGCTCCAGGAGCTCACGCGCCTGGCCGTGCACCGGGAGACCGGGGACCGCAGCCGGCTGATGCTGGACATCGCGGGATTCCGGGCCAAGAAGCGCGAGGAGCTCTCCGAGCTGGGCGCCAAGGCAGCCGCCGAGGTCAAGAGCTCCGGCGAGCCGGTGAAGATGGCCCCGATGACTCCCTTCGAGCGCAAGGTCGTGCACGACGCGGTCAAGGCCGCGGGTCTGCGCAGCGAGTCCGAGGGCGAGGAGCCGCAGCGCTTCGTCGTCGTGCTCCCCGCCTGATCGGTACGTACGTTCCTTCGGCCCCGTCTGTTGCGCAGACGGGGCCGAATTTTGTCAGCCTGATAGTCCTGGTGATCAGCGCTCAGTGCGCTCAAGCGGTACGGAAGGACGGTCCCCCGTGACGGAGGCAGCGGAGCTTCCCCCCGCGCCCGAGCAGGCGCGTGAGGTATTCGGTGATCGCTTCGCGGACGCGGTCCGGTACGCGGAACTGCTGGCCGAGGCGGGAGTGCAGCGTGGGCTGATCGGCCCGCGTGAAGTGCCCCGGCTGTGGGAGCGGCACCTGCTGAACTGCGCGGTGCTCTCCGAGGTCGTGCCCGAGGGCGTGACCGTGTGCGATGTCGGGTCCGGTGCGGGGCTTCCCGGCATTCCCCTGGCGCTCGTCCGGGAGGACCTCAAGATCACGCTGCTTGAGCCCCTGCTGCGTCGGACCAATTTCCTCACCGAGGTCGTGGAACTGCTCGGTCTCGACCATGTGACCGTCGTGCGCGGCCGCGCCGAGGAGGTCATGGGGAAGCTGCAGCCGGTCCATGTGGTGACCGCCAGAGCGGTCGCCCCGCTCGACCGGCTCGCGACGTGGGGCGTTCCGCTGCTGCGCCCGTACGGCGAGATGCTGGCCCTCAAGGGCGACACCGCCGAGGAGGAGCTGAAGGCCTCCGCCACGGCACTGAGCAAGCTCGGCGCCGTGGAGACCTCCATCCTGCAGGTGGGTGAGGGCATCGTGGATCCGATGTCCACCGTGGTGCGGGTGGAGGTGGGCGAGAGTCCCGGGGGCGTGCGCTTCGCGGCGAAGCGGGCCAAGGCCGCCAGGACGGGCCGGGCACGCCGTCGGCGCTGACGCCGAACGATGTGAGTATCGCTACTCCCGGTCCCCGCACGAGGGGGCCGGGAGTTTCTCTGTCCGGGGTCAGGAGTTGTTTCTCACTCCCTTTGAATCGGCCTCACCGGTGAGGCCGATTCGACAAAAGATGCCAAACCTGTGCATATCGGAGTGTCGTGCCGCGCTGACCTGAGCGGCTCGGCATCGTGTTTCACGTGAAACGTCGCTCACTGTTGCACGGCATCATCGGTCGTGGCCGCGCCGCGGCTGAACCTCGTGGTCGGAAGCCTCTTGGATCACTCGGAGGGGGTGCGGGGTTGTCCACAGAGGTGGATTTCTCCACAGAACAGCGGTCCTCGCTGGTTCACGACTCCAATGGCATGGGAAGCTCTGTTCATTGCGAGCCTGAAGTCGAGGAGAGTGAATCCTTGCGGTCCGACGCCAACATCGCGGGACCGATGACCGATCCGGTCCCCGGTCCCCGTACCGAGTCGATGGGGGAGGGTGTTTCACGTGAAACACCGCCTCCGATGGACGACACTCCCATTGGTCGTGCTGCCCAACTGGCCGTGGAGGCGCTGGGTCGCGCCGGTGAAGGCCTGCCACGGCCCGAGCAGACCCGAGTCATCGTGGTCGCCAACCAGAAGGGCGGGGTGGGCAAGACCACCACCACGGTCAACCTTGCCGCCTCGCTGGCCCTGCACGGCGGCCGTGTCCTGGTGATCGACCTCGACCCTCAGGGCAATGCTTCCACGGCGCTGGGCATCGACCACCATGCCGAGGTGCCGTCGATCTATGACGTGCTGATCGACAGCAGGCCGCTCTCCGAAGTCGTCCAGCCGGTCCCTGATGTCGAGGGTCTCTTCTGTGCCCCTGCCACCATTGATCTCGCCGGTGCTGAGATCGAACTGGTGTCACTGGTGGCCCGTGAGAGCCGGCTGGAACGGGCGATCCTGGCGTACGAGCAGCCGCTGGACTACATCCTCATCGACTGCCCGCCGTCGCTCGGCCTGCTGACGGTCAACGCACTGGTCGCCGGTGCGGAAGTGCTCATCCCCATCCAGTGCGAGTACTACGCACTCGAAGGCCTGGGGCAGCTTCTGCGCAACGTCGACCTGGTGCGAGGGCACCTCAACCCCGACCTCCATGTCTCGACGATTCTGCTCACCATGTACGACGGCCGGACACGCCTCGCGTCCCAGGTCGCGGAGGAGGTGCGCAGCCATTTCGGCAAGGAGGTGCTGCGGACCAGCATTCCGCGCTCGGTCCGTATTTCGGAGGCCCCGAGCTATGGGCAGACGGTTCTGACCTACGATCCGGGTTCGAGCGGTGCTCTCTCGTATCTTGAGGCCGCGCGCGAAATCGCCCTGCGAGGAGTCGGAGTGGTGTATGACGCGCACCATGCCCATGTGGGCGGACAGAACGATCAGAACATGGTGGAGGGGATCCAGTGAGTGACCGACGACGGGGTCTGGGGCGGGGCCTTGGCGCACTGATCCCTGCGGCTCCTACAGGTGAACGGCCGGGTGTTTCGGCGAGTGGGACACCCACCTCGCCGACTGCCAACCCCATACTCACAGCGGAACGCGGAGTGGCGGTGGCCAAGGTGACCACGCTGTCCTCTGTTTCACATGAAACAGAGGACGTGTCGTCGAACGGATCACTGGAGACGCTTCAGGCTCCTGTCGGCGCTCACTTCGCCGAGCTGTCCCTCGACGCCATCACGCCGAACCCGCGTCAGCCGCGTGAGATCTTCGACGAGGACGCTCTCGCCGAGCTTGTCACCTCCATCAAGGAGGTCGGACTCCTCCAGCCCGTCGTCGTACGACAGGTGGGTTCCGGCCGCTACGAGCTCATCATGGGCGAGCGCCGTTTCCGGGCTTGCCGTGAGGCGGGTCTCGAGAGCATTCCTGCGATCGTGCGAGCCACGGAGGACGAGAAGCTTCTCCTGGACGCGCTCCTTGAGAACCTCCACAGGGCTCAGCTGAACCCGCTGGAAGAGGCGGCGGCTTACGACCAGCTGCTCAAGGACTTCAACTGCACGCACGACCAGCTGGCGGACCGTATCGGGCGGTCGCGTCCTCAGGTCTCCAACACCCTGCGTCTGCTGAAGCTCTCGCCGTCGGTTCAGCGCCGCGTGGCTGCCGGGGTTCTCTCCGCAGGGCATGCGCGGGCACTGCTGGCAGTCGACGACTCGGAAGAGCAGGACCGTCTGGCTCATCGCATCGTCGCCGAGGGCCTCTCGGTGCGGGCGGTGGAGGAGATCGTGACCCTCATGGGGTCGCGTCCGCAGGCGACTCAGCGCGCCAAGGGCCCGCGGGCCGGCAGTCGGCTCTCTCCGGCGCTGAGTGATCTGGCGACACGTCTCTCGGACCGCTTCGAGACCCGGGTGAAGGTCGACCTGGGGCAGAAGAAGGGCAAGATCACTGTCGAGTTCGCTTCGATGGAAGATCTTGAACGCATTCTCGGCTCCCTCGCCCCGGGCGAGGGACCGGTCCTTCAGAAGAGCCTTCTGGACGACGACTCCGACGACGCGGAAGACTGAGTCGACTTCCTGGTGGATCGGTGTCCGACCGGTCCACCAGAAGAGCGGGCCGTACCCGGCGTGTGCCGGAACACGGCCCGCTCTTTGCTTTCCGGCGGTATCTACCGAATCGCATCGTGGATACGATGCGATGGGTATGGCGCATCCACCTGGCAGCACCTTCATCGGGGAGGCGGGGGTCATGCAGACCGTGAGCCGTACCGGACTGATGACCGCAGCTCTGGGCCTGGGAGCGGTCGGCGGGTTCGTCGGCAGCCTGCTCAGAGAGCGGAGCCATCTGACAGCCGCCCGTGACGCCGCGGGCGAACGAAGCGAGGAACATCCTTCATGGGGCGCCGGCTCGTACCGCTCACGCTGGACAACCTTCCGGACCTTCCCAACCGCTGTCGTGCGTGCGTCTTCTGGGAACTGGATCCTGTCAGCGGTGAAGCCGCGGTAAAAGCGAGCACGAGCGCCGTGGAGAAGGAAGCGTGGATCTCCTCGGTTCTGCTGGACTGGGGATCCTGCGGCCGGGTCGCCTACGTGGACGATATGCCGGTGGGCTACGTGCTCTACGCGCCACCGGCCTATGTCCCCCGCTCCACGGCGTTCCCCACAAGCCCTGTAGCACCGGACGCGGTTCAGCTCATGACCTCGTTCATCATGCCGGGCTACCAGGGACAGGGGCTGGGCCGGGTGATGGTCCAGACGGTGGCCAAGGATCTGCTCCGTCGGGGGTTCAAGGCGATCGAGGCTTTCGGGGATGCCCGGTGGAAGGAGCCCGCTTGTGTGCTCCCCGCCGACCATCTCGTCGCGGTGGGCTTCAAGACCGTTCGCCCTCACCCCAGATACCCCCGTCTGCGGCTGGAACTACGGACGACGCTCTCCTGGAAGGAGGACGTGGAGCTGGCGCTGGACCGGCTTCTCGGAGCGGTCCAGAAGGAGCCCGCGCTTCGTCCCCTGTGACGGCAGGTCGACCACGGCATGCGTGATCGGCAACCGATGTCCTTCCGATGGCCAGGCATCCCTGGGATAAAGCGAATGGGCCAGCCCGCTCGGGCTGGCCCATTCGTGTTTCACGTGAAACACATGCCGCGTGTGCGGCCGTCGACGACTACTCGGCGATGAATTCCTCGAGGTCGCGCACGATCGCGGCCTTCGGCTTGGCACCGACGATGGTCTTGGCGACCTCGCCACCCTGGTAGACGTTCAGGGTCGGGATCGACATGACGCCGTACTTGGCGGCCGTCGCCGGGTTCTCGTCGATGTTGAGCTTGACGATCTCGATCTTGTCGCCGTGCTCGGCGGCGATGGCCTCGAGCGACGGGGCGATCTGGCGGCACGGACCGCACCAGGCGGCCCAGAAGTCCACCAGGACGGGCTTGTCGTTCTTGAGGACGTCCTGCTCGAAGGAGTCGTCGGTCACGTTCTTGAGGGTGCCGGCCACGGCGGGCTCCTTAACTTGTTTGTGCGGTGGGGAGGTCGGGGGTGATCAGACGGTGGCGGCGGCGGTCTCGCTGTCCGCAAGGGCGGCGAGGTAGCGCTCGGCATCGAGAGCGGCGGAGCAGCCGGTGCCGGCCGCGGTGATCGCCTGACGGTACGTGTGGTCGACGACGTCGCCGGCGCCGAAGACGCCCGTGACGTTGGTGCGGGTCGAAGGCGCGGCGACCTTCAGGTAGCCCTCGCCGTCCAGGTCGAGCTGGCCCTTGAAGAGCTCGGTGCGCGGGTCGTGACCGATCGCGATGAACAGACCGGTCACCGGCAGCTCCGAGGTCTCGCCGGTCTTGAGGTTGCGCAGCGTCAGACCGGCCAGCTTCGGGTCGCCCTTGATCTCGGCGACCTCGCTGTCCCAGATGAACTTGATCTTGGGGTCGGCGAAGGCACGCTCCTGCATCGCCTTGGAAGCGCGAAGGCTGTCCCGGCGGTGAACGATGGTCACGGACTTGGCGAAGCGCGAGAGGAAGGTGGCTTCCTCCATCGCGGTGTCGCCGCCGCCGATCACGGCGATGTCGTGGTCCTTGAAGAAGAAGCCGTCACAGGTCGCGCACCAGGAGACACCGCGCCCGGAGAGCGTGTCCTCGTTGGGCAGACCGAGCTTGCGGTGCTGCGAGCCCGTCGTGACGATCACGGCCTTGGCGCGGTGCACCGTGCCGGCGGTGTCCGTGACGGTCTTGATCTCACCCGTCAGGTCGACGGCGACGACATCGTCGGGGACCAGCTCGGCACCGAAGCGCTCGGCCTGGGCGCGCATGTTGTCCATGAGCTCGGGACCCATGATGCCGTCCTGGAAGCCGGGGAAGTTCTCGACCTCGGTGGTGTTCATCAGCGCACCGCCTGCGGTGACGGCGCCTTCGAAGACCAGCGGCTTCAGCGACGCGCGCGCGGTGTAGAGCGCCGCCGTGTAGCCGGCGGGACCAGACCCGATGATGATCACGTTACGGACGTCGCTCACGCTTGATTCCTCGTCTCTGGAGACTGCTGCGTACCGGTGGGAGCATCTCTCAGTACTCTCACCCCACCCAACGGATCCTAAGGGGCTTCAATTCCCGCTGTGTCAGGGCACACGGAGACCGGGTGCCGGGCGGAGAGGGACGCCTTCAGGAGCGTGGGTACGACCGCGTCAGCAGCACCTTGCCGGGCGACGGAGAGGACTGCTTCTCACAGGCGGCGTCGACGACGTACGCCGTGACCTTCGTCCTGTCGGAGACATCCGACACCACGAGGAGATAGACGCCCTTCCCCTGGAACGAGCCCTCCTTGGCGGCCAGGAGCACACCGGGGTCCCCGGTCCCCTGCTCGACACACTGGGGAACAGCGGGTGTGGGGGTGATCAAGGTCTGCACGTCGCCGGAGTCGGTTCCGGCGTCCTGCGACTCGACGCCCCAGGGTTTGGCCTTGGGTGAGGCATGGCCCGATGTCTTGTTCTTGGTGAGAAGAGCCGAGACCTCGCCCTGGAGCGTCTGCTCGGAGAAGGTGTCCGGCGACCCCGACTCCTGTCGGGTCGCTGTCTGGGCGGTCTTGCCGGAGTCGTCGCTCAGGGAGTGAACGAGGATCGCACTCAGCCCCAGAGCCACGGCCGCGAAGGCGGCGGTGAGGAGAGCCGTCCTGCGGCGCCCACGACGTGCTCGACGGGGGCGACCGGGGCCGGTGGCCCCACGGGGATGCCCCGAGGGGCCGACAGCGGTCGATGTTTCACGTGAAACATGAGAACGGTCGTCGCCGGCGTCGGCTGACCCGTCGGGAGCTGTGGCGCTCAGCAGGGTTTCCGCGGCGAGGGCGGCATCGATGCGTCCGGCCACATCGTCGGGCATGCGTGAGGGCCCCGGAAGGGTGCCGAGAAGACCGCGGATCTTCTCCAGGGAGTCGTACACGTCGGAGCAGAGCGCGCACCCGTCGAGGTGCTGTCGGACGTCCTCGGTACGGGAAGGCGAGAGCAGACCTTCGGTGAGGTCGGAGATTTCCGCGACGTCCGGGTGTCCGGCCGTGTCCGCCGTGGATGTCACGCTCGCCCACCTCCGCCCTTCACAGCAGCTGAATCGCTTGGCCCTGCGCCGCGGGCTCCCGACTCGTGAGGTCCCGCTGCGGGTGGGACGGATGTCCCCTGCGTCCGGTTCCGTCCGCCGCCCGACTTCTTCGTCTCCTCGTCATCCGGTTTCTCCGCGCGGAGGTGGGTGAGGAGGGGAAGGAGTCTGGCTCTGCCACGCGCGCAGCGGCTCTTCACGGTGCCGGTCGGGACATCGAGAATGCGGGCCGCCTCCGCCACGGGGTAGCCCTGCATGTCCACCAGGACGAGGGCGGCGCGCTGGTCGGCGGGAAGCGTGCCCAGCGCGCCGATGAGCTCGCGGTGGAGGTCATTGCGTTCGGCCAGGGCGGCAGCGGACTCGTGCGGCTCGAGGAGCTGCTCCAGGCGCTGGGTGTCGTCGACGGGGGACGTCTTCCTGGAGGCCGCCTTGCGGGCCCGGTCCAGGCAGGCGTTCACCGTGATGCGGTGCAGCCAGGTCGTGACGGCCGACTGGCCCCGGAAGGTGTGGGCGGCCCGGTAGGCGGAGACGAGTGCGTCCTGGACCGCGTCAGCGGCCTCCTCGCGGTCTCCCAGCGTCCGCAGGGCCACGGCCCACAGCCGATCGCGATGACGCCGTACAAGCTCACCGAAGGCATCCGGGTCGCCCTCGACGTGGCGGGCCAGGAGGTCCTGATCGCTTGTCTCACCCTGTGCGGCTTCATCGGCCATCGGACCCCCTCCCCTCCGTCGACGAGTGTCAGCCGGTGAACTTCACATCCGTGATCGCCTGCTTCCAGCCTGCGCCGCTGTAGCCGTCGCTGGGAGCGTTCGGCACATCGGTGAGCCACAGCAGCACGTACTGCGTCTTCACGGACTTGGACGCTTTCAGGTTCAGGGTGGTGCCGCTTGTGATGGCGGTGCCGATCTCCTTCATGCCGTCGACGGACGTCGTGGGCGACAGCGCGTCGGCGGCGTACAGGTGGATCGTGGTGTGATTCCCCGCGTAGCGAAGTCCTATCGAGGCGTTCTTGAGCGAGTGGGCCGAACCCAGGTCGTAGACGATGCCCACGCCGGGCTTGTACGGCGCCAGCTTGGGGCCAGCGGTGTACGTCTTCGTCCGCCAGAACGTGGTGCTGTTGCCGTCGAAGGTCTTGTCCACGTCGTCGGCTGCCTGGGGGGAGCCTTCGGCCACGTACTCCTGCGCGCCCTTGATCGCGATCGGCCTGACCGGCTCGGGCTTGGTGTTGCCCTTCTCGTTGCCGTCCGTCGTCTGGGTCTTCTTGGTGTCGTCGGACTTGTCGTGGTCCATGAGCGCGTCCGCGAGCTGCCAACTGCCGAGGCCCAGGGCGGCGATGAGGAGAGCCGAGACGGCCCACTTCAGGGCTGTGCCCGTACGGCTCTGCAGCGGGGGCGGCGGGGTCGGCAAGGGTTGGGTGGCGCCCGGACGGGGCGCCTGACGGCCGTACGTGCCCTGCTGGTACGTCGTGCGCTGGTACTCGGGCGGTGCGGTGAACGCGGGCTCCGGCGGGCGGATGCGGGGCATCTCGCCGATCGCCTTCACCAGCTCCTCCGGCGTGGTGCACGGGGACTCGTGGCGGGAGGCGGTCGCACCGTCGTTGGCGAGCGCGCGCATGGCGAGCTCCGACAGGCCTCGGTGCACACCGGCCCGCACCTGGTCGGGTGCGATGAGGCCGACGCCCTTGGGCAGCCCTGACAGGCCGTAGGCGTCGTTCTCGTACGGCCAGCGCTGGGTGAGGGCGGCGTACAGGAGCGCGCCGATCGCTTCCGTGTCGGTGCGCTGCGGGGTGTCCGAACTGACGCCGCGCAGCGCCGCGTTCACGGCGAGCCCGCGGATGCGCCACTGACCGGTGGACGTGCGCAGCACGGCGCCCGGGGTCAGCTTGAGATGGGCGAGGCCCTCACGGTGCGCGGCGGCCATGGCCCCCGAGACCTGGCTGACCATCTGGTAGGCCTCGTGCACCTCGAGGGGACCCGAGGCGAGCAGGGCGGTGAGTTCCGTGGCGTCCGGCAGCCACTCGTGCACCACGTAGACGAGGTCGTTCTCCTCGACCGCGTCCAGGACCTGGACGAACCGGGGATCACCCAGCAGGGCGGAGGAACGGGCCGCCGCCAGTACCGAGCGGGCGCGCGGATGATCGGCGGGCAGCAGGTGCACCCCGACGGCACGGCGGAGTTTCTCGTCCATCGCGCGCCAACTGCTGAAACCGTCCAGTCGGGTGACGCACTCTTCGAGGCGGTAACGCCTGGCGAGCTTGTGCCCGCTGTGCAGTTCGGGCGGTGAGGCCTTTCCGGGACCCTCGGTCCCGCCGCTCCCCTGTGCCTCTTCGCTGTCCGTTTCCCGCTCCCGGTTATGGGCCACCCCGTCGGACGTGGTCTGGTCCGCCTTGGCGGTCAGCGGTTCATCACCGCTGTTGTCTGCCACGTCGACGGCAGCCGTGCTCCGTTCCGCCACCGTCGTCCCTGCCTCCCCATCCATTGCGCGCTGTCCGACGCAGAAACCAATTGTGCCCACAGTCCGACGCTATGCACGACACACGGCGACGGACGATGGTTGTGCGCCTACCCCCGCCTCAGCGCCCCAGGCGCCCGCGGACCATTCCGACCATTGAGTTGAGTTCCTCGATGCGCATCTTGCGCGCGGCGACGTAGAAGACGCCGAGCAGAGCGATCGACCCGACGACGAGCGCCGCGATCGAACCGATCGCGCCGTGGCCGAGGAACCGGGTGATCGCGAAGCCTACGGTGCCGCCCACCACGGCGCCAGGGACGGAGGCCAGGCAGAGGCGCGCGTACGTGCGCAGCACGCGGGCTCCGTCCAGATCGCCGCCCAGCCGCTTGCTCAGCCGCTGCCAGGCCACTCCGACGCCCACGGCGTACGCCAGTCCGTACGCGCCGGCCATGCCGACGACCGCCCACTGCGCGGGCAGGATCAGGTAACAGACGGCCGAGGCGGCCGCGTTGACGGCTGCCACGATGACCGTGTTGTAGAAGGGGGTACGGGTGTCTTCGTAGGCGTAGAAGCCACGCAGGACGACGTACTGCACCGAGAACGGGATCAGGCCGAGGGCGAAAGCCATGAGGACGTAGCCCTGGGACTCGGCGGCCGCGAGGCCGCTGGAGCCGAAGAGCAGGGTGCACATGGGGATGCCCAGGGCGAGGAACATGAAGGCAACCGGGACGATCGCGACCGCCGAGGTCCGCAGACCCTGCGAGATGTCGTCCCGGACGGCTCCCGGGTCTCCGTCGTGGGCCGCCCGCGAGATCCGCGGAAGCATGGCCGCCATGACGGAGACCGTGATGATCGCCTGCGGCATGCCCCAGATCAGCTGGGCGTTGGAGTAGGCCAGGATGCCCGCTCCGTCCTTGCCGGAAGCCTTGCCCGCCGCGGTGGCCAGCTGCGTGACGACGAGGACGCCGGCCTGGTTGGCGAGGACGAAGAGCACGGTCCACTTGGCGAGCTTGATGGCCTTGCCGAGGCCGTGGCCCCGCCAGTCGAAGCGCGGACGGAACCGGAAACCGGCCTCGCGCAGGTACGGGACCATCGCCATGGCCTGCACGACCAGGCCGAGCAGGGTGCCGATGCCCAGCAGGCGGATGCCGTCCGGCGGGATGTTGTCCACTGTCATGCCGGAGTGCCGGGAGGTTCCGTAGACCCAGAGGAACATGCCGAACGTGAAGATCATGACGATGTTGTTCAGGACCGGGGTCCACATCATCGCGCCGAACTTCCCGCGGGCGTTGAGGATCTGGCCCATGACCACGTGGACGCCCATGAAGAAGATCGTGGGCAGGCAGTACCGGGCGAAGGTGACGGCCACGTTGTTGGAGGCCGGGTCGCTCGCGATGGAGTTCGACATCAGCTGGATCAGCAGCGGCGCGATGAACACCGCGGCGGTGACGATCACGCCGAGGGCCACCATGACGAGCGTCAGCAGGCGGTTGGCGTACGCCTCACCCCCGTCGTCGTCCTCTTTCATGGAGCGCACCAGCTGGGGAACGAAGACCGAGTTGAGGCCGCCGCCGACGGTCAGGATGTAGATCATCGTCGGCAGGGTGTACGCGACGGTCCAGGCGTCACCGAGGGTCGCAGCGCCCAGGGCCGCCGTGATGATCATGGTCCGGACGAAGCCGGTGAGACGGGACACCAGCGTGCCCGCCGCCATCACGGCGCTCGACTTCAGCAAGCCGGAGGCACGGCCGCCGGACTTCGCCGGAGCGGCCGCGGGCGGCTGAGCGGCGGCCGGAGCCGGCTCGGGGGCAGGCGGCGGGACCGCCGGGGAGGCGGAGGAGGCGTAGGCCTGGCGGACGCCGCCCTGCTGCTGATCGCGGAAGAGGTGGGCGAAGGCGTCGGGCTCATGCTGTTCCTCGCCGGCCTGGGTGACCAGATCGTCCACCCCCACGTACTGGGTGGTCCGGGCGTCGTCCCCGTACGGCAGGTGGCGCGTCGGTCCGGACGGCTCCGGAGGCGGCGTCTGGGCCCACAGCCGCGGGTCGGGTGCGTACTGCGACGCGGGCGGCTGTGCGTACAGCGGCTGCTGAGGGGCATACGTCCCGGGTGCCGGCGGAGGGTGCGCGGCACGGTCGTAGAGCGCCTCCGACACCGGGTCCTGGGCGGAGAGGTCCTGAGCCCGGTACGGATCCTGGTCGTAGGCGTCCTGGAGGTACATGTCCGCGGGAGACCCCTGCGGCATCTGAGCGGTCTCCGGCGTGCCCTCGGGGTGGCCGGGGCGGCCCGCGTCCCGGTCCGGGTAGTCCTCGGGGTAGCCCGAGGATCCCGCGCCCTGGCCGCGGTCACCGTCGTACGGCGCGTTCATGGTTACCCCACCTCATCGTCCCCGGGCCAACCGGCCACGACATCGCTCAACGGTCCACTCTCTCACCCGTGCCGGACGGGTCGGCGCTTTCCGGTGCGGTGTCCGGTGACGGGTCACTCGGCTGCTCCGGGTCGTCTGCCCCGGACTCCGATGCGGAAGCCCGTTCGGGGCCCGCCTCGGAGTCTTCGGTGGTGTCAGTGTCCACGGTGCCTTCCGCGTCCTTGCTCCCGCCCCCTGCCTCGGGGCCGTTCTCCGCGTCCTCGGTCTGCCGGGCCGCCGCGCGCTTACGCTGCGTGTACATCCGGAAACCGGCGAGTACGAGAAGCAGGACGCCGCCGCCGATGACGAGCATCACCGTCGAGGTGATCTCGGTGACCTTCACCTCGAAGGAAACCGGGTCCCCGTACGGCTGCCCGTCCTCCGTGTAGAGCTGGGCGACCACCTGGACCGGGCCGTTGGCCTTGGTGGACGTCGTGAACTTGACCGACTGGCTGTGCTCGCCCGCGACCTGGATCTGCTGCTCGTCGTACGGGCCATTGCCGATCTTGAGGCGGGTGGGCTGCTGCGAGGTGAGGCGCAGCACCAGATGGCCGACGCCCTGCACGAGGTTGTTCTGGACGGTCACGGGGATCGTGGCGCTGCGCCCGGACAGCTTCGCGTCCGACTTCTGGATGAGGTGCACCAGGCCCATGAGCCCGTCGAGGTACGTCTCCACACCCTGCCGGAAATCTGCCGCCTCCGCGGGCCGGCCGCGCCAGGACGCCGACATCCCCCGGTCTATGGCCAGACCGAACGGGGTGACCACCCGGGACTCGTCGGTGAGGATCATCCGGAACTTGTCGAGCTTGGCCTGGGTCGCCTGGATCCTCTCGAACGCCGATCGCGGCAGTTCTCGGTGGCGCAGCGCCGACGGGTACGAGGACGTGGGCGGCACCGTCGTGGTGGCGCCGGGGTCCGGCTTGGCCTTGGCGGCCTCGGTCAGTCCCTGGGACTGCGACCAGTTCCCCTGCTGGAGCGCGCGCAGCCCCTCGGCCATGGACTGTGCCTGGCTCGCCGTGGGCATGCGCTGCGGGGCGACGACGATGCTGCGCTCGTTCTTCGACTCCTGCAGGTTGATCATCAGGCTCTGCGCGAGGAACTTCTGGACGGCGAGCGTCGAGTCGTTCGCCTTGAGCATGTCGCCCTGGAACACGGTCGACAGCCGCTCGTCCGCGACCACCGCCGTCGTTCCGCCGCCGATGGGGCGGGCGGCGCTGGGCGTGTAGGACAGACCGCTCGTCTCGCGCAGGCTGTCGCTGCGGGCGATCACCTTGTCCGCGCCGGCCGACGTCGCCACCTTGATGATCGAGGGGTCCACCGCGCCGTCCACGGGCCACGCGAACTCCGTGCTCGGTTTCACGTGCACGATCGTCTCCACCGTGCGGACTGCCACATCGGTTGCGTCCTTGAGGTGGCTCAGGGAACCGGTGACGTCCTTGCCTTGGTGGGCCAGCGACGCGAGGTCGGGGTCGGCGAAGGGGAGGGCGACGACGCTCTGGCCCTGGACCGTCTTCTCCAGCTTGTCGAGCCAGGCGTTGGCCACCGCCTGGTTATTTCCGGCGACGGTCGTGCCGTTCTCCTGCTGGACCCGGTAGCCGCCCCTCATCGCGTCGACGGAGGCCAGGAGGTCCGGGTCGAGCACCCAGGTGACATCGAGCTGGCTGCCCAGCGACAGGAGCTGGTCCAGGCGCCCGCCGGGGGCGATCTCCTGGGCCAGGTCGTCGTTCTCGAAGACGGGGGTCTGCTGGGCGTCCGAACCGGTCTCCGCCGTGAGGTGGACGGTGGAGACGAGCGGCCAGAGGTACGTCGTCCGCGTCTTCGTGTCGGCGGCCTCGGGCTGCCAGGGCAGGAACGTCCGCTCGATGCCGAGGACCTGGTCCCACGCCTGAGAGGTGGTCCGGCCCGTGAGCGACACGGCGAGCTGGTAGACACCGGCGGAGCCGAGGTCGAGGTCCTTGGCCGGCACCGAGATGCTGAAGCGCTGCGAGCCGCCCGCGTCGAGCCTGGTGACCTTCACGACGTACTTGCCCCCGACCTCCAGCGGGTCGAGGCCCGGCTGGAAGCCGGTGCGCCGGGCGACGGTGTCGATGGCGGTGCGGGTGTTCAGGGGGGACGGACCCACGCGGATGCCCACGTGGGCGTCCGTGACCGCCTGCTTGCCCGTGTTGGTGACCGAGCCCGAGACCGTGATCGTGTCGCCGCCGGTGGGGGCGCTGGGGCTCAGCGAGTCGAGGTTCACGTCCACCGGGCCGGACGACCCCGCGGCGGTGGCCGCGGAAGCCTTCTCGGCGGCCTGGGAGGGCGTGCTCAAGGGCAGCTGGAGCAGCCCGGCCAGCAGCGGCGCCCCGGCGAGCAGTGCACCGCTGCGCCGGAGCCACCGGCGGGCAGGTGAGGGACTGGTCCCTTGGAAGTCTGCCGCCTCGGCCACGCGCTCGCCCGTCCCTCGTCGTCGTCAGTGGTCGTCGGAATGTGCGTCCACGCATGGTAACGAGGTGCGCTGAGAGTAAGTGCCACGGAGTGGTCCGCAAGATCGGGCATGAGCGCCGACTGTCCTGTATGTGCGCGTATTCTGCCCCGCGAAAAGATGTCGGGCGGGTGTGGGATTTATCCAGGCGCTCCCCGCCGCCCCGGCCACGTACCCTTTTCTGTTGTGCCGAACGCCAACGAAGACAATTCCAGTGCCCTGAGCCAGGTGCAGCGCCGCGCGGTGAGCGAACTGCTGCGGGTGTCCCCTGTCGCCGATGAGCTCGCCCGCCGTTTCCAGGAGGCCGGGTTCTCCCTCGCCCTGGTCGGCGGCTCGGTCCGGGACGCGCTCCTCGGCCGGCTCGGCAACGACCTGGACTTCACGACGGACGCCCGGCCCGAGGACGTATTGAAGATCGTCCGGCCCTGGGCGGACGCGCTCTGGGAGGTCGGGATCGCCTTCGGCACGGTCGGGGCGCAGAAGGACGCCCGCGTGGGCGACGTGGAGCAGTCGTTCCAGATCGAGATCACGACGTACCGCTCCGAGGCGTACGACCGTACCTCGCGCAAGCCGGAGGTCTCCTACGGCGACTCCATCGAGGAAGACCTCGTGCGTCGCGACTTCACGGTGAACGCGATGGCCGTCGCGCTGCCGGAGAAGGAGTTCATCGACCCGTACGGCGGCCTGGACGACCTCGCCGCCCGTGTTCTGCGTACCCCGGGCACCCCGGAGGCGTCCTTCTCCGACGACCCGCTGCGGATGATGCGCGCCGCACGGTTCGCCGCGCAGCTCGACTTCGAGGTGGCACCCGAGGTGGTTGCCGCCATGACGGACATGGCCGGGCGTATCGAGATCGTCTCCGCGGAGCGGGTGAGGGACGAACTGAACAAGCTGATCAAGTCCGCCCATCCGCGCAAGGGCCTGACGCTGCTCGTGGAGACAGGGCTCGCCGAGCACGTGCTTCCCGAGCTCCCCGCGCTGCGGCTGGAGCGTGACGAGCACCACCGGCACAAGGACGTCTACGAACACACGCTGATCGTTCTGGAGCAGGCGATGGCGCTGGAGGAGGACGGGCCCGATCTGACGCTCAGGCTCGCCGCGCTGCTCCACGACATCGGCAAGCCGCGGACGCGCCGTTTCGAGCAGGACGGACGGGTCTCCTTCCACCATCACGAGATGGTGGGCGCCAAGATGACCAAGAAGCGGATGACGGCGCTCAAATACTCGAATGATCTCGTCAAGGACGTCTCACGTCTGGTCGAACTGCATCTGCGCTTCCACGGGTACGGCACCGGTGAGTGGACGGACTCCGCCGTCCGCCGCTATGTGCGTGACGCGGGGCCGCTCCTCGACCGTCTCCACAAGCTGACCCGTTCCGACTGCACCACGCGCAACAAGCGCAAGGCGACCGCACTCTCCCGCGCCTACGACGGACTGGAGGAGCGCATCGCCCAGCTCAAGGAGCAGGAAGAACTCGACGCGATCCGGCCCGACCTCGACGGCAACGAAATCATGGAGATCCTGGGCATCGGCCCCGGCCCCGCGATCGGCCAGGCCTACAAGTTCCTGCTGGAGCTGCGGCTGGAGAACGGACCGATGGAACATGACGCCGCGGTGACGGCACTCAAGGAGTGGTGGACCGAGCAGGGCTGAGGGCTGAGACCTGGGAAGGGCCGTCATGTTTCACGTGAAACATGACGGCCCTTCCCAGGAAGCCGAACGGTCAGCGGGTCATTGTGCTGTCCTGCTGGTCTACACGTTGCGCAGGGAGCTGTTGGTGAGCTTGTCGTTAACGTTGACCCTCGTCCACTGCTCCTTATCGAATTGGTAGTTGCTTCCCCTGGCCAGCCCGCTGCTGCAGTGGCCGCCACGCGGGCGCCATCCCAGCTGCTCAGCACCTTCTTCGGCGTGCTTTTGGAGGTGCTGATGACACCTGTGATGTTCCTCTTGGCGGCATCGGCTAGGCAAAGGGCGGGCCGCGGCGACAGAAACCCCGCTGATGGTGCTGTCGCGCCCCATGGTGACGTCGCCATTGTGCAGCGATGTCGTGCTGCTGGTATTCCGGGAATGCATAGCCCCCGCTATGGACGGCGTACGGCCCCGATCCGGTGCCTGTTCGAGGTCGAACGGGCACCGGACCTAATTCACCTAAAAGCGTTTGATGAACGCCAGATCTGGGATTTTTTATGCCATCGGAACGAGAATTATCGATAGCTCACGGTGTAGGTGACAAGGTAGTCTTCCCCGCGGCAGCTAGCCTTAGAAGCCTTCACTTGAGGGGCCCCCCAAGCACCCTGCGCGACATAAGTTCTTCCACTCGCCTCGCGGCAGGTTATGTGGACTTGAAACTCTCCGTCACCCGATGAGCATGTCATACGCACGTACATCGGATAGGTGGCGCGATGCAGTTCTTTGAAACAGCTACCCACTGCTGCTTGCGCAGGTACAGAAAATGTAGCCATTCCTGCACATATTCCGGCAGTGGCCATCAAGGTAGCCATTACCTTCTTCATTATTCCCCCTGCGAATGGTCGAAGAACAGCGATCACTGTACCATTCGCATCATGCTCATGATCAATAAATTTGCGGATCGTTAACATGTTGTCTTGATTTTGCTGTTGAGGTCGCCGCTCTAGCCTCGATCTTTCGTGATGGTCCGTCGACGTAGTCAGTAGACCACTTCACTTTCGTAGCTGATGGTGGGCGGACGGAAGGCCCGAGTGCCGTCCCGGGCGGACGCTAGGTTCCACTGCTCCGGTCTGGACCGGTTTCCTCGTAGAGACTGGAAGGTTGCTGCTCCGCCGGGGTTCGGTAAGAGCGCAAGATGTTCGAGAGCGGTGGTGACCTAACCTGCCCAGGCTAGTGGCGGGCGAGGCGGAGGATGCGTCGCCAACCGGTGGTGACGAGTTACCTGGCTGCAGAAGAACAGGCGGAACCGTAGATGGCGGGCGCCCGGAAGCGGGCCTGGCCGACCAGGGCGAGCATGGGCATCCCATGCCAGCAGGTCGAGAGCGACCTGGACAACTTTGAGTCAGACCTTGTTCTGCGCGGTGTCATGCAGGGGCAGGCTGCGCAAGCCGGTCGCGCGGACGGACCGGATCCGGTCTTCGGCCCGGGCTTGCAGCCGGTGACGGAGCTTGAGCTGGTTGATCGGACAGCTGGCGCTGTTGGCGCGAAGCACGTGACCCGCATGCCGTCCGTGTTCATGATCCTCAGCTGGGCACCGGGATGCGGCCGTTCCTTGCGAAGGATCAGTTGCATGCCTTTCGGCCAGCCCTCCACGACGTCGCCGGTGAGTTGAGTGTCCCATGATCCGTCGCGGACTCCGCTGCCGCTCTTAAAGGCCGGGGTCCAAGCTGATGCCGGGATCTTCGAAACGTGTTGATGGATGACCCCAATTCACCATGCCAGCGGGGTAGGACGGCCAGCGCCCGCGCCGAGCGAGCCAGGTCACGAACTTGTGGACGCCGTCTGTGGAGTCGCATCGGATGAGGGTCTGCCGCCCGCGCCGGCACTTCTTGCATGTCGGGGCGACATTCTGCTTGTTGGAGTGAGGGACGACCAGGACTCCGTCTAGGTCCACGGTCGCTTGCCCACCGGTGTCCGGTGCTCGTTTGCCGACCAACGTCCAGGAGCGTTGATGCACTTCAGGTTATGCGGAGCGGATCGTGGTCAATGCTTCATCACCTGTGGGGGCGAGGGAGTTGACTAGACGGGAGACCGTGGGATCGGAGGCGGCCAGCTCAAACACGGCCAACTCGGCGCACAGCATCGCGATGCTGGCGAGGCAGTTCCCCTCCGGGCGCGACCACCGACGCAAGATCGCACGAGTGTCTTGCCCGGGCCGTGGACGCCCCTCGATTTCCGCTAGGGAGCGAGTGTTGTGGAAATGGCCTGGTCGAGGCTGGCCATACGGGCCGCTTCGTCCAGCAGTACCGAACCGGCCTGTGGGACCACGGCCCGGCCGTCATCCCGGACAAAGACATGGGGACAGGGCCCGGATGGGCTCCTTCACCTGGAAAGCGCCTCGGACAGCGGCGGGAACAAGGATCTCAGCAATCTTCATTCTCACTAGTCAGAGGCGTTTTCTGCTGGCCTGACCACTTGCCGGACAGCCCGCTTCATGAAAGCGCAGGGCTGATGCGGCGCCGATTCGGTGTTCGGCGGTGTTTCACGTGAAACACCGCCCCTTCGCGTAGCTGCCTTACTTCGAGTAGTCCTTCAGGCAGAGCAGGAAGTCACTGCCGTCACCGCTTTCGGTGTACGAGTACTGGAAGTCCTTGGCCTCCGCCGAGCACTTGCTGTCTGCGGTGGCTGAGGTGAACGAGCCTTCGATCTTGGCCAGCACGATGTACTGCGCCTGCGACGAGCTGCACTCGACGACCTCGAGGTCGGGGTTGGTGCTGCTGCTGTTGCCGCGGTGCATGCAGTCACCGACCGCCGCCGTGTTGGCGTCGTCGCGGCTGGCTATGTAGCCACCGATGACCGCGACGGCCACCACGACGACGGTCACGACGTTCTTGACCAGCTTGAAGGTGATCTTGCGCTTTGGCTGCGCGGGCGGGACCGGGGCGTAACCGGCGGTCGGCTGCTGCGGGTATCCCTGCGGGGGCTGACCCTGTGCGAACGGGTTGCCGCCCTGGGGAGGCTGCCCCTGCGCGTAGGGGTTCTGGCCCTGGGGCGGCGGCGGAGTTGTCACTGGAGGTCCCCCTGGAACGTAAGTGCGTGACGCGAAAGTAAGACGCACGTAAGTTATCGGGCTCCTGTGACAATGCAGTAGTCAGAAGTGGCTCTGTAGCCCTGATGTGACACTTACTGAAGCTCAAAGCGGGCCATAGCGGCCGCAATTGACGCGTAGACCGCCGCCACGGTGAGGACGAGGGAAACGGACCGCCCGTCAGGAGGCAGCATCAGGGCGGCCACCGCAGCCGCTCCGACGAAGGCGACGTTGAACAGGACGTCGTAGAGGGAGAAGATCCGGCCGCGGAAACCGTCGTCCACGGCGGACTGCACGATGGTGTCCGTGGCGATCTTCGCGCCCTGTGTGGTCACGCCCAGCATGAAAGCGGCGCACAGCGTGGGTGCGGGGGCGAACGGGAGGCAGAGCGCGGGGACCAGGACCGCGGCGGCGCCGGCGCAGACGGCGATCCAACGGCCCGGGCCCAGTCGTCCGGCCGCCCCGGGTGTCACCACGGCCGCGACGAAGAAGCCGGCTCCGGAGACCCCCACGGCCAGTCCCAGGAGCGCGAGCCCGCCGTTCGCCCCGGACGCCCACGCGTACCGGCAGAGCATCAGCACCATGACCGTCAGGGCGCCGTAGCAGAAGCGCATCAGGGTCATCGCCATCAGAGCCCAGGCCGCCTCCCGCCGTGGAGGCTCCGCGAGATGGCGTACACCTCCGGCGAGACCTCGTGCGGTGCCGGCGAACACCGTGCCCAGGTACGGGCGGACCAGCTCCTGGTCGGGCCCGAGGACCTCCGGGGCGATACGCAGCGAGGCGAGGGCCGCGCTCAGATACAGCGCGGCTCCCACGAGGACCACCGCGGCGTCGGAGTCCGCGACGGCCAGCCGTACGGCGAACGCGAGAGCCGCGCCCGCGGTGGCCGCGAGGGTTCCGGCGGTCGGAGAGAGCGAGTTGGCCAGCACCAGCCGGTCCGTGTCGACGACGCGGGGCAGCGCGGCCGACAGCCCGGCCAGGACGAAGCGGTTGACGGCGGTGACACAGAGCGCGGAGGTGTAGAAGAGCCAGTCGGGTGCCTGGCCCAGGATCAGGACGGCGGTCACGCACGCCAGCACCGCGCGCAGCAGATTGCCGTACAGAAAGACCTGCCGTCGCCGCCATCGGTCCAGCAGGACGCCCGCGAAGGGGCCGATGAGGGAGTACGGGAGGAGCAGCACCGCCATCGCGGAGGCGATGGCGGCCGCCGAGGTCTGCTTCTCCGGTGAGAAGACCACGTAGGTGGCCAGCGCGATCTGATAGACGCCGTCGGCGCCCTGGGACAGCAGCCGTACCCCGAGCAGGCGTCTGAATCCCTGGAAGCGCAGGAGAACGCGCAGGTCACGGATGACGGCCATGGGGCACAGCCTCACATACGAGGAGGGTCCCCGGGCAGTAAGCCCGGGGACCCTCGACAGCGAGCACGAAAGTGCGCTTTAGCGCTCGACCTCGCCCTTGATGAACTTCTCGACGTTGGCGAAGGCCTCGTCGTCGAAGTACTGGACCGGCGGGGACTTCATGAAGTAGCTCGACGCGGAGAGGATCGGGCCGCCGATGCCGCGGTCCTTGGCGATCTTCGCGGCGCGCAGGGCGTCGATGATGACACCGGCCGAGTTCGGGGAGTCCCAGACCTCGAGCTTGTACTCCAGGTTCAGCGGGACGTCGCCGAAGGCACGGCCCTCGAGGCGGACGTAGGCCCACTTGCGGTCGTCGAGCCAGGCCACGTAGTCCGAGGGACCGATGTGGACGTTCTTCTCGCCCAGATCGCGGTCGGGGATCTGCGAGGTGACGGCCTGCGTCTTCGAGATCTTCTTGGACTCGAGGCGGTCGCGCTCGAGCATGTTCTTGAAGTCCATGTTGCCGCCGACGTTGAGCTGCATGGTGCGCTCGAGACGGACACCGCGGTCCTCGAACAGCTTCGCCATCACGCGGTGCGTGATGGTCGCGCCGACCTGCGACTTGATGTCGTCGCCGACGATCGGGACGCCGGCCTCGGTGAACTTGTCCGCCCACTCCTTGGTGCCGGCGATGAAGACCGGGAGGGCGTTGACGAAGGCGACCTTGGCGTCGATGGCGCACTGGGCGTAGAACTTCGCCGCGTCCTCGGAACCGACGGGCAGGTAGCAGACGAGGACGTCGACCTGCTGGTCCTTCAGGACCTGCACGACGTCGACCGGCGCCTCGGCGGACTCCTCGATGGTCTGGCGGTAGTACTTGCCGAGACCGTCCAGGGTGTGACCGCGCTGGACCGTGACGCCCTTGTTCGGGACGTCGCAGATCTTGATGGTGTTGTTCTCGCTGGCACCGATGGCGTCGGAGAGGTCGAGGCCGACCTTCTTCGCGTCGACGTCGAACGCGGCGACGAACTCGACGTCACCGACGTGGTAGTCGCCGAACTGGACGTGCATCAGGCCGGGCACCTTGGTCGCCGGGTCGGCGTCCTTGTAGTACTCGACGCCCTGAACCAGCGAGGCGGCGCAGTTGCCCACGCCGACGATGGCTACGCGAACCGAACCCATTCCGGTTGCTCCCTGTGTATATCGGTGAAACCCCGAACGGGGCCTCACGTGGCGGTGTCGTCGGACGGATCCGGCCGGGGGCTGTCCCGGTGCCGGGGCAGGCCGCCCGTCTCTCCAGATGTGTTGTCCTGCTGAGCGGAGCCTTCGAGGCCGGGACGCTTGACGTCCCGGCCGGCCCGCTCGCTCTCGATGAGCTCGTTCAGCCAGCGCACTTCGCGCTCCACGGACTCCATTCCGTGGCGCTGGAGCTCAAGCGTGTAGTCGTCGAGGCGCTCCCGGGTGCGCGCCAGCGAGGCGCGCATCTTCTCGAGGCGCTCCTCCAGACGGCTGCGGCGACCTTCCAGTACGCGCATGCGTACATCGCGTGACGTCTGCCCGAAGAAGGCGAAGCGAGCCGCGAAGTGCTCGTCCTCGTACGCGTCGGGACCCGTCTGCGCGAGAAGCTCCTCGAAGTGATCCTTACCTTCCGCCGTCAACCGGTAGACGATCTTGGCGCGACGTCCCGCGAGCGTTGCCGTCAGGGCGTCTTCGGGTGTGGATCCTTCTTCCTCGATCAACCAGCCGTTGGCGACCAGCGTCTTGAGGCAGGGGTAGAGCGTTCCGTAACTGAAGGCACGGAACACACCCAGTGACGTATTGAGTCGTTTGCGCAGCTCATAACCGTGCATCGGGGACTCGCGGAGCAGGCCGAGTACGGCGAACTCGAGGATCCCGGCACGCCGGCTCATCGTCGCCCCCTCTCCTGTCGCTGCCTCGTCGGCGTGGTCTTTATGCCGTGCTGATGTATCGACTCGATACATCAGCACGATAGGACGACCTTACGTATGCGGCAAGGGGGAGCAGAGTGAACGACGTCACATCACCGATTCATACGAAGCGAGTTGCCTGATTTGAGGTGAACTTCGTGCTAGATGAGTTTTGGCGGTGCGTACTCTGTGCGGGATGGAGACCACCGGGAACCGAGTGACGTCTGAGAGCGTCAACGTCTTTGGTGCAGTACGGGTGAATGCACGATCGACCGCATCCGTACTTCGGGGGGACCGGAAACCAGCCGCCGTTTCCAGGCGCGCAAGGGTGCGCCTGCCCGAGGAGTAGTCGTTCGATGAGCGAGCACCGTCGCAAACCGCCGCAGCCGCAGGGCGGCGGACGTGCCGCGGCCCGGCGCGGCCAGCCACAGCCCGGCCCGTCCGCAGGCCGCCGCGAGGCACCGCGAGACGCCACCGGGTCTCCTTCCGAGCCGTATGGCACGGGAGGTGAAGAGAGCCCGTTCGGCAGCCGTGCCGAGGCGCGTCGTGCCACGCAGCGCGGGAACGCCGGAGGCCGGCGCAGAGCCGCCGACGGTGCGGGCCACGGCGGCTCCGGAGGAGGGGGCGGCCGGCGCGGTGGTCCCCAGGGCCCGGGGGGTCCCGGGCGTGGCCGGGGGCGCGCTCCCGAGCCCGCCAAGAAACGAATCATCGACTACCCGCGCGCGGGCCGGTACGGCGCCAAGCGCTGGGTGCCGTCCTGGAAGCTCGTGACGGGCCTGTTCATCGGCTTCACCGGCAGCCTGGTCGTGGCCGCCGGTGTCGGCTACGCCCTCGTGGGCATTCCGGACATCGGAAAGACCGCCAAGGCGCAGAACAACGTCTACTACTGGGCCGACGGCAGCGAGATGGTCGCCACGGGCGGCGAGGCCAACCGCCAGATCATCGGCTACGCCGCGATCCCCAAGGAGATGCGGTGGGCGGTGATGTCGGCCGAGAACAAGACGTTCGAGACCGACAGCGGCGTCGACCCGATGGGTATCGCCCGCGCCTTCGTGAACATGGCCAAGGGTGGCCAGACGCAGGGTGGCTCCACCATCACCCAGCAGTACGTGAAGAACGCGATGCTCGAGGACCAGTCGCAGACGGTCTCCCGCAAGCTCAGGGAGCTCTTCGTCTCGATCAAGGTCGGGGCCAAGGTGCCCAAGGAAGACATCATGGCCGGTTACCTGAACTCCGCGTACTACGGGCGTAACGCCTATGGGATCCAGGCCGCCGCGCACGCGTACTTCGACAAGGACGCCACGAAGCTGAACCCCAGCGAGTGCGCCTTCCTGGCGGCGGTGCTCAAGGGCGCCACGTACTACGACCCGGCGGGCGCCGTGTCGATCGACTCGTCCGCCACGCCCGAGGCCAACCGCAAGCGCGCCGAGGAACGCTGGCGGTGGATCCTCACCGAAGAGGTCAAGGACGGCCGTCTGGACGCGGCCACACGGGCCAAGTACACCAAGTTCCCCGAGATCAAGTCTCCGCGGACGAACGCCGCGCTGGGCGGACAGGTCGGTTATCTGGTCGACCTGGTCAACTCGTACCTGGTCAACAACAGCGACAAGACCGGGATCACCGAGACCAAGCTCCGGCAGGGCGGCCTCCAGATCCACACGACCTTCGACAAGAAGAAGGTCGACGCGCTCGAGGCCGCGGTGAAGAAGGTGCAGAAGGCCAACATCAAGCCCAAGCTGCGGCCGAAGACCGACAAGTACGTCCAGTTCGGCGGGGCGTCGGTCAACCCGGACAGCGGTGCGATCGAGGCCATCTACGGCGGCGTGGACGCGACCAAGCACTTCACCGACAACGCCGACCAGACCGGTGCCCAGGTGGGTTCGACGTTCAAGCCCTTCGTGCTGGCGGCCGCCATGTCCTGGGGCGTCAGGGATCCCGACGGGGACCCGACCCAGGCGCAGGACGAGCGCACCGTCGTCTCGCCGAAGAGCCTGTACAGCGGCAAGAACAAGCTCAAGATCAAGGACTACGACGGAACCGACTGGACGGACGACAAGGGACAGGAGTGGCTGCAGACGAACGACGGCGGGCAGTCCCTCAACCCGCCGACCTACCAGATCGACCTGCGTGAGGCCATGCGCGAGTCCGTCAACTCGGCTTATGTCCAGCTGGGCATGGACGTGGGTCTGGACAAGGTGAAGGACTCCGTCCTGCGTGCGGGTATCAAGGAGTCCAGCCTCGCCAGCTCCAGGTTCCCCTCGTTCTCCCTGGGCACCTCCTCCCCGAGCGCGATCCGCATGGCCGGGGCGTACGCCACCTTCGCGGCCAGCGGCAAGCAGCGGGACCCGTACTCGGTCGAGAAGGTGACCGACAAGGACGGCACCGTCTTCCAGCACGACAAGATCGCGAAGACGGTGGAGGCCTTCACGTCGAAGGTCGCCGACAACGTCACCGACGTGCTGAAGACCGTGGTCGAGAAGGGCACCGGCACCAACGCCCAGCTGCCGGGCCGTGAGGTGGCCGGCAAGACCGGTACGACCGACGGCAACAAGTCGGCCTGGTTCGTCGGGTACACCCCGCAGCTGTCCACGGCGATCGGCATGTACCGCCTGGACGACGACGAGACCAAGAAGAACCGCGAGTTCCTGGAGATGTACGGCACGGGTGGTGAGGAGACCATCCACGGTGCCTCGTTCCCGTCCCAGATCTGGCGGGACTACATGAGGGTGGCGCTCAAGGGACAGCCGGCGAAGGCCTTCCCGACGCCCGAGGACATCGGGCAGATCATCAACGAGGCCCCGAGCCCGACGCCGACGCCCTCGGCCACCGAGAGCGCGACCGAGAGCCCGAGCCCGACCCCGAGCGCGACCCTGACGTCCCCCTCGCCGACGCCGACCGAGACCTGCAGGAAGTTCGACTTCAGGTGCAACAACGGCAACGACAACGGCGGAACCGACATCGGTGGTACGGACGGCGGTGTGACCACGTCGCCGACGGCGACGGCCACCACGCCGACAGCGCCGGCCAGCACCGGTAGCACCAGAGGAAACGGCAACGGCGGCGGGGGTCTCCTCGGAGGCTCCGGCTGACGGTCGCCGACCCGGCCTTCGCGCGTGCGCACCTTCGGGGCGCACGCGCGAAGCCGTTTCCGGGGTCGTCCCCGCTTCCCTTCTCGGACACGTACGGCAGGATGTGCGGCATGCCCAGTGCAGAGACGACGCGAGCGAGCGTTCACGAGCCGGAGCCGGTGCGGCCGACCAGGGATGACGAGATCGCCACCGCCGGCAGTGAGCTGATCGGCGGCCCCATCGGGCGGCGCGCCCTGCTCGGGACGTCCTGGTGGACGCCCGTACGGGTCGTCGCGCTGGTGATGATCGGCATGTTCGCCCTCGGCATGGTCCAGAAGCTGCCCTGCTACGACGGCGGCTGGTTCTTCGGCGCCAGCTCGCAGTACACGCACGCGTGCTACTCGGACATCCCGCACCTCTATCAGGGGCGGGGTTTCGCCGACGGCCTCGTGCCGTACTTCGACAAGCTCCCCGGCGACATGGACTACCTCGAGTACCCGGTGCTGACCGGTGTGTTCATGGAGGTCGCGGCCTGGCTCACCCCGGGCGGCGGGAGCATCCAGCACCAGGAGCAGGTCTACTGGATGGTCAACGCGGGGATGCTGATGGCGTGCGCGGCCGTCATCGCCGTGTGCACCGCGCGCACCCACCGCCGTCGCCCCTGGGACGGCCTCCTGGTCGCCCTGGCGCCCGCCTTCGCGCTCACGGCCACGATCAACTGGGACCTCCTCGCCGTGGCCCTGCTGGCCGCCGCGATGCTCATGTGGTCCCGCGGACGGGTGCTCGCCTTCGGCGTCCTGATCGGGCTCGCCACGGCCGCCAAGTTCTACCCGTTCCTGGTCCTCGGACCGCTCTTCCTGCTGTGCTGGCGCGCCGGCAAGTGGCGTGAGTTCGGCACGGCGCTGCTCGGTGCCGTCGGTGCCTGGCTGGCCGTGAACCTTCCCGTCATGTACCTCGCGCCCGAGGGGTGGTCGAAGTTCTACAGCTTCAGCCACGACCGCGGCGTCGACTTCGGTTCGGTCTTCCTGTTCGTCTCGCAGTGGATGAAGATCGCGATCACACCGGACACGGCCAACGCGTGGGCGCTGGTGATGATGGTGATCATCTGCGCGGGTCTGGCCGCCGTCGCGCTCGCCGCCCCCCGCCGCCCCCGCCTCGCCCAACTCGCCTTCCTGATCGTCGCGGCCTTCATCCTCACGAACAAGGTCTACTCGCCGCAGTACGTGCTCTGGCTGGTCCCCCTCGCGGTGCTGGCCCGGCCGCGCTGGCGGGACTTCCTCGTCTGGCAGGCGTGCGAGGTGGCGTACTTCCTCGGCATCTGGATGTACCTCGCGTACACGACCAGCGGAGACGCCCACAAGGGCCTGCCGACCGACGGGTACCAGGTCGCCATCGCCGTCCACCTGTTGGGGACGCTGTACCTGTGCGGGACGGTCGTACGGGACATCTTCGTGCCGGAGCACGACGTGGTGCGCCGTGAGGGCGACGACGACCCGTCGGGCGGGATCCTCGACGGCGCGGAGGACGTCTTCGTCCTCGGCCCGGCCGGGCACCCGCGGCGGCACGCGGCGCACTTCGACGGGGTTCCCGGGGCCGATTGGCGTGAGGACCCGGCACCAGGAGACCGTTCGCTCTGAGCGAACGGGGCGCGGAAGGGGCACGCGAAAGGCCGTACACGGTGTCCGTGTACGGCCTTTTCGCTGTGCCGGAGTGCGCCGGATCCTCGGTCAGCGCTCGACGACGCGGTCGAACTGCGTGGTGGTGTGCCGCAGATGGGCCACCAGTTCGTCGCCGACCTTCGGCTCCGTGGCGTCGTGGGGCACGAAGAGGATCGAGACCTGCATGTGCGGGGGCTCGGCGAACCAGCGCTGCTTGCCCGCCCAGACGAACGGAGAAAGGTTCCGGTTGACCGTCGCGAGGCCGGCGCGCGCGACGCCCTTGGCGCGCGGCATGACGCCGTGCAGGGCCTTGGGGGCCTCCAGGCCCACCCCGTGCGACGTACCGCCCGCCACGACCACGAGCCAGCCGTCGGAGGCCGCCTTCTGCTGCCGGTAGCCGAAGCGGTCGCCCTTGGAGACGCGCGTGACGTCCAGGACGGCCCCGCGGTACTCCGTGGCCTCGTGGTCCCCCAGCCACAGCCGCGTCCCGATGCGGGCGCGGAAGTGGGTCTGCGGGAACTGCCGCTGGAGCCGTGCGAGTTCCTCGGCCTTGAGGTGGCTGACGAACATCGTGTGCAGGGGCAGCCGGGCCGCACGGAGGCGGTCCATCCAGCCGATGACCTCCTCGACGGCGTCCGAGCCGTCCGTGCGGTCCAGCGGCAGGTGGATCGCGAAACCCTCCAGCCGGACGTTCTCGATGGCGGAGTGCAGGTGCGGCAGTTCCTGCTCGCTCACGCCGTGCCGCTTCATCGAGGACATCACCTCGATGACGACACGGGCGCCCACGAGGCCGTACACGCCGTCGACGGACGACACGGAGCGGATGACGCGGTCGGGCAGCGGCACCGGCTCCTCGCCGCGCCTGAACGGTGTCAGGACCAGCAGGTCGCCGCCGAACCAGTCCTTGATACGGGCGGCCTCGTACGTGGTGCCGACGGCGAGGATGTCCGAGCCCAGACGGGTGGCCTCGTCCGCGAGCCGTTCGTGGCCGAAGCCGTAACCGTTGCCCTTGCAGACGGGGACGAGCCCCGGAAACTGCTCGGACACCTGCTTGTGGTGTGCCCGCCAGCGCGCGGTGTCGACGTAGAGCGTGAGCGCCATGGCCGGTCCCGGAACCTTTCTCGTGGCTGCGGTGTATCAGGGGTATGAAAAGGAATTGTCGCCGATTCGCCGGGCCGATGGGGCTGTCCCGGGCCGGTTCGGCGGCCCGGGCTGCGATTCGGGGCGTTCCGGCGGCCCGGGACGCGGTTCCGGACGGCTCAGCGGCGGGACATGTACATGTCGAGAGCCTTGTGGAGCAGCTTGTTGAGCGGGAAGTCCCACTCGCCGAGGTACTCGGCGGCCTCTCCGCCCGTGCCCACCTTGAACTGGATCAGACCGAAGAGGTGATCGGTCTCGTCCAGCGAGTCGGAGATGCCGCGCAGGTCGTAGACCGTGGCGCCCAGGGCGTACGCGTCGCGCAGCATGCGCCACTGCATCGCGTTCGAGGGCCGGACCTCGCGCCCGATGTTGTCCGAGGCGCCGTAGGAGTACCAGACGTGTCCGCCGACGACGAGCATCGTCGCCGCCGAAAGGTTCACTCCGTTGTGGCGGGCGAAGTAGAGCCGCATGCGGTTGGGGTCCTCGGTGTTGAGGGCCGTCCACATGCGCTGGAAGTACGAGAGCGGGCGCGGCCGGAAGTGGTCGCGGATCGCGGTGATCTCGTAGAGCCGCTGCCACTCCTCCAGGTCCTGGTAACCGCCCTGGACGACCTCGACGCCGGCCTTCTCGGCCTTCTTGATGTTGCGGCGCCACAGCTGGTTGAAGTTCCTGTGGACCTCTTCGAGGGAACGGTTGGCCAGCGGCACCTGGAAGACGTAGCGGGGCTGGACGTCGCCGAAGCCGGCCCCGCCGTCCTCGCCCTGCTGCCAGCCCATGCGGCGCAGCTTGTCGGCGACCTCGAAGGCGCGCGGCTCGATGAAGTCGGCCTCGATGTCGCGCAGACGCTTCACGTCCGGGTTCTGGATGCCGCCCTTGATGGACGTGGCCTCCCAGCGCCGGATGATCACCGGCGGGCCCATCTTCACGGAGAAGGCGCCCTGGTGCTTGAGGTGCGCGAGCATCGGCTGCAGCCAGTCGTCGAGGTTCGGCGCGAACCAGTTGATGACCGGGCCCTCGGGCAGGTAGGCGAGATAACGCTTGATCTTGGGCAGCTGGCGGTACAGCACCAGGCCCGCGCCGACCATCTGGCCGGTCTTCTCGTCGAACCATCCGAGGCTCTCGGAACGCCACTCGGCCTTCACGTCCGCCCACGCGGGGACCTGCATGTGGCTGGCCGCGGGCAGGCTCTGGATGTATGCCAGATGCTGCTCTCGGCTGATGGTCCTCAGGGTCAGGCTCATTAGGGGCGCTCCTCGGGCTGGTGTGTCCCCATGGGTACAAGGGCTCCGGCTCTCGCGCCGAAGCCTACTGCGCCCCGCGAGCGCCCCGAATGGCCGTATGGGACCTGGATCCCCGGGACGCGGTGCGAGGCGTCCCGAGGCCAGGGGAAAACGGACGTTCGACTCAGATCACACCGCCGAAGAGGCCGCCGTGGGCCAGGCCGAGGTAGAAACCGACGCCCGAGAGGCCGAGTCCGACGATCAGCCCGAAGCGCTCCCGGGTCGTCTCGGAGATGAACTGGCCGTAGGCGCCGGTGAGGATCCCGACCAGTCCGGCCCACGAGCTCAGCAGATGGAGGCTGTGGAACATCGACGTGACGAAGGCCAGGACTCCGCACACCAGGGTCACCGCGAGCAGGGTGTCCTGGAGCGGATGCGGCTTGCCGTCCGTGGCGAAGAGTGAGCCGGTGGTACTGGGACGCATTACCTGTGCCATGAGGCACCTCCTGCGGAAGGCGGCGCATCGTAGCGCCATACACACCCGATGTGTACAGATTGACGGCCAACCCGGTCGGATTTCAACCGGAAGCAGGTGTGCAGGTAGTCTGTACCGTCTGCACCGGTGTCTGCCCAGGCTCAAGGCCAGGTCACGACAGGGATCACCGCTCGGTTCACCGATCGGCGGCCCGATTGTCAGTGGCGGCCGATACCGTTGCGTACGCATCACAACCCTCCTGCCACGGAACGACCGTGGCCGCTGAGTCCAAAGGAGGTGGGTTCCACATGCGTCACTACGAAGTGATGGTCATCCTCGACCCCGATCTGGAGGAGCGCGCCGTCGCCCCCCTGATCGAGAACTTCCTCTCCGTCGTCCGTGAGGGCGCCGGAAAGGTCGAGAAGGTCGACACCTGGGGCCGTCGTCGTCTCTCGTACGAGATCAAGAAGAAGCCCGAGGGCATCTACTCGGTCATCGACCTGCAGGCCGAGCCTGCGGTCGTCAAGGAGCTCGACCGCCAGATGAACCTGAACGAGTCGGTCCTCCGGACCAAGGTCCTCCGCCCCGAGACCCACTGAGCTCTCCAGCTCAGCTGATCTCGGGCATCGAGTAGTACCAGCAGCCAGCAGCAAACCCGCCGAGAGGTTCCCCCATGGCAGGCGAGACCGTCATCACGGTCGTCGGCAATCTTGTCGACGACCCCGAGCTGCGCTTCACCCCTTCCGGTGCGGCGGTCGCGAAGTTCCGTGTCGCGTCCACTCCCCGCACCTTCGACCGTCAGACCAATGAGTGGAAGGACGGCGAGAGCCTGTTCCTGACCTGCTCGGTCTGGCGTCAGGCGGCGGAGAACGTCGCCGAGTCGCTCCAGCGCGGCATGCGCGTCATCGTGCAGGGCCGGTTGAAGCAGCGGTCCTACGAGGACAACCAGGGCGTCAAGCGCACGGTCTACGAACTGGACGTAGAGGAAGTCGGCGCCAGCCTGAAGAACGCCACGGCCAAGGTCACCAAGACCACGGGCCGGGGCGGCCAGGGCGGTTACGGCGGCGGCGGTGGCGGCGGCCAGCAGGGCGGCGGCTGGGGCGGTGGCCCCGGCGGCGGTCAGCAGGGCGGCGGCGCTCCGGCCGACGACCCCTGGGCGACCGGTGCTCCCGCCGGTGGCAACCAGGGCGGCGGCGGTGGCGGTGGCTGGGGCGGAAGCTCCGGCGGCTCCGGCGGCGGCTACTCGGACGAGCCCCCCTTCTAGGCCTCAGGGCCGAGGGTGGGCCGTACTCCCACTTCTTGATCACACAGGAGATACACCATGGCGAAGCCGCCTGTGCGCAAGCCGAAGAAGAAGGTCTGCGCGTTCTGCAAGGACAAGGTCACGTACGTGGACTACAAGGACACGAACATGCTGCGGAAGTTCATTTCCGACCGCGGCAAGATCCGTGCCCGCCGCGTGACCGGCAACTGCACGCAGCACCAGCGTGACGTCGCCACGGCTGTGAAGAACAGCCGTGAGATGGCGCTGCTGCCCTACACGTCCACCGCGCGATAAAGGAAGGGTGACCGACACATGAAGATCATCCTTACCCACGAGGTCTCCGGCCTCGGTGCCGCCGGCGACGTCGTCGACGTCAAGGACGGTTACGCCCGCAACTACCTGATCCCGCGGAACTTCGCGATCCGCTGGACCAAGGGCGGCGAGAAGGACGTCGAGCAGATCCGTCGTGCTCGCAAGATCCACGAGATCGCGACCATCGAGCAGGCCAACGAGATCAAGGCCCGCCTCGAGGGCGTCAAGGTCCGCCTGGCCGTTCGCTCCGGCGACGCCGGTCGTCTCTTCGGCTCCGTCACCCCGGCCGACGTCGCTTCGGCGATCAAGGCTTCCGGTGGCCCCGAGGTCGACAAGCGCCGCATCGAGCTGGGCTCGCCCATCAAGACCCTGGGCTCCCACGAGACGTCCGTGCGTCTGCACCCCGAGGTTGCCGCCAAGGTCAGCATCGAGGTTGTCGCTGCCTGAGTGCAGCACTCGGCATAGCTGAGAGGAAGGGCCGCACCCCTCGGGGCGCGGCCCTTCCGCTTTCCCTCAAGCGCGCCTGCGTGGGCTTTTCCGATGCCGGAGACCGCCGTTTCACGTGAAACTGCCGTCGGCTTTTTCCCGGGAAACACCCGGCGTACGTCATCGGACCGCTCCCTGGGGCGATGCCCGTCCGATGTACGTCAGCGGGTCGCGCCCGTGACGATCCAGCGGCCCGATCGGGAGCGCAGCCACAGGGTCAGCATCCGCATCGTCATCATCAGCGTCATCGCTCCCCAGAGGGCGGCCAGCCCTCCGCCGAGAACGGGAACGAGCAGGGCGGCGGGGGTGAACACCGCCAGGGTGAGCAGCATGGCCCAGGCCAGGTACGGTCCGTCGCCCGCGCCCATCAGTACGCCGTCCAGCACGAAGACGATCCCGCAGACCGGCTGGGAGACAGCCACCATCACCAGTGCGGGCAGCGCCGCGTCCCGCACGCCGGGGTCGCCGCTGAACAGCGGAAGGAACAGGGGGCGAGCCGCGATGACCAGCAGGCCGAGGACGAGCCCGGTGACGAGCCCCCACCTCACCATGCGGCGGCACGCCTCATGGGCACCACGGGCGTCGTCCGCACCGAGGTAGCGCCCGATGATGGCCTGTCCCGCGATGGCGATGGCGTCGAGGGCGAAGGCGAGCAGACTCCACAACGACAGGACGATCTGGTGTGCCGCCATGTCGGCGTCCCCGAGACGGGCGGCGACCGCCGTGGCGATCAGGAGGATCGCGCGGAGCGACAGTGTCCGGACGAGCAGGGGGGTGCCGGCCTGGGCGCAGGCTCGTATACCGGCGGTGTCAGGTCGCAGGGAGGCACCGTGCTGCCGTGCTCCGCGGATGACGACGCGGAGATAGACGGCGGCCATGCCGCACTGAGCGATGACCGTTCCCCAGGCGGATCCGGCGATGCCCAGACCGGTGCCGTAGACGAGGGCGGCGTTGAGAACCGCATTGGCGACGAAGCCTCCGACGGCGACGTACAGCGGGGTCTTCGTGTCCTGGAGTCCGCGCAGTATTCCGGTGGCGGCCAGCACGACGAGCATGGCGGGGATGCCGAACACCGAGATCCGCAGATAGGTCGTCGCGTACGGGGCGGCGGAGTCGGAGGCTCCGAACAACTCCATGAGGGAGGGGGCGGCGGGCAGGGCGACGGCGATCACGGCCACGCCGATGAGCAGGGCGAGCCAGATGCCGTCCATGCCCTGGCGGATCGCGGCTCGCAGATCGCCGGCGCCGACCCTGCGGGCGACCGCGGCCGTGGTGGCATAGGCGAGAAAGACGAAGACTCCGACGGCCGTCATGAGGAGGGCCGAGGCGACGCCGAGTCCGGCCAGCTGCGCGGTGCCGAGATGGCCGACGATGGCACTGTCGGCCAGCACGAAGAGAGGCTCGGCCACGAGTGCGCCGAACGCCGGGACGGCCAGCGCGACGATCTCTCGGTCGTGCCGGCGCCGGGCGGCCTTGGGTATCGCGGGAGCCTGTGTCATGGGCATCAATCTAATCTTCCACAGGTAAGAGATGCAAAGGCATATGGACCCTTACTCTGCGTCGTGCCGGGTGTGTCGTGGCGCACGGTGAGGGACGATCTTGATCCGGCTGGGGAAGTTTTTCTTCTGCACAGCCGGTGGACGGGAAAACTCCAGGTCAGAGCCCATGGTCCGGAAGAGCTGAGGGCTTGTTCACAGGGCTGTCCACCGGGTCGTGCACAGGTTTCGCGGAGTTCTCCACAGCATCGGGGCCGTCGTCCACATGGCCTGTGGATAACCAGATTGGCTGGGGCCTCTCGCGGGCCTAACGTGGTGCGTCGCCTGTTCTCTCCTCCGTCCTCGGAAACCACGCAAAACCGTCGCGCGAGATCCGGAACCGGGCAGCTCACTTGTCAGTGCCATGCCGTAGGAATTGAAGGCATTGCTAGGTCCGCTCCGCGGACGGGAGGAGGTGGCTCGGTGACTGTTTCCGAGCCCTTGGACGACCCCTGGGCGGACAGCGGCCCCAGTGATCGTCTGCCCTCCCGTCGGCGTGGGAACGGTGGCCGAGGCCGCGACGAGCAGCACGACCGGGACAACGGTTCATGGGAGAGCGGCGGTTCGTCCTTCGAACGGGTACCACCCCAGGACCTCGACGCCGAGCAGTCCGTCCTCGGCGGCATGCTCCTGTCGAAGGACGCCATCGCCGATGTCGTCGAAGTGCTCAAGGGCCACGACTTCTACCGGCCGGCGCACGAGACCATCTACGGAGCGATCCTCGATCTGTACGCGAAGGGCGAGCCGGCCGACCCCATCACGGTCGCGGCCGAGCTCACCAGGCGCGGCGAGATCACCAAGGTCGGCGGCGCACCTTATCTGCACACGCTGGTCCAGACGGTCCCGACCGCGGCGAACGCCGAGTACTACGCGGAGATCGTGCACGAGCGCGCGGTCCTGCGCCGCCTGGTCGAGGCCGGCACGCGCATCACGCAGATGGGGTACGCGGCCGACGGTGACGTCGATGAGATCGTCAACAGCGCCCAGGCCGAGATCTACGCGGTCACCGAGCAGCGCACCACCGAGGACTATCTGCCGCTCGGCGACATCATGGAGGGTGCGCTCGACGAGATCGAGGCGATCGGATCGCGTTCGGGGGAGATGACCGGCGTACCGACCGGCTTCACCGACCTCGACTCCCTCACCAACGGTCTGCATCCCGGTCAGATGATCATCATCGCGGCCCGTCCCGCCATGGGTAAGTCGACGCTGGCCCTGGACTTCGCCCGGGCCTGTTCGATCAAGCACAACATGCCCAGCGTGATCTTCTCGCTCGAAATGGGCCGCAACGAGATCGCGATGCGCCTGCTGTCCGCCGAGGCGCGCGTGGCACTGCACCACATGCGGTCCGGCACCATGACGGACGAGGACTGGACCCGGCTCGCCCGCCGTATGCCGGACGTCTCGGCCGCCCCCCTCTACATCGACGACTCCCCGAACCTGTCGATGATGGAGATCCGTGCCAAGTGCCGCCGCCTCAAGCAGCGCGCCGACCTCAAGCTCGTGGTCATCGACTACCTCCAGCTGATGCAGTCCGGCGGCAAGCGTTCCGAGAGCCGCCAGCAGGAGGTCTCCGACATGTCGCGAAACCTGAAGCTGCTGGCCAAGGAGCTGGAACTGCCGGTGATCGCGCTGTCGCAGCTCAACCGTGGCCCCGAGCAGCGGACGGACAAGAAGCCCATGGTCTCCGACCTGCGTGAGTCCGGGTCGATCGAGCAGGACGCGGACATGGTCATCCTGCTCCACCGCGAGGACGCCTACGAGAAGGAGTCGCCCCGCGCCGGCGAGGCCGACATCATCGTCGGCAAGCACCGTAACGGTCCGACGGCGACGATCACGGTGGCTTTCCAGGGCCACTACTCGCGCTTCGTGGACATGGCGCAGACCTGATCCGACGGTCCGCGGGGCCGCGCTGCTGATGTCGTCGTCTCACGGGCCGTGTCGTACCGATGCCGTGTACGACATCACCGTGAGACCGAAGCGTGTCGAGTGCTGCCGCTCAGCGCCTCGTCTCGTACCTGGTCAGGACCACGCCGCCGGGAAGTGTCCGCGTCTCCACCATGTTCAGGTTCATCCAGCTGTCCAGCGCGGTGAAGAACGGCGTGCCGCCGCCCACCAGGACCGGATGGACGGCGATCACGTACTCGTCGATCAGCCCGGCGCGCATGGCCGCCCCGGCGAGCGTTGCGCCGCCGATGTTCATCGGGCCGCCGTCCTCGGCCTTGAGCCGGGTGATCTCGGCGATCGCGTCGCCGGTGACCAGGCGGGTGTTCCAGTCGACCTTGTCGATCGTCGAGGAGAACACCACCTTCGGCGTGTCCCGCCAGTTCCGCGCGAACTCGATCTCCGCCGGGGTGGCGTCGGGCTTCTGGTCGCCGGTCGGCCAGTAGGAACTCATCGTCTCCCACAGCTTGCGCCCGTACAGCGTCAGGCCACTCGCCTGCTCGTGGCCGAGCCACCACTGGGACAGCTCGTGGCTCGGCGGTCCGCTCCAGCCGATGTCGTCGCCGGCCGCGGCGATGTAGCCGTCCAGGGTCAGGTTCATGGCGTAGATCAGTTTCCGCATGGCCCAGCCTTCCGTCCGTGGGTGTCCGGCGTTCCGTGGGTGTCCGGCGTATGGACCGGCGCGGCGCGGGAAACTCATCGGTGCGTGATGCGGGCTCGCCGGTGGTCCTCGTCCTCGGGGTTCAGCGTGGTGTACCCGGCCGACACGGGCAAGCCGCCTGATCTCGACCTCGCCCTCGGTTCAATCCGCTCGACGTCCGGCGCCCGGGCGGGTGGACTGGTGTCATGACGACATCCCACGATGATCTGCTTCCCGGCACGCGCCGGGCCCTGCTGCACCGTATCGCCGTCGCGCAGAGCGAGGGACGGACGCCGTCGCTCGTCGCGACGGTGGTCCGTGGCGGGAAGGCGGTATGGACCGGTGCGCGGACCTCGGTGCCGGGTCACGGCCCGGACGAGAACGTGCAGTACCGGATCGGTTCCATCACCAAGACCTTCACCGCCGTTCTGGTGCTGCGGCTGCGCGACGAGGGTGTCCTGGATCTCGGCGACCCGTTGGAGAAGCACGTGCCCGGCACCGGCGCGGGGGAGGTCACCATCTCCCAACTGCTCGCCCACACCGGAGGACTGGCCGCGGAGTCGCCGGCGCCATGGTGGGAGCGCACTTCCGGCTCGCTGCGTCCCGAACTGGCCGACGTACTGGGCGAGCAGCCCTTCAGGCATCCGGTCGGACGCCGGTACCACTACTCGAACCCCGGCTACACGTTGCTCGGAGCGCTGGTCGAGGAGTTGCGGGGCGCGCCCTGGGAGGAAGTGCTGCGCCGCGAGATCCTCGAACCGCTCGCTCTGCACCGTACGAGCGCCCATCCGCAGGCGCCGCACGCCGGGGGATGGGCTGTGCACCCCTGGGCGGACGCGATGATGCCCGAACCCGCGGAAGACCTCGGGCGAATGGCTCCTGCCGGGCAGTTGTGGTCCACCACGGGGGACTTGGCCCGCTTCGCCGTCTTTCTCGCCCACGGTGACGACCGGGTGCTGAGCGCGGCGTCCGTCAAGGAGATGCATGCGCCTGCCGCTCCGCCCGAGACCGCCGAGTTGGCGGCGGGGTCCTCGTACGGGCTCGCCCTGCAGATCGTTCACCGTGATGGCCGGACCCTCGTGGGGCACTCCGGTTCCCTGCCGGGATTCCTCGCCGGACTGGTGATCGACGTGGAGGACGACGTGGCCGCGGTGGTGCTGTCCAACTGCACTTCGGGGCCGCCCGTGTTCACCGTGGCCGCCGATCTGGTGCGGATCGTCGCCGAGGCGGAGCCGCGGATCCCCGATCCCTGGAGCCCGATGGCCGAAGTCGACCAGAGCGCCTTGGAGTTGGCGGGGCAGTGGTACTGGGGGACTCAGGCTTACGGTCTGCGGCTGCCGGCCGACGGGGGGCTGGTGCTGGTCCCGCTCTCGGGCGTCGGCAGGGGTTCCCGCTTCCGGGCGAACGGTGACGGAACGTGGACGGGGCTCGAGGGCTACTACGCGGGTGAGCTTCTGAGGCCCCTGCGACGGCCTGACGGCTCCGTGAGCCACCTGGATCTCGGGTCGTTCGTGTTCACGCGCCAGCCGTACGACGAGAACGCTCCGGTGCCCGGCGGAGTGGACCCGGAGGGCTGGCGAGGAGTCCGGTAGACGCCCCGGGATGCGAGGGGGCCGTTTCACGTGAAACGGCCCCCTCGCATCCCGGGCGGCGAGCTTCTCAGAGCGAGAGCTTGAAGCCGATGTGGGAGGCCTCGAATCCGAGCCGCTCATAGAAGCGGTGGGCGTCGGGGCGGGAGACGTCGGAGGTCAGCTGGACCAATCGGCAGTCCTGGCGGCGGGATTCCGCGATGGCCCACTCGATGAGCTGTGTCCCGAGACCGCTGCCGCGTTCGTCGGCGTGGACGCGTACGGCCTCGATGACGGAGCGCGTCGCCCCTCTGCGGGACAGTCCGGGGATCACGGTGAGCTGCAGCGTGCCGATGACACGGCCTTCGCGGACGGCGACGACCAGGTGCTGGTTCGGGTCGCTGCTCAGCCGCTGCAGGGCGGCCAGGTACGGGGTCAGATCGTCGGGTGATTCACGTCGGGCGCCCAGCGGGTCGTCGGCCAGCATCGCGACGATGGCGGGTAGGTCGTCGGCGACGGCGGCCCGTATCTCAAGATCTGCCATGAGCACACCCTACGAGGGCCGCCTGACGTACGGCCGTCCGGATGTGCCGGTCTCCGCTGGGCCCGGGAGACCGGCACACGCTGTGTCCGCGGCGATCGGGCTCCTAGCCGGCGGCCACGGTCAGTGGCGCGAAGCGGCGGGTCCAGTCGCCGGGCAGCTCGGGGATCCCGTACGTCATGACCGCGTTGAAGCCGACGGAGGCCAGTCCGCGTTCCTTCAGCCAGCCCAGCAGGTCTTCGTGCCTGATGTCGATGTCGGTGCGCAGCGGGCGGTCGGTACGGGCGGCGAGCGAGGAGACGAGAGCCTTCGCCGTCGCCGTGTCCCGGGCCACCAGCGGGCCCACGACCTGGGTGGCCATGTTGGGCCAGGCGGCCGCGTAGCCGGTGATCCGGCCGTTCTCCTCGGCCACGCGCAGCTGGTCCGCGAAGGCGGGCAGCCGCGCGATCATATGGGTGCGGTCGGTGCCGAAGACCTCCTCGTCCAGCCGGAGCACAGGGGCGAGGTCCTCCGCCGTGGCCGGACGGGTGAAGACCCCGGACTCGGCACCGTCAGGAGTGAACACTCCACGGACCATCTCCGCCTGGCCGATGACCTTGAACCCCAGCTCCTCGTAGAGCGGGCGCCCGTACACGGTGGCGTGCAGGGTCAACGGGGTAGGACCCGTCCTCTCGATGACGTGTCGCATCAGACGACGGCCGACGCCCTGGCGCGCGTGCCGCTCGGCGACGAGGACCATGCCGATCGCGGCCAGTTCGGGACGCTCGTGCGGTCCGTATTCCGTCACCACGCATGCGGTGACGAGACCGCCGGCGGGGTCGTCGATCCCGTATCCGGTTCCCCCGGCGAGCAGCAGACCCCACTTGTGCTCCTCGCGGGGCCAGCCCCGGTCCTCGGACAAGTCGGCGCAGGCGGCGAGGTCGCGGAGCGTCAGACGGCGAATGGGCAGAGCGGCGAGGGAAGGAGTCGACACGCAGGTCAGGCTGTCCGATACGGGCCCATGCCGTCCACCGCTTTCCCGACAGTTCTACCGGCTTTTGGCCATACTCCGCTCGGCGGCGACGGGCGGGCAGCCGTTCATGTGGAACATCGGCTCATGGACGCCGGTTGCCCCAGTAGCCTCGGCGGACATGGCGAGACTTCATCTCTTCGACCTCGACGGGACGTTGCTCCACGGCAGCACCGCGCCGTTGGAGATCTCCCGGCAACTCGGTCTGGAGGCCGAGACCTTCGCGCTCGAAAGAGCCATCTCCGAGGGGCGTATAGGTCCTCCGGAGTACGCGGCGCAGGTGCATGCTCTGTGGGCCGATCTCACCGTGGCGCATGTGACGGCGGCTTTCGAGGGTGCGCCATGGATGTCGGGGATCGAGGAGGTCTGGAGGGAGATCCGGCGGAACGGCGACTACTGCGCCGTCGTCTCGCTGTCTCCCTCCTTCTTCGTGGAGCGCCTGATCTCGTGGGGAGCGCACGCGGCCCACGGCTCGCGTTTTCCCGCCGTGCCGTTCGCGGAGCCGTTGGACCCGACAGGCATTCTCAGCGCCGCGGCGAAGGTACAGATCGCGGACCTGCTCTGCGAGGAGTTCGGAGTGAGCCGAGCCGACTGTGTCGCCTACGGAGACTCCGGCTCGGACAAGGATCTCTTCGGCGCTGTGCCGGTGTCCGTCGCGGTCAACGCGGACCGGCATCTGCGGAGCCTCGCCACGCACTCCTACGTGGGACGGGACCTAAATGCCGCCTATCGACTGGTGTGCCGAACCGGGTGATCACGGGTGGCCGTCCCCGTCGGTGCCCCTCCCGGTCAGCCCAGGTCGGGTGCGTGCATGGCTCGGACACCCTCGATGTTTCCGTCGAGATAGTGCCTCAGTGAAAGCGGCACGAGGTGCACGGAGGCGATCCCGACCCTGGTGAACGGGACGCGGACGATCTCGTACTCACCGCTGGGTTCGTCCACCTCGGGACCGTGCCGCAGGGCCGGGTCCATGGACTCCAGCCGGCAGACGAAGAAGTGCTGGACCTTCACGCCGGTCGCGCCGCCGTCGTCGCCGATGTGCTCGACCGTGTCGACGAAGCAGGGCACCACATCGACGATCTTGGCGCCGAGTTCCTCGTGCACCTCGCGATGGAGTGCTTCGACGACAGTCGTGTCCTCCGGCTCGACCCCGCCACCCGGTGTGAGCCAGTAGGGATCGACGCCGGGCTTGGTGCGCTTGATCAGGATCAGGTCGTCGCCGTCGAGCAGGACGGCACGTGCGGTGCGCTTGACCACGGGTCGGACGGTCATGGGAGAAATGTGGCCCGGCTGGTTCCACGTGAAACATCGCCCGGCCGATTCCGTGTGAAACGCCCTGGAGACCGTCCTGGTCGCCAGGGAATCGGGTGACGGACGGGCGTCCCGCGCCGCCGCGTCCCCGGCCTGGTGGCAGCGTTTCCGCCGTGTGTCCCTGCTTCCCGGTGGTGCCGGTCTCAGCTCCAGTCGGAGGCCGCGCGCAGCAGCCCTTCGTGTGCTCGGGCGATGTGGGGCATCGCCAGTGTTCCGGTCCGTACGACCAGGAAGTACGTACGCAGCGGGGGTACCGCGGGATCGAGGAGCGCCACGACGTCTCCGCGCTCGATGGCGTCGGAGCAGAGGTATTTGGGCAGGACGGCGAGACCGGCGCCCGCGGAGGCGCAGGCGAGGACCGCCCGTAGGTCCGGGACGATCACCGTGCCGGAGGCGGCCGGGCGGCAGTCGAAGACCGAGGCCCAGTAGCGGGTGACGAACGGCAGCGACTCGTGGACTTCGACGACGGGGAAGCCCTCGAGAGCGTGGGCGCCCTTGCGGCGGAGCTTGCCCGGACCGATTTCGGCGGCCCAGCGCGGAGCGGCCACCAGGACGTGCTCTTCGTCGCAGAGCGGAGTCGCGGTGAGGAGCGCACCGCGTGGCCGGGCCGTCGTCATGGCCAGATCGTGATGCCCGGCGGCGAGCCCCTCCATCGTCTCCTCCGCGTTGCCGAAGGCGGCGCGCAGGGCGAAGGCCTGGCCGCCGGTGCCGGCCATTTCCATGAGAGCGGGTAACGCGCGTTCCGCGGTGAACTCGGGCGGTCCCGCGAGATGCAGTGTGCGAAGGGACGAGTCCTCGTCGAGACCGGTCTCGGCGATCTCCACGAGGGCATCGAGATGCGGTGCCGCCTTGTGGGCCAGTTCGTCGCCCATGGTCGTGGGCGTCACCCCACGCGCCTGGCGCAGGAACAGAGGCCGTCCCAACTGGCGCTCCAGCGTGCGGATCTGCGAGGTGACGGCAGGCTGGGACAGGCCGAGCAGTGCGGCGGCGCGAGTGAAGGAACCGGCCCGGTGCACAGTCACAAACGTGCGCAGCAAGGCCAAGTCCATGGTGCCCCTCCCCTTTCAGCACCCCCGCGCGAACCTCAACTATAAATAAGTCGATAGGTCGCTGTCGCTACTGTGATTGGACACTGACACAGAGTCAACTAGCCTTGGTCGCGCGGTTCTTCGCGCGCAGAACCGGGACGGTCCGAGCCACGAGGGGGGAGGCTCGGACCGTCTGTCGTGCGTGGGGAGCACCGGTTCCGTGGTGGTGGACGCCCTACTCCGCGGACGCGTCGAGGGCCCGCAGGATGTCCGTCACCAGGTCCTCGGGGTCCTCGGCGCCGGCGGAGAAGCGGATGAAGCCTTCCGGGACGGCGTCGCCGCCCCACCGGCCGCGCCGCTCGGCCGTGGAGCGCACCCCGCCGAAGCTGGTGGCGTCGTCCACCAGGCGCAGCGCGCCGAGGAAACGCTCCGCACGCTCGCGCGAGGGCAGCGTGAAGGAGACCACGCATCCGAAGCGGCGCATCTGCTGTGAGGCGATCTTGTACGAGGGGTCGTCGGGCAGCCCCGGGTAGCGCAGCCCGGTCACCTCGGGCCGGTTCCGCAGGGCATCGGCGATCGTCCTCGCGGTGGCGGTCTGCCGGTCCGCCCTCAACTGGAGCGTGGCGAGCGAGCGGTGGGCCAGCCAGGCTTCCATGGGCCCGGGGATGGCGCCGACGATCTTGCGCCAGCGTCGTACGGGGGCCATCAGGCCGGCGTCCCTGCCGGTGACGTACCCGAGGAGGACGTCACCGTGCCCGGTGAGCATCTTGGTTCCGCTGGCCACGGAGAAGTCGGCGCCCAGCTCCAGCGGGCGCTGTCCGAGCGGGGTGGCCAGGGTGTTGTCGACGGCGACGAGGGTGCCCTGTGCGTGTGCGGCGGCGACGAGGCGCCGCAGGTCGCAGACGTCGAGCCCCGGATTGGAGGGCGTCTCGATCCACAGCAGCTTCGCGCCGTCCAGCACCTCCAGCTGGGCGTCTCCGGCGGTGGGGGCGGTGCGCACCTCGATGCCGTACGCGGTCAGCTGCTCGCGGACCAGCGGCAGCACCTGGTAGCCGTCGTCGGGCAGGACGACGACGTCACCGGCCCGCAACTGCGAGAAGAGCACGGCGGAGATGGCGGCCATGCCGGAGGGGAAGGAGAGCGTTTCGGCGGAGTCCAGCCCGGGCGCCTCCAGTTCGCCGATGGCGCGTTCCAGGAGCGTCCAGGTCGGGTTCTCGTCGCGGCCGTAGGTGTAGGGGCCGGTGGGGTCGCCGGGCAGATGGAAGTGCGCGGCGAAGACCGGGCCGGGAAGAGTGGGCTCGTACTTGACGGGCTCGGGCAGCCCGGCGCGCACCGCCCGTGTGCCGTCACCCGGCAATGTCGCCCGCGTGCCCCCGCTCTCCCTCTCGGGGCCCGTGCCCTCGCCGTTCGCCGTGACGAAATCCCCTGACGTCATGCCGCTCGTTCCTCCAGTCGTTCTCGTACCGCGGCGAGCAGCCCGGGGCTCGCCGCCTCCACCATCTCAAGACATTCCTCGAAGCCCTCCATATGTCCGTAATACGGATCAGGGACGTCCAGGTCGTCGTCCGCGGCGGGGTCGTACGAGCGAAGCAGCCGGACCTTCTCGGCGTCGCCGGCACTGCCCGCGAGGCGGCGCAGGGCCTTGAGGTGGCCTGTGTCGAGGGCGATGACGAGATCGAGGCGGGAGAACCACGAGGCCTGGAACTGCCGGGCCGTGTGGTCGCTCTCGTAGCCGCCCGCCTCCAGCACGGCGACGGTGCGTTCGTCGGCGCCGTCGCCCTCGTGCCAGCCGTCCGTGCCCGCGCTGTCGACCTCGACCAGCCCGTCGAGCCCGGCTCGTGCCACATGGGTGCGGAAGACGGACTCGGCCATCGGCGAGCGGCAGATGTTGCCGGTGCAGACGAAGCAGACACGGTAGGTCATGGGACTCTCCCGGCCGTTTCAGTCGCCGTCGGGCAGCACGACGTTGAGTGCCCAGGAGACGACGGAGACGATCAGGCCGCCCAGGACGGCGGTCCAGAAGCCCTCCACGTGGAAGCTCAGGTCGAGTTTGTCGGCGAGCCACGAGGTGAGAAGCAGCATCAAGGCGTTCACCACAAGGGTGATCAGGCCGAGGGTGAGGACGAAGAGGGGGAAGGTCAGTACCTTCACGATCGGCTTGACCAGGAAATTCACCAGTCCGAAGACCAGCGCGACGAGGAGGAGCGTGCCTATCTCCTTGCCCGTGCTGTCACCTGTCAGGGTGATCTTGTCGAGCAGCCAGACGGCGACGGCCAGAGCCCCCGCGTTGGCGAGCGTCTTGACTACGAAATTCTTCATGTGTCTGATCGTGGCAGAGAGATCGACTGGCCAGAAGAGGCTGTGAAAACAGCCTGCGGTGCACGGGAGCGGACAAGGGCGATGAAGGCATTCCGGCTGGATGAACTGGAAGCGGAACGTGCCGCCAACGACGGTGCGTACCTGCAGTTTCTGCGCGAGCGGAACATGTCGGTCGGGCTGTACGCGCTCGACGCCGGCGCCCTCGATCCGCAGAAGCCGCACGCCCAGGACGAGGTGTACTTCGTCGTCAGCGGACGCGCGTCGATCACGGTCGGCCTGGAGACCACCCAGGTGGCCCGGGGCAGCGTCGTCTACGTACCTGCCGGGGTCGCCCACAAGTTCCACCACATCACGGAGGACCTGCGGGTCCTGGTGATGTTCTCTCCGCCCGAGAGCTGACAGGCGTCTCAGGGTTCCCTAGGGGGACGGTCAGGGGAGGACAAGGGATGCGAGGCCACCGTACGGCCCCCTCCCCGGCCTAGCATCGGATGCGAGACATCGGAGAACCCGGAATCGGTGTCCCGGAGTCGGGACCACGGGCGAGGAGAGGTAAGGACAGGGCGATGCAGGAGATCTTCAGCGGTATGCCGTGGTGGGTGAAGTGGGTCGCGGTGCCGATCATCGCCCTGGTGGTGTTCGGCGGTCTGATAGCGACCGTCGTCGGGTTCGTCATCGGCCTGCTCTTCAAGCTGCTCGTCTTCGTCGCGCTGGTCGGCGGGCTGATCTTCATCGTGCGGAAGTTCATGTCGGGTTCCTCCTCGCGGAGCGACTGGTGAGGCGCGAGAGGGTGAGCGGCAGGTAACGGCGAAGGGGCAAAGGGAACCCAAGGTTCCCTCGGCCGAGGGAAGTTTTCCGGCGAGGCCGCATACGAGCGGTGACGGGCCGTTAGAGTCCGGAACTCGCGGGGCCGATCCCGCGGGCAGCGCACAGCCCCCTCCCGTGAACCCCCGCACGGGCGGTCCTCCTCGCTCTTCGGAGTGCCCCTTGGCCACGGTCGACACCGCACCCGCACCATCCGTCGCTCCACCCTTCCGACGACCGGGCACGCCCGCGGCGGCACGTGTTCCACCGGTCCAGCCACGTACCTCGCCGGGGCAGCCGCCCCTCTCGCACACTCCGTCGGCTCCGCCCAGGGAGCCGGCGCCGGCCCGGACCGCGGCGGTGGAGGCACCCGCTCGGCGCACCGCGCCGGCGGACGGGCTCACCGGGCGCACCGGACCGCCGGTGACGCGCACGTCGTCCTCGCCGGGCGCGGGGACGGCACGGCCGGCCCGCATCCCCTCCGCGGGGCCCGAAGCCGCTCCCCTGGACTCTCACACCACCACTTTGATCGGCTCGGTCCAGCGCGCGATGCGTCTGCTGGAGGCCGTCGCCTCGCGTGAGCAGGGCGCCCCCGCCAAACAGCTCGCCCGGGAGGCGGGACTGGCGTTGCCGACCGCCTACCACCTGCTGCGCACTCTGGTCCACGAGGGCTATCTCCGGCGTGACAGAGGGCTGTTCTTCCTCGGCGAGGCCGTCGAGCGGTTGAGCGGCAGCGGAGCCCGGCAGAAACGTCGCAGCACGATGAGGGACACGCTCGCGCACTGGCGCGACACGATCGACGCGCCCGTGTACTACGCGGTCTACCGCGAGGGTGAGATCGAGGTCATGTGCGTCGCCGACGCTCCGGCGAACCCCGCGGTCGAGGAGTGGGCCGACTTCCGTGAGACCGGGCACGCCCACGCGCTCGGCCAGTGTCTGCTGGCCCAACTGGACGAACGGTCCCGGCGTGACCACCTCGACCGCCACCCGGTGCAGCCGATCACTCCGTACACGGTGCGTGACGAGGACCGTCTGCTGCGACGCCTGGAACGAGCGGGGCGGATGGAACCGGTGATCGAGCGGCAGGAGTACGCGCTGGGCACGGTCTGCGCCGCCGTCCCGGTCACCGCGGGCAGTTCGGCCGCGGCCGTGGCCTTCTCCCTCCCGTCCCACCAGGCCGACCGGCTGATGCCCGCGGCACGGAAGCTGCAGAGCGAGGTCGGCGGGCTGCTGGGAACACTCACCCTCTCTATCAGTATCTGAAAAATCACTCCTTGTGATGTGGCATACACATTGAGCAAGATTTCCAGCAGTGTCAGGTGGGACGACTCCTGGCCAGTCGACGGCAAACGACGGGGTAGGCGATGCGCGAGTCGGTGCAGGCAGAGGTCATGATGAGCTTCCTCGTGTCCGAGGAGCTGTCCTTCCGCATTCCTGTCGAGCTGCGGTACGAGACCTGTGATCCGTACGCCGTGCGATTGACCTTCCACTTGCCCGGTGACGCGCCTGTGACCTGGGTTTTCGGGCGGGAACTGCTGATCGACGGGGTGGGCGGGCCCTGTGGTGACGGCGATGTGCACATCGCTCCGGCCGATCCGGAGGCACTCGGCGAGGTGCTGATCCGGCTTCAGGTCGGTGGCGATCACGCGCTGTTCAGGTCCGGGACCGCGCCGCTCGTCGCGTTCCTCGACCGGACGGACCGGCTCGTGCCGCTCGGGCAGGAACGCTCCCTCGAGGGCTTCGACACGTCCCTCGACGCGGTGCTCGACCGCATCCTCACGGAGGAGCAGAGCGCGGGCTGAAGCCCCGCCCGCCCGGAGCGGAGTAACGCTTCCTCACTAGGGGCGCCACAGCAGGATGGTTTCAGCGTTTCGAGGAACGGCTCAGTGCTTGCGGCGACGGCCCCTGCCGCTCCGTGCAGGCGTCCTGGCAGCCGCGGGCTGCGCGGGGACGGCCACGCCGCCTTCGCGGTCCGCGGCGACCACGAGGGCGGCCAGCGCGGTCGTCACCGGTACGGCGGCGACCAGACCGATCGATCCGACCAGCGTGCGCACGATCTCCTCGGCGACCAGTTCGCTGTTGGCGACGGTGTCCACACTGCTCTGCGCGATCGAGAAGAGCAGCAGCAGCGGCAGCGCGGCGCCCGCGTAGGCCAGGACGAGCGTGTTGACGACGGACGCGATGTGATCGCGGCCGATACGGATGCCCGCGCGGTACAGGCCGCGCCAGCCCATCGTGGGGTTCGCCTCGTGCAGTTCCCAGACCGCGGACGTCTGCGTCACCGTCACGTCGTCCAGGACACCGAGCGAACCGATGATGACGCCGGCCAGCAACAGGCCGCTCATGTCGATGGACGGGTACAGACCGTGGATCAGGCCGGTGCTGTCGTCGGTGTTGCCGGTCAGCACGGCCCAGTCGATGAAGACCGAGCCGAGCAGGCCGATCAGCACCAGGGAGAGCAGGGTGCCGACCACCGCCACGGAGGTCCGGGCCGACAGGCCGTGGCACATGTAGAGAGCGATCAGCATGATCGCGCTGGATCCTACGACGGCCACGAGCAGCGGGTCGGAGCCCTGCAGGATCGCGGGCAGGATGAAGAAGTTGAGGATCAGGAAGCTGATGGCCAGGGCGACCAGCGCCATGACGCCGCGCATCCTGCCGATCACCACGACGACCACCGCGAAAATCACGGCGAGCAGCGTCAGGGGCAGTTTCCGGTTCGCGTCCGTGACCGAGTACTGGAGCTCCTTGGGGGCGGAGGGCTCGTACGCGACGACGACCTTCTCGCCCTGGTGCAGCTGCCGTGACTGATCTGGCTGAACGATCTCGGTGAACGTGCGGCCCTTGTCCTTTCCGGTGTCGATCCGGACCGTCGCCTTCTTGCATTCCCCCGCCGCCCGGCGCTGGGCGGCGGAATCCCCGGCGGCGGAGGCGCCGTCCGCCGGAGCCCCCGAGGAGGCGTTCACGGACTTGCAGTCCACCTGGTCGATCTTCGTGACCGTCGCCTGCTGGGTCTGCCGGTCGAAGCCGACACCGGTGCGCTCGTGGGCGGGCGCGCCGCCGGGCCACAGCACCACGAGACCCACCGCCACCGCGGCCGCGAAGGGGATCAGTACCGTGGCGATGACCTTGCGCAGCTGCTTGGAGACCGGCGCGGCGGGACCGTGGCTGTGGGAATGCCCGTGTCCGCTGCTCGCAGGCGTGCTGTGCCCCCGGCCGGGACCCGGACCGTGTTCGTCGTCGGAGCCCTGGTGGCCACCGCCCGGTCCGTGTTCATGCCTGTGCCCGGCGTCGGGACCGTGCCCATGGTGGCCGTCGGAGCCGGGACGGCGCGGTGGCTCGGACGGAGGGAACGGGTGCTGCCGGGTCGTTGTCACCGCCCGATCATCGCAAGAACGTCAAGGGCCCTCTGTTCACCGCGCCAGACATGACGCTAGCGTGGAGGCACCTTTGCACACGCGGGAGCTCGGAGCACCGGGCTGAGAGGGCGCTGACCTCCGTCTTCGCGATGTTTCACATGAAACATCGACGATCGGAAGCCGCTGCGTCGACCGCTGAACCTGTTACCGGGTAATGCCGGCGTAGGGAGTAGGTCTCATGACCGACAAGGATGTACGCACGCCTGCCTCCGGCCGGACGGACGGGGCTTCCCCGCCGTCCCCGGACGGCGGGGACAAGCAGTCCATCGGCTGGCACAAGGCATACATCGGGGGCACACGCCCCGATCTGCGGGTGCCGGTTCGCCAGGTGCACCTCACCAACGGGCAGTCCGTGACGTTGTACGACACCTCCGGCCCGTACACCGATCCGGCCGTCGACACCGATGTGCGCAGGGGGCTGGCGCCGCTGCGTGAGAGCTGGATCATCGCCCGGGGAGACACCGAGGAGTACGCGGGCCGTCCCGTCCGTCCCGAGGACGACGGGATCAAGCACACGTCCCCGCGCGGAGGGCTGCGCAATCTCGACGCGGTCTTCCCCGGCCGGCCGCGGCAGCCGCGCCGGGGGCGTCCCGGGCAGGCGGTCACCCAGCTCGCCTACGCGCGACGCGGTGAGATCACGCCCGAGATGGAGTTCGTGGCGGTCCGGGAGAACGTCGACCCCGAGGTCGTACGGGAGGAGATCGCCGCGGGCCGGGCTGTGCTGCCCGCGAACGTCAACCATCCGGAGATCGAGCCGATGATCATCGGCAAGCGGTTCCTGGTGAAGGTCAACGCCAACATCGGCAATTCCGCGGTCACTTCCTCCATCGAGGAGGAGGTGGAGAAGATGACCTGGGCGACCCGCTGGGGCGCCGACACGGTCATGGACCTGTCCACCGGCCGCAACATCCACACCACGCGTGAATGGGTGCTGCGCAACTCCCCCGTGCCTATCGGCACGGTGCCGCTCTATCAGGCCCTGGAGAAGGTCGACGGCCGTGCCGAGGAGCTGACCTGGGAGATCTACAAGGACACCGTCATCGAGCAGGCCGAGCAGGGCGTGGACTACATGACGGTCCACGCGGGCGTGCGCCTGGCGTACGTGCCGCTCACCGCGAACCGCAAGACCGGCATCGTCTCCCGCGGCGGCTCGATCATGGCGGCCTGGTGCCTCGCCCACCACAAGGAGTCGTTCCTGTACGAGAACTTCGAGGAACTCTGCGAGATCCTCGCCGCGTACGACGTGACCTATTCGCTCGGCGACGGGCTGCGGCCGGGTTCCATCGCGGACGCCAACGACGCCGCACAGTTCGCGGAGTTGAGGACGCTCGGGGAACTCAACGCGGTCGCGAAGCGTTTTCAGGTACAGACGATGATCGAAGGCCCGGGACACATCCCGATGCACAAGATCAAGGAGAACATCGACCTTCAGCAGGAGATCTGTGATGAAGCTCCGTTCTATACCCTCGGCCCGCTGACGACGGACGTCGCGCCGGCGTACGACCACATCACCTCCGGCATCGGTGCCGCGATGATCGCCTGGTGGGGCACGGCCATGCTCTGCTACGTCACGCCCAAGGAGCACTTGGGCCTGCCCGATCGTGACGATGTCAAGACCGGCGTCATCACCTACAAGATCGCCGCCCACGCAGCCGACCTCGCCAAGGGGCACCCAGGTGCGCAGGAATGGGATGACGCGCTCTCCGACGCCCGCTTCGAGTTCCGGTGGGAGGACCAGTTCAACCTGGCCCTCGATCCGGACACGGCGCGGGAGTTCCACGACCAGACGCTGCCGGCCGAGCCCGCCAAGACGGCCCACTTCTGCTCCATGTGCGGTCCGAAGTTCTGCTCGATGAAGATCAGCCAGAACATCAACGAGCGGTTCGGCGGCGAGGTGGCCGACGGCGCCTCCGCCGAGGAGATCTCCGAGGGCATGCTCCAGAAGTCCCGGGAGTTCGCGGAAGCGGGCAACCGCGTGTATCTGCCGTTGGCCGACTGATCCACCGCACGGGGGCGCGGTCCGGGGCGGACACCCGGACCGCGCCCCCGGCACGGTCACGACGTGACGTCCTGCGGGTACCAGCGCAGTTCGACGGTGTTGCCGTCCGGGTCCTGGACGTAGACCGAGATGGCGTCGCCCCGCGCGCCGTAGCGCTCCACGGGACCCTCGAGCACGGTGAAGGATCCCGAGGCGATGACCTGGTCCCAGTCCAGCGGCTCCACGGTGAGGCAGATGTGGTCGACGTTGGACCCCTCAGGGGCGTGGGCGACCAGGTCGATGATGGTCTCCGAGGTGACCCGCACCGACGGGAACGGGGCTTGGCCGCGCCGCCATTCGGCGACGCGTACGGGTTCCAGGCCGAGGAGTCCGGTGTAGAAGCCGAGGGACCGTTCGATGTCCTCGACGTTGAGGACCAAGTGGTCGAAGGCCTTCACGCGCACGGTGGTCATGTCGTCTCCAGGGCGACGGCGTGGCGGTGCCACGCGCTGAACAGGGCGGGGGATCTCGTCGGCACGGCCGGGTTCGGTTCCTCCCGCGGCCGGATGGACGCCTTCTACGATCCGCCTCGCGGCGGACGCCATCAAGACATGATTGCTGCACGACCGTTGAGCTAGATTTAACGACGGGGGTTTCATGCTGGAACGGCTGGAGATCGAGACGTTTCTGACGCTGGCCGAGGAACTGCACTTCGGCCGTACCGCCGCGCGGCTGCAGATCACGACCGGGCGGGTCAGCCAGGTGATCAAGGCACTGGAGCGCAGAGTCGGCGGTTTGCTGTTCGAACGCACCAGCCGTTCCGTGCGGCTCACCCCGATCGGCCGGAGGCTGGCGGACGATCTGGCGCCCTTGGTCGCGGGAATGGAAGAAGCGCTGCGCAGGGCGACCGACGCCGGCAAGGGGGTCACCGGAGAGCTGCGGGCCGCTTTCCTCGGTGAGTGGACGGCGCCCGCACTCCTCAGAGCGGTCGCACGGTTCGGCGAGCGGCACCCCGACTGCCGGGTCGACGTGCGGGAGGTACAGCTGTCCAACTCCCGGGCGAGTCTGCTGGACGGGTCGGTCGACGTGCTGCTCGCCTCGTTCCCCTTCGACGGAATGGCCTGCGGGCCCGCTCTGCTGCGGGAGGGACGGGTACTGGCCGTCGCGGCGGATCATCCGCTGGCCGGCGAGGAGCGGCTGTCCGTCGAGGTCCTCGCGGAACACCCTGTGGTGCAGTACCCACAGGTGACCTCGACGGGGTTCAAGCAGGACCGCACACCGGACCGCACCCCCTCGGGCCGACCCGTTCCGAAGGGCCCGGTCGGCGGCTCGTTCTCCGAGATGCTGACCCTGGTCGCCATGGGCCGGGGCGTCCTCCCGGTCGGTGAGCACTCGCGGCAGTACTACCCCCGGCCCGATGTCGCCTACGTACCCCTTCACGACGCGCAACCGATCGAACGGGGACTGGTGTGGATGAAGGGAAACACCACCGAACGGCTGCGCGAGTTCGTACGGGCGGCGACGGACGCGGTCGGCTCTTTCCACTCGCAGGCGTATCCGCCGGATCAACCGGCGGTTTCTCCAGGAAGACTGGACGTATGACACCGACATCGATGAGCAAGGGCGCCAATCTTCCCGTCGACGCGCAGCAGGTGCGGGTCGTGCTCGGCTGGTCCGGAGGCCCCGGCGCGCCGGACGCCGATGCCTCGGCCCTGCTGCTCCGTGCGGACGGGCGGGTGCGCGACGACGGTGACTTCGTCTTCTACAACCAGCCCGAACACGCCTCCGGTGCCGTGCGTCACCTGGGGAAGCGGCGGGAGGGCGAGAGGACGACGGACACCGTCGAGGTGGACCTGCGGACCCTGGAGCCGGAGATCCAGCGGGTGGTCCTGGGCGCCTCCGCAGACGGGGGAACCTTCGGCCGTCTGTCGGATCTGCGACTGAGGCTGCTCGACGCCGGAACCGGTGAGGAACTGGCGTTCTTCGAGATGGAGGCGACGACGGAGACGGCGTTCATCGGAGGCGAGCTGTACCTGCGGGGCGGTCGATGGAAGTTCCGCGCGGTGGGCCAGGGATACGACTCCGGGCTCGCCGGTCTGGCCACCGACTTCGGGATCAGCGTGGACGAGGAGCCGGGTACCTCCGGGAGCACGGACACGAGGAGCACGGCCGCAGGGGCCACCTCGCCGGCACCGGCACCGGTACCCCCGCCGGCCCCCGCGCCCCCGACCGCGTCCGTACCCCCGGCACCCCCGTCGGCACCGGCACCCCAGTGGGCGCCCACGCCCCCGCCGGTTCCGGGCCCCCCGCCCGCGCCCGTCCCTCCGGCGCCACCCGTGCCCCCGGCCTTCGGAGCGGCTCCTCGTCTCGTCAAGGGCGAGGAGCGGCTGCCCCTGGACATGCGCAAGCGGCTCTCCCTGCGCAAGGAGCAGGTGGCGGTCAGTCTGCGCAAGCACGGGGCGGTGGGCATCAGGGCCCGCGTCATCCTGGTGCTGGACGCTTCCGGTTCGATGTCGTTCCTGTACTCCAAGGGCGTCGTGGCCGACGTGGTGGAGCGGATGGCCGCGGTGGCGGCCCAGATGGACGACGACGGGGAGATGCAGGCGTGGACTTTCGCGTCGAACCCGGCCCGGCTGCCGGACCTCTCCCTGGGGGACCTGCCGGAGTGGCTGGAGCGGCATGTCCGGGTCGGTGAACTGACCCTGTTCCGGCGGAAGAAGCCGAAGAAGGGCCTGCTGCCGGGCCAGGTGGACATGCGGGCGGTCGGGATCCAGAACGAGGAGCAGAAGGTGATCGCCGAGGTCCGGGCGTACGTCCGCGAGCACCCGGCCGCCGATCCCACGCTGGTGCTCTTCTTCTCCGACGGGGGCGTCTACCGCAACAAGGAGATCGAGAAGGAGCTGCGGGAGGCGGTGGAGGAACCGGTCTTCTGGCAGTTCGTCGGACTGGGGCGCTCCAACTACGGCGTGCTGGAGCGGTTCGACACCCTGCCGGGCCGGCGCGTCGACAACGTCGGCTTCTTCGCGGTCGACGACATCGCCGACGTACCGGATCCGGAGCTCTACGACCGGTTGCTGTCCGAGTTCCCGGCGTGGACGAAGGAGGCACGGCGGCTGGGCATCGTCTGAGACGGCCCGAAGACGGCGGACGACGCCCGCACGACACCCCGGCGCCCGTTCGCAGGACCGGGCCGCACCGGCAGCGCGGTGTACGGGCCCGCGCATCCGCACGGGCCCTCCCGCCGTGAACCCGGCCGTCGGCCGGCCGGGTCACTCGGGCTGGTGTTCAGGCCCCCCGAAGTCCGGGCTGGTGAAGTCCGGGCTGGAGAAGCTCGGGCGCGGGCCGGCCGCGGGTCCGTCCTCGGGACTGCTGAACCCCGGTCGGCCGTAACCGAGGTGGGGTATGCGGCTGGGGGCCGGCGCGGGGCGGTCCAGCGCCACCGAGTCCGGGTCCGAGAGGGCCTCCCGGAGGAACGGCAGGATGCCGCGCTCCAGCAGGGCGTCACGCCAGGCCTCCTTGGCCCGGGTGACCTGCTCGGTCAGCTCGTCGCCCGCTCCGGCCCGCAGGGAGGACGAGCTGTTGCGCAGTGCGGTCAGCAGCAGTCCCGCCGCGGCGACCAGGATGGCGGCCGCCGTGACCGCACCGAAGACCCATCCGGTGGTCAGGAGGGTCTGGGTGATGGTCGGCTCGGGATCGAGCATCCTCAGGACGTAGCCCACGAGCAGGAATATCGCCGCGGCCGTCCCGGCGAGGACGGGGGCGAGGACCGCGACGACGGCGACCGCGCCGGCACCGGCGGTCTCGGTGACCTCCCCCACGGTGGTGGCGAGCCCCATCGCGGTGGTGCCCGGCTCCGCGGAGCCGGTCTCCTCGCTCATGACCGGGGCGGTCCGCACCGGGCGGCGCAGTTCGCTGCGGACCTTCACATAGTGCGCGTACTCGTCCGACGCGGCCGTCGTGATGAGGGCCGTGGCGTTGAGCGCCATGGTGCGCAGTTGTTCGAGATTGAGCCGCTGGCCGACAGCGGCGAGTTCCGGGCGGTGTGGTGCGGAGCGCAGCGCCTCATCGAGGATCCGCTCGTACTCCTGGCGGTCCTCGCTCAACAGGTGCTGCGGAACGCTGTTCATCTGCATCCCCCGATGCTCCGTAGGGCTGATGGCTCGCACGCTGACGAGCCGTTGGGCAGAAACGGAGGGGAGCCTGCTACGGATAAGCCGATGGTAGAGCGGTGACGGCACGCCGTGACAGGGGGTTTCCAGAAATTGGCCCCCCTGTCCGGAGCGGTCCGCCCGCCGGACGCCTGTCCGGTGAACGCTCAGATGTCCAGCGGAAGTTGTTGGACCAGCAGCTTTCCGGCCATGGTCACTCCGCCGTCCATCGCGATGGCCAGGCCGTCGGCGTAGACGTGCGGTCCTTCGATCACCGGACCCGCTCCGGCCTCGCCGTCCTCCGGGAGCACTTCGCCCAGCAGGTACGGGATGGGGCTGTGGCCGTGGACGACGCGCGTGCCGCCGTACGCGCCGAGCAGTTCGCGGACCGCCTCCGCGCCCTCGTCGCGGAAGGCGAAGCGCCGGGTGAACTTGCGGAAGAGGTCCCAGCAGTCCTCGGCGTCGTTGCGGGTGAGGGTTTCGCGGACGGTGTCGTTGACCGCTTCGATGGAGTCGCCGTAGTCGAGGTAGGCGGTGGTGTCGGAGTGCACCAGGAGGTGTCCGTCCACCAGTTCCATGGCGTCGAGGCGGGCCATCCACTGCAGGTGGTGGTCCTGGAGGCGGTCCATGTCCGTCTTCTGGCCGCCGTTGAGCAGCCAGGCGGCCTGGAAGGTGGCGGTGCCCGCGCCGGAGCTGACGGGGGTGTCGCCGAACCGCTTGGCACCGAGCAGCAGCAGCTCGTGGTTGCCCATGAGCGCCTTGCAGTAGCCGCCGGCCGCGGCCGCCTCGGCGGACAGCCGCATCACGAGATCGATCACGCCGATGCCGTCCGGGCCGCGGTCGGTGAAGTCGCCGAGGAACCACAGGCGCGAGGTGCCGGCCGACCAGCTGCCCGCGGCGTCGACCAGGCCCTTGGCCTGGAGCGCGGCGAGGAGCTGGTCGAGGTAGCCGTGCACGTCCCCGACGACGTACAGGGGGCCGGGCCCGGCGCCGGGGGCCGGGGCGGGCGCCCCCGAGGGGTCGACGACGACCTGCTGGGTGTCGCCCCGGTTGATGACCGGCAGATCACGCTGCGTGGGCGTGTACCCCTCGGAGAACTCTCCCGGGAACTCCGACGGGGACTCCCCGGACATGTACGGGTTGGGCTCGCCCGACGCGTACCCTCCAGTCCCTCCGACGGGTCCGGCGCCCTCGCCGTGAGGCGTGTTCTGCGCATACGGACCGGTCTCGTGGACGTACCCGGGTACTCGGAAGTCGCGCAACGTCGCCGTCCGCACCACCTCGGGTCCCTGACCGGCCCCCTGAGTCATCGACCCCTCCACCACCATCGCGCCGCATCTGCACCGGTTCGGACTGCCTGGTCGCAGCGGCCCGCGGTGTCGTCCGCCCATCATAGGAATGCGAATCGCGCCATGTGATGACCCAGGGGTGGTGAATCGGAACAGGAGTCCAGTTCACCGCGGCTTTCGCCCGGATTGGGCGGTGCTTGCCCCGTCCTCGTCGTAACGGCGTCAACCCTGTTCGGGTGATCGGGGCGGACTGACGGTCGTACGGGGTGCCCGGCGTTCCGACGAGGTCCGCACGATCAGCTCCGTCGGTATCACCTGCTCGACCGGTTGGTCCGATTCGACCCCTTCGATGGCGTCGATCAGCAGCTGGACGACGGCCGTGCCGATCCTGCGCGGTTTGAGGGAGAGCGTCGTGACGGGAGGCTCGGTGCTGGCGTAGACCGTCGACTCGCTGCAGCAGACCAGCAGCAGGTCGTCGGGCACGCGCAGACCGTAGCGGCGGGCGGCGGCCAGCAGGTCGGTGCCGTTCGGGTCGAAGAGGCCGTACACGGCGTCCGGGCGGTCGGGCCGGGCGAGGAGCCGGTCGGCGGCCACGGCCCCGGCGCACGGATCGTGCGCCGGATAGGCCTCGTACACCGGATCCTGGCCCACGCGCTCGCACCAGCGCAGGTACGCGGTGGTGGAGAGGTGGGTGTACGTGTCCGTGGTGGTGCCGGTGAGCAGACCGATGCGGCGGGCGCCCGCGTCCGCCAGGTGGTCGAGGATGCCGAGGACCGCGGCCTCGTGGTCGTTGTCCACCCAGGCGGTCACCGGGAGCGATCCCACGGGCCGGCCGTCGGAGACGACGGGCAGCCCCTGGCGGACCAGCTCGCTGACGACCGGATCCTGGTCGGACGGGTCGATGACCACGGTTCCGTCCAGGGCGACGTTCGACCACACGTCGTGGCGGGAGGTCGCGGGGAGGATGACCAGGGCGTATCCCCGGGCGAGCGCGGCCGAGGTGGCGGCTCTGGCCATCTCGGCGAAGTACGCGAACTCGGTGAAGGTGAAAGGTTCATCCCCGTACGTGGTGACGGTCAGACCGATCAGTCCGGACTTGCCGGTACGGAGGGTTCGGGCCGCGGCCGAGGGGCGGTAGCCCAGCCGGTCGGCGACTTCGCGGACGTGGCGTCGGGTGGCGTCCGGGAGCCGTCCCTTGCCGTTGAGGGCATCGGACACGGTTGTGATGGAGACCCCTGCTGCCGCGGCCACGTCTCTGATGCCCGCCCGGCCCGGCCGACCGCCTCGGCGGGAGGTCTCCGCCCGGCTCACCTGGTGCTTCCCTGCTGCTGTCATGGCGAGCCGATAGTAGGGCTCATGCGGTGGGGTAGTGCGGACGCATATGCACACGTTGACAGGCACGTTTCTGCATGATCGATAGTTGATAACTTCCTGCGAACTGAAGGCAGTTGGGCGATCTCACCCCGATACGTGACTTGTCGGCGCGCGCAGGCCTGCCGAGTGGGCCATGTCTCGAAGAGGTCTCAACTCACCTGTACGAGGGATGCGCGCCACGGCGTGAGCCACCGGCGCATGTGGTAATCGACGACGCGCCCCCTTTTCGTACGACTTCGTACGGGGACGGACCCGGACCGTGCGGCCCCCGACCGTGCGGCCCCCGACCGTGCGGTCCCCGACCGTGCGGTCCCGGATCGCGCGGCCCCGGACCGTGCGGCGCCGATGGCCGTTCCTGCGTCCTCGGTGTCCGTGGAGGACCGCCCTGTCGGACACGAGGTGGTCTCCGGTTGTCCACAGCCCATTCGCAGCGGAGTGGAATCCTCATAAGGTGAGAAGCATTGGTAGCCGGTGGTGGTCATGAGCCGCTGGTGGTCACGAGGAGGACTGCGGTGAGCGAGACGAACCCCAAGCTGCGCGCCGAGCTGGCGGGTATCCCCACCTACAAGCCCGGCAAGCCCGCCGCGGCCGGCGCGGTGGCGTACAAGCTGTCCTCCAACGAGAACCCGTATCCGCCGCTGCCCGGTGTCCTCGAGAGCCTGACCGCGGCGACCGGTTCGTTCAACCGCTACCCGGACATGGCGTGCACCGGGCTGATGAACGAGCTGGCGGACCGTTTCGGCGTCCCCGTCTCCCACCTGGCGACCGGCACCGGCTCGGTCGGTGTCGCGCAGCAGCTGCTGCAGGCCACGAGTGGTCCCGGTGACGAGGTCATCTACGCCTGGCGGTCCTTCGAGGCGTACCCGATCATCACGCAGATCAGCGGGGCGACCTCGGTGCAGGTGCCGCTGACCCCGGGCGAGGTGCACGACCTGGACGCGATGGCCGATGCCGTCACCGAGCGGACCCGGCTGATTTTCCTCTGCAACCCGAACAACCCGACCGGCACCGTGGTCCGCCGGGCCGAGCTGGAGCGGTTCCTGGACCGGGTGCCGAGCGATGTGCTGGTCGTCCTGGACGAGGCGTACCGCGAGTTCATCCGTGACGTCGAGGTGCCGGACGGCGTGGAGATCTACCGGGACCGGCCCAACGTCTGTGTGCTGCGCACCTTCTCCAAGGCGTACGGACTGGCCGGCCTGCGGGTCGGCTTCGCGATCGCTCACGAGCCGGTGGCGGCCGCGCTGCGCAAGACGGCGGTGCCGTTCGGCGTGAGCCAGCTGGCCCAGGACGCCGCCGTGGCGAGCCTGCGCGCCGAGGACGAACTGCTCGGCCGGGTCGGCTCCCTGGTCTCCGAGCGCACCCGGGTGGTCGACACCCTGCGTGGTCAGGGCTGGACGGTGCCCGAGACGCAGGCCAACTTCGTGTGGCTGCGCCTGGGGGAGCGGACCCTCGACTTCGCCGCGCACTGCGAGCAGGCCGGTGTCGTCGTGCGCCCCTTCGCGGGCGAGGGTGTCCGCGTCACCATCGGTGAGACCGAGGCGAACGACATCTTCCTGAAGGCGACCGAGAGCTTCTCCAAGGGGCTGTAGCCGCCCGGTCGGCCGGCCCGTCCGCCGGGACGGTTGATCAACTGCCTGTCGGGGCGGGCCCGTCCGGCGTCCGTGAGGGCGGTGATCCGTGAGCCCGCAGAGGGGCCCGTACGCGTCGAGCGCGTACGGGCCCCTCTGCGCGTGGGCCCTTCGGCCCGGGCTCAAGGACCCCCCACCCCCTGCCGTCGAACGGGCATGCGTCATAATTGCTTGTGAATGTGAACGCGTTCACAAGCGTGTCCTATTGTTCTAGTAATGTCTGCTCGAAAACGGGCAAACTGCCACTGCAACTGCCGCGACGTAAGGAGATGACGACGTGGAATTGGCTTTGGCGCCGGAAACCATGGCGCGATGGCAGTTCGGCATTGTCACCGTCTACCACTTCTTCTTCGTCCCTCTGACGATCTCGCTCGCCGCGCTCGTCGCCGGTCTGCAGACCGCCTGGGTGCGTACGGAGAATCAGAAGTACCTCAAAGCCACCAAATTCTGGGGCAAGCTCTTCCTGATCAACATCGCGATGGGTGTCGTCACCGGCATCGTCCAGGAGTTCCAGTTCGGCATGAACTGGTCCGCCTACTCGCGCTTCGTCGGTGACATCTTCGGAGCCCCGCTCGCCTTCGAGGCCCTGATCGCCTTCTTCTTCGAGTCCACCTTCATCGGGCTGTGGATCTTCGGCTGGGACAAACTCCCGAAGAAGCTCCACCTCGCCTGCATCTGGATGGTCTCCATCGGTACCGTCCTGTCGGCGTACTTCATCCTCGCGGCCAACTCATGGATGCAGCACCCGGTCGGCTACCGGATCAACAAGGAGAAGGGGCGCGCGGAACTCACCGACTTCTGGCATGTGCTCACCCAGAACACCGCGCTCGCCCAGGCGTTCCACACCCTCACGGCGGCCTTCCTGACCGGTGGGGCGTTCATGGTGGGCATCGCCGCGATCCACCTGGCCCGCAAGCGGCACATCGCCGTCATGAAGACCTCGCTGCGGCTCGGCCTCGTCACCGTCGTCATCGCCGGTCTCCTCACGGCGATCAGCGGTGACACCCTCGGCAAGGTCATGTTCAAGCAGCAGCCGATGAAGATGGCCGCGGCCGAGGCGCTGTGGGACGGCCAGGACTCCGCGCCCTTCTCGATCTTCGCGTACGGAGACGTCAGCAAGGGCCACAACACCGTCGAGCTGTCGATCCCGGGGATACTGTCGTTCCTCGCCAACGACGACTTCAACTCGTACGTGCCCGGTATCAACGACACGAACAAGGCCGAGCAGGAGAAGTACGGTCCAGGCGACTACCGCCCCATCATCCCGGTCACCTTCTGGGCGTTCCGCTGGATGATCGGCTTCGGCATGGCCTCCTTCGTGATCGGCATCGTCGGGCTCTGGCTGACCCGTAAGAAGTTCATGCTGCCGCAGCACCTGAGGGTCGGCGAGGACGAGGCGCCTCATCTGGTCCTGTTCAAGAACAAGGCGCTCGGCCCGAAGCTCACCAAGTGGGGCTGGCGCATCGCCATCTGGACCCTGGCCTTCCCGCTGATCGCCAACTCCTGGGGCTGGATCTTCACCGAGATGGGCCGGCAGCCGTGGGTCGTGTACGGCGTCATGCAGACCCGGTTCGCCGTCTCTCCCACTGTCTCCCAGGGCGAGGTCATCACCTCGCTGACCGTCTACTCGCTGATCTACGCGATCCTCGCCGTCATCGAGGTCAAGCTGCTCGCGAAGTACGTCAAGGCAGGGCCGCCCGAGCTCACCGAGTCCGACCTCAACCCGCCCACGAGGATCGGCGGCGACTCCAGTGGCGCCGACAAGCCGATGGCCTTCTCCTACTAGGCTCGGGGAGCTGCTGAGTCATGGAACTTCACGACGTCTGGTTCGTCCTCATCGCGGTCCTCTGGATCGGCTACTTCTTCCTGGAGGGCTTCGATTTCGGGGTCGGCATCCTCACCAAGCTGCTGGCCCGCGACCGTACCGAGAAGCGGGTGCTGATCAACACGATCGGCCCCGTGTGGGACGGCAACGAGGTGTGGCTGCTCACGGCCGGCGGCGCGACCTTCGCGGCCTTCCCCGAGTGGTACGCCACCCTCTTCTCGGGCTTCTACCTGCCGCTGCTGATCATCCTGGTCTGTCTGATCGTGCGCGGTGTCGCCTTCGAGTACCGGGCGAAGCGGCCCGAGGAGCACTGGCAGCGCAACTGGGAGACGGCGATCTTCTGGACCTCGTTGATCCCCGCGCTCCTGTGGGGAGTGGCCTTCGGCAACATCGTGCGCGGAGTGAAGATCGACCGGAACTTCGAGTACGTGGGCAACTTCTGGGACCTGCTCAACGTGTACTCGATCCTCGGCGGTCTGGTCACGCTCACGCTGTTCACCTTCCACGGGACCGTGTTCGTCGGGCTCAAGACGGTGGGGGACATCAGGGAGCGGTCGCGGAAGCTCGCGCTGCAGGTCGGCCTGGTGACGGCCGTGCTGGCGCTGGTCTTCCTGATCTGGACCCAGGTCGACAGCGGTGACGGCGCCTCCCTGGCGGCGCTGATCGTGGCCGTGGCCGCCCTCGTCGGGGCGCTGGCGATGGTCAACGGCGGGCGTGAGGGATGGGCCTTCATTCTCTCGGGGCTCACCATCGTGGCCGCCGTCGCGATGCTCTTCCTGTCGCTCTTCCCCGATGTCATGCCGTCCTCGCTCAACGCGGACTGGAGCCTCACGGTCACCAACGCCTCGTCGAGTCAGTACACCCTGAAGATCATGACCTGGTGTGCCGTGATCGCCACGCCGGTCGTCCTGCTCTACCAGAGCTGGACCTACTGGGTGTTCCGCAAGCGCATCGGCACGCACCACATCGCCGTGGACGTGTCGCACTGAATCCGATGTAGCGGCATGTTTCACGTGAAACGTGCCTGATGGGCCAAAGGTGTGTTTCACGTGAAACCAATCGATCCGCGCCTGCTCCGGTACGCCCGAGCCACCCGCTTCTTCCTCGCGGCGGTCGTGGGGCTGGGCGTCGCCGGAGCGGCCCTGGTCGTCGCCCAGGCGATGCTCATCGCCGACGTGGTGGTCGGCGCCTTCCAGCACGGCTTCTCCGTCGCCGAACTGCGCACTCCCCTGATCCTGTTGACGGCCGTGGCGCTCGGGCGTGCCGCGGTGGCCTGGCTCACCGAGCTCGCCGCGCACCGCGCGAGCGCCGCGGTCAAGTCCGAGCTGAGGGGGCGGCTGGTGGAGAAGGCCGCTTCGCTCGGACCCGGGTGGCTCAGTGGTCAGCGGACGGGATCCCTGGTCGCTCTCGCGACACGGGGCGTCGACGCACTCGACGACTATTTCTCGCGCTGTCTGCCCCAGCTGGGACTCGCGCTGGTGGTGCCGGTGGCGGTGCTGGCGCGGATCGTCACCGAGGACTGGGTGTCCGCGGCGATCATCGTCTGCACCCTGCCGCTCATCCCCCTGTTCATGGTGCTGATCGGCTGGGCCACGCGCAGTCAGACGGACCGCCAGTGGCGGATGCTGTCCCGGCTGTCCGGACACTTCCTGGACGTGGTCGCGGGACTGCCCACGCTCAAGGTGTTCGGCCGGGCCAAGGCGCAGGCCGAGTCGATCCGGAAGATCACCGGCGAGTACCGGCAGGCGACCATGCGGACGCTCCGGATCGCCTTCCTTTCCTCCTTCGCCCTGGAGCTGCTCGCCACCATCTCGGTCGCCCTGGTCGCGGTGACCATCGGAATGCGGCTCGTCCGCGGCGAGATGGACCTGTACACAGGGCTCGTCATCCTCGTGCTGGCACCCGAGGCCTATCTGCCGCTGCGGCAGGTGGGCGCCCAGTACCACGCCGCCGCCGAGGGACTCGCGGCCGCCGAGGCGATCTTCGAGGTGCTGGAGACCCCGGCGCCGAGGACCGGCTCACTGCGTGTGCCCGCGGGGGAGATCACCTTCGAGGGCGTGACCGTGAGGTACCCGGGGCGCTCCGCGGACGCGGTCTCGGACGCCTCCTTCACGGTCGGGCCCGGCGAGACGGTCGCCCTCGTCGGCCCCAGCGGCGCGGGCAAGTCGACGCTGCTGAACGTCCTGCTCGGGTTCGTGGCGCCCACCGCCGGCCAGGTCCGGGCCGGGGGAGTCGAACTCGCCGACGCCGACCTCACGCAGTGGCGCTCACGGATCGCCTGGGTGCCGCAGCGGCCGCACCTGTACGCCGGGTCCATCGCCGAGAACGTACGGCTGGCGCGGCCCGACGCCGACGACGACGCGTTGCGCAGGGCTCTCGTCGACGCCGGCGCTGCAGGATTCGTCGACGCGCTGCCCGCCGGGGCCGACACGGTCCTAGGCGAGGACGGCGCCGGACTGTCGGCCGGCCAGCGCCAACGCCTCGCACTGGCGCGGGCGTTCCTCGCGGACCGGCCCGTGCTGCTGCTCGACGAGCCGACGGCCTCGCTCGACGGGGAGACCGAGGCCGAGGTCGTCGCGGCGGTCCGGCGGCTGGCCGTGGGGCGGACCGTACTGCTGGTCGTGCACCGGCCGGCCCTGCTGGAGGCGGCGGACCGGGTGGTACGCCTGGAAGCCGCCGTGACCGACGAGCCGCGGCCGGCGCTCGGGGACGGCGTTCCCGGTTCCACCGAGCCGACGCGCGCACAGCCGCCCCGGGCGGCCGGGCCGGAGGGCGCGCTCCCGGCGGACGGAGAGGCACACGTCGCGATGTCCCGGGACCGGGGCGATGTGCTCGCCCGCGTCCGGGCGATGGCGGCTCCCCGACGTGGGCCGCTCGCGCTCGCCCTGCTCCTCGGCGCCCTCGCGCTCGGCAGTGCCATCGGCCTCATGGCGACCTCCGGATGGCTCATCTCGAGGGCGTCCCAGCAGCCGCCGGTCTTCTATCTGATGGTGGCCGTGACGGCCACCCGGGCGTTCGGTATCGGGCGGGCGGTGTTCCGGTACGCGGAACGGCTCGTGTCGCACGACGCCGTGCTGCGGATGCTGGCCGACACACGGGTCGCCGTCTACCGGCGACTGGAACGGCTCGCGCCCGCCGGACTGCGGACCACCCGGCGCGGTGATCTGCTGTCGCGGCTCGTCGCCGATGTGGACGCCCTGCAGGACTACTGGCTGCGCTGGCTGCTGCCGGCCGGAGCCGCGGCCCTGGTGTCGGCCGCCTCCGTCGGGTTCACCACCTGGCTGCTGCCCGAAGCCGGGGCCGTTCTCGCCGTCGGTCTGCTGGCGGCCGGAGCCGGTGTCCCCCTGGTGACCGGTGCCGTGGCGCGCCGCGCCGAGCGGCGGCTGGCTCCCGCGCGCGGTGCGCTGGCGACCCAGGTGGCCGATCTGTTCACGGGCACCGCCGAGCTGACCGTCGCGGGCGCGCTGCCCGTCCGCATCGCCAGGACGCGGCGGGCCGACGGTGTTCTCACGGGCATCGCCTCGCGAGCCGCCACCGCGACCGCCCTCGGCGACGGACTCACGGCACTCGTCTCCGGGCTCACCGTCGCGGCCACCGCCGTCGTGGGCGCCCAGGCGGTCGTCGCGGGGCGACTGCACGGCGTGGCCATGGCCGTCGTCGTCCTCACCCCGCTCGCCGCTTTCGAGGCCGTCATGGGGCTGCCGCTCGCCGTCCAGTACCGGCAGCGGGTGCGCAAGAGCGCCGAGCGCGTCTACGAGGTGCTGGACACCGCCGATCCCGTACACGAGCCCGAACAGCCGCTGCCGGCGCCTCCCTCACCGTTCCCGCTCCGTGTGTCCGGGCTCCGGGCCCGTCACGCGGGACAGGACCGGGACGCGCTGACCGGACTCGATCTGACCCTCGAGGAGGGTCGCAGGATCGCCGTGGTCGGCACGTCCGGGGCGGGCAAGACGACGCTCGCACAGGTGCTGCTGCGCTTCCTGGACCCTGAGGCGGGGACGTACACGCTGGGCGGGGCGGACGCGTACGGGATGGACGGGGACGCCGTGCGCCGGCTGGTCGGGCTGTGCGCCCAGGACGCGCACCTCTTCGACAGCACCGTGCGCGAGAACCTGCTGCTCGCCCGCAAGGACGCGACCGAGGCCGCACTGCGTGACGCGCTCGGACGGGCCCGGCTCCTCGACTGGGTGGACGGGCTGCCCGACGGGCTCGACACCCTGATCGGAGAACACGGGGCACGGCTGTCCGGCGGTCAGCGCCAGCGGCTCGCTCTGGCGCGTGCGCTGCTCGCCGATTTCCCCGTGCTCGTCCTCGACGAACCGGCGGAACATCTCGACCTGCCGACGGCCGACGCGCTCACCGCGGATCTGCTGGCCGCGACCGAGGGCCGTACGACGCTGCTGATCACGCATCGGCTGGCCGGACTCGACGCGGTGGACGAGGTGATCGTGCTCGCGCGGGGACGTGTGGTCCAGCGCGGGGCGTTCGCGGAGCTCTTGGCCGCCGAAGGGCCGCTGCGGGAGATGGCGGAGCGGGAGACCGCCGGAGATCTGCTGGTGCGGGCGGTGGCGCGCTGAGCGTCGTACGGGCGGACGTCAGGGGAAGGTATCGGCGGCCTCGGGTCCCCCTCTGCCCCGTGACCCGACTTTCCCCCGCAAAGGGGACTGATTAGGCTCGAGCCATGTCAGCGGCCCCGGCCTCTCCCGTCCCGGGCGACAGCACGGACGCGGCGGCCCGTGCGCGGGGAGGGCTGTCCGGAGAGCCGTCCGTACGGGTCCCGCGGCTGCTGGAGGCCGTGCGGTCGGTCGGATCAGGGCTGGAGCTGCACTCCAAGCTGGACCGCATCTGCGAGACGGCGGCCGAGCTCACGGGCGCGCGGTACGCGGCCATCGGAGTCGCGGCCGAGGACGGGGAGGGACTCGCGGACTTCGTCCATCACGGCGTCGACGAGGAGACCGTCCGCAGGATCGGGCGCAGACCCGACGGACACAAGGGACTGCTGGGCGCGCTCATCCGCGATCCCCGTCCGGTGCGCCTCGCGAACGTGACCGACGACCCGCGCTCCTGCGGGTTCCCGGCCGGCCATCCACCGATGCGCAGCTTTCTCGGGGTACCGATCCGGGTGCAGGGAGAGATCTTTGGGAACCTGTACCTCACCGAGAAGCGCGGCGGCGGCACCTTCGACGACGACGATCTCGACATGGTGCGGGTGCTGGCCACGGAGGCCGGCATCGCCGTCGGCAACGCCCGCCTGTACGAGGCGGCGCAGCAGCGTGAGCGCTGGATCGACGGCTCGGTCGCCGTCACCACCGCGCTGCTGGCGGGCGGCGACGCCGAGGACGCGTTGCAGACCGTCGCCGAACAGGCCCGTCGGCTCTCCGGTTCCGCGGCCGGGATCGTGCTGCTGGTCGTGGAGGACGGCGGCCTGGAGGTCGTCGCGGTGGCCTCGGAGCAGCCGTCGAGGGAACTCGGCGTGGTCGTCCCGCCGGAGAGCGAACTGGTCGCCGAACTCCGCGACGGGAAACCGGTGTTCCTGGCGGACGCGTCCGCCGACCCGCGTATGCGGGCGGATCTCACCCGCGACTACGGGCCCGTCATGATGCTCCCCCTGCAGAGCGACGGCAGGGTCCTCGGCGCCCTCCTCACCCCGCGGTCCCGCGAGGGGCGCGAGTTCACCGAGACCGAGCGGACCCTCGCCACACAGTTCGCCTCGCAGGCCGCCCTGGCGCTGATGATGGCCGAGGCGCAACGCGACCGGGAACGGCTCGCGGTGTACGAGGACCGGGACCGGATCGCCCGTGACCTGCACGACCTGGTCATCCAGCGGCTGTTCGCCACCGGAATGATGCTGGAGAGCGCGCAGCGCCGGTCGGACGTGCCCGAGGTGCGGCGGGGCGTCGGCAAGGCGGTCGACGAACTCGACATCACCATCCAGGAGATCCGCACCGCGATCTTCGCGCTCCGGCAGGACCCCGCCGAGATGCCGTCCGGCCTGCGCACCCGTGTCCTGCGCGAGATCAGCACGGCCGCCGTCCCCCTGGGCTTCCAGCCCGGACACCGCTTCACCGGCCCCGTCGACACGCTGGTCGGCGAACTCACCGGCAAGAACCTCATCGCCGCGCTGCGTGAAGCGCTCTCCAACGCCTTCCGGCACGCGGGGGCCTCCCGCATCGAGGTCTCCGTCGACGCGGACGTCCTGCTGCCGGACGGGCGCCCGGGCGTGCGCCTCGCCGTCGCGGACGACGGCGTCGGCATCCCCGACGGCGGTCGGCGCAGTGGTCTGAGGAACCTCGAACGGCGTGCCGAGTCGCTGGGCGGCGCGAGTTGGCACGGGCCGGGGATCGGCGCGGACGGCGGGGGCACGACGGTGGTGTGGCAGGCACCGCACTGAACCCCCTTGCGCGGACGACCTGTTCGCGACGGCGCCCGCCGGTGCGGGACCGGCCGGTCGTGCCGCTGGGCCATTCGTGACCCCCTGTCCCCCAGGTGTACGTCTTGAACGGGCCGGACCCGAGGGCGCGGGCCACGATCGCTGTCATGCGCTCATCTCGCCGCCATCCCCTTCTCGTACCGGCCCTGTTGTCCGCGCTCGTGGTCCTCGCGGTCCGGCCCGCGGCGGCCGACGACGGCGCGGACCTCGACATCAGCGCCCAGGTGGCGCGGCTGTACGAGGACGCCTCCGTGGCGACGGGGCAGTACGAGACGGGGAGACAGGACGCCGAGGCGCAGCGCGGCCGGGCGGAGCGGGCGGAGCGCCGCCTCGCGCGGGAGCGGCAGGAGATCGCGGTCCTGCACGAGGACCTGGGCCGTATCGTGCGCGCCCACTACCGGCAGGGCGGCGGGCTGCCGTACACGGCGCAGATCCTGTTCGCGAAGGATCCCGACGGTCTGATGCGCGGTCAGCAGGCCGTGCGACGGGCCGATCTGGCCGTCGCCGGCGCCGTCGCGAAGAGCCGGCGTGCCGAGGGCCGGCTCGCCGCGGACGAGGCGAAGGCCCGGTCCGAGTGGCAGGCGCTGGAGAAGCGGAGCGGGGAACTCGCCGCGATCAAGCGGACCATCGAGGCGAAGCTCGACGAGGCGCGGTCGGCGCTGCAGAGCCGGGCGGACGCCTCCGTGGCGGCGGGCTCCTGCCGCGGGGCGGTCCGTCTCGACCAGCCGCCGACGGAGTTCACGCGCGCGTGGGTCGCGCCGGTGGAGACGTACGAACTCTCCGCGGGCTTCGGCAGCGGGGGCGAGCACTGGGCGCACCGGCACACCGGGCAGGACTTCGCGGTGCCCATCGGCACCCCCGTGCGGGCGGCCGGAGCGGGCCGGGTGGTGAGGGTGTCCTGTGGCGGCGCCTTCGGCATCGAGGTCGTGATCGAGCACCCGGGCGGCTACTACACCCAGTACGCGCACCTCGCGTCCGTCGCCGTCGACCAGGGGCAGCGGGTCTCGACCGGGGAGTGGATCGGGCAGTCGGGCACGAGCGGCAACTCGACCGGTCCGCACCTGCACTTCGAGGTGCGGGTGACGCCGGACATGGGATCGGCGATCGACCCGGTGCCGTGGCTGGCGGGGCGCGGGGTCGTCGTCTAGGGGGTTCCGTCCGGACCGGGTCGGACCTGGTCGGATCGGTTCGGGCCGGGGCTCGGCGCCCGACGGGGCCGGGCGAGTGCCGCGGAGCCCCGCTTCCGTACGGAAGGAACCGCCGCAGGCACTCACAGAGGTCACCGCAGACAACCGCAGAGGCCGCAGGCCCTCCGGTGCGTGGCCCGAGCCCTCGGCGGGCCGCCCGACGCCGTCCGGGTCCTCCGGGCATGCCGCCGAAGGACCCGTGGCCGTGCCCCGGAGGGCTACGCGCGGTCCGCCAGGATCCGCTCTATCACGACCGCCACCCCGTCCTCGTTGTTCGCGACCGTGCGCCCGGAGGCGGCGGCGATCACCGCGGGATGGGCGTTGCCCATCGCGTACGACCGGCCCGCCCAGGTGAGCATCTCGACGTCGTTCGGCATGTCACCGAAGGCGACGACCTCCTCGGGGGAGATGCCGCGCTCGGCGCAGCACAGCGCGAGGGTGCTGGCCTTGGAGATGCCGGGGCCGCTGATCTCCAGCAGGGCGCTGGGGCTCGACCGGGTCACGTTGGCCCGGTCGCCGATGGCCGGGCGGGCGACGGCGAGGAATTCGTCCGGGTCCATCTCCGGGTGGAACGCGAGCACCTTCAGCACCGGCTGATCGGCGTCCAGCGCATCCTCGGCGAGAAGTTCCTCGGCGGGCAGGACGATCTCCGGGGGCTCCATGTGCATGAGGGGGTAGCCCGGTTCGAGATGGAGGCCGTACGTCCGCTCGACGGCACACACCGTGCCGGGCGCGGCGGAGCGCAGGATCCGGATGACGTCCAGGGCGATGTCGGTCGTCAGTTCGCGGATCTTGACGAAGCGGTGGGCGCCGGGGCCGCCGTGCAGGTCGACCACGGCGGCGCCGTTGCCGCAGATGGCCAGGCCGTGCCCGTGGACGTGGTCGCTGACGACGTCCATCCAGCGGGCCGGACGGCCGGTGACGAAGAAGACCTCGATGCCTGCCTGCTCGGCGGCGGCGAGGGCGGCGATCGTGCGGTCGGACACCGACTTGTCGTCGCGCAGCAAGGTGCCGTCGAGGTCCGTGGCGATCAGCCGGGTCGGGACGGTGGAGGCCGGGGTCTCGGGCCGGCGAGTCGCTGAGGTCACGTGCTCATTCTCCCGCACCCGCGCGCACGGTCGTGCGGCGGCCCGCACACCTGAGTGGTCACTGTCCTCGGCGGTGCCGTCACCCCCTGTCGACACCGCGTCGTGGCGGCGCGGTTCAGCGCAGCTGGGCCACCGCCTCCATGGCGATCCGCTCGAAGACCTTCGCGTCGGCGGCGAAGTCCGAGTCGGGGATCGGCCAGTGGATCACGATGTCGGTGAAGCCCAGTTCGGCGTGCCGGCCCGCGAAGTCGACGAACGCGTCGAGGGACTCCAGGGGGCGGCCCCGGTCGGGGGTGAAGCCGGTGAGCAGGATCTTGTCGAGCTCCGCCACGTCCCTGCCGAGCTCGGCGCACGCGTCGGCGAGCTTGCCGATCTGTCCGCGCAGGGCCTGGACCGACTGCTCGGGGGTGCCCGTCTCGTACAGCTTCGGGTCGCCGGTCGTCACCCACGCCTGCCCGTGACGGGCGGCGAGCCTCAGCCCGCGCGGGCCGGTGGCGGCCACGGCGAACGGCAGCCGGGGGCGCTGGACACAGCCCGGGATGTTGCGGGCCTCGTGCGCCGAGTAGAAGTTGCCGCCGTAGGAGACCGAGTCCTCGGTGAGGAGCCGGTCGAGCAGCGGGACGAACTCACCGAAGCGGTCGGCGCGCTCACGCGGGGTCCAGGGGTCCTGTCCGAGCGCGGTGGCGTCGAAACCGGTGCCGCCGGCTCCGACGCCCAGCGTGACCCGGCCGTCCGAGACGTCGTCGAGGGAGATCAGGTCCTTGGCGAGGGTCACCGGGTGCCGGAAGTTCGGCGAGGTCACGAGCGTGCCGAGACGCAGCCGGTCGGTGACGGCGGCCGCCGCGGTCAGCGTCGGCACGGCCCCGAACCACGGCCCGTCGCGGAAGGTCCGCCAGGAGAGGTGGTCGTAGGTGAACGCGGTGTGGAAGCCCAGTTCCTCGGCACGTCGCCACTTGTCACGTCCCCCGTCGCGCCAGCGGTCGATCGGCAGAATCACAGTGCTCAGTCGCATGGGGTCGACTCTACGAGAGACCGAGCAGCTGTCGCATCGACTGCGCGGCGCGGACGGCGGCGTCACCGCAGCAGTTGTTGAACAGGACGTGGACCTCCTGTGCCCGTTCGGCCGTCTCCCGGACGCGCGGTACCCACTCGGAGAGCTCTTCGCGCGTGTACGAGTGGCGGAACCTCTCCTCCTTGGTTCCCGTCCTCCAGGCGTCGCTGCGGCCGTGGAGACGCACCAGGGCGAGTTCCGGCGTGGTGACCCGCACGACCGGTGGCACGGAAGAGGGAAGGTCCTGCGCCATGTCCACGGCCACGGCCCCCGCGTCCAGGTCGGTCAGCAGGGCGGTCGTGGCGTCGGCGTGCTCGTCGCGCCACCAGCCGGGGTTGCGGAACTCCACGGCCACCGGCCATCCCGCGGCGCGCTCACGGCACCGGCGCAGGAACTCCACCGCCGGTCTCCCGGGCACGAACCGGTGCGAGAACTGGAAGACCAGCGTCCCCAGGCGGCCGGATGCGCGGAGCGGTTCGAGGGCCCCGCTGTACCGGTCCCACACGTCGTCGAGCAGTCCGGGATCGACACCCGGTCGCTCCCGCTGTCGCGCGAAGGCCGGGCGCAGGTCCGCAGGCAGCGCTTCCGGCCGTGTCGGATGCCCGGTGAGCAGGGAGAAGGCCTTCACGTCGAACCGGAACCCCGCGGGAGTGCGGTCGATCCACAGGAGGCTGTTGCGGGTGCTGGGCAGTCCGTAGTAGGTGGAGTCCACCTCCGCCACCGGGAACCGGGTGGCGTAGTGCCGCAGTCTGCCCTCCGCGTCGCGGTGACCTGCCGGGTACCAGCCGCTGGACACCAGCGCCTTGTCCGTCCACGAGCAGGTTCCGACCCGGATCTCTCCCATTCCGCCCGGGTTCCCCGTACGCGGTGACGGATTCGTCCGGGATCAGTGCGGCTCGGGGAACCGCAGATAGCGCGGGGGCACGGCCTTCGTCAGCCAGACGCCGTTGGCGCTGACCTGGAAGACGTGGCCGTCACGGTGCATGGCGGCGGCGTCCACGGCGAGGACGACCGGGCGGCCGCGGCGGGCGCCGACGCGGGTCGCCGTCTCCCGGTCCGCGGAGAGGTGCACGTCGTGCCGGTCCATGGGTCTCAGGCCCTCGGCGCGGATCGGGTCCAGGCTGGCGGCCACGGTCCCGTGGTAGAGGTACGCGGGCGGAGTCGCCGGGGGCAGTCCGAGGTCGATCTCGACGGAGTGGCCCTGACTGGCCCGGATGCGGGTGCCCTCGACGGCGAAGCGCCGCTTGTCGTTGTTGGCCACCACATGGTCGAGCTCGTCGCGGGTGAACCGGAAGCCGTGCGCGCCGGCCGCGGAGATCAGCGCGTCGATCTCGACCCAGCCGCCCTCGTCGAGGGTGAGTCCGATCCGTTCGGGCCGGTGCCGCAGGTGCTTCGAGAGGTACTTCGACACCTTCACGGTGCGTTTTTCATCCATCGGTTCATCGGCCCGTCGTTCTGTCCGGTCATCCGTCCGCTCATGCGCCCGGCTCCGTGCTCGCTCACGTGTCCGTCCGTGCGTCCGTTCGTCGTCGTGCTCCTTCATCGCTCCAGCGTGCCTGGAGAGAGACGGATCACGCATTTTATTTTGGCCCGGAGGTTTGATCCACAGCCAAGTACTGTTATCCACAGGAGAATTGGCGAACCTGTGGACAACGTGGCTGCGCTTCAAGGCATTTCGTCAACGACGCTGTGGTCGTGGGTGTTTGCCGTCAGACGGTCCAACGTGCGTGCCTGCAGCTCCCGTTCGGCGGCCGCCGTGATGAAGGCCGCGGCCTGCTCCGCGCCGACCAGGCGTTCAACGGCCCGTATCGTCCCGGCGGACACCTCCACCGGGCGTGCGCCCTCCCGCTCCGCCGGGAACTGCCTCGTGGCGAGGTGCCGGTCCAGATGGCGAGTGGCGAAGAGCCGCATGGCGCGGGCCAGTTCGGCGTCCACCGTCTGCCGCGCGAGCGGTCGGAGCCGGCGCACGAGTGAGGCCGCCTCGGCCGCTTCCGCGTCGCTCGGCGGGTGCTCCCCCAGGTAGCGCGCGAAGACGTGCTCCGTGGTGAACTCCAGGAAACGGCAGGCGATGTGCTCGACCTGACCCCTCAACTCCCTGAGGTGGAGGGTGATCGCGGACAGGGGAACGCCCGCCGCGTACAACTCGGCCGCGGTCGACAGCTCTTGGGGGCTCGGGACGAGAAAGCTGTCCTCGTCGCCCGGAACGGGCTCCAGCACTCCCAGCTCCACGGCCTCCGCCACCGCCGTGTCGTCGGGAAGGCCGCCGAACCGCTCCTCGAGTTCGGCCCTGGAGATCCGGGCGGGCTCCTCGTCGGTCCACGGCCCGTCGACCTCCGCGACCAGGCCGAGTATCCCGCCCAGGCCCCGGCCCGCGTCCCATGCCTCCAGGAGTTCCTTGATCGAGGTCAGCGTGTAGCCCCGGTCCAGGAGATCGGCGATCTGCCGCAGCCGCGCCAGATGGGCGTCCGCGTACACATTGGCGCGGCCGCGCCGCTCGGGGCGGGGCAGCAGCCCCCGGTCCTGATAGGCGCGGATCGTCCGGACCGTGGCGCCGCTGTGGTGCGCCAGGTCCTCGATGCGGTACACGACACCGCCCGGCTCGTCGCTCATCTCTTCCGCCCTCCTGCCCCCGGGCCCCGGGAGGACGCCGCCCGCTCGCCCCCGCCGCGGACCGAGCCGCGGGCGGCCGCGCCGGACGTCCGGCGGCCTGAGCGGTGAACCTTCCCGCGACGGATGGTACGACCGCCGCGGAGAGGGCGGTACGGCCGCGCGGAACTCCTTCCGGCCGCCGCGCGGAACTCCTTCCCGCCGGGCGGCGGTCTCCGGGCGAAGGCCTCCGCGCGGCCTCGTCGCGCACGGCGGACAGCGACGCGGACGGCCGGTGGAGCGGGGCGGGCGGTCCTGCCGGGCCGCCCGGCGCCCCGTCCGGTCATCCGCTCACAGGGGCGGCCTCATCCGTGCGACCGCACGCCGCGCCCCCGGAGCGAAGCGGTGCAGGAAGCGGGCACCACGCGCCTCCGGGGTGACCGGCACCACCGCCTCGTCGCGGACGACCGCGCGCAGGATCGCGTCGGCGACCTTCTCCGGCGGGTAGCCGCGCAGCCCGTAGAGCCGCGCCGACTTCTTCCGGCGCCGTTCCTCCTCGGCCGCGTCGGTCCCGGCGAAGCGCGCGGTGGAGGTGATGCCCGTGTCGACGAAGCCGGGGCAGACCGCCGAGACGCCGATGTCCCGCCCGGCCAGCTCCGCGCGCAGACACTCGCTGAGCATCAGGACGGCCGCCTTGGAGGTGCTGTAGGCGGGCAGGGCCCGCGAGGGCTGGTACGCCGCCGCCGACGCGATGTTGACGATGTGGCCGCCCTGCCCGCGCTCGGCCATCTGTCCGCCGAAGAGCCGGCAGCCGTGGATCACGCCCCACAGATTGACGTCGAGGACCTTCCTCCACTCCTCCGCCGTGGTGTCGAAGAAGGAGCCGGCGAGCCCGATGCCGGCGTTGTTCACCAGCACGTCCACCACGCCGTACGCGGCGGCGACCTTGGCGGCGAGTTCCTCCATGGCCCGCTCGTCGCCGACGTCGGCCGTCTCGGCCCAGGCCGCGGGCGAGCCGACCAGCCGGGCCGTCTCCGCCGTGCGGGCCGCGCCCTGCGCGTCCCGGTCGACGGCCACCACCCGCGCGCCGGCCTCGGCGAACGCGAGCGCGGTGGCCCGTCCGATGCCGCTGCCGGCGCCGGTGACCAGCACGAGCTGCCCGCCGAACCGGTCCGCGTACCTGCCGGAGGCCGCCGGCCCGGGCGCGGGAGCTTCGTTCCCGCGGCCCTCGTTGGCCGTCACGAACCCCGATATCCAGGCGGCCAGCTGGTCGGGGCGGGTCCGCGGGACCCAGTGCCCGGCCGGGAGCGTGCGGCGCACCGAACCGGGGGCCCACCTCTCCAGTTCGTCGTGGAGCCGCTCGGAGAGAAAGGGGTCCCCCAGGGGGGTGATGAGCTGCACGGGCGCGTGCGCGTACGCGTCCTCGCGGGGGCGGCCGAGCCGGGTCCGCACGTTGTCGCGGTAGAGCCACGCGCCGTGCGCCGCGTCGGAGGGCAGCGACGCGGTCGGGTAGTCGCCCGCGGGCACCTTCTCGAACCGCTGGAGGATCCCCGGCCACCGCTTGCCCAGGGGGCCGCGCCAAACCAGCTCGGGCAGCACCGGCGTGTGCAGCATGTACACGTACCAGGACTTGGCGCCCTGGCCGAGGAGCTGGCCGATCCCGCGCGGGGTGGGCCGGCGCGTCCGCCGCCTGATCCAGTGGCCGAGGTGGTCGAGCGACGGACCGGACATCGACGTGAAGGACGCGATCCGCCCCTCGGTGCGGGCGGCCGTGACGAACTCCCACGACTGCACCGAACCCCAGTCGTGGCCCACGAGGTGCACCGGCTCACCGGGGCTGACGGCGTCGATCACCGCCAGGAAGTCGTCGGTCAGCCTCTCCAGCGTGAACCCGCCCCGCAGGGGCCGCGGCGCCGTCGAACGGCCGTGCCCCCGCACGTCGTAGAGCACGACGTGGAAGCGGTCGGCGAGCCGCTCGGCGACCTCGGACCACACCTCCTTGGAGTCCGGATAGCCGTGCACCAGCACCACGGTCGGCCGCCCGCCGTCCCCCAGCTCGGCGACGCACAGCTCGACCCCGCCCGTCCGTATCCGGCGCTCGCGCGCGCCCACGAGACTCACTCGTCCTCCCCCCCGGCGCCGCACACGCGGCTTCGTCGGCGGTCCGTCCGTCATGGCCGTCCTCATGCCCCGCCCCACCTGTCCCCGCCGATCGCGGTACGTGTCCGTAACGTGACACCGGCGAATGTGACAGTTGTTAGAGGCCGCGTCAACAGTCCCGCGATCGGCTGTGGACGACCGGCCGGGCGGGACGGCCCGTCCGGCCCGGCGGCCGTACCTGAGGGTGACCCCTACGGGCCCGTACGACTGGAGGCTGACGCGGATCCACCTCCACGGGTTGACGACCCCTGTGGTGTGCGCCACTACCGTCGAACCGTGACTGTGATCGCGACCGAAAGCCTGAGCAAGCGGTACCCCCGGGTGACCGCGCTTGACCGGCTCTCCGTGGACGTCGGGCCTGGTGTGACCGGACTCGTCGGAGCCAATGGAGCCGGCAAGTCCACACTGATCAAGATCCTGCTGGGTCTGTCCCCCGCCACCGAGGGCCGCGCGCACGTGCTCGGTCTCGACGTCGCCACCGAGGGCGCCGCCATCCGCGAGCGTGTCGGGTACATGCCCGAGCACGACTGCCTGCCGCCCGACGTCTCGGCCACCGAGTTCGTCGTCCACATGGCGCGGATGTCCGGACTGCCGCCGGCCGCGGCCCGCGAGCGCACCGCGGACACCCTGCGCCACGTCGGTCTGTACGAGGAGCGCTACCGCCCCATCGGCGGCTACTCGACGGGCATGAAGCAGCGCGTCAAACTCGCGCAGGCCCTCGTCCACGACCCCCAGCTGGTCTTCCTCGACGAACCGACCAACGGCCTCGACCCGGTCGGCCGCGACGACATGCTCGGACTGATCCGCCGCATCCACACGGACTTCGGCATCTCGGTCCTGGTCACCTCGCACCTCCTGGGCGAACTGGAACGCACCTGCGACCACGTCGTGGTCGTCGACGGCGGCAAGCTGCTGCGCTCCAGCTCCACCACGGACTTCACCAAGACCACCACGACCCTCGCCATCGAGGTCACCGACAGCGACGAGCACCCGGACGGCACGAGCGCGGTCCGCGAGGTGCTCCACGCGCGCGGGATCGAGACCCACGACGGCGGCGGACTGCCCGGCGCCGGACACATCCTGCTGCTCACCGCCGAGAGCGAGGACACCTACGACCTCGTCCGCGACACGGTCGCCGACCTCGGCCTCGGGCTGGTCCGCATGGAACAGCGCAGGCACCACATCGCCGAGGTCTTCACCGACAGCGACGAACAGCGGAAGGAGGCGGTCGGCCATGGCGGTTGAGCACCCCCTCACCCAGCCGGGTGAGCAGACCCGTATCCACAACATCGGCTACCGCAACTACGACGGCCCGCGCCTCGGCCGCGCCTACGCCCGCCGCTCCCTCTACTCGCAGTCCCTGCGCGGCGCCTACGGACTCGGCCGCTCGGTCAAGTCCAAGATCCTGCCGATGCTGCTCTTCGTGGTCATGTGCGTCCCCGCGCTGATCATGGTGGCCGTCGCGGTCGCCACCAAGGCCAAGGACCTCCCCGTCGACTACACCCGCTACGCCGTGATCATGCAGGCCGTCATCGGCCTGTACGTCGCCTCGCAGGGCCCCCAGGCGGTCTCCCGGGACCTGCGCTTCAAGACCGTGCCGCTGTACTTCTCGCGCCCCATCGAGACCGCCGACTACGTGCGAGCCAAGTACGCGGCCCTGGCCTCGGCCCTGTTCGTCCTCACGGCCGCTCCGCTGATCGTCCTCTACGTGGGCGCGCTGCTGGCCAAGCTCGACTTCGCCGACCAGTCCAAGGGCTTCGGACAGGGACTGGCCTCCGTGGCCCTGCTGTCCCTGCTCTTCGCGGGCATCGCCCTGGTCATCTCGGCGGTCACCCCGCGCCGCGGCTTCGGCATCGCGGCCGTCATCGCCGCCCTGACCATTTCCTACGGAGCGGTCTCCACCGTCCAGGCCATCGCCTTCGAGCGGTCCAGCAGCGGAGCCGTGCCCTGGCTCGGCCTCTTCTCCCCGATCACCCTCATCGACGGGGTCCAGACGGCCTTCCTCGGCGCCTCCTCCGCCTTCCCCGGCGAGGTGGGTCCCTCGTCCGCACAGGGACTCGTCTACCTCGCCGTCGTCCTCGGTCTCATCGCGGGCTGCTACGGCCTCCTGATGCGCCGCTACCGAAAGGCCGGGCTGTGACCACGCTCACCATCGACCACGTATCGCGCTGGTTCGGCAACGTGGTGGCGGTCAACGACATCACGATGACGATCGGCCCCGGCGTCACCGGCCTGCTCGGCCCGAACGGCGCCGGGAAGTCCACCCTCATCAACATGATGGGCGGCTTCCTCGCCCCCTCCACGGGCTCCGTCACCCTCGACGGCAAGCCGACCTGGCGCAACGAGGACATCTACCGGCACATCGGCATCGTCCCCGAACGCGAGGCGATGTACGACTTCCTCACCGGACGCGAATTCGTCCTCGCCAACGCCGAGTTGCACGGTCTCGGCGCGAAGGCCGCCGACCGCGCGCTCGCCACCGTCGAGATGGAGTACGCGCAGGACCGCAAGATCTCCACGTACTCCAAGGGCATGCGACAGCGCGTCAAGATGGCGTCCGCGCTGGTCCACGAACCCTCGCTGCTGCTGCTCGACGAACCGTTCAACGGCATGGACCCGCGCCAGCGCATGCAGCTCATGGACCTGCTGCGCCGCATGGGCGACGAGGGCCGCACCGTGCTGTTCTCGTCCCACATCCTCGAAGAGGTGGAGCAGCTCGCCGCCCACATCGAGGTGATCGTCGCCGGACGGCACGCGGCGAGCGGCGACTTCCGGCGCATCCGCCGGCTGATGACCGACCGCCCGCACCGCTACCTGGTCCGCTCCAGCGACGACCGCGCACTGGCCGCGGCACTCATCGCCGACCCGTCGACCTCCGGCATCGAGGTCGACCTCGCCGAGGGCGCGCTGCGCATCCAGGCCGTCGACTTCGGCCGGTTCACCACCCTGCTGCCGAAGGTCGCGCGCGAGCACGGCATCCGGCTGCTGACGGTGTCCCCGTCCGACGAGTCGCTCGAATCCGTCTTCTCGTATCTCGTCGCGGCGTAGGAGGCCGAAGATGTACGACCCCACAGTCGCCCGGCTCACCTACCGGGGCCTGCTCGGCCGCCGCCGGGCCCTCATCCTCGGCGTCCTGCCCGTCCTGCTCGTCGTGATCTCCCTGGCCGTCCGCAGCTTCTCCGGAGCCGACGACCAGGTGGCCTCGGACCTGCTCGGCGGGTTCGCGCTCGCCACCATGGTCCCGATCATCGGCGTCATCGCGGGCACGGGCGCGATCGGACCCGAGATCGACGACGGCTCGGTGGTGTACCTGCTGGCCAAGCCCCTGAAGCGGCCCACGATCATCTTCACCAAGCTGATCGTCGCGATCGCCGTCACCATGGCCTTCTCGGCGGTGCCGACCTTCGTCGCGGGCATGATCCTCAACGGCAACGGCCAGCAGATCGCCGTCGCCTACACCGTGGCCGCCCTGGTCGCCTCGATCGCCTACGCCGCGATGTTCCTGCTCCTCGGGACCGTCACCCGGCACGCGGTGGTCTTCGGGCTCGTCTACGCGCTCGTCTGGGAAGCCCTGTTCGGGTCCCTGGTGTCCGGCGCGCGCACGCTCAGCGTCCAGCAGTGGGCGCTCGCCGTGGGCCACAAGGTGACCGGCGGGGACATCGTCACCTCGGACGTGAGCCTGCCGACCGCGACGGTCCTGCTGGTCGTGGTCACCGTCCTCGCCACCTGGTACGCGGGACAGCGACTGCGGTCGCTGACGCTGGCCGGCGAGGAATGAGACGAGGGCTCTCCGCGCGCGTGCCCGTCACGGGCACGCGCGCGGAGAGCCCTTCTTCCTTGACAGAGGCTTCACTCCCGCCCGGGCACACTGGCCGGAACGGGGACGCACGGCCGGGAGGTACGGGGATGACGACCGAGGAACCGGGAAGGGAACCGGCGGGGGAGCCGTGGGACGACCTCGTGCTCGACGAGGACTTCGTACGGTCCGCGGAGACGACCGAGCCGTCGGCCCGCGCACGGATGCTCGCCGCCCGCTGGCGCGAGGGCGGCCCCGACCCGCAGCCCTGGCGCTCGGACGAGCCGCCCGCCGGGTGGTTCTTCAGCAAGGGCCGGCGGCGCAGATGGCGCCGCAAGTGAGCCCCCGGGGCCGCGCCTTTTAATCAGTGGCGCCCAAGTCGGCGCCCGGGCACAGTGGTTGTCGTCCACGCCGCCGCGTCGAGCCGGCGCCACACACGGGGAGAGGAGCGCGACGATGTTCATCAGGAGCAGTTCGTCGAGCTCCCGACAGGGCAGCCCGCGGCGGGTTCCGGAGTAGTCACTACCTCCGTCGAACCCGCTCGCAGGGGGAGTTGCCCGGGGCGGCCGCTTCGAGCGCGCGTCACCGCGCGGGCCGCCCACCCGGAGGATTGGCCGAGTGGAAAGGCACCGGCTTGCTAAGCCGTGGTCGGGGGAGACCCCGCGCGCGTTCGATCCGCGCATCCTCCGCGAGACGTTCCCGCCCGAAGTCCCGGCGCCGCCGAGGGCGTCGCTACGGACGCGCCAGCAACCGCTCCAGCACCACCGCGATCCCGTCCTCCTCGTTCGAGGACGTCACCTCGTCCGCGATCGCCTTGAGGTCGTCGTGGGCGTTGGCCATGGCCACGCCGTGGGCCGCCCACGCGAACATCGGGAGGTCGTTCGGCATGTCGCCGAAGGCGATGGTGTCGGCGGCCTTGACGCCCAGGCGCCGGGCCGCCAGGGACAGTCCCGTCGCCTTGGTCAGGCCGAGCGGGAGCAGCTCGACGATCCCCGGACCCGCCATCGTGACGCCGACGAGTCCGCCCGCGACCTCCACGGCCACGGCCGCGAGCTCGTCGTCGGAGAGCGTCGGGTGCTGGACGTACAGCTTGTTCAGAGGGGCCGACCACAGGTCCGCCGCGTCCCTGAGCGGGACGACCGGCAGCGCCCCCTCCAGCCTGCGGTAGCCGGCACCCACCAGCACCTCGCCGTCGAGCCCGTCGCGGCTCGCGGCCAGCAGCAGCGGTCCGACCTCCGCCTCGATCTTGGCGAGCGCGAGACCGGCCAGCTGCCGGTCCAGCGTCACCGAGGTGAGCAGCCGGTGCTCCCCCGCGTGGTAGACCTGCGCGCCCTGGCCGCAGACCGCCAGACCCCGGTAGCCGAGCCCGTCGAGGATGTGCCGCGTCCAGGGCACCGCGCGCCCGGTGACGACGATGTGGGCCGCGCCAGCCTCGGTCACCGCGGCGAGCGCGTCCCGTGTGCGCGCCGAGACCGTCTCGTCGGAACGCAGCAGCGTCCCGTCGAGATCGGTCGCGACGAGCTTGTACGGGAACGCCCCGGGCTCCGCGGCCCCGGACGCTCCCGCCGAACCGGTGGTGCTGGTCACTTGGAGATCGGCTCCAGAACCTCACGGCCGCCCAGGTAGGGACGCAGCAGCTCGGGAACCCGGACCGAACCGTCGGCGAGCTGGTGGTTCTCCAGGATCGCGACGATGGTGCGCGGGACGGCGCACAGCGTGCCGTTCAGGGTGGCGAGCGGCTGGACCTTCTTGCCGTCGCGCATGCGGACGGAGAGGCGGCGGGCCTGGAAGCCGTCGCAGTTGGAGGCCGAGGTCAGCTCGCGGTACTTGCCCTGGGTCGGGATCCACGCCTCGCAGTCGAACTTGCGGGAGGCCGAGGCCCCCAGGTCGCCGCTGGCCACGTCGATCACCTGGAAGGGCAGTTCGAGGCCGGTCAGCCACTGCTTCTCCCACTCGAGGAGCCGCCGGTGCTCGTTCTCCGCGTCCTCCGGGGCGACGTACGAGAACATCTCGACCTTGTCGAACTGGTGCACGCGGAAGATGCCGCGGGTGTCCTTGCCGTAGGTGCCGGCCTCGCGGCGGAAGCACGGCGAGAAACCGGCGTAGCGCATCGGCAGCTTGTCCGCGTCGAGGATCTCGTCCATGTGGTACGCGGCGAGCGGGACCTCGGAGGTGCCGACCAGGTAGTAGTCGTCCTTCTCCAGGTGGTACACGTTCTCCGCGGCCTGGCCGAGGAAGCCGGTGCCCTCCATGGCGCGCGGGCGGACCAGGGCCGGGGTCAGCATCGGAGTGAAGCCGGCCTCGGTGGCCTGCGCGATCGCCGCGTTGACGAGGGCGAGTTCCAGGAGCGCGCCGACACCGGTCAGGTAGTAGAAGCGCGAGCCGGACACCTTGGCGCCGCGCTCGACGTCGATGGCGCCCAGGGCCTCGCCGAGCTCCAGGTGGTCCTTGGGCTCGAAGCCCTCGGCGGCGAAGTCACGGATGGTCCCGTGCGTCTCCAGGACGACGAAGTCCTCCTCGCCGCCGACCGGGACGTCGGGGTGCACCAGGTTGCCGAGCTGGAGGAGGAGCCGCTTGGTCTCCTCGTCCGCCTCGTTCTGCTCGGCCTCGGCGGTCTTGACGTCGGTCTTGAGCTGCTCGGCCTTCTTCAGCAGCTCGGCGCGCTCGTCCGGGGTGGCCTTGGGGATCAGCTTGCCGAGCGACTTCTGCTCGGAACGCAGCTCGTCGAAGCGGACGCCGGACGACCTGCGCCGCTCGTCGGCGGAGAGGAGGGAGTCGACGAGCGCGACATCCTCTCCACGGGCGCGCTGGGAGGCGCGAACACGGTCGGGGTCCTCACGGAGCAGGCGAAGGTCAATCACCCCTCAAGGCTACCGGTGCGGGCTTCCGGCCAACGAACCGATATTCCGGAGCGTGATGGCTGTCACGGTATGAGTGAAATGCCGGACCGAATCCCTTGATCGCCCGACTGATCGCCCGACGCCGTCAAGGAAAGGGGGCCTACTCCCCGAAACGGGGCAGAGGGCATGTGGCCGGTTGACTGGATTCCCTTGTGGGGAGCGGGACTTGCGAACCGGGTTGTCCACAGGGATTGGCCTCACCGGTCAGTTATCCACAGGCTGTGTGGATGATCTGTGGATGTCGGAATTGATCGTTCCGATCCGTCTCGGATGGCCGAGGAATTCCTGGTCCAAACCGTCTGTACACCCACTTTCGGGTGTAAAAGATTCGCTCCATAGGGTTGATCAATGGAAAAGGGTAGACGAAGAGGGACGCGCGGGGGTGTGGACGGACTTGGGTCGAGTAGCCGATTTGTCGATGATGTAGGGCTTCGTTGTCGACTTGTCCCCAGGTCGAGAAGCACTCCTGTGGATAACTTTGTGGACAAAGAAAATCGGCAGGTAGGACCGGGGGACGACGCTCGGACGGATGTGGATCCGCCGTTCAGAACCGGCCGTCGGCGCAGCGCGCCAGCCAGTCCGACGCCGCGGAGAACTCGTCGTCGGACGTCCCGGGCCGCAGCGGCCCCACGTCCTCCAGGGCGACACCGGCCCGCGGATAGGAACCGAGGAAACGCACCTGGGGGCAGATCCGCTTGAGGCCCATCAGCGCCTCGCCCACCCGGCGGTCGGTGATGTGGCCCTCGGCATCCACCGAGAAGCAGTAATTGCCGATGCCCCGGCCGGTGGGGCGGGACTCGATCCGCATCAGGTTGACGCCGCGGACGGCGAATTCCTGGAGCAGTTCGAGCAGTGCTCCGGGGTGGTCGTCGCCGAGCCAGATGACCACGGACGTCTTGTCGGCGCCGGTCGGCGCGGCGGGCCGGGCCGGGCGGCCGACCAGCACGAAGCGGGTCTCGGCGTTCGCCGCGTCGTGGATCTCGGTCACCAGCGGTTCGAGGCCGTACGTCGCCGCGGCGAACTCGCCCGCGAAGGCCGCGTCGTAACGGCCCTCCTGCACCAGCCGGGCGCCGTCCGCGTTCGACGCCGCCGACTCCCACACGGCGTCCGGCAGATGCGCGGCCAGCCAGTTGCGCACCTGGGGCTGGGCGACCGGGTGTCCGGTGACCGTCTTGACGTCCTTCAGTGCCGTGCCGGGCCTGACCAGCAGCGCGAAGGCGATCGGCAGCACGACCTCGCGGTAGATCATCAGCGGGTCGCCCTTGGCCAGTTCGTCGAGGGTGGCGGTGACACCGCCCTCGACGGAGTTCTCGATCGGGACGAGCGCGCCCGCGGCCTGGCCGCCGCGTACCGCGTCGAGCGCGGCCGGCACCGACACCATGGGGACCAGCTCCCGTGTCGCGGCCTCGGGAAGCGTGCGGAGGGCGGCCTCGGTGAACGTACCCTCGGGGCCGAGATAGGTGTAGCGCGTCGCCGACATACCGTCACCCTAATAGGCCTCGCCCGGCGCGTCCGACACCCGCGGATCCCCGGAACCGGCTCCGGTACGGAGTCCGGTACCGCGGTACGGAAGGCGGTACGGAGCGTCGTGCCGAGTCCGCGCGGAGCCCGGCACCGGGCCGGCGCGCGGTCCGGTACGGGCCTGGCGCCGGACCACCGTGCAGGAGACTCCCGGAGGCCGGGCGGTCAGCCCTCCAGCAGCCGCTGTCCCACGTACTCCCCTTCGGCGGCGCCGCCCGGCACCGCGAAGAGTCCGCTCGACTCGTGGCGGATGTACGTCGAGAGCGCGTCGCCGCGGTCGAGTTTGCGCTGGACGGGGACGAAACCGCGCACCGGATCGGCCTGCCAGCACACGAAGAGCAGACCGGCGTCGGGCGTGCCGTCGGCGCCGATGCCGTCGTGGAAGGAGAACGGCCGGCGCAGCATGGCGGCGCCGCCGTTCTGGTCGGGCCGGGTGATGCGGGCGTGCGCGTTGACCGGCACGATCAGGTTGCCGTCGGCGTCGGTCTTGTCCAGGTCCATCGGGGTGGTTTCGGTGCCGCCGCTGAGCGGTGCCCCGTCGGACTTCTTCCGTCCGATGACGTCCTCCTGGGCCTTGCCCGAGAGCTTCTCCCAGTCGTCGAGGAGCATGCGGATACGGCGTACGACGGCGTACGAGCCGTTCGCCATCCACTCGGGGGTGCCGGAGGCGGGGACGAAGATCCGTCCGTCGAAGTCGGGCTCGGACGGCTTCGGATTGCGGGTGCCGTCGATCTGGCCCATCAGGTTGCGGGCGGTCATGGGCTCGGTGGTGGCCCCCGGCGAGCGGTTGAAGCCGTTCATCTGCCAGCGCACCCGCGCCGCGGCGCCGGCGTCCTTCTGGATCGCGCGCAGGGCGTGGAAGGCGACGAGGGCGTCGTTCGCTCCGATCTGCACCCACAGGTCGCCGTCGCTGCGTGCCTTGTCGAGGCGGTCGGAGGAGAAGTCGGGCAGCGGGTCCAGGGCGAGGGGGCGCTGTTTCTCCAGGCCCGTGCGCGAGAAGAAGCTGTGGCCGAAGCCGAAGGTGACGGTGAGGGAGGACGGGCCGGCGTCCCGGGCGACATCCGTGTCCTCGTGGGCCGCGGCCTCGCCCGCCATCAGCCGCTCGGCCGTCACCGACCAGCGGCGCAGCAGGGCGGCGGCCTCCCTGCGGCCCGAGCCCGCCGTGAGGTCGAAGGCGACGAGGTGGCCACGCGCCTGGAGGGCGGTGGTGATGCCCGGCTGATGTTTCCCGTGAAACATCGCCATGTCCGCGCCGACGGAGGTCAGCGGGACGGTCTTCACGGGGGCGGGCGCCGCCGCGTATCCCACGGCGGCGCCCGCCGCGCCGAGGGCGAGTCCGGTGGCCCCGGCGGTGCCGAGCAGCCGGCGCCGTGACATGACCCCTGTCGGGGAGCCGGCCGACGGCGGGGTGCCGGGGGACTCCTCGGGGGTCGGGGCTTTCCGGGCGGAGGGGGCGGAGGTCCCGGGGGTGGACTGGTCAGCCATGGTCAGGTTCAGCCGATCTGCGCGTTCTTGTTCACGGTGGCCTGGTCGATGTCGGAGGTGCGCACGGTCACCGCGACCTTCCAGTCGCCCGCCAGGGGGATCTGCACTCCGCTCGCCGCCCAGTGCCCGGTGGAGACCCGGTCGGGGGTCACGGGCAGCGGGCCGATGTCCTTCGCGGTGAGGGTGAAGGCGACCTTCACCTCGGGGACGTCGAAGGCCTTGCCGTTCGGCCGGAGCACGAACACGTGCATCTGGTTGCCGCCGACGCGGGCCGGGTCGAGGGTGACCTCCACCGTGCCCTTGCCGTCCTCGCCGCCCGTGTCGAACGGCATCTTCAGGGACAGCGGTCCGGAGCGCCGCTCGGCGGACACCGTGGCCTGCCGGGCCGCCTCCTCGGTGCGTCCCGGCTCGGTCGCCGTCAGCGCGGTCGTGACCGCGAGCAGGACGACCGCGACCCCGGCCTCGGCGAGCACCGAGCGCCGCAGGCCCGAGCGGTGCGGGTCGGCGTCACGGACCCGCTTGTCACGCGTGGAGTCCAGGGCGGCCTGCTGCCGGGCGAGCTGGGCGGCGCGCCGGGGGTCGGCGGGGACGGTGGCGGGGGTCCTCGCCTCGGAGCGCTGCTCCACGACGACGGCGGAGGCTTCGGGGGCGGTCGTCCCGGTCAGCCGTCCCGTCCAGCGCCGCGAGAGCCACGCGATGCCCACGAGGACTGCCACCAGGCCGATCTTGACGAGCAGCAGTCGTCCGTACGACGTGCCGGTGAGGGCCGACCAGGAGCCGAGCTGCCGCCACGACTGGTAGATCCCGGTCGAGACCAGCGTGAGGACGGCGCCGAACGCGAGGCGGGAGAACCGGCGTACGGCGCTCGCCTCGATCGGGGTGTCCGCGGGAGCCCGGAACAGGGCCACCACCAGCGTCGACAGACCGCCGAGCCAGACGGCGACGGCCAGCAGGTGCAGGACGTCGACGGGCATCGCGATGCCCGGCTGGAGGCCGGTCGAGGCGTGCTCGGCCATGGCCCAGGTGGCGGCGATGCCGGCCGCGACGACGGAGCCGCCGACGGCGAGCCCGAAGGTGAGGTCGCTCTTCTCCGCGGCCGGGTGACCGGTCTCGGTGTCCGGGTCCCCGGCGGTCCGGGCCCCGGTGTCCGGGTCCCCGGTGTCCCGGGAGCCGGTGCCGGCTCCTTCGGCCGTCCCGCCGTCACCGGTGTTCGCGCCGGCCGTCCGTTCGTCCTCGTCGCGTCTGGCGTACGCGCCGAAGAGCACCGCGATGAACAGCGCCGCCGCGGCGAGCAGCAGCAGTCTCGACATCAGTGCCGCGCCCGACTTGGTCTGCAGCACCTGGCCGAGCAGGGTCAGGTCGAAGATGTCGGCGGCCTTGCCGGATCCCACGTACGAGCCGCGCAGGAGCAGCAGGGCGAGGGTGGAGGCGGTCAGGGTGAGCCAGCCGCCGACCACGAGCCGTTGCACGGGCCGGATGCCCGAACCCCGCTGCCAGCAGGCCAGTACGAAGGCGGCGCCGCCGACGAGCAGGATGAATCCCGCGTAGGAGAAGTAGCGCGCGGTTCCGTAGAGGAAGCCGACCGTGCCGCCGCCCGCCGCCTGGCCGGACAGCGCGACGGAGGTCCCCGAGGGGGCGCCGACGGAGAAGGTGAAGGCACCCGAGACGGGGTGGCTGTCCGCCGACACCACCTGGTAGGTGACGGTGTACGTGCCGTCGGGCAGCCCGGGGCGGATCTTCAGCCCGTAGGTGTCGCCGCCCAGGTCGCTCGCGCCGCCGGTGTCGACCCGCTTGCCCTTGGGGTCGAGCACCTGGAGCGAGTTCCCGTTCAGCGAGACCTGCTCGGAGAAGGTGAGCGAGACCTGGGCGGGTGCCTCGTCGACCACCGATCCCTGCGTCGGGTTGCTCCCGGTCAGCGCGGCGTGCGCGGAGGCGGGCGCGGCACCCGCCAGGAGCGCTCCGAGGACGGTGAGGAGCAGCAGCAGGAGGGTCCTGAGGCGGGGGGCGATGGTCGGTGTCACGGTGATGCCTCCCTCAGCGTCCGGTCTTCGGGTCGTAGGTCGCGGGCTTCACCGGCATGGAGATCCTGACCGTGCCGGACTTGGCGAAGTGCAGTTCCACGGACACCTTCTCGCCCTGTCCGGGCTTGTGGGTGAGCTTTCCGAACATGAGGTGGTTGCCGCCGCTGGCGAAGGCCAGGGTGCCCTCGGCGGGCACGGTGAACGACTTCTTCTCCTGCATCGCGCCGTCCACGGTCGCGTGCATCGTCACCTCGTCCGAGAGGTCGCTGGTGACCGAGGTGAGCGTGTCGGCGCCGCCGGAGTTGGTGACGGTGAAGAAGCCCGCCGCCATCGTGTCCATGCTCGGAGCGGGCATGTAGGCGCCGGTGACCTTGAGTTCGGGCGCGGCCGAGGACGACGGGGAGCCGTCCGGACCGCAGGCCGTGAGGGTTCCCGCGGTGGCCAGGACGAGGGAGCAGGCGGCGAGGAGCCCCTTGTGCCGGCGCGGACGGCGGCTCACGGGTTCTTCCCCTCGGCGATCTCGGGCAGGTCCTTGGTGTAGTCGTCGACGGTGGCCTTCTCGCCGTACAGCACGTAGCCCGCGTCGGTCTTCGGCGAGAAGGCGATGACCTGGGTGCCGTGCACCGAGACGGTCTTGCCGTTCTTGTCCTTGGTCGTCGGCTCGATGGTGATGCCGAGGCTGCGGGCGCCGGCCTGGATCGTGTCGAAGTCGCCGGTCAGGCCGATGAATTCGGAGTCGATGCCCTTGAGCCAGGTGCCGAGCGCGGCGGGTGTGTCGCGGGCCGGGTCGGTGGTGACGAACACGACGCGCAGCTTGTCCTGTTCGGCCTTCGGCAGCTGCTTCTTGGCGACGGCGATGTTGTTCATCGTCAGGGGGCAGACGTCGGGGCAGTGGGTGTAACCGAAGTAGACGAGCGTCGGCCTGCCCTTGGTCTCCGCGCGCAGGTCGTACTTCTTGCCGGTCGTGTCGGTGAGCACGAGGTCCGGCTTCTCGAACGGCTGGTCGAGGACCGTCGCGGCCTTGGTGGGGGCGGACACGACGGCGGCCGGCGCGGCGCTGTCGTCGCCGCTGCCGCAGGCGGAGAGGGTCAGAGCGGCGGCGGCGAACAGGGCGGCCGTCGCGTACGTCTTCTTGCGCATAGAAAAATGTCCCAGATGTGAGCGCGCCGGTGGGCACCGGGGGCCGGACGAGGCCGAGGGGCCGGGTCCGGGGAGCCGCGTCCGCGGCTCTCCGGTGCCCACCAGGAGCGTGTGTGTCTCAGTGCCTCAGGCGGGTGCCTGTACCTCAGGCGTTCGTACGCCGACGGCCGGCCAGAACGCCGTACGCCACGCCCGCCAGGCCGACGACGATGCCGACGACGCCGAGCACGCGCGCGGTGGTGTCGCTGTCGTCCGCGGCGGAGGCCGCCTCGTCGGTGTGCTCGGCGGACTCCTCGGTGTGGGAGGCGTCCTCCGCGGCGGCGGATCCGTGGTGGCCGCCCTCGGTCGCGGCGGAGAGCGCGAGCGTCGGGGCCGGGTGCTCGGGCTCTTCGGCGCCCTCCTTCTGCGGCTCGATCCAGCGCACGACGCTCTTGTCGGAGTACGTCTGGACGGCCTTGAAGACGAGGGAGTCGGTGTCCTCGGGCAGCGCGCCGATGGAGAGCGGGAACTTCTGGAAGAAGCCCGGCTCGATGCCCTTGCCGTCGGCGGTCCAGGTGACCTTGGTGACGGCCTCGCCGATCTTCTCGCCGTGCGCGGTGACCGGCTTGTCCAGCTTGGACTTGGTGACCTTCACGGTCCAGCCGTCGATCTTCTGCGGCATGACGGAGGCCAGCGGGTGGTCGGCCGGGAGGTTCACCTCGACCTGGGTGGTCGAGGCGGTGTCGCTCTCGTTGGGCACCTTGAAGTTCACGACGGCGTAGCTGCCCTTGGCGGCCACGCCCTCGGGCTGCACGCTGACGTGCGCGAACGCGGGGGCGGACAGGGTGAGAACGGCGGTGGCGGCGACGGTGCCGGCGGCGACGAGGCGAGAGGTCTTCATGTAGGGAAACACTCCACTTTCAGTCCGGTGACGAAGGGGACGCGCGTGCGCCTCGGTGTCCCGTGGAAGGGGCGGAACGAAGCCCGGAGGGAGACTTGGCGGGCACGCGCGTGTGCGGCACGACCGCGTCCCCTTCGGGGAGGTCCTGGAGGCCGCGGGGTCCGTGGAGTCGAGGACTCCGAGGACGGGGCGTTCCGTGGATCTCCGTGAGGCGGCGCGTCGTGTCAGGCGACGAGGGCGAACGCGGTGGAGGGCGGCCCGCGCCGGACGACGGTGTGCTGAAGAGCGGTCGTCCGGGGAGCGAGGGGCGTGAGCAGCGCGGTACGGGGCGTGCGCATGATCTCGGGCGCCCCGGGAAGTCCCGTGCGCAGGGCGCGTACGAGTGTCAGGGCGGCGCGCAGGGACCGTACGAGCGCCGCTTCGGTGACTCCCTGCGCCGACAGCCGCATGAGCCGCAGGAGGGCCAGGTCGCCGTGGCGCAGCACCCACCCGGCGGCGACGGCCGCGAGCACGTGGCCGAGCAGCATCGGCAGGGAGGGAAGCATCGGCATCGAGGTGCCCGCGGCGTCGGGCACGGCGTCGGCGGCATGGCGCATGGACGACGTCATGCCCGTCATCCCCGTCATGCCCGTGTCGATCCGCGCGTCGGCGAGGATCTTCATGGCCTGCGCGGGGCTGATCGCCGCCGCGGCCGTACCGCACACCAGGCGGGCGGCCCGCTCCACGAGCATGGCGTCGGACATCGGCGGCCCCGGCGCCATCGAGCCCATGGACCCGGTGGCCGACGCACGGGTCCCCAGACCGAGTCCGAAGAGCGTGTGCAGCACCGTCTGGCCGAGCGCGAGGAGCACCACGATGCCCGGCAGCGCGCGTTCGCGGCCCGCCAGCGCCGCGGCGACGGCGAAGACCGCGACGAATCCGGCACCCAGCGTCCACAGGGGGACCGTGGCGCAGGAGGCGATCCCGTGACCGGCCGCGGCCAGCACGACGCAGACCGCGGCGAACACCGCGGCCCTCAGGATCCGGAGGCCTGCTCCGGAGCGCGCCGAACGCTGGTGGGGGGCAGTCATGGCGGGCTCATCATCGCACTGGGCCCGCACGACCCGTACGGCAGGTCCGATTGACGGCTTGTGACCGGTCCGTCCGCCGTGCGGCGTACCGCCGAACGGTCCTCGTCAGATGCCTGATCGCGGTCCGCGCCGGACGCCTGATCGCTCGCGCATACACCGCTTGCCCGGGGGAGCGCGTCGGCCGTATGGGCGGCATCACGTCGCGTATGCGATTGCGCACGGGTGGTTGCGGCAATACGTAACGGTATGTCGAGCCGCGGCCGGGAGGCTGGAGCATGAGCATCTGGTGGTCACTCCATCTGCGGCGCGAGGCTGCGAGTGTTCCGCTCGCCAGACGTCTGCTGCTCGGCACGATGGAGAGCGCGGGTGTCGACCCGGACATCTCGTACGACCTCTCGATCGCCCTCACCGAGGCCTGCGCCAACGCCGTCGAGCACGGCGGGGACGACGTGCACGACCCCTCCTGCGAGGCGTACCGCGTGACGGCCTATCTCGACGGCGACCAGTTCCGTATCGAAGTCACCGACTTCGGCCCGGGGTTCCCGGCCGGCAGCGTCCGTGCGCCGCTGCGCCCGGCCGACGAGGACGCGGAGCACGGCCGGGGGCTGTGCCTGATCCACGAGCTCGCCGACCACGTCCACATCGGCAACAGGCCCGGGCGCGGCGGTGCGGTGGTGAGCTTCGACAAGATCCTCAAGTGGAGGACGGTCCCCTCGCTGCTCCCGGCCTGACGCGCCGGCCCTCCCCCGGTTCTCCCGCGTTCCACAGGCCGGTGACAGCGCCCGCCCAGGTTTTCGACAGCCGGCGCGTCTAGGTTTCCTTCCCGCGCGGCCGGCTTCGGCTCCGGTGCCTCCACCGCCGGTGTCCTCAGGGGAAGGGATACGTCGATGAACAGCCGTGAGGACGACGAGGCGCTGGCGGTGGCCGCGGTGGCCGCGCTGACCCGGCAGCTGGAGCTGACCCCCAAACCCGGGCTGCCCGACCCGCGTGACCTCCGTGCCCGGGTCACCCGGCGTGATCTGTGTTCCCTGCGCTGGTCCGCCAAGGCGCTGACCCCCGGCCTCGCGGCCATGGCCGCGGCCGCCCGCCGCACCGGCCGGGCCACCCCCGGACTCCGCGCGGAACTGGGCTCGATCGGCCGGTGCACCGAGCACTCGGTGGCCCTGGCGGGCGGCGGACACCGGGGCGCGCTGTGGGCCCTCGGGCTGCTGGTCGCCGCGGCGGCCCTGGATCCCGGGGCCCGCGGAGCCGAGGTCACCACGACGGCCAAGCGGATCGCGGCGCACACCGACCGGCGGGCACCGCGGCGGCCCTCCCGCGGCTCGTCCGTCTCGGCGCAGTACGGCGCGGCCGGCGCGCGCGGTGAGGCGCGGGCCGGATTCCCGCACGTGCGCAGGGCGTTGGACGCGCTCGCGACCACCCGTGCGGCCGGCGCGCCCGAACCCCGCGCCCGTCTCGACGCCCTGCTCACCGTCATGTCCACGCTCCAGGACACCGAGTTGCTGTACACGGCCGGACCCCACGGCCTTCGCCATGTCCAGGCCGGTGCCCGGGAAGTGCTCGAAGCGGGAGGCACGTCCACGCGGGCGGGACGCTCGGGCCTGGCCGCCCTCGACGACGACCTCCACGCGCGCGGGTGGAGGCCCGGCGGCAGCGGTGCCCTGCTCGCGGGCGCGCTGTTCGTGGACGCGCTGCCGGTCACGCCGGCCTGACGGACCGCCACCGGAGCGGAGACCGCGTCCGCGGACGGCCGCTCCGGGCACACCCGGAACCGTCGGGGGCACGGACCGGGCGTGCGGGTACGCGCCACCCGGACACACCGATGGCCGGGCGCCCCGGAGGACACCCGGCCATCGGTACCGCGTCGGCCCTCGCGGGCGCCGCGTCAGCCCTTGAGGGACGCCATCCAGGCCTCGACCTCGTCCGAGCGGCGCGGCAGACCGGCCGACAGGTTCCGGTTGCCGTCCTCAGTGACGAGGATGTCGTCCTCGATGCGGACGCCGATGCCGCGGTACTCCTCCGGCACGGTCAGGTCGTCCGCCTGGAAGTACAGACCCGGCTCGACGGTCAGGCACATGCCCGGCTCCAGCGTGCCCTCGACGTACGTCTCGGTGCGCGCGGCGGCGCAGTCGTGGACGTCCATGCCGAGCATGTGGCCGGTGCCGTGCAGGGTCCAGCGGCGCTGCAGGCCGAGCTCCAGGACGCGCTCGACCGGGCCCTCGACGAGACCCCACTCGACGAGCCGCTCGGTCAGCACGCGCTGCGCGGCGTCGTGGAAGTCGCGGTACTTGGCGCCCGGCCGGACGGCCGCGATACCGGCCTCCTGGGCGTCGTACACGGCGTCGTAGATCTTCTTCTGGATCTCCGTGTAGGTGCCGTTGACCGGGAGCGTGCGCGTGACGTCGGCGGTGTAGAGGGTGTGGGTCTCCACGCCCGCGTCCAGCAGCAGCAGGTCGCCGGAGCGGACCGGGCCGTCGTTGCGCACCCAGTGCAGCGTGCAGGCGTGCGGGCCCGAAGCGCAGATCGAGCCGTAGCCGATGTCGTTGCCCTCGACCCGCGCGCGCAGGAAGAAGGTGCCCTCGATGAAGCGCTCGCTGGTGGCCTCGGCCTTGTCCAGGACCTTCACCACGTCCTCGAAGCCGCGCACGGTGGAGTCGACGGCCTTCTGCAGCTCGCCGGCCTCGAACTCGTCCTTGACGAGCCGTGCCTCGGACAGGAAGACGCGCAGTTCCTCGTCCCGCTCCAGGGTGACCTTGTCGGTCAGCGCGGCCTCGATCGCGGCGTCGTGACCGCGCACGACCCGGACGGGACCGGTGGCCTCCTTCAGCGCGGCGGGAAGTTCGCGGACGTCCGAGGCGGGGATGCCGTAGAGCTGCTCGGCCTCGGCCAGGGAGTGGCGGCGGCCGACCCACAGCTCGCCCTGCCCGGACAGCCAGAACTCGCCGTTCTCACGGTTGGAGCGCGGCAGCAGGTAGATCGTCGCCCTGTGGCCCTCGGCGGCCGGCTCCAGCACGAGGACGCCGTCCTCGGTGAGGTTGCCGGTGAGGTAGGCGTACTCGACCGAGGCACGGAAGGGGTACTCCGTGTCGTTCGAGCGGGTCTTCAGGTTGCCCGCCGGGATCACCAGGCGCTCGCCCGGGAAGCGCGCGGACAGCGCGGCGCGGCGGGCCGCGGTGTACTCGGCCTGCGCGATGGGCGTGAGGCCCCGCAGCTCGGTGTCGGCCCAGCCCGACTTCATGCTGGCGGCCAGCTCGTCGGACACGCCCGGGTACAGGCCGTTCTTGCGCTGCTTGATGGGCTCTTCCTCGCCCGCTTCGTCAGCGGCTTCGTCGAGCACGGCTTCCGGGGTCTCCGGGGTGAGCGCCTCCGACACGGTCTGCCTCCTTCGTACGACTTAGGACCTCACCCATCGTACGGTCGTACTGAAGGGGGCCCAGGGCCGGAAGGCCTGTTACATCGGGTGAGGCCCCTCTCACTCGAAACGGGCCGCCAGGAGGACGACGTCCTCGTCGCTGTCCGCCTCGTCGAGGCCGTCCGGCAGCACACCGCGCAGCACGTGGTCGGCGATCGCGCCCGGGTCGTCGCGCAGCGCCCTCGGCACGCTCGCCGCCGCCGCGTGCAGCCGGGCGAAGGCGCGGTCCATCGGATCGCCGGTGCGGTGCAGCAGACCGTCGGTGTAGAGCAGCACGGTCTCGCCGGGGCCGGCGGTCAGTTCGACGCTCGGCGCCTCCCAGCAGGCGAGCATGCCCAGGGGCGCGGACAGGGAGGTCTCCACGAACTCGGTGCGCCGCGGGCCGACCACCAGGGGCGGGCTGTGGCCGGCACCGGCGAGCGTGAGCTTGCGCAGGGCGGGCTCGCAGTACGCGAAGAGGGCGGTGGCGGAGCGCGCGGGTTCGGTCAGCCGCAGCAGCAGTTCGAGGTCGGAGAGGACGGCGACCGGGTCCTCGCCCTCCATGACGGCGTAGGCGCGCAGGGAGGCGCGCAGCCGGCCCATGGCGGCGACCGCGCTGGGTCCCGACCCGGTGACGGAGCCGACCGCGAGGCCGAGGGCGGCGTCGGGCAGCGGCAGTGCGTCGTACCAGTCGCCGCCGCCGCGCGGTCCGGTGCGGTGCCGGGCGGCGAGCTGGACGCCGGAGACCCGGGGCAGCCGTGGGGGAAGCAGCTCCTCGGAGATCGTCGTCACGCACGCCCGCGCGCGTTCGAGCTCGACCAGCCGTGCCAGGTGCTCCGTGGCCTGGTGGACGTAGAGGCCGACGAGGTGGCGCTGGCGTTCCACCGGCTCGGCGGGCTCGTCGTAGAGCCACACGGCGGCGCCGAGCCGGCCCGCCGCCTCGGTCGACAGCGGCAGCGCGTAACTGGCGGCGTAGCCCAGGCGGGCGGCCACCTCGCGGTGGCGCGGGTCGAGCCCGTCCTCCGAGAGGAGGTCGGGCTGGGTGATCTCGCCCTCGCCGCCGGGCAGTCCGTCCAGGATCTTTCCGTACGACATGGAGCTGCGCGGCACCGTCTCGATGTGGCCGAGGTCCGCCCGGCCGAGGCCGAGGCCGATCGTGGTGTCGGGGCCGAGGCCGTCGCCGGGTTCCATGACGACCAGACCGCGCCGGGCGCCCACGAGGGCGGATCCGGCGCGCAGCAGTTCCTGCAGCGCGTCGTCCAGGGTCGCGGTGCGGGTGAGGCGCTCGGTGAGTTCGTGGAGCGTGGTGAGGTCCGAGACCCAGCCCGCGAGACGGTCCTGGAGGGCGACCCCGGGGCCGGCCGGTGAGGAGCCCGCGGGCGCGGACGTCGGCGCGACAGTGTGTGCGGGCGAAGGAACCGTTGAATCGATTCCGGCCACTTTCGGAAGGTGAGGGGCGTTCATGACGACCGGCTTTCCGACCGGTGCGTATTGCTCAATAGCATCGCAAACCCCCATGTCGTTCTGCGCCGCTAGCGGTGTCTCCACATGTACACGTACTCGTGAGGGGATGTCCAGCATTGTCCTGCCGGGATTCCTGGTGTCCATGAGACCGGTGGTAACCCTTGCGGGAAATCAAAATTGGCCTAAAACTGACTCGGGCAACGGCTTATTGAGGTCGACTGGCCTTGTTCGACGGAGCGTCACAGCGGTCGTGATGGGTACGTACTCGGTGAAGGCCAGGGGCGGTTGGGATCCGCCCGGAACCTGGCGACGGACCCGGGCGTCTTAACCACCGACGACCGTGCCCCATCCTCCCGTGGCGGAGGCGGCTAGGAAATCGCGGGACGTAAAACGCCAGGCGCCGCCACCCCACGCCATGCCCATGCTTTGGATATACGCGGTATGGGCGCGGACACAGCCACATGCTCGGCCCAGAGGGGTTCCCCTTGTCTCCGGCAGGGGTGTGATGCGCCAGCAGGTACGCACAGTGAAGTGATCGACACATGGTGTGATGTGATCCTCGGTGTTGCCAGGCGTGCAACGGAAAGGAACGAGCGCTCATGCGCGAGATCCTCGGAAGGCGACGCGGGCTCCTGTCCGGGCGGAACGACGGGAGGCCTGAGATGCTCAGCGCGGCCCTGACCTTCGCGACCGAATGGCGGTGGCCCGTACTACCGGGTGTGGCGGCAGACCCGCAGAGGCGTGCCCGCTGCGGATGCCCCGACCCGGAGTGCACGGTGCCGGGCGCCCATCCCTTCGACCCCGGCCTCCTCGCTGCCACCACGGACGAGCGCATGGTGCGCTGGTGGTGGACCAACCGGCCCTCGGCCCCCGTCGTGCTGGCCACCGGGGGCGGTGCCCCGTGCGCGGTGAGCCTGCCCGCCCTCGCGGCGGCCCGCGCGCTGGACGCCCTCGACCGCACGGGCATGCGCCTCGGCCCGGTCGTCGCGTCCTCCTCCCGCTGGGCGATCCTCGTCGCCCCGTACTCCATGGAGCAGCTCGGCGAACTGCTCTACGCCAAGGACTTCGTCCCCGGTTCCCTGCGCTTCCACGGCGACGGCGGCTACATCGCGCTGCCGCCGTCCGGGACGGGCCAGGGCCAGATCCGCTGGGAGCGTGCCCCGCTGCCCGGTTCGGCCGCCCCCTGGGTGCCCGACGTGGAGGCCGTGGTGGACGCCGTCGTCGAGGCACTCACTCGTACGGGTGTGAGCACGCCCGAGTTGTAGGGGCGTTTGGCGCGCGGCGGGCCGCGCGCCCGCCCGTGCTCGTTATCGTCCGACCGTGCAGCGTCGTTCCGGGGGGTACGGGGCCTCGGCGCCACAGGGCCGCGGGCCGGATCCCCGAAGAGTCCGCCTCGTGGCGCCGGCGGGGGTCGTGGTGTTCGTGCTCGCCCTGCCGCTGGCCGTGTCCTCGGCCGGCCCGGTGGCCGACGACGGTTCCACGGCCGTGCGCGGGAGGGCCCGCCCGGACGACCGGCCGCGTGCGCCCGGGCCCCGGAACCCTCCTCCGCGGCCCGGCCCCGGGTCCGCCGTGACCGCCCGGTGCGGTCCCGAGCTCTCCTCGCCCGACGGCGTCGAGGCGCAGACCTGTGTCCTGACGCGGGGCGGGGAGACCTGGGCGCGCACCTATTACCGCAACGCGACCGGCGACGCGCTGAGCTCGGCCCTGACCCTGATGGGCCCTGGCGGCCGCACGGTGCAGATGAACTGCGCGGTGGACGCGGAGGACGACCCGGGGGTGTGCGAGACGCCCGGGGAACGTACGGCGGGGGATCCGGGGGCGTACTCGGCGGTCGCGGAATTCGCGAGGAGTGCCGACTCCGACGAGCCGCTGCTGTTGCGCTCGGGAAGCAACTCGGGCCGCCGCTAAGACGATTGATATTGTTCGGGATTCCGAACATGGAAAGACCCGGTTGCTGGCGACGGGGGATGCACCAGCAACCGGGCTACTCGAACGGTAACAAGAGATCGGCTGTTCGCAAATTCGATCTCGGCTATTCGGACACGGATTTACCTGTCACAACGGGGAGTTGTGACAGGAGTCACCCGTTCCATGGGTGCCGACCAGCTGACCGGTCGGTCAGTTTTCCGTCCTGTGGGCCGGCTGTGGGTCAGCTGAGGGTCACCTGGCGGTTGGTGAGCCCGCCGCGCGCGCGGCGCTCGTCCGCCGTCAGCGGCGCGTCCGTGGCCAGAGCGGTGGCGAGGCGCTCGGCGAACTCGGCCGCCGGCTTCTCGACGTCGTCCGCCGTGACGCCGCTCGGCAGGTCCCAGACCGGCACCGTGAGCCCGTGGGCGCGGAAGGAACCGACCAGCCGGGTGCCCTCCCCGAGGCTCGAACGGCCCTCGGCGTGCAGCCGCGCCAGAGCGTCCAGAAGCTGCTCCTCCGCGTACGGCATGACCCAGCGCAGGTGGTTCTTCTCGGGCGTCTCGCACCAGTAGGCGGCGTCGACCCCCGAGAGCTTCACCGTCGGGATGGCGGCGGCGTTGGCCCGCTCCAGCGAGGCGGTCACCTCGGCCGTCGCGTTCTCCGCGTCCGGGACCCAGAACTCGAAGCCGCTGTGCACAACTGGCTCGAAGGCGCCTTCGGGGTCGAGCAGGTCCTGGAGCCGGGGACCGTCGACCGGGGCGCGCCGGCCCTCGACCGGGGTGCCGGGCGGCGCGACGAGCGCGCGCTGGAGGGTGTCGGCCAGGTCGCGGCTGATGTCGCCGGACGACGTGTCGTTCTGCAGGCCGAGCAGCACCGAGCCGTCCTCGCGGCGCAGCGCGGGCCACGCCATCGGCAGGACCGTGGCGAGGGTGACCGAGGGGACGCCCTCGGGCAGGCTCTCCTTGAGCTTCAGCTCGACCGTCGCGGAGGGCACCAGTTCGCGCAGCGCGACCCAGTCGCCCTCGCCGGGCAGGCCCTCGAACGGACGGTGCACCAGCTCGGTCGCGGCGTGCGCGGCCGCCCGGCCGTGGCAGGCCTTGTAGCGGCGGCCGCTGCCGCAGGGGCAGGGCTCGCGGGCGCCGACGACCGGGATCTCGCCGTCCTTGAGCTGCGGCCGCTGGGCCTTCGTCTGGGGTCGCTTCTTGGCCATCGTGGCTGTCTCCCGATCACGGCTCGTCTCGTACTGGCGCGAGCCTAGCCGCTCGTACGCAGAGCGACGGGATCCTGTGGACAACGCACCGCGTCGTCCCGGAGTCCGGCGGCCGGCCCGCGCCCCCCGCCGGGGCGTGGCCGGGCTCCCCGGCCCGCGCCCCGGTCCGGCTCAGTCCAGGTCGTCGAAGGCGTCCACGAAGTCCAGACCGGAGATCCCGGGCACCCTCGGTGACGCGACGCGCGTAGCGAAATCGTCGCGCCGACGCGCCGTTTCCAGGTCGTCCCGGACGACCACCCACACGGTGACCTCGCCGCGCAGCCCGTCCCGTACGCCCCAGTCCTCGGCCAGCGCCGTGATGATGTTCAGCCCGCGGCCGCCCCGGGCGGTGACCGACGGGGTGGCGGGCACGGGGCGGGTCGGGCCGCCGCCGTCCGTCACCTCGACCGTGAGCCGTCCCGCCGGGTCGACACGCCAGGCCGCGCGTACGTCGCCGTCGCCCGCGAGGGCGTCCCCCAACGGCCTGCCGTGTCGGCACGCGTTGCTGAGCAGTTCGGAAAGGATCAGTACGGCATCGTCGATGACCGTTTCCGCCACGCCCCCCGAGCGCAGTTGATCGCGCATCCGGTGTCTTGCTTCCCCCACGCCCGCAGGGCCATGGGGTACGGCCATGCTCGACGACGTGGGCACCTCCTGTGCCACCACCAACGCCACCCCCGAAACCTCCTTCACCCCACGCCACGGTGTGAATGCCCCTTCGGACCAGAGCGGAAACCGGCCGGTAGCCGTCCGCCGACGCACTCACGACGATCGAATGCGGAGCGAACGCGCCGGTGCACTCCCTGTGACCGGAGGCCGGTTATCGGCCGTTTCGGAGGGGGGATCGTGGTGTTCTCCGGCGGGTCGCCGGCTCCGGTCGGCGCCGGGTCAGCGGCCCAGCTGACGCAGCACCGCGCGCGGACGGTTGGTGATGATGGCGTCGACGCCCAGCTCGACGCAGAGATCGACGTCCTCCGGCTCGTTCACGGTCCAGACGTGCACCTGGTGCCCGGATCTTTTGAGCCGCTCGATATATCCGGGGTTGCTGCGCACGATCCGCATCGAGGGGCCCGCGATCCGGACACCGGCGGGCAGTCGTCCGTCCCGCAGCCGGGGCGACACGAACTGGAGCAGATAGACCGTCGGCAGGGTCGGGGACACGGCCCGGACGCGGTGCAGCGAGCGCGCCGAGAAGCTCATGACGCGCACCGCGGACTCGTCGGCGGAGGCGGGGGCGTCCAGGCCGAAACGCTTCAGCAGATGCAGCAGCCGTTCCTCGACCTGGCCCGCCCAGCGGGTCGGGTGCTTGGTCTCGACGGCCAGCTCCACGCGGCGGCCGGCGTCGGCGACGAGTTCGAGCAGTTTCTCCAGGGTGAGGACGGAGGTGTCGGCCAGGCTTCCGGGGGTGTGTTCCCAGTCGGGCGACTCGTCGCGGTTCTTCCACGAGCCGAAGTCCAGCGCGGCGAGTTCGGCGAGTTCCAGGGCGGAGACGGCTCCGCGGCCGTTGGACGTCCGGTTCACGCGCCGGTCGTGGACGCAGACGAGATGGCCGTCGGCGGTCAGCCGCACATCGCACTCGAGGGCGTCCGCACCGTCCTCGATCGCTTTCTTGTACGCGGCCAGCGTGTGCTCGGGGGCCTCTTCGGAGGCTCCGCGGTGGGCGACGACCTGGATCGGGTGCTGTCGTGCGAGGGTCACCGCGTCATGGTGCCACCGTCGCGCCGCAGGTGTGAGGTGAGATATCTCCCATCTCGTTCCTTTTAGTAATAAAAGTCCGTTATAAAGGATGACCTCGGACCCACAGCCACCGCTTATGGTGCCCTGACGCCCCGTGGGAAAAGCTGGCGGCGTACAAAAGCACATGCACAGCTGCATCGCGCCGGGCCATCGACAAGTGTGAGTGGGCGTGACCGAGTGCGACCGAGAACAACAGCCGTGGATCGAGGAGAAGAGCTGTGAGCACCGAGAACGAGGGCAACGCAGTACCCCCGGCCCCGTCCGCACCTCCCGTGCCGGTGGAAACTCCCGCTGCTTCCGCGCAGGCCTCGCACGCGGGGGGCGCGCCGACCGCTCCGATCCCCGCGGTGCCCGGCGCACCGGAGCACGCCCCGGCGCCCGCGGGCATGCCGGCGTACGCGTCGAACGGAGCCGGACAGGGCGCCGACCCCTACGGACAGGCGCCGACGCAGGGCTCCGCGCCCGAGGCGGGCTGGCCGCCCCCGCCGCCCGCCACCCCTTCGTACGCCGACGGCGGCGGCCCGGGGCACGGCGGCTGGGGCTCCTCCTACCAGCAGCCCGCGCCGAAGCCCAGGAACGGGCGCGGCGGCCTGGTCGCCGCGGTGCTGGTGGCCGCGCTGGTCGCGGGCGGTGTCGGCGGCGGCATCGGCTACTCGCTGGCCAAGAACGACGACAGCTCCACCGACTCGACGACGGTCTCCGCCCCGAGCGCCAGCGGCGGGGTCAAGCGCGCCTCGGGCACGGTCGCGAACGTGGCCGCCACCGCGCTGCCGAGCACCGTCACCATCGAGGCCCAGAGCACCAACGGCGAGGGCGGCACCGGCACGGGCTTCGTCTTCGACAAGCAGGGCCACATCCTCACCAACAACCACGTGGTGGCGGACGCGGTCGACGGCGGCAAGCTCACCGCCACCTTCCCGAGCGGCAAGAAGTACGACGCCGAGGTGGTCGGCCACGCGCAGGGGTACGACGTCGCGGTCATCAAGCTCAAGAACGCGCCCTCCGACCTGAAGCCGCTCGTCCTCGGCGACTCCGACAAGGTGGCCGTCGGTGACTCCACCATCGCGATCGGCGCGCCCTTCGGCCTGTCCAACACGGTGACCACGGGCATCATCAGCGCGAAGAACCGTCCGGTCGCCTCCAGCGACGGCGGCACCGACAGCAAGTCCTCGTACATGAGCGCCCTGCAGACGGACGCCTCGATCAACCCGGGCAACTCCGGCGGGCCCCTGCTCGACGCCTCGGGCGCGGTGATCGGCATCAACTCGGCGATCCAGTCGTCGAGCAGCGGCGGTCTCGGCGGCTCCGGCCAGTCCGGTTCCATCGGTCTGGGCTTCGCCATCCCGGTCAACCAGGCCAAGTACGTGGCCCAGCAGCTGATCCGGACGGGCAAGCCGGTGTACGCGAAGATCGGCGCCTCGGTCTCCCTGAACGAGGACTCGGGCGGCGCGAAGATCACCGAGCAGGGCGCGAGCGGCGCCTCGGCGGTCGAGCCCGGCGGTCCCGCCGCCAAGGCCGGCCTCAAGCCCGGCGACGTCATCACCAAGCTCGACGGCATGGTGGTCGACAGCGGTCCGACCCTCATCGGCGCGATCTGGACCCACAAGCCCGGCGACACCGTCAAGCTCACCTACACGCGCGACGGCAAGACCCACACGGTCGACGTCACCCTCGGCTCCCGCGAGGGCGACAGCTGACCCCACGCACAGGCCGGAAGGGGTGTCTCTCGCGAGAGACACCCCTTCCGCGTGTTCCGCGCCCGCCGCGCCCGGCCGGGAAGGACCCGTGACCAAAGACGGGTCAGGCGCGCGCCCTCTTCACGCCGGACGGGCCCTTCGCGCCCCCGGCCTTGCTCCCGGCGCGTTCCGGTGCCGGGCAGGGGCGCTGCCGATGGCGGGAGACGGTCTGGCGGGGCGGCCGGGTCAGCGTGATCTGACGGACCAACTGCTGGAAGCAGGTCAACGACGCGAGGGCGGGTACGACGGCCGTGGCCACGCCGGTGACCGTCTGGTGGGCGTCGGCCACGCAGAACATCATGGCGACGGAGGAGAACAGCAGGACGACGTACCACGAGTGCACGGCCCGGCGCTGGTGCAGGGCGGCCCTCAGGATGGAGAGCGAGGCCACCGTCCAGGGACCGTAGACCAGAAGGGGCCACCAAGGCCCCGTGCCGCTCTGCGCGTTGGACGCGATGCGCTGCAGGGGCGAGTAGGCCACCATGCCGCTGAAGACGCTCACCATCGACACGGTGGCGGCGGCGATCGCGGCGATCGTGAAGCTGACGGCCTGCAGCCAGTTGCGGGGCTTGCGGACCCGTACCTTGCGGTGCCCGGCCGAGGAGCGCCGGACGGGCGGCAGCTCGGCGGTGATCTGGACCAGATCGTCCATCGGGTCATCGGTGAACTCGTCGGCGTAGGCCGCTTCGACGTGTGGTGTGTAGGCCGCCTCGGGGCGCGGAGCGTAGGCCGCTTCGGCGCGCGGAGCGTAGGCCGCCTCGGTGCGCGGCTGCGGCACGGTGACCTCGTGCTCCGCCGCCGCGGCGTCCTGCAGGAGATAGGTGAGTTCCTCGACCGGGTCCCAGCCCTGTTCGTGCAGGGTGGTCATGGGATCGTCGTACGGACCGCTCTCCGTCCCGGCCAGGTGTCCGGGATTCTGTCCGTACCGGGCGAAGGAGAGATTCACATGGTCGTCATTCACGGAAATTCTTCCCGGTCACGTGAGCGCCGTGGCGGCCGGAGCGTCCCCGGCCGTTCCACCGCTGGCCGATTTCCTCCTGGACCGTGTCCGCCGCCGTCGTTTCGGGGACGGCCGGAGCGAGAGGTCTTGCTTTCGCCATGTTCGGCTAACGCTGTTCCCCCTCTTCCGGATGTGCGGCAATCGAGTGAGCGCGAGATGGCGGAACTGTCCGCGAAAGCTGCCTTTCGTGTCCGTGTCTGACGACTTCCCGCGCCTTGGTGGCCGGGTGCCGTCGGCGTCCATGACCACGTGCTCGGCGGACCGGGCGGGACGGAACCACCCGGTACCGCACCATTACGGTACGGATGGCTCCCTCATGGGCCACGGCCCCCGCCAGGCGCTCGCGGCCGGTAGGCTGTAGCCGCTCCGTCCCAGGTGGGACGGGCGAGGTGGGTTGCCCGAGCGGCCTAAGGGAACGGTCTTGAAAACCGTCGTGGCGCGAGTCACCGTGGGTTCAAATCCCACACCCACCGCGGTTCATGGACGCGCAGGACGAATGGGGTGCCCCTCGGTGAGGGGCACCCCATTCGTATGGGCTCCGTCCTCCGGCCGGCCTGCCTGCCTGGCCCGGCGACCGGTCCGGCCCGGCGACCGGTGCGGGTCAGGAGTGCTCGCGGGTCGCCGGGTTGTTCAGGCAGAGCGCGATGTTCCGGACCGCGGCGGTGAGTTCCTCGATCACCCTGGCCGCCTGTTCCGCGTTGTGGAAGGCCGGGCGTTCCGCCAGTGACAGACCCAGTTCCTGCGCCGCCCGCAGAGCCGCTCCGGCACTCTCGGCGGGAGCGGGAGCGGGAGCGGGAGCGGAGGACGGGGCGGCGGCGGGCGCGGGAACCTCGGCCGGGAGGGGGGACCCCGACGCGACGGACCGGACCGGCGCGGCCGGGTTCGCCGGGGGCGCGCCGGAGGCCGCGGGCGCCGACGGGCCCGTCGGCTCGGGAACGGCGGGCGCGGGCGGGCCGGCCGGCGCGGCGCCGGTCTCCGGTTCCCCCCGGTACCTGTCGAACGGGAGACGGAAGGTTCCGGCACCGCTGACCGGGAAGGCGTGCGTCTCCTCTTCCGGACGGGACGCCGGAGCGGGTGGGGACGACGCCGCGTAGGGTCCCTGGGCGATCTGCTGGACGTGCGGGGGCAGGTCCGGCGCACGACGCGTCCGGGGCAGCATGAGGTGTTCGAAACCGGGGAACGCCAGGGTGGCGGAGTGCGTGGAGGCGCGGGGGCTGTACTGGGCCTGCCACTGCATGCGGTAGCAGTCGACCTGGTCGGCGCAGGCGGCACGGGTGTGGAAGACCGCGGTGTTCTCCCCCAGGTCCGGGTACCAGAGGTTCGGACCCGGGAAGTGCACGGTCCGTCCCCGGGGCTTGATCTGCTCGGCGCACCCCATGCAGCAGCCCTCCGGCACCATGAGCGGGATGCCGCCGCTCTGCTCCGGGCGACGGGGACCGCTCTCCCAGCGGTACTCCCCGTGGTGGCAGGGCGGCAGCTCGCCGCAGGCGCGGCAGACGGCGTAGTGCTCCGGGAGGACCTGCCAGTCGTGGCTGGCGGGAGCGCACCAGTGCTTCGGCGCGGACCGGGGCAGGTTCTCGCTGCGCAGGACCAGGATCACCGGGCGCTTGTAGAACTCGGCGCGCTCCGGGGCCGGTTTGACAGCCTGGCCGTTGGCCCGCCGCAGTTCGTTGGCGTGCCACCACAGCTCCAGGTGCTCGCCCCACGCCTTCTCGTAGGCCTCCGGCCACCAGTCGCCCGGGTAGTCGTTGATCTCCAGGACCCGCCAGGCCTGCCGGTCCAGTACCACAATGGAGCCGGACCGCAACCGCAGGTGTGTCCTGTCATCGCCCTCGTCCGGCCAGTCGTGCCGTCCGATATGGGTGGGTTGGCCCGGGAGCCACCTGCGAACCTGCATGCCACGCTCCTCGGCAACGAAACTTCAAAGTTTCAAATGGGGCGGTTGGCCACATTCTGAACAATCGAGGCGTTTGGTTCGGTGTAGACACGCACACACCGTTGACTCGTGGGGACCGGAAACGCGTTCCGTGTCACCGCCGCCCTCCGGAAACACCTTTGCCGCCGGGCGTTTTCGCCGCTCGGAGCGTCACCGGGACGGGCTTTTCCAGGACTCCGGGCAGGTGGGCACATACCCGGCCATAGGGTCCCGACGCTCACCCGTACGTGTGATGAAACTTCGCTGGTCGGCACCCCGTACGTGTGCATCGTCCCGCGGGCCCGCCGCCCGTGCCGCCCGTCGCCCGACGGCACGGGGGGCGGGCCCGTCTCAGTGCCGCCGGTCGGCGGGGGCCGTCATCCGTGCCGCGGAGGCGATCGTCGAGCGGGCCTCCCGTTCGGTCAGGCCCGTGCGGACGGCGGCCTGGACGAGCCGGTCGGTCAGCTGGGGGCCGATGCCGTTCTCGTGGGCGCGGCAGGCGGCCCAGAAGAGGCGGGTGTTGCGCTGGCCCTCGTGGGCGGCGAGGACGAACTGGACCAGTCCCTGCCCCTGTCCCTGTCCCGGTCCCTGCCCCTGTCGCCCGGCCGTGGAGGGGCCGGGGTGGTGGGTGCGGGGCGGGGGCAGGAGCAGGCGCAGGAGTTCGGACGGGCAGGGCGCGGGCGCGAGCCGGGAGGTGCCGGGGGCCGTCTCGTACACGCCGTGTCCGGTCCGTGAGCCGGGGCCGACGAGATAGCCGCCCGCGCCGCGGATGTCGATGCCGGGGGCGAGCCGGCTCGCGGAGTTGGGGACCACGACGTCCGGCGGTCCGCTCAGCCACAGGTGGCGTCCGCCGCTGGGGGTCAGGACGACGACCGTGTCCGGGATCGTGAAGAGGTGGCGCAGGGCCAGCTCGCGCAGGGCCACCGAGGAGTCCGTACCGGACTTGGTGTCGAGGTCGACGCCGATGAGGTGGTGCGGGTGCAGCCCGCAGGCGATGCCGTAGCCGGTGGCCCAGGGGGCGGCGGCGAACAGTTCGCGGATGCGCCGGGGATCGGTCGAGGCGTCGTACACGCCGTGCCCGAAGCGGCCGCATTCGCCGTGGCAGGGGAGGGGGTCGGGGTCGTCACGGTGGGGGGAGCGCAGGGCCGGGAGCTTCGTGCGGGACAGCGGGATCACCGCGAGTCCGCGCTCGGCCGCGGACAGGGCATGGGCCAGGGCCAGAGTGGTGGCCCGCCGGTCGATGGTGGCCATGTCTCCATGCTCGTACGGATGTTCGAGAAAAGGAAGGGTGCCGCGGGCGTGCGGGAGCGCCGGACGGGTGATCCGCGGAACCGGCCGAAAAGGTGCCGGAGCGCTTCGGCCGTTGCGGCGCCCGGGTCCGGTGGCCGGCGGGAGGCTGAGCGGGGGCTTCGCGGGTCATGAGGGGGTTTATCGACATGTCATCACGCTTGAGGGGGATTCACGCCTTCCGGGGTGGTTCGCCGGGGCGCCGTGGGCAACTCTGGACCCGCGACGTCGTGGACAGTCCGGGGCGGCGGGCCAACCGCCCCGGAACAAGCCGTACTTCCCGCACGGCCCGGCTCACCGCCGGTGCGTACGACCGGTTCTGGAGGAACTCGCATGGCAAGCATCCGTACCGCCCGCGCCCTCGCCGCCGCTCGGCGGCAGGCGATCGGCTCCGGGGACCCGGGCCGCGGCAGCGCCGCCCGGCCGGACGGTTCCGTGTTCGCGGCCGTCCGACGGGGGGACGTCGACGTCGGCTTCGTCGGGCCCTGGTGAGCCGGAGGCGGGGGCCGAGGGGCTTGGGGGCCGGGGGTCGGGGGGTGTGGGGGCGGGTGGGCGCTCCCGGGGGGTTCACGGCGTCCGTGCGACGGTGCTCCGGCGCCGTCGCACGGACGTGTCCGCGGGGGCGGGGAGGGGCGCGGCGGTACCCGGCCCGGCGTCGAGGGGGCGGTCCGGGCGGGGTGTCCACGACCTTGACAGGCGACGGTATCTGACGGACAGTCAGAAAACCTTGTTCGTACGAGGTCCGGGAGGGCCGCCGCCGTGCACCTCGCCCCCACCGAGCGCCAGCAACGGCTGCGCGCCGAGCTCCGCACGTACTTCCGGGACCTGATGCCGGACGGCCCGCCACCGGCCACCGACCCAGCGGGACAGCGGGCGCTGCTGCGCCGCATCGGGGCCGACGGTCTGCTCGGTCTCGGCTGGCCGGCCGCGTACGGGGGACAGGGGCGCGGAGCGGACGAGCAGTTCGTCTTCTTCGACGAGGCGTACCGGGCCGGTGCGCCCGTCTCGATGGTCACGCTGAACACCGTCGGGCCGACCCTCATGAAGTACGGCAGCGAGGAGCAGAAGGACTTCTTCCTGCCGCGCATCCTGAAGGGCGACCTCGTCTTCGCCATCGGGTACTCGGAGCCGGCGGCCGGCACGGACCTCGCCTCGCTGCGCACGCGCGCCGTCCGGGAGGCCGGGGGGACCGCGGGACCGGCCCGCGCGGGGACCGGTCCCGGTGCGGCGGACGACGGGACCGGCACCGACGACGGGACCGGCACCGGGGGCGGGCACTGGCGGATCGACGGACAGAAGATCTTCACCTCCAACGCCCAGAACGCCGACTGGATCTGGCTCGCCTGCCGGACCGACCCGGACGCGCCGAAACACCGGGGCATCTCGATCCTGCTCGTCCCCACCGACGCGCCCGGCTTCTCGTGGACACCGATCGAGACGGTGGGCGGCCAGACCACCACGGCGACCTACTACGACGGGATCCGCGTTCCGGCCGGGAACCTGGTCGGCGAGGAGAACGCCGGCTGGGAACTCGTCACCAGCCAGCTCAACCACGAGCGGGTGGCCCTGGCCGCGATCGGCATGCAGGCCGAGGACTTCTACGCGGCCGCCCTGGAGGCGGCCCGCACCCCCGACCCGGTGACCGGGCGGCGCCGGGCCGACGAACCGTGGGTGCGTCTCAGGCTCGCCGAGGCGCACGCCCGGCTGGCGGCGTCACGCCTGCTCAGCTGGCGTCTGGTGGGGGACCTGGGATCCGGCGGGCCGGCGCCCGGGGACGCGAGCGGCGTGAAGGTCGCGGGGACCGAGTCCGCGGTCGCGGTGTACCGGATGTGCCAGCACGTCGTCGGAGCGGAGGCCCTGGTCCGCTCCGGCTCGCCGGGCGCGTTCGGGGGAGGCGGACTGGAGCGGATGAACCGGGCGGCGCAGATCAACACGTTCGGGGGCGGGGTGAGCGAGGTGCAGCGGGAGATCGTCGCGACGATGCGGCTCGGCATGAGGAGGGGGCGGCGGTGAGCGGGCGGGAAGCGGGTGCGGCCGCCCGCGACGGAGACGTGCGGGACACCGCCCCGGCCGGCACCGGCGCGGACGACGGGGACGAGCTGTCGGAACGCCTGCGGAAGTACCAGGGGCGCCCGGCCACCGTCGGGGGCGTGGGCAGGGACCTGGTCAACGCGCCGATGATCCGGCACTGGTGCGAGGCCATGGGGGACACCAACCCGGCGTACGAGGGGCCGGACGCCGTGGCCCCGCCCACCATGCTCCAGGCGTGGACGATGAGCGGCCTCTCCGGGCACACCGACCGCCCCGGCCGCTCCGGGACCTACGACGAGCTGTTCGCCCTGCTCGACGGCGCCGGGTACACCTCGATCGTCGCCACCGACTGCGAACAGGAGTACCTGCGCCCGCTGCGCCCCGGGGACGAGATCACCTTCGACTCGATGATCGAGTCCGTGTCCGGGCGCAAGACGACCAAGCTGGGCACCGGGTACTTCGTCACCACACGGATGGACATCCGGGCGGGGGGAGAACTCGCCGGGACGCACAGGTTCCGCATCCTCAAGTACCGCCCGGCGCGCCGGAGTCCGGGGGCCGGCGAGGCGCCCCGGGACGCGTCGGGCACCGCGCGGACCGGGAACGCCGGGGCGGGAGCCCGACGCCCGCGGCCGGTGGTCAACCGGGACAACTCCGGTTTCTGGGAGGGCGTCGGGCGGCACCGGCTGCTGATCCAGCGCTGCGCGGACTGCGGGGCGCTGAGGTTCCCCTGGCTGCCGGGGTGCGGCGCGTGCGGCTGCCCGGACTGGGACACGGTCGAGTCCTGCGGCGAGGGGACCGTGTACTCGTACGTCGTCATGCACCACCCCCCGTTCCCGGCCTTCGACCCGCCCTACGCCGTCGCCCTGATCGAGCTGGCCGAGGGCGTGCGGATCGTGAGCAACGTGGTGGGGGTCCCGCCCGGCGAGGTGCGGATCGGGATGCCGGTGCGGCTCGAGTTCCGGCGGTACGACGAGGAGCTGGAGCTGCCGGTCTTCCGCGCCGCGCGGCGGGCCGGCACCGGTCCGGGCGGGGAGGGCTGACATGGACTTCACGCCCACCGAGGAGCAGGCGGCCGCCGCGGAGCTGGCCGCGCGGATCTTCGGCGACCTCTCCACCCACGAGCGGCTCACCGCCGCCGGCACCGGCAGCGACGCCGGGCTGTGGAAGGAACTGTGCTCCGCCGGGCTGGTGGCCGCGGTCGCGGACACCGGGCTCCTCGGCCTCGTGCTGCTGCTGGAGGAACAGGGGCGCACCACGGCGCAGGTGCCGTTCGCCGTGAGCTGTGTGTACGGACTGCTCGCGCTGACGGCGCACGGTTCGCCGGAGCAGCGCGAGCGGCTGCTGCCGGGGATCGCCGACGGGACGGTGGTGGTGACCGGAGCGGTGCCGGGCCCGGGCGTCCGGTCCGTCTCCGGTGCCCTGACCGGTGTCCTTCCCGCCGTGCCCTGGCTGCGTGACGCCACCCATGTGCTCGTCGCCGACGACCGGCGCGAGCTCTGGCTGGTCCGCGTGGCGGAGGCGGCGGCGAGCGAGCCGGTCGAGCTCACGGCGCCCTGGTCGGCGGGGCGCCTGACGCTGGAGGGGACGCCGGGCGAGGCGCTGGGCGGCCCGGGAGCGTACGAGGACCTGCTGGCCACGGCCCGTACCGCCTTCGCCGGACTGCAGGCCGGGGTGTGCGCGGGGTCGCTGGCGCGGGCGGTGGAGCACACGAACGCGCGCGAGCAGTTCGGGCGGCCGCTCGCCGCCCGGCAGGGCGTCCAGCTGCGGGCCGCCGACGCGTACATGGACACCGAGGCGATACGGGTGACGGCGTACGAGGCCGCGTGGCGGCGCGACGAGGGGCTGCCGTACGTGACGCACGCCCTGACGGCGGCCTGGTGGGCGTCGGAGGCCGGGCAGCGGGTGGTGCACACGGGCCAGCACCTGCACGGCGGGGCGGGCGCGGACCTCGAACACCCCGTCCACCGGCATTTCCTGTGGGGCCGTCAGCTGGACGCGTACCTGGGAGGCGGAGGCGAAGTGCTGCAGGAACTGGGGGAGGCGATCGTGAACGGGGAGCCGATCGTGAACGGGGAGGCGGGGACATGAGGGCGGGCGAAGCACTGCCGCCGCTGGAGATCGAGATCACCCGCACGCTGATCGTGGCCGGGGCGATCGCCTCACGGGACTACCAGGACGTGCACCACGACGCGGACCTGGCGCGGGCCAAGGGATCGCCGGACATCTTCATGAACATCCTGACGACCAACGGACTGGTCGGGCGGTACGTGACCGACCACTTCGGCCCGGACGCCGTGCTGCGCCGGGTGGCGATACGGCTGGGCGCCCCCAACCACCCCGGGGACACCATGGTGCTGACCGGCTCGGTCGAGGAGGTCGACGGCGACACGGCCACGGTGCGGATCCTCGGCACCAACGGCATCGGCCGGCACGTCACGGGCACGGTGACGGTGACGGTCCCGGCCGGGGCTCCCGCTCCCGGAGCGGCGCCCGCCCCGGACCCCGCTCCCGCCGGGCCCCGGTCCGAAGGCGGTGGCGCATGAGCGTGCGCGGGCGGGACGGCCTCGGCGGACGGGCGGCGATCGTCGGCATCGGGGCCACCGAGTTCTCCAAGGACTCGGGGCGCAGCGAACTGCGGCTGGCGGTGGAGGCGGTGCGGGCCGCGCTCGACGACGCGGGGCTGACGCCCGGTGACGTGGACGGTCTGGTGACGTTCACGATGGACACCAGCCCGGAGATCACCGTCGCCCAGGCGGCCGGCATCGGGGAGCTGTCGTTCTTCTCGCGCGTCCACTACGGCGGCGGGGCGGCCTGCGCGACCGTCCAGCAGGCGGCGCTCGCGGTGGCGGCCGGGGTGGCCGAGGTCGTGGTCTGCTACCGGGCGTTCAACGAGCGCTCCGGCCGTAGGTTCGGCGCGGGCGTGCAGCGGCGGGAGCCGTCCGCGGAGGGCGTGGCGCTGGGCTGGGTCCTGCCGTTCGGGCTGCTCACCCCGGCCTCCTGGGTGGCGATGGCGGCCCAGCGGTACCTGCACGCCCACGGACTGACACCCGAGGCGTTCGGCCACGTCGCGGTGGTGGACCGCAGGCACGCGGCGACGAACCCGGCGGCGTACTTCCACGGCAGGCCGATCACGCTCGCCGAGCACGCGGCCTCGCGGTGGATCGTGGAGCCGCTGCGGCTGCTGGACTGCTGCCAGGAGACCGACGGCGGCCAGGCCCTGGTGGTCACCTCCGTGGAGCGGGCCCGCGACCTGCGGCGCTCCCCCGCGGTGATCACGGCCGCCGCCCAGGGCGCGGGCCGGGCGCAGGAGCAGATGACCGGCTTCTACCGGGACGGTCTGACCGGGCTCCCGGAGATGGGCGTGGTGGCCCGGCAGCTGTGGCGGACGGCGGGGATGGGCCCGGCGGAGATCGACGTGGGGATCCTGTACGACCACTTCACGCCGTTCGTGCTGATGCAGCTGGAGGAGTTCGGGTTCTGCGCGCCGGGTCAGGCCGCGGACTTCGTCGCCGAGGAGAGGCTGCCGCTGAACACCCACGGGGGACAGCTCGGGGAGGCGTACCTGCACGGCATGAACGGGATAGCGGAGGGCGTGCGGCAGCTGCGGGGCACGTCCGTGAACCAGACGGCGGGCGCCGAGCGCGTCCTGGTGACCGCGGGAACCGGGGTTCCGACATCGGGCCTGATCCTCGGGACCGACGCCTGAGACCACCGCCACCACGCATCACCCGCAGTCGGCATCAGGAGGAAGGGGCCGTGCCGGTACATCGATGCCCGTCGCCACTGACGTTCACGCCTCACCCGACGGCGACGGGCTGATGCACCGGCACGGCCCCGACCCCCCCACCGGAGCGACACCGTCCCCGGCGGCCGCGTCTCAGGGGCGAACCCTCAGACGCGACGGCACGCTTGTCCACCTTCAGGAGGTGGGACCGGCCCCGTCTCTACAACCTGAGGCGGACACCGCTTCGGGACCTGCGGCCGATCCGCCGGACGAGGGGGCGAACCTAGCGTGGAGCCATGACCACACCCGTCTGCACGAGCGCCTCGGACGCCGCCACAAGGGGGGCGCGGACCCGTTCGTACCCGTCGTTCTCGTCGTACGTGAAGGCGCGGCAGCCGGTGCTGCTGCGCACCGCCCGGTCACTCACCGCGAACCCGAGCGACGCGGAGGACCTGCTGCAGACGGCGCTGACGAAGACGTACGTCGCCTGGGACCGGATCGAGGACCACCGGGCGCTGGACGGCTATGTGCGGCGCGCCCTGCTGAACACGCGCACGTCGCAGTGGCGCAAGCGCAAGGTCGACGAGTTCGTCTGCGACGAGCTGCCGGAGCCGGAGGGGCTGCCCGCCGCCGACCCCGCCGAGCAGCAGGCGCTGCACGACGCGATGTGGCGGGCGATCACGAAGCTGCCGGCGCGGCAGCGGGCGATGGTGGTGCTGCGCTACTACGAGGACCTGAGCGAGGCCCAGACGGCGGAGGTCCTCGGGGTCTCCGTGGGCACGGTCAAGTCGGCGGTCTCCCGTGCGCTGGGCAAACTGCGCGAGGACCCCGAGCTGATCCCCGTCCGCCACGAAGGCTCCCGGCCGGAGCCCGAGCGGGCCCTGAGGTGATCGATCATTCCTGGGCCTAGTGACATACCAAGCGGTATGTGCGCAGAATCAGCGCAACCCATTACTACCGCGTAGGCAATGTCGCCCCGGGAGGACGCCGTGCTGAGCACGATGCAGGACGTACCGCTGACTGTGACCCGCATTCTGGAGCACGGGGCGCTGGTGCACGGAGACTCGCAGATCACGACCTGGACGGGTGAGGCGGAACCGCACCGCCGCAGCTTCCGCGAGGCCGGGCGGCGCGCGAACCAGCTGGCCCACGCCCTGCGCGACGACCTCGGGGTGACGGGCGACGAGCGGGTCGCGACCCTCATGTGGAACAACGCCGAGCACGTCGAGGCGTACTACGCGATCCCCTCCATGGGCGCCGTGCTGCACACCCTGAACCTCCGCCTCCCGGCCGAGCAGCTCGTCTTCATCGTCAACCACGCCGCCGACCGCGTGATCATCGCCAACGGATCGCTGCTCCCGCTGCTGGCACCGCTCCTCCCCCACCTTCCGACGGTGGAGCACGTGGTGGTCTCGGGCCCCGGCGACCGCTCGCCGCTCGACGGGGCGGGCGTGCGGGTGCACGACTACGAGGAGCTCATCGCCGGGAAGCCGACGGTCTACGACTGGCCGGAGATCGACGAGCGGCAGGCCGCGGCCATGTGCTACACCTCCGGGACCACCGGGGACCCCAAGGGCGTCGTCTACTCCCACCGTTCGATCTACCTGCACTCCATGCAGGTGAACATGGCCCAGTCCATGGGCCTCACGGACCGGGACACGACCCTCGTCGTGGTGCCGCAGTTCCACGTCAACGCCTGGGGCCTGCCCCACGCGACCTTCATGTCGGGCATCAACATGCTGATGCCCGACCGCTTCCTCCAGCCCGCTCCGCTCGCGGAGATGATCGAGTCCGAGCGGCCGACGCACGCCGCCGCCGTCCCGACCATCTGGCAGGGACTGCTCGCCGAGCTGACCGCCAAGCCCCGTGACGTCTCCTCCCTCACCCAGGTGACGATCGGCGGCTCGGCCTGTCCGCCCTCGCTCATGGCCGCCTTCGACGACCTGGGCATGCACGTCTGTCACGCCTGGGGCATGACCGAGACCTCCCCGCTCGGCACCATCGCCCGCCCGCCGGCCCACGCGGTGGGCACGGACGAGGAGTTCGCCTACCGCCTCACCCAGGGCCGTTTCCCGGCGGGCGTCGAGGCCCGCCTCACCGGCCCCGGCGGCGAACGGCTCCCGTGGGACGGCGAGTCCGCCGGCGAGCTGGAGGTCCGGGGCCCGTGGATCGCCGGCGCCTACTACGGCGGCAGCGACGGGGAACCGCTGCGTCCCGCCGACAAGTTCAGCGAGGACGGCTGGCTCAAGACCGGGGACGTCGGCACGATCAGCCCCGACGGCTTCCTGACCCTCACCGACCGGGCCAAGGACGTCATCAAGTCGGGCGGCGAGTGGATCTCCTCGGTCGACCTGGAGAACGCCCTCATGTCCCACCCGGACGTGACCGAGGCCGCGGTCGTGGCCGTCCCCGACGAGAAGTGGGGCGAGCGCCCGCTGGCCACCGTCGTCCTGAAGGAGGGCTCCACCGCCGACTTCGAGTCGCTGCGCGCCTTCCTCGCCGACGAGGGCAAGATCGCCAAGTGGCAGCTCCCCGAGCGCTGGTCGATCGTCGAGGCCGTCCCGAAGACGAGCGTCGGCAAGTTCGACAAGAAGGTCATCCGCAAGAAGTACGCGGAGGGGGCCCTGGACGTGACCAAGCTCTGACCCACGGACGACGCGCGTGAGCCGGGCGGGGAGCCTCGAAACTCCCCGCCCGGCTCACGCGCGCTTCACGGACGTACGGACCCGCAGGACGTACGTACGGACCCCAGGACGCGAGGACGTACGTACGGACCGGGAGGACGCGCCGTACGGCCCTAGTTGGTACCGATGCGGGCCAGCAGGTCGACGATCCGCTCCTGGACCTCGTCGCTCGTGGAGCGTTCGGCGAGGAACAGCACCGACTCCCCCGCGGCCAGCCGCGGCAGTTCGGACGGGTCGACGGCGGCGGTGTAGACGACGAGCGGGGTGCGGTTCAACTGCCCGTTCGCGCGCAGCCAGTCGACGATCCCGGCCTGCCGGCGCCGTACCTGCAGCAGGTCCATCACCACGAGGTTGGGCCGCATCTGCGCGGCCAGGGTGACCGCGTCCTCGTCCGTCGAGGCGCGCGCGACCTGCATCCCGCGCTTCTCCAGCGTCGCCGTCAGCGCGAGCGCGATCTCCGCGTGCTCCTCGATGAGCAGGACGCGCGGCGGGTGCTGCTCGGAGTCGCGGGGCGCGAGCGCCTTGAGCAGCACCGCGGGGTCGGCGCCGTACGCCGCCTCGCGCGTGGCCTGTCCGAGTCCGGCCGTCACCAGGACGGGAACCTCGGCCGCGACGGCGGCCTGGCGCAGCGACTGCAGCGCCGTGCGGGTGATCGGTCCGGTCAGCGGGTCGACGAACAGCGCGGCGGGGAACGCGGCGATCTGCGCGTCGACCTCCTCGCGCGAGTTCACGACGACCGGCCGGTAGCCACGGTCGCTCAGCGCCTGCTGGGTGCCGGCGTCGGGCGCCGGCCACACGAGCAGCCGCCGCGGGTTGTCCAGCGGCTCCGGGGGCAGCTCGTCGTCCACGGGCCGCGGGTGCGGCTGGTCGGAGACCTCGACGGCACCACCGGGACCGTCGAGCGGCTCGGGGCCCTCGGCGGCGTTCTCGTCCGGCGCGCCTATCGCGTACGACCGGCCGGCGCCCTCGGTGGTGCCGGGCCGCCGGGGTCCGGCACCCGGCTGGGCACCTCCCGGAAGGGCGCGCGCGGCCGTCTCCGTGCGTTCGGCGGCGGGCTCGGGCGGAGTACCGAGCTTGCGGCGGCGGCCCCCGCCGTTCGTCGCGTGCGGGGGAGGCGTCGGGCTCTGGACACCTCCGCCCGGCCGGTCCGCGACCTGGCGGGCGAACGGGACGCCCTGGCCGAGCGTGCGCACGCTTATGGCACGGCTCTGCGCCGAGTCGGGGTCGGCCGGGGCGATGGCGGGCGTCGCCTCGGCGGGCAGCGGCTGGGCGACCCGCGCGGCCGGGCGCTCCGGGGGGAGCGGGGCGGGGGCCGCCGAGTTCGCCGCCGGGAGCGCGGGCTGCGCGCCGGTGGTGTTCGCTTCGGGCCAGGGCTGGACCGGGGCGGGCGCGGCGCCCGGCAGCGCCGCCTCCGGGGCGGCACCCGGCTGCGCCGCGGCGGCGGGCAGGCCCGCGGGCACCGGCTGACCGGCGGCCGGGACCACCTGCGCGGGAAGTCCCTGCGCCGGGACCGGCTGTCCGAGCGCGGGCACAGGCTGTGCGGGGACCGGCTGCGCGGGGACGCCCTGCGCGGGGACCGGCTGTCCGAGCGCGGGCACAGGCTGTGCGGGGACGCCCTGCGCGGGGACCGGCTGTCCGGGAACGCCCGGTGCCGGGAGAGCCTGCCCGGGTGCGCCGGCCGCCGCCGCGGGAGCCGGTTCCGCGAGCTGACGGGCGCGTCGGCGGCCCGTCGGGGCGGAGGCCGGGTGCGGCTGCGGCGGGGTGTGATCGTCGTCGGGGTCGTGCAGCATCGCGTCATGGCGGCCCTCGGCCTGCCGGTCCGGCGCGACCTGGGCCTGGACCTGGGCCTGCGCCTCCTGGGCGGCCTGTTCCCGCGCGGCCTGGACCTCGGCGGCGTGGGCCTCGGCCGCCTGGACCTGGGCGGCCTGCACCTGCGCCGCGGCCTGGACGTACTCCGGCGACTGGTCCGCCTCCGCCGGAGGCAGCGCGAACACCGTACGGGCGCCCGTCTCCTGCTCGGCGGCACGCTCGGCCGCCGCGGCGAGCGCACGGCGGCGCCGCCCGGTCGGCCGGCCGGCCTCGTCGGCGGTGCCGTCGTCCTCGTCGGGACCGTGGTCCGGTGCCGTCGCGGCGGGTGCCGCCGGCAGCGCGTTCTGCTCGCCGTCCCGGCGCGCGCGCCGTCCGGAGGGCACCGGTACCGGCACCCCCTGCGGAGGCACCGCCGGCCCCAGCCCGGATCCCACGGCCGCGGTCCCCGCCCCGTGCTCGCCCGCCATCACGACCGCGCCCTCGGCGACCCCGCCGGGCGTGTCCTGGGCAGGGGCCTCACCCGCGCCCTCGGCGGGGCTGGGCCGGCCACGGCGTCGTCCGGTGCCGCCGGAGCCGTCCTCGGTGCCTTCGCCCGGCTGCTCCTGCGCGGCCGGCGGCTCGCCCGCCGTCTGCTCCTCGACGGCACGCCGGCGACGGCGCCCCGTGGGAGCCGCCGCGCCGGCCGCCTCGACGGCGTTCGGAGCGGACTCGCCCGACTCCTCGCCCTCCAGGAAGGCGTCCGTGGAGGCCCGCCGGGCCCGCCGCCTGCCACCGCTCTGCTGCAGGGCCTGCCGCGGGTCCTGCTCGGGAAGGGCGATCTCGGCGCCGACGGGTGTCACGGCCTCGAGCGGGACCGCGCCCGCCCCGCCCCCGATGGGCACCTCCAGGACGTACGCGCTGCCGCTCATCCCCGGCACCTCGTGCGTCTGGAGCACACCGCCGTGCGCGCGCACGATCCCGCGCACGATCGGCTCGTGCACCGGGTCTCCCCCGGCGTACGGCCCGCGCACCTCGATGCGCACGACCTCGCCGCGCTGCGCCGCCGCCACGACGACCGTGTTGTCCATGTAACCGCCCGCCGACACCGGCGCGTTGCCGGTCGCGTCGACTCCCGCGACGTCCGCGACGAGGTGGGCGAGGGCGCGCGCGAGACGCCCCGGGTCGACCTCGGCCTCGATGGGCGGCGCGTGCACGGCGAACTGGACGCGTCCGGGCCCGATCAGCTCGATGGCACCCTCGACACCGGCCGCGACCACGGCGTCCAGCATCACGTTCGTACGGAAGATCGTGTCGATGCCCGCGTCCAGGCGCTGGTAGCCGAGGACGTTGTCGACGAGCGTCGTGATGCGCGAGTAGCCGGCCGAGAGGTGGTGGAGGACCTGGTTGGCCTCGGGCCACAGCTGGCCCGCGTCGTCGGCGGCGAGCTTGGCGAGTTCGCCGCGCAGCTGGTCGAGGGGGCCCCGCAGGGAGTGGCCGAGGACGGCGAGCAGCTGCTCGTGCCGGGCGGCCAGCGCCTCGTAACGGTCCTTCTCGCGCTCGCCGAGCGCCGCGTACCGCTCCTCGCCGGCGGCGAGTTCCTCCTCGTGCCCCTCGGTCAGCTCGGTGAGCTCGGCGGTGTGCCGCTCGCGCAGCTTCGCCAGCTCGGCGGCGTGCTCCTCGCCGAGCCGTTCCAGCTCCTCGGCGTGCCGGGTGGCGGCGGCCTCCTTCTCCTCGACCAGGGCGTCGTACGGCCGCCGGTCGGTGAAGGTCATGACGGCGCCGACGAGCTGGTCCCCGTCGCGCACCGGAGAGGTCGTCAGGTCGACGGGCACCTTGTCCCCGGACTTCGACCACAGCACCTGCCCGCGCACCCGGTGCTTGCGCCCGGAGCGCAGGGTGTCGGCGAGCGGCGACTCCGTGTAGGGGAAGGGTTCGCCGTCCGCCCGCGAGTGCAGGACGAGGGTGTGCAGTTCCCTGCCGCCGAGATCGCTGGCCCGGTATCCGAGGATCTGGGCGGCGGCGGGGTTGACGAGGACGACCCGCCCGTCGGTGTCCGTCCCGACGACGCCCTCGGCCGCCGCGCGCAGGATCATCTCGGTCTGGCGCTGCGAACGCGCGAGCTCGGCCTCGGTGTCGACGGTGCCCGACAGGTCGCGCACGACGAGCATGAGCAGCTCGTCGGGGAGGGGACCGTAGTTGTCGTAGGCCTGCTGGCCGCTCTCCAGGTTCGCGCTGGTGACCTCGACCGGGAACTCCGAGCCGTCGGTCCGCCGCGCGACCATCCGGGTCGGCTTGGTCCGCCCGCGCTCGTCGGTGGTGTCGGGGCGCCGCATGGAGCCGGGGATCAGCTTGGAGTCGAACTCGGGAAGCAGATCGAGCAGCCCGCGACCCACCAGGGCCGTGCCCGGGGTCTCGAAGGCCTCCAGGGCGATCGTGTTGGCGTTGACGACGGTCCCGTTGGCGTTGACCAGGACCAGCGCATCGGGCAGCGCGTCCAGTATGGCTGCGAGGCGAGCAGCGCCTCGGGATGGCCTGCTGCTCACGAGACGCTTCCTCCCTGTTACCGCACCTTGCCGACCGCGGGGGCCATCTTGCCAACCGGCCCGCGGCGTGTCACGCGAGGGAGTCTACGGGCAGAGGTTGCGCTCGCGATGCCGGATGAGAGGGAGGTCGCACACATATGAGACGCAGAACCGGCGGAGAACCTGTGACCACGCATTTCACCGTGCGGAACCGTGAGAGCACTGTGAGATCACCGTGACTTCGCCGTGTCCTCGCCGCTTCCGCGCTAGGGGCGGGCGCCGGGCAGGACGGGCTCCAGGGCGTTCCAGCGCGAGATCTCGCACCCGTTCGAGCGGTCGTAGCGGGCGTCGACGGGGCGTCCCGCCCAGGTACCCGTGACGTGCGCGGTGGCCGGACCCCCGTAGACCATCGTGCACATGCTGTCCGGCGGCACCGGGGCGAAGGTGTCCTTGCCCCAGGTGGTCATCCGGTCGAGCCGGGCGCAGGCCTCCGCCGCGTGCGGATGGGTGCCGCCCGCGGGGTGGCACTCCAGCTCGAACGTCCCGTCCGCGCCGTCGCCCGCGCCGTGGACGGTCACGGTGAGCCGGTCGGCGGAGTCGTCGGGGCGGGCCGGCGGGGGCATGAGGGCCGGCAGGGCGGCGCGGTACGCGGCGGCGGACAGCGGCGACGACGGTCCGCCGGTGAACGCCGCGAAGGGTCCGGAGGGTCCGGAGGGGGACACCACGGGCACGAGGGAGACCCCCGGGGCGCCGGAGGGGGTGCCGGCGGCGGTGGCGGCGGGCACGGAGGAGAGCGCGGCGGTGGCTGACACGGCGGCGGTGAGGAGCAGTCGGCGCAACATGACCTGCTTAACGCGGCGAGACCCACCCGGTTGCGCACCCGCGGGGGCTTTGCAGTGCGGCGCATCTGCCTAGTACCGTGGGAGGCGATTGGTGACGCGGTGCTCGTCTGTGTCATCATCTGCACGCACCACTCGCGTTCGCGTGAGGGGTTGTGCGGGAGGCGTCGCCTAGTCCGGTCTATGGCGCCGCACTGCTAATGCGGTTTGGGACTTCAATCCCATCGAGGGTTCAAATCCCTCCGCCTCCGCCCGAAGATCCGAAACCCCGGTCCACTGGACCGGGGTTTCGGCGTTCCCGGGGTCCACGAGGACCGCCGCCCCCACCTGCCCTCGACCGGCCCGCGATCACCCTGAAGGACGTTTTCGCAGGTCACAAGGGGTGGGGGGAATGGATTTCACATGGCGGCGGCAGTCATGTAATGTTCTTCCTGTCGCCGCGAGCGGGGCAAAAGCCCGGGGAGCGAAGACAGAAGAGAAAAACAGAACAAGCACTCGTAGCTTAACGGATAGAGCATCTGACTACGGATCAGAAGGTTGCAGGTTCGAATCCTGCCGAGTGCACAGCACACCAGAGGCCCCGTGGAGAGATCCACGGGGCCTCTGGCTTTTGTGTCGACGGGGGTGATGGCCGGCGGCCGGGTTCGGGAGCGGGTCGGCGGCGCCGGTAAATCTTGGCATGGACCTGATCTTCCTGGGAGGATTCCTGTTCATGGACACCAGGGGCGGGGATGCACCACGGCAGGACACGGACCGTGGCAGGGCGGTGGAGTTCGTCTACCGGCCGACGGCCGAGGACTTCGAGGAGGCCCTCCGCGCACGGGCCCGTCGGTCACCGGCGGGCCGGGTCCAGTTCCTCATGGCGCCGCTGACGGCGACAGTCGCCGTGTCCGTCTTCTCGACCCTCCACGACGCCTCGCCGCCCGTGTGGATCGCCACGCTGGTGCTCTCCGTGGCGGCCACGTCCTGGGGCGCCGTACGAGGGCTGCGCACCACGGCCCGCCGGATGTTCGGCGTCATGGAGTCGTCGTACGGGCAGTGCCGCATGGTGGCCGACGAGCGGGGCGCGGTCATCACCGGCGAGCGGGCGTCCCACACCACCGAGTGGACGGCGCACCGGGAGTATCTGGAGACACCCGGGCTCTTCGTGCTGCTGAGCGGTGACCGCGCGGCCGGAATCGCGGTACTGCCCATGAGGGGTGCCCAGGACCCCGCCGACGTGGACCGGCTTCGGGCGATCCTGGACCGGAACCTGAAACGGCTTTAGCCGGCAGCCGGTCCTTTCGCCGAACGGCTCGCCCGGTCCCGCGGGTCAGAAGGACACGGGTTCGAGCCCTGCCGGGCGCGCACGGATCGAAGGCCCCGCCGGTCGGACCGGCGGGGCCTTCGGCGTGAGTGGGCGGGATCAACGCCCCGGGGGCCGTGAGCCGTTCGGCGGGGTGGTGTCCGGGTCGTGCCGGCCCGGGAAGGGCGGGCTCAGCTCCGCGGGGAGTCCGGGACCCACCGCGGGGACGAACCGGCGTACCGGTAGAGCGGGAGCCCGGCGATGCCGGCGGTGCGGAAGGGGCGGCCGTGGTCGTCGATCCGGGTGGTGCCGGTGCTGCCCTGCGAGGACCAGTCGAGATCGAGGTACCAGTCGCACGCGCAGTGCTCGGTCCGTGCCTTGACCAGCAGCACCTCCGGGTCCTCCACGGAGATCCGGTAGGGGAGGCGCCGCGCCGGCAGGACCGTGTCCCCCTTGCGTCCGGACACGGCGTGGGGGATGGGGGTGTGCTTGTCGAGACTCACCTCGAACGACCTGGGCTTGATGCCTCCGCCGCAGCCCAGGGACGTGTCGTAGACGAAGGCCCCGCCGGTCGGGGCCGCGGCGCGGCGCACGACCCGCACGTGCAGGGCCTCCAGGACGACGGCCGCCGAGGTGCGCCCCTGCACCGCCACGCGCACGATCGTCTCCCCGCCGTGCACCGCGTCCTGGGCGTTCGCCCACACCTCCGCGTCCTCGGCGACCGGCGGCGGTGGGACCTGCCGCGGGGGCTTGTCGATGATGTAGTCGTGGCCGCAGTCCTCTTCCCACATGTGGGAGTTCACGGTCCAGGTGAAGGGGACGGCCGGGGCGGACGACGGTGCCGGGGAGCCGGTGGGTGACGCCGACGTGCCGCGGTGCGGTGAGGCCGCGCCGCCGGGCGAGCCCGGGGAGAGGACGTCCGGGAACCCGGGGAACCCCGAGATCGCCGAGAGCCCCGCGGCGGTCAGGAGGAGCACGGTGCCCAGGACCGCGGACACGACGGCCGGACGGCGCCGGTACCAGGCGCGGGAGGGCCGCTCGCCGACGGCTCCGGCCGCGGCGCCCGGTGCGGGAGGCGTGTCCTGGGCGGTTCGCGCGGCCGCCGTGTCCGCCGTGTCCGGTGCGTCCCGTAGGGGTGGTGCGTCCGGCGAGGCCGGTGCGGGTGGTGCGTCCGGCGCGGGCGACGTCGAGGGCGCGGGTGCCGGGCGGGGCGCGGTCGTGGCACCCGGCTCCGGGGTTCCGCCGTGCTCCTCCGTGCCGCCCGCCGGGACGGCGGGTTCACCCGCGGGCACGGCTCGCGGCGGGGTCGCGGACGGCCGCGGCCGGGCGGCGGCCGGGCGGGACCGTCGCCGCTCCGCGACCGCCAGGATCCACAGGCGGTGCAACTCCACGCGCTCCTGGGGCGAGGCCCGGCACAGCACGGCGAACCTCTCCACCACGGCGAAGTCCAGCGGTACCGCCTCGCCCGCGCAATAGCGGTGCAGCGTGGAGGCGTTCATGTCCAGGCGCCGGGCGAGAGCCGCGTAGCTGCGGTCCGTACGGGCCTTGAGGCGCGCCAGCAGCTCCGCGAACCTCGTCACGTCGTCGTCGGCCGCGGCCATGGCCCGTGCCCACCTTCGCTCGCACTTCGCCGTCCCGCCCCGGAACGGCATCCCAGTCACTTCATTTCCTTGCACGTCAACAGCCCTGGGACGGTTCCACCGTTGCGGATCGGACGGCAGTGATTGCCGCGGTCCCCCAGGGTCGCCGATGCTCCTGGTGTCGCTCCCAGCGGTACGGCCCCACCGGCCGACCTGTTCAGGCGAGCGGCATCCACACCACCGACCCGTCCACAGGGACACCCATGCCCGGACGCACCCCGACGGGGCGTCCGACGGGCCCGTGCGACGACGTCCACCGACCAGGAACGAGGAACACACCATGCACGGCAACACCTCCGGACGCCGCAGCCTCCGCCGCATCGCGGCCGTCACCGCCGGCCTCGCCCTGGGCCTCGGGCTCGGCGTCTCGGCGCACGCCTCCCAGGCCGACGCGGGGCACCGCGCTCCCCTGGCGGCCACCGCCAAGCCGCGGACCGTGAGCGGCAAGACCGGCGACGCGCTGACCGGCATCGCCGACTTCTACGGTGCCTACATCGACGCCCAGAACGGCTTCGACCCCGAGCCCAAGCTGATGAAGGACCTGCGCGCCCACTACCTGGACTCCGCGCTCAGCAAGAAGCTGACGGCCTGGGAGCGCACGAACCACGCGGACGGCGTCCTGCGCGCCCAGAGCATCCCCTCCCGGTGGACGGTGACCGAGAAGAGCAAGGGCGACTCCACCGAGGCCGCCGTCACCCTGTCCTGGGAGCACGGCGCCCCCGTCAAGCTCTCGGTCGTCATGACCCCCAATCACCGCATCGTCAGCATCACCCCGGCCAAGTAGCCGCCAGGTGCCGTGGGCCGGGCGCCTTCACCGGAACCACCGGAAGAAGGCGCCGGCGGCTGGTGCGTCGGCTGCCGGGCGGAACCGGGGCGGGCCCAGGCGCTGCCCGTTGGTTCGTCGGCCGGATCGACGGCAGCCCTGACGGCGACGACAGCACACCGGTGCGCGTGATGGCTGACCTGGGTAGGGCCCGTTTCGACCGGCAGCCCCTCTGGTTCGTGGTTCCCGCTCGGACGGCTCGGCTGTGTTTGCGCCAAGTTCGTTCCACGTGATCAGCGGGCCGGGGTGTGCCACTTGCTCACCATTGGTCCAAGCACACGACGGAACGGCGTCGGCTGTCCGCCCCGGTGGGGCTTCGCGGGTGGCTCGGAAATGTGGCCTGCACCGGATCGGTCAGCCGGCAGAGGCCTGTTGAACCGCTCCCACTGGGGGTAGAACCCCCTTACACGGACAGTGTTTCTCGGATCGAACCTCGCGTTGACAGGGCCCAGACGCCCGGGTGCGGTCTCCCGGTGCTGGGCGGTCTGCCGGGGGAGGACAGCATCTCGGCGTGCGAAAGGGGGCGGCGTTGGCTGAGGATCGGGGTGCGGCTTCCTGGCGGAAGAGCAGCTACAGCGGCACCAATGAAAGCAACTGCTGTGAGGTTGCCGTGCTCTCCTGCGAGATCCGAGTACGCGACTCGAAGCGTCCGAGTGGCACCGTGCTCACCTTCACTCCGGATGCCTGGCGAGTGGCACTGACGTTGTTCTCGACCTGGAGCGGTTCCCGGCAGTCGAGCGGGTGACTCTGATACAACCGGATGTGCGATGAGCAGCCAACAGCGTGAACGGTCGATGAGCAGGGGGTCCGGCGTCATCGGGTACTCCCTGGTGACCGGCATGCTCGCCTCGGCTGCGGGTGCCGGGTTCTCTCTGCTCGGCGGAAGCCCGTGGGTGCGTCTGGGCGTGTGGCTGGCCGTGCTGGTGGCGCTGGCCGCGGGCGCCGGCTGGTGGTGGGCGAGATCCCCCGCTACGGCCCGTCGCTGGACGGTGGATCTTTTGGCGCGTCCGGCAGTGCGGAGCGCACACTCTCGAAAAGCTTGATGAACGTTCTGACGAGCATCGGTCCTCCGGTCACCGTGCCGACCCAGGCAACCTCCGGGGGCACACCCATCTGTATGCCGGCGTAAGCCACCAGGACCGAGACCGCGGAGAAGAACGCCACCATCACCACGAGGTTGCGGATGACACGCAGCACGTCGTCCACATGAGCCCGTCGGCGCCGGATCCCGTTGTCGGTCTCCGCCTTCTTCCACCGCAGCAGGCGGGCGCAGGCATCGCGACTGCCGAGAACCAGCCTGGTGAACGAAGAGTTTTCGAGTTCCCGGCGGGGCCCAGGGACGGTGGCCGGACGTGTGGTGCCGACGCTCGCGGTCTCGGGATTCTGCTCCCGTCCGCGGCGCTTGCTCCTCCTCTTGCCGGTCGTCATGACTTCCCCTGGGCCCCGATAGCACTCTGATGCGGCGTCAGGTGCGGTGGAATTGTTCGATGAGTTCGTCGATCAGCGCCACGGTGTCCTCCTCGGAGAGCGCTTTGTTCCGCAGGTCCTCGAAGCACTCCTGGTAGCGGGCCACGAGTTCACGGTCGTCGCGGATCGTGGACACGCCTCCCGGTCCTGCCACGTAGAGCACGTCCTCGTCGTCGTGGAAGCCCAGCAGGAAGAAACTGCTGTCCAGGCTGTCGTGGGCCCCGGCGGAGAAGGGCAGGGCCCGCAGGACGGCCTTGCTCTGCGTGATCAGTTCTTTGAGGAATGTCAGCTGGCGGCGCATCACGGTCGCTCCGCCGACCTGGCGGCGGAGCGCCGCCTCGTCCAGGATCATTTCCACCTGGGGTCCGCCCTCCTGGAAGATGCGGTCCTGCCTTGCCAGTCGGAGGTCGATCCGCAACTGGGCCTTGGCCACGGGCTGGCCGACTTCGAAGAGCGCGTTGATGTAGTCCGCGGTCTGCAAATGCCCGGGGATCAGGCTCGGGTGATAGCCCCTGATGTCGTTCGCCGCGCTTTCATAGCCCAGGTACTGGCTGAAGGGCTGGCTGATGACGTCGTTGTACTCCGTCCACCAGGACTGCCCCTTGCTCCCGCGTGCGGCCTCTTCCAAATCCGCCACGACATCCGGGTCGTCGACCCCGTACTCGTGGAGGATCGCTCGCAGGTCCGTGACCGAAAGACTGACCGTGCCCGCCTCGATGCGGATGAGCTTCGACAGGGACCACTCCAGGGAGTCCGCGGCCTCGCGCTGGGTCAGGCCGCGTTTGTCGCGGGCCGCCTTGAGTGCGAGGCGTAGTTTGCGGCGGTTGAGGCTGGGGTCCACGGCGGTGGGCATGGCGCTCCTTCGATTGGGCGACAGGGGCGTCTTGACACTTGGCGTGTCGAAACCTTTCTATCCTAAGGGTTCTGTTGGCCGTCATCACATCGAGCTACCCAAACGGCTCTACGCTTGACGCCGCTGTCACCTAGCAGGTACCCAAACGACACATGTCTAATCGACGAGAGCTGGAATAGACCGGGGAGAGTGTCGCGCGTCACATCCTCTCGCGTCGGGCGTGGTTTCAGGTGCTCTCGAGGAGTGATGTCATCCGGAACGGCGCTCCGGGACCGGCTCTGCGGACGTGCGGGGACCGCTGCTGTTCGTGCCGCACGCTCCCGTTCGTGTCCGAAGCCGGCGTTCCGGGCGTTCCCGCTGGTCAGACCCTGTGTCGGTGGGAGGCCCTACTGTCGTCGTGTGCGGCGGGTGTGGACGTGTTCGGGGTTGCGGTGGTCGGGGGACGGGCCCGTGCTCGTGTGGGGCGGCGGGCGGACGAGTCCGCTGGCTCCGGGGCGGCGGGTCGCGTTCGGTGTCGTGGACGGAGGCGTGCGGACCTGCGTGGGGGCGCGGGGGAACGCGTGCCCCGTGCGGGCCGTCGTGTCGCCGCGCGGTACGGGGGCGCGGTGCGAGGAGTGCGCGCGGCTGGACCGGGCGCACTCCGTGGCCGCCGACACGCTGGCCGACGACCCGCGGCCGTACCGGGTGTACCTCGCGTGGTTCGGGCCCGGCATGGTCAAGGTGGGGATCACCCGGGTCGAGCGGGGTTCCGTGCGGCTTCTGGAGCAGGGCGCCGTCACCTTCAGCTGGCTGGGGCAGGGGCCGTTGATGGCGGCGCGCCGGACCGAGGAACTGCTGCGGGCCGCGCTCGGGGTGCCGGACCGGATTCCGTACGCGGACAAGAGGGCGGTGCGGGCGGTGCTGCCGGAGCCCGGGGAGCGCGTCGCCGAGCTCCGGGAGCTGCACGGGCGCGCCGGGGACCTCGACGGCTGGCCGGAGTCGGTCGTGCGCGCGCCCTTCGAGCCCGTCGATCACACGGACGTGTTCGGACTCGCCGGGCTTCCGCCCGCGCGGGAGGCCGTGCGCGAGCTGGCCGCCGGGGGCGCGGTCAGCGGTGAGCTGTGCGGTGTGGCGGGTCCCGATCTCCATCTCCTCACCGGGCGTGGAGCCGTCGTCCTCGACACCCGGCTGATGACCGGATGGGACCTGACCGGTGCCGGTGCCGGTGCCGGGGGCGCGGACGGAGGTTCTGGAGTCACCTTTCCCGTACGGGAGTTGCCCGTTGCGGACGCCGGTGTCCAGGACGGTCTCTTCTGAACGGGAAGGGTGCGAGGGGGGAGGGAAAGGGTTCGGAGGGGCGGGGCGCGGCCGGAAAGGTCAAGACTTCGATCCCTTTTGGATCCCGTTCGGAAAGGTGGTGGACGGCGGAGGACGCCCGGAAGGAGAGTGGCGGACATGAACGATCACTCTGATCTGCCCGTCCCGGCCCATGAGCCCCCCTACTACATCGCCGTGTTCACCTCCGTGCGGAGCGAGGAGGACGCCGGGTACGGGGAGACCGCCGACCGGATGGAGGACCTGGTGAAGCAGGTACCGGGCTATCTGGGAATGGATCACGCCCGGACCCCGGGCGGCCTGGCCATCACCGTCGGGTACTTCCGGGACGAGGAGGCCATCAAGGAGTGGGGCGCGCACGCCGAACACCGGGCGGCGCAGCGACGCGGCCGGGCCGAATGGTACGAGCGGTACACCCTGCACATCGCCAAGGTCGAGCGGAGCCACGGGTACGAGCGTGCCGGGGACTGAGCGGGAGGGCGCGGAGCGGCCGGCGGCCCGGGAGGAGCGGGGCGAGGCACGGGAAGTGCGGGACGAGGCCCGGGAGGTGCGGGGCTTCTGGGAAGGCCTCGGTCTGCCCGGACTCGTCGACGTCCACACGCACTTCATGCCCGAGCGGGTGCTGCGCAAGGTGTGGGACTACTTCGACGGGCTGGGCGAGCTCACCGGCGGCATCGAGTGGCCGATCGCCTACCGCGCGGACGAGGACGAACGGCTGGCGCTGATCCGGGAGTTCGGGGTGCGCGCCTTCACGGCGATGCTCTACCCGCACAAGGCCGGCATGGCCGAGTGGCTCAACTCCTGGGCCGTCGGCTTCGCCCGCCGAACCCCGGACTGCCTGCACACCTCGACCCTCTTCCCCGAGCCGGGCGTCGAGGGGTACGTGCGCGAGGCGGTGGAGGCGGGCACGCGCGTCTTCAAGGCGCACGTACAGGTGGGGGCGTACGACCCGGCGGACGAACTCCTCGACCCCGCCTGGGGGTTGATCGCCGAGGCGGGGATCCCCGTGGTGATCCACTGTGGATCGGGGCCCTCACCCGGCAAGTACACCGGCCCGGCACCGGCCGCGGCCGTCCTGCGCCGTCATCCCCGGCTGCGGTTCGTCTTCGCGCACATGGGGATGCCCGAGTACGAGGACTTCCTCGGCCTCGCCGAGCGGTACGACGAGGTGCGGCTCGACACGACCATGGCGTTCACCGACTTCAGCGAGCGGCTCGCGCCGTTCCCGCCCGCGCTGCTGCCCCGGCTCGCGGACCTCGGGGACCGGGTGCTCCTCGGCACGGACTTCCCGAACATCCCGTACCCGTACGTCCACCAGCTGCGCGCGCTGGAACGGCTCGGGCTGGGCGACGACTGGCTGCGGGCGGTCTGCTTCGGGAACGGGGCCCGTCTCTTCGGCCTCCGCTGACGCCGGAAAGCGCTACCCAGCAATTTCCTGAGAGGCACCTGTGCGTTTCTCAGGAAAATCACAGGTCTCCGAAAGGATGCTCTCAGCGGCGCCCACCAAGGTGTCCGCTATGACCACGACCTCGCCCCAGGGGCGCACCGAACTGCTGAGGCCGGACGGGAGCCCCGTCCGGGTGCTTGTGGTGGACGACGAGCTGTCGATCACCGAGCTGCTGTCCATGGCCCTTCGCTACGAGGGATGGCAGATCCGCAGCGCGGGTGACGGGACGGGCGCGGTGCAGACCGCGCGCGAGTTCCGGCCCGACGCCGTGGTGCTCGACATGATGCTGCCCGACATGGACGGGCTCACCGTGCTCGGCCGGCTCCGCCGGGAGCTGCCGGACGTCCCGGTCCTGTTCCTGACGGCGAAGGACGCCGTCGAGGACCGGATCGCGGGCCTCACCGCCGGTGGCGACGACTACGTCACCAAGCCGTTCAGCCTGGAGGAGGTCGTGGCCCGGCTGCGCGGTCTCATCCGCCGTTCCGGCGCGGCCGACCGGCGGTCCGAGTCCGTGCTCGTCGTCGGGGACCTCACCCTGGACGAGGACAGCCACGAGGTGTCGCGCGGCGGGGACAACATCCACCTCACCGCGACCGAGTTCGAGCTGCTGCGTTTCCTGATGCGCAATCCGCGCCGGGTGCTGAGCAAGGCGCAGATACTCGACCGTGTGTGGTCGTACGACTTCGGCGGCCAGGCCAATGTGGTCGAGCTCTACATCTCGTATCTGCGCCGCAAGATCGACGCCGGGCGCGAGCCGATGATCCACACGCGGCGCGGCGCCGGTTACCTGATCAAGCCCGCCGCGTCATGAGCGGCCGACGGCGGACGCGGGCGCAGAAGAGGCGAGCACGACAGCCGCGCACCCTGCGCTCGCGGCTCGTCGTCGCGTCCGTGGCGCTGATCGCCGTCGTGGGCGCGGTGATCGGCACCGTGACCACGCTCGCGCTGCGCACACACCTGTACGACCAGCTCGACGACAACGTCGCCGAGCTGGCGATGCGCGCGGCGGGCCCGGGAGGCTCCGCCCCCGTGGGCAACCCCACCGGCGACGGAGCCGCACACCCCCCGGGTGACGACGGCATCGCCAAGGATCCCCTGGAGTTCGTCCTCCGGGGGCAGTCCATGGGCGCCATCGGCGCGACCGTGACGAACGGCGAGGTCACCGAGGGCATAGTCAGCGTGGGGAAGAAGGACTCCAACGGGGTCAAGCAGCCCACCGCGCTCCGGCTCGGCGTGAGCCAGCGCGCCGCCCTCGCCTCCGTGGAGAAGGACGGACACGCCCACACCGTGGAGATCCCCGGCCGGGGCGAGTACCGCGTGCAGTACAAGGAGGGCTGGAACGGCGCCTTCTACGTGGCGCTCCCGACCGACGACGTCACCAACACCCTCACCACGCTGATCTACGTCGAGATCAGCGTCACCGGCGCCGGTCTCGCCGCGGCGTCCCTCGCGGGCGCGGCCATCGTGACCCTCGCCCTGCGCCCCCTGCGCAAGGTCGCCGCGACCGCCACCCGGGTCTCCGAACTCCCCCTGCACACCGGCGAGGTCACCCTCTACGAGCGGGTCCCGGAGTCCGAGGCCGACCAGCACACCGAGGTCGGCCAGGTCGGTGCCGCGCTCAACCGGATGCTCGACCACGTGCACGGCGCCCTGCACGCCCGCCAGCAGAGCGAGATGCGGGTGCGGCAGTTCGTCGCCGACGCGAGCCATGAACTCAGGACCCCTCTCGCCTCCATCCGCGGGTACGCCGAGCTGACCCGGCGCGGCCGCGAGCAGGTCGGCCCCGACACCCGGCACGCCCTGGGCCGCATCGAGTCCGAAGCGGGCCGTATGACGTTGCTCGTGGAGGATCTGCTGCTGCTCGCGCGCCTGGACGCCGGACGGCCCCTTCAGTTCGAGCAGACCGACCTCGTCCCGCTCGTGGTGGACACCATCAGCGACTCGCGCGCGGCGGGCATGGACCACAACTGGCGGCTCGACCTGCCCGAAGAACCGGCGCTGGCGTCGGCGGACGCGGCACGGATCCAACAGGTGCTGGTCAATCTGCTGGGCAATGCCCGCAAGCACACCCCGCCCGGTACGACGGTCACCGTGCGTGTCCAGCGGCGCGGGTCGTGGATGTGCGTCGACGTGGAGGACGACGGCCAGGGAATCCCGCCCGACCTGCTGCCGCATGTGTTCGAGCGGTTCGCCAGAGGCGACTCGGCGCGCTCCCGGGCCACCGGGTCCACCGGTCTCGGGCTCGCCATCGTGCAGGCCGTCGCGGCCGCGCACGGAGGTGCCGTGACCGTGGACAGCGTCCCCGGCAGGACCGTGTTCACCCTGCACCTGCCCGCGCTCGCCCCCGAAACGTCCTGGCCATCGCACTCACAGGCACAGCACAGCGCCACCACATGGGTGCGACAGGGGGCTTGACGAGAGTCGCTCCCATGCGAACCGACTCTTCTCCCGGCAATCTGCCGGCGCGGGAGCACCTCCCGGCCACAGACGCCGGTACGGCTGTCCTGGACGTAGTGATCCCCGTCTACAACGAGGAGAAGGACCTCCAGCCATGTGTGCTCAGACTGCACGAGCACCTCAAGCGCACGTTCCCCTACGCGTTCCGCATCACGGTGGCGGACAACGCGTCCACGGACACCACCCCCCTGGTGGCGGCGCGGCTGGCGGAACGGATCCCGGAGGTCACGTCCTTCCGGCTGGAGCAGAAGGGCCGCGGCCGGGCGCTGCGGACCGTGTGGTCGGCGTCCGACGCGCCGGTCCTCGCCTACATGGACGTGGACCTGTCCACCGATCTGAACGCCCTGCTGCCGCTGGTCGCCCCGCTGATCTCCGGACACTCGGACCTCGCGATCGGCTCGCGGCTGTCCCGCTCCTCACGGGTGGTGCGGGGCGCCAAGCGGGAGTTCATCAGCCGCACGTACAACCTGATCCTGCGCGGCTCCCTCCAGGCCCGCTTCTCGGACGCGCAGTGCGGCTTCAAGGCGATCCGCCGTGACGTCGCCCAGGAACTGCTCCCCCTGGTCGAGGACACCGGCTGGTTCTTCGACACCGAGATGCTGGTGCTGGCCGAGCGGGCCGGGCTGCGCATCCACGAGGTCCCGGTCGACTGGGTCGACGACCCGAACTCGACGGTCCACATCGTGAAGACCGCGACGGACGACCTCAAGGGCGTGTGGCGGGTGGGACGCGCCCTCGCCACCGGCTCGCTGTCGCTCGACCGTCTCACCCGGCCCTTCGGGGACGACCCGCGCGACCGCGAACTGACCGGCGTACCCGGGGGACTGGCCCGCCAGCTCGTCGGATTCTGCGTCGTCGGCGGCCTGTCCACCCTCTTCTACCTGCTGCTCTACAGCGGCTTCCGCTCCTTCTCCGGAGCACAGGTCGCCAACGCGCTCGCGCTGCTCGTGTCGGCGATCGCCAACACGGCGGCCAACCGGCGGCTCACCTTCGGCGTGCGCGGCCGGAGCGGTGCCGTCCGGCACCAGGCGCAGGGCCTGGTCGTCTTCGGCATCGGGCTCGCCCTGACCAGCGGCTCCCTCGCCGCGCTGAACACCGCGACGAGCGACCCCTCGCACTCCACCGAACTGGCGGTGCTCGTCATCGCCAACCTCGCGGCGACCGTGCTGCGCTTCCTGCTCTTCCGTGCCTGGGTCTTCCCCGACCGGCGCGGCGGGACGCCGTCGCCGTCCCCGGTGGTGGCCTCCCACCAGCCGGTCCCGCCGGTCCAGCCGTTCCACCCGACGGCCGCACGCCGGGGCGGGGACGCGTGTCCGCCGCTGCCGCAGCGCCCGACGGCGGCCCCGTCCCCGTACGACACGGCCCCGTACCGCGCCGGTGAGGCCGCGGACGGCTCCTGGCGGGATTCGACCATGCAGTTGCAGGCGGTGCGCCCGCACGATCACGATCCGAGGAACGCGCGATGACGACACAGCCCGACACGAGCGCCGTTACGCGTACGGACTCCGGTCCCGGTCACGCCTGGGGGCCGGCCTCCTCGACGCCTCCCCCGGAGCACGCCCCGCCCGCGACCCTCCCCGGCTCCGGTGAGCCCGAGCGGCCCTTCCTCCGGCGAGTCTGGAGAGGCCGGTCCGAGGACCCGCGCTGGGCCCGCCCCGCCCTCCTCGGCCTGCTGCTCGCCACCGGGGTGCTGTACCTGTACGGCCTGAGCGCCTCCGGGTACGCCAACTCCTTCTACTCCGCGGCCGTGCAGGCCGGCAGCCAGAGCTGGAAGGCCTTCTTCTTCGGCTCGCTCGACTCGGCCAACGCCATCACCGTCGACAAGCCCCCGGCCTCGCTGTGGCCGATGGCCCTGTCGGTGCGGGTCTTCGGCCTGAGCTCCTGGGCGATCCTCGTCCCCGAGGTCCTGATGGGCGTGGCCACGGTCGGCGTCCTGTACGCGGCCGTACGCCGCCGGTTCGGCGCCGCAGCGGGCCTGATCGCGGGCGCGGTGCTCGCGCTCACCCCGGTCGCCGCGCTGATGTTCCGGTTCAACAACCCGGACGCGATGCTCGCGCTGCTCATGACCGTCACGGTCTACTGCGTGATCCGCGCCCTGGAGGACGGCCGCACGAAGTGGCTCCTGTGGGCGGGCGCGGCGGTCGGCCTCGCCTTCCTCGTCAAGACGCTCCAGGCCTTCCTGATCCTGCCGCCGCTGGCCGTGGTGTACGCGGTCTGCGCGCCGGTGCCGGTCCGGAAGCGGTTCACGCAACTGGGCCTCTCGGCGGCTGCGATGATCGTCGCCGGTGGCTGGTGGGTCGCGATCGTGGAACTGTGGCCCGCGTCCTCCCGCCCGTACATCGGCGGCTCCCAGAACAACTCCTTCCTGGAGCTGACCTTCGGCTACAACGGCCTCGGCCGCATCAACGGCGACGAGACCGGCAGCGTCGGTGGCGGTGGCGGTGGGGGCGGCACCGGGCAGTGGGGCGAGACCGGCTGGGACCGGATGTTCAACTCCGAGATCGGCGGCCAGATCTCCTGGCTGCTCCCGGCGGCCCTGATCCTGCTGGTGGGCGGTCTCGTCCTGACCCGGAAGGCGAAGCGGACCGACCTGGCCCGTGCCTCGTTCCTCGCCTGGGGCGGCGCGCTGCTGATGACCGCGCTGGTCTTCAGCTACATGGCCGGCATCTTCCACCAGTACTACACGGTGGCCCTGGCCCCCTACATCGCCGCCGTGGTCGGCATGGGTGCCACGGCGCTGTGGGAGGAGCGGGGCAAGGTGTGGGCGGCGCTCACCCTCGCCGGCGCGGTCACCGCCGGCGCGGTCTGGGGCTACGTCCTTCTCAACCGCACGTCCGACTATCTGCCGTGGCTCAAGTGGCTGGTCCTCGTCGGCGGTCTGACCGCAGCGCTCGGCCTGATCTTCGTGGCCCGGCTGGGCAGGCAGCTCTCCCTCGCGGCAGCCGGACTGGGCTTCGTGGCGGCGGTCGCGGGCCCGACGGCGTACACGCTCTCCACGGTGGACACCGGACACACCGGCTCCATCGTGACGGCCGGTCCGGCCGGGGCGGGCATGGGCGGCTTCGGCGGCGGACGGGGCGGGTTCCCCGGCGGCGGTGGCGGCATGCGGGGCGGGTTCCCCGGTGGTGGTCAGAACCAGCAGGGCGGCGGTACCGCCCCGAACGGGCAGCAGGGTGGCGGGATGCCCGGCGGTGGTGTGCCCGGTGGTGGCACGGGGGGCTTCCCCGGTCAGAACCAGCAGGGCAACGGCGGCACCCGGGGTCAGAACCAGCAGGGTGGCATGCCCGGCGGCGGTACGGGTGAGGGCGGTATGCCCGGCGGTGGCGGCGGGGCCGGAGGGCTGCTGAACGGCGCGACCGTCAGCTCCGCGGCCGAGGCGCTGCTGTCGAAGAACGCGGGGGACTACACCTGGGCGGCCGCCGCGATCGGTTCCCAGAACTCCGCGAGCTACCAACTGGCCACCGGGAAGCCGGTGATGGCGATCGGCGGCTTCAACGGCACCGACCCGTCCCCGACCCTGGCCCAGTTCAAGAAGTACGTGACGGACGGCAGGATCCACTACTTCATCTCGGGCGGCGGAATGGGCGGCGGCGGAACGGGGGGTGGCATGGGTGGCGGCTCGGCTTCCGGCGGTTCCTCCACCTCCTCGCAGATCAGCTCGTGGGTCACGGCCAACTTCAAGAAGGTGACGGTGGGTTCGGCCACCTTCTACGACCTGACGCAGCCGAAGGCCGACAGCTGACCGGCAGCTGACCGGCCACCGCCGTTTCGGAGGAGAGCCGGATTTCGGACGGAGTGCGGTCCATGTCCCTGAAGGGCCCGCCTAGCATCGTCGAGGAGGGTGGTCCGGGAGGTTCCGGCCCGCGACGGGGTTCGAGTTCCCAGGAGGGTGCGCCATGGTGAAGGCAGCCGACAGGGCGAAACGACCGGAGCGGACCAGTGTCTGGCTGGAGGGCAAGGCTTCACGAGGCAGGGTTCCCCGGGACGGGGCGGCTCGGGACGGGGCGGCCCGGGAAGGTGGCCAGCCGTCCGGGCTCGACCGGGAGCGGATCACCGGGGCCACGGTGCGGTTGCTGGACGCCGAGGGGCTGGCGAAGTTCTCCATGCGGCGGCTGGCGGCGGAGCTGAACGTCACGGCGATGTCCGTGTACTGGTACGTCGACACCAAGGACGATCTGCTGGAGCTCGCGCTCGACGCCGTGTTCGGTGAGCTGGCGCTGCCGGACGCCGGGTCGCAGGACGGCTGGCGTGATCAGCTGCGGGCGCTGGCCGTCGGGTACCGGGCGCTGCTGGTGCGCCACCCCTGGGTGTCGACGCTGATAGGGAACTTCCTGAACATCGGGCCGTGTTCCCTGGCGTTCTCGTCGTGCGTGCGGCAGGTGATCCGGAACACCGGGATGCCGCCGCACGGGCAGATGGGGGCGATGTCGGCGGTGTTCCAGTTCGTGTACGGGTTCGGGACGATCGAGGGCCACTTCGTGCAGCGCTGCGCATCGGCGGGCATGTCGCAGGACGAGTACTTCCGGCGGGCCATGAGCACCATCGGCGAAGAGCCGCAGTTCGCCGCGCACTTCGAGGGCGCGGCGGGTCTCATGGAGGCGCGGGGCGGGGACACCGTGTCCGAGATGCGGGAGCGGGACTTCGGGTTCGCGCTGTCGCTGTTGATCGCGGGGATCGAGGCGATGGTGGCGCGGGGCTGACCCCGCGGTTCGCTGCGCTGGCCGTCGCGGGTGCGGTGCCGGTCCGGTGGTGGGTCGGGGCCGTGCCGGTGCATCAGCCCGTCGCTGTCGGGTGAGGCGTGGGCGTCGGTGGCGACGGGCATCGATGTACCGGCACGGCCCCTCGCGTGCGTCGCCGGGTGCCGGTGCATCGTGGCTGAGTTCCAGCGCCTCGCGCCGGATCCCGGCTGCGGGGAAAGTTCAGCCCCTCCGGCGTTTGAGGAGCGGGGGTCCGGGGGCGGAGCCCCCGGGTACGGGTCGGGTAGGGGCGGAGGGGGCGAAAAAAACAGGGGGTGGGGCCGTCCGGCGGAGGGTCAGTCCTGGGGGGCCAGGTGGGCCGGGAAGCCGCCGGTGGCCACCGGGCCCCAGCGGGTGGGAGTGACGCGGATGATCGACTTGGCCTGCTTGCGCATCGCCGCGCGGTACTCGTCCCAGTCGGGATGCTCACCGGCGATGTTCCGGTAGTACTCGACGAGGGGCTCGACCGAGTCGGGGGAGTCGATCACCTCGGCGGTGCCGTCGATCTGGACCCAGGGCCCGTTCCACTCGTCGCTGAGGACGACGAGGCTGACCCGTTCGTCCCGCTTGGCGTTGCGGGTCTTGGCGCGCTCGGGGTACGTCGAGACGACGATGCGGCCCGAGTCGTCGACACCACAGGTCAGCGGGGATCCCTGGGGGCCGCCGTCGGCGCGGCGGGTGAGCAGGATCGCCCGGTGGCGGGGGCGTACGAAGTCCAGCAACTCGTCCAGGGAGACAGAGGTGTTCGTCGCGATGTCGGGTGCCATGCGATCAGCGTAGGGCGCGTGCCCCGCGACCGCCTGCGGGCGGCACCCGACCTCGGCGAAGAGGCTAAAGTGCTCTTCGTCCTGTGCTCGCAGTCGGGAATGTGCTGCGGAGCTCTCCTGCGCATGGCCGTGTGGCCGTGCATGCCGAAGAGGTTCGTAGTGACTGCGTCTGAGTTTTCCGAATTGTCCCGTTCCGATACGGGTTTCGAGCTGGCCGAAGGTCTCACGACCGCCGCTCAGCAGTTGCACGAGACATCGAGCCCCCACGCCACCCTGCACACCGCCGTCCGGCTGGCCGTGCGCATCCTGCCGGGCGTCGAGTACGCCGGGATCTCCGTCATCGAGCCCAAGTCCGACCGGCAGACACTGGCCTGGACGGACGAGGTCGTCCGCTCCGCCGACGCGCTGAACGCGGGCCGTGAGCACCACCCGTACTGGAACCGGCTGTGGACGGCACCGGTGGCCCGTATGGAGGACAGCGCCGCGGAGGACGGGGATCTCGCGCTGTCGGACCTCGGGCTGCGGTCGGTGCTGTCGCTGCGGCTGCGCGCCGACCGGCGGCGGCTGACCGTCCTGACGGCGTACGCGCGGGAGCCCCGCGCCTTCGACGAGTCGGCGGCCCGGATAGGACGGCTGTTCACCGCGCACGTCGGCATCGCGCTGGACTCGGCGACCCTGCGCGAACAGCTCACCGAGGCGATGCGCACCCGGGATCTGATCGGGCAGGCCACGGGCATCCTCATGGAGCGGCTCGACATCGACGCCGCCGAGGCGTTCGACAGCCTCGTGCGCACCTCCCAGCGGGAGAACGTCAAGCTCCGCGACCTGGCCCGACGGGTCATCGACGCCGGCGAGGGCGAGTGAGCCGGTCCCGGGAGGCCGACGGCTCCGGCACGGCTCGGACGTCCGGTCCCGGGCGATGAAAACCGGCCCGTGGGGGCGCACCGCCGCTCAGGGTGCGCGCATCCCACGGGCCGGGGCTCGGGCTATTCGCCGCGGCGGGCGGGTTCGACGTCGTCCTCGGGGCCCGCTTCCGGTGCGGTGCCGGCGGCCGGGGCGAGGGCGGCGGTGGCCGCTGCCTCGACCGCCTCGGCGACGGGCGCCTCGGTGGCCGGCTCACCGGACTTCTCCGCGGCGGCCTGGGCCATCGCGCCGGACGTCCGCAGCGGGACCTCCTTGATGAACAGCACGATGAGGAAGGCGACCAGCGCCATGCCGGAGGCGATCAGGAAGACGTCCGCGATGCCGTGGCCGTACGCGCTCTCCATCACGTTCCGCAGCGGCGCGGGCAGCTTGTCCATGTCCGGGATGCTGGAGCCGGAACCCGAACCGGACGCGAGGGCCGCGTACTTCGGGCCGAGGTCGGTCAGGCCGTCCTTCACGTAGTCGGTGATCCGGTTGGCCATGACCGCGCCGAGCGCGGAGACACCGATCGCACCGCCGAGGGAGCGGAAGAAGGTCACCGTGGAGCTCGCCGCGCCCAGGTCCGAGGGCGCCACCTGGTTCTGCGTGGACAGCACCAGGTTCTGCATCATCATGCCGATGCCCAGGCCCAGCAGCGCCATGAAGACCGCGACGTGCCAGTAGGCCGTGTCGTAGCGGATGGTGCCGAGCAGGCCGAGGCCCGCGGTGACGAGGAAGCCGCCGGAGACGAGCCAGTACTTCCACCGGCCGGTCTTGGTGATGATCTGGCCGGAGACCGTGGACGAGACGAACAGGCCGCCGATCATCGGGATCGTCATGACGCCCGACATCGTCGGGGACTTGTCCCGCGCCAGCTGGAAGTACTGGCTGAAGAACACGGTCCCGGTGAACATCGCGACACCGACGAACAGCGACGCGAGGGAGGAGAGGGTGATGGTGCGGTTGCGGAACAGCCGCAGCGGGATGATCGGCTCGCTCGCCTTCGACTCGACCAGCACGAACAGCAGGCCGAGGACGACCGAGCCGCCGACCATCGTGTACGTCTGCCACGAGATCCAGTCGTACTTGTCACCCGCGAAGGTGACCCAGAGCAGCAGCAGCGAGACCGCGGCGGAGATGAAGAACGCGCCGCCCCAGTCGACCTTCACGTCCCGCTTCACGACGGGCAGGTGCAGGGTCTTCTGCAGCACGATCAGCGCGATGACCGCGAACGGCACACCGACGTAGAAGCACCAGCGCCAGCCGAGCCAGCTGGTGTCGGTGATGACACCGCCGAGCAGCGGACCGCCGACGGTTGCGACGGCGAACGTCGCGCCCAGGTAGCCGGAGTAGCGGCCGCGCTCGCGCGGGGAGATCATCGCGGCCATCACGATCTGTGCGAGGGCGGACAGACCGCCGACGCCGATGCCCTGCACGACACGGCAGGCGATCAGCATGCCGGGGTTCTGGGACAGACCGGCGGCGGCCGATCCCAGTACGTAGATGATCAGTGCTATCTGGACGAGCGCCTTCTTGCTGTACAGGTCGGACAGCTTGCCCCACAAGGGCGTGGTCGCGGTCATGGCCAGCAGCGAGGCCGTGACGACCCAGGTGTAGGCGGACTGTCCGCCGCCCAGGTCGCCGATGATCTCGGGGAGTGCGTTGGTGACGATCGTCGACGACAGGATCGCGACGAACATGCCGAGCAGCAGCCCGGAGAGCGCCTCCATGATCTGCCGGTGCGTCATCGGAGCGCCGTCGGCGCCTCCGTGCTTGGCGTGAGAGCCCCGCACACCGGCTGGTGTGGTCGTTGCCATGGGGTTCCTTTTCTGACGTGTTTACACGGGTGTACGGGTGGTCGGTTCTGGTGCGCTTGTCGCGTACGGGGGAGGGTGCGCGGGTGCCCGCTGCGGGGAGCGGCAGTCGCCGAAGCTCTCGCGCAGCCGGCCCATCAGCTCGATGAGCAGCCCGACCTCGTCGTCGGACCAGTGGCTCAGCCGGTCGGAGAGCAGTCGCGACGTGCGCAGGGACAGCTCGTCCAGCTGCGCGTGCCCGGCCTCGGTGAGGCGCAGGATGCGCGAGCGCTTGTCGGCCGGGTCGGGGCACCGCTCTATCCAGCCCCGGTCGGCGACGTGCGCGACGTGGCGGCTGGTCACCGACATGTCCACGGAGAGCAGCTCCGCGAGCCGGCTCATCCGCATCTCGCCGTACCGGCCGAGCAGGGTGAGCACGGCGGCGGATCCCGCGGGGCACTCGGGCGGCAGGATCCGTCCCAGGCCCCGCTTCACGGCCCCGATGGCGCTGAGCTGACGGGCCAGTTCCTCGTACTGCGCCTGCCCGGCCATCGCACCTCCCCTGTTCGTTGCTTAGGGCAACCATAAAGAAGTTGGTTGCCGCAGGCAAATGAGTTCGGGGATTCAGGGCTAAAAACTTGGCAAAGGCAAGTGTTGGCGAACGGAAACGGGCAGGTGGGAGCGGTGGAGGAGGGGTGGTGACGCGGGTGCGGAGCGGGGGCGGGGCGAGGGGGCCGTACGAGACCGCGTGCGCCCTGGTCGCGGGGAGGGCGCGGAAGCGTCACGGACGGCGTGAAGGCGAACCCGGCACTTGGGCAGCCCCCGCGCATTCGCTAGGGTCCGGCCTATGGCAAACACCCAGGGCCCCGAGGGCAACTACGACCCCGCGGGCAGCACTCAGATGTTCCGTGCGTTCGTCGACGAGGCCCCCCAGGGCCGGCAGCAGCAGGCGGCCGCTCCCGCCGGTCCCCGCGTGGGCCTGATCGTCGGCGTCGTCCTCGCCGTCGCGGTCGTCGTCGGGGTGGCCTGGCTCGCCTTCATGTGATCCCGCGGGGCCGCGCGGGCGGACGCAACGGAACGAGCGGGTGAGCGGGGCCGCGTGACCCGGCGGGGCCGCGCCCCTACTCCCACCGGACGGACACGTCCCGCGTCTCGACGTGCATGCCCAGCGGCACCCGCCACGCGTCGACGCACACCGTCCAGGTCCCGCTCTTCCGCGCGCCGGCCTCGATCGGCGCCGGAAGGGCCTCGGTCGACCGGATCGTCGCCCAGTCGATCCCGAGCGCCCCGATGATGTGCGTACCGAACGTCACCGTGCCCGAACGCACCGCCGTACCACCGGTGTTGCTGAAGGAGACGGTCACCTTCTCGCACCACCGCCGGTCGGTGGCCGTGCGCGAGGTGCCGCTCACGGCGAGCGCGGCGGGACCGGCGCTCACCGTCGGGCCGGGCGCGGGCGGCGCGGAGGAACCTCCCGAACTCCCGCCCGTACGGCCGGAGTCACCGTCCGACGGTGAACCCGGGGACGAAGAGGACCCGCCGCCGGTGCCGGTCCCCGTACCTCTTGTACCTCCCGTACCTCCCGTACCTCCCGTACCTCCCGCGCCCGGCCCGGATCCGCCCGCGTCGGCGCCCGGTCCTCCCGGACCGTCCGGGTCGGAGGCAGGATCTCCCGGGTCACCCGCGCCGTCGGCCGAGGACCCGCCCGGACCGGTGGTCGGCGTCCTGTTCCCGGACCCGGAACCCGCCTTGCCCCCAGGGGAGTCGGAGCCGTCCGCGGACCCGCCGTCCAGCGGCACCAGGGACACCTCGCCCGAAGGCGCCACCACCGCCCCGGACACCCGTGGGGAGCCGTCCGCGGCCCCGACGGCGGCATAGCCGCCGCTTCGGCCGCTCCCGCACGCGGCCAGCAGTCCGCCCAGACACAGCACGGCCGCCGAGGCGCTCATCAGGGCACCTCGACGGCCGCTCGTCGACTCGTGACGCATCGGCTCCTGACGCATCGCGCCAGTCTGACTGACGATCCGTCAATTATGAACCCCGCGTGGGCGGGTCAGTCGGAGATGAGTCCCTCGCGCAGCTGGGCCAGCGTGCGGGTGAGCAGGCGGGAGACGTGCATCTGCGAGATGCCGACCTCCTCGCCGATCTGCGACTGGGTCATGTTCGCGAAGAAGCGCAGCATGATGATGCGGCGTTCGCGGGGCGGCAGCTTGGCGAGCAGGGGCTTGAGCGACTCGCGGTACTCCACGCCCTCCAGCGCGGTGTCCTCGTAGCCGAGGCGGTCCGCGAGGGAGCCCTCGCCGCCGTCGTCCTCGGGGGCGGGCGAGTCCAGCGACGACGCCGTGTACGCGTTGCCGACGGCGAGGCCGTCGACCACGTCCTCCTCGGACACCCCGAGGGCCGCGGCGAGTTCGGCGACCGTCGGGGAGCGGTCGAGCTTCTGCGACAGCTCGTCGCTGGCCTTGGTGAGGGCCAGGCGCAGCTCCTGGAGGCGGCGCGGGACGCGGACCGACCAGGAGGTGTCGCGGAAGAACCGCTTGATCTCGCCGACGACCGTCGGCATCGCGAAGGTCGGGAACTCGACGCCGCGCTCGCAGTCGAAGCGGTCGATCGCCTTGATCAGGCCGATGGTGCCGACCTGGACGATGTCCTCCATCGGCTCGTTGCGGGAGCGGAAGCGGGCCGCCGCGTACCGGACGAGCGGGAGGTTGAGTTCGATGAGGGTGTCCCGGACGTAGCCGCGCTCAGGGCTGTTCTCGGAGAGTGCCGCGAGGCGCAGGAAGAGGGAGCGGGACAGGGTCCGGGTGTCGATGGCGCCCGAGGACTCGGGGACCAGAGCGGCTTCCGGGGCCTCGGCGGCAGGGACGTCGTGAAGCGCGGCGTGCGCCTCGGGCACTGCGTCGCTCTTCGTGAGCGTGAGCACCTTCGAGCTGCCCTGATCTGCGGACATGCCACCCCCTTTGGGTCGCGGACGGTCGCGGCAGTCGCTCCCGTCGGAGGAACGCAGCCTCCACCTGAATACCGGAGGCGAGGCCGCGGCAAACGCGCTCCCGGAAGAATGTCACATGTCGGCAACACGCTGTAGAGACTTGTCGACATGTTGAGGGTGGATCAGCGCTGGAAAAAAGGGGTCTGACGGGTTTTCAGCGCTGAACCGACGTAAAAATCGACCTTGAGCGAATCGCTCTTTTCGGTTACGACTCGATCCTGTTTGCGGATCGGAGACGCGCGAAGCTGCGGGCGAGGAGCCTTGACACGTGCATCTGGGAGACGCCCAGTTCTGCGCTGATCTGTGACTGGGTCAGATTGCTGTAGTAGCGGAGCAGCAGGATCCGCTGCTCGCGTTCGGGCAGTTGTACGAGCAAATGCCGTACGAGGTCGCGGTGTTCGACTCCGTCGAGCGCGGGGTCCTCGTAGCCGAGCCGGTCGAGCAGCCCCGGCAGCCCGTCGCCCTCCTGGGCCGCTTCGAGGGAGGTCGCGTGGTACGACCGTCCGGCCTCGATGCAGGAGAGCACCTCCTCCTCGGTGATGCGCAGCCGCTCGGCGATCTCGGCGGTGGTGGGCGAGCGCCCGAAGGCGGTCGTCAGGTCCTCGGTCGCGCTGTTCACCTGCACCCACAGCTCGTGCAGCCGGCGCGGCACGTGGACGGTGCGAACGTTGTCACGGAAGTACCGCTTGATCTCGCCGACGACCGTCGGCATCGCGAAGGTCGGGAACTGCACGCCCCGTTCCGGGTCGAAGCGGTCGATGGCGTTGATCAGGCCGATGGTGCCGACCTGGACCACGTCCTCCATCGGCTCGTTGCGGGAGCGGAACCGGGCCGCCGCGTACCGGACGAGCGGGAGGTTCGCCTCGATGAGGGCGCCGCGGACCCGGTCGTGCTCGGGGGTGCCCGGCTCCAGCACCTTGAGCTCGCCGAAGAGGACCTGGGTGAGGGCCCGGGTGTCGGCGCCGCGACGCCGCTCCTGCGCGACCTCCTGGACCGGCGCGGGGCCGGACGTGGCGTCCGGTGCGGCGGTGCCGGGGGCGGGGTGGCCGGACGCGGGAGGGGCCGCGGGGGCCGCCGCGGTACCGGCCGCGGGGGCCGGTGTGCCCGGCGCCGGGTTCGGGGCCGTGGTCTGCGCCGTGGTCCGCGCCGGAGGGGAGGGCGGGGCGGACGCGAGGGCCGTCGCCCGGTCCTCGGCCGGGGCTTTCTCCTGGGGCGGCGCAGTACTGGCCGACACGGTCAACGCCACCTCTTCATTCGTCAACGATCCGTCAACGTATCCGTCAACTCGTTCGTCAAAAGCGGTCATAGCATCACAAGACATGTGCACTGTGTGCAAGCACCGCATAACGCCGTGTTGGGGGTGAGTTGGAGGTGAGTTGAGGTCCAAGACGCCGAGAACCCCTGACCGGTTGCGGTCAAGGGCCCGGAAGGAGTGTGCGATCAAAAATGATCAGAACGGGTAGTCGGCGATCACCCAGGTGGCGAACTCCCGCCAGAGGGCGACGCCGGCCGTGTGCGCCGGGTGTTCCAGGTACCGCTTGAGGGCGTCGGTGTCCTCGACGGCGGAGTTGATCGCGAAGTCGTACGCGATGGGCCGGTCGCTGATGTTCCACTCGCACTCCCAGAACCGCAGTTCGGGGATCAGGCCGCCGAGCGCGCGGAAGGCGGCGACGCCCTCGACGACGCGGGGATCGTCGCGCCGGACGCCGTCGTTGAGCTTGAAGAGGACCAGATGGCGGATCACGGGGGCTCCCTGGTGGTGAGGTGGTTCTTCGCGCGGTCGCGTCCTCGCCCGGCCGCGCCTCGCGTCCTGCCTGTCCGGCGCCGGGTGCGCGAGATTCCCGCGTCGGCGTCGCCGTCCGGCGTCAGTTCCCCGCGCCGTCGGCGATCCAGGTCATGAAGTCGCCTATCGCCCCGGCGGCGTTCGATATGCCCTCGAACGCTATCTGGACGTAGTCGGCGGCCTTGGCCGGATCAGTGATGATCACATAGAGCGCGAAGACCACGAGCACATAGATGGCGATCTTCTTCGAATTCACCGCCATGGCGGCCTCCCCTGTGACTTCCGCGCCCGTCGGCCCCCTGCCGCCGGCGGCGAGTTTAACCTTCACGTTCTCTTTAAGGACCAACGGCCCGCTGGCAGAGGTCCTTTGCCGGGCCTCACGGGCGCTCTCGCGGTCCAGGATGGAAGGGAGCCCCGGCGGGAGCCGAAAGGAGTCCCCGGGGCCGGAGGGGCCCCACTGCGGGGTTCTCGCCGCCCGACCTTCCCCCAAGACGGCGGCGTGGACTTGAGGGTTCCTTCCGTGGGGGAAGCGGGTGCGCCCCGATGCGCCCCTTCCCCCCTCCTCTGTGGGAGCGGAGCACCCTTGCGGGTGCGGAGGAGCCCCGGCGACCGAGCGGCGCCGGGGCTCCTCCGCGTCCCCGGACGCCCGGAGCGCGCGACGGGCGGGACCCGCGGCGGCGGCCGGAGCGCCGTCCCCGCGGGTGAACCCGCGGAATACCCGGACGGTCCTCCGGCTGTCATTAACATTTCAAAAATCCCCGGGCGGCCGTACAACTGTTCCTCGCGATCACGAGTCTTCGCACGTGAGCCCGAACGGGCTCCTCCGAAGCCTCGCGCCCACGTGACCCCCATCGAACGTGAGCGCTCAGCCCATTTGAGGAACGCGCATGCGTATTCGTGCAGGTCTGGCCGCCGCGACCGTGTCCGGTGCCGTGGTGCTCGCCGGCCTCGCCGCTCCCGCCGCCCAGGCGACGGACGGTCCGGAGATCACCACGCCGAAGATGGCGCCGTTCACGGGCGCCACGCCGGCCGACGACAGCCAGGGCGACACCCGGATCACCAAGGTCACGGTCAACGGCAACTCGGACATCGTCGTCGGCGTGTCCAAGAAGAGCTTCAACATCTACGTGACCGCGACCGACCCGTCCGGCATCAGCACCGCCGACGCCATCCTGTGGCACGGCACCAGCCTTTCCGAGGACGGCCTCGACGGGGCTATGGGGGCGGAGCAGGAGGCCACCTGCGACAACTGGAGCGCCACCTCCGCCACCTGCAAGATCACCATCACGGCCGAGGCCGGGTACACCGAAACGTCCCAGCTGTACGACAGCTTCCTGGCCGGCAAGTGGAACGTGGCGGTGTACGCCATCGCCAACGACGGCGACTACGTCGAGAAGGACGTCTACAAGAACAGCTGGGTGAAGCGGGCCGCGAGCTTCAGCGGCTTCAACGCCTCTCCGGAGCCCGTCGCCAAGGGCAAGACCATCACGGTCACCGGCACCCTCAACCGCGCGAGCTGGACCTACCTGAAGTACTACGGCTACGGCAGCCAGTACGTCCAGCTGCAGTTCAAGAAGGCGGGCACCAGCACCTACAGCACCGTCAAGACGGTCAAGAGCTCGTCCAGCGGCTACCTGAAGACGACGGTGACCGCCTCGGCGGACGGCACCTGGCGCTTCCACTACGCGGGCAACAGCACCTCGTCCGTCGCGGACGCCTACGACTACGTCGACGTCAGGTGATGTGAGCGGCTGAGCGGCGGCCCCGGATCGCTCCGGGGCCTTCCGCGACGAAGGAGACCGCCCCCGCCCGGCCTCCCGGCCGGACCGGAACGGAAACGCACGAAGGGCCCGACTCATCGAGTCGGGCCCTTCGCATATCTGCGGTAGCGGAGGGATTTGAACCCTCGGTGACTTGCGCCACACTCGCTTTCGAGGCGAGCTCCTTCGGCCGCTCGGACACGCTACCGAGGGAGACCCTACCCCAAGGTGGGCCGTGGTCTGAAATCCGTTTCGGCGACCCGGTCCGTCCGGGTGGAACAGGGGCGTGGGACGGGCGGCGCGGACCGCCGTCCGGCCGGTGCCCGGGCCGTCCTGTCCGTCGTCCCCCTACGCGCTCCCGTCGCCGCCCGGACGGTTTCCGGCGGCCGCCGCCGGGTGGTGCGTTCGTGGGCGTACGCGGCGGGGCTCGGCCGCTGTCGGCCGTCGGGAGGCCGGTCGGGCCTGTCCGCCTTCCGTCCGGTTGCCGGCGGCCGTCGGCGGGCGGTCAGCGGGTGCGGAAGAAGTCGGTGAGCAGCGCGGCGCAGTCGTCGGCGAGGACGCCCTCGATCACCTCGGGACGGTGGTTGAGCCGCCGGTCGCGGACGACGTCCCAGACGGATCCGGTCGCGCCCGCCTTCTCGTCGCGGGCGCCGTACACCACCCGCTCGACACGGGACTGGACGAGTGCGCCCGCGCACATCGTGCAGGGCTCCAGGGTGACGACGAGCGTGCACCCGGACAGCCGCCACTCACCGAGCCGGGCGGCGGCCCGGCGCAGCGCGAGGACCTCGGCGTGCGCCGTCGGGTCGCTGGTGGCCTCGCGTTCGTTGTGTCCGGCCGCCAGCACGGTCGTGCCGTCCGGGGACAGCACGACGGCACCGACGGGAACGTCGCCGCCCCGGAGGGCCAGCCGTGCCTCGTCCAGCGCGAGCCGCATCGGGGCCCGCCACCGGTCACGTACGGGATCGGGCGGCCGGGGTACCTGGTGGGGGGTGCTCACCCCGGGAACCTAGCGGAATCCCGCCGGGGCCGACGGCAGGGGACCCGCGGACGCGGCCCCCGCCGTCCCACCGTCCGGAGAGGAGGCCGGCCGACGGCAGGCGAAGACCCGGCCCGCCGGACGGGGCCGGTTCGCCGGTACGGAGGCCGGCTCGCGGGCGAGAGGGCCGGGCCCCGTTTCCAGGGCCCTAGCGGACGGTCTCCAGGACCTCTGCCGCTCCCAGGGCCTCGGCGATCGTGCCGAGCGCGTCGCCTTCGTCCAGGGCCAGCAGTTCCCTCTCGCTCACTCCGAGGTCCGCGAGGATGTCGCGGTCCCCGACGGGGCTGTGCGACACGGCGTCGCCGGACACACTCCCCTGGTCCTCGTCGTCGTCCTCGGAGTCCCCCGGTTCGGGGTCCTCCGTGCCGTCCAGATCGAGGGAGTCCAGGTCGGCGTCGTCGTCGCCCGGCTCCCGTCCTAGTAGTTCGTCCGTGAGCAGGATCTCGCCGTAGGAACTACGGGCGGCCGCGGCGGCGTCCGAGACGTAGATACGAGGATCCTCCTCGCCGTCCACGCGGACGACGCCGAACCACGCGTCCTCCTGCTCGATGAGCACGAGCACCGTGTCCTCGTCCGAGACTTCACGGGCCAGATCGGTCAGATCCGACAGGGTTTCCACATCGTCGAGCTCTGTATCGCTCGCTTCCCACCCGTCTTCGGTGCGCGCGAGCAGTGCGGCGAAGTACACCGTGACTCTCCCACTGGTCATAGGTGTGCCGGTTGGGGTTCCCCCCGGCGGAGGCTGTGGGCGGGGAGTGCTGCTGCTCCGAGCCCCGCCCACTCGGAATCGTGGCAGAAAGACAGCGTTCAGGGGACGTCTTCGGCCTGCTGTGTCTGCCTCTTTTGATCGCTAACAGCGGATCGTACGCGGCTGCCCGCGTCACGTGGACACCTCCCCGCCCGACACGTCCGCCACACGGCCCCTCGCGACGCGGGTGCGGCCCGGTGCCGCGGCGGCCGGGAGCCGGTTCTCCCTTCCGCGCGCGCCGACCTCCGGGCGGGCGCGTTCCCCGTCACGGCGGGGGTTCCGTGAGGGCGCGCCGCGGATTCCTCCGGCGGGCGTGTCGGCCACGGGGGCGGCGGCGTGCCGCACGGGTCGGCGCCGTGACGGAGGCCGTCCGACGGTGACGCCGTGGGTGACGCGATGGGCTCCGGTGTCCGGAGGCCGGGCGGCGACGGCGGGCCGGGGGCTGTCGGTGAGGGACGGCCGGACGACGGCCGTGGCGGGCGGGCCGAGACCGTGGCGGGTCCGTCCGGCGGCCCCGGCGCGCGGGCCGACGGTCCGCCGCGGGCGTCGGCTACCAGCGGAACGTGCGCATGCGCATCGCATGGCGCAGCCGGGCGGTCTTGGCGCGGCGGGGCTGGACCCGGTCGCGCAGCTCGCGGGCCTCGGCCAGGTCGCGCAGGAACTGGGCCCGTCGCCTCCTGCGCTCGGCGTCGCTCTCCAGCCGTTCGGACGACTCCTCTTGCGGGTTCCGCATTGGCACACCACCCCAGGTCCGTCCCTCCCACCTTCCCTCCGACGGGCGGTTTGATGCCAGCGGAGGGGCGATGCCGGGCGGTGGGCCCCGCCGGGCGGGTCAGTGGCGGGTACCGTCGGCCCCGCTACTGTTGTGGACATGCGTCTTCACGTCGTCGACCACCCCCTGGTCGCCCATAAGCTCACCACTCTGCGCGACCAGCGCACCGACTCCGCGACCTTCCGGCGGCTGGCCGACGAACTGGTCACCCTGCTCGCCTACGAGGCCACCCGCGACGTGCGCACGGAGCAGGTCGACATCGTGACGCCGGTCTCCTCGACCACGGGCGTCAAGCTCTCCCACCCGCGCCCGCTCGTCGTGCCGATCCTGCGCGCGGGCCTCGGCATGCTCGACGGCATGGTCCGGCTGCTGCCGACCGCCGAGGTGGGTTTCCTGGGCATGGTGCGCGACGAGGAGACGCTCGAGGCCTCCACGTACGCCACCCGGATGCCGGACGACCTCTCCGGCCGTCAGGTGTACGTCCTGGACCCGATGCTGGCAACCGGCGGCACGCTCGTCGCCGCGATCCGGGAGCTGATCAAGCGCGGCGCCGACGACGTCACCGCCGTGGTCCTCCTCGCCGCCCCCGAGGGGGTCGAGATCATGGAGCGCGAGCTGGCGGGCACGCCGGTCACCGTGGTCACGGCCTCGGTCGACGAGCGCCTGAACGAGCACGGTTACATCGTGCCGGGCCTGGGCGACGCGGGTGACCGGATGTACGGGGCCGCCGAGTAGTTCCGCGGCGCCCGCGGCCCGGAGCCGCGTCCCGTGCCGCGGCCCGGTCCCGGAGCCGCAGGCCGTGCCGGAGAGCGGTCCCGGAGCTGTGGCTCGGGTACCGGAGACCGGCCTCCGAGCCGACGGCTTCCGCCGGAGCGCGCCCGCGGCCGGAAGCTCCTCCCGCGAGCGCTGCTCCGGAGCCGACGGTCCTCGTCCGAGCACGGCTGCGGGGCCGACGGCCCTCGTCCGAGACGGCTCTCGTCCGAGACGGCTCCGGAGCCGGCGGCTCTTCTTCGGGACCGGTCCCGTGGTCAGCGGCTCTCGCCCGGGAGCGGTCCCGCGGTCAGCAGCTCTTCTTCTTCGAGGCGGCGGGCGCCGGCTTGGGCTGAGTCAGGACGGTCAGCGCCTTGTCGGCGTCCTCCTTCTTCGTCAGCGTCTTGAAACCGGTGCCGATGACGAGGTCGACCGTGGTGGCCTGGGCGCGGCCGTCGGTCTTCAGCTGGGCGCCGGAGAGCTGGGTGTTGAGGACGGGCAGCGCGGCCCGCTCGGCACCCTTGGCGCCGAGCAGTATCCCGGCGCCCGCGACCTTCTTGTCGTACGCGGCCGTCGCGTTGCCCACGTCGCCGATCTTGAAGCCGCGTTTCTTCAGTTCGTCCGCCGTCTGCTTGGCGAGCCCGCTGCGGGGCGTCGCGTTGAGGACGTTCACGGTGATCTGGCCGGGCTTCGGCAGGGTGGCCGCGAGGGCGGCGGCCGCGACGGCGTCCTTCGACTCGGGCGTGATCTTCGAGGCGCAGTCGGCCTTGGTGTCCGCCGCCGTGGCCTTGCCGCCGCCCGTGTAGATGTCGATGAGCTGCAGGGACCCCCACCCGATCAGCCCGAGTGCGGTCACGGAGGCGACGCCCACGAACGCGAACTTGCGGCGCCCACTGCGCCGGCGCATCCGCGGGTACTTGTCCCCCGTGATCCGATACTGGCCACCCATGCCAGGGGGAGTAAGCATGCTCATGGGCGCAGCGTAGTGCGCCGGGGCGCCTATGCCTACTAGATGATCATTGCCCGGCGTTCAGTTCAACCCATTGGGGTCAAGCCGTGGCCATTAGTCCAGTTCGAGAACGCGCGCGTGCAGTACCTGGCGCTGCTGGAGAGCGGCGCGGACGGCGCGGTGCAGGCCGTCCTCCAGGTACAGATCGCCCTGCCACTTGACGACGTGGGCGAAGAGGTCGCCGTAGAAGGTGGAGTCCTCGGCGAGGAGGGTCTCCAGGTCCAGCTGGCCCTTGGTCGTCACGAGCTGATCGAGGCGGATCGGGCGTGGCGCGACGTCCGCCCACTGCCGGGTGCTTTCCCGGCCGTGGTCGGGGTACGGCCGGCCGTTTCCGATGCGCTTGAAGATCACACGGAAAGCCTACCGGTCAAGACCTTCCGGGCGCAGCCATGGCGACGGAGTGCGGCGCTGGAAAAGATGTCGTAAATCCTTGCAAACCGGGAACAGGGGTCTGATACGAGTGGCGGCGGGACCGTGAGGTCGACCGCCGCCGAGACCCTTGCCGGGAGGGTGGACGGTGGCGCCGCACTCCCGCGGGGGCGCCGGAGACCGCCGCCGGCCGCGCTTTCGCGGGCCGCCCCCGATCCCGGCGCGGCGCGGGCGGGTCCACGCGCCCGGCGCCGGACGGCCGGGGTGTGATCCCGGTGCTCGGACCGCTCGCGGCGCGGGGCGGGGTCACGGCTCTTTCCGGCGCTCCCGGCGCGGGGCGGGCACGGCTCTTCCCGGCGTTCCCGACGTGGCTGCCCGCCGCCCTCTTTTTTCCCGACTTCCTGGAGGCCGGCGACGCCGACGGGGAGAGGTCCGTCCGTCCCCCCGGCGGCTCCGGGGGGCGTTCCCGGACCCGATCGCGCGGGCCGTCCGGCTCATTCGCTCGAAAGGGGTCATCGCTTCCCCGTGGCGAGGACATCGGGGGACTTCCCGGTGACGTCCCCGCCCGGCCCGGCGGCCCGGCCCGGCGCGCACCGGGCCCGTCGACGGGGCGTGCGGGCGCGGCCGGACGACTTCCCCGGGTTCGCCGGGTCCGCGTCCCCGACGTACCATCCCGAAGCTAGATTAGGTTAGCCTAACCTGACATGACTGGGGATGGACCGTGACCGCCGAGATCTACCGTGACACCTGGGGCATCCCGCACCTGCGCGCGGCCGGCGCCCTGGAACTCGCCCGCGTCCAGGGCCGCGTCACTGCCCTGGACCGCGCCTGGCAGCTGGAGGTCGAACGGCACCGTTCCCAGGGCACCTCGGCCGCGTTCCTCGGCGCGGAGTCCGTCGGCTGGGACCGGTTCGCGCGGCAGTCCCGGCTCGACGACACCGCGCGACGCTGCTTCGCGTCCCTGGAGGAACACGACCCCGAGACCGCCGCGTGGGTCGTCGCGTACGTCGACGGGGTCAACGCCGGACTGGCCGAAGGGGCCGCGCGGGCACCCGAGTTCGCGGCGAGCGGGCTCGTCCCGGGACGCTGGGAGCCCTGGAGCCCGCTGGGCGTCTGGCTCGGCACCCACATCCTCTTCGCCGGGTTCCCCGCGAAGCTGTGGCGCGAGGAGGTCGTGCGGCGCCTCGGCGCGGACGCGGTCGGCCTGTTCGCCATGGACGGCCCGGGCACGGCGGGCAGCAACGGATGGCTGGTGAGCGGCGGGCGCACCGCCACCGGACGGGCGCTGATCGCCGGAGACCCGCACCGCTTCATCGAGGACCCCGGCGTCTACCAGCAGATCCGCCTGTCCTGCCCGGAGTTCGACGTCGTCGGCCTCGCCGTCCCCGGTGTCCCGGGCATCGCCCACTTCGCCCACACCGGAACCGTCGCCTGGGCGATCACCAACGCGATGGCCGACTACCAGGACCTCTACCGCGAGCGGCTGCGCGACGCCGGTGCCGGGGCCGTCGAGGCCCTCGATCCCGACGGGGTCTGGCGGCCCGCGGCACGGCACACGGAGCGGGTGGAGGTGGCCGGGGGCGAGAGCGTCGAGGTCGAGGTGATCGAGACGGCGCGCGGACCCGTGGTGATCGGGGGCACCGGTGCCGAGGAGTCCGTCAGCCTGCGCTACCCGCCCCGCGTGACCGCGGACCTCGGCTTCGGCGCGCTCCTGCCGCTGCTGCGGGCCCGCCGGGCCGCCGACGTGGACCGGGCCTTCGACGCCTGGGCGGAGCCGGTGAACGTCGTGCAGGCCGCCGACACCGAGGGCGGGCTGCTGCACCGCGTCGCGGGCCGGGTCCCGGTGCGCGCCGCGGCCAACCGCCTCCGGGTGGTGAACGCGTGGGAGGCCGGACACGAGTGGACCGGCTGGCACGAGATGCCGTACGGGCCGGTCGAGGACGGACTCGCCGTGATGGCGAACCAGCGCGGCCCCGCGACCCCGCTCGGCGTCGAGTTCGCGCCGCCCCACCGCGCCGACCGCATCCGCCGACTGCTCGAGGAGGGCGGGACGTTGTCGGCGGCGGACATGCCGGCCATCCACACGGACACCCGTCTCGGCTCCGCGGCGGCCCTGCTGGACCCGCTGGCGGCCCTGGAACTCTCGGACGAGGCGGCCGGCCTCCGGGACCGGCTCCTCGGCTGGGACCGGCACATGGACGCGGGCAGCGGCACGGCCGCGGTGTACGCGCGGGTGCGCGACGCGGTCGTACGACGGCTCGTGGCGCACCCCGCCCTCGCCGTCCTGGCCGAACCGCCCGCCCTCCCGGCCGTCTTCCTGCCCTGGCTCGCGGTCGTCCCGCGCGTCGCCTTCGCCCTGGAGAACCTGCTGACGGCGGGGGAGCGGTACGGCATCGACCGCGACGCCGTGGTGCGGGAGGCCGTCGAGGAAGTGGCCGCGGAGCCCGTCTCCGGCACCTGGGGCGACACCCACCGCCTCGCCCCCTGGCGGGCACTCCCCGGCACCCCGTACGACGAACCGGCCCTGTCCGGCGACAACGACTGCGTCCTGTCCACCTCCTCGCTCCCCGGGCTGACCGACCTGAGCGTCCGCGGGCCCGCGGCCCGCTACGTCTGGGACCTCGCCGACCGGGACGGCAGCCTCTGGGTGGTCCCGTTCGGGGCCGACGGCGTTCCCGGAGCCGCCCACCACCGCGATCAACTCCCCTTGTGGCTCGGGGGAGAACTCGCCCGGGTGACCACCGACTGGAACACGCTGACCAAGGAGAGCGATGACGACTGAGACGTACGCCGACGCCCGCGAGGCCGTCCACGAGCAGCGGATCGACGGCTTCGGCACGGTCCGCGTGCTGCCCCTGGACCCGCGCGCCGACCTCGACGTGCTGCACGGCTGGGTCACCGAGGAGCGGGCCGCGTACTGGGGGATGACCGGGTTCACCAGGCAGCAGGTGCTGGAGACCTATCTGCACCTCGACTCGCTCGACACCCACCACGCCTTCCTCACCGTCAAGGACGGCGTACCGGCCGCGCTCTTCCAGACCTACGAGCCCGAGGCCGACCGGGTCTCCGAGTGCTACGAGGTCCGGCCCGGCGACATCGGCGTCCACCTGCTCATCGGGCCCCCCGCACCCGGCGCCGGTGCGCTGCCGGGCTGGTCGTCCGCGCTGCTGGGGGCGTTCCTGGCGTACGCGCTGACCGGCCTCGACCGGCAGCGGGCCGTGGTCGAGCCCGACGCCCGCAACACCAGGGCCATCGCCCGCCTGACCCGGCAGGGCTTCGTCCCCGCCGGTGAGATCGTGCTCCCCGGGATCGACCTGCCCGAGGTCCACCTGCCCGAGAAGCGCGCCCTGCTCGCCTTCCTGACGCGCGAGGCCTTCGAGAGGGGCGGGGCGGCCCCGAGGTGAGCCGGACGCGGCCCGGATCCGTACATGCCCGAGACTCTGGACATGCGGATACGGAGACGGCGTGTGAACGGAAACCGGCAGCGAGAGCGACGGCTCGGCGCCAGGGCCCTGGCCCTGCTGGGCAGCGTCCTGGTCCTGGTGCTCTTCGGCGGCGTGGGCGGCGCCTCCGCCCACGCCGCGCTGACGGACACCGATCCGCGCGACGGCAGCGTGCTGAAGTCGGCGCCCCGCCAGGTGACCCTGACGTTCAGCGAGTCGATCGGCCTGTTCGACGACTCCTTCCGGGTGCTCGACCCGGAGAACCGGCGCGTGCGCACCGGCGAGGCGGAACACGCGGACGGCCGTTCCGACACCGCCGGCGTCACGCTGCCGCGCGGCCTCGGCGAGGGCACGTACACGGTGGCCTGGCGGGTCGTCTCGGCGGACAGCCACCCCGTCTCCGGTGCCTTCACCTTCTCCGTCGGCAAGCCCTCCGCGACCCGCGCACCGCTGCCGCCCACCGCCGGCGACCCCGTCTCCTCCGCCCTCTACGACATCGCCCGCTACATCGCGTACAGCGGACTCGCCCTGCTCATCGGCACGGTCACGTTCGTGCTCGGCTGCGGCTCCCCCGGGTCCCTGCGGCGTCTCCTGGTGACCGGCTGGTGGATGCTGCTCGGCTCCACGTTCGCGCTGCTCCTGCTGCGCGGCCCCTACGAGCGCGGCACCGGCCCGTCAGGGGCCCTCGACCCGGCGAGTCTCAGCGACACCCTGGCCTCCCGGCCGGGCGTCGTGCTGGTGGCGCGGCTGGCGCTGCTCGCCGCAGTGGCCTTCGTGCCCCCGGGGGCACTGGCACGGGAGCGGGGATCCGGTCGGGGCGTTCTCGTGCTCGGGACGCTGTTCTCCCTGGCCCTGGCGGTCACCTGGGCCGCCTCCGAGCACGCCTCCGCCGGGATCCAGGTGCCCGTGGCGATGGCCTCCTCCGTGCTGCACCTGCTCGCCATGGCGGTGTGGTTCGGAGGCCTGGTCGCCCTGCTGACCGCCCTCCACCGCCCCGCCGAGCCGGTCCCCCCGGCCGTCGTCACCCGTTTCTCCCGGCTCGCCCTCACCTCGGTCGCCGTCCTCGCGGTCACCGGCGTCTACCAGTCCTGGCGCGGCCTCGGCTCCTGGGACGCCCTGACCTCGACGGCGTACGGCAGGCTCCTGGCCGTGAAGCTCGTCCTGGTGGCGCTGCTCCTGGCGGGAGCGGCGTTCTCGCGGCGCTGGACGGCCCGGTCGGTGCCGGCGGCGGTCCCCGGGACCGTCCCGGCGGAACGGGCCGCGGTCCCGGTGGCGGTGGCGGCCGGGGCGACGGGCACGGGTGCCGTCTCCGGGGACCCGGGCGAGGAGCGGACGGACGAGGAGGACCCGGACGGCCGGAAGGCCGCGGCGGGAGCCGGGACGGCGGCGGAGGGGTCCGGGGGAGACGGCCCGGCCCCGGACGGCCCGGCGGCGGAGGACGCGGCGGAGGGGGCGGTGCCGGAGGTGCCGGCGGGAGCCGGGGCGACGGGTGGTCCCGGGGACACGGAGTACCACCGGGGCCTGCGCCGCTCGGTGCTCGCCGAGGTCGCCGTCGGCATCCTGGTGCTGGTGATCACGACGATGCTGACCGGCACCCAGCCGGGCCGGGCCGCCACGGAGAGCGCCGACGCGGTGGCGGCCGTGCGCCGGGTGACCTCGAGGACCACCGTCGTCCCCTTCGACGTCGGCACCCCGGGCGGACACGGCAAGGCCCAGATCGAGCTGACGCCCGGCCAGGTGGGCGAGAACTCCGTCCAGGCCGTGGTCTTCGGACCCGACGGCGGCCTCGTGACCGTCCCCGAGGTGCGCCTCACCTTCACCCTGGAATCGCAGAAGGTCGGTCCGATCGACGCGGGGATCACCGACAAGGGCGGCTACTGGACCTCCGACGGCCTCACCCTCCCCCTGCCCGGCACCTGGACCATGAAGGTCACGATCCGCACCAGCGACCTCGACGAGGTCACCGTCTCGAAGAAGGTGGAGATCGACTGAGGTCCGCGTGCACTGAGGTCCGCGTGCGAAGGGCCCGGCCACGAGGGTGGCCGGGCCCTTCGCACGCCCGGACGGGCCGCACAACGTCGAAGGGCCCCGCTGCGAGCAGCGGGGCCCTTCGACAACGTGCCCGGTGAGGCACTGGCGGAGGATACGAGATTCGAACTCGTGAGGGGTTGCCCCCAACACGCTTTCCAAGCGTGCGCCCTAGGCCTCTAGGCGAATCCTCCGCGGCAAACAATACAAGACTCTGAGGAGTGCTCGCGAACTCGATCCCCACCCCGGGAATCCTGTACTCTTTGCGGAGCCCCTCACGTGGCGCTATCTGACTGAACTCCCCCAGGGCCGGAAGGCAGCAAGGGTAGGTCGGCTCTGGCGGGTGCGTGGGGGGCGCTTGCGTTTCCGGGGCGGTCGACGGGGCGGCCGGGGGCCGTGCGGGCCCGGCGTCCCGGTGCCGCCGGGGCCGGGCCCGGTGACGCGCTCGGGCGGTCCTCGTTGTCAGCGGGCGCCTATAACCTCGTAGGCGTGTCGTCTCTCGCGCTGTACCGCCGCTATCGCCCGGAGTCGTTCGCCGAGGTCATCGGGCAGGAGCATGTCACCGACCCGTTGTCGCAGGCGCTGCGGAACAACCGGGTCAATCACGCGTACCTGTTCAGCGGCCCGCGCGGGTGCGGCAAGACGACGAGCGCGCGCATCCTGGCCCGCTGCCTGAACTGCGAGCAGGGCCCCACCCCGACCCCGTGCGGCCAGTGCCAGTCCTGCCAGGACCTCGCCCGCAGCGGCCGGGGCTCCATCGACGTCATCGAGATCGACGCGGCTTCGCACGGTGGTGTGGACGACGCCCGTGACCTGCGGGAGAAGGCCTTCTTCGGGCCCGCGAGCAGCCGCTACAAGATCTACATCATCGACGAGGCCCACATGGTCACGTCGGCCGGCTTCAACGCGCTGCTGAAGGTCGTCGAGGAGCCCCCGGAGCACCTCAAGTTCATCTTCGCCACGACCGAGCCCGAGAAGGTCATCGGGACGATCCGGTCGCGGACCCACCACTACCCGTTCCGGCTGGTGCCGCCGGGCACCCTGCGCGAATACCTGGGCGAGGTCTGCGCCCAGGAGGGGATCCCCGTCGCGGACGGCGTGCTGCCCCTCGTCGTGCGGGCGGGCGCGGGATCCGTGCGTGACTCCATGTCCGTGATGGACCAGCTGCTGGCGGGCGCCGCCGACGACGGTGTGACGTACGCCATGGCGACCTCGCTGCTCGGGTACACGGACGGCTCGCTGCTGGACGCCGTCGTCGAGGCGTTCGCGGCCGGGGACGGCGCCGCCGCGTTCGAGGTCGTGGACACCGTCATCGAGGGCGGCAACGACCCGCGGCGTTTCGTCGCCGACCTGCTGGAGCGGCTGCGGGACCTGGTGATCCTGGCGGCCGTCCCGGACGCGGCGGAGAAGGGGCTCATCGACGCCCCGGTCGACGTGGTGGAGCGCATGCAGGCGCAGGCCCAGGTCTTCGGCGCCGCCGAGCTGAGCCGCGCCGCCGACCTCGTCAACGCGGGGCTGACGGAGATGCGCGGGGCCACCTCGCCGCGCCTCCAGCTCGAACTCATCTGCGCGCGCGTCCTGCTGCCCGCCGCCTACGGCGACGAGCGCTCCGTCATGGCCCGCCTCGACCGCATCGAGCGCGGGGTGAACTTCTCCGGCGGCGCGGCCGCCCCCGCCATGGGCTACGTGCCCGGACCCGAGGCGCACGGCGCGGCTCCGGTCCCGGGGGCCGGGCCGGCGGTCCCTCCAGGTGGAGGCCTCGCGGCGGCCCGCGCGGCGGTCCGGGGAGCGGGACCGGCGGGAGCCGGGGAGGGCGTCGGTGGCGCCCCGGGCGCGGCGCCCGTCGCGCCCGCTCCCGTCGCACCCGCCGCGTCCTTCGGCGCCCCGGCTCCCACAGGCGCGCCGTCGTCCGCTCCCGCGGCGCCCGAGCGGCCCGCCGCACCGGTCGGCGCTCCCACGGGGGCCGCGCCCGGTGCCTGGCCCACCGCCACGGCGGCCGGCAGCGGCCGGCGGCCCGGCGGCTGGCCCACGGCCGCCCCCGCGGGCGGCGGCCGGCCTCCGGCGCAGTCCGCACCGGCACCCGCCGCCGCGCCCGCTCCCGCCGCTCCCGCCGCTCCTGGGACGCCGCAGGCTCCCGCTCCGGTCGCGGGCGGTCCCGACCCCCGGGTGCTGTGGCCGAACATCCTGGAGGCGGTGAAGAACCGCCGCCGCTTCACCTGGATCCTGCTCAGCCAGAACGCGCAGGTCACGGCCTTCGACGGGACGACCCTGCAGATCGGCTTCGTCAACGCCGGAGCACGGGACACCTTCGCGAGCAGCGGCAGCGAGGACGTGCTGCGGCAGACGCTCGCGGAGCAGTTCAACGTGCAGTGGAAGGTCGAGGCGGTCGTGGACGCCTCGGGCGGCTCCGCGCCGCCGCCCGCCCCGGCGGGCGGCGGGTTCGGCGGCGGAGGCGGTTACGGCGGTGGCGGTGGCTACGGCGGCGGAGGCGGCGGGTTCGGCGGAGCTCCGGCAGGCCGGGGCCCGGCGCCCCAGCAGCCGTCCGCTCCGGCTCCGGGCCCCTCGGCCCCGGGGCCCGGCCCGTCCGCCGGCCGTCCCCAGGGCCAGGGCATGCCCGCGCCCGCGCAGGCCCCGGCGTACGAGCCGCCACCGGTCGCCCCCGAGGACGACATCCCGGAGGACGACGACCCCGACCTGAACGAGTCCGCCCTCTCGGGTCGCGAGCTGATCGTCCGCGAACTCGGGGCGACGGTGGTCGAGGAGTTCTCGAACGAGTGACTCCGGCGGGGGCACCCCCGCCCGCTCCGAAGCGGTCGCCGCCCTCCGGACGCCGTCGAGCCGAGCCCGCCGCGGGCCACCTCTCCCGGCGCGCCGCCCGCCGGGCCTCGGACCGGGCTCCGGACAGCGGTGCCCGGCGGCCGCGCCGCCCGACGTGCCGTCCGTCAGCCCTTCGGTGCCGTGCCCGCCCACCGTGTCCGCCGGTGCACGAGACCGCGCCGAGCGGCATGCGGGAAACGGTTTCCTGGAGGATCGCACGAGCGTCGTGGGGCCGTCGTCTCGGAAGCCCCCACAAAGGGCACCCTCGCGCGGCGGTTAGGCTGACCCCGTGAAGGTCCTTGTCATCGGTGGTGGCGCCCGCGAACACGCCCTGTGCCGCTCCCTGTCCCTCGACCCCGACGTCACCGCCCTGCACTGCGCTCCCGGGAACGCCGGGATCGCGGAGGTGGCGGAGCTGCACGCGGTCGACGCCCTCGACGGCGCCGCCGTGGCCGCGCTGGCCACCGGGCTCGGCGCCGAGCTGGTGATCGTGGGCCCGGAGGCCCCGCTCGTCGCCGGTGTCGCCGACGCCGTGCGCGCGGCGGGCGTCCCCTGCTTCGGTCCCTCCCGGGAGGCCGCGCAGCTGGAGGGCTCCAAGGCGTTCGCGAAGGACGTGATGGCGGGTGCCGGCGTCCCCACGGCACGCTCCTACGTCTGCTCGACGCCGGAGGAGATCGAGGAGGCGCTCGACGCGTTCGGGGCGCCGTACGTCGTGAAGGACGACGGGCTGGCGGCCGGCAAGGGCGTCGTCGTGACCGACGACCTGGAGACGGCGCGGGCGCACGCCCTCGCCTGCGACCGCGTCGTCATCGAGGAGTTCCTCGACGGCCCCGAGGTCTCCCTCTTCGCGATCACCGACGGCACGACCGTGCTCCCGCTCCAGCCCGCCCAGGACTTCAAGCGCGCGCTGGACGGCGACGAGGGCCCGAACACCGGCGGCATGGGCGCGTACTCGCCGCTGCCGTGGGCGGACCCGAAGCTCGTCGAGGAGGTCATGGAGACCGTCCTCCAGCCGACCGTCGACGAACTGCGCCGCCGCGGCACCCCGTTCTCCGGCCTCCTGTACGCCGGTCTGGCGATCACCAGCCGCGGCGTACGGGTCATCGAGTTCAACGCCCGCTTCGGCGACCCCGAGACCCAGGTGGTCCTCGCCCGTCTGAGGACCCCGCTCGCCGGTGTCCTGCTGGCGTCCGCGAACGGCACCCTCGCCGATCTGGAGCCCCTGCGCTGGAGCGAGGAGGCGGCGGTCACCGTCGTCGTGGCCTCGCACAACTACCCGGACACCCCGCGCACCGGCGACCCGATCACCGGGCTCGACGAGGTGGCCGCGCAGGACGCCCCGCACGCGTACGTCCTGCACGCAGGCACCCGGCACGAGGGCGGAGCGGTGGTGAGCGCGGGCGGCCGTGTGCTGTCCGTCACGGCGACCGGATCCGGCCTCGCCGAGGCCCGCGAGCGCGCCTACGCGGCCGTCGCCCGCATCGGCCTGGAGGGTTCGCAGCACCGCACCGACATCGCGGCGAAGGCGGCGGCCGAGGCGTAGCCCCAGGCCCCTATAGCAGTACAGCGCCCCGGACTCCGTACGGAATCCGGGGCTTTGTCCTGTCACGTCCACCCCCTCCCACCTGCAGGTTTCCGCACGAAAGCGAAAGTCTGTCCGGGGTCCGCCGTCATCCACCTTTCCCCAGAGCCATTCCATCGGGTGACCGATGCCCTATCCGGCTGACGAGGGCCGGGGCCCCAACTATGGTGCGGCGAAGGCATTCCGGCACTTGGCCCACCGGCATTGCGATGTCGGCGGCGGGTGCCACAGTGGGGGAGTGACCAACGCCAGGGCATCCGTCGGCGCCGGCAGTGACAGGGCCGGGGCCCGGCGGACAAGAGGGGGTGACGTCCGGTCGTGACCGGTATGGGTGTGGAGGTGGGCGCGCAGGCAGCGCGCTCCCGGGCTCTCGCCGTGCTGCGCGTCCGCAGCAGGGCGCTGGCCGTCGCCCTGCTGCCCGCGGCCGTGGCCGTCGTGCTGCTCGTCGGTGGTTCCACCGGCCGCGTCACCGGCAGACCCTGGGGGATCGCGGGGTGGATCGTGACGGTCCTCGCCGTTCTCGTCCTGCTGGCGGCGGCGGGCATCGCGCTCCTCGTGGCCCGCGCCCGGCCCGCGATCAGCCCCACGGTCCCGGTCTCCGAGGAATCCGCCCCCGACCTCTACCGGATGGTCCGTGACCTGGCCGACCGCCTCGACGTCCCGGCCCCCTCGGAGATAGCGCTCACCCCGGACTGCGACAGCTGGCTGGAGGACCGCACCCACCGGGCGCACGGCTGGTTCTCCCCGGGCACGAGGGACGAACCGGACGGCCGGGGCCCGGCCGGAGGCCGTCCGGTGACCGTGCCGACGGACCGCGCCGCCCGCGCCGGCGCCGCCCCCGTCCTCGTCATCGGTTCCCCCTTCCTGTGGTGGATGCGGGTCGGCGAGCTGCGGGCGGTCCTCGCCCCCGTCGTCGCCGGTACGGGCCCGTCGGCGCACCCGGACATAGCCGCGGCCCGCCGCTTCGTCCGGGGCCTGGACGCGGCCGTCGCCGTGGCCTCGGCACCCGGCCGCGGCCCGCTGTCCCGTACGGTCCTGGCCGGCGCCGGCTGGACCACCCGGCTCCTGCTGCGCGGCTGCCGGGACCACGCGGCCGAGATGGAGCGGGCCGTGGCGTCCGCGGCGGCCGAGCGCGCGCAGGCCGTGGACTACGGCGTGCGGATCGTCGCCCAGGAGCAGGTGGGGCTGGCGTACGCGGGCTGGGACCGCCTGCTGACCCGGGTCGCGCTGCCCGCCTGGCGGATGGGCCGCTGGCCCTCCCGGCTGGACGTGGGGGTCGTCGCCGCCCTGACCGAGCTGTCCCGCCGCGACCGCCTCGCCGAGGGTTTCGCCTCCCGGCTCGGCGAGCGCCCCGCCTGCGACCTGCTCGAAGAGCCCGGCACCGTGGACGAGGCCGCTTCGCTGCTCGCCGCCCGGCTCTTCCACGGCGGTCCCGCCGAGGCCGGCCCCGACTGGGCGCCGGTCGACTGGCAGGACTACCCGGACGAGGTCGTCGACCGCACGTGGCGCACCGACGCGGCCCGGCTCCACCGGGTCCTGGACGCGCTCGGCGTGCGCCACCCCGCCGACCCCGCGCTGCCCGAGGCGAACGGACCGACCCTGGCACGCGTGCTGGACCACCTGTCCGCGCCGGGAGCCGTGCCCGTCCCCGAGCCGGACCCCGGAGCCGCCCTCGCCGAGCACCGGACGGAGGCGTACGGGGAGATGGGGATCGCCGAGAGCGAGGACCACGACCTCGCCGTGGGCAACGAGCGGTCGGCGGCCCTCGCGGCCCGGCTCACCGCGGAAGTGGCCCGCGAGGAGGCGTCCGCCCCGGCCAGGCCCCGGCCCGCGGGGAGCGCCGGGCAGCAGGGCCCCGACCACGACCTCTGGGACGACCGGATGCTCCCGCTGTTCCCCCTCCAGCCGCCCAGGACCGGCCGGGAGCTGCTGGCCGACCACGTCACGGCGATGGTCTGCTGCGCCGCGATGGACACCGCCGGGGCGGTCCCCGGGCTCGACTGGCTGGACGGCCCGTCCCTCCTCGTCGCCGGTGAGCGGGCCGCCGACATCGGACCCCGCGTCCTCACCCTGATAGAGACGGGAGACCCCGCGCCCCTGCGGGACTGGCTCCGCCATCTCGGCGTCCGCCCGGAGAAACCGGTCCGCCTGGTCTGACGGCGGCCCGCCGGGGGACCGCCACCACCGTTCACGTCCTGGCCGTGCGCACCCCCACAGGGCGCGGTCGCACCGGCTCAGGCGGAGTCAACCGTTCCACTCACGCCAATTCGCGACGAACGGTGACGGAGTGCGTGCGTAATGTGATGTGCTGGGGCCGGTCGAGCACAGCGCAAGGGCTTGCCAGTGCGACGGGGGCACGAGGGAGGGGTGCGGGCATGGGATCGGAGCAGATCCGCCGCTGGGAGTCGGGAGCACTCGCGCACGCCGTCACGGATCCCTTCGGCCTGGGACCCGTTCCCTGGCTCCGTGGCAGCGAGACCTATTTCGACGACACCGGCCACGTCGTCCCCTGGTACGTGGACACCGAAGCGCCCCAGCCGGCGGCCGGCGCCTCCCGGATCCCGGCCCCGCGCTCCACCCCCCGCACCCGTCCGCGCACGGATCCGGGCCCCCGTTCCGCCGACGACGTCCACCGCCAGATCAAGGGTTTCACCAGCACGGGAGCCGCCGCCCCCGGCGATTCCATCGACTTCCACGTCACGGTCGACCCGCCGCAGGAGTTCAGCGTCGACATCTACCGCATCGGCCACTACGGCGGGGACGGCGCCAGCAAGATCACCACGAGCCCCCGGCTCTCCGGGATCGTCCAGCCGCCGCCGCTGACGGCCGACCGCACGGTCTCCTGCCACCACTGGTGGCTGTCCTGGCGCCTGCAGATCCCCTCCTACTGGAACGTCGGCGCCTACGTCGCCGTCCTGACCACCCTCGACGGCTACCGCTCGCACGTCCCCTTCACCGTCCGCGACCACCAGACGGCCGATCTGCTCCTGCTGCTCCCGGACATCACCTGGCAGGCGTACAACCTGTACCCGGAGGACGGCCACACCGGCGCCAGCCTCTACCACGCCTGGGACAAGGACGGCCGGCTCCTCGGCGAGGCCGACGCCGCGACGACCGTCTCCTTCGACCGCCCGTACGCGGGCGCGGGCCTGCCCCTCCACGTCGGCCACGCCTACGACTTCATCCGCTGGGCCGAGCGCTACGGATACGACCTCGCCTACGCCGACGCCCGCGATCTGCACGCCGGCCGCGTCGACCCCACCCGCTACCGCGGCCTGGTCTTCCCCGGCCACGACGAGTACTGGTCGCCGCAGATGCGCCGCACCACGGAACTCGCCCGTGAGCACGGCACCTCACTCGTCTTCCTCTCCGCCAACACCATGTACTGGCAGGTGGAACTCGGGCCGTCCCCGTCGGGCGTCGCCGACCGGCTGCTGACCTGCCGCAAGCGCCGGGGCCCCGGAAAGCCCGTGCTGTGGCGCGAGATCGACCGCCCCGAGCAGCAGCTCATCGGCATCCAGTACGCCGGGCGCGTCCCCGAGCCGCACCCCCTGATCGTCCGCAACGCCGACCACTGGCTGTGGGAGGCCACCGGGGCGCACGACGGCGACGAGGTGGAGGGCATGGTCGCCGGCGAGGCGGACCGTTACTTCCCGCGCACCCCACTGCCCGAGCACCAGGACCGGATCCTGCTGGCGCACTCCCCGTACCCCGACAGCGAGGGCGTCCTGCGCCATCAGGAGACCTCGCTCTACCGCGCCCCGTCCGGCGCCCTGGTCTTCGCGTCCGGGACGTTCGCGTGGTCCCCGGCCCTCGACCGCCCCGGCCACGTGGACCCCCGTGTCCAGCGGGCGACCGCCAATCTCCTCGACCGCATCTGCAAACACGACTGAGGAAGCCCCGCCGGGCACCCGTGACGCGCCCGCGCCACGGGGCGTCCGCACGCGTCCGGCACGCCCCCTGTCCACATGCGCTCGCCCCGTACGGGAGAATCGAGCCACTTGGCCCACCCGTCGCCCACCGCCACCCTGTTCGGGCCCTGCGGGCGCCTTTTTCCTTCAACCACGGGGAGGAACCGTGTCCGGATTCGTCGAAAAGCCCGAGCCCCTCCAGGTGCCGGGTCTGGTGCATCTGCACACCGGCAAGGTGCGCGATCTGTACCAGAACGAGGCGGGCGACCTCGTGATGGTCGCCAGCGACCGCATCTCCGCCTACGACTGGGTTCTCCCCACCGAGATCCCCGACAAGGGCCGTACCCTCACCCAGCTCTCCCTGTGGTGGTTCGACCAGCTCGCCGAGCTGGCGCCCAACCACGTGCTGAGCACCGAACTCCCGCCGGGCGCCCCGGCCGACTGGGACGGCCGCACCCTGATCTGCAAGTCCCTGCGGATGGCCCCGGTCGAATGCGTGGCCCGCGGCTATCTGACCGGCTCGGGCCTCGTCGAGTACGACGAGTCCCGTACGGTCTGCGGCCTCGCGCTTCCCGAGGGTCTCGTCGACGGCTCGGAGCTCCCCGCGCCGATCTTCACCCCGGCCACCAAGGCGGCGGTCGGCGAGCACGACGAGAACGTCTCGTACGAGGAGGTCGCCCGTCAGGTCGGCGCCGACACCGCGGCCGAGCTGCGCCAGGCGACCCTCGCGATCTACGGCCGTGCCCGTGACATCGCCCGCGACCGGGGCATCATCCTCGCGGACACCAAGTTCGAGTTCGGCTACGACGGCGAGACGCTGGTCCTGGCCGACGAGGTGCTGACCCCGGACTCCTCGCGCTTCTGGCCCGCCGACGCCTGGGAGCCGGGCCACGCGCAGCCGTCCTTCGACAAGCAGTACGTCCGCGACTGGCTGACCTCCGCCGAGTCGGGCTGGGACCGCAGGAGCGAGCAGCCGCCGCCCGCGCTGCCCGAGAACGTCGTGGAGGCCACCCGCGCCAAGTACATCGAGGCCTACGAGCGTCTGACGGGCGTGAGCTGGTCCTGACCCCGTCCGCGGGCCCGGCCGTCGGCCGGGCCCGCGCGGGCGAAGGGGCCACCGCACACGAAGAAGCCCCCGACCGAGGTCGGGGGCTTCTTTTCGGAGCGGACGACGAGGCTCGAACTCGCGACCTCAACCTTGGCAAGGTTGCGCTCTACCAACTGAGCTACGTCCGCATGCGCCGTGGCGCGAGAGCAACTATACCCAACCTCGCTGCCGTGCGAGACGCACTGCCGCGTGGCGGTTCTCCGCGCCCAGTTTGGACGCGGCCGACGACAGATAGTTCCGCACCGTCCCCTGGGACAGCGCGGCCCGCTCCGCGATCTCCGCCACGGGGGCCCCGTCGGCGGCGAATTCGAGGACCTCGGCCTCCCGCGCGGTCAGCGGCGAGTCCCCGGCGGAGATCGCGTCGGCGGCCAACTCCGGGTCCACGTAACGGTTTCCCGCGTGCACGGTACGGATGATCTCCGCGAGTCGCCGCGCACTGACCGTCTTCGGGACGAACCCGCGCACACCCGCCGCGAGCGCCCGCTTCAGATGCCCCGGCCGCCCGTGGCTCGTCACGATCAGCACCTGGCAGCCCGGCAGTTCGCTCCGCAGGGATGTGGCCACGCTCACACCGTCCGCCCCCGGCATCTGGAGATCCAGGACGGCGACGTCGGGCACGTGCGCCCGCGCCATCGCCAGCGCCTCCGGTCCGGTCGCCGCCTCGGCCACCACCACCAGGTCGTCCTCCAGCCCGAGCAGCGCGGCCAGCGCTCCCCGGATCAGATGCTCGTCATCGGCGAGCAGCAGTCGTACGGGAGCGCCGGTCGCCGGCGGGCCGGACGGCACGGATGTCATGGGGTGACCTCTCTCACCTGGTGCGGAACCGACGGGGCCGACGGGTTTCCGGGCGCCTCGCCGCCTGCGGGGGCAGGACCGTCCGGGGCCGGGTCGCCGGGAGATGCCGTGCGGGCGTCGTGGGCGGAGCGCAGGGGTACGTCCGCCGTCAGGCGGAACACTTCGCCGTCCGCGCCCGCCCGCAGCGTCCCGCCCACCTCCTCCAGCCGCTCCCGCAGCCCCGCGAGCCCGCTGCCCCTTCCCGGTCCGGGACCCGGCCCCGCATCCCGCGGCACCCCGTCGTTCTCGACGGTGAGCGTCACCCGTTCCCTCGTCACCCGCAGGGACAGCGCGCACCTCCGGGCGTTCCCGTGCCGCAGCACGTTGGTGGTCGCCTCCCGCACCACCCAGCCGAGCGCCGACTGGACCTGCGCCGGCAGTTCCGCGGCCGTGCCGGTGATGCGGCAGTCGATGTCCGCGGCCGCCAGCACCCCCTGGGCGCCCGCCAGTTCGCCCGCGAGATCGGCGTCGCGGTAGCCCCGTACCACCTCGCGCACCTCCCGCTGGGACTCCCGGGCGATCCGCTGCACCTCGGTCATCTGGTCCACGGCCTCGGACCGCCCGCGCCGGGCCAGTTGCACGGCGAGTTCGCTCTTGAGGGCGATCACCGCGAGGTTGCGGCCCATCACGTCGTGCAGGTCGCGGCCGAAGCGCAGCCGTTCCTCGGCGACGGCGAGCCGGGCGCGGGTCTCGCGGGCCTCGTCGAGTTCGTACACGGCGTTGAGCAGCCAGACGGAGAAGGCCGCGGTGGAGGTGAGGAGACCGCCGGTCAGCAGGACGATGACGGCGGTGACCAGCGCGGCGGGGCCCGCGAACCCGAGGGGCAGGGAGACCGCCCCGGCACCCGCGGCCGCGCCGAGCACGACGTACGTCATCCGTCGTCTGTCACGCGTCCCGAGCGCGACCGTGCCCGCGCCGAAGGCCGTGACACCGACGAGGAGCGAGGAGGCGACCAGGAACGCGTCGTCGTCCGCCGGGAGCCAGGGGGCGCCCGAGAGGACGGTCCCCACGACGACCACCCCGCAGGTGGCCACGGCCAGGGCCAGCAGCGTCCGCCGCGGCCGCTCGCGTGTGCCGCGTGTCCAGTCCAGCGCCCGCGAGGCCGTCACCGCGCAGAACACGGAGTGCCCGCACACCAGCAGGAACACCACCCAGGAGCGGGGCGCCGGCATGTTCCCGAAGACCGGCAGTCCGATCGAGGCGGCTTCGAGCAGGGAGAAGAAGTGGAACGACCACCGGGTGTACGTGTCGACCTTCGCCGGTGTGCTCTTGCCCCGCCACCAGCCGGACGGCCTGCCCATGCCCACCCCCGTGTCCGTGGTCACCGCCGCGGTTCCCAGCGGAACCACCGGCGTACAGCAAACACCGCGATCACGGTCCAGGCCACCGCCGTGACGAGGGCGCCGACGGTGTCGTGGGCGGAGAGGTGTCCGCTCCAGCCGCCGCGGACCAGGGTGATCACCGGGGTGAGCGGCAGCAGTTCGCAGAACGGGGCCGCGCCGTGGGGCAGCAGCTCCAGGGGGACGAAGGTTCCCGAGCCGACCAGGGACACCAGGGTCAGGGGCGCGGCCGCGACCTGGGCGCCCTCCACGCTCCTGCTGAGGCTCGCGGTGACGGCCGCGAGCGCGGGCCAGGTGACGAACGCGCACAGCAGCCCCAGCAGGACGAGTCCGGGCCGCTCGGGCATCCCGACGCCGAGGGTCACCCGGTAGGCCACGGTCAGGATCAGGCACTGGGCGAGACCGATCGCCACCGAGGGCAGCGCGGCACCCGCGAGGATCTCCACGTCCCGAAGCTCCCCGGTGCGCAGCCGCTTGAGGACGAGTTCCTCCCGGCGCGCCGCGTACACGCTCACCAGCGAGCCGTAGACGGCGAAGAGGAGCGCGAAGCCGATGGAGGAGGGCAGCAGGACCGAGCCGACCGTGAGTCCGGTGCCCTTCAGGTTCATCGAGGTGACGGCCGAGCGGAGCGAGAACGGCATGATCAGTGGCACGAACACCGCCGCGGCGAGGGTGGCCCGGGTGCGGCCCAGCAGCGTCAGTTCGGCGCGTGCGAGCGCTCTCGTCCGGCCGGCCGCCGTGGTCCGGGCCGGGTCCGCTCCCGTGGTGACCGCTGTTCCGCTCATGCCGCCGCTCCCCTCTTGCGGGCCTTCCGCGGGTCCGTGGCCGGTTCCGTCGTCCTCGCCCGGCCCCCGTCGTGTGCCGCCGCCTCCCGCGAGATCCGCAGGAACGCCTCCTCCAGGGAGGCCTGGCGCACGTCGAGCCCCCGCAGTTCGACGCGTGCCCGCTCGGCCCACACCAGCAGGGCGGTGGCCGTCCGCTGCAGTTCGCCGGTGCGCAGCCTGATCGTCCGGCCCACCGTCTCGTGGCCGCTCACGCCGAGCCCCGGCAGCGGGGGCAGATCGCCGGGGAGGTAGCCGTCGGGCAGTTCGAAGGAGACGTGCGACGGCTGGGAGGCGGTCACCTCGGCCGGGGTGCCGACGGCCGCGACACGTCCTTCGTGGAGGATCGCCAGCCGGTCGGCCAGCGCCTCCGCCTCCTCCAGGTAGTGGGTGGTCAGCAGGACCGTGGTCCCGCCGTCGCGCAGCTCGCGGACCAACTCCCAGGTGCCGCGGCGGCCTTCGACGTCGAGTCCGGTCGTGGGCTCGTCGAGGAAGAGGACCTCGGGGTCGCCGAGGAGCGCGAGCGCCAGGTCCAGGCGCCGCTTCTCGCCGCCGGACAACTGCTTCACGCGGACGTCGGAGCGGTGCGCGAGGCCGATCCGGTCCAGGACCTGTCCGGCGGGCCGGGACCCGCTGGTGCACCCCGCCCACATCCGCGCGGTCTCCGCGACGGTCAGCTCGGACGGGAAGCCGCCCTCCTGGAGCATCACGCCGACGCGCGGCCGTACGGCGGCCCGGTCCGCGTACGGATCGTGCCCGAGGACCCGCACGCGCCCGCCGGCCGGGGGAGCCAGACCCTCGATCAGTTCGACGGTGGACGTCTTGCCCGCGCCGTTGGTGCCGAGGAGAGCGAAGACCTCACCGCGGCCCACGGAGAAGGTGACTCCGCGCACCGCCTCGAAATCTCTTCCGTCGCCCCCGTACACACGGCGCAGACCGGTGACCTCGATCACGTCGTCGTGCTCGTTCGTGTTCATGGGACCAGCGTCGGCGCGGACGGGTTCCGGCAGCAGTGCGCGGTGTCATCACTCGGCATGACAAATGTCAGACGGCCTCGGCTTCCCGACACGAGAACAGCGGGGTGCACGGGTACATGGGACACGGAGACATGAGAAAGGCCCCGGTCTGCTGACCGGGGCCTTTCTCCACTGAGCGGACGACGAGGCTCGAACTCGCGACCTCAACCTTGGCAAGGTTGCGCTCTACCAACTGAGCTACGTCCGCATTGCCTCCGACCGGCCTTCACCGATCGGCGCGAGCACCACCCTACCTGATCCACAAGAGTGGTCGGTAAGAAGTGCAGAGCGGGTGACAGGAATTGCACACTGCGCCTTCCCCCTGGAAGGGGGATGTTCTGCTACTGAACTACACCCGCACGACCTTCGGGTTCCGGCTTTTTCGGCCTGGCCCCTCGGCGTGTTCCAGACTCTAGCTGATCGGGCGGGGGTCAGCGCAAGTCGGTTCCTCGGGGGCCGGCGGAGGACTCCGGCGGGCGCCCCGGCGGGGCGCCCGGCTCGGTCCGGACCGGGCGCCGGCTCAGTGCGCCTCGGCGAACGCCTCGTAGACCTTCTTGGGGATCCGGCCGCGCGGCGGCACGTCCATCTTGTTGGAGCGGGCCCAGGCGCGGACCGCGGCCGGGTCGGGCGTCAGCGCGGTGTGCGTGTACGCCTTCCCGGACTTCGACCGCTTGCGACCGGCCTCGACGTACGGCTCCAGGGCCTTACGCAGTTCCTCGGCATTGGCTGGATTGAGGTCGATCTCGTACGACTTGCCGTCGAGTCCGAAGGCGATCGTCTCCGCCGCTTCCGAGCCGTCGATGTCGTCAAAGAGAGTGACCACGACACGCTGCGCCACGAATATCGGTCCCTTCGTGCGACACCTTCGCGATCAACGGTCATGACGTGCGCTGACGTCAGGGAGTTGTCGGGGAGATGTCGACTGTCCGGCTGTTATCGAGCAAAGTATCGGCTATTGCCAATTCATTTGTACAGGGCCCGGCATTGCATTGTGAAGCCCGACTAAATCCTTCCGCGTGTCCGACGGCAATGGGGCCCTGCCGTTCTTCTGCGGTTTTTCCCAGGATTTTCCGTGCATGCCCCCGTGCCGATGCGGAATCGTGATCGGGGTCACGTACGATTCTACGAATCTACGCGAGTAGAAATTTCGTGCGGGTAGTCTGAAGGGACCTGCTCAGCACCACACACCGGGAGTGCCAGTGGCACGCGTCGTAGTCGACGTCATGCTCAAGCCGGAGATCCTCGACCCCCAGGGCCAGGCGGTGCAGCGTGCACTGCCGCGCCTCGGTTTCGAAGGTGTCTCCGACGTCCGTCAGGGAAAGCGATTCGAACTGGAAGTGGACGGACCGGTGGACGACGCCGCGCTCGCCCGCATCCACGAACTGGCGGAATCCTTCCTCGCCAACACCGTGATCGAGGACTTCACCGTCAAGGTCGAGGAAGTCGCGGAGGCCGGAAAGTGACCGCTCGTATTGGAGTCGTCACCTTTCCGGGCAGCCTCGACGACCGCGACACGCAGCGCGCGATCAGGCTGGCGGGCGCCGAACCCGTCGCCCTCTGGCACAAGGACAAGAACCTCCACCAGGTCGACGCGGTCGTCCTGCCCGGCGGTTTCTCCTATGGCGACTATCTGCGCGCCGGTGCCATCTCGCGCTTCTCGCCGGTGATGGAGACCGTCATCGAGCAGGCGAAGTCCGGAATGCCGGTCCTCGGCATCTGCAACGGCTTCCAGGTCCTCACCGAGGCGCACCTGCTCCCGGGCGGGATGCTCGGCAACGACCACCTCCACTTCATCTGCCGCGACCAGAAGCTGCGGGTGGAGAACGCGGACACCGCCTGGACCGCCGACTACACGGCCGGCCAGGAGATCCACATCCCGCTGAAGAACATGGACGGGCGGTACGTCGCCGACGAGCGCACGCTCGACATGCTGGAGGCCGAGGGCCGGGTCGCGTTCCGTTACGTCGACTTCAACCCCAACGGTTCGCTGCGCGACATCGCCGGCATCACCAACGAGGCCGGCAACGTCGTGGGCCTCATGCCGCACCCCGAGCACGCCGTCGAGCCGCTGATCGGTACCGGCCGCACCGACGGCCTCCCCTTCTTCACCTCGATCCTCAAGAAGCTGGTCAACGCATGAGCCGCACGCCTCTGGACACGGTCGAGCACGCGGCCGCGACCCCCGACGTCGAGCTGCCCTGGGCCGAACTGGGCCTGAAGAAGGACGAGTACGAGCGGGTCGTCGAGATCCTCGGCCGCCGGCCCACCGGTGCCGAGCTCGCCATGTACTCCGTCATGTGGTCCGAGCACTGCTCCTACAAGTCCTCGAAGGTCCACCTCCGCCAGTTCGGCGAGAAGGCCCCGCAGTCCGACGCGATGCTCGTCGGCATCGGCGAGAACGCCGGTGTCGTCGACGTCGGCCAGGGCTACGCGGTCACCTTCAAGGTCGAGTCGCACAACCACCCGTCGTACGTCGAGCCCTACCAGGGCGCGGCCACCGGCGTCGGCGGCATCGTGCGCGACATCATCGCGATGGGCGCCCGCCCGGTCGCGGTCGTCGACCCGCTGCGCTTCGGCGCGGCCGACCACCCCGACACCAAGCGCGTCCTGCCGGGCGTCGTCGCGGGCATCGGCGGCTACGGCAACTGCCTGGGCCTGCCGAACATCGGCGGCGAGGTCGTCTTCGACGCCTGCTACCAGGGCAACCCGCTGGTCAACGCCGGTGCCATCGGCGTCATGCGGCACGAGGACATCCACCTGGCGAAGGCCTCGGGCACGGGCAACAAGGTCATCCTGTACGGGGCCCGCACGGGCGGCGACGGCATCGGCGGCGCCTCCATCCTCGCCTCCGAGACCTTCGACGACGCCAAGCCGTCGAAGCGCCCGGCCGTCCAGGTCGGCGACCCCTTCCAGGAGAAGCTCCTCATCGAGTGCACCCTGGAGGCCTTCGCCGAGAAGCTGGTCGTCGGCATCCAGGACCTCGGCGCGGCCGGTCTGTCCTGCGCCACCTCGGAGCTCGCCTCCAACGGCTCCGGCGGCATGCGGGTCACCCTGGACGACGTACCGCTGCGCGACTCCACGCTCTCGCCCGAGGAGATCCTCATGAGCGAGTCGCAGGAACGCATGTGCGCGGTCGTGGAGCCGGAGAAGGTCGACCGGTTCCTGGAGATCTGCGACAAGTGGGACGTCATCGCCACCGTCATCGGTGAGGTCACCGACGGCGACCGGCTGGAGATCTTCTGGCACGGCGGCAAGATCGTCGACGTCGACCCGCGCACGGTCGCGCACGACGGCCCGGTCTACGAGCGCCCCTACGCCCGCCCCGAGTGGCAGGACGCGCTCCAGGCCGACGACGCCGGCAAGCTGCCCCGCCCGGAGACCGGCGACGAGCTGAAGGACCAGGTCCTGAAGCTGGTCTCCTCCCCGAACCAGGCCTCCAAGTCCTGGATCACCTCCCAGTACGACCACTTCGTGCAGGGCAACACGGTGCTGGCGCAGCCCGAGGACTCGGGCATGATCCGCATCGACGAGGAGAGCGGGCTCGGTGTCGCCATCGCGACCGACGGCAACGGCCGCTACGCCAAGCTCGACCCGTACACGGGCGCGCAGCTCGCCCTCGCCGAGGCCTACCGCAACGTCGCGACGACCGGTGCCAAGCCGCTCGCCGTGTCCGACTGCCTGAACTTCGGCTCGCCCGAGGACCCGGCCGTCATGTGGCAGTTCGCCGAGGCGATCCGCGGTCTGGCCGACGCCTGCCAGCAGCTCGGCACCCCGGTGACCGGCGGCAACGTCTCGCTCTACAACCAGACCGGCGAGGTGGCCATCCACCCGACCCCGGTCGTGGCCGTGCTGGGCGTCATCGACGACGTCGCCCGCCGCACCCCGGTCGCCTTCCAGGAAGAGGGCCAGCTCCTCTACCTGCTCGGTGACACCGGCGAGGAGTTCGGCGGTTCGGCCTGGTCCCAAGTCGTCCACGACCACCTGGGCGGCCTGCCGCCGAAGGTCGACCTGGAGCGCGAGCGGCTGCTCGCCGAGATCCTCATCTCGGCGTCCCGCGACGGCATGATCGACTCCGCGCACGACCTGTCCGACGGCGGTCTGGTCCAGGCCGTGGTCGAGTCGGCGCTGCTCGGCGGCAAGGGCGCGCGGCTGGTCGTGCCCGACGGGCTCGACGCGTTCACCTTCCTGTTCTCGGAGTCGGCGGGCCGCGCGGTCGTCGCCGTCCCGCGTTCGGAGGAGCTGCGCTTCAACGACATGTGCGGTGCCCGGGGGCTGCCCGTCACCCGCATCGGTGTCGTCGACGGTGACGCGGTGGAGGTCCAGGGCGAGTTCGCGCTCCCGCTGGACGAGCTGCGCACGGCCCACGAGGGGACGATCCCGGCGCTGCTGGCGTAACCCGCCCGCCCCGACCGGCTCCGCGAAGGCCCCGCCCGTTCCGACGGGCGGGGCCTTCGCCGTGTGCGCGGTGCCGTCACGCCGGGACCGGCTCGTTCTCCCGGGGCGGGGCCGAGGGGTCCTTCGCCCCGCCGGGCCCCGGCAGCCGCAGCGCGAGCAGCGCGGCGAGGGCCATCAGCGCCGCACCTCCCCAGAACACGGCCTGGGTCGCGTCGACGAAGGCCCGGACGCCCTCGGCACGGGACGCCCCGGTCAGCCGGGCGAGGGCGGTGATGTCGCCGCCGGGGCCGTGGGCGGCGTACAGGCGGGCCAGGACGCTGCCGAAGACGGCGGTGCCCAGCGCGTTGCCGAGGGTCTGGAAGAACCGGACGGCCGTGGTGGCCACGCCGAGCTGGTGGCGCGGGGCGGAGCCCTGGCCGCGCAGAAGGGCACCCGGGACCTGGCCGCCGCCCTCGCGGAGGAGACCGGCGACCCGATGCTCGCCACGATCGCCGCCGCCATGCTGAGCGCCGCCCGCAACACCCTCATCGAGGAGCACCACCGCCGGGCCGCCGCCGGGGAGAGCCTGGACGCCGTCGCGGCCGACGCGCCCCGGCTCGCCGAACGGGCCTTCGCCCTGGTGGAGAACGGACTGGCGGACTACGGCCGCAGACCTGACTAGGCTCGCCCCATGACCCCGGCCCGGAAACGCGCGCGCTCCTACGACTCCGCCAGGACCAGGGCGGCGGTGATCGCGCAGTTCGAGAACGTACGGGACGGCGTGCGCACCCTGACCGAGGAGCAGCTGGCGCGGCCCTCGGGCCTGGGGGACTGGAGCGTGCGGGAGCTGGCCGCGCACATCACGATGGCCGTCGGCTCCGTGAGCCGTCATCTCGACCTGCCCGCGCCCGCCGCGAAGGAACTCGCGCTGCTGGACTGGCCGTCCGGGACGGCCTCCCGCGCCGGGACCATCGCCGACGGCACGCGCGCGCTCGCCGAGGAACACCCCGACCTCGACGCGCTCTACACCGACTCCGCCGCCCGGATCGCCGGGCACCTGGCCACCGCCCCCGACGACCGGCTGCTCGGCGTGCCCGCCGGGGCGATGACCCTCGCCGACTTCCTCGTCACCCGGACCGTCGAACTCGTCGTCCACACCGACGACCTGAACCGCGCCGCCGGGACCGGCATCCCCTTCGACCGCCAGGCCCTCGCCGCCTGCACCCGGCTGCTCGCCGACGCGCTCGCCGTGAAGGCGCCCGGCGCCTCGACCGAGGTCCGGATCCCGCCGTACGCCGTCGTGCAGTGCGTGGAAGGGCCCCGGCACACCCGCGGCACCCCGCCGAACGTCGTCGAGACGGACCCGCTGACCTGGATCCGGCTCGCGACGGGACGTGTCGCGTGGAAGGCGGCGCTGGACGAGGCGAAGGTCAGCGCGAGCGGCGAGCGCGCCGACCTCGGCGGCCTGCTCCCCCTGATGGGGTAGCCGTCCCGGAGGGGAACCCGTCGCCCGTCCCTCCCGTCCCATCGGCATGGACAAGCAGCGAACGACCCTCGGTGTCCTGACCCTGCTGCCCCTCGCCGCTGCGTGCGGCACCCAGACGGCGGGGAACGGTCCCGCCCGGACGGAGACGGCGCCGCTGACCGGCGTGCACTGGACGGTCGACAGCCTCACCGCGGACGGGAGGACCGCGCGGGCGCCCTCGGGGGCCTATCTGCGGATCGGCGCCGACGGACGCGTCAGCGGCAACCTCGGCTGCAACGGGTTCGGCTCGAAGGCCGCCCTCACGGGTGACCGCGTCGAGTTCGGCGAGATCCGGACGACGGACATGGCCTGCGAGAAGGGCCCGATGGGCTTCGAGCGGAGTCTGGGCCGCGCCCTCGCGGACAAGGGCGCCTTCACGGCGAGGACCGACGGCTCCGGGCTGACGCTCACCGCCGCGGACGGCGACCGGATCAGCCTCACCCGGGAGAAGGACGCGCCCCTGCTGGGGACGAAATGGACGGTCACGGCGCTGGGCGACGAAAACGTCTCCCAGCCGCTCCCGAAGGGGACGGACGCGTACTTCGTCCTGCGCGAGGACGGCACCTTCGAGAGCCGGCTCGGCTGCAACCACGCGTCCGGCCGGGCCACCGTGAGCGACGGACACATCACCCTCGGCCGAGCCAGGACCACCCGCATGATGTGCCAAGACTCACTCATGAGGACCGAGAAGACGCTGCTGGGCCTCTTCGACAGCAAGGTCGCCTACCGACTGGATCATCGTGGGATCGCGCTGACCAGCGAGAACGGGACTGTCGTCGGCGCGGTGGCCGACGAGTGATCCACTTGGCGCCCGTATCCCCAATTCGGACCAGTGGTCGATCTCGCCTACACTCGGTGCCGTGCCACGTGGTGACGGTCGACTCAGTCATGATCTGCTCCCCGGTGAGAAAGGCCCCCAGGACGCTTGCGGCGTCTTCGGTGTCTGGGCTCCCGGCGAAGAGGTCGCCAAACTCACTTACTTCGGGCTCTACGCCCTCCAGCATCGGGGCCAGGAATCCGCGGGAATCGCGGTCAGCAACGGCTCCCAGATCCTCGTCTTCAAGGACATGGGCCTCGTGTCCCAGGTCTTCGACGAGACCTCGCTCGGTTCGCTCCAGGGTCATATCGCGGTCGGTCACGCCCGCTATTCGACCACCGGCGCCTCCGTGTGGGAGAACGCCCAGCCGACGTTCCGTGCCACCGCGCACGGCTCCATCGCGCTCGGCCACAACGGCAACCTCGTCAACACGGCGCAGCTCGCCGAGATGGTCGCCGACCTGCCCAAGCAGGAAGGCCGCACCACGCGCGTGGCGGCCACCAACGACACCGACCTGCTCACCGCGCTCCTCGCGGCCCAGGTCGACGAGGACGGCAAGCCGCTGACCATAGAGGAGGCCGCGTACGAGGTCCTCCCCCAGGTCAAGGGCGCCTTCTCGCTCGTCTTCATGAACGAGCACACCCTCTACGCGGCCCGCGACCCGCAGGGCATCCGCCCGCTGGTCCTCGGCCGCCTGGAGCGTGGCTGGGTGGTGGCCTCCGAGTCCGCGGCCCTCGACATCTGCGGCGCGAGCTTCGTGCGCGAGATCGAGCCGGGCGAGTTCGTCGCCATCGACGAGAACGGTCTGCGGACCTCGCGGTTCGCGGAAGCGAAGCCCAAGGGCTGTGTCTTCGAGTACGTCTACCTGGCCCGTCCCGACACGGACATCGCCGGCCGGAACGTGTACCTCTCGCGCGTCGAGATGGGCCGCAGGCTCGCCAAGGAAGCCCCGGTCGAGGCCGACCTGGTGATAGCGACCCCGGAGTCCGGCACGCCCGCCGCGATCGGTTACGCGGAGGCCTCCGGCATTCCGTTCGGCGCCGGCCTGGTCAAGAACGCGTACGTCGGCCGGACCTTCATCCAGCCGTCGCAGACGATCCGCCAGCTCGGCATCCGCCTGAAGCTGAACCCGCTCAAGGAAGTCATCAAGGGCAAGCGCCTGGTCGTCGTCGACGACTCGATCGTGCGCGGCAACACCCAGCGCGCCCTGGTCCGGATGCTCCGCGAGGCGGGCGCGGCCGAGGTCCACATCCGGATCTCCTCCCCGCCCGTGAAGTGGCCCTGCTTCTTCGGCATCGACTTCGCGACCCGCGCCGAGCTGATCGCGAACGGCATGACGATCGAGGAGATCGGCACCTCGCTCGGCGCCGACTCGCTCTCGTACATCTCCCTGGACGGGATGATCGAGGCCACGACGATCGACAAGCCGAACCTGTGCCGCGCCTGCTTCGACGGCGAGTACCCGATGGAGCTTCCGGATCCCGAACTGCTCGGCAAGCAGCTCCTGGAGACCGAGCTGGCCGCGGGTCCCGCAGCCACGGCCGCGGCTGACGCCATCCGTCGCCCGTAGCTCCGCAGAGCCCCGTTTCACCAACCGAAAGATCCCAGGCAATGTCTGCTGTATCTGATCAGTCGACTTCGGCGACGGGCACTGCTCCCGGCGCCTCCTACGCGGCTGCCGGAGTCGACATCGAGGCGGGCGACCGCGCGGTGGAGCTGATGAAGGAGTGGGTGAAGAAGACGCAGCGCCCCGAGGTCCTCGGCGGCCTCGGCGGTTTCGCCGGCCTCTTCGACGCCTCCGCCCTCAAGCGCTTCGAGCGTCCGCTGCTCGCCTCCGCCACCGACGGTGTGGGCACCAAGGTCGACATCGCCCGCCAGCTGGGCGTGTACGACACCATCGGGCACGACCTCGTCGCGATGGTCATGGACGACATCGTGGTGTGCGGCGCGGAGCCGCTCTTCATGACCGACTACATCTGCGTGGGCAAGGTCCACCCGGAGCGGGTCGCGGCCATCGTGAAGGGCATCGCCGAGGGCTGTGTCCTCGCGGGCTGCGCCCTGGTGGGCGGCGAGACGGCGGAACACCCCGGTCTGCTCGGCCCGGACGACTTCGACGTGGCGGGCGCCGGTACGGGCGCGGTCGAGGCCGACCAGCTGCTCGGCCCGGATCGCATCCGTACGGGTGACGCGGTGATCGCCATGGCGGCCTCGGGCCTTCACTCGAACGGGTACTCGCTCGTCCGGCACGTCCTCTTCGACCGGGCGAACCTGCGCCTGGACCAGCACGTCGAGGAGTTCGGCCGCACGCTCGGCGAGGAGCTCCTGGAGCCCACCAAGATCTACTCGCTGGACTGCCTGACGCTGACGAAGAGCACCGAGGTGCACGCCTTCAGCCACATCACCGGCGGCGGCCTCGCGGCCAACCTGGCCCGTGTCATCCCGGACGGTCTGCACGCCGTGGTCGACCGCGGGACCTGGACCCCGGCCCCGGTCTTCGACCTGGTCGGCAGGACCGGCGGTGTCGAGCGCCTGGAGCTGGAGAAGACGCTGAACATGGGCGTCGGCATGATGGCGATCGTGCCCGAGGAGTCCGCGGAGGTCGCCCTCGCCGTCCTCGCGGACCGGGGAGTGGACGCCTGGATCGCCGGTGAGATCACCGAGCGCGGAGACCACACGACGGGCGCCGCGCTCGTCGGCGACTACGCGAGCTGAGACGAGGAACGGGGGCCGAGGCCGGCGGTCACGTCGGCCGAAGCCCCGGAGCAGCACGAAACCCGGTCCGGCGTTGAGGCCCCGGACCGGGTGAGGTGCAGTCGCTACGAGAAATCCGCCAGGCGGGATCTACCAGATACCCACGCCAAGAGATCCGCTACGAGAAGAGATCGCGGAAACTGCGAGGGACGCTGTTGCGTCAAGCGCCGCGACGTTGCGACTGGGGACCGGACTGGTCGTCCTCGTCCTCGTCGTCGTCGTTGTAGAGATCCGCGTACTGTGCGTACGGGTCGTCTTCCTCGTCGTCGTCCTCGAACGGCTCGCCATTCGGCGGCTGACTCGAAGTCGAAGCGCCCAGCTCATTGGCCAGACGCGAGAGGTCAGTCCCGCCGCTGCTGTACTTCAGCTGGCGGGCGACCTTCGTCTGCTTGGCCTTTGCCCGGCCGCGCCCCATGGCTCGACCCCCTCGGATACGGGGCTCGACGGCCCCAGAGTCTTGACACGCGTTCATGATCTGGAACGGACTCTCCGTGGAGAGACCGGTCCGTAGGGCTTCCACGGTACCTGAGCCCGCGCCCATACGGTACGTCGCCCGCAGCACGCGCCTTCGCCCAGCCCCCGCGAGGTGCCCTGTCCTCGCTGGTCAACCGCGATTTTAACCTCTTCTGGGGCTACGACCCGCCGACGGACGTGAGAGTTCTCTCCCAGTCGCCCGCCGACGGGTCCCTGACAAGGGCCTACGCCCCCCGGAGGGGTCAGCGGCCCCGCGCCTCCGCCATCCGCTGCTCGGCGATCCGGTCGGCCGCCGCGGCCGGCGGGATCCCGTCCTGCTTCGCACGTGCGAATATGGCCAGTGTGGTGTCGAAGATCTTCGTGGCCTTCGCCTTGCACCGGTCGAAGTCGAAGCCGTGGAGCTCGTCGGCGACCTGGATGACCCCGCCCGCGTTCACGACGTAGTCGGGGGCGTAGAGGATCCCGCGGTCCGCGAGGTCCTTCTCCACGCCCGGGTGCGCCAGCTGGTTGTTGGCCGCGCCGCACACGATCCGGGCCGTGAGCACCGGCACCGTCTCGTCGTTGAGCGCGCCGCCCAGCGCGCAGGGCGCGTAGATGTCGAGGCCCTCGGTGCGGATGAGCGCCTCGGTGTCCGCGACGGCCGTGACGCCCTCCGGGTGCCGGTCCAGGATCCGCTGCACGGACTCGGCCCGCACGTCCGTGATCACGACCTCGGCGCCGTCCTCGCGCAGGTGGTCGACCAGGTGGTGGCCCACCTTGCCGACACCGGAGACGCCGACCTTGCGGCCGCGCAGCGTCGGGTCGCCCCACAGGTGCTGGGCAGAGGCCCGCATGCCCTGGAAGACGCCGAAGGCGGTCAGGACGGAGGAGTCGCCCGCGCCGCCGTTCTCCGGGGAGCGTCCGGTCGTCCACCGGCACTCGCGCGCCACGACGTCCATGTCGGCGACGTAGGTGCCGACGTCGCACGCGGTCACGTACCGGCCGCCGAGCGAGGCGACGAACCGGCCGTAGGCGAGGAGCAGCTCCTCGGACTTGATCTGCTCGGGGTCGCCGATGATGACGGCCTTGCCGCCGCCGTGGTCGAGCCCGGCCAGGGCGTTCTTGTACGACATCCCGCGCGCGAGGTTGAGGGCGTCGGCGACGGCCTCCTGCTCGCTCGCGTACGGGTAGAAGCGCGTGCCGCCGAGGGCGGGGCCCAGAGCGGTGGAGTGGAGCGCGATGACGGCCTTCAGGCCGCTGGCGCGGTCCTGGCAGAGCACGACTTGCTCATGACCCCCCTGATCCGAGTGGAACAGGGTGTGCAGTACATCAGCAGGCGCGCCGGTTACTTCGGTCACTGTGGTGACTCCCAGGTAAAAAGCGGCGGTTGGGTCCGGGGCCCGTGCGGATGGCGGACTCCGTGGGAATGAGATTAGAGCCTGAGCCGACCCGCCCCCGGCGCAGTGTTCAGGATCACCTACGAGCGGGGTATGACCGTGGTTCGATTTGCATAGATTTCTGTTCGTGTCCTGATCGGTTCTCGCTGGTTTTCCCGGTGGTCGACGGGGGAGGGAGCAGGCGTGCCCAAGGTGTCCGCGGTGATCGTCCCGTACACGTCGTACTTGCGGGTGTACGAGCCACTGGCCGCGTTCCCCGAGTCCGAGCGCGACCACTGGACGCGCTACGCCCGGCGCGCCGAGCGCCCCTCGTACCAGGACGAACTGCGCCGCTCGCTGGCCGATCTGCTGCCCACCCCGCCGGTCCCCGTGCCGGTGCACGAGAGCGGCGACGCGTTCGTCGCCGAGGTCGACGGGGTGGTGTGCGTCTGTCCCTGGCGCACCCGGCTGCGCGGCTGGCAGGCCCTGGGCGAACTGGGCGAGGAGCTCCCCGCGTCCGTCCTGGACGCGGTGCTGCCGCCGTTGGTGCGCCGTCAGGCCGCGCTCGACTACGAGCGCTGGCTGGTGCGCAACCCCGACGCCCGCCCCTGGATCCGCACCTCGACCTGGCAGGTCCCGCTGAGCTGGTTCGTGCTCGTCGGTGACGAGGAGCGGGAGTACGAGAAGGGGACGGGCCCGGCCGGGGCGCCGCCGCTGCTGCGCTACCGGACGCCGATGGTGCAGGCGCGGCGGCGCACGGCACGGGCCCTGCGCGCGCTCAGGGACGCACTGGAGGAAGGGCCGCTCATCGAGGGCCTGGTGGACGTGGGGCGCTGGCTGGAGGAGTTCCATCCGCGCTCGCTGGTCGAGCTGGACTACGGCGGGCTCGTGCACACGCTGCCGACCGGTGACCTGGAGGGCGACCACTCCGCCGCGGACGTCGCCGAGGGCATCGAGGCGCTGCGCACCGGGGACGGGGCGGCGGCGGGTGAGGCGTACGGCCGGCTGGTGGAGCGCTGGCGGTCCGTCAGGGACCGGCGTTCGTCGAACTGAGGCGCGGCGCGGACGGTCCCGGACGGGCGGTGCCTGAACGGTCCGCGCGCGGGAGCCGTACGAGGGCGGGAAGGCGGTCCGGGCCGCCCGGCCTGGTGTGATCTGCTTCTCACAGGTTCGGGTCGAACTCGCGTATGGTCCTCGGACGCTGAAGAACCCTCACGTCCAGGACGTAGGCCCTGATACGGGCTTATACGTCAACGGGTGCCAAGCGTGATGGACGGCACTTACCCGGCTCTTGCATCGCTTCCCCCTCCTCGTGTCAAAATAGGACAAGGAGCCCGGGGGAGGGCTCCCTCCGCCCGCTTTTAGGGGGGAATCTCGGCATTGCACGCTTTTAGGGCGTCTGGTGACTCCTGATCGTCCTGTGACTGATCGTCACAGTGGCGTGACTGTCCGCTATGGCATGGTCCATCGGCTTCCGTCGCTGATGAACACCTGGGAGGGCAATTCCATCGGTTTGGCCGACGCGGCTGGACGGATGGTGTAGTTGTAGTGCCGAGGACAAGCCGTTCGTCCTATAACCGACTCGACTCGCGTCCGCCATTTCGGGCAACGCGGGTCAAGGTGCAGAATTTAGAGGAAAGAACCGAGAAGGTTCGGTTCTCCCGAGGAGGCCGCTCATGACCGCTCGCACCCCTGATGCCGAGCCGCTGCTGACCCCGGCTGAGGTCGCCACGATGTTCCGCGTAGACCCCAAGACGGTCACGCGGTGGGCGAAGGCCGGCAAGCTCACGTCCATCCGCACGCTCGGAGGGCACCGCCGTTACCGCGAGGCTGAGGTCCGCGCACTGCTCGCGGGCATCCCGCAGCAGCGCAGCGAAGCCTGAACCATCGCATAACCGGACAAGCCGACGGATCCCCCAACCCGTCGAGGCGTCCACACCACAGCTCCAAGCGACGCGGGTTCTGCCCCAACAGAGCTCACGCCCAAGCGTTTTTGCCACATGAACAGGGTGCGTCGTAGATCGCGCTGGACTCCGCCGGGTCCAGCGCGATTTTTTTTGTGCGTTCCGCGGGCTCCGACGGCGGGTCCCTGAGCGGCCTTGTCGGAGTCTGGGGGTGGGTGTCGGATCGGCCGCGGGTGCCGCCGGAGGGGAGTGCAATTGCACATATTAAATTGACTGGTTGTATGAGGGGGGTAAGTTCCACGTTTCTGAAAACATATGCGGTGACTCCCGTCACATGCCACAGTCCTTGTCGCTCGAGATCCTTCTGCGCTAAAGGAGTTGGGGCGTGAGAGCGTGTTCCGAGCCGGCGCGCGCACGAGGTGACGTCCGCGTGGGAGCGGTCCCGGTCACGTCGTCGGGGGCGTTTCGTCCTCCGAGGTGCCCTCGGAGTCCTGCTCGTCGTTCGGGGCGGCTTCCATGGCCAGCCGCGCGAGCTGGTGGCAGACGGGGCAGTGCCGCGTCAGGTGGCGGTACCCGGAGGCGGCCGCCAGATGGGCTCGGAGCAGAGCACGGGTCTCGTGCCGGGCGGACACCGCCATACGCACCTCCAGAGCGCCGGCAGGGCGAGGGCCCTGGATTCCGGGGTACCGGCGGAATGTGACGCCGTCAAGGGACGGGAACGCGTCGCATGGGCGCCCCGGAGACCCCGCGGCCGTACGGCGGACCCGCTGCGCGCGCGAACGGGTGACCGCGGGCCCGGGGCGGGCGTACTCACGGAGGACGGGCCGGGGAGTGGTCCAGGGAGCGGGCCGGGGCAGGCATACGAAAAGGCCCGGAGCTTTCGCTCCGGGCCTTCCTTCGTGCGGTCCTGACGGGATTTGAACCCGCGGCCTCCACCTTGACAGGGTGGCGAGCACTCCAAACTGCTCCACAGGACCAGGTTTCGCAGCGACTTGTTCTTGCGCCGTGCTGCGAAACAGACTGTACATGAGGTCGGACCCCCGGGTCGAACTCACCACCCGTGCGGACGCCGTTACGGGACCGCGGCGTCGATCGCCTTCACGATCCGCTTGTCGGAGACCGGGTACGCCGTGCCGAGCGCGTGGGCGAAATAGCTGACCCGCAGCTCCTCGATCATCCAGCGGATGTCCAGGACCGCTGAGGGCACCGGCCGGCCCTGCGGCAGCTGCTCCAGGAGCCAGGCGTACTCGTCCTGCATCTCGTGGACCTTCTCCATGCGGCTGGTGTCCCGCTGGGCACCGGTCGGCATCTGCTGGAGACGGCGGTCCGCGGCGACCAGATAGCGCATCAGGTCCGGCAGCCGCCGCAGTCCCGTCGCCGTCACGAAACCGGGCTTCACGAGGGCGTCCAGCTGCTTCCGTACGTCCGCCAGGTTCGCGAGCAGCGTCGGGCTCCTGAGGTCCTTCAGGCGGCGCTCACAGGCCTGCCAGGCGGCGAGCACCTGCTGCACCTGCCCGACCGTGCGCACGGTCGTGTCGACGATCTCGGCGCGCACCTTGTCGTACAGCTTCCGGTAGGACTCCTCGTCCCACGCCGGGCCGCCGAAGTCCGCGATGAGCTTGTCCGCCGCGGCCATCGCGCAGTCGTCGAAGAGCGCCTGCACCGAGCCGTGCGGGTTCGCCGACAGCGCGAGCTTCTGGGCGTTGGTGAGCTTGTCCGAGGCGAACTTGCCCGGGTTCACCGGGATGTTCCGCAGGATCAGCCGGCGGGTGCCCTTCCACATGGCCTCGGCCTGCTCGGCCTCGGTGTCGAAGAGCCGCACGGAGACGGTGTTCGCCGCCGGCCCGTCGTCGACCAGCGCCGGGTACGCCTTCACCGGCTGGCCGGCCCGGCGCGTCTCGAAGACCCGCTTGAGCGAGCCGACCGTCCAGTCCGTCAGCCCGGAGCGTTCCAGGGACTCGCCGCCCTCGCGCTCCGCCGTCGCCGCGGCGGCCTGCGAGATCGCCCGGCGCGCCTTCGGCTTCAGCCGGAGCTTGAGGGACTCCAGGTCCTTGTCCTCGGCGAGCTTGCGGCGCCGCTCGTCGACGATCCGGAAGGTGACCTTCAGGTGGTCCGGGAGCCGTGACCAGTCGAAGTCGTCGGCCGTCAGCGGCACGCCGACCATGCGCTTGAGCTCGCGCGCCATGGTCAGCGTCAGCGGCTCCTGCAGCGGTACGGCCCGCTCCAGGAACTTCTGGGCGAAGTTCGGGGCGGGGACGTAGTTGCGCCGGATCGGCTTCGGCAGCGAACGGATCAGCTCCGTCACCACCTCCTCCCGCAGCCCCGGGATCTGCCAGTCGAAGCCGTCGTCCGTGACCTGGTTCAGCACCTGGAGCGGGATGTGGACGGTCACGCCGTCCGCGTCCGCGCCCGGCTCGAACTGGTAGGTCACCCGGAACTTCAGCCGCCCCTGGAGCCAGGAGTCGGGATAGTCGTCCTTGGTGACCGCCCCGGCCCGCTCGTTGATGAGCATCGAGCGCTCGAAGTCGAGGAGTTCGGGCTCCTCGTGCCGCTTGCGCTTCCACCAGGAGTCGAAGTGCGCCCCGGACACGACGTGTTCGGGCACCCGCTGGTCGTAGAAGTCGTACAGGGTCTCGTCGTCGACCAGGATGTCCCGGCGCCGGGCCCGGTGCTCCAGCTCCTCGACCTCGGTGAGCAGCTTGCGGTTGTCGGCGAAGAACTTGTGGTGGGTCCGCCAGTCGCCCTCGACGAGCGCGTTGCGGATGAACAGCTCGCGGCTGACCTCGGGGTCGATCCGCCCGTAGTTCACCTTCCGCTGCGCGACGATCGGCACGCCGTACAGCGTGACCTTCTCGTACGCCATCACGGCGGCCTGGTCCTTCTCCCAGTGCGGTTCGCTGTACGTCCGCTTGAGGAGGTGGCCGGCCAGCGGTTCCACCCACTCCGGCTCGACGCGGGCGTTGACGCGCGCCCACAGCCGCGAGGTCTCGACGAGCTCGGCGGACATCACGAAACGCGGGGGCTTCTTGAAGAGCGCCGAGCCCGGGAAGATCGCGAACTTGGCGTTGCGCGCGCCCAGGTACTCGTTCTTCCCCGTGCTCCGCCCGCTCTCCGAGCCGGTCTCCTTCACGTCCTTCATGCCGATGTGCGAGAGCAGACCGGCGAGCAGGGACACGTGCACGCTCTGCTCGGGCGCGTCCTCCTCGTTCAGATGGATGTCCATCTGCCGGGCGACGGTGCGCAGCTGGCTGTAGATGTCCTGCCACTCGCGGATGCGCAGGAAGTTCAGGTACTCCTGCTTGCACATGCGGCGGAACGCGGACGAGCCCCGCTCCTTCTGCTGCTCGCGGATGTAGCGCCACAGGTTGAGGAAGGCGAGGAAGTCGGAGGTCTCGTCCTTGAAGCGGGCGTGCTGCTGGTCCGCCTGCGCCTGCTTCTCGGACGGCCGCTCACGCGGGTCCTGGATGGAGAGCGCGGCCGCGATCACCATGACCTCGCGCGCGCAGCCGTTCTTGTCGGCCTCCAGGACCATCCGGGCGAGCCGGGGGTCCACGGGCAGCTGGGCGAGCTTGCGGCCGGTCGGCGTGAGCCGCTTGCGGACGTCCTTCTCCGTCGGGTCCAGCGCGTTCAGCTCCTGGAGGAGCTGGACGCCGTCGCGGATGTTGCGGTGGTCCGGCGGGTCGATGAACGGGAACTTCTCGATGTCGCCGAGGCCGGCCGCGGTCATCTGCAGGATGACGGAGGCCAGGTTCGTGCGCAGGATCTCGGCGTCGGTGAACTCCGGCCGGGCGAGGAAGTCGTCCTCGGAGTACAGCCGGACGCAGATGCCGTCGGATGTACGGCCGCAGCGGCCCTTGCGCTGGTTGGCGCTGGCCTGGGAGACGGGCTCGATGGGCAGCCGCTGCACCTTCGTGCGGTGGCTGTAGCGGGAGATGCGCGCGGTGCCCGGGTCGATCACGTACTTGATGCCCGGAACGGTCAGGGAGGTCTCGGCGACGTTGGTCGCCAGCACGATCCTGCGGCCGGTGTGCGGCTGGAAGACGCGGTGCTGCTCGGCGTGCGAGAGCCGGGCGTACAGCGGCAGGACCTCGGTGGAGCGGTAGTTCTTCTTGTTCAGCGCGTCGGCCGTGTCGCGGATCTCGCGCTCGCCGGAGAGGAAGACGAGGATGTCGCCCTTGCCCTCGGCCTGGAGCTCCTCGACGGCGTCGCAGATCGCGGTGATCTGGTCGCGGTCCGCGTCCTCGGAGTCCTCCTCCAGGAGCGGGCGGTAGCGCACCTCCACCGGATACGTCCGCCCGCTGACCTCGACGATCGGGGCGTCGCCGAAGTGCCGGGAGAAACGCTCCGGGTCGATGGTCGCGGAGGTGATCACGACCTTGAGGTCGGGACGCTTGGGCAGCAGCTGGGCGAGGTAGCCGAGCAGGAAGTCGATGTTGAGGGACCGCTCGTGGGCCTCGTCGATGATGATCGTGTCGTACGCGCGCAGCTCGCGGTCCGTCTGGATCTCGGCGAGCAGGATGCCGTCCGTCATGAGCTTGACGAAGGTGGCGTCCGGGTTCACCTGGTCGGTGAAGCGGACCTTCCAGCCGACGGCCTCGCCGAGCGGGGTGTCCAGCTCCTCCGCGACCCGCTCCGCGACCGTGCGGGCGGCGATGCGGCGGGGCTGGGTGTGCCCGATCATGCCGCGTACGCCGCGGCCCAGTTCCATGCAGATCTTCGGGATCTGGGTGGTCTTGCCGGAGCCGGTCTCACCGGCGACGATCACGACCTGGTGATCGCGGATGGCCTCCGCGATCACGTCCTTCTTCTGGCTGACCGGAAGCTGCTCGGGATACGTGATCGCGGGCACACGGGCGCGGCGCTCGGCCGTCCGGGCCTCGCCCTTGGCCACCTCCGCCTCGATCTCGGCGAACACGGCGGAGCGGGCCTCGGGCTTGCGGATCTTGCGCGCGCCTTCGAGCCTGCGCCCGAGCCGGTGCGCGTCGCGCAGGGACAGCTCGGCCAGGCGGGCGGCGAGATCGCCGAGGGCGGGGGCGGGGTGCGTAGACATACGCGATCCAGGATCTCATCCCGGGGAAATCCGTGGCGAACCCTTTTGCCGCCGCCGCCGCTCCGCTGCCGCCGCCGCGGGCGCGGTCAGGGAGCGCGCTGCGCGGGCGGCGCGGGCGCCTCGGCCGCGGGGCCGGCGGGCGCGGGGGTTCCGGCGTCGGGCGCGGGGGTTCCGGCGGCGGTGTGTCCGGGCTCGTGCCGGGGCGCCGATCCCAGGGCGATGGACCGGGCGGTGTTGGAGATGGCCTTGATGCCCAGATAGGCGGTGGTCATGCTGCTCACCGCGGTGAACGCGGCGGTGAGCACACCGACGATCACGGCCTTGTCGCCGTCGAGCCGCCAGACACCGAAGATCGCGACGCCGGCGATGGCGAGATTGCTCATGACGACCGCGATCAGTCCGTACCGCGCGCGGTCCTTCTCCAGCTCGGTGTCACGCACGGCTCCGGTCTCGTCCCGGCTCATGTTCATCCCCCCGAAGGAACCCGATCGATCAGCCGGAGAAGCTAGCGCCGACCGGACGCGGTGCCAAGCGGACCGTCCCTTACCGGCCACACCCGTCCCGGTGCGCGAAGGAGGGGCGGACCCGTCCGGGGCCGCCCCTCCTCCAGGACCTCTCCTGGCCGTCCGCGCGGGTGTCACCGCACGTCGACGTAGTCCTCCGCGCCCTCACCCACGAAGTGCTTGCTGTCGGGGTACAGGAAGACGGGCACCCAGGTGCCGTCCTGCTGGGCCCTGAATCCCTTGCTGAAGGATCCGTTCGACTTCGTGGTGACGGTGGACATCAGGTACCAGGTCTTCTTGCCCTTGGGCCGGAAGAGGATCTGCACCTTCCTGGCGCCGTACGCCTTCCAGGTGGCGCTGCCGGCCGCGCGCTCCTGGAGCACGCCCTTCACGGTGATCGTCCGGCCCTTGGTGACGGGCTCGGGGGACGCGTTGGCGTCCTTGATCCGGGTCAGGGCGCGGTACCTGCGCAGGCTCGTGCTGACGCCGCCCTTGATGTCCTTCGTGGTGGAGCCGGCGTAGTGCAGCCGCCAGTAGCCGTCCGCGTAGCCCGGCAGGTTCTCGACGATGAACTGCGAGCCGTTGCTGGTCTGCACCGTCTTCCTGGTGCTCCAGCCGGTCCTGCCGTTCGGCGAGTACTGGATGTCGACGGCGATCCGGTCGTCGCCCTCCCGGCCGACCAGGTCGACGATGCCGGTCACGTCCATCCGCGCGTACTCGTCCTGGCGCGCCGTGAACTCGCGGAACTTCGGCGTCGCGGTGGCCGCGACGGTGACGTCGGCGGTCGCGGTGCGCTGGATGAAGGCGTTGTACGGGTAGGGCGGGAAGCCGACCTCGTAGACCTCCTTGCTGCCGTACGCGTACTCGGAGAAGGAGAAGCGGCCGTCGGCGTCGGTGGTCGAGTCGGAGGGATTGCAGGTGGTGCAGTTCTTGTAGTCCATCTGCAGCGGGATGCCGGACAGCGGCTTCCACCCGTCGCCGCTCCGGTACTGGAGCGTGCCGGTGACGGTGAACCTGTCGTTCGCGGTGACGTGGAAGCTGCTCTTGTCGAGGACGAACCGGGTCGGTGCGGCCTTCGGGCTCACCGTGATCCAGGAACTGCCGGCGTAGCCCAGGTCGCCCCGGTACTCGGCGAAGGTCCAGCCGCCGTCCGTCGTCTCGTGGGAGACGGAGAAGTGGCCGGCGCCGTCCGTCACGGCGGTCGCCTTGTCGTTCCCGTCGAACGTGAGGTCCACGGTGGCGCCGGGCAGCGGCACCGTCTCGCGGGTGCTGGTGTCGCGGACGACCATGTCGCCGGTGGCCGTGACGGTCCTGTGCTCGATGTCGGGCTGCGTCGGGGTGACGGAGTAACCGGTGAACACGGGCTGCTTCTCGTAGTGCAGCGTGCCCGCGTCCTGCCGGACGGTGGTCCCGCCCGAGGAGTCCGTGGCCTCGATGTCGACCGTGTAGTCGCCCAGGGTGTCCAGGTGGATGGGCCCCGACGCCCAGGTGCCGTCCCACGAGCTGGTGAAGTACTTGTACGTGAAGTCGGTGATCGTGGCCACGGGCGCGGTGGACGCGTCGCTGCCGGCCGGGCGGAGCCTGGCCGTGATCCGGTCGATCGAGCCGCTGTAGTTCAGCCGGACGTCGAGCACCGACCAGTCGGCCTGGTCGCTGTGGGCGTCCGTGACGTTCGGCCCCGCGGCGTGGGCCGTGCCGGGTATCGCGAAGGTGCCGACGAGGACGGCGCCGGTTGTCACCAGTCCTCTGGCGATGTGCCTCAAGTAACCCCCCTAAGGTCCCATGAACGACGAGAACCCCCTCCAGTTGACCCGGAGGGGGTTCTCGTTCTTGTGGCTGGGGCCGGGGTCGAACCGGCGACCTATCGCTTTTCAGGCGATCGCTCGTACCAACTGAGCTACCCAGCCACGAGGCTTCCGGAGAAACCTCAGCGGTCCTGACGGGATTTGAACCCGCGGCCTCCACCTTGACAGGGTGGCGAGCACTCCAAACTGCTCCACAGGACCAAGCTGTTGTGTGCGAACCAGCGAAGCAAGTGTCGCACACGGTGTTGCGTGCCCCCAACGGGATTCGAACCCGTGCTACCGCCTTGAAAGGGCGGCGTCCTAGGCCGCTAGACGATGAGGGCTATCGGCCCGCCTGCGCGCTTTCCAGCGCGTCGGGGACGTGAGAAGCATATGGGATGGCGAGAGGTATCGCCAAAACGGTTTACGGGGAGGTCCTGGAGGGGGTCCCCGAGGGGCTCGGGGACGGGGCCGGCGAAGGGGTCGCGCCGGGCTGGTTCTCCTCCGCCAGATGGCGGCTGACCTCGGCCGTCGTGAGGCCCAGACCGCCCAGCCGGATCTCGTCCCAGGCCTGGAGCCGACGGGTGCTGCGGTCCAGGTAGAGGACCGAGGCCTCGATCGGGGCGGGGTACTGGCGCTCGACGGCCCGCAGCCCGCTCCCGCCCGTCGAACCCTCGGTGCGCAGCCGGGTGCCGTACTTCATGATCTCCATCCCCTCGTGGTGCAGATGGCCGGCGAGCACCAGGGGCACCGCGCCGTCCGTCCCGCGGGCGGCGAGCGGCTCGTGGGCGACGGCGATGTCGACCGGGGTGCCCGCCGCGCGCTGGTCGCGCAGGGCCGAGGCCAGCCGGGCGCCCGCGAGGTCCTCCGCCGCGTCGCCGCCCGGTACGGCCGAGCGGTCCGGGGTGAACTGCGGGTCGCCGATGCCGGCGAAGCGCAGGCCCGCGACCGTGACCGCCCGGCCGTCGTCGAGGACGTGCACGTTCCTCAGCCGCTCCAGGTAGCGCTGCGTCTCCCCGGAGTCGTGGTTCCCGCGCACCCAGACGTAAGGGGCGCCCAGATCCGGGATCGGGTCCAGGAAGCCGTTCTCGGCCGCCGAGCCGTGGTCCATCGTGTCCCCGGAATCGACGATCACGTCGACCGCGTACTGCTTCACGAGCGAGGCGACGATCTTCCAGCTCGCCGGGTTCAGATGGATGTCGGAGACGTGCAGCACCCGGATCGTGGTCGGGTCGGGCTCGTAGGCGGGGAGGGTGGACGTGGCGTCGTACAGCTTCGTCACGTTCGTCACCAGGCGCGCCAGCTCCTTCTGGTAGACGTCGAACTCGCTGACGATGCTGCGGGCGTTCCCCACCAGGGAGGGCGCGGAGGCGAGGAGCCCGGAGTACTTCGGCTCCAGGACCGACTCGGGGTTCCAGGTGGCGAAGGCGGTCGCGCCCGAGCCGGCCAGCAGGCAGAGGGCGAGGCCGCCCGAGGCGAGGGCGCGGCGCGGGCGGCGGTAGACCGCGAGGCCGAGGGCGGTGGCGCCGGCGACCACGGCTATGCAGGAGCGGACGGCCAGGTCGAGGGTGCCGTGCTCGACGTCCCGCACGATCTCGTCCTGGAGCCCGGCGAGGCGTTCCGGGTGCTCGACGAGGGCCTGGGAGCGCTCCGGGTCGAGCCGGTCCACGTCCACGTCCAGCCGCAGCGGGGCCTCGTGGCTGCGCAGTTCCAGCGCGCCGAGGGGGGAGATGTTGATCTTCGTGCCGCCGGTGAGGGAGGGGCGCAGGGTCATGGTGGTGTTCATGGGGCCGACCGGGACGCGGACGTTCCCCACGACCAGCAGTCCCAGCCAGGCTCCGAGCAGCACCACGCACAGCAGCCCGAGGGCGCGGACCCAGGGGTTCTGCCGGGCGGCGAGTTCGGGCACCGGGCTCTTGCCGCGGTCGCGGCCGGGGCGGCGGCGGGTGAGCGCGCGCAGCGCCCGCCGGGTGCGGTCGGCCGTACGGCGGACGGTGGCGGTTGCGGCAGCGGGGACGCGGGCCATTCGTGCCGTCTGCCCATGGAATGGGACGGATATGCGGGGTTCCGTCACCCTTGCGGGAGGGACGCCCGGCAGGTCCCCCGTCGTGCCGGGCCGGGGAGGCGGGGGGAGAGGGGGCCGCGTCCGGCGGCGGATCCGCCGCCGGACCGGTCAGCCCCAGCCCAGTTCGTGCAGCCGGTCGTCGTCGATGCCGAAGTGGTGGGCGATCTCGTGGATCACGGTCACGGCGACCTCGTGGACCACCTCGTCCGTGGTCTCGAACCTGCGCAGGGTGGGGCCCATGTAGATCGAGATGCGGTCGGGGAGCACCCCGGCGTACCACTCGCCGCGGTCGGTGAGCGGGGTGCCCTCGTAGAGGCCCAGCAGGTCGGGGTCGTCCGCCGGGGGCTCGTCCTCGACGAACACGGCGACGTTGTCCATGACCCGGGTCAGCTCGGGCGGGATCCGGTCCAGCGCCCGGCTCACGAGTTCTTCGAAGGTTTCGCGCGTCATCTCCAGCACCACGCCATTGTCGGTGACGATCCGCGGGTGGCGGGGTGCGACGGAGGTCCGGAGGGGCCGGAATCCGGCGGGGGGACCGAACCCCTGCCCCACATGGGGCATCTCGTACCATTTTCGGAGTGTTCTGTCGAATGGGCCTCGGCCGTCCGGTGATAGTGCGGGCATGACACGCATCCCCTCCCCGGCCCGTTCCGGTGCGCGCGCCCGCGCCCGCAAGGTCTTCCTCTGCGCCGCGCTCCTCGCTCTCGCGGTCCAGGCCGCCGTTGCGCCGGCGTCCGCCCAAGGGGCAGGGCACCGGTACGGAAGCGACTGTGTGCGGACCGCGAGGCCGCTCGGCGACGAGGCCCGCGAGGTCCTCGCCATCACCAGGAAGGCCAAGGCCGACCTCCACCTGAACTCGGTGGAGCTGAAGGTCACCCGCGGCGGGAGGGAGATCCTCACCGACGCGCTCGGGGAGTCCATGACCGGTGTCCCGGCCGAGCCGGACATGCACTTCCGTGCCGGTTCCGTGGCCTTCTCCTACGTCGGCACGACCCTGCTGCAGCTGGTCCAGGAGGGCAGGGTCGGCCTGGACGACACCGTGGAGCGCTGGCTGCCGACCCTGCCCATGGCGAACCGGATCACCCTGCGGATGCTGGCCAGCAACACCACCGGGCTGCACGACTACGTCACCGACCCGGCCTTCCTGGCCGAACTGGAGGCCCACCCGTTCCGCCACTGGACCCCGCAGCAGCTGCTCGCGTACCCCTACAGCCACCCGTTCTGGTACGAGCCGGGCACCAACTGGAGCTATTCGCACGCCAATTACCTGCTGCTCATCCAGGCGCTGGAGAAGATCACCGGCACCCGGATCGACAAGCTCCTGCGGGAGCGCGTCACGGGTCCGCTGGGTCTCGACAACACCCGGAACAACTTCACCCCCGACATCCCGCGTCCGGTCCTGCACGCCTTCACGTCCGAGCGCGGCCTGTACGAGGAGTCCACCTTCTGGAACCCGTCGTGGACCACGGCGCCCGGTGCCGTGATCACCACGCACGTCTGCGACCTGGCCCGTTCGGCGGCCGGCATCGGCAGCGGCGAGCTCATCTCGCGCAGCTCCTACCGCACGCTGCTCGACCCGGGGACGGTCGGTCTCGGTCACCCGACCGCCACCTGCCCCGCCACCGTCTGCCTGGAGCAGACCGAGGCCAAGCACTTCGGGCTCGGCGTCATCGTGATCAACGGATGGGTCCTGCAGAACCCGTCGTTCTCGGGCTACGCGGCGATCCAGGCGTACCTCCCGTCCGACCGTCTCGCCATCGCGGTGAACGCCACCAAGACCAAGGACACGCCCGACGGCAACATGGCCGAGGTGGTCGCCCAGCGCATCGCGGCCGCGCTGGCCCCGGGGGCTCCGCTGGCGATCGTCTGACCCGCGGCACCCTCCCGGACCGCGCCCCGCCGCGCGGGAGGGCGGGCTCCACCGACGCCCCCGCGGCCCCTCCGGGCCCCGGGGGCGCGTGTCCTCCCGCGGGCGGCGGGAGTTGGAGAGGGGGAACTCCCGTTTCTCCCCACGCTCCCGGCTCCTTCCGGTCGGGGGACACCCCGTTCGGAGGTGGCCGCCCGTGCGCGCCTTGTACGTACCCGTCCGTCTGGTCGCGGCGGTCGTGGCCGTGGCCGCCACCGCCGGCTGCATGAGCGTCGGTGACGACGCGGGGCGGCCGGTGCCCTCGCACTCGGCGGAGAGACGGGCCGACGGGGCGCCCGACGGCGGGACCGTGGTGGGCGGCGCCGGAATCGGGTCGTACGGCGGGAAGGGCGGCAAGCACGGGAAGGGCGGCAAGCGCCCGGTGAAGCCGGGGGAGTCCTCGTCCGGCGACGCGTCGGCGTCCGCGTCCCCGGGCGCGGGGCCGTCCGTGGACGTGGCGGAGAAGGGCGGGGACCCGTCCGAGGGCTCCGCGCCGCCGGGCGACGAGCCGAGCCCCGCGGGTACGTCGGCGGAGCCGACCCCCGAGCCCCCGCCGGCCTCGCCCTCGTCGGCGCCGCCCGAGCCCGGGACGGCGGAGCCGTCGTCGTCGGCGCACGAGCAGCCGGTGACGCAGCTGATCCAGCGGGAGCCGGCCCCCGAGGCGGGCTCGCCCGTGTAGGGGGCGCCGGGGAGAGGGACGGGGGCGGAGGACGGGCCTCGGGCGTCCGGTGCCGGACGCCATGGCCGGGGGGCGGGGGCGGAACCGGCCGTCGTGGAGGGCGCGGGGCGGTCGTGAGGCCCGCCGGGCCCCGACCCGGCGGATCAGGCGGATGTGGCGGGGTTCACGGGCCCGGGGGCCGTGGATGTGGCCCGTCCAACAGCGCGACCGGCGCGGGCGAGGTAGCTTTGAGGACGCGAGCAGGTGGCCAAGAACGCACCCTCACCTGGTCGTATGAGGCTCAGTTTGCCTTCATGGGGGAAGGGTGCGTATGGTAGTAGATCGTTTGATCCCATTTGCCCGGCGCCGCCGCAGAGAGCGCCGCGTGGCGCGTACTCTCCCTTGCCGTGGCCGGACCGCATAGAGGCGGTCGTTTGCGACTTCACGGAGTTTGGGCGCGTGCCGAAGAAACTCCGGAAGGTTCGCATTTCGCATGTCTGTTTCCAGTACTGATCACGTCGTCGTGCCCGAGAACGACGAGAACGTCGACGCGGTCGAGGCTGTCGAGACCGTCGAGTCCACCCCCGAGGTCACCTTCGCCGACCTCGGTCTCCCCGAGGGCGTCGTCCGCAAGCTCGCGCAGAACGGCGTGACCACCCCCTTCCCGATCCAGGCCGCGACCATCCCGGACGCCCTGGCCGGCAAGGACATCCTCGGCCGTGGCCGCACCGGCTCCGGCAAGACCCTCTCCTTCGGTCTGCCGACCCTGGCGCAGCTCGCCGGCGGTCACACCGAGAAGAAGAAGCCGCGCGCCGTCATCCTCACGCCGACCCGTGAGCTGGCCATGCAGGTCGCCGACGCGCTGCAGCCCTACGGCGACGTCCTCGGCCTGAAGATGAAGGTCGTCTGCGGCGGTACGTCGATGGGCAACCAGATCTACGCCCTGGAGCGCGGCGTCGACATCCTCGTCGCCACCCCGGGCCGTCTGCGCGACATCATCAACCGCGGCGCCTGCTCGCTGGAGAACACCGAGATCGCGGTCCTCGACGAGGCCGACCAGATGTCGGACCTGGGCTTCCTGCCCGAGGTCACCGAGCTGCTCGACCAGATCCCGGCCGGCGGCCAGCGCATGCTGTTCTCCGCCACGATGGAGAACGAGATCTCCACGCTGGTCAAGCGCTACCTGAGCAACCCCGTCACGCACGAGGTCGACAGCGCCCAGGGCAACGTCACGACCATGTCGCACCACATCCTCATCGTGAAGCCCAAGGACAAGGCGCCGGTCACCGCCGCGATCGCCTCCCGCAAGGGCCGCACGATCATCTTCGTCCGCACCCAGCTGGGCGCCGACCGCATCGCCGAGCAGCTGCGCGAGGCCGGTGTGAAGGCCGACGCGCTGCACGGCGGCATGACCCAGGGCGCGCGGACCCGGACGCTGGCCGACTTCAAGGACGGCTACGTCAACGCGCTCGTCGCCACCGACGTCGCCGCCCGCGGCATCCACGTCGACGGCATCGACCTGGTCCTGAACGTGGACCCGGCCGGCGACCACAAGGACTACCTGCACCGCTCCGGCCGTACCGCCCGTGCGGGCCGCTCCGGAACCGTCGTGTCGCTGTCGCTCCCGCACCAGCGCCGCCAGATCTTCCGGCTGATGGAGGACGCGGGCGTCGACGCCGCGCGTCACATCATCAACTCGGGCACGGCCTTCGAGCCCGAGGTCGCCGAGATCACCGGCGCCCGGTCGATGACCGAGGTCCAGGCGCAGTCCGCGGGCGACGCCGCCCAGCAGGCCGAGCGTGAGGTCACGCAGCTCACCAAGGAGCTGGAGCGCGCGCAGCGCCGCGCCGTCGAGCTGCGCGGTGAGGCCGACCGCCTGGTCGCCCGTGCCGCGCGTGAGCGGGGCGAGGACCCGGAGGTGGCCGTCGCGGCCGCCGCCGAGGCCGCCGCCGAGCAGGCCGTCGTCGAGGCCCCGGCCGCCCCGGCCGTCGTCGAGGCGGACGAGCGTCCCGCGTACGAGCCGCGTCAGCGCCGCGACGAGCGGGGCAACTACGAGCGTCGTGACAACGACCGTGGTGGTTTCCGTCGTGACGGTGACCGTGGTGGTTTCAACCGCGACGACCGTGGCGGCCGTTCGTTCGAGCGTCGTGACAACGACCGTGGTGGCTTCCGTCGTGACGACAACCGTGGCGGCTTCAACCGCGACGACCGTGGCGGCCGTTCCTTCGAGCGTCGTGACGACAACCGTGGTGGCTTCCGTCGTGACGACAACCGTGGCGGCTTCAACCGCGACGACCGTGGCGGCCGTTCCTTCGAGCGTCGTGACGACAACCGTGGTGGCTTCCGTCGTGACGACAACCGTGGCGGCTTCAACCGCGACGACCGTGGCGGCCGTTCCTTCGAGCGCCGTGACGACAACCGTGGCGGCTTCAACCGCGACGACCGCGGTGGCCGTTCCTTCGAGCGCCGTGACGAGCGTGGCGGCCACCGGGGCAGCGACCGTCCCTTCAACCGTGACCGTCAGGGCGACCGTCCCGCCGGCGGCGGCTTCCGCTCCGGCCACGACCGCCCGACCGGCCGCCGCGACGACCACCGCGCCACGGGCGCCGGTTCGTTCCGCCGCGACGAGAAGCCGCGCTGGAAGCGCAACGGCTGACACGGTCTGACGTGAAACGTCGAGGGCCCGTACGACTTCGGTCGTACGGGCCCTTCGTGTCGCCCGGCCCCTCCGCGGCGCCGGGATCGGCCCGCTGACCTGCCGACAGGGCCACGGAAAGGGGCCGTACGCGGTGCCCGGCGCCCGGAGCGGCCGTAGACCGGGAGCGGGCGGCGGGGACGCATGGGCTTTTTCCGGCCAGTGCGGGCCCTTTCCAGCGCATGTCATGCCCCCGGCGAGGGAATCGCTGGGGGCATGACAGATGACGCCAGAGTGACTGGGCTGTCGGACGAAGAGCGGCTCGCCCAGCTCGGCTACACGCAGGTTCTCGCCCGCCGCATGTCGGCGTTCTCCAACTACGCGGTCTCCTTCACGATCATCTCGGTCCTGTCGGGCTGCCTGACGCTCTATCAGTTCGGCATGAACACGGGCGGTCCCGCCGTCATCACCTGGGGCTGGGTCGCGGTCGGGCTGATGACGCTGTTCGTCGGGCTCGCGATGGCCGAGATCTGTTCGGCCTATCCGACGTCCGCCGGGCTGTACTTCTGGGCGCACCGGCTCGCCCCGGAACGCAGCGCGGCGGCCTGGGCGTGGTTCACGGGCTGGTTCAACGTCCTCGGCCAGGTCGCGGTGACCGCCGGCATCGACTTCGGCGCGGCGCTGTTCCTCGGCGCCTACCTGAACCTCCAGTTCGACTTCGGGGTGACGCCGGGCCGCACGATCCTCCTGTTCGGCGCGATCCTGATCCTGCACGGACTCCTCAACACCTTCGGGGTGCGGATCGTCGCCCTCCTCAACAGCATCAGCGTGTGGTGGCACGTCGTCGGCGTCGCCGTCATCGTCGGCGCGCTGACCTTCGCGCCGGACCACCACCAGTCGGCGGACTTCGTGTTCACGGAGTTCGTCAACAACACCGGCTGGGGCAGCGGGGTCTACGTCGTCCTCGTCGGACTCCTCATGGCCCAGTACACGTTCACCGGGTACGACGCCTCCGCCCACATGACGGAGGAGACCCACGACGCCTCCACGGCCGGGCCGAAGGGCATCGTGCGCTCCATCTGGACCTCGTGGATCGCCGGCTTCGTCCTGCTCCTCGGCTTCACCTTCGCCATCCAGTCCTACGACGGGGAGCTGGGCTCGGCGACGGGCGCGCCCCCGGCGCAGATCCTGCTGGACGCGCTCGGCGCGACGGCCGGGAAGCTCCTGCTGCTCGTGGTGATCGGCGCCCAGCTGTTCTGCGGCATGGCGTCCGTGACCGCCAACAGCCGCATGATCTACGCCTTTTCACGCGACGGCGCGCTGCCGTTCTCCTCGGTGTGGCACACGGTGCACCCGCGCACGCGGACCCCCGTGGCGGCCGTGTGGCTGGCCGCGCTGGGCGCCCTCGTGCTCGGCCTGCCGTACCTGATCAACTACGCGGCCTACGCGGCCGTGACGTCGATCGCGGTGATCGGCCTCTACGTCGCCTACGTCATCCCGACCCTGCTGCGGGTGCGCAAGGGCGACGACTTCGAGCGCGGGCCCTGGCACCTGGGCCGCTGGTCCCGCCCCGTGGGAGTGGTCGCGGTCGTCTGGGTGGCCGTCATCACGGTCCTGTTCATGCTGCCCCAGGTCTCCCCCGTCACCTGGGAGACGTTCAACTACGCCCCGGTCGCCGTCCTCGTCGTCCTCGGTTTCGCCGCGGCCTGGTGGCTGGCCTCGGCCCGGCACTGGTTCCTCAACCCGGAGCACCAGCGCACGATCGCCCGGGAAGCCGCCCGCAAGGGTGCACCCGAACCGGTCGATCCCTGACCTTGCGGGCCTTCGGCGCGGCCGGGTCACCGATACCCGATCGGAGTCCCGGCCGCGTCCCGCTATGCTCGGGGATGCATCGGCGCGCTCCGGTGTGCCGTGCCGGTGTTTTCCGGTTCGGGGACCCTTAGCTCAATTGGCAGAGCAGTGGACTTTTAATCCATTGGTTGTGGGTTCGAGTCCCACAGGGTCTACGGAAGAGCCCCCGGTTCGGAGTGATCCGAACCGGGGGCTCGCTTCGTTCCTGGGGGTGTCAGCCCGCGGAGAGCCCCGCCCGCTCCGTGAGTTCCGGCAGCGGCAGGGTGTGCTGGGTCTGGAGGACCTTGGCGCGCAGGTAGCGGACGTTGTGGTCGGTGGTGAAGACGCCCGTCGGCACGCGGCGGGAGACCGTGAGGCCGAGTTCGCGGAGCTGCTCGGCCTTGTCCGGGTTGTTGGAGAGCAGGTCCAGGGAGTCGATGCCGAGGGCCCGGAGCATCTGGGCGGCCGCCGTGTAGTCGCGGTCGTCCTCGGGCAGGCCGAGGGCCGCGTTGGCCGCGTAGGTGTCCAGGCCCTGGTCCTGGAGGGCGTACGCGTCGAGCTTGTTGTAGAGGCCGATGCCCCGGCCCTCCTGGCGCAGGTACAGCAGGACGCCGCCGTGGTCCGCGATCCGTTCCACCGCCTCGCGCAGCTGGGGTCCGCAGTCGCAGCGGGCCGAGCCGAACACGTCGCCGGTCAGGCACTCGGAGTGCAGGCGCACCAGCGGGTTCGCGCCGATCTCGCCGAGGACGACGGCCAGGTGCTCCTCGCCGTCGTCGAGTCCGCGGAAGGTCACGAGCTCGGCGTCGACGGAGTAGCCGTCGCCGAAGCGCAGGGGTACGCGGACGCGGGTGCGCACGGTGGCGGTGGGGTGGTCGCGCATGGTGTCTCTCCGTCCGGCGGGTTCGTACGGGCTGTGCTTCAGATTTGAAGCACAGCCTCGGAACGAGACCCTACATCTGCTTAAAACTTCAAGCAACGGGGTTCACACCCTCTTCCGGCGCCTCACGAGGAGCAGGAGCGCCGCCGCCAGGGCAGATCCTCCCCGGGAGTCCCGGGGTCTCCGTTCTGGATGGCCCGGGTGATGGTCCCGCAGATCTCCTCGAGCTGCCCCACCTGCTCCGGGGTCAGATGGTCGAAGACCGCCGTCCGTACCGTCTCGACGTGCGCGGGCGCCACCCGCTCCAGGAGGGTCATGCCCTCGTCGGTGAGGACGGCCATGTGCCCGCGCCTGTCGGTGGGGCAGCCCTCGCGGCGCACCGTGCCGTCCTTCTCCAGCCGCGCCACCGCGTACGTCAGCCGGCTGCGGGTGATCTTCAGCGCCTCGGCGAGGTCGGTCATCCGCAGTCGCCGGTCCGGAGCCTCGGACAACCGGGACAGGATGGAGTAGTAAAGGTGGGGCATCCCCGCCTCCGCCTGCAGTCGGCGGTCGATGGCGTCCGCAAGAAGGGAGCTCGCGGAGATGTACGAGCGCCAGGCGCGCTGTTCGTCGGCGGAGAGCCAGCGGGTCGTCATGAGACCAGTCTAGGTATTGTTTAAAACTTGAACCACTGCGCCCGGATTCCTGTGCGCGTGCGACCGGAGGATGCGTTCCGATGCCCCGTCCCTACGTCCTGCTGTCCGCCGCCGTCTCCCTCGACGGCTTCCTGGACGACACCGGCCCCGAGCGGCTGCTGCTCTCGGGCCCGGCCGACTTCGACCGGGTCGACGAGGTGCGGGCGTCCAGCGACGCGATCCTGGTGGGCGCCGGCACCCTGCGCACGGACAACCCGCGGCTCCTGGTCAACTCCGCCGAGCGGCGTGCGGCCCGTGTCGCCGACGGCCGCCCCGAGTACCCCCTGAAGGTCGCGGTCAGCGGCTCCGGCGAGCTCGATCCGAAGGCGCAGTTCTGGCACACGGGCGGCGAGAAGGTCCTCTACACGACGGACGAGGGCGCGCGGCGGGCGTCCGCCCTGCTGGGCGGCATCGCCGGCGTCGACGTCGTGCCGACGGGACCCGGACTCGACTGGCGCGTGCTGCTGGAACACCTTCACGACGTACGGGGCGTGCGCCGCCTCATGGTCGAGGGGGGCGGCAAGGTCCACACCCAGCTCGTGCGCGAGCAGCTCGCCGACGAACTGCAGCTCGCCGTCGCCCCCCTCTTCGTCGGACAGTCGGACGCGCCGCGGCTGTTCGGGACCGGGAACTACCCTCCGGGGCGGATGCGGCTGGTGGAGACCCGGCCCGTCGGCGACGTCGTGCTCATCCGGTACGTCCCCACCGCGCCCGGCACCGGCCCGCTCGCCTCCGCCGCGGACCGGCGGTGGCTGGAGCTCGCCTGCGAGCTGGCGGAGCTGTGCCCGCCCTCGAAGACCGCGTTCAGCGTGGGCGCGGTGGTGGTCGCGGCCGACGGCACCGAGCTGGCCCGGGGGCACTCCCGCGAGGGCGGCGACCCGGTCGTGCACGCCGAGGAGGCCGCCCTCGCCAAGATCGACCCGGCCGATCCGCGGCTGGCCGCCGCCACCGTCTACAGCAGCCTGGAACCGTGCGCCCGCCGCGCCTCCCGGCCCGCGCCGTGCGCCCGGCTCATCCTTGACGCCGGTGTGCGGCGGGTCGTCACCGCCTGGCGCGAGCCCGACACCTTCGTCACGGACGCCGACGGGAGCGGGCTCCTCGCCGCCGCGGGCGCCGAGGTCGTCGTCCTCCCCGAGTACGCGGACCGCGCCGAGGCCCCCAACCTGCACCTTCCGGCCCGGTAGGACCGGGTGTCCGCGCGCCCGCCCGAGGGGCGCGTTTAAACGGGTGTGCTCCGGGTCCCGCGGATGGCGTACACTGGTGTCAACGACGCGGGGTGGAGCAGCTCGGTAGCTCGCTGGGCTCATAACCCAGAGGTCGCAGGTTCAAATCCTGTCCCCGCTACTGAAGGCCTGGGGCCGGAACTCGGATTCACGAGTTCCGGCCCCAGGTGTTTGTCCCCGTCGGTTCTCCCGCGCTTCTCCCGGCTTGTTCCGGCTCATCGCTGCTTGTTCCGGCTTGTTCCGGTTGGGGTTCTTCGGTCCGCCCGTGATTTCCTCCGGCGGGCAGGCGGTGTTCCCCCGGCCCGCGATCCGTGCGGGAGCTTCGTGACCTGGCCTTTCCGGTCCCGGTCACGAGTGGTGGTCGGATGACGCCCCTCCGTACGGATGCTGACTTGCCGTCAGGCAAAATCCCGTCCATGTGAAAGGCCAACTCGCCCGTTTTTCATCGCTCATGACCCCAAAGTCCTGGCCGAAAGCCGTTAATGATCAGTCCGAACAGCTTGGAATTCGGTACCCGGGTCTATTAACGTTCGGTAACGCAGCGCGGTCGTCACAACCGTCACAAGAGGCGGCTCCGTGCGCACGTGCCGAATCCCGCAAGGGAACCGGGGACCCATCTCGTGGGGTGAATCGAGCGTAATCCGCCGTGGGGACACGGTGGCAGTACGCCCGTAGGAGACCTTCCTGCTCCGAACCCGTCAGCTAACCCGGTAGGCGGCAAGGAAGGAAAGGAGTGCGCCCAGGTGGCGTCCAACCGGCCCGCTCAGCCAGCCTCGTTCACGCCGGACGAACCGCAGACCTTCGGCTACGGCAAGGACGAGGGCCCCTGGGAGGAGTGGAACCCCACCGCGGATTCCGTCGCTCCCGTCCGCGGCCGGCACCGCACGGGCAAGCAGCGCGGCGGAGGACTCGCCCGCAGCTCCACGGTTCTCGGCGTCGGCGTCATAGCCGCCGTCGGAGGGGGCGGCATCGCCAGCGCCGCTCCGGGCAAGGCGCCCGTCTCGATCTCGCTGCCCGACCTGTCGTCGGTCGCCGCGTCGGCCAAGGCCCTGATATCGGACAGCGGATCCACCAGCACCGCTCCCAAGGGTTCCACGACTCCGCTCACCACCGCCGGTCTGACCGGCTCCGACGCGGCCCACGGCACCGCCGACGCCGGTGAGGCGCTGCGCGACCGCATCATGCAGCAGGCCCAGTCGCAGCAGAACCAGGCCGACACCGCCACGCAGCGGGCGGCCCAGACCGCCGCCGCGAAGAAGGCCGTCGAGCTCGCCGCCAAGCAGCAGGACGAGGCCGAGGCCAAGGCCGCCGCCGCGAAGGAGAAGGCGGAGGAGGCGGCCAAGGAGAAGGCCGAGGAGGAGCGCCTCGCCGAGCTCGCCAAGAGCTACTCGCTGCCGACCTCCTCGTACACCCTGACCTCGACCTTCGGCGAGGCCGGCTCCATGTGGTCCTCCGGCTACCACACCGGACTCGACTTCGCGGCGCCCACCGGCACGCTCCTCAAGGCGATCCACAGCGGCACCGTCACCGAGGCCGGCTGGGCCGGCGCGTACGGCTACCGCACGGTCCTCACCCTCGACGACGGTACGGAGCTCTGGTACTGCCACCAGTCGTCCATCAGCGTCACCGTCGGCCAGAAGGTCGCCACGGGTGATGTCATCGGACGCGTGGGCGCGACGGGCAACGTCACCGGGCCGCACCTGCACCTCGAAGTGCACCCCGGCGGCGCCGCCACCGGCATCGACCCGATGGCGTGGCTCCAGAGCAAGGGCATCAACCCCTGATCCGTGCGGCTCCTCGACCCGTGCGGTTCGTCGACCCGTACCGTTCCGACGAGGACGCCCACGGCTCCTGACGTGTCCCGTGCCCGTGTCCTCCCCGGTCTCCGGCGGTCCTGACGTCACCCCCCTCCGACGTCAGGACCACCGGTCGGGCGCGCACGAGAGGCCCCACGCACCGGCCCGTCCGGGACGAGTGCGGAATGCATCCGTCCGGCACGGGCGTTGGGGTCGTACATGACTTCTCTTCGCAAGCTCGGTTCGTCCGACCTCGAGGTCTTCCCGCTCTCCCTCGGCGGCAACGTCTTCGGCTGGACCGCGGACGAGACCCGGTCCTTCGCCGTGCTCGACGCCTACGCCGCCGCCGGCGGCAACTTCCTCGACACGGCCGACTCCTACTCGGCGTGGGTCGAGGGCAACGAGGGCGGCGAGTCCGAGACCGTCATCGGCAAGTGGCTCAAGACCCGTGGCAACCGCGAGGACATCGTGGTCGCCACCAAGGTCAGCCAGCACCCCGCGTACCCGGGGCTGTCAGCCGCCAACATCAAGGCCGCGGCGGACGCGTCGCTGCGCCGCCTGGGCACCGATCACATCGACCTCTACTACACGCACTTCGACAAGCCGGACGTGCCGGTCGAGGAGATCGTCGGAGCCCTCGACGAACTGGTGAGGGCCGGCAAGGTGCGGCACATCGCCGCCTCCAACATCTCCCCGGAGCGGCTGCGGGAGTCCCTGGAGTTCTCCGACCGCGAGGGCCTCGCCCGGTACGTCGCGCTCCAGCCGCACTACAACCTCGTCTCGCGCGACACCTACGAGGGCGCCCTGCTGGAGGTCGCCTCCCGGGCCGGTCTGGCGGCCGTCCCGTACTACGCGCTCGCCTCCGGTTTCCTCACCGGCAAGTACCGCCCCGGCACGACGGTCGACTCGCCCCGGGCGGCGGGCGCGGCCAAGCACCTCGGCACGGAACGCGGGCAGCGGGTCCTCGCCGCCCTCGACGAGGTCGCCGGGGACCGCGGCGTCGCCGTCCCGACGGTGGCCCTCGCCTGGCTGGCCGCACAGCCGACGGTCGCCGCGCCGATCGCCTCCGCCCGTACGGTGGAGCAGCTCCCGGCCCTGCTGGGGGTCGCGGACCTGGTGCTGACGGACGAGGAACGGGCACGGCTGTCGAAGGCGTCGGCGTAGCGGCCGGACGGTCGGACAGACGGGGCCCTGGCACACGGCACCGGTGATGCCCCCGGCACGCCACGCGCCGGGGCCGTTTCCCGCTAGGAGCGGTACGGGTTGTACGCCGGATACGGTGCCGGAGCGGACGCCCGCGTCGGCGGGCCGTACGGCCGAGCGGGCGGGACGACGTACCCGTACCCGTGGACCGGCCAGTGCGGCGGCGCGGGCAGCGGTGCCGTCGCACCGGCCGCGTAGGCGAGAGCCGGACGGGCGATCTCCCGGCGGCGCCACAGCTCCTCCAGCAACTCGCGCTCCCGTACGACGAAGTCGGCGCCCGCACGGCCCCTGCGCCCCCGGTGGCGCAGGAACGCCAGCGAGGTCGCGTACGCCTCGTACTCCGCCACCGAGCGCGCCGCGCTTTTGCCGAGGTGATGGCCGGCGTACTCGCGGGCGAGCCGCCGCGCCCGCATCGAGCCGAGGACCCACGGTTCGGCCGCGCCCAGCCATCCGGCGGCGGTGTACACGGGCAGCTCGGTACGGACGGTGCGCAGTTCGCGCTGCCGGGTCCAGACGACGAGCCAGGTCAGCAGCCCGAACGCGGGCACCATGAACGCGGCGTACACACCGAAGAACCCGAACCGGCCGAAGCCGGACGAGCCGTTCCAGAGCGCGTGCATGCCCATCGCGAGCAGCAGTCCGGTGAGGGGGAGCAGCACCCGGCGGGCGCGCCGGCGTTCGGGGGACAGCGCCGCGACGCCGAAGCCGATGCCGGTCAGCACGGTGAACAGCGGATGCGCGAAGGGCGACATCACCACGCGGACGAAGAAGGTCGCCGCGGTGACGGAGGCGAGGCCGCTCTCCCCGCTGAGCCGGTCGGTGCCGAAGGCGTTGCCGAGATAGAGGATGTTCTCGGTGAAGGCGAAGCCGGTGGCGGTGACCCCGGCGATGACGACACCGTCGACGATCCCGGTGAAGTCCCGTCTGCGGAAGAGGAAGACCAGCAGGACGGCCGCCGCCTTCGCCGATTCCTCGACGACGGGCGCTATGACGGTCGCGCCGAGCGTGTCCGCGCCGGACGGGTCCGCGGTCGTCATGGCTATCCAGCGGGTCGCGAAACTGTTGGCGACGATCGCTATGAGCGCGGCCGCGCAGGCGCCCCAGGCGAAGGAGAAGAGCAGGTTGCGCCAGGGGCCCGGCTCGACCCGGTCCAGCCACCGGAAGGCGGCCACGAGCAGCGGCACGGGGAACACGGCCAGCCCGAGGCCGACCAGGAAGCCCTCGGTGCCGGTCTGTTCGCGGACGAGGGCGAGGATCACCAGCCCCGACATCGCGAGCAGCGTGATCAGCGCTCCGTAGCGCACCCATCCGCGCTGCCACCAGTGCGGATGTCTCGGCGCGGGTCCGGCGGGTCCGGCGGGCCGGGTCGGATACGGGGGATGGATGGCCACGGCATTGACCCTAACGAGGGAGGGCGTGGCCCGCGACGGCAAGGGGAGTCCCCGGGAATTCCCGGCGGACGCCGACGGGTGTGTGCGGGTCAGTCGCCCGGGGCGTGCTGGTCTCGATGCTGTACGCGGCGGAAGAGGAGGTCGTTCACCACATGACCCTTGTCCAGTCCCTGGCCCTCGAAACGGGTCAGCGGCCGGAACTCCGGACGGGGCGCGAAACCGCCGTCCGGCCGGGTGTTCTCGAAGGCGGGGTGCGCGCTCAGCACTTCGAGCATCTGCTCGGCGTACGGCTCCCAGTCCGTCGCGCAGTGCACGAGCGCGCCCGGCGCGAGGCGGGTCGCGGCGAGGTCCAGGAACTCCGGCTGGATCAGCCGCCGCTTGTGGTGCCGCTTCTTGGGCCAGGGATCGGGGAAGAAGACGCGCAGACCGTTCAGGGAGTCGGGTGGGAGCATCTCGCGGAGCAGGATGATCGCGTCGCCGTTGGCGACACGGATGTTGGTCAGGCTGTTCCGCTCGGCGAGGTTGAGCAGGTTGCCCTGGCCGGGGGTGTGCACGTCGACGGCGAGGATGCCGGTCCCCTGGTCGTCGGCCGCCATCTGCGCGGTGGCCTCCCCCATGCCGAAGCCGATCTCCAGCACGACGGGGACGTCCGCCCCGAACAGCTCGGCCAGGTCGAGCGTCCGCCGTCCGTCGATGTCCAGACCCCACTTGGGCCACAGCCGCTGCAACGCGTCCGCCTGTCCGGTCGTCACCCGGCTCCGGCGCGGCTGGAAACTCCGGATCCGCCGCTCGAAGTGCGAGCCGGCGGGATCCGCCTGCGGACCGTCGGGGAAGCGGGGCTCGCCCTTGGCGCGGTGGTGACGCGGCGAGCCGTCCTCGGCGGAGGCGGGCCGGGTCTCTTCGGTGGAGTCGAGGAAATCAGACACAGTGGGGTCGATTTTACGGGCGCTGCAGCAAGCCCGGAGCGGACCTGGCCCGGAGCCGGGGCATCCCCCTCGAAGCCGGGCGGCCCCCGGAGCCGGGCGGACCGCCGAGGACGGCGGGCGGGGCGCCGTGACGGGTGGGAGTGCCGCCAGGGCCGACAACAGGATTGTTGCCGGGGCCGCCTGGCGAGCCGCCACGGCCGACGGGTGGGCCGTGGCGGTCGGCGGGTGGGCCCGAGCCCGGCCGACGGGGCGCTGGGGTCAGCGGGTGGGCTGCCACGGCTGGCGGGTGGACCAGTGCGGTCGGGGTGGGGACCGTCGTGGACGGCGTCATCCGGAGGGTGGAGCGCTCAGGCCGCCGCCAGGCCGAGAGGGCGGGCCGCCGTGGCCGCCGGACGGACCACCACGGCCGGGGTGCGGGCCGCCGTGGCGGCGGGGGGACGGTGGCCGGGCGGGTGGGCCGCTCAGGTCGCCGCCAAGGACGCCAGTGCCCGGCGGGCGACCTCCCGGCCGATCGGGAGGGAGGCGGTGGCGGCCGGGGACGGCGCGTTCAGTACATGCACGGTCCTCGGGCCCTCCTTGATCAGGAAGTCGTCGACCAGGGTGCCGTCGCGCAGGACCGCCTGGGCGCGGACCCCGGCGGCGGCGGGGACCAGGTCCTCCGGGGTCACCGCGGGCAGCAGCCGCCGCACCGCCTCCGTGAACGCCGCCTTCGACACCGACCGGCGCAGCTCCCCGGCCCCGTAGCGCCAGTGCCGCCGCGCTATGTGCCAGGAACCCGGCCAGGACAGCGTCCGGCCCAGTTCACGGGGCCGGACGACTCCCCATCCGTATCCCTCCCGGGCGAGCGCGGGCACCGCGTTGGGGCCGATGTGGACGCCGCCGTCGATGCCCCGGGTGAGATGGACGCCGAGGAACGGGAACGCGGGGTCCGGAACCGGGTACACCAGGCCCCGCACCAGCTCCGGCCGCGCCAGCGTGTAGTACTCGCCACGGAAGGGGACGATCCGCATCCCGGGGTCGTCCCCCGTGAGCCGGGCCGTTTCGTCGCAGTGCAGCCCCGAGCAGTTGACGAGCACCCGGCCGCGGACGACGCTCCCGTCGGCCGTGCGCACGGCGACGCCGAGACCGGGGCGGCGGTCGGCGCGCACGACGTCCGCCCCGTACCGTATTTCCGCCCCGGAGGCCTCCGCGAGCTTGCGGGCCACCGCCACGTAGTCGCAGATGCCCGTGGTGCCGACGTGGATGGCGGCGAGGCCCCGGACCTCCGGTTCGTGCTCGGTGAGCTGGGCCGGGCCGAGCTCCGTGACCGGAATGCCGTTCTCCCGGCCGCGCTGCACCAGCCCGTGCAGCCGGGGCAGCTCCGACTTCTCCGTCGCGACGATCAGCTTGCCGGTGACGGCGTGGGCGATGCCGTACTCCGCGCAGAACTTGACCATCTCCGCGGCACCCTGGACCGCGTACCGCGCCTTCAGGGAGCCGGGGCGGTAGTAGATCCCGCTGTGGATCACCCCGCTGTTGCGCCCGGTCTGGTGCCGGGCGGGTCCCTGCTCCTTCTCCAGCACCGTCACCCGCGTGCCCGGCGCCGCCCGCGTGATGGCGTACGCCGTCGACAGGCCGACGATCCCCCCGCCGATCACCAGCACATCGCAGTCGTAGGCGCTCCGCACCCGCACCACCTCCCGGCCTCGATAGTGCACTGCGCCACTGACAGTGCCCTCAAACCCGGGGACGGCGCCCCGCGTTTTTTCGCGCCGCGGGGCCGCGGCGCCCTGCTCACGCCCGGCGGTCCGGCCGCGGCGTCCTGCCCGCGCCCGGACCGCCGGGCGCCTCGTCCCGGCTACGCCGGAGCCATCAGCAGCGGACGGGCCCGCTCCCGCAGCTCCACCACGCGCGGCTCGTCACCGTACGGCTCCAGCCGGTGCAGCAGGTCCTTCACGTACTCGGTGGTGCGCGCGGAGGAGATGCGCCCCGCGACCTCCACCGCGCGCACGCCCTGCTCGCACGCCGCGTCCAGATTGCCGGACTCCAGCTCGGCGACCGCCGACACCACCAGGCGCAGCCCGTGCGACCGCACGAACTCCTCCGTCGGCTTGGACAGCGCCTGCTCGGTGAAGCGGCGTACCTGGCGCGGCGCCTTCAGGTCGCGGTAGCACTCGGCGGCGTCCGCCGCGAAGCGGTCGTACCCGTAGAAGCCGAGCCAGGAGGGGTCGTTGTCGCCGTCGCGGGCCCGCTCCAGCCAGCCCTCGGCCGCCTTCAGCGCCGCGCCGGCCGCCTGGGCGTCGTTCGCGCGTGCGTGGGCGCGTGCCTCGACGAGCCGGAAGAAGCTCATGGTGCGGGCGGTGGCGAGACCGCGGTTGCGCTCGAGGGCGGCCTGGGCGAGGTCGACGCCCTCGTCGCCGAAGCCCCGGTAGGTCGCCTGGAGGGACATGGAGGCCAGGACATAGCCCCCGAGGGGCACGTCGGCGGCCGCGCGGGCCAGCCGCAGGGCCTGGATGTAGTAGCGCTGCGCGGCTTCCTGCTGGCCCGTGTCGAAGGCCATCCAGCCCGCGAGGCGGGTGAGTTCCGCCGACGCGCCGAACAGGGCCCTGCCGACCTCGTCGGAGTAGGAGCCGAGCAGCAGGGGCGCCGCCTCGACCCGCAGGCACTCGGGCACCATGGACGAACGCCAGTCCCCGCCCCCGTACTTGGAGTCCCAGCGCCGGGCGTCCTCGGCCGCCTCGCGGAGTTTCAGCACGTCGCTGTGGCCGACTTTCAGGGGCGCTCCGGAGCCGTCGTTCGGACTCACCTCGCGCGCCACCGAACTGTCGGCCGGGGTTATCAGCCAGCGCGAGGCGGGCGTCGCGTAGGCGCTCACGGCGAAGGAGCCGGCCAGGGACTGCCAGATGCCGCCGCCCGTTCTGCGCCCGGCGAGGTCGAGGCGGTACAGGTCCGTCGCCGACCGCACCGCCTGCCCGACGTCACGGGGGAAGGCGAGTCCGACTTCCGGCGCGGGATCCGCGTCCGCCAGGCCGATCTCGTGGAGCGGCACGGGGCGGCCGAGCTTCTGGCCGATGGCGGCCGCGATGAGGTGCGGCGCGGCGCCCTGCGGCACCATGCCCTTCGACACCCAGCGCGCCACCGACGTCTTGTCGTAGCGAAGTGTCAACCCGCGCTGGGCGCCGAGGTCGTTGACGCGGCGCGCGAGTCCTGCGTTGCTGATTCCCGCGAGGGCGAGAACGGCGCCGAGTTTCTCGTTCGGCCCGCGTTGCTCCCTGGACATGCGCCACCCCTCGACACAGACGGCTGCCGCACTGGCATAACCACGCGGCATTCGTAAACCCAGCGTAGTTCGCCCGATCCCCAGCGTTAAGGGGCGTACGTCCGGTTGGCGGGATTGTGGTCCGTACGACTGTACGGACTGTTGCGATGTGCTCCCGTTGTGTGGCCGTGCGCCCGTCCGTGCGCTCTTCTCCGGCCACCGGGGGGAGCGCTTCCATGGAACCTGCGTGGGTCGGCCCGCTGTACTGGATCCAGTGGGCTGGGGGACACCGCCGCCTACATCCCCGCGGGCGGCGGACCGGTCCGGGGGGCGAACTCCGCCTCCCGGACTGTGCGTTGCCGAAGCGGTGCGCAAGGCCTGTACGGAGCGTGTCCGGAGCTGTCCGTCCATCACCGATTTGGCTGAAAATCGACGGCCCGTCGTGAGGGCAATCAGGGCTCCCACCATACGAGTTGAGGGCGCGAAGGGCGTCCTGGGGGAGCGTATCGGGGGCGCATTCGCGTCGACCTGCCGGGGGGCGGGTGGTGCGGAAGGAACGCCCCGTGGACCGGGGGGTTGTCCGGTGGCGCTCCGGTGGCCGTCCGGCGGTGGTCGGGTGGCCGTCCGGCGGTGGTCCGGTGGCCGTCCGGCGGTGGTCGGGTGGCGGTCCGGAGTGGATTTCCCTCCGGCGTGGGGTGACGGCCTTCGGTGGTCCCAACGGGCTTTGCGTGGAAGGTATTTGCCGGTGGAGCGTTCCCGCGCGACAGTGCGGGCGTTCGCGTGGGGGCGCACTCGGGGGAGTGCAAGCCGCCGCAGGGGCCCTCTCGTACGCCTCCTTCGTGGCAGCATGGTGCCGAGTTCGTACGGTGCACTGGTTGTCCACAGCCTGTGGAGGCGGCGATGCGATGGTTGGTGGGGTGGAGCAGCACCGTCGCCAGAGCGTCCGCGATCGGCTCGGCGGGCGCCACGGGTGACGACGGCGAGACCGTGCACCCCGTCGGTTCCCAACTCCTGTGGGGTGACCCGGATCCGCTGTGGGCCGTCGGCGACTGGCGTCCCGACGAGGTGCGCGTGGTGAAGGCCGACGCGGAGAACCGCATCGCCGTCCTCGGCACCTGCGGCGCCTCCGACGAGGAACTGCGGGTCGGGCTGTTCGCCGCGCGCGGCGGAGCGCTCCGCCACCTCACCAACTGGTCCGGCAGCTACACCGCGGTCGTCCAGGTCGGCCGCCGGGTGACCGTCTGCGGCGACCTCGCCGGCGCCCGGCCCGTGTTCTACACCCCCTGGGCGGGCGGCACCGCCTACGCCACCGCCGCGCTCCCGCTCGCCGACCTCATCGAGGCCAACCTCGACTTCGGCCACCTGGCCGCGGTGCTCGCCGCCCCCGACGTACCGGCCGCCGTGCACGACTCCACCCCCTACGAGGGCGTACGCCGCATCCCGCCCGGACACACGCTCGTCCTGCGGGCCGGAGCGCGTGAGATCGCCGGGTACGAGCCCGTCGCCTCCCTGGCCGTCGCCGCGCCCCCCACCGATCCCGCGATCGCCGTGGACGCCGTACGGGACGCCCTCGTGGAGGCCGTCCGCACCCGCCTCTCCGCCCCCCGCCACGTGCCGGGCACCGATGTGGACCCGGGGCCCGTGCCCGGCATGGGCCCCGCCGAGCGGCGCGCCGCCCGCGGGACGCCGGTGCCGGGCATCGGGGCCGACCTCTCCGGAGGGCCCGCCTCGGGGACCCTCGCGCTGCTCGCCGCAGGTCTGCCCGGAGCGCCCGGCACGGTCCTCGGGCACGGAACCGGCGCCGGGGAACGGCTCCTCGCGGTGACCTTCAACGACCTCGCGGTCCGGGGGCACGAGGCCGAGGTGGAGCGGGCCGGGACGCTGGCCGCGAACCCCCGGCTGCACCACGTGGTCGTCGCCGGGGGCGAAGAGGTGCTTCCGTACGCCGACCTGGAGGGGCCGCTGACCGACGAGCCGGGGCCGTCCCTGGTGACGGCGGCACGCCACCGCGCGCGGCTCGCCTCCGGCAGCGCGGACCACTTCATGGGCTACGGCGCGCGCCAGGTGCTGGACGCCCACCCGGCCCGGCTCGCCGACCTGCTCATGGACCGCAAGCGGCGCCATCTGGTGCGTCCCGTCGCCGCGTTGACGAAGGCCGACGGCTCGGTGATGGTCCCCGCGCGCGTGTACGGCGCGGCGCGCAAGCTCGCCCGTACGCCGTACCGCACCGGAGTCGACGTCCTCGCCGAGCAGTTGCTGCACCGGAGGTTCGAGGACCCCGGGGGCGCGGTGGGAGCGTCGCTCGCCGCGCTCAGCTGGGCGAGACCCGGGCCGGCCGCGCGCTGGCTGACGGGGGAGGCGCTGGCTGAAGTATCGGTTCGGCTGCAAGGGGGCGGCGGGCGGCCGAACGTCGGGCCCGGACAGCGGCCGGGGGACTTCCGCGCACGTGCCGCGCTGGCCCGCCACGCGGCCGACGTCCGCGTCCTGGAGCAGGCCGCCGAGATCCGCTTCCAGCGGCTGCACGCGCCGTTCCTGGACAACCAGGTCGTCCGGGCGTGCCGTGAGCTCCCGGAGGCGCTGCGGGTGCAGCCGGGGGCGCGGGCGGCGATCCTGCGGACGGTGCTGGAGGGGGCCGGGGTGGCCGATCTGCCCTCCGGGTGGGGGGCTCCGTCCCACGCGTCCTCCACGGCGGCGGCCCGGACCGGGGTGCGGGTGGCGGCCGATTCCCTGGTCTCCCTGTTCGACACGCCGTTGCTCGCGCAGGCGGGGCTGGTCGAGGCGCGCGTCGTCCGCAAGGCGCTGCGCTCGGCAGCGGAGGGGGCGCCGCTGCCCCTCGACGGGCTGGCCGATCTCGTCTCGCTCGAGCTGTGGCTGCGGCGGTTGCTGGCCCGGCGCGGGACCTGCTGGACGGGGACGCCGGCGCGCCAGCGGGCCGTTCCCGCGGGGATCGTTCCGCAGGGGAGGGCGTTGGGGGCGGGGGCCCGGCGGGCCTGAACCGTTCGTGGTTCCGGGCTGGTGCGGTGCGGTGCGGTGCGGCGTCGGTGGGGTGTGGGTCGGGGCCGTGCCGGTACATCCGCCCGCATCCGGACGGATCCCCCCCCCCGGGGTTTCGAAGTGCGGGTGGGTTCTGATCCGTCCGGCCTGCGGGCATTCGATGTACCGGCACGGCCCCTCCCGCGCGCTGCCGACTGCGGGTGCGAGGTCCAGCCGGTCACAGCCCCGGTCGGCGAAAGTTCCGGTCCCGGCCGGGGAAAGATTCAGCCCCTCCGGTGTTTGAGGAGCGGAGTCTGGGGCGGAGCCCCAGGGGTGGGAAGGGTAGGGGCGGAGGGGGCGAAAGAAGGCTTGGGGCGTGCCGGGGGCGGGGTAAGGCGGTGACCCACGGCGGGCGGGCGGTGAGAATGGGGGCGTGCGGTACGGGATTCTGGGGGTTGCCCAGGCGGAGGACGACCGGGGGGCCCTGGTCACGTTGGGCGGCCCCCGGGTACGCGCGCTGCTCACGGCCCTGGCCCGCCACCCCGCCCGCACGCTCTCGCAGGACACCCTCATCGACGAGGTGTGGGCGGACGACCCGCCCCAGGACGCCCCGGCGGCGCTGCAGGCACTGGTCGGCCGCCTCCGCCGCGCCGTCGGGAAGGACGCCGTCACCTCGGAGCCCGGCGGCTACCGGCTCCGGGCCACCAGGGACGACGTGGACCTGTTCGTCTTCGAGCGGCTCGTCACGGAGGGCAGGACCGCGCTCGACGGCGGCGACGCCCGTACCGCCGCCGCCCGGCTCGGCGAAGCCCTCGCCCTGTGGCGCGGCCTCGCCCTCGCGGACCTCCCCGACCGCACCGCCGCGACCCGCCCGGAAGCCCTGCGCCTGGAGGCGACGCGCAGCCGGATCGAGGCGGACCTGCGGCTTTGCCGGGCCTTCGACGTCGTACCGGAGCTGAAGGAGCTGACGGCGGCCCACCCGTACGACGAGGCGTTGCACGTCCTGCTCATCCGCGCCCTGCGCGACACCGGTCGCGGTGCCGACGCGCTGGCCGCGTACGAGGACGTCCGCCGCGCGCTGTCGGACGGTCTCGGCGCGGACCCCGGGCCGGAGTTGCGGGACCTGCACGCCGCGCTGCTGGACCCGCGGGAGTCCGGATCCGGGACGGTCGCGGCGCCGGTCGGCGGGCCCCGGGACGGGGACCCCTCCCGTGCCCGGCGGACCGGGAACATCCGTCCCCGTCTGGACTCCTTCGTCGGCCGGGAACACGAGGTCGGGGCCATCCGTTCGGATGTGCGGAGGGCGCGGCTGGTCACGCTGACCGGACCGGGAGGTTCGGGGAAGACCCGCCTCGCCGAGGAGGCCGCCGCCGGGCTTCCGCAGGCGTGGCTGGCCGAGCTGGCCCCGCTCGACCGGCCCGAGGCGGTCCCGGGCGCGGTGGTCAGCGCCCTCGGTCTGCGCGAGACCGTACTGATCGCCAACGAGATGACGGTCGCGCAGGACGACCCGGTCACCCTGCTCGTCGAGTACTGCGCCCCGCGCGGCCAGCTCCTGATCCTCGACAACTGCGAGCACGTGATCGACGCGGCGGCCGAACTCGCCGAGACGCTGCTGACCCGCTGCCCCGGACTCACGATCCTCGCCACCAGCCGCGAACCCCTGGGCGTACCGGGCGAGTTGGTGCGCCCGGTCGAGCCGCTCCCGCCCGATTCCGCGCACCGGCTCTTCATGGAGCGGGCCTCCGTGGCACGCCTCGACGCCGCCGCGCTCCACGACCCCGCCGCCGTGGACGAGATCTGCCGACGGCTCGACGGACTGCCCCTGGCCATCGAACTGGCCGCGGCCCGGCTGCGGCTGCTCACCCCGCGGCAGATCGCCGACCGGCTCGACGACCGCTTCCGGCTGCTCACCTCCGGAAGCCGTACGGTGCTGCCCCGCCAGCAGACCCTGCGCGCCGTCGTCGACTGGTCCTGGGACCTGCTCGACGAACGGGAGCGGACCGTGCTGCGCGAGGCGTCCGTGTTCGCGGGCGGCTGGGACCTGGCCGCCGCGGAGGCCGTGTGCACCGGCCCTGCGGCCGACCTCGTCGGCGCTCTCGTCGACAAGTCCCTCCTCGTCGCCACTCCGGACGGCACGGGCGGCGGGATGCGCTACCGCATGCTGGAGACCATCCACGAGTACGCCACCGAGCGGGCCGCCGAGGTCCCGGGGCTGCGCGCCGCCGCCGAGCGGCGCCACCGCGCGTGGGTGCGCGCCCTGGTCGAGGAGGCCGAGCCGCAGCTGCGCTCGGCCGGCCAACTCCCCTGGATCCGGCGCCTGGAGAACGAGCACGACAACGTCCGGGCGGCCCTCCGGCGCGCGCTCGCCGCCCACGACGAGGAGGAGGCGGGCGCTGTCGTCCTCGACATGGGCTGGTTCTGGTGGCTGCGCAACTTCCGGTACGAGGGCATCGAATGGACGGACCTCGTCCTGAGACTGGGCACGTTGCTCGACACACCGGCGGGCGACCGTACGGCGGGGGCGGCCGCGGGTGCCGCGTCCGGCGCCGGTCTCCTCTCCGAACTCGCGGCCGTCGATCCGGTGGGCGCCTTCCTCGACCGTCCCGAGCACGACGAGCGGCACCCGCTGCACGCCATGCGGATGCGGCTGCGGATGCTCCACCTGTTCATGAAGGTGGACGTCGTCCCGCTGGACGAGTGGGGGGAGAACCGGCTGCGGGAGTACGTGGAACGGGTGCGGGGCGCCTTCGAGGGGGGCGGTCCGGACGCGGCGCGCATGCCGGGGATCGTCTGGCCGATGGCCGCGCACTTCCTGGGCGATCCGGACGACGTGGGGCCCGCGATGCACGCGGTGGTCGCCAACTGCCGTGAGTACGGCGGCGAATGGGAGATCGGCGTCGCCCTGATGTTCCGCACGCACATGGTCGTCGACGCTCCGGGCGGCATGCCGGGCGTGGACGAGGACCTGGAGGAACTGCGTGGGCTCAGCCGACGGGTCGGGGACCGCTGGATGCGGGCCCAGGTGTGCAGCGCGGCCGGTGAGGCGGCCATGGCACGCAGCAGGTACGACGAGGCGAAGGGCGAGTACGAGGAGGCGCTGCGGCTCGCCTACGAGGTGGGCGCGTACGCGGAGGTGCCGTTCCTCATGGCGCGGCTGGCCGAGATCGCCCACCGCGCCGGCGAGAGTTCTCTGGCCCTGGCGACCCTGGACGAGGCGAGCACCGCCGCCGACCAGTACGGGGTGACGGACTCCCGGGCCTTCGTCCATCTGCTGCGCGCCCAGGTGGTCCTGGAGGGCGGGGAGGTGGCCCTCGCGCGCGAACTGTGCGAGAAGTCGCGCGAGGAGGGCCTCAGGGGCACCCCGCCACCCCAGTTCACGGCGGGGCTGAACTGGGTCGACGCCCTGGTCACGGCCGCCGAGTCCGGCCCCGTGCCGGCTCTGCGGAAGCTGAGCGCCGCACTGCGGCACGCGATGGACGCGCGGTGCTCCGACGTGGTGGCGTCGGCCTTCGCCGAGAGCGCCGCGCGTCTGTTCACCGAACTGGGCGCCCACCCGGTGGCGGCGCGGCTGACGGCCGCCGGCACCGGCTGGCGCGGCGGGGACCTGCGGTCCGAGCGGGAGAGCGCCGACGTCCGGCGCACCGAGGCCGCCGCGCTCGCGGCGCTCGGCCCGGAACGCTACGAGTCCGAGCGCGCCCGCGGCTCCGGCTACACCCAGGAGGAAGCCCTCCGCGACCTCACCGAGGCCCTGGAGGCCCACCCCGTCGGCTAGACGTTCACCGGCACAGGAACTTCGACTCCGCCCAGTCGCCCAGTGATGCCGGGTCGAACGGGCTCCGGGGTTCGACGACGAGCCGGACCGTCCGGTGGCCGACGAGGCCCACATGGACGGGGACCGCCGGATCGCCGCCCTCGACCAGCGGTGACCGCCACAGCAGGGACCCGTCCGCGTAGACGGAGAACCGCAGCTCGCCCAGGCCCCGCGTCTGATCGTCGACACCGGCCATCGCGTCGTACGCGTCGCAGTCGCGGTTGAGGTCGATGGTGACGGAGGACCGGCTGTGCACGGTCACCCCGTGCGCGTACGGGGTGTCCGCGATGTTCATTCCGTCGCGCTGCCACACCCGGCTGCTCCCGATCAGTCGCATCTCCGGCCCGGTGTGGTCGCCGAGGACGTCGTACTCCAGGTCGCTCCACCGGTAGACGACGGGGGCGGGAGGGAGGGGCGTCGGGGTCGGTTCGGGCTTCGGCGGGGTCGGTCCCGGCAGCGGGACCGAGGCCGGGACCGGGGCCGGCGCGGGGTGCGGACTCGGGCTCGGGGTCGCTCTCGGCGCCGGCTTCGGGGTGGGCCTCGGCTCCGCCGAGGGGGGCGGGGCGGGTGCCGGCCCGTGCAGCACCGCCGGTGGCCCGGGCGCGGGGGATCTCCTGGTCGGCACCGGCGACGGCACCGGCGCCTCGACGGCGGGTGAGGCGGCCGGTGCCGCCCCGGGCCGTCGGGCGGGGCTGTCGTCGCCGACCAGGGAGAGCGCCACCGCCGCCGCGGCCACCGTGACGACACCCGCCGCGATACCGGCCTTGACCGGAGCGCCGAGTCCCTCGGCGACCGCGGCGCCGCCTCCGGCACCCGCTCCCGACGAGCCGCCGCCCGCCACGGCCGCGGCGCCGGCCGCACCCGCTCCGGCGCCACCGGCGACGAGCGCGAGGGCCTTCGCGTACCCGGCGGCGCCGAACCAGCCGATGACCGCGACCGGTACGACCGCGGGGATCCCGCCGGCCACCTCCTCGATCTGGCCCGCGGCCAGGCGGCACCTGGCGCATTCCTCCAGGTGCTTGCGCAGACCCCGTTCGGCACGGGTGCGCAGGCCGCCGCGGGCGTAGGCCCCGAGCCGGTCGGCGTGGCGCGCGCACTCCTCGTCCAGGGCGGGCGTGGTGCTGACGTGCGCCTGGAGGTAGGCCTGCCTCAGCCCCTCGCGGGCGCGGCTGGCGAGCACACGGGTGCCGTTCGCGTCGAGGCCGAAGAGCGTGGCGACCTCGCTCGGGGACTCGTCCTCGACCTCGGTGTGCCACAGCACGGCCTGCCACCGCTCCGGCAGCGAGCGGAAGGCCCGCATGGCCATGGACCGCTCGGCCTCGTGCATCGCGCGTACGTCCGCGCCGAGGTCGAGGGCGTCGCCGGGGGCCCCGGAACCGCGGGAGGCCTGAGCGGCGAACACCGCGAAGTCGTCGACCAGCTGTTCCCGTCTGGCCGTCCTCGTCCAGTTCGCGGCGACCCGGCGGACGGTGGTGAGCAGGTACGCGCGCACGGCGTGCTCGGGACCGCTGCCGCCGCGTACGGCCTGGAGCATGCGGGCGAACACCTCGGCCGTGAGGTCGTCGGCGGTGTGCGGGTCGCGGCAGCAGGTGCGTGCGTAGCGGCGGACGGCCTCGGCGTGCCGGCGGTACAGCTCCTCGTACGCCGTGTCGTCGCCCGCGCGCATCCGCCCGATCAGACCGGCGTCGGGGGGAGGCGGGTCCGCCGGGAGCGCCGGGTCCCGTGGGGGCGGCAGGACACCGCCCTCGCGCCGGTCCCACCGGTCACGCTGCGACGGCACCTGCCGCGACGGCGAGCCGCCGGTTCCCGTGCCGCCGTCGGGGCCGTCGTCACCGAGTGCCCCGTCCCGCCCGTCAACGCTCATCGCGGAAAGCCCCCGCCCGCACACTCGGACCCGAATACCGGGACAGACTGTCACAGGCCGCCCGAGCGGCACCCCCTCGTACGGACCAACCACTCGTCCGAGGGGTTTCGCCGCTCTGCAGTACTGACTGTCACCCGTTCAGGGAACGCTCAACGGCCGCCGTGCGCACGGAGGGAAGCGGAAAGAAGCAGAAGGAAGCGGAAGGAAGCGGAAGAAGACGGCTGAGGCGACGGAGGCGTACGAGAACGGTGCTCCCGGGCGCGAGTCGTGCCGCACTCGCGCCCGGGAGCACCGGTGTGCCCGCGAGCACCCGTACGCGCGGCTTCCGCGCACCGGGAGCTTTTTCGTGCCCGGAACCCCTTCAGGCCCCGGAGCCGTTCCGCGGCCGGAACCCGCCCGCGCCGTGGACGATGCCGCCGGTCCGGTTCACGCCGGACGCGAGCGCAGGCCCTCCAGCAGGATGTCGAGGAGCCGGGCCGAGGCCGCCGCCTGCTGGGCCGCGTCCGGCAGCGAGGGTGCCGCCGTCGCGATGACCAGCAGGACGTCCGCCACGGTGACGTCCGCGCGCAACTCGCCCGCCGCGCGCGCCCGGTCGACGAGCCGCCCGACCACTTCGAGCAGCGCCGCCGCGCCGGCGTCGTCCACCTCGGCGATCACCGGCTCGTCCTCGGGGGCGGGCCGCTGCTCGACGAGCCGCAGCTCGGGCGCGGGCTGGGACCGCTGCTGCGGCACCCGTGCCTCGTCCGGTTCGGGACCGTCCTCGGCGACGCCGACCCGCAGCACCTGCGGCGGCAGCAGCCGTCCGGCGCCCGAGGCCACCGACGTCCGCAGGAAGCGCGAGAGCGCCGACCACGGCTCGTCCTCCTGGCCGAGCGCGGCGCGTGCCTGGTCGGTCAGCCGGGAGGTCTCCTCCTCGGCTATCCGGCGCACCAGGACGTCCTTGCTCGGGAAGCGCCGGTACACCGTGCCGACACCGACCCTCGCCCGCCGGGCGACGTCCTCCATCGGCGCGCCGTACCCCAGCTCGCCGAAGACCTCGCGCGCCGCGCGCAGTACGTGTTCCAGATTGCGCTGTGCGTCCACGCGCAACGGCGTCGTGCGCGATCCGTCCGACGGACCGCGGCCGTTGCCGTTCGGCGCCGCGCCGATCGCACCACCAGGTGCGACGGCTGACGCGGAAGACCAATGAGAGTCCTGAATATGCATAAGCGTTCCCCCGGTAATGACGTCTCCCCCCGGAGACTCTCCCCGCCATCGACAGACCGGAGCGTGTGGAACAAGCTGGTGTGCGGGCCCGCCGTACGGACTCGCCGAGCGCATCCCCCTACACCCCGTCGACACACGAACATAGTTGAGTGGGGGTCAATTCAGAAGGGGCAGGTTCCGCACGGAGCGCCCCCCGATCGGAGTACGGACCCTGTACGTCCCGATTCCGCCCTGTCCGAATACCCCCCTCACCCACCTTGACCAGCGGGTTTTCCCTAGACTCCGACAAACCGGCCAACTCCGCACGTTGTCGGCGACCGGTCACACAAATTGCCGGGGCTGTGGACAAACTCCGGAGCGGGGTGCGTCATGGGACGGTGAAGGAACGTGCGCGCATTCTCATCGTCGGCGGCGGCTACGTCGGCATGTACACCGCCCTGCGCCTCCAGCGGCAGTTGAAGCCCGAACTGAAGCGGGGCGAGGTCGAGATCACGGTCGTGTCGCCCGACCCGTACATGACGTACCAGCCGTTCCTTCCCGAAGCCGCCGCGGGCTCGATCTCGCCGCGTCACGTGGTCGTTCCGCTGCGCCGGGTCCTCGACCGGTGCCGGATCGTCATCGGCGAGGTCCGGTCGGTCGACCACGCCAAGCGCACCGCCACGCTCACCACGCTCGCCACCGAGGAGGAGGGCGCGGGCGCGGAGCAGATCACCTACGACGAACTCGTGCTCGCCCCCGGCTCGGTCTCGCGCACCCTGCCGATCCCCGGGCTTGCCGAGTACGCCATCGGCTTCAAGACGGTCGAAGAGGCCATCGGCCTGCGCAACCACGTCATCGAGCAGATGGACATCGCCTCCTCCACCCGCGACCCCGCGATCCGGGACGCGGCCCTCACCTTCGTCTTCGTGGGAGGCGGTTACGCCGGCGTCGAGGCGCTCGGCGAACTGGAGGACATGGCCCGCTACACCGCGCGGTACTACCTCAACATCAAGCCCGAGGACATGAAGTGGATCCTCGTCGAGGCCTCCGACCGCATCCTCCCCGAGGTCGGCGAGGAGATGGGCCGGTACACGGTCAGCCAGCTGCGCCGGCGCAACATCGAGGTGCGCCTGGAGACCCGCCTCAACAGTTGCGCGGACCGGGTCGCCGTCCTCAGTGACGGCGCGCGCTTCCCGACGCGCACCGTCGTGTGGACGGCCGGCGTGAAACCGCACCCCCTCCTCGCCGCGACCGACCTCCCCCTGAACGAGCGCGGCCGCCTCAAGTGCACCCCCCAGCTCACCGTCGACGGCGTCACGCACGCCTGGGCCGCCGGAGACGCCGCCGCCGTCCCCGACGTGACCGCGGAACCCGGCAAGGAGACGGCGCCCAACGCCCAGCACGCCGTGCGCCAGGCGAAGGTCCTCGGCGACAACATCGCGCACACCCTGCGCGGCGAGCCCCTGGAGACCTACTCCCACAGGTACGTCGGCTCGGTCGCCTCCCTGGGACTGCACAAGGGGGTCGCACACGTCTACGGGCGCAAGCTGAGGGGCTATCCTGCCTGGTTCATGCACCGCGTCTACCACCTCAGCAGGGTGCCGACCTTCAACCGCAAGGCCCGTGTACTCGCCGAATGGACCCTGGCGGGTCTCTTCAAGCGGGAGATCGTGTCCCTCGGTTCACTCGAACACCCCCGTGCGGAGTTCGAACTGGCGGCCGGGGGAAAGCCTCCGACCGACCCGAAGGGGTCGTCCTGACCGGACAGCGGAACTCCACCGGCAGGGACGGCGTCTGACGGAAGCAGACCCGGTCGGTCAGACTGCCAGACAGGTCCACGACTTTGGGCGGGTGAACCGCTCGCCCTTCTAACACGAGGCTTTTCCCACTGTGAACTTCACGCGCTGGAGCGCCCGGCTCCCCGGAACGCAGCGCCGCGCCGCAGCGCGGACCGAGCACACGGCCGCACCCACGGCCGCCCCGGACAAGCGAGGGGAAGGCTCCGTGCCGGCGGCCCGCGTCGAGCAGCTGACCGACGACGCCCCGCCCGGGCTCGCCGTCGACGAACTCCCGGTGCACGCGGTCCTCGACCGCGTCCCCGCCCTCGTCGCCCTCGTGCACGGTCCCGAGCACCGCGTCTCGTACGTCAACGACGCCTACACGGCGGCCTTCGGCGCCCGCCCCGCCGGCGCACCCGCGCGCGAGGCGCTGCCCGAGCTGGACGAGCTCGGCCTGCTGCCGCTCCTCGACCAGGTCCTGCGCAGCTCCAGACCCCGTACCGTCAAGTCCCGCAAGGTCTCGACGGGCCGCTCGTACACGTTCACCTGCACCCCCGTCGACACCTCCTCGGGGAGCGACGGCCGCGGAGTGCTCGTCTTCGCCACCGACGTCACCGACCACGCCGAGGCCGCCGAGCGGCTGCGCGCCAGCGAACGCCGTCAGCGCGAGACCGCCGTCACCCTCCAGCGCTCCCTGCTCCCGCAGGAGCTGGAGGAACCCGACGACCTGCGCATCGCCGCCACCTACCTGCCCGGCGGCACGGAAGCGGCGGTCGGCGGGGACTGGTACGACGTCATCACCCTCGGCGGCGGCCGCACCGCGCTCGTCATCGGCGACGTCATGGGCCGCGGGGTCCGCGCGGCCGCCGTCATGGGCCAGCTGCGCACGGCCGTGCGCGCGTACGCCCGGCTCGACCTGCCGCCGCACGAGGTCCTGCAGCTCCTCGACGGCCTCGCCACCGAGATCGACGCCAACCAGATCGCCACCTGCGTGTACGCCGTCCACGACCCGAACGAGGGCCGGCTCGTCTACGCCTCCGCCGGCCACCTGCCCATCCTGGTCCGCGACGAGAACGGCACCATCCACCGGGCCGACGAACCGACCGGACCGCCGCTCGGCACCGGCGGCTGGCTGCACGCCTCCGGCTCGGTGCCGCTGGGCCCCGGCTCCACCGCCGTCCTGTACACGGACGGCCTCGTCGAGCGCCGCGACGAGGACCTCGACGAGGGCATCGCCTCCCTGGAACGCGCCCTGGCCGGAGCGACGGGCGGTCCGCAGGTGATCTGCGACCGCCTGGTGCGCGCGGCCGGCGTCACCGCCGACCACGACGACGACGTCGCCGTCCTGGTCCTCCAGCACCCCTCCCGCACGGGCTCCGACGGCGAGCTCTTCCGCAACGCGGCCCTGGAACTGCTCGGCGGCATGGAAGCGGCCCCGCGCGCGCGTGCCTTCGCCTCCGGCGTGCTGGCCAGCTGGCGTTTCCCCGGCGACCTGCACGACCTCGGCGTCCTGGCCGCCAGCGAACTCGTCGCCAACTCGCTCCAGCACGGCACCCCGCCGATGCGCCTGCGGCTGCGCCGCACCGACCGCCGTCTGATCATCGAGGTCACCGACGGCGACGACCACCTCCCGCGCCGCCGCCGCGCGGAACCCGGCGACGAGACGGGCCGCGGCATCGCGATCGTGGCCACGATCGCCTCCGGATGGGGCTCCCGCCGCACACCGGGCGGCGGCAAGGCGGTGTGGTGCGAGTTCGCGCTCCCGCGCGCCGGAAAGTGAGTCCGCGCCCCGGAAGGTGAGTCCGCGCTCCGGGGACCGAAGCCGCGCTCCGGGCCGGCCCGGACGCGTTCCGCGCGTCCCCTGGCCGGGAGGGCCGCCCGGTGCTAAGAGCTCCTCATGGCAGACGAATCGGGCTTTCAGCTCAAAGGAAGTGCCCCAGAGCGCTACGAGCGGTACGCGGCACCGTTCATGACGCCCTTCGTGGGAGCGATCCTGGACGCGGTCGACCTGTGTCCCGGCGCCAAGGTGCTCGACCTGGCCTGCGGCACCGGCTTCGCGGCCCGCGCGGCGGCGGCCCGGGTCGGCCCCTCCGGCCGGGTCTCGGGGGCGGACGTCAACGCGGGCATGATCGCCACGGCCGCGGAGCACGCGCCCCGCATGTACCCGGACATCGAGTTCACCGTCGCCTCCGCCGAAAGACTCCCCTACGAGGACGCGGCCTTCGACGCGGTCGTGTGCCAGCAGGGCGTCCAGTTCTTCCCCGGCCTGGAGGAGGCCTTCGCGGAGGCGGCCCGCGTGATCCGCTCCGGCGGACGCTTCGCCGCCACCGCGTGGGCCGCCAGGGAACTCATCCCGTACTTCGTCGCCCAGTACGAGGCGGTCGAGGAGTACGGCGGCAAGGAGCTCGCGGTGAACTACGAGGGCGCCTTCTCCGGTACCCCCGAGCGGCTCTCCACCGCCCTGCGCGGTGCCGGCTTCCACGAGGTCGCGGTCCGGCAGATCACCTTCGGCATCGCCCTCCCGCCCCTCGACGCCTACGCCCCCGGCCAGCTCTCGTCCACATCCTGGGGACAGGCGATCGTCGACACTGGGGGTGAGGAGGCACTCCTGAACGCCGGGCGGGTCGTCCACGCCCGCCTCACCAACCACACCGCCCCCGACGGCACCGCGACCCTCCCCTTCACCGCCAACCTGCTGACCGGCATCCGCTGAGACCCGCGACCGCGCACACGAAACGGCCGCCGTCACGTCTCTCCGTGACGGCGGCCGCCGTGATCCGCACCTCTCCCGCGCGCCCGCCGGTCAGGCGCTCGCGGGCATCGGCTCGGCCGCGGCCCCGCCCTGCGCGACCACCCGGCTCCTCGCGAGCGACGGCTGGTCCTGCACGGGGGTGAGCCGCCGTCCGAGCCGCAGGGCCAGGACGGTGATGCCGAGCGAGAAGAGCAGGAACGTCACGACGTACGGGCCGTGCAGCGAGGCCCCCATCGGGCCGCCCACCGCCGGACCGATCGCCAGCGCGAGCTGCTTCACCAGGGCGAAGGCGGAGTTGTACTGACCCGCCATGCCCGTCGGCGCCAGATCGGCGACCAGCGGGGCGACCGTCGGCGACAGCATCGCCTCACCGAGCCCGAAGAGCGCGTACGTCGAGACGAAGGCCGCCGTGGCCATGGTCCGGCTGCCGTGCCCGAGGCCCGCGTACCCGGCCGCCAGCCAGGCGACGGCCCAGATGAGCCCGACCGCGGCGATCACCCGGGTCCGCTTGCGGCGCTCGACGAACTTCAGCACCGCGAACTGCGCGACCACGATCATCGCCGTGTTCGCCGCCATCGCCGTACCGAGCGCGGACGTGGAGATCCCGGCCGCCTCGACGCCGTACGCGGACAGCCCCGACTCGAACTGTCCGTAGCAGGCGAAGAACAGCACGAAGCCCAGCACGGAGAGCTGCACCATGGCCCGGTTGCCGAGCAGCTCCTTCCAGCTGCCGCCCCTGGACCGGGGCGCGTTCCCGTCGATCCGCGGCGCGTGCGGCATCCGGACGGTCGCCATGATCACGACCAGCACCAGGAACATCGCTGCCTCGATCGCGAACAGCAGCGTGAACGAGCTCGCCCGGTCCGGATCGACGATGTGGCCGCCGATGAGCCCACCGACACCGAGTCCCAGGTTCTGCAGGAAGAACTGTGTCGCGAAGGCCCGCGAGCGGGTGTCCGCCGAGGAGCAGTCCACGATCATCGTCGCGAGCGACGGCTGCATCACCGCCTGCCCGGCACCGAGCGCCGCCGCCGACAGCACCACGGTCGTCGCGCTGTTCGCCAGGCCGAGGCTCAGCGCACCCAGGGCGGCGGTGACCAGGGCGGCGAGCAGGACCGGCAGGGGACCGCGCCGGACGATCGCCCGTCCGGCGAACGGCAGCACGACGAGAGCGGCCACGGCGAAGACGGCGAGCACGACGCCCGCCGTCATGGAGCCGAGTCCCCGCACCTGCGCCACGTAGACGTAGAGGAAGGGGACGGTAAAGCCGAGCCCGAACGCGCTGAGCGCGTTGCCCATGTGGATCCGGCGCATCGCTGCGCCCATCGCCCTGGTCACTTTCACCTGCCTTGGTCGTGAAGCCGTACCGGCTGCCCGTGCGGGTCCCGCGTCCGTGACACGTTCCCCGTGCATGAATGCAAGCTCGAAGACTTCAAAGCTAAATTTCGAAGTTGAACTCTACACCTTGAAGGACTTCGACACCAAGCGACGCCATGCGATACTCGGGCCATGGGCGACACCCCCGGCGTCAGCGAGCCGACACTCGAAGAACAGATCGCCGCCTACCAGCGCGAGTTCCAGGACCTCGACCCCCAGGTCGAGAAGATCGTCTCGGCGCTGTCCCGCCTCAACCGGCGGATGAACGTCGCCTACGGCCGCCAGACCGCCGCGCTCGGCATCAGCAACGCCGAGTGGGAGGTCCTGAAGGCGCTGGTCCTCGCCGGCGCCCCGTACCGCCTCGGCCCGAGCGAGCTCGCCAAGCGCCTCGGCCTCACCCCGGCGGCCATGACCCACCGCATCGACCGCATGGTCACGGAGGGGCTGGTCACCCGGGAGCGCGACGAATCGAACCGGGTGCGCGTCATCGTCGAGCTGACCGACGAGGGCCGGGAGAAGTGGCTGGAAGCCATGCGCCTCGCCACGGTCTTCGAGGAGGACCTGCTCCAGGACCTCTC
>NZ_CP174283.1:4307500-4315000 GCF_045343905.1 Streptomyces sp. AHU1 | reverse complement strand
TCTGTGGCCAAGTTTTTAAGGGCGCACGGTGGATGCCTTGGCACCAGGAACCGATGAAGGACGTGGGAGGCCACGATAGTCCCCGGGGAGCCGTCAACCAGGCTTTGATCCGGGGGTTTCCGAATGGGGAAACCCGGCAGTCGTCATGGGCTGTCACCCTTGCCTGAACACATAGGGCAAGTGGAGGGAACGCGGGGAAGTGAAACATCTCAGTACCCGCAGGAAGAGAAAACAACCGTGATTCCGGGAGTAGTGGCGAGCGAAACCGGATGAGGCCAAACCCTGTATGTGTGAGACCCGGCAGGGGTTGCATGCAGGGGGTTGTGGGATCTCTCTTCTGTCGTCTGCCGGCGACAGGACGAGTCAGAAACCGTTGACGTAGGCGAAGGACATGCGAAAGGTCCGGCGTAGAGGGTAAGACCCCCGTAGTCGAAACGTCAGCGGCTCGTTGGAGAGACACCCAAGTAGCACGGGGCCCGAGAAATCCCGTGTGAATCTGGCGGGACCACCCGCTAAGCCTAAATATTCCCTGGTGACCGATAGCGGATAGTACCGTGAGGGAATGGTGAAAAGTACCGCGGGAGCGGAGTGAAATAGTACCTGAAACCGTGTGCCTACAAGCCGTGGGAGCGTCGGGATGGAGCTTGCTCCATCCTCGTGACTGCGTGCCTTTTGAAGAATGAGCCTGCGAGTTTGCGGTGTGTTGCGAGGTTAACCCGTGTGGGGAAGCCGTAGCGAAAGCGAGTCCGAACAGGGCGCTTTTAGTAGCACGCTCAAGACCCGAAGCGGAGTGATCTAGCCATGGGCAGGTTGAAGCGGCTGTAAGAGGTCGTGGAGGACCGAACCCACCAGGGTTGAAAACCTGGGGGATGACCTGTGGTTAGGGGTGAAAGGCCAATCAAACTCCGTGATAGCTGGTTCTCCCCGAAATGCATTTAGGTGCAGCGTCGTGTGTTTCTTGCCGGAGGTAGAGCACTGGATAGGCGATGGGCCCTACCGGGTTACTGACCTTAGCCAAACTCCGAATGCCGGTAAGTGAGAGCGCGGCAGTGAGACTGTGGGGGATAAGCTCCATGGTCGAGAGGGAAACAGCCCAGAGCATCGACTAAGGCCCCTAAGCGTACGCTAAGTGGGAAAGGATGTGGAGTCGCAGAGACAACCAGGAGGTTGGCTTAGAAGCAGCCACCCTTGAAAGAGTGCGTAATAGCTCACTGGTCTAGTGATTCCGCGCCGACAATGTAGCGGGGCTCAAGCGTACCGCCGAAGTCGTGTCATTGCAGCAATAGGGCCAACGCCTGCTGTGATGGGTAGGGGAGCGTCGTGTGCCGGGTGAAGCCGCGCCGGAAGGCAGTGGTGGACGGTTCACGAGTGAGAATGCAGGCATGAGTAGCGATACACACGTGAGAAACGTGTGCGCCGATTGACTAAGGGTTCCTGGGTCAAGCTGATCTGCCCAGGGTAAGTCGGGACCTAAGGCGAGGCCGACAGGCGTAGTCGATGGATAACCGGTTGATATTCCGGTACCCGCTGTGAAGCGTCAAACATCGAGCCCATTAATGCTAAGGCCGTGAAGCCGCCCCGATCTCTTCGGAGTTGAGGGGAGTGGTGGAGCCGCCGACCCAAGGTGGTAGTAGGTGAGTGATGGGGTGACGCAGGAAGGTAGTCCAGCCCGGGCGGTGGTTGTCCCGGGGTAAGGGTGTAGGACGAACGGTAGGCAAATCCGCCGTTCACACAGTCTGAGACCCGATGCCGAGCCGATTGTGGTGAAGTGGATGATCCTATGCTGTCGAGAAAAGCCTCTAGCGAGTTTCATGGCGGCCCGTACCCTAAACCGACTCAGGTGGTCAGGTAGAGAATACCGAGGCGTTCGGGTGAACTATGGTTAAGGAACTCGGCAAAATGCCCCCGTAACTTCGGGAGAAGGGGGGCCACGTCTGGTGATGAGTCTTGCACTCTGAGCTGGGGGTGGCCGCAGAGACCAGCGAGAAGCGACTGTTTACTAAAAACACAGGTCCGTGCGAAGCCGTAAGGCGATGTATACGGACTGACGCCTGCCCGGTGCTGGAACGTTAAGGGGACCGGTTAGTCACTCTTCGGGGTGGCGAAGCTGAGAACTTAAGCGCCAGTAAACGGCGGTGGTAACTATAACCATCCTAAGGTAGCGAAATTCCTTGTCGGGTAAGTTCCGACCTGCACGAATGGCGTAACGACTTCTCGACTGTCTCAACCATAGGCCCGGTGAAATTGCACTACGAGTAAAGATGCTCGTTTCGCGCAGCAGGACGGAAAGACCCCGGGACCTTTACTACAGTTTGATATTGGTGTTCGGTTCGGCTTGTGTAGGATAGCTGGGAGACTGTGAAAGCCGCACGCCAGTGTGGTGGGAGTCGTCGTTGAAATACCAGTCTGGTCGTGCTGGATGTCTAACCTGGGTCCGTGATCCGGATCAGGGACAGTGTCTGATGGGTAGTTTAACTGGGGCGGTTGCCTCCTAAAGAGTAACGGAGGCGCCCAAAGGTTCCCTCAGCCTGGTTGGCAATCAGGTGTTGAGTGTAAGTGCACAAGGGAGCTTGACTGTGAGACCGACGGGTCGAGCAGGGACGAAAGTCGGGACTAGTGATCCGGCGGTGGCTTGTGGAAGCGCCGTCGCTCAACGGATAAAAGGTACCCCGGGGATAACAGGCTGATCTTCCCCAAGAGTCCATATCGACGGGATGGTTTGGCACCTCGATGTCGGCTCGTCGCATCCTGGGGCTGGAGTCGGTCCCAAGGGTTGGGCTGTTCGCCCATTAAAGCGGTACGCGAGCTGGGTTTAGAACGTCGTGAGACAGTTCGGTCCCTATCCGCTGTGCGCGTAGGAATATTGAGAAGGGCTGTCCCTAGTACGAGAGGACCGGGACGGACGAACCTCTGGTGTGCCAGTTGTCCTGCCAAGGGCATGGCTGGTTGGCTACGTTCGGGAGGGATAACCGCTGAAAGCATCTAAGCGGGAAGCCTGCTTCAAGATGAGTATTCCCACCCCCTCGAGGGGTTAAGGCTCCCAGTAGACGACTGGGTTGATAGGCCAGATCTGGAAGCCCGGTAACGGGTGGAGGTGACTGGTACTAATAGGCCGAGGGCTTGTCCTCAGTTGCTCGCGTCCACTGTGTTGGTTCTGAAACCACGAACAACCGTCGTAGCCGTATGGCCTCGGCTCCGGTTGACAGTTTCATAGAGTTTCGGTGGTCATAGCGTGAGGGAAACGCCCGGTTACATTCCGAACCCGGAAGCTAAGCCTCACAGCGCCGATGGTACTGCAGGGGGGACCCTGTGGGAGAGTAGGACGCCGCCGAACAAATTGTGAAGAAAACCCCCGTGCCGGGGATACCGGTACGGGGGTTTTCTGCGTTCAGGAACAAATTTTCCGGAACCGGAAGCCGAAGGCCGGCCTCAAGGTCCCTGCGACGAAACACCTACCGAACCAGGAACCTCGCGGCCTTCTGGGACAACGAGGAGTGTGTTCGGGGATCGGCCTGGTCCGCGGGGGGCTGCATCGGTATCCGGCCGGTCCGGTCTGCGGCAGACCAGGTACACGGACGGCAACCATCAGTCGATCAAGACCGCCGACTACCGGCATCGACTGCTGCGGCGCACAACGTCGACAACGGCAGTCCGGAAGCCCTGCGTACCTTCCTGGAGACCGGCCTACCGTCTCGCCCAGGCCCAGGACGACCGTGTCGCCATCGCCCGGGTACGCCGGAGGAGCTGTGGTACTTCGTGGAGGTCGGGCAGTACGAGGTGAACGGCCAGGACCTGTCCGGCCGATCGTGGATGTGGGCGGTCAGGCATGATGCCTGGGTGAGCGTCATCGTCGAGTTCTTCGCGGCTCCGGACGACACGTCGTCGGCTTTGGCTCTTCAGGCCGGGCCGGGACGTGCCTTCGAGTCACTCTCCTTCGGCAACTTCGATCCCGAAGAAGCTGTGGTCGAGTGGGAATGCCTTCTCGTCGGCGGCAGCTTCGAGGAGCTCGTCGAAGCCGGTGAGCCTCGTATCGTCGCCGACCAGGATGATGACGGATGCGTCGTCTTCGCGCTCTCGCCCCGCCTGTCTGCCGCCCTTGCCGGCGCCGAGCGCTCAGAGCTGGCCGATGTCGCTGCGTCGTGGGCCGCGAAGCGTGCGGAGGACGGCGAGGTCATCGACGTGGAGGTCGCTGACGTGATCCTCGGCGAACTGGCCGCCCTCGTCAGCGGCGCCCGACGCCAGGGCCGAAGCGTCTACTGCTGGGTCGCGTAGGAGTTCACGTTCGAAGCCAGGACGAGCCGAGAGCGTCCCGTAGCCGCAGGGTGAAACACCCGCTGGGGCGTGCATCCCCTCAAGACCGCAGCGTGAGCGCACTTCCCACCCAGTGAGCATTTTCAGCGTGGTCACCGGTCGGGTGACGGCAGTGGTGGCGGGCAGGCCACAACGCACACGGCTCCCGTACCGTTGAGGGAGGTGTTCGAAGTCTCAACCCACCGGCACAGGAGCCTTGTTGGGTCCCCAGCCTGCCGCACTCGACCTGCCGCACGCCCTGGTCGCAGTCACCGGCTTTCTGGGCTGTCGGTCGGCCATACCGCTTCCAGGCCGTGGTCGGTGGCGTAGAACAGGTGTGGCCGCAGCTCGGGGGCGTGTTCCAGGTCGCGGCGCAGCGCGTACAAATGGGCTGACCTCGCCGCCAGGAACGGTTGGGTGGCGAGCAGGCCCCTGAGATCTCCGAACCGCCAATCCGCACCCAGCAACTTCCTTGCCCGTACCAGCAGCCGAACTTCATCGACCGGAATCCTGCCCACATGGACGTCGGCGGTTGGCGGCAGTTCTGGCTCCGGGTCGGGGGGCACGGCGAAACCGGAACGCAGCCACACCTCGAACACCGGGGCAGCGACATCGAGGTCGACTTCGCCGAGACCGCCCAGGCCGGCCCGGAACACCGGGCCGCCGTCGTCGTCGCACCTGAGGAAGAATCCCCGGTCGCCTTCCTGGCCGATCATGAGGTAGCCCGTGAGCCACTCGCCGATTCCGTAGGTCGTGTTGCGCTCCAGCAGGGATTCCAGGCAGTACATGACCACTCCATCAGCGACGACGTCGTCGGTGGCCGACGCCAACCATCGCTGGTAAGCGGCATCCGTCCGGGAAACGAGTTGCTCGACCGTCTCCACCGCCGGCTCCTGCCTGTCGTCACCAGGCGCGGGCACGCCTGCACCGGTCGGCCCCTGGAAGATGCGCCAGGACTTCAGCCGGGCCATGCCTCGCTCGACGGGTGTGCGGGCCTGGGCGAGTGCGCGGTTGACGGTCGGGTGCGGGCCGCGGTCAGGTCGTGGGCCCTGCCGGGCAGGGTCGGTGAGATCCGCAGCACGGGAGCCTTGTGCGTTGTGGCCTGCCCGCCACCACTGCCGTCACCCGACCGGTGACCACGCTGAAAATGCTCAGTGCGAAGCCCCTCGTGAAATGCTGGGAGCATGTTGGGCGGACCGTCTGAGAACCCGGCCCTCTGGGCATTCCTGGAGTCTTTGCACCTCGGTGAGTTCCTTTCCGGGACCGTCACGGCGATCGAATCGTTCGGTGTGTTCGTCGGGCTGGACGACGGACCCGACCATCCGGTCTTCCCCGGCGTCGGGTTCATCTCCTTCGCTGAACTGTCCTGGCGACCTTTCGAGGAAGCTTCCGACGTCGTGCAGGTCGGGCAGCGCGTCTCGTGCGAGTTCCTCCAGTTCGACACCTGGAACCTGGAAGCCAGACTGTCCTTGAAGGCCACACAGCCGGACCCCTTTCAGGCATTCGCCGACGCCGTAGCGGTGGGGCAGAAACTGCCTGGCCAGGTCACCAAGCTGGTCCCGTTCGGCGTCTTCGTCCGGGTCGCTGGCGGAATCGAGGGACTGGTTCACCTGCGAGAGCTCGCCTGGGCACCAGTGGAGACTCCATCGGATGTCGTCCAGGTCGGCGACAAGATCACAGTGGTCGTCACCGAGATCGACCGGGAGCGACGCAGGCTGGTCCTCTCCCGACGACAAGGCTCGTCCGCCGACGTGTGATGCGCTGAGTCCCTGCGACAGTTCCCCTGCGCGACTCGCGGAAGGATCCTCAACTCATGTCCGCATCAACGACCTGACGGGTACCAGGCCCGCAGCCCAGGATCACGCCGGAAGGGTCATCCCGCGGCCCTGATCAGCGTGCCGGTCCGGCCGGCCTCGATCGCTGGGCGGCGGACAGCCGGGACTTGGCGATGTTGCGGATGCGGCGGGTGCGGCCACTCTCGGCCAGTACTTCCAGAACGGCCGTGGCCGAGGACTTCTCGGAAGCATGGAGCTGCAGCCAGTCGGAGGCCGCGACCAGGTCCTCGGCGTCCCACGGCTCGCTCAAGGTCATCGTCCGCAGCAAGGTCCACTCATCGAGGCGTCGTGCGGAGAAGTCGTCCCCCGCAACGGCGCCAGTCATCTCCAGGCACCAGGAGGGATAGCCGTGATCAGTGAGCAGCTCGGCGGCTCGCCTGCCGAGGTACTCGCAGACGGCACTGTTCGCCATCCCTTTGTCGGGATCGGTGAGTACTCGGGTGATGAGGGCAGCTGCGTCCGCCGGGGCCACCTCGTCGAACGCCCTCCGGTAGCGAGCGAACCGCACGTGCTCGTCCGGGTCCCAGTTCGGATCGTCGCCTGACACCGTGCTGTTCGACACCACCGTCACCCTCTCAGCTGGTTCGGGCAGAAGCCTGTCACAACCCCGGCACCCCTGATGTGATGCCCGTCGAAGCCTCGGAGAAGCCGGGTGCGCTCTCGCGGATGGACGGCCGAGCGCATGACCATGCACCCCAGACTTCCGCGGCCTGGGCATCGAGGGGCAGGACATGGTGATGCCCGGCGCGGGCACCTACGGCTACGCGGCCGGGCGTTTTCGTGGTGGGCTGACGGCGAGGCCCATCTCGCCGCCGACAGCCGCGGTCGCCGCTATGATTCGTGTCCGCACCTGGCAGGCCGGAGACCCGCCGACATCAGCGGGGCTCGTCGCCGACGGTGGACCCGGGCACCCGTAGGTTCGGTGCCTGGCATCCGCCGCAAAAGATCTTGACAGGGGAGGGTTGACACTGCCCTCGTGGATCCGTAGAGTTCTCCGAGTTGTCGCGGGACCGGAACGGTTCTGCGACGGCGCCTCCGCCGCTGATGCGGCAAACAAACCACCAGCACGATCCCTCAGTCGGGGTGAATTCGGCATGTCCGAATTCAATTCGATCGGGGTCCGGCGGCTCGATTAGGAACTGCCGGGGAGATCCGCTAAAGTTTGAGACGTCGGAACGGCCCAACGGCCGCGAAGACAAACCCCGCTGACTGGGAGTCAGGCCCGAAAGGATCTGATAGAGTCGGACTCGCCGGAAAGGGAAACGCGAAAGCGGGAACCTGGAAAGCGCCGAGGAAATCGGATCGGGAAACGGTCTGATAGAATCGGAAACGCAAGACCGAAGGGAAGCGCCCGGAGGAAAGCCCGAGAGGGTGA
>NZ_CP174283.1:3740000-4305000 GCF_045343905.1 Streptomyces sp. AHU1 | reverse complement strand
CGAAACGTCAGCGGCTCGTTGGAGAGACACCCAAGTAGCACGGGGCCCGAGAAATCCCGTGTGAATCTGGCGGGACCACCCGCTAAGCCTAAATATTCCCTGGTGACCGATAGCGGATAGTACCGTGAGGGAATGGTGAAAAGTACCGCGGGAGCGGAGTGAAATAGTACCTGAAACCGTGTGCCTACAAGCCGTGGGAGCGTCGGGCAAGCACTTGTGCTTGCCTCGTGACTGCGTGCCTTTTGAAGAATGAGCCTGCGAGTTTGCGGTGTGTTGCGAGGTTAACCCGTGTGGGGAAGCCGTAGCGAAAGCGAGTCCGAACAGGGCGCTTCAGTAGCACGCTCAAGACCCGAAGCGGAGTGATCTAGCCATGGGCAGGTTGAAGCGGCTGTAAGAGGTCGTGGAGGACCGAACCCACCAGGGTTGAAAACCTGGGGGATGACCTGTGGTTAGGGGTGAAAGGCCAATCAAACTCCGTGATAGCTGGTTCTCCCCGAAATGCATTTAGGTGCAGCGTCGTGTGTTTCTTGCCGGAGGTAGAGCACTGGATAGGCGATGGGCCCTACCGGGTTACTGACCTTAGCCAAACTCCGAATGCCGGTAAGTGAGAGCGCGGCAGTGAGACTGTGGGGGATAAGCTCCATGGTCGAGAGGGAAACAGCCCAGAGCATCGACTAAGGCCCCTAAGCGTACGCTAAGTGGGAAAGGATGTGGAGTCGCAGAGACAACCAGGAGGTTGGCTTAGAAGCAGCCACCCTTGAAAGAGTGCGTAATAGCTCACTGGTCTAGTGATTCCGCGCCGACAATGTAGCGGGGCTCAAGCGTACCGCCGAAGTCGTGTCATTGCAGCAATAAGCCCCAACGGGTGCTGTGATGGGTAGGGGAGCGTCGTGTGCCGGGTGAAGCCGCGCCGGAAGGCAGTGGTGGACGGTTCACGAGTGAGAATGCAGGCATGAGTAGCGATACACACGTGAGAAACGTGTGCGCCGATTGACTAAGGGTTCCTGGGTCAAGCTGATCTGCCCAGGGTAAGTCGGGACCTAAGGCGAGGCCGACAGGCGTAGTCGATGGATAACCGGTTGATATTCCGGTACCCGCTGTGAAGCGTCAAACATCGAACCAGGCGATGCTAAGTCCGTGAAGCCGCCCCGGAGCCTTCGGGCAAAGGGGAGTGGTGGAGCCGACGGACCAGACCTGCAGTAGGTGAGTGATGGGGTGACGCAGGAAGGTAGTCCAGCCCGGGCGGTGGTTGTCCCGGGGTAAGGGTGTAGGACGAACGGTAGGCAAATCCGCCGTTCACACAGTCTGAGACCCGATGCCGAGCCGATTGTGGTGAAGTGGATGATCCTATGCTGTCGAGAAAAGCCTCTAGCGAGTTTCATGGCGGCCCGTACCCTAAACCGACTCAGGTGGTCAGGTAGAGAATACCGAGGCGTTCGGGTGAACTATGGTTAAGGAACTCGGCAAAATGCCCCCGTAACTTCGGGAGAAGGGGGCCACGTCCGGTGATGAGTCTTGCACTCTGAGCTGGGGGTGGCCGCAGAGACCAGCGAGAAGCGACTGTTTACTAAAAACACAGGTCCGTGCGAAGCCGTAAGGCGATGTATACGGACTGACGCCTGCCCGGTGCTGGAACGTTAAGGGGACCGGTTAGTCAAGATTCGTCTTGGCGAAGCTGAGAACTTAAGCGCCAGTAAACGGCGGTGGTAACTATAACCATCCTAAGGTAGCGAAATTCCTTGTCGGGTAAGTTCCGACCTGCACGAATGGCGTAACGACTTCTCGACTGTCTCAACCATAGGCCCGGTGAAATTGCACTACGAGTAAAGATGCTCGTTTCGCGCAGCAGGACGGAAAGACCCCGGGACCTTTACTACAGTTTGATATTGGTGTTCGGTTCGGCTTGTGTAGGATAGCTGGGAGACTGTGAAAGCCGCACGCCAGTGTGGTGGGAGTCGTCGTTGAAATACCAGTCTGGTCGTGCTGGATGTCTAACCTGGGTCCGTGATCCGGATCAGGGACAGTGTCTGATGGGTAGTTTAACTGGGGCGGTTGCCTCCTAAAGAGTAACGGAGGCGCCCAAAGGTTCCCTCAGCCTGGTTGGCAATCAGGTGTTGAGTGTAAGTGCACAAGGGAGCTTGACTGTGAGACCGACGGGTCGAGCAGGGACGAAAGTCGGGACTAGTGATCCGGCGGTGGCTTGTGGAAGCGCCGTCGCTCAACGGATAAAAGGTACCCCGGGGATAACAGGCTGATCTTCCCCAAGAGTCCATATCGACGGGATGGTTTGGCACCTCGATGTCGGCTCGTCGCATCCTGGGGCTGGAGTCGGTCCCAAGGGTTGGGCTGTTCGCCCATTAAAGCGGTACGCGAGCTGGGTTTAGAACGTCGTGAGACAGTTCGGTCCCTATCCGCTGTGCGCGTAGGAATATTGAGAAGGGCTGTCCCTAGTACGAGAGGACCGGGACGGACGAACCTCTGGTGTGCCAGTTGTCCTGCCAAGGGCATGGCTGGTTGGCTACGTTCGGGAGGGATAACCGCTGAAAGCATCTAAGCGGGAAGCCTGCTTCAAGATGAGTATTCCCACCCCCTCGAGGGGTTAAGGCTCCCAGTAGACGACTGGGTTGATAGGCCAGATCTGGAAGCCCGGTAACGGGTGGAGGTGACTGGTACTAATAGGCCGAGGGCTTGTCCTCAGTTGCTCGCGTCCACTGTGTTGGTTCTGAAACCACGAACAACCGTCGTAGCCGTATGGCCTCGGCTCCGGTTGACAGTTTCATAGAGTTTCGGTGGTCATAGCGTGAGGGAAACGCCCGGTTACATTCCGAACCCGGAAGCTAAGCCTCACAGCGCCGATGGTACTGCAGGGGGGACCCTGTGGGAGAGTAGGACGCCGCCGAACAAATTGTGAAGAAAACCCCCGTGCCGGGGATACCGGTACGGGGGTTTTCTGCGTTCAGGAACAGATTCCATTCAGTCTCCATTTCCGTCCAGTTTCCATGAGAAAGGGGCGGCCTCCTCGCGGAGGCCGCCCCTTTCTCATGATGTCGTTACTTCAGGCGGGACGACGCGACGATCGAGACGATGTGCGCCGGCACGAGCAGCCACACGATCGCCGTCACGGCGACGGTCGCGATGCGCGTGGCCGTCAGGTCGCCGAGCGCCTGGTCGACGACCGCGGTGACGAGCAGCAGGATGGTGCACTCGATGCCGTTGACCAGGCGGTGGAGACCCACGGCCGAGGCGAGCCGGCGGACCTGCGCGAGACCGCTGGAGCGCGGGACGACGGAGGCGTCGGTCGCCTTCTCCATTCCGCTGTCGGAGCGGGCCACGTGCACCAGGTCGGAGGACGACTTCAGGAGCAGGACGCCGATCGCCGCGGCCAGGCCGGCCACGAGATAGAGGTTCAGGCCGAGTTGGGCGGCGCGGATGCCCATGCCCACCATCACGGCGGCGTCGGCGAGGTAGGCGCCGAGGCGGTCCAGGTAGACGCCGAGCGGGCTGAACTGGCGGCGCCAGCGGGCCACTTCGCCGTCCACGCAGTCGAGCAGCAGGTACAGCTGCATGAAGACGACGGAGAGGACGGCGCCACCGAGGCCCGGCAGGACCAGGGCGACCCCCGAGAGCATCCCGGCGAAGACCATGATGACGGTGATCTGGTTCGGCGAGATGCGGGCGTCGACGAGATGGCGGGTCACGCGCAGGGAGAGGGACCGCATGTAGAGGCGGCCGGCCCAGTGCTCCGCGCGGCTGTCCAGCTTTCCCGTGGGATGGATGACGCTGCGGAGTTCCTCTAGTTGGACTTTGGCCATGCGATGTTCTCCCTGGAGGGCTTGCGCGTGATCGGATCGGTCGGCGATGCGTGCCGTACAGGGAAGAGCATGACGGTGGCCGGGTCGGCGGTGGTCGGCAGGGTGGATATCCGGATGAGCGCGGTCGGACGCGCGTACTACGGTGACTTCCATGACCTCCAGGACCCATGAGATCCGTTCCATACGCTCCGACGAGTGGCGGCAGGTGAAGGAGCTCAGACTCGACGCCCTGCGGGACCCCGTCGCGCACCTCGCGTTCCTGGAGACCTATGAGGACGCGGTCGCCAAGGCGGACGACTTCTGGCGGGACAGGGCGTCCGGAGCGGCCCTCGGGACCACCGAGCGACAGCAGATCGTGGCCGTGGGCGAGGACGGGGCCTGGGCGGGTTCCGTGACCGTGCTGGTCGAGGAGGCCGGGGTGCCCGATGTGTTCGGGACGGTGCCCGAGCACAGGCAGGGGCATCTGGTGGGGGTGTTCGTACGGCCCGAGTACCGGGGGAGTGCGGCCGGGGTGACCCGGGGGCTCTTCGACGCCGCTCTCGCGTGGTCCTGGGAGGCCGGACTCGAGCGTGTGCGGCTGTTCGTGCACGAGAAGAACGGCCGTGCCGAGGCGTTCTACCGGAAGGCGGGTTTCCTGCCCACCGGAGGGACGGCGCCGGTGCCGGGCGGCACCGGCGAACTGGAGCTGGAGTTCGTCATCGGCCGGGACTCCGGTGGCGACTCCAGCGGGGACTCCGGCCGGGACTTCAGTCAGGGCTGAGGGCGGCCGACGGGGGCGGACCGGGTTCTCTGCGCCGGCCGGCCCTCACGTCAGACCGGAAGCTCGTACTGCGGCCAGCGCGAGCGGAGTTGTTCGCGGGAGCGGAGGAGGGCCAGGGTCGGCAGACCGCGGGCCGGGCCCGTGGTCAGCAGATCGGGAAGCTGGGGGAGCGGGGCCACGGCCGCGACGTCGTCCAGGACGAGCGTGAGTGGTGGGTCGAGCCGACCGGAGGATGACCGTTCGGCCATGCGCCGGCCGCGCTCGACCACGCTTGAGGCGAGGGCCGTCAGGAAGGGCATGGCGCCAGGGCCTGCCTTGGGGTCCTCGATGGGTTCACCGATCATATAAAGAGTTCCCCCTTCGTTGACGAAGGAATCCAAGGCGAGGCTGTCATTTCGGTTCGGAGTGCAGGATTCGCGGATGTTGACCGCGGCGAACGAGGACAGCGCACGCGCCGTCAGCTCCTGTGCGATGTCCCGGCGTTCGGGGTGCGAGACGAGCGCGGCCTCCAGCTCGCCGGCGGCGCCGGACGCGGCCTTGGGGTTCGTCCGCAGGGCTCGCACGGCGTCCTGCACCTGTGAGCCCTGGGCCCAGCGGTGGACGTGACGGAACGCCTTGCCCTCCACCGCGGCGGCGTGCAGATAGCTGCGCATGAGCGTTTCCGCGACATCGGCCATCGCCTGGTCCGCCTTGGCGGAGGGACGCACCGGGGCGAGCAGGGCGGCCGCTCTGGCCGCCGCCGTCTCCTTGTCCTCGCAGCCCGCCGCGGGGGACCAGTGAAGCCGGGCCGGGGTGTCGCAGAGGTGGGCCGGGTCGTAGAGGAGGACGGGGCCCAGTTTGGCGCGGGCGTCCTTGGTCTCCGACCAGGTGCGGGGGTCGGAGGTGATGACGAGGGCCGGGCCCTCGGCGTCGCGTACGGCCTGGGCCGCGGTGGGGTGCCGGGCCTCGGCGGGGGCGAGGACGACCGCGCGCCCCGACGTCCAGGCGGGATTCTGCCGGGGTGCCGCCGCGGAACGGGCCGGTGCGGCCCCGGAGGCGACGGCGTCCGGGCCGCCCTCGTGGCCGGGTGCCCGCGTGGCCGCGTGCCCCGGTGCCTGCGTGGCCGCGTATCCCTGCGGCTGTGAGACCACGTGGCCGAGTGTCTGTGCGCTCGTGTGTCCGTGGGCCTGCTGGAGCGGCTGGACGGCGCCCGTCCGGTCGCCCTCGGCCGATCTGGGGGCCGTTTCCAGGGGCTGGGCCGACTGGGCCGGCTGGGTCGGCAGTGTCCGGCGTTCCGTCCTGGCCGGCGGCACCACCGGATCCGGAGCGTCCGTGGGGGCTGCGGACGCCTTGGCCGCCATGGCCTGCGCCCGCCTTCGCTCCCGTCCCGCCCGCCACCGTGCCACCGTGCCCATCACGAACACGGCGAGGACCAGCAGCACCATCAACTGGCCGATGAACAGGCCCCAGAAGAGGCCGTAGCCCGACAGCTGGGAGGCCGGGGTGTCGGGCCAGGCGCCGGCGATGTCGTGCGGCTCGCCGATCAGGTGCCGCATGGCCAGGGGCGTACGGGTGAAGGTGATCGCGTCCGGCCAGGCGCCGCGGGAGAACCAGCCCGCGAGGCCCGTCGCCGTCCAGACCATCAGGGTCATGCCGAGGAGGAAGCCCAGCACCCCGATCAGCAGGCCGTCGGGGATGCCGCCCGGCCCCTCGCGCCGGTCGCCGTCCTGTCTCATCTCACGCCACCGTGGACTCGGCGGAGCCGTCGAGATCGCCCAGGTGCTGTTCCATGAAGGCCGCCGCCCGTTCCTCGGCCTCCAGTTCGGCGGCGCGCAGGGCGTCGTCGGAGACGAGGTCGGTGGACGACTCCGTCATGGCCCGGTCGGTGAAGACCAGCGGGCGTTCCGTCTCGGTGATGAGGTGCTTGACCACCTGGACGTTGCCGTTGACGTCCCAGACGGCGATGCCCGGGGTCAGCGTCGGGATGATCTCGACCGCCCAGCGGGGCAGGCCGAGGACCCGGCCCGTCGACCGGGCCTCGTCCGCCTTCTGGGCATAGATGGTCCGTGTCGAGGCCATCTTGAGGATCGCGGCGGCCTCCTTGGCCGCCGCTCCGTCGACGACGTCCGACAGGTGGTGGACCACCGCCACGAAGGACAGGCCGAGGCGGCGCCCGAACTTCAGCAGCCGCTGGAAGAGCTGGGCCACGAAGGGGCTGTTGATGATGTGCCAGGCCTCTTCCACGAGGAAGATGCGCTTCTTGCGGTCGGGCCGGATCCAGGTGTGCTCCAGCCACACGCCGACGATCGCCATCAGGATCGGCATGGCGATGGAGTTCCGGTCGATGTGCGACAGGTCGAAGACGATGAGGGGGGCGTCCAGGTCGATGCCGACCGTGGTGGGGCCGTCGAACATGCCCCTCAGGTCACCGTCGACGAGCCGGTCCAGGACCAGGGCCACGTCCAGGCCCCAGGCCCGTACGTCGTCTATGGCGACGTTCATCGCCTCGGCCGACTCCGGTTCGGGGTGGCGCAGCTGCTCGACGATGTCGGTGAGCACCGGCTGGCGTTCGACGATCGTCTCGTTGACGTAGGCGTGCGCGACCTTCAGGGCGAAGCCGGACCGCTCGTCGAGGCCGTGGCCCATCGCGACCTCGATGATGGTGCGCAGCAGGGCGAGCTGGCCCGTCGTCGTGATCGAGGGGTCGAGCGGGTTGAGCCGGATGCCCATGTCCAGGGCGGCCGTCGGGTCGAGCCGGATGGGAGTTATCCCCAGCTCCTGCGCGATGAGGTTCCATTCGCCGACGCCGTCCTCGCCCTGGGCGTCGAGGACGACGACCTGGCGGTCGCGGAAGCGCAGCTGCCGCAGGACGTACGTCTTCTCCAGGGCCGACTTGCCGTTGCCGGACTCGCCGAGGACCAGCCAGTGCGGGGCCGGGAGCTGCTGTCCGTACAGCTGGAAGGGGTCGTAGATGTAGCCCTTGCCGGAGTACACCTCGCGGCCGATGATGACGCCCGAGTCGCCGAGACCCGGTGCGGCGGTGGGCAGGTAGACCGCCTGTGCCTGGCCCGTGGACGTGCGTACGGGCAGGCGGGTCGTCTCGACCTTGCCGAAGAGGAAGGACGTGAAGGCGTCCGTCGCGGCGGACAGCGGATCCCGCATCAGTGCATCAGCCCCTACCTGCGGATTCCGGTGGCGAACGGCAGTGTGTTGACGAAGGCGCGGTGGTGCTCGCGGTCGCACCACTCCAGCTTCAGGTACGACTTGCCGGCCGAGGCGCGGATGGTGCGCTTGTCGCGGGCCAGGGCCTCGGGGGAGCGGGAGGAGACGGTGATGTAGCCGACGAGGTTGACGCCCGCGGCGCCGCTCGCCAGGTCCTCGCCGCGCTGGTCGAGGCGGTTGTGCGAGGCGATGTCGCGCGGGTCGACGGTGCGGTTCATCTTGGCGGCGCGGCTGGCCTCGGCCTCGTCGTTCGTCTTCTCGGTCAGCATGCGTTCGATGGCGATCTCGGTGGGTTCGAGGTCCATGGTCACGGCGACCGTGCGGATGACGTCGGGGGTGTGGACGAGGAGCGGGGCGAGGAAGTTGACGCCGACCGGGGTCATCGGCCACTCCTTCACCCAGGCCGTGGCGTGGCACCAGGGCGCGCGGGTGGAGGACTCGCGGGTCTTCGCCTGGAGGTACGTCGGCTCCATGGCGTCCAGCTCGGCCGGCCAGGCGTTGCGCTTGGTCATGGCCTGGATGTGGTCGATCGGGTGGTCGGGGTCGTACATCGAGTGCACGAGGGAGGCGAGCCGTCCCTGGCCGAGCGGCTGGCGCACGCGGATGTCGGCTTCCTGGAGCCGGGAGCAGATGTCGGTCAGCTCGCGGGCCATGACGACGGCGAGTCCGGCGTCCCGGTCGACCTTGCGGCCGCCCTGCGGCCGTGCCGCCCGCGCCATGGCCTGGCCCTCGGCGGCCAGTTCGCGCGAGTAGTGCATGCAGGCGACGAGGTAGGCGCGGTGCTGCTCGCTGCTCGTGGACACCATCGACTGGAGCTGGTCGTACGACTGCTGGAGCCATCCGGGTGCCCGGTCGTCGCCGCGCTGGGAGACGTCCTTGGCGTGGGCGTCCGGGTCGGCGGGGAGGGTGCGGGCGAGCATCTGGAGGCGGGTGACGAAGCCGTCGCCGTTCGCCACGTGCTTGAGCAGCGTGCCGAAGCGGTCGACGAGGGCCTCCTGGTCCTCGCTGTCGCGCAGGCCGACGCCCGGTCCCTCGATCTCGATGGCGGCGGTGACGGTCCGGCGGTCGGCGTGCAGCAGCACGGCGATCTCGTCGGGGCCGAACGGCGCGGCGAGCCAGGAGATGCGCCCGATGCCGGGCGGCGGTCCGATCTCGACCTCCCTGCCGTCGAGGCGGGTGCCGGCCTCCATCACCTGGTTGCGGTACGCCGTTCCCTGGCGCAGGGTCCGCTTGTAGCTGCGGTTGATCTCGAACCACTTGTAGAACGTGCGCCGCTTGTACGGGACGTACACGGCGGCGAGCGCGAGCAGCGGGAAGCCCATGAGCAGCACGATCCGCAGGGACAGGACCGGGACGAGCAGACCGCACATCATGCCCAGGAACGCGCCCGTGATGATGAGCGCGATCTCGCCGGACTCGCGGTTCCGGCCGACGATCGCGTTCGGCCGGGCGCGGCCGATCAGATATGTACGGCGGGGCGTGACCGGATGGGACAGGTGGGACTCGGTCGTCAACGCCCTTCACCTCCCGTGCGGTTGCTGTTGCGGGTGTTGCTTGCGTGCGGGGTGTTGATCGCGCTGCCGCGCGGCGGCGGTGCGGCGGAGGGGACGGATCCGCCGCCTCCGTTCGGCGTACGGCTGCTGTGCGCGGCCACACCGCCGGACGCGGGGTTGGCGGGACGGGGCTGGCTGCTGCCGCCTCCACCACTGTTGTTGTCGGCGCGCGAGCTGTGCGTCTTGATGCCCTGCGCGACGAGGGTGGCCGGCGAGCTGATCACGGCGGCGGCCTTGCCCTCGGCGCCCTGCATGATGCGGTTGTTGCGGGAGCCGGCGATCTCGTCGCCGAAGCCGGGGACGAAGCGGTAGATCATCGCGCTGGCGAAGATGGCGAGCAGGATGATGGCGAGCCCGGAGACGACGGCGGAGAACGCGTCGGGTCCGCTGTCGGAGCTGAGGGCTCCGGCGAGGCCGAGCACGATGACGATGACCGGCTTCACCAGGATCACCGCGATCATGATGCCCGCCCAGCGGCGGACGTGGCCCCACAGGTTCTTGTCGACGAGGCCGGCGTAGACGACGGTGCCGAGGAGGGCGCCGACGTAGAGCAGGGCGGCCCGGATGACCAGCTCCAGCCAGAGGATTCCGGCGGCCAGGATCGAGACCATCGAGACGACGATGAGCATGATGGGGCCGCCGCCGACGCTGTTGCCCTTGTCGAGCGCGCCGGAGAACGTCCCGAAGAACGCGTCCGTCTGGTTGCCCGTCGTCTTGGCGAGCACCTCCGTCACGCCGTCCGTCGCCGAGACGACCGTGTAGAGGATCAGCGGGGTGAACGCCGAGGCCAGCACGGTCAGCCAGAGGAAGCCGATCGCCTCGGACAGGGCGGTGCCGAGGGGGACGCCTCGCACGGCCCGCTTCGCGACGGCCAGCAGCCACAGCAGCAGGGTCAGGATCGTGGACGCCGCAAAGACGACGGCGTACTGCTGGAGGAACTTCTGGTTCGTGAAGTCGACGTTGGCGGTGTCGTTCACGGCGGCGGAGAGTTTGTCGATGGTCCAGGAGGCGGCGTCGGCGCAGCCCTTGGCCAGCGAGGAGAGGGGGTCCAGGGTGGACCCGACACCGGGGTCGGTGGTGAGGCCGGATTTACCGGATCCCTTGGTGCCGCTTTCGCAGTAGTTCCTCGCGGGGCCGTGGATGAGGCTGCAGTGGTTGTCGCTGGGCGAGGGCGACGGCGTGGGCGCGGCGAACGCTCTCGTGGCCAGCAGCACTGCCGTGGCCTGTACGGTCCCGACGGCTGCGGTCAGCTTGAGTACGCGGTGGTTAGCGGGCATACGTGAACCCTCCGTACTCCTCGACGGCCTTCGCGATGTCGTCGGCGCTGGAGGCCCGGTCGTCGCCCGGGACGGGCGCGGGGCCGTCCTTCTGGGAGTGCGAGACGATCTTCCAGTCGCCACCGGTCCACTCCAGCTTCATGGTGATGGTGAACCAGCTGCTGGTGACCGGATTGGTCGAGTTCTCACCGGCGAGACCGAGCAGACCACCGCACCAGACCTCCACGGTCGCCGTGTTGTCCGAGGACCGGGTGGTCTTGGTGCCGATGGGACTCGTGCGTGAGACGAACGTGTATCCCTGCGGAGCTGAGCCGTTCTCGTTCAGCCCCACGTTCTTGTTGAACTGCTGCGTGTACGCCTGGTCCAGCGTCGCCTCGAACTCGGGCACCTTGGCGGGGGCGATCACGGTCGCGAGGATCCGGTCCCGCCGGGACTTGTCGAACATGTCGGCCGAACCCAGCGCCACCGCGTAATTCGCGGCCGCGCTCTGCGCTCCCTCCTCCGTGTGGGGGAAGCCCGACGGGATGCCCGCGGACTTCGTCGTCACCGGGTGGTCGCCGGAGGCCGCGGTGGGGGACGTCTTCGCCTTGTCGCCGCCGCCGTCGCCCGAGGAGGCCGCGTCGTCGCCGCGGTTCGCGAAGGCGATCGCGGCGATGAGCAGGACGACCACGCCGACGACCGTGACCAGGCTCCGCGAGGAGGATCCGCGTCCGCGTCGCGCGCCGCCGTAGACGTCGCCCGGACGGTCGGGCAGGCGGGTACGGGTCTGGCCGGAGCCGCCGTACCCCCCGTCGTCGCCGCGCGGGCCGTCGCCGTACCCGGGTTCGTCACCGAGACTCATGCCGCGTACGCCCCCTCAACCTCTCGCTGAACCACGTAGTACGACGGTAGCCGTGCTGGTTCCCGCGCGGGCGCGGTGTGGTGACTGGACATCAGGGAGTTGCAACCTCAGCCGGTGGGCACGACGGACGGACGGGTCGGTGGAGCGAGGATCCGGGCGCGCCCGGCCGGGTACTGACGGTACGCCGGGTGCGGCGCGGCCCGGCCGGGCTACACGGCCATGCCGTACACGATGGTGAAGAGCGTGCCGAGGGATCCGATGATGAAGACTCCCGTGAGCCCCGCGATGATGAGGCCCTTGCCCTGTTCGGCGCTGAAGGTGTCCCGGAGGGCGGTCGCGCCGATGCGCTGCTTGGCCGCTCCCCAGATCGCGATGCCGAGGCAGAGCAGGATGGCGACCGCCATCACCACCTCGACCATCACCTTGGCTTCGTTGCCCAGGCTGCCGAAGGGGCCCCAGTCCGGGGCGATTCCACCGATGATTGTGTTGATGTCGCCCTTGTCGGCTGCGAAAAGCATGTAAGTCACCGCCCCTGGTGGGTAGTTCTGCACCCCCTGCCCACTGTGCGCAGAGGTCGGGCCCATTCTCGCCGACAATGACGCCTTCGTATGTCGACTTGACGTCATTGGTGGCGGGATTCGTGCGAATTCCTTGCCGCCGGCGTACGCGGGACCCTCCCGGGAGGCGTACGGCGGTATACGAAGAGTCGTATCGTCACTCTGTGTATCACGGCTGGTCACGCCGGGCAATGAGGTGGGAGCGGAACCTGTCGCGTGGTTCCGTCGTTGTCCCCTTCTACGTCTCGCGCGCGGGACGAATTCGAACGGACGCGGTTCCGACGAAGGGGTTCTGACGGTGCGTCGCGCCGGTGTTCCCCGGGTCGCCGGGTCCGCGCGGGGTGGACGCGCCGCTCCGGGAAGCGGAACGGGCCGCGGCTGGTCGCCGCGGCCCGTCCGCCGGGCGGGTGCCGGGGAACCCCACGTCTCCCGGCACCCGCACGCACTGTGGAGGTCGGTCGGCGAGGGCGGTGACTCCCTCCGGGGTGCTGTCGAGGGCGTAGGCGCCCGCGATGATCGGCGCCGAGGCGCTCGTGCCGCCGAGCGCGTACCGGCCCGCGGTGATGCCGTACGAGTCGTACACCGCGACGCCTGCCTTCGTGGGCGTCGCGCGCGCCCTGATCCAGCCGACGTGGGAGGTGATCTCGGCGGGGGTGCCGTGCGCCTGCGCGGACCCGGCGGTGCCGAGGCCCGCGAGGGCGAGGGCGGCGACGCCGACGACGGCCTCAATGGCCCGGTGCGGGGTGCCGCGGGTGGGGGAAGGTCTCCGGGGGAGCGGGGTGCGCAACGTACTGCCTCCTGGGAGCGGTGGACAGGGGCGGTGCGGGTGCGGTTTCCCCGGCGGCGGGCGGAGCGGCCCGCCGCCGACCATCTCTTGTTGAGTACGCGACAACAAGAGGTTCGCGGAAGCCTTACTTCCGCATTGCTGAACGCGGTGGGAGCGTGACCTCCCCGTGGTTCGCGGTTGGTCGGCGGTTGACGGCCGCTTGACCCAACTCACAGCTCGTTCAGGGGAATTGCACGGGTGGTGGTGTCGCGCTCCGCGACCGGCCGAGTGCTTCCGTGATAGGCAACGCGCCGGGGGCCGAGCCCGTGCGGGGGAGCCGAGAGCGTCGCCCGCGGGGTCGGCGACGGCGGGGGAAGACCTCCGGAGGAGCAACCGTGATCGACGTGACCCATCAGATCGACGCCGTGCGCCGTGCCGTCGGCACGCGCGAGTACAAGGGGGGCGTGGCACGCGTGGTGACGCTCGGTCAGGCCTATGACGCGACGGTCGACGACGTCTGGGACGCCTGCACCAGCGCCGAGCGCATCCCCCGCTGGTTCCTGCCCGTCTCCGGTGACCTGCGCCTCGGCGGCACCTACCAGCTGGAGGGCAACGCGGGCGGCACGATCGAGCGCTGCGAGCCGCCGCGGAGCTTCGCCGCGACCTGGGAGTACGGGGGCGAGGTCAGCTGGATCGAGGTCCGCGTGACCCCGGAGGGCGGCCGCACCCGTCTCGAGCTCGAACACATCGCCCACGTGGACGACGAACGCTGGGCGCGGTTCGGTCCCGGCGCGGTCGGCGTCGGCTGGGACCTCGGCCTGCTGGGCCTGGCCGGCCACCTCGGTTCCCCGGGCGGCTTCCTGGACCCGGACGAGAGCGTGGCCTGGATGGGCTCCGACGAGGGCAGGCGGTTCATCACGCTGAGCAGTGAGAGCTGGTACGAGGCGAACGTCGCCGCCGGCGAGCCGGAGGACGGCGCCCGGGGCGCGGCGAACCGGACCGTGGCGGCGTACACCGGAGCCGAACCGGAGTGAGGCCGCCCGCGCTCACCTCATGACCTCACGAGCGGCCTTCGGCGGGCGCCGGGGGCCGTTCGTCCTCCAGCCCCTCGACGAAGTGGTCGAACTCGCCCGCCCGGACCCCCAGGACGAACGCGTCCCACTTCCTGCGGGTGGTCGTGACGACGTTCTCCGGATCGCTCGTCTCCCGGATGCGGACCAGGTCGTCCTCGTCGAAGGCGATCTCGATCCAGGGGCCCGGCCCGGTCGCGTCCTCGGGGGCGGCACGCACCCAGTCGAGGCGGGAGGGGATGTCAGCCACGGTCGTGTTCCTCCTTGAGGGCGTGCGGGAGCGGGCGGAAGGCCGCCGGGGCGGCGGTGGGCACCGCCGCGCGAGGGGCGCCGGTCCCGGTGAGGCGGACCGCGCCGGAGGCGGGCTCTTCCGCCGTGCGGACACAGCAGTCGCCTTCCGGGCGGTACGACGTCTTCCGCCGGGTGATCGGAGACCTCCACGGCCACCGTATCCCCGCTCCGGTCCCGCACCCTCCGACTCCCGCACGATCCGGGCTCCCCGGGGCCACGGGGGTGGCCGGGTACCGGTGGCCGGGCGGGGTCGGCTTCCACAGGTGATACTCGGACGGGTCCGAGGTTTTTCTCACCCGCTTGCGGCAAGGTGAGGGGCGATGAAGAGCATCCGCATCACCCGTCTCCCGGAGACCCGGCGGCCGGCACTGCTCGGTGCGGCCCTCGTGCTGCTGGCGGTGACGTCCTCGTCCGTCGCCGCGGCCGACGACGGCCCCGGACCCTTCGGCGTGACCGTCCGGGCCGCCGAGAACGGCCGGAACGTCCGGGTGGGTGCCCTGTTCCACGGGGACACCGCGAGCGGCGGCGTCGGCGGACACTTCTGCACCGCCTCCGTCGTGCACAGCCGGGGACGCGACCTCGTCCTCACCGCCGCGCACTGCCTGGAGGGGGAGACGCAGCTCTCCTTCGCGCCCGGCTACCGGGACGGCAGGGCGCCGTACGGGTTCTGGGACGTCCAGGGCGTGTTCCTCCCCGAGGGGTGGAGGCGGGACCAGGACGAGGACAGCGACGTCGCCTTCGCGGTCCTCGCCACCCGCGACGGCAAGGAGGTCGAGGACGTCGTCGGGGGCGGGAACGCGTTCGCCGCGCACCGCGCCACCGGTGCCACCGCCGTCACCGTCACCGGATACCCCGGCTCCGTCGACTCCCCCGTCACCTGTACCGACAAGCCCACCGCGTACAGCCGTACGCAGCAGCGCGTCGCATGCCCCGCCTTCGCCGGCGGGACCAGCGGCAGCCCCTGGGTGAACGGGGACGGGGCGGTCGTCGGCGTCATCGGCGGCCACGAACAGGGCGGGGACACCGACGACATCTCGTACAGCGCCGTGTTCGGCACCGAGGCCGAGGAGCTCTACCACGTGGCCGCCCTGGCCGGTTAGCGTTCCTCCGGCGGGACATGCCGCCCTGCCCGTGCGCGCGACGACCCCCTCGCCCGGGGACCCGCCTCTACACTGACGTCGGCGGACTCCCGGTCGGCGAGGGGCGGTTGACGGTGCGTAAGGCCTGGATCGTGGCGACCGCGGCCGTCGGCGCGGGGATGGGCTTCGTGATGCTGCTCGTCGTCGGCGTCTACCTGGTCGCCGGGAACCTCGCGGGAGGCATCGGCGGCGGTTCGGTCGGGCTCGCCAAGGGTTCCGTACCCGCCGCGTACCAGAGCCTCGTGCAGAAGTGGGGCAATCTCTGCTCCGCGATCAATCCCGCCCTGCTCGCCGCCCAGTTGTATCAGGAGAGCGGATTCAATCCGAACGCGAAGAGTCCGGCGAAGGCGGAAGGGATAGCGCAATTCATTCCGGGGACGTGGGCCACGCACGGAGTCGACGGCGACGGGGACGGCGTCCGCGACGTATGGAACCCGAATGACGCGATTCCGTCGGCCGCCTCGTACGACTGCGAGCTCGCCTCCTATGTGAAGAACGCTCCGGGAAACCCCACCGAGAACATGCTCGCCGCCTACAACGCGGGTGCCTACGCGGTCATCAAGTACGGGGGCGTGCCGCCGTACGCGGAGACCCGGAACTACGTGAAGACGATCACCACGCTGGCGAAGAGCTTCGCGGCCCCGGTGACCCGTGTGGACCCCTCGCAACAGGCGGCGGGAGCCATCACGTACGCGCAGAAGAAGCTCGGCACTCCCTATCTGTGGGGTGGCAACGGAACGGCTGACCAGGGTGGACGCTTCGACTGCTCGGGTCTGACCAAGGCCTCGTACGAAAGCGTGGGGGTGACCCTGCCGCGGGTGGCCAACGACCAGTACAACGCGGGACCGCACCCCGGGCGCGACGAACTGCTGCCGGGGGACCTGGTCTTCTTCTCGGACGACCTCACCAACTCCCGGGCCATCCGGCACGTGGGCATCTACGTGGGCGGCGGATACATGATCGACGCCCCCAGGTCGGGTGCCGTCATCCGGTTCGACCCCATCGACACGCCCGACTACTTCGGGGCCACCCGGGTGACCGAGGATGGCGCGAAAGCGCTGCCCACTTCGGTATGAATCCACCCCCTGATCTGCGGCGATATCTCTCTTCGATAACGTGTGCGTGATCATTCCGTGGAGGGTGGAACGTATTGAAGGGGACCGTGCGTTCCTTTTGACGTAGAGAAGTGATCTACAACCACGGGGGTGGGATCGAGCGGCGCGCGAAAGGGCGTGGCCGCGGGTGAACGACGACGAAGGGGCCGCAGCGCCATGGCGCAACTCGCCGAATCCGGTTCGAACCCCGACGTCGACCTGCTCTACGAGATCAACGGCCTGGCCGAGCACACGCCGCACTGGTTCGACCGGATCGTGGAGTTCGTCGGCGAGTGGGGACTCCTGCTCGCGATGGTCCTGCTGGTCGTGTGGTGCTGGGCGACCGTACGGCGGCGGGGCGGAACCGACGCGGCGGCCTCCGTGGCCGCGCTCGTCTGGACACCGCTCGCGGCCGGTGTCGCGCTCCTGGTGAACGTCCCGATAAGGGGTTTCGTGGAGCGTCCGCGCCCCTTCGTGGACCACCAGGGACTGGACGTCCTCGTGGGCGGCAAGACCGACTTCTCCTTCGTCAGCGACCACGCGACGATCACGATGGCGATGGGCGTCGGACTCTTCCTCGCCAACCGGAGGTTCGGGCTCGCCGGGATAGCTCTGGCGCTGCTCGAAGGGTTCTGCCGGGTCTTCATGGGCGTGCACTACCCGACGGACGTCATCGGCGGGTTCGCGCTCGGCACGGCCGTCGTCCTGCTGCTGTCGCCGCTCGCCATGGCCCTGTTGACCCCGGTCATGAAGGCCGTGGAGGCGGCGCCCCGCGTCGGCCGGCTGATCCGCGCGCGCGGTGCCGCACCCGCCGGGGAGGAGAAGCTGATCCCGGGGGCGCGGGCCGAGCACACGGAGGAACGGGACCTCGCCGCGTAGGTCCCGTTCCGGGGTTCCTCGGATCAGAGCGCCTGTCGGATCAGAGCGCCTGTCGGATCAGAGCGCCTGGGGGAACGAGAAGAAGCGGTTCGGGTCGTACTGCCGCTTCAGGGTCGTCAGACGGGCGGCCGCGTCGCCGTAGTACGCCTTGCGCCAGTTCGTCAGCGTCGCGTCGGTGTAGTTCTGGTAGGCCGCGCCCGAGGCGTACCGGCCCATCGCGTTGTGGGCGCCCGTCAGCCAGGACTGGGCGGTGGTGCCGGAGGTGCCCGCCCGCCAGGACGCGATGTACTGGGCGAGCATGCGCGAGCGGCGGTGCACGAACGCGGTGGACGTGGGCGCGACGCGGTTGACGGCGCCGCCGAGCGCGGTGAGCGCGATGCTGCCCGCGCCGCCGCGGACCGCGGAGATCTGGTTCAGGAGCGTCTGGATCCCGGCCGCCGGTATCGAGCGGTCGAAGAAGTCCGAGCGGGCCGCGTACGTCTCGCGGCCGAGGGCGCCCTGCGGGCTGCGGCCCGGCGTCGAGCCCGGCAGATGGCACTGGGCGTCCGCGGCGAACGACGAGCAGCCCGCGTACACCTCCATCGCGTCCTCGTACGAGCGCCGCTTGAGGGTGACGCTGCGCGCGGGGGAGCCGATCCGGTCGGCCAGCCGGTCCACCGCGTTCTGGAGCTCGCCGTAGGTGCCGAGGGAGAAGGCGGCTATGGAGACGGTGGGGGCGCCGCCGGCCGCGCAGGCCAGGTGGCAGGACGACCAGATCTCGTCGGGCTGGGTCGGGCCCCACTCCTGCCACGCCTTGACCACCGCGGCGGCCTTGGCCCACGGCCAGGTCATGTACGCCGAGACGCCCTGGGGCGCCGGGTGGGTCTTGAAGCGGAGCTCGGTGACGACGCCGAAGTTGCCGTTGCCGGCGCCGCGCAGCGCCCAGAACAGGTCCTTGTTCTGGGTGGCGTTCGCGGTGAGCTGCTTGCCGTCGGCGGTGATCAGCGTCGCCTGGGTGAGGCTGTCGCAGGTCAGTCCGTACGCCCGGGACACGACGCCGTGGCCGCCGCCCAGGGTCAGTCCGGAGACGCCCACGGTGGGGCAGGAACCGGCGGGGATGGTGACGCCCTTCGCGGCCAGGGCGCGGTAGACGTCGATCAGCTTGGAACCGGCGCCGACGACCGCCTCGTTCGCCGAGGCGCGGATCCTGTTCAGCTTGGAGACGTCGATGATCAGGCGGCCGTCGCCGGAGGACCAACCCGCGTAGGAGTGGCCTCCGTTGCGGATGGACACCTTCACGCCGTGGGCGCGGGCGTAGTCCATGGTCGTGCGGATGTCGTCGGCGTGTGCGACGTAGGCGACGGCGGCGGGCTTCAGGTTGTCGAAGCGCGTGTTGTACAGCTGGTGGGCGGCGGGCCAGCTGTGGTCGCCGGGGCGGATCAGGGCGCCGTCCAGCTGGTGTCCCAGCGCGGTCCAGTTGGCGGCCGCGCGGTTGGCCGCGGTCGCCGTGCGTATGCCGGTGGTGTCGGCCGCGGTGTCGGTGGCGGTGCCGCTCGTGCTCCCGGCCTTGCCGTCGGCGTGGTTGCCCCCCTTGTCGCCGCCGTTGCAGGCGGACGTCGCCGCCGCCGCGAGAACGGCGGTGGCTCCGCCGATGAACGAACGCCGCTGCATGTGTGCCTCCCGTGGGTTCCTTGGAACGAGACGGGTGCCCGGGTCCGGGGGTTCCGCGCGTATGTCGCAGAACTGCTACGGGTGCGGTTCCGGTCCGGTGGGTGGGGCCCGGTGGGTGAGGCCCGGTGGGTGGGTCGGGGCCGTGCCGGTACATCCGCCCGCATCCGGACGGATCCCAGCGGCGCTGTGAAGCGCAGGGGGTTCCGATCCGTCCGGCCTGCGGGCATTCGATGTACCGGCACGGCCCCTTCCGCGCGCTGCCGACTGCGGGTGATCGGTGGTGGCCATTCCGGTTGCCTTGTGCCGGATCCCGGCCGCGGGTGCGTCGTGGTGACTGTTCAGCCCCGGTCGGCAAGATCCAGCCCCTCCGGCGTTTGAGGAGCGGGGGTCCGGGGGCGGAGCCCCAGGGGTGGGAAGGGTGGGGGCGGAGGGGGCGAGGAAGGCCGGTGGGTCAGACGGGGGCCGTCAGGGCGTGGGTCGTCGCGTCCGTGCGGGCCTGGCTTCTGGCGCGGCGGGCCGGGCCCCGCCAGCCGCAGGTGCAGCGGGCCAGGCAGAAGGGGCCTTGCTCGACGGTCGTCGTCCGGTGGCCGGGGAGGGGGTCCGTCTCGTCCAGGTGCTCCACACCCACAACGTTACCCATGCCGGGCGAACGGATTCCTGCCGCGTGACGGGCGTCCCCACCTGTCGTTAAGCGGAACGACGGGAAGGCCCGGGACGGACCGGCTGGGGGTCGGTGGACGATGGTGGCGCAGCAGCAGGAACGGGCGGCGGCCCTGGTCGCGTTCGTCGCGGCGGGGCTCATGGTCTGTGGTACCGGGTGCTCGGGCGGCGGTGCGGCCGCGCAGGACGCGCGCACCGGGTCCGGCACCGTCGGGACGCTGCGCGAGGCGGTGTCCGTGCTGGAGCGCGCCGGCAGCGCGAAGGCCAGTACGTCGATGGAGATGGCCACCGGAGGGACCCGGGTCACCATCCGGGGGCGGGGCGTGTACGACTTCAGGAAGCAGACGGGGCGGCTGAAGGTGGTGCTGCCGCAGGACCCGGCCGGCGCGGCCGAGCACCGTCCGATCACCGAACTGCTGACTCCGGGTGCCCTGTTCATGAAGAATCGGGGCGCCGGCGTGCCGGCCGACAAATGGGTGCGCGTGGCGACGGCCGGGCTCACGGACGGCAATCTGGTCACGGGCGGCGCCACCGATCCGTACGCCGCGGCCGAACTGCTGCGCGGCGCGCGGTCGGTGACCTACGTGGGGAGGACCGAGGTCGCCGGGATCCCGGTCCGGCACCACCGCGGGACCGCCGACCTCGAGGCCGCCGCGCGGGGCGCCTCGGCGGCGCAGCGGCCGGCCCTGACGGCGGCGGCGAAGGGGTTCGCCACCACCGCGGTGCCGTTCGACGCCTACGTCGACGACCAGGGGCGGCTGCGCAAGGTCCGGTACCGGTTCAGCTTCGTCAACGGACAGCGGAAGGGCACCGTCGCCGTCGCGTCGACGCTCCTGCTGTACGACTTCGGTGCTCCCGCCGTCGTACGGCTGCCGGAACCCTCGGACATCTACGCGGGGAAGATCGCGGAGTAGTGGCTTCCGGGGAGACGGGCAAGAGCATCCGGAGCCGTAGCTTCACAGGAGGGCCGGAAATGGCCCTTCCGTGCCATGCGCGGTGTGTAGGCCGCTCCCTACCCTAGGAAGTCGGTGACGGCAGGAAGAGGTGATGCGCGTGGCTCCGCTCGGCGGTACGGCAGTTCAGGACCACGTGGCCCTCGCCGAGATCGACCTGTGCGGCGAGCTGATCATCGCGGCCTCGGCGGCCCATGAGGACCGCCTCAGCCTGGAGAGCATCGACGCGGTGCTGAAAGTGGCCGAAGAACGCGCACCCGAGCGGCGGGGCGTGGAGGACTAGTCCTTTTCGGCCCCGTCCCCGGTGGCCGGAGCACGCGCGTCGCGGATGTCACATGCGTCGTATCTCTCACGTTTCGCGTGGTTCCGCCGGCCTTCCGTGACCGGCGGGCCGCTCAGGTGCGCAGCAGGCGGCCGATCGCCTTCGTCGCTTCCTCGACCTTCGCGTCGATCTCGTCGCCGCCCTTGAGCGCCGCGTCCGCCACGCAGTGGCGCAGGTGCTCCTCCAGGAGCTGGAGGGCGAAGGACTGGAGGGCCTTGGTGGAGGCGGACACCTGGGTGAGTATGTCGATGCAGTAGACGTCCTCGTCGACCATGCGCTGGAGGCCGCGGATCTGCCCCTCGATGCGGCGCAGCCGCTTCAGGTGCTCGTCCTTCTGCTGGTGGTAGCCGTGGATGCCGCGGTCGTGGTCGGTCACGATCTCCTGCGCCTCGCCGGAGGGCGTCGCCGCGCCGGCCTCGGTGGTCGTCATCGCGTCCTCCTGCTGGATCCGATCGGCGATCCTGTCTGAAACGCCACTTACATATACCCCTGGTGGGTATATCGTACCGAACTTTGCGGGGTAGTGAATTCTTGCCCGGCCCTGGTGCCGGACCCCGTGCCGACCACCGTGCTCGATGGGCGACACTGGGTGGCGGCCCGTTAGCCGTGGCTGGATGATGCGCCTAGCATCAGCCTGTCCCAACCGAAGCACCCCGAGGACCCCAACGTGCGCTTTCGTCTGACCCCCAGGGAGACGAGCTTCTACGACATGTTCTCCGCGTCCGCGGACAACATCGTCACGGGCTCGAAGCTCCTGATGGAACTGCTCGGGGCGGACGCTTCCGCTCGGGCCGAGATCGCAGAGCGTATGCGGGCCGCGGAACACGCTGGTGACGACGCGACGCACGCGATCTTCCACCAGCTGAACTCCTCCTTCATCACGCCCTTCGACCGCGAGGACATCTACAGCCTCGCCTCGTCCCTCGACGACATCATGGACTTCATGGAGGAGGCCGTCGACCTGGTCGTCCTCTACAACGTCGAGGAACTCCCCAAGGGCGTCGAGCAGCAGATCGAGGTCCTGTCGCGGGCCGCGGAGCTGACCGCCGAGGCCATGCCCAACCTGCGGACCATGGACAACCTCACGGAGTACTGGATCGAGGTCAACCGTCTGGAGAACCAGGCCGACCAGATCCACCGCAAGCTGCTGGCCCATCTCTTCAACGGCAAGTACGACGCCATCGAGGTGCTGAAGCTCAAGCAGATCGTGGACGTGCTGGAAGAAGCGGCCGACGCGTTCGAGCACGTGGCGAACACGGTGGAGACCATCGCCGTCAAGGAGTCCTGACCCGTTCATGGACACCTTCGCTTTGATCGTGACCATCGGGGTCGCGCTCGGTTTCACGTACACGAACGGCTTCCACGACTCGGCGAACGCCATCGCCACCTCCGTGTCCACGCGTGCCCTGACGCCGCGGGCCGCGCTCGCCATGGCCGCGGTGATGAACCTCGCCGGCGCGTTCCTCGGCAGCGGGGTCGCCAAGACCGTCAGTGAGGGGCTGATCCAGACGCCCGAGGGCTCGAAGGGGATGGGCATCCTCTTCGCGGCGCTCGTCGGCGCGATCACCTGGAACCTGATCACCTGGTACTTCGGTCTGCCGTCCTCGTCCTCGCACGCGCTGTTCGGCGGCATGGTCGGCGCGGCCCTGGCCGGTGGCACGACGGTCTACTGGAGCGGCGTCCTCGACAAGGTCATCATCCCGATGTTCCTGTCGCCGCTCGTCGGCCTGCTCGTCGGCTATCTCGTGATGACCGTGATCATGTGGCTGTTCCGGCGTTCCAACCCGCACAAGACCAAGCGCGGTTTCCGTATCGCGCAGACGGTGTCCGCGGCCGGCATGGCGCTCGGGCACGGTCTCCAGGACGCCCAGAAGACGATGGGCATCGTGGTGATGGCGCTGGTCATCGCCGGTGAGCAGGGGGCGAACGACCCGATCCCGGTCTGGGTGAAGATCGTCTGCGCGACGATGCTGTCGCTGGGGACGTACGCGGGCGGCTGGCGCATCATGCGGACGCTCGGGCGGAAGATCATCGAGCTCGATCCGCCGCAGGGCTTCGCGGCGGAGACGACCGGTGCGTCGATCATGTTCGCCACGGCCTACATCTTCAAGGCGCCGATCTCCACGACCCATGTCATCACCTCGGCGATCATGGGTGTCGGTGCGACGAAGCGGGTGAACGCCGTGCGGTGGGGCGTCGCCAAGAACATCGTCCTCGGCTGGTTCATCACCATGCCGGCCGCGGCGCTCGTGGCCGCAGTCGGCTTCTGGGTCGTGAACCTCGCGTTCCTGTGAACGTGAAGTCCCCTTCGTGAAAGTGATCTCCCCTTCATCGAAGGGGAGATCATTTCGTTTACGAGAGCTACGGCGACCACTTCGGAGTCTGCGACAACGACTCGGACGGCGCTGGCGTCCTCGGCTACTGGAAGGCCGGCAGCGACTGCATCAAGGTCTGCCTCCGGGACGACGGCGTGGTGCTGACGGCCACGTGCAGCGGCCGGGAGAAGCAGTACGCCGGCAGCCCCCTCCAGGGCCTGTCCGGCACGGACCGGGTGCGGATCGTCCACCCGTACGACGACGGGCCCGCCCCCGGGAGCCAGGGGCGGGCCCTTCTCGTCCTCGCGGTGGCACCGCCATGCAGCACCGCGAGGGGATTCGGGAGGCGGTCCGGTCAGCCGAAGCGGCCGGAGATGTAGTCCTCCGTGGCCTGGACGGACGGGTTGGAGAAGATGCGCTCCGTGTCGTCGATCTCGATGAGGCGGCCGGGCTGGCCCACCGCGGAGAGGTTGAAGAACGCGGTGCGGTCGGAGACGCGGGCGGCCTGCTGCATGTTGTGCGTCACGATGACGATCGTGAAGCGCTCCTTCAGCTCACCGATCAGGTCCTCGATGGCGAGGGTGGAGATCGGGTCCAGGGCCGAGCAGGGCTCGTCCATGAGGAGGACCTGCGGCTCCACCGCGATCGCCCGCGCGATGCACAGACGCTGCTGCTGACCGCCGGACAGGCCGGACCCGGGCTTGTTCAGCCGGTCCTTGACCTCGTTCCAGAGGTTCGCGCCCTTGAGGGACCGCTCCACGATGTCGCCGAGCTCGGACTTCTTGTAGCTGCCGTTGAGCTTCAGGCCCGCCGCCACGTTGTCGAAGATCGACATGGTGGGGAAGGGGTTGGGGCGCTGGAAGACCATGCCGATGGTCCGGCGCACGGCGACGGGGTCTATGCCGTTCCCGTACAGGTCCTCGTCGTCGAGCAGCACCTTGCCCTCGACACGGCCGCCGGGGGTGACCTCGTGCATGCGGTTCAGGGTGCGCAGGAAGGTCGACTTGCCGCAGCCGGAGGGGCCGATGAAGGCCGTCACGGAGCGGGGCTCGACCGTCATGGAGATGTCTTCGATCGCCTTGTGGGCGCCGTAGTAGGCGGTCAGACCGCTCACGTCGATTCGCTTGGCCATGTCAGTCACTGCTTCTTTCGAAAGGATCGGGTCGCTGATCGGCCGCGTCAGCGGCCCGTCTTGGGTGCCTTCCAGCGCGCGATGGCGCGGGCTCCCATGTTGAGGATCATGACGAACAGGATGAGGGCGAGCGCCGCCGCCCAGGCCCTGTCGACGGACGCCGGGGTTCCCGCGGAGTACTGCCGGTAGATGTACAGCGGCAGCGAGGCCTGCGGGCCGTCGAACGGGTTGTTGTTGATGAAGCCCGTGCCCCACACCAGCAGCAGCACCGGGGCGGTCTCACCGGTGATGCGCGCGACGGCGAGCATCACGCCCGTGGTGATGCCGCCGATGGACGTCGGCAGGACCACCTTGAGGATGGTGCGCCACTTCGGGATGCCGAGGGCGAGGGAGGCCTCGCGCAGCTCGTTCGGGACGAGCTTGAGCATCTCCTCGGTGGAGCGGACCACCACGGGCATCATCAGGATCGACAGGGCCATCGCGCCGGCGAAGCCGGAGTAGCCCATGTCCAGGATCAGGATCCAGAAGCTGAGGATGAACAGACCGGCGACGATCGACGGGATGCCCGTCATGACGTCGACGAAGAAGGTGACGGCCTTGGCGAGCTTGCCCCGGCCGTACTCGACGAGGTAGATCGCGGTCAGCACACCGATCGGCACGGCGATGAGCGAGGCGATGCCCACCTGCTCCAGGGTGCCGATGAGCGCGTGGTAGATGCCGCCACCGGTCTCGGCGTCGGCGACCACACCCATGGAGTGGCTCAGGAAGTAGGTGTCGAAGACCTTCACACCGCGCTTGACCGTCTCCCAGATCAGGGAGACCAGCGGGACGACGGCGACGATGAAGCAGACCCACACCAGGCTGGTGGCGACACGGTCCTTGGCCTGGCGGCGGCCCTCGACGCGCGCGGCGGCCACGTACGTACCGAGGACGAAGACGATCGCGGCGATCAGGCCCCACTGGACCTTGCTGTCCAGGCCGGCGGCGAGGGAGATGCCGATGCCGGCCGCGACGGATCCCGCCGCGATGGCCCAGGGGGACCACTTGGGAAGGCGGCCGCCGCGCAGCGTGCTGGCGTGCTTGCGGAGGACGGGTGCGTTACTCATGCGTTGGCCCCCGAGTACTCCTTGCGGCGGTTGATGATGAAGCGCGCCGCGCCGTTCACCAGCAGGGTGATCACGAACAGGACGAGACCCGAGGCGATCAGGGCGTCCTGGCCGAACACGGTGGCCTCGTTGAACTTGGCCGCGATGTTCTGCGCGAAGGTGCCGCCGCCCGGGTCGAGCAGGCTGGCCTGGATGTCGAAGCTCGGGGAGAGCACGGTGGCGACGGCCATCGTCTCGCCGAGCGCGCGGCCGAGGCCGAGCATCGAGGCGGAGATCACGCCGGAGCGGCCGAAGGGCAGCACCGACATGCGGATGACCTCCCAGCGCGTGGCGCCGAGGGCCAGTGCGGCTTCCTGGTGCATCTGCGGGGCCTGGCGGAAGACCTCACGGCTCACGTTGGTGATGATCGGCAGGATCATGATCGCGAGCAGGATGCCGACGGTGAGCATCGAGCGGGGCGCACCGTCCTGCCAGGTGAAGATGCCGGTCCAGCCGAAGTACTCGTCGAGCCAGCCGAACAGCCCGTTCAGGTGCGGCACGAGGACGATGGCGCCCCAGAGGCCGTACACGATGGAGGGGACGGCGGCGAGCAGGTCGATCACGTACGCGATGGGTCCGCCGAGCTTGCGCGGCGCGTAGTGCGTGATGAACAGGGCGATGCCGACCGCGACCGGGACCGCGAGGGCCATGGCGATGACCGCGGAGACGATCGTGCCGAAGGCCAGCACCGCGATGCCGAAGACCGGCGGCACGAGGTTGGTGTTCCACTCGAAGGTGGTGAGGAAGTTGCCCTCGTTCTTGCTGAGCGCGAGCGAGGCGCGGTAGGTGAGGAAGACCGCGATGGCGGCCATGATCACCAGGAGGAGGATGCCGGAACCCCGGGAGAGCGCGAGGAAGACGCGGTCTCCGGCGCGGGTGGCGCCGCGGGCGGCGCGCTTGCGCGCGGCACCGGAAGATCGTGGGGTGGGGGGAGGTGCTTCAGTGCTCTGTGTCGATATGTCCATCGTGAGTCTCCGGTCTGCGGAGCCGGATCGAGTGGCGGCTCCAGGCGGCGGTGCACCGGACGGTGCGGCCCGCCTCGGCGAGGCGGGCCGCACACTCGGGTCAGCTCAGGTTCGCGATGGTGGAACGAACCTTGGTGATGATCTCGGCGGGGATCGGCGCGTACTGGGCGGCGGTGAGCTGCTTCTGGCCGTCCTCGCTCGCGGTGTAGGTGAGGAAGGCCTTGGTGGCGGCCAGGGTGTCGGCCTTGTTGCCCTTCTCGCAGAGGATCTCGTAGGTGACCAGCGTGAGCGGATAGGCACCCTCGGCGGTCGGCTTGTAGTTCAGCTCGAGCGCCAGGTCGTTGCCGGTGCCGACGACCTTGGCGGCGGCGATGGCTTTGGTGGCGTTCTCGACGGTGGCGGCGGCCGGGGCGGCGGCGTCCGTCTTGAGGGAGGCGGCCTTGACGTCGCCGGTGGCGTAGGAGAGCTCGAAGTACGAGATCGCGCCGGGGGTCTGGTTCACCTGCTGGGCGAGACCGGAGGAGCCCTGGGCGGACTGGCCGCCCTTCGCCTGCCAGGCCTTGCCGCCGGAGTACTTCCAGTCGGCCGGGGCGACGGCCTTCAGGTACTTGGTGAAGTTGTCCGTGGTGCCGGACTCGTCCGAGCGGTGGAAGGCCTGGATCTTGGTGGAGGGCAGCTTCGCGTCGGGGTTCAGCTTCGCGATGGCCGCGTCGTCCCACTTCGTGATCTTGCCGTCGAAGATCTTGGCGATCGTCGAGGCGTCCAGGACGAGGTTGTCGACACCGGGGACGTTGTAGCCGACCGCGATGGGGCCGCCGACCATGGGCAGGTCGATCGCGGCGTTGCCGCCGCAGGCCTTCTTGGCGGCCGCGGCGTCCTCGGGCTTGAGCGCCGAGTCCGAACCGGCGAACGCGGTCTGGCCCTGGGTGAAGGCGGTGACGCCGGCGCCCGAACCGGTCGGGTTGTAGTTGATCTGGACGTCCTTGCAGGCGGCCGTGAAGGCCTTGACCCAGGCGTCGATCGCGTTCTTCTGCGCGGAGGAGCCGGAAGCCTGCAGCTGGCCCTTGGCGTCGTCACACTTGATGGCGCTGTTGTTGCTGGCCGAGGCCGAGCTGCCGCCACCGTTGCTGTTGCCGGTGTCGTCAGAACCGCACGCCGTGAGGGCCAGGGCGCCGGAGACGGCGAGAGCACCGAGGGTGAGGGCCCGCCGGTTCATGCGCTGAAGCTTCACTTCGGGAGTTCCTTCCAGGAGCCGCCGTCAGGTGGCGGCGTGCGATGTCTGTGAACTGCGATCCGTAGCGAGGTGAAGGGTTCGTCCGAAGGCGTCCTTCGCACCGCGTAAGGCCGAAATTAAGCAGATCAGGTGAAGGCGCCGAAGGCCGTAAATGAACGGAGGGTGAACCCCTGACGGCGGTGCGGTGAGGTCACGGAACGCTCACGTCGAGGACACGGGCATGTCCCGGCCGAGGGGTCCGGAAGGGAAACTCCAGGTAATCGAACGGGTGTGTACGTGATGGGTGGTGCCCACGTTCCCGTCATGGCTCATTCGCCCCGATTTCCTCATGAGCAACAGCGAAGGGCGCGCCCACTACGGTGAGTGGCCGTCTGCGGCTCCCCGGGAGCCGCTTCCGCGCAAGGCGGGACGCCGCGCCGGATGCCGGGAGCAGCGTCCTCCTATACAGGGGAACACGTCAGGCCGGACGCAGCGCGTCCAGCAGCGCGTCGACCAGATCGCGGTCGCGGGGCTGGGTGAGACGGTGGCGGGCGGCGGTGGGGGAGAGCCAGAGCACGCGGTCGACCTCGTCGTTCGGGACGAAGCGGCCCTCGGCCGCCTCGGCGGCCCAGTAGCGGACCTCCTTGGGGCGCTCGCCGACGACGTAGCGGATCGTGGGGAGGACGGCGCCGGGGACGGCGTCGTAGCCCGTCTCCTCCTCGACCTCGCGCAGCGCGCCGGCCAGGAACTCCTCGCCGTGTTTCAGCTTGCCCTTGGGGTGCGACCAGTCGTCGTACTTGGGCCGGTGGACGAGGCAGATCTCCAGCGCGGAGTCGACCGGGGACCGGCGCCACAGGACGCAGCCCGCTGCTCGGATGGTGTCGTCGTCGGCCATGGGGCCTCCCTCAGGGGGTGGGTACGGCTTCCTTCTGCCAGGCCTGCTGGAAGGCGAACCGTGCCGCCTCCACCTCGTGCCGCTGGTCGGCGTGCAGCACGCCGAGCGCGTACGCGGTCGCCGGCGCGATGCGCGGGGTGCGGGCGGCGGCGGCCGCGGCGGCGGCGGCCTCCGCCGCGTCCCGGTGCCGGTTGAGCGCCTTGCCCGCGCCGAGCAGGCGGGCGTCGACGGGGCGTTCCCCCCGGTGCAGCACCTCGTCGGCGTAGCGGTGCAGCCGCAGCAGCAGCCGGACCTGGTGCCAGGACGTGTCCTGCGGCTGGGGAGCGGTGTCGGCGGAGAGGCCGTGCACGAGGGCTTCCGCGTTGTAGGGGCGGCCCGCGACGACCAGCGGCAGCGCGGTGACGGCGTCGGCCAGCCGGTCCTGGGCCGCGGCGGCCAGCGGACGCAGATCGGCGGTGTCCGCGGCCGGGACCAGCGGAACCTCGCTGGCGAGCACGGCGACGCTGTCGGCGACGGCGTGGAAGCGGGAGGAGCCGAGGGCCTGGAGGGCCGCCGAGTGGGCGCGGGTGCGGGCGAGGGTCAGCTGGCGGTCGAGGAGCGCGCCCGCCTTCGCGGCGCCGACGGTCAGACCGCCCGACTTGGAGGACCCGGTCGTGCCCTGGCCGGGCAGGCTGACCGTGCCCGACAGCCGGTTCAGCGCGCCGAGCAGCCGTTCCAGGCGCGCGGAGTAGGCGTGTTCGCGTGCCAGGGTGCCCGACAGCCAGGCCAGTTCGGGGCGCATCCTCTCCGACCAGTCCGCGTCGAGGAGCGGCCGGAAGGTGTGCAGGCTGCCGCTGATGCGGCGGGCGGAGCGGCGCAGGGAGCGCGCCGCGTCACCGGACTCCCCCCCTCCGCTCGCCGCGCCGCCGGTCTCCCGGTGCTGGCGCAGCGAGCGGAGGAACTCCGTGGCCTGGGCCCGCAGATAGCCCGCGAGGGCGTCACCGATCGGTGCACCTCCCTCGTCGAGGGGGGCCGAGGCCCTGGGGGCCGTCCCGGCCACGGAGCCGGTGGGGGGATCAAGGTGCTGCTGTGCCACGCCGGCGCCTCCGGGCGTCTATGAGCATCTCCTGGACGTTCCGCAGGGGCTGGCCCTCCGCGTCGGTCGCGTGGCGGATCCACTCGCCGTCGGGGCCGAGGTGCCAGGAGGCCGTGGTGTCGGACATGCCGGTCTCCAGCAGCCGGTTGAGGGCTGCGCGGTGAGCCGGGTCGGTGACCCTGACCAGGGCCTCGATCCGCCGGTCGAGGTTGCGGTGCATCATGTCGGCGCTGCCGATCCACACCTCGGGCTCGCCTCCGTTGCCGAAGGTGAAGACCCGGGAGTGCTCCAGGAAGCGGCCGAGGACGGAACGGACCCGTATGTTCTCGGACAGGCCCGTGACGCCAGGGCGCACGGCGCAGATCCCGCGCACCCACACGTCGACCGGCACGCCGGCCTGGGAAGCGCGGTACAGCGCGTCGATGAGCGCCTCGTCCACCATCGAGTTGACCTTGATGCGGACGAAGGCGGGACGCCCGGCCTTGTGGTGCTGCACTTCCTTGTTGATCCGCGCTATCAGGCCGTCGCGCAGGGACTTGGGCGCGACGAGCAGACGGCGGTAGGTCTCGCGGCGCGAGTACCCCGAGAGCCGGTTGAAGAGGTCGGAGAGGTCCGCGCCGACCTGGGGGTCGGCGGTGAGCAGTCCGAGGTCCTCGTACAGCCGGGCGGTCTTCGGGTGGTAGTTGCCGGTGCCGACGTGGGAGTAGCGGCGCAGGGTGTCGCCCTCCTGCCGGACCACGAGGGACAGCTTGCAGTGGGTCTTCAGGCCGACGAGGCCGTACACCACGTGGCAGCCGGACTCCTCGAGCTTGCGGGCCCACTTGATGTTCGCCTGCTCGTCGAAGCGGGCCTTGATCTCGACCAGGACGAGGACCTGCTTGCCGGACTCGGCCGCGTCTATCAGCGCGTCGACGATCGGGGAGTCGCCGGAGGTGCGGTACAGCGTCTGCTTGATGGCGAGCACGTCCGGGTCGGCGGCGGCCTGCTCCAGGAAGGCCTGCACCGAGGTGGAGAAGGAGTCGTACGGGTGGTGCAGCAGGACGTCGCGCTCGCGCAGCGCGGCGAAGATGTCGGGCGGCGACGCCGACTCGACCTCCGCGAGGTCGCGGTGGGTGCCGGCGATGAACTTGGGGTACTTCAGCTCGGGCCGGTCGAGGGAGCCGATGCCGAAGAGGCCCGTGAGGTCCAGGGGACCGGGCAGCGGGTACACCTCCGCCTCGGAGATCTTCAGCTCGCGCACGAGCAGGTCGAGGACGTAGCGGTCGATGGACTCCTCGACCTCCAGGCGCACCGGCGGGCCGAAGCGGCGCCGCATGAGCTCCTTCTCCAGGGCCTGCAGGAGGTTCTCGGCGTCGTCCTCCTCGACCTCCAGGTCCTCGTTGCGGGTGAGCCGGAAGGTGTGGTGCTCGAGGACCTCCATGCCCGGGAAGAGCTCCTCCAGGTGGGCCGCGATCACGTCCTCGATGGGGACGTAGCGGTTCGGGGAGGCCTCCAGGAAGCGGGAGAGCAGCGGCGGGACCTTGACGCGCGCGAAGTGCCGGTGGCCGCTGACCGGGTTCCGTACGACGACGGCGAGGTTCAGGGACAGGCCCGAGATGTACGGGAAGGGGTGCGCGGGGTCGACCGCCAGCGGGGTCAGGACCGGGAAGATCTGGTGCCGGAAGAGGGTGAACAGGCGGGCCTGCTCCTTCTCGGTCAGCTCGTTCCAGCGGACCAGGTGGACGCCTTCCTCCGCGAGCGCGGGGGCGACGTCCTCCTGGTAGCAGGCCGCGTGCCGGGCCATGAGTTCCCGGGAGCGGGCCCAGATCATCTCCAGGACCTCGCGGGGCTGCAGGCCCGAGGCGGACTTGGTGGCCACGCCGGTGGCGATGCGGCGCTTGAGGCCGGCCACCCGGACCATGAAGAACTCGTCCAGGTTGCTGGCGAAGATCGCCAGGAAGTTGGCGCGCTCCAGGAGGGGCGTGTTCGGGTCCTCGGCGAGTTCCAGAACGCGCTCGTTGAACGCCAGCCAGCTGCGCTCGCGGTCCAGGAAACGACCTTGCGGCAGCATGATCCCGTCCTGCGAGGCGTCCTCGTACGCGTCGAGGTCGGCGTCGAGGTCGGGCTCCAGATCGGACACGTTCGCCGCGACGGTGTGCGGGCGGTGGGCGGCGATGGAGCCGACGGAGGGCTGCGGGTGCTGCACGGGTGCCTGGGCGCTTCGCTGGTTCATGGACCCATTCTTCCGTGCCGAGGGCGAGACCGGCGCGTCGGAGAGGGCAGGGGCCAGGGCGTTGATTCGGAAGATCCTGTTCCGCTTTTCTGGCGTACGCTGACTCCGCGTCGACGGTGAGGGCTCGTTCTCCGGCGAGGGAGAAGGCTCAGGCACGGCGGGCTGCATTCCCCGAGCGTCGCAAGGTCACCTGAATCGATGGTTACGGCGACATGACGTGCGGGATATCGGGGAGAGGCTCCCGGACGTCTGCATGTCAGGGAGCCGTGTCCACACCCGCCCGCGTCACGTGCGCGTCCGCCGGCACCGCCGCCGGTTACGAATGGCGCCGGCGCAGCAGGGCGAAGGCCGCGGCGGTCGCGAGCCCCGCGAGGGCCAGCAGCAGACCGCTCTCCACGAGCTGGAGGGGCCAGAAACGGGACTCCGGCTGGTACGTCGTCCAGAAATCGGCCATCCCCGACCGCTCCAGGCACCTTTCGAGGGCGGTGCCGTCGGTTCCGACGCAGGACCAGTCGGTGACCAGGCGCTCGCCGCCGCCGGTGACGGCACCGTGTTCGAGGACCAGGGAGCCGTACGGGACCTGGAACGCGGCCTGCCCGGTCGCCGTCACGGCGGGCCACAGGCTCATCCGGAACCCGTCCAGCACCTCGTGCAGGACGTACGCCGCGGCGAGGGCGGCCGCGGCGGCGGGCAGGGCCCTGCGCAGGACCAGGCCCGCGAGCGCGCCGAGGGCGAGGCCCGCGAGGGCGTACGCGACGGCCACCGGCCCGGAGGAGATGAAGACGTTCGTGTTGAACCAGCCGCCGGACAGGCCCCTGCTTTCGGCATGGCGGGTCCAGTTGCCGAGCAGGAACGCCAGTGTCGTGCCCGCCGTGAGCAGGACCGCGGGGACGGCGAGCCTGGTGGCGAGCCAGCGCGCCGGGGTGACGGACTGGGTCCAGGCCAGCCGTGCCGTGCCGCTCTCCAGCTCGCGGCCGGTCAGCGCGGCACCCGCCCAGGCCGCGACCGCGTACATCAGGTACGTGACACAGCCGGAGACCAGGGCGAGGCTGTAGCTGTAGACCTTGTGCGCCGTGGTCTCCCGGAAGGGTCCGCAGTCCAGCGGGAACGGCTCCCCCGCCTCGCAGCCGCCGACGAAACGGGTGGTGGGTCCGGCGGAGTGCATCCAGATCAGGGCCGCCGCGACGATGAGCAGGGCGGCGCCCCAGACGTACAGGGCCGTGCGGTGCAGGCGCAGCACGGTCCAGGTCAGGCCGGACGGGCGGTACGGGGCCGGGCCGGACGGGCGCCGGCCGGTCAGGGTGCTCATGAGGTCGACCTCTTCCTCAGGACGCCGAAGGCGACGGCGACCAGGATCACGGTGGCGGCCAGCAGGACGCCGGTCTCCAGGAGCTGGCGGGGCCAGTAGTCGGGGGAGGGAAGGTACTGGCGGGTGAAGCGGACGACGTCGTGCCGGGCGAGACACGCGTGGCTGTCGTAGCAGCCCGGGTCGGGGATCTCCTTGCCCGTGGAGGTGATCGCCCGGCTCCGGACGGACAGTTCGGGCTGCTGGTAACTGCCCTGGAAGGGCCAGGAGTTCGCGCGGAACGCGATGACCGCGTACTGCGCGGTGCCCGCGACGGCGAGGGCGGGCAGGGTGCGGCGCAGCGCGAGACCGGCGACGGCGCCGACGGCCAGTCCGAGGAGCGGGGCGGCGACGGTGGCCGGGCCGATGGCGAAGTACAGGGCGCGCGGTCCGATGCCGGCCAGCAGGAGATTGGCGTGGGCGCTCCACAGCATCCGGTACAGCACGACCAGCAGACCCGTGCCGGCTGTGACCACCAGCGCGGGCACCGCCAGTTTGGCGGCCAGCCAGCGGGCCGGGGTGACGGACTGGGTCCAGGCCAGGCGCGCGGTGCCGTTCTCCAGCTCGCGTGAGGTCAGCGAGCCGGCCGCGAACACGGCGACGGCGAAGGAGGCGATGTTCAGCAGGGAGACGGGGTCCTGGAAGAGGTCGTTGTAGGAGCCCGAGAAAGGCGAGCCGATGATGCCGGAGGTCCAGGCGTCCTGCTGCACACCCGCGTAGCCGTACGTGTCGAGCAGGTGCTGCGTGTGGTCGGCGCCGGGGCCGTACAGCCACAGCAGCAGTCCGGCGGTGAGCACGACGAAGCCGGTCCAGATCCACAGCGCGGTGCGGTGCAGCCGCAGGACCGTCCAGACCAGGCCGCGCGGCGCGGGCAGGGCGCGGAGTGCGGGAGCCGTCGGGGCGGCGGCGCTCATCGGGCCACCGCCTCGGGGGCCGGGGTCGTGCCGGGGGTGAGCAGCGCGGGGACGTCCGGGGACCGCAGATGGGCGAGGACCAGTTCCTCCACGGAGGGGCGTTCGGCCTGCCAGCGCTCGTCCACCGGTCCGTCGTCGCGTATCAGGGCGGTGAGGCCGCGGCCGGCGGGGCGGGACTCGACGACAAGGTGCGGGGCGAGGTCGGCGGGGGTGCCGCGGCCGGTCACCACGGTGTGCGCGAGGAGCAGGTCGTCCAGGCCGCCGCCGAGCCGGACGCGTCCGCCCCCCAGGAGCAGCAGGTGGTCGCAGGCGTCGGCCAGTTCGGTGACGATGTGCGAGGACATCAGCACCGTGGTCCCGCGTTCGGCCGCGTCCGCCATCAGGGTGCCCAGCAGTTCGTGGCGGGCCAGCGGGTCCAGGTCGGCCATCGGTTCGTCCAGCAGCATCAGATCGGGCCTCTTGCCCAGCGCGAGGGCGAGCGCCACGCGGGTCCGCTGGCCGCCCGACAGCTTCCTGACCTTGGTCCCCGGGTCGAGCGAACCCTGCTCCACGATCGCGGCGGCGTACGCGGCGTCCCAGTGGGAGGGGTTCAGCTCGGCGCCCAGGCGCAGCGTCTCGGCGATCGTGAGCTGGGGGTGCAGGGGCTTGTCCTGGGCCAGGTAGGCGATGCGCTCGCGTGCCTCGGCCGGCCCGGTGCCGAGCACGGTGAGGGCGCCGGCGGCGGGCCGCAGCAGCCCGGCCGCCGTCGCCAGCAGCGTCGACTTGCCCGCGCCGTTGGGGCCGACGAGGGCGCTGACCCGCCCGGCCGGGAGGCGGAAGGAGCAGTCGTCCAGGGCCGGGGCGGAGCGCCGGCCGTGGCGCACGGTGAGACCGCGCGCCTCGACGGCGACGGCGGATCGGGTGGTGCTGGTGGAACTCACTGGTCCCCCTTCGGGAAATGTGCGTCCAGTACGGAGGCGAACAGCGCCGCCACGTCCTCGCGGTCAAGGCCCGCGGTGCGGGCGCTGCGGGCCCAGGCGTCGAGCTCCTCGCGCAGGGGCGAGTCGGCCGGGGCCGCGCCGAGCGTTCTGCGGACGAAGGTGCCGAGACCGCGCCTGGCCTCGACCAGCCCCTCGCGCTCCAGTTCGCGGTACGCCTTCAGGACGGTGTTCGGGTTGATGGCGGTGGCTTCCACGACCTCGCGGGCCGTGGGGAGCCGGTCGCCCGGTTCGAGGAGGCCGAGCCGGAGCGCCTGCTTCGTCTGCTGGACGATCTGGACGTAGGTGGCGACGCCGCTGCGCCGGTCGATGCGGTACGTGACCACTCGGACAACCACCCTTTCACTAATTGAGTAGTGAAAGGGTGGTGGAAGGTGGTGGCCGGGGTCAAGTCGAGGGCGGGCGGAAGGCGTTGCTCCGGCGTCGGATCCGGGCGCGTTCCGGTACTGGATCCGAGCGTGCTCGGGTGGCGAACCCGCTGGTGGACGCGGTGATGGAGCCGACCGTCCGTCAGGTGTGCGAGGGCGTTGGAAAATTCCCGGCCGATGTGTGAACCGATCGGCCGGGCTCGTCCGATGAGGGGATGTGAGGGAAACGAGAAGCGACGGAGAGCTGCTGCGGGCCATCGCGGCGGACGGGGACCGTCGTGCCTTCGAAGAGCTGTACCGGAGGTACGCGCCATGGCTGGCGGCGCGCCTGCGCGGCCGGTGCGCCGACGCCGGGATCGTCGACGACGTCGTCCAGGAGACCTTCCTCGCCGTGTGGCGCGGCACCGCCCGCTACCGCGAGGAGGGCGACCCGGCCGGCTGGCTGTGGCGCATCGGCTCACGGCGCCTCGTCGACACGATGCGCGGCGACGGCGCGCGCGGCCGGCTCCGCAGCGCGCTGGCCCGGCTCCGGCACCGTGACGAGGCCTCGGCGGAGGAACGCGTGCTGGCGGGCGTCGAACACGGCGACCTGGCGGGCGCGCTGACCAGACTCTCGCCCGAACTCCGGGCGGTGCTCCAGGCCACGGTGATCGACGGGCTCACCACCAGGGAAGCGGCCGTCCTGCTCGGCATTCCGCCGGGCACGGTCAAGACGCGGGCACTGCGTGCGCGCAAGCAGTTGCGGGAGGCGTTGGCATGAGCGACGACCGTCACGGAAGCGACGGCAGTGAGACGAGCGGAGAAAGCCGTACGACCTGGCACGTGCCGGAGGACGACCTCCGGGCCTATGTACGGGGCGAGTTGGCGGCACCCCGCCTGTGGTCCGCCGACACCCACCTCGCCGCGTGCGCGCGCTGCCGGCAGACGCTGGCCTCGGTCAGCGACCCAGTCGCCCTGGACGCCGGCTGGGAGCGGCTCGACGCCGAGCTCGACGCCCCGCGGCCGGGTCCGGTCGAGTGGCTGCTCGTCCGGCTCGGCGTCGCCGACCACACGGCACGGTTGCTGACCGCCTCCCCCGCTCTGCGCCGCTCCTGGCTGGGCTCGATCGGCGCCCTGCTGGTCATGACCGTGGTCGCCGCCGACGCGGTGCGGGCCGGCGCCACACCCATCCTCTTCCTGGCCCTCGCGCCGCTGCTCCCGCTCGCCGGGGTCGCGGTGTCCTACGGCCCGGGGATCGACCCGACCTACGAGATGGCGGTGGTCTCGCCCCTGCACGGCTTCCGGCTCCTGATGATCCGCACGGTCGCGGTGCTGACCGTGTGCCTGGGACTCAACGGCCTGGCGACCCTCGCCCTCCCCGCCTACGGACTGCACGCCCTGGCCTGGCTGCTGCCCGCCCTCGCACTCACAGCGACCGGACTCGCGCTCACCTCCCGGCTCGGTCCTGTCCTCGCCCCCTCGCTCGTCGCCGGCGGCTGGGTCGGCCTGCTGGCGGTGGCCCGGGCGACCACGGAGCCCGATGCCACGCTCGCCCCGTTCACCGCGGCCGGGCAGAGCGTCTCCGGGGCCGTCGCGGTACTGGCCGCCGTACTCCTCTATCTCGCGCGGGACCGGTTCGACGCGTCGCGCCTTCCGTTCACCGACTTCACCGACAGGAACGCAGCATGATTCCCACCGTCTCGGCCTCCGGCCTGAGCCTCCGCTTCGGCGGGACGCACGCGCTCGACGACGTCTCGCTCCGCCTCGGGGAAGGAGTCACCGGACTCCTCGGGCCCAACGGCGCCGGAAAGACGACCCTGTTGCGGGTGCTCGCCACCGCCGTGCCCGCCGACCGGGGCTCCTTCACGGTCCTCGGCCACGACCCGGGCACCACCGCCGGACGCCTGGACGTGCGGCGCGCGCTGGGCTACCTCCCGCAGACACCCGGGTTCCACCAGGACTTCTCCGCCTTCGAGTTCGTCGACTACGTGGCGATCCTCAAGGAGCTGACCGACCGCACCGCCCGGCACCGCGAGGTGCGCCGGGTGCTGGAGGCCGTCGGCCTGTCCGATGTGCGGGGCAAGCGCATCAAGCGGCTGTCCGGCGGTATGCGCCAGCGGGTCGCGCTGGCCGCCGCACTCGTCGGCGACCCCGGCTTCCTCGTCCTCGACGAACCGACCGTCGGCCTCGACCCCGAACAGCGCATGCGCTTCAGGGAACTCATCGCGCAGGCGGGAGAAGGACGCACCGTCCTGCTCTCCACCCACCAGACCGAGGACGTCGCGATGCTCTGCCACCGGGTGATCGTCATGGACGCCGGCCGCATCCGCTTCGAGGGCACCCCCGCGGAGCTGACCGAGCGAGCCGCCGGCCGGGTGTGGAGCAGCACGGAGCGCGATCCCTCGGCCCGGGCCGGATGGCGCACCGGCACGGGAGCCTTCCGCAACGTCGGCGATCCGCCCGAGGGCGCCGACCTCCTCGAACCGACGCTGGAGGACGGCTACTTGCTCACTCTCGACACCCGGACCGCGGAGGTGGCGGCATGAGCGCCGGCACGGACACGATCACGCAGGCGGCTCCCACGGGGGTGGAGCCGCCTGCCGGGGGCCGGGAGTCCCGGTCGGCCGCGGTCCTGGCCCTCGCCCGCTTCGAGGCACGCGAACTGCTGCTCCAGATCCCGGTCCTGCTCTTCCTCGTTCTGTACGTCGGCTACACCGGCTGGAGGTTGTTCCTCGGGGGTGACGGCCAGGACGACTTCCCGATCCTCCATGAGGTCGACCGGAACACCCAGCAGGCGCCCCTGCTGCTGGCCATCGCCGTGTTCGTCTGCGTCAACCGCGCCGTGCTGCGCTCCCGCAGGCAGTCCACAGACCAGAACTTCGACATCCTGCCCATGGAGCACTGGCGGCGTACGGTGGCGCACGCGCTGTCCGTCCTGCCTTTCGCCGCGATCACCGCGCTCGTCGTCGGCTTCCAGTTCACCTGGGCCGCGCTGAAGCCGGGCGCGGTCGGCCAGGGCTCGCCCGCCGAACTGGTCGTGGGCCCGCTGCTGGTCCTGCTGGCCGGTGTCCTGGGCGTCCTGCTCGCCCGGGTGATACCGGTCGGGTTCATCGCACCGCCCTTCGTGATCGGCGCGTTCGTCCTCAGCACCCTGGTCTCCGCGCTCACCCAGGGGAAGCACTGGGTGCGCTGGCTCGGGCCGGTCGTCACGGAGGAGGGTGCCAGCCCGTTCCCCTCCGAGCTGCTGGGCCGCCCGGCCGCCTGGCACGCGCTCTATCTGGTGGGACTCGTGGTCCTGCTGCTCTGCGTCGCCGTGCTGGTGAGCGGTGGCCGGACGAGACTGGTCAAGGCGGTGACCGCCCTCGCCCTCGCCGCGACGGCCGTCGGTGTGACCGGGCAGTCCCCGGACGTGCCGGCCTCGCTTGTCGAGGCCCGCACCAAGGCGTCCGTGAGCCCGGAGAAGGAACAGACCTGTGTACGGCACGGACGGTCCACGTACTGCGCCTTCCCGGAGTGGAGCGGCCGCACCGCCGACTGGGCCGAGGCGGTCGACCGCATCCAGTCCCGCGCGGGCGGTTCCGCCGGGGGCGAGCGGCTGACCGTGCGCCAGCGGATCGACGCCCGCGACGGCCTCGAGAGCGACGCCGCGATTTCCCCCTCCACCACTCCCGGACATGTCACCGTCGGCACGCGCTGGGGCGGCAACCGCCTGCCCGAGTTCGCGGTCGGTGTCGCCTCGGTCCTGGTCACGGGCACCGAGGAGGAGGCCGGAAGGGTGTGCGACGCCCGCGTGGTGACCACCATGTGGCTCGCGCTGAGCGCACAGCCGGACCCGATGCGGTCCCTGCGCGATGTCCGGCTCGACGACAGCATCAAGGGCTCCGCCGTCGCACTGGCCCCCACAGGCCCCGTCTCCATGTCCGCCCAGCAGACCACCGTGGTGCGCGAACTGCTCCGGAAGCCGCACTACAGCGTCGCCGCGAAGGTGAAGGCGCACTGGACGGAGCTGACGTCCCCGAAGACGTCCACGGCACGGGTGGCCGAACTGCTCGGCGTCCCGGTCAGTGGCAAGGGCACCGCGGCCGACTCGGGGAGTGGCTCGTGCGAGGAGTAGTGAAGAGGGTGAGAGAGACTTCCGCAGGTGGTCCTGGTGGTCCTGGTGGTCCTGGTGGTCCTGGCGGTCCCGGTCGGCCGGTGAAAGCCGCCGAGGCACCTCCCGTGCACGTCGTGGCCCGTGCACTGCTCCGCCCCGTGTGGCGCAGCCTGCCCCTGTGGGCCCTGGCGACAGGGGCCGTCCTCGGGCTGCTGCTGGCCGGCGCGTCCAGGACGGTCTCCGGTCCACCGGACCCGTGGCTGTGTCTGAATCTGCTGCGGGCCTCCGCCCTCGCCTTCGCGCTGGGGCTGGCCTTCCTGCTCGACGACCCGGCCCGGCACACCACGGCCACGGTGCCGGTCAGGCGCCCGGTGCGGACCGGGCTGCGGCTGGTGCTCGTCGTGCCGTTCATGGCGCTGTGCTGGACGGCCGCGCTGTTCCTCGTGCCCGCCGAGGGCCGGCCCCCGATGGGCGGGATCACCCTGGAGGCGGCCGCCCTCATGGTCCTCGCGCTGGCCTGGGCGCTCGTCGCCGTGCGGCACTCGGAGGCCGGTGAACCGGGGATCGCGATATCCGCCGGCCTCCTGGGCGTGTTCTTCGGTGCCGCCCTGCTGCTCCCCGAACGCTGGGTGCTCTTCGTCGGGCCGTCCGACCCGCACTGGGACGACGCGCACCGGCGCTGGGCGGGTGTCCTGGTCGTGGCGTCGCTGGTCGGGGCCCGCTCCCTGGCCGAACCCCTGCGGCGACGCCGGACGGCCGTCCTCGCCCACCGCTGACCTCGGCCTCCGGAGCGGTGCTCGCGCACCGAGGGCTCAGGACTCGGTCCGGTACATCAGGTCCGTCTCGTGGGTGACGAAGCCGAGGCGCTCGTAGACGGAGACCGCCGCCTTGTTGTCGGCGTCGACGTAGAGCATCGCGGTGGGCAGGGTCTGGGCGGCGAGGTGGCGCAGTCCGATCGTGGTCAGCGCCTTGCCGAGGCCGCCGCCCTGGGCACCGGGACGCACGCCGAGGACGTACACCTCGCCCAGTCCCTCCTCGGCGTGCACCTTGGTCCAGTGGAAGCCGACGAGTTCCTCGTCGCGGAAGGCGAGGAAGAAGCCGGCCGGGTCGAACCACGGTTCGGCGGTCCGGTCGTCCAGGTCGCGCTGGGTGAGGGAGCCCTGCTCGGGGTGGTGGGCGAACGCGGCGGCGTTCACGGCGAGCCAGGCGGCGTCGTCCTGGCCCGGTACGAAGGTCCGGACGGTCACCCCCTCCGGCAGCTTCGGCTCGGGCAGGTCGAGGCCCTCCAACGGGCGCCGCATCTGGCGCAGTTCGCGGAAGAGGGTGAGGCCGAGGACCTGCGCGAGGTGCCGGGCGGCGGAGTGACCGCCGTGCGCCCACACCCGCAGCCGTTTCCCGGACTCGTTGAGCATCGCCGTACCGAGCGCGCGTCCGTGACCGTGCCCCCGGTACGCAGGATGGACGACCAGTTCGGCGGCCGGAGCCTCGACCGGGTCGGTGTCCTCCAGCTGTGCGTAGCCGACCAGTTCGCCGCCGACGGTCAGCAGCAGATGGCGGACGCCCTCACGGCTCCCGCCCCTCAGCTGAAGCCGTCCCTGCTCGGACACGGCCTGCTGTCCATCGGTCCGGGCGGAGTCCGAGAGCAGCCGGAGCACGTCCTCGGCCTGGGCCGGGGAGAGCGCGGAGCAGGCCTCGATGGAGCGGGAGAAGGCGAAGGGTGCCGCGTCGTCGCTGGTCATGCATACGAGGGTACGGCCCGGCGGTGGGGGGACAAGGAGTTGGGCGACGTGGACACGGGGCGTGGCGGGGAAGGGCCGGCCGGGGAGACCGAAGGGTGTCTTCGCGGGCCGGGGCGGGAGATCGAGGCGCGCCCGGTGGCACCCGGCGGACGGCGGTGACGTGATGGTCGGTTTCCGGTGTCGTGATGGCAATCAGCCCGTAACCACGAACCCCCTTCCGCGCTACGCGCGTTGATTCTAAAGTGCGTGCAAAACCAGGGTTGTTCATCAGCCCGCACACGGTTCGCACCACCCGCTCGGCTCACGCACGGCACACCGTTTCGACCTCTCACCGTTCTCCAGGGGGAACCATGCCGCCCACGATCCTGTCCAGACGCACTCATCGCCTCCTCGCGGCCGCCGCCGGTCTCGCCACCGTCGGGGCGCTGGCCGCCGCGATGCCGGCGAGCGCGCACCAGGACAGGGCGACACCGACGCACCACCACGGCAGCGGCCGTTACCAGGACGTCCAGTTGCTGTCCTTCAACGACCTGCACGGCAACCTGGAGCCGCCGACCGGTTCCTCGGGCCGGGTCACGGAGCTGCAGGCGGACGGCACGACGAAGACCGTCGACGCGGGTGGTGTCGAGTACCTGGCCACGCATCTGCGCGACGCCCGCAAGGGCAACAAGTACTCGATCACGGCGGCCGCCGGTGACATGGTCGGCGCCTCCCCGCTGATCTCCGGCCTCTTCCACGACGAGCCGACGATCGAGGCGCTCAACGGCCTCGACCTCGACGTCACTTCGGTCGGCAACCACGAGTTCGACGAGGGTGCCAAGGAACTGGCCCGGCTCCAGAAGGGCGGCTGCCACCCGACGGACGGCTGTTACGACGGCAAGAAGTTCGAGGGCGCGGACTTCCCCTACCTCGCGGCGAACGTGACCGACGAGAAGACCGGCAAGCCGATCCTCAAGCCCTACTGGGTGTGGAGGAAGAACGGCGTCAAGGTCGGCTTCATCGGCGTCACGCTGGAGGGCACGCCGAACATCGTGTCCGCCGAGGGCGTCAAGGGCCTGAAGTTCGGCGACGAGGTCGAGACGATCAACAAGTACGCCAGGGAACTCCAGCGCCAGGGCGTGAAGTCGATCGTCGCGCTGATCCACGAGGGCGGGTCGCCCGCGTCGACGGCGTACAACTACGACTGCGACAGCCCCGGCGCCGGTGACGGCATCTCCGGGCCGATCGTCGACATCGCGAAGAACGTCACGCCGGCGGTGGACGCGCTGATCACCGGCCACACCCACCAGGCGTACGCGTGCACCATTCCCGACCCGGCGGGCAAGCCCCGCATGGTCACCTCGGCCTCCTCCTTCGGCCGGCTCTACACGGACACGACACTGACGTACGACCGCTGGACCGGTGACATCGCCCGCACGGCGGTGAAGTCCGCGAACCACGTGGTCACGCGCGATGTCGCGAAGGCCGCCGACATGACGACGCTGGTCACCAAGTGGAAGGCGCTCGCCGCGCCGGTCGCCTCGCGCCCCCTCGGCTACATCGCGGGCGACATCGGCAACACCGGAACCGAGTCCCCGGCCGGCGACCTGATCGCCGACGCGCAGCTCGCGTACGCCAGGTCCGTCGACCCGGAGGCCGACCTCGCGTTCATGAACCCGGGCGGCATCCGCGCCGGACTCACCTACGCGGCGAGCGGCGGTGAGGGCGACGGGGTGGTGACCTACGGGGAGGCGTACACGGTCCAGCCGTTCGCCAACACCGTGAACCTGGCCGACCTCACCGGCGCACAGGTGATCACCGCGCTCCAGCAGCAGGTCAGCGGCGCCAACGAGGCATCCCCGAAGATCCTCCAGATCTCCAAGGGCCTGACGTACACGCTCGACCTGACCAAGACCGGCGCGGCGCGTGTCGTCGCCGGCTCGGTCAAGCTCGACGGCACCGCGATCGACCCGGCCGCCACCTACCGCGTCGCGATGAACTCCTTCCTCGCGGGCGGCGGCGACGGCTTCGCCGAGCTCGGCAAGGGCGGCAACGTCCGTGTCGGCGGAGACGACCTGGCGGCCCTGGGCGCCTACCTGACGGCCAACTCCTCGGCCACGACGCCGTACCCGGTCCCGGCGGCGGACCGCATCACGATCGTGAAGTAGCCGAGGACCGCCGGCCGGTCCCCCCGACCGGTTCGTCGGCGGACCCCTCGGCGGACCCCTAGGCGGGTCCCTCGGCCGGTCCGGCGTCCGTCCGCCGGACGCCGGACCGGCCCGTGCGCCGAGGACGAGCGAGCCCCCACCCGTGGCCGGGTGGGGGCTCGCTCGCGACCGGGAGCCGGTCAGGGCACGTCGGGCGGGGCCGTCGGAGCCCCCGGGAGCCGTACGGCCGCGATCGTGCCGCCGCCCTCCGCGGGACGCAGCGCCACCTCGCCGCCGCACTGCTGGACCGTGCGGGCCACGATGGACAGGCCGAGGCCCGAGCCGGGCAGGGCCCGCGCGTCCGGGGAACGCCAGAAGCGGTCGAAGACGTGCGGGAGTTCGTCGTCGGGGATGCCGGGGCCGTGGTCGCGCACGGTCAGCTCGCCGTCCTTCAGCCGGACGTCGACCGTGCCGCCCGCGGGGCTGAACTTCACCGCGTTGTCGAGGACGTTCACGATCGCCCGCTCCAGGGCGGAGGGCTCCGCCCGGACGAACCAGGGCTCCAGATCGGCGGTGATCGTCAGTTCCGGGCCGCGCAGCCGGGCCCTGCGCAGGGCCGCTTCCACGGTGTCCCGGAGCGCCACGACCTCCACCCGGTCGGCCGTGTGCCCCGCGTCCGACCGCGAGAGCGTCTGGAGGTCGCCGATCAGCGCCGCCAGCTCGGTCATCTGCGCCGTCACCGAGGCGAGCAGCGCCTTGCGGTCCGCCGGAGGGATCGGGCGGCCGGTCTCCTCGCTGCGGGTGAGGAGTTCGATGTTCGTGCGCAGGGAGGTGAGCGGTGTCCGCAGTTCGTGCCCGGCGTCGGCGATGAGCTGCTGCTGCAGCTCGCGCGAGCTCGCGAGGGAGGCGGTCATCGAGTTGAAGGAGCGGGAGAGCCGGGCGATCTCGTCGTCGCTCTCCTCGTCCACGGGGATGCGGACGGTGAGGTCCTCGGTGCGGGCGACGTGCTCCACGGCGTCCGTGAGCTCGTCGACCGGGCGCAGCCCGGCCCGCGCGACCCAGAGCCCCGCCGCTCCGGCACCCATCACTCCAAGGCCGGAGACGAGCAGCAGGACCAGCGCCAGGTCGTTGAGCGTGGACTGGGTGCTCTTCAGGGAGACGGCGATCATCAGCCCCACGTCGGGGCCGGGCTGTCCGTCGGCCGTGGTGGTGGCCAGCGGCTTGACCATCACGCGCACCGCGTCGCCGTCCTCGTCGGTGCCGTCACGGAAGTAGGCCTTGTCGAGATCGCCGTTCTTGATCACGTTCTTGTCGGACCGGGTGACCTTGACCTTGCCGACGGAGTTCTCGAGGGCGCAGGCGGTTCCGTCCTCCTTGACCACCTGGACATAGTTGTTCCGGAAGGGTGGAAGGTTCTTGTCCGGGGTCGCGCTGCAGTAGTTGAGGGCGTTGAAAATCTCCGGCCCCGGGGCTCGTATGCCCCTGCGCAGGTCGTTGTCGACCTGCTCGTACAGCTTGCCCTGGACGATGAACCAGCACGTCACCGAGACCGCCGCCACCGCGAACGCCACCGCCGACGCCACCAGCAGGGCCAGGCGTGAGCGCAGGGGCAGGGTCCTGAACCTGCGCATCACTCCGCGCCGCCGGACCGCAGCACGTACCCCACGCCCCGCACCGTGTGGACCAGGCGGGGCTCGCCGCCCGCCTCCGTCTTGCGGCGCAGGTACATGACGTAGACGTCGAGGGAGTTCGACGACGGCTCGAAGTCGAAGCCCCAGACGGCCTTCAGGATCTGCTCGCGGGTGAGGACCTGGCGCGGGTGGGCCAGGAACATCTCCAGCAGGGTGAACTCGGTGCGGGTGAGTTCCACCGGGCGCCCCGCCCGGGTGACCTCGCGCGTCGACAGGTCCATGCGCAGGTCGCCGAAGGCCAGCGCGTCGTCCTCGACGGCCGCGCCCGCGGACGCCGCGTACGAGCTGCGCCGCAGCAACGCCCGGATGCGGGCGAAGAGTTCGTCGAGCTCGAAGGGCTTGACGAGGTAGTCGTCCGCCCCGGCGTCCAGCCCGGTGACCCGGTCGCCGACCGTGTCCCGGGCCGTCAGCATGAGGATCGGCGTGGTGGTGCCCGCGCCGCGCATCCGGCGGGCCGCGGTGAGGCCGTCCATGCGGGGCATCTGGATGTCGAGGACGACCAGGTCGGGCTGGTAGGAGATCGCCTTCTCCAGGGCGTCCGCGCCGTCGACCGCGACCTCGGTGTCGTACCCCTCGAAGGCGAGGCTGCGCTTGAGTGCGTCGCGCACGGCCGGCTCGTCGTCGACGATCAGGATGCGCTGGGTGTCACGGTCGCCTTCGGCGGAGCTCATGGGCGTCGGGTTCCTCGGTTGGGATGGGGCGTGATCGGGTGCTTTCAGCCTCGCACGTTCCTCGGCCGTCCCGGAATGGATCAGCTTCGTACGGTGCGGCGGCGGCCGGAGGCCCGGTGCTGCTTGGGACGGGAGACGGCGGGGGCCAGTTCGGCGGCGCGCCGGACGGGCGGGTGCAGCTCGCGGGCGACCGCCAGGGCGAGGCCGAGTGCGGCCGCGTCCCCCGCGGCGGCGGTGTGCTGGACGCTCTTGATCATCATGGCGGCCTCCTGACCTAGTTGTCGGAACCGCCGGCCCGCAGCGCGGCCAGGTCGGACTTGACGGTGTTGATCGGGATGGCGAAGCCGAGGCCGACGCTGCCCGCGCTCGACGAGGAGGACGAGGAGTCCGAGGCGGCCGAGTACATCGCGGAGTTGATGCCGACGATGTTGCCGTTCATGTCGATGAGGGCGCCGCCGGAGTTGCCCGGGTTGAGCGAGGCGTCGGTCTGCAGGGCCTTGTACGTCGTCGTGGAGGAGCCCGTGTCGCCGTTGAACTGCCGGCCGCCGAACTCGAACGGCCACTGGCCGTTGCCGCCGCCCTGCTGTTGCTGCCCCTGGTTCTCGTCGGTGGAGACGGTCACGTCCCGGTCGAGGGCGGAGACGATGCCGCTGGTGACGGTGCCGGTCAGGCCCTCGGGGGACCCGATCGCGACGACCTGGTCGCCGACCTGGACGCCGTCGGAGTCGCCGAGCGTGGCCGGCTTCAGACCGGAGGGCGCGTCGTCCAGCTTGATCAGCGCGAGGTCCTTCTTGCTGTCGGTGCCGACCACGCTCGCGGTGTACGACTTGCCGTCGTTCAGCTGCACCTTGATCTGGGAGGCGCCCGAGATCACGTGGTTGTTGGTGATGATCTCGCCGCCGGTCGTGATGATCACGCCCGAGCCGGTGGACGAGCCCGCGTTCGAGGTCGCGCCGATCTCGACGATGCTCGGGCTGACCGCCTTGGCGACGCCGGAGACCGTGCCGCGCTGGCTGGTGGGCACCACGTTGGCGCTGGTGGTGCTGGAGGTGGCGACGGTGTCGTTGCCGGTCAGCTCCTGGAAGGCGTACGCGGTGCCGCCGCCGATCGCCGCGGCGACGATCGCCACGGCGGCGAGCAGGGCGAACGGCCCCTTGGCGCGCCTCCGGCCGACCGGGGCGGCCGGGGCCGCGGGGGTGTCGGGGCCGCCGGGGCCGCCGGGGGCCACCGTGGCGAACACCGCGGTGGTGCCGACGGGGTCGGGCTCGGGGTAGCCGCCGTAAGGGCCGGCGGTGTGACCGCCGCCCCCGCCGCTGCCGCCGTGACCGGCCCCCGGCCACACGGTGGTGCCCGGCTCGACGTGGACCGGCCCGGCCGGGTCGTACGCCGGCGGCGGGGGCCACTCGGGGTTCACGGGGGAGGAGGGGTGCGACTGCTGCTCGGGGTACGCGGACCCGTGGTGGTCGCCCTGGGGGTACTCGCCGCTGCGGCGGAAGCTCTCGGTCATGAAAAAAGACTGTCGCCCGATCATGAGAGCTCCCTGAGTGGCCTCTGAGAAGCCCGACAGAACCTCGTATGCCCGATATAAAGACGCTTCCTGCGAGCCGTCTGAGAGACCCCTGCGGGCAACGTGAGAACCACCTGTGCGTCCACGCGGGGTGCGCGCCGGGCGGTCGTGCCGCGCTTTCGCCGTGTATCCGGCCGTGCACCCCGCGTGGTCCCGTCCCGCTCCGGCGAACGGCGGGTTGCGTCCGGGTGATGTCCCGGAACGCCGGGGGCGAACACTCTTTTGACCGCTGTGAAGGCCGTGTGTCCGGGGGCGGCTGGTGCCTACCATTCCCGGGCCGGAGGGGGGCTCCGCGGTTACGCCCGATGTCGATGCGCGCGCTCGCCGTCGACGGTCGGGCCGGTGCGTCGTACGCCCTTCCCGGGCTTCGGACGAGAAGGAACACCCACGCACCCACACCAGGAGTCCTGAGTGATACCTGCCCTGCGCGACCGCTGGAGACGCCCCGCCACGGCGTTGCCGACGGCCGCTCTCGCGCTGGCGCTGACCTGCGCGGGCGCCCTCGCGGCACAGCCCGCCTCCGCGGCCGGTGACCCGGCCGGACCGCCCGGCGCGAGCGTCGCCCGGTCCACGGCGGCGGCACCCGCGCCGACCGCCTCCGACCAGGAGCTGCGCCACCGCGTCGTCGAGGCCGCCAAGACCCGGGCGACCCCTGGCACCGCGCCCAGGAAGACGCCGTTCATCATCGGCGGCAGCGAGACGACGATCTCCTCCGCGCCGTGGATGGTGCAGCTCTCCTACTACGACAGCACGGCGGGGACCGGCTATTTCTGCGGCGGCACCCTCGTCGCCCCGAACAAGGTCCTGACCGCGGCCCACTGCGTCGCGGGTCTGGACTGGACGGACAACGGCGCGGTCGTCGCCGGTGCCACCGGTCTGCTGGACAGCGCCAACGGCACCGTCGCTGGCGTCTGGCGCCAGTGGAGCCACCCGCACTTCAACGGCTCGACCCTCCAGAACGACGTCGCGGTCCTCACCCTGGACCGTCCGCTGGAGCAGCAGTGGGCGAAGCTGGCGGCCGCGGGCGACACCGCCTACTACCAGCCCGGCAACAACGCCACCGTCTACGGCTGGGGCCTGACCTCGGGCGCCGCGGACGCCGGTCTGTCGGCGAACCTGCGCAAGGTCACCCTGCCGCTGGTGAAGGACGCGACCTGCGACAGCGCGATGAAGACCGTCCTCGGCGAGGACGACTTCATCGAGGGTTCCATGTTCTGCGCGGGAACCCCGGCCACCGGTGTCGACGAGGGCACCAAGAGCCCGTGCAACGGTGACTCCGGCGGTCCGGTCATGTTCGGCGGCAAGATCATCGGCATCGTCTCGTGGGGTGTCTCCGGCTGCACCGCCAAGGGCGCCTACCCGGTGTTCACCAAGGTGTCCTCGTACACCTGGGCGGCCCAGCCCCGCATCGACGACACGGACCTGACGTTCGACGGGCGCGCCGACCTGCTGGAGCGCACGCCCTCCGGCGGGCTGTTCGAGCAGGACAGCAAGGGCACCTCGCTCACCACGCGCGCCTACCAGGGCAACGGCTGGCAGAACGCGAGCTGGGTCCTGCAGGCCGATCTGGACCGGGACTTCTACCAGGACCTGATCATGCGGGACAAGGGTGACGGCAAGCTCTACCGCAGCTACATGAACCACGGCTCGGGCCAGTTCGAGTGGATGCAGATCAGCTCGGTGTGGGGCGGCTACAAGTCGTACGCGGTCCCCGGCGACCTGACCGGTGACGCCCGCCCCGACCTGGTCGCGGTGGACGCGGACGGATCGGTCTACCTCTACCCGGGCAAGGGCACCGGCCAGTTCTACGGCCGCGTCAAGATCGTCGACAGGGCGTGGAAGAACGTCAGGATCTTCGGTCACGGCGACCTGTCCGGCGACGGCCGCGCCGACCTGCTGGTCCGCAACAGCTCGGGCGTCCTGTACCTCTACCGGGGAACGCAGGTCGAGCACGCTCCGTTCGCGGCGCGCATCCAGGCCCGTACGGGCTGGAACTTCACCTCGTACGTGGCCAACGGCGACGTCACCGGTGACGGCATCGCCGACGTGATCGCCCGCGACCCGGGCGGCACGCTCTGGCTCTACCCGGGCACGAACAAGGCCTCCAGCAGCCTCTTCGGTACCCGCAAGAGCCTCGGCACCGGCTTCAACCAGTACAACCTGCTGTTCTAGGTCCCGCCAGGCCCGGTACGGCGCAAGGAGGATCCCCGCGTCCCCTCAGGGGCGCGGGGATCCGCGCTGTCGTGCGGGGTGGAGGGGTGAGGGGCGCGGGCCGCCGGGGGCCTACTCGCAGCCGCAGGACTGGCGCACCACCAGGCGCGAGGGGAACAGCTTCAGCCGCTCGCGGCGGGAGCCGGGCACCCGCAGCCCGTCGTCCAGGACGAGGTCCACGGCCGCGCGGGCCATCGCCGAGCGGTCCGACGCGATCGTCGTCAGCGGGGGGTCGGTCAGGGCCGCTTCCTTGACGTCGTCGAACCCGGCGACCGCCAGCTGCCCCGGCACGTCGATGCGCAGCTCGCGCGCGGCGCGCAGGACCCCGATCGCCTGGTCGTCGGTGGAGCAGAAGATGGCCGGCGGCCGGTGCGGTCCGGCGAGCAGTTCGAGGCCGACCTTGTAGGCGTCGTAGCGGTTGTACGGGGCCTCGAAGAGGCGTCCCTCGGTCGGCTTGCCGGCCTCCTGCATGGCGCGCCGCCAGCCCTCGACGTGGTCGGAGACGGGGTCGCCGACGGCGGGGGTCTCGGCCGTGCCGCCGAGGCAGGCGACATAGTCGTACCCGTGCTCCAGGAGGTGCCGGGTGGCGAGCTGGGCGCCCCCTATGTCGTCGGTGACGACGGCGACGTCGTCGATCGCCTCGGGGCGCTCGTGCAGGAGCACCACCCGGGCGTCCCAGGCGTCGATCTCGGCGGCCGCGTGGTCGTTCAGCGCGTGGCTGACGAGGATCAGCCCGGAGACCCGCATGCCGAGGAAGGCGCGCAGATAGTGGACCTCGCGCTCGGCGACGTAGTCGGAGTTGCCGACCAGGACCATCTTCCCGCGCTCGGCGGCGGCCTGTTCGACGGCGTGCGCCATCTCCCCGAAGAAGGGCTGGCGCGCGTCCGGCACGATCAGGCCTATGAGCTCCGTCCGCCGCGAGGCCATGGCCTGGGCGACCCGGTCGGGCCGGTATCCCAGTTCCTTGATCGCGGCGAGAACGCGCTCGCGCGTGGCCGGGGCGACCGGCCGGGGTCCGTTGTTGATGACGTAACTGACGACGGCGGTGGAGGTACCCGCCAGCCGTGCCACATCATCCCTAGTCACCTTGGCCACGCGCGGAGTCTACGCGGATGGACCTACCTCTGGGCAGGGCGTACGGCAGCTTCCTGGGGCTGCGCGGCGGCCCGCGTGGGAGCGGTCCCCTCCGGGTGCGCCGTCTCGTCCGCATCCTCCGGCTTTGGCCGGGCGGCCTGGGCCTTCGCCTCGTCGGCCCCGCGCTCCACCTTCTCCGGGGTAACGAATCGGTAACCGACGTTCCGGACGGTTCCGATCAGCGCCTCGTGCTCGGGCCCGAGCTTCGCGCGCAGGCGTCGCACGTGGACGTCGACCGTGCGCGTACCGCCGAAGTAGTCGTAGCCCCAGACCTCCTGCAGCAGCTGGGCGCGGGTGAAGACCCGTCCCGGGTGCTGCGCGAGGTACTTCAGGAGCTCGAACTCCTTGAAGGTGAGGTCGAGCACCCGGCCCTTGAGCTTGGCGCTGTAGGTCGCCTCGTCCACGGAGAGGTCGCCGTTGCGGATCTCCATGGGGGAGTCGTCGTTGACGATCTGCTGACGGCCCATCGCGAGTCTGAGGCGCGCCTCGACCTCGGCGGGACCCGCCGTGTCGAGGAGGACGTCGTCGATGCCCCAGTCGGCGGTGACGGCCGCGAGACCGCCCTCGGTCACGACGAGGACGAGCGGACAGCCGGGGCCCGTGGAGCGCAGCAGCTGGCACAGGCTGCGGACCTGCGGGAGGTCACGCCGTCCGTCGATCAGGATGACGTCGGCACCGGGGGTGTCGACGAGGGCCGGGCCCTCCGCCGGAGCCACGCGCACGTTGTGCAGCAGCAGGCCGAGAGCGGGAAGCACCTCCGTCGACGGCTGGAGGGCGTTGGTCAGGAGCAGCAGAGAGCTCATCGAGCCTCACCCGCCCGGGTCGTCCTGCCTTCGTGCACGGTTCGCTCGCCCATAACGTCTGGTTCCTCCTCGGTCCCTGCGAGGACGTTTGCGGCACTGCTCTGTACGTGCGGCTCCCGCGATCCCAGGGATCCGCCGTGCCTCCGAAACCCCGTACACCTGCGGTTTCCCGCTTCGTATACAACGCTCTTGAAAGCACAAAAGGACCCGGGGGCTACTCTGCCCGAGTCCTCATGCCCAGCAGAATAGCCCACATGAGCCCAGGTCCGGCAGGTCACATGACGCGATCCTCCAAGATTCCACGCCTTGAGACGGCGTCGCGCGCCCCCTCACGGAGGTTTCTGCGTACGACCGACGGGGTGACGATCGACGCGGCCCACGACCCCGGAGCGAATCCGTCCGGTCACCTCGCGTTCGTCGTCGCGCACGGGTTCACCGGTGACCTGGACCGTCCGCACGTCCGCCGCGCGGCCGGTGTCCTCGCCCGCCACGGGGCGGTGGTGACCTTCTCCTTCCGCGGTCACGGAGCCTCCGGCGGCCGCTCCACGGTCGGTGACCGCGAGGTCCTCGACCTGGCGGCGGCGGTCGCCTGGGCGCGTGAACTCGGGCACACCCGGATCGTGACCGTCGGCTTCTCGATGGGCGGCTCGGTGGTGCTGCGGCACGCGGCGCTTTACGGGGAGAAGTGGCCCGGGGACGGGACGGGCGGGCGGGAGTCCGCCCGGGAGCGCGAGGAGCGCGCGCGGGCCCGCACGGACGCGGTGGTCTCGGTGAGCGCGCCGGCCCGTTGGTACTACCGGGGTACGGCCCCCATGCGGCGGCTGCACTGGCTGGTGACCCGTCCGGAGGGCCGGATCGTGGGCCGGGTCGGTCTGCGGACCCGTATCCACCACCGTGACTGGGACCCGGTGCCGGCGTCCCCGGTCGAGTGCGTCCCGTACATCGCGCCGACCCCGCTCCTCGTCGTCCACGGCGACCGGGACGGCTATTTCCCCCTCGACCACCCGCGGGCGCTGGCCGAGGCCTCCGGCGGCCACGCCGAGCTGTGGCTGGAGCACGGGATGGGGCACGCCGAGAACGCGGCCGCCGACGGCCTGCTCACCCGGATCGGGGACTGGGGCGCCGCCCACGCGGGCTAGCCTGGCGGGGTTCACGCAAACAGGTGCGCGGACACCACACACCAGAGCACACCAGATCGCTGATTGAGGAACGAGATGGCAAAGGGCACGGTGCGTTACTGGGCCGCCGCCAAGGCCGCGGCCGGCGTCGACGCCGAGCCGTACGACGCGGGCACGCTGGCCGAGGCACTCGACGCGGCCCGCGAACGGCACCCCGGCGAATTCGTCCGCGTCCTGCGGCGATGCTCGTTCCTGATCGACGGTGATCCCGTGGGGACCCGCGGGCATGAGACGGTACGGCTGGCCGAGGGCGGCACGGTCGAGGTGCTCCCGCCGTTCGCAGGAGGGTGAGCGAGACGATGAGCAACCAGCCGTACGAGGGTCGCCGCGAGGCGTACGACCCGTATCAGCAGCCGCAGACGCGCCAGGAGCCCCAGCAGGGGGCCGACTGGCCGCAGCACACCCAGCAGTGGGAGGGGCGGACCTGGGAGACGCAGGCGCAGGCGCCGGTCCAGGGGGCCGACCCGTCGTACCTGCCTCCGGGGGGCTACCAGGCCTACGGCGAGCCCCAGGGGTACGGCGGTGTCGCGGGGGCGACCCTGCCGCCCGAGGCTCCGGACCGGCCGTGGAACCCGGAGGGCGCTCCGGCCGGTGCCGGGGCAGCCGGTGCCGACGTCCCGGCGCCCGACGGCGGGGCCCTCCCCGAGAGCGGGGCCGACGTCGCCTACGGGCCCGCCACGGTCGCCGGCCAGAGCCGGCTCACCGACGCGCAGCGCGCCCGTGCCGAGGGACGGTCGCCGATCATCGAGCCCGGGATCCAGCCGGCCGCGCTGACGGCGCTGCTCGCGCTGCTGCTCTCCGGGACGGCGGCGGTCGGCCAGTACGCGCTCGTCGCCCCGCTCGTCCTGCTCCAGGCCGTCACCGCGGCGGGCTGGTTCCGGCTGAACGGCATGTGGCCCGCCCGGCAGGGCATCGCGCTGGCGTTCCTGGGCGCGGTGACCGCCGACGTGGCGCTGCTCGCGGCCGGCCGGGGGAACGCGCCCGCCGCGATCCTCGGCACCCTCGGCGTGTGGGTCCTGCTGACCCTCGTGCTGCAGCTGCGCAGCCACGCCGACCCGGACACCCGGATGTACGGCCTGATGGCGACCGTCGCCTCCGCGGCGCTGGCGATCATCGCGGCCGGGCACCTGGCGGCGGAGCCGGACGCCGTCACGGTGGGCGCGGCGGCCGTCGCCGCGGCGATCCTGGTCCGTGCGCTGCCGCTGCCCACGGCGGCCTCCGTGGGCGTCGCGCTGCTGGCCGCCGCGGGCGCCGGCTTCGGGGTCGGGGGGATGACGGACCTGGGCACACAGGGCGCCTTCCTGGGCGCTTGCGTGGGCGTCTGCGCGCTGATCGGGCACCGGGTCGCCAGCTACGACTACCCGTCCCGCTTCGTCCACTTCACCGCGGGCGTGGCGCTGCCGCTGGCCGCCGCCGCTCCGGCGGTCTACCTGCTGGGCCGCGCGCTGGGCTGACCCTCCGGTCGGGCGGTCGGCTCCGGTCGTCCGGCCGCCGCCGATTCGTCACAAGTGATCGACAACCACCTCGAAGGGCCCCCGATCCGGGGGCCCTTCGGGGTTAGGCTCGCGTTCGGTGGCCACTCGGCCGTCCAGACGGGGCCGTCCCAGGTGAGGGAACAACGAGCATGCGCGCACTGCGAATAACCCTGATCCTCTTAATCGTTCTCGGCGGACTGTTCGTGCTCGCCGACCGGGTGGCGGTCTGGTTCGCGGAGGACGAGGCGGCGGGCCGGATCAAGAGCAGTGAGGGCCTCGCCTCCACCCCCGACGTGTCCATCGGGGGCTTTCCGTTCCTCACCCAGGTCGCCTCGGGCGAACTCGACGACGTGAAGATCGGCATCAAGGACTACGAGGCGCCGACCGGCGGCACGGGCTCATCCGCCGGCACCATCCGCATCGACGACCTCGACGCCGAGATGCACGGCGTCACCTTCAGCGGTGACTACAGCTCCGCCACCGCCGACAGCGCCACCGGCACCGCGTCGATCTCGTACGCCGAGCTGCTCAAGGCCGCCAAGTCCGAGCCCGTGGAGGTGGCGCCCGGGGTCAAGGCCCAGGTCATCGGCCTCTCCGACGGCGGCAACGGCAAGATCAAGGTCACCGTCTCCGGGACCGTCCTGGGCGCCAAGCTGCCCGAGCCCGTCTCGGTGCTCAGTTCCGTGAGCGTCTCCGGCGACACGGTGAAGGTGCACGCCGACTCCCTGCCCAAGCTGGGCGTCCAGCTCGCCGAGGGACGGATCCGTTCGATCACCGACTTCCAGCAGAAGATCGAGGAACTGCCGGGCGGCGTCAAGCTCGACAAGGTCGAGGCCGCCCCGGACGGCGTCGAGATCTCGGTGAAGGGTTCGGACGTCAGGCTGGTCGGGTAGAAGGCCCCACCGGAGCCCCGGGGCCCGTCGGTCCGCGAGCCGGACAGGCACGTCACGGGGATCCGGTGGGCCCGTCGAAGGGCCCTCGGAGGAGGGCTGTCCGAAAGGCGAGACAGCCCCGTCCGTACCGCAGATGGGCCGATGCGACGGGGACGGGTCCGGGCCCCCGGAAGCCGTGCGATCCGGGCGTCGGCGGCATTCCCGTTTCGCAATACGGACGATCGCGTCTCACCATACGACACACCGGTGACATGCCCGCCTGTCCGTCCCTACGATCGGACCCATGAAGCGACAGGCGGATCTCACGAAGCGGCGGGCAGTAGACCTGTGCCGCGTCGCCGCCATGCTCTGTCGCACCTTCTGAGCGGAAGCGTCCCGTCTTCCGCGAGCCGGGCCCCTGGACCTCTCTTGTCCGGGCCACGATTGCGCCGCGCACGCCCTCACCGGCATGCACCGCACCGCGCACCCTCTCCAACGCACCACCCCGCCGCAACTGCCCCGGAGGAGAACGAGCATGAGCCGCAACGACGTCCTGGTAGACGCCGACTGGGTCCAGGACCACCTGGACGACCCGAGCGTGGCGATCGTCGAGGTCGACGAGGACACGTCGGCGTACGAGAAGAACCACATCAAGAACGCCATCCGGATCGACTGGACCAAGGACCTCCAGGACCCGGTCCGCCGTGACTTCATCGACCAGGAGGGCTTCGAGAAGCTCCTCTCGGCCAAGGGCATCGGCAACGACACGCTGGTCGTCCTCTACGGCGGCAACAACAACTGGTTCGCGTCCTACGCCTATTGGTACTTCAAGCTCTACGGCCACGAGAACGTGAAGCTCCTCGACGGCGGCCGCAAGAAGTGGGAGCTCGACTCCCGCGACCTGGTCGACGGCTCGCAGGTCCCCGAGCGCGCCGCCACCGAGTACAAGGCCAAGGCCCAGGACACCTCCATCCGCGCCTTCCGCGACGACGTCGTCGCCGCGATCGGTTCGCAGAACCTGGTCGACGTCCGGTCGCCCGACGAGTTCAGCGGCAAGCTGCTCGCCCCGGCGCACCTGCCGCAGGAGCAGTCGCAGCGTCCGGGCCACGTCCCGAGCGCCCGCAACATCCCGTGGTCGAAGAACGCCAACGACGACGGCACCTTCAAGTCGGACGACGAGCTCAAGGAGCTCTACGCCGCCGAGCAGGTCGACCTCGCCAAGGACACGATCGCCTACTGCCGCATCGGTGAGCGTTCCGCGCTCACCTGGTTCGTGCTGCACGAGCTCCTCGGTGTGCAGAACGTCAAGAACTACGACGGCTCCTGGACCGAGTACGGCTCCCTCGTCGGTGTGCCGATCGAGCTCGGCGCCAACAAGTAACCCCCCAAGGCCTGAAGGACGGAATCGAAATATGTGTGGAGCGAAGGCCGGCGGCCCCGACGCCTCGACGATCAAGCCCGGTGAGACCACGATCCAGGGTCAGGTGACCCGCGACGGCGAGCCGGTGACGGGCTACGTCCGTCTGCTGGACTCGACCGGCGAGTTCACCGCGGAGGTCCCCACCTCCGCGACGGGCCAGTTCCGCTTCTACGCGGCAGAGGGCACCTGGACCGTCCGCGCGCTGGTGCCCGGTGGCACCGCCGACCGCACGGTCGTCGCCCAGACGGGCGGCCTCTCCGAGGTCGCGATCGCCGTCTGAACGGCGGACCGCCGTCGCTGACGGCAGTCGACTGAACGGCCGAAGGGCCGCACCCCCGGGGGTTGGACGCTTACCGGATCGGGGTGCGGCCCTTCGGCGCGTCCGGCTCTCCCGTCCCGGCCGCCCCGGTCCGCGCTCCGGGCCCTCCGGGCCCGTCGGCACTGCGCCGGACGGGTTGTCCGGGCCTACGCTGGTGGTATGTACGCGCGCAGGCGGCATCAGTACTTCGCCATGATGGGGACGTGCATCGTGCTGTTCGTCCTCGCCTGGTCGGTCGTGCGGCTGTGGTCGGTTCCCGCAGCCGTCGCCATGTGCGTGGTGGCCATGCTGATCCCGCCGGTGGCCGCGATGGTGGCCAACCGGCGGGGGCCCGAGGACCGGTGGTGGGACGATCCGTCCGGGGACCCGAAGTCCGACGAGTGGTGGGACGAACTGGACGGCAAGAAGCGGCGGCAGCAGTAGGAGCGGAAAGCGTCTATGTCGCGAACGAGGTTGTCCACCGTGGTGCTCGACGCGCCCGACGCCCATGAGCTGGCCGGCTTCTACCGGAGGCTGCTCGGCTACGAGGTGCGTGCCGAGGAGCCCGACTGGGTGCTCATCGGCCCGCCGTTCGGCGGGATCGCGCTCGCCTTCGAGACCGAGCCGCACTACACCCCGCCGGTGTGGCCCGCGGGCCCCGGCGACCAGCGGATGATGCTCCATCTCGACATCGAGGTCGACGACCTGGCCGAGGAGACCGTCCGCGCCGTGGAACAGGGCGCCCGGCTCGCCGTTCACCAGCCCCAGGAGGACGTGCGGGTGCTGTTCGACCCGGCGGGCCACCCCTTCTGCCTCTGGGTGGACACGCGTACGCGGCGCAGACGGGGTCAGTAGCGCCGGGGAAGGCGGTCGCCGGCGGGTGCGCCGACTCCGGGGGCGGGGCGGCGGTCAGTAGACCAGCGCCTGCGTCCCGTCCGCCATCGCCTCCTGCACGAACACCTGCGCACCCGCGATCCGTACGCCCTCCAGGACGTCCTTCTCCGTGATGTCGCGCCGGGCCGCGCACTGGGTGCACAGGGTGATGCGCCCGGCGGCCAGGATCGAGTCGATCAGATCGGGCAGCGGTGCCGCGTGCGGCAGCTCGAACTCGGCGGCACGGCCCGGCAGCGCGAACCAGGAGGACTCACCGGTCAGCCAGAGGGAGACCTCCACGCCACTGGCCACGGCCACCGCGGCGACGGTGAACGCCTGCGAGCAGCGCTCCGGGGCGTCGGCCCCCGCCGTCACCTTGATCACGAGCTTGTTCGCCATGGCCGCCATCGTAGTCCGAATCGTGATCAACGACGACGCAACCCCGTGTACGGGCCATGGGTCTCCTGTGCGCGGATTCGGAATCCGCGCTTCACCTTATGTGGGGGGACGTCTTGGAAGTACCCGAAGGATCCGAAACACCGGAAAGACCGGGCGTGCCCGACGGCGCGCCGATTGCCGACCCGGCCGTGACGTCGGACGCTCCGTCAGGGCCCCGGCCCCGTAGGCGTGGCCGTACGACGCTGATCGTCGCGACGGCCGCCGTGCTCGGCCTCGTCGCCGGCACCTGCGCCGGATTCCTGGTCCAGGCCCACCGCGCGCCGACCCGACTGCCCTCGCTGTCCCAGCCGGTGGTGAACCAGGCGAAGGGCCCGGGCCCCGAACCGCTGTCCGCGGCCCAGGACCGCGGCGCCCGGACGAACGGCGATCTGCGCAAGCTGCTGATCGACCGGCCGAAGGGCACGAAGGTGCCCGACTGGGCGCCCGAGCGGGACGGCTGGCTCACCCTGGCGGCCTACGCGGACTCCCTGAGGAACGCGGACCAGGAGTTCGGCGACCTGATCGAGGCGGAGTTCCGCCGGGCGGTCGGGGTGAGCTGGACCGAGGGCAGCGCCCGCAGCGTCCAGATCCGGCTGGTCCAGTACCGCCAGGAGGAGTACCTCAGTGCGGCGGGCCGGGCGGACGGGTGGGACGTGAGCGATACGCGGAGCTGGCCCGTCCCCGGTGCGAGCGACGGCATGGTCTACCTCTCCGGGCCGGAGCGGAAGGCCGGCTACCTGCCGATGTACAAGGCACAGGCGGCGGCCTCGCGCGGTGACATCGCCATGGAGATCTGGATCTACGACACCAAGCCGATCCCGAAGTCGAAGATCATGGACCTGGCCGAGCGGCAGTTGGAGCGGCTGTGAACGAGCGACCTGTGAACCCCGAGGACACGGAAACGGTCCCGCCCGAGGCGGTCGCGCTCGAGTTCGCCGCCGCCATCGGCCCGCCGGCGAAGAAGCGCGTCCGCCGTGGCCGTGCCGCCGCCGTCACCGGTGCCGTACTGCTCGTCGGCGCCGTCCTCGTGGGCAGCACCTACACCGTCGTGACCGTTCAGGCCGCCGACCGCGACGCGGGCGCGCCGTCCTGGAAGTTCCCGAAGACCGTGGGCGAGGACACCAAGCCGCCGAAGCCGGCGTCGTCGCTCGCCGCCATGCTCGTGCCGTACGACGACCGGCACCTGAGCCGTGGTCCGGACATCGCCGGGTTCGGCACCGATGTCGCGCTCGACGGGCGGGCGGCCACGGCCCTGCGCAAGGAGTCGCTCCGCGATCTGCCGCGTTCCCAGCGGCGGCGGATCGAGAAGCAGATCGACAAGCAGCACACCAAGGGCATCGCCATGCGCAGCTACCTCAACGTGGGCAGCACGGTCGGCGGCGCCGCCACCTACACCGCCGAGATCGAGCTGTCCCAGATCGAGGACAGGCGGGCCGTCCGGAACATGTCGGCGTTCCAGAACGAGTTCTTCGCCGCCCTCGAGATCTTCCGCTCGGGCCCGAAGGTCGAGGGGCACAAGAACGCCAAGTGCTTCCTGCCGCCCACGGACAAGAAGGAGAAGCTGGACATGATGATCTGCTCCGGCTACCAGGGCGACGTACTGGTCAGTGTCACGGCTTATGCGGCCAAGCCGTTGGACAAGGAGAGGATCGCCCAGCTCTTCGGTGAGCAGCTGGACCGTATCCAGGAGCCGGGGGAAGCGGTATGACCGAGCAGACGACATCGGTCGAGGAGATCCAGCCGGAATCCGGACCGCAGGCCGGACCGCGGGTCGCCGGACCGGCATCCGAAGCGGGGGCTGCCGAGCTGGAGGCCGCAGGACCGCAGGCCGTCGAGCGGCCGTCGGCCGAACAGCCGTTGGCCGGGCCGGAAGCCGGTGTGCTTCCGTCGCCTGGGGCACCGCCCGTCGCCGCGGTCGAAGGCGATGCCGTCGAGGTCCAAGCGGCGCCGGCCAAGGCGAAGAAGAACCGGCGGGTGCTGCGCGCCGTCCTGCGCTGGACCGCCGCCACCGTGGTCTTCGCCGCCGTCGGCTCCGCCGCGGCCTACGGCATCACCGGCATGGAGCGCACCGACGTACCCGGTCTTGCGACCAAGTCCGACGGGCGCTGGGACTACCCGACGATCGTCAAGCCGCCCCTGCCGTCCGGCAGCCCGGGGCCGTTCGCCGAGGCCAACAAGGCCGGTGCCCACTACGCCGACCTGCGCAAGCTCCTGCTGCCGGCCCCGCAGGGCGCGAAGGCCGACGCCGCACTGCGCGGCGAGGACGGCTGGCTCCCCCGGAAGACCTTCCTGGCGCAGTTCGGGAAGGCAAACGGGGAGAGCGTCGACCAGATGCTGACCGACTACGGCCTGCGGCACGTCGCCGCCCGGGGCTGGACCGTCGCCGACGGCACCCGGACACGGGTCTACCTGCTTCAGTTCGGCACTGCCACCGCCGCCTACGAGCTCGTCACCGACCAACTGGCGAACTACGACTCACCGACACACGCGCTGCGGGGCGCCGACCTGACCGAGCGGGACGAACTGTTCCCCGACAAGGTGTCGGTCGACGAGGTCGTCCGGTTCGCGTACACGGAGAGCAAGCCCTACGGCGCCGAGCAGGCCCGGGAGGCGTACCTGCTGGCCGGTGACACCGTCGCCCTCATCGTGCAGACCCGCAAGGGCAAGACGCCGGAGATCCCCTTCCAGCAGACCGTCGTCCTGCAGAGCCAGCTCCTCGGCTGAGCGTGACGGCCCGGCAGGGCCCACCTGGAAGAGAGCGCCGGGCCCCGGCCGCGTAAGCTGGGGCCCGGCCTTTGTGTACCTCCCCAGTCCCGGCCGCGCCCGGGCGGGGACCCGTTCCGCTCACCGAGGAGCACCCCGTGGAGATCTTCTTCGAAACCCTGCTGGTCCTGGTCTGCGTCGGCGTGCTCGCCTTCGCGGGGCTGACCGTGAAGAAGCTGTACCAGGGCCAGCGCTGACCCCCACCAAGGAACTGTTCAGCTCATGATCGAGATCCCGTCGGACCTCCACAAGGACCTGGTCCCCCTTGTCTTCCTGCTCGGCGACTGGGCCGGAGTCGGTGTCCACGACTTCCCCGGTTCCGAGAAGTGCAACTTCGGGCAGGAGGTCAGCTTCACGCACGACGGGCGGGACTTCCTGGAGTACCGCTCGCACAGCTGGGTGCTCGACGAGAACGGCGAGAAGGTCCGGCCGCTGGAGACGGAGACCGGCTTCTGGCGCGTCGACGCCGACCGCAAGGTCGAGGTCGTGATGACCCGCGACGACGGCGTCGTCGAGATCTGGTACGGCGAGATCGCCGACAAGAAGCCGCAGATCGACCTGGTCACCGACGCCGTGGCCCGTACGGCCGCCTCCGGCCCCTACAGCGGTGGCAAGCGCCTGTACGGCTACGTGAACAGCGACCTCATGTGGGTCGGCGAGAAGCAGACCCCCGAGGTCGAGCTGCGCCCCTACATGTCCGGGCACCTGAAGAAGGTCGTCACCGCGGAGGACGTCGAGCGCTGGGCCAAGGCCCTGCCCGACGACATGCCGGACGACGGGATCGCCTTCTTCAAGTAGGACTCCACCGCGCGCTCCCGTGCCGCCCTGCCGTTCCTCAGGGCGGCGCCCACGGGAATGGTCCTAGACTTCCAGTGTGGTGAGCACCGACTGGAAGAGCGACCTCAGGCAGCGCGGCTACCGGCTGACGCCCCAGCGCCAGCTTGTCCTCGAAGCAGTGGACACCCTGGAACACGCGACCCCCGACGACATCCTCGGCGAAGTGAGGAAGACGGCGTCGGGGGTCAACATTTCCACGGTCTACCGGACCCTGGAGCTCCTGGAGGAGCTCGGGCTGGTCAGCCACGCCCATCTGGGGCACGGCGCGCCGACCTACCACCTGGCCGACCGGCACCACCACATCCACCTCGTCTGCCGCGACTGCTCGAACGTCATCGAGGCCGACGTCTCCGTCGCCGCCGAGTTCACCGCGAAGCTCCAGGAGTCCTTCGGCTTCGAGACGGAGATGAAGCACTTCGCGATCTTCGGCCTGTGCGAGGACTGCCGGGCCCGGCAGAAGTGACCGAAATAAAAACGGCGACCGCTCGGTCGTAGTGTGTATGTCCATGAAGAGCCCCCTCCTGTCCCTGCCCGGCGCCGTTCCCGCCGAGGGCGTGGACGAAGGCGTCGCCGCCCACTACGGCGACCTGTTCCGTGAGCAGCGCGCCCTCGCCGACGGCGTCGGCTTCGTGGACCTCTCGCACCGCGGTGTCGTCACCGTCACCGGTGACGACCGGCTGGCCTGGCTGCACCTGCTGCTCACCCAGCACGTCACCGACCTCCCGGCCGGCCAGGCCACCGAGGCGCTGATCCTCTCCGCGAACGGCCACATCGAGCACGCTCTGTACCTCGTCGACGACGGCACGACGGTGTGGATGCACACGGAACCCGACACCCAGGAGGCGCTGGTCGCCTACCTGGAGTCGATGAAGTTCTTCTACCGCGTCGAAGTCGCCGACCGCACCGCCGACTTCGCGGTCGTCGAGCTTCCGGCCGGTTCGATCACCGAGGCCCCCGAGGGGGCCGTCGTCCGCGAGACGCCGTACGGCCGTGACCTCTTCCTGCCGCGCGCCGACCTGGAGTCCTACGCCGAGAAGGCCGGACCGCCCGCCGGGCTCCTCGCCCACGAGGCCCTGCGCGTCGAGCAGCACCGGCCCCGCCTCGGCTTCGAGACCGACCACCGCACCATCCCGCACGAGCTGGGCTGGATCGGTACCGCGGTGCACCTCCAGAAGGGCTGCTACCGCGGCCAGGAGACGGTCGCCCGCGTCCAGAACCTCGGCAAGCCCCCGCGCCGCCTGGTCTTCCTCCACCTCGACGGCAGCGAGGTCGTCCTGCCCCCGCACGGCACCGAACTGCGCCTCGCGGACGAGGACCCGGGCGGCCGCAAGATCGGCTTCATCACCACGTCCGTGCGCCACCACGAACTCGGCCCGATCGCCCTGGCCCTCGTGAAGCGCAACGTGCCGGTGGACGCCCCGCTGATGGCGGACTCGACGGCGGCGGCGCAGGAGGTCGTGGTCGAGCCGTAGGACTCACTCCGGCCGGTCCCTGCGGCTGACCCCGGCCGGTCCCCGCGGCTCACACCGGCCGGCCCCCGCGGCTCACATCTCCAGAAGGACGGTGAACGGGCCGTCGTTCGTCAGGGACACCCGCATCCGGGCGCCGAAACGGCCCGTGGCCACCGTGGCGCCCAGGGCGCGGAGCTGGGCGACGACCTCGTCGACGAGGGGCTCGGCCACATCGCCGGGGGCGGCCGCGTTCCAGGTGGGGCGGCGCCCCTTGCGGGCGTCGCCGTACAGCGTGAACTGGCTGACGACCAGCAGCGGCGCGTCGACGTCGGAGCAGGACCGCTCGTCGGACAGCATCCGGACGGACCAGAGTTTGCGGGCGAGTTGGGCCGCCTTCTCCTTGGTGTCCTCGTGGGTGACCCCGACGAGGACGCACAGGCCCTCGCCACTGATCTCGCCGACCGTCTCGCCGTCCACGACGACGCTCGCGCCGTCCACTCTCTGCACCACCGCACGCATGCGGACCATGATGCCGTGTCATGACTCCGTCGTGCGTCGCGGGCCCTTCGCGTGATTTCCGGAGGTGACCGACCCGCCATCGGAGGTAACCAACCCGCCATCTGGGGCCGATCGGGTCACTCGGTCACATAGCGGCCATCTGGGGTGGCACCATGCGGGGTGTTGCGGTCCGGCCGTTGGGCGGACCGCGCCGGTCGAGGGGACGGTAGAGGTACATGAGCACATCGAGGACCGGGCAGCAGACCGCGGTCGTGTCACTGACCCGCACGGGCGCGCGGGCGGAAACGATGACGGCCAGGCCGCCGGTGCAGCGCACCGACAGCGGCCCGCTGGCGGCCGATCCGGCCCCGACCGGCATCGCCGTGCTCCGGCTGCCCGAACTGCGGACGCTGCGCCGGGACGCCCAGCGGGACGAGGCCGACCTCAGCTACGTCCGGCGGCTGCTCCAGGGGCGCATCGACATCCTGCGCGCGGAGCTCGCCCGCCGCGGGGAGCGCCGGACGCCCCACCCGGTCTCCGGACACCTCTCGCCCGTGGACCGGGCCAAGCCCTCCGTCGTCGAGCGGCTCTCGGAGATCCTGACGGACGCGCCGGCCCGGTACCGCTCCTCGGCCCGCCACGTGACCGTGGGCACGCCGCACGGCGAGGAGTACCGGGCGCTGGCCGCCGAGATGCTCGCCGAGGTGGAGCTGTCGGACCTGGACGCCCGCACGGACGACGAGCTGGGCGCGGGGCTCGGCCGTCTCGTCCGCTACGAGCAGCAGGTCTCCCGGCGGCGCCAGCAGCTCCAGCGCACGGCCGACGATTGCAGTGCCGAGATCGCCCGCAGGTACCGTGAAGGGGAAGCACAAGTAGACGACCTGCTCATGTGACGTGGCGGCCCCGGCGATCCCGGGGCCGGGGAACGTGCCGGAATCCAGGAGGCGCGCTTCCGTTCCGCGCGGGCGGGGGCGCGGCCCGGGGCACGACCCGGCCGCGGCCTTCGGAGCGGGTCCCCGTTCCGGAAGGCCACCGCCGATGTCCGCAGCTCCCCGCACCCCCGAAGGCCCGCCCCTGTCCGACGGCATACCGGGTATACCGGGCGCGACCGGTGCGCCGGGCGTCTCCGGAACCCCCGGCGGGACCGGCTCCCCTGGCGGGACCGGAGCCCCCGGCGTGCTCCCGGTCCTCGCCGAGATCGTGCGTTCCGGCTTCGTCGAGGGGCGCCACCGCGGCAGCCTGGTGGTGCTGGCCGCGGACGGCACGGTCGAGTTGGCGCTCGGCGAGGTGACGGCGCCGGTCTTCCCGCGCTCGTCGAACAAGCCCATGCAGGCGGCCGGCGTCCTGCGCGCCGGCCTGGACCTGGCCGGGGAACGCCTGGCCCTCGCCGCCGCGAGCCACTCCGGCGAGATCTTCCACCGCGACCTGGTCCAGAAGATGCTCGTCGAGCACGGGCTGGACGCCGGACAGCTCCAGTGCCCGCCGGACCTGCCGCTGGACCCCGTCGAGGCCGAGACCTACCTCGCCTCCGGTGCCGTCCGCGACCGGGTCACCATGAACTGCTCCGGCAAGCACACGGCGATGCTCGCGGTGTGCGCGCGGCGCGGCTGGCCCACCGAGTCGTACCTCGATCCCGGGCACCCCCTCCAGCAGCTGATCCACTCCGTGGTCGAGGAGGCCGCCGGGGAGCCCGTCGCGGCGGTCGGCACGGACGGCTGCGGGGCGCCCCTGATGGCCATCACCCTCACGGGCCTCGCCCGTGCCTTCCGCTCCTTCGTCCTCGCGGCCCCCGGCTCCGCCGAACGCCGGGTGGCCGACGCCATGCGCGCCCACCCCGAGTACGTCGCCGGCACCCGGCGTCCCGACACCTGGCTGATGCGCGAGGTCCCGGGCGCCCTCTCCAAGATGGGCGCCGAGGCCGTCCAGGCGGTCGCGCTGCCCGACGGCCGCGCCCTCGCCTTCAAGATCGACGACGGCGGGGGCCGGGCACTGGGCCCCGTCCTGGCCCGCGGGCTGGGTCTCCTGGGCGTCGACGCGCCGGTGGTGACGAGGATCGGCAGCGCGCCCCTGCTGGGCGGCGGCCGCGAGGTGGGAGAGATCCGGGCGGCCTTCTGAACCGGCCACGCGGAACCGCCGGGGACCGGTACCGCCGGGGCACCGGACCGGGTCCGGCCGTAGTGCCCGGGCCGGATCCGGCCACGGTGTCCGGGTCGGGCCGGGAACGGCGTCCGGACCGATACGGACACCGCCTCCGACCGGGCCGGGCGTCATACCTGGGTCGGACTGGGGGTGTCCCCTGAACCGGGCCGGGTGCCGCCTCTGAACCAGGTCGGCCCCCGTCACCGAACCCGGGCTCCCCGAACCGGACCGAGTGCTGCCCCCGGGTCGGGCTGGGCCCGCCCCCCGGACCGGGGCGGGTGTCCGGGGCCAGGGTGTGGTGAGCGGGGGACCGGTCGGGGAGGGCGGGTGGAAATCCGCGCGACACCCCGGCCGGGGGCCGCCTAGCGTGGGCCCATGACCCCGCACGATGCCAGCGATGCCAGCGGCGTGGACGGCACGGCCGCCGCCGACCCGATCGACGTACGGCCGATCACCCTCTCCGAACTCCCCGACTGGCTGCGCGCCGTGAAGACGGGGTTCCTGCAGCAGCCGGCCGTCTCCGACCAGGAGGTCGAGAAGCGGGCGCCGGGGGTCATCCCGGCGAGAACCCTGGGCGCGTTCGACGGCTCCCGCTGCGTGGCGACGTTCCGGTCGTTCCCGCAGGAGCTCACCGCGGTCGGCGGAGCGGCCGTCCCCGCCGACGCGATCTCCAGCGTGACCGTCTCGCCCACGCACCGCCGCCGCGGCCTGCTCACCCGCATGATGAAGGCCGACCTCGCGGCGGCCAGGGAGCGCGGCGACGTCGTCGCGACGCTCATCGCCGCCGAGTACCCGATCTACGGCCGCTACGGCTTCGGCCCCGCCACCACCGCCACCGAGTGGACCGTCGACGTACCGCGCACCGGACTCGACCCCCGCTGGGCGGGTCCGGCCGACGGTGGCCGCATCGACCTCATAGATGCCGAGGACGTGCGCAAGGCGGGCCCCGAACTGCACGAGCGGCTCCGGCGCGGCCGGCCCGGCGTGATCGACCGCGACGACCGGTGGTGGCAGATCAACACCGGCCTGCTGAGAATCGGCAACGGCCCCTGGAAGGAGCCGTTCTACGCCGCGTACCGCTCGGCCTCGGGCGAGGTCGAGGGCCTCGTCTCCTACACGGCCGACGACGACTGGGGAGACTCCAACCAGCCCCGGAACACGGCGGAGGTGAAGTGGCTGCTCGCGGTGACGCCGACGGCCGAGCGCGCCCTGTGGAGCTACCTCTGCTCGATCGACTGGGTCACCCGGGTCAAGTCGGGCCGTCTGGCCCCCGACGACCTGCTGCCGCACTTCCTGCCGGACCCGCGTGCCGCCCGTCTCACCAACCAGTCGGACTGGCTCTGGGTGCGGATCCTGGACGTCGTACGGGCTCTGGAGGCGCGGACGTACGGGGCCGCCGGGACGCTCGTGCTGGACGTGACGGACGAGAGCGGGCCGGACGGAGGCCGCTTCCGGCTCCGGGCCGCGCCGGACGGCACGGCGACCTGCGTGCCGGCCACCGAGGAGGCGGACCTGTCGCTGTCCATCGCCGATCTGGCGACGCTGTGGCTCGGGGACGAGTCCGCGGTACGGCTGGCGGCGCTGGGCCGGGTCCGGGAACGACAAGAGGGCGCCGCCGCGCTGGCCGACGCCCTGCTGCGGACGTCCAGGCGACCGTGGTGCCCGGACATCTTCTGAACTGCCGCTGTCTGTAGGGAGGTTCTCCTTTCGTGCGGGCGCGGGTGCCGACTGCCGAGACTGTCGATCCGTAGCGATTCGGTTGTGGTGGTGCGGACTGACCGGGCTCCCGGCTCCCCTCCGGAAGGGAGCGCGGTCAGCCGGACCGGCCGGACGGTGGCGTCCGGTCAGCCGGACTGGGCGAGCAGCATCACGAGGATCACGGCCCCGATGCCGCTGACGGTGGTGTTCCGGGCCTTGAGCCCGACGGACAGCGCGACGAACGCGATGATGCCCATCGGCCCGTACTCCCACTGGACGAGTTGTTCGAATCCGATGGCCAGGGCGGCGACGGTGAGGGCGACGAGTGGCATGACGGTCCCTCCTCGGGACAGGGAGGCGGACCTCCGCTGTGAGGACCGTCCGCCCCTTCACCTGGTGTCCAGGCGGCGCTTCGGCGGCCAACCCTCCTGAAGTTTGACCATGTTGTGCAAGTTGGCGACCAACTTGCTTCTAGTTATTTCCGTGTTGGGGCGACTCATAACCACCGGTCCGGCAACTGCCAAAAGATGGCGGGAAGTTGTAGGGTTCTGGTTGTGGAGCCGAAGCACTCCGTCGTCAACGGACGGAACGGGTCACCACGGCCGCCGAGGTCGCACCGCGAGGTGGCCGACGAGCTGCGCAGCCGGATCAGGTCCGGTCAGCTGCCGGCCGGCCGGCGCATGCCGACCCAGGCGGAACTGGCCCACGAGTTCGGCGTCGAGCGGGGCACGGTGCGCCGGGCGCTGCGCATCCTCCAGTCGGAGCGCCTGCTCGTCAACGTGTCCAAGGGCAGCCCGGCGACGGTCGCGGACCGTCCCGAGAGGGATCCGGCCGGACCCGAGGCCCTGCCGCGGTCCACCATGGTCGCGCTCGCCCCGCGGATCACGGCGGCCTTCGAGGCCCCGCACGTGCGGATCGACGCGCTGTGCCTGACCGCGGTGTCGCTCACCCTCGCCATGGGCGAGCCGTTGCGCGAGATTCACGCGGGGCGCATAGAACCGGCCAAGGTCGACGTCCGGGTGCTGCTTCCCAGCCGGGACATCGACCTCGCGTTCCCCGCGCTGGTCGACGACCTGGCGGACGACCGTCCGCGCCGTCGCTGGCTGGTCCACCGCAACGCCCAGGTGCGGGTGCTGCGGCACAACCTGCTGGCGCTGCGGGCCACGCACGGCATCGACGTGCGGGTCTCCTTCCGCGCGCTGCCCTTCACCCCGCCCGTGAAGCTGTACCTGCTCAACGGGTCGGAGGCGCTCTTCGCGTACTACACGCTCACGCGGCGGGGCGAGGAGATCGACCACGAGTACCTGGAGATGTACGACGCCGAGGGCACGCAGTCGATGCTGTTCCCCTTCGGCCAGGGGGCGGGACCGCGCGACACCGTGTTCGTGGAGCAGTCCCGCCTCTGGTTCGACTCGCTGTGGGAGACCATCAGCTCGGAGCTGCTGATCACGAACTGACGGCCGGCCCCGCGACCAGCAGGGCCAGGACGACGGCCCCGATGGAGCTGCACGTCGCGTTCTTCGCCTTGATCCCGATGCCGAGCAGCAGCAGTCCGACGACGCCCGTCGGTCCGTACCGCCAGTGGACGAGTTGCTCGAAGCCGACGACGAAGACGGCGGAGAGGAGGGTGATGGCGGGCATGGTGGTTCCTCCTGCTTCTCTTCGGTGACGTGCTCGGGACGATCGCTGCCATGGATGGGCGAGGGGGAGGCAAAACTTCCGCCATCTTGGCCGAGTTGGTAACCAACTCTGGTTATGTTGTCCCCACTTGGTAAGTATCCATAAACAACTTTCGAGTAACTCCCCAAAGATGGGGGAGAGTTGTACCGTTTGGTCGTGACTCAGGAGAACGTTGTGGCGAGTGACAGCACCAGAAGGCGTCCGCCCCAGGAGATCGCCGACGTCCTGCGGGAGCGCATCCGTACCGGCGAGCTGAAGGCGGGGGACCGTCTGCCCACTCAGGCGGAGCTGGCCGTGGAGTTCGGCGTCGAGCGCGGCACGGTCCGCCTCGCCCTGCGCGAACTGCAGGAAGGCGGACTGCTCAGCGACGTCAGCAAGGGCAGCCCGCCCCGGATCGCGGACGTCACTCACCGGCGCAACGGGCCGCAGCCGACCATGGTGGGCCTCGCCCCGCGTCTCGCCGAGGCGTTCTCCGTACCCCGTGTACGCATCGACGCGGCCTGCCTCACCGCGGAGACGCTGATGATGGCGCTCAGCGAGCCGGTCCGCCAGATCCACGACGGAAGCATCCGCCCGGAGCGCATCGACGTCCGGATCCTCCTGCCCAGCAGGGACATCAACCTGGCGTTCCCCGTCTCCGTCGACGCCGGCGGCGACGAGGACCCGGTCCACAAGCGCTGGCTGGAGCAGCGCAACGCCCAGGGCCACGTCCTGCGCCACAACCTCCAGGCCCTGCGCTCCTCCCACGGCATCGACGTCCACGTGACCTTCCGGGCACTGCCGTTCACCCCGCCGGTGAAGCTGTACCTGCTCAACGGGACGGAGGCGCTGATCGCCTACTACATGATCGCCAGACGGGAGGAGGAGATCTCGGACGACGAGACGCTGGACATGTACGACACCCTCGGTGCCGAGTCCCTGCTCTTCTCCTTCGAGAAGCTGACCGGTGGCCGGGACGCCGTGTTCGTGGACGAGTCCCAGAAGTGGTTCGACGCCCTCTGGGAAACCATCACCACGGACCTGAAACTCTCCTAGTGACTTCTGATACGACGCAGACTGATGTGGTGGCGACACAGACGGAGAACCTGCGGGACACGATCACCCGAGCGCGCTACGTGCTCTTCGACTTCGACGGGCCGGTCTGCCGGCTGTACGCGGGGCACGCCGCCGAGAGGGTGGCCAAGGACCTGGTCGAGTGGCTCGAACGGCAGGGAATGCGCGGCCTGTTGACCTCGGAGGAGCGTCGGCACCCCGATCCGCTGGTGGTTCTGCACGCGGTCGACCGGCGGCGCCCGCGCAGCGACCTGGTGGTCGAGCTGGAGGCGAGGTTCACCCAGCAGGAGCTCAAGGCGGTGGACAAGGCCTGGCCCACCGCGTACGCCGACGCGGTGATACGGACCTGGAGGGCCGTCGGCGCCAGGCTGGCCATCACCACCAACAACTCGCCCCTGACCGCGGCCCGTTACCTGGACGGCCGGGGGCTGGCCGACTGCTTCGCGCCCCACATCTACGGCCGGACCCAGGAGCTGCGCCATCTGAAGCCGGACCCGAACTGCCTCAACCGGGCGCTGAACGCCCTCGGCGCGGATCCGTCGAAGGCGCTCATGATCGGCGACACCCCCTCGGACCTGTACGCCGCCGAGCGGGCCGGTGTTCCGTTCCTCGGCTACGCGCGTAACGGGGACAAGGAGAAGGAACTCCGGGACGCCGGGGCCGAGCACGTGGTGGTGTCGCTGGAGACGGTGCTCCGGGTGCTGCGGGGGCAGGGCTGAGGGGGCGTGCGCTGCCCCGAGGGGGTGAACGACGGGCCGGGTCACGCGATGGTCGTCGCCGTTCTGGAATTATGCCGATTCACGAGTGGCGACGGAGCGCGTGGAGTTACCGTTCTCCCCTCTTTACACCTTGGTTCTTGGCTCGCGGCTGTGTGAGAGAACGGTCAATGTCACCCGAATCGGATTCCCCGGCTCTGAAGCGAGCCGTTGAGTTGAGTGGCGACGCGGGAGCGGTCGAAGGACCGCTTCATGGCTACCACCATGAGACGTATGTCGTCCCGCTGCCGGGTGTGGCAGGAGAAGCCGGACAGGTCCGCTGGAAATGCCGTGAGCCGCGACCCGGGCTGCTGTGGTTCGACCGGCGCTGTTTCGCGTCCGAGGAGCAGTTGCTGCGTGCGCTGGAGGGACGGATCGAGGGCATTCCCGGTCTGATCCCCGAACTCACCGAAACGGTTCACCCCGGTCTCCAGCGGTTCATCGAGGGGAGCACGCTGGGGGCGCTGCACGGATCCGGCACCGAGATCCCCCACGCCTTCTTCGAGCAGATCGTCTCCCTTTTCGAGCAGCTGGCCCGCGTCAAAGCCGATTCCCTCACCGTGGACCGGACGTGCACGCCCGAGGACCGGCCCGCCGAAGGCGACACCGCCGGCTTTCTGGAGCGGCTCGTCCTGTTCACGGAACGGGACGTATACCAACGGAATATGCGTGACTTCGCGGGCCTGTTCCATGACCTCGGACTGGACGACACCTCCTTCGGAAAGCTCCGCGAGCACGTGTCGGGATTGACCGGCCGCCCTTTCTGTCTCCTGCACGCCGATCTCCACCGCGAGAATTTCGTGGTCGACGAGGAGAAGCGGCTCTGGACGATCGACTGGGAACTGGCGATGTTCGGCGACCCGTTGTACGACCTGGCCACCCACCTCTATCTGATGCGGTATCCGGCGGACCAGGAGCGCTGGATGACCAAGCAGTGGTGCGAGGCCGTCGAGAGGGTCGCCCCCGGCAGTTCGGCCGGCTGGGAGACGGATCTGCCGAAGCTGCTCGCCTTCAAGCGGGCCCAGTCCGTCTTCACCGACGTCATCAGGACGGCCCTGTCGATCGAGGGGGCCGAGGGGGCGTCCGGCCGGAGCGTTCTCGCGGCGGCGGGCGACGGGCTCCGGAAGGTACTGGGAGCCGCGACGGAACCGCTCGGGATCGCGGCGCCGACCGTGGAGGGCGTCACGGCCGCGCTCGGCGACTGGCGCGAGGAACGGCTGGCGCGAGGAGCGTGCGAAGCGTCCGTGACGCACGGCGCGGCCCGTGCCCCGGCCGGTGCGTAGGCTCGTGACCATGAGCGACACCGGACTGCGCGAACGCAAGAAGCGACGGATGTACCAGTCCGTCTCCGACACCGCCATCGGCCTCTTCCTGGAGAAGGGGTTCGACGCCGTGTCCGTCGCCGAGGTCGCGGCCGCCGCCGAGATCTCCAAGCCGACGCTGTTCCGGTACTTCCCGTCCAAGGAGGACCTGGTCCTGCACCGGTTCGCGGACCACGAGACCGAGGCCGCGCGGGTCGTCGAGGAGGGCCGGGCGGCCGGGCGGTCCGCGATCGACGCGCTCCGCGAGCACTTCCTGGACGGTCTGCGCCGGGAGGACCCCGTCACCGGACTCAACGACCACCCCGGCGTCCTCGCCTTCCACCGGCTGCTCTACGGGACGCCGTCGCTGGTGGCGCGGATGTACGGATATCTGGAGCGGTCCGAGGCCGCGCTCGCCGAAGCCCTCGCGGAGCCGCTGGGCGCAGGGCTCGACGCACGGCTCGCCGCCGGACAGATCACGGCCGTGCGCCGCATCCTCGCCGAGGAGAACCTGCGGCGGATCGCGGAGGGGGAGCGGCCGGCGGCCGTACGGCCGGACGCCGAGGCGGCGGCCGAGCGGGCCTTCGCGCGGCTGGCGGCCGGGTTCCCCGGCCTCGGCCGACCCCGGGCGGCGGGTTCGCCGACATGAGCGCCGGGCCCGCGGGCCCACCCGGCGGGAACGCCCGGGGCCGTCGGTGCGTGCGATCGGTGCGCGCGATCGATGCGTGCGAAGAGAATGCAACCTGGTTAAAAATATTACTCAGTTAAATATTCCGGTACCCTGGGTGGAATGACGTCACCCGACCCCGCCCGCCAGCCCGCCCCGGACCTGCCGCTCACCCGCTCCCTCTCCCGCGAACGCGCCTTCCACGACACCTGCCGTGCCGCCCTCGCCGTGATGGTCGACGGCGCCGAGGAGCAGGTCGTCACCGGTGAGGACGTCTCCGCCTCCGGGGCCGACGCCGAAGTGCTCGGGTACCAGCTGCGCAGCCGGGCCAAGGAGATGCGGGAACTGCCCCAGGGCCCCTTGTTCTTCGGCCGGCTGGACTTCCAGGACTCGGCTCCGGCGGCCGGCGACCACGCCGGGCAGAGCTATCACATCGGGCGGCTGCGGATCAGGGAACACCCCGCCGCCCCGCCCCTCGTCGTCGACTGGCGGGCACCCGTCTCGCGCGCCTTCTACCAGGCGGGCGCCCACGACCCCCAGGGCGTCGCCGTCCGCCGCCGCTTCGGCTGGGCCCCCGGCAGCCGCGGCGACTCCGCCGACCTCACGGGACTGGAGGACGAACCCCTCGGGGCGGAGCCGGCCGGAGCCGGGACCGCCGAGGACGTGGCCGCCGCCCGGGCGGGCTCGATCCTCACCGAGGAGATCGAGCGCCCCCGCGTCGGCCCCATGCGGGACATCGCCGCCACCATCCAGCCCGAACAGGACGATCTCGTACGGGGCGATCTGGCGGCCTCGGTCTGTGTGCAGGGCGCCCCGGGCACCGGCAAGACGGCCGTCGGCCTGCACCGGGCCGCCTACCTCCTCTACACGCATCCGCAGCGCGTCCGGCGCGGCGGCCTGCTGATCCTCGGTCCCAACCGCACCTTCCTGTCGTACATCGCGGAGGTCCTGCCCGCGCTCGGGGAGACCGGCGTGCGCCAGTCGACCGTCGGGGAGGAGATCGCCGGCCCTCCGGTGACCGGGGAGGACGGCGAACGTGCCGCGGCCGTCAAGCACGACGCCCGGATGGCGCGGGTGCTGCGCCGGGCCCTGTACGGGAACATCGGCGCACCGGCCGACGACCTCGCCGTGCCGGACGGGACGTACCGCTGGCGCGTCCCCGTCGCCGTACTGCGGCGCATCGTGGACGACGTGCGCGCCGAGGAGCCGCCGTACGCCGTCGGGCGGGAGCGGGTGCGCACGCGGGTCGTGCGCTACGTGCGGGAGCGGGCCGAACTGCGGGCCGGGCCGCAGACGAACGCCTGGGCGCAGCGGATCTCGCGGGCCCGGCCGGTCGGCGCGTACGTCGACGCGGTGTGGCCCCGGGTGCGCCCCGAGGAACTGCTCGCCCGGCTCCTCACCGACGCCGGGGCGCTGGAGCGGGTGGCCGAGGGGATCCTCGACGCCGACGAGCGGAAGGCGCTCCTGTGGGCGAAGCCGCCGAGGTCGTGGAAGTCGGCGCGGTGGTCGGCCGCCGATCTCGTCCTCCTCGACGAGATCGCCGGGCTGATCGAACACCCCGAGGGATACGGGCACTTGGTGATCGACGAGGCGCAGGACCTGTCACCGATGGAGTGCCGGGCCATCGCGCGGCGGGCCTCCTTCGGGTCGCTGACCGTGCTCGGGGACCTCGCGCAGGGCACGACCCCCTGGGCGGCGCGGGAGTGGGGCGAACTCCTCGCCCACCTGGGCAAGCCGGACGCGGCCGTCGTCCCCCTGACCGCCGGTTTCCGGGTGCCCGGGGTCATCGTCGAACTCGCCAACCGGGTGCTGGACCGCCTGGACGTCGGCGTCCCGCCGGCCCGCTCCCTGCGCGGGGACGGCGAGTTGAGGATCCGGCCGACCACCGACCCGTCGGCCGAGACCGTCGCCGCCGTGCGGGAGGCGCTCGCGCACGAGGGGGCCGTCGGGGTCATCGCTGCCGACGCGGACGTCACGAAGGTGCGGGAGGCGCTCGGCGCCGCGGGCATCGACGCCGCCGGAGCCGACGAACCGGGCGCCCGGATCGCGGTGGTGCCCGCGAGTCTGGCCAAGGGGCTGGAGTACGACCATGTCGTGGTCGTGGAACCGGCGGCCGTGGCGGAGGCCGAGGAACGGGGACTGCACCGGCTCTACGTGGTCCTGACCCGCGCGGTGTCGCGCCTGGACGTGGTCCACGCCCGCCCGCTGCCCTGGTGACCACCCGTTCCCGGGAGACCTGGACCGACGGGGCGCTCCTGATCCGCGACCCGCCGTCCCGGCCGGGACGGCCCGGCGTCACGCGGTCGGCGGCGGCGCGGGAGCCGGCCCCGCGATGACCTGCACGAGAGGCCACTTGTCCAGGGAAAACGCAACTTCGACATGGTCCGCGGAGGCGGCTAACTTCACCTGGTCCGCGGCGGTACCAGGCACCCCCGACCAGGGAGAGACGCATGCCCCAGCTTGCTCTGTACACGTTCGGCGTCCTGAAGTCGCCTCTCGCCGATCCCGCACCTCTCACGCACGAGTTCTACGACATCGGTGAGTCCGTCTACCGGGAGATCGGCGGGCACCCCGGATACCTCGCGCACGCCGTGGCGGCGGAGGGCGACCGGGGCTCGCACTTCGAGGCGGACTGGGGCGCATGGGGAGAGTTCGCCGTACCGGCCTGGTACGACAAAGGCCGTACGGCGGAGACCACCGCCCTGGCCACGACCCTCTCGCTCTGGACCGGCTTGCGCCCCGCCTTCGACGCCGTCTACACCGGCCTGCACCGTGAGGCGCTGAACAGGCGTCACGACTGGTTCGAGAGGACGGGGTACCCGGCTCACGTGTTCTGGTGGGTCTGCGACGACGTGACACCCGTCTGGCAGGACGGGGTTTCCCGGCTGGAGCACCTCCACGCCCACGGCCCCGCGCCGCACGCCTTCACCTTCCACCGCTCGTTCGCCCCGGACGGGACTCCGGCGGGGGCCGAAGGCGTCGGGCCGAAGAGCGACCGGGGCCGCTGACGGGGATGCCCGGACGGCCGGGTTCACCACGAGTCACATCGCCGTACCTCCGTGGCGTGGAACACTTTTGCAAGCAGGTGCTTGCAAAAGTTAGCGAGGGTGGGGCAAGGTGGGGGCATGGCATCGCTCAACGTCGGCAATCTCGGTGAGTACCTGCGGGAACAGCGGCGCACCGCGCAACTGTCCCTGCGGCAGCTCGCCGACGCCGCCGGGGTGTCCAATCCGTATCTGAGCCAGATCGAGCGCGGGCTGCGCAAGCCGAGCGCGGAGGTGCTCCAGCAGGTCGCCAAGGCACTGCGGATCTCCGCCGAGACGCTGTACGTGCGAGCCGGCATCCTCGACGCCGAACGGGACCGGGACGAGGTGGAGACGCGTGCCGTCATCCTCGCCGATCCCACGCTGAACGAGCGGCAGAAGCAGGTGCTGCTCCAGATCTACGAGTCCTTCCGCAAGGAGAACGGATTCGAGGTCGCGTCGGCGGACGAGACCGCTCCCGGCGTCGGGGCGCCCGGCACCGGCATACCCGGGGCTCAGGACGTACCGGACACCCAGCCCTCGCAGGACACCGCCGTCCGCGGCCCCCGCACGGCCGACGGCAGCGATGCCGGCCCGCAGCAGACCGCGAGCTGACCACCTCGCGGACCACAGAAACCTCAGCCGAAAGCGATTACGGGAGGACCATCCTCATGGCCATCACCGACGACATCCGCAAGGCCGCCACGGACCCGACCCCGCTCTACTTCCTCGCCGGCACCGCCGACCTGGCCGTGCAGCAGGCGAAGAAGGTCCCCGGCATCGTGGAGCAGATCCGCGCCGAGGCCCCGGGGCGGATCGACACCGTGAAGAACATCGACCCCAACGCCGTCCAGGAGAAGGCCACCGCCCGCGCCAAGGTGGCGCAGGAGAGCCTGCAGGCCAAGGTGACGGAGCTCCTCAGCACCCTCGACACCGACCTGAAGAAGCTCGGTGAGTCCGCCCAGGACCTCGCCCTGCGCGGTGTCGGCGTCGCCGCCGAGTACGCCGTCAAGGCGCGCGAGACGTACGAGAAGGTCGCCGAGCACGGCGAGCAGACCGTACGGACCTGGCGCGGCGAGGCCGCCGAGGAGATCGAGGAGCTCGCCATCGCCGTCGAGCCGAGCGCCGAGCCGGTCGAGGTCAAGGAAGAGGAGAAGCCGACGGTCGCCGCCGCCGAGGACGCCCCCTCCAAGAAGAGCCCGGCGAAGAAGGCCACGACGCGCAAGCCGGTCGCCAAGAAGACGACCCCGCCCGCGAAGTAGGCGCGTGGGGAAAAGTGATTCCGCCGTGCGCGGACGGGCCGGGCACTCTCTGAGTTCCCGGCCCGTTCTCCGGGTACGGTGGCCGTAGAGACGACTCGATCCGGGCGGTGGGCATTGTGCTGATGACGGCATTCGGCGGTCTGATGTGGCTGATCTTCACAGCCATCCTCGTGCTCGCCGTGGTGGCGTTCGTCCTGGCCGCGGTCGCGCGCGAGGACGCCTATCGCGCCGCCGACAAGCAGAACAAGATGTTCTGGCTGATCATCCTCGGCATCACCGTGGCGGTGAACCTGCTGGTGCCGATGCTCTTCCTGCAGCTCGCGGGCCTGGTCGCCACGATCGTCTTCTTCGTCGACGTCCGCCCCGCGCTGCGCCAGGTCTCCGGCGGCGGCCGCCGGGGCGGCAGCAGCAGCGACGGCCCGTACGGCCCGTACAACGGCGGCAGGTAGCCCTCCGGCCCAGCGTCTTTCGCCCCTACCCTCCCCCAAGGTCTCGGCTTCGCTCGACCAGGGGGACCCCCATCACCCCTGGGGCTCCGCCCCAGACCCCGCTCCTCAAACGCCGGAGGGGCTGAACCTTTCCCCGGCCGGGGCTGAAATGGTCGGCCGCCACGACGCACCCGCAGCCGGGTACGCGCGGGAGGGGGCGTGCCGGTACATCGAATGCCCGCAGGCCGGACGGATCGGAACCGACCCGCGCCTCTCGACCCCGGCGGGATCCGTTCGGATGCGGGCGGATGTACCGGCGCGGCCCCGACCCCCCACCCACCGGACCCGAACCGCCCCCGCGACGGCCCGCGCGAGCGACCCCGCTACGGATTCCGGTCCAGCAACACGACCGCCACGTCGTCCGCCAGCTCCCCACCGTTGAGTTCGCGCGCCTCGTTCACCGCCGCGCGCAACAGGTCCTCACCCTGGAGCCCCTGCGCGAGCTGCCGCCGGACCATGTCCACCATGCCGTCCAGCCCCAGACGTTCCTTGCCCACGCCGGTGTGACCCTCGATCAGGCCGTCGGTGTAGAGCATCAGGCTCCACGCGGCACCCAGCTCCACCTGCATCCGCGGCCAGCGGGCGTTCGGCAGCAGACCGAGCGCGGGCCCGTTGTTGGCGTACGGCAGCAGTTCGGCGGGCCGGCCCGGACGGGCGATCAGCGGCGACGGGTGACCGGCCAGGCAGAGCCCGGCGCGGCGGCCGTCCGGCGCGATGTCCACCGTGCACAGCGTCGCGAAGATCTCGTCGTTCTCGCGCTCGTGCTCCAGGACCTGCTGCAGCGTGGACAGGAGCTCGTCCCCGCACAGGCCCGCGAACGTCAGGGCACGCCAGGCGATGCGCAGCTCCACGCCGAGCGCCGCCTCGTCGGGTCCGTGTCCGCAGACGTCGCCGATCATCGCGTGCACCGTGCCGTCGGCCGTGCGCACGGTGTCGTAGAAGTCGCCGCCGAGCAGCGCGCGGGAGCGGCCCGGACGGTAGCGCGCGGCGAAGCGCAGCGGGGAGCCCTCCAGCAGCGGGGTCGGCAGCAGGCCGCGCTCCAGGCGGGCGTTCTCCTGGGCCCGGAGCTTGGACTCGGTGAGCCGCCGCTCGGCCTTGTCGGAACGTTTCCGCTCCACCGCGTACCGGATCGCACGGCTCAGCAGCCGGCTGTCCAGCTCGTCACGGAAGAGGTAGTCCTGGGCGCCGACGCGCACCGCCTCGGTGCCGCGCTCGGCGTCACCGGACGCGGTGAGCGCGAGGACGGCGTGGCCGGGCGCGAGCCGCAGCACGTGCTTGAGCGTCGCCAGTTCGTCGGCGCTCTCCGCCCGGCCGGGCGCGGGCAGCGCCAGGTCGAGCAGGATGCAGTGGACGTCGTCGGTGAGCAGCCGCTCGGCCTCGGTGAGGTTGCGGGCGGTACGGACCCGGACCGGCTTGCCGGCCGCGTCGAGCATTTCGGGCACGCCGAGCGAACCCGCCGGGTCGTCCTCGATGACGAGCAGGGTCAGATGGGTGGCGCCGGGGGTCGGGGCCGTGGCGCGGGCTTCCGGAGCCGGACCGGCGGGGCCGCCGGTGGTGTCTCCGGATGGGCCGCCGGGTGAGAACACGGCTTGAGCCTGACCACTCTCCACGGCCGGGATCGCTCTCTGCCGCGGTACGGGTGCGGGCATCGTCTGGGTTCCTTCCCTCCCCCCGAGGGCGTGGTGGGCGAAGGACCTCGACCCACCGACGGGGACCATAGCGCCCGCCGGTGCCGCAGCGGAATGGCGTACGGCGCGGCGTCGGGCAAAGGGCCCGTGTCATATGCCGCATCCCGTAACGCATTTGGACAGGACGCGCTCCCACCGGGGATGACGAAGGTCACGTCCCCGGCTCCGGGGAGCCGGGGCGGCCGTGCGGTGGGTCACGTGCGGTGCGTCACGCCCGTGCCGTCACGCCCGTGCCGTGCCCGCGCGGTCACGCTCAAGCGGTCACGCCCGAACCGTCACACCTGCCGCCTCCCGCGGCGCGCGGCGTCGGACGCCCCGGCGGGGCGGCTCACGCGTCGGGCCGTACGACGCCCAGGATCTGCATCGAACCCGCCCCCGTGATCGTCACCGTGCGTCCGGGGCGCGGGGCGTGCACGATCGCGCCGTCCCCTATGTACATCCCGACGTGGCTGGCGTCGTCGAAGTAGACGATCAGGTCGCCGGGGCGCATGTCCTTGATGTCGACGTGCCGGAGCTGCTTCCACTGCTCCTGCGAGGTACGGGGGATGGGGTGACCGGCGGCCGCCCAGGCCTGGGAGGTGAGCCCCGAGCAGTCGAACGTCCTCGGGCCCTCGGCGCCCCACTCGTACGGCTTGCCGATCTGGTCGGTCGCGTACTTCACGGCCTTCTTGCCCTGTTCGGAGGCGTCGCTCTTGATGTCCGCGAGGACGCCGGAGCCCAGCCATGCCGACTGCGCCTGGCGCGCGGCCTCCTCCTCCAGCTTCGCGAGCCGTTCCTTCTCCTTCTTCTCCAGCCGGGACTCCAGCTTCTCGGCTTCGGAGATCCGCTGCTTGATCTTCTTCTTGGCCTCGGCCCTGGTCTCGCGGTCGGCCTCCAGCTTCCGCCACTGCGCGGAGGCGTCCTGCGCGTACTGCTGCAGGTCCTGCTGGGTGCGCGCCATCTCGTCCAGCAGTCCGTCGGTGGCGTGCTCGCCCTGCCGCACCCGTCCCGCGCCGTCCAGGAACTCCTGCGGGTCGTCGCTCAGCCACAGCCGTGCCTCGGGCGGCAGCCCGCCGCCCCGGTACTGCGCGCGGGCCGCGGCACCCGCGCGGTCCTTCAACTCGTCCAGCTTCGCCTGGCCCTTGACGATCTCCTGGGCCAGCCCGACGATCTCGGCGGACTGCTTCTCGGCCTTCTCCTCGGCGGCGTTGTACGCGTCCGTGGCGACCGCCGCTTCGTGGTAGAGCTTGTCGAGCTTCTTGCGGACCTCCTCAAGGTCCTTGTTGCTCACGGGAGGCGGGGTCGCCGAGGGGGTTCTGGTCGGCGCCGGTCTGGGTTCCGGACTCGCGTAGGCCGTCCCCGATGACGCCAGTACCGCGCAGACGCATGCGCAGGCCAGGGCCATGGCCGCCGTGGTCAGGCTCCGCTTGCCGGATCCCATTACTCCGCCCCCCAACTGATTTACCGTCAGTAACATACGGATGCCTGGGGGATCGTGCCATGTCGGCGCGCAATGTGACAGAGCCGGGCGGGAACTCCCCTCTCCTCGCGCGCGAGGCAGGCAGGAATTCCCTTCCCCGGTGCCCGCTCCGGCATGACGATCCCATCTCCCCGCCTGTGTGACGTGCGACTCACCGAGATCGTTCCCCGCGGGTCACATGCCGGTCGCCTACCGGTCGCACAGGCCGCCCGGGTCACCCGGGTCACCCGGGCCGAGCGTTTCCGGATCGGTCCGGACGGGTCCGGTCGGCCCGGTACCGGCCGTCGGTGTCACTCGTCGGCGCCACCCGCCGGACCCGCGGCGCCCCGTCAGGCGCTGGGCGCCAACGCCGCCCAGCGCACCGTCACTTCGCCCTGGCGCCAGCGGGCGGTCCCGTCCACGACCGGCCAGTCGGCCGTCAGGTCGCGGACCGTGCGTATCCAGCGCTGCCTCGCGCCGTACGAGGCGTACGGCGCGGCGGCCGCCCAGGCGCGGTCGAAGTCGCGCAGGAAGGCGTGGACGGGCTCGCCCGGGACGTTGCGGTGGATGAGTGCCTTCGGCAGCCGCTCGGCCAGGTCGGACGGACGGTCCAGGGAGCCGAGCCGGGTGGCGAAGGTGACCGTGCGCGGGCCTTCCGGGCCGAGGGCGACCCAGACGTGCCGACGGCCGATCTCGTCGCAGGTCCCCTCGACGAGCAGGCCGCCCCCGGAGCCGGGACCCGCCGGTGCCAGCCGTGCGCAGAGCCGCCGCCAGACCTCGGCCACCTGCCCCTCGTCGTACTGGCGCAGCACGTTCGCGGCCCGGATCAGGTGCGGCCGGCCCGGCACCGGGACCTCGAAGCCGCCGTGCAGGAAGGCGAGGCCCTCGCGTTCGTACGGGAGGGCGGCGGCGACCCGGGCCGGTTCGATCTCGACTCCGAAGACATGGGTGCGGGGCGCGGCGGTGCGCAGACGGGCCAGCAGTTCGACCGCGGTCCAGGGTGCGGCGCCGTAACCGAGGTCCACCGCCACCGGCTCCGGTGTCCGGCGGAGTTCGGCGCCGTGCACCGCCGCGATCCAGCGGTCCATGCGGCGCAGGCGGTTGGGGTTCGTCGTCCCGCGCGTCACCGTGCCCACGACGGGGGTGCCCCCGCTCGAGCGAAGCCGAGAGTGGGGGAGGGACGCTGTGCGGGCTGTCATGCGTACGAGAGTAGGCGGCCCCGGCCCGGCCTGGTGACCCTGTGGACAACCTGCGTCCGCCCCCCGGACCGCTGTGGAGAACCCGGTGTACCGGGACGGACGGGGAATCCTGGCAGGGGAACGGACGGGGAGTCCGGGCACGGAAGCAGACGCATCCACGGATCGAACGGTTGAGCGACTGATGGCAATGATTCGGCAAAGGGGAAATGGGGTGGACGGCTCCGGCGTTCCACCTCGTGGAGGGCGTGACACGTCCTCCGACCGGCATGCCCGCAGCAAGGAGGACCGCCACGTGAGCCAGTACGTCAGCAGGCTCGGGCGCCGCTCCCCGACGGCATCCTCGCGGCTCAGGCTGCACCGCAGGCCCCGCCGCGTCGCGATGCTCTCCGTGCACACCTCGCCCCTGCACCAGCCCGGCACGGGCGACGCGGGCGGCATGAACGTGTACATCGTCGAACTCGCCCAGCGGCTCGCCGCGATCAACATCGAGGTCGAGATCTTCACGCGGGCCACGACCGGGGCGCTCCCGCCGGCCGTCGAACTGGCTCCGGGCGTCCTCGTCCGGCACGTCGACGCGGGTCCCTACGAGGGCCTCGCCAAGGAGGACCTCCCCGCCCAGCTGTGCGCGTTCACCCACGGCGTCATGCAGGCCTGGGCCGGTCACCGCCCCGGCTACTACGACCTCGTGCACTCGCACTACTGGCTCTCCGGCCACGTCGGCTGGCTGGCCGCCGAGCGCTGGGGGGCGCCCCTGGTGCACGCGATGCACACCATGGCCAAGGTCAAGAACGCGGCGCTGGCCGAGGGCGACACCCCAGAGCCCGCCGCCCGTGTCATCGGCGAGACCCAGATCGTGCGCGCCGCCGACCGCCTCATCGCGAACACCGCGGAGGAGGCCGACGAACTCGTGCGCCACTACGGGGCGGAGGCCGGCAGCGTCGCCGTCGTCCACCCGGGGGTCAACCTCGACCGCTTCAGGCCCGCCGACGGCCGTGCCGCCGCCCGCGCGCGGCTCGGCCTCCCGCAGGACGCCCTGATCCCCCTCTTCGCGGGCCGCATACAGCCCCTGAAGGCCCCCGACGTGCTGCTGCGCGCGGTCGCCGTGCTGCTCGACGAACGGCCCGAGCTGCGCGGCCGGATCGTCGTCCCCGTGGTGGGCGGTCCGAGCGGCAGCGGGCTCGCCAAGCCCGAAGGGCTCCAGAAGCTGGCCGCGCGGCTGGGCATCGCCGACGTCGTGCGGTTCCGTCCGCCCGTCGGACAGGACCAGCTCGCGGACTGGTTCCGGGCCGCGTCCGTGCTGGTCATGCCCTCGTACAGCGAATCCTTCGGGCTGGTCGCCATCGAGGCGCAGGCGGCCGGTACGCCGGTGCTCGCGGCCGAGGTCGGCGGCCTGCCGGTGGCCGTACGCCACGAGGAGACCGGCTTCCTCGTGCACGGCCACCACCCCGCCGACTACGCGCGCGTGCTGCGCGAGTTCGCCGACGACGAGACCCTCGTGGCCCGTATGGGGGCGGCCGCGGCGCGGCACGCGGAGCGCTTCGGCTGGGACACCGCGGCGGCGGCCACGGCGGACGTGTACACGGCGGCGGCACAGGACCACCGGCGCCGTCTGCGGGCCCACCACGCCTGACGCGGGCCTCCCGGCGTCCGACCGCACGCCTCACCCCCGGAACGGGTCGCGTACGCTCGGCCCATGGCTGACGCAGCGTCGATCATCGAGCGGGTCCTCACCGAGGCCGAGCTGGAGTGGGAGAGCCCCGGGGCGGGCTCGTACGTCGTGAAACTGCCCGGCACCCGCAAGCTCTCGACGACGGTCTCGCTGATCGTCGGCAAGCACTCCCTGTCGCTGAACGCGTTCGTGATCCGCCACCCGGACGAGAACCACGAAGCGGTCCACCGCTGGCTTCTGGAGCGCAATCTCAAGCTCTACGGGGTCGCCTACGCGGTCGACCCCCTCGGGGACGTCTATCTGACCGGCAAGCTGCCGCTGGCCGCCGTCACCCCGGAGGAGGTGGACCGCATCCTCGGGTCCGTCCTCGAAGCCGCCGACGGCGCCTTCAACACCCTCCTGGAACTCGGTTTCGCCTCGGCGATCCGCAAGGAGTACGCCTGGCGGGTGTCCCGCGGCGAGTCGACCCGCAATCTGGACGCGTTCGCGAACCTGACCCGGCGCCCCACCACCTGACCCCCGCGCACCGGGCGAGGCGCTCCCCGGCTCACGGCCGTGCGTAGCGCCCCGGGGTCACCCCCACCAACCGGCGGAAATGCCGGGTGAGATGGGACTGGTCGCAGAAGCCGGTCAGGGCGGCCACCTCGCCCGGCGGCCGTCCGTCGAGGAGCAGGCGGCGGGCGCGGTCCACCCGACGGGACATCAGGTACTGGTGCGGGGCGATGCCGAACGCGCCGCTGAACGCCCGGACCAGGTGCGCGGGATGGGCGTGCACGAGCCGGGCGGCCTCCTCCAGGGCGATCCCCTCCACGACCCGTTCGTCGAGGAGTTCGCGCAGCCGGAGGGCGAGCGGCCGGTCGGCGTGCCGGGTCCGGAGGGCCGCCTCGGGGCGGAGCAGCCCGCGCAGCCGGTCCGAGATCAGCGTCAGCCTGCTGTCGGCCTCCAACTCGTCCCCGGGGTGGGCGAGCGCCGTGTGCAACCGGGCGACCCGGCGCCGCAGTACGGGATCCGCCAGAGCGGGCCCGTCCACCGCGGGGCCGATGAGGTCGTCGGCCAGGCGTGAGCCGTCGAGGTAGAGGACCCGCTTGCGGAAGCCGTGCTCGGTGGCGGGGGCGCCGTTGTGGGGGACGTGCGGCGGCAGCAGCGTCACCGTGTCGCGCGGGGTGCCGTGCTCGTGCCGGTCGAGGTCGTAGCGGACGGCGCCGTCGTCGACGATCAGCAGGGTCCAGGCCTCGTGCACGTGCATCGGGTACGCGTACCCGGTGTAGTGCGCGTGGAAGACCTCGACGATGCCGGGGACGCTCGGGCGCCACGCGGACATCTCACGCTGAGGGGTCACGCAAAGAACGTACAAGACGACGGCGGACGCCGGTCGGCAGTCTCATCCCATGAACAGCGAGAACGAGACGAGCCCCGCCGGCGACGACGCGGTGGGCGGAGCGGGCCTCCCGGACGCCGCACCGGTTCGCTTCGACACCAAGATCACCGTCGTCCTGCGCGACGACCTGGAGCCCTGGCAGCGCCTCAATGTGACCGCCTTCCTCGTCAGCGGCCTGGGGGCGACCGTCCCCGAGGTGGTCGGGGAGCCGTACGAGGACGCCGACGGGGTCTCCTACCTGCCGATGTTCCGGCAGCCGGTCCTGGTCCTGGAGGCCTCGAAGGAGACGCTGGCCGCCGCCCACGGCCGCGCGTTGTCCCGGGCGCTGCCGCGGGCGGTCTTCACCTCGGACCTCTTCGCCACGGGTAACGACCGGGACAACCGCGCGGCCGTACGGGCCGTGCCGACCGGAGAGCTGGACCTGGTGGGACTCGCGGTGTACGGGCCGCGGAACGCGGTGGACAAGGTGGTGAAGGGGGCACGGATGCATCCGTGAGGCTGCCCTCCGAGCCCTCGGCGAGGGGCTCCCGTGTGGTCCGGGGCCCGCGGACACCGACGCTTCCGACGGTCTCCCCGGGGCCGGGGACCCTCGGGCGGGGGACCGTTCGGACCGAGGCTCGTGCCCGTGAGACCCGTGAGACCTGTGTCGGGCCCGGGCCCGTAGAACCCGTGCCCCTGGGGCCCGGGGCCGTGCCTGCCAGGTCCCGGACCCGTCAGGCCCGGGTGACCTCGGTGCGGGGCGTTCCGGTGGGAGTGTCCGTCGCGGCGGTCCCCGCGGCGCTCCCGGTGGTGGGCCCGGCGCCGGAGCCGACGGCTCCCCGTGAGGACTCCCGTACCGATTCCTCCGCCGGGAGCCCCCGCATGAGCAGCGCGTACCCGATCCCCGCCGCCGTGCCGACCACCGCGCACAGCCCCCAGAGCCAGGCCGCGCCGAAGCGGTCGATGACGACGCCGGACATCACCGGGGCGACGAGCGAGGCGAGGGCCCAGGAGAGGGTGTACATCCCCTGGTAGCGGCCCCGCCCGTGGACGGGCGAGAGGCGGACGACGAGACCGGTCTGCGTCGGGGCGTTGACGATCTCGGCGAGGGTCCACACGCAGACGGTGAGCGTGAAGGCCCCGACCGACCCGGCGAGGGCGGTGAGCCCGAACCCGTACCCGGCGAGCAGCGACGAGATCACGAGCAGCCACTTGGGGTCCCGGTGCTCGATGAAACGGCCGACCGGGATCTGGAGCGCGACGATCATGAAGCCGTTGACGGCGATCGCCGTGCCGTAGTCGGCCGGGGTGAAACCGGCCCTGCCCATGGCGACCGGCAGTCCCACGGCGCCCTGCTGGAAGACGAGGGCGACGAGGAACGACAGCCCGACCACGCTCATGAAGCGTCCGTCGCGCAGCACGGTGCCGAGCCCGACCGCGGGTTCCGTCTCCTTGGCGACCTGCGCGGGCCTGGACTCCGGGAGCTTCGCGAAGACGACGAGCGCGCAGGCGAGGGTCATGCCGGCCTCGATGAGGAAGCCCGCGAAGTAGCTGAACTCGGCGATGAAGCCGGCTCCCATCGAGGAGACGGCGAAACCGAGGTTGATGGCCCAGTAGTTGAGGGAGAAGGCGCGGACCCGGTCCTCGGGCCGGACGATGTCGGCCATCATCGCCTGCACGGCGGGCCGGGAGGCGTTGCTGGCCATGCCGACGAGGAAGGCGACCGCGGCGATGGCCACCGGGTCGTGCATGAAGCCGAGCAGCGCGACCGAGGCCGCCGTCGACACCTGCGCGACGAGCAGGGTGGGGCGCCGCCCGAACCGGTCGGTCATGACACCCGCGACGAGCGAGGAGACGACCCCGCCGAGGCCGTGCAGCGAGGCGACCAGACCCGCGTAGGAGGCGGAGTAGCCGCGGTCGAGGGTCAGGTACAGGGCCATGAAGGTGGCGACGAAGGCCCCGAGCCGGTTGACGAGGGTGCTGGTCCACAGCCACCAGAACTCGCGGGGGAGCCCTGAGACGGTCTCCCGGACGGCACGTCTCATGACGGCGGCTGGCATGGATCCCCCACAGATGTAAGCGGCTCGGGCGGTGGGCACAACTTACGATCCAGCCTCGTCCGAGAGCCACTGGATTAACAGATGCCGTCAACTGAAGGGCGCCGGAGCGGGTGGGGGACGGCCGTACGGGGCCTCTCGTGTCCGACTGATGGCCGAAGGAGCGGGCGGTCGTGGGGTTCGATTACGCTCGGAGTCATGGCCGACGCACCGTACAAGCTGATCCTCCTCCGCCACGGCGAGAGCGAATGGAACGCGAAGAACCTGTTCACCGGATGGGTGGACGTCAACCTCAACGAGAAGGGCGAGAAGGAGGCAGTCCGCGGCGGTGAGCTGCTCAAGGACGCCGGCCTGCTGCCCGACGTCGTCCACACCTCGCTCCAGAAGCGCGCGATCCGCACCGCGCAGCTGGCCCTGGAGGCCGCCGACCGCCACTGGATCCCGGTCCACCGCAGCTGGCGCCTGAACGAGCGTCACTACGGCGCCCTCCAGGGCAAGGACAAGGCCCAGACGCTCGCCGAGTTCGGCGAGGAGCAGTTCATGCTGTGGCGCCGCTCGTACGACACCCCGCCGCCGGCGCTCGACCGCGACTCCGAGTACTCCCAGTTCGACGACGCGCGCTACGCCTCGCTGCCGCCGGAGCTGCGCCCGCAGACGGAGTGCCTGAAGGACGTCGTCGTCCGCATGCTCCCGTACTGGTTCGACGGCATCGTCCCGGACCTGCTGACCGGCCGTACGGTCCTGGTCGCGGCCCACGGCAACTCGCTGCGCGCTCTGGTCAAGCACCTCGACGGCATCTCCGACGCCGACATCGCGGGCCTGAACATCCCCACCGGCATCCCGCTCTCCTACGAGCTGGACGCCGACTTCAAGCCCGTGAACCCGGGCGGCACCTACCTCGACCCGGAGGCGGCCGCGGCCGCGATCGAGGCGGTCAAGAACCAGGGCAAGAAGAAGTAGGTTTCGCGACCACGCCCCCGGCCTGCGCGTACGGCGCGGGGCGGGGGCGTTTTCGTGGTCTGGGTCCCGTGCGGGACCTCGGGTGTCGCGCGTACGCCTTCGGCGTCGTCCTCGGAAGGTCCGGGCGCGGTGGACCGGGGCCTATCCGTCCGTTCCGCGCGAGCGGTCCGGTACGGCGGTCCGGAGCCAGTGGGTGAGCGCGGAGAAGTCGTTCTCGGTCAGGCCCTTCGACGGGTCGACGCGGTGGAGCAGGAAGGGACTCCCGTGCTGTGCGGCGACCCAGAGCCGGTCCATGGCGCCGATCTCGTCGTCGACCCAGATGAACGGGCGGCCGCCGGCCCGTTCGACGAGGGCGCGGGTCTTCCAGTGCAGCCCCCGCGGACCCGTTTCGGCGGGGCCCTCGGGCCACTCCAGCACGGGCAGTCGGGGCAGTCCGATCCGAGGGCCGACGGACTCGTTCGCCTCGTCCATCCACGTCGTGGCCCACACCAGGTCGCACCCCAGCGCCGTCAGACACGGGCCCACGGCGGGGTCGAGCCGACCGAGCAGCGGATTCTCCCCGCCGGGGGGCGCTTCGGCGCCGGACGCCGGGCCGGAGGTCTCGTGACGGTCGTACGAGGGGCCGAACGGGATGAGGGGGCCGTCGACGTCGAGGAAGAGGATCGGGATCGGGCGTTCCATCGTGGGTTCCCTGGTCTGCCGGGGAGGGCGGGCCGCCGTCCCCGGCAGACCAGTCAAGCGGCCGGCCGATCCATGGTCAATCCGTCGGTCGATCGGCCTGTCGGTCCCGGTCCGTCGGTCCGTCGGTCAGGCGCAGGGCGGTCCGTACGTCCGGGCCGTGCCAGCCCGCCGCCGTCCGCCACACGACGTGCACGCCGAAGGCCTCCCGGATCGCGTCGGGAGCCCAGTCCTCCGCGGGCGGCTCGGACAGGACCAGGTACCGGGTGTCCGCGGAGCGCGTCTCCACCCGGTCGAGTTCCATGAGGCGGACGGCTCCCGCGCGCAGGTGCGGGTAGTCGGAACGGCCGGTGCCGAGCACCTCGTAGCGGAAGAAACCGTCCGGTCCCTCCAGGACCGCGTCGGAGATCCGGGAGTCCGAAGGCCACAGCCCCGCCCGCAGGAGCGCGGCCTTCAGTTCGAAGCGCACGGCCTCGTGCGTGTTGCAGTCCCGGTCGGTCTGCGCCTCGACGGCCAGTTGGCCCGCGAGTGCCTCGCTCCACGCCGTCCGTCCCTCGGACGGGGAGGAGCCGGTTTCCAGGAGAGCGGCAGTGTTCATGGGGTCGGTGTCCTTCTGCTCGAGTGTTCCGCGCGGCCCGGTGGACGGGGCCGTGATCGTCCCGGGCCCGGACGTGGTCCCGGGCTCGGGTGTGGTCCTGGACCCGGACACCGGCAACTCCCGTTCCGGCCCGGCCTCCGGCCCCGTCCGCCCCGTCCGCGGTCCGGTGCCGATCAGGTCGCGGAGTTCGTCCCGGGCCCGGTCGAGGGCGTCGGCCCAGTGCCGGAACGCGGGGTCGTCCGCCAGGGCGGCGCGCAGGCCGGGATCGTTCGCCCCGACCGCCTGCCGGGTGCGCCGGGCGAGGTCCGCCAGATCGCCCAGCCGGTCGCGGTCGGCGGAACCCAGCAGGCGCCAGACGCTCAGCCAGTCGACCCGGTCGCGCCTCAGGCAGCGGGCGGCCATGCCCTTCAGCTCGGAGAGGAGGGCCGTCGTCTCCGGCGGGGCCGTGCCGTCGCCGTGCGCGAGGTCCCGCAGGACGCCGAGCGCGGCCTGGTAACGGGGAGCCGTCCGGGCGGAGATGGGCCGACGGCCGAAGTCGCCCACGGAGACCAGGCTCAGCCGGCCCTCGTTCCGGGTCACCCAGCCGTCCAGCCGGGAGCCCGTGGCGGGGGCGGGTTCGCCGTGGCGGAGGACGAGGAGGACGGTCCGCTCCGTGACGGGGGAGAGGACCTTCACCTTCAGGTGGGAACCCGGGCCGGGACCGAGCACCCGCACCTCGACGGGCGTGCCGACCGGCAGGTCGTCGCCGGGGGAGCCGTTCCCCCGGGAACCGTCGGCGGCGGAGGCGCGGGGGTCGGAATCGCCGGTTCCGATGTCGTCCTCCGGGAGCGCCGCGACGGGTGCCGCGTACGCGTAGGCGGAGGCGGTCTCACCGTCCGCGCCGTCGGCCGTCGCGCCGAGTTCGGCCGGCAGCGGTGTCGTGTGGAGGACCGTCAGCGTCTGGGTGCTGCGGGACAGGGCGACGTACAGCTGGCGCAGCCCGGCGGGGCCCCGGTCGGCGATGGTCGTCGGCTCCAGGACCAGGACGTGGTCGAACTCCATGCCCTTGGCCTGGGCGGCGGGGAGCACGGACACGGTCCGCAGGGTCTCCTCGGTCATGCCGTCCACGAGGTCGACGCGTCGGCGGACCTCCTCCAGCCAGTCGGAGTCGTCGGGAACGATGACGGCGATCGACCGCGGGGTGCGGCCGTCGTTCGTGCCCGCGAGCCGTGCCGTGCGGGTCGCCGCGTCGTCCAGCAGCTCCCAGGGAGTCGTGGAGACGAGCCGCACGGCCCCGTCGCCGGCCCGCCGTACGGCGGTCGGGTAGGGCAGGGAGGGGGCGACGGCCCGGGCCAGGGGCGCCACGAACTCCATGATCTCCGCGGGGACGCGGTAGCTGGTGTTCAGCTCGGCCACGCGCCACCCTCCCCGGCCGGACAGGATTCCGCCGAGCTGTTCCCAACTGGTGGGGGAATGCGGTCCGGTGGCCTGGGCCAGATCGCCGAGCACGGTCATCGAGCCGGTCGGACACCGTCTGCTCAGGGACCGCGCCTGCATCGGGGTGAGGTCCTGCGCCTCGTCGACCACGATGTGTCGGTACCTCCGCGGACTCTCGCCCGCTATGAGGAACCGCAGCTCCTCCAGGCACACCAAGTCGTCCGCCGTCCAGGGTTCTTCGGCGGCGCTGTCCGCCTTCCGCCGCTGCAGACAGGCCTGTTCGTCCCGGTCGAGGATCCCGTCGGCGCACTCGCGCAGCCTGGTGGGGGAGTTGAGCAGACCGCGCAGCGCCTCCTCGGGGCTCAACGGGGGCCAGATCCGGTCCACGAGGGTGGTGACCTGCCGGTTGCGCTCCAGGTCGCGGCGTACGGTCGCGTCCCTGCCTCGGTGCGGGGCGATCCCGGCGAGTTCACCCAGCAGGCGGTCCACCAGCAGGGTGCGGAACCGGTCCCTGCGCGCCCGGTGGCCCTCGGTGCCCTCCCGGGCGTCCTGGAGGAGACCGAGCACCTCCGAGCGCGGCAGACGCAGGGAAGCGCCGCCCACGACGACGACGAAGGCCGGTTCGTCCTGGGCGTGGGAGGGAGCGGAGACGACGGCGTCCAGGGCCTCGGGCCGGCACTCGCCCTCCACCCGCCTGCGCAGGACGGCGGCCATCCGTTCGCCGGACTTCACCAGCCGCGCGGCGGTGGAGTCCGAGCCCCGGACGTCCCCTTCCCAGAGGCGGGCCAGCTGTACGGCGGTGACGTTCCGGGTGCCGAGGGTCGGCAGTACGCGCCCCACGTACTCCAGGAAGTTCTGGTGCGGTCCCACGACCAGGATGTCCTGCGCGCGGAAGTGGTCGTTGTTGACGAGCCAGGTCACCCGGTGCAGACCCACCGCCGACTTTCCGGTGCCGGGTCCGCCCTGGACGACGAGGACGTCCGCGGGGGAACCGGTGACCAGCGCCATCTGGTCCCGCCTGATCGTCTCGACGATGTCGCGCATCCGGCCGTTGCGGGACCGGCGCAGCTCCCGCAGGAGGAACTCGTCGACGGGCTGCGGCTTCTGACGGCGCCGGCCGGCGGGCTGCCGCTGCGCCGGGATCGCGCGCGGCCGTGCGTGGCGGCCCCCGGCGGGCGGGGCGGTGGCGTCCTCCGCCTCCTCCGGGGGTTCCTCACCGTCGAGGGCGTCAGGAGCGTCAGGAGCGTCAGGGGTTTCCGGGGCTTCGGGGGCCGCGGAGGCTCCGGTGCGGTCCGGGGTCTCGGACGGGGCGGGTTCGTCCTCGAAGGCGGGGGACGGGGCGGCCTCCCGACCGGGTCCCGGCGAGCCGGCGTACGGGTCCGCGGCCGGGGTGATCTCGTCCAGGAAGTCCTCGACGCGGCGGCCGGCGCAGCGTAACCGGCGTCGCAGGAGCACGTCGCCCGGCGTCTCCGGCCGGGCGTTGTGCCAGCTCACGGCGATCGGGTTCGTCCAGGAGACCACCACCTGGTCGCGGGTCTCGGTGTCGAAGACGTGGCGTCGTCCGACGTAGAACGTCTCCGCCCCGGCGCCGTTCGCCTCCTGGACGTCGACGCGGCTGATGACCAGCGCCTCGCCCCCGAGGCCGCCGTACTCCTCCGCCGCGCTCTCCGCCTTCTCGCGGACCGCGATGCCGTCCTTGCCGCTGGCGGAAGCCGTGGCCGCCGACGGTGACGTCATCTCCGCGAGCCGGGCCTCGTAGCAGTCGTAGGCGCGGTCGACGGCCTTCTGCTCGATGGCGATGACCGCGTCCCGTGGTGTCGTGCTCACGTGTGTCCCCTCCTGACGGCGCCCCTCGCGCCGCCGCGGGCCAGGGCCCGCCTCCCCTGTCTCAGAGGTAGCAGAGTTCGCCGGTCGGACCACGGTCAATCGGACAACAGCTCCACAATCGCGCAGATTTCGGTCTGCTCCGGGCAGATCCGGTCCCGTGCGCCCTTTCTTCGTACGTCAGGCCGAGCCGGCCGATCGCCAGCGGGGAGAAGGGGCGGAGAAGAGGAACGGACGAAGAGGAACGGACGAAGAAGAAGGGCCCCGTCGTGACGGCGGGGCCCTTCCGGACGTACGTAGGTGATCAGCCGCACTGGCAGGGGTTGCCCGACTGGCAGCCGCAGCCGCAGCCTGAGCCGCAGCCGCAGGCGCCGAACAACGGGAGGCTCTTGATCTCGGCGGGCTGTTGGGTGTCGCGGTCCTGGGTCGGGTCGGGCGTGCTGGGGGATTCGGCCATGGGTCCCTCCTTCAGGCACGGGGCGTCCGGCGCACCCCGCGCCGCACGGCTCCTGTCGCCCATCTCATGCCCTGTCCGGCGGGCGCATCAACGGCGCACTGAGGCGTCCCACGCGCCCGGAACGCGAATCCCGCGCCGGGCGGACCGGAACCGGACCACGCCACCCCCCACCCGCGCCGACCGGACCGCCCCCGGAGACTTGCCGCCCACGCCCACGAACGAGGACAGCCGTGCCCCCGGGCGGAGACAGGCTTGCCACGCCCGGCGCCGAACGGCTCGCCCACCGTCCGCGCCCGCCGGGGCCGGGCCTCCCCCGGTCCCCGCCCGGCGGGCCGGGCCTCCCCCGGTCAGCGCCCGGCAAGGGGCAGGCACCCTTTCCGGCCCGTGCCCGGCGCGGTCAGGATCCTTCCCGGCCCGGCCCGGCCCGGGCCTGCCGGGTCCGGGACTCCCTGGTCCCCGCCCGCCGGGCCGGGGCTCCCCTGCTCAGTGCCCGGCGAGGGGCAGACACCCCTTCCGGCCCGCGCCCGCCGGGCCGGGCAACCCGGTCAGTGCCCGGCGCGAGGGGCAGGCACTCCTCCCGGCCCGCGCCTGCCGAGGTCAGGATCCTTCCCGGTCTGTGTCCGCCGGGCCGGGCCCCCGGTCAGTGCCCGACAGGGGGCAGGCACCCCTTCCGGCCCGCGCCCGCCGGGGCCGGGACTCCCCCCGTTCGGTACCCGGCAAGGGGCAGGCCCCCCTCCTGGTCCCCGCCCGGCAAGGGCTACTGCTTGATGTCCGACTGGAGCTCGTCGGCGTGTTCGCCCGTGACCAGGTAGACGACGCGCTTGGCGACCGAGACGGCGTGGTCGGCGAAGCGCTCGTAGTAGCGGCCGAGGAGGGTCACGTCGACGGCGGTCTCGATGCCGTGCTGCCACTTGTCGTCCAGCAGGTGCTGGAAGAGCGTGCGGTGCAGGAGGTCCATCTCGTCGTCGTCCTGCTCCAGCTGCATCGCCAGGTCGACGTCCTTGGTGATGATGACCTCGGCGGCCTTGGCCATCAGGCGCTGGGCGAGCTGGCCCATCTCCAGGATCGTGGCGTGCAGGTCGTGCGGGACCGCGCGCTCGGGAAAACGCAGCCGGGCCAGCTTGGCCACGTGCTGGGCCAGGTCACCGGAACGCTCCAGGTCGGCCGACATCCGCAGCGAGGTGACGACGATCCGCAGATCCGTCGCCACCGGCTGCTGGCGGGCCAGCAGGGCTATCGCGCGGGCCTCCAGCTCGTGCTGGAGATCGTCGACCTTCTGGTCCGCGGCGATCACGCTCTCGGCCAGCTTCAGGTCGGAGTCGAGTATGGCCGTCGTGGCGCGCCCGATCGCCGACCCGACGAGCCGGGCCATCTCGACCAGGCCGTCGCCGATCGAGTCAAGTTCCTCGTGATACGCGTCACGCATGTGGTCGTCCCTCTCGTACGTCAGCTTCCGGGGTCCGGGGTCCGGGACCTGGCAGCCGCGGCCGCCGGAGGGACCCGTGAACCCCACGCTCCCACGTTCGGGGCCGTACGCGTCCGTTTCCGGCATCTCAAGTGAATCGGTACTGGCTCCTGGGTGAACTCTGGGCGACGAGTGTTCGAGCTCGCACGTTGATGGCTGTGGGCACGAGCTACGCCGTGCCTAACCTGGATGCATGGACGTGAACGCGGCGGTCGCCGCAGCGGCAGCGATCGCCGGAGTGCTCACCGGCGTCATCGCCATGCTGGCGTTCCGCTGGAGCGAGCGCGACCAGAAACGCCCCACCCGCACCTCCCTGCACACGGACGCGGTGCTTCCGCCCGGTGTCGACACCGTGCTCTCCGTGCTCCGGTCCTCGGCGGTCGTGCTCGACGAAGCGGACGCCGTGGTCAAGGCCAGCTCGGCGGCGTACGCCCTCGGACTGGTGCGCGGCGGGAAACTGGCCGTCGAACCGATGCTCCACATGGCGCGTGACACCCGCCGTGACGGGGAGATACGCCAGGTGGAACTGGACCTGCCGAGAAGGGGAACGGGCAGGGGCGAGGCACTCGCCGTCTCGGCCAGAGTGGCTCCCCTCGGCTCCAGGCTCGTCCTCCTCCTCGTGGAGGACCTGACGGAGGCGCGCCGCATCGAGGCCGTGCGGCGGGACTTCGTCGCGAACGTGAGCCACGAGCTCAAGACCCCCGTCGGAGCGCTCTCCCTCCTCTCCGAGGCCGTCATGGACGCCTCGGACGACCCGGAGGCCGTCGAGCGCTTCGCCGGACGCATGCAGATAGAGGCCACCCGGCTCACCAACCTCGTCCAGGAGCTCATCGACCTGTCTAGGGTGCAGAACGACGATCCCCTCGAGGACGCCGAGCCGGTCCGGGTCGACGAGCTGGTGGCCGAGGCGATCGACCGCTGCCGCCACCAGGCCGGCACGAAGCAGATCACCATGGCCGCCGGCGGCACCGCCGACCTGAGCCTGTGGGGGAACCGGGGCCAGCTCGCCGCGGCCCTCGGCAACCTCGTCGAGAACGCCGTCAACTACTCACCCGCCCGCACCCGCGTCGGGATAGCCGCCCGCCGGGTGACCGCGCCCGGCGGGGAGCACATCGAGATCGCCGTGACCGACCAGGGCATCGGCATCTCGGACAAGGACAAGGAGCGCATCTTCGAGCGCTTCTACCGGGTCGATCCCGCCCGCTCCCGCGCCACCGGCGGCACGGGTCTCGGGCTGGCGATCGTCAAGCACGTGGCCGCCTCGCACGGCGGGGAGGTCACGGTGTGGAGCTCCGAGGGTCAGGGCTCCACGTTCACCCTGCGGCTGCCGGAGGCGAGTGCGGCCCGCGAGCGCGTCACCGATCACCACATGCCCGGACTCGACGAAGAGGACGAGACCGGGCAGCCCGACGGGACGACCACCGTCACATCCCCGTACGAACCGCTTCCTGCCCCGGAGGTCCTTCCGTGACCCGTGTGCTCGTCGTCGAGGACGAGGAGTCGTTCTCCGACGCCCTGTCGTACATGCTTCGCAAGGAGGGCTTCGAGGTCGCCATCGCGACCACCGGGCCCGACGGACTGGACGAGTTCGAGCGCAACGGCGCCGACCTCGTCCTCCTCGACCTGATGCTGCCGGGGCTGCCCGGCACCGAGGTCTGCCGTCAGCTGCGGGGCCGCTCCAACGTCCCGGTGATCATGGTCACCGCCAAGGACAGCGAGATCGACAAGGTCGTCGGACTCGAAATAGGAGCCGACGACTACGTCACCAAGCCCTTCTCCTCCCGTGAGCTGGTCGCCCGCATCCGGGCCGTCCTGCGCCGCCGCGGGGAGCCGGAGGAGGTCGCCCCGGCCGCCCTGGAGGCCGGTCCCGTCCGGATGGACGTCGACCGTCACGTGGTCACCGTCTCCGGCGGCAAGGTCGACCTGCCGCTGAAGGAGTTCGACCTCCTGGAGATGCTGCTGCGCAACGCGGGCCGGGTGCTGACCCGGATGCAGCTCATCGACCGGGTCTGGGGCGCCGACTACGTGGGCGACACCAAGACCCTCGACGTCCACGTCAAGCGCCTGCGCGCGAAGATCGAGCCGGACCCGGGCGCGCCCCGCTACCTGGTGACGGTCCGCGGTCTCGGTTACAAGTTCGAGCCGTAGACCGGCCCCGTCGCCCGGCGGCACGGCACGGCGGTACGCCGAAGGGCGGGACCCCTCTTCCGGGGGTCCCGCCCTTCGGCGTAGGACTGCCGCGCGTGCGCACGAGCCGCGCGGCGGGTGCGCGCCGGGCCGTGTACGGGCCTTCGGCGCGCGCCCGGCGTCACTGCTCCGCGGACTCCGACGCGGTGGCCCCGGCGCTGGACGACTCCGTGCTGCCGGGCTTGCCCGACGCGGACTCCGACGGCGACGGGGAACCCGTGGCCGACTCGGAGGGCGAGGTGGACGGGGAGGCCGGAGCCGACGGGATGTCGCTCGGGCCCCACTTGGTGAAGTAGCTCTCGGCCGGGACGACGAAGGCGCCCAGGCTCACGTCACCGGTCTCGCTGAAGGAGAAGGTGACCTTCTGCAGGCTGCCGTTCAGGACGGTCTGGGAGGGGCTGGACAGCGCCGCGGAGGCGTTGCCCTTGCCGCCGAGGACGATCGAGCCGCCGGCCGGGACGGTCAGCTTGCCCTTGCCGCTCGCGGGCGTGAGCTGGGCGGTGCCCTCGCCCTCGACGCTGATCGAGTCCAGGGTCTGCGCGGTGGTGCCGTTGTTGAACAGCGTCGCGGAGATCACCGCCGGACCGGTGGCCTTCACGTCGGGCTGGGTGATGACGAGCGCGTTCTGGACCTTGATGGCGCCCACGGAGGTGGCCGCGTTGTCCGGCTTGATCTCGTTCGTCTGGGCGTCGTTGCCGGCACCACACGCGGCGAGCGAGGCGATCGAGAACGCGATGACGGCGGCGGCGAGAGTGCCGCGTCGAAGGCTGCTGCTCACGGCGGCGGCAACTCCTTGAACGTGGGCGAATCGGGACGGCCTCTGTGTAAAGCCGCCCTAAGGGTCTGTCAGCGGCCTTAGGTTACCGATCCGTTCCCGCGCGACCGCACCCGACCCTCCCCAAGCCGCCGACTTTGCTCTCCCCAGGGGAAACGGGGGTGCCCGGGACGGCCGGGCGGGTCGGCGGGACATGCGCCCGCGGGCTCCGTTGCGCCGGGTGTGCGCCCCGTCGGCCGTGCCCCGCTCCGGCGGCGCGTCCGCTACTTTGATCGCGCCCGTCCGTCATTCACATAAGTTCCGCAGACTGTTCCACCGACTTCGGCTTGCGCATTTCGTGGAATGAATGCCCGGCTCTCCAGGAAAAGGATCACGAGGTCATCGAGGGGCGATGAGCGGGTGATCATCGAACTCCTTGATCAATTCAAGATTCGTCTCGCACTCGACTCCGTCCGTCGAACGGAGTAGCGGAAGTCGCGCTCCTGGAGCAGGACAAAACGGGATGTTTTCACCCTGGCGGGGGGCTCCGGGTGTGTGTAACGTACGCGTTTCACTCCGCATGGACAGCCGCTCCGACCTGCGAATACCCTCTTCCGCTCGCCCCTCGCAGCACGTTCCTGTTGCGGTTGTCAAGCCCCGAGATATGCCCTGACCTGCGAAAACGCCATTCAGAAGACGCCGTTTCCGTGTTACTCTGGATAGCCACGGAAGGGGTACCTGTCACATGACGTTCAAGGTTGGCGACACCGTGGTCTATCCCCATCACGGGGCCGCGCTGATCGAGGCCATCGAAACTCGTCAGATCAAAGGCGTGGACAAGACCTACTTGGTGCTGAAGGTCGCCCAGGGTGACCTGACGGTACGTGTGCCAGCGGACAATGCGGAGTTCGTCGGCGTGCGTGATGTGGTCGGTCAGGACGGGCTGGACCGGGTCTTCGAGGTGCTGCGCGCGCCGTACGCCGAGGAGCCCACGAACTGGTCGCGTCGCTACAAGGCAAATCTGGAGAAGCTCGCCTCCGGCGATGTCATCAAGGTCGCGGAAGTCGTGCGTGACCTGTGGCGTCGTGAGCGCGAGCGCGGACTCTCCGCGGGTGAGAAGCGCATGCTCGCCAAGGCGCGCCAGATCCTGGTGAGCGAGCTCGCCCTCGCGGAGAACACCAACGAGGACAAGGCCGAGGCCCTGCTCGACGAGGTCCTCGCGTCCTGACGCCGGCTCAGTCGCCGAGACGCGGACCGTCTTGACGTACGCCCAAGCCCGCGCAGCAGCGCAATGAAATGCCGCGGTGCCCGATGACGCAATTACCGTATTGCTGTCGCCGGGCGCTGCGGCATGTTCGTACCCGCACCCATTCGGTAAACCGGACGTTCATCCGGCATCGGCTTTCCCGAGGTATACCGGCGTATCCGATACTCGGGATGCCGATCCGGACACTCGACCTGACCGGATGTCACGGAAGGGTCCGGTCAAGGCGTCGCGCCCGGCACTCCCCCAGCTCTCCGAGCAGGGGGTACCCCCAGGCCATACCCATCCCGGTCGAGCACACAAACCTGACAGGAACCGATGTCTGACGTTTCGCTCCCTTCGCCGCCGGAAGCCCGCACGGCGGCCGTGATCCCGGCCGCCGGACGAGGCGTGCGCCTCGGTCCGGGCGCCCCCAAGGCGCTCCGCGCGCTGAACGGCACGCCCATGCTCATCCACGCGGTCCGTGCGATGGCCGCGTCGCGCGCCGTCTCCCTGGTCGTCGTCGTGGCCCCGCCGGACGGCGCGGCCGAGGTCAAGACGCTGCTCGACGCCCACGCGCTGCCCGACCGCACCGACTTCGTCGTCGTCCCGGGCGGTGACAGCCGCCAGGAGTCCGTGAAGTACGGGCTCGACGTGCTGCCGCCCGGTATCGACATCGTCCTGGTGCACGACGCGGCCCGGCCGCTCGTCCCCGTCGACACGGTCGACGCCGTCATCGAGGCCGTACGGGACGGCGCTCCCGCCGTCGTGCCGGCGCTGCCGCTCGCCGACACCGTCAAGGAGGTCGAGCCCGCGGCCGTCGCCGGGGAGGTCGAGCCGGTCGTGGCCACCCCCGAGCGGGCGCGGCTGCGTGCCGTGCAGACGCCCCAGGGCTTCGACCGCGAGACCCTTCTGCGGGCCCACGAGACCGTCACCGACGACGTGACCGACGACGCGAGCATGGTCGAGCAGCTGGGCGTGCGGGTCGTGGTCGTGCCGGGCCACGAGGAGGCGTTCAAGGTGACGCGCCCGCTGGACCTGGTGCTGGCCGAGGCGGTTCTCGCGCGGCGGAGGCTGAACGATGGGTTCTGAGACACCGGAGCGGACGGAGGGTCAGGGCCCGGTCCCGGGCCCGGTGCTCCCGCTGGTCGGGATCGGCACCGACATCCACGCCTTCGAGGAAGGGCGGGAGCTGTGGTGCGCCGGCCTGAAGTGGGAGGGGGAGGGACCCGGACTCGCCGGGCACTCCGACGCCGACGTCGTCGCGCACGCCGCGTGCAACGCGCTCTTCTCGGCGGCGGGACTCGGTGACCTCGGGGCCCACTTCGGCACCGGGCGCCCGGAGTGGTCCGGGGCGCCGGGGGTCGTGCTGCTGAGGGAGGCGGCGCGGATCGTCCGCGAGGCCGGCTTCGTGGTCGGCAACGTCGCGGTCCAGGTCGTCGGACCCCGTCCGAAGATCGGCAAGCGGCGGGACGAGGCGCAGAAGATCCTGTCGGAGGCGGTGGGGGCGCCGGTTTCGGTGTCGGGCGCCACGACGGACGGGCTCGGGTTCCCGGGCCGCGACGAGGGTCTGATGGCGGTCGCCACGGCACTGGTCGTGCGGGCGGGCTGAGACACCGGCCGTCCGGGTGGCCGGGAGCACCGGTCGCCCGGGTGATCGGGAGCACCGGCCGTCCGGGTGATCGGAGGCAGTGGTCGTCCGGAGCACCGGCGTCCGGGTGGCCGGGGGCCACCGGCCGGTCCCCCGGGCGCTCCCCCATACACCCCTGGCTCCCCCGTATGTCACGAATACGTGGCAAGGCTGGGGGAAGGGGCTCGGGGCACTGCCCGGGGCCCACTACCCTGGACTCGTGACTATTCGCCTGTACGACACCAGCGCCCGGCAGATCCGTGACTTCGCCCCGCTCGTGCCGGGTTGCGTCTCGATCTACCTGTGCGGCGCCACCGTGCAGGCCGCACCGCACATCGGGCACATCCGCTCGGGCCTCAACTTCGACATCATGCGCCGCTGGTTCGCCTACCGCGGCTACGACGTGACGTTCATCAGGAACGTCACGGACATCGACGACAAGATCATCAAGAAGTCGGCCACGGAGGGCCGTCCCTGGTGGTCCATCGGCTACGAGAACGAGCGTGCCTTCAACGACGGTTACGACGTGCTCGGCTGCCTGCCGCCCACGTACGAGCCCCGGGCCACCGGTCACGTCCCCGAGATGATCGAGATGATGCGCGGGCTCATCGAGCGCGGTCACGCGTACGCGGCCGACGGGAACGTCTACTTCGACGTGCGGTCGTTCGACGGCTACCTCAAGCTCTCCAACCAGGAGCTCGACAACCTGCTCCAGCCGTCCGGCGAAGGGGAGACGGGCAAGCGCGACCCGCGCGACTTCGCCATGTGGAAGGCCGTGAAGCCGGGCGAGCCGAGCTGGGAGACGCCCTGGGGCCGCGGCCGTCCGGGCTGGCACCTGGAGTGCTCCGCGATGGCCCACAAGTACCTGGGCAGCGCCTTCGACATCCACGGCGGCGGGCTCGACCTGATCTTCCCGCACCACGAGAACGAGATCGCGCAGGCCAAGGCCTTCGGGGACGAGTTCGCGACGTACTGGGTGCACAACGCCTGGGTCACCCTCAAGGGCGAGAAGATGTCGAAGTCCCTCGGGAACTCGGTCCTCGTCTCCAACATGGTCAAGGACTGGCGCCCGATCGTGCTGCGCTACTACCTCGGCACTCCGCACTACCGCTCCATGATCGAGTACAGCGAGGAGGCCCTGCGCGACGCCGAGTCGGCGTTCGCGCGCATCGAGGGCTTCGTGCAGCGGGTGGTGGAGAAGGCGGGTGCCGTCGAGCCCGCCGCCGAGGTGCCGCCCGCGTTCGCCGAGGCGATGGACGACGACCTGGGCGTGCCGCAGGCGCTGGCCATCGTGCACACCACGGTCCGCCAGGGGAACTCCGCCCTGGCCGCCGACGACAAGGAAGCCGCCGTGGCACGCCTCGCCGAGGTACGGGCCATGCTCGGTGTCCTCGGACTCGACCCGCTCGACCCGCAGTGGGCCGAGGAGGGCGACCGCGGCGACGATCTGCACGGCGTCGTCGACACCCTCGTCCACCTGGTCCTCGACCAGCGCGAGGCCGCCCGCGCCCGCAAGGACTGGGCCGCCGCGGACGCCATCCGCGACCAGCTCAACCAGTCCGGCCTGGTCATCGAGGACAGCCCGCAGGGGCCGCGCTGGACGCTCGGACCGCGCTGAGCACCCGCTCCGGTGATTCCGGCCGACCCCGGTCGGCCTTGATCGATTGTGCCGCCCGGACCTCCGGGCGGCACACTTCATGTACGTACGTACGCACGTCTCACAGACAGGTAGGTCATGGCTGCTAACAACCGCCGCATGTCCGGCAAGAAGGGCGCGCAGGTCGGCAGTGGCGGCCAGCGGCGCCGGGGCCTGGAGGGCAAGGGCCCGACCCCGCCCGCCGAGATGCGCAAGGGCCACAAGAAGAACCGCATCGCCAACGCCAAGGCGAAGCAGGCCGTCCGCCGTCCCGCGCCCCGCGGCCGCGGCGGCAAGGGCACCTCCGAGATGGTCGTCGGCCGCAACCCCGTCGTCGAGGCGCTGCGCGAGGGCGTCCCCGCGACGACGCTCTACGTCCAGCAGTTCATCGACAACGACGAGCGGGTCCGCGAGGCGCTCCAGCTCGTCGCCGACCGCGGCGGCATCCACCTGATGGAGGCCCCGCGCCCCGAGCTCGACCGCATGACCAACGGGCTCAACCACCAGGGCCTCGTCCTCCAGGTCCCGCCGTACGAGTACGCGCACCCCGAGGACCTCGCCGCCGCCGCGTACGACGAGGGCGAGGACCCGCTGATCGTCGCGCTCGACGGGGTGACCGACCCGCGCAACCTCGGCGCGGTCGTCCGTTCCGCCTCCGCGTTCGGCGGCCACGGCGTGGTCGTGCCCGAGCGCCGCGCGGCCGGCATGACCGCCGGTGCCTGGAAGACGTCGGCCGGTGCCGCCGCCCGCACGCCCGTCGCGCGCGCCGCCAACCTGACGCGTGCCCTGGAGGCGTACAAGAAGGCCGGTCTCGTGGTGGTCGGTCTGGCCGCGGACGGCGAGGCCGAGGTCGGTGACCTGGAGGCGCTCGGCGGCCCGGTCGTCATCGTCGTCGGCAGCGAGGGCAAGGGCCTGTCCCGGCTCGTCGGCGAGACCTGCGACTTCCGGGTGCGGATCCCGATGCCCGGTGGCGCCGAGTCGCTGAACGCCGGTGTGGCGGCGGGAGTTGTGCTCTACGAGGCGGCGCGCCGCCGCGCCTGAACGGGCGCCGGGGAGGTCGCTCCCGTGGTGCGGCCGGGGTGCCGGTAACGATCTTGACGCGGTCCGGACAGTTGGGCGCGGTCAAAGCAGTGTCCTAACCACACGTCACTCGGTTAGATGAGTGTGGACACCAGAACACCCCGCACACCCACGGGGGACCGCTCGTCGGGATTCGACGACGCTCCCGCGCTGAGCATGGTGAAGGTGCCGAGCGATCCGGCGCAGGTCATCGTCAACCATGCCAGCTTCCGCGTCCAGTTGGCGGGTGCGTCACGGGGCCAGTCCCCGCGCATCGCGCGGCACCCGGGCTCTCCCGGCGCCGGCGCGCCGGGCCGAGCGGGCGGGGCCGGTCCGGCCGGCGGGGCCCGCCGCCGGGCGCCCGTCGTCTGGAGCGGGAGGTCCGCGCCGGACGACACCGGCGCCCACCGCCTGCTCCAGGCCGCACGGAGCGCGGGCGCGGCCCATGACCCCGCCGGGCAGGCCGCCGACGCCGGTTCGACCCAGGTCATCCCACGGATCGGCGGACAGCCCGGCTACGCGGGAGGTCCGGCCGCCGACACGGTCCGGACCCCCCTCGTCGGCAGCCAGCGCGCACCCCTCGGCGACGAGCAACGGCTGCTGCCGCAGACGCGCGGCGTGGGCAGCGCCTACGACGAACCGCGGTACGGCGAGCCGCCCTACGGCGAACACGCCTACACGGACGCCGACTTCGGGGACGACGACGGCTACGGGGACGACCGCTTCGACGAGACGGCGGGCGCCGCCCCCGTCAGGCGGCGCGGCTCCGACTCGGTCCGGCACGCCTATCACCCGGGACGCCGGATGAACCTCGGCGTCGTCCTGCTCCCGCTGCGCGTCTTCCTCGGGTTCATCTCCGTCTACGCCGGCATGGGCAAGCTCTGCGACCCCGTCTACTTCGACGGCGGCAAGCGCGGCTCCATGGTGAAGTGGCTCAACACGCTGCACCCGTGGGAAGTCGCCGAGCCGCTGCGGCAGTTCGCGCTCCACCACCCCATCGGCTCCGGACTCGTCATCGCCTTCTTCCAGGTCATCGTCGGCGTCCTGACCGTCCTCGGGCTGTGGCAGCGGGTGGCGGCCGTCGTCGGCGCGATGCTGTCGGCGGCGCTCATCGTCACCGTCAGCTGGAAGACGGTGCCGGTCTACGACGCGCCCGACATCATCATCCTCGCCGCCTGGTCCCCGCTGGTCATCGCGGGTGCCCCGGTGTACTCCGCCGACGGACGGCTCTCCAGTGAGGCCTGGCGGACGCTCGGTCCGCGCGCCGACATCTGGGACCTGCGGGCCCGTGTGCTGCGGCGCGGCGCCCTGCTCACGGCCGTCGTCGTCGGGCTGACCCTGCTGATCGGTTCGCTCCTCGGCGGCGCCGTCCGCGACTCCAGCCGGGTCGTCGTCCCCGGCCCCGGCGAGGCCCCGCGCAACGAACTGCCCGGCTCCCCGCTCCCGGAGACGCCCGGCGAGCGGCACCGGAAGGCCACCCCCTCGGCCTCCGTCCCGCCCACCCGCAGCAGCTCCGCGACCCCGTCGCACACGGCCGGTACGCCGGGCGCGACCCAGGGGACCGGTGGGCCGTCCGGCAGCGGGCAGCAGCAGCCCAGCCAGACCCAGGGCAGCGGCCAGGCCCCGCCGCAGCAGTCCGCGCCGGTCGGCCGGGCCCCGAGCACCACCGCGGGCCCCTCCGGCAGCGGCGGCACGTCGACCGGCGGCGGCGGAAGCGGCGGCAGCGGGGGCAGCGGCGGGGGCACGGGCGGAACCGGCGGCACGGGCACCGGGAGCGGTACCTCCGGCGGGAATTCGTCGACCGGCCAGCCGGGCCTGGTGGGCGGTCTGCTGGGCTGAGGCAGCGCCCACGCGCGGACGGCCCCCGGCCGGACGCCACGACGGCGGGGCCCCGCAACTCCTGTTGCGGGGCCCCGCCGTCGTGGGTGCCGCGCGTGGGCGGCTCCCGAGAGGCCGGAAGGGTGCGGGGGCGCGGTCTCTAGCGGCCCAGGGCCGCGAGCTCCTTCGCCGCCTCGGTGAGGTCCTTGGCGGTGTCGATGGCACGCCAGTAGGCGCCCTGCGGGATCGGGAAACCGGACAGCCGGCGTTCGCGGGCCAGGCGCGGGAACGTGGTGCGCTCGTGGTCACCGCGCTCGGGGAGCATGTCGGTGAACTCGGGGGAGAAGACGTAGACGCCCGCGTTGATCTCGAACGTGGAGGGCGGGGCCTCGATGAAGTCCGTGATGTGACCGAAGCCGTCCGTCTTGACGGCGCCCCACGGGATGCGCGGACGGGCCAGCGCGAGTGTGGCGACGGCGTCGCGCTCGGTGTGGAAGTCCGCCATGTCGCGCAGCGAGAAACGGGTCCAGATGTCACCGTTCGTCGCGTACCAGGGGAGGTCGGGGTGCGGCAGGTGCGCGGCGGCGTACTTGAGGCCGCCGCCGCGGCCGAGGGGCTCCGTCTCGACGACCGTCGTGACGTTCAGCGGGAGGTCGGCCGAGTCCAGCCACTTCTGCAGGACGCCGGCGAGGTGGCCGCAGGAGACGACGACGTCGGTCACGCCCTCTTCGGCGAGCCAGGTCAGCTGATGGCCGATGATCGGTGTCCCGGTGCCGGGGATCTCGACCATCGGCTTGGGCCGGTCGTCGGTGTAGGGGCGCAGCCGGGAACCCTGGCCGCCGGCCAGGACGACGGCTTGGACGGGACGCGACGCGGCGTTCGGATCGGTCATGTCCGAACTGTACGTGGCGCTCTCCGCGCGCGGGTTTCCCGCGGCGACCGCCCCTCGGCCGGCTGTCGCCGGAGAGCGTCGGGCGGCCGTGAAGGGCCGTGCCCCTCGGAGAGCCGTGGTCTCCGAGGGGCGCCGGGGCGCGGCCCGGGTACGGACCCGGGCGCGGTGGCCTCAGAGGTGGCCGGCCGCGACCCCCGAGGCGAACGCCGTGTCGCAGACGGGCCGGGCGAAGGACTGGGCGCGCGTCGGCCCGTACGCGCGGACCGCGGCGCGGCCCAGGGAGCGGGCGATGGAGGCGCAGTGCTTCGCGAGCGACGGGCGGCCGTTCACGGCCTGTTGGAGGTGGGTGAGGGCCACGCCCGGGTTCTTCTCCTGCAGCTCCAGGAGCAGCTTGTCGCGCAGGACGTCCTGCGGGGCGCGGGAGACGGCCCGCGTCGAGACCTCCTCGGAGGACGCGGTGAGCACCGAGCTCGAGGGATTCCCCGACCAGTTGACTTGGGTGACCGCGAGGGTCCCGGAGAGCACCAGGACGACAGGCAGAACGAGGGCGAGGGTGCGGCCGATCTGGCGGGCCGGGCCACGGCCGCGCCGGGGCCGCTGGTTAGTGGTGGAGTGCTTCACGCGAGTGAGGGTAGCGCGGGGTGATGATTTGGCGACATTTAGTCACCGGTTCGAGGGATGGGTGAACGGGCTTTTCAGGGTGGCGTGTTGACGTTCGGGGATCGTACGGGGATCGAAATGCCCGGTCTGCCGGGGTATTTGGCGACAGCGAAGAGGGCCCCGCGGCTTACCGCGGGGCCCTCTTCGTCAACCTGGGTGAATTCACCCCTTACGGGGGGATGCGCTCCCGCCCGGATGACGCGGACGTCAGTCGGACAGGCGCTCGCCCGTCGAGGTGGAGAACACGTGGATCTCGCCCGGACGCGGCACGACGTGCAGCGTGGCGCCCTTGTCCGGGACGGCACGGCCGCTGACGCGGACGACGAGGTCCTTGTGCTCGTCGCCGACCTTGACGGAGCCGTAGACGTAACCGTCGGCGCCGAGCTCCTCGACGACGTTCACGGAGACGGCCAGGCCCGCCGGGGCGTCCTCGGTGTCCTTCGACAGCGACTTCGCGGCCTCGCCGTTGTGCTCGACGACGTCGAAGTGCTCGGGGCGCACGCCGACGGTGACCGTGCGGTCGCCCTTGTCGGCGGCGGCCGTGAGGGCCTCGCGGTTGACCGGGACGACGCTGTTGCCGAACTTCACGCCGCCGTCGGTGATCGGGACCTCGATCAGGTTCATGGCGGGGGAGCCGATGAAGCCGGCGACGAAGAGGTTGGCCGGGCGGTCGTACATGTTGCGCGGCGAGTCGACCTGCTGGAGCAGACCGTCCTTGAGCACGGCCACGCGGTCGCCCATGGTCATGGCCTCGACCTGGTCGTGGGTGACGTACACCGTGGTGATGCCGAGGCGGCGCTGGAGCGAGGCGATCTGCGTACGCGTCGACACGCGGAGCTTGGCGTCCAGGTTCGACAGCGGCTCGTCCATGAGGAAGACCTGGGGCTCGCGCACGATGGCGCGGCCCATGGCGACGCGCTGGCGCTGACCGCCGGAGAGGGCCTTCGGCTTGCGGCCGAGGTACTCGGTGAGGTCGAGGATCTTCGCCGCGTCCTCGACCTTCTGGCGGATCTCGGCCTTGTTGACGCCGGCGATCTTGAGCGCGAAGCCCATGTTGTCGGCGACGGTCATGTGCGGGTAGAGCGCGTAGTTCTGGAACACCATCGCGATGTCCCGGTCCTTGGGCGGCAGGTGCGTGACGTCGCGGTCGCCGATGCGGATGGCGCCGCCGTTGACGTCCTCGAGCCCCGCGAGCATGCGGAGCGAGGTGGACTTGCCGCAGCCGGAGGGACCGACGAGGACGAGGAACTCGCCGTCCGCGATGTCGATCTCAAGGGCGTCGACGGCGGGCTTCTCGGAACCCGGGTAGATCCGGGTCGCCTTGTCGAACGAGACAGTGGCCATGGTGATGGGCCCCCTTCACCGGCAGGAACGTGCCGGACGATCCGTTGTAAACGGGGTGATCCACTATGGAGACGTCCATAGTGGTGTAGTCCATACGAGTGAACTGGGTCAGGACGCTACCTGGCGTTCATGTGTTCTGTCAGCACCCCGGAGCCTGTGAAGTTCGCGGAAACTCTCGACAGGTCACCGCCGTGACGTGGGTACACTGCACGGGCACGCACGCCTCGCGCGCGGCAGGCCTCCTTAGCTCAGATGGCCAGAGCAACGCACTTGTAATGCGTAGGTCGTCGGTTCGAATCCGACAGGGGGCTCAGCGGAAAGCCCAGCTCAGATGGTCTCTGGGCTGGGCTTTTGCGTTCAGCGGACGCGACGGCGGCGCGCGGCGCGGGCCGCACGGCTGTCGAGGTTCTCAGTTGCGGTCCCAGTGGGGGACCTGTGGCGCGGGCGGGAAGGTGTTCTCCCGTGGCGGCGCATCGAGTCTTTCGAGAAGCGAGAGAGCCTCCTCGCGTATCGCTGCGTTCGACTGGTCTGCGTGGCCGAATGATCTCCATGCCCATGCCTATTCAGGACCGTGTCCGGGACGTGGTGGACGCCGGTCGTGCGGGTGGCGGCTATTGACGCCTTCTCTGTATGCGCAACCCAACACGGGGCGACGAGGCTGAGGGCTCAGTGCTCCAGCGGAAATATAGAAGTCCCGCTGGAGCAATAGGGCGATATTTCCTGATCGGGGCTGAAAATTGAGGAATGGCCGGCTGGTGACCAGTGCATCTACGGTGTCACAACAGGAGCCGGGGTTGGGTAAACCCTTGAACGAAGTTGAACATGTTCTTCCATTTGTCGATCGGCTGTGATCTCCGACTCAATGGCCTGCGCTTTGAGCGGTATGAGATATTTTCTCTAATTGGGAGAGTGTGCTGAAGAAGCGTCCGCTTGCCAAAGTTCGGCATTTCGGGGATGATCCGCGAAGAAAAGCAGAGCATTTTATGAAGGGTGTGCGATGAGGCGAATGAGCCGAAAGACTCTACTTGTGGGCGCTGTTAGCGCGGCAATGATTACTCTTGCTGCCTCCCCCGCCTCGGCTGGGACGAGCTCGGACGTGTCCCACGCCGTTGCTGATGCGAGCAGCAATTGCGTGTATGGCGGGGAGGGAAAGTTCTATAACGTAGGGGACGTCTTCGAGATTGAAGACACCTGTGCTGACGGGCATTCAGCCGTCCTGGAGGCGGACGCCGAACCTTTCCAGTCGGCCAACCAGTACGACAAGCTCTTCTGGGCCTCGGGCGGAAGCGGAACCAGCGGCGATGCGAGCTGGAACGTTCCTGAGGGGCACCAAGTGACTGTCAGGGCATGCTTGGGGGAAAAGTCGACCGGCAAAATATTCAACTGTGGCCCTTGGGTATTCGGGCGGGCGTGACGTTCTCGGTTCGATTTTGAATGCGATGGATCCCCTCGGTCGCGAGTGACCTGAAGCGGGTGAGTCGCGGGTGGAGTGGGCGACATTGGGAAAACTCGCGTGCCCCTTCTTGCTGTGCTCTTCAGGAGACAGTGGTCCCGGTTGCGGTCTAGTCCTTGCGCCAATCCATCGGTGTCCGCGGTCTCCACTCGTGCCCGGAGATATCTCTGGGCAATGATTTGGGCAACCCTGCGGACGCGCTTTGAAACCCTCGGACCAAGATTCGACGACTCGTGATGCGTGGGTCGTCGGTTCGCATCCGGCAGGGGACTCGGCTCGAAGGCCCGGTTCGGACGGTGTCCGAGCCGGGCCTTCGAGCCTCAGCCGCGCTTCCCGAGGGACTCCAGCGCCCCGTCCGTCAGCCGGTACACCGTCCACTCGTCCTGCGGGCGCGCGCCGAGCGACTCGTAGAAGCCGATCGCGGGCTTGTTCCAGTTCAGGACGGACCACTCCAGGCGCTGGTAGCCGCGCTCGACGCAGATCCGCGCGAGTTCCGTGAGCAGCGCCCTGCCGTGGCCGCCGCCGCGCGCCGAGGGGCGTACGTACAGGTCCTCCAGGTAGATGCCGTGGACGCCGCGCCAGGTCGAGAAGTTCAGGAACCACACCGAGAAGCCGACTGGTTCGCCCGTGGTGTCGTCCTGCGCGATGTGCGCGTACGCGGCCGGGTTCTCCCCGAACAGCGCCTCGTGCAGCTGTTCCGGTGTCGCCCGCGCCTCCTCCAGGGCTTTCTCGTACTCGGCGAGTTCACGGACCAGGGAGTGGATGACGGGGACGTCGTCGGGGGTCGCGATACGGATCATGCGCCGAGACTAGGGGGCCGCGCGGCCGCCCGTACGGCCGGGCCCGGGCCGCCGTCGTGCCGGAAGCTCCCCGGCGCGGGCGGATCGTCCGGAATGCCGATCGCGTATAAGGGACACTACCGGCATGGATGAGGCGGGTCATGCGCGGTGAGCGGTTCTTCCACAGGGTGTGGACGTATGTGCGCGGCGCGCCGGGCACGTACATCTGGCTGACGATTCTCTTCGTCACCACCGTGGCCCTGCACCACATGTCCCCGGATTTCGAAGAGGACTTCCTGCGGCAGCGCTCGACGAACATCCACGAACTGTCGAACAATCCGGTGCGGGTGCTGTTCGCGAGCGCGATGTGGATCGACGGCGGGCACTGGATCCCGTACGCCGTCCTCTACACCGCCTTCCAGGCGCCGGTCGAACGCTGGCTGGGAACGGCCCGCTGGCTCGCGGTCAACGCGACCGCGCACGTCCTGTCGACGCTGGTCAGCGAGGGTGCGCTGCTCTGGGCGATCAAGCGCGGCATGGCACCGCACTCCGCGGTCGACACCCTCGACGTCGGGGTGAGCTACGCGCTGGCGGGAGTGGTCGGCGTGCTCACCTACCGGATCGCGGCGCCCTGGCGCTATCTGTATCTGGTGGCCGTCCTGGCGGTGTACGGGATTCCCTTCGTGACCGGGCGGACCTTCACCGATCTCGGGCATTTCACCTCCGTTCTCCTCGGTCTGGCCTGTTATCCGTTGACCCGGGGGCGCGGAAAAGCATGGAATCCGAAGGAGACAACCGGCACTTTCCGGAGTTAACGTCCGGCTATGAGCAGCTCGGCGGGCAATGTCGTGAACGGTGGCGTCTCCTTCTGGTACGCGGACGACGGCCTGCCCGCGCCCCGGGAGCCGCTGCCTGGGGACGCGACCGCCGACGTCGTCGTGGTCGGCGGCGGTTACACGGGACTGTGGACCGCGTACTACCTGAAGAAGGCGGACCCCTCCCTGCGCGTCACCGTCCTGGAGCAGAAGTTCTGCGGCTACGGCGCCTCGGGGCGCAACGGGGGCTGGCTCTACAACGGCATCGCGGGCCGCGACCGGTACGCGCGGCTGCACGGCAAGGAGGCGGCCGGGCGCCTCCAGCGGGCCATGAACGACACCGTGGACGAGGTCGTCCGGGTGGCCGCCGAGGAGGGGATCGAGGCCGACATCCACCGGGGCGGCGTCCTGGAGGTGGCGTACACGCCCGCCCAGCTGGCGCGGCTCAAGGCCTTCCACGCACACGAGCTGTCGTACGGCGAGGAGGACCGCGAGTTGTACGGCGCGAAGGAGACCGCCGAGCGGATCCGGGTCGCGGACGCGGTGGGCTCGACGTGGACCCCGCACGGGGCCCGGCTGCACCCGGTGAAGCTGGTCAAGGGCCTTGCCGCAACCGTCGAGGCGCTCGGCGTCACGATCCACGAGCAGACGCCGGTGACCGAGATCCGGCCCCGGCACGCGGTGACCCCGTACGGCACCGTCCGCGCCCCCTACGTCCTGCGCTGCACCGAGGGCTTCACCGCGAACATCAAGGGCCAGCGGCGGACCTGGCTGCCGATGAACTCCTCCATGATCGCGACGGAGCCGCTGACGGACGGCCAGTGGGCGGAGATCGGCTGGGAGGGCCGCGAGACGCTCGGCGACATGGCCCACGCGTACATGTACGCCCAGCGCACCGCCGACGGCCGCATCGCGCTCGGCGGCCGCGGGGTCCCGTACCGCTTCGGCTCGCGCACCGACAACGACGGCCGCACCCAGCAGTCCACCGTCGACGCCCTGTACGAGATCCTCGTCCGGCTCTTCCCGTCGCTGACCGGCGTCCGGATCGCCCACGCCTGGTCGGGCGTCCTCGGCGTCCCGCGCGACTGGTGCGCCACCGTGACCCTGGACCGCTCCACGGGGCTCGGCTGGGCCGGCGGCTACGTCGGCTCCGGCGTCGCCACCACGAACCTCGCCGCCCGGACCCTGCGCGACCTCGTCCGCCAGGACTCCGGAGAAGCGGGCGCGACCGGGCTGACCGCCCTGCCCTGGGTCGGACACGAGGTCCGCAAGTGGGAACCGGAGCCCTTCCGCTGGATCGGCGTCCACGGCATGTACGCGACCTACCGCACGGCCGACCGCCGCGAGACGGCCACCCACAGCCCGGAGTCGTCCCGGCTGGCCCGGATCGCCGACCGGGTCGCGGGCCGCCACTGACCCCGGCGTCAGCCCACCGACTCCGGGACCGCCGAACCCGTCGGCGCGTGCTTGGGTGCCTTGGCCGTCACCATGAGGCCCGCCACCAGGCCGGCCAGGAGCATGATCCCCGCGGCCCACCAGATGGCCACGGTGTAGCCGTGGACCGTGCCCTCGCGGACGACCAGCGCCTTCTGCGCGGGATCGCGGAGGTGCGCGGTGATGTAGGCGGCGCTGCTGGTGGTGGCGATGGTGTTCAGCAGCGCCGTGCCGATCGAACCGCCGACCTGCTGCGAGGTGTTGACCGTCGCCGAGGTCACGCCCGCGTCCTGCGGGGCGACCCCCGCGGTGGCGGTGGCGAAGACCGGCATGAAGGTCAGGCCCATGCCGAGGCCCAGCAGGAGCAGACCGGGCAGCAGCTCGCCCGCGTAGTCGGAGTCCACGGTGAGCTGGGTGAAGAACAGCATGCCGCCGGCGGCCAGGACCATGCCCGGGACCATCAGCACGCGCGGGGCCACGCGGGGCAGCAGCCGCGCCGAGATCTGCGTCGAACCGATGATGATGGCGACGGTCAGCGGCAGGAAGGCGAGCCCCGTCTTCAGCGGCGAGTACCTGAGGACGACCTGGAGGTAGTAGGTCATGAACAGGAACACGCCGAACATGCCGATGACGGCGAGCCCCATCGTCAGGAAGCAGCCGGCGCGGTTGCGGTCCTTGACGATGTGCAGCGGCAGGAGCGGGCTCGGCGCCCTGTTCTGCCACCACACGAACACCACCAGCAGCGCCACCCCGCCCGCGAGGAGGCCCAGCACCAGCGGGTCCGACCAGCCGCGCGACTCCGCCTCGCTGAACCCGTAGACGATCGCCACCAGCCCGCCGCAGCCCAGCACCGCGCCCGGCACGTCCAGCCGGACGTTCTTGTGGCCGGGACGGTCCCGCAGGAGTCCGAACGCGCCGAAGACCGCGATGACGGCGATGGGGATGTTGACGTACAGGCACCAGCGCCAGTTCAGGTACTCCGTCAGCAGGCCGCCCACGATGAAGCCGATCGCCGCGCCCGAGCCCGCCAGCGCGCCGTAGATGCCGAACGCCTTGCCGCGCTCCTTGGGATCGGTGAAGGTCGTGGTCAGCAGGGACAGCGCCGAGGGCGCGAGCAGGGCGGCGAAGGCGCCCTGGAGGGCGCGGGCGCCGAACAGCATGCCGGACGTGGTGGCCGCGCCGCCGAGGCCCGACGCCACCGCGAAGCCGATCAGGCCGATGACGAAGGTGCGTTTGCGCCCGACGAGGTCGGCGACGCGGCCGCCGAGCAGCAGCAGGCCGCCGAAGGCCAGCGTGTAGGCCGTGATGACCCACTGCCGGTTGCCGTCCGACATGCCGAGGTCCCGCTGAGCGGACGGGAGCGCGATGTTCACGATCGTCGCGTCCAGCACCACCATCAGCTGGGCGAGCGCGATGACCACCAGCGCCCACCAGCGATGCGGATCGGGACCCACCGGCGCGTCGGGTTCACCTGTCCGGGTGACACTCATTCGCCCAGAAGACCATGGAACGGAACGGGTCGCATCTTCGGGCGATTCCGCCTCGTGGGGCGCGTTCCGCCGGCGCGTGGTCATGGTTCCAGCACCACCTTCCCGATCGTGGCCCTGTCCTCCAGGGCCCGGTGCGCCGAGGCCGCCTCGGCGAGGGGGAAACGGGTCACGGCCGGGACGAGCCAGCCGGCCGCCGCCTCGGTCAGGGCCCGCAGTTCCAGGGTCCGCACGGGGTCGGGTCCGCCCGCCCTGCGCATCATCACGGGGCCGAGCACCTGCTCGGACACCCCTTCCACGAGGTACGGGGAGCCGTCGCGCACGCCCGCCCCGGACCAGCCGAAGACGACGTGCCGGCCGCCGGGGCCGAGCAGTGCGACGGCCTCCCGGGCCACGTTGCCGCCGACGCCGTCGAGCACGACCGTCGCCGCCCGGCCGCCGAGGTGCGCGCGGACCTTCTCCGGCCAGCCGGGATCGGTGTAGTCGACGGCCGGATCAGCGCCGTTCGCACGGGCCCGCGCCACCTTCTCCGGGCCGCCCGCCAGGCCCACCACGGTCGCGCCCGCGTTGCGCGCGTACTGCACGAGGAGCGTGCCGATGCCTCCCGCGGCCGCGGGGACGACGACCACGGAGGAGGGGCCGAACTCGGCGAACTGCACGATCCCCATGGCCGTGCGGCCCGACCCGATCATGGCGACGGCCTGGGCGAAGTCGAGGTTCCCGGGGATCTCGTGGAGGCGCTCGACGTCCGTGACGGCCAGTTCGGCGTAGCCCCCGGGGGCGAAACCGAGGTGGGCGACGACGCGCCTGCCGAGCCAGGGCCCGGCGACGCCCTCGCCGAGGGACTCGACGGTCCCGGCGACCTCGCGGCCGGGGACGGTCGGCAGGACGGGCGGGGGCACCGGGCCGCCCGTCATGCCCTCGCGCAGGGCGGTGTCCAGGAGGTGGACGCCCGCGGCGGCCACGGCGATCCGGACCTGGCCGGGGCCCGGCTCGGGGTCCTCGGTCCGCTCGTGGACGAGATTCCCGGCGGGACCGAAGGCGTGCAGACGGATCGCGTACATCGGGGCTCCTCGGGGTCGGTGGGACCGGCAGGGACGGCGAGGCCGGTGGAACATCCACTCTTCGACCTCAAGCGCGCTTGAGGTCAAGACGCTCCCGGACGCACGGGGCCGGTGCCGGGTGTCAGTGGGGGCGGGCAGGATGGGGGCATGGCGAGGAGAGTGGCGGGCGGGCGCGTCGGGACGGGTGCGAAGGCGCCGGGGGCCGGGGTGAGGGCGGCGCGGCGGCCGGAGCTGCGGCTGCCCCCGCTGGAGCCGTACGACGGCGCGGAGCTGGAGCCGGACGGTGACTACGACGGCCTGGAGTTCCGGGAAGCGGACCTCGCCGGGCAGGACGGCGGGGGAGCCCGCTTCATGGACTGCGCGCTGACGGGCTGCGCGCTGGACGAGACCCGGCTGCACCGCGCGCGCGTGCTGGACTCGGTCCTCACCGGCGTCCGGGGGGTCGGCACCGACCTGGCCGAGTCGACGCTGCGCGACGTCGAGCTGGTCGACGCCCGTCTCGGCGGGACGCGGCTGCACGGTTCCGTCCTGGAGCGGGTGGTCGTGCGCGGCGGGAAGATCGACTATCTGAATCTGCGCGAGGCGAGACTCAAGGACGTCGTCTTCGAGGGCTGTGTCCTGGTCGAACCGGACTTCGGGGGCGCCCGCCTGGAGCGGGTGGAGTTCGTGGACTGCGTCCTGAAGGGAGCGGACCTCACCGGGGCCGCCCTCGTGGACGTGGACCTGCGCGCGGCGGCGGAGCTGGACATCGCCCGGGGCGTGGAGCGGCTCGCGGGCGCGGTCGTCAGCACCCACCAGCTCCTGGACCTGGCACCGGTGCTGGCGGCCGCGCTGGGGATACGGGTGGACGGCGGCGCGGAAGGGGCCTGAGCCCCGCCCGCCTCCTCAGGAGACGCGGGGGAAGCGGGCCTGGAGCGTCCAGACCGCCGGGTTCTCGGCGAGGTCCTCGTGCAGGTCGGTGAGGTCCGCGAGCAGGTCGTGCAGGAAGTCGCGGGCCTCGCGGCGCAGCTCGGTGTGGGAGAAGGTCAGCGGCTCCTCGTCGCCCGGCATCCAGTCGGCCTCGATGTCCACCCAGCCGAAGCGGCGCTCGAAGAGCATGCGGTCGGTCGACTCGGTGAAGTCGAGCTCCGCCTGCTGGGGGCGGGAGGCCCGGCTGCCGAGCGGATCGCGGTCGAGCTGCTCGACGATGTCGCACAGCGCCCACGCGAAGTCGAGCACCGGCACCCAGCCCCAGCCCGTGGACACCTCGCGGTCCGTCTTCGTGTCGGCGAGGTAGACGTCGCCGCAGAACAGGTCGTGCCGCAGCGAGCGGACGTCCGCGCGGCGGTAGTCGGTCTGCGGGGGGTCGGGGAAGCGGTTGGAGAGGGCGTAGCCGATGTCGAGCACGAGGTGATGGTGTCACGCCGGGGGCGTCCGCCTCCCGGCCGGCCGCGTGAGGCGGCTCCGGGCCGGGCGGAGGGCACCGCGGCGGCGGTTTCCGGCCGTGCCGACGGCGCCGGGGCGGCGGTTTCCGGCCGTACCAGGGGCTTCGGGCCCGCGGGTGGCCACCGCGGCCCCGCGGGCGGGGGAGCGGCGGCCTAGGATCGCGGATGTGCCCCGATCTTCCGTCACCGTCCCCTTTGCCCTGGCCCTCGCGCTGGTCGCCGGGCTCACCGCCTGCGGCGGGGACGACGTGCACGGGAAACCCGGCGCGGCCGGTGTCGGCGACCCCTACTTCCCGAAGATGGGCAACGGCGGGTACGACGTCACCCACTACGGACTCACCCTGTCCTACGACCCCCGGGACAAGCGGCTGACGGGGACGGCCGAGATCACCGCGCGGGCCCTGCAGGACCTCAGCGCCTTCCGCCTCGATCTGCTGGGACTGCACGTCACCGACGTCACCGTCGAGGGCCGCGACGCCGGCTGGAGCCGGGCGGGCCAGGAACTGACCGTGCGCCCGCACGACGACCTCGACAAGGGGGAGACGTTCAGCGCGACCGTCCGCTACTCCGGCACCCCCCGGACGATCACCGACGCCGACGGCTCGGAGGAGGGCTGGCTGCGCACGGCCGACGGCGCCCTGGGCCTCGGGGAGCCCACGGGGTCGATGGCCTGGTTCCCCGGCGACCACCATCCCTCCGACAAGGCGTCGTACGACGTCAGGATCACCGTGCCGAAGGGCCTCCAGGCCGTCTCCAACGGTGAGTTGACGAGCGAGTCGACCAGAAACGGCCGTACGACGTACGTCTGGCACACCGCCCAGCCGATGGCGAGCTATGTGGCGACGCTCGCGATCGGCACGTACGACATCACCCGCTCGACGGCCGGGCACGGGCTCCCGGTCTACGTGGCGGTGGACCCGACCCAGAAGCGGGCGAGCAAGAAGGTGCTGGGGAAGATCCCCGAGGTCATGGACTGGGAGGAGTACAACTTCGGCCCGTACCCCTTCTCCTCCACCGGGGCGATCGTGGACCGTCCCGACGACGCGGGCTACGCACTGGAGACCCAGACCCGCCCCGTCTTCCCCGGCGCTCCCGGTACCGCGACCCTGGTCCACGAACTCGCCCACCAGTGGTTCGGCGACTCGGTCACCCCGAAGTCCTGGCGGGACATGTGGCTCAACGAGGGCTTCGCCACCTACGCGGAGTGGCTGTGGAAGGAGGACCACGGCGGCGACTCGGCCGAGAAGATCTTCAACTCCCTCTACAGGGGCGACTACTACGAACCCGTCGACAGCGACGAGATCTGGGCCTTCCCGCCCGCGGACCCGCCCGGTGCCGCGCAGATCTCCGACCCGCCCGTCTACTACCGCGGCGCGATGGTCGTCCACAAGATCCGTCAACTGGTGGGCGACGACACCTTCTACGACATCGTCCAGGGCTGGACCGCCGCCCGCCGCCACGCGAACGCGGACACGGCCGACTTCACCGCGTACGTCGAGAAGGCCGCGCCGGACAAGGACTTCAGCGGGATCTGGAAGGACTGGCTGTACGGGAAGGGCAGACCGGCCCACCCGTGAGCCGCGCACGAGAGGAGCCCCCGGTGAACCGAAGTCCGGGGGCTCTTCTCGTCATGCGTGCGCGCGGGTCCGTCAGACGTTGACGCCGAAGTCCTGCGCGATGCCCACCAGGCCCGAGGCGTAGCCCTGGCCGACCGCGCGGAACTTCCACTCCGCGCCGTTGCGGTAGAGCTCGCCGAAGACCATGGCGGTCTCGGTGGCCGCGTCCTCGGAGAGGTCGTAGCGGGCGATCTCGGCGCCGCCGGCCTGGTTGATGATGCGGATGTAGGCGTTGCGGACCTGGCCGAAGTTCTGCGAGCGGTTCTCCGCGTCGTAGATGGAGACCGGGAAGACGATCTTGTCGATGTCGGCCGGGAGACCCGCCAGGTTGACGTTGATGGCCTCGTCGTCGCCGGCGCCCTCACCCGTGCGGTTGTCACCGGTGTGGACGATGGTGTTGTCCGGGGTCTGCTTGTTGTTGAAGAACACGAAGTGGGCGTCCGAGTACACCTTGCCCTGGGTGTTCACCGCGATGGCCGAGGCGTCGAGGTCGAAGTCGGTGCCCGTGGTGGTGCGGACGTCCCAGCCGAGGCCCACGGTGACGGCGGTCAGGCCCGGAGCCTCCTTGGTGAGCGAGACGTTGCCACCCTTGGACAGGCTTACAGCCATTGTTGGGAGTCCCTTCCCTCGTGACGTACGGGCTTCGTACCGGTGACGAAGCTACCGTCACCCCTATGAACGCCAAGGGGGGTACCCGAGGTTCCGCCGGTCTTTACCTTTTTTACCCGGACTCCCCTCCTTCACCCCGACGGGCGCCGACTTCACCCCGACGGGCGCCGAAAAACGGGTGACGCGAACCGGTCGTGCACGCGACCATGAACACATGTCCGGTCCCTATGTCATCCGTGGCTCCGTCTCCCTGCCCGAGGCCGAGCTCATGTGGCGTTTCTCGCGCTCCGGCGGTCCGGGCGGGCAGCACGTGAACACCAGCGACTCGCAGGTCGAACTCCGCTTCGACCTCGCGAACACCGAGGCGCTGCCGCCCGTGTGGAAGGAGCGCGCCCTGGAGAAACTGGCGGGGCGGCTCGTCGACGGGGTCGTCAGCGTCCGGTCCTCCGAGCATCGCTCCCAGTGGCGCAACCGCGAGACGGCGGCCGTGCGGCTGGCCTCCCTCCTCGCCGAGGCCACCGCGCCCCCGCCCCGGCCGCGCCGCCCCACCCGCATCCCCCGGGGCATCAACGAACGCCGGCTGCGCGAGAAGAAGGCCCGCTCCGAGACCAAGCGCGGCCGCACGGGCCGCGACTGGGGCTGACCCCGCGGCCTGACCCCGGCCTGCCCCCGGCCGCCTCAGCCCAGCTGCCGGTAGCGGCCCTTGAAGTACGTCAGGGGCCCGCCGTCCGCGCTCGGCACCCGGGCCGTCAGGACGCGGCCGATGACGAGGGTGTGGTCCCCGGCGGGGATCCGCTGCTCGGTGCTGCACTCCAGGGTGGCCAGGGCGCCGCCCACCAGGAGCGCTCCGGACGCCTCGCCGCGGGCGCAGGGGATGTCCTCGAAGAGGAGCCGGTCGCTGATGCGGCCCTTCATGGAGAAGCGGCCGGCGATGTGGCGCTGGCTCTCCGCGAGCACGGAGACGCCCCACAGCGGCTGCTCGTCGAGCAGGTCGTCCATCCGGGACCCCTCGCGCAGGCTGACCAGGACGAGCGGCGGGTTCAGGGAGACGGACACGAACGACGTCGCGGTCATGCCGACGTCCTCGCCGCGCGGCCCGTCCGGGGCCAGCGCGGGCTCGTGCGCGGTCACCAGGACCACGCCCGCGGCCAGCCGGGTCATGGCGGCGCGGAACTCGTCGTTGCTCACCCCCTCAGCATGCACGGACGAGGTGACGGGAAGAGCGCTGGAAGTCGTGAGCATGCCGAAACGCTAATCTCCGCCCCGGGGGTGTCACATCGGACCTCGGCCCGAACCGGGACCTAGGTCCGGGGGCGGAGAGGGGCGGCCGTACCCTCGTCCGTACTCGCCCGACGGTCACAGAAGTGCACAGGTTCCTCACAGCCGTCGAATAATGCGTTCGGCAAACGCATACTGAAATGCAGAAACTCCACTCCATTGTTCAGGTTTCCCTGTGACTTGAGTCACAGGAGCCATATTTTGTTGACCCTGTGTACCGAGTGGGGAGCGCGCTGTGATTCAGTGGCGGAGGCGTTACACGGGGGAAGCTACCAAGCAATACGGCGTGAAGGGGTCCACGAGGAGCGCCGAGCAGTCAGCACGGAACCGAAAGCACCCAGTACGCCGAGAGAACCCTGGAGTTGCTGCGAGGTCTCGAGGGGAGGGCGAATGGAGACCGAGTCGGAGCCCTATGTCCGTCTTGCGACCCTGCGGCAGCTGCACCAGGTGATGGCGGACATGAACACCGCCCGCAGCCTGGCCGACACGCTGCAGACCGTCGCCGACGGCGTGGTCACCGGGCTCGGCTACGAGCTGGCGTGCGTCAACCTCGTGCGCCCCGACGGCGACCTCGTCGCCGCCGCTCTCGCCGGCAATCCCGCAGCCGAGGCCCTCATCACCGGCCGCGTCGGCTCCCGCGCCTCCTGGGACCGTCGGCTCACCATGGGCGAGGCCTGGGGCGACCTGCGGTTCATACCGCACACCGAGGGCTGGGTCCTCGACGAGGACGACGTACCGCAGTGGTACACCGACGGCCCCGCGCCCCGCTTCGAGGACGAGTGGCACCCCTCCGACCGCCTCTTCGCGCCGATGTACACCCCGAACGTCTCCGGCGCCGGCGGCCGCGGCGAGCTGATCGGCGTGCTGTCGGTCGACCGGCCGCGCAACGGCCGCAGGCCGGGCGCCTGGGGCCGTGAAGCCCTGCAGATGTACGCCTTCCAGGCCGCCATCGCGATCAGCAACGCGCGTCTACGTGCCAATATGCAGCGCGCCCTGGTCCGCCTCGAGCGCGAGCAGCAGGCCCTGCGCGCCAGTGAGGAATCCTTCCGGCAGGCCTTCGAGTACGCCCCCTCCGGCATGGCGATCGCCGAGATGGGCGGCGACCAGCACGGCCGCATCCTGCGCACCAACGACGCCCTGTGCCGGCTCCTCGGCCGGCCCGCCTCCGCGATGCGCCGCTACTCCTTCTCCGACCTCGTGCACCCCGAGGACATCGGCACCCTGCTGCGGACCTCCGCCGAGGGCGGCCGGGCCGAGCTCAGGCTCGGGCGCCGAGACGGCACCTACGTCTGGGTCCACCTGCGCAACTCCGTCGTCGCGGACGCAGCCGACGGCCCCCGCTTCCTGCTCACCCACGTCGAGGACATAGAGGACCGCAAGCGCCGTGAGCTCCAGCTCGCGCACCGCGCCTCGCACGACGCCCTCACCGGCCTGCCCAACTCCGCCGAGCTGCGCTCCCGGCTCGGCGCCCGGCTCTGCCAGCGTCCGCAGTCCCTGCCGCCCGGCGCGGTCGCCTCGCTGGACGCGGCGTACGGGCACGCGGACTTCGCCGGCGACTACGACTACGACGACAACGGCCACCCCGCCTACGACGGGAACGGGCACGGCTTCGACTTCAGGGCCGACGCCGAGGCGTTCGAGGCCTTCGACCACCATGTGCACACCGTCGCCCCGGAGGGCGAGACGGACGACGGCACCAAGGGGCTCGCGGTGCTCTTCTGCGACCTCGACGGTTTCAAGTCGATCAACGACCGGTTCGGGCACAACGCGGGTGACGAGGTTCTCATCGAGGTCGCCCGCCGCCTCACCCACGGGGTCCGGGACGGCGACACGGTGGCCCGGCTCGGCGGTGACGAGTTCGTGGTGCTCGCCGACGGTCTCGGCCGCGCGGACGCCCAGGACCTCGCCGTACGCCTGCGGAACGCGATCATTCCTCCCATCCGGGTCGACGGACGGGCCGTCCGCGTGGGCGCCAGCTTCGGCATCGGGTGGGCCCACTGCGGGATGACGGCGGACGAAGTGCTGAAATCAGCTGACGAACGGATGTACGTCGAGAAACGTTCTCGTCCCAAACAGCACCGGCGCGCGGGATAAAGCGCAGGTCGGTGCGCCGATGCGGTGAAGGTCCCCCGTTCGGTCCAGTGAAACCGGGTAGGCTCGCCCTTCAGTTCGTGTACCGCATCAGAACCGCACCGCTGAGGAGACCCAAGGGATGACGCCCGGCAACAACGGCGCGAGCACGCCCGAGGAGGACGACCCGTTCGGCTACCTCTACGCCGACGGTCAGGCCAATGGAGCCACGCCGCCCTCCGGGGGCGGTGGCTACGGCTACCCGGGCTCGGTCAACCGGGTGCGGGCGGTCGGTGAGCGCAAGTACGGCCAGCAGACCGCCCCCACCGCCCCGTACGGCCAGGTGCCGCAGCAGGGCGGCTACGGCCAGCCGAACGCCCACTACGGGGCCCCCGAGACCGTTCCCGGCGGCGCGCAGACGGCGCGGACGCCGATGCCCGGTCACGGTGGCGGCGGCGGGCGCGGCCGGGGCCCGAACACCAAGGGCCTGCTGATCGGCGCGATCGCCGTGGTCGCCGCGGTGGTGATCGGCATCGCCATCGCCATGACGGGCGGCGGGGACGACGACAAGGGCGACGACCAGGCGGACGCGACCCCGACGGCCTCCCAGAGCGCGGCCCCGACCCAGGAGGAGACGAAGGGCGCCGACAAGCCCAAGGAGCTCCCCAAGGCCGACGCGAAGGTGCTGAACCTGGGCGACGGCGTGACGACGGCGTCCGACATCCAGGGCGCCAAGGCGGAGGGCGGTGTCTACGTCACCGGGTTCAACCACGTCGGCGCGTCGATCGTCTGGAGCGTCAGCGGCATCGAGAAGGCCGGCAAGTACACGCTGAACGTCAACTACGGAGTCCCCGGCAAGGACGCCAACGCCACCCTCACGGTCAACGGCACGTCCCAGGACCGCCCCCTCAACCTGAAGAACTTCGCCAAGGCGGCGGAGGGCGACGCCGCGAAGGGCTGGACCAACACCTGGGCGAACATCATGCTCAACAAGGGCACGAACACGATCCAGATCTCCTGCGCGGACGGCAACCAGTGCGACGTGAACTTCGACCAGCTCTCGCTGGAGTCCGGGTGGAAGTTGAGCTAGTCCACGGCCGGTAGACGAACGAAGAGGGGCGTCACGACAGTGGTGCTGTCGTGACGCCCCTCCCGTCGTGCTCGTCGTGCCGGGTCGGACCGCCCGGCCCGCGGCCGTCCCGGAGGATCAGATCCAGTTCGTGCAGGAGTTCAGCAGCGTGTCACCCTCGAACCTGGCGACCTGGACGCCCCAGTCGAAGATGCCCGAGCTGTTGACGGCGTACGAGGTCAGGTCGACGCTCGTGTTGTAGCCCTTGGTGTTGGCGTGCCACGGCCAGTTCTTGCGGACGCCGTTGACGTCCTTGGTGATGAGGCGGGCGCGGACGTGGTGGCCGTCGGCCAGCGAGTCGTAGATCGTCATGTCGAAGTCGAGCCGGGTGTCGGCGCCGTAGTAGTCGGAGTAGACGTATCCGTACGCGCCGGTGGTCGAGCATTCGGCCTGCATGGGGTTGGCCTGTGCGGCGTTGGAGGTCGCCACGGTCAGCACGAGGGCTCCCAGGGCGGTGCCGCCGAGCTGAACGGTCCTGCGAAGCTTTGTTTTCGAGAATGACATGCATATGACATTAATCGATCGCGTGAAACATCCGAAACGTGTTTCCCCTCGGCGGCGGGCGCGGACCGGCGCCGTGACTACGCCGCCGACGCCTCGCTCGTCACCGCCACCTGCCCCGCCAGGGCCTCGTACGCCGCACGGTCGAACTCGCCCGCGGCCGGGGCCAGTACGGTCGCCGCGGACAGGGCCACGGCCCGTGCCAGCCGCTCAGGCCACGGCAGGTCCTCGACCAGCCCCGACAGCAGACCCGCGACCGCGGAGTCGCCCGCGCCCGTCGGGTTGCCGTGGACCCGGCGCGGGGGAGCGGCCCGCCAGCGGCCCGCCGCGTTCTCCGCGAGCAGCCCCTCGGCGCCCAGGGAGGCCACGACGGTGTGGGCGCCGCGTCGGCGGGCCGAGCGGGTGGCCTGCGAGGGGTCGTGGGAGCCGGTGAGCTCGGCCAGTTCCTCGGCGTTCGGCTTGACGATGTCGGGGCGGGCCGCGACTCCCCGGCGCAGCGGCTCACCGCTGGTGTCCAGCAGCACCGGGACGGCCGAAGCTCGTGCGGTGCGGACGAGCTGGGCGTAGGCGCCGACCGGGACGCCCGGGGGCAGGCTGCCGCACAGGGCCACCGCCGAGGCGGAGCGCAGCAGCCGCTCGTACGTCTCCTGGAAGGCCGACCACTCGGCGGGGGTTATCGCCGGTCCCGGTTCGTTGAGCTGGGTCGTGTCACCGGTCGTCGTGTCGACGACGGCTATCGTGCGGCGCGTCGAGCCCTGCACCGGGACGAGCGCGTCCACCACCCCGGCCGTCCCGGCGAGCTGGTCCCGCACGGCGCGGCCGGTCGCTCCGCCCGTGAAACCGGTGACCGTCACCTCGTGGCCGAGCGCGGCGAGCACGCGTCCCACGTTCAGGCCCTTGCCGCCCGGGCGTTCGGTCACCTCGCTCACCCGGTGCGTGCCGTGCGGGCGCAGGGCCCGTACGTGATAGGTGATGTCGAGAGCGGTGTTCAGCGTGACCGTGAGGATCACCTGCGACGACCTCCCCCGAAGAGTTCTGTGACATGGGCGCCGGTCGGGCGCCCGCCGGTGGTTCCGGAGGCTCGATCATGCCAAACACAGCGGCGGTCGGCCCAGTCCCCCCGGGCCAACCGCCGCAAGCAACAAAGGTGTGAATCACCCCAGTTGGGGATCGACCACCCATTCTCCCCCGCGCATCACGCCCTTGAGCGCGAAGTCGGCGTCGAGGACCACGAGATCCGCGGCCTTGCCCGGCTCCAGCGAACCCACCCGGTCGTACGCGCCCAGCAGACGGGCGGGGTTGGCGGAGATGGCCGCCACGACGTCCTCGACCGGCAGCCTGTCGACCGTGACGGCACGCTGGAAGGCGCGGTCGAGGGTGAGGGTGGAGCCCGCGATCGAACCGCCCTCCACCAGCCGGGCGACGCCGTCCGCGACCTCGACCTCCAGCGGGCCGAGCATGTAGCGGCCGTCGCCGAAGCCCGCCGCGTCCATCGCGTCGGTGATGAACGCGACCCGGCCGGGACCGGCGTGATGGAACGCCAGCTCCAGCGAGGCGGGGTGCAGATGCGTGCCGTCGTTGATCAGCTCGACGGTGATCCGCTCGTCCTCCAGGAGGGCGGCGATGGGGCCCGGCGCCCGGTGCCCCAGTCCCGGCATCGCGTTGAACAGGTGCGTCGCCACGGTCGCGCCCGCGTCGATGGCCGCCTTCGTCTGCTCGTACGTCGCGTCGGTGTGCCCGATCGCGGCGATCACCCCGTGCTCGGCGAGCAGGCGTACGGAGTCGAGGCCGCCCGGCAGTTCGGGGGCGAGCGTGACCATGCTGGCCCGGCCGCGCGCCGCGTCGAGGAGCTTGCGGACGTCCGCCGGGTCCGGGTCGCGCAGCAGTTCCTCGGAGTGCGCGCCCTTGCGGCACGGCGAGATGAACGGGCCCTCGAAGTGGATGCCCGCGATGTCGCCCTGTTCGGCCAGCTCGGAGAGCATCCCGGCGCGTTCGGCGAGGCCGTGCATGTCGCCGGTGACGGTGGAGGCGACCACGGTCGTGGTGCCGTGCAGCCGGTGGGTGTGGATGCCCCGCAGGACGTCCTCGGCCGTTCCCGAGGTGAAGGACGCGCCGCCGCCGCCGTGGTTGTGGATGTCGACGAAGCCGGGGACCACCCAGTGGCCGGACAGGTCGGTCACGGGCGTGTCCGCGGGGACCGCCCCGGCGGCTCCGGCCGGCCGTGTCTCGGGGGCACCCGCGCCGGAGATCACCGGACCGTCGATGATCACGCGGCCGTCGTGCACGATCCCGGTGGGCAGCACCACCCGGGCGCCGGCGAGAACCTTGCTAGGGGCCATCGGGTGGTTACCTCCGGGGAGTCGTAGAAGTGGTGTTCAGGAGGTCCCGGGCGAGGAGCCCGGCACCGAGGCATCCGGCGGTGTCCCCGAGGGCCGCGGGGACGATGGACGGCAGCTTCTGGAACGTGACGCGTCGCTCGACCGCGGCCCGCAGGGGTGTGAACAAGGTTTCCCCGGCCTCGGCGAGCCCGCCACCGATGATCAGCGTGCGCGGGTCCAGGAGGGTGAGCGCGGTGACCAGGCCGTCGGCGAGCGCGTCGACGGCCTCCTGCCAGACGGCGAGCGCCCTCGGGTCGCCCGACTCGACGGCCTTGGCGCAGTCCGCCGCGTCCGCCCCGGGGTCCCCGGACGCCTCGGCCCAGGCCTGGCTGACGGCCGCCGCGGAGGCGAACCGTTCCAGACAGCCGCGCTGTCCGCACGGGCACGGGGCCCCGCCGGGCCGTACGACGATGTGGCCGATCTCGCCCGCGAAGCCGTGCGCGCCCTCCTCGACGCCGCCGTCGATGCCGATGGCGCCCGCGATCCCGGTGCCCAGCGGCACGAACAGGAAACGGTCCGCCCCCCGCCCGGCGCCGATCCGGCCCTCCGCGAGCCCGCCGGTGCGCACGTCGTGCCCGAGCGCGACGGGCACGCCGCCGAGCCGCTCGCCGAGCAGCCGGCGCAGCGGGACGTCGCGCCAGCCGAGGTTGGCGGCGTAGACCGCGACGCCGTTCCGCGCGTCCACGATGCCGGGGACGGCGACGCCGGCGGCCAGCGCGCTCGTCCCGAAGCGCTCCTCGCCGTACGCGCGCAGCTCGGCGGCGAAGTCGAGGATGTCCTCGACGACGGCGTCGGGTCCGCGCTCACGGCCGGTCGCCCGGCGGGCCTGGTGCAGCAGCGCGGGGTGCCCGGGGGCCCCCGGCCGCGGCGCGTCGGGGCCGTCCGGGGAGGGCTCGGTGTCCACCCCGACGAGGGCGGCCTTCATCCCGGTGCCGCCCACATCGAGGGCGATGACGTGTCTCACGGGGGACAGTGTCGCCCTTTGACCCCGGAAAGGTCTAGTCCACTCGCATGCCGGAGGCCGGGTGCCCGTATTCCGGGACGAGCCGTCCGGAGCGCGGGGAGGGCACCGCCTCCGGAAGGCACCGCTTCCGCCCTCGCTCCCGGTCTCCACCCTTGCTCCCGGTCTCCGTTCTTGCTCCCGGTCTCCGCTCTTGCTCCCGGTCTCCGCTCTTGCTCCCGGTGTCCGCCCTGGCCCCGCTGTTCGTCCGGGTGCCCGTTCCGGTCCCTCGTCCCGGCGGTTGTCGGTGGCGGGGACTACCGTGCTGTCCGTGGCTCCTCCCCTCGTGGACGAGGGGCTTCCCGACCGGCCCCGAGGAGAGAGATGGAAGAGCTGCCCGCGCGCGAGCGGAGCATTCTCGCCCTGGAGCGCCGCGGTTTCTCCGGTCCCGGCGCCAAGGAGCGCGCCATACGCGAACAGCTGGGTCTGGCCCCGGTCCGCTACTACCAGCTGCTCAACGCGCTGCTGAACGACCCGAGGGCCCTGGCGCACGACCCCGTCACGGTGAACAGGCTGCGCAGGGTGCGGGAGGCCCGCCGGGACGAGCGGTGAGGACGGGCGGCGGGATCGGGGCGTTCCGGGCCGCGCGCTCGGGCACGAGTCGGGAGTACGCCCGCGCCCACCCGGATAGGGTCGTTCCATGGGCAGCCACTCCGAATCCCAGGACTCCTTGCCGGACCCGGTGACCCCCGCCGGACGCGACGCTCTGGAAGCGATCCTCACGCGTCCCGCCCGGACGGTCGTCGCACTCGACTTCGACGGAACCCTCGCCCCCATCGTTCCCGACCCCGACCGTGCCCGCGCGCACCCCGACGCGGTCCCCGCGCTCGCCGCGCTGGCCCCCCGGGTCGCCTCCGTCGCCGTGGTCACCGGCCGCCCGGCCGGCGTGGCCGTGCGCCACGGCGGTTTCGCGGGCGTGCCAGGACTGGAGCACCTGGTCGTCCTCGGTCACTACGGCGCCGAGCGCTGGGACGCGGTGAGCGGCACGGTCACCGCGCCCGCCCCGCATCCCGGTGTGGCCGCCGTCCGCGCCGAACTGCCCGGCTTCCTCGACCGGATCGGCGCCTGGCAGGGCACCTGGATCGAGGAGAAGGGCCGGGCGGTCGCCGTGCACACGCGCCGCGCCACCGACCCCCAGGCCGCCTTCGAGGCGCTCCGGGAGCCGCTGGGTGAACTCGCCGCCCGGCACGGTCTGATCGTCGAGCCGGGACGGATGGTCCTGGAGCTGCGTCCGCCCGGGACGGACAAGGGGGTCGCCCTGTCGGAGTACGTCCGGGAGACCGGCGCCGAGGCCGTCCTGTACGCCGGTGACGACCTGGGCGACCTGCCCGCCTTCGCCGCCGTCGACAAGCTCCGCTCCGACGGGGTTCCCGGGCTCCTGGTGTGCAGCGGCAGCTCCGAGGTCGCCGAACTCGCCGAACGTGCCGACCTGGTGGTCGACGGTCCGGCCGGGGTCGTGCGCCTGCTCGCCGCCCTCGCGGCCGCACTCGCCTGAGCCGCCTGCTCGTCACCCGGGCGGGCCGGGGTGGCGGCAGGCTTGTCTCGCCCCCTCCACCCCTGCCCTTCCCGTATCCGGGGGCGCTGCCCCCGGACCCCCGCTCCTCAAACGCCGGAGGGGCTGGATCTTCCCGGCCGGGGCTGAAATCTCCTGCTCAGGAATCCAGTTCGCGCAGTTGGTCCAGGAACCACTGGGCCGGGGGCAGCGCGGTGGCCGCGGCGGCCAGGCGCTTGGTGCGTTCGGCGCGTTCGCCGGGCTGCATCGTGAGTGCCTCGTGCAGCGCCCGCGCCGTCCCGGTCACGTCGTACGGGTTCACCGTGATCGCGTCCTCGCCCAGCTCCTCGTAGGCGCCCGCCTCCCGCGACAGGACCAGCGCGCAGCCCTCGTCGGAGACGACCGGGACCTCCTTGGCGACGAGGTTCATGCCGTCCCTGATGGGGTTGACGAGGGCGACGTCGGCCAGCCGGTAGGCGGCGAGCGAGCGCGCGAAGTCGTCCTTCACGTGCAGCACGACCGGGGCCCAGCCCGGCGTCCCGTAGCGGGAGTTGATCTCGTCGGCGAGCCGCTGCACCTCGGCCGTGTAGTCCCGGTACACCGCGAGGTCCTGCCGCGACGGGTAGGCGAAGGCCACGTGGACCACCCGCTCACGCCACTCGGGGTGGTCGTCGAGCAGCTGCCGGTACGCCAGCAGTCCCCGCACGATGTTCTTGGACAGCTCGGTCCGGTCGACGCGCACGATCGTCCTGCGGCCCGCGCCGATCTCCTCGCGCAGCGCGGCCATCCGCTCCCCGACGTCCGCCCGGCGCGAGCGCTCGCGCAGGAACTCGGCGTCCGCGCCGAGGCCGTGCACGCCGACCCGGGTCTCGCGCACGGGCGGCCGGGCGCCGTCCAGGTGCTCGATCGTCGGGGAGGTGCCCGAGGGCCGGGTGGCGCTGTAGCGGCCGGGTTCGGCCCCCTCCGCGCAGCGCATGAAGGCCGTGGCCCACCGCCAGGTCAGGAAGGCCACCCGGTCCGCTCCGAGCATGCCCGCCATCAGCTCCGCGCGGATGTCGTCGGGGAGCATCCGGAAGTAGTCCTCGGGCGCCCACGGGGTGTGGGAGAAGTGGCCGATGCGCAGGTCGGGGCGGAGTTCGCGGAGCATCCCCGGCACCAGGCACAGGTGGTAGTCCTGGACCAGCACCGCCGCGCCGTCGGCCGCCTCCTCGGCCAGCGCCTCGGCGAAGGCGCGGTTGTAGGCCCGGTACGCCTCCCACCGGCGCCGGAACTCCGCGTCGAAGACCGGCTCCAGCGGGGTCTGGTAGAGCATGTGGTGGACGAACCACAGCACGGAGTTGGCGATGCCGTTGTACGCGTCGGCGTGCGTGTCCGCGTCGATGGCCAGCATCCGTACGCCGTCCTCGTGGACCCCGCGCCGGACCGCCTCCCGGTCGCCGTCGCCGAGCGCGGAGCAGACCCAGAGGGCGCCCGCGTCCGGTCCGATCGCCGAGAGGCCCGAGACGAGGCCGCCGCCGCCGCGTCTGGCGTGCAGCGAGCCGTCCTCCCGTACCTCGTAGGTGACCGGGCCGCGGTTGGAGGCCACCAGGATCCTGTGGGCACCGTGCGTTGAAGCCATGCCTCGAAACCTAGCCCCGTCTCGAAACGCTCAAACGCGCCCTTCGGCCGTATGCGATCGACGGCCGTCGGCGCCTGCCTATGCGGCTCTGCGCCGCCGGTACTCGGAGATTTCGGTCATCGGCGGCCTTTCCTCGGTGTCCACGGAGTATGTGCGCGGCCGGAAACCGTCGCGGTCGCGCTCGAACTGGGTGAGGGAGGGGCGGATCAGGTGGCCGCGCGCCAGCCGGAGCTGTGCGGTGCGGTAGATCGCGGCGGCCATGCGGCCGAGCGCCTGCCCGTCCTGGTGGCGGTGCTTGCGCACCCCGACGTCGACCTGGGCGAGGGCGTCCAGGCCCACCAGGTGCAGGGCGTCGACGAGCATGCCCAGTTCGACGCCGTAGCCGACGGGGAAGGGGAGCTGTTCGAGCAGCGAGCGGCGGGCCGCGTACTCGCCGCCGAGCGGCTGGACGAAGCCCGCGAGCTGCGGCCAGTGCATGTTCAGCAGGGGGCGGGCCATCAGCTCGGTGACCCGGCCGCCCTGTCCGCCGCCGCCGGCCATCGGGCGGTCGTACATGGCCTTGACCAGGTCGACGCCGGGATCGGTGAGCAGGGGGCCCACGATGCCGGAGACGAAGTCGGACGAGAACTCCTTGAGGTCGGCGTCGATGAAACAGACGATGTCCCCGCTCGTCACGAGCAGCGACCGCCACAGCACCTCGCCCTTGCCGGGCACCGCCGGGATCCGCGGGAGGATGTCGTCGCGGTGCACGACCCGCGCGCCCGCGGCGGCGGCGACCGCGGAGGTGCGGTCGGTGGAGCCCGAGTCGACGACGACGATCTCGTCGACGAGGGGCACCTGCTGCATCAGGTCGTGGCGGATGACGGAGACGATCTCGCCGACCGTCTCCTCCTCGTTGAGCGCGGGCAGGACGACACTGACCGTCGACCCCGTGGCGCGTTTGGCCGCCATGAGCCCGTGGAGCGGGCGGTCGGTCACGGACCAGGAGCGTGTGCTCAGCCAGCTCTCGACTTCTCTCAGCACCGTCTGCGGCTCCTCACTGTCTGATCACACGCTCTCATCGGCGTGCCCGCCGCGGCCGGCGGCAGATCGATTGGCTCGTCTCGCGGTTCGGACGACTATCTCAACTGTCCTGGGCTTCGGTTACAGTCTTGAACAACGCGCATGACCATCGCATGTCCTGGATCGTCGGCGCGTATCGCGTTCAACAGTTCAACAATCAAATACCGCTCATCCAGAGGGGCAGAGGGATACGGCCCGATGAAGCCCCGGCAACCCTCCAGCCGGTCTCGTACCGATCGATGTCGATCGCGTCGCGGGGCTCCCGGCTAGGGAAGGTGCCAAATCCGTCTCACGGCGAAGTGCGCCGTGAGGAAGATGAGGAGAAAGGGCCTCGCCTCCATGGCTGCGCAGACAGTTGCAAGCACCACGAACTCCGCCGACTCGGTGGACCTCGGCCCGGCCGCGGCGCTTTCCTGCCGCGAGTGCGGACACCGCGTCCCGCTCGGCCCGGTCTTCGCCTGCGAGGAGTGTTTCGGCCCGCTGGAGATCGCCTACGACTTCTCGGCCTACGACACCGAGGAACTCCGCAAGCTGATCGAAGCGGGACCCGCGAACATCTGGCGCTACGCGCCGCTGCTGCCCGTCCCCGCGGACGTGGCGGACAAGCCGAACATCAACCCCGGCTGGACCAAGCTCGTCCAGGCCGACAACCTGGCCCGTGAGCTGGGTGTCGACGCCGGAAAGCTCTTCGTCAAGGACGACTCCGGCAACCCGACGCACTCCTTCAAGGACCGCGTCGTCGCCCAGGCCCTCGAGGCGGCCCGCGCCTTCGGGTTCACCACCCTCTCCTGCTCCTCCACCGGCAACCTCGCCGGAGCGGTGGGCGCCGCGGCCGCCCGCGCCGGCTTCCGTTCCTGCGTGTTCATCCCGCACGACCTGGAGCAGGGCAAGGTCGTCATGGCCGCGGTCTACGGCGGCGAGCTCGTCGGCATCGAGGGCAACTACGACGACGTGAACCGTTTCTGCTCCGAGCTGATCGGCGACCCGGCCGGAGAGGGCTGGGGCTTCGTCAACGTCAACCTGCGGCCCTACTACGCCGAGGGCTCCAAGACGCTGGCGTACGAGATCTGCGAGCAGCTCGGCTGGAGGCTCCCCGACCAGCTCGTCGTGCCGATCGCCTCCGGCTCCCAGCTCACGAAGATCGACAAGGGGCTGCAGGAGCTGATCAAGCTCGGGCTCGTCGAGGACAAGCCGTACAAGATCTTCGGCGCCCAGGCCGAGGGCTGCTCCCCGGTCTCCGTCGCCTACAAGGCCGGCCACGACGTCGTACGGCCGCAGAAGCCGGACACCATCGCCAAGTCGCTCGCCATCGGCAACCCGGCGGACGGACCGTACGTGCTGGACATCGCGCGGCGCACCGGCGGCGCGGTGGAGGACGTGGACGACGAGCAGATCGTCGACGCGATCAAGCTGCTCGCGCGCACCGAGGGCATCTTCGCCGAGACGGCCGGCGGTGTGACCGTCGGCGTCACCCGCAAGCTGATCGAGAACGGTCTCCTGGACCCGACCTTGACGACGGTCGTGCTGAACACCGGCGACGGCCTCAAGACCCTGGACGCGGTGGCCTCCGACACCGGGCTGACCGCGACCATCCGTCCGAACCTCGACTCCTTCCGAGAGGCTGGCCTCGCATCATGAGCGTCAACGTCCGCATCCCCACCATCCTGCGCACCTACACCGGTGGCGCCGCCGAGGTGAAGGCCGAGGGCGCGACCCTCGCCGAGGTCATCGCCGACCTGGAGCAGAACCACACGGGCATCGCCGCGCGCGTCCTGGACGACCAGGGCAAGCTGCGCCGCTTCGTGAACGTGTACGTCAACGACGACGACGTGCGCTTCGAGCAGGGTCTGGAGACGGCGACCCCGGACGGCGCGGGCGTATCGATCATTCCGGCCGTCGCCGGAGGCTGATCGTTACCCTCGGTAATGCCGAACACATTGCGTTCACAGAATTGCCCCCTCCGTGAGACAAACGGAGGGGGCAATTCTGTGGGGTTGAGCGCGCTAGAGTTGGGGAAGCCGCTCCGCTTTCGATGTTGGTTTCATGCCGGACGCATATGAGTGATCGTTCGGCGGCCGACAAGAAGTAGCCAAAGTGGATCGCCTTTTTGGGCATTTTATGGCATTTGCGGGGCCCGAATTGCCCCGGATCTTCGCGTATCCTCCGCATATCATTGATCAGCCATGCCCAGAATTCTCGTCCGATTGACCTGTTGCAGAGGGCAGTTGGACAGATACATTCAGCCGCGGTCGACGCGTTCCGGCGCACACCCCCAACCGTTGGGGGGTGAGGTCTGACCCGGATCCGCGAAGTGTGGATCTGTGCAAGGGCCAGTAATAGGGGAGTTAGGCATGGCTCAGGGCACCGTCAAGTGGTTCAACGCGGAGAAGGGGTACGGCTTCATCGCGGTCGACGGTGGTGCGGACGTCTTCGTGCACTACAGCGCGATTCAGATGGACGGCTACCGCACCCTTGAAGAGGGTCAGCGAGTGGAGTTCGAGATCTCGCAGGGCCAGAAGGGTCCGCAGGCGGACATGGTCAAACTCGCCGTCTGATCGGGCGCGAACGACCACCGACGCAACTCACGCACGAGGGGCCCGCATCCCACCGGGGATGCGGGCCCCTCGTGCGTCCGCGGCCGTCCTCCGCCGTCCCGTGTGCGCCCGCGAGTGCTCTCTCCTCGGGTGCCGCGGGCGGTCTGTTTTGTGGGATGGCGCTTGCACTCGCAGGGGTCGAGTGCTAATCATTGGCGTTAGCACTCTCCGAGTGAGAGTGACAGAACTTGGATCGGGCCGGCGAGGTCCGCAGGCCTGTGGGGCAAGGAACCACAGGGCTCGGGGGCCGTCCGTCGCGGGCGCGGGCGCGATCCGGAGCAATCCACCCCGTCCGGGAGGACCACTTCACATGGCCAAGATCATCGCGTTCGACGAGGAGGCACGGCGCGGTCTCGAGCGCGGGATGAACCAGCTCGCCGACGCCGTCAAGGTCACCCTCGGCCCCAAGGGCCGCAACGTCGTCCTCGAGAAGAAGTGGGGCGCGCCCACGATCACCAACGATGGTGTCTCCATCGCCAAGGAGATCGAGCTCGAGGACCCGTACGAGAAGATCGGCGCCGAGCTGGTCAAGGAAGTCGCCAAGAAGACGGACGACGTCGCCGGTGACGGTACGACCACCGCCACCGTCCTCGCCCAGGCGCTCGTCCGCGAGGGTCTGCGCAACGTCGCCGCCGGCGCCAACCCGATGGCCCTCAAGCGCGGTATCGAGAAGGCCGTCGAGGCCGTCTCCGGTGCCCTGCTCGAGCAGGCGAAGGATGTCGAGACCAAGGAGCAGATCGCTTCCACGGCCTCCATCTCCGCCGCCGACACCCAGATCGGCGAGCTCATCGCCGAGGCGATGGACAAGGTCGGCAAGGAAGGCGTCATCACGGTCGAGGAGTCCCAGACCTTCGGTCTGGAGCTGGAGCTCACCGAGGGCATGCGCTTCGACAAGGGCTACATCTCGGCGTACTTCGCCACCGACATGGAGCGTATGGAGGCCGTCCTCGACGACCCGTACATCCTGATCGCGAACTCCAAGATCGCGAACGTGAAGGACCTGCTCCCGCTCCTGGAGAAGGTCATGCAGTCGGGCAAGCCGCTGCTGATCATCGCCGAGGACGTCGAGGGCGAGGCCCTGTCGACCCTGGTCGTGAACAAGATCCGTGGCACCTTCAAGTCCGTCGCCGTCAAGGCCCCGGGCTTCGGTGACCGCCGCAAGGCCATGCTCGGCGACATCGCCATCCTCACGGGCGGCGAGGTCATCTCCGAGGAGGTCGGCCTCAAGCTGGAGAACGCGGGTCTGGACCTGCTGGGCCGCGCCCGCAAGGTCGTCATCACCAAGGACGAGACCACGATCGTCGACGGCTCCGGTGCCGCCGACCAGGTCGCCGGCCGGGTGAACCAGATCCGTGCCGAGATCGAGAACTCGGACTCGGACTACGACCGCGAGAAGCTCCAGGAGCGTCTGGCGAAGCTGGCCGGCGGCGTGGCCGTCATCAAGGCCGGTGCCGCCACCGAGGTCGAGCTCAAGGAGCGCAAGCACCGCATCGAGGACGCCGTGCGCAACGCGAAGGCGGCCGTCGAGGAGGGCATCGTCGCCGGTGGTGGCGTGGCCCTGCTCCAGGCTTCCTCGGTCTTCGAGAAGCTCGAGCTCTCGGGCGACGAGGCGACCGGCGCCAACGCCGTGCGCCTGGCCCTGGAGGCCCCGCTCAAGCAGATCGCCGTCAACGGTGGTCTCGAGGGTGGCGTCATCGTCGAGAAGGTGCGCAACCTGCCCGTCGGCCACGGCCTGAACGCCGCGACCGGTGAGTACGTCGACATGATCGCCGAAGGCATCATCGACCCGGCGAAGGTGACCCGTTCCGCTCTGCAGAACGCCGCCTCCATCGCCGCGCTGTTCCTGACCACCGAGGCCGTCATCGCCGACAAGCCGGAGAAGGCCGCCGCGCCGGCCGGCGGCGGCATGCCGGGCGGTGACATGGACTTCTGATCCCTTCGCGGATCGGCGGTTCGTCGCAGTACGGGACCGAGGGCGGTACCCCCTTCACCGGGGGTGCCGCCCTCGGGCGTTCACGCCCTCCCGCCACGGCTGTCCGGGCCGCGGCGGGAGGGGTGATCGGGAATCGGTGATCAGGAGTTGCTGAACGCGTCGCGCAGCCGCATCTCGTTGAAGCCGTTGCCGTCGTAGTCGTCCGAGTACGTCAGCGCGAGCCGGCCGTTCGGGGCGACGGTCACGGCCGGACCGCCCTGGCCGCCGCCGGTCACCACGTTCATCCGGGTGGCGGGGAACCTGCCGGCCGTCGTGCCGTCGGCGTTGAAGCCGCGGGCCCACACGTCGTCCTTGCCCGCGTGCAGGGCGCCGCCGACGAACACGTCGAAGGCCTCCTTCCACGCGACGGCGAAGGTGCCGTCGTCGGCGACCGTGACATCGGCGTCCGCCTGGTCGGAGATCGGCCGCTTGGCATCGACGTAGGGGCCGGTGTCCGTGCCGTCCTCGGTGGTCCGCCGGTCCGCCGCCGCGGGGCTGCCCGCCGCGGAGAAGAAACGCTGCTGGATCCGCTGCGGGCGGACCGGCGTGCCGCTGCCCGTGGTGTACTCGTCCGTCCACGCCACGGCGAACCGGCCGTCGCCCGTGGATGCCACCGCGGGCTTGGTCTGCTGTCCGTCGGTGAGGGAGTTGCCCGTCCTGCGGGTCACGGAGAAGCCGCCCGAGGTGTTCAGCTTGGCGACGCCGATGTTGATGCCGCCGTTGCCGTCCGCGTCCTCCTCCCAGACGATCACGGTGTTCCCGGCGTCGTCGATCGCCGCGTCGGGCCGGCGGTTCGATCCGGCGGCACCGGAGTTGATCGTGCTGACCTGGACGTCCTGGTAGCGCAGCGCGCCGGTCCCGGACCAGCTGCTCGCGTACACCTGGTTGAGGGTCGAGCCGTCGGCCGTGTTCTCCCAGGCGACGGTGTAGGAGCCGTCGCCGGCCACCGCGACCGTCGGCCGCAGCTGGTCCCCGTCACCGGAGGCGTGCGGGCGCGGGAGGGTGGTGACCGTGCCGCCCGGGGTCACCTTGCGCACCGCGATGTCCGCGTACTTGTTGCCGTCGTCGTCCTTGGCCCACACGACGATGGCGTTGCCCTGGTCGTCCACGCCGACGTCGGGCTTCTGGTGCGACCAGGTCGTGCCGGTGCCGGTGTTGCCGTTGCTCAGCAGCTTCTCGTCCCACAGCGGCACCCCGTCCTTGTACAGGCGCAGGTACACGTCGGTGCCCAGCTCGCTGTCCGAGGAGTCGTGCCGGTCGCCCTGCTCGTACGCCACCGCGGTGTAGACGGGGGAGGTGCCGCCGGAGGCGACGGCGCTGTAGTGCTGGTCGCCGCTCGCGTTCACGTTGACCCGGGAGTAGTGCTGGGACGTCGAGCCGTACTTCGCGGCGTCGAGGTCGACCGCGCCCGCGCGCACCTTGTCGAAGTTGGCGACGTAGGCCTGGTAGGTGCCCGCGTCGTCGATGCGCAGGATCGTCTCGTCGTTCGTCTTGAGCGAGCCCGCGGTCCAGTTGTGGGAGCCCGTGTACACGTGCTGGACCTGGGTGCCGTCGCTCTTCTTCCACTCCGTCAGCAGGTACTTGGAGTGGGTGGTGCCGTGGTTGCAGGAGGATCCCGCCGAGGCCTTGTAGCGGCAGCCGCCGGGGCGGTTGCCGTAGGCCGCGACGTCGAGGGCGGTCAGGTCGTCGATTCCGTTGTTGCCGCCGCCGTCACTGAGGTCGCGGGCGTTCGCGTCGACGCTGCACCCCTGGGACCGCTTCGCCGCCAGGGCGTCGTAGACGGCCGGGCGGGTGGTCCGCTGGTCGAGTTCGGCGGCCGAGATCCTGATCTTCCCGTTGATCGAGCAGTCGACCTGGTCGATGAACGAGGCGAGGATGTCGGCGTTGCCGTAGTAGGAGGCGTCCGAGGCGGTGTCGCGCGGGAAGAAGTACGCCTCGACCGGGGAGGACGGATCGCCGGTGGTGTGGTCGTACGTCGTGTGCAGGCTGTCGGCGGAGTGCCTGACCTGGTCGTTGAAGTGCGCGCGGTACCGGGACGCGAGGGTCGCGTTGCCGGACACGACGACCGCGTTGTTGATCTCGCCGTCCTGGCCGCCGGCGAGGTTCTGCGAGCTCTGCCAGACGACGTTCTTGCGTCCGTCGGTGAGAGCGTCGAACACGATGTACTTGTCGTGGTCGATCGCGTTCGTGTCGCCCGAGCCGTTGCCCATGCAGCCGCGGGAGCACCAGGTGAGGGTGGAGCCGCCGGTCAGCGCGAGGCTGTCAAGGTCGCTGCTGGGCCGGTTCGCCGACTCCGAGATGATGCGCAGCGTGACGCCGCGGCCCTGGGCGGCGGTGAGCTTCGCCCGCAGGTCCGAGCTGTTGAACCAGTACATGCCCATGTACAGGGTCGAGCCGGGAGCCGCGAGATCGATCAGGTCGCCGACCGAGGTGTTGATCGAGGAGTCGTACGTCGTGGGCTTGGGGTAGGTGAAGACCGCCGTGTAGTTCCCCGAGACCACGGTCTCCGCCCGGGCCGCGGACGGGGCGAGCAGGGTCGCGCCGAGAGCCAGGGGCGCGGCGAGTGCCGCCAGCCGTCTCATGTGTCGGCTCATCAATTTCCTTTTGTTCGAAGGTCGTTCGAAGGAATCACACCCTATCGACGGGCAGGGGTCGCTCTTCGTCCGGTGCCCGGAACGCGGCCTCCCGCCCCGGTCGGCCGGGGTCGCGCGGGCCGGGACGGGGAGGGCTCCGCGGGCCGGACGCCTCCCGGGGTGTGGCCCGAATCACGGCGGCGGGTACGGAAGCGGCGGAATGCGGCGCCCGGCGGAGCGGTTGTCTCGGACAGACAGTCGATGCATGTGCACATACCGCGCGGAATCTCCTGTCCCAGCAGACCGCTCGACGCCGTACCGACCACCTCTCCGAGGAGCCCCCACGTGACCGCTGACGCCGCGTCCCGCGCAGCCGAGATCCTGTCCCGCCCCGTCTCCATCAACGGCCTGACCGTTCCGAACCGGATCGCCATGGCCCCCATGACCCGGATGTTCTCGCCGGGCGGTGTACCGGGGGAGGACGTGGTCGGCTACTACTCCCGCCGCGCCGCCGCGGGCGTCGGCCTGATCGTCACCGAGGGCACGTACGTCGGCCACGACTCGGCCGGCCAGAGCGACGACGTGCCGCGCTTCCACGGCGAGGACCAGCTCGCCGGCTGGGCGGGGGTCGCCGACGCCGTGCACGCCGCGGGCGGCACGATCGTCCCGCAGCTCTGGCACATCGGCATGGTCCGCAAGGCGGGCGAGCCGCCCTTCGCGGACGCCCCGCCCGTCGGCCCCTCCGGCCTCTACAAGGAGGGCGCCAAGGTCACCGGCAAGCCCATGACCCAGCAGGACCTCGACGACGTCGTCGAGGCGTTCGCCAAGGCCGCCGCCGACGCCGAGCGCATCGGCTTCGACGGCGTCGAACTGCACGGCGCCCACGGCTACCTGCTCGACCAGTTCCTGTGGGCCGGCACCAACCGGCGCGAGGACGCGTACGGCGGTGACCCGGTGGCCCGTACGAAGTTCGCGGCGGAGATCATCGCCGCGGTGCGCGCCGCGGTCTCGCCCGAGTTCCCCGTCATCTTCCGCTACTCGCAGTGGAAGCAGCAGGCCTACGACGCCCGGCTCGCCGAGACCCCCGAGGAGCTGGAGGCGATCCTCACCCCGCTCGCCGCGGCCGGAGTGGACGCCTTCCACGCCTCCACGCGCCGCTACTGGGTGCCCGAGTTCGACGGCTCCGACCTCAACCTCGCGGGCTGGACGAAGAAGCTGACGGGCAAGCCCACCATCACCGTCGGCTCGGTCGGCCTGGACGGCGACTTCGTCAAGGCGTTCGTGGGCGAGGGCTCCCCGGTCAAGGGCATCGACGACCTCCTCGACCGCATGGAGCGCGACGAGTTCGACCTCGTCGCCGTCGGCCGCGCGCTGCTCCAGGACCCCGAGTGGGCCGCGAAGGTCCTGGCCGGCCGCTTCGGTGAACTGGCCGCCTACGACGCGGAGTCACTGAAGACGCTGAGCTGACCGGACGGACTTCCCGGAGACGGGGGGAACGGGGGAGGGACGGCGCCCGCCGCGACGCGGGCGCCGTCCCTTTGCGCGCTCCGCGCCGGCCGGCCGGAGCGCCCGCCCACGGACCGGCCGGTCCGGGCCGCCCGCCTACAGGTTCCCCATCGGCTCGATGTCGACCTTGACCGGCGTGCCCCAGATGCGGAGCACCTCGTAGTCGGTGAACTCGTGGACCAGGCGGTAGGCCATGCCGGGGCGGGGGGCCCTGCGCTCGGCGGCGAGATAGCGCTCGGCCTCCTGGCGGTCGCGGCGGGGGGTGCCGCACAGGAGCCACGTCTGGCCGTTCCAGACCTCCGGGAGCCAGCGCTGCTGCGGCTGGGGGCGGTCGCCGCGGACTCCGTAGCGGGACATCGTGCGGTCGGGCAGCTCGTCCGGGGCGGGCGTCCGGCCGTGCCCGTACGCGTCGTTGACCTCGGTGCGGCGCGCGGTGCGGCGGCGGGTCTCGCAGAGCAGACAGCGGTCCGGGGCGCTCTCGTCCACCGGGCCGTTCGGGTGCTCGGCGCAGCGGGTGGTCGGCGCGGCCGTCGTCACCGTCTCGTCGAGCAGGTCCAGGGCCCGCTTCAGGTCCGCCTTGACCTCGTGCAGCCTGGCGTCGGGGGTGTCGGCGTTCAGCGCGTCGCCGTGCTCCCCGAGCAGCCGCAGGGCGCGGCCGAGGGCGGTCAGCTGTGCGTGGTTCATGCCCCCAGCCTCGCACGTGCCGCCGACGGCGCGGCTATGCGGCGTTCCGTTCCGCCGGGCGGGCCGGTGGCGCGCCGTCGGCGGCACGGCCGAGGCCGCCGTCGGGACCGTGCGCGGGGACACCGCCGAGGCCGAGGAACCAGGTGGCCGCGAACCCGACGGCGTACCCGGTCAGCAGGCCGCCCGCGTAGATCGCCGCGGTGACGGCGAGGCCCCGGTTCCCGGACAGCAGCGGGAACAGGGCCAGCCCGGAGGGGCCGATGGCCGTCGAGCCGACCCGGTCGCCCAGCATCGAGAAGAAGCCGATGAAGGCGCCGCCCGCCGCTCCGCCCGCGCAGGCCGTGACGAAGGGGCGCCCGAGGGGGAGCGAGACGCCGTAGATCAGGGGTTCGCCGACGCCGAGGAGGCCGGCCGGGAGCGCCGATCTGATCGTCGTGCGCAGCGAGGTGTCGTGGCGCAGCCGGACGTAGACCGCGAGGGCGGCGCCGACCTGGCCCGCGCCCGCCATGGCGAGCACGGGCAGCAGGACGGTGTAGCCCTGCTGCTCGATGAGCGTGGCGTGGATGGGGATGAGGGCCTGGTGCAGGCCCAGCATCACCAGGGGGAGGAACAGGGCGCCGAGGACGAGCCCGGCGAAGGCGCCGGTGGTGGAGAGCAGCCAGGCGGCGGCGGTGCCGATGGCGGCGGAGAGCTCACCGGCCGCGTACATGAGCGCGTACAGCGTCACCAGGCCGGTCAGCAGCACGGTCAGGGTGGGGGTGACCAGGACGTCCAGGGCGGGCGGGACCTAGCTGCGGCACCACTTCTCCACGTACGTGCCGAGCAGGGCCGCGGCCAGGGCGCCCAGCGCGCCGCCCTGGCCGGGCGCGAGGGTGACGCCGAGGACGGTGACCTTCGCGACGCCCGCGTACACGACGACGGCGGCCACCGCGCCGCCCAGGACCGGGGTGCCGCCGAACACCTTGGCCGTGTTGTGTCCGACGAAGACGCTGATCAGCGCCATGAACCCGCCCGCGACGGCGGTCAGCGCGGGGGTGAGGCCCGGCAGCACGCCGAGGTTGATCAGCAGGCCGTTGAGGCCGGCGATCACCCCGCAGCCGATCAGGGCCGGGATCAGGGGCACGAAGACGTCCGCGATCCGCCGCAGGAACAGCTTGAGGGGGGTGGCGTTGCGGCGGGCGCGGGCCGCCTTCAGCTCGGCCCCGCGCGCGGCGAGCAGGCCCGCGGTGTCCCCGGGGCCGGCGCCGGTCGGGCCGGAGCGGTCCGCGGCGGCCGCGGGTTCGGTGCCGTGCCGGGCGGGCGGTGCGGTGCTGCTCGCGGGAAGAGGGCCGGACGGGGCCGCGGTGGCGGCGGGGTCGGCGCCTTGCGGGGTGCCGGGCCCGCCGCCGGGTGGAGCCAGGGGAGCCGGGGCCGTCGCTCCGCCGGGTGCGGGCGGGTCGGGGAGGGCGGGACCGGCGGTGGTCAGCAGGGCCTCGAACGCGGGTGTCACCCGGGCGACCGTCCCGGGCCCCAGCACGATCTGGTACGAACCCTCCCGGCGGGAGCCCTGGCACGAGCCGCCGTCCGCGACCAGGCCGAGGACGGCGGGCAGGGCCCGCAGGCCCTCCTCGTCCACCAGGCCCCGGTCCCGCAGACCCAGCCGGAGCCGGGTCATGCAGTGGGCGACGGTGAGGACGTTCGCGGGGCCGCCCACGAGGGGGAGGATCGCCGCTGCTGTGGTGGAGTCAGGGGTGCGCACTCCCCGAGCGTGCTGGTCAGCCGGCCGAAGCCGCCAGCGCGGCGCGCAGATGGCCCTCGGACTCCTCCAGAAGGCGGGCGGCGGTGGGGCCGTCCACGCCGCCGAGGATCGTCAGGACGGCGTTCTTCACCTCGCCGTCGGTGGCGGCGAGCGCGCGCTCGATCTCCTCGTCGGAGGCGCCGGTGGCGAGCGCGACGATCCGGCGGGAGCGGGCCCGCAGCTTCTCGTTCGAGGCCCGTACGTCGACCATCAGGTTCCCGTACGTCTTGCCGAGCCGGATCATCGTGATCGTCGAGAGCATGTTGAGGACGAGCTTCTGCGCGGTGCCGGACTTCAGCCGGGTCGAGCCCGTGAGCAGTTCGGGGCCGACCACGATCTCGATGCCGTGGTCCGCGGCGGAGGCGAGCGCGCTGTCCGCGTTGCAGGACAGGCCGATCGTGAGAGCGCCCTGCTTGCGGGCGTGCTCGACCGCGCCGACGGCGTACGGGGTGCGGCCCGAGGCGGAGACACCGACCACCGTGTCGTCGGCCGTCAGGGCGAGCGCGTCCAGGTCGGCCGCCGCGAGTTCCCGGGAGTCCTCGGCGCCCTCGGCCGAGGTGACCATGGCGGCCGGGCCGCCCGCGATCACGCCGACCACCCGGGACGGATCGGTGTTGAACGTGGGCGGGCACTCCGAGGCGTCCAGGACGCCGAGGCGGCCCGCGGTGCCGGCGCCCGCGTAGATCAGGCGGCCGCCGCGGGCCATGCGCTCCGCGATGCCGTCGATCGCGGCGGCGATGAGCGGGAGCCGCGCGGCGACGGCCGCCGGCACCGTCGCGTCCTCCCCGTTCATGAGCCGCGCGATCTCCAGCGTGGGCAGACGGTCGATCTCCGAGAGCTCGGGGCGGAACGCCTCGGTGGTCAGCGTCTCCAACTCCGCTCGGAGATCGCCGTGGTCGGGCATGGAGGTCATGGGAGAGGCGGCTCTTTCCGATGAGGTCGGTCGTGCGGGACGGCTACCGGCCGCCGCGCGGGGAGTGGCGGTGCGCCAGGGCCTCGTACGAGGCGGACAGCGCGGGTGCCGCCGTCTCGTAGGTGCGCTGGGCGACCCCCACGAACAGACAGTCCACCACCAGCAGTTGGCTGGTGCGCGACGACATGGCCGCCGGGCGCAGCTCGCTCTCGCGGGCGGTGGAGGTGGTGAGGACGTGGTCGGCGTACTGCGCGACCGGCCCGCTCGGACGGCCGGTGACGGCCACCGTCGTCGCGCCGTGCTCGAAGGCGACCCGCAGCGGTTCGATGACGTCGCCGGTCGAGCCGGAGTGCGTGATGGCTATCGCCACGTCCTTGGTGCGCAGTTGGACCGCGCCCGTCACCGCGAGGTGCGGGTCGCTGTGCGCGTGGGCCACGATCCCGATCCGCAGGAGTTTCTGCAGCAGGTCCTGGGCGACGAGTCCGGAGGCGCCGACGCCGTAGATGTCGACGCGGCGGGCGGTGGCTATGGCGGCCACGGCGGCGCCGAGCTGGACCGTGTCGAGCGCGGCGGCGGTGTCGGCGAGGGTCTGCTGCTCGTCGTAGGCGAGTTTGGCCACGACGTCGGCGATGGGGTCGTCGACCGCTATGTCGGCGGTGACGGAGGGGGACCGGCCCGACTGCTGCTGGGCGGCGAGTCCGGCGAGCGCGAGACGCAGGTCCCGGTACCCGGGATAGCCGAGGAGGCGGGCCGTGCGCACGACCGTGGCCTCGCTGGTGCCGGTGAGTTCGGCGAGTCCGGTGACCGTGAGGGCCGCGCAGCCGGCCGGGTCGCCGGCGACGGCCTCGGCGACCCGCTGCATGGAGCGCGTCATCGAGGGGGCGAGGGTCCGCACCTTGGCCGCGAGGGCCGCGGGTGCGGGCGGCGCCGCACCGGCGAAACTTTCCTTCACGTCATCGGTCACACCATGAAAGATATTTTCCTTTGGGGTGTGCGGTCAAGGGTGCGCACAATAGGGACATGGACCCCACCGGCAACCCCCTCAGTCCCCTGGAGCAGGCGTTGCACGCGGCGCGCGCCCGTGTGCTCGCCGATCTGGTCGCGGGCCGGGTGGCCGAGGCGGACGTCGTCTCCCTGGTCGAGGACTCGGTGGTGCAGCGCCGCTGGTGGGTCGAGCAGTGGCCGGACGGCGCCGAGTTCGTCGCCGGGCTCGTCGCCCAGGACGTGCAGGACGCGCTCCTGGAGCGGCACGGACGGTGGCCGCTGTGCCCGGTGTGCGCCACCGGCGACCCGCACGCCCTGGAGGTCGAGCCCGAACTGGGCCCCGACCCGCACTGGGTGTGCCACCAGGCGGGCGTGAAGATCTCCCCGGTGGGCTCCCTCGGCTCGGCGACCGGGACGAACCCGCCCTCGTGACCGTCTACATCGATCCCCCCACCTGGCCGGGGCACGGCCGGGTGTGGTCCCACCTGATCAGCGACGTCTCCTACGAGGAACTCCACGCGTTCGCCGGGGAACTGGGCGCGCCCCCGCGGGCCTTCGAGCGCGACCACTACGACATCCCCTCGCACCGCTACGCCGCCGCGGTCGCCGCGGGCGCGGTGGAGGTCAGCAGCCGTGAGGTCGTACGGCTGCTGCACGGGGCGGGACTGCGCCGCCGCAAGCGGGCGCGGTGACCGGGCGGGCCGGTCCCGCGCGCCGCCCGGGTCTCGCGTGCCCGGGTCCCGGGCGCCGGGGTCCCGCGCGGACTCAGGCCTCGCGGGAGTAGAGCCTCAAGGACTCCTCCAGGCCGTGCAGTTCGCGGGCGGCCTGCTCCACGTCCTCGCTCGCCCGGGTGAAACCGGCGCGGGCGATGACCCGTTGCGAGGGGGCGTTCTCCCGCTCGATGGCGGCGAACAGCAGCTTGACGTCGTCACGGGCCAGGGCCGTCTCGGCGAGGGCGCACAGCGCCTCGGTGGCGTAGCCCCGGCCGCGGGCGTTCTCCGCGAGGTCGTACCCGACCTCGGCGCGCCCCTCCTCGTCGGGCACGCCGTGGAAGCCGATCGCGCCGACCGCGAGACCGTCCTCGCGCCGTACGAGCACGAACATCCCCCATTCCGGCCGGTGCAGCCCCTTCTCGTAGGAGCTCGCGACCATCCCGGCGGCGTCCCGGGTGCCCTCGAACGGACCGCCCTCGATCCACTCGAAGCCACCCGTGCCGCCCGCGCGCAGATCGGCGGCGGCGGCCGGGGTGACGCCCTCGAGGGTGAGCCGCCCGGTGCCGATCACCAGGTTGTTGTTCCAGCGCCACTCGGTGACCGGCTCCCGGCCGGGCAGGTCTCCGCGCCCGGTGGCCCACAGGAGCGTGCTCCACGGGGCGTCGGGCTCGGGCCGCACGTGCGGGAAGATCCGGGTGAGGACCCAGGAGCACAGCTCGGCCGGCGGCTCGTAGGGCAGGCCGAGGCCCTCGGCGATGTCGTGCGTGTGCAGCAGGACCTCCGCGACCCCCATCGCGGCGAAGCCCACGCGGTTCGCGCTGCGGAACGGGTACGGGTGGAAGGCGCGCACCTCGCGCGGGGTCGTCCGGACCGTGGCGGAGAGCAGCCGGCCGGCCGCCTCGATCACGTCGACGACCCCGGCGTCGCCGGTGCCCTCGTCCAGCTTGATCTGGAACGGCACGTACGCCGTGGTGGCCCGCGCCGCCAGACGCCCCGCGTACGCGATGAGATCGTCGGCGATGTGCTCGGCGGTCCGCCGGCAGCTCCACTCCAGCCGTCCCGCCCGGGCGCCGTCCCAGTCGTGTCCGGCCGCCGCCCGCAGCAGCGCCGCGCAGCTCGCGACGGCTTCCTCGACCTGATCCCCGCCCGTGTCAGTCATGCGGCCGAGAATAGGACGGATCGCCCGGCCGGACCTACGGGATTACTCGCCGTACCGGCACCCCGGGCTTCCTTCGCCCCCTCCGCCCCTGCCCTTCCCGTACCCGGGGCTTCCGCCCCGGACCCCGCTCCTCAAACGCCGGAGGGGCTGATTCCTGCCAGCTCGCCCTCCATGTTCCGGCGCGCCGGGGCGGCCCAGACGCGCTCCCCGTACGAGGTCCTGAACAGCCTCGGAAGGCCGAGGAGTTGGCGCAGCACGGCCGCCCGGCCCGCGCGGAAGGCGTCGTCGGGGACGAAGGCGTACTCCTCGCGGACGGCGGCGGTGTAGGCGGCGTACGCGGCCGGTGGCGAGGCCAGGACCGCCAGGTCCGCGTCGCACAGGACGGCGCCGTCGGTGTCGTCGCCGGCGGGGTCGTGGGAGACGGTGAGCCGGACGAGCCGGGCGACCTCGGCCGTGCGGTCCGGGGCGACGCCCAGTTCGGCCAGGGCGCGTTCGGCGAGCCGGGCGGAGCGTTCCTCGTTCTCCGAGCGGTCCGGGAGGTACACGGCGTCGTGGAACCAGGCGGCCAGGCGCACGGCGGCCGGATCACCGGCGCGCTCCCCGTGGGCCTCCAGCACGTCGATGTGGCCGAGGACCGCGAGGAGGTGGTCGGTGGTGTGGTACCGGCGCCGGGGTTCGGCCCAGCGGTCCAGGAGGTTCGCCCCGTAGGGCCCCGGCGCGGGGCCGGCCCCCTCGTCGCCGTCACGCGCGGCCAGGACGGTGTCCGCCCAGCGCTTCGTCAGTTCCGCGTGGGCCGGGTGGCGGGTGCTCTCTGCTGCCATGGCGCCATTGTCCCCGCACATCTCGTTCGAACCGTGCGGGCAGCGGTGGCGGGTTATGGACAACGGGCCCCGCGAACACGGCCTCCGGGTACACCAGCCCCTAGCGTGAAGGAATGATTCCTCACGACGCACACGATGAACGGGACCCGGAACTGCCCGGTCTGCTCCTGCGCACCGAGCGCGACGCGCTGATCCCGCTGCTGCGGGCCCGCCCGGAGGACGACTTCTCCCGTCCGACGGCCGGATGCCCCAAGTGGACGGTGCGGGACGTGCTGGCGCACTGCTCGTCCGCGCTGATGCGGGTCGTGGAACGCCGCTACGAACCCGGGGTGTTCTCGCCCGAGGCCAACGACCGCGACATCGCCGAGCGCGCCGACTGGTCGACGGAACGGGTCATCGACGAACTGGAACGCGGGATGACCGAGGCGGGACCCGTGATCGCCCGTACCCGGGGCGCCGTCGACGCGGTCGCGCTCGGCGAGTGGATCCACGCCGGGGACGTGCGCGAGGCGTTCGGCGAACCGGGCGCCTACGCGGGGCCGGGACTCCCGCACGCCCTCCGTCTCCTGGCCCGCATCAGCCGCGAGCGCGACCTGGTGCCGCTGCACGCGGACCTCGACGACCTGGACGACCCGCTGCGCCTGGGCGGCGTCCCCGGGGACCGCCCCCCGGCCCGGTACATCGGCGGCGCCGCGACCCTCGTACGGCTGTGCTCGGGCCGGCCGGTCCCGGGGACGACGGTGTACGAGCTGGTGGGGGCGCGGGAGGAGGAGCTGAACCTGTTCGGGTGAACCGGGCGGGCGGCCGGTCCGGCCGCGGCGGACCGGACCGCACCCGGCAGACAGGGGCCACCGCACCGGACGGCACGGTGGCCCCTGAAGGACCGGCCCTTCGGCTGCTTGAGGTACACCAGCCCGTCGGTCGTGATCGCGGGCCGTCCGGCGGTACCGACGACCACGAGTTTCACCGCCTGCTTGGCGGCGACAGTCCAGGTCGTCGCCCAGAGGGCGTCGCGGTACTTGGTCGTCGTCGACTTCGGATCCACCTTGTTTTCGGGCATTCTTCCCGGTCCTTCAGGGCCGGGGAAGCGGTCCGGAAGAAGTCCCCCCGGGGTCCCCCGTTCGCCGTGATCTTCTCGCGCCCCCGCTCCCGCCCGCGTACTGTTGGATTGGACTAGACCTATAGCGGCCCAAGAGAAGAGGTCCGATGAGTGAGCGGAAGAGCGCGGTCCTGGAGGTGATCGCCCTCGGCGTGGAGGACGCGGTCGCCGCTCGGGCCGGCGGTGCCGACCGGCTGGAGCTGGTCACGGACATGGCGGCCGACGGGCTGACCCCGCCGGTGGAGACCTTCACCGGGATCCGCGCCTCCGTCGACATCCCGCTGCGCGTGATGCTGCGCCTGTCGGACGGTTTCTCGGCGGGCGGCGCGAAGGGCGTCGACGCCCTCGTGCGGGCCGCGGACGAGCTGCGGGAGGCCGGCGCGGACGAGTTCGTGCTCGGTTTCCTCGACGAGCACGGCGGCCCCGACCTGGCCGCCGTGGAGCGGATCGTCGCCGCACTGGACGGCTGCCGCTGGACGTTCCACCGCGCGGTCGACCGTGCCGCCGACCGCGACGCCCTGCGCAAGCAGCTCGCGGACCTGCCCGGCCTCGACACCTATCTGACCGCCGGGTCCCCGGCGGGCGTCGACGAGGGGCTCCCCGTCCTCGTGGCCGAGGCCGCCCGCCGCGGCGAACCGGGGTACGAGCCGCGGATCATGGTCGGCGGCGGCCTGCGCCTCGACCACCTGCCGGAGCTGCGCGCGGCGGGTCTCGACGCCTTCCACATCGGCGGTGCCGCGCGTCCGGAAGGCTGGACGGGGCCGGTCTCGGCGGAAGCGGTACGGGAGTGGCGGACCGCCCTCGACGGCTAGGGCCGGGCGGACGGGAATTGTCGGACAGGCCCTGGATCCCGTCGGCGTGCCGGACGCCGTCCCCCTCGGTGTCCGCGCGGCCGGTCCGGCCGACAGGTCACGGATCCATCTCCGCCGCGTAGTTGTTGTGTTGTGAGAGTCACGGGACGATCAATGAGCCGTTTTTTGCGTGCATATTTGATCGTGCCCCGATCGACTGGGGCATGACAATCACACATATGTGCGTGCCGGCGAAAGCGGTGCGGCAGCACAGCAGCCTCAGGGGGACAGGGCTTCATGCCATCCATACGCAGCCGCACGCTCGCGGCGGCCGCGGCCGTGATCGCGGCCGTCATGATCACCACCACGGCCTGTGACGACAAGAAGGACGACACGGGGGCCGCCTCCCGGCCCTCGTCGTCCTCCCAGGCCGACAAGGGGGTCGACACCGGCCAGGACGACGGCTCCGTCTCGATCGGCGGCTACAAGCTGCCCTCGGGCGTTCCCACCGAACTCAGCGGCGCCGCCCTGGACAAGTGGAAGAACGGGGGGTGGCAGGACTACAGCAAGTGGGCCTCCGAGGCCGAGGACTTCGCCAACCCGTACATCAAGGACTTCTGGTCGCCGGAGAAGATGGCCAAGGCCAAGGCCAGCATCCCGCTCGCCCAGGCGGGCAGCACCAGCTCCGGCTCGGGCAGCGGCGCCACCTCCTACCTGCCCGACGGCAAGGTGAAAAAGCAGACCGCCGCCAAGGTCAAGAGCACCTACCACCGCTACGCGCCGCCCGTCGGCAAGATGTTCTTCTCCTCGCCCCGGGGCAACATGGTCTGCTCGGCCGCCGTCGTCACCGACCCGGCGCACCCCGGCAAGTCCAACCTGGTGTGGACCGCGGGTCACTGCGTGCACGCGGGCAAGGGCGGCGGCTGGTACCGCAACATCGCCTTCGTCCCCTCGTACAACAACAACGCGAACCTGAGCAACCGCCAGATCACCGACCCGCGCGCCAAGGCCGTCTCCCCGTACGGCATCTGGTGGGCCGACTGGGCCACCACCTCCTCCCAGTGGATCAAGGGCGGCGCCCACGCGGGCACCGCGGCCTCCGGGTACGACTACGCCGTGCTCCACGTCAAGCCCGAGAACGGCGGCAAGTCCCTCCAGGAGCGGCTCGGTTCGGCCCTTCCCGTCTGGTTCGGCGCCCCGGCCGCCAACAAGGTCAAGTCCATGCAGGTCCGCGGCTACCCGGCCGAGGCGCCCTACGACGGCTCGAAGATGTACGACTGCCACGGCGCCACCAAGCGGTTCGTGCTCGCGAGCAACGTCCCCGCCCAGTTCATGATCGGCTGCACCATGAACGGCGGCGCGTCCGGCGGTCCTTGGTTCATGAGCCACAACGGCCGGACCTACCTGGTCTCCAACAACTCCCTGAGCGACCGCAAGACGTTCGTCACCGGGCCGCGCCTCGGCGCGAACGCCAAGCAGGTCTACCTGGCGACCAGCAACAAGTTCAAGTAGCCCTTCGCGCGACGCGGTTCACGGCCCCCGGCATCCGTGCCGGGGGCCGTCGGCGTCCGTGCCCGGGCCCCGTCGGGCCGGCGTCAGGCCAGTTCGGCCGGGAGCGGTGCCGCGTGCGTCACGATCAGCCCCGAGACCGCACGGGTGAGGGCCACGTACAGGCGCCGCAGCCCGGTGCGCTCGTCCGGCTCGCCGTCGACGACCGCCCGCGGCTCGTCCAGGACCACGTAGTCGTACTCCAGGCCCTTGGCCAGCGAGGCCGGCACCAGGGTCAGCCGGGTCTCGGCCGTCGTCTCCTCGCCCGGACCGAGATACGTCCGCCCGGCCGCCGTCAGCGCCTCGGCCAGCGCGGGGATCCGGGCATCGGCCGCGATCAGCCCGACCGACCCCTCCTGTTCCAGCAACTCCTCCACCGCGCCCAGGACTTCGGCGTCCTCCGTGCTCGCGCGCACCTCGAAGAAGCCGGGGTTCTCCCGCACCGAGGCGACCGGCGCGAGACCGGGCGCGATGTGCGGCAGCAGCCGGGACGCGTAGGTGATGACGTCCGTGGGGACACGGAAACCCGCGGTCAGCTCCTCGACGACCGCGTCGCCCTTGCCCAGGTGGTCGAGGGCCTCCTCCCAGCTGCGGGTCGCCCACGGGGTGGTCCCCTGCGCCAGGTCGCCGAGCACGGTCGCCGACCCCGTCGTGCAGCGCCGGCCCACGGCGCGGTACTGCATCGGGGAGAGGTCCTGCGCCTCGTCGAGCACCACGTGCCCGAGGGAGTGCGTGCGCTGGACCAGGTCCGTCGCCTCGTCGATCAGCACCGCGTCGGCGGCCGACCACTTCGCGCTCTTCACGCTGCGCACGGGCTTCGCCCAGAGGATCTCCTTCTGCTCGGCCCCGTCCAGCAGCCCCTCCGCGTGCGCGGCGAGGAAGTCGGCGTCGGTGAGCAGCCGGAGCACGAGCTTGGCGGGGTCGACCTGCGGCCAGATCGCCTTCACCGCGGCCTTCACGGCGGCGTTGCGGGCGACGGCGTCCTGCACCCGGTCGTCCGGGGCCTCCCCGGAGCGCTCCATCTGGACCAGCACGGCGTGCGCGATCCGCTGCGGGAGGGCCTGGTGGGCCGCGCCGTAGCGGATGTCCCGGTCGAGCAGCTCGCGGACGATCTCCTCCAGCTCGTACGCCGGGACGCGCCAGCGCCGCGAGCCCCTGACCACCACCACCGGCTCGGCCGGGATCGTCACGTGCGAGCGCACGGCCCGGCGCAGCACCTCGGCCATCCGGGCGTCGCCCTTGATCACGGCCGCCGCCGCGTCGTCGCTTCCGCGCACCTCGACATGGGCGACGAGGTCGTCGACGGTCGCCTGCTTGACCTCCAGCTCGCCGAGCGCGGGCAGGACCTGCTCGATGTAGTGCAGGAAGGACTTGTTCGGCCCGATCACCAGGGTGCCGGTGCGGGCGAGCCGTTCCCGGTGCGCGTACAGCAGGTACGCGACCCGGTGCAGGCCCACGGCGGTCTTCCCGGTGCCGGGGCCTCCCTGCACGCAGACCGAGCCGGACAGCCCGGACCGTACGATCTCGTCCTGCTCCGGCTGGATCGTCGCCACGATGTCGCGCATCGGACCGACGCGCGGGCGCTCGATCTCCTGCTGGAGCAGCTTGCTGGTGGCCGCCGCCTCGGCCGGGTCGGAGAGGTGCTCGTCCTCGTAGGCCGTGAGGTCGCCGCCGGTGTAGCCGAAGCGGCGGCGCAGCCCGATGTCCATCGGATCCTTCTTCGAGGCCCGGTAGAACGGCTGGGACACCGGGGCGCGCCAGTCGATGACCATGGGGTCGCCGTCGGCGTCGTGGACGTGCCGTCGCCCGATGTAGAACCGCTCGCCCTCCGCGCCCTCGGCCAGGTCGGAGCCCGGGGCGTGCAGGTAGTCGAGCCGGCCGAAGAACAGCGGGGTGTGGCTGAGGTCGGCGAGGGCCTTGATGCGCTCGGCGATCTGCCGGTGCAGCACCTCGGCGTTCACCCAGTTCGCGGTGACGTCGCGGATGTCGAGGTTCTCCGCGTCCTCGCGCATCGCGCGGAGCGCCGAACGGGATTCGGCGAGGTGGGAGCGCTCGCGGGCCAGGGGGCCGTCGGACGGGGACGGGGCGCCGGACGGACTGTCGGACAGGGTGGACACGGGGAATTGCCTCCGGGAAACCTGCGGTGGGGGTACTGCGGGAGTGCCGCGGTGCTCGGGCGGTGCTGCGCGAGTGGTGCAGTTCGTGAATCGCTTCGGATTCCGTCGGGAATCCGTCAGGAATTCCTTCGGAATCCGGTGTGATTCCAGGTGCCGTCCGGTTTCCGTCCGGACGGCGGCACTCCGTGAAGGGAGGCGGGCAAGACCGGAGATTGTAGGTGACGGCCGGTTGCCGGGGCCAATGGTTTTCCCGGGGCCCGAGCGCCGTTTCGGGGTCGGGCCCCGGGGTCCCTAGGGGGCGGGGTCCGTCGTGAGGCGGACGGCGGACGGGCCGGAGCCGTACCTGAGGAGTGGCGAGGTTCGGTCCTGGGACCGACGCCGTTCGGGTCGGGGTGCCCGCACCATGGAGATATGAGCGCAGTCACTTTCACCCCAGGTCCTGCCCATTCCGGGTCCGTCGCGCACGGCGCGACGGCCGTCACTTCCGTCGACCACCGTCACCGTCTCGGCGACGCCCTGAAGGCCGTCAAGGTGTTCGGGCGCGCGGCCATCGGGGTCGTCCTGCTCGGCGAGTACGGCGAGGAGGCGGGCGTCCGGCGCCGCTGACGCGTACGCCCGCTTCTCTGCCCCGGGCCCACCAGAGCTCCGGTCCGGGCCCGTCGGTGGACGGCTCGGGCCCGCCTGACTCACCCCCCGGGGCTCCGCCCCGGACCCCGCTCCTCGAACGCCGGAGGGGCTGGAATTCTGCTACTCGGTGTCCGCCAGCACCTCGTCCGCGTCCATGATCCGGTAGGCGTAGCCCTGTTCCGCCAGGAAGCGCTGGCGGTGGGCGGCGAAGTCCTGGTCGATCGTGTCGCGGGCGACCACGGAGTAGAAGTGGGCCTGGTGGCCGTCGGCCTTCGGGCGCAGGACGCGGCCCAGGCGCTGGGCCTCCTCCTGACGGGAGCCGAAGGTACCCGAGACCTGGATGGCCACCGTGGCCTCCGGCAGGTCGATGGAGAAGTTGGCGACCTTGGACACGACGAGCACGCTGATCTCGCCCTCCCGGAAGGCGTCGAACAGCTTCTCCCGCTGGGCGTTGCTGGTCTCACCCTTGATCACGGGCGCGTTCAGGTGCTCGCCCAGCTCGTCGAGCTGGTCGATGTACTGGCCGATCACGAGGATCTGCTGCCCGGCGAACCTGCGGACCAGCGCCTCGGTCACCTTCCGCTTGGTCGCGGTGGTGGCGCAGAAGCGGTACTTCTCCTCGTTCTCGGCGGTGGCGTACGCGAGCCGCTCGGAGTCGGTGAGGTTCACCCGCACCTCGACACAGTCCGCGGGCGCGATGTAGCCCTGTGCCTCGATCTCCTTCCAGGGCGCGTCGAACCGCTTGGGCCCGATGAGCGAGAAGACGTCCGACTCGCGCCCGTCCTCCCGCACCAGCGTGGCGGTCAGCCCCAGCCGGCGCCGGGCCTGGAGGTCGGCGGTGAACTTGAAGACCGGGGCGGGCAGCAGGTGGACCTCGTCGTAGAGGATCAGGCCCCAGTCGCGGGAGTCGAAGAGCTCCAGGTGCGGGTAGACGCCCTTCCGCCGGGTCGTCAGCACCTGGTAGGTGGCGATGGTGACCGGACGGATCTCCTTGCGGGTGCCGCTGTACTCGCCGATCTCGTCCTCGGTCAGCGAGGTCCGCTTCACCAGCTCGTGCTTCCACTGCCGGGCGGAGACGGTGTTGGTGACGAGGATGAGCGTGGTCGCCTTGGCCTCGGCCATGGCACCGGCCCCGACGAGCGTCTTGCCCGCGCCGCAGGGCAGCACGACCACGCCGGAGCCGCCGTGCCAGAAGTTCTCCACGGCCTGGCGCTGGTAGGGCCGCAGCGCCCAGCCGGTCTCGTCGAGGTCGATGGAGTGCGCCTCTCCGTCGACGTACCCGGCGAGGTCCTCGGCCGGCCAGCCCAGCTTCAGCAGGGTCTGCTTGATCTGACCGCGCTCGGAGGGGTGCACGACCACGGTGTCCGGGTCGATCCGGGCGCCGACGAGCGGGGTGATCCGCTTGGAGCGCAGCACCTCCTCGAGGACGGGCCGGTCGGTGGTGGTCAGGACGAGCCCGTGGGCGGGGTGCTTGCTCAGCGTGAGGCGTCCGTAGCGGTCCATCGTCTCGGCGATGTCCACGAGCAGCGCGTGCGGGACCGGATAGCGGCTGAACTCCACCAGCGCGTCCACGACCTGCTCGGCGTCGTGCCCGGCGGCCCGCGCGTTCCACAGGCCGAGCGGCGTCACCCGGTAGGTGTGGATGTGCTCGGGAGCCCGCTCCAGCTCGGCGAAGGGGGCGATGGCCCGACGGCAGGCGTCGGCCAGATCGTGATCGACTTCCAGCAGAAGCGTTTTGTCGGACTGGACGATGAGAGGTCCGTTCACACCTGTCCCTTTCTGCGTGGCGGCACCCGGCGCGGATGCTCGGCCAAACGTCCAGTGTGCCCCACCGGCGGGTGGTCACAGCTGGTCGTCGGCGAGCTCCGCGACTCCCGTGATCCGGTGCAGCGGATAGGTCCGGACCTCGTCCGCCGTGTGGTCGTACGCCGTCACGAAGCCGCCCTCGACCCGGATGGGGGCGATGACGCGCTGGCTGGCCGCGCCCTCGGCGTTGACGTAGCCGATCCACACCGCCTCGCCCGTCATCACGGCGGCCTGCATGGTCGCCAGGGTCTCGGCGGAGCTGGTGCGGGGCAGGGCGCCGTCACCGGGACGGCCGGGGGCCGGATCGTCCTTGCGCGGGGCCGTGGAGGCGAGGTCCCCGGCCCGGATCGCGCGGATCGCGGCACCGAGGAGCGTGGCGTCGGGCACCGGCGGGCCGTCCGGGACGGGCTCGGGAGCCTGGCGCGGCGGAGTGCGGTGGGCGTGCGCCCGGCTGATCAGCACGTCGCCCTCCGCCGACTCGGCGGCCGGGGCGAAGCCCATCGTCCGCAGACCGGCGAGGAGGGTCGTGGGGTCGGCCTGCGCGACCAGCACCGTCGGCGCGATCCGCCGCACCCCGAACTCCCCCGACCGCTTGTCGGCGAGGATCTCGTTGAGCACCGCCTCGTCGTCGCAGCGCACGTACGCCGACGCCGCCCCGATCCGCAGATGGCCGTGCCGGCGTGCCATGTCGTCGATCAGATAGGCCAGCGGCTGCGGGACCGGCGTACGGGAGTGGGCCGCGAGGAAGGCGTGCAGGTCGGACGCGGAGCGGCCCGCGTCGAGCGCCCGGCGCACCGAGGCCGGGGTGAAGCGGTAGACCGTCGCGCCGCCCTTGGACTCGACGTCCGCGAGCACCCCGAGCGTGTCGGCCAGCGGACGCTCCAGCGGGCCGGGCGCCACCGCCGTCAGGTCCGCCTGGAGCAGGACGTGGTCGAGCGGCTTGGGCAGCAGCGGCGCGAGGAGTCCGGCGGCCCGGGCCGCCGCCGCGGCCCGCTCGGCGGGGGAGTGCGGCGTCGGGACGGCCACGGGAGGGGCGCCGCGCCGCTTGTGGTGGGCGGGAAGCTTGTCGCCCGGGCCGGACGGCTCCGCCGCCCGCGCGCCCGCCGGTGCGGGCAGGCCGAGGAGTGCCCGCCCCTGCGCGGACAGCGCGCCCCGGCCGGTCACCCCGAGCAGTTCCGCCTCGGACAGCGTCCAGCGGGCCAGCCGGGCCCGCAGGCCGTCCGGCGCGGTCCGCACACCGCGCGAGGGCCGTTCCCAGTGCAGCCGGGCGAGGAGCGAGTCCGGGTCGGGGGAGGCGCCCTCGGGGAGCTCGGCGAGCAGGACCAGGACGCGGTGGCGGACCTCGGGCGCCGCGGAACGGTCCAGGCCGGGGCCGAGCGCCGAGAGCGTACGGTCCTTCGCGTCCCGTCCGCCGACGAGACCGGCCGTGCGGGTCGCCGCGAGCCACGCCGAGGCGAGCCGTGCCCAGCGCTCCGCGGCGGGCAGCTCCAGCCACGTGTCGTAGGCCGGTGTCGCCGCGTACCGTTCGTCCGCCTCGCCGTCCGACGCCACCAGGCCCGCCGCGTAGGCGAGTTCGACCCAGAAGGCGGCGACCGGTTCGGGGACGTCGAGCGCCACCGCCGTCCGCTTCAGGTCCCGCACGCTCAGCCCGCCCGCGCGCAGCACGGGCGGGCCGCCCTCGTGCCAGTCCTTCAGCAGCTCCTCGACGGTCGCCAGCGTCGTGTACGCCTGACCGGCCGCGGCGGTGTCCACGGCCCCCGGGCCGTGGACCGCCGCGGCCTCGACCGCGGGGGCCACCGGCTGCGTCACCCGGTGCGCGCGGCCCGCCCGCAGGTGCAGGGCGACCTCCCGGGGCAGGACGACCGTGCCGGGCGCCGTCGGCAGCAGCAGGCCCCGCGCGATCAGCCAGCGCAGATGGGGCGCGGGTTCGGCCGTCACCTGCCCGTACGGCGGCCCCCACACCAGCCGGGACAGCACGTCCACCGCCTCGGCGGGCGCCTCGTCGAGCAGCGCCGACATCCGGCTCCGGTCGGAGAACAGGGCACTGAGCGAGGCGACCGCCGACACCGAGTCATGGGTGGTGGCCAGCCCCGCCTCGGCCACGATCTCCTGGATGCGCCCCGGCGACATGCCCGCGGTGGCCTCGCCGACCGTCGGCCCGAGCCCCGTCGGGGACGGGTGCTGCGGGGACGGCGCGAGCAGCTCACGTGCCGTGCGCACGAGCCGGAGACGGTCGTCTGACCCCCACAGGAGCGCCTGTTCGCGCAGTGTGGCGAGCGCGTGCGGGAAGGCCGCCGAGGCCGCCGGGTCGCCGTCGTCGCCCGCCAGCAGCCCGAGCAGCTCCTCGTACGTCGCCGGCTCCCGCGCCACGGCCAGCGCCTCCGCCGTCTGCAGCGTGAAACGGTCCAGACGCTCCAGGGCGCGTACGACCGACGCCCGGGTGCCCGCCCGCGTGGCCAGCTGGGTGAGGTCCGTGGGGACGGGGGTGATCAGGTCCGGCCGGGACCGCAGGAGGGCGGACAGCGAGGCGTCGTCCCGCGCGCGGAGGGCTTCCGCCAGGGACCGCGGGGCGGTCGTCTCGGGGCTCATCCCGTCAACGGTAGCGGGTGGCACGCCCCCCGGGCCCGGTCCCCGGCCGGTGGACCGTCCGCAGGCCGCGCGATCCCGGGGGCGGGTGGACGTCGTACGGCTGCCCGAGGCCCGGACCGGGCGCTCCCGCGCACGGGAGAACCGGTACCTTCGTCCCGCACGGGGGTATTCAACGCACGCGCCCCGGAGGGGACTTCGTGGGGATCGAGAGCGACCAGCTGGTCTTCGACTATCTGAGCCGGGTCGGTGACCTGGCCCAGCAGCGGCAGTTGCCGTCGGCGACCCGCATGCGCCTGGTCACGGAACTGCGCGAGGAGATCGGCCGCCGCCGGGCCGGAACCGGCGGCGACAGCCCCGCCGCCGTACGCCGCATCCTCGACCGCCTCGGCACCCCCGACGAGGTCGTCACGGCGGCCGGACGGGACACTGGCGGTACCGGGACCGACGGCCGGACCAGGGCCGCCGTGCCGTCCCAGCGCGCCGCCGCCGAACCGGAGGAGCGCACGAGGAAACCGCGCCGCGTCGTCCCCCGCCCCCGCCCGGCCCCGGAGCGGCCCGCCGACGGCGCCGGGGCCGGAACGCCGTCCCCGCCCCATCTGGCGAGCGCGGCCGAACTGGGCGACAGCGCGACCCGGCCCGACTGGTGGCGCACCACCGACAGCCCCTTCGGACTCGGCGACGACGTGCCGGGGTTCGTCGGCGGTGTGGAGATCCCCGAGCTGCTCAAGCCGCCGCCGGGGAAGGGGGACGAGGACGGCGGACCCGGAAAAGGGGCGGACCCGGCGAAGGAGACGGCCGCCGCACCGGGCCCCGAGGACGAACCGCCCGCCGGGGCCGGCGTCGCGCGCCGCTTCCTCCTCCCGCGCTCCGGCCGCTACACCAACCCGCTGCTCCTGTTCGCCGCCGCCCTCCTCGTCGCCGGCGCCGTCCTCGGCAACTGGTTCGCGCTCGGACTCGGCTGGCTGATCGCCTACGGCTCGCGCCGGCTGACCCAGGCGGAGTCGAAGTGGGCCGTCCTCGTCCTGCCGGGGCTGTCCGCCACGGCCGGTGTCGTCTGGCTCTGGGGCCGCGCGAACGGCCGCTGGGGCGCTCCCGTCGCCGAGGGCCACATGAACGAGGCCATGGCCCAGACCTGGCCCTTCGTCGTCCGCGGCGCGGCGGTCGCCTCGGCCCTGTACCTGGTCTGGCGCTCCCAGCGCGGCCGCTGACACCGGACCCCCGGCACGAGGGACCCCCGGCCCTCCGGGAAGGGCTCGGCGTGCGGTCCGGGGAAAAGGCCTGGACCCGGTGCCCGGCGGCCTGGGCACAATGGCCCATATGACCTCACCTGCGCTGACCGTCGGCTTCGACCTCGACATGACCCTGATCGACTCCCGCCCCGGGATCCGCGCCTGCTTCGAGGCGCTGTCGGCACGGACCGGGACGCACATCGACGCCGATCTCGTGGTCACCCGGCTCGGGCCGCCGCTGGAGCAGGAGCTCGCCCACTGGTTCCCGGCCGAGTGGATAGAGGAGATGGCCGGCCTCTACCGCGAGATGTACCCGGAGCACGCGATCACCGGCTCGCTCGCGATGCCCGGCGCGCGCGAGGCCGTCACGGCGGTGCGGGCGGCGGGCGGCCGCGCGGTCGTCGTGACCGCGAAGTGGGAGCCCAACGCCAGGCTGCACCTGGACCACCTGGGCATCGACGCCAACGACGTCGTCGGCGGCCTGTGGGCCGAGCAGAAGGCGGTGGCGCTGCGCGAGCACGGAGCGAGCGTGTACGTCGGCGACCACACCGGTGACGTGCGCGGCGCGCGCACCGCCCGGGCGTACAGCGTGGCGGTGGCGACCGGGCCGTGCGACGCGGAGGAACTGCGCGCGGCGGGCGCGGACGTCGTCCTCGGGGACCTCACGGAGTTCCCGGCGTGGCTGGAGGGCCACCGCTGAGGGCACGCCGGATCCGGCACCGGCGGACCCGGAGCCGGTCCGCGGGGACGGACGGCGTCGGGACCGGGTGCCTCGGGAACGGGGGCGTCAGGAACGGGCGGCGCGGGCCCGGCGGCGGCCATCGGCGGCCGACCGGAGTACGCCCGCCGCGGCCAGCACGAATCCGACTCCCATCAGCATGCTCAAGCCGAACATGTAGAACGGAAAAGGTTTCGTTCCCAGCAACAGCGGTGCCACGGTGACCAGTGTGGCGAGCGCTCCGACGAAGAACACGATGGCACCGGCACGGATCAGCCCGTCACCGGCTTCGGGGGAATTCGCTTGGGTTTTGTCACGCACCGGACCAGGGTAGTTCCCTGCGCGAAGGAACAATCCAGCGACGTCTTGTCACGAGCCGACGGACCATTGGCCTTGGTACCGGCGGGTCGGCTGACCCGCTGTAGTGCTATCCAGAGGCGTTTCCCGGGCAGTTGCCCCTGCAACCACCCGAGCCGTTCCCGAAGAAGTTCCCGAGGAGTACGAGGACGCAGGAAGACGTGCCCACCGGCAAAATGAAGTAGGTCATGTAGACACACAGGGACCGATAGCCTCGCTTCCATGACACCCGGTCTGCGCTACCTCGCATGTCTCCGTCTCTCTGCCGACTCGGACAGTTCCACATCCATCGAGTGGCAGAGAGGTGTGATCCGACACCACGTTGCCGCGCCCCACCTGTCCGGCGTCATGGTGGGCGAAGCGGAGGACGCAGACGTGTCCGGTTCCATCTCCCCGTTCAAGCGGCCCAAGCTGGGCAAGTGGCTTACGTCCCGAGTCGACGACTTTGACGTGATCATCGCAGCCAAGATGGACAGGCTCACCCGTCGCTCGATGCATTTCAACGAACTGTTGGAGTGGGCGCGGGAGCACGGGAAGTACATCGTGTGCGTAGAGGAAGGGTTCGACCTCTCCACCCCTCAGGGCAAGATGATGGCTCGCATGACGGCCGTGTTCGCCGAGGCCGAGTGGGACACGATCCAGGCCCGCATCCTCAATGGCGTACAGAGTCGTCTGGAGAACCGCTCCTGGCTGGTGGGGGCTGCGCCGACCGGCTACGCCATCAAGGCGATCGAGGGCGGGAAGCGGAAGGTTCTGGAGATCGACCAGGGCTTCTACCCCTACGTGGAAGAGATCTTCCGGCGCATTCGTGAGGGACAGTCCACGCACCGGATCGCGCGGGACTTCAATGCCAGAGGCGTACCCACATGGGGAGACCGTCTGAGGGAGCTGAGGGGGGAGAAGCCCAAGGGGACTCAGTGGCAAGCCACGATCATCAACAAGTTCATTCGCTCCTCATGGGTCCCAGGGCTCTACACGTACAAGGGCGAGGCTGTCCTGGGCGATCAGGGAGAGCCGGTGATCCTTCCTGAGAAGCCTCTGGCCACGATGGACGAGTGGACAGACCTGGTGGACCGGATCAAGCCTGCGTCCAAGGGTGAGGGAGCGGAGAGCCGGGTCAGTACCAGGAGCCTTCTGGCCGGCATCGCACGATGCGGAGCCTGCGGAGCGGCCGTCACCTCTCTCCTGAACTCGGGGCACGTCAAGAAAGACGGCACCAGGGTTCCGGGGCGCAGGTATTACCGCTGTTCCGACAAGTTCAAGGGAGGCACGTGCACGGAGGGCTTTTCCGTCCGCTCCGACGTCCTTGATGCATGGGTTGACGAGCAGATCCAGGGGAGCGTGGGCCAGTGGGCCATGTACGAGCGCGCCGGAACGGGACCGAGCCAGGCAAGGGAACTTCAGTCGGCAAAGGCGCGGCTGGACAAGCTCGAAGCCGACTACATGGCAGGCGAGTACGACGGAGAGGGACAGGAAGAGTCCTACCGGCGTATGCACAAGGGTCTCTCGGCAAAGGTGGCTCTCCTGGTGAAGCAGGAGGCGGAGAGGGCTCACCCGACCCTCAAGGCGACCGGCCGGAAGTACGGAGAGGTCTGGGGAGCCAAAGACCAGGAAGACCGCCGAGAGTTCCTGAGGGGCTATCAGATCAAGGTCTACGGGTGGAACCAGGGGGCCGACGAGAGCGACAAGGGTTTGGTGATGGATCTTGGAGACATCCGCACCATGGTCGAAGAACTCTTCCCTGACCGAATCGGGAAAAATAAGGTTGAAAGAGTCTTCACTCGCAACGCGACCAAAGAGCAGCGTCATAAGATTGTTGACGCTCTCACGAAGCCCTGACGGAGCCCCGTTGTGTTTTCCGCGGTCCCGCAACGGGGTCGCTGGTCTCCGGGCCCGGGAGGTGCCGTCGGAGACGCTGACGAAGCCACTCGTCTCCTCTCCCCCCCGCGACGCCCAGGATCGGAAAAGACAACAACTTCTCACGATCGTGGAGAAGGCTCTGTCTCTACGTCGGAGCGTCGTGACGAGTCGCGTCGGCGCGCCACCAGAGTGGTACCGGTGACCACCAGGCCGATCGCCACGGCCTTCGCAGCCTGGTAGATCAGTGAAGGGCTGGAACTCGCCCGGCCCAGGAACGCCCACAGGAGCAGACCGAGTCCAGAGAGCGTCAAGAGGAAGCCGCCGATCGGGCCCAGGCCTCCCCAGCTCCAGGGAGATGCCGCTAACTCGTGCTCCGTGACAGGTTTTTCACGTTCATCAGCTGTCATGGCTCGCACATTAATGCAAGTCCGGTCCGCGGTCGTACAGGCCCGGACCAGGCCAAGTAAGCGACGTGCACAGGCCGCTCAGCCTGTGCACGAGGGACCTCGTCGGCGTCGTGCCCGCCACCTCATGGACTTGTGCAGGCGATCTGCTCAAGGGGCAAGGATCAGGTGCGCCTGGCACCGACTGCCGAAGGACTTCCCGCCCTGGCCCACTGTGTACTGGTACTTCACCTGGTGGCACGACGACGGGACCGTCGAGCAGGTCCACGACACGTTGCGTGGCCGGGTCCGTGAGACTGACGGCCGTACCGCGGAGCCGACCGCCGGGCTGATCGATTCGCGGTCCGTGCGTACGGCCGATACGGTCCCGGTCGGCCCCCGGAGCTTCGCCGCAGGCAAGAAGGTGAAGGGCCGCAAGCGGTTCATCGTCACGGACACCCTGGACCTGCTGCTGGTGGTTCACGTGGTCGCGGCGAACATCCAGGATCGCGACGGCGCGAAGCGTTCGTTGCTGTGGTCCCCCTGGACCATCCGGGCGTGCAGAAGATCTGGGCGGACCAGAGCTTCGGCGGCCGCCTCGTGGAGTGGTCACGCACGATCCTCGGCCGCGAACTTGAGATCGTGCGCAAGGCCCCGGACCCGCGCGGATTCCAGGTCCAGCCCAAGAGATGGGCGATCGAGCGCACCTTCTCGTGGCTCACCGACCATCGCCGCCTCGCGCGTGACTACGAGACCGGTCCGGCCCGCTCAGAGACCATGATCCGCTGGGCAATGATCGGCATCATGGTCCGCCGACTCGCCCGTGGCCGACCAGCGACGCGTCCGGGCCGGCGCTTGCTCCTGCGAGATGTTCCGTGGATACGTCGGCCTTCTCTTCCACGGGAGCGTGCTGCGTCGGTGCGCTATTGAGCCAGAAGGCGCTCAGCCCCCTGTTGCGCGTCAGGGGGCAGGCTGGTCGACGTCGAGACGCCGGTCAACTTCGAAACGATCGCGCGAAGCTCTCGGCCGAGTTCGGGAAACTCGGTCCGGACTGCTGGTTTCCTGGTGAGGACCGCGGACAGCAGATCGCCTTCGTCCATGTGCCCCTCTGCCATCGGGTTGTCCCGCAGCACCTCCAGCGCCAGTGGCAGGAGGTAGGAAGGAGGGCGTCACCGATCGATTGTCCTACGACCAGATCTCAAACGTGGTCTCAGACTCTCCGGGCCCATGACGGGAACCAGGGCAGAACTCCTCTTGCAGCTCTATCGGACCCATGCCAATCGGTGGGGGTCTTCTGCTTCTGCCGGCTCCGCGCAATCCGGTACCGGCACGGGTTTGGCCGGGCAGCAGCCTTACGCGCCACGGGGAAAGCCAAGGGGTGCTGAACGCCCCTCGGTAAACCTCTGCAACCACTTTGAGCCCTTGCCTACCCGGTAAGAGCTCACTCCCGTTTTAAGGCGTGTTCGGCTGGAGAGACCCCCGGTAGGCTGTCATGACGGCAGTTCAAAGGCGTCCGGCCAGTCCGGGGCAGACAGAGGGAGCGTGTGCTTTGCCGACTGGCAAGGTCAAATGGTTCAACACTGAGAAGGGCTTCGGCTTTCTCTCCCGCGACGACGGCGGCGACGTCTTCGTCCATTCCTCGGTCCTGCCCGCCGGAGTAGAGGCACTCAAGCCCGGCCAGCGTGTCGAGTTCGGTGTCGTCGCCGGTCAGCGCGGCGATCAGGCCCTCTCGGTGACCCTGCTGGAGCCGACCCCCTCGGTCGCGGCCGCCCAGCGCCGCAAACCGGACGAACTGGCGTCCATCGTCCAGGACCTGACGACCCTCCTCGAGAACATCACGCCCACCCTGGAGAACGGCCGCTACCCCGAGAAGGCTTCCGGCAAGAAGATCGCGGGTCTGCTGCGCGCGGTCGCCGACCAGCTCGACGTGTGAGCGGTAGTCAGGGGAACGCCAGCGCGTCCGGTCCGAGGGGCGGCACCAGCCCCTCGGCCGCCGCACGCGTGAGCAGCCCGCGGACCGCCGCGTAACCGGACTCGCCCAGGTCGGCCGTGAACTCGTTGACGTACAGGCCGATGTGCTGGTCCGCGACGCCCGGGTCCATCTCCTGGGCGTGTTCCAGGACGTAGGCGCGGGAGGCCTCGGGGTCGTCCCAGGCGGCGCGGACCGAGGCGCGGGCGGCCTCGGCGAGCTCCTGGAGCCGCTCCGCCCCCAGCGACCGCCTGGCGATGATCGCGCCCAGCGGGATCGGCAGCCCGGTGGTGCGCTCCCAGTGCTCGCCCATGTCGGCGAGCTTGTGCAGCCCGTAGTTCTGGTACGTGAAACGCGCCTCGTGGATGACGAGCCCCGCGTCGACCTTCCCGTCCCGTACGGCCGGCATGATCTCGTGGAACGGCATGACCACGATCTCGCCGACCCCGCCGGGAACCGTGTCCGCCGCCCACAGCCGGAACAGCAGGTAAGCCGTCGACCGCTCGCTCGGCACGGCGACGGTACGCCCCGTAAGGTCGGTACCGGCCTCCTTGGTCAGCACCAGGGGGCCGCAGCCGCGCCCCAGCGCCCCGCCGCACGGCAGCAGCGCGTAGTCGTCGAGGACGTACGGCAGCACGGCGTACGACACCTTCAGCACGTCGAACTCGCCGCGCTCGGCCATGCCGTTGGTGATGTCGATGTCCGCGAAGGTCACGTCCAGGGCGGGCGCGCCCGGGACGCGGCCGTGCGCCCAGGCGTCGAAGACGAAGGTGTCGTTGGGGCAGGGCGAGTAGGCGATCCGCAGGGCTTCGGCGGATTCAGTCAGTGAGCTCATGGGGGTTCCAACTCTCCAACAGGGGTCCCAGCTTCCCGAACGCCCCGGTGAGGGCCGCGAGGGCGTCACCGATGCGCCACGCGGCGCGGTCCCGCGGGCCGACGGGATTGGACACCGCGCGGATCTCCAGCACCGGCACGCCGTGCGCGCCGGCCGCCTCGGCGACCCCGAACCCCTCCATCGCCTCGGCGAGGGCGCCCGGGTGCCGGGCGCGCAGTTCGGCGGCGCGCCCGGCGCTGCCGGTCACGGTCGACACCGTCAGGACCGTTCCGACACGGCCGCCGGTGGCGGCGGCGACTTCTCGTACGAGTGATTTCGGAGGCCGGTGGCTGACGGTCCCGAAGCCCAGTTCGGTGACCGGCAGGAACCCTTCCGGCGCCTCGGCGCCCAGGTCCGCCGCGACGATGTCGTCGGCGACCACGAGCGAGCCCACGGGAGCTCCGGGCTGGAATCCGCCGGCGATGCCCGCGCAGACGACGAGGCGGTACGGAGCGCCGCCGAGGGCGGCGGCGGTCAGCGCGGCGGAGACGGAGGCGGCGGCGAGGGCGGGGCCGACACCGGCGGCGAGCAGATCGTGCCCGCCGGCCCGGTGGAGCGTCGCCCCGGGGAGCCGTATCTCGTGCGCCGTGCCGGACGACGCCGCGGCCACCGCTTCCCTCTCCGCGGAGACGGCGGTGGCCACGAGCACCCTCGGCCCGGCGGCGGCGGTCAGTTGTCCGTGTCCTTCTTGAACTTGAAGGACCACAGACCGGTGGCCGTCGTCTTGCCCTCCTTGATGGAGACGAGGGTCGAGCTGCCGCTGGCGCCGTACTGCTGGTTGAAGAAGACGCTGCCCGGAATCGTCAGGTACGTCTTGTTGGTGGTCTCGGGCAGCAGCTGCTGCCCGTTCATCAGGATCGTCCAGCCTTTGTCCGCGATCTTCGGGTCCACGCCGAACCGTACGGTCGCGTCGGGGTCGACGGTGATGGACTTGATGTCCTTCGACCGCAGGCAGCTCGTCAGGTCCGCGGTCTTCAGGGCGTCGCCGTCGTTGTAGCAGTCGGCCTCGGAGCTCACCGACTTGGTGCCGACCGTGACGGTGGCCATCGGGGTCGGCTTGTCACAGGCGGACAGGGCGAGGAGTCCGGCGGAAACGGCGCCGACCGTGGCGACGGCGCGGCGACGGCGCGCAGCGCGGTGTCCATTAGCGGCTCTGCCGCGGGGCAGGGAGGTCATGACCGAAGGTTATCGGGCACGTCCACCGGTGCCCCCACGTGGGGTGCGGCGTGCCGTGCGCGGCCCCCGCGCGGCTCAGGAGACGCGGGGGCGCGACGAACCGCCGCGCCGCGCCACCTGGAGCAGTCCCCGTACGGTCGTCAGCCACCCGACGGCGACGATCCCGGCGGCCACGGAGAGGCCGAGCGGGCCGTTGAGCGGCATCGCGATGCCGATGGCCCCGCCGAGGACCCAGGACATCTGGAGCAGTGTCTCGGAGCGGGCGAACGCCGAGTTCCGGACAAGTTCGGGGACGTCGCGCTGGATCAGGGCGTCCAGGGACAGCTTGGCGAGGGCCTGCGCGAAGCCGGCGATCGCCGCGAGGCACGCCACCATCAGGGTGCCGAAGAAGAGCGCCGCCGTGATCGCGGCGGCCACCACGACCGCCACCACCGTCACGATGATGATCTCCGGGGCGCGCTGCTTCAGCCAGGCGCCGACGGCCGTGCCGAGCGCGTTGCCCACGCCCGCCGAGACGACCACCAGGCCGAGCGAGACCGCCGCGCTCTTGCCGGTGAGCGGGTGCTCGCGCAGCAGGAAGGCGAGGAAGAAGATCAGGAAGCCGGACAGACAGCGCAGCGAGGCGTTGGCGCCGAGGGCGTGGGTGACGGCCGTGCCCACGGTCCGCAGATTGGGGCGCGGGGGTTTCTTCAGGTGCGGGCCGTGCAGATGGTCCGCGTCGGCGGCGAGCAGCGCCGTGTCCTCGCCCTTGGCGGAGTCGACCTTGGGCGGCAGCGAGAACGACAGGAACGTGCCAGCGATGAAGATCGTGAAGGCGCCGTAGAGCGGATAACGCGCCCCCAGCGTCTGGAGCAGGGCGGCGACGGGTCCGGCCACACCGGTGGCGAGGAGCCCGCCCAGAGTGACCCGGGAATTGGCCTTGACCAGGGAGAACGTGGGTGGCAGCAGCCGCGGTACGACGGCGCTGCGCACCACGCCGTACGCCTTGGAGGCGACGAGCACGCCGAGCGCCGCGGGGTACAGCTCGAAGGTGCCGGTGACGACCGCGCTCGCCAGCATCAGCGCCAGCATCGCCCGCGCGAGCATCGAGCCCGCCATCGCGGCCCGCCGGCCGTGCGGCAGACGGTCGAGCAGGGGGCCGATCACGGGGGCGAGGACGGCGAAGGGCGCCATGGTGATGCCCAGGTAGAGGGCGACCCGGCCGCGGGCCTCGTCGGTCGGCACGGAGAAGAACACGGTGGACGCCAGGGCCACCGTGATCATGACGTCGCCCGCGCCGTTCACCGCGTGCAGTTCGATCAGTTTCCCGAGGCCCGACTCACCCGCGCCGTGCGCGTGCGTCGCCTTGCGGATGCCGTGCGCGGTCTTGCGCACCGGGAAGTGCAGGGCGCGCCCCACCGCGCGGACGGATCCGGTCAGCCGGCCCGATCCGCCACTGCGGTTGCTCCCCTTGGCGCCACCGACACCGGTTGCTCCCTGGGGCGACCTCGCGGATGTCACTCCGTCATAGTGCCCCGAGTTCGGGGTGCGTAGTGCGGTTACCGTGCGTACGGGGCCGAGTGGGGTCATGTCGGGACCATCGGACCGGGCGGAGGGGAAACTTTCGGTGCGGAGCGCCGGGGCATCGCCGCGGGGCGGCGGAGAACGGGTCGCGGGGCGGCAAAGATCCCGGCGCGGAGCACCGAAGACGGCCGCCGGTGTGGGCCCAGGAGCCAGGAGAAGGTAGCGTGCGTAACGCGCCTGCGGCGATTGTTCTCGGCCGCGCGCCTCTCGGCCATCCCGCAGAATGGATGGCGTAGGTGCGCCCGAGTGCGATCGGGCGCGGACGTCGACGCGGCCCACCGGTCCGCTCCGTCCGCACCCCCGCCGAGGAATGGCGCACCCGTGAGACGGCGTAGGAGAGAAGCGATACCTGTGAGCGCAGCGACAACGCGAAGCCGCACCCCGGACCGTCTGTGCGCGGAGGCCGTCGACCTCGCCCGCGCGGCCGCCGAGGAAGCCGCCTATCCCGGCGTCGTCGGCGAACACCTCGGGATGGTCTCCGAGGGGGACCGCGTTGTCACGCACTACTTCGAGTGCAAGGAACCCGGCTACCGCGGCTGGCGCTGGGCGTCGACCGTGGCCCGCGCCTCCCGCGCGAAGATCGTCACCCTCGACGAGACGGTCCTGCTGCCCGGCACGGACGCGCTGCTGGCCCCGGAGTGGGTGCCGTGGAGCGAGCGGCTCCGTCCCGGCGACCTGGGCCCCGGGGACCTGCTGCCCACGGACGCCGAGGACCTCCGGCTGGAGCCGGGCTGGTCCGGCGAGGACGAGCCCGCCCCGAACTCCGCGGTCTCCGAGGACATGGCCGAGCTGGTGGAGGCGGAGGACGCGGAGGTGACGGCGGGGACGCCCGCGAACCTGCCGATGGCCCCGCGCCGGGGTTCGATCACCGCCGTGGCCGAGGAGCTGGGGCTCCGTCGGGCCCGGGTGCTCTCCCGGTACGGGCTGCACGTCGCGGCCGACCGCTGGGAGGACTCCTACGGAGCCAGGACGGCGATGGCCCAGGCCGCGCCCGCGTCGTGCGTCAGCTGTGGCTTCCTGAACCGCATCGGGGGCTCGCTCGGACAGGCGTTCGGTGTCTGCGCGAACGAGTTCTCGCCGGCGGACGGGCGTGTGGTGTCCCTCGCGTACGGGTGCGGGGGGCACTCGGAGGCCGCGGTCATGCCGAAGCCTCCGCGGCCGCCGCTCCCGGTGATCGACGAGACCCAGGTGGACCCCTTCCCGCTGCGGCCGTCCCCCGACTCGGGCTCGGTCCCGGCGACCACCGACGAATCCCAGGCGGAACTGGGCCACTCGTAGTCTTCTCCGGCCCCGGGGCCTTCGTCGGCCCCGGGGAACCGGCGCCCGCACCATCCCCGGCACGGGCGCGGGCCCAGCCTGTTTTCGCCCCCTCCGCCCCTACCCTTCCCGTCCCTGGGGCTCCGCCCCAGACCCCGCTCCTCAAACGCCGGAGGGGCTGAAACTTTCGCCGGTCGGGGCTGTGACCGGCTGGATCCTGCACCCGCAGTCGGGATTCGGCGGGAGGGGCCGTGCCGGTACATCGAATGCCCGCAGGCCGGACGGATCAGCACCCACCCGCACTTCTCAGCGCCGATGGGATCCGTTCGGATGCGGGCGGATGTACTGGCGCGGCCCCGACCCCCCACCGGCCCGGAGCGACCGACCGCGCGCGGTACCTTCGTGCCGCGACCCGGTGCAGCACTCGCGGTCGCGCCAGGCGAGAGGGAGAGTGAACCCGTGAGTAAGTTCGTGCGGCCGGCCGCCGAGGGCGCGGACCCGTTCGGCACGGCGCGCCTGCGCCGCGGAGTGCTGGACGCCTGGGCGACCAGCCCGGCCAGGTTCCGCGAGGACGCCAACGCCGAGGAGGACCTCGTCCTCGGCGGGTACCGCGACCGCCTCGTCGTGGAACTCGCCCAGAACGCCGCCGACGCCTCGGCCCGCGCGGGCACCCCGGGCCGTCTGCGCCTCACGCTCCGCGACGGCGTCCTGGTGGCGGCCAACACCGGCGCCCCCCTCGACGCGGCCGGCGTCGAGTCGCTCGCCACCCTCAGGGCCTCCGCGAAGCGGGACGCCCCCGGCACGGCCGTGGGCCGTTTCGGCGTCGGCTTCGCCGCCGTCCTCGCCGTCACCGACGAACCCGCCGTCGTAGGACGGCACGGCGGCGTCCGCTGGGCGCTCGCCGAGGCCCGCGACCTCGCCGCCGGCACCGCCACGGACAGCCCCGGCCTCGGCGACGAGATCCGCCGACGGGACGGCCACGTACCGCTGCTGCGGCTGCCGTTCGCCGCCGAGGGCACCGCCCCGGACCCGTACGACACCGCCGTGATCCTGCCGCTGCGCGACGCCGCCGCCGAGGACCTCGCCGAGCGTCTCCTGCGCACCGTCGACGACGCCCTCCTGCTGGCCCTCCCGGGCCTGGAGGAAGTGGTCGTCGAGATCGGCGACGCCGAGGTCCGCACCCTGCGCCGGACGGGAGCCGAGCACGGCACCGTCATCGACGACTCCCGCGACGGCACGACCCGCTACCGCACCGTCGCCGCGCACGGCCCCCTCGACGCCGCCCTGCTCGCCGACCGCCCGGTCGAGGAGCGCCTGCGCCCGCACTGGTCCGTGACCTGGGCCGTCCCGGTCGACAGGGAGGGAGCCCCGGCCCGCCCCCGGACCAGCCCGGTCGTGCACGCGCCGACGCCCAGCGACGAGGCCCTCGGCGTGCCCGCGCTGCTCATCGCCTCGTTCCCGCTCGACACCACCCGGCGCCACGCCGCCCCCGGCCCGCTGACGGACTTCCTGGTGGAGCGCGCGGCGGACGCCTACGCCGAGCTCCTCGCCTCCTGGCGGCCGGTGGACGCCGGGATCATCGACCTGGTGCCCGGCCCGCTCGGCAAGGGCGAACTGGACGGAGCGCTGCGGCAGGCGATCCTGGACCGGCTGCCGCGCACCGCGTTCCTGCCGCCCGCCGCCCCGCCGGACCGGCTGCCGAGCGTCGACGCCCCCGAGGACTGGCCCGCGAGCAGCACCGCGGAGAACCCCGCCGCCCTGCGGCCGCGGGACGCCGAGGTGGTGGAGGGCGCGGGCGCCGAGACCGTCCGGGTGCTCGCCGAGGTGCTGACCGGTCTGCTGCCCGCCGGGCTCGAACGGCGGGTGGAGCTGCGCACGCTGGGCGTCGCCCGGGTCGCGCTCACCGAGGCCGTGGACCGGCTGGCCGGCCTGGAGAAGGACCCCGAGTGGTGGTACCGGCTGTACGACAGCCTCGCCGGGGTCGACCCGGACCGGCTGTCCGGACTGCCGGTGCCGCTGGCCGACGGCCGCACGACGATCGGGCCCCGCCAGATCCTGCTGCCCACCGCCGGGGAGTCCCTGGTCGCCCCCGGCACGCTCGCCAGGCTCGGCCTCAAGGTCGCGCACCCGGACGCGGCCCACCCGCTCCTGGAGAAGCTGGGGGCCCTGCCGGCCTCGCCCCGCGCGGTGCTCACCACCCCGCAGGTGCGGGCCGCGGTGGCCGCCTCGCTCGACGACGAGGGCGGGGCGTGGGACGAGGACACCCTGGACGCGGAGGAGCTCGCGGACACCGTCCTCGCGCTGGCCCGTGACGCCGCGCTCGAACCCGGTGACGAGCCCTGGCTCGGCGCGCTCGCCCTGCCGGACGACGAGGGCGAGCTCGTTCCCGCCGGTGAACTCGTGCTGCCCGGCAGTCCGTTCGCCCGGATCATGCGCGAGGACGAACTCGCCTTCGTCGACTCCGAGTTGACCGAGCGCTGGGGCGAGCAGCCGCTCGCCGCCTGCGGGGTGCTCGCGGGCTTCGCCCTGGTGCGCGCCACCGACGTCGTGCTCGACCCGGACGAACTGGAGCCGCGCGAGGGGGACTTCGCCGAGCCCGACGACGCGGGACTGCTGGACGCGGTGGACGTGTGGTGCGAGGACGTCCTGGACCGGCTGCCCGACTCCCCGGTGCCGCCCGTCGCCACCGAGATCGTGGCCGTGCGGGACCTGGACCTGGTGGACGACGACCGGTGGCCCGAGGCCCTCGCGCTGCTCGCCCAGCCACCGCTGCGGGACGCGATCATCCAGCAGGTGCGCATCCTGCTCCCGGACGGCACGCACGAGATCGTCCGGCCGTACACGGCGTGGTGGCTGCGCGGGCACCCGGTGCTCGACGGGCGCCGCCCGGCCGGTCTGCGGGCCGCGGGCGGCGATCCGCTGCTGCGCGGGCTGTACGACGAGGCGGACGCGACCGGCTTCGAGGACGAGCAGGTCCTGCGGGCGCTCGGCGTGCGCACGTCCGTGGCCGCCCTGCTCGACGAGCCGGGCGGAGCGGCCGAGCTGCTCGACCGGCTCGCCGACCCCGGGCGCCCGGTCACCGGAGCGCAGCTGCACGCCCTGTACGGCGCGCTGGCCGATCTCGACCCCGAGCAGGTGACGCTGCCGGACGAGCTGCGGGCGGTCGTGGACGGCGAGGTGCGGGTCGTGGACGCGGCCGACGCGGTGGTCGTGGACTCCCCGGATCTGCTGGCCTTCACCGACGGGGTGCCGCTGCTGCCGGTGCCTCCGTCGCGGGCCGCGGAGCTCGCCGAGCTGTTCCAGGTGCGGCGGCTCAGCGAGTCGGTCACCGGCGAGGTGACCTCCGAGGGCACCGAGCACGACGTACCGGAGTCCGTACGGGTCCTGCTGGGCCCGGCGACCCCCGCCTCGTACGTCGAGCACGAGGAGCTGGTGGTCGACGGCACCGAACTCGACTGGCGTCGCACCCGGGACGGGGTGCTGCACGCCGCCACCCTGGAGGGCGTCGCCGCCGGACTCGCCTGGTCGGCGGGCCAGTGGCCGCGCCGCTTCGAGGTCGCCGCGCTGCTGGAGGACCCGTCCCGCACCGAGGAACTGGCCAGGGACCGCTGGTTCGACTGACCCCCAGCCCTCCAGGAACGCCCGCCCCCGCGACACCCCGGGGCCGGGCGTTCCCTCACGTCCGCCACCGCTGTGTAAAGCGATCACAAAGACTGCGGCCGCTCCACCCCACCCGTACAACCATGCGCACCCCTCGCTAATCTCACCCCCTGAGTCAACAGACTCACCGATCACTTGGGTCCCGCGCCGACGACGAACCGTTCGGAACGACCAGCGCCGGGACCCCTTCTCCACCTGGGGAACCCATGCGTATACGAGCCACTGTGGCCGCCGTCTCCGGCGCCCTGGCCCTCGCCGCCCTCGCCGTGCCGGCCGCGCACGCCGACGAGGTCGAAGGCGACACCACGATCTCGAACGTCGTCGTGAACGGTGGCAAGCCGGTCGTCGTCGGCGCGACCACGACGAAGACCATCACGGTCAGCTTCACCGTCAAGGACGCCTCGGGCGTCGACTGGGCGCAGGCGATCCTGTACCACGGCACGAACATCGACTCGTCCGACAGCGGTGCCGTCGCCACGAGCAGCAACCACCGTGCCACCTGCACCGTGGTCAGCGCCACGACGTCGAACTGCAAGTCGACCTTCGAGATGGAGCCGCAGTACAACCTGATCAACTCGGTGGCCGGCGGCTGGAAGGTCTGGGCGATCGCCACGGGCAAGGACGCCGACTACACGCAGAAGGACAACGCCAAGAGCTTCCAGGTCCAGCGTTACTCCAAGCTGACCGTCAACGCCTCGCCGGAGCCGGTCAAGAAGGGCAAGACCGTCACGGTCACCGGCGCGCTGACCCGCGCGAGCTGGGACGCCGGCAAGTACTACGGCTACGGCACCCAGTCGGTGAAGCTGCAGTTCCGTAAGGCGGGCACCAGCACCTACACGACCCTCAAGACGATCACGACGGACAGCTCCGGCAACCTGAAGACGACGACCACGGCCACCGCCGACGGTTACTACCGCTACAGCTTCGCGGGCACCTCGACCACCTCGACCGTCAACGCCACGGGTGACTACGTCGACGTGCAGTGACGCCTGATGTGAAGCACCTGGTGTGAAGCACCTGATGTGAAGTACCTGATGTGACCAGAAATCCCCGGCCCCAGGGCCGGGGATTTTTGTCTGTTCCGGCCATGTGTGTGCCCGTTTCGCCGCCCCGCACCGGAAGGTGTTCGTGCGGGTCGCACAAAAAATTCATCTCCGGTGCAACCGTTCGGGCACCTCGATGATCTTCACTGACGAGTCATCAGACTCCGCCGACACCTGGGCCCCGTGACCGCGAGCCGTGAGGAACGACCACATCCGGGCCCTGTCTCCACTGGGGGGATCGCATGCGTATCCGTGCCACCGTGGCCGCCGTCTCCGGCGCCCTGGCCCTCTCCGCCCTCGTCGCTCCGGGCGCCCACGCCGCCGGTTCCGACGACCACCGCGCGGACATCGCCAAGGTGCGGGAAGCCGCCCGCGCCGCTTCCGGCAAGACCCCGTTCACCGGTTCCACCGGCTCCGACGGGGAGCCCTACGAACTCGGCCTGAACTTCTCGAACGTGGTCGTCAACAAGGGCAAGCCGATCGTCGCCGGGGTCTCCAACCAGGTCACCGTTCCGGTCACCTTCGAGATCAAGTACACCGCCGACGTCGACATCACCGCCGACGACTTCTTCCTGGACGTCGAGCTCTACCGCGGCTCCTACGACGAGCCGACCGGCCTGCTGATGGGCGACGACTTCCCCTCCTGCACCGCCGCCGGGACCCAGGCCGCCAAGTGCAAGGGCACCATCGACGTCTACCCGGCCGACGAACTGGCCAACGCCGACGCCACCACGTGGAAGGCCATGGGCACCGCGATCGCCTTCAACGGTGTCGACCCGGGCGACGACGACGCCGACCTGAGCAAGATCGGCTACGTCGACCAGGACATGCCCAACATCACCAGCAAGCTCCAGCGCTACTCCAAGCTGACGGTCAACGCCGCGCCGGAGCCGGTGAAGAAGAACAAGACCGTCACGGTCACCGGCAAGCTCACCCGCGCCGACTGGGAGACCCACACCTACCGGGGCTACACGGGCCAGTCGGTGAAGCTGCAGTTCCGCAAGAAGGGCAGCAGCACCTACACGACCCTCAAGACCATCAAGTCGGACGGCTCCGGCAACCTGAAGACGACCACGAAGGCCACCGTCGACGGTTACTTCCGCTACAGCTTCGCGGGCACCTCGACCACCCCGGCGGTCAGCGCCACGGGTGACTACGTCGACGTGCGGTAAGCGCTGAGACAACCCCCTACGCGGGAACGCGGCGGTCGACCCACCTCCACAGGAACTCCAGGACGGCCGCCGCCACCACCGAGATCAGCACCGCGATCCACGGCATCGTCGTGCCGACCAGCTTCAGCGCGAAGAAGTGCTGCAGCCTCGGCACCACGAGCACGAGCAGGAACGCCGCGCCCATCGAGGCGACGAGGCAGATCCGCCACCAGGTGTAGGGCCGGGCGATGATCGCGAGCACCCACATCGAGACCAGGAACAGCGTCAGCGTCGCCGCGCTCGTCTCCGCCTCCAGCGAGCCCTCCCCCGTGTAGTAGTGGCGCGCGATCAGGTACATCACGAAGGTCGCCGCTCCCGCCACGACCCCGCCCGGGATCGAGTACCGCATCACCCGCCGCACGAAGTGGGGCTGGGCGCGCTCCTTGTTCGGGGCGAGGGCGAGGAAGAACGCCGGGACGCCGATCGTCAGCGTGGACAGCAGGGTCAGGTGGCGTGGCAGGAAGGGGTACTCGACCTGCCAGCACACCACCAGCACGGCCAGCAGCACCGAGTAGACCGTCTTCACCAGGAAGAGCGTCGCGACCCGGGTGATGTTCCCGATGACCCGGCGGCCCTCCCCGACCACCGAGGGGAGGGTCGAGAAGCTGTTGTTCAGCAGCACGATCTGGGCCACGGCGCGGGTCGCCTCGGACCCCGAGCCCATGCTCACCCCGATGTCGGCGTCCTTCAGGGCCAGGACGTCGTTCACGCCGTCGCCGGTCATCGCCACCGTGTGCCCGCGGGACTGCAGGGCGCCGACCATGTCCCGCTTCTGCTGCGGGGTGACCCGCCCGAAGACCGTGCCCTTCTCCAGGGACTTGGCCATCTCCTCGCGCTCGTCCGGCAGCCGGCGCGCGTCCACGGCCTCGCCGGTGAGCCCCAGCTTTCCGGCGACCGCGCCCACCGAGACCGCGTTGTCGCCGGAGATGACCTTGGCCCTGACGTCCTGCTCGGCGAAGTAGCGCAGGGTGTCGGCCGCGTCCGGGCGCAGCCGCTGCTCCAGCACGACCAGCGCGGCGGGCCGCGCGTCCTCCGCGACGCCGGGCTCGTCGAGGTCCTTGGTGGTCCTCGCGAGCAGCAGCACCCTCAGCCCCGCCTCGTTGAGCAGCTCGGTCTCGGTGAGCGCCGCGTCCCCGGTGGGCAGCAGCACGTCGGGAGCGCCGAGCAGCCAGGTGCTCGACTCGCCGTCGCCCTCGCTGAAGCCGGCGCCGCTGTACTTGCGGGCGGAGGAAAAGGGCAGGGACTGGGTGCAGCGCCACTCCTCGCTGTCCGGGTAGGCGGCGATGATCGCCTGGAGGGAGGCGTTCGGCCGGGGATCGGACTCGCCGAGCGCGCCGAGGACCTTGCGCAGGTACGTCTCGTCGGCGCCGTTCAGCGGCCGCAGCTCGGTGACGTCCATGCCGCCCTCGGTGAGGGTGCCGGTCTTGTCGAGGCAGACGGTGTCGATGCGGGCGAGGCCCTCGATGGCGGGGAGTTCCTGGACGAGGCACTGTTTCCGGCCGAGGCGGATGACACCGATCGCGAAGGCGACCGAGGTGAGCAGGACCAGGCCCTCGGGGACCATCGGCACGATCCCGCCGACGGTCCGCGCGACGGAGTCCTTGAAGCCGTGCTGCTTGACGACGAGCTGGCTGATGATCAGGCCGATGGCGGTCGGGATCATCATCCACGTCACGTACTTGAGGATCGTGGAGATGCCGCTGCGCAGTTCGGAGTGGACCAGCGTGAACCGGGACGCCTCCTCCGCCAGCTGCGCCGCGTACGCCCCACGGCCCACCTTCGTCGCCGTGAAGGCGCCGCTGCCGGCGACCACGAAGCTGCCCGACATCACCGTGTCGCCCGCGTGTTTGACCACGGGGTCGGCCTCACCGGTGAGCAGCGACTCGTCGATCTCCAGCCCGTCGGCCTCCGCGCAGGTGCCGTCGACGGCGACCTTGTCGCCCGGCCCGATCTCGATGAGGTCCCCGAGCACGATCTGCGACGACCTCACCTCGGCGGCCACTCCGTCCCTGCGGACGGTCGGTCTCACCTCGCCGATCACCGCGAGCGAGTCCAGCGTCTTCTTGGCCCGCCACTCCTGGATGATGCCGATCCCGGTGTTGGCGATGATCACGTAGCCGAACAGGCTGTCCTGGAACGGCGCCACGAACAGCATGATCAGCCAGAGGACACCGATGATCGCGTTGAACCGGGTGAACACGTTCGCCCGGACGATCTCGCCCATGGAACGGCTGCTGCGGACGGGTACGTCGTTCACCTCGCCGCGCGCGACCCGCTCGGCCACCTCGGCGGCCGACAGCCCCTCGGCCCGCCGGGAGGCGGGTATGGGCACGGGGTGAGCGGGATCGAGTCCGGCGCCCGCGTCGGTGTGGGTCATGCCTTCGACGGTACGTGCGGATATGCGGCTTCACCCGCCGAGTGGGCCGAAGTTCCGACTTGGGGAGGAGCGGTGGCGGCGGGCCGTGCTGCCGTGGGTGGAGAAGGACCCCTACTCCGTCACGGGGTCGGCGGAGGGACCGGCCGCCAGGGCGCGCTTGATCGCCGCGTCGCGCTTGCGGACGTACCAGATGCCGATCAGTCCGAGGCCCGCGCCGGCCAGGCAGGTCCCCAGCCACCACAGGTGTCCGTGGTCGTCGAACCAGCCGTAGAACGGCAGCTGCACCAGGAAGAGGACGAACCAGAGGATCGTGCCGCCCGTGATGGTGGCGACCACGGGGCCCTCCAGGGGCTCCGGCGCCTCGTGCTTGGGGGTCCACTTCGCCATGTGCACAGCTTACGAGTGCCGGCGACCGGTTGTGTTCGGGCCCGCTCTCTCCATGCGCCGCAAGGGTCTACGCGCGGAGATAGCGATTTCACACTCATATGTTCATACTGAAACTGTCTGAGTCTGGCCAGTTGTATTCGTATGAAACACCAACAGTGTCCTGGGGGAACCTGCTGGTGAACGACCACTGACCAGGCTCGATCACGTCCCGTCCCCCTGCACGTTTGAGGACCCGCATGTCCACCTCGGCCGCCACCAAGGCCCCCGCCCCGCAGGAGCCGGAGTCCCGGCCCGCGCAGAGCACCCTCGACCGCTACTTCAAGATCTCCGAGCGGGGCTCCAGCCTCTCGCGCGAGATCCGCGGCGGTTTCGCCACCTTCTTCGCGATGGCGTACATCATCGTGCTGAACCCGATCATCCTGGGCAGCGCGAAGGACATGTACGGGCACCACCTCGACAACGGGCAGCTCGTCACCGCGACCGCCGTGACCGCGGCCTTCACCACGCTCCTCATGGGCGTCATCGGCAACGTGCCGATCGCGCTGGCGGCGGGCCTCGGCGTGAACACGGTCGTCGCCCTCCAGCTCGCCCCCCGGATGTCCTGGCCGGACGCCATGGGCATGGTGGTCCTCGCGGGCTTCGTCGTGATGATCCTGGTCGCCACCGGTCTGCGCGAGCGCGTCATGAACGCGGTGCCGCTCGGCCTGCGCAAGGGCATCGCGATCGGCATCGGCCTGTTCATCATGCTGATCGGCCTGGTCGACTCCGGCTTCGTCACGCGCATCCCGGACGTCGCCCAGACGACCGTCCCGCTCCAGCTCGGCACCGACGGCCACCTGCACGGCTGGCCCGTCCTGGTCTTCGTCCTCGGCACGCTGCTGACCCTCGCGCTGATCGTGCGCAAGGTGCCGGGCGCCATCCTCATCTCGATCGTCACCATGACGGTCGCCGCGGTGATCATCAACGCCGTCACCACCGTCCCGTCCTGGGGCCTGACCACCCCGAAGTGGCCCGGCAACCCGGTCGCCAGCCCCGACTTCGGGCTCATCGGCCAGTTCAGCCTCTTCGGCGGCTTCGGCAAGGTCGGCGTGCTGACCGGCATCCTCTTCGTCTTCACCGTGCTGCTGTCGTGCTTCTTCGACGCGATGGGCACGATCATGGGCATCAGCGACGAGGCCAAGCTGACGGACGCCGAGGGCAACATGCCCGGCATCAACAAGGTCCTCTTCGTCGACGGCATCGCCGTCGCCGCGGGCGGCGCCTCCTCCTCGTCGGCCACCACCTGCTTCGTGGAGTCCACGGCCGGTGTCGGCGAGGGTGCCCGTACGGGCTTCGCGAACGTGGTCACCGGCGCGCTCTTCGCCGTCGCCCTCTTCCTGACCCCCGTCGCCACGATGGTCCCGTCCCAGGCGGCCACCCCCGCGCTGATCGCGGTCGGCTTCCTGATCATGTCCCACTCGGTCAAGGAGATCGACTGGGCGGACTACACGATCGCCATCCCGGCCTTCGTGACGATGATGATGATGCCGTTCACCTACTCGATCACCAACGGCATCGGGATGGGCTTCATCACCTTCGTCGTGCTGCGCCTGGCGGCGGGCCGCGGCCGTGACGTCCCGGTCGCCATGTACGTGGTGGCGGCGGTGTTCACCTTCTACTACCTCATGCCGGCCCTCGGCCTGACCTGAGCGGCGTCGGCCGTGCGGGGGGTCGCCCGGCCCCCCGGCGTCGCACGCGGGGTCACGTGACCCCGTAGAACTTCTCCGTCTCCTCGACGGCGGTCTGGAACCGCTCGTCGAAGTCGTCGCGAATGAGCGTCCGGACCACATAGTCCTGGACGCTCATTCCGCGTTTCGCGGCATGTTGTCGGAGCCGGTCGAGCAGCTCCCCGTCGATGCGCAGGCTGAGCACGCTGGTCGCCATGCAGTCGAGGGTCGCCGCTTCCCGACCGGATTCGGGTCATTTCCCGGAGCAGTCTCACTCGTATGAGTGATCGCCGCGTCCAATGGCGCGCGTTATGGGTACCCCATTGTTCTTTAGCGAGAGTAATGAGTTACGCTAAAGAACATGCCTGACCTCACCCATGGCGACGACGAGGCCGCCGTGAACGCCTTGCGCTCCGCAGTGATGCGGTTGTCGCGTCGACTCAAGCACCAGCGGGTCGACGAGTCGCTGAGCCCCACCGAGATGTCGGTGCTCGGCACCCTCTTCCGTTGCGGCAGCGCCACGCCCGGCGAACTCGCACGCAAGGAACACGTGCAGCCGCCGTCGATGACCCGCATCGTCGCGCTGCTGGAGGCCAAGGGGCTCGTCAGGCTGGAGCCGCACCCCGAGGACCGGCGCCAGAAGGTGGTGACGCAGACCGACAAGGCGGAGGCCATGCTCGAAGAGAGCCGCCGCAGGCGGAACGCGTTCCTGGCCGGACTGGTCGAGGCCCTCGACGAGGACGAATGGGCCAAGCTCCGCGAAGCCGCTCCGGTCCTGGAGAAGCTCGCGCACATCTGACCGACGGCGGCCCTCGTGCGCTCCCCGGTCCCGTCCCGGATCACTGATCCGGGCCCGGACCGCCGGTCCCGTGCCGGGTCACCGGTCACGACCCGGACCTCCGGTCCCGGCCGGGGTCACCGGTCCCGGTCCGGACCACGGTCCCGGAGCGCGGAGGGTCCGCCCCACCCCGCAAGCGCCGACGCCCCCCATGACGCCGACGTCCACGACTGCCCTGGAGGCGAGCCCTTTTGAGTACGGGACCCGGAGCACACTCCGCCCCCGGACCAGCCACCCACGACTCCACAGCCGCCCACGACTCCCCCCGCCCCTCCTCGATGTTCAGCTCGCTGAGGATCCGGAACTACCGCCTGTTCTTCCTGGGCCAGGTCGTCTCCAACATCGGCACCTGGATGCAGCGCATCGCCCAGGACTGGCTGGTGCTGAGCCTGACCGGCTCCTCCGCCGCGGTCGGTGTCACCACCGCGCTCCAGTTCCTGCCGATGCTGCTCTTCGGCCTGTACGGCGGTGTCCTCGTCGACCGTCTCCCCAAGCGCCCCACGCTGCTGGTGACCCAGACGGCGATGGCCCTCACCGGCCTCGCGCTCGCCTTCCTCACCCTCTCCGGCCACGTCCAGGTCTGGCACGTCTACCTCGCCGCCTTCGCCGTCGGCATGGCCACCGTCGTCGACAACCCGGCGCGCCAGTCCTTCGTCTCCGAGATGGTCGGCCCCGGCCAGCTGCAGAACGCGGTCAGCCTGAACTCGGCCAACTTCCAGTCCGCGCGTCTGGTCGGTCCCGCCGTCGCGGGCCTGCTGATCACCGGCGTGGGGACCGGCTGGGCCTTCCTGCTCAACGGCCTGTCGTTCGTGGCCCCGCTGGCGGGACTGCTGCTGATGCGCTCCCGCGAACTGCACGTCGTCGAGCGCGCGCCGCGCGCCAAGGGCCAGCTCCGCGAAGGCCTCCAGTACGTCGCCGGCCGGCCCGAGCTGATCTGGCCGATCGTCCTCGTCGGCTTCATCGGCACCTTCGGCTTCAACTTCCCCGTCTGGCTGTCGGCGTACGCGGACGACGTCTTCCACTCGGGCGCCGGTGCCTACAGCCTCTTCAACACGCTGATGGCGCTGGGATCGCTGACCGGCGCGCTGCTCGCCGCCCGGCGCGGCACGGCCCGGCTGCGCGTGCTGATCGCGGCCGCGCTGGCCTTCGGGGCGCTGGAGGTGGTGGCCGCCACGGCTCCCTCGCTCTGGCTGTTCTCGCTCCTGATGGTCCCGATCGGCGTCTTCGGGCTGACGGTGAACGTCACCGCGAACACCTCGGTCCAGATGGCCACCGACCCGGCCATGCGGGGCCGGGTCATGGCGCTGTTCATGATGGTCTTCGTGGGCGGCTCGCCGCTCGGCGCGCCGCTGATCGGCTGGGTCACCGACGTCTACGGTCCCCGGGTGGGCTTCGCGCTCGGCGGACTGGTCTCGATGGCGGCGGCGACGGCGATCGGTCTGGTCCTGGCCCGCGTCGGCGGCCTGCGGGTCTCCCTGGGATGGCACCACGGCCGCCCCAGGATCCGCTTCGTCCCGCGCACGCGGAACGAGGAGCGGCTGGCCACCGCGGTGTGACCGGGCGCCCCGGAGGCGGCCGCCCCGCTCACGCGGCCGACCGCCTCCGCCGCCTCCCACCCCGCTGCCGCCTCCGCCGCTTCCCGGGCTCCGGTCTCCCGGCCCGCTGCCGCCTCCGCCGCTTCCCGGCCCTCGGTCTCCCATCCCGCTGCCGTCTCCGCCACTTCCCTGGCTCCGGTCTCTGGTCCGCTGCCGTCTCCCGGCCCGCTCACCCGGCCCTCGGTCTCCCGGCCTGCTGCCGTCTCCCGCCCTGCTCACGCGGCCGATCGCCTCCGCCGCCTCCCATGACCCTCCGCTGCCTCCGGCAGGCCGTCCTCGCCGTGTCTCCGGTCTCTCCTGGCCTTCTCACGACGCGCCCCTCCGGCGGTTTCCCACGGCCCCGGGGCCGGTCGGCCGCCTCCCGCGTTCCCCGGGCCTCCTCCCGCGTTTTCCGGTGGTTCTCCGTGGGGCTGAGGCCGGACGGCTCGTCGGGCCTCCGGTGGCGCGCGCGTCCCTCGGGGGTCTCGCGTGTGCCCGAGGCCGGGTGGTGCCGACCCCGCGTCCCCGGAGGCGGCCGGCGCGGTCCGCGGCCCCGGACACTCCCGTGTGCCGACGGCCGTTCCCTGGAAGGCTGGCCCCATGAGACTCTTCGCGGCGGTACTGCCCCCTGCCGATGCGGTGCGTGAACTGGCCTCGGAAGTGGACGCGTTGCAGCGGATGCCGGGTGCGGACGCGTTGCGCTGGACGGGCCGCCCCGGCTGGCACTTCACCCTCGCGTTCTACGGGGAGGTGGCCGACGACGTCGTCCCGGACCTCACGGAACGGCTGCTGCGGGCCGCCCGTCGCACCGGCCCGTTCCCGCTGTCCCTGCGCGGCGGCGGGCACTTCGGCGGCCGTGCCCTGTGGGTGGGCGCGACGGGGGACGTCCCGGCCATGCGGCTGCTGGCGGACCGGGCGGACGCGGCGGGCCGCAAGGCGGGCGTCGAGATGGAGGAGCACCGGCGTTACCGGCCGCATCTGACGGTGGCCCGCAGCCGTGGCTCCGCGGACTTCAAGCCGTACGCCGCCGCCCTGGACGCGTTCGCCGGGACACCCTGGACCGTGGGTGAGCTGTGTCTCGTCCGCAGCAACCTGCCGACCGCGGGAGTGCCCCGTGAGCAGCCCCGATACGAAACGGTGGCGAGCTGGCCGCTGGGGGCGGGCGACGGGAGCGGTCACGCGGGCGGTTAACCTCGATGGCGTGGATCCCAAGACCCGAAACCGCGTCATGGCCGGTGTGCTCGTGCTGATGTTCTTCGTCGTCGCCGTGGCGGCGGCGGTCAGGTAGCGACCGCCACCGCCGGACGGCCCGTCACCAGGCGAACGCCTCGGGGGACGGCCCCGGGCCCGGGAAGATCTCGTCGAGCCCCTCCAGGACCTCCTGGGACAGCTCCAGCTCCACCGCGCGCAGCGCCGATCCGAGCTGCTCCGCGGTGCGCGGGCCCACGATGGGGCCGGTGACGCCGGGACGGGTCAGCAGCCAGGCCAGCGCGGCCTCTCCGGGCTCCAGGCCGTGCTTCTCCAGCAGGTCCTCGTAGGCCTGGATCTGGGTGCGCACGGCCGTGTTGGCGAGGGCGTCGGCGGACCGGCCGCTCGCCCGGCGGCCGCCCTCGACCTCCTTCTTGATCACACCGCCCAGCAGGCCGCCGTGCAGCGGCGACCAGGGGATGACCCCGAGCCCGTACTCCTCGGCGGCCGGGATGACCTCCATCTCGGCGCGGCGCTCGGCGAGGTTGTAGAGGCACTGCTCGCTGACCAGGCCGATGGTGCCGCCGCGGCGGGCGGCGATCTCGTTGGCCTGGGCGATCTTGTAGCCGGGGAAGTTGCTGGACCCCACGTAGAGGATCTTGCCCTGCCGCACCAGGACGTCGATCGCCTGCCAGATCTCCTCGAAGGGGGTGGACCGGTCGACGTGGTGGAACTGGTAGACGTCGATGTAGTCGGTCTGCAGCCGCTTCAGGCTCGCCTCGACCGCGCGCCGGATGTTCAGGGCGGAGAGCTTGTCCTGGTTGGGCCACGGGTCGCCCTCGGTGCCCATGTTCCCGTACACCTTGGTCGCGAGGACCGTCCGGTCGCGGCGGTCGCCGCCCTTCGCGAACCAGTTCCCGATGATCGATTCCGTGCGGCCCTTGTTCTCGCCCCACCCGTAGACGTTGGCCGTGTCGAAGTAGTTGATTCCGGCGTCCAGCGCCGCGTCCATGATCGCGTGGCTGTCGGCCTCGTCCGTCTGCGGTCCGAAGTTCATCGTGCCGAGGACGAGCCGGCTGACCTTGAGCCCCGTGCGTCCGAGCTGTGTGTACTTCATGGTTCACCAGCCAACGGCGTGGAGTGCGCTCTAGGCAAGAGCAGGGTGGGTGGCGCCCGGGGAGGCCCTAGTCGCGCGGGAACTCGTCGGTCTTCAGGGTGAGCTCCAGCGGGGTGGTGGTCATGTCGACGTCGGTGCCGAACTCCACGATCGTCTCGGTGGTGTAGTCGCCGTCCTTGGGCTGGGTGAAGAGGTGGCACTTGCCCTGGTACGGGTCGACGATCAGGTAGACGGCCACCTCGGCGGTGGCGTAGGCGGTCCGCTTCGGACCGTAGTCGTTCGTCGCCGTGCCCTTGGAGATGACCTCCGCGGCGAACTCGACGTCCTCATGGCGCCATTGACCGCCCGCCGTCTTCTCGGCACCTTCAGCGATCACCGTCAGGTCCGTGGCGAAGCCGTTGAGCCGTCCCGGGTAGTCGATCCGGACGTCGGACTTCACCCGCTGCCGGGGATACCTGGTGCGCAACTGGTCGTAGAGGGCGGCGATGATTTCCCAGTGGGCGTCCCGCTGTGGCGACGTGGAGATGGTCCCCTCGACGATCTCGACCTTGTATCCCTCGGGGACGGGCATCTTCTCGAGTCGCTCGAACAGGCTGTCGAGCGTGATCGGGTTGTCGCTCTCGGCCATCGCGATCCTGTCTTCAAGGACGGTCATCGTGGCGTTCCTCCCCGGCCGCTCCTTCGGTGAGAGCCGCCGAGCGGTACAACGATACGCACGGTCACCCGGTCACGGGTTCAGTCCTCGTACGCCTCTCCAAGCCCCCACCCCTGGTGCATCGCGTCCGCGAAGGCCGCGGCGATCCTGTGTTCGCCGGAGGGGCCCGGGTGGGTGCCGTCGTAGGTGTCGCGGTCGAGGTCGTACGGCGACGGGGGTGAGGCCAGCAGCAGGGGGGAGCCGGGGTCGTCCAGGTCGGCGGCCGTCTTCGCGAGGAGTTCGTTGAACAGGGTGACCTGGGCCGCGAAGGGGGCGTCCGTCAGGGCGCGGATGTTGGGGACGACCGGCAGCAGGACCATGTGGACGCGCGGGTTCGCCGCGCGGGCGGCCGTGACGAAGGCCCGTACGTTCTCGACGGTCTGCTCGGCGTTCGTGTAGAAGCCGAGGTCGATCAGGCCCAGGGAGACGAGCAGCACGTCCGCCCGGTGCGTCCGTACCGCCTCTTCGATCAGCGGGGCCATGTGCAGCCAGCCCTCGCCCCAGCCGGCCAGGTGGGCGCGGGGGAACTCCGGGTCCGCGTACTCGTACGAGGCGGGGGAGTCCGTCGCCTTGTCGTAGAGCGCCTCGCGCGGGCCGACGATCTTGAACGGGCCCCCGTACGTCGCGCACAGGTGCTGCCACATCCGGTACCGCCACGTGTGTTCGCCCGCGCTACCGATCGTCATGGAGTCGCCGACGGGCATGAACCTGAGCATCCGATCATCATGGACGATCGGCCCGGGTGCCACGGTCCCGGGCGGTGTGAGGCTGGACACGCGGACGCCCGGTCCGGCGCGGTGCGCCGGGCGGGCCTGAGCGAGGGCCGGGCGGTGCGGTCCCGGCGGACGGCGGCGGCGTGAACGGGCCGACGGGATGGCAGGCTTGGGGACATGCGCCGATCGCCCTCGTCCGTGTCCGGAGCCCTTGCCGGAGCGGCCCTCGTCCTCGCCCTGGCACCGCCCGCCCTCGCCGACGGAGGGGACGGGGGGTTCACCGTCAAGGATCCCCGGATCAAGGAGTCCAGCGGTCTCGCCGCCTCGCGCATCCACCCGGGCGTCTACTGGACCCACAACGACAGCGACGACGGGCCCTACCTCTACGCGGTCGACAGCAGGACCGGCCGGACCGTCGCCAGGGTCACCATGAGCGGGGTCGGCGCGCCCCGGGACGTCGAGGCGATCTCCCTCGGCCCCGACGGCGACCTCTACGTCGGTGACATCGGCGACAACCTCGGCGGCACGTGGGACCACGTGTGGATCTACAAGCTGCCCGAGCCGAAGGTGCTGAAGGACCAGACGGTCCGCGCCACCCAGTACGTGGTGAAGTACGCGGACGGTCCCCGCAACGCGGAGGCGCTGATGGTGCACCCCAAGACGGGGCGCGTCTACATAATCGACAAGGACGAGGACGGCGGCCACCTCTACGAGGGACCCGCCGAGCTCTCGGCCACGGCCACGAACGTCTTCAAGCCCGTCGCCGCCGTCGACCTGTGGGTCACGGACGGCGCCTTCTCGCCCGACGGCCGGCAGCTCGCCGTGCGCGGCTACTTCGGCGGCATCGCGTACACGTGGAACGGCGGCCGGATCAAGCGCCTGGAGCGCCTGAACGTGCCGCTCCAGGGCCAGGGCGAGTCGATCACCTACACCCCCGACGGATCGAAGCTCATGTACGGCAGCGAGGGCGCGGACAGCCCCGTGGAGCCGGAGGACGCGCCGGGCGCCTCGGGGTCCGGCTCCGACTCGTCCTCCAAGGGCGCCGGTTCGGCCGCCGGGGGCGGGGACGGGGACGGCGGCATGAGCGGTCCGGCGAAGGTCGGCGCGGTCGCGGTCGCGGCCCTCTTCGCCGTGGTCCTCGGTTTCAGGCGCCTGCGCCGCCGCCGCTGACCCGCGGCCACGGCCCGTACACACGCCGAGGGGCGTCCCGCACGCTCGCGTGCCGGACGCCCCTCGGTCGTGGGAACGGCTGGGGCTACAGCTTCTCGATGACGTAGTCGATGCAGTGCGTCAGCGCCTCGACGTCCGCCGGGTCGATCGCCGGGAACATGGCGACGCGCAGCTGGTTGCGGCCGAGCTTGCGGTACGGCTCGGTGTCCACGACGCCGTTGGCGCGCAGGACCTTGGCGACGGCGGCGGCGTCGATCTCGTCGGCGAAGTCGATCGTGCCGATGACCTGCGAGCGCTTGGCCGCGTCCGTCACGAACGGGGTGGCGTACTTGCTGTCCTCGGCCCAGCGGTACAGGCGGGTCGAGGAGTCCTTCGTCCGGGCCGCGGACCAGGCGAGGCCGCCCTGGCCGTTGATCCACTCCAGCTGCTCGTTGAGCAGGAAGATCGTGGCCAGCGCCGGGGTGTTGTACGTCTGGTTCTTGCGGGAGTTGTCGATCGCCGTGGGCAGCGAGAAGAACTCCGGGACGTGCCGGCCCGAGGCGTGGATCCGCTCGGCGCGCTCGATCGCGGCCGGGGAGAACACGCCGATCCACAGACCGCCGTCGGAGGCGAAGGACTTCTGCGGGGCGAAGTAGTAGACGTCGGTCTCGGCGATGTCGACGGGCAGGCCGCCGGCGCCGGAGGTGGCGTCCACCAGGACGAGGGCGCCCTCGTCGGCGCCCGCGACCCGCTTGATCGGGGCGGCGACACCGGTCGAGGTCTCGTTGTGGGTGAAGGCGTAGACGTCGACGCCCGCCTCGGCGACCGGCTCGGGGTGCGTGCCGGGGTCGGAGGAGACCACGCTCGGCTCGGCGAGCCACGGCGCGAGCTTCGCCGCCTTCGCGAACTTGGAGGAGAACTCGCCGAACGTGAGGTGCTGCGACTTGTTCTCGATCAGGCCGTGCGTCGCGACGTCCCAGAACGCGGTGGAGCCGCCGTTGCCGAGGACGACCTCGTATCCGTCGGGCAGGGAGAACAGTTCACGCACGCCCTCGCGCACCTTGCCGACCAGGTTCTTGACCGGGGCCTGGCGGTGGGACGTGCCGAGCAGGGAGGTGCCGGTCGCGGCCAGCGCGTCCAGTGCCTCCGTCCGCACCTTGGAGGGGCCGGCGCCGAATCGTCCGTCGGCGGGCTTGAGGTCAGCGGGGATCTGGATATCAGCCACGTCATGAGCCTATCCGTTCCGGGAAACCTCGGTGAAACGTCGTCCGTCGGCTGAGACGGGGCGTGTTGACGGCGGCCACCGGATCACGCGGTCCGGTTCACCCGGTGGTGAGCCTGACCGGCAGCTCGAACAGGTCGTTCTGCGTGACCACCGGCTTGTTGCGCAGTTCCGACACCGGGACGGCCAGGTCCAGGGCCGGGAAGCGCTCGTACAGGGCGGGCAGGGCGACGCCCGCCTCCAGCCGGGACAGGGCCGCGCCGGGGCAGACGTGGGGTCCGTGGCCGAAGGAGATGTGCCGGTTCTTGACGGTGCGGGTGATGTCGAACTCGCCCGCGGTGGGCCCGTGGGCGTTCTCGTCGCGGCCGATCGCTCCGTACGACACGATGAGCGCGTCGCCCGCCGGGATCACCTTGTCGCCGACCGGGACGTCCTCCGTGGCGAAGCGGATGAGGACGTGGGAGGTCGGGGTCGAGTGGCGCAGGGTCTCCTCGACGACCGCCGACCACTCCGCCTCGCCGGACAGCACGAGGGCGCGCTGCTCGGGGTGGGCGGAGAGGTTGACGACCGCGTTGACGATGAGGGAGATCGTCGTCTCGTGGCCCGCCGCGACCATCAGCTGGAGCGTGGAGACGATCTCGGCGTCGGTGAGGTGGTCGCCGTCCTCGGAGGCCAGGATCAGCGCGCTGGTCAGGTCGTCGCCCGGTTCGGCGCGCTTGGCCGCCACCGTCTCGGCCATGATCCCGGCCAGTTCGGTGAGGGTGGCGATGACCTCCGCGGGCGGGGTCTGCGTCGAGAAGAACTTCTCGAAGAGCTCCTTGAGGCGCGGCAGCCGGGACTCCTCGATGCCCATGAGGTCGGCGATGACGTACATGGGCAGCGGGTAGGCGAAGTCGGCCTTCAGGTCGACGACGTCCCCGGTGAGGTTGTCGAGCAGACTCTCCGTCAGCTTCGAGATCCGCTCCCGCATCTGCTCGACCCGGCGCGGGGTCAGCGCCTGCGCCACCAGGGTGCGCATCCGCCGGTGGTCCGCGCCGTCCACGGTGAGCATGGAGCGGCCGGGGTTGGCGAGTCCGATCAGCGGCCAGTCGGGGGCGATCTCGCCGCGCTGCCAGGCGCCCCAGACGTTGATGTCCTTCACCAGGCGGGGATCGGTGAGCAGGGCGCGCGCCTCGGCGTGGTGGGTGACCGCCCACACCGGGACCCCGCCGGGCAGTTCGACGGCGGCGAGCGGCCCCGCGGCACGCAGCGCGGCGCTCTCGCCGTCCAGGTCGGTGACGAAGGGGTCCAGGGCTATGCGGGTCTCTTCGGTACCGGTGGTCATGCGGGGGTGCCTCCAAGGGCTGGGTGGGGTGACGCGTCTTCCCCGGGGCATGGGGACAGCCCCGGGACCCGGCCGGGCGGGTGCGCCGGCCGGGTGGCAACGGGTGTCTCAGAGGACGGGAACGGGCGTGAACCGCACGGGCAGTTCGTTCAGTCCCCGCAGCCACGGGGAGGGGCGCCGGGTCAGCGACTCGGCGGGGACCGCCAGGTCGATGTCCGGCAGCCGGTCCAGCACGACCTCGATCCCGGTCCGCGCGATGACCTCGGCGACCTCCTGGGCCGGGAACGGGCAGCGGTGCTCCCCGTGGCCGAAGGAGAAGTGGGCGTTGTTGCCGCCGGTGAGCGCGGAACCGTCGGTGCGGACCTGGGGGTCGGAGTTGGCGCCCTGCAGGCCGAGCAGCAGCAGGTCGCCGGCGCGGATGCGGCGGCCGCCGAGCTGGGTGTTGCGGGAGGCCCAGCGCCCGGCCACGTTCTGGGTGGGGGTGTCCTCCCACAGGACCTCGTTCATGGCCTCGGCGACACTGTGCCGGCCGCCGAACAGGGAGGCCGCGAACCGCTCGTCGGTGAGCATCAGGCGCAGGGAGTTGCCGATCCAGTCGGCGGTCGGCTGGTGGCCGGCGGCCATCATGACCATGAGGTCCTGGACGATCTCCATGTCGTCGAAGCCCGCGGTGTTCGCGAGCATCCGCGAGACGACGTCGTCGGCCGGCGCCTCCTTGCGGTCGGCGATCAGCCGAGCCATGGAAGCGGCGAGGTGCTGCTGTCCGGCCAGCGCGCCCTCGCGCCCGTTGATCATGTCGTTCAGGGCGGTGACCAGGCCCGGACCCTGCTCGTCCGCGAAGCCGTAGAGCGTCGCGAGGACCCGTACGGGCAGCAGGGCCGCGTAGTCGCCGATGAGGTCCGTCTCGCCCTTGGGGCAGATCGCGTCGATCAGCTCGTCGGCGAACTTCTCGGCCTGGGAGCGCAGTTCGAAGGGGTCGACGGCTTCGAGGGCGTCGCTGATCATCGCGGCGCGCTCGCGGTGGCGCTCGCCGACGGTGTACAGGATGGAGGGCTGCTTGCGGCCGATCATCGGCAGCAGCGGCCAGTCGTCGGGGATGCGGTCCCACTGGCTCCACAGGTCCGAGTCCCGGCTGAACAGCTGGGGGTCGCCGGTGACCTGGTGCAGCTCGCGGTAGCCGAGCACGAGCCAGGCCGGGACGTCGCCGTCGAGGACGACCGGCACGACGCTGCCGTGGTCGCGCCGCATCTCCCGGTACAGCTCGGCGGGTTCGGTCTGGAACCGCGGCCCGCCGAGGGGGACGGGCGCGGGTGCGGGGGCGGGGGTCACAGCGCGGGCTCCGGTGAGTGAAGGGCGCCTTCCGCGGCCGTGGCGCCGTGACGGGCGTAGTGGGACTGGAGGTGCTCCACCAGCGTGATCAGCACCTGCTTGCTGGACTCCCGGGAGCGGGCGTCGCAGTCGAGCAGGGGGACGTGCGGGTCGAGGTCGAGGGCCTCGCGGATCTGCGCGGGGGTGTGCGGGGGCCCGCCGAAGTCGTTGCAGGCCACGATGAAGGGCGTGCCGTGGTGCTCCAGCCGGTCGATGGCGTACCAGGACTCGTCGATGCGGCGGGTGTCGACCAGGACGATCGCCCCGAGCGTCCCGGAGAACAGCCGGTCCCACAGGAACCAGAACCGCTCCTGCCCGGGCGCGCCGAACAGGTACAGGATGTTGTGCGTGTCCAGCGTGATGCGTCCGAAGTCGAAGGCGACGGTGGTCGCGGACTTGCCGCGGACCTCGCTGATGTCGTCGACGGCCTCGCCGGCCTGCGTCATCGTCTCCTCGGTGTTGAGGGGACGTATCTCGCTGACCGAGCGGACCATGGTCGTCTTGCCGACACCGAAGCCGCCCACGATCACGATCTTGAGGCCGTTGTCGGCCGACGCGGACAGGGGCGCACGAGCGTCAGAGGTTACGGAGTCCAACGAGCACCTGCTCCAGGATGTCGGGATCGGGAAGACCGGAAGGAACAGTGGTGTGCGGGTGACGGGCGCTGACGCGGCCCGTGGAGAGCAGGTCGGAGAGCAGGACGCGGGTGATCGACACCGGCAGGTTCAGTTCCGCCGCGATCTCCACGACCGCCGTCGGCCGCTCGCACATCCGCAGGATCGCGGCGTGCTCGGACTGCATGCCCACCACCGGGTCGCACTCGGCGACCACCAGTGTCACGAGGTCGAAGGGGGTGTCGGACCCGGACCGGGTGCGCCCTCCGGTGAGGGTGTACAGCCGGTCGGGCGCGTCGTCCCTGCCAGGACGGCTCATGACGACCGGGGCGGCGCGGTCAGGTGCTCGCCGAGTTGTTCCACCAGTTCGCTCATGTTGTGTCCCACCAGTCCGGCGTCGGCGTCCTCGCCGGTGACGACGGCGAGGTGCGCGCCGTCACCGGCCTCCACGATGAACAGCACCCCTCCGTAGAACTCGGCCATCGCCGAGCGCACGCCCCCGCTGCCGTCGCCGAACTCCACGGAGGCCCCGTGGGACAGCGACTGGATGCCGGCGGCGATGGCGGCGAGCTGGTCGGCCTGGTCGACCGACAGCTCCGGAGTGCGGCACAGCTTCAGTCCGTCGCGGGAGAGCACGAGCGCGTGCCGTGCGCCCGGGGTGCGCTCGAGGAGGCCCTCGATGAGCCAGGTGAGCTTCTCGTCGGCGGTGAGGGTGCCGGTCATGGGGTGGTGTCGCCTTCCGGGAGCGCGTGCGCGGTGGGAGTGGGGGTGGTGGAACCGGTGGACGCGGGTGCGTGGTCCTCGGGCCGTACGGGTGCCCCGGCCTCCGGCGGCTCCTCGCCCGCCACGGGTCCGGGGGCGTCCGGCGCCGTGCCGCGCACCGCCTGGCGGAAGGTGCCGAAGCGGGCGGCCGGCCGGGTCTTGGGGTCGTCGCCGGTGCGGGGCTCCGGGGGAGCGGCGTGCGAGCGGCTGCGCTCGGCGTGGGCGAGGGTGCGTCCGCGGCGCCGCTTGGGGAGGCCGCCGGTGGACGCGGGGCCCTGCTCGTGCCGGGGCGAGTCGTGGGTCGGGACGGGGTCCGGGTCGAGGTCGCCGGCCGCGCGGGCGGCGGCGTACGAGGCGGTGGCCCCGGCGGATTCCCGCGGTGCCCCGGACTCCCGCGGACGCCGGGCCTCCGGCGGTTCCCCGCCGTTCCGGGACCCCGGCGCGGACGTGCGGCCGCCGACGGCGGCCGGGGCCGCCACGACGGGCTCGGGACCGGCCGGCGGCCGGTCCGCGGCGTGGGGAGGGTTCGGCTGGGTGAGGATGTCCTGCGGGATCAGGACCAGGACGCCGGTGCCGCCGCGCGCGGAGGGCCGGAAGGACACCTTCAGGCCGTACTTGCGGGCCAGCCGGCCGACCACCGCGAGGCCGAGACGGGTGCCGGTGAGGCCGCCGAGGTCGGACGCGTTCACGAGGTCCCCGGAGACGGCGCGCTCGGCGCGCCGCAACTGCACGTCCCCCATCACCAGGCCGCTGTCCTCGACGGAGACGATGACGCCCGCCGGGACCTCCTCGACGTACACGTGCACTTCGGCGGTCGGCGGCGAGAAGGTGGCCGCGTTGTCGAGGAGTTCGGCGAGCGCGTGCATGACGCCCTCGGCGGCGTGACCGGCGACGGCCACCTCGCTGGCGGAGTGGACGCGCACCCGCTGGTAGCCGCCGATGCGGCCCATGGCGCCGCGCAGGATCGACTCCATGACGATCGGGCGGGCCCAGCGCCGTCCCGAGCGCGCGCCCGTCAGGACGGCGACGGAGTCGGCGAGGCGGCCCGCCTGCGCGGTGCGGTGGTCGAGGTGGAGGAGGTCGGCGAGGACGTCCTCGTCGGAGTGCTTCTCCTCCATGGCCCGCAGGTCGGCGAGCATGCCGGTGGACAGCGCCTGCATGCGGGCGGCCGCGTTGGCGGTCGCCGCGACCGCGGCGGTCCGGTTGCTGTCGGCCCGCCGGGCGCGCTCGGAGAGGTCGGCGTTGCGCTCGGTGAGCCGGGCGCGGTCGCCGATGAGCAGCTCGCGCTCCTCGGCGAACTCCGCGGTGAGGCGGGCCTGTTCGCGGGCGGCCGTCTCCGTCAGGCGGACCCGCTCCTGGGCCGCGGCCTCGGCGGCGCGGGCGCGTTCGCGGGCGGCCTCGTCGGTGATCCGGGTCCGCTCCTTGTCGAACTCCTCGGCCATCCGGGCGCGTTCCTGCAGGAGCCGGCCGACGTCCTTGGTCACGCCGTCGAGACGCCGGAGGGCGAGTCGCCTGCCCTGTACGGCGTGGGCGGCCACCGCGACGGCGGCGCACAGCAGTAACGCGGCGGCGCCGGTGCCCCAGGCGAGGGGCACGCGGGCCGGCTCCGGGGCCAGCAGGACGGCGGCCACCACCGCGGCGGCGGCCGGGACGGCTGCGGTCAGCGCGGCTTTCGCCGTGGTGCGCGGGGCGGGTCGTTCGCCGGAGGGCAGGGGCGGGGTCATCAATCGGTCCTCGGTCGTGTTCTGGGGGGAGAACGTGTCCTCGGTCGTGTCCTCGGTCGGTCCTGGGCGAGAAGCGACACATGATGCTCAACTCGTCGTCACTATATGAGAGTTCGTGATCCGATTGGGAAGCTTCGGGAAGCGGTTTCATGATCGCCCCGGCATATCGGGGCCTTTCGGCGCACGTCCGAAGGGCCGTCACCGGTGCCCGGCGGCATCCTGGAGGCATGACGGATCTGGGTGGAGGACCGGAGGGAAGGCCCGAAGGACGGCGGGGGACGGGGGCGGCCGGCCGGCTGCGGGCCGAGCTGGCGGGGGCCGTGCGCGGTGAGGTCTCCTTCGGCGCGACGGCACGGGCGCTGACCACCATGGACGCCTCCAACTACCGGCGCGTACCGCTCGGTGTGGTGGCCCCGCGGGACGCCGACGACGTGGCCGCGGCCCTCGCCGTGTGCCGTGCCCACGGGGTTCCGGTCGTGGCGCGCGGCGGCGGCACCTCGATCGCCGGACAGGCCACGGGCACCGGCGTCGTCCTCGACTTCACCCGGCACATGAACCGGATCCTCGCGCTGGACCCGGAGACCCGGACGGCCGTCGTCCAGCCCGGTGCCGTCCTCGACCGCCTCCAGGAGGCCGCCGCCCCGCACGGTCTGCGCTTCGGCCCCGACCCCTCCACCCACGGCCGCTGCACCCTCGGCGGGATGATCGGCAACAACTCCTGCGGCTCCCACTCGGTCGCCTGGGGCACCACGGCGGACAACGTGCGGGAACTCACGGTCGTCGGCGCGGCCGGGGACGCCCGCCGCCTCGGCCGCGACTGGCGGGGCGCCCCGGACGGCCTGCGGGCCCTGGTGGAAAGCGAGTTGGCGCTCCTGCGGACCGGCTTCCCCGAACTCCCGCGGCGGATCTCCGGATACGCCCTCGACGCGCTCCTGCCCGAACGGGGCGCGGACACGGCCCGCGCGTTCTGCGGCTCCGAGGGCACCTGGGGCCTGCTCACCGAGGCGGTCGTGAGCCTGGTCGAGGCGCCCCGGGCGCGGGCGCTGGCCGTCCTCGCCTATCCCGACGAGAGCGCCGCCGCGGACGCCGCGGCCGGCCTGCTCGGACACGGGCCGCTGACCGTGGAGGGCATGGCCGCCGATCTCGTGCCCGCCGACGCGGGGCTGCCGCGCGGCGGGGCCTGGCTGTTCGTGGAGACGGGCGGCGGGTCCCCGGCCGAGGCACGCGCGCACGCGGACACGATCGTGCGGGCGGCGGACGTACGGGACGCCCTGGTGGTCACCGATCCGGCGGGGCAGCGGGCGCTGTGGCGGCTGCGCGAGGACGCCGCCGGTACCGCGACCCGGATGCCGTACGCCGGTGACGGCTCCCCGCCCGGCACCGGCCGCGGGCTCGGCGCCGAGGCCTGGCCCGGCTGGGAGGACTGCGCGGTGCCGCCCGCCCGGCTCGGCGCGTACCTGCGGGACTTCCGGGCCCTGCTCGCGGACCACGGGCTGCGCGGCACCCCGTACGGGCACTTCGGCGACGGCTGCATCCACGTCCGGATCGATTTCGACCTGGTCTCCGCGGCGGGCGTGGCCCGCTTCCGGCGCTTCTCGGAGGAGGTGGCCCGCCTCGTCGTCTCCCACGGCGGTTCGCTGTCCGGCGAGCACGGGGACGGACAGGCGCGCGCGGAACTGCTGCCGGCCATGTACGGCGCCGAGATGGTCCGCCTCTTCGAGCGGGCGAAGGACCTCTGGGACCCGGACGGCCTGCTCAACCCCGGCATGCTCGTGCGCCCGCACCGGCTGGATCAGAACCTGCGCTTCGCGGTGCTGCCGAAGCGCCCGGTGGACGTGGAGTTCGGCTATCCGGCGGACGGCGGCGACTTCTCGGCGGCGGTGCGCCGCTGCGTGGGCGTCGCCAAGTGCCGTACGGCGTCGGCGCCGGGCGGAGCCGAGGTCATGTGCCCCTCCTTCCGGGCGACCGGGGAGGAGGCCCACTCCACGCGCGGGCGGGCCAGGCTGCTGCACGAGATGCTCGCCGGCGAGATCGTCACCGACGGGTGGCGCTCGACGGAGGTCCGGGACGCGCTGGACCTGTGCCTGTCCTGCAAGGGATGCAGGTCCGACTGCCCGGTCGGCGTCGACATGGCCACGTACAAGGCGGAGTTCCTGCACCACCACTACGCCGGACGCCGCCGTCCCGCCGCCCACTACGCCCTGGGACGGCTCCCCTTCTGGCTCGCCGCGGTGGCCCGCACCCGCTCGGCGCGGCTCGTCAACTCCCTCGCCTCCCTGCGCCCCCTGGCCGCCGCCGCCAAGCGCCTGGCCGGTGTCGCGCCCGGACGGGAGATCCCGCGGCTGGCGCCGGAGACGTTCGGCCGGTGGTGGTCGGCCCGGCTCCGGGAACGGGCGTACGCGCGCGAGCGGGGCGCGGACGGACCGTTCCCGGGCTCCGGCGGGAAGACGGTCCTGCTGTGGCCGGACACCTTCACCGAGCACCTGGAACCCTCCGTGGGACGCGCGGCCGTACGGGTCCTGGAGGCCGCCGGACTGACCGTGCTGCTGCCGCCGGAGACACCGTGGAGGCACGGGCCCGTCGGCGACGGGGTCACCAGGAGCCCCCTGCGCCTCGGCCCGCTGCTCCCGCGCCGCCGCCGGCGCGTCTGCTGCGGACTGACGTACGTCTCGACCGGTCAGCTCGACCGCGCCCGCGCCGTCCTGCGCCGCACCCTCGACCTCCTGGAGCCCTGCTTCGCCGTGGACGGCCTCCCGGTCGTCGTGCTGGAGCCGAGCTGCGCCGCGGCCCTGCGCACGGACCTGCCCGAGCTGCTGCCCGGCGACCCGCGCGCGGCGCGGCTCGCGGCGGCGGTGACGACCTTCGCGGAGGCACTGGAACAGCACGCTCCGGGCTGGACGCCGCCCCGAGTGGACCGCCCGGCCACCGGTCAGACGCACTGTCACCAGCACGCGGTCCTCGGCGACGGGGCCGAACGCCGGCTGCGCGAGGCGGCGGGCCTGACCGGCACCCTGGCCGGCGGCTGCTGCGGCCTCGCGGGCAACTTCGGCTTCGAGCGGGGACACGAGGAGGTGTCGCGGGCCTGCGCGGAGGAACAGCTGCTCCCGGCGGTACGGGCGGCCGGCGAGGGCGCGGTGGTCCTCGCCGACGGCTACTCCTGCCGCACCCAGCTGGCCCAGCTGTCCGGCCGCCGGGGCCGCCACCTGGCGGAGGTGCTGGCCGAGGCGCTGGACGACGTCCCGCGGGACGGCCGGTTCCCGGCAACTCCGTAAGTACGCTGGGACTTCACCGGCCGAAGGACCCAGAGGAGCCCCGCGCATGTCCCTCCGCCTGCAGGCGATCACCCGTGACGAACACCTGGCCTTCGTCCGCTCGCGGCCCTCGGCCAGCCACATGCAGGTGCCGTCCTGGGGGGACGTGAAGCCGGACTGGCGCGCGGAGAGCCTCGGCTGGTTCGACGCGGACGGCCGTCTCCAAGGGGCTGGTCTCGTACTGCTGCGCCCGCTGCCGAAGGTCAAGCGGTACCTCGCGTACCTGCCCGAGGGCCCCGTCATCGACTGGCACGACCCGGACCTCGCCGAACGCTGGCTCCGGCCGATGGTCGCGCACCTGAAGTCGCGCGGCGCGTTCACCGTGAAGATGGGCCCGCCCGTGGTCGCGCGCCGCTGGAGCGCGGACGCGGTCAAGACGGCCATCGCCGATCCGGCGGCGCGGCGCCTCGGCGAGGTGACGGCGACCTCGTACGAGCCGGGTGCCGACAAGATCGCCGACCGGCTGCGGGGCATGGGCTGGCGGCGGACCGAGGCGGGCGGCGAGGACGGCTTCGCGGCGGGACAGCCGCGCTACGTCTTCCAGGTCCCCTTCGCCGGACGGTCCCTGGAGGAGATCCACAAGGGGCTCAACCAGCAGTGGCGGCGCAACATCAAGAAGGCCGACAAGGCCGGCGTCGAGGTGGTCCGGGGCGGCTACGACGACCTGCCCGTCTTCCACGGGCTCTACGCGGAGACGGCGGAGCGCGACCGGTTCATTCCGCGTCCGCTGTCCTACTTCCAGCGGATGTGGACCGCGCTGACGGCCGAGGACCCGGACCGCATGCGGCTGTACCTCGCCCGGCACGAGGGCGAGGTCCTCGCCGCGGCCACCATGCTGACCGTCGGCACCCACGTCTGGTACTCCTACGGCGCCTCCACCGGCCGCAAGCGCGAGGTCCAGCCCAACAACGCCGTCCAGTGGCGGATGATGACCGACGCCCACGCGCTGGGCGCCGCCGTCTACGACTTCCGCGGCATCACCGACACCCTCGACGAGGACGACCACCTCGTCGGCCTCCTGCGCTTCAAGGCGGGCGCGGGCGGCGAGGCCGCCGAGTACCTGGGGGAGTGGGACTTCCCCGTCAACCGGCTGCTGCACAAGGCGCTCCAGGTCTACATGGCCCGTCGCTGAGGCGGGACGACCCCGCCCGGGTCTCAGCATCCAGGACAGTTGCGTAAGCGGTTCACACTCCTGGCGAAGTCTCTTACCCTGGACTCGGCAGTACATTGTGATGCACACCCGACCGAGCCAGCCTCCAGGACCGCCCGTGAGCACCCCCAGCGCCACCACCTCGTCGTCCTCGCCCGCCTCCGGGACGGACCGCGTTCCCGTGTCCGCGGGCGGCGCGCCCGGCCGACTCGGTTCCCTCGGGCCCGTCGGGCTGGTGCTGGCCGGGGGGATCTCGGTCCAGTTCGGGGGTGCCCTCGCGGTGACCCTCATGCCGCGGACCGGCGCGCTCGGCGTGGTGACCCTGCGCCTGCTCGCCGCCGCGGTGATCCTGCTCGTGGTCTGCCGTCCCCGGCTGCGCGGCCACTCGCGCGCCGACTGGGGGACGGTCGCCGTCTTCGGCATCGCCATGGGCGCGATGAACGGCCTCTTCTACGAGTCGGTGGCCCGCATCCCCCTCGGTCCCGCCGTCACCCTGGAGGTGCTCGGCCCGCTCGCCCTCTCGGTGCTGGCCTCCCGCCGCGCGGTCAACGCCGTCTGGGCGGCCCTGGCCCTGGCCGGGGTCTTCCTCCTGGGCGGCGGGGGCTTCAGCGACCTGGACCCGGCCGGCGTCGCCTTCGCGCTCGGGGCGGGCGCGATGTGGGCCGCCTACATCGTCTTCAGCGCCCGTACGGGCCGCCGGTTCCCGCAGGCCGACGGACTGGCGCTGGCCATGGCGGTGGCGGCGCTGCTGTTCCTGCCGCTCGGGATCGTCTCGTCCGGCACCCGGCTGCTGGACCCCACCACCGTGGCCCTGGGCTCGGCGGTGGCGGTCCTCTCCTCGGTCCTGCCCTACACCCTCGAACTCCTCGCCCTGCGCCGCCTGCCCGCCTCCACCTTCGCGATCCTCATGAGCCTGGAGCCCGCCATCGCCGCGACAGCGGGCTTCCTCATCCTCCACCAGTCCCTGTCCGCCACCCAGGCGGCCGCGATCGCCCTGGTCATCGGCGCGAGCATGGGCGCGGTGCGGACGCAGGTGGGACGGGGCAGGGCGAAGGGGCCGGACACCGGCCGTACGCCCTGAACCGGCGCCCGGACGCACGGGAACCGGCACCCGGACGCACCGGAAACGGCACCCGGACGCACCGGAAACGGCGCGCCCTGATGCCGACGGCCGGTGAGCGCGGTCCGCTACCTCCGGACCCTGCGCACCACTGCCCGCAGTCTCCGTCGTACGACCCCGGGGACGTCCACCGCGTGGATCTCCAGCACCAGCGTCGTCTCCGACGCCCCCTTCACCGGACGGGCGGCGTAGGGGCGGGCGAGGCGGAACCAGCGGGTGCGGCCCAGGCCCGCGAGGTAGGGGACGGCGGCGACGGAGGACGCGGAGGGGCCGGACAGGGGCAGGGTCACCGTCCAGCGGCCCGGGCGCAGACCCTTGACCGGGAGTTCCGCCGTGAAGCCCCCGGGGGTCCGGCCGGGCGACGCGGGCACCTCGTGACGGTCGCCCGCGGCGTTCTCGACGCGTAAGCGCAGCGTCCCGGTGTCCTGCGCGCCCTCACCGGCCAGCGTGCCGGTCACCACCAGCGTGCCCCTCCGCGACCTGTGCCACGACGTCCCGGTCACCTGGCAGGGGGTGTCGTCGCGGGGCACGTCCTGGCCGACGTCGAGGGAGAAGTTGCCCTGGCCGGTCACGTACGGGGTGATGGTGGTGGGCTCGCCCGTTCCCGTCGTCATGGTCCACTGCGGCGGTGTCCGCCCGTCCTCGGGTTTCCTCAGCCGGACCGTACGGCTGACCCCCTGGGCCCGTACGTCGAGGAAGAGGTTCCACCGGCCGTGGCCCAGCGGGGCGCCGGCCGCCGCCGTGGACAGGTCGACCTCCGCGACGAAGCCCGCGTTCGCGTGGCGCTCGTCGTCCGGGAGCCCCGCGACGGCGTGCACCGGCGCGGGGACGCGGATCTCCGGGTGGTCCGCGTCGTGGCGGCGCAGGACCAGTTCGGTGGCCGCGCCGACGGAGGCGACGTTCTCGACGTAGGCGTGGCCGGTCAGCCGCAGCACCCCGTCCTCCCGCACGTCCGCCGATGCGAGCCGGTGGTGCACCGGCAGCCTGTCGGTGACGTCGAACGCGCTGTCCGGCACCCCCGCCGCGGTGTCGCGGAAGAGCGGATGCTCCCAGTAGACCCGGCCCCCGTCGACGACGTGACCGCGCCCGGCGTCCTCCTTGGCGTCGCGGATGACCGTCATCACGTCCTCGAACCGGTCGGCCCGCAGCAGGTGCAGCAGCAGCCGGTCGCGCGGTTCGAGCTTCTCGATGATCGGGTCGGTGACCCAGTTCTCCACCCAGTCGCGGATCTCCGGGTAGATGCGCTCGCGGATGTCCTCGTCGTCCTCCCGGAGCAGCAGCCACCACAGCGGGCCGCACAGCTCCCACGCGACGTGCCGGCGCATGATCTGGTCGCGCCGCGGGCCCGGCTCCAGATAGCGGGCCACCGTCTCGAAGCACATCCGGGTGCCCCGCATCCGGTGGCTCAGGTTCTGCGCGGTGAGGGTGAGGTTGTTCCCGTTCGCGCGGTTGCGGTGGTAGTAGCAGTCGTAGTCCGCGACGACGGATATGCCGTCCGCGTTGAGGTACGCGGCGGCGGTGAACGGCTTGTCCTCGGTGTTGCGGAACGGGGGGAAGCGCAGGTTCAGCCGTTCCAGCAGCGAGCGGCGGAAGAGCTTCCAGCAGCCGAGGGTCGAGTAGGCGGCCGAGGAGAAGATGTCCGTACGGGGCTGGGTGTTCCTGAAGACCGCGGTGGGCACGCCCCGGCCGCCCACCGAGACCATCTTGCCCAGCACGACGTCGGTGCCGTTCTCGTCGGCCATGGCCACCATGCGGCGCAGCGCGTCGGGGCCCAGGTAGTCGTCGGAGTCGAGGAAGAAGACGTAGTCGCCGCGGGCGACGTCGAGCGCGACGTTGCGCGGGACGGCCGCGGTGCCCGAGTTCTCCTGGTGGATGACCTTCAACGAGGGGCACAGGGCGGCGAGCCGGTCGAGCTCTTTGCCGGTGCCGTCGGTCGACCCGTCGTTCACCGCGATGATCTCGAGCTGGTCCGGGCCGATGGTCTGCTCCATCGCGGAGGTGATGCATTCGGTGAGCTCGGGCATGGCGTTGTAGGCGGGGACGATCACGCTGACTCGGGGTTGGTGCATGGCGCTCCTCGGGACTCGGCGGCGACGGTCCGTACTCGCTGCTCCGGGGGCGGCGGCGTCGTTCGGTGCCCGTTCTCCAGCTCGGACCGGTTGCCGGGCAGCCGGTATGAGCTGATGTGTGCGAAAACATTCGGTGAATACGTGGGGTTAGATGCGGGAGAGCGCCCGAAGGTTGTGCTCTTCAACCGAATGATCGGCATATGGGTGCCGAATCCACTTGTTCCGGGTAAGGCGGGACATGCCGCCGACGGCGACGAGGGGCCGCCCGGACGGGTTCACGGCCGATGCCGATGCCGATGCCGATGCCGTGGCCGTGGCCGTCGGTGCCGGCGTCCGGTGTCCGGTGTCCGGCGCCGCGATGGTTTAGATGCGCGAGGGCGTCCGATGGTTGGGTCCCTCGGGTGAATGGCCGATGCCGCGGGTGCCGGGTCCACTCGTTCCGGACGCGGCGGCGAACGGATGACGCATTTAATGCAAGCATGCTTGCTTGTTTTTAGGTCCGCTGCCATGCTCCAGAACGCACCGCGTACGACTCCGCACCGCACATGACTCCGTGCCGCGCCGCACACCGTCGTGCCCGAGAGGGGCTCCAACGTGTCCGATCCGACGCCCGTGTTCGACGATCTGCGTGACGAGAGCGAAGAACTCGACCGGCTCGTGGCCGAGTTGGGCCCCGACCGGTGGACGCTCGCCACACCCGCCCCCGGCTGGACCGTCGCCCACCAGATCGCCCACCTCGCCTGGACCGACCACTCCGCCCTCCTCGCCGTCACGGACGCCGAGGCCTTCCAGGGCCTCGTCGAGAAGGCCCTCGTGGCCCCCGGGACGTTCGTGGACGAGGGCGCCGAGGAGGGATCCCGGCTGCCGTCCGCCGAACTGCTGGAACGGTGGCGCGCGGGGCGCGCCGCGCTCGACCGGGCCCTGCGCGCGTCCGTGCCCGGCACCCGTTTCCCCTGGTACGGCCCGCCCATGTCCGGCGCCTCCATGGCCACCGGACGGCTCATGGAGACCTGGGCCCACGGCCAGGACGTCGCCGACGCCCTGGGGGTGGTCCGTACCCCCACCGACCGGCTCCGGCACGTGGTCCGCATCGGTGTGCGGGCACGGGACTTCGCCTTCGGCGCGCGCGGACTCGCCGCGCCCGCCGAGGAGTTCCGGGTGGAGATCCTCGCCCCCTCCGGCGACACCTGGGCCTACGGTCCCGAGGACGCCCCCCAGCGCGTCACCGCCCCCGCCCTCGACTTCTGTCTGCTGGTCACCCAGCGGGCGCACCGCGCCGACGTCGCCGTGAGTGCCGAGGGCCCCGACGCCGACCGCTGGCTCGACATCGCCCAGGCCTTCGCGGGCCCGCCCGGCGACGGACGTCCGCCGAAGGGGGAGGCGGAGTGACCCTGCGCATAGGCAACGCCTCCGGCTTCTACGGCGACCGCTTCGACGCGATGCGCGAGATGCTCACCGGCGGCGAACTGGACGTCCTCACCGGCGACTACCTCGCCGAACTGACCATGCTGATCCTGGGCCGGGACCGGCTGAAGGACCCCGCCGCCGGATACGCCCGCACCTTCCTGCGCCAGCTGGAGGACTGCCTCGGCCTGGCGCACGAGCGGTCCGTGAAGATCGTGACGAACGCCGGGGGCCTCAACCCGGCCGGGCTCGCGGACGCGGTGCGCGCCCTGGCCGGCCGGCTCGGCATCCCGGTGCGGGTCGCCCACGTCGAGGGCGACGACCTCACCGCCGCGTACCCGGGCAGCCTCGCAGCCCACGCCTACCTCGGCGGCTTCGGCATCGCGGAGTGCCTCACGGCGGGCGCGGACGTCGTGGTCACCGGGCGGGTCACCGACGCGGCCCTGGTCACCGGGCCCGCCGCCGCCCACTTCGGCTGGAGTCCCACGCAGTACGACCGGCTCGCGGGAGCCGTCGTCGCCGGACACGTCCTGGAGTGCGGAACCCAGGCCACCGGCGGCAACTACGCCTTCTTCGGCGAGGGTGACGTGCGCCGGCCCGGCTTCCCGCTCGCGGAGATCCACGAGGACGGCAGCTGCGTCGTCACCAAGCACCCCGGCACCGGCGGCTTCGTCGACGTCGGCACGGTCACCGCGCAACTGCTGTACGAGACCGGGGGCGCCCGGTACGCGGGACCCGACGTCACCGCCCGCCTGGACACCGTCCGGCTGAGCCAGGACGGCCCTGACCGGGTGCGGATCGAGGGCGCCCGCGGCGAGGCCCCGCCCCCCACCCTCAAGGTCGGCCTCAACAGGCTCGGCGGTTTCCGCAACGAGGTGACCTTCGTCCTGACCGGCCTCGACGTCGAGGCCAAGGCCGCGCTGGTGCGCGAGCAGATGGGCGACGCGCTCGCCAAGTCACCGCCCGCGGACGTGCGGTGGGAACTGGTGCGCACCGACCGGGCCGACGCGGGGACCGAGGAGACCGCGAGCGCCCTGCTGCGGCTCGTCGTCCGCGACCCCGACCAGGCCGCCGTGGGGCGCGCGCTGAGCGGGGCCGCCATCGAGCTGGCCCTCGCCAGCTACCCCGGGTTCCACGTGGTGGCGCCACCGGGGAAGGGCGCGCCCTACGGGGTCTTCGAGGACGTGTACGTCCCTCAGGGCTCCGTGGACCACACGGCCGTCCTCCACGACGGAACCCGTCTGTCCGTGCTCCCGGCCCAGGACACGCGCGTACTGGAGCCGGCCGGGGAACCGTCCCCGCCCGAGCCGCTGCCCGCGGGGCCGACCCGCCGGGCCCCGCTCGGCCTCGTCGCGGGAGCCCGCAGCGGCGACAAGGGCGGCAACGCCAACGTCGGCGTCTGGGCCCGCACCGACGAGGCCTGGCGCTGGCTCGCCCACGAGCTGACGGCCGACCGCTTCCGGGAGCTGCTCCCGGAGAGCGCGGGTCTGACCGTGGTCCGGCACCTCCTGCCCCATCTGCGCGCCCTGAACTTCGTGGTCGAGGGGATCCTCGGCGAGGGCGTCGCCTCCCAGGCCCGCTTCGATCCGCAGGCCAAGGCCCTCGGCGAATGGCTCCGCTCCCGTCACCTGGATATTCCGGAGGCCCTGCTATGACGGTCCTTTCGTCCGCCCTGGACGTGGGCGGCCAGGACTACCGGGCGAACCGCGAGGCCATGCTCGCGAAGCTCGCCGACCTGGACACCGAGCACGCCAAGGCCCTCGCGGGCGGCGGCGAGAAGTACGTCGAGCGGCACCGGAAGCGCGGCAAGCTGCTCGCCCGCGAGCGCATCGAGCTGCTCCTCGACCCGGACACCCCGTTCCTGGAGCTGTCCCCGCTGGCCGCCTGGGGCAGCGACTACACGGTCGGCGCCTCCCTGGTCACCGGCATCGGGGTGGTCGAGGGCGTCGAGTGCCTGATCACCGCCAACGATCCGACCGTGCGCGGCGGCGCCAGCAACCCCTGGAGCCTGAAGAAGGCGCTGCGGGCCAACGACATCGCCCTCGCGAACCGGCTGCCCTGCATCAGCCTGGTCGAGTCCGGCGGCGCCGACCTGCCCTCCCAGAAGGAGATCTTCATCCCCGGGGGCGCGATCTTCCGTGACCTCACCCGGCTGTCGGCGGCCGGGATCCCCACGGTGGCCGTGGTCTTCGGCAACTCCACCGCCGGAGGCGCGTACGTCCCCGGGATGTCCGACCACGTGATCATGGTCAAGGAGAAGGCGAAGGTCTTCCTCGGCGGTCCGCCGCTGGTGAAGATGGCCACGGGCGAGGAGAGCGACGACGAGTCGCTCGGCGGCGCGGAGATGCACGCGCGCGTGTCCGGTCTCGCGGACCACTTCGCCGTCGACGAGCGGGACGCGCTGCGCCAGGCCCGCCGGGTCGTCGCCCGGCTCAACCACCGCAAGGCGTACGGCGATCCGGCTCCGGCCGAGTCCCCCAAGTACGACGGGGACGAGCTGCTGGGGATCGTCCCCGGCGACCTCAAGCAGCCCTTCGACCCGCGCGAGGTGATCGCCCGGATCGTCGACGGCTCGGACTTCGACGAGTTCAAGCCGCTGTACGGGACGAGCCTGACCACCGGCTGGGCGAGCCTGCACGGCTACCCGGTCGGCATCCTCGCCAACGCCCAGGGCGTGCTGTTCAGCGCCGAGTCCCAGAAGGCCGCCCAGTTCATCCAGCTCGCCAACCAGCGCGACATCCCGCTGCTCTTCCTGCACAACACCACCGGCTACATGGTCGGCAAGGAGTACGAGCAGGGCGGGATCATCAAGCACGGCGCGATGATGATCAACGCGGTGAGCAACTCTCGGGTCCCGCACCTGTCGGTGCTCATGGGCGCCTCCTACGGGGCGGGCCACTACGGGATGTGCGGCCGCGCCTACGACCCGCGCTTCCTGTTCGCCTGGCCCAGCGCCAAATCGGCCGTGATGGGACCGCAGCAGCTCGCGGGCGTCCTGTCGATCGTCGCCCGGCAGTCGGCGGCGGCGAAGGGGCACCCCTACGACGACGAGGCGGACGCGGCGCTGCGCGCCATGGTGGAGCAGCAGATCGAGTCCGAGTCGCTGCCGATGTTCCTGTCCGGGCGGCTGTACGACGACGGGGTCATCGATCCCCGCGACACCCGCACCGTCCTCGGCCTGTGCCTGTCCGCGATCCACACGGCGCCCTTCGAGGGCGCGCGCGGTGGCTTCGGCGTCTTCCGGATGTGAGGGATCACGTGATTTCGAGTCTGCTGGTCGCCAACCGGGGCGAGATCGCCTGCCGGATCTTCCGCACCTGCCGCGAGGCCGGGGTGCGCACCGTCGCGGTGTACTCGGACGCCGACGAGGACGCCCTGCACACGCGGGAGGCGGACGCGGCGGTGCGGCTGCCGGGGTCGACGCCCGCCGAGACGTATCTGCGGGGCGACCTGATCGTGCGGGCCGCGCTGGAGGCGGGCGCGGACGCGGTGCACCCGGGGTACGGGTTCCTGTCGGAGAACGCGGACTTCGCGCGGGCGGTGACCGGCGCGGGGCTGCTGTGGGTCGGGCCGTCCCCCGAGGCGATCGAGGCGATGGCGTCCAAGACCCGGGCCAAGAAGCTGATGGGACTCGAACCCCTGGAGAAGGTCACCGAGGCCGACCTTCCCGTGCTGGTCAAGGCGGCGGCGGGCGGCGGCGGGCGCGGGATGCGGATCGTCCGCGAACTGGCGCAGCTGGAAGCCGAGTTGGAGGCGGCTCGGGCGGAGGCGCTGAGCGCCTTCGGCGACGGGGAGGTGTTCGTCGAGCCGTACGTGGAGGGCGGCCGGCACGTCGAGGTGCAGATCCTGGCCGACGCGCACGGCACGGTCTGGCCGCTGGGCACCCGCGACTGCTCCCTCCAGCGGCGCCACCAGAAGGTGATCGAGGAGGCGCCCGCCCCCGGACTCGGGGACGAACTCACGGGCAGGCTGTACGAGTTGTCGGTGCGGGCCGCCCGTGCCGTGGACTACGTCGGCGCCGGAACGGTCGAGTTCCTGGTCGCCGGCACCACCGCGCACTTCCTGGAGATGAACACCCGGCTCCAGGTCGAACACCCGGTGACCGAGGCGGTGTTCGGGGTCGACCTGGTCGCCCTGCAGCTGCGGATCGCGGAGGGGGAGCGGCTGGAGGGCGAGCCCCCGCCCGCGCGGGGCCACGCGGTGGAGGCCCGGCTGTACGCGGAGGACCCGGCGGGCGCGTGGGCGCCGCAGACGGGCACCCTGCACCGGATCGCCGTCCCGGACGGCGTCCGGCTGGACACGGGCTTCGCCGACGGCGACCCGGTCGGCATCCACTACGACCCGATGCTCGCGAAGGTCGTCGCGCACGGCGCCACCCGCGCGGAGGCCGTGCGGAAACTGGCCGGCGCCCTGGAGCGGGCCACGGTCCACGGCCCGGTCACCAACCGGGACCTGCTCGTACGGTCGCTGCGGCACGAGGAGTTCGCCGGGGCCCGGATGGACACGGGTTTCTACGACCGCCACCTGGCCGCCCTGACCGAGCCCGCCCCGGACCCGTACGCCCCGCTGGCCGCCGCCCTGGCCGACGCGCACGGACGTTCCCGGTTCGGCGGCTGGCGCAACCTGGCGTCGGCGCCGCAGACCAAGCGCTACCGGATGCACGGCACCGAGCACGAGGCCGCGTACCGGCACACCCGTACGGGACTCGCGGCCGACGGGGTGCGCGTGCTCCACGCCGACGCGGGCCGCGTCGTCCTCGAAGTGGAGGGCGTGCGGCGGACGTTCGACGTCACGCGGTACGACGACGGCCGGGTCTTCGTGAACGCGACCGCGCTGACCGAACTCCCCCGCTTCCCCGATCCGGCCGCGGACCGGGCCCCGGGCTCGCTGCTCGCGCCGATGCCGGGAACCGTGGTCCGGGTGGCCGAGGGACTGGCCGAGGGCGCCGCCGTGCGGGCCGGGGACCCGCTGCTGTGGCTGGAGGCGATGAAGATGGAGCACAGGATCGCCGCGCCGGCGGCGGGCACGCTCACCGCCCTGCACGCCGTGGTCGGACAGCAGGTCGAGGTGGGCGCGCTGCTGGCCGTCGTGCGGGAGGAGACGGCGCCCGGCCCGGCGGCGGACGGCGCCGGGTGAGGAGGCGCCCCGCCCCGGGGCGCCGGGCCGCACCACCGCGCGGGGTCTTCGCCGCGCGGGTCCGACAGCTATGCACAGGCCGCGTTTTCCGTACTCTTCTCACCGAGGAGCCCTCATGAGCCCTGTCACAGAGACCGACGAACACAAGGCGCTCCGTTCCGCGGTCGCCGCTCTCGGCAAGCGCTACGGCCGCGCGTACCTCACCAAGGCCGTCGCCGAGGGCGGTCACCCCGACGAGCTGTGGGCCGAGGCGGGCAAGCTCGGCTACCTCGGCGTGAACCTCCCCGAGGAGTACGGCGGCGGGGGCGGCGGCATCGCCGAACTGTCGATCGTCCTGGAGGAGTTGGGCGCGGCGGGCTGTCCGCTGCTGATGCTCGTCGTCTCGCCCGCCATCTGCGGCACGGTCATCGCCCGCTTCGGCACCGAGGAGCAGAAGCGGGCGTGGCTTCCGGGTCTGTCGGACGGCTCCCGCACGATGGCGTTCGGCATCACGGAGCCCGACGCCGGCTCGAACTCGCACCGCATCACCACCACGGCCCGCCGTGACGGCACCGACTGGGTCCTGACCGGCCGCAAGGTGTTCATCTCCGGCGTCGACATCGCCGACGCGACGCTCATCGTGGGCCGCACGGAGGACGCGCGCACCGGCAGCCTCAAGCCCTGCCTGTTCATCGTCCCGCGCGACGCCGAGGGCTTCGGCCGGCGGCAGATCGACATGGAACTGGCCAGCGCCGAGAAGCAGTTCGAGCTCACCCTGGACGACGTCCGGCTGCCGGCCGAGGCGCTGGTCGGGGACGAGGACGCCGGCCTGCTGCAGCTGTTCGCCGGGCTCAACCCGGAGCGGGTGATGACGGCCGCCTTCGCGATCGGCATGGGCCGCTTCGCGCTCTCCCGGGCCGTCGAGTACGCGCGCGAGCGGACCGTCTGGAAGGCGCCGATCGGCGCCCACCAGGCGATCGCCCACCCGCTCGCGCAGGCCCACATCGAACTCGAACTGGCCCGCCTGATGATGCAGAAGGCCGCGTACCTGTACGACGCGGGCGACGACATCGGGGCGGGCGAGGCCGCCAACATGGCCAAGTACGCGGCCGGGGAGGCCTGCGTACGGGCCGTCGACCAGGCGGTGCACACCCTCGGGGGCAACGGCCTCACCCGGGAGTTCGGCCTCGCCTCCCTGATCACGGCGGCGCGCGTGTCTCGTATCGCACCGGTGAGCCGGGAGATGATTCTCAACTACGTCTCCCACCAGACCCTGGGTCTGCCCAAGTCGTACTGAGCGCTCTAGGAGGAACCGTGTTCCGCAGCGAGTACGCAGATGTCCCGGCCGTCGAGGAACCCATCCACGAGGCCGTCCTGGGCGGCGCCGCCGAGCGGGGCGACGCGCCCGCGCTCGTCGACGGCGTCGACGGCACCACGCTCACCTACGCACAGGTCGACGGGTTCCACCGGCGGCTGGCCGCCGCGTTCGCCGAGGCGGGGCTGCGCAAGGGCGACGTGCTCGCCCTGCACAGCCCCAACACCATCGCCTTCCCCGTGGTCTTCTACGGGGCCACCCGGGCGGGGGCGTCGGTCACCACGGTGCACCCGCTCGCCACGGCGGAGGAGTTCGCCAAACAGCTGCGGGACTCCTCGGCCCGCTGGATCGTGACCGTCTCGCCCCTGCTGGAGACGGCCCGGCAGGCCGCCGGACTCGCCGGCGGCGTACGGGAGATCTTCGTGTGCGACCAGGCGGCGGGCCACCGGTCCATGGCCGACCTGCTCGGCAGCACGGCGCCCGAACCGCAGGTCGACATCGACCCCGTGGAGGACGTGGCGGCGCTCCCGTACTCCTCGGGCACCACGGGCGTCCCCAAGGGCGTGATGCTCACCCACCGCTCCATAGCCACCAACCTCGCGCAGCTCTTCCCGGCCATGCCGATGGGCCCGGACGACCGCATCCTCGCCGTGCTGCCGTTCTTCCACATCTACGGGCTCACCGCCCTGATGAACGCGCCGCTGCGGCAGGGCGCCACCGTGGTCGTGCTGCCCCGCTTCGACCTCGACACCTTCCTCGGCGCCGTCCAGGAGCACCGCATCACCGGCCTGTACGTGGCACCGCCGATCGTCCTGGCGCTCGCCAAGCACCCGGCCGTCGCGGAGTACGACCTGTCCTCCCTGAAGTACATCCTCTGCTCGGCCGCGCCCCTGGACGCGGCGCTCGCGGCCGCCTGTTCGGCCCGGCTCGGACTGCCGCCGGTGGGCCAGGCCTACGGCATGACCGAACTGTCGCCCGGCACGCACGTCGTCCCGCTGGACGCCGAGAACCCGCCCCCGGGGACGGTCGGCAAGCTCGTCGCGGGCACCGAGATGCGCATCGTCTCCCTCGACGACCCGGACAAGGACCTCGGGGTCGGAGAGCACGGCGAGATCGTCGTGCGGGGACCGCAGGTCATGAAGGGCTATCTGGGCCGGCCCGACGCGACCGCCGCGATGATCGACCCGGACGGCTGGCTGCACACCGGGGACGTCGGCCACGTGGACGAGGACGGCTGGCTGTTCGTCGTGGACCGGGTCAAGGAGCTCATCAAGTACAAGGGCTTCCAGGTCGCCCCCGCCGAACTGGAGGCACTGCTGCTCACCCACCCCGGCATCGCCGACGCCGCCGTCATCGGCTCCTACAACGAGGACAACAACGAGGTCCCGCACGCCTTCGTGGTGCGCCAGCCCTCGGCCGCGGACCTCTCCGCGAACGAGGTCATGCTGTACGTCGCCGAGCGCGTCGCCCCGTACAAGCGGGTCCGGATCGTCACCTTCATCGACGCCGTCCCGAGGGCCGTCTCCGGGAAGATCCTGCGCCGTGAACTGCGAGGCCTGTCATGACCGTCGTCCGCGCGGAACACGAGCGGGGCGTCACCACCCTCGCCCTGGACTCGCCCGCCACCCGCAACGCCCTGTCGGCCGTCCTCGTGGGCGAGCTCGCCGACGCCCTCACCCGCTGCGGCAAGGACGCCGACGTGCGCGCCGTCGTCCTGACCCACACCGGGAACACCTTCTGCGCGGGCGCCGACCTGCGCGACCCGCCGCCGCCGGAGGCGTTCGTCGGCCTGCTGCGGCGGATCGTCGAGCTGCGCAAGCCCGTCGTGGCCCGGGTGGACGGACACGTCCGGGCGGGCGGCCTCGGCCTGCTCGGGGCCTGTGACATCGCGGTGGCGGGCGCGGCGGCGAGCTTCGCCTTCACCGAGGTGCGGATCGGGGTCGCCCCCGCCGTCATCTCGCTCCCGCTGCTGCCCCGCGCCGACCCGCGCGCCCTCGCCCGGTACTACCTCACCGGCGAGCGCTTCGACGCCGCCGAGGCGGTCCGCACCGGGCTCCTCACGGCGGCCGGGGACGACGTGGACGCCGTGCTCGCGCCCGTGCTCGACGGGCTGCGCCGGTCGGCACCCGAGGCCCTCGCCGAGACGAAGGCGCTGCTCACGGCTAAGGTGCTTCAGACCTTCGACCGGGACGCGGGTGACCTGACCGCGCTCTCGGCCCGGCTGTTCTCCTCCGCGCAGGCCCGCGAGGGGATGACGGCCTTCCTCGAACGACGGGATCCCGCATGGGTGGTGTGAGCGCGACGGAACACGCGGCACGTACTCCGCACGTCCCCAAACAGGACCGCAGCCGGGCCACCCGGCAGCGGCTCCTGGCCGCGGCCGTGGCCTGCCTCGCCGAACACGGCTGGGCGGGCTCCACGGTCTCCGTCGTCGCGGAGCGCGCCGGGGTGTCCCGGGGGGCCGCCCAGCACCACTTCCCCACCCGCGAGGACCTCTTCACCGCGGCGGTCGAGTACGTCGCCGAGGAACGCTCCACCGCCCTGCGGGACCTGTTCCCCGACGGCCCCGCCGACCGGCGTGCCGTCGTCGCGGCCCTCGTCGGCCTCTACACCGGGCCACTGTTCCGCGCCGCCCTCCACCTGTGGGTCGCGGCCTCGAACGAGGAACAGCTCCGGGCGCGGGTGACCGAGCTGGAGGCCCGCGTGGGCCGCGAGAGCCACCGGATCGCGGTGGACCTGCTGGGCGCGGACGAGTCCCGGCCCGGGGTGCGCGAGACGGTCCAGGGCCTGCTCGACATGGCGCGCGGTCTCGGCCTCGCGAACCTGCTCACCGACGACACCGCGCGCCGGGAGCGGGTCGTGGCGCAGTGGGGGACGATCGTGGAGCAGACGCTCGGCTGAGCGGCGCTCCGGCGCCGTCCCCGGCCGCCGCTCAGGGGCTGAGCCGCTCGATCCGCCAGCTGCCGTCGGGCTCGGCCACGTAGCGCAGCCGGTCGTGGAGGCGGTTCTCACGGCCCTGCCAGAACTCGACCGCCTGCGGGGCGACCCGGAAGCCGCCCCAGTGCGGCGGCACCGGCACCTGCTCGCCCTCCGGGTAGCGGGTGCTCAGCTCCGCGTACAGGACGTCCAGTTCGGTGCGCGAGGGGATGACCTTGGACTGCGTGCTCGCCCAGGCGCCCAGCTGGGAGCCGTGCGGGCGGGTGCGGAAGTACGCGGCGGTCTCGTCCCGGCCGGTGCGCCGCGCCGTCCCGGTGACGATGACCTGCCGGGCCATCGGGTGCCACGGGAAGAGCAGCGAGATGTACGGGTTGCGGGCCAGTTCGAGGGCCTTGCGCGAGTCGTAGTTGGTGTAGAACACGAAGCCCTGGTCGTCGTACCCCTTGAGCAGCACCGTGCGCGAGCTGGGCCGGCCCTCGGCGTCCGCCGTGGAGACGACCATCGCGTTCGGCTCGTGCACGAAGCCGTGCACCGCGGCCTGCGCCGCCTGCTTGAACCAGCGGGAGAACTGCTCCATGGGGTGCGCGGCGACGTCGCCCTCGTCGAGTCCCTCGGCGCGGTAGTGCGCCCGCATGGAGGCGGGGTCGTCGGCGATCTCCTCGTGCGCGGCCTCGGCGGCCTCGGCCGCGGCCTTGATGAGGGGCTCGTTCGTGGATTCGTCCGGGACACGATCGTTCACGCGGTCATCCTGCCGCATCGGGCCCCGTTTCCGGGGCGGATGCGGGAGCGGTGTGCTTCGTCACGCGGTGGCACTCAGTGCCGCGTACCCTCCCTAAAGATGGCACTCGGAGATATCGTGCTGGTGCCGTTCCGGTTGGAGGACCCGCCGTACGGGGCATCACCGGGGTGACCGCTTCCGGACCGCGAGTCGGCGGAGACCGACCGAAGAGCATTCGGGATTCTTCGCTCACGACCGTGGAACCGGCAGGCGAGGCGCCTCACCGTCGACCGCCACCCCTACAGGGGCGCCCGGTCACCTCCACCCCGACAACACCATCCGTCGTACACATCACGAGGAGCCGCCTGATGTCCGACTTCGTACCCGGACTCGAAGGAGTCGTCGCGTTCGAGACGGAGATCGCCGAACCCGACAAGGAGGGCGGCGCCCTTCGCTACCGAGGCGTCGACATCGAGGACCTCGTCGGCCACGTCTCCTTCGGCAACGTCTGGGGACTTCTCGTCGACGGCGCCTTCAACCCCGGCCTGCCGCCCGCCGAGCCGTTCCCGATCCCCGTCCACTCCGGTGACATCCGCGTCGACGTGCAGTCCGCGCTCGCCATGCTCGCGCCCGTCTGGGGCCTCAAGCCCCTCCTCGACATCGACGCGGAGCAGGCCCGCGAGGACCTCGCCCGCGCCGCCGTCATGGCCCTGTCCTACGTCGCCCAGTCCGCCCGCGGCCAGGGACGGCCGATGGTTCCGCAGCGCGAGATCGACAAGGCGCACTCCGTCGTCGAACGGTTCATGATCCGCTGGCGCGGCGAGCCGGACCCCAAGCACGTCGCCGCCGTCGACGCCTACTGGACCTCGGCCGCCGAGCACGGCATGAACGCCTCCACCTTCACCGCCCGGGTGATCGCCTCGACCGGCGCGGACGTCTCCGCGGCGCTCTCCGGGGCCGTGGGAGCCATGTCGGGCCCGCTGCACGGCGGGGCCCCCTCCCGTGTCCTCGGCATGATCGAGGAGATCGAGCGCACCGGGGACGCGGAGGCCTACGTCCGCCACGCCCTCGACAACGGCGAGCGCCTGATGGGCTTCGGCCACCGCGTGTACCGCGCCGAGGACCCGCGCGCGCGGGTCCTGCGCCGCACCGCGCGCGAGCTGGGCGCCCCCCGCTTCGAGGTAGCCGAGGCCCTGGAGAAGGCCGCCCTCGCCGAGCTCCACGCCCGTCGCCCGGACCGTGTCCTCGCGACGAACGTCGAGTTCTGGGCGGCGATCGTCCTGGACTTCGCCGAGGTCCCGGCGCACATGTTCACCTCCATGTTCACGTGCGCCCGTACCGCGGGCTGGTCGGCGCACATCCTGGAGCAGAAGCGCACCGGCCGCCTGGTGCGCCCCTCCGCGCGCTACGTGGGCCCCGGCACGCGCGGCGTCCAGGAGGTCGAGGGGTTCGAGGACATCGCGCACTGACCCCGTGCGGGCCGCCGGTCATCACGCGGGGGCGAGCAGCTCCGCGTGGTGGCGGGCGGCGGCGAGCGGATGCGCCCGCAGCTTGCCCTTCAGCTCGTTGAAGCCGTACTCGGCGAAGAGCGGGTTCGACGGGTCGTCGGTGACGCCGGGCGCGCCGGAGGCGTGCGGGAAGGGCAGCGGCTCGATCCGGGCGTCGAGGCGCGGGTTGTAGAAGAACGGCACCGAGAACCGCTCGGTGGCCCCGGCGGGGCTCACCACCCGGTGGTTGGTCGCCAGGAGGTACCCGTTCGTGGCGACCTCCAGGAGCTCGCCCAGGTTGACCACGAAGGCGCCCGGCAGCGGCGGCACGTCGTGGAAGAGGCCGTCCTCGCGCTGCACCTGGAGCCCGCCGACGCGGTCCTGGAGCAGCAGCGTCAGGAATCCGTAGTCCTTGTGCGCGCCCACGCCCTGGCCGGAGCCGTCGTCGGAGCTTCCCGGATAGCGCACCAGCTTCAGATGCGGATGCGCGTGCTCGCCGAAGACCGGGTCGTAGAAACCGGCGGGAGCCCCGATGGCGGTCAGCAGTTCGCGCAGCAGCCGGGCCGCGACCTCGCTCAGCCGTTCCATCCAGGTCAGCGCGGCGGTGCGCAGCTCCGGCAGCGCGGCCGGCCACTGGTTCGGACCCTGGAGCCACCAGTACGCGGGCTCGCCGGGGCGAGGGGGCCGCGCGGGCCGCTCGGCGCCTATGTCGAGCTGGTCCCGCCAGTCCCGGCTGCCGCCCGTGCGCTCGTCGCCCGTGCGCGTGTACCCGCGGAAGTGCGGTGAGCCGGTGTTGTCGAGGGCCAGCCGGTCGGCCTCGGGGAGCGCGAAGAACCGGTGCATGGCCCGCAGCAGCGCGTCGGTCTCGGCCTCGGTCACTCCGTGTCCGGTGAGCTGGAAGAACCCCACGTCGTGGGCGGCGCTGTGGAGCTGCGCGTGCAGCAGCGCCCGTGCCTGCGGGCCGCGGTCGGCCGCGGAGAGGTCGATGATCGGAAGCTGCCGGTACGAGGGGGACGGCCGCCCGTTCGAGGCGTGCGTGGAGTACGTGGAAGACGTGTTCGTCGTCATGAGATGCGTCCGCGGGGTGTACGGGGACCCGGGAGGCCGCCAGGGGTGGGGCGGGGTCCACGGGTGCCGGGTGAGGGGAAGGGGCTGTGCGAAGGGGGCCGGTCAGGCAGAGCGCCGACAGCCCGTGCTCGTGACGCGCACGTAGTCCACGTGGCGGCGTCGAACGAGCATCGGAAGCATGGCCACAGCCTACTGCGGCCCCCGCGATCCATCTGTGATCCGGATCACTCCGGTGGGCCGCTCGGCCCCCAAGGCCCGTCCACCCGGGAGGGACGCGTGCCCGGGCCGCGAACGCGGACGACCCGCGAGCTCGGGTCCCTCCGCCTTGCGGCGACGGGGCCGGCCGGACGCACCGGCGAGCTCGCGGGTCGGGTGACTGCGTTGGATTGGGCCGGCTGCATGCACATCACACATGCTGGTCCGGCGCCGAACCGAGTTCGACAACGGGCCGCTAGCCCGCAGCCACCTCGTATGTCCGGGTTTCCGTCATGAGCCGAACCACCTCCTCTCCTACGTGCGCACCACTCTAGGAACGCGTCCCGGAGGCCTCAAGCGATTTATCGCGGGATGCCGGAGGGGCCGGGGGCTCCTGGGGCGGGCGGTGCGGAAATCCGGAGTACAGCGATTTCCTCCATCTTCGGGGAACGAGGTGTGGGCTGGGTCACGTTCGAGTTGAATGGTGACGACTGAGTGAACTGTCGCGCCGTACACAGACGCAGCCTGCAGGGGGTCCAGGTGAGTGCTTCCCGGCGTAGTGGGACCACCGACGAGCTGGGGCCGGACGAGCCCGGGCGGGACGGCTCGGATCTGCTGGCCGCGCTGCTGGACGGCATGGACGCGGCCCTGTGCGCCTTCGACGCCGACGGGGTCCTCACCCATTGGAACCGCGAGGCCGAGCGCATCCTCGGGTGGACGGCGGCCGAGGCCGTGGGGCGGCGCGGATTCGCCGGCTGGGCCGTGCGGACCGCGGACGCCGAGGAGGTCGAGGGCCGGCTGATGTCCGCCATGGAGGCCCCCGGCCGCCAGGTGCAGGAGTTCGCGCTCCTCACCAAGGACGGGGGCAGGGTGCTCGTGCGCACCCAGTCCGCCGCCGTACGCGGTCCGGACGGCAAGCCCGCCGGGGTGTACTGCGCCTTCAGCGAGGTGCACACCCAGATCGACCTGGAACGGTCGATCGCGCTGAGCGAGGCGCTCTTCGAGGACGCCGCCTGGGGCGTGGTGCTGGTCGACGCGGACCTGCGGCCCGCCGTGGTCAACGAGCACGCCGCCCAGGCCTTCGGGACCGGACGCGGCTCCGTCCTCGGCCGGCCGCTGGGAGACCTGCTCTCCCTGGGCGTCGAGGAGCTGGAGGCCGCCCTCACCCACGTCCTGTCCGAGGGCGCGCCGCCGGCCCCCGCGGACATGTGGGTGGGCGTGCGCACGCCGGAGGGCGACAGACGGCGGTGCTGGCTCAGCGGCTTCGTGCGGCTCGCCTCGCCGCTCGCGGAGGAACCCGTGCCGCTCGGCGTCGGCTGGCTCTTCCAGGACGTGACCGAGGCCAAGCAGGCCGAGCAGGAGGCGGCGATGCTGCGCTTCCGCGCCAACCAGCTGCACCGCGCCGCGCGGGCCGCGGCCGAGTGCGAGAGCCCGGCCGAGGCCGCCGCCGTCCACCTGGACTTCGCCCTCGCGGGCTTCGCCGACCACGCCCTGGTCGACCGGGTGGCCCAGGGCCGGCCGGCGGACGAGGAGGGGCCCGTGCGGTTCGTGCGGACGGTCGCCACGCCCGCCGGGGCGCCCGGACCGAGTCACATCACCGGGAAGGCCGGACTGCCCCTGCGCTACGGGGAGGGGCACCCCGCGCTGCAGTGCGTGGAGCGCGCCGGTTCGGTACGGGCCGACGCGGCCGCCGCCGACCCCGAACAGGCGCGTGAGTGGGCGCTCGCCCGGCAGTGGCCGCGGGACTCCGTGCACGCCCTGTGCGCGGTGCTGCGCAGCCGCGGCCGGACGCTGGGGGTCGTCACGTTCCTGCGGAACGCGGGCCGCAGCCGGTTCGAGCGCGCGGACGCGATGTACGCGGAGGACGTGGCCGTACGGATCGCGACGGCCCTGGACCTGGCGGAACTGACGGAGAAGCCCTGAGGGCACCTCCGGCCGCCCGGCCGGCTCCCCGGAGGCCCCGGGGCGCCCTCCGGTGTCGATCGAGGTCCGGTTCCGGAGTCTCCTCAGCGGCGGTAGAAGATCCGGTCCCCGTACTCCGTCATGACGCGGGCGTTCCACTCGTGGCCGCCGTCGACGTTGCCCGAGCGGAGCAGGGGCGGCTCGATGCCGCGGTCCGCGAGGGCGCCCGCCGCCGTGGCCATGACGGCCTGGAGGAGGGCCGAGGTGACGACGGTCGAGGCGGGGGCGAAGGGCGCCTCGATGGAGTCCAGGGCGAGTTCCGCGTCGCCGACCGGGATCCGCGAGTCGAGGACGACGTCGCAGTGGTCCTTGAGGTAGGTGCCCGACACATGACGTGACGTCGTCTCGGTGGCGTAGGCGACGGAGGTGACGCCGACGACCTTCACCCCGAGGGCGCGGGCCTTCATGGCCATCTCCACCGGGAGCGCGTTGCGGCCGGAGAGCGAGATGATCACCAGCAGGTCGCCGGAGCGCAGCGGGCTGGAGTCGAGGACCGCGCTCGCCAGGCCGTCGACCCGCTCCAGGGCGGAGCCCAGGGTCGCGGGCATGACGTCGACGCCCACCACCCCCGGTACGGCGAGCAGGTTCATCAGGGCGAGGCCGCCCGCGCGGTAGACGATGTCCTGCGCGGCGAGCGAGGAGTGTCCGGCGCCGAAGGCGAAGAGCCGGCCGCCGTCGACGACGGTGTCGGCGATCAGGGTCCCGGCCGCCTCGATCTCCCCGGTGTCCTCGTCCCGTACCCGCCGCAGCAGGCCGATCGCGGCGTCGAAGAACTGCCCGGCAAGCTTGCTGTCGCTCATCGGCGAAGCCCCTTAGAAGTCTCGTCGGCTCGGACGTCCCGGCGGCGCCCGGCCGGCGCGGGGCGGGCGGGCGGACGGCCGGACCGGTCGCCCCGCGCCGACCGTACTCCCGTCGTGTCGCGGATCACGTTGCGGTCTGGACCACTGCCCTGTCAATACGGCTTCCGGGGGCGTTTCCGAGCGCGCCGGCCACGACGCCCGCGGACGGGCCGGGCGCCCCGGCCGCGTGGATCCGGGACGATCGGCGTCAAGCGGTTCGAACGGCGAGGCACGGTTGTCAGTGCTATGCGTCAGAATTGAGTCCAGGGCCAGCGCACACGCCGGTGGACCATCGGGTCTCCGGCAGAGCTAATCGAGGGGCACGAATGTCCGGACTGATCGACACCACGGAGATGTATCTCCGCACCATCCTCGAGCTGGAGGAGGAAGGCGTCGTCCCCATGCGCGCCCGTATCGCGGAGCGGCTCGACCAGAGCGGCCCGACGGTGAGTCAGACGGTCGCGAGAATGGAGCGCGACGGCCTGGTGGCGGTGGCGAGCGACCGGCACCTGGAGCTCACGGACGAGGGCCGGCGGTTGGCCACGCGCGTCATGCGCAAGCACCGCCTCGCCGAGTGTCTGCTCGTCGACGTCATCGGTCTGGAGTGGGAGCAGGTGCACGCGGAGGCCTGCCGCTGGGAGCACGTGATGAGCGAGGCGGTGGAGCGGCGGGTGCTGGAGCTGCTGCGCCACCCGACCGAGTCGCCGTACGGAAACCCGATCCCGGGCCTGGAGGAGCTGGGCGAGAAGGACGGCGCGGACCCGTTCCTGGACGAGGGCATGGTGGCGCTGTCCGAGCTGGACCCGGGCCTGGACGGCAAGACCGTGGTCGTACGGCGGATCGGTGAGCCGATCCAGACGGACGCCCAGCTGATGTACACGCTGCGGCGGGCGGGCGTGCAGCCCGGCTCCGTGGTCAGCGTGACCGAGTCGGCCGGCGGGGTCCTCGTCGGCAGCGGCGGCGAGGCCGCGGAGCTGGAGGCGGACGTTGCCTCTCATGTGTTCGTCGCCAAGCGCTGACACGACCCCCGGGTCCGAGGGCCCCGGCGCCGCCGGTGGCCGGCCTCGTGGTGTCCGGGCCCCCGGCGTCCGGGCCCCGGGCGTCCACACGTCCGGTGTCCCTGATTCCGGATCCCCGTTTCTTCTCCACCCGCGCTTCCGGTGCCCGCGAGGGGCAGCTTCCGGGCGCCGGCCGGGGGGTCGGCGGTCGCTGACCTCCACGTCGGCGCCCGGGAGCACGCCGGACACCGTGGGACGCACTCGGCCCGCACCGCCCCGCACACGTCAACTGCTGTGACTTCAGAGGCAGTTGTGATGCTTTCGCGACCTTGTCGAAACCAAGATTCAGTGTGCCGAATCGCAGCGCGGGGACCGTTTGCGTGCGAGGCTGTCGCGTGAGGCATATGACCTGAGGGCTCTTGACCGTGTCCGAGAGCGAAGGTGCACGGTCGGAGAGGGGGCGTGAGAATGTGCCGCAGACATGGAGAGGGCCCCGGCGCCTTTCGGCGCCGGGGCCTGTCCTCCCCTGAGCTGACCCGGAGCCCCGAGCTCCCAGGGTCAATCCCCTCGGACCGTTTTCCCCGAGCGGTCCGCCTCCCGCAGAAGATCTCCCCCGGGCGACGGCGGTCAATCCTGATGAGTGGTCACTCGAACGAGGGGTGTTGCGGCTGAAAAGGCCGGTTTCGAAACCCTATTCGATAACGTGGCGGTGTGGCGGGAGTGCACGAGAGAGACCGACCGGCACAGCTGGAACAGCGGCAGGAAGCGGTACGGGTGGACCGGCCGGGAAGAGTGGGAGCGGGCCGGTCCGAGCGAGCTAGGGGGGTGCCATTACCGATGGTGCGGCGCATCGACGTGACGGGGGCGGGCGGTGTACGCCTGGCTGCCTGGGAGTTCGCCGATCCTCCCGGGAGCGGCCGGCCGGGGGCGCCCGGGGCGCCCGGCGTGCTCTTATTGCACGGCCTCATGGGCCGCGCCTCGCACTGGGCCCCCACCGCCCGCTGGCTCTCCGAGCGGCACCGCGCCGTCGCCCTCGACCAGCGCGGCCACGGACAGAGCGACAAGGCACCGAAGGCCGAGTACACCCGTGAGGCCTACGTCGAGGACGCCGAGGCCGCCCTCGAACAGCTCGGCCTCGGACCGGCCGTCGTCGTGGGCCACGCGATGGGCGCGCTGACCGGCTGGCAGCTCGCCGCCAAACGCCCCGATCTCGTCCGCGCCCTGATCATCTGTGACATGCGGGCCTCGGCCCTGGGAGCCGCCTCGCAGCGCGAGTGGGAGGACTGGTTCAAGGCCTGGCCCCTCCCCTTCGCCACCCTCGACGACGTACGGAAGTGGTTCGGCGAGGACGACCCCTGGGTGGAGCGCCGCAATCCCTCCCGCGGCGAGTTCTACGCCGAGGTGATGCACGAGTCCCCCGACGGCTGGCGCCCGGTCTTCGAACCGGAACAGATGCTCGAGTCCCGCCGGACATGGGTGTACGACGCCCACTGGGAGGAGCTCGCCCAGGTCCGGTGCCCCGCCCTGGTCGTCCGCGGCCTCGACGGCGAGCTCGGCCGGGCGGAGTCCCAGGAGATGGTCCGGGTCCTGCCCCGCGGACAGTACGCGGAGGTCGCGGACGCCGGCCACCTCGTGCACTACGACCGGCCCGAGGCGTGGCGCGCCGCGATCGAGCCGTTCCTGGACGGCGTGCTCACCGGATGAAGCCGGCGCCCCTCACCCCTTGCTGACCGCCGCCAGGATCTCCGGCAGGCGCCCGGCCGTCCGGGGTGCCGCGAGCCTGAGCCCCAGCAGCGTGATCAGCGTCCCGTAGACGGCGCCCACGGGCAGCAGCAGCCAGGTCCAGCGGCCGCCGTCGGCGCTCACGTTCAGCCAGATCGTCAGGGTGATGACGGGGGAGGCGAGCAGGGCGGCCGAGACCAGGCCGCCGAAGATGGAGATCCAGGCGAGACCGGTCTGACCGGGGGCCACGTTCTTGTAGCCCTCCTGGGGGATGGAGTACGGGAAGCGGGCCGAGGACCAGGCGCCGGTCGCCAGCATCGCGCCGAGCAGCGCGAAGGACAGGCCGAGCACCTCGGGCAGTTTCTCCCACGCCCCGAGCAGCCCGGTCGTCACCGTGGTCACGAGCATCGCGTACGGCAGGGTGATCGACAGCAGGGCCAGCGCGCGTCCGCGCAGTTCGACGTAGGCGTCACGGGTCGAGGAGATCGTCAGCGCGACCATCCAGAAGGCGGACGTGTCCTGCCCGAACTGGTTGTACATCTGGATCCCGAGCATCCCGGCCGCGAAGCACGCGAAGTAGACCGAGCCGGTGCCCTGGAGCGCGTTGAACACCGGCACGATCAGACCGATGGCCAGCGAGCCCACCCACGCCGCCTTGGTCTTCGGATCGCGCCACACGTACCGCAGACTGCGCTCCATGACCGTGCCGGTGCGCCCGGCCGGCAGCAGGCGCGCGAGCCCCGAGGAGCCGCGCTCCCTGGCGGCGGGTTCCGCGGCCTGGAGCGTGGACCCGTCGGGCGAGGTCATCAGCCGCGTCAGATGCCGGGACCACAGCGCCAGCAGCCCCGCCAGGGCGGCCGCGCACAGCGCGAGCTGGACGGCCCCGGCCCCGTACGACCCGTCGCTCACCGAGTCCACGGCGCCGACCGCCGACGCGGGCGGGATCCAGCGCAGCACGTCCGTCACCGGGTCCAGCCTCGACAGGCCGCCCGCCGAACCGAGCCGCTGCGCGCCGAAGTTGACCAGCTGGGCGCCGACCGCGACGACCAGCCCGCTGAGCACCGCCAGGTCGCGGCCCTTGCGGCTGGACAGCAGCCGGATGTTGGCGGCCGCGACGGCCCGCGCGAGGGCCACGCAGACCATCAGGGCGAGCACGAGGGCGACCACCGCCGTCGCGTACGCCGCGCTCCCGTGCGCGACCGAGATCACCGAACCGAGCAGCAGGCAGAACGTGAAGAGCGGTCCGACGCCGACCAGCGAGGCGGCCAGCAGCGCCCGCACGAGCGGCTTCGGCCGCAGCGGCAGCATCACCAGCCGCGTCGGGTCGAGCGTTTCGTCGCCGCTGGGGAAGAACAGCGGCATCACGGTCCAGCCGAGCGCCAGGACCGCCACGAGCAGGACGCCGATCGCGGTGGCGTGCTCGTTGCCGCGCAGCGCGATCAGGCCGATCAGCTGGAGCGCGGCGAAGAGCAGCACGAGCACCGTGGACGCGATGAACGCGGCCCGCCGGCCCGCGGACTGCCGCAGACCGTTGCGCAGGAGCGACAGCTTCAGGCGTACGACGACGGGGGTGATCGAGGCGGCGGAGACGCCGGGGCCGGCGCTCACCGGGACGCCCCGCCGCCCAGCCAGTCCAGGTCGGCCGTGGTGCCGCTCCCGTGCGCGCCGACCAGTTCCAGGAACGCCTGCTGGAGCGAGGGCGCGCCGCCGCGCACCTCCGTGAGCGGCCCGTGCGCGCGGATGCGTCCGGCGGCCATGACGGCGACCCAGTCGCACAGCGACTCGACCAGCTCCATCACGTGGGAGGAGAAGACGACGGTGGCGCCGGACGCGGTGTAGCGCTCCAGGACGCCCCGGATGGTCTGCGCGGAGACCGGGTCGACGCCCTCGAACGGCTCGTCCAGGAAGAGGACTTCGGGGTTGTGCAGGAGCGCGCAGGCCAGGCCGATCTTCTTGCGCATGCCGGTCGAGTAGTCGACGACGAGTTTGTGCTGGGCGCCCGCGAGGCCGAGGACGTCGAGGAGTTGGGTGGCGCGCTTGTCGACCTCGGCGCCGGGCAGACCCCGCAGCCGGCCGGTGTAGCCGAGCAGTTCGCGCCCCGAGAGCCGCTCGAAGAGCCGGAGCCCCTCGGGCAGCACGCCGATCCGGGCCTTCACCTCCGCCGGGTCGCGCCACACGTCGTGACCGACGACCTCGACCGTGCCCTGATCGGGTCTGAGCAGCCCGGTCACCATCGACAGGGTGGTGGTCTTGCCGGCGCCGTTCGGCCCGACGAGTCCGATGAACTGCCCGGCGGGAAGCTCCAGATCGATCCCGGCCACGGCGACCTGCTCACCGAACCGCTTCCAGAGCCCCCGCACCCGCACGGCGGGCACGCCGCCGCCCTTCACTGCCTCGCTCATACAGGCACCCTAAGTGCCCCCGGCCGTTCGCCACCCGTCCCTGCGGGGTCCCGGACGATCTCCCGGTCGTCACCGGCCTCCGCCCGCCCTCACCGGCTCCTTCGGATCCCCGCCGGTCCCTGCCGCTCCCTACCGGTCCCGCCCGCAGGCGTAGGCCAGCGGTGAGATCAGCTCCTCCGCGTCCGGCAGCCAGCGGTTCGCGGGCGTCGGACGGCAGGCCCACTGCACGGCACCCCGGGATCCGACCCGGGTCGGCGGCGCGGCCACCCAGGCTCCCTCGCCGAGCGCGGTCAGATCGAGCGAGGCCGGCGACCAGCCCAGCGCCCGCACCAGACCGGGGATCTTCGCCGCCGCTCCGGGGAGCACGAAGAACTGCATGCGACGGTCCGGGGTGCACGTCACCGGTCCGAGGCCGAGATCCATCCGGCGCATGCGGGCGAGCGCCAGGAACCCGGCCGACTCGGGCACGTCGATCGCGTCGAACGTACGCCCCGTGGGCAGCAGGATCGACGCCGCCGGCCGGTCCGACCAGAGCCGCCACGCGACCGTCGTGCTGCCCGTGGCCTGGGTCGCCCACTCCCGGCGCGCCGGATGGGCGCCGGGTGAGGCACAGGAGAGGTCGCCGCAGGAGCAGAGCTGCACGCCGCCGGCCGCTTCCAGCCAGGTGCCGGGGAACACGTCCCAGTGGCGTTCCTCGACGTAGCGCACGGCGGTCTCCCGCAGCGAATCACCACGCTGGTGAGGTATCTGTGCGGACTCGGTGCCCGCGATGGTCTCTTCCACGTGGGTCTCAACTCCCGCGTCCACTTCGGGTTACGGGGGATACGCGCGCGGGGGAGGAGCACCGGTTCTCCGGCCGGGGCGCACGGGTGCACGTACGGGGGCGCGCGGGAGAACGGCAGCCGGTAGCGGGTAATCAGGGGTGGGGCCGGGCAGCCGCCTTTACCCCGGCAATCCTCATATGTCTCGCATCTTCGGTATGTCCGCGGGGCATTGATCTTCCTGGCCGCTCTCCTCCGGCGACCGGCCAGTGAGGACACGTCAACCCGGTGCGTGGGCAGGCACCGCAGCCACAGGGGGTACGCCATGGCCGCAAGGCCTCTCATCGCCAGGCAGCCGAACGAACGGCTGCAGGCGCTCATCCAGGAAGCGGGCTGCTCGAACGCCGGGCTGGCCCGCCGGGTCAACATGTGCGGAGCGGAGCACGGACTCGATCTGCGCTACGACAAGACGTCCGTGGCGCGCTGGCTGCGCGGTCAGCAGCCCCGGGGGCGGGCTCCGGCGATCATCGCCGAGGCGCTCGGCCGCAAGCTCGGCAGGACGGTCACGATCGACGAGATCGGCATGGCCAACGGCAAGAACCTGGCGTCCGGTGTCGGTCTCCAGTTCTCGCCGACCGTACTGGGCGCCATCGAGCAGGTCTGCGAGCTGTGGCGCAGCGACGTGGGGCGGCGGGACTTCCTGTCCGGGTCGTCCGTCGCCGCCTCCGCGCTCGTCGAGCCGAGCCGCGACTGGCTGATCTCGTCGCCGGACTCGCAGGTCGCCCGCTCGGCGGGCCCGCGCGTCGGGCTCTCGGACGTGGCGGCCGTCCGCGCGATGACCCAGGCCCTCGTCGGCCTGGACCACCAGTACGGCAGCGGACACGTGCGCCCGGTCGTCGTGCACTACCTGAACAGCGTGGTCTCCGGGCTGCTCGCCGGCTCCTACCGGGAAGCGGTCGGACGCGAGCTGTTCGCGGCCGTGTCCCGGCTGACGGAACTGGCCGGCTACATGGCCATCGACACCGGTCAGCCGGGGCTCGCCCAGCGCTACTACATCCAGGCGCTGCGGCTCGCGCAGGCGGCCGGCGACCGCGGTTACGGCGGTTACGTCCTCGCCGCGTCCATGAGCCACCTGGCCGCCCAGCTCGGCAACCCGCGCGAGATCGCGCAGCTGGCGCGCGCGGCCCAGGAAGGGGCGCGCGGACGGGCGACACCGCGGGCGGAGTCGATGTTCCACGCCGCCGAGGCGCGCGGGCACGCGCTGCTGGGCGACGCGCGCGCCGCCCAGGTGGCGGCCGGGCGGGCCGTCACGGCCCTGGAGAACGCCGACGCGGCTTCCGGGGACGACCCGACGTGGATCGCGCACTTCGACGAGGCCTATCTCGCCGACGAGCTGGCCCACTGCCACCGGGACCTCGGCCAGGCCGAGGCCGCCGCGCGGTGCGCCGAGGAGTCCCTGGCCGGCCATCCCGAGACGCGCGCCCGCCGCCGGGCCATCGGCTACGTCCTGCTGGCCACGGCACAGGTCCAGCAGCGCGAGGTGGAGCAGGCCTGCCACACCGGCCTGCGCGCCGTCGAACTCCTCGGCACCCTCCGCTCCAACCGCGGCGCCGAGTACCTGGAGGACCTGCAGCAGCGCCTGGAGCCGTTCCAGGACGAGGCCGTGGTACGGGAGTTCGGGGCGCGCATGGAGCTGCAGGCGGCGGCGTGAGCGCACGCGAGGGACTCCGGGGACACGGGGGGCTCGGGGACGCGTGAGGGGAGGGCGTGCCGTCCGGTGCGGCCGGGCCGGTGCGCGTCCGCCGGGGGCGCACACCGCGTGCGCCCCGCCCGGACCCGCTCCCCGCCCGGCCCCGCTCCCTCGGCGCGGAGTGTGATCATTTCTCTTCCGCGCCGTCCGGGCCCGCGCGCGTGAACGTACGGCCCGTACCGGCGTGAACACCGGGAGAACAGGGGCGCTGTGAGCGGGGTGAGTCGAATACAGCGCATTCGGGTGCGATTTCGTTACCCGTGTCACAGGGCGGGGTGGTCATCACAGGTGCTGCGTGGCACCGGGTTGTGGGGACCCGGTAGCGTGAGCCGATGATTCCGAAGGTCCCCCATTCGTAGGAGTCCCGGTGACGCAGAGTGGACAGGGCGAGGAGCCCTCGGCGCGGCCCGCGCGCGAAGGCATCGTGCTGCCCTCCGACGGCAGCGAGCCGCTGCTGCCGGGCACGGCGGGTGACCGCCCGACCCCGGTCGGTGGTCCGGCCTGGGGCGGACAGTGGGGCCCCGACGGCTCTGCCGCCCAGGCCCCGGGGCCCGGCGACGGCTGGGGCGCGCCCGCGAACACCCCCCAGTCATGGGGCGCCTCCGCCCCTTCCGGGGGCCAGGGCTGGCCGGCGTCGGACCCGCACGGCGCACAGCAGGCGCAGGGCTTCGCCCAGCCGGGATCCGGCTCCGCGCCGCTGCCGCCCGAGAGCGCGCAGTCCTCGGCGTACGGCGTCCAGAACGGCTATGCGCCGGGGGCGCACGGCTCGCACTCCGCCGTCGGCTACGACGGCTACGGCGGCTACGGGGCCCAGGAGCAGCAGGGCGGGCAGGGGACCTCGCTGCCGTCCGGCGGCGACGAGGGCGCCACCCAGTACATTCCGTACATACCGGCCGCCCCGGGCTCGGACGAGGGGGCGACGCAGTTCATACCGCCGGTCGCCGCCGCGCCGGACGAGGGCGCCACCCAGTTCATGCCGCCGGTGGGTCCGGGCGCGCTGCCGCCGGAGACGGGGGCCGGGGCGCCGCAGTACCTGGGGCAGGCGACGCAGGGCGGCCCCGGCGCGGGATCCCCGCCGTCCGCCGGCTCGGACGCCGACGCCACCCAGTACATCCCGCCCGTGCCCGCACAGCCGTCGGGTTCCTTCGGGATGCCCTCCGGCGCGCCGGAGGAGCGGCAGCCCCCGGCGGAGTTCGACAACCTCTTCCGCAGCGAGCCGGAGGCCGCGGGGCCGACGCAGATGCTGCCGCGCATCGACGCGGGCGGCCCGCAGGCCCCGCGCGACACGTACGGCGCCCAGTCCGCGCCGGGCGCGCCCGGCAGCCGGTCCGCCGGGCGGCGCGGTGGCCCGTCCGACCGTGACGGAGGCGGCGGCGGTGGCCGCACCGGCTCGCGCGTTCCGGTGATCGCGGCCGTCGGCATCGGCATCATCGTGCTCGGCGTCGGCGCCGGCGCCCTGCTCAGCGGTGGCGGAGGCGGTGACGACGGCAAGGACGACACCGGCAAGACGGTGGCCGCAACCGCGCCCGCGACGACGGCGGGTTCGTCGGCGCCCGCCGGTGCCGACCCGGTGAAGGCGCAGGCCGTCGAGCTGGACAAGCTCCTCGCGGACAGCGCCAACAGCCGTGACTCGGTGATCAGGGCCGTGGCGAACGTGAAGGCGTGCAACAACCTCGGCCAGGCGGCCGGTGACCTGCGGGACGCGGCCAAGCAGCGCGGCGAGCTGGTCACCCGGCTCTCCGGCCTCGCGGTCGACAAGCTGCCGAACCACGAGGAGCTGACCGCCGCCCTCAACAGCGGCTGGAAGGCCTCCGCCTCGGCCGACAACCACTACGCGGCCTGGGCCGACCAGGTCGGCAACGGCAAGAAGGGCTGCCGCAAGGGCCAGGCCCGCACCACCGGGGAGACCCAGGCGGGCGATCGGGCCAGCGGCACGGCCTCCGCGCAGAAGGGGAAGGCCGCGACGCTGTGGAACGCCATCGCGGCGAAGTACGGCCTGACCCAGCGGGCCCGCACACAGCTGTGACCCGGTACGAAGCCCGGCCCCCCTCGCCGATGCGGGCGAGAGGGGTCGGGCTTCGCCGTGAGCGCCGCCGCGGTTCCCTCTAGTCCGCGGCCGCCAGCGTCTTCGCCATGTTGACGAACCCGCTCCGCTGCGAGGTCAGCTGGCCGTTGCGGATGACCTGGAAGGTGACGTCCGCGTTGACGAGGCGCGGGAAGCTGGCGGCCGAGGTCTGCGCGTCGAAGCGCCAGCTGAGCGTCGGTGTGAGCCCGCCCGTGCCCACCTTGATGCCGCTGTCGAGCTGGTGCCGGACGGTGAGCGGCGACACCTCTCCCGCGCCGAGGGACTCGATGACCCTCTGCAGCACGGTGTAGGCGATCCAGGTGGTCTGCACCCCGGAGTCGGCGGGATCGATCCGGTTGTCGCCGAAGGCCTGCTCCTTGATCACCTTTCGCATCGCGTCCCAGCGCGGGTCGTTCGCGGTCGGGTACCAGCCGGTGACGTACGAACCCTCGTAGGGGCCCGACTTGCCGCCGGTGGCGTCGATCTGCGACTGGTCGATGCTGCCGATGACCGTACCGGTGTGCACCTTCCGGTAGTTCGCGCTGTCGCGCCGGAAGGAGTCCATGAAGGTGTTCGTGCGGTCGCCGAGCGCGGGGACCACGCAGCCCTGCCGGCCGGGCTCGGAGGTCGCGTGCTCGAGGGCCAGCTGCGTCGGCCGGGAGTACTCGGTGGCGTCCTCGGCCGCCCGCTGGTCCGCGGCCTGCGGGTGGCCCAGCGCCTTCAGGCCGGCGTCGAGCAGCACCGGCAGTTCGTCACCGGCGATGGTGTCGGGGCGTATGAGCGAGACGGGGCCGCAGTTCTTGCCGAGCTGCTCGCCGAGTCCGGCCAGCAGGACGCCCTGACCGCCGTTGACCGGATAGGAGACGGGGCTGGTGAACTCGTCGTCGGTCACCCCGAAGCCCCCGATGTAGGGGATGCCCGCGCTCTCCAGCGGGGAGAGGAACGCACGGCTGTGCTGGCTGTAGGAGCCCACGACCGCGACGACCTTCTCCTCGGCCGCCCGCTCGGCGCAGTGCGCGGCGTCGACCGAGTCGTTGTGGTCGTTGCAGGTGAGGACCTCCAGCTTGCGGCCGTTGATGCCGCCGTGGGCGTTGACCCAGCGCGCGTAGGCCTTCGCCAGCGCGGGCATTCCGGGCTTGTTCGTCGCGTTGGTCTTCTCGGGGGCCCAGGTCATCACCTTCACGGGGCCATCCCCGGAGCCCCCCGTGGCACCAGGGATGGCCCCGCATCCGACAGCGACCGACGCGCATGCGACTAAAGCGCTCGCGTACAGCAGCTTGGCCTTGCGGGGCCGGGGCGGAGTGGGGGAGGTGGTGCGAGTACGTCGCCTACCGGTCATGGGCATGCACGATTCCGCCACACCAAAAATATTGATGTGACACGTGGTCGACACCAGGTGACGCAGAGGTGAATTACAGGGGCCGATGAACTGTTTTTCACAGGGACCGTACGATCGATGACCGTGCAAGACTCGGAGAACCCTTCCCGCCGCGGCCGTCGCTCATCCACCATGGGCGGCATGCCACTGAACGACATGCCTTGGTGGCGCTGGCGCAGCAATGTGCGCTCCGCGCTGCACATGCTTTCCGACCCGGTCTTCCAGAGAGACGTCTGGCTCGCCGGTGCCGACGGGTACGGCGACGTCACGGACGCCGTGTACCGCCTGGTCGAGGACACCTGGCTGGACAACTGGTCGGCCGAGAAATACGTCGGCACGATCTTCCGGGACTCCCAGGAGGCGGCCCTCGTGGACAGCGCCGTCCTGCGGGTCCTGCGGATCATGCACCAGGTCGGACCCGACGCGCCCGTCTCCGCCTATCTCGACCACCAGGGGTGGCCGGACGCCCTCCAGGCCGCGCGCGCCGCGCACGTACGGATGGCGTCGAGCGACGGCGAGGACCCGGACGCGCCTCCGCGCACCCTCGAGGTCCTGCGCATCCTGACGCGGTCCGCGTAGCCGTCGGCCCCCTGGTCCGGCGACCGTGAGGCGCCCCGCGGGGCGTCCGCGTGGCGGGACGGCACTGCTGTGCGGACCCCTGGTATGGGATTCTGTCCCGCATGAATGAGCCGTCCGTCCGCGGGACCGCGCCCGCCGCCGAGCAGTACGTCCTGACGCTGTCCTGCCCCGACAAGCAGGGCATCGTGCACGCCGTGTCGAGCTACCTGTTCATGACCGGCTGCAACATCGAGGACAGCCAGCAGTTCGGCGACCACGACACGGGTCTGTTCTTCATGCGCGTCCACTTCTCGGCGGAGTCGCCGGTGACCGTGGAGAAACTGCGTGCGAGTTTCACGGCGGTCGGTGACGCGTTCCACATGGAATGGCAGATCCACCGGGCCGAGGACCGGATGCGGGTCGTCCTCATGGTGAGCAAGTTCGGCCACTGCCTGAACGACCTGCTCTTCCGCGCACGGATCGGAGCGCTGCCCGTCGACATCGCCGCGGTGGTCTCCAACCACACGGACTTCGCGGAGCTGGTGGAGTCCTACGACATTCCCTTCCACCACATCGCGGTGACGAAGGAAACGAAGGCCGAGGCGGAGGCGCAGCTGCTGGAGCTGGTGCGCGAGAAGGGCGTCGAGCTGGTCGTCCTCGCCCGCTACATGCAGGTCCTCTCGGACGACCTGTGCAAGCAGCTCAGCGGCAGGATCATCAACATCCACCACTCCTTCCTGCCGAGCTTCAAGGGCGCCAAGCCGTACCACCAGGCGCACGCCCGCGGGGTCAAGCTCATCGGCGCCACGGCGCACTACGTCACCGCCGACCTCGACGAGGGCCCGATCATCGAGCAGGAGGTCGAGCGGGTCGGCCACGACGTCACCCCCGACCAGCTGGTCGCCATCGGACGTGACGTGGAGTGCCAGGCGCTGGCCCGTGCCGTGAAGTGGCACGCGGAGCGCCGCATCCTGCTGAACGGACGCCGGACGGTCGTCTTCGCCTGACCGCCTGACCGCCTGACCGCCTGACCGCCCGGCCGCCCGGCCGCGCCGGGCTAGATCCGGCTCAGTGACGCGACAGCGAGCAGTACGTCCCTGATGACCTCGCGGTCGCCGTCCTGTCCGGCGGCCGCCTCCTCCGGGGACACGTGGCCCGCGGCCAGGCGGCAGAACTCCACCCCGTCCAGCGCGACATGGGCCACCTCGTGCTCGGCGGAGCCGACGGCGCCGGGCGAGTCGAGCGGGACGAGCCACTCGCCGCCCCCGGAGCCCTCGATCTCCAGGCGCAGGCTGCGGCCCGGGGCGCCCGCCGTGACGAGACGCCGGGGCGGGTGCTCCGACAGCCCGGCCCGGCGCCGCTCGGCGAGCGAGACGGGCAGCATCCGCGCGGCCAGGTCGATCATCCGGTGCAGGTGCCGGGGAGCGGGCGGTTCGTACGGGTAGTCCACCGCGTCGGCGATGTCCCCCGCGTGCACCCAGCACTCGAAGGCCCGGTCCAGCATCGAGTCGCTGAGCGGCAGGTCGAAGCCGCCGTACGCCACGGTGAGCCGCCCGGAGGCCTCCCCGCCCGCGACCCCGCCCGCCGGCGGGGCGCCCTCCTCCACGAACGACACCGACCGGACGATGCCGTGGCTCTGCTCCCGCCAGGGATCGCGCACGGACCGGGTGGGCGGGACGCGCGAGGCACGCCAGTACGCCTCGGTGCGGTCCTGCGGAGTCGCCCGCTCCGCGTCGGGCTCGCCGAGCGGATCGTCCAGGCCCAGCGCGACGGCGACCAGTCCGTCGACGCTCAGCAGGTGGGCGATGACCCCGGCGACCGTCGTACGGCGGCTCACGGGTCCCTCGCCCTCGAACCAGCGCAGCCGCACGGGCGCGTGCCATTCGGAGCCGCCTATGTCCTGGAGCAGGGCGTCGAGACGGGCGGTCTCCGCGTCGTAGGGAGCGGCCCACTCGGGCACCGGGATGCGCGGCGGGCGCCGGTCCAGGCAGCTCGTCAGGACGCGGGTGCGCAGTGTCGGGTCCAGGTCGAGGCTCTCCGCGGGGTGCAGCAGCCCGACCGCCTCGCGCAGCCGCAGCGCCTCGTCCGCGCACGGGCCGCAGTGCCCCAGGTGCTCCTCGACGGCACTCGTCTCGTCCGCCGAGCAGGCGGCCAGCGCCCACGCGCCCAGCAGCGACTTCAGGACCCGGTGTTCGAGGACCAGCGGCGCCGGGCCGGACACGGCGGCCGGTGCGGGCAGCGGCAGGCCGGTGTCCTCCACGGAGGCGCGGGGCGGCGGTATGCGCGCCGGCCCGCCCGGCCGCGGCCCGGAGCCGCCCACGTCCTCGTGTCCGTCCTCCCGCATGCCCCCGTGCCCGTCCTCGTCCTCGTCCACGCCCTCGTCCATGTCCCCGCGCATGTCCTCGTGCCCGTTCTCGCGCCCCTCCTCGTCGTCGGACGACGTGAACCGGCTGGATTCCCCGCTCACCGCGCGCCCCCGTGTTCCGGCGGCGCGCCGGTGGGCCCGGCGTCGTGGGCGGTGGACAGCAGCTGGAGGCCGAGGCGGAGCCGCCGGCGGGCCTCGTCCTCGGTGACGCCGAGATCGGCCGCGGCCTGGCGGTAGTCACGGCGCTGGAAATAGGCCAGTTCCAGAGCGGTCCGCAGCGGGGTGGGCATGGAGGTGACGATGTAGTCCGCGCGGGCGGCGACGGACGCGCTGCGCACCTTGCGCTCCAGCTCCTCGGCGGTGCCGTCACCGCTCCGGGCGAGCGCGGCGGTCTCGGTGGCGCGCAGCCGCTGCACGGCCAGGCGGTGGGTCAGCGCGGCGACCCAGGAGCGCAGCGGGCCCTGCTGGGGGTCGTAGGCGTCGGGGTTCTCCCAGACGTGGGTGAAGACCTCGCGGGTGATCCCGTCGGCGGCCCGTTCGTCCCCGAGGACGCGATGGGCGAGTCCGTGCACGAGCGAGGCGAACCGGTCGTAGAGCTCGCCGAGCGCGGCCGCCTCCCCGCGCGAGAGTCGCTGCTGCATCTTGCGGTCCCAGCGGGGCGGTGCGTCCTGTGTCGCCATACGGCCCCCTCGCCCCTGGTCGTGCCCGGTGTCCGTCCGTGCGTCCAGCCTGCGCGAGGCCGCTGTCTTGAATGTAGTCGGCACGTGCCGCGACGCACGCCCCTTTACGTCAATGTGCGCCCCCGGGCGGGTCGTAGATGGTAAGAGCGCGCCACTTCCACCCTCGTACCTGACCGCAACTGCTCGTATACGACCGAAAGAGAACCCTCGGGAAGCGTTTTCGACCGTAGACAGTCGTTTCTTCCTGGCGGGATCCGTGTTTCATGGAAGGACGGCGGGGCAGCCGCGCCGGAAGGAAGCGTACGGAGAGCTTCCGCTTCTGCGGGCGAGGCGAGCGAAAGGCGTGGCGGTGACGCTCAAGGTGACCCATGTGACCGACGTGACCGGGGACGGGAGCGGCGCGGGCGGAACGGGAAGAGGGAGCGCGGACGGTCCGGGCGCCCCGCGCCGCCGCGAGGACGAATGGGCCGTGCTGCGGGTGTCGGGCGAGCTCGACCTCGTGACGTCACCGGCGCTGCGCCAGAGCGTCCACGACGTGGTGGCCACGGGCCGGCACAGCATCGTCCTGGATCTCTCCGGGGTCGTGTTCTGCGACTCCAGCGGGGTCGGCGTCCTGATCGCCGCCCGCCGTCTCATGCGCTCCTGCCGGGGGCGGCTGCGGCTGATCCTGCCCGCGGGGGGCGCGGCCGACGGGTCCCACGTCAACCGCGTCCTCGGGGCCCTCGGGGTGCGCCGGCTCTTCGACGTGTACCCCGACGTCGACGCGGCCGTGGACGAGGAGTCCCGCCCGCTGTCGGCCTGACGGCCCGCTCCCCGCCCGGACGGCACCCCTGACCGCCGCGCGGCCCAGGCCACGCCGTTGTCCCGGAATTCTTGCGTTCTTGGCACAACCGTCGCTTTCCGGCACCCCGCGGGGTCCGGGCGTCGTACGCTCCGTCCCGGATGAAGTGCAGTCCGGCCGAGGCCGGCTGAGAAGTGAGGCGGTCCGAACACACCATGGTCAGTTCCGAGTACGAGCGCAGGATCGCCGCCCGGTTCGCCGGCTTCGACCAGGACGGCAACGGCTACATCGACCGGGAGGACTTCAGCGCCGCGACCAAGGCCGTGCTCGCCGAGTTCGGCACCACGGCCCGGTGCGACAAGGGCCAGGCCCTCTACGTCGGCGCCGAGGCGTTCTGGCAGGGCATGGCAGGGATAGCGGACCGGGACGGCGACCAGCGGATCACGCGCGAGGAGTTCGTGAGCGGCGCCGTGAAGCGGCTGCGCGACAACCCCGAGCGGTTCGCCGAGATCGCCCGCCCCTTCCTGCACGCGGCCCTCGCCGTGGCGGACACCGACGGGGACGGCGCGGCCACGGTCGAGGAGATCACGCGCGTCCTCAGGGCCCTCGGTGTGGGCGACGGCATCGCCCATACCGTGGCCGCCGCCCTGGACGCGGACGCCGACGGACGGATCGGCGAGACGGAGATCGTGAGTGCCTTCGCCCGCTACTTCACGGTGCCGGACTGACCGGAGCGGACGGCCGTTCGGCCCCCGCCACGGGGGCCGGACGGGACCACACCCCGGACCTCGCCCCGGACCTCACCTTGAGGTCTCTCACCCCGAGAAGCGCTCCCTGAGCCGGTACTTGAGCACCTTCCGCAGGGTCTCGTTGCGCGGAAGGGCGTCCACGACCTCCAGCTGCTCCGGCAGCTTGTGCACGGACAGCCCTTCCCCGCGCAGGTACGACGTCACCCCGGCCAGCGTCAGCTCCGGCGCCCCCGGCGGCTGCTCCACCACCGCGCACACGCGCTCCCCGCGCTCGGCGTCGGGCAGCCCGATCACGGCGGCGTCGCCGACCGCCGGGTGCCGGTGGAGCAGGTCCTCGATCTCCTTGGCGGAGATGTTCTCCCCCTTGCGGATGATGATGTCCTTCACCCGGCCGGTGAGGACGAGGTGACCGCTCCCGGTCAGGTGCCCCACGTCCCCGGTGATCAGGAACCCGTCCCCGTCGAACGCCTCCGCGGTCTGCGCCGGGTCCAGATACCCCTGGCACACGGCCTCCCCCCGCAGCCGTACGTCCCCGTCGACGCCGGCCGGCAGGGGAGCGCCCGCCGCGTCCACGATCCGTACCTCCATGCCCTCGGGGGGCCTGCCCTCGGTGGTCGCCAGGTTCTCGGCCGTGTCGTCCGGCGCGCCCATCGTGATCATCGGGACCTCGGTCATCCCGTACCCGTGGGTGAGCTGGACGCCCATCTCCCGGACGACCGAGTGGTAGACCTCGGGCGGCTTGGGGGCGCCGCCGCCCGCGAGCAGCCGCAGGGTCGGGATCACCGGCTCCCCGGGCCGCTTGCGCTGTTCGGCGAGGAACATCGAGTAGAACGCGGTCGAGCCGCCCGCCACCGTCACGCCGTGCCCGCGGTACTCCGCGAGGGCGTCGGGCAGCGCGAAGTGCTCGAACATCACGGCCGGGAAGCCGTACAGCAGCAGCATCACCGTGTAGTCGGGCCCGGCGATGTGCGCGTACGGGAAGGCCATCGAGCCCACGTCGTCCCCGGACAGGCGCAGCGCGTGGGCGAGGCAGGAGCCGCCCGCGATCAGTGAGCGGTCGGTGTGCAGCACGCCCTTGGGGTCGGAGGTGGTGCCCGAGGTCCAGTAGATCCAGCGGACCGAGGTGCCGTCGGAGGGCGGGGCGGGCAGGGCGGCGGGGTCGCCGTCGGGCAGGGCGTCGTACGCCTCGAAGACGTTCCTCGCGCCGAGCCGGTGCGCCATCGCGGTGTGGTCGAAGCCGCGCCACTCGCCCGGCACGGCGAAGTACTCGGCCTTCGACTCCCGCAGCGCGAAGCCGACCTCGCGGTCGCGGTAGAAGGGGATGACCGGCGACTGCACGGCGCCGATCCGGGCCAGCGCGAAGGACAGCAGGGCGGTCTCGATCCGGGTGGGCAGCTGCCAGGCGACCACCGTGCCGGGGCGCACGCCCCGCTCGTACAGGCCCGCCGCCACCCGCTCGGCACGGTCGCGCAGCTCGATGAAGGTCAGGGAGCGGTCACCCTGGAGCAGGACGGGCCGGTCCGGGGTGAGGCCGGCCCGGCGGTCGACCAGTTCCCACAGCGTGCGCGCGGAGCTCAGGGCGTGTGCGGTGTCGTTCACTTCGGCCCCCTGCGGTCGTTCGCCTCGGCATCCGTGGCTGACGGTCAGTCAGATCGTGCGCAGAGCGTAGGGCCCGCCGCCTTGTCGGTCCATAGGTGCGGGGCTAGCCTGCTCGGAGAGACGGATCTGACGGGTCATCAGAAATGAACGCCAGGCGGAGGGGACCATGACCGAACTGCCCCGCATCATCAGCGTCGACGACCACGTGATCGAGCCCGCGCACCTCTTCGAGACCTGGCTGCCGCGCAAGTACCACGACCGGGGACCGAAACCGCTGACCGCGGGGATCGGCGAACTCGCCTACGTCGGGGGCAAGTACCGGATCACCATGGACCCGGACGGCCCGCCGACCGACTGGTGGATCTACGAGGACCTCCAGTTCCCGTACAAGCGCAACATCGCCGCCGTCGGCTTCGACCGCGACGAGATGACGCTGGAGGGCATCACCCGCGCGGAGATGCGGCGCGGCTGCTGGGACCCCGCCGAGCGGCTCAGGGACATGGACCTCAACCACGTCGAGGCCAGCCTCTGCTTCCCCACCTTCCCGCGCTTCTGCGGCCAGACCTTCGCCGAGGCCCACGACAAGGAGGTCGCCCTGGCCTGCGTGCGGGCCTACAACGACTGGATGGTCGAGGAGTGGTGCGGCGACAGCGGCGGCCGGCTGATCCCGCTGTGCCTGATCCCCCTGTGGGACGTGGGCCTCGCGGTCGCCGAGATCCGCCGCAACGCGGCCCGGGGCGTGAAGGCCGTCACCTTCTCCGAGATCCCCACCCACCTGGGGCTGCCCTCCATCCACTCCGGCCACTGGGACCCGTTCTTCGCGGTCTGCCAGGAGACCGGGACGGTCGTGAACATGCACATCGGCTCGTCCTCCCAGATGCCCGCCGCCTCCCCCGACGCGCCCCCCGCCGTCCAGGCCTCGCTGTCCTTCAACAACGCGATGGCCTCGATGATGGACTTCCTGTTCAGCGGCGTCCTGGTGAAGTTCCCGCGCCTCAAGCTGGCCTACTCCGAGGGCCAGATGGGCTGGATCCCCTACGCGCTGGAGCGCGCCGACGACGTCTGGTCGGAGCACCGGGCCTGGGGCGGGGTCAGGGACCTGATCCCGGAGCCCCCGTCGACGTACTACTACCGGCAGGTCTTCTGCTGCTTCTTCCGCGACAAGCACGGGGTCGCGTCCCTGGACGTGGTGGGCCGCGACAACGCCACCTTCGAGACCGACTACCCGCACGTCGACTCGACCTTCCCGCACACCAAGGAGGTCGCCCTCGACCACGTGAAGGGCCTCGACGACGAGACCGTCCACAAGCTGATGCGGGGCAACGCCATCCGCATGCTGGAGCTGGACCTGTAGTGGACCTGACGTACACCCCAGAGGAGGAGGAGTTCCGCGCGCGGCTGCGGACCTGGCTCGCCGGGGTGCTCCCGACGCTGCCGCCGAAGCCGTCCCCGCACGACTGGCCCGCCAGACGGGCGTACGACCTCGGCTGGCAGCGGATGCTGTACGACGCCGGGTACGCGGGCCTGCACTGGCCCGTCGACGCCGGCGGCCGGGGCGCCACGCCGACGCAGCACCTCATCTACCTGGAGGAGACCGAGAAGGCGGGCGCCCCCTACGTGGGGGCCAACTTCGTCGGGCTGCTGCACGCCGGACCGACCATCGCCTCCGAGGGGAGCGCGGGGCAGCGGGCGCGCTGGCTGCCGCCCGTGCTGCGCGGCGAGGAGGTCTGGTGCCAGGGCTTCAGCGAACCGGACGCCGGCTCCGACCTCGCGGCGCTGCGCACGCGCGCGTGGCGCGACGGCGACGACTACGTGGTCAGCGGGTCCAAGATCTGGACCTCCCACGCCGAGGTGGCCGACTGGTGCGAACTGCTGGTGCGCACCGACCCCGGCGCCCGCAAGCACCGGGGCATCACCTGGCTCGCGATGCCGATGGACGCGCCCGGCATCACCGTCCGCCCGCTGCGCACGCTCGCGGGCTCCACCGAGTTCGCGGAGGTCTTCCTCGACGAGGTGCGCGTCCCGGCCGCCAACCGGGTCGGCGCCGAGAACGACGGCTGGCGCGTGACCATGGTGACGCTCTCCTACGAGCGCGGCACCGCCTTCGTCGGCGAGGTCGTCGCCTGCCGGCGCGTGCTGTGCGAGGTCGCGCGCGAGGCGCGGAAGAACGGCCGCTGGGACGACGCCGCGCTGCGCCGCCGCCTCGGCGGGCTGAACGCCGAGTTCCGCGCGCTGTGGCGGCTCACCCAGTGGAACGTCAGCGAGGCGCAGGGGACCGGGGGCGTGCCCGGCGTCGGCGGTTCGGTCTTCAAGCTGGCGTACTCGCACGCCCGCCAGGAGCTGTTCGACGCCGCCGCGGAGGTCCTCGGCCCCGACGCCCTGGACCTGGGGCGGGAATGGACCCTGGACCGGCTGTCGTCGCTGTCGTACACCATCGCGGCCGGCACCTCGCAGATCCAGCGGAACATCGTGGCCGAGCGGATCCTCGGCCTTCCCAGGGGGAGGTGAACCCGGCGGTGGACTTCCGGCTCACGGACGACCAACGGGCTCTGCGGCGGGGCGTGCGCGCGCTGCTGGAGGGCCGCTTCGGACGGGAGGCGTTGCGCGCGGCCCTGGACCGGGCGGACGGTAAGGGCGCGGCGGACGGGAAGGAGGGGGCGGACGGGAGGCGCCGGGGGGACGGGCGCGTCCTCGACCGGGCGCTGTGGCGCGAGCTGGGCGCGGCGGGGTTCTTCGCGCTGCGCCTGCCCGAGGACGGGGGCGGCGCCGGGCAGGGGCTCCCGGAGGCCGTGCTGGCCTTCGAGGAGGCGGGGCGGGTCCTGCTGCCCGGCCCGCTGATCGCCACCCATCTCGCCGCGGGCGCGGTGGCCGGGGCGGCCACCGGAGAAGCGGTCGTGACGTCCGCCGACGGGGGGCTCGTGGAATGGCTGGACGAGGCCGACGTCGTCCTGGGGGACGCCACCGGGGCCGAGCCGCTGGCGCCGGTGGACCCGCTGACCCCCGTGCACCGGCTGCCCGCGACCGCCGGCCGAGGGGCGGCCCGGACGCCGGAGGGGCTCCTCGTCTCGCTGCTCAGCGCCGCCGAACAGCTCGGCAGCGCCGCCCGGACCTGTGAGATCGCCACGCAACACGCCCGGACGCGCGAACAGTTCGGGCGGCCGGTCGGCGCCTTCCAGGCGGTGCAGCACCTGTGCGCGGACATGCTCGTACGGGTCGAGACGGCCCGCGCGGCCGTCTACGCCGCCTCGGTCACCGCAGACCCGGTGGACGTCGCGGCGGCCCGCCTGCTCGCCGACGAGGCCGCCGTGCGCGGCGCCCGCGACTGTCTCCAGGTGCACGGCGGCATGGGCTTCACCTGGGAGTCCGACGTCCATCTGCACCTGAAGAGGGCGTGGACGCGCACCCACCGTCCCGGTGGCGCGACGCGGAGCGAGGAGGAGCTGGCGGAGGATCTGCTGTCCGGGGCGGGGTAGGCCGCCGCCGGCCCGGGGCGCCGCGGGAGGAGCGCGGGCGGATGTCGCGGATCGTGGCGGAACGGAATCACGGAGCGTTGAGACCTGGTTGTGTCCTAGGCGTGACTTGTCACGGCCTGGAGTCGGCGCCGGGCTCCGGTACCTTGTGTGGGATGCGAGTGGTTCTGAGGCCGAGCCATCCCGGTGTTGCCCCCGAGGCCGCGCCGGACCTGGCGATGCGCGCCGCTCCCGGGGCAGGGCGGACCCCCGCACCTGCCTGTTCGACTCCCCAAGGCGAGCGTCGCACAGTATGCCGCACGCGTACTCCTTCGCGCTGGAATATGCCCGAAGCGCTTGTTGGGGTGACTGTACGTCAACCATGCTGTCTCGTAAGGGAATCACGTTCCGTGATCCTTGTTCTGGCCATGCAGAAAATGGCTACGATCGTGGCCCTTGTGAGGCGCGAGGCGATGTGTCCGCCGGTTCGGATGGTGTGAGCGGTGCAGGTGCTTCAAGTGCAGCTGGAGATCCGGCCCGACCCCGCAGAGGTGGGTCGGGCCCGACAGTGGGCCCGTTCGAGGCTCGCGGGGTCCGGGATAGATGCAGATGAACCACTTGCCGAGACGTTGATCCTGCTCGTCTCCGAACTCGTCACGAACGCCGTGGTGCACACCGGGTGTCCGGCCGTGCTGCGCCTGTGCCTGCCGGGTGGTGGCGCGGGGGCCGCGACGGTGCGCCTGGAGGTGGCCGACTCCAGTGCCCGGCCGCCGATGCCCCGGCACGCGGACGGTGACGAGACCAACGGCCGCGGCCTGGAACTGGTCGACGGCCTGGCGGACCGCTGGGGCTGGAACCCCGAGGGCGCCGGCAAGCGCATCTGGTGCGAACTGGACCGCTGCGCCTCGGGTGCCGCGCAGGACTCCCCGTACGGCGCCTACGGAGGCTTCGCGTACGAGGCGGTCTGAGGGGCCGCCCTCGACGGCCGGTCCGGCCGCTTCCTCGCGCGCGCCGCGCGAACGGTCGGGGCGTCGGGGAGGGGTGGCCCTCCCCGCGCATGCCTGGCGTTTCGTGCATGTATGCACGAAACCGCTGTACACGGCCGCCGTTGTGGCCGAATGCGCCGGTCCGTGCTTCCGCACGCGCCGTCTCAAATAGGGTGTAACACCGTAAATCCCCGATCGGGTGTTGACGTGACGTGTCCGTTTGATCACGCTTGTGTTCAGCGATTCGCCGCGAGGGGACGACGAGGGTTCCGGTGACGGGGGCCCTCGGCGAGTGCGGGTCGTGATTCGGCGTCGGCTCCCCCACGGCCAGGGGAGGCAGGGCGGGTGCGCCGGAGACGGATGGCGGCGCGTGGTGCCGTGCCCGGGGTGAGGTGGGGGACCTTCCGGCCGGGCGCAGTCGGGAGTGGGGGAGGCGCGCCGCCAGCCGGCCCTCGGGCGGACGGTCCTCGGTAGTGGCGTCCGGGCGGGCGGGCCGTCAGAGGATCGCCACGGGGGCCACGGGCGTGCCGGTGCCGCCGACGAAGGGCTCGGGCATCGCCGACAGCAGGAAGGTGTACCGGCCCTCTTCTCCACAGGCTGTGGACAATTCTTCGAGATTCCAGTTCTGTCCCTGCAGCATCCCCATCTCGACCAGGTCGAGCGCGTGCACGGGCAGCCACAGGTCCTCGATCTCGGGCGGGAAGATCTCGAAGGTCAGGGTGTCGTTGGCGACCGCCGCGACATCGCGCGCGTGGAACCACTCGGGGGTGCGCACCGACAGGCCCGGTGACGGATAGCCGTAGCCGTGCTTGTCGCCCGCCAGGTACACCTGGATCTGGCCGGTCCGTACGAGCACGATGTCGCCCGCCCGCACCCGCGTGCCCGCCAGTTCCTCCGCCGCCTCCAGGTCCTCGGGACCGACGGCGTGCCCTCCGGCCAGCCGGTGTTCGCCGCGCGCCCGTGCCACGTCGAGCAGGACGCCGCGCGAGACGATGTGCCGCGGCTTGTCGATGCCGCTGAACTCGGCGCCGCCGTGCGGGGTGACGGTGGAGGCGGGGCGGCCGTTGTAGAGCCGGCCGGAGTGCGAGACGTGCGGCAGCGCGTCCCAGTGGGTGGCCGCCTGGAGGCCCATGGTCACGGCGTCGTCGCTGCACGCCACCGTGCCGGGGCCGAAGATCTCCTGGTTGATCTGCACCATCGCGTGCAGCGGATTGACCCGGCCCGGGATCATCCCGGTCTGCACGCCGTCCTGCTGGAGCGGCAGCGCGAGCGGCACCCGGCGTCCGGTCCGTACGGCCGCCGCGGCCTCCCGCACCACCTCGTCGGTGATGAGGTTCAGCGTCCCGATCTCGTCGTCGGCACCCCAGCGCCCCCAGTTGTTGACGCGCTTCGCGATCTCGTGGAACTCCGGACGGAGCGCCGGCTGCGACATGAGTCCTCCCCGGGGTCTTGTCTCCAGGCGTCTGACGGGTCGTAGAATCCAAAGGGAATCTAACGGACCGTCAGAAACTGCGGGAAGGGGCCGGGCATGGGGAACTTCCTCGCGGGCAAGGTCGTCGCCGTCACGGGCGCGGGCCGGGGGATAGGCCGGGCGGTCGCCCTCGCCGCGGCCGCCGAGGGGGCACGCGTCGTCGTCAACGACCACGGCGTGTCCATCGAGGGCGGCGAGCCCACGAGTTCGGTCGCCGAGGCCGTCGTCAAGGAGATCGAGGCGGCCGGCGGGGAGGCGGTCGCGGTCGCCGACGACATCTCGACGATGGCGGGCGGGCAGCGCGTCGTCGACACCGCGCTCGCCTCGTACGGACGCGTCGACGGTGTGGTGTGCGTGGCCGGCATCCTGCGCGAGCGGATGCTGTTCAACATGTCCGAGCAGGAGTGGGACCCGGTGATCGCCACCCATCTCAAGGGCACGTTCACCCTCTTCCGGGCCGCCTCCGCCGTCATGCGCGAACAGGGCTCGGGCACGCTGATCGGCTTCACCAGCGGCAACCACCAGGGGTCGGTGGCGCAGGCCAACTACAGCGCGGCGAAGGGCGGGATCATCTCGCTGGTGCGCAGCGCGGCCCTCGGGCTGCACAAGTACGGGGTGACCGCCAACGCGGTCGCGCCCGTCGCCCGTACCCGCATGTCGGCGAACGTGCCGATGGAGCTGAAGGAGATCGGCGAACCGGAGGACGTGGCCGCCCTCGTGGTCTACCTGCTGTCGGACCGGGCCCGCGAGGAACGCATCACCGGGCAGGTCTACACGATCGCCGGACCCAAGATCGCCGTATGGGCCCAGCCGCGCGAACTGCGCGCCGGATACGCCGAGGGCGCCTGGACCCCGGAGAGGATCGCCGACTTCCTGCCCGGGACCGTCGGCGTCGATCCGATGCCGCTGCTGGAACAGCTGGAGGCGATGGCGCGGGCGGCGGCGGACAAGGCGCGCCCCAACGCGTGACCGTTCCCGGTCCCGGTGTCCCGGGACCGGCGGGGAGGAGGGCGCGTGGATTTCGCATTCGGTCCCGAGGACGAGGACTTCCGGCGCGAGGCGCGGGCCTGGCTCCGGGAGCACCTGGCCGGCGCCCCCGCGCGCCGCGACTGGGAGCGGGAGCTCGGCAGGGGCGGCTGGATCGGACTCGGCTGGGCGGAGGACGGCTACGGCAACCGGCGCGCGGACCTGACCCGGCAGGTCGTGTGGGCCGAGGAGTACGCCCGCTCCAAGGCGCCGCCCCGGTCCGGGCACATCGGCGAGAACCTGCTGGCGCCGACGCTCATCGCGCACGGGAGCCCGGAGCAGAAGCGGCGCTTCCTGCCACCGGTCGCCCGGGGGACGGAACTGTGGTGCCAGGGCTACAGCGAACCCGGCGCGGGCTCGGACCTGGCCGGGGTCCGGACGGCCGCCGTGCGGGACACGGGGGGCGGTCCGCCGGGGACGTACCGGATCACGGGGCAGAAGATCTGGACCTCGCTCGCCCACGAGGCGGACTGGTGCTTCGTGCTCGCCCGCACGGAGGCGGGGTCCACCCGCCACCACGGTCTGTCCTTCCTCCTCGTCCCCATGGACCAGCCCGGCCGGATAGAGGTCCGTCCGATCCGCCAGCTGACGGGCACGAGCGACTTCAACGAGGTGTTCTTCGACGGGGCCCTGGCGGAGGCCGGGCACGTGGTGGGCGGCGAGGGCAACGGCTGGCGGGTCGCCATGAGCCTGCTCGGTTTCGAGCGCGGGGTCTCCACGCTCGCCCAGCAGATCGGCTTCGCCGAGGAGTTGGGGCGGGTGCTGCGGACGGCCGCGGCGACGGGGGCGGACCGCGATCCCGTCGTGCGCGAGCGACTCGTGCGGCTCTGGGCCGAGTTGCGGACGATGCGGTGGAACGCCCTGCGCACGCTGGGCGGTTCGGGGAGTCCCGGGGGCGCGGGTGCGCCGAGCGTGGCGAAGCTGCTGTGGGGCGGCTGGCACCGGCGGCTCGGCGAGGCGGCGGTCCTGGTGCGGGGGGCCGCGGCGGCGGTGGGCCCGGCGGACTGGTCGGCCGCGCTGCCGTACGAACTGGACGCGTCCCAGCACCTGTTCCTCTTCAGCCGGGCCGACACGATCTACGGCGGCTCGGACGAGATCCAGCGCACGATCATCGCCGAGCGCGCGCTCGGCCTGCCGAAGGAACCGCGGGGCCGGCCGTGACCGGTCCCGGAACGGTCCGGAGCGGAAAGGTTCGGAGCGGAAAGGGTCGGAACGGAAAGGTTCGGAACGGCCCGGTGAGGACCGGGGAAGCCCAGGAACGGCCCAGGAACGGCCCAGGAACAGCCCAGGAGCAGCCCGGGGCGGCCCGGGAAGAGGGGAGCCGGCGCGATGCGAGGCGTGATCTTCGACGGGAGAAGGACCCAGGTCGTGGACGACCTGGAGATACGGGACCCGGGACCCGGGGAGGTCCGGGTGGCGGTCGCCGCGGCGGGACTCTGCCACAGCGACCTCTCCGTGGTGGACGGGACCATCCCCTTCCCCGTCCCCGTGGTGCTCGGCCATGAGGGCGCGGGCGTGGTGGAGGCCGTGGGCGAGGGCGTCACCCACGTCGGGCCCGGCGACCACGTGGCGCTGTCCACCCTCGCCAACTGCGGGACCTGCGCCGAGTGCGACCGGGGGCGGCCCACGATGTGCCGCAAGGCGATCGGCATGCCGCAGCGGCCCTTCGCGCGCTCCGGCGAACCGCTGTACCAGTTCGCCGCCAACTCGGCCTTCGCGGAACGCACGGTGGTCAAGGCGGTGCAGGCCGTCCGGATTCCCGGCGACATCCCGCTGACCTCGGCCGCGCTGATCGGCTGCGGGGTCCTCACGGGTGTCGGAGCGGTCCTGAACCGGGCCCGGGTCGAGAGCGGCGACACCGTCCTGGTCATCGGCACGGGAGGCATCGGCCTCAACGTCATCCAGGGCGCCCGGCTCGCGGGCGCGCTGAAGATCGTCGCCGTCGACTCCAATCCGGCCAAGGAGGCCGTGGCCCGGCAGTTCGGCGCGACGCACTTCCTGACGTCCGTGGACGGGGTGAAGGACGTCCTGCCCACCGGGGCCCAGCACGCCTTCGAGTGCGTCGGACGCGTCGAGCTCATCCGCCGGGCCGTCGACGCGCTCGACCGGCACGGCCAGGCGATCCTCCTCGGGGTCCCCCCGGCGACGGCCGAGGCCTCCTTCCTCGTCTCCTCGATGTACCTCGACAAGTCCATCCTCGGCTGCCGCTACGGCTCGTCCCGCCCCCAGCGCGACATCGCGCTGTACGCCGAGCTGTACCGCGAGGGCCGTCTGCTCCTCGACGAGCTGGTGACGGCGACGTACCCGGTCGAGGACTTCGAGCGGGCGGCCGAGGACGCGCACGCGGGGAAGGTGGCGCGGGCGGTGCTCACGTTCTAGGGCCTGTCCGACGATTCCCGTCGTTGCCCGAAGGGCGGCCGGGCGGGCTCCGGGCCGCCGGGGGTCAGCCGCCGGTTCCGGTGCCGGACCTGAAGGTGCGCCGGTAGGTGGTCGGGGTGACTCCGAGGGCCGCCTGCAGGTGCTGGCGCATCGACTGGGCCGTGCCGAAGCCGGCGTCGCGGGCCACGTGGTCGATGGACAGGTCGCTGGACTCCAGGAGATGGCGGGCGTGCTCCACGCGCTGCTGCGTGAGCCACTGGCCGGGGCTGACGCCGACCTCCTCGCGGAAGCGCCGGGTGAAGGTGCGCACCGACATGGACTCCTGCTCGGCCATGTCGCGCAGCTGGATCGGCTCGTGGAGGCGGCCGAGCGCCCAGGCCCGGGCGGCGGTCGTGCCGGCCGAGCCCGCCTCCGGGACCGGGCGCCGGATGTACTGCGCCTGCCCGCCGTCGCGGTGCGGCGGTACGACGGTCCGGCGGGCCACCTCGTTGGCGACGGCGGCGCCGTGGTCACGGCGTACGAGGTGCAGGCACAGGTCGATCCCGGCCGCGACCCCGGCGGAGGTGAGGACGTCGCCGTCGTCGACGAAGAGCACGTCCGCGTCGACGTCGATCCGCGGGAAGAGCCGCTGGAAGTGCTCCGCGTGCATCCAGTGCGTGGTGGCGGGGCGGCCGTCGAGGTACCCGGCGGCGGCCAGGACGTAGCTGCCGGTGCAGATGGAGACGAGGCGGGTGCCGGGGCGGATGTGCGCGAGGGCCGCCGCCAGCTCCGGGGTCAGGATGCCCTCCTGCTGTACGGGACCGAGCTCGTACGAGGCCGGGACGACCACGGTGTCGGCGGTGGCGAGCGCTTCCGGACCGTTGCCGACCATGACCGAGAAGTCGGCGTCCGTCTCGACGGGGCCCGGCGGCCGGACCGAGCAGGTGACGACCTCGTACACCGGGCGCCCCCCGGCGTCCCGGGCCTTGCCGAAGATGCGCTGCGGAATGCCCAGCTCGAAGGGGAGCAGGCCGTCGAGCGCGAGGACGACGACGCGGTGCGGGGGCGGCGTACCGGGGGTGGCCATGGCCCGATCCTAACGAATGCTGTCCTTCGGGCCAGTGGTTCGGCGGTGCCCGTTCCCCGAAGCTCTATGACGTGACCCAGACAATCGAAGCCGCGCAGGTCCCGGAGGACTCCCGGTCCGTCCGCCCCGCTCCGTCCCCCCGCGTCCACCGCGTCCACCGGGCCTGGTTCGTCGCCGCCGTCACCTTCGTGACGATCATCGGCGCGGCGGCCTTCCGGTCGCTCCCCGGACTGCTGATCGACCCCCTCCACGAGGAGTTCCACTGGTCGCGCGGCACGATCGGCGCGGCCGTCTCGATCAACCTCGCGTTGTACGGACTCACGGCGCCGTTCGCGGCGGCGCTCATGGACCGCTTCGGCATCCGCCGGGTCGTCGCCGTGGCCCTGACCGTGATCGCGGTCGGCTCCGGGCTGACCGTGTGGATGACGCAGGCCTGGCAACTGATGCTCTGCTGGGGCCTGCTGGTGGGGCTGGGGTCCGGTTCGATGGCGCTCGCCTTCGCGGCGACGGTCACCAACCGCTGGTTCACCGAGCGCAAGGGCCTGGTGACGGGCATCCTGACCGCGGCCTCGGCCTCCGGCCAGCTGATCTTCCTGCCGCTGCTGTCCTGGATCGTCACGGAGCACGACTGGCGTCCGGCCGCGGTCACCGTGGCGCTCGCGGCCCTCGCGGTCGTCCCCTTCGTCTGGCTGCTGCTGCGCGACCACCCGGCCGACGTGGGCCAGGCGCCGTACGGGGCGACGGAGTTCGTGCCGAAGCCCGAGCCGGTGCGGGGCGCCGCCCGGCGCGCGCTGACCGTGCTGTTCTCCGCCGTCCGCACGGGCCCCTTCTGGCTGCTGGCCGGGTCGTTCGCGATCTGCGGGGCCTCGACGAACGGCCTGGTCCAGACGCACTTCGTACCCGCGGCCCACGACCACGGCATGCCCGTCACCGCGGCCGCCTCGCTCCTCGCGGTCATCGGCGTCTTCGACGTCGTCGGCACGGTCGCCTCGGGCTGGTTCACCGACCGCTTCGAGCCGCGCCGGCTGCTGGCCGTGTACTACGCCCTGCGCGGGATCTCGCTCCTGTTCCTGCCCATGCTGCTGGCGCCGAGCGTGCACCCGCCGATGGTCTTCTTCATCGTCTTCTACGGCCTCGACTGGGTCGCGACCGTCCCGCCCACCCTGGCCCTGTGCCGTGAGCAGTACGGCGAGGACAGCGCCATCGTCTTCGGCTGGGTCCTCGCCTCCCACCAGGTCGGCGCCGCCCTCGTCGCCTTCCTCGGCGGCGCCGCCCGCGACCGCTTCGGCTCGTACGACATGGTCTGGTACGCCTCGGGCGCGCTGTGCGCCGCGGCCGCGCTGATGGTCCTGGTGATCCGCCGACGCCGTCCGGCGGTCCCGGCGCGGGCCGCGGCGGTGTCACCGGCTCCTGCGTGACGGGTGGGGTGCCACCCGGCTCCCGCGTGTCGGGTGGGGGGCTGGTCTTGTGTCGGGTTGGGTGGGGCCGGTCTCGTCTCGTGGGTCCCGCCTGCGTCAGGTGAGGAAGCGGCCCCGGTGGAAGAGCAGCGGCGGCACGTCCGCGCCCTCGTCGTCGCTCGCGCCGAGGGCGTCCACCCGGCCCACCACGATCAGGTGGTCCCCTCCGGTGTGCACCGCGTGGACCGCGCAGTCGATCCAGGCCGCGGCGCCCGCGAGGCGCGGGGAGCCGGACACCGGAGCGGCGTCGTACACCACCCCGGCGAACTTGTCCGCGCCGCTCACCGCGAAGCCGCGGCACAACTCTCCCTGGTGCGCGCCGAGCACGTTGACGCAGAAGGCCCCCGCACGCGCGATCCGCGGCCAGGTCGTGGACGTACGGCCGACCATGAAGCAGACCAGCGGAGGATCGAGGGAGAGCGAGGCGAACGACTGGCAGGCGAAGCCGGCCGGGCCCGCGGGGTCCCCGGCGGCGACGGCCGGTGCCGTCACGACGGTCACCCCGGTCGCGAAGTGCCCCAGTACGCGCCGGAACCGGGCCGGATCGACCGGCGCCCGCTCGTCCTCGCCGACCGCGCGCAGGTCCGGGCGCGGCAATGCCTCGACGGGCCCCGCGACGGTGGGGGCCCCGGCTGACCTGAGGTAGCGGACGGCGGCGGCCGCCATCCCTGCGTGTCCCATCACATCCACCATTGAAGCTGACGGTATGTCAGATAGGAAGGGGCTCGCAGGGGCTGGGGGTCTGGGGGTTCGAGGTCCGGGGTCCGGGGTCCGGGAGGAGGAGGGGAGCGGTTCGACGGGGTGGCGGGAACCTCTTGCGGCACGTCGTGTTTCGCCCGCGTATCTTTCGCCTCATGAGGTCGGGGAACTCCGGGAGGCCCACGCGCCCCCGGACGGCGTGGACCGGTGCGGAGGTGAACCTCGCCGCCGCGATCTGCGCGGCGCAGTTCGCGGTCGTCGTCGCGGTCCGGTGGGTCGGGACGTTCGACGACGACCACCACGGCGCGGGTCTCGGCGGCGTGCCCGCCGCCGTCGGGCTGCTGTGCGTGCTGGTCCTCGGACCGCCCCTGCTCGCCGCCCTGGGCCTGCTGCACACGGTGGCCTGCACGATGCCGGCGGCCACGCTCGCCCGGCTGGCGCGCCGCCGCGCCCCCGGCCCCGAGGGCGCCTGGCACACGGGCTTCGTCCTGCTGCTCGGCACGTTCTGGGCCGCGCTCGCGGTCGCCCTCCCCGGCCCCGCGCCCACCGGCGCCGAGGCCGTGCTGCTCGCCGTGTCGGGGGTCCCGCCCGCGCTGGGTCTCGCCCGGGCGCGACGGCGCGAACGCGCCACCGGACGTCCACCGGAGGACGGGCGCGTCCGGCTCCGCTCGGCGCTCGTGGCCCTCGGGCTGTGCGCGCTGGTCGCGGCGGCGGGCGCGGCGGGCCTGGCCACGGGGCTCATCCGGGAGTACGAACCCCCGAAGCTCGGCGCCGACCGGCTCACCGGTGTCTGGCGCGGCGATCACGGGGCGGTGCTGCGGCTGCGCACCGACGGCCGGGCCGAGCTCTCCGCCGTGCCCGCCCAGCCCGAGTTCGGGGACGTGACCACCAAGGAGTTCACGCGCTGCGACGGCGTCGGCAAGTGGTTCCTGGACACCGCCGGCCGCTACGACCCGTACGCCGACGGACCCGTTTCCGAGCGGCGGGACGGCGTGGTCGTCCGCGTCGGCGACTGCGGCCACGACACGTACTGGACGATCGGCGGCACCGAGGCCCGTCCGGAACTCTTCGTCCTCTTCGGTGACCCCGACGCGGGGGACCTGCGGATATTGCGGCGGGGGTGAAGCGGGCGCCGCCTCCGCGCCGAGCCGGGTCCGGCCGGTGGGTGGGTCGGGGCCGTGCCGGTACATCCGCCCGCATCCGGACGGATCCCAGCGGGGTCGAGAGGTGCGGGTGGGTTCTGATCCGTCCGGCCTGCGGGCATTCGATGTACCGGCACGGCCCCTCCCGCCGGATCCCGGCTGCGGGTGCGTGGTGGCTCGGGTGCGCCGGGTTCGGATCGTCAGCGGCCCTCGAAGCGGGGGACGCGGCGGTCCACGAAGCTCGTCACGCCCTCGTCGGCGTCCAGCGTCGTCATGTTGATCTCCTGCGCCGCCGCCTCCGCGGCGAAGGCGGCGGCGCGGTCGGTGTCGAGGGAGGCGTTGACCAGCTGCTTGGTGAGGGCGAGGGCACGGGTGGGTCCGGCCGCCAGCCGCTCGGCCCAGGCGCGGGCCGTCTTCTCCAACTCCCCGGGCGGTACGACCCTGTTGACGAGGCCGATCCGTTCGGCGTCCGCGGCGCTCAGCGCGTCGCCGAAGAACATCAGCTCCTTGGCCCGCTGCGGGCCGACGAGGCGGGGCAGCAGATAGGCCCCGCCGCCGTCCGGTACGAGACCGCGGCGCACGAACACCTCGATGAACCGGGCCGGTTCGGCCGCGACGACCAGGTCGCAGGCGAAGGCGAGGTGCGCGCCGATCCCGGCCGCCGTGCCGTTGACCGCCGCGATCACCGGTTTCTCGCAGTCGAGGACGGCGGCGATCAGGCGCTGCGCGCCCAGCCGGATGGTGCGGGCGACATCGCCCGGCACCCGCTCCCCGGCGGCGGGGCCGCCCCGCAGATCCGCTCCCGCGCAGAAACCGCGCCCGGTGGCCGTGATGACCACGGCCCGTACGGCGGGGTCGGCGGACGCGGCCGCGAGCAGCTCGATCACGCGCTCGCGCTGGTCCCGGGTGAGCGCGTTCATCGCCTCGGGCCGGTCGAGGGTGATCCACGAGACCGCGTTGTCGGTGGTGTGGCGTATCGATGAGGCGAGGGGCTTCTCGGCGGAGTCGGTCATGGGCGTGCTCCGTTTCGTACGGGGTGCGGGTGAGGGCGCACGGCCGGGGCGGTTCAGCGGCACAGCACCAGCGCGTCCAGGGCCACGGCACCCTGTCCCCGGGGCAGCACCATCAGCGGGTTGATGTCCAGCTCCGCGATCTGGTCACCGAGTTCGAGCGCCATGCGCTGGACCCGGATCACGACCTCGACCAGCGCGTCCACGTCCACCGGCGGGCCCCCGCGCACTCCGTCGAGCAGGGCCCGGCCGCGGAGTTCCGACAGCATGGCCCGCGCCTGGTCGTCGCCGAACGGCGGCACGCGCACGGCGGCGTCCCGCAGCACCTCGACGAGGACCCCGCCGAGCCCGACGGTGACGGTCGGTCCGAAGAGCTGGTCGTGCGTGACCCCGACGACCATCTCGACGCCCCGCTCGACCATCTGGCAGACCAGGACCCCGTCGAGGGAGATGCCCTCGTAGCGGGCGATGTCGGTCAGCTCGCGATAGGCGTCACGGACCTGGCTGGCGGAGGTCAGCCCGATCTTGACCAGGCCGAGTTCGGTCTTGTGGGCGATCTGCGCGCCGGAGGCCTTCATGACCACCGGGTAGCCGACCTGGCTCGCCGCCCGCACGGCCGCCGCCGCGCTGGTCACGAGCTGCTCGCGCGGTACGCGGATCCCGTACGCCCGCAGCAGCTGCTTGGCCCCGTGCTCGCTCAGCTGCTGGCCCGGACGCATCAGGGCCTGCGCCTTGCGGAAGGAGGGCGACGGGGTGCGCGGGGCCTCGTCGAAGGGCGAGCGGTAGGCGGCGGTGAACCGGGCGTGGTCGAGATGGGCGCGGACGGCGGTGATGCAGTTGGCGAACGTACGGAAGGTGGCGACCCGGGACGACCCGAGCAGGGTCTCGCGGTACGCCGCCTCCGTGCCGACCGGCGATCCCCACACCACGCACACCAGCTTGTCCGTCTGTTCCGCCGCGTCCACGAGATCCTGCGCCAGCTTGTCGCTCATGGGCGGGAAGGGTCCGGTGATCGGGCAGATCAGCACGCCCACGGCGGGGTCGGCGAGGATCGCGTCGATGATCTTCCGGCCGCGCCAGTCGCCGACCGGGTGCCCGCCGTTGTCGACCGGGTTCGCGACGTTCAGGTAGTCCGGTATCCAGGTGTGCAGCTCGGCCTGCTTGGCCTCCGAGAGGACCGGCAGGTCGAGGCCCGCCTCGGTCGCCAGGTCCGCGAAGTGCGCGCCCGTGCCGCCCGAGATCGAATAGACGACGACCCCGTCGGCCAGCGGTGTGCGGGCCCGCGCCAACAGGGCCGCGGTGTCCTGGAGTTCGTCGAGTCCGTCGACGCGGATCACGCCGTACTGCCGCATCGCCGCGTCCACCACCGCGTCGGCGCCGGTCAGCTTGCCGGTGTGGGAGGCGGCGGTGCGGGCGCCGGTCTCGGTGCGGCCGACCTTGACGGCGACGACGGGCACCTTGCGGCGGGCGGCGCGGTCGGCGGCGAGCAGGAAGGAGCGGCCGTCCTTGAGGCCCTCGACGTAGCAGGCGATGGCGCCGACCTCGGGGCGCTCGGAGAAGTAGGAGATGAAGTCCGCGGTCTCCAGGTCGGCCTCGTTGCCGGTGGGCGCCCAGTGGGAGAGACGGACGCCCAGTTGCTGCATCGCGAACACCGGCCGGCCCTGGTGGCCGGACTGGGTGATGAGGGCGACCGCGGGGCCGTCGAGGTCGTCGCGGAAGTTCTCGAACGCGTTGAGGTTGGTGTTGGGGCCGAGCAGACGTACGCCGGTGCCGCGTACGGCGTCGGCGAGGCGGGCCTGCGCTGCGGCGCCCTCGGCTCCCGTCTCGGCGAAGCCGGACGCGAACGCGACCGCGAACTTCACCTTGGCCTCGGCGAGTTCGGCGATCACCGGGAGGGGGTCGCCGACGAGGAGCACCGCGAGGTCCACCTGTTCCGGCAGGTCGGCCACGGACGGGAGGCAGGGGAGTCCGAAGACCGCCCGGCGGGTGGGGTGCACCGGGTGGAGCCGGGCGCCGACCCGTTCGGCCCAGGCGATGAGCTGGCGGGTGATCCCGGTGTTCGGCCGCCCCTCGGCGTCCGAGGCACCGATGACGGCCACGGACTCGGGGCGGAAGAAGCGGTCCAGATCGGGTACGGCGGCGTACAGCGGGCGACCGCTGACGTCCAGGTCGTCGACGTCGGCCGGGCGTCCGTGCACGACGGGGGAGGGCTGCTCGCCGCAGGCGATGACCCTGGCCCGGCGGGAGTCGGTGGTGAGGGTGCCGTGGGTTGATCCAAGCATCGGTCCGCCCGCTCCTGTGTGACAGCCAATGGATAACTGACGCTCTGTCAGATTACTTAACTGACGTCGTGTCAGGAACCGTTGTGCAGGGCGGGCTTCTGTTAGGTACCCGGTGTGGGGGGCGGGGGAACACGGGTGTGGTCCGGTGGGGGGTCGGGGCCGTGCCGGTGCATCAGCCCGTCGCTGTCGGGTGAGGAGTGGGCGTCGGTGGCGACGGGCATCGATGTACCGGCACGGCCCCTTCCGCCGGATGCCGACTGCAAGATCCAGCCCCTCCGGCGTTTGAGGAGCGGGGTCTGGGGCGGAGCCCCAGGGACGGGAAGGGTAGGGGCGGAGGGGGCGAAAACCTGCTTGGGCCTGGGCGCGATCGCCGGGGGTGGGCAGGGGTGCCCGTGCGTCAGCCGGTGGGGCGGGACTTGGCGGCGTGGCGGGCTACGGACTTCGCGATCTTCTCGGCGTCCAGGGCGAGTTCGCGGAACATGCCGCTGATGGGGTTGGTGAAACCGGTGAAGTACAGGCCGGGCGCGTTCTTCGGGGTGCGCCCGCCGTGCACGACCGGGTGCCCACGGCCGTCGAGCACGTCGAGGTGACCGACCATGCCCTCCAGGGCCCGCGTGTATCCGGTCGCGGTGATCACCGCGTCCGGGGCGATCCGGTTCCCGTCGGCGAGGACGGCCTTGTCGTCCTCGAACCCCTCGACCGCGGCCACGATCTCGACCTTCCCCTTGCGGACGGCGTCGATGATGCCGACGTCCTGGACGGGGATGGAGCCCTCGTTGACGCGGGAGTAGAGCCCGGTGGCGGGGCGCGGCAGGCCGTGCGCCGACAGGTCGGGCACGCTCAGCCGGCCCACCGGTCCGGCCAGCGCGTCCACGAGGCGCACCGGCAGCCGTCGTACGGCTATGCCCGTGTACTGCGCGGCCCAGCCCGCCGTCGAGCGGCGCAGGATGTGCGGCGCGGTGCGGACGGACAGCCGTACGCGCGAGGCGCCGCCCTCGGCCAGGTCCGCGGCGATCTCGGCGCCGGTGTTGCCGATGCCGACGACCAGGACGTCGCGGCCCGCGTAGGGGGCGGGGTTGCGGTACTCGCCGGCGTGCAGCAGCTCGCCGGTGTAGGTGTCGCGGCCCGTCCAGTCGGGGACGCGCGGGGTGTGGTTGTAGCCGGTCGCGACGACCACCGCGCTGCCGGTCAGCTCCCGTCCGCCGGTGGCGTGCAGCAGCCAGCCGCCGTCCGGGGCGGGCTCGACGCGGGAGACCTCGACACCCGTGACGATCTCCAGGCCGTGGTGCTCGGCGTACTTCTCCAGGTAGCGCACCACGTTGTCACGTGCCACCCACCGGCCGAACGAGCGCGGCATCGGCAGCCCCGGCAGCGCGGACAGCCGCCGGGTGGTGTGCAGGTGCAGCCGGTCGTAGTGGTTCCGCCAGGACGCGCCGACCTGGTCCGACTTCTCCAGCACGACGGCCCGCACGCCCCGGGCGCGCAGCGCGTACGCCGCCGCGAGTCCCCCGGGGCCGCCTCCGATCACGTACACGGGGCGGTCCTCGTGGGAGGGCACCGTGCGGGAGGTCGTGGAAGCAGTCGAGTCGGCCATAGCGCGAGCGTAATCACGGCTTTGCTTGATAGGTCTCGGTCAAGAGGGGAATCGGTTGCGAACTGGTCACGACTGTGGGAGGGGTGGGTGGACCCGGTGGCGTAGGTCACTTCGGCGTGATGGGGATGTGGGGAAAGCGTGTTGTCGCCGCAGGTGGGCGTCGGGGTGTACGTCTTCTGCGGGAGCGCGGGGGGTGGCTCCACGCGCCCCTCGGGAGGGGGTGGTGATCGTCCCGTTCCGGGCGGCCGTCGCCGGCCTCTTGCGCGGGCGTCTCCCGAGACTGAAACTGACGTTCCGTCAGATGCGTTTCCCCTGCGGGAGGTTCGGCCATGGACACGATCTGGCTCGGCGGGGCGGAGTGGCTGGCCGTGCTCCGTATCGGGCTCGGGCTGTGGTGGCTCGAGAGCTGGCGGCACAAGGACAAGAAGGGCTGGTTCGAGCGCGGGACCGGGATCGCGTGGGCGGCGGACGTCGCTTCCAGGCACCGGTGGAACGCCGTGCGGTCGGGGTTCGACACGATCGTCGCCCCGCGGCCCAGGGTGATGGCGTACGTCGTCGTGTACGCGGAGCTGGCGCTGGGTCTCGGACTGGTGGCCGGACTGCTGACTCCCGTCGCGCTGGTCGCGGGCCTGCTCCTCAACGCCCTCTACTTCACCCTCATGATCCACGACTGGGCGGAACAGGGGCAGAACGCGATGATGGCGCTGGTCTCGGCCGTCGCGCTGTTCGGGATGGCCTGGCAGACGTGGTCCCTGGACGACGCCCTCGGACTCTTCCGGTGAGCGGCGGCGGGTTCGACGTTCCGGAGGCGGACGCCTTCACCCGGACGTACTGGGACGCGGCGGCCGAGGGGCGGCTGCTGGTCCGGCACTGCGCGGCCTGCGACCGCGCCCACCACTACCCCCGGGAGTTCTGCCCGCACTGCTGGAGCGAGGACGTGAGCTGGCGTCCCGCGAGCGGGCGCGCCACGCTCTACACCTGGTCGGTCGTCCACCGCAACGACCTGCCGCCGTTCGGCGGGCGCGTGCCCTACGCCGCCGCCGTCGTCGACCTCGCGGAGGGGCCCCGGATGATGACCGAGGTGATCGGGTGCGAGGAGGCGGCCCTGCGGATCGGGATGGAGCTGGCGGTGGCCTTCCGGGCGGGGATCCCCGTGTTCCGGCCCGTGTCGCCGGCCCGCGGGTGACCCTCTCCGGACTCATGGTTCCCGGCTCGCCCGGCCCTACTCCGCCGGCTCCGGGTCCGTCGCCAGCCGTCCGTGCAGGTGCACGTCGCGGAACGCGTCATGGCGGCCGGCCTCGAACATCGCGCCGCGCAGCGTCCCCTCGTGCCGGAACCCGCAGCGTTCGGCGATCCGGCAGGACGCCTCGTGGCCCACGGCGTGGCCCAGGTCGAGGCGGTGCAGGGCGAGGCCGGTGAAGCCGTAGCGGGCCGCGAGGGTGAGGGCGCGGGTGGCGACCCGGCGGCCGCGGGACTCCGGGAGGACCCAGTAGCCGACGCGGGCGCAGCTCATGACGTGGTCGATCTCGTTGACGCCGATGTGCCCCAGCGTCCCGCCGGTCCCGGCGTCGGTGACGCAGAAGGAGAACCCGGTGCCGCTCGTCGCCGCCGCGACGCGGGTCCGCAGCGCCTCACGGGCGGAGTCGATGTCCCGGACGAACCTGAGCGGGGTGTTCCAGCGCTGGAACTCGGGATCGGCCAGCCCGCGCAGATACGCCGACACGTCGGCGTCGGACTCCGGGTCCCAGGGGCGGAGCCGCAGACCGAGGCCGGTCAGCTCGGGTTCGGGCTGGACGGAGAACTGCAGACGGACGTCGGCCATCCAGCCATTCAAGCCCCTTCAGGCTCACGGGTCACTCCCGCATGCCGAAATTCGGAGGTACGGCGCGGTGGCCCCACGGGATCATCGGACATGACCTCCGTGACGTACGACTGGCGGCTCACCCACGATCTCGACGCGTTTCTCGCCCTGGCCGGAGACTTCCTCCGCTCGCGGCCCGCGCAGCACACCGTCGCGCTGACCGTGACGGACGGGCTGCACAGACGGGGGATGAGCCGGTACGGGGAGAGCGCGCCGGTCTTCGGGGCCCTGGAACGGGACGGGGTGGTCCGCGCGGCCTTCTTCCGTACGCCGCCGTACCGGCTGAACCTCACCCCGTTGGACGAGCGGGGCGCGCAGGCGCTCGCCGCGCTGCTCGCGGACGCGGAGGTCGAGGTGCCCGGGGTCTCCGCCGACACGGACACCGTCGAGGCCTTCGCCGGGGCCTGGGGGCGGCGGACCGGAGCGCGGTCCGTGCTGTTCCGCGGCGAGCGGCTGTATCGGCTCGGCGAGCTGTCGGCGCCCGAGCCCGCGCCGACCGGCCGTCCCCGGGTCGCCGACGAGGGCGACCGGGACCTGCTCGCCCGCTGGTACGCGGAGTTCGCCGGGGCCATCGGTGAAGGCGCGCACCGCCGCGACCCCGGGGCCTGGGCCGACGACCGGATCTCCTACGGCGGCATCACCCTCTGGGAGGACCCCGAGGGCACCCCCGTCGCCATGGCGGGCGCGACCCCGCCGGTCGCCGGACAGCTGAGGATCGGCCCCGTCTACACCCCGGCCCACCTGCGCGGCCGGGGGTACGCCGGTGCCGTCACCGCCGAGGTGAGCCGCGCCGCGGCCGCCTCCGGCGTCCAGGAGGTGCTGCTCTTCACCGACCTCGCCAATCCGACCAGCAACGGCCTGTACCGGCGCATCGGCTACCGCCCCGTCTCCGACTTCGCGTCGTACGACTTCACGTACGACGGGTAGGGCCGGACACCCGGGGCGGGTGTCCGGGGCGGCCTCGGGGCGCGGTCGCCGGTTTCACGGCCACAACAGCTCGGTGGTCCAGCCGGGATCCGTGCGGCGGTAGACGAGGCGGGCGTGGCGGCGGCGGGCGTCGCCCTGGAAGAACTCCACCTCGTCCGGGCGGAGGCGGTAGAGGGTCCAGGTGGGGGCGGGGGAGTCCGGGGAGCTCTCGGCCCGTTCCCAGGCCGCGTCCGAGGCCCGGTCCAGCTCGGCCCGCGAGGGCAGGACCTCGCTCTGGCGGCCCACCAGGGCGGCGGCCAGCGCGCCGGTGGAGCGGGCGTGCAGGTCCGCCTGGCTCTCCTCGGGCGACGCGACCGTGACCGGGCCGCGGAGCCGGATCTGGCGCCCCTGGGCGGGCCAGTAGAAGCCGAGGGCGGCGTAGGGACGGGCGGCGAGCTGGCGTCCCTTGCGGCTCGTCACGTGCGAGGCGAACGCCCAGCCCTCCTCGTCCGCGCCGTGCAGCATCACCGTCCGGACGTCGGGCAGCCCGTCCTCGCCGGCCGTCGCGAGCGTCATCGTGTGCGGCTCGGGCTGCCCGGCCGCCACCGCCTCCGCGAACCACCGGGTGAACAGGGTCAGCGGCTCCGCCGGGGCCTCCTCGGGGGTGAAGCCGGGCAGCTCCGTGTCCCACACCCGCAGTGATCTCAGCAGCTCATGAAGATCCGGTTCCATGTCCCGAGTATCACCCGGGGCGCCTTCGCCGGGGCCCTGGTGCCCCGGTTCCTGGCGGACCGGTTCCTGGCGGACCGGTTCCTCGGGCCGGGGGTGGGCGGCCCGGGTGCGACGCCTCCTCATCCCCGTCCCAGCACCACCGTCCCCGACGAGCAGAACCAGCCTCCCGTCCCGGACGCCACCGCCAGCTCGGGCAGGCTTCCGTCGGGGCGCCGCACCTGCCGTCCGTCCGGGAGGTCGCCCCGCAGCTGCCGTACGGCCTCCACGAGCAGGAACAGACCGCGCATGCCCGGGTGCTGGGCCGAAAGACCGCCCCCGTCCGTGTTCACCGGCAGTTCCCCGCCCACCAGGAGCCGTCCCTTCGCCGCGTCCACGAAGGCGCCGCCCTCGCCCTTGGCGCAGAAGCCGAGGTCCTCCAGGGTCACGAGGGTCATGTAGGTGAAGGCGTCGTAGATCTCGGCGAAGTCGATCTCCGCCGGGCGCACCCCGGCCCGCTCGAAGGCGAGCCGGCCGCTCACCGCCGCCGGGGAGACGGTGAAGTCCGCCCACTCGGACATGGTGGTGTGGGAGACGTGCTCGCCGGTCCCGAGCACCCACACCGGGGCCGTACGGCAGTCGCGCACGTACTCCTCGGCCGCCAGCAGCACCGCCGCGCCGCCGTCGGAGCGGATGCAGCAGTGCAGCTTGGTGAAGGGGTCCGCGATCATCGGCCCCGACAGGACCTCGTCGATGGTGACCGGGGTGCGGAACATCGCCTCCGGGTTGCGGGCCGCGTTCGCGCGGGCCTGGACCGCCACCGAGGCGAGCTGTTCGAGCGTGGTGCCGTAGGTGTGCATGTGGCGGCGCGCGGCCATCGCGTACTTGGCGATCAGCGTGTGGCCGTACGGGGCCTCGAACTGCAGGGGGCCCCGGGTGCCGAACGACAGGTCGCCCGTGCGGCGGCCCGCCCTGATGTCGGCGCGGGCGGTGGAGCCGTAGACGAGCAGGACGGCGTTCGCGTGGCCCGCCGCGACGGCGTCGGCCGCGTGGGCCGCCATGACCTCCCAGGCGGACCCGCCGACCGAGGTCGAGTCGACCCAGGTGGGCCGCAGCCCCAGGTACTCGGCCACCTCGGCCGGCGCGAGGGTGCCGAGCCCCGCCGACGCGATCCCGTCGACCACCGAGCGGTCCAGGCCGGAGTCGGCCAGCGCGCGGCGCGCGGCCTGGGCGTGCAGCGCGTACGGGGTCGCCTCGTCCACGCGGCCGCAGTCGGACAGGGAGGCGCCGACGACGGCGACCTTGCGACGACCGCGGCCCGGTGTGGCATGCGTCATGAATCTGACGGTACATCAGATGACTGTCCCGCCGGGAGTGGTCGCACCCCTGTGCATCTGGGGGCCTCCGCCCTAACATGACGGCCCGCCAGATCGGCTTGTCCCGATCAGCCCCCCGACGAGGGAGGAGCCCGCCCATGGACGCCCGGCTCACCGCGGAGCAGGAGGAGATCCGCCGCACCCTGCGGGAGGTGCTGGTCAAACGCTGCGGTCCGCAGGAGCTGCGGGCCGCCGAACGGACCCCGGCGGGCTACGACCCGGCGCTCTGGGAGAGCCTCGCGCTGCGGCTCGGACTGCCCGGACTCGCCCTCCCCGAGACGTACGGCGGGGTCGGCTGCTCGATGACGGAACTCGCCCTCGCCTGCGAGGAGTCGGGCCGCGCCCTCGCCCCCTCGCCGCTGCTGTCGACCGCCGTCCTCGCCGCCCCGCTGATCCTGGCCCTCGGTACCGGGGCGCAGCGCACCGCACTGCTGCCGTCGCTGGCCTCGGGCGCGCTGACGGCCGCCCTCGCGGTCCCCGGCGCGGGCCTGGCCACCGCCCTCGGGCTGGCCGGTGACAACCGCGGCGACTGGGCCGGCGGCGGCCGCGCCGGGGGTGTCCAGGCGCGCCGCGCGGACGGCGCCTGGCGGCTCTACGGGCAGGCGGCGCAGGTGCTCGACGGGCACAGCGCCGGGCTGCTGGTGGTGGCCGCGCACACCGGCGGGTTCGCGCGGTCGCGGACGCTGCTGTTCCTGGTGCGGGGCGACGCCGACGGGCTCGTCCGCACGCGGCAGACCGCCCTGGACCCGACCCGGCCGCAGGCGCGGCTCGAACTGCGGCACGTGGAGGCCGAATTGCTGGGCGACGACCACGCCGACGTGCCCGCGGCGCTGGCCGCCACCGGGGACGCCGCCGCCGCCGTCCTCGCCGTGGAGGCCGTGGGCGCCGCCGACCGCGCGCTGGAGCGCACCGTCGAACACGTCGGCAGGCGCGAGCAGTTCGGGCGGGCGATCGGCTCCTTCCAGGCGGTCAAGCACCGGCTCGCGGACGTGTACGTGGGCGTGCAGTCGGCCCGCTCGGCGGCGTACTACGCGGCCTGGGCCACCGGGAGGGGCGGCGAACGCGTGGGCGCCCTCGCGCTGGCCCAGGCGCTGGAGGCGCTGCGCACCGCCGCCTCCGAGGGCGTCCAGCTGCACGGAGGCATCGGCTTCACCTGGGAGCACGAGGCCCATCTCTACTTCAAGCGCGCGTCCGGCGACGAACTGCTCTTCGGCCCCGTCCACCGGCTGCGCGCGCACGCGGCCGACGCGGCGCGTCTCTTCGACGGCGGAGAGGTGACGGTCTGATGGCGGCGGCCGGGCGTTCGCGGACGGGGAGCGGCACGGGAGACGGCAAGAGGGCGGCGACGGGGACCGGGGCGAGGAGGGTGCCCGGTGTGCGGCTGGTGCAGAAGGTGTCCTCCACCCGGGCGTTCGCCAGGGCGGCCCCTCACCTCGTACCGGCCCTCGACCGCGCCGTGCACCGGCTCACGCGCGGGAAGGTGCTGCTCAGCGCCCAGATGCTGCCGGGGGTCGTCCTGACCGCGCGCGGTGCCAGGAGCGGTCTGGAGCGCCGTACCCCGCTGGCCTGCATGCCGGAGGGCGGCGCCCCGGGCGCGGAGGGGACCGGCTGGATCCTCGTCGGGTCCAACTTCGGCCGCGCCGGCCATCCCGCCTGGACCGCGAACCTGCTGGCCCACCCCGACGCCGTCGTCAACTGGAAGGGCGAGGACGTCCCCGTGACCGCCCGGCTCCTGACGGGCGAGGAGAGGGACGCGGTCTGGAAGGCGGTGCTGGCCTTCTGGCCGCCGTACGCCACCTACCAGGCCCGGGTGGACCGGGAGATACGGCTCTTCAGGATCGTGCGCAGGCCGGTGTCCGACGGTCCCGAGGAGGGGTAGGCCCGGTTCGGCCGGACGAGCGGACGGGCCGTGCCGCCCGGTTCCCGCCGTCCGTACAGCGCAGCGGGCGGCGGTCCGCCGGAGTGTCTCCGGGGCGAACCGCCGCCCGCATGACAGGAGCTGGGCGTTCGGACGCGGGAATCTACTTCGTCGGCTTCTTCCCGGTCACGCCCAGGTACACCAACAGCGCGAGGTTCGGCTTGAGTTCGGCCTGCTTGACGCCCCAGGACTGGAACCCCTTCTGGTGCGAGGCGACCGCCGCGAGCATGGCGACGAGGGAACCGGCCATCGCGGCCGGGTTCACGTCCTTGTCGACCTTTCCCTTGGCCTGGAGTTCGGTGACGGAATCCGTGAGGGAGTTGTTCACGGAGTTCAGGATCTTCATGCGGATCTTGTAGAACCGCTTGTCCCCCTCGGCGGCACCGAGATCGACGACGCGCAGGATCGCGTCGTTCTTCCGCCAGAACTCCAGGAATCCGTCGACGAGTTCCTGCGCGGTCTGCCAGCCCGCCTTGCCGACCCAGGAACGGCCTTCGAGCAGCTGGGTCAACCCGGCGCCCTCCGCGGCCATTTGCTCGGCGATCTCCAGAACGGCGCCTTCGACGTCCGGGAAGTACTGGTAGAAGGTCGCCGGTGAAGTGCCTGCCTTCCGGGCGACGTCGATGACTTTGACGTCCCGGTAGGGCGATGAGCTGAGCATCTCGCTGAGGCAGTCGAGCAGCTTCTGCCGGGTCGCCTGCCCACGCCGTCCGGCCACGCGGCCGTCGACGGTACGCACTTGTCCTGTCATGCCGTCAGCTTACCGAGGGGTGATCGGAGCGCGATTCGGCCGACTGCAAATGGGGTGCGGCCGTACGACGCGGGGGTTCGACGGGGGTTCGGAAGGGGGGTGGCGGGGGGTTCACCAGGGGTTCCGGGGGTTCTCCGGCGCTCCTGGAGGAGGCGCGCGGACCGGTGCGCGGTCCCCGCGCCGCTCCCGCGGGAGCGGGAACCCGTGCGGGCGGGCGTCCGACGGCAGGCCGCGGGAAAGGCCGCCCGCATTCCAGGCGCCGGGGAAGGGGAAAGGGGCTCCGTGATCCCCGGGCGGGCTCCGGGAAAGGGCGTACGCGTTCTCGGGCGGGCTCCGGGAAGGGTGCGCGCATTTCGTGCGCACCCCGCTCCGGAAAAGCGCCCGTGTTCCCCGTACGGGGCCCCTGAGCAGGGACGGGGCGTCACCGGAGCAGGCGCGCACGCCCTGCGGGATGCCGAAAGGGCCGTTAGCTTGGCCGCATGGCCGAATCAGCCGTTGTCGCCGGGTTCTCCGAGGGCGTGCCCTGCTGGGTCGACGCGCAGCTTCCCGACGTGGAGGCGGGCAAGCGCTTCTACGGCGAGCTCTTCGGCTGGACGTTCTCCGAGGACCCCGGCCCGGTGGGCTGGGCGGAGCTGGACGGCGAACCGGTCGCGGCGCTCACGCCCAAGCTGGACGGGCGGATGCCCACCGTGTGGACGGTGTACTTCGCGACCACGGACGCCGTGGCGCTCACCCGTCGGATCACGGAGGCGGGCGGCCGGGTCATCTCCGTGCCCGCGGCGGTCGGCCTGTCGGGCGAGCTGGGCACGGCCGCCCTCGCCACCGACCCGGAGGGCGCCGTCTTCGGCCTCTGGCAGCCCGGCACCCACACCGGCTTCGCCAGGCGCCACGAGCGCCGCACGTTCTGCTGGGCCGAGCTGTACGCGCGCGACACCACGACGGTCGACCGTTTCTACGGTGCCCTGTTCCACGACGCGCTGTTCGGGCCCGGCGCGACCCCCGATTTCGGCCGCGTTCCCGTGTCGGGTGTCTTTCCGGCCGAGATGCCGCCCCATTTCCTCGTCCACTTCGGTGTCGAGGACTGCGAGGAGACACTCGGGACGGTGAACAGGCTCGGGGGCCGGGTCCAGGTGACACCCTTCGACACGTCGTACGGACGGGTGGCCGTCGTCACGGACAATCAGGGTGCGTCGTTCGCGTTGCTCGAACGGTGACGGTGGCGTGACCAGGCGTGACGTCGTTCCGGAGGTGAGGGGGTTGCACCGGCGGAAGGCGCCGGGGAGGCTTCGGGGGAACAGACCGAAACGCTTCCGCGGTGAGGGGCGCGGCGATTCGACGTGAGGGACGGCACTTCCGGGGCGCGGGGCGGGGTACTTCTGGGGTGAGGGGCGCATTTCGGCCCTGAACCGTGGCGCCCCGGCGGCCGTACTCCTGCCGGGGCGGCTGTTTTGTCACGAGACACCCCGATCCGCCCCCGGGTTCGCAACAGGCGGCTCGGCCAGGAAGAATCGGGGTGCGTGCCGCCATGGCGGTGCGGTGGTGAGACGCTGCACTGGGCCGCGTTCATACGTGGATGACGTGACCCGTACGGGGAGGTGGCAGGCAAGTGGTGGATCAGCTGACGCAGCACGATCCGCGCCGGATCGGGCCGTTCGAGGTGCTGGGCCGGCTGGGTGCCGGCGGCATGGGGCTGGTCTATCTCGCGCGTTCGGCCTCCGGCCGGCGCGTGGCGATCAAGACGGTCAGGACCGAGCTCGCCGAGGACCAGTTGTTCCGGGTCCGCTTCTCGCGCGAGGTCGAGGCGGCCCGCGCCGTGTCGGGCTTCTACACGGCGGCCGTGGTCGACGCCGACGCCCGTGCCGCGGTGCCGTGGCTCGCCACCGCCTACGTGCCCGCGCCCTCGCTCGAGGAGATAGTGAACGAGTGCGGGCCGCTCCCGGCCCAGGCGGTGCGCTGGCTGGCGGCCGGTGTCGCGGAGGCGCTGCAGTCGATCCACGGCGCCGGGCTCGTCCACCGCGACCTGAAGCCGTCGAACGTCCTCGTCGTCGAGGACGGGCCGCGCGTGATCGACTTCGGCATCGCGTCCGGCGTCTCGAACACCCGTCTGACCATGACCAACGTCGCCGTGGGCACCCCCGCCTACATGTCGCCCGAGCAGGCCAAGGACTCGCGCAGCGTCACCGGCGCGAGCGACGTGTTCTCGCTCGGCTCGATGCTCGTCTTCGCGGCCACCGGGCACGCCCCCTACCACGGCGCCAACCCCGTCGAGACGGTCTTCATGCTGCTCCGCGAGGGCCCGGACCTCGAAGGCCTGCCCGACGAGCTGCGCCCGCTCATCGAGTCCTGCATGCAGATGGACGCCACGGCCCGGCCCAACCCGGCCGACCTCCAGGCCCAGCTCGCCCCCCACCTCTTCGGCTCCGGCTCCGACGACAGCGGTACGGCCTCCGCGTGGCTGCCCGAGCGCGCGGTGAGCCTGATCGAGACGCGTCGCGGCGGCCGCCCGCCGGTCAAGCAGCCGGCCTCGGGAGGCGGACGCAGCGGCGGCGGGCGCCCCGCGCTGCCCCCGCCCCCCTCGCACGCCCCGGCGGTGCCCGTGGGAGCGCCCGACACCGGACCCGTGCGCCTCGCGGGCGGCAAGGTGCCCATCGGCCCCGGTCCGCGGGTCGTCGACGCCCGCGCGGCGGCCGTGAAGGCGCCGCCGCCGGAGGCCGGGCTCGCGGCGTCCTGGTCCCGGCCGCGCGTCGGCGTGAACGGCGCCGAACCGGCGCCGGTGCCCGCGCCCCCGGCGCCGGACACGACGACGGGCTGGCGCCCCTGGCGTTTCCGCATGTCGAACGACGTGTGGGGCACCCCCTCGGTCGCCGACGACCTCGTCTACGTCACCTCCTTCGAGGTCCACGCCCTCGACGTCGCGACCGGCCGGCGCCGTTTCAAGACCCGTGACGTGGCCTGGTCGATGGCGGTGGCGGACGGCCGCATCCACGCGTCCGACGGGCCGACGCTGTACGCGCTGGAGGCCAGGGAGGGCGCGGACCTGTGGCGCCTGTCCACGGACGCCTGGATCTACTCCCTGCAGGCCGACCGCGGGACGGTCGTCACCGGCACCCGCGGGGGCGGCGTCCAGGCCTGGGAGGCCGCCAACGGCCAGAAGCTGTGGGAGATCAGCGGCGCCCAGACGGACTTCGAGTCCCCGGAGGCCGGTCCGGCGGTCCACGACGGCACGGTGTACGTGTGGAAGGACGCGCGGCTGCGCGCCCTGGAGGCCCGTACGGGCGAGGAGCGCTGGTCGTACCCGATCGGTGACGCGGCCTCCTGCGGCGGCGTACCGGTCCGTCTGACCCACGCGCCCGACGGCTACGTCTACATCTGCGCGGGCACCCGCGTCCTCGCGATCGACGTGGCCGGCGGTCACGTCCGCTGGCACTTCGAGGCACCGGCCGTCTTCCTCAGCCCGCCCACCTTCGTCCCGGGCCCGGCGGTGACGGGCGGCGGCGTCTACCTCGCCGACTACCTCGGCACGGTGTACGCCCTCGACGCGACCGACGGCCGCGACCGCTGGCGCATCGCCACCGAGTCCCGCGCCTCCGCCGAGCCGGTCCTCGTGGCCGCCGGACACGTCCACGTGGGCAGCGGCAAGGGCCTGTACACGCTGGACGCCGTCACCGGCACCCCGAAGTGGCGCTTCCAGGCCGGGGGCGACCTGGTCGGCGCTCCGGTGGTGGCCGAGGGCCGTATCCACTTCGGCTCCACGGACCACCTCCTGTACACCCTGAAGGCCGACGACGGGCGCCTGCGCTGGAAGCTGGCCACCGGTGGCGAGATCACCGGGGCGCCCGTGGTCAAGGACGGCGTCGTGTACGCGTGCAGCAAGGACCGCTGCGTGTACGCGCTGGACGCGGAGAAGGGCACCGGGACCGCGCGCACCACGTGAGAGGGCCCGCGACCCCTGCGACGGCCGCCGTACCGGGCACGGAAGGGGCTCCGGACGGCGGCCGTCGTTCGCGCGGACGGCCTGCGGAAGCCGCTCCGGCTGCGAGGCTACGCCCGGCGTGACCGGTCCGCCACACGGAGCGAGGAACGGCCCGGCCCGCTCCCGCCGGCCTCGAGCGTTCCTGGTGTCCGCCACGGCCGCCGGGCCCGGCGGAGGGCCGGCGCGGCCGTCCGAGGTCCGGAGCGTCCTCAGCGCAGCCGGAACCCCGGCCTGCGCGCCGAGAACAGTTCCGCCTGCCGCTCGCCCGGCAGGTTCCCGAGGGACACGAGCTGGGGGGCGTGCGCCAGGGCCGCCGCGCGGGTCGCCTCCTGCGCCTGCCACAGCGCCCGCACGGTCCCCTGGACGGCCTCGGCCGGGTAGGACGCGATGACCTCCGCACACGCGACGGCCGCCGCCAACGACCCTCCCGGCGGGGCGAGTTCGGACACCAGCCCCACCTCGTACGCCCGCCGCGCCGAGACCCGCTCGGCGGTCCCCATCAGCGCCATGCGCGCCACCTCCCCGAACGGCATCCGCTGCGCGAGGTAGACGGACTCGTACGCGCTGACCATCCCGTACGTCGTGTGCGGGTCGAAGAAGGACGCCTCCTCGTCGGCCACGACGAACTCCGACTCGCCCAGCAGGTAGAAGGCGCCGCCGCAGGCGATCCCGTTCACGGCGGCGATCACCGGCTTCCACAGGTCGTTGGCCTTCGGCCCGATCGTGGCGAGCGGATCGTCCACCATGTAGGGGGAGCCGGGCTGCGGCACGTCGGCGGCGCGGTCGATCCCGGTGCAGAAGGCCCGCCGTCCCGCGCCGGTGACGACGACCGCCCGTACGGTGTCGTCGAACCGGAACGCCCGCCAGGCGGCGGCCAGTTCGGCGGCCGTGGCGAGATCGACGGCGTTGAGCCGGTCCGGCCGGTCGAGCGTGAGGACGGCGACCCCGGTGTCCTTGTCGACGCTCACCGCGAGTCCGCCGCCCGTCGCCCCTCCCGCGCCCGTACGGGCCGCGCGAGCGGCGCCCTCCGGCCCCGCCCCCGCCCCGCTCACACCCGCTCCAGGACCCAGCGCGGCACCGTCACGCCGTTCACCTCGGCGAACACCGCCTGCACCCGTGCCCCGATCCGGATCCGCCCCGGCGGAACGGAGCCGACGGCCCCGTCCGGCCCGCTCACCAGGTTCCCGGCCAGCCGTATCCGCGGCGCCTCGTCCAGCTCCACCACGATCACGGCGTACGGGGCCAACGCCGCGTAGGCGGGAAGGAGCGGCGGGTGCGCGACGACGTACGACCAGATCCGGCCCCGCCCGCTCGTCCTGCGCCACTCGTCCGCGAAGGAGTGGCAGTGCGGGCAGCAGGGGCGCGGCGGGAAACGGAGTTCGCCGCAGTCGGCGCAGGCCTGGACGCGGAGTTCGCCCCGGGCGGCGTACCGCCAGAAGGGCGCCCCGTCGTCGTCGGGGACGGGGGACAGCAGGGGCTCGTCCACGCGGTCCGTCCCGGCGGTCCTGGTGGTCCCGGTGGTCCTGGCCGTCCCGGTGGTCCGGGCGGTCTCGGTGGTTTCGGTGATGTCCGTCATCCCGGCTCCTCAGTTCCTCAGCAGGAGTGCGGAGGTCGGGACGCCTTCCCCCGCCGTGACCAGACAGGTCGCCGCCCCCGGCACCTGCGCCGTGCTCGTGCCCCGCAGCTGCTTCACGCCCTCGTTGATGAGGTTGAAGCCGTGCACGTAGGCCTCGCTGAGCCCGCCGCCCCCGGTGTTGAGGGGCAGCCGTCCGCCGATCTCCAGCGCCCCGCCCTCCGTGAAGGCCGCGCCCTCCCCGCGGCCGCAGAAGCCGTACCCCTCCAGCGAGAGGGGTATCAGGGGCGTGAACGCATCGTAGATCTGCGCCACGTCCACGTCCTCGGGGGTGAGGTCGGCGTGCTTCCACAGGTGCCGGGCGGCGGTCCAGGCGGGTCCGGTGAGCGGGTCGTCGTTCCAGTAGTTGACCATCCCGTGGTGCTGGGCGGGCAGGCCCTGGGCGGCGGAGTGGACGTAGACGGGCCGCTGCCGGCAGTCGCGGGCGCGCTCGGCGGACACGATCACGCAGGCGAGCGCGCCGTCCGTCTCCAGGCAGTTGTCGAAGAGGCAGAGCGGCTCGCTGATCCAGCGGGCGGTCATGTACATCTCGCGGGTCAGCGGGCGTTCGTACATCATCGCGGCCGGGTTCTGGTTGGCGCGGTTGCGGCAGGCCAGCGCCACGTTGAAGAGGTGGTCGCGGGTCGCCCCGTACTCGTGCATGTACCGGCGCGCGAGCACGCCGATCTCGTCGGCGGGCCGCAGCAGTCCGAAGGGCCGGGTCCACTGGGCCGGGGTGGGCAGCTGCACGGCCGTGTTCCTCCAGGGGCGCGGCCCGCTGCCCCGCTTGCGCGAGCGCCAGGCCACGCCCACCGTCGCCTGGCCGGCGGCGACGGCGGCGGCGAGGTGCGCGACGGTGGCGCAGGAACCCCCGCCCCCGTAACCGACCTTGCTGAAGAAGGTGAGGTCGCCGAGTCCGACGGACTTGGCGACCTCGACCTCGTCGGTCTCCTCCATGGTGTAGGAGGCGAGGGCGTCGACCTCGGCGGGCGCGATGCCGGCGTCGTCCAGGGCGGCGAGGATCGCGCGGCAGGCCAACGTCTTCTCGGACTCCGGGAGCCGTTTCGCGAAGGCGGTCTGGCCGATCCCGACTACGGCTGTGGCGTCCTTGATCCCTGGCATGGGCGACCTCCGCGCACGGTCCCGGCTGCTGACAGTCCGTCAGGCTACAGCTAATCTGACGGACAGTCAGCTAGTGGTGTTCCGGCGGGAGGTGCTCGATGCGCGGTGACCTGGAGTGGGGCGGCGTCCCGGGGCTGGTGCGGTGGGCGGCGGACCGCTTCGCGGACCGCGAGGCGGTCGTCGAGGGCCGGACGAGCGTCTCCTACGCGGAGCTGGGCGCCCGGGTGGAGCGCGCGGCCGCGGCCTGCATGGCGAGCGGTGTCCGCGTGGGCGACCGCGTGGCCGTCTGGGCCCCGAACACCCTCGACTGGATCGTCTCCGCCCTCGGAGCGGTGTCCGCGGGAGCGGTCCTGGTCCCCCTCAACACCCGCTTCAAGGGTGCCGAGGCGGTGTACGTACTGGCCAGGAGCCGGGCGAGGCTGCTGTTCGTGACGGGAACGTTCCTCGGCACCTCGTACGTGGCGGCGCTGCGCCGGGCGGCGGGGGAGCAGCCGGGAACGGACCCCGCCCCCGGCACCGGTCCGCTCCCCGCCCCCGGCACCGGTCCGCTCCCCGGCGCCGGACCCGGCCCGCTCCCCGGCCTCCCGCACCTGGAGCAGGTGGTGGTCCTCGCGGACGACGCTCCCGCCGACTTCCGCACGTGGAAGGACTTCCTGGCGGACGGGGAGGGGGTGGGGCGGGACGAGGTGCGCCGTCGCGGAGCCGGTGTGTCCGGCGCCTCCCCCTCGGACATCATCTTCACCTCGGGCACCACGGGTCGGCCGAAGGGCGCCCTGATCACGCACGCCCAGACCCTGCGCGGCTACGAGATCTGGAGCGACCTTGCCGGTCTGCGCGAGGGCGACCGCTATCTGATCGTGAACCCCTTCTTCCACACCTTCGGCTACAAGGCCGGGATCATCGCCTGTCTGATGCGCGGGGCGACGATGGTCCCGCAGCCGGTGTTCGACGTGGACACGGTGCTCGCGAACGTGGCCGCGGAACGCGTCTCCGTCCTCCCCGGCCCGCCCACCCTCCACCAGTCCCTCCTCGACCACCCCGCCCGCGACACCCACGACCTCTCCGCGCTGCGGCTGGTGGTGACCGGTGCCGCGGTGGTCCCGCTGCGCCTGGTCGAGCGCCTGCGCACGGAACTCGGCGTGGACACGGTCCTGACGGCGTACGGCCTCTCCGAGGCGAGCGGCATCGTCACCATGTGCCGCAGGGGTGACCCGCCGGCGGTGATCGCCTCGACCTCGGGGCGGGCGATCCCGGGCACCGAGGTACGGGTGGTGGACCCCTCGGGAGCCCCCGCGGCCCCCGGCTCCCCCGGTGAGGTCCTGGTCCGCGGCTTCAACGTGATGGGCGGCTACTTCGAGGACGCGGCGGCCACCGCGGAGGTCCTGACGCCGGACGGCTGGCTGCGCACGGGTGACGTGGGCGTCCTCGACACCGGGGGCAACCTGCGCATCACCGACCGGATCAAGGACATGTTCATCGTCGGCGGCTTCAACGCCTACCCGGCGGAGATCGAGCAACTGCTCGGCCTGCACCCCGAGGTCGCCGACGTGGCGGTGATCGGCGTGCCGGACAGCCGCCTGGGCGAGGTCGGCAGGGCCTACGTGGTCCGCCGCCCGCACTCCGCCCTCACGGCCGACGAGCTCATCGCCTGGTCCCGCCGCGAGATGGCCAACTACAAGGTGCCCCGCACGATCGCCTTCGTCACCGCACTGCCCCGCAACGCGAGCGGGAAGGTGGTGAAGGGGGAACTGCGGGGGCGTTAGGGCCTGTCGTTTGGATCATGCGGCGGTACGCGGGGCAGGGCACGCACTCCCCCGAGCTCTTCGAGCAGGGGGGACCCCCAGCGGCGTTGTCGTCGGTTGCCGACGTCCCCCAGCCTTCGGCCGGGAGGTGCCCCCACCGCGTCGTCGCCCTCCTCCGCCTTGCAGCTGCACGCACCCTGCCCCGCTCGGCCCAGTCGACAAGGCACCGCGTCTCCATGCCGCCTGATCCAAACGACAGGCCCTAGCCCGGCGCCGCGGCCCCGGACACACGGCGACCGCGGCGGCTCCCCCTCCGCGCCGCCGCGGTCGATCCCCGTGTGGTGTAAGTCCGCCCCCCCAGGTGGGACTTAGACCGGCTCGTCCGTCGCGTGGATGTTGTCCGTCGAGGCGTCGCCGGTGCCGTCGTCCTTGGTGATCGGGTTCTTGCCGGTGAGCGGCTCGCTCGTGGCGTGGATGTTGTCCGTGGAGGTCCCGCCGGTCGGCTCGTCCGTGGCGTGGATGTTGTCGGTGCTGTTGTTGTCGCTCATGGTGACTGTCCCCCTGACAGTTCTGTGGTGCGTTGGCTGGAGCAGCCCGTCCGGCAGCTCCCCCGTGGGCCGCCGGACGGGTACTCGGGGCCGATACCTTAGTGCTACGGCCTCAGGTCGTCCCGCCTGCCCCCCGACGCGACGGATCGACAACACAGAGACTGCCGGGCGGCGATAAACGAACGATGAACGCCCCGGTCCGCAAACGCCTATGAGGTCCCGGGACGGCCCTCGGACCGGCCGGCGGACGGATCACCCGAGGGACACCGGGTCGGAGGAGGGGTGCACCAGGGCGAGTTCGCTGAGGCGGTCGAGCGCCGAGCGCACCTGGTCCCCGGTCAGGTCCAGTCGCGCGGCGAGAGCGGTCACGTCCTCCTCCGGGTGCGCCAGCATGGCTTCGTGAACGGCTTCGGCCGTGGCGTCCGGTTCCGGCGTCGAGAGCAATGACCGTCCCTCCAGCGGGCTTTCGCCCCGTAGGCAAACTTCGATCACTTCGAACGACCTCCGGGGGGTCCCGGGGGTTGTACCGTTCACCAGGCCCGAACCGGCCAAGGCCGCAAGGGGCCCGGCCCGATGCCTGGACGGACCGGCGGCAGCGGTAACAAATTGGACGGATGTATCTGATCCATGTCGTGCTGGCATCCGCTCCGGCCGAACTTCCCGCATCCCTGGGTGACTTCATCCGGCGTCACGCGCTGCCCGAGGAGCGGATCGAGCACGTGAGCGTGCACGCGCACGCCGTCCCCTGGCCCACGCTGGGTGTCTTCGTCCTGGCCGACCGTCTCGCCGAGGCCGAGGCGAAGGCGGCCGGTGCGTGCCGGCGCGCCCTGGCCCTTCTGCCGGCCCTGTCGCACGTGACGGTGGTACGTGCCGAGGCGCCGCTGATGGAGCCGCTCCCGGATCCCGGGGCGGACGGGAACGATCACGCGGGACCGAACCGGCCGAGGCCCGTCCGGTCCACTTGATCTTTCTTCCCGTCGCCTTCACCGGCGGCGATTCCGCTGTCATCGCCGAGGAGGACCGGCACCGGCCACCCCGCGGACGCCTGTCGCCGGCCGGTCTCAGGCGACCGCCATCGGATTGAGGAGTGCCCTGGCCGTGGCGGCCTCCGGGGCTCCCAGCGCCTGGAAGATGTCGAGGGACTCGCGCCAGCAGACCTGGGCACGGCCGGAGTGGCCGATCGCGTTCAGCGCCTGTCCGAGCACGATGAGGACGTTGCCCCTGCGCCACTCGCCGCCGATGCCCCGCAGCACCGTCAGGGCCGTCTCGGCGTTCGTCGCCGCGGCGGCCGGGCGCTGGGCGGCGAGATCGGCCTCCGCGAGGCGGAACAGCGACATGCCCTCCCACAGCCGCTGACGGCTGTTGCGGAACACCGCGAGCGCCTCGCCGAGGACGGCGGTCGCCTCCGCCAGCCGACCGCTCTGGGTGAGGGCGAGGCCCAGCGCGTAACGGCCGTTGGCGCCCTTGAGCGCGTGGCCCATGTCGTCGTACATGCCGGTGCCCTGCTGGGCCAGCGACACGGCGCTGCCGGTGCGTCCGGTGGCCAGGTGGATGCGCGAGAGGTTGCACAGGGCGCTGGCCTCGCCGGCCCGGTCGTGGCAGGCCCGGAAGCTCTCGATCGCCCGGTTCAGATGCGCCTCGCCGTCCTCGTACTGGTTCTGCAGGAGGGCGATCACCCCGAGGGTGTTGGAGGCCCAGCAGCTCGTCAGGTGGTCCGTCTCGGCGGCCAGTTCGAGGGCCTCCGCGGCGGCCTCGCGGGCCGGGTCGAAGCGGCCCGTGTAGTAGTGGACGTACGCCAGGGTGACCAGGGCCCGCGCCCCGGCGTGCGCGTCGGCCTCCTCGCGCGCCGCCTCGCGCAGCGCGGAGGCGACCCCCTCGTACGCCTTGGAGTTCGTGCCGGACTCCGCCAGGTCCACGGAGGCCCACAGCGTGTCGACGGAGCGCCGCAGGAATCCGCCCTGGATGGACTGCCGGACGCACGCCAGCAGCGAGATCGCCTCCGAGTACAGCCAGTCCTGCGCCCGGTGCCGGTCCTCGAACACCAGCCCCGGGTAGGCCGTCGGCTCCAGGTGGTCCACCAGGCGGTCGCCGGGGCGTTCGATCGCGTACACCCCCGCCGCCGTGCTGAGGTAGAAGTCCAGCAGCCGCGACATGGCCGCCGCCCGCTCGCTCGGCGGCTGCTCGTCGCGTTCGGCGCACGCACGCGCGTAGAGGCGTACGAGGTCGTGGTAGCGGTAGCGGCCGGGCGCCGCCGACTCCAGGAGGGAGGTGTCGACGAGGGACTCCAGGAGGTCCTCGGTGTCCTCGGCCGGGAGGTCGAGCACCGCCGCCGCGGCCGCGAGCGAGATGTCCGGGCCGTCGGCGAGGCCCAGCAGGCGGAAGGCGCGGGCCTGGGCCGGCTCCAGCTGGCCGTAGCCGAGTTCGAAGGTGGCCTTGACGGCCAGGTCGCCGGCCTGGAGCTCGTCCAGGCGGCGCCGCTCGTCGGCGAGCTTCGCCGCGAGCACCGACACCGTCCAGGTGCGGCGGGCGGCGAGCCGGGAGGCGGCGATCCGGATGGCCAGCGGCAGGAAGCCGCAGGCCGCGACCACGTCGAGGGCGGCCTCCCGCTCGGAGGCGACCCGCTCCTGGCCCACGATCTTGGTGAAGAGCTGCAGTGCCTCCTCGGGCGACATCACGTCGAGGTCGACGAGATGGGCGCCTGCCAGGTCCACCATCCGGATGCGCGAGGTCACCAGGGCGGCGCAGCCCTCGGTGCCGGGCAGCAGCGGCCGTACCTGGGCGGCGTCGCGGGCGTTGTCCAGCAGGACCAGGACGCGGCGGCCGTCGAGGACGGAGCGGTAGAGGGCCGAGCGCTCCTCCAGCGAGTCGGGGATCGCGGAGTCCGCCGTCCCGAGGGCCCGCAGGAAGGCGCCGAGGACCGTCTCCGGTTCGGCCGCCCGGGACCCGGCGCCCTGCAGGTCGACGTAGAGCTGCCCGTCGGGGAAGGCCCCGCGGGCCTGGTGGGCCACGTGCACCGCGAGCGTGGTCTTGCCGACGCCCCCGATGCCCGCGAGCGCCGAGACGGCCATGACCCGGCCCTCCTCGGAGGAGGCCGCGGCGAGGACGTCGCTCAGTTCCTGCACGAAGGACGCCCGGCCGGTGAAGTCGGTGACGGTCGCCGGGAGCTGGGCGGGGCGGACGAGGGCGACGACGGGCTCCGCCTTCGGGGCGGAGGGCTCCGCGAGACCCGGGTCCGCCTGGAGTATGCGCTGCTGGAGTTCCTTCAGCCCCGCCCGCGGGTCCACCCCCAGCTCGTCGGCGAGCAGCCGCCGGGTGTCGGCGTACACGGCCAGGGCCTCGGCCTGGCGGCCGGAGCGGTACAGCGCCAGCATCAGCAGTTCCCGCAGGCGTTCGCGCAGCGGGTGCGCCGCGGTGAGCGCGGTGAGCTCGGAGACCGCCTCCGCGTGGAAGCCCTGCTCCAGGTCCATGTCCAGGCAGGATTCGAGGAGCTGCAGGCGCCACTCCTCCAGGCGGGCCCGCTGGGTCTCGGCGTAGGGGCCCGGGATGCTCGCGAGCGGTTCGCCGTCCCACAGGGCGAGGGCGTCCCGGAGCAGGTCGCGGGCGCGGGACAGGTCGCCCGCCGCGCGCGCCTTCTCGGCGTCGGCGGCGAGTTCCTGGGCGTTCACGTGGTCGAGCGCGCCCTCGCGCAGGGAGCGGATGGCGTAGCCGCCGGACTCGCTGACCAGCACCTCGGCGCCGAGCGTCTTGCGCAGGCGCGAGGCGTACGTGCGCAGGGCGGCCAGTGCCTGGGACGGGGGCTCGTCGCCCCACAGGGCGTCGATGAGCTCGGAGGCCGTGGCGGTGCGGCCGTCGCGGAGCAGCAGCGCGGCCAGCAGGGCGCGTTGCTGCGGTGACCCGGCCGGCAACGGATCGTCCCCGAGCCAGGCACGCACCGGGCCGAGCACGCTGAAGCGCAACGCCGCGGGCTCCTCGGGGCCCGGATGCCACTGCTTCGGTACGCGCGGCACACCGTCCATCGCTTCCCCCTGCCGAACCGTCAGTACAACGAGGCCAGTTTGCCTTGTTCATGGCGGATGCGTCAGCCGTGGGGGACAGCGATCACAAGGTGCCGCCCGGGAGCCCACACGGTCCTCACACGGACTCCTCACACTTCTCAGCCCGTTCATCCGCGCGCCGTCGTCGGCCGCGTCCTCCGACGGGCGTCCGGCGGTCCGCCGACAGGGAGCTGACGGGTCGTCAGATCGGCGCTACCGTGGCCGGTATGGAGACCACGGAAACCGCGCAGAGCCCCTCGGCGGACGATCGGTCCGCCTTCCCGAGGATCATCTCGGTGGACGACCACACGGTCGAGCCGCCCGGCGTCTGGCAGGACCGGCTGCCCGCCCGGTACCGGGACGCAGGGCCCCGCATCGTCCGCGCGCCCCTGAAGGAGATGACCTTCCTGGGAGGGAAGTTCGCCCCCGTGATGGGCGCTCCCGGCGACGACGGTCCCGTCGGGGACTGGTGGGTCTACGAGGACCTGCACCGGCCCCTCACCCGCCTCGACACGGCCGTGGGCTACGACCGTGACGAGATCAGGCTCGAGGTCATCACGTACGAGCAGATGCGCCCCGGCTCGTACGACGTGCCGCAGCGGCTGGCCGACATGGACGTCAACCACGTCCAGTCCGCCCTCTGCTTCCCCACCTTCCCCCGTTTCTGCGGGCAGACGTTCACCGAGGCGGCCGACCGCGAGCTGGGCCTCCTCTCGGTGCGGGCCTACAACGACTGGATGGTGGAGGAGTGGTGCGGGCCGGCGGCCCGGGGGCGGCTGATACCGCTGACGCTGGTCCCGCTGTGGGACGCCCGGCTCGCGGCGGACGAGGTGCGGCGCAACGCCGCCCGGGGCGTGCGCGCGGTGGCCTTCTCCGAGATCCCGCCGCACCTCGGGCTCCCGTCCGTGCACACCGACGACTGGGACCCCTTCCTCGCCGCCTGCGACGAGACGGGCACCGTCATCGCCATGCACATCGGCTCCAGCAGCCGGATGCCGTCGACCTCGGCCGACGCGCCGCCCGCGGTCGGCTCCACGATCACCTTCGCCAACTGCTGCTTCTCGATGGTCGACTGGCTGATGAGCGGCAAGTTCGAGCGCTTCCCCAACCTCAAGGTGATGTACGCGGAGGGCCAGATCGGCTGGATCCCGTACATCCTGGAACGCGCGGACGTGGTGTGGGAGGAGAACCGCGCCTGGGGCGGCGTGGCCGACAAGGTCCACCGGCCGCCGTCCGAGCTGTTCGCCGACCACGTGTACGGCTGCTTCTTCGACGACGCGTTCGGGCTGCGGAACCTCGACGCGATCGGTGTCGGCAACGTCCTCTACGAGACCGACTACCCGCACTCCGACTCGACCTGGCCGAAGTCCCGGGAGGTCGGCGAGGCCCAGATGGGCCACCTGGACGCCGACGTGGTCGAGCGGATCGTGCGGCGCAACGCGATCGACCTGCTGGGGCTGACGGAGGACGGCCTCTGGGCGGGCTGAGGCCCCGTCCGCCCGTGCGCTCCCGAGGGCCGGGCGCCCGGCACCCGCCCGCCCCTTGCCTGACGGTGCGTCAGCGATGAGGATGGCGGCGCAGCCCGATAAGTGACGGACCGTCAGACAAGAGGTGCGGGTCATGCGGATACTGCCCGAAGGACGGCTGGCGTACGGGATGCAGCTCCCGGTCCAGTCGCAGAGCACCATCTACGCGGAGCCGTGGGAGGCGGACGCGGGTCCCGAGGACCTCGTCGGGATCGCCCGCGCCGCCGACCGCGCCGGATTCGCCTACATAGCGAGCTGCGACCACGTCGCGATCCCGCGCCGGCTCGCGGACGCCATGAGCACCGTCTGGTACGACCCCGTCGCCACGCTCGCCTTCCTCGCGGCCGCCACCGAACGCGTCCTGCTGCTCAGCCACGTCGCGGTCGTCGGGCTGCGGCATCCGCTCGTCACCGCCAAGCAGTACGCGACCCTCGACCACCTCTCGGGCGGACGGCTGGTCCTCGGGGTCGGCGCCGGGCACGTGCGGGAGGAGTTCGACGCGGTCGGGGCCGACTTCGAGCACCGGGGAGCGGTCCTCGACGAGACGATCGACGCCCTGCGCGCCGCGCTCGGACCGGAGGAGTTCCCCGTCCACCACGGCAAACGGTACGACTTCGAGGGGCTCGGCCAGCGGCCCAGGCCCGCCCGGGAGCGGGTGCCCGTGTGGGTGGGCGGCTCCTCGCCCGCCGCCGTGCGCCGGGCCGCGCTGCGCGGCGACGGCTGGCTGCCGCAGGGCGACCCGCGCGACCGGCTGCCGGAGCGGATCGCCCGGATCGCGGCCCTGCGCGCCGGGGCGGGCATCACGGAACCCCTGACGATCGGCGCCATCACCGAGCCGCTGTACGTGGGCGAGCCCGGCTGGGAGGTCGGGCGGCGGACGCTGAGCGGACCGCCCGAGGCGCTGGCCGCCTCGCTGCGGGAGTACGGCGCGATGGGCGTGCACCAGATACAGGTGCGGTTCCGCAGCCGCGGCCGCGACGAACTCCTCGACCAGATCGGCGCGTTCGGCGCGGACGTCGCGCCCCACCTCAACTAGGGAGCCAAGGCATGGGCAAGCTGGACGGGCGGGTCGTCCTCATCACCGGCGCGGCGCGCGGGCAGGGCGAACAGGAGGCGCGGCTCTTCGCGGCGGAGGGCGCGCGCGTGGTCGTCGCGGACGTGCTCGACGAGCAGGGGGAGGAGCTGGCCGAGGAGATCGGCGCGTCCTACGTCCATCTGGACGTGGGCCGGGAGGAGGACTGGACGGCGGCCGTCGCCTCCGCGAAGGCCGCGCACGGGCGGATCGACGGGCTGGTCAACAACGCCGGCATCCTGCGCTTCAACGCGCTCGTCGACACCCCGCTGGCCGAGTTCCTGCGGATCGTGCAGGTCAACCAGGTCGGGGTGTTCCTCGGGATCAAGACCCTCGCGCCCGAGATCGCCGCGGCCGGCGGCGGCACGATCGTGAACACGGCGTCCTTCACCGGGCTCACGGGGATGGCGTACGTCGGCGCGTACGCGGCGACCAAGCACGCCATCGTCGGCCTGACCCGCGTGGCGGCGCTGGAGCTCGCGGAGAAGGGGATCCGCGTCAACGCGGTCTGCCCGGGCGCCGTCGACACGGCGATGAGCAACCCGGCGCAGCTCTCCCCGGGCCAGGACGCCGAGGAGGCCTCGCAGGCGCTCGACGCGTTCTACGCGAAGCTGGTGCCGCTCGGCCGGATCGGCCGCCCCGAGGACGTGGCCCGCCTCGCCCTGTTCCTGACCGGCGAGGACTCCTCGTACATCACCGGCCAGCCCTTCGTGATCGACGGCGGCTGGCTCGCGGGCGTGAGTGTTCTCTGACGGTGTATCAGCTATTGACGGTCCATGCGCGCGGTGGAACAGTCGGCTCAAAGAATCTGACGGTACGTCAGATACCTGGATGGGGACGGTGAACCTCCTTGGAATTCGGGCTCTTTGTACAGGGATACGTGGGCAAGCGGGCCGAGACCGACCCGCTCGCGGAACACAAGGCGCTGATGGAGGAGACCGAGTACGTCATCCAGGCGGACCGGTCCGGCTTCAAGTACGCCTGGGCGTCCGAGCACCACTTCCTGGAGGAGTACTCGCACCTGTCGGCCAACGACGTCTACCTCGGCTACCTCGCGCACGCCACCGACCGCATCCACCTCGGCTCCGGCATCTTCAACCCGCTCGCCCAGGTCAACCACCCGGTCAAGGTCGCCGAGAAGGTCGCCATGCTCGACCACCTCACCGGCAACCGCTTCGAGTTCGGCTCCGGCCGGGGCGCCGGCTCGCACGAGATCCTCGGCTTCCTCCCCGGCATCACCGACATGAACCACACCAAGGAGATCTGGGAAGAGACCATCGCCGAGTTCCCGAAGATGTGGCTCCAGGACGAGTACGTGGGCTTCCAGGGCAAGCACTGGTCGCTGCCGCCGCGCAAGATCCTGCCCAAGCCGTACGGGAAGTCGCACCCCGCGATGTGGTACGCCGCCGGGTCGCCGCCCTCGTACGCCATGGCCGCCCGCAAGGGACTCGGCGTGCTCGGCTTCAGCGTGCAGAAGGTCGCCGACATGGAATGGGTCCTGGAGCAGTACAAGACCGCCGTCGTGGACGCCGAGCCCGTCGGCGACTTCGTCAACGACAACGTGATGGTGACCACCACCGCCATCTGCGCGCCCACCCACGACGAGGCGATCTCGATCGCGGTCGGCGGCGGGCTGCACTACCTGCCCTCCCTCGTCTTCCGCTACCACGACACCTTCCCGCGCCCCGAGGGCTTCCCCGTCTGGCCCGAGACCCTCCCCGAGTACAACGCGGAGTTCGTCGAGCTGCTCATCGAGGAGGAGCTGCTGATCTGCGGCGACCCGGACGAGGTGCTCACCCAGTGCAAGCGCTGGGAACAGGCCGGCGCCGACCAGCTCAGCTTCGGGCTCCCCGTCGGCGTCCCCAAGGAGGAGACCCTCCAGACGATCCGGCTGATCGGCGAGCACGTGATCCCGAAGATCGACACGGACCCGGTGCACCGCACCACCCGCTTCCGCCAAGCCGCCTAGGGGGTACTCCCGCGATGCTCGACCACGTGATCAGGGGCGCGACCGTCGTGGACGGGACGGGAGCGCCCGCGTACACCGCGGACGTGGGGATACGCGGCGGCCGCGTCGCCGTGACCGGCACGGTCACCGAACCGTCCCGCACGAGCGAGGACGCGCACGGACTCGTCCTCGCCCCCGGCTTCGTGGACCCGCACACGCACTACGACGCCCAGCTCTTCTGGGACCCGTACGCGACCCCCTCCCTCAACCACGGCGTCACCACGGTCGCGGGCGGCAACTGCGGCTTCACCCTCGCCCCGCTGAACCCCGACCGCCCCGAGGACGCCGACTACACGCGCCGCATGATGTCCAAGGTCGAGGGCATGTCCCTGGTCGCCCTGGAGGAGGGCGCGCCCTGGAACTGGCACGGCTTCGGGGAGTACCTGGACGCCCTGGAGGGCCGGATAGCGGTCAACGCGGGCTTCATGGTGGGCCACTGCGCGCTCCGCCGGTACGTCATGGGCCCCGACGCGGTGGGCGGACAGCCGACGCCGGAGCAGCTCGACGCCATGCTGCGGCTGTTCCACGAGGCCATGGACGCCGGGGCCTGGGGCTTCTCCACCACCCAGTCCTCCACCCACTCCGACGGGGACGGCAGGCCGGTCGCCTCCCGGCACGCCGGACCCGCCGAACTCCTCGCCCTGGCCCGGGCCGTGGGGGAGCACGAGGGCACCCAGATCGAGGCGATCACGGCCGGCTGCCTCGACCGGTTCAGCGACGCCGAGATCGACTTGTTCGTGGAGATGAGCGCGGCCGCGGGCCGGCCGCTCAACTGGAACGTCCTCACGATCGACTCCGCCGTCCCCGAGCGCGTCCCGCGCCAGCTGGAGGCGAGCGAGCGCGCCCGCAAGGCGGGCGGCCGCGTCGTCGCGCTCACCATGCCGATCCTCACCCCGATGAACATGTCGCTCGGCACCTTCTGCGCGCTGAACCTGATCCCCGGCTGGGGACCGGTCCTCGCGCTGCCCGTCCCCGAGCGCATCGCGAAGCTCCGCGACCCCGGGGTCCGCGCCGAGATGCTCAGGCGCGCGCAGAGCAGGGAGGCGGGTGTCTTCCGGCGGCTCGCCGACTTCGGCCGGTACGTCATCGGCGACACCTACAGCGACGCCAACGAGGGCCTGACCGGGCGCGTGGTGCGCGACATCGCCGCCGAACGCGGCCAGGAGCCCTTCGCCTGCCTGGTGGAGATCTGCGCGGCCGACGGGCTGCGCACGGTCCTGTGGCCCATGCCCACCGACAACGACCCGGACTCCTGGGCCCTGCGCGCCGAGACCTGGCGGCACGAGGACGTCCTGCTCGGCGGCTCCGACGCGGGCGCCCACCTGGACCGCATGTGCGGGGCCCCGTACACCACCCGGTTCCTCGGCGACTGTCTGCGCGGACGCGGGCTCGTCTCCCTGGAAGCGGCCGTGAAGATGCTGACGGACGATCCGGCGCGGCTGTTCGGGCTGCGCGGACGCGGACGGGTCGAGGTGGGATTCCATGCGGACCTGGTGCTCTTCGACCCGGAACGGATCGACGCCGGAAAGGCCGTCCTGGTGCACGACCTGCCGGGAGACAGCCCGCGGCTGGACTCCCGGGCGATCGGCGTGAACGCCGTGTGGGTCAACGGGACCGAGGCGATCCGCGACGACGTGGTGACGGGCGCGGTGCCGGGCAGGGTCCTGCGGTCGGGCCGCGACACCCGGACGGTGAGCACCCGGTGACGGCCCCGGAGAGCACCGGGCAGCGACTGTTCGTCGGCGGCGCGTGGGTGGCGCCCGACCACGGGTTCTACGAGGTGCGGGACCCGGCGACCGAGAAGGTGGTCGGGCTCGCCCCCGAGGCTTCCCGGGCCCAGGTGCACGCGGCCGCGGCGGCGGCACGCGAGGCCCTCGGGCCCTGGTCGCGCACTCCCGCCGAGGAGCGGGCCGCCGTCCTCGCGCGGGCGGCGGACGTCGTCCGGCGCAACTTCGTGCCGTACGCCGACCTCGCGCAGGCGGAGAGCGGCGCCACCACCGGGACGGCGCGCGGGATGCAGGTCGGGGTCGGGATGGCCCGCTTCCGGCGCTACGCCCGGCCCGAACCGGTCGAGACGGCGCTGCCGCCGCAGATCAACGAGGCGGGCCCGTTCGGCCCGGCCGCCGTGATGGGCGCGCTGGCCGTGCGCCGGCCCGTCGGCGTGGTCACCTGCATCACCTCGTACAACAACCCGTGGGCCAACCCGGCCGGCAAGATCGCCCCCGCGCTCGCGATGGGCAACACGGTGGTGGTGAAGCCCGCCCCGCAGGACCCGCTCTCCGTCTACCGGATGGCCGAGGCGCTTCAGGCCGCGGGCGCCCCGCCGGGCGTGGTGAACGTGGTCGGTGGCTCGACGGCGGAGTCCGGCGAGGCCGCGGTCGACTCCCCGGACGTCGACATGGTCAGCTTCACCGGCTCGACGGCGGTCGGGCAGCGGATCGCCGAGGTGTGCGGGCGCGGGATGAAGCGCCAGCTGATGGAACTGGGCGGCAAGGGCGCGGCGATCGTCTTCGACGACGCGGACCTGGGCTCGGCCGTGTCCGGCATCGGCACGACCTTCTCCTTCTACAGCGGACAGATCTGCACGGCGCCGACACGGGTGCTGGTGCAGCGGGGCGTCCACGATCGACTGGTGCGGCAACTGGCCGCCTACGCGAGTCACTTGAAGGTGGGGGATCCGCGGGAGCCGGACACGGTGGTCGGCCCGGTCATCTCCGCCGCCCACCGCGACCGCGTCGAGTCCTACGTCGAACTCGGCCGCAAGGAAGGCGCGCGGATCGTGACGGGCGGCGAACGGCCGCCCCTGCCCACCGGGTTCTACGTCGCCCCCACCCTCCTCGCCGACTGCACACCGGACATGAGGGTCGTGCGGGAGGAGATCTTCGGCCCGGTCGTCGTCGTGCTGCCCTTCGACGACGAGGAGGAGGCGATCGCCCTCGCCGACGACTCCGACTACGGCCTGATCGACTACGTCTGGTCCGGGGACGTGGCCCGCGCCTTCCGCGTGGCCCGCCGGCTGCGCGCGGGCGGCGTCGGCGTCAACACCGTCGGCCGCAACATGGAGGCCCCCTTCGGCGGCTTCAAGAAGAGCGGCGTGGGCCGCGACGTGGGCTCCTACGCCCTGCACGCGTACAGCGAGACGCAGGCGATCGTGTGGCCGGGGTGAGGCGCGGGGACCGGGGGCGTCCGGTGCCGTGACCTGACCGGCTCGACGGGCCGGCGGCGGGAGCGGCCGGAAGGGCGGAAGCCGCGGCGGATGCGTGCCGGGCGTCGGGTTCTGTCGAGCCGGGGACGCCTGTGCGAGGATGCGGGACATGGTCGGCCACGCGGTGAGTTTCCTGCTCGGCCTGGGGGCGGGCTGGCTCTTCCTGACGGTGCGCCGGCATCGGCGCACCACGGCCGAACTGTCCACGGCGTTACGGGAGTCGGTGACCGCCTTCGGGGAGGAACTGGCCGCCCTGGAGCTCGACGTGAGCGGCCCGGCCGCCACCCTCGCCGTGCTGGACGAGTACCGGGCGGCGCTGGAGGCGTACGACCGGGCCGGCTCGGCGCGCACGGAGCACGACGTGCTGACCGCCCTGCACGACGGCCGCGCGGCCATGATCCGCCTCGGCGCCCGGCGGCACGGCCGGCCCGTCCCGATCGACGCCCTGCCGCCCGCCGCCGCACCCGGCCGCCCCCGGCCGCTCACCGGCACCGGCGAACGCCATGTGGCCACCGGTCACGGCGAGGGCAGGACCGAGGTGCTCATCGACCGCCCCGAGCCCGGCCGCCCGGCCCTGCTGGAGTTCGACGTCACCGGCGGGGGCAGCCTCGACGTCAAGACCATGACGAACACCGAGGAGCGGACCCACACCGACGAGGCCCTGATCTGGATCTCCGGCGAGTACCACGGCCGTCGGTACCTGCCCGTGGACCCCACCCACCTGCTCGTCACCACCACCGATCACGGCCGCGACGAACGCCGTTGGTCGATCCGGGTGGCCCCGCTGTCGGCCGCGAAGGCACTCGCCCCCGAACACCGCGGCCACGGCGACGAAGTGCTCCGCTACGACGGCGGCCCGGCGGTGCTCACCGTCCAGCTCCGGACCCACTGCGCCAGGAAGGTCCGCTACGTGTGCGGCCGGTGCCTGCGGTTCCGGCCGGACTGCGACTGCCGCCCGCCCGCATGGCCCAGGGGCACCCCCGGTGACGACCGGTTCGAACTCGAATTCGGGTGGGGCGCCGGACACTACACGCTGCGTCTTCCCCGCCCCGGCTTCCTGGTCGTCCAGGACGAACGCGGCGGCGGCTCCTGGTACCTCACCACCCGGCCGGTGGACATCCCGCCGCCCACGTTGCTCGGGCGGCTCGGACGGCTCGGGCGGCGCCGCTGATCCGGCGCCGTCCGTGCCGCTACCGGTACGGCGGACCTCTTTGGATAGCGATGCTACGGCGCAAGTGTTAGCGTTGCTTTCATCGGGATGGTGAACACCGCTACCCCGGCCGAGACAAGGAGCAACGCCATGAGTGAGCAGCCGAGCACCTCCCCGCGCGTCGCGATCGTCACCGGTGGGTCCCGCGGGATCGGCCGCGAGAGCGCCGAGCGGCTGGCACGCGAGGGGTACGCCGTCGTCGTGAACTACGCGGGCAACGCCGCCGAGGCCGACAAGGCGGTCGCGGCGATCGCCGAGGCGGGCGGACAGGCCGTCGCCTTCCGCGCCGACGTCGCCGAGGAGGCGGAGGTCGCCGCCCTCTTCGACCTCGCCGAGAAGACCTTCGGCGGTGTCGACGTGGTCGTTCACGCGGCCGGTGTCATGACCCTGGCCCCGCTCGCCGACCTCGACCTCGACGCCCTGGACCGGATGCACCGCACCAACATCCGCGGGACCTTCGTCGTCGACCAGCAGGCCGCGCGCCGCCTGCGCACGGGCGGTGCGATCATCAACTTCTCCAGCTCCGTACTGGCCCTCGCGCTCCCCGGCTACACCGCGTACGCCGCCACCAAGGGCGCCGTCGAGGCCATGACCCTGATCCTCGCCCGCGAGCTGCGCGGCCGGGACGTCACCGTCAACGCGGTCGCCCCCGGCCCGACCGCCACCGCACTCTTCCTGGACGGCAAGGACGAGGAGACCATCGCCCGGATGGCCGCCCAGCCGCCACTGGAGCGCCTCGGCACCCCCGAGGACATCGCCTCCGTCGTCGCCTTCCTCGCGGGCCCCTCGGGCCGCTGGGTCAACGGCCAGGTCCTGCGCGCCAACGGCGGCATCGCCTGACACCGTCCGTTCCGCCCGCGGCCCCGAAGGTGCCAGGATCTCCGCCATGAGTGACAGCACGAACCCCGGTACGGCCGCCCCCTCGGGAACCAAGGACCGCATCCTCGCCGTGGCCGCCGACCTGGTCGCGAAATCCCCGGACGGTGACGTCTCGACGCGGGCCGTGTGCGAGGCCGCCGGGGTCGGCGCCCCCGCGCTCTACCGCCACTTCGGCGACAAGGAGGGTCTGCTGTCGGCCGTCGTCGACCACGGCTGGGAGCGGTACCTCGCGGCCAAACGGGAACGGCACCCCGGTACGGACCCGGTCCAGGACCTGCGCGACGGCTGGGACGGCCACACCGAGTTCGCCCTGCGCAACCCGAACCTCTACCGCCTGATGCACTCCCCGGCGATGCGCACCCCGCCCGCCGCGGCGCTGGAGGCCCACCGGATCCTCACCGGCGACCTGCGCCGCGCCGCCGAGCAGGGCAAGCTGCGACTGGCCCCCGAACTCGCCGCGCAGATGATCATGTCGGCCAACGTCGGCGTCTGCCTGATGCTGGTCTCCCGCCCGGCGACATTCGCGGACGAGACCCTGTCCCGCCGCGTCCGGGACGCGGTGCACGCCTCCGTCTTCACCCCGGACGTGACCGCTCCCGGGGCGCGGGCGGCCGGCTCCGAGACCTCCACCGTCCCGGCCGCCGCGACCCACCTCGGCGCACTGCTCCGGCAGGACCCGGGCCCCGCCTTCACCTCCGCCGAGACGGCCCTGCTCACCGAGTGGCTGGACCGTCTCGCCAACACGCCCTAGGGACCGAGCATCTCCGTCATGGGCGACTGCGGCGGGATCAGGCCCGGCAGCAGCCAGGGCTGGAAGAGGCTCAGTACCGCGAGTACGAGGAAGACGGCCCCGACGACCTGCGAGAAGACGGGGCCCAGTCGCCAGAGCTTCTCCACGAAGATCACCACGGCCACCGCGGCCATCGCCAGGACGTTCATGACGCCCAGGGGGACGAGCACGACCATCAGCCCCCAGCAGCAGCCCACGCAGTACGCCCCGTGGTGCGCCCCGACCCGCAGATCGCGGGCCCGGGGCCGGAAGCCCGCGTAGCGCACGAGCTGGCCCATCGGGCTCCGGCAGTGCCGCAGGCAGAGGTCCTTCCACGCGCCGAACTGGTACAGCCCGGCGGCCAGGAAGGCCCCGGCGCCGATCCAGCGCCCGGTGCCCGGGTGCTCGTCCACCAGGGCACCGGTCGCGGCGAGGAGCCCGTAGGCGATCAGGCCGAAGGCCGTCCAGACCAGCAGGTACCCGCCGACGAACTGAACGGTACGAGCCACCCGCACGACCCCCGTGGGCGACTGGCGCCCGATGGCCCGCGCCCAGGTGAGGGCCACCGGGGCCACCGACGGGAACATCATGGCGATCATCATGACCAGCCACAGCAGCAGGAACAGCGGGACGCCCATGCCCATGGTTCCCGGCTCGACCCCCATGCCACGTGCCTGGTCGACCACCAGCACCCAGGCGAGGAGGGCGATCGACGCCATCACGGACCAGGCGAACGCGAGCTGCCGGGCAGACAGCAGGTTCGCCGGACGCAGAGGGAGTGACAATGCCTTCCGGTCGAGGCGCACACCTCCAGCACATCACGGCGCACCCGCGCGTGCGCGCGGGAACGCGTGTACGCGGCAAGCACCTCCTCCGGGTGACCCCTGAGGTGGGAGAATGGGTGGACATCCGCACGACCCGGGCATGGGTCGGCGGTGGCTCCCTGGGGTTCTGCCGTCCTCCCGAGACCCACGTCCCGGCCCGGTCACGAGGAGGCAGGGAGATGTCCGAGACGACGGCGGCCATTCCCCGGTGGCACGCGGCGGGCGACTGGTTCGACACCTGCAAGTGCAACGTGCCCTGCCCCTGCTCGTTCGCGCAGCTGCCCACCCACGGCGATTGCGACGGCATCCTGGCCTGGCACATCCGCGAGGGCCGTTACGGCGACGTACGACTGGACGGCCTGAACGTGCTGATGGTGGCCTCGTTCGTCGGCAACATCTGGGCCGAGCACACGGACGCGTACGCCGCGGTCTTCGTCGACGAGCGCGCCGACGGGCCCCAGCGCGAGGCGCTCCAGATGATCTTCGGCGGTCGGGCGGGCAGCTGGCCCGCCGAGATGGTGAGCATGATGGACGCCGAAATGCGCGGCATGGAGTTCGCCCCCATCGAGATCGAGGTCGCCGACGACCTCGCGAACTGGCGGGCCGTGGTACCGGGCCGGGTCGAGGCGAGCGCGGCCGCGCTCACCGGACCCACGACCCCGGAAGGCGCGCGCGTCCAGTCGACCAACCTTCCGGGTGCGGAGACCGGACCGGGCCAGGTCGCGACCTGGGGCCGCTCGACGGTGGATCGCGCCGATGCCCACGGCTTCCTCTGGAGCCGCGAAGGCCGGTCCAGCAAGCACATCACCTTCGACTGGACCGGGCCCGACTAGTCAGGTCGTCACTTCGACATGATGAAGCGCAGGGCGAAGCCGGAGGCGGTCGTCCAATAGGTGACGAGCTGCTTGTTGTCCGCGTACAGGGCGCTGGTGGGCATGGGGACGTCGATCGGGCTGCCCACGCTGCTGCCGGGCTTGCTGCCCTGGAGGTTGAGGGTGATGCTCTTCGCCTCGTACTCGCCCGTGTTGCCGCTGCTGACGAGCAGGGCGGCGTACGCCTCCCGGCCCGGGTCGAGGGTGACGGGCTCGCCCGGGGTCCCGTTGCTGTCCTTGATCACCGGGGTCGTGAACTGGGCGTCGGCGCCGAGCGTCACGGTGGGGTAGCCGTAGAGGTTGCACTTCTTGTCGCTCGCGTTCTGCACGGTGAGCAGGAGGTGCCGGAAGTCCCTCTCCTTCACGGCGGACACCCCGAGCTCCCTCTGGGTGCAGGCGGGGATCGCCCCCGTGCCGCCGCCGCTGCCGGTGCCGCCGGCGCTCGCCTTGCCACCACTGCCGCCGGTGCTCGCGCCGCCCGTCTTGCCGGTGCCGCCGCTGCCCGTGCCGCCCGTCTTGCCAGTACCGCCGGTCACGCCGCCCGCCTTGCCCGTGCCGCCGGTGCCGCCCGCGCTGCTCGTACCACCCGTGCCGCCCGCGGCGCTCGTACCGCCCGCGTCGCCCGGCTTCGCCGAAGCCGTTCCGCTCGGCCGTGCCGAGGACTTGGAGCCGTCCGAACCCTCGGCGGCGCCCGGGTCGCACGCCGTGGTCGTGAGCAGCGCCGCGGCCGCCACGGCCCCCAGGGCGTAGGACTTCCAGTTGCCGGGGTTCTTGCGGTTCCTGCGGGCAGGCGTGTTCATGGTGTCCCGTTTCCTTTTCGGTCAGTACGGAGATCGCACTCGCCGACGGTCCCGGGTGCACGAGGACATGGGTGTCCCCTGTGGACGGGTGGGCCGGGGTGCTGTGGCGCTGCCGGGCGGACGATCCGCTCGGCCGGTGCGACACCCACAGCATGGGATTCCTCGGGGGACCGGGACAACGGCCGCCCGCCAACTCGGGACGGTGAAACCATCCCACCCCCGATGACCTGCGGAGAACGTGCGCGCCTGGGATGTCCGCCTGGGACGCGAGGACCCCGGCGGCCTCACCCCCGCAGGTCCACCCGCACCGTCAGCAGCCCCGTCCCGATCAGCCGTACCGCCGCGCTGTTGCCCCGGGGCAGGGTACGCAGCCGGGCCACCGGGTCGTCGTCCGGGAGGAGGTGCGCCGTTCCCTCGTGCCAGCGGCCGCGGAGCCGCACCCGCACCTTCGGGTCCGCCTGGATGTTGCGTATGTACTGCGACCGTTCCCCGAACTCCGAGACCAGCCAGAAGGCGTCGCCGACGCGGCGGCCGCCGAGCGGGGTGCGCCGGGGCAGTCCGGAGACACGGCCGGTGGTCTCCAGGAGCGTCTGGAACGGCATCCGGCGCGCGAGCGGGTTGACGACGTGCCGCTGGAAGGCGGTCGTGGCGCGGAACCTGAGGTCGGCGGGGCGGGTCATGGTCCGTGGGTCTCCTGTCCGGACTGGTGTGTGGAACGAGGAAGTTGCTTCAATGGTCCCCGATGTCGCGCGACGGGAGCAGGTGGCTGGGGATGCGGGTCGTGACCTGGAACCTCTGGTGGCGGTTCGGGCCCTGGGAGGAGCGGCAGAAAGCGATCCTGGCCGTGCTGCGCGAACTGCGGCCCGACGTCGTCGGCCTGCAGGAGGTCTGGGAGTGCGGCGGCCAGAACCTCGCCGGATGGCTCGCGGACGAGCTGGGGATGCACTGGGTCTGGGCCGCCTCCGACGCCTCGGACCGCTGGCAGCGGCGGATCGGGGACCCCACGGTCGACGTCGGCAACGCCGTGCTGAGCCGCTGGCCGGTGGTGGCGCAGGAGGTGCTGCGGCTGCCCGCTCCCGAGGAGCTGTACGACGGACGGCTCGCCCTTCACGCCCGCCTGGCCACGCCCACCCACGAGGTGCCCTTCTTCACCACCCACCTCACCTCGGCGATCCACGCCTCGGGCGTGCGCCGCGAACAGGTCACCGCGCTCGCGGAGTTCGTCGCCGCGCACCGGGGCGGCACCGACTTCCCCCCGGTCGTCACGGGTGACTTCAACGCCTGGCCGGACTCCGACGAGATCCGCCTGTTCGGCGGGTACAAGACGGCCCCCGTCGTCCCCGGACAGGTCTTCCTCGACGCCTGGGAGTACGCCGACCCGACGGCACCCTGGGCCACCTGGGACCCGGCGAACGCCCACGTCGGCCCGCACAGCCCCGCCGCCCGCATCGACTACGTCCACGTCGGCCCGCCCGGCCCCGGCGGCCTCGGACACGTCCGGTCCGTACGACGGGCCGGCGACGGCCCGGTCGGCGGCGTCTGGCCCTCGGACCACATGGCCATGGTGGCCGAGCTGTCCCTCCCCACCGGCGGCCGGGACACGCCCTGAAGCCCTGGTGACTCAGCCGCGGCCGTCGCCCTTGAGCACACGGAGAAGGGCGCCGAAAGCGGCGGGGGTGGTCGAGAGTATGGAGTGGGCGGGGTCGGCGCTCTCGGTGAGATGGACCGTTTCTGCGGTGCCGCCAGAGGCTGCGACGTGGAGGCAGGCGTCGCCTTCCTGGCAATAGGTCGACTTCTGCCAGTCGTGACTGGACATGGAGGCTCCTCTACAGGTCCTGGGCGATGGCGTGGATGAGATCCCGGGACTTCGCCGGGCTCAGGGCGGTGTCCTCGACGATGTCGAGCAGGCTGCGGTATTTCTCCAAGAGTGCCTCGGCGTCCAGCAGTACGGGGCCGTGGAACTGGTCGAGTTGAGCGGTGTCGAGTTGGGGGACCTGACCGTGCAGGTAGTTGATGGACTGGCCCGACCCCGGAAACGCGCCGACGTCGAACGGAAGTACCCGCACGGTGATGTGGTCCCGTTCGCTCATGTGGAGCAGGTGCTGCAGCTGAGCGCGTGCCACGTCCTGTCCGCCGACGCGCATACGCAGGGCGGCCTCATGGATGACGGTCCGGTACTGGATCGGGTCGGGACGGTAGATGACGTCCTGCCGCATGATGCGGTGCGCGACGCGGTGTTCGATCTCCGGGGGAGTGGGGGCGGGGATCACGTGGCGGAAGATCTCGCGAGCGTGCTCACGGGTCTGGAGCAGCCCCGAGATGTGGGTGGTGTACGCCGTGCGAACGGCGGTGGCGTGATGTTCCAGTTCGGCGAGGTCGAGCAGCCCTGACGGCAGGGTCTCGCGGAACGCCTCCCACCAACCTCGCGTCTTGTCCGTCGCCATCTCGACCAGGGCTTCGACGAAGGCCTGATCGGGGCACGAGTACAAGCGGGCCAGGGACCTGATGCGGTCGGGGCTCACACCGAACCGTGCCACTTCGACGTTGGAGAGCTGCCCTTGGCTCGTCCCGAGGGCGCGCGCCGCCTCGGTTGACGTCATGCCCGCGCGCTCGCGCATCTTGCGCAGCTCTGCAGCCAGGCGAATTCGCCGTGCCGTGGGGGCTGGCCGTGCGGTCATGCGAACTCCTCAGGTGCGCAAGTCCAGTTGAGTCGTCACCCACACGAGGGAAGTCGAGCAGGATCATCTCGAACTCGCGCAAATTCCATTTGCGGGAGCCGTATCTTCGTATGCAGGCGCCCCGCCCAGAAGCACCCCGCTCGACGGAGCGGCCAGGTCACTGGGCACCGGAGACGAAGAGATCAACCCCCCTCTCGTGATCGGAGACTTCCGATGGCCACCGTATCGCCGCCGTGGTCCTACACCCTCCAACTCCCGCACGATCCCCGTGCCCCCGGTATCGCCCGAGCCACCCTCCGTACCGTCCTCGCGGCGCACGAGCTCACCGAACTCGCCCCCACCGCCGAGCTCCTGGCCTCCGAACTGCTCACCAACGCCCATCTGCACACCCGGGGCCCGTACGCCCTCCGGGTCCTCTCGAAGGAGCCGGACCGGCTGACGGTCGCCGTCTGGGACAACGACCCGAGAGTCCCGCCCGGTTACGGGCAGCCCCACGCCTCCGTACCCCCGGCGGACGCCGAGAACGGCCGCGGCCTGCACCTCGTACGGGCCTGCGCCGACGCATGGGGCGTGTCCGTGCTGCGCGAGATGGGCGCGTCGAGAGGCGGGAAACTGCTGTGGGCGGAATGCCGGGGCGGGACGGGCGCCCGGTGACCACGCCGGTCCCGCTCGTCCGGACCGTGGACGACCTGCGCGGGGCGCTCAGCCGTTACGGGTTTCCCGGCGACAGGGAGAGGTTCGAGAAGGAACTGGCCGCCGCCGTAGGAGCCTCGCCGGTCAACGATCTCGAAGGTGCGGCTGCCGTGGTCAGGGCCTACCGTCACCGGGTCCGGATCAGGAACTCCCCGGACATCATGGCGGCCCTGGAAGACGCGCGCGGCGGAGTCGGCGGCACGTGAACGGAAATCCCGCTGGAGGAGGCCGGGCCCGCCAGGAAGGCGTTCACCGGCCTCACGGAGGGGGAGCGGGAGGCCGTCCGGGACGCGCTGGCGGCCATCGGACGGGACCCGGCGGTCGGCCGCGAGATCCCCGGCCGGCGCCCTCCCTCCGTGGAGTACACGTACACCACGCCGCTGGCCCGGGACTCGGCCGAAGCGATCACCGTCGTCCACACGCACACTCCCGGACTGGGAGTGACCATCGTGTACTACTTCCGCGATCCGCTGATCGTGGGCTGACAGGCGCGGATGCCACTCGCGGCGGCGGCCCCGGCCCCGGCTAAGCCCCCAGGAAGATCGGATTCGTGAACGCCGCCAAGGCCCCCGGGACCGGGCCCGCCGCCGTCTCGTGGCGCAGCTCCGCGCGGACGTACGCCGCGTAGGACGCCGTCGTACGCCACTCCACCGTGCCCGAGCCCGCGACCGGCAGCGGGTCGCTCGTGAACAGCGTGCCCTGGTCGGTGACGAAGCGGACCGTGCAGCGCGGGGCGCCGGTGACCTCCAGGCGGACGGTGACCGGGATGTCCGGCGCGACCCTCAACCGCCCCCCGATGCCGGCGTGCTCGCCCTTCGCGCCGGACGCCGTGAAGGAGAGGGAGACCAGCTTCGACTCGGCGACGTAGGAGCGGCCCGCGCGGATGCCCTCCTGGATCGCCTCGCGGGTCAGGTCGTCGGCGAGGACGACCGTCTGCGGGGAGCCGACCGGGTCGGGGTCGCGGTGCGCGTCGCTGTTGCCCATCGCCGGGAGCCAGCCGCGGCCGTCGCGGCCCTCGTGCACGGAGGCGACCAGCATGTTGTCCCAGTCGGCGAGGGCGACCTCGTCGTCGGGGGTGTACGGGCCGTTCCACACCTCGACCGCGTCCGCCTCACCGAAGCCGAACTTCCAGCCGCAGCCGACACAGGTGGCGTGCGGGTGGGCGGGCACCACGAGCCCGCCGGCACCGCGGATACGGCGCGCGAACCGGCCGAAGCGGTTGTCGCGGGCCCGGTAGCGCCAGTCGACGAAGATCCCCGGCTCCGTGCCGAGCGCCAGCACGTGCCCGTTGCGCGTGGTGACCTCCTCGCCCAGCATGATCAGCAGATCGTCGCCCGCCTGGTCCGCCCAGTGCGCGTGTGAGGAATGCGTGTTGTGGTCCGAGGAGTTGATGAAGTCCAGGCCCGCCGCCCGCGCCAGCGCCGCGATCTCGGCGGGGGTGCGGCGGCCGTCGGAGTACCAGGAGTGCAGGTGGCAGTCGCCGCGGTACCAGGCGCGGCCGCGGCCCTTGGCCCGCGAGGGCGGGTACACCGGCTCCGGCGCCGGAGCGGGCTTCCCGTACGTCAGGGTGATCGTGACCGCGTACGCCAGTCCCTGCGGCGCCACCGTGTACGGGCCGAGCACGATGTGCCAGGTGCCGGGGCGGACCGGCCCGGGGACGTAACCGGGGGTCGCGTCGTCCGAGCGGATGAAGAACTCCGTGCGCGCGCCGCCCGACCAGCCCCTGAAACCCCGGCCGCCCAGCTCCGTGCCGTGCTCGTCGAAGATGCCGATGTCCAGGGCGTTGCCCGCGGTGCCGGCCGGGACCGACGGCCTCTCGTAGGTGTAGGAGACCTTGATCTCCGCGACCCCGGCCGGTACTTCGACCGGGAGGTACACGAAGTCGGGGGAGCCGGTGGGCAGGGTGCCGCGCACCGTCCGCGTCTCCTGATTGTCCGCCGCTTCCGCGTGCGCACCGCTGGCGAAGGTCACGCTTCCCAACGTAAGCGCGGCGGCCGCTCCCGTCACGAACAGGGCGCGTCTGCCGATGCCGTCGTCGTCCTCGCACATACTGCTGCTCCCAGGGGCCGGGTGTGACAGTGACATGAGTGATGCGAAGTGCCACGGACCACTGTGGGGGCAGGCCGTGAACGCGGGGGCAAGCCGGGGGAATCGACGGTTTGCGGGGAGGCCGACAGATGCCGTGCGGCTCGAATGGGGCACGTCCGGCGATACCTGATCACCTCGACCGTATGCTCGAAGGATGACGACCTCCGCTACGGGCGCGACTCCCGGATCCGGGCCGACGGCGAACTCCATGCGGCGAGCGCTGAAGCGCGCCCGGGACGGCGTCGCGCTCGATGTGACCGAGGCCGCGGTGCTGCTCCAGGCCCGCGGCACGGACCTGGACGACCTGGCGGCCTCCGCCGCGCGGGTGCGTGACGCGGGCCTGGAGGCGGCCGGCCGGCCCGGTGTCATCACGTACTCCAAGAGCGTGTTCATCCCGCTGACCCGGCTGTGCCGGGACAAGTGCCACTACTGCACGTTCGTCACCGTCCCCGGCAAACTGCGCAGGGCCGGCCACGGGATGTTCATGTCCCCGGACGAGGTCCTCGACATCGCCCGCAAGGGCGCGGCCCTCGGCTGCAAGGAAGCCCTGATCACCCTCGGCGACAAGCCGGAGGACCGCTGGCCCGAGGCCCGCGAATGGCTGGACGCGCACGGCTACGACGACACGATCGCCTACGTACGGGCGATCTCCATTCGCATCCTGGAGGAGACGGGCCTGCTGCCGCACCTGAACCCGGGTGTGATGTCGTGGACCGACTTCCAGCGGCTCAAGCCCGTCGCCCCGTCGATGGGCATGATGCTGGAGACCACCGCGACCCGGCTGTGGTCCGAGCCCGGCGGCCCCCACTACGGCTCCCCGGACAAGGAGCCCGCCGTGCGGCTGCGGGTCCTGGAGGACGCCGGCCGCTCCTCCGTCCCCTTCACCAGCGGGCTGCTGATCGGCATCGGCGAGACCTACGAGGAGCGCGCCGACTCCCTGTTCGCGCTGCGCCGGATCTCCCGGGCCCACCACGGCGTCCAGGAACTGATCATCCAGAACTTCCGCGCCAAGCCGGACACCGCGATGCGCGGGATGCCGGACGCGGAGCTGGACGAGCTGATCGCCACGGTCGCCGTCGCCCGGCACATCATGGGCCCGTCCGCCTGCCTCCAGGCGCCGCCCAACCTGGTCGCCGGCGAGTACGGGCGGCTCATCGGCGCCGGGATCGACGACTGGGGCGGGGTCTCGCCGCTGACCATCGACCACGTCAACCCGGAGCGGCCCTGGCCCCAGATCGAGCTGCTGCGCGAGCGGTCGGCCGAGGCGGGCTTCGAACTGCGCGAACGCCTCTGCGTCTACCCGGAGTTCGTGCGGCGCGGCGAGCCCTGGCTGGACCCGCGGCTGCTGCCGCACGTACGGGCGCTCGCGGACCCGGAGACCGGGCTCGCGCTGCCGGACGCGGTGGTCGAGGGCCGGCCCTGGCAGGAGCCGGAGGAGGCCTTCACGTCCTCGGGGCGCACCGACCTGCACAGCACCATCGACACCGAGGGCCGCACCGGCGACCGCCGCGAGGACTTCGACACGGTGTACGGCGACTGGGCGGCCCTGCGGGAGGCCGCGGCCCCCGGGATGGTGCCGTCCCGCATCGACACGGACGTACGGGCGGCCCTCGCGACCGCGGCGGACGACCCGACGAGGCTGACCGACGACGAGGCCCTCGCGCTGCTGCACGCCGACGGCCCGGCCCTCGACGCCCTGTGCCGGATCGCCGACGACGTGCGCAGGGCGGCGGTCGGCGACGACGTCACGTACATCGTCACCCGCAACATCAACTTCACCAACGTCTGTTACACCGGCTGCCGTTTCTGCGCCTTCGCCCAGCGCCGCACGGACGCCGACGCCTACACGCTCTCCCTGGAGCAGGTCGCGGACCGCGCCGCCCAGGCCTGGGACGTCGGCGCGGTCGAGGTGTGCATGCAGGGCGGCATCCACCCGGACCTGCCCGGCACGGCCTACTTCGACATCGCGAAGGCGGTGAAGGAACGGGTCCCGGGCATGCACGTCCACGCCTTCTCCCCGATGGAGGTGGTGAACGGCGCGACCCGCACCGGCCTGTCCGTCCGTGAGTGGCTGACCGCGGCCAAGGAGGCGGGCCTGGACACCATCCCCGGCACCGCCGCGGAGATCCTGGACGACGAGGTGCGCTGGGTCCTGACCAAGGGCAAGCTGCCCGCGGCGACCTGGATCGAGGTGGTCACCACGGCCCACGAACTCGGCATCCGCTCCTCCTCCACCATGATGTACGGCCACGTCGACCAGCCCCGGCACTGGCTCGGCCACTTCCGCACGCTCTCCCGCATCCAGCAGGAGACCGGCGGCTTCACGGAGTTCGTGACCCTCCCCTTCATCCACACCAACGCCCCCGTCTACCTGGCCGGCATCGCCCGCCCCGGCCCGACGACCCGCGACAACCGCGCGGTCATGGCGATGGCCCGCCTCCTGCTGCACCCGCACATCCCCAACATCCAGACCAGCTGGGTCAAACTGGGTGCCGAGGGCGCCGCCGAGATGCTCCGCTCCGGCGCCAACGACCTGGGCGGCACGCTGATGGAGGAGACCATCTCCCGCATGGCGGGCTCCCGCTACGGCTCCTACATGTCGGTCAAGGACCTGGTCGCGGTGGCCGAGGCGGCGGGCCGCCCGGCCCGGCCCCGCACCACGCTCTACGGCGAGGTCCCCCTGGAACGGCAGCGGGCGGCGGCGGCCTCGGACGGCCACCTGCCGGAACTGCTGCCGGTACTCGACTGAGGGGAGTCCCAGACGCATGCTGCAGGAGCTGACGCTTTTGAGGCTGTTGACAAGTCTGGACAGGGCTGCCTTGAGCGGGAAGTTCACGGCGAGATGGACGTGCTTGCCCCGCCGTTGAATCAGGCTGGCTCAGCCTCGAAGTCCTTGCACACTGTGCGTTATCTCTTCGAGGCGTCTCAGGTGTCGGTCGCCGAAGGCACACCTTGTGCCGGTCCTTCGTCATGAGAGCCAGGTGGACGTCAAGCAGGATGCCGCAGTGACTACCTGGACGAACGTTCCCGTGGATACTTGTGCATCACTTTTGTAGCGTGAATCGGTGTGCAGCTCAGGTACACCTTCCGCATCGAGCCGGGTCCCGGCCAACGCGCAGCGTTGGCAAGGGCGTTCGGCTGCGCGCGAGTGGTATACAACGACGCGCTGCGGGCTCGCGAGGACGCACGCCGGGACGGCCTGCCGTTCCCGAAGACCGGCGACCTGTCGAAGCTGCTCATCACCAACGCCAAGCAGACCCCCGAGAGGGCGTGGCTGGGCGAGATCTCGACAGTCGTGTTGCAGCAGTCCTTGCGCGACCTGGATGCCGCGTACCGGAACTTCTTCGACAGCCTGAAGGGCCAGCGCCCGCGCATGAATGCGCCCCGCTTCAAGTCGAAGCGGGACAAACGGCAGGCGGTCCGCTTCACCGCGAACGCCCGCTGGTCGCTCACACCCGGCGGGAAGCTGCGCCTGCCGAAGATCGGCGACATCCCCGTCCGCTGGTCCCGTCCGCTGCCCTCGACACCGTCCTCGGTGACCATGGTCAAGGACGCCGCAGGTCGGTACTTCGCGTCGTTCGTCGTTCAGACCGACCCGTCCGAGACGCTGCCCGAGACCGCCGGTGAGGTGGGCATCGACCTGGGCCTGACGTACTTTGCGGTCCTCTCCGACGGCCGGAAGATCGCCTCACCCCGCTTTTTCCGCCGCGCGGAGCGCAAGCTCCGCAAGGCCCAACAGAGTCTGGCCCGCAAGACCCGGGGGAGCAGCAATCGTAAGAAGGCGGTCGTGAAGGTGGCGCGGGCTCACGCCCGGGTCGCCGACGCGCGCAAGGACTTCCACCACAAGCTGTCCACGACGCTGGCCCGCGAGAACCAAGCGGTGCACGTCGAGGACCTCGCGGTGAAGGGCCTCGCCCGCACACGCCTCGCCAAGTCCGTCTACGACGCGGGCTGGTCCGCGTTCGTCGACATGCTGGAGTACAAGGCCGCCCGGTACGGACGCGTCTTCATTCGCGTGGACCGGCTCTTTCCGTCCTCGCAGCTCTGCTCCGCTTGCGGCCTCAAGGACGGGCCCAAACCTCTTGATGTCCGGGAATGGACCTGTGGGAACTGCGGGACGGTCCACGACCGGGATGTAAACGCGGCCCGCAACATCCGTGCCGAAGGATCGAAGGTCGCCGCCGGACAGGCGGAGACCCAAAACGCCCGTGGAGCGCAGGTAAGACCGGTACCCGTACCGGCACAGCGCGCAACCCGCACCCCGGTGCGGAAGAAGCAGGAACCCACCCGAAGCTGTCGGCCGACCGGCTGAGTGCAGGCGGGAATCCCCGGCCTTCAGCCCGGGGAGGATGTCAAGAGCCGTCCTCGCACACACGCACCTGGCCTGAGCTCCGGATGCCCGAGAAGGACGAGGCCGGAGCCCCGGAGAAGGTGGTGTCCCAGGCCGAGTTCGCGGACGGCGGCGAGGGCCTCGGCCACCGCATCGCGGTGGTCTACGACGACGCGGCCGACACGATCAAGCTCTACGTCGACGGCAGCCTCGACGCGCGGGCCAGTGCCGCTTTCCCGAACGGCTGGCACAGCGCCGGCGCACTCCAGGTCGGCCGGGCCAAGGCCGGTGACGGCTGGACCGAGTACCTGCGCGGCGACGTGGACGAGGTGCAGGCCTACCAGGGAGTCCTGAGCGAGACCCAGATCGCCCAGCTGGGCTGGGGCGCCGACATCAACCCCTGATCCCGCCGGTCCCCGGGGACCGACCACCGTCGAGACGGGCGGCCGGAAGCGCGTTCCGGTCGCCCGTACGTGTCCGGTCGTCACCGCCCGGTCCGGGGCGGGGTGCGCCAGACTGGGGAACGGACCGGTCGGACCACGGGGGAGGGAGCGGGCCGATGGTACGGGCGCGGCCGTCGATGCAGGAGCTGATCGAGGGGCGGCAGCGGAACGGGTTCGTCGGGCGCGGTACCGAACGGGCCTTGTTCCGCGCCAACTTCGAGCTGCCCCCGGAGGACGAGCGGCACCGGTTCCTGTTCCACGTGCACGGCGACGCGGGCGTCGGGAAGTCGTTCCTCCTCCGGGAGATGAAACAACTGGCAGCCGAACAGCGTGCGTTGACGGCGTACATCGACGAGAACGCCACGGGGCTGCCCGAGGCCATGGAGACGATGAGCCGTCAGTTCGCCGCGCAAGGACACCGGTTCAAGGAGCTCGACCGTCTGCTGGCTACCTATCGCGAGCGACGTCACGAGGCGCAGACTGCCGTCCTCGCCCCGCAGGACACGGAGCGGGCCGGCCCCTCGGTGGCCGGACTGGCGGTGGCGCGGGCCGGCCTGCTCGGTCTCGGGATGGTGCCGGGCGTCGGCGCCCTCGCCGGGATCGTGGACCCCGCCCAACTGGCCCAGGGCGCCGATTGGCTGCACGCCAGGGTCAGCGCCCGGCTGCGCAGCCAGGAGGACGTACGGCTGGTCCTCGCGCCGCAGGCCGTGCTCACCCCGGTCCTCGTCGCCGAGCTCTGCGAGGCGGCCCCGGCCGTGCCGTGGATCGTCCTGTTCCTCGACACGTACGAGCGGACCGGGCCCTTCCTCGACGGCTGGCTCCACACGATGATGACCACCCGCGAGTACGGCGTCCTGCCCGCCACGGTCGTCGTGGTGACCGCCGGACAGCGCCCCCTCGACACCGCCCGCTGGGGCGGCTTCGGCGACTTCGTCACCGACCTGCCCCTCGGGCCGTTCACGGAGACCGAGGCACGGGGGCTCCTCGCCGGCAAGGGCGTCGTCTCGGAGCCGGTGGTCGCGGAGGTCCTGCGGCTCACCGGCGGACTCCCCCTGCTGGTCTCGACCCTGGCCGAGCAGCGCCCCGCGGATCCCGGTGACGTCGGAGACCCCTCGGCCACGGCTGTCGAACGCTTCCTGAAGTGGGAACCGGATCCGCTGCGCCGGGCGGTGGCGCTCGCATGCGCCCTGCCCCGGAGCCTGGACCTGGACGTGTTCCGGGCGGCCGTCGAGCGCGCGGACGAGGAGCACGCGGACGACGAGAGCGGCGCGCTGTTCGACTGGCTGCGCGCGCTGCCCTTCGTGGACGCCCGCGGCGACCGGGTCCGGTACCACGACCTCGTCCGAGAGGCGATGCTCCGGCTCCAGCGGCGCCATTCCCCGCGCGGCTGGACCGAGCGCCACGAGCGGCTCGCGGAGGTCTTCCGCCGGTGGCGCGACGAGGCGGGGCGGGGACTGGCGGATCCCGACGAGGTGTGGCGGCACGAGCCGTGGCAGCGGCTGCGGTTGGAGGAGTCCTATCACCGGCTGTGCGCAAGCCCTCGCGCGGCGCTCGGCGACGCGCTGCACACCATGGTCTGGGCCTGCCGGGTCGACCGGGTGGCCGGGCGCACCTGGGCCAGGATGCTCCAGGAGGCCGGGGACGTGGCCGGAGCCCCGGTCCTGGGCGAGCTGGGCAGGTCACTGACCGGGGCTCTCGCGGACGACGGGGACGGGGTCGGCCGGGCGATGGAGCTGATGCTGGCCAGCCCCGCACTCCAGGGGCCGGGCCGGGCCCTGGCGCACGGGGTGCGGGCCAGGGAACTGCGGATCGCCGGGGAGTACACGCGGGCCCTCGGCGAGTACGACAGGGCCCTGGAGCTCGACCCGGACGAGGCGCGGGTGCACTACGGCCGGGGCCTCACCCACCAGTTGCTGGGCGACCACCCCGCGGCGCTCGCCGCCTTCGACCGCGCGGACGAACTGCTGCCCGCGACGGGCTGGATCATCGCCGAGCGCGCGGAGACCCATCGCATGGCGGGCCGCATGGAGGAAGCGGCGGCGGACTTCGACCGGGCCGTCGCCCTTGACCCGACGAACGCCGACGCGCTGGCCTCCCGGGCGGTGTGCCGGCACGCCCTCGGCCGGTTCGAGGAGGCGGCCGCGGACTTCGACCGGGCGCTGAGCATCGACGGGGACCTCCTGTGGCCGCTCGTGCGCAGAGCCCGGTTGCGCCGGGACACGGACGAGTGGGAGAAGGCGTTCGCCGATCTGGACCGGGCGGCCCGCCTGGAACCCGATTCCGCCTGGGTCGCGTCGGAACGGGGCGACACCTACCGGCTCGCGGGCCGTTTCGAGGAGGCGGTCGCCGAACTCGGCCGGGCCGTCACCCTTGAGCCCGACCATCCCTCGGCCCTGGCGAGCCGCGGGGCCTCGCACCTCGAACTGGGCCACGGCCAAGAGGCCCTGGCCGACCTCGGCCGCGCCCTCGAACTGGTCCCGGAGTACTCCTGGGCGCTGGTGATGCGGGCGAGGGCGAGGCGCCGCCTCGACGACCTGCCCGGCGCGTACGAGGACCTGCGGCGCGCGCTCGCGGTGGACCCGGACGCCGACTGGATCGAGCTCGAACGGGGCAACACCTACCGGCTGGAGGACCGGAACGAGGAGGCGATCGCCGTCTTCCGGCGCCTGCTGGAGAGGGACCCCGGCAACGTCTCGGCGATGGGCTGCCTGGGAGCGGCCCACCACGACCTCCGGGATCACGCGGAGGCGTTGGTCTGGCTGGACCGGGCCCTCACGGCCGACCCGGACTACGCCTACGCCCTCGACCAGCGGGCCCGCGTCTTCATGGCGACCGGGCGGACCGAGCGGGCACTGGCCGACTGGGAGAGGCGGATCGCCCTGGGCGGGGCCACGGACACGGCACGTCTGGAGATCGTGGAGCTGCTGGTCCACTGCGGCCGGTGGGACGAGGCGATGGCCCGGCTGGCCGAGGCCGGCCCGGAGCCGGGCCCGGACGACGACCTCGTCCCGAACCGCGACCACCTGCGCGTCGAGGTCCTCCGGCACACCGGTCGGTGGGAGCGGGCCCGGCAGCTCGCCGAGCGGCTGCGTGCCGAGGACGCGCTGTCGGGCACCTTCCAGCTGGCGATGACCGAGCAGCGGTCCCGGGGCCGGACGGCCGCGGAGCCCTGGTGGCGGGAGCTGGCGCTGCTGCTGGACGCCGAACCGGAGGAACGGGTCCGCGCGTCCGGCCGGTGCATCGTCGGCTGGGCCCTCGCGGAGTGGGCCGCCGCGGACCGGGAACTGGACGGCCTGCTGTCCATGGACCCCGACTGGGACGAGCTGGCGGACCTCGTGGACGTCCTCGCCGAACTCCTGCGCTGCCCCGGCGGAGAGAGCGCCGAGCTGACCCCGCGCCTCGCGGCGGTCACCGCGGCCCGCGACGCCGTCCGGGAGCGCCACACCGGCTGATCACACGCGTGGCGGATCCGACCGGATCTTTATGATCCATGGCCTCAACCGGTCGTTCCCGTTCGATTACAGTGCTCTGCTGTCGGACGTGCGGACAGTGCCTCAGGAGGTCTCGGTGGGTGCGACAGCCGGTGCCGTCTGGGGGCGCGGGGAGCAGCAGGACTTCCGCAGCCGGGTCCGCGGGACGCTGCTGGGCGTGGCCGTCGGCGACGCGCTGGGCGCACCGGTCGACGCTCTCTCCCTGGAGGCGATCCGGGAGGCCCACGGCGCGGAGGGCCTCCTCGGCCCGGCCCCCGCGTACGGGCGGCGCGGCACCGTCACGCACCTCACCCAGCTCTCCCTGTTCGGCGTCGACGGGCTCGTCCGCGCCCAGGTGCGCCGTGACACCGGCGCCTGGCATCCGCCGTCCGACGTGCACCGCGCCTACCGCCGCTGGTCGGCCACCCAGAGCGACTGGGGGCCCGACGAGCGCCGCAAGGACGACGGCTGGCTGGCCCGCGAGGAGTGGCTCTACGCCCGCCGCGACCCGGCCAGGGCCTGTCTGCTCGGCCTCGCCGACGGGATCATGGGGACGCTGGACGCGCCCAAGAACCCCGGCGAGCAGGGTCCCGAGGCCGCCGCCCGCTCCGCGCCCTTCGGGCTGCTCGTCGGCTGGGAGCCGCAGCTCGTGATGCAGCTCGCCGTCGAGTGCGCGGCGCAGACGCACGGCCACCCCTCGGCGTACCTGACGGCGGGCGCGTACGCCGTCACCGTGCACGCGCTCGCCCGCGGCGAGAACCCCGACGCGGCCGTGCAGCAGACCCTCGCGCTGCTCTCGGTCCGTCCCGGGCACCAGCCGGTCGCCGCCGCGCTCCAGCGCGCGCTGGGCGTCGTACGGCAGGGGATGCCCTCACCCGAGCGGGTCCAGGAGCTCGCCGTGAGCGGCATCGCCGAGGGGCCGCTCGCCGCCGCGGTGTACTGCGCGCTCGTCGGCGAGGACGTCCGGCACGGCCTGTGCCTGTCGGTGAACCACGGCGGGCCCTCCGCCGTCACCGGCGCCCTCACGGGCGGTCTGCTGGGCGCCCTGCACGGCGAGACGGCCCTTCCGCCGGCCTGGCTGGCCGAACTGGAGGGCCGTCCCACGGTGCTGGTCCTCGCGGACGACTTCGCGATGGAGATGACCCAGGGGCCCGCGCTGCACGGGCCCGCCGCATCGTCCCCGGGCTGGCTCGCCCGCTACCCGCGCGCCTGAGCGGGGCGGGCACGGGACCTCCGAAGCACTCCCTAGTCCTTCACCGGCGTGCCCGCCACGCCGTCCGCCGCTCCCGCCGGTGCCGGGACCGCCGCGGCGGCGGAGCCGTCGTCGTCCGTGTTGATCAGTTCGATGACCGCGTCCCGCTCCGGGGTGTCCTCGGGCCTCAGGAAGCCGACGAGGACGTACAGGACGAGGGAGATGACCATCGGGAGGGCGACCTGGTACTCCAGCTTCACGTCCGTGCGCTGCGAGAAGTCCAGGTGGTAGTTGACGAGGAAGAAGGCGAGCAGTCCGCAGGCCCAGCTCGTCAGGGCCGCCGTCGGTCCCGACCTGCGGAAGGGCCGGAGCAGACCGAGGATGAACGGGATGGCGATCGGCCCCATCAGACCCGCCACCCACTTGATGACGACGGTGATGATGTCCTTGAACGTGGGGGAGTTGACCTGGGTCGCCACCGCCATGGACAGGCCGAGGAAGGCGACGGTGGTCACGCGGCCCGCGACGAGCCCCGCCCGGGTGTCCCAGGCGCGCGCGGCCCGGGAGAGCACCGGCATCACGTCGCGGGTGAACACGGCGGAGATCGCGTTCGCGTCCGAGGAGCACATGGCCATCGTGTGCGAGAAGAACCCGACGACGACCAGGCCGAGGAGTCCGTGCGGCAGGAGCTGTTCGGTCATCAGGCCGTACGCGTCCGAGCCGTCCGGCTTCTGCGCGGTGACGAGGAGCGGTGAGAGCCACATCGGGATGAACAGGACCACCGGCCACACGAACCACAGTCCGGCGGACAGCAGGGCCGAGCGCGTGGCCTCCCTGGCGTTCTTGGTGGCCATGTAGCGCTGGGCCTGGTTCCACATGCCGCCGTTGTACTCGAAGAGCTTGATGAACAGGTACGCGATGAAGAACACCGTCAGGTACGGGCCCGCGAACCCGTCCCCGTGACCGTGCAGCTTCGGCGAGTCCAGCGCCTTGGAGAGCCCGCCCTGGTCGGAGATCTTGTTCAGCGCGATGACCAGCATCGCCAGACCGGCCAGCAACTGGATGACGAACTGGCCGAGTTCGGTCAGCGCGTCCGCCCACAGGCCGCCGATCGTGCAGTACACCGCGGTGATGCCGCCGGTGATGATGATGCCCTGGGTGAGCGTGACACCGGTGAAGACGCTGAGCAGGGTGGCGATGGCCGCCCACTTCGCGCCGACGTCCACGATCTTCAGCAGGATGCCGGACCACGCCAGCGCCTGCTGCGTCGGCACGTTGTAGCGGTCCTTGAGGTATTCGAGGGGCGAGGCGACGTGCAGCCGTGAGCGCAGCCGGTTGAGCCGGGGCGCGAAGGCCTTGGCGCCGATGGCGACACCGATGGCGATCGGCAGCGCCCAGGTGACGTACGAGGTGATGCCGTAGGTGTACGCGATGCCGGCGTAGCCGGTGAACATCACCGCGCTGTAGCCCGACATGTGGTGCGAGATGCCGGACAGCCACCACGGCATCTTGCCGCCCGCGGTGAAGAAGTCGCTGACATCGCCCACCCGTTTGTGGGACCAGACGCCGATCGCGGTCATCACGCCGAAGTACGCGACCAGGACGGCCCAGTCGAGACCGTTCATGTGCCCCCTCCAGGGGTCCGCCTTGTGAACCTGCAGATACCGGACGGCACTTCGCCAGTAGGCAGTCGGGCGGCCCCGTGCGGGAGCGGGGACTTCGGGGATTGAACCGCCGGTCCGACCGGCCGGTCAAGCCCTCACGCGGTCACAGATATGAACGCAGATCAGAAAGGAGAACGATTTTGCCTCCACTTTACCCACCGGGCGGTTGTCGTGCGCGTGACATGGGCCACACCATGGGCGGGCACTTCGCCAGACCCACAGCAGCAAGGAGAAGCCGACAGCCGTACGGGATGCGGGTCCCGTACGCCTGGGAGAGGAGCCGCCGGCCGCACCGCCTACCGCATGATCTCGCCCGCGTTCACGAGCAGCGACTGCCCCGTGATCGCCCGCGCCCGGTCGGACGCGAGGAACACCGCGGCGTCCGCGACGTCCCCGTCCGTGGCCAGCTCGGGCAGGGCCATCCGCTCGGTGAGCCGCTTCAGGACGTCGGCCTCGGGCACCTGCTCGGTGTGGGCGGTGAACTGCACGTACGCCTCGACCGGAGGGCCCCACATCCAGCCGGGCAGCACGGTGTTGACCCGTATCCGGTGCGGGCCGAGCTCCCGCGCCAGGGAGTACATCGCGCTCGTCAGCGCGCCCTTCGAGGCCGCGTACGCCGCCTGGCGCACCTGGCTCGGGGCGGCGACCGACGACTGCGTGCCGATGACGACGACCGAGCCGCCGCGCTCCTTCAGCGCGGGAAGGCAGGCGCGGGTCATCCGCAGCGTGCCGAGCAGGTTCACGTCGATGACCGACTGCCAGGTCGTGAAGTCGGCGTCCTCCAGACCGCCGAAGTAGCTGTCCCAGGCGGCCACGTGGACCACGGCGTCGATCCGTCCGAAGCGCTCGGCCGCGAGTGCCGCGAGCGCCTCGCACTGCCCCTCGTCGGTGATGTCCGTCGCCCGGAACGCCGTGCGCGTGCCGTCCGGGTCCAGTTCGGCCGCCGACTTGGCGAGGTTGGCCTCCGTGCGCGCCCCGAGCACGGCGTTGCCCCCGTCGCGCACCACGGCCGCCGCGACCTGGTGGCCGAGCCCGGCTCCGACACCCGACACCACCACGGTCCTGCCGGCGAGCAAAGACATCCGGGGCCTCCTCGGCTCTGGCGCATTGTCTGACGGGGCGTCAGAGTATGGGCGTCCGGCGGAGGAAGGAAGTGCCGCGCACGTCCACCGAGGAAGGGGTTCGTCATGTCGGAGGAGACCCGCAGCGAGACCTACGCGGAACTGGCCGCCCTCGGCCCGTACGGCGTCCACCCGGGCCACGCCCTGATCACCCTGGTCGAACCGCACCCGGGCCACGAGTACGCCTACAACCGCTGGTACGAGGACGACCACTACTACGCGGGCGCGATGGCCATGCCCTGGATGTACGCCGGACGCCGCTGGGTGGCCACCCGCGAGCTCCAACTGCTGCGCTACCCGGAGAAGTCGGCGGTCGCCCAGCCGGTCACCGCGGGCTGCTACATCTCCACCTACTGGGTCACCGAGGGTCGCTACGACGACCACATGAAGTGGACCGTCGGCATCAACAAGCGGCTGAACCGCGACGGCCGCGTCTACCAGGACCGTACGCACGTCTTCACGGCCTTCCAGGACCACGAGGCCACCGTCTACCGCGACGGCGCCGCGGGCCCCCGCGACTTCCACGCCCTCGACCACCCCTACGCCGGTCTCGTGGTCGAGGTCATCGACGCCGAGTCCCCCGAGCAGCGGGCCGAGTTGCTGGAGTGGCTGCGCTCCCGCCACCTCCCGAGGCGCCTGGCGGGCTCGCCCGCCGCCCTCGTCACCGTCTTCCGGCCGACCCCGCTCCCCGGCGACCGCATGACCTACGTGAAGCAGGTGGAGGGCGTCGACACCCGGCTGACCCTGCTGTGGTTCCTGCAGACGGACCCGCGCGCCTGCTGGGAGGAGCACTTCACGGGCCTGGACGAGGCCGTGGCCGAATCGGGGCTGGGGCGGGTGGAGCTGGTGGCCCCGTTCGTCCCCACGGTGCCGGGAACGGACACGTACGTGGACCGGCTGCGCTGAAAAACAAGCAGCCCTCTCGGCCAGGACGGCGGGCCGGACGAGAGGGCTCTGGCGGTGGAACGTACGGATGTGTTCCGGCCACAGGGGTCAGACGAGGGCGGACGCTCCGCGGCTCACCTCGGTGACGAAGGCGTTCCAGGCGTCCGCGGGGAAGGCCAGGGTGGGGCCGGCGGGGACCTTGGAGTCCCGGACGGCCATCGCCGCGACAACCGGGGACTTGACCTCGACGCAGGCGCCGTTGCCGGTGGAGTAGGAAGACTTGGTCCAGGTGTCGGTGGCGCCCTGCTGAATTGCCATGATCGCTCCAGAAAGCTGTCGTTCGTCGATGAGTTGCCGCCACGGAGCCGTCGGCGCACTGTCACCGGACTGCGGATCTGTCAGGGAACCCGCAGTCCGGATTGCGCCAACGTTGTTGCTCCGTGGCGTGATCGACGCTACTCGCCAACATCGGCCGACGAAGCGACTATTCACTCGACTGGATGGCATATTCCATAGGGGTCTTCCGCGTCAGGGCGGCGACAGTGTAGGGTCCGGCCGCTCATCGACGGGGGCGCCCTGGTGGGACCGCCCCCGCACGCCGGTCAGCGCGCGTATTCCTTCGCGATGTCCGCGATGAACTGGCGCGACTGCTCCACGTTCAGGGCCTGGGCCCGCAGGTGCTCGTACATCACGCTGTACTTCTGGACGTCGTTCGCCTTCTCCAGGTACAGGTCGCTGGTCACGCCCTCGATGTAGACGACGCTGGAGTCGGCCGCGTCGGGGAACTCCAGGATCGCGTACTGGCCGTTGAGGCCCGGATGCGCGCCCATGTCGAAGGGGATCACCTGCACGGTGACGTGCGGCAGCTGGGACTGCTCGACGAGGTACTCCAACTGCTCGCGCATCAGCGCGCGGTTGCCGACGGCCCGGCGCAGGGCGGACTCGTCGAGGACGGTCCACAGGCGCAGCGGGTTGTCGGGGGCGGAGATTCGTTCCTGCCGCTTCATCCGGACCTGGACGCGCTTGTCGATGTCGGCGGGCGCGGTCTCCGGCAGCGCCCCCGCGATCAGCGCCTCGGCGTACTGCCGGGTCTGCAGCAGACCCGGGACGACCTGCGGGTCGTACACGCGCAGGCTCGCGGCGTCGGTCTCGAGGCCGATGTAGACGCTGTACGGGATGTCGCCGAAGGAGTGCCACCAGCCCTGCTGGCGCGAGTCCTTGGCCATCTGCATCAGCGAGTCGACGATCCGGTGGTCCTCGACCTCGTAGACCCCGCACAGATCGCGGACGTCGCGCTGGCTGATGCTGCGTCTGCCGTTCTCCAGACGGCTGATCTTCGACTGCGACACCAGCAGGCGCTCGGCGACCTCCTCGGCCGTCATGCCCTTGAGTTCACGGAGCCGCCGAAGCTCCTGGCCCAGCCGGCGCCGCCGGACGGTGGGATTGACACTTGACGCCACGGGACGTGCACCTCCGGCTGCGGGCCTGTACTTTGCGTATCTGCTGTTGAGCAGATTGCCACCAAGGTGCTTTCTACCGCTGGGAAACGGCGTATATGCGCCGGGTGGGCGCAAGTTCACAGATTCCGCGTGTATACACGGCCGGGCGCTGTCGCCGCGGACCGCGCGAACTCCCCCAGAGGGGACGTGTTCTCCTCGGATGCGGATGCGGATGCGGATGCGGATGCGGCTGCGCGGGGCGGCGGGACCGTGTCGTCGTCCGGACGTACGGTCCCGCCGCCCCGCGCGAGCCTGCGGCTCCCGAACCGGATCATGGGGACTGCGGTGCGGCGCTCGTGCCGTGCGGCTGTCTTACGGCGGTGCTGGCAGTACTGGCGGTGCTGGCGGTGCGGTTGCCGGCGGTGCGGGTGCGATGTGCCGCGGGTGCCGCCGGCGGTGCGTGGTGCCGGTCGCCGTGGGCTCGCGGCTCAGTGGGCCACGGCGCGCGCCATCGAACCGTGGCGCGGTTGCGCCGGAACACCGCGCGCGGGCTCCGGTGCGGACCTGACCCCGGCGGTGGCCGGACGGCCTGCCGGTGCCGGGCCCCGGCGCGGCTGTGCGGCCACACCGCTCTGAACGTCCATCACGGCGTGCGCCACGAGGCCGCCCATGGGGTCGTGCCTGATCAGGTCCCGCAGCCGGGACCGGGACGATCGCCCCTCGTTCCCCGGATACAGGTGCTTGCCGAGACCGACCGCGTGGGCCAGTGCGGCGAGCGCCGCGGTCCGCGGGTCCGGCGGTACGCCGGTGCGGATCGCGTTGTCCAGCCGGGCTCGGATCTCCCGGCTGATGTCCGTGTCCGTCGCTTGGTAGCGAGTCGTCGGAAGGACCCCGCACATCTGGCCCGCCACGGCATGGACCATGCCGCACCTCTCCAGATGCGAGAGATAGGTCTGACGGAGCCCCAGGCGGGGTCCGCCGATCCAGTTGACCGCGCGTACGGGTGCTCCGCGGCGGCGAAGGAGTTCCAACGCACAGTCGAGTGTCGGATCTCCGGTCGGCCGTGGCACCACCACGGCGATACGATCCCCGTCTGGGGCTATCCGTCCGGCCAGCGCCAGCTCCACTAGCTGTGCTCCGGCCAGACCGAGGTCGAGCGACTGCGGCTGTGCGGTGGTACCCGTGGCCGGGTCCAGCGCCAGCAGCAGAAGCTCCTCCGGAATTGTTCTGCGGCTCTTGCCCATCCATGCCTCCCCGCGTGGATGAATGACAGGGTGACCCCTCTCACATTGGTCTGTCGAGAGCACGTGACCGGAATATGAGGGAACCGGCAGGTATGTCGTTCTCGTCTACCACAAGGGTCGAGCCCTCACGCAGGACACTGGTACATGGTTCGGGCAGCGGTGTCCGGGCGGCGGTTCAAGGGTTTGACGGTTCGTTTTCGGCGCGCACTGGGCGCGCGCCGCATGGAGGAGGCATCGGTGGCGGGCGAGTCCCCCGACAGGTCGAAGCAGCACGAGTCGTCGGCGTCGTCGGCAGAAGCGACGCCGGTGACCCCGGCGTCGGTTCCGAGTCCGGCACGGTCGGGCGCGGCGGCGTCGACGTCGACCCAGAGCTCGGCTCCGGCCGATCCCCGGATGGCGATGGCCCGCGAGAGGGCCGCCACGGTACGGGTGGATCAGGCGACGGCGGTGTTCTCCACGAAGGCGCTGTCGGGTGAGGCCTCCGGCAAGGCGGACGCCTCCCGTACGGCGGAGCCGGAGCGTGTCTCCGAGTCCGCCGACGACGACGGTGCTTCCGGGACCAAGAACGCCGAGGGCGACACCCGGCTGCGCGCGGCGGTGGCCGCGTGGGTCGCCGGATCGGACGAGGACGGCTCCGGCTCCGGCTCCGCGGAGGGTGACGGGCCCGAGGAGGACGCCGAGGCGTCCGGCGCGGACACGGACGGCACGGAGGCCTCCGGCGAGGCCGAGGACGCGTCCGCCGACGCCGACGCCGACGCCGACGCGGACACGGACACGGACGAGGACGAGGACGCCGAGTCCGACCGCGACATCGATGCCGACGCCGACACGGACGAGGACGCCGGGTCCGGCCGGGAGCCGGAGGCCGTCTCTGACGGGGCTCCCGCGGACGCCGAACCCGAGGACGAGGACGACGCCGAACCCGAGGACGCCGCCGACTCCTCCGGCGACCCCTCGGACACCCCGGCGGACGAGATCTCGGACACGGTCTCCGACGAGCCGTCCGACGCGAAGACCGACGACGTCCCGGACGCGGAGGCCGTCGAGGACTCCGTCCCCGAGCCCCGCGTCGACCAGGCCACCGCCGTCTTCAGGACTCCCCGGCGCCCGTCCGTGGACCAGCCCACCACGATGCTCAAGCTGGGCGGCGCCGCCCGGAAGCCGGCCGACGAGAAGCCCGCGGCCGACCCGGCGGAGGAGCCCGCGGACAAGTCCGCCGACGAGCCCGGTGCCAAGCCCGCCGGTGCCCCCGTGCGCACCAGCAAGTTCGTCCCCCTGAACCGGCTCGACGACTTCCCGCCGGTGCGCCCGAAGCCCGAGCCCGCCGAGACCGAGAAGCCCGATCCCGAGCCCGCGGCGAAGCCGGAACCCGCCGCGAAGCCGGAACCCACCGCGAAGCCCGAGCCCGCCGCGAAGCCGGAACCCGCGGAGAAGCCCGAGCGGACCAAGAAGCCCCAGTGGGCCGCGAAGTCCGAGTCCGAGCGGACCGCGGCGCCCGCGCCCAAGCCCGCGCCCGCCCCGAAGCCGGTGGACAGACCCGCGGCGGCCACCGCGGCCATTCCGCAGGTCGGTCCCGAGCGCACCACCCAGCTCCCGCTTCCGCCGAAGCCCCCGCTGGACCTGCTCGCCGAGCTGACGAACACCCCGCCGCCGCCGCAGACCCCGGTCCGCACCCTCGTGCGGCGGGTCAAGATCTGGACCCCGCTGGTCCTGCTGCTCGTGCTGGTCTTTGCGGTCGCGCAGGCCTTCCGTCCGCTGCCGGCCGCGGCTCTCGAGCTCAGCGCCGACAGCACGTACACCTTCGACGGCGGCGCCCTCGACCTGCCCTGGCCCGGTCAGGGCCAGTCCGCGATCGAGGTGGACGGCGTGGGCGTCCTCGGGACCGACGGCAAGCAGACCCCCGCCCCCACGGCGAGCGTCGCCAAGATCATGACGGCGTACGTGATCCTCAAGGAACACCCGCTGAAGGGGAACGAGGAGGGCGAGAAGATCACCGTCGACCAGCAGGCCGAGGACGAGTCGAAGCTGCCGGACGAGTCGAAGGCGCCGATGACGAAGGGCCAGCAGTTCACCGAGCGCCAGATGCTCCAGATGCTGATGATCCCCTCAAGCAACAACGTGGCGCGGCTGCTGGGCCGCTGGGACTCCGACGCCAAGAGCTTCGTCGCCAAGATGAACGCCGCGGCCAAGGACCTCGGCATGACGAACACGACGTACACGGACCCGAGCGGTCTGCAGAAGACGACGGTCAGCACGGCCACGGACCAGGTCAAGCTGGCCAAGGAGGTCATGAAGAACGACGTCTTCCGCAGCATCGTGGGGATGGCCAAGGCGGACATCCCGGGGCTGCCCGGCACGATCTACAACAACAACGACCTGCTGGTCCAGCAGGTCGGCGTGATCGGCCTGAAGACCGGTTCGTCGACGCCCGCCGGCGGCAACCTGGTGTGGGCCGCGACCAAGGTCGTGGACGGCAAGACGCAGACGATCTACGGCGCGGTGATGAACCAGGACGCCGGCACCGGCAAGGTCTGGGACAGCCTCCACCTGGCGCTCGTGAACAGCCAGAAGCTGATCGACAAGGTCCAGAAGAGCCTGATCACCGCCACGGTGGTGAAGAAGGGCCAGGTCGTCGGGTACGTGGACGACCAGCTCGGCGGCCGGACCCCGGTCGTCGCCACGAAGAACATGACCGCGATCGGCTGGCCCGGCCTGAAGACGAAGCTGAGCATCGGCGAGGGCGGGTCCGCTGTCCCGCACACCGGCAAGGCGGGCACGGTCGTCGGCGAGCTGAGGGTCGGCGACGGTTCCAGCGAGGCCGTTCGCATCCCCGTCGCGCTCAAGTCGGACCTCGCCGAGCCCGGCTTCGGCGCGAAGGTGACCCGCGTCGGCTGAGCGGACCCGCACCCCGGTGACGTACGCGCGCACGCACCGGTGACGTACGGCGGGGAGCGGCATCCGCACCGCGGTCCGTCGGACGGCGTCCCACTCGGGGACCGTCCGGCGGACCGCGTGCTAGCGTCGCGCTAATCGGGGCTGCTGGCGAGCCGCGGGTCCCGGCCCAGAACGGACCGACGGGACACCGGGAGAACCTTGCAGTGGCGACAGTGGAGCCGACACACGCCGATGACGCGGGCCAGGGGACGGACCCGCGAATACCGCTGCCCGCAGGCGCCCGCGAGGCGGTCCGTGACGTAGGCGCGGACCCGGACCCGGGCGGTGACCCCGCCGCGGGGGAGCCCGGCGGGACCGGGCCGTCCGCACCGGGTTCCCCGGTCGCCACCGCGCTGCGCGGCCTCCTCCGCCGCTACCCCGTCACCGTCTTCACCGTCTTCGCCGGCGTGCTCCACATCGTGTGGTTCTTCACGTTCGCGAACAGTGGCGGCGACCTGGCGGCGCAGGACGCGTGGGCGGAGTTCGTCGGCCGGCACCCGGACTCGGCGTACAACCTCGCCTGGTACGGCGGGATGCACCCCGTCTCCTACAGCGTGGTGTCGCCGTACCTGATGTCGGTGCTCGGCGTCCGCACGACGATGATGATCGCCGGGACGATCTCGGCCGGCCTGCTGACGCTGATCCTCGTCCGCAGCCGGACCGTCCGGAACCCGGTCGCCACGTCGCTCGCGGGTGTCTTCGCGCTGGTCTGCAACGCCATCTCGGGCCGGGTGACGTACGGCCTCGGCACGGCGTTCGCGCTCGGCGCGGTCGCCGTCGTCTTCTGCTGGCCCCACCGCTGGCGCTACAAGCGCTGGGCGAAGGCCCTGTGCGCGGCGCCGCTCGCCGCGCTCGCCACGGCCGCCTCACCGGTCGCCGGACTGTTCGTGGGCCTGCTGGCCGCGGCCATGTTCCTCCAGAAGCGCCGCCCGGGCGCCTACGCCCTCGGCATCGCCCCGACGGTCGTGGTCGGGCTCTCGGCCCTGCTGTTCCCCTTCTCGGGCACCCAGCCGATGACGTTCTTCTCGGTCATCCTGCCGTTCGCGTCCGCGGCCTCGGTCTACTACGTGGTCCCCAAGGAGTGGACGACGGTACGGATCACGGCGGCGGTGTACGGCCTCGCGGTGGTCCTCGTCTGGCTGATCAGCTCCCAGATCGGCTCGAACATCACGCGCCTGGCGATGCTGTTCGCCGGAGTCGCCCTGGTCGCCGCGCTGCCCTTCACCGTGCCGAAGTCGCGCAAGTGGTACGTCACCGTCGTCGCCCTCGTCGGGTTCACCGTGTGGATCGGGATCAAGACGGGGGACGACATCGTGCACACGACCCCCGAGGCGTCCTGGGCGCGCGAGCTGGCCCCCCTCGTCCACCAGCTCCAGCTCGCGGACGCCGAGAAGGGCCGCGTCGAGGTCGTTCCCGCCCGCTCGCACCGCGAGGCGTCCGCCCTCGCCCCCTACGTGAACCTCGCCCGCGGCTGGAACCGCCAGGCCGACATGAAGCGCAACCCGCTCTTCTACGACGACACGCTCAACTCCGCGAACTACCACGAATGGCTGCAGCGCTGGGCCATCCACTACGTCGTGCTGCCCAAGGGCGAGCCGGACGGCGACGGCGGCCAGCGCGAGCGCGAACTCGTCCAGCGGGGCATGCCCTATCTCCGGCAGATCTGGGGCGACGCCAACTGGCAGCTCTTCACCGTCACCGACCCCACCCCGCTCGCCGAGCCGCACGCCGTCGTCGACCTGGCCGAGCAGGGCGAGATGACCATCGAGGTCAAGGAGGCGGGCCGCATCCTCATCCGCATCCCGTACTCGCCGTGGCTGAGCATCGTCGACGAGGACGGCAAGAGCCTGGAGGCGCCCCGGGAGACGAAGGCGTCCAAGCGCCGCGCGGACGGCGCCCCGAAGACGTACGACAACCTCAACGGCTGTCTGACGCCGACGGAGGAGACGGCGGCGGGCGACACGTGGACGGAGCTGCTCGCCCCCAGGCCGGGCACCTACCGGCTCGCGGCGCCGTACCAGCTCCCCCGGGGAACACCGTGCCCGGAGGAGCTGCGCTGAGGCCTTGGGCTGCGCTGAGCGCCTAGCGGTCCTGGAACCGCTCGAACGGGCCGCAGTACGGCAGGCCCGCGTCCTGCGGCCGGTGGTCGCGGAAGAAGCGGACGAGCAGATCGCAGAAGTCCTGGGGCCGCTGGAGATGGGCCAGGTGGCCGCACTCCGTGAGCGTGGTGAACCACGCGCCCGGCAGGTCCGCCGCCACCGAGCGGGCCATGTCGGGCGTGGCCAGCGTGTCGTGCTCGCCGGTGAACACGAGGTACGGGACGGCGGGGACGGGAGCCCGCCGGTACCACTCGTGGGCCAGCAGCCGCCGGTTCCGCTCCACCGTCACGGCGACGTCACGCGGGGTCCGCGCCGCGAACTGCCGGTACATCAGCCGGGTCAGCGCGGCGTGCTTGCGCACGGTGTGCTCGCCGGGCGGCGGCACGAAGCACCGGACGGCCTCCTCGGCGGCCTCCTCGATGCGTTCCTGCTCCAGGAGCCGGACCCACTCCACGAGCGTCTCGGCGAACCAGCCCGGGACGCGGTCCGGCATCCCCTGCACGGCGACCCGGCGCAGCAGTTCCGGACGCCGCTGGGCGAGCCGGAGCCCGACCGCCGCGCCGTAGCACCCCGCGTACAGGTTCACCGGGCCGAGGCCGAGTTCGCGCACCATGTGGGCCGCGCACTCGGCCAGGAAGTCGATCCCGTGCTCCACGGGCAGGAAGTCCGCGTCCCCGAACCCGGGCAGGTCCACCGTGACGACGGTCCCGAGCTCCCCGAGCCACCGCTCGTGCCGCGTCCACGAGTACCGCGTCTGGTCCGAGCCGCCGAGCACGAGCAGCGGCTCCGTGACGGGGGAGCCGAACCGGGAGACCCGCGCGGTGTACGCGTAGCCCTCCCACCGGAGCCGGTGTTCCGCCACTTCCGTGGACGCCCCGCCTCCCGGCGCGGGGGCGGGAACATGGACAGAGGAAGCGACAGAAGGCACAGCGAACTCCCGAGAGGGGACGAGACCACCGAAACTACCCACTCGTACACGGCTCCCGGGCGCGGCGCCCGCAATGTCACACGAAGGTGGGCGCTGCACCGCACCAAGTGGGCGCCGTGACACGGAGGCGGGCGTGGCGCGGCGGCCGTGCCGCGCCGTGCCGTCGCTCCGCGCCCGGTCACGTCACGTCGCGGGGAACGCAGCTCACCTCACCGGGAACGCCACGTCGCACACCGGGTCCTGCGGTCCCGCCGCGTCCCAGTCGGCGAAGTAGATCTCCCGGCACGGGCCGTCGACGGACAGCCCCCGTTCGGCGGCCCAGTTCTCGACCGCCTCGAAGGCGGCGAGGATCTGCGGATGGGCGACCTGGGCCTTGGTGATGCGGGCGAAGGCGATCCGCCGGGCGGGCTCGACCCGGACCCCGGCCCCGCCGGCCCGGCCCTGCCGTTCCGCCCAGGCCCGTGCCGCGGCCTCGTCGGCGACCGGCACGCACGCCTCGGCCGGACCGTCGCTCTCCATGGTGACCTCGGCGTGGTACACGACGAACGGCGGCGCCGTGACGCCCCCCGCCTCCCGGGCGCCCTCCTCCAGCCGTCCCAGCGAGCCGGGGATCCACACCGGCAGCTCGGGCGCCAGGACGTGCCGCTTCTCGGTCAGCACGACCCGCTCGGGCACCTCGGCGGTCTCGACGGCGAACTTCTCGTACATCTCGGAACTCCTCCCGGAAAGACGTCCACGGAGGTAGTCGGCGAGCGCCCGCTGCGAGGCGAACCGTTCCTCGGCGCCCTCCCAGTACGCGGCGAGCAGCGCGGCGGCTTCCGTTCCGCGTGCCTCCACCACGTCCGCGATCCGCGCCAGCGGCATGTCGAGCTGGCGCAGCAGCGCGACGAGCCGGGCCCGTTCGATCTGCCCGGCCCGGTAGTAGCGGTAGCCGCTGGCCTCGTCGACGTACGCCGGGGCCAGCAGCCCCAGCCGGTCGTACAGCCGCAGCGCCTTCGCCGAGAGCCGCGCCCGCGAGGCGAACGCGCCGATGGTGAGCAGGTCCTCGTCCACCCCGTCATCCTCCGTCACCGGGCGCCTTCCGCCCGGTGACAGGGACGCTCCACCTTGCCCCTGGGGCAAGGTCAACGGCGGGGCGGGTTCAGCCGATGGCCTTCTCGACCGCGGAGACCAGCTCCGCCGCCTCCGGCTCGGTCTGCGGCGAGAAGCGGCCGACGACCGAGCCGTCGCGCCCGATCAGGAACTTCTCGAAGTTCCAGCGGATGTCACCGGAGTGCCCCTCGGCGTCGGCGGTGCCCACCAGACGCTCGTACAGCCCGTGCCGCGCGTCACCGTTCACCTCGACCTTCTCGGTCATCGGGAAGGTCACGCCGTAGGTCGCGGAGCAGAACTCGGCGATCTCCTCGGAGCTTCCCGGCTCCTGGCCGAGGAACTGGTTGCAGGGCACGCCGAGGACGGTGAAGCCCTGGTCGGCGTAGCGCGCCTGCAGGCGCTCGAGACCGGCGTACTGCGGGGTCAGTCCGCACTTGGAGGCCACGTTCACGACGAGGACGGCCTTGCCGGCGTACTGGGACAGGTCGGCGGAGCCCCCCTGGAGGGCGCCGATCTCGACGTCGAGCACGGAGGTACCGGTGTTGTCAGTAGTCATAAGCGGATGCTAACTCCGGTAGGTGGCGCTCCCGCCGGTCCGGCCGCTCCGCTCCCCGGGCCCGTCCGGCAATTCCCGTGCTCCGGGCAGGTCCTGGCGCTGCGCTGTGACGAGCACCTCACCGGCGGCCGTGCGCGAGTACAGCACCGACCGTCCCGCCCGCCGCCGTTCCACGAGCCGCGCGTCCAGCAGCACCCGCAGGTGGCGGCCGACCGATCCCAGCCCCTGGCCGGTCACGGCGACCAGCTGACTGGTGGACAGGGGCGAGTCGAGGCGGACCAGGACGCCGGCCCGGGCCGTCCCGAGCAGCGCCCCGAGGCTCTCCGGGACCACCACGGCCCCCGCGTCGGCCAGCGCGCCCGAGCACGGGTAGACCACGGCGTAGCGGCGGGACCCCTCCCAGGACACCCAGCCGGCCTTCGGCGTGACGGGGACGAAGACGAGTTCGGCGCCGGAGATCTCGCGCGGCGGGTACTCGTGGAGGTTGACCTGGAGCCGGTTGCCGCCGAGCCAGCGCGTCCCGGGCCGCAGCCCGTCCAGCGCCGCCGCCCAGCCCCCCTGGCCGAGCCGCGCGGTCCGCGCCACCACGTCGGCCTCCAGGACGCGCCGCCGCCGTTCCCAGTCGGGGCGCACGGCCTCCTCCCAGACGGCGGTGAGCAGCGCGGCGGCCCGCTCGGGCAGATCGTCGCGGTCCGCGAGGGCGGCGGGCAGCGGACCGCCCACCGCGCGGACGAGATGGGCGCGGGCCTCCTCGGGCGCTGCCTCCCGCACCCGGGCGACCTCGGTACCGAAGGTCTCGTCGCCGTACGGGGTCGGGGTGAGGAAGTCGGCGATCCACTCCCGCCCGAGCCCGCACCGCACGAGCAGCGCGGTGACCGGGTCGGCGGCCAGCCGCCCGCGGTACGCCGGGAGCCGGGCGTCCAGCCAGGCGCGTTCACCGGGGTGCGTGGCGGTGTCCGTGTGCAGCAGCTTCAGACAGGCGAACGTCTCGGCGAGGGGCGACAGCACGAAGCGGCTCCCGGCGAGGGTGTCGGCGTTCACCTGCCACCAGCCCATGCCCGGCCCCCTCCCGCCCCTGACGTTTCGCACCCGCGCGAAACAGTATCGACCGCCCGGGCGGCCCCGCAGACTCCGCGGATGCGCAGCTACTCCGAGCTCTTCCGCACGCGGGAGTTCACCCCGCTCTTCCTGTCCTCCTGTCTCCGGACCGCCGCCTCGACGGTGAGCGGTCTGGCCCTCGGCACCCTCGTCCACCGGGCGACCGGCTCGCCGCTGCTCACCGCGCTGAGCATGTTCGGGCCCTCGCTCGCCCAGGTGGCCGGCGCGACCACCCTGCTCTCGGCCGCCGACCGGCTGCCGCCGCGCGCGGCGGTGGCGGGTGTCGCGCTCGTCTTCGGGCTCGGCACGGCGGTGATGGCGGTCCCCGGTCTCCCGGTTTGGACGGTCTTCGCCCTCCTCCTGCTCCTCGGCCTGGTCCAGTCCTTCGGCGGCGGGGTCCTGTGGGGCCTGCTGACCGAGATCCTGGCCAAGGAGGGCTATCTGCTGGGGCGTTCGGTGTTCAACATGATGAGCGGGCTGGCCCAGATCACCGGGTACGCGGCCGGAGGCGTCCTCGTGGTCCTGCTGTCCCCGCGCGTCACGCTCCTCCTGGCGGCCGGGCTGTACCTGGCGGCCGCCCTGACCGCCCGGCTCGGTCTGACGCCCCGGGCCCCCCGCGCCTCGGGCCGCCCGTCCGTCGCCCGGACCTGGCACGCGAACGCCCGCCTCTTCTCCTCACCGGAGCGCCGCACCCTCTACCTCCTGCTCTGGGTGCCGAACGGCCTGGTCGTCGGCTGTGAATCGCTGTACGTGTCGTACGCGCCGGGCCGGGCCGGCGCGCTGTTCGCCTGCGCGGCCCTCGGCATGTTCGTGGGCGACGTGACGACCGGACGCCTGCTGCCGCCCCGGGTCCGTGCCCGTCTGGGCATCCCGTTCCTGCTGCTCCTCGCGACGCCGTACCTCTTCTTCGTCCTGCGTCCGGGAGCGGCCGTGGCGGCGGCCCTCGCCGCCCTCGCCTCGATCGGCTTCGGGGCGAGCCTGATCCAGCAGGAACGGCTGGTGGCCCTGATCCCCGACGAGCTCAGCGGCCACGCCCTCGGGCTCCACACGGCGGGCATGCTGACGATGCAGGGCGTGAGCGCGGCGCTGGCGGGCGTGATCGCCCAACTCGCCTCGCCCGCAACGGCGATGACGGTGATGGCCGCCGCCTCGATCGCCGTGACGCTGAGCCTGGCCCCCGCGCTGCTCCGGCGCCGCGCCACGCCCCCGGAGTGCCAACGTCCGAAGCCGTCCGCACCAAGGGGACGGCAATCGGAGATGAACTCTCCCTGAACCGAAGGAAGTCGTACGACAGGGGTCACAACCCCCCATCCCCCACCGACGTCGAACGGGGTGCCTGGGCACACCGGAGCGCCCACGGCCCCGCAACGACAGACCCGCCGAGCCGCCAGGCCGCGGAAACCCGACGAGGGGGAACCATGTTCAGCCGTCGTACCGCCGTCCTTCCGAAAGCGCTGGCGCTCGCCGCGGCCACGGTCGCCGTGTCCGCGGCGGTCGCCGTCCCGACGGCGACCGCCGCGGACTCCAGGACCGCCAAGGCGGTCTCCACCGGCCAGAAGCTGTACTACACGGCGGCCGCCGGACAGACGAACCACCTGAAGATCTCCTGGGCGCTCGGCGCGACCGACCCCGACTCCCAGCTCGCCGACTACATCTACACGTTCGACGACACGGTGAAGATCTCCCTCGGCGCGGGCTGTGTCCGTCCCGCCTCGGGCGACACCACCCAGGCGGTCTGCACGGTCACCGAGCCCAACACCTCGGGCTCCGACCTCGACACCCTGATCGTCAGCCTCGGGGACGGCAACGACACCGCGACGGTCGACCCCGACAACCACGGGTACTCCCGCATCTACGGCGGGACCGGCAACGACACCCTCACCGGCCACGGCCGTGACGTCCTCTACGGCCAGGACGGCAACGACCGCCTGTCCGGGGGCGGCGGCGTCTACGGCGAGGGCGCCTTCGGCGGCGCGGGCGACGACACCCTCACCTCCTGCGGCTACACCTGCCACGGCGGCGCGGGCAACGACGTCCTGAGCGGCGGTGTCAGCGAGGCCGACGGCAGCTACGTCGACTACGACAACGGCCTGTTCGGCGACGACGGCAACGACACGATCCACGGCAACGCGGGCGCCGACAACATCCAGGGCGGCCGCGGCAACGACCGCCTCTACGGCGACTCCGGCAACGACAAGATCTACGGCAACAGCGGCAACGACCTCCTGCACGGAGGTTCCGGCACGGACACCCTCTCCGGCGGCCCGGGAAGCGACCGGGTCCACCAGAACTGAGAGGGGCGGAGGAGGGCCGCGCTCCGGCCCGGGGGCCTCCGTGGCAGGAGGCCCCCTTCGGAGACTTCCACGGCCGCGGAGGCGCCCGCGGTGAGCGTACGAGGCCTTCCGCGGGCGCCGGAGTGCCCCCGCACGCTCTGTCCGGTGCGGCCCGGCGGGTGGAACGATCCCGGTGCCCGGTACCGGCGGGGAACGCCTTCGGCCCCCGTGGAGATGTGAGCGGCGCCGAACGGATGTCTGCCGGTTCCGAGAACGACGGCACCACTACGAACAGCAAGGGGCTGGACATGGCGATCGTGATGTCGATGCACTGGGCGGAAGCCACGCCGGAGCAGTACGACACGGTGCGGGACGCGGTCCAATGGGAGGAGGTCCCGGGGGCCGGCGGCCAGATGCACGTGGCCTGGTTCGACGCCCGGGGACTGCACGTCACCGACGTCTGGGAGTCCCAGCAGGCGTTCGAGACCTTCTTCGCCGAACGCCTCGCCCCCGCGGTCCAGAAGGCCGGGATCACCGGTACCCCCGACACGTCCTTCCACCCGCTGCACCGGCGCTACATCGCCCCGGACGTCAGCGGCGCCGCCTAGAGCCGGAAACGGAGCGTCCCACGGGAACGGCCGGCATCCGCACCGAGCGGTGCGCATGCCGGCCGTTTCGTGGGACACCGTCGTACACGTCCCGGGGACTCAGCCCTTGACGGGCTCGCTCTCCAGCGCCGCCCCGGCCTCCCGCTGGCTCGGGATCGCCGGGAGCGCCCGCACCGCCATGGCCGCCAGGCGGGCGTCGGCCGTCGCGCACAGGGCGAGGGCGGCGTCGTTGAAGCGGACGGCGGACGGCGGGTCGGAGGGACCCAGCAGGTGCAGCTTGAGCTCGGCGCGGGCCTCGGCGTAGGGGTCCTTCTCGGGGTGGCGCACGGACTCCAGCAGGGCCGGTACGCCGGAGGCGTCCGGGGTGAGGACGGCACCCGCCCGGACGGTGGGGAAGGCGTCGCGGAATTCCTGCTCGGAAAGGCCGCTGGTGTTCGTGACGGCGTAGGGCTTCTCGCTCGCCAGGTAGTCGGAGATGACGCTGGAGACATCGCTGATCAACACGTCGGCGGTGTTGAAGCAGGCGTAGACGTTCGGCCGCGACTCGACGATGATCCGGTGCTCCCACGCGGGGAACGAAGCCCAGTGCGCGGTCTCCCAGGCGGCGGTGGCGGCGGCCACGGCCGCGGCGCGCCCGGGTTCCGGGACCGACTGGAGCAGCATCCGCTCCACGTCGTCCGCGCCCCTCCGGAACGAGGTCGTGGTCAGCTTCTCGAGTTCGGCGGTCCGGAGGGCCAGTTCCGTCGCCGCGGAGGGCGCCGGACGCTCATCGGGGTGTTCCGCGGCACGGAGGGCGTTCGCGGCGCGGATCATCTCCTGGATCCGGACGTTGGCGGCTCCGGCCCGGGGGACGACCGATCCGGTCAGCGGGTGCGGCTTGTACAGGAGCCGGACCTTCGGATCGGCCAGGAGGGCGCGGACGATGTTCTCGCCGGCCTCGATGATCGAGGTGTTGCCCGGGTTGCCGTCCCAGCCCTCCCAGGTGGGGGCGTAGAGGACCGTGGTGTACGCGCCTGTGGGCGCGCCGGTGTGCGGCTGGATCGCGTCCAGCTGCGGGCGTCCGACCTCCACGACGTCCTTGTCGTCGATGCCCACGTCCGCCAGGGCGTACCGCTCGCGCGCCGCGGGACCGGCCACCCACACCTCGTCGTACGCCTTCGCGTACGGGTTGCAGCTGGACAGCTTGTCGCTCTCGCCGTGGTTGACGAACGCGTGCTTGATGGTGGGGATGCGCAGCACCTGCGAGGTCTTGCCCGAGTTCGAGGGGTGGATCAGCATCTTCAGCGTGGACTGCTCCAGCCGCATCAGGTCGGCGACCTTCGGCAGGCACACGATCGGGATGTCGGTGGACGCGATCTGCTTCACCATGAACCGCTCACGCAGCACGATCAGCGGACGGCCTTCCAGCTTGGCCAGCGGCTCCAGCCACATGTTCGCCTGGTACACCGAGCTGGTGCCGCCGGAGAAGTACATGCCCACCGTCGGCTGGTACTCCGCGAGCCACGCCTCGAACCACTCCAGCGCCTGATCGCCCGTCTTCGGCCTGCGTCCCGGCAGCAGCCGCAGCATCAGCATGCCGACGGTCACCACCGCGAAGGCGGCGGACAGGGCGATTCCCGCGGCGGCCCACCGGGCCGAGCCGCTCGTCGCGGTGGCCAGCAGGCCGGCCGTCGAGGGCAGGGAGAACAGGAGGAGCCGCTGTCCGGAGCGCTGCATCACCAGCGCCGGGAGGCCGGGGCTCAGCTGCAGCGGTGAGGCGTCGATGTTCCGGGTCACCACGGGCAGGGTGCGGCTGCGGCGCACGAGGATCGCGAGCGCCTGGCAGGCGAAGTGCAGGCCGTAGAAGACCAGCAGACCGCAGATGAGCGCCAGGTACTTCGTCTCGTAGTCCTGGTCCTCGATCCGGATCAGGCCGGTCACCAGCAGCATGTCCCGGACGACCTGGCGCGCGAACACCGTCGCGTGCAGTTTTCCGAGGGTGGCGGCCGTGCTCTGCTGCCATCGGTGCAGGGCGTAGTCGACCGTCAGCCCGATCGCGGCGCAGGCCACGAGCAGGGGGACGCTGGGGAGGAGTGCCCCCACCGCCTGACCGGCGAACGTCACGGCGAGCACCGTGGGCAGGAGGAGGCGGGCCGCCGCGGTGCGCAACCGGGCGGGCACGGATGAGGCTGACACTTCGCGGGCTCCAGGCGACTCAACATTCCCGCGCACGGCTTCGCTGACCAGCGGGTCGGATGACCACGAGCCGGAAGCCGATGCGTACGGACGTTCTCTGCTTCGAGAAGGTGGTCGGACTTTACCTGCTGGATGACCGGTATTCGCTATGAAGATGTCTGAGATTTATCTGTGAGGTTGGCCGGACCCGTCCGCACGCACCGTCCTCGGCCCTGGAGCAGCCCGGATCCGGCACCGTGACGGGGTCCCCTGTGACGAGGATCTCCAGGCCGGCGCCGCCGTTCCCGGGCGGACCGACTGTCGGTCCACCCGGGGGCGGGCTCGCTATCGGCTGTGGTTCAGGACGTTGCCGTTGACGCAGTGGTTGAGGACGTCGCCCACCCACGCGCCGCCCACGGGGACGACGGCCAGTTCCTGGAAGCAGACGGAGGCGGCGCTGAAGTTCCAGTTGTCGGCGGCGTTGACTCCGCTGCCGAAGTTGCTGTCGTTGTCGGCGTGGGCGGGGGCGGCGAGGGCCGCGCCCGCGAGAGCGAGTGCGGCGACAGTGATGATCTTTTTCATGGCCTGGGAACGATCCGGGCGATTCGACGATACGGCCGTTCACTCGCATGCCAGTGCGGTGCCCGGGGCGGGGCGCCGTGGTGCGCTTCGCGGATCCGCGCCTTGCTCACCGGGGGCGGGCGGGTGGGCATGCAGGGGCGAGACCCGAGATTCGGCTTTTGTCGCGGAGGGCCCTCTTCCCGGCCGGGACGGCGGCGAAGAGGAGACCGACCGGTGGTGCCGGCGGCTGGAGGAGATCCCCCGGCCCGGTCCCCGCCGTGCGGGGGCGCCGGCGCATGCCGCCGTCCGGGCACCTCGACAAGGGACGCTGCGACCTCTTGCCCGTTCGTCACCGTGTCCCCGTGACTCGATGCGACTCGATCCGGGTGAAATGGCTCACGGTCCGCATGGGGAGTTCTTCGCGTTCCCGATTCCGCACGTTCACCGGCGCATCGTTATTGCGGCCGGAGTGCCAAGAGCCGCATTTTGCAGGCCAGGACGGCTCGGGCGCGGTGTTCCGCCCGTGACGGGCGGAACACCGCCGATGCATCTCGGGCTCGGCCTTCGAGATGAAGGCCGCGGCACTAGATCTTGTAAACCTCGATGCCGGTGACGGCGCCGGGGTTGTCCGCGTAGGTGCCCGGGTTCAGGGTGGCCAGCTTGGTGCCGCTGCCGCAGCCACCGGTGACGTGCCAGAGCACCACGCGGTAGGACGTCTGGTTCGAGACGGAGCGGTTGACCCTCTGGAGGGGGTAGCAGCCGGGCGTCAGAGAGTTGACGTGCCTCTCACCGGTCCTGTTCGCTCCCGTCCAGCCACACGCATATCCCTTCGGACAGGTGTTGGGATCAGCCGCCGCGGCCGGTGTGACGAACGTGCCGCCCAGCAATGCACCTGTCACGGCCGCCATCGTCAGACTTTTCTTGAGCATGCTCATACGAAACCCCGCTGTTCATGATTGAAATACTTTTGGACCTCAACTCACGTCACATGATCACACGCCTATGTGATGCGACGTCAAATGCCGCATGCAGCAGAACACTTGATACTCCAGCCGTAAGCCCTGATCTCGCCGCTCTGCCGCTTGTCAGAAGGGTGGCGGGCGGCGGTGAAGTTTCCCCGTGATATTGGACACCCTTTCTTTGTGTCGCGAGGGCGCGCTGGTTTCGCTGTCCAGGGGCTGCCGGTCATGGAGGAGTCGTGACGGCGCCGCAGCTGACGTCGGTACCGGCGGCCGGGGCGACCCCGGCGGTGCGCACGATCACCGCGCCCGGCGGACCGGAGCGCAGCCGGGCTTGAACCGGTGAAGAAGGCTGTAACTCAAATCGATCGCCTGACGCCGCGCTGAGTTCCCGTGGCGGCTTTCCTGGTGCGCCGCGAGGGGAACGCGCTGCCTGATCGCGGACGCGGGAGCCGCCCCCGTCGTCCCGGTCGCCCGCGCCGATGTCAGAACTGGATGTCAAAGGCCCCGGACCATGATCGGTCCGGGGCCTTTGCCCTGGTGCCCCCGGCAGGATTCGAACCTGCGACACCCGCTTTAGGAGAGCGGTGCTCTATCCCCTGAGCTACGAAGGCGGGGATCTGTCGGAAAACGCGTCCGAAACCCGGTGTGAACGGTGTTGGGCTTCGGGCCTGCTGCCGACAGGCTGTGGTGGGCAGGCCGGTGAGGTCTGGGCCACCGCCGACAGTGTAGCGGGTCGGGTGAGATCGGCGTCGGTGTTTGATCACCGGCTCCCGTACCGCGCCGACCGGCTCCTGGACCGCGCCGACCGGGGCATCCGGTGAATGTCGTCGCGCCTCACCGGTCGCGTCGGGTGATCCGGAAGTCGAACCCGAGGGTCCCGGGGTCGAGGGCCGTCGCGCCGCCGTCGACGGTGAGGACCGAGCCGTTGACGTACGAAGCCGCCGGGGACAGCAGCCAGGCGATCACCTCGGCGACCTCACGCGGTTCACCCGGCCGCCCCATGGGCAGGAGCGCGGTCGCCGCCTCGTAGGCGGCGTCGACACCGCCGTCGAGGCCCGCCTCCTCCGCGAAACGCGTCATGCGCCGGTCGGCCATCTCGGTGCGTACCCAGCCGGGGCACACGACGTTGGCCCGCACACCCCGGCGCCCGTAGTCGACGGCGACGGAGCGGCAGAGCTGGAGCAGGGCCGCCTTGGAGGTGGCGTACGGGGCGTTGCTCGTGCCGTTGCGCAGCGCGGACACCGAGGCGACGGCGACCACGGCCCCGCCCGTCTCCAGCAGGCTCGGGAGCGCCGCGCGCAGGAGCATCAGCGGGCCGGTGAGGTTGGTGCGCATCACCTCGTCCCAGTCATCCGGCGACAGGTCGCCCACGGCTCCGCCGCGCCCGATGCCCGCGTTGAGCACCACTCCGTCGAGCCGCCCATGGGCGGCCAGGGCCGCCTGGACGAGACTGTCGGCCGCCCCGGGGTCCCCCACGTCGGACGGGTGGGCCAGTACCCCGGTCTCGGCTTCGAGGCGTCGCAGGGGTTCGCCGCGCCGGCCGGACGCGACGACGTGGTGGCCGCCCTCGCTCAGCAGCCGGGCCGTCGCCTCCCCGATGCCCGAACCCCCACCGGTCACGATGACAACTCGCTTGTCCGTCACTGCTGTTCGGCATCCTCTCCGGGATCGCGAAGTACGGCTCAGCCGGCCGGGAGGTCCGAGAGGGCCGGGCGGGTCAGGTGGAGCATGCGGGTCAGCCACAGGTCGCCGTTCTCCCGGGGGAAGCGGAGGCCGGAGGCGTGTCGCGGGGGAAGGGCCGGCTGGAGGCCGGAGGGGCCGGAGGGGCCGGAGGCGCCGGGGCCGGCGGGGAGGCGGGGCAGGACCGTGGTGCCGGTGATCATGGACAGCATCAGCACGGCGGCCGCGCGGACGTCGACGCCGGGGAGCAGCGAGCCGTCGTTCCGGGCCCGGTCCAGGATCCGGTACAGGGCGTCGAGCCAGTTGAGGTGACAGTGGAGGGACGGGTCGTCGGGCGTCCTGATCTCCCGGGCCAGGCGCGCGCCCGCCCGGACGGTCATGTCGGTCTCGAGGAGGCCCACGAGGGTGTGGGCCATGGCGGTGGCCGTCTCGAAGGCCGGGGTCTCGCGCCGCGTCAGCTTCACGAGTGCGGCGTCGGACCTGACGCAGGCCTCCGCCTGGACGGCGCGGGCGAGATCGGACTTGGCCGCGAAGTGGAAGAACAGGGCGCCCTTGGTGACCTGCGCGCGATCACTGATCGCGGCCAGGGTGGCCCGTTCGTAGCCGGCCTGGTCGAACACGGTCGAGGCGGCCCGGATCAGGTTGCGCCTGGTCCGATCGGACCTCTCCTGCCTCACCATGACGTGACCACCCGGACGCTCCTTGTGGTTCGGCTGCTGTTCGTCCTGCCGCGAGCGACGCTAGGAACCCGCTTTTGGATCTGTCAACGGGGCCCGGGTTTGTGGATCATCTTCACGCCATAAGGCAACTGCCCTGCGTACAGGGCTTGTTTAAGGCGCAAGAAAAGGGTGGGGCCGGGAGCGGGCGTCCTGTGCCCGCGGTGTCCGGCTCAGCTCGTCCGCACCCGGCGGAAGCGGCCCGCGACGTGCAGGTCCGCCTCGATGCCGGCGGCCGTCGCGCGCAGTTCGGGCAGTACGTCGCCGACGCATGCCTCGGCGGTGCGGCGGCTGCTGTGCATGGCGACGTTCACCGCGGCCACGGCCCGTCCGGCGCGGTCGCGCACCGGTACGGCGATGGACCGCAGCCCCTGCTCCAACTCGCCCTCGACCAGGGCGTATCCATCCTTCCGCACCCGTTCCAGCTCGGCCCTGAACCGTTCCGGGTCCGGGGCGGGCCGCCGGGGGACGTCCCCGGGCGCGCTGTCGGCCACCAGCTCCGTCGCACGGTCCTCCGGAAGATCGGCCAGGATCACCCGGCCCAAGGAGGTGGCGTACGCGGGCAGCCGGGTGCCGACGGCGACGTCGACGCTCATGACGCTGCGGGTGGAGACGCGTCCGGTGTACTGGATCTCGGTGCCGGTCAGCACCGCGAGCGACACCGAGTCGCGCAGCCGCTGGGAGAGCCCGGTCATGTGGGGGGCCGCGATCTCGGGGAGCGAGATCCGCGACAGGGGCGGGAAGCCGAGCCCCAGGACGCGGGGGGTGAGCCGGAAGACGCGGTCGTGCGTGGTGACGTATCCGAGGTGTTCCAGCGTGATCAGGGCTCGACGGGCGGTCGCGCGGGCGAGTCCGGTCGCCCGGGCGACAGCGGTGAGGGTCAGTTCGGCGCGGCCCTCGCCGAAGGCGGTGATCACGGTCAGGCCCCGTGCCAGCGACTCGACGAAGTCCCGGCCCAGTTCCTGTTCGGAGGCGCCGGTCCAGTCGGCGAGCCCGGAAGGAGCGGCGGCCTTCCCCGCGGTTTCCGCGTCCCCGGCGCCCTCGGTGCCCTCCACGCCGCCAGTCCCGGCCCGCGCACTGCCCGTCCCGGCCCGTGTGCCGCCCGGCGCGGGCCCCGCCTTCCGCTCCGGCGCCGGTTCTTCCAGTTCAGGCACTGGTTCCCGGTCCAGCGCCCGTTCCATCTCGGCCACGGCGGCCCGCAGCCGTGGCAGCAGTGCCTCCCGCAGTCCGGCGGCACTGTGCCGGCTCGTGTGGCTCACCACGTTCACCACGCAGGCGATCCGCCCCGCCTCCCGTACGGGCATCGAGACGGCGACGAGCCCCGGTTCGATCAGCTGGTCGTCCAACGCCCAGCCCGCTCGGCCCGCTTCGGCCGCACGCTGCTCGAAGTGGTCCCCGACGGTGGGTCGTTGGGAGGCCGGCAGTGCGGCCGGATCCGGTCCTCCCTCGTACGGCCTGCTCCGTGCCGGTACGGCAGGGAAGCCGCGGTCCTCCGGATCGGCCGCGCGGCGCTCCCGCCAGCGCCTCCACTCCTCCTCGTTCCACTCGGACGCGAACAGCGGTCCCGGCGCGGTGCGTTCGGCGGGGAGAAGGTCGCCGATGCGGAAGTGCAGGGACATTGCGCGGCGCCGGGTCGCCTGATGGACGAAACGGATGCCGTCCCGGTCGCAGACGGCGATGGACACCGACTCGTCGAGGGCGTCGGCGAGGGCGTCGGCGTGCGGGTCCAGCAGGCGGGGGAGCCGGAGGGCCGCGAGATAGGCGTTGCCGAGCTCCATCAGACGGGGGGCCAGTACGGCGTCCCGGCCGTCGAGGCGTACGTAGCCCATGCGCGCGAGGGTCGCGGTGATCCGGTCGACGGTGGACCGCGCGAGCCCGGTGGCCCGTTCGAGCCCGCTCAGGCTGGCCGCCCCGTCCGCCTCGGTCAGCCTCCGCAGCACGGCGAGCCCGCGGACGAGTGGCGTGACCGCCTCCTCGGGCACCTCGGACCCGGGCGCCGTGGACCCGCCCCCCGTCCCCGCCGACGCGGGGCGCGAGGGCGTGACGTGCGACGAGGTGGGGCTCGATGACGTGGGACGTGATGGCATGGGCTCTCCGATGGGGCTCCCGGAGGAGTCACGGTAGTGCTCGCCCGGACGCCGGAGCGGGTCGGCCGGTCGCCAGGTCGCCCGGCGGTCAGCGACGGGTCACGTACACCCGGTACTTCCCCGCGGCGTTCACCGACGCGACCTGGACGGTGATCCTCTCCTTGGCGGCCTTGAAGGTCTCCCCGGGGGAGAAGGGCGCGTCGGAGAGTTCCGCCTGGACGTTGGGGGAGCGGGTGCACCCGCCGCTGTCGCGGTGGGAGTCGTACACCGTGACGGGCCCGTTCCCGGTGTCCACGCCCGTGTCGACCTTGTAGACGAGGACGCCGGGACGGCAGACGGCGGAGTCGTTGCCCGCGCGGGTGCGCAGTTCGAGGACGTACCCGCTCCGTGGGCCGACGGGTATGACGACGAGCTTGGCGCCGCCCCGCAGGGCCAGCGGGGTCAGCGTGTACTCGCTGGTGCCGCGCGCCGTCGCACAGCTGACCTGGGAGGCGTCGAGCCAGCCGAGCTTCCACTTGTGCCAGCCGAGCAGGTCGTTGTCGGCCCCCCAGTCCTCGCTCATGATGTCCCAGTGCCCGACCGCGCCGCCGCCGTCCTGGGTGTAGAGGTCGGGCAGACCGAAGGTGTGGCCGTTCTCGTGCGGCAGGACGCGGTAGCCGGTGTCGGCGTAGGAGCCCGAGCCGTCGTCCTGGCGGCTGTAGACGAAGGACGCGTTGGCGACCGGGACGCCGTCGGCCACCGGCGCCTCGGTGTTGCCGGCGAAGGTCACGGACAGCACGGTGTCCAGCGCGGAGGGCCCGGCGTTCGGTGTGACCAGCACGTTCAGGATGTCGTACGACCGGAAGTCGACCTCGGGATCGGCCGTGGCCACGATGTCCTGGACCAGTTCGCGGTACCCGGGGTCGAAGGGGGCGCCGCGTTCTATCCCGTACGCCTTGAACGGCTTGGGCATCCGCAGCCAGTGCCGGACCGGGGCCTCGGGGCGGTAGTCGAGGCGGCCGTAGGAGGCGGTGCGGAACCATTCCTGCGTCTTCGGGAAGAACTCGTCGTACCGGTCGAGGGCGCTGCCCCTGGCGGGCGCGTCGGAGAAGTCGACCATCAGGGTCAGGGCCCGGAGGGTCCCGGTGGAGCGGGCGTAACCGGTCGCGGTCGGGATCCCCTCCCCCATCTGGACGTCCGAGGGGCCGCTGATCATGCAGGGGCCGAGCGCCGTGGAGCGGGCCAGCGCCGTGGGGCCCGCCGTTGTGGAGCCTGCCGTCAGGTGCCCGGTGCCGGCGGAGGTGCTGACCGCCAGCGTCAGCACGGTCACCGTGGCCAGCGCGGCTATGCGGCGCGGGCGTATGCGGCGGCTGAACGGCTGCATGCGGAAGGTCCTTCGCTCCACGGCAGCCACCGGTGTCCGACTGCGCCCTCTCGATCACCCTGTGTCGCCGACACGCGGGGCGCGCGCTGGACGGGCCCGATCGGGTTCATGCGCCGGAGGGGGCGAAACGGCCGCCGTCCGGAGGTGCGGCGGAGCCGCGGAAAAGCCGAAAGGGCAGGTGGTGGGCCTGACGGAGGGCGGGGAGCGGGCGAGCGGCCGTCTCGGACGGCAGAATGTGACGCAGGTCACATATTCCTTTTCCGGATCAGGGAAATAACCGGGGATCGTTTCCCCGTTTAGCCATACGTCCGAGCGAAACGGGGAGTGAATCCCCGGATCGCGTCCAGTCTCCGAGATGCTTCGAGGAGTACGCCGTGAAGACCGCAGCCCCCGTGCAGCGTCGAGTGACCCGGCCCCGTGCCGACGCCCTGCGCAACCGGGAGCGGATCGTCGCCGCCGCCCGCGAGATGTTCGTCGAGTTCGGCGCCGAGGTGCCGTTCGACGAGATCGCCCGCCGGGCAGGTGTCGGCAACGCCACGGTGTACCGCAACTTCCCCGACCGCGACGCCCTCGCCCGCGAGGTCGTGTGCTCGGTCATGGACCGCACCTCGGAGTGGGCCGAGGAGGCGCTCGCCACGGACGGCGACGCGTTCGAGGCGCTCAGCGGCTTCGTGCACTTCGCCGCCGACGAGCGGATCGGCGCCCTGTGCCCGATGCTCTCCGAGAGCTTCGACCAGAACCACCCCGACCTGGTCGCCGCGCGCGACCGGATCACCGAACTGATACAGCGGCTGATGGCCCGTGCCCGTGAGGCCGGACAGCTGCGTCCCGACGTCGAGCTGGGCGATCTGATGATCGCCGTCAGTCAGCTCACCAGGCCGCTGCCGGGCACCGCGTGCCAGGGCATCGACCGCTTCGTGCACCGTCATCTGCAGCTGCTCCTGGACGGCATGCGGGCTCCGGCCCGTTCCGAACTGCCGGGAGTGGCGGCCGACCTGGAGGGACTGCGACGCATGTGACCGGCCCGTCGGGCGCCGTGACCGGTCGGCCTCCGGCCGATGAGCGCGGCGCGGGACACCGGTCGGAACTCGTGACTCCTGCTCGTATCCGACAACTCGCGACCCACGGACCACGGTTCGCGCGTCACGGCGCGCGACTCGCCCCGCACCACCCATAACTCGTCGGCATTTAAAGCCCTTACACCACGCACAGCTCGAACTCATCGCGCGTGAGGCGCACTCGTCGTCAGGGACGGGTCGTGCCGAGCCGCCTCCCGGCCGTCACCGTCGACGGGCCGTCCCCTTTCCTTTCATTTTTTCCTCACGAAGTCCCGGAGTGGGTACCCCCATGTCTGAAACAGGCACGTCCAAAGCAGTTCCGGACCCGGTGTCCGACGCGCACAACAACCGCTGGAAGGCGCTCGTCTTCATCGCGCTGGCCCAGCTGATGGTGGTGCTCGACGCCACGATCGTGAACATCGCGCTGCCCTCGGCCCAGCAGGACCTCGGCATCTCGGACGGCAACCGGCAGTGGGTCGTCACGGCCTACGCCCTCGCCTTCGGCGGCCTGCTCCTGTTCGGCGGGCGCATCGCCGACCTGTGGGGCCGCAAGCGGGCGTTCGTCGTGGGCCTGGTCGGCTTCGCCGCGGCCTCCGCGATCGGCGGCGCGGCACAGAGCGGCGCCATGATGTTCGGCGCCCGTGCCCTCCAGGGCGTGTTCGGCGCGCTGCTGGCGCCCGCGGCCCTCTCGCTGCTCGCCGTGATGTTCACCGACGCCAAGGAGCGCGCCAAGGCCTTCGGCATCTACGGCGCGATCGCCGGCGGCGGCGGCGCCGTCGGCTTCATCCTCGGCGGTGTCCTCACCGAGTACATGAACTGGCGCTGGACCTTCTTCGTCAACATCCCGTTCGCGATCGTCGCCGCGGCCGGCGCGTACTTCGTCATCCGTGAGCCGAAGGGCGGCCGCAACCGCTCGCCGCTCGACATCCCGGGCGTCGTCCTGTCCACCCTCGGTCTGGTCTCCCTCGTCTACGGGTTCACCCGCGCCGAGTCGGACGGCTGGAGCGACTCCCTGACGGTCGGCCTGTTCGTGGCCTCGGCCCTGCTGCTGGCCGCGTTCGTCTTCACCGAGTCCAAGGTCAAGGCCCCGCTGCTGCCCCTGCGCGTCGTCCTCGAGCGCAACCGCGGCGGCGTCTACCTCTCCCTCGGTCTGGCGATCATCGCCATGTTCGGCACGTTCCTCTTCCTCACGTACTACCTGCAGATCGTGAAGGGCTACTCGCCGATCTCGACCGGCTTCGCCTTCCTGCCGATGATCGCGGGCATGATCACGGGTTCCACGCAGATCGGTGCCCGGCTGATGACCCGGGTCGCGCCGCGCCTGCTGATGGGCCCCGGCTTCCTGGTCGCCGCGGTCGGCATGCTGCTCCTCGCGCAGCTGGAGATCGGCTCGTCGTACGCCTCCCTGGTGCTGCCGGCGATGCTGCTGCTCGGCCTCGGCATGGGTACGGCGTTCATGCCCGCCATGTCGCTGGCCACGCACGGCATCGAGCCGCGTGACGCCGGTGTCGCCTCGGCGATGGTCAACACCTCGCAGCAGGTCGGCGGCGCGATCGGCACGGCCCTGCTGAACACGATCGCCGCCTCCGCGACCACCGCCTACATCAAGGACCACATCGCGGGCGCCGGCACCAAGGCGCAGCAGCAGCTGGTCCAGGCGGAGGGCATGGTGCACGGCTACAGCAACGCGATCTGGTTCGCCGTGGGCATCCTCGTGGCCGCCGCGGCGATCGCCTTCACCCTGATCAACACCGGCCGTCCCGACGCCTCCGCGGTCGTCGGCTCGGGCACGGGCGAGGGCGCGGAGGACGAGCTGAAGGTGCCGGTCGTCGCGCACTGATCCCGCGGCCGCCCGTACTCCGGTACTTCCGAGGCCCGTACGGCGACGCGTCGCGTACGGACGTCGCGTACGGACGGGGACGGGGACGCCCCGTCCGTACGACTCCCCGGGACCGCCCCGGTTCCACGCCACACGGAACCGGGGCGGTCCCCTGTCCGGGGGCTGTCCCAGGACCTGCCCGACGGTTCGCGCCGTCGCCGGGCGGGCGGGAATTCGACGACAGGGCCTAGCGCAGCCAGGGCAGGTCCGCGCCCCCTAGCGCAGCCAGGGCAGGTCCGCGCCCGCGTCCTTCGGCTGGAGCCCCTCGGCGATGAGCCGCATGGCCTCTCCGAAGGCCTTCCGCTGGTCCGGGCCGAGCCGGTCGAACAGGGCCTGGCGCACGGCGGCGACATGGCCCGGAGCGGTGCGCCGCAGCACCTCGTAGCCCTCGTCGGTCAGGACCGCGAACTGGCCCCGCTTGTCGGAGGGACAGTTCTCACGGCGCACCCAGCCGTTCTTCTCCAGCCGCGCGACGGCGTGCGAGAGCCGCGAGCGGGTGATCTTCGCGTTCATGGCCAGCTCCGTCATCCGCAGCCGGCGGTCCGGTGTCTCGCCGAGCTGCACGAGCAGGCCGTAGTAGATGTGCGGCATGCCCGCGTCGCGCTGGAGCTGACGGTCGAGGTGGTCCTCCAGGAGGGTCGTGGCGTGCATGTACGCGCGCCAGATGCGCTGTTCCTCGTCGGTGAGCCAGCGCGGCTCTTCAGCGGGAGCGGGTGCCGTGTTCATGTACTCCACTGTACGAGCCTCTCCTTGAATCTTAAACAAACTCGCCGTAGTCTCGACCTCGACGGAAAAACTTGAGACTTTAAGTAACTGCTTCAAGAGTCAAACACTGTCGCCGTACGATGGAACTCTCCGGAGGGAGCCGCCATGTCCGCCGCCACCGAGGAGCGCCCCGCGCCGGAGCGCATGCCCGCCCTCTACCTCAGCCATGGTGCCCCGCCGCTCGCCGACGACCCGGTCTGGCCCGGACAGCTCGCCGCCTGGTCCGCCGACCTGCCCCGCCCCAAGGCGATCCTCATGGTCTCCGCCCACTGGGAGGAGGCCCCGCTCGCCCTCGGAGCCGTCGAGACGGTCCCCCTCGTGTACGACTTCTGGGGCTTCCCCGAGCACTACTACCAGGTGACGTACGCCGCCCCCGGGGCCCCGCGGCTCGCCGAGTCCGTGCGCAAGCTGCTGCGCGCGCCCGGTACGCCGGTGCAGGACGTCCCGGACCGCGGACTCGACCACGGCGCGTACGTCCCGCTCAAGGAGATGTTCCCCGAGGCCGACATCCCGGTGCTCCAGGTCTCCATGCCGACGCTCGACCCGGTCCGGCTGTTCGAGATCGGGCGGAAGCTGGCACCGCTGCGCGACGAGGGCGTGCTGATCGTCGGTTCCGGCTTCTTCACCCACAATCTCGCGGCCCTGCGGCACACGGGCGGGGGAGTGCCCGCCTGGTCGAGCGAGTTCGACGACTGGGGTCACCGCGCGCTGGAGGCCGGTGACGTGGACGCGCTGCTCGACTTCGAGCGCAAGTCCCCGGCGGGCCGCCTCGCCCACCCGCGCACCGAGCACTTCGCCCCGCTCTTCGTCGCCATGGGCGCGGCGGACGCCTCCGGAGAGCTCGACGGGCAGCGGTCCGTGATCGACGGATTCTGGCTGGGCATGGCGAAGCGGTCGGTGCAGTTCGGCTGAACGCCGTGACGCCCGGGCCCTGTCCGGCCGTTCCCACTGTCGCCCGCGGGGCGGACGGGAACCGCCGGACGGGGCCTAACGGGTGAGTTCCTTCTCGTACCAGGCGACGTCCCAGTAGCGGCCGAACTTGCGGCCGACCTCCCGGTAGGTGCCCACGTGCCGGAACCCGAAGCGTTCGTGCAGGCGCACGGACGCTTCGTTGGGCAGGGCGATCCCCGCGTAGGCCCGGTGCAGATCCTCGGCGGCGAGTGCCGCGAAGAGCGCTTCGTAGAGCAGGGTGCCCACACCGCGGCCCCCGGCGCCGGGCGCCACGTAGACCGTCACCTCCACGGAGGTCGCGTAGGCGGGCTTCGCGCGAAAAGCGCTGGACGTGGCGTATCCCAGAATCTCCTGTGAATCCGTGTCCGTGGCAACCATCAGGCGGTGCGGTCCGTCTTCAGGGTGGGAGAGCAGCCAGGGACGACGTTGTCCCGGCGTGAAGACGACGGTGTCGAACGTGATGGGCGTCTCGCGCACGTAGTGGTTGTACAGGTCCGTGAGCGCGTCGAGGTCGGCCGCCCCTCCCGGTCTGACCTGCACATCTGTACGTCCTGACCGCATCGGGCCTCCCCTGTGGTGCGACAGGGTACTGCATGATCAGAAAAATCAAGGTGCGGGTTGGGAATTCTGTCCTGATTCCAGTCGTTGTTTCCATCGGATGCCGGGCACCCGGGAGGGGAACCCGAAGTCCAGGACCACCCGCAAGCCCACCACGCAAGGGAGCACGCATGGCAACCCGTGCCGTCGCCCGTCGTCAGTCCGCCACCGGCGGGACCGCCGACGCGGCACGCAGTGTTCGCGCCGGAGGCGGCGAGATCGCCGACCGCGACCTGGTCGGCATGTACCTCGACGAGATCGCGCGAACACCGCTGCTCGACGCCGCCAAGGAAGTCGAGTTGTCCCAGGTCATCGAGGCGGGTGTGTTCGCGCGGCAGATCCTCGACGGGGAGGCGGAGAGCAAGGCGGACGCGTCCCGCGAGGAGTTGGAGGCCCTGGTCGCCGACAGCGAGCGCGCGAAGGACGTCTTCATCCGCTCGAACCTGCGGCTGGTCGTGGCCGTGGCGCGCCGGTACCCGCGCAGCGGCCTGCCCCTGCTCGACCTGATCCAGGAGGGGAACGCCGGTCTGGTGCGCGCGGTCGAGAAGTTCGACTACCGCAAGGGCTTCAAGTTCTCGACATACGCCACCTGGTGGATCCGGCAGGCCATCACCCGTTCCATCGCCGACCAGTCGCGCACGATCCGCCTCCCCGTCCACCTGGTCGAGGAACTGGGCCGGATCCGTCGCGTGCAGCGCGAGTTCAACCGCGAGAACGGGCGCGAGCCCGAGCACGCGGAGATAGCCGCCGAGCTCGGCACGACGCCGGAGCGTGTGGGCGACGTGCTGGACTGGGCCCGCGACCCGGTCTCGCTGAACATGTCGGTCGACGACGAGGGCGAGACCCAGTTCGGCGACCTGCTCGAGGACACCTCGGCGGTGTCGCCCGAGCAGTCGGTCCTCACGCTGCTGCGCAGCGAGGAGCTGGACGATCTGATCGGCCACCTCGACCAGCGCACCGCCTCCATCATCAAGATGCGGTACGGCATCGAGGACGGCCGGGAGCGGACGCTCACGGAGGTCGGCAAGGAGCACGGGCTCACGCGCGAGCGCATCCGCCAGATCGAGAAGCACGCGCTGCTCGAACTGAAGAAGCTGGCGCGCGACACCGGGTTCGACGCGGCGGCATGACGGCGTCCGGCATGACGGCGTTCGGTGCGGCGGCACTCGACGCGACGGTATGACGACGGCACGACGACGGCGGGGCGTGAGACGGGCCGGCGGACGCGGGGCGAGGGCCGGATGAGTGGCCCGAGTGGGCCGTACGGGTTCCTTCACCGGGAGGGTGCCGGACCCGCCCGGCCCGGTCCGCGCACGGGAACCCCCGCCACGTTGGCCACAAGTCGACCAGACATGGCCGTGTAAGGCCGCTTCAATCCGCCGGGCCCTGGGAACAAGACTTCAGGGCCCACGCTTCGGGCCCCGTCCGAGCGGAAGAAGCGAGCGGAACCGCCGGGCGTACCGCCCCCGAGAACCGAGTCCCGACGCACACCCCCCCCGCGCCGGGACTCTTCCAGAGCCGAGCTTCGACGCCTCCCCCCCCCGGCGTCGGAGCTCGGCTCCATCTCCGTTCCGGGGGACGGGAATCGATCCGGGGTGCGGGGATCGAGGAGTCCGGGGAGGGAACCGAGGGGGTCGAAGAGAGAGGCGGCGGGGCGGGCGCGGTGGGTCTCCGGGCAGGACGATGACGGGCCACCCCGAACCTGAACCCCGGGGTGACCCGACGGCAGATTCTGCCACAGCGTCATAACCTGCCGTCGCCGACGGTCCACCGGGTGTCACCGGCCCCGCGGCCCTCCGCCCGCCGTCAGACGCCGTCGGCCCCCGGGCCGCCCCCCGCCCGGCTCAGCCGCGCGCCCAGCTTCCTCATGTAATCCGCCAGTTCTCGCGGCTCCCGGACCGTGAAGTCGCAGTCGACCATCGCGATCCGCACCGCCAGCCAGTCCGGCGAGTCACTGGAGGAGGCCCGCAGCCGACAGCTGTGCTCGTCGATCGGCTCGGGCGCGCCGACCCAGGCGGGCACGCGCGCCGCGACGAACTCGGCCGGGGCGTCGAAGGTGACGTCGAAGGTGTAGGTCTCCTGACGCCGGTACATCGACTGCCGCAGGAACTCGGCGGCGTTGCCGGTCGGCAGTTCGCGGGGCGTGAACCGGGCCCCCGTCGCGAAGGGTTCGGTCACCCGGTCGACGCGGAACGTCCGCCAGTCCTCGCGGTCGAGGTCGTACGCGACGAGATACCAGCGGCGGCCGGTGGAGACCAGCCGGTACGGCTCGGTCAGCCGCCGCGAGGGAGTTCCGTCCCCGGAGCGGTAGGCGAACCGCAGCCGCTCGTGCCCCGCGACGCTCGACGCCATCACGGTCAGCGTCTCCGGCGCGATACTCGCCCCGTCTCCGCTGGTCAGGGGTGTGGTCGCGGCCTGGAGCGTGGACACGCGGCGGCGCAGCCGGGACGGCAGCACCTGTTCCAGCTTGGCGAGGGCCCGTACGGAGGCCTCGTCCACACCCGCGACCGCGTGCCCGGCACCGGCCCGCAGACCCACCGCGATGGCGACGGCCTCCTCGTCGTCGAGGACGAGCGGGGGCATCGCCGTGCCCGCCACCAGCCGGTAGCCGCCGTCCGCGCCCTTGGTCGCCTGCACCGGATAACCCAGCTCGCGGAGCCGGTCGATGTCACGGCGGACCGTGCGACGGGAGACCCCGAGACGCTCGGACAGCTCGCCGCCGGGCCACTCGCGGGGCGTCTGGAGGAGGGAGAGGAGCTGGAGCAGCCGGGCCGGGGTATCGGTCGTCATGGTTTCCAGGGTGCGGCACAACTAGGACATGATCTGACCTAATCGGGTCCTAGGTTTGTCCCATGACCTCCACCGAGACCCCTGAGACAGCTCTCAGCAGCCCGGCACCAGGTGCCGTGGCCGACCGACGGCGCTGGTTCGCCCTCGCCATCGTGATGACCGCGGCCTTCATGGACCTGGTCGACGTCACGATCGTCAACATCGCGATCCCGTCGATCCGGCAGGACGCGGGCGCCAGCCTCAGCCAGATCCAGTGGATCACCGCGGGCTACGCGCTGGCCTTCGCGGCGGGGCTCGTCACCGGCGGGCGGCTCGGCGACATCCACGGCCGCAAGCGGCTCTTCCTCCTCGGCGTGGCCGGCTTCACGGTCGCGTCCGCGCTGTGCGGTTTCGCGGTGAACCCGGAGATGCTCGTCGCCTCGCGCATCCTGCAGGGCGCCATGGCCGCGATGATGGTGCCGCAGGTCCTGTCGATCGTGCACGCCACCTTCCCCGCGCACGAGCGCGGCAAGGTCTTCGGCCTCTTCGGCGCGATCGTCGGTCTGGGCGCGGTCTCGGGCCCGCTGCTCGGAGCTCTGCTCGTCGAGTGGAACATCTTCGGCCTGGAGTGGCGGCCGATCTTCCTCATCAACCTGCCGGTCGGCGTCGTCGCGCTGATCCTGGGCAGCCGCTTCATCAGCGAGTCCAAGGCGCCGAAGGCCCTCAAGCTCGACCTCGTCGGCGTCGCCCTCGTCACGCTCGGCCTGCTGATGCTGCTCTACCCGCTGACCCGCGGCCGTGAGCTGGGCTGGCCGCTGTGGGGATACGCGTCGATGGCCGGCTCCCTCGTGGTCTTCGCGGCGCTGGTGGCGTACGAGAAGCGGAAGACGGCACGGGACGGTTCACCGCTGGTCGAGCTGTCGCTGTTCAAGGTGAAGAGCTTCGCCGCGGGCATCGCCGTGCAGACCGTCTTCGGTGTCGCGCTCGGCATCTTCTTCCTGGTCTGGACGCTGTACATGCAGATCGGACTGGGCTGGCGCCCGCTGCGGGCGGGGCTGACCGGGGTGCCGTTCTCGATCGCGGTCTCGGCGGCGGCGGGCATGTCCGTGCAGTTGCTGGTCCCGCGCTTCGGGCGCAAGGTGCTCCAGGCGGGCGCCCTGCTCATGGCGCTCGGAGTCCTGCTCTACATCTGGGAGTCCGACCGGTACGGCACGGGCATCGCCTCCTGGCAGATGGCCCTTCCGCTGGTGGTCATGGGCGCCGGCATGGGCTTCATCGTCGCCCCGCTGACGGACGCCGTGCTCTCGGAGGTCCCGCGCGAGCACTCGGGCTCGGCCTCGGGCCTGATCAACACCGTGCAGCAGATGGGCAACGCGCTCGGCCTCGGCCTGGTCTCGGTCCTCTTCTTCGGCGAGATCGGTGACCGTCTGACCCGCGCCCAGGTGGGCCCGGCCTTCGTGCACGCCTTCCAGCACGCGCTGGGCTGGGTCGCCGCCGTGCTGGCCGTCATCTTCCTGCTGATGTTCGCCCTGCCGAAGCAGCCGGCACAGCACGTGGAGGGCGCGCAGGACGAGACGGACGTCCAGGACGTGGACCAGGACCAGGACCAGGGCCGGAAGCCGGAGTTCGTCGGCTGACCTCCGGGGGCCGTCCTCTCGTACGAGGCGGAGGTCCGAGCGGGAAGGGGCCCCGGCACCTCAGGTGCCGGGGCCCCTTCGGCTTCAGCCCAGCCGTGCCGCCCGTCGCTCCATCGCGTCCCGGGCCGCGTCCTCCGTCGCGTACACCTCGCACATGTGCCGCCGGTCCGGCGTCGCCGTGTGCTCGACCTCCCACAGGGAGATCTCCCGCCCGTCGCGCAGCAGGAAGGCGTGCTCGTAGAGCGAGAAGCACAGCCCCGCCTGCCCCGCCCTGCAGGGGCGCCCGAAAGCCTGCGTGATCTGGTGCGCGAACGCCTCCCGGAGCAGCAGCGTCGTGAGTTCGACACCGGGCCGGTCCGGGTTCTCCGCGCGCCGCAGGAGCCGGCGCGCGTGATCGGCGGAGTCGTCGGGCACATAGGTGTGGCGCGGCTCGGGGACCGCCGACAGCTGTACGAACACGGGAAGTTCGAAGTCCGGCGCGTCCGGAGGGAGGGGGAGCCGGGCCGTGGCGGTGCGCAGCTCCTCCTCGTCGACGTAGACCTCGTGCTGGGTGTCGCGACCGGTCGCCGTGTTGTGCACCAGCTCCCACAGCGTGACGGCGGAACCGTCGGCGAGCAGCCAGGTGTGCCGGTACGTCTCCCGGTGCAGCCCCGCGCTGTGGTGCGCGGAGTGCAGCGAGCTGTCGTGCGCCAGCGCGCAGTCGAGCCGCTGTATCGCTTCGTCGGGCAGCTCGAACGAGTTCAGGGCGCGGCCCAGAAGTCGTGCGAGATGCTCCTCCGGAGACTCGGGCGACTCGGGTGGTTCGTACGCTGCTGTCTCGTACGGAACGCTCAAGGTTTCTCCCGGCGTTGCTGCATGTCACCTTGTGGGTGCATACCGTAGCCCCTCGGTCGGACATCATGTCCGCGAACCGAGAAAACGTACGGACGGAAAACGGGCGGGCCGCGTGGTGAGTTCCCCCGCGGCTCGCGAGAACGTCAAAAGGCCCTCGTCAGACGGCACTTCCAGGGACGCGTGAGCCCCGTGAAAGGTTCCAGCCGGTTGCGCCCGTTGTCCGGCAAGGCGCCCTTGTCGCACCGGTTCCCGGCCGCTACGACGTCTCCGGCGGACGAGCCGTGACGCACTCCGCCGCCCGGGCCCGGTCCGGGACGGCGACGCCTCGGCCCTGCCGCCCGGGCCGGACCGCCGTCAGGACGGAGAACCGGGGAGACCGCCCGGCCCGGCCTCCCCGTAGAGCTCCTCGTACGACGGCCACGCCCCGCCCGGCCCGTCCACCGGCTCCGCGGCGCGTACGGCGCGCACGATCGCGCGCGTCACCAGGTCCGCGCCCGCGGCGAGGATCTCGTTGAGCGCCAGGGGGTTCTCGGCGGAGAGCTGCCGGACGCCCGTGGCCAGCGCGAACACGGTGTCCCCGTCGTTCAGCAGGTGCACCGGCCGCACGGCACGCGCGATCCCGTCGTGCGCCGTACCCGCGAGCTTCTGCGCCTGCGCCCGTGTCAGGGCGGCGTCGGTGGCGACGACGGCGAGCGTGGTGTTCAACGGAGGCGGCGTGTTCCTCGCGGCGGCCTCCGCGAGCCGCAGCCGGGCCGCCTCGCGCACCGGAGCGGACGGACACGCCGTACGTCCTCGCGCCAACTCCCCGTACAGCGCCCCCGTTTCCGGCTCCACCACGGAGCCCGCCGCGTTGGCCACCACCAGCGCGGCCACCGTGACACCGGACTCCAGCACGGCGCTCGCCGTCCCGACCCCGCCCTTGAGCTGCCCGACCACCGCCCCGGTGCCGGCGCCCACGCCGCCCTCGCGGACCGGCGCGCGCAGCGCGCTCGCGTCGGCCGCCTCGATCGCGGCGGTCCCGGTGGAAGCGTCCGGCCGCGACCGGAAGTCGCCGCCGCGCCCGAGGTCGAAGACGCAGGCGGCGGGCACGACGGGCACGACGTGCGTGGGTTCCGGCCCCACGCGCACCCCGCGTCCCCGCTCCTCCAGCCACGCCATCACGCCCGACGCCGAGTCCAGCCCGTACGCGCTGCCCCCGGTCAGCACGACCGCCTCGACCTTCTGCACGAGGTTGCGCGGATCGAGCGCGTCCGTCTCCTTGGTGCCGGGTCCGCCGCCGCGCACGTCCACGGCGGCGGTCACGCCCCCCTCGGGAGCGAGCACCACCGTCGTCCCCGTGAGCCAGCCGTCCCCGCTGCGCGTCGCGTGCCCCACCCGCAGACCCACGACATCTGTCAGAGCGTCAACCGTCATGCGCCCAGTGTTCCCTGGTCGTCATCATCACCCCGGCCGTCACGGCCAGCGCGGAGGCGATCCCCGCGGCGAGCACCGCCAGATCACCCAGGAAGGTGCACAGGATGACGAGCAGCGCGGTGGTCGGCAGCACGAGCTGCTGGGCGATGCCGACCTTGAAGTGGCGGGAGTGCAGCGCCCAGACGGCCAGGAGGTACAGAGCGGTCGGCAGTGTCACCGCGGCGGACGCCGAGAGCGCCGAGATGTGCGCCGTGCCGACCGTCTGCTCCACCGCGACCTCCAGGCCCGCGCCGATCGCGGCGGCCGACGCGAAGATCAGATAGTGGCCGTACCCCCAGAGGAAGGCCTGTCCGCTGGACCGCAGATGGCCGTGGATCGGCACCGCGAAGTAGATCCACCAGGCGGAGAACACGATCAGCAGGCCGCCCGCGGCGATGGGCAGCAGCTCGCTCAGCGCGTCGTGCTCGTCGACGGCCGACTTCACCGCGACGGTGGCGGCGGCGATCGTCTCGCCCAGCACGATGATCGTGAACAGTCCGTAGCGCTCGGAGATGTGGTGCGGATGCCAGGACGTGGTGAAGACCTTCTCCGCGAACAGCGGGACGCACAGCTCCGCGACGGCCGCCGCCAGGAAGACCCAGGGACGGGCCGCCTCCGGCGCGAACAGCAGGCCGAGCCAGGCGATCTGGCACAGCAGTACGCCGCCCGCGTACCGCAGCGCCATGGTTCTCTCGGTCCCCCCGGTGGAGCGGGCCACCCGCAGCCACTGGGCGATCATCGCGAACCGCATGATCGCGTAGCCCAGCCAGACGACCAGGAAGTCATGGCTCTCGAACGCCTCGGACACCCCGGCCGCCAGCACCAGGACACCGGCGACCTGCACCAGTGTGACCACCCGGTAGAGCACGTCGTCGTTGTCGTAGGCCGACGCGAACCAGCTGAAGTTCATCCACGCCCACCAGATGGCGAAGAAGACCATCGCGTAGTCGAGGATGCCCTGGCCCGCGTGCCCTTCCGCCACGGCGTGCACCAGTTCGGCGCCCGCCTGGGCGATGGCCACCACGAAGCAGAGGTCGAACAGGAGCTCCAGCGGCGAGGCGACCCGGTGCGCCTCGTCGCGGCCGCGGGCGATCATTCTGCGCAGCGGCCAGTGGCCCGAGGGCCGTGGTGCCGCGGCGGACTCCGGAGCGGAACGGGAGGTCATAGGGCCAAGCACAGCAGAAAAGTCCCGGAAATTCTTGTGAATGCATTCACAAGTGCTGGACCCGGATCCGTGCCGTCCGCCCGCTCCCGGTGGCCGCGCGCCGGCCGTGGCCTCGAGGCAGCCGGATCGGCCGGGGTGGGCAGGCACCCCCGCGGCGTACCCTGGGGACATGAGTCCCGCCCCCGCCCCCGAACCGCGCGATCCGAAGCCGTCGCTGGTCTTCGACGATCCGCTGGACCAGCAGTCCTCGGACGATACGGACCGTGGGTGGGGCGAGCGGGCCGACGGCACCGGTGACAGTGCCGCCGACCTGAAGCGCTTCCTCGACGAGAAGCCGCCCCACCACATCTGAGCCCGGCCACGGATTTCCTGACCCCGGATTTCCCGGCCCCGGGTTTCCTGACTCCGGGACTCGCGGCCCCCGGTCTTCCGGCGTCCGCGCCCGCCGGGTTCGCGGGCGCACGCCCGCGGCTTCGTCGTCAGTAGTCGCGGCGTCCCTGGCCGCGCTGGGCGACCAGCTCGTTGCGGATCTCCTTCAGCACCTCCAGCTCGGTCACCTCGATGACCTCCTTGGTGCCCTCCCGCGCCTTCTGACGGGCCGCCTGCCGGGCCAGGAACTTGGCCATCGGCAGCACCATCAGGAAGTAGACGACGGTGGCGGTGATCAGGAACTGGAGCGTGGCGCCCAGCACCGAGCCCCACATGATGCGGATGCCCGTGGCGTTCGCTCCGCTGCCCGTGCAGGGGCTCTCCAGGCAGGAGCTGTAGCTGTCGAGGTTCTTCGTGCCGACGGCGCCGACCAGCGGGTTGATGATGCCCTTCACCACGGAGTTGACGATGTTGGTGAAGGCCGCGCCGATGACCACCGCGACAGCCAGGTCGATGACGTTGCCACGCATGAGGAAGGCCTTGAAGCCCTCCCAGACGCTGGGCTGCTTGTTTTCGCTCATCAGGAGGCCCCTCCGCGCAGGTTGTGGAACAAACAGCTCCGCAACCTACGGCAGGGCGCGCCGAGTCGCTCCGACCGGGTGGCTCCAAGGATGGACTTGGCACGGTTTCGCCGCTCATCGCAGTGTCACCGCCAGCCGTGACGTGGTGCCGGCGCCCGCCAGCCGCGCGGCCGTCGCGCGCGGAACGGAGAGGACGACCAGCGCTCCGGTGTCGGTGGTGCCGGTGTCCGGGACCCCGGTGACCCGCGCCCCGGCCGCGACCACCCGCACCTCGCCGCCGCTGTCCGCCGCGACCACGTCGACCCGGTCCCCCGGACGCAACAGGCCCACCGTGGCACCGTCCGCGATCCGCACCGGCGCTCTCACCGTCTCGGCCGTGCCCGGCCCGCGCGCGGGTGCGGAAGCCGTGGTGGGGACGGACGCGGAAGCCGCGGAGGGAGGGGGCGCCGGACGCCCGCGCGCCCGATCGGCGTCGCCCGGGCCGGCCGCCACGAGCGCGGCCGCCGTCATGGCCAGGCCGGCGGCGACCGCCCGCCTCCTGTGCCGGGCGAGGAGCCGGGGCCCGCAACGCCCGCCCCGCACCCGGACGGGCGCGAACTGCGGCACCTCGCACGTGGGAGGCGTGTCCGCGCCCGGCGGACGGACGAGTTGCGAGAGCTGTGCCATGGTGACCACCACCTGCGACGAGGGACCGGCTTGCGCTCCCACGATGAGGTCTCGCGGCGAAGCCCGCGGGCGCCCGTGGATCACCCCGTGATTGTGGACAACTCCCTCACCCGAACGGGAGGTTCCGCGCCCGCGACGGCTCCGGCCCGCTGTCGCCCCGTCCCCGTCCCCGTCCTGCCTTCGCCCCCGCCCCCGCCCCCGCCCCTGCCCCTGCCCCTGCCTTCGCCCCCGCTTTCGCCCCCGCCCCGGTCCCGGGGCGGCACGGATGCCGTCAGGGCAGCTCGAAGCCGGGATCCATCCCGCCCAGCGCCGTCGTGCACAGGCAGTCCCGCGATCCGTTCGCCGGCAGCCCCGCGACCGCGTCGAAGAGCACGTCCCGCAACCGGTCCACATTCGCCGCGAACACCTTCAGCACCTCGTCGTGCGAGACGCCCTCGCCGGTCTCGGCACCCGCGTCGAGGTCGGTGACCAGAGTCAACGACGTGTAGCAGAGCTCCAGTTCGCGGGCGAGCATGGCCTCGGGGTGCCCGGTCATACCGACCACCGACCAGCCCTGCGCCTGGTGCCAGAGCGATTCGGCCCGGGTGGAGAACCGCGGGCCCTCCACGACCACGAGCGTGCCGCCGTCCACCGGTTCCCAGTCACGTCCGCGTGCCGCGGCCAGGGCGACCTCGCGGCCGACGGGGCAGTACGGGTCGGCCGGCGACACGTGCACCACGTTCGGCACCGTGCCGTCGGGCAGCGGCAGCCCGTCGAAGTAGGACTGCGCCCGTGACTTCGTGCGGTCCACGAACTGGTCCGGGACGAGCAGGGTCCCGGGCCCGTACTCCGGGCGCAGCCCGCCCACGGCGCAGGGGCCGAGGACCTGGCGGGCGCCGACGGAGCGCAGCGCCCACAGGTTGGCCCGGTAGTTGATGCGGTGCGGCGGCAGATGGTGACCGCGGCCGTGGCGGGGGAGGAAGGCGACCCGCCGGCCGGCGATCTCGCCGAGGAACAGGGAGTCGCTGGGCGGCCCGTAGGGGGTGTCCACCCGCAGCTCGGTCACGTCGTCGAGGAATGAGTAGAAGCCCGAGCCGCCGATGACGCCGATCTCTACCGGGGCGGTCGACCGCTCCCCGGCCGGGGACTGTGGATTCTCCGTGTTGGCCATGAACGGCACCCTACGGGCTGTCCCGGACGGAAGAACGCCGAGGACCCCGTCGTCGTACGACGACGGGGTCCCGTGGGAACGATCCCTGTGGGGCCACGCGGGCCTCACGGCGACGGCGGGCCGGGACGGGAGTCCCGGCGGACCGAGGAGCCCTTACGCGGCGGAGCTGGTGCCCGACGACTTCGCGTCCGAGGACGACGAGGCGGACGCCGACGACGAGGACTTCGTGTCCGAGGTCGAGGACGTGGACGTCGACGGCTTCGAGGCGGGCGAGCTGCTCGACGAGGAGCCGCGGCTGTCGTTGCGGTAGAAGCCGGAGCCCTTGAAGACAATGCCGACGGCCGAGAACACCTTCTTCAGGCGGCCGTTGCAGTTGGGGCATTCCGTCAGGGCGTCATCGGTGAACTTCTGCACCGCCTCGAGGCCCTCGCCGCACTCGGTGCACTGGTACTGGTAGGTCGGCACTTGTCTTCCTCCTGGCACTCTCACTCAGTGAGTGCTAACGACGATCCATACTGACGTATTCCGCGAGATCAGTCCACTGTCACCGGCGTGCGGTGACCGACGCCACGTGCGACGGCACGGCTCGGGGCCCCCGTGGCGAGGCGTGACCGCAGTGTCACCAGGGTCGCCAGAGCCAGTGCCGTACCGGCCATCGGCACCAGGAACCCGGCGCCGTCCCAGAGCCTGTCCTCCAGCTGTCCGGCCACCGTGACGGCCGCCGCCTGGCCGAGCGCGACGGCGCCGGTGAGCCAGGTGAAGGCCTCGGTGCGGGCGCCCTGGGGAACGAGGCTCTCGACCAGGGTGTAGCCGGTGATCAGGCTCGGGGCGATGCACATGCCGACCACGAGGCCGAGGCCGGCGAGCACGATCACCGAGTTCGCGGCCCACAGCCCGGAGGCGGCCAGCGCGAGGGCGGCGTACCCGAGGACGAGCCGTCGCTGCGGGGCCACCTTCCAGGCGATGGCGCCGCAGACGATGCCCGAGAGCATGTTGCCCGCCGCGAAGACGCCGTACAGGACGCCGTTCAGGCCGGGCTCGCCGATCGACTCGCTGTACGCGGCCAGCGAGACCTGCATGCCGCCGAAGACGGAGCCGATGCCCAGGAACGTCATGATCAGGACGCGCACTCCGGGGATCCGCAGAGCGGAACCGTGCTCCACGCGCGCGTGCCCGGCGGCGGAGACCGCGGGCTGCGTGCTCTTCTGCGCGGCGAACAGCAGGCCGCCGACCAGGGTCAGCGACGCCTCGGTCAGCAGGCCCGCGGCGGGGGTGACGGCCGTGCACAGCGCGGTGGCGAGCAGGGGGCCGAAGACGAAGGTCAGCTCGTCCGTGACGGACTCGAAGGCGGCCGCGGTCGACATCAGGGGCGAGCCTTGGAGCTTCACGCCCCAGCGGGCCCGCACCATGGGGCTGATCTGCGGCACCGAGGCGCCGGTGGGCACGGCGGCGGCGAAGAGCACCCACAGGGGGGCGTCCGCCAGCGCGAGCGCGGTCAGGGAGAAGCCGGCCACGGCGTGCACGAGGACGCCGGGCAGCAGGACGGCCCGTTGCCCGTGCCGGTCGGCCAGGCGTCCGGTGAAGGGCGCGAACAGCGCCATGGAGACACCGGTGACGGCCGCGACCGCGCCGGCCGCCCCGTAGGAACCGGTGGTGTGCTGCACGAGCAGCACGATGGAGATCGTCAGCATGGCGAACGGCTGGCGGGCGGCGAAGCCGGGGAGCAGGAACGTCCAGGCGCCGCGGGTGCGCAGAAGCTGTCCGTATCCAGGGCGGGAGGTGACCGTGGATGCCACGGCCCGTGCCTTTCTGCCGCCTGGTAGCGCGCCCGTGCGGGGGGCGCCGAGAGCTGTCCTCTTGCGCGGATCTGCGGTAGATACCGGCGCCCCTGCGGGAGGACGTCACGGCCGCCATACGGTCGCGCCAGCTCTGCGTCAGGCAGAGTTGGTTCGATCAAGGTCTGCGTTCATCGTACAGGGGGTGGGTGGCGTACCGCGTCTGTGAAAAAGAGCACTGTGCGGCCGCTCGCCTGTGAACGCCTCTCTTTCTTGAGATCCCGTTCGATTTTTCGAAGGTCCCGGCCGGTGTCCCGCGAGGAGCGCGTCCGGCGTTCCGCGAGAGGCCGGCCGGAAGCCCGGCGGTCCGGTCACGGACCCGTCCGGCGCCGTGTCCGGTGCTCCGGTCACAAGCCCGTCCGGTGCCGTGTCCGGTGCTCCGTCCCCCCGTCGCCGATGCCCAGCCAGTCGGCGAGCTTGCCGCCCTGGCCCACCGCGCGAAGGCGCCTCTCGGTCGCGTCCCGCACCGGGTCGGTCGCCACCACCAGCAGTTCGTCGCCGCGCCGCAGCACCGTCGTCGGCATCGGCACGAAGGACTTCGCCTCGCGGACGACGAGGGTGACCGCCGCACCCGGGGGCAGCCGCAGCTCGCCCACCTCGACACCGTGCATGCGCGACCCCTTGGGGATCGCGACGGACAGCAGATGGCCGCGCAGCCGCTCCAGGGGCGCCGATTCGATGCCGAGGTCGGCGGCCTCGGCCGACTCCCCGAGCCGGAGCTTGCGGGCCAGCCAGGGCAGGGTCGGCCCCTGGACGAGGGTGTAGACGACGACCAGGACGAAGACGATGTTGAAGATCCGCTTGCTCTCCGCGATGCCGCTCACCATCGGGATCGTCGCCAGGATGATGGGCACGGCGCCGCGCAGCCCCGCCCAGGACAGCAGCGCCTGCTCCTGCCACGGGATGCGGAACGGCAGCAGGCTGACGACCACGCTCAGCGGCCGCGCCACCATGGTCAGCGCCAGGCCGATGAGGAGCGCGGGGACGATGTCGTCGCCCATCTCGTGCGGGGTGACCAGGAGGCCGAGCAGGACGAACATGCCGATCTGGGCGATCCAGCCGAGTCCCTCGGCGAAGCCGCGGGTGGCGGGCCAGTGCGGCAGCTTCGCGTTCCCGAGCACCATGGAGGCGAGGTAGACGGCGAGGAAGCCGCTGCCGTGGGCGAGCGCGCCGGCGGCGTACGCGGCGACGGCGATCGCCATCACGGCGATCGGGTACAGGCCGGAGGCCGGCAGCGCCACGTGCCGCAGTCCGTAGGCGCCCAGCCAGCCGACCGCGAGGCCGATGGCGGCGCCGATGGTCAGCTCCAGCGCGATCTCGCCGATCAGCCTGTACCAGTGCTCGACCGGGCCCGCGGTGGAGAACGCGACGACCAGGATGACCACCGGGGCGTCGTTGAAGCCCGACTCGGCCTCCAGGATGCCCGTCACGCGCGAGGGCAGGGGGATCTTCCGCAGGACGGAGAAGACCGCCGCCGCGTCCGTCGAGGAGACGACCGCCCCGATGATGAGCGCCTGGTGCCACTCGAGGCCGATCAGCCAGCGCGCGGCCGCGGCCGTCACACCGACACTCACCGCGACGCCCACCGTCGCCAGCGCGGAGGCAGCCGGCAGGGCCGGTCTGATCTCCTTCCACTTCGTGCCGAGACCGCCTTCGGCCAGGATCACGACCAGGGCCGCGTACCCGATGACCTGGGTCAGTTCGGCGTTGCTGAACTGGACGTCGCCGATTCCGTCCTGGCCGATCGCGACGCCTATCCCCAGGTACACGAGCAGCGTGGGGAGCCCGCTGCGTGAGGAGATCCGGACCGCCGCCACCGCGAGGAGCAGGACGAGCGAGCACACGAGCAGGAGCTGGTTGAGGTGGTGGACAGTCAGGGGCTGTTCCTTTCTCGCCGATCCGTTCCCGGGCAAAGCGGCCGGATCCGAGCACCGGAAGCCGGCCACTTCGGTGCAAGTACTTCGTTACCTTACCTAACTCTTGACGCTTTCTTGACGTTTCCGGGGGGAAGATCGAACGGTCGTGCTCCCCGGTTTCCCACTCCGCGTCAAGGCGCGGTTGGCCCTGCGCCTATGGTTGCCCCAGCACTCCAGGACCGCCTGCCGCTCGCGTTAGGACAGCAAGGACAGCGATGCCCCCCAACACCACCGCCTCTTCCGGCCAGCAGCCCGGCAAGTCCGGCAGGAAGAAGGGGCGCAAAGCCCGACTGTTCTTGATTGTCCTGGTTCTCGCCATCATCGGAGGCCTCGCCTTCGGCGCGTACTGGAGCATCAGCACGGTCCGTGCCTCCTTCCCGCAGACCGAGGGAACCATCCAGCTCGACGGACTGTCGGGGCCGGTGACCGTGCAGCGCGACGGCAACGGGATCCCGCAGGTCTACGCCTCGTCCGACGAGGACCTGTTCATGGCCCAGGGCTTCGTCCAGGCGCAGGACCGGTTCTACGAGATGGACGTGCGCCGCCACATGACCTCGGGCCGGCTGTCCGAGATGTTCGGCTCGGGCCAGGTCGAGAACGACGCGTTCCTGCGCACGCTGGGCTGGGACCGGATCGCGAAGAAGGAGTACGACACCAAGCTGTCGTCCTCCACGAAGAAGTACCTCCGGGCGTACTCCGAGGGAGTCAACGCCTACCTGAAGGGCAAGAGCGGCGAGGACATCTCCCTGGAGTACGCCGCCCTCAACTTCACCAACGACTACAAGCCGACCGAGTGGACCCCGGTCGACTCGGTGGCCTGGCTCAAGGCGATGGCCTGGGACCTGCGCGGCAACATGCAGGAAGAGATCGACCGCTCCCTGATGACGAGCCGCCTCGGCCCGAAGCAGATCGCGGACCTGTACCCGGAGTACCCGTACAGCCGGCACAAGACGATCGTCCGTGAGGGCTCGTACGACAGCGTCACCGGGACGTACGGTCCCAAGAGCACCGCCTCGACGTCCGCGGCGGGCACGGGGCTCACCGGCGGCACCGAGGCGCCCGCCGGGTTCCAGAGCCAGCTCTCGGGGCTCTACGAGGTCCTCGACGACCTGCCCACCGCCGTCGGCGTGAACGGCAACGGCATCGGCTCCAATTCCTGGGTCGTCGCCGGGGAGCACACCATCACCGGCAAGCCGCTGCTGGCCAACGACCCCCACCTGTCGGCGTCGCTGCCCTCGGTCTGGTACCAGATGGGCCTGCACTGCACCTCGGTCTCCGCCAAGTGCCAGTACGACGTCACCGGCTACACCTTCGCGGGCATGCCCGGCGTGGTCATCGGCCACAACGCGGACATGGCCTGGGGCATGACCAACTCCGGGGTCGACGTCACCGACCTCTACCTGGAGAAGATCACCGGCGAGGGCTACGAGTACGACGGCAAGGTGCGGCCCTTCACGACCCGCAAGGAGACGATCAAGGTCGCGGGCGGTGCCGCCAAGACGATCGTCGTCCGGCAGACCGAGGACGGGATGCCGCTGCTCTCCGACCGTGACGACGAACTGGTCCAGGTCGGCAAGAAGGCCACGGTCGACGCGGAGGCGCCCGACCGCGGCGACGGCTACGCGATAGCGCTGCGCTGGACCGCGCTGGACCCGGGCAGGACCATGGACGCCGTCTTCGAGATGGACAAGGCGTCTAACTGGACCGAGTTCCGCAAGGCGGCCGCCTCCTTCGAGGTGCCGTCCCAGAACCTGGTCTACGCCGACGGCTCCGGCGCCCACGGCAACATCGGCTACCAGCTGCCCGGCAAGATCCCCACGCGGGCCAAGGGCGACGACGGCTCGCTGCCCTCGCCCGGCTGGGACTCCAAGTACCGCTGGACCGGCTACATCAAGCAGTCCGCCCTGCCCTACGAGTACAACCCCGAGCGCGGCTACATCGTCACCGCCAACCAGGCGGTCGTGGACCCGGACAAGTACCCGTACACGCTCACCACGGACTGGGGCTACGGCACCCGCAGCCAGCGGATCACCGACCTGATCGAGGCGAAGACCAAGGGCGGCGCCAAGATCTCGACCGACGACATGCGCCAGATGCAGCTCGACAACAGCAGCGAGATCGCCAAGCTGATCGTGCCCAAGCTGCTCAAGATCGACGTGCCCGACAAGGACGTCCGCGACGCGCAGAAGCTCCTGGAGGGCTGGGACTACACCCAGGACGCCGACTCCGCGGCCGCCGCCTACTTCAACGCCACCTGGCGCAACATCCTCAAGCTCGCCTTCGGCAACAAGCTGCCCAAGGAGCTGCGGGTCAAGGGCCAGTGCCTGTGGGTCGAGCGGGCCGACACCACCGGTCCCGCGGACGAGGACCAGACGGTGCGCGAGTGCGGCGAACGCGAGCCGGACCAGGCGCAGCCGGACGGCGGCGACCGCTGGTTCGAGGTGATCCGCAAGATCATCGACGACGAGCACAACAACTGGTGGAAGCTGCCCCAGACGCGTACCGCGGAGGCGTCCACCGACCGGGACAAGCTGTTCGCCCGGGCCATGGCGGACGCCCGCTGGGAGCTGACCGCCAAGCTCGGCAAGGACATCGACACCTGGAGCTGGGGCCGGCTGCACCGCCTGTTCCTGAAGAACCAGACCCTCGGTACCGAAGGCCCCGGTTTCCTGCAGTACATGCTCAACCGCGGCCCCTGGAACCTCAGCGGCGGCGAGGCGACGGTCAACGCGACCGGCTGGAACGCGGCGGGCGGCTACGGAGTGGTCTGGGTCCCCTCGATGCGGATGGTCGTCAACCTCGGCGACCTCGACAAGTCGAAGTGGATAAACCTCTCGGGCGCCTCGGGACACGCCTACAACGCGCACTACACCGACCAGACGGAGAAGTGGGCCAAGGGCGAACTCCTGCCGTGGGCCTTCACCAAGGAGGCCGTCGACAAGAAGACCAGCGACACCCTGGTCCTGAAGCCCTGACGCCTCGAAGGGCGCCGCACCCGGCGCCCTGAGGCCGGTGCCCGGACGAAGTGGCCCTCCACGCACGCGTGGAGGGCCACTTCGCGTCCGCCGTCCCGGCCCGCCGGCCGTCAGCGGAAGCGGCGTACGCCGGAGGGGGTCACCACCGCGTGGACGGGCCGGTCGTGCGCCTCCTCCGGGACCCGGTCGACGACCTCGGTGTCGTACAGGAGCACCACCAGCGCGGGATCGGCGCCCGAACGCTCCAGACGGGCCAGCACACGGTCGTACGAGCCTCCGCCGCGCCCCAGCCGCATCCCGCGGGCGTCGACGGCGAGACCGGGCAGCAGGACGGCGTCGGCCTCCAGGACGGCCTGGGGCCCCAGCCGTTCGCCCGCGGGCTCCAGGAGGGCCATCCTCCCGCCGTGCCGGACCTCCGCGAGGGAGTCCGCCCCGGTGTACGCGCCCCAGTCCAGGTCGTTGTCCGGCAACAGGACCGGCAGGAGGACGCGCACCCCGCGCGCGCGGAGCGCGTCCAGGAGCGCGAGGGTGCCCGGTTCGCTCCCCACGGACACGTAGGCCGCCACCGTGCGGGCCCCCGCCAGTTCGGGCAGCTCCAGGGCGCGGACGGCGAGGGCGGCGGCGGTCTCCCGCACGTCATCGGCCGTCAACCCCTTTCTCACCGAAAGGAACCCCCGCCGCAACGTTCGCTTGTCAGGCTCCGGTTCACGTCCGACGTCTCTCACAGGTGACTCCCGTAGTTCTCTTAACCCGTTCATATGGCCGCGAATTGGCCAGGGGCACAGATTCTGCACATAGTCACCGGTTATGGTTGCGGACATGACTGAGTCACACCCCAGGATCACCAAGGCTGTCATTCCCGCGGCAGGTCTGGGCACCCGGTTCCTGCCGGCGACCAAGGCCACTCCCAAGGAGATGCTGCCGGTCGTCGACAAGCCGGCGATCCAGTACGTGGTCGAAGAGGCCGTGTCGGCGGGTCTTGACGACGTCCTGATGATCACCGGCCGCAACAAGCGCCCCCTCGAGGACCACTTCGACCGCAACTACGAACTGGAATCCGCCCTCCAGAAGAAGGGCGACGCCAGCCGGCTCGCCAAGGTCCAGGAATCCAGCGACCTCGCCACCATGCACTACGTGCGCCAGGGCGACCCCCGAGGACTTGGCCACGCCGTCCTGTGCGCCGCCCCCCACGTCGGCCACGAACCCTTCGCCGTCCTCCTCGGCGACGACCTCATCGACCCCCGCGACCCCCTGCTGGCCCGCATGGTCGAGGTCCAGGAACAGCACGGCGGCAGCGTCATCGCCCTCATGGAGGTCGCCCCCGAACAGATCCACCTCTACGGCTGCGCCGCCGTGGAGACCACCGGCCAGGACGACCTGGTCAAGGTGACCGGCCTGGTCGAAAAACCCGACGCGGCCGACGCCCCCAGCCGCTACGCCGTCATCGGACGCTACGTCCTGGACCCCCACGTCTTCGACATACTGCGTACGACCGAGCCCGGCCGCGGCGGCGAGATCCAGCTCACCGACGCCCTCCAGCAGCTCGCCGCGGACGAGAAGGTCGGCGGCCCCGTGCACGGCGTCGTCTTCCAGGGCCGCCGCTATGACACCGGCGACCGCGGCGACTACCTGCGTGCCATTGTCAGACTCGCATGCGAACGTGAAGACCTGGGACCGGACTTCCGGACCTGGCTCCGCAGTTACGTAACCGAGGAGATGCAGGAATCTTGAATAGCCCCGCGACCCGCACCACCGGCCAGGAACGTCTCTGGTCGGTGGACGACCACCTGGAGGACATCCTCACGACCGTCCGTCCCCTCGAACCCATCGAGCTGCAACTCCTCGACGCCCAGGGCTGCGTCCTGGTCGAGGACGTCACGGTGCCGGTCTCCCTGCCGCCGTTCGACAACAGCTCCATGGACGGGTACGCGGTCCGGGTCGCGGACGTGGCGGGCGCGAGCGAGGAGTTCCCGGCGGTCCTGACGGTCGTCGGGGACGTCGCGGCCGGCCAGGCCGACCAGCCCCACGTGGGCCCGGGCCAGGCCGCCCGCATCATGACCGGTGCCCCGCTGCCGCCCGGCGCCGAAGCCGTCGTCCCCGTCGAGTGGACGGACGGAGGGCTGGGCGAGGGGCCGGTCTCCGGGATGCGCGCGCACAGCGCGTCCCCCGAGGGTTCCAGCGGACAGGTCCACGTCCACCGCCCGGCCGAGGCACGCGCGCACGTGCGCGCGAAGGGCAGCGACGTGAAGGCGGGCGACCGCGCCCTCGAAGCCGGCACCCTCCTCGGCCCGCCGCAGATCGGCCTGCTCGCCGCGATCGGCCGCGGCACCGTGCGGGTGCGCCCCCGCCCGCGCGTGGTCGTCCTGTCCACCGGCTCCGAACTCGTCCAGCCCGACGAGGAGTTGAGCACCGGCCAGATCTACGACTCCAACAGCTTCGCCCTGTGCGCGGCCGCCCGTGACGCGGGAGCCATCGCCTACCGCGTCGGCGCCGTCGCGGACGACGCCGAGACGCTGCGCCAGACCATCGAGGACCAACTCGTCCGCGCGGACCTGCTGGTCACGACCGGCGGGGTGAGCGTCGGCGCCTACGACGTCGTCAAGGAGGCGCTTTCGTCGGTCGGCGACGAGGACGAGGCGGGCGGCGGCGTCGACTTCCGCACCCTCGCCATGCAGCCCGGCAAGCCCCAGGGCTTCGGCTCCATCGGCCCCGACCACACACCGCTGCTCGCGCTCCCGGGCAACCCCGTGTCGTCCTACGTCTCCTTCGAGCTCTTCGTGCGCCCCGCGATCCGCACCCTGATGGGACTGCCGGACGTCCACCGGTCCACGACCAGGGCGAAGCTCTCCGCGGACAAGGCGCTGACCTCGCCGAAGGGCCGCCGACAGTTCCTGCGCGGGACGTACGCCGACGGCACCGTGACGCCGGTCGGCGGCGCCGGGTCCCATCTGGTCGCGGCCCTCGCGCACGCCGACGCGCTGATCGTCGTCCCCGAGCACGACACCTCGGTCGAGCCCGGCGCCGAGGTCGAGGTGGTGCTCCTCGGCTGAGCGGCCGGGGGGAGGGGCCCGCGCGGGACACCCGCGGAAAGACCCCCGCGGGACCTCCCGCGGGGCGACCGGAGCGCGCGAGGGGCGCGCGGCTCCTTACCGAGGCGTAGCCCCGGACGGGCGGGCGGTAACGTGTCGCGCACACCAGGCCCGCGCGCCGCACCGCGACGGGCCCTGACCGGGAGTGCCCACGCACATGACTGTTCCGTCCCGGGGGGAGACCTCCGGACACCCTGTGCAGGACCGGCTGACGCACATCGACGAGGCCGGCGCCGCCCGTATGGTCGACGTCTCCGGGAAGGACGTGACCGCCCGCACCGCGCGAGCGAGCGGCCGTGTCCTGGTCTCGCCGCGTGTCGTGGAGCTGCTGCGCGGCGAAGGGGTCCCCAAGGGCGACGCCCTCGCCACCGCCCGCATCGCCGGGATCATGGGAGCCAAGCGCACGCCGGACCTGATCCCGCTGTGCCACCCGTTGTCGGTCTCCGGTGTCAAGATTGACCTGTCGGTCACGGACGACGCCGTCGAGATCCTCGCGACCGTGAAGACGACCGACCGCACGGGCGTGGAGATGGAGGCCCTCACCGCGGTCAGCGTGGCGGCCCTGACCGTGATCGACATGGTCAAGGCTGTCGACAAGGGGGCGGTCATCACGGACGTACGGGTGGAAGAGAAGACCGGCGGGAAGTCGGGCCACTGGAGCCGGGCATGAGCGGCGAGACCGTCACCGGCGAAGCCCTCACGGCGGACTACAGCGCCCTGGTCGTCACCGCCTCCAACCGCGCCGCCGCCGGGGTCTACGAGGACAAGGGCGGCCCCCTGGTCGCCGCAGGCCTCGCGGGATCCGGCTTCGCGGTCGACGGACCGTGGGTCGTCCCCGACGGGGACCCCGTGGAGGAGGCGCTGCGCGCCGGGGTCGAGGCGGGCTACGACGTCATCGTCACCACCGGCGGCACGGGGATCTCGCCCACCGACCGCACCCCCGAGGCGACCCTGCGCGTGCTCGACCACGAGATTCCGGGCATCCCGGAGGCCATCAGGGCGTTCGGCAGGGACAAGGTGCCCACCGCGGCGCTCTCGCGAGGACTCGCCGGAGTCGCCCGGGGGACGCTGATCGTCAACCTGCCGGGCTCCACCGGCGGGGTGAAGGACGGACTGGCCGTTCTGGAACCCCTCCTGATCCACGCCGTCGACCAGATCCGCGGCGGCGACCACCCAAGACCCAGCGGCAGTGGGGGTGCGAGCTGAACAGCCCGTCATGGCCGGTCGAGCTGGTGGACGGCGATGTCGTCCTCCGGCCGATAAGGCTGCGCGACCAGCGGGCCTGGCGCGAGGTGAACCGGCGCAACCGCGACTGGCTGCGGCCCTGGGAGGCGACCATCCCGCCCCCCACCCCCAGCGGTCCGATCGCGCACCGGCCGACGTACCGGCAGATGGTCCGCCACCTGCGCGCCGAGGCCAACGCGGGCCGGATGCTGCCCTTCGTGATCGAGTACCAGGGGCGGCTGGTCGGCCAGCTCACCGTGGCCGGGATCACCTGGGGCTCGATGTGCTCCGGGCACATCGGCTACTGGGTGGACCAGTCGGTGGCGGGCCGCGGGGTGATGCCGACGGCCGTGGCGCTGGTGAGCGACCACTGCTTCCGCACCGTCGGGCTGCACCGCATCGAGGTCTGCATTCGCCCCGAGAACGGACCCAGCCGCAGGGTCGTGGAGAAACTCGGATTCCGGGAGGAAGGGCTGCGCCCGCGCTATCTCCACATCGACGGTGCCTGGCGGGACCATCTCGTCTTCGCGCTCACCGCGGAGGAAGTGCCCGAGGGGCTGCTCGGGCGCTGGCGGCGCACGCGTCCGGCGCCGGGCCGTCCGGATCAGGCCGGACCGGAGCAGGCCGGCTCGTGGAACCCGGGCAAGCCCGGCAACACCGGGAAATGAAATAGGTGTTCGAAAATGATCGGCGAGCGATCGCGTCCGGGCATTAAATTCACGCTCGCGGCGGCCTGGTGATCGCATCGCTCACAAAAAAAGCTCGAAATATCAGCCGGATCGTGCGACACACCGGCTGAATTGGCAGATGGCCTCACGCAAACCCCTCTACCGTGTGAGACGTGAGCAGCAGCGGCCTCATCTACGCAGTCATCGTCGGGGCCTGGGCCGCCTACTTGGTGCCGATGTGGCTCCGTAGGCAGGACGAGCTGAACGAAGCCCGTCCGACGGAACGCTTCAGCACCGCCATCCGGCTGCTGTCCGGACGGGCGGGCATGGAGCGTCGATACGCCAAGGACCTGCGCGCACGCTCCGCCGAGGAGGAGGAGCCCAGCGCCGACCCGGACGGCGTCACCGATTCGGTGGACGTCCGGGCCTTCGCCGTGCCCCCGACCCGGCCCCAGGCGGCGGACCGGCACCGTCCGCACGTACAGGAACGGACACAGGTGCCGGAGCCGGACCGGGCGGAGCAGGAGCCGGGTGCACGCGCGACCGGCAAGGAGAGCGGCGCGTACGACACCCAGGGTGCCGCCCGGTCCGTACCGCACCAGCCGGGCGCGTCCACGCCGAGACCTCCGGCCAAGTCCACGCCCCAGCAGGCCCTGCCGGGCGCGCGCCGGGCGGCCTCGACGGAGGCCGCGGCGCGGGCCCAGCGCACGAAGGTCCTCGCACGCCGTCGGCGCACGACAGTCCTGCTGTTCCTCGCCTTCACCCTCGGCGCGATCGTGGCGGCCGTGGGCGGGCTCACGTTCCTGTGGGCGCCCGGCGTGCCGGCCGTGATGCTGAGCTCGTACATCGTGTACCTGCGCGCCCAGGAGCGGCGGCGCTTCACCTACACCATGGACCGCCGCCGGGCCGAGGCCGCGGCGCAGCGGCTGCGGGAGCGGCAGCCCCGCCGTCGGACGTCCGCCGACCCCGGGGCGGAGGAACCGGAGGAGACCCCCGCCCCCGACACCGATCCCGGCCTCCTGGCGCTCGCCGCCGACCGCCGCGCCCTCGTCGAGCAGACCGACCACGCCGAGTGGGTCGACCAGCAGCGCGAGCGCCAGGGGCCCGCTCAGGGGGACAGCTGGGACCCGGTGCCCGTTCCCCTGCCGACCTATGTGACCGCGCCGGTCGCGCCCAGGGCGACGTCCAGCGTGGACCTGGGCGCGCCGGACGCGTGGAGCTCCGCGCGCTCCAGCGTGGCCGAGCCGAGCGCGCCCGAGGCGGAGCCGGCCGAGGAGCACCTCTCCGAGGACTCCGGCGACGCCGGGGCGGCGGACGACAGCCGCAGCGACGCGCGGCGGGCCGCCTCCGCGCGGCGCGCCCGCGAGCGCGGCCGGACGCCTCTGTTCGACCAGTACGAGGACGGCGAACGGCCGCGCGCGGCCAACGAGTGACGGGTGTCCGCGGCCGTCCGGCTGACCAGGCGGAAGCGGATTACCGAGCACCTCGATCGGGATGCTAGAGTTTCACTCGTTGCAAGGGCCTGTGGCGCAGTCTGGTAGCGCACCTCGTTCGCATCGAGGGGGTCTGGGGTTCAAATCCCCACAGGTCCACCGCAGCTCAGAGCCCCGGCCGGAGAAATCCGGCCGGGGCTCTTTGGCGTTCCGCGGCGGCGGGTGGCGGTCCGCTCTTGTGTTGCGTGTCACACGGCCCGAGGCGCGCGAGCACCGCAACCACTACGGGTGCGGGACCGAGTTGGGCACCGGCGTGAACCTCCCGGGAGACGGACAGGGCCGGTTGGCCCCCGCCCCGGTCCGCCGACGGGCAGGGCGGGGCGGTGCCGGACGGGCACCGCCCCGATGGCTAGAGGGCCTTGGCGTAGCAGAGGCTCAGTTCGTGGAAGCGGTAGTAGCCGAACTTCGCGCACGGCTCGTAGCCGCTCGACGCGTACAGGGCGACCGCCTCGGGCTGCTTGGAGCCGGTCTCCAGGACCATGCGGACGCGGCCCGCCGTGCGGGCGTCCTCCTCCAGCGCGGCCAGCATGCGCCGGGCGAGGCCGAGACCGCGGGCCTCGGGGACCACGTACATGCGCTTGAGCTCGGCGTCCCCGTCCGAGTACCCCTCGTCGTTCTCGTCCTGGGTGCGCCAGCCGCCCGTGGCCACCGGGCGGTCCCTCTCGTCGTACGCGATCAGGTAGAGGCCGAGCGGCGGGACGAACATCCGCGCGTCCATGTGCGTGGCGTCGCCGTCGTCGCCGTAGCGCTCGGCGTACTCGGCCTGGACCTGGTCGTTGAGCTTCACGGCGTCGGGGTGGTCGAAGGGGACCGGGCGGAAATTCATGCGTAATACCGTACATCTATGCGAAAGGCGAAAGGGGTGGGCGGGAATGCCCGCGGCCGGCCGTGCCGCCGTAGATCGAGTTCTGGACGGCCGTGTGGATTAAGTATCGTGCCCGGGTGCTGACTGTGACCTCTGTGAATGTGAACGGGCTCCGGGCCGCCGCGAAGAAGGGTTTCGTGGAGTGGCTCGCGGAGACCTCCGCGGACGTGCTGTGCCTCCAGGAGGTACGGGCGGAGCCCGGGCAGCTCCCCGAGGAGGTGCGGGCGCCCGAGGGGTGGCACGTCGTGCACGCCCCCGCCGCCGCCAAGGGCCGTGCGGGTGTGTCCCTCTACACGCGCCGCGAGCCCGACCGGGTCCGGATCGGCTTCGGGTCCGAGGAGTTCGACCCCACCGGACGGTACGTCGAGGCGGACCTGCCCGGCGTCACCGTCGCGAGCCTCTACCTGCCCTCGGGTGAGGTCGGGACCGAGCGGCAGGACGAGAAGGTCCGGTTCATGGACGAGTTCCTCACCTACCTGAAGGAGCTTCGGGTGCGGGCCGCCGCCGACGGGCGCGAGGTCGTCGTGTGCGGTGACTGGAACATCGCCCACCAGGAGGCCGACCTCAAGAACTGGCGTGCCAACCGGAAGAACTCCGGCTTCCTCCCCGAGGAGCGGGAGTGGCTCGGCCGCGTCCTCGACCCGGAGGACGGCGGGTACGTCGACGTCGTGCGCGCCCTGCACCCGGACACCGAGGGGCCGTACACCTGGTGGTCGTACCGGGGGCGCGCCTTCGACAACGATTCAGGTTGGAGGATCGACCTCCAGATCAGCACGCCGGGGCTCGCGGGCAAGGCGGTCAAGGGGTTCGTGGAGCGTGCGGCGACCCACGGGGAGCGCTGGTCCGACCACGCGCCGGTCACGGTGGCCTACGAGCTCTGAGCGGCCTCGCCGCGCTCCCGGGGCGGGGCGTCCCGGTGCTCCCGCAGGCGCCGGTCCAGTGCCATCGACAGTTCCGCCTCCACCACGCTCTTGGCCAGGGGGCGCAGGCGCTGGAGGTCTTCGGGGGTGCGGTCCTCGGTGAGGACGAGGGCGGTGAAGAGTTCGGCCAGGGCCTCGGTGTGCTCGCGCACGCGGCGGGCCGCCGTCAGGACGTCCGCGAGGGGGATGCCCTCGCGGACCAGGGCGGCCGAGACGTCGAGCAGGCGGCGGCTGATGTGGACGATCTCGCCGCCGTCCGTGCCGAGGTAGCCGAGGTCGAGGGCCGCGGCGAGGTTCTCCCCGGTCGCCTGGCCGGCGAAGACGTCGGCCAGTTCCTCGGGGGAGAGGCGGACCGGGGTCTCCTCGGTGGGCTCGCCGAGGCCGAGCAGTTCGCCGACGTCACGGCCGTGGTCGAAGGCCTCGGCGAGTTCCGCGATGCCGTTCAGGGTGTGGCCGCGTTCCAGCAGCGCCGAGATGGTGCGCAGGCGGGCCAGGTGGGTGTCGTCGTACCAGGCGATGCGGCCCTCGCGCCGGGGCGGCGGTATGAGCTTGCGCTCGCGGTAGAAGCGCAGGGTGCGCACGGTGATGCCGGCCTCCTTGGCCAGTTCCTCCATGCGGTACTCGCGGCGGCCGGGCTCCGGTGCGGAGCGGGCGGTGCCGGCGGACGGGCCGGGGGCCGGCTCCGGAGCCTCGCGCGGCGGCGCGTCCGGCCGGTTCCCGTCGGACTTCCGCGTCTCCGCGCCCCCTTCGCGCGTCCGCGCGCCGCGCTTTCCTGATCCCTCGGCCACGTCCGCACCCTACGTCGTACCCCCGGTAACTTTCCCGGCCGCAACCCCTACCCATGGGTACGAAGCTGCTCTACCCTCCCGATTGTGCCAGTGTTCACTGGCAAGGTCGTACGGACCAGGGAGGCGTCGGGATGACCGAGCACGAGCATGTACGGGTGGCGGTGATCGGGTCCGGGTTCGGCGGGCTGGGCGCCGCCGTACGGCTGCGACGCGAAGGGATCACCGACTTCGTGGTCCTGGAGCGGTCCGGCGCCGTCGGCGGCACCTGGCGCGACAACAGCTATCCCGGATGCGCCTGCGACGTCCCCTCGCACCTGTACTCGTTCTCGTTCGCGCCCAACCCCGACTGGCCGCGCACCTTCTCCGGGCAGGAGCACATCCGCGCCTACCTGGAGCACGTGGCGGACGTCTTCGGGCTGCGGCCGCACCTGCGGTTCGACTCCGAGGTCACGATGATGACCTGGGACACGGACCGGTTCCACTGGCGCATCGAGACGAGTGCCGGGTTCCTGACCGCGGACGTCGTCGTGTCCGCGACCGGGCCGCTGTCCGACCCGAAGATCCCCTCGATCCCGGGGATCGACACCTTCACCGGCAAGGTGTTCCACTCGGCCCGCTGGGACCACGACTACGACCTGCGCGGCAAGCGGGTGGCCATGATCGGCACCGGGGCCTCCGCCATCCAGATCGTGCCGGCGATCCAGCCGGACGTCGCCCGGCTGACCCTGTTCCAGCGCACCCCGCCGTGGGTGATGCCCCGGGTCGACCGCGCCATCACCGGCGCCGAGCGGTGGCTGCACCGGCGGCTGCCCTTCACGGCGCAGGCCCGGCGGGGACTGCTCTGGGGCATCCGGGAACTCCAGGTGCAGGCCTTCACCAAGCGGCCGAACGAGCTCGGCCTGGTCGAGCGGCTGGCCAAGCGGAACCTCGGGCGTGCCGTGAAGGACCCGGAACTGCGCCGGAAACTGACCCCCGACTACCGGATCGGCTGCAAGCGCATCCTGCTGTCCAACACCTATTACCCGGCGCTCACCCGGCCCAACGTGGACGTGGTGGCCTCCGGGCTCGAGCGGATCGAGGGCTCCACGGTGATCGCGGCCGACGGCACCCGGGCCGAGGTCGACGCGATCGTCTTCGGGACCGGCTTCCACGTCACCGACATGCCGATCGCCGAGCGGGTCGTCGGCGCGGACGGCAGGACGCTCGCGCAGGCCTGGGAGAGCGGCATGAAGTCGCTGCGCGGCGCCACCGCGGCCGGCTTCCCCAACTGGATGACGATCATCGGACCGAACACCGGGCTCGGGAACTCCTCGATGATCCTGATGATCGAGTCCCAGCTGAACTACATGGCCGACTTCGTGCGGCAGCTGGAGGTCCTCGGCGGGCGCGTGGCGCTCGACGCCCGCCCCGGCGCCGTGGACGCCTGGAACCACCGGGTCCAGGAACGCATGAAGCGCACGGTGTGGAACACCGGCGGCTGCACCAGCTGGTACCTGGACGCCAACGGCGTCAACACGACGGTGTGGCCCGGCACGACGACCGAGTTCCGGGGGGCCACGCGCCACGTCGACCTCGGGGAGTACGACGTGCTGCGCGCGGGGGAGCCCGCGCCGGGACGGACACCGGAAGCAGCCCCCGAACCGCGTACGAAGAGCACCCGCAAGAAGAAGGTGGAGGCAGGAGCGTGAGCCGACCGACGCACGGGGCACACGGGGCGTACGCGCCTCCCGTGCCGGTGAGGGAACTGATCGCGCACTCCGCGGACGGCGCGCGGCTGCACGTCGAGGTGCACGGCCCCGAGGACGCGCCCGCCGTCGTCCTCGCGCACGGCTGGACCTGCTCGACCGCCTTCTGGGCGGCCCAGATCCGGGACCTCGCCGTCGACCACCGGGTCGTCGCGTACGACCAGCGCGGGCACGGGCGCAGTCCCGCGAGCGACGCGTGCAGCACCGAGGCGCTCGCCGACGACCTGGAGGCGGTGCTCGCGGCCACCCTCGCGCCGGGGGAGAAGGCCGTGCTCGCGGGCCACTCCATGGGCGGCATGACGCTGATGGCGGCCTCGGCGCGGCCGCGGTTCCGGGAGCACGCGGCGGCGGCGCTGCTGTGCAGCACCGGGAGCACGCGGCTGGTCGAGGAGTCGCTGGTGCTGCCCTGGCGCGCCGGACGGCTGCGCACGCGCGTCACCGCCGCCGTGCTCGGCTCGCGCGCGCCGCTCGGACCCGTCACGCCGGTCGCCCGGCGGATCCTCAAGTACGCGACCATGGGCCCCGGTTCGTCCCCCGCCATGGTGGACGCGTGCGCGCGGATCGTGCACGCCTGTCCCCGTGCGGTGCGCCACGCCTGGTCCGCCGTGCTCGCCACGCTCGATCTCGACGCGGGGGTGCGGGAGTTGAGGGTGCCGACGGCGGTGATCTCGGGCACCGCGGACCGGATGACACCGGTCGTGCACGCGCGCGCCCTCGTGGCGGCGCTGCCGAACTGTGTCGGCAGCACCGAGCTGCCGGGGCGCGGGCACATGACTCCGGTGGAGGCACCGGAGCTGGTGACCGCCCGGATCAGGGAACTCGTCGCCACGTACGCCGTGAAGACCGCGGAAGCCGAGCGGATCGCAGAGATCAAGGAGGGCGCATGAGCAGGGTGAGCCTGGAGGGGCGGGTCGCCGTCGTCACGGGGGCCGCACGCGGTGTCGGCGAACTCCTCGCGCGCAAGCTCTCCGCGCGCGGGGCCAGGGTCGCGCTGGTCGGACTGGAGGCCGAGGAGCTGAAGCGGGTCTCGGAACGGCTGCGCGGCGAGAGCGACCACTGGTACGCCGACGTCACCGACCACGAGGCGATGGCGCGGGTGGCCCGGGAGGTGAAGGAGCGGTTCGGGAAGGTGGACATCGTCGTCGCGAACGCCGGTGTCGCGAGCGGCGGCCCCTTCGTGGACTCCGACCCCGTCGCCTGGCGGCGGGTGATCGAGGTCAACCTGATCGGATCGGCGGTCACCGCGCGGGCGTTCCTGCCGGCGCTGACGGAGAGCCGGGGCTATCTGCTGCAGATCGCGTCGCTGGCCGCGATCACTCCCGCACCCATGATGTCGGCCTACTGCGCCTCCAAGTCCGGTGTGGAGGCGTACGCGCACAGTCTGCGCGCCGAGGTCGGCCACAAGGGCGTGGGGGTCGGCGTCGGTTATCTGTCCTGGACCGACACCGACATGGTGCGGGGGGCCGATCAGGACGACGTGATGCGGGAGTTGCGGCAGCGGCTGCCGTGGCCGTCCAACAAGACGTATCCGCTGGGCCCGGCCGTCGACCGGATCGTGGCCGGGATCGAGCGCCGCTCCAGTCATGTGTACGCGCAGTGGTGGCTGCGGGGGATGCAGGGGATCCGGGGGTATCTGCCCGGCGTCATCGGGGTGGTCGGGCAGCGCGAGATGCGGCGGTTCGAACCGCGTCTGGGCGCCGTGCGGACGGGGCTGGTCGGGGCCGGCGGAGCGGCCGACGAACAGGAGCGGAAGTCGGCGGCTCCCTGAGGCGGCGGAAGCCGGCGGCTTCCTGGGGCGGCGGGAGACGCGGGAGGGGGTGTCCCGGGGTGCTTCGGAGGGCCCCGGGACACGTCCCACCGGCGCGTCTCACGGTGAGTGACTGACCGAAATGCGCGCTCTGTTCCCGCGTGTCAGTCTGGTCGAGGCCCGGACGGCCCCCCGCTCAGGAGGGGCCGAGGGCCGTGTCCCTCACCCGCAACAGGAGTGAACTCATGAGCATGCAGGACCAGTTCAAGGACAAGGCCGAGCGGATGAAGCAGCAGGGCAAGAAGAAGACGCGCCCTGAAGGCCGCCGCCCCGAAGGCCGCCAGGACGAGGCGAGCCGCCGCTCCCCGGCCGGCCGTGACGGCACGATGCCGGAGTCGGAGCGTGCTCACCGGGAGGCCCAGGACCGCATCGGCCAGGACTACGACGCCTGATCGGTCCGCCTGCCCGGCCTGAACGGGGCGTCCTCTTCGGAGGGCGCCCCGTTCGCGTTCCGGGTGTGCCGGGCCGACCGGCCGGGCGGTCCGGACGCGCCGGGCGGTCCGGTCCGGTCCCGGGAGCGGGTCAGTCCGGTCGCGGGGGGAGCTTCGGCCTTCTCCTGTCGGGCACGTCCGAGTGGTCCGGCGGGGAGGCGGCGGGGTGGGCGCGGAGCAGGTCCAGGGAGAGCTGGATGGCGTCGTCCAGCTGGGCGTGGCGGCCCTCCGCCCAGTCGAGCGGGGTGCGCAGGATCTCCAGGTCCGGGGCGACCCCGTGGTTCTCGACGGACCAGCCGTACGCGTCGAACCAGGCGGCGTTCATCGGCACCGTGATGACCGTGCCGTCGCCGAGGCGGTGGCGGCCGGTCATGCCGACGACACCGCCCCAGGTGCGCTGTCCCACGACCGGACCCAGCTTCAGCAGTTTGAAGGCGGCGGTGATCATGTCGCCGTCGGACGACGTCGCCTCGTCGGCCAGGGCCACCACCGGGCCGCGCGGGGCGTTGGAGGCGTACGAGACCGGCTGGGCGTCACGGGTGAGGTCCCAGCCGAGGATCGTGCGGGTCAGCTTCTCGACGACCAGTTCGCTGATGTGGCCGCCCGCGTTGCCCCGCACGTCGACGATGAGGGCCGGGCGCGAGACCTCCATCCGCAGGTCGCGGTTGAACTGGGCCCAGCCCGAGCCGCCCATGTCCGGGATGTGCAGATAACCGCAGTGCCCGCCGCTCAGTTCCCGTACCACCTGGCGGCGTTTGGCCACCCAGTCCTGGTAGCGCAGGGGGCGTTCGTCGATCAGCGGGACCACGGCCACCCGGCGTGAGCGGCCCTCGCCCTCCGCCGGGGTGAAGGTCAGCTCCACCGTCGTGCCGCCCGCGCCCGCGAGCAGCGGGTACGGTCCGGCGACCGGGTCCACGGGACGTCCGTCGACATGGGTGAGGACCGCGCCCTCGCGGATGCCGGCACCGGCCAGCGGTGAACGTGCCTTGGAGTCGGACGAGTCGCCGGGCAGGATCCGCTTGAGCATCCAGCTTCCGTCGCGGCACACGAAGTTGGCGCCCAGCAGGCCCTGCCAGCGCTGGTAGTGGGGCGGGCCCTCGTTGCGGCGCGCGGGGCTCACGTACGCGTGCGAGGTGCCCAGTTCGCCGAGCACCTCGCGCAGCAGGTCCGCGAACTCGTCCGGGGAGGAGACCCGTTCGACCAGGGGGCGGTACTGCTCCAGGACCGCGTCCCAGTCGATGCCGCACATGTCCGGGTCCCAGTAGTAGGCGCGGATGATGCGGCCGGCCTCCGCGTACGCCTGGCGCCACTCGGCGCAGGGGTCCACCTCGTGCAGGATGCGGCGCAGGTCGATCCAGACGGTGGAGTCGCTGTCCCCGGACTCGGTGGACGGCACGGCGCGCAGGTCGCCCTCGTCGACGACGACCAGCCGGGAACCGTCGCCGCTCACCGCGAACCAGTCCAGGTGGTCGACGAGTTCGGACTTCTTCGCCTTGGTGATGTTGAAGTACTCCAGGGTCGGGCGGCCGGTCGTGTCGTTCGGGTTGGCGAACGTCTCGCCCAGCGCGCCGGAGATCGGCCAGCGCAGCCAGACCAGGCCGCCGCCCGAGACGGGGTACAGCGCCGAGTACTTGGAGGCGGTGACCGGGAAGGGGGTCACCCGGCTCTCCAGGCCTTCCAGTTCGACGGTCGTCGCGCCGCCGTCGCCGGGCCCCTCCTCGTCGAGGGGGTCGAGGCCTCCGGCGACCGGCCGCCCGTCGGGGTTCAGGGCGAAGGGGGAGGGGGTGGCGGAGGAGAGCGGGACGAGGTAGGGGCGGCAGCCGAGGGGGAAGGAAAGGTCCCCGGTGTGCACGTCGTACACGGGGTCGAAGCCGCGCCAGGACAGGAAGGCGAGGTAGCGGCCGTCCTGGGTGAACACCGGGTTCTCGTCCTCGAAGCGGCCGTTGGTGACGTCGACGATCAGCCGGTCCTTTATGCGCGCCATCTTGATCTGCCGCAGGGAGCGTCCGATCCCGGGGTGGGACCACGTCAGCCAGGCGCCGTCCGGGGAGAAGGCTAGGTCCGTCACCGGTCCGTTGATGGAGCGGATGAGCTCGGTGACCTCGCCCGGCCCGGTCCGAAGGGCGTCCTCGACCCCGACCCCGGCCCCGGTGCCGTCCTCCGCCTCCGCCCCTTTCCGGTTCTTCGCCTTCGTCTTCTTCCGGCCCTTCGTCTTCGCCCCCGTCACGTCTCCTGCCGCCGTGCCGTCCCCGCCCCCGCCCCCGTCCTCGTCCCCGCCCTCCGGTTCGGATTCGGTCCGCGAGGCGGGACCGGCGCTCTCCCCGGGCTCCTCCGTGGCGTCGAGCAGGAGCAGCCGTCCGTCGTTCGAGGCGATGGCGAGGCGTTCGCCCTGCGGGTCCGACACCAGCTCCTGCACGCGGCCCAGCAGGCCGGAGGCGAGGCGGCGCGGCTCGCGGGCCCCGGTCGCGCGCGGCAGGTAGGCGATCTCGACGGCGTCCTCGCCCTCCGCGTCGGTGACGTAGGCGACCTGGCCGCCCGAGCCGAGCATCTCCGGGAGCCGGACCCGTACGCCCGGGGTGTCCGCGATGGTGCGCGCGGGGCCGTCGCGATGGGTGAGCCAGTACAGGCTGCCGCGTACGACGACGGCGCAGGCCCGGCCCGTCTCGTCCACGGAGATGCCGTCCACGTGCTGGGCGGCCGGCACCGGGTACGCGCGCCGTCCCGCGCGCGGACCGCCCAGCAGGACGTCGAGGCGGCGGGGGACCGACCCGGGGGACAGGTCGTCGACGATCCACAGGTCACCCGCGCACTGGTAGACGACCCGGGTGCCGTCCGAGGAGGCGTGCCGCGCGTAGAAGTCGTCGTGGTCGGTGTGACGGCGCAGGTCGGAGCCGTCGTACGAGCACGAGTAGAGGTTGCCGACGCCCTCGTGGTCGGAGAGGAACGCGATCCGTCCGCCGACGAACATCGGACAGGCGAGGTGGCCGCCGAGCTCGGCGACCAGTCGTCGGCCGTGCAGCCAGAGGCGGCCCATCGCCCCGCCCCGGTAGCGCTTCCAGGCGGCCGGTTCGTGCGGTGGGGTGCCGGTGAGCAGCAGGGTCTTCCGCTCGCCCCCGATGTCGGCGACGCCGATGTCCGAGACCGGGCCCCAGGGCAGTTTGCGGCCGGGGTCGCCGTCGGTGGGGACGGAGTAGGCCCAGGTGAAGTAGGAGAAGGGCTGGCCGTGCGAGGCGACGGCGAGGATGTCGCCGTCGGGGGACCAGCCGCACACCTGGGTGTCGGCGCTGCCCCAGTAGGTGAGCCGGCGGCCCGGTCCGCCGTCCACCGGCGCCAGGTGGATCTCCGGGACGAGGCTGCGCCAGCTCGTGTACGCGATCTTCCGGCCGTCGGGGGAGAAGCGGGGGTGGCCGACCTTGGTGCGGTCGACGGTGAGCCGCCAGGCGCGTCCGCGGCCGTCGAGGGGGGCCAGCCACAGGTCGTCCTCGGTGACGAAGCACAGCCGGTCGCCGCTCAGGTGCGGGAAGCGCAGATAGCCGGGGGAGTTCTCGTCCGGGGTCGCGTTCTCGTGCTCGTGGCTCACCTCCCCATGCTTTTCCGCTGGAGTGAGCCCGGCAACTCGTGGAAGCGGGGGCGCGTTGTGGGACGAGGGCGCGGACGGGGGTACGGGAGGTGCGCGCGGGGCGCGTTCGGTGACACGTGCGCCCGATCCGAGGATGCACGCGCCCCGGCCGACGGCGCGCGCCCCGGTCGGCGAGCGACGTGACCCAGCACACGTACGAAACGGTTTCGTTTCGCTGGAGTCGAGGGGTATCTTCAAGGGCATACGAATCCGTGTCGTTCGAAGCGGGAGAGGTGAGTGGGATGGCTGAAGCCGCAACGGCGCGACGCAGTCGGATCACGCCCGAGCGTGAGGCCGAGCTGTACGCGGCCGTGCTCGACCTGCTTCGGGAGGTCGGCTACGACGCCCTCACGATGGACGCCGTCGCGGCCCGCACCCGTTCCAGCAAGGCCACCCTCTACCGCCAGTGGGGCGGGAAGGCCGAGCTCGTCGTGAGAGCCCTGCGGCACCAGAAGCCGCTGAAGTTCTCCGACATGGACACCGGGAGCCTGCGGGGCGACTTCCACGCCCTGGCCCTGCGCCAGGACGACTGCCAGATGGAGCAGGACTCCGCGCTGATGCGGGGCCTGGCCATGGCGGCACACGGGAATCCGGATCTGCTGAAGGCGTTCCGCGAATGGCTGATCGAGCCGGAGATGGAAGAGCTGCGCGGGGTGCTCCAGCGCGGTGTCGACCGAGGTGAGATCCGTGCGGACAACCCGGCGATCGAGTACGTGATGCACATGCTCATCGGCGCCTTCGCCGCCCGCACCATGATCGACGAACTCCCGCCGACCCAGGCCTTCCTGCATTCGTATGTCGACGCCGTGGTCCTCCCCGCTCTCGGCGCCTGACGTCCCACTCCTTTCCCTGCTCCACCCTGCGGATCCCCGCAGTCGCACCTGACGCGCCGCTCACGTCGTCGGGCTGATCCCCCCTGCCCCCACACGGGTGATCACACCAGCCCCTGCCCTTCCACGACCTGACCGGGAGTACGCCCTCGTGGCCACGTTCCTCTACAAACTCGGCCGACTCGCCTTCAGGCGACGGCACTTCGCCGCCCTGATATGGGTGGCGCTGCTGACGCTCGCGGGTGTCGGCGCCGCCTCCGCGCCCGTCGCGGGATCGTCCTCCTTCTCGATCCCCGGCACCGAGGCGCAGAAGGCCTTCGACCTGCTGGAGAGCCGCTTCCCCGGGATGAGCGCCGACGGAGCGACCGCGCGGGTCGTCTTCAAGGCCCCCGCCGGCGAGAAGATGGGCGACAAGGACAACAAGGCGGCCGTCGAGAAGGCCGTCAAGGTGCTCGGCACCGGTTCCGAGGTCACCTCCGTCACCGACCCGTTCAAGACGCAGGCCGTCAGCAAGGACGGCACGATCGCCTACGCCTCGGTGCGGTACGAGGTCTCCGGCATGGAGCTGAAGGACGCCTCGAAGGACGCCCTGGAGGCGGCCGCCGAGGACGCGCGGCACTCGGGCCTGACCGTCGAGGTGGGTGGTGACGCGCTCCAGGCGACGCCCGAGACCGGTTCCAGCGAGGTCATCGGCATCGCGATCGCCGCGGTCGTCCTCGTCATCACCTTCGGCTCCCTGATCGCGGCCGGACTGCCCCTGCTGACCGCGCTGATCGGCGTCGGCATCGGCGTCTCGACGATCACCGCGCTCGCCAGCGCGCTCGACCTCGGCTCCACCACCTCCACCCTCGCGATGATGATCGGCCTCGCGGTCGGCATCGACTACGCCCTCTTCATCGTCTCCCGCTACCGGGCCGAACTGGCCGAGGGCCGCGAGCGCGAGGAAGCGGCCGGACGGGCCGTCGGCACGGCGGGCTCGGCCGTGGTCTTCGCGGGACTGACCGTCGTGATCGCGCTGGTCGGACTGTCGGTCGTCAACATCCCGATGCTCACGAAGATGGGTGTCGCGGCGGCGGGCACGGTCGTCATCGCCGTCCTCATCGCCCTGACGCTGGTCCCCGCGCTGCTCGGTTACGTGGGCCGCAGGGTCCAGCCGGCCGGACAGAAGAGCAAGCTGCTCGGCGGCGGGCGTGCCGCGAAGAAGGCGGACAAGCCCAACATGGGCACGCGCTGGGCGAGCTTCGTCGTCCGCCGCCCGCTCGCGGTGCTGCTGCTCGGCGTGATCGGCCTCGGCGCGGCCGCGGTCCCGGCGGCCTCGCTCCAGCTCGGCCTGCCCGACGACGGTTCGCAGCCGGTGTCCACCACGCAGCGACGTGCCTACGACCTGCTCTCCGACGGCTTCGGCCCCGGCTTCAACGGCCCGTTGATGGTGGTCGTCGACGCGAAGGCGAGCGACGCGCCCAAGACGGCGTTCAGCACGGTGCACGACAAGATCGAGGACCTCAAGGGTGTCGTGAGCGTGAGCCCGGCGGCCCCCAACAAGGCCGGGGACACCGCGATGATCACGGTGATCCCCGACTCGAAGCCGTCCTCCGTCACGACCGAGGACCTGGTCCACACGATCCGCGGCGCGGGCGCCGGCATCAAGGCCGACACGGACGCGACGGTGCTCGTCACCGGCTCCACGGCCATGAACATCGACTTCTCGCAGAAGCTCAACGACGCGCTGATCCCGTATCTCGCGCTCGTGGTCGGTCTCGCCTTCCTGCTGCTGATCGTCGTGTTCCGCTCGATCCTCGTCCCGCTGAAGGCGGCCCTCGGCTTCCTGCTCAGCGTGATGGCGGCCCTCGGCGCGGTCGTCGCGGTCTTCCAGTGGGGCTGGCTGTCGGGCCTGATGGGCGTCGAGGAGACCGGCCCGATCATGTCGATGATGCCGATCTTCATGGTGGGCGTGGTCTTCGGTCTGGCCATGGACTACGAGGTGTTCCTCGTGACCCGCATGCGGGAGGCCTTCGTCCACGGGGAGAAGCCCGGCCAGGCGATCGTGACCGGGTTCAAGCACGGTGCCCGGGTCGTCACGGCCGCCGCCGTCATCATGATCGCCGTGTTCTCCGGGTTCATCGGCTCCAGCGAGTCGATGATCAAGATGATCGGCTTCGGCCTCGCCATCGCCGTCTTCTTCGACGCCTTCGTCGTGCGGATGGCGCTCGTCCCCGCGGTGCTCGCGCTGCTCGGCAAGCGGGCCTGGTGGCTGCCGAGGTGGCTGGACCGCGCGCTGCCGAACGTAGACGTCGAGGGCGAGGGCCTGCGCGCGCTCGACGAGAGGACGGACGACGGGGACCACGACCGGAAGCTGGTCGGAGTCTGATCCAGGACCCCGCGGTCTGATCCAAGACCCCGCGGCCGGACCGTTCACCCGAGAGACCTCGCCGACGCCTCGGCGAGGTCTCTCGCGTACGCGAAGCCCCTCAGTGCGCCACGGGCGTGGCGGCCATGTACGTACGGCGGAGGAAGCGCATGAGCGCCTTCGTGTCGAGCTGGACGACCGCCACCCCTTGCGTCGAGTGGAACTCCAGGACGGCCTGGACGCGGCCGCACGGCCAGATGCGGACCTCGCCGCTGTCGACGGGGACGCGCAGACCCCGTTCCAGCAGTTCGCGCTCGAAGGTCCACTCGTGCGGGCCGGGCAGCGTGACGCACACCCGGCGGGGGTCCGTATCCGGGTCGTACCGGAGGGCCACCGGGACGGCCCGGTGTTCGTCGTCGAGGGAGTCGGCGGTGTCCGTCACGATATGAGCGCGGGCGTACTGTTCGACGGCGTGCATGAACCGACTCCTTACGCTGCGTCACTTATGCGGAATATGTGAGCTCCGTCACCATTCCAATGTCGCACATCTCGCGGAAACCGCTCTCCGGCCGTCCGCGACCCTCCCTCAGGGAGCGCCTGCCCGGTCGCGGCGGGTCCATGTGTGCGGCGCGGCCCCGCCCGTGCCGCGCGTCCGGCGCTCCGGCGCCCGTGAACCGCTCCCGCGGGCCTGCCCGTGGCCCGTGAACCGCTCCCGCGCGCACGCCCGTGGCCTGCGAAGAGCTCCCGTACGCCTGCCCGTCGCAGGTTGTTCGTGTGTCTGCGTTCTTGCAAGTCGTTCGCAACAAGGCACTATCATCGGACGGTGCACGTTCCTGACGGATTCATCAATGCCCCGGTCTCCGCGGTCACAGGCGTGGTCGCCGCCGGCGCCGTCGCCGTGAGCCTGCGGGGTGCCCGCCGCGAACTCGACGAACGGACCGCGCCGCTCGCCGGTCTGGTCGCCGCCTTCATCTTCGCCGTGCAGATGCTGAACTTCCCGGTCGCCGCCGGGACCAGCGGACACCTGCTCGGCGGCGCCCTGGCCGCGATCCTCGTCGGCCCCTTCACGGGCGTCCTCTGCGTCTCCGTGGTCCTGCTCATGCAGGGCGTCCTCTTCGCCGACGGCGGGCTCACCGCGCTCGGCGTGAACATCACCGACATGGCGATCGTCACCACGGTCGTCTCGTACGCGGTCTTCCGGGCGCTGGTGAAGGTGCTGCCCCGCAAGCGGAGTTCGGTCACCGCCGCGTCCTTCGCCGCCGCGCTGCTCTCCGTCCCGGCCGCCGCCGTCGCCTTCACGCTCGTCTACGCGGTCGGCGGCACCACCGACATCGCGATCTCCAAGGTCGCCACGGCCATGGTCGGCGTCCACGTCCTCATCGGCGTCGGCGAGGCCGTGATCACGGCGCTCACCGTCGGTGCCGTCATCGCCGTACGGCCCGACCTCGTGTACGGCGCCCGCGGCCTCCAGCAGCGGCTCAAGTTGCGGGTGAACGGCGAACTCGTCGACGCCGACGCCCCCGCGGCCCCCGTCGCCGCCCCCTCCTCGCACCGCAAGGTGTGGATCACCGGCCTGGTCACCTCCCTCGTCCTCGCCGGGTTCGTCAGCTTCTACGCCTCCGCGAGCCCCGACGGCCTGGAGAAGGTCGCCAAGGACAAGGGCATCGACGCGAAGGTGAAGGCGCACGGCTCCGAGGACTCGCCGCTCGCCGGGTACGGCGTCAAGGACGTCTCCGACGCCCGCCTCTCCGGCGGCCTCGCCGGGGTGATCGGCGTCGGCGTCACGGTCGTCGCGGGCACCGGCGTCTTCTGGGCGGTCCGCAGGCGGCGCCCGGCCGACACCTCGCCCTCCTCCGTACCGGAAGGCGTCTGAGATGGGGGCGGGGCACGCACACAGGCTCTACCGGCACGCGGACTCACCCGTGCACGCCCTGCCGCCGCACACCAAGCTCGCCGCCACCCTCGCCTTCGTGGTCGTGGTCGTCTCCACCCCGCGCGAGGCGATGTGGGCGTTCGCGCTGTACGCCGTGCTGCTGGCGGTGGTCGCCCACCGGGCCCGCGTCCCGGCGGGCTTCCTGCTCGGGCGGCTCCTGATCGAGATCCCGTTCGTCGCGTTCGCGGTGCTCATGCCGTTCGTGGCGGAGGGCGAACGAGTGGACGTGCTGGGACTGTCCCTGAGCGTCGACGGCCTGTGGGGCGCCTGGAACGTCCTCGCCAAGGGCACCCTCGGCGTCGCCGCCTCCGTCCTGCTGGCCTCCACGACAGGACTGCGCGAACTGCTCCTCGGCCTCCAGCGGCTCAAGCTCCCGCCGCTCCTCGTGCAGATCGCCTCCTTCATGATCCGCTACGGCGACGTCATCACCGACGAGATGCGCCGCATGCGGATCGCGCGCGAGTCGCGCGGCTTCGAGGCGAGCGGGGTACGGCACTGGGGCGTGCTCGCGAAGTCGGCGGGCGCGCTGTTCATCCGCTCCTACGAACGCGGGGAACGCGTGCACCTGGCCATGGTGAGCCGGGGGTACGCCGGTTCCATGCCCGTGATCGACGAGGTGACCGCGTCCCGGGCGCAGTGGTCGTACGCCCTCGCCCTGCCGTTCGCCGCCCTCGCCGTATGCCTGTTGGGATGGACGCTGTGACACCTGCCACCACTTCTCTGGAGGTCTCCGGCCTCGCGTTCGCCTACCCGGACGGGCACCAGGCCCTGTTCGGCGTGGACTTCAGGATCGGGCGCGGCGAGCGCGTCGCCCTGCTCGGCCCGAACGGCGCCGGCAAGACCACCCTCGTCCTGCACCTCAACGGCATCCTGACCGGCGGCGCCGGAACGGTGACGGTCGCCGGACTCCCGGTCGGCAAGCGGCACATGGCGGAGATCCGGCGCAGGGTCGGCATCGTCTTCCAGGACCCGGACGACCAGCTGTTCATGCCGACCGTGCGCGAGGACGTGGCCTTCGGGCCGGCCGCCGCGGGCATGAAGGGCGCCGAACTGGAGGAACGCGTCCGTACGGCCCTGGAGCGCGTGGGCATGGAGGCCTTCGCCGACCGCCCGCCGCACCACCTGTCCTTCGGGCAGCGGCGCCGGGTCGCCGTCGCGACGGTACTGGCGATGGAACCGGAGATCCTCGTCCTCGACGAACCCTCCTCCAACCTCGACCCCGCCTCCCGGCGCGAACTCGCGGACATCCTGCGCTCGTTGGACGTCACCGTCCTCATGGTCACCCACGACCTGCCGTACGCCCTCGAACTGTGCCCCCGCTCCCTCGTCCTCAGCGACGGCGTGATCGTCGCCGACGGCGGCACCGGCGACCTCCTCTCCGACGACGAGCTCATGCGCACCCACCGCCTGGAGCTGCCCTTCGGGTTCGACCCGCGCTCCGTGACAATGGGGGCGTGACGAAACAAGAGGACGTCGGGCCGTCGGCCGGGTCGCTGCTGCTCGACGACCAGCTGTGCTTCGCGCTGTACGCCGCCCAGCGGGCCGTGACCGCCGCGTACCGCCCGCTGCTGGACGAGCTCGGCCTCACCTACCCGCAGTACCTCGTCCTGCTGGTGCTGTGGGAGCGCGGCGAGACCACGGTCAAGGAACTGGGCGCCGCCCTGCGCCTCGACTACGGCACGATGTCGCCGCTGCTCAAGCGGCTGGAGTCGGCGGGGCTCGTACGCCGTGAGCGCTCGGCGCACGACGAACGCTCGGTGCGCGTCGCCCTCACCGGGCGCGGCGAACTGCTCCGGGAGCGCGCGGAGGAGATCCCGCAGGCGCTGCTGACGGCGACCGGCCTGGACGAGGCCGACGTCACGCGCCTGCGCGAGGAGCTGCGGCGGCTGACGGAACGCGCGCAGGGCGCGGCGGCGCGCGGACGCTGACGCCCGCTCGCGTGCGGCGGACCGGGTGCGCCGGCCCCCGTCCGTACGCGGCGGCTCGGGCGCACCGGCTCCCGCCCCGTACGCGGCGGCTCGGGCGGGCCGGCTTCCGCCCCGTACGTGGCGGCTCGGGCGCACCGCCTCCACCCGTACGCGGAGGCTCTCGCTCCGGTCGGAGCGGGGCCGGATCACATGATCGGCGAATGCCACCCCAGGGCTTACCCGACTCCATACCGGCCAGTACCTTGTGCACGATGCACTTGTGCACGAGCTTCTGTTGCCGATTCTGGGGGAGGTCCTGCCGTGATCGACGGCACCGCAGTCGACACCCGTCCGACGAAGATCATGTATGTCGCCGAGGCGACCGCGCACGGCGGCCGGAACGGCTATGTGACCAGCCAGGACGGGCAGCTCGAACTGAAGGTCGCGATGCCCCCGGCACTGGGCGGCGACGGGAACGGAACGAACCCGGAGCAGCTGTTCGCGGCCGGATTCAGCGCCTGCTTCCACAACGCGCTGGTGATGGTCGGCCGCCGCGCCGGCCTCGACCTCTCCGGTTCCACGGTCGCGGCGAAGGTCGGGATCGGCCCCAACAAGCAGCGCGGCTACGGACTGGCGGTGGCCCTGAGCGTCTCGCTCCCCGTCCTCGACGCGGACGTGGCGGCAGGGCTCGTGGACGCGGCGCACGAGGTCTGCCCGTACTCGAACGCCACCCGCGGCAACATCGAGGTCACGATCGTGCTGGGGTAGCCGTCCTAGGAATCGAAGGCCGCGGGCACGTGTTCCACTCACTATCGGCAGTGTGAGGCGACAGGGAGCGCGGGCGTGGACGTGAACGGCACAGTGGCGGAGGGCTTCGAACCGGTCAGGGAGGCGTTCGCGGCCAACTTCGCGGCGCTCGGGGACCGGGGCGCCGCCGTCACCGTGTACCGCGACGGGCACAAGGTCGTCGACCTGTGGGGCGGCACCCGGGACGTCGACGGCACCGAGCCCTGGCAGCGCGGCACCGCGCAGATCGTGCGCTCCGCGACGAAGGGCGTCGCCGCCGCCGTACTCCTGCTGCTCGCCCAGCGGGGGCAGCTCGACCCGGACGCCCCGGTCGGCGCCTACTGGCCCGAGTACAAGGCCCACGGCAAGGAGCGCACGCGCGTACGGCACCTGCTCGCGCACCGGGCCGGGGTCCCCGTCCTCGACCGCCCGCTCACCCCCGCCGAGGCGGCCGACCCCGACCTCGCGGCCGCGGCGGTGGCCGCGCAGACGCCGGTGTGGGAACCCGGGACCGAGCACGGCTACCACGCCCAGACGTACAGCTGGCTGACCGGCGAGCTGGTCCGGCGGGTGACCGGACGCACGATGGGCGAGTGGATCGCGGAGGAGCTGGCCCGGCCCCTGGGCCTCGACCTGTGGATCGGACTTCCGGAGGCGGTGGCCGGGCGGGTGGGCCGGGTCGCGCAGATCGAGGCACCGGCCACTCCGGGTGGTCTGCGGACCCGCCCCAAGCGGACGGTCTCCGAGGCGTACGCCGACCCGGACAGCCTGACCCGGCGCGCCTTCGGCGCGATCACCCCGATGCCCGACGAGAACGACCCCGCCTACCGCGCCGCCGTCCTGCCCGCCTCGAACGGCATCGCCACCGCCGACGGCCTCGCCCGCTTCTACGCCGCGCTGATCGGGGAGGTGGACGGCGTCCGTCTCTTCACCCCGAAGACGCTGGCGGCCGCGCGGACGGAACAGTCCGCCGGCCCCGACCGGGTCCTCGTCGTCAACACCCGCTTCGGCCTCGGTCACATGCTCCACGGCGGAGCCGCGCCGCTGCTCTCCCCGGGCTCCTTCGGCCACCCCGGCCGCGGCGGCGCCCTCGGCTTCGCCGACCCCGAGTCGGGCATCGCCTTCGGTTACGTCACCAACGGCTTCCGCAAGAGCGTGACGGCGGACGCGCGGGCCCAGGCACTGATACGGGCGGTGCGCACGGCGATCACGGCGTAGCCGCCCGCTCCCGCTTCCACCGGGCCGAAGGAGGGGGTGCCGGAGGAGGGGGGGTGGGGTGCGGCTTGACTGCTTTCACGCCCGGGACGGCTTCCGGGGCGCTACCCCGATACCCACCCCCCTGTGCCGCGGGCCCCGCGCGGGGGCATCTCGGTCCGGCCTCGGCTTCGCACCCTACGGGGAGCCACTGACAACGGCCCTGCGACCGCCTGTCCGGCTACCCGGCCCCCGTGTGCAGCATCAGCCCGATCCCGACGACCAGGAGCCCCGCCGCCGCGATCCGGGGCGCGCCGAACCGCTCCTTGAAGAAGACCGCGCCGATGGCCGCCCCGACGATGATCGACGACTCCCTCAGTGCCGCCACCGGTGCCAGTTCGGCGCGGGTCTGGGCCCACAGGACCAGGCCGTAGGCCGCGACGGAGAGGGCCGCGCCGAGGAGACCGACGGCGGCGTGCGGCCTGAGCAGGGAGACGGCCTCGCCGCGCCGGCGGTACAGCGCGTACGCCGGGACGGCCACGCCCTGGAGCGCCATCAGCCAGGCGATGTACCCGAGGGAGGTGCCGGAGGCGCGTACGCCCAGGCCGTCGACGACGGTGTACCCGGCGATCGTCACGCCGGTCGCGAGCGCGGCGCCGATCGCGGCCCAGTCGGGGCGCCGGCTGCGCAGACCCCACAGCGCGACACCCGTCAGTCCCGCGCAGGACAGCGCGACGCCCGAGGCCGCCCAGCGGTCCGGCACCTCGTGCGCGAAGAGGGCAGCCCCCGCCGTGACGAGCAGCGGAGCGGTGCCGCGCGCGATCGGGTACGCCTGCCCGAAGTCGCCGAGCCGGAAGGAGCGCATCAGCAGCAGCGTGTAGGCGACATGGACGAAGGCCGAGGCGATCAGGTAGGGCCACGCCCCGGACGAGGGGAACGGCGCGAACGGCACCATGGCCAGGCCGACCAGCACGCCGCCGCCGGCGATCAGGGTGAAGCCGACGAGCTTGTCCTCGATGCGGTGCGCGAGCGCGTTCCAGCCGGCGTGGGTGACCGCGGCGAGCAGCACGGCCGCGGCGACGAGCGGCGTCACGCCATCTGCTCGCGCACGTCCACCAGCGTGCCGTCCGCGTGCGCGATCAGGCTCTTCGGGTCCATCGGGAAGACGGTGAACGGGGTGCCCGCCGAGGCCCACACCGTGTCGTGGCCGAGCAGCGAACGGTCCACCAGGACACGGGTCTTCGTACGGTGCCCGAAGGGCGGTACGGCGCCGGGCCCGTATCCGGTCGACTCCCGCACTATGCGGCCCCCGGCCCGGGTCAGCTTCTCGGCGCCGAGTTCCCGCCGCACGAGTTCCATGCCGACGTGCGCCGAGCCGTCCAGCAGCACCAGCACCGGGACCCCGTCCGCCGCGAAGAACAGCGACGTGCAGATCTGGCTCGGCTCGCAGCCGATCGCCGCGGCGGCCTCGGCGGTGGTGCGGGCCGTGTCGGGGAAGCGCCGGACCCGTCCGATCACCTCGCCGAGACCCAGTTCCCGCAGGGCCTCGGCGAAAAGGGGGTCGGTGTCGTTCACGAGGGAGGGCTGCCCCTCGTCGGCGTTGTCATCGGTGACGTTCATGCACGGCACGCTAGCGGCCGCCGCACACCCCACGCGACCGGGCCGCGACGGGCCGTCGTGCCTCCCGCCCCGGTCAGCCGGCGCTGCCCGCCTTCAGGAGGGCCGCCACGATCGGGCCCGCCGTGCTGCCGCCGTGGCCGCCCTGCTGGACGACGCCCGCTCCCGCCAGGTCGCCCTTCCACGCGGTGAACCAGCCGTTGGGCTTCTTCTGGTTGTCGACCTCGGCGGAGCCGGTCTTGGCGCCGTAGTCGGGGCCGAGTCCGGCCATGGCCTCGGCGGCGGTGCCGGCGGCGGCCGTGTACTGCATGACCTCGCGCAGCTGGGCGAGCGTGGTCGCGGACATCGTGCGGGACGCCTTGGCCAGCGTGCGGTGGTCGACGGACGCGTCGACCAGGTACGGCTGGTGGAAGGTGCCGGACTTGACCGTGGAGGCGACGGACGCCATGTTCAGCGGGTTCATGCGGACCCCGCCCTGGCCCATCAGCTCGGCGGCCATCTGCGCGGCGCTCTGCACCGGCACCGAGCCGTCCGCCGAGGGCACGCCGATGGCCCAGTTGTTCAGGCCCAGGCCGAAGACCTGCTGGGCCTGCTTGGTCAGGTCGTCGTCCTTCAGCTTCTTGGCCTGGCTGATGAAGGCCGTGTTGCAGGACCGCGCGAAGCTCGCCTTGAACGTGCCGTTCTTGATCTCGAAGTCGTCGTCGTTGTGGAACTTCCACCCGCCGTACGTCACCGTCTTGGGGCAGGGGTGCTTCTTGTTGGGAGAGGCGAGGCCCTTCTCGAAGAGCATCGACGCCGTGATGACCTTCATCGTGGAGCCGGGTGCCAGCGAGCCCTGGAAGGCGGTGTTGAAGCCGTGGCTGTTGTTCGCGACGGCGAGGATCTCGCCCGTCGAGGGGCGCATCAGGACCACCGACGCCTTGGGCTTGGCGGCCACCAGGCTTTCGGCCTTCGCCTGGAGGGTCGGGCTGAGGGTCGTCCGCACCTTGCCCGGCGTGCCCTCGCTGAGCGTCAGCAGGGTCTTGTCGGGGGTCTTCTGCGTGCCCTTCGCCGCGGCCTTGCGGACCACGCGCAGTTCGATGCCCGCCTTGCCGCCGGCCGTCTTGCCGAACTTCTCGCGCAGCCCGTCGAGGACCGTGCCGAGGGAGGGGTACTTGGCGGTGGTCAGCTCACCGCCCTTGCGGTCGAGGGCGGTGACCGGCGGGGTCCCGGCCTCGCCGGTCACCAGCCGGTCGCCGTCATGGAGGTCCGGGTGGACGACGGACGGCTTCCAGCCGACCAGCGCCACGCCGTCCTTCGCCCGCCGTACGACCGTCAGCTTCGAGGTGTACGACAGCGGCTTGGTGATGCCCTTGTAGGTGACGGTGGCCTTGACGGTGAAGGGGACGTCGGCGCCCGACCACGTGCCGGGGGTCAGGGTCACGCCGCTGATGCGGGCGTCCTTGGCGAAGCCGGTCAGGGCGGTCGTGGCGGTGGACGGGTCGTCGGTCGACGCGGCCGCCTGTGTGACGTCGCCGCCCTGCCAGGCGTTCAGGAAGGCGGTGGACGCCATCCTGATCTCGGCCGCCGTCACCGGGCCCGTCTTGACGGCCTTGCGGGTGCCGGCCGTGATCCCCTCGTCGGCCGCCGCCCCGCTGCCGTAGAGGCTGTAGGCGCCCAGTGCCCCGCCGACGACGGCCACGGCGATCACCCCGCCGAGCACGGCGGGCCGCTTCGTCCTCCGTCGCTCGGCGACGCGCCTTCTCTTGCCCACAGCCTCGTGTCCTCCGCCGTCCCCTGGTGCCCCGTGATGCCCCCGTGCCTCTCGTGCATCGACGAGAGGCACCACCCTAGAGTCCCGTCCTGTGCGGAGCGACTTCAGCCGCCTGTTCGTAGCACAGCTGCGACGATCGGACCGGCCGCCTGTCCTCCGTGACCGCCCTCCTGGGTCATGGCGGCGGCCGCCATGTCGTTGCGGTACCCGGTGAACCAGCTGTTGGACTTCGCCTGGCCGTCGACCTCGGCGGAGCCGGTCTTGGCCCCGATGCTGCCGCCGAGCCCCGCCATCGCCTGGGCCGCGGTGCCGCTGACGGCCGTGCGGTTCATCATCGAGCGGAGCTGGGCGACCGTACCGGCGGACAGGCCCTTCGCGGTGGCCAGCTCGCGGTCGTCGAGGGAGCGCGGCACGATGACCGGCTGCCGGAAGACACCCGTCATCGCGGTCGCCGTCACCGACGCCATGTTCAGCGGACTCATCTGGACCTGGCCCTGGCCGATCATGTTGGCCGCGGTGTCGGGGCCGCCGGAGGCGGGCACCGAGCCGTCGAAGGACTCGATGCCGGTCTTCCAGTTGTTCTGCCCGAGCCCGAAGCGCTGCTCGGCCTCGTTCGTGAGGGAGTCGACCTTCACCTCGTCCGCGTACTTCACGAAGGCGGTGTTGCAGGAGCGGGCGAAGCTCTCGGAGAGCGTGGCCTTCTCGTTGGGCTGCATGTTCTTGAGGTTGTGGAAGGTCTGGCTCTGCCAGGTCGCATCCGGAGGACAGGGCGCGGGACCGCTCGCCGTCGTGATGCCGTTGTCGATGAGGGTTGCCGCGCTGATGATCTTCATCGTGGAGCCGGGCGCGAGTTTGCCGAGGAAGGCCGCGTTGAAGCCGTCCGCGCGGTGGTTGGCGACGGCGAGCACCTCTCCGGTGCTGGGCTTCACCGCCACCACGGAGGACTCGGCGAACCTGGCAACCGCCTTCTCCGCGGCGGCCTGCGCGCTCGCGCTGAGTGTCGTACGGACCTTGCCCGCCCGCCCCTTCGCGAGCGTGACCAGGGTCGTGTCGCCGCCGGTTCCCTCGGCGCCGTGCCGGATCGCCAGCTCGATGCCGGGCGTGCCGCCCGCCGTGTCGCCGTACTTCTCCCGGAGCGCGTCCAGGATCGGCCCCAGGGACGGGTACTTCTCCTTGGTCAGGACAACGTTGTTCCGGTCCACGGCCTCGATCGCCGGGCTCGCCGACTCGCCCGTGACCAGGGTGTCGCCGTCCTTCAGCTCCGGGTGGACGACGGAGGGCTTCCAGTCGACCAGTGCCTTGCCGGTGGTCTCGCCGCGGACGACGGTCAGTTCGGAGTCGTACGCGAGCGGCTTGCTCTTCCCGTCGTACGACACCGTGGCCTTGACGGAGAACGGCACCCGGGCCCCGGACGCGGCACCCGGGGTGATCCTCACGTCGGTCAGGTGCGCGTCGTCGCGGTAGCCGGCGAGCAGGCCCTCGGCGCTCGACGCGTAGTTCGTGTACGCGGCCGCCTTCGCCGCGTCCCCCTTCTCCCAGGCCGCGAAGAACGCGCGGCTGGCTTCCTTCACCTCGGCGCCGCTGGGCGGCCCGGTCCTCACCTCGGCGGGTCCGCCGGCTCCCGTCCCGTCGCTCCCGCTGATCACTGTCACGACGTTGTAGGCGCCGTACCCGGCACCGCCCACCATCACCGCGAACACGCTGCCTATGACGGCAGCCCTGGCCCCCTTGCGCATCGTGCGAATCCCTCCCGGTGAACCCCCTTCCCGAACTTCTGAACGCGTTCAGAAAAGTCGGTTCATCATGCACTCTAAAGTGCGGGTGGTGCTCGTGGTGCAGACCTTCGCCGAATCGTTAGCCATGACCAACGGGCTTGTCCGTGAACGCGGTTCACGGACAAGCCCGTCTGTTTCCCCCGGCCGGTCGGGTCGCTCCGGACCTGCGCGGCCGACCGCGTCCGCGGGGTTCCGTGCTTCAGCGGACGCGACGCCGTACGAGGACGGACAGGGCGGCGCCGAGGGCCAGTGCCCCTCCCGCCGCGGTCGCGTACCAGGGCAGCGCGCCCGCGCCCGTGTCGGCCATGGAGCCCTGCGCGGTGCCGCCCGACGTGGTCGATCCGGAGCCGCCGGTCGAATCCGAGCCGCCCGTCGACGAGCCCGTGCCGCCGGTCGAACCGGAGCCGCCGGTCGACGACCCGGACCCGCCGGTCGATCCGGACCCGCCGGACCCGCCCGCCGGCTTGCCGTCGACGGTCACCGTGATCGCCGCGGTGTTGTTCTTGTTGTTGCTGTCGGAGCCGTCCACCTTGACCGAACCGGGGGCGAGCTTCTTGGGGTCGTCGATGCGCAGTTCGAAGTCGAACGGCGTGAGCTGCTTCGCGTCGAAGTAGTAGTCGTCGTGGTCCTGGAAGCAGGAGTAGCTCCTGGCGCCGGGCGTGTCCGACTTGTGGTCCTCGAACGTGTAGCAGCCCTTGGGGACCTTCACCGCCGTGGTGCCGGGCGGGACCGTCACCTTGGTCACGACGGCGGGGTCGTCGCCGGGCCCCTCGCCCCACCACTGCTGAATGGTGGCGGGCCCGTTGTTGCGGACGCCCAGCTCCGCCTTCACCACCTGTCCGGCCTTGCCGTCGAGGGTGGCTCCCACCGCTTCGAGGTCGTAGTCGTTGGCGACGTAGACCCCGCCGGACGCGGACCCGTACTCGAACTTCCCGGCGCCGCCGGCCCGGGGGACGAGGCGCATCGCGTGTCCGGTGCCGCGGTGGGCGTCGGTGAGGTGCATCGCCTCGTAGCCCTTGGTCGTCGCGGACACGCTCAGGTTCCAGGACTCGCTCAGCGCCGTGCCGCCGACCTTCAGCGCGAATCCGTCGAGGTCGTAGGAGCCGCCCGGTTCGACCGGGGCCTCGATGTGGCAGCGTCCCCCCTCGCGGCCGACCTCGCAGTTGCTGGGCACGTCGGTGAGGGAGAGGCCCTGGGAGAACCAGGTGGTCACGTAGACACCCTGCAGGGGCCGGGAACTGTAGTGCGTGAAGCCGACCTCGGGGCGCAGCGTCGCGCCGGGTGTCGACTTGACGGTGCTGTCACGGCCCCGGTCGATGATCGGGCCGACCTCCGCCACGGCGGTCTTGATCGTGATCTCTCCGAGCGCGGTGTCACCGGCCTGCCCGAAGACCCGGACCGCACCCGTGAAACCGGGCCGCGCGGTCGCCAGTGTCTTGAAATGGAGGAAGGGGGCGCGCAGGATATCGCCCGGCTTGAGCGGTTTGCCCCTGTTCAGGGTTCTGCCGTCGCAGACGAGGAGCAACTTCTGTTTCTCGGCGCAGGACTGGGTCACCGACAGGCTCATCTGGTCCTTGAGCGCCGTGGCGTCGATGGTCACCGTGAAGTCGGTCAGCTCGCTGGAGCCGGTGTAGCGCGCGTTCAGGTAGGCGTAAGCGGTGGGGTCCTCGTACGGCTCCACGGTGACCGGATCGCCGCTCTGGTCGGAGGTGAACTCCAGCGACGTGCCGGCCGGGGCGGCCTGACCGGAAGCCGGCGCGCCGAGGACCAGCAGTCCCGCCGCGAGGGCGGTGGCGCCGGCCCGCAGGGCGCGGCGGGGCAGATGTCGGTGCACGGTGCTCCTTCGGCAGGGCGGAGACCGGAAGTGATCCGGCCGCCGACGTAGATGGCCGAGGGAGCCCGATGGTTGTACGCACCAACCTCGCCCGACGCCCGTACGCCACCGCACGGACACCGCATCGACACCGCGTTGACGGTTTCCGGCCAGGACCCGGACCGCGGTTCCGGCCGGCCGGGCCGTGACGGCCTCCACCGTCCGGCCGCGACCGGCCGGAGACGACGAGGGCCCGGCGGGAAGCCGGGCCCTCGTCGTCGTTGTCCGGTCGGCTAGACCCAGGTGTCCAGCCACATCCGTGACCGCCACTGGTCGATCGGGATCGCCGTGCCCGTGTACAGGGGCCAGAAGTAGATGAAGTTCCACAGGATCAGGAGGACCAGGACGCCCGCTCCCGCCGCGCCGACGACGCGGCGGCGTTCCCCGGAGCCGGGCGGTCCGAGGATCGCGCCGATCATCATCGTGACGGCCAGGCACAGGAACGGCACGAAGACGACGGCGTAGAAGAGGAAGATCGTGCGCTCCTGGTACAGGAACCAGGGGAGGTAGCCGGCCGCGACGCCGCAGGCGATGGCGCCCGCCCGCCAGTCGCGGCGGAAGGCCCAGCGCCACAGCACGTAGACGATCGCGAAGCAGGCGGCCCACCACAGCAGCGGCGTGCCGAGCGCGAGCACCTCACGGGCGCACTTGTCGCCCGCGTTCGCGGGACAGCCGTCCTTGCCGGGCAGCGGGGACTCGTAGAAGTACGAGACCGGGCGGCCGAGGACGATCCAGCTCCACGGGTTGGACTGGTAGGTGTGCGGCGACGACAGCCCGACGTGGAACTTGTAGACCTCGGTCTCGTAGTGCACCAGGCTGCGCAGCCAGTCCGGGAGGAAGGTCCAGTTGCCGCCCCTGCCGTCCGTCACGGCCCAGTTGCGGAAGTAGCCGCCCTTGCCGTTGTCCGGCGACAGGATCCAGCCGGTCCAGGAGACCAGGTACACGGACAGGGCGACCGGGACCGTCGCCAGGAACGTGATGATCGTGTCACGCCACTGGGCCCACCTCAGGTAGGGCTGCCGGGCGCCCGCGACCCGGCGCGAGGCCCCGTCCCACAGGACCGCCATCACGCAGAACGCGGCCAGGACGTACAGCCCGTTCCACTTGGTGCCGATGGCCAGGCCCAGCATCAGGCCCGCCGTCCAGCGCCAGGGCCGCCAGCCCAGCCGGGTCGTCTCGGCGATGTGCGCGTCCGGGCGGACGACGCCGTTCTCGTCGGCGGGCAGTGCCGCCGCCAGCCTGGCCCGCGCCTTGTCGCGGTCGACGACCAGGCAGCCGAAGGCCGCCAGCACGAAGAACATCAGCACGCCGTCGAGCAGCGAGGTGCGGCTCATCACGAAGTGCAGCCCGTCCACCGCCATCAGCAGGCCCGCGAGGCAGCCGAGGAACGTCGAGCGGAACAGCCGGCGCCCGATCCGGCACAGCAGCAGCACCGACAGCGTGCCGAGCAGCGCCGTCATGAAGCGCCAGCCGAACGGGTTGAAGCCGAACATCCACTCGCCGAGCCCGATGACGTACTTGCCGACCGGCGGGTGCACGACATAGGAGGGGTCGCTGGGGATCCGGACGTGCCCGTCGTTCTGCAGGATCAGGTCGTTGGCGTTCTTCGCCCAGTTGACCTCGTAGCCGCGGTGGATGAGCGCCCAGGCGTCCTTGGCGTAGTACGTCTCGTCGAATATCACCGCCTTCGGGCTGCCCAGGTTCCAGAACCGCAGCAACCCGGCGAGCAGGGTCACCAGGAGCGGGCCCACCCAGCCCGACCAGCGGTTGAAACGGTCGGCGACCTCCTGACGCAGCCCGAGCGCGGCCCAGATCCCGGGGCCTGGTTCGGCGTACGGCGGTACGAGCCGGTCGCGCACATCACTTCGGGGCGGCGCCGTATAGCCGAATCGGCGCAGCCGCTGCTGCCACGACGCCCGCCGATCGTCGGCGGCCTGGCCCTGCCCCTGCCGGGTGTCCGTGGAGGACGCGGTACTGGTCACCGCGCCATCGTAGGGAACAGGTCTGTGGGAGTCCCGTGCACGGGCCCTTCGGATCGGATGAGCCTGCCGGGCCGGGCCCCTGCGAGGATGGAGCCGTGACAGGAATCCTTGTGCTGGCAGGTACCCCCATCGGCGACATCTCCGACGCGCCGCCACGGCTCGCGGCGGAACTGGCCGGGGCCGATGTCGTCGCCGCCGAGGACACCCGCAGGCTGCGCCGGCTCACCCAGGCCCTCGGTGTCCAGCCGACGGGGCGGATCGTCTCGTACTTCGAGGGCAACGAGGCCGCCCGGACCCCGGAACTCGTCGAGGCGCTGGCCGGCGGGGCGCGGGTCCTGCTGGTGACCGACGCCGGGATGCCGTCCGTGTCGGACCCCGGCTACCGGCTGGTCGCGGCCGCGGTGGAGAAGGACATCAAGGTCACCGCCGTGCCCGGCCCGTCCGCCGTGCTCACCGCGCTCGCGCTGTCCGGCCTGCCCGTCGACCGCTTCTGCTTCGAGGGCTTCCTGCCCAGGAAGGCCGGCGAGCGCCTGTCGCGGCTGCGGGAGGTCGCCGAGGAGCGCCGGACGCTCGTCTACTTCGAAGCGCCCCACCGGCTCGACGACACCCTCGCCGCCATGGCGGAGGTCTTCGGCACCCAGCGCCGCGCCGCCGTCTGCCGCGAGCTGACCAAGACGTACGAGGAGGTCAAGCGCGGTCCGCTGGGCGAGCTGGCGGCCTGGGCCGCGGAGGGGGTCCGCGGCGAGATCACCGTCGTCGTCGAGGGCGCGCCCGAGAAGGGGGCCGAGGAGCTCGACGCCGCCGAGCTGGTGCGCAGGGTGCGGGTGCGCGAGGAGGCGGGGGAGCGGCGCAAGGAGGCCATCGCCGCCGTCGCCGCCGAGGCGGGACTTCCCAAACGGGACGTCTTCGATGCGGTCGTCGCGGCAAAGAACGCCGAACGAAGCGGCCCATAGAAGGGCAAAGGACTACCGTGGAAGGCAAAGATCAGGCCGGGTGAGGGGAGCCTTCCGACAAGGAAAGCCCAAAACGGCTCCAACACTCGGCAGGCCGGATGCGTTCGCGCCGGGAGAGGCGTCCACTGGACGAAGGGACGCACCCGTCCCTCGCCTCCGGCGAACCGGTGGGATTCCGGGGGAGTTCCGCCGACGGGGGTGCTTGTCCAGCGGACAAGAGGAGCGGCTGGCATGAGTGAGACCACAGGACGGACCAGCGGTGGCGCCGCGGGTCAGGTCACCGAACCGACCAGGCACCGCGGCACGGCGACGGCCGTCGTCCACGAGTCGTATTCCTTCGCCTGCATGCGCTGCGGGCAGGGCTGGGAGCAGTCGTACGAGATCGAGCACCACCGCGACACGGAAGGCTCCGAGTACGTCGTGTACGTGGCGGACGGCGAGGTCGTGCCGTCGCCGCTCAGCCGGCCCACCTGTCTGAACTGCGACAGCCACGTGGTGCGCATCATGCGCGCCGGCCGGGTGTCGTCCGCCCGTGAATCCATGCAGCACCCCACGACGCGGCGCCCGCGCCGTCCGGTACCGCAGCAGCAGCCCGAGGACGGTCCGGAGGGGGAGACGCGGGCCGGCTCCTCCGACACCCCGGACGAGCCGCACCACTGGCACCTGTCGGACCTGCTGCACCCGTTCCAGCACCGCCGGGCGGACTGACCGGACCGGACGGGGCCCACGGGACGGCCTCCCGGCTCCCCGCGAGGTGAGGCCGGGCATGCCCCCTTCGTAGGATCGGGGCATGCCTTCCTCCGCTTCCGCCGCCGACAAGAACGCCGCACCGCCGCTCCCCGAGCCCCTGCGCGTTCCCGTGGCCGACTCGCACACCCATCTCGACATGCAGTCCGGCACGGTCGACGAGGCCCTCGCCAAGGCCGCGTCGGTCGGAGTGACGACGGTCGTCCAGGTCGGCTGCGACGTGAAGGGCTCCCGCTGGGCGGCCGAGACGGCGGCCGCGCACGACGCCGTCCACGCCACCGTCGCCCTGCACCCCAACGAGGCCCCTCGCATCGTGCTCGGCGACCCCGACGGGTGGTCCCGGCAGGGCGCCCGGCAGCCGGGCGGCGACGCGGCGCTGGACGAGGCGCTCGCGGAGATCGACCGGCTCGCCGCCCTCCCGCACGTCAAGGGCGTCGGCGAGACCGGACTGGACTTCTTCCGCACCGGTCCCGAGGGCAAGGAGGCGCAGGAGCGCTCCTTCCGCGCCCACATCGAGATCGCCAAGCGGCACGGCAAGGCCCTGGTCATCCACGACCGCGACGCGCACGCGGACGTCCTGCGCGTCCTGGCGGAGGAGGGCGCCCCGGAGCGGACCGTCTTCCACTGCTACTCCGGCGACGCCGACATGGCGGAGATCTGCGCCCGCGCCGGCTACTTCATGTCCTTCGCCGGCAACATGACCTTCAAGAACGCCCAGCCGCTGCGCGACGCGCTGGCCGTGGCCCCGCTCGAACTCGTCCTCGTCGAGACCGACGCGCCCTTCCTGACGCCCGCGCCGTACCGCGGACGGCCCAACGCCCCGTACCTCGTCCCGGTCACGGTGCGCGCCATGGCCGCGGTGCGGGGGATCGACGAGGACACCCTGGCGGCCTCGATCTCCGCCAACACCGCGCGCGCGTTCGACTACTGACCCGGCGTGGCCCCGGGGTCCTCGGTGAGGAAGTTTCGCGACACGGCGTAGTCGCGTCGCTTGGGAGAGTGACGGTCGCTCCGCTAGGTTCTGGTCGCCCGATCCGGACCCTGGAGCGTGTCGTCGTGAGCAGCTCGCGGTACGAGCAGTACGAGACGTACGAGACGTACGGACCGACCGGTGGCGCCGAGGCCGCCACCGTCGTCGGCGTCACCGGCGCCGCCGCGCCCACCGCGCCCACCACGGCGGACCCGCTCGGCCCGCCCGGCGCGTCCGGTCCGCCCGGTCCGTCCGGCCCGCCCGGTGTACCCGGTCGGCCCGGAGCGCCGGGCGCGTCCGGTCAGCCCGAGGCGCCCGGCCGGTCCGGGGCGGCCGAGGCCACGCGGGTCGACCACGACGCGTACCGCGGTCACGGGCAGTACCGGCCCCACGAGCCGTACGCCGGGCTCTTCCCGGATCCGCACCGCCCGGCCCGCGAGGCGCGCGCCGCCGTGCCCGTGGCGCCGGACGCGCCCGGGCCGCCCGGTGCGCCCGGCGCCCGTGCCGTGCCCGTGGCGCCCGACGCGCCCACCGAGCCCCGCCTGCAGCGTCCGTGGCCGGACGTCCCGGTCGCCGTGCGGGCTCCTGACGGGGCGCATGAGGCGTACGAGGGCGGCGGTGGCGGCCCCGGTGACGGGCGGGCCGGGGAGCGCGGCACGGGCGGCCGGGCCGGGGCGCGCGGCACGGGCGGCCGGGCCGGGGCGCGCCACGCGGCCCGGCGCAGGCGTGTCCCCGAGCGCCCGGAGTCCCTGCGACGGCTCCTGCCGCAGGCCCTGGTCGTGGCCTTCCTGGCCGGTGGCACCTCCGCGTTCGTCGCCAACGACAAGGCGATCGAGCTCAGCGTCGACGGCCGACCGCGCACGCTGCACACCTTCGCGGACGACGTGACGGAACTGCTCGCCGACGAGGGCGTGAAGGTGGGCGCGCACGACGTGGTCGCGCCCGCCCCCGGCACCGCCCTCACCAGCGGGGACGAGGTCGTGGTGCGCTACGGGCACCCGGTGTACCTCACCGTCGACGGCGAGCGGCGCAGGGTGTGGACGACGGAGCGCACCGTGGAGGGGGCGCTCGGCCGGCTGGGGGTGCGGGCCGAGGGCGCCCACCTGTCGGCCTCGCGCTCCCGGCGCATCGGGCCCGGGGGACTGGCGCTCGACGTGCGGACCGAACGCGCGGTCACGATCATGGCCGACGGCCGGGCGCGCACGATCCGCACGAACGCCGCGAGCGTCGCGGAGGCCGTCGCGGAGGCCGGGGTCACCCTGCACGGGCAGGACACGACCTCCGTCCCGGCCGGGAGCTTCCCGCGGGACGGGCAGACGGTCACCGTCCTGCGCGTCACCGGGACCAGGGAGGTCCGCGAGGGACGGATCCCGTTCGAGGTGCGGCGGACGGACGACCCCTCGCTGTTCGAGGGCGCCGAGGTCGTCGACCGCCCCGGCCGGTACGGGGCATGGCGCCTCACCTACAGCCTGCGCACCGTCGACGGGGTCCGGCAGAGGCCCCGGCTCGTCCGGTCCGAGGTGGTGCGGCGGCCGCGGGCCCAGCTGGTCAGGGTGGGCACGAAGCCGCACCCCTCCTCCGGCGGCGCCGACCGCTTGAACTGGTCCGGTCTCGCCGCGTGCGAGTCCGGCGGCCGGCCCGGGGCCGTGGATCCGTCCGGCACCTACGGCGGCCTCTACCAGTTCGACACCCGTACCTGGCACGCCCTCGGCGGCAGCGGGCGCCCCCAGGACGCCCCGGCCGCGGAACAGACCCTCAGGGCCAAGAAGCTGTACGCGCGCCGGGGGACGAGCGCCTGGCCGCACTGCGGGCCGCGACTGCACGGCTGACACCGGCACCGGCACGACTGACACCGGCAGGCACGGTCGGCACCGGCACCGGCACGGCTGGCACCGGCAGGCACGGTCGGCACCGGCACCGGCACGGCAGGCACGGTCGGCACCGACACGGCTGACACCGGCAGGCACGGTCGGCACCGGCACCGGCACGGCTGGCACCGGCAGGCACGGTCGGCACCGGCACCGGCACCGGCACGGCAGGCACGGTCGACACTGGCACTGGCACGACTGGCACCGGCGGTACCGGCAGACACGGTCGGCATCGGCATCGGCACCGGCACGACAGGCACGGTCGGCACCAGCACTGGCACGGTCGGCACCGGTAGGCACGGCTGGCGCTGGCAGGCACCGGCAGGTACGGTCCGGCACCGGCGCCACGGGCCGGGGCTGCACGGCCCGGCCCCGGCCCCCGTACCCTTGGCTCGTGACCAGCCCCACCTCCGACGCCCTCCTGGGCCCCGCCGAGATCCGCGAACTCGCGGCAGTCCTCGGCGTACGGCCCACCAAGCAGCGCGGCCAGAACTTCGTCATCGACGCGAACACGGTGCGCCGCATCGTGCGGACCGCGGAGGTGCGGCCCGACGACGTGGTCGTGGAGGTGGGTCCCGGCCTCGGCTCGCTGACGCTCGGCCTGCTGGAGACGGCGGACCGGGTCGTCGCCGTCGAGATCGACGACGTCCTCGCGAGCGCCCTCCCCGCGACGGTCGAGGCCCGCATGCCCGGGCGCGCCGACCGGTTCGCGCTGGTCCACTCGGACGCCATGCACGTGAGGGAGCTGCCGGGCCCGCCCCCGACCGCGCTGGTCGCGAACCTCCCGTACAACGTCGCCGTGCCCGTCCTGCTGCACATGCTCGACACCTTCCCGACCATCGAGCGCACCCTCGTGATGGTGCAGTCCGAGGTCGCCGACCGGCTCGCCGCCCCGCCCGGTTCGAAGGTGTACGGCGTGCCGTCGGTGAAGGCGAACTGGTACGCCGACGTGAAGCGGGCCGGCGCCATCGGCCGCAACGTCTTCTGGCCGGCGCCCAACGTCGACAGCGGTCTCGTGGCGCTCACCCGGCGCGCCGAGCCGATCAGCACGACGGCCACCAAGGCCGAGGTGTTCTCCGCGGTGGACGCCGCCTTCGCGCAGCGCCGCAAGACCCTGCGCGCCGCCCTCGCCGGATGGGCCGGCTCCGCCCCCGCCGCCGAGGCCGCGCTCGTCGCCGCCGGGATCTCGCCGCAGGCCCGCGGGGAGTCGCTGACCGTCGAGGAGTTCGTCCGGATCGCGGAGAACCGCGTGGCGGCGGACCACGGCGACGCCACCGGGAGCGCCGCCGCCGGCCGGCGCTACGCCCCCGAGACCGCTTCCGAGCCCGCCCCCGAGAACGAGGAGTCGACCCAGCCGTGACGGAGACGGTGACGGTACGCGTCCCTGCCAAGGTCAACGTCCAGCTCGCGGTCGGCGGCGCACGCCCCGACGGCTTCCACGACCTGGCCAACGTCTTTCTCGCGGTCGGCCTGTACGACGAGGTGAGCGTCACCCCGGCGGACGAGCTGCGCGTCACCTGCGAGGGCCCCGACGCCGCCCAGGTGCCCCTCGACCGGACGAACCTCGCGGCCCGCGCCGCCCTGGAGCTCGCCCGCAGGTACGGCGTCGACCCCGCCGTGCACCTCCACATCGCCAAGGACATCCCCGTCGCGGGCGGCATGGCCGGAGGCAGCGCGGACGGAGCCGGCGCGCTGCTCGCCTGCGACACCCTGTGGGGCACGAACGCCCCGCGCGAGGAACTCCTCGACATCTGCGCCGAGCTGGGCAGCGACGTGCCGTTCTCCCTGGTGGGCGGGGCGGCGCTCGGTACCGGCCGGGGCGAGAAGCTGCGCCCGCTGGAGGTCGGCGGGACCTTCCACTGGGTCTTCGCGATGGCCGAGCGCGGGCTGTCGACCCCGGCGGTCTTCCGGGAGTTCGACCGGATGCACGAGGGCGCGGACGTCCCGGAGCCGGTCGCCTCGCAGGACCTGCTGGACGCGCTGGCCAAGGGCGACGCCGGCTCCCTCGCGCGCACCGTCTCCAACGATCTCCAGCCCGCGGCCCTCTCCCTCTTCCCCGCCCTCGCCGACACCCTCGCGGCGGGCCGCGCGGCCGGCGCGCTCACCGCGCTCGTCTCCGGTTCGGGCCCGACCACGGCGTTCCTCGCGCCGGACGCCGAGACCGCGCGGACCATCGGCCGGGTACTCCTCGCCTCGGGCACCTGCCGGGCGGTCCGCGTCACGGAGTCCCCGGCGCCGGGAGCGACCGTGATCGGCTGAGGCGACCGTGCCCGGCCGGGGGGACGAAAGGACGCGCGGCGGGGGACGTCCGCCGCGCGGACTACCCTTGAGGGTCGATCGTCCCCCTTGTTCAGGAGAGAAATGGCCGTCAACCTGGTCAATGTCGAGTCCGTCAGCAAGGTGTACGGCACCCGTGCACTGCTCGACGGAGTCTCCCTCGGCGTCAGCGAGGGGGACCGCATCGGCGTCGTCGGCCGCAACGGCGACGGCAAGACCACGCTGATCCGCATGCTCGCCAAGCTGGAGGAGGCCGACACCGGCCGGGTCACCCACTCCGGCGGCCTGCACCTCGGCGTGCTCACCCAGCACGACTCGCTCGACCCCGCGGCCACCGTGCGCCACGAGGTCATCCGGGACATGGCCGACCACGAGTGGGCGGGCAACGCCAAGATCCGGGACGTGCTGACGGGCCTCTTCGGCGGTCTCGACCTGCCCGGCTTCCCGCAGGGCCTCGACACCGTGATCGGCCCGCTCTCCGGCGGTGAGCGCCGCCGCATCGCGCTGGCGAAGCTGCTCATCGAGGAGCAGGACCTGATCATCCTCGACGAGCCCACCAACCACCTGGACGTCGAGGGCATCGCCTGGCTCGCCCAGCACCTGCGCGAGCGCCGCTCCGCGCTGGTCTGCGTGACGCACGACCGCTGGTTCCTCGACCAGGTCTGCACCCGGATGTGGGACGTACAGAAGGGCGCGGTCTACGAGTACGAGGGCGGCTACTCCGACTACGTGTTCGCCCGCGCCGAGCGTGAGCGCATCGCCGCGACCGAGGAGGTCAAGCGGCAGAACCTGGTCCGCAAGGAGCTGGCCTGGCTGCGCCGCGGCGCGCCCGCCCGCACCTCCAAGCCGCGCTTCCGCGTCGAGGCGGCCAACGAGCTGATCGCCGACGTGCCGCCGCCGCGCGACAAGAGCGAGCTGATGCGGTTCGCCAACTCCCGGCTCGGCAGGACCGTCTTCGAGCTGGAGGACGTGACCGTGCAGGCCGGGCCCAAGGTCCTGCTCAAGCACCTCACCTGGCAGCTCGGCCCCGGCGACCGCATCGGTCTGGTGGGCGTCAACGGCGCGGGCAAGACCTCCCTGCTGCGCGCCCTCGCGGAGGCCGCCCGCAGCGAGGGCGAGAAGCAGCCCGCCGCCGGCCGGATCGTCACCGGCAAGACCGTCAAGCTCGCCTACCTCTCCCAGGAGGTCGGCGAACTCGACCCCACCTGGCGGGTCCTCCAGGCCGTCCAGTCCGTCCGCGACCGCGTCGACCTCGGCAAGGGCCGCGAGATGACCGCGGGGCAGCTGTGCGAGACGTTCGGCTTCAACAAGGAGAAGCAGTGGACGCCGGTCGGGGACCTCAGCGGTGGTGAGCGCCGCAGGCTGCAGATCCTGCGTCTGCTGATGGACGAGCCCAACGTCCTCTTCCTCGACGAGCCCACCAACGACCTCGACATCGAGACCCTCACCCAGCTCGAGGACCTCCTCGACGGCTGGCCCGGCTCCATGATCGTGATCTCCCACGACCGCTTCTTCATCGAGCGCACCACGGACAACGTGTTCGCGCTCCTCGGCGACGGCACCCTGCGGATGCTCCCGCGCGGTATCGACGAGTACCTGGAGCGGCGCAAGAAGATGGAGGAGGCGGCCGCGGCCACCGTGCTCGCCGCCGCCCCCGCTCCGGCGAAGGCCGCGTCGGCCGCCGACGCCCGCGCCGCGAAGAAGGAACTCCAGAAGATCGAGCGCCAGTTGGACAAGATCTCCGAGAAGGAGACCAAGCTGCACGCCCAGATCGCGGACAACGCCACCGACTTCGGGAAGGTGGCCCGACTCGACACGGAGCTGCGCGAGTTGGCGGGGGAGCGCGAGGAGCTGGAGATGCGCTGGCTGGAGCTGGCCGAGGACGCGTGACCCAGGTGTGACGGACGCGTGACACGGAGGGGCGGCAGCCCCCCGCCGGACGCGCGGTGCCTCCCGGAGTGCGGAGGTGCCGCGCGTCCGGCGCGTTCGCCCGGCGTGCGCGACCCGTTCGAAGGGGGCGCAAGTCCCGCCGGGCGCCCCCGAGTTGCCGAAAGCGACCCTCGCGACGGCGTTCCCGCGGGGTCGGACCCGCCTCGCGCGCCCCGCGTGAAGGGCGCGTGAAGGCGCGTAACGACGGCATCACAGCCCGGTCCTCCCTTGGGAACAGGGCGCGCACCGGCCCCCTGCCCGCGCCCCCCGGAGTGATAGAAAGAGCGTTCTGAGAACAGTCTGAGATCCACCGGACGAGGCGCGAATCCGGCGCCGCCGGTGGGGTGTCACATCAGTGAAGAGGGGGACGCGCTGATGAGTCAGCCGCCGAGCCAGCCGCCGCAGGGCGGTTTCGGAGCACCGCAGGACCAGCCGCCGACGGGCGGTGGCGGCGCCGCGCCGGACCCGCGGTCGGGGGCCGGTTTCGGCGCGCCCCAGAGCACGCCCCCTCCCCCCGCGCAGCCGCCCCAGGCGCCCGCGCCCCAGAACACCCCGCCCGCCGGACCCCAGGGGCCCGGCTACGGATACCCGCAGCAGCCCGGCCCCTACACCCAGCCGGGCCCGTACGGACAGCCGCAGCAGCCGGGCCCGTACGGCCAGCCCGGACCCTACGGATACGGGCAGCAGCCGGGACACGGCTATCCGCCCCAGACGCCCTACCCGGGCGCCCCCGGCGCCCCGGGGCCCGGCGGAGGCTCGAAGAACCCGTTCAAGGGCAAGCCCGCACTCGTGATCGCCGCCGCGGTGGCCGGTCTGATCGTCGTCGGCGGCACCGTCTGGGCCGTCACCGGCAGTGGTGACGACAAGAAGCCCGTCGCCGAGAAGAGCCCGAGCAGCAGCCCGTCCGTGTCCGCGCCCGCCTCCGACGCCACGGCCAACCCCGGTGACGGCAGCGGCGACGGCGGCGAGGAGAACGACGACCTCAACGCGGGCCGCAAGGCGGGCGAGGCGAAGGTCCTCTGGTACAAGTCGGCACCCGACGCGCCCGGTTCGGGTGCCGAGGCCCCCGGGATGTGGATCACCGGCAAGACGGCGGTGAAGGCGGCGTACAAGCAGCTCTTCGCGTTCGACGTCGGTGACGGCAAGCCCGCCTGGCCCGCGCTGACCTTCCCGCAGAAGATCTGCGCGGTCACCCCGCAGAAGACGGCCGACGACAAGGTCGTCATCGCCTACATGAGCAGCTCCGCCAGCAGCGCGAAGTGCAACCAGCTCCAGCAGATCGACCTGAACACCGGCGCCAAGGGCTGGACCGCGCAGATAGCGGAAGGCGAACTGTTCGACAGCACGCTCACGGTCGAACTGTCCATCACCGGCAAGACGCTGACGGTCGGACGCTCGATGTCGGGAACGGCGTACGACGTCACCAGCGGCAAGAAGCTGTGGGACAAGAAGAAGTACGGCACCAGTTGCTACCCGGCGGGATTCGCGGGCGGCTCCAAGCTGCTGGCCGTCTCGGCCTGCGGGGCCGGCAGCAGCACCGAGCACGACGAGGTGCAGGAGCTGGACCCGGCCACCGGCAAGGCCCGGTGGACGACGAAGATCCCCAAGGGCTGGCGGGTCGGGCACGCCTACTCCGTGGACCCGGTCGTGCTCTACCTGACCAACGACGCGAAGAAGACGGTGAACATCACCGCGCTGAAGAGCGACGGCACCCTGCGCTCGCAGCTCAAGAGCGACGACGGCCTCGCGCCCGAATGCGGCTTCGCGATCCTCAACCGCGACCTGACGGGCTGCTTCGGCACCGCCGCCGACGCCGACACGGTCTACCTGCCGACCGAGGCGAAGAGCGGCCCCAACGAGATCGTGGCGTTCAGCCTCGCGACCGGCAAGGAGAAGTGGCGCGTCAAGTCCCCCGGGGACGCGGCGATGATGCCGATGAGGACGGACGGCACGAACCTCCTCGCCTACGTCGAACCGTCGTACGACAGCGGCGGCCGCGTCGTGTCGATCCCGACGGGCGGCGGCGCCCACACCCCCGTGAAGCTGCTCCAGAACCCGGCGGGCACCGCGAACATCGAGTCCGGCTTCTACTCGAAGGCCGTCGACTACGTGGACGGGCGCTTCTACATCTCCACGCTCCGGCTGACGGGCAACGACGAGGCGAAGGAGAAGCTGATGCTGGCCTACGGCAAGTGACCGACGCCCCCGCCCCGTTCCGTCGCGCCCCACACGCGTACAGGCCCGCCGTTCCGACGCATTCCGAGGTATTCACGTCATGAGTCAGCCGCCCCCGCCGAACGAGCCCCCGAAGGGTTTCGGCGCCCCGCAGGACCCTTCCCCGAGTTCTGGGCAGAACCCGGGCGGGGACCCCGAGCCCGGCGGTTCCGGCGCCCCGCGGGACCCGCTCGCGAAGGACTCCGGCGCCCCGCAGGACCCGCCGGCACAGGCCCCTGCCCCGCAGGACGCGCCCCCGCAGGGTTCCGGCACGCCTGAGGCCCCGGCCCCGCAGGGCTTCGGCGCGCCTGAGGCCCCGGCTCCGCAGGGTTCCGGTACGCCTGAGGCCCCGGCTCCGCAGGGCTTCGGCGCGCCTGAGGCCCCGGCTCCGCAGGGTTCCGGTACGCCTGAGGCCCCGGCTCCGCAGGGTTCCGGTACGCCTGAGGCCCCGGCCCCGCAGGGCTTCGGCGCGCCTGAGGCCCCGGCACCGCAGGCTCCGGCCCCGCAGGGTTTCGGGGCCCCCCAGGACCCGCCGCCGGGTGGTTTCGGCGCACCCCAGGACCCGCCCTCGGGCGGTTTCGGACTGCCCACCCCTCCGCCGGCCGCCGCGGGCCCCGGCTACGGCTACCCGCAGACGCCCCCGCCCGCCGCGGGCCCCGGCTACGGCTACCCCCAGACGCCCCCGCCCGCGTCCCCGCAGCAGCCGTACGGCTATCCGCAGACGCCGCCCCCGGGCCAGCCGGGCTACGGCTATCCGGGCCAGCAGCCCAACCCGTACGGCTACCCGCAGCCGCCGACCATGCCGATGCAGCCGCAGGCCCAGCAGACGGGCGGCGGGCGCAAGCCCAACAGCCAGCTGCTCATCATCGTGGCGGCCGTGGTGGCCATCGCGCTGATCGTCGGCGGCGGTTTCCTGTACTCGCAGCGTTCCGACGGAGGCGACAAGCACGACGTCGGGAAGTCGGGCGGTGTCACCGGTGGCGACGGCGGCGGCGACAAGGGCGACGACAAGAAGGGCGGCGGCGAGGAGAAGGCGCCGGCCGACCCCAAGTCCTCGCTGCTGTTCCAGCTCCCCGCGCCGGCCGTGCCCAAGGGCCTCACGAGTGTGAACACGGTCGGCTCCTGGCTCACCGACAAGGTGTACGCCAAGACCGGCAACGCCGAGATCAACGGTTACGACCCGAACACCGGGGCCAAGACCTGGACGGTCAAGCTCCCCGGCCCGGTGTGCCAGGCCAGCCGGCACACCACGGACGCCAACCGGACGGCGGTCGTCTTCGAGCCGGCCATGCCCACCAAGACGCAGCCCTCGCACGGGTGCACCCAGGTCGCCGCCATCGACCTCGACGCGGGCGCGAAGCTCTGGACCCGGACGGTCAAGTCCGGTGACCAGCAGATCAACCTCGACAACGTGACGATCAGCGGGAGCACGGTCGCCGTGGGCAGCACGGGCGGCGGCGGCGCGTTCGACATCTCCACCGGCAAGGCGCTGTGGGCGCCGAAGACGGGCGACAGCTGCTACGACTCCGGCTACGGCGGCGGCGAGAAGCTGGTCGCGGTCCGCAAGTGCGGCGAGTACGGCAGCACGCGCCAGCTGCACATCCAGACCATCAACCCGAAGACCGGGACGGTGATCTCCGAGTACAAGATGACGCCCGGCATCGAGTACGCCAGCATCGTCTCCACCGAACCGCTGGTCGTGGCGGCCGACGTCGGCGACACCGCCGGTGACGGCAGCGGCATCTCGGACTTCTTCTCCATCGACAACAAGACCGGCGAGCTGCGGGCGAAGATCTCGGCCCCCGGCAAGACGTACGCGGCCAAGTGCGACGGCATCACCAAGATCGAGTTCTGCAAGTCGCTCGCGGTCGGCAACGACAAGCTGTACATCCCGACGGAGGAGCACGAGGGGACCACCGACTACAGCCGGACCAACGAGATCGTCGCCTTCGACCTGGCCACCGGGAAGCAGACCGGCCAGCGCGCGGACGCCGGTGACGGCTACGACATCACCCCGCTGCGCATGGACGGCACCAGCATCCTCGCGTACAAGCGGCCGCCGTACGACAAGGGCGGGCAGATCGTCGCCATCGACGGGACCTCCTTCAAGGAGACGACGCTGATGGAGAACCCCACGACCCAGTCGACGCACGACGCGGAGATGAGCATGCTCCCGGAGTACGCCGAGTTCCTCTACGGCGACGGCCGGCTGTACATGGCCCAGGTCTACGCGAACAAGCCGACCTCCGCGACGGACAAGGCATACCTGGCGATCGCCTTCGGAACGAAGTGAGCGTCACCTTCGGGTGAACCGAAATGATCACCTTCGAAAGGAAAGGGTGATCGTGTCTCCGGGTGAATTCATCCGGGCCGGAACACCGTGTGCGGCCCCGCCCCTGTTCAGGGACGGGGCCGCACGCATACCCCGCTTCACTTCCCCTTGGGTTGGGATTTCGATATTCCGGGGCAGTTCTCTCCGGTAGGGGAAGCGCGACGTCGAACAAGCGTGTAGCTTCCGGGGGATGGAGAGCCGGGGGGCTCCTGATCCACGGGGAACCAGTGGGGATGTTCGGGGGGACTGGGGGGTTGCCTGATGGGAGTCCGGCTCATGGTGGTCGATGACCACCGACTGCTCGCCGAGGCGTTGGCCTCGGCGCTGAAGCTGCGCGGGCACCGGGTGCTCGCCGCGGCGGCGCCCGCCGCGGGAGCGGCGGAGCTGGTGATCACACGGGCACCCGAGGTGTGCCTGATCGGCACGGCGACACCCGCCGAGCCGGGGATCTTCGACCCGGTGGTGCGGATCAAACGGGAGCGTCCGCAGGTGGCGGTCCTCGTGCTCGGCCCGGTACCGAACCCGCGCGGGATCGCCGCCGCGTTCGCCGCCGGCGCCTCCGGCTACGTACGCCATGACGAACGCATCGAGGGGGTCGAGCGCGCGATCATGAAGGCGAGGGCGGGCGAGGCGGCCGTGGCCCCGCAACTGCTCCAGGGCGCCTTCAGCGAGCTGCTCAACCCCGCCGCCCAGCCGGACGACGAGGGCCAGCGGCTGCTCCAGATGCTGACCCCCCGTGAGGTGGAGGTCCTGGTGCGGGTAGCCGACGGCGAGGACACCCGGCTCATCGCGGCCGGCATGGGCATCGCCCCGTCCACGGCCCGCACCCATGTCCAGCGGGTCCTGATGAAGCTGGGCGTGGGCTCCCGCCTCGAAGCGGCGGCACTCGCGGCCCGCACGGGACTGCTGGACCGGGCGGGTCCGGTCCCGGCGCAGTCACGCCACGGGAGCACGGACACCGCCCGCTGAGACGCACGGGGCCGGAGGCCTGACGGGCCCACGGCCCCACGGGCCCACGGGCCTCACGAGGAGGGGGGCTTCCCCTCCTCGAAGCTCGCGAAGTACGCGGCGGCCATGTCCTCGCCGCCGTGCCCGAGGGCGTCGGCGCGACGGAAGCGTTCGGCGGCGGCCTCGGCGACATCGAGCCGCACGCCGTTCCGCCGCCCTGCCTCCACGATCAGGCGGGCGTCCTTCTCGGCGGTGGTGACGGCGAAGCTGGCCGGGGACAGCCGGTCCTCCAGGACGAGGGCGGCCTTGGCGCGCAGATAGCCCATGTCGAGCGGCCCGTCCGCGATGAGGTCGAAGAAGTCCTGCGGGTCCACGCCGAGTCCCCCGGCCAGGGCGAGCACCTCGCCGGTCGCGGCGGTGGCGGCGAGGACCCAGCTGTTGGCGACGAGCTTGAGCCGGGTGGCGCTGCCCGCCCCGCCGTCCTCGCCGGTCCACACCGTACGGGCGCCGACGGCGTCGAAGACGGGCGTCACGGTGTCGCGTGCCGCGCTCGGCCCGGCGGCGAGCACGGTCAGTTGCCCCGCCTCGGCGGGTGCGCGCGTCCCGAGGACGGGCGCGTCGAAGAAGACGAGCCCGTGGGCCCCGGCGAACTCGGCGAGCCCGCCGATCGCCTCGGCCCCGGCGGTGGTGGACTGCACCCAGACGGCCCCGCTCCGCAGCCCCGGCTCCGCCCGGCGCATGACGTCGAGGGCGGCCGGGCCGTCGTGCAGCATGGTCAGGACGACGTCGGCGCCCCGTACGGCCTCCTCCGGGGTGTCCGCGACGTGCGCGCCGTCGGCGGCCAGCGGCTCGGCCTTGTCGCGGGTGCGGTTCCAGACACGGACGCCGTGCCCGGCCCGGACGAGGTTACGGGCCATGGCGGCCCCCATGATCCCGGTACCGAGAACACTGACGGTGAGTTTGTCGGTCATGGGGTCAGCTTTCCCCTTCCTGGGCGCCCTCGCGAAACGAGGTCTTTATGTGGCGCAGGAAGTGGGCGAGGGGGCCGGGGGCTGTCGATATGCGGGTGGCGGGGGTGTCGCTCTCACGGAGGTGGACGAGGCCGGGGGTAGAGGCGAGTTCGACGCAGTTGTTGCCGTCGCCGCTCCCGGAGAAGGAGGACTTCTGCCAGCTGTCGGGGGTGGTCACGGCGCGCCTCACAGTTCCTTCGCCAGCTGGTAGATGAAGTCACGCGAACGGGCGGGTTCGAGCGACACAGCCTCCACCATATGGAAGAGTGTTCGAAAGGTGCCCAGTTGCGCCTCGGAATCGATGAATCCCGCGCCGTGGGGTGCGTCGCGTACAGCTGTGTCCAGCTTGGGCACGGCACCGCCCACGTACATCATCGCGTTCGTGGCTCCGGCGAAGCCGTCGAGCTCGAGGGGGATGACGCGCACGGTGATGTGTTCCGCTGCGGAGAGCTCCAGGATGCTCGCCAGCTGATTCCTGGCCGCTGTCCGATCGCCGACTCTGATGCGCAGGGCCGCTTCATGGATCACCGCCTTGTACGGGACGGGAGCGGGGCCCGTGATGACTGCCTTGCGTTCCATTCGATGACGGACGCGCAACTCAAGCTCATTTTCGGGCAGTCGGGGAACCCGGTACGAGAAGACGGCGCGTGCGTAATCCTCCGTCTGGAAGAGGCCGGGGACGTGCAGGAACTCCACATCGAGCCGGCGTGTGGCGTGGTGCTCCAACTCGGCCAGGTCCAGGAACGGCGTGGGCAACAGGCTCCGGTACTCCTCCCACCAGCCACGTGTCCGATCGGTCGCCATCGCCACCAGCGCCTCGATCAACTCCCCGTCCGCGCAGGAGTAGTGAGCGGCGAGACTGCGTACCCGCTCTTCGCTCACGCCCGCGATGCCGGACTCGATCTGGCTCATCTGGGCGGAGTCGGACCCGACCAGTGCGGCGGCCTCGCGTGCCTTGAGTCCCGCGGCCTCACGCAGTTTCCGCAGTTCGATGCCCAGGCGCTCCTGGCGTGCGGTCGGCTGCCGTCTGCGCGGCATGGATTCCTCCCTCGCCCCAACTGTCCTGGGACAGTGACACCTTCGAGGGGAAGATTACGGCAGCGGCTTGCGCGGGCCCAAATTTTACCCATACCGTCGGTGACGCGACGCACACGCTGCGGAACCCCGGGACCCCGGAAGCGCACCACTCCCTCCTGCCGTGACGGCTGTGACACTGCCACCGCCCGCGCCCCCCAGCGAACTCTCGACTCCCCACGCCCGAACCGGAGTTCAGCCATGCCCGCAACCGAACCCTGGACCTACTCCCTGCACATCCCCCATGACACCCGCGCGGTGACGGTCTGCCGCCGCACCGTCCGACTGATCCTGACCCTGCACGGCCTGATCCGCCTCGCGGACGTCGCCGAGCTGCTGGCGGCGGAGCTGGTCTCCAACGCCGTACGCCATACGAAGGGGCCCGCGGCCCTGCGGCTGCGCCGACGGGACGGGGTGCTGCGGATCGGAGCCTGGGACGCGAGCCCGGTGCCACCGCCGTACGGCCTGGAGGTGGCCTCCGACGCGGAGGCGGGCCGGGGGCTCGCCCTCGTCCGGGCCTGCGCGGACGACTGGGGCTGGCACCCGCTGGGGCAGGACAGCGACACCGGCAAGTACGTGTGGTGTGACCTGGCCGTCGCCTAGCTGGTTGAGCATGCCGGATCGGAATCGGACGAGATGCGGAGGGACCTGATGGCTCCGGTGAACTACTTCTTCCAGAATCCGGTCGCGGATCAGCTGCGAGCCGAAGGGCGCATCGAGGATCGCATCGAGATGATCCTGCGGATCCTGGAGCTACGCGGCATCGAGGTGTCCGACTCCACCCGGCTTCGCGTGCAGACGTGTTCCGACCTGGAGCAGCTCAAGACCTGGTCGGAGCGGGCCGTCCACGTGACCGACCCGGCCGACCTGTTCGCTCCCTGACGGCGTCAGTAGCCGTCCTGGAGGATCTGCCGGGCCACCTTCGTGCGGGCGTCGGCGAGTTCACCGGCGATCCGGCGCTCTCGTTCCTCGTCGGTTATGACGGTCGGGGGCGCTGGTTCCCCGATCATCAGGCAGGCGTGGCGCAGATGGGTCGGGGGGTGGGTCGAGTCGACGCTGTGGGCCCGCAGGGCGCCGACCCTGCGCAGCCGTTCGCGTTCGTGCTCCGGAACCGATGCCAGGTCCGCGGCCAGACGTTCCCACAGTCCCGCCGCCCAGGCGTCGGTCTGCTGCTTGCCGCGCGGTCCGTTCAGGGCGGTCCGGTTGACCTCGCGCCCGAGTGTCACGGCGGCCGAGTTCGAGACCAGCAGCCGGTCCATCCATTCCAGCGCGGCCTGGGTGGACCCCGCTTGCGCGGCCACGCGGTCGGCGAGGTACTCCGCCCGCTGAGAGGCCCGCATGCTCAGCCGGTCCAGAAGCGTCAGCACGCCGAGGACGAGCAGACGGGGCACGACGTAGAGGAGGTCGACGATCAGTTGGAGCGTGGCCGCCTCGTCGAGGGGGTCGTGCTCGCCGGATTCGAAGTAGTAGTGCCAGGTGATCAGCGAACGGTAGGCGGTTCCGACGACCAGACCGTGGCGGGTGTCGCCGTTGACGTAGTGGCCCATCTCGTGGCCCAGCAGGGCGATCCGCTGCTGCGGCGAGAGGATTTCCCACAGGGGCAGTCCCAGGACGAGGAGCCGCCGCCCTCGCACGCCATAGCTCCCCACGCCCGCGTTGATCCAGTCGTTGACGACGATCGTGTCGACGCTGCGGGTGCCGGCGACGTGGGCGACCTCGTCGACGAGCGCGAAGAGTTCGGGCGCGTCGGCGCGGCGCAGCATGGGGGTGTCCTTCGGCAGCCGACCGAACCGGGGCCGCAGCGACCACCCCAGGGCGAGGAGGAAGGCGCCCGGAACCATCCCCCAGCCGCCCCATCCTCGGACGACGAACCAGATGCCACTGGCGGTCACGGCCAAGGTCACTGCGTGGACGATCAGAGCGACTGTGAAGGCGAGGACGGCCGAGGCGTCACGTCGGGCACGCAGGGTTCCGCCCGCGCTCAGTTCGGCCAGCAGTCGCTCACTGTGCCGCCGTGTCAGGGCCAGCCGGGCCCTGGCGAGTCGACCCTTCTTCTCCTCGGAGGGTTCCGGATCGACGTTCCAGTCGCAGGCGGCGCACCACGAGGGGAACCGGCTGTCCCTGCGGATCTCGGCCCCGCACTCCGGGCATGGCTGAACTGTTTCCACCGTGGCGGTGTCCATCGCCGACTCTCCCCTGCCCCACGGCCCCTCCCCAGAGGCCGTCTGTACCTGTCCTGGCGAAGAAGATCACAGAGTGAAGGCGAGGTAAAGAGCCTGGTAGGGGTGTACGCAATGCGCCGCGGCCGGGGCTCCTCGGGAACCCCGGCCCCGGACGTCGGGTGTCACGCCGCCGGCGGAGGCTGTTCCTCGGTCGGAGCCTCCGGCACCGGCGCCGGAAGCGGTCGCAGCCACAGCCACGCCAGGAAGAACAGGCCGAGGGCGAGCATGCCGAGGCCGGTCCACAGGTTGATGTTGACGCCGCCCGCCTTGGCGAGGTCGGCGTCGGAGGCCGTGATGCCGGCGATGGTGACGATCACGCCGTAGATCACGAACAGGCCGCCGATGATGCGGCGGATGTCGAACAGCCGGGCCGCGGTCGCGGACTGCTTCTCGAGTTCCGAGACCTCGCGCTGGAGGTTTTCTTCCGAATAGTCGGACATGGTGAGTCGATTCTCTCTCGTCGTAGCGGGCCGGGACTCGTCAGAACGAGAACGGGACGTAGCAGGCGGCCGCCAGGATCACCGCGCCCCAGCCCAGCAGCGCGGGCCTGCGGTACCAGGCGTCGTCCCCCGCGGCCGGCGGCTCGGCCATGCCGGGGGACACCGTCCCGTAGACCAGGCCCTGCAATTCGTGCGCCGGCTTGGGGGCGGTGAAGAGCGAGACCCCCAGCATCACCACGCCGCCGGCCACGAAGCCGGCGATCGCGGAGACGAAGTTGGCGCCCTGGTCGGAGGGGAAGCCGATGACGCCCCGCTTGTAGAAGACGAAGTAGTTCACCATCGCGGCCGTCGTACCGGCCAGCAGGCCCCAGAAGCCCGACTTCACCGACGCCCGCTTCCAGAACATGCCGACGATGAAGACCGCGAACATCGGCACGTTGAAGAAGGAGAACAGCGTCTGGAGGTAACTCATGATGTTGGAGAAGGACGAGGCCAGGAAGGCCGTGCCGATCGACGCCAGGACGCCGATCACCGTGATCACCCGGCCGAAGCGGACGTAGTAGCCGTCCTCCCGGCCCCTGACCACGTACTTCGCCCAGATGTCGGTCGTGAAGACCGTGTTGAAGGACGAGACGTTGGCCGCCATGCCCGCCATGAACGCGGCCAGCAGACCGGTCACCGCGATGCCGAGGACACCGTTGGGCAGCAGCTCCTGCATCAGGTACGGGATCGCGTCGTTGTACTGGAGGTCCGAGCCGGGGGTGCCGATCCTCGGGACCAGGACGGCCGCCACCAGGCCCGGGATCATCACCAGGAAGACGATGAAGATCTTCGGGTAGGCCGCGATGAGCGGGGTGCGCTGGGCCGCGGAGAGGTTCTTGGCCGACAGCGCGCGCTGCACCTCGGCGAAGTTCGTCGTCCAGTAGCCGAAGGACAGGACGAAGCCGAGACCGAGCACGATGGTCAGCCAGTTGGCGCCGAGCGGGTTGGCGCTGCCGATGCCCGTGCCGCCCCAGGCCGTCGTGAAGTCGGCGCCGTGGGTCTTGTCGAGGGAGTCGGTCAGACCGTCCCAGCCGCCCACCCGGTGCAGGCCGAGCGCGGCGATCGGGATCAGGGCCGCCAGGATCACGAAGAACTGGAGCACCTCGTTGTAGATCGCGGAGGAGAGGCCGCCGAGGGTGATGTAGGCGAGGACGAAGAACCCGGCGACCACGATCGCCACCCACTGCGGCCAGCCGAGCAGCGCCTCGACCACGATCGCGAGCGAGTAGAGGTTGACGCCGGCGATGAGGACGGCGGCGAAGGCGAACAGGACCGAACTCAGCAGGTGCGCCCATTTGTCGAAGCGCAGGAGCAGGAACTCGGGCACCGAGCGGACCTTGGAACCGTAGTAGAACGGCATCATCACCAGGCCCAGGAAGACCATCGCCGGAATGGCGCCGATCCAGTACCAGTGCACGGTGTAGACGCCGTACTGGGCGCTGTTGGCGGCCATGCCGAGGATCTCGGTGGCGCCCAGGTTGGCCGAGATGAAGGCCAGGCCGGTGATCCAGGCGGGCAGCGAGCGCCCGGACAGGAAGAAGTCGAGGCTCGTCCGCACCGAGCGCCGGGCCGCGAAGCCGATGCCCAGGACGACCGCGAAGTAGATGCCGAGGATTGTGTAGTCGAGTGCGTTCGTGGGGAGTCGCAGCTCGGCGGCGAGCAGGGCGCCCGGCTGGGGCGGGTATGTGGGGGACTGCATCAGAACTCGCTTCGTCGCGGGGACCCGTCGGGTCGGAACCTGTGCCCCTGTTCCAAGGGGGCACACCTTTCCGATGGTGTCCTTTGTTTGATTGTGACGTTGACTGCGGTGGTGGCTTGTGGTTTGTTGTGTTCGGTTCTGTTTGAAGGTTTGATCGGGTGTCGATGGGGAGTCCGACTGTGAAGAAGACCTCGACCCGGCTCGCCGACGGTCGTGAGCTCATCTACTACGACGCGGGCGACGACCAGGTGCGCGACGCGGTGGACCGGCGCCCGCTCGACCCGACCGTCACCACCTCGGAGGTCCGCCGCGACCCGCTGCTCGGCGACTCGGTCGCGATCGCCTCGCACCGCCAGGGACGCACCTACCACCCCCCGGCGAACGAGTGCCCGCTGTGCCCGTCCTCGGGCGACCGGCTGAGCGAGATCCCCGAGTCCTCGTACGACGTCGTGGTGTTCGAGAACCGCTTCCCCTCGCTCGCCGGCGACTCCGGCCGCTGCGAGGTCGTCTGCTTCACCTCCGACCACGACGCCTCCTTCAAGGACCTGACGGAGGCACAGGCGGCCCTCGTCCTGGAGGCGTGGACGGACCGCACCGCCGAACTGTCGCATCTGCCCTCCGTCCGGCAGGTCTTCTGCTTCGAGAACCGCGGCGCCGAGATCGGCGTGACGCTCGGTCACCCGCACGGGCAGATCTACGGCTACCCCTTCACCACCCCGCGCACCGCGCTGATGCTGCGCTCGCTCGCCGCGCACAAGGAGGCGACCGGCGGGGAGAACCTGTTCGACGAGGTCCTCGCGCGGGAGACCGCGGACGGATCGCGGGTCGTCCTGTCGAGCGACCACTGGGTCGCCTTCGTCCCGTACGCCGCCCACTGGCCCTACGAGGTCCACCTCTACCCGCGCCGCCGGGTGCCCGACCTGCTCGGCCTCGACGAGGGCGCGCGCACAGAATTCCCCCAGGTCTATCTGGAACTCTTGAGGCGCTTCGACCGGATCTTCGGCACACCGGACGGTGGAGAGGACGGGGCCGGGGAGCCGCCGACGCCGTACATCGCGGCGTGGCACCAGGCTCCCTTCGGCCCGCTGGAGGAGTTCGAAGGCGTCAACCGGGACGACTTCGCGCTCCACCTCGAGCTTTTCACCATTCGCCGCACTTCCGGCAAGCTGAAGTTCCTCGCGGGTTCCGAGTCCGGCATGAACGTGTTCATCAACGACGTGCCGCCGGAGACCGCGGCTCAGCGACTGCGAGAGGTAGCGAGTTCATGAGTGGGAAGTACCTGGTCACGGGTGGGGCCGGCTATGTGGGCAGCGTGGTCGCGCGCCACCTGATCGAGGCGGGCCACGAGGTCACCGTCCTCGACAACCTCTCGACCGGCTTCCGCGAGGGCGTGCCCGCCGGCGCCGCGTTCGTCGAGGGCGACATCCGCGACGCCGCCAAATGGCTGGACCCCTCGTACGACGCCGTCCTGCACTTCGCCGCGTTCTCACAGGTCGGCGAGTCCGTGGTGAAGCCCGAGAAGTACTGGGACAACAACGTCGGCGGCACCATGGCCCTGCTCGCCGCGATGCGCGACGCCGGAGTGCGCACCCTGGTCTTCTCCTCCACCGCCGCGACCTACGGCGAGCCCGAGACCACCCCGATCACGGAGTCCGCGCCGACCCGGCCCACCAACCCCTATGGCGCCTCCAAGCTCGCCGTCGACCACATGATCACCAGCGAGGCCGTCGCCCACGGACTCGGCGCCGTCTCCCTGCGGTACTTCAACGTGGCCGGCGCCTACGGCGAGAGCGGCGAGCGGCACGACCCCGAGTCGCACCTCATCCCGCTGGTCCTCCAGGTCGCACAGGGCCGCCGCGACGCGATCTCCGTCTACGGCGACGACTACCCGACCCCGGACGGCACCTGCGTCCGCGACTACATCCACGTCGCGGACCTCGCCGAGGCGCACCTGCTGGCCCTCACGGCCGCGGCCCCCGGCGAGCACCTGATCTGCAACCTCGGCAACGGCAACGGCTTCTCCGTCCGCGAGGTCATCGAGACGGTGCGCCAGGTGACCGGACACCCGATCCCCGAGGTCGTGGCACCGCGCCGCGGCGGGGACCCGGCGATCCTGGTCGCCTCGGCCGAGACCGCCCGCGAGCGGCTCGGCTGGAACCCGTCCCGCGCGGACCTCGCGGGGATCGTCGCGGACGCCTGGGAGTTCGCGCAGAAGAACACGACGAAGGGCTGACGGGTGGAGCAGGTGGGGGTACGTGAGGGCTTCGAGGAGCTGTACGGCGCCGCGCCCGAGGGCGTCTGGGCGGCGCCCGGCCGGGTCAACCTGATCGGCGAGTACACCGACTTCAACGAGGGGTTCGTGATGCCGCTCGCGCTGCCGCACACGGCCGTCGCGGCGGTCTCCCGCCGGGCGGACGGGGTGCTGCGGCTGCACTCGGCGGACATCGAGGGACCCGTCGTCGAACTGCGCGTCGACGAACTGACGCCCCGGTCGGACACCGGTTGGGCCGCCTATCCGGCGGGTGTGGTGTGGGCGCTGCGCGAGGCGGGCCACGCCGTCGGCGGCGCGGACGTCCACCTGGCCTCCACGGTCCCCACCGGCGCCGGACTGTCCTCCTCGGCGGCCCTGGAGGTCGTCACGGCCCTCGCCCTCGACGAGCTGTACGGACTCGGGCTCACCCGGCCCGAACTGGCACGGCTCGCCCAGCGCGCCGAGAACGACTTCGTCGGCGTGCCCTGCGGCGTCATGGACCAGACGGCGTCGGCGTGCTGCACCGAGGGGCACGCCCTGCACCTCGACTGCCGTGACCTGTCCATCCGCCAGATCCCCTTCGACCTCGCCTCCCAGGGCCTCGAACTCCTGGTCGTCGACACCCGGGTGAAGCACGCGCTCGGCGACGGCGCGTACGCCGAGCGGCGCGCGGGCTGCGAGGAGGGGGCGCGGCAGCTGGGCGTGTCCCATCTGCGCGACGTCGCGTACGAGGACCTCGACGCGGCCCTCGCCCGGCTGTCCGACGACCGCGTGCGCCGCTACGTCCGCCACGTCATCTCCGACGACCACCGGGTGGACCGGGTCGTCTCCCTGCTGGACGCGGGTGACGTCCGCGCGATCGGGCCGGTCCTGACGGACGGTCACGCCTCGCTGCGCGACGATCTGCGGATCTCCTGTCCCGAGCTGGATCTCGCCGTCTCGGCGGCGAACTCCGCGGGGGCCCTCGGGGCGCGGATGACGGGGGGTGGGTTCGGGGGGTCGGCGGTCGTGCTGCTCGAAGCGGCCGATGTCGACTCGATCACCAAGGCCGTGGTGGAGGCCTTCGCCGAGGCGGGCTTCACCGCTCCGCGGGTGTTTCCCGCCGTTCCTTCGGCCGGGGCCCGGCGGATCGGCTGACCAAGGGGTTTCGCCCCCTCCGCCCCTGCCCTTCCCGTACCCGGGGGCTCCGCCCCCGGACCCCCGCTCCTCAAACGCCGGAGGGGCTGGAACTTACGCGGGAGGGGTTGGAAAGCTGCTTCGTCAGGGTGTACTCCGTGATTCCCGGGGGGTAGTCGGGGATCACGGCCACCACCTCGTAGCCGTGTCCGCGGTAGAAGTCCGGGGCCTGGAAGTCCCAGGTCTCGACGCGGGCGGCGGTGCAGCCGCGTCCGGTGGCGGCCTGTTCGGCCTCGGTCAGGAGCCGGCTGCCCAGGCCCGCGCCCCGGTGGCGGTCGTCGACCCACAGATAGGTGACGTGCAGCCAGGTCGTCCAGGTGTGGCCCGCCAGGCCTCCGGCCAGGCCGCCGTCCTCGTCCAGGGCCCAGACGTGGAGCGGGAGTTCACGCTCGGCGGGGGTTCCGCGCAGAGCGCGCAGCGCCGGGGACGCCGCCGTGTTCGTCTCCAGCAGCCGTCTGCGGAGCAGATCCCGACGCTCCTTGTCGTCTCCTGTCTCGATACGAAACATACGGCTCACCATAAACGCGCTGGCCAACCAGTTCTGCAAATTGCCTTCCGCTCCCCGCCCCCGCCCGTACTCTGATGAACAGTGCCGGTGGGGGCCGGTGCTGATCAGGGGGCGAGACAGTCGGGTACGACGCCCGAAGTGGGGGTAGCACTTCCAGCACGGCGGCGGCCGTGCGGCGGAGGCGCCTCGTTTTCCGGCTCGTGAGCGGGTCCGGGATCACCTCGGGCGCCGTACCCGTACGGACCGTCCCCCGACAGTGGGGGTTTCTGTGGTTCGCATCCGAGTACTGGTCGTCGACGACCATCGCATCTTCGCCGAGTCGCTCGCCGCCGCGCTCGCGGCCGAGCCCGACGTCGACGTGTCCGCCGCCGGCAGCGGTCCGGCCGCGCTGCGCTGCCTCGAACGCGCGGCGGCCGAGGGCCGCCGCTTCGACGTGCTGCTCGTCGACGCCGACCTGGGCGGCAACCTGCCCGGCGTGCGTCCGGCGGTGCCCGTCCAGGAGAGCAACGAGGACAACCTGGTCGACGGCATCTCGCTCGTCGCCGGAGTGCGCTCCGGACAGCCGGGCGTACGGACCGTCGTGCTGGCCGAGAAGGACGAGCCGCGCAGGGCCGCGCTCGCCCTGCAGGCCGGGGCCTCGGGGTGGGTCGCCAAGGACTGCTCGCTGTCGCGGCTGCTCACCGTCATACGGGGTGTGCTGCGCGACGAGACCCATCTGCCGCCCGCCCTGCTCACCGGAGTGCTCCGGGAACTCACCGCCGCGCGCAAGCACCGCACCGAGAGCGAGCGGCTCGTCGAGTCGCTCACGCCCCGGGAGCGCGAGGTGCTGCGGTGCATGGTCGCCGGGCTCGGGCGCAAGGCGGTGGCCGAGCGGCTCTTCCTGTCGCCGCACACCGTCCGCACCCACATGCAGAACGTCCTCGGCAAGCTCGGGGTGCACTCCACCCTCGCCGCCGTGGCCCTGGCCCGGCGTGCCGGGGTCGGACCCGTCGACCTAACCGGGGATGTTGTCGAACGGGGCGGTCAACTGGCGTAGCAGTCCCGCCAGTTCGCCGCGCTGGGCCCGGCTCAGCTCGGCGAGGATCGCCCGCTCCTGGTCGAGCAGGCCGGCCAGCGCCTGGTCGGCGCGGTCGCACCCCTCGTCCGTGAGGCGCACGAGCACGCCCCTGCGGTCGCTCGGGTCCGGCAGGCGTTCCACCAGACCCTTCTTGGTCAGGCGGTCGATGCGGTTCGTCATCGTGCCCGAGGTGACGAGCGTCTGGGTCAGCAATTGCCCGGGAGAGAGCTGGTACGGGGATCCCGCGCGCCGCAGCGCGGTCAGGACGTCGAACTCCCAGGGCTCCAGGCCGTGCTCGGCGAAGGCGAGCCGGCGCGCGCGGTCCAGGTGCCGGGCCAGCCTGCTCACCCGGCTGAGCACCTCGAGCGGTTCCACGTCGAGGTCCGGGCGCTCCCGGCGCCACGCAGCGACCAGCCGATCGACCTCGTCCTCCATGACGATCAGTGTAGTGGTTGTGTCGACATGAAGTCTCTTGAGATGGAGTTTCTCGATGACGAGTCTCTTGACGTCGAGATAGTTTTCCTGTGAGGCTGGAGGTCCGAACGGTCCGGTCGCGGGCGCTCCTTCCGGGGCCCGCGACTCCCCCCGCGCCGACTCCCGAGGAGGCCACCCATGACCGCCGCCCCCAGCCCCACCTGGGACCCGGGCCAGTACCTGCGCCACTCCCGGCACCGGGCCCGCCCCTTCGCCGACCTCCTCGCCCAGGTGGGCGACCTTCCGGGCGACCCCGCCCGCATCGCCGACCTCGGCTGCGGCCCCGGCAACGTCACCGCCCGGCTCGCCGTCCGCTGGCCCACCGCCCACATCACCGGCTACGACAACTCCGCCGACATGCTGGCCAGGACCGAGGAGCACGCCGGTCCCACGGCCGACGGCGGACGGCTCGACTTCGCCCACGCCGACCTCACCGACTGGGTGCCCGCCGAGACGTACGACCTGATCACCTCGAACGCCGCGCTCCAGTGGGTGCCGGGACACCTGGACCTGCTCCCCGGCTGGCTCGACGCCCTCGCGCCCGGCGGCACCCTCGCCTTCCAGGTGCCGAACAACACCGACGCCCCGCTGCACGTCCTGCTGCGCGAACTCGCCGCCTCCCCGCGCTGGAAGGGCCTCCTCGGCGACACCGTCCGCCCCGCCGACTCGGTCCACGCCCCGCTCGTCTACCTGGATCGCCTGGAGCGCGCCGGCTGCCGCACGGACGTCTGGGAGACCACGTACATGCAACTGCTGACCGGGCCGGACCCCGTGCTCGACTGGACGAAGGGAACCGCGCTGCGACCCGTGCTGACCGCCCTCGCGGACGACCCCGAAGCCCAGGACGCCTTCGTCGCCGCCTACCGGGACCTGCTGCGCGAGGCCTACCCGGCCGAGCCCTACGGCACGGTGCTGCCGTTTCGCCGGCTGTTCGCCGTGGCCTGCAAGGAGGCCTGATGATCACCGCGCTCGACCACGTCCAGCTCGCCGCCCCGCCGGGCTCCGAGGACCGCCTGCGCGCCTACTACACGGGCGCCCTCGGCATGACCGAGACACCCAAGCCGCCCGCCCTCGCCGGCCGCGGGGGCTGCTGGTTCCGGACCGGAACCGTCCAGCTGCACCTCGGGATCGAGACCGCCTTCCGCCCCGCGAAGAAGGCCCACCCCGGACTGCGCGTCACCGGCATCGACGCCCTGGCCGCCCGCATCGCCGCCACCGGCGCCCCCGTCACCTGGGACGAGGACCTGCCCGGCCACCGGCGCTTCTTCTCCGAGGACCCCGTCGGCAACCGCCTCGAATTCCTGGAGCCGCTCCCGGACCCCGGCTGAACCGGGAGCGTGCACCGCGCCCTCAGGCCTTGCGGTGCCCTATCAACCGCGGCTTCGGCTCCAGACCGTCCAGACCGTGCCACGCCAGGTTCACCAGGTGCGCGGCCACCTCCGCCTTGCGCGGCTTGCGGACGTCCAGCCACCACTGGCCCGTCAGCGCGACCATGCCGACCAGCGCCTGGGCGTACAGCGGCGCCAGCTTCGGGTCGAAGCCGCGGCTCTTGAACTCACGGCCCAGGATGTCCTCCACCTGGGTGGCGATGTCCGAGATCAGGGACGCGAACGACCCCGTCGACTGCGGGATGGGGGAGTCGCGGACCAGGATGCGGAAGCCGTCCGTGTACTCCTCGATGTAGTCCAGGAGGGCGAACGCCGCCTGCTCGCACAGCTCCCGCGGGTGGCCCGCCGTCAGCGAGCCGGTCACCATGTCCAGCAGCCGCCGCATCTCACGGTCGACCACCACCGCGTACAGGCCCTCCTTGCCGCCGAAGTGCTCGTAGACCACCGGCTTGGAGACACCGGCCTTGGCCGCGATCTCCTCCACCGACGTGCCCTCGAACCCCTTGGCCGCGAACAGGGTGCGGCCGATCTCCAGCAGCTGCTGACGGCGCTCGGCGCCGGTCATGCGGGTGCGGCGCGCACGCCGCGGCTTTTCGTTGCTGCTCGGGGTGCTGCTGGAGTCGGTCGCCACGCCGTCAATCATGCCGCTTCGGCGGTTTCCGTCTCGCGCCGGGAGCCGTTCCCGTCGTCGCTGCGGCGCGAATCGATACGCGAGCGTGACGGCCAGCGCACGTCGTAGGCCCATCCGAGCTGTTCGAACCAGCGGATGATCCGCGCCGAGGAGTCGAGCTGGCCGCGGTCCACACCGTGCCGGGCGGACGTGGGGTCGGAGTGGTGGAGGTTGTGCCAGGACTCCCCGCACGAGAGCACCGCCAGCCACCACACGTTGCCCGAACGGTCACGCGACTTGAAGGGGCGCTTGCCGACCGCGTGGCAGATCGAGTTGATCGACCAGGTCACATGGTGCAGCAGAGCCACCCGGACGAGTGACCCCCAGAAGAACCCGGTGAACGCGCCCCACCACGACATCGTCACCAGACCGCCGATCAGGGCCGGCAGGGCCAGCGAGAGAACCGTCCAGAGGATGAACTGACGCGAGATCGCCCGGATCACCGGGTCCCTGACCAGATCCGGCGCGTACTTCTCCTGAGAGGTCCGCTCCTCGTCGAACATCCAGCCGATGTGCGCCCACCACAGGCCCTTCATCAGCGCCGGGACCGTCTCCCCGTACCGCCACGGCGAGTGCGGGTCCCCCTCCGCGTCGGAGAACCTGTGGTGCTTGCGGTGGTCGGCCACCCAGCGCACGAGAGGACCCTCGACCGCCATCGACCCCGCGATCGCGATCGCGATCCGCAGGGGACGCTTCGCCTTGAACGAGCCGTGGGTGAAGTAGCGGTGGTACCCGATGGTGACGCCGTGGCAGCCCAGGTAATAGAAGAAGACCAGCAGGCCGACGTCCAGCCAGCTCAGCCCCCGTCCCCAGGCCAGCGGCACCGCGGCGAGCAGCGCCAGGAACGGGACGGCGATGAAGAGGAGGAGGGTGATCTGTTCGAGCGACCCCTTCTTCTCGCCGCCGAGGGTCGCGGCGGGAAGCGGGGCGTCGTCGCCGTCCGCCCGCGGGGCGTCGTCGATCACATCGGAACTCGTGGCCATGGGCGTCCCCTGTGGGGTTCGAGGGTGAGGAACGGCGGGGAAGGGTGTCCGGGTGCGAACCCAGGGTCTCCCCGCTGTCCGACGGGAGTACCTACGGATCCGTAACCTACGGCGTCGTAAGTATGTCAGCGCGTAGCCCGGCGGCAAGAGCCCGTGGGCCTGCGCGTCCGGGGGGACACCTATCCTTGGTATCGGTCGGACAGCGCGGTCCGCTCTGATTTCTTCCCGGATGCCACCTCCCTAAGCGGCACCCGCCGCGCGCGGTCGTCACCCGGGTTCCCTCCCAGACGAGCTTCGAACGAGATTCCCCACTCTTCAGACGAGCTTCACCACTGCAAGGAGCCGCACCTGTGAGCAGTGCCGACGACCAGACCACGACGACCAGCAGCGAACTGCGCGCCGACATCCGCCGCCTGGGCGACCTGCTCGGCGAGACCCTTGTCCGGCAGGAGGGCCCCGAGCTCCTGGAGCTGGTCGAGAAGGTCCGCCGCCTGACCCGCGAGGACGGCGAGGCCGCCGCCGAGCTGCTGCGCGGCACCGAACTGGAGACCGCCGCCAAGCTGGTCCGTGCCTTCTCGACCTACTTCCACCTCGCCAACGTCACCGAACAGGTGCACCGCGGCCGCGAACTGCGCGCCAAGCGCGCCGCCGAGGGCGGCCTCCTCGCCCGGACGGCCGACCGGCTCAAGGACGCCGACCCCGAGCACCTGCGCCAGACGGTCAAGAACCTCAACGTCCGCCCCGTCTTCACCGCCCACCCCACGGAGGCGGCCCGGCGCTCGGTCCTCAACAAGCTGCGGCGCATCGCCGCGCTCCTGGAGACCCCGGTCATCGAGGCCGACCGCCGCCGCTACGACACCCGTCTGGCCGAGAACATCGACCTGGTGTGGCAGACGGACGAACTCCGGGTCGTGCGCCCCGAACCCGCCGACGAGGCACGCAACGCCATCTACTACCTCGACGAGCTCCACGCGAGCGCCGTCGGCGACGTCCTGGAGGACCTCACCGCCGAACTCGAGCGCGTCGGCGTCGCCCTCCCGGACGACACCCGCCCGCTCACCTTCGGCACCTGGATCGGCGGCGACCGCGACGGCAACCCGAACGTCACCCCCGCCGTCACCTGGGACGTCCTGATCCTCCAGCACGAGCACGGCATCAACGACGCCCTGGAACTCATCGACGAACTCCGCGGCTTCCTGTCGAACTCCATCCGCTACACCGGCGCCACCGAGGAACTCCTGGAATCCCTCCAGAGCGACCTCGAACTCCTGCCGGAGATCAGCCCCCGCTACAAGCGCCTCAACGCCGAGGAGCCCTACCGCCTCAAGGCCACCTGCATCCGGCAGAAGCTGGAGAACACCAAGCTCCGCCTGGCCAAGGGCACGCCCCACGAGGACGGCCGCGACTACCTCGGCACCGCCGAACTCCTGCGCGACCTCACCCTCATCCAGACCTCCCTGCGCGAGCACCGCGGCGGCCTGTTCGCCGACGGCCGCATGAACCGCACCATCCGCACGCTCGCCGCGTTCGGCCTCCAGCTCGCCACCATGGACGTACGCGAGCACGCGGACGCCCACCACCACGCCCTCGGCCAGCTCTTCGACCGCCTCGGCGAGGAGTCCTGGCGCTACGTGGACATGCCGCGCGACTACCGCGCCAAGCTCCTCGCCAAGGAACTGCGCTCCCGCCGCCCGCTCGCCCCCACCCCCGCGCCGCTCGACGCCGCCGGACAGAAGACCCTCGGCGTCTTCGAGACCGTCAAGAGGGCCCTGAAGGTCTTCGGGCCCGAGGTCATCGAGTCGTACATCATCTCGATGTGCCAGGGCGCCGACGACGTCTTCGCCGCCGCCGTCCTCGCCCGCGAGGCCGGACTGCTCGACCTGCACGCCGGCTGGGCCAAGATCGGCATCGTGCCCCTCCTGGAGACCACCGACGAGCTCAAGGCCGCGGACACCATCCTGGAGGACATGCTCTCCGACCCCTCGTACCGCCGTCTGGTGGCACTGCGCGGGGACGTCCAGGAGGTCATGCTCGGCTACTCCGACTCCTCCAAGTTCGGCGGCATCACCACCTCCCAGTGGGAGATCCACCGCGCCCAGCGCCGGCTGCGCGACGTCGCCCACCGCTACGGCGTACGCCTGCGCCTCTTCCACGGCCGCGGCGGCACCGTCGGCCGCGGCGGCGGCCCCTCGCACGACGCGATCCTCGCGCAGCCCTGGGGCACCCTGGAGGGCGAGATCAAGGTGACCGAGCAGGGCGAGGTCATCTCCGACAAGTACCTCATCCCCTCCCTGGCCAGGGAGAACCTGGAACTGACGGTCGCCGCCACGCTCCAGGCGTCCGCCCTGCACACCGCACCCCGCCAGTCCGACGAGGCCCTCGCCCGCTGGGACGCCGCGATGGACGTCGTCTCCGACGCCGCCCACGCCGCCTACCGCGAACTCGTCGAGGACCCCGACCTGCCGACGTACTTCCTCGCCTCCACGCCCGTCGACCAGCTCGCCGACCTGCACCTGGGCTCGCGGCCCTCCCGCCGCCCCGGCTCGGGCGTCTCGCTCGACGGACTGCGCGCCATCCCGTGGGTCTTCGGCTGGACCCAGTCCCGGCAGATCGTGCCCGGCTGGTTCGGCGTGGGCTCCGGCCTCAAGGCCCTGCGCGAAGCGGGCCTGGACACCGTGCTCGACGAGATGCACGAGCAGTGGCACTTCTTCCGGAACTTCATCTCGAACGTCGAGATGACCCTCGCGAAGACCGACCTGCGGATCGCCCGCCACTACGTCGACACCCTCGTCCCGGACGAGCTCAAGCACGTCTTCGACGCCATCGAGGCCGAACACGAGCTGACCGTGCGCGAGGTGCTGCGGGTCACCGGCGGCGAGAAGCTGCTCGACACCAACCCGGTGCTCCAGCAGACCTTCGCCATCCGCGACGCCTACCTGGACCCGATCTCCTACCTCCAGGTCGCCCTCCTCAAGCGCCAGCGCGACGAGGCCGCGGCCGGCCAGGCGGCGGACCCGCTGCTCTCGCGGGCCCTGCTCCTGACGGTCAACGGTGTGGCGGCGGGCCTGCGCAACACCGGCTGACGCGCGCCGACGCACACCGACGCACGAGAAGGCGCCCTCCGCGCTCGTACCCGTACGAGCGCGGAGGGCGCCTTCGCGCGTCCGTGGGACCTCCGGACTTCCGGGCTTCCGGGCTTCCGGGCCCGGGCGGATTCCCGTGCGTGTCCCGTGAGGGGCTAGAGGACCAGGATCGTGGCCGTCAACAGGGCGATCCCCGCGCCCGCCATCACCCAGGCCGCGCGGGTCAGCCGCAGACCGCCCGCGACCACCACCGAGGCCAGCAGCAGGGCCCCCGCCAGCGGGACCCAGGCGTAGAGCAGACCGGCCGGGCCGCTGCGGACGACCTCGTCGCTGCCGGGCTTCACCGTGACCGTGTACGTCCGGCCCTTCTCCACCGCCACCGACTGGTCGATGACGACACGGGAGCGCGCCCGCGAACCCGGCGACACCGGCGTGTACGGCCCCGTACAGACGTCCCCCGAGCACGACCGCACGGCGATCGTGCCCTGCTCCCGGCCCTTGCCCAGCATCACGTGCTGGGCGGTGCCCCAGGAGGCCCAGACGCCCGCGATCAGGATGAGCCCGGTGACCACGCCCATCACCGCGAGCTGTCCGAGACGCAGCGCGGGGTGTGCGCTCCGGCGGGAGCCTCGATGTGCGGCGACGGCAGGCATGGCGGGGATCATTGGCCATGGCCGTGCGCTCGGTCAACCCCGGCAGGGGACAAGTCGGCAGTTGTACGAGTACGTCGGCCACCCGGCCCCGGACCCCCGCGATCCGGACCGGCCCTCAGGAGTTGTACGTGCCCTGGGCCCGCTCCAGGCCCTCGATCACCAGACACTCCACCGCGTCCGCCGCCCGGTCCACGAAGTAGTCCAGCTCCTTGCGCTCCGCGGACCCGAAGTCCTTCAGCACGAAGTCCGCGACCTGCATCCGGCCCGGAGGCCGCCCGATGCCGAACCGCACCCGGTGGTAGTCCGCGCCCATCGCCTTCGTCATCGACTTCAGCCCGTTGTGACCGTTGTCGCCGCCGCCCAGCTTCAGCCGCAGCACGCCGTAGTCGATGTCGAGCTCGTCGTGGACGGTCACGATGTTCGCCGTCGGCACCTTGTAGAAGTCCCGCAGCGCGGTCACCGGACCGCCCGACAGGTTCATGTACGACATCGGCTTGGCCAGGATCACCCGGCGGTTCGCCGGACCCGGCGGGCCGATCCGCCCCTCGATCACCTGGGCCTGCGCCTTGCCCGCCCGCTTGAACTTCCCGCCGACCCGCTCCGCCAGCAGATCGGCCACCATGAAGCCCACATTGTGCCGGTTCATGGCGTACTCGGGGCCCGGATTGCCGAGGCCCACGATCAGCCAGGGCGCATTGGCGTCGGTCGTCACGTCCGTGTCTCCCATGTGTCCTTGATACGCGGCAGCCGCCGCTCCCGGGAAGGAGCGGCGGCTGACACAGATGAAGATTCCGGGGGGATCAGGCCTCGGCGGCAGCCTCGGTCTCGCCCTCGGCGGCCGGCTCCTCGGCCTGCGCCGACAGGATCTGGATGACGACCGCGTCCTCGTCGATCGCCAGCGTGGTGCCCTTGGGGAGCTTGATGTCCTTGGCGTGGATGGAGTCGCCGGCCTCCAGGCCCTCGATGGAGACGGTGACCGACTCCGGGATGTGGGTGGCCTCGGCCTCGACCGTCAGGGTGTTCAGCACGTTCTCGACGAGGAAGCTGCCCGGGGCCAGCTCACCCTCGGTCTGCACGGGAACCTCGACGGTGACCTTCTCGCCACGCTTCACGAGGAGCAGGTCCACGTGCTCGAGGAAGCCCTTGATGGCGTCGCGCTGGACGGCCTTCGGGATCGCCAGCTCGGACTTGCCGTCGAGGTCCAGGGAGATCAGGACGTTCGGCGTGCGCAGCGCGAGCAGCAGCTCGTGGCCCGGCAGCGTCACGTGGACCGGGTCCGTGCCGTGACCGTAGACGACACCGGGAACCTTGCCCTCGCGACGGACGCGGCGGGCGGCACCCTTGCCGAACTCGGTACGGGACTCGGCGGCGAGCTTCACCTCGGACATGTTCACTCCTCGTAGATCTTGGGGAAGAAGGTCACCCGGCCAAACCATCGGCCTGCTACGAAGAGCGCGTCGATAACGGACCGCCGCACACAAGTGCGGCCTCCCTCGCCGAGCAACTGTGACAGCTTACGGGGCGGGGAGGCCGTACAAGAAATCGATCTAGGCGACCGGCGGGGCCGGGGCCTACTGCTCCTCGAACAGGCTCGTCACCGAACCGTCCTCGAAGACCTCACGCACCGCGTCCGCGATCGTCGGGGCGATCGAGAGCACCGTGATCTTGTCGAGCTCCAGCTCACCCGGGGTCGGCAGGGTGTCCGTGAAGATGAACTCGCTGACCTTCGAGTTCTTCAGACGGTCGGCCGCCGGACCGGAGAGCACACCGTGCGTGGCCGTCACGATGACGTCCTCCGCGCCGTGCGCGAACAGCGCGTCCGCGGCGGCGCAGATGGTGCCACCGGTGTCGATCATGTCGTCGACGAGCACGCAGACGCGGCCCTTCACGTCACCGACCACCTCGTGCACGGTGACCTGGTTGGCGACGTCCTTGTCCCGGCGCTTGTGCACGATGGCCAGCGGAGCGTCCAGACGGTCGCACCAGCGGTCGGCCACCCGCACCCGGCCGGCGTCCGGGGAGACGACGGTCAGCTTGGAGCTGTCGACCTTGGCGCCCACGTAGTCGGCGAGGATCGGCAGCGCGAACAGGTGGTCCACCGGGCCGTCGAAGAAGCCCTGGATCTGGTCCGTGTGCAGGTCGACCGTCAGGATGCGGTCCGCGCCGGCCGTCTTCATCAGGTCGGCGACCAGACGCGCCGAGATCGGTTCACGTCCGCGGTGCTTCTTGTCCTGACGGGCGTAACCGTAGAAGGGCACGATCACGGTGATGCTCCGGGCGGAGGCCCGCTTCAGAGCGTCGATCATGATCAGCTGTTCCATGATCCACTTGTTGATGGGGGCCGTGTGGCTCTGCATCAGGAAGCAGTCGGCGCCGCGCGCGGACTCCTGGTAGCGAACGTAGATCTCGCCGTTCGCGAAGTCGAAGGCCTTCGTCGGGACGACCCCGACACCCAGCTTGTGGGCGACCTCCTCGGCAAGCTCGGGGTGGGCGCGGCCGGAGAAGAACATCATCTTCTTCTCGCCGGTCGTCGTCTTGATCCCGGTCACAGCACTGTCTCCTCAGAGGTCATCTCAGTGGGCGCGAGAGGTCTTCCCCGCTGGATTGCGAGAGGTTCTCTCAGCTGGGGTGCGGATGTGCACTTATCACGGTACGCCGTTCCCGACGTGCCGTTTTCCGGTCAGCTTTCGTCTGCCGGTTCCCGGGAGGCCGTCTCCGCCGCCTTCGCGGCGGCGCTCCCGGGACGCTTGCGGGCCACCCAGCCCTCGATATTGCGCTGCTGACCACGGGCCACGGCCAGCGAGCCGGGCGGCACGTCCTTGGTGATGACGGAGCCCGCCGCGGTGTACGCGCCGTCCCCGACCGTGACAGGAGCCACAAACATGTTGTCCGAACCCGTGCGGCAGTGCGACCCGATCGTCGTGTGGTGCTTCTCCTGGCCGTCGTAGTTCACGAACACGCTCGCGGCACCGATGTTCGAGTACTCGCCGATCGTCGCGTCACCCACGTACGACAGGTGCGGGATCTTCGTCCCCTCGCCGATCGTCGCGTTCTTCGTCTCGACGTACGTGCCGACCTTGGCCTTCAGACCGATCCGCGTGCCCGGACGCAGGTACGCGAACGGACCCACCTTCGCCTCGGGACCCACCTCGGCGGTGTCGGCCACGGTGTTGTCGACGCGGGCGCCGGCGCCCACCCGGGTGTCCTTCAGACGGCAGTGGGGACCGACCTCGGCGCCCTCGGCCACATGGGTGGCGCCCAGGAGCTGCGTCCCGGGGTGCACGACCGCGTCCGGCTCGAAGGTGACCGTCACGTCGACCCAGGTCGTCGCGGGGTCGACGACGCTGACGCCGGCCAGCATGGCCCGCGTGAGCAGCCGGTCGTTCAGGATGCGGCGGGCCTCGGCGAGCTGGACGCGGTTGTTGATGCCGGCGATCTCGCGGTGGTCGGCGGCGACGGACGCGCCCACGCGGTGCCCGGCCTCGCGCAGGATGCCGAGGACGTCCGTCAGGTACTCCTCGCCCTGGCTGTTGTCCGTCCGCACCTTGCCGAGGGCGTCGGCGAGCAGCCGGCCGTCGAAGGCGAAGACGCCTGAGTTGATCTCGCGGATCGCGCGCTGCGAGTCGCTCGCGTCCTTGTGCTCGACGATCGCGGTGACCGCGCCGCTGGCGCCGTCCCGCACGATGCGGCCGTAGCCGGTGGCGTCGGGGACCTCGGCGGTCAGCACGGTGACGGCGTTGCCGTCGGCGCTGTGGGTCGAGGCCAGCGCGAGCAGGGTCTCGCCGCTGAGCAGGGGGGTGTCGCCGCAGACCACGACGACCGTGCCGTCCACGCCGCCGCCGAGCTCCTCGAGGCCCATCCGTACCGCGTGCCCGGTGCCGTTCTGCTCGGCCTGCACCGCCGTCCGGACGCCCGGGTCGATCTCCGCGAGGTGCCCGACGACCTTCTCGCGCGCGTGCCCGACGACGACCACCAGGTTCTCGGGGTCCAACTCGCGCGCGGCGGCCAGCACGTGCCCGACGAGGGAGCGGCCGCAGATGTCGTGCAGGACCTTGGGTGTGGCCGATTTCATACGGGTGCCCTCACCCGCTGCGAGTACTACGACGGCGGCCGGGCGGATGGCGCTCACGGGGTTGCCCTTCGGCTGTGGATGGCGGGGGGTGGACATCCGCAGGATACCGGGGCGAAACAGGAGGGATATGAGGAAGGGCCCTGACAGAGGTCAGGGCCCGGACCGAGCATCGCTCCCCCGCCAGGACTCGAACCTGAAATACATCATCCAAAGTGACGTGTGTTGCCGATTACACCACGGGGGATTACCAGGTGAAGCCTACGCGGTTCGCCGCGTGGCCTCCACCACCATGCCAGACCACCAGCCTTCGATGCGACGGTACAAGTCGGCACCCTTCAAGACTCTGACGACCAGACAACCCCGGTACGAGTCACCGATGTTCTTCCGGACCGTCCTCGGGTTGTGCTTCTTGAGCGTCGTCAGTTGGAGGGCGGAAGCGTCGATCCCGACGAGGGCGGACCAGTACTGTTCGGCGGCGGCCACATCCGCGGTTTCGTGGATCATGACGCGGAAGCGCAGCCGATCCGGCGTCACGTCCAGCAGATCCAGCCACTCGAGGTAGACCCGAATCACGCCCGGATCGCTGTTGACGAAGATCACGTTTTCCCGTCGGGCGTAGGGCTTGTCCTTGGTCCCTTCGGCCCAGTACAAGGCGACGCCGGCCATGAACAGCTCTCGGTCGGTCATCGCGCCGATCTCGCTCGCGGCGGCCGCCTTGGTCTGCTGCCGCTGCTCGTCCCGCACGGCGAGCTCGTGGTCCCACCTCTTGCGGACCGCGAGCTTCGCCTGCTCGGTCGGGTCCCGCCGTTCCGGCTTCGGCAGGTCCCGGACCCACAAGGAGATCGAGCTCTTCGAGCAGCCCAGTTCGACCTGGATCCGGTCGTAGGTCCAGCCCTGGAGGCGTAGCTCGCGGGCCCTGGCGCGGAGGTCGTCCTTCGCGCGGGGGCGCCTGGTCCAGTCCGGGGGCGGTTCGCCCTGGAGGAGGCGGTTGAGGATGTCGTTGTTGTGGATGCGCAGGCGGTCGCGGATCTGGCGGCGGCTGAGGCCCGCTCGGCGCAGCGTCACTGCTTCTTCGCGCAAGGTCTCGAAATTCGCGTACTTGCCGGATGGATGTGCCATGGGCATACCGTCGGGTCGGAATGTGGAATTCCGGGGTCGAACGGTGATCGATTCAATAGTTCGAGGGATATCGGTAGGTTTCGGGTCTGTTCGAGGGTGAGATGTGGTGTAGGCCAGTCGGAGAAACTCACCGGAAATGGTCAAGGGTGCGACCGTAGGCTGGAGCCATGACCACGACGGGGGAAGAGCACACCGCGGCCGGGACCGGGCCGTGGTGGTGGGTCGGATGGCGCGGTGCCGTGCTGGACGCGGGGCTCGCCCTGGTGTCCGCGTTCGAGTGCGGCAGCGAGGGGGTCCGCTTCGCGCACGACGCGGGACTGCCGGCCCCGGTGGGTGTGGTGTTCGGGGCGGTCTCGGGGTCCGTGCTGCTGGTGCGGCGGAAGTGGCCGATCGCGGTCGTCCTGGTGTCCATCGCGATCACGCCCGCCCAGATGGGGTTCCTGATGGGGCTCGTCGGGCTCTACACGCTCGCCGCGTCCGAGCTGCCGCGGCGCATCACCGCGGCGCTGGCCGGGATGTCCTTCGTCGGCATGCTGATCGTGACGTTCGTCCGGGCGCACCAGAGCGTGGTGCGCGGGGACGTGCCGATGGGGAGCTGGCTGGTCCCGTTCGCCTCCCTCACGACGGCGATCGGGATGACGGCGCCGCCCGTGCTGCTCGGGCTGTACATGGGGGCCAGGCGGCGGCTGATGGAGAGCCTGCGGGAGCGGGCGGACTCGCTGGAGCGGGAGCTGCAGCTGCTCGCGGAGCGGGCGGAGGAGCGGGCGGAGTGGGCGCGCAACGAGGAGCGCACCCGGATCGCGCGGGAGATGCACGACGTGGTCGCGCACCGGGTCTCCCTGATGGTCGTGCACGCGGCGGCGCTGCAGGCGGTCGCCCGGAAGGATCCCGAGAAGGCCGTGAAGAACGCCGCCCTGGTGGGGGACATGGGGCGTCAGGCGCTCACGGAGCTGAGGGAGATGCTGGGGGTGCTGCGTACGGGGGACGGGCTGGACGCGCGGGTGCCGTCGGTGCCGCTGGCGGCGGTGGGTGCGGCGGCCGCCGCGGCCGCCGCGGCCGCGTCGCGGGTGGCGGACGACTCCGGGGGCGGTGAGGGGCCGAGTCTGGCCGAGATCGACGAGCTGATCGGGCAGTCGGCGGCGGCGGGGATGGTCGTGGCGCTGTCGGTCGAGGGGGATCTGCGCGGGTACGCCCGTGAGATCGAGCAGACCGCCTACCGGGTGGTGCAGGAGGCGCTCACGAACGTCCACAAGCACGCGGCGGGGGCCAAGACGTACGTCCGGCTGGCGCACCGGGTGTCCGAGATCGCGATGCAGGTGGAGAACGAGTGTCCGCCGGAGGTGGGGGCGGGGTCGTCCGTGGGGCTGCCCAGTGGGGGGAACGGGTTGCTGGGGATGAAGGAGCGGGTGGCCGCTCTGGGGGGTGTGTTCGTGTCGGGGCCGACCGATGCGGGTGGGTTCCGGGTGTCGGCCGTCATCCCCGCGTAGCCCTCCGGGCGGTGCGGTGCGGTGCGGTGCGGTGCCGGTCCGGTGGTGGGTCGGGGCCGTGCCGGTGCATCAGCCCGTCGCCGTTGGACGGAGATGTGGCCGTCGGTGGCGACGGGCATCGATGTACCGGCACGGCCCCTTCCGCCGGATCCCGGCTGCGGGTGCAGTTTTCAGTCCCGGCCGGGGAAAGTTTCAGCCCCTCCGGCGTTTGAGGAGCGGGGTCCGGGGCGGAGCCCCGGGTCGGGTCGGGTAGGGGCGGAGGGGGCGAAAAAACCTGCCGGGGTCAGGTGGTCAGGCGGGCCGGGGAGGCTCCGGTGAGGAGGGTGGTGAGGGCCGCGTCGATGTGGGGGCCGAGGTACCAGTCGCCGGTGTGGTCGAGGGTGTAGACGCGTCCCTCGGCATCGATGGCGAGCAGGGCGCGGGAGTCGGCCTCCTCGCCCAGGGGGCAGACCTCGGTGTCGAGCGCGCGGCCGAGGTCGCCGAGGGTGCGGGCCATGTGCAGCCCGTGCAGGGGGTCGATATGGAGCGCGGCGGGGGCGAGCCGGCGTCCGGGCCCCTTGGCGGCGACGCGCAGTCCTCCGAACTCGGCCCAGGCCTCGACCGCCGCGGGGAACACGGCGTGCCGGTGTCCGGCCGGTGACGTGTGTCCGCGCAGTTCGTCGGCCCAGTACTCGGCCTGCTTTATGTCCCAGCGTCCCGGCTGCCATCCCGCCGAGCGCAGCGCGGCGTCCACGGGGTCGGGGAAGCGTGTCGTGGGTCCTCCCGGCCCGGGCGGGGAGAAGGTGCTGGGGGAGGGGCGTTCGGAGCGCATCTGCCCTTCGTTCGTAGAGGGATGGGACTCGGCGCCGTGGGGCGCCGTCATGCGTACGTGTGCGCGGAGGGGGGAGTTCAGGCGTCCGGTGCTGCCGGATCGACGATGCGTACGCCGAAGTGGCCGCTGAGCGCCGTGCAGGAGCGGCAGGGGGTGGCGAAGCTGCCGTGCAGGGGGTCGCCGTCCTCGCGGATGCGGCGTGCGGTGAGTTTGGCTCCCTTGAGGGCCCTGCGGGCCTCGCCGTTGGTCATCGGCTTGCGGCCGGCGCGCTTGCTGCGTTCGGCGTCGGCGGAGGCGATCTGGCGGGAGATCAGGATGGCCTCGGCGCAGCGGCCGGTGAAGCGGTCGCGTTGTGCGTTGGTGAGGGTGTCGAGGAAGTCCTGCACCAACGGGTGGAGGGCGGGCGGCTGGTCGCCTCGGGCGGCCGTGCCGGTGAGGGTGGTGCCGCGGACGGAGAGGGCGGCGGCGACGGTGGGGAGTATGCCGTCGCGGCGGTACAGCAGGACGGGTGCGTGCAGCGCTTCGGCGCTGCTCCAGCCGACCCGGGGGTCCCCGGACGTGCTCGTATGCGTCGCGTTCATGATCGTCTTTCCCTCCCGTGCATCCCCCGGTGCGGAGACAGACTGCCAAACGGCGTGGCGGGAGCGGTAGCTGGGGCGTCGCGACACGCCAGGTCTTAGGCATACCGTCACCGTGGGGTGACGGCTGGTCACGGAACCGGAGGCCCGGTGACCGGTGTCGTACAACCGAATAGGCTGTCGACATCCGCGCTCCATCCAGCTACTGAAGACGCCGCAGGGGGAAACCGCCATGACGACAGGTCGGCTCGGGCAGCAGGCCGCGCCGCCGAACGCGGCCTACGCCGGGCAGGTCGTGCACTTCCCGGATCCGGTCCGGGCGGCGCGCCATCCCAGAGGCGTGCGGATCGACGAGCGCGGCTATCCGGACTTCTCCCTCTACGCGCGTGCCGCGGCGGAGATCGCCGAGCCCCCGGAGGGTTTCGGCGTCGACGAGTTGAGGCTGACGGACTACGTCTCCGCGAACGCCGCTCTGGCCGCGTCGGGGCACGACCTGTGGGACACGATCCCGTCGGTGGCGACTCCGCACGGCTGGACGTGGCACCACGTGGCGGGCACCCGGCGGCTGGAGCTGGTGCCGGTCGAGGTGAAGGCGCTGCTGCGGCACCACGGTGGTGTCGCGACGGCGGCCGTCGACCACGCCAAGCGGGGGACGCGGCCGTTGCAGGAGACGCGGCCCGCGCACTTCGGGCTGCCGAAGTCGTCGGTCTCGGTGACCGAGCAGCAGGTGCTGGCGGTCGAGGAGGACCTGGGCTACCGGCTGCCCGGTGCCTACCGGTCGTTCCTGAAGGCCGCGGGCGGGTGCGCGCCGGTCGGTGCCGCGCTCGACGCCGAGCTCGGACTGCTGGTGGACCAGCCGTTGTTCACCGTGCGCGACGAGGCCGCGGTCAACGACCTCGTGTACGTCAACAAGTGTCTGCGCGACCATCTGACCAAGGATTACCTGGGTGTCGGGTTCGTGCAGGGCGGTCTGCTGGCGGTGAAGGTGAAGGGCGACCGGATCGGTTCGGTCTGGTTCTGCGCGTTCGACGACGCCCGTGACCAGGACGCGTGGCCGGCGGCCGAGCGGGTGCAGCGGCTGCTGCTGCCGTGCGGTGACGACTTCGACCAGTTCCTGTCCCGGCTCGCGGGCAATCCGCCGGAGCTGGAGACGGTGGCGAATCTGATGGTGGACGGCGGCTTCGCCCGTGCCGTGCCCGTCTCTTCGGTGGGGGAGTGAGGCTGCGATGGTGACCTTCGCGCAGGCGCAGGAGCGCGCGGAAGAGTGGATCAACGGGGACGTCGCCGGGTACCAGCACCGCGAGGTGCGGGTGCGCGAGTTCGAACTCGGTTTTGTCGTATGGGCGGAGGACCGTGCCGAGGGACCGCGTTCCGACGGGGGCGCGCAGCGGCTCGTCATCGCGCGGGACAGCGGGGAGGCCACGCTGTGGCCCGCGCTGCCGGTGGGTGAGGTCATCCGCAGGTACGAGGAGGAGTACGGGGTGCCGGCCGGGGCTCCCGAACCGGCGCCGGCGCCGGCGGCCCGGGTGGACCTGAACCAGACGTCGTTCCTGCTGAGTCCTCCGGAGTGGTTGCAGGAGGCCGCGGACAGGATGGGGATCCCGGACCGGCGTGCCGGGTCGGGGTCGTCCGGTTCCGACGGGGCGGGTTCCCGTCCGGCCGGGGCCTCTTCGGCGGGCGGTTCCGGTAACGGGGCTGCCGTGGGCGGGAGTTCGCCGTCCGGTGCGCCGGGGGACTCCGGTGGGCGCGGAGCCGTGGCCGCGCCGGGGGCGCACGCCGCTTCCCCGGCCGTGGCGCCGGTTCCCGCCTCGGCCACGCCGTGGCCGGCCGCCGCGACCGACGACGAGGCTCCCGGGCCGCAGGGCGCGGGGCCGGCCGTTCCCGCCGACGCGACCCCGTGGGCGGGGACGGACACGAACGCCGATCCCGGGGACGACCGTTCCGTGCCGCTGCCGGCGACCGTGTTCGCTCCGCCGCTGACGGACGTCGACGACTCGCGCACCCCGCCGCCCGTCGCCGCGCACGATCAGACCGCCATGATGTCGGGGGGCAGCCAGCTCCCGCGCACGACGGTGTCGCCGGTGGCCGGCGGTCCGAACTCTCCCGTGCCGCCCGGTTCTTCACAGGGGCACGGCCTGCCCGGCGCACCCGTCGTCGGCGGTCCGCAGGGGACGCCGCCTCCGGGCGCGCCCGCGTACGGCTTCCCGCACGGTCCGGGAGGCGGTCCGGGCACTCCGCCGCCCGCCGCGCCGTCGAGGCCGCTGCCTCCGAACGCGGGTGACATCGCCGACGCCGCGACCAGCAAGGCGCAGCCGCCCCGGGCGGCGCGCGGCGGGGCGAACGCTCCGCATCCGCCGAGCGCTCCGGGGGTTCCGGGCGCACGGCCGGGCAGCACGCCTCCGCCGTCCGCACCGCCCGCCCCGGGTGCGCCCGCGGGCGGTTACGTGCCGACGCAGCTGGTCTCGCAGCTCGGTCCCGACGGGCCCGAGGGGGTGCCCGGCGCACCCAAGCCGCCCGGCGCGACGCCTCCTCCGGGCGATGTCCACCATGCCGCGACGATGCTGGCCGGGCCTCCGGCGGGCGGCCCTGGCGCGCCGCAGCCGCCTGGTGCGCCCGGTGCGCCCGGTGCGCCGGTTCCGCCGGGTGCCACGCCCGCGGGCGGGGCGCACCACGCCGCGACGATGCTGGCCGGGCCTCCGGCGGGCGGTCCCGGTGCGCCGCAGCCTCCGGGTGCGCCCGGTGCTCCCGGGGGCACGCCCTCCGGTGAGGTGCACCACGCGCCGACCATGTTCGCCCCTCCGGCCGGAGGTCCCGGTACGCCGCCGCCCCCGCAGGCCCCCGGCATGCCGCCGGGCGTTCCCCAGCCGCTGCCCGGGCAGCAGCCCGCACCGGGGCAGCAGCCGGCGTACGGCTATCCGCAGACGGGGCAGCCGACCGTCGGTCCCGGCTATCAGGCCGTGCTGCGCTACCGGGCCCACGACGGGTCGGAGCAGCAGCTGATCCGGCGGTCCGCGCCGGGCACGCCGCACCCGGAGTGGCAGATCCTGCACGAGCTGCGCGCGATGAACGTGCCGCCGCAGCAGGTGCTGGAGCTGCACACGGAGCTGGAGTCCTGTGAGCTGCCGGGCGCCTACTGCGCGCGGATGATCAGGGAGACCTTCCCGCAGGCGCGGATCACGAGCATCGCGCCGTACGGCACGGACCACGCGAGCCGGCAGCAGGGGATGCACCAGCTCCTCGCGCACCAGGGCGAGCTGCACCAGGTGGCGGACGGGCCGGCGCGTCCGGCGCCGGTGCGGGCGCCGATCCCGCCGGTGCAGCCCGCGCCGCCGATCCCGCCGGAGGCGATCGCGCAGGAGCTGGCGGCGGCGTTCGGGCCGGGGATGTTCCGGTTCGACCAGGCCGCCGTGTCGCGGCAGGGCGTGCCGCCGATCGTGGCGCACACCCTGGTCGTGGCGGGGCTGCCGGTCGACATGGGGCCGTTCTTCTGGGCACAGGCCCAGCCGGGCCGTCCGGTGCCCACGCTGGCCGAACTGGCGCAGGAGCGCGGGGTGGCGGCGTCCCAGGACGCGGGCTCGTACCTCGTCATGGGCAGCGACTTCGGCAAGGCGATCTGTGTCCAGTACGGCACGGCGAACATCGTCGCCGTGCCGGTGGAGGCCGGTCCCGGGGGTGCTCCGGTGCCGCCGCAGTTCGTGAACACCGGTCTGCCCGAGTTCGCGCGCTGCCTGGCGCTGCTCGGACGGATGTGGCGGCTGCGGTTCGGTCTCAACCAGGAGCAGGCGGGCCGCTGGACCGTCGACTTCCAGGCCCAGCTCGCCTCGCTCGACCCGGCGGCGCTGGCCTCCCCGGAGAGCTGGTGGTCGGTCCTGCTGGAGGAGATGTGGGACGGGCTGCTCTAGGGCCTGTCCGACGGTCCCGTGGAGCACGGCGGGACCGGGCGGTGAAGCAGCGGTACGGATGAGGCGCTCGGCCCGGTTCACGGGTCGGGCGCCTCGCTCGTTTCGTCCACGCTGATGCCGCTGATCTCAAATGACTCGTCCGTGACCTGTCTCTGGCCGAATGAATGGGCGGAGTGTCGCGTTATGAACACTTCCGCGTGATCCATCAAGATGTGCGCGAAATCGTCTTTTCGTGTGTGTCGGGCGGAGAGGGGTCCAAGGATGAGCAGCACACCGGTGTCGCCGTACGGCTTCGTGGCCGTACGGGGACGCGGCTACCGTCCCGAACAGGTCGACGCGTACGCCGCGGCGCTCTCCCGGGACCGGGACGCCGCCTGGGAGCGGGCCGCCCGGCTCACCGTGCTGGCGAAGGGCATGGAGGCCGAGGCGGAACGGCTGCGGGAGGCCGTGACGCGGCTCGCCCCGCAGACGTACGAGGAGCTCGGCGAACGGGCGCGGCGGATCTTCGAGCTCGGCGAGGAGGAGGCCGCGGCCCTGCTGGAGGAGGCCCGGCAGGAGGCCCGTTCGGAGGCCGAGGCGGCCGAGGCGGTGGGGCGTGACGTGCGGGAGGCCGCGCAGGCGTACGCGGACGAGGTGCGGGACGCGGCGGAGGAGTGGGCCCTGCAGCGGCTGCTCGGCGCGCGGGCGGAGGCCGACGAGGTACGTGTCTCCGCGCGGCGGGAGGTGAAGGAGAACCGGGGGGAGGTGCTCGCGGCGCTGCGCGAGGTGCGGGGGCGGGCGGAGGCCCTGACCGCCGGGCAGGAGGCGGAGCACGCCGCGCGGTGGGCGGAGGCCGAGCGGGCCGTCGCCGAGCGCGAGGCCGTCTTCGAGGCCGACCGGCTCGAACGCGAGGCCCGTGCCGGGGAGTCGCTCGTCCAGGCCGAACGGGTCCTCGCGGAGGCGGAGGAGTGGGACCGGCACCAGCAGGAGGACGCGGCGGCGCGCGCGGCCGAGCTGGTCGCCGAGGCGCGGGTCTGCGAGGAGCGGATCGCCCGGGAGACCGACCGGGTGCTGCGGGAGCACGGGGAGCGGTGGGAGCACGTACGGGCTCACATGGACCACGTACGCAGCAGTCTCACCTCCCTCACGGGGAAGGCTCCTGCGGAGTAGCTCTTCCGGGTCGGGGAGGCCCCGCCGCGCGGTGCTTCCCCGACCGCTCCGCGGCGGGTTTCCCGCTCGCCCACCGTCTCGTCCCGTTTCACCGCCCCCTCGGTCTCGCCCCCGCCAGGATCCAGCCCTCCACCGCCTCGTACTGCTTGCGCTGTTCCTCCGCCTTGCGGCGGCCCGAGGCCACCGTCCCGATCCACCCGTAGGCGAACCCCAGCGGGATCGACACGATGCCGGTCGTGGTGAACGGGAACCAGTTGAAGTCGGCGTCCGGGAACGCGGCGGCGGGGGAGCCGGAGACGAGGTTGGTGCCGGGCATGAGGACGAGGACGGTGAGGGTGCCGCCGATGAGGGTGGCGAGCAGGCCGGCACGGGTGTAGCGGCGCCAGAAGAGGCTGTAGACGAGCGCGGGTGCGATCGCGGAGGCGCCGATGCAGAAGGACAGGGTGACCAGGGGCTGCAGGCTGTGGTGCTGGGCCAGGGTGGAGAGCAGGATGGCGGGGACCCCCACCGCCAGCGCGGAGACGCGGGCGAGGAGCATCTCGCGGCGCGGGGAGAGCTCGTCGCCCCGGCGCCGGCCGCGGAAGAGCCTGCTGTGGGCGAACACGTCGTGGGCGAGGGAGTTGGCGCAGGCCAGGATCATCCCGGCGACGGACGCGAGCAGGGTCAGGAAGATCGCTGTCGTGACGGTGGTGAACAGGAGGGTCTCGGCCGTGGAGACGGAGGTGCCGAAGGCCGCCCGGGAGCCCAGCAGATAGGCCGTGTTGCCCTGGGGGTCGGCCGCCGCGATCGCCTCGCGGCCGATCAGGGCCGTGGCGCCGAAGCCGATGACGCTGACGATCAGGACGAACAGGGCCACGCTCGGCACCGCCCAGGACAGTGACCGGCGCACCTGGCGGGCGCTGTCGGCCGTGTACATGCGCATGGTGATGTGGGGGAGGCAGGCGCCGCCGAGGACGACCGTGAGCTCCGAGGTGATCATGTCCAGGCGGGGGCTGGCACCGCCCGCGAACTGGAGGCCGGAGCGGAGGAACGCGTCGCCCACACCGCTGTTGCCGGCCGCGGCGGCCAGCAGGGTGCCGGGGTTCCAGTCGAAGCGGTGGAGGACGAGGACGGCGACCACCAGGCCCGAGCCGAGCAGCATCACGATCTTCAGGATCTGGATGAGGGCGGTGCCCTTCATGCCGCCGATCGCCGCGTAGCTGATCATCAGCGCGCCGAGGCCGATGACGCAGCCGGTCTTGATGGAGTCGTTGGAGAAGCCGAGGATGAACGCCAGCAGGTCGCCCGCGCCCGCGAGCTGGACCAGCATCAGCGGCAGCAGCGCCACGAGGGTCACCGCGCAGGCCGTGTTGCGGACGGCGCGGCCCGGCGTGCGGCGCGCGAGCGCGTCGCCCATGGTGAACCGGCCCGCGTTGCGCAGCGGTTCGGCCAGCAGGAACATCAGCAGCATCAGGGACAGGGCCGTGCTCAGGGCGAGGACCACGCCGTCGTAGCCGGCCAGCGCGATGACGCCGCCGGTGCCGAGCACGCTCGCGGCGGAGATGTAGTCCCCGGCGATGGCGAGGCCGTTGCGCATCGGCGAGAGCGATCCGTAGCCGGTGTAGAACTCGTCCAGGTCGTCGCGGTCCGGGCCGGTCATCACGCACAGCAGCAGGGTGGTCGTGGCGACGGCCGTGAACGCCACGAGGGACATGGTCTGCGCGGACGTGGTGGATCCCGTCATCGTGCCGCCTGCCGTCTCGCGTCGAGTTCGCTCTGTCTGCGGATGCGGTCCGCGACCGGGTCCAGGCGCCGGCGCGCGGAGTACTCGTACACGGCGATGGCGAGGCAGGTGACGGGGACCTGGAGCAGGCCGAGCAGTAGACCGGTCGACAGTCCGCCGGACACCGTGCCCGTCATCAGCGAGGGCGCGAAGGCCGACAGGAGGAGGAAGAGGGTGAAGTAGCCGAGGGCGGTCAGGGTGGCGACGCGGCGCTGGCGGCGGTAGGCGCCGCGCAGGACCCTGATGTCGCTGTGCTGTCCGAGGGGCCGGTGGCGGGGCGTCCGCCGGGGCGGGGGCTCGGCCGGCCGGGGCCTGGGCCGCCAGGGGTAGGTCAGCCCGCCGGGGGCGGGGGCCGCCGGGTCGGGCGGCGGGTACGCGGGGTGCCGGGGATCCTCCGGGTGGGCCGGGTACGGCTGGTACAGGGGGGCTCGGGGGGACGGGGGCGACGGGTACGGGCGTCGGTGCGACTGCTGCCGGCGCGGTCCTTGGGGCTCGGGGGACGAGAACGGGTCGGGCATCCCGGTTCTCCTTGCGTGGCTCGGGTCCGGGGCGGGACCGCAGGGAGCGGGGGGTGAGCAGCGCGCACGCTACTCGTAGGTAGCGGGGCCGCGCGACCGTTTCGCCGAACTGGGCGGTCGGTACGCGCTTACTTCGGTGACCTGGGGTGTTACCCGCGTTTACCTGTGGAGTTCCCCTGGAGCCGCCATGGAGGTTCTCCGGTCCTCCCGTGGGGAGCGGGCGCCCCGGGGCCGGTCCGCGGGGTCAGTCCGTGGGGTCGTCGAGGACCGGGAAGCGGCGCGGCGCGACGAACAGCAGGACCAGGAGGGCGAGGGCGGCCGCGCCGGCGGCGCCCAGATAGACGGCGTGGACCGCGTCGGCGACCGCGCTCCGCAGCCTCCCGTCCGGCACGCCCGAGTTCAGCGCGCGGGTCACCGCGTCGAGGTCCCCGGCGCCGCCGAGCCGCGCGGCCAGCACCCCGTTGGCGACGGCGCCGAACAGGGCGGCCCCGAGGGTCTGTCCGGTCTGCCGGCAGAACAGGACGGAGGCGGTGGTCGTGCCGCGCTCGGCCCAGCCGACGGTGGACTGGACGCCGACGATCAGGGGGAGCTGGAAGAGCCCGAGCGCGCCGCCCAGCAGCAGCATCAGCAGGGCGGGCTGCCACGCCCGGCCCGGGACGGGCAGGAGGGGGAAGGCGAGCAGGAGCAGGCCCGCCGCGGCGATGCCGAGCGCGGCGGTGTTCCGGAAGCCGACGCGGCGGTAGACGTGCTGGCTGAGCGCCGCGGACACCGGCCAGCTCAACGTCCATACGGAGAGCACGAATCCGGCGGCGACCGGGGCGAGGCCGAGGACCGCCTGCGCGTAGGTGGGCAGGAAGACGGTCGGCGCGACCATGAGGAGTCCCAGGGCCCCGAGCGCAAGGTTGACCGCGGCGATCGTCCGGCGGCGCCACACCCAGCCCGGGATGATCGGTTCGGCGGCCCGCCGCTCCACGGCCACGACGACCGCGATCAGGCACGCTCCCGCGGTGAACAGGGCGATCGACGGGGCGGAGAGCCAGTCCCAGGCGACGCCTCCCTGCACCAGCGCGGTCAGCAGGACACCGCCGCAGGCGAACACCGCGAGGGCTCCCGCCCAGTCGATCCGGGGCCGCCGGTCCGGGACGGCCCGCTCGGGCTCGCGCAGATGACGGGCGATCAGCCACAGGGCGAGGGCGCCGACCGGCAGGTTGACGAGGAAGATCCACCGCCAGTTCGCGTACGCCGCGAGGACTCCGCCCAGCGCGGGACCCGCGACGGCCGAGGTCGCCCACACGGTGGACAGCCTGGCCTGGATCTTCGGGCGTTCCCCGAGCGGGTACAGATCGGCGGCGAGCGTCTGGACGGTGCCCTGGAGGGCGCCGCCGCCCAGGCCCTGCACGATGCGGAAGGCGATGAGCGCGGCCATGTTCCAGGCGGTGGCGCAGAGCAGCGAGCCGAGGAGGAAGAGCGAGGCGCCCGCCACGAGGACCGGTTTGCGGCCGAAGGTGTCGGAGAGCTTGCCGTAGACGGGGAGCGTGACCGTGACGGCCAGCAGATAGCCCGAGAACAGCCAGGAGAAGACCGAGAACCCGCCGAGGTCGCCGACGATCTGCGGAACGGCGGTGGACACGATCGTGGCGTCGAGCGCCGCGAGTCCCATCGCGAGCATGAGCGCGGCGACGACGGCGCGCCGCCGCCGGGTCTCGGCCCGGTCCGTCGCGGTGACGTGCTCCTGTGCGACCGGTGCCCCGGTGTTCCCCTCGCCCACGGGATTCCTTCCCCCTGCACCTATCCGCCGGGGCCAGCTTCCCACTTGAGCCTCACGCCGGGGGAGGGTGGAGGCTGAGTGGGCCCGGGGGTGGACCGGACCCTGAGGGGTTCTCCACCGGAGGGTGGACAACCCCTAGGGGGATCTCCGCATCAGGGGTCGGGGAGGGTTCGTCCCGTCGGAGGACGAGACGGGCCGGAGCCGTTCTTAACCTGGTCTTACGTCGTCGGGGGCGCGCTCCGGTCGTACGGACCGCACCTTCGGGGGTGGGGTTTTCCCCAGCAGAAGACGGGGCCGTGCACCAGCGCGTACGACCCCCCGCCGACAGCAGACTTGACGACGTGGCCGACGCACCGCGTCCGAACAGCGTGGACCTTCGCGGCCCGTCGCACCCGCTCGCAGACTTTCGAAGCCCGGCAGGTCCCCCTGCCGGCCGACTGAGGAGACATACCGTGACATCGGCTGTAAGCATTCCCAGGCACGAGGGCACTGGAGGGCGTACGGCCGTCGCCGCGCGGGCGCGACAGGTCGTCAAGGCGTACGGGTCCGGGGAGACCCGTGTCGTCGCCCTCGACAAAGTCGACGTGGACATCGCGCGGGGGCAGTTCACCGCGATCATGGGCCCCTCGGGGTCCGGCAAGTCCACCCTGATGCACTGCCTCGCCGGGCTCGACACCGTCACCTCCGGCCAGATCTTCCTCGACGAGACCGAGATCACCGGTCTCAAGGACAAGAAGCTGACGCAGCTGCGCCGGGACCGGATCGGCTTCATCTTCCAGGCCTTCAACCTGCTGCCGACGCTGAACGCCCTGGAGAACATCACGCTCCCGATGGACATCGCGGGCCGCAAGCCCGACCGGGCCTGGCTGAACCAGGTCGTGGAGACCGTCGGGCTCAAGGACCGGCTCAAGCACCGTCCGACCCAGCTCTCCGGCGGCCAGCAGCAGCGCGTCGCGGTGGCGCGGGCGCTGGCGGCCCGCCCCGAGATCATCTTCGGTGACGAGCCGACCGGAAACCTCGACTCCCGGGCCGGCGCCGAGGTGCTCGGCTTCCTGCGCCGCTCGGTGGACGACCTCGGCCAGACCATCGTCATGGTCACCCACGACCCGGTCGCGGCCTCGTACGCGGACCGCGTGCTGTACCTCGCGGACGGCAGGATCGTCGACGAGATGCACCAGCCGACGGCCGATCAGGTCCTGGACCGCATGAAGGACTTCGACTCCCGCGGGCGGACGTCATGACCGTCCTCAAGACCTCGATGCGCAACTTCTTCGCGCACAAGGGACGCATGGCCCTGTCGGCCGTCGCCGTCCTGCTGTCGGTGGCCTTCGTCTGCGGGACGCTCGTGTTCAGCGACACGATGAACACGACGTTCGACAAGCTGTTCGCGGCCACCTCCTCCGACGTGACCGTGAGCGCGAAGGGCGCCTCGGACACCGGCGAGACGACGTCCGGCAACGGCAAGCCCCCGGTCATGCCCGCCTCGGTGCTCACCCAGGTGCGTTCGGCGCCGGGCGTGAAGTCGGCCGAGGGCGCCGTCTTCTCCAGCGCCGTGACCGTCGTCGACGCCGACAAGGACAACCTGTCGCCCTCCAGCGGCGCGCCCACCATCGTCGGCAGCTGGAACGCCAACGAGGCCCGCACGATGAAGGTCACCTCCGGTGCGGCGCCCAAGGGCTCCGGCCAGGTGATGGTCGACAAGGACACCGCCGACAAGCACCACCTCAAGCTCGGCGACGAGATCGGTGTGATCAGCGCGGTCGGCACCCACACCGCGAAGATCTCCGGCATCGCCACCTTCACCGTCACCAACCCCGGCGCGGCCATCTTCTACCTGGACACGCCGACCGCCCAGAAGGCGCTCGTCGGGCGGACCGGCGTCTACACCAACGTCAACGTCACCGCCAGCGCCGGAGTCAGTGACGCCCGGCTGAAGCAGGACGTGACGGCGGCGACCGCCGGCCACTACAAGGTGCAGACCGCCAAGGAGACCGCCGACGCCAACCGCAAGGACGTGGGCAGCTTCCTGGACGTCATGAAGTACGCGATGCTCGGCTTCGCCGGGATCGCCTTCCTGGTCGGCATCTTCCTCATCATCAACACCTTCTCGATGCTGGTCGCCCAGCGCACCCGCGAGATCGGTCTGATGCGGGCCATCGGCTCCAGCCGCAAGCAGGTCAACCGCTCGGTCCTGGTCGAGGCACTGCTCCTCGGCACGTTCGGCTCCGTCCTCGGCGTCGGCGCGGGCATCGGCATCGCCGTCGGCCTGATGAAGCTCATGAGCATGACCGGCATGAACCTGTCCACCGACGATCTGACGGTGGCCTGGACGACCCCGGTGGTCGGCATGGTGCTGGGCATCGTCGTCACGGTCCTGGCGGCCTACCTGCCCGCCCGCCGCGCCGGCAAGGTCTCCCCGATGGCCGCCCTGCGCGACGCCGGCGCTCCCGCCGACGCGAAGGCCGGAGTCGTACGGGCCGTGCTCGGCCTGGTCCTCACCGGCGCCGGAGGCCTCGGCCTCTACCTCGCCGCCGAGGCGAGCAAGGCGAGCGAGGGCTCGATGTGGCTCGGGCTCGGCGTGGTGCTCAGCCTGCTCGGGTTCGTGGTGATCGGCCCGCTGCTCGCGAGCGGCGTGGTGCGCGTCCTCGGCGCGGTCCTGCTGCGGGCGTTCGGCCCGGTGGGACGCATGGCCGAGCGCAACGCCCTGCGCAACCCGCGCCGCACCGGTGCCACGGGCGCCGCCCTCATGATCGGCCTCGCGCTGGTCGCCTGCCTGTCGGTCGTCGGCTCCTCCATGGTCGCCTCCGCGACCGACGAGCTCGACAAGACCGTCGGCACGGACTTCATCATCCAGAACGACGGCGGTCAGCCCATCACCCCGCAGGCCGCGCAGGCCGTGAAGAAGACCCCGGGACTGGCCCGGGTCACCGAGTACAAGGTCACCGAGGGCGACTACACCACCCCCGACGGCAAGACGCTCAAGGACACGGACATCACCGCGGCCGACCCGACGTACGCCACCGACCTGCGGACCAAGACGGTCGCCGGCGACCTGAAGGACGCCTACCTGCCCGACTCGATGTCCGTGCACGACAAGTTCGCCAAGGACCACGGCATCCACCTCGGGTCGAAGATCAAGATCGCCTTCAAGGACGGCGCCACCGCGAACCTGACGGTCCGCGCCATCACCAGCAGCGACGCCGTCATCGACAAGGGTTCGAAGTACATCTCCATCGCCACGCTCGCCAAGTACGTGCCGGCCGACAAGATGCCCCTGGACGAGCTGGTCTTCGCCTCGGCGAAGGACGGACAGCAGGACAGCGCGTACAAGGCCCTGAAGTCCTCCCTGCACGACTACCCGCAGTACAAGGTCCGGGACCAGACCGACTACAAGCAGGCCATGAAGGACCAGATCGGGCAGCTGCTGAACCTGATCTACGGCCTGCTGGCCCTCGCGATCATCGTCGCGGTGCTCGGCGTGGTGAACACCCTGGCCCTGTCTGTGGTCGAGCGCACCCGGGAGATCGGTCTGATGCGGGCCATCGGCCTCTCGCGCCGCCAGCTGCGCCGCATGATCCGGATGGAGTCGGTGGTCATCGCCCTCTTCGGCGCGCTGCTCGGCCTCGGCCTGGGCATGGGCTGGGGCGCGACCGCCCAGCAGCTCCTCGCCCTGGAGGGACTGAACGTCCTGGAGATCCCCTGGCCGACCATCATCGCGGTCTTCGTCGGCTCGGCCTTCGTGGGCCTGTTCGCCGCCCTGATCCCGGCGTTCCGGGCGGGCCGGATGAACGTACTGAACGCGATCGCCACCGACTAGCCGTCGGACGGTCGTCGGGCCACCGCGCACGGGGGTCGCGGTGGCCCCGCGGGCCCGGTCCGAGGAGACGCACTCTCCTCGGACCGGGCCCGCGGCGCGTTCGGGGCCGGTCCGGGGATGCCGTGGTTTCGGGGCCGGGCCTGGAATGCCGTGCCGGGCCTGCAATGCCGTGGTTTCGGGGCCGCTCCGGGGCGCGGTGAGCCGGAAGCCGGTCGAGGCCGTCCGTCATGCGCCCCGGTTCCGGCCGACGGCGCGGTGTGCCGACTGCGGGACGTCTCGTGTCCCGGTCGGGTCCGGAGATCCGGTGTGTCCGAGGCGGCCGGTGCGCGGCCGGTCGCCCAGGGCCGGGCCGGGGCCTCGGCGGAGGGTCACGCGCGGGCGGGCGCGGAGTCGTAGGCTGGATGCCCCCGGCCCGTCCCACGTGTCGGGCGTCTCGCGTTGCCCACTCCCCGGGATGGAAGCCCTTCATGAGCCTGCACGGTCTGCTCGACGCCGTCGTCAAGGACGCCGCCCTCACGGAGGCGGTGAAGGCCGCCGCCGACGGCAACCGGATGCACGTCGACCTGGTCGGCCCACCGGCGGCGCGCCCCTTCGCCGTCGCCGCGCTCGCCCGCGAGACCGGCCGTACGGTCCTCGCCGTCACGGCCACCGGCCGCGAGGCCGAGGACCTGGCCGCGGCCCTGCGCTCCCTGCTCCCGCCGGACGGCGTCGCGGAGTACCCGTCGTGGGAGACGCTGCCGCACGAGCGGCTCTCGCCCCGCTCCGACACCGTCGGCCGGCGCCTCGCCGTCCTGCGGCGCCTCGCCCACCCGCGCCCCGACGACCCCGAGACCGGCCCGGTCTCCGTGGTCGTCGCCCCCATCCGCTCGGTCCTCCAGCCGCAGGTCAAGGGCCTCGGCGACCTGGAGCCCGTCGTCCTGCGCACCGGCATGAGCGCCGACCTCGGCGAGACCGTCGAGGCGCTCGCGGCAGCCGCGTACTCCCGCGTCGAACTCGTCGAGAAGCGCGGCGAGTTCGCCGTCCGCGGCGGCATCCTGGACGTCTTCCCGCCCACCGAGGAGCACCCGCTGCGCGTGGAGTTCTGGGGCGACGACGTCGAGGAGATCCGCTACTTCAAGATCGCCGACCAGCGCTCGCTGGAGGTCGCCGAACACGGCCTGTGGGCCCCGCCCTGCCGCGAACTGCTGCTCACCGAGGACGTGCGGGCGCGGGCCGAGGCCCTCGCCGAGGCCCACCCGGAGCTGGGCGAACTCCTCGGCAAGATCGCCGAGGGCATCGCCGTGGAGGGCATGGAATCGCTCGCCCCGGTCCTCGTCGACGACATGGAACTGCTCCTCGACGTCCTGCCCCAGGGCGCGATGACCATCGTGTGCGACCCCGAGCGGGTACGGACCCGGGCCGCGGACCTCGTCGCGACCTCGCAGGAGTTCCTCCAGGCGTCCTGGGCGGCGACGGCCGGCGGCGGCGAGGCCCCCATCGACGTCGGCGCGGCCTCCCTGTGGTCCATCGCGGACGTCCGGGACCGGGCGCGCGAGCTGGGCATGATGTGGTGGTCGGTGTCGCCGTTCGCCGCCGACGGGGAACTCGCGGACGCCTTCGCCGGCGGGGTGGGGGACACCCTCAAGCTGGGCATGCACGCCCCCGAGACCTACCGCGGCGACACCGCCCGCGCGCTCGCCGACACCAAGGGCTGGCTGGCCGACGGCTGGCACACCGTCTACGTCACCGAGGCGCACGGCCCGGCCGCCCGCACCGTCGAGGTGCTGGGCGGCGAGGGCATCGCCGCCCGCCTGGACACCGACCTCACCGAGATCGGCCCCTCCGTCGTCCACGTGGCGTGCGGCTCCATCGACTACGGCTTCGTCGACCCGGCGCTGCGCCTGGCCGTCCTGACCGAGACCGACCTCTCCGGCCAGAAGGCGGCCGGCAAGGACGGCGCCCGGATGCCGGCCCGCCGCCGCAAGACGATCGACCCGCTGACCCTGGAGACCGGCGACTACATCGTGCACGAACAGCACGGGGTCGGCCGTTACATCGAGATGGTGCAGCGCACGGTCCAGTCCGCGACCCGCGAGTACCTGGTCGTCGAGTACGCCCCCGCCAAGCGCGGCCAGCCCGGCGACCGCCTCTACATCCCCACCGACCAGCTGGAGCAGATCACCAAGTACGTCGGCGGCGAGGCCCCCACCCTGCACCGCCTCGGCGGCGCCGACTGGACCAAGACCAAGGCGCGCGCCAAGAAGGCGGTCAAGGAGATCGCCGCGGACCTCATCAAGCTGTACTCGGCGCGCATGGCGGCCCCCGGCCACGCCTTCGGCGCCGACACCCCCTGGCAGCGCGAGCTGGAGGACGCCTTCCCCTACGCGGAGACCCCCGACCAGCTCACGACGATCGCCGAGGTCAAGGAGGACATGGAGAAGACGGTCCCGATGGACCGCCTGATCTGCGGCGACGTCGGCTACGGCAAGACGGAGATCGCGGTGCGGGCCGCGTTCAAGGCGGTGCAGGACGGCAAGCAGGTCGCGGTCCTGGTCCCCACGACCCTGCTCGTGCAGCAGCACTTCGGCACGTTCTCCGAGCGCTACTCGCAGTTCCCGGTGAACGTCCGCGCCCTGTCCCGGTTCCAGACGGAGACCGAGGCCAAGGCGGTCCTTGAAGGGCTGCGCGACGGTGCGGTGGACCTCGTCATCGGCACCCACCGCCTGTTCTCCTCGGAGACGAAGTTCAAGGACCTCGGCCTGGTCATCGTCGACGAGGAGCAGCGCTTCGGCGTCGAGCACAAGGAACAGCTGAAGAAGCTCCGTGCCAACGTCGACGTCCTGACGATGTCCGCCACCCCCATCCCCCGTACGCTCGAAATGGCGGTGACGGGCATCCGGGAGATGTCCACGATCACCACCCCGCCGGAGGAGCGGCACCCGGTGCTGACCTTCGTCGGCCCGTACGAGGAGAAGCAGATCGGCGCGGCCATCCGCCGCGAACTGCTGCGCGAGGGCCAGGTCTTCTACATCCACAACCGGGTCGAGTCCATCGACCGGGCGGCCGCCCGCCTCCGCGAGATCGTCCCGGAGGCGCGGATCGCCACGGCCCACGGCCAGATGTCGGAGCAGGCGCTGGAGCAGGTGGTCGTCGACTTCTGGGAGAAGAAGTTCGACGTGCTGGTCTCCACCACGATCGTCGAGTCGGGCATCGACATCTCGAACGCGAACACGCTGATCGTGGAGCGCGGCGACAACTTCGGCCTCTCGCAGCTCCACCAGCTCCGCGGCCGGGTCGGCCGTGGCCGGGAACGCGGCTACGCCTACTTCCTGTACCCGCCGGAGAAGCCGCTCACGGAGACGGCCCACGAGCGGCTCGCGACGATCGCCCAGCACACCGAGATGGGCGCGGGCATGTACGTGGCGATGAAGGACCTGGAGATCCGGGGTGCGGGCAACCTGCTCGGCGGCGAGCAGTCGGGCCACATCGCGGGCGTCGGCTTCGACCTGTACGTGCGCATGGTGGGCGAGGCGGTCGCGGACTACCGCGCCTCCCTGGAGGGCGGCGTGGAGGAGGAGCCGCCGCTGGAGGTCAAGATCGAGCTGCCGGTCGACGCGCACGTCCCGCACGAGTACGCGCCGGGCGAGCGGCTGCGCCTGCAGGCCTACCGGTCCATCGCCTCCGCGAACACGGAGGAGGACGTCAAGGTCGTGCGGGAGGAGCTCGTCGACCGCTACGGCAAGCTCCCGGAGCCGGTCGAGAACCTGCTCCTGGTGGCGGGTCTGCGGATGCTCGCGCGCGCCTGCGGGGTGGGCGAGATCGTCCTCCAGGGCAACAACGTCCGCTTCGCGCCGGTGGAGTTGAGGGAGTCGCAGGAGCTGCGCCTGAAGCGCCTGTACCCGGGGACCGTCATCAAGCCGACGTCCCACCAGATCCTCGTCCCGCGCCCGAAGACCGCGAAGGTCGGCGGAAGGCCGCTGGTGGGCCGTGAACTGCTCGGCTGGACCGGGGAGTTCCTGGCTTCGGTCCTGGGGTCCTAGCGCCGGGCGCGGTGAGAAGGGGAGCCGGGCCGCCGGACGTTCCGGCGGCCCGGCTCCCCCGCGCGGTTCGGGAGCGGAGCGGAGCGGGGCTGCTGGGGGCGGGTCAGGGCTGCTCGGGGCGGAACAGCATGCCCGTCAGGGCGTGGAAGACCTCTTCGGGGTCCTGTCCGCCCACCTGGCCGTCCAGGTTGTGGCTGATCAGGAGCGTGGCGAAGCCGTGGGCGAGGGACCAGGCGGCGATGCCGGCGAGGCGGGCGTCGGGGCCGCGGCCCTCCGCGGGGACCGCCGACACGGCGGCCCGCAGCCGCCCTCCGGCGAGCGTCCGGGCCGTCGCGAGCTCCAGGTCGTTCGCGCGGAGCAGTTCCGGGGCGAACATGACCTGGAAGTGGGCGGGGTGCTCCCGCGCGAAGCGTACGTAGCGGACGCCCGCGTCGCGCAGGTCCCCGGCGTCGTCGAGCGCGGTCGCCAGGAGCCCGAAGCCCTCGGCCGCGATGGCCGTGAGCAGGCCGACGCGGTCCTTGAAGTGGTGTGCCGGGGCGGCGTGCGAGACACCCGCGCGGCGGGCCAGGTCGCGCAGGCTCACCGCTGAGGGCCCTTCGGCGGCGATGACGTCGAGAGCGGCGCCGAGGATGGCGCGGCGCAGGTCCCCGTGGTGGTACGGGCGCGCCGGGCCGCCGGTCTTCTCGGGAGCCGGGTCGGCCTTCGCGGGATTCATGACAGCAGCGTACGCCGAATCTAGTCGTTGACAAGTTCGGGCGGCCGGTGCAATCTTGTCAGTGTCAAGTTGTGGAGCGTGTCGATACGTGACGAGGGGGGAGTCATGTCCGGGAACGTGAGCGGGACGAGCGGGGCCGTCGAGGCGGCGGTGAAGGGCGAAGGCGCGCGGGAAGGCGCGCGGGAAGGAGTGGCGCCGGAGGACGCGGGCATCGGTCTCGGCCGGGTGCGTCAGCTCTGGCATCTGCTGGAGCCCCTGCACGCCGTGCTGTACTACGCGCCGGAGGCCTTCGAGGAGGCGGCGGCGCTCGGGTACGCGACCGAGGAGCGCTGGCCCAGCTACTTCCCCTACCGCGTGGCGCCGCTGGGGGCCGTCGGCGGCCGGCGGGTGGCCTCCGCCTTCTACAGCTTCAGCCCGCGCATGGTGGACGAACACATCGCCTCCGCCTGGCGGACGGCGAGTCCGGAGCGGGTGCTCGCCGCGCGGGAGCGGGCCGTGGACCGGGCCTACCGCGCGATCCTCGGCGATCGTGTCGACGCTCCCGAGCTGGCCGAGGCCGCGGCGCTGGCCCGCCGCGCCGCCGAGGCCGCGGACACCTCCGGCCGTCAGCTCGCCGCCGCCAACGCCGAGTTGCCCTGGCCGGACGCCCCGCATCTCCAGCTGTGGCACGCGGCGACGATCCTGCGCGAGCACCGCGGCGACGGCCACCTCGCGGCCCTGCTGGTCGAGGGGCTGGACCCGGCCGAGTCGCTGGTCTCCTTCGCGGCGATAGGCGCGGCCTCCGTGGAGCGCTTCGAGAGCCGCGGCTGGAGCCCCGGGGAGTGGGTCGCGGCCAGGGGCCGACTGGCCGCCCGAGGCCTGGTCGACGAGGACGGCATCGCCACGGAGGCCGGACGTGAGCTGCGTCGCCGGGTGGAGGAGCACACCGACCGTCTCGCTGCGGCTCCCTGGCTCTCGCTCGGCCCGGAGGCCGTCACCCGCCTCGCCGATCTGCTCGGCGAGTTCTGGGTCGCGGTGCTGGGATCGGGACTGCTGCCGTCGGAGACGACGCTGGGGATCGGGAAGGTCTGAGGCTCGTAAGGAAGCCCGTGAGGGAGGGTGCCCGGGGAGCACCGCGGCTCGCGCCGGGACCGCGCCCGGACGGCCTCGCCCCGATCGCACCGGCCCCACCCGGCGGGTGCGCCGCGGTGGGGCTGGAGGGGATGGTTCTCGAATCGTTCCGGCTGTGTCCGGCTATGACTGTGGGGGCCGGTCGCGGTCACGGTCCATGCCCATCGCGCCTTCGGCCTTCCGCTGTGCGTCATCGACCTTGTCCGCGTACTTGTCGCCGGTCTTCTCGTTGACCTTTTTCTCGGCGGCATCGGACATGGCGGCCGCTTTGTCCTGCGCGGCCCGGTTGCTCTTGAACTTGTCGAAGATGCCCATCCAGAGCTCCTTCCGCAGGTGACTCACGACCGACGATACGCCCGGCGTGCGCCTATTGCCCATTGATGACTGGTATGGCCATGGAATGGCGGCCGCTACCTTGGGCAGACGGGAATCACGTCCGATCGGGGCGGGCCGGGCAGGTGAGGAGGGGCGTCGTGCTGCGTCTGAGAGATGGGGCGGCGGCTGCCGCGCTGGTGGTGCTCGTCGGTGCCGGCGCCGTCGGCTGCAAGAAGGACGCCCTGGGTTCGGCGGAGCCGCGGGAGACGACGACCGGCGGTGCCGCCCTCGCCGCCGTGGACTCACTGGCCGTCAAGGGGCGTGCTCCCAAGACCGGTTACAGCAGGGAGCGGTTCGGTACGGCCTGGGCCGACACCGACGCGAACCAGTGCGACACCCGTGACGACATCCTCAAGCGGGACCTGGAGGACGTGAAGTTCAGCGACGGCAAGTGCAGGGTGTCCCGCGGGGTCCTCGAACCCGATCCGTACGGCGGCAAGGACGTCACCTTCGTCCGTGGGCGCAGCCTGGTCGACATCGACCACCTCGTCGCGCTCTCGGACGCCTGGCAGACGGGCGCCAAGTACTGGGACGCGAGCAAGCGCATAGCCCTGGCCAACGACCCGCTCAACCTCCGCGCGGTCGGCGCGAGCGCCAACCGCAGCAAGGGCGACGGCGACACCGCGACCTGGCTCCCGCCCAACAAGGCGTACCGCTGCACCTATGTCGCCGCGCAGGTGGCGGTGAAGAAGAAGTACGGACTGTGGGTCACCGGCGCCGAGAAGGCGGCCATGAAGAAGGTGCTGGGCGGCTGTCCCGGCCAGAAACTCCCCTCGGGCGGCAACCCGACGAAGGCGCCCGAGAGGTTCCACGCGAGATGACTTGAGGGGGCGGGCCGCCGCCCGCCCCCTCACGGCCGTCAGGCGGACGGGTTGACCACCACCTCGGCCGAGTTGTTCGTGGTGTCCGGGTCGAAGGCCAGGGGCTTGCCGCCGGAGTACGACCGTGCGACGACGCGTCCCGTCGCGTCGGGGACGACCCGGTCGACGCGCAGCTGGAACGGGAAGCCGACGTCCAGGTCGGGCGTGGTCCAGGTCGGCAGGGTGCAGACGTAGTGGACGGTGTTCGGGGCGTCACCCGGTGCCGAGGTGGTTCGGCAGGTGCGGGGCACGGACGTGGCGGTGGTGCCTTCCGGAAGGTAGAAGTCGATCGCGACGAGCGGGTCGCCGGAGGTGACGTCGCCGGCCCAGGCCGGGCCGTTGTTGACGAAGCGGAAGGCGGTGGTGACGGTGTCACCGGCCGCGCCGCTCGCCTTGGCGCCCTTCACGCTGAAGTCGGCCGTGTTGTCGGCGTTGATGTGCCAGGTGCGGTTGTTGTCCGAGCTGTCGAGGTCGACGACGGAGTCGTCGGCAGGCTGGACGCCGTATTCGAACCGCTCGTACAGCGCGTGGCCGGTGACGGTGAGCCGCAACGGCTCCGGCAGCTCCACGGTGGCGCCGGGCGGGACGTCCGTGTCGAAGGAGCAGGTCACGTGCGTGAATCCGCCGCTGCCCGGTCCGGTGGAGGTGCACTGCGGATAGCGGGTGGCGAGGTCCAGGCCGTACGTCGCCCACATCGACACCTTGAAGCCGTGAGCGGTCTCGTTGCCGGTGTTGGTGACCGAGGACGGCACGGTCAGGCTGCTGCCGGGCGCGACCCCGGTGACGTCCTGAGGGGCGCTGACGCCGAGGTCGGCGCCGGAAGCGACGGTGACGAAGGTCCTCGTGGAGCCGCCCGGGGCGACGAGCGCCCCGTCGGGGCCGCCGGTGGCCTCGGCGGAGTATTCGATCGCGCCCTGCGCCCCCACGCCGGCTTCGGCGGTGGCCCGTACCTTGAGCCGCACCTGCGGGCTGTAGCGGTTCGGCACGTCTCCGGTGTCGCACACGGCGACGGTGCCGGTGTCGTCGGGTGCGCAGTTGTCGGGCCAGGCCACTTCGGCGACCCCGGCGAGCCCGGAGACGTCGACGGTCAGCCGCCCGTCGGTCACGGTGGTCTCGCGGTTGCTGTGGGTCAGACCGAGGGCCAGCGACCGGTACTGTGCCGCACCGCTCTCCGGAGCGGCCGTGATCACCGTGTCCTGCGGTGCCCGGATCGCCAGTTCGTCGCCCTGAGCCGTACCGCCGGCGAAGGCGGCCCCGCTCCCGAACCCGGTGAGGACCAACGCCCCCACGGCTCCGGCACATAACCCGCGACGCAGTACACGGCCGACGGAGAGAGAACTCACTGCAACCCCCAGGTGGGTAGAGGCGGACCCGGCGAAGTGATCGGCACCGGACGTCAGTTCGACTCTCGGACGGGGTGGAAGGTTGCGGATGAGCAGGGTGCGGCGTGGAGTTCTTGCTGTTTCCTCGATCCGGAAACCGCGGTGGACGCGGGACGTCGGCCCCGGCGCCCTCAGCCGAGTCCCGCCGCGGCCGATTCGTACTGGGCCGCCTGCTTCGGGGTGAGGTAGCGGGAGACGCGTACGAGGACCGGGCCGTGGACGTAGTCGTACTCGGCGAGGGCCGGGGAGGACTCGGCGATGCCGCGGATGTACTCGGCGCGCGCCCTGGCGTCCGACGCGTCGGCGAACACCTCGACGGCACCGCCGCGTTCGACGGCGCCGGGGTCCGCTCCTGTCACCTGGGAGGCCTGTACCCAGCTGTCCGAGAAGGTGACTTTGGACGTGTACTCGCCCGGGCGGCCGAGCAGGTGGTTGGGGTCGTTCTCCGCTGTGACGGTTCCCGTCAGGGTCGCTGTCCGCACCCGCGCGGACAGGGACCGGAACGCGGCCCCCGCCGTGAGGTGTCCGTCCGCGCGCGTGCTCGCCCTCGCGGGTTCGTGCGCGTCGGCCGGGGTGTTCGAGGGCGCGTTGCCGCACGCGGTCAGGAGAGCCAGGAGGGCGACGACGGGCGCGACGGCCGAAGAGGCGGCGGAGGTGGTTCTGTGCATGCCGGAGATGCTGGCGGTCGAGCCGTCGCGGTGTGTCCGTGTAGCGGAGCTGTTACGCGGTGTTCCCATGATCGGGGCCGTGTTCGACCGGCGTGTGCGGGAGGCTCGGCGGCGTCACCCGGGCGAGGCCGCGCCGGAAGGCTTCCCGCGTCGGCCTGCCCGCGGGAAGCGCTCAGGACTGCCGGCGCCTGCGTGCCGTGGCGAACAGGAGCGTGCCGACGCCCGCGGCGAGGACGCCCGCCGTTCCGGCGATCCACGGAACGGCTCCCGATCCCGTCGAGCCCGGCGCCTTCACGGTGATGGCGGCGGTGTCGTTCCTCGTATTGCTGTCACTTTCGCGCAGCACCTCCAGCGACACCTTGCCGGGCTTGACGGACGCCTTGTCGATGCGCAGCTTGAAGGACCACACGAGGCGCTCACTGGAACCGACCCACCAGTCGTTGTTCTCGCCCCTGCAGGTGTAGACGTGGCCACCGGGCCTGCTCTCGCGGTCGTCCTCCGTCCAGCACCGTTTCGGAACCTTCACCACGGTCGTGCCCTGAGGAATCGTGATCGTCGTCACGACCGAGGGATCTTCGAGGGGCTCGGTACCCGTCCAGGTGGGCATTCCGCCGGGACCGTTGTTGCGGTACCCGACCTGCACCGTGACCACGTCACCCGGCCGTCCCTCCGCCGAGGCGCCGACGGCTTCGGCGTCCGCCGTGGTGTCGACCCTGTAGGCCGGTCCGAGATCCCTGGACTGTGGCTTTCCCGGAGGTGCGCTGTCCGGGCGCGGTACGAGCTTCAGCTCGGGCCCCTTGCCGGGATGGACGTCGGTCATCTTCCTCAACTGGTCCGTGTCGCCCAGATGGCTGATCAGCGCCGTGCCGAGTGCGTCGTCGCCGATCCTGAGCGGGCCCGGGGACACGTCGAAGGAGTCGCCCACCTCGATCGTGTTGTCGAAGTGACAGACGGCCGCCGGGAACGCCAGGTCGGTGAGGCTCCCTGGATCGCTGTCCATGGGGATGGGCAGCTTGCCGTACGTGCAGTTGCTGAACTCCTGCTCGAACGAGCCGTGCGTGGCATGCATGGAGAGGTCGGTGCCCTTGAGCGTGTTCGCGCCGAAGTAGGTGAAGCCCGCCCCGGGACGCACCTCGGCGCCGGGCTTCACCTCCCCCTCCACCTTTCCCGTCGCGCGGTCCTGGACGAACCCCACGTCCTTGATGTCGACCTTCCAGACCCGTTCGGTGATCGCGGCTCCGTCGGCCTGTCCGCTGACCCGGATCTCGCCGGTGGTCCCGCCCCGCGCACCCTTCAGGCTCCGCACCCGGAAGTGACCGAGCCGGGTCGTCGCGCCGGGTGCGGGGGCGTCCTTGCCCTGGCAGACCAGGACGCCCTCGGTCTTCTTCTCGCATCCGGAGAAGGGGACGGTGACGTCCACGGCCCCGACGAGCGAGCTGTAGTCGACGGTGAGCGTGTACGACGTGATCCTCGTCGTACCCGTGTTGGCCAGCGTCACGTGATTCACCGCGTTCGGGTCCATGTCCGTATAGGGCATGGCCTCCAGGGTGTAGCTGCCCACGATGCCGCCGCCAGCACCCGAGGCGACCTCCAGCCCCGTCCCGGCGGCGACGGCACGCTCGGACGGCACACCCACCGTCGCTGCGGCCACTGCCAACACCCCGGCCGCGGCCCACGCCCCCCGGCTCACCTTCATGGAACCCCTCCCAAGACCAAGAAATACGCGCCGTGAACAGCGCGAGAGCACGGACCTTCCAGACCGGTCACGTCCTCCTGCGGAAAGTGCTCAGGACTGCCGGCGCCTGCGGGCCGTGGCGAACAGGACCGTGCCGACGCCCGCGGCGAGGACGCCCGCCGTTCCGGCGATCCACGGTGCGGTGCCCGCTCCCGTGCTCGCCATGGATCCGGTCTGCCCGGAGGTGGACGACGTGTCGTGGGCACCCCCGGCGGATCCGGACCCGCCACTGGAATCGGAGCCGGAAGAGCCGCCCGTCGTTCCTCCGGAAGAGCCGTTTCCGCCGTCGGAACCACCGGTGCCGCCGGTGCCGCCCGGCGCGCCCGGTGCCTTCACGGTGATGGAGGCGGTGTCGTTCCTCGTGTTGCTGTCATGCTCGGAGTACACCTTCAGCGAGACCTTGCCGGGCTTGAGGGCGGACACCTTGTCGATGCGCAGGCCGAAGGACCACACGAGGCGCTCACCGGGGCCGACCCACCAGTCGGTGACATCGTTCGAGCAGTCGTAGCTGCGGCCCTCGGGCTTCTTGCCGTCGTCGAACGGCCGGCACCCTCTTGGTACCTTCACCGCGGTCGTGCCCGGGGGAATCGTGACCGTCGTCTCCACCGAGAGTTCTTCGATGGGTTCGCTGCCGTTCCAGGTGGGCATTCCGCCGGGACCGTTGTTGCGGTACCCGACGTCCACCGTGACCACGTCACCCGGCCGTCCCTCCGCCGAGGCGCCGAGGGCTTCGATGTCCGTCGTGTTGTCGACCTCGTAGTCCACTCCGAGATCGGTGGTCTGCGGCTTTCCCGGGGGTGCGTCGTCCGGGCGCGGTACGAGCTTCAGTTCCGGACCCTTGCCGCGGTGGACGCCGGTCATCTTCTCCCGGTCGATGAATTGGTCCTCGTCCTCCAGCCGGCCGTCCCAGTGGGCGCCGCGTGCGTCGGCGTCGATCCTGAGCGGGCCCGGGGACACGTCGAAGGAGTCGCCCGCCTCGATCGTGTTGTCGAAGTGGCAGATCGCCGACGGGAACGCCAGGTCGGTGCGCTTCCCGCTCTCGTATATGTAGACCGGCATCATGCCGTACTCGCAGTTGCTGAACTCCTGCTCGAACGACATGCGCCCGGCGGACATGAAGAAGTCGGTGCCCTTGCGCGTGTTCGGGCCGAGATAGGTGAAGCCCGCCCCGGGATGCACCTCGGCGCCGGGCTTCACCTTGCCCTTCACCTCTCCCGTCACACGGTCCTGGACGAACCCCTTGTCCTTGATGTCGACCTTCCAGACCCGTTCGGTGATCGGGGCTCCGTCGGCCTCTCCGCTGACCCGGATCTCGCCGGTGGTCCCACCCTGCACGCCCTTCAGGGCGTCCAGCTGGAAGTTGGCGAGCCGGGTCGTCGCGCCGGGTGCGGGAGCGTCGTTGCCGTGACAGACCAGGACGCCTTCGGTCCTCTTCTTGCATCCGGTGAAGGGGACGGTGACGGCCACGCCTCCGTCGAGCGAGCTGTAGTCGACGGTGAGTGTGTAGGACGTGATCTTCGTTTTGCCCGTGTTGGTCAGCGTTATGGAACCGCCCGCGTCCGGCTCGAAGTTCGTATAGGGATCGAACTCCAGGGTGTAGTCGCCGGAACCCGAGGCGACCTCCAGCCCCGCCCCGGCGGCGACCGCACGCTCGGACGGCACACCGACCGTCGCGGCGGCTAATGCCAGCACTCCGGCCGTGGCCCACGCTCCCCGTGGCACCTGGCTCACCCTCATGGAACCCCTCCCAAGACCAAGGAATACGCGCTGTGAACAGCGCGAGAACAACGACCTTCTAGACAGGGCGAGGTGTCGAAAGGTTGTGCGGGGTTCGGGCTGCGGTGGCGCGGGCCGAGGCCGCGGAGTGGTCGGCCGGTGGGGCCGGGCTCGGTGGATCCGGTCAGCCGAGCATGAGCAACATCCGTGACAGCGTGCGGAGTTCGTCGTCCGGGTGGTCCTGGCCCGAGAAGGGGGAGTCGGGGAGCAGGCGCTTGGGGGAGGAGACGTAGGAGCGGAGGGCGGGGTGGAGTTCTTCCGGGCAACGGCCCGTCGTGGCGAGGGCCTTGAGTGCGCTGACGCCGACCGGGCTGGGGCCGGCCAGCTCGGCGAGGACGGGGACCGCGCGGTCCGGGGATCCGGTGATCCAGTGGTGGGCCTCGGCGGCCGCCTTGCGCGTCCAGTCGTAGCCGGCTTCCAGCAGGGGCTCGACGAGGGGGAGCAGCGGAGCGGCGGCGCCGCCCAGCGGCTCCAGGCCGCTCAGGTACCAGTGGGTCTGGCCCTTGGACGAGAGCAGTTCCTCGTAGGTGCGAAGTGCCACGGAGGGGTCGCCGGTCAGGCGGTGGTGGGCCACGGCCGCCGTCCCCCTCAGCGAGGGGTCGCTGCTCCGCGTGGCGTCGAGCAGCAGGTCGGTGATCTCCGGTGTGCGTACGCCGTTGGCGCCGAGTCGGCGGGCGGCGACGATGGCCGCGCGACGGGTCCTCAGACAGTCGATCAGTTCGGGCCGGGCGACGGCCGCGGCGGCGCCGAACGGTTCCAGGGCCTGGACCAAGGCGATGCCGTCGTTCCCGGTGGCGCCCGCGGCCAGCTCGCGGCGGATCACGGGTATCAGCCGGTCGGAGGCCTCCGGGAAGTGCCGGGCCGCCGCTTCGAGCAGCCGCGCGGTGGGACGTTCGAGCACCAGGTCCAGGGCGCGGGGGTCGCGGGAGTTCACCAGGGCGAGGAGCGCCGGTTCGGCGGACTCGTCGGCGGCGCCCGCGTACCGGTGGAGCGTGTCCCGGAGGTCGGCGCCCGGTTCGGGCGCATGGCCGATCCAGTGGCCGATCGTGCGGAGCAGGGTGTTGGGTTTGTCCTGGTGGGGCAGGGCGGCCAGCGACAGGTCCAGGACCTCGCGCTCGCGGTCGCGCCACTTCTCGGCGATTCCCCCGGCCAGCCAGGAACCGCGTGAGCCGACGTCCCCGGCCGCGATCCAGCGGGCGGCCACGGTGAGGGCGACGTCCGGCTCCCGGGTGAGCAGGTCGGTGAGCCGCTGGTCCTGGGTGGTGGTGTCCGACCACGGGTAGTCGTCGTCCCCGGGGTCGGGCTCGGCGCCGTCCTCGGCGAAGACCTCCACGAGCTCGGGCGCGTACGGCGGACCGGACCGTTCCGCGGCGAGCTGGGCCGCGGCGAGCCTCACCTCGGACAGCGGGCTGTCCAGGGGCTCCAGCGTCCGGCCGAGCCGGTTCAGGACGATCAGCGCGTCCGCCCGTACCGCCGGGACGGGATCGTCGGCGTGGAGGGCGTCGACCCGTTCGACGACCAGGGCCCGCAACGCGTCCGGGAGCACGTCGGCCACGGCCGCGACCGTCCGCAGCGCCGCCCGGCGCACCCCGCGCCCGGGGTCCCCGAGGCACGGCAGCAGCTCCGGGAGCACCTCGCGGAGTTCGGCGCAGATCGCGGCGGTGTGACTGCCGGTCCAGTGCGGCGACTCGACGGCGGAGGGGTCGTGATCGGCGAGGACGGCGAGCAGCATCAGCAGGTCCTCGCGCTTGCCCGGCGCGTGCAGCACGGCGTGGGCGAGGAAGGGGACGGCGGGGGCCGAGGCCTGGTAGACCGTGCCCTGGTGGTGGATGTTGCCGTAGAGCTCGTAGACCGCCTCGTCGGCCGTTTCCTCGTCGTCCTCGTAGAGCGCCCTGATCAGCTCCGGTACGTCCTCGGCGGGGCCGTAGGCGTGGGTCAGGTCGGACCACCGGACGTCGTCCAGTTCGGCCGGAGATCTCATGCGCGCGCTCCTCGACTGATCAGCTGCGCCGACCGTATCGACCGCCTCTGACAACGGCGGGGCGGGCTGTGGACTTCTGCCGGTGCAGTTCGTGCATCGAAGGCTCCTTCAGGCGTCTCCGGCGAGTCGGGTGATGAAGTCGCGGGACTCGGCCTGGGGGAGCGCGACGTGCAGCATACGGTCCAGGATGAGGTGCTGACGTTCCAACTGGGCCGGTGCGTCGATGAGTTCGGAGCCGTGGTCGGTGTCCAGCCGAACGGTGTCGAACTGATGGACCGGGCCGGACACGGGATGGCCGGGGTCGCCGAAACGGCCGAGCTGCCGGCCTCGGAGCTCGTCACGAACGCCTACCGGCACTCCGGCGGAGCCGCCACGCTCCGGCTCCGGGTGCTCGACGGGGGCCGGCTGCGGATCAGTGTCCGGGACGCCGACCCGTACGTCCCGCCCCCGTTCGACGGGCGGCGCCGGGCGCCACGGCCCGTGCCGGCCGAGGCGGACGGCGGGCGCGGGCTCTTCCTCGTGTGCCATTGCGCGGACGCGTGGGGCGGTCATCCGCTCGGCGACGATCTGTTCGGCACGGGCGGGAAGGTGCTGTGGTGCGAGGCGGGGCCGTCGCCCACGGCGGCCCCGGTGCACGTCGGCGCGTGACCGGCGGGCCCCGGATTCCGAGGCCTCGCCGGGCGGTGTCAGCGCAGGTACGGATTGCCGGGCGTCTGGGCCGCCCAGGGGCCGCCCGCGCCGACCATGGCGTTCCGCGGGGTGGGCTTGTCGAACAGCGGGCCCAGCAGCAGCCACACGGCCAGGGCCAGGCAGGAGATGGCGATCAGGCCCAGGGCCGTGTTCCCCTTGTCCGCCGGGAGGTCCGCCAACGCCAGCGACCCCACCTCGTACAGCGCGAACGCGGCGAAGGCGCCCCAGTCGGATCCCCGCCCCCGGCGGATCGCCACGTACAGGAAAGGCACCCATACCAGCAGGCCGACCGAACCGACCGCCAGAACCGACCACGCCAGCCGCTGGAACCAGCCGGCTTCCAAGCGCTTGTGCATCACGCCCCCGAATACCGCATCGAACCCCCGGGACGATTCCCGGGCTCCCGAGAAATCGCCCGGGGGCGCCATACTCCCATCCAGCAGGTCACGCGTGCTCGTGTTCGGCTTTCAGGGAGGTCACGATCCGGGCGGTCAGCTTCTTCGCCGTGGCCGCGCCGTTGTCGTGTCCGTCCGTGGACATCACCGTGACGACGTCCGTCCCGGACTGCGCGGCGATCAGGGTCGATCCGTTCTCCCAGGCGCTGTTGGTCAGGGTGATCGTGTAGGCCGCGTCGCCGAGACCGGTGGTGTCGGCCCCGGTGACCTTCACCTTGGTGTGCGTGTCCGCGTCGGTGTAGGTCGCGCAGGAGGAGACGGCCTTCTTCAGGTCCGCCATCACCTTCGCCGCGGTCGTGCCGCGGAAGGTGTCGATCTCCTGGGCGATGTCCTCGGACGTGTTCTTGTTGACGTAGTCGTTCTGGGCGAAGGAGACGCCCGAGGCGCCGGTGATCGCTATCCAGCTCGTACCGCCGAGCAGCTTGCAGTCGGGCTTCGCCGCGGGCGCGGAGCTCGGCGCGGTGTAGGTGGTGCCGGTGTCCCGCGCGCCGCTCGGGTCCACCGCGAAACCGGCGGCGAAGAAGGAGGCGGGCGCCAGTGCCTTCTTGAGCTGCGCGCCCGTCAGCAGGCCGGCGTTGGGGTCCTTGGACGGCTTCTTCGCCGTGGCGGACGCGTCCGAGGTGCCGCCGTCCGAGGAGGAGCAGGCGGCGAGGGCGAGCGGGAGCACGGCGGCGGCGAGCAGCGTCTTGGCCGCGCGGGAGAGGTGACGCATCGGGATCTGTCCTTCGGAGAAGAGGCCGGAACGGGCGAGTGGCCGTCCGGGCGGTGCTTTCGGTTGCGGGACCTTGGACGCGCGGGGCGCGCACGGTCGGTGTGGTGCGATGTCCTGAGGTGCTCGCGCCGCCGGTGCGGCGCCGGCGGGCCGGGCGTACGGCGGCGGGTCAGCCGGTCTTCTTCCAGTCCCCGCAGCCGGACGTCCTGAAGTAGGCGTCCTCGCCGCCGATCGTGACGACGGCCGTGCCGGTGACGTCGCCTTCCGCGATGAGCGAGGCCGGGCCGTGACCGGAGTCCTTGGAGCGTTCCCAGTGGCAGGAGCCGCCGGTGTTGCCGGTGGTGCGGTAGGTGCCGGGTGCGACGTCCGGGCCGACCCGGAAGTCGCCGTTCCCCGCGAACGCGGCCTTTTCCTCGGCGTTCGCCGAGACGACGCCGATGACGACGAGGCCCACGGTGGCACTCAGCGCGGCCCTGCCCTTCATGCCCACGGCTGTTCCCTCCCCGGCGGACGCCTCGATGACGGCCGCTCGTTCGCTGGGTCAATAAGACCAGAGGCTGTGAATCGAGTCAACACGGTTCACGCGATATCTTGTGCGCGTGGCGTGAACGGGCGGATCTTGCCCGCGTCGGTATGCTCGGCGTCACACAGGGGCGAGTCGGGCGAGAGGGGCGAGGCGAGTGCAGGACAACGCGACCGAGGTGACCGCCGCCGGAATCGCGCGGCTGGCCGGCGTCGGCCGCGCGGCCGTGAGCAACTGGCGCCGTCGGCACGCCGACTTCCCCAAGCCCGTCGGCGGCACGGAGACCAGCCCGTCGTTCGCCCGCGCCGAGGTCGAGGCCTGGCTGCGCGACCAGGGGAAACTTGCCGAAGTGCCCCTGCGGGAACGCGTCTGGCAGCAGCTCGTCGGCCACCCCGGGGGCCCGGCCACCGCACTCACCCACGCCGGCTACGTGCTGCTGCTCCTCCATGACCGGCCGACGGCCTGGCTCGAGGCGAGCGCCGGCTCCGACGAGCGCCTCGCCGCGCTGCTGCCGACCGCGCTGGAGCAGACGGTCACCCCGCGGCTCGGCCCGGTGCGGGGCGAGCGGGGTGTTCACGCCGGGGCGGACACGGCGTACTCGGCGGCTGTGAACCGACCGGTTGCTGTGAACGGACCGGCGACTGTGAACACCCCGGAAGGCGGTCCAGGGGGACCGCCGGCCCCGCACACCCCTGCCGGCCTCACGGCTCCGGCGGCTCCCGCGGTCCCCGCACCCGCCATCGCGGTGCACCTCCCCACCGGCCCCCAGCTGCTCCCCTCCGTCCCTCTCCTGCGCGGCGTGGCCGAGCTCGCCGCCGAGCTGGGCGCCCGCCAGGCCTTCGAGTTCCTGCTCGGACGGCACCTCGACGCCAACCCGCGCCAGTACACGCCCACCCCCACCGAACTCGCCCGCCTCATGGCCGACCTCGCCGGCCCCGCCCGCACCGTCCTCGACCCGGCCTGCGGCACCGGCGCCCTGCTGCTCGCCCTCGACGCCCGCCCCGGTCAAGAGCTCCACGCCCAGGACGGCGCCCCCGAACTCGCGGCGCTCACCGCGCTCCGGCTCGCCCTGCACGGCCCAGCCACCGTGCGCGCGGCCGTCGGCGACTCCCTGCGCGCCGACGCCTTCCCGCGGCTGCGCGCCGACACCGTCCTGTGCCACCCCCCGTTCAACGAACGCAACTGGGGCCATGACGAACTGGCCTACGACCCCCGCTGGGAGTACGGCTTCCCGGCCCGTGCCGAGTCCGAGCTGGCCTGGGTGCAGCACGCGCTGGCCCGGCTGCGGGACGGCGGCACCGCCGTCCTGCTCATGCCGCCCGCGACGGCCTCCCGCCGTTCCGGCCGCCGCATCCGCGCCGACCTGCTGCGCCGCGGCGCCCTGCGGGCCGTCGTCGCGCTTCCGGTCGGCGCGGCGGCCCCGTACAACATCCCCCTGCACCTGTGGGTGCTGCGCCGGCCCGAGAAGGCGCCCGGCCGGCCCGAGGTGCTGCTCGCCGACACCGGGCAGTTCGCCGGCGAAGGGCGCGGCGGTCCCGACTGGGGGGCCGTCAGGGACGTCGTGCTCGACGCCTGGCGCGCCCACGACCGGGACGGAACCCTCCGGGAGCGGCCCGGCCTGGCGCGTTCCGTGCCCGTCATCGAACTCCTCGACGACGACGTCGACCTCGCCCCGGCCCGCCACCTCCCGCCCCCGGCGGCGGCCGACGGCGCCGAGCAGCTCGCGGCCGTGCGCGAGTGCCTCGACGAGACGCTGCGCCTGGTCACCGGCCTCACCCCTCCTCCCGCCACGACGGCGGGGCCCGCCCGCTGGCCGCTCACCACCGTCGGCGAACTCGCCCGCGGGAGCGCCCTGGTGATGCGCACGGGCGGGAACGGCGGCCCCACGCGCGTGCCCGTCCTCACCGACCACGACGTGCTCGCCGGCACCGGCCCCACCGGGACCCTGCCCGAGAGCGACGAGGAAGCCGTGCCGACGCGGGCGGGCGACGTGGTCGTGCCGGTGCTCGGCGGCGGCTCGGTGGTCCGGGTGGTCGACGCCGCGACGGCGGGCGCCGTCCTGGGGCGCAACCTCGTGCTCCTGCGGCCCGATCCCGCGGCGCTCGACCCGTGGTTCCTCGCCGGGTTCCTGCGGGGCACCGCCAACAACCGCCAGGCCAGCAGCTACGCGTCCACCGCCACCCGCCTCGACGTGCGCCGGCTGCAACTGCCCCGGCTCCCGCTGGACGAACAGCGCCGCTACGGCGCCCGGTTCCGCGCGCTCGACGAGTTCGAGCGGGCGCTCAGGCACGCGGGCAGGCTGGGGGACCAGCTCGTACGCGGCATGTACGACGGGCTGACGGACGGGACGGTGCCCCCGGGCTGAGACCCCGCGGAGGCCCCGGGCTGAGACCCCGCGGAGGCCCCGGGCTGAGACCCCGCGGAGGCCCCGGGCTGAGACCCCGCGGAGGCCCCGGGCCGATACCCCGCGGAGACCCTGGGCCGATACCCCGCGGAGACCCTGGGCCGATACCCCGCGCGCCCCACCCGTCGCCCCGGGCCGCGGGGGCCCGCCCGCCGAGGCCGCCCGCGGCGTCGTCCGAGGTGATCGGCACGAACAACGGCTCCGGACGACCGGGACCGGTCGTCCGTGTCGGCCTATACCCTCGAACTCCTATCGAACCCAGGTCCGGGAGCAGCCATGTACGGCCACGGCGGGACGCCACCCATCCGCGGCGCGGTGACCGTCATCGCGTTGCGGGTGCTGTACGCCTCCCCCGCGATCCTGTCGTGGGGTCTGTTCGCCTGTGTCCCGTTGTTCCGGGTGGCGGTCCAGCGCGGGCGGTGGTTCGACTGGGTGGCGGCCTGGGCGTCGCTGCCGGTGTCCTTCGGCGCGCTCGTGGTCGTCGGCACGGTGCCGGAGAGCGACAGCAGGGGCGATGTCGCGCTGACCGTGGCGCTGCTCCTCGGCGTCGGCAGCGCCGCGTACTACCTGATCGCCGACATCCGTCTCCGCAACGCGTGGCGGCGGTCCATGGCGTACGCGCCGCTCCACACGCAGACCGCCCGTGAGCCCTACGGCTTTCCGCGGTCCGCGCCGCCCGCCCCGCCCTACCCGGGTGTCCTCATGTCGCAGCCGCAGCCGCAGCCGCAGCCGCAGCCTTTCGCACCGTGGGCGTACCCGCCGGAGGCGCCGGCGCCCCAGCCCCCGCCGCAGCGGGTCGCGCCCGCCCGTATCGACCAGGTGCGCGCCGAGCTCGACGAGCTCAGCGACTACCTGCGCAAGCACGGGGACCGGAGCGACGGCGACCACGGGGGCGGACGGTGACCGGGGAAGCGGGGCACGTCGTCGCCGGGCGGTACGAACTGGCCACGCTCATCGGGCAGGGAGGCATGGGCCAGGTCTGGACGGCCTACGACCAGCGGCTCGACCGGCGGGTCGCGGTGAAGCTGCTGCGCCCCGACAAGGTGGCCGGCCAGGAGGCCGACGAACTGCGCCGGCGCTTCGCGCGCGAGTGCCGGGTGACCGCCCAGGTCGACCACCCCGGCCTGGTCACCGTGCACGACGCGGGCAGCGAGGGCGAGGAGCTGTTCCTCGTCATGCAGTACGTCGACGGCGCCGACCTCTCCGACCACCTCGCCGAGCACGACCCCTACCCGTGGCAGTGGGCGGTCGCGGTCGCCGCGCAACTGTGCGCCGTGCTGAGCGCCGTGCACTCCGTGCCGATCGTCCACCGCGACCTCAAGCCGCGCAACGTGATGGTGAGGCAGGACGGCACGGTGACCGTCCTCGACCTCGGCGTCGCCTCCGTCATGGGCGCCGACACGACCCGCCTCACGCACACCGGCTCCCCCATCGGCTCGCCCGCCTACATGGCGCCCGAGCAGGCGATGGGCGGCGCGGTGGGCCCGTACACCGACCTGTACGCGCTCGGTGTGCTGGTGCACGAACTGCTCAGCGGCGACGTGCCGTTCAAGGGCTCGACGGCGCTCGGCGTGCTGCACCGGCACCTGTACGAGCCGCCGCTGCCCGTGCGCCGGCTGCGGCCCGAGATACCGGAGGCGCTGGAGGACCTGGTCCTGCGGCTGCTCGCGAAGGACCCGCAGCACCGGCCCGCCTCGGCGCAGGAGGTGTACGAGCACCTCGTGCCGCTCCTGCCCGCGCGCGGAACACCCACCGGGGCGCCGCTCGATCCCACGCGCCCTTTCCTGCGCCCGCACGCCCCCTGGCCGGACCGCGCGCGCATGCCCGCGCCCCGGTCCGCCCCCGTGGCGCGGGCCGCGGAGAAGACCGATGTCGCCGACGCCGTCGACGAGGTGAAGCGCCTTCTGGGCGAGGGGCGCATCACCCAGGCCGTCGACGTCCTCGGCGCGATCCTGCCCGTCGCCGCACGGCAGCACGGCGAGCACTCCCCGGTCGTGCGCACCCTGCGCAAGCAGTACGCGGCCACGCTCATGGACGACGGCCAGTACCGGCGCGCGCTGCCCGAACTGCGCCGCCTCGCCGAGGAGCGCGCCGCCGAAGCCGGTCCGGCCGACCCCCAGTCCCTGCGCCACCGCTACGAATCCGCCCAGTGCCTGGAGCAGTTGGGCGATCCGACGGCGGCGCTCGCCGAGTACCGGGCGCTGCTGCCGTACTACGAGAACCAGTACGGGGCCGACGACCCGGAAACCGCCTTCGACGTCCGCCGCCGCATCGGCCACCTGCTGCTGGCGCTCGGCGACCGCGCCGCCGCCCACGACGCACTGGCCCGGCTGCTGTACGACGTGGAGCGGCTGCACGGCCCCGGACACCCGCTCGCGGCCGAGGTCCGGAGCGCCCTGCAATGGCTGGGGCAGGTGCGTGGCTAGTTTTTGCCGTGTCCTGAGAGGAACTTGTGACTCTCCTGGGGCTTCCTTTCCCGAACGGGCATGCGCGGCCGGTTAGGTTGCGCTCTGTTCCACGCCGTGCGCGCCTCGCTCCGCGCGGCGTGCGTCTCGTCGCACAACCGGCCGGTACCACCGGCACGACCAGGGGTGGATCCGCATGTCCGAGCACCGTCAGTCGAGGAAGCGCCGGTACATCACGTGGGGGGTGGCCGGTGCCGCCGTCGTCGCCGGCGCCGGGATCGCGGCCCAGGCGTCGATGGCGACGACCACGTGGCCGGCCCAGAAGACCTTCACCGGCCGTGCCTTCGACACCTGCACGGCGCCCTCGTTGGCCGCCATGAAAGCCTGGAACACCGGCTTCTACGGCGCCGCCGCCGTCTACATCGGCGGCAAGAACCGCGGGTGCGCCCAGCCCAACCTGACCGCGTCCTGGGTGAAGTCGGTCAGCGCGCTGGGCTGGAAGCTCATCCCGCTGTACGTCGGCGCCCAGCCGTCCTGCCAGACCGGCAGCAGCCCCGAGAAGCTCACCCCCTCGACCGCCGCGTCCATGGGCGCGGCCGACGGCGCGGACGCGGTCGCCAAGGCCGCCGCCCTCGGGATGAAGGCCGGCAGCCCGGTCTACCTCGACATGGAGTCGTACGACCTCACGGACAAGGCCTGCAACGACGCCGTGCTCACGTACGTGCGCGCCTTCGACAAGGCCCTGCACGCCAAGACGTACCGCACCGGGTACTACGGCTTCACCAGCTCCAGCGCCAAGGCCGTCGCCACCGCGACCGACAAGACGGACCTGCCGGGCAACCTCTGGTACGCGCTGTGGGACAAGACGAACACCACGACCACCGACTGGCCCTTCGGCGCCACCCAGTACCCCGGCCACAGCCGCGCCCACCAGTACATGGTCAACAGCAAGGAGACCCGCGGCGCCTACACGATCACCGTGGACCGCGACGCCTGGGACGCGCCGGTCGCCATCACCGGCTGACGCGCGGACGGTCGCGGGACGGAGCGGGACGGCCGCGGCCGGGCGGCCACCCGGCCGCGGTCACCCGTACGGGCGGGACCGTGGCCGTTCCGCGAGGCGGGGGCGTGTCCGGCGGTGCCCGAAGTCGTCGTGAATCGTTGGTCGAATGGCTGGCCGAGAGGCGGGCCACTGCCTACCATCGATCACCGCAAGACTTTGTGCACCGCCGCACAATCTCCTCGGGAGGCTTCCTTGCACCGCCGTCGTCGCACCGCGCTCGTCCTCTCCGCCGCGATCGCCGCCGCGGCCCCCCTGCTCACCGGCTGCGGCGGTGACGCCCATCCGGGCGCGGCGGCCGTCGTCGGCGACAGCCGGATCACCGTCGCGGAGCTCCAGGGCCGGGTCGACGAGGTGCGCTCGGCGCAGCGGGCCGCCAGCAAGGACGACGCCCAGTACGCGCAGGTGGTCGCGAGCACCGGCACCCTCACCCGGGACACGCTGCACGGACTGGTCCTGGACCGGGTCCTGGACCGGGCGGCGAAGAACGCCGGGGTGACCGTCACCCGCAAGGACACCCAGCAGATGCGCTCGGCCCTCGAACAGCAGGCGGGCGGCCCGAAGGCGCTGGAGACGGCCTGGCTGTCGAACTACGGCGTGGCGCCCAGGCGTCTCGACGACAGCCTGCGCACCGAGATCGAGGCCCGCAAGCTCGCCTCCGCCCTCGGTGTCGACATGAACACCACCGACGGCAAGGCCGCCTTCTGGAAGGCGATGTCCGCCGCGTCCAAGGAGCTGCACGTCGACCTGAACCCGCGTTACGGCACCTGGGACGTCCAGAAGAGCAGCCGCGTCGACGCGAGGACGCCGTGGGTGCGCGAGGTGTCCGCTCCGGCGAGCCCGCAGCCCGCGTGATCCCGTGCGGCCCGCGTGACCTCGCGCAGCCCGCGTGATCCCGTGCGGCCCGCGTGACCGGTCCCGCGGGCCGGCGGACCGGCCGTGTCCCCGGGCCCTGTGGACAACTCCGGGGGTGCCTGCGGTGTGGGTTACGTTCGAGGGGTGAACGCAACCAGTGAACCGACCGGGACCGCCCAGGGCGGCGAGGGGACCGCGGCCGGCATGACCGCCGACGGCGCGGGCGCCGCCGACCCCGGCCGTATCGTCCTGCTCACCACCAGCCACCGTGTCGCGCCCGGCCTGCTGTCCTGGCCGGCCTGGCAGGCGCTGCGCGGTGCCGACCGGGTGCTGTGCTCGGACGGCGCGCACCCGCAGGTGCCGTATCTGCGCGAGGCGGGCATCGAGGTCGACGAGGAGGCCCCGACCGCGCGGGAGCTGGTCGACGCGTGCGCGGGCGGCCGCTCGGTGGTCGTCGTCGCCACCGGTGAGGGCGAACCCCGGCTCACCGACGGTCTGGCCCGCCTGGCGGGTTCCGGTCGCACCCGGATGCCGGACCTGGAGCTGCTGCCCGCCTCGTACGACCTGCCGGGCGCCCGCCTGCTCGACCTCGTCCAGGTGATGGACCGCATCCGCGCCGAGTGCCCCTGGTCGTCCCGGCAGACGCACGAGGGACTGGCGAAGTACGGCCTGGAGGAGGCGTACGAACTCGTCGAGGCCATCGAGGAGGGCGACCGGGACGAGCTGCGGGAGGAACTCGGTGACGTCCTGCTCCAGGTCGTGTTCCACTCCCGGATCGCCGAGGACGACACGGAGGCCCCGTTCTCGATCGACGACGTGGCCGGCGGGATCGTCGCCAAGCTGATCCGCCGGCACCCTCATGTGTTCGGCGACGAGACGGCCACGACGCCCGAGGAGGTCCGGGAGCACTGGCTGCGCACCAAGGCCGAGGAGAAGCGGCGTTCCTCCGTCACCCAGGGCATACCGCTCGGCCAGCCGGGCCTCGCGCTGTCGGCCAAGCTGTCGTCCCGGGCGCGTACGGCGGGACTCGACGTCCCGCTGCCCGCCGGGGCGGGCGTGGGGTACGAACTGCTGGCGCTGGCCGTCCGGGCCGAGGCCGAGGGCGTCGACCCCGAGGCGGCGCTGCGGGCGGCGGCACGGACGTACCGTGACGCGATCCGCGGGGCGGAGGGCCTCGGGGAACCCGGCAAGGACGGCGACGGCCACGAGGACGACGATCACCACGGCCACGAGGACGACGGCGAGCACGACGGCTAGGACCAGGACGACGGCGTGCCCGGTGGCCGGGACGGGGGCGAGGGCCAGGGCGGTGGCGGGCCCGGGGCCGGGGCGGCGGTGTGCCGGGCGGTCCGGGGCGGAGGGGCGCCGCCTCCCGCGGTCGGCGGTGCCTTCCGTGGACGCCGTGGTCCGCGGGGTGCCCACCGGCGCCCCGCGGCCAAGAGGCCGCCGCTCCCTGCGGATACCGTCGGGGAGTGACCGAGCACGAAGCTTCCGCAAGCGCCGCCCCCGAACTCTTCACCTGGGAGTTCGCCACCGACCCCTACCCGGCCTACGCCTGGCTCAGGGAGCACGCGCCCGTGCACCGCACCCGGCTGCCCAGCGGGGTGGAGGCCTGGCTCGTCACGCGGTACGCCGACGCCAAACAGACGCTCGCCGACCAGCGGCTGTCCAAGAACCCCGCGCACCACGACGAGCCCGCGCACGCCAAGGGCCGGACCGGGATCCCCGGGGAGCGCAAGGCCGAGCTGATGACGCACCTGCTGAACATCGACCCGCCGGACCACACCCGGCTGCGGCGGCTCGTCAGCAAGGCGTTCACGCCCCGGCGCGTGGCCGAGTTCGCCCCCCGGGTGCAGGAGCTGACGGACCAGCTCATCGCCGGGTTCGCGGCCAGGGGTTCCGCGGACCTCATCCACGAGTTCGCCTTCCCGCTCCCCATCTACGCCATCTGCGACCTGCTCGGCGTCCCGCGCGAGGACCAGGACGACTTCCGGGACTGGGCGGGAATGATGATCCGGCACGGCGGCGGGCCCAGGGGCGGGGTCGCCCGGTCCGTGAAGAAGATGCGCGGGTACCTCGCCGAACTCATCCACCGCAAGCGCGAGGCGCTGACCGCGGAGCCCGAGCCCGGCGAGGACCTCATCTCCGGTCTCATCCGCGCCTCCGACCACGGCGAGCACCTCACCGAGAACGAGGCCGCCGCCATGGCCTTCATCCTGCTCTTCGCCGGGTTCGAGACCACGGTCAACCTCATCGGGAACGGGATGCACGCCCTCCTGACCCACCCCGGGCAGCGGGCGCGCCTGCAGGCCTCCCTCGCGGCCGGGGAGAGCGGGCTGCTGGAGACGGGCGTCGAGGAACTCCTGCGCTACGACGGGCCCGTGGAACTGGCCACCTGGCGGTTCGCGACCGAGGACGTGCGGATCGGCGGGCAGGACATCGCGGCCGGCGACCCCGTGCTCGTGGTCCTCGCCGCCGCGGACCGCGACCCCGAACGCTTCCAGGATCCGGACACGCTCGATCTCTCCCGACGTGACCTTCAGCACTTGGGCTACGGCCACGGCATCCACTACTGCCTGGGCGCGCCGCTCGCCCGGCTGGAGGGGCAGACCGCGCTCGGCACGCTCCTCGAGCGACTTCCCGACATCCAACTCGCCGGGGAATCGGCCGATTTGCGCTGGCGCGGAGGGCTCATTATGCGTGGATTGCGCACGCTTCCGGTGGAGTTCACCCCGGTCAAATAGGCCTTGATCGGTTCATCGGCGACCCTTCGGTGTCCCCGCCGAACGAGCCCTTCCGCATACCGGAAAGAGCGCTCCTACCGCTACCGGAACATGACGCTCCATCAAGTCTGTGATCTTCGCGTGATCTGTACTGCATCGACTTGTAACCAGCGTTCGACTGCGACTACCTTCACCCATCAACGCGGCGCCTGCGCTTCTCGCTTGGCGGGAGCCGCGTTGCTCCCCCGCTGTCGCTCGAAAGGCTCTCGCATGCTCTCCGGGAACGGCCGTCACCGTCGCCCTCGTCAGGCCCCGGCACTCATCGTCGCCGCAGGGGTGACCGGATCGGCGATCGCCATCCCGTTGCTCGCCGCGGCGAGCGCGAGCGCGGCCGACGGGAACACCTGGGACAAGGTGGCGCAGTGCGAGAGCGGTGGCGCGTGGAGCTCCAACCAGGGCAACGGCTACTACGGCGGCCTCCAGCTCGACCAGGCCAACTGGGAGGCGCACGGCGGCCTCGAGTACGCCCCGACGGCCGACCAGGCCAGCCGCTCGCAGCAGATAGCCGTCGCCGAGAAGGTGCTCGCCGACTCGGGTCTCGCGGCCTGGCCCACCTGTGGGCCGCTCTCCGGGCTCGGCAAGGGCTCGGGCGAGGTCAGCGTCGACACGGGCGTGGCCGGCGACTCGTCGAACACCGGGGGCGAGTCCGGCTCGTACGTTTCGTCCGGCCTGGCCACTTCGCCCAGTTCGTCCCCTTCGGCGGGTTCCTCCGCTTCCGCCGGTTCGGATGACTCCTCGGACGCGGCCGACGGCACCGCGAAGCCCAGCGCCTCGCAGAGCTCCGACGACTCGGACGCGAAGGCCGGCAAGAGCGGCAAGAACGGCAAGAACGGCAAGAACGGCAAGAGCGACGAATCGGCCAACTCCGGACGGAAGGAAGCCTCTTCGGACGCCTCCGCCACGCCGGGCGCCGGCACCGGGCGGCACCGCGGCGCGGACGCCGCGGAGAGCGCGGCCGACAGCCGTGCCGAGGCCTCCGCCGGGCGGCACGCCGCGAGCACTCCGGGCCTCCCGAGCGGTGCCGTCGGCAACTCGTACATCGCGGAGGTCGTGGACAGCCTCTGGAGCGATTCCGCCTCTTCCGACTCCGGGGACGAGGGTGGCGAGCTGCTCACCGTGGACAAGGTGGCGGCCGACAGCGGTCCCGGCCTCGTCGTCCCTGGTCGGAGCATTGCCGCCGACGCCGAAACGGCCCAGAACTAGCGGGAGTTCGCGTCATAGTTCGCTGTGGAATGTCCTATTTGGCGCAAGTGAGACATGAGTCTCAGAAGCCCTGATCGTCTTTGAATTTCCCTCGGTTCACTGCTTACGGTCGTGACCGCTCGCCACAGCGGGCCCCGACGGTCGCAACGCCGAATCCTGCCGACGGCCGTACGGGAACAGTCGTCGCGTCATGCGCCGTGGGCAGGAGCGGGGGACCCAAGGTAAGCGCCGGGACCGGGAGTTGAGAGACGCCCGGGAACGGCTTGGGGTGAAGCCGCGTGCCGGACGTCCTGGAGACGGGACCGAAGGCGTGCGGCCGGGCAACTCAACCGGCCCGAACCCGACAGCTCACCTCGCAGGCGTCGGTGAGGGGATCACTCCATGCTGTTTTCCGGCAAGGGCAAGCACCGTCGTCCCAACAAGGCCACCCGTGTCGCCGCGATCGCCGGCGTCACCGGCGCCGCCATCGCCGCCCCGCTGATGGCGGCCGGCAGCGCCTCCGCCGCCACCGCCTCCGAGTGGGACGCCGTCGCCCAGTGCGAGTCCGGCGGCAACTGGTCGATCAACACCGGCAACGGTTACTACGGCGGCCTGCAGTTCTCGTCCTCCACCTGGGCCGCGTACGGCGGCACCGCCTACGCCGCGACCGCCGACCAGGCCTCGAAGTCGCAGCAGATCGCCATCGGCGAGAAGGTCCTCGCCGCGCAGGGCAAGGGCGCCTGGCCGACCTGCGGTGTCGGCCTGTCGAGCACCCCGTACGGCGGCGGCTCGGCCCCGGCGGCCCCGTCCACCCCCTCCTCCTCGTCGTCGAGCGGCTCGCAGAGCGCTCCCGCCACCCGTGCGACGGAACAGCCCTCCACCCGTACGGCGGAGCAGCACGCCGCCCGTTCCGCGGAGCGCCCCGCCGTCCAGAAGACCGTCACCACCCCGACCGGCAAGAAGGTCAAGAAGGGCGACGGCGAGTACAAGGTCGTCAAGGGTGACACCCTCAGCTCGATCGCCGAGAAGAAGCACGTCAAGGGCGGCTGGCAGAAGCTGTTCAAGCTGAACAAGGACATCGTCGCCGACGCCGACTTCATCTACCCGGGCCAGCAGCTGCACCTGCGCTGAACGGTGCGGCAGGCGGGCTGACGTGGCCGTCCTCGGCGGAGGACGGCCCCGGCCCCAGCTCCGGTCGGCGTCTTCCCGGCCGAGGGCCGCTCTCTCGCGCGACCTCCGTACCGGAGGCCCGCGAGGCCCCGTCCCCACGGGCTCCCCGCTCCGGCGCGTGTTCCCCCGCACGCGCCGGAGCGGGGTTCTTTTTATTTCCTTTTTTTGTTCCGTTCAGGAACAATACGTACGCTCGGTTTCGCCCGAGGGGCGGTCGGTCGCTGGCCGATCCCCGTGGGCCGGTTAGGCTCATCCCACGGGGCTGCCGAGCCCCGCGTACCGCGTCACATCCCATAAAGGAGATGCTCGTGCCGTCCATCGACGTCGTCGTAGCCCGGGAAATCCTGGACTCCCGAGGCAACCCCACGGTCGAGGTCGAGGTCGGCCTCGACGACGGCAGCACGGGTCGTGCCGCCGTCCCGTCCGGCGCCTCCACCGGAGCCTTCGAGGCCATCGAGCTCCGCGACGGTGACCCCAACCGCTACCAGGGCAAGGGCGTCGAGAAGGCCGTCCTCGCCGTGATCGAGCAGATCGGCCCGGAGCTCGTCGGCTACGACGCCACCGAGCAGCGCCTGATCGACCAGGCGATGTTCGACCTGGACGCCACCGACAACAAGGGCTCGCTCGGCGCCAACGCCATCCTCGGCGTCTCGCTCGCCGTCGCGCACGCCGCCTCCGAGGCGTCCGACCTGCCGCTCTTCCGCTACCTGGGCGGCCCGAACGCGCACCTGCTGCCCGTTCCGATGATGAACATCCTGAACGGCGGCTCGCACGCCGACTCCAACGTGGACATCCAGGAGTTCATGATCGCCCCGATCGGCGCGGAGTCCTTCTCCGAGGCCCTGCGCTGGGGCACCGAGGTCTACCACACCCTCAAGTCCGTCCTGAAGTCCAAGGGCCTGTCCACCGGCCTCGGCGACGAGGGCGGCTTCGCCCCGAACCTGGACTCCAACCGCGCCGCGCTCGACCTCATCCTCGAGGCCATCAAGCAGGCCGGTTACGTCCCCGGCGAGCAGATCGCGCTCGCGCTCGACGTCGCCGCGTCCGAGTTCTACAAGGACGGCGTGTACGAGTTCGAGGGCAAGTCCCGCTCGGCCGCCGAGATGACCGAGTACTACGAGGAGCTCGTGGCGGCGTACCCGCTCGTCTCCATCGAGGACCCGCTGTTCGAGGACGACTGGGCCGGCTGGAAGGTCATCACCGACAAGCTCGGCGACAAGGTCCAGCTCGTCGGCGACGACCTGTTCGTCACCAACCCCGAGCGACTCGCCCGCGGCATCGAGGAGGGCACCGCCAACGCCCTGCTCGTGAAGGTCAACCAGATCGGCTCGCTCACCGAGACCCTGGACGCCGTCGAGCTGGCCCAGCGCAGCGGCTTCAAGTGCATGATGTCGCACCGCTCCGGCGAGACCGAGGACGTCACCATCGCCGACCTGGCCGTCGCCACCAACTGCGGCCAGATCAAGACCGGCGCCCCGGCCCGCTCCGAGCGCGTCGCCAAGTACAACCAGCTGCTGCGCATCGAGGAGATCCTCGACGACGCCGCGGTGTACGCCGGCCGCTCGGCGTTCCCCCGCTTCAAGGGCTGACCCGTACGGCTCAGCAAGCGTCCTTTCGTACGTCCCCGTACCCGGTCCCGTACCGTGTGCGGGGACGTACGCACGTGACGGGCCCGTACGGCGGGCCGGTACTGGGGAGGCGGGACTCATGGCCGTGAAGGACCGGGACCGGTTCTCCACCTCGACCAGGCTGAAGCTGCTCGGCGAGCAGACGGCGGCCAGGGTCTACCGCTCCCAGACCAAGCGGCAGGCGCGCCGCTCCCGGCTGACCGGCCGGGCCGCGCTGCTCGCCATGGTCCTGTGCTCCCTGATCGTCGCCCTCGCGTACCCGATGCGGCAGTACGTCTCCCAGCGCGCCCAGATCGGCGAACTGGAACGGCAGCGGGAGCAGGCCCGGCAGCGGGTCGAGCAGCTGCGCGACCTCAAGGCGCGCTGGCAGGACGACGCGTACGCGAAGCAGCAGATCCGGCAGCGGCTGCACTACGTGATGCCGGGCGAGACCGGCTACGTCGTGATCGACCCGGACGCCGCGAGGCAGGCCCGTGCCGACCGGGGCACCGCCGACCGCCCCTGGTACACCGGTGTCTGGGACGGCGTGGACAGAGCCGACGCCGCCGACCACTGACGACCCATGAACCGAACCGGAAAGACACGTGACTCACGGCATGGAAACGCCACCCCCCACCACCCCGCGCACCGAGCCCACCGACGCCGACGTCGAGGCCTTCAAGCAGCAGCTCGGCCGGCCGCCGCGCGGGCTGCGCGCGATCGTGCACCGCTGCCCCTGCGGCCAGCCCGACGTGGTGGAGACGGCGCCCCGCCTCCCCGACGGCACGCCGTTCCCGACCACGTACTACCTGACGTGCCCCCGGGCCGCGTCCGCGATCGGGACGCTGGAGGCCAACGGGGTCATGAAGGAGATGACCGAGCGGCTGGCCACCGACCCCGAGCTGGCGGCCGCCTACCGCGCCGCCCACGAGGACTACATCGCGCGCCGTGACGCCATCGAGGTCCTGGAGGGCTTCCCGAGCGCGGGCGGCATGCCGGACCGGGTGAAGTGCCTGCACGTCCTGGTGGCCCACTCGCTGGCCGCCGGGCCGGGCGTCAACCCGCTCGGTGACGAGGCCATCGCGATGCTGCCCGAGTGGTGGCGCAAGGGCGCCTGTGTCACCCGGGCCGGAGCGCCGTCCGGCGAGGAGGCGACGGCGGAGGGTTCCGCCGGGTCCGCGGAGTCCGGCGAGTCCGCCGAGTCCGCCGAGGACGGCCGGTGACCCGCGTCGCCGCCGTCGACTGCGGTACGAACTCCATCCGGCTCCTGGTGGCCGACGCGCACCCGCGGACGGGTGAACTCACCGACCTGGACCGGCGGATGACCATCGTCCGGCTGGGCCAGGACGTCGACCGCACCGGCCGGCTCGCCCCCGAGGCGCTGGAGCGGACCTTCGACGCCTGCCGCGTGTACGCGCGGATCATCGAGGAGCACGGCGCCGAGCGGCTGCGCTTCGTCGCCACCTCCGCCTCCCGGGACGCCGAGAACCGGGGCGAGTTCGTGCGCGGGGTCCTGGACATCCTCGGCGTCGAGCCGGAGGTCGTCACCGGGGACCAGGAGGCCGAGTTCTCCTTCACCGGAGCGACCAGGGAGCTGGCCGGGCGGGACGACCTCGCCACGCCCTACCTGGTCGTGGACATCGGCGGCGGTTCGACCGAGTTCGTCGTCGGAACCGAACACGCGCGCGCGGCACGCTCCGTGGACATCGGCTGCGTACGGATGACGGAACGTCACCTCGTGCGCGACGGTGTCGTCACCGACCCGCCCACCGCGGAGCAGGTCGCGGCCATGCGCGCCGACATCGAGGCCGCCCTCGACCTCGCCGAGGAGACGGTCCCGCTGCGCGAGGCGCGCACCCTGGTGGGGCTGGCCGGCTCGGTCACCACGATCGCGGCGATCGCGCTGGACCTCCAGGAGTACGACTCCGAGCGGATCCACCACTCCCGGGTCTCCCTCGAGCGCGTCCGCGAGATCACCGAGTGGCTGCTGCGCTCCACCCATGCCGAGCGCGCCGCGATCGGCTCGATGCACCCGGGCCGGGTGGACGTGATCGGGGCCGGCGCCCTCGTCCTGCTCTCGATCATGGAGCGGACCGGGGCGCGGGAGGTCGTGGTCAGTGAGCACGACATCCTCGACGGCATCGCCTTCCAGGTGGCGGAGGCCGCCGAGGCCGGCCAGGGCGGCTGACGCGCGCCGAGGCGCCGAGAACGGGCGTGGGACGGCCCCGGTTCCCCTTTCCCGAGGGGCCCGGGGCCGTCCGGCTTCCCGGCCGCCGCACGGGCTCCGGGCGCCTTGTCCGGCGACGTGGCACGGGTCTCCTTTACTACCGATCGGTAGCCTCGGCTGAGCGGAACGGATAGCGTATGAGCGCGCCGGACGGGGTCCTGGAACCCCTCCGGAGAGGCCCCGCGGAGAAACTTCGTGAAGTTCTTCACAAGGAAAAGAGCCCTGCCGGGCGACGAAGGGGCCCTTTGGACCCTTCCCCGGGGTCCGGGCGGTCCGGCAGCATGCTCGGTGAAGCGTTGCGACCGCGTTTCGGGGCGGTGAAACGCGGGTGTGGTCCGCTGGGCCGAACGGGTCGGTCCGCAGCTCACACGGTGTTGACAACGGTACGAACCGCCCGGCGGTCCACCCCTGCCGCCATGGTCCCTGCCGCGGGGGCGGCGGAGTGTAGCAGAGGCCCTGCCCGAGCTTGTGAAGGGGCGCACGAGCGACCCCTCGGAAGCGGGTGGATACTCGATGGCATGAGCACCACGGAGCGTCCCAGGATCCTCGTAGTAGGCGGTGGGTACGTAGGCCTGTACGCAGCTCGGCGCATCCTCAAGCAGATGCGCTACGGAGAGGCGACCGTCACGGTCGTCGACCCCCGGTCGTACATGACCTACCAGCCCTTCCTCCCCGAAGCAGCCGCCGGCAGCATCTCCCCGCGGCACGTCGTCGTCCCGCTGCGGCGTGTACTTCCCAAGGCGGAGGTCCTCACCGGCCGGGTCACCACCATCGACCAGGACCGCAAGGTCGCCACGGTCGCCCCCCTCGTGGGCGAGGCGTACGAGCTGCCTTTCGACTACCTCGTCATCGCGATGGGCGCGGTCTCCCGCACCTTCCCGATCCCCGGCCTCGCCGAGCAGGGCATCGGCATGAAGGGCATCGAGGAGGCCATCGGCCTGCGCAACCACGTCCTCGAGCAGCTCGACAAGGCCGACTCCACCACGGACGAGGAGGTCCGCCGCAAGGCACTGACCTTCGTCTTCGTCGGCGGCGGCTTCGCCGGCGCCGAGACCATCGGTGAAGTCGAGGACATGGCCCGCGACGCGGCCAAGTACTACAGCAGCGTGTCCCGCGAGGACATGCGCTTCATCCTCGTCGACGCCGCGGACAAGATCCTTCCCGAGGTCGGCCCCAAGCTCGGCCAGTACGGCAAGGAGCACCTGGAGAGCCGCGGTGTGGAGATCTACCTCTCCACCTCCATGGACTCCTGCGTCGACGGCCACGTCGTGCTGAAGAACGGCCTCGAGGTCGACTCCAACACGATCGTCTGGACGGCCGGCGTCAAGCCGAACCCCGTTCTCTCCCGCTTCGGTCTGCCGCTCGGCCCGCGCGGCCACGTGGACACCCAGACCACCCTCCAGGTGCAGGGCACGGACTACATCTGGGCCGCGGGCGACAACGCCCAGGTCCCGGACGTCGCCGCCCGCAAGGCCGGTGTCGAGAACGCCTGGTGCCCGCCGAACGCGCAGCACGCGCTGCGTCAGGCCAAGATCCTCGGCGACAACGTGATCTCCGGTATGCGGGGCTTCCCGCAGAAGGAGTACTCGCACGCCAACAAGGGCGCCGTGGCCGGTCTCGGCCTGCACAAGGGCGTCGCGATGATCGTCATGGGCAAGATGAAGATCAAGCTCAAGGGCCGTCTCGCCTGGTACATGCACCGCGGCTACCACGGCATGGCGATGCCGACCTGGAACCGCAAGATCCGCGTCTTCGCGGACTGGACCCTCGGCATGTTCCTCAAGCGCGAGGTCGTCTCCCTGGGCGCCATGGAGACTCCGCGCGAGGAGTTCTACGAGGCCGCCAAGCCGGCTCCGGCCGCCCCGGCGCCCGCCGTCAAGACCGAGGAGAAGGCCAAGGCCTCCTGACCGAGGCCTCCTGACCTCCGGTCACCGAACGCCCCGAAGGGGCCGCCCGCCATCCGTGGTGCGGGCGGCCCCTTCGGCGTTCCCGCCCCGCCCCGCGGCCCGGCGGGCGCGGCACGTGGGGCACGGGCCCGTGCGCATGTTCCGTGAATCCGTGTCGCGGACGGGGGACCGCGCGTCGAGCGGGTAGATGTCTACGAGGTGTCGAAGCGTTCGGGAGTGCTGTCTCGGAGGTGTACGCCATGCAGGACGCCGCGCCGCGGCTCAGAAGCCTTGTCGAACAGTTGCTGGGAGCCCCGCTCCCGTTGCGCGTCCGCGCCTGGGACGGCTCGGAAGCGGGCCCGCCCGCGGCCCCGGTGCTCGTCTTCCGCAACCGGCGGGCCCTGCGCCGACTGCTGTGGAAACCGGGCGAGTTGGGTCTCGCCCGCGCCTGGGTCGCCGGCGACCTGGGCATCGAGGGCGACCTGTACACCGCCCTGGACCTGCTGTCCGGGACCGTCTGGGAGCGCGCCGAGGACGCGCGCGGACCCGTCGCCGCGCTGCGCGACCCCGAGGCGCGCGCCGCGGTCCGCGGGCTGGTGCGGATGGCGGGATCGCCGCTGCCGCCCGCCCCGCCCGCCGAGGAGGTGCGCCGGCGCCGCCACCTGCACACCAGGCGCAGCGACCGGCGGGCCATCAGCCACCACTACGACGTCGGCAACGACTTCTACGAGATCGTCCTCGGCCCGTCCATGGTCTACTCGTGCGCCTACTGGGAGGAGGGCGGCACCCTGGAGGAGGCCCAGCGCGACAAGCTCGAACTCGTCTGCCGGAAGCTGGCCCTGGAGCCCGGCCGGCGGCTCCTGGACGTCGGCTGCGGCTGGGGCTCGATGGCCCTCCACGCCGCCCGCGACCACGGTGTGAGGGTGGTCGGGGTGACGCTGTCGCAGGAACAGGCCGCATACGCCCGCAAACGGGTCGCGGACGAGGGCCTGACCGACCGGGTGGAGATCAGGGTGCAGGACTACCGTGACGTCACCGACGGGCCCTACGACGCGATCTCCTCCATCGGCATGGCCGAACACGTCGGCGCCGAGCGCTACCTGGAGTACGCCGAGGTGCTCGGCGGCCTCCTGGAACCCGGCGGCCGGCTGCTCAACCACCAGATCGCGCGGCGCCCGCAGCGCGACGAGTCCTCGTACTCCGTCGACGAGTTCATCGACGCCTATGTGTTCCCCGACGGTGAACTCGCGCCCCTGGGGACGACCGTGACGCAACTGGAGCGGGCCGGGTTCGAGGTCCGCGACGTCGAGGCCCTGCGCGAGCACTACGCGCTCACCCTGCGCCGCTGGGTCGCCAATCTGGAGGCCGGGTGGCCCCGTGCCGTCCGGCTCACCGGCGCCGGCCGGGCCCGCGTCTGGCGCCTCTACATGGCGGCCAGCGCGGTCGCCTTCGAACGCAACCAGATCGGTGTCAACCAGGTCCTGGCGGTGAAGACCTCCGGCGGGTCCGGCGGGTCCGGGATGCCGCTGCGGGCGAGGACCTGGAACTGAGACGGGGCGGCGGTACGCCGCAGCGGGGAGGGGGTCCCGCTCCGGATGGAGCGGGACCCCCTCCCCGCGTGCTCTGGGTCCGTCGCGGCGGCCCGTCCGCCGCGCCCCGCTACTCGGACTTGATCGCCGTCAGCATGTTCAGGCGGGCCGCCCGGCGGGCCGGCCAGAGCGCCGCCAGGACGCCGACCGTCGCCGCGAGCAGCAGGAAGACCGCCATCCGGCCCCAGGGCAGCACCAGTTCGTACGTCGACATCCTGCTGCCCAGCAGCTCACCGGCCGCCCAGCCGAAGAACACGCCGAGACCGATGCCGAGGACGCCGCCGAAGAGCGAGATGACCAGCGACTCCAGGCGGACCATCCGCTTGATGCCCTTGCGGTCCAGGCCGATCGCGCGGAGCATCCCGATCTCCTGCGAGCGCTCGAAGACCGACATCGCCAGGGTGTTGATGACACCGAGGACGGCGACGATCACCGCCATCCCGAGCAGGCCGTAGAGCATGTTCAGCATCAGCGTGAACATCTGCGCGATGCTGTCGGAGAAGTCCTGCTTGTCCTGGACCTTGACGGCGGGGTTGTCGCCGAGGGCCTTCTCCAGCCGGTCCTTGGTCGCGTCCGAGGCGCCGCCGGCCGTCTTCACCATGACCTGCATGTCGGAGGCGTCGCGCTGGTGCGGGGCGAGGGTGGCGGTGTCGAGCATGATGCCCCGCATCACTTCGTTGGCCTCGTACACCCCGGCGACGGTCAGGTTCTGCTTCGCGCCGTCCTCGTAGGAGACCCGGAAGCCGGAACCGGCCTTCCAGCCGTGGGACTTCGCCGTGTCCGAGTCGACCACGACCCGGGTGCCGCCCACCTCGAAGGAGCCGTCGGTGACGGGGAGGTCGGTGAGCTCGCCGATCGCCGAGCCGTTGACGCCGGTCAGGAACTCGGTCTGCCGGTCGATGCGGGAGGGGGCGTTGCGCAGCGGGCTGATGCCGGTGACCCCGTCGACGGCGGCGAGCTTCTTCTCGACGTCCGGGGAGAGGGAGTTGCCGTTCGCCATCGACACCAGGTAGTCCGCCCTGATCGCCGACGTGGCCATCTTGTCGATCGACTTCTGCAGGCTGCCCGCCATCACCGTCATGCCGGTGATCAGCGTGAGGCCGATCATCAGCGCCGAGGCGGTGGCGGCCGTACGGCGGGGGTTGCGCACCGAGTTCTGCCGGGCCAGCTTGCCGGAGATCCCGAAGACCCGCAGGACGGGGGCCGCCGCGGCGATCAGCGGACGGGACAGCAGCGGGGTCAGGACGAAGACGCCGAGGATGAGCAGCACCGCGCCGAGACCCATCGGGGCCTGGCCGTCCGAACCGTCCATCGTCGTGGCGTAGAGGACCACGGCGACACCCGCGGCCGCGAACAGGGCGCCGATCGTGTTCCGCAGGACCAGGGACTTCGTGGTCGCCTTCGCGTGGACGCTGCTCATCGCGGCGACCGGCGGGATCTTGGCGGCGCGGCGGCCCGGCAGCCACGCGGCCAGCATCGTGACGAGGACGCCGACGAGCAGCGCCGTGCCGACGGTGCCGGGGGAGACGACCAGCGGGCCGTCCGGCACCGTGGCGCCGAGCGTGCCCATCAGGGAGCGCATCGCGGCGCCGATGCCGATGCCCGCGGCGAGTCCGCCGACGGCCGCCACCGCGCCGACCACGAACGCCTCGATCAGCACCGACCGGGTGACCTGGCGGCGGGAGGCGCCGACGGCGCGCAGCAGCGCCAGCTCCTTGGTGCGCTGGGCGACCAGCATGGTGAAGGTGTTGGCGATGATGAACGTGCCGACGAACAGCGCGATCCCGGCGAAGACCAGCAGGCCCGTCTTCATGCCGCTCATCGCCGCGGAGATCTGTTCGGCCTGGTCGTCGGCGAGCTTCTGTCCGGTGACGGTGGAGGCGGTGTCCTTCGGCACGACGGCGTCGAGCGCCTCGCGCAGCGCGCTCTGGCTGGTGCCCGGCGCGGCCTTCACGTCGATCTCGTCGTAGGAGCCGACCGAGTGGAACAGCCGCTGCGCGGTCGCCGTGTCGAACAGGGCGAGGCTGCCGCCCGCGGCCACGTTGCCGTCGTCGGTGCGGAAGACGCCGACGACGACCGGTTCGAGGACGGGGCCGTCGACCGACATGCGGACGGTGTCGCCGACCTTGTAGCCGGCCCGCCTCGCGGTCTCGGTGTCGATGGCGATCTCGCCGGCGCCGTGCGGCGCGCGCCCGGTCGTCAGGGGGTAGCGGGGGTCCTTGTCGCCCCAGTAGTTGCCGCCCTGCGACTGGAAGCCGCCGCCGATGAGCTTGCCGTCCTTGTCGGCGATGGCGGTGAAGCCGTTGACGACACCGATCGCGGAGGCGGCTCCGGGCACCCCGGCCGCCTTGTCGAGCAGGGGCCGGGTCAGCTTGTGCCTCTTGCCGACGGTGTCGCCCCTGTCCGCCGCGCTCTCGGGGCGGATGGCGACGTCGACCTGGTCGAAGCCCTTGGCGGAGCTCTTCTGGTAGGCGTCCGAGATGGTGTTGGTGAAGACCAGGGTCCCCGAGACGAACGCGACGCCGAGCAGGACGGCGAGCACGGTCATCAGGAGCCTGGCCTTGTGCGCGAACACGTTGCGCAAGGCGGTACGGAACATGGGTCTTCTCAGTCCAGGAGTCGCGGGCGGGCGCGGGAGGGGGTGGAGGACCGCGGGCCGGCCCGCGGAAGGGCGCGGGAGGCCGGGGCGGGCACGGGTCCGTGCGGAGAGGTGGGGGAGGCAGGTGCGGAGTGCGCCGGGGTGCGCCGGGGTGCGCCGGGGCGGGTACCGGGGCACGGCAGAGGGAGCCGGAGCGCCGGGGCGGCCGGTGCGGTGGTCCGGTGGCCGGGGTGGGGTCCGGCAGGGTGGCGCGGTGGCCGGGACGCCGGTGTGGCCGTCCGGCGGAGGATCAGCTGGTGCGGCCCTTGCCGTCGAACTGCTTCATGCGTTCGAGGACGGAGTCGGCGGTCGGCTCGTGCACCTCGTCGACGATCCGTCCGTCGGCGAGGAAGACGACCCGGTCCGCGTAGGCGGCGGCCACCGGGTCGTGGGTCACCATCACCACGGTCTGGCCCAGCTCCCGTACGGAGTTGCGCAGGAAGCCGAGCACCTCCGCGCCCGAGCGCGAGTCGAGGTTCCCGGTCGGCTCGTCGCCGAAGATGATGTCGGGACGGGAGGCGAGGGCGCGGGCGACGGCGACGCGCTGCTGCTGGCCGCCGGAGAGCTGGGAGGGACGGTGGCTCAGCCGGTCCGCGAGGCCGATCATCTTGATGACACGGTCCAGCCACTCCTTGTCGGGCTTGCGGCCCGCGATGTCCATCGGGAGCGTGATGTTCTCCAGGGCGTTCAGCGTCGGCAGCAGGTTGAAGGCCTGGAAGATGAAGCCGATCTTGTCCCGGCGCAGTTTGGTGAGCTGCTTGTCCTTCAGGGAGCCGAGTTCGGTGTCGCCGATGCGCACCGAGCCGGAGGAGAAGGTGTCCAGTCCCGCCACACAGTGCATCAGCGTGGACTTGCCCGACCCCGAGGGGCCCATGATCGCGGTGAATTCGGCCTGCCGGAAGTCGACGGTGACCCGGTCGAGCGCGACCACCTGGGTCTCGCCCTGTCCGTAGACCTTCGACAGTTCCGTGGCGCGGGCTGCGACCGCGGTGCTTGTGCCGGCGAGCGGGGTGGTGGTCACGGGAGGGTGCTCCTGTCGGGACGGGGACGTCGGAAGGGACGTGTTCCATCGTCCGCGCCGATCCGCGGGATGTAGTCACCCGCTGTTCCGGTTCCGGAGGCAGACTCGGGTCGGACCGGGGGCGGCCGTGTCATACCTGGGTATGACGGAGCGCCCTGAGAACCGTCCGGGTCGGATGCCGTGAGGACCGCCGGGAGACCCTCCGTGAGGTCCCCGTGAGGTCCCCGTGAGGACGCCCGGGCCGGACGTCACGACGGTGTGCGGGCACCTGCCGGCCGGACGCCGCGAAGGCCCGCGGACACCCCTTGGGAAGTGCGCACTCGAGGGGCGGGGGGCGCGCGTCGCGCGGCCGCCCTCCCGGGAGTCCGCCCGGGACCTGGTCCGGGGCTCGTCGTGACCAAGCTCGGACGGTGAAATTCCGTCAATCCGCGTACGCGGGCCCGGCGCGTCCGGGAGGCTGTTGGCAAGTGCTGACGGCCTGTGCGGTGTGCTGATGCACCCTCAGACGCCAATAAAATAAGACAACATCGGTACGGGCGCCCGCTGTTCGGGTGATGCGCCCCGATAGGCTCGGAACCTCGATGCGGAGCCCATGGTCTGCCCGGATGGTGGAATGCAGACACGGCGAGCTTAAACCTCGCTGCCCCTCGCGGGCGTACCGGTTCAAGTCCGGTTCCGGGCACTTCCCGTTCCTGTGACGCAGGACGCGGGTCACAGTCGGAACACTCCGAGCGTGGCCCGCCGGTCACGTCTCCGTTTGCCGCCGCCCTCTCCGCGGCATCTCGCCGGCCCGTTCGGGGCCGCCCTCCTCCGCTTTCCCGCACACCCTCCGGTCGTCACGCTGAGTGAGCGTCGCGCTCGCCCGTTGACAGCGGTTCCCCTGCGGCGCCGACACCCTGGTCCACCTCGAAAGCACCGGATCGGCCGAACGGCGCCGACTGCGGGAACAACGGCGGATCGAGGCGGCTTGAGAGGGCATGCGGGCTCCGTGGAGCCGGCTCCACGAGGGCCGGTGTCACGGCTTAGTACCAGTACGCGCGTGCGGGGGAACACGCGCGTACGGTGGCTCGACGAGGGAAAGATCCTCCCCAAGCACTAGGGTCATTCCTTTGCCTACCCATTACCCTTGAGCCCAAGGCCGCGCAAGGTGGCCATGGAGGAGTGAAATGAGGAGCAGTAACCCGGTCTTCTCGCGACGGGGGTTCAGCCGCGACAACGGTTACGCGGGCTTCAACGCGGCGCCGCAGGCCGGGGGACCCGCTGTCGGCACGCAGGGGAACCCGTACGCCCAGCAGGGCGGCAACCCCTACGCGCAGAATCCTTACGCGCAGAACCCCTACGCGCAGCAGGGCCTCCAGCACGGAGCTCCGCCGCAGGCCCCGGCCACCACCGGCCGCATGACGATGGACGACGTCGTCATGCGTTCGGCCATGACGCTCGGCACCGTCGTCGTCGGCGCCGTCCTGGCCTGGGCGGTACTCCCGGTCTCCAGCACGAGCTACGGCCTCGCCATCGGCTCCGCGCTGGTCGCCTTCGTGCTCGCGATGGTGCAGTCCTTCAAGCGCACCCCCAACCCCGCGCTGATCCTCGGTTACGCCGCCTTCGAGGGCGTCTTCCTCGGGGTCATCAGCGAGATGTACAACGCGGCGTGGTCCGGCGCGCCCTTCCAGGCCGTGCTCGGCACCATGGCCGTCACCGGCGCCACCCTCCTCGTCTACAAGGCGGGCTGGATCCGGGTCACCGCCCGGTACGCGCGCATCGGTCTGACCATCGCCATCGCGTTCGTCGCCGTCATGGCGGTGAACCTGCTGCTGGTGGTCTTCGGTGTCGCCCCGGACGGCGGACTGCGCAGCAACGGCCCGCTGGGCGCGATCGTCGGCATCCTGGCGATCCTGATCGGCGCGTTCTTCCTGACCCTCGACTTCAAGCAGATCGAGGACGGCATCACCTACGGGGCGCCCAAGGAAGAGGCCTGGCTGGCCGCGTTCGGCCTGACCATGACCCTCGTGTGGATCTACCTCGAGATGCTGCGACTGGTCGCCATCTTCAGCGGCGACGACTAGCGGCGCCGGCGGCCGGAGAGGCCGTCGGACGACCTGAGGGGCCCGCGAACCACCGGTTCGCGGGCCCTTCGTCATGGGGCGCGGGTCCTCACGTGCCTGTCGTCACGTGCCCGCCGTCCCGGGGCGCGCGTTCACAGCAGCTTGCGCGCGGCCCTTCTCAGGTCGTACTCGTGGATGATCGCTTTGGCGTGGCCGTACGCGAGGTCGTGCTCGGCGCGGAGCCAGCTGACCTTCTCCTCGAAGCGGAAGAGGGCGGGGCCTTCGTCGACGGTGCGGAGCCAGTCGGAGATCTCACGACCGGTGCAATGGGGGATGCGGGCGAGCAGGTTGCGATGGGTCTCCTCGGAGAAGACTTGGGACATCGGCGCCTCCGAACGCAAAGGGGATGTAAGCCGGTCCTTCACGCCACCGTGCCTGAGGGTTGGGGCGTTGGCAACAGTCCCGCCGCTGCGCGTAGTCTCGCGGCGTGCTGGATACGACGCCGTTGACCCGAGCCGTGGACCACTTCGCCGACCGGTTGCGGGCCGCTCCGCAGAGCCGCCTGCAACGCAGTGCCGCGGCCGAGGCACTGGGGCTGGCCAGGGAGTTCGCGCTGCGCGCCCAGCGGGTCGAGGACCCGTCGGGGGAGCCCCGGGAGATGCCCGACGCCGGGATGTTCGCCGCCGCCGACCAAATCACGGTCGCCGCGCACGACTTGGCCCTCGTACTGAAGAACGAGGAGGAACTGGCCGAAGCCGTGGCCCTCGTGGCCGAAGCGCAGAAACGCGCCGGGGTCTGATCCTCCCGGCCGGTACCGGCGCGCGGGTGCCGTACCCCCGGGCGGGCGTCACAGGGACGCTATGACGCGGTCCGCCAGGATGTAGACGTTCTCCTCGCCGAAGGCGAAGGTCAGGGCGTACGCGCCCGAGACGCCGGAGCCGCCGAGCAGGACCGGGGCCTCACCGGCCGTCAGCGCGGCGGCGAGCCGCTGCGCGGTCTCGCGGTGGCCGGGGGTCATGCACAGGGTCGTGCCGTCGGCGAAGACGTAGACGTCGAGGGTGCCGAGCGGGCCGGGGCGGACGTCCGCCAGTTCCGTACGGGACTCGGCGAGCTCCTCCAGGCGGGCCACCGTGCGTTCGTGGTCGTCGACCACGGGTGACTGGACAGGGACGAAGTCCGGGTGTGAGGGGTGGCGGCGCCGGGCCGCGGCGAGTTCCGGCGAGTCGCCGGCCGTGCCGGTCTGGGGGAACTCCTCCAGGTCCGTGCCGGTCTCGGCCACCGGCTCCAGGTGGTCCAGGCCCACGAAGTCCGAGTGGCGCGGCAGGAACGGTTCGCTGTCCGGCAGTCCGAGCAGCGACGGCGCGTCGGAGGCGTCACGCGCCTCCTGGGCGGCCCAGAAGGCCCGCGCCTCGGCGAGTTCCCGCTCCCGCTCCTCGGCCAGCGCCTCGGCCACGGCCGTGCGTATCTCGTCCGCGTCGACGGATTCGCGCGCCGCGGGCACGAGAGGCCGTGCCAGGGCGGCACGGCTCGCGACGAGTTCGCTGTGCAGGGCTGCGACCTGCCGGCGCACACCCCGCAGGGTGCGCAGAACGGCGACGCCCACGGCCGCGCTCGCGGCGGTGGTGAGCAGCAGAGCAATCGGCATGGCGCTCACTGACGTACTCCCGGTTCAAAGTCGGCCCCCGACTTCCTACATCAGCTTGAGGGGCGAACCATCAAACTGTCAGTGCGTAACGTCACGAATAGGACAGGACTTTGTGCCCAAGGTTTAGCCGTGCACGCATCTGACCTGCGGGAATGCCCATCCGAGGGGACATAGGTCACATCTTGGAAGGGATTGGATCACAAATCGGCCCAGAGGCCCGACGGTTCCGGGCTTCTGGGCCGATTCGTTCACGCTGGGTTCAAAACCCGTCACGGGAACGGGTCGTCGCGGTCAGCTGAGGCGTTCGATGACCATCGCCATGCCCTGGCCGCCGCCGACGCACATGGTCTCCAGGCCGAACTGCTTGTCGTGGAACTGGAGGCTGTTGATGAGCGTGCCGGTGATGCGGGCGCCGGTCATGCCGAAGGGGTGGCCGACGGCGATGGCGCCGCCGTTCACGTTCAGCTTGTCCATCGGGATGCCCAGGTCGCGGGCGCTCGGGATCACCTGGGCCGCGAAGGCCTCGTTGATCTCGAACAGGTCGATGTCGTCGACGGTGAGGCCGGCGCGGCTGAGCGCCTGCTTGCTGGCCTCCACCGGGCCGAGGCCCATGATCTCGGGGGAGAGACCGGTGACACCGGTCGAGACGATGCGGGCGAGCGGGGTCAGGCCGAGCTCGCGGGCCTTCGTGTCGGACATGATCACGAGGGCGGCGGCGCCGTCGTTCAGCGGGCAGCAGTTGCCGGCGGTGACCAGGCCGTCGGGGCGGAAGACCGGCTTGAGGCCCTGGACGCCCTCCAGCGTCACGCCCGCGCGCGGGCCGTCGTCCGTGCTGACGACCGTTCCGTCCGGGGTCGTGACCGGGGTGATCTCGCGCGCCCAGAAGCCGTTCTTGATGGCTTCCTCGGCGAGGTTCTGCGAGCGCACGCCGAACTCGTCCATGTCCTGGCGGGTGACGCCCTTGAGGCGGGCCAGGTTCTCGGCGGTCTGGCCCATCGCGATGTACGCGTCCGGGATCAGGCCGTCCTCGCGCGGGTCGTGCCAGGTCGAACCCTCCGACTGCGCGACCTCGACCGTACGGGCCTCGGCGTCGGCGAAGAGCGGGTTGTGGGTCTCGGGCAGGCCGTCCGAGGTGCCCTTGACGGACCGCGACACCATCTCGACGCCCGCCGAGATGAAGACGTCGCCCTCGCCCGCCTTGATGGCGTGCAGGGCCATGCGGGAGGTCTGCAGCGAGGAGGAGCAGTAACGGGTGATGGTGCAGCCCGGGAGGTGGTCCATGCCCATCTGCACGGCCACGATGCGGCCGAGGTTGTGGCCCTGCTCGCCGCCGGGGAGGCCGCAGCCGAGCATCAGGTCGTCGATGAGCTTCGGGTCCAGCTCGGGGACCTTGGCGAGGGCGGCCTGGATGATCGTGGCGGTCAGGTCATCGGGGCGCACGTCCTTCAGGGAGCCCTTGAAGGCGCGGCCGATCGGGGAGCGGGCGGCTGAGACGATCACGGCTTCGGGCATCACGGCTCCATTGGCGTACGGGAAGTGTGCGGGGCTGCTTGGGAAGTTACCCGTACGTACCGTCGAGGTCACCGGTGTGGGGGTGTGACACCGGCCGCACTTTTCTAAGCGCTTGCTTTTTTCGGGCGGGGGCGCCTTTTGGGGTGTTTTCCCCCGCCGGGGCTGTCAGGAACCCCCTGCCGGGCCACCCCCACGGGGCTCCGCCCCGGCCCCCGCTCCTCAAACGCCGGAGGGGCTGAATTTCCCGCCGGCCGGGGCTGCGTGTTCGGCGCCGGGTCGGGTGACGAGGCCAGGGGCGCGGGGAACTGCGCGACCGGCCACCGCGCGCCCGCGGCCGGGTGCGGTCCTCGGCCCGCCCCTCGCTCCCGGAGGGACCCCGCCGGGGTCAGGTGGACGGGGTCGGGGCCGGGTCCGTCGCCGGGAGGCGTTGGCGGCGGCGGCGCTTGAGGAGGGCCCAGGGGCCGCGGGGACCGGTGGGCATCGCGGCGGTGACCTCGGTGCCGGGCTCGGAGGCCGCCTCCGCCGCCGCACGGGCGACCGGCAGGAACCCCTCGTTGCGCGAGACGTCCGGGCGCTCCTCCTCGGCCGGCCAGAGGCCGAGCGCCGCGCAGACCGTGGGAAGGATCGCCATGGCCGCGGTCGCGTACCCCTCGGCCGAGGGGTGGTAGTTGTCCGGGCCGAACAGCTCGCGCGGGTTCGCCGCGAACTCCGGGCCCAGCAGGTCGCCCAGCGACACCGTGCGGCCGCCCTGCTCGACCGTCCCGATCGTCTGGGCGGCGGCCAGCTGGCGGGACGCGCGCCGCGCCAGCCAGCGCAGCGGCTGCTGCACCTGCTCGACCGTGCCCAGATCGGGACAGGTGCCGACGACCACCTCCGCACCGGCCGTGCGCAGCCGGCGTACCGCCGCGGACAGGTGGCGCACGGAGCGCGTCGGCGGCATCCGGTGCGTCACGTCGTTCGCGCCGATCATGATCACGCAGATGTCCGGCGGCCGGGAGGTGTCCGCGAGGGCGAGCGCGACCTGGCGGTCCAGGTCGTCCGACTGGGCGCCGGGCAGCGCCACGTTGCACAGCTCCACCGGCCGCTCGGCCACCGCCGCGAGCCCGGAGGACAGCAGCGCGCCCGGCGTCTGGCGGGCCCGGTGCACTCCCTGCCCCGCGGCCGTCGAGTCGCCGAGCATCGTCAGCCGCAGCGGCGGCTCACCCGCGGGGGTGCCGGTGTAGTCGTATCCGTACAGACCCTCCGCGCGCGGAGCGTACGGAGCGTGTCCGTTGCCCACATGCCGCTTCGCCAGCTGGACCTCGGCCAGCACCAGACCGACGGCCGCCGCCCCCACCAGGCCGACCCCGCCCCCGCCGTACGCCGCGCCCGCGGCGATCCGCCGGGCCACCCTCGCCCTCGACATGCTCGACATCCGTCGCCGCCACCTCCTGTAGCCGTACAACCACTGCTTGCCCCGGAGAACGGGTGAGCCAATCGCAACCGCGGGTGAACGGCTGTCCAGGGCCGTAGGCTGACGGGACCATTCCTGTAAAAAACGCAGCTCCGGAGACAACGGTGCAATTCCACGACTCGATGATCAGTCTCGTCGGCAACACCCCGCTGGTGAGGCTCAACAGCGTGACCGCGGGCATCCAGGCGACCGTCCTGGCGAAGGTCGAATACTTCAACCCCGGCGGATCCGTGAAGGACCGCATCGCCCTGCGCATGATCGAGGCGGCGGAGGAGAGCGGAGCGCTCAAGCCCGGCGGCACGATCGTCGAGCCGACCAGTGGCAACACCGGTGTGGGCCTCGCCATCGTGGCGCAGCAGAAGGGGTACAAGTGCATCTTCGTGTGCCCCGACAAGGTTTCCGCCGACAAGATCAACGTGATGCGCGCGTACGGGGCCGAGGTCGTGGTGTGCCCCACCGCGGTCGACCCGGAGCACCCGGACTCGTACTACAACGTCTCCGACCGGCTGGTGCGGGAGACCCCCGGCGCCTGGAAGCCCGACCAGTACTCCAACCCGAACAACCCCTTGTCCCACTACCACTCCACCGGTCCGGAGCTGTGGGAGCAGACCGAGGGGAGGATCACGCACTTCGTCGCGGGCGTGGGCACCGGCGGCACGATCTCCGGCACCGGCCGGTACCTGAAGGACGCCAGCGACGGCAAGGTGCAGGTCGTCGGCGCCGACCCCGAGGGGTCCGTGTACTCCGGCGGCTCCGGCCGGCCCTACCTCGTCGAGGGCGTCGGTGAGGACTTCTGGCCGACCGCCTACGACCGCACGGTCGCCGACGAGATCGTCGCGGTGTCCGACAAGGACTCCTTCCAGATGACGCGCCGGCTGGCCAAGGAGGAGGGGCTGCTCGTCGGCGGCTCCTGCGGCATGGCCGTCGTCGCCGCGCTGCGCGTCGCCGAGCGCCTCGGCCCCGACGACGTCGTGGTCGTGCTGCTCCCCGACAGCGGCCGCGGCTACCTCAGCAAGATCTTCAACGACGAGTGGATGGCCGACTACGGCTTCCTGGAGGACGAGGGCCCCAGCGCCCGGGTCGCCGACGTGCTGAACGACAAGGCGGGCGGCTCCATCCCGTCCCTCGTGCACATGCACCCGGAGGAGACCGTCGGCGAGGCCATCGAGGTGCTGCGCGAGTACGGCGTCTCCCAGATGCCGATCGTCAAGCCGGGCGCCGGTCACCCGGACGTGATGGCCGCCGAGGTCATCGGGTCGGTCGTGGAGCGCGAGCTGCTGGACGCGCTGTTCACCCAGCGGGCCTCCCTGGGGGACCCGCTGGAGAAGCACATGTCCTCCCCGCTGCCGCAGGTCGGTTCCGGCGAGCCGGTCGGCGACCTGATGACCGTGCTCGGCGGCGCCGACGCGGCGATCGTCCTCGTGGAGGGCAAGCCCACCGGAGTCGTCAGCCGGCAGGACCTGCTGTCCTTCCTGGCCAAGGGCGGCACCAAGGCCTGACCGCCGGGCCCCGGAAGACCGCTGGGGGCCATGAGGTCCCTGGGCCGTCCGGGGCCTGAGCAGGGGTTTTGTTCGAAGTGTCGGATCCGTGTGGATCTTCGGGCTCCGGCCGGGGTGAACTTCGCGGAAGTGGTACGAGCGCGTCACGTCCGCGCAGCACCCGCTTAACACGGGTCCGGCACATTAGTGGGTGTCGGCAGGGCGGGAGCGGCTCCCCGCCCAGGCCGACGGCGAACGGCGCCAAGGACCTCCGGAGCGGCTCCCGGACCTCCATGGACGCCTAGGACGCGCAGCCCGGTCCTGACCCGGCCCGCGTCCCCCGCGGGGACCGCCGTCGTCCCGCCCCCCTTCACCGGGGGTGCGGCGGCCCCCGCGCAATCGTCGAAGGGCCCGGCGCTCGTCCCGAGCGCCGGGCCCTTTCGTATGCCGTTCCAGGCGCCTACTCCTCCCAGTCGGACTCCTGCCGGGATCCGCGGCGGCCGAAGAAGCCGGGGGACAGGCGCGCCGCCTGGACCACGTTCACCCCGACGATGCCGCCCCAGGCGACCAGCAGTCCGGGCAGGTGCGCGTTGACGACGCCGATCGCGGAGAGCGGGATCGCGAGGACGAGCGAGACGATCCCGAAGCCGAAGCGCTCGCCCCAGGAGTCGGCCGACTGGGGCGAGCGGGCGTCGCGCGCCACCGCCATCTGCTGTTCGGCGAGCCGGCGCCGCACCCGGCGGTCGACGGTGCCGTCGAGGCGCTGCTCGACCTTCTCCATGAAGGAGTCGACCAGCGCGGACTCGTACTCGGCGCCGAGTTCCCTGCGCGCGTGCAGGGTGGCGTCGAGTTCCTTCTTCAGCTCCGCGTCGTCATGGCGGGCGTTCATACCGGTCATGCCCATCACGTTAGGCAGCCGAGGTGCGCGTGGCACTGGGGATAGCCCCCCTGTTGAGGGCGGACCGGGCCCCCGGAAGTGCCCCTTGCCCGTCTGCATATCGTCATGCAGAGTTCTCGGTACCTGAATAGAAGGGTGTGCGCGTGGTGTCGTCCCAGGTCGTGGACACGTCGTGCGCGGTGACGCTCAGGGCGGCCGCCGCGCTCGTGGCCCCGGACGGCCACGGCACCGCTGTCTCACCCGGTGGTCCGCGGGCCTTCTCCGCGCCCGCCCGGCCCGGCCACGCTGTACTCTCCCGGGGCGTCGGGGAACGGGCGGGCCCCGCTTCGCCCGCCGCGCGCCGGACGCCACGGGGGTGCGGCGCGCGGCGTCCCGTCGTCGGCCGCGGACCGGCCGCCGCACCGCTCGGCCGGTTCACGGACATCTGGAGGGGGAGCACGTCATGAGCACGGGCAGCGACAGGGCCGGTGGTGACAGGGACTGGGACAGGGACGGTGACGGCAAGGCGATGGGGGACGGCACGGTCATGGGGGACACCGGCGTGGAGAGCGACACGAGTGTGAGCGACAGTCCCGCCGGACGGCTCCAGAGCCTCTTCGAGGGGCACCGGCTCACCCCGACCCAGCGGCGCATCGCCCACAGCATGGTGCGCAGCGCCGCCGACGTGCCGTTCCTGTCCAGCGTCGAACTCGCCGAACTCGCCGGGGTCAGCCAGCCCTCCGTCACCCGCTTCGCGGTCGCGCTCGGCTTCGACGGCTACCCGGCGCTGCGCAGGCACCTGCGCGAGGTCGCCCCCGCCGAACCGGCCGCCGACACCGCCTCGTACAACGAGTACCAGCAGGCCGTCGAGGCCGAGATCGAGAACCTGCGCCACCTCGCCGCGGTGCTCGCCGATCCGCGTCCGGTCGCGAGGGCGGGGCGCCTGCTGGCCGCGTCCCGCCCGCTGCCCGTCCTCGGGCTGCGCGCCGCCGCCTCCCAGGCCTACGGCTTCGCCTACTTCGCCGCCAAGGTGCACCCCGACGTGCGGCTGCTGCACGAGGGCGGCACGATGCTCCAGGACCGCATCGACGCGGCCGTCCGGGCCGGGGCCACGGCCCTGCTGTGCTTCGCGCTGCCCCGGCACCCGCGCGAGGTCGTCGACGCCCTCGGCTACGCGAAGGAGGCCGGGCTGACGGTCGTCACGGTCGCGGACTCGGCGTTCGCGCCGGTGGCGAAGGTGTCCGACCTGCTGCTCCCCGCCGCCGTCGGCACCGGTCTCGCGTTCGACACGGCGTGCGCGCCGATGCTGCTCGGCCGCGTTCTGCTGGAGGCGATGTGCGACGACCTGCCGGACGCGCAGGCGCGGCTGGAGCAGTTCGACGCGCGGGCCGCGGTACGCGGACTGTTCGTGGACTAGGCCCTGTGGTCACATTCCCGTCGTCGCCCGAAGGGCGGCCCTGCGGCGTCGTGGGGGTCCCCCCTGCTCGAAGAGCTAGGGGGAGTGCCGGGCGTCGCGGGGCAGGCGGGAATGTGACGACAGGGCCTAGCGGAGCAGGGGTGTCCTTTTGGGCGCCGGGGCGGTGATTCCGGGGTTTCTCAGACGCGTCTCACCTTCCGTGGCTAGCCTGCGCGCCCAAAGACGTACGGGCGTGCGTGCCCGTGGACGCGCGGGCGCTGGGACGGGAGGCGGATCGTGGCGCGTGGAGGACAGGGACTGGCCCGGGTGGCCGTCGTGGTGCGGGCGGGAGCCGCACCGCTGTGGTGGTGCGGGGTGCTGGCCGCCGGGATCGGGGTGCTGCTCCCCGGGCTGACCGGGCGCAGGATCGGCGTCATGGCGGGGGCCGCGCTGTTCCTCGTCACGGCGGCCGCGGTGGCGTACTGGCGCAGGAAGCGGTACGACGCCCTGGTCCGCTCGGCCGCGCGCGCCGGCAAGCACGATGTGCTCCAGGACCGTGCCGTGACCCTGCGCAACTGGCGCCGGGGCCACCGCTGGTGGCTGCTGCTCGCCTTCGCCGCCGCGCTGGGCAGCTCGTTCGCCGTGCCCGCCGCGGGCGGCATGCTGCTCGCCGGAGCGGGCGTCGGACTGTGGTGGAAGGCCGCCCGGCTCGGGCGCCTGGAGCGTGCCGGGCAGGCGCTGATCTGGGTGCGCGTCGACTGGCTCGGCCCGCGCGCGGGTGCCCCCGTGGGGAAGCCCGTCCGGGCCGTCCGGGCCACGGGGGTGGCGGCGGGTGACGCCGCGCCCGGTGGGGCGCGGCGTCACTGACCGGAACGGAACCGGACCCGGTGCGGCGGACTAGATCTCCAGATCGGACTCGATCCGCTTGAGCTGGTGCCGGGCCATCGCCAGGTTGGCGCGCTTCTGGTCGAGGACCAGGTACAGGAACAGACCGTTCCCGCCGCGGCCCTTCATCAGCCGGATCAGGTGGTACTGGTCGGAGAGCGTGATCAGGATGTCCTCGATGTCGCCCTTCAGGCCCAGGTGTTCCATCGTGCGCAGCTTGGCGCGGACGACGTCGGTGTTGCCGGCCGCCGCGACGGTGAGGTCGAAGCTCTTGCTGCCGCCGATGGTGCCCAGCGCCATTCCGCTGGTGTAGTCGACGAGGGCGGCTCCGGTCGCGCCCTCGATGGACGCCAGAGCCTCTTTGAGGGCGGTCTCGGTGTTCGACATGGTGTGGTGCTCCTTCAGCTCTCTGATGTTCTCGGGTGGTTGGTGGCAGGAGTGGACGGGGAACGCGGGGTGGTGCCGCGTGGGGTGCGCGTGCGCAGCGGGGCCTTCGCGGAGGGTTTGGCCGGTTCGGCGGCCGGCTCGCCACGGGCCGTGGCGGCGTCGACGAGCTCGCCGATCCGGGTGCCGGAGCGCCGCCCCTCCAGGTGCAGCCGGCCGACGTTGACCCGGTCCTGGGCGAGCAGCGTCAGGACGGCGGAGCCGCCCGCCGCGTACGTCGCGACATAGCCGTGCACGCCGCGCACCAGCAGCTCGCGCAGGTCGCCGTGGCCGGTGGACTCGGTCATGCGTATGGCGACACCCAGGGCGGCCGCGGTGAGTGCGGCCAGGCCGTCCGGCTCCACGCCGGGTGTGTCGTGGGCGAGGACGAGACCGTCGGCGCTGGCCGCGAGGGCTCCGGTCAGCTGGGGCACCCGGGCCCGGAGCCGGTGGAGTTCGTCCAGGACTTCGGCCTCCGCCGCCATCAGCAGTCTCCTCTCGGCACGCTGTCGTAGCGCGCGGATCACAAGGCCTCCCGCGGGGTTGGGACTCACAAGGCCTCCAGCGCGTCTCTGAGTCGCCGCAGCAACGCGACGTCGGGATCGGCGGAGGTCTGGGTGAGCACGCCGGGCGGGGGGAGCGGCTGCGGTACGGGCGCCGCCGTCACGAGTCCGGCGGCGGCGAGCCGGCGCAGGTCGACGAGCGTGTGGAAGGCGGGCCGCCCCAGCGCGAGGGACACGTCCGCCGCCGTGCGGACACCGTCCACCCGGTCGAGGACGGCCCCCTGACGCAGCGGCACGGTCGGCTCCGCGGCGAGCGGGGCGCGCCGCAGGGGAGCGGTGTCGGTCGCCGGGTCGGGCCAGATCCGGTGCAGGAGTTCACGCCGGCGCACCGTCTCGCGTTCCACCGCGGCGACCGGGACGGGCCGGAGCGGGCCGAACCAATGCGCGGCACCGTACCGGAAGCGGCTCGGGGTGCTGCTCGGCCCGAGGACGAAGTAGGCGGCGTCGTACAGGGAGCCGAGGTGGCACAGTTCCAGCGCGCCCTCCGCGATCCGTCCGCTGTCGATCAGGAACCGGCCGACCCTGCGGCGGGCCCCGGCGGTGGCGACCGCCTCCCGCCACACCTCGGGGGCCAGGACGCCGTGGACGGAGAAGAGGACGTCGAGTCCGGGGGTGGCCGGGCTCTCGGCGTGCACCACCTCGCCGTCGGCGAGGTAGAGGGTGCCGCGCTCGCGGATGAGGACTCCGGTGGCGCGCTCGTCGGCGAGCCGGCCGAGCATCGGTGAGGCGCCGCCGGCGGCGCCCGGTGCCGTGTCCCGTATCGGGAGCCGGGGCGGGGGAGGTGTCCTGACGGTGGTCATACGAGCACCAGCCGTCCGGCCATCTCGCCCAGCCGGATGCGTGCCAGGGCGAGATTGCCGTCCGAGCGGGCCAGCCACAGGTGCAGGAACACGCTGCTGTCGAAGGCGGTCCGGACGAACCGCAGCACGTGGTAGCTGTCGCGGTTGCTGATGATCAGGTCTTCGATCGGGGTCTCCTGGTCGGACCACTCCGACCAGTCGGAACCGCCCTTGGGGGCGAACGAGCGGTTCTCCGCGGCGAGCCGGGCCAGCTCGGCGGCCTCCGCCGCGGTCGTCTCGTGGTCGTCGCCCGGAGCGTCGCCGACCGTGCCCAGGGCCAGGCCGCTGGTCCAGTCGACCACCGAGGCGCCCCGGGCCCCGGGCAGTGTCATGGCCTCCAGCAGGCACTCGTCGATTCCGGGCACCGTGTCTCCCTCCCGCCAAAGGGTTCGGCCGAGTGACGAAGAAGTTACGCACTGTGCGCACGGGAAGGGAGTGATCCGGCATTTTCCTGTGGAAAATGCCCGTGGTGACTAAGGTGGGTCGACTGACCACATTCTCGGGCGCCCCTAAACCCCCTGGGGTCGGTTTGTGCTGCCCTGGAACGGCACCGAGGGGGCGCACATGGGTGCGAACGGGCGCCCTCGGCTCGAGCGCACGCCGGGGTGCCGGTGGGCCCGTCGGGTGCCTCGGGGTCACGTCCCGCCGCCCCTGTCCTCCCGTACTCGGGGCTCCGCCCCGGCCCCCGCTCCTCGAACGCCGGAGGGGATGGAGTCGCTACAGGTCCGTCAGCGAGCGGGCGTGGGCTCCGCCCGACTCCGCGACGATCTCCGTGAGGGGCTGAGGCTCCCGTACGACCGCGAAGCGCACGGTGTCTCCGGCCGGAGTGAAGCCGTAGACACCGGGGCGGGCGAGGGAGTTGTACGCGTAGTGGTGGGCGAAGTAGTACGCGCCGGTGTCCAGGGCGGCCACGTGGTCGCCCTGTTCGAGCAGCGGCAGCGGGCGGCCCTCGGCGAGCAGGTCGCCCGCGAAGCAGGCCGGGCCCGCGACGTCCTGGACGACGTCCGGCCCCGCCTTGGGGCGCCCCTCCGCGTCGTACGCGGCGATCCGCAGCGGCCACGACCCCGGCGCGTACACCGTGCGGGTCGCCACCTGCACCCCGGCGTGGGTGACCGCGACCGCCCGGCCCCCGGCGGACTTCGTGTACTCGACCCGGGCCAGCACCGTCCCGTGCTTGGCCAGCAGTGACCGCCCGAACTCGGTGACCAGCCCGTACCGCCCGTCGAACAGTCCCGGTGCCGTCCGCGCGAGCAGCCGCGCGTACTGCGCGTACGTCGGTGCCGTGGCGTCGGAGCCGAAGTCGACCGGCAGGCCGCCGCCGATGTCGAGCGTGTCGACCTGGTGCCGCCCGACGTGCCGGTTGATCTCCTCCGCCAGCGCGTACGTCTCCGCCACGCCCCGCGCCATCAGCGGGAGCGGCACGCCCTGCGAGCCGGTGTGCGCGTGCAGCCGGGTCAGCCAGGGGCGGTCGGCGTACGCCCGCACGATCCACGCGCGGGCCCCCTCGTCCCGCAGCGCGACCCCGAACTTGGAGGTCGCCGTCGCCGTGGACAGCGCCCCGATCGAACCCGCGCCGACCTGCGGGTTCACCCGGATTCCGATGGAGGAGGCGGTGTCCGTCGAGCGGACGAGGGCGTCGATGCGGTCCAGCTCCTGCGGGTTGTCGGCGTTGACCGCGACGCCCAGGGCGAGCGCCTCGCGCAGTTCGGCGGGTGTCTTGGCCGGCGAGTCGAGCACGGTCCGCCCGGGCGGGATCCCGGCCGCCGCGGCGAGCGCGAGCTCCCCGGGGCTCGCCACCTCCGCGCCGACGCCCTGCTCGTGCAGCAGCCGCAGCACGGGCACGAGGGGCGTCGCCTTCACCGCGAAGGCGTGCAGCACCGGTGTGCCGGGAGCGGTCACCTCCTCGAAGGCGGCGTGCAGCGCGGCGGCCGAGGCCCGGATGCCGGTCACGTCGAGGAGCGCGACGACGGGCCGGTCCGGGCCGAGGAGCCCCTGCTCCACGGCGGCCCGCACGGCGTGGTCCCGCCGCGGGACCCGCCCGGTGCCGGTCCCGGTGTCCGGCCCGGGTCCCGGCGCGGACCCGTCCGTCCGCTCCGGCCGGCCGCCCTCCCGGTCCGCCGTCCGGTCCCCTGCCCCGCCCGTGTCTGCGCCCATGCGTCCCAGCCAAACATCCGGCGGGAGCGCGCGGGGGGCCGCGCGCCTATTGACTAGCTCTATTCAAAAAGCCAGGATGTGAATATCCACAGCAACAGTCCGCTAGGAGGCAGACCATGTCAGGACCCCGCCCCGTCCGAGCGCCGCGCGGTACGGAACTGAGCGCCCTGGGATGGCAGCAGGAAGCCGCCCTGCGGATGCTGCAGAACAACCTCGACCCCGAGGTCGCCGAGCACCCCGACAAGCTCGTCGTCTACGGCGGCACCGGCAAGGCCGCCCGTGACTGGCGCTCCTTCGACGCCATGGTCCGCACGCTGCGCACCCTCAAGCAGGACGAGACGATGCTCGTCCAGTCCGGCCGCCCCGTCGGCGTCATGCAGACCCACGAGTGGGCCCCGCGCGTCCTCATCGCCAACTCCAACCTGGTCGGCGACTGGGCCAACTGGGAGGAGTTCCGCCGCCTGGAGCAGCTCGGCCTGACCATGTACGGCCAGATGACCGCCGGTTCCTGGATCTACATCGGCACCCAGGGCATCCTCCAGGGCACCTACGAGACCTTCGCCGCCGTCGCCGCGAAGAAGTTCGGCGGCACCCTCGCGGGGACGATCACCCTCACCGCCGGCCTCGGCGGCATGGGCGGCGCCCAGCCGCTGGCCGTGACGATGAACGACGGCGTCGCCATCTGCATCGACTGCGACCCCCGCGCCATCGAGCGCCGCATCGAGCACCGCTACCTCGACGTGCGGGCCGACTCCCTGGAGCACGCCCTCCAGCTCGCCGTCGAGGCCCGCGACCAGCGCAAGCCGCTCTCCATCGGCCTGCTCGGCAACGCGGCGGAGCTGCTCCCCCGCATGCTCGCCGAGGGCGCGCCCGTCGACATCGTGACCGACCAGACCTCGGCCCACGACCCGCTCTCCTACCTCCCCGTCGGCATCGACTTCGACGACATGGCCGACGCGGCCGCCAAGGACCCGGCCGGCTTCACCACCCGCGCCCGCGAGTCCATGGCCCGCCACGTCGAGGCGATGGTCGGCTTCATGGACGCGGGCGCCGAGGTCTTCGACTACGGCAACTCCATCCGCGGCGAGGCCCAGCTCGCGGGCTACGACCGCGCCTTCGCCTTCCCCGGCTTCGTCCCGGCCTACATCCGCCCCCTCTTCTGCGAGGGCAAGGGCCCCTTCCGCTGGGCGGCCCTGTCCGGCGAGGCCTCCGACATCCACAAGACGGACAAGGCGATCCTCGACCTCTTCCCGGAGAACGAGTCCCTGCACCGCTGGATCAAGATGGCCGGCGAGCGCGTCCACTTCCAGGGCCTGCCCGCCCGCATCTGCTGGCTCGGCTACGGCGAGCGCGACAAGGCCGGCGAGCGCTTCAACGACATGGTGGCCTCCGGCGAACTCGCCGCCCCCCTCGCCATCGGCCGCGACCACCTCGACTGCGGCTCCGTCGCCTCCCCGTACCGCGAGACCGAGGCCATGCTCGACGGCTCCGACGCGATCGCCGACTGGCCGCTGCTGAACGCCATGGTGAACGTCGCCTCCGGTGCCTCCTGGGTCTCCCTGCACCACGGCGGCGGCGTCGGCATGGGCCGCTCCATCCACGCGGGCCAGGTCTCCGTCGCCGACGGCACCAAGCTCGCCGGGGAGAAGATCCGCCGGGTGCTCACCAACGACCCGGGCATGGGCGTCATCCGCCACGTCGACGCCGGCTACGACATCGCCGAGTCCGTCGCGGACGAGCGCGGCGTCCGCGTCCCCATGCGCGAGGGTGACGACGCGTGACGTTCCACAGCATGTGGGCGGAGCTGCTGCCGATCGGCCGCAGCTCCGCCTCCGGCGGCTACCGCCGGTTCGCCTGGACCGGGGCCGACACCGACTGCCGCGCCTGGTTCCGGCAGCAGGCCGAGTCCCGGGGGCTCGCCTACGAGCTCGACCGCAACGGCAACCAATGGGCCTGGCTCGGCGACCCCGCCGCGGGGGACGCCGTCGTCACCGGCTCGCACCTGGACTCCGTGCCCGACGGCGGCGCCTTCGACGGACCCCTCGGGGTCGTCTCCTCCTTCGCCGCCCTCGACGAACTCCGCGCCCGGGGCGTCCGGTTCACCAAGCCCCTCGCCATCGTCAACTTCGGCGACGAGGAGGGCGCCCGGTTCGGCCTCGCCTGCGTCGGCTCCCGGCTGGCCGCCGGACGGCTCACCGTCGAACAGGCGCACCGGCTCACCGACGCCGACGGCATCACCCTGCCGCAGGCCATGGAGCGCGCCGGGTACGACCCCGCCGCCATCGGCCCCGACCCGGAACGCCTCGGCCGGATCGGCGCGTTCGTCGAGCTCCACGTCGAACAGGGCCGCGCCCTCGACCTGAGCGGCGACCAGGTCGGCATCGCCAGCGCCATCTGGCCGCACGGCCGCTGGCGCTTCGACTTCCGGGGCGAGGCCAACCACGCCGGCACCACCCGGCTCGTGGACCGCCACGACCCGATGCTGCCGTACGCCGAGACCGTCCTCGCCGCCCGCCGCGAGGCCCGGCTCGCGGGCGCCGTCGCCACGTTCGGCAAGATCGCCGTCGAGCCGAACGGCGTGAACGCCATCCCCTCCCTGGTGCGCGGCTGGCTCGACTCCCGCGCCGCCGACCAGGCCACCCTCGACACGGTCGTCGACGGCGTCGAGAAGGCGGCCCGCGAGTACGCCGAGGCACAGGGCGTCCAACTCGACGTCGTCCGCGAGTCGTTCACCCCCGTCGTCGAGTTCGAGCACGCCCTGCGCGACGAACTCGCCCGCATCCTGGGCAAGGAGCGCGACGCCGCCCTGAACGTCCCCGTTCTCGGCACCGGTGCCGGACACGACGCCGGAATCCTCTCCGGCACCGTCCCGACCGCCATGCTGTTCGTACGCAACCCCACGGGTGTCTCGCACTCCCCGGCCGAGCACGCCACCGAGGACGACTGCGTGGCCGGGGTGACCGCACTCGCCGACGTACTCGAAGGGCTGGCCTGCAGGTGACACAGACGTACTGGCTGGAACACGCCTGGCTCGGCACCCACGTCGAGCCGGGCGTCGCCGTGACCGTGTCGGCCGACGGCTCCGGCTCCGGTGCCGCCGGCCGCATCACCGACGTCCGCACCGGCGCCGACACCCCGCCGCCGGGCGCCGAGATCCTGCGCGGGCTCACCCTCCCGGGCCTCGCCAACGCCCACTCCCACGCCTTCCACCGCGCCCTGCGCGGCACCGTCCAGGTCGGCTCCGGCACCTTCTGGACCTGGCGCGAGATCATGTACTCCTTCGCGGACCGGCTGACCCCGGAGACCTACCACGCGCTGGCCCGCGCGGTGTACGCGGAGATGGCCCTCGCCGGGGTCACCGCCGTCGGCGAGTTCCACTACGTGCACCACGCCCATGACGGCACCCCCTACGCCGACCCCAACGCCATGGGTGAGGCGCTCGTCGTGGCCGCCGCCGACGCCGGGATCCGCATCACCCTGCTGGACACGGCCTACCTCTCCTCCGGCTTCGGACAGCCCCCCAACGCGCACCAGCGGCGCTTCTCCGACGGCACCGCCGACGCCTGGGCGGAACGCTGTTCACTTCTCAAGGACCGGGACCACGCACGGATCGGCGCGGCGATCCACTCCGTACGGGCCGTGCCCGCCGGGCAGCTCGCCACCGTGGCGCGCTGGGCCGAGGAGCGGCGCGCCCCGCTCCACGTGCACCTGTCCGAGCAGACCGCGGAGAACGAGGCCTGCCTCGCCGCCCACGGCCGCACGCCCACCCGGCTGCTCGCCGACCACGGCGTCCTCGGACCGCGCACCACCGGCGTCCACAACACGCACCTCACCGACGAGGACATCGCCCTGCTCGGCGGCTCGGGCACCGGCACCTGCATGTGCCCCACCACCGAACGCGACCTCGCCGACGGCATCGGCCCCGCCGTCGCCCTCCAGGCCGCGGGCTCGCCCCTCTCGCTCGGCTCCGACAGCCACGCCGTCATCGACCTGCTCGAAGAGGCCCGCGCGATGGAGCTGAACGAACGGCTGCGCACCCGCACCCGCGGTCACTGGACGGCGGCCGCCCTGCTGCGCGCCGCCTCCGCCGACGGCCACGCGGCCCTCGGCTGGGACGACGCGGGCAGCATCGAGACGGGCGCGCTCGCCGACTTCACGACGATCGCCCTCGACTCGGTCAGAACAGCGGGACCGGTACCGCGCCTCGGCGCGGAGACAGCCGTATTCGCGGCCACGGCCGCCGACGTCCGGCACACGGTCGTGGCGGGCCGGCACGTCGTGCGCGACGGCGCGCACACGCTCGTCCCCGATGTGCCGACAGCGCTCGCGGACGCCGTGCAGGCACTGCGCTCCTGACCACCGGGCGGGCGGGGGAACCCGTCCGCCCGACGCCCCCACCAGCAGTCCCGCCACCCCTGAGGACGCCATGAGTAGCACGACCGTCATCACCAACATCGCCAGTCTGGTCACCAACGATCCCTCCCAAGGCGACGGATCCCCGCTCGGTCTGATCCAGGACGCGGCCGTCGTCATCGACGGCGACCGGGTCGCGTGGACCGGTGAATCAAGCAAAGCACCCGCCACCGACAACCGGGTCGACGCCGGTGGACGCGCGGTGATCCCGGGCTTCGTCGACTCCCACTCGCACCTGGTCTTCGCGGGCGACCGCACCCAGGAGTTCAACGCCCGCATGTCCGGCCGGGCGTACAGCGCGGGCGGCATCCGCACCACCGTCGCCGCCACCCGTGCCGCCTCCGACGAGGAACTGGAGCGCAACCTCACCCGCTACCTGCGCGAGGCCCTCCGCCAGGGCACCACGACCTTCGAGACCAAGTCGGGCTACGGCCTGACCGTCGAGGACGAGGCCCGCGCGCTGCGCATCGCCTCCTCGCACACCGACGAGGTCACCTACCTCGGCGCGCACATCGTCTCGCCGGACTACGCGGACGACCCGGCCGGCTATGTCGCCCTGGTCACCGGCGAGATGCTCGACGCCTGCGCCCCGTACGCCCGTTGGGTGGACGTCTTCTGCGAGAAGGGCGCCTTCGACGGCGACCAGGCCCGCGCGATCCTCACGGCCGGCAAGGCCAAGGGCCTGCACCCGCGCGTGCACGCCAACCAGCTCTCGTACGGCCCCGGCGTCCAGCTCGCCGTCGAGCTGGACGCGGCGAGCGCCGACCACTGCACCCACCTGACGGACGCCGACGTCGACGCCCTGGCGAGCGGCGACACCGTGGCGACGCTGCTGCCCGGCGCAGAGTTCTCCACCCGCGCCGAGTGGCCCGACGCCCGCCGGCTGATCGACGCCGGTGTCACGGTGGCGCTGTCCACCGACTGCAACCCCGGCTCGTCGTTCACCTCGTCCGTGCCCTTCTGCGTCGCGCTCGCCGTACGGGACATGCGGATGACCCCGGACGAGGCCGTGTGGTCGGCGACCGCGGGCGGCGCGCGGGCGCTGCGCCGGGACGACGTCGGCCGGATCGCGCCGGGCGCCTACGCGGACCTCGCCCTGCTGGACGCGCCCAGCCACGTCCACCTCGCCTACCGCCCCGGCGTCCCGCTGGTCACCGGTGTCTGGCGGCGGGGCGTCCGCGAGATCTGAGCCCACGGACGGGACGGGGCGGGACAGGGCGGGACGGGACAGGGCGGGACAGGGCGGGACGGGACAGGGCGGGACAGGGTGGTGCGGGCCGCGGGTGCCTCAGGCGCTGCCCGCGCGCCAGCGCTGGCCCGTGCCCCCGGTCAGCGGCACCAGGGACAGCCCGCCGTCCCCGTCCGGCGTCAGCGCCGTCTCGATGGCCACGGCCGGACGGATCACGCCGTCGTCGTCGACGGTGAACCGGAGGTTGTCCCCGTGGCCGCCGTCGAGCGAGGAACACGCCCAGATGCCCACGCCCCGGTCGACGGATCCCCGGCTGTCCAGGCAGAAGTCGTCGTCGGCGGCCGACCGGAGGGAACCGTCGGCGACGCGCCAGCGCTGGGTGCGGGAGGAGTCGCAGGGCGCCGTGACGACGTCGTTGCCCTTCTCGAAGTCGCCGTCGCGGACGTCCAGGCACAGCCCCGAGGCGACGTTCACCACCTGGGTGGAGGCGCCGCCCGGCGGGCGGAAGACGACGGTCGGGGTCGGTTTCGGGCTCGGTGACCTCGGCGGCGCCGAGCTGCGGGACGGAGAGGGCGACGCGGAGGTCGCCGACGGCGAGGGAGAGGCCGAGGGCGAGCGCGAGGGGGCGGAGGCCGACGGGGTGACCGGGACCGTGGCGGTGACGGTCACCGCGGCCGGCCCCGACGGCGTGCCGACCGAGCCCGCCGCGCCCGTGGACGGCTCCCCGCCCGAGGAGAGCAGCAGGAACAGGACCGGTGCCAGGGCCACGCCGAGCGCCGCCGCCGAGGTCAGGACGACCCGGCGGGACGGTGGCCGGAGCAGCGCTGACGCCCGCGGCGCGGCGGGGGGCCCGGGCGGGACGGCCGCCGTCCCCGACACGTCGTCCGTGACGTACGCCGTACCCGCCCAGGGCAGCAGCCCCTCGGCCAGGGCGGTGCGCGGATGGTCGCGCAGGGCGGTCAGCTCCTCGTACGCGGCCGAGCAGTGCACGCAGTGCGCCATGTGGGTGTTGAGGTCGGTGCTGGAGCGGGGGTTGTCGGGCCGCACCGACTCCTCGATCAGCCGGCGGAAGTCCCCGCAGCGCGGATCGTCCGAGGCGGCCAGCCGGTACCTCAGACAGGCCTGGGCCAGCGACTGGAGCGCCTGGTCGGTGCCGTACGCGACGTCCTCGGGGGTGATACCGAGCATGACCGCCGTCCGCCGCGCGGGTTCGCGCTCCACGACCGCGTACCAGATGAGGCCCTGGGCGCGGGACGGGAGGGACTGGAAGGCGGGGAGCAGGGACGGGACGGAGCCGGAGGAACCCGCCGTGCTGAGGACGAGGAGCAGACCGGGGTCGAGGCCCGCGGCCCGCTGGTCCCGGGCCCACGAGGCGGCCACCCGCCCGGTCAGCAGCAGGAGCTGGTGCCGCCAGGGGACGTTCGGGTCGATGCCGCGTGCCGTCTCGCGGGCCGCGAGGGTGAAGGTCCCCGCCGCGAGCTGCCCGGCCCCGGACTCGCCGGTGGTGCACAGCCGGGCGTAGGCGAGGACGGGGGCGCGGTGGCGCGCGCGGAGTTCCTGGAGGGCCGTGTACGCGGTCGAGGTCCCGGCGCGCAGCAGCTCGGTCAGCCGCGCGTCGGACGCCCCCGCGGCCGGTCCGCCGCCCTCGGCCGTGGTGCTCTCGTCGGCCGGGTCCTCCTGCGCCATGTTCCTCCGCCTTCCCGTGCGTGGTGCGTCGTTCGTCCCGAACTGACGTACCGGCCAGTTTGGGATGCCCATAGTGACGGGATCGGCCTGCCGGGAAAAGAGTTGTTGAACAACGATTCCATGGGAGCGCTCTCAACATCCCTGCGCGGCAAGAGAGTTGTCTGTGTCGTGCAGACGTTCCCCCTGGAAAGACGGGGCGGCCCGGCGCCTTTCGCGCCGGGCCGCCCGGATGCGCGGCCCCGCGGGCCGCGAAGTCCTGTCACTCCTCGACGGTCAGGCCCTTCCGGAGTCGCACGAGGGTGCGCGACAGCAGCCGGGAGACGTGCATCTGGGAGATGCCGAGTTCGTCGCCGATCTCGGACTGGGTCATGTTCGCCACGAACCGCAGCGAGAGGATCTGCCGGTCGCGCTGCGGGAGTTCGGCGATCAGCGGCTTGAGGGACTCCACGTACTCGATGCCCTCGAGTCCGTTGTCCTCGTAGCCGATGCGGTCCGCGAGCGCGCCCTCGGAGTCGTCCTCCTCGGGCTGGGCGTCCAGCGAACTGGCCGTGTAGGCGTTGGACGCGGCCATGCCCTCGACGACCTCCTCGCGGCTGATGCCGAGCCGCTCCGCGAGCTCGTCCGCGGTCGGGGCGCGGTCGAGGCGCTGGGCCAGCTCGTCACCGGCCTTGGCCAGGTCGAGGCGGAGTTCCTGGAGCCTGCGCGGTACCCGCACGGACCAGGAGGTGTCACGGAAGAAGCGCTTGATCTCACCGATGATCGTCGGCATGGCGAAGGTGGGGAACTCGACGCCGCGGCTCAGCTCGAACCGGTCGATCGCCTTGATGAGGCCGATGGTGCCGACCTGGACGATGTCCTCCATCGGCTCGCTGCGGGAGCGGAAGCGGGAGGCGGCGAACTTCACCAGCGCGAGGTTGAGTTCGACGAGCGTGTTGCGGACGTACGCGTGGTCGTGCGTGCCCTCCTCGAGGGAATCCAGCCGCGCGAAGAGCGTCTTGGACAGAGCCCGTGCGTCCACCGGCCCCACCTCGTCGTACGGGGGGATCTCCGGGAGTCCGGCGAGTCCGGTGAGTCCGTCGACTCCGTCGGTTCCGGGGCCGTCGACGTGCTCCGGGGCTTCCGGAGAGGGAGTCGACGTCGCCGTCAGGGTCTGCGATGCGTCGAGCCGGGGTGACATGTGCCCTCCATCGTTCTCGGCATATGGCCGCCGATGCCAATACGTGCACTGCGGTGTGCGGCGCCTCCAAGGCCGGCCGGGTCGGATAGGTGTCCCTACTAGCCCTACCCGGTTTCCCGAACTCGCCGCAAGTGTCATCTGTTATGAAATGTCCATTTTCATAGGGTTGTTCGGGTGTCGGGTGGCGTGGAGAAGGCGTAGTGTTCGAGTGCGTACGTCAGTAGTCGCGACACTCGGGAGAGAGACGGCATGGACCGCGGGACGGTCGGCAGCGCACAGTCTGGCCGGCTTCTTGTCGAGGTGCGGGAAGAAGGCACGAGCGTTGTCGTGACCCCCGCGGGTGAACTCGATCACCACACGGCCGATCTGTTGCGTGAGCCACTCGAGGGATGCCTCGAGAAGGGGCACACGCGACTGGTCATCGACTGCTCCCGTCTGGAGTTCTGCGACTCCACCGGGCTGAACGTGCTGCTCGGTGCCCGGCTGAAGGCCGAGGCGGCGGGCGGCGCGGTGCATCTGGCCGCGATGCAGCCGGTGGTGGCACGGGTTTTTGAGATCACCGGGGCGGAGGCCGTGTTCGCCGTCCATGACACGCTCGAAGCGGCCCTGACGGGCTGAGCCGCGGACTTCCTGTGATGTCGTCGCCCGCGCCCCGGATGCCTCCGAGTGACCGATGCGTCACTCGCGTCACGGGTTCCGTGCCGAATAAATGGGTGTTCGGACGGTTCCGTCGGGCAGGAGACATCCTGGACACGTCGGCGGTCCACGGGCCGGCGGCCGACACGGCGGAAGCCGTTGAACCACAAGCGGCGGAAGCCGTTGATCCATCCGTACTGAGTACTGCGTACTGAGTCTTGAATCGTGAACCGGTGAATCGGTGAGGTGAAGCGCTGATGAGCACCACCCGGCCTTGCTCGCCGGGCGACCGCGGTCCGGAAGCGGGCGACGACGGCGCTTCCGCGGTGTCCGCGCGGAGCGTGACGCCCGTGGACGGCGTGACGCCCGTCGACGACGCCTCCCCGGCCCCCGCGCCCGTCGGCCGCCAGGTCCGTACGCTGAACCTCGAGGGCGAGAGCGGCGTCGTGCCGCTCGCCCGCGACTTCGCCCGGCAGGCGCTGTACGCGTGGGGCTGGCTGCCCGCGGCGAGCGCCGACCGGCGCGCGGCCGCCGAGGACGTCCTGCTGGTCGTCTCCGAGCTGGTCACCAACGCCTGTCTGCACGCCGAGGGTCCGGACGAACTCCGGATCTCCTGCGACAACAAGGTGCTGCGCATCGAGGTCTCCGACCGGGGGTCCGGCCAGCCCGCCCCGCGCACCCCGCACCGCGCGGGCCGTCCCGGCGGCCACGGCATGTTCATCGTGCAGCGGCTCTGCCTGGACTGGGGGGTCGTACGGACGCCCGGAGTCGCGGGCAAGACGGTATGGGCGGAACTGGGCGCTCCCGCGTAGCCTCACCGGCCCGGTTCGCACCGGGGCCGGCCCCCGGCCCGGTTCGCGACAGGGCCGGCGCCCGCCGCGGCAGGACCGGCTTCCGGTCCGGCGCCGGCCGGCCGTTGTCCCGGCTCGACACTGACCGGCCGTCGGTCCGGCGCACGGTCCGCCCGGCCGGTCGGCGTCCGCGTGGGCCGTGGGCCGTGGGCCGGACGGGTTTCCGGGAGGCCTCTCAACTGCCCGCCCGCTCGGTGGACTTGGTTACCCGCGGTTCGAACTCCTCCTGGTGCGGCGCCCGGTGTGCCCGGGATCCCCGCGGATCCGGCGCGCACTTTGTCTTCCCTCCACAAGTCCCCGGGCGTACCTTGACGGCCGATCTGATGTTCCGTCAGAAATGAGGGGCAGGCCCGTGTCGTACCGGACGTACCAGAAACGAACCGCCGCGCTCGCGTTCGCCGCGGCCCTGGCCGGCTCGGCGGTGCTGACGGCCGCCCCCGCAGCCCAGGCCCAGGTGGTGGACGTCAACTACCAGTGCAAGACGCCGATCGGCGACAAGAGCGCCGTGTCGCCCATCGACATCAAGGGCGTCAAGAGCGGCAGCTCCTACAAGCTCACCATGTCCTGGCAGAAGGGCGTCTCCTCCAGTCCGGTCGAACTCGGCAAGGGTGCGATGACGCCGAGCGCGGTCATCAAGGTGGGCGGCGCGGACAGCGGCACGGTGGCGGTCAGCGGTCCGGCCAACGCGGCCGCCATCCCCGCCAACACCCCCATCAAGATCAATGACTTGAGCGGGACCTACACGCCGAAGAAGTCCGGCAAGGTCACCTTCACCGCGGGTGTCCTCACCATCAAGGCCCTCGGCACCACGACCACCTGCACCCCCTCGAACAGCCCGGGGCCCTCGCTGACCCTCGACGTCACGGCGGCCGGCGGTTCGGGTTCATCGACCTCGGGCTCGTCGACCTCGGGCTCAGGCGGGTCCCAGAGCGGCTCCGGCGGCTCCCTCCCGCAGACCGGCCCCGAGGACTCCGTGGTCGCCCTCGGCACCCTCGGCGGCACGGTCCTGCTCGCGGGCGCGGCAGGCGTGCTGTGGCTCACGCGCAGGCACCAGGCGGTACGCCGCTGACCTTCCCGCACCACGACCTGGAGCCGCCGCATGCCGTACGCACTCCCCGCTGCCCGCGCGCTGGGCCTGACCCTGGTGCTGCTGGGCGCGGCACCGACGGCCTCGGCCGCCGAGGGCTGGTCCGTCGCGCCGGCCGCGGGCGGCGCGGCCGACGGACGGCCCTCCGTGTACGCGGAGGGCGCCCCCGGCACGGTCCTGCAGGACGCGGTGTCCGTGCTCAACCCGGGTGCGCGGCCCCTGACCGTCCGGCTGCGCGGCGCCGCCGCGGACGAACGGGCGGCGGACGCGGACGCGGGCGCGTGGATCGCCTTCGCCGGACACGCACGCGGCCGCAGGACCGCGGTGCGGGAGCTGTCCGTGCGCGTGCCGGCGCACACCCGTGCCGACGTGCCGTTCACCATCGGCGTCCCGGCCGGGGCGGCGCCCGGTGACCACCCCGGCGCGATCGTCGCGAGCGGCGGCGGACGCACCTCGGCGGTCCGGGTCCGGCTCCGGGTGCCGGGACCTGCGTTGTCGGCGCTGACCGTCGAGCACGTCGGGGTGGGCGGCGGGCGGATCTCGTACGAGCTGGTCAACCGCGGCACCACGGTCCTCGCCCCGCGCCTCGCCGTGCACGCCGACGGGGTCCTCGGGACCCTGCTCGACCGGGGCCCACGCGCCCTGCCCGTCGAGCTCCCGCCGGGCGGCCGGGTCGTGCTCCACGAGCCGTGGACCGACCCGCCGGTCCTCGACGCGGTGGACGTGCGGCTGACGGTGACGGCGGCGGGCGGTGCGCACTCGACGGCGACCGTGTCGGCCCGGTTCGTGCCGTGGGGGGCGGCGGCCGGGGCGGGAGGGGTCCTGGTGGCGGTGCCGGGCGTCTGGTTCGCCGTACGGAGGCGGAGGCGGAGGCGGGCCGGGACGCGGGGGCCGTGGCGTCGCGGACGCCGGGAGCGGGACGGCGGGGCCGGTGAACGGCCCGGCACGGAAGTCGAGTTGACGGGAGCGGTGTCGTGAGCGTCCTGGGCGGCAAGATACGGGCGGCGGCGCTGGGGGCGGTGCTGGCACTCGTCCTGGTCCCGTCGGTGGTGGCGGCCTCGGTGTTCCCGGCGTCCGCCGCCGGGAAGCCGAGCGTCACGCTGTCCAGGTCCGAGGCGGGCAGCGGCGGTTCGGTGACCGTGACCGGCAGCGGGTGGAAGCCCGGGACGCTGCTGATGATGCTGATCTGCGGGCGGTCCGTGCCCTCGCGCGGGGTGATCGGCGGCACCAACTCCTGCGCCAACGCCGACGGTCGGGCCGTCACCACCGACGCGAAGGGCGGCTTCAGCAAGAAGTTGCCGGTGGCCGAGCCGCCCGAGCCCTGCCCCTGCGTGGTGCACGTCGCCACCGTCACCGGCGAGAAGGCCGAGGCCGACGCCGTCTTCATGGTGGCGGGCCACGCGGTCGAGCCGCTGCCGAAGGAGGAGGGCGGAGGCCGGATCTCGGTCCTGACCGACACCCGGCTCGACGGGTCGAGCGGTCTGCTGACCTGGTTCGGCTCGCCCCCCTCGCGCACCCTCGTCCTCACCGTCGGCAACGTCGGCACCGCTCCCGTGAAGAACCCGGTCTTCCAGGTCGGCACCGCCCACGGGGTGTTCGCCCCGCAGTGGGAGGAACAGCAGTGGCGCGGCACGATCGCGCCCGGCCGCAAGGCGCGGATCAGGATTCCGGTCGAACTGTCGGCCGGAGCGCACGGCGACTACACGGTCTCGCTGAAGTACGGCGGGAAGGTGCTCGCCCAGCAGCCGTGGGGCGTGGGCCGCCCCTGGGGCGTCACCGTCTTCTGGATCCTGCTCTGCGTGGTCGTCCCGGCCGCGGTGTTCCGGGTCGGCATGGCCGTGGTGGACCGGGTGCGCCCGCGCCGGTCGACCGGGCGCGCCGGCCACCGCGAAAAGCCGGGGCCGGCCCGGCTCACGCTGCGTCTGCCCTGGTCGGCTCCCGCCCCCCGGACACCGGCGGACGCCTCGGCCTCCCCGGCCCTGCCCTGGTTCACCCCGGACGACGATCCGGGGACCGGAACGAACAGCCGGCTCTCCGCACCGCACGAGAACGGTCCGACGACGCAGACGAGAGAGGGGCACGCGTGAGCACGCTACGGAGAGTGGTACCGGCCCGGGGCCGCAGAGCGGGTGCGGCCGGGGTCGCGCTGATGCTCGGCGGTGCGGGCGTCCTGCTGGGGGTGGCCGCCGTCCCGGCACAGGCCGCCGAGGTGTCGTACAGCACGGAGTGCATCCCTCCCGCGATCTCCGGGCTGCCCGCCGTGCAGGGCACCACGAAGGTGCAGATCACCGCGCCCGCCGAGGCGAAGGTGGGGGACGAGGTCACCATCACCTGGAAGTTCGTCCAGGCCGCCTCGAAGAACCCCGACGTCCTCGACCTCGACAAGGACACCGTCAAGCCCACCGGCACGCTGAAGGCCGGCGGCGCCCAGACGGCGGACGTCGCGATGGAGGGGCCGCGCACGAACCCCGCGATCCCCAAGAACAGCGACATGAAGCTGTCCGACATGACGGGCAGGCTGAAGCTGACGACGGCGGGCGACGTCACGCTCACCCCGGGTGCGTACGACATCAACGTCAGCAAGCCGATCTCCACCGACACCAAGTGCACGCCCAAGGAGACGGTGAACCCCTCGGCGACCATCAAGGTGACGAGCGGTGGTTCGGGCGGCACACCGACGCCGACTCCGACCCCCACCCCGACTCCCACGCCGACGCCGACCCCGAGCGGGTCGGTCACCCCGTCGCCGAGCGGTGGCGGGACCGACGGGGGCGCCGACACCGGCGGCTCCGGCGGGCAGACCGACTTCACGGGCAAGGAGGTCTCGGTCCCGTACGCGTGCAAGACGCCGATCGGGGACAAGAACGCCACCTCGGCCGTCCGGATCGACGCGAAGAAGGACGGGGGGAGCTTCGGCCTCACCGTGAAGTTCAAGGCGTCGGTGATGGACAGTCCGGCCGACATCCCCGCGGATTCCGTGAAGCCGTCGATGGAGGTGGTCCTGGGCGGCGCCGACAAGGGCACGGTGCACGTGGAGGGGCCGACGAACTCCGCGCCGATCAAGTCCGGCGACCCGATCGAGATCCCCGATCTGAAGGGCACCTACAAACCGGGCGCGACCGGGAGCTCGACCCTGTCGCCGGGCGTGCTGACGGTGATGGCCCTGGGCACGACGACGACCTGCACCCCGACGAAGTCCGAGGTCTCGCTGACCCTGGACACCTCGGAGCAGGCGAGCGGCGCCTCGGGCGGCGGGTCCACCTCGTCCGGCTCCGGTTCCACCGGCACCGCGTCCGGCGGCCTGGCGGAGACGGGCTCCGACAGCCATGCCGCCCTGAAGGCGCTCGGACTGGTGGCGGGCACGGTCGTCCTGCTGGGCGGCGCGGTCTTCACGTTCATGCCGGGACGCCGGACCCGGTGACCGGCACGCCCCGTTCCGGCCGCGGCGCCGGGCGGGTCTCCGCCCCGGCCGCGGAAACGGCGAGGGGCCGCCGCACCGAACGGTGCGGCGGCCCCTCGCCGTGTGCCGGAGCCGACGTCAGTTGACGTCGCCCATGAGCTGCTTGACCTTCTTGCGGTACATCCACACCGCGACACCGGCGATCACGGCGAGCACCGCCTCCAGGGCGACGATGCCCGTCTTGTTGAGGTCGACCTCGGCGATGGAGAGCAGACCGGTCGTGGCGTCACCGGCGGTGACGGCCAGGAACCAGACACCCATCATCTGGGAGGCGTACTTGGCCGGAGCCATCTTCGTGGTGACCGAGAGGCCGACCGGGGAGAGCGTCAGCTCACCGACGGTCTGCACGAAGTAGATCGCCACCAGCCACATCGCGGCCGCCTTGTGACCGCCCTCGGCGATCGCCAGCGGGGCCAGGAAGAGGAAGAACGACGCGCCGACCAGGATCAGGCCCGAGGCGAACTTCGTCGCCGTGCTCGGCTCCTTGCCGCGCTTGTTCAGCCACAGCCACACGAAGGCGAAGACCGGGGCCAGCGCCATGATCATGACCGGGTTGACCGACTGGTACCAGGAGACCGGGAACTCCCAGCCGAAGACGGTGTTCTTCGCCGACTCGTCGGCGAAGATCGACAGCGTCGAGCCGCCCTGGTCGTAGATCATCCAGAAGACCGCCGCGGCCACGAAGAACCAGATGTACGCGGACATCTTCGACTGGTCGGCGCGGTCCAGGGACTTGTCGCGCTTGATGCGCCCGATGACCATGACCGGGATGACCAGGCCGGCGATCGTGATCGGGACCAGCAGCCAGTTCAGCGTGTAGTGGCCCGAGAAGCCGACGACCGAGTAGAAGACGACGGCGACGGCGGCCCACAGCGCGGACTTGCGCAGCGTCGAGGACTTCTCCTCGGCCGTCAGGGGCGTGGGGACCTCGTGCGAGCGGGCGCTGAGGTGACGGCCGCCGAGCAGGTACTGGATCAGACCCAGCGCCATGCCGAGCGCGGCGAGGGCGAAGCCCAGGTGCCAGTTGACGTTCTCGCCGACGGTGCCGATGACCAGCGGAGCGGCGAAGGCGCCGAGGTTGATGCCGACGTAGAACAGCGTGAAGCCGCCGTCACGGCGCGGGTCGTCCGGGCCGTCGTAGAGGTGGCCCACCATCGTGGAGATGTTGGACTTCAGCAGACCGGAACCGATCGCCACGAGTCCGAGACCGGCGAAGAAGGTGCCGGAGGAGGGCAGAGCCAGCGTGAGGTGGCCCAGCATGATGATCAGACCCGCGACGGCGACCGTCTTGCGGGGGCCGAGGACACGGTCGGCGAACCAGCCGCCCGGCAGGGCGAGCAGGTACACGAGGGAGAGGTACACCGAGTAGATCGCGGTCGCGGTGGCCGCGCTGAGGTGCAGACCGCCCGGTGCCACCAGGTACAGCGGGAGCAGTGCCTTCATCCCGTAGTAGGAGAAACGCTCCCACATCTCGGTCATGAAGAGAGTGGCCAGTCCGCGGGGGTGGCCGAAGAAGGTCTTCTCGGAACCGGAGATTCCCGGAGAGACCGAGTCCTTCGTCAGGCTGGACGCCATGGTCGATCCTTGCTGGTCGGGACGCGCTGTTGGGGGGTCCCCGGGCTCACGGCAAGCCGGGAGCCCGGGGGAATACGCGCCCATGGGGGGCGGCCGGCACCGGCGGGGTCCGGCGTCCTTCCCCACGCCCACGGGGAGCCCGCTCCGGACTGCCGGAGCGGCGGACGGCGACCACCGGGATCCACGCCCGTCACGCATCAGTGCGTGAGGGCCCGGCCACAGGTCTTTCCTTCAAAGCTGGCTGACACCAGCTCGCACACAGAGGGGACCTTCAGCGTCAAGTTCTCGCCAAAGGTCCCGAGGCGGTGCATCAGGCGTCTGGTCACCATACGACATCACAATGCCCCATATGGAAGGACTTGAGACACGGATCACAGGTGATCGTGGAACCGCAGGCGATCATTCGAAGGTCGTAGTAACGATCTCATCCCATGCCCGCAGGTAAGAAACGTCCGGGCGGAGGGTGTGAACCACGGAGGCGGATCACTGCCCTGGCGCAGTGCACGGCGGACTACCATCACCCCATGACCCGTGTACTGCTCGCCGAGGACGACGCGTCCATCTCGGAGCCGCTGGCCCGTGCCCTGCGCCGGGAGGGTTACGAGGTCGAGGTCCGCGAGGACGGCCCCACCGCGCTCGACGCCGGAATGCAGGGCGGTGTCGACCTGGTCGTCCTGGACCTCGGACTGCCCGGCATGGACGGCCTGGAAGTCGCCCGCCGGCTCCGCGCCGAGGGCCACACCGTGCCCATCCTCATCCTCACCGCGCGCGCCGACGAGGTGGACACCGTCGTCGGCCTCGACGCGGGCGCCGACGACTACGTCACCAAGCCGTTCCGGCTCGCCGAACTCCTCGCCCGGGTACGGGCCCTGCTCCGGCGCGGCTCCACCGAGCCCCAGCAGCCGCCCGCCACCCACGGCGTGCGCATCGACGTCGAGTCGCACCGCGCCTGGATGGGCGACGAGGAACTCCAGCTCACGGCGAAGGAGTTCGACCTCCTGCGGGTCCTGGTCCGGGACGCCGGCCGCGTCGTCACCCGCGACCAGCTCATGCGCGAGGTCTGGGACACCACGTGGTGGTCCTCCACCAAGACCCTCGACATGCACATCTCCTGGCTGCGCAAGAAGCTCGGCGACGACGCGGCGAACCCCCGCTACATCGCGACGGTACGAGGCGTCGGCTTCCGCTTCGAGAAGAGCTGAGGCCCCGCGGCGACGGAAGCCCCGGGGAAGGCTCGGGCCCCGGGCCGGCCGAGGTCCCGGGAAGACTCGGGCCCCGGAACGACCGAGGCTCCGGGACCGCTGAGACCCGGGGTGGCGGGAGCCGGCCGTCCCGGGCGGCGACGGGAGACCCGCACCGCCGGGCCGGCGCCCGGGTCGGCGCCCCGCCCGGACCGGAGCGGCGAACGTGCCGGAGCGGCGAACGTGCACACTGGTCCCGGTACAGCCATCTGCCCGGAGGGCCCCCGTGCGTCGCCGTCTGATCCAGTCCACCCTCGCCGTCGTGCTCGTGGTGATCGCCGTCTTCGGCGTCTCCCTCGTCATCGTCGAGACCCGCACGATCAGCAACAGCGCCCAGGAGCGCGTGGACTCCGAGGCGCTGCGCCTGGCCAGCATCGTGGACAGCCGCATCCTCGGCGCCGAGAACATCTCCGGCGACACGTTCAAGAACCAGGTCACCGACCGGCGCTACGCCGTCATCAGGATCCCGGGCCGCGATCCCATCGAGGTCGGCAACCAGCCCGCCGGCGACGTCATCCAGTACACCGCCAAGGGCGAGTCGGGCGAGACGGTCACCGTCCAGGAGCCCCGCTCCTCGGTGACCAAGGAGGTCGGCCGTACGCTCCTGGTCATCGGCGCCGTCGCCCTGCTGGCGATCATCGCCGCCGTCCTGCTCGCCGTACGCCAGGCCAACCGCCTCACCTCCCCGCTCACCGACCTCGCCGAGACGGCGGAACGGCTCGGCTCGGGCGACCCCCGCCCGCGCCACAAGCGCTACGGCGTCCCCGAGCTGGACCGGGTCGCCGACGTCCTGGACGGCAGCGCCGAGCGCATCGGGAGGATGCTCACCGCCGAGCGCCGCCTCGCCGCCGACGCCTCCCACCAGCTGCGGACGCCCCTGACGGCGCTCTCCATGCGCCTGGAGGAGATCACCCTCACCGACGACCTCGACACGGTGAAAGAGGAGGCGACGATCGCGCTGACCCAGGTGGAGCGCCTCACGGACGTGGTCGAGCGACTGCTCACCAACGCTCGCGACCCGCGCACCGGCTCCGCCGTCTCCTTCGACCTCGACGAGGTCATCAAGCAGCAGCTGGAGGAATGGCGCCCGGCCTACCGCAGCGCCGGCCGGGCGATCGTCAGCTCCGGAAAACGCCATCTGCAGGCGGTGGGCACCCCGGGCGCGGTCGCCCAGGTCCTCGCGGCACTGATCGAGAACTCCCTCATGCACGGCGGCGGCACCGTCGCGCTGCGCACCCGCGTGACCGGCAACCAGGCCGTCATCGAGGTCACCGACGAGGGCCCCGGCGTCCCCGCCGACCTCGGCGCCCGCATCTTCGAACGCACCATCAGCGGCCGCAACTCCACCGGTATCGGTCTCGCCGTCGCCCGCGACCTCGCGGAGGCCGACGGGGGCCGGCTGGAGATGCTCCAGGCCCAGCCGCCGGTCTTCGGCATGTTCCTGTCCCGCAACCCGCTCAAGCGCCCGCTCCGGCATCCGGAGGACGACGAGGAGCGCACGGTCAGGTAGGCGGGTGGGCAGCTGGGGGGAGACCCGCCGCTCAGTTCACGCGGGCCCGCGGGCGGCGCGTCCCGGGCGCCTCGTCCAGGAACGATTCGGCGCTGGCAACCGCCTCCCGGGCCGGAAGCGCCCGGAACACCCAGGTGCGGTAGGACCAGAAGCGGAAGAGCGTCGCGACACCGATGCCGAGGAACTTGAAGACGTTGCTCTGCAGCGGGCTGTCCCAGCCGAAACCGTACGTCGCCGCGTACAGCACGCCGTTCTCGATGACCAGGCCCACCACGCTGAACAGCAGGAACAGCGTCAGTTCCTTGGTGCGCCCGCCCTTGTCGCGGTCCCGGTAGGTGAAGTAGCGGAACCCGACGTAGTTGAAGGCGATGGACACGACCGTGGCGATCACACTGGCCCGTACGACCTGCAGGTCCGTGAGGTGGCGCACCAGGTTGAACACGAGCAGGTTGACCAGCAGCCCCGCACCGCCCACCGCGCCGAACTTGGCGACCTCACGGAAGAGCAGGTCGAAGCGCTGCCGAACCGCGCCGAGGGACCCCGTCCGAGGCCCCGATGAAGCACTGCCCATGGTGTCGCCAGCCCCCGTCGGTGGGTCTTGTCGTCTGCCGCGCCGGTGAACGCGCGGTGGAATACGCCATCCAGCCCATGCTAACCAGCGCCCCCGCACGGTGCCTGTGCATGTGCTCACAGGTAAGAAAAGAGGCGGTCACCGGCAGGGAAAATCGGGCGTATCACCGCGGAAACCGGCCACTGTGGCGCGGCCGATACTCTTGGAGCGTGACGTTCCCGGTAGTCGGCATGGTCGGCGGCGGTCAGCTCGCTCGTATGACACACGAGGCGGGCATCCCGCTCGGCATCAAGTTCAAGCTCCTCAGTGACACCCCACAGGATTCCGCGGCGCAGGTCGTCGGCGAGGTCGTCGTCGGCGACTATCGCGACCTCGACACGCTGCGTGACTTCGCGCGGGGCTGCGACGTGATCACCTTCGATCACGAGCACGTCCCGACCGAGCACCTGCGGGCCCTGGAGGCGGACGGCATCCCCGTCCGGCCGGGCCCCGACGCGCTCGTGCACGCCCAGGACAAGGGCGTGATGCGCGCGAAGCTCGACGCGATCGGCGTGCCGTGCCCGAGGCACCGCATCGTGGCCGACGTGGCGGACGTGGCCGCGTTCGCGGCGGAAGGCCTCGCCGAGGGGGAGGAGGGCGACGGCTTCCCCGTCATCCTCAAGACCGTCCGCGGCGGCTACGACGGCAAGGGCGTCTGGTTCGTCCGCTCCCCGGAGGAGGCGGCCGAGCCCTTCCGCGCCGGCGTCCCCGTCCTCGCCGAGGAGAAGGTCGACTTCGCCCGGGAACTCGCGGCGAACGTCGTCCGCTCCCCGCACGGCCAGGCCGTCGCCTACCCCGTCGTCGAGTCCCAGCAGGTCGGCGGCGTCTGCGACACCGTGATCGCCCCGGCCCCCGGCATCGCCGAGGAGCTGGCTCTGGAGGCCCAGGAACTGGCGCTGCGCATCGCCAAGGAACTCGGCGTCGTCGGCCACCTGGCCGTCGAGCTCTTCGAGACCCGCGACGGGCGCATCCTCGTCAACGAACTGGCCATGCGCCCGCACAACTCGGGCCACTGGACCCAGGACGGCGCGGTCACCTCCCAGTTCGCCAACCACGTCCGCGCGGTCCTCGACCTCCCGCTCGGCGACCCGCGCCCGCGCGCCCGTTGGACGGTCATGGCGAACGTCCTCGGCGGCGACTTCCCCGACATGTACTCCGCGTACCTGCACTGCATGGCCCGCGACCCGCAGCTGAAGATCCACATGTACGGCAAGGACGTGAAGCCCGGCCGTAAGGTCGGCCATGTCAACACCTACGGCGACGACCTGGACGACGTCCTTGAGCGCGCCCGGCACGCAGCCGGCTACCTGAGAGGCACGATCACCGAATGAGCCCCGTTGTAGGCATCGTCATGGGTTCGGACTCCGACTGGCCCGTCATGGAGGCCGCCGCCCAGGCGCTGGACGAGTTCGAGATCCCCTACGAGGTGGACGTCGTCTCCGCGCACCGCATGCCCCACGAGATGATCGCGTACGGCGAGCAGGCCGCGGAGCGCGGGCTCAAGGCGATCATCGCGGGCGCCGGCGGCGCGGCCCACCTGCCGGGGATGCTGGCGTCCGTCACCCCGCTGCCCGTCATCGGCGTGCCCGTTCCGCTCAAGTACCTCGACGGCATGGACTCGCTGCTCTCCATCGTGCAGATGCCGGCCGGTGTCCCCGTGGCGACCGTCTCCGTCGGCGGAGCCCGCAACGCCGGCCTGCTGGCCGCCCGGATGCTCGCCGCCCACGACGAGGAGCTCCTCGGCCGGATGCGGGAGTTCCAGCAGGAGCTGAACGACCAGGCCACCGAGAAGGGCAAGCGGCTGCGCGCCAAGGTCGAGGGCGCCGCCGGCGGCTTCGGCTTCGGGAAGTGACGCGGATGACGCCGTCCTCCCTGCCCTCGATCGACCGCGCCCGGGCCCTGCTCGACGAGTACCCGGTCGTCGACGGGCACAACGACCTGCCCTACGCGCTGCGGGAACAGGTCCGCTACGACCTCGGCGCCCGTGACCTCGCCGCCGACCAGAGCGCCCACCTGCACACGGACCTGGCCCGGCTGCGCGCGGGCGGCGTCGGCGCCCAGTACTGGTCGGTGTACGTCCGCTCCGACCTGCCCGGCGCCCTCACCGCGACGCTGGAACAGATCGACTGCGTGCAGCGGCTGATCGACCGGTACCCGCAGGACCTGCGGGCCGCGCTGACCGCCGCCGACATGGAGGCGGCCCGCGCCGAGGGCCGTATCGCCTCCCTCATGGGCGCCGAGGGCGGCCACTCGATCGACAACTCCCTCGCCGCCCTGCGCGCCCTGTACGCGCTCGGCGTCCGCTACATGACCCTCACCCACAACGACAACATCGCCTGGGCCGACTCGGCGACGGACTCCCCCGCGGTGGGCGGCCTGTCCGCGTTCGGCCGCGAGGTCGTCCGGGAGATGAACCGCGAGGGCATGCTCGTGGACCTCTCGCACGTGGCCGACACGACCATGCGCGACGCGCTCGACACCTCCGTCGCGCCGGTGATCTTCTCCCACTCCTCGGCGCGCGCCGTGTGCGACCACCCGCGCAACATCCCGGACGACGTGCTGGAGCGGCTGCCCGCCAACGGGGGGGTGGCGATGGTGACGTTCGTGCCGAAGTTCGTCCTCCAGGCGGCGGTCGACTGGACGGCCGCCGCCGACGAGAACATGCGCGCGAACGGCTTCCACCACCTCGACACGACCGCCGAGGCCATGAAGGTGCACCGCGCCTTCGAGGAGGACAACCCGCGCCCGATCGCCACGGTGTCGACGGTCGCCGACCACCTCGACCACATGCGCGAGGTCGCCGGCATCGACCACCTCGGCATCGGCGGCGACTACGACGGCACGGCGTTCACCCCGGCGGGTCTCGACGACGTCTCCGGCTATCCGAACCTGATCGCCGAGCTCCTCGACCGCGGCTGGTCGTCCACGGACGTGACCAAGCTGACCTGGCAGAACGCCGTGCGCGTGCTGGGCGCGGCGGAGGACGTGGCGCGCGACCTCCGCTCCCGGCGGTCCCCGTCGCACGCGACGCTGGAGCAGCTGGACGGCTGACGGCCCACCGAGTCACCGAGCCCCGGACTCCGGGGCAGACGAAGGCGCCCGGGCACACCGCCCGGGCGCCTTCGTCATGCGCGGCCGGGCGCGGTCAGTCGGCGCAGAGGCAGAACGGGTGCCCGGCCGGGTCGGCGTACACCCGGAACGAACGCGACCTGTCCTCGGTGTCCAGCGGCGTCGCGCCGAGTTCCAGCACGCCCTTCTCCGCCACGTCCAGGTCCTCGACCGTCAGGTCCAGATGGAGCTGCTGCGAGCCGTCGGCCGAGGGCCAGCGCGGCGGTACGTACCCGGGCGCGGCCTGGAAGGCCAGCTTCCGGCCGCCGGGCAGGTCCAGGTCGATCCAGTCGGTCTCCTCCGTGATGGTCCCGCCCAGCACCCCCGCGTAGAACTCGGCCAGCGCGCGCGGGTCGGGACAGTCCAGGACGACGACATCCAGTTCGGCGAGAGCCATGACTTCCTCCGTGGGATCTCCAGCGACACCGATGGGTTACCCGTAGGTCTCTTCAAAGGGTAACGGTTACTGCATGCTCCCGCACAAGGGGTAACGTCGCAAGCATGAACGACCGAGCGCCCGCACCCGGCGGTCTGGCCCTGGTCCAGGCACTGGTGAACACCCTGGACATCGAGTCGGGCGCCGACTCCCTGGACACGCCCGAGGGACTGGCCCGGTTCGGCCTGGCGGTTGACGAGGCGGAGGGCGCCCGCGAGCTGCGCGAGTCGCTGCGGGCGGTGTGCCTGGCGCACGCGGGCCATCCGGCGCACCGGAGGACGACCCCCCTCGGGGAACTCCTCGCCCGCGCGCCCCTGCGGGTGACGCTCGACGAGGACGGCGCCGCCCGCCTGGTCCCCGCCACGGAGGAGACCCATCCGGCCTCCCCGGCCCCCCTGGCCTCCCGCGTCGCCACCGCGATCGCCGAGTCGCTGGTCGAGGGCACCTGGCCGCGGCTGAAGGCCTGCGAGGCCCCGACCTGCCACTGGGCGTACTACGACCGCTCGCCGGCGGGCCGTGGCCGCTGGTGCTCGATGTCGGTGTGCGGGGCGCGCGCCAAGATGCGCCGCTACCGCGCCAAATAGCCCCGGACACGGTAGATCCTGCGGAGAGCGGGGCCGGGAGCCGGACGGAGTCCGGCGGTCCCGGGCCATCGCACAGCGAAGTGGTGCAGAATGCAACCGGCGCCGGTCCGGCCGACTGAGCCTCGGCCGGACCGGCGTCACCCGCCACGGCCCCGGCCGACGCCCTGCCCGGAGCCGGTAAGGGGCTGAACCGGAGCCCGTACGGGTCCGAACCGGAGCCCGGACCGGGACCGCCGCCCCGGGCGGACTCCGCCGGTGAGGAGCCTCAGCCGGTGAGGGGCCTCAGGCGGTGGGGCGGCCCATCGCCCGGTACGTCCAGCCGGCCCGGCGCCACAGCTCCGGGTCCAGCGCGTTCCGCCCGTCGAGCAGCACCCGGGACGTGACCGCCTCGCCCAGCACCGCCGGGTCCAGCTCGCGGAACTCGCGCCACTCCGTCAGGTGCAGGACGACATCGGCACCCCGTACGGCCTCCACGGCGGAGCCGGCGTACCCGAGCGTCGGGAACAGCCGCTTGGCGTTCTCCATGCCCTTCGGGTCGTACACGGTGACCTGGCCGCCCTGGAGGTGTATCTGCCCGGCGACGTTCAGCGCCGGGGAGTCGCGCACGTCGTCCGAGTCCGGCTTGAAGGTCGCGCCGAGCACGGCGACCCGCTTGCCCAGGAACGAACCGCCGCCGAGCGCGTCGCGGGCCATCTCCACCATCTGCCCGCGGCGCCGCATGTTGATGGAGTCGATCTCGCGCAGGAAGGTCAGCGCCTGGTCGGCGCCCAGCTCGCCCGCGCGCGCCATGAAGGCCCGGATGTCCTTGGGCAGGCAGCCGCCGCCGAAGCCGATCCCGGCGCGCAGGAACTTGTTCCCGATCCGCTCGTCGTACCCGATGGCCTCGGCCAGCTTGGCGACGTCGCCGCCGGCGGCCTCGCAGACCTCGGCCATCGCGTTGATGAAGGAGATCTTGGTGGCGAGGAAGGAGTTCGCGGACGTCTTCACCAGCTCGGCGGTCGGGAAGTCGGTCACGACGAACGGCGTGCCCTCGGCGCACGGCGTCACGTAGACCTCGCGCAGCAGCTTCTCGGAGCGCTCGCTGCGCACGCCCACCACGATCCGGTCGGGGTGCAGCGTGTCGTTCACGGCGAAGCCCTCGCGCAGGAACTCCGGGTTCCAGGCCAGCTCGGCGTCCGCGCCGGCGGGCGCGAGCTCGGCGAGCCGGGCGGCCAGCCGCTCCGCGGAGCCGACCGGCACGGTGGACTTGCCGACGACGAGGGCGGGACCGTGCAGATGCGGCGCCAGGGCCTCGAAGGCCGCGTCGACGTAACTCATGTCGCAGGCGTACTCGCCGTGCTTCTGGGGCGTGTTCACACACACGAAGTGGACGTCCCCGAAAGCGCCGACCTCGGCCCAGTCCATGGTGAAGCGCAGCCGGCCCGTGGAGCCCTCGATCCCGGCCACGTGCTTGCGCAGCAGCTCCTCCAGACCGGGCTCGAACATCGGGACCTCGCCCCGCTGGAGCATCTCGATCTTCTCCGGCACCACGTCGAGCCCGAGGACCTCGAAGCCGAGCTCGGCCATGGCCGCGGCGTGGGTGGCGCCGAGGTAGCCGGTGCCGATCACGGTGATCTTGAGGGCCATGGATGCTCCTGGGGTGTGCGGCGCGTAGGTGCGCGCCTGAGCATAGTCGGGGCTTCGGGGAGCGCTTTCACGGGCAGTTTTTCCCCTGTCGCCAAGCTCACGTACCCGTCTCGCGGGCGAGACCTTTAAAATTGTGTTACTTAACGGTAGTTAGCGCCGCCAGCACAGCACCTTTTGGAGCGTGAGAGACCTTGGCCGGATCGGCTGATTTCGACCTGTACCGCCCGTCCGAGGAGCACGACATGCTCCGGGACGCGATCCGCTCGCTGGCCGAGGCGAAAATCGCGCCGTACGCCGCCGCGGTGGACGAGGAAGCCCGCTTCCCGCAGGAGGCGCTGGACGCCCTGGTGGCGAACGACCTGCACGCCGTGCACGTCCCCGAGGAGTACGGCGGCGCGGGTGCCGACGCCCTCGCGACGGTCATCGTGATCGAGGAGGTGGCCCGCGTCTGCGTGTCCTCCTCGCTGATCCCCGCGGTGAACAAGCTGGGCTCGCTGCCGGTGATCCTCTCCGGCTCCGAGGACCTGAAGAAGAAGTACATGACCCCGCTCGCCAAGGGCGACGGCATGTTCTCGTACTGCCTCTCCGAGCCGGACGCCGGTTCGGACGCGGCCGGCATGAAGACGCGCGCCGTCCGTGACGGCGACTACTGGGTCCTGAACGGCGTGAAGCGCTGGATCACCAACGCGGGCGTCTCCGAGTACTACACGGTCATGGCGGTGACCGACCCGACGAAGCGCTCCAAGGGCATCAGCGCGTTCGTCGTCGAGAAGTCCGACGAGGGCGTCTCCTTCGGCGCCCCCGAGAAGAAGCTCGGCATCAAGGGCAGCCCGACCCGCGAGGTCTACCTCGACAACGTCCGCATCCCCGCCGACCGCATGATCGGCGAGGAGGGCACCGGCTTCGCGACCGCCATGAAGACCCTGGACCACACCCGCATCACCATCGCGGCCCAGGCCCTCGGTGTCGCCCAGGGCGCCCTCGACTACGCCAAGGGCTACGTCCAGGAGCGCAAGCAGTTCGGCAAGCCGATCGCCGACTTCCAGGGCATCCAGTTCATGCTCGCCGACATGGCCATGAAGATCGAGGCCGCCCGCCAGCTCACGTACGCGGCCGCCGCCAAGTCGGAGCGCGGCGACAAGGACCTCACCTTCCAGGGCGCCGCCGCCAAGTGCTTCGCCTCGGACGTCGCCATGGAGGTCACCACGGACGCCGTCCAGCTCCTCGGCGGCTACGGCTACACCCGCGACTACCCGGTCGAGCGCATGATGCGCGACGCCAAGATCACCCAGATCTACGAGGGCACGAACCAGGTCCAGCGCATCGTGATGGCGCGGAACCTGCCGTAGTACGCCGCTCGTCGGCAGCAGAGGTGAGAGGCGCCCCGGGGTGCCTCTCACCTTTCGTGTCTCCCGGGGTCGGTTTCGTGTTTCCCGGGGTCAGTCCTTCCTCATGCGGACCCACGCGAGACCGAATCCGTAGGCGCCGTCCATCTGTTCCTGGACCGAGCGCCGGGGGGTGCCGGTGAACCAGCGGACCTCGCGGCTGACCGTGAGGCCGCCCTCCACCGGCGTGGCCAGGGCGATGGCGCAGCCCGTCGCCCCCTCGGGGGACTCGTCGAGGGGGATGCGGAAACCGCCGGACGGGGCGGTCACGGTGGCCGTGGCGCCCAGGCTCCGGAAGTCCACGGCGCCGCTGTACACGTAGACGTGGAAGAGCAGCCGCCGGAAGAGCTCGCGCCGCGCGAGGTCCACCCGGACCGTCTCCCCGTCCGCGGACTCCCCGGTGCGGTCGTCCTGGTCGAGCTCCATGTACGGCCACCCCGACAGCGAGCCGAAGCTGTTCCCCAGCGGCTGGACGGCCGCGCAGCTGCCGTCCGTGAACGCGGCCATGCAGCCGAGGTCGAGGTCGGCCCCGGTCCCCGGCGGGCGGTTGAGGTTCACCTGGAGGACCCCGCGCCCCGTGACGCGGGCGTGCGGTGCCGACCGCGTCAGCACCGTCTCGGGACGCGCGGCGGGGAGTCGCGGCGCCTCACGGGCCGGTGGCGCCGGTTGCCGGGCGCCGGGCGCGGGCCTCAGGCGGATGGTCGCCCGTGGGCGTTCGTCGTTGCTCAACTGTTCCCCCTCGCGCCGCCGTCGGGGAGAGTGGCGGGTGCCGCGAGTTTATGCGCGGAGCGTGTCCGCTGGAGTACTGTCTGTGCTCTCGGTCGCGCGTCCGGTGCGCGTGAACCGGCGGGGGCACGACGGCACGTGACACGGGTGGGGATCCAAGGGGCCGTCGACGCACCCCCCGCGTCCGTCGTGTTGTGGGGGTGGGCATGCCGTCAGGCGCCCTGATGGACCGTCATGTGATCGCGCAGAGCGTCGAGGAACTCGCGGAGCGGCCGGCGCTCGGGACCCGGAAGGAAGAGCTGACCGCGCTCGCGGCGGCGCTCCGGAACCAGGACGCCACCGAGCTCGACCCGTGGTCCGAACTCGATCTCCTCGCCGCCTACGCCCGTCCGGAGAGCCTCCGGGCGGGCACGGGCCAGGGCGGAGGGCACCCGCTCTGGTCCTATGCCGAGGGAGTGCTGGGCGCGCTGGTCTTCGTGCCGCTGATGCTCACCTGGTACGGACTGACGCGGGCGTCGAGCGCGTACGGAGCGCTGACGGGCGCGGACCCGGGGGCCGCCTCCCGGCCCTTCCTGCAGCTGTGGCAGTCGGGTTTCGAGGGGCACCTCACCGGAGCCTTCACGTTCGGCCACGTGGCGATGAGCGCCACCGTCGCCATCACGCTGCTCTTCGCCCTGGTGCTCGTGCACGGTCTGCGGCGGTCCGCCGTCGCCCGCCGGGAGGAGGACGCCGATCGCGGCCGCGAGGAACTGCTGGCGGCGCTCGTCCCGGTGCTGACCCGCGCCCAGCTCGTGCTGAACGGGCGGCGGTCGAGTTCCCCGCGGCGCTTCGCGGCCGAGCTCACCGAGGCCGCCGTGACGCTCCGGCGGCTGGGCGACAAGGCGGTCCGGGTCCAGAAGGACCTGACGTCGGCGGCCTCGGCCGTCGGCGACGCGGTGCGGGGCGCCGAACGGGCGCTGGCCGGGGTCGACACCTCCGTCAAACCCCTGGAGACCGCGGTGGGCCGGGTCGAGGCCGCCGTGAGCGACGGCGGGGAGCGGGTCCGCAAGGCGCTCGACGACGTCCGTGACGTGAACGGCGAGGTGCGGCTCGCCGTGCAGGGCGCCGGCGACCGCGTCGAGGACTCCGTCACCGTGCTGGCCGCGTCCCAGCGGGCCTACGCCACCGGCATCGAGGTGGCGTCGGACGTCTCCGCCCAACTCCTGGGCAGGTTCGGCGAGGTGGCCGAGGGCACGGCCCGCGCGGTCGAGGAGTCCCAGCACGCCGTTCGTGAACTGAACGCCCAGAGCGGCGCGTTGAGGGCCGCAGCCGACGAGTTCGCCCGTCTGGTGGCCGAGTTGCGGGCGGACCGGTTGCCGCCCGCCACCCTGCCGGACCAGGAGGGTTGGCCGGGCCGGGACGGCCAGGCGGGCCTGGGGGACCGCGCCGGAGCGACGGACGGCCACGGCCACCGGCACGACCGGTCCACGGACGTGGGCCGGACCCCCTCCAAAGACGCCGGCCACGCCCCCTCCGCCGACATGGGCCACACTCCCGCGGGCCGGCTCGGCCGGGCGGTGGAGCAGGCCGACGTTCCCGCCGACGGGTCCGGCGCTCCCGCCGGCCGGTACGGTCCCGCGGCCGGTGAGCCGGGCCGCGCCGGTCCCCGGCCGTTCGGCCCCCGCCGCGAGCCCCCGCAGCCGCCCCCCTCGTCCCTGACCGAGACCCGATGAGGCGGGGTGGAAGGCTCCAGCCGCTGCACATGGCGGGCTGGCTGTTCGCCGACATGCTGCTCGTCCTCGCGCTGGTGGCCATGGGCGACCAGGGCGACCCGGGGGCCGCCGACAAGCGCCCCGCCGCCTCGTCCTCCGCCGCGGCCGGGAAGAAGTCCCGGCACACCGGCCCGCGGGCTGTGGTCCGCACCCCGGTCGAGGTGGCCGTCGACGCGCCCGCCGGTGACGACGAGGACATCGTGCGGGCACTGCGCGGGGCGACCGCGCGCTACCGGGGCCGGCAGGCCGCCTTCGTGCTGACCTTCGGACGCCACACCGACCCGGGCGCCGGGGGCCGCTACGCCCACGAGGTCAACGCCCTGCTGGAGAAGGCCCGTCCGGACATGTTCCGCGCCGCCACCACCCGCGATTTCTGGAAAGGCGGGGCCTCCCCGGGCCACGCCGACATCGAGATCTACTTCTACACGTACTGACCCGGAGGTACGAGACCTTGCAGATCCTGCCCTTCTACCTGCTCTGCGACGAGTCCGGGTCGATGATCGGCGAGCCGATCGACGCCATCAACGGCGCGCTCCCGGACCTGCACCACGAGATCAGCACCAACCCGACCGTCGCCGACAAGACGCGCTTCTGCCTGATCGGCTTCTCCGACACCGCCACCGTGCTGCAGCCGCTCGTCGACCTCAGCGACATCGACTCGGTCCCCGCGCTCGCCGCGGGCGGGCTCACCTCGTACGGCGACGCGTTCCGCACCCTGCTGCGCTGCGTCGAGGCCGATGTGGCGGGACTGAAGGCGGAGGGCCACGAGGTGTACCGCCCCGTGGTCTTCTTCCTCTCGGACGGCATCCCCACCGATCCGGACTGGGACCAGGCGTACAAGGAGATCACCCAGTCACGGTTCTGCCCGAAGATCATCGCCTTCGGCATCGGCGAGGCGCAGGAGTCGACGATCGCCCGGGTCGCGAACTTCCGGGCGTTCATGCAGAAGGATTCCTCGGTGTCACCGGCCCAGGCGCTGCGCGAGTTCGCCTCCAGCCTCACGCGGTCGATCGTCCGGTCCGCGGGCAGCATCGGCGCGGACGGCGGCAACGGCTTCACGCTGGCCGTGGACGACACCGTGCCCGGCTTCTCCCTCGTCTCTCTCGACAAGCTGTGAGGTCGCGCCGATGGGGAACGACATGAACGCCGCCGGACCGTCCCGGACCGGCCCGCGGCAGCCCGAGCCCGACCTGCGCGAGCCCGGGCCGCGGGAGCCGGACGGGGACCGGCGGACCGCCCGGCGGACGGAGTGCCACTGGCCGGACGCGCGAGAGCCCGATCCGCTGGACGAGACCTGGCAGAGCGTGGACGAGGTCTTCAGCGCCGAGCCGGAGTCCGGCGCGGCCGTCGCCGTGCCGGGGCCGTCCGCGACACCGTCCGCCGGCCCGGCCCCGGCCCTCTCCTACGGACAGGGCCCGCAGCAGTCGGCTCCGTCGTACGAGCCCGGCCCCGTGGGCACACCTCCGTGCACACCTCCACCGGCGCCCGACGGTCCCGGCGCGTACGGCGGGGCCGTCCCGGTGCTCGGCGCGCCGTTCCATTCAGGTCCCAAGCCCCCGCTGTACGCGCCGGAGCCGCTGGAGCTCCCCTCGGTCCGGCAGGACCCGGCCGCGGCGCTGACGCCCGACATGGTGGTGGACGGCGCCGGGTACGGGGCCCTGACGGTGCGGGCGGCGTCGGTGCGCGGGGACTCGCACCGGTACCAGGGCGAGCCGCGCCAGGACTCCCTGGCCGTGGTGCGCCTCGGGGCGCCCGGCCCGGACGGGCTGCTGCTGCTCGTGGTGGCGGACGGCGTGGGATCGGCGGCCCGCTCGCACGTCGGCTCCCAGGAGGCCTGCCGGCTCGCCGCGATGGAGCTGGAGGGCGTGTCCGCGGAGCTCGCGGAGACCGTGCGCGCCGGCGACCGGCCAGGGTTCGCCGCGCTGGTGGACACCGCCGTGGGCCGGATAGCGACCCTGCTCGCGCACCGCGCCCGCGAACACGGCGACGACCCCGCCGCGTACGCCACCACCCTGCGCGCCCTGCTCGTGCCGCTCGACCCCCGGGTGCGCACCCGCGGCTTCCTGGCCGTCGGCGACGGCGGCACGGCGCTGCTGCGCGCCGGGGAGTGGAACCTGTCCCTCACGGACCCCGAGCACGACGGCGACGGGATGATCGAGACCCGCACCGCCGCGCTGCCGCACGGCCACCGGGCCCGCGCCCTGCTCCTGGGTCCGGCCCTGCCCGGCGACGTCCTCGTGCTGTGCACGGACGGCCTGTCCACGCCGCTCGCCGGTGACGCGGGAATGCGGGACTTCCTGGGGGCCGGATGGGGACGGGGCGCGGTGCCGGCGCCGGCCGACTTCCTGTGGCAGCTGCAGTACCGGGTGAAGTCGTACGACGACGACCGCACCGCCGTCGTCCTGTGGGAGGCCGTGCCGTGAGCGCCGACGACGGCGCCGACGTGACGCTCGGCTCGCTCGCCCTCGGAGCACGCATCGGCGACGGCGGCCAGGGCGAGGTGTACGACGTGGCCGGTCCGGGCCGGCTGCTGTACAAGGGCTACCGCGAGCCGGGGAAGGCCGACGGCGGGGAACTCGCGGCGCTCGTGGCGCTGCGCCAGGGGCTCGCCCCGGCCGACCGCGAGCGTCTGGACCGGGAGGCGGCGTGGCCGCTGTGCCGGGTCATGGACGGCGGCCGGGCGACCGGCTTCCTGATGCGCCGCGCGCCCGACTCCATGACCTGGCGGACCTCACGCGGCGAGGCACGGCTGACCGACCTGTCCTATCTGCTCCGGCCGCCGAGGCCGGCCTGGCAGGCGGTCGCGCAGCCCTCGCCGGCCGAGCGGTTCGCGCTGGTCGTCGCCGTGCTCGGACTCTTCCGGTGGCTGCACGCCCTGGGGCTGGTCGTCGGTGACGTGTCGCACGCGAACGTGCTGTGGACCGTCCGGCCCGCGCCCGCCCCGTACCTGCTGGACTGCGACGGCGTACGCATGGCCGGGCGGCCCCCGGTCCTGGAACAGGCGGACACCCCCGACTGGCACGACCCGCTGGCCGCCGCCGGTGTCGCCACGGTGGACAGCGACCGCTACAAGGCGGCCCTGGTGGCGGGCCGTGTGCTGAGCCAGGACGCGTACGTGACGCCCGGCGGGCCCCTGCGGCCGCTGCCCGGCGTCCTCGACGACCGGCGGGCCGACGCGGTCCGGGACCTCTGGGAGGAGGCGTCGGGTCCCCGCGGCACCCGCCCCCACCTGGCGCAGTGGTGCACCGCCCTGGCGGGCCGCGACACGATTCGCCTCATGGCCGCGGAACCGGCTCCGCGGCCCGTCGTCGACCGCTCGAAGTTCGACGGCCCCCGCACCCGGGGCCGCATCACCCTGCGCAAATGACCCACCGGCACCGCGCGTCGCGGTGCCGGTGGGTCATGGGGCCGGTGGCCCCGCGCGACGCCGGATCAGGCCGTCGGCGAGGGCGGGCGGTGCCGGGTCAGTTGCCCGACACCGTGACCTTCTCGTCGTTCTTGAGCTGGTTCACCAGCGTCTTCATCTTCGCCTCGTCCCAGACGAGGTTGCCGCCGGAGGAACCGGAGATCGGCATGTTCATGGACTTGCCGTCACCGCCCGTGACGCCCTTCATGGCCCAGAACATGTCGGCCAGGTCCCACAGGCTCATGTCCTTGTCGACGATCAGCGAGTCGAGGCCCGCGCCCATCGTCGGGTAGAGCTTGAACGGGTTCAGGATCGTCGAGGGGGTCGCGACCTGGTGGGCCAGGGCGGCCAGGAACTTCTGCTGGTTCTTGGTGCGCTGCAGGTCCGAGGCGGCGAAGGCGTGCCGGGTGCGGACGAAGGCGAGGGCCTGCTCGCCGTTCAGCGTCTGCTTGCCCGCCTTGAAGTCGGCGCCGGACCACTTGTCCTTGAAGCCCTGGTCGAGGTCCATCTCGACACCGCCGACCGCGTCGACGATGCCCGCGAAGCCGGCGAAGCCGATCTCCACGTAGTGGTCGATGTGCAGGCCGGTCTTGGCCTCGATCGTGCGGACCAGCAGGGTCGGCCCGTCCTTGGCGTACGCCGCGTTCAGCTTCACGTGCTGGGCCGAGGCGGGGTAGACCTTGCCGGACTCGGAGCCCTGGAACTTCGGGATCGTGACGTCCGAGTCACGCGGCAGGGATATCAGCGTCGAGCCGTTGTCGCCGGTGTGCAGGATCATCATCGAGTCGGTGCGCTTGCCCTCGGCGGAGCCGGTGTGCAGCTTCTCCTTCTCCTCGGCGGACATGCCGGCGCGGCTGTCGGAACCGACGATCAGGTAGTTCGTTCCCTCGCCGGTCTCCGGCCGGTCTATGACCTTGGAGAGATCGACGTCACGGTTGAGCTTGGAGTCCGCCCAGAAGTACGTGCCGACGGAGACCACGACCAGCGCCGTGACCAGCGTGATCGCGGTCCACTTGATCCGGCGTCGCCAGTTCGGCGCGGGGCGCTGCGCGTACGTGCCGTCGCCGCCGGGCCCCTGCGGACCGCCGGACCCGTTCCCGTACACGTGCCCGGTGTTGTAGCCGGAGTCGTACCCGTTGTCGTAGCCCTGGCCCGCGTCGTGGCCCTGGCCGTCGACGTACGAGGGCTGCCGGGGGACCCCGCCGCCGTACGGCGGCGCGCCCTGGCCCGGTGCGGGCGCGGCGGGCCCGCGGCGGACCTGTCGCATGACGCGGGCGCTCTCAGGCTGTGCGCCTGCGCTGCCGCGTCCGTAGCGGTTGCTGCCGTTGTCGTCGGTCCGCCCGTCGGGCCAGTCATTCATGCGGACCAGTGTGCCGCCCCCCACCAGGCGCCTTACAAGACAACGAGGAGATCTGGGTCACGCCTGTTGCAGAGCTGATGCAAATCGACCGCTCCGTGACCGGCATAAGGTGGAGGACATGACAGAACAGGCCCCCAACCCGGAAAACGACATCCCGGGCAAGCCGACCTCCGCGTCCAGGACCACCCTCAGCCACATCATGACCCACAACGACACGAACCTCCTGGGGTCGGTGCACGGTGGCGTGATCATGAAGCTCGTCGACGACGCGGCGGGCGCGGTGGCGGGGCGGCACTCCGGCGGACCCGCCGTCACCGCCTCGATGGACGAGATGGCCTTCCTCGAACCCGTCCGCGTGGGCGACCTGGTCCATGTGAAGGCCCAGGTCAACTGGACCGGACGGACCTCGATGGAGGTCGGCGTACGGGTCCTGGCCGAGCGCTGGAACGAGTCCACCCCGCCGCAGCAGGTCGGTTCGGCCTATCTCGTCTTCGCCGCCGTGGACGCCGACGGCAAGCCCCGCCGGGTGCCGCCGGTCATCACCGAGACCGAGCGTGACGAACGCCGCTTCCAGGAGGCGCAGATCCGCCGCACCCACCGTCTCGCCCGCCGCCGGGCGATCGTGGAACTCCGCGAGAAGCGCGCCGCGGAAGGCCTCGACGACTAGGACCTGTCTGACAGTTCCCGTCCGCCCGGCGGACCGTGCCGGAGGGGCTCCGGCGGGTGTCCGTGATCAGGGGCACACCACCTGGTCTCCCGTCACCACCCCGGTCCCGCCCTGGGTGGGATCCTCGGCCCGTACCCGCGTCACCCGCTTGAAGTCGGCACCGGCGGTCACCTTCATCAGCGGGCCCTGCCCGGGAACCGCGCGCAGCTCGGCGCCGGGCAGCGCGGCCGCGAGGGACTTCGCCGAACGGTCCCAGCGGGGGTCGTACGCGACGACGGTGCGCCGGACCGCGGAGTCGCGGCCCGTCGTGGGCCGGCCCGTCGTCCGGAACCCGGTGGCGGCGAGCGCGCCGTCGACCCGCCTGCCGAGCCCCGCCGTGGCGGTCCCGTTCTCGATCTGGACCCGGATCTGCTGCGGGGCCACCGCGACCTGGACGGCCCTGGGCCGCGGGGCGGCCCCGCGCGTCGCGAGCGGCCGGTCCTCGCGCAGCGCCTCGAAGAGCTTGCGCGCCTTCGGCCCGTCCCATTTCAGGGTCGAGCCGACGCCCTTGACGGCATAGGCCATCTGCCCGATCGGCACGGTCGTGAACTCGGACGAGGACGGGGAGAAGTTCCGCATCGCCCGGCCCAGGTCCAGCAGCTCGTCCGTGCCGAAGCCCTTGTCGGCCCGCACCGAGCCCAGCACCGCCCGCGTCACGTCCCGGAACTTCATCGGGTTCAGCAGCACCCCGGACGACGTGGCCCGGGAGACGAGCGCCGCCAGGAAGCGCTGCTGGCGCTTCATCCGGCCGAGGTCGGAGGAGCCGTCGGTGTGCCGGGACCGCACGTACTGGAGGGCCTGTCCGCCGCCCAGCAGATGCGGGCCGGCCGTCAGGTCGAGGCCGGTGTACCTGTCCTTCAGCGGCTGCGCGGTGCAGACGCGGACGCCGCCGAGCACGTCGACCGTCTTCATGAAGCTGGTGAAGTCGACCTCCAGATAGTGGTCGATCTTCACGTGGGTCATGTTCTCGACCGTCCGCACGGTCAGGGTCGGGCCGCCCTCCGCGTACGCCGCGTTCAGCTTGAGGGGGTGGGGGCCGTGCGACGCGCCGGTGACCGCGTCGGTGTGCGCGGGCGCCTCGGCGTAGGAGTCGCGGGGCAGGCTGACGATGCTGGCGCGCTCCCGGTCCTCCGAGATGTGCACGATCATGACCGTGTCGGTGCAGTGGCAGGGCGCGCCCCCGAGCCGGTACTTCCGCCGCTCCGCCTGGGTGACCTTCTCCCGGCCGTCGGTGCCGACCAGCAGCAGGTTCATGCCGTGGCCCGCCTCGGGCCGGTTCTTCATGTCCTTGAACGGGTCGACCCGGGCGATGTCCGCGTCCAGGCTGTTCAGCACCGCGTGCCCGATGCCCGCCGAGGCGAGGACCACCACGGAGACCGTGGTGAGCACCCGCATGGCCCAGCGCGGCCTCCTGCGGCGCCCGGGCCGCCCGGGGCGCCCGTCGGCACGCCGGGCGGGCCGCCGCGCCGGGGACGGCCGCGGGGGGTGCTGGGGGCGGACGGGGGAGCGGGGCGGTGTGGGCAAGGGGGACACCTCCGCGAGGCGGGACGGGGGAGGGAAGCGTTCCGCGGGGCCGGACGGAGCCGCGTTCCGATGGGCGTGGGGATCCGCGAGCACCGTAGGCCCATACGATCTGCGGCCCGGTCCTTACGCCGGGCGGCGCGCGACCGTGTCCCCCGTTCGCGGTAACGTGAGCTCCGATGAGCGAGAAGTCTGACGTGCGGTCCCCCGCCGTTTCTGTGATCATGCCCGTCCTCAACGAGGAGCGGCATCTGCGCGGGGCCGTCCAAGCGATCCTGGCGCAGCGGTACGACGGCGAGATGGAGGTCGTGATCGCGCTCGGTCCCTCCACGGACCGGACGGACGAGATCGCGGCCGAACTCGTCCGCGAGGACCCGAGGGTCCACACCGTGCCGAACCCCACCGGCCGTACGCCCGCGGCGCTGAACGCGGCGATCAAGGCGTCCCGGCACCCCGTCGTCGTGCGCGTCGACGGGCACGGCATGCTCTCCCAGAACTACATCGCCACCGCGGTACGGCTCCTGGAGGAGACCGGCGCGCAGAACGTCGGCGGCATCATGCACGCCGAGGGCGAGAACGACTGGGAGCACGCCGTCGCCGCCGCCATGACGTCGAGGATCGGCGTGGGCAACGCGGCCTTCCACACGGGCGGTGAGGCGGGCCGGGCCGAGACCGTGTACCTCGGGGTGTTCCGGCGCGAGGCGCTGGAGCAGCAGGGCGGTTACAACGAGGAGTTCATCCGCGCCCAGGACTGGGAGCTGAACTTCCGCATCCGTGAGGCCGGCGGCCTCATCTGGTTCTCGCCCGAGCTGAAGGTGTCCTACCGGCCGAGGCCGTCCGTCAAGGCGCTCGCCAAGCAGTACAAGGACTACGGCCGCTGGCGGCACGTCGTCGCCCGCTATCACGAGGGCTCCATCAACCTGCGCTACCTCGCCCCGCCGACCGCCGTCTGCGCGATAGCGGCGGGCGTGGTCGTCGGCGCGGCGCTGACGCCCTGGGGGTTCGTCGTCCCGGCCGGCTACCTCGCGGCCATCGGACTCGGCTCGCTGCCCGCGGGCAAGGGGCTGCCGGCGAAGGCCCGGCTGCAGATCCCCGTCGCCCTCGCGACGATGCACATGTCGTGGGGCTGGGGCTTCCTCACCAGCCCGAAGGCGCTGGCCAGGAAGGTCATCGCGTCCCGGCGTCCCGCGGTCCTCAGCGGCGCCGAGTGATCCCCTCCGGCCGCGCGGGAGCGCGCGGCCGGTTCCGGCGGGAGCTCTCCGCATACGGGTCGGGCCCCTCTCGCACGCGAGAGGGGCCCGACCCGTATGCCGCCGGCCTGTCCTACGACCAGGTGTAGTCCGGGTTGACGTGCATGCAGGCCTCGGTGTCCGAGCCCTTGTCGAGCTTCGCGGACTCGGGCGTCGCGTCGTCGTCCTCGGGCGCCTTGTACGTCGTGCCCTCCCGCCAGTCGGCGCCGACGACGAGGGTGATCCCGGAGACGTCCTCCGACTTCTCCACCGCGTAGGTCGAGATCCCGAGGGCCTTGGCGACCCGCAGGGCGTCGCCCTCCAGATCGGCGCTCGGGTAGCGGATCACCGTGCTCGCCTCGGCGGTCACCGTCGACGGGTCGGCCTTCGCCTGCGTGAACCCCTCGCCGACGAGCAGCTCGCTCACCGCGCTCGCGCGTCCGGACACCGGGGCCAGCGCGGTCGTGCGGGTGCCGTTCCGCACCTGCACCGCGATCTTGTCGTCCGCCGCGGCCGGATCCGAGGAGGTCCTCTCCTTCTTCTTTTTCTTGCCCTTGCCGTCCAGCGGGATGTCCTCGCGCAGCAGCCGCCAGACCTTGTCCGCGTCCGTCGGCTTGGGCAGCACCCGGTTGCCGTCGCTGGAGTACACCCACGGCATGGTGGTCATGGTGATGCTCTTGGTGGGGACCTTCTTCAGTTCCTTGCTGAGGTCGTAGAGCTTGGTGACCGTGCCCAGGCCCTGGTCGACGGTCAGCGCGGTGGTGGCCGTCTCCGCGAGGCCGCGCAGCTTGCCCGGGTTGCTCAGCGTCGCGTTCTCGCGCAGCTGGCGCACCATCGAGTTCATGTACTGGTGCTGGGCCTTGGTCCGGCCGATGTCGCTGCCGTCCTCGAAGCCGTACCGCGTGCGCAGCCACTGCAGGGCCTGCTTGCCCTTGACGGACGTCGTGCCCTTCTCGAGCTTCAGCCCGGAGCCGTGGCCGGTGGAGGTGTGCGAGTAGATGTTGGCGTCCACGCACACGGGGACGCCGCCGATCGCGTCGGCCATCGACACCACACCCGCGAAGTCGACCATGATGAAGTGGTCGATGTGGATGTCGGTCAGCTTCTCCCAGGTGGCGACCGTGCAGCCGGGGCCGCCGCGGCCCAGCGAGTCGTTCGTCATCGTCAGCGACGTGCTCGCGGTGTAGGTCTTCCCGGTTTTCGAGTCGGTGCAGTTGGGTATCTGGAGCAGGGTGTCGCGCGGCATGCTCACGACCGACATGTTGGTGCGGTCGGCGGACAGGTGCAGCAGCATCTGGACGTCCGCGCGGGGCGGTGTGTCGAAGGTGTCCCTCGCGCCGCCGAGCTTCTGGTTCTCGGTGGAGTTCCGGGCGTCCGAACCGATCAGGAGGATGTTCAGCGGGGTCTGGCCCGCCGCGTTCGGTTTGGTCTTCGCGGCGCGGTCCTTCGCGTCGCCGATGTTCAGGTCGTCCTTCTTGAGGTTGCTGTTCAGGTGCCGGTAGTAGAGGTAACCGGCGCCCGCGGTGCCGAGTATCAGGACCGACAGCACCATCGCCGACCAGCGGAGTATTCGACGTCTGCGCCGGGGGCGGCCCGTGTTCCCGTGGCCTCCGTCGTCGTCCCCGCCGTGCGGTACGGCGTCCTCGGAGGGACGCGCTCCGTCGCCGTCACGGCCGGCCCGGTCACGGACACCGTCCGCCGTCCGGACGGACTCGCCGCCCTCGCCGTACATGCTGTCGTCCCAGCCCAGTTCGCCGGCCCCCGGGACACGTGGTCGTGCTCCCTCCCCGCGCACACTGCTCTGCGCCATCTCCCAGCCTCTCCCCACCCTGCGCCTGACAAACGGGTCCGCCGAGCGTCCGGCCGGGCGTTTCCCACGCCCGGCCGGACGCCGTTCGCGCCCTGTAGGACGCCTGACGGACCCGTTAGGTCACTTCGCGCACACTGTTTTGTCCGCCGTGGACTTCTCCACGTCCGGCGCCTTCGTCGCAGCGGTCAAGGGCACTCCGGCGCCCTTGAAGTCCTTGCCCAGGGTCAGCACGATCGCGGGCAGTCCCTGTGAGTTCTTCTCGCTCTCGCCGGGCTTCATCGCCGAGCCGGACAGACCCATGAGATCCGCCAGCTTGCGTGCCTGGTCGGCCTGGTCGGGAGAGTACTCCAGGGTCGTCTTGCTCAGCGGTGCGTCGGCGTTGCCCAGCTGGCTGGACTTGAGCACGCCCTCATCATTCTGCAGCCAGTTAAGAGTTTCCTGTGCGGAGCCCGCCTGGGCGCCGCCGTTGTAGATGTCGACGCGGATGTCGGACGCGGCGGAACGGGTGCCCTTGAGGCGGGCGGCCACCGCGGCCTTCTCCTTCTTCTCCTTCTGCTTCACGGCGGTGAAGGAGACGTCGTTCTTGATCGCGTCGAAGACCGCCGGGGCCGTGTTCGGGTTGGGCACGACCGTGGCGTGGACCTTCTCGGCCGGGTTGTCTATCACCGGGACCGTGGTGAAGGTGATGTTCTTCGTCGGCACCTTCTTCAGCTCCAGGGCCATGTCCTTGAGCGTGCTGACCTTGCCGATGCCGGTGTCGACGGTGAGCGCCTTGGTGGCGGCCTCGGCCAGCTTGACCAGCTTGGTCGGGCTGGTGAGGGTGTCGCCGGAGCTCATCTTGCGCATCAGGGAGCCGATGAACTGCTGCTGCACCTTGATGCGGTCGAGGTCGCCCTGGTTGCCGAAGCTGTGCCGGGTGCGCACGAACGCGAGGGCCTGCTCGCCCTCGATGGTGTGCTCGCCGGCGGAGAGCTTGAGGTGCGAGTCGGCGTCGTTGACGTCCTTGGCGAGGCAGACGTCGACACCGCCGACCGCGGTGGTCAGCGTCTTGACGGCGTTGAAGTCGGCCATCATGAAGTGGTCGACCGTGATGCCGGTGAGGGCCTTGACCGTGTCCATCGTGCAGCCGGGGTTGCGGCCCTCCTGGCCGAGGCTGGTGTTGAAGCGGACGTTCTCCGAGGGCTGGATCACCTTCTCGGTGCCGTCCTCCTGCTTCGACCTGCACTCGGGGATGTCGACGATCAGGTCGCGCGGAATGCTCATCGCGGTCGCGTTCGTCCGGTCCTTGGAGACGTGCAGCAGGATGTTCGTGTCGGCGTGCCCGACGCTGTTCTTGTCGCCGTACCCCTCGTTGCCCGCACCGGTGCGCTTGTCGGTGCCGATGATGAGGATGTTGAAGGCCTCGTCCTTGCTGAAGCCGGCCTTGGCCGAACCGCCGACGTCCTCGGTGTGGACGTTGCCCTCGAGGTGCTTGAGGTAGGCGTACGCGGCGCCCGAGACGGCCACCAGGACCAGCGCCATGGTGCCGCCGGTCCAGAGCAGTATCTTCTTCGCCTTCGACTTCTTGGGCGGCTTGTTGCGCCCGCGCCGCCGCCCCGGAAGGGGCTCCGGCGGCTCGGCACGCCGGCGGCGCGGCCCCGGCACGTCGGTTCCGGCCGCCTCGCGGTCCCGGCCCGGCGCCTCGCGCTCGCGGTCCCGTCCCGGTGCGGCGCGGTCTCGTACCGGCGCGCTCCGGGTGCGCGTCGCGGCGGAAGGGGAACCCCTCCGCGGTCGCGGCACGCCCGATTGCGCTCCGGAAGGGGGCAGTCGCAGTTCGTATTCGCCGGTGTTCGGGTTGAGCACCCACTGGTCTGCGGGGTCGATGTTGTCCGCCCGCCTACGGCCTTGCGCGTCCACGGTTGTCTGAATCCTCCGTCGGGGCCACGCGGCGCCCTTTCCCCCTCAAAAGGCGCTCGGGTCTCGGTCAAGCAGTGCGCGACCCCCAGGACGGACCTCGTGGCCGGGTGCACCGGATCGCTCACACTATCCGCCCAGTTCAGCGCGGAGCGACGGCCGTGACAAATTCGACGTTCCTACAACCGGGCAATCCGCCCTATTTTCAGAGACTTCTTAGCCGGACCGTTCCCTGCCTTGGCGCATGCTTTACCCGCAGGCGTCCTGGGCCGCCGTGCTGCCCCGGAAAGTCGGAGCCGGATCGGGGGTTCCGGAGAGGCGGACGACCCCTATTGCCGTCGACATTCCGTCGTCGTCCGACTCCTCTTCGTGGTCGCGGAACGCGTTCCCGTACAGGCTTACGGAATGGGGTGACCGCCCTCGGCCCGGCCCCTGGGACGGCTCCTTCGCGACCGCGACGGGCCTGTCCGCGCGCAGCCGTGCGAAGAGCCGGGCCGCCTCGGGCTCCACGAGCTGATCACGGTTGGCGTTGAGGACGTAGGACGTGCGGGGCACGGTCAGGAACCGGATGCTCTCCGTGGGGATGTCACGCATGCCGCGGACCAGGTCGTACAGGCCGCGCAGGTTCGCGAGCCCCGGGTCGGTCGTCAGCGACGAGGTGGCCGCGTCCAGCACCGGATACAGCTTCGCCGGGTTGAGCAGGACGTCGTCGCTGCGCACCTTGCTGATCAGCGCGCCGAGGAACTTCTGCTGGCGGTCCATGCGGTCGGTGTCGCTGCCGTTGCCGATGCTCTTGCGGGCGCGCACGTAGCCGAGCGCCTGCTCGCCGTTCAGTACGACCTTGCCCGCGGGCAGGCGCAGCTTCGCCGCCTTGTCGTCGATCGGCTCCTTCAGGCACACCTCGACGCCGTCCACCGCGTCGACCATGTCCTTGAAGCCGTGGAAGTCCACCACCATGTGGTGGTCGACGCGGATGTCCGTGAGCTTCTCGACGGTCCGGATCGTGCAGGCCGAGCCGCCCACCTCGAAGGCGTAGTTGAACATCGCGAACATCGGGCCGGTGCGGGTCCCGTCGGGGCGCCGGCAGTCCGGCACCTTCACCATCAGGTCGCGGGGCAGCGACACGGCGGTCGCGCTGTCCCGGTCCGCCGAGAGGTGCAGCAGGATCGTGGTGTCGGACCGCTCCGTCCCCGAGTCGCGCCCGTACTTCTTGTTCCCGGCGCCCGAGCGCGAGTCGGAGCCGATCAGCAGGATGTTCTGCGCGCCGCGCACCAGCGCGGTGGGCCGTTCCCTCTCGTACCGGGCGAGCTCGGCGGCCGCGTCGTTGTCGGCCGTGATGTTCCCGTTCAGCTTCTCGTACGCGACCCAGCCGACCGCCACGGCGCCCAGGACCACCACGGCCACCGCGGTCGAGGTGTAGCGCAGCCAGCGCCGCCGCCGGCGCCCGGCCCCGGTGGGCGAAGCTCCCCGCTCCGGCTTCCCGGGGTCCGGGGAGGGAGTGCCCGTGGTGTCGGTCACGTCGGGACCACCACCCCTCATGGCGCGTACGAGCGTGTCTGACTGCTCCTACGACCATGTCCCGGCACGGCGGGCGAGGGGGGCCGGTGATGGGCCGAACGGGGGACGCGCCCGGTGTGCGGGGAGGTCCGGGCGGGCCGCTGTCCGCCCCTGTGCCGGGCTTTCGTCCCGGCGGCACCCGAGGGGAGCCTCCGCCCGGGCCGAGACCTCCGGAACGCCGCCGGGACGGAGGCTTCGGCGGGTCAGCGGGCCGTCGCGGTCACCCGCTCGCTCTCGATCCGCCGGGCGAGCGCGTCGTCGTCCAGCAGGCCGACGTTGCGGCACAGCACCACGGACCCGCCGGTGGCGAGCGGCGCGTACAGGCCCGCGGCCAGACCGTCCCAGGTGTCGTACGGCAGAGCCGACAGGATGCGTGAACCGGGTCCGGTCAGATCCAGGCCGCGGGCGTCGGCGCGGGCCTGCTCCACGACCTCGGCCCCCGTGTACGCGGCCCCGGCGACGATCAGCGCGCACTCCTCCGGGCCGACCGGCGCGTACGCCGCGAAACGGTCGCCCTGGCTCGGCACCTCGACGGCGTAGTCGGCGTATCCCGCGGGCGGCGTCGGGAAGCGGCGGCCGAGCGGCGCGAGCGAGAGGGCGATGCGCTCACCGGAACAGGCGAGCCCGTCCTCGAACCGGCCGGGGCCCGCGACGACGTGGTCGGCCGCCGCCGGGTCGCCGTCGACGTCCGCGACGACACCCACCGAGGAGCAGGCGAGCAGCCACACCGCCGTCTGCCAGTGCGCGGGCAGCAGGAGCGCGACCCGCTCACCGGGCTCGGCGGACATCTCGCCCTGGAGCAGGTTGGCGGTCTTGGCCACCCAATTGGCGAAGGTGGCCACGGACAATTCGACCCGTTCGCCCGTCTCGTCGTCGTAGAAGGTCACCAAAGGGCGCGCGGGATCCTCGGAGAGCGCGGATCGCAGCAGGTCGGCAGGGGTGCGGTCGGTGGCTTTCACGCGCGCAAGCGTACGCGGGGGCGCCGCGCGGCACGGACCGGGCGCGCCACCGGTTCGGCGGAGCGCGTCCGACGGTCCGTCAATTCCGCGATGGACAGATATGTATGACTATGTCCAGGATCATGGGCATGCGTGGATTCCTTGCTTCCTCGGTCGGCGTCACCTGCGCGGCCGCTCTCGCCCTTCCGCTCGCCCTGCCCGCCTCCCCGGCGCAGGCCGGGCCGTCGACGGCGGCATCGGAGGCCGCCGCCCCCGGCAGCACCCAGTCCCTGCCCCTCGTCCCCCTCACCCGCGAACGGTCACTCCGCCCGACGGCGGGGGCCCAGGGCCTCGCCCGCCGGAACGTACGGCCGTTCTCCCTGGTCGGCGTGGTCTGGGACGACCCGGCCAGCGAGCTGGACGGCCGTGTCCAGGTCCGTACCCGGGAGGCCGGCACCGGCGTCTGGTCGGACTGGCAGGAGGTGGAGACCCACAACGACGAGCACGCCCCCGACCCGGGCACCGACGAGGGCGAGGCGCGCCGGGTCCACGGCTCCACCGCCCCCCTGTGGGTGGGGAACTCGGACGGCGTCGAGGTCCGCGTCGAGGCGGAGCGGGGGGCGCGGGACGCCACCGAGGACCTGGAGGAGGGCGCCGAGGACGGCTCTGGGGACGGTTCCGGGGACGGGCGTGAGGCCGCGCCGCTGCCCGGCGGTCTGCGCCTCGAACTGGTCGACCCCGGCGGGGATCCCCCGGGCCCGGACGCCCGGACGGCCGGACGCGCCGGGGGCGCGCCCTCGGGGCCGCGCGCCAGGAGCCTGCACGCGGGTGTGCCGGACGGCAAGGGCGGCGCGGGAGCCGCCCGGCTCCCCGCGCTCTCCCGGGAGGAGACGGAGCGCACGTACTTCCCCGACGGCATGAGCGACCGGCGCGCGGCGCCGTACATCGGCCCGCGCCCCAGCATCGTCACGCGGCGCGGCTGGGGCGCGAACGAGAACCTGCGCGAGCGCGGCTTCCGCTACACGAAGAAGGTCAAGGCGGCCTTCGTGCACCACACGGCGTCGGGCAACAAGTACAGCTGTTCGCAGGTCCCGTCGATCATCCGCAGTATCTACCGCTACCACGTGGTGAGCAGCGGCTGGCGCGACATCGGCTACAACTTCCTTGTCGACAAGTGCGGGAACATCTACGAGGGCCGGGCCGGAGGCGTCGCGAAGGCGGTCATGGGCGCCCACACCCGCGGGTTCAACACGAACAGCATGGGTATCGCCGTGATCGGCAGTTTCGGCGGCACGAAGCCGACCGACGCCGCGCTCAAGGCCATCTCCCGGCTCACGGCGTGGAAACTCGGTCTCTACGGTGCCGATCCGCGTGGCAGGACATACCTGAAGTCGGCCGGTGGCAATCTCTACCGAAAAGGAAAGAACGTACGACTGAACGTGATCTCCGGTCATCGGGACGGGTTCGCCACGGAGTGCCCCGGACGGCTCCTCTACGGCAAGCTCGGCACGGCCAGGACGACGGCGGCCCGCTACCAGGGCCGTTAGGGCCTGTCTGACGGGCCCCGGAGCGGACCGGCCGGCGGCGGACCGGCCGGGCCGCCGCCGGCGGAGATCATCCGAAGTCGTGGCGGAGGCCCGTCGAAGGACACCGCACGGCCATCGAGGGCGCCATCGAACGGTCTGCATACACTGGCCGGCCGAAAGACAGTTCGGCCGGTCCCGGCAGGAAGCAGAGACGACAGGTGACAGAAGCGATCCTCCTGGTCGGCGGCAGAGGCACCCGGCTGCGCCCGCTGACGGTGCGCACGCCCAAGCCGATGGTCCCGGCGGCCGGGGTCCCCTTCCTCACGCACCAGCTGGCGCGGGCGCGCGCGGCGGGCGTCGAGCACATCGTGCTGGCGACCTCCTACCTGGCCGAGGTCTTCGAGCCGTACTTCGGTGACGGTTCCTCACTGGGCCTCCACATCGAGTACGTCACCGAGGAGGAGCCGCTGGGCACCGGCGGCGCCATCCGCAACGTGGCGTCCCGGCTGCGCTCGGGGCCCGACGACCCGGTCCTGATCTTCAACGGCGACATCCTGACGGGCCTGGACATCCCGGCGCTGGTGGCGACCCACGGGACGACGGGGGCGGACGTCTCCCTGCACCTGACCCGGGTGGAGGACCCGCGCGCGTTCGGCCTGGTCCCCACCGACGCCACCGGGCGCGTCACGGCCTTCCTGGAGAAGCCGCAGAGCCCCGAGGAGATCGTCACCGACCAGATCAACGCGGGGGCGTACGTCTTCCGCCGCTCGGTCATCGACACGATCCCCGCGGGCCGCCCGGTCTCGGTCGAACGCGAGACCTTCCCGGAGCTCCTGGCCGACGGCGCCCACCTCCAGGGCATGGTGGACTCCACCTACTGGCTGGACCTGGGCACCCCTCAGGCCTTCGTCCGCGGCTCCGCCGACCTGGTGCTCGGCCGCGCCCCGTCCCCGGCCGTTCCCGGCCGCTGCGGCGACCGCCTGGTCCTGCCCACGGCCGTCGTGGCCCCCGACGCCAAGCTCACCGGCGGCACGGTGGTCGGCGAGGGCGCCCGCATCGGCGAGGGTGCCCGCGTCACCGGCAGCACCGTCCTGGCCGGCGCCGTCGTCGAGCCCGGCGCCGTCGTCACCGACTCCTTCGTCGGGGCCGGGGCCCGCATCGGCGCACGCACCGTCCTGGCCGGCGCGGTCATCGGCGACGGCGCGGTCGTCGGCCCCGACAACGAGCTCCGCGAGGGAGCCCGCGTCTGGTGCGACGCCCGCATCCCGGCATCGACGCTCCGCTTCTCCTCGGACCAGTAGAGCCGGCACCACCCGGCCGGAGGACCAGTCCTCACCCGCCCCCGGCCGGGCAAAGTCCAGCCCCTCCGGCGTTTGAGGAGCGGGGGTCCGGGGGCGGAGCCCTCGTTACGGGACGGGCAGGGGCGGAGGGGGCGAAATCCCGCCCGTACGGAGGAAGAACGGTCGCCGGAGGGTGCCGCGAAGCGGAGGCGGCGCGCGGCGTGCGGCTGCCGGGACCGCCTAGAGCAGCCCGATGTCCACGCGAGGCATCTTCGGCGCCCGCCGGGGCGGAGTGCGCCCGGAGAGCAGGATCAGCCGGGCGGCCCGATGCCGCTGCCCCGCGTAGGGCTCCAGCAGTTCCAGCATGACGGAGTCGTCGGCGTCCCGGTCCCCGGCCAGCGCGTACCCCACGATCCCCGGCAGATGCAGATCCCCCACGGTCACGGAATCCGCGCAGCCATGACTGCGCTGCACGACCTCCGCGGACGTCCACGGCCCGATGCCGGGCACCAGCTCCAGCCGCCGCCGCGCCTGTACGGGATCGAGCCCGACGGCCTCCTCCAGCCGCGCCGCGACCCGTACGGCCCGCAGGATCGTGGCGGCCCGCTTGTCGTCGACCCCGGCCCGGTGCCACTCCCAGGACGGGATCAGCGCCCACGTCCGCGGCGCGGGCATGACGTACATCCGCTCGGGAGCGGGCCCCGGCGCGGGCTCTCCGAACTTCCGGACGAGCGAGCGCCACGCGCGGTACGCCTCGTCGGTGGTGACCTTCTGTTCCAGGACGGACGGGATCAGCGACTCCATCACGAGCCCGGTCCGCACCAGCCTCAGACCGGGCCGCCGGTGCCGGGCGAGCGCGACCAGCCGGTGCCGTGGTTCGAAGGCGTCGGGGTCGTCGGCGGCGCCGAGCAGGTCGGGGAGCCGGTCGAGCAGCCATCCGGCTCCCGGACCCCAGGCCTCGCCCCGGGCCACCCCGCCGCGCAGGGCGATCCGCAGCGTTCCGGGCCCGGCGGGCGTACGACTGGTCCGCCACACGGAGCCGTCGGGGGTCGTGCGGAACGCCGGATCGCCCGGTCCGCGCCGCAGCGGGCCGAGCACGAGCCCGAGATCGAGCGGGCCCACGGGCGTCCAGGTGCGGACGAGTCCGGGCTCGGAGTTCTGACGGGGCACCGCGCCCGGCGCGCCGCCGGGTACCACCGCGTGTCCGCCGCGCACGGTCGTACGCGTCGGCCGGGGAGCGAAACGTCCAGACACGGGTGAGGTCCTAGGGGTACGCGGGCTGTCCTACGAGAGTAGGCGCTCCCACCCATCCAGACGCCAGGACCCCATAAACACCCCTCCGGGACCGACCGACGAGGGCACCCACAGCCGCCTGGAAGATCCCCGGCCAGCCCGGCCCGGAACTCAGCACCGAAGGGGCCCGGCACCCAAGCCGGACCGGAGGGCATCCGCCTGGTCGAGGCGCCCCCGCCCGGTGAAGGCGCCCCCGCCCGATCAACGCACCTCGACGAAAGCGGCAGCGTCCCGTTCCGGCCGGGCCCTCGGTTCCTCCGCCGCGTGCCCGACGGCCACGGCCCCCATCGGGTCCCAGTCCTCCGGCAGTTCCAGCACCTCGCGCACGACGTCACGGCAGAACATCGTCGACGACACCCACGCGGAGCCCAGCCGCTCCCCGGCCAGCGCGACCAGGAAGTTCTGCACGCCCGCCCCGGTGGCGACCACGAACATCTCGCGCTCGGCGCCGTCCCGCCGGGTGTCGCCGTACGTGTGCGAACCGTCCATGACCAGGCACGGCACCACGAGGTACGGCGCCCTGCGCAGCACGTCGCCCCGGCGGACCCGCTTGGCGATGGACTCCTCGCTCTTCCCGTCGCCCCGCAGGTCCGCGATCCAGGCGTCCCGCATGGCGTCGAGCAGCCGCGTCCGTGACGCCTGCGACTCCAGGAGCACGAAGCGCCAGGGCGTGGTGTGGTGCGGCGCGGGAGCGGTCACCGCGGCGGCGACCGCACGGCGTACGGCACCGGGGTCGACGGGCTCGTCGGTGAAGGCCCGTACGGTACGCCGCTGGGTCACGGCCTCCCGTACCGCCTCCGAGGTGCCGAGCCGGAACATGTCGTCGCGCGCGTCGCGCACCATCGCCCGCGTTCCCGTGCCGTCCCCCTCGGCCACCAGGTGCGCCAGCCCGCGCACGACGGCGACGGGCAGCCCGGAGGACTTTCCCTTGACCAGGTCACCGGCGGCGGCGAGTTCGTCGGCCGTGGCGACGACGGTCGCGCTGAGCGGATTGCCGTGCGCGTCGGTGCCGCCGCGCAGGTCGTCCAGCACCTGGACGCCCGCCGCGCCGATGGCGACGTCGGTGAGCCCGGTGCGCCAGGGCCGCCCGAAGGTGTCCGTGATCACGACACCGACGTCGACGCCGAGGGTGTCCCGCAGGCCCGCACGGATCGCCCGCGCGGAGGCGTCGGGATCCTCGGGCAGCAACAGCACCGTCCCGGCAGGGGTGTTGGAGGCGTCGACCCCGGCGGCGGCCATCACGAGACCCTGCCGGTTCTCGACGATCCGCAGCGCCCCGCGCCGGGCCACGACCCGGACCGTCTCGGAGTCGATGGCGGCCTCCCGGTCGGCGGCCTCGACGATCCGGCCCTCGGCCTTCGACACGATCTTGGAGGTGACGAGGAGCACGTCCCCGTCGGCGAGTCCGGGCTCGGCCGCGGCGACGAGCTTCGCCAGATCGTCTCCCCGGCGTACCTCGGGAAGTCCCTCCAGCGCCCAGACCCGGTAGCCCGCGCCGCCGGGCACCGCCGTGTCCACGGAGCTCACGACGTCCGCACCTCCTCCGCCAGCGCCAGCGCCTCACGCGCCATCCGCGCCGTCGCGTCGAGGTCGGACATCATCAGCGGTACGGCCCTGCAGCGGATGCCGGCCGTCTCGACGCGCTCCACGGCGGAGGCGTCGACCGTGTCGACGAGCCAGCCGTCGAGGAGGCCCGAACCGTAGTGCTCGGCGACCGCGGCGGCGGTGGACTCGACACCCACCGCGGCCAGCACCTTGTCGGCCATGCCGCGCACGGGCGCGTCGCCGACGATGGGGGAGAGGCCGACGACCGGCACGCCCGCCTCGGCGATGGCCTCGCGGATGCCGGGCACGGCGAGGATGGTGCCGACGGAGACCACGGGGTTGGACGGGGGGAAGAGGACGACGTCCGCCTCGGCGATGGCCTCCAGCACCCCGGGAGCGGGCTTCGCCTGCTCGGCGCCGACCGGCACGATCGCCTCGGCCGGCACGGAGGCCCGCAGCCGGACCCAGTACTCCTGGAAGTGGATCACCTTGCGCTCGCCCGCGGCCCCGGCCGGGTCGCCCTCCGGCAGCGTGACGGCGACATGGGTCTCGACGCGGTCGTCGGACATGGGGATGAGGCGCACGCCCGGCTTCCACCGGTCGCACAGGGCTTCCGTGACGGCGCTGAGCGGATAGCCCGCGCCCATCATCTGCGTCCGCACGATGTGCGTCGCGAAGTCGCGGTCGCCGAGTCCGAACCACTCGGGTCCGAGCCCGTACGCCGCGAGCTCCTCCTTCAGGTGGAAGGTCTCGTCGGCCCGCCCCCAGCCCTGTTCCTCGTTGATGCCGCCGCCGAGCGTGTACATCACCGTGTCGAGGTCCGGGCAGACCTTCAGCCCGAAGAGGTGGATGTCGTCCCCGGTGTTGCCGATGACCGTGATGTCCGCGTCCGGCACGGCCTGCCGGAGACCACGCAGGAACCGTGCACCACCGATACCGCCTGCCAGAACCACAATGCGCATGGGGCTCAGTCTCGCAGGCGGCGACGACGACGTGTCAGCCGGTCACGGGACTCGGGTGGCCGCGGGCCGCTCTCCGGCCCGGACGGGTCACACGGTCTCGGCGACCGCGCAACGCGCCGCGTGCATCGGCATGTCGGTGAGGCCCGGGTAGTAGACGTGCAGGCTGACGGCCGGTTCGAGCGAGTCGTTGACGACCTCGTGGACGTAGCCGGGCGCGAACACGCGCTGCGCGCCGGCGCCCAGGGCGCGCGTGCCCCGCTCGGTGCGCTCGGTCAGCGCGCCGTCCAGAACCGTCAGTACGCCGGAGGAGCCCCCGTGGTCGTGCAGTCCGCTGCCCTGTCCGGGCACCCAGGACAGGAGCCACACCTCGTAGCCGGGTCCCGTGCGCAGCCGGTGGTACCAGCGCGAGGCGGCGTCGTAGCGGACGAGGTGCTCCCACTGGGAGCGGTCGGCGGCGATGGAGCGCGCCAGACCGGCGAACTCGGCCACCGTGGAGGGGTGTTCGCGCGGCGGCTGGAGCAGGTGCGGGACTTCGAGGATGTCGCCGGCGATCTGGAGGTCGCTGTCGCTGTTCATGGGTGCGGTGGTTCCTCGGCGGGAGAGTGCTGGGGTGTCGCTGGCCGTTTCCGCCCGGGTCGCGAGCGGGGTCCGCCCGGATCGGGGGCGGGGAGGAGCCCTGGTGGGGGCGGTGGGCCCCGGTGGAGGGGCGGGGATTCGCCTCAGTGGCGGCGAGGCAGCCGGAGCGGGGTAGGGCTCAACAGCTGGAACAGCAACAACAGCTACAGCGCGCGTGGGCAGCACCGAGGGACCCGGCGGTGCGGGTCGAGGTGAGTGCCAAGTTCGCGAGCATGCCCACTAGGAGAGCGGTTCACACCTCGACTGTCAACTGCATGTCCGGAATGTGGGAGATGTTTCACCTCATCCGGTTCATCTGGCAGGCGAAAGGTTTGCTCAGGGGACTCCCCGGACACATGGCGCACAACCGGGTGAACAAACCTCGCCGCGGACCCGTGATCTAAATGTGATCCGATTCGCTTCGAGGTCTGCGTCGGAACGGGATCGAACACCCGGACGTCCTCCTTCGTGAGGGGGTGGGCGTCTGACCTGGACCTCTTGGGCTGTCAGGGTTTATGCCGATTTGAACACTTTCCGCATACCCTTGGTTCCGCAGAGTGAATAAGGGGCCCAATAGCAGATCTCGGCTTGACTGGCTCGGATCGGCACACTTGTAATTTCACTCGTGTCGTTCAGCCGAACTCGGTAACGACAGCATCACGGGGACGCGAAAGACAGACGAGGGGCGCACATGACCGAGCTGGTGCAGCAACTGCTGGTCGACGACGCGGACGAGGAACTCGGCTGGCAGGAGCGCGCGCTGTGCGCCCAGACCGACCCCGAGTCCTTCTTCCCCGAGAAGGGCGGCTCCACCCGTGAGGCCAAGAAGGTGTGCCTCGCCTGTGAAGTCCGCTCCGAGTGCCTCGAGTACGCGCTCGCCAACGACGAGCGGTTCGGCATCTGGGGCGGTCTGTCCGAGCGGGAGCGGCGCCGTCTGAAGAAGGCCGCCGTCTGAGAACGGTCGCGCGGGGAGGCGGGCCCGGGACGCCGGTCCGCACCCGCGGGTGCCACCGACCAAACGGCACACAGCGTCGCGTAAGGAACGGTCCGTCGCCCGTGGGTTGTCCACAGGCGGCGGACCGTCGTCTTTCCCAGCCGTTAGTGTGGGCCCTCGTCCGAGACGTCCCGCTGTCCCCGCCGGACACAGACGTCCACCGCAGTCCATCGAACCGGGGCCCGTACCTCGATGTCCGTGCACAGCCTTTCGGCAGCCAGTAACGACGCCGCTGCCGCCCCTGAGTTTCCGCGCCATGTAGTGACCGCGGTGCTCGTCTCCCACGACGGCGCCCGCTGGCTGCCACAGGCGCTCGCCGGGCTGCTCGGCCAGGACCGCCCCGTGCAGAACGCGGTGGCGGCCGACACCGGCAGCGCGGACGAATCCGCCCAGCTGCTCACCGAGGCGCTCGGCGACGACCGCGTGCTGCACCTGGCGCGGCGCACCGGATTCGGCCAGGCCGTCGAGGAGGCGTCCCGCACCGCCCCCGAGCTGACCCCGGACGACCTGCCCTACCTCAAGCGTCCGAGCGGCTGGGACCCCGTCACCCGCAGCTGGCGCGACGACGCCTACGACATGCCGGACCTCCCGCACGGCGAGCCCGAACAGTGGCTCTGGCTGCTGCACGACGACAGCGCCCCGGAGCCCGACGCCCTGGCCCAGCTGCTGCGCGTCGTGGAGAACGAGCGGGAGCTCGGCCAGGACGTGGCCGTCGTCGGACCCAAGCTCCGCGGCTGGTACGACCGCAAGGCGCTCCTCGAGGTCGGCGTCACCATCGCCAACTCCGGCCGCCGCTGGACCGGCCTGGACCGCCGCGAGCAGGACCAGGGGCAGCACGACCACGTCCACCCCGCACTGTCCGTGTCCACCGCGGGAATGCTGATCCGGCGCGATGTCTTCGAGGAGCTCGGCGGCTTCGACCGCCGACTGCCCCTCATGCGCGACGACGTCGACCTGTGCTGGCGCGCCCAGGCCGCCGGACACCGGGTGCTCGTCGCCCCGGAAGCCGTCGTACGGCACGCCGAGGCGGCCTCCCGCGAGCGCCGCGCCGTCGACTGCGTGGGCCGCACCGCCGCGTCCCCGCACCGGGTCGACAAGGCGGGCGCCGTCTACACCCTCCTGGTCAACGCCCGTACCGCGCAGCTCCCGTGGATCCTGATCCGCCTCGTCCTCGGCACCCTGGTGCGCACGGTCGCCTACCTCGTGGGCAAGGTCCCCGGACAGGCCGTCGACGAGATCCGCGGCCTCCTGAGCGTCCTGCTGCGGCCCGAGCGGATCATCGCCGGACGGCGCAGGCGCGGCCGGCCGCAGGTCGACAAGGGCGAACTGCGGGCCCTGTTCCCGCCTCCGGGCGCCACCGTGCGGGCCACCTTCGAGCAGGTCGCCGGCAATCTGATGAGCGGCTCCGACGCCGACGTCGCCACGGGCGCCGGACGGCACGGAGGCGCCGTCGAGTCCGGACCGGGCGGCGACGACGGGGACTTCCTGGAGATCGAGCAGTTCGCCCGGATCAAGCGCATCGCGCGCAACCCCGGCCCGATGCTCTTCCTGGTGCTCCTGTTCGTCTCGCTCCTCGCGTGCCGCCAGCTGATCGGCGGCGGGGCCCTCGCGGGCGGCGCGCTGCTGCCCGCCCCCGCGGACGCCTCCGACCTGTGGGCGCGTTACCTCGACGGCTGGCATCCGGTCGGCGCGGGCGGGGCCCAGTCCGCCCCGCCCTACCTCGCGCTCGTCGCGCTGCTGGCCTCCACGCTCCTCGGCTCCACCGGGCTCGCGGTCACCGTGCTCCTCGTGGGATCCGTGCCGCTGGCCGGCTTCGCCGCGTACTTCGCCTCCCGCCCCCTCGTCGAGTCCCGCCTGCTGCGCGCCTGGGCGTCCGTCGTCTACGCCTTCCTGCCCGCCGCCACCGGCGCGCTCGCGGGCGGCCACATCGGCACCGCCGTCCTCGCGATCCTGCTGCCGCTCATCGCGCGCGCGGGCATCGCGGCGAGCGGCCTCGCCAACGGCTCCCGGGCACGCGGCAGCTGGCGCGCCACCTGGGCGTACGCCCTGCTGCTGACGTTCACCACGGCGTTCACCCCGATCGTGTGGCCCATCGCGCTGGTGCTCGGCGTCGCACTCCTCGTGGTGCGCCGCAGGGAGATCCCCGCCTACGGGCTCCGCTTCCTGGCCCAGCTCGGCACCCCGCTGCTGGTCCTCGCCCCCTGGTCGCTGACCCTGCTGCCGTTCGGCTTCTTCCGGCAGGCCGGTCTGGACTACGGCGCCGGCGCGGCCTCCGCGTTCGACCTGCTCGGCGCCAGCCCCGGCGGTCCGGGCACCGTCAGCGGGCTGATGCTCTTCGGCATCGTGCTCGCCGCGCTGGCCGCCCTGCTGCGCTCCGAGCGCCAGGCGGGGATCCGGACCGCCTGGGTCGTCGCCGTCGTGGCACTCGTCTTCGCGGTCCTGTCCAACCGTTCCGCCTGGGCGGGACCCGCGACCCTCGTGTACGGCCTCGCGCTGCTCGCCGCCGCCGTCGTCGGCTCCGACGGGGCACGCGCGCGCGTGGCCGAGCAGAGCTTCGGCTGGCGCCAGCCGGTGGCCGCGCTCATCGCCTTCGCCTGCGCCGCGGGCCCGCTGCTCGTCGCCGCCGGATGGATCATCCGCGGCGCCGACGGACCCGTGGAGCGCCGCGACCCGGTGCAGGTGCCCGCGTTCGTCGCCGAGGAGAGCGGCACCCGCGACCAGGCCCGCACGCTCGTCCTCGACAGCCGCTCGGCCGCCGAGGTCGGTTACGTCCTCGTCCGCGGCTCCGGCGCCCGTCTCGGGGACGCCGAACTCGCCTCGGCCGGCGGCGAGAACAAGAAGCTCGACAAGGTCGTCGCCAACCTCGTGGCGGGCTCCGGCGCCGACCAGGCCGACGAACTCGGTGCTTTCGCCGTGCGCTACGTCCTGGTCCGCAAGGGCGCGCCGCGCGAGGTGAGCCGGGTCCTGGACGCCACCACGGGCCTGTCCCGGCTGAGCCAGCAGGACGGCAGCGCCCTGTGGCGCGTCGACCGGCAGGTCTCGCGCGCCGCGATCGTCCCCGCGTCCGGCGACCCCGAGTCCATCGCGGCCGGTCCGGTCGAGGTGCACACCACGATCCCCGCCGGGGACGACGGCCGCGTCCTGCGCCTGGCCGACAGCGCCGAGGCCGGCTGGACGGCGACCCTGGACGGCAAGCCGCTCACCCGCACCACGGTCGACGGCTGGGCCCAGGGCTTCCGGCTGCCCGCCGCCGGCGGCAGGCTGGACGTCACGTTCGACGCCCCGCTGAGCCACACGGCCTGGCTGTGGGCCCAGGGCGCCCTCGCCCTGGTCCTCGTGGTGCTCGCCCTCCCCGGGCGGCGCCGGGACGTCGACGACGACCTCCCCGAGGAGCAGCAGGCCGTGACCGCCGAGGACATGACGGGCGACGGCCGCCGCGCCCGCCGCCTGCGCGCCCAGGCCGAGGCCGAGGCGGAGGCCGCGCAGTCCGACGAGGACCGGGACTTCGACGACGAGTTCCCCGCCGACACCGATACCGACGCCGGCACGGACGAGGACGGGGGCGAGGACCAGGAGGTCCCGGCCGTCGCCGTCCCGCACCAGCAGTCGTACGGCGAATGGGACACCCCGAGCTACGCGAACGCCGAGTACGACAACTACGGCGGCGAGCAGTACGAGGGGCAGCGCGGGTACCCGGCGGGCACCTACGAGCAGCCGTACCAGGCGGATCCCTACCAGGGCGGCCAGTACGACCCGTACGCCTACGGAGGCACGGCGGCGTACGACCAGAACTACGGCCAGGGCTACGACGCGAACGGCGGGCCCTTCGATTCCCGGGGCCAGGGCTACGAGACGGGCGAGCGGGGCTACGACCCGGCGTACGACCCCACGCAGCCGCACGGCACCGACAGTGAGCGCCCCGACGGGAGCCATCAGTGAACCGCACCACCCTGTCCCTGATCGCCGCGGTGACCGTGCTCGCCGCCGTCACGGGGTTCGCGACCATCGAGTCGCCCGGCACCTCCGGCGGCGCCGCCGCCGCGGCCACCCGGCTGCCCGTGGAGCGCACCAGCCTGCTCTGCCCGCAGCCGAGCACCTCCGACATCGCGGACACCGCGTACACGTCCTTCACACCCGTCGTGGAGGGCGCGAGCGGCAGCGGCAAGGCCCAACTCCAGTCCGCCACCGAGGAGTCGGCCGACGGCAAGAAGGGCGGCGCCAAGTCCGCCGAGCCCGTCGTGTCGCCCAAGGAGCCCGGCAAGCCGGCGACCGGAGACACCTCGGGCGCCGACGCGCCCGCGCTCGTCGGCCTCGCGTCCGGCAAGTTCGCCCCCGGCTGGACGGTCCAGGAGACCACGGAGGTCGCCGCGGGCGTCGGACGCGGCCTGCTCGGCGTCAACTGCACCGCGCCCGACACCGAGTTCTGGTTCCCCGGTGCCAGCACCGCGGCGCAGCGCACCGATTACGTGCACCTGACCAACCCGGACGACGCGGCGGCGGTCGTCGACATCGATCTGTACGGCAAGGACGGCACGCTCAAGTCCACGGTGGCCGACGGGATCACGGTCCAGGCGCACGCCAGCGAACCGATCCTGCTGAACACGCTGGCCGGTGATCCGCAGGCCGATCTCACCGTGCACGTGAAGGTCCGCAGCGGCCGGATCGGAGCCGCCGTGCAGGCACTGGACGCCAAGACGGGCGGCGACTGGCTCACCGCCTCCACCGACCCCGCGGACGGTCTCGTCATGCCGGGCATCCCCAAGGACGCCACCTCCGTGCGCCTGGTCGTCTTCGCACCCGGCGACACGGACGCCGACCTGAAGGTCCGCCTCGCCTCGCCCTCGGGGACGATCACCCCGGCGGGCAACGAGACGCTGCACGTGAAGGCCGGGATGACCGCCGCCGTCGACCTCGGGGACGTCACCCGCGGCGAGGCGGGCTCCCTGGTGCTCACGCCCACCGGCTCGTCCGTGCCGGTCGTCGCCGCCCTGCGGGTGGTGCGCGGCAAGGGCGCCGACCAGGAGACCGCGTTCATCCCGGCCACCGCTCCGGTCGGCGCGCGCGCGACGGTCGCGGACAACAGCGCCAAGGGGTCCACGCTCGCCCTGACCGCCCCCACGGAGGGAGCCAGGGTCAAGGTCACCGCGTCCGCGGGCAGCGGGGGCGGTACGGCCGTCTCGAAGACGTTCACCGTCAAGGGCGGGACCACCCAGGACGTCGAGGCACCCGTCCCGAGCGGCCTCAAGGGCACGTACGCCCTCACCGTCGAGCCGGTCTCCGGAGGTCCGGTCTACGCGTCCCGGATGCTCTCGGCGACCCGTGAGGGCGTTCCCGCCTTCACGATCCAGAACCTTCCGGACGACCGCGGGACGGTCTCGGTGCCGGACGCCGAACAGGACCTCTCGGTGCTGCTGGAGCAGTGATCCAGGACCGCTGACCCGCCCGGGCCGAGCGACTCGGCCCGGGCCGTCCTCAGTCCTCGTCGTATCGCGGGTCGACCGTCTCCGGCGTCAGGCCCAGCAGTTCGGCGACCTGTTCCACGACGACCTCGTGCACCAGGGCGGCGCGCTCGTCGCGTCCCTTGGTGCGGATCTCGACGGGACGGCGGTAGACGACCACGCGCGCGGGCTGCCCCTCGCGCGCCGGGACCGTGCCGCCCAGCGGCACCGCCTCGTCGTTCCAGCCCTCGCCCTCCAGGCGGGGGACCTCGAGAACCACGAAGTCGACGTCCGTGAGTTGCGGCCAGCGTCGCTCCAGTCGCTCCACGGAGTCCTGCACCAGGTCCGCGAAGACCTCGGCACGGCTCGCCGCGAGCGGTACCTGGGGCGGCGCCACGGGGCCGCGCATGCCCCTGCCGTGGCGGTCACGACGGCGGGGACCGGCTGCTGCGGCACGGGGCGGTACGGGGTCGTCCATCACTGGTGAAGAGTAGTCCCCGCCCGGCCCGGCCGCCCGGTCCCGCGCCCCGGTCGCCGACGGACGGACGAATCGCCGGTCCCCGGCCCGGAGCGACTTCCGGATGGCACCCGATGACCATTCCAGGTGAGATTGAGTTCGATTCCGCATCTCTCCAAGACCGTCTCAGGCATGCCAATTGACCTGATTCGCACCAAGTGGTGACCGGACTCAAGCCTGTTCGGTATGTCGGCATCCGATGTCGCCCCAGGTCAGGCTCTGATGCCCGGAAAGCGGTGTGGGGCGTCTCACAGCACGACACGGTGGGGTGACCTGGGGGAGAGTCGTCGCGGCCCGCTCAAGAGTGCGGTACCGTCCAACCTCGTGAGCCTTGTACGTCGCTGTTCGCGCACCGCTTGCGGCCGTCCCGCCGTCGCGACGCTGACGTACGTCTACGCCGACTCGACCGCGGTCCTCGGCCCGCTCGCCACCTACGCCGAACCCCACTGCTACGACCTGTGCGCCGAGCACTCCGAGCGCCTCACCGCGCCGCGCGGCTGGGAGGTCGTCCGTCTCGCCGACTCCTCCGGTCCCGCGCGTCCCAGCGGCGACGACCTGGAGGCGCTGGCGAACGCGGTGCGCGAGGCGGCCCGTCCGCAGAAGCGCGCGGCGGAGGCCGGCGGCAGTGCCCGCTCGGCGGACCCGATGGAGGTCGCGCGCCGCGGCCACCTGCGGATCCTGCGCTCGCCCGAGAACTGAGCCCCGCCCAAGTCGCCCGCCCGCCGCGGGACTCCACCGCCTCGGACCGTGCCTCCGGGCAACTCGCCGACACCGAAGCCGCCTTGGCGGGTGCCGCCGCACACGCGTGCCCCGACGGGACCGTACGCGGACGCCGTATCGAGCCGTGCCGCTCCTCCCCGGACGACAGGGAACGCTCCGCACGTCACGCGTGCTCCCCGCCTGGCCTCGATACCGCCCGCCATCGGCCCGGACAGGTAGTTTGGGGCGACCGAAGTGGACTTCTGGAGGGTTGGCCGTGACTGCTGATCTGTCGCAGCTCGTGAAGGCGTACGACGTACGCGGGGTGGTCCCGGACCAGTGGGACGAGCCGCTCGCGGAGTTGTTCGGCGCCGCCTTCGTCCAGGTGACCGAAGCGGACGCCATCGTGATCGGGCACGACATGCGGCCCTCGTCGCCCGGCCTGTCCCGCGCCTTCGCGCGCGGCGCCGCGGCCCGCGGCGCCGACGTGACCGAGATCGGCCTGTGCTCCACGGACCAGCTGTACTACGCCTCGGGGGCGCTCGGACTGCCGGGCGCCATGTTCACCGCCTCGCACAACCCGGCCCGGTACAACGGCATCAAGATGTGCCGGGCGGGCGCGGCCCCCGTCGGCCAGGACACCGGCCTCGCCGAGATCCGCCGACTCGCCGAGACCTGGCTCGACTCCGGCGCCCCGGCCTCGGACGCGACGCCCGGAACGATCACGCGGCGGGACACGTTGGAGGACTACGCGGCACACCTGCGCTCCATCGTCGACCTGACCTCGATCCGCCCCCTGAAGGTCGTCGTCGACGCGGGCAACGGCATGGGCGGACACACCGTGCCGACCGTGTTCTCCGGCCTGCCGCTGGAACTCGTCCCGATGTACTTCGAACTGGACGGCACCTTCCCGAACCACGAGGCCAACCCGCTCGACCCGGCGAACATCGTGGACCTCCAGAAGCGCGTCCGCGAGGAGGGCGCCGACCTCGGCCTCGCCTTCGACGGCGACGCCGACCGCTGCTTCGTCGTCGACGAGCGGGGCGAGCCGGTCTCCCCGTCCGCGATCACCGCGCTGGTCGCCGCCCGCGAACTGGCCAAGCACGGCGGCGGCACGGTCATCCACAACCTCATCACGTCCTGGTCGGTCCCGGAGGTCGTCCGCGAGCACGGCGGCACCCCGGTCCGCACCCGCGTCGGCCACTCCTTCATCAAGGCCGAGATGGCCACCTCCGGCGCGATCTTCGGCGGCGAACACTCCGCGCACTACTACTTCCGCGACTTCTGGAACGCCGACACCGGCATGCTGGCCGCCCTCCACGTCCTCGCCGCCCTCGGCGGCCAGGACGGCCCGCTCTCCGGGCTCGTCGCGGAGTACGACCGCTACGCGGGCTCGGGCGAGATCAACTCCACGGTCGACGACCAGACGGCCCGACTCGCCGCCGTCAGGGCCGCCTACGAGGGCCGCGAGGGCGTCGTCATCGACGAGCTCGACGGCCTGACGGTCACCGTCGGGGACGCGTGGTTCAACGTCCGCCCCTCCAACACCGAACCCCTCCTCCGCCTCAACGCCGAGGCCCGCGACGAGGCGACGATGACGAGGCTCCGGGACGAGGTCCTGGAGATCATCAGAGGCTGAGCCGGACCACGCGGACCGGGCCGCCCCGGCCTCCCGCCCGACCCGGCCCGGCCCGCCGGGCCCGATCCCGCCCGCCGCGCCGGGCCGGAGCGAACCCGGCGCCCCCGGCCGGCCCGCCGTGCAGGGGCTGACAGGCCCGGCCCGTGCGAGACCCGAGCGGCAGTGCCCGGCCCACCCGCGCTTGGTCCACCCGCGCCCGGTTCACCCCCGCCCGCGCCACCGCGCCGGGTCACGGTGCACCGCGGGATGCCTCCACCCGCGTACCGCCGTCCCCGTCGCGCGACCGCACGACGACGAGGCCGTCGCACCTGTCGGGGCGTCATCAGGCGGTGCCGCGGGCGGCGGGCCGTCGCCATCGGGCCGGCGGCCGGTCGGCGTGGACGGACCCGGAGGCGGGGACCCGGCCGCCGGACGCTGGCGCGCGCCGCGTCCCGCGGACGCCGGGCCCGCCGACGGGCGGACGGCGGGCGGTGGCCGGGCGGCCGGGACGGACGCGGACACGGCCGGGGACACCGGTCGCGGAGGCCCGTGCACCCGCTCCGCGCGCCTCACGAACCGTGGGCGCGCCCCGGCGCCCCGCTTCCCGCAGCGGTACCCTGACCAGGCCGCATCCACCGTTTCGGAAGGACACCCCATGCCGCTCGAAGCCGGCCTCCTGGAGATCCTCGCCTGCCCGGCCTGCCACGCCCCGCTCAAGGAGCAGGAGAGCGAGCTGATCTGCACGGGAGCGGACTGCGGCCTCGCCTACCCGGTCCGCGACGGCATCCCCGTACTCCTGGTCGACGAGGCCCGGCGCCCCGCGTAACCGACGCGCCCGCCTCGCGCACAGCGGCCCGCGACCGCCGCCCGCGAGGCGCAGGCGGCGCCGTCCCCGCCCACGGGCGTACCGACGGCGCGGCAGGCACGACGACGAGCCACGCGCCCGACGACGAGCGGCGGCACCGCCACCCGCACGGACCACGGCGACGCGGCCGTCCCGACCGGTGACCGGCGCACACCCGGCCGGCCCCGGTCCGACCCAGCGCCGCTCGGCACCTCGCGCGAGCGACCCCGTGCAAGCGACCCGGCGGCCCACTCGCAAGTGCCCCGGTGATCGGAGGCTACCGACCCCATGCTCGACGAATCGCTCCTCGACGATCCCGACGCGCTCACCCGGGCCGACCGGCGGGCCCTGCTCCGCGGCGCCGCCGAGGCCGGCGCCCGGGTGCGCACCGCGGTCCGGCACGCCACCGAGGCCGGCATCTCCGAGCTGAAGCCGGACGGCCGCCCGCGTGCCGTCCTGATCGCGGGCCCCGGCATGGCCGCCACCGGCGTCGCCGAACTCCTCGGCACCCTCGCCGGCGCGAGCTGCCCCCTCACCCGGCTCACCCCCACGGGCGTCGCCCCCGCCGGAGGCGCCCTGCGCTGGGACCTGCCCGGCTGGGCGGGCCCCGTCGACCTCCTGCTGATCGCCACCCCCGACGGCAGCGAACCCGGTCTGGAACTGCTCATCGAGCAGGCCTACCGGCGCGGCAGCACCGTCGCCGCCGTCGCCCCCGCCGGAGCCCCCCTCGCCGAGTGGGTGCAGGGCAGCCACGGCCTCTTCGTCCCCATGGCGACCGCCCCCTACGACCAGGAGGAGCCCCTGGGAGCCTCGGCCCCCGGCGTGCTCTGGGCGCTGCTCACCCCGCTGCTCGCCCTCCTCGACCGCACCGGCCTGGTCTCCGCCCCGCCGCAGGCGCTGCAGAAGGTCGCCGACCGCCTCGACCGCGTGGCCGAGCGCTGCGGCCCCGCCATCGCGGCGTACCACAACCCCGCCAAGACGCTCGCCGCCGATCTGGCCGAGGCGCTCCCGGTGATCTGGACGGAGGGCACCTCGGCGGGACCGGCCGGCCGCCGCTTCACCGCCGCGCTCGCCGAACTCGCCGGCCGCCCCGCGCTCACCGCCGAACTCCCCGAGGCGCTCGCCTCGCACAGCGTGCTCCTCGCGGGCGCGCTCGCCGCCGGCGCGGACCCCGACGACTTCTTCCGGGACCGCGTCGAGGAGGCACAGGCGCTGCACGCGCGCGTGGTGCTGCTCCGCGACCGTCCCATCGGCGGGATCAGCGCCGCACCGGCCGCCCGGGAACTCGCCCTGAGCCACGACACCGCGATCAGCGAGCTCGAACCGGAGGAGGGCGGCGAACTGGAGACCCTCGCCGAGCTGATCGCCATCACGGATTTCGCCGCCGTTTACCTGGCGCTCGCCTCGGGGGCCTGATCTTGGGCGGGACCCCGCGCCCGGCGCCCGTCGCCGGACCCCGCGGCCCGGGCCCCTGACACCACGCCTCCCGACCGGCACCCGCACCCGGCGGGCCGCGCAGCGCACGTATGGAGAAGAAGACACCGATGGACCGCCTCGACAACACCGTCCGCCCCTACGCCTGGGGTTCGACCACCGCCATCCCCCGGCTGCTCGGCGTCGAGCCGACCGGCGAACCGCAGGCGGAGATGTGGATGGGCGCCCACCCGGGCGCACCCTCGCGCACCGGGCGCGGTCCGCTCAACGAGGTCGTCGCCGAGGACCCGGAGAAGGAACTCGGCCGCGCCGCCGTCGCCAAGTTCGGCCCCCGCCTGCCGTTCCTCCTCAAGCTCCTCGCCGCCGGAGCCCCCCTCTCCCTCCAGGTGCACCCCGACCTCGAACAGGCACGGGAGGGCTACGAGGACGAGGAGCGCCGGGGCGTCCCGGTCGACGCCCCGCACCGCAACTACAAGGACGCCAACCACAAGCCCGAACTGATCTGCGCGCTCACCGAGTTCGACGGTCTGTGCGGCTTCCGCGCCCCCGAGGAGGCGGCCGCGCTCCTCGAAGCCCTCGGGGTCGACTCCCTCAAGCCGTACGTCGACCTGCTGCGCGCCCACCCGGAGGAGGCGGCGCTGCGCGAGGTCCTCACGGCGGTGCTGAGCGCCGACCCCGAGGACATGGCCCGCACGGTCGCCGAGACCACGGCCGCCTGCGAACGCCTCGGCGGCGACCACGCCCCGTACGCCGGCCTCGCCCACCACTACCCGGGCGACCCCGGGGTCATCGCCGCGATGCTCCTCAACCACGTCCGGCTCCAGCCCGGCGAGGCCCTCTTCCTGGGCGCCGGCATCCCGCACGCCTACCTGGACGGCCTCGGCGTCGAGATCATGGCCAACAGCGACAACGTCCTGCGCTGCGGTCTGACCCCCAAGCACGTCGACGTCCCCGAACTCCTGCGCGTGGTCCGCTTCGAGGCGTCCGACCCCGGCGTCCTGCGTCCGGAGGCGGCCCCCGACGGCGAGGAGGTCTACGCGACCCCCATCGACGAGTTCCGCCTCTCCCGGTACGTCGTCGCCGAGGGCGCCGATCCCCGCGACCTCACCCGCGGGACCCCGCAGATCCTGCTCTGCACCGCGGGCTCCGTGCGCGCCGACGGCATCGACCTGACCCCCGGCACCTCGGTCTTCGTACCGGCGGGCGAAAAGGCCGAAGTGTCGGGGTCCGGCACGATCTTCCGTGCGACAGTGGTCGCCTGACGGGACGACTGCACCCACCTGAGGCGCCCCGCCCCCGCACCGGGCTGCAAGAATGGCCCACCGCAAAGGGCGGGCAAAGTCCGGACCGGGCGGGGTACGAGGGTACGAACGGGTCCGGACGGCGTACGAAGGGACAGCAGGAGCAGATGAGCGCTTCAGGCGGCACCAAAGCGATCGTGGCGGCACTCGGCGCCAACCTCGCGATCGCGGCATCGAAGTTCGTGGCGTTCGCGTTCAGCGGCTCCTCCTCGATGCTCGCCGAGGGCGTCCACTCGGTCGCCGACTCCGGCAACCAGGCGCTGCTGCTGATCGGCGGCAAGAAGGCCCAGCGCCAGGCGACCCCGCAGCACCCCTTCGGATACGGCCGCGAGCGCTACATCTACGCCTTCCTCGTCTCGATCGTCCTGTTCTCCGTCGGCGGCATGTTCGCCGTCTACGAGGGCTACGAGAAGATCGTGCACCCGCACGAGATCGAGCACTGGTACTGGCCGGTCGGGGTGCTGGTGTTCGCGATCATCGCCGAGGGCTTCTCCTTCCGCACGGCCATCAAGGAGTCCAACGAGCTGCGCGGCTCGCACTCCTGGTCCCAGTTCATCCGCCGCGCCAAGGCCCCCGAACTGCCGGTCGTCCTCCTGGAGGACTTCGGCGCGCTCATCGGTCTGGTCCTCGCGCTCGGCGGCGTCGGCCTCGCCCTGCTCACGGGCGACGGCGTCTGGGACGGCATCGGCACGGTCTGCATCGGCGTCCTGCTCATCCTGATCGCGCTGGTGCTCGCCGCGGAGACCAAGTCGCTCCTGCTGGGCGAGGCGGCGGGCCCGGAGGAGACCGCGAAGATCGAGGCGGCGATGGTCGACGGCGACACCGTCACCGGCATCATCCACATGCGCACGCTCCACCTCGGCCCCGAGGAACTGCTGGTCGCCGCGAAGATCGCCGTCCAGCACGACGACACGGCCGCCGAGGTCGCCAAGGCGATCGACGCCGCCGAGGCCCGCATCCGCGCCGCCGTCCCGATCGCCCGGGTGATCTACCTGGAGCCGGACATCTACAGCGAGGCCGAGGCGGCCAAGGGCCCGGACCCCGCCGCGACCCCCGGCGGCCCGACGCCGTCGCCGGCCGGTCACTGATCCCGGTCGCTCCCGCGCCGCCGGGGCCCGTCCGAGAACCCGGACGGGCCCCGGCGGCGTTCCGGCGTCCAGGTCCTACGGCCGTGACCTGCGCCGACCCCTTCCGTTCAGGCCGGTGGAGGCCGCTTTGTCCGGAGGTGGACTGGGGAGGGACAGGTCCACCGGTGTAGCTTGGTGACTGAGCCAGACGTCGCTGCTGATGGCGGTCGGGCGGTCCCACCGCGGACCGGCCGAGGGAGAGAGGGCCTCCGACGGACTGCGCTGCGCGCACCGGGCACACCTGTGTCCCGCCGGTGTACGTCCGTGCCCCGGTCGGGCACGCGCCGTGCCGCCGCCGCGCAGAACAGCCCTACCCACCTCGCCCCCGATCCTGAGGAGCAGCTCGTAATGACGACTGTCGACAACCGACAGGACTTCAAGGTCGCCGACCTCTCCCTGGCCGCGTTCGGCCGCAAGGAGATCACCCTCGCCGAGCACGAGATGCCCGGCCTGATGTCGATCCGCAAGGAGTACGCCGAGGCGCAGCCCCTCGCGGGCGCCCGCGTCACCGGCTCCCTGCACATGACGGTGCAGACCGCCGTCCTCATCGAGACCCTCGTCGCCCTGGGCGCCGAGGTCCGCTGGGCCTCCTGCAACATCTTCTCCACCCAGGACCACGCCGCCGCCGCCATCGCGGTCGGCCCGAACGGCACGCCCGAGAACCCGCAGGGCGTCCCGGTCTTCGCCTGGAAGGGCGAGACCCTGGAGGAGTACTGGTGGTGCACGGAGCAGGCGCTGACCTGGCCGAACAGCCCCACCGGCGGCCCGAACATGATCCTCGACGACGGCGGTGACGCCACCCTCCTCGTCCACAAGGGCGTCGAGTACGAGAAGGACGGCAAGGTCCCCTCGGTCGACACCGCCGAGTCCGACGAGCACCGCGTCATCCTCGAACTCCTGCACCGCACCATCACGGACGGCTCGCAGAAGTGGACCCAGCTCTCCTCGGAGATCCGCGGCGTGACGGAGGAGACCACCACGGGTGTCCACCGTCTGTACGAGATGCACCGTGACGGCACCCTGCTGTTCCCGGCGATCAACGTGAACGACGCGGTGACGAAGTCGAAGTTCGACAACAAGTACGGCTGCCGGCACTCGCTGATCGACGGCATCAACCGTGCCACCGACACCCTGATCGGCGGCAAGACCGCCGTCGTGTGCGGTTACGGCGACGTGGGCAAGGGCTGCGCGGAGTCGCTGCGCGGCCAGGGCGCCCGCGTGATCATCACCGAGATCGACCCGATCTGCGCCCTGCAGGCGGCGATGGACGGCTACCAGGTCACGACGCTGGACGAGGTCATCGACAAGGCCGACATCTTCGTCACCACGACCGGCAACAAGGACATCATCATGGCCGCCGACATGGCCAAGATGAAGCACCAGGCGATCGTCGGGAACATCGGTCACTTCGACAACGAGATCGACATGGCCGGTCTCGCGAAGATCGACGGCATCGTCAAGGACGAGGTCAAGCCCCAGGTCCACACCTGGAAGTTCCCCGACGGCAAGGTCATCATCGTGCTGTCCGAGGGCCGCCTGCTGAACCTGGGCAACGCCACCGGCCACCCCTCGTTCGTGATGTCCAACTCCTTCGCGGACCAGACCCTGGCCCAGATCGAGCTGTTCACCAAGCCCGAGGAGTACCCGACCGACGTCTACGTGCTGCCCAAGCACCTCGACGAGAAGGTCGCCCGCCTCCACCTCGACGCCCTCGGCGTCAAGCTGACGACGCTCCGCCCGGAGCAGGCCTCGTACATCGGTGTCGAGGTCGAGGGCCCGTACAAGTCGGACCACTACCGCTACTGAGCACGCCCGCCGAGCAGCGGTACCACCGCTCGGCGTCCGGATGTCAGCAGGCCCCCGCCCTCCCGGCGGGGGCCTGTCCCCGATGAGGACCTGAACGCCCATGCCCCGTGGCCGCTATTCGCTCCATGACCCGCACGATCACACCCCCCTCGCCGACGAACACTTCAACTGCGCGCCCGGCCCCTCCGGCTGGCGCTACGTCTCCCAGCTCACGACCCCGTCCGGCACCGCGCCCGACGGCCTCCCCGAGCCCGGAAAGCCGACCGTCACCGGTTCCGTCGATCTCGCCCTCGACGGTCTCGGCCGCCCCATCCGGCTCGAACTGCACGCCGGGGGCTGGCAGGTCAGGGGCGCCGCCCTCGACGGCGTGACCTGGGTCCGCACCGACCCCACCGGAACCGGGGCGACCGAAGGCAACGTGCCCGCCCACGCCTTCACCGGCACCTCCCCCGCCTTCCTCGTCGCCACCGCCCGCCTCCTGCGCCTCACCGCTTCCGCCCCCGCCGCGGCGACCCGCGTCCGCCTCGTCGCCTTCACCGACCCGGTCCTCGCCCCGCGCACCCTCGACCAGTCCTGGGCCTTGATCGCAAGCGAAACACACGCCACCGACAACGGCCCGCTGACCGTGGACGAATACCAGGTCACAGCGCTGGACACCGGGGAACAGCACGCCGTGCACATCGCGGGGGACGTGGTGCTCGCGGCCCCCGGCATCGAACTGGAGCACCTCGAATCACCGCCGTCGGTGTTCACCTGACGGAGGGCCGTCCAGGGCCGGCACCGAGGGCGGCCACGCGGCTACGCGGGCGGCGCGAAGCCGGTCGACGGACGCTCCTCCCGACCGGCCTGCCGGCCCGGCCCAACAGGGTCGGCAGGCCGGAAGGCGTTGCCGACAGGACCGCCGGGCTGGGGAAAGGGGCGGCCACCGGGTGCGGGGGACGCGAAACCGTCCGGGGCGGCACCGAACGTCCGACGGACCTCCCGCGTCTGGCGCTCGTGCACGACGGCCGCCAGATACGCGCCGGCCGGTACACCCTGCGGCGCCGGAGCACCGGTACGAGCGGCGAGATCCACGGCGAGCCGTTCCGCCATCGCCCCACCGATCTGCGGATCCAGCTGCCGCATCCGCGTCAGGTACTGCCGGATGTCCAGCCACAGTCCGTCCGGCACGGCGGACAGGTCGAGCTCCGCGAACCGCCCCGCCAGCCACGGCGGCGGCGGCGGGGGAACGTACGGCACGCGTTCCACCGGAATCCGCTCCCGCACGACAAGCGTCCCCGCGAACACGTCACCGAGCCGCCGCCCGCGCTCCGACACCAGCGAGGCGACGCACGCGACGATCCCGAACGTCATCAGGATCTCGACCACGCCCACGGCACCGCGCACCAGAGCGTGCCGGAACCGGATCGGCCCGCCGTCGTCCCGCACCACCCGCAGCCCGCACGCCAGCTTCCCCAGGGAGCGGCCGTGGCTGAGTGTCTCCACGGCGATCGGACCGCCGACCAGCACCAGCAGGAAGCTCGCTATCGAGACGGCGATCTGCGCCGCGTCGTCCAGCGCCGCGGTCGCGGCGACCAGACCGATGGTCACGACGATGTAGACCGTCAACGCCACGACCAGGTCGAGCACCACGGCGAGCGCCCGGCTCGGCAGTTTCGCGGGCCGCAGCTCCAGTGCCACGGCCTCGCCCGTCACCAGCTCACTCACGCCCGCCGCCCTTCCCCCGACCTGCCCCGACAACCGCCAGTCTGCCAAGCTGAGGTCACATCGCGCCCCAGTAGGACAAGCTGACATCCACGATGAGCCCCCGATGCGCAGCCGAGGAGCAGGCAAACCGATGGACCTCGACGTCTTCGTCTCCGCCCACCGGTCCGAGTGGGACAGACTCGACGCCCTGCTGCGCCGTCAACGCCGTCTGACCGGGGCGGAGGCCGACGAACTCATCACCCTGTACCAGCGCACCGCCACCCATCT
>NZ_CP174283.1:2282500-3735000 GCF_045343905.1 Streptomyces sp. AHU1 | reverse complement strand
AGACCTGCAGTAGGTGAGTGATGGGGTGACGCAGGAAGGTAGTCCAGCCCGGGCGGTGGTTGTCCCGGGGTAAGGGTGTAGGACGAACGGTAGGCAAATCCGCCGTTCACACAGTCTGAGACCCGATGCCGAGCCGATTGTGGTGAAGTGGATGATCCTATGCTGTCGAGAAAAGCCTCTAGCGAGTTTCATGGCGGCCCGTACCCTAAACCGACTCAGGTGGTCAGGTAGAGAATACCGAGGCGTTCGGGTGAACTATGGTTAAGGAACTCGGCAAAATGCCCCCGTAACTTCGGGAGAAGGGGGGCCACGTCTGGTGATGAGTCTTGCACTCTGAGCTGGGGGTGGCCGCAGAGACCAGCGAGAAGCGACTGTTTACTAAAAACACAGGTCCGTGCGAAGCCGTAAGGCGATGTATACGGACTGACGCCTGCCCGGTGCTGGAACGTTAAGGGGACCGGTTAGTCAAGATTCGTCTTGGCGAAGCTGAGAACTTAAGCGCCAGTAAACGGCGGTGGTAACTATAACCATCCTAAGGTAGCGAAATTCCTTGTCGGGTAAGTTCCGACCTGCACGAATGGCGTAACGACTTCTCGACTGTCTCAACCATAGGCCCGGTGAAATTGCACTACGAGTAAAGATGCTCGTTTCGCGCAGCAGGACGGAAAGACCCCGGGACCTTTACTACAGTTTGATATTGGTGTTCGGTTCGGCTTGTGTAGGATAGCTGGGAGACTGTGAAAGCCGCACGCCAGTGTGGTGGGAGTCGTCGTTGAAATACCAGTCTGGTCGTGCTGGATGTCTAACCTGGGTCCGTGATCCGGATCAGGGACAGTGTCTGATGGGTAGTTTAACTGGGGCGGTTGCCTCCTAAAGAGTAACGGAGGCGCCCAAAGGTTCCCTCAGCCTGGTTGGCAATCAGGTGTTGAGTGTAAGTGCACAAGGGAGCTTGACTGTGAGACCGACGGGTCGAGCAGGGACGAAAGTCGGGACTAGTGATCCGGCGGTGGCTTGTGGAAGCGCCGTCGCTCAACGGATAAAAGGTACCCCGGGGATAACAGGCTGATCTTCCCCAAGAGTCCATATCGACGGGATGGTTTGGCACCTCGATGTCGGCTCGTCGCATCCTGGGGCTGGAGTCGGTCCCAAGGGTTGGGCTGTTCGCCCATTAAAGCGGTACGCGAGCTGGGTTTAGAACGTCGTGAGACAGTTCGGTCCCTATCCGCTGTGCGCGTAGGAATATTGAGAAGGGCTGTCCCTAGTACGAGAGGACCGGGACGGACGAACCTCTGGTGTGCCAGTTGTCCTGCCAAGGGCATGGCTGGTTGGCTACGTTCGGGAGGGATAACCGCTGAAAGCATCTAAGCGGGAAGCCTGCTTCAAGATGAGTATTCCCACCCCCTCGAGGGGTTAAGGCTCCCAGTAGACGACTGGGTTGATAGGCCAGATCTGGAAGCCCGGTAACGGGTGGAGGTGACTGGTACTAATAGGCCGAGGGCTTGTCCTCAGTTGCTCGCGTCCACTGTGTTGGTTCTGAAACCACGAACAACCGTCGTAGCCGTATGGCCTCGGCTCCGGTTGACAGTTTCATAGAGTTTCGGTGGTCATAGCGTGAGGGAAACGCCCGGTTACATTCCGAACCCGGAAGCTAAGCCTCACAGCGCCGATGGTACTGCAGGGGGGACCCTGTGGGAGAGTAGGACGCCGCCGAACAAATTGTGAAGAAAACCCCCGTGCCGGGGATACCGGTACGGGGGTTTTCTGCGTTCAGGAACAAATTTTCCGCCCTCTGTTCGCAGGCGGTTCGCGGAATTCTCCGGCTTTACAGGCTTTACAGGCGGCCTGCTGCCTTCAGGGCCAGATAGGCGTCGGCGAGAGCCGGCGCGAGGTCGTCCGGGGTCGCGTCGACGACGGTGACCCCGCGACGCCGCAGTGTTTCGGCCGTGCGGTGGCGTCCGGCCTCGGCCTGGGCCGCCGCCGCTGCCTCGTACACCGCGTCGATGTCTCCCCGGGCCTTCGCCATACGCGCGATGCGCGGGTCCGCGACCGATGCCAGCAGGACCGTGTGGCGGTGCGTGAGGCTGGCGAGAACGGGGAGCAGTCCCTCTTCCACGGGGGCCGCGTCGAGGGTCGTCAGGAGCACGATCAAGGAGCGGCGCGGTGTCGTCCGCAGAGCCGTGGCGGTCAGGCCGCAGGCGTCCGTCTCGACGAGCTCCGGTTCGAGGCCGGCCATCGCGTCGACCAGGGACGGAAGGACGTCGCCCGCCGCACGGCCCTGGACGAGGGCGCGTACCCTGCGGTCGTAGGCGAGCAGGTCCACGCGGTCGCCGGCCCGGGAGGCCAGGGCGGCGAGGAGCAGGGCCGCGTCCATGGAGGCGTCGAGGCGGGGGGCGTCGCCGACACGCCCGGCGGAGGTACGGCCGGTGTCGAGCACCAGCAGGATGTGACGGTCGCGCTCGGGACGCCAGGTGCGTACGGCGACCGTCGTCCGGCGGGCCGTGGCGCGCCAGTCGATGGAACGGGTGTCGTCGCCGGGAACGTACTCGCGCAGACTGTCGAACTCCGTGCCCTCACCGCGCGTCAGCACGCTGGTGCGGCCGTCGAGTTCGCGGAGCCGGGCCAGTTTGGAAGGGAGGTGCTTCCGGCTGGTGAAGGGGGGCAGGACACGTACGGTCCAGGGGACTTCGTGGCTGCCCTGACGGGAGAACAGACCGAGGGGGCCGAACGAGCGGATCGTGACGCGGTCGGCGTGGCGGTCGCCGCGGCGCGTGGGACGCAGCCGGGTCGTCAGACGACGGCGTTCGCCGGCGGGGACCGTCAGGCGGTGGCGGGACGCCTCGATCTCCGTGCCGGGTTCCCAGCTGCTCGGCGGCCAGGCGTCCCGCAGGTGGGCGCGTAGCGGGCGGCCGGAGGGGTTGGTGACGGTGAGCGTGACGTCGGCGGATTCGCCGAGGCGCACCGAGGTGTCGCCGGAGCGGGTCAGGCCGAGGCGCCGTACGGGAGCGGCGAGGGCGGCGTCGCAGGCGCAGGCCAGGGCCAGCGGGACGTTCACGGCGAGGATGCCCGTCCAGCCGGGTCCCCAGATGCCGACGGGGAGGGCGCCCAGGGCCGCCAGGAGGGCGGCGCGTCCGGTGAGTGCCATCAGCGGGGGACGGGGACGTGGGCGAGGATCGCGTTGATGACGGAGTCGGCCGTCACGCCCTCCATCTCGGCCTCGGGACGGAGCTGGACGCGGTGGCGGAGGGTCGGCAGGGCCAGCGCTTTGACGTCGTCGGGGATGACGTAGTCGCGGCCGGTCAGCCAGGCCCAGGCGCGGGCCGTGGCGAGCAGGGCGGTCGCGCCGCGTGGGGAGACGCCGAGGGTGAGCGACGGGGACTGGCGGGTCGCGCGGCACAGGTCGACGACGTAGCCGGTGATCTCGGGGGAGACCGTCGTCTTGGCGACCGCGGCGCGGGCGGCCTCGAGGTCGGCGGCGCCGGCGACGGGTCGCAGTCCGGCGGCGCGCAGGTCGCGCGGGTTGAAGCCCTCGGAGTGGCGGGTGAGGACGTCGATCTCGTCCTGGCGCGAGGGCAGCGGGATCGTCAGTTTGAGCAGGAAGCGGTCCAGTTGGGCCTCGGGGAGGGGATACGTTCCCTCGTACTCGACCGGGTTCTGGGTCGCGGCGACCAGGAAGGGCTCGGGGAGCGGGCGGGGTGTTCCGTCGACGGTGACCTGGCGTTCCTCCATCGCCTCCAGCAGTGACGACTGGGTCTTGGGAGGCGTGCGGTTGATCTCGTCGGCGAGCAGGAGGTTGGTGAAGACCGGGCCGGGCTGGAAGGAGAACTCGGCGGTGCGGGCGTCGTAGACGAGCGAGCCGGTGACATCGCTCGGCATGAGGTCCGGGGTGAACTGGACGCGCTTGGTGTCGAGTTCCAGCGCGGACGCGAGCGCGCGGACGAGCAGCGTCTTGGCGACTCCGGGGACTCCTTCGAGGAGGACGTGTCCGCGGCACAGGAGGGCGACGACGAGGCCGGTCACGGCGGGGTCTTGGCCGACCACAGCTTTGGCGATCTCGGTGCGCAGGGCCTCCAGGGAGGAGCGGGCGGTGTCCGCGTCCCCGGAGTGCCCGGTGTACCCGGCTTTGTCAGTGGTCGGGTCCATCATGAAATGCGTACCTCTCTTTCGAGGGCGTCGAGTTGGTCGGCGAGGGAGACGAGGGCCGCGTCGTCGCGGGGCGGCGGTCCGAAGAGGAGCGGCAGCAGGGTCCCCGGGTCGCCGTCGAGGCGGGCGGCCAGGGCGGGGAGCAGGGTCTCGGGCTCGTGTGCCCGGGCCGGGGGCACACCGATGAGAGGGGCGAGGCGGGTGCGGGTGGCGGAGCGCAGGGCGGCGGCCGCGCGGTCTCGGGCGGAGGCCTTGCGGTAGAGGCGGGCGCGGCCTTCGGTGGTTTCGGAGGCGCGGATCGCGACGGGAAGGCGTTCGGGTACGAGGGGGCCCATGCGGCGTGCCCGCCACAGCGCTGCCAGGACGGCGGCGATGAAGAGCTGCAGCGTGCCCCAGAGCCAGCCCGGGGGGATCAGGTCGAAGAAGCTCCGGTCGCCCGTGCCGCCGGCCGAGTCGTCGGAGAGCGAGGGGAGGTACCAGACCAGATGGGCGCGGGAGCCGAGGAGCTGGAGCGCGAGCGAGGCGTTGCCCTGCTCGTCGAGGCGCTCGTTGGCGAGGATGTCGGGGGCGCCGAGCACGACGGTGTCGCCGCCCGCGGAGCGGGCCGGCACGCGCAGGAGCGTGGGCAGTCCGTCGCTCGGGTAGCAGGGGTCGGCGTCCGGGTCGGTGGTGGTGTAGCGGAGGCCGCCCGTGTCGGCGGGGCCCGCCCGGAGGGCGGCGGGCAGTTCGCAGCGGGGGGAGAGCGTCGAGTTGAGGCTGACCGCGGGGTCGGCGGTGACGCCGGGGAGGAGGGTGCCTATGGACGGCGGTCCGGGGGAGACCAGGACCGTACGGCCGCCGGAGCGTTCCGTCGTCGTGCGCAGGAGGGTCTGCTGACGCTCGGTCAGCAGGTCGGGGGCCGCGACCAGCAGGGTGGTGTCGGGGCCGGCCGCGGAGCGGGCCTCGCCGAGGGTGGTGACCACGCGTGTGGAGACGCCCTGGTCGGCGAGGAGCCGGGCGACGGCCCTGCTGCCGGAGGGGTCGGCGGAGCGTGGGTCGAGGCGGCCGTGCCGGGCTTCCGAGCGGACCGCGGCTATCGCGACGGCGGCCACCAGGAGGAGGACGAGCGCGAGGACGACCCCGCGCGTGCGGGTCCACCACTGGCGGGCGGTGGGCGAGGACGATGTGGGGGCGGTGGTGGCCTCGGTCATGAGGCGGCCCCCGGGTGGCTGCCGTGGGCCGTGTTCCGGTCCGTGCCGCGGGTGCCGTCCGCGAACACGGGCCTGGTGCGCTCCAGGTCGCGGTCGAGCTCGGTGAGGCGCTGGTACGCGTGCGGGTCCCCCGCTCTGCCGCCGTACGTGATGTCGTCGAAGTCGCGTGCGCAGGCGCGCAGCCGGTCGGTGTGGGAGGGCAGGGAGCGGCTCGCCTCCGCGGCCGCCTCGTCGGCCGTGCGGCCGGGGCGCGGGTCGAGGAGGGCGCGTTCCTCCAGGGACCGTACGACGGCGCGCATCCGTTCCTGGACGGCCTGGTTCCAGTGGCCCCGGGCGGCGTGCGCCTCGGCGGCGGCGCGGTGTTCGGCGGCGCTCCTGGGGCGGTCGTCGAAGAGGGCGGCGGACGGTGCGGGGGTGCGGTGCGGGGTGCCCAGGCGCCACCACAGGGCGGCCGCGACCGCCGCGGCCGCGAGGACGATGACGACGAGCCCGAGCGTTCCGCCGGGTGTCGCGGCCGAGGCGGCGCCGAACAGCCGGTCGATCCAGTCCCAGAAGGCGTTCAGGGCCCGCCGGACGAGGCCGGGGTCGTTCTCGTGGTACATCCGCTTGGACAGCTCGAGTCTGGCCGCCTCCCGGGCGGCCTCGCGCGGTGTCGTCACCGGTGGTGTGCCGTCGTGCCGCGCCGCGAGGGCCGCTGTCGCACCGGTGCGCGGCCCCGCGAGGACCGCCGTGAGAACTCCCCCCGCCCCGTTCAACGCATCAACTCCCCGGTGTGGCGCCGGAGGTCTCGCCGCCGTAGCCCTGGAGGCCGGCGGCCCGGGCGAGGTCGAGGTCGAGCGCCTCGCGGCGGATGCGCCGGTCGATGTACAGGAGCACCGTGACGCCCGCGGTGATCGGGAAGGTGATCATGGATCCGATCACCGAGCCGATGCCGCTGACGATGAGGAAGGTCCAGCCGAGGTCGCCGCCGGAGCTGTCGAGGAAGCCGGCGAAGCCGTCGCCGCTCAGTGCGGCGGCGAGGACGGCGAAGGGGATCACGATGATCGACGCCACGATGTTGGCGATGATCGTGGCGAGCAGCTGGATGCCGAAGACCCGCCACCAGGAGCCGCGGACGAGTTTCGCGGAGCGGCGCATCGACTTCACGATGCCCTGCTTCTCCAGCATCAGGGCGGGAGAGGCGAGCGAGAAGCGGATCATCAGCCAGAGGGCGACGAAGCCCGCGGCGAAGGCGCCGAGGACGGCGAGCGCGGCACCGGCCTCGTTCTGGCCGGCCGCCACGACGAGCAGGCCCGGAGCCGCGCCGGCGCCCAGGACCGCGACGGCGATGAGGGGCAGCAGCAGGGTCAGGCCGAACAGCCCGGCCAGTTGGGGGCGGGCGTCCCGCCAGGCCTCGCCGGTGGTCACCGGCTTGCCGATCACGGCGCGGCTGGTCACCGAGGTGAGCAGGGCCGTCGCGACGATGGTGCCGAGGAGGGTGACGAGCAGGACGAGACCGGAGCTGAGGAGGGTGTCGCCCATGGCCCGGGTCAGTTCGTCGAGGCTGGCGCTCGGGTCGTTCAGCACCTCCGTGCTCGCGCTGTCGTCCAGGACGAAACCCTGGAGCAGGATGACGGCGACCTGCGTGACGACGGCGACGGCCAGGGAGATGCCGAGGACCGTGCGCCAGTGGCCGCGCATGGTCGAGACGGCGCCGTCCAGGATCTCGCCGACGCCGAGCGGGCGCAGCGGGATCACGCCGGGCTTGGCCGCGGCCGGGCGGGCGCCCCACTGGCTTCCCCAGCCCGCGGGTCCGCCGGGTCCGGGGCCGTTCCACCCGCCGTGCCCGCCGCCGGGGGGCCGGCCGCCCCAGCCGGGTGCGGCGGGTGGCGGGGCCTGCGCGGGGGTCTGGGCGCCGGGCGCGGACCACTGGCCGGGCGGCGGCTGCTCCTTGGACCACTTCGAGGGCTGCTCGGGCGGTGTCCCCCCGTCCTGGTCCGCGGGCTCCGGGGTGCCGGAGGAGTCCGGCTCCTTCGCGCCGGAGGGGGCGGATCCGGGCGACGCCCAGCCCGGAGTGTCGTTCATCGTCGCTCCTTCACGGTGCCCGTTGCGCGGTCGCTGCGGCAGGTCGACAGCCATCGTGTCACGGCGTGCCCGGCGGGGGACGGGCCCCGTATGGGCTGCACACCTTCAATTGTCCGCCGGGTACGGGGCAGACTGGGCGAATGGCCGATCACTACGCGCAACCCCGAGAGAACAGCGGGCCGACGGAGACACCCGCGATCCGCTGGCACGAGCCGCCCGAAGGTCCCGTGGTGGTCCTTCTCGACCAGACGCGGCTTCCGGCGGAGGAGGTCGAGCTGGTGTGCACGGACGCCCCCGCACTGGTGGAGGCGATCCGCACGCTCGCCGTACGGGGGGCACCACTGCTCGGGATCGCCGGGGCGTACGGCGTCGCGCTGGCCGCCGTACGCGGCTTCGACGTGGACGAGGCGGCCCTCGCGCTGGCCGGTGCCCGGCCGACCGCCGTGAACCTCGCGGTGGGGGTGCGCAGGGCGCAGGCGGCCCACCGGGCGGCGCTGGCCGCGGGCGGCGACGAGACGGCGGCAGCGGCGGCGGCGCTCCACGCGGCGCGGACGCTGCACCGCCAGGACGCCGAGGCGAGTTCCCGCATGGCCGGGCACGGTCTCGCGCTGCTCGACGAGCTGCTGCCGGGCGGCGGCCACCGGGTGCTCACCCACTGCAACACCGGCGCGTTGGTGTCCGGCGGTGAGGGCACCGCGTTCGCCGTGGCGCTCGCCGCGCACCGGCAGGGGAAGCTGCGGCGGCTGTGGGTTGACGAGACGCGGCCCCTGTTGCAGGGTGCCCGGCTGACGGCCTACGAGGCCGCCCGCAGCGGAATGGCGTACACCCTGCTCACGGACAACGCGGCGGGCTCGCTGTTCGCGGCCGGGGAGGTGGACGCGGTGCTGATCGGGGCCGACCGGATCGCCGCCGACGGTTCGGTGGCGAACAAGGTGGGGAGCTATCCGCTCGCGGTGCTGGCCAGGTACCACCACGTGCCGTTCATCGTGGTGGCGCCGGTGACGACGATCGATCCGGACACGCCCGACGGCTCGTCCATCGAGGTCGAGCAGCGCGCGGGTCATGAAGTGACGGAGATCGCAGCTCCACAGGTCCCGGTGGCGGGGGCGGAGCCGGGAGGGGGTATACCTGTGGCACCCCTGGGGACCCAGGCGTACAACCCGGCGTTCGACGTGACGCCGCCGGAGTTGATCACGGCGATCGTCACCGAAGAGGGCGTTGTTTCGCCCGTGACGGCTGAGGCTCTCGCCGAGCTGTGTGACTTGTCACGCCAGGTAACGATTTAGTTAATGGGATGATGTCGTTTATGAAGGGACGAGTCCTTGTCGTCGATGACGACACCGCACTGGCCGAGATGCTCGGCATCGTGCTGCGTGGTGAAGGTTTTGAGCCGTCTTTCGTAGCCGACGGCGACAAGGCGCTGGCCGCCTTCCGTGACGCCAAGCCCGACCTGGTTCTCCTGGACCTCATGCTTCCCGGACGGGACGGCATCGAGGTGTGCCGCCTGATCAGGGCGGAGTCCGGGGTGCCGATCGTGATGCTCACGGCGAAGAGCGACACCGTCGATGTCGTGGTCGGCCTCGAGTCGGGCGCCGACGACTACATCGTGAAGCCGTTCAAGCCAAAAGAGCTCGTGGCGCGGATCAGGGCGCGGCTGCGCCGTTCCGAGGAACCGGCGCCCGAACAGCTGTCGATCGGCGATCTCGTCATCGACGTCGCCGGTCACTCTGTGAAGCGGGAAGGCATGTCGATCGCGCTGACGCCGCTGGAGTTCGACCTGCTGGTCGCCCTGGCGCGCAAGCCGTGGCAGGTGTTCACGCGTGAGGTCCTCCTGGAGCAGGTGTGGGGCTACCGGCACGCGGCGGACACCCGTCTGGTCAACGTGCACGTCCAGCGGCTGCGCTCCAAGGTCGAGAAGGACCCGGAGCGTCCGGAGATCGTGGTGACCGTCCGAGGCGTCGGGTACAAGGCGGGGCCGAGCTGACATGTCATGGGACAGTGCCGCTTCGGCGTCCGCTGAGCAGGGGGATCGTTCGGGGCGGCCTGTCGGCCGGAAGATGAAGGGCTCCCGCTGGGAGCGGTTCTTCGAGGGGGGGCTGCTCCAGGGCGGAGTCCAGGGCAGCCCGGTCATCAGGCTGCTCATACGCTGGGTGCGCCGTCCGCTGCTGCCCGTGATGCGGCTGTGGCGGCGCAACATCCAGCTCAAGATCGTCGCGACGACGCTGCTGATGTCGATGGGCGTCGTCCTGCTCCTCGGCTTCGTCGTGATCGGGCAGGTGCGCAACGGTCTGCTGGACGCCAAGGTGAGGGCCTCGCAGAGCCAGGCCACCGGTGGTTTCGCGGTGGCCAAGCAGCAGGCGGACACCGCGGCGACGGCGAACGGCGACGACCGTTCGGCCGCGGACGGCCGGCCGTCGAAGAACGTCAGCCAGTGGATGACCGACCTCGTCGTGTCCCTGTCCAGTGGCGGTCAGGGCGCGTTCGACGTCGTGACGCTCAACTCCACCGCCTCGGGCGACGGCAGCGGCGGTCTCGCACCGCGGTCCTCGAGCCAGGTCGACCCGACGGCGAGCATCCCCGAGAACCTGCGGGCCCGGATCGACAGGAGCATCTCCGCGGCGCAGAGCTACACCCGTGTCGTCTACAAGGACGACAAGGAGTCCCAGCCCGCCCTGGTCATCGGCAAGCAGGTGAGCGACCCCAACGGAGACGCCTACCAGCTCTACTACCTCTTCCCGCTGACGCAGGAGGAGAAGTCGCTCAGCCTGGTCAAGGGCACGCTCGCGACGGCCGGACTGTTCGTCGTGGTGCTCCTCGGGGCCATCGCCTGGCTCGTGGTGCGCCAGGTCGTCACACCGGTGCGGATGGCGGCCGGGATCGCCGAGCGGCTCTCCGCCGGACGCCTCCAGGAACGGATGAAGGTCACCGGCGAGGACGACATCGCCCGTCTGGGTGAAGCCTTCAACAAGATGGCGCAGAACCTCCAACTGAAGATCCAGCAGCTGGAGGACCTGTCCCGGATGCAGCGGCGGTTCGTGTCCGACGTGTCGCACGAACTGCGCACACCGCTGACCACCGTGCGCATGGCCGCCGACGTCATCCACGACGCGCGCGTGGACTTCGACCCCGTGACCGCGCGGTCGGCCGAGCTGCTCGCCGACCAGCTGGACCGCTTCGAGACGCTCCTCGCCGACCTGCTGGAGATCAGCCGGTTCGACGCGGGCGCGGCCGCGCTGGAGGCCGACGCCATCGACCTCAGGGAAGTCGTACGACGAGTGGTCGGCGGGGCCGAGCCGCTCGCCGAGCGCAAGGGCACGCGCATACGCGTCGTCGGCGACCAGCAGCCGCTGATCGCCGAGGCGGACGCCCGGCGGGTCGAGCGGGTGCTGCGCAACCTCGTCGTCAACGCCGTGGAGCACGGCGAGGGCAAGGACGTCGTCGTCAAGCTCGCCGCGGCGGGCGGAGCGGTCGCGATCGCGGTCCGCGACTACGGCGTCGGGCTCAAGCCCGGCGAGGCGACCCGGGTGTTCAGCCGTTTCTGGCGGGCCGACCCGGCACGCGCGCGTACCACCGGCGGCACGGGTCTGGGACTGTCCATCGCCCTGGAGGACGCACGGCTGCACGGCGGCTGGCTGCAGGCCTGGGGCGAACCGGGAGGCGGCTCGCAGTTCCGGCTCACCCTGCCCCGGACGGCGGACGAGCCCCTCAGGGGATCACCGATACCCCTGGAACCCAAGGACTCCCGGCGCAACCGCGGACTCGACGACGCCGGTCTGCCGCACGGCGGCGCCACGAAGCTCGCCACGGTTCCCGTGCAGCAGGCCGGGGCCGCCCAGGCTCCGATACCGCCTCGCGGGACCACGGCCCCGCCCACGGCCGACCCGACGGCGCTGCCGGGCAACGGCGCTCGTGTGGTGCCCCGGCCCGCCGGGACGCTGCGCCGTCAGGAGGAGACATCCGGCACGGGCCGGGAACGGACCGCGCAGGAGCGGGGACGGGACGGCGAGACGCCGGAGGAGCTCGGACATGGGGAGGCATTTCGTGGGCGCTGACCGAGGGGGGAACGGTGTCCGCGGACGCCGTTCGGTGAGCGTCGTGGTGTACGCGGCCTGTGGGTCCCTGCTGCTGGCGGGGTGCGCCTCGATGCCGGACAGCGGGGACCTGCGCGGGGTGGAGTCCACCCCGCGCCAGGACCCGCAGGTCCGCGTCTACGCCGTGCCGCCGCACCCCGGTGCCTCGGCGGCGGAGATCGTGCAGGGCTTCCTGGAGGCACTGACCAGCGACGACGCCAAGTACGAGACGGCCGGCAAGTACCTCACCGACAGCGCGCGCAAGACATGGGACCCGTACCGTTCGACGACGGTCCTCGCGGACGCGCCGGAGCCCGTGGGAGCGCCCTCGGGGACCAAGGACGGCAGTCGTGACGTCCTGTTCCGGCTGAACGGCAGCAAGGTCGCCACCGTGGACGGTCGGCACGCGTACGGGCCGGACTCCGGTCAGTACAGCGGATCGGTGCACCTGACCAAGCTGAAGAGCAACAAGCAGTGGCGCATCGACGGGCTGCCGCAGGGCGTGGTGATGGGCGCGTCGGACTTCCAGCGCAACTACATGTCCGTGAACAAGTACTACTACGCGTCGAGCGGGAACTCCGGGACCGACCGCCCCCTGGGGACCGTCGCCGACCCGGTCTACGTGCGCGCGCAGGTGGACCCGATGACGCAGATCGTGCGCGCGCTCCTGAAGGGGCCCACGAGCTGGCTGGACCCGGTGGTCAGGTCGAGCTTCCCCTCGGGCACGGAACTGAAGAACAGCGGTGTGACGCTGTCGCCCGACGACCGCAACAGCGTCACGGTGCCGCTGAACGCGCGGGCCGACCGCGTCGGGAGCACCCAGTGCCGGCAGATGGCGGCCCAGATCCTCCTCACCCTCCGGGACCTGACCCCCACGGGCGTCGACGAGGTGGAGCTCCAGAGGGCGAACGGCTCGCAGCTGTGCGTGCTGACCAAGGCCAAGGCCGAGAGCGTCGCCCTGCACGGTACGGGCGACCACCCCGAGTACCAGTACTTCATCGACCACGACCAGAGGCTCGTACGGATGCCCGGCGGCAACCGCGACAAGAAGCCCGAGCCGGTGCCCGGCGCACTGGGCGAGGGCGGCAAGAAGCTGCGGGCGGCCGCGGTGTCGCGGGACGAGGAGACCGCCGCCGGGGTGTCGGCCGACGGCCGGAACCTGTACGTCGGGTCGCTGGTGCCGGGCGGTTCGCTCGCCGAGCCGGTGGTGCGCAGCCAGGGCGCCACGGCCGACGACCGGCTGACGACGCCGAGCTGGGACGCGAACGGCGATCTGTGGGTGGCCGACCGCGACCCGAAGAACCCCCGGCTGCTCCTGCTGCAGAAGGGCGCGGGCGAGCCCGTCGTCGTGCAGGCGCCGGAGCTCGACGGGCGCGTCGAGGCGGTGCGGGTGGCCGCCGACGGCGTGCGCATCGCGCTGATCGTCGAGAAGGACGGCAAGAGCTCGCTGCAGATCGGACGCATCGAGCGGTCCAAGCCCGACGAGCCGGCCGGCGCGTACATCTTCGAACCCCGGTCCGTCGCGCCCCGGCTGGAGGAGGTCACGGCCATGTCCTGGGCCGGGGACAGCCGCCTCGTGGTGGTCGGCAGCGAGAAGGGCGGTGTGCAGCAGATGCAGTACGTCCAGGTCGACGGCTCCACCCCGCTGGGCACCTCGCCCTCCGCGCTGGCCAACGTCAAGGAGATCGCCGCGTCCGAGGACGAGCAGCTGCCGCTGGTGGCGCACTCGGACACGGACGGGATCGTGCGGCTGTCGGCGGGGGAGCAGTGGCAGAAGGTGGTCCAGGACGGGACGGCGCCGGTCTATCCCGGGTAGCGCCGTGCGCGTCAGGTGGTGGGTCCGTCCGGTCTCCGGGCGGGCCCGCCGCCGTTTCCGGAAGCCGTCCACAGGCTGTTCTCCAGGGTTTTCCACAGGGGTGGCCGAGCGGGCCGGGCGTCGGCACAGTGGTGGTCATGCGGGGATGGTGGCGGGACCTCACGGATCTGGTGCTGCCGGCCGAGTGCGGAGGCTGCGGCAGGCCTCGCACGGTGCTCTGCCCCGGGTGCCGTGCCGTCCTGGCGGGGGCCGCTCCGTGCCGGGTGCGGCCGGCGCCCGAGCCGGCCGGGCTGCCCGTGGTGCACGCGGCGGCTCCTTACGGGGACGAGGTGCGGGCCATGCTCCTCGCCCACAAGGAACGGGGTGCGCTGGCCCTGGCGGCACCTCTGGGCGCCGCCCTCGCGGGGGCCGTACGAGCGGGTGCGGGGCCGGCGGGACGTCCTGGTCCGGCAGGGCGGTCCACGGCTTCGCGGGGACGGCCGGGCCCCGGGCCGGTGCTGCTCGTACCGGTGCCGTCGGCGCGGTGGGCGGTCCGGGCGCGGGGCCATGATCCGGTGCGGCGGATCGCTCTCGCGGCGGCGGGCGAACTGCGGCGCACGGGGACACCGGCCCGGGTGCTCGGGGTGCTGCGGCAGCGGCGTGCCGTGGCCGACCAGGCGGGGCTGAACTCCCGTCAGCGGGCGGTGAACCTGGCGGGTGCCCTGGAGGTCGTCGCCGGGGGCGGGCGGCTACTGGCCGAAGGAGGCCGGATCGTGCTGGTGGACGACCTGATGACGACGGGGGCGTCGCTGGCGGAGGCGGCGCGGGCGGTGCGGGCCGCGCGGTCGGGTGCGCGGGCGCTGCGATGGACGGGTGAGAGGACGGGGCGGGTGGAGATGGACGGACGAATCGTGGGTAGGGAGCAGGCCGAAGGAACGAGTGGTGGCACGGTCCGTTCGGCTGTGATCGCGGCACCTTTGGATGCCTTCGAAATAAACCGGAACTGACCGAGAACTTGCATCGTTGCAGGTAATACGAGGGTCAATTCACCTGAACGGAGGTACGTATCAGTAGAGGGTGACGACATCCGTCCGGGCGAGATATGTTCGGTTGTGAGGCAATGGCGCAGGCCGTACCTCGCGCATCCGAGTGCCGAAGCGTGACTTTCCGGCAATCACCCGCATCGGTGGGGTGGAGATCTTGTCCTTGGGGGAGGAGGAGGTGAAAGTCACCGAGTCCGAGGTTCCGGGGCTCACCGGGACCTGGTGCAAAAGGGAGATGCTCCGCCAGTGGAGCGGGGCTATCCGGGAACGGAGTTCTGCGTGGACATCGTCGTCAAGGGCCGCAAGACCGAGGTGCCCGAGCGGTTCCGCAAGCACGTGGCCGAGAAGCTGAAGCTGGAGAAGATCCAGAAGCTCGATGGCAAGGTGATCAGCCTCGACGTCGAGGTGTCCAAGGAGCCCAACCCCCGACAGGCCGACCGCAGTGACCGGGTGGAGATCACGCTCCACTCCCGCGGACCGGTGATCCGGGCGGAGGCGGCGGCAAGCGACGCGTATGCAGCACTCGACCTGGCCGCGGACAAGCTCGAGGCCAGGCTGCGCAAGCAGCACGACAAGCGTTACACCCGCCGTGGCAACGGCAGGATCTCGGCGGCCGAGGTCGCCGACGTCGTCCCGGGCGCCGCGACCCTGAACGGCAGCGGCGACGTCGTCCGTGACGAGGAGCCCGACGCCGTGCCCACCAAGAAGATCGGCTCTCTCGAGATCATGGGCGAAGGCCCCTGTGTCGTCCGGGAGAAGACCCATGTGGCCGCACCGATGACGCTCGATCAGGCGCTCTACGAGATGGAGCTGGTCGGGCACGACTTCTATCTCTTCGTCGACTCCGAGACGAAGGAGCCCAGCGTCGTCTACCGGCGCCACGCGTACGACTACGGGGTCATCCACCTCAGCACGGAAGCGATGGTCACCCAGGGCGGAGCGGACGCGCCGGGCGGCGCGCTCGGCGGCTGACCGTTCCCGGTGACGGACGAGCCGGTGCCCCTGGAGCGCGAGTGCGCCCCCAGGGGCACCGGTGTGCGACCACTTCACGTCCCGCTCCGTCACCCCGCCGCCGTCCGGACATGGAATCATGGCCGCACCGGCCCAACCGGTGGGTCGTTGCCTTGGGTTGGCGATGCCACGGAAACACAGGCCACGGCCTTCAGGGGGAGGAACGATGGCGGACAGCTTCGGACCGATGCGTGCCGGTGGCGCCGACGACGGAATCGTCGCTTCCGGCCCGGACGGGGGCCCTTCGCGTGAGGAGCCCATCAGGGTCCTCGTCGTGGACGACCACGCCCTGTTCCGCCGAGGCTTGGAGATCGTGCTCGCCGCCGAGGAGGACATCCAGGTCGTCGGCGAGGCGGGCGACGGGGCGGAGGCGGTCGACAAGGCCGCCGACCTGCTGCCCGACATCGTGCTGATGGACGTGCGGATGCCCAAGCGCGGCGGTATCGAGGCGTGCACCTCCATCAAGGAGGTGGCCCCCAGCGCGAAGATCATCATGCTGACGATCAGCGACGAGGAGGCCGACCTCTACGACGCGATCAAGGCGGGGGCGACCGGGTACCTCCTCAAGGAGATCTCCACGGACGAGGTGGCCACGGCCATCCGCGCGGTGGCCGACGGGCAGTCGCAGATCAGCCCGTCGATGGCGTCGAAGCTCCTCACCGAGTTCAAGTCGATGATCCAGCGGACGGACGAGCGCCGGCTGGTGCCGGCGCCGCGGCTCACCGACCGTGAGCTGGAGGTCCTCAAGCTGGTGGCCACGGGAATGAACAACCGCGACATCGCCAAGGAACTGTTCATCTCCGAGAACACCGTGAAGAACCACGTGCGCAACATCCTGGAGAAGCTGCAGCTGCACTCCAGGATGGAGGCGGTGGTGTACGCGATGCGGGAGAAGATCCTCGAGATCCGCTAGGCGTCACCCCAGGACGCCGCGGACGCGGCCGCCGGGCGGCACCCGGCGACTTCGCCGGACATCACCCCAGGACGCGGACGAGCTCCGCGGCCAGCGGTTCGCGCAGGCCCGGGGTGTCCACCCGCTCGACCCGCACGTCCGTGCAGTCCACCCAGTCCGCGGCCTCCGCCAGGGCCTGGGCCACCGCCGGGACCGCCTTCGCGCCGTCCAGGGTGACCTGTCGGGCGACCAGCGTGCGGCCCTCCCGGGCCGGATCGACCCGGCCGACCAGCCGGCCCCCGGCCAGGACCGGCATCGCGAAGTAGCCGTGGATCCGCTTCGGCTTGGGCGTGTACGCCTCCAGCCGGTGCGTGAAGTCGAAGATCCGCTCCGTGCGCGCCCGCTCCCAGACGAGGGAGTCGAACGGCGACAGGAGCGTCGTGCGATGGCGGCCGCGCGGGACCGTCTCCAGCGCCTCCGGGTCCGCCCACGCGTCACCGGCCGGTCTTCCGCCCGGACCCCCGGCGCCGCCCTTTGCGGCCGCGGCCCTGCCCCAGCCCTCCACCGTCACGGCGACCAGACCCGAGTCCGCGATCACCGCGTCGACCTGCTCCAGCTTGAGGCGGTGGTAATCGGCGATGTCCGCGCGGGTGCCGACGCCGAGGGACCGGCCGGCGAGGCGGACGAGACGGCGCACGCACTCCCTGTCGTCCAGTTCGTCATGGAGCAGCGGCTTCGGGATCGCGCGCTCCGCCAGGTCGTAGACCCGCTTCCAGCCGCGCCGCTCCACGCACACCACCTCGCCGTACATCAGCGCGCGCTCGACGGCGACCTTCGTGCCCGACCAGTCCCACCACTCGCTGGTCTTCTTCGCCCCGCCCAAGTCCGTGGCCGTCAGGGGGCCTTCGGCGCGGAGCTGCTTGATCACCTGGTCGTAGGCGCCGTCGGGCAGGTCGTGGTTCCAGTGCGGGCGGGCGCGGTAGGCGCGGCGGCGGAACGCGAAGTGGGGCCACTCCTCCACGGGCAGGATGCAGGCCGCGTGGGACCAGTACTCGAAGGCGTGCGGTGCCGGGGGCGTCTCGGCGGACGGGGTGCCGGCGGGCGGTGCGGACGTCCAGTAGGCCTGTTCGACGGTCTTGCGGCCGACGGCGCCGAGACGGGCGTAAGGAATCAGTTCGTGGGACCGGGCGAGGACGGAGATCGTGTCGAGCTGGACCGCGCCGAGGTGCCGCAGGACTCCCCGGACGCCCGCCCTGCGGTCCGGGGCGCCCAGGAAACCCTGCGCCCGCAGGGCGATGCGGCGGGCTTCGTCCGCGGAGAGTTCGATGGTGGGACGCGGGAGACTCGTCATGCCCACACGTTAGGCGGTGCCACTGACAACCGGGGCGCCCGCGGACCGGCCGCGGGGAGGGGACCCGGCACCGGGTCCCGGCGCGGGATCCGGTCCCGGGACTTGTACGGCGCTCACCTGGCCGGCAGGTACGGCGACGTCGAGGGCAGGCCCAGGTCGGAGGGGAGCAGCGAGCCCACCCAGCAGTCCCTGCGCACGCCCTTGTTGTTGATGGCGGAGCGCAGCGTCCCCTCGATGGTGAACCCGGCGCGTTCGGCCACCGCGCGGGAGCCGGTGTTGCCGACCTCGGCGCGCCATTCGACGCGGTCGACGGACAGGTCCGTGAAGGCCCAGCGGGAGGCGGCGACGGTGGCCTCGGTGATGTAGCCGTTGCCGCGGTGCTCCTTCGCCGCCCAGTAGCCCACCTCGCCGACGCCCAGGGAGCGCATGGTGATGGAGAGCATGCCCACCAGCTGCCCGGAGGGGAGGAAGACCCCGAAGGCGAAGGCCGAACCGTCCGCCCAGCCCTCGGGCACCGTCTGGTCCGTGAAGCCCGAGGCGTGCTCGAGCAGATAGGGCGACGGGATCGTGGTCCAGCGCTGGATGTCGGGATCCTGGGCGGCCGCGAAGATCGCGTCGGTGTCGTCCACGCCCACGGCGCGCAGGACGAGGCGGTCGGTGGTCAGCGTGACGGGGTCCATCGGCCGATTCTGCTCGGGCATCCGCAAGGGCGCCATTCCTTTGCCCCGGGTGATCGGTTCGCTACTTTTCGCTGTGCGGGCGCGGCACCTTCGGCAGCCCCCGTCCGTTGTCCTGGTGGCTGTCACCGGCAGACCTCCCGGCGCGGTGCGGTCCTCGCTTACGATGGCCGTTGCTCAAGCTGTGATTTGAATCTGTCTTTGAAACTGTCATTGAAACCGACCGTCCCAGGCCCGACCGGCAAGGAGACAAACCCCCGTGTCCGTCCTCTCGAAGATCATGCGTGCAGGCGAAGGCAAGATCCTGCGCAAACTGCACCGCATCGCGGACCAGGTCAACTCCATCGAAGAGGACTTCGTCGACCTCTCCGACGCCGAGCTGAGGGCCCTCACCGATGAGTACAAGCAGCGGTACGCCGACGGCGAGAGCCTCGACGACCTGATGCCCGAAGCCTTCGCGACCGTTCGCGAGGCGGCCAAGCGAGCCCTCGGCCAGCGTCACTACGACGTGCAGATCATGGGTGGCGCCGCGCTGCACCTCGGCTATGTCGCCGAGATGAAGACCGGTGAGGGCAAGACGCTCGTCGGCACCCTGCCCGCGTATCTGAACGCCCTCTCCGGAAAGGGCGTCCACCTCATCACGGTCAACGACTACCTGGCCGAGCGCGACTCCGAGATGATGGGCCGCGTCCACAAGTTCCTCGGCCTCGAAGTCGGCTGCATCCTCGCCAACATGACTCCGGCCCAGCGCCGCGAGCAGTACGCGTGCGACATCACGTACGGCACGAACAACGAGTTCGGCTTCGACTACCTGCGCGACAACATGGCCTGGTCCCAGGACGAACTCGTCCAGCGCGGCCACAACTTCGCGATCGTCGACGAGGTCGACTCCATCCTCGTCGACGAGGCCCGTACGCCGCTGATCATCTCCGGCCCGGCCGACCAGGCCACCAAGTGGTACGGCGACTTCGCCAAGCTGGTCATCCGCCTGAAGAAGGGCGAGCCCGGCAACCCCCTGAAGGGCATCGAGGAGACCGGCGACTACGAGGTCGACGAGAAGAAGCGCACCGTCGCCATCCACGAGTCCGGCGTCGGCAAGGTCGAGGACTGGCTGGGCATCGACAACCTCTACGAGTCGGTGAACACCCCGCTCGTCGGTTACCTGAACAACGCCATCAAGGCCAAGGAACTGTTCAAGAAGGACAAGGACTACGTCGTCATCGACGGCGAGGTCATGATCGTCGACGAGCACACCGGCCGTATCCTCGCCGGCCGCCGCTACAACGAGGGCATGCACCAGGCGATCGAGGCGAAGGAAGGGGTGGACATCAAGGACGAGAACCAGACGCTCGCCACGATCACCCTGCAGAACTTCTTCCGCCTCTACAAGCGCCAGGACCACGACGGCAAGGAAGTGCCGGGCCTCTCCGGCATGACCGGTACGGCGATGACCGAGGCCGCCGAGTTCCACCAGATCTACAAGCTCGGTGTCGTCCCGATCCCGACCAACCGGCCGATGCAGCGCAAGGACCAGTCGGACCTGATCTACCGCACGGAGATCGCCAAGTTCGACGCGGTGGTCGACGACATTGCCGAGAAGCACGAGAAGGGCCAGCCGATCCTGGTCGGCACGACCTCGGTCGAGAAGTCCGAGTACCTCTCGCAGCAGCTCTCCAAGCGCGGCATCCAGCACGAGGTGCTGAACGCCAAGCAGCACGACCGGGAGGCGACGATCGTCGCCCAGGCCGGCCGCAAGGGCGCCGTCACCGTCGCGACCAACATGGCCGGCCGCGGTACCGACATCAAGCTCGGCGGCAACCCCGAGGACCTCGCGGAGGCGGAGCTGCGCCAGCGCGGCCTCGACCCCGAGGAGCACATCGAGGAGTGGGCGCACGCCCTGCCCGCGGCCCTGGAACGGGCCGAGGCGATGGTGAAGGCCGAGAAGGACGAGGTCCACGACCTCGGCGGGCTCTACGTGCTGGGCACCGAGCGTCACGAGTCGCGGCGTATCGACAACCAGCTGCGCGGCCGCTCCGGCCGTCAGGGCGACCCGGGCGAGTCCCGCTTCTACCTCTCCCTCGGTGACGACCTGATGCGTCTGTTCAAGGCGCAGATGGTCGAGCGCGTCATGTCGATGGCGAACGTCCCGGACGACGTGCCGATCGAGAACAAGATGGTCACGCGTGCCATCGCCTCCGCCCAGTCGCAGGTCGAGCAGCAGAACTTCGAGACCCGCAAGAACGTCCTGAAGTACGACGAGGTGCTCAACCGGCAGCGCGAGGTCATCTACGGCGAGCGCCGCCGCGTCCTGGAGGGCGAGGACCTGCAGGAGCAGATCCAGCACTTCATGGACGACACCATCGACGCCTACATCGCGGCTGAGACCGCCGAGGGCTTCGCCGAGGAGTGGGACCTCGACCGGCTGTGGGGCGCCTTCAAGCAGCTCTACCCGGTGAAGGTCACCGTCGACGAGATGGAGGAGGAGGCCGGCGACCGTTCCGGTCTGACCGCCGAGTTCATCTCCGAGTCCATCAAGGACGACATCCACGCCCAGTACGCGGCCCGCGAGGAGCAGCTCGGCTCCGAGATCATGCGTGAGCTGGAGCGCCGGGTCGTGCTGTCGGTCCTGGACCGCAAGTGGCGTGAGCACCTCTACGAGATGGACTACCTCCAAGAGGGCATCGGCCTGCGCGCGATGGCCCAGAAGGACCCGCTGGTCGAGTACCAGCGCGAGGGCTTCGACATGTTCAGCGCCATGATGGACGGCATCAAGGAGGAGTCCGTCGGCTACCTGTTCAACCTGGAGGTCCAGGTCGAGCAGCAGGTCGAGGAGGTCCCGGTCCAGGACTCCGTGCCCTCTCCGGCCCAGCAGGAAGCGGTCCCCGCGGGCGCGGTGCGGCCCGAGATCCGCGCCAAGGGCCTCGACGCCCCGCAGCGCCCGGACCGGCTGCACTTCTCCGCGCCGACCGTGGACGGCGAGGGCGGCATCGTCGAGGGCGACTTCGCCAGCGACGACGAGCCCTTCCGCTCCGAGGCGGACGGCCTCACGCGCGCGGAGCGCCGCAAGCAGCAGAAGGGTGGCGCGCGCCGCCGCAAGAAGTGAGTGAGGGTCGCCTGCGGCGGGCAGTGCCGCGGCAGGCGACCGGATGACGCGGGAAGGGCCGGACACCGGGTGTCCGGCCCTTCCCGCGTCCCGGCCCCGCGTCCCGGCCCCGCGTCCCGGCCCCGCGTCCCGGCCCCGCGTCCCGGCCCCGCGTCCCGGCCCCGCGTCCCGGCCCCGCGTCCCGGCCCCGCGTCCCGGCCCCGCGTCCCGGCCCCGCGTCCCGGCCCCGCGTCCCGGCCCCGGGCCCCGTGTCCCGCGTGGCGCGCGGTGTCCGGGGCCCGGTGCCGCGGGCCGGGGCCCATGTCCCGGGGCCGGAGTCCGGATACCGCGGGCCGGGTGCCGGGGTCCGGTGGCGTTCAGTCGCCCGGGCGGGGGGTGCGCGGGACGCCGAGTTCGATCGCGGTGCAGCGCCAGCGGAGGTCGGGGCCCTGTTCCAGCCGGAAGGCCATGGCGCGGAGCTGGTCGCCGGCGCCGATGCGGGCGAAGGCCTCGACGGCGTCCGGGCGTGCGACGTAGTAGCCGATGTCGCGTACGACGGGGCGGGGACCACGGGTACGGAGAGGGCCGAGTTCGGCGAGCCGGACCAGTTCGTCGTAGGCCCGGCCCGCGGTGTGGCGCAGCATGCAGTGGACGGGGCGGGCACCGCTCAGCACGGCCAGCAGACGTTCGGCGAAGACATCGGTGGGGCGGAGCCGGGGAGCCGGGCGCCGAGCCGCTCCGGCGGACGGCGTGGCGAGCGGCCGGGCCCCGCCCCGCGCCGTCGCCGGGGACCCGGCGTCGCCCCCCACGGTCACCGGCGCGCGGCCACCGGCCGGTGCCGGGAGGGCCGGGGGCCGCGGGGACGACAGGGCGCGGGCGGGGGACGGGCTCGTGTTCCCCGGCGGGCGCCCGCCGGGGGTCCTGGCGGGGGTGCCCGTGCCCGGGGTGCGGGGCGGGGAGCCGCCGGGGCGGCGGGAGTCCTGGCGGCCCGGCGGCCGGGTGCCGGGGTGGCGCCTCGTCCTGGTCATCACCTTGTTCATGCGTCGTCCCCGTTCTCGTCCGGAGTTCTCGTCCGGACCGGTCGATACCAGTCGGTAACTTTCGTGTCGGGGATCTTGTACGAGCCGGGAGGGGGCCCGCGCAAGGACGGCGGGCGCGCGTCGCGGCGGCCGGGAAGTTCACCTATCAGGGTGGCCGGGAGGGGCGGAACCCTTGGCGGAGAGGGGGAGGACCGGGTGAATCGCCGGCGTGCGGTGGACGCCACGGAGAGTGCTGCCGTGACCTCGAAAGGGGACACCCGCACGTATCCTGAAGTCCCTCCCGGAGGCGCGGGACGGCCCTCCCCGGAGTGCTCGGACCGCGTGATCCCCGGAGCCCCGACTACGAAAGCGGCCAGCCATGCGCGTCTACGTCCCCCTGACCCTCTCCGGTCTCGCCGAGGCGTACAAGACGGGAGAGCTGGAGACGGGACCGTTCACCGCGTACGCCGTCACGCCCGCCCTGCGCGAGTGGTACCTCTCCGACGACATCGAGGAACTGGAGTACGCGGCGCTGAGCCGGGCCGCGCTGGCCTCGCTGCGGCTCCTGGCGGCCGAGCCGGAGGCGGTGCGGCGCCGGGTCGTCGTCGCGGTCGACGTCCCGGACCGGGCCGCGGCCGCCGACCCCGACCGCGGACTCGATCCCGCGGCGCTCGGCGAGGTGCGGGTCTCCCAGGACGTGACCCTGGCCAAGGCGGCCGCCGTGCACGTCGACGCGGCCGACGCCGAGGCGGACGTGACCGCGGCCGCGGCCGCGGTCGGCGCGGCGGACGCCGGGGACGACGACGCCCAGTTCGTGGTCGACGGCGCGGAGGACCACGAACTGCTGTGGTTCGCCACCCAGGAGGTCCCCGGCCTGGTCGGCCTCGGGGAGTAGCCGCCCGGTCCCTCCCCGTCATGCCGCGTTGTCGGTGGCGGGAGGTACGTTCTTCCGTATGGGGAAGCAAGGAGAAGCGCACATTGTGTGGGACTGGAACGGGACGCTGTTCCACGACAATGACGCGATCATCGGGGCGACGAACGCGGCGTTCGCCGAGCTGGGTCTCGAGCCGATCACCCTGGAGCGGTACCGGGCGATGTACTGCGTGCCCGTGCCGAGGTTCTACGAGCGGCTGATGGGGCGGCTGCCGTCGGACTCCGAGTGGCAGATCATGGACGAGGCCTTCCACCGGCACTACGCCGAGCACCGCTGGGCGTGCGGGCTCACCACCGGGGTGCCCGCCCTGCTCGCCGGGTGGGAGGCGGCGGGCCGCAGCCAGTCCCTGCTGAGCATGTACGGGCACGAGGAACTGGTCCCGCTGGTGCGGGGCTTCGGGATCGAGCCGCACTTCCTGCGGGTCGACGGGCGCACCGGGCCCTCCGGCGGCAGCAAGGCCGAGCACATGGTGCGCCACCTCGCCGCCCTCGCCGGTGTCGAACCGGCCCGTGTGGTGGTGATCGGCGACGCGCTGGACGACGCCACGGCCGCACGGCACGTCGGCGCCGGGGCCGTCCTCTACACGGGGGGTTCCCACAGCCGCGCCAGCCTGGAGGGGGCCGGCGTTCCCGTGGTGGACAGTCTGGAGGAGGCGGTCGAGGAGGCCGGCCGGCTGGCGGCCTGAGGGCCGGCCGCGCCCGTCAGTCCACCGGGACCCTGGAGCGCAGCACCTTGAGGAACTCACGCATCCAGGCGGAGTGGTCCGGCCAGGCGCGGGCGGAGACCAGGGTGCCGTCGACGACCGCCTCCGCGTCCTGGAAGGTGGCGCCCGCCGCCTGCATGTCGAGTTCCAGCGCGGGGTAGGCCGTGACGCGGCGCCCGCTCAGGCTGTCGACGGCCGCGGTCAGCAGGGGACCGTGGCAGATCTGGGCCACCGGCTTGTCCGCGTCGAAGAACGACTTCAGGATCTTGCGGAGTTCGAGGTCGTTGCGGAGGTACTCCGGGGCGCGCCCGCCGGGGATGACCAGGGCGGCGTACGCGCCGGGGTCGACCTCCGCGAAGGCCAGGTCCGCGGGCCAGGTGTAGCCGGGCTTCTCGGTGTACGTGTCGAAGCCGGGCTCGAAGTCGTGGACCACGAACTGCAGCTTCTTGCGGGTGGGGGCCGCGATGTGGACCTCGTACCCCTCCTCGCGCAGACGCTGGTAGGGGTAGAGGACTTCCAGCGACTCCGCCGCGTCGCCGGTGACAATGAGGATCTTCGCTGCCATGGTGCTGCGCTCCCGTCGGCCGTCCTTGAACGTTCCGTCCGCCGTCCCGGTCAACCGCCTCCGGGGCAGGTGCGTGCCACGGGGCAGAACACTGCCCGTAGGACGACGGTAGCTCGCGGTCGGCCCGCACTGCATGCCGTCGCCCTGATAGCCCCTGTGCATAGTGTCAAAGTTCCACCCCCGGTTTTGTACACATACGGCTCATGACGGCCCCCCGGTCGGGGGCGATAGCCTGGTGGCGTGATCAGCGCGATATCTCGCGGGGGCATCGTCGCCCCTGCCCCGCGCCCGGAGCGCACGGACGACATCCGTGACCGGGCGTCGATCGCTGATCTTCACGGGCGGGACGGGATCACGACGGCTGCCGCATGCGCGAGCGGAAACGCGGCGAGCGCCGGCGGCAGCGCGGTCCGTACGTCGACGGCACCCCGGGAACGGACGGGGCCGGGAGCGGCGTCACCGTCTTCAGGGGGGTCGGAAACGGCCGATACCACCCCGCCCATCTCACCTTGCGGCATAGCGTCGGAGCAGACCGGACACCCCGCGTCACGGCGTTGCGTCGGAAGCGACGAGACCGTACTTCCTTCAACGTCACGCAACGGCGCGCGACAGGAGCCAGAGGACCATGCAGACCAAGCTGGACGAAGCCAAGGCCGAGCTGCTCGAGAGGGCTGCCCGGGTAGCTGAGAACAGCCCGGCCGGGGGGCACCTACCGACTGGGACGACGGGCGAGGGCACCCCCGACCGGGACACCGTGCTCGCGTTCCTCCAGCGCTACTACCTGCACACGGCCCCGGAGGACCTCACCGACCGCGACCCGGTCGATGTCTTCGGAGCGGCCTTCTCCCACTACAGACTGGCCGAGACGCGCCCCCAGGGCACGGCCAACGTGCGCGTGCACACGCCCACCGTCGAGGAGAACGGCTGGACCTGCAGCCACTCCGTCGTCGAGGTGGTCACGGACGACATGCCCTTCCTCGTCGACTCGGTGACCAACGAGCTGTCCCGTCAGGGGCGCGGCATCCACGTCGTCATCCACCCGCAGTTCGTCGTCCGGCGCGACCTGACCGGCAAGCTCATCGAGGTGCTGCCCACGCGGCCCTCCGCGGAGGAGCTGCCGCACGACGCGCACGTCGAGTCGTGGATCCACGTCGAGATCGACCGCGAGACCGACCGCGCCGACCTGAAGCAGATCACCGCCGACCTGCTGCGCGTCCTGTCCGACGTCCGTGAGGCCGTCGAGGACTGGGAGAAGATGCGGGACGCGGCGCTGCGGATCGCCGAGGAGCTCCCCAAGGAGCCGACCGCCGACGACCTGCGCGACCAGGAGGTCGAGGAGGCCCGCGAGCTGCTGCGCTGGCTCGCCGGTGACCACTTCACCTTCCTCGGCTACCGCGAGTACCAGCTGCGCGACGACGACTCGCTGGCCGCCGTCCCCGGCACCGGGCTCGGCATCCTGCGCTCCGACCCGCAGCACGGCGAGGACAGCCACCCGGTCAGCCCGTCCTTCGAGCGGCTGCCCGCCGACGCGCGCGCCAAGGCCCGCGAGCACAAGCTGCTGATCCTGACCAAGGCGAACAGCCGCGCCACCGTGCACCGGCCGTCGTACCTGGACTACGTCGGGGTCAAGAAGTTCGACGAGAACGGCGAGGTCATCGGGGAGCGCCGCTTCCTGGGCCTGTTCTCCTCCGCCGCGTACACCGAGTCCGTGCGCCGGGTGCCCGTCGTCCGCCGCAAGGTCGACGAGGTCCTGCGCGGCGCCGGGTTCTCGCCCAACAGCCACGACGGGCGCGACCTGCTCCAGATCCTGGAGACGTACCCGCGCGACGAGCTGTTCCAGACCCCCGCCGACGAGCTCCGGGCGATCGTCACGTCCGTCCTGTACCTCCAGGAGCGGCGCCGGCTGCGGCTCTACCTGCGCCAGGACGAGTACGGGCGCTACTACTCGGCCCTCGTCTACCTCCCGCGCGACCGCTACACCACCGGTGTGCGCCTGCGGATCATCGACATCCTGAAGGAAGAGCTCCAGGGCATCAGCGTCGACTTCACGGCCTGGAACACCGAGTCGATCCTGTCCCGGCTGCACTTCGTGGTCCGCGTCGAGCCGGGCACCGAGCTGCCGCAGCTGTCCGACTCCGACAAGGAGCGCATCGAGGCGCGGCTCGTCGAGGCCGCCCGTTCCTGGGCCGACGGCTTCGCGGAGGCGCTGACCGCCGAGTGCGGCGAGGAGCGCGCCGCCGAACTGCTGCGCCGGTACGGCAACGCCTTCCCCGAGGGCTACAAGGCCGACCACTCCCCGCGCTCCGCCGTCGCCGACCTGGTCCACCTCCAGGCGCTCAGCCAGGATCCCAGCAAGGACTTCGCGCTCAGCCTGTACGAGCCGGTGGGCACGGCCTCCGGCGAGCGCCGCTTCAAGATCTACCGCGGCGGCGACCAGGTCTCGCTCTCCGCGGTCCTGCCCGCCCTGAACCGCATGGGCGTCGAGGTCACCGACGAGCGGCCCTACGAACTGCGCTGCTCGGACCGTACGACGGCGTGGATCTACGACTTCGGGCTGCGCCTGCCCAAGTCCCTGAACGGCAACGGCGACTACCTCGGCGACGACGGCCGCGAGCGGTTCCAGGAGGCCTTCGCCGCCACCTGGACCGGGCAGGCCGAGAACGACGGCTTCAACGCCCTCGTGCTGAGCGCCGGACTGACCTGGCGGCAGTCGATGGTGCTGCGCGCCTACGCGAAGTACCTGCGCCAGGCCGGCTCCACCTTCAGCCAGGACTACATGGAGGACACCCTCCGCAACAACGTCCACACCACCCGGCTGCTCGTCTCGCTGTTCGAGGCGCGGATGTCGCCGGAGCGCCAGCGCGCCGGTGTCGAGCTGACCGACGCCCTGCTGGAGGAGCTGGAGGCGGCCCTCGACCAGGTGGCCTCGCTGGACGAGGACCGGATCCTGCGGTCCTTCCTCCACCTGATCAAGGCGACCCTGCGCACGAACTTCTTCCAGCGGACGGCCGACGGCACGCCGCACGAGTACGTCTCGATGAAGTTCGACCCGACGGCCATCCCGGACCTCCCGGCGCCGCGCCCGGCGTTCGAGATCTGGGTGTACTCGCCGCGCGTCGAAGGCGTGCACCTGCGCTTCGGCAAGGTCGCGCGCGGTGGTCTGCGCTGGTCCGACCGGCGTGAGGACTTCCGTACGGAGATCCTCGGCCTGGTCAAGGCGCAGATGGTGAAGAACACCGTCATCGTGCCGGTCGGCGCCAAGGGCGGCTTCGTCGCCAAGCAGCTGCCCGACCCGGCCGTGGACCGCGACGCGTGGATGGCCGAGGGCATCCGCAGCTACCGGACCTTCATCTCCGCGCTGCTCGACATCACCGACAACATGGTGGCCGGCGAGGTCGTCCCGCCCGCCGACGTCGTCCGGCACGACGAGGACGACACCTACCTCGTGGTCGCCGCCGACAAGGGCACGGCGACGTTCTCGGACATCGCCAACGAGGTCGCCCAGTCCTACGACTTCTGGCTCGGCGACGCGTTCGCCTCCGGCGGCTCCGCCGGGTACGACCACAAGAAGATGGGCATCACCGCCCGCGGTGCCTGGGAGTCCGTGAAGCGGCACTTCCGGGAGCTCGGCGTCAACACCCAGACGCAGGACTTCACCGTGGTCGGCGTCGGCGACATGTCCGGCGACGTGTTCGGCAACGGCATGCTGCTCTCCGAGCACATCCGCCTGGTCGCCGCGTTCGACCACCGGCACATCTTCATCGACCCGAACCCGGACGCGGAGACCTCCTACGCCGAGCGCCGCCGCCTCTTCGAGCTGCCGCGCTCCTCGTGGGCCGACTACGACACCGAGCTGATCTCGGCCGGTGGCGGCGTCTTCCCGCGCAGCGCCAAGGCCATCCCGGTCAACGCGCACATCCGCGAGGCCCTCGGCATCGAGTCGAACACCGCGAAGATGACGCCGGCCGACCTGATGCGGGCGATCCTCCAGGCGCCCGTCGACCTGCTGTGGAACGGCGGTATCGGCACGTACGTGAAGTCGTCCGCCGAGTCGAACGCCGAGGTCGGCGACAAGGCCAACGACGCGATCCGCGTCGACGGCGCGGAGCTGCGCGTCAAGGTCGTCGGCGAGGGCGGCAACCTGGGTCTGACCCAGCTCGGCCGGATCGAGTTCGCCCAGCACGGCGGCAAGATCAACACGGACGCCATCGACAACAGCGCGGGCGTGGACACCTCCGACCACGAGGTGAACATCAAGATCCTGCTCAACGCGGTGGTGGCCAACGGCGATCTGACCGTCAAGCAGCGCAACAAGCTGCTCGCCGAGATGACCGACGAGGTCGGCGCCCTGGTGCTGCGCAACAACTACGCGCAGAACGTGGCGATCGCCAACGCGCTGGCCCAGTCCCCGAGCATGCTCCACGCCCAGCAGCGCTTCCTGCGCCACCTGGTCCGCGAGGGGCACCTGGACCGGGCCCTGGAGTTCCTGCCCAGCGAGCGGCAGATCCGCGAGCGGCTCAACGCCGGTATGGGCCTGACCGGTCCCGAGACGGCGGTCCTGCTCGCGTACACGAAGATCACGGTCTCCGTCGACCTGCTCGCCACCTCGCTGCCCGACGACCCGTACCTGCACAGCCTGCTGCTCGCCTACTTCCCGACGGCGCTGCGCGACCAGTTCCGCGAGCAGATCGAGGGGCACGCGCTGAGCCGCGAGATCGTGACGACCGTCCTGGTCAACGACACGGTCAACACGGGCGGTACGAGCTTCCTGCACCGGCTGCGCGAGGAGACGGGCGCCTCGCTGGAGGAGATCGTCCGGGCGCAGACCGCGGCCCGCGCGATCTTCAACTCCAGCGCGGTGTGGGACGCGGTGGAGGCGCTCGACAATGTCGTCGCCGCCGACGTCCAGACCCGGATCCGGCTGCACTCGCGCCGTCTCGTCGAGCGCGGCACGCGCTGGCTGCTCAACAACCGGCCGCAGCCGCTCCAGCTCGCCGAAACGATCAGCTTCTTCGGCGACGGCGTCGAGCAGGTGTGGTCGGAGCTGCCCAAGCTGGTCCGCGGCACGGACCTGGAGTGGTACCAGCAGATCTACGACGAGCTGACGGACGCCGGCGTGCCGGACGAACTCGCCACCCGTGTGGCCGGGTTCTCCTCCGCCTTCCCGGCGCTGGACATCGTCTCGGTGGCCGACCGCACGGGCCAGGACCCGATGGCCGTCGCCGAGGTCTACTACGACCTCGCCGACCGTCTCGGCATCACCCAGCTCATGGACCGCATCATCGAGCTGCCGCGGGCCGACCGCTGGCAGTCCATGGCCCGCGCGTCGATCCGCGAGGACCTGTACGCGGCCCACGCCGGGCTCACCGCCGACGTCCTGGCGGAGGGCGACGGGACCTCCACTCCCGAGGAGCGCTTCGAGGCCTGGAAGGAGAGGAACGCGGCGATCCTCGGACGGGCCCGCACCACCCTGGAGGAGATCCAGGGATCGGACTCGTTCGACCTCGCCAACCTGTCGGTGGCGATGCGGACGATGCGGACACTGCTGCGCACGCATTCCTAGAAGCCGGTCGTCCACCGGCGGTTCCCGGGCGCCACGGCCCGGGAGGCACGCGGACGGGGGCGCCCCGGGTCGTCACGACCCGGGGCGCCCCCGTTTTCCGTGGGGCGGCGGTGCCCCTTTCCCCCACGCGTTCTTTCTTTCCGGTCTCACGCGAAACTCCGGCTCGCAATTTACCTATACCTGGTAAATAGGGCATTTAGCTTATGGTTGGCTCAACCGACGGCCCGACCGGCGGCCCTACCGACGGACATACGCGTGGAGGTTCCGGACTCGTGACAGTGCACCTCACCGAGAGGCGGACCCCCGTGGCGACGCCGCCCGTCATCGGCCCCCGGAGAGCCCCGAAGGCGCCGAAGGGCCGGAAGGCCGGCCGGCTCGTCCTGGAAATGGTCCGGTTCTCCGTCGTCGGCGGCAGCGGCGTCGCCGTCAACATCCTCTTCTTCAACCTGGCGCTGCACGGCCTGAAGTGGGCCCCGATGGCGGCCACGGTGGCCGCCAGCTGTGTCGCCATGGGGACGAACTACCTCGGCTTCCGCTATTTCGCCTACCGGGACCGGGCCTCGCGGACCCCGCGTCAGATCGCCCTCTTCTTCGCGTTCAGCGGGCTCGGCGTCGCCATGGAGAGCCTGCTGTTCTACATCGGCTATCACGGCCTGGGGATGAGCGGCCCGCTCGGCTCGAACGTCGCCAAGGCGCTGTCGATCGTCCTGGCCTCGGCGTTCCGTTTCGTGGTGTACCGGACGTGGGTGTTCCAACACGCGAAGGGCGTCCGGTAACTCCCCGAAGCGCGGTGCGATGTCTACGATTAATAGGATGAATGTGGATCAATCTCGCACGTTCGCCGAGGACGGGGCCGAGCCGGCCGCCTCCCCGGCCGGGGCCACCGGGTCCGGGCCGGGGAGGCCCGCCGTCTCCGTGGTCGTCATCGTCTACAACGACGCCGCCCGGCTGCCCACGGCCGTGCGCTCGGTCCTGGACCAGACGCTGCACGACGTCGAGGTCGTCGTCGTCGACGACCGGAGCACCGACGGCTCGTACGAGGTGGCGCGCGGACTGGCGGCGGCGCACCCCGGCCGGGTCCGCGCCTGCCGGCTGCCCGAGAACAGCGGAGGCTGCGGCGCCCCCCGCAACCGCGGCATCACCGAGGCCCGCGGCACCTACGTCCTCTTCCTCGACAGCGACGACGTCCTGGAGCGCAATGCCTGCCGCAACATGCTGGAGGCCGCCGAGGCCACCGGCGCGGACCTGGTCTCCGGCCTGTGCGTGCGGGTGCACGTCGACTCGCGCACCGGCAAGGAGGTCAAGTGGTACCCCTGGCTGTACGAGCGCACCCGGACCCTGGAGTCGATCTCCGAGCTGCCCGACCTGCTGGTCTTCGACACCCTGTCGACCAACAAGTGCTACCGCAGGCGGTTCCTGCTCGACGAGGGGCTGCGCTTCCCGGTCGGCATCCACTACGAGGACCTGCTCTTCTCCGCCCAGGCGTACGCCACCGCCCGCCGCATCACCCTCATCCCCAACCGGGTGTACGACTGGAGGGTCGCGGACAAGGCGGAGACGAAGTCCATCAGCAACCGGCGTGACGAGATCGCCAACTTCACGCACCGCATGGAGATCCACCGCCGGGTCGACCGGCTCCTCGCGGACAAGGGGCTCCTGGAGCTGAAGTTCGCCAAGGACGTCAAGTTCCTCAAGCACGACCTCGTGCTGCACCTGCGCGAACTGCCCTTCCGCGACGCCGCCTACCGCGAGGAGTTCGCGGCGATCGCCCGGGAGTACCTCGAGTCGATCGACCGCACCGCCTTCGACGAGACCGAGCCCATCCACGCCGTCTGCGCCTACCTCCTCCAGGTGAGCGACTGGGACAATCTGCTGCCCGCCGTGGACACGCTCACCAACCGCGACAAGATCTCCTCGCCGCTCGTCGAGCGCGACGGCCGCGTGTACTGGTGCGCCGAGCACCTCGACGACCCCTTCGGCCGGCACGTCCTGGACGTCACCGAGCTCGGCCACCACGTCAAGCCGGTCGACAGGATGTTCCTGCGCAACGAGCTGACCTCGTACGAGAGCGGCGGCACCACCGTCCGGCTCGCCGGGAGCATCACCAACCCGCTCGGTGTGATCCCGCCCGGCGCCCGGCTCGCCGGGGAGCTGGAGTTCTACGCCCGCCGCCCCGGAGTGCGCTTCCAGACCTTCCGCTTCCCCGTGGCGAACGTGTGGCACGCGGGCGGGACCGTCGCCTGGGAGGGCTCGGCGGACCTCGCGACCGTGCGGCCGCTGGGCATCGTGGACGCGGTGTGGGACGTACGGCTCCACCTCGACGTCGACGGCGTGCGCACCACCACGAGGCTCACCGCGGCCGAACCCGGTCTCGCCACGGGCCGGCTGCCCGTCCGGCCCCGGCTCACCCGGCTGGTCGCCGACCGCATCGAACCGGTCGTCTCCTCACGAGGACACCTGTCCTTCCGGCTGGTGCCCGGCAAGAAGGCGGACGCCGTCGTGCGGCGCGGGGTGCACGGCCGGGCCGCCACGCTCGCCAAGACCGGCTACCGCAAGTCCCGTTCCCTGCGCAAGCGGCTCACCTCCGGCGAGACCAAGATCCGCCTGTACCACGAGGTCTTCAGCCGGCTGCCCGTCCGGAAGGGTCTCGTCGTCTTCGAGAGCCACCTGGGCCGCCAGTACAGCGACAGTCCCCGGGCGATCTACGAGGAGATGCGCCGCCAGGGGCTGGATGTCGAGGCGGTGTGGTCGTACACCGGCGGTCCGGCCGGCTTCCCGGACGACGCCACCCTCGTGCGCCGCTGGTCGCTGCCCTATCTCAGGGCGCTCGCGCAGGCCGAGTTCTGGGTCGACAACCAGAGCTACCCGCTGAAGCTGACCAAGCGGCCGGAGACGACGTACATCCAGACCTGGCACGGCTCCGCCCTCAAGCGGATGGGCTTCGACGAGGCCGAGTGGAAGCTCAAGTCCCGTGAGGAGCAGGCGGAACAGCAGAAGGTCCTGGACCGCTTCGACCGGTTCCTCATCCGCTCCGAGCACGACGTGCGCACCCTCGTGCGGGCGTTCCGGCTCCAGGAGCGGACCCTGCTGCGGGTCGGATACCCGCGCAACGACGCGCTCGTGCGGGCGAGGCGGCGGGAGGCGGCCGGCGCGGGACGCGAGCGCGGCCCGCTGGCGGCGGAACTGGGCATCCCCGAGGACCGGCAGGTCCTCCTGTACGCCCCGACCTTCCGCAGCCGCGGCGACGGACGGAAGCGGTTCGAGCTGCCCTTCGACGTCGAGCGCTTCGCCGACACCTTCGGCGACCGCTACGTCCTCCTGGTCCGTTCCCACTACCTGAACCACGTCGTGCTCCCGCCGTCCGTGCGCGGCCGTGTCGTCGACGTCACCGCCCACCACGACGTGACCCCGCTGCTCGCCCTCGCCGACGGGCTGATCACCGACTACTCGTCCGTGATGTTCGACTACGCCCTCCTCGACCGCCCGATGTTCTTCTTCGCGTACGACTACGACGCCTATGTGCACGAGGACCGCGGAACCTACTTCGACCTGCTGGAGCGGGCGCCGGGCCCGGTGCTGCGGACCGAGGACGAACTGCACGCGGTGCTCGGCTCGCTGGAGGAACAGGCCGTCAAGTACGCGCCCAGGCGGGAGCAGTTCGTCGCCGAGTTCGGCGAGTACGACCAGGGGACGGCGGCCCGGGAGGTCGTCGACCAGTTCTTCGGACACCGGAGGCGTGGATGACGGGCCCCGCGGGACGGGACATCTTCTTCGTCTCCAACAGCGTCGACGAACTGGGCGGGGTGACCAGCTGGTCGCACCAGATGGCCCGGCTCTTCACCGCACGCGGCCACCGCGTGCACGTCGTAGGCGTCACCGAGCCCGCCGTTCCCCAGGAACTGGGCGAAGTCCCGTACCCCACCACGACGTTGTACGACGTCCACCCGCCGAAGGTCCGGCCGGCGCGCGGGCTCGGGGGGCGGCTCGACATCGCCGCACGGCGGCTGCGCGCCGAACGGGCGGCGGGCATGCGGGAGAAGGCCGCCGAGCTGACCGCGCTGTTCCGGACCGCGCGCCCCGGCGCGGTCGTGATCGTCACCCAGGTGTGGGCCATGGAATGGGTGGAGCTCGCCGACACCGGCGGGCTCACCGTCATCGGGATGAGCCACGAGTCCTTCGAGTACTGCCGGAAGACCTCGCGCTTCAGGCGGGTCCTCGAGCACTACCGGGACGTCGACCGGATGCTCGCGCTCACCCGCGAGGACGCCGACCTGTGGATCAGGGAGGGACTGGACAACGCGTCCTTCATGCCGAACCCCCTTCCGTTCGTGCCCGAGGTGCCCTCGCCGCGCACCGGGAACGCCGTCGTCAGCGTGGGCCGGCTGAGCGACCAGAAGGGGATCGACATGCTCCTCGACGCCTGGGCCGAGACCTCCCCGCTCCACCCCGGCTGGCGGCTGCGGATCTACGGTTCCGGTGAGGACGAGGAGATCCTGAGGAAGCAGTGCACCGCTCTCGGGCTCGACGGGTCGGTCGACTGGATGGGGCGGACGAACGACGTGCCGGGCGCGCTGCGCGGCGGCTCGGTCTTCGTGCTCTCCTCGCGCGGCGAGGGCTTCCCGCTCGCCCTCATGGAGGCCATGGCCACCGGCCTGCCGTGCGCCGCCTTCGACTGCGCGCCCGGCGTCCGCGAGATCGTCCGGGACGGCGAGGACGGCCTGCTGGCCACCCTCGGCAACACCGGTGAACTGGCCCGCCGGCTGGACACGCTGATGTCCGACAAGGCCCTGCGGGACTCCATGGGCGAGGCGGCGCGCGCGAACATCCAGCGCTTCACGACGGACGAGGTCGTCCGCCGGTGGGAGGAACTGTTCGCGTTCCTGGAGCGCTGAACGGCCTGGGGCGGGAGCCGTCGACGGCTCCCGCCCCAGGCCGCTGCCCGCGGGTCACGTGCGTGCCGGACCCGGTGCGTCTACTTGCCCGTGAACTTCTCGTACTCCTTGAGGACGTCCTCGGTCGGGCCGTCCATGCGCAGCTCGCCGCGCTCCAGCCACAGCACGCGGTCGCAGGTGTCGCGGATCGACTTGTTGTTGTGGCTGACCAGGAACACCGTGCCCGCGGTCTTGCGCAGCTCGCGGATGCGCGCCTCGGAGCGCTTCTGGAAGGAGCGGTCGCCGGTGGCGAGGGCCTCGTCGATCATGAGGACGTCGTGGTCCTTGGCCGCGGCGATGGAGAAGCGCAGCCGGGCGGACATGCCGGAGGAGTAGGTCCGCATCGGCAGGGTGATGAAGTCGCCCTTCTCGTTGATGCCCGAGAAGTCGACGATCTCCTGGTAGCGCTCCTTGATCTGCTCGCGGGACATGCCCATGGCGAGGCCGCCTAGGTAGACGTTGCGCTCGCCGGTGAGGTCGTTCATCAGGGCCGCGTTCACCCCGAGCAGCGAGGGCTGGCCGTCGGTGTAGATCTTGCCGCTCTCCACCGGGAGCAGGCCCGCGACCGCCTTGAGCAGCGTGGACTTGCCGGAACCGTTGGTGCCGATCAGGCCGATGGCCTCGCCCCGGTAGGCGGTGAAGGAGACGCACTTGACCGCGTGGACCCTGCGGACGCCCGCCGCCTTCTCGGACTGCTTGCGGCGCAGGATGCGGTTGAGCGCGGCGGTGGCGCTGCCGCGCCCGGCGCCGGTGCCGTTGACGCGGTACACGATGTCGACGCGGTCCGCGACGACGGTCGGGACGCGCTCGGCCTCGGCCGCGGAGGCGGCTTCGGCGGCGCTGTCCTGCGGCCGGTTGTCCTGCGCGATGATGTCAGCCACGGCCGTACGTCTCCTCAGCCTTCCAGAAGTAGATGAAGCCGCCCACCCCGGCGAGCAGGGCCCAGCCGATCGCCAGCGCCCACACGTGGTGCGGCAGCTGGTGCGCGTGGAAGCTGTCGATCAGCGCGAAGCGCATCAGGTCGATGTAGACGGCGGCCGGGTTGCTCTCCAGGGCGACCTCCGCCCAGTGCGGCATGTGGCTGTTCTTGACCGTCGCGGCGATGCTCCACATGACGCCGGAGACGTACATCCAGGTGCGCAGCAGGAACGGCATGAGCTGCGCGATGTCCGGCGTCTTGGCGCCCATGCGCGCCACGACCATCGCCACGCCCGCGTTGAAGAGGAACTGCAGCGTCAGGACGGGCACGACGAGCAGCCACGACGCGCTCACCGGAACGCCGAAGCAGAGCAGGATGACGACCAGCGCGGCCATCGAGAACAGCAGCTGCTGGAGCTGCTGGATGGCGTACGACACCGGCAGCGCGGCCCGCGGGAAGTGCAGGGCGCGCACCAGGCCGAGGCTGCCGGAGATGGCCCGGGTGCCCGCCATGATCGAGCTCTGGGTGAAGGTCCAGATGAAGACGCCGGTGACCAGGAACGGCACGAAGTCCGGCACGCCGTGCTTGGTGCCGAGCAGGACACCGAAGATGAAGTAGTAGACGGCCGCGTTCAGCAGCGGGGTCATCACCTGCCACACCTGGCCGAGCTTGGCCTGGCTGTACTGCGCGGTGAGCTTGGCGGTGGCGAACGCGGTGATGAAGTGGCGTCGCTCCCACAGCTGGCGGACATACGCGGGCAGGCTCGGGCGCGCGCCGCTGACGGTGAGACCGTACCGGGCGGCGAGGGCCGCGGCGTCGCCTGTGGGGGAGGCCGATGACGCCGTCGGGGGCGGTGTGTTGAGGACCTGGCTCACATCCGTTGCTTTCGCTCGGGGGGTGGGGGCGCGCGGTCGGTCCCCGGACGTTTCCGACGGCGTTTCCTGCCGTTTTCTTGCGTCGGGACGGGACCGTATCGTCGTAACGCGAGAGTAGGCCCAGTCGACGTCGGAACGCAACCGTTTCGTCGTAACGCCCTATGCTGGTGCGTATGACGACGAACGCCGATACGGCCGCGAGTGCCGCCACGCCCGCGCCTGCCGACGGGAAGGCCAGGCGCCGCCGGGCCCCCGCCGGTGCGGCCGTCCTCCGCGAGGACGTCACCGAGGCGATCCGCGCCGCCGTCTTCGCGGAACTCGCCTCCGTCGGCTACGCCAGGATGTCCATCGAGGGCATCGCCCGCCGCGCGGGCGTCGGCAAGACCGCGGTGTACCGGCGCTGGCGCTCCAAGCTCCACCTCGTGCTCGACCTGGTCTCGGCGGTCGCGGTCCAGGGACTTCCCGCGCCGGACACCGGCTCCCTGGAGGGCGACCTGCGGCTGCTGTACGAGGTCACCTCGCGCGCCCTGCGCCACCCGGTGGCCGGCCAGATCATCCCCGACCTCCAGGCCGAGGCGGCCCGCAACCCCGAGATCGCGGACGCCATGCAGCGGGCGCTGAAGGAGGGGCAGCAGTCGGTGTCGAGCGGGATCGTCGCCTCGGCCGTGGCGCGCGGCGAGATCCGCGAGGGCGTCGACGTCGAACTCGCGCTGGACCTGATGTCCGGGCCGCTGTACTGGCGCGCGGTGGTCGTCCGCGGCCCCAAGGTCCCGAAGGGCTACCTGGCCAGCCTGGCCCGCGCCACGGCGGCGGCACTGAAGGCGCTCTGACCCGGGCCCCCGCCCCGGTCCGGCAGACCCCAGCTCAGCGCCGCTCCTCCCGGTCCCGCCGCTCCCCGGCGGACCCCGGCTCCCCGGCGGGCCCCGGCTCCCCGGAGGGCCGCGGTCCGGCCAGCCGGTCCGCGAGGTCCGCGAGATCGGCCGCCCGCAGCACCCGTCCGCCGGAACCCGGCAGGGGCACGTGCAGCGGCCCGGTCCAGCGGGCGGGCAGGGCCGCGTCCCCGTACACCGCTCCGGCGAGCGCGCCCGTCACCGCCGCGACGGTGTCCGTGTCGCCGCCGAGGTCGACCGCGGCGCGCACGGCGTCCTCGAAGGAGTCCGTGGTCCGCAGTGCCCACACGGCCGAGCCGAGACAGGGCCACACGGCCCCGTTGAACTCGGTCGCCAGGTCGGGGTGCCAGTCGTCGGCGAGGACCGTGGCGTAGCGGGCGCGGTGGCCCGGGTGGACGGCGTCGAGGGTGTCCGGGAGTGCGGTGAGGGGGTCCTGTCCGAGCAGGGCGACGCGGATCAGTTCGTGGAGGATCGCCGTACCCTCCCAGGCGGCCCGGTCGCCGTGGGTGAGGGCGGCGATGCGGCGGGCGGCGGACATCGTGGCGTCCCGGCCGTGAGGGGCGAAGAACACGGCGGAGGTCGACGCCCGCATCAGCGAGCCGTTCCCGGCACCGCGCTGACTGGCCTGGAAGTGCAGGGCGGACGCCAGGTCCCAGGGGTCCCCGCTCGTCAGGACCGCCTCGGTCTGGAGGCCGATGTCCTTCGGGTCGGCCGCCGCCCACCGCCGGAACCGGTCGAACACGTCCGGGAGTTCGAGGCGTCCGTGCCGGACCAGTGACTCGCCGACCAGGACGGCCATCTGCGTGTCGTCGGCCGCCTCCCCCGGATCCCAGCCGCCGCCCCCGCACATCTCCCCGTCGTGCCCGGGCGCGGGGAAGCGCCGGGTGAACGCGCCTTCCGGGCCGAACTCGAACGGCGCGCCGAGCGCGTCGCCCACCGCGGAGCCGAGGACGGTGCCGATGGCGGTCATGGCAGGAGCGTACGGGGCGGGGCGGCGGGGCGGCCGTCGCGGGGGCCGGGTTCAGGTGCGGCCGGTGCCCGGGTGGTGGTGGAGCCAGCCGGACCAGGCCGAGGTGATCATGTCCTCGACGTCGTGGCGGGCCTTCCAGCCCAGTTCGTCGGCGGCGCGGTCGGCGGAGGCCACCACGCGGGCCGGGTCGCCGGGGCGCCGCGGTGTGACGACCGGGGGCCGGTCGTGGCCGGTGAGGGCGTTGATGCGGTCGATCATCTCGCGCACCGAGACCCCCTCGCCGCGGCCGATGTTGAGGGTCAGGGCGGCTCCGGGGGAGGCGGTGAGGGCACGGGCCGCGGCCACATGGGCCTCGGCCAGGTCGACCACGTGGATGTAGTCGCGCACGCAGGTGCCGTCCGGCGTCGGGTAGTCGTCGCCGAAGATCCGCGGCGGGGCGTTCCCGGTCAGCTTCTCGAAGACCATGGGGACGAGGTTGAAGACGCCCGTGTCGGCCAGCTCGGGGGCCGCCGCGCCGGCCACGTTGAAGTAGCGCAGGCAGGCCGTGGACAGGCCCGTCGCACGGCCGGTCGCGCGGACCAGCCACTCGCCCGCCAGCTTCGTCTCGCCGTACGGGCTCATCGGCGCGCACGGGGTCTCCTCCGTCACCAGGTCCACGTCCGGCATGCCGTACACCGCGGCCGAGGACGAGAAGACGAACGCGGTCACGGAGGCGGCGGTCGCGGCCTCCAGCAGGACGCGCAGGCCCTCGACGTTCTCCCGGTAGTAGTGCAGGGGCAGGTCCACGGACTCGCCGACCTGCTTCTTCGCCGCCAGGTGGACGACACCGGTGACGGAGTGCTCCGTGAGGGCGCGGGCCACCAGGTCGCCGTCCAGGGTCGAGCCGACCACCAGCGGAACGTCCGACGGCACCCGCTCCGCGATCCCCGTGGACAGGTCGTCGTACACCACGGCCCGCTCGCCCGCCTCGCGCAGCGCGCGGACGACGTGCGCCCCGATGTAGCCGGCGCCGCCGGTGATCAGCCAGGTCATGTGCGGCCGTCCCCCTCGTGAGTGAGTCCGTGGTCCCGGACCGTGTGCCCGCGGCCGGGGAGGGAGGGCGTGCGTGACGGTGTCCGCGTCCGTCCCTCGTCCGTCCCCGCGTCCGCGTATCAGTGAAGCAGGCGCCGGAGCCTTCGGGACACCACCTCGGTCGTGCCCCGCCAGCCGGACGCCGTCCGCAGACCGAGCGCCCCCGAGTGCGTCCGGTAGGGCTGTACGAGGAGAACGCCGTGGTGGGCGTCCGGAACCGCGCGGCGGCGCAGCAGGCCGGGGCCGCCGAGAGCGTGCGCCGACATCTCCCGGCTCGTGCCGTCGTGAAAGCGCACGGACAGGCGCAGGTCCCAGACGCCCGCGCCCAGTGCCGAGAGCTCCACCGGCGTCTCCGCGGACCAGGAGCCGCCGTGGCGGTCGGCCACCAGGGGCGCCGTGCCGCTCAGGCCCACCCTCCCCTCCTCCCGGTGGACGAACTCCACGTCCACCGCGGCGGGACCCGCCTCGGCCATCCGTCCGTACAGCTCGTGCAGGCGCAGCCGCAGCCGGGTCCCCCGCGCGCGGGGGCGCAGTTCCGCGTCGACGGCGGCGGGCAGCAGGCGGGTCGGCCGGCCCAGGAGGCCCTCCAGGCTCACCCCGGGGAGGTCGGTGGACCACACCGGGGTGCCGCCGCCGTCGCGGGCGTAGGGCGGGAGCAGCCGGGCCGGGCGGGCCGCCAGTTCCTTGAGGCGGGGCAGGTCGCGCGGGGCGGGGCAGGCGAGGATCACCCGGGCGACGAGGCGGCCGGGGGCGGCCGGGTCGACGCCGAGGTCGGCCGCGTCGAAGGTCGACAGGTACGCCCGCGTGAGGTCCCACCAGGCGCTCCGGTAGTCGGGCGGGCGCAGTTCCAGCTCGCGCGTGTACATCCGCAGCTCGTGGTCGAGGAACTTGGCGCGCACGGCCCGCGCGAGCCGCTTCTCCCCGGCGCCCAGGAGGATCTCGTGCGCCGCCCGGTTCGCCTCGGTCCGCGCCCGCCAGTTGCCGATGCCGGCGCGGTCGAGCGAGATGGACAGGCGGTCGGCGGCGCGCCGCACGTGCCAGACGTACACCGTGTCGGGGATCAGCGCGATGCGCGGCGCGGCGGCCAGCACCCGCGCGGTGAACACGAAGTCCTCGTAGGGGTAGCGGCCCTCGGGGAAGCGGATGCCGTGCCCGCGCAGGAAGTCGGTGCGGTACAGCTTGTTGACGCAGAGGGTGTCGTGGGCGAGCCGCGGGCGGCGCGAGGGGCGGGATATCAGGGCGGGCCGCGCGTAGAGCGCGCGTTCCCAGGGGACCTCGCGGCCCGAGGGCAGTTCGCGGCGTACGCACAGTCCGGCCGCGACCTGGACGTGGTGGGCCTCGGCGGAGCGGAGCAGCGCCTCCACCGCGCCGGGCGGCAGGACGTCGTCACTGTCCAGGAACATCACGTACGGGGCGGCGGCCGCGTCGACTCCGTCGTTGCGCGGGCTGCCGCAGCCGCCGCTGTTGACCGGCCGGTGGATCACCCTCAGGCGTGGCTCCCCGTCGGCGAGGGCGTCGAGGAGGGCCGCGCTGCCGTCCGTCGAGCGGTCGTCCACGGCGATGACCTCGCGCACGGCCGGGCCCTGCGCGAGTGCCGAGCGGACGGCGTCCGCCACATGGGCGGCGTCGTCGTACCCGATGACGACGACGCTGACCTTCGCCTGGTGAGGAGTCATGGGATCCACGGGCCGGAATCGTAAGTATTGCGGGTAATTCTCCGTTAAGAGGTGGTCACTGTCTCGTTCGGAGACCGACGGGAATCCGGTGTGTGCCCGTCCCGGCCCGCTCCCGCCCGGCCGGGGCGGCGTTGCGCGGGGCGGTGCGGTGCGGCCGTGGACGGGCCCGACCGCCACAGCCGTAGGAACGACCATCCCGCCGCCGCGGCCAGCAGGCCGTTGCGCACGAGCATCAGCAGGCAGCCCGTCCAGGTGCTGCGCACCACTTCGCCGTACATCCCCGGGTACACCACCGAACTGACCGCCGTCGCCGCCACGACGAGCACCGCGACCGGGCGCTGCGTGGTGTGCCGCGAGGTCAGGCAGACGGCGGCGAGGCCCAGCAGCCACACCATGTACTGGGGGCTGATCACCCGGCTCGTCACGGTGAACAGCAGGACGGCCGTGAGCGCCGCGTCGTAGGGGGTGGCGCTCGTCCAGTGCCGGGCCCGGACCCGCCACAGCAGCACGAGCGCGAACGCGGCGGCCGTCAGGGCCAGCGAGCAGGCCGCGACCGCGCCGGTGTACGGCCCGACGAACTCCATCGCGCCGTACTGGTAGCGGGCCGTCCCCGGCCAGCCGGCGTGGCGCGCGAAGCCCAGGACCGTGCCGCCGAGGGACTCGATCTGGATGCCCCGGCCGCTCTGCTGGCGCAGGAAGTCGAAGGGGCCGCCGAAGACGGCCGCGAGGACGGCGAGCAGCGCGGCGGCGGTGACCGCGGCCGAGGTCCACACCTGACGGGTGGTGCGGCCCCGGGGGGTGCCGATCAGGGCCAGCGCGGGCCACACCTTCACCAGGGTCCCCGCCGCGGCGAACACGCCGCACGCGCGCGGGCGGCGCGAGAGCGACAGCAGGGAGACGACGGCGAAGGCGGTGACCTGCACGTCGTACCGGGCGAGCGGGACGTGCAGCAGGAGGGGCAGGCCCAGGACCCACAGCCAGGCGCCGCGCCGGCTGCGGCCGGGCCGCAGCCCCGCGCGCGCGAGGGCGGTGGCGATCACCGCGTCGGCGGCGAGCGTGCAGGCCACGAACGCGGTGAAGTACGTCAGTCCCGGCAGCAGTCCGGGCGCCAGCAGCACCGGGCCGGCGCCCGGCGGGTACTGCCACAGCCGGTCGCCCACCGGGAACGTGCCCTGGGACAGGACGCCGTACCAGTGGAAGTACAGCTGCCTCACCTCGCGGGACACCCCGCCCCGGCCGAGCGGGGCGAGTTGGTCGTGGGCGAGGAGCCACAGCATCAGGGCGCGGGTGGCGAGCCAGGCGGCGGCGAGGGACAGGGCGTGTCCTGGCGGGCGGTGGTTCCGGAAGGCGCTCATCAAGCCCGGATCGTAAGCCGCATGGATGGGTCGTACCGTGCGATACGCCGTCAATACCGCCTCAAGGTTGTTTAATAGCAAAAAATCGCCCTCATGGTGTATGCGTGGATGAGGCCGCCGACGGCGAGGCGTCCTGCGGCCCGGCCCCCGACCGCCCGGCGCGGCGAGACCGTCCGGGTGCGGGCCCGGCGCCGGCCGGCCCGGCGGGGTGAGTCCCGGCACCGGCGGACGGCGGCCGTCATCCTGTCCGTCCTCGCGCCCGTCCTGGCCATGCTCGTGATCGGCCTGTGGGGGCTCGACCGCGGCGGCATGTGGCGCGACGAGGCGGTGACCTTCCAGGTCGCCCAGCGCTCGGTGCCCCAGATCTGGCACCTGCTGCACACCGTGGACGCCGTGCACGGCCTGTACTACCTCCTCATGCACGCCGTCCTCGCCCCGCACCCCGGCGAGGTCGCCCTGCGGCTGCCCTCCGTCTGCGGCGCCGCCGCGACCGCCGGGCTCGTGGCCGCCCTCGGCGTCCGCCTCGGCCGCCCGCGCGTCGGCCTGTGGGCGGGCCTGCTGTACGCCGTCACCCCCATGACCGGCCACTTCGCGCAGGAGGGCCGCTCCTACGCGCTCGTCGCGGCCGGCGCGGCCGGGGCGACCCTGCTCCTGGTCCGGGCCGCCCGGTCCGCCCGGCCCGGACCCTGGTGCGCGTACGGGGCGACGGCCGCCGCCACCTGTCTGCTGCACGAGATGGCCCTGCTCCTGCTCCTCGCCCACGCCACGACGCTGGCGCTCGTCCGCGTACCGGGGCGGGTGTGGCGGGCCTGGATCCTGACCGCCGGGGCCGTGGCCCTGGCGCTGGTGCCGCTGGTCCTCGTCTCCCACGGCCAGGCGGCGCAGGTCGCCTGGCTGCCGCGCACCGGCCCGGCGAACGTGAAGCGCCTGCTCGGGCTGTTCACCGGCCCGGCCCGGCTCGTGATCGTGCCCTACCTGGTCCTCGTCGCCCTCGCCTTCCGGCCGGAGCGGACCCCGCGCGGCGAGTTCTCGCTGCCGGCCGTCGCCCTGCCCCTGGCGGCCGTGCCCCCGGGGGTGCTGCTGACGGTCTCGCACTGGCGGCCGCTCTACGACGAGCGTTACGTCCTGTACGCCCTCGCCGGGGCCCCGCTGCTCGCGGCCGCCGGAGCCGACCACCTCGCGACGAGACTGCCCCGGCTGCTGCCCCACGCGGTCCCCACCGGTGTCCTCGCCGTGGCCCTCGTCCTCGCCGTCCAGCTCCCGCTGCTGCGCGAGGACCACCGTCCCGACCGCCGCCCCGACGACCTGGCCGCCGTCTCCGCCGTCGCCCACCGCGAACTGCGCCCCGGCGACCCGGTGCTGTTCCTGCCCTCGCTCGCGCGGCGCGCGGCCCTGGCGTACCCCGAGGGCTTCCGCGGCATCCGCGACATCGCGCTGGACGTCCCCGCGCCCGCCTCCGGAACCCTGTACGGCCGCGAGGCGGGCCCCGCCGAACTGCGCCGCAGGCTGGAGCCGCTCGACCGGGTGTGGCTGGTCGCCGCGCCCTTCGCGGCGCGCCGGGCCTGGCGTCCGCGCGAGGCGACCGAGCGCCTCAAACTCGCCGTGATCGACGAGCAGTTCGTGCTCCTGGAGCGGGTCGTGCGCAGGGGCGTGACGCTGCGCCTCTACGTGCGCCGGACTACGTACACCCCGGGGCCTGGGTCAGGGCTGCCTCGTCCAGTGCCGCCGTCAGCCGGTCGAGCCGGGCCCGGAGCGCTCGGATCTCCTCCAGGTCCGCCCCGGTGGCCGCCGCGATCCGGCGCGGCACGTCCAGCGCGCGCTCCCGCAACGCGGACCCCTCCTCGGTGAGCCCCACCTGCACGGACCGCTCGTCGCGCGCGCTGCGCTCGCGCCGCACGAGTCCCGCCGCCTCCAGCCGCTTCAGCAGCGGCGACAGGGTCCCCGAGTCGAGCCGCAGGTGCTCGCCGACCTTCTTCACGGGCAGTTCGCCGTGCTCCCACAGCACCAGCATCACCAGGTACTGCGGGTAGGTCAGTCCGAGGTCCTTCAGCAGGACGCGGTAGACGCCGCCGAAGGCGCGCGAGGCGGCGTTCAGGGAGAAGCAGATCTGCTCGTCGAGGCGGAGGAAGTCCCCGGCGGCGGGGGCTCCGGCGGCGGGGGCCCCGGGGCCCGGAGCGGGTGTCGCGGTCATGCCCCCAGGATAGCCCTGGCGAGCAATTGAGTTGTGCACAACTGAATTGCGTGCTCTAATTCTGGTCGTGGGGCCGCCGGACCGGCGGTCCCCGCAGGATCTCGACTTGAGAGGGATGGTCCCCATGGACGCGCTCTACACCGCTGTCGCCACCGCCACCCACGGCCGCGAGGGCCGCGCCGTCAGTTCCGACGGCACGCTCGACCTCCAGCTGGGCATTCCGGCGCAGATGGGCGGCAGCGGTCAGGGCACCAACCCCGAGCAGCTGTTCGCCGCCGGGTACGCGGCCTGTTTCGCGAGCGCCCTCGGCCTGGTCGGCCGCGCCGCGAAGGTCGACGTCACGCAGGCCGCCGTGACCGGCGAGGTGAGCATCGGCAAGCAGGGCGAGGGCTTCGGCCTGGCCGTCACGCTCCGCGTCGAGCTGCCCGACACCGTGGACGAGGCCACCGGCCGCAAGCTGGTCGAGCAGGCCCACCAGGTCTGCCCCTACTCCAACGCCACCCGCGGCAACATCCCCGTCGAGCTCGTCATCGAGTAACCGGCACCGAGCGGGCCGGTGCGGGACGGTCCGTCATCGAACGGCACGGACCCCCGCGCCGGCCTTCGCCCCGGCACCCGCACCAGCCCTCGCGCCCGCCCCTGCACCGGCCGGCGCGTCGGCGCGGGTGCCGGGCCCCTGGCCGATCCGGGCCAGCACCTCCCCGGTCTCCCGGCTCCACGCCACCACCGTCGCCTCCTCGGGCACCGGCCGCCAGCGCGTCAGCAGCAGCCAGCGGGCGTGGTACCGGCGGGCGACGGCGGCGCGTTCGGCCCGGGTCGAGGACGGGTCGAGGTAGGCGCGGACCGCGGCGAGCCGGCGCAGCCGCTCGCTCTCGGCGAGGGCGGGGTCGGGCCAGGCGGGCGCGGCGAGGTCCGGGCCGTAGCCCGCGAGCAGGTGCACCGAGTAGTACCCGTCCGCGATGACCGTCTCGCCGGGCCGGATGTGCCGCGCGGCCCAGTCGTACGTCGGCCAGCGCGGCGGCTGGTCGAAGCCGACCGGGTCCAGGGAACGCGGCACCACCGCCCCGGCGTGCACGGTCAGGAACCCGGTCAGGGCGCCCGCGGCCGCCACCCCGCCCAGCACCCGCCGCCACGGTCCCCACGGCCGCGGCCGGGCCAGCTCCACCCCGAGCGCGAACTGCAGCGGCACCAGCGTGAGCCCGAGGATCCTGCCGTAGGTGTAGTGCCCGCTCACCCAGCCGTACGTCACCGCCGCGCACTCCAGCGCGAACATCAGCACCAGCGGATCGCGCCACCCGTGCCCGCCGTCCCGCCGGGCGCACCGGACCCGCAGCCACAGCGCGGGCACCCCGGTCAGCGCCAGCCAGAAGTGTCCGGGCATCCGGTCGTAGAGCTGCTCGTGCATGGCGTCCACGCTGCGGTCCCCGGCCAGCGCGAAGACGTCGAAGTACGGCCACGCGTACGCGACGAGGAGCGCCACGGCGCCCGTGAGCAGCCACCGGCCCGCCACCGCCGGGCGCCATCCGCGCTGCCCGCCCGCCACGAAGGCCACCCCGCCGAGCACCGCCGCGACCGACGTGATCGGATGCACGAGCAGGATCAGTCCGTACAGGGCCCCGAGGGCCGCGTACCCCCACCGGCTGCCGAGGCCGCCCGGGCCCACGAACCGGACGGGACCGTCGGGGCCCGCCGCGCGCCGGCCCGTGAACGCCCAGACCCAGAAGGCCAGTCCGATGGCGAACGTCGAGGGATAGCCCAGGTCGCCCGTCATCGACATCAGCCCCAGGTAGCCGCTCCACCAGGCCCGCTCGGTGCCCCACAGCAGCACCATCGCGAACAGGCAGAGGACCGGGGCGGAGCGACGGCGCGTCAGCACGCGGGTGAAGCGGCCGATGCCCGTCAGCAGCACCAGCAGGTTGACGGGCCCCGACAGCCGCACCACCGCCCAGCCGCCGAGACCGGTCAGCCGCGAGAAGGCGCCCTGGGCCACCGCGTACGGCGAGTAGTACGGACTGCCGGCGCCCGGCAGGTCCGCCATCGGATGCCGCGGGTGCAGCAGGTCCGCCCGCAGGCGTTCGACGACCGCCGCGTGCTGGCCCGCGTCGCAGCACAGCGGGACCCGCCAGTGGGCGAGCGTCATCACCAGCCAGAACAGGCCGCCGGCGACCTGGTACGGCGTCGGACGCCAGGAGCCTTTGCCGCGCAGCGCGGTCGCGCCGCGGACGGCACCCCGCCGGGTGACGACGTCGGCGCTCACCGGGCGGCGGGGAAAGGGACACGGGCGGTTTCTGGCATTTGCCCTATATCCCCGCCATGATCGGCGGCCTAGCCCGGGATCACCTCATCGGGCGACCTCGCTCTCCCCGCGCGACGGCCCCGGGACCAGGCCGCCGGGCACGCGGGCGCCCGGCCGGACGACCGCGTCGAGGAGCAGCGGGAGGCCCACCGCCGGCAGCAGCCACAGCAGCACGATCAGCCGCCCGCCCCAGACGGTGATGTCCGGGTGCGCGGCCTGGTTGAGCACCCCGGTGCCCGCTGCCGCGATCAGGAAGACGGCGAAGGCGCGGTGCCTGCGCAGCGCTCCCCACCCGGCCGCCACCACCGAGGCGAGGAACAGCGGCTCCCACAGCTGGCGGCGGGTCCACTCGATCCAGAAGGCGGCCTCCAGATGGAGGAACTCCGGCCACGGATGGACGCGGTCCGGACGTGCGTAGTGCCCGGTGAGCAGGTCCTGCACGCTCTCCGACTGGGACGGGTAGTGCAGCGCCTTCGCGAGCAGCACGGTGGCCGCGACGCCGCAGCCCGCCACCACGCCGAGGGTCCGCAGCGGCCCGTCCCACCGGCGCCGGCGCGCCAGGAGCACCGCGCAGGCGGCGCCCAGGCACAGCCCGAGGAACAGCGCCTGCGAGTGCTTCACCGTGAAGAGGACCGCCAGACAGCCGCCGACCAGCCAGGTCCCCGCGCGCGTCCGGCCCTCCAGGACCAGGGCGCAGCCCCACAGCGCCGCCAGGGTCACGGCCATCATCAGGCCCTCGGTCATCGGGCGCATCGCCGTCGTACCGCACGGCAGGACGTAGTAGAGGGCCTGCCCGGTCAGGGCCGCGCCGGTGGAGGCGCGCAGGGTGCGCAGCAGGAGGAAGACGAGCATGCCCCCGGCCACCGTCACGACGACGGCCGAGGCCCACAGCCCCCAGGTCACCCCCAGCAGCGTGACGAACGGCACCAGGAACACCGGATACCCCGGCCGCACCTCGAAGATCCGCATGAAACGGGGCGGCGTGAACGGCACGATGTGCCCCGCCGTCCGCCCGGCCGCCAGCCGCGCGGACACGCCCCGCCACTGCTCGCGCCGGCACTCGGCGACGACCCGACGGGTCGGACTCGCGCGGTGGAAACGCACCACGTCGACGGCCTGGTTGCGCCGGGCGACGGACGCCTTGCCCGCGCAGACGTAGTCGATCGTCAGGGCGGCGGCCCGCTGCTTGCTCTCACCGCGCAGGTCCAGCGCGTACGAGAGGTAGTTCTTGGTGTCGGGGGTGTCCCGGCTGACGGGGTTGGCGAGCTGGAGGACGGCGAAGACGACGGCGATCAGGATCACCCGGGCGCGGGCCGAACGCGGCGCGCGCGGGACCCGCGGCCGGAACCGGCGCGAACGCGCGGACCCGGGGGCGCCACCGGAGCCGGCCGTCGTGCCGGCCGTCGTGCCGATCGCCGTGCCGTTCACGGGCTTCTTCACGGGCCTGTCCGTGGATCCGCCCGTGGATCCGTCCGCGGACCAGTCCGAGGGGTCGTTCACGGGGCCGCTCATGAGGCCGCCAGGACGTCGTGGCCCGCCTGCGCGGGCACCGGGACGACCGTGGCCGGCGACACGGGCCGCTCGCCGAGCATCAGCGTCCGCACCACCCGCTCGGCGGCCCGGCCGTCGTCGAACTCGCAGAACCGCGTACGGAATCCGGCCCGCAGCCGCTCCGACTCCCCGTCCCGCCAGGCCCCCGAGGCGAACAGCCGCGCCAACTCCTGCTGGGACCGTGCCACATGACCCGGCGCGTCGGCCGTGATGTCGAAGTAGGCGCCCCGGCTCGCCGCGTACGCGCCCCAGTCGTCGGCGAGGAGCACGATCGGCCGGTCGAGGTTGGCGTAGTCGAACATGAGGGCCGAGTAGTCGGTCACCAGGGCGTCGGAGGCCAGCATCACGTCCTCGACGCGGGGTTCGTCGGTCGCGTCGACCACGACACCGCGCCGGTGCAGCTCGGTCAGCCCCATCCCGCGCGCCGGGCCGTCCGCGAGCGAGGGGTGCAGCCGTACGACCAGGGTGTGGCCCGCGCCGAGGCCGTCCGCGAACACGGCCAGGTCCAGACGCTCGGCGTGCCCGCCGCGGACGTACTCGCGGCGCGTCGGCGCGTACAGCACGACCCGGTTCCCGGCCGGGATCCCGAGGCGGGCGCGGGCCGCCGCCCCCTCCTCGGGCCGGGCCCGCACCAGGACGTCGTTACGCGGGCTGCCGCTGCGCAGCGAGGTGAAGTGACAGGGGTAGGCGCGCTCCCAGACCAGCTCCGAGTGCCGGTTGGCGACCAGGCTGTAGTCCCAGCGGTCGGCGCGGCGCAGCATCTGCGGAACGTCGAGGCCGTGCCGCGCGCCCGGCTTGTGCAGCAGGTCCGCGGCCATGTACTTCAGCGGGGTGCCCTGATGGGTGTGGATGTGGACGCTGCCGGGGCGCTTGACCAGGGAGCCGGGCCAGTTGACGTTGTTCACGAAGTACGTGGCCCGCGCGGTGACACGGTGGTAGGCCAGCGAGTCGAGCAGGACGTACTCGGTCTCCGGCGGCAGCAGCGCCGCCTGTTCCTCGTCGCGCACCACCCACACCCCGCGCAGGTGCGGGGCGAGTTCGCGTGCCGCGGCATACACCGCGGCGGGATCGCCGAGGGCCCCCCGGTGCGAGAACGCCGAGTACACCGCCAGATGCGGGTCCAGCGGCCGGTGTCCGTGGACCGCGGACCAGCCGTGCTTGACCCGCGCGGCGGCGGCCCGGCGGACCTGCCGGCCGCGCCGTCCCAGTTCCCGGCCCGCGCGGCCGGCCTGCCGCCGCAGCCGGTAGCGGGTGAAACCGCCCTCCAGGACGCGCAGTTCGGGCGGCACGGGACCGCTCCCGTGCTTGCGGAACAGCGCGGCCGTCAGCCGGAAGAACTCGGCCTTGTCCGCCTCGGGCAGCCGGTCCTCCTTGGAGAGGATGTCGAGGCAGTGCTCGCCCATCTTGCGGTGCAGGTACGGGCCCCAGTGCGACAGCTCCGGTCTGGAGCCGACGAACGCGAAGACCCGCTCGTACTGGTCGTGGATGTCGAAGTGCTTGCGGCTGGTGGTGGACAGGATGTTGCCCTGGCGCCGCTGGCGGTAGGCCAGACAGATCCGGTCCAGCGCGGCGATCCGCTCCGCGCTGAGCATCACCGGGAACGTCCAGGGCGTGTCCTCGTAGTACCCGGGCGGGAAGGCGAAGCCCTCCCGTTCGACGAACGCGCGGCGGTAGGCCTTGTTCCACACCACCATCAGCAGGTCGAGGATCTCCGGGTGCTCGGCCGCCGAGAAGGTTCCCTCGCCCGCCTCCGCGAGGACCCGCGCGAGCACGTTCCTGCGGGTGCCGCCCCACCAATAGGTGCGCGCGTAGTCGAAGACCAGCACGTCCGGGTCGGCCGTCTCCTCCAGGCGGTCGGCCATGGCGCGCAGCGCGCCCGGGGTGAGGGTGTCGTCGCTGTCGAGGAAGAGGAGGTAGTCCCCGCCGGCGAGCGGCATCCCGGCGTTGCGGGCCCGGCCGAGCCCCACGTTCTCCGGCAGGTGCAGCACCCGCACCCGGGGATCGCGGGCCGCGTACTCGTCGAGGATCTCCCCGCAGCCGTCCGGGGAGCAGTCGTCGACGGCGATGACCTCGATGTCCGGGTACGACTGCTCCAGGACCGAGTCGAGACACTCGCGCAGGAAGCCCTGCACCTTGAAGACGGGGACGATGACGCTGAAGCGGGGCACGTCAGCTCCTTACGAGGGTGGACGCGGCGGGAGCCGGGACGCGTTCGGCGAGCGGCAGGACGGGCGGGATCGTCTCGGGGGACTCGCCCAGCAGCACCCTGCGGACGACCCGCTCGGCGGCCCTGCCGTCGTCGAACTGGCAGAAGCGCTCACGGAAGCGGGCCCGCAGCGCGGCTGCGGCCGGGTCCGCCCAGGAGCCGTCGGTGAAGAGCGCGGCCAGCTCCTCCGGGGTGCGCACCACCTTGCCCGGCGGCTCCTCCAGCACGTCGAAGTAGACGCCCCGGGTCTCCCGGTAGACCTCCCAGTCGTCCGCGTACACGACGACGGGACGGTCGAGGTTGGCGTAGTCGAACATGATCGACGAGTAGTCCGTGATCAGCGCGTCGGCGGCCAGGCAGACGTCCTCGGAGGACCGGTGCCCGGTCACGTCGATGATCCGTCCGCTGCCGCGCCCGCGGCCCTCGTCGTAGAAGTAGTGGGCGCGCAGCAGGACGACGAACCGTTCGCCGATCGCCTCGCAGAAGGCCTCCAGGTCGAGCCGGGACTCGAAGCCGCTGCTGTGGTCGCGGTGCGTGGGCGCGTACAGCAGCGCCGTCCGGCCCTCGGGCACCCCGAGCCGTTCGCGGATCCGGGCCACGTCCTCCGCGCTCGCCGTGCAGTAGACGTCGTTGCGCGGATAGCCGTACTCCAGGGTCTCGTAGCCGCCCGGGAAGGCCCGTTCCCACATCTGGGTGGAGTGCCGGTTGGAGGAGAGGTTGTAGTCCCAGCGGTCCACCCGGGCCAGCAGCTTGGTGAAGCTGCCGGTCGCGGCGGCCACCACCGGGAACGTCGACTGGTCGACGCCCATCCGCTTCAGCGGTGTGCCGTGCTGGGTCTGCAGGTGCACGCTGCCGGGTCGTTTCACCACCCCGTCCGCGAAGTTGGCGTTGTTGACGAGGTACTTGGCGCGGGCCAGCACCTCCCAGGCGCGCCGGCTGCCGATCACCGCGTGCTCGACGTCCTTCGGCAGCGCGTCCACCGCCTCCGGCTCGACCAGGAACACCGAGCGGATGTGCGGGGCGAGTTCGCGCGCCTTGGCGTGGACCGCCGCCGGATTGCAGGCGTAACCCCGGCCCCAGTAGGCGCAGTACACCGCGAGGTTCTCGTCGAGGGGGCGGCGCAGCTGGAGGGCGTAGAACGCGCGGGTGCGCAGCCCCCTCGCGCGGGGCACCCGCCGCAGCACACCGGAGACGGCCCGGTTCGCGCCGCGCAGCGCGCGGAACGCGCTGTACGCGCCCGCCGCGAGCAGCCGGTGCTGCACACCGAGACTGCCGGCCGGGATCCGGAACCCGGCCGGGCGGTGCCGCCGGTAGAGCCTGCCCGCCCGGCGGAAGAAGGCCCGGCGGCGGCCCGCGGGCACCCGGGCGGGATGCGCGGCCGTCTTCAGGACCAGGGAGAAGAGCTGGCCGAACAGCGCCTTCGACCGGGCCGCGGGCAGGGTCTGCCGCGAGGCCCGGACGAGGACCCGTTCGACCTGGTCGAGGAGCTCGAAGTGGTGCTCGCCCGGCGCGTTGAGCCGGCTGCCCTGGCGGCGCAGATGGTGCCGTACGCAGGCCGTGCGCAGCACGGCCGGCCGTTCGGCCGTCACCGTCACCAGACCGCCCCAGCCCTCGTCCGTGAAATGCCCCTCGGGGAAGGCGAGTTCCCGTTCGGCGACGAAGCCGCGGCGGTACACGGCGCTCCACGCCGGAACGTGCACGCCCAGCACCTCGGGGGCCTTGTCGAGCGGGGGCGTGCTCGGTTCGCCCTCCCACCAGTGCACCCGCTGGTGCCCGAAGTAGAGGACGTCCGCGTCGGCCGGGATCCCCGTGTCCAGGACGTCCAGCGCGCCCGGCACCAGCTCGTCGCCGCCGTCGAGGAAGAGCAGGTACGCGCCCTTCGCCACCGCGATCCCCGCGTTGCGCGCCGCGCTCAGCCCGCCCGACGGCGGCGAATGGACCGGGACCACCCGGGAGTCCCGGTCCGCGTACGCGGCGGCGACCCCCGCGGCCGGGGAGCCGGGCTCGTCGCAGACCGGGATCAGTTCGAAGTCGCCGAAGGACTGGGCCAGGACCGAGTCCAGCGCGCGGGCCAGGTGCCCGGCGGCTTCGAAGGTGGACACGATGACGCTGAAGCGGGGCATTCTGCTCTTTCTCTCAGGGGGCGCCGAACGGGGGGTTCATCGCCCGGGGCGCCCGGTCGGCCGCCAGGTGGAGGGCCGGGTGGGTGTGGGCCGCGAGGGACTGGAGGGCACGCGGACTCCGGTTCAGAGGGTCTCGGTCCGGGGAACGACGGCCCCGGGGGCCGGGACACCGCCGAGCGGCTGATCGGAGCCCGGCACACCCGTGAGCGGTCGGTCCGGGTCTGGGGCATCCGCGAGTGGTCGGTCCGGGTCCGGGACACCGGCGAGCGGCTGACCGGGGTCCGGGGCACCGGCGAGCGGTCGGTTCGGGTTCGGGACATCCATGAGGGGTCGGTCCGGGTTCGGGGCACCGGCGAGCGGCTGACCGGAGTCCGGCACACCGGCGAGTGGTCGGTCCGGGTTCGGGGCACCGGCGAGCGGCTGACCGGAGTTCGGGACACCCGCGAGCGGCCGGTTCGGGTTCGGGACATCCGCGAGTGGTCGGTCCGGGTTCGGGACATCCATGAGGGGTCGGTCCGGGTTCGGGGCACCGGCGAGCGGCTGACCGGAGTCCGGCACACCGGCGAGTGGTCGGTCCGGGTTCGGGGCACCGGCGAGCGGCTGACCGGAGTTCGGGACACCCGCGAGCGGCCGGTTCGGGTTCGGGACATCCGCGAGTGGTCGGTTCGGGTTCGGGACATCCATGGGGGGTCGGTCCGGGGCCGGGACACCGGCGAGCGGTCGGTCCGGGGCCGGGGCGCCGGCGAGCGGGCGTCCGGTGCCGGGGACGGTGCCGAGCGGCTCGCCGGTGTCCGGCCGGGCAGGCAGTGCCGCCGCGGCCGAGGGGACCGGGCGGCGCTCGGCGAGCGGGACGAACGGCGGCAGGCGGTCGCTCTCGCCCAGCACCACGTGCCGGACGACCCGCTCGGCGGCCCGCCCGTCGTCGTACGGGCAGAACCGCTCGCGGAACGCGGCCCGCAGCTGCGAGGAGCGCGCGTCGCGCCAGTGCCCGGTCGCGAAGACGTCGATCAGCTCGTCCTCGCTGTGCGCGAGCGCGCCCGGCGGGAAGGCACGCAGGTCGAAGTAGGTGCCGCGGGCCGCCTCGTACGCCTCCCGGTCGTCCGCGAGGACGACGATCGGCCGGTCCAGGACCGCGTAGTCGAACATCAGGGACGAGTAGTCGGTGACCAGCACGTCCGAGGCGAGGCACAGCGACTCGACGCCCGGGCGGTCGGACACGTCGATGATCCGGCCGCCCGCCGTCCGGACGGGCGGAGCCGCGTGGGCGGGATGGGCGCGGACCAGCACGACGAAGCCCGGGCCCAGCCGGTCCAGCACCCGCTCCAGGTCCAGGGCGTACGGCTGGGCGCGCCGGTAGTCCCGGTACGTCGGCGCGTACAGCACGGCGACCGCGTCCCCGGGGATGCCGAGCGAGGCGCGCAGCCGGTCCACGTCCGCCGGGGTCGCGTGCTGGAACACGTCGTTGCGGGGCAGCCCGTACTCCAGCGTCGTGTACGAGGAGGGGAAGACGCGCTCCCAGACCAGGGTGGAGTGGCGGTTGGCGGACAGGCAGTAGTCCCAGGTGTCCGCGCCGCGCAGCAGCTCGGCGAAGTCGGTGCCGCATGCGGCGGCCGGGCGGTCCTGGAGGTCGAGGCCCATCCGCTTGAGCGGCGTCCCGTGCTGCGTCTGGATCATGATCTGGCCGCGCCGCTTGACCAGCCGCCGGTCGAAGTCGACGTTGTTCACCAGGTACTTGGAGCGGGCGAGCGCCGTCCAGTACGCCGCCGTGCCGGGGCGCAGGCGCCGGACCCGGTCCGGGACCGTGTGGTGGTGCTCGGGGTGGGCGATCCACGACGTGCGGATGTGCGGCGCGAAGCTGCGGAACGCGGACTCCAGGGCCCCCGGGTTGCAGCCGTGACCCCGGCCCCGGTGGCTGGAGAAGACGGCACGGTCGGCGCGCAGCGGGAGGCACAGTTGCAGGCGGTAGTGGAACCGGAGGGCCGCGCCGCGCAGCGCGCGCCGCAGCCGGGCGGCGAGCCGCACGGTTCTTCTGCGGATCCGCGACAGCAGGGAGAGCAGCCGGTACGTGCGGTGCGTGCCGAGGCCGACCAGCAGGTGCCGCAGCCGGGTGCGCGCGGTGGCCGGAGCACCGGGGACGCGGTAACGGCGGTAGTGCCCGCGGGCCCGGCGCAGGAACTCGGCGCGGTCGGCGCGCGGCAGCCGGCCCCGCTTCACGAACACCGTGGCGAAGTGGTCGAGCATGCGCCGGAACAGCACCGGGCGCCACCGGTCCAGCTCCGGGTGCGCGGCGACGTGCGCGAAGAGGCGGTCGTACTGCTCGAAGACGTCGAAGTGCTCCCGGCCGCTCGTGCCGAGGATGCTGCCGTGGCGCCGCTGGCGGTAGTGCACGCAGACCCGGTCGAGGGTCGCGATCGTCTCCGCGGACATCAGCGCCGGATACGTCCAGGGCGTGTCCTCGTAGTAGCCGGGCGGGAAGCGCAGGCCCGCGCGCTCGACGAACTCCCGGCGGTAGGCCTTGTTCCACACCACCATCAGCAGCCGCAGCAGTCCGGGCCGCTCCTCCAGCCGGAAGGGCGCCGGCCCCTCCTCGGCCAGCTGTGCCGCGACCTGGTTGCGGACGGCCTCGCCCGTCCAGTACGTGCGGGCGTAGTCGTAGACCAGGACGTCCGGGTCGCCGGTCTCCTCCAGCCGGTCGGCGACGGCCCGCAGCGCGCCCGGGGTGAGGGTGTCGTCGCCGTCCAGGAAGACCAGGTAGTCGCCGGTGGCGCGCTCGATCCCGGCGTTGCGGGCGCGCCCGAGCCCCACGTTCTCGGGGAGGTGCACGGCGAGCACGCGGGCGTCGCGGGCCGCGAACTCGTCGACGACCGCCCCGCAGGCGTCCGGCGAACAGTCGTCGACCGCGATGAGTTCGAGGTCCGGGAAGGACTGTCCGAGCACGGATTCGAAACACTCGTGCAGGTACGCCTGAACCTTGTACGCGGGGACGATGACACTGAACCTGGGCACGGGACATCCATGGGTCGGCGCGGGCATACCTGCCCGGAAACGGCCGAAGGGGTGACTTGGTTACGCCAGATGTGGCATCCGGGGGATGCCGGGTGAACGGCGAGGGGCGGGCCGATGTCCGGCCCGCCCCTCGAAATGCGCCCGGGACCGGCCTATTTGACCGCGCCGGCCATCACTCCGGACACGAACTGCCGCTGGAACGCGAAGAAGACGGCCAGCGGGACCACCATCGAGATGAAGGCGCCCGGCGCCAGCACGTCGATGTTGTTGCCGAACTGGCGTACCTGCGTCTGGAGGGCGACCGTGACGGGCTGGCTCCCCGAGTCGGAGAACACCAGGGCGACCAGCATGTCGTTCCACACCCACAGGAACTGGAAGATCCCCAGCGAGGCGATCGCGGGACCGCCGAGCGGCATCACGACCCGGGCGAACAGGCGCAGTTCGCCCGCGCCGTCCAGCCGGGCCGCCTCCAGGAGTTCCCTGGGGATCTCCGCGAAGAAGTTCCGCAGCAGGAACACCGCGAAGGGCAGGCCGTATCCGACGTGGAAGAGGACCACGCCGGTGACCGACCCGAAGACGCCGATCTTCCCGAAGAGTTCGGCGATCGGGATCAGGGCCACCTGCACCGGCACGACCAGCAGGCCGACCACGCCGAGGAACCACCAGTCGCGGCCCGGGAACTCCATCCAGGCGAAGGCGTAGCCCGCGAGCGAGCCGATCACGACGACCAGCACGGTCGCCGGGACCGTGATGAGCACCGTGTTGAGCAGCGCGTTGGTGATGTCGCCGTTCTCCAGCAGCTTCTGGTAGTTGTCCACGGTGAGCTGCGAGGGCGCGGTGAACACCTTCCACCAGCCGCCGGCGTTCATGTCCTCGGGGCTGCGCAGCGAGGACAGCAGCAGCCCGATCGTCGGCACCAGCCAGAACAGGCCGACGAGCAGCAGGACGACGCGGACGACACCGCCGCCGACCCCGCTCGCGATCCGCGCACCGAGCGAGGGCCGCGCCCTGTTCACGGCCGTCGCGGGAGCGGTCTTCGCCAACTGTCCGGCATGCGTGCTCATCGCCGCACCTCCCGCCTGAGCCTGCGGACGTTGAAGGCCATCACCGGGATCACCAGCAGGAGCAGGAACACCGCGATGGCGCTCGCGACGCCCGGGCGTCCCTCCGAGAAGCCCTTGCGGTACAGCTCCAGGGCCAGCACGTTCGCGTCGTCCTGGGAGGAGCCCGGCGCGATGATGAACACCAGGTCGAACACCTTCAGCACATTGATCATCAAGGTCACGGCGACGACCGCGAGCACCGGCGCGAGCAGTGGCACGGTGACCCGGCGGAACACCTGCCACTCGTTGGCCCCGTCGACCCGGGCGGCCTCCAGGAGCTCGCGCGGCACGCCCGCCAGCCCCGCCGCGATCAGCACCATCGCGAAGCCCGCCCACATCCAGACGTAACTGCCGATGATCGCCGGGGTGACCAGGGACGGGCCCAGCCAGTCGATCCCGTTGTACGGCTCCTTGAAGTTGCCCGCCGGGAGCCGCAGCCGGGCCCCGTCGGCCTTGCCCGAGAGCGTGAACGTGCCGTCGGCGCCGACCTTCGCCGAGTCGACGACCTCACCGTTCCTGACCGCCTCGACCCGCATCCCGGAGTAGCCCAGCTCGCCCGGGTCGACCTGGCCGAGCCTGCCCACCCCCTTGCCGCGGGTGAAGTCCTGCCAGGCCGTGCCGGTGACCCTGCCCGGATCGGTGGCCGCCCGCACCGCCCCCTTCGCGCCGTCCGGCATCCGGTCCGGGGCGACGCCCACCAGCGGCAGGGCGACGGACTGCCCGGTGTGCACGGCGTCCCGGGTGATGAACCCGCCCCCGTCCGCGGTGAGGGGCGACCGCCGGCCCGGGTGGGCCTTGGGGAACGCCGACGACGGGGCGAAGGTGTCGTGCACCCCCACCCACACCGCGTTCGCGACGCCCTTGTCCGGGTCCTGGTCGTACACCAGCCGGAAGATGATGCCGGCCGCGAGCATCGAGATCGCCATCGGCATGAAGACGACCAGTTTGAACGCCGTTCCCCAGCGCACCCGTTCGGTGAGCACTGCGAAGACCAGCCCGAGCGCGGTCGCGACCGTCGGGGCGAACACCACCCAGATGACGTTGTTCTTGAGCGCGGTGCGGATGCCGTCGTCGGTGAACAGCGCCTTGTAGTTGTCGAACCCGGCGAATCCGTCGCCCTGTTGGTCGTAGAAGCTGCGCACGACCGAGTACCCGATCGGGTAGACCACGAGCGCGCCGAGCAGCACCAGGGCGGGCAGCAGGAACAGCGCCACCACCGCCTTGCGGGTCCCGGTCACGCTCTTGCGTGTACGCGCCGGGGGCACCGGTGCGGTGCCCCCGGCCGTCGCCGACGTCATGACCGGATCAGCCCTTGTAGGCCGCTGCGGCGTCCGATTCGAGCTTCGCCTGGGTCCCCGCCACGTCCTTCGGGTTCTTCAGGAAGTCCTGCAGGTCCTTCCACTCGCCCTTGCCGGGCGTGCCGCCGAAGGCCTGGGGGGCCTGGTCGGACATGTCGAAGCGGAAGTCGTCGCCGGCCGCGATCAGCGCCTTGGCGATGGCCTGCTGCACGGCGTTCGGATACGCCGACCCGTCCACGTTCTTGTTGGGGGAGAGGTAGCCGCCGAGCTTCGCCTGGATGGTCGCCGCGTCCGGCGAGGCGAGGAAGGTCAGCAGCGCCTGGGCCGCCTTGGAGTCCTTCAGGGCGACCGCCGCGTCGCCGCCGCTGACCACCGGCGCCTTGTCGCCGACCGCGGGGAACGGGAACACCTTCGCGTCCGTCCCGATCCTCGCCTTGGTCTCCGCGATGTTGACGCCCACGAAGTCGCCCTCGAAGACCATGCCCGCCTTCGGCTGGTCGCCGCCGGTGAACGTCTGGGTCACCGAGGCCGGGAACTCCGTCTGGAGCGCGCCGTCCGGGCCGCCCGCGACGAGGTTCTTGTCGCCCCACAGCTGGGCCAGCGTGGTCAGCGCGTCCTTCACGGACGGATCCGTCCACTTGATCTTGTGCTGGGCGAGCTGGTCGTACTTCTCGGGGCCCGCCTGGGAGAGGTAGACGTTCTCGAACCAGTCGGTGAGCGTCCAGCCGTCGGCGCCGCCGACCGAGACGGGGGTGACCCCGGAGTCGTAGACCGTGTGCGCGGTGGCCAGGAATTCCTTCCAGGTCTTCGGCTCCTTGGCCCCCGCGTTCTCGAAGACCTTGGTGTTGTACCAGACCAGGGACTTGTTGGCGGCCTTGTAGTACACGGCGTACTGCTTGCCGCCGACCTTGCCGAGGTCCTGCCAGCCCTGCGCGTAGTTCTTCGCCAACTGAGCCTGCGCGTCCGGCCCGACGGGCTTGGCCCAGCCCTTGTCGACGGCCTGCTTCACCGCGCCGACCTGGGGGAGCAGCACCACGTCCGGGGGCGCGCCGCCCGCGATCTTCGAGCCGAGGAAGTTGATGATCGGGTCCTGCGCCGGTACGAAGGTGACCTTCGCGCCCGTGCGCTTCTCGAACTCCGCCAGCACCTTCTTGAAGTTGGCCTGTTCCGCCCCGGTCCACACGGCGGCGACCTCCAGGGTGGCGCCGTCGAGCTTGGGCAGGGAGACGGAGCCGCCGCTCGGCGTGCCCTTGCCGTCGTCGTTCCCCTTGCCCTTGTCGTCGTTGCCGCCGCCGCACGCCGTGAGGGTGAGGGCGCCCGCGACGACGGCGGCCGCGGCGGCCCGCGCGGCTCTGCGCGAGCGGCGCTCGGAGTGACTGGGAGACCTGCGTACACGAGGATTGCTGCGCATCACTGCCCCGTTCTTCGCTCGTCGTCGAACGTCAAAGCGAGTGTCCCGATCACTCCGGTCTACGCCTGGTCGTTCACGGGCTGCAAGACCGCCGGGGCTGTCAAGTGCGCGATCGTGATTGGGTCGTGACGTCGGGTCAGGAATCCCGGAGCGGGCCGGGTCCGCCGACGGGGCTTCACCGGGGGCCTGTTCGGGCGCACGGCACCGGGACCCGCGCGGTGACGCACGCGTGCCGGCGCCGCTCCGCCGCGGAGGGACGGGAACGGCGCCGGCACCATGACGTACGGGCTACAGCAGCGAGGGCATCTCGGCCGCGGAGACGGAACGCGCGGCCCGCTCCAGGGCGCTGGCGAGCAGGGCCAGGTCCGTGGGTCCGTTGCCCAGCTCGCGGACCGGCCGGCGGGCCGGCGGGTCGCCCATGCGGTGCCACTCCAGGGGAACGACCGTGGGGCGCAGCGTCGCCGTCCGGGGAATGCGGCCCGTGACCCGCCCGCCCTGGAACGGGGTCTCCCGGTCGTCCGGACGCAGCAGCCGGCCCCGCCCGGGGGCGGGCTCCTCGGGTCCGGGCGAGGGGGCGTCGAGGGTGACGCGCAACGCGGCGGAACGCGTCAGTTCCGACGCGGCCGGGCGCCCGTCGGCGCCGGTCGCCGCCACGAGGTGCACCCCGAGCCGGTCCCCTTCCCGGACGACGGCCTCCAGCGCCCGTACGACCGAACCGGCCGCCGGGCGGCCCGGTGACCCCAGCGGCGGTGCCAGCAGGGCGTCCAGATCGTCGACCACCACGACCAGGCGGGCCAACGGCGGCCCCGGCTCGGTCCGCTGCCGTGCCGCGGCGGGGCGCAGCCGCAGCGTCGAACTGGGCGGTGTGTCGAGGTCCGAGGCGCCCAGGGACGAGGTCCCGCCCGTGCGCTGGGCCACGATCCGGCCGGGGACCGTCCGCCCGGCGTGCCACTCCGCGAAGCCGAGACGGCCCAGCAGCTCGGAGCGCCGCTTCAGTTCGGCGCTCAGCGACTGCGCGAACTCCCGCATCCGGACGGGGTCGTTGGCCGTGAGGTGCGTGGTGACGTGCGGCAGGTCGGTGCAGACCTGGAGTCCTTCCCCGCCGCCCGCCGCGTTCTGGCCCGCCGTCGCGTCGCGTCCGTCCATCAGGACGATCCCGAGCCGGTCGGGCCGCTCGGCGGCGGCGAGCGACGCGGCCACCGAGCGCAGCAGTTCCGTACGGCCGCTGCCCGGCGGGCCCTCGATCAGCAGGTGCGGGCCCTCGACGGACAGGTCGACGGCGACGGGTCCGCGCGGGCCCGCGCCGAGCACCGCCCGCGTCCGTCCGCCGAACGCCTCGCTGTCGTCCGCGGCGTCCGCCCAGCGCGCCATCAGGGAGGCGGGGGTGGCCCGCGCCAGTCCCAGCTCGTCGAGCAGACGCGCCGTCTGGGGCAGGGGTGCCGACACGCGCGTGTGCCGGTCCCCGAGCGCGGAGTCCGTCCGCAGCGGCGCGAGGGACCGGGCGAAGCGCTCGGCCCAGGCGAGGGACACGGCGTCCACGGCGGCGACCGTGCCGTGCCCCACGGGCCCCCGGGGAAGCTGTCCGGCCGCGGGGTGCGGAACGCCGGTGCGGCCGCTCCCCTCGTGCCGGGACCCGGCGGAGGAGGAACCGGCCCGCGGCGCCCCCGCGGAACCGCGCCCGCCGTCGCCGCCCGGCGCCACCCGCATCAGCCGCAGCGCCGTGGCCACGTCACCGCTCAGCAGCGCCACCGCCCCGCACTCGCGGAACGCCGGTGACGCCGCGCACGCCGCCTCGTAGGTCTCCGTCACCGGTGACGCGGGGGAGGCGGCCGCGGTCTCGGCGAGGCACACCAGATGGATCCCGGCCCGGGAGCCCTCCCGCGCGAGGCGGGCCACGGCCTCCCGCACGTCGGAGCCCCCGGGGTCCCCGTCCACGATCACCACCGTGGACGGACCGTCGTGACCGTCGTCCGTGTCGTCGGCCCGCGCCCAGGACGGCCTTCGTGCCGTGCCCCGCGAGCCGCCCTCGCCGGACGGGGCGGGGCGTTCGCCGCGCCCGGCGTCGTCGTGCCTCCCGGACCGGGCGGCCGGGACCGTGGCACCGGCGCCCGCCGGCAGCGGGCCACGGGCGCGCGGCGCGCCCTCCGCCTCCGTCAGGTGGTCCTCCAGGCGGCGCAGGAGCTCGTCCGTGCGCGCCGTCGCCTGTTCGCGGTCGTACGCGAGGAGCAGACGGCAGTCCTGGCCATGGGCGGGACGCAGATGGGGGAGCCAGCCGAGCCAGGACCACTCGGCGGTGCGCTCCTCCACCGGGCGGGCCCGGTCGGTGCTGATGAGGACGATCTCCAGGGTGTCGGGGGAGTGCAGCGCGGCGAGCTGCGCGACGACCGAGCGGGCCAGCCCCGACAGGCGCGCCCGCGGGCCGGCCAGGCCCAGCGAGCCGGCCTCCCGCAGCCCGGCGGTCACCGGCACCGCGGGCAGCAGGCCCGAGCCGTCCGGCGCCGTCCGGTCGGCCGTGCCCAGCCGTACCGTCAGCGACTCCGGGTGTCCGGGGCCCCGCTCCCACAGCCGGGGACCGGGTCCCAGCGCGGTGAGCAGCAGGGTGGCCGGGTCGGGCCAGCTCTCGGGCGAGCGCCGCACGGCGGGGAGTATCTCCTCCGTCGCGAGCGCCCCGTCCTCGTACTCCTCCCGCGCGGTCCGCTCCGCTCCTCCGCGGCCGCCGGCCAGACGCCGGGCCCACGCGCCGATGCCGCCCCGCCTGCGTGCCTCCGGCGGGACGTCCGTGCCCCGCGCCGGCGTGCCCTTGCGCGCGCCCGGGACGTCCGCTCCGAGGGCGCCGGACGCGTCGGCGACGCCGGGACCGGAGATCTCCGTGCCCGTGGCTCCCGTCCCGTCCCGGCCGCCGGGGCCGGGGTTCTCCGCCGCCGAGCCCCGCGGTCCGTTCTCGATCCGGGGCGCCCCGCCCTGCTCCGGAACGGCGGGGGGCACAGCCCGGCCGTGTTCCAGCGCACCGGGGACGCCGTCGGCGGAGGTCCCCCACTCCGCGGTCCCGTAGGCGTGGTGCGTCTCGCCCGCGGGCGGCGGGGCCCCGCCCTGCGCGAGGGTGGCGCTCCGTCCGCGCGCGTGGGGCACGGCACCGCGCGGGGGCGCGGGCGGTGCGGGGGAGGCCGCGTCCGGCCCGGTGGCGGAGCCGCCCGGCGAGCCCGCCGCCGGGGAGCCGCCCCGGGCGGCGGGGACCGTGCCCTGCCGGGCGCCGGTTCCCGCGGCCGGACCGCCGTGTCCGCCGGCCCGGGAGGGAGCGTCCCCGGCCGACCCGGCCCGCACCCGCACGTGGCCCTCGCCGTCCGGAGCCGTCTCCACGGCGCCCGGACCTCCCGGGAGGGTGAGCCGCAGGGCGGACTCGCCGACGCGCAGCAGCGCGCCCGCGCCGAAGGGGACGGGGCGGCTGCCGACGCGGGAGCCGTCGAGCGTCGTGCCGTTCGTGGACCCGATGTCGGCGACCGAGACGCGGCCATCGGGGGTGACGGTGACCGCGCAGTGCAGGCGGGACACGTCGGGGTCGTCCAGGGGCACGTCGGCGTCCGCGGAGCGGCCGATGCGGATCTGGCCGCCGTGCAGCAGGTGCACGCCGCCGGCGTCGGGTCCCGCGACCACGTGGAGCTGGGCCGAGACGTCGTCCAGGTCGGGACCGGGCTCGGCGGGCGCGCCCAGACAGAGCACGGCGCCGTCGGTCAGCGGCGGTTCGCCGAGGGTGCAGCGCTGGGCGTCGAGCCGCTCCGCGCCCGCGTAGAGCACGGTCTGGCCCCCGCCGGACTCACGGCCCCGCTCGCCCTGGGAGGTGCCCCCGCTTCCCCCGACCGCCGCGGCCAGCCCCGACGCGACCGCGGCCAGCGCCGTCCCGGCGGGCGCGGTGACCAGCACATCGCAGGCCGTGGCCCGCCCCCGCGCCTCCGGGGGCGGGCCCAGCGGGTCTACGACGGTCAGCCGGATCTGCATCGCCGTCAGGGGTCCCTTCCGCGCGGGTGTCCGCGACGGGGACGAGGCTGCGCTGCGGTCCCCCACCGCAGATCCCCCCACCGCACACGGGCACGTCGGCCAGTAACTGGAGGCATCCTCGCACCTGCCGCCGACAACGCGCCCGCTCCCCAGCCGTAAGTGATCTTGATTGGTCGGCTCTGCCCGTAAAAGTTCCTGACCAGTGCCCGTCCGATGTCGGCTTGAGATCGGTCACGTCCGGTCCCGGCAACCAAGTGACCGAAGTGAGCGTCTATCCGTCGAGCGCACGCGGACGGCTTTCCGTCGAACATGGACAGGAGCGGCTACGTATGCGCTCATGCGGACCACCGGTACGCACGGGATCTATGGGAAAGCACACCAGGAGGACAGCCCTGTGCCGGGCGGGGCGGCACTACAGTGGGTCGGAAAACTCCTGTACCACGGTGATCACGGTGGACGGACCAGGCAAGCAAGCAACAGGGAGCGCATGACGTGCGGCCGGTAGGGAGCAAGTACCTCCTTGAGGAGCCGCTGGGGCGCGGCGCCACAGGCACGGTCTGGCGAGCCCGCCAGCGGGAGACCGCGGGCGCCGAGGCGGCCGTCGCGGGACAGCCCGGCGAGACCGTGGCGATCAAGGTCCTGAAGGAAGAGCTCGCCGGCGACGCCGACATCGTGATGCGCTTCCTCCGCGAGCGGTCGGTGCTGCTGCGCCTGACCCACCCGAACATCGTGCGGGTGCGCGACCTCGTCGTCGAGGGCGAGCTCCTCGCCCTCGTCATGGACCTGATCGACGGCCCCGACCTGCACCGCTACCTGCGCGAGAACGGACCGTTCTCGCCCGTCGCGGCCGCCCTGCTCACCGCCCAGATCGCCGACGCGCTCGCCGCCAGCCACGCCGACGGCGTCGTGCACCGCGACCTGAAGCCCGCGAACGTCCTGCTCAAGCAGCACGCCGGCCAGATGCACCCGATGCTGACCGACTTCGGCATCGCGCGGCTCGCCGATTCCCCCGGCCTCACCCGGACCCACGAATTCGTCGGCACGCCCGCGTACGTCGCCCCGGAGTCCGCCGAGGGACGCCCGCAGACGTCGGCCGTCGACATCTACGGCGCCGGCATCCTGATGTACGAGCTGGTCACCGGGCGCCCGCCGTTCGGGGGCGAGTCCGCCCTCGAAGTGCTGCACCAGCACCTGAGCGCCGAACCGCGCCGCCCCTCGACCGTCCCGGACCCGCTGTGGACCGTCATGGAGCGCTGCCTGCGCAAGAACCCGGACGAACGGCCCAGCGCCGAGAACCTCGCGCGCGCACTGCGTGCCGTCGCCGCGGGCATCGGGGTGCACGCGTCACCCGCGCAGATCGCCGCCGCCGAGGGCGTGGGCGCCCTGCTCGGGCCCGACATGGCCCCGGCACAGGTCCCGGACCTGCCCCCCGGCTCGGCCGACGCCACCCAGGTGCTCCCGCAGGGCGCGGGCTCCTACGACCCGTACGGCGCGACCAGCGTGCTGCCGCACACCGCCGGGGCGGCCGACCCGACCGCCGTGCTGCCGCCGGTGCCGCAGAACCAGCCGGGCGGAGCGCCCGGCCAGGGCGAGGACCCGCACCCCTGGCAGAGCCAGATGCGCGCGGCCCGCGACCGCAACGAACAGACGCAGGTCCAGTACCTCGACCCGAACGAGGACCCGCTGCGCCGCCGCCCGCAGCGCCAGGTCGCCCACCCGCAGCAGCAGCCCCAGCCGCAGCAGCCGCAGCGCCCGCAGAGGGGTCAGCAGCGGGGCCAGCAGCCGCCGCCCGGCTACGGCTATCCGCAGCAGCAGCAACAGCAGCAGTACGCGCCGGGGCCCCAGCAGCAGCGCTACGCCCCCGCGCCCCAGCAGCAGCCCCAGCCGCAGCGGTACGCGCCCGAGCCGCAGCGGCCCCAGCAGCCCGCGCCCCGTCAGCCGCGCGAGCCCCGGCAGGGTAGCGCCAACCCGATGAAGATCCCGGGTCTCGGCTGCCTCAAGGGGTGCCTGTTCACGATCGTCATCCTCTTCGTGGCCGGCTGGCTGATCTGGGAGTTCAGTCCCCTCCAGGACTGGATCGGCTCGACCAGGAGCTTCTGGGGCCAGATCACCCACTGGTACCACCAGGTCAGCGGCTGGATCGGGGATCTCGGCTCGAAGGACCCCTCGGGCACCTCGGGCAACTGACCCCCGGCCCCCGGGCAGCCGGCTCTGGGGATTTGTCGACATCCGACGGGTGATTTCGGTCCCGGGCGTGAAGGTTGGCTCCGCAGGCGCGTACTTTAAGCGGCAACACGCGTCTGTAGGAGCAGTCTTGGCACGCAAGATCGGCAGCAGGTACACCGCGCACCAGATCCTGGGGCGGGGGAGCGCCGGCACGGTGTGGCTGGGCGAGGGGCCCGAGGGGCCCGTCGCCATCAAGCTGCTGCGCGAGGACCTCGCGTCCGACCAGGAGCTGGTGGGGCGCTTCGTGCAGGAGCGCACCGCGCTGCTCGGCCTCGACCACCCCCATGTGGTGGCGGTGCGCGACCTGGTGGTGGACGGCAACGACCTCGCCCTCGTCATGGACCTCGTCCGGGGCACCGACCTGCGCACCCGGCTCGACCGGGAGCGGCGGCTCGCCCCGGAGGCCGCGGTCGCGATCGTCGCCGATGTGGCGGACGGACTCGCCGCCGCGCACGCCGCCGGGGTCGTCCACCGCGACGTGAAGCCCGAGAACGTCCTGCTCGACATGCAGGGCCCGCTCGGCCCCGGCGGCTCCCACCCGGCCCTCCTGACCGACTTCGGCGTGGCCAAGCTCATCGACTCGCCGCGCCGGACCCGGGTCACGAAGATCATCGGCACGCCGGACTACCTGGCGCCCGAGATCGTCGAAGGCCTGCCGCCGCGTGCCGCCGTCGACATCTACGCGCTGGCGACCGTGCTCTACGAGCTGCTCGCCGGGTTCACGCCCTTCGGGGGCGGACACCCCGGCGCGGTGCTGCGCCGCCACGTCACCGAGACCGTGGCCCCGCTCCCGGGCATCCCGGACGAGCTGTGGCAGCTGATCGTGCAGTGCCTGGCCAAGGCGCCCGCGTCCCGGCTGCGGGCCTCCGAGCTGGGGGCACGGCTGCGGGAGCAGCTGCCCCTGCTGGCCGGGATGCCGCCGCTGGACGTGGACTCGCCGGACGCGGAGGCCGCGGACGGGGACGAGGAGCGCGAGGAGAGCGCGGAGCCGTCCGCGCCCGCCGCGGCGCGCGAGCGGCGCGGGGCCGTGCCCCTCGTGCCGGGGGCCGCGCCCGACTCGAACCGGGACACGCACACCTCGATGCGGGTACCGGCCCCCGACGAGCTGGCCGGCGGGGCCCGGGGAACGGCCCGCGTGCCCCGCGCCGCGGGCGCGCCCCGCCCCGGCTCCGCCCGGCACCGCGCCTCCGCCCGGCGGCGGCGCGTCGCCCTGGGGGCGGCGGCCGTCGCCCTGGTCGCCGCGGTGGGCGTCGGCACCTGGCTCGCCACCTCGGGCGACGGCGACGCGGCCCCCCAGGACACGAAGGACTCGGCCCCGGCCTCCCCCTGACCTGCCGGGCGCGGGCGGGGGCGGCCCCCTCGGGGGCGAGGGGCGAGCCCCGGTTGCCGCAACCGTTACGCTGGAGGCGTGGCAGTCGTCGATGTATCCGAAGAGCTCAAGTCCCTCTCCTCGACCATGGAGTCGATCGAGGCCGTCCTGGACCTCGACAAGCTGAGGGCAGATGTCGCCGTGCTCGAGGAGCAGGCGGCCGCGCCGTCCCTGTGGGACGACCCGGACGAGGCGCAGAAGATCACCAGCAAGCTGAGCCACCTCCAGGCGGAGGTCAGGAAGGCCGAGGCGCTCCGCGGGCGCATCGACGATCTGGGCGTGCTCTTCGAGATGGCCGAGGAGGAGGACGACCCGGACACCCGCGCCGAGGCCGAGAACGAGCTCGCGGCCGTCAGGAAGGCGCTGGACGAGATGGAGGTCCGTACCCTCCTGTCCGGCGAGTACGACTCCCGTGAGGCCGTCGTCACCATCCGTGCCGAGGCCGGCGGCGTCGACGCCTCCGACTTCGCCGAGAAGCTCCAGCGCATGTACCTGCGCTGGGCCGAGCGCCACGGCTACAAGACCGAGCTCTACGAGACCTCGTACGCGGAGGAGGCGGGCATCAAGTCCACCACCTTCGCCGTGCACTCGCCGTACGCGTACGGCACGCTCTCCGTGGAGCAGGGCACGCACCGGCTGGTGCGCATCTCGCCGTTCGACAACCAGGGGCGCCGCCAGACCTCCTTCGCCGGTGTCGAGATCCTGCCGGTCGTCGAGCAGACCGACCACATCGAGATCGACGAGTCCGAGCTGCGGATCGACGTGTACCGCTCGTCCGGTCCCGGCGGCCAGGGCGTCAACACCACGGACTCCGCGGTGCGCCTGACCCACCTCCCCACCGGCATCGTCGTCTCCTGCCAGAACGAGCGCTCGCAGATCCAGAACAAGGCCTCGGCCATGAACGTCCTGCAGGCCAAGCTCCTGGAGCGGCGCCGGCAGGAGGAGCAGGCCGCGATGGACGCCCTCAAGGGCGACGGCGGCAACTCCTGGGGAAACCAGATGCGTTCGTACGTCCTGCACCCCTACCAGATGGTCAAGGACCTGCGCACCGAGTTCGAGGTCGGCAACCCCGAGGCCGTGTTCGGCGGCGAGATCGACGGCTTCCTGGAGGCCGGAATTCGCTGGCGCAAGCAGCAGGAGAAGTAAACACACGGCACGAGCGGTACGGGCGGACACGCTCCGCCCCCGCTGAAATCCGTTTGTCGACAAGGCAACTGCCGCCCATCGGGTGGCAGTTGCCTTCGTTTGTATGGGCTGTATGGGTTTTCCGTCACAGTCACATGTCCCCAGGCCGGGCAAACGATGGTGTTCCGGACATCGCGTACGCAACGACCTTGACGCTGCTTCAGAAACTGGGAAGGGTGACGTTCGGCATGCGCATCTCCGGGGTGCATGTGAACCGGGGGGTCGAGCGAAGCCTCCTGTGACGCCGTGGCCCCGGGCGCTGCTCCATCGACGATCAGCTACTGGGGGTAGCAGGCAGATGACCAGGAAGACGCGGATCCTCGCGGCACGAATAGCCGCCGGCGCGTTGATCGCGGCCGGGGCCTCACTGACCGCGGCGGGTGTCGCCTCGGCGACCGGCGGCCCCGACGACCCGACCCCGACGCCGACCACGACGGGCATTCCCACCACCAGCGCCGAGCCCACCGAGCCGGCCCCGACCGTGACCGAGCCCACCGAGCCGGCCCCCACGGAGACCGAGCCCACCGAGCCGGCCCCGACCGTGACCGAGCCCACCGAGGACCCGGACCCGACCGAGCCGACCGACCCGACCGACCCGACCGAGGACCCGGACCCGACCGACGAGCCCGCCACGGGCAGCAGCTCCGCCCCCGCGGAGAACGGCACGGGCGGCAACGACGCCGACCCCGACGGCGGGTCCAGCGTCCAGGAAGAGGGCTCCTCGGCCCTCACCGACACCGGTTCGGACACCCGGACCCAGGGCAAGGACGGCGCGCTGGCCGAGACCGGTGCCGGTCGGACCACGTTCCTCATCATCGGTGCCGCCACGATGGTCGCCGGCGGTGTCGGCTTCCGTCTGCTGCCGCGCCTCGCGGGCGGCCGCGGCGGTGCCGCCGCCTGACGCGCCCACCCGTGACGAAGGGCCCGGAGCAGCTCGCTCCGGGCCCTTTCCGTGTCATGGGCGGCGGCGGCGGTCGCGCCCGACCGTCCCGGCGGCTCTCACACCGTCTGGTGGGCCACCAGCGCCAGCGCCGCGATCAGCACCGCGAGGAGGGCGACCAGTGCCATGGGGTTGAGTCCCGCGAAGGGGCTCTCCTGCTGGAGCCGCTCCCGGTTCGCGCGGCAGACGGGGCAACGGCCCTCGCTGACGGGTGCCGCGCAGTTAGCGCATACCAGTCGGTCGTACGTCATGCGCCGGCCCTCCTTGCGACATCTCCGCGTACGCAGCGCTCTCGCGTACACATCGCTCTCATAACGCTGCGGCGAACGCAACCGTTCCCCTACCACTGTGCCAGGTTCCGCGGATTTCGGCGCGGCCCCCCTCGTCCTGCCCCGTCCGGAGTACCGCCGACCCCTTCGGGCCGGGTGTGAATCGCGTCTCGGATTCATGACAAATCGTGCAAGCCGCGCGGAACCGTGTACGCCGACTGCGCTCGCGCACCCGGTTCGCGTATGGTCACGCACACCTACCCCCGGCGACCCGTGGTGCACCCGTGATCCGATTCGACAATGTCTCCAAGGTCTACCCCAAGCAGACCCACCCCGCCCTCAGGGATGTCTCCCTGGAGGTCGAGCGCGGAGAATTCGTGTTCCTCGTGGGGTCCTCCGGCTCCGGAAAGTCCACCTTCCTGCGGCTGATCCTCCGCGAGGAGCGGACCAGCACGGGCCAGGTGCACGTCCTGGGCAAGGACCTCGCGCGCCTCTCCAACTGGAAGGTGCCGCAGATGCGCCGCCAGCTGGGGACCGTGTTCCAGGACTTCCGCCTCCTGCCCAACAAGACGGTGGCCGAGAACGTGGCCTTCGCCCAGGAGGTCATCGGCAAGTCCCGCGGCGAGATCCGCAAGTCCGTGCCCCAGGTGCTCGACCTCGTCGGCCTGGGCGGCAAGGAGGACCGGAGGCCCGGCGAGCTCTCCGGTGGTGAGCAGCAGCGCGTGGCCATCGCGAGAGCCTTCGTGAACCGGCCCAAGCTCCTCATCGCCGACGAGCCGACCGGAAACCTCGACCCGCAGACCTCCGTGGGCATCATGAAACTGCTCGACCGGATCAACCGGACGGGCACCACGGTCCTGATGGCGACGCACGACCAGAACATCGTGGACCAGATGCGCAAGCGCGTCATCGAGCTGGAGAAGGGCCGTCTCGTCCGCGACCAGGCGCGCGGCGTCTACGGCTACCAGCACTGATCATCGACCACGGAAAGGTCTGAGGAAGACGCCATGCGCGCGCAGTTCGTTCTGTCGGAGATCGGTGTCGGTCTCCGCCGCAACCTGACCATGACCTTCGCGGTCGTCGTCTCGGTCGCCCTCTCGCTCGCCCTGTTCGGCGGCTCGCTCCTGATGAGCGACCAGGTGAACACCATGAAGGGCTACTGGTACGACAAGGTCAACGTCTCGATCTTCCTCTGCAACAAGAGCGACGCCGAGTCCGACCCGCACTGCGCCAGGGGTGCGGTGACCAGCGACCAGAAGAAGCAGATCGTCGCCGACCTGGACAAGATGTCCTCGGTCGTCGAGAAGGTCACCTACGAGTCCTCGGACCAGGCGTACAAGCACTACAAGGAGCAGTTCGGCGACTCCCCGCTGGCCAGCTCCCTCACGCCGGACCAGATGCAGGAGTCGTACCGGATCAAGCTGAAGGACCCGGAGAAGTACCAGGTCATCGCGACCGCCTTCGACGGACGCGACGGCGTGCAGTCCGTCCAGGACCAGAAGGGCATCCTGGACAACCTCTTCGGGCTCCTGAACGGCATGAACTGGGCCGCGCGCGCGGTGATGGCGATGATGCTCGTCGTCGCGCTGATGCTGATCGTCAACACCGTGCGCGTCTCGGCGTTCAGCCGTCGGCGCGAGACGGGCATCATGCGGCTCGTCGGCGCCTCCGGTTTCTACATCCAGGCGCCGTTCATCGCCGAGGCCGCGGTGGCCGGACTGATCGGCGGCGGTGTCGCCTGCGGATTCCTGGTGATCGCCCGGTACTTCATCATCGACCACGGTCTGGCGCTGTCCGAGAAGCTCAACCTGATCAACTTCATCGGCTGGGACGCCGTGTTGACCAAGCTCCCGCTCATCCTCGCGACGAGCCTGCTGATGCCCGCGCTGGCCGCTTTCTTCGCGTTGCGCAAGTATCTGAAGGTGTGACGCATCCCAAGAGGGCCGTACCGTCAACCGGCGGTGCGGCCCTTCGCGTTGTCCTAGACTCACCGGCATGTCAGGCCGTGACCTGTTCTGCGAGCCCCGCCGCATCCGCCGCGGGGCGGCCCTGACATTGGTGTTCGCGAGTGTCCTCGTCGCCGGCGCGGCGACCGGATCGTTCTCCGACCCCGCCCGGAAGGCCGCGGCCGAGGCGCCCGGTTCGGCCGCGGCACGCCATCACGACGAGGTCACCCGGGCCGCCGCCGAGGCGATGGCCGACGGCAAGTCCCCCATGGAGGCCGCCGAGAGGGCCGTCAGCCGCAGCGGGGACCGCTGGGGCGCCGTCTACTCCCGGGGCGAGTACGAGGAGTTCGAGGAAGCCCTCGACGGCCAGTACACGGGTGTCGGCCTGTGGGCCCGCCGTGAGCGCGACGGACGGATCGAGGTCACCCGCGTCAGCACCGGCTCGCCCGCGGCCGCCGCGGGCATCCGCAAGGGCGACCTGCTGCGCACCATCGACGGCGCGAAGGTGGACGGCCGGCCGGTCACCGAGGTGGTCTCGTTACTGCGCGGCGACGCGGACGCCGCGACCGCCGGCACGAAGGTCTCCCTCGGCCTGGAGCGCGGCCCGAGGTCATGGAGCCGGACCCTGCGCCGCGCCAGGCTCTCCACGGACTCCGTGACCGTCAGCAGGCTGTCCGGCGGGGTCACCCTGATCAAGGTCGGCGCCTTCACCAAGGGCGTGGGCGACACCGTGCGGACCGCCGTCGGCCGGGCGTCGGACCGGGCCGGGATCGTCCTCGACCTGCGCGGCAACTCCGGCGGCCTGGTCGCCGAGGCCGTCACCACCGCCTCCGTCTTCCTCGACGGCGGCCTGGTGGCCACGTACGACGTGAACGGCACCCAGCGCGCCCTGCACGCGAACGCGGGCGGCGACACCGCCAGACCCCTGGTCGCGCTCGTCGACGGCGGCACGATGAGCGCGGCCGAGCTGCTCACCGGGGCCCTCCAGGACCGCGGGCGCGCGGTCGTCGTGGGGTCCAGGACCTTCGGCAAGGGCTCGGTCCAGATGCCGAGCCGGCTGCCCGACGGCTCCGTCGCCGAGCTGACCGTCGGGCACTACCGCACCCCCGCGGGCCGCTCCGTCGACGGCCGGGGCATCACCCCCGACCTGGAGGCGGACAAGGAGCCGCTGAAGCGGGCCGAGACCGTGCTGAGCGGTCTCGGGGACCTTTCCTGACCCGCGGACCGCGGGCCCGGTAATCGGCTTTCCCCCGAGCCCCTCCGTAGTGCGAAAATGGCCAGCACTATGAGCAAGGGAATGTACGTACCGAAGGAGTCCCAGCCCAAGCAGGGTGGGGCTGCCGCCAAGTCCAAGGACGGCGAGAAGGGCGGCAAGCGCAAGATCGTCGCGCAGAACAAGAAGGCCCGCCACGACTACGCGATCATCGACACCTACGAGGCCGGGCTCGTCCTGACCGGCACCGAGGTCAAGTCGCTGCGCCAGGGCCGGACCTCGCTGGCCGACGGGTTCGTCCAGATCGACGGGGGCGAGGCGTGGCTGCACAACGCCCACATCCCGGAGTACAGCCAGGGCAGCTGGACCAACCACTCCGCGCGCCGCAAGCGCAAGCTGCTGCTGCACCGCGAGGAGATCGACAAGCTGTCCGTGAAGTCCGAGGAGACGGGCCACACGATCGTGCCGCTCGCCCTGTACTTCAAGGACGGCCGGGCCAAGGCGGAGATCGCGCTCGCCCGGGGCAAGAAGGAGTGGGACAAGCGGCAGACCCTGCGCGAGAAGCAGGACCGGCGCGAGTCGGACCGTGCCATCGCGGCGGCCAAGCGCAGGCAGCGCGGCGAGTAGGGTGCCGGACGGCCCGGCGGACGACGTTCCGGAGGGCCGGACGGCACGGCGGGCGGGTCCGCCGGAATAGGCTGGCACCGTCGTGCGTTGGTCACGTACGATGGCATCGCACCTCACAGCGGGTGCGGGTTCCTCCCCGGAGGGGCCGAGCTTTGAAAAATCAACATGGGGATGATCGGTTTCGACAGCGGCTGTTGAGCCAGGGGAAGCGTGTCGAGGAAGCGGCAATGATCTCGTAAACCATATGTCGCAAAAAATAATCGCCAATTCCAAGAGCGATTCCCAGTCCTTCGCCCTCGCTGCCTGATAAGCAGTGAGTGAAGGACCCTTAATGGGTGTCAGCCCGGGGGTGTTCCCGACCCGGACCCTGGCATAATCTAGGGAACTAAACCATCGAGCCCGGTCACGGGGTTCGCTGGGAAATCAAACAGTGACTGAGCCCGTCGGCGACTTGTTCGCGTGATTGCCGGGGCTGAGAAAATCGCAGCGAACTGCACACGGAGAAGCCCTGATTCTGCACCGTTGGACGCGGGTTCGATTCCCGCCATCTCCACTCATCCCATGTTTTGAACAAGTGCAGTTCAATTGAATATCGTGACGAAGGCCCCGCGGCTCAGGCAGCGGGGCCTTCGTCCTGCCCTCTCAGGAATTCAGCTCTCAGGAATTCAGCGCCCGGGGAGCCGTACTGGCACGCTCCGTCATCGTGGGCGTGAGCAGGGTCGCCTCCGGGCAGGGCGTGCCGTTCAGCTTCCTCATCAGCAGGTCGACCGCCCGCCCGCCCACTTCGGCGGCCGGGACGGCGATCGAGGTGACCGGGACGCGCAGACCCTCGGCGAGTTCGTCCGGGCAGATCGCGGTGACGGACAGATCGGCCGGGACCCGCAGGCCGAGCTGCTCGAAGGCGTCGATCAGCGGTTCCAGGAGCGGCTCGTTGTGGACGACGACCCCGGTCAACGCGGGCTGCTCGCGCAGGAGTCGCTCGGCGATCCGGCGCGCGGCCGCGGGCGAGGCCTCACAGGGGTGGACGGACGAGACCAGGCCGTTCCGGTCGGCGGCGGCCGTGAACCCCTGCACCACCCGCTGCGCGAACGCCGTGCCCCGCACGTACACCTCCGGCGGCGAGCCGACCAGCGCGACGACCCGGTGCCCGAGCCCCGCGAGCCGCTCCACGCACAGCTCACCGGCCGCCTCGAAGTCCAGGTCGATGCAGGTGAGTCCGTCCGGGGCGGCCGGGAAGCCGATGAGCACCGACGGCCGGTCCAGGGCGCGCAGCAACGGCAGCCGGGGATCGTGGAGCTGGACGTCCATCACGATCAGCGCGTCCACCAGCGCGGTGTCCGCGACCCGGCGCAGCCCCTCCTCGCCCTCCTCCTGGGTGAGCAGCAGGACGTCGTGGTCGTGCAGCCGGGCCGCCGTCACCACCGACACCGCGAACTGCATCACCACCGGCACGTGGATGCCCGCCCGCAGCGGGACGACCAGCGCCAGGACGTTCGACCGTCTGCCGGCCAGCGCCCTGGCCCCCGCGTGCGGACGGTAGCCCAGCTGGCGGATGCTCTCCTCGACGCGCCGCCGGGTCTCCGCGGAGATCGGCCGCTTGCCGCTGAGGGCGTAGGAGACGGTGCTCGGGGACACCCCGGCGTGCCGCGCCACATCGGTGATCTTGACCATCACTCCGACTCCAGTTCCAGGGAGAGGAAGCCCGTCCCGGCCCGCGCCCGTACCTCGCGTCCGCCCGCGGCCAGCCCCCAGGGCGCCGACGGATCGTCGCAGGACGCACGCAGGGTGTTCCCCTCGCGCACGACGGTGAAGGCGACCCGCCCGGCCCGCACCGGCACCCGGGCCCCCCGCTCCAGCCCGTACGCGCGCAGGGTGACCCCGTCCGCGTAGTCGTACTCGGGGCGGTCGTCCACCGCGCCGACCGGGACCACCGCGCCCGGCCGCACCAGCAGCGGCACGCTGCCGAAGCCGTGCCGCTCGTGCACCCAGCGCGGTCCGGTCACCGGCGGTCCGCCGAGGTAGGGGGTCCAGGTGCCCTCGGGCACGTAGTACGAGACGTCCCCCTCGTCGCTGAAGACGGGCGCGACCAGCAGATCGGGGCCGAGCATGTACTGCCGCTCCAGATGCGCGCACCCCGGGTCGTCCGGGAACTCCAGGACCATCGCCCGCATCATCGGCACCCCCTCCGCGTGGGCGGTGCGGGCGGCCTCGTACAGATACGGCATGAGTCCCATCTTGAGGCGGGTGAACAGCCGCAGGACGTCCACGGCCTCCTCGTCGAACAGCCAGGGCACGCGGTACGAGGACGAGCCGTGCAGCCGGCTGTGCGAGGACAGCAGACCGAAGGCGATCCACCGTTTGAACAGCGCGGGCGTCGGCGTCCCCTCGAAGCCGCCGATGTCGTGGCTCCAGAACCCGAACCCCGACATGCCGAGGCTGAGCCCGCCGCGCAGCGACTCGGCCATCGACGCGTACGTCGCCTCGCAGTCGCCGCCCCAGTGCACCGGGAAGCGCTGGCTCCCCGCGGTCGCCGACCGGGCGAAGACGACGGCCTCGTGCTCCCCGCGGTGTTTGCGCAGCACGTCGAACACGGTCCGGTTGTAGAGGTACGTGTAGTGGTTGTGCATCCGCTCCGGGTCGGCGCCGTCGGCGTAGGCCACGTCCACCGGGACCCGCTCGCCGAAGTCGGTCTTGAAGCAGTCGACGCCCTGGTCCAGCAGCGCCTCCAGCTTCGAGGCGTACCAGTCCCGGGCCGCCGGGCTGGTGAAGTCGACCAGGGCCATGCCCGGCTGCCACAGGTCCCACTGCCACACGCTCCCGTCGGGCCGTCTCAGCAGGTGCCCGAGGGCCCGCCCCTCGGCGAACAGCGGCGAGCGCTGCGCGATGTACGGGTTGATCCAGACGCAGATCCGCAGCCCCTTGTCCTTCAGCCGCGCCAGCATCCCCTCCGGGTCGGGGAACACCCGGGGGTCCCACCGGAAGTCGCACCAGTTGAACTCGCGCATCCAGAAACAGTCGAAGTGGAAGACCGACAGGGGGAGTTCGCGCTCCCGCATGCCGTCGATGAAGGAGGTGACGGTGTCCTCGTCGTAGGAGGTGGTGAAGGACGTCGACAGCCACAGGCCGAAGGACCACGCGGGCGGCAGGGCCGGACGCCCGGTGAGCGCGGTGTACTTGCGCAGGATGTCCTTGGGGGCCGGGCCGTGGATGACGTAGTACGTCAACTCCTGTGTCTCGGCGCTGAACTGGACCCGGGACACCGCCTCCGAGCCGACCTCGAAGGAGACCCGGCCCGGATGGTCGACGAAGACGCCGTAGCCCGCGTCCGTCAGGTAGAACGGCACGTTCTTGTAGGCCTGTTCGGTGGCGGTGCCGCCGTCCGCGTTCCACATGTCCACGACCTGGCCGTTCTTGACGAGCGGCCCGAACCGTTCGCCGAGGCCGAAGACCTGGGTGCCGACGCCGAGGTCCAGCTGCTCGCGCAGATAGTGGGCGCCGGCCGCGTCCCGCATGATGCCCATGCCCTTGGGGCCGCTGCTGGTGAGGACGCGGCCGTGCGCGAGAAAGTCGACGTGCCAGGGAGTGGTGCGGGCGACCCGGACGGACAGGGTGCCCGAGGTCAGGGTCGCGTGGTCCTCGTCGTGCTCCGCGTGCGCGGTGAACTCGTCCGCGCGCAGCTCGAACCGGGGCCCGCGCGGCTCCTCGCCCTGGAAGTGGGTGAACGTGACGCCGATGACGTCGGGCAGGGGAGCGTGGGCGCTGATCGTCACGACCGGTCCCTTCAGCAGGTCGCCGCGGTGCCGTATGGGCTGCGTCGGCGCGTGGATCTCCAGGCCGCCGGAGTCCGAGGTCACGTCGAGGACCTCGACCGGGTGGGCCGCGGTGACGCCCTCGCGCAGCAGCCAGTAGCCGTCCGTGAACTTCACTGTCCCACCCCTTACTTCACTGCGCCGACGGCTATGCCGCGGGTGAGGGTCCGCTGGAAGACGAGGAAGAAGACGATGGCGGGCAGCACGCCGAGCAGGGCGGCCGCGTTCGTCATCGTGGCGTCCATCAGGCGCTGCCCCTGGAGCACGCCGAGGGCCACCGACACCGTCTGGTTGTCGTTGGAGATCAGCATGACCAGCGGCAGCAGGAACTCGTTCCACGTCCAAATGAAGAAGAAGACGAGGAGCACGCCGATCGTCGGGCGGCTGACCGGGACCACGATCCGCCACAGCACCTGCCACCGGTTCGCCCCGTCGATCCGCGCGGCCTCGATGATCTCGCGCGGGAACCGCCCGAGGACGGCGGAGAGGAGATAGGTACCGAAGGCCGCCTGGAGCACCGTGAACACGATGATCACGCTGAGCCTGGTGTCGTAGAGGCCGGCCTGCTTGCTGAGGTGGTAGAGCGGATAGACCAGCGCCTCCTGCGGCAGCGTGTTCGCGAGGACGAAGAAGGCGAGCACCCAGGCGCGGCCCCTGATCCGGCCGACGCCGATCGCGTACGCGTTGAGCACGGACAGCACCGCGGCCCCGACCGCCACCGAACCGGAGATCAGCACCGAGTTGAGGAGCTTTTGCCCGAAGTCGACCCGCCGCCAGAAGTCCTCGACGCCGTCGAGGTAGAGGCCGTGCGGAAGGCCGAGGGGGCCGTGCGCGGAGTACTCGGCGGGCGACTTGACCGCGTTGAGCGCGACCACGGCGAACGGCAGCACCATGAACAGCGCGCCGATGACGAGCGCCACGAGTACCGGGTAACGGCGGAGCGCGGTCATGCGCGGACCCCTTCCTCGGCGTCCTCGGCGCGGGTCTGGAACCGCAGCCCGACCAGCGCCAGGGCCAGGACGATCACGGTCAGGACGGTGGAGACCGCCGCGCCGTAGCCGACCTGGGTCTTCTCGAAGAAGGTGGCGAAGGAGAAGTACGACGGCACGTCCGTGGCGCCGCCCGGACCGCCCTTCGTCAGGACGTAGACCGCCCCGAACACCTTCAGCGCGGCGATCGTGCACCACAGCAGGACGACCGAGATCTCCGGGCGGATCTGCGGCAGCGTGATGTGCCAGAAGCGCCGCCACCAGCCGGCGCCGTCCAGCTCGGCGGCCTCGTGCAGGGCCGGGTCGACGCGTTGCAGTCCCGCCATGAAGACCACCAGCGGGAAGCCGAGCTGCACCCAGACCATCACCCCCATCACGCTGTACAGCGCGAAGTCCGGGTCGCCGAGCCAGTCCCGCTGCCAGGAGCCGAGACCGACGGCCTTCAGCAGCGCGTTGAGCGAGCCGTCGTCGGGGGCGAGGATCCAGCTCCACACGATGCCCGCGACCGCGATCGGCAGCACCTGCGGGAGGTAGTAGCAGGCGCGCAGCACCGCCACGATCCTGCTGCCGAAATGCCTGCCGATGTAGTCGAACAGGGCCGAGGCCAGGACGAGTCCGAGCGCCGTCGGGACGACGGCCATCGCCAGCACCATGAACAGACTGTGCCGGAACGACGCCCAGAACTCGCTGTCGTCCACCAGGGCGCGGTAGTTGGCGAGCCCGGTCCACGAAGGGGTGCCGACGCCCTGCCAGTTCGTGAAGCTGATCCCGGTGTTCATCAGGAACGGCACGACGACGACGGCCGTGAAGGCGAGCACGCCGGGCAGCAGGAACAGCGCGTACGAGGTGTGTGGGCGGCCGGGGTGACCGGACTCGGCCTTCAGGCCGGCCACCCGCCCGCCGCGTGCGGCGGTCACCGTCATCGCCGCGGTACGCCCTTGTCGTACGCCTTCTGGAGGTTGTCCAGGTAGGCGTCGGGCTTCTCGCTGCCGGTGATCAGCTTCTGCGTCTCGGAGACGAGGGTGTCGTAGAAGCCCGCCACCGGCCAGTCCGGATAGAAGGCGAGCCCGTCACGCCCCGAGAGGGTGTTGTAGTCGGCGATCAGGGTCTTGGTCCTGGCGTCGGTGATCGCGGAGGCGTCCGCGGCCACCGGGACACCGCCCTTGTCGCCCAGCAGGTTCTGGATCTTCTCCGACAGGGTGATGTCGATGAAGTCGTAGGCCAGTTCCTTGTTCTCGGCGCCCTGGGGGACCACCCACAGGTTGCCGCCGGAGCCCAGGGTGAGGTTCGAGCCCGGGAACAGGCCGGAGTCCCAGTCGAACTTCACCTCCGACGTGAAGCGGCCGTACCACCAGCTTCCGGAGAAGAGGATCGGCGACTTGCCCTGGATCCAGGACAGGCCCGCGTCCTCGGCCTTCGTGCCGCTGGACTTCTTGGAGATGTAGCCCTTCCCCACCCAGTCGGCGAAGGTGTTCGCCGCGTAGCTCCAGGCCGTGTCGTGGAAGTCCGTCCTGCCCTTGTACAGCTCGTACGTGTCGACCCAGGAGCGGTCGGCCTTGGAGAGGGCGAGCTGGTAGAGGTACTGCTGGGCGATGTACTCGGCGCCCGCGTTGGCCAGCGGGGTGACGCCCTTCGCCACGAACGTGTCCATCGCGGAGACCAGTTCGTCGTACGTGGTCGGCTCCGTGATCCCGTACTTCTCGAACAGGTCCTTGTTGTAGAAGACCATCGTGTACTCGGCGTAGTCGGGCACGCCGTACCACTTGCCGGAGCCCATGACGCCGTCGGTGTCGTACCGGCTCGTGGTCCTCACCCCGGCGCTGAGCTTCTTGTCCCAGCCGCGCTCGGCCACCTCGGCCGTGAGGTCGGTCAACAGCCCCTGCTTGGACAGGAGTCCGGCGGTCGCGTTGCCCTTGTTGTACTCCATGATGTCGGGGGCGTCGTTCGAGTTCAGGACCATGGGCGCGGTCTTCTGGATCTGTTCGAAGCCCTTCTCCTCGAACTTCACCTTCACGCCCGGGTGTTGCGCTTCGAATTCCTTGATGGCCTCGTTCCAGGCCGCGCCCATCGCGCTGTCGGGCGCTTCGTAGTGCCACAGTCTCAGTGTCTTGCCGTCGGAGGAGCCACTGTCCGAACCGCCGCAGGCCGTCGCCAGCAGGGCACCCGCCAGGGCCGTCGCCACCGCCGCCGCCGTGCGCCGTCGTTTCGTCAACATCCACTGCCTCCAGAGGAGCTGGATGGGTACCGGACCGCCCCGCATCGCTCGTCGAACCGTTTCGATGCGGGGCGTCGAAGCGCTTCGACGGGGGAAGGTAGGTGGGAGCCGTGGACACGTCAATGGGCTGGACCGGAATCGCGGCAGGGGTTCGACGGGTCGGACGGTGAGGGTGGGGTGTTCGACGGGTGGGGCCGAGAGGGGCGCCGGGACGGAGCGGTGCTGTCCGGTGTCCGGTGTCCGCCCCGGCGGCGGGGGAGTCGGAGTGGTTCGCGGGGGCGGGGGCGGACTACGGGGTGTTCGCGGGGGTGGGGAGCGGACGGACTACGGGGTGTTCGCCGGAACGCGTTCGACGTGGCGCTCTCCGCACTCGGCCGCACCGGCGTCGGCGGCCGCGCCTGCGCCCACACCTGTGACTGCGCCCGCACCAGTGCCTGCGTCGGCACCTGTGCCCGCATCCGTGCCTGCGCCGACATCCGCACCTGTGCCCGTGCCGGCACCTGTGCCGACATCCGTGCCTGTGTCCGTGTCCGCGCCCGCGTCGGCACCCGCCTCCGTGTCAGCGCCCGCACCCGTGCCCATGCCCGCACCCGCGTCGGCACCCGCACCCGTGTCAGTGCCGGCGCCGGCGTTCACGCTCGCGCCCAGCGCGGCGATCACGAGTGCGGTCGTCGCCGCCGCGACCGGGACCGTGTAGCCCGCGGCCGGCGAGACGTGTTCCACCATCCATCCGCCCGCCGCGGAACCGCCGGCTATCCCGCCCAGCAGGCCGGTCACCGCGAGCGTCATGCCCTCGTTCAGCCGGCCCTCGGGCGTGCGCCGCTGGACCAGCGTCATACCGGTGACCATGGTCGGAGCGGTCGCCATGCCGGCCACGAGCAGCGCGCCCGCGAGCACCGGGAGCGAGCCGGTGAGCCGGACCGCGAGGAGGGGCAGCGTCAGCAGGACCGCCATCGCGCCGACGCACACCGCGTACCGCCGCGCGGCGGACACCCCGGCGTCGACCGGCGCACCCCGCTTCACCGCGCCGAACAGCAGGCCCGCCACGCACGACCCCGCCGCCTGGAGGGCGAGCACCACGCCCGCGGCGGACTTGTGCCCCCGCTCGTCCGCGAACGCGATCGTGGCCACCTCCATCGCGCCGAACACCGCGCCGGTGGCGAGGAAGGAGAGCAGCAGCGGAGGCATTCCGGGCGCGAGCACGGGCGACCCCGACGCCGCGGCCGGCCGGAGCGGCGGCTGCGTCGAACGCTGCGCGGCGAAGAGCAGGACGCCCGTCATCAGCAGCGCGGACCCCACGAGCATGCCCGCCTCCGGGGAGAGCGCCGTGCACAGGAAGGCGGCGAGCACCGGGCCCAGCATGAAGCACAGCTCGTCCACGGCCTGCTCGAAGGAGTTCGCGGTGTGCAGCGCCGCCGCGTCCCCCTCCAGGAGGTGGGCCCAGCGCGCGCGGGACATCCCGCCCGTGTTGGGGGTCGTGGCGGTGGCGGCGTACGCGGCGAAGAGGGTCCAGTCGGGCGCGCCGAAGTGCAGGCACGCCACCAGTCCCGTCCCGCCGAGCAGCGCGAAGGCCGTGGCGGGCACGGCCACCTCGGCCTGCCCGTACCGGTCGACGAGCCGGGCGGTCCAGGGGGCTACCACGGCCGTCGTCGCGAGACCCGTCGCCGTGACGGCGCCGGCGAGCGCGTAGGAGCCCCGCGTGCCGGCGATCATGATGACCGCGCTCACGCTGAACATGCCCATGGGCAGGCGGGCGACGAGGTTCCCGAGGGTGAAGGCGCGGGTGCCGGGCAGCGCGAAGAGGCGGCGGTACGGGGTGAACGGTGACATGGGTGAACCGTCGCCCGGCGCCCGGGGAGCGGTCCAACACTTACTCCGTCGCCATTGACGCACTTGCGTTGTAGATTCACGCGATGCCTGGTCAACGCCCCTTTCCCGGTCATCTGGACCCCCGCCTGCTGCGTGCCTTCCTCGCGGTCGCCGAGGAACTGCACTTCACCCGTGCCGCCGCCCGCCTGTTCGTCGCCCAGCAGTCCCTGAGCCGTGACATCCGTCGGCTGGAACGGGAGCTGGGGGCGGAGCTGTTCGTACGGACGACCCGGCAGGTGACGCCGACGGTGGACGCCGAGCGGCTGCTGCCGTACGCGCGCCGGGTGCTGGAGGCGCACGACGCGCTGCTGGACGCCTTCGCGCGGCCCGGCGGCGAGGAGCGGCCGCTGCTCGTCGACGTCAACACGCCCGGTCTGGTCTCCAGCCGCATCCTCGACCGGGCCCGCGCCCTCGCCCCCGACAGCGAGCTGATGGCCCGTTACGAGAGCGGGCTCACCGGCGCGGCGGCGGACCTGCTGGCCGGGCGCCTGGACGTGTCGTTCGGCCGTTTCGCCGGGCTCGACCCCGCCGTCCGGGCCCGGCTGGAGCAGCGGCTCGTGCGCTACGAGCCGATGGCCGTCGTCCTGCCCGAGGACCATCACCTCGCCGCCCTGGACGCGGTGCCGCTGGCCGCGCTCTCGGGCGAGACCGTGTACGCGGGGGCGGGGAACCCCCGGACGCTGGAGTGGACCGATCTGGCACATCACCTGTTCGAGGGACGGGGCATCAAACTCGCGTCACCCGCACCGGTGGCCGTCGGACCCGAGGAGTTCCGGCGGATCATGGCGAAGTGGCGGACTCCCGTCCTGGCCGTGGTGGAGTTTCCGGCCATGCCCGGGTCGGTGTCGAGGCCCCTGATCGACCCCGTCCCCCTGTCCCCCGTGTCACTTGTGTGGCGCAAGGGGCTTGTCCATCCCGGGATCGATGCGCTCGTGCGAGCTTCCGGCGAACTCGCGAGCGAAGAAAAGTGGCTCCTGAGTCCCCGGAACGGGTGGATTCCGGCCACCGACGCCCTCATTTTCATGCCCCGTACATGAGACGTAAGCGCACGAGTCCTCCACGTGCGCTACATTTTTCGTCCGGGCGCGGTGTGGTATTGGGAGCGCTCGGACCGGGCGGGAGGCTCGGTCCGTACGGCATAGACAGCATTTGCCCGGAGTCGTCGCGCACCCGTGAACCGTCTCGTGGGGGATGCGCGTGCGCGTTGAGGACTGGCGGAAAGACGCCCAACCGGCCGACCTGGAAAACGATCCGGGGGACGAGTGCCGAATCGATCCGTCACCGGAGCCGGAAGCCGGGGAGCCGGTCGCCCGGGCGAAGGGCGACAGAAAGCTTTCGTGGCCGGATATGGGGGTCGGCATCGGTCCGGAGCGTGGGGAACGCGCCGGGCGAGCGGTCGCCGGACGTCCCGGGCGAACCCCGGAGCCGGAGGCCGAACCACCCGTCGGCCGCGAGGCGAAGCCGGACGTGCTCTCCGGCCACCGGCCCGGGACGGGACCGTCGTCCGAGAGCGAGCCGGGGGCGTGGTTCGGCGCCAAGGGATCCAAGGGCTCCAGGGACACGCAGACGCCAGGGCCGCCGCCCCTCGGTCGTGCGGTCCGCACGCGGCCCTTCTTCAGCGACGGCCCGGCGACCGGACCGCTCCCCGGAGCCGCGCCGGCCCCCGGCCGTCCACTGCCGGGCCGTTCACTGTCCGGCCGTCCACTGCCGGGCCGTTCGCTGTCCGGCCGTTCGCTGTCCGGCCGTCCGCTGCTCGGCAGCCCGCTGTCGGGCTCTCGGGAGAACTCCGGTGAACCGGCCGGCGGCCACGACCCGCACGAGGTCACCGTCCAGCTCGACAGCGCGAGCGTCGGGGCGGACGGCCGGACGGTCCAGCCGGGCAAGGGCGTCCCGGCGACCGCCGAGGCCTCGGACGGCCCCGTCTTCGTCGACGCGTCCGGCCGCCGCAGCCGCCGCTTCCGCCGCCTCGGCATGCTCGTCGCCGTGGCCTGCGCGGTCTACGCCGTCGTGATCGTCACCACGCTCCTGTCGGGCAACTCGAACGCGCCCTGGCTCCCGGTGCCGGGCCAGGAGGAGGACACGCCCGCCGGCCGGGCCGAGACCTCGCCCCGGCCCGCCCGGCCGGTGAACCCGTCCGGCGCCCCCGGCGCCACCGCGCCCGGCGCGGTGGTCACCGCCACCGACGGCACGACGCCTTCACCCGGCCCGGTCCCCACGGCCTCCGCCTCCGTCTCCGCCTCGGCCTCCGCCACGGGCGCGTCCAGCAGCCCCGGGCCCAGCACGTCGGCGACCAGGAAGTCGAATCCCGGCGTCACCACCAAGAGCCCGGCTCCCGACCCCGAACCGTCCTCCTCGGCGGACGGCCGGCCCACGCCCTCGGCCCCGGCGACGACGCCCGGCGGTACGCCGACCCCACCGGAGACCACCGACCCCACCGGTTCCACCGGCGCCGTCGGAGAGGGGACCGGTACCGGATGAGTGACCTCCGCCGACGCGCCCCCGCCGGGCGGAAGCCCGCTCCCGCCACCGCGTCCGGCGCGGTGGCGATGTCCGTACGGGACCCCTTCGCGGTGTCCGGGCCCGACCGCCCCGGTTCCCCGCGCACCCTCTCCCCCTCGTTCCCGGAGAACTTCCTCTGATGTCCAGCACCAGCCGCCACGGTCCCGCACCCGGCACGCCGGGCGACGGCCACGAGACCGCCCCGCCACGCGACCGCGGTGCCCGGCGCCGCCGTCTGCCCATGCGTTTCCTGCTGCCCGTCCTCATCCTGGTCGCGGTGATCGCGATGCTGATGCTGCGCGGCTACGTGCACAGCGAGATCCTCGCGGACCACCGCGTCCGGCCCGAGGCGGCCACGGACAAGGTGCCGCAGAAGATCCTCGACGGCGGCCCGGTCATCGACACCCGCAGCGGCCGCACGACCAGCCTCGGCGTCCCGGACCACCGTCTCGTCCTCACCTTCGACGACGGTCCGGACCCGACCTGGACCCCCAAGGTCCTGGACGTCCTCAAGGCGAACCACGCCCACGCGGTCTTCTTCGTCACCGGCACCATGGCCTCGCGCTACCCGGACCTCGTCGAGCGGATGGTGAAGGAGGGCCACGAGGTGGGCCTGCACACCTTCAACCACCCCGACCTGTCGTACCAGTCCAAGAGCCGCATCGACTGGGAGCTGTCGCAGAACCAGCTGGCGCTGGAGGGCGCGGCGGGCATCCGCAGCTCCCTCTTCCGTCCCCCGTACTCCTCGTTCGCCGACGCCATGGACGACAGGTCCTGGCCCGTGACGCAGTACGTCGGAACCCGCGGCTACATCACCGTCGTCAACAACACCGACAGCGAGGACTGGCGGAAGCCGGGCGTCGACGAGATCATCCGCCGGGCCACGCCCGAGGGCGGAAAGGGCGCCATCGTCCTGATGCACGACTCGGGCGGCGACCGCCACCAGACCGTGCAGGCGCTGGCCGAGCTCCTGCCCCGGCTGCAGGCCGAGGGCTACGCGTTCCAGAACCTCACCGAGGCACTCGACGCACCGAGCGCGAACACCCCGGTGACGGGCCTCGACCTGTGGAAGGGCAAGGCCTGGATCTTCCTGGTCCAGGCCTCGGAGAGGACCACCGACATCCTGGTCGTCGGTATCGCGGTCATCGGCGTGCTGGTCTTCACCCGCTTCGGGATGATGCTCCTGCTCTCCGCGCTGCACGCCCGCCGGGTCCGCCGGGGGGACTTCCGCTGGGGCGCGGAGCCGGTCACCGAACCGGTGTCGGTGCTGGTGCCGGCGTACAACGAGGCCAAGTGCATCGAGAACACCGTGCGTTCCCTCATGGCGAGCGAGCACCCCGTCGAGGTCCTCGTCATCGACGACGGATCGAGTGACGGCACCGCCCGCATCGTCGAGGACCTGCACCTGCCGAACGTGCGCGTCGTGCGCCAGCTCAACGCCGGCAAGCCCGCGGCCCTCAACCGGGGCCTCGCGAACGCGAGCCACGACATCGTCGTGATGATGGACGGCGACACCGTCTTCGAACCGGCGACCGTCCGCGAACTCGTCCAGCCCTTCGCCGACCCGAAGGTCGGCGCGGTCGCGGGCAACGCCAAGGTCGGCAATCGGGACTCCCTCATCGGCGCCTGGCAGCACATCGAGTACGTGATGGGCTTCAACCTCGACCGCCGCATGTACGACCTGCTGCGCTGCATGCCGACCATCCCCGGCGCCGTCGGCGCCTTCCGCCGCACGGCACTCGAACGGGTCGGCGGCATGAGCGACGACACGCTCGCCGAGGACACCGACATCACGATGGCCCTGCACCGCGACGGCTGGCGCGTCGTCTACGCGGAGAACGCGCGCGCCTGGACCGAGGCCCCGGAGTCCGTCCAGCAGCTGTGGTCCCAGCGCTACCGCTGGTGCTACGGCACCATGCAGGCGATCTGGAAGCACCGCGGCGCCCTGGTCGAACGGGGCCCCTCGGGCCGCTTCGGCCGGGTCGGCCTGCCCCTGGTGTCCCTCTTCATGGTCCTGGCCCCGCTCCTCGCGCCCCTGATCGACGTCTTCCTCCTGTACGGCGTCGTCTTCGGCCCCACCCAGAAGACGATCGTCGCCTGGCTCGGCGTCCTCGCCGTCCAGGCGGTGTGCGCGGCGTACGCGTTCCGCCTGGACAAGGAACGCATGACCCATCTGGTCTCGCTCCCGCTGCAGCAGATCCTCTACCGGCAGTTGATGTACGTCGTCCTGCTGCAGTCCTGGATCACCGCCCTCACCGGCGGCCGGCTGCGCTGGCAGAAGCTGCGCCGCACGGGTGTCGTGGGGGCGGCCCCGGGAGCGGCGCCGGAAATGGTGGCGGGAGCGGTGGCACAGCAGCGGGTGTCGCACGGCGGGAACGAACGGAGGCCGGTCGGATGACCACGCACGAGTACCCGGCGGGGGCGACTCCGCCCCCGGGCACCCCGGAGGCGGAGGTCCCCCATCCGCGTCCGTACCCGTATCCGCCCGCGCCCGCGCCCGCGGACGACCGGCCGCGGACGGGTACGGACCCGGCACCCCTGTCCGGGACGGACCCGACACCGCTGTCCGGGACGGACCCGATACCGCTGTCCGGGCCGGACCCGATACCGCTGTCCGGGCCGGGACCGCTCCCCGGGACCGCGGCAGGTCCGCTCCCCGGGGCCGCGGTGGGGCCGGACGAACCGGGGCGGAAGCCCGCCCCGCGCCGCCCCGGCCGGGACCGCTACCTGGACCTGCTCCGTTCCCTGGCGCTGCTCCGCGTGGTCGCGTACCACCTGTTCGGCTGGGCGTGGCTGACGGTCCTCTTCCCCTCCATGGGCGTGATGTTCGCGCTCGCGGGCTCCCTGATGGCGCGCTCGCTGAGCCGGCCGTCGCTGAGTGTGATCCGGGGACGTCTGAGGCGTCTGCTGCCCCCGTTCTGGGCGTTCGGCGCGGTGGCGCTGACCATGATGTTCGCGGCCGGCTGGAACCCGGTGAAGGACCCGGACCTCGGCGGCACCTGGGGCCTGGCCGAGCTGTTCGACTACATCGTCCCGATCGGCGCCCCTCCGTACCCCTGGCACATCGGCTCCCCGTCGGGCCTGTTGGACGACACCTGGGCGGATCAGGCCGCGGGCGTGCTCTGGTACCTGCGCGCGTACCTGTGGTTCGTGGTCGCGTCCCCGCTCATGCTGTGGGCGTTCCGCCGTGCCCCGTGGGCGACCGTGCTGGCTCCCCTCGCCCTGACGGCGGTCGTCGGCACCGGGCTCGTCACCATCCCCGGTGAGACGGGCAACGCCGTCACCGACTTCGCCGTCTACGGCGGCTGCTGGATCCTGGGCTTCGCCCACCAGGAGGGGGTGCTCGCGAAGGTCCCGCGCTACCTCGCCGTCTCGTGCTCGAGCCTGGTGATGGCCTTCGCCCTGTGGTGGGCCTCGGGTCATCAGGGCTCCGAGGGCTGGGACCTGAACGACATCCCGCTGGCCGACGCGACGTGGTCCTTCGGCTTCGTGGTGATCCTGCTCCAGTACAGCCCGTCCTGGCGAGAACTGCCGGGCCGCCTCGCGCGGTGGGACAAGCTGGTGACGCTGTCCAACAACCGGGCGGTCACGATCTACCTGTGGCACAACATGCTCATCATGGCCACGTTCCCGATCCTCGACCGTCTCTACGACCTCCCCTTCATGGAGAGCGACCGTGCGTCGGCGGCCCTCGACTCGACCTACAACCTGTGGACCTTCGTCCTGGTGTGGCCGCTGATCGGCCTGGCCGTCCTGTCCTTCGGCTGGATCGAGGACATCGCGGCGAGGCGAAGCCCGCGCTTGTGGCCGAACGGTTCCGAGGGACGCAGGTCCAGGGGGCGACCAGAGGCCCGGGGACACCGGGCCAAGGCCTAGGCCCTGTCGTCACATTCCCGCCTGCCCCGCGACGCCCGGTACTCCCCCAAGCTCTCCGAGCAGGGGGTACCCCCACTCGCCGCACCGGGCGAAAGCCCAAGTACGTCCAGTACGAGGACTTCCGCCCGGCACTCCCCCTAGCTCTTCGAGCAGGGGGTACCCCCAGAGCACGCTCCCCCGAGCTCTCGGCTTCGCTCGAGCAGGGGACCCCCACGACGCCGCAGGGCCGCCCTTCGGGCGACGACGGGAATGTGACGACAGGGCCTAGCGGCAGCCGTTCGGCCGCGCCGGGCACCCCGTCCCGTCCGTCCCGCGATGTCACTCGATCGAAGGTTTAGTGCGTCCGTTTACATACGCGATAAACCCTTATGCCCACTCGCCCGCCCCCTCGGTCCTAGTGCTGCTGTACGGGCTCCCGCTAGCGTGACGCTGCTCTCCCGCCAGCCCTCCCGCAGCCCAGGAGCCAGCCGTGAACCGCCGCCCCCGCCCGCCCGCCGCAACCGCCGCCGGAGCGACAGCCGCCCCGCTCCCGACCTGTTGAGATCCGGAAGGGGCGGCGGGAAGCGTGGCAGAGCGGTTGGCCGTCGACGGCGACGAGTTGTCACACTTCATGAGGATGCTCAGGGCGTCGACCGAGTCGTTGCGAGGTCTGCGCAGGGCGCTGGAGGACGCCACGGTCACCGGTCTGGGCACGGACGACCTCGACTGCGCCTGCGAGGACTTCCAGGACGACTGGAAGTACGGCGCCGACCAGATCGGTGAGCAGACCGAGGCCCTGGCCAAGATCATCAGGAAGAGCCGGGACGGCTACCGCGAGGTGGACGAGGCCCTGGAGCGGGCCCTCGGGAAGGCCGGGAACGGCAGGGGCGGTGGTACGAGGTGACCTATCCGCCCGAGGACACGGGGGCGGCGCTCGACCCGCGGTCCCTCGCCGACCGGGACAAGCCGCAGGGGCTCAAGTCGGTCCCGCGCATCCCCAACCCCGACTACCCGCATCTCGGGTTCGATCCGGTGCCGGGCAGCACGGAGACCGTGGGCGGCCTGCGCAGGAAACTCAAGGGATGCGCGAAGGTCCTCGAGGAGACGCACGAGCTCGTCACCAGGCTGATGGACGGCAGTTACTGGAAGGGCGATGCGGCCGTCGCCTTCCGTGAGCAGTTGGACGGCGGTCCGCTTCCCCTGAACCTGAAGAACGCGGCGCACTCCATCCGCAAGGCGGCCGGACAACTCGACCGCTGGCAAGGCGAACTGGACGACTTCCAGCGGCGGGCGAAACGCCTGGAACGGGAAGCGGAGGAAGCGCAGGCCGCCGTCGACCGGGCGAAGGGCCACGCCGCGAAGGCGGGCGCCGACCCCGACCTGGACGGGAAGGGCGCCGGGCACGACGAGGCGCGGAAAGAACTGGCCAGGGCGAAGACGGCGGTGGACGACGCCGAGGACGCGCTGCGCAGGATCCGCGGCAAGGCGCGCGAACTCGCGGACGAACACGAGCACCGGGCTCAGCTCCGAGCGGGGAAGATCCGCGACGCCACGAAGAAGCTGACCCCGCACGAACCGGGCTGGTTCGACTCGGCACTCGACTGGGTCACCGAGAACCTGCCGGACATCTTGAGCACTTTGGGGGCGGTGATCGGGCTGGTTGCGTTGTTCGTGGTGTCGGGTGGGGCGGTGGCTGCGGCGCTCTTGCTTGCTACTGCGGCGTTGAGCGGGACGGCTTTGGCGATGCGGGTTTTTGGCGACCCGACGCTGCGTGAATCCCTGTGGGACGGATTCACGAAGGGCGAGTTGGACACTGACTTCTGGAGCAACTTTGTCACTGTGGGTGGTGATGCGCTGGGAATGCTTCCCGGCGTCGGAGCAGCAGGAAAGGGAGCTGCAGCCGTCGTGCGAGCCACTGGTGAAGCGGGAGAAGCCTTGACGCTCACTCAGCGGGCGGCTCGATTCGGTGCTGAAACCATGGAACATGCGAAGACCTTTGCGGACCTGGACAACGCACTGCTCGGCTTCACTGTTCGGGGTGCTCGAGCAGCGTCAATCGTGAAGACAGTCGAAGTGACCTCGGCCTCGATTGGTGTTGGTACAGCCGGGTTCGGCTTGGTCATGGCTGCCGTTGACACCGAGGATGACGGGCTCAAGGACGGCTCGGTGGCGAGTATCGACGGAGCGCGACTCGGTCTTGATGCAGGTGGAATCGTCAGTCTTGCCCGCCACATCTTCTGATCCGGGACAGAGGGAAAAGTTTGCTCTATGGATCCAACGAACTACCTCACCGCGTGGGACCATTCACCGACCAGACGCGCTTGGTTCCAGCACATGGCCATGATTGCAGGGCGTTTGATCGGTTGGCTCGCAGTCTGGATCGGGAGCCTTTTCCTCATTGTGGCAACGCCACGTTGGATCGGCTGGCTGTTCCTCATTCTCCTCGTCTATTCGACCTTCCGAGCCGTCCTCCAGCTCGCCTACCTCCGTCCCTCCATCTACATCCAGCGCGTCCTCTGGAATTACCCCTGGCAGCTCCTGACGGATGTCCCCCGGGGGCGGAACAAGCATCCTCGGGTTCAAGAGGACGAGATGTGGCTGGAGTTGCCCAACCCGGAGGAGCCGGGGGAGCGGATTCCGCTGTTGTTCCTTTCCACCATGCGCACCTTCTGGTGGATGCGACGGTTCGGTACGGCCCGTACGAAGCCGGAACTGAAGGCGGAGATCGAACCGCTCTGGTTCGCCGGCGACCCCCGTTTCATCGCCGTCATCGCGGCTTCCGGGCGGAAGGGCAAGGCGCCCAAACGGCTCCATCTGCTGTACCAGCGCACGGCCACAGGGCACCGAGGCGTCGAGCCGACCGACTGGAACGCGAGCCCGGCCGCCCTCGAACGGGCCCGCCGTTCCGGCGCTCACGTTCCCGACGCGGTGCGCCCGCACTCGCACCCCCACTGACCTGTACCCGGCAGGACACGATGACCACGGTCCCCCACTTCACCGTCGCCGATTCGGCCGAAGACCCCGACGCCGACATCTGGTTCGCGGAGCCCGCCGGCTTCACCGCTGTGCCCCTCGACGCGTTGCTTCCCCCGCCGGGCTCTCCGGCCGCGGGTGATCTGCGTGCCGTCCTCGCACCGCTTCTCCAGGCGGCGCCCGATGAGTCGACGCGACAGCGGTTCATCGCCCAGCTGGCCCAAGGGCAGCAACTGCTCGGCGCGTTGAGGGAGGAGGGAACTGTCCATTGTTCGATCGGACTGCACCGTGACGACGTCGGCGAGGACGCCGTGCGCGACGGCCGGCCGTTGTTGTCGTTCTTCACCGTCTCCTGGCGTGTCACGGCGGTGGCACCGCGAGCCGTGACAGCGGCCCGCGCGGTGACCGGGCTCGACACGCAGACGCGCGTCGAGTACGCCGAACTTCCTTGTGGACCGGTCACGTTCAGCGAGAACGTTCTCGCTCCCAAAGCTGTCGGCGGGCTTCCCCGGACACCTCTGATCCAGTTCCGCGCTCACCTGCCGCATCCGGACTGCAAGCGACTGGCTGTGTTCACGCTGAGCGCCGCGGCTGTCGATCGTCGTGATCAATACCGCGCGGTCCTCCGCCAGATCGCGACCCTGGCCACCTTCGACAATCCGCTGCGGTCGGCTTCCCCGGAAGCGTCGTGATCACGGGCCGAGGGCTTTGCGGACAGCAACCGGGTGAACCGTCCCGCCGGTCGCTGTCACTCGATCGGGGCTGTGCGGAGGCTGGTTGACCACGCTATGGGCCTCTATGGCCGACCACTGTTACGCCCTTGGCACCATTCGCGCTGGTGTCGTCGCACAGGCCACCGTTAGCGTGTTGGTGCCCTTCTGCACCCCACGTCGCACAGGAGTCCGCCGTGAACCCCCGTTCCCGCCTGCTTGCCACAGTCGCTGTCGGAGCGTCAGCCGTGCTGCTTTTGACGGCGTGCGGCGGAGGCGGTGACAAGCCGAAGGCCAACGACAAGATCGCCGGCGCGGACACCGGAGGTGAGACTTCGGCTACGCCGGAGACGAGTGCGACTGTCTCCGGAGGGCGGCCCACAATCAAGTTCCCGTCCGACGCCCGGAACGTGTTCGAGGGTCGGAAGACGGGGGATTCCAAGAAGGACGCGGTGCTTGCAGACAACGCCGAGCGCATCAACTCCATCGATGACGCGATCTTCCAGGGAAGAGTGAACACTGAGGCACTCGGCTTCTACAGTGCACAAGGCGCCCTCGACAGTGCGAGGACCTTCGTCAAGGGCTACTTGGACGACGATCGGTCGTGGACGGGGACGACGCGTTACTTCGACCGCCAGGTCACGTTCCGTCCGGATGGCAGCGCGGTCGTCGTCTATTGCTCGGACGAGAGTAAGTCCTTCCTCAAGAGCCGGAAGACGAACAAGCGCGAGAAGACACCGACCTCGGCGGACAGCTACGTGCTGTACAACACCAAGCTGGTCAAGAACTCGGACGGGGTGTGGCAGACGACCAACGTGATCTCGAAGCGAGGTGCTGACCAGTGCCAGCCGTGAAGCGTTCAGCGGGGTCAGCGGCATTCGTGGCGCTCCTGTGCCTTGCGGTACTCGGCCCCCAAGTCGCCCATGCCGGAGGCCGAGGCGGCGAGGGCAACGAGAACACGACTCCCGATCCACATGGCAATGCCACTGATGACGGCACGTTGTCGGCTACTGCCGGGGCTGTCGTCTTCGAGCGTTCGAAGAACGGGAAGGGCGACTCGACCGGTCCTGTGACCTCTTCGTCGGGAACGTGGAGCCCTCCTGCGTGCTACTACGCCCCGAAGTACACCCCAGCCCAGTTGGAGAAGTACAAGGAGGGGATCTGGGGAGTCGACTCGACGGGATATCAGTGGGACGCGGAACAGCGCGACACGTATGTCAACGGACACCCGTACAAGAACTTCAACAAGGACAAGGCCGACAAGGGCTATTGGTGGGACTCGTACGTCACCGAAGGACGTGAGGGTGACCCGTCCGCCGGAGACTGCACGGGGGATATCTTCTGGGTCGACAAAGGCGAGGCTCCGCCAGCGAGATTTCCGCAGGCGATCACCCCCGAGATGCTGGCGCAGCTGGCGTATGCGGAGATACGGGTGCCCTCGACGAAAGTGGACCTTGCTCCCGAAGGCACCACAAAGGTGAATCTGCCGACATGGGCGTGGCTGGACACCACGAAGTTCAAGCCGGTGTCCGTGACGGCGTCGGTGCCGCTTCTGGGCGTGTTCGCGACGACAACCGCGGAGCCGGTCGCGTTGAAGATCGAGCCCGGTACGTCGGACGCGCAGACGTATCCCGCTTCGGGGGTCTGCGAGATCACGGGCGATCGCATCGGCGAGGCGTACGCGAAGGGCAAGGCCGGGGAGACGCCCCCCTGCGGGGTGAAGTACCTGCGTTCCTCGGGTGACGGTTCGTACAAGCTGAGGGCCACCATCACCTGGAAGATCCACTGGACGGGCACCGGTGTGGCGGGGGCCCGGGACCTGCCGGACGGCACCTTCGGGGCGGACCAGGACGTCGTCGTGCAGGAGATCCAGTCCGTCAACCGCTGAGCCCCGGACCGTCGGCCGGTCCGCCCGGCCCCGTACCGCCGTGGCCGCGCCGGGACCTCTCCGGTCCCGGCGCGGTCACCCCTCCCACACCTCCGACAGGCCGAACGCCCTGAAGACCGTCGGGAGTTGGAACACCACCGTGTGGCTCACCGCGGTGTGGTCCGCCGTGAAGACCTGCAGGGTGTGCAGGCGGTGCGTGTCGTCGTCGGGGGCGCGGACGTAGGCCGCCAGGGCGGGCTGGCCGTTCGCCGAGGTGGGGCGCAGGCGCCAGTCCGTGCCGCGCATCGCGAAGACGCGGGCGATGAAGGCGACGTAGGCGTCGGGGCCGACGTACCAGTTGAGGACCGGGGGCATCTCCAGGACGACGTCCTGGGTGAGCAGGGCGCGCAGGGCGTCGAGGTCGGCGTTCTCGAAGGCGCGCTGGTAGCGGTCGACCACCGCGCGCTGCTCGTGGTCCGGGGGTTCCGTCACCTCCTCCTCCGTCAGACCGGCCTCGCCGATCCGTGCGCGGGCCCGTTGGAGCGCGCTGTTCACGGAGGCGGTCGACGTGCCGAGCGCCTCGGCCACCTCGGCCGCCGGCCAGGCCAGTACGTCGCGCAGGACGAGGACCGCCCGCTGCCGCGGGGGCAGCAGCTGCATCGTGGCGATCAGCGCGAGGCGCAGACTGCCCCGGGCGACGACCACACCCGCGGGATCCCCGGCCGCGGCCCCGGCCGCGCCCTGGTCCGGGAACGGTTCGAGCCACGGCACCTCCGCCCCCAGTGTCATCGGCGCCCCCGGATCCTCCAGCGCGCCGACCAGGCCCGACGGCAGGGCTCTGCGGGCGCGGCCGCGCAGCGCGGTCAGGCACCGGTTGGTGGCGATGCGGTACAGCCAGGTGCGCAGGGAGGCGCGGTCGGCGTCGTAACGGCCGTACGCGAGCCAGGCCCGGAGCATCGTCTCCTGCACCAGGTCCTCGGCCTCGTGCACCGAACCGAGCATGCGGTAGCAGTGGGCCAGCAGCTCCCGGCGGTGGGGCGCCGTCCGCCTCTCGAAGTCCTCGCGGCCCTCGCGGTCCTCGCGATCGCCGTGACCGTCGAAGTCGTCGCGGTGGCCGTGACCCTCGAAGTCGTCGTGCCCGTCGTCCCGTGTCCCCATGGTCTGCCCCTCGGCCGCGTCCCGTCACTCACCGGTACCTACCTCCGGGCCCGCCCGGACTCATCGTCCCGGCACCGATGAGTTCCCCGCGGCCCCGAGGTACATACCGGCGACCGAACCCGATCGAGCAGAAGGAACCATCATGACCAGTACCGACGCCGACCAGGACGTCCGCGCCGTCCTCGACCGCCTCTACGCCGCCTGGGCCGACCACGACGCCGACGCCTTCGCCGCGCTCTACACCGAGGACGCGACCGTCGTGATGCCGGGCGTCCTCAACGACGGGCGGGAGGAGATCCGCGCCTACATCAAGGCCGGGTTCGAGGGGCCGCTGAAGGGGTCCCGGCCCCTCGACGAGCCCCGGCGGATCCGGTTCCCGCGGCCCGGCACCGCCGTCGTCGTCAGCGAGGCCGGGATCCTCCTGCCCGGGGAGAGCCAGGTCCCCGCCGACCGGCGGCGCCGGGCGACCTGGGTGCTCGTCCGCGACCCCGCCGACGGAGCCTGGGCCATCACCTCGTACCACAACGCGGCCGTCTGACGGGTCCGGACGAGATCCCGTACGCTCCCGCCTCCCACCCGGTCCCGGGCCCTTCCTCACCGCCGGGCCCGGGACCGGGTGAGAGCAACGTTCCCTTCAGGTCACTCACAGCCACAGCGTGGAAACGCGTCCTCCCTACCTTCGGGAAGCAGCAGGCCGGTAGGCCCGGAGAACCATATGGAGGCGTGAGATGACTGCCCCAGCCACGAGTACGGCCCCCGCGCGGGGCGGTCGCTGGATCGAGGAGTGGGATCCGGAGGACGAGGTCTTCTGGGCGGAGAAGGGGGAGAGGGTCGCCCGGCGCAACCTGTTCTTCTCCGTCCTGTCCGAGCACATCGGGTTCTCCGTCTGGACGATGTGGTCGGTGCTGGTCCTGTTCATGGGACCGGAGTACGGGCTCACCCCGGCCGACAAGTTCCTGCTCACCTCGATGGTGACGCTGGTCGGCGCGGTGGTGCGGGTGCCCTACACCTTCGCCGTCGCGCTCTTCGGCGGCCGGAACTGGACCATCGTGTCCGCGAGCCTGCTGCTCGTGCCGACCGTCGCCGCGTTCGTGGTGATGGAGCCGGGCACCTCGTTCGGCACGTTCCTCGTGGTCGGGCTGCTGGCCGGTGTCGGGGGCGGCAACTTCGCCTCCAGCATGACCAACATCAACGCCTTCTTCCCGCTGCGGAAGAAAGGCTGGGCCCTCGGACTCAACGCGGGCGGCGGCAACATCGGCGTCCCCGTCATCCAGCTCGTGGCGCTCGCCGTCATCGGCGCGAGCGGCGGGCCCCGGGTGCTCCTCGGGATCTACATCCCGCTCGTCGTCGTGGCCGCCGTCCTCTCCGCCCTCTTCATGGACAACCTCACCACCGTGAAGAACGACACCGGCGCCGCCCTGGACGCCGCGAAGGACGCGCACACCTGGATCATGGCGTTCCTGTACATCGGGACCTTCGGCTCGTTCATCGGCTACGCCTTCGCCTTCGGGCAGGTGCTCCAGGTCGAGTTCGGGCGCACCCCGCTCCAGGCCGCCTACCTCACCTTCATCGGCCCGCTGCTCGGATCCCTGATCCGGCCCGTCGGCGGCCGGCTCGCCGACCGCTACGGCGGCGCCAGGATCACCCTGTGGAACTTCGTCGCCATGGCCGCGGCAACCGGGGTCCTGGTGTTCGCCAGCAGTGAGAAGTCGCTGCCGCTGTTCGTCTCGGTCTTCGTGGTCCTCTTCGTCCTCAGCGGTCTCGGCAACGGGTCGACGTACAAGATGATCCCCGGCATCTTCCAGAACAAGGCGCTGGAAGCGGGGCTCCAGGGAGAGGAGGCCGCCCGCCACGGACGGCGGCTCTCCGGTGCCGCCATGGGGCTCATCGGCGCGGTGGGCGCGCTCGGCGGCGTCGGCATCAACCTCGCCTTCCGCCAGTCGTTCCTCGACTCCGGCACCGGCACCGGCGCCTTCGTCACCTTCCTCGCCTTCTACGCGGTCGCCTTCGCGGTCACCTGGGCCGTATACCTTCGCCGCCCGGCCGCCGTGACCCGGGCAAGTGCCACCGCGGAGGCCGAGCCCCAGCTCAGCTACGCCGAGGTATGACGTAACACGCCCGACATCACCTTGATCCGAGCCTGTCATGGTCCGTTGACAGGCTCGGATCAGCCACGACGTACGACAGCACAGACCCGTACGACGACTCGACGAGCGCGAGACGAGAACCCCATGTACGACGAACAGCAGCGACCCGAGCACGGGCCACTCTCCGGGTTCACCGTGGGGGTGACCGCCGCGCGCCGGGCCGACGAGTTGGGCGCGCTGCTCCAGCGGCGCGGGGCCACCGTCGTGCACGCGCCGGCCCTGCGGATCGTGCCCCTCGCCGACGACGGCGAACTGCTCACCGCGACGAAGGAGTTGGTCGAGAACCCGCCGGACGTGGTGGTGGCCACCACCGCCATCGGATTCCGCGGCTGGGTCGAGGCGGCCGACGGCTGGGGGCTGGGCGAGGAACTGCTCGCCCGGCTGCGGGGCATCGAACTGCTCGCCCGCGGGCCCAAGGTCAAGGGCGCGGTCCGGGCCCAGGGGCTGACCGAGGAGTGGTCGCCCTCCTCCGAGTCGATGGCCGAGGTGCTCGACCGGCTGCTCGAAGAGGGCGTGGACGGCCGCCGCATCGCCGTACAGCTGCACGGTGAACCGCTGCCCGGGTTCGTCGAGTCGCTGCGGGCCGCCGGCGCCGAGGTCGTCCTCGTGCCCGTGTACCGGTGGATGCCGCCGGAGGACATCGCCCCGGTCGACCGGCTGCTCGACGCGGCCCTCACCCGCGGCCTGGACGCGCTCACCTTCACCAGCGCCCCCGCCGCGGCCTCCCTGCTGTCCAGGGCCGAGGAACGGGGCGTGCGCGCGGAGTTCCTCGCGGCCCTGCACCACGACGTCCTGCCCGCCTGCGTCGGCCCGGTCACCGCGCTGCCGTTGCAGGCCCACGGCATCGACACCGTCCAGCCCGAACGCTTCCGGCTCGGTCCCCTCGTGCAGCTGCTCTGCCAGGAACTGCCCGGCCGGGCCAGGGCGTTGCCCATCGCCGGGCACCAGGTGGAGATCCGGGGGCACGCGGTGCTGGTGGACGGGGAGCTGCGGCCCGTGCCGCCCGCCGGGATGTCGCTGCTGCGGGCTCTCGCGCGGCGGCCCGGCTGGGTGGTGGCGCGGTCCGAACTGCTGCGCGCGCTGCCGGGCTCCGGGCGCGACGAGCACGCCGTGGAGACCGCGATGGCCCGGCTGCGCACGGCACTCGGCGCGCCCAAGCTGATCCAGACGGTCGTCAAGCGGGGCTACCGCCTCTCGCTCGACCCGGCCGCGGACGCCAAGTACGCCGACGGCTGAGGCCGTCGGCGCCGCGGTGCCACGGCCACCCGCCCCGTGCGCGCGGTACGCGTCCGGTACGGGACCGGTACCGACTCTTCCGGCGGGGCGCCGGGGGATGCACTGTTAGGGGGACGACGGCGGGTGACCCCAAGGCGGTGACAGGCGCATGGCATCGGGCACGGCCACAGCCTCGTACGAGCCGCGGTTCGACTCCGGGCGGATCTGCCTGGACCTGACGGCGACCACGCACCCCGAGGAACGCCTCGACTCGGTCGCCCGGTTGGGCGTCTGGGTCGTCGCGTCCGGACTGCTGCCCGAGGGCACCGCGCCGGCCGCCGTGGACGACTCCTGGCTGCTCGCCTTCCGGGAACTGCGCGGACATATCGCCCAGTTGGTACGAGGTGAACTGGACGGGCGCCCCGCGGACGGCGCGCTCGCCCGCGTCAACGCCGTCGCCCTCGTGCCGCCGCCCGCCCCCTGCGCCGTCCGCGGCGACGACGGTTCGCTGAACCGGGGGCTGTGCGTTCCGCCGCAGTGCGGTGAACTACTGTCTGTGGTGGCCAGGGACGCCCTCGATCTGCTCACCGACCCGCGTGCGCGCGCGAGTCTGCGGCAGTGCGAGGGCGACAACTGCCCGATCGTCTATCTCGACACCTCGCGCGGCCGGCGCCGCCGTTGGTGCTCCAGTGAAGTGTGCGGCAATCGGGAGCGCGTGGCCCGGCATCGGCGGCGGGCGGCTCTGGCGCGTGCCTGATCACATCCGTGCGTGATCTTCCAGTGACGTGCGGTGATCGGAACCATTCTTTTCGCCGTCTACACATCTTCACCAGAAAAAATCCTGAACACTTTGAACACCCGAGTACCAGCACACGTACCCGGTGATGAGCGACCGACTGGGGGAACCCCCGGACACCGGAGGTAGGCGTGCGCAAGGATTCAGCCGTGGCTGATGAACACAGGCCAAGAGCCCGACATCGCATGTCTCAGCAGTCCTCGTCGACCGAACCCGACGAGGAGCTGATGCGTGCACTGTACAGGGAACACGCGGGGCCGTTGCTGGCCTACGTGCTGCGCCTGGTGGCCGGAGACCGGCAGCGCGCCGAGGACGTGGTGCAGGAAACACTCATCCGTGCCTGGAAGAACGCCGGCCAGCTCAATCGAGCGACCGGTTCGGTACGCCCCTGGCTGGTGACGGTCGCCCGGCGCATCGTCATCGACGGCCACCGCAGCCGGCAGGCCCGGCCGCAGGAGGTCGACCCGTCGCCGCTGGAGGTCATCCCCGCGGAGGACGAGATCGACAAGGCGTTGTGGCTGATGACACTGTCGGACGCGCTGGACGACCTGACCCCTGCTCACAGGGAAGTACTGGTCGAAACTTACTTCAAAGGGCGTACCGTCAATGAGGCGGCCGAAACGCTCGGCATTCCCAGCGGAACCGTACGCTCACGGGTTTTCTACGCCCTGCGGTCGATGAAGCTGGCGCTTGAGGAGCGGGGGGTGACGGCATGAACACGTACGGGGGTTACGGAACAGGTGGTCCGGGAGCCATGCAAGGTCCACGAGGACAGCAAGGGTCCGGGGACAACGTTCACGAGACTGTCGGCGCCTACGCGCTCGGCATTCTCGACGACATCGAGGCAACCGCTTTCGAGGAGCACCTCGCCTCCTGCGAGTGGTGCGCCCAGCAGCTCGACGAGCTCGCCGGCATGGAACCGATGCTCGCGGCCCTCGCCGACCTGCCCGCCTCGCAGGGCAGCCCGGCCATCGCGGAGTCCCTCTCGGCCCGCCCGAGCCCACGGCTCGCGGAGCGGCTGGTGGACGAGGTCTCGGCGCGCCGTGCCCAGAAGCGCCGGCGCGGCATGTACCTGGTGGCGGCCGCGGCCGCGCTGATCATCGGCGGCCCGCTGACCGTCCTGGCGGTCAACGGCGGCAACGACAGCGGCGCGAACCCGCCGCAGGCGCACGCGACCAGCCCGGCCAAGGCCGCCTTCCAGGTCATGACCGACAAGGCGTCGGCCACGGACCCGAAGACCAAGGTCAGCGCCGTCGTCGCGATCGAGCCGAAGGACTGGGGCACCCACGCGGTCCTCCAGCTCAAGAACGTCACGGGCCCGGAGAAGTGCTCCCTGATCGCCGTCGGCAAGAACGGCGAGCGCGAGACGGTCACCTCCTGGTCGGTCCCGGAGTGGGGTTACGGCACCCCCAACGCGAAGACCGAACAGGCCAAGGAGCCCCTCTACGTCCACGGCGGCGCGGCCTTCGAGCCGAACCAGATCGACCACTTCGAGGTCATGACCTTCTCGGGCAAGCGTCTCGTCGAGGTGAAGGCCTGAGCGGACTCCGGGCCCGGACGTAGCCCGGCGGGCCTCCCTTCGCGTACGGTTGACGGCTGCCCAGCACGTCAGAAGGGGGCGCCCGGTGGCCGCTCAGGCTCAGCAGGAAACCGCGCTCGGCTCGGTCCGTACGTCCGTACCGGATGAATCCGTCAAGGACGACTCCGTACGGGACCGTGAGATCGCTGTCGAACAGGAACATCTGGACCGGGTCTACCGGCGCCTCGAGGAGAAGATCCACGAGGCCGAGTTCCTCATGCACGACGCCGCCCAGCGCGGTCACGTCGGCACACCGGGGGCGCTCGCGGAGCGGGACGCCCAGGTGTTCCGCGCGGGAATCCACCTCAACCGTCTCAACAACGAGTTCGAGGACTTCCTCTTCGGCCGGATCGACCTGCTCCGCGGCAAGGACGGCGTGAAGGGGCCCGACGGCGCCTACACGGCGGTGGAACCCGCCGAGGGCGCGGTCCGCGAGGACAGCACCGCCGACATCGCCGAGACGCTCCACATCGGCCGCATCGGTGTCCTGGACGCCGAGTACGCGCCGCTGGTGATCGACTGGCGGGCACCGGCCGCCGCCCCGTTCTACCGCTCCACCCCGGTCGACCCCGGCCGGGTCGTGCGCCGCCGGGTCATCCGCTCCAAGGGCCGCCGGGTCCTCGGCGTCGAGGACGACCTGATGCGCCCGCAGGTGAAGGCCTCCCTCGACGGCCGTGAGCTGCCCGTCATCGGCGACGGCGCGCTCATGGCCGCGCTCGGGCAGGCCCGCAGCCACACCATGCGGGACATCGTGGCGTCCATCCAGGCCGAGCAGGACCTGGTGATCCGCGCGCCCGCCGCGTCCGTGACCTACGTCGAGGGCGGCCCCGGCACCGGCAAGACGGCCGTCGCCCTGCACCGGGCCGCCTATCTCCTCTACCAGGACCGCCGCCGGTACGCGGGCGGCATCCTGATCGTCTCCCCGACCCCGCTGCTCGTCGCCTACACCGAGGGCGTGCTGCCCTCGCTCGGCGAGGAGGGGCAGGTCGCGATCCGTGCGATCGGCTCCCTCGTCGACGGCGTGGCCGCCACGCTGTACGACTCCCCGGCCGTCGCCCGCGCCAAGGGCTCGTACCGGATGCTGAAGGTGCTGCGGAAGGCGGCGCGCGGGGCGCTGGAGGCACCGGCCGGAGCGGCCGGCGGCGCCGCCGGCCAGCTCGCCCTCGGTGAGCCGGAGGCGGCTCCCGCGGGTGCTCCCACCCGGCTCCGGGTCGTCGCCTTCGGGCGCCGGCTGGAGCTGGAGTCCGCCGAGCTGGACCGCATCAAGCACAACGCGCTCGGCGGGACCGCGCCGGTCAACCTGCTGCGCCCGCGCGCCCGCAGGCTGCTGCTGGACGCGCTGTGGTCGAAGTCGGGCGCCGGGAGTCGCCATTCGGACCCGGAACTGGCCGCCGAGCTGCGGTCCTCGTTCGACGAGGACGTCACCTCCGAGGACAGTTTCACGGCGTTCCTGGACGCCTGGTGGCCGGAGCTGACCCCGCGCGGGGTGCTGGCCGCCATGGCCGACGAACGGCGCCTGGGGCGCTGGGCGCGCCGGATCCTCAACCCCGGGGAGGTCCGCCGGGTGGCCCGCTCGCTCAAGCGGGACGGGTTCTCCGTGCACGACGTGGCGATGCTCGACGAGCTGGAGGCGATCGTCGGGGCGCCCGCCCGGCCCAAGAAGCGCCGCGACCTGGACCCGCTGGACCAGCTCACCGGTCTCGAGGAGCTTATGCCGGTGCGCGAGGAGACGCAGCGCGAGCGCGCCGAGCGGCTGGCGCAGGAGCGGACCGAGTACGCGCACGTCATCGTCGACGAGGCGCAGGACCTCACGCCGATGCAGTGGCGGATGGTCGGCCGGCGCGGGCGGCACGCCACCTGGACGGTCGTGGGCGACCCGGCCCAGTCCTCCTGGTCCGACCCCGACGAGGCGGCGGAGGCCCGGGACGAGGCGCTCGGCACCCGTCCCCGGCGCCGCTTCACCCTCACCGTCAACTACCGCAACCCGGCGGAGATCGCCGAGCTGGCCGCCAAGGTCCTCGCCCTGGCCATGCCGGGCTCGCCGTCGCCGTCCGCCGTGCGGTCCACCGGCGTCGAGCCCCGGTTCGCGGTCGTCGGGGACTCCCTCGCCGAGACCGTGCGCGCCGAGGCGGCCCACCTCCTCGACCGGGTCGACGGCACCGTGGGCGTCGTCGTCGCCATGAACCGGCGCGAGGAGGCCGCTCGCTGGCTCGCCGGACTCGGGGACCGCGTGGTGGCCCTGGGAAGCCTGGAGGCCAAGGGCCTGGAGTACGACGCGACGGTGGTCGTCTCGCCCGCGGAGATCGCCGACGAGTCGCCCGCCGGGCTGCGGGTGCTGTACGTCGCCCTGACCCGGGCCACGCAGCAGCTGACCGTGGTCTCCAGCGGCCGTGACGAACCCGACGCGGACGGCGTGCCCGACCTCCTGCGGGACTGACGCCCGCCCCGTGCCCCGTCCCGGCCGAAAAGATCTCCCGGGACGGGAATTGCTCCACGGGAATCCTTTGTTACCTTTGACGTGGCACCGGCCCGATCCAAGCCCCCGGGCCCAACCTTCGTCGCTACGAGCGACCACTTGCCGCGAGGCGAGCATGGCGGGTCGGTGTCATTGAACGTCGTCCTTCACCGAAGGACCGAAAGAGGCCCACGTCACCGTGACGTGGGCCTCTTTCGTCGTGCCGGGGCGGCCTCCGGCGCGGGGACCGCCCTCTCGTAGGGTGGAATCCGTTTTCCGGAATCGCGAACCCCGGCGAACAAAACGTTCGCAATCCGGGGCGACTACCGCGTACTCAGGGGTAGGTGCGACGATCGGACGGCACAAAGCAGTGTCTCGGTGAAAGCAGAGGAAGTCGGCCATGGCAACGGCGCCCAGCGTCTCCTACTCGATGACGGTCCGGCTGGAGGTGCCCGCGAGCGGAACCGCGGTCTCCCAGCTCACCACGGCCGTGGAGTCCAGCGGAGGCTCGGTGACCGGCCTCGACGTGACCGCGTCCGGCCATGAGAAGCTCCGGATCGACGTCACCATCGCCGCGTCCTCCACCTCGCACGCGGACGAGATCGTCGAGCAACTGCGGCACATCGAGGGCGTGACCCTCGGCAAGGTCTCCGACCGTACGTTCCTCATGCACCTCGGCGGCAAGATCGAGATGCAGTCCAAGCACCCGATCCGCAACCGTGACGACCTCTCCATGATCTACACCCCGGGCGTGGCCCGGGTGTGCATGGCGATCGCCGAGAACCCCGAGGACGCCCGCCGCCTCACCATCAAGCGCAATTCCGTTGCGGTCGTGACGGACGGCTCCGCGGTGCTGGGCCTCGGCAACATCGGCCCGAAGGCCGCGCTGCCCGTCATGGAGGGCAAGGCGGCCCTCTTCAAGCGCTTCGCCGGCATCGACGCCTGGCCGCTGTGCCTGGACACCCAGGACACCGACGCGATCGTCGAGATCGTCAAGGCGATCGCCCCCGGCTTCGCGGGCATCAACCTGGAGGACATCTCCGCGCCGCGCTGCTTCGAGATCGAGGCCCGGCTGCGCGAGGCCCTCGACATCCCCGTCTTCCACGACGACCAGCACGGCACCGCGATCGTCGTCCTCGCCGCCCTGACCAACGCACTTCGCGTCGCGGGCAAGGCGATCGGCGACATCAGGGTCGTCATGTCCGGCGCCGGAGCGGCCGGTACGGCCATCCTCAAACTGCTGATCGCGGCGGGCGTGAAGCACGCCGTCGTCGCCGACATCCACGGTGTCGTGCACGCGGGCCGCGCCGACCTCGTCGACGCCGATCCGGACTCGCCGCTGTGCTGGATCGCCGACAACACCAACCTCGAAGGCCTCACGGGCACGTTGAAGGAGGCGGTGCAGGGCGCCGACGTGTTCATCGGCGTCTCCGCCCCGAACGTGATCGACGGCGACGACGTGGCCTCGATGGCGGAGAACGCCATCGTGTTCGCGCTCGCGAACCCCGACCCCGAGGTCGACCCGGCAATCGCCCGCCAGACCGCGGCAGTTGTGGCCACCGGCCGCTCCGACTTCCCCAACCAGATCAACAACGTCCTGGTGTTCCCGGGCGTCTTCCGTGGCCTCCTGGACGCCCAGTCGCGTACCGTCAACACGGACATGATGCTGGCCGCCGCGACCGCGCTCGCGAACGTGGTGACCGAGGACGAGCTCAACCCGAACTACATCATCCCCAGCGTCTTCAACGACAAGGTCGCGGGCGCGGTCGCCGGAGCGGTGCGCGACGCGGCGAAGGCGGCGGGGACGACGGACGCGGCCGACGCGACCGTGTAGCACGGACCGGGCCGGGCCGCACGCCCGTGCCGCACCGGCCGTCCTCCCGTCTGTGACGGGCGCCACGGCCGCCCGGAACCCGGCGCGTCGCGGAACGCGGGGCCTGTGGCCGCCTCTAGGGTGGCGGCCAGGCTCAGGCCTCGCAGGGCCTCTTCGTGTGACCCCCAAGGGTGTTCGTGTGACTCCCAGGGGTGCCGGATTGGCTTTCCCGCCGCAGGTGGGGGCAGGATGCGTCTTTGGGCGCGACGGTCCGGCTACGGACCCGGGTCCGGGAGCCGACCGAGGACCCTGGCAGCATCGGCTTCACTGTGCCCGATATGCGGCTCCGCCGCGTGGCACGCCTCAACAGCAAGAAGAACACGGGAGTAACAACATGAACCGCAGTGAGCTGGTGGCCGCGCTGGCCGACCGCGCCGAGGTGACCCGCAAGGACGCCGACGCCGTTCTGGCCGCTTTCGCCGAGACCGTCGGCGAGATCGTCGCCAAGGGCGACGAGAAGGTGACCATCCCCGGCTTCCTGACCTTCGAGCGCACCCACCGTGCCGCTCGCACCGCGCGCAACCCGCAGACCGGCGACCCGATCCAGATCCCGGCCGGCTACAGCGTCAAGGTCTCCGCGGGCAGCAAGCTCAAGGAAGCCGCCAAGGGCAAGTAAGCCCGGCGCCGGCACGTTCCCCGCGGACGCGGGACGCGGGACGCGTGAGAGGCCCAGCAACGCCAATGGGGCGGCCCCTTTCAGGGGGGCCGCCCCATTGGCGCTGCGTTCACCCGGGGGACGACCCCCGGGCCCCCGGCCGGAAGAGCGGTCGGCCGGGGCGGATCGGAAGGGCTGGGATCAGCCGAGTGCCTTGCCCGGCAGCTCGACCTTCGCGCCCAGCTCCACGAGCTTCTCCATGCTGTGTCTGTCCGGGGGACGACCCCCGGACCCCCGGCCGAGAAGTGCCGGAGCGGGCCGGGGCGGGGTGGAGGGGCTGGGGTCAGCCGAGTGCCTTGCCGGGCAGTTCGACCTTCGCGCCCAGCTCCACGAGCTTCTCCATGAAGTTCTCGTAGCCGCGGTTGATCAGGTCGATGCCGTGGACACGGGACGTGCCCTGTGCCGCCAGCGCCGCGATCAGGTACGAGAAGCCGCCGCGCAGGTCGGGGATGACCAGGTCGGCGCCCTGCAGCTTCGTGGGGCCCGAAACGACCGCGGAGTGCAGGAAGTTGCGCTGGCCGAAGCGGCAGTTGGAGCCGCCGAGGCACTCGCGGTAGAGCTGGATGTGCGCGCCCATCTGGTTCAGCGCGGACGTGAAGCCCAGCCGGGACTCGTACACCGTCTCGTGGATGATCGACAGGCCGGTGGCCTGCGTCAGGGCCACGACCAGCGGCTGCTGCCAGTCCGTCTGGAAGCCGGGGTGGACGTCCGTCTCCAGCGCGATGGACTTGAGCTGCGAGCCCGGGTGCCAGAAGCGGATGCCCTCGTCGTCGATCTCGAAGGCGCCGCCCACCTTGCGGTAGGTGTTCAGGAACGTCATCATCGAGCGCTGCTGGGCGCCGCGGACGTAGATGTTGCCCTCGGTCGCCAGCGCCGCGGAAGCCCAGGAGGCGGCCTCCAGGCGGTCCGGGAGGGCCGCGTGGGTGTAACCGCCGAGCGAGTCCACACCGGTGATGCGGATCGTGCGGTCGGTGTCCATCGCGATGATGGCGCCCATCTTCTGCAGGACGCAGATCAGGTCCTCGATCTCCGGCTCGACGGCCGCGTTCGAGAGTTCCGTGACGCCCTCCGCGAGCACCGCGGTCAGCAGCACCTGCTCGGTCGCGCCCACGGACGGGTACGGCAGCTGGATCTTGGTGCCGCGCAGCCGCTGCGGGGCCTCCAGGTACTGGCCGCCCTCCCGCTTCTCGATCTTCGCGCCGAACTGCCGCAGCACCTCGAAGTGGAAGTCGATCGGCCGGCCGCCGATGTCGCAGCCGCCGAGGCCCGGGATGAAGGCGTGGCCGAGACGGTGCAGCAGCGGGCCGCAGAAGAGGATCGGGATGCGCGACGAGCCCGCGTGGGCGTCGATGTCGGCGACGTTCGCGCTCTCGACGTGCGAGGGATCCATGATCAGCTCACCGGGCTCGTCACCCGGGCGTACGGTCACACCGTGCAACTGCAGCAGCCCGCGTACGACACGTACGTCGCGGATGTCGGGGACGTTGCGCAGCCGGCTCGGCCCGCTGCCCAGCAGGGCGGCGACCATGGCTTTCGGTACGAGGTTCTTCGCACCGCGGACACGGATCTCGCCCTCAAGCGGGGTTCCGCCATGGACAAGCAGGACATCGTCGTTGACGGTCATGTATCTCGCGTTCCGATGAGTTGGGCAGGTGTGGGTCGGCAGGCCGGTCGTACGGGAGCCGAACAGCAAGGGTAATGGCCGCCCGCCCCGGCGCAGTAAGCCCGAGCAGGACTCAGCTGGGTCATAGCTTGGACACAACACGAGCCGTTCCGGATCGGGCACGTGGGGTCACCGTTGCCCGTGTGCGCGGGCAACGCTCCGTTGCGCCCTGAGCTGCATTCACTCCCGTACGCGTATTGGCTCCCCACATGAAGGGAATGTGCGGGATCATGTCTGGCATGACCGAGGTGTCCTCGCTCACAGGGCGGCTGCTCGTGGCCACGCCCGCCCTGGCGGACCCGAACTTCGACCGCGCGGTGGTGCTGCTCCTCGACCACGACGAGGAGGGCTCCCTCGGTGTCGTCCTCAACCGCCCGACCCCGGTGGGTGTCGGCGACATCCTGGAGAACTGGGCCGGCCTGGCCGGGGAGCCGGGGGTCGTCTTCCAGGGCGGCCCCGTCTCGCTGGACTCGGCGCTGGGGGTGGCGGTCATCCCGGGCGGCATGGCGGGGGAGCGCGCGCCGCTCGGCTGGCGGCGGGTGCACGGCGCGATCGGTCTCGTGGACCTGGAGGCCCCGCCCGAGCTGCTCGCGTCCGCCCTCGGCTCCCTGCGCATCTTCGCCGGGTACGCGGGCTGGGGACCGGGCCAGCTGGAGAACGAACTGGCCGACGGCGCCTGGTACGTCGTCGAGTCCGAACCCGGCGACGTCTCCTCCCCGGCGCCGGAACGGCTGTGGCGCGAGGTCCTGCGTCGCCAGCGCAGCGAACTGGCGATGGTGGCGACGTACCCGGACGACCCCTCCCTGAACTGACCGGCGCACCGGCCCCGGGCCATCCGGCGGACGTGCGCGGCCCTTCCCCCGACCGATGGGTGCGGGCCCCAGTACCCTTGGCTCCATGAGCACTCTTGAGCCTGAGACCCAGCCCCAGCGAGGCACGGGGACGGGGACCCTCGTGGAGCCGACGCCGCAGGTGTCGCACGGCGACGGGGACCACGAGCGCTTCGCCCATTACGTCCAGAAGGACAAGATCATGGCGAGCGCGCTGGACGGCACGCCCGTGGTGGCGCTGTGCGGCAAGGTGTGGGTGCCCGGCCGTGACCCGAAGAAGTATCCCGTGTGCCCCATGTGCAAGGAGATCTTCGAGTCCATGGGCGCCGGCGGCGACCAGGGCAAGGGCGGCGACAAGAAGTAGGCCGGGCTCCGCCCCCGGCGCGGTACGCCGCACGGACCACCCACGGCCGCGACGCCCCTCTGCGGGGGCGTCGCGGCCGTGTCGTGTGTGTGGGGCGGGGCTGTTCTCGGGGTTCCGTGATCACAGAGTGGTGTAGACCTCTTGTGGCCGGGTTCGCGTACTCCATAGCCTCCGGAGTGTTGTGCGATGCGGAACCGCCGTGGCGCGTACCGCGACACGCTCTGCCGGAGGACGCCCGATGAAGCCCAGTGCCCCCGGATCCCCGCGGTCCGGACGATGACCGTCCTCGTGCCGGGCGGTGCCCCGCGGCCCCTGACCGTCACGGTCCCGATGGTGACCGTCTCCGTGCCGGGCGGTGCCCGGCGCTCTCCGGCGGGCCGGGCGGGCGGGGTCCGCCGCGCCCCCGTTCCGGAGGCCCCGGCCTTCTCGCGGACCTTTCCCGCGCACCCCGGAGCGGCGGGAATTCGCCCGCGAGTTCCCCCGGAGTCTTCTCGCCGCGTACTCCGCCGAGGCCGCCCCCGCACTCGCCGGAATTCTCCGGACGACGGCGCCGGAACGATTCCGCTTCCGAATCCGGACCGCCGTGCCGATCATGTTCCCGGCCGTGTCGAGGACACCCGCCGAAGTCCCGCCGGACCTCTCTTCCCCTTCTCGTTCCGCTTCTCGCGGGACTTCGCCCGGCCGGGCGTCCCGGGTTCGGCGGACCCGTCGCCCACGGCCTTCCCGCGGCCCCTCGCGCCCGTGGTGCCGCGCGGTTTCACCGCGGCCGTCGCGGACGCGCGGAAGGCGGTCGTGAACCCGGCCGGGCGGGCCGGGGACGCTTTCTCCGGCGGGCCGGATTTCCGCCCGCCTTCTCCCGGCTCACGGCCGCCGGGGTGTTTTCCCGCGCCCGTCGGCGGGGGAACGGTTTCCGCTTCCGGAACGCCTTCTCCCCGGCGCCACCGCGCGCGGTCCGCGCGGACGTCACCCCTCGTCCCGAGCGAACCGGAGAATCCGACCGGACGGTACGGCGGGTGCCCCGGCGGTGACGGCCATTCACGTGCCGGTCTTCTTCGTACGAGCACCCCGGTGACCCGTCTCCGGCCCCGGCGACGGTAAAGGACTGAAGGACGGATGGACATGATGGATACGGGCCTCATTCCCGCTCCCCTCGCCGCCGAAGGCGCCGGGAGCGGACGGTTCGCGCTGGACGCCGACACCGTCCTGTGGGCCGCGCCCGGCACGGACGGCACCGGCCGCTGGCTCTGCTCGACGCTCGGTGCCGCACTCGGACTGCCGCTGCGACCTGGCCCGCGGGACGCTCCGCGCGCCGTACGCCTGCTCCTCGACGGCGCTCTGGGGCCGGAGGCGTACCGGCTCGACGTCGGCGACGGCGGCGTCGAGATCCGCGGCGGCGACGCGGCCGGGGTCTTCTGGGGCGCCCAGACGCTGCGTCAGCTGCTCGGCCCCGACGCTTTCCGCCGCGCCCCGGTCCGTCCGCGGACGGCGTACGAAATCGAGCACGTGATCATCGAGGACGCGCCCCGATTCCGCTGGCGCGGTCTGATGCTCGACGTCTCCCGGCACTTCATGCCCAAGGAAGGAGTTCTGCGCTACCTCGATCTGCTGGCCGCGCACAAACTCAACGTCTTCCACTTCCACCTCACCGACGACCAAGGGTGGCGTGTTCAGATCAAGCGCTACCCGAAGCTGACGGAGATCGGTTCCTGGCGGGCGCGCACCAAATTCGGCCACCGGGCCTCGCCGCTGTGGGAGGAGAAGCCGCACGGAGGCTTCTACACCCAGGACGACATCCGGGAGATCGTCGCGTACGCGGCCGAGCGGCATATCGCCGTCGTCCCCGAAATCGACATCCCCGGACACTCCCAGGCGGCCATCGCCGCGTATCCGGAACTGGGCAACACCGATGTCGTCGACACGGCCTCCCTGACCGTCTGGGACAACTGGGGCGTCTCCGAAAACGTACTCGCCCCCACCGACAACACCCTGCGCTTCTACGAGGGGGTCTTCGAGGAACTCCTGGAGCTGTTCCCGGCGGACCCCGGCCGCTTCCCGGAGTTCTCGGGCTTCTTCCACATCGGGGGCGACGAATGCCCCAAGGGCCAGTGGCGGAAGTCGGCCGTGGCGCAGGCGCGCATCAGGGAACTCGGGCTCGCCGACGAGGACGGGCTGCAGTCCTGGTTCATCCGGCACTTCGACACCTGGCTGTCCGCGCGCGGACGACGGCTGATCGGCTGGGACGAGATCCTGGAGGGCGGTCTCGCGCCGGGCGCCGCGGTGTCGTCGTGGCGCGGCTACCAGGGCGGCGTCACGGCCGCGCGCGCGGGCCACGACGTCGTCATGTGCCCCGAGCAGCACGTGTACCTGGACTACCGCCAGGCCGCGGGCGAGGACGAACCGGTGCCGATCGCCTATGTGCGCACCCTGGAGGACGTCTACCGCTTCGAGCCGGTTCCGCCGCAGCTCACCGAGGCGGAGGCGCGGCACGTGCTGGGCACCCAGGCCAACGTGTGGACCGAGGTGATGGAGGACCCCGCGCGCGTGGACTACCAGGCGTTCCCGAGGCTCGCCGCCTTCGCCGAGGTCGCCTGGAGCCGCCTGCCGGCCCCCGGCGAACGGGACTTCGCCGGCTTCGAGCGGCGGATGGACGCCCACTACGGACGACTCGACGCCCTCGGGGTGGCCTACCGGGCGCCCACGGGTCCGCGGCCGTGGCAGCGGCGGCCCGGGGTGCTCGGACGCCCTGTCGAGGGGGCGCCCCCGAGGGTGTGAGACGGCTCACTGCCGGCCGGCACCGGTGCCAGGGGCCCGGTGCCGTTGCCCCACAAGGAAAAGTGCCCCCAAGCGTCACCGAAGAGTGACAATCGGCTTCCAGCGGCGATGCCGTGCGAAAACCGGTCATCTCCCAGGTGAGAGGGGCGAATGCCTCCTAGCGGACCCCTGCGTCGAGGGGCCGGGAAGATGTGCCAGAGTTGCCACGTCCGCCCTGTCAGCACGTACCGTACGGCAGCACAGGTGGGACCAGGTGGGGCAGCGGGAAGGGGCAACCGGTTTGACCACGCACGCACCGCAGACGGCGCAGGCCGTGACGCTGCCCGTCTCGCTCGACGAGGCGGTGGCGGCACTGTCCGCCATGCCCACGGCCGTTCCGGTCGCGGGCGGCACGGATCTGATGGCCGCGGTCAACTCCGGACAGCTGCGGCCGGCCGCGCTCGTCGGCCTCGGCAGGATCACCGAGATCCGCGGCTGGCAGTACCAGGACGGCCACGCGCTGCTCGGCGCGGGCCTCACGCACGCCCGCATGGGCCGCCCCGACTTCGCCGCCCTCATCCCGGCGCTCGCGGCCGCCGCGCGGGCGGCCGGACCACCGCAGATCCGCAACGCCGGCACCCTCGGCGGCAACATCGCCTCGGCCGCGCCCACCGGGGACGCGCTGCCCGTACTGGCCGCCCTGGAAGCCACGTTGATCATCGCGGGGCCGGGCGGAACCCGCCGCGAGATCCCCGTGTCGCACCTGCTCGCCGGCGTGGACATGCTCCGCGGCGGAGAACTCATCGGCTACGTGCGCGTGCCGCTGCTGCACGCGCCGCAGGTCTTCCTGAAGGCCACCGGCCGCACCGGACCGGGGCGCGCCATCGCCTCCGTGGCGGTCGTCCTCGACCCGGCCCGGCGCGGCGTGCGCTGCGCCGTCGGCGCCATAGCGCCGATGCCGCTGCGGCCGCTGGACGCGGAGGCATGGGTGGCCCAGCTGATCGACTGGGACAACAACCGCGCGATCGTCCCGGAGGCGCTGCACGCGTTCGGCGAGTACGTGGCCGCGGCCTGCATCCCGGACCCCGTCCCCGCCGAGGACGGAACCCTGGCACCGCTCCCGCCCGCCGTACTGCATCTGCGGCGCACCGTCGCCGCGCTGGCCCGACGAGCACTTGGAAGGGCACTGTCGTGACCGACGACCAGCACGAAGAGGGCGCCGCGCACAGCGGGGGCCGCTGGGACCCGCTGCCCCAGGGCGACTACGACGACGGGGCCACCGCCTTCGTCCAGCTCCCCGAGGGCGGCATAGAAGCGCTCCTCGCCGCCCGGGAGCCGCTCGCCGCGCCCGGACACGGCTACGTGCCCCCGCAGATCGCCGTGGCGCCCGCCCCGCCCGAGGCGGCGGACCCGGCCGCCGGCGGAACCTGGGCCGGCCAGGGCGGCAACGCCCCGTGGCCGGACCCGGAGACCGCGCAGCCGGGTGCGGGCGCCCACGACGACCGGTTCGCGTACAACCCGGGGTCCACCGGGCAGTGGCAGTTCGACGACGGCACGGGGCACGGCCAGGGCCAGGGCCCCGGACACGACGTGACCGGACAGTGGTCGATCCCGGTGGCCGGAGGCGATCTGCCGGACGAATCGGGCGAGTTCACCACCTCGGCGCTCGTCGAGCAGTGGGGCGGCACACCGCCCGCCACGCTCCCCGGCGGCGCGGCCGCCCCCTGGGCCGGCGAGATCGGACAGGCCTGGACCGCCGACGCGCGCGAAACGGCCGCTGAGGCCCCCGCCGGGCAGTCGGGGCAGCCGGAGGCCGGATCGGTCCCGGGGGCCGCCCAGGAGCCCGTACAGCCCGCTCATGAGGCCCCTGAGCCCGCCGCCGACCCCGAGCCGGTGCCCACGGAGGCGCACGAGGCGTCCGAGCCGGATCCGGCGCACGAGGCCGCCGTGACGGACGACGGGACGCCGGACGCGGACCTCCTGGCCCCCGCCGGACACGACGACCACCCCCTCGCCTCCTACGTCCTGCGCGTCAACGGCGCCGACCGCCCGGTCACCGACGCCTGGGTCGGCGAGTCGCTGCTGTACGTGCTGCGCGAGCGGCTCGGCCTCGCGGGCGCCAAGGACGGCTGCTCGCAGGGCGAGTGCGGCGCCTGCAACGTCCAGGTGGACGGCCGGCTCGTGGCCTCCTGCCTGGTGCCCGGCGTCACCGCCGCCGGCAGCGACGTGCGCACCGTCGAGGGCCTGGCCACCGACGGGCAGCCCTCCGACGTCCAGCGGGCCCTGGCCAGGTGCGGCGCCGTGCAGTGCGGCTTCTGCGTCCCCGGCATGGCGATGACCCTGCACGACCTGCTGGAGGGCAACCCCGCGCCGACCGAGCTGGAGACCCGCCAGGCGCTGTGCGGCAACCTGTGCCGCTGCTCCGGCTACCGCGGTGTCCTGGACGCCGTGCGTGAGGTCGTCGCCGAACGCGAGGCGCACTCCGCCGCCGCGGCCGACGCCGAGGCCGCCTCCGGGGCGGACGAGGCCCGCATCCCGCACCAGGCCGGCCCCGGCGCTGGCGGCGTCCACCCGTCCGCGTACGACGACGGTGCCGCCTACGGTTCACCGGCACAGCACGACCAGCCGTACGGCCAGGACGGAGGCCAGGCGTGACCAACCAGACCGTGACCGCGACACCGGCGGCGCCCGAGACGGGCCCCGAGCCCCTGCCGCACGGGCTCGGCGTCTCGCTGCCCGCCGCGGAGGACCGCGCCAAGACCGAGGGCACCTTCCCCTACGCCGCCGACCTGTGGGCCGAGGGCCTGCTGTGGGCCGCCGTGCTCCGCTCGCCCCACGCGCACGCGCGCATCGTGTCCATCGACACCAGCCACGCGCGCGAGATGCCCGGCGTGCGCGCCGTCATCACCCACGAGGACGTGCCCGGCACCCCGCTGCACGGCCGCGGCAGGGCCGACCGCCCGGTGTTCGCCTCCGACGTCGTGCGCCACCACGGGGAGCCCATCGCGGCCGTCGCCGCCGATCACCCGGACACCGCGCGGCTGGCCGCCGCCGCCGTCATCGTCGAGTACGAGGTGCTCGAACCGGTCACCGACCCGGAGCACGCCTTCGAGGCCGAACCGCTGCACCCCGACGGCAACCTGATCCGGCACATCCCGCTGCGCCACGGCGACCCGGACGCGGTCGGCGAGGTCGTCGTCGAGGGCCTGTACCGCATCGGCCGCCAGGACCCCGCCCCCATCGGCGCCGAGGCCGGACTCGCCGTGCCCCGCCCCGACGGCGGCGTCGAGCTCTACATCGCCTCCACCGACCCGCACAGCGACCGCGACGCGGCCGCCGCCTGCTACGGCCTCGAACCCGCGCGCGTGAAGGTCGTCGTCACCGGCGTCCCCGGAGCCACCGCCGACCGCGAGGACCAGGGCTTCCAGCTCGCCCTCGGCCTGCTCGCCCTGAAGACCGGCTGCCCGGTGAAGCTCACCGCCACGCGCGAGGAGTCCTTCCTCGGCCACGCCCACCGGCACCCGACCCTGCTGCGCTACCGGCACCACGCCGACGCCGAGGGCAACCTGGTCAAGGTCGAGGCGCAGATCCTGCTCGACGCGGGCGCCTACGCCGACACCTCCGGCGAGTCGCTGGCCGCCGCGGTCTCCTTCGCCTGCGGCCCCTACGTCGTCCCGAACGCCTTCATCGAGGGCTGGGCCGTGCGGACCAACAACCCGCCCTCCGGCCACGTGCGCGGCGAGGGCGCCCTCCAGGTCTGCGCCGCCTACGAGGCCCAGATGGACAAGCTGGCGAAGAAACTCGGGGTCGATCCCGCGGAACTGCGCCTGCGCAACGTCATGGCCACGGGCGACGTCCTGCCGACCGGCCAGACGGTGACCTGCCCGGCGCCCGTCGCCGAGCTGCTCCAGGCCGTGCGCGACTACCCGCTGCCCGCCCTCCCCAAGGACACGCCCGAGGACGAGTGGCTGCTGCCCGGCGGCCCCGAGGGCGCGGGCGAACCCGGCGCCGTACGCCGTGGCGTGGGCTACGGACTCGGCATGGTGCACATGCTCGGCGCCGAGGGCGCCGACGAGGTCTCGACGGCCACGGTCAAGGTCCACGACGGCGTCGCCACCGTGCTCTGCGCGGCCGTGGAGACCGGCCAGGGCTTCACCACGCTGGCCCGGCAGATCGTCCAGGAGACCCTCGGCATCGACGAGGTGCACGTGGCCCCCGTCGACACCGACCAGCCCCCGGCCGGTCCGAGCTGCCGGGGACGCCACACCTGGGTGTCCGGCGGAGCGGTGGAGCGCGCGGCCAAGATGGTCCGCACGCAGCTGCTGCAGCCCCTGGCGCACAAGTTCGGCATGTCCACCGAACTGCTCCAGATCACCGACGGCAAGATCACCTCGTACGACGGAATGCTGTCGACCACGGTCAGCGAGGCGCTGGACGGCAAGGAGCTGTGGGCGACCGCGCAGTGCCGCCCGCACCCGACCGAACCGCTGGACGAGCACGGCCAGGGCGACGCCTTCGTGGGCCTCGCCTTCTGCGCCGTCCGCGCGGTGGTGGACGTCGACATCGAGATCGGCTCGGTCCGGGTCGTGGAGCTGGCGCTCGCCCAGGACGTCGGCCGGATCCTCAACCCGGCACAGCTCAGGGCCCGCATCGAGGCCGGCGTCACCCAGGGCGTGGGCGCCGCGCTGACCGAGAACCTGCGGACCAACCGCGGCGTGGTCCGGCACCCCGACCTCACCGGCTACGCCCTGCCGACCGCCCTGGACGCGCCCGACATCCGCATCGTCAAGCTGATCGAGGAGCGCGACGTCGTCGCCCCCTTCGGCGCCAAGGCGGCCAGCGCGGTGCCGGTCGTGACCTCGCCCGCGGCCGTCGCGTCCGCCGTGCGGGCGGCCACCGGCCGGCCGGTCAACCGTCTGCCGATCCGTCCGCAGGCGGCGGTGGTGACCGCTTCGTGAGCACGGGGGAGCCGGCGGCCGGAGGACCCGCGCCGCACGGCTCCGCCCCGCACGACCCCGCCCCGGCCCCCGGCGCCGAGGACGGGCGGCCGCGCTACGAATCCCCGCCCAGTGCGGGGAAGCTGCTGATCTGGGTACTGCTGTTCGTGCCGGCGGCCCTGGCCGTCGTCCTGGGCGGCGTGTACTTCACCTGACACCGCCCGCGGCACCGTGCGGCCCGGACCTGGCACGGCCCGCGGCACCGTGCGGCCCGGCGTGAGGTCCGTCGCAGGGCCGGCCGCGCGACCACCGCCCCCGGCCCGTCGCGCGCCCCCCCGCGGATGGCCGGATACCGGCGGTTCCCGTTCCGCTCGCGACGCCGTCCCCCGTGCCGTCTTCCAGGCCGTTTCCCGTGCCGTTCCCCCGCCGCGGACGGCCCTCGTCCCGGCGATTCCCGTTCCCGGACGGCTTGTTCGCGCGCCCCCTGGCGTTGTCAGTGGGGCGGCGTATCGTTCTGGTCGATGGGGAACCGCCGTGGAGCGACCGGCAGTTCTCTCCGGGGGAAGCAGGATGCGTTCACATGCGCGGGGGAGCCATGAGCACGACTGACACCGATGTCGGCGGCGTGATCACACTGACCGACGACGAGCTGGATCCGTTCGTCACGCACGCGGGCACCCGGGACCGGCTCACCGGCCCCGGACTGCCCCGCGAGAGCGCGCTGCTCGGCTTCGGCACCCTGCGGGAGCACGGTCTGCGCACCGTCGCCGACCTGGCGGGCGACGCCGAGAGACTGGCCGGGGAACTGCGCGACCAGCTCGTCATCGGGGCGCTGCGCAGCCTCGACCGGGACCTGGAGTCGATCGTGCTGGACGGGACGACGGGCGAGGTCTCCTCGGCGTACGTCCGGCGGAACCCCGCCCGCCTGGACCTCTCCCCCCTGGCACCTTCCCTGGACGCCCTGCTGCGCTTCGCGGCGGCCACCGAGGAGCTCACCCTGTCCCGGGGCCGGCCGGGCCCGTTCGGCCCGAAGGCGGTCGCGGAGGTGTCGGACCGGCTGAGCGCCGTCTTCGAGGACGCCACGGGCGAGGACGTGCCGCCGTACTGGCGGATGGCCGCGCTGATCCGCCCGCTCGCCCGGATCGCCGGGCCCGGTGAGGGACTCGTCCTCGGTCTGCCGGAGCGGCTGCTGGACGAGGAGTTCGGCGCGGGCGAGATCATGCGCTTCGAGGACGTCGACTTCCCGCCCGCCCTGACGCACGAGCCGACCCGCCGCTTCCTGCGGGAGTCGGGCCTGCCCGAGGACGGCTTCCTCTTCCAGCTGGACACCGAGATGCCGCTGGCGGTCCTCACCGAGTACTACGCGGACGACGAGGGCTGCGACGCGTTCTCCGCCGCCCTGCTCCCCGCCTCGGCCGACCGCCTGATACGCCTCGGCCACCTCCTGGAGGACACGGGCCTGGTGGTGGACGGGGCCACGGGCGCGGTGCTCGCCTGGAGCGAGCCGGACCTCACCCTGCGCCCGCTCAACGCGGACGTCTCCACGCTGGCGTTCACCCTCTGGCTCCTCCACCGCGAGAGGACCGTCGACGCGGCCCACCACCTCAGCGACTCCTACGGACAGCTCGCCGCCACCCTGACCCAGACCCTCGCCGCCGTCGACCCCACCGCCTGCGACCGGACCCCGGCCCTCCCGGGCGACGACGGCCGGCGCCACTGGCCGGAGATATTCGAGGACCGCTCGGCCGGCACGCTGTACGCGTAGCGGCCCCGGCCGCCCTGTCGAGGGGCGGAAAACGGATCGGCCGCCCCAACCGGGACGGCCGACCTCCGTACGGAGACCGCGGCGGGATTCGAACCCACGTAACTCGAGTTGCAGTCGAGCCCCTGAACCACTCGGGCACACGGTCGTCATCAGGTGCGGCACGGCTCACTCGTTCCGAACCCGATGAGAAGACCGTAGGCGGGGCGCGGGAAGGGGCTCAAGGGTTCCGGCGCCGCTGCAACGCGACTGCCACACGCCGTTCACGAAGGGCGGGGAGGCCCCCGGAAACGGGACCCGCGACGGCCCGGGGGAGTGGTCCTAGGTCCAAAGGACTGCTTGATCACCGTCCGCCGACAGGAGTCAAGGGAGGCCGCGCACCTTACGCTGACCGGCATGACAGCAGTGGAAGCGGGCGAGGCCGTGACGGTTCCGGCCGGGAGCGGGACGGCGGGCGACGGCGACGGCGAGGGCGGAGTGCTGGGCCGGGCGTACCGGGCGCTCACCGTCGGGATCGTGTCCGTGGTGCTGGTCATCGCGTTCGAGGCGACGGCCGTGGGGACGGCGATGCCCGTCGCCGCGCGGGAGCTCGACGGGGTCGCCCTGTACGCGTTCGCGTTCTCCGGGTACTTCACGACGAGCCTGCTCGGGATGGTGCTCGCCGGGCAGTGGTCCGACCGCGACGGACCGCTGGCCTCGCTCGCCTCGGGCATCGGCGCGTTCGCCGCGGGATTGCTGCTGTCCGGGACGGCCGGCGGCATGTGGGTGTTCATCCTCGGGCGAGCCGTCCAGGGGCTCGGCGGCGGACTCGTCATCGTCGCGCTCTACGTCGTCGTCGGGCGGGCCTATCCGCAGCGGCTGCGCCCCGCGATCATGGCGGCGTTCGCGGCGGCCTGGGTGGTGCCGTCCGTGGTCGGACCGCTCGCCGCCGGCGCGGTCACCGAGCACCTCGGCTGGCGCTGGGTGTTCATAGGGATTCCGGCGCTGGTCGGCGTTCCGCTCGCGCTCGCGCTGCCGCAGATACGGCGGCGGGCGTCCGGGCCCGCCGGAACGGGTGACCGCGCGCCGCTGGACCGGCGGCGCGTCCGGCTCGCCTTCGGGATCGCCCTGGGCGCGGGGCTGCTCCAGTACGCCGCGCAGGATCTGCGGCCGCTCTCCCTCGTCCCCGCCGCGGCCGGTGCCGCACTGCTCGTTCCGGCCGTGCGCGGGCTGCTGCCCCGCGGCACCTGGCGGGCGGCACGCGGACTGCCGTCCGTGGTGCTGCTGCGCGGGGTCTCCGCCGGTGCCTTCATCGCCGCGGAGTCCTTCGTGCCGCTGATGCTGGTCACCCAGCGGGGGCTGTCGCCGACGCTCGCCGGCCTCTCGCTCGCGGCCGGCGGCGGGACCTGGGCCCTGGGCTCATGGGTGCAGGCGCGGCCGGGCGTGGAGCCGTACCGGGAGCGCCTGATGTTCCTCGGCATGCTGCTGGTCGCGGCGGCCGTCGCCGCCGCGCCGAGCGTGCTGATCCCCGCCGTACCGGTGTGGACCGTCGCCGTCGCCTGGGGGTTCGGCTGCTTCGGGATGGGCCTGGTGATCGCCTCGACCAGTGTGCTGCTGCTCCAGCTCTCGGCCCCCGAGGAGGCCGGCGCCAACTCGGCCGCCCTGCAGATCTCCGACGCCCTGTCCAACGTGCTGCTGCTCGCCGTCGGCGGAGCGGCCTTCGCGGCCCTGGGCGGCGGCTCGGTGGCCGGCGCGGCCACGGCGTCCGGCGCCCACGGCTCCCACCCGGCCGCCTTCGCCGCCGTGTTCCTGCCGATGGCGGGAGTCGCCCTGCTGGGCGCGTGGGTGACGACACGGCTGCGAGAGCGGTGAACGGACGCCCGCGCGGTCACCGCCGCCCGCGCCCACGAGGGCCACGCGCCACCGGCCCCGCCGCCGGTCCCGCCGACTGGTCCGGCAGGTGTCGCCGCTGGTTTCGCCGGTGGGCCCGGCAGGCCCCGGCGAAGGGCTCGACAAGCGTCGCCGCCGGGCTCAGGAGGACCGTGCCGCCGGTCCCACGGACGGGCCCGGCAGGTTGTCGCCGACGGGCCCGACCGATGCCGTCGCCGACCTCGCAGGCCGGTCTCGTCCCGGGGCGCCGCCGGTCCTGCCGAGCGGTCCGTGCCCGTGCCGCCCGCGCGGAACTCCGGTCGATCCCGGGCAGGTGCCGCCCGCGCCCGAGCGCGTGAGGGCCGCGTCGCCGGTCCCGCCGAGTGGTCCGTGTCCGTGCCGGCGCGGTGTCCGTGGGCCCGGTCCCGTCCGTTCCGGAAGGGTTCCGGGCGTGCGCGGCCGTCGCCGGAGGCGGCCCGTGCGGAGCGCGGACCGGGGTGCCGGGGGTGCGGCCGGGTGATCTGTGACCTCAGTCCCATCCACCGCCGCCCCGGCCCGGTACGCACATCGTCGTCATCCGGGCGCCGGTAGGGTGGCCCGGTTGTCATACGTAGCCGAGCCGCCCGCGCGCCTCCCGTCACGCCACATCCGACGCGCCGCGCGCGGACCCGGACGCTCCCATTCGACACCCAGACCGGAGACCGTGACTACCACCGCCGCCAGCACCTCCTCGCACACCCACCACCTCTCGCCCGCCTTCCCCGGACGAGCCCCCTGGGGCACCGCCAGCAAGCTGCGCGCCTGGCAGCAGGGGGCGATGGAGAGGTACATCCAGGAGCAGCCGCGCGACTTCCTCGCCGTAGCCACCCCCGGCGCCGGAAAGACGACGTTCGCGCTGACCCTCGCGTCCTGGCTGCTGCACCACCACGTCGTGCAGCAGGTGACCGTCGTCGCGCCGACCGAGCACCTGAAGAAGCAGTGGGCCGAAGCCGCCGCGCGGGTGGGGATCAAGCTCGACCCCGAGTACAGCGCCGGACCCCTCAGCAAGGAGTACCAAGGCGTCGCCGTGACGTACGCCGGTGTCGGAGTGCGGCCGATGCTGCACCGCAACCGCTCCGAGCAGCGCAAGACCCTCGTCATCCTCGACGAGATCCACCACGCCGGTGACAGCAAGTCGTGGGGCGAGGCCTGCCTGGAGGCGTTCGAGCCGGCCACCCGCCGGCTCGCGCTCACGGGCACGCCCTTCCGCTCCGACACCAACCCCATCCCCTTCGTCACGTACGAGGAGGGCAACGACGGGATCCGGCGGTCCTCCGCCGACTACACGTACGGCTACGGCAACGCGCTGGCCGACCACGTCGTGCGGCCCGTCATCTTCCTCTCCTACAGCGGCAACATGCGCTGGCGCACCAAGGCGGGCGACGAGATCGCCGCCCGGCTCGGCGAGCCGATGACCAAGGACGCCGTCAGCCAGGCCTGGCGCACCGCGCTGGACCCGCGCGGCGAGTGGATGCCGAGCGTGCTGCGCGCCGCCGACCAGCGCCTCACCGAGGTGCGCAAGGGCATCCCGGACGCCGGGGCGCTCGTCATCGCCTCGGACCAGGACTCCGCGCGCGCGTACGCCAAGCTGATCCGCGAGATCACCGGCACCAAGGCGACCCTCGTGCTGTCCGACGACACCGGCGCCTCGAAGCGGATCGACGACTTCTCGGCGAGCAACGACCGGTGGATGGTCGCCGTCCGCATGGTGTCGGAGGGCGTGGACGTGCCGCGCCTGGCCGTCGGCGTGTACGCCACCACCATCTCGACCCCCCTCTTCTTCGCCCAGGCCGTCGGCCGTTTCGTACGGTCCCGCAGGCGCGGCGAGACGGCGTCCGTGTTCCTGCCGACGGTCCCCGACCTCCTCACCTTCGCCAACGAGATGGAGGTCGAGCGCGACCACGCCCTCGACCGGCCCAAGAAGGAGGGCGAGGAGGACCCGTACGCCGAGTCCGAGAAGGAGATGGAGGAGGCGAACAAGGAGCAGGACGAGGACACCGGCGAGCAGGAGCAGTTCTCCTTCGAGGCGCTGGAGTCCGAGGCCGTCTTCGACCGGGTCCTCTACGACGGCGCCGAGTTCGGCATGCAGGCCCACCCGGGAAGCGCGGAGGAGCAGGACTACCTCGGCATCCCCGGGCTCCTCGAACCCGACCAGGTGCAGTTGCTGCTCCAGAAGCGGCAGGCCCGGCAGATCGCGCACAGCCGCAAGAAGCCGGACGAGGAGGCGGACCTCCTCGAACTGCCCGCCGAGCGGCGTCCCGTGGTCTCCCACAAGGAGATGCTGGAACTGCGCAAGCAGCTCAACACCATGGTCGGCGCCTACGTCCACCAGAGCGGCAAGCCGCACGGCGTGATCCACACCGAGCTGCGCCGGACCTGCGGCGGCCCGCCGAGCGCGGAGGCCACGGCCGGACAGCTCCGGCAGCGGATCGCCAAGGTCCAGGAGTGGGCCACCCGGATGCGCTGACGTCCGGGCGGCGGAGCGCGTGTCCGCGGTGACGCCTGCGGTGACGTCCGTGGGGAACCGGGGCGCACGTCCTGAGCGTCCCCCGTGGGGGCGGCACGGGGAACCGGCCGTCCCCGCGGCCGTCTCCACGGCCGTCGGCATCCCGGCACCCGGCATCCGGAACCCGTGGCGCCGGACGCGGAAGCCGCACCGAGGGGGCGCGCCGTGTCCGGAGAGGCGTGCGTCGCGGCCCGTGCGCTGTGTGCGCGGGCGGTGCGCGCCGAGTTGCGGGCGCCCCGCGTTCTGGGACAAACGGAATCACTTCGCACCCGCGGATGCCCGGATTCTGGACAAAGGCTTCCGCTGAGCGGACCGGCTCGCTACTGTCCGGCTACGCACACGCCCCGTGGCAGCGCCGCCGCGGAGCGCAGCCGTGAAGCGACTGCGGCCCGGGAAGAAGCCCGGGGCGCCGGCCGACCGGCGGCCTCTGAAGCGCGTCGCCGACGGGACTCGGTGCCGCATCCGCCGTGAAGGGGCCGTCGACCTGACCACTAAGGAGTGGGCGTCGTGACCGCGGAGACCTCTCAGACGCTCGACCGGGGACTGCGCGTCCTCAAGTTGCTCGCCGACACCGATCACGGGCTGACCGTCACCGAGCTGTCCAACAAACTGGGCGTCAACCGGACCGTGGTGTACCGGTTGCTCGCCACGCTGGAGCAGCACGCTCTCGTACGCCGTGATCTGGGCGGCCGCGCCCGGGTCGGGCTCGGCGTGCTGCGCCTGGGCCGCCAGGTGCATCCCCTGGTGCGGGAGGCCGCGCTGCCCGCGCTGCGGGCGCTGGCCGAGGACATAGGCGCGACGGCCCATCTGACGCTGGTCGACGGGACGGAGGCGCTCGCCGTCGCCGTCGTCGAGCCGACGTGGACGGACTACCACGTCGCCTACCGCGCCGGTTTCCGGCACGCCCTGGACCGGGGTGCCGCGGGCCGCGCGATCCTCGCCGCCCGGCAGGCGCAGGTGGGAGAGCCCGGATACACGCTCACCCATGGAGAGCTGGAGGCGGGCGCCTGCGGGGCCGCGGCGGCGCTGGTCGGGGTGACGGGGGTCGAGGGCAGCGTGGGCGTGGTCATGCTGGCGGACGCCGTACCGGAGCGGGTCGGCCCGCGCGTGGTCGACGCGGCCCGCGAGGTGGCGGACGCCCTGCGCTGACCGGCCCCCGGGGTCCGCGCGGAGGCCGTGGGACCTGTACGGAGGTCCTGTCGGGCGGTGACGTTAGATTGACCCCGTGCTCTCTCGCCTCACGCGCCCCAAAGCCGTCGCCGTCTGCGCCGTCCCCGTCGTGGCCCTGCTCGCCACGGCGGTGTTCGCGCCGCTGCCGTTCTCCCTGGCGCAACCCGGCCTGACGGCGAACGTCCTCGGCGAGAACAAGGGCGACCCGGTGATCACCATCAGCGGGGCGCCCACCCGGAAGACCAGCGGCGAGCTGCGGATGACGACGATCGAGGCCACCGGCCCGGACGCGAAGGTCTCCCTCGGCGACGTGGTCAGCGCCTGGTTCGCCACGGACAAGGCCGTGATGCCCCGCGACTCGGTGTACCCGAGCGGCGGCAGCGTCAAGGAGATCGAGCGGCACAACGCGAACGAGATGAAGGAGTCCCAGGACAACGCCACCGAGGCCGCCCTGGGGTACCTGCACGAGAAGGGCGACGTGAAGGTCACGCTCAAGCTCGCCGACGTCGGCGGGCCGAGCGCCGGACTGCTCTTCTCGCTCGGGATCGTCGACAAGCTGGACGGTGACGGCAGCGGGGGCGACCTGACGGGCGGCCGGGTCGTCGCGGGTACGGGAACGATCGACGCCGACGGCAAGGTCGGCGCGGTCGGCGGTGTCAGCCTCAAGACCCAGGCGGCCCGCCGCGACGGCGCGACGGTGTTCCTGGTCCCGAAGGCGGAGTGCTCGGACGCGAAGGCGGAGCTGCCCGAGGGCCTCCGGCTGATCCCGGTGACCGACCTGGAGGGGGCGGTGAACTCCCTGGTGTCCCTGGAGAAGGGCAAGGGCTCGGTTCCGAGCTGCTGAGCTTGCTGGGGCGGGGCCGTCAGCAGGCGGCGACGGCGGTCCTCGGCGTGGACGCCAGCCTCAGGCCGACCTCCACCATGGTCCAGCCGACGCGGGCGCGCAGTCCGTTCGGACCCTTCGTCCCGGCGGCGGTCCGGTACGCCTCCGCCTCCGCGCGCAGGTCGGCGGCGCGGACGTGCTGCAGCTGGAGGTGGGTCTCGGGGTGCATGTCGGTGACCTCTCTTCGGTGTGATCGAGCCGGGGTGATCGTGCGGGTCGAGCGGTGCGAACGGGTCGTACGGGCCGAGCGGGCCGGCCGGTCGTGGCCGGTCCGGATCGGATCGGGCGGACCGGCCGGAGGGGTGCCGGTCTGGGGGCGTCAGTCCGAGGCCTGCGGGAACACGTGCGTGTGGAAGCGCACCTGCTCCGCCTCGGGGTCGTCCTCGGGACGTTCGAGGGCGCAGTAGCTGTCGAGCAGGTCGTGCATCTTCTGGATCAGTTCGCGGGACTGAGCCGGCGTCAGACGCATCGTGAAGTCGCTCATGTCGGTGGCGCGGGACCAGCCGTCCCCCCAGTCGTCCCGGGTGCCCAGCCAGGTCGACAGTTCACGCGCGTGGGTGGTGGCCACCTCGTGCAGGAACATGTCGGCCGCTCCGCGCACCGCCGGGTCCGGGTCCTTGAGCAGGTTCTCGTCGAAGTTCAGACCCTGGTCGACCGCCTGCCACCAGCGCTCGCGCCCCTTGCCCAGCTCCGGGGCGTCCTCCACGAAGCCGTGCGCGGCGAGCTGGCGCAGGTGGTAACTGGTCGCTCCGCTGGACTCGCCCAGCCGCTCCGCGAGCATCGACGCGGTGGCCGGTCCCTTCCGGCGCAGGATGCTCAGCAGTTCCATGCGCAGGGGGTGGGCGATGCCGCGCAGTGAGCGGGCGTCGAGACGGCGCTGCTGCGGCGGTTCGGGCGGAAGAGGCGGGTCCGGCGGATACGGGGGACCCGGGACGTCCGGTGGATACGGGGGATCCGACGGCACCGGAATGTCCGGCAGGTGCGGCGGTTTCGGGGGCGGTGGCTGCTCCATGCGTACAAAGATAGCGTTGCAAAGAAGTCCTTGCAACGATTTCTTTGTAACTCCGTCCGGGCTCGGCGCCCGGCCGCGCCCGCCGGCCGGGTGCCCCGTTCCCCGGTTCAGCGCTCGGTCGACGCCTGTTCCACGAGCGGGATGATCCGCAGGGGGACCGGGTTCTCCATGACGATCGCGGTCGAGGCCCGGACGATGCCGTCGAAACCGACGACCCGGTCGATCACGCGCTGGAGATCGGCGTTCGAGCGGGCCACGAGCCGGCACAGCATGTCCCCGCTGCCGGTCGTCGTGTGCAGTTCCAGCACCTCGGGCACGGTCGTCAGGTGGGCGCGTACGTCCGCGCCCTGTCCCTGCCGGATCTGGAGCGTGGCGAACGCCGTGACCGGATAGCCGAGGGCCGCGGGGTCGACCTGCGGACCGAAGCCCCGGATGACCCCGTTCGACTGGAGGCGGTCCAGCCTGGCCTGCACCGTTCCCCGCGCGACCCCGAGCCGTCGCGACATCTCCAGGACCCCGATGCGCGGCTCCTTCGCGAGCAGCACGAGCAGTCGCCCGTCCAGATGATCGATCGCCATGGGGGCCTCCGGGATGGTCATCATGTACAGAAAGCCCGGCCGTCCGGACCTCCAGCCGTACATATTGTTCAGTCGACAGGCGAACTATTGCGCACCTTGCGGAACGGAGGGAGCCTGCGGCCATGACGCAGACCACACACGACACTCCCGACACCGCCCGGCAGGCCGATCCCTTCCCGGTCAAGGGAATGGACGCGGTCGTCTTCGCCGTCGGCAACGCCAAGCAGGCCGCCCACTACTACTCCACGGCCTTCGGCATGCGGCTCGTCGCGTACTCCGGACCGGAGAACGGCAGCCGCGAGACGGCGTCGTACGTCCTCGAGAACGGTTCGGCGCGCTTCGTGCTCACCTCGGTGATCAAGCCCGCCACCCCCTGGGGCCACTTCCTGGCCGAGCACGTGGCCGAGCACGGCGACGGCGTCGTCGACCTCGCCATCGAGGTCCCGGACGCCCGCGCCGCCCACGCGTACGCCGTCGAGCACGGAGCCCGCTCGATCGCCGAGCCGTACGAGCTGAAGGACGAGAACGGCACGGTCGTCCTCGCCGCGATCGCCACGTACGGCAAGACCCGCCACACGCTCGTCGAGCGGCGCGGCTACGAGGGCCCCTACCTGCCCGGGTACGTGGCCGCCGCCCCGATGGTCGAGCCGCCCGCCCAGCGCACCTTCCAGGCCATCGACCACTGCGTGGGCAACGTCGAGCTCGGCAAGATGAACGAGTGGGTCGGCTTCTACAACAAGGTCATGGGCTTCACGAACATGAAGGAGTTCGTGGGCGACGACATCGCGACCGAGTACAGCGCGCTGATGTCGAAGGTCGTGGCCGACGGCACGCTCAAGGTCAAGTTCCCGATCAACGAGCCCGCCATCGCCAAGAAGAAGTCCCAGATCGACGAGTACCTGGAGTTCTACGGCGGCGCCGGTGTCCAGCACATCGCGCTGAACACCAACGACATCGTGCGCACGGTACGCACCATGCGCGCGGCCGGCGTCCAGTTCCTCGACACCCCGGACTCGTACTACGACACGCTCGGCGAGTGGGTCGGCGACACCCGCGTCCCCGTCGAGACCCTGCGCGAGCTGAAGATCCTCGCCGACCGCGACGAGGACGGCTACCTGCTCCAGATCTTCACCAAGCCGGTCCAGGACCGTCCGACCGTCTTCTTCGAGATCATCGAGCGGCACGGCTCGATGGGCTTCGGCAAGGGCAACTTCAAGGCCCTCTTCGAGGCGATCGAGCGCGAGCAGGAGAAGCGCGGCAACCTCTGAGCAGGGGGACGGGCCGTCCCTGAAGGCCCGCTCATCCTCCCGGGTCCGGTGGACGCCCGCACGGCGTCCACCGGACCCGGCCGTTCGAACAGTCACCGGCTCACCCGTCCCGGCCTTCGCCGGTCCCACCCGTCCCGGTCATCGCTAGAGCTCGCCCCTTCCGGTCTTCGGGAGACTCCTCCGTTCCGGCGTACGGCGGGCTCGTCCGTCGCGCGGTCCACCGGACAGGCCGTCCGCGCCCGGTGAACCCCCGGACGAACCCGTCCGGGGGTTCACCGGGCCGCGGGACCGGGGGAGCCGGGTGACGGTGCCGGTCCTGATGCCTCCGCCGCTCCCGGAGGACCGGCCGCGCCCGGTGTCCCCGCCGCACCGCCGGAGCCCTCCGGATCGTCCGATCCCGCGGACCCCTCCGCTCCCTCCGTCTCCCCGGAGTCCTCCGGGGGCCCGCCGGCCGGCGGCTCGCCCAGTGCCACCAGGGCCTCCTGCGCCGCGGGCACCAGCGGCAGCGAGAAGTACGGGTTGATCCGCAACGCCTCGGTGAGATGCCGGCGGGCCGGACCGGACAGCCCCAGATCACGCTCGATCTGTCCCCGGTGGTACGCGTACAGCGCGCTGCGCACACCGCCCCCGTGCTCCGCGTCCGTGGCCCGCACGGCGAAGCCGAGCGCCTCCTTGTCGTTCCCGGCCCGGTGCAGCGCCCAGCCCAGCGCGTCCGCCACCGCGATGCCGGGCTGCCGCCGCCACTCGGCGCGCAGCCCCCGCACCGCGGCCCCCGGGTCGCCGTGATCCGCCTCGAAGAGCCCGAGGACCGGTTCGTCGTCCACACCCGCGGCACGGTCCCGCCGCACCAGTTCCCGCAGCAGGTCGTACTGCGCGCGCGCCTCCGCGCCGAGCCCGAGCCTGTCGTACAGCTCCCCCAGCTCCAGCGCGTAACGTGGAGCGGGCCGCTTGTCGAGCGCCGCCCGGTACGCGCGCAGCGCCTCCGAAGTGCGCCCCAGCGCCGCCAGCGCGCGCCCCTGCCCGGCCAGCGCGTCGTACGCGCCGGGGTCGGCGTCCACCGCGGCCCGGTAGTGGCCCAAAGCCTCCTGACGGTCGCCGCGTTCCCACGCGAGGTCTCCGCCCTGCGTGAGGAAGGCCGCCTGTTCGGAGGGGGCCGCCGCGCCCGCCGCCGCGTCCGAGACCATCGCCGCCGCGTCCTCGCGCCGGCCGCGGTCCCGGTACACGCGCGCGGCGACGGCCCGCGCCGCCGGCCCGGGACGCAGGGCCAGCAGTCTGCCGAGAGCCCGGTCCGCGGCCTTGTGGTCACCGAGCCCGGTGTACGCGTCGACGAGCGCCGGATACGCCGTCCACCGCTTCGGCGCCAGCTCCGACGCCGCCTCGCCCCACCGCTTCGCGGTCCGGAAGTCGCCCCGCGCCACGGCGAGGGAGGCGAGCCCCTCCAGCGCCGCCGCGTTGCCCCCGGGCCGCACCCGCAGCGAGGTGCGCAGCGCCTTCTCCGCCTTCGGGTAGTACGCGACCGCCGCCGTCCGCCGCGCCCGCTCGGTGTACGCGGCGCCGAGCACCGCCCACGCCGCGTCGTCACGGGGACGGGCCCGTACCCGGGCCTCGCGGTCGTCGATGAGCGCGGCGAGATCGGGCAGCGCCACGGGTGCCCCGGCCCCCACCGCGCTCACCGCCCGCGCCACCGGACCCGGCGCGCCCCGCGGCGCCCCGCCCCGGTCCGGCGGGAGCAGGAGCACCAGCGCACCGCCGAGCACGGCACACCCGGCGACCGCTCCGATCAACGAGCGCCGGGCGAGCGGGGAGCGGCGCGGACCGGAGGGCTCCTCGGGCCGCGGGCCGGGGGGAGCCGCCCGCCCGGACCCGGCGGGCACCGGCTGTCGCTCTTCGATCTCCATGCCGCTCACTGTGCGTCAATACGAAGACCGGGCCCGGGCACACGAAGCCCCGCGCGGATGGGGTTCACACCGATGGCCCCGGGTGCGACCCTGTGATCATGAGCCGTATCGAAGCCCCGCGCGATGAGGACACGGCAGCGGCCGGCGGCCTCCTCGACCGTCTGCTGAGCGGCCTGCCGGCCGAGGCGGTCCTCACCGACCCGGACGTCACGGCCTCCTACGCCAACGACATGGCGAGCTTCTGCGAGGCGGGCACGCCCGCCGTGGTCGTCCTGCCGCACACGGTCGAGCAGGTCCAGCACGTCATGCGGGTCGCGACCGAACTGCGCGTCCCCGTCGTCCCGCAGGGCGCCCGCACCGGCCTGTCCGGGGCGGCCAACGCCACCGAAGGCTGTGTGGTGCTGTCCCTGGTGAGGATGGACCGCATCCTGGAGATCAACCCGGTCGACCGCATCGCCGTCGTCGAACCCGGTGTCGTCAACGCCGCGCTCTCCCGCGCGGTGGGCGAACACGGCCTGTACTACCCGCCGGACCCCTCCAGCTGGGAGACCTGCACCATCGGCGGGAACATCGGCACGGCCTCCGGCGGCCTGTGCTGCGTGAAGTACGGGGTGACGGCCGAGTACGTCCTCGGACTGGACGTCGTCCTCGCCGACGGGCGGCTGATGTCCACCGGGCGCAGAACCGCCAAGGGTGTCGCCGGGTACGACCTCACCCGTCTCTTCGTGGGTTCCGAGGGGTCGCTCGGCATCGTCGTGCGGGCCGTTCTCGCCCTGAAGCCGCAGCCGCCCCGACAGCTCGTCCTGGCCGCCGAGTTCGCCTCGGCGCGGGCCGCCTGCGACGCCGTCTGCAAGATCATGGAGGGCGGCCACGTCCCGTCCCTGCTCGAACTGATGGACCGTACGACCGTCAAGGCCGTCAACGACCTCGCGCACATGGGCCTCCCGGAGACCACCGAGGCGCTGCTGCTCGCCGCCTTCGACACCCACGACCCGGCGGCCGACCTCGCCCTGGTGGGCTCCCTCTGCGAGGCCGCCGGAGCGACCCAGGTGGTCCCCGCCGAGGACGCCGCAGAGTCCGAACTCCTCCTCCAGGCGCGGCGGTTGTCGCTCACCGCGCTGGAGGCGGTCAAGGGCACCACGATGATCGACGACGTGTGCGTGCCGCGCTCCCGGCTCGGGGACATGCTCGACGGCATCGAGCGCGTCGCGGAGAAGTACGCGCTGACCATTGGCGTCTGCGCGCACGCGGGCGACGGCAACACGCACCCCACCGTCTGCTTCGACGCAACCGATCCCGACGAGTCCCGGCGCGCCCGTGAGTCCTTCGACGAGATCATGGCCCTCGGCCTGGAGCTCGGCGGCACGATCACCGGCGAGCACGGCGTGGGCGTGCTGAAGAAGGAGTGGCTGGCCCGCGAGATCGGCCCGGTGGGCGTGGAGATGCAGCGGGCGATCAAGGCCGCGTTCGACCCGCTGGGCCTGCTGAACCCGGGCAAGCTGTTCTGAGCCCCTGGGCCCGGTGGCCCGCCGGCCGTTCACGGCCGTCCGCCGCCCGACGGCCCGTCAGGACTGCTCGCCGTCCGCCGACTCGTCCGACGGCCACGGGTCGCGCAGCCACAGGTCGTCGGGCGAGGGGCCTGCCCCCTGGTCGAGCGGGGCCGGGAGCATCGGGGACGGCGCGAGCAGCTCGGCCAGGTCGGCGTCGATGCCGAGCCGCCCGGCCTCGGTGCCCGGGGGGACCACCCTGAGGGTGCGCTCCAGCCAGGCGGTGAGCTGCGCGGCGGGCGCCTCGAGCAGCGCGTCGCCGTCCGGCGAGCTCAGCGCCATCAGGACGACGCCCCGGCCGCCGACCTTCGTCGGCCACACCCGCACGTCGCCGTGGCCGCACGGCCGGAACACCCCCTCGACGAGCAGCTCCCGGGCGAAGGCCCAGCTGACGGGGCGGTCGGAGCCGATGTGGAAGACGATGCGGACGGCGTACGGGTCGTCGGCGCGGTAACTCAGGCGCGCCGGCACCGGGATGCTGTGCTCGGGCGACAGGACGAGATGAAGCTCCAGTTCGCGTTCCACCACGGTGTGCATGTCGATGCGCTCCCTTTCGTCGTACGGGCCCCGTGCGCGGGTCCCGTACGAGTGGAGAGCGCCCCGTGCCGCGATCATTACGCGGGTCCGGAGGATTCTTTCGGGCCGGTCCCCCTCTCCCTTTCGGGCACGGCGCGCACGGCCCGGGACGTCCGATCGGCAGAAGGTGGCGGAACGTTGCCCGAAAGGAGTGGGTACGGCGGGACGGGCCGTGATGCGCGCGCGGGTCTGGTAGATGTGGACCTCCTACACGACCCCCGAGCAGATACGGGACGACGGACATGAGCGCCCCAACCCCGGCCCCCGGTGACGACAGGCCCCGCGAAGGGTATTACCCGGACCCCTCCATCCCCGGATACGTCCGGTACTGGAACGGTGCCGCCTGGGTGCCGGGCACGAGCCGCCCGGCACCGTCGGCGGGCGAGGCGCTCACCCCGCCCGCCGCCGCGCGGGCCGTCCACGTGCCCGCTCCGGCGTCGTCCCCCGAGTTCTCGGCCTCACGCGGGCAGACGGCCGTCCCCGCCACGGAGGAAACGGGTCCGCACTTCTTCGACGAGGACCCGCAGCCCCACGGTGCCGCTCCCGCCGCGTCCCAGCACGGCAGCCGGCCCGAGCCCGCGGCCTCGTGGGGCGCGGACCGTTCCCGGCAGTCCGGCTTCGGCGGCGACCAGGACCGCCGGGTGTCCTGGGGCGCGCCGAAGGAGACCGACGCGCGCGACCCCCGTGCCGAGGAACCCGCCGACACGGTGAGCCCGCCCGACGGGGCGTCGGCGCGCACGGACGGCACGACGACGATCCCGCCCGCCGACTCCGGCGACCCCGTCCGGCCCGCGGGTCCGAGGGTCTTCCGCCGCCCCACGGGTGCGGTGCCGTCCACGGGTGCGGAGCACGCGGAGGGCGCCGGCGGTGCGGGGAGCACGAGCCGTACGGGGGAGGCGGGTTCGGACGGAGCCGACGTCTGGGACGGGATCGGGACCGGGACCGCCGCGGGCGCCGGGCAGTCCGGAGCCGGACGTCCCACCGCCGTTCCCGGAACGCAGGACCCCGTTCCCGCCGGGGGCGACACGGCGTTCCGTGCGCCCTCCCCGCGTACGGAGCAGCAGGGCGGGAGCACGGGTCCGGCGGGTGCGCCGGGCGTGTCCGCCGCGTCGGGTCCGACGGCCGCACCCGGTTCGTCCTCTCCGTCCGCCGCGTCGGCCGGAAGCGGCTTCGGTCCCGCGGCGGGTGCGCGGAGCGCCGCCGCGCAGGCCGCTTCCGCCGCCTCCCCGCAGCCCGGCGGCTCCACCCCGGTGGCCTCCGGGGCCGGCGGCGGTCAGCCGTCGTGGGCCCAGCAGGTGCACCGGCTCGCGGGCGACCCGGCGGAGGAGGGACAACGGGTCCCGCCGCCGTGGAAACCGCCGGTCGAGGACCCGTTCCAGGAGGCCGCGCGCCGGCAGGCGGCGGCCCGTCCGGCCGGCCTCGGCAGAAGGCTGGCCGCCCGGCTGATGGACACCGTCGTCATCGCCGGCGTCACCGCCGCGGCCGCCGTGCCGCTGGGTACCAGGGCGGTCGACCACATCGACGAGAAGATCGACGCCGCCAAGCTGTCGGGGGAGAAGGTGACCGTCTGGCTGCTCGACGGCACGACCGCCTCCTGTCTGGGCGCCGTCCTCGCCGTCCTGCTCGTCTTCGGTGTCCTCTACGAAGTCCTGCCCACCGTCAGATGGGGCCGCACGCTCGGCAAGAAGCTGTGCGGCATCGAGGTGCGTGACATAGAGGGTCACGAACCGCCTTCCTTCGGCATGGCTTTGGTCCGCTGGCTCGTCCTCACCGTGCCGTGCCTGCTGTTCTTCGGTCTGGCGGGCGTCCTGTGGTGCCTGTTCGACAAGCCCTGGAACCAGTGCTGGCACGACAAGGCGGCGCACACGTTCGTGGCGGGACGGGCCTGGTGATCCCGTCCCCCGGACGGCCCTTCGCCGGGTGCGGAGCCGGGGGGTTCGCGGTCGACTCGGGCCATGAGCAGCGAACCGCCGCCCCCGGGCCCCGGCCGGCCACCGGACGACGACCCGTTCAAGAAGCAGCCCCCGCCAGGTGAGGGCACGGGGTCTCCGTACGACCCGCCGCCTTCCTCCGGCGGCGAGACCCCGCCGTACGGCAGTGAGCCGCCTCCGTTCGCGGGCGGCCCCTACGGCGAGGGCGGCGGACCCCACCCGGGAGGCGGCGGACCGTACGGCGGGAGCGGCGACCCATACGGAGGCGGGGGCCCGTACGGCGGCGATCCGCTCGCCGGCATGCCGCCGCTCGCGGACAGCGGGAAGCGGGTGCTGGCCAGGATCCTGGACATGATCCTGGTGGGCGTCGTGGTGTGGCTGCTGTCCTGGGCGTTCGGTGTCACCGAGTACGATATGGACTCGAACAAGATCGATTACGGCAAGTCGCTCGGGCAGTCCCTGGTCGCCGCCGTGCTCTACGTCAGCTACGACACCGTGATGATCAGCAGGACGGGCCAGACCCTCGGCAAGCGGCTGTTCAACCACCGGGTCGCCAACCTCGACAACGGCTCGACCCCCTCCGTGCAGACCTCCCTGGTCCGGGCCCTGGTGCTGTGGATCCCGTTCGCGTTCTGCTGCGCCTGCGTCTGGACGGCGATCGCGGGCGGCTGGAGCTTCTTCGACAAGCCCTACAAGCAGGGTCTGCACGACAAGGCGGCCAAGACGGTGGTGGTCGACACCGCCTGACGGCCGCGGGACGGCTGCGCCGCACGGGACGACGGACGACGGCGGGCCGGGCGGCACGGGCGCACACCACAACGGCGGGGCCGTGGTCGACGGACCCGCCGTTCAGGTACGAGGCCGGAGCGTCCGGGGCGCCGGCGGTCCACCGGTCCGGCCGGGGACCGGGGCGCGGGCGCGCGTACGCGGCTTCAGGGACCCGTGGTCTCGCGCACCGGCTCGGGCGCGGAGGACGCGGAGGCTGACACGGACGCGGTCTCGCGCTGCGCCGGCACTCGCTCGTGGACGACGGACGCGGTGGCGTCCGGCGCGGGCTTCGGCAGCGGGACCGTCATGGCCACCAGGAGTCCGAGAGCGAGTGCCGAGAGGGCGATCAGCACGATCCCCAGACTCGAACTCGTCTGTGACAGCAGCAGCATGGCGAGGGTGGAGAAGATCACGGTGCAGGAACCGTAGGCGAGCTGTGCGGCGGTCGGACGAGGCATGGCAATCGTGTCCTCGGATGCGGTTTCTCCCCCCGGTGCCTCTCGCGATGGGGGAGGGGGCGGATGGATGTCGGGGTGAGACAACGGTGTCGACGTGGCTGTCCGCCGGCTTCCGACGCTTCGCCCATCGACTCTATTCGCCTGCATGCCCGAGTGGAACGTCCGGTAAGCGTGACCTTACCCACGGTGCCGGTGCACAGGGGGCGCACGGAGTCATGACGTCCATCAAGTGGACGTGACAGCGCGCCTGTTGAGGAGTTTTCGGGGCGTCCGGATTCCGAACGGGGGCTCCGCATAATGCACTTGCCAGGTTCAAGTCAAGATCTGTTTTTTCTTTCGTAACTCCGGTCAAATGACGTCACTTGAATCGCGTAGACGCGCGCGGACCTCCATGACCCGGAACCCCCTCCGCGCGAACGTGCGCGGGGGAGGACATCAAGTGACCAACAGACCATGGACGTTCAGAGCGGCCGCGGTGGGCGTCGCCCTCGCGGCGGCCACCGCCACGTTCTCGACGTACGCCGTCGCGCAGGCCGACTCGGCCGCCGCGTCACCCGTCGTGGACCGCCACGACCCCCAGCCGGTCAAGAACACGGTCGACCACGACCTGGACGGCCCGCTGAGCAAGACCCAGGACGCCCAGCGCCAGGAGGCGCTGAACCAGGTCATCTCCGGCGACGCCAAGATGCAGGACCGTCACGGTTCGCAGGTCGTCCAGCTGAAGAGCAAGAAGGGCGACTCGAAGTACGTCGAGCTCGGCCGTGAGAAGACCGACAAGATCTTCACGATCCTGGTGGAGTTCGGCGACAAGACGGACCCCAAGTTCGGCGGCACCGCCGGACCCGCGCACAACCAGATAGCCGCGCCGGACCGCAAGAAGGACAACAGCACGGCCTGGCAGGCGGATTACAACCAGAAGCACTTCCAGGACCTCTACTTCGGCACCGGCAAGAACACCGAGTCGATGAAGAAGTTCTACGAGGCGCAGTCCTCGGGCCGCTACTCGGTCGACGGCGAGGTCGCCGATTGGGTCAAGGTGCCCTACAACGAGGCGCGTTACGGCAACAACGCCTGCGGCAGCACCAACTGCCCGAGCGTGTGGAACGTCGTCAAGGACGGCGTCACCGCCTGGGTCGCCCAGCAGAAGGCGGCCGGCAGGTCCGATGCGGCCATCAAGGCGGACCTGTCCCAGTTCGACCAGTGGGACCGCTACGACCACGACGGCGACGGCAACTTCAACGAGCCGGACGGCTACGTCGACCACTTCCAGATCGTGCACGCCGGTGAGGACGAGTCCGCCGGCGGCGGCGTCCAGGGCAAGGACGCGATCTGGGCCCACCGCTGGTACGCCTTCGGCACCGACGCGGGCGCCACGGGTCCCGCGGACAACAAGCTCGGCGGCGCGCAGATCGGCGACACCGGCATCTGGGTCGGCGACTACACCATCCAGCCGGAGAACGGCGGACTCGGCGTCTTCGCCCACGAGTACGGCCACGACCTCGGTCTGCCGGACCACTACGACACCGCCGGCGGCGACAACTCCACCGGTTTCTGGACCCTGATGTCCTCGGGTTCCTGGCTCGGCACCGGCAAGCAGTCCATCGGTGACCTCCCCGGCGACTTCAACGCCTGGGACAAGATGCAGCTCGGCTGGCTGAACTACGACACCGCCAAGGCCGGCAAGCAGTCCACCCACAAGCTGGGCGTCGCCGAGTACAACACCTGGAACAAGCAGGCGCTCGTCGTCGACCTGCCGAACAAGGACGTCACGACCACGGTCGTCACCCCCGCGCAGGGCTCGTCCCAGTGGTGGAGCGGCAGCGCCAACGACCTGAAGAACACGCTGACCCGGTCCGTGGACCTCACGGGCAAGTCGTCGGCGAAGCTGACCCTCGACGGCTGGTACGACATCGAGGCGAACTACGACTACCTCTACACCGAGGTCTCGACCGACGGCGGCGCCAACTGGACCGCCCTGGACGGCACGGTGGACGGCGCAGCCATCCCGCGCGACGGCAGCGACAAGCCCGCCCTGACCGGCACGATCGACGCGTACAAGAAGCTGGTGTACCCGCTCGACGCCTACGCGGGCAAGAAGATCGACCTCCGCTTCCGCTACGTGAGCGACGGCGGTGTGGCGCTCAAGGGCTTCGCGGCCGACGAGATCACCGTCACCGCCGACGGCGCCGCGCTCTTCTCGGACAACGCCGAGACGGCCGACGCCGCCTGGACCGCCAACGGCTTCTCGCGCATCGGCGCCACGTTCACCAAGAGCTACGCGCAGTACTACCTCGCCGAGAACCGTCAGTACGTCTCGTACGACAAGACCCTCAAGGTCGGCCCGTACAACTTCGGCTTCTCGACGACCCGTCCGGACTGGGTGGAGCACTACCCGTACCAGACCGGTCTGTTGATCTGGAAGTGGGACACCTCGCAGGTGGACAACAACACCAGCGAGCACCCGGGTGTCGGCCTCGCGCTTCCGGTCGACTCGCACCCGAAGGCCCTGTGGTGGGACAACGGCACGCTGATGCGCAACCGCATCCAGGCCTACGACTCCCCGTTCAGCCTGTACCGCACGGGCGGTATCACGCTGCACAGCGCCGACGTCGCCACGAAGATCCCGTCGTCGAAGGGGGTGTCGGTCTTCAACGACCACACCAGCGACTACTACGACAACCGGAACCCGACCGGCGGCGTCAAGATCACTGACACCAACACCAAGATCGAGATCGTCAAGCAGGCCAAGGATGGCTCGACGATCTCCCTCAAGGTCGGCCCCGCGGTGAAGTAAGCGGTATTTCCGCAGGTCAGAAGCGTATCGGCGGCAACCCCTGGCGGGTTGCCGCCGATCGTGTTTAGGTGCGTCCTGTGCCCGGCTTATTGACACCGACATCGACACCGACTCACACGGGGGTGTGACCGCATGGCCGCAGGAGGTTTCTGCAGACTGCCCAACGGCAGCGTCGTCGTGGCGCTGAACCTGCCCAGCCCGGCGGGTCCGGCGGGCGGCTGCGTGCGGTTCCTGGTCCTCGCCCCGAACCGCGCCCGCGCCCTGACCCGGCTGCGCAACCTCGGTCTGCGGGCCGTCTACCTCCGGGGCAACGCGGCCCCGCCCACCCCCGACGAGATCACCGCGGTCCTGCACCACCCCGACGGGCTCATATGGCGCACGGCCCCCGAGGGCGGGGTCCCCGGGCTCGCCGAGGAGCTGTGGCACCCGGCCAGGACGCTGCTCAGGCAGCCGGCCCCCCAGCCGTGACCGCGCTGGCGGGATGCGGCGGGTCCGGGCCCGGCCCGGTGTCGCCCGCGGTGACGCGGTGCGAGACGGCGTCACCCACGGTGACGTGGCGCGCTGCGGTGCGGCGCGCCGGGGCGGTCCTCAGACCACCGGCTTGCCCGTGAGCTCGACTCCGGCGGCGCGCAGTTCCTCCAGCGCCCGCTGGGTCGTCTCCTCCGCCACCCCGGCCGTCAGGTCCAGCAGGACGGTCGTGCGGAAGCCCTGCCGCGCCGCGTCCAGGGCGGTGGCCTTCACGCAGTGGTCGGTCGCGATGCCGACCACGTCCACCTCGCCGATCCCGCGGGCGCGCAGCCAGTCGCCCAGCGGCGTCCCGTTCTCGTCGGCGCCCTCGAAGCCGCTGTACGCCGCCGCGTAGGCGCCCTTGTCGAAGACCGCGTCGATCGCGCCGGAGGCGACGGCCGGGGCGAAGTTCGGGTGGAAGCCCACTCCCTCGGTGCCGGCCACGCAGTGCGCGGGCCAGGAGTGCACGTAGTCGGGGTTGTCGGCGAAGTGGCCCCCGGGTGCGATGTGGTGATCGCGGGTGGCGACGACGTGGCGGTAGCCGGCGGGGGCCTGCCCGATCAGTTCCGTGACGGCGGCGGCCACGTCGGCGCCCCCGGCCACCGCGAGGCTGCCTCCCTCGCAGAAGTCGTTCTGCACGTCTACGACGATCAAGGCGCGGCGCATGGGTGGTGTCCTTCGGTTATGAGGTGAGGCAGACAAGGGTGCGGGCCCGGCCGTTGAACTTCCGAGCCTAGAGAATTCCGGGGCGGTGCGGGAGGGGGCGTTCGGCTTCCGCGGCCCGTGCGGGCACGCTGCCGTTGCATTCCCGCTCACCGAGGGTTCATGCGCGGTGCCACCTCGGTAACATCCGCACCACCCGCCCCGGGCGTCCCGGAGGTCTGCGGGTCGGACGTATCCGGGTCAGACGTACTCGGTGGGGAGCACCGGCTCGCCGCGCGAGAGCTGGGTCGCCGACAGCGGCAGCCGGGCGCGGGCCGTCGCGTGCCGCTGGCGCACGACGTCGAGCGGCTCGCGGGACAGGACCTGTCCGCCCTTGACCAGCTGGACCAGGAGCTGCCGGTCGGCCAGCCCGTCGGGCACCGGCCCGACGCCGACGACCTCGGCCTCCGCGACCCCCTGCCCGTCCGTGCGGCGCGCGGCCCACTTGCGGCCGCCGATGGACGTCTTGCCGCCCGTGGACTTCTTGGCCACCGGCTCCAGCGGTGCCTTCGGGTCGGCCGACTCGGCGCGGGCGACCAGCTTGTAGACCATCGAGCACGTCGGATGGCCCGATCCCGTCACCAGCTGGGTGCCGACGCCGTACGCGTCCACGGGGGCCGCCGCGAGCGAGGCGATGGCGTACTCGTCGAGGTCGGAGGTCACGACGATCTTCGTCTCCGTCGCGCCCAGCTCGTCCAGCTGACGGCGCACCCGGTGGGCGACGAGCAGCAGGTCACCGGAGTCGATGCGCACCGCCCCGAGCCCGGTCCCGGCGACCTCGACGGCCGTGCGGACCGCCTCGGCGACGTCGTAGGTGTCCACGAGCAGCGTGGTGCCGCGGCCCAGCGAGTCCACCTGGGCCCGGAAGGCGTCCCGCTCGTGGTCGTGCAGGAGGGTGAAGGCGTGCGCGGAGGTGCCCACGGTCGGGATGCCGTAGCGGAAACCGGCGGCCAGGTCGGAGGTGCTGGTGAACCCGCCGACGTAGGCGGCGCGCGAGGCGGCCACCGCGGCCAGCTCGTGGGTGCGCCGGGCGCCCATCTCGATCAGCGGCCGGGTGCCGGCCGCGGAGGACATCCGGGAGGCGGCCGCCGCGATCGCGGAGTCGTGGTTGAGGATCGAGAGGATCACCGTCTCCAGGAGCACGCACTCCGCGAAGCTGCCCTCGACGCGCAGGATCGGGGAGCCGGGGAAGTACACCTCGCCCTCGGGGTAGCCCCAGATGTCCCCGCCGAAGCGGTAGGAGGCGAGCCACTCCAGGGTGGGCCCGTCCACGATCCCGCGTTCGCGCAGGAAGCCGAGGACGTCCGCGTCGAACCGGAAGTTCTCGACGGCGTCCAGGACCCGCCCGGTGCCCGCGACGACCCCGTAGCGCCGCCCCTCGGGCAGCCGGCGGGTGAAGACCTCGAAGACCGAGCGCCGCTCGGCCGTCCCGGCCGCGAGCGCGGCCTGCAGCATCGTCAGCTCGTACTGATCAGTGAAGAGCGCCGTAGAGGGAACATCCACCGGCAGCCCAAGGTCCGCTGTGTTCATGGCAGGGATCGTACCCCCATTTCGTCAGTTTGACGATTTCTCTGGCCGTCGGCGGTTCCCGAGCCCCGCAACCCCTGTTCAGGGGGCCGTTTATGCGGGTGACCCCCTCTGGTGGGAGCATGGGCGATGTGACGGCTCCCGCACCTCTAGAGATCGAGAAGACCGAGTCGGCGGAGGAGGTATTCGCCGTACCCGAGCCGGACGTCCCCTGGGTCACGATCGTCCACAACGACCCGGTCAACCTCATGAGCTACGTGACGTATGTCTTCCAGACGTACTTCGGCTACTCCAAGGACAAGGCCACCAAGCTGATGATGGACGTCCACCACAAGGGCCGGGCCGTCGTCTCCAGCGGCACGCGCGAGGAGATGGAGCGCGACGTGCAGGCCATGCACGGCTACGGTCTGTGGGCCACCCTTCAGCAGGACCGGAAGTAGCCGGCCCCCTGTCAACCGACCGCCCGCAGGACCGGAAGTAGCGAACTCACTCCATGCCCGGACACTTCGAACCGCTCCCCGGCGGCGGCGCGGCCGTCGCGCTCGACGAGGTCGAGATCTCCATCATCCGCTCCCTCGCCGTCCAGCTCCTGGAGCTCATCGGGCCCGGACCCGCGGAGAACGCCTCCGCCGACCCGCTCGCCGAGCTGTTCGCCGAGGGCCCCAGCGAACCGCCGAGCGACCCGGTGCTCAAGCGCCTGTTCCCCGACGCCTACGGCGGCCCCGGCGTCGAGGCCGACACGCCCGAGCAGGCCGAGGAGCAGCGGGCCCACTCCGCCGAGTTCCGCCGCTTCACCGAGAACGACCTGCGCGCGGGCAAACGTGAGAACGCCCTCGCGGTGATCCGCTCGCTGGACGCGCTGACGCCCGGCGGTGACGGCGGGGCGGTCCTGGAGCTGACCGCCGGCCAGTCCGAGCAGTGGCTGCGCGCCCTGAACGACCTGCGCCTCGCCATCGGTTCGCGGCTCGACGTCGTCGACGAGGAGGACACCGACCTCCTCTACCGCCTCCCCGACGAGGACCCGCGCAAGCCGATGGTGATGGCGTACCTCTGGCTGGGCGGTCTCCAGGAGACCCTGGTCGCCACCCTCATGCCCTGATCCGTCCGGATATGTCGCCGGGCACACCGACCTGTGTGTTCGCTCAGAGGACGCTCAAATCCGAATAACGATCGCGTCACCGTAACCGCACCCTTTGGGGTGCGGTTCGACTTTTTGTCCGGTTCTTCCTGTGGTCTGCGCAACATCACCTTCAACCGATCAACGTTGCCGCCGTGATAAATCTTCACGACCGCCCGGCAGGACACCACCCACGTCCCGCCGGGTGCGCCACCGAGCCGGCGGACCGCCGGCCAGGCATCAGCTCCACCTGTCCGGGGGGATCGGAAGCCGATTCGAAGCCAGTCCGCTGGCTCGCACCGGTATGGAGAAAGGCGCACCAGACATGACCTCATCGCAGGTCGGCAAGCAGCACGACGGCAGTGAGGCCGTGGGCGGCGACGCCCCCGAAGAGGGGTACGAGCGAGGGCTCGGCAGCCGTCAGGTCCAGATGATCGCGATCGGCGGCGCCATCGGCGTCGGCCTCTTCCTGGGAGCCGGGGCGAACATCGCCAAGGCCGGACCCAGCCTCATCCTGATGTACGCCCTCGCGGGCGCCATCGTCTTCTTCATCATGCGGGCGCTCGGCGAGCTCCTGCTCTACCGCCCGGTCTCGGGCTCCTTCGCGGAGTACTCCCGCGAATTCCTCGGCCCGTTCTTCGGCTACTTCACCGGCTGGACGTACTGGCTGATGTGGGTGGTCACCGGCATGGCCGAGCTCACGGCCGCCGCGATCTACGTCCACTACTGGTTCCCGACGATCCCCCAATGGGTGACCGCGCTGGTCTTCCTGGTCGTCCTGTTCGTGGCGAACCTGATCTCCGTGAAGCTCTTCGGCGAGATCGAGTTCTGGTTCTCGATGGTCAAGGTCACCGCCCTGATCGGCATGATCGTGATCGGTCTCGGCGTCCTGACCTTCGGTTTCAGCTCCGCCGGTGACACCGCCGCCGTCAGCAACCTCTGGGCGTTCGACGGCTTCTTCCCCAAGGGCATCGGCTCGTCGCTGATGACCCTTCAGGGCGTCATGTTCGCCTACCTCGCCGTCGAGCTCGTCGGCGTCACCGCGGGCGAGTCCGAGGACCCCGAGAAGACCCTCCCGAAGGCCATCAACACCCTCCCGTGGCGCATCGCCCTCTTCTACGTCGGTGCCCTCACGGTCATCCTCTGCGTCGTGAAGTGGACGGAGTTCGCAGCGGGCGTGAGCCCCTTCGTCGCGGCCTTCGCGAAGATCGGCATCCCGGCCGGCGCCGGTATCGTCAACTTCGTGGTCCTCACCGCCGCCCTGTCCTCCTGCAACTCGGGCATGTACTCCACGGGCCGCATGCTGCGGAACCTGGCCGAGAGCGGCGAGGCCCCGAAGGTCTTCAGCAAGCTGTCCTCCACCAAGACGCCCGCCTTCGGCATCACGGTCTCCGTGCTCTTCATGGGCATCGGCGTGGTCCTCAACTACGTCGTCCCCGAGAAGGCCTTCGGCTACGTCACCTCGGTGGCCACCGCGGCCGGCATCTGGACCTGGCTGATGATCCTGATCAGCCACATCCTCTACCGCCGCGCGGTCGACGCCGGCCGCCTCCCGGCCTCGTCCTTCCCCGCCCCCGGTGGCGCGAAGTGCAGCTGGATCGCGGTCGCGTTCCTGCTCTTCGTCACCGGCCTGATCGCCTATGACGCCGACTCCCGCATCTGCCTGTACGTGATGGCCGGCTGGGCGGCCGCCCTCGGCGTCGGCTGGGCGATCCTCAAGGCGCGCAACCCCCAGGTCACCGAACGCCGCGAGCCGGAGCTCGAGAAGGTCGGCTGACCGCCACCACGGACGCCCGGCCGACGAGGCCACCGCTCAGGACGTCCGGCATACGGGCCGTTCCGTACCACTCCTCGGTACGGGACGGCCCTTCTGTCTATCCTGACCAGCATGCTGACCATCACCGAGGCCCTGTTCGACCAGATCGTCGCCCACGCGCGCCAGGACCACCCCGACGAGGCGTGCGGCGTCGTCGCGGGCCCCGCCGGCACCGACCGTCCCGAGCGCTTCATCCCGATGCTCAACGCCGCCCGCTCGCCCACGTTCTACGAGTTCGACTCCGGCGACCTGCTCAAGCTCTACCGCGAGATGGACGACCGCGACGAGGAGCCCGTCGTCATCTACCACTCGCACACCGCGACCGAGGCCTACCCCTCCCGCACCGACCTCTCCTACGCCAACGAGCCCGGCGCGCACTACGTCCTGGTCTCCACCGCGGACACCGACGACGCCGGCCCCTTCCAGTTCCGCTCCTACCGGATCGTGGACGGCGAGGTCACGGAGGAGGAGGTCAAGGTCGTGGAGAGCTACTGATCTCACTCATCGATCAAAAAGCGTCCGGAATGCGAGATCACACTCCAGGGCCCGTACCGGGAATCGATACGATGAGCCCATGGTTCGTAACGACGTGAGCGACAAGACGCCGGGCATGCTGCTCGTGGTGCGCCTGCACGTCGACCTCTGCAGGCTGCAGAGCGCCATCTGTACGCACTGACCCGCCGCCGCCGTACGGCCGGAGAGCCGCGACTCCGCAACCGGCTACCCCTTTGCCCCGCCCGCGCTGCCGCGCGTCGTCCGACCTGACTTCCTTCCGACAGGAGCCCGCAACCATGGCCATCGAGGTCCGCATCCCCACCATCCTCCGCACTTACACGAACGGCGAGAAGGCCGTCGAGGGCGGCGGGGCGACCCTCGCCGAGCTGTTCACCGACCTCGACACCCGCCACGCGGGCATCCGGGACCGGATCGTGGACGGCGGCGAGCTGCGCCGCTTCGTCAACGTCTACCTCAACGACGAGGACGTCCGCTTCCTCGACGGCATCAACACCAAGCTGACCGACGGCGACAGCGTCACCATCCTGCCGGCCGTCGCCGGCGGCATGGTCTGATCGGACACGGGTCTCCGATGCGCTACGACTCCCCGCTCGCCGCGGTGGGCAACACTCCCCTGGTGTGCCTGCCGCGGCTGTCGCCGTCCGCGGACGTCCGTATCTGGGCGAAGCTGGAGGACCGCAACCCGACCGGTTCGGTCAAGGACCGGCCGGCCCTCCACATGATCGAGCAGGCGGAGAAGGACGGCAGGCTGACACCGGGCTGCACGATCCTGGAGCCGACCAGCGGCAACACCGGCATCTCCCTGGCCATGGCGGCGAAGCTCAAGGGCTACCGCATGGTCTGCGTGATGCCCGAGAACACCTCGCAGGAACGCCGTGACCTGCTCGGCATGTGGGGCGCCGAGATCATCTCCAGCCCGGCCGCCGGCGGTTCCAACACCGCCGTGCGCGTCGCCAAGGAGCTCTCCGCCGAGCACCCGGACTGGGTGATGCTCTACCAGTACGGCAACCCGGACAACGCCGGCGCCCACTACGCCACGACGGGCCCGGAGATCCTCGCCGACCTCCCGTCCATCACCCACTTCGTGGCGGGCCTCGGCACCACCGGCACCCTCATGGGCGTCGGCCGCTACCTGCGCGAGCACAAGCCGGACGTCAAGATCGTCGCCGCGGAGCCGCGCTACGACGACCTGGTCTACGGCCTGCGCAACCTCGACGAGGGCTTCGTACCGGAGCTGTACGACGCCTCGGTCCTCACCACCCGCTTCTCCGTCGGCTCGGCGGACGCGGTCACCCGCACCCGGGAGCTCCTCCAGCAGGAGGGCGTCTTCGCGGGCGTCTCCACCGGAGCCGCGCTGCACGCCGCGATCGGCGTCGGCAACAAGGCGGTCAGGGCCGGGGAGCCGGCCGACATCGCCTTCGTGGTCGCCGACGGCGGCTGGAAGTACCTGTCGACGGGCGTCTACACGGCGGCCACGACGGAAGAGGCCATCGAGACACTGCAGGGACAGCTCTGGGCGTAGCCCCGGACACCGCCCCGGCCGTACCGGAGGGCGCGCGGACCGATCGACGGTCTCCGCGCCCTTCCGCGTTCCGGGCCTTCCGCGTTCCGGGCCCTCCGTGTTCCGCGCACGGTGGGGGAGCGGTTCAGCCGGCCAGATAGCGGACCTGGTCCCACAGGACCGGATCCACCACGCCGACCCGCCGTCGGAAGTCACCCACCGGCACCTCGCGCAGCTCACCCGTCTCCAGGAAGCTCGGCCGCCCCTGGGCGTCCCCCACGGCCCCCGGGGGCAGCGGGATCACCCCGGGCCGCTCGTCGTGGTACTTGCTGGTGATCTTCGCGACGGTCACCCGCTTCCCGCGCACCACCAGCACCAGACACGGCCGGTCCTTGGCCCCCGGCCCGTCCTCGTAGGGCACGTTCGCCCACCAGATCTCCGCCGCCCGCGGAAGCGGGCCCGCACGCCGCGTCCCGCCCAGGAGGGGTCCCCGGGCCCGGCCCGGGGGACGCGTCCGTCCTGCCGGACGGCGCCCTCGGCGCCCCCAGCCGTCCACCAGCGTCGCGACCAGCGCGAGCAGCACCACCGCCGCCGACGCGAGCCACCAGGACGTGTCCACAGCAAAGAAGGTACCGGCGCGCGGATGCCTTCGCCCGCCCTGCGGCGGCCGCCGTCGCTCCGCGAATCCCCCGGTGTCCCGAGAGGGTGATCCGAACTGATCCAAACGACACCTCCCAGGACCATCCGAACCGGTGACAGCACAGGTGAGTTCGCCCACAACAGCCCCTGGCGGAGGAGCGACCCGCCCTTTTGCGCCTTACGCTCGACGGACCGCACGACCCCCGTCCTCCCCGTTTCCAGTTGCTACCCGCCAGCGGAGGTTTCTGCTTTATGAAGCTCACCGTCGTCGGCTGCTCGGGGTCGTTCCCGTCCGCGGAATCGGCCTGCTCGAGCTACCTCGTAGAGGCCGACGGCTTCCGGCTGCTCCTCGACATGGGCAACGGTGCCCTGGGCGAGCTGCAGCGCCACTGCGGTCTCTACGACCTCGACGCGATCTTCCTGAGCCATCTGCACGCCGACCACTGCATCGACATGTGCGCCTACTTCGTCGCGCGCTACTACCGCCACGACGGAGGCCGCTGCGCCCCGCTCCCGGTCTACGGCCCCGAGGGCACCGAGCACCGCCTCACCACGGCCTACGCCGACACCCCCTCCGCCTCGTCCATGAGCGAGGTCTTCGACTTCCACACGGTCAAGCCGTCCACCTTCGAGGTCGGCCCCTTCACCGTGCACACCGAACGGGTGGCCCACCCGGTGGAGGCGTACGGCATCCGGGTGGAGCACGGCGGACGGTCGTTGACGTACTCCGGTGACAGCGGGGTGACCGAGGCCCTGGACGAACTCGCCCGCGACACGGACCTGTTCCTGTGCGAGGCCGCGTTCACCCACGGCAAGGAGAACATCCCCGGCCTGCACCTCAACGGCCTGGAGGCCGGCGAGACCGCCGCCCGCGCGGGCGCCCGCCGCCTCGTCCTCACCCACATCCCCCCGTGGACGGACGCCGCCACCAACCTGACGGACGCCCGCTCGGCGTACCGGGGCCCGGTGGAACTGGCGGCGCCGGGAGCGACGTACGAGATCTGACGCCCACGGCACGCGCGAAGGCCCCCGGAACCAGACTGTTCCGGGGGCCTTCGGCCGTGGGGGAGGGGCTCACGCCTTGGTGAGGTCCTCGATCTCCTCCTCGGGCTCACGGCCCGGGGTGGGGAGGTTGAACTTGGTGATCGCGAAGCGGAAGACCGCGTAGTAGACCGCCGCGAAGACCAGGCCGATCGGGATGATCATCCAGGGCTTGGTGGCCAGGTTCCAGTTGAGCGCGTAGTCGATGAAGCCCGCGGAGAACGTGAAGCCCGCGTGGACACCGAGCGCCCAGGTGACGGCCAGGGACAGGGCGGTCAGCACCGCGTGGATCGCGTACAGGAGCGGCGCGATGAACATGAACGAGAACTCGATCGGCTCCGTCACACCCGTCACGAAGGAGGTCAGCGCCAGCGAGATCATCATGCCCATCACGGCCTTGCGGCGCTCGGGGCGGGCGGAGTGGGCGATGGCGATCGCGGCGGCCGGCAGACCGAACATCATGATCGGGAAGAAGCCCGACATGAACATTCCGGCGCTCGGGTCACCGGCGAAGAACCGGTTGAGGTCACCGTGGACCACGGCGCCCGTGGCGTCCTTGAAGTCGCCGATCTGGAACCAGGAGACGGCGTTCACGAACTGGTGCATGCCGACCGGGATGAGCGCGCGGTTGATGAGACCGAACAGACCCGCGCCGACCGTGCCGAGACCGGTGATCCACTCACCGAAGTTGGAGATGCCGGTACCGATCGGCTCCCACACCAGGCCGAAGAAGACGCCCATGGCCGTGCCGACGAACGCCATGATGATCGGGACCAGACGGCGGCCGTTGAAGAAGCCGAGCCAGTCCACCAGCTTCTTGCGGTGGAAGCGCTGCCACAGCACGGCGGACAGCAGACCCATGATGATGCCGCCGAGGACACCGGGGTTGTTGTAGGTCGCCGCTATGTCGGCGCCCTTCTGGATCTTCGCCTCGGTGACCGGGAAGGCCTTGAGCACGTTGCTGTAGACCAGGAAGCCGACCAGCGCGGCGAGGGCGGTGGAGCCGTCCGCCTTCTTGGCGAAGCCGATCGCCACACCGATGCAGAACAGCATCGGCAGGTTGTCGAAGATCGCGCCACCGGCGGTGGCGAACACCTCGGTGACCTTGTCGGGCAGGTGCAGCTTCTGCGCGATGTCCGGCACTCCGAGGCGGAGCAGGATGCCCGCCGCGGGAAGGACGGCGATCGGCAGCTGCAGGCTGCGGCCGACCTTCTGCAGGCCCTGGAACAGGCCGGATCCCCGCTTCTTCGCGGGTGCCGCCGTTGCGGTGGCGGTGCTCATAGTTCCTCCATGTGCCGGCGCTGCCCGGGGACGGAAAGGGGTACGACAAGGTCGGCAGCGACCGCGTGGTCTACACCACCAGTGGTGTAGACCTGTTTCTAGCACGGTGAAGGCTGGATAAGGAAGGCTCGAATTTTGTGGCCCCGGCCATAACGGGAATAACTGATTCCGATCATGGTGAAGGCCCCCGGACCAGCAGGTCCGAGGGCCTCCGACATGAGCGCGCCGGGCGGTCCGCGCGAAGGGCTACGCCTTCGTGGTGTCCTCGACCTCCTCCTCCGGCTCCCGCCCCGGGGTCTTCAGATCGAACTTCGTGATCGCGAACCGGAAGATCGCGTAGTACACCGCGGCGAAGCACAGCCCGATCGGAATGATCAGCCACGGTTTCGTCGCCAGGTTCCAGTTGATGACGTAGTCGATCAGCCCCGCGGAGAAACTGAAGCCGTCGTGCACCCCGAGCCCCCAGCTCACCGCCATCGACACACCCGTGAGCACCGCGTGCACCGCGTACAGCAGCGGCGCGATGAACAGGAACGAGTACTCGATCGGCTCGGTGATGCCCGTGACGAACGACGTCAGCGCCACCGAGAGCATCAGGCCGCCCACCTCCTTGCGCCGGTGCGGCTTCGCGGTGTGCGTCATCGCGAGGGCCGCCGCCGGCAGCGCGAACATCATGATCGGGAAGAAGCCCGTGAGGAACTGCCCCGCGTTCGGGTCGCCCGCCAGGAACATGTTGATGTCGCCGTGCACCGCCGTGCCGTCCGGCTTGACGTAAGTGCCGAACTGGAACCAGATGGGCACGTTCAGGAACTGGTGCAGACCGATCACCAGCAGCGCCCGGTTCGCCAGCCCGAACACACCCGAACCCCACGCCCCCAGCCCGACCAGCCAGTCGCTGAAGTTCTCCAGCGCGTCACCGATCGGCGGCCAGACCCACAGGCACAGGCACGCGAACGCCATCGACACGAACGCCATGATGATCGGCACCAGGCGGCGGCCGTTGAAGAAGCCGAGCCAGTCCACCAGCTTCGTACGGTGGTAGCGCTGCCAGAAGAACGCCGACAGCAGCCCGATGATGATGCCGCCGAACACCCCGGGATTCTGGTAGGTGAACGAGACGACCGAGTTGTCCTCCAACTGGCAGCCCAGCTGGATCTTGACGCTCCCGCCCGGGCAGGTCTCCGGGAACGCCCGCAGCACGTTGTAGTAGACGAGGAAACCCACGACCGCCGCCAGCGCCGTGGAACCGTCCGCCTTCTTCGCCATGCCGATGGCCACGCCGACGCAGAACAGCATCGGCAGACCGAGGTTGCCGTCCAGCAGGGCGCCGCCCGCCGCGCCGATCACCTTCGACAGGTTGTCCCAGCCGAGCCCGTCCGCGCCGAACACGTCCGGCTGGCCCAGCCGGTTGAGGATGCCGGCCGCCGGCAGCACGGCGATCGGCAGCTGCAGACTGCGGCCCATCTTCTGCAGCCCCTGGAAGGCCTTGTGCCAGCGGGCGCGCGCCGGCGATACGTCACTCACAGCACTCATCGGCGTCCTCCGGGCGGGCCGGTTTGGCGACTGCCCGCCGACTGGTGTAGACCAGTTGACGACGGGTCGCTCTGTCGTGATCGCCATCCTTCGGCACCTACGACATGACCGCTCGCGAAGTTGGGCCAACTGTGGGTTACTGCGACAAAGCGGTTCTGATCAGGGAGTAGGACATGGCCAGCAAGGCTGAGAAGATCGTCGCCGGGCTCGGCGGCATCGACAACATCGAAGAGGTCGAAGGCTGCATCACCCGCCTGCGCACCGAAGTCCGTGACGCCTCACTGGTCGACGAGGCCGCCCTGAAGGCCGCCGGCGCCCACGGCGTCGTCAAGATGGGCACCGCCATCCAGGTCGTCATCGGCACCGACGCCGACCCCATCGCCGCCGACATCGAAGACATGATGTGAGCGACCGGACCCACTGAAGCCACCCCGGCCCCCGCGGGCCGGGCACCGCTCCAAGAACTCCGGCTCACCCGTGAGGGGCTGTTTCCGCCACCGGCGGACAGCCCCTCACACCCGTGCGGATAGGCTCGACGCCATGTCTCGAATCGACGGCCGCACCCCCGAACAGCTGCGCACCATCACCATCCAGCGCGGCTGGAGCAAGCACGCCGAGGGCTCCGTCCTCGTCTCCTTCGGCGACACCAAGGTCTTCTGCACGGCCTCCGTCACCGAAGGCGTCCCGCGCTGGCGCAAGGGCAGCGGCGAAGGCTGGGTCACCGCCGAGTACTCCATGCTCCCCCGCGCCACCAACACCCGCGGCGACCGCGAATCCGTCCGCGGCAAGATCGGCGGCCGCACCCACGAGATCAGCCGCCTCATCGGCCGCTCCCTGCGCGCCGTCATCGACTACAAGGCCCTCGGCGAGAACACCATCGTCCTCGACTGCGACGTCCTCCAGGCCGACGGCGGCACCCGCACCGCGGCCATCACCGGCGCCTACGTCGCCCTCGCCGACGCCGTCACCTGGGCCCAGGGCAAGAAGCTCGTCAAGCCCGGCCGCAAGCCGCTCACCGGCACGGTCTCCGCGGTCTCCGTCGGCATCGTCGGCGGCGTCCCCCTCCTCGACCTCTGCTACGAGGAGGACGTCAGGGCCGACACCGACATGAACGTCGTGTGCACCGGCGACGGCCGCTTCGTCGAGGTCCAGGGCACCGCCGAGGCCGAGCCCTTCGACCGCAAGGAGCTCAACGCCCTGCTCGACCTGGCCGTCGCGGGCTGCGACGAACTCGCCGCCATCCAGCGCGCGGTACTCGAAGAGGCCTCACAGGCAACCGCCGGTTAACCCTTAGCGTTCTTATGGGTACGGGCGTACGGTCCAGCCGTGCGCCCGCCGGCCCCTTCGGGCGGATCGGGCCGACCGCACAGCGGACCGGTGCGGTGCGCCGACGTGGCCGCACCACACCACGCCCACGGGGAGGGACCGTTCCATGGCCGCGCGCCACCGCACTCGCAGACGTACCGCCGTACTCGCCGTCATCACCGCACTCGCCGTCCTGCCCGCGGCCGTCGGCTGCGACGCGGTCGGCAAGGCACTCGACTGCGTGCAGACCGCCGACTCGATAGCCGACAGCGTCACCGACCTCCAACAGGCCGTCGAGAACGCGGCGAACGACCCGACGCAGACCGACGCGTCGCTCAACGCCATCGAGAACAACCTCGGCAAGATCGGCGACAAGACCGACAACGCCGACGTCAACAAGGCGGTCGACGAGCTGCGCAAGGCCGTCGGAAACGTCCGTACGGCCGTCAAGAACGGCGACGCCACCCCCGACATCAGCCCCGTCACGGCCGCGGCGGGCGAACTGACGAAGGTGTGCACGCCGTAGCGGACGCGGACCGGACGCGACCCGGACGCCGCCCGGACCCGGGCCCGGCTCGGAGATACTGGCGACCATGACCCGCCTGATCCTCGCCACCCGCAACGCCGGAAAGCTCACCGAGTTGAAGGCGATCCTCGCCGACGCAGGTCTCACCCACGACCTCGTCGGCGCGGACGCCTACCCCGACATCCCCGACGTCAAGGAAACCGGCGTCACCTTCGCCGAGAACGCCCTGCTGAAGGCGCACGCACTGGCTCGGGCGACCGGCCTGCCCGCCGTCGCCGACGACTCCGGCCTGTGCGTCGACGTCCTGAACGGCGCCCCCGGCATCTTCTCCGCCCGCTGGGCCGGCCGCCACGGCGACGACCGCGCCAACCTGGACCTGCTCCTCGCCCAGCTCTCCGACATCGACGCCCCGCACCGGGGCGCCCACTTCGCCTGCGCGGCGGCGCTCGCCCTGCCGGACGGCACGGAGCGCGTGGTCGAGGGCCGCCTGCTCGGCACCCTCCGGCACACCCCCGCCGGCACGAACGGCTTCGGCTACGACCCGATCCTCCAGCCCGAGGGCGAGTCCCGCACCTGCGCGGAACTGACGCCGGAGGAGAAGAACGCGATCAGCCACCGCGGCAAGGCGTTCCGGGCACTGGTACCGGTGGTACGGGAGCTGTTGGGCTGAGCGCACACGAGCCGTGGCTCCCGTCTTTGGCGGGCGGGAGCCACGGCTCGTCGGCAGTGCGGCCGGTGGGACTCGAACCCACACGGGTGTGAACCCACTGGGACCTAAACCCAGCATGACTGCCAAATTCCATCACGGCCGCTCAAAAACGGTCATCGTGCTCGACCGGCGGCGTTCAGTGTACGGGGAGAACGAGTTACCCGGCGAGAGGTGCCCTCCCCTTCTGACGGCACCACGTCTCCGTCGTCGAATGACAGTTGGGGCACAGGTAGCGCAGATTCTCCCTGCGGTTGTCCCGCCAGTCCCCATTGACGTGGTCGATCTGCAAGGTGATCGGGCGGCCCAGCCATGTACCGGCGTTGCCGCACCCAGTGCATGCGTAGGGCACGCCCACCTCGGTCAGGGCGCGGTGGAGCCGGGCCCTGTTGGCTCGTCCGGCTTGGTCCGGCAGAACGACCAGTACCCGGTGTGCTGTTGATGAGGGCTCAAGGTGATCCGGCTGTCCCCAGGCCCGGCGCTTGAAGTGGCTGGTGTCGACACCGAGGCGGGAGGCTGCACGTCGGACGCGTCGGTGATTGGTGTCGTTGACGTCCATGCCGAGACCGCGCATCACGTCGGCATAGCTGGTGGAGCTCTGTGCGAGACTGCGCAACCTGTCCTCGGCGATCCGTACGCGCCGGTGCGAGAAGTGCCCGATGTCGACGCGGTGGGTTGCCAGCATGCGGCTCAGCGTCGCGCGCGAGCGGCTGTCGTCCGGGACGCCCAGCGCACGTGCCACGCCGCGCACGCTTGTGGAGGCGGCAGCGGCCGCCCGTAGTTCCTCCGAGGTGAACGGCAGGTCCGATTCGGGCCGGTCCATGCCCGGGAAGTGGCTGATGTCGATTCCTGCCGCGCTGATGCGGCGGCGGATGTGGGAGAGCGTCCCCGTGGCCGGGGTGGCGCCCAGTTTCAGCGCCACTTCGCGCAGCGAGGACGACGAGGCGGCGGCCTCCGCGATGGCGGCATCCGGGTACTTGCGCCATGGACTGCGCTTGGCGAAGTGGCGCGTGTCGAGTCCGTGACGCGCCACCTTCTCCTGGAGCACGCGACGTTGACCTCCGCTCGGCCTGAGGTCGAGCCGCCGCATCAGATCGGTCCAGTTGCGCGCATCGGCGACGGCTGGCGCGAGACGTTTCCTGCTGTACGGGTCTGGCTCTGGCGCGGCACGGCCGGAGGCGACCGTTGCCGCCGGCTCCACGGCACTCTGCGCGCTCATGTACCCCTCCGTTCCCGATCGCGCGTTCGCGACCTCGTACGGGCTAACGAACCGTTTATCGGACGGTTACGCCCGGTGAGGGGACGGGTTTCGGGAGGTTCAGTGGCCCGACGTCGCCTTCAGGCCCACCACCGAGAGCAGGAGCAGGCAGATGAAGAAGACGCGGGCGGGGGTCATGGGCTCGCCCAGGAGGGTCATGCCGAGGACCGCCGCGCCGGCCGCGCCGATGCCGACCCAGACGCCGTAGGCGGTGCCGATGGGCAGGGAGCGGGCCGCGTAGGAGAGGAGGACCATGCTCGCGACGATGCCCGCGCCGGTCAGGACGCTGGGGAGCGGGCGGGTGAAGCCGTCGGTGTACTTCATTCCGATCGACCAGCCCACTTCGAGCAGACCGGCGACGATCAGCAGGACCCAGGCCATGGGGGATACCTCCGGGGAGACGACGTGTCGGCACGGGTGCGTCGTCTTTGCAAAAGCCCGGTACGGCGCGTCTCGTCGGGGTCCATCCACCGTAGCAAACGAATGGCGAAGGGGCCGGTGACCATGGTCACCGGCCCCTCGGAGCGACATGCGTCTTACAAATACAGGCCCGTCGAGTCCTCGGACCCCTCGAAGCGGTCCGCGGCCACGGCGTGCAGGTCCCGCTCGCGCATCAGCACGTAGGCGATCCCGCGCACCTCGACCTCGGCACGGTCCTCGGGGTCGTACAGCACCCGGTCGCCCGGCTCCACCGTACGGACGTTCTGCCCGACCGCGACGACGTCGGCCCAGGCGAGGCGGCGGCCCACCGCCGCCGTCGCGGGGATCAGGATGCCGCCGCCGGAGCGCCGCTCGCCCTCGGCGGCGTCCTGCCGTACCAGCACGCGGTCGTGCAGCATCCGGATGGGCAGCTTGTCGTCATGGGTGCCGTGCGTTTCACGATGGGTGCTCACGCGCTGAACCTACCTGTCCCGGCCGGTTTCGTAGGCGGGCGGGTCAGCGACCGCGCCGCCGCGTACTCATCACGAGCAGTCCGACGAGTCCCACCGCGACCAGGGCCACCGGGACGATGCGCTCCAGCCGGGGCGCGCCGTCCTCCGTGACGAACTGGCCCTTCACGTCGCCGACGACCCGGTTGACGCCGACGTAGGCGCGTCCCAGGGTGTGGTCGATGTTGGAGGCGACCTTCGCCTTGGCGTCTCCGACGATCGTCTTCGGGTGTACCCGTACACCGATCTCGTCGAGCGTGTCGGCGAGTGTTGCGCGGCGGTGTTTGATGTCCGCCTCGATCTGCGCCGGAGTCCTGGTATCCGGCGTTCTCGACGTATCCGACACCGAGCTGCCTCCGTGGTCGTGTAGTGGCTCCCTTGTTCGGACAGTCTGTCAGTTCGTACCGGACCGCACCCCTCGGCACCCCCTATTACGCTCTTTCCGTATCCGCACCACATTCCATCCCCGGCCACGTGAGGTTCCGATGAGCGAGCGACTCCAGCCCGGCGACACCGCCCCCGCCTTCACCCTGCCCGACGCCGACGGCAACGAGGTCTCCCTCGCGGACCACAAGGGCCGCAAGGTCATCGTCTACTTCTACCCGGCCGCCCTCACGCCCGGCTGCACGAAGCAGGCCTGCGACTTCACGGACAACCTCGACCTGCTGGCGGGCGCCGGCTACGACGTGATCGGTGTCTCCCCGGACAAGCCCGAGAAGCTCGCCAAGTTCCGTGAGAAGGAGTCCCTGAAGGTCACCCTGGTCGGCGACCCCGACAAGACGGTGCTCGAAGCGTACGGGGCCTTCGGCGAGAAGAAGCTGTACGGCAAGACGGTCGTCGGTGTCATCCGTTCCACGGTGGTCGTGGACGAGGAGGGCAAGGTCGAGCGGGCGCTGTACAACGTGAAGGCGACCGGTCACGTGGCGAAGATCATCAAGGATCTGGGGATCTGACCACCGGAGCGGCCGTTTCCCGGAGCGCCGGACCGCTCAGTTCCGCCGGTGCCTCGGTGTGACGCCGCTCGACGGTCCCTGGCCCGCCGTCGTGCCCGTGGTGCCGGCGTCCGTGGGGCCCGCGCCGGTCGTCGTGCCGGCGGTGGCGCCGTCGGCCGGGGCGGTTCCGGTGGTGTTTCCGTCCGTGGGGGTGCCACCGGTGGTGCCGGCCGTGGTCCGGTCCGGGGTGCCGGTGCCGCCGTCGGTGCGGCCCTGGGTGTGGCCGTCGGGGCGGTCCGGGGTCCGGCTCTGGCCCGGGGTCCGGCCGTTCGCCGACGCCGGTGCGCTGCCGCCCGCCCCGTCCGCGTCCTGGCCGCCGTCCGTGCCGCTGCCGTCCTGGCCGCCGGTGGTGTCCGGGACGTCGGTCTCGTCCCCGGGGTCGTACGTCTCCTCCGCGCCCGGCTGGAGTTCGAGGTCGAAGTCCGAGGCCTCGGTCCCCTCCAGGGCGTCCCGGGTGAACTGGGCCCAGATCCGGGCGGGGTAGCCGCCGCCGTTGATGCGGGCCTGTCCGAGGGCGCCGTACAGGGACTTGTGGGCGCCGGTGTCGGGGTCCTGGCCCATCACGGCGACGACGGTGGCGAGGTCGGGGGTGTAGCCGGCGAACCAGGCGGCCGTGTCCTCCTCCGCCGTGCCGGTCTTGCCCGCGGCGGGCCGGCCGGCGTTCTGCGCGGCCTGCCCGGTGCCGCCGTCGACGACGCTCTGGAGCATGGTGGTCGTCGTGTCGGCGGCCTCGCGGCTCACGGCCTGCGTACCGTCCCGGTCCGGCAGTTCCACCTCCTCAGAGCCGTCCTTGGTGATCTTCTCGACGAGGGTGTACGCGCCGTGCCTGCCGTGGTTGGCGAGGGTGGCGTACGCCTCCGCCATGTCGAGGACGCTGGCGGTGGCCGGGCCGAGCGCGATGGAGGGGGAGGCGGTCAGGTCGGGGGTGTCGGCGGGCAGGCCGAGGGCCACGGCGGTCTTCCTCACGTTCCCGGGCCCGACGTCGACGGCCATCTGCGCGTACACCGAGTTGACCGACCTGTCGGTGGCGGTGCGCACGGAGATGTCCCCGTACGACTCGCCGTCCTCGTTCTCGGGTGCGTAGGCGGCGCCGGTCCAGCCCCGCACGGGGCGCTGGTCGGTGCCGTCGTAGACGGTGTTCGGGGTGATGGGGCGGCCGTCCTCGGTCCGTGAGCCGTTCTGGACGGCCGAGGCGAACACGAACGGTTTGAAGGTGGATCCGACCTGGTAGTCGCGGCGGGTGGCGTTGTTGACGTACTGCTTGGTGTAGTCGATGCCGCCGTACATCGCGAGGACCTTGCCGCTGGAGGGGTCGATGGCGACGCCGCCCGCGCGGACGTAGGTGTCCACCGTGCGGTCCTTCCTGTCGAGCCGGTCCATCACCTGGTCGTCCACGGCCTTCACGAAGGCGTCCTGCTTGGGCTTCTGGAGGGTGGTGGTGATGCGGTAGCCGCCGCGGGTGAGGGTGTCCTCGTCGAGGATCCTGTTCGAGGTCAGATAGGCGGTCACGGCCTGGACGAGGTAGCCGCGCTGGCCCGACAGGCCCGCTGATCCCCTGGCCTGCCGGGGTTCGGGGAAGGCGACCCGGTGGCGTGCGGCGCGGGTCAGCCACTTCTGCTTGACCATGCCGTCGAGGACGTAGTTCCAGCGGGCGAGGGCCACGGCCCTGTTCTCGGGGTGCGCGGTCACGTCGTACTCGCTGGGCGCGTTGAGCAGGGCGGCGAGGTAGGCGCCCTGGCCGACGGTCAGGTCCCTGGCGTTCACGCCGTAGTAGGCCTGGGCCGCGGCCTGGATGCCGTAGGCGTTGCGGCCGTAGTAGCTGGTGTTGAGGTAGCCCTCCAGGATGTCGTCCTTGCTCTTCTCCCGGTCGAGCTTGATGGAGATGAAGAACTCCTTCACCTTCCGGGTGACGGTCTGTTCCTGGCCGAGGTAGTAGTTCTTGACGTACTGCTGGGTGATGGTCGAGCCGGACTGTCTGCCCTTGCCGGTGACGGTGTTCCAGCCGGCGCGGAGCATCGCCTCGGGGTCGACGGCGGACTCGCTGTAGAAGTCGCGGTCCTCGGCGGCGAGGGTGGCGTGCTGGGCGTCCTTGGAGATGTGCGTGAGGGGGACGTTCTCGCGGTTGACGTCACCGTCGCGGGCGAGCTGGCTGCCGTCGGCGTACAGGAAGACGTTGCTCTGCTTGATCGCGGCGGCGTTCGCGGAGGGGATCTCGACGAGGAAGTAGCCGAGGGCGAAGAGGCCGGCCAGGAACAGTGCCGTGCCGAGGACGGTGCCGAGCAGCATGCGCCAGGTCGGGACGAGTCTGCGCAGGCCGGTCCGCTTCGGCCGCTGCTTGCCCTTCCCCTTTCCCTTCCCCTTCGGGTCCTGCTGCGCGCCGGGCCCGTCCGGTCCCGCTTCCGGCCCCGTCCGCGGTCCCGCCGCGGGGTCCGGGTCCGGGCGGGGGCCCGTCTCCGGTTCCCTGGGCGCCCAGCCCTGGCTGCGCTGCTGCGGCTCGTCGCTCATCTGTTCGCCGGACTCCTGTTTCGCGTCGCACGTTCCGTACGCCCTCATATGCCGGATACGTCCCTTATTGAAGACTCTCGCACCCCGCGTTCGGTTCCCCGGTCCCGGCACGCGTCACGCCGGAAAATGCCTGGCGGGCCACGACGGGCCCGGATTAAGCTCCTGCGCTTTGGCTCGACTTGGCTCAACGCGGAGGAAAGGGACGGGTTGTGGGCACGGCGCGGTTGTACGCGGCTGTCGCGGCCAGCGGGTTCCGGCGGTACGCCACCTATCGGGTCGCCACCGCCGCGGGTGTCTTCACCAACACCGTCTTCGGGCTGATCCTGGCGTACCTGTTCATCGCCCTGTGGGACAGCAAGCCGCACCTCGGCGGCTACGACCAGGCGCAGGCGCTCAGTTACGTGTGGGTCAGCCAGGGGCTGCTGATGGTGGTCGCGATGATGGGCGGCGGCTTCGAGGACGAACTGATCGAGCGCATCCGTACGGGTGACATCGCGATCGACCTGTACCGGCCGGCCGACCTCCAGCTGTGGTGGCTCGCCCAGGACATGGGCCGGGCACTGTTCCACCTGCTGGGCCGCGGAGTGGTCCCGCTCCTGTTCGGCGCGCTCGTCTTCGACCTGGCGCTGCCCTCGGACCCGCTGACCTGGCTGGCCTTCCTGGTCGCGGTCGCGCTCGGGGTGGTCGTCGCCTTCGCGATCCGCTTCCTGGTGGCGCTGTCCGCGTTCTGGCTGCTCGACGGCGCGGGGGTGGCGCAGCTGACCTCCATCGCGGGGATCTTCTGCTCGGGGATGCTGCTGCCGCTGAACGTCTTCCCGGGCGCGCTCGGCGAGGTCGTCCGGGCGCTGCCCTGGTCCTCGCTGATCCAGGCGCCCGTGGACGTCCTGCTCGGCACGGCGGATCCGCTGGGCACGTACGCGGCGCAGGGCGCCTGGGCGGTCGCGCTGCTGGCGGCCGGGCGGCTGGTCCAGTCGGTGGCGACGCGGAGGGTGGTGGTGCAGGGTGGCTGACCCGGTGGAGGAGCGGGGCGCGGGGGTCGCGACGGGTCCGGCGGGTGTGCCGGGGACGCGGACCGGGGCGGGCGCGGCGGGTGTGCCGGAACCGGCGCGGGAGCGGGCGGCGCGGGTTGGAGCCCTCGGTGAGCCGGTGGTCCGCGCGGCGGACGCCCGTCCGTTCGAGCGGCAGGGAGTGTTCGAACGGCTGCGGGACGGGCTGCGCGCCTACCGGCTGATCACCGCGATGTGGATCCGCTCGACGATGGCCTACCGGGCCTCGTTCGCGATGACCGCCTTCGGGAACTTCGCGGCGACCGCCCTGGACTTCGTGGCGATCCTGCTGATGTTCTCGCGGGTCGACCGGCTGGGCGGTTACAGCCTGCCCGAGGTCGCCCTGCTCTACGGCGTGTCCGGTGTCGCGTTCGGGTTCGCGGACCTCGCGCTCGGCTCGATGGACCGGCTCGGGCGCCGGGTGCGCGACGGCACGCTGGACACCCTGCTGGTGCGTCCCGCGCCCGTGCTCGCGCAGGTCGCCGCGGACCGGTTCGCGCTGCGCCGCCTCGGCCGGATCACCCAGGGGCTGCTCGTCCTCGGGTACGCCCTCGCCGTCCTCGACATCCACTGGACACCGCTCAAGGTGCTGGTGATGCCGATGATGCTGCTCAGCGGCGCGGCGATCTTCTCGGCGGTGTTCGTGGCGGGCGGGGCGTTCCAGTTCCTCGCCCAGGACGCCTCCGAGGTGCAGAACTCCTTCACCTACGGCGGCAACACCCTCCTGCAGTACCCGCCGACCGTCTTCGCCAAGGACATGCTGCGCGGGGTGACCTTCGTCCTCCCGCTCGCCTTCGTCAACTGGCTGCCCGCGCTGTACGTGCTGGGGCGGCCCTATCCGCTCGACCTGCCCACGTGGGTCGCGTTCGCACCACCGGCCGTGGCGGCGCTGTGCTGCGCGCTGGCCGGGATCGCCTGGCGCGCGGGGCTGCGCGCCTACCGGAGCACGGGAAGTTAGGGGAGAGGCCGTGGCCGTCGCCGCAGACAGGGAACCGGCAGGTCCGGGCGGGGAGCCGGGACCGGGACCGGGACCGGGAGCGGGGTTCATCGAGCTCGACGGGGTCGAGAAGGTCTTCGACGTGCGCAGGAGGACGGGGTTCCTGCGCGGCGAGCGGCATCAGGTACGGGCCGTCGACTCGATCTCCTTCACCGTGGAGCGCGGCGAGATGGTCGGCTACATCGGCCCGAACGGCGCCGGCAAGTCGACCACGATCAAGATGCTCACCGGCATCCTCACGCCCTCCGCCGGGCGGCTGCGGGTCGCCGGTCTCGACCCGTCCCGCGAGCGCACCCGGGTCGCCCGCCGGATCGGGGTCGTGTTCGGGCAGCGGACGACGCTGTGGTGGGACCTCCCGCTGATCGACTCGTACCGGCTCATGCACCGGATGTACCGGGTGCCGGACGCCCGGTTCCGGGAGAACCTCGACCGCTGTGTCGAACTCCTGGAGCTCGGAGCCCTGTTGGACGTTCCCGTGCGGCAGTTGTCGTTGGGGCAGCGGATGCGCGGCGACATCGCGGCGGCCCTGCTGCACGACCCCGACGTGCTCTACCTCGACGAGCCGACGATCGGGCTCGACGTGGTCAGCAAGGTGCGGGTGCGGGAGTTCCTGCGGGACCTGAACGCCGATCGCGGCACGACCGTCCTGCTCACCACGCACGACCTCACCGACATCGAGCAGCTGTGCCGGCGGGTGATGGTCATCGACCACGGGCGCCTGATGTACGACGGCGCGCTGAGCGGGCTGCACGAGGTGGGGGAGAGCGAGCGGACCCTGGTGGTGGACCTGGAGCGGGAACTGCCCCCGATCGAGACGGAGTCGGCGCGGGTGGTGAAGGTGGAGGGGCCGCGCCAGTGGCTGGCCTTCCCCGCCGCGATGTCGGCCGCTCCGCTGGTGGCGCGGATCGCGGCGGAATATCCGCTGGTGGACCTTTCGGTGCGGGAGCCGGACATCGAGGCGGTCATCAGCCGCATGTACGCGGGGAAAGCGGTCTCCTAGGGAGAACTTCCGCGCGTGCGGGCCGGATGGCCCACGGGCGGGGGACCTCGTAGGCTGCTGCCCATGACCGACGAACTCCCGGAGCTGCGCGCCTCCGACGCCGATCGTGAACGAGTCGCCGAACAGCTGAGGGACGCCCTCGCGGAGGGCCGTCTCGACATGGAGGAGTTCGAGGAGCGGCTGGAGGCGACGTACACGGCCCGTACCTACGGGGAGTTGGCGCCGATCACCCGCGATCTGCCGGGCGCGGTGACGGCTCCTCGCGTCTCCATGGTCAAGCAGCCCGTGGACGACGGGAGTTGGGGATCGCGGATCGTCGGCGGCGAGGGCTCGTCCTCGTGGGCCGTGGCGGTCCTGTCCGGTTTCGAGCGCAAGGGCCGCTGGACGGTGCCGAAGCGCTTCAACTCCTTCGCCTTCATGGGCGGCGGCGAGATCGACCTGCGCGAGGCGAACTTCGCGGACCGTGAGGTCGTCATCAACTGCGTCGCCTTCATGGGCGGGTTGAACGTCATCGTGCCGCCCGGTGTCGAGGTCGTCGTCCGCGGCATCGGCATCATGGGCGGCTTCGACCACCGCGAGGAGGGCCGGCCGGGCGACCCCGGCGCGCCCAGGGTGGTCGTCACGGGCTTCGCCTTCTGGGGCGGTGTCGGTGTCGAGCGCAAGCTCACCCGCGCCGAGCGCCAGCGCATCAAGGAGGAGCGCCGCCAGGAGAGGCTGGAGCGCCGGGAGGCCCGCAAGGAACTGCAGGGCTCGCGGCGCGGTGACCTCGACGACATGCTCGACGCGGTCGACGAGGCCCGCGAGCTGTGGCGCGAGCGCCACGAGGAGCGCCGTGAGCGTGATGAGGAGCGCCGCATGCGCCACGAGGAGCGCAGGGAGCGGCACCGGGAGCGCCGGGAGGACCGCGACCGGCGGCGCGACGGCGGGTACTGAACCGCGGGCCGCCGGACCCGCCACGACAGGCGGGCCGTCGGTCCCACCGGGACGGCCGGGTCGCCGGACCCGCCGCGCCGGGCGGGCCGCCGCCCCCGGCTGATCACAGTTCCGCCGGGGCCGATCCCTTCAGGTCCGACAGGTCGAACACCTCGGCCATCCGCCGGAACCCCTTGTCGCTGGGGTGCAGATGATCGCCCGAGTCGTAGTCGGGCCGCAGCCGGCGCTGGTCGTACGGGTCGCGCAGCGCCGCGTCGAAGTCGACGACGGCGTCGTACACCCTCCCGGCCCGGATCTCCGCGTTGACCGCCCGGCGCACGGCCTCCCGCGCGTCCGTGTACCCGCGGTGGCCCCGGAAGGGCATCAGGGTGGCGCCGACGACCCGCAGTCCCCGCAGGTGCGCCCGCCGTACCAGGGTCCGCAGGCCGTCGGTCACGGTCCGGGGGTCGACCTGGTCGGGGTTGCGCAGGATGTCGTTGACGCCGAGGTCGATCACGACGGCCCTGACGTTCGTACGGCCGAGCACGTCACGTCCGAACCGGCTCAGCCCGCTGGGGCTGTCGGCCGACCGGCCGGGCCCCGCGTCGAGGACCTGGTTCCCGCTGATGCCCTGGTTGACGACGCTGTAGCGGGGCGTGCCGCCGGATCCGGCCGAGGCGCGCAGCCGCCGCGCGAGGACGTCCGTCCAGCGCCGGTCGGCCCCCACGGTGGAGGTGACGCCGTCGGTGAGCGAGTCGCCGAGGACGACGACGGTGCCCGTGGCCTCGTCGCTGAGCACGTCGAGGGCGGTGAGGTAGCGCCAGTACGGGCTGCGTCCGGTGTACGGGGCGGCGCTCACGTCCTCCGCGTGGTCGCCGTCGGCGACGTAGGAGATCTGCCGCGCGCGCGGGTGGTAGGTGACCGGGCCGGACGGGGTCGGTGAGTACGTCGTGACGAGGACGTCCACGTCGTGCGGGACGCGCACGCGTACGGCGTCGCTCATCACCTGTCCGCCGGCCGGGACCGTGACCGTCGTGGCGCCGCCGAACGTCAGACGGCGCATGGTGCCGGGCGCGGCGGCGGCGCCGTTTCCGGTCGCGGCGACGGCGATCGTGGCGTGCGTGACGACCAGCGGCTGCCGCCCGAAGAGATTGGACAGCGTGATGCGGGCACTCGTACCCCCGGCGGCCGTGTGCACGACGTTGCGCACGGAGCGGCCCGCCAGTCCGTCCCGCTCCGTGCCGGGCTCGGCCCCGGCCGGGGAGGTGGACCAGGAGCCGACCCAGGTGCCGGCGGAGGCGGGAGCGGCGGTGTGCGACGTGCGGCGATCGGCGACGCCGGCCCCGCTGCCGTCGTCGGCCGCGACGCCGATGTAGACGGCTGCGGAAAGGACCACGACCACGGCAAGGATCGCAGCGAGCAGGGCATAACCGTGACGCTTGGTCATGCGGTGCGTTTCTCCTCGGACGAGGGAGCCCGGGGCTCCGGTGGGATCACTCCATGATGGGTCATGGGACGGAGGAACTCCGACGCGCCCCCCTAGGGGTCCCCCGGTCGATCCCCCATCCGGACAGACGCCGGGAACTCCCGTGCCGTTCCAGGAGTCGGTGAGGAAGAGGGAGGAAGGGAGAGGAAGGGAGAAAGGAACAATGGGTACGGGGCGCGACGTGGCCTGCGAACGGGTGGAGTGAATGGAACGCACGAATTCGGGCGAGGCGGACGGCATGGAACGGCATGCCCGCCCCGGGAACGCTTCGAGCACCGGCAGCGCCGGCACTTCGGACGCCGCGGGCTCCGGCAACGCCGCGGACCCCGCACACCCGGCGGAGGCAGGCAGCGCCTCGGGCGCTGCGAGCTCCGGGAACGCCTCGGGCGCCGACACCGCCGGGAACGCCTCGGGCACCGGCACCGCCGGGAACGCTTCGAACCCCGTGCACCCGGCGGGGGCGGGGAACGCCTCGGATCCCGCGCACCCGGTGGGGGCAGGGAGCGCTGCGGGCGGCGCGGGCTCCGGGAGCGTCTCGGGCGCCGATACTGCCGGGAACGCCTCGGGCATTGGCACCGCCGGGAACGCTTCGAACCCCGTGCACTCGGCGAGTGCCGGGAGCGCCTCGGACCCCGCACACCCGGCGGACGCAGGGAGCTCCTCGGGCGCCGATACTGCCGGGAACGCTTCGGGCACCGGCACTGCCGGGAACGCTTCGAACCCCGCGCACCCGGCGGACGCCGGTGGTGCCCCGGACCCCGGGGTCGTCCGGACGGCCGCCGCGCCGCCGGGACGGGCGATGAACACCTTCAGCCCCGCCGACGAGGAGAAGCGCCGCGGAGTGCGCCGGATGAAGGCGACCGCCACCGGCCTGCTCCTCTTCGTCGCCCTCGTCTACGTCCTGGCCAAGTGGGCCTCCGGCGCAGGCGCGGGCCCCTGGGCCGACTACGTCGCGGCGGCCGCCGAGGCGGGCATGGTCGGCGCGCTGGCCGACTGGTTCGCGGTCACGGCCCTCTTCCGGCACCCGCTCGGCCTGCCCATCCCGCACACCGCGATCATCCCCACGAAGAAGGACCAGCTCGGCGTCTCGCTGGGCGAGTTCGTCGGCGAGAACTTCCTCTCCGAGGAGGTCGTCCGCCAGCGGCTGCGCGCGGTGGGCATCGGCAACAGACTGGGCGCCTGGCTCGCCGACCCCGAACACGCGGACCGGGTCACGGCCGAACTGGCCGCCGCGCTCAGGGGCGCGCTGACCGTGCTCCGCGACTCCGACGTGCAGGCCGTCGTCGGGGAGGCGATCACCCGCCGCGCGGACGCCCAGGAGATCGCGCCCGGCATGGGCAAGATGCTGGAGAAGATCGTCGTGGACGGCGGCCACAGACGGTTCGTCGACCTGGTGGTCGCCCGTGCCCACGACTGGCTGGTGTTCCACGACACCCAGGTGATGGACGCCGTCCAGGGCGGCGCGCCCGGCTGGACCCCCCGTTTCGTCGACAAGAAGGTCGGCGAGCGGGTCTACAAGGAACTGCTCCGCTTCGTCACCGAGATGCGCGACTCCCCGACCCACCCGGCCCGCGGCGCCCTCGACCGGTTCCTCACCGACTTCGCCGCCGACCTGCAGTCCGACACCGACACCCGCGCGCGCGTGGAGCGCCTCAAGGGCGAGGTGCTGGGCCGCGGCGAGGTCCAGGACCTGATCGCCTCCGCCTGGACGGCCGTACGGTCGATGATCGTGTCCGCGGCCGAGGACGAGCGCAGCGAACTGCGGCTGCGGGTGCGGGCCTCCCTGCTGTCCCTCGGCGCCCGGATGGCCACCGAACCCAAGCTCCAGGCCAAGGTGGACGGCTGGGTGGAGGGCGCCGCCGTGTACGTCGTGACGACGTACCGCAAGGAGATCACCTCGCTCATCACGGACACGGTCGCGGGCTGGGACGCCGAGCACACGACCAAGAAGATCGAGGCGAACATCGGCCGTGACCTGCAGTTCATCCGGATCAACGGCACGGTGGTCGGCTCCCTGGCCGGACTGCTGATCTACGTGGTGTCCCGGGCGCTGGGCGGCTGACCGGCCGCGCGGTGTCCCGGGTGCGCGGTGTCCCGGGTGCCGGGGCTTAACCCTCCCCGGGGCGGGAACCCGGACCGGGCTCGCCCCACGGAGAGGGAATCCATGTCAGCCTCCGCCTCACCGGCCCCCGGCCCCGCCGCCACCGGCACGGTCACCACGAACGTCCCTTCCCGCCTGGACCGGCTGCCGTGGTCCCGCTGGCACTGGATGATCGTGATCGGACTGGGCACCGTCTGGATCCTGGACGGCCTGGAGGTCACCACCGTCGGCAACATCGCGGGCCGGCTCTCCGAGGACGGCAGCGGCCTGTCCATCACCTCGGCACAGGTCACCGGCATCGCGGCGGCGCTCTACGTGGCGGGCGCCTGCGCGGGCGCCCTGTTCTTCGGCTGGCTGACCGACCGGTACGGCCGCAAGAAGCTCTTCATGATCACGCTGGCCGTCTACCTCTCGGCGACGGCCCTGACCGCCCTGTCCTTCGACGCCTGGTGGTTCTTCACCTTCCGCTTCCTCACCGGCTTCGGCATCGGCGGCGAGTACGCGGCCATCAACTCGGCGATCGACGAGCTCATCCCCGCCCGGTTCCGCGGCCGGGTCGACCTGATCATCAACGGTACGTACTGGCTCGGCGCGATCGGCGGCGCACTGCTGTCGATCGTCATGCTGAACACGGACATCTTCCCCAAGGACCTCGGCTGGCGGCTGACCTTCGGCCTCGGCGTGGTCCTCGGCCTGGTGATCCTGCTGGTCAGGCGGCACGTTCCGGAGAGCCCGCGCTGGCAGTTCATCCACGGCCGCGGTGAACAGGCGGAGGAACTGGTCACCTCGGTCGAGGAGGAGATCGAGGAGGAACGGGGCGAACCGCTGCCGGCGGCCGAGGGCGAGATCACCATCGAGCAGCGCAAGAGCATCGGCTTCGGCGTCATCGCGAGGACCGTCTTCGGGAAGTACCCGAAACGGGCCGTGCTCGGCCTCGCCCTCTTCGTCGGCCAGGCCTTCCTCTACAACGCGATCACCTTCGGCTTCGGCGCCATCCTCACCACGTTCTTCGACGTGCCCACCGGCGCCACCGGCTACTACTTCGCCGTCATCGCGGCCGGCAACCTCCTCGGCCCGCTGCTGCTCGGCAAGCTCTTCGACACCCTCGGCCGCCGGGTGATGATCTCCTCGACCTATCTGCTCTCGGGCCTGCTGCTCTTCGTCACCGCCTGGCTCTTCGACCAGGGCTCGCTGAACGCGGTGACGATGACGGCCTGCTGGTGCGTGGTGCTCTTCTTCGCCTCGGCGGGCGCCTCCAGCGCCTACCTGACCGTCTCCGAGGTCTTCCCGATGGAGACCCGCGCGATGGCCATCGCCTTCTTCTACGCCATCGGCACCGCGGCCGGCGGCATCAGCGGCCCGCTGGTCTTCGCCGACCTCACGAAGTCCGGCGTCGTCGCCGACACGGTGCTCGCGTTCCAGATCGGCGCGTCCCTGATGTGCGCCGCGGGCCTGGTCGCCGTGTTCCTCGCGGTCAAGGCCGAACGCCGCTCCCTGGAGGACATCGCCGCACCCCTGTCGACGGCACCGGCGAGGACGGGCGCCCCGGCGTCCTCCGCGCGGGCGACCTGAACCCGGGGGCGCCGTCGACCCGCGCGGGGCTCGTACGCGTAGTCCTTTCCGGGGTGTCCGGGGCGCCCGTTCTGAGTACGCGTACTCTGTCGCGGCCCCGCCGGACGGGGAACCCTCGTACCCATGACCGAGAAACTGCTCCGCCCTCTGCGAACGCGCCCCTGGCCGGAACGCTGGCTGACGCGTGTCCTCGGCGCCGCCCTCTCCTGCGCGGCGTACCTCGTCTGCATCCCCTGGGACCTGCGCAACCGCCCCGAGTCACCGGGCTCCGAGGTGGAGACCACCCCGGTGACGGGCACGGGTGTCCTCGCCCTCGCCGCGATCCTGCTGCTCCTGGCCGTCCACTTCGGACTCCGGGACGCGCTGGCCTGGCCGCTGCTCCTGGTCGCGGCGCCCCCGGCGGTCCTGCTCCACGTGTCGCTGCGGACCCATCCCGGTCCCGCGGACGGTCTGGCCGGGGCGTGGCCGCTGACCTGGGCGGCCGTCACGCTGCTCGGGGCCACCGCGGTGCTGGTCGCGAGCGCGCTGGCACGGCAGTTCAGAACGGACCTGGTGGACGCCATGGAGGAGGAGATGGCCCTGGCCGGCCTGCGGTGAGACACCGCGGCCGACCGGGCGGCACAGGCTCCTGCGCCTACTGGCCGTAGAAGTACCGCGAGCTCTTCTCGTTGAAGTACGAGGCGTAGACGCGCCCGAGCATCGGCTTGCCGCGGTACATCCCCACGTACTGACGCGAACTGTCCACCACGACGGGCCGCGTCATGCAGGCGAACTTGACCCGCTGCTGGGCCTCGGCCCACTGCACGGCCGCCGGATCGACCCGGTCGCTGACCAGCAGCGGGAAGGCGCCGATGCCGTTCTGGAAGCCGACGGGCAGACCGCCCTTGTTGTCCTTGGCGTACTTCATCACCTGGTCGGTGAAGCCGGATATGGCCTGCACGGTTATCTCCGGGACCGCCGCGGCCACCGTGAACAGGTGCAGCTTCGTCCCCATCCAGCGCATCCGGAACTCGCTCCGCCGCCCCACGAGCACGGGCACCCCGGCCCAGTCCTCCCACCGGGTGGTACATCCGTCCCCGGTCAACTGTTGCTCCACGAAGGACAGGTAGGTGCCCGGAGCGGATTGCTGCTGGTTCGCGTCCATGGCGGGGATCCTAGGGCCCGGGGGCAGCGGCCGGAACGGGTGGTACCCGATCGACCGGACAGTTCCTAGGCGCCCGTCGTGGACCCCGGCCGGATGATCATCAGGACGGTGACGGTCGCCCACAGCAGGTTGAAGATCCCGGTGAACATCGCGAGCCGCACGGTCGCCGCACGGTCCACGGCCCGCACCCGGAGCGCCCCTTCCTGACCGTCCCCCTGGACCTCGGCCCGCTCGGCCCCCTCAGCGCCCTCCAGGATCGCGCTCTGCCGGGGCAGCACCAGCGCGGCGAGGACCACGGCCGCGAGCGCGGTCAGCACGATCGAGACGATCAGCCAGGTGTCGCCGAGCACACCCATGTCGCTCGCCGTGGCGAACCCGAAGACGGGGACGGCGACGCCCGCCACGGCGTACACCTGGCAGATGCGGTGCAGCAGCCGGACGGTGGCGAGGGCGCTCGGGTCGTCCGGCGCTTCGAGAGCCTTGCGCGCGGCCGGCGGGAACATGCTCGCGGCGACCGTGACGGGCCCGACGGCGACGATCGCGGCGATGACGTGGACGGCGAGGAGGAACTTGGTCACGGGGTGACGGTAGAGGCCGGGCGGATCACGGAGAAGTGGCACTTTTGCCAGAGCCCAACGGATTCTCGCCAGCAGGTCTCCTAGCAGGCCGGAGCCGGAAAAGGCGTCGGCGAACCAGCTGGACGCGCATGACGAGAACCCGGCGCATGCCTACGCTCTGGTCATGCACACCGTGGCCGTACTGGCGCTCGACCAGGTCATCCCGTTCGACCTCTCCGCTCCGATCGACACCTTCGGCTGGGCCCGGCTGCCCGACGGCCGCCCGGCGTACCGGACCCGGGTGTGCTCGGTCACGGCGGGCGCGGAGGTGAGCGCGGGCGCGTTCACGCTCCGCGCCCCGTATGGCCTGGAAGCGCTGGCAGAAGCGGACACGATCATCGTGCCGGGGGTGGCCGACCCGTCCTTCACGCTCCCGCCGGGCGTCGCGGAGGCGCTGCGCGCGGCGGCCGCGAACGGCACCCGGATCGCCTCGATCTGCGTCGGCGCCTTCGTACTGGCCGCCACCGGCCTGCTGGACGGACTGCGCGCGACCACGCACTGGGTCGCGGCCGGGGAACTGGCGGCCAGGCACCCGGAGGTGACCGTGGACCCGAACGTGCTCTACGTCGACAACGGCCAGTTCCTGACCTCGGCGGGCGCGGCGGCGGCGCTGGACATGTGCCTGCACATGATCCGCAAGGACCACGGTTCGGCCGTCGCCGCGCACGCCGCCCGGCTGTCCGTGATGCCCCTCGAACGGGAGGGCGGCCAGGCCCAGTTCATCGTCCACACCCAGCCGCCGGCCCCGGCGGGCACGGCCATGGAGCCGCTCCTGGACTGGCTGGAGGAGAACGCGGAGCGTGAACTGACCCTGGAGGACATCGCGGCCCACGCCGGGATGAGCACCCGCACCCTCAACCGCCGCTTCCGCGAACAGACCGGCACGACCCCGCTCCAGTGGCTGCACCGGGCCCGGGTACGCCGCGCCCAGTACCTCCTGGAGACGACCACGTACCCGGTCGAACGCATCGCCACCCAGGCGGGCTTCGGCTCCCCGACGGCTTTCCGTGACCGCTTCAAACGGGTGGTGGGGACGAGCCCCTACGCCTATCGGCGGGCGTTCCGGGGCGTGGAGGAGCCGGCTTCCTGAGGTCCGGGCGTCGCCCTGTCCGGGGTCGGTCCGGCCTTGGCCGAGCCCTGACCCGACTCAGGCGCGCCGGTCGGCCACGGCCCAGGAGGCGAGGGCCATGGCACCGGCGACACCGAAGACGGCGGGCCAGGCGCCCACCTTCTTGGCCAGCGGGTGCGACCCGGCGAACGCGGCGACGTACCCGGCGGTCAGCACCCCGGCGGCCACGCCCCCGGCCTCCTGCTTCCATTGCCGCGCGGCGGCGACCCCGGCGGCGGCGAGCACGACCCCGCCGAGCTGCCGCTTCCTCGTCCACCGGGCGACGCCGTACCCACCGACAAGCCCCCCGGCGGCCACCACCGCGGCCGGAACCTTCGCCATTGTCTCCTCCTGCTGCCGTACACCCGTCCAGGGCTACTTCTGAGGCTAGCGCCCCGGTTCGACAGACCTGCGGACTGCCCTGCTTGATGCCGTGCCTCCCGGTGCATAGAGCTTCGGTCATGTAGCTCACGTAACTCATTTCAGGGTCGCGACCAACACCGAGTGGTGCTACGTCAGTGGAGCCCTGAAGGCTTCGCGTCCTAGTTCCGAGCTTGGAGGGGATGGCGGTGTCCTGCGGGACGTCTGAGCGGCTGCGCTCTGGGCCCTGTGAAACAGACGGGTAGTTGAGCCGAGTTCCTGTTTGGCATGCCGACGGGCCAACTGGTCTGCAAAACTAGGTTAGTTGAGAGTGGCTTGATACCAGGGAACACCACGGGTGAGGGACGGAGCGACATGGCGAACGATGACGTGCCCGAGTGGGACGATGCAGATGGGGAAGAGGAGGACACTGCCGCATCGGTGACCTCTGAGGAGGTCACCCGGGCTGTTGTCACGGACACAGACTGGACTGCCGAAACCATTCTCAGCCAGTTGCGTCGGGGTAACATTCAGCTCAACCCCAGATTCCAGCGTAGGGACGCCTGGAACAAGCCCAGGAAAAGTCGCTTCATTGAATCTCTGATCCTCGGTTTGCCGATTCCCCAGATTGTTTTGGCGGAAGATAAGAATCGGCGTGGAAAGTTCATTGTACTAGACGGTAAGCAGCGACTCTTGGCTCTTCGGCAGTTCGCGGCGGGGTCGTCATTTGCGGCATCTGCAGAAGAAGAAGATTTCAAGGGTTTCTCGCTTACCGGACTTGAAGTTCGCGAAGACTTGCGTCTTGCTACGCTCCGCAAGATGGAGCATGACGATAGCTATGTTGACGATCTAAACTCGCTCCTTAACGAGACCATTCGTACTGTCGTCGTGCGTCGTTGGCCGAACGAAGACTTCCTTAATCTGGTTTTTCTTCGCCTGAACACGGGCAGCGTCAAGCTGTCTCCCCAGGAACTTCGACAAGCCCTGCACCCCGGTCCATTCACCGACTTCTTGGACGACTGTGCATCGGAGAGCGAATGGCTGCGTGCGGCCCTGCGCATCGATAAGCCAGATTTTCGAATGCGTGACGTCGAAGTGCTGCTCCGGTACTTTGGATTTCAGTTCACTTTGGATGAGTATACGGGGAATCTGAAGAAGTTCCTCGATGACACCGTGAACCTCCTTAATGCCCAGTGGGAGAAGGAGGAGGTTCGTATCAAGCAGGTTGGAAACAACTGCAATCAGGCCATTGAGGCGACGTTCAAGATTTTTGGCGATAATGCATTCTATCGCTGGGCTGCGGGTAAATATGAGGGACGCTTCAATCGGGCTGTATTCGATGTGATGACGTACTACTTCTCGGAGGAGCCGATTCGGGTCAAGGCTTTTTCCCGTACGTCGAGCGTCGAATCTGCTTTCCGCGATCTCTGCGACACTAGTCCGCGATTTGTTGAGTCAATCCAGACCACGACTAAGACTCCACTAGCCACTCATCGACGTCTATCGCTCTGGGGCGAAGCTCTCAGTGGCGCCCTCGATATTCAGTTGCGCGTCCCTGAATTGCGTGACAATCGCCTCATCCCGTAGGAGTTTCAGGTGAGTTCTTCACGGTTCGATGAACTGGAGAGGCGGATCAGAGAACTGCGACAGAATTTCTTGCCGCAGGAATTTGACCCCACGGGAGACTATGAGGACCTTGTCTACGAGCAGACGCGCGCTTTTAGGGTTCTGGCGCACGCGGAGTTTGAGTCTTTCATTGAGGACCGTGTCATCGAGGTCATCGATCAAGCTGTTTCCGGATGGAAGGCGAGTGGCTCAATAGCCATTAGCCTTCTAGCGGTCGTAGCGTACAGAGAATCGGCTCCATCCATCCCTGAATCTTTAAGCGAGGCTGCTGCCAAGCCGGTGAAATATCCTGCATTGGAGGCGCGAATAGAAGCTGCGCGGGCCGATATGCACCGTTATGCACGCAAGCAGAATCACGGCATAAAAGAAAAGAACCTCCTCCGGTTGCTCTTGCCTATCGGCTTGCAGGAATCCGATATCGAATCTGGGTGGCTCAGCGCAACCGAGACCTGGGCCACTGCCCGTGGGGATGCTGCCCATAAGGGGGCGAAGATGCAAGTCAAGCCCGATCCTCAAAATGAGCTCAAGACGGTAAACGTGGTCCTGGATGGATTTCGTGATCTCGATATGCGGATGGAAAGCAAGTAGGGTAAATTAGAGAGGCTTGCATCCTGCGCCCTCCGGCGCAAATGACCTTGCGTCGGAGGGTGGGTGCATCTTTTCGGCTAATTTGGTCAGTCCTCGGGATTGAAGGAAACCGAATCTCGGCTTTCGGTTTCTAGCATCGTCTTGCTCCGCAAGGCTTCTATGAAGGCATGCCATGCTGGCCTATGGACAGTGATCATGGCGCCATGGATGTTCTTCGAGTCGCGCAACAGAGCCCCATCCTCTGTAAGCGCACACTCCACGCACTCTGTCCCGCTACCGCCGCTGTAGGTGGACTTGAACCACTGGTGCGTCGGGGTTGAGGCCATCAGGGCTCCTTGCTTATGCGATCGATGATCTCAGCAGAGGATTCCAGATCGAGTGCCTGTGCGCTGAGGTATTCGAACGCCAGCCTGTAGCGCTCCAGTTCTTGTGGCTTCTCCATGAACAGGCCGCCGCCGATCAGATCCACATAGACCACGTCCAGCTGGCGGGTCACCCCCCTCAGGACGGCGAAACTACCAACGGCGGCCGCATGGGCACCCTTTGAGAACGGCAGTACCTGGAGCGTCACATGGGGGCGTTGTGACACCGTGAGTAGATGGATGAGTTGCTCACGCATGACGTCGCTGCCGCCGACCCTACGTCGTAGTGCCGCCTCATCAACAACACACCACAGATGCGGCGGATCATCTCGATCGAGCAGTTCCTGTCGCTTCATGCGAATGTCGACCATGTGCTGAACTTCTCGCTCTGCACACTGCACCTCTGAAGCTCGGTGCACGGCTTCGGCGTATGCGCGCGTCTGGAGGAGCCCTGGAATGTACATGCAGGCGTAGTGGTCCTCGCGGACTACCTCGTCCTCAAGTGTGAGCATGAGGTTCATGGATTCGGGGATGGGATCAGCCAGGGATCGCCACCAACCCTGGATCTTCGCGCCCTTGGCGAGCTCGACCAGGGCGAGTCGCTCTTCGTCGGAAGCGTCGTACTCGCGGCACAGGGCGTCCACCGCTGGCCATTTGACGCTGCCTTCCTTGGTCTCGTAGCGGCTCAGGGTCGCCTTGGAGATCCCCACGCGTGCGCCGGCTTCTTCCAGGGTTTGTCCCTTCGCTTCGCGGAGGCGACGCAGGTCGGCGCCAAGTTGGCGCCTGCGGGTCGTGGGTCCGACTGCCATGTTTCAAGGCCCTTCATGTCGATGCGTTAGATCGTGCGGGGCGTGAGAGTGCGGGGGCAAGACGGCGTGCGCCGGGGGCATTCGGGTAGGCCGCGAGCTCCTCTTTGCTCGATGTGAGAGTTCCATTTTGAGAGTTCCAATGCAACTCTCTGTGTGTAACTCGTCGCGATGGGCGACCGAGTCGAGCGGGAAGGACTTGCCGTGGTGCACAACGACCCACCCATGAGCAGGAAGCCGTGGAGCCTCGACTTCCTGGCAGAACCCGAGGAAGTAGCTGCCCTACGTCGACTGATGCGCCTCCACCTGACCCTCTGGGGGCTGCCTGAGGTGATCGAGGGAGCTCAGCTCTGTGTGACTGAGCTGGTTTCCAACGTCATCACGCACGTGGGCCCAGGCACTCCCACGACCCTCGCGGTGTCCGTGAGCGGTTCGCTTCTGAGGATCGAGGTTCAGGATCCAGACACCCGAGCTCTCCCCACTCTGCTTCAGACCGGAGTTGACTCCGAAGGCGGTCGCGGTATCGCCCTTGTCGAGGCCACTGCTGTGCGTTGGGGCGTCGAGCTCTACGGAGACCGGAAGGTGACGTGGTGTGAGTTGGTGTCAGCCGCAGTCGTGCCTGTGTCGGTGAGCAGCGGGCCGCACTCGAGTAGAGCCGAGGGGTTGCTGGACCTGTATGGAGCAGAGGGGGCGTTCGATGGAGGGTTCGCTGGCTCGTGCCGCTTGAGCATGGCTCAAGCGGAGAAGTCGGCGATTGAGATCATCGCCGACCTCCTGCATTGGTTCCATGCGCGAGGCCGAGACGCTGACGACCTCCTGGACCGGGCCCAGACGCACTTCGAGGCGGAAGACCGCGGAGGCCGAGTCAACTCGTGATCGAGGCGTACGAGCTCACATCAGCAGGAAGCTCGTGATGGAGATCCCAGGCGATCGCCATGGGCTTGCTGCCGGAGTGGTCGAAGTATGTGGCTGGTCCCAGAAGCATCCACGGTTCGGCCTTGCCGATGCTGTTGCGCTTGTAGCGGCGCAGAAAGAGCAAGACATGGCTTCCGAGCTGGTCGTGCTGCTGGTAGCGCAAGCCAGTCGCGGAGTTCGCCGGAGTGGTGCTCTGGGACTCCCAGTGGAAGCGGGTCGGGCTGAGCGCGTAGTCCTTGTACCGGACCGTGGGGGAGAAGTCGCGCTCGCTCTTCTCCAGGGTGATGAGGAGGGCGTCGGTCTTGAGTTCCTCCACCCATCGCACCCCTTGTCCGAAGTCCCGGGGCATCTGACCCCCCAAGCGCGCCACCCCCAGGGCCGAGAGGATCTCGGAACGGTTGTAGGAGCTGTGGATCTTCAAGGGAACGTGAGCGAGCGGGCCTTCCAGCGGAAGGGGGAAGTGGTCTGCCTCTTCGAGGGCGTACGAGAGGACCTGCTGGAGTTCGTCCCGCAACATCGGCTGCGACCGTAGTGAATCAAGACCCTGCCGGTAGTTGGAGAAACCTCCGGCGTTGTCCCACAAGTTAAAGAAGAGCATGCGAGCGTACGCCGCTTCCCCCACGGACAGGGAGTCGTAGTGGGGGGCGTCATCTGCGAGCAGCCGTAGATACGCGTGGATACGGTCCGGGTCGTCGACGTGCAGGAAGGCATGGACGCGCTTGAGGAGCTCTGCTTCACCAGGCGGTGCCTCCCCATGGATGAAGCCGGCCTTGCGCAGCACCTTGGTCCAGGAGTTGTCGCTTTTGTAGAGCTCCTGGATGTCCCGGCGGCTCTCGCGTAGGTAGTCCGCCAGCCGCGGGGTGCTGTAGTCCCTGGCTTCTCTGGCCAACGTGGTGATGGTGGCCTTGAGCTGCGTACGGATGTTGTCCAGGACGAGGTCCTTGGACTTGCCCTCCAGGATGATCTGGCACCCGGACGGCAACTGCGGGAAGTCCTGCTCGATGCTGTTGACGAGCCGGTTGCGGGACAGGTTCGTCAGGGCCTGGAACTGTTCCTCGAAGCGGAACTCCGCTCTGTGCTGGCCGATGAAGTCGAGCACTGTCAGGACTGGCTTGTTCGGCGTGCGGCGCAGTCCACGTCCAAGCTGCTGGAGGAAGACGGTCGCGCTGTTGGTAGGGCGCAGCAGTAGGAGCGTGTCGACATCAGGGATGTCCAGACCCTCGTTGAACAGGTCGACAGAGAAGATCACCTGGATGCGACCTGCTTTGAGATCGTCAAGCGTCTGCGCGCGTACCTCGGGGCGGGAGTCGCTGTCGAGAGCCGCGGCTTGGAATCCTGCCCGACGGAAGCAGTTCGCCATGAAGTGCGCATGCGCCTTGGACACGCAGAATCCGAGGGCCCGCATGGAGGCGGGAGCCGAGATCTTGTCCTCAACCTGCTTGATGACGATGCGCGCCCGAGCCTCGTCACCTGTGTAGAGATGGCCGAGTTGATCCCGGTCGTAGGTACCCGAGCGCCAGTTGAGGCGGGTCAGGTCCGTGCCGTCCGGAAGACCGAAGTAGTGGAAGGGACAGAGCAGATCGTTCTCCAGGGCCTCCCAGAGGCGGAGCTCCGCGGCGATGCGCCCGTCGAAGAACTCGTTCTGCACACTGCGCCCGTCCATCCGCTCTGGGGTAGCGGTGAGACCCAGCAGCTGGGTCGGCTTGAAGTGCTTGATGACCCGTCTGTACGTCTCGGCCGTGGCGTGGTGGAACTCATCGATGACGATGACGTCGAAGTGCTCGGGGTCGAGCTGCTCCAAGCGCTGGAGGTTGAGCGATTGGACGCTGGCGAACACGTGTGTCCAGTCGCGTGGCTCTTTGCCGCTGTGGAGGAGTTCACCGAACGAGGCGTTGTCCAGCACTTCCCGGTAGGTACGCAGAGACTGGTTCAGGATCTCCTTGCGGTGGGCGACGAAGAGGAGCCGGGGGAGGTCGCCGCCGCGTTTGTCGCGCATGCTGCGGTAGTCCAGTGCGGCCATGACGGTTTTACCCGTCCCGGTTGCAGCGACGAGGAGATTCTGGTTACGACCGCGAATGTCGCGCTCGACGCGGAGTCGCTCCAGCATGTCTTTCTGGTGGGGGAGGGGATGCACCTCAAGACCCGAAAGGCTGATCTTGAGATCACCAGTCGAGCCTGTGCCCCCCGCCCGGGCAAGTGCGTCAGCGAGCCGCTCGCCGTCGCGATCAGGGTCGTACTCCTCGAAGGCGGTGTCGGCCCAGTACGCGTCGAAGGTCGCCTCGAACTTGTCGAGCACCCTCGGCGTGGCGATCGATGACAGCCGTACGTTCCACTCCAGGCCATCGAGCAAGGCAGCTTTAGAGAGGTTCGAACTGCCTACGTACGCGGTGTCGAACCCCGTGTTGCGCCGGAACAGCCATGCCTTGGCATGCAAGCGCGTCGATCTGATCTCGTAGTTGACCTTCACCTGGGCGTCGAACTCGCGCACCAGTCGGTCCAAAGCATGTCGATCGGTGGCGCCGATGTAGGTGGTGGTGATGACCCGGATGGGGACCCCACGTTCTTTGGCCGCGCGGAGCGAGTCCTCGAGAACCCTGATCCCGTACCACTTCACGAACGCGCAGAGCAGATCGATGCGGTCGGCGGTAGCGAGCTCGGCTCGCAACTCAGCCCCCAGGCTCGGATCATCCGGCGCATTGGTGATCAACGCTGTTTCAGACAGCGGAGTCAGGGGCCTGATGGCATACGCGCCGGGCGCCTTCTGCTCAGCCAAGGCGAGGAGCTGGCGAGGGCCATCGACAATGGTGGTCGACGATTCGTCCGCATCCGGGTCCGGCACGCTGCTGACGAGGGACTGCATGATCTGGTTGGCTGCGGCGACCTGCTTGTCATGAGGCAGCAGGCTCAACCGTCGCCCCACAGCTTCCCCGATGTAACGCGCCAGGACATGGGGCGACGACTCAGCGCTGACCTCAGCGTGAATCGGCTTCCATCCGGCCGCGCTCAGCTGGTCGATCTGTGCCTGCACGTCTTCGGTGACGAGCTCCTCGTACACACCCGCGACAGGCTGTGACCCATCCCCTGACTGAACCATGCTGGCCCCCGCTCGCTCATTGCGCCGTGCACAGTTCTAACAGGGGGCACTGACACGATCGAGTCCGGGGCGAAGGGCCAAGATGAAGGTGCACCCCGTCTGCTCGTAGCCCGGGGTGCACCTTCATGTGAAATGACGGGTCGTGGCAGTGCCACTGGACATCACACAGCCCCGTGACACTCCCCGTAAGCAACCCCCGACCCGCACCAGCACCCCGCCCCCCGCTGCGGCGGCCAAGCCACCGCCAGGCCCCTGGCCGCCAGGGTCGTCGCGTACTGGGGGAGGAGGGTCGTGTCCGAGGGGGACGAGGCCTCCGAGGCGGCGAAGGCCTCGTAGGAGGGGACCGTGGCGGTGACGATGCCGAGGTTCGGGGTGCCGGAGCCCGCCAGTTCGCGCAGGGACGCCTCTATCGTCGCGAGGTGCTCGCCGTGCGAGGGGTACTCGGTGGTGAGGTCCGGGTACGCGGTGGTCAGTTCCGTGAGTTCGGGGGCCGACCAGTGCAGGACCGCCACCGGGAACGGACGGGACAGGGCCTCGCGGTAGGCGCCCAGTTCGGCCTGGAGGCGGGTGATCTCGGCCTGGAGCTCCGCCGGGTTGTCCGAGCCGAGGGACCAGATCCGCTTCGGGTCGTGGAGCTCGTCCAGGGAGATCGGGGACGAGTGGAGGGTGTCGGCCAGGGCGTCCCACTCGTCGTGCGCCGCGCCCAGCATGCGGCGCACCCGGTGGCGGCCGAACAGGAGGGGGAGCGTGGAGTAGGGGGGCTCCGGTACGTCCGTCAGGAGCAGGGTCGTTCCCTCGGTGAAGGTGTCCTGTGCCGCCTCCAGCTCGTCGTGCGACTCCAGGGCCTCCGCCACGATGACCCAGGGGGCCGGGTCACGGGGAGCCGCGGCCCGGACGCCGTCGATGATCGCGCGGGCCTCGGCCTCGTGGTCGTACTCCCACAGGTTCGACGCCTTCAGGGCGCGTACGAGGTACGGCTTCTCCAGCGGGGTGTCCGAGGCGAGGAGGCGGTCGTAGAGGGTGGTGGCGCCGGGGCGGTCGCCGGCCAGTTCGAGGTGGGCCGCGGCCTGCAGGAGCAGGTGCTCGGCGTCCTCCGGGTACAGGCCGACGGCTCGCTCCAGGCGAGCCGCTTCGGCGGTGTGGTCGACGTTCTCGGCAGGCGTGTCGGGGCGCATGGGGGACACCGTACTGCCGCCGGGCCGTCAAGGAGAGAGACCTGCTGGCCAGAGACACGGGAGTCCCCGAGGGCCCCCTCCCGTGCCCCTCGACCCCGGCTCACAGCACCACCCCGTCCACCTGCAGCGTCTGCACCGCCCCGGCCGCGAACGGCACCGCCAGGGACTTGCCGCTCAGGTAGGTGTCCGAGTGGGAGGCGTAGAGGTCGCCACCGCCGGACGTCAGGGTGTTCCAGCGGGGGACCAGGCCGCCCGTGCCGCCGGAGACCGCGGTGAAGCGGGAGAGGTCGAAGGTCAAGGTCTGGGCGGACGTGGCCTTGTTGGCCGCGACGATCACCAGGCGCTTCGCCGTCGCGTCGTACGCCGCCACCGCGTAATCGACACCCGTGCCCACGATCGTCATCCCCGGGCGGATGTGGCGGCTGAACTGGGCCATCACGTAGAGCTTCGTCTCGACCGCGCCGGCCGTCAGGGTGCTCGCGTCGTACTTGATCATGCCCCAGCCCGCGGTCGGGTCCATCACCTGCCAGTACACCCAGGCGGTCGGGTGCAGCCAGCGGAAGTCGAGGAGGAGGTTGCTCGCCAGGGTGAGGCCGGTGCCGTCCCCGTCGCCGTACTCCGAGTTCCAGAGCGCCTTGCCGGAGGTCGTCACGGCGTCCGTGTAGAGGAGGTCCCGGCGGCCGCCCGAGCCCTGATAGCCGTGCACGTTGACCCGGTCGACCAGGGCCTTGGTCGTCGAGCTGAAGGAGCCCCATGTCGTGCGGGCCAGGTCGTAGCTCGTCTCGTCGGACGCGGAGATCCTGGTGGCTGTCAGGCCCCGTTTGTCCAACTCGCTGCGCAGATAGGGGAGTACGGCCGACTGGACGGAGGCGTCCATGTGGCAGCCCTCCTGGGTGCCGGTGGACGTCCACCAGCCGGAGGAGGGCTCGTTGAACGCCTCCACGGTCGCGAAGTCCACGCCCCAGTCCGTCTTCGCGCGGAGGGCGACCGCCGCGAGGTGGGAGGCGTGCTGGCGGTGGTTCCAGGACTGGAGGTTGTTGCCGCCGCCGGACGCGCCCGAGGGGCTGTGGTTCAGACACATCCACCACATGGGGGAGTTGGCGAACAGTTCGCTCGTCGCGCCGCGTGCCGTCGCCCTGGTGAGGGCGGCGCGCTGGGTCGCGTCCGCCGTCCACTTCCAGGCCGAGGACGTCGGGTCCTCGTTGTTCCAGTCCTGCCAGTACCCCTCGATCTGCTTGAAGGAGGGGATGTTGGCGGAGACGGTCATGGTCTCGCCGCCGACGCTGTTCCAGCTGCACGCGCCGAGGTTGTAGCGGGCGATGGTCAGTCCGAGGCCCGGGCGTGAAGCGCCGTCGTACGTGGTCGACCTGGTGGTGAAGAAGAGGTCGGCGAAGTCGTCGCGGGCGCCGAAGACGTTGGCCCACCAGGCGAGTGAGGTGCCCCAGCCCTCCCATCTCCCGTACGTGGTGGCCGGGTTGACGGCGATCGTCGCGTCGGCGCGGGCCGTGCCCGTCGCCAGGGCGCCGCCGAGGGCCGTACCGCCCGCGGCGGCCAGAAGCGTTCTGCGTCGGATCATGGCCGGTCTCTCCGTCCGTCTCGGATCGACTCGCAGTGTCTGCCGTGGAGTCGGCCGTCTCTGTCGACTCGACTCGACTCGACCTCGAACGCGGTCGCCGGGGCGTTCCCGTCGGCGTCCGCCCGTTCCGGTGATGCCATCAGGAAGCATCGGGTGTGGCGCCTGAGGTTGTCGAGGGATGTGACAGCCCTTTCTCGAACCGGTGGAGGAAGCCTTGGGAGGTGCGGCGGCCGCGCGGGGCTGGAGAGTTGGCGGGGCCGCGCCTATCGTGCGCCCGGCGAAGGGGGGGTACGGATGCGGGCTCCGGGAGTCGTTCACCACGGCACGCGGCGACGGCGGGCCGCGTACCGGCGCGTGCTCCTGAGCGGCGCCGAGGTGTTCGTCACCGTCGGGGTGGTGCTGCTCCTCCTGGTCGCGCACCAGCTGTGGTGGACCAACCGGCAGGCGCGGCACGGCGCCGAGCGCAAGGTGCAGGCGCTGGAGCGGGAGTGGGGGACCCCGGCCACGGGGAGTGCCGGGAACGGTGGTGGCGCGGAGTCCGGTGCCGGTGCGGCGGCCGGGAGCGGCGGGGGCGGGAAGGACGGGACCGGGCGGACGGCGGGGCGGAACTCCCCGTCCGGATCAGGGAGTGGTGGCGGTGGTGCCCAGGAGCGGCCCCGCCGGTCCCAGGCCTACGCCGTCCTCGTCATCCCGCGGCTCTCCCTGCGGGTGCCGGTCGCGGAGGGGGTGAGCAAGGCGGACGTCCTGAACAAGGGGTACGCCGGTCACTACAAGGGCACCCAACAGCCGGGCCAGGCGGGGAACTTCGCGCTCGCCGGGCACCGGAACACGCACGGCGAGCCCTTCCGGTACCTCCCGAGGCTCCGGCGCGGTGACACGGTCACCGTCGAGACGAGGGACGCCGTGTACACGTACACCGTCGACCGGATCCTTCCGCGGACCTCCGCGCGGGACGTCGGGGTGATCCGCCCGGTGCCGCGCAGTACCGTCCGGCCGTCGTACGGGTACGGCGAACCGGGGTACTACATCACGCTCACCACGTGCACCCCCGAGTACACCTCCCGGTACCGCATGGCGGTGTGGGGGAAGCTCGCCTCCGTGCGGCCCCGGTGACGGACGCGGGCTCCGACGGTCAGGTCACGCCCGGTCCCGCAGGACCAGGACGCTCGCCGCGGCCAGTGCGGCCAGCCCCGCCGAGACGGCCATCGCGACGTCCGCGCCGTGCGCCGCTCCGCCGGTGGAGGTGACCAGGGCGATCGTGAGGGCGACCCCGGCGCACGACCCGATGTAGCGGAACGTCTGCTGGGCGCCCGAGCCCATCGCCGCGCGGGTCGCGGGCACGGACTCGACGGCCAGCAGCGGCAGCGCGGCGTTGAGCAGGCCGCTGCCCACCCCGGAGAGCACGAAGCCCGGGAGCAGGCGGACCCAGGAGCCGGAGCCGATCGCGCCGAGCATCGTCAGGACACCGGCCGCGTGCAGCGCGAAACCGAGGGCGAGCTGATGGCGGTGCGAGACCCGGCCGGCGAGGCGGCGGGCCTGGAGGGCGACCGTGAAGGAGAGGCCGGACCACAGCAGGAACAGCCACGCGGTGTCCATGGCGGACATTCCGAGCGCCCGCTGGAGCAGCGCCGGCAGGAAGCTGAACAGGCCGATCACCGCGAGGCCCGTGAAGAGCCCGCCCGCCGACGAGGCGAGGAAGCGGCGGTGCCGGAGCAGACCGAGGTCGATCATGGGCGTCCCGCTGCGGCGTTCGACGGCGACGAACACGGCCATCAGGACGAGGAACGCGGCCAGCAGCAGGCCCACCGGCGCGCGCAGCCAGCCGTCGCGGCCGAGCGTCAGCGCGGCCACCAGCGACACCAGCGCGAGACCGAAGGTCAGCGCCCCCGCGAGGTCGGGCCGGCCGCCGCGCGGTGCGCGGGACTCGGCCAGGGCGCGGGTGCCGAGGAGGGCGACGACCAGGGCGGCGGCGCCCAGGACGGCGTACGCCGTCCGCCAGTCCCAGCCCGCTATCGCCCCCGCGAGGAGCGGGCCCGCCGCGATCCCGCCGCTGACGAACGCGCCCCACACCCCCGTCGCGCGCAGCCGCCCGCGCGGGGTCGGGAAGGCGTGCACGATCAGCCCGAGGCTGCTCGCGAGGATCGCCGCGCTCGCCGCTCCCTGCGCGACGCGGGCCAGGGTGAACAGCCAGGTGGAGTTCGCCAGCGCGCCGAGCGCGGTGGTGAGGCCGAGGGCGACGGTGCCGGCCAGGAAGATCCGGCGGCGGCCGTAGTCGTCCGCGAGGCTGCCCGCGACCAGGAGCAGCGCGGCCAGGCCGAGCGGGGTGCCGTTGAGCAGCCAGGCCTGCGCGGAGACCGAGGTGTGCAGGGCGGCCGCGGTGTCGGGGAGCGTGACCATCGGGGCCGTGTAGGTCATCAGGGCCACGGCGGTGGCGGCACTGGTGAGGGCGAGGGTCGAGGTGGCCCGCGGAGCGTCCGCCGCCGGAAGGGTCCGGGGGACCCCGGCCGTGCGCGCGGGCTGCGTCCTGGTGTCGGGCCGGTCGAGCGGGGTCATGGTGTGCCTTCGCTTCCCTGCGTCGGTTTCCGCCGGACGGGCCGGTCCGGCGGTGCGGGCCGGCCCTGCGGAGGGGGTGGCCCCGGGGAGAGGGCGATCCCGTGGAGGTCCGGTCTTGCGGAACGGGTTGGTTCGTTCATTGAACCTTGTGTACGGGTAGACCGTACCACCCAGGTTCGGTCAATGAACCAACGTGTCGGAAACTGGCTACAGTGGAGTCATGGCTCTGGGCAAGGACTACGCGACGCAGGAGTGCTCGATCGCCCGCGCGCTGGAGATCGTCGGCGAGCGCTGGACGCTCCTCGTCGTCCGCGACGCGCTCTACGGCGTACGGCGCTACAACGACTTCCTCGTGCACCTCGGCATCCCGCGTGCCGTGCTCGCCGCCCGCCTCCAGGCCCTGACCGCCGAGGGCATCCTCGAGAAGCGCCGGTACCAGGAGTCGCCGCCGCGCGACGAGTACGTCCTGACCGACCGCGGGATCGCCCTGTGGCCCACCCTGCGCTCACTCGGCCTGTGGGGCCGCGAGCACTTCGGCGAGAGCCGGCTGCGCTGGTTCCGGCACGCCGACTGCGGCACCGAACTCGGCCCGTACGGCGAATGCCCCCGCTGCGCGATAATCGTGCCCGTGCCGGACGTCGAGATGACACCGGGCCCCGGACTCGACCGGGACCCGGCGGATCCGGTCAGCCGGGCCCTGCTCGCGCCGAGGCGGCTGCTGGAGCCGCTCGACACGGACCCGCGGAAACCGGTCGACGGGCACCCGCGGGAGCCGGAGGGGGCCGGCCGCGGCCCGGACGGTGTGGCGGACGCCGCGTCCGGTTCCGGGCGGTCGGCCGAGGACCGTCCTGTATAACGAACGGAGGGACACGCGCACCGCGTACGAGAGGAGGAGCGGCCGATGATCCGGACCTGGGCCGACGCCCGCCCCGCCGCCGTACTGCTGCTCCTGCTCCTCGAGGTCGCGCTGCTCGACACGGGCAGCCTCACCGCCACCGTCGCGTTCGCCGCGACGGCCGCGGCCGGGTCGGCCTTCGTCGCCTGCTCCCTCATCGTGGCGCGCTGCGCGCCCGCCGTGCCGCCCACCCGGGTCCGTACGGCCATCCGCGACCGCGAGGACCGCACGGCCTTCCTGCCGCAACGCGATCCCGACGCCAGCGGGCGGCGGCGCCCCAGGGCGCCCGGACACGCCCTCCCGGCGACCGCGTAGGGCACCCCTTCCCCACCACCCCGGTGACGGTGACCGTCCCGGGCGGCTCCGCGCTCCCTGGTGACTCACCCCGAGACGTCCGGTGACTCACCCCGAGCGGTGCTTCGTCACGGGTGACCCGCGCGGGCCGTCATGCCGCATTCCGTACTCCCGGCAACTCCCGGCACGACGAGACCCCCGGAGGGCTCACGCATGTCCACGTTCATGTCCCTTTTCGCGCACCTGGTCGAGCACCTCGCCGACCTGCTCCAGCCGCTGTTCCACGCCTCGGCCGCCGCCGCGGCGATCGTCCTGTTCACCGCGCTCGTACGCCTGCTCGTGCACCCCCTGTCGCGGGCGGCCGCGCGCGGACAGCGGGCGCAGGCCGCGCTCCGGCCGCGGATCGCGGAGCTGAGGAAGGAGCACGGCGAGGACCGCGAGAAGTTCCAGAAGGCGCTGATGGCGCTGCACGCCGAGGAGAAGGTGTCGCCGCTCTCCGGCTGCCTGCCCAGCCTGCTCCAGATGCCGGCCTTCTTCCTGCTCTACCACCTGTTCTCCAGCTCGACGATCGGCGGCGGGGCCAACACCCTGCTCGATCACAAGCTGTTCGCCGCCCCGCTCGGGGGCCGGTGGGCGGACGCGCTCGGCCACGGCGGTCCCTTCGGGCTGGCCGGGCTCGTCTACCTGGCCCTCTTCGCCGTCGTCACGGCCGTGGCCTGCTTCAACTACGTACGGACGAAGCGGACGACCGCCGTCGCCGCGCCGGTGACGGGCGATGGCCGGAGCGAGAGCGAGCAGGCGACCGCGGCGGCGCTCGCCTCGGTCGGCAGGATCATGCCGTTCATGTCCTTCCTCACGCTGATCACCGTGGCCGTGGTGCCGCTGGCGGCCGCGCTGTACGTGGTGACCAGTACGACCTGGAGCGCGGTGGAGCGGGCGGTGCTCTACCGGGACATGCCGGGGGCGGCGTCCGCGACCGCGGCCCTCGTCTGACCGTGCCCTCCCTGCCGGTCCGGTCCGGTCTGATCCGTGAACGGGGTCTTGCGGACTGGACGGCGAGCTTGGAGGATCGCACGGTCCTCCGTCGGCCGACGCTCGTCGGCCGACGCCCCGCGACCGAGGGAGACGGTGACCGTGAAGCTGCTGCGAGTCGGTACGGCGGGGGCGGAGCGGCCCGCGCTGCTCGACGCCGGAGGGACGCTGCGGGACCTGTCGGGCCTGGTCCCCGACATCGACGGGGCGCTGCTCGCCGACGAGGCGGCGCTCGGCCGGATCCGGTCCGCCGCGGCGGCCGGTGAACTGCCCGCGCTGGACGCGGAGGGGCTGCGCGTCGGACCGCCCGTGGCCCGGATCGGCAAGGTCGTGTGCATCGGGCTGAACTACCACGACCACGCCCGGGAGACCGGGGCCGAGCCGCCCGCCGAGCCGGTGATCTTCTTCAAGGCGGCGGACACCGTGGTCGGACCGGACGACACGGTGCTCGTGCCGCGCGGGTCGGTGAAGACCGACTGGGAGGTCGAACTGGCCGTCGTCATCGGCCGTACCGCCCGCTACCTGGAGTCGGACGAGGAGGCGCTCGCGCACGTCGCCGGGTACGCGGTGGCGCACGACGTCTCCGAGCGCGAGTTCCAGATCGAGCGCGGCGGCACCTGGGACAAGGGCAAGAACTGCGAGACGTTCAACCCGCTGGGCCCGTGGCTGGTGACCCCGGACGAGGTCCCGGATCCGCAGGCGCTGTCGCTGAGGCTCTGGGTGAACGGGGAGCTGAAGCAGGACGGGACGACGGCCGAGCAGATCTTCCCGGTCGCGGAGGTCGTCCGGTACGTCAGCCGGTTCATGACGCTGTACCCCGGTGACGTCATCAACACCGGGACGCCCGCCGGGGTGGCCCTCGGCCGGCCCGAGCCGAAGCCGTTCCTGCGGGCGGGGGACGTCGTCGAGCTGGAGATCGGGGGGCTGGGGAGGCAGCGGCAGGTCCTCGCCGACGCGTGAGCGCTCCGCTTGGTTCGCGGTGGGGGGCCGCGGGGGCGGGGGTGTGTTGTCCACCGCGGGTGCGTCGTGGCTGGTCGCGCAGTTCCCCGCGCCCCTGACGGGGCTGTGCTGTGCGTTGTCCACTGCGGGTGCGTCGTGGCTGGTCGCGCAGTTCCCCGCGCCCCTGACGGGGCTCGTCGTGCGGAGTTCCCTGCGCCCCTGACGGGGCTCGTCGTGCGGGGTTCCCCGCGCCCCTGGTGGGGGCGCGGGGAACTTTTTGCTAGGTGGAGAGGAACTTCTCCAGGGCCTCCACCACCATCTTGTGGTCCTCGACCTGGGGCAGGCCCGAGACCACCACCGTGCCGACGACGCCCGCGCCCGTCACGGTGATCGGGAACGCGCCCCCGTGGGCCGCGTACGTGTCGGGGTCGAGGCGCGAGGACTCCTCGAAGGTCGTGCCCTTGGCGCGGAAGCGCGAGCCGACCAGCAGCGAGGAGCAGCCGTACCGCTCGACGACGCGCCGCTTGCGGTCGATCCAGGCGTCGTTGTCCGGGGTGGAACCCGGCAGCGCCGCGTGGAAGAGCTGCTGGCCGCCGCGGCGGATGTCGATGGCCACGGGCGCCTCGCGCTCACGGGCGAGTTCGACGAGGAGGGTGCCGAGGGCCCAGGCGTCGTCGTGGGTGAAGCGCTGGAGCGTCAGCCGGCGCTCCTGCTCCTCGAGGTCGGCGATCTCCGGTGCGGCGGGCGCGGTCACAGGGACACCACCACGGACTCGCGGGCGGAGCGGCGGGCGGCCTCCAGGACGTCGAGGGCGGCGGCGGCCTCGTGGGCGGTGACCGGGTTCGGGGCGCCGTCACGGATCGCGGCGGCCACGGCCGCGTAGTACGCGGGGTACGCGCCCGCGACCGTCGGCTCGGGGCGGCCGCCACCGGTCTGCGGGGACTCGCCGGAGCCGACGCGGCCCCACAGGGCCTCCGGCTCGACGCCCCACGCGCTGCCGTCGCCGGGGCGCTTGCCGTCGCGCAGGTCGGCCTCCTGCGGGTCGAGGCCGTACTTGACGTAGCCCGCCTGCGAGCCGAGGACGCGGAAGCGCGGGCCGAGCTGGGCGGTCGTCGCGGAGACGTAGAGGTGGGAGCGGACCCCGTTCTCGTGCGTGATCGCGATGAACGTGTCGTCGTCGGCCAGCGCGCCCGGACGGCGGACGTCCGACTCCGCGTACACCGAGACCGCGGGGCCGAAGAGGACGAGCGCCTGGTCCACGAGGTGGCTGCCGAGGTCGTAGAGGAGACCGCCGATCTCCGCCGGGTCGCCGGACTCGCGCCAGCCGCCCTTCAGCTGCGGGCGCCAGCGCTCGAAACGGGACTCGAAGCGCTGGACGTCGCCCAGCTCGCCGTCGGCGAACAGCTTGCGCAGGGTCAGGAAGTCGTTGTCCCAGCGGCGGTTCTGGAAGACGGAGAGCAGCAGGCCGCGCTCGTCGGCCAGGGCGGCCAGCTCGCGGGCCTCCGCCGCCGTGCCGGCGATGGGCTTGTCCACGACCACGGGGAGACCGGCCTTCAGGGCGGCGGTCGCGATCGGGACGTGGGTCTTGTTCGGGGACGCGATGACGATCAGGTCGAGTTCGTCGGCGCGGGCCAGCAGCTCGTCGGGGGTCTCGACGACGCGGAGTCCGTCGCCGAACTCGGCGCGGGCCTGCGCCGCGCGCTCCGGGTTCGAGGTGACGACGGTGTCGAGGGCGAGCCCCTCGGTCGTGGCGATCAGCGGGGCGTGGAAGACGGAGCCTGCGAGGCCGTAGCCCACGAGACCCACGCGAAGGGGCGTACCGGTACCAGTCATGCCTGTCATGGGTCCTACTTTCGCAACGCTGTTGCCAAAGTGCAAGCCGGGGGGACAATGGGTGATGTGAACAGGACCAGTGCGGGTGGGGCCGGGATGCGGGGAACCCCCGGGAACGCAGGTGTACCCCGGGCCTCGGGTGTTTTCGCAGACGCGGACGTGGACGTGGACGGAGGCGGGGCCGGTGCCGGGGGCTTCGGTCCTCCCGGGGGCGAGGGCGAGGCCGGGACCGTCGGCGCTCCCGGCCGCCGTCATGGTGCGGCCGGTGTCTCCGGCGTCTTCGCGCACCAAGGTGTGCCCGGGGGGCCGGGAGTCGGCGCGGGTGCCGGCGCGGCCGGGGTGAACCTGCCCGCCCTGCGCAGCCACAACGCCGCGCTGGTGCTCGATCTGCTGCGCACGGCGGGGGCCTTCGGCATAAGCCGCCTGGAACTCGCCGAACGGACCGGGCTGACCCCGCAGGCCGTCAGCAAGATCACCGCGCGGCTGCGGGCCGACGGTCTCGCGACCGAGGCGGGCCACCGCGCCTCCACGGGCGGCAAACCCCGTACGGTGCTGCGGCTCGTGCCCGAGGCGGGACACGCGGCCGGGCTGCACCTCGACCGGGACGAACTGACCGTGGTGCTCTGCGACCTCACCGGCGCCGTGGTGGCCGAGCGGCGCGCCCCGCTCGACCTGGGGGCCGGGGCCGACGCGGTGGTCGAGGGAGCGGCGGCGGAGGTCACGGCCCTGCTCGACGGCGTGTCGCCGCTGGGCGTGGGGGTCGCGCTGCCGGGGCCCCTCGACCACACCCTGGGGGTGCTGCACCGGGTGACGGGTTTCCCCGAGTGGGACGGGTTCGCCCTGCGGGACGCCCTGGCCGGGCGGCTCGGGCTGCCCGTGGTCGTGGACAAGGACACCAACGCGGCGGCGCTCGGGGTCGCGGTGGGGACCGGCGTCCGGCCCGGCCCCGGCTCCGCGGGCGGCGGGTCCTTCGCGTACCTGCACCTCGGTACGGGACTCGGTGCCGGGCTCGTGATCGGAGGGGCCGTGCACCGGGGGGCCCGTACCGGGGCCGGGGAGTTCGGGCACCAGGTCATCCAGCTGGACGGGCCGCTGTGCGAGTGCGGGAACCGCGGGTGCATCGAGGTGCTGTGCCTGGACGCGGTGGGGCGGGGAGCCGTGGCCGAGGCGGCCCGGGTGCTCGGCGCCGGGGCGGCGAACCTGGTGGGGCTGCTCGACATCGACCTCGTGCTGCTGGGCGGGCGCACGGTCGCGGCCCACGAGGAGGTCTTCCTCCAGGGGGTCGGGGCCGTCCTGGCGGAACGGGCCCGGCGCGAGGGAGGCGGAGCGGCGGTACCGGTCCGGGTGGCTCCCGGCGGGGCACGGGGGGTGGCGGAGGGCGCGGCCCAACTGCTGCTGGCCCCGCTGTTCGGCCGCGGAGAGGGCTGAGCGGCCCGGCCACGACACGCGCCCCGGCCACGACACGCGCCCCGACCGCGCCGGCTTCCGATGGCACCGGGCCGCGCCGCACGCACCCGGACGGCGCTGGTCCGCGCTACGGCTCCCGTGCCCGGAGGCCCGCGCCAGGGCGACTCGTGTCGCGGTAGGCCTGTCCCGTGCCGGCTCCGACGGCGGTGGTGTCCGGCGGGGCGGCCGGTGCCGCAGTGGCTCGGTCCGGTGCGGCTCGTATCGCGGCGGCCGGGTCGGGGCGCGCCGGTGCGGGCCGCCCGTGCTGTCGCGGCCTGTGCCGGGACAGCCCGCGGTGCGCCCCGTTCCGGGACGGCTCCTACTGCGGTCGCCTGCGCCGCAGCGCTCCTCGCCGGGGCGGCCCGGGTCGGGGCGGGTCGCCGGGGTGCCGCCGGACGGGGGGATCACGGGGGCCGAACGGGGGTGACTCCACGGGTGGCGGTCCGGGGACGGGGGTGGCACGTGGCAGGGTCACGGGGCCATTGCCCGGTACCGACTGACGCTTTCGGTCCTCCCGATCCCCGCCCCCTCCCGATCGGCCAAAGGCTCCTCATGCGACTGCGTACGTCTCGTCCGACCGCCCTCGCCCCGACCGCCCTCGCGCTGTGCGCGACGCTCACGCCGGCCCCGGCGCACGCGTCGGCACCCCTCCCCGCCTGTGTCTCCTCCGACACCCGCGACTTCCCGATCAGGACCCGCATCCACGGAGGCCCCGACGCCTACCGGGCGGGCGGCGCCCCTGGGACCTGGTACATCGACCTCACCAACACCACGGCGCACCCCTGCGGCGCGATCCACCCGGTCGTCGTCCTCGTGGACGAGAAGCGGACACTGCGGCCGGAACAGGCGCGGCTGGAGTTCTACGACGGGGACCGGGCCCACCCGGTGAGGTTCGAGCGGAGCGACGAGGCCGAGAACGTGGGCCCGTTCGACGACGGCTTCCCCGGGTTCACCGTGGCCCCCGGCCGCACCCTCACGGTGAGGGTGCGGCTCTCCCTGGCCTCCGGCGCGGCCGCTCCGAACAGCGTCGTCGCGAACGCGGCCGTCGTGCAGAAGCACGACGACGACGGCGACTGGGTGGGGGAGTCGAACGCCTACCGCTTCCGGATCGAGGGCGGGGCCGAGGGGGAGGACCCGGAGGAGGTGGGCGAGGAGACGGGAACGGACGAGGAGCGGGACAGCGCCGCGGACACCGGCACCGGCTCCGGAGAGAGTCCCGGTGCGAGCGCCGGTCCCAGTCCCGGTCCCAGCGCCGGGGCCCGTACGGACACGGGTACCGGCAGCGGGACCACCGTGGGCGGCACCGCCGGGACCGGTACGGCGGCGCCGTCCGCGGACCAGCTGGCCAGCACCGGACCGGGCCGGCCGAACCGCCCGGCGCTGGCCGTGCTCGCGCTCGTCCTCGTCGCCTCCGGAGCCGGACTGTTCGCCCTGGCGCGGCGGGCGCGCCCGCGCCGTCGCTGACCCCCGGCGAGGGGACCCCGGCCGGGACCGTGCCGTCCTGACTAGGCTGGGCGGGTCGGTACAGCGTCGTTCCGGCGGCCCCGGTTGGAGTGCGTACGTACGCCAGGACGGCAGGAGACCCAGCACATGTCAGAGCGCAAGCCGATCGAGTCGTGGCTCACCGACATGGACGGTGTCCTCATCCACGAGGGCGTGCCGATCCCCGGCGCCGACGCCTTCGTCAAGAAGCTGCGGGACTCCGAGAAGCCCTTCCTGGTCCTGACGAACAACTCCATCTACACGGCGCGCGACCTGCACGCCAGGCTCAGGCGCATGGGTCTGGACGTACCGGTCGAGAACATCTGGACCTCCGCCCTCGCCACCGCCCAGTTCCTGGACGACCAGCGGCCCGGCGGCACGGCGTACGTCATCGGCGAGGCGGGCCTGACCACCGCGCTGCACGACATCGGGTACGTCCTGACCGACCACGAGCCGGACTACGTGGTCCTCGGCGAGACCCGTACGTACTCCTTCGAGGCCATGACCAAGGCTGTCCGGCTGATCAGGGGCGGTGCCCGGTTCATCGCCACCAACCCGGACGAGACCGGCCCGTCCACCGAGGGCCCGCTGCCGGCCACCGGAGCGGTCGCCGCACTGATCACCAAGGCCACCGGCAAGCAGCCGTACTTCGCGGGCAAGCCGAACCCGCTGATGATGCGGACCGGCCTGAACGCCATCGGTGCGCACTCCGAGTCCAGCGCGATGATCGGCGACCGCATGGACACCGACGTCCTGGCCGGTCTGGAGGCGGGGATGCGGACCTTCCTCGTCCTGACCGGGCTGACCACGCCGGAGGAGGTCGAGCGCTACCCGTACCGGCCGTCGGAGATCGTCGACTCGATCGCGGACCTCGTCGACCGCGTCTGAACCCCGGTCCGGCATCGCGCGCGGTCCCCCGTACGGAGCAGCGCTCGGCCCCTGAAGATGCGGGCCGCCGTCCCGAGGGGGAATCTCCAGGTGTCTGGAGGTTTCACGATGCGTTCGATGCGGCTCACTCTCTGCGCCGGGGCGGTGGTCGCGGCCGCGTTCACGCCCGGCGCGTACGCGGCCGACGCGGGACCGGCCGGAGTCTCGGTGAACCCGGCGTCCCCGGCCTCCGGCAGCGACGTCCGGCTGTGGGCCACGGGCTGCGTCGGCCGGACGGGCACCGCGGTCTCGGACGCGTTCGTCTCGGACGCGCGGCTCACGGGCGCGGGCGGCGGCGGACTGGTCGGTGACACCCGCGTCCGTACGGCGCTGCGACCGGGCAGCTACGCCGTCCGGGTCGATTGCGACGGCCACCAGGTCAGGGGCACGGTCACCGTCCCGGCGCCGCACTCCTCCCCGGGCGTCTCCGCCCCCGCCTCGCCGGTCGCGCCCGTGAACGCGGGCGGCGGCGGGACCGCCCGTCTCGCCGCGGCGGACGACGCCCGCGCGGTCGGACCCGGTACCAGGCAGGCCGTGGTCGGCCTGGTCCTCGCGAGCGTCGCCGCGGTCGTCGTGGTGGTCCGCAGCGCGCGCCGGGGCGACGACGGCCGGGACTGACGTGGCCGAACGGGAGGGATCCCCGGGCGCGGGCCGTCTGCTGGCCGGGACGGCCTGGCTGGTGCTGCTGCTCGGGCTGTGGCTGTGGGGCCGTGAGGTGACGGACCTGCGGCCGGGGACGTCGGCGCCGACCACGGGGGACATCGCGGCCGTCGGACGGCCGCCGGAGGTGCGGCTGCCCCCCGCGCTGAGGCCCCTCGGCGGCGCCCGGCCGCAGCGCGTCGACATTCCCTCGATGGGGGTGCAGGCTCCCGTCGTGGCCCGCGGGCTCGACGGCCGGGGCGCCATCGACCCGCCGCCGTTCGACCAGCCGGGTGTCGTCGGCTGGTACGCGGCGGGGGCGGAGCCGGGGGCCGCCGGGGCGGCGCTGATGGTCGCCCACGTCGACACCGAGACCCGGCCCGCGGTCTTCTACCGGCTCAGCACCGTCAGGCCCGGCGACACCGTCCGGGTCGCGCGTGACGACGGGACGGTCGCCGAGTTCACCGTGGACGACGTCCAGGTGCTGCCGCGCGACCGTTTCGACGCCCGGCAGGCCTACGGGGTACGGAAGCCGGGGCGGGCCGAGCTGCGGCTGATCACCTGCGGCGGAACCTTCGACCGGGCGGACGGCAGCTACACGGCGAACGTGGTCGTCTCGGCGTATCTCACGGGGAGCGGGCCGTAGGGGGGAACGCGCGGGGAGCGGGCCCCGGGGCGGGAACGCGCGGGCGGTGCCGGGCCCGGTCGGCGGTCGGTTCCCCCCGAAGCCGCCGACCGGGCCGGCCCTCGACCGCGGGCGCACGGGTTGCGGGAGTGACCCGGCGCCGACGCGGGAGGCCCGGGGTCCGCCCGCCGGAGCGACGCGGTCGGGCCGGACCGACTGACCTGGCGTGGAAGTCACTTGAGGCAACCCTAGGACAGATGAGCGCCACGGTTCATAGACTTTTTGACGCCAAATCCCGGGACGGCCGGCGCCGGCTCCGGTGAGCGGCTCGCGAGCATGACGAAGGGCCCCCTCGTTCTCACGAGGGGGCCCTTCGGTGCGTGCGCCGCCAGGGACTCGAACCCCGGACCCGCTGATTAAGAGTCAGCTGCTCTAACCAACTGAGCTAGCGGCGCCTGCTGACGGGAAAACTCTACCCGACCCGCGGGGGTGCTCCCGACCAGGTGGCCGCCCCGCGGCCGGCGGGGGTGACTCCGTACATCATTCGGACCGTCAACATGCGACGCGGGATGACAGTTGAGAAACTGACGAACGTGCAGAATTGCGGACATTTCAATCTGGAGCGTGAGGGGAGTCACATGGAGGCTCCGGTGTTCGAGGAAGTCGATCCCGCGAGTGACTGCGACTGCCCCGGATGTGTTCACTGGCGGAGCGTCCTGCCCCCTTCCCCGCGGCCCGGGCCGTCCGGTTCCCCGGGGCACCCCGCCTCCCGCGCCCGCGCCCTCGGCCTCGCGGGGATGGCGCGGACCCCCGCGGCCCTCGCGCTGGCCGCCACGGCGGGAACCGTCCTCGGCACGGTGCCGGCGGTCGCCGCCGTGCACGGACCCGCCCGGCCCGGTGTCCCCCCGGCCGACGGACACGGAGACACCCCTCAGGGCCGCAGGGCGCCGCTGCACGGACCGGCGGGGAGCCCGGCGCCGCTCGCCGGGCCGGAGGAGACGCTCCGGGCGCCCGCCACCACGCGGGCCGCGATCATCGCCCGGGCCATGACCTGGATCGACGCGCAGGTGCCGTACAGCACGGACAGCTACTGGCGGGACGGGTACCGGCAGGACTGCTCCGGCTTCGTCTCGATGGCCTGGAACCTGCCGGGCAACGAATGGACCGGCAGCCTCGGCGGCTTCGGGGTGCGGATCACCCGGGACCGGCTCCAGCCGGGCGACATCCTGCTCTTCCACAACACCGCCGACCCCGAGAAGGGCTCGCACGTCGTCGTCTTCGGCGGCTGGACGGACTCCACGCACACCCAGTACGTCGCGTACGAGCAGGCTCCGCCGCACGCCGGGAAGCGGTCCACCCCGTACGCGTACTGGACGAACTCGGACCACTACGTGCCCTATCGCCACCGGGGGGTCACGGAGGGCGCGGGCGGTCCGCCGCCCTCCGTCCCGACCCGCTACCCGGGGGCCGCGTACTTCGGGAACGGCGCGGACAACGCGTACGTCACGCGGCTCGGCCGGCTCCTGATCGACCGGGGCGGGCGCCGCTTCTACACCCGGGGACCGGGGCCGCGCTGGTCGGCCGCGGACCGGCGGGCCACCCAGGCGTTCCAGCGGGCCCAGGGCTGGAAGGGAGCCGACGCGGACGGACTGCCGGGGCCCGGGACCTGGTCGTACCTGGTCGGCGGGAAGGGCAGGGACATCCCCGCCGTGACGGCCGGCCCGGGCTCCTCGGGCGCCGTGCCCGGCTATCCGGGGCGCGCGGTGTTCCGGCCGGGAGCGAACGACGCCCATGTGACCCGGCTGGGGAAGCGGCTGGTCGAGAAGGGGTTCGGCACGTACTACACGTCCGGCCCGGGGCCGCGCTGGGGCGAGGCGGACCGGCGCAACGTCGAGGCGTTCCAGCGGGCCCAGGGCTGGCGCGGCGGGGCGGCGGACGGCTACCCGGGACCGGAGACCTGGCGGCGGCTCTTCTCCTGAGCGCGCCGGGCTCTCCACTGCTCGTGAACACACTTCCAGGCGCGGAGGCATGGAGGCAGTTATGAGTACGACGACGTCTGACACTCCGGAGTCCGAGGGAGCGGCCCCGGCGGAACCAAGGACCGGCACGACGGCCGGGACCGAGGCCGGGACCGGAGTCGGGGTCGGGACCGAAGTCGGGGTCGGGACCGGGGCCGGGGCCGGGGTCGAGGCCGGTGGTCACCGGTCCGACCCGGCGGCCGAGTGCGGCGGTCACCGGCCCGCCCGGCTCATCCACAACGAGGCGACCACCGAGATCCCCGTCCACCTGCTCTTCCGCGACGATCCCGACCCGGTCTCCGTGCCGCTGGCGCCCGCGGTCGTGGGCCGTCGGCGCGGTACCGGGGAACAGCCGAGGGTCCGGCGGCCGGTGCCCGGCAGGCCGGTGCGCCCGGTGCCGGAGGTCGACCCCGAACTGGTCGAACGGCCCGCGCGGGTGCTGCCCGGAGCGGCGGGTGTGCTGGCCGGGGCCTGTGGTGCGGCCGGATGCGCCCTCACCACCTGGTGGGCGGGTGCGCTGCCGCCCTCCGTGCTGGCGGCGCTGGAGCTGCCCGGACGCGTGGGCGCCGGACTCGGACCCGTGCAGTGGGCCGCGTACGCCGGGGCGGGCGCCCTCGGTCTGTTCGGCTTCGGCGGTCTCGCCCGCGGCCGCACCGGGCGGGCCTGGGTGCTCGGCCTGTTCGGGCGCTACCGCGGCACGGTCCGGCGCACCGGACTGATGTGGGTGAACCCGCTGGTGCTGCGCCGCCGGGTCGACGTGCGGCTGCGGCACTGGCGCAGCGAGCCGATGTCCGTGGTCGACGCGAACGGGGTCGAGCTGCGGGTGGTCGTGCTCGTCGTGTGGCGCGTCAAGGACACCGCGCGGGCCGTGCTCGCGGTCGACGACCACCGGACGTACCTGCGTGAATGCGTGGAGGCGGCCCTCTCGCGGGTGCTCTCCCAGGTGCCGGCCGAGCTGCCGCCCGCCGTGATCAGGGATCTGACCCTGCGCAACACGGACGCGGTCGGCGAGGCGCTGACCCGGATGGTGGCCGCGGACACGGCTCCGGTCGGTCTGGAGGTGTTCTCCGCGCAGCCGACCCGGATCGAGTACGCGCCGGAGATCGCCGCCGTGATGCAGCGCCGCCGGATCGCGGCCCTGGACGCCCAGTACCGCGACAGCGTGCTCGGCTCGGTCGTCGACTCGGTGGAGGACACGGTGACCCGGCTGACCCTGCGGGGGCTGGTCGAACTGGACGACTACGAACGCAAGGCGCTGGTGAAGGATCTGACGGTGGCGTTCTGCACGGGGCGCGGGGAGGTGTCCTCGTAGATTCCGGCGCGGGGCGGACGGGGGCCGAATGGGCAGGGCGTCCGGGCGAGTCCGCCGGGCCGGGGCCGACGGGGCCGACGGGGCCGACGGGGCCGGCCGGACGGGGGCCGGGGCTGGGCGGAGTGGTCGTGCGGACCGGGCGGAGCGGTCGTGCGGGGCGGGAGGGTCGGCTATTGGTATGGACATGTTCAACTACCCGCAATAATCTGGCACTTGGTCTAGACCTGAATCACGCGCGCGGCTCACGGGCACATCCCCCACGTCCTTCCAGGAGCGGCAGCATGCGCACACGGACGAACCAGAACCCCACCGGCCGGTCCCGCGCCGGCGGGAAAGCGAAGTTGTACGCGGCGGCGCTCGGTCTCGCCACGGCGGGCACCTTCGTGCTCTCCACGGGCGGAGCCAGCGCCCACGGCTACACCGACCAGCCCCTCAGCCGGCAGAAGATGTGCGCCGCGAACGGCGGCATCGTGGCCAACTGCGGTGACATCCAGTGGGAGCCGCAGAGCGTCGAGGGCCTCAAGGGTTTCCCGGCGGCGGGTCCGGCCGACGGCAGGATCTGCTCCGCGGGGCACACCAACTTCGGCCAGCTCGACCAGCCGAAGACCCCGGCGGGCACGGCCTGGCCGACCACCAGGGTCACCGCGGGAGCGAACTACACCTTCCGCTGGCAGTTCACCGCGATGCACGCGACGACCGACTTCAAGTACTTCATCACCAAGACCGGCTGGAACCAGAACCACGCGCTGACCCGCGCGGACCTGGAGACCACCCCGTTCCTGACGGTCCCCTACAACGGACAGCGCCCCCCGGCCACGCTCACCCACACCGGCACGCTGCCCGGCGGCAGGAGCGGACACCACGTCATCCTCGGGGTGTGGACGGTCGCGGACACGACGAACGCGTTCTACTCCTGCGCGGACGTCACCTTCTGAGGTCCGGGGCCGCCAGTTCTGAGCCCCCCTTGAGGGGCTGACGGCACCGGTTCGGGTATGTTCCCCGCACGTCGGCATGACCATGCCGACATGCGGGGAGCAGTATCCGACCACCGGGGGACCGTCATGAGTGTGTTTTTCTATGCCCTGCCCGCACTGATCATCGTCGTGGTGCTGCTGCTGGCGGCCAGGGCGGTCCGCCGCTCACTGGAGCTGCGCAGCGCCTGGAGCAGCGGACTGACCGCGGAGGCGCGCTGTCTGCGCTCGTACACGACCGTCAGCGGGGGTGGCCACGACACCTCCGTCACCACGACCCTGCACCACGTCTACGAGTTCACGACGCGCGACGGCCGTGTGATCCGCTTCGAGGAGGGCAACGGACGGCCGACGGTCGTCGAGGGCGACATCGTCACCGTGCACTACGCCGCCCAGCACCCGGAGAAGGCGACGGCGCACGTACCGAGCCAGGCCAGGGCGGCCGCGGGCACCATCGCCCTGGTCGCCTTCTGCGGGTTGATCATCGCTTTCTGTATCGGCTTCATGATCACCTTCCATGAGATGTCCGAGGGCGCCGACTCGCTCTTCGGCGGGATCTGACCTCGGCGGGATCCGAGGTGCGCGTCCGGGTCCAGGAGCGCAGCTCTCTCCACATCTGACGATCCGTCAACTACCGTGCTTCGACATGAAGTCCACGAGGCGCACCGTCGGGGAGCTCGTGCGGGAGCGGTGGGGCGACCACCGGCCGGGACTGTGGTTCGAAGGCCGGGTCATCAGCCATCACCAGGTGGCGGCGGGCGCGGCGGCGCGTGCGGCGCTGCTCGCCGAGACACTGCCGTCCGGCACGGAGCCGCACGTGGGGGTGCTGCTCGACAACACCCCCGAATACCCCCTGTGGCTGGGCGCGGCCGCCCTCGCCGGCGCCGCCGTCGCGGGCGTCAACCCGACCCGGCGCGGACCCGAACTGGCCCGGGACATCCTGCACACCGAGTGCCGCGTCCTGGTCACCGAGCGGGCCCACCTGCCGCTCCTCGACGGGCTCGAACTCCCCGGCGTGCGCGTCCTGGTGACCGACACGGCCGCCTACGCCGAGCTCCTGAAGACGTACGAGGGTGCGCGGCCGGACGCCGGCGGGGCGAGCCCGGACAGCCGTTTCCTGCTGCTCTTCACGTCCGGTTCGACCGGCGCGCCCAAGGCCGCGATCTGCACCCAGGGCAGGATCGCCGCCGCCGGCCACTCGCTCGTCGGCCACTTCGGGGTGCGCGCGGACGACACCCACTACATCTGCATGCCGATGTTCCACGGCAACGCGGTGATCGCCGACTGGGCCCCGGCGCTGGCGGCCGGTGCGGGGATCGCGCTGCGGCGCCGCTTCTCGGCGTCCGGCTTCCTCCCCGACGTACGGGCCTGCGGTGCCACGTACTTCACCTATGTCGGCCGTGCCGTGCAGTACCTGCTGGCCACGCCCACCCGCCCCGACGACCGAGACAACCCGCTGCGCCTGGGATTCGGCACGGAGGCCGGCCCGGTCGACGCGGCCGCCTTCGAGGAGCGCTTCGGGACGCGGCTGGTCGAGGGGTACGGCTCCTCGGAGGGCGGCGCCGCCGTCCAGCGCGTGCCCGGCACCCCGGCCGGGGCGATCGGCCGGGCGGCGCCCTCGGACGACCTCGCGGTGATCGACCCGAAGACCCGGCGCGAGTGCCCGCCGGCCGTCTTCGCCGGGGACGGGCGTCTGCTCAACGGGGCCGACGCGATAGGGGAGTTGGTGAACCGGGGAACCAGTCTCTTCGAGGGGTACTGGCGCAACCCCGAGGCCGAGGCGGCCCGGCGCCGGGGGACGTCGCCCCGGCCGGGGGAAGCCGGGCCGGGGAAGGACGGGGAAGGGGAGAGCGGGGGAGCCGGGGAGGGAGAGGGCTGGTACTGGACCGGTGACCTCTTCTACCGCGACGCCGAGGGGTTCCTCTACTTCGCCGGACGGAGCGACGACCGGCTGCGCGTCGACAGCGAGAACCTCGCCGCCGCGATGATCGAGAACATCCTCGCCCGGTACGAGGACGCCGCCGCCGTCGCGGTGTACGCCGTACCGGATCCGGTGGCGGGCGACCAGGTGATGGCGGCGCTGGCCCTGAGGGAGGGCGCCCGCTTCGGTCCTTCGCCCTTCGCGCGGTTCCTGCGCGTCCAGCCGGACCTGGGGACGAAGATGGCGCCCCGGTTCCTGCGGATCGTGGAGCGGATGCCCGTCACCGCCACCAACAAGATCCACCGGGTGGCCCTGAGGCGTGAAGGCTTCCGCTGCGCCGACCCGGTGTGGTGGCGGCCCCCGGGCGAGCCGTCGTACCGGAGGCTGACGGCGGCGGACGTGGACGGACTGGTGGCCCGCTACCGGGCCCACGGCCGGGAGGAACTGCTGACGCGGTGACCGCCGGGAGGGGGCGGGGCCGGGGTTTCCCCGGAGGACTCGCCGCCGGGCCGGGCGCGCCGGTGCCGTTCGTGGCCCCTGGCCGGTTTCGGGCCGGTATCCCTCGGGGGCGGGCCTGCGCGCGGGGGGACGTGCCCCGGTCCGGGCGTCCGGTCCCGTGCCACCGCCGACGGCGTTCGCGGTCCGGGGCCGGGTCCGGGGCGAGGTGCCCGCCGGTCGGACTCGCGTCCGAGGGCGAGGGGTCACCCCGCGCGCCGGGTGCACGGGGTCCGGTGCCGGCCGTTCCCGGGAGCCGCCCGGGCGGGGGACGTCCGGCGGTGGCTTTCGAACGGTGGTGACCGGAGGCATCCTCGCCGTCTTCCGCGGGGAGGATATCCGGGCACGTCTGCCGCGGGCCCCGCGCCGGAGGTCCGAGCCGAGGGAAGAAGGGCGTTGCGTTGCCTGATCCGGGTCGCGGACACGGAAGCCGCGGGGCCATGCCGCCCCGGCTCACGCCCGCGCCGGTGACACCGGTGGTGCCGCCCGCTCCGGGGCCCGTACCGGACCGATGGCTTGTCATGCCCCTGCGATCCAGATCGCCTCCCGGGAGGGCCGCCGCCCCGGCCGGACCGCGCCCGGCGGGAGACGGTCCGACGACCCCCACCCCACCCCCTCGACGGCACCCGGAAGGCAATCATGTCCCCCACGCATGACACGCTCGATCGCGGACACAACGACGACCTGTTCGGCTTCGTCAGGGCCAGCCCCTCGCCGTACCACGTGGTGGCGAGCGCGGTGCAGCGCCTGGAGAAGGCGGGTTTCGCGGAGCTGCGGGAACGGGACGACTGGACGGCCGGGGCCGGGGGAGGCCGCTATGTCGTCCGCGGGGGAGCGCTGATCGCCTGGTACGCCCCGCCGGACGCCCCCGCCCGCACCCCGTTCCGGATCGTCGGCGCCCATACCGACTCGCCGAACCTGCGGGTCAAGCCCACGCCGGACACCGGATCGGCGGGGTGGCGGCAGATCGCCGTGGAGATCTACGGCGGGGTGCCGCTCAACACCTGGCTCGACCGGGACCTCGGCGTCTCCGGGCGGCTGGCCCTGCGGGACGGTTCGACCCGGCTGGTCCGCGTCGACAAGCCGCTGCTGCGGGTGCCGCAGCTCGCCATCCACCTCGACCGGACCGTCAACGAGGGGCTCGCCCTGGACCGGCAGCGGCACATGACCCCGCTGTGGGGGCTCGGCGGCCCCCGCTCCGGTGCCCTGCTCGCCCGGATCGCGGACGAGGCGGGCGTCGACTTCGGGGAGGTCCTCGGCTGGGACCTCATGCTGCACGACGTCCAGCCGCCCGGATATCTGGGCGCGGACGAGGAGTTCATCGTCGCGTCGCGCCTCGACAACCAGATCTCGGTGCACGCGGGCGTCACCGCCCTGGTCGCCGCCGCCGGCTCGGCACGGCCGCCCGCGTACGTGCCGGTGCTCGCCGCCTTCGACCACGAGGAGGTCGGCAGCGGATCGGAGTCCGGCGCCCAGGGCCCGTTCCTGGAACGGGTGCTGAGCCGTGGTGCGGCCGCCCGGGGCGGCGGACCGGAGGACTTCGACCGCGCCCTGGCCGACGCCCTGTGCGTCTCCTCCGACATGTCCCACGCGGTCCACCCCAACTACGCCGAACGCCACGACCCGGACCACCGCCCGCTGCCCAACGGCGGCCCCGTGATCAAGGTCAACGTCAACCAGCGGTACGCCACCGACGGCACCGGCGTCGCCGCCTTCGCCGCCGCGTGCGAACGGGCCGGGGTGCCCTGGCAGCCGTTCGTCTCCCACAACGCGATGCCGTGCGGGACGTCGATCGGTCCGATCACCGCGGCGCGCCTCGGCGTGGCGACGGTCGACGTGGGGGTGGCGGGGCTGTCGATGCACTCGGCGCGCGAACTGTGCGGGGCACGGGATCCGGAGCTGCTGGCGCGGGTGCTGACCGAGTTCGTCACGGGGGAGCGGCCCGGGTGACCGGAGGGGCGCGGGGTTCCCGGAGCGGGGTTCCCGGACATGCGTGAAGGCCCCCCACGCGCGTGGAGGGCCTTCACCGATGTGCGCCGCCAGGGACTCGAACCCCGGACCCGCTGATTAAGAGTCAGCTGCTCTAACCAACTGAGCTAGCGGCGCATGACTCTCGCCTTCCGCTTCCGCGGTCGGCGACAAAAGAAATACTACCTGGTCCGCGGGGGTGCTTCCGACCAGCCGCGCGGACCACTCGCGCGCCCCCACGTCCGGCCGTACGCCCGCCCTCACGTCCGGCCGTGCGACCGGCCCGGTGTCCGCGGGCCGGCGGCACCCGTCAGATCGCGAGGGAGAGCAGCACCGGAGTCGCTCCGCGGTTCAGCGTGTCCGCGGCGCGGCGGAGCCGGTGGGCGTGCTCGACCGGGAGGGAGAGGGCGAGGCAGCCCACGGAGGAGCCGGCGGTGATCGGGACGGCCGCGCAGACCGTGCCGATCGCGTACTCCTGGAGGTCGAGCACGGGCACGGTGGCCGGCTGGGAGTCGAGGCGCGAGAGCAGGAGGCGCTCGCTGGTGATGGTCCGCGAGGTGAGCCGGGCCATCTTGTGGCGGGCGAGGTGGTCGCGGCGGCCGTTGTGGTCGAGCTGGCCGAGAAGGCTCTTGCCGACCGCGCTGGCGTGCGCCGAGGAGCGGAAGTCGACCCACTCGTTGACCGCGGGGGTGGACGGGCTCTCCGCGTACTGGGTGACGCGCACCTCGCCGTCGATGTAGCGGCTGATGTAGATCGCGGCGCCGACCGAGTCGCGGAGCCGGTCGATCGTGTGCTGGAGCTTGTCGCGCAGCGCCTGCTCGCGGCCGTGGGCGGAAGCGAGACGGCCCAGGGCGGCGCCGGTGACGTAGGCGCCGTCCGTGACCTGCTCGACGTAACCCTCCCGGCGCAGCATGCGCAGCAGGGCGGTCAGCCGGTCGGCGCCGATGCCGCAGCGGCGGGCGAGCTCGGTCTCGGTGACGCCGGTCGTGTGGTGCGAGACGGTCTCCAGGACGCGCAGCGCGTCCTGGGCCGAGTGGTACGGCGCGGTCGGCTCGTTCTTCAGCGCCACGGTTTCCCCCTGCGCTTCATGGCCCGGCTCAAAAATGACGTCGGCCCGGACAGCTGGGCTCCTTACACGATAACGGCCAAGGCGCCGTCCGTGGCGGTCTGTTGGCGAGATTGGTGGCGCCCTCCACGCCTCCCAGCAGGAGCGCGCCACGCTGGCATATGCCAGAGGCATGGAACCTCGGGCATGACCCGACGGCCGGACCTCGCACCTTGCCGCGGGTGTCCCCCTCCGCCCGCCGTCCGTCCCCCGACCTCGTGGGGCCGCGCCGGGGAACTCCCTGGTCCGCTCGTGCTCCGGGCCGCCGAAGGTCTTCTCCGGCGGCCCGGACCCGATGGCATGGCCGGAATCGAACACGAGGGCCCGGTCCGGGACGGCCCTGGCGGGATTCGTCCCGTGGGGCACGCGGGGCGCCGTGATGTCCGTGGTGCGGGCGGTGTCACCGGCGGCCGCGGGACCGTCGTCCCGCCGGGACGGGCCGACCGGAGGGCCGGGAAGTCCCGCGGTTCCCGGCTCCTGGCCCTGCGAGTTCCGGCCCTGCGGCTCCTGGCCCCACGGCCCCCGGCCCAACGGCCCCCGGCCCCGCGGGTTCCGGCCCCGCGGGTTCCGGACCGGGACCCCGGCCCTTCCCCGTCCGGCTCAGTGCCCGGGCACGTACCCGCGCTTCTTGTCGACCACGTTCGACAGCGGCTTGCCCGCCGCCCAGCGCTCGTACAACTCCACGAACTGTGCGCTCAGTTCGTCCTGCCAGCCGACCGTGTCGCCGCTCATGTGCGGCGAGACGATCAGGCCCGGGACGGACCACAACGGGCTGTCGGGGCCGAGCGGTTCGTGCTGGAAGACGTCGAGGGCCGCGCCCGCGATCCACCGTTTCGACAGCGCCTCGGCGAGCGCCTCCTCGACGACGAGCTGCCCGCGTCCGACATTGACGAAGCGGGCCGACGGCTGCATCATCCCGAAGCGCCGGGCGTCGAACATGCCGCGCGTCTCCGCGGTGAGCGGGGCCGCGGACACCACCCAGTCGGCGCGCGCCATCAGCCGGTCCAGCTCCCCGGGACCGTGGATCCCGGTGCGCGGAACGCGCCCCACCAGGGCCGTGGTGACGTCGAGCGCCTTGAGGGTGCGGGCGATCGCCCGCCCGATCGGCCCCGATCCCACCACGCAGGCGCGGGTCCCGGCCACCCGCTGGGACTCGCGGTGCCGCCACTCGCGCTGCCGCTGCAGGTCCCAGGTCCGCGGGAGGTCCTTCGCCATGGCGAGGACCAGAGCGGCCACGTACTCGGCGATCGGCCGGTCGAAGACGCCGCGCGCGTTGGTCACCACCGTGTCGGAGGCGGTGAGCTCGGGGCACATCAGGTGCTCCACGCCGGCGCTGGCGGCGTGCACCCAGCGCGGCCGCGGCCCCTCGCCCGGCCAGGCGCGGCGGACGGCGTGCGAGGTCAGGTCCCACACGAGCAGCACGTCCGCGTGCGGCAGCCGCTCCGCGAGCGTGGACTCGTCGGCGTACTCGATCCGTACCCGGCCGGTGAGCCGGCCCAGCCGGGGGAGCGGGTCGGTGCCCAGGACGAGCAGGGTGGGCCGGCCCGACGGACGGGCCGCGCCGGGGGACGTACGGGCGCTCATCGGGGGAAACCGTTTCGCAAGGCGAGTCCGCTTCTCTGGGGGATCCGGGGGCGGGATGACCGGGAGTGCGCACGGACGGACGAGGACCGGGCCGTCCGGGACGCGCGGACCGGCCACGCCCAAACCCGAACCTACCTTCGCCAACAAGGGCGCGCATACGGTCCGTTGTCCGCCCGTTCCCTCCTCCGGGGCCGGTGCCCGCCACGGACGGCTCCCGCAGCCGGAGGCGGAACCGCGGACCCCGGTGATCTCGGCCGGCCGGGTGACGACATGGGCGGCGCCGCGCCGACGGGGTATGCGGGCGGTGGACCCCTGTCCGCGGCTGATCGACCCGCGGCTGATTGACCGGGCCGTCGACCGGGGACCCGTACTTCCCGGAGAACAGGAAGGTTGGGCATGACCGCACTCGGATTCCTCTACCCCGGCCACTCGGCCGAGGACGACTACCCGCGCATCGAACAGCTGCTCGGCAGCGACATCCGTCTGACCGTCGTCCACACGGACGAGGAGGACGTCCACCGGACGGAAGCGCTCCGCGAGGCGGGCTCGGAGCGGCGCCTCGCGACGGGCGTCGAGGAGCTGCGCCTGTCCGGCGCGGAGGCGGTGGTCTGGGCGAGCGCGAGCGACAGCTCCGCGCACGGGGCGCAGGGCGCCCACGAGCAGGTCCGCGGCCTCGCCAGGGCGGCCGGCCTGCCCGCCTCCTCGACGTCCTTCGCCTTCACGCACGCGGCGCGGGAGATCGGGGCGGCCCGGGTCGCGATCGGGGCGACCTGCCCCGACGACGTGGCCGCGCTCCTCGCGGCGTTCCTGGAGGAGACCGGTACGGAGGTGGTCGCGGTGCGGGGCTCCGGTGCCGTCACCACCGCCGGGACCGCCGACTGGGACTACGACCGGGTCCTGGCCCTGGCCCGCGAGGCGGACCACCCGGACGCCGGCGCGGTCCTCCTCCCCGACACGGCCCTGCACACCGTCTCCCACCTCACGGACCTGGAGAAGGACCTTGCCAAACCGGTCCTCACCGCGGCCCAGGTCACGGTCTGGGAGGCCCTGCGCCTGACGGACCGCAGGGTGAACGCCCCGGCCCTCGGCACCCTCTTCACGAAGGAGCCGATCGTCCAGGCGGAGTGAGGGGCCGGCCCTCCGGGGGGATCCGGCCCTCCGGCGTCCGAGGAGCGGGGGCGGAGCCCTGGGGGCCCGGCCGCGCCCGCCTCGTCCGGGAATAAACGGAGGAACCCTCCTGTTCGCACGGCGAGGAGACATCGCGTACGCAATCAGGAGGCACCCCGGTGGACGAGACGGTGGACGAAGCGGCCGAGAGGGACGGGATCCGGGGCACGGCACGGGGCACCGCACCCGTACCCCTGTCCGTACTGGACCTGGTCACCGTGGGCGCGGGCCGCACCGCGACCGACGCCCTGCGCACCAGCGTCGAGATCGCCCGCCTCGCGGACTCCCGCGGCTTCCACCGCTACTGGGTGGCCGAACACCACTCGATGCCCGGGGTGGCCAGCTCCTCGCCCGCGGTGATCCTCGCCCACCTGGCCGCCCACACGGACCGCGTCCGGCTGGGCTCCGGCGGAGTGATGCTCCCCAACCACGCCCCGCTCGTCATCGCGGAGCAGTTTGGCACGCTGGAGGCGATGGCCCCGGGCCGCGTCGACCTCGGCCTCGGCCGGGCCCCGGGCACGGACGGGGCGACGGCCGCCGCGCTGCGCCGCACCCAGCGGCTGGGCGAGGGCGCCGACGACTTCCCCGACCAGCTCGCGGAACTCGTCCGCTTCCTGGACGACGACTTCCCCGACGGCCACCCCTACGCCCGGATCCACGCCGTTCCCGGCCCGGTCCAGGCGACCTCGCCGGGCGGGGTCCAGTCCCGGCACCGGCCCCCGGTCTGGCTGCTCGGCTCCTCCGGCTTCAGCGCCCGCCTCGCCGGGTCCCTCGGGCTCCCCTTCGCCTTCGCGCACCACTTCTCGGCGCAGAACACGATCCCGGCGCTCGACCTCTACCGCGCCTCCTTCCGGCCGAGCGCGGTCCTCGACGCCCCGTACGCCCTCATCGGGGTCGCCGCCATCGCCGCGGACGAGGAGAAGGAGGCCCGTCGGCAGGTGCTGGCCGCAGCCTTGAGCATGGTCCGCCTGCGCACCGGGCGCCCCGGTCTCGTGCCGACCCCGGAGGAGGCGGAGGCCTATGAATTCAGCGCGATGGAGCGGGAGTTCGTCGGTTCCTGGAACGCCAACGTCATCCACGGCACCGCCGACGAGGTGCGCGCCGGCCTCGACGACCTCCAGAAGCGCACCGGCGCCGACGAGTTGATGATCACGGGCAACGCGCACAGCGGTGACGTACGGCTGCGCTCGTACGAACTGATCGCGGACGCCTACGGGTTGACCGGTGAGCGGGGCACTCAGGGCTGAGGACAGGCCGCCGTCAGCAGCGCGGAGATGTGTTCCGGCGCCACCGGCCGGGAGTACAGCCAGCCCTGGCCGGTGTCGCAGCCGATCCGGCGCAGCCGGGACGCCTGCGAGGGGGTCTCCACGCATTCGGCGGTGACCGTCAGGCCGAGCCGGTGGGCGAGCTGGACGAGCGCCTCGACGATGACCTCGTCGGCCGGGTTGGGGTGGGCGGAGGAACCGTCGGCGTTCTCGTACTGGAAGCCGCGGACGAAGGAGCCGTCCAGCTTCAGCACGGACACCGGGAGCCTGCTCAGGTAGGCGAGGTTCGAGTAGCCGGTGCCGAAGTCGTCGATGGCGATGCGGACCCCCATGTCGCTGAGGGCCTGCAGCGCCTGGAGCGGCCGGCCCGCCGAGCCCATCACCGCGGACTCCGTCAGCTCCAGCTGGAGCAGGTTCGGGGCCAGTCCGGTCTCCGTCAGGATCTTCGCCACGTCCGCCACCAGGTCGGAGTCCCAGACCTGGCGCACGGCGACGTTGACGCTGACGAAGATCGGCGGGGCGTCGGGACGGTCCAGCTGCCAGCGGCGGGCCTGGCGGCAGGCGGTGGCCAGCACCCAGCGGCCGAGCTGGACGATCGAGCCGTTCTCCTCGGCCAGCCCGATGAACCGGTTCGGTGTGAGCGTCCCGAACCTCGGGTGGTTCCAGCGGACGAGCGCCTCGACCCCGTGCACACCGCCGTCCTCCATGCCCACCAACGGCTGGTACTCCAGGGAGAATTCGCCCCGCTCGACGGCCGAACGGAGGGTGGAGGACAGGGCCTGGCGGGTCATGCGGTGCGCGTTGCGCTCCGGGTCGAAGAGCGTCCAGCGGCCCTTGCCGTCCGCCTTCGCCCAGTACAGCGTGGTGTCCGCGGCCTGCATCAGACCGGTCGCGGTGGTGCCGGCGGCGCGTCGCTCGACGACCCCGATGGACGCCGACAGGGACAGCCGCTGACCCGACAGGTCGAACGGCGCCTGGAGCGCCTTCAGCGCGGACTCGGCGAGGTCCGCGAGCTGGTCGGTGCCCGTCGAGTCCTCGACGAGCAGCGCGAACTCGTCCCCTCCCAGCCGCGCCACCAGGGGAGCGGTCGCCCGCGTGAGGCCGACCCCCTCGGCACAGCGCGTCAGACGCTCCGCGACGGCCGCGAGCAGCCGGTCCCCGACCCGGTGGCCGAGCGTGTCGTTGACCGCCTTGAACCCGTCCAGGTCCAGGTAGCAGAGTCCGATCCGGCCGGTGCCGCGCTCCTCGTACGTCTCCGCCTCCAGCGCCGCCGACAGGCGCTCGAAGAACAGCGCCCGGTTGGGCAGCCGGGTCACCGGGTCGTGCATCTGCAAGTGGCGCAGCCGCGCCTGGAGTTCACGCTTCGCGCCGATGTCGGTGACCGAGATCAGGACCGCCCGTTCCGGCGGGGGAAGCGGCGCGATCGTGATCTGCGCCCAGATCGCGCGGCCGTCGGGGTGCTTGAGCCGGCGGGTGCAGCGCAGCCGGGCCTGGCCGCCGCCCAGCATCTCGCGGTACGTGTGCCGGGTGCGGGGATCGGAGGCCAGGTCCATCAGGTCGGCGGCGGACCGTCCGACGAGCGTTCCCGCCCCGGCGCCGAGCAGGGTGTCCAGCGCCTCGTTGGCGGTGACGACGAGGCCCTCGCGGTCGACGACGGCCATCGCGAGAGGGGCGGTGGCGAAGGCCGCGTGGAAGGTACGGAGTGACGTTCCGTCGGGAACCGCCATGGACGCGGGCGTCCCGGAGGGCGGCTCCGGCGCCACGGGAGGTGCGGAGGGGACGGGTGGGCCGGGAGAGGCCCCGGCGGACGTACGAGAAGACGTGTCGACGTGACGTTCTGTGACGGCCGGCCGGACGAGGTCTCCCGCGGGCGCCGGCCCTTCGGACGTTCCGCTCACCACTCGCTCCCGCAGTGCACTCGTTCTCGTATGGGTCTCTCGGGGTGGTCGGCCGGTGATGGGCGGCCGCACAAGCCGTGTCCGTGCAGGAAAGTGTGCCGATCATAGAGGCTGTCCCCGAAACGGTGCAGCCACTGTCCAGTGTCCAGGAACAACCACCTCTTCTGACAGATCGTTTCTGCCTGTTATCCGGACGGGTTCCCTCTCCTGTGGACCGCACGTGACGTTCCGTGCACGTTCGGGGGTGTCGGCCCGCTCGTCCCCTCACTCTTCCGGTTCAGACAAACAGGGCGAAATAGTACAAATTCAATCAGGCTGGATGCGGTGTCCCGAAACCGCATCCGGAGGTCGACGTGCCGCGTCCGCTCCCCCTGAGGGTTCTCGCCCGCGAGGCGCTGCGCGGTCTCGCCCGCGACGGGACGCCCCGCTGGCGCAGCACCGCGGCCATGTTCACCTCGATGACCGCGCTCGCCGCGACCTCCCTGGGGCCGGGTCACGCGCTCGCCGAGCCCCTCGTGTCGCCCTGTGCCCTGACACGGACCGCGGCGCACCACTCGGAGGGCGCCGACACCTGGAACACCGCCTACGAGCGCCCCACCCGCCCCCTCGACGCGGTGATGGTCTTCCTGTCCTTCCCCGACTCCACCCCGCGCGCCACGCCCGCCGAGCTGACGGGCGACTACTTCCCGGCCACCAGCCGTTTCTTCGAGCAGGCCTCGTACGGCAGGTTCACGGTCCGGCCGCATCCCCGGCGCACCTGGATCCAGATGCCGCGCCCCTCCACGTCGTACGCCATACAGCGCGACTGGAACGCAGGCGACCGCGCCGCCTATCTGCGCGACGCCCTGTCCGTGGCCGATCCGCGGATCGACTTCTCGCGCTACGACATCGTCTACTTCGTCGCGGACCCGGACGCTCCGGGTGTCGACTCGGACGCCACGAAGGTCGTCAACCTGGACGAGCCGCTGCACGCGGACGGCAAGAGCATCCGGCGCGTCGTCACGGTCTTCGAGAAGCATCCGCCGGACCGTCTCGTCCTCGCGCACGAGACCGGCCACGTCTTCGACCTGCCCGATCTCTACCACCGGCCCACCGACGGCAAGGGCGACTGGGACACCTACGTGGGTGACTGGGACCTCATGGGCAGCCAGTTCGGCCTCGCTCCCGACCTCTTCGGCTGGCACAAGTGGCGGCTGGGATGGCTGGAACCGCACCAGGTGGCGTGCGTACTGGGCGCCGGCGTCACGCGGCTGACCCTGGAGCCGCTGGAGACCGGACCCGTCGGTTCGGCGGTCGGTCCGGCGGTCGGTTCGGCCGGCGCGAGCGCCGGGGGAGCCGCCGCCACCGAGGAGCCGGAGGCCTCCCCGGCCGTGCCGACGACGAGCGGGACGGGCGCGGCGGGCGGGACGGGCGCGTCGAGCGGGACGGGCGGGCCGAGTGGGGCGGGGGCGGTCCGGCAGGGGCCGCGGGTGCCCCCGGGCGGACGGCAGGTGTCCTCGCCCGGTCCGGGCGCGCCGGCCACGTCCGCGAACGCGGTGGGCGTGGCGGCTCCCCCCGGCTCGGGGGCCTTCGGTGCCGGCCGGGGCACCAAACTGGCGGTCGTCCCCACGGGCCCGGACAGCGCGATCGCCCTGGAGGCGCGCGGACCGGCGGGCAACGACGGCTCGACGTGCGAGCAGGGCGTGCTCGTCTACCGGGTCCGCAGCGGGACCGAGTCGGGCAGCGGCCCCGTCCAGGTCCTCGACGCCCACCCCCGCACCGAGGCCTGCTGGGAGGACTCCGTCTACCCGCCTCTCGCCGACGCCCCGGTGGGCCTCGGGGAGAGCTTCGGGGTGCCGGGAGCGAACGTCCGCGTCCAGGTGGAGGACCGGACGGCCTCGGGGGCCTGGACGGTGAGGATCACGACGGGCTGAGCCGCCCCTCGCGACGGCGGAAACGACGAGAGCGGGACGCTCGCGTTTCCGCGAATCATCCCGCTCTCGTTGGCGTGCGCCGCCAGGGACTCGAACCCCGGACCCGCTGATTAAGAGTCAGCTGCTCTAACCAACTGAGCTAGCGGCGCCTGCTGACGTCGTAGACCTTAGCATCCTGATCGGCGCGAGGAAAAATCGATATCCGCACCGCCGACGCCGCCGCCGCGCGGGCCGCCCGTACGGCGGCCCAGAGCAGGATCTCGGGGCCGGGGAGCCAGGGGTGCCGCGTGTCGGGGGCCACCAGCCAGCGGGAATCGGTCCGGACGGCCTCGGGTGCGCCGCTCCCCGGGTCCGGCGGGTTCAGCGGGGGCACGGTGATCGCGTCCCCCGTACCGTGGCAGAGCAGCGGCGGCACCTCCCGGCGCGTCCCCGCCCGCCCGCCGTGCCCCGCACCATCGGAACCGGCGACGGTCCAGGGCCCCGCGAGGGCTTCGGGGCCTGCCACGGCTCCAGTCCTCACGGCGGTTCCGGGTCCCGCGAGGGCTTCGGGCCCCGCCACGGCTCCAGGCCCCGCGGCGGTTCCGGGGGCCACGAGGGTTCCGGGCCCCGTGAGCGGCCCGTGTCCCGCGGCGGCTTCGGGGGCCTCGTGCCCGGCGGCACCCTCGTGCCCCTTGGTGCCCTCGTGTCCCGCGGGGGCGCCCGCGCCCCACTCCTCCCACTCCATGAGCGCGGGAAGCCGCTGGGCGGTGCCGGGCGCGGCGAACAGCAGGATCCGCCCGCGGTGCGCCGCCACCGGGCCCGAGCCCGGCCCCTCGTCCCAGAGCCGGTCGAGCATCCGCCGCCCGAAGAGGGCCGACGCGCTGACGACGTCGAACGCGCTGCCGCAGAGCAGGACGACCGGGGCGTCCGGCCGGTCGCGCCAGAGGGCGAGCGTGCTGCGCGGATACGTTCCCGCGGAGGCGAGCCAGGCGGCGCCCTCGGACGTGACCCCCGAGACGTCCAGCCATCCGGGCGACGCCGCCCCGGAGCCGTGCGGGGTGCTGCTCGGCGGGTTCCGTGTGCTGCTCATGCCGGATACGTCTACCCGGGGTGAGCGGCCCGTCCCGGAGGGTTGCCGGAAACCGGGACAGGCGGGGGTGAGGTGGAGTATCTTGCCCGGCTGGCATATGCCAGCCAGCGAGCGGTGAAGGGGGCGCCGGACCGTCCGGGCCCGGTCCCGGGCGCGCGGGTCAGAGCGCGTCGGCCACCCCGTGACCGTGTCCGTTGCCCTCCGTGCCCCGCAGCAGGCCCTGGCCGAACTCGACCATCTTCTTCGCGTAGTCCTCGGTCCACTCGGCCCGCTCCGCGATCGAGGCGGTGGTCAGCCGGTCGAAACGGCGCGGATCGGCGAGCTGCGCGGCGGCGATGGCCTGGAACTCGACGGCCCGGTCGGCGGCGGCGCGGAACGCCTGCGCCAGCTCCGTGGACCGGTCGAGCAGCGCGCGCGGGTCGTCTATCGACTCCAGGTCGAAGAAGTGCTCCGGATCCCCGGCGGCTTCCGCGGGCTCGAAGAGCAGGGGCGCGGGGCGTAGCCGCGGTTCGTTCCGACGCGGCGTGGGCTCCGCCATGTCTTCTCCTCCTCGTACGGTTCGGGGCCCTCCTGGCGAAGGGCCACCGTCCATTGTCCCGCGCCCGCGCAAGTGGGCCGAAGGGCCGAGCGCGCCCACCGGGCCCCGGACCCCGTGATCCGGGGCCGCCGGAGCGGGGCTCAGGGCCGCCAGGCCACCCGGTGCTCCGCCAGGTGCGACAGCACCGAATGGTTGGCCTCCCAACCGTCCGGGAACTTCACGGTCACCCCCAGCTGCACGGGCTCGGTCGACGGGTGGTCGTCCAGCAACTCCGTGATTCCTTCCCGGCAGATCACGATGCACGCGTGCCGGTGCCGGGAAGCGAGCACGCACAGACGTCCGGTCTCCAGGTGGAAGGCCGTGGCGTCCGGCCGCCCCGACAGCGGGTGCAGGACGACCGTGACGTCGAACTCCCTTCCCTGGAGCCGGTTCGCCGTGTCCACGGTGACGTCCGTGACGCCGAGACCGGCCAGTGCCGCCCGCACGGCCGCGGCCTGGTCGCGGTGCGCGGTGCCGACCGCGATCCGCTCGGCCGTCAGCGGCACCGGGTCCTGTGCCCGCTCCGACGTGGCCGCGCCGTCCCGGTCGAGCAGCCGCCGCACCACCCCGGCCACCGCGTGGACCGCCTCCGGGTCCGTGCGCGGAGTGTGCCGGGCCGGCAGCTCCAGCAGTCCCCAACCGGACTCCGCCGCCTCGTCGATGACCCGGTCGGTGCCCGAACCGTCCGACGGGACACCGAAGTCCAGCCGCCGGTCGCCGTGACCGGTGCCGCTGCGGAACGGCGTGTACGGGTAGAAGGCGCCCGAGACCAGCGGCGCGGCCGACGCGGGCAGCCGCCAGGACACCGGCAGCCGGTGCTGCGGCAGGTGCGGGTTGTGCGCGAGCAGCGTGCTCACCGCGGACGCGGAGGGATCGTAGGACAGCCCGGCCCACTGCTCGGAGCCGACGATCGCGAACGGGTCCAACTGCCCGGGGTCGCCCACGAACAGCGCCCGTTCGAAGAGTCCGGCGACGGCGAGGAGCGCGTCCGAGCGCATCTGGTACGCCTCGTCGACGATCGCGTGCCGCCAGGGCTCGACGCCCTTGACGTGGGCCCACTTCGCGGCGGTCGACACGACGACGTCCAGGCCCGCCAGATCGGCCGCCTTCGTGGACTTGCGGACCTGGTCCAGGCCGTCGAGCGCCTTGTCGTACGGATCGGAGTCGCTGCTGTGCAACCGCCCCACGGGCAGGCCGGGTTCCTTCTCCGCGAGCCGCAGCACCAGATCGTCGACCTGCGCGTTGGTCTGCGCGATGACCATCAACGGGCGCCCGGCGGAGGCCAGTTCGAGCGCGGCCCGGACGACGAGGGTCGACTTGCCGGCGCCAGGCGGGGAGTCGACCACGACACCGCGGTCGGTGCCGTGCAGGGTGTCGTACAGGATCGCGTCGGTGGCGCGGGCGGCCTCGGCGCCCGGGTCGAACACGGCGGTCACAGGACGTCCTCCTCGGTCACCGGGTCCGGCAGCGGCGGGGCGTCGGACTCACCGGGCGGCCCTCCGTGCGTCCACGGCGTCTCCTCCGGGTCGGGCAGCTTGGCGCCGCCGCGCTGCTCGTGCTCGAAGAGGGTGAAGCAGACGAGGTCCCCCTTCTCCGGCACGGACCCGGCCTCGGGTTCCTTGCCGCGCCCCATCTTGTCGACGATCCGCAGCACCACGGCCGCGCCCTCGTCGTCGTACCCGACGAACTCCGCGGCCTGCGGCTTCCCGCCGAGCGAGCGGTACACCTTGGCCCGTTCCCCCAGGTGCGGGCGGTCGTCCGTGCGGACGGTCACCAGCGGGCGGGGGGTCGGCCGCTTCCCCTCGCCGTACGCCATCACGACCTCGGTGACCTCTCCGGCGAACGCCTCTCCGGCGAGCCGCCGGCCGGCCATGACCAGCGGGTCGTCGAGGGCCTCCTGTGCCTCCAGCCGGGCCTGCTCCCGCTCGCGCGTGGCCAGTTTGTTCGCGGCGGTCACCGCGTCGTCGCGGCGCGGCTGCGGCGGCTCGCCCGCCACGACCCGGTCGCGGTGTCCGGTGAACGACCAGCGGTCGCGGGTCCACCGGTCGGCGGCGTGCGCCCCCTCCGGCAGCGTCCGCAGCAGGTCGATCCCGCGCCAGACCGCGTCCCAGGTGGGCCGGGTGACGCTCTCGACGAGAGCGCGGATCTCGCGCTCCGCCGCGGTGAGTTCACCGAGCCGGTCGTCGGCCTCGATGCCGTCCTCGGCGGCGGCCAGCGCCGTGCGCGCGCGGTCGTAGCGCTCGATCGCGGGGGCCAGCAGCTGGTTGTCGAAGGCGGGGTCGGTGGCCGGTCCCGCGGGCGGGCAGACGAGCTGGCCGCGCGCGTCCCGCTGGAGCTCGGCCCGCACCGCGGCCTCGGCGCCCGGCTCGCCCTCCGGCGGATCGAGCCAGGCGAGCAGCGCGCCGAGGTGCTGGTCCTCCAGGCTGCTCTGGCCGGTGGCCCAGTGCCGGGACAGCACGTCGGTGAGGGCGAGGAGCAGGGCGGAGCCGGGCACGCGGGCCCGCTCCCCGAAGTGGGTCAGCCAGCGCCCGAACAGCGGCACCCGGGGCGGCGCCGGGTGCGGTGCCTCGGGATCCTGCTCGGCGGTGCGCCGAAAACGGGTGGAGCGCCCGAGGAGACGGACGAAGTCGATGCCGGCCCGGCCGGGCACGATCAGCTGCGGGGCGTCGGCGCACAGCTCGACCTCGACCTTGACGCGCTTGCCGGTCTCCGGGTCGGTCTCGCTGCGCTCGGCCGCCTCGACCACGTCCGCGTACGCGTCGAGGTAGGGCAGGACGACGTCCGCCAGTTCGGCGAGGAAGGCGAAGCGCAGGTCGCGGTCGCGGGGCTGCGGCACGACCAGCAGCCGGGGCGCGTCCCGGTCGGTGCCGACGAGCGCGCCGAGCGGGGCTCCCGCCTCGCCCGCGGTGGTGAGCGGCACGAACACCAGCGGCCGTTCGGCGAGATGACGGTGGAGCACGGTGGCGGCGGGCTGCGCCCGGCCGCTCTCGACGGCCTCCAGCCGCGCGAGGGTGGTGATCAGCGACACGCGCCCGCCTCCCGGCCGTCCGGGGCGCCGGCCACCGGTACGTGGACCTGCGTGGAGTCCGCGTGCGCCCGTGTCCCGGGCGCGGCCGGCACCCGGGCCTCCGCGGCCGTGCCGCGCAGGGCCTCCGCCCGCAGCAGAGCCGCTCTCCTGAGGGCCGCGACGGCCGGGTCCTCGGGATCGCCCGCCTCCCCGCGGGCCGCGGCCAGCACGTCCGGGACGGTCGTCAGAGCGCCCAGGTCCGCGCGCAGCGAGCGGCCGAGCGAGGTCACCGCGCCCCCGGCGCGTGAACGGGCCCGGCAGTGGAAGGCCAGTTCGCAGGCGGCCAGGCACTCGGGCGCGTAGGTCGCGGGGACCGCCTCGACGGCCGTGATCAGTTCCTCGGCCGGGAGGTCTGGGGAGAAGCAGACGCCCTCGGGGAGGGCGGCCGCGATGTCCTCGACGCGGGTGAGCCGGGCCAGTTGGCGGCGGGTGACCGCGCGCTGCTTGCGCACGTCGACGGCCGAGGCCGTCGGGAGGTTGGAGAAGTCCTTCGGGCAGACCAGGAGGATCCGGTGGTGGACCTCGGGGGCGGGGTCGAGACGGGCGGCGACCTCCTCCAGGGCCAGGACGTACACCGCGGACTGCCGGGCGGCGGCGCCCACCTTGGCCGGGTCGGCCGAACCGTCCAGCATCGGGAACGACTTGATCTCGACGACCGTCCAGTCGCCGTCGGGGTGCACGACCACCGCGTCCGGTTCCAGGAAGGCGGGGGAGCCCGCGACGTCCAGGCAGAGCATGGGGTGGTCGAGCAGGGTCCAGCCGCCGGCCGCGGTGGCCTCGCGCAACGCCAGTTCCGTACGGGCCGTGCGTCCCTCGGGACCGATCGCGCCCAGGTCGGGCACGGCACCGGCGCCGGGCGGCTCGGCGCCGGGGTCCAGCTTCTCGTGCACCAGGCGCAGCAGTTCGGCGCCGCCGTCGGCCTTGACGCGCGCCTCGAACGCGTTGCCCCGCATGAAGGCGAACTGGGACATCCCGAACGCGGAGGGCGCGCCGAGCGCGTCGGCCAGCTTCGCCTTGTCGACGCCCACACCGTCCAGGAGGGCGCGCCGGTCGCACCCGGGGTTGGCGGCGAGTGCCGCGAGGGCGCGCGCGTCCAGCGCCTTCGGTGCGATCTCCGGACCGCGCAGCTCAGCGAGCTGCTGTCGCAGTGCTGTCCCCCGCGTCCGTGGGGGAGGCACCCGGCTCGGCTCCCGGCCCGGTTCGGGACTCGCGCTGTCGGGGAATTCGTTCACCCGCGGAAGTGTGGCATCCCACACTGACAATCGGTGAACCCTCGTCCCCCGAGGCACCCCTGGCCCACGGGACACGGTTTCCCACCAGTGTCCGCAGCCGGTCCGCCGTCCGCATCACGAACGGGGTCAGCAGCAGGCCGGCCCCCATCACCGCGGCGCCCGCGACGGCGTCCAGGAAGTAGTGGTTGGCCGTGCCCATCACGACGATCGTGGTGAACAGCGGATAGGCGACGGCGGCGACCCTGGCCGCGGGCGTCCGGCCGTGACGCCACAGCATCACCCCGCACCACAGGGCCCAGCCCACGTGCAGGCTCGGCATCGCCGCGTACTGGTTCGTCATCCCGCCCATGCCGCGGGGCGCGCTCGCCTCGGCGCCCCACCAGCCGTAGTCGCTGTACTGGGCCATCGTGTCGACGAAACCGTGCTCGGGCGACAGCAGCCGGGGCGGGCAGGTCGGCAGCAGGGTGAAGCCGATCAGGCCGATGAACGTGGAGGTCCACAGCCAGGTGCGGGCCGCCCGGTAGCGCACGCTCCGGGAGCGGAACAGCCATATCAGGATCGCCGGCGTCACCACGTAGTGCAGCGAGGCGTACCCGAAGTCGGCGGGCACGCCCAGCCAGGCCTCCCGTGTGAACAGCCGGTTCAGCGGATGCTCGGCGTTGATGTGGAGGGCCTTCTCGATCCGCAGGATCTCCAGGCCGTGGTCCACCGCGCCGCCGGTGTCGCCCCGGGCCAGCAGCCGGCCCGCCGTGTACGCCGCGTACACGAACAGGATCAGCGGGACCTCGGTCCACCAGCGCGGGCGGATCCCCGACGCGGTGGCCCCGTGCGGTCCGGCCCACCGGCCCGACCGGGCGCGCGGTGCCGCTTCGGTACGCGGTGCATCGGTCTGCGGCATCCGATCGCCCTCCCCCATCTGCTCGTGCCCATCTGCTCGTGGTGACCAGGCGGTCCGTGGCCACCCCGGGATTTTACGGTGTGTGCGAACACCCCGAAGGGGCGCCCCGGATCTCGAAGACGCTGAGATCGCCCCCCGGGTTGCCCCGGGCGGAGGTGAGCGATGATGGAGTGACCCACTCCTCGAGCCGTCCACGAGCGAGCCGACCCCCTCGTTCGTGGAGACCGTCCCGGAAAGGTCATCGTCATGGCACCGCGCATCCTGCTGGCCCGGCACGGACAGACCGAATGGTCGCTGTCCGGAAAGCACACCGGCAGGACCGACATCCCGCTCCTGGAAGAGGGGCGGCGCGGCGCCAAGCTGCTGGGCGAGCGGCTCCACCGGTCGCCGTTCGACTCGCTGCCCGCCGCCGAGGTGCGCACCAGTCCGCTCTCGCGCGCGAGCGAGACGTGCGAGCTCGCCGGTCTCGGGGAGCGGGCGACCACCTGGGACGCGCTCCTGGAGTGGGACTACGGCGCCTACGAGGGCATGACCCCGGCCGAGATCCAGGACATCCGTCCCGGCTGGTTCATCTGGCGCGACGGCGTCCCCGAGGGGGAGAGCCTGGAGCAGGTCACCGCGCGCGCGGACGAGGTCGTCTCCTACGCCCGCTCCGAGGACCGCGATCTGCTGATCTTCGCCCACGGCCACATCCTGCGCTCCATAGGCGCCCGCTGGCTGGGCCTTCCGCTGGACTTCGCGGCCCGCATCCGCCTCAACCCGACCTCGTTGTCGGTGCTCGGCTGGGCCTACGGGGAGCCGGCGATCGAGGTGTGGAACGACTGCGGGCACCTGAGCGCCTGACCGGCGCTCCGGCGGCCCTCACGCCGTGCGCGGCAGGCTCGCGTGGCGGTCGAGGAAGGCCGAGACGCCCGAGGCCCTGCGGTGCGGGAGCAGCACGCGGGCCGTTCCCGCCAGCATGGTCTGGATGCGGGAGGACTGGACCTCGTTCAGCAGGTCAAGGACGCGCTGACCGGCGGCGGCGGCCTCGTCCGGGCGTCCGCCGCGGGCCAGGTCGTCGGCGAGTTCGGCGGTGTAGAGGGCGATGTTGCGGGTGAAGTGCGGGTCCTGCAGGTGGGCGGCGCGGCGTGCGTGGCGGGCGGCCCGGGGCCAGTCGCCCAGCGTCGACCAGCACTGCGCCTCGAGCCCCTCCAGCTCGGCCTCTCCGTAGAAGGTCATCCACTCGGGGTCGGCCTCCGCGGGGCCGCGTGCGTAGAGGGCCTGCGCGCGCGCCATCGCCTGCTCGCACCCCCGGCGGTCGGCGAGCCCGGCCCAGCCACCCGCCTCGCGCAGCGCGAGCAGGGAGAGCAGCCGGGAGGAGCCGAGGGGCCGCGCGGCGCGCTGGGCCGCCTGGGCCGCGCGCACGGCCTCGCGGGGGCGCCCCGCGTCGCGGGCGAGGAAGGCCGTGTTGCAGAAGGCGTGTGCCTCGAGGCCCGCGTCGCCCGCCATCCGGGCGGTCGCGAGGGCCTCCGCGTAGTGCGAGCGGGCGTCGTCGAAGCGCCCCGAGTCGTGGGCCAGCCAGCCCACCGAGATGGCCAGTTCCCCGGCCCCCGAGTACAGCCGGTCGGCGGTCGTCTGCCGGGTGGTGCCCGCGTCGAGCAGTTCGTACGCGGTGCGCAGGGGGGCCGCCGCCCGCCGGTAGAGCCCGTCGGCCCCGTGTCTGTCGTCGAGCAGCCGGATCCGGCGGACGGCCTCCTCGAGGGCGCCCGCCTCGGACGTACCCGCCCGGTGGACGCGTCGTTCGGCGGCCGTGGCGCCGCCGCCGAAGGCACCCGTGAAGGGTCCCATCGAGGCCGCCGCCACGGTGGCGGTGCCTCCGGTCATGAATGCGCGACGCTGCACGTCGCTCTCCTCGTGGTTCTGATCGCGTTTCTCGTACGGGTCGTACGGGTCGCACGAAGGGTGCGGGTCGTACGGATCGTGCGGACTGTGCGGATCGTGCGGGCTGTCCGTGTGGTGCGCGGTGCGCGGGCCGTACGGAGCCGGGACGTGGAGCGGACCCGGCGTCTCATACGTCTCGTGCGCCCCGTCCGTCTCATACGGGGCGTGTGAAGGGTTCGTGGAGCGGGCGAGAAGCGCCTTTCCCGGGTCACGCGCCCCGCGTCCGCGTACCCAGGAGCGGGGGGTGAAACCGAGGTCGGTCAGCGTGCGGCCGGGAAACATGTGCAGGAACACCCGCTCGTACGCGTAGTTGGGACAGCGGATCTCGCCCGCCTCGACGCGCCCGATGTAGCGCGCGTCGCAGCTGACCCGCTCGCCGATCTCGAGCGCGGCCCTCCGCACCAGCGCGGCGAACTCGCCCGGGGAGCGCTGGCCGCGCAATCTCCGGAAGGCGAGATTCGGCCGTGGTGGCCGGGGGGACGGGGACGAGGTCACCGATGACGACGCCATGGCCGGGCCCTCTCTTGCGAACCGTCGAACCATGCCGGATCCAGGACCGGGTTGACCGGGTTGTGCCCGGTAGGTGCCCTGCGTCCGGCGGGCAAGAACGTACCTGGTGTGACGAGGCCGCCACGCTGGGTTTGGCTACAAACCGGATATCTCATCCACGATCTGCCATGAACTGCCATCCTTTGTGGCGGAGTTTCGCCGTAGCCGTTGACGTCCTGGCGCGTTGAACCGGATGGACCGGGAGCCGCCCGAACTCCCGACCCGCTCGTCGTCGAGGAGGGGTTCCGTTGGAGGCCGGGATGCAGATCGCGCAGACCACCGAGTTCCGTACGCCACCGCCGGCCGCGCAGCACGGGCCGTACCCGGAGCGCGGCGTCCGGTCGCGGCCGGCCGCCGAGTGCGACCTGGTGACCGTCCCGGCCCGCCAGGGGCTGGAGGCGGTCGACATCCTGCGCCGCGGCGCGGCGGCCGACCTCGTGGGGCCCGTCCTGCACGACGGCGGCCGCGACACCCTCGGCTTCCTGGTGCCGCCCGGCACCGCCGACGCCTGGGACGTGCCCGGCAGCACCTGTACGCAGACCGACGGCCGCGGCCTGGGGCCGGCCCCCGAGCCCCCGGTCGAGGGCTCGGACTGGCTGCTCCCGCCCGGGGACGCGGACCTCGCGACCGATCCGGCGGTGCTGCGGGCCGCGCTGGACGAGGCCGCGCGGCTGATCGAGGCGGCGGACGGCTGCCGCTGAGCGGGCCGGACCTCCCCGCGACCGGTCGCTGAGCCGACCCGCTCTCGCGCCCCGATAATGGCCAGATGGCACGGGCGAGGAATCAGCGGGCGGACGACGGCCGCGACACCGGACGGGGCGGGCGGCGCGGGCAGGCCGAGGCGGTCGTGGAGGCCGTCGACGGCGGGCTCGCCGAGCTGCTGCCCGACCGGGACCGGGCGCGCGCCTGGACCCTGCTCATCGACGGCGCCCCGCAGTCCCACGTCGACCTCGACGACCCCTCCTACCTGAGCTTCGAGTACCAGCGCCGCCTCGGCCACGTCATCGACCTCGTCGCCCCGCCCGGCAGGCCCGTGCAGGTCGTCCACCTCGGTGGCGGCGCCCTCAGCCTGGCCCGCTACACCGCCGCCACCCGCCCCCGGTCCACCCAGCAGGTCGTCGAACGTGACGCGGCCCTCGTCCAACTGGTGCGCCGCGAACTGCCGCTGGACCCGAACGCCCGGATCAGGGTGCGTTCCACGGACGCCCGGGAAGGTCTCGCCAAGGTGCCCGACGGCTGGGCGGACCTGGTCATCGCGGACGTCTTCAGCGGCGCGCGGACACCGGCCCATCTGACGTCCGTCGAGTTCGTCACGGAGGCCCGCCGGGTGGTGAAGGACTCCGGGATCTACGCCGCGAACCTCGCCGACGGACCCCCGCTCGCCCACCTCCGCGGCCAGATAGCCACCGTCGCCTCCGTCTTCCCCGAACTCGCCCTGGTCGCCGACCCGACGGTGCTGCGCGGCAAGCGCTTCGGGAACGCGGTCCTCGTCGCCTCCGGCCGGCCGCTGCCGGTCGCCGAACTGACCCGCCGCGCCGCCTCCGACCCGCATCCCGCCCGGGTCGAACACGGCAGGGAGCTCCTGGACTTCACGGGTGGCGCGGCACCGGTCACGGACGCCGTGGCGGTCGCCTCGCCGGCCCCGCCGCCGTCCGTGTTCCGCTGACCCGGTGCCAGCGGGTTCCCGGGCGCCGGTTCAGTACGTCCCGATGTCCACGTGCGGGGGCCCGTCGTGCCAGTCGCAGAACACCGACACCCGGTCGGCGCCCGAGCTGAACTCCACGCGGATCCACGTCTCGGTCTTCCACACCTGCATCGACCAGCCCGTGTTGGGCGTCGCGGACACCAGCGTCCCGTACGTGTCGGCGATGTCGAAGACCACCCGGCCGCCGTCCGAGTCGTAGCTCTTGACCTGCCCGGAGGAGGACGGAGACGCGGCCGGGGTCGACGGGGCCGGTGACGGACCGCCGCTCGGAGACGCGGACTTCGAGGGCGTCGGTTTCGGCTTCGGGGTCGTGGAGGGCCTGCTCGGAGCGGGCGCGGACGGCTCGGCCCGCCGGGTCGAGGACGCCAGGGGTCTCGTCTCCTCGGCCGTCGCCCCCGCCACCGTGATGGGCAGCGCCCGCGGCGGGTCGTAGGCCGTCCCCGTCATGACGGTGTGGACACCCCACCACGACAGCGTGACCGCCGCGCCCGTGGCGAGCAACCAAGCGAGTACGTGTACGAGTCCTCTGCGCATCCCGGCCATACTGCACCACGAGCGCCACGGGTGTCTTCCGGCCCTGCCGAGATCCGGAATGTCGGCAGGAGAGTGGGCCGGGATTGTCCACAAGTGCCTGATGAGGGTTGTCCACAGGCATCGGACCGCCCCGCGCGGATGGCGTACGGTGCGGCTCATGGCAAGTGTGCTCGTCGTCGAGGACGACCAGTTCGTACGCTCGGCGCTCATCCGGCATCTGACCGAGGCCGCGCACATCGTGCGCAGCGTCGGCACCGCCCTGGAGGCGTTGCGCGAGGTCGCCCACTTCTCCTTCGACGTCGTGATCCTCGACCTCGGACTGCCCGATCTGGACGGGTCCGAGGCGCTGAAGATGCTGCGCGGGATCACCGACGTCCCGGTGATCATCGCCACCGCGCGGGACGACGAGGCGGAGATCGTCCGGCTGTTGAACGCCGGCGCGGACGACTACCTGACCAAGCCGTTCTCGGTCGAGCACCTGTCCGCGCGCATGGCGGCGGTGCTGCGCCGTTCGCGCACCACCGTGGGAGAGGCCCCCGTGTCGACGGTCATCCGGGTCGGCGGGCTCGCCATCGACCCGCTGCGCCGCCAGGCGGAACTGGACGGCGTCCGACTCGACCTCACCCGGCGCGAGTTCGACCTGCTCGCCTTCCTGGCCGGGCGCCCCGGTGTCGTCGTACCGCGCAGGGAACTGCTCGCCGAGGTGTGGCAGCAGGCCTACGGCGACGACCAGACCATAGACGTCCATCTCTCCTGGCTGCGCCGGAAGCTGGGGGAGACGGCGGCCCGGCCGCGCTATCTGCACACCCTGCGGGGCGTCGGCGTGAAGCTGGAACCGCCGAGAGCGGAGCGGCCGCTGTGAGGTGGGCACTGGTCAAGGTGTGCGTGGCGGTGACGACGATGGTCGTCGTCGCCTTCGCGGTCCCGCTCGGCCTGGTGATCAAGGAGATGGCGCGCGACCGGGCGTTCTCCAACGCCGAGCGGCAGGCCGCCGCCATCGCGCCCGCGCTCTCCATCACCACCGACCGGGACGAGTTGGAGCGCGTCGTCGCCTCGGCCGGTTCGGACGCGCAGATGGCCGTGCACATCCCCGCCGGCGACGGCAAGCCGGCGGTCGAGATCGGCAAGCGGCGCGCCGTCGGCAAGGACATCGCCATGACCCGGCGGCTGGGGCGGGCCTCCACCGCGGAGGTGCCCGGCGGCTCCACACTGCTCCAGCCCGTCGCGCTGAGCTCCGGCATCGCGGTCATCGAGGTGTACGTCCCCGAGGCCGAGGTCAGCAACGGCGTCGGCACGGCCTGGGCGGTCCTCGCCGCGGTCGGTGTCGCCCTGATCATCGGCTCCGTCGCGGTCGCCGACCGGCTGGGCGTGCGGATGGTGCAGCCCGCGCAGCGCCTCGCCGAGGGCGCGCACGAGCTGGGCGAGGGGAAGCTCGGATCCCGCGTGCCCGAGGAAGGGCCGACCGAACTGCGGCAGGCCGCCGTCGCGTTCAACTCCATGGCCGACCAGGTCGTCCAGCTGCTCGCCAACGAGCGGGAGCTCGCCGCCGACCTCTCGCACCGCCTGCGCACGCCGCTGACCGTGCTCCGCCTCAACGCCGCCTCCCTCGGTGACGGGCCGGCCGCCGAGCAGACCCGGGCCGCCGTGGAGCAGTTGGAGCGCGAGGTCGACACGATCATCAGGACGGCCCGGGAGGCCAAGCCGCAGACCGCGGCGATCGGTGCCGGTGCCGGGTGCGACGCCTCCGAGGTCGTCCGTGAACGCATGGACTTCTGGTCCGCGCTCGCCGAGGACGAGGGACGCAAGGTGCGGGTGGCCGGCGTGGACCGGCCGTGCCGCATACCCGTGGCCCGTGCCGACCTCGCCGCCGCGCTCGACGCGCTCCTCGGCAACGTCTTCCGCCACACCCCCGAGGGCACGGCCTTCGCGGTCGACGTGCACAACGCCGAGGACGCCGTGATCGTGCTGGTGTCGGACGCGGGCGCCGGGATCGTGGACCCGGAGGCGGCGATGGCGCGCGGACGGGGCTCGGGCAACGACGGGTCCACGGGCCTCGGCCTCGACATCGTGCGACGGCTCGCGGAGTCGACGGGCGGGGACGTACGGATCGGTTCCTCCGTGCTGGGCGGAACCGAGGTGCGCATCTGGATCCAGCTGGACGGCAGGGCCCCGGTCCGCAGCGGACACCGGGGCAGCGTACGCCGCCGCCGACGGAGCACCGTCGCACGCTGACACGCCGTGGGCGCCTCGCCCGCGCCGAGTCGCCCCGGCGCCACGCGCCACACGAACCCGCGGCACCCGCCGGAACGGGCACGCGCCGAGGGGTCCCGTGTCCGTGCCGGGCGAGTCCGTGAGGCCTGCCAAACCGCCCACATTGGTCTCGACCTTTAACGGCTTCCGATGCCTTCCTTAAGCGGACCCTAAGATCCCCGACCGGCGTCCGGATCAACCGGTTTGACCGATTCCGGATCGCTAGCGTGATGCCCGCACCCCTGGGACGACCCCAGTGAACCCCCCCCCGTGATTCCGCGAAGGCAGGCACGCGATGAGCAGCACGCACCGGCGCAAGGTCAGTGGCAGGAACAAGGCGATAGGCGCCGTCGTCGCGGCGGCCGTGGCCGGCGGCGGCGCCCTCGTGTTCACCGGTATCGCGAACGCGTCGAGTGTCGGGGCCGCTTACACCAGGACCAGCGAGTGGTCCACGGGGTACACCGCGCAGTACGTCGTCTCCAATGACACGAACCAGCAAAAGCCCGACTGGAAGCTGGAGTTCGACCTGCCCTCGGGCTCCAAGCTCAGCTCCCTGTGGGACGCGACCTCGTCGGTGAGCGGACAGCACGTCACCGTGACGCCGCCGTCCTGGGACAAGGACGGTCTGGCGGCCGGCGAGTCCGTCACCGTCGGCTTCGTCGTGAACGGCACCGCGAACCCGACGGGTTGTGTCATCGACGGCACCAAGTGCTCGGTGGACGAGGCGACGCCCGAGCCGAGCGGCCGCCCGACGCAGACCGCGACCCCCACGGCCAAGCCCACCCCGACCGCGAGCGCGACCCAGAGCGCCACCCCGAAGCCGACCGCCACCGCCACCGCGACCGCCACGGCCACCCCGACCCCCACGCAGACCTCGGGCGGCGGCACCACGACGACCGCGGGCTTCGCTCCCTACGTCGACACCTCCCTCTTCCCGGCCTTCGACCTGGTCAAGGCGGCCGACGCCACCGGTGTGAAGAACTACAACCTCGCGTTCATCACCGACGGCGGCGGCTGCACGCCGAAGTTCGGCGGTGTGAGCGACCTCGCGAACGACGCGGTGGCGGCGCAGATCGGCGCGCTGCGCGCCAAGGGCGGCGACGTCCGGGTCTCCTTCGGCGGCGCCTCCGGCACGGAGCTCGCCACCACCTGCGGCTCGGTCGACGCGCTGGCGGCGGCCTACGGCAAGGCCGTGGACGCCTTCAAGCTCACGAAGGTCGACTTCGACGTCGAGGGCGGCGCGCTGCCCAACACGGCGGCGAACACCAAGCGCGCCCAGGCCATCGCCAAGCTCCAGCAGCAGCACCCGGGCCTGGACGTCTCCCTCACCCTGCCGGTCCTGCCGCAGGGCCTCACCCAGGACGGCGTGAACCTGGTCGCCGACGCCAAGTCCAACGGCGTGAAGATCAGCGCCGTGAACATCATGGCGATGGACTACGGCCCCGCGTTCAACGGTGACATGGGCGACCTCGCCGAGCAGGCCGCCACGGCCACACAGGCGCAGATCAAGGGTGTCCTCGGTCTCTCCGACAGCGCCGCGTGGAAGACCGTCGCCATCACCCCGATGATCGGCGTCAACGACGTGGCCTCGGAGATCTTCAAGGTCGACGACGCCTCGCAGCTCGTCTCCTTCGCGCAGTCCAAGGGCATCGGCTGGCTCTCGATGTGGTCCGCGGCCCGGGACAAGCAGTGCGCCGGCGGTGCCAAGAACAGCGCGGACGCCACCTGCAGCTCCATCGTCCAGGGCGACGGTGCCTTCTCCAAGGCGTTCGCCGCTCTCAAGTAGCCATCGCGAAACGGGGGTCGCGCACGCCCCGGCCGGTCTTCTCCACCTGCCACCCCCCACCCGGCCGGGGCGTCGTGACGACACGCGAAGGGCCTGGGCCCTGTCCGGAGATCCACCGGACAGGGCCCAGGCCCTTTCTCCCGCACACCGCGGACACACCCGGGCGGCGCCCGGCTACTCCGTGGGCGCCACCGGCGCCAGCGTGCCCGTGCGGGCCGCCTTGCCGTACCAGTGGGCGCTCGACTTCGGGGTGCGGGTCAGGGTCGCGTAGTCGACGTAGACCGCGCCGAAGCGCTTCTCGTAGCCGTAGGCCCACTCGAAGTTGTCCAGCAGGGACCACAGGAAGTAGCCGCGGACGTCCGCCCCGTCCTCGATCGCGCGGTGCACGGCGGACAGGTGGCCGTTCAGGTAGGCGATGCGCTCGGGGTCGTGGACGCGGCCCTCCGGGTCCGGCTTGTCGTCGTAGGCCGCGCCGTTCTCCGTGATGTACAGGGGCAGGCCCGGCGCCTCACGGGTGTACCGCATGATCAGCTCGTGCAGCCCCGTCGGGTCGATCGTCCAGCCCATCTCCGTGCGCTCGCCCGGCGTCTGGTGGAACGTGACGTCGTCCGCGCCCGGCCAGGGGGAGTGCATGCTGGAGCCGTGGCCGTCCGCGCGCGGACCGTCCGCGGGAGCGGCGGCGGCCGAGACCAGCGTCGGGGTGTAGTAGTTGAGCCCGAGGGCGTCCAGTGGCTGGTGGATCAGCGCGAGGTCGCCGTCCTGGACGTACGACCAGTCGGTGATCGGCCGGGTCGCCGTGAACAGGGTCGCCGGGTAGGCGCCGTGCAGCATCGGGCCGTGGAAGACGCCGTTGGCCAGGTCGTCGATGCGCCGGGCCGCGTCCAGGTCCGCCGGGTCCTGCGTGAGGGGCCGGACCGGGCAGGAGTTGAGGCTCACCGCGACCGAGTTGCGGGAGGGCATCACGGAACGCAGCGCCGAGGTGCCGAGCCCGTGCGCGAGGTTCAGGTGGTGGGCCGCGCGCAGCGCCGCCGCCGGGTCCGTCCGGCCGGGGGCGTGCACCCCGGAGCCGTAGCCCAGGAAGGCGCTGCACCAGGGCTCGTTCAGGGTGATCCACTGCTCGACGCGGTCACCCAGCGCCTCGCCCACGATCTGCGCGTACTCGGCGAAGCGCAGCGCCGTCTCGCGCTCGGGCCAGCCGCCCGCGTCCTCCAGCTCCTGCGGCAGGTCCCAGTGGTAGAGGGTGATCGCCGGCTTGATGCCCTTCGACAGCAGCTCGTCGACCAGACGCCGGTAGAAGTCCAGGCCGCGCTGGACGGCGGGGCCCCGGCCGGTGGGCTGCACCCGCGACCAGGAGACGGAGAAGCGGTACGCGCCGAGGCCGAGGTCGGCCATCAGGGCCACGTCGTCGCGGTAGCGGTGGTAGTGGTCGACAGCGATGTCACCGTGCTCGCCGCCGGCCGTCCTGCCCGGCGTATGGCTGAAGGTGTCCCAGATCGACGGCGTGCGGCCGTCCTCCCGCACCGCGCCCTCGATCTGGTAGGCGGAGGTGGCCGCACCCCAGAGGAAGGCCGGAGGGAAAGTCACGGGTGTGGTGGACTCAGGCATGGAAGCGCTCCCAAGGGGGTCGTGAAGACCGACGAGTTGGATGTGGGGAGAAAAGGCGGGACTGGGGGCCGGGGCTGCGGTGGCCCGGCCCCCTCCGTGAGGGGCGGTCAGCCCTTGATCGCGCCCTGCATGATCCCGCCCACGATCTGCTTGCCGAACAGGAGGAAGGCGATGAGCAGCGGCAGTGTGCCGAGCAGCGCGCCCGCCATGATGACGGCCTGGTCGGGGATGTAGCCGGTGCCCAGCGCGTTGAGGGCGACCTGGACCGTCGGCTCCTGCTGGTTCAGGGCGATGATCGGCCACAGGAAGTCGTTCCAGGCCATCACGAACGTCAGCAGGCCGAGCACCGCCATCGCCGGGCGTGCCGCCGGGAAGACGACGTGCCACACCACGCGCAGGCTGTTCGCGCCGTCCACCCGCGCCGCCTCGATCAGCTCGGAGGGCAGGGCCTGCAGCAGGTACTGCCGCATGAAGAACGTGCCGAAGGCGCTCACCAGGGTGGGCAGGATGACCGTCTGCAGCTGGTTGGACCAGCCCAGGTCGCTCATCCACAGGTACAGCGGCACGACGGCCAGCTGCGGCGGGATCATCATCGTGCCGATGGTCAGCAGCAGCAGGAGTCCGGAGAACTTGAACCGCAGCTTGGCGAAGGCGAACCCGGCGAGCGTGGAGAACACGACCGTGCCGACGGTGATGGTGCCGGCGACGATCGTGGAGTTGACCATCGCGGTGCCGAGTCCGGCCTGGTCCCACGCGGCCTGGAGGTTGGTGAACAGGTTTCCGCCGAACCACAGCGGCGGCGGAGACTGTGCCAGCCGGGCGTTGTTGCGCGAGGCCGCGATGGCCGTCCAGACCAGCGGAGCGAGCGAGACCAGCGCGAAGAGGGTCAGGACGACGTAGGTGACCGGACCCGCGTGCAACTGCTTGCCCGCGCCGAGCACCCGCCGGCGTCCGGGCTCCCGCTTGTCCGGAGCCGGCTTCGCGTCCGCCTGGGAGGCGGTCAGTTCAGTCGTGGTCATTGGGATTTCCTCAGCCGTCGGGTGATCAGCAGGTTGACCGCGGCGATGATCAGCAGGATCAGGAACATCGTCCACGCGATCGCCGAGGCCTTGCCGAGGTTGCCGATGTTCCAGCCCTGGTCGTACATGTAGAGGCCGAGCGTCTGGTACTGGTGCGCGGAGCCGCCCTTCGAGCCGCTGACCCCGCCGAACAGGAGCGGCTCACCGAACAGCTGCGTCGCGCCGATGGTGGACACGACCACCGTGAACAGGATCGTCGGCCGCAGCATGGGGATCGTCACGTGGCGGAACTGCTGCCAGCGGCCCGCGCCGTCGAGGGCCGCCGACTCGTACAGGTCCGTGGGGATCGCCTGCATCGCCGCGAGGTAGATCAGCGCGTTGTAGCCGGTCCAGCGCCAGATCACGATCGAGGAGACGGCGAACTGGCCGCCCCAGTCGGACTCGCGCCAGTTGATCGGGTCGACCCCGACGAAGTGGAGGAGCCAGTTGATCATGCCGCCGTCCCACGAGTACAGCAGCGTGAAGACCAGCGTCGCCGCCGCCACCGAGGTGGCGTACGGGGTGAGCATCACGACCCGCCACACGGTCGAGCCGCGCAGCCGGTAGTTGAGCAGGTGGGCGATCCCGATCGCCATGAGCAGCTGCGGCACCGTGGAGATCACACCGATGGTGAAGGTGTTCTCCAGGGCGTTCCAGAAGAACTCCGAGGACAGCAGGTTCTTGTAGTTGTCCAGACCGGCCCAGGTCTGGTGGTCGAGCCCGGAGAGCTGCACATTGTGGAGCGAGTACCAGGCCGTGTAGAGCAGCGGTACGAGCCCGAAGGCCCCGAAGAAGATGAAGAAGGGGGCGACGAATGCGTACGGGGACGCCTTCATGTCCCAGCGGTACAGCCGGCTGCGCCAGGAACCGGGGTGCTGCGGCGGCGTACCGCGACCCTGAGCGCCCCGGGCCGCGCCCGGCTGTGAGCCGGGCGCGGCGTCGGCGCTCGTCGCGGGTTGCGCGAGAGCCTGCTTGGGGCTGGTCACTGGCCGAGCACGTCCTTGATCTCAGCCTTGGCAGCGCTCCAGCCCTGGTCGGGGGTCTTGCCCTTCTGCTCGACCTGGAGGATGCCGACGTCGGTCAGCGCCGTGTTGATCGGCTGGTCCTTGATGCCGAAGTACTGGACCGGGATGGTCTTCGCCGAGTCGCCGAAGATCTGCGTGATCGGCGCGTTGGAGAAGTACTCCGTGGTGGCGGCGGCCGGCTTCAGGCTGGCGTACGCGGACGGGGTCGACGGGAAGCTGGCCTGCTTGGCGAAGACCTTCGCCTGCTGCTCGGGGGCGGTCAGCCACTTGGCCAGCGCGATGGCCTCCTTCTGGTGCTTGCCGGCCACCGGGACACCGATGAACGAACCGCCCCAGTTGGCTGCGGTCGGCGCGGCCGCCACGTCCCACTTGCCCTTGCCCGCGTCACCGGACTTCTCCTGGATGTAGCCCATCATCCAGGCGGGACAGGCCACGGTCGCGAACGAGCCCTTGGCGTAGCCCTGGTCCCACGTCGGGTCGAACTGCTTCAGCTTCGCCGACATGTTGCTGGTCGCCACCGCCATCGCGGCGTCCCAGGACTTCTTCACGCCCGAGGACTTGTCCCAGATGACGTTGCCGTCCTTGTCGTAGTACCGCTCGCTCTCGCCGCCGAGCGCCGCGTTGTACACCGAGGAGGCGGAGTCCACGAACTTGGTGCCGCTGGGCGCCTTCTTCATGTAGTCCTTGCCGACGGCGACGTACTTGGACCAGTCGCCCTTCCACTGCTCGGCGAGCTTGGTGCGGTCCGTCTCCAGACCGGCCTTCGCGAACAGGTCCTTGCGGTAGCAGATCGCCATGGGACCGATGTCGGTGCCGAGCCCGATCGTCTTGCCGTCCTTGGTGGTGGCCTGGGAGGTCTTCCAGCCCAGCCACTGCGACTTGTCGACCTCCTTGCCGAGGTCGACGAACTTGTCGGCCTGGGTCTGGACGGCCTCGGTGATGTTGCCGATCTCGATCGCCTGGATGTCGTCGGTGCCGGAGCCGGCCTGCAGGCGGGTGAGCGTCTTGGGCCAGTAGACGTCGGTACGAGTGGTGACGTTCTCCTTGATCGAGATGTTCGGGTGCAGCTTCATGTACTCGTCGTAGAGTCCGGCTTCCTTGTAGCCGAACACGCCGAACGTGCCGATGGTCAGCTGCGTCTTGCCGCTGCCTCCGCCGTCGGAGTCCGACGTGCCGTCGTTCGAGTCCTTGGAGCAGCCGGCCAGCAGCCCTGCGGTCATCGCTGCGACGGCCGCTGCGGCCGCCAGTCTGCGGGACCGGCGGGTACTCGTACGCATTGCGTCCTCCTGTTGCCTGACGTGCCGACCCCCCGGCCAACTGCATTGGTGGCGCCCGTTGTTTCTCGCTGCGGCTCGGGCGGGGAACGTGCGGGTTGTGTATGTGTCAGGTACTGTGGGAGCGCTCCCATCAGTGATGTGTTGAAGAGTCGCCGGTTCGGGCGGGGGTGTCAAGGGCGGGGGAGCGGAGAGATGCGTTCAGTTATCGGCCCGTTAGCTGAAGATGTCATTCCGCCACATGGCCGGAAGCGTCTCATGCCCCGTCCGGCGCCCGGAGGGGAGCGGTCGGCGCGGTGACGGCCACCAGGCTGCGGCCCGGTGGCGCGAATCTCGCCGGACGGGGCTGTTAGATTCCAGGCCAGCTTGGTGTCAACGGGAGGCGGAAGCCATGGCAGTCCACGGAGCGCGGAGCCGCAGCGGTGGGCGGCCGACCCTCGAAGAGGTGGCCGCGCGCGCGGGAGTGGGCCGCGGCACGGTCTCCCGGGTGATCAACGGATCCCCGCGGGTCAGTGACGCGACCCGGGCCGCGGTCGAGGCCGCGGTCGCGGAGCTCGGATATGTTCCGAACACGGCGGCCCGCGCCCTCGCGGCCAACCGCACGGACGCGATCGCCCTCGTCGTCCCCGAGCCGGAGACGCGATTCTTCGCGGAACCGTACTTCTCGGACATGCTGCGCGGTGTCGGCGCGGAACTCTCCGAGACCGAGATGCAGTTGCTGCTGATATTCGCGGGCAGCGACCGGGAGCGGCAGCGCCTGGCCCAGTACCTGGCGGCGCACCGCGTCGACGGTGTCCTGCTGGTCTCGGTGCACGCCGACGACCCGCTCCCCGACCTGCTCTCCCAGCTGGAGATCCCGGCCGTGATCAGCGGCCGGCGCTCGGCGGAGGAGACGCTTCCGTCGGTGGACTCCGACAACTACGGCGGCGGGCGCGCGGCCGTGGAGCACCTCGTCTCGCGCGGCCGCGGCAGAATCGGCCACCTCGCGGGCCGGATGGACGTCTACGGCGCCCAGAGACGCGTCGACGGCTACCGCCAGGGCCTGCGGGACGCGGGTCGGGAGGTGGACGACCGGCTGATCGTCCCCGGCGACTTCACCGAGGAAGGGGGGCGGCGGGCGATGACCCTGCTCCTCGAGCGCTTCCCCGACATCGACGCGGTCTTCGCCGGCTCCGACGTCATGGCGGCGGGCGCCCGCCAGGTGCTGCGCGAGAGCGGCCGGCGCATCCCGGACGACGTGGCGCTCATCGGCTACGACGACTCCGCCATAGCCCGTCACATGGACCCGCCCCTGACCAGCGTCCGCCAGCCCATCGAGGAGATGGGCCGGGCCATGATCGACCTCCTCCTGGGCGAGATCGCGGACCGCCGTCCCGCGGCCTCCCGGGGACTGGAGAAGCGGCAGCTGGTGCTGCCCGCGGAACTGGTGGTACGGGCCTCGTCCTGACCTCCCGCCCACCCCGGCCGCCGCTGCCCGGCCGCCGTCTCCCGACGGGCCTGTCCCCCCGCGGGGCGGCCGTTCCTCCCAGGACCTTCCCCCCCCCGAGGGAGGGGGCTGCTCCCGCAGGTCTGCCGCCGTCCTCGCCGGATGGGCCGCCGTTCCCCGGGGCCCGCTGTCCTGCGGGGGCTGATGCCGTTCTTGCCGGGAGCGGTCGTCCCTCGCGGGGCCATCGCCCCTCGTGCGTCTGTTGCCGTCCTCGCCGGGGGAGCGGTCGTTCCCCGAGACCTGTTGCCGCCCTCGCCGGGAGAGTCGTCGCTCCCTCCAGGGCCACCGCCCCCGGAGGATCTGCCGCCCCGCGGGTCTGCCGCCGCCCTTGGCGGGGGAGCGGTCGTTCCCCGAGACCTGTTGCCGTCCTCGCCTGGTGGGTCGCCGTTCCCTCCAGGGCCACTGCCCCGGAGGATCTGCCGCCCCGCGGGGCTGCCGCCGCCCTCGCCGGGGGAGCGGTCGTTCCCCGAGACCTGTTGCCGTCCTCGCCGGGGGGATCGTCGCTCCCTCCAGGGCCACTGTCCCGGAGGATCTGCCGCCCCGCGGGACTGCCGCCGCCCTTGGCGGGGAGCCAGCGCCTCCTTCCGGGGTCTGCCGCCCCGAGGGTCTGCCGCTACCTCCGGCCGTGCCGTCCGCCGTCCTCGCCGGATCCGCAGCCGCCCTCGCCGGCAGGGCTGTCGTGTCCCGGCCGGTCCGCCGATGTTCCCGGCCGGACGGTGGTCGTCTCCGTCCGGAGGGCCGCCGGTCCCCGGCAGGCGGGGCTGGTGAGGTCGGCGCCGTGGCGTCAGCGCCGTGGTGTCAGCTCCCAGCGGACCTCGCCCGCCTGGAGTTCGCCGGTCGCGGTGAGTCCCGCCGCCGCGGCGACGGCGGCGGACGCGTGGTGACCGGGATGGACATGGGCCACGACCGTACGGACCGGGAACACCCGGACCACGTGCTGGACCAGCGCCCTCGCCGCCTCCGTCGCGTATCCCCGGCCCTGCCAGGGCGTGCCCACCACCCAGGCGACCTCCGCGGTCCCTCCCGAGACGGTCGCCTGGACCGTCCCCACCAGGCATCCGAGGGCACGCTCCCGCAGCACCCAGTTGAGCCAGAGGACGGCGGGATCCGGCGAACCCGCGACGAGGCGCTCGTACCGGGCCCGCAGGGCCCGCGGAGTGTCCGGCGTCCCGCCGGTGAACGCGTGCAGCGCCGGATCCGACAGCACCCCGGCCATCTCCTCGGCGTGCTCGGCCCGCAGCGGAACGAGGTCGAGCCGGGCGGTGCGGACGGAGGGTTCCGTGGGACGGGGCATGAGGGGAGCGTACGGGCCGCGGGGCCCGGGAACGCGATCAGCCGGTGACCTGTTCACCAGGTCACCGGCTGATCGTTCAGGGTGAGTGACGGGACTTGAACCCGCGGCCACCTGGACCACAACCAGGTGCTCTACCAACTGAGCTACACCCACCATGTCCGGTCTTCGAGGTTTTCTCTGACCGGCCGAGAAAAAGTGTACAGGGTTCTGAGGGGTGCTCGCGCACACCTTTTTCCGGGGCCCAGTAGGGCCCCGTCAAAGGCCTATTCGGCGGGCAGGACGTGCCTGGCCGCGATGGTGCGGGCGGTGTCCGAGTCGGGGCCGGGCTGCGGGACGAAGATCGCCTCGCGGTAGTAGCGGAGCTCGGCGATGGACTCACGGATGTCGGCCAGGGCGCGGTGGTTGCCGTTCTTCTCCGGGCTGTTGAAGTACGCCCTGGGGTACCAGCGGCGGGCCAGCTCCTTGACGGAGGACACGTCCACGATGCGGTAGTGGAGGTAGTCCTCCAGCGTCGGCATGTCGCGCAGCAGGAAACCGCGGTCCGTCCCGACGGAGTTCCCGCAGAGCGGGGCCTTGCCCGGCTCCTTGACGTGCTCACGTACATAGGAGAGGACCTGCTCCTCGGCGTCCGCCAGGGTCGTCCCCCCGGCGAGCTCCTCCAGCAGTCCGGAGGCCGTGTGCATCTGGCGCACCACGTCCGGCATCGTCTCCAGGGCGGCGTCCGGCGGGCGGATCACGATGTCCACCCCTTCGCCGAGCACGTTCAGCTCAGAGTCGGTGACCAGCGCGGCCACTTCGATGAGCGCGTCATCCGACAGCGAGAGTCCGGTCATCTCGCAGTCGATCCACACCATGCGATCGTTCATGTGTCTCACCCTACGGCCCGCCTCCCTCGGCGGACCCGCCCGTGCGCCCCGCCGGGACGGCGGATCGAGCCGGGGCCGGGGCCGCGCGCGAAGGGGTCCGCACCCGAAGGTGCGGACCCCGTGTGTCTCCGCCGCCGTACTACGGCGCGCTGCGCTGTCCGGGCAGGCTCGGCCTGCCCGCGGCGTACAGCTCCGCCCGCTCCCGCATCGCCTCCGAGGAGAGCGCCGCCGCCGCGCCCAGGGCGCCGGCCGTCGCGGTGCGGCGGGTCTGCATCGGGAGCGGGCCAGAGTGCTCCTGGTGCAGTGAGGACGGTGGTCCGACCGGTCCGGTCGGACCGTCCGGGTCCGCGGACCGGTCGGCCTGCGGCCTGCGGGCGCGGTACGCCGCCCGGTACGCGGCCGGGGACGAACCCAGCTGCCGCCGGAAGTGACCCCGCAGCGCGACCGGCGAACGGAAGCCGCAGCGGCCCGCGACCTCGTCCACCGAGTAGTCGGACGTCTCCAGGAGACGCTGCGCCTGCAGGACGCGCTGGGTGATCAGCCACTGCAGGGGAGCGCTTCCGGTGAGCGAGCGGAACCGGCGGTCGAAGGTGCGGCGGCTCATGTAGGCGCGAGCCGCCAGCGTCTCGACGTCGAACTGCTCGTGGAGGTGCTCCAGCGCCCAGGCGACGACCTCCGCGAGGGGGTCGGCGCCGATCTCCTCCGGCAGTGACCGGTCGAGATAGCGCTCCTGGCCTCCACTGCGCCGCGGCGGGACCACCAGGCGCCGGGCGAGCGCGCCGGCCGCCTCGTTGCCGTGGTCCGTCCGCACGATGTGGAGACAGAGGTCGATCCCGGCCGCCGTGCCCGCCGATGTCAGCACGTCGCCGTCGTCCACGAAGAGCTCGCGGGGATCGACGTGCACCGACGGATACCGCTTGGCCAGCGTGGGTGCGTACATCCAGTGGGTGGTCGCCGGACGGCCGTCCAGTAAGCCGGCCGCCGCGAGCACGAAGGCGCCGGTGCACAGTCCGACTATGCGGGCGCCTTCCTCATGGGCGCGGCGCAGTGCGTCGAGCGCCTCCTCCGGTGGTGGCGAGGTGATCGACCGCCAGGCGGGCACGACGACCGTGCCGGCCCTGGAGATCGCTTCCAGGCCATGTGGTGCGGTGAGTTCCAGGCCCCCTGTGGTCCGCAGCGGGCCTTCCTCGCCGGCACACACCAAAAGGCGGTAGCGCGGCACGCCGGCGTCCTGGCGGTCAATCCCGAACACCGACAGCGGAATGGAACTCTCGAAAATGGGGCCGCCGCTGAACAGCAGCACCGCGACGATCTCCTTGCGGCGTCGCCCGGACAGTTTCCGGGCCGCGGTTTCCGGCGCGGCAGTGGAGTCGTGGCTCATCCTGCTAAGCCCCCCTCGGTGGTCGCGGCTCCTCGGTTGTGTCGCTCCTGCACGTTTCCCCTTGGTCCTGCACGAGTCCCCCGCCGTAAGACAAGATCGAATCTACTGTGTCCGGTGGCGCCAAGGTGACCAGTTCGGTACTCCGCAGAATGTCGACATGGCAACTTGGCGCGAAGCATTCGATCACGAAGCGTTGCACTCGTGGGCGTCGCAGGGAAGTGCGCCTCGTGGCGGTGGCCAATCCGCGTAGGGTGTGCGCACCCCCCGCACCCCTTTAGGTGCAGGTCGAACGGGGGTTGGGGGGTCGTTCGAGCAAGGGATGCGCCACTACCGGAAGTTGGCTGAAAAGGAACGTAGGTGTACGTGCAAACCGGTCAGTCGACCGGCTTGTTTCCCCCGGTGTGACGACCGCCTCGGTGAACTCCCGTGCCGTTTTTGCCCCATGAGGTGACCCGCGGCCCCGCTCCCCTTCCGGACCCCGTGCCCCCCGTGCCTCCCGCCCTCCCCGCGCCCCCCGGGGCTGCCCTCCCGTGCCGTCCGCGCCGCCCCGGGGCCCGCCGGCGCGCCCGTTGCCGCGGCGCGTCCCGCAGCTCGTCGGCCAGGAGCGCCGCCCCCCGCTCGGACCGGCGCAGCAGGACCACGCAGGTACCTGTCGCGGCCGCGAGGCCGAGGGCGGTGCGGGCCGCGTCGGCGAGCGAGCCCCCGCACCAGAGGAGGACCGCCGGGACCAGGACACAGCCGAAGGCCGCCCAGCGGGCCACGTCACTCACCGTGCCCGCCGCGTGGGGCGCCGGGGGGCACGGACCGGAGCGCGTTCCCGATCGCGATCCGGAGCGCGATCCGGGAGGCGCCGCGGGGGGCGGCGGGAGGACGGGGCGAGCCGGGGGGACGGAGGGGGCGGGGGAGCGGGGAGTGGCGTCGGGTCCGGGCACGCGCTGCTCCCTGGTGTTCCGGTGCTCCCCGTGCTCTCCACGGCGTGTGATCTCCATGACTCGCCCTCTCCGCGGAGGCCGCGACCGGTTCAACGCTCGTTCGGCCCGCCGGTCACTGCCCGGCCGGCTGTGCGTGCGTCCGGAAGGGGGCCGCCCGGTCCTCGCGCGGCGACGGAGTTCCCGGTTCCGGGAGCCGGTGCAAATTCACGCGGGGCCCTGCGCAAACCGCCTGTACGGGGCAGCAACCATTGCGTTACGGGCGCCCTCTCGTGCATGCTCCCTGGAATGCCGCGTAAGGCGCGCGGGATCTGGGCGGAGGAGGCGTGCCGCCGTACCCTTGGGGGTATGGGGTTGGGAAGATGTTTCCCAGACACAGCTCTGCCGTTCGTTGTCGTCCCCCACCACGAGGATCCAGACGCCGAGACACCCATGGCCGGTCACGAATTCTTCGATCCCGCGGACCGCAAGCGCCCGCTCGCCGATCCCACGGCGGCCGAGCCGCTGGCGGCGGAAGAACCCCGCCAGTCCTGCGATCCCGCTTTCAAGCACGGCGTCGTCGTCGGTTTCGACGGCTCGACGTCCAGCGAGCGCGCGCTCGCCTACGCGATCGGGATGGCCCACCGTTCGAGCTCGGGCCTGATCATCGTCCATGTGGCCAACCGGCTGCCCACCACGGTGTGGGCGGGCTGCGAGCCGCCGGTCTTCGTCGACGTCCCCGACCACCGCACCGAGGTGCTGGGGCTCGAACTCGCCTGTGCCGAGTACCTCTCCGAGGTGCCCTGGATCCTGGTCGAGCGCGGCGGCGACATCTGCCACGAACTCGAGGAAGTGGGCCGGGAGTACGAGGCGGACGCGATAGTGGTCGGCTCCACGCACGGCATCGTCGGGCGCATCTTCGGCTCGGTCGCGGGACGGCTCGCCAAGCGCGCCAAGCGCCCTGTCATCGTCATCCCCTGACGCCGTCCCTCTGCGGCCCCCGTCCTTCTCCGGCCCCCGCCCCGCCCTTCGCGGCGGCGGCCGGCCTCCTCCGTGCGGTGAGTGAACCTACTGACGCGTAGAGGTGTTTGTGCCTTTGTGAAGGGCATATATCCGGACGCCGGTCCTACGCGGCGACCGGTACGGCGCAGCACAACTGCACAGGCATGAAGGGAGCCCGCCGTGGACAATGACGTCTCTGCGGGAAGCACCACCACGGTCATAGGAAGACTCGCGCTCGGCGTGACCCTGCTGGCCTTCGGCCTCGGGTACACCGACCTGATCGACGGGGTGACGGCGGCCGACGCCGTGTCACTGGCCCACTACGTGGGGGGCGTTGCCCTCTTCGTCGCCGGTCTGCTCGCCCTCCGCGACCGTGACACGGCCAACGGCACGGCCTTCACGGGAATCGGCGCCCTCTGGTTCACCTGGGCCGTCTCGGCCGGCGGCCCGGTCTCCGACAACGCGGCGGGACTCTTCCTGCTGCTCTTCGCGCTCGTCGTGCTCTCGCTCGCCCTCGCGGGCGGGGACACCCTCGGCCAGGGCGCCCACGGACTGTTCTTCGTCTCCCTGCTGCTCCTCGCCGTCGGCCGGTTCGCGGACAGCGACGGCCTGGGCAAGGCCGGCGGCTGGTTCGCCGTCGCGGCCGGCGCGGTCGCCTGGTACGCGGCGACCGCGGCTCTCGCCCACTGGCCCACCACGCTTCCGCGACGCGCCGCCGGCCGGGGGGTGACGGCCACCGGCTGACCTCGGCGCGGGCCGGGGCATTGGGCGGCTCCGGCCCCTCGAAGAACGGTCCCCGTGCGCGGGTGGCGCGCACGGGGACCGTTCATGTCCGGCCGCCCGCAAGGCACTTGCGCGGCGGCGAGGGGGTGGCGCAGGGCCGCCCGGCGGCGGCTACTCGACGGTGACCGACTTGGCGAGGTTGCGCGGCTTGTCGATGTCCCGGCCGAGCGCCTTCGCCGTGTGGTAGGCGAGGAGCTGGAGCGGGATGCCCATCAGGATCGGGTCGAGCTCGTCCTCGTTCTTCGGGACGACGATCGTCTGGTCGGCCTTCTCCTGGTGCTGGTGCGCGACGGCGAGGATCTGGCCGCTGCGGGCCTTGATCTCCTCCAGGGCGGCGCGGTTCTTCTCCAGCAGGTCGTCGTCGGGGACGATCGCGACGGTGGGGAGCGCCGGCTCGATGAGCGCCAGCGGACCGTGCTTGAGCTCGGAGGCGGGGTAGGCCTCGGCGTGGATGTACGAGACCTCCTTGAGCTTCAGCGAGGCCTCACGGGCCACCGGGTAGCCCCGGACGCGGCCGATGAAGAGCATCGAGCGGGCCTCGGCGTACTGCTCGGCCAGCTTCTTGATCTCGTCCTCCTGCTCCAGGATCTCGGCGATCTGGGCGGGGAGCTTGCGCAGGCCCTCGATGATCCGCTTGCCGTCACGGACCGACAGGTCACGGGTGCGGCCGAGGTGCAGCGCGAGCAGCGCGAAGGCGACGGTGGTGTTGGTGAAGCACTTCGTCGAGACGACGCAGACCTCGGGGCCGGCGTGCACGTACATGCCGCCGTCCGCCTCGCGGGCGATCGCCGAGCCGACGACGTTGACCACGCCGAGCACCCGCGCGCCCTTGCGCTTGAGCTCCTGGACGGCGGCCAGGACGTCGTACGTCTCACCGGACTGGGAGACCGCGATGTAGAGGGTGTCGGGGTCGACGACCGCGTTGCGGTAACGGAACTCGGAGGCGGGCTCGGCGTCCGCGGGGATGCGGGCCAGCTCCTCGATCATCTGGGCGCCGATCATGCCCGCGTGGTACGAGGTGCCGCAGCCGAGGATCTTCACGCGGCGCACGGCGCGCGCGTCACGGGCGTCCAGGTTCAGGCCGCCGAGGTGGACCGTCGAGAACCGGTCGTCGATCCGGCCGCGCAGCACGCGGTCCACGGCCTCGACCTGCTCGTGGATCTCCTTGTGCATGTACGTGTCGTGGCCGCCCATGTCGTAGGAGGCGGCCTCCCACTCGACGGTGGTCGGCTCGGACGTCGTACGGGTGCCCTCGGTGGTGTACGTCCGGAAGTCGTCGGCCTTCAGCGTGGCCATCTCGCCGTCGTCCAGCGTGACGATCTGGCGGGTGTGGGTGACCAGGGCGGCGATGTCCGAGGCGACGAACATCTCCTTCTCGCCGATGCCGAGCACGACGGGGGAGCCGTTGCGCGCCACCACGATGCGGTCGGGGAAGTCGGCGTGCATCACCGCGATGCCGTAGGTGCCCTCGACGACCCGCAGCGCCTCGCGGACCTTGTCCTCCAGCTTCTCGTGCTGGGAGCGGGCGACCAGGTGGGTGAGGACCTCGGTGTCGGTCTCGGAGAGGAACTCGACGCCGTCCGCCTCGAGCTTCTTGCGCAGGTCGGAGGCGTTGTCGATGATGCCGTTGTGCACGACCGCGACCTTGGAGTCGGCGGACATGTGGGGGTGCGCGTTCACGTCGGAGGGGGCGCCGTGCGTGGCCCAGCGGGTGTGGGCGATGCCCGTGGTGCCGGCGAAGCGCTTGGGGACCTTCGCCTCCAGGTCGCGGACCCGGCCCTTCGCCTTGACCATCTTCAGGCCGGCCGACTTGGGGGAGGTCACGACTATGCCCGCCGAGTCGTAGCCGCGGTACTCCAGGCGCTGAAGGCCTTCGAGGAGCAGCGGGGTCACATCACGCCTGCCGATGTATCCGACGATTCCGCACATATACGTAAAATCCCTCAGCCGTAAACGATGCGGCGCAGCTGCCTGAGCGTGAACTCCGGCGGCGCCACCGCGCGATATTTCAGGTCCGCCTCGATCCGCTCGAAGATCGACGCGTTCACCAGGCCCTGGGCCTGGAGTTCGCGGTGGCGGCGGCGGACGAACTCCTGGGCCGTCTCGTCGAAATAGGCGAGAACGTCCTGGATCACCCGCAGCGCCTCACCCCGGTTCAGGGGGGTCGACCGCGTCAAATGATCAACGAGTTCGTCGTGCACCCGTTGATCCTGGAGTACGGGAGGGGCATTCGCAAGATTTCTGCCCGATATCGGGCAAGCCCTTGTTGAAACTCTCATGGTGTGCTGTTTGCGGACTGTCCATCCTGCGTCTTGCGTCACGTCGATTGCCGAGAGCAACTTTTGGGGCCATGGACACTCCACGCATGGGCGTACCCGAGCAGCTCGCCGAGAAGATGACCATGGCCGAGCAGCACGAGTACCTCCGCGCCAGATTCTCGCGGCGCAACATGATCAGAGGCGGTGCCGTGACCATCGGCGCCGTCACCGGCGGAGCCTTCGTGCCCGGCACCGCCCAGGCCGCCGCCCCGGCGCAGCGGACCTCCGCCCCGGTCGCGGCCGAGAAGGTCGACGGCGCCCTCGTCGCCCCCTTCGGCCGCCACCTCGCCTTCGGCAACGACCCGCGCACCGAGATGACCGTCTCCTGGCAGGTGCCGGCCGCGGTCAGCAAGCCCTACATCCGCATCGGCGCCCATCCCTGGGACCTCTCGCGCAAGATCGAGGCCGAGGTGCGCACCCTGTACACCCCGGCCGGCGTGGGCGCGAGCGGCGACCACACCCAGTACTACCTGCACGCCAGGCTCACCCACCTGCGCCCCGGCAGGACCTACTACTACGGCGTCGGCCACGCGGGCTTCGACCCCGCCCAGCCCCACCTCCTCGGCACGCTCGGCACCTTCACCACGGCGCCCGACCGCGCCGAGCCGTTCACCTTCACCGCCTTCGGCGACGAGGGCGTCGGCTACCACGGCCTCGCCAACGACGCCCTGCTGCTCGCCCAGAACCCCGCCTTCCATCTGCACGCCGGCGACATCGCGTACGCGGACCCGTCCGGTGCGGGCAAGACCACCGACACCGGCTTCGACTCGCGCATCTGGGACCAGTTCCTCGCCCAGACCGAGACGGTCGCCAAGCAGGTGCCGTGGATGCCGGCCTACGGCAACCACGACATGGAGGCCTGGTACTCGCCCAACGGCTACGGCGGCGAGGAGGCCCGCTGGACGCTCCCGGACAACGGCCCCGACAAGGCCAACCTGCCGGGCGTCTACTCCTTCGTCCACGGCAACACGGCGATCATCTCGCTGGACGCCAACGACGTGTCCTTCGAGATCCCGGCCAACCTCGGCATCTCCGGCGGCACCCAGACGACATGGCTGGAGACCCGGCTCAAGAAGTACCGGGCCGCCCGGGACATCGACTTCATCGTGGTCTTCTTCCACCACTGCGCCTACTGCACCTCCACGGCGCACGCCTCGGAGGGGGGCGTGCGACAGGAGTGGGTGCCGCTGTTCGAGAAGTACACCGTCGACCTGGTGATCAACGGTCACAACCACCAGTACGAGCGCACGGACGTCATCAAGGCGAACGCGGTCACCAAGAAGCTGCCGATCGGCGGCACGGCGTACACCGAGACCGACGGTGTCGTGTACGTGACGGCGGGCGCGGCCGGCCGCAGCCTGTACGCGTTCACCGCCCCCGAGTCCTACGAGGGCAAGGAGAACGAGGTCGAGTCCGTCGCCTCCTTCGTCAACCTCAAGGGCGGCAGGCAGAACGAGACGGTCGCCTGGTCGCGCGTGCGCTACCTCAACTACTCGTTCCTGCGCGTCGACGTCCAGCCGGCCCCGAAGGGGCGCCTGGCCACGCTGAAGGTCCGCGGCATCGCCGAGACCGGCGCGGAGGTCGACCACTTCACGATCGCGCGCCGGGCCAAGTAGGCACCCGGGCCCGGTGCCCGGGCACGCGGTACGGCCGGTCCGGCAGGCACCGGGTACGCCCGGAAGGCGGGGCGTACCGCCTCCCTGACCGGCGGCCGGCCCCCGCGCGGCGGTCCGCCCCTTCCTAGAGGCGTTTGAGGACCGCCTGCTTGGCCAGGGCGAACTCCTCGTCCGTCAGGACGCCCTCCTTGTGCAGCTCGCCCAGTTCGCGCAGCCTGCGCAGGAGGGCGTCGTGGTCGGACCCGGGTCCGGGACCCGGGTCCGCCTCCCCGGCCGGCTCCAGGACCGGCCGGTCCCCGGCCGCCGCCGGGTGCGGCAGCCTCACCTGCACGGCCGCCGCGACCAGCGCCATCAGCGGGTCCTTCTTGAAGCCCCACAGCTCCACGGAGTTGGGGTCGTACTTCGGCGGCGCCTCGGTGCCGGCGCCACGCACGGTGAAGCGCAGACAGCCGTTCTCCAGCCCGGCCGCGGGCCGCCACTCGACGGCCGTGATGTCCCCGAGGGCGAGGGCGCGGGCACCCGACGCGGACTTCGCGTCCTCCGTCTTCCAGTTCCACTCCAGGCGTACGCGCTCACCGTCGAAGCTCGCCGTGCCGTCGCCCGCGGACGCGGACAGCGGCACCGCCGGACCGGGCAGCAGATAGCCGTCCACCGGGCCGGAGGGAACCTGGTCGAGCAGCAGCGCGCTCCGGACCTCGTCCACGAAGTACTCGGCGACGCCGAGACGGTCGGCCTCCACCGTGAGCTGGTACGGGTCGTTCGGCTCCGTGAGCTTGCCGCCGGTCGCCTGGAGCAGCGGGTCGGCGCCGTCGCGCAGCCGGAGTCTGAGCCGCCCGGTCTTCTTGCCCTGCTCCAGGGATATGCCCGCCAACGCGCCCAGCGGCACGGTGATCTCACCCAGCGTCCGACGCAGCAGACCGACGTTCTTGTCCCGTCCCGGGGTCAGCCGCAGGGCGTCCCCGTCGAAGATCCATGTGCCGTCCCGCTGGATGATTTCCGCCATGGGGAGGATTGTTCCACCGCGACTGAGGCAAAGTGGTCTCGACCAATCCGAGATCTCGACCACAGGGAGCGCATGTGAGACAGCACCACAGAACGCCCCGGCTTCTCGGCACACTGCTGCTCGTGGCGGCGGCGGGCATCTCCCTCGTCGGCGCGGCACCGCACACCCGGGCCGCCGCTCCGCCGGTCCGTGTCGTCCCGGCCCCGGCGTCCGTCGAGCCGGGCGGAGCCCCGTACAGCCTCACCGGTGACACCCGCATCCGCGTCGACGGCTCGCGCGAGGCCCGCGCGGTCGGCGAGTACCTCGCGGACGTCCTGCGGCCCTCCACCGGCTACCGGCTGCCGGTCGGCCCGGGCGGCGCGGGAGGCATCCGGCTCCGGCTCGGCGGCAAGGGACTGGGTGACGAGGGCTACCGGCTCGACAGCGGCGCCTCGGGCGTCACCATCACGGCCGGCAAGCCCGCGGGCCTCTTCCACGGCGTCCAGACCCTGCGTCAGCTGCTGCCCGCCGCCGTCGAGAAGAAGTCCGTCCAGCGCGGGCCCTGGCTGATCGCCGGCGGCACCATCACGGACACCCCGCGCTACGCCTACCGCGGGGCCATGCTCGACGTCTCCCGGCACTTCTTCACCGTCGCCCAGGTGAAGCGCTACATCGACGAACTGGCGCTGTACAAGGTCAACAAGCTGCACCTGCACCTGAGCGACGACCAGGGCTGGCGCATCGCCGTCGACTCCTGGCCCCGGCTGGCGGCCCACGGCGGCTCCACCCAGGTCGGCGGCGGGCCGGGCGGCTTCTACACCCAGGCCGACTACCGCGAGATCGTCCGGTACGCCGCCTCGCGCTATCTGGAGGTCGTCCCGGAGATCGACATGCCCGGCCACACCAACGCGGCCCTCTCCTCGTACGCGGACCTGAACTGCGACGGGGTCGCGCCGCCGCTCTACACCGGCACCGAGGTCGGCTTCAGCTCGCTGTGCGTCGGCGGGCCGAGGACGTACGCCTTCGTGGAGGACGTGATCCGCGAGCTCGCGGCGATCACCCCCGGCGCGTACCTCCACATCGGCGGCGACGAGGCGCACTCCACGAGCCACGCCGACTACGTGGCCTTCATGGACAAGGTGCAGCCCCTCGTCGCGAAGTACGGCAAGAAGGTGATGGGCTGGCACCAGCTGACCGGGGCGACCCCGGCGGCGGGCGCCGTCGCGCAGTACTGGGGGCTCGACGACACCGGCGCCGAGGAGAAGGAGCAGGTCGCCCGTGCCGCGCGGAACGGGACCGGGGTCGTGCTGTCGCCCGCGGACCGGCTCTACCTCGACATGAAGTACACCGCCGACACCCCGCTCGGGCAGGACTGGGCCGGCCTGGTGGAGGTACGGCGCGCCTACGACTGGGACCCCGGGAGCTACCTGCCCGGCGTTCCCGCCTCAGCCGTCGAGGGCGTCGAGGCGCCGCTGTGGACGGAGACGATCCGGAGCTCCGCGGACATCGACGTCATGGCCTTCCCGCGACTGCCCGGGGCCGCCGAACTCGGCTGGTCCCCCGCCTCCACGCACGACTGGGACACCTACAAGGTGCGCCTCGCCGCCCAGGCGCCCCGCTGGGACGCCCTCGGCATCGCGTACTACCGCTCGCCCCAGGTCCCCTGGCCCGCGAACCGGTAGTACCGGACATGCCGGCGGGCGCCCCGGAGGACCGTCTCCGGGGCGCCCGCCCGTCTTCGGGGCTCCTCGCGGAGCCCGGATCTCAGAACCCGGCGATCGGGTTCTTCAGGGTGCCGACCAGCTGGAGGGCGGCCGACGGGTCCGAGAGGTCCACCATCTGCCTGTTGTTGCGCAGCTGGAGGCGGTTGAGGCAGGACAGGATGAACTCGGGGGCGAAGACGTCGTACTGGCGGAACTTGTCGGCCAGTTCGGGCGTCGCCTCCTGATACTCGCGGGTGACCTCGGCGACCGTGCGCCAGAAGCCGTCCTCCTCCAGGACGTCCTCGGCGGCGAGGTTCGCGGCGAGGAAGCGGAAGAAGCAGTCGAAGACGTCCGTGAAGACCGACAGCAGCTTCTGGTCCTCCGGCACCTCCACCCGGACGCGGGTGACCTCGGGCGGCAGCACCGCGTCGGGGTCCATGACCACGATCTCCTCGGCGATGTCCTTGTAGATCGCGCGCTGCACCGCGCCGTCCTTGAGGACCAGGATCGTGTTCTCGCCGTGCGGCATGTAGGCCAGGTCGTAGGCGTAGAAGCTGTGCAGCAGCGGGACGTAGTACGCCCGCAGATAGCGGCGCAGCCACTCCACCGGGGCGAGCCCCGAGTGTTCGATCAGCGCGGCCGCGAGACCGCGGCCCTCGTGGTCGACGTGCAGAAGCGAGGCCATCGTGGCGAGCGACTCGTCGTCCTGGAGGAAGGAGACGGGGCTCTCGCGCCACAGCGCGGCCAGCATCTTGCGGTACGGCGAGTAGCGGTCGGTCGCCCGCTCGTACTCCAGGTGCCGGTAGCCGACGGCCGCGCGCTCGCGGATGATCGTCAGGCCCGTCGACTTCAGCACCGGGTCGTTCTCGATCAGCTGGGCCAGCCAGTCGTTGATCGCCGGGGTGGCCTCCATGTAGGCGGCCGACAGCCCGCGCATGAAGCCCATGTTGATCACGGACAGGGCCGTCTTCACATAGTGCTTCTCGGGCTGCGAGGTGTTGAAGAAGGTCCGGATGGACTGCTGTGCCAGGTACTCGTCCTCGCCCTCGCCCAGGCACACCAGGTGCCGTCGGGCGACCTCGGCGGCGAAGGTGACGGCGAGCTTGTTCCACCACTGCCAGGGGTGGACGGGGATGAGCAGGTAGTCGGCCGGGTCCAGGCCCTGCTCGCGCAGCACGCCGTCGAACCGCTCGACCGTCTTCTTGCCCAGCTCCTGCCGGACGAAGGACTCGTACTCGATGCCGACGCCCGCGGTGAACGCCGCGCGCGACCGGTGCGCGGCCAGCCACACCAGGTGGACCGGGTTCGCGGTCTCCGGGGCGTACGACAGGAACTCGTGGATGCCGAAGCCGAGCCGGCCGTTGTTGGCGACGAAGCAGGGGTGGCCCTCGGTCATCCCCGTCTCGATGGCCTGGAAGCCGGCGCGGGCCAGTTCGGCGGACGGCAGCTGCGGCTTGGTGAGCTTGTAGCAGGTGCCGGAGAGGGTGGAGGAGATCTCCTCCAGGTAGACTGGAAGGGTTTCGTCGCTCAGCCCCAGCGCGTCCTTGAACTCGATGAAGAAGTCCAGGGCGGCGAGCGGGAGTTCGGCACCGTCGCGGTGCCGGGATATGGAGTCGGCGTCTATCTGCCAGTGGTCGAGCGCGCGGCGGACGGCGACGAAGCGGTAGCTCGTCAGCCCGTCGTCGCTGCGGACGGTGTACGACGGCCCGTCCTGCTCGGGAGTGAGCAGCCGCTCGTGCGCGAACTCGGAGAGGGCCTTGCGGATCAGCTGCCGGTTGGCCAGGTCCCAGTGCTCGGGGGTGAGGTGGGCGACGGAGTCGGCGAGGGTCACGCGGCCACCGCCTTCTCGAACTGCTCCCGGGTGCAGAAGCTCAGCAGCGCCTTCTTCTCCGGCTTCTGGATCTCCCGCACGGGCACGAAGCCGACGGCCTCGTTGAGGGCGTGCACGGCCGTGTTGGCCACGTCGGGCTCGACGACCACCCGGTGGGTGGCCGGGTCGGCGAAGAGGTGGTCCATCACCGCGGTGATCACGGCCCGGGTGAAGCCGTGCACGGGCGTGTCGCTCGGGGCGACCAGGAAGTGCATGCCGACGTCGCCCGGCTCCGGCTCGTACAGGCCGACGAGTTCGACGTGGCGGGGGTCGTAGCGCTCCATCAGGAAGACGGGCTCGCCGTCCAGCAGGCCGAGGAACGCCTCGTGGTGCTCGCTCGCCGCGATGGCCATGTACTCGCGTTCGACGTCGTGCAGTTTCGCCTCCTGCATCATCCAGAAGGCGGCCTTGGGGTGCGTCACCCAGCGGTGCAGCAGCGGTGCGTCCTCGACGGGGTCGAGGGGACGGACGGTGAAGGTGCCGACGGCGGTCTTGACGGTCATACGGCGAACTCCTGGAACGCGATGGTCTTCTCGACCGGGTAGTACTCGGTGCCGAGCAGCTCGCGGATGATGGACGCGTTGCGGTACGGGCCCATGCCGAGGTCCGGGGACGTGATGCTGTGGGTGTGCACGCCGGCGTTCTGCAGGAAGACGCCGCGGCCGGTGATGTCGATGGAGTAGTTGCGGGCCACGTCGTAGCGGCCGTGGCCGTCGAGGCGGATGCGGTCCTTGACCGGTTCCAGGAAGGCCGGGGTCCGGTAGTGGTAGCCGGTGGCCAGGATCAGGCCCTCGGTGTCGATCTCGTAGTCCTTGCCCTGCTCGTCCTGGCGCAGGCCCAGCCGGTAGGTGCCGTTCTCGTGACGGGCGCTGTGCAGGGTGGAGTTGGTGAGCAGCCGGGTGGGGACCGGGCGGTCGCCGCTCTCGACGTTCTTCTGGTACAGCAGGTCGAAGATCGCGTCGATGAGGTCGCCGTTGATGCCCTTGAACAGGCCCTTCTGCTGCTTCTCCAGCCGGTAGCGGGTGTCCTCGGACAGCGCGTTGAAGTAGTCGATGTAGTCCGGGGACGTCATCTCCAGGGTCAGCTTGGTGTACTCCAGCGGGAAGAACCGCGGGGAGCGGGTGACCCAGTTGAGCTGGTAGCCGTGGACGTCGATCCCGGAGAGCAGCTCGTGGTAGATCTCCGCGGCGCTCTGGCCGCTGCCGACGATCGTGATCGACTTCTTCCCGGTGAGCTCCGCCTTGCGGTGCATGTACTGCGCGGTGTGGAGGAAGTCGCCGCCGAGGTCCTGGCAGGCCTCCGGAACGAAGGGCACGGTGCCGGTGCCGAGGACGAGCCGTCGGCCGCGGTAGGTGTCGCCCCCTCGCGTCCGCACGACGTACAGCTCCTCGCCCTCGTCGTACGTCACCTCGGTGACGGTGGTGCCGAAGCGGACGCTGTTCAGCTTCCCGGCCGCCCAGCGGCAGTAGTCGTCGTACTCGACCCGCAGCGGGTAGAAGTTCTCGCGGATGTAGAACGAGTACAGACGGCCCGATTCCTTCAGGTAGTTGAGGAAGGAGTACGGGGAGGTCGGGTCGGCGAGGGTGACCAGGTCCGACATGAACGGGGTCTGCAGGTGCGCGCCGTCCAGGAACATGCCGGAGTGCCACTCGAAGTCGGGCTTCGACTCCAGGAAGACGCCGCTGAGTTCGGTGATCGGCTCGGTCAGGCAGGCGAGGCCGAGGTTGAAGGGTCCGAGCCCGATCCCCACGAAGTCGTAGGTGGTGTCCGTGGATTCAGGAAGCGCGGTCAAGGGTCTCTCCCAGGTACTGCTCGGCGTGGCCGGCGATCAGATCGAGGACGGCGGCGATGTCGTCCGTCGTGGTCTCGGGGTTGAGCAAGGTGAACTTCAGGTAGTGGCGCCCGCCGACCTTGGTGCCCGCGACGACGGCGTCGCCGGAGGCGAACAGGGCCTTGCGGGCGTACAGGTTGGCGCGGTCGATCTCGGCCGGGTCGGTGACGGCGGCCGGGATGTACCGGAAGACGAGGGTGGAGAGCGAGGGCTCCACGACGACGTCGAAGCGCGGGTCGGCGGCGAGGAGTGCCCAGCCCTCGGCGGCCAGGTCGCAGACCTCGTCGAAGAGTTCGCCGATGCCGTCGGCGCCCATCGTGCGCAGGGTCATCCACAGCTTCAGCGCGTCGAAGCGGCGGGTGGTCTGGAGGGACTTGTCGACCTGGTTGGGGATGCGCTCGGTGACCATGCGGCGCGGGTTGAGGTACTCCGCGTGGTAGGTGGCGTGGCGCAGGGTCGAGGCGTCCTTGACCAGCACGGCCGATGAACTCACCGGCTGGAAGAAGGACTTGTGGTAGTCGACGGTGACGGAGTCGGCCCGCTCGATGCCGTCGATGCGGTCCCGGTTCTTCAGCGAGGTGAGCAGTCCGCAGCCGTAGGCCGCGTCCACGTGCATCCAGGTCCCGAACTGGGAGCACAGTTCGGCGATCTCGGGCAGCGGGTCGATGGAGCCGAAGTCGGTGGTGCCCGCGGTGGCGACGACCGCCATGGGGACCAGGCCCTCCGCCCGGCAGCGCTCCAGCTCGTGGGCGAGGGCGAGCGTCTGCATACGCTTGTCGTGGTCGACGGGGATCGAGACGACGGCGTCGGCGGCGAGGCCGAGGAGTTTGGCCGACTTCTTGACGCTGAAGTGGCTGACCTCGGAGGCGAAGACGCGCAGTCCCCCGAGGCCGTCTCCCGCCTCCCCGTCCTCCCCGCCGAGTTTCGCCTCCTCGCGGGCCAGCAGCAGGGCCTGGAGGTTGGACTGGCTGCCGCCGCTGGTGAACACGCCGTCGGCGGCCGGGCCGAGACCGATCCGCTCGTTGGTCCAGTCGATGAGCCGGCGCTCGATCAGGGTGCCGCCGGCCGACTGGTCCCAGGTGTCCAGCGAGGAGTTGACGGCGGACAGGACGGCCTCGCCGAGCACGGCCGGGATGACGACCGGGCAGTTGAGATGGGCGAGGTAGCGGGGGTGGTGGAAGTAGATCGCGTCCTGGAGGTAGACCTCCTCCAGCTCGTCGAGAACGGCCGTGGTGTCGTGCAGGGGCTTGTCGAGGTCGATCCGCTCGATGCGGGGAGTGAGTTCGTCGACCGTGACACCCGTGAACGGGCGGTCGGTGGTGGCGAGTCTGGCCGCCACCCGCTCGACGCCTTCGGTCACGGAGCGGCGATACCGGTCCGCGGTGGTGTCGTTGAGCAGGTGCGAGCGCATGTGGGGGTCCTCCGTGCGGGGGAGAGTCCGAGCGGGACAAGAAGATGGGGCGAGGTCGCGACGCCTAACTTAGGTTAGCCTAACCTAAGTCGAGCGTGCGACCCCGCCCCACCTGCGCCTTTCGTGATCCACGTCTCGCCCCGCGGGGGTTTCCGGGAGGCGCGCCGGTTTTCGCGAACTACTCGCCCTGCTCGCGCAGTTGCTCCTCGCTCAGTCCCCGCCGCCAGTAGCCCACGAAGGTGACCCGCCGGCGGTCGATGCCCCGCTCGTGCACGAGATGGCGGCGCAGCTCCCTCACGCAGCCTGACTCGCCCGCGATCCAGGCGTAGGGGGCCTCGGCGGAAGGGAGTCGGGCGTCCCGCAGCGCGTCGAGCGCCAGGGGAGTGCCCGGGGAGCCCGCGCCGGAGCGCTCGTCCCGTACGAGCCAGGTGATCTCGGCGTCGGCCGCCGTCACCAGGTCCTGGATGTCGGCGGCGTGGTGCACCTCCAGCCAGGCCCTCACGCGCCGGCCGGCCGGCAGGGACTCGAGGATGGCGGAGACGGCGGGGACGGCCGTCTCGTCGCCCCACAGGACCACGAGGTCGGTGTCCGCGGGCGGCCGGAAGCGGATGGCGCGGTTGTCCTCGACGGCGGGCCCGAGCAGCACGACGCGGTCCCCGGCCCGCGCCCCGGACGCCCAGCGCGAGGCGGGCCCCGCTGGGGTGGCCGTGCCCGGCTCCAGGCCGTGCAGCGCGAAGTCGATGTCGATCTCGTCGGGGTCGCGGCGCAGCGCCCGCAGGGTGTACGAGCGCATCACCGCCCGTACGTCGTCCGGCAGTTCGCGCCAGCCCTGCCACCAGCCGTCGCCGAGCTCGACGGGGACGGCCGGTTCGTCCTGTCCGGGGTGCGGCAGGAACAGCGAGAGCGACTGGTCGCGTCCGTGGGAGTGGAACGCGTGCAGATCGGGTCCCGCGAAGGTCACCCGGACCAGGGACGGGCCGAGCCGCCTCGTCGTCACGACCCTGAGGGAGAAGAAACGGAACGGGGCGGCCACGGCCGTCGTCATGAGTGCTCCTGAGACGTGGTCAGGCGGGCACGGAGGAGGTCAGGCGACCTTCTTCGCGTTCTCGATGGCCTCGGCGAGCTTGTCGAGGATCGGGGCGCACTTGTCGTACGACAGGATCGCCTCGGGCGTCCGGGCGATGACCTGGCCGGCCTTGACGGCGGGCAGCTTCTTCCAGGTGGCCTCGGTGATGTCGGCCGGCTGGATGGTCGCGGAGCGGTCGTCCATGATGATGATGTCGGCCGGGTACTTGTCGACGTTCTCCCAGCTCAGGTTCTCGAACCAGCCGCCGCTGGCCTTCAGGGCCTTGGCGGAGGGTTCGACGATGTTCACGCCGAGCGCCTTGAAGTACTCGAGGTCGATGGAGAGGTTGGAGCCGGAGACGTAGAAGATGTCCTGGCTCGCGCTGCCGGCGAGGACCTTGATCTCGGGGCGGGCCTTGGCGGCCTTGCGCAGCCGCTCGGCGGCCGTCTCGAACTTCTTCTTCGCTTCGACGACCTTCGCGGACTTCACGTCGGCGCCGAGGGACTCGGCCAGCGCGTACATGCGCTCCAGGGACTGCGGCATCTGGCGGTCGTAGACGGAGACGCCGACGCTCGGAGCGAGCTTGGCGATCTTGTCCTTGGACTCCTCGGGGACGTACCAGAGGGTGCCCGCGCCGTCGAACATCGTCGAGACGAGGACGTCGGGGGCGAGGCCCGCGTACTTCTCGATGTTGAACTGGCCCCACTCGTTGCCGAGGACCGTCACCTTGCTGACGTCCATGTCGCCGGCCTGGACGTCGGCCTTGCCGTCCTTGGTCGTCGTCGGGCCGAACACGCCCTTGACCTCGACGCCGTAGTCGAACAGGGCGGCGGCGACACCGGTGAAGGCGACGATGTTCGCCGGGACCTTGTCCAGCTTCACGGTCGTGCCGCGGTCGTCCTTGAACGTCCAGGGGCCGGACTTCTCGGCGGCCTTCGTCGACTCCGAGCCACCGCTTTTCGAGTCCTTGTCGTCACCGCAGGCGGCGAGGGCGGCGCCGAGGCCGAGGGCGCCGCCCGCGGCGAGGATGCCGCGGCGGGTGAGGTGAGTGGCACGGGCGTTGGACATGTGTGGCTGCTTTCGAACGGGGCGGATCGACCGCCGGAGCATTCGAATGTAGGTTAGCCTAACCTCAGTACTTGTCCAGGGGGCGGGTGCCGTGATCGAGTTCGCGATCCGCCCGTGCGGTACGGCCGCTGACGTGGCGACATCGCGGCCGCGGCCGGCGGGGCGGACGCCGTGAGGCCTCAACTCGCCCGCATCCCTGCCCGGTTGACCGTGGCTCGAACCCGTCGGGCGCGGTGCGGTCCCGCGGGCGGAGCCGGACGCGCCGCGGCCACCGGAGGGCGGGTGCCCTCCGGTGGCCGCGGTGTGCCGGTCGTGCGCGGGGCTCAGCCGGTGAGCCCCAGCTCCCGGGCGATCAGCATCCGCTGGACCTCGCTCGTGCCCTCGCCGATCTCCAGGATCTTGGAGTCGCGCCACATGCGGGCCACCGGGTACTCGTTCATGAAGCCGTAGCCGCCGTGGACCTGCGTGGCGTCACGGGCGTTGTCGACGGCGATCGTGGAGGAGTACAGCTTGGCGACCGCCGCCTCCTTCTTGAAGGGTTCGCCGGCGACCAGGCGGGAGGCGGCGTCGCGCCAGCCCACGCGGGCCATGTGGGCCTTCATCTCCATATCGGCGATCTTGAACTGTATCGCCTGGTTGGCGCCGATCGGGCGCCCGAAGGCGTGACGCTCCTTGGCGTACTTGACCGACTCGTCGACACAGCCCTGCGCGAGCCCCGTGGCCAGTGCCGCGATGGCGATGCGGCCCTCGTCCAGGATGCGCAGGAACTGCGCGTAGCCGCGGCCCTCCTCGCCGAGCAGGTTGGCCGCCGGGACGCGCACGTCCGTGAAGGACAGCTCACGGGTGTCGGAGGCGTTCCAGCCGACCTTCGAGTACGGGGCGGCGACCGTGAAGCCGGGGGTGCCGGAGGGCACGATGATCGCGGAGATCAGCGGCTTGCCGTCGGGCTTGCGGCCGGTGACCGCGGTGACCGTCACCAGGCCCGTGATGTCCGTGCCGGAGTTGGTGATGAAGCACTTGCTGCCGTTGATGACCCACTCGTTGGTCTCGGGGTCGAGGCGGGCCGTCGTGCGGGTCCCGCCCGCGTCCGAGCCGCCGTCCGGCTCGGTCAGGCCGAAGGCGCCCAGGATCTCGCCGGAGCACAGCCGCGGCAGCCACTCGCGCTTCTGCTCCTCGGTGCCGAAGAGGTGGAGCGGCATGGCGCCCAGCGAGACGCCCGCCTCCAGGGTGATGGCCACGGAGGAGTCGACGCGGGCCAGCTCCTCCAGGGCGATGCCGAGGGCGAGGTAGTCGCCGCCCATGCCGCCGTACTCCTCGGGGAACGGCAGGCCGAACAGGCCCATGCGGCCCATCTCCCGCACGATCTCGTACGGGAACTCGTGCCGCTCGTAGAAGTCACCGATCTTCGGCGCCACGACGTCGTGGGCGAACGCCTCGACGGTGCGGCGGAGTTCCTCGAGTTCGGGGGAGAGGCGGTGGTCCAGGGACATGGTGTTCACTCCTGGTGGGACTGTGTCGTTGTACCGAGTGCTTTGACGGTGCGGGAGGGGCTGGGTCGGCCCAGTCGTCCGGCCATCCACACGCTTGTGGCGGTGAGGCGGCCGAGGTCGACCCCGGTGTCGATACCGAGGCCCTGGAGCATCCACACGAGGTCTTCCGTCGCGAGGTTGCCCGTCGCGGACTTCGCGTACGGGCAGCCGCCGAGGCCGCCCGCGGAGGCGTCGACGGTGGCGACGCCGTGCTGGAGGGCGGCCAGGGTGTTGGAGAGCGCCTGGCCGTAGGTGTCGTGGAAGTGCACGCCGAGGGCGCTGGTGGGCACGCCCTCCTCGTTCAGCCCGGCGAGCAGGGACTGCACGTGGCCCGGCGTCGCCACGCCGATCGTGTCGCCGAGGCTCAGCTCGTCACAGCCCATGTCCCGCAGCGCCTTGCAGACGCGGACGACCTGGTGGACCGGGACGGGCCCCTCCCACGGGTCGCCGAAGCACATCGAGACATAGCCGCGGACCGCGCTGCCGGCGTCCTTCGCGCGGCGCACCACCGGCTCGAACATGGCGAGCGACTCGTCGACCGTCCGGTTGAGGTTGGCCTTCGCGAAGGACTCCGTCGCGCTGGCGAAGACGGCCACGTGCCGGGCGCCGAGCGCCAGCGCCCGGTCCAGACCGCGCTCGTTCGGCACCAGCACCGGAAGCGCCACCGGCAGGTCGGCGACCTGGGGGTACAGCTGCTCGGCGTCCGCCAGCTGGGGAACCCACTTGGGGTGGACGAAGCTGGTGGCCTCGATGGTGGTCAGGCCCGCGTCCGCGAGGCGGCGGATGAACTCCGCCTTCACCTCGGTCGGTACGGTCGCCTTCTCGTTCTGCAGCCCGTCGCGCGCGCCGACCTCGTAGATCCTGACCCGGGCGGGCAGGTCCTGGGTCGGTACGGCCATCGGCAGGCCGAGTTCGGAGGTGTTCACGCCGTCTCCTCCTCCGCGGGGGTGATGACCGCGAGCACCTGGTCCATGGCGACCGTCGTGCCCGGGGTGACGTCCAGTTCGCTGACCGTCCCGGCGTGCGGCGCGGAGATGACGTGCTCCATCTTCATCGCCTCGACCACGAGCAGGCTCTGGCCGGCCGCCACCTCGTCCCCGACGGCGACCTTCACGACGGTCACGGTGCCGGGCATCGGCGCGGTCAGCGAGTCGGCACCGGCGTGCGCCGATCCGGTGAGCGAGGCGGCCACCGGGTCGTGGTCGCGCACGTGCCAGGCGTCGCCGTCGCGGCCGATCCAGTCGGCGGCGCGGTGGAAGGTGTGCCGCACCCCGTCCAGTGTCACCGCGACCCGGTCGGCGGTGACCGTGTGGGTGCCGCGCGGGGTGTACTCCACGGGGTCGAGGACCCGCAGGGAGAAACTCACCGGCTTCGGTGTGCCGCCGAGCCGCCAGCCGCTCGGCACCGAGAACGGGTCCCGCCAGCCCTCGCCCGCCGGGGCCAGGCCGGCGAGCCGGACGGCCGCCGCCGCCTCGTACACCTCCTCGGGCACCCCGTCCGGGACCAGGCCGTCGGCCTCCCGCTCGACCAGACCGGTGTCCAGGTCGCCCGCGACCACGGCCGGGTGGGCCAGCAGACGGCGCAGGAAGCCCGCGTTCGTCTGGACCCCGAGCGTGACCGTCCCGGCGAGGGCGGCCCGCAGCCTGCGCAGCGCGGTGGGGCGGTCGGGGCCGTACGCGATGACCTTGGAGAGCATCGGGTCGTAGAGGCTGCCGACCTCGGTGCCCTCCGTCAGGCCCGAGTCGGTGCGCACCCCGTCGCCCTGGGGCTCGTGCAGGGCGAGCACGGTGCCGCCGGAGGGGAGGAAGCCGCGCGCCGGGTCCTCGGCGCAGATCCGGGCCTCCACCGCGTGCCCGGTGAGGGTGATGTCGTCCTGCCCGTACGGCAGGCGCTCGCCGGCGGCGACCCGCAGCTGCCACTCGACGAGGTCGAGGCCGGTGACCAGCTCGGTGACCGGGTGCTCCACCTGGAGACGGGTGTTCATCTCCATGAAGTAGTACGAGGACGGGTCGCCGCCGGGGACGATGAACTCCACCGTGCCCGCGCCCCGGTAGCCGCAGGAGCGGGCCGCCTGGACGGCCGCCTCCCCCATCGCGGCCCGGGTGGCCTCGTCGAGGAGCACGCTGGGCGCCTCCTCGATGATCTTCTGGTGGCGGCGCTGGAGGGAGCACTCGCGCTCGCCCAGGTGCACGACGTTGCCGTGCCCGTCCGCCAGGACCTGGATCTCGATGTGCCGGGGCCGGTCGACCCAGCGCTCGACGAGCAGCGTGTCGTCGCCGAAGGAGGCCCGCGCCTCGCGCCGGGCGGCGGCGATCTCGTCGGCCAGGACCCCGGCGTCGCGCACCAGGCGCATGCCCTTGCCGCCGCCGCCCGCACTGGGCTTCAGCAGCACCGGGACGCCGATCTCACGGGCGGCCGCGATCAGCTCCGCGTCCGTCAGCCCGCTGCCCGAGGAGCCGGGGACGACCGGGACGCCGGCCGCCTTCACCGTCTCCTTGGCGCGGATCTTGTCGCCCATCAGGGAGATCGCCTCGGCGGACGGGCCGATGAAGACCAGCCCGGCCTCCGCGCAGGCCCGCGCGAAGGCGGCGTTCTCGGCGAGGAAGCCGTACCCCGGGTGGACCGCCTGGGCGCCGGTGCGGGCCGCCGCCTCCAGCAGCCGCTCCACCGACAGATAGCTCTCCGACGCGGGCGCCGGTCCGATCCGTACCGCGGTGTCGGCCTCCCGGACGTGCCGGGCGTCCGCGTCGGCGTCCGAGAAGACGGCCACCGAACGCACCCCGAGCGCGCGCAGGGTGCGGATGACGCGTACGGCGATCTCGCCCCGGTTGGCCACAAGCACCGTGTCAAACATGGGTCCCCTCACATCCGGAAGACGCCGAACTGGGGGTCACCCAGGGGCGCGTTGGCGCAGGCGGTCAAAGCGAGTCCGAGGACCTGCCGGGTCTCCAGCGGGTCGATCACGCCGTCGTCCCAGAGCCGGGCGCTCGCGTAGTAGGCGTTGCCCTGCTGCTCGTACTGCCGGCGGATGGGGTCCTTGAAGTCCTCCTCCTCCGCCGCCGGCCAGGACTCCCCGCGCGCCTCGATCTGGTCGCGCTTGACGGTCGCGAGGACGGAAGCGGCCTGCTCGCCGCCCATCACGGAGATCTTGGCGCCCGGCCACATCCACAGGAAGCGCGGCGAATAGGCCCGGCCGCACATCGAGTAGTTGCCCGCGCCGTACGAACCGCCGATCACGACGGTCAGCTTCGGCACGCGGGTGCAGGCCACGGCCGTGACCATCTTCGCGCCGTGCTTGGCGATGCCGCCGGCCTCGTACTGGCGGCCCACCATGAAGCCGGAGATGTTCTGCAGGAACACCAGCGGGATGCCGCGCTGGTCGCACAGCTCGATGAAGTGGGCGCCCTTCTGGGCGGACTCGGAGAACAGGATGCCGTTGTTGGCGACGATCCCGACCGGGTGTCCGTGGATCCGCGCGAAGCCGGTGACCAGGGTCTGGCCGAACTCGGCCTTGAACTCGGAGAAGCGCGAGCCGTCGACCACGCGCGCGATGACCTCGCGCACGTCGTAGGGGGTGCGGGAGTCGACCGGCACCGCGCCGTACAGCCCGTACGGGTCGACCTTGGGCTCGGCCGGGGGCTCGACCGACCAGGGGAGGCTTCCGCGCGCGGGGAGCGTGGCCACGATGTTCCGCACGATCCGCAGCGCGTGCGCGTCGTCCTCCGCGAGGTGGTCGGTGACGCCCGACACGCGCGAGTGGACCTCGCCGCCGCCCAGCTCCTCGGCCGTGACGACCTCGCCGGTGGCGGCCTTCACCAGCGGCGGACCGCCCAGGAAGATCGTCCCCTGGTTCCGCACGATCACGGCCTCGTCGCTCATCGCGGGCACGTAGGCGCCGCCGGCCGTGCAGGAGCCGAGGACGGCCGCGATCTGCGGGATCCCGGCGCCGGACATCCGCGCCTGGTTGTAGAAGATCCGCCCGAAGTGCTCGCGGTCGGGGAACACCTCGTCCTGCATGGGCAGGAAGGCGCCCCCGGAGTCGACGAGGTACACGCAGGGCAGACGGTTCTCCAGCGCCACCTCCTGGGCGCGCAGGTGCTTCTTCACCGTCATCGGGTAGTACGTGCCGCCCTTGACGGTGGCGTCGTTGGCGACGATCACGCACTCGCGCCCGCTCACCCGGCCGATCCCGGCGATGACACCGGCGGCCGGGGCCGCTCCGTCGTACATCCCGTCGGCGGCGAGCGGCGCCAGCTCCAGGAACGGGGAGCCGGGGTCGAGCAGGGTGTCCACGCGGTCGCGGGGCAGCAGCTTGCCGCGCGCGGTGTGCCGCGCGCGTGCCTTCTCGCCGCCGCCGAGCCGTGCCGCGGCCAGCTTGGCGCGCAGCTCCTCGCCCAGCGCGCGGTGCGCCGCCTCGTTGGCCCTCCAGGCCTCCGACGCGGGATCCGCCGCGCTCGTCAGCTCCGGTGCCTCTTGCATCCTGCGGTCTCCTCACCAGGTGATCGACCAAGTTAATGAGCGTTAACGCATTTCCTTCAGGTTAACGAGCGCTAACCGCGATGTCTAGAATTGTTTTCATGGCCACCAGAACCGACGCCCCCACCCGGCGCGAACAGATCCTCAGGGAGGCCGCGCGGCTCTTCGCCGAACGTGGTTTCCACGGTGTGGGAGTGGATGAGATAGGAGCGGCGGTCGGCATCAGCGGCCCCGGTCTCTACCGGCACTTCGCCGGCAAGGACGCGATGCTCGCCGAACTGCTGGTGGGCATCAGCGGGCAGCTGCTCACGGGCGGCCGGCGCCGGGTGGCGGAGGCCAGGGCGGGATCGGACGGAGGTGCCGAGGAGGGCGCCGAGGGCCTCCTCGACTCGCTCATCGAGGGGCACATCGACTTCGCGCTCGACGACCGCCCTCTGATCACCCTGCACGACCGGGAGCTGGACCGCCTGCGGGACAGCGACCGCAAGCTCGTGCGCCAGCTCCAGCGCCAGTACGTGGAGCTGTGGGTGGAAGTGGTCCGCGAGGTGTACCCGGAGCTGACCGAGCCGGCCGCCCGGTCGGCCGTGCACTCGGTCTTCGGCCTGCTGAACTCGACCCCGCACCTGGGGCGGCCGGGCGCGCTCCCCGGGCGCGCGGGAACGGCGGAGCTGCTGCACCGGATGGCACGGGGGGCGTTCGGAGCGGCCGCCGTGACTCCCGGGGCGTGACGAGCGTCTCGGGGGGTGACCCCTGGACGGCGCTCGTGACCGGCGGGTAACCTGATAAATGAGCAAGCGCTTAGACATGACCCAGGTATCCAGGCGGAGGTGGCGGCGGTGCGCCGTACTGTGTTCAACGAGGACCACGAGGCGTTCCGGGAGACCCTGCGCGCCTTCATCGAGACCGAGGTCGTCCCGGTCTACGACGAGTGGCTCGCCGCCGGCCAGGCGCCGCGCGACTTCTACCACAAGCTCGGCGAGCTGGGTGTCTTCGGCATCCGCGTCGACGAGGAGTACGACGGCGCCGGCATCGACTCGTACAAGTTCGAGGCCGTCGTGTACGAGGAGACCGCCCGCGCGGGCATCACCTTCGGCGGCTCCGGCGTGCACGTGCTGCTCGGTCTGCCCTACATCAAGATGCTCGCCAGCGACGAGCAGAAGAAGCGGTTCCTGCCGAAGTTCGTCTCCGGCGAGGAGATGTGGGCCCTCGCGATGACCGAGCCGGGCACCGGCTCCGACCTCGCGGGCATGAAGACCACCGCCAAGCTCTCCGAGGACGGCACGCACTACGTCCTCAACGGCGCCAAGACCTTCATCACCGGCGGCGTCCACGCCGACCGCGTGATCGTCTGCGCCCGCACCTCCGCGCCCACCGCCGAGGACCGCCGCTTCGGCATCTCGCTGTTCGCCGTGGACACCAAGTCCGAGGGCTACTCCGTCGGCCGCAAGCTCGACAAGCTCGGCCTGAAGACCTCCGACACCGCCGAGCTGGCGTTCGTCGACGTGAAGGTGCCCGTCGAGGACCTGCTCGGCGAGGAGAACAAGGGCTTCTACTACCTCGGCCACAACCTCGCCTCCGAGCGCTGGGGCATCGCCTTCGGCGCCTACGCGCAGGCCAAGGCCGCCGTCCGGTTCGCCAAGGAGTACGTCCAGGACCGCACCGTCTTCGGCAAGTCGGTCGCCTCCTTCCAGAACACCAAGTTCGAGCTGGCCGCCTGCCAGGCCGAGGTGGACGCGGCCGAGGCCGTCGCCGACCGCGCCCTGGAGGCCCTCGACGCCGGTGAGCTGACCCCGGCCGAGGCCGCCAGCGCCAAGCTGTTCTGCACCGAGGTCGCGCACCGCGTCATCGACCGCTGCCTCCAGCTGCACGGCGGCTACGGCTTCATGAACGAGTACCCGATCGCCCGTCTGTACGCGGACAACCGGGTCAACCGCATCTACGGCGGCACCAGCGAGATCATGAAGACGATCATCGCCAAGGACATGGGCCTGTAAGGTCCGCGAAAAGGCTGCGCGGTACAACTGCCTTATGAGCGAGGCACTTCAGTCTCTCCTCGATCTGCTCGACCTCGAGCGGATCGAGGAGAACATCTTCCGCGGCCGTTCCCGGTCCGCCGTCGTCCCACGGGTCTTCGGCGGACAGGTCGCGGCCCAGGCCCTCGTGGCCGCCGGGCGGACGGTCCCCGAGGACCGGCTCGCCCACTCCCTGCACGCGTACTTCCTGCGGATCGGCGATCCCGGCGCGCCCATCGTGTACTCGGTGGACCGCATCCGCGACGGCCGCTCCTTCACCACCCGCCGGGTGGTCGCGGTCCAGCACGGACAGCCCATCTTCCACCTCTCCGCGTCCTTCCAGGCGTACGAGGAAGGCATGGAGCACCAGGCCCCGATGCCGCCCGCGCCCGACCCGGAGACGCTTCCCACGACCGCCGAGCAGCTGCCGCTGTACGCCGACGTCTTCACCGACCCCGAGGTCGTGGAACGCATCCTGGAGGCCCGGGAGTCCGTCGACCTGCGCTATGTCGACGCGCCGCCGTACGCCACCGTCGGCGAGGCCCGCGAGCCGCGCTCCCAGGTGTGGTTCCGCACCAACGGCAAGCTCGCGGACGACCCCCTGCTGCACGTCGTCCTCGCCACCTACGTCTCGGACATGACGCTCCTCGACTCCATCCTGCTCGCGCACGGGCGCGGCGGCTGGGTGACCGGCGACGTCGTCGGCGCCTCGCTGGACCACGCGATGTGGTTCCACCGCCCGTTCCGGGCCGACGAGTGGCTGCTCTACGACCAGGAGTCGCCGTCCGCCTCGGGCGGCCGGGGCCTCGGCCAGGCCCGCATCTACACCCAGGACGGCCGGCTGGCCATCTCGGTGATCCAGGAGGGCGTGGTCCGCGTCCCGCGGTAGGCGTTCCCCGGGGGATCGCCCGTGCCGGGCGCGCCCCCGGGCCGGTCACCGGGATCCGGGCCGGGACCGCGGGAGGGCCCTCAGGCCAGGCCCGCCTCTCTGAGCAGGTACGCCGTCATCGGGTCGTAGTGGCGCGGGCTGAGGACGTGGTCGTCGAGCGGGACCACGACCTGGAGCGTGCCCTCCGACTCGGCGAGGAAGAGCGCCGGGTCGTTGCTGTCGGCGTAGCCCACGGAGTCCACCCCGTGCTGGCCCGCGAAACCGGCCCAGCCGTGGTCGGCCACGACCAGGTCGGGCAGCGGGCGGCCCTCCCGCTCCAGCGCGGTCAGGATCGCGCGCATCGGCTCGCCCGAGTGGGTGTGCCACAGCGTGGCGCCGTGCTCCAGGACCGCCACGTCCGCGAACTGCATGACGTACCCCTCGTCCGTCTGCAGACCGTCCGGGATCACCACGATCTCGCAGCCGGCGGCGCGCAGGGCGGCGGCCGTCGCCCGGTGCACGTCCAGCAGCCCCCCGGGGTGACCGGTCGCGAACAGCACCCGCTGCCGGTCCTCGGCCGCCTTGCGCAGCCGCCCGGCGAGACGGTCCAGCGCGTCCACGGTCAGCTCGGGGTCGATGGTGTCCTGGCCGTAGCGGTGCTCCGGGTCGTCGCTGACGCCGACCCGCTCCGCCATCACCGCGAGCACGTCCTGCTCGTCGCTCCAGCGGTCGCCGAGTTCCAGACCGAGCCACCAGTTGCGCTCGCCGTTCGCCAGCTTGCGGTAGTGGGAGAGGTTGTTCTCGCGAGGCGTGGCGACATCGCCCGCGATACGGGTCTTCACGAGGTGGGCGACGAGTTCGGCGCGGCTGGGCGTCCCGGGTATCGGCATAGCACCATTGTGCCGGTGCGCCCGGGCCCGGGGCGCGGCCGTCCCCGTCGCTGGGACGCGCGTCACTCGGGGGCCCCGGCGACGGGGCACCCCGGGGTCAGCCCTCCCTGAGCGCGAACCACAACTCCATCCGTACGTCGGGGTCGTCGAGGTCCGCCTCCAGCAACGCGGCGCAGCGGGCGATGCGTTGGCGGACGGTGTTGCGGTGGACGGAGAGCGCCACCGCGGTGCGGTCCCAACTGCCGTGCAGGGAAAGCCAGGTGCGCAGGGTCTCGGTCAGGGCGGGGGTCCCGGCGAGGGGGGCGAGGAGGGTCCGGGCGTGCGCCTCGGCGTCCTCCGGGAGGACGAGACCGGCGAGCGCGGGACGGTCGCCGTGCCGCACCAGGGCCGCGCGGGTGGCCCGGGCGCGGGCCAGCGCGCGGGCCGCCTGGGCGTCGGCGGCCGTCCAGCCCCGCGGGTCCGCGGGCGCGCTGACCCCGCAGATCCAGCCCGGCTGCGCGGCGGGCGCGCGGTCGCCGGGGACGAGGACGCGGACGACGTCGCCCTCCACGTCCACGAGGGCCGAGCCCAGCGCGGTCGCCAGCGCGGACGTCGAGACGGTGTCCGGGGCGGGACGGTCCCCGGCGGGACGCGCGTGCACGACGGTCCACCGTTCGCCGCCGAGCAGCGGTGCCACCGTCTCCGGCGCGGCCCCGAGCAGCAGCCGTACCAGGGCCGCCGACCGCGCGGCCCCGCTGCCGCTCTGGTGCTCCCCGGTGAGCAGGGAGAGCAGTACGGACGCGACGGAGGCGATCGTGTGGTCGCCGGGGTCGCGCCGCGGCGCGGCGACCCCCAGGACGAAGCCCTGGTCGCCGCCCAGGGCGTACGCCGTGAGGTGGACGCCGTCCACGGTGTCGGCGGCGGAGGCCGGGGCGGGCCCCTGGGCGCCCCGGGGCCGCACGACACCGGCGAGCCGGGCCAGCGCCTCCTCGGGGGACACCGCTTCCCCGGGGCGGGCCTCGTCCCCCGGGCGGGCCTCGGGCGTCGGGCGGGCCGCGGCCGTCGGGTCGAGCCGGTCGGGCGGAGGAGCCGTCTCCGGTGGGCCGGGCCGCGGGGGTCCGCCGGCATGGGCCAGCTCCGTGCCCTCCGGGCCGAACAGCGATGCCCGGCCGCCCACCCGCCGGGCCAGCTGCCGCAGGACCGCCGGTACCGGATCGGGGCGGGCGGCGGCGGCCGCCAGGCTCTGCTGGGCCTCGGTCACCCGGCGCAGCTCGGCCAGCCGGGCCTGGGCCATGAGCTGCCACACCGCGCGGGCGACCCCGGAGAACGTCGTCCGGGGCGGGACCTCGAGGAGGGGCAGCCCGTAGGCGTCGCAGGCCGCGACGAGGGCGGGCGGGACCGTGTCGTGCACCGGCGCCAGGCCGAATCCCAGGGCCGCGCCGCCCGCCGCGACGATCCGGGAGACATAGCCGTCGAAGTACTCCTCCGGGCCGGGGGCGCCCGCGTCGGGGCCGGTCGCGTCGGGACCGCCCGCGTCGGGCACGTGGACCCCCGCCGTCAGCAGCAGCTCGCCGCCCAGCAGGTACGGGAAGGGGTCGGCCATCTCCGAGGTGTGCGCCCAGTGGATCACCGTGTCGGGCTCCGCGGGCCCGGCGATCAGGCGCAGGGCCAGGTCCTCGCGGGCCAGGAGCGCCGACAGCGGCACCGGAGGGGTCGGCGGCACGGTCGGGGCGGAGGGCGACTGCGGTTCCGGCATGATGGATGTTTCCTCCATCCCGTTCGCGTCCGATGGATGAAACGTACACTTCGCAGTCGCCTTCCGGCCACCTAATGTCGGTCCCGACCGGCAGCCGCGGGTACGGGCGGATGTCCCCGTGATCAGTTGCCGGCTCGTCCCCCACATCCCCGCACGACACGCCACCGAGCGCCTGGAGGAGACCCATGGCCGTCGACTACACAGTGATCGTCGTCTATCTGGCCGGCATGCTGGCCATGGGCTGGTGGGGCATGCGCCGCGCCAAGTCCAAGAGCGAGTTCCTCGTCGCGGGACGACGGCTCGGGCCCGTCATGTACTCCGGCACCATGGCCGCGATCGTCCTGGGCGGCGCGTCCACCATCGGCGGCGTCGGCCTCGGCTACCAGTACGGCCTCTCCGGAGCCTGGATGGTCTTCACCATCGGCCTCGGCCTGCTGGCCCTGTCCGTCTTCTTCTCCGCCCGCATCGCGCGCCTCAAGGTCTACACCGTCTCCGAGATGCTCGACCTGCGCTACGGCGGCCGGGCCGGCGTCATCTCCGGCGTCGTCATGTGGGCGTACACCCTCATGCTCGCGGTCACCTCGACCATCGCGTACGCCACGATCTTCGACGTCCTCTTCGACATGAACCGGACGCTCGCGATCATCCTGGGCGGCTCGATCGTCGTCGCCTACTCGACGCTCGGCGGCATGTGGTCGATCACGCTCACCGACATGGTGCAGTTCGTGGTCAAGACGATCGGCGTGCTGCTCCTGCTCCTGCCCATCGCGGTGGTCAAGGCGGGCGGCTTCTCCGAGATGAAGGCCAAGCTGCCCACCGAGTACTTCGACCCGCTGGGCATCGGCGGCGAGACGATCTTCACCTACGTCCTCATCTACACGTTCGGCATGCTGATCGGGCAGGACATCTGGCAGCGCGTGTTCACCGCGCGCAACGACCGCACCGCCAAGTGGGGCGGGACCGTCGCCGGCACCTACTGCCTGGTGTACGCCCTCGCCGGCGCCGTCATCGGCACCGCCGCCAAGGTCATGTACCCGAAGCTCCCCAGCGCCGACACCGCCTTCGCGACCATCGTCAAGGACGAACTCCCGGTCGGCGTGCGCGGACTGGTGCTCGCCGCGGCTCTCGCCGCCGTGATGTCCACCTCCTCCGGCGCCCTGATCGCCTGCGCCACCGTCGCGAACAACGACATCTGGTCGCGGCTGCGCGGCGTCGTGAAGCGCGACGCCGGTGACGACCACGACGAGGTCAAGGGCAACCGCGCCTTCATCCTGGTCATGGGCATCGCCGTGATCTGCACGGCGATCGCGCTGAACAACGTCGTCGAGGCGCTGACCGTCGCCTACAACCTGCTCGTCGGCGGTCTGCTCGTCCCGATCCTCGGCGGTCTGCTGTGGAAGCGCGGCACGGTGCACGGCGCGCTCGCCTCCGTCGCCGTCGGCGGTCTCGCCGTCATCGGCCTGATGGCCGCCTACGGCATCCTCGCCAACGAGCCCGTCTACTACGGGCTGCTCCTCTCCCTGGCCGCGTACGTGATCGTCTCGCTCGTCACACCGGCGACCGACGCCGCGGTGCTGGCCGCCTGGCGGGAGCGGCTCGCGGGCCGTGACGCCGAACCCCTGTCCGAACCGGTCCCGGTTCCCCAGTAGAGTCGTATTACTTGTACTTAGTTGTACAAACGCGACGAAGCGTAGGAAAGAAGGAAAACCCTCATGAGCAGCAACGAGACGCCCCGCGGCCCCGTCGACTCCTCCCGCGTCCCGCGGTACGCCGGTCCCGCGACCTTCGCCCGGCTGCCGCGCCTCGACGAGGTCGGCACCACCGACGTCGCCGTCGTCGGTGTGCCGTTCGACTCGGGCGTCTCGTACCGGCCGGGCGCCCGCTTCGGCGGCAACGCGATCCGCGAGGCGTCCCGGCTGCTGCGTCCCTACAACCCGGCGCAGGACGCCTCCCCGTTCGCCCTCGCGCAGGTCGCGGACGCCGGAGACATCGCGGCGAACCCGTTCAACATCAACGAGGCCGTCGAGACGGTCGAGGCCGCCGCCGACGAACTGCTCGGCACCGGCGCCCGCCTGATGACCCTGGGCGGCGACCACACCATCGCGCTGCCCCTGCTGCGCTCGGTCGCCAAGAAGCACGGCCCGGTCGCGCTGCTCCACTTCGACGCGCACCTCGACACCTGGGACACCTACTTCGGCGCCGAGTACACCCACGGCACCCCGTTCCGCCGCGCCGTCGAGGAGGGCATCCTCGACACCGAGGCACTCTCCCACGTCGGCATCCGCGGCCCGCTGTACGGCAAGCAGGACCTCACCGACGACGAGAAGATGGGCTTCGGCATCGTCACCTCGGCGGACGTCTACCGCCGCGGCGCCGACGAGGTCGCCGACCAGCTCCGCCAGCGCATCGGGAACCGCCCGCTCTACATCTCCATCGACATCGACTGCCTCGACCCGGCGCACGCGCCCGGCACCGGCACCCCGGAGGCGGGCGGCATGACCTCCCGCGAGCTGCTGGAGATCCTGCGCGGACTGTCGTCCTGCAACCTGGTCTCGGCCGACGTCGTCGAGGTCGCCCCCGCGTACGACCACGCCGAGATCACCGCGGTGGCCGCGTCCCACACCGCGTACGAACTGACCACCATCATGTCCCGCCAGATCGCGGAGGCCCGAAGCAAGTGACCCACGACCACGACCTGGTTCTCCGTCCGACGGCGGCGCAGACGGAGGCCGCGCTCAACCCGCCCCCCGGCCGCAACGGCGGAGACCTGGTCGTGGAGACCCTCTCCGGTCTCGGCGCGACGACCGTCTTCGGGCTGCCGGGCCAGCACGCGCTCGGCATGTTCGACGCGCTGCGCCGCTCCTCGCTCCGCTACATCGGTCTGCGCGTCGAGAACAACGCGGGCTTCGCGGCGGACGCCTACGGCCGCATCACCGGCGAGGCCGCGCCGCTGCTGCTCTCCACCGGCCCCGGGGCGCTGACCTCACTCGCCGCGCTCCAGGAGGCGCGCGCCGCCTCGGCGCCCGTCCTCGCCATCAGCAGCCAGGTCCCGACCGCGGGACTCGGTGGCGGCCGACACGGCTATCTCCACGAACTCCCCGACCAGCAGGCGTCGTTCAGGGGTGTCGTCAAGTCCGTGCACACGGTCCGTACGCAGTCGCAGATCCCCTCCGCCATCGCGGCGGCCTGGGAGTCGGCGCTGACCGCCCCGCACGGACCGGTGTGGGTGGAGATCCCCCAGGACGTCCTGCTCGCCGAGACGCACCTGCCGCAGGTCACGGCGATGGACGCGACCCCGGAGGACGTCGTCCCGCGTCCCGAACTGACCGCGCTGGCCGCCCACCTGCTCTCCTCGGCGGCCCGTCCCGCGATCATCGCGGGCGGCGGTGTCGTCCGGGCGGACGCCTCCGGCAAGCTGAGGTCGCTCGCGGAGAAGCTGAACGCTCCGGTCGTCACCACCTTCGGCGGCAAGGGCGCCTTCCCCTGGACCCACCCGCTCTCGCTCCAGTCCTGGCTGGAGGACCGGCACACCACGGACTTCCTGGAGGACGCGGACGTCCTGCTGGTCGTCGGCTCCGGCCTCGGTGAACTGTCCTCGAACTACCACACGTTCAAGCCCCGCGGCCGGGTGATCCAGATCGAGGCCGACCTCGGCAAGCTGGAGTCCAACCATCCGGCGATCGGCATCCACGCGGACGCGCGCCTCGCGCTGTCCGCGCTCCTGGAGACGGTGGAGGAGCGCCCCGACCCGTCGGCGGCGGAGCGCGTGAGCACGGTCCTGTCCCGGGTGGCGCAGCGCATCGCCGCCCAGGAACTCACCCTGGAACAGGACGTGCTGGCGGCCGTCCGCCGGGCCCTGCCGGCCGGCTCGCCGTCCTTCTGGGACATGACGATCCTGGCGTACTGGGCGTGGTCGGCCTTCGACCCGCGCGGGAGCAACACCATGCACTCCGCGCAGGGCGCGGGCGGGCTCGGCTACGGCTTCCCGGCGGCCCTCGGCGCTGCGGCGGCCGATCCCTCCCGCCCGGTCCTCGCGGTGTCCGGCGACGGAGGCGCGCTCTATTCGATCGCCGAACTCGCCGCGGCCAGGCAGTACGGCCTGAACGTCACCTGGCTGATCGTCGACGACGGCGGCTACGGCATCCTGCGCGAGTACATGACCGACGCCTTCGGCCAGGCCACGGCGACGGAGCTGTCCCGTCCGGACTACGTGGCGCTCGCCGAGTCCTTCGGGGTCCCGGGCGTCCTGACGACCCCCGGGACGCTGGAGGAGGACCTGGCCAAGGCCCTGGCCGCGCCCGGCCCCTCGGTGGTCGTCCTGCCGGCGCTGCTGCGGATGTTCGCGCCGACCCACCTGGACTGAGGGGCCGCCCCCGCCGGGAACGAGCGCCACCCCGGGACCCCTTCCCGAGCGGAAGGGGTCCCGGGGCTCACGGGCCCGCCCGTCTACCAGATCGCCTCGACCCACTCCGGGTGGTCGATGAACGGGTTGCGGTTGTGCTGGTAGGTGTCGTAGATGACCTGGTTGCGCTTCTCCTCGAAGGCGCTCGGCGGGTCCTGCTCGTTCCACGCCTTGAGGACGGAGAGCTTGCCCATGTAGGGGTTGCTCCCGTTGTTCACCTTCTCGTTGGGCTCCAGGTTCGCGAAGCCGTCGTCGCCCTCGTAGCGGACCGCCATGTAGAGGATCATGCGGGCCACGTCGCCCTTGTCCGCGTCGCGCGGCTCGAAGGAGTCGGAGTCGACCTTGCTGCCGCCGCCGTTGGTGACGGCGCTGCCCCCGTTGTCGAAGTCCAGGTTGCCGCGGATGCTGTTGACCTGGACGTCCGCCGGACGCAGGTGGTGCAGGTCGGTGCCGGGACCGGTCACCTCGCCGAAGTCGCCGTGCGACTTGGCCCAGGTGTGCTCGCGGTTCCAGTCGCCGACGTCACCGCCGTTGAGGGACTTGGCGCGCGAGACGCCGCTGTACAGCAGGATCACGTTGCTGCTGTTGTTCGGGTCCTGGTCGGTGGCCATCAGCGCGTTCCAGACGGCGGAGTACGAGATCTTGGTCTGGCTGCTGATGATGGTGTGCAGCGAGGACTTCAGGCTCGTGCCGGACTTGCCGATCGCGTTCTTGTAGTACGTGCTGTCGTACGCGGTGGTGGTGGCGCTCGCGGGGGTCGCGGTCAGTGTCGGAAGGGTGATCCCGACGAGGACTGCGGAGGTGGCCACCGCCAGGGTCTTCCAACGGTGTGTCTGCGTGGCGGGCATCGTGGGGTGTCCGTTCTACGCGGGTTGAATGGAGCGGGTAATCGGGAGGGTGACATGGGCATGCGGTGTAGCGGGTTAAGGGGACGTGTTGGTTTTGTGTCGGGATTCAACAACTCGGTTCTTCTTCGCGGGACATGACGGAACGGACGGCCCCCGACCAATGGGGTCGGGGGCCGCCCGCCGGGGTGTGCCGGGACGCGGGATCAGTCGAGGTCGGAGGGGTCCAGCCGGTAGAGCGTCGAGGCCGACCGGCCGCTGCTCGAAGAGGAGTTCCCGGAGCCGGACCCGGACTCGGACTCGGACCCGGAGTCGGCCGTCGAAGTGGAGCCGGACGAAGCCGACTTGTCGTACTCGCTCTCCTTCACCGCCGTGCCGTTCTTCTCCACCCAGGCGGTGATCTGCGAGTCGAGCGTATTGTTCCCGCCCATTCCGCCGCCCATACCGCCACCGAGCTGGATGTAGTGCAACTCGCCCTTGCGCACGAGCTCCTTGAGCTTGGCGAGGGTCATGGCCCTGTCGGAACCGGTGAAGCCGAACATGGAGATGACGGGCTTTCCGGTGCTCACGATCAGCTGTGCGGCTCCCTGCGAATTGGACACCGCCAGCAGCCACTTGGCGCCGTCCTGGTGCTTCTCCAGGTAGGTGACCAGGGCGCTGCTCGTGGTGCCGCCCATGCCGCCTCCGCCGAAGCCGCCCGCGCCGCCCGGCCGGTCGCCGGTGGTGCCCTGGGGCAGCTCGCCGTTGCCGCCGGGGAAGCCGCCCTCGGGCGTCTCGCCGTTTCCGCCGGGTGCCTGGCCGCCGGGCGACTCCCCGTTCGCGCCGCCCGGTCCGCCCGAGCCCTGGGCGCCCCCGGGGAGGCCGCCCTCGGGCGTCTCGCCGTTCCCGCCGGGTGCTTGCCCGCCTCCGGGGAAGCCCTCGGGCGTCTCGCCGTTCCCTCCGGGCGCCTGGCCGCCTCCGGGGAACCCGCCCCGGCCGCCGCCGGGACCGCCGCCCGTGGTCGGCCCCGCGGTCGGGTTGGTGCCGCCCATGCCACCGCCGCCCGGTCCGCCGCCGGATCCCAGGGGTTCGGCGGCGGCGTACGCCGCCGGCCCGGCGAGCGCCGCGACGAGGGCCGCGGCCACGGAGGCGGCGAACAGCCGGGCGCGGTCGCCCGAGCGGAAGGAGACCAGCCCCGCGACGGCCAGGGCCATGACCACCGCGATCGCCGGCCACAGCCAGCCGTTCCAGTCGGCCGCCCGGCGCAGCAGGACGACCGCCCAGACGGCGGTGACCGCGAGCCCGACGGGCAGCACCCACACCCAGCGGGTGTCCGGACCGCGCAGCGCGCGCAGCAGCATGACACCGCCCGCGCCGGTCAGCGCCGCGATGCCGGGGGCGAGCGCCGTCGTGTAGTAGGGGTGCATGGTGCCCTCGGCCATGCTGAACGTGAAGTGGTGCAGGACGGTCCAGCCGCCCCACAGCAGCAGCGCGGCACGCGTCGGGTCGGTGCGCGGCGCGCGCCCGCACAGCACCAGGCCGCCCACGAGTGCGATGCCGGCGAAGGGGAGCAGCCAGGAGATCTGGCCGCCGAGGACGTCGTTGAACATCCGGCCGAGGCCAGCGGTCCCGGAGAAGCCGCCGCCTCCGCCCGTGCCGCCCCCGCCGCCGTTGCCCTCGCCGCCCAGCACCCGGCCCAGGCCGTTGTAGCCCATGATCAGGTCCCAGGCGGAGCCGTCCGTGGAGCCCCCGATGTACGGGCGCTCGCCGGCCGGTACGAGGGAGACGGCCGCCGCCCACCAGAAGCTCGCGACGGCCAGGGTCACGGCGGCGAGCAGCAGGTCGCGGACCTTCCTCGCCCAGGGGAGCCGGCAGGCGTACACGTACACGGCGAAGACGGCGGGCAGGGCGATGTACCCCTGGAGCATCTTGGTGTTGAAGGCGAGCCCGAAGCACACCGCCGAGCCGAGCAGCGGAAGCAGCCTGCCCTCGCGGGTGGCCCGCAGGCCCAGCGCCGCGCCCGCGACCATCAGCAGGACGAGGGTGGTGTCCGGGTTGTTGTCGCGGTTGATGGCGACCGTGATCGGGGTGAGGGCGAGGACGAGGGCCGCGACGGCGGCGGCCGCGTGCCCGAAGTGCCGTTTCACGCTCGCGTGCAGGATCCAGATCGTGCCGAGCGCCGCGGCCACCATGGGCGCCATCATCTGCCAGGTGCCGAAGCCGAACACCCGGCAGGACAGGCTCATGATCATGAGCGCGAACGGCGGCTTGTCGACGGTGATGAAGTTGCCCGCGTCGAGCGAGCCGAAGAACCAGGCCTTCCAGCTCTGGGTGCCGCTGAGCACCGCGGCGCTGTAGAAGCTGTTGAGGCTCGATGCCGACAGGTTCCAGGAGTAGAGGACCGCGGCCAGTACGAGGATCGCGAGCAGCGCGGGCAGCGACCAGCGGGGTGAGGCCGGCGCCGGCTCCGCGGGCCCCGCCGGCACGGGACGCGGCGGCGGGGCGGGGGGAGTCGTGGGGGCGTCGGGAGAGGGGTCAGTGGCAGACGTCACCATCGCACCCTGACGCGCGGTGATGGGCGCGGACTGTGGCCCGCCTGGGGGTGAGCTGTGCGTTCGGGCTCCCGTGCCCGAACTCCCGTGCCCGGAACATCCGTACAACTATCGGGTCCCCCGGTGAGTCATTCATGCGGGCGCGCCCTTGGCGCGTCCGTATCGCTTCAAGGGGATGGGAAACCTCCATGACTCACCGGATATCCCGGCGTGCCCGTGTGCTCGCGGCGAGCATCGGTGCCGCGGTGATCGTGCCGATCACGGTCGGCGCGACCCCGGCGGGAGCCGCGCCGGCGCCGACGGTCAGCTGCACGTCGAGCAAGGCGGGTCTGGCCGCCAAGCTGAAGACGGACATCACCGCGGCGCTCGCGAACCGCAGGGGCACGGTCGCGGTCGGTCTGTACGACCGTGCGACCAACACCACCTGCACGCTCCGCGCCACCACCTCGTTCGACTCGGCCAGCACGGTGAAGGTCACCGTCCTCGCCGCGCTGCTGTGGGACGCGAAGAAGCACAACCGCTATCTGACGAGCACCGAGACGTCGCTCGCCACCAAGATGATCACCCAGTCGGACAACGCCTCGACCACCAAGCTGTGGAACCAGCTCGGCATGACGAAGATCAAGGGCTTCCTGACCGCCGCGGGGATGACGAAGACCGTGCCGGGCACCGACGGCTACTGGGGTCTGACCCAGATCAACGTCACCGACGAGCAGAAGCTGCTCAAGCTCGTCACCGCCAAGAACACGGTGCTGAGCGACAACGCCCGCGCCTACATCCTGAAGCTCATGGGCCAGGTCGTCTCCTCGCAGCGCTGGGGGACACCGGCCGGGGCGCCCTCCACGGTCGCCGTGCACGTCAAGAACGGCTGGCTCTCGCGTTCCTCGAACGCGTGGCGGGTGCACAGCCTCGGCACCTTCAACGGCGGCGGCCGCGACTACACGATGTCGGTGCTCACCGTCGGCAGCAGCACCATGGACTACGGCGTCGCCACCATCCAGGCCGTCGCCAAGGTCATCCACAAGGACCTCGTGCCGACCTCCGTGGCCCCCCAGCGGTTCACGCCGACCTCGCAGCCCACGGAGGCCTTCCCGGCCGTCCCGGCGAGCTGAACGGGACCTTAGAGCCCGCGTCGTCACGTCCGCATTCCCCGTCCGCCCGCCCGGCCACCGTGCCCGGCGGGCGGACGTGTGTCGGGCGGACGGGCGGGCGATTGTTGCGGAGGGATGAAATCCGCTTCGCTCGGTGTTGGTGCCTTCCGGCGGAGTGAGTTCTACGGAAGGTGCCGGAGTGGCGACGGAACGGGGATGGGCGCGGCGGCTCGCCGGTTACGCCTGGCGGTACCCGAAGGACGTGGTGCTCGCGCTCGGCTCCTCGCTGGGCGGCATGGCCCTGATGGCGGTGGTCCCGCTGGTCACCAAGGTGATCATCGACGACGTCATCGGCGACCACAGCCGGGGCATGGCCCCCTGGGCGGGCGCGCTGCTCGGCGCCGCCGTCCTCGTGTACGCCCTCACCTTCGTCCGCCGCTACTACGGCGGCCGGCTCGCCCTCGACGTCCAGCACGACCTCCGTACCGACATGTACGGGACGATCACCCGGCTGGACGGGCGGCGCCAGGACGAGCTGTCCACCGGACAGGTCGTGGGCCGCGCGACCAGCGACCTCCAGCTGATCCAGGGCCTGCTGTTCATGCTCCCGATGACCATCGGGAACGTCCTGCTCTTCCTGATCTCCCTCGCGATCATGGCCGCGCTCTCCCTGCCGCTCACCCTGGTCGCGCTGGCCGTCGCCCCGGCCCTGTGGTTCGTCGCCAAGCGCAGCCGCTCCCGGCTGCACCCCGCCACCTGGTACGCGCAGGCGCAGGCCGCCGCCGTGGCCGGTGTCGTCGACGGCGCCGTCAGCGGCGTCCGCGTGGTGAAGGGCTTCGGCCAGGAGGAACAGGAGACCGGCAAGCTGCGCGAGGTCGGGCGGCGGCTCTTCGCGGGCCGGCTGCGGACCATCCGGCTCAACGCCAAGTACACCCCGGCCCTCCAGGCCGTGCCCGCCCTCGGCCAGGTCGCGATGCTCGCCCTCGGCGGCTGGCTGGCCGTGCGCGGCCAGATCACGCTGGGCACCTTCGTGGCGTTCTCCACCTACCTCGCCCAGCTCGTCGGCCCGGTGCGGATGCTGGCCGTCGTGCTGACCGTCGGGCAGCAGGCCCGCGCGGGCGCCGAGCGCGTGCTGGAGCTCATCGACACCGAACCGTCGATCGAGGACGGCACCAAGACCCTGCCGGCCGACGCGCCCGCCACCGTCGAGTTCGACGACGTGTCCTTCGGGTACGAGGAGGGCCGGCCGGTCCTGAACGGGCTGAGCTTCGAGATCCGGCCCGGCGAGACCCTCGCCGTCGTCGGCTCCTCGGGCTCCGGCAAGTCGACGGTCTCGCTGCTGCTGCCCCGCTTCTACGACGTGACGCACGGCGCCGTCCTCGTCGGCGGGCACGACGTCCGCGAGCTGACCGCGGAGTCCCTGCGCGCCGCGATCGGGCTCGTCCCCGAGGACTCCTTCCTCTTCTCCGACACCGTGCGCGCCAACATCGCCTACGGCCGCCCGGACGCCACCCAGGACGAGATCGAGACCGCCGCCCGCGCCGCCCAGGCGCACCGCTTCATCGCCGAGCTGCCCGGCGGCTACGACACCAAGGTCGGCGAGCACGGCCTCACCCTCTCCGGCGGCCAGCGCCAGCGCGTCGCGCTCGCCCGCGCCATCCTCACCGACCCGCGCCTCCTCGTCCTCGACGACGCCACCTCCGCCGTGGACGCCCGGGTCGAGCACGAGATCCACGAGGCGCTCGGGCAGGTCATGGAGGGCCGCACGACCCTGCTGATCGCGCACCGCCGCTCCACCCTCAACCTCGCCGACCGCATCGCCGTCCTCGACGGCGGCAGGCTCGCCGACATCGGCACCCACGAGGAGCTCCAGGAGCGTTCGGCGCTCTACCGGCGGCTGCTCACCGACCCCGACGAGCTGGGCGGAGTCTCCCCGGGACACGCCCTGCCGGCCGCGCCGCGCGAGGACACCTCCGTACGCGAGGAGCTGGACGCCGAGTTCGACGCCGAGCGCGGGGTGACACCGCGCCTGTGGACCGGCGACCGCGAACCCCGGGACACCGCGCTCGACGGGATGCCCGCCACCCCCGGACTGCTCGCCCAGGTCGAGGCGCTGCCCCCGGCCGCCGACGTGCCCGACGTCGACGAGGTCCGCGCGGTCACGCCCGAGGACTCCTACGGACTGCGCCGGCTGCTGCGCGGCTTCGGGGCCCCGCTGCTCGTCAGCCTCGCGCTGGTCGCCGTCGACGCGGTCATGACGCTGCTGCTGCCGATCCTGATCCGGCACGGCATCGACCAGGGCGTCACCCGGCTCGCCCTCGGCGCGGTCTGGGCGGCGGCCGCCCTCGCGCTGATCACCGTGCTCGTCCAGTGGGCCGCGCAGATCGGTGAGACCCGGATGACGGGCCGCACCGGCGAGCGGGTCCTGTACGCGCTGCGCCTGAAGATCTTCGCGCAGCTCCAGCGCCTGGGACTCGACTACTACGAGCGCGAGCTCACCGGCCGGATCATGACCCGGATGACGACCGACGTCGACGCCCTGTCCACGTTCCTGCAGACCGGGCTCGTGACCGCGTTCGTCTCCGTCGTCACCTTCTTCGGCATCATGGCCGCCCTGCTGGTGATCGACCTGCAGCTGGCGCTGGTCGTCTTCACGACGCTGCCGCCGCTGGTCGTCGGCACGTTCTTCTTCCGCCGGGCGAGCGTGAAGGCGTACGAGCTGGCCCGCGAGCGGGTGTCGGTGGTCAACGCCGACCTCCAGGAGTCGGTGTCCGGGCTGCGGATCCTCCAGGCGTTCCGGCGCGAGGACGCGAGCGCGCGGCGGTTCGCGGAGGGCAGCGACAGCTACCGCAGGGCGCGCATCCGCGGCCAGTGGCTGATCTCGGTCTACTTCCCGTTCGTCCAGCTCCTGGCCTCCGGGGCCGCGGCGGCCGTGCTGATCGTGGGCTCCCACCGGATCGGCTCCGGCACGCTCACCACCGGTGCCCTGGTCGCCTACCTCCTCTACATCGACCTGTTCTTCGCGCCCGTGCAGCAGCTGTCGCAGGTGTTCGACGGCTACCAGCAGGCCACCGTCTCGCTCGGCCGCATCCAGGAACTGCTGCGCGAACCGGCCTCGACGAAGGCCGCCGAGGCGCCGCTGGAGGTCACCTCGCTGCGGGGCGAGATCGCGTTCGAGGACGTCGGCTTCGCCTACGGCCGCGCGGACGACGCCGAGGAGGCGCTCAGCGCGGTGTCGCTGCGCATCCCCGCCGGGCAGACCGTCGCCTTCGTCGGCGAGACCGGCGCGGGCAAGTCGACGCTGGTGAAACTGGTCGCCCGGTTCTACGACCCGACCACCGGGCGGGTGACGGTCGACGGCACGGACCTGCGCGACCTGGACATCACCTCCTACCGGCACCGGCTCGGTGTCGTCCCCCAGGAGGCCTACCTCTTCCAGGGAACCGTCCGCGACGCCATCGCCTACGGCCGCCCCGGCGCCGGTGACGCCGAGGTGGAGGCCGCCGCCCGCGCGGTCGGAGCGCACGACATGATCGCCACGCTGGACGGCGGCTACCTCCACGAGGTCGCCGAACGCGGACGCAACCTCTCCGCCGGGCAGCGCCAGCTGATCGCGCTGGCCCGCGCCGAGCTGGTCGACCCGGACGTGCTGCTGCTCGACGAGGCGACGGCCGCGCTGGACCTGGCGACGGAGGCCCTGGTCAACCAGGCCACCGACCGGCTGGCGGGCCGCCGTACGACGCTGGTGGTCGCCCACCGGCTGACGACGGCCGCCCGCGCGGACCGGGTCGTGGTGATGGACCACGGCCGGGTCGCCGAGGACGGCACCCACGGGGAACTGCTCCGCCTCGACGGCCGTTACGCCGAGCTGTGGCGGACCTTCGTGGGTTCCCCGGAGCCCGGGGAGCCCGTCAGCTCCTCGGCTTGATGCCGGAGATCTTCTTCGTGGCCAGATCCGACTGCACCGTCAGATAGGTGTACGTCGGGTGCTGCGGGGAGCCCCAGGTCAGCCGGACCGTCGACCAGGTGTGCCCGGCGCCGCTGTCGCCCGCCGTCACCTTCCAGGCGCTCGGCACGTCCTGGGCGCGCAGCACCCCGTCGGCGTGCTGCCGGTGCTCCCAGCCGGCGAGCTGGGAGCGCAGCGCCGGGGTCAGGTAGAAGGTCCGCAGCCGTGTGCCCAGGGTGCCGGAGCCCCCGTCGGTCACGGCGTCGATGTAGGCGCCGTAGAAGTCGGCCACGCGGTCGTAGGCGGGGCCGCTGCTCCCGCTGCGGGCGGGCGGCGGAGCGGTGGAGCTCGCGACGGCCGGCACCGAGGCGCCGGCGGCGATCAGCAGGGCCGCGGCGACGAGGGCGCGGCCGGTCGTGAGGGAGGACGTGATGCCGGACATGGGTAACCGCCTTTCGTTTCCTGCTCCGTTGGACAAAGGGGAAACCGGCACGGTTGTGTCCGAAAAAGGAAAAAACCTCGCAAGGGTGAGGCGTGTCCGGCAGTGAAGTCGTAGCGGTACGCAACCATCCGCCGCATGTCCTGCGTCCGTACATCAGTACGCTGATTGCTGCGGGAGGGACGACAGTGGACAGTGGTGCGATACGCCGACGCCTGGCGCTCGGCACGGCCGTTCTGACCGCGGCCGGACTGCTCGCCCTGATGAGCCCGGGCAGCGCCCAGGCCGCCCCCTCGCACTGCATGGGCCGCAAGGTCCGCACCCTGCCCTTCACGACCGGCTCCGTGCAGGTGTACAAGCGCAGCGGCTACGTCTGCGCCGTGACCTTCCCCGGGGCGCGCGGCTCGCGCAAGCGGATGTCCGTCAGCGTGCAGGCCCGCGGCGGCCGGCCGGTCGTGAACTCCGGGCGCTTCGCGCATCACGCGGGCCCGGTGACCCTGTACGCGGGCCACCGCTGCGTGCGGGTCAAGGGCTCGGTCGGATCGGGATCGGTGAGTTCCGGCTGGATCCTGTGCTGAACCGCATATGACCCAAGACCCCCTGGTGTCACGGGAGTTGCTCCGTTAGGTTCCGGCGGACAACCGCGTATCCCAGGGGAGGGTGCATGCGCAAGGCGCTCAGAGGGCTGCTCGTGCTCACGGTGCTCATCGGCACGCTGAGCACGGCCGGGACGGCCACCGCCGGCCCGGCGGAGGCCCACCGCACCGCGAGAACCACCGGCACGGCCGACGAGAACAAGGACATCCTGGACCGGCTCCTCGCGATCCCGGGCATGAGCCTCGTCCAGGAGAAGCCGTACACCGGCTACCGGTTCTTCGTCCTGAACTACACCCAGCCCATCGACCACCGGCACCCGTCCAAGGGCACGTTCCAGCAGCGGATCACCGTGCTGCACAAGGACACCGCGCGCCCGACGGTCTTCTACACCGGCGGCTACAACGTCTCCACCACGCCGAGCCGGCGCGAGCCGACCCAGATCGTGGACGGCAACCAGGTCTCCATGGAGTACCGCTTCTTCACGCCGTCCCGGCCCGACCCGGCCGACTGGTCCAAGCTCGACATCTGGCAGGCGGCAAGCGACCAGCACCGCATCTTCCGGGCGCTGAAGCGGATCTACGGCCAGAAGTGGATATCCACCGGCGGCTCCAAGGGCGGCATGACCGCCACGTACTACGAGCGCTTCTACCCGCGCGACATGGACGGCGTCGTCGCCTACGTCGCGCCCAACGACGTCGTGAACGACGAGGACTCGGCGTACGACCGCTTCTTCGCGCAGGTCGGCACCAAGGAGTGCCGCGACCGGCTGAACGCCGTGCAGCGCGAGGCCCTGGTGCGCCGGGAGCCCCTGGAGAAGAAGTACGAGCAGTACGCGGCCGACAACGGCTACACGTTCACGACCATCGGCGGCCTCGACCGGGCCTACGAGGCGGTCGTGCTCGACTACGTGTGGGGCTTCTGGCAGTACAGCCTGCTGAAGGACTGCGACACGATCCCGGCGGACGCCGCCCACGCGACGGACGACGCGATCTGGGACTCGGTGGACGGCATCTCCGGCTTCTCGGCCTACACCGACCAGGGCCTGGAGACGTACACGCCGTACTACTACCAGGCGGGCACCCAACTCGGCGCCCCCACCATCCACTTCCCGTACATCGAGAAGAAGTACGTCAGGTACGGCTACCAGCCGCCGCGGAACTTCGTGCCCCGCTCCATCCCGATGAAGTTCCAGCCGTGGGCGATGCGTGACGTGGACACCTGGGTCCGCCGGCACGCGAACCACATGCTCTTCGTCTACGGCCAGAACGACCCCTGGGGAGCCGAGCGGTTCCGCCCCGGTCCCAAGGCGCGCGACTCCTACGTCTTCACGGCCCCGGGCCTGAACCACGGCGCCAACGTCGCCGGGCTCGTCGCCGACGAGAAGGCGCTCGCCACCGCCCGCATCCTCGACTGGGCCGGGGTCGCCTCCGCGACGGTCCGGGCGAACCCGTCGGCGGCCCGGCCGCTCGCGCGGTTCGACGCGAAGCTGGACCGCCGCGACGTCGAACGGGACATGACCCTGCGTCCGTGACCGGACCCGGGCCGTGGCTAGTACGTCAGCCCGTACCCGATCGGGTACAGCACCTGCGCCGGGTCGTCCGCCCGTTGCACCGCCACCGGCAGCCGCCCGCGCGGGTCCGCCCGGCCGGCGATCACCCGGGCGGCGGCGCGCACTTCGACGTCGGTCCAGGAGTAGGACGCCAGGAAGGCACCGACCCCCGGGACCCGGGCGATGTCGTACGGGTTGCGGACGGCGACGGCGGTCACCGGGACCCCCGTGGCGACCAGCCGTTCGACCAGGGTCTTCTGGGACCCGGTGGCCGTCAGGTTGTACGTCAGGGCGACCACCGCGTCCGCGTCGGCCGCCGCCGTGACGGCCTTGGTGATCGTGGCCGCCGACGGCGCCGTACCCGTGGACAGGGCCGTCGCCGTGAACCCGAGTCCGTTCAGCGCGGCGGCCATGACGGTGGTGGGCGGTCCGTCGGACAGCGACGGCGAGGCGGGGTCGGCGCCCACCACCAGCACCCTCGGGGTGCGCCGCCGGGACAGCGGGAGCAGTCCCTCCTCGTTGACCAGCAGCGTGGTGGTGCGCTCGGCGATCCGGTCGGCGGCCCTGAGGTGCGCCGGGACACCGACCACCCGGTCGATCTCGGCGTCGGGGACGTAGGGGTCGTGCAGCAGCCCGTGCTTCGCCTTGAGCCGCAGGATGCGCAGGATCGACTCGTCGAGCCGGGCCTCGGTCAGCTCGCCGCCGCGCACGGCGTTCAGCACCGCGTTCCACGCGACGCCGAGGTCGGGCGGGTTGAGGAGCTGGTCGACGCCGGCCTTGAGCGCGAGGACGGGGACGCGGTCGTCGCCGTACTTCGTCCGGACGCCCTCCATGCCCAGGGAGTCCGTCACCACGACGCCGTCGTAGCCGAGTTCGCCGCGCAGGATGCCGGTGAGGATCGGGTGGGAGAGGGTGGCGGGGTCGCCGGCGGGGTCGAGCGCCGGGACCATGATGTGCGCGGTCATGATCGAGTCGATGCCGGCGCGGATCGCGGCCCGGAAGGGCACCGCGTCGAGTTCCGACCACAGTTCGCGGCTGTGGGTGATGACGGGGAAGCCGAAGTGGCTGTCCACGGCGGTGTCGCCGTGGCCGGGGAAGTGCTTGGCGGTGGCCGCGACCCCCGAGCCCTGGTACCCCTTCACCTCGGCCGCCACCAGGCCCGCCACCGCCTCCGGATCGGCGCCGAAGGAGCGCACGCCGATCACCGGGTTGGCCGGGTTGACGTTCACGTCGGCGTCGGGGGAGTAGTCCTGGTTGATGCCGAGCGCGCGCAGCTCGGCACCGCTGATGCGGCCCACCGTCCGCGCGTCGGCCCGCGAACCGCCCGCGCCCAGCGCCATGGCGCCCGGGAACAGCGTCGCGGGCTTGCCCACCCGGGCCACTATCCCGTGTTCCTGGTCCGTGGCGATCAGCAGCGGCAGCCCGCGCGGCAGCTCCAGCGAGGCCCGCTGGATGCCGTTCGACAGCGCGGCGATCTGGTGCGGGTCACGGGTGTTGTGCGCCCAGGCGAAGTAGATGATGCCGCCGACGCGGTACCTGGCGATCAGCTCGGCGGCCGTGCGGACGCCGATCTCCTTGAGGTTGGCGTCGATGTCGGCCTGGTCGGGCGCGGTGGCCGAATGGCCGTACACCCGCATGACGAAGAGCTGGCCGACCTTCTCCTCCAGCGTCATACGGGAGATCAGGGCGCGCAGCGCCTTGTCGGTGCCCGGGCGGGCGGGCGCCGCGTGGGCGCGGGGGCCGGCGGCCAGCGCGGCGGTGACGCCCGCCGTGGCGGCGAGGACCGTGCGCCGGGAGGGCCTTGACGGTCCGTCCGGTTCCGCCGGCCCGGACGGTCTTGCGGTGCTTCCCGTGCTGGAGTCGCGCACAAGCGCTCCTTCCCTCGTGAAGGAAACTTCCGAGGAGTCACGATTATCCGGGAAGTTTCTTCCAGTCAAGGGTGTGCGCAGGGCGCGCCGGGCGCGGGTTCGGTGCCGGTGCGTCGTGGGTCGGGGCCGTGCCGGTGCATCAGCCCGTCGCTGTCGGGTGAGGCGTGGGCGTCGGTGGCGACGGGCATCGATGTACCGGCACGGCCCCTTCCGCCGGATCCCGGCTGCGGGTGCGCGGTGGCCAGGGTGCGTGAGTTTCAGCCCCTCCGGCGTTTGAGGAGCGAGGGGGCCGGGGGCGGAGCCCCAGGTACGGGAAGGGTAGGGGCGGAGGGGGCGAAAGACGCGTCCGGACCTGGTGGGTCGGCGGCGCGGACCCTCGCGTTGGGCTCCGGCTGCGGGGGTCAGGGGTGTTCCGTCACGGTGGGCCAGTGGGACTGGAGCGTGCGGACCGTCTCGGCGATGGCCGGGCGGCGCGCCGCCCCCGAGCGCCACAGCGCGTACAGCCGGCGGACGGGCAGCGGGTCGAGCGGCACCTCCACCACTCCTTCGGGGAGGGGGCCGCGGCCGAGGCGCGGGATGAGGGCGACGCCGAGACCGGCGGCGACGAGGGCGACGAGGGTCGGGTTCTCCTCGGCCTGGTGGACGATGTCCGGCTCGCTGCCCGCCGCGCGCAGGGTGCGCACCAGCCAGTCGTGGCAGACCCTGCCGGGCGGCTGGCAGATCCACCGCTGGCCGCCCAGGTCCTCGCGCCGCACCGAGGCCCGTCCGGCGAAGGGGTGTCCGGCGGGGACGAGCAGATCGCACAGGTCGTCCCCGATCACCGCCTGCTCCACCCCCGGCGGGGCGGGCAGCGGCGAGATGTCCCAGTCGTGCGCGACGGCCATGTCGACCGCGCCCCTGGCGACCAGGTCGACGGACAGATGCGGGTCGATCTCCGTCAGCCGGGTGTCCAGGGCCGGATGCCGGGCGGCCAGATCGGCCAGGACGGCGGGCATCAGACCGCGGGCCGCCGAGGCGAACGCGGCCACCGTCAGCCGCCCCGCCGGCATCCCCCGGCGCTCCTCCAGTTCGGTCTCCGCCCGCTCCACGATCGCCAGCAACTCCTGCGCGGTGGAGGCGAGTCGCTCGGCCTGCTCGGTGAGCCGGACACCGCGCCCGCGCCGTTCCAGCAGCACGGTCCTGGTCTCCCGCTCCAGCTTCGCGATCTGCTGGGACACGGCGGACGGCGTGTAGCCGAGCGCGGTCGCGGCGGCGCCGACCGTGCCGTGCACCGAGACGGCGTGCAGCGCGCGCAGGCGCTGGAGATCGAGCACGGATGCCTCCCGGTCGGCGACGCGGCTCTCGCGGCCCCTCCCAGCATACGTAAGCGTTGCTTCATCCATCCATGCAGACATTCGCGCTGGTGCTACATGGTGACGGCATCCGATGCTCGACGCATGAAACCCGCGCACATCAGCCTCGCCGTCCTCGTCGCCGCCGTCTGGGGCGTGAACTTCACCGTCATCGAGATCGGGCTCGGCCACTTCCCGCCCCTGCTCTTCTCGGCCCTGCGCTTCCTCGTGGCGGCCGTGCCCGCCGTGTTCTTCGTGGGCCGCCCCAAGGTGGCGTGGAAGTGGATCGTCGGGGTGGGACTCGCCCTCGGCGTCGCGAAGTTCGGGCTGCTGTTCATCGGCATGGACGCGGGGATGCCCGCCGGACTCTCCTCCCTCGTGCTCCAGGTCCAGGCGGTCTTCACCGCGGTCGCCGCCTTCGTCTTCCTCGGCGAACGCCCCGGGCGCGTCAAGCTCTGCGGCATGGCGGTGGCCCTCGCCGGTGTGGGCCTGGCCGCCGTCGACGAGGGCACCTCCGGCCCCCTCGGCGCCTTCGCCCTGGTGATCGCGGCGGCGGCCTGCTGGGGGCTGTCCAACGTCCTCACCCGCAAGGCGTCCCCGCCCGACCCGCTGAACTTCATGGTGTGGGTGAGCACCGTCCCCGTCCTGCCGCTGCTCGGCCTGTCCCTGCTCACCGAGGGCCCCTCCCGCGACCTCGACGCGCTCCGGAACCTGGACCCGCAGGGCGCCGGAGTCGTCGTCTACGTCGCCTGGATCACGACCGTGTTCGGCTTCGGCGCCTGGGGCTGGCTGCTGCACCGGCACCCCGCGTCCACCGTCGCGCCCTTCTCGCTGCTCGTCCCGGTCTTCGGGATGTCGTCGGCGGCGCTGTTCCTGCACGAGGGCGTCGGCCCGCTGCGGTGGGCGGCGGCGGCCCTGCTGGTGGGCGGGGTGGCGCTCACCTCGCGCACGCCGCGAGAGGTCCAGTCGGCGGACGTTCCGGCGCCGGAGCGGGTCGGGGCGCCAGCATGACCCCATGGCCCTCGTCGACATCCCCGGTTCCAAGTCCATCACCGCCCGCGCGCTCTTCCTGGCGGCAGCGGCGGACGGGGTCACCCGTCTCGTCCGCCCGCTCCGCTCGGACGACACCGAAGGCTTCGCGGAGGGCCTGACCCGGCTCGGCTACCGCGTCGGCCGGACCCCGGACAGCTGGCACGTCGACGGCCGCCCGGGGGGTCCGGCGGTGGAGCGGGCCGACGTGTACTGCCGGGACGGCGCGACCACGGCCCGCTTCCTGCCGACCCTCGCCGCCGCGGGCCACGGCACCTACCGCTTCGACGCCTCCGCCCAGATGCGCCGGCGGCCGCTCGGCCCCCTGTCGCGGGCGCTGCGCGACCTCGGCGTGGACCTCCGGCACGAGGAGGCGGAGGGCCACCATCCGCTGAGCATCTCGGCGTCCGGGGTGGAGGGCGGCACGGTCACCCTCGACGCCGGCCAGTCCTCCCAGTACCTCACCGCCCTGCTCCTGCTCGGCCCGCTGACCCGTACGGGCCTGCGCATCGAGGTCACCGACCTGGTCTCCGCCCCGTACGTCGGCATCACCCTCGCGATGATGCGCGCGTTCGGGGCCGACGTGACGGTGGACGGCGACGTCTTCGAGGTGGCGCCCGGCGGCTACCGGGCCACCACCTACCCCGTCGAACCCGACGCCTCCACCGCGAGCTACTTCTTCGCGGCCGCCGCCCTGACCGGCCGCGAGGTCACCGTGCACGGCCTCGGCGCCGGGGCGCTCCAGGGCGACCTCGCCTTCGTGGACGTCCTGCGCCGCATGGGCGCGCACGTGGAGACCGGACCCGACCGCACGACCGTGCGCGGCACCGGCGGACTGCGCGGCCTCACCGTCAACATGCGGGACATCTCCGACACCATGCCGACGCTCGCCGCGATCGCGCCCTTCGCCGACGGCCCGGTCCGCATCGAGGACGTCGCCAACACCCGGGTCAAGGAGTGCGACCGGTTGGAGGCCTGCGCGGAGAACCTCCGGGCGCTCGGCGTCCGGGTGGAGACCGGCCCCGACTGGATCGAGATCCACCCGGGCGTCCCCGCCGCCGCCGAGATCAGGACGTACGGCGACCACCGCATCGTCATGTCCTTCGCGGTGACCTCGCTGCGCGTGCCGGGCATCGGCTTCGACGACCCCGGATGCGTCCGCAAGACGTTCCCGGACTTCCACGAGGTGTTCGGGGCGTGGGCCGCGGCCGGAGAGGACCGCTGAGCGGGCACGGAGAGCCCCGCGACCGTCTTGTCGCGGGGGTCCGGGACGGATAGCTTCCCGACGGACGGCGCCGACCGCGCCTGCGATCCGACCGGAAAGCGGTGAACAGATGCCCTCCGTCCCCTCCGTCGTCACACTCGCCGTCGTCGGTGCCGGGGACCGGGGCACCGGTCACGCGCGCTGGGCCCTGGACCACCCGGAGCGGGCCCGGGTGGTGGCCGTCGCCGAACCCCGGCGGACCCGGCGGAACCGCCTCGCGGCCGCCCACGGCCTGGAACCGGACGCCGTCGTGGACGACTGGCGGGAGCTGGCCGCCCGCGGCCGCGTCGCGGACGCCGTGTTGATCTGCACCCTCGACCGCGAACACCTGGAACCCGTACTGGAGTTCGCGGCCCTCGGCTACCACGTCATGCTGGAGAAGCCGATGGCCCTGACCGAGGGCGAGTGCCGGCGGATCGTCGACGCCGTGGAACGGGCCGGCGTGATCCTCTCGGTCGGACACGTCCTGCGCTACACCCGGTACACCCGCGCCGTGAAGGAGGTCGTGGACTCCGGCCGGCTCGGTGACGTCGTCAACGTCCAGCACCTGGAACCCGTCGGCTTCTGGCACCAGGCCCACTCCTTCGTCCGCGGCAACTGGGGCCGCACGGACCGGGCCACGTCCATGCTGATGGCCAAGTCCTGCCACGACATCGACTGGTTGCAGTACGTCCTCGGCCAACCCCCGGTCCGCGTCTCCAGCTTCGGACGCCTGTCGCACTTCCGGCCCGAGAACAGGCCCGAGGGCGCCGCCGACCGCTGCCTGGACTGCGCGGTGGAGGACACCTGCCCCTACTCCGCCCGGCGCGAGTACGGCGGCCGGCTCGCCCGCGGCGAACACCACTGGCCGCTGAGCGTACTGGTCGACGACTTCACCCCCGAGGCGCTGGAGACCGCCCTGCGCGAGGGCCCGTACGGGCGGTGCGTGTACGCCTGCGACAACGACGTGGTGGACCACCAGGTGGTGTCGATGGAGTTCGCCTCCGGGGCCACCGCCACCTTCACCATGACCGCCTTCACCGAACAGGCCGACCGCCGGACCCGGATCTTCGGGACCCGCGGCGAACTGCGCGGCGACGGGCGGAGCCTGAGCGTCTACGACTTCCTGACCCGCACCGAGGAGGCCGTCGACCTCGCGGCCCCGGGCGCCATGGACGCGGCGGGCGGCCACGGCGGGGGCGACGCCGGCCTGATGGACGCCTTCGTCGCCGCCGTCGCCACCGGGAACCCCGCCCTGGTGAAGTCCGGCCCCCGGGAGTCCCTGACCAGCCATCTCACCGTCCTGGCCGCCGAACGGGCCCGGCTCGCGGGCACGGTGGAGGCCGTGTAGCCGTATAACCGCTGGACACGGATCGCCCCCGCCGCATAGGAATCGCAGCGGACACGACCGTTTCGGCGAAAGGGAGCGGGGCGTTGGGTTTCCAGTTGGAGGGGCCGGTCCTCGAAGGCGCGCTGGTACGGCTGGAGCCGCTCGGCCACCGGCACGCGGCCGACCTCGCCGAGGCGGCGGAGGAGCACCGGGACTCGTACGCGTTCACCTGGGTGCCCCGGGCCGACGAGGTCACGGACTACGTCGACGCGCAGCTCGCCCGCGCCGCGACGGGTCGGCTCGCGCCCTACGCGCAGATCTCCCTCGCCTCCGGACGGGCGGTCGGCGCCACCTCGTACTGGGAACCGCGGTGCTGGCGGTCGGACGACCGGCTCGACGCCGTCGAGGTCGGCTTCACCTGGCTCGCGGCCTCGGCCCAGGGCACCGGCCTGAACGCCGAGTCCAAGCTCCTGCTCTTCCGGCACGCCTTCGAGGAGTGGGGCGTGGCCCGCGTGGACCTGAAGACCGATGCCCGCAACGCCCGTTCCCGCGCGGCGATCGCGGCCACCGGCGCCCGCCTGGAGGGCGTCCTGCGCAACTGGTCCCGTTCCTGGGCGCCCGGCGAGGACGGCATGCTGCGCGACTCCGCGGTCTTCTCGGTGACGGCGGCGGAGTGGCCCGGGTGCCGGGACCGGCTGTCCGCGAGAGTGGCCGGACACCTCGGCACGGACGCCGGGTAGAGGTTGTGGCCCGCCGCGCCGGAGCGGTGTCCGGAGGGGACGGCGCGGCTCACCGTCCGCGCGGGCCTGCGTGCCGGCCCACCGGCTGGTCCCGCGGCTCGAAGAGGGAGGCGTTCTGCGCGGGCCGCGGAGGCTGTGCGGGCCGCTCGGGCGCGGTTCCCGTGCCCCGGCGCCGACGCGGGGCGGCCCGGCTCCAGTCCCCGCCGCCGAGGACGAGCTGGGGGTCGAACATCACCACCACTCCGGACAGGATCAGGAAGACCACCGGTCCGATGATCATGGGGAGCAGGATCGAGACCGGTGAGGCGTTGCCGTACGTCCCGGTCATGTACGACGCGTCCGTCGCGCCGCGCAGGTGCACGCCGAGGGCGGCCATGCCGGTGTAGTGCGTGCCGGTCAGGGCGACGCCCATGAGGAGGGTGGCGCCGAGGGCGGCCGGGAACCCCCGGTAGGAGGCGGCGGTCCACAGGGCGGCGGTCGCGGCGGTGACCGCGATCAGCACGGAGACCACGACCATGAGCGAGTCGTACTCCAGGGACCCGTTCAGTTCGAGCGAGGCCATGCCGATGTAGTACGTGGCCACCACGGCGAGCCCGGTGACGATCCCGGCGGCGGTCAGGGTGACGGGGGTGGCTCCGCGGTACCCCACGGCGAAGACGCCGAGGCCGACCACCACGACCGCCACGACGAGGCCGAGCGACGTCAGACGGGAGTCGTAGTCGATCGGGATCCCCTGGATCCTGAAGCCGACCATCGCGACGAAGTGCATGGTCCAGATGCCGCAGCCGATGGTCGCCGCCCCGAGGACCAGCCAACCGGGCTTCCACGACTGCCGGTTGTTCAGGGAACGGACGACGCAGCGCAGCCCCAGGGCACTGCCCACACAGGCCACGAGGTAGGAGGCCGCCGGCGTCGCCGCCCCGAACGCGAAGTCGTCCACAGTGCCTTGCATATATGCCAACTCCCCATGAGAACAGGTCGCTTGGGGAAGCACGGTCTCGCGCCCAGGTTGCGTGAGCGGTTCCGTACGGTAGGTGTTTGAGTTAACTCTGCGATGCGGCTTCGTTCAGCGGGCGGACGGGTTGTCCGCACTCCGGACGTGTCGGATGTCCGTTCGGGTGCCGGTGGGCACTTGTCCGGGTTCCGGTGGGCGTCCGGTGCGTCATCGTGGCCCGGGGCGGTCCGGGTCGGCGCGCAGGTCCAGCCGCCAGTCCTGGCCCGTCAGGTCCGCGCCGAAGGACCGGTGCGGCTTCTCGGCGACCAGGGTGAAGCCCTGGCGCAGGTAGATGCGCCGGGCGGCGGTCAGGACGTCGTTGGTCCACAGGACGAGCTCGTGATAGCCGACGCCGCGCGCGAAGCCGATGACGGCCCCGACGAGACGGTCGCCGACGCCGAGCCCCCGCGCCTCCGGTTCGACCAGCAGCAGCCGCAGGCGGGCGGTGCCGGGAGCCTCGTCCCGTACGCACATCACGCACCCGACGGGCCGCCCGTCGAGCTCGGCGATCCACACCCGCTCCAGGTGGGGATCGTGATCCTCGGCGAAGTCGGCGACGATCCTCGCGACCAGGCCCTCGTAGTCGGCGTTCCAGCCGTACTCGGCCGCGTACAGCGCCGCGTTGCGCTGCACGATCCAGCCGAGGTCGCCGGGGCCCGGTTCGCGCAGGAGGACGTCCTCGGGGCGCGGTGCGGTCCGGCTGTCGCCCAGGAGCGTGCGCACCGTGAGCATCGCCTCCGTGAGGCGCGGCCGGTCGGCGGGCGGCACGGTCGCCAGCAGCGTGCCCACGGTCCGGCGCGCCCGCTCGTCCAGCAGCGCGGCGGCTTCCCGGCCGCGCGCGGTGAGCGTGATCCTGCGCCGCCGCGGGTCCTTCTCCGAGGTGGCGCGCTCGACCAGCCCGTCCTGCTCGAACTTGTTCAGGATGCGGCTCAGGTAGCCCGAGTCCAGCGAGAGCTCGGTCCGCAGGTCGGCGGCGTCCGCCTGGGGGGTGTGCGCCAGTTCGTAGAGGACGCGGGACTCGGTGAGCGTGTACGGCGCGTAGAGGTGGCGGCCGTAGTCGAGTGCGCCGATGACGTTCGTGTAGAAGCGGTTGAAGGAGCGGATGTCCTGGACGGTCATGATCGGCCCCGGAGGTCGGCTGTGCGCGGTCGCGGTTGGCCTGCTCGGCCCGGATGGCTGACTCAGTCAGATATCTGGCTGCCCTGAGCATAGAACCCCCGACGGGCGCTCGCCCCCCTTTCCGCACGGTTCGCTGCGCCGGCCGGTGCCGTCGCGGGCGCGGGTTCGGTGCCGGTGCGTCGTGGGTCGGGGCCGTGCCGGTGCATCAGCCCGTCGCTGTCGGGTGAGGCGTGGGCGTCGGTGGCGACGGGCATCGATGTACCGGCACGGCCCCTTCCGCCGGATCCCGGCTGCAAGACCCAGCCCCTCCGGCGTTTGAGGAGCGGGGTCTGGGGCGGAGCCCCAGGGACGGGAAGGGTAGGGGCGGAGGGGGCGAAAGAAAGCTTGGGGTGTGCCGGGGAGCTCGGAAACCCCGGGCCCCGGGGGCCTCGAGTGCCGGGGGCCTCGGAAGCCGGGGGCGAACCCGGGAGCCCCCGCGGGAGCGGGGCTCAGGCCCGGGGAGCCCCGGTGGACCCCCGCACCATCAACTCCCCCCGCACCGTGGCGATCCCCCCCGGCGGCGGCTCCTCACGCCCCATGGCGATCCGCCCGGCCCGGGCACCCGCCTCGGTCAACGGCAGCCGCACGGTCGTCAGGGCGGGCACCGCGTCGACGCTGAACGGCAGATCGTCGAAGCCCGCGACGGACACGTCGCCCGGGATGCGCAGCCCGGAGTCGCGCAGCGCCGCGCAGGCGCCCAGCGCCACGGTGTCGTTCGCGGCGACGACGGCCGTCAGCGACGGGTCGCGGCGCAGGAGTTCGAGCGTCGCCTCGTAACCGGACCGGCGGTCGTAGCGGCCGTGCACGGTGCGCCGCGGGTCGTCCTCGATGCCGTGGGCGTCGAGCGCGGCCCGGTGGCCCTCCAGGCGGTGGCGGGTCGTCGTGCGTTCCTCGGGACCCGCGATGTAGCCGAGCCGCCGGTGCCCGAGGCCGATCAGGTGCTCGGTCAACTGCCTGCCGCCGCCGCGGTTGTCGAAGGTGAGCGCGATCGCCTCGGGCGCCTCCGGCGCGGGCGGCCGCCCGCACAGCACGACCCGGGTGCCCGCCTCGTGGAGCTTGCGCAGCTTGGCGGCGACGGCGCCCGCGTGCGCCGTGTCCTCTATGGCGCCGCCGGTGAGCACGACCGCGGCGGCGCGCTGGCGCTGGAGCAGCGTGAGGTAGGTGAGTTCGCGCTCCGGGGAGCCACCGGTGTTGCAGACGACCCCGAGCCGCTCCCCGCCCGCGCGCCCCCCGGGCCCGCCGATCTCCGACTGGATCGCCGCCGCCATGACCCCGAAGAAGGGGTCGGCGATGTCGTTGACCAGGATGCCGACGAGGTCGGAGGTCGCCGCGGCCAGCGAGCTCGCCGGCCCGTTCAGCACGTAGTCCAGCTCGTCCACCGCGCGCAGCACCCGCTCGCGCGTGGAGGAGGCCACGGGGTAGTTCCCGTTCAGCACGCGCGACACCGTCGCGGGAGAGACCTGCGCGCGGGCCGCCACGTCCGCCAGGGTCACCGTCATCTCGTCGTCCTCCGGTCGCGCCTTGTCGTGCCACTTCGTACGTCTCGTACGTCGTCGTGCCTGCCCGCGTCTCGTCGTACGGCGTCGAACACGGAGCCGAAGGCCGGGTACGCCGTTTCCTGTGGGCAGGGTCCGTGCAGACCATACGGCCATCGGCCCCCGTTGTTCGCCCCCTCGAACAACTCGCCTTCGCGGCGGTCTTGTCCGTACCGCTGCGCAGAGGCTAGCTTCTTCCTGCATAGAAAGCGCTTGCTGTCACGTTCACCTGGAAGCGTGCGCGGCGCCCGAGGCGTACGGAGGGAAAGACGTGACACGCAAGACGGTGCGTATCGCCATGAACGGCGTGACGGGTCGCATGGGTTACCGCCAGCACCTCGTCCGCTCGATACTCGCCCTGCGCGACCAGGGCGGCCTCGACCTCGGCGACGGCACCGTGCTGTGGCCCGAACCCGTCCTCGTCGGCCGTCGCGAGAGCGCCCTCAGGGCGATCGCCGAGCGGCACGGTCTCGATCACTGGTCGACGGACCTGGACGCGGTGCTCGCCGACCCGTCCGTCGGCCTCTACTTCGACGCCCAGGTGACCTCCGCCCGCGAGGAGGCCCTCAGGAAGGCGATCGCCGCGGGCAAGCACGTCTACACCGAGAAGCCGACCGCCACCGGGTTCGACGGGGCGCTGTCGCTGGCCCGCCTCGCGCACGCCGCGGGCGTCAGGCACGGCGTCGTCCAGGACAAGCTCTTCCTCCCCGGCCTGCTCAAGCTGAAGCGCCTGGTCGACGGCGGCTTCTTCGGCCGGATCCTGTCCGTCCGCGGCGAGTTCGGCTACTGGGTCTTCGAGGGCGACTGGCAGAGCGCCCAGCGGCCCTCCTGGAACTACCGTGCCGAGGACGGCGGCGGCATCGTCGTCGACATGTTCCCGCACTGGGAGTACGTCCTGCACGAACTGTTCGGCCGCGTCACCTCCGTGCAGGCGCTCACCGCCACCCACGTCCCGCAGCGCTGGGACGAACGGGGCAAGCCCTACGACGCCACGGCCGACGACGCCGCGTACGGGATCTTCGAGCTGGAGGGCGGCGCGGTCGCCCAGATCAATTCCTCCTGGGCGGTCCGCGTCCACCGCGACGAGCTCGTCGAGTTCCAGATCGACGGAACGGAGGGGTCGGCCGTCGCCGGACTGCGCGACTGCCGCGTGCAGCACCGCGGTTCGACCCCCAAGCCGGTCTGGGACCCGGACGTCCCGACCGACTGCTCCTTCCGCGACCAGTGGCAGGAGGTCCCCGACAACGCCGAGTTCGACAACGGCTTCAAGGCCCAGTGGGAGCTGTTCCTGCGACACGTCCACGCCGACGCCCCCTACCGCTGGGACCTCCTCGCCGGCGCCCGCGGCGTCCAGCTCGCCGAACTGGGCCTGAGGTCCTCGGCCGAGGGCCGCCGCCTCGACGTCCCGGAGATCGCGCTGTGACCATCCGGCTCCCGGACGCCGGCGGCCGGTCGCGGACCTACGAACCGCGCTCCGAGCCCCTCTCCGCTCCTCCCGCGGCCGTGCCCCTCGCCTCCCGCACGGTCTTCGCCGCCGCGCACGTCGTCGCCGACCCGTACGCGGACGTCTCGCCCGGCGCCCCCGCCGCCGTCGACTGGGACGCCACCCTCGCCTTCCGGCGCCATCTGTGGTCGCACGGCCTCGGCGTCGCCGAGGCGATGGACACCTCCCAGCGGGGGATGGGCCTGGACTGGGCCGGGGCGGCCGAACTGATCCGCAGGTCCTCCGCCGAGGCCCGGGCCGTCGGCGGCCGGATCGCCTGCGGGGCGGGAACGGACCAGCTCACCGGTCCGGCCACGCTCGGGGACGTACGGGCCGCGTACGAGGAACAGCTCGCCCTCGTCGAGGAGTCGGGCTCCCGGGCGGTCCTGATGGCGTCCCGCGCGCTGGCCGCGACCGCCTCCGGCCCCGAGGACTACCTGGAGGTCTACGGCCACCTGCTGCGCCAGGCCGCCGAACCGGTGATCCTGCACTGGCTCGGCCCCGTGTTCGACCCGGCGCTGGAGGGCTACTGGGGATCGGACGGCCCGGACGCGGCGACGGAGGTGTTCCTGGAGGTGATCGCCGCCCACCCGGACAAGGTGGACGGCGTCAAGGTCTCCCTGCTGGACGCCCGCCGGGAGGTCGCCCTGCGCCGCCGCCTCCCGGACGGCGTCCGCTGCTACACAGGGGACGACTTCGACTACCCCGAACTGATCGCGGGCGACGAACGGGGCTTCAGCCACGCGCTGCTCGGCGTCTTCGACCCGCTCGCCCCCCTCGCCGCCCGGGCCGTGCGCGTCCTGGACACCGGGGACGTCCAGGGCTTCCGTGAACTCCTCGACCCGACCGTCGAGTTGGCCCGGCATCTTTTCGAGCCCCCGACCCGCTTCTACAAGACGGGCGTCGTCCTGCTGGCCTGGCTCGCGGGCCACCAGGAGCACTTCGCGATGGTGGGCGGCCTGCAGTCGGCGCGCTCCCTGCCGCACCTCGCCCGCGCCTACGAACTGGCCGACCGGCTGGGCCTGTTCCCGGACCCGGAGCGCGCCGAGACCCGGATGAAGACCCTGCTCGCCCTGTACGGGGTGTCCTCATGAGCGGCCTCGCCCGTCTCTCCGTCAACCAGATGACGGTCAGGCAGCTGTCGATCCCCGAACTGGTCGAGGGCTGCCTGGAGCTGGGCGTCCCGGGGGTCGGTCTGTGGCGCGAACCCGTGCGGGCGTACGGGCTCGACGCCACCGCGCGGGCGGTCCGCGACGCGGGTCTGGCCGTCACCACCCTGTGCCGGGGCGGCTTCCTCACGGCGATCGACCCCGGGGAGCGGGCGCGCGCGCTCGACGACAACCGGGCCGCCGTCGACGAGGCCGCGGCCCTCGGCACCGACACGCTCGTCCTGGTCTCCGGCGGTCTGCCGCCCGGCTCGAAGGACCTCCACGGCGCCCGCGAGCGCATCGCCGACGCGCTCGGAGAACTGGGCCCGTACGCCGCCTCCCGCGGGGTGCGGCTGGCCGTCGAACCGCTCCACCCCATGTACGCGGCCGACCGCTGTGTGGTCTCCACCCTCGCCCAGGCCCTGGACCTCGCGGAACGCTTCCCCGCCGACCAGGTGGGCGTCACCGTCGACACCTACCACCTGTGGTGGGACGACACGGCGCCCGCCCAGATCGCCCGCGCGGGAGCGGGCGGGCGCATCCACGGCTTCCAGCTCGCCGACTGGGTCACCCCGCTTCCCGAGGGCGTCCTCGTCGGCCGCGGCCAGCTCGGCGACGGCTCGGTCGACTTCCGGGTGTGGCGCGGTCTGGTCGAGGCGGCGGGGTACACCGGGGCCATCGAGGTCGAACTCTTCAACGAGGGGCTGTGGGCCCGGGACGGGCGCGAGGTGCTGGCGGAGACGGCGGCGCGGTTCGCGGAGCACGCCGGGTAGCGTTCCGCATCGCCGCCGGGCGGCCGTCAGGCGGTCGCCGCGGCGGCGACCGACCGCCTGCGGAACCGGTCCTGACCTGCGGTGATCCCTACCGTCCCGGTCGGCGGAAAAAATCTTCGGAAGTTCGTGCAACCCTTCCGCACCCTCGCGGGTCGTACGTGGCATCAGGACCTTTGGAGGGGGATCCGGGGGGATCGCGGGGGTTCTGATACGGGAGGGGAAACCGAGGGGCCCGGTCGACGGACCGGGCCCCTCGAAACGTTCGCGGGCCCGGGAGGGCGCGAGATCCCTCGCGGGTCCCGGAGGGACGAGTCGTCCACAGCGCCGGAGCGCTGTCGGTGGCGGGCGGTACGGTCGGATCATGACCGATCAGGCGGGGGCCGCCCAGACGGGCGAACGACGACTGGCCACGCTGGAAGGCGTGCTCGAACGCATCACGTACGCCAACGAGGAGAACGGATACACGGTCGCCCGGGTCGACACCGGCCGGGGCGCCGGCGATCTGCTCACCGTCGTCGGCGCCCTTCTCGGTGCCCAGGTCGGCGAGTCGCTGCGCATGGAGGGCCGCTGGGGCTCCCACCCGCAGTACGGCAAGCAGTTCACCGTGGAGAACTACACGACGGTGCTCCCGGCCACCGTCCAGGGCATCCGCCGTTACCTCGGCTCCGGCCTGGTCAAGGGCATCGGACCGGTCTTCGCCGACCGCATCACCGAGCACTTCGGCCTGGACACCCTGCGGATCATCGAGGAGGAGCCGAAGCGGCTCATCGAGGTCCCGGGACTCGGCCCCAAGCGCACGAAGAGGATCGCCGACGCCTGGGAGGAGCAGAAGGCGATCAAGGAGGTCATGCTCTTCCTGCAGACGGTGGAGGTCTCGACGTCCATCGCCGTACGCATCTACAAGAAGTACGGCGACGCCTCGATCTCGGTCGTGAAGAACCAGCCCTACCGCCTGGCGGCCGACGTGTGGGGCATCGGCTTCCTCACCGCCGACAAGATCGCCCAGTCCGTCGGCATCCCGCACGACAGCCCGGAGCGCGTCAAGGCCGGCCTCCAGTACGCCCTGTCGCAGTCCGCCGACCAGGGCCACTGCTACCTCCCCGAGGAGCGGCTGATCGCGGACGCGGTGAAGCTGCTCCAGGTCGACACCGGCCTGGTCATCGAGTGCCTCGCCGAACTGGCGGCCCCTCCGGAGGAGGGCGAGGACCCCGGTGTCGTACGGGAGAAGGTGCCGGGCCCGGACGGCGGCGACCCGGTGACGGCCGTCTATCTCGTCCCCTTCCACCGTGCCGAGCTCTCGCTCTCCGCGCAGTTGCTGCGCCTGCTGCGCGGTGAGGGGGACCGGATGCCCGGCTTCCGTGACGTGGCCTGGGACAGGGCGCTGGCCTGGCTGAGGGGGCGGACGGGCGCGGAGCTGGCCCCCGAGCAGGAGGCGGCGGTCCGGCTCGCGCTCACCGAGAAGGTCGCCGTGCTGACCGGGGGGCCGGGCTGCGGCAAGTCGTTCACGGTCCGCTCGATCGTGGAGCTGGCCCGCGCCAAGGGGGCCAAGGTCGTCCTCGCGGCGCCCACCGGCCGCGCCGCCAAGCGTCTGGCGGAGCTGACCGGGGCCGAGGCCTCCACCGTGCACCGGCTCCTGGAGCTCAAACCGGGCGGCGACGCGGCCTACGACAAGGACCGCCCGCTGGACGCCGATCTGGTCGTCGTGGACGAGGCCTCCATGCTCGACCTCCTGCTCGCCAACAAACTGGTCAAGGCGGTGCCCCCGGGCGCGCACCTGCTCTTCGTCGGCGACGTCGACCAGCTTCCGAGCGTCGGCGCGGGCGAGGTGCTGCGCGATCTGCTCGCCGAGCGGGGCCCGATCCCCGCGGTGCGCCTGACCAAGGTCTTCCGCCAGGCCCAGCAGTCCGGGGTGGTGACCAACGCGCACCGGATCAACTCCGGGCAGCACCCCCTCACCGACGGCATGAAGGACTTCTTCCTCTTCGTCGAGGACGACACCGAGGAGGCCGGGCGGCTCACCGTGGACGTGGCGGCCCGGCGGATCCCGGCCAGGTTCGGTCTCGACCCCCGCCGGGACGTCCAGGTCCTCGCCCCCATGCACCGGGGCCCGGCCGGCGCCGGCCATCTGAACGGGCTGCTCCAGCAGGCCATCACCCCCGGCCGCCCGGACGTCGCCGAGAAGCGGTTCGGCGGCCGTGTCTTCAGGGTCGGCGACAAGGTCACCCAGATCCGCAACAACTACGACAAGGGCGAGAACGGCGTCTTCAACGGCACCGTGGGCGTCGTCACCTCCCTCGACACGGTCGAACAGCGGCTCATGGTGCGCACCGACGAGGACGAGGAGGTGCCCTACGAGTTCGACGAGCTCGACGAGCTGGCCCACGCCTACGCGGTGACCATCCACCGTTCCCAGGGCAGCGAGTACCCGGCGGTGGTGATCCCGGTGACCACGGGCGCCTGGATGATGCTCCAGCGCAATCTGCTCTACACGGCGGTCACCCGGGCCAAGAAGCTGGTCGTCCTCGTCGGTTCGCGCAAGGCGATAGGGCAGGCGGTGCGCACGGTGTCCGCGGGTCGCCGGTGCACGGCCCTGGACTTCCGGCTCTCCCGCTCGTGAACCACCGCCTCCCGCCGAGGCGGACCGGCCCTCTCCGAGTGCCGAACGGGGCCTTTCGGGTACATACGCGGCCCGTCGCAAAAAAATGATCGATCAAACGAGTCATGTGGGTCACAGAGCTCTTCCGGTTGCGGGGCGGACGCGGCAGGATGAGCAGATTGGCGGCACTCAGTGCCGCCGATGAGCCCGATGGCCGACCCCGAGTGCACTCTCCAGGGCCAAATGGGGGATGGTAGAGACAGTCAGGGCACCTCGAAGAAGAGGCACAACGTCGGTGAGGGATGACGTGAGCGACAACTCTGTAGTACTGCGGTTCGGCGATGGCGAGTACACCTACCCGGTGATCGACAGCACCGTCGGCGACAAGGGCTTCGACATCGGAAAGCTCCGCGCCCAGACCGGTCTGGTGACGCTGGACAGCGGGTACGGCAACACCGCCGCGTATAAATCCGCGATCACCTATCTCGACGGTGAGCAGGGCATCCTCCGCTACCGCGGCTACCCGATCGAGCAGCTGGCCGAGCGGTCCACCTTCCTGGAGGTGGCCTACCTGCTGATCAACGGTGAGCTCCCGAACGTCGACGAGCTCTCCTCCTTCAAGAACGAGATCACGCAGCACACCCTGCTGCACGAGGACGTCAAGAACTTCTACCGGGGCTTCCCGCGCGACGCCCACCCGATGGCGATGCTCTCGTCGGTCGTCTCGGCGCTGTCGACCTTCTACCAGGACAGCCACAACCCGTTCGACGAGAAGCAGCGCAACCTCTCCACCATCCGGCTGCTCGCCAAGCTTCCGACGATCGCGGCCTACGCGTACAAGAAGTCGGTCGGCCACCCCTTCGTCTACCCGCGCAACGACCTCAGCTACGTCGAGAACTTCCTGCGCATGACCTTCTCGGTCCCCGCGCAGGACTACGAGCTCGACCCGGTGGTCGTCTCCGCGCTCGACAAGCTGCTGATCCTGCACGCCGACCACGAGCAGAACTGTTCGACCTCCACCGTGCGTCTGGTCGGCTCCTCGCAGGCGAACATGTTCGCCTCGATCTCCGCCGGCATCTCCGCGCTGTGGGGCCCGCTGCACGGTGGCGCCAACCAGTCCGTCCTGGAGATGCTCGAGGGCATCCAAGCCAACGGCGGCGACGTCGACTCCTTCATCCGCAAGGTGAAGAACAAGGAGGACGGCGTCCGCCTGATGGGCTTCGGCCACCGGGTGTACAAGTCCTTCGACCCGCGCGCGAAGATCATCAAGGCTGCCGCGCACGACGTCCTGTCCGCTCTGGGCAAGTCCGACGAGCTGCTGGACATCGCCCTGAAGCTGGAGGAGCACGCGCTCTCCGACGAGTACTTCGTCGCGCGCAACCTCTACCCGAACGTCGACTTCTACACCGGCCTGATCTACCGCGCCATGGGCTTCCCGACCGAGATGTTCACGGTCCTGTTCGCCCTCGGCCGGCTGCCGGGCTGGATCGCCCAGTGGCACGAGATGATCAAGGAGCCCGGCTCCCGCATCGGCCGCCCGCGCCAGATCTACACGGGTGTCGTCGAGCGCGACTTCGTGCCGGTCGAGGCCCGCTGAGGCACGCACGCGACCACCGGGCTCCGCACACGGGCCCGGTGAACACGTAGAGCGCGAAAAACGGAAAGCGCCCTGCTACTGGTCCCCCCACGGGCCGGTAGTCAGGGCGCTTTCCTTGTCCCGGTACGGATTCCCCCCACGGGATCCGGCCGGGCGTCTGTGGACAGCGCCTGAATCGCTGTGTGCCGGCACGGGGCCGGCGGTGTGCCGGGCGAGCGGAGCTCGCCGTACTGCGGTGGTGCGGTGCGATCTGCCGGGACGCGTACGGATCGGGAGGGCCGCTCAAAGCTCCCCGCTGTACGTGCCCCGGCGACGCAATTTCCGGGAACGTCCCCCAAGACATCCCCAGATGCCAGTCGCGCCCCCCAAGACGCTTCTGACATCGCCAACTTAGACTGACGAACCCCTTCGGTGGTTACATTCACATCACTGTGATCTGAGTCTCTTGCATATGTCCTGAAGATAGGCAAGAGCCCCGATATGCGAATCGAGGACCAAGCGTAAGGAAGATGCGCGAGCCTTGTGAAGAGCTTATGTGAGGCTCTCGTTGGACTCTAGGGGGACTCATGCCCTGTCGTCACGCGAATGCTCTCAGTCGAAGGCTGTTCGTGACCACGAAGACCGACGAGAAGGCCATCGCGGCTCCCGCGATCATGGGGTTGAGCAGGCCGGTGGCGGCCAGCGGAAGCGCCGCCACGTTGTAGCCGAAGGCCCAGACGAGGTTTCCCTTGATCGTCGACAACGTGGCGCGTGCCAGCCGGATCGCGTCCGCGGCCACCCGCAGGTCCCCGCGCACGAGCGTCAGGTCGCTCGCCTCGATCGCCGCGTCCGTCCCGGTGCCCATCGCGAGGCCCAGGTCGGCGGTGGCGAGCGCCGCCGCGTCGTTCACCCCGTCGCCGACCATCGCGACGGTCCGCCCCTCGTTCCGCAGCCGCTCGACCACGGCGACCTTGTCCTCGGGCAGCACCTCGGCGATCACGTCGGCCGGGCCGATGCCGACCTCCCGGGCCACGGCCTCGGCGACCGCCCGGTTGTCCCCGGTCAGCAGCATTGGCGTGAGTCCGAGGGCCCGCAGTTCGCGCACGGCCCCGGCGCTGGTCTCCTTGACCGTGTCGGCGACGGCCAGCACGCCCGCCGCCGTGCCGTCCAGGTGGACCACGACGGCCGTACGGCCCGCCGCCTCGGCCGCGTTCTTCGCGTCCGCAAGCGTTGCCGGGAGCGCGCCCGGGAACCGGCCGACGGCGACGTCACGGCCGTCCACCCGCCCGCGCACGCCCCGCCCCGGCACGTTCTCGAAGTGCTCGGGGGCGGGAAGGCCGCCGACGCGCTCCTGGGCGCCTGTCGCGATCGCTCGGGCAACCGGGTGCTCGGAGGCGTGTTCAAGGGCTCCGGCGAGCCGCAGGACGTCTTCCTCGGCCCGTCCCGGGGCGACGTACACCTCGTGCAGGCTCATGCGGCCCGTCGTCACCGTGCCGGTCTTGTCCAGGAGGACGGTGTCGACGCGGCGCGTGGACTCCAGGACCTCGGGTCCCTTGATCAGGATGCCGAGCTGGGCGCCGCGGCCCGTGCCGACCATCAGGGCGGTCGGGGTGGCCAGTCCGAGCGCGCAGGGGCAGGCGATGATCAGCACCGCGACGGCGGCGGTGAAGGCCGCGACCGTGTCCCCGGTGACCGCGATCCACACCGCGAAGGTGCCGAGCGCGAGGAGCAGGACGACGGGCACGAAGACCCCGGAGATCCTGTCGGCGAGCCGCTGCACCTCGGCCTTGCCGTTCTGCGCGTCCTCGACGAGCCGGGCCATCCGCGCGAGCTGGGTGTCCGCGCCGATCCGGGTGGCCTCGACGACGAGCCGGCCCCCGGCGTTCACGGTCGCACCGGTGACGGGGTCCCCGACGCCCACGTCCACCGGCACCGACTCGCCGGTCAGCATGGACGCGTCCACGGCCGAGGTGCCCTCGACCACGGTCCCGTCCGTGGCGATCTTCTCGCCGGGCCGGACGACGAAGCGGTCGCCGACCGCCAGCCGGGCCACCGGCAGGCGGACCTCACGGCCGTCCCGCAGCACGCAGACGTCCTTGGCGCCGAGTTCCAGCAGCGCCCGCAGCGCCGCTCCGGCGCGCCGCTTGGAGCGGGCCTCCAGGTAGCGGCCGAGCAGGATGAACGCGACGACGCCCGCGGCGACCTCCAGGTAGAGCGTGGAGGCCCCGTCGGTGCGGGAGACGGTGAACTCGAAGCCGTGCCGCATGCCCGGCATCCCCGCGTCGCCGAAGAACAGCGCCCACAGGGACCAGCCGAACGCGGCGAGGGTGCCGACCGAGACCAGGGTGTCCATGGTGGCCGCGCCGTGCCGCGCGTTCGTCAGGGCGGCCCGGTGGAAGGGCAGCCCGCCCCACACCACGACGGGTGCGGCGAGCGTCAGCGAGAGCCACTGCCAGTTGTCGAACTGGAGGGCGGGGATCATCGACATGAGGACGACGGGCAGGGCGAGCACCGCGGAGACGGTCAGCCGCTCGCGCAGGGAGGCCGTCTCGGGGTCGTCCTCGACGGGAGGCGCCTCCTCCTCGGCCGGTGCGGGCGGCGGGGGCTCCTCGGCGGTGTAGCCCGTCCTCACCACGGTGGCGATCAGGTCGGCGACCCGTACCCCCTCGGGGTAGGAGACCTTGGCCTTCTCCGTCGCGAAGTTGACGGTGGCGGTGACGCCGTCCATGCGGTTGAGCTTCTTCTCGACGCGGGCCGCGCAGGAGGCGCAGGTCATCCCGCCGATCGAGAGCTCGACTTCCGAGGTCGTGCCTATCGGCGTCTCGGGTGCTGCGGTGGTCATGGTGCGGCTCCAGGAGGAGGCCGGGCCGCGCGGAGCCGGTATCAGCCGGTCGGCACGGCCCGGTGCGGAGTGAGGAGAGCTGCTGGACTCGCTCAGGCCAGGCCGACGAGCTCGAAGCCCGCCTCGTCGACGGCGGCGCGGACGGCGCTCTCGTCGAGCGCGGCGGCGGAGACGACGGTGACCTCGCCGGTCGAGGCGACGGCCTTCACCGAGCTCACGCCGGAGATCGTGGAGATCTCGTCGCTGACGGAGCCTTCACAGTGTCCGCAGCTCATGCCGCTCACCTGGTAGACGGTGGTGACGGAACCCGGGGTGCCGGTCTGGGCGGTCATGGCGTTGCTCCTCGTCGAGGCGTTCTGGGACGTACGTGCGCCGAAGGGATCCCTGGGAACCCAGGGTTCCCCCCGATGCTCACCACGTTATACCCCTAGGGGGTATTTCTCCAAGCGGGGTCCCGGCGTGCCGACGGGCGCGCCCGGAGGTGGGGGAGGCGGGGTGGGGGCGCCGGGGCGGCGGGACCGAGGGGGCCGTCGGGCGGGATCGGGGGTGGTGGAGTGGCGGCTGCGTGGTGTCGCCCGTGGTGTGCGGGACGGCCGCGGCGAGGGCCGCCGCGGCCGGGGGCGTGGGCTCGGACGGGGGATCCGCGTTCCGGCGCGCCGGGGCGCCCATGGGTGTGCGGCGCGGGAGGCGGGAGGGCGGACGGGCCGGTGCCGCCCCGTCCGGCGCGGCTCAGCGGCCGGCGGGGGACCCGCTGTCGAGCAGGGGCTCCAGGTAGCGGTGCATGACCGTCTTCAGCTCCGCGATGTAGGCGTCCCGCTCGGCGCCCTCGTGGGACATGACCAGGGTGAGGCCGGCCTTGAACAGGTGGACCGCCATGTTCGCGGTGCGGGTGCGCACGTCGGACGGCAGGTCCGGCAGGCGGGCCCCGATCATCTCCTCGACGCGGGCGAGCATGGTGCCGTGCAGGGTGCCGATCTCGTCGACGATCACTCCCGGGGTGTCGGCGCCGTGCATCAGGACGGCGAAGGCCGGGTTCTCGACGTTGAACGCGATCAGCGGGTCGAGGACGGCGTCGAGCATCCGGTCCAGCGGGAGGCCGGCGTTCTCGCGGGCGAGCGCCTGTCCGTGCGACCGCGCCCAGTGGTCGAGGAGCTGGTCGCTGAGGCCGACCGCGATGGCCTCCTTGTTCGGGAAGAACTGGTAGAGCGTGCCGGGGGACACGCCCGCCTCGCGGGCGATGGCGTTGGTGCTCGCCGCGGTGTAGCCGGTCCGGCAGAACACCGAGGCCGCCGCTTCCAGGAGCTGGGCGACGCGGCGCTCACCGCGGGCCTGGCGGCGGCGCGGCTTCTCCTCGGCCTGCTGCTGTCGCTCCGACGGCTCCTCGGTCTGCTGCTTCTCGGGCACGGGGCATCCCCAGCTTCTCCGGACGCGATTGACAAATGCGAGCGACCACTCGCATTCTTGAAAAACGCGAGCGACGACTCGTGTTTGCCAGTCTATTGGCAATGGGCGATCCATGATGCCTGCACGGATGCGGGTCATCGGGTCACGGTGAAGGGGACACCGCATCATGTCCGAAGTCGACGGCGCGGACGACGGGCCCGGCGAGGGCGGGAACCAGGGCGGGGGCAGGGGTACGGACTCGGGTCCGGCCCCGGACGGAGGCACGGGCGGAGGTACGGGCGAGGAGGCGCGCCTCGGCGGCTGGACCCGGTTCGTGACCGCGCGGCCACGGCTCTCCCTGCTCGTCGCCCTCCTGCTGACCGCGCTCGCCGTGGTCGTCGGCAGCGGGGTCGCGGACCGGCTGGGCAGCGGCGGCTGGGAGGACCCGACCGCGCAGTCCACGTACGCGACCAGGGCGCTGGAACGGGAGTTCCCCGCCTCGCAGCCCAATCTGCTGCTCCTCCTCGACGCGGGCCGGTCCTCGGTCGACGACCCCGCGGTCGCCGCGGAGGCCAAGCGGATCGCGGCGCGTCTGGCCGCCGAGCACGGTGTCACCGGCGTCGGTTCGTACTGGCAGTCCGGTTCACCCGCGCTGAGGGCGGGCGACGGTCACGAAGCGCTGATAGCGGCCCGGCTCACCGGCGACGAGACGGCCGCGGCCGGCACCCTGGACCGCCTCGCGCCCTCTTACCGGGGGAAGAGCGGTCCCGTCGAGGTCCGGGTCGGCGGACCGGTCGCCGTGCGGCACGAGATGCAGACGACCATCAAGGAGGACCTCACCCGGGCCGAGATGATCGCCCTTCCGGTCACCCTCCTGCTGCTGGTCATGGTCTTCGGGAGCGCCGTCGCGGCCCTGCTCCCGCTCGGGGTCGGGATCATCGCGATCCTCGGCACCAACGCCGTGCTGCGCGCGCTCACCGAGGTCACGGACGTCTCGGTCTTCGCGCTGAACCTGACGACGGCCCTCGGACTCGGTCTCGCCATCGACTACGCCCTGTTCATCGTCCGCAGGTTCCGCGAGGAACTGGCCGGCGGCGCCCCGCCGCGGGCCGCGATCGGCGTCACCCTGCGCACCGCGGGCCGCACCGTTCTCTTCTCCGCCCTCACGGTCGCCGTGTCGCTGGCCGCGATGCTGGTCTTCCCGCAGTACTTCCTGCGCTCCTTCGCCTACGCGGGCATCGCCGTCGTGCTGCTCGCCGCGGCCGCCGCGCTGATCCTGCTCCCGGCCGCGCTGATGCTCCTCGGCGACCGGGTCAACTCCCTCGATCTGCGGCGCCTGTTCCGGCGCGGAAGGCCGGACCTCGCAGGCGGCGGGGCCGTCTGGGGCCGCATGGCCTCCCTCGTCATGCGCAGGGCACCGCTCTTCGCGGTGGCCACCACGGCCGGCCTCGTCGTCCTCGGACTGCCCTTCCTGGGCGTGAAGTTCGGCACGGCCGACGACCGGCAGCTGCCCTCGGGCGCGGAGTCGCACATCGTCCAGCAGCACATCCGCGACGGCTTCCCGGGCAGTCCCGGCGGCGCCCTGGAGGTCCTGGCCGAGGGGTCCGCCACCGAGACCGAGTACGCCCGGTACAAGGAGCGGATCGCGGCCCTGCCCGAGGTGCTGCGCGTGGACGGGCCCCTGGTGAAGGGCGACGCCGCGTACTTCTCGGTGCTGCCGAAGGGCGAGGCCGTGGACGAGGGGGCCCAGCGGCTGGTGGGCGAACTCCGCGCGACGGACGCCCCGTTCGACACCTCCGTGACCGGTACGGCGGCCGTCCTGGTCGACTCCAAGCACGCGATAGCCGACCGGCTCCCGTGGGCGGGCGTCTTCATCGCGGTCGTCACCCTGTTCCTGGTGTTCCTGCTGACGGGCAGCGTGCTGATCCCGCTCCAGGCGGTGCTGCTCAACGCGCTCAGCCTGACCGCGATGTTCGGCGCGGTGGTCTGGGTCTTCCAGGACGGCCACCTCTCCGGCCTCCTCGACTTCACCAGCTCCGGCTCGATCGAGACGACCCTCCCGGTCCTGATGTTCTGCGTCGCCTTCGGCCTCTCCATGGACTACGGCGTCTTCCTCCTCTCCCGCATCAAGGAGGAGTACGACCACACCGGCGACCACCGGGAGGCGGTCCGCTTCGGGCTCCAGCGCACCGGGGGACTGATCACCGCGGCCGCGGTCATCCTCGCGGTGGTGATGGTCGCGATCGGCACCTCCAGGGTGGCCAACACCAAGATGCTCGGACTGGGCGTCGCGCTCGCCGTCCTGATGGACGCGATGGTCGTCCGCAGTCTGCTGGTCCCGGCGGTCATGCGACTGACGGGCCGGGCCACCTGGTGGGCGCCCGGACCCCTGCGGCGCTTCCACGACCGGTTCGGTCTCAGCGAGGGGGAGGCCCCGAAGCCGGCCCCGGACGCCGGACCGGTCCCGGACGAGACGCCCGAGGCGGTGCCGGACGAGACGCCCGGGGCGGTGTCGGAACCGGCGCCGGAGACGGCGGTCGTGCCCGGGAGGGACAGGGCCGAGGCGCGCGGATAGCGTTTCCGCGGAAGCTGATCTCCGAGCGGAGGGCGGGAGCCGATGCGGGCAGTGGTGTTCGAGCGGTACGGGGAGCCGGCCGAGGTGCGGGAGGTGGTGGACCCGGCGCCCGCGGAGCACGGGGTGGTGGTGCGGGTCGAGGCCACGGGACTGTGCCGGAGCGACTGGCACGGCTGGATGGGCCACGACCCGGACATCACGCTGCCGCACGTGCCGGGCCATGAACTGGCCGGAGTGATCGAGGCGGTGGGCGCCCGGGTGACCGGCCACCGTCCCGGCGACCGGGTCACCGTCCCGTTCGTCTGCGCCTGCGGAAGCTGTCCCGCCTGTGCGGCGGGCGACCAGCAGGTGTGCGAACGGCAGACCCAGCCGGGGTTCACGCACTGGGGCTCCTTCGCCCAGTACGTGGCGCTCGACCACGCCGAGGTGAACCTGGTCCCGGTGCCGCCGGAGCTGTCCTTCGCCACGGCGGCCTCGCTGGGCTGCCGGTTCGCCACCGCGTTCCGCGCGGTGGTCACCCAGGGGAGGGGGGCTCCGGGCGAGTGGGTCGCGGTGCACGGCTGCGGCGGCGTCGGCCTCTCGGCGGTGATGATCGCGGCGGCCTCCGGCGCCCGGGTCGTGGCCGTCGACGTGTCACCCGCGGCGCTCGATCTGGCACGGAGGTTCGGAGCGGCGGAGTGCGTGGACGCCTCCGCCGTGGCGGACCCGGCACAGGCGGTCCGTGAACTGACCGGCGGCGGCGCGCACCTGTCGCTGGACGCCCTCGGATCGCCCGGCACCTGCGCGGCCTCGGTGGACGGCCTGCGCCGTCGCGGCCGGCACGTCCAGGTCGGGCTGCTGCCCTCACCGGACGGGACCACCCCGGTCCCGATGGCCCGGGTGATCGCCCTCGAACTCGAACTCCTCGGCAGCCACGGAATGGCGGCCCACGCCTATCCGCCCCTGCTGGAACTGGTCCGCGCCGGAGTGCTCCGCCCCGACCTCCTGGTGACCTCCACCATCGCGCTGGACGCCGCGCCGCCCGCCCTGGCCGCCATGGGATCGGCTCCGGGGCAGGGGGTGACGGTCATCGAGCCGTGGGCGTGAGGGGGCCGGGCCGGATCCGGCCGGGGGCGCGCCACCCCGGGGACGCCCCCGGCCGGATGCGGTCAACTGCCCTTGCGGCCCCGGTTCCCCGGGCGGGAAGCGACCCAGGCACGGACGGTGTCGGCGTGCCAGTAGGGCTTCCCGGCCTCGACGTGATCGGGCGGTGGCAGCAGCCCGTGCTTGCGGTAGGACCGGACGGTGTCCGGCTGCACCTTGATGTGCGCGGCGATCTCCTTGTACGACCAGAGTCCGCGGTCGGTCATGAGTGGCACCTCCCCGCGCGCGCCGCGGCGGCGGCCTGGGACGGCCGTCGGGGGAGCCGGGCGCTGCGCTGGTGATCACAAAGCCTGTGCCCGGTGAACGACGCGGCGTGAGCGCTGGGTCGTGGCTGTCGACCGGGTGTGACGCAAGACTCGCGTATACGCGACATGCGTGACACGGGTGTGTTTTTTGTGACACGAGTGATGCATTCGGTGACAACGGGGCGCGGATGCCCGGACTTTCGGCGGCCGCCCGGTGAGTGCGGAAGCCGGACGTCCGGGGCGCGTGCGTCCGGCCCCGCAGGACCTCAGGCCCCGCAGGACCTCAGGAACGCCCGGGTGCGCCGGGCGATCGGCAGCGGCTTGTCCGGCGGGCACGGGTACATGTCCTGCTCGACGATCGCGAAGAGCTCGACGCCGAGGTCCTGCGCGGCGGCGAGGACGGGTTCCAGCGCCGGTACGCCGGAAGGCGGTTCGCACATCACGCCGCGTGCGACGGCGGGCCCGAACGGCAGCTCCTCCGCCCGCACTCCGGCCAGCACCCGCGGGTCCACCTGCTTGAGGTGGAGGTAGCCGATGCGTTCGCCGTACGTCTCGATGAGCTTGACGCTGTCGCCGCCGCAGTAGGCGTAGTGGCCCGTGTCCAGACAGAGCGACACCAGCGAGGAGTCGGTCGCGTCGAGGAAGCGGGTGACGTTCTCCTCGCTGTCGATGTGCGTGTCGGCGTGCGGATGGACGACGACCCTCAGCCCGTAGCGCTCGCGCACCTCGTGGGCGAGCCGCTCGGTCTGGGTGGCCAGATCGCGCCACTGGGCCGGCGTCAGCACGCTGTCCTCCAGCACCGCCCCGGTCTTGTCGTCCCGCCAGAAGGCCGGGATGACCACGAGATGACCGGCGCCCATCGCCTGGGCGAGCGCCGCGATCTCCGAGACGTGCGCCCAGGTGGACTCCCACACGTCGGGGCCCCGGTGCAGCCCGGTGAAGACCGTGCCCGCCGAGACGCCGAGCCCGCGCCGCCCGGTCTCCTCGCGGAGGACGTCCGGATCGGTGGGCAGATAGCCGTGAGGGCCGAGCTCGATCCACTCGTAGCCGGACTCGGAGACCTCGTCGAGGAAGCGCCGCCAGGGGACCTGCAAGGGGTCGTCGGGGAACCAGACGCCCCAGGAGTCGGGAGCCGAACCGATCCGGATGCGCGAGAGTGAGGACGGAGGTGACGACCGCGGTGACGACTTCGGCGAGGGCCCGGGGGATGGCTGCGGCGATGACTGAGGCGGCAACGACGTCATGGGCGCCAGCTTCCGGCGGCTCCGGAAAGGTGTCAAGCCCTGGTCCGAATGTCTGGACAAAACGTTGACAGGCTCCCTCCGCGGGACTAGACCTGGGGGCAGCCGCAGTGACCGCGCGGAAGGGAACTCGATGGCGTACGAGCTGATCACCATGGGGCGGATCGGCGTGGACCTCTACCCGTTGCAGACGGGGGTCCCGCTGTCCCGGGTGACCTCCTTCGGCAAGTTCCTCGGCGGCTCGGCGGCCAATGTCGCGGTGGCTGCCGCGCGGCTCGGACGGCGTACCGCCGTCGTCACCCGAACGGGTGCGGATCCCTTCGGAACCTATCTGCACGAGGCGTTGCGCGACTTCGGCGTCGACGACCGCTGGGTCACCGCGGTACCGGGACTGCCGACCCCGGTCACCTTCTGCGAGGTCTTCCCGCCGGACGACTTCCCGCTGTACTTCTACCGGCAGCCCAAGGCCCCCGACCTGGAGATCCACGCCCACGAACTCGACCTCGACGCCGTGCGCGACACCCGCGTCCTGTGGGTGACCGGCACGGGACTGAGCGCGGAACCCAGCCGCACGGCCACGCTCACCGCCCTGGCCCACCGGGCCCGCTCCGGCACGACGGTCTTCGACCTCGACTGGCGGCCCATGTTTTGGAAGAACACAGCCTGGCACGATCCCGCCTCCGCCCGCCCCTTCTACCGGGAGGCCCTGCGCCACGCCACCGTCGCCGTCGGCAACGTCGACGAGGTCGAGGTCGCCACGGGGGAGCGCGATCCGCACGCCGCTGCCGCCGCCCTCCTCAAGGCCGGCGCCGAACTCGCCGTGGTGAAACAGGGACCCAAGGGCGTCCTCGCCGTCCACCGCGACGGGACCACCGCCGAGGTCCCGCCCCTGCCGGTCGAGGTCCTCAACGGCCTCGGCGCGGGCGACGCGTTCGGCGGTTCCCTCTGCCACGGACTGCTCGCCGGCTGGGACCTGGAGAAGACCATGCGCCACGCGAACGCGGCGGGCGCCATCGTCGCCTCCCGTCTGGAGTGCTCCTCCGCGATGCCCGTCCCGCACGAGATCGAACAGGCCCTCGCCGCCGGAGCGGTGCGGTGAGGGCGGGCCACGTCGGAGGAGCCCGTCAGGAGAAGGGCGGCGACGCGCCCCCGCCCGCCGGGCCGCTCACCACCGCCCCGGTCACCCCCACCGCCTACGACCGCCTGCGCCCCGCCTCCCCCCGCGTCGACGTCTCCGCCCTCGTCCGGACCCGCGCCCGTCACCCCGAGGCGGTCGCGGAGGCCGCCGCCCGCCGGGCGCGGCGGCCGCTGCTCGACGGCTCCGGGCGGCTGATGATCGTCGCCGCGGACCACCCGGCGCGCGGCATGCTGGCCGTCGGCGACCGGAAGCTGGCCATGGCGGGACGCGCCGATCTGCTGGAGCGGCTGTGTCTCGCGCTCTCCCGCCCCGGGGTCGACGGCGTGCTCGCCACCGCCGACATACTCGACGACCTGCTGCTGCTCGGCGTGCTCGACGGCAAGGTGGTCATCGGGTCCATGAACCGGGGCGGACTCGCGGGCTCCGTCTTCGAGATGGACGACCGGTTCACCGGCCACCGCCCGAGGGACATCGAACGGCTCGGCTTCGACGCCGGCAAGCTGCTGCTGCGCATCGACTACGACGACCCCGGATCGCTGCGCACCCTGGAGTCCGCCGCCCGCGTGGTGGACGACATGGCCGAACGGCGACTCCCGGTCTTCGTCGAACCGTTCCTCTGCCGTCGCCGCGACGACGGCACCCTGCGCAACGATCTGAGCGCCGAGGCCGTCACCAAGTCCATCGCCATCGCCGGCGGCCTGGGCGGCAGTTCGGCGTACACCTGGCTGAAGGTCCCCGTCACCGAGAACCCCGACGACATGGCCCGGGTCATGGAGACCTCCACGCTGCCCGCCGTCCTGCTCGGCGGCGATGTCGGCGAGGACCAGGAGGGTGCGTACGAGAAGTGGCGCGGGGCGCTCCAACTCCCCACCGTGCAGGGCCTGGTGGTGGGCCGTTCGCTGCTGTACCCCGCGGACGGCGATGTCGCCGCGGCCGTGGACACCGCCGTAGGACTTCTGTGAGGGCCGCATGACTCGTCCGAGCAACGGGCTGCACGTGCCCAGGGGCACCGCCGCCGACGCCCACTACGCCCTGGACATCGACCCCGAACGGGCGGGCTGGACCCACAGCAGCCTGCGGATCGTGGAGCTGGCGCCCGGCGGCACCCATACGTTCACCACCGGGGACAGCGAATGGATCGTGCTCCCGCTCAGCGGCGGCTGCGCGGTGCGCACCAAAGACGGTATGGAAGAGGAGGAGTTCCAACTCCTGGGCAGGGGGAGCGTGTTCGACGGAGTCTCCGACTTCGCGTACGTTCCCCGTGAGGCCCGGGCCCAGATCGCCTCCGGCGCGGGAGGCCGCTTCGCCCTGGCAGGAGCGAAGTGCGAGCGTCGACTCCCCGCCCGCTACGGCCCCGCGCCGGAGGTTCCCGTCGAAGACCGCGGCAGCGGTGCCTGCGCCCGCGAGGTGCGCAACTTCGCCGCCGCGGACGTCTTCGACTGCGACCGGCTCATCGCCGTGGAGGTGATCACCCCCGGAGGCAACTGGTCCTCGTACCCGCCGCACAAGCACGACGAGGACCTGCCCGGCGTCGAGTCCCGGCTGGAGGAGATCTACTACTTCGAGATCGAGGGGCCGGGCGGTTTCGGCTACCAGCGCGTGTTCCCCTCCCGCGAGGGCGGTGCGGACGTCCTCGCCGAGGTCCGCACCGGCGACGCCGTCCTCGTCCCCGACGGATGGCACGGCCCGTCCATCGCCCAGCCCGGTCACACCATGTACTACCTGAACGTCATGGCGGGTCCGGGCGGGGACAGGGAGTGGCGGATCCGATTCCACCCGGAGCACGCGAGGAGCACAGGGGGGTACCGATGACCTCGACGACGAGGCTGACGGTCGCGCAGGCGCTGGTGCGGTTCCTGGCCGCGCAGTACACGGAACGGGACGGCACCCGCCGCCGGCTGATCGGCGCCGTCTGGGGCATCTTCGGCCACGGGAACGTCGCCGGGATCGGCCAGGCGCTCGTCGAGCACTCCACGGTGCCCCCCGGGGGGACGCACCCCGTGATGCCCTTCCACCAGGGGCGCAACGAACAGGCCATGGTGCACGCGGCCGTCGGCTACGCCCGTCAGTGCGGCCGGCTCTCCGCGCACGCCGTGACCACCTCCATCGGCCCCGGCGCCACCAACCTCGTCACCGGCGCCGCGCTCGCCACCGTCAACCACCTGCCGGTGCTGCTGCTGCCCGGGGACGTCTTCGCGGCCCGCCCCGCCGACCCGGTGCTCCAGCAGCTGGAGGTCCCCTTCGCCGGGGACGTCTCGGTCAACGACTGTCTGCGCCCGGTGTCGCGGTACTTCGACCGGATCACCCGCCCCGAGGCCCTGATCCCCGCCGCCCTCCAGGCGATGCGCGTGCTCACCGACCCCGTCGACACCGGCGCCGTCACGCTCGCGCTGCCCCAGGACGTGCAGGCCGAGGCGTACGACTGGCCCGGGGAGTTCTTCGCCGAGCGGACCTGGAGCGTGCGCCGCCAGGCGCCCGACGCCGGCGAGCTGGCCCGCGCCGTCGCGGCGGTCCGCGCGGCCCGGCGTCCGCTGATCGTCGCGGGCGGCGGCGTGCACCACAGCCGCGCCGAGGAGGCGCTCGCCGAGTTCGCCTCGGCCACCGGCATCCCCGTCGCCTCCACCCAGGCGGGCAAGGGCTCGCTGCGCTGGGACCACCCGCAGGACGTCGGCGGCATCGGCCACACCGGCACGGCGACCGCCGACGACCTCGCCCGCACCGCCGACCTGGTGATCGGCGTCGGCACCCGCTACACCGACTTCACCACCGCCTCGGGCACGCTGTTCGCGGCCCCGGACGTCCGCTTCCTCAACCTCAACATCGCCCCCCACGACGGCCACAAGCTCGCCGGCGTCCCGCTGATCGCCGACGCCCGCGCCGGTCTCGAGGCGCTCGCCGGGGCGCTGCCGGCACACCGCCACCGCGCGGAGCCCGCGTACGTCACCGAGTACACGGACGACAAGGAACGCTGGGAACACCGTGTCGACGCGGCCTACGAGGCGCAGGACACCGACGTCCGGCCCACCCAGACGCAGGTCCTCGGCGTCCTCGACGAGCTGGTCACCGAGGACGACATCCTGATCAACGCGGCCGGCTCGCTCCCCGGTGACCTGCACAAGCTGTGGCGGGCGCGGTCGCGGGACCAGTACCACGTCGAGTACGGCTATTCGTGCATGGGCTACGAGATCCCGGCCGCGATCGGAGTGCGGATGGCGGCCCCGGACCGGCCCGTGTGGGCGCTGGTCGGCGACGGCACGTACCTGATGATGCCGACCGAGATCGTCACCGCCGTCCAGGAGGGCGTCGCGATCAAGGTGGTCGTCCTCCAGAACCACGGGTACGCGTCGATCGGGGGCCTCTCGGAGTCCGTGGGCGGCGAGCGGTACGGCACGGCGTACCGCCGTCTGGCCGCGGACCGTACCTACACGGGGGTGCCGCTGCCGGTGGACCTCGCGGCCAACGCGGCCAGTCTGGGTATGCGGGTCCTGCGCGCGGGAACCGTGCGCGACCTGCGGGCGGCCCTGGCCGAGGCGCGCGGGGCGGACACTCCCACTTGTGTCTACGTGGAGACCGAAACGGCAGACACAGTGTCGGGCGCGCCCCCGGCGCAGGCCTGGTGGGATGTACCCGTGGCCGAGACCGCGACCCGACCGTCGGCGGTCAAGGCCCGCGAGGAGTACGACCGGCACGTCGCCGCCCGACGACGCCATCTGTGAAGGAGTGCATGGCCATGACGAAGACCGTCGACCACTGGATCGGTGGCAAGTCCGTCGAGGGGGCGTCGGGTACGTACGGGCCGGTCACCGACCCGGCGACCGGTGCCGTGACCACGCGCGTCGCGTTCGCGACCGTCGACGAGGTCGACGCCGCGGTCGCCGCCGCGAAGGACGCCTACGCGACCTGGGGCCAGTCCTCGCTGGCCCGCAGGACCGCGGTCCTCTTCAAGTTCCGCGCCCTGCTCGACGCCCACCGCGACGAGATCGCCGCGCTGATCACCGCCGAGCACGGCAAGGTGCACTCGGACGCGCTCGGCGAGGTCGCCCGCGGCCTGGAGATCGTCGAGCTGGCCTGCGGGATCACGACGCAGCTCAAGGGCGAGCTGTCGACCGAGGTGGCCTCCCGGGTCGACGTGTCCTCGATCCGCCAGCCGCTGGGCGTCGTCGCGGGCATCACGCCGTTCAACTTCCCGGCGATGGTCCCGATGTGGATGTTCCCGATCGCCATCGCCTGCGGCAACACCTTCGTCCTCAAGCCCTCGGAGAAGGACCCCTCGGCAGCCATGAAGCTCGCCGAGCTGCTGGCCGAGGCGGGCCTGCCCGACGGGGTCTTCAACGTCGTGCACGGTGACAAGGTGGCCGTCGACCGGCTCCTGGAGCACCCGGACGTCGCCGCGGTGTCCTTCGTGGGCTCGACGCCGATCGCCCGCTACATCCACACCACCGCCTCCGCGAACCACAAGCGGGTCCAGGCGCTCGGCGGTGCCAAGAACCACATGCTGGTGCTGCCGGACGCCGACCTGGACGCCGCGGCCGACGCCGCCGTCTCGGCCGCGTACGGCTCGGCCGGCGAGCGCTGCATGGCGATCTCCGCGGTGGTGGCGGTCGGCTCCGTCGGCGACGAGCTGGTGGCCAAGATCCGTGAGCGCGCCGAGAAGATCAAGATCGGTCCCGGCGACGACCCGGCCTCCGAGATGGGCCCGCTCATCACGGCCGTCCACCGTGACAAGGTGGCCTCCTACGTGAAGGGCGCCGCCGACCAGGGCTGCGAGGTCGTCCTCGACGGCACGGGCTACACGGTCGAGGGCTACGAGGACGGCCACTGGATCGGCCTCTCGCTCCTGGACCGGGTGCCGGTGACGGCGGACGCGTACAAGGACGAGATCTTCGGCCCGGTGCTGTGCGTGCTGCGCGTGGACACCTATGAGGAGGGCGTGGCGCTGATCAACGCGTCCCCCTTCGGCAACGGCACCGCGATCTTCACCCGGGACGGCGGCGCCGCCCGCCGCTTCCAGCTGGAGATCGAGGCGGGCATGGTCGGCGTGAACGTGCCGATCCCGGTGCCGGTGGGCTACCACTCCTTCGGCGGCTGGAAGGACTCCCTCTTCGGGGACCACCACATCTACGGCAACGACGGCACGCACTTCTACACCCGCGGCAAGGTCGTCACCACCCGCTGGCCGGACCCGTCGGAGGCCCCGGCGGGCGTCGACCTGGGCTTCCCGCGCAACCACTGAGGCCCTCGGCCACCGGTGCCCCGCTCCTCGCACGAGGGGCGGGGCACCGTCGTGCCGGGGTCTACTGCTGTTGCGCGGCGGCCTTCTTCAGGAGTTCGGTGACGTCACCGGTCTGCGCGGCCGGCGGGGTCCTCACGTCGGAGGTGGTGCTGAACTTCTCGAAGTCCATGGTCACCGTCATGGTGCCGAGGACCTCCTTGAAGCGGACCGGCAGGTCCTTGGGGCCGACCCAGACGTCCATGGTGATCGCGTCGACGGCGCCGGTCGCCGAGCCGAAGAGCGTGTCGTCCCCGGCCGTCAGGGCTTCCTTGTACTTGCCCATGTGGCTCTTGTCGATCACGGCCCGGTAGTGGGTCGCGGTCTTCCCGCCGACGGTCTCCTCGCCGAGGTCCTCGACGTTGTTCGCGTACTTCAACCCCCGCATGCTCGCCGCCGGGCTGCCGGCGTTCGGGTTTCCGCGCATCGCCGCGGCGCCCGCCGTGCCGAAGACGGCCGACCCGTCGACCTTCATCCACTCCTTGCCCTTGAGCGGGCCGGACGGCTGCGGGTCGATGTCGTAGTAGTAGGCGCCGTTCACGAAGAGCGCGCGGATCGACGGGTCGCGTGTCAGCGTCTCCATCTTCGCGGCCTTGGTGTTCATGCGGACGTCGAACGCGTAGCCGTGGCCCCAGGAGTAGGTGCCTTCCATGGCGATGGGCGCGGCTCCGTTCAGCTGGGTGGTCATCTTGATCTCGGCGGAGCCCAGGGACTCCGTCCGGTCCGTGGCCCGTCCCAGTGCCGCCATGATCGTGTCCGCGTGGCTGACCGTCTCGGCGGCCTTCTTCGTCGTCTCCGCACCGCATCCGGTCGTCCCGGCCAGCGCCGCGACGGCCACTCCCGCCCAGACCGCACCCCGCGTGTACCGCACGTTCCCCACCCCTGTCCATATGTCCTCTGCGCGCAGGACTCTAGCCTCAGGGACTGACATGGCCACCACAGATTTGCGTCCGGAATGCGGACCAATTCCAGCGAGTCTCGGTAGTCCGGCTGCGGTTCTCGTCATGCGGTGACGAAACGGGTAATGCAGGTGAAACGCTTTTATGACCTTCGAAAACAAGGTCGTTGTCCGATGAGTATTGATGATTGCCGTACAGGAGTGTTACGGCCTGGGAAAGTTATGTGACGTGCGTCGCTCCGCTGCTGCGGATTCCGTAGGTAAACGGCCATTGACGCAACGGTTTCCGTCAAGGTTCCATCAGCGCGGGAGCGGACGAAAAAGACGTACGACGCGAGCCGCCGGAGGCGATATCGCTCCCGCCCGAACCTCTGATGCACGAGTTGATCGGAACCGCTTCATGACCGACACGCTCCGCCCCGTCGAGACCGCCGTCCTGGACGCCGCACCGACGGCGGCCGGGAACCACAAGACGCTCAAGCGATCCATCGGCGTCGTCGGCGGCACCCTGCTGACGCTGTCATGCGTGACCCCGGCTTCGACGCTGTTCGTGGTCATACCCGATCTCTTCGGCTCGCTCGGCACCGCGACCGCCCTCACGATCGCGATCGGCTCCCTGCTCTGTATCGCCGTGGCGTTCTGCTACTCGGAGCTGGGCACCCTCATCCCCAGCGCGGGCGGCGAGTACGCCATGGTCTCGACGATGGCCGGACGCCTCGCGGGCTGGCTCGTCTTCGTGATGTCCCTGCTGGTGGTCATGATCGTCCCGCCGGTGATCGCCATCGGCACCGCCGACTACCTCGCCCCCGTCGTACACCTCGACCCGGCGATGACCGGCGCCGGCGTGATGCTGCTGGCCACCCTCGCCGGACTGCTCGACCTGCGCGCCAACGCCTGGATCACCGGCATCTTCCTCGTCCTCGAAGTCGTCGCCGCTGGCGTGGTGGCCCTCCTCGGCTTTACGCACAGCCGGCGCGGCCTCGGCAGCCTCACCTCCATGCAGGTCGCCGGCACCGGCGGACACACCGACGCCGTCACGGCCATGCTCGTCATCTCCGGGCTCGCCATCGCCCTCTTCGCCACCCAGGGCTTCTCGACCGCCGTCTACCTCTCCGAGGAGCTGGAGAACCCGCGGCGCAACGTCGCCCGCACGGTGCTGGCCACCCTCGCCATCTCCACCGTCGTCATCCTCGTCCCGGTCGTCGCCATCACCATGGGCGCCTCCGACATCCAGGAGCTCACCGGCGGCGACATCAGCAGCATGGTCACCGCCTGGTCCAACTCGGCCGTCGGCACCTTCGTCAGCCTCTGCGTCGCCCTCGCGATCATCAACGCGGGCATCGTCATGGTCATCCAGAACTCGCGCGTCCTGTTCGCCTCGGCCCGTGACAAGGCGTGGCCCGAGCCGGTCAACAACGGCCTGTCCAAGCTCGGCCGGTTCGGCTCCCCCTGGGTCGCCACCCTGCTGGTGGGCGTCCCCGGCGCCGCCCTCTGCTTCGTCAACCTGGACACCCTGTACGGCGTCACCGGCGTGTCGGTGACCGCGATGTACCTGCTCGTCGCGGTCGCCGCCCTGCTCGCCCGGCGCGGCCACCACCGCCACACCCCCGCCTGGCGGATGCCGCTGTGGCCCGCGGTGCCGGTCCTGCTGATCGTCGTCCTCGCCTACGTCCTCACCCAGCAGGAGACCCAGTACCTGCTGTGGACCGGCGGCATCACCGCCGTCGCCACCCTCTACTGGGCCTTCTACCTGCGCCCGCGCCGCGACACCCGCTGGCTGGTGTCGATCCCGGAGGACACGCAGGCGTGACCGCGGCGGTTCGCCCGGCGGGTTCCCTCCCGCCGGGCCCCGCCCCCGCACGGGAGCCTCAGCCGAGGTCCCACGTCACCACCGTGCACATCCCGTCGTCCTCGCCACCCGCGCTGCGGTACGTGGCGAGGGCGACGTCGTTCCCGGCGTCCACGCCCACCCACATCCCGTGACAGCCGCGTTCCCCCGCCAGGGCCGCGAGCGCGCGGACCAGCGCCCGCCCGACGCCCCGCCGCCGGAACGGCTCCGCCACCCCCAGCTCGTACAGGAACATCTCGGTGCCCTTGTCCGGGTGAACCGTCTCGACACCGCTGACGAAGCCGACCGGCACCCCGTCCTCGTAGGCCAGGAACAGATGGTGGCCCCCCGCCTCCAGGAACCGCCGGGCCCACTCGGGGCGCACGGGGTGGTCGAAGAGGTGCTCGGCGGCGGTCAGTTCCGAGACGGTGGCGGCGCGGCGCAGCTCCATGGCCCGTTCGTACCACGGACGCGGTACACGCGGCCCCCGCCGTACTTCCCCGGGAGGGGTGCCGGTTCACCCCGGCGGCTGTCCTCGCCGCCGACGGGCACCCGTACCGTTGAGCCATGGATCTTCGACTGCCCCGGCCGCGCGGGCCGCGCCGGGGGCGACCCGCCGCCGGAACGACGGGGCGAGCCCGCGGGAGATGGCCGGCCGCTGCCGCGGCCCTCGTGGTGCTCGCCGGCGCGGGCACCTGGACGGCCGTCGCCTCCGACGACGCGCCCCCCGTGCACCGCACCGACCGTGTCATGACCATGGACGGCGGAGTGCGGCTCGACACCTCGTACTTCACCGAGGGCCCCTCCTCGCGCCGCCGCCCCGCCGTCCTCCTCGCGCACGGCTTCGGCGGCAGCAAGGCGGACGTCCGCGACGAGGCGGAGAAGCTCGCCCGCGACGGATACGCGGTCCTGACCTGGTCGGCCCGCGGCTTCGGCCGGTCCACCGGCCGGATCGGGCTGAACGATCCGAAGGCCGAGGTCGCCGACGTCTCCCGGCTCGTCGACTGGCTCGCCCGGCGCCCCGAGGTCCGGCTCGACAAGGGCGGCGACCCCCGCGTGGGCGTGACGGGCGCCTCCTACGGCGGGGCCGTCTCCCTGCTGGCCGCCGCGAACGACCCGCGCGTCGACGCCGTCGCCCCCTCGATCACGTACTGGAACCTCGCGGACGCCCTGTTCCCGAACGGCGTGTTCAAGAAGCTCTGGGCGGGCATCTTCCTCAACTCCGGCGGCGGCTGCGCCCGCTTCGAACCCGAGCTGTGCGCGATGTACAACCGGGTCGCCGAGTCCGGGAAGCCCGACGCCGCGGCGGTGAAGCTGCTCCAGGAGCGCAGCCCCTCCGCCGTCGGCGACCGCATCGAGGTCCCCACCCTCATCACCCAGGGCCAGTCCGACTCCCTCTTCACCCTCGGCCAGGCCGACGCGATGGCCCGGGCGGTCAAGGCCAACGGCGCCCCCGTCGACGTCGACTGGATCGCGGGCGGACACGACGGCGGCGACCTGGAGGCCGACCGCGTCACCTCCCGCGTCGTCTCCTGGTTCGACCGCTACCTGAAGGACGACAAGGGCGCCGACACCGGCCCCGCCTTCCGCGTCACCCGCAGCGGAGGCGTCGACTCCACCGACGGCGCCGCCCTGCTGCGCGGCGCGAGCTCGGACACCTACCCCGGACTGGACAGCGGCCGTCGCGCCGTCGCGCTGACCGGCCGCGAGCAGAGCTTCCAGAACCCGGCGGGCTCCAGTCCGCCCGCCATCTCGGCCCTGCCCGGACTCGGCGGCTCCGGCGGCCTCTCCCAGCTGTCCAGCCTCGGCGTCGGGATCTCCCTGGACTTCCCCGGCCAGTACGCCCGCTTCGAGTCCGCGCCCTTCCGTGACGACGTGCGGATCACCGGCGCGCCGACCGCCACCGTGCACGTCCGCTCCAGCGCCGACGACGCGGTCCTCTTCGCCAAGGTGTACGACGTCGGCCCCGGCGGCGCCCAGCAGGTACTGCCCTCCCAGCTGGTCACCCCGGTCCGCGTCGAGGGCGCGAAGAGCGGCCGGGACGTGTCCCTCACGCTGCCCGCGGTCGACCACGCGGTCCGGAAGGGCCACCGGTTGCGCCTGGTCCTGTCCTCGACCGACCTCGGCTACGCCTCCCCGGCGGCCCCGGCCACGTACACCGTGTCCCTGAGGAGCGCCCTCCAGGTGCCCACGGCCCCCGCGGTGAGGACCGCCGCCGCGCCGCTGCCCTCCTGGGTGTGGTGGCTCCCGCTCGCCGGAGCGCTCGCCGCTCTGGCCCTCCTCGTGACCGGCCGCCGCCGCACCGCCGCCCCGGCGCCCGACCCCGCACTCGCCGAGGTCCCCCTCCAGATCACCGGACTCGCCAAGCGCTACGCGAAGTCCGCCGACCGGTACGCGGTACGGGACCTGTCGTTCCGCGTGGAGAAGGGTCAGGTCCTCGGACTGCTCGGGCCGAACGGCGCGGGCAAGACCACCACCCTGCGCATGCTCATGGGCCTCATCAAGCCCGACGACGGCGAGATCCACGTCTTCGGGCACGCGATCCGCCCCGGCGCGCCCGTCCTCTCCCGCGTCGGAGCCTTCGTCGAGGGCGCGGGCTTCCTCCCGCACCTGTCCGGCCGCGAGAACCTGGAGCTGTACTGGCGGGCCACCGGCCGTCCCGCCGAGGACGCCCACATGGAGGAGGCCCTGGAGATCGCCGGACTTGGCGACGCCCTGGCCCGCGCGGTGCGCACCTACTCCCAGGGCATGCGCCAGCGCCTCGCCATCGCCCAGGCCATGCTCGGCCTCCCGGACCTGCTGATCCTGGACGAACCGACCAACGGCCTCGACCCGCCGCAGATCCGCGAGATGCGCCAGGTGATGATCCGCTACGCCGCCCAGGGCCGCACGGTCATCGTCTCCAGCCATCTCCTCGCCGAGGTCGAGCAGTCCTGCACCCACCTCGTGGTCATGGACCGCGGCCGGCTCGTCCAGGCCGGACCGGTGTCCGAGATCGTCGGCTCCGGCGACACCCTGCTCGTCGGCACCGGGGCACCCGTCGAGGCGCCGGTCGTGGAGAAGGTCGGCGCGCTGCCGGGCGTGCTCTCGGCCGTTGCCACCGAGGACGGACTGCTGGTCCGCCTCGACACCGGCGGCAGCGCGCAACGCCTGGTCGTGGAACTCGTGCGCCTCGAAGTACCGGTGGCGTCGGTGGGACCCCACCGCCGTCTGGAAGACGCGTTCCTCACCCTGATCGGAGGCTCCGCATGAGCACGCTCCTCGAGCGGACCGAGACGGCCGACGGGTACCGGGCGCGCCGCACCCTGCCGCTGCGGGTCGAACTCGCCCGCCAACTGAAGCGCCGCCGCACCCTGGTGATGGGGGCGGTCCTCGCGGTCCTGCCCTTCGTCCTGCTCGTCGCCTTCGCGATCGGCGGACAGCCCGGCGGGCGCAACGACCGGATCACCCTGATGGACACGGCCACCGCGTCCGGCGCCAACTTCGCCGCGGTGAACCTGTTCGTGTCGGCGGGCTTCCTCCTGGTGATCCCGGTCGCGCTGTTCTGCGGCGACACCGTCGCCTCCGAGGCGAGCTGGTCCTCCCTGCGCTACCTGCTGGCGGCCCCCGTGCCCAGGGCCCGGCTGCTGTGGTCCAAGCTCACCGTCGCGCTCGGGCTCAGCCTCGCGGCGTTGGTCCTGCTGCCGGTCGTCGCGCTCGCCGTGGGCACCGCCGCCTACGGCTGGGGGCCCCTGCAGATCCCCACCGGCGGCGCGCTCCCGGCGGGCACCGCCGCCCAGCGGCTGCTCGCGGTGATCGCGTACATCTTCGTGTCCCAACTGGTCACCGCGGGGCTCGCGTTCTGGCTGTCGACGAAGACGGACGCCCCGCTCGGCGCGGTCGGCGGCGCGGTCGGCCTGACCATCGTGGGCAACGTCCTCGACGCGGTCACCGCCCTCGGCCACTGGCGCGACTTCCTGCCCGCCCACTGGCAGTTCGCCTGGGCCGACGCCATCCAGCCGACACCGGAGTGGGGAGGGATGATCCAGGGGGCGGCCGTCTCGGTGACGTACGCGCTCGTCCTGTTCGCCCTGGCCTTCCGCGGTTTCCGGTGCAAGGACATCGTGTCGTAGGGGCCATCGTCCGGACCGGCGCCGAGCCGACCCGACCCGACCCGGACCGGTCCGGGCCCACGTCGGTCCGGACCGGTCCGGACCCGCGTCGGTCCGGACGACACCCCTCAGGTCTCCGGAAGATCACCCACCGGTCTCGAAGAGCCCCCGCCGTGGCCGCTTCGCAATCCTTCCGCAACGCTTCCGAGCGCTCGTCCCGGCCCCCTCGGCCGTCACAGTCACACATGTCGGCCCGCACGAGGGCCGTACGCCGAGGGGGTACCGATGGGGAAGAACCACACACGGACGGCGACGCGCAGGAGGCTCGGCGGACCGCTGCTCGCCCTGACGGTGGCGGGCGCGGTGCTGCTCACCGGATGCGGAGCGGGAAGCGGCAGCAACTCCTCCGACGGGGCGGACAAGTCCGGCGGACGCAACCTCCCGCTGCCCGCCCCCGCCCAGCCGACGGGCGGCGCGGCCAGGGGCGACGAGCAGGGCGAGCAGTCGGACGCCCCCGAGGCCACGCCGTCGGCCGACTACCTCTCCACCTTCGCCCTCGACGTCGACACCGCGTCGTACGGCTACGCCCGCCGCACCCTCGCGGGCGGCCGCGCCCCCGACCCCGCGACGGTCCGCCCCGAGGAGTTCGTCAACAGCTTCCGCCAGGACTACGCACGCCCCGACGGCAACGGCTTCTCCGTGTCCGTCGACGGCGCCCGTACGGACGACGGACGCTGGTCCCTCGTCCGGGTGGGGCTCGCCACCCGGCCCGCCGACAGCGAGCGCGAACGCCCGCCCGCCGCCCTCACCTTCGTCATCGACACCTCGGGCTCCATGGCGGAGCCGGGCCGACTCGACCTGGCCCGGGAGTCCCTCGACACGATGACGGACCGGCTGCGCGACGACGACTCGGTCGCCCTGGTCACCTTCAGCGACGAAGCGGAGACCGTGCTGCCGATGACCCGGCTCGGCGACCACCGCGCCCGCGTCCACCGGGCGATCGCCGGTCTGGAGCCGACCGACTCGACCAACCTCGGCGCGGGCGTGCGGACCGGGTACGCGACCGCCGTCCACGGGCTGCGCGAGGGAGCCACCAACCGGGTCGTCCTGATCTCCGACGGCCTCGCCAACACCGGTGACACGGACGCGGACACCATCCTCGAACGGATCTCCTCCGCTCGCCGCGAGCACGGCATCACCCTCTTCGGCGTGGGCGTCGGCAGCGACTACGGCGACGCCCTCATGGAACGCCTCGCCGACAAGGGCGACGGGCACACGACGTACGTCGCCGACCGCGACGACGCCCTCACCGTCTTCTGCGACCAGCTCCCGCAGAACATCGACCTCACGGCACGCGACGCCAAGGCACAGGTCGCCTTCGACCCCGAGACCGTCGAACAGTTCCGGCTGATCGGCTACGACGACCGGAAGGTCGCCGACGAGGACTTCCGCGACGACCGGGTGGACGGCGGAGAGGTGGGCCCCGGCCACACGGTCACCGCCCTCTACGCCGTCCGCACCCGTCCCGGCGCCTCCGGCCACCTGGCCACCGCGACCGTCCGCTGGCTCGACCCCGACTCCCGCGCCCCGCACGAGAGGTCCGGCAGCCTGGAGACCGGCGATCTGCGCGGCGGTGTCTGGGACTCGCCGTCCTCCTTCCAGGTCACGGCCGTGGCCGCCTACTTCGCCGACGCCCTGCGCTCCGGGGACGCCCGGTGGAACTCCCTGCCCGGCGTCCCGTCCCTCGGCGAACTCGCCTCGCGGGCCCGCTCCCTGGCGAACCTGACCGAGGACGAGGACGTGTCGGCGCTCGCCACCGCGGTCGGCCAGGCCCGCGACCTGGACGACTGCTCCGGCGACTGCGCGCGGTGACCGCAGGCCCGGGTGCGTGCACCGCGTCCGGGCGCACGGCCGGGCCCCGTCGCGGGTTTCGCCCCGGGCTTCTGCCACAGGGGTGAATTCCGTTTCCGCCGAGTTGACGTCCCTCCCCGGGCGAAACGCTCCTTCGCAGGGAGCGTTCCGCCCGCCGCCCGGCTTCCGCGCCGATCCGGCACAGGGCGATTCGGGTGAATTCCCAAGTCACTCGTCCTCCGTAGTTTCTTGCGCCGTCCGTCCCTCGTTCACAGCCTGCAGGTCATGGTGCGAGCCGTTCAGGTGGTGCTCGCTCGGCTTCGGCCGGCAAAAGGAGCATGACCGCGGAGAAGGGAAAGCACATGAAGCACAAGAAGAGCGCCGCTCTCGTCGCCGGCACGCTCATGGCCCTGGGCATGGCCGCCCCGGCCTTCGCGGACGCGGGCGCCGAGGGCGCCGCCGTCCGTTCCCCCGGTGTCCTCTCGGGCAACGTGGTCCAGGCCCCCGTCCACGTCCCCGTCAACGTGTGCGGCAACTCGGTCAACGTGATCGCCGCGCTGAACACCGCGGCCGACAACATCTGCGTCAACGACTGACACTTCGGCGCTCCAGCCGCCTCCGGCTGTGCCACGGCCGGCTCGGGACCCTCCATCCGGTCCCGGGGCCGGCCTCCTCACTTCTACCGGCAGGAAGACAACGAAAGTGCGACAGAACCTGAGTAGGGGAGCGGTCGTGGCCGCGGCCGCGACAGGCATCATGTCCCTCTACGCCAGTCCGGCGCTGGCGGACTCGAACGCGGCCGCGACCGCCTCGGACTCACCCGGCGTGGCGTCGGGCAACAACATCCAGATCCCGGTGAACGTGCCGCTGAACCTCTGCGGCAACACGGTCGACGTCGTCGCCGCGCTCAACCCCGCCTTCGGCAACGCCTGTGTCAACGGCTCCGGTTCGCACGACCGGCACGCCGCGCCGCACCACGACGTCCGCCGAGGGTCCGAGAGCGGCCTGGGGCGCGACGCCGGTCACCGCGGCGCCGACCGCTCGGGCGGCGGCCACGGCGCGTACGGCGGCCACGGGGACGAACGCCGTGGCCACGGCGGCGGTTCCGGGTACGACGACTCCGGCTACGGGCACTCCCGGCACGGAGGCTCGGGGTACCGCGACTCGGGCGACCGCCACGGCGACGGGAACGGCTCCTCGGCGTACGGCGAGACGCACGGCTCGCCGGGTGTCCTGTCGGGCAACAGCATCCAGGTACCGGTGGACATCCCGCTGAACCTCTGCGGCAACTCCGTGAACGTGCTCGGCCTGGGCAACTCCGCGTACGGCAACGAATGCGGCAATGACCAGCCCCACGTGACACCCCCGCCGCCGGTCCGGCACACGCCCCCGCCGACGGTCCACGAGCAGCCGCCGACGAAGACCCCGTACACGCCGCCCGTCACGGTGCACCGGCAGTACACCCCGCCCCCGACGCTGGCGGAGACCGGCAGCGAGGGCCTGTTCGCCGCCTCGGCGATCAGTGCCGCCCTGCTGGTGGGCGGTGCCCTGCTGTACCGGCGAGGCCGGGTCGCGGCCCGTCCGTGACGCTCCGCCCCGGGTGCCGGACCGTTCCCGCCCCGGGTGCCGGGCGCGTTCCCGCCCCGGGTGCCGGGCGCGGTGACGTGTCCGGCACCCGGGGCGGTCGCGTACCCACCGGGGACGGCTCCGCCGTCATCCGACGGGAGCAGTACGGCGGGCCGGGAAAACCGGGCGGCCACTTGGCGCAACACCGCGGCGGTGTCCGCGACGGACGAACCGGCAGGAAGCGGAAGGCGCGTCCCCCTCACGGAACGCGACCCGCGGACGCGACTTCCCCCGGAACCGGCGACCGGGCGGGTCACCCGTGAGAGTGGCCGCCGGAGCGGGAGACCGGAACCTCGGTTGGCCGAGCGGGCATTCGCATGACTGAGTGTCAGCCATCGGAAACGAAGAATCCGAGGACCAAGAGGGAGAGGAGCAGGCATGGCCCCACAGCAACAGCGGCCCCGGAGCGCAAGGCTGACGTTCGTCGCGGCCGGCATCGTCACGTCGGTCGCTCTCGCGTCCGGTCCGGTGTACGCGGTGGGCGCCGGGGCGACGCGGGTGGGCGACCCGCCGGCTCCGACCCCCACGGCGGCGAAACCGTCCGCGAGTTCCTCGACCAGCAGAAACGTTCCTTCTTCGATGGGGAGCACGGCCACGGCGGGGAACGCGGCTCCGGCGGCGGGCGCGGCCGTGTCGTCGGCGCCCGTGCCCACCGGGGCCCCCACCACGGCCGTGCCCGCCGTGCCTGCCGTGCCTGCCGTGCCCGTCGCGGACGGCGCGGACGGCGCGAGGCCCGCCCGGTCCGCCGGACAGGGCGCCGCCGGGCCGCCGGCGTTCGGCGCCTACCTCGACTACGGCGCCGCGGGCATCGCCCGCATCGGAGAGCTCAGCCGCTGGCTGGGCGGTACCGAACTGCGGGTCGGACACACGTATCTGCCCGGCGACCGGTGGAGCAACATCGAGGGCGCGCCCGGATTCCTGGACGCCTGGGCCGACTGGCGCCGCCGACGGGACGACCGGATGCTCGTCCTCAACGTCCCGATGATGGAGCGCAACGAGGAAGGGCTCTCCGACGGCCAGGTCCGCCGGCTGCTGCGCGAGGCCGAGAGCGGGGCCTTCGACCACCACTTCCGCGCGCTGGCCGAGCGGCTGGTCGCCCTGAAGGTGCCCGACACCGTCATCGTGCTCGGCTGGGAGATGAACGGCACCACGTACACCCATCGCTGCGGCCCCGACCCGGAGGCCTGGAAGAGGTACTGGAACAGGATCGTCACCGCCATGCGGTCGGTGCCGGGACAGAGGTTCCGGTTCGACTTCGCCCCGAACCGCGGCCGGGACGCCGTTCCCTGGACCCAGTGCTATCCGGGGGACGGCACGGTCGACATCATCGGCATGGACGCGTACGACCAGCCGTCGGGACTCTCGTTCGACGAGCAGGTGAAGGAGCCGTACGGGCTCCAGGACCAGGTGGACTTCGCGAAGGCCCACGGCAAGGCCGTCTCCTATCCCGAGTGGGGCCTCTACCGCAACGGCGACAACGCGGCGTACATGAAGGACATGCTCGCGTGGATCGACGAGCACAAGCCGCTGTACAACACGCTCACCGACTACTGCCCGCACGGCGTGTGGCAGTGCGAGGACAACCCGCGGGCGGCCGAGGCCTATCGGGCGGCACTGTCCCACTTCACCGGCCCGACGCCCACCGGTCCGGCGCCGGAACCGACCCCGGCGTCCGAACCGGCGCCGACACCCGCGCCGACGCCGACGCCGACGTCCGAACCGACGCCGACGCCTGAACCGGCATCGACGCCCGAGCCGGTCCCGACCCCGGCCAAGACCCCCGTCTCCACACCGCCCCCGGTGTCCGAGCCGGTCTTCACGCCGCCCCCGGCCAAGACCGAGACGCCCGAGCCCGCCCCGACCCCGCCGGTCGAGCCCGCCGAGCCCGCGGCACCGGACCAGGCCACCTGCATGCCGCTGGAACTCGGTGACTGGGTGGAGTACTGGCTCGGCGAGAAGCTGTGCGTGCCCCTCGACTGGCCGTCACGGGACTGGCCGTCACGGGACTGGCCGTCACGGGACTGGCCGTCGCAGGACTGGTCGTCGCGGGACTGGTGGTCCGGCGACTGGTGGTCGGGCGACTGACGGCCCCGGAGGGCGGCGGGCCGTTCAGGGCCCGCCGCCCCCGCGTTCCTTCCAGCTCCGCAGCAGCTCCTTGCCCCATCGGCGCGCGGCGACGTCGCAGACGACCGCCGACATCAGCGGTGCCGTGCGTCGACGGGCGAGGAGCAGTCGCTGGTTGACGACCGGAGCCGGGCGCCAGTGGTGCTTGTAGGGTTCGTCGCCGCGCAGCAGGCTCAGCGTCCCGTGGCCGCCGCCCTCGGTGTGCCGGGAGCAGGCGTCGAGCAGCATCACCGCCACGTCCGCCTTGCGTTCGCGCAGCCGTGGATGGGCGCCGTACAGATAGCCGCCGGCCAGGCGCCGCGACAGCAGGGTGAGGTCCACGGCCATCACGGCGCCGTCGAGCCGGAACTCGGTGACCACCGCGTCGCCGGACCGCACCATCGGGCCCACCGAGCGGACCAGATGTTCCGAGAACCGTTCATGGAGGTGTTCGGAGGTCACCTTCCGGCCCTCCCACTGCAACCGGTGCAGTTCGAGCAGCCGGCCGAGGGCCGCGTCCACCTCGTCGTGGCCCACCACCCGCCGTTCGACCCCGAGCGCGGTGAGTTTGCGCAGCTTGGCCCGGACGCGCTGGGCCTTGGCGGAGGGGAGGCGGCCGACCAGTTCGTCCATCGAGCCGGCCGGCAGCTCCAGGCACAGGGAGTCACCGACCCGGCGGCGCGGCCCGTCCCAGTGCTCGTAGACCCGTTCCACCGCGCCGCCGGGGCGGACCTCGCGGAAGTCGATCAGCGCGGTGCGGGCTGCGGCCGACAGTCCCTCGGCGAGCGTCGCCGCCGCGCGGTCGGCGTGCTCGTCGTCGAGGAGCACGTCCGCGTAGTCGGAGATCGGCCCGCCGAGCGGCACGAGCGTCGGCAGTCCGCGGCGGGCCCGCATCAGGGGCGCGACCGCGAGCAGTTCACCCCCCTCGCGCACGACCACCAGGCGCAGCCGCCCCGGCGTCCCGTACGACAGCCACCAGGAGTGCAGCCAGGCGTGGCTCTGGAACGCGGTGGCGGTGCCGCATCGGCGGTACAGGCGCCCCCAGGGCGCCGCGAGTGCGGTGAACTCCCGCTCCTCGGTGACGATTTCTGCCCGTGCGGTGCTCCGCGCACCGGTCCGGAGCGTCCCGCTCACAGCTGGCCGTGCACATCGGCCGCGGTGGCCGGGCTCGGCACCGAGGCGGGCCGGGCCGGCTCGGTGTGCCGCCGGGGACGGACCAGCAGCACGAGAGCGCCGAGCAGCCCGCCCGCGCTCGCGCCGACCAGGCCCGTCACCGTCGGGGACGCCGAGGACGGCGACGTCGGCTTCGGCGCGCGGGAGAACGACAGCAGTTCGACGTGGGTGCTCTGCTTGCTCTCGTTGGCGTGCTGGGTCAGTGAACGGGTGACCGCGTTGGCCATGTCGGCGGCCAGGCCGGGCCGTGAGGAGGTGGCGGACACGGCGACCATCGGGGCGTCCGGGGAGGTCGCCGTCCGCACGCTCGACTCCAGCGTCCTCACCGGCACACCGGCCCACACCTGCGCGTCCCCGAGCACCGCGAGCTGTGTGGCGACCCGGCCGTAGGCCTGGGCGAAGCCGAGCGCGGCCGAGGGGTCGCCCTTGTCCGTCGGCACGGCGATGACGTAGCTCGTGGCCGTGTAGACCGGGGGCTTCACCACGCCGTACGCGCCGCCGAGCGCGCCGCCGAGCACGGCCGTGGCGGCGAGCAGCGACCACGCCGGCACGGTCCTCGCCCGGGAAGGGGCCGGATGCGGGGGGCGGTGGCCCCTGGTGAGGTTTTCGGACATGGGAACTCACTCCAGTCAGGTGCGCGAGGCAGCGGCCGCGTACACGTCCATGAGCCGTGCGGCGCTGCGGGTGATGCAGTAGTGGTGGGCCGCCTCGGAGGCCGGGCGGGGGGCGGGGCCCCGGGCCCGGACGCCGGTCAGCGCGCGGGCGAAGGAGTCCGCGCCGCCCCGTATGCGGACGGCCCCGCGGGCCGCCCCGGGCGGCAGGTCCTCGACGGCCGGGCAGGAGACGTACAGCACCGGCAGTCCGGCCGCCAGCGCCTCCACGACGGCCAGCCCGAACGCCTCCTCGGGGCTGGGCGAGGCGAGGACGTCCATGGCTCCCAGCAGCGACGGCAGGTCGTCGGCGGGGCGCTCGCCGGTGAACAGGACCCGGTCCGCGACCCCCGCGTCGTGCGCCGCGCGCCGCAGCGGGCCCTCCTCCGTGCCGCCGCCGACCAGCAGCAGCCGGCAGTCGCGGGGAAGCCCGGCCAGCGCGTGGACCAGGACGTCGAACCGCTTGCCCGGCGCGAGCCTGCCGACGCCGCCGACGACGTAGGCGTCCTCCGGGAGCCCGAGCCGGCGGCGGGTGCGCTCGCGCAGGAGGGGGTCGAAGCGGAAGCGGGCGAGGTCGACGCCGTTGGGCACGATCTCGATGCGCGGTCCGGGCACGCCCCAGCGGCGCAGCCGTTCGGCGACGGTGGGCGAGACGGCGACGGTGGTGCGGCCGAGCCGCTCGCTGGCCAGGTACAGGCCGCGTACCCCCGCGCTGAGCCGACGGCCCTCCATCTGCGAGTCGCCGAGCGAGTGCTCGGTGGCCACGACCGCCCTCACTCCGGCCAGCCGGGCGGCGAGCCTTCCGTACACGCAGGCCCGGTAGAGATGGGTGTGCACGAGGTCGTAGCGGCCCGCGCGGATCACCTTCACCAGGCGGGGGAGCGCGGTGAGGTCGCGATTGCCGGACATGCCGAGGTGGATCACGCGCACACCGTCGTCGGCCAGCCCCTCGGCGACGGCCCCGGGATCGGTGAGCGTCACGACGTCGCAGGGGACGGGCAGGTGCCGCAGCAGCAGCCGCAGTTGCTGTTCGGCGCCGCCGACGCCGAGACCGGTGATGACGTGCAGCGCCTTCACCGGCCCGCCCCGACCGGGCGCCGGCGCAGGCGGTGCAGCCGGTGCTTCAGGAACAGGCGCAGCGAGGTGTCCCGCTCGCCGACGTGCAGGCGGGGGAGGGCGTACGGGCCGGTCAGCGGGCCGGGGTCGATCGCGCAGCCGTAGCCGTACCCGGCGTCGCGAACGGCGTCGACGACCCGGCGGTCGACGGTCCCGTACGGATAGCAGAAGCCGTCGACGTGAGCGCCGATCAGCTCCGAGAGCACCGCCCTGCTCTCCGCGACCTCGGCGCGCAGCACGGTGTCGTCGGCCTTCGTCAGGTCGACGTGGGTGAGTCCGTGCGAGCCGACCTCCACGCCCTCGCAGGCGGCGGCGAGCCGGATGCCCCGCTCGTCCAGCAGCGGCTTGCGGGGGCCCAGCGGATCCCAGCCGTTGTCGCCGCCGAGCCGGCCGGGCAGGACGAAGAGGGTGGCGCCGAACCCGTGGTGCCGCAGGAGGGGGAGGGCGGCCTCGACGAAGTCGGCGTACCCGTCGTCGAAGGTCAGGCCCACCAGATCCCGCCCCCCGCCGCGGGCGCGGGCCGCGAGCAGGTCCCTCACGCACACCCCGCGCAGACCGCGTCCGCGCAGCCAGCCCAGCTGCCGGTCGAGGCGCTCCGGGGAGACCGTGACGCGGTACGGGTCGTCGGCACAGTCCCCGACGGAGTGGTACATCGCCACCCAGGGCGGCGCGTCGAGGGAGTTCGTGCCGGTACGTCTGCTGCTGTCAGCGGAAACGGGCATGCGGAACCCTTCGTGTGACGGAACGGAGTGCGGAGGTGAATTCCTCGACCCGGAAGGCCCAGGCCAGCAGGGCGAAGACGACGGTCACGACCGTGCCGCCGACGGCGAGTCCGAGCAGCGGGGAGTCCACGCCGCTCGCGCACAGACCGCCGGTCGCCGCCGCGGTCAGGGCGGCCCGCAGCGTCTTGCCGATCTCGGCCACCACCTTGCGGGTGCGGATCGGCACGCTGCGCGGACCCGTGCCGTGCAGCAGGAGCACGGCCGTGAGGGTGATGCCGGCCGCGTTGGCGAGGGCGATCCCCCGAACTCCCCAGGGGCCGACGGCCAGGGCCCCGGTCGAGCAGGTCGCGACGATCCCGGCGGTCATCGCGAACAGCGGGTACCAGGTCGGCCGTGCCGAGGAGAAGTACGAGCGCACGAGCGCGCCGACCAGGGTGTGGCCGAGCAGACCGAGGGCGTACACCCGCATGACCGCCGCCGTCGCCGCCGTGTCCTGGGCGGTGAACGCGCCGCGCTGGAAGAGCAGTTGGACGATCTGCGGGGCGCAGGCCACGACCACGGCCGTGCCGAGGAGCACCGTGCAGGCGACGAGCGTCAGATCGCGCTCCACCCGGTCGCGGGCCCGCTCGGTGTCGCCCTCGGCGATGGCCTGCGCGACCACGGGGAAGGTGACCGTGCACAGCATCAGGGAGAGCACCATCGGCATCTGGGCCACCTTCTGGGCGTAGTTCAGATGCGAGATGGCCCCGGCGGGCAGCGAGGAGGCCAGGAAGCGCTCGACGAGGACCTGGGACTGCCGGCACAGCGCGAAGAGCAGGACCGTGCCGACGAGGGTCAGGTCCATCGGGCGGGCCGGCTCGTCGGCCGGGGCCCCGGCCGACGCTTCCCCGCGGCGCAGTTGCCGCCACAGCGACGGTGCCTGCGCCACCACCATGAGCGCGCCGCCGACCGCGACCCCGAGCGCCGCCGACCGCACCCCCCAGCGCGCGCCGAGGACGAACATCACCGTGATGATCCCGGCGTTGTACGCCATGTAGATCGCCGCCGGTGCCACGAAGCGCCGGTGCGCGCGCAGGGCCGCGCTGCAGTACCCGGCGAGCCCGAAGGAGAACGCGCAGGTCGCGGTCAGCCGGGTGCAGTCCACCGCGAGCCGGGGATCGGGCAGGCCGGGCGCGAGCGCCTCGACCAGGTACGGCGCCCCCGCGATCAGCAGCGCGCCGACGGCCGCGAAGGCGAGCGTCAGCCGGGGCAGGGTGGCGGCGACCAGGGCGCGTACGGGATCACCGGCGGCTCCCCGGGCGCGCCGGGTCACGGCCACGCTGAACGCCGGGATCAGCACGAAGGCCAGTCCGTCCTCGATCAGCAGCGTCGCCGCGAACTCCGGCACCGTCCACGCGACGAGGAAGGCGTCCGTGTCCGACCCGGCGCCGAACAGGTGCGCCAGCGCCTGGTCCCGGCCGAGGCCCAGCAGGGCTCCGGCGATCGAGAGGGCGACGGTGACGAGAGCGGCCTTGGCGAGGAACCGGTTGGAGGCGGCTTCGGGCTGGTCCGCTCCCTTCCGGGGACCGGGGGGCCGCGCGGCGGAGGAGCGGGCGGCCCGGGCGGAGGGCAGCGGGAGGGCCGGCCCGGCGCCGCTCTCCTCGGTGGCACCACTTCCCGTGCCGGTGCCGACTCCCGTGCCCGACGCACCCGGGCCGGGCTCTGTACGGGGGGCCGTCCCCGCCCGCGCGCCGCTTCCCGTCCCCGCGCCCGCCCCGGTGTCCGTGCTCATCCCCGCGCTCCCCGCGCCCGTCCCCGTTTCCGGACCCGCGCCGCTCCCCGTGCCCGTCCCCGGACCTGTGCTCGTCCCCGTGCCCGTCCCCGGACCTGTGCTCGTCCCCGGACCCGTGTCGGTCCCCGTGCCCGTCCCGAGGCCCGGGTCGGTGTCCGGGCCTTCCCCCGCCCTGGGAGGCGTCACCGTCATCGCGCCGCGGCCTCCTCCCGTACGGCGGCGGGTGCCGCCGCGCCGGTGCCGGGCGCCGACGACGGATCCATCAGCGCCCACCAGCCGGCGACGCCGAACACGACGCCCGTCAGGACCGTGGAGGGACCGCCGATGTCCGCGTACACGAAGTCGACCAGCTGCCAGACGAGCAGCCCGCACGCGACGAGCGCGCAGTCCGTGCCGTGCGGGGCGCGGTCCCCGGCGAGGCCGGGCCCCGGGGCGTCCCGGGTCCCGCGGCGTACGCGGACGAGTCCGCGCAGCGCGCACACCAGCAGCGCGAGCCAGCTGCCCGCCAGGGCCAGCAGTCCGACGAGGCCCTGCTCGCCGAGCACGAGGAGGTACATGTTGTGCGGCGAGAGCAGCGCCTGCTTGTGGTAGGCGGAGCCCGCGCCGGCGATGTCGCTGCCCGAGGACAGCGCGAGCGAGGCGTGGGAGTCCCGGTGGTCGGGGAAGCCCTTCAGCCCGACGCCCGTCAGCGGGTGTTCGCGCCACATGCCGGTGGCCGCCGCCCACATCGTGTACCGGTCGGTCACCGACTGGTCCGGCGCGTCGGCGACCTGCGTGATGCTGGTGAGACGCTCCTGGAGCATGCTGCTGCCGACACCGAGACCGCCCACCAGGATCGTCCCGGCCGCGGCCAGCGCCGCGACCACCTTCACCGCGCGCCGGAGCCCCGCCAGCACCAGCTGCGCGCCGCAGGCCAGGACCGTGGCGATCCACGCGCCCCGACTGAACGAGAGGGCCAGCGGCCCCAGCAGGGCCAGCGCGCACAGCACGGCGACCGAGCGCTGCCGCGCCCCGGTCGTCCCGAGGGCCAGCGCCACCGCGCACACCACCCCGAACGCGACCACCGTCGCCATGCCCATCACGTCGGTCGGCCCGAAGGTGCCGACCGCCCGGACGTCCTCGCCCTGGTACGAGGCACCGGTCCCGGTCACGTACTGCCGCACGCCGACCGCCCCCTGCCACAGCGCCAGCGCGACGAACGACCAGGCCAGCAGCCGCAGATCGCGCCGGTCGCGGACGAGCAGCAGGACCGCGGCCGGCACCAGCACGAAGACCTGCAGATAGCGGGTGAGGCCCGTGATCCCCGTCCCCACGTCCGCGGCCCCGGCCGCCGCGACCGAGATGCCGACCACCGGGAGCCCGAGGACCAGGGCGGCCGTCGCCGACAGCGGGCGCCGGCGGGTCCGCAGGAGATGGACCGCGCAGCAGAGCACCACGAGGCCGGAGACGGCGTCCGCGATGTTCGCGCCGCCCCCGCCGTCCGGCGAGACCGGCAGCCCGAGCAGCGCGATCACCGCGACGACGGGCAGCACCGGCAGCGCGCGCCGCAGGGCGGCGGTCAGGGTGTCCAGGGGAGTGAGGGGCAGGACCTGGCTCACCGGCTCAGCTCCCCGTCGGGCGCACCAGCGCCGCGGCCGTGCGCAGCAGGATGCAGATGTCCTGCCACATCGACCAGTTGTCGATGTACGCGTTGTCGAACCGGCAGCGGTCCTCGATCGAGGTGTCGCCGCGCAGCCCGTGCACCTGGGCGAGTCCGGTGATGCCGGTCTGCATCCGGTGCCGGGCCGCGTAACCGGGGTAGGTCTGGCTGAACTTGGCCACGAAGTAGGGGCGTTCGGGGCGCGGTCCGACCAGGCTCATGTCGCCCCACAGGACGTTCAGCAGCTGGAGCAGCTCGTCGAGCGAGGTGCGCCTGAGGAAGTGGCAGAAGCGGCTCATCTCCTGCTCGCCCGCCACGCTCCAGCGGGTCGCGGCCTCGTGCGCGTCGGCCGGGCGGTGGGTGCGGAACTTCAGCAGCGTGAACGGCCGCCCGTCCTTGCCGATGCGCTCCTGCCGGAACACCACGCCGGGCCCGTCGGTCAGCCGCAGGACGGCCGCGAACGCCAGCAGCAGCGGACTGACCAGCAGCAGCAGCGTGCCGGAGACCGCGACGTCGAGGAGCCGCTTCCCGAAGCCCGCGCGCCGTCCGCCGACCGACAGGGGACGGCAGGCGAAACCGGCCAGCGTGTACCGGCCCTCGCGGTCGTACGACGGGGAGTCCGGGTCGACCTCCCACAGCTCGCAGCCCGCGAGGGCCAGCGCCCGCAGCATCGGCCCGCGCCGGCTCGGCGGCTCCACCACCAGAACCGCCCGCACGCCGTTCTGGATGAGCGCCCGCTGCACTTCCTCGCCGGTGGTGAGCACCGGCAGCCCGTCGGGGCCGGTCGGCCGGTCGGAGACGACGCCGACCGGCCGTACCCCGCAGTCCGGACGGCGCAGGAAGGCCGCGGCCACCCGCTGCGCGGTCCCGGCGGGACCGATCACCAGGGCGGCACCGGGGTGCCGCGCGAGGGCCCGCCGACGCCGCCAGTGCACCGTGCCGCGGCCCGCGCAGCTGATCGCCGACTGGGCGGCGCACCCCAGGGCCAGGGTCCGGGCCGACAGCGCTCCTTCCGGGGCGAACGCGGCGCAGGCGGCGGCCAGCGCGCACCAGGTGACCGCGACCCGCGCGCAGACGGCGGGCAGTTCGTCGAGCAGCGTGGGCAGCGGTGGCGGCCGGTACAGGGACGCCCGCGCGTTCAGGCCGAGCACGCCGAGCAGCAGGGCGGCGATCAGCAGCGGGTGCCGCTGGACCTCCGTGAGCGTCTGTCCGGCCGCCAGCGCCGCGACGGCGTCCACGGCCGCCAGCGGCAGCCAGGAGGTGTTCCGGGCCGGGGGCCGATGCCCGGCCGGGAATCTGAAACCGCCGTAGGTCTCGCGCGAAGGCATGACCGAGACGGACGAGGATCCGTACTCCCGGGGCTGTCCGCCGGGGGAGGGAACGGTGCTTTCCGCAGTCACGAGTGGATGGACTCCCTGCACTCGGTATGGTCCGCGCACATGACGCCCCCGACGTGCTGCGGCTGTCGCCCGGTCAGCAGTTCTCGGTACACCCCCGCGACCGCGTCGGCCGTGAGGCGTACGTCGTGCGTGTTCAGTACGTGGCGGCGGCCCTGGCGGCCGAGCGACTCGCGCAGCCGGGGATCGGACAGCAGCGCGCCGATCGACTCCGCCAGCGGCTCCGGCTCCGGCGTGCCCACCAGACAGCGGACGTCGTGTCCCGGCGGCAGGCTCTCGCGGGCCCCGTCCACGTCCGTCATGACGACCGGACGTCCACAGGCCATGGCCTCCAGCGGAGCCAGCGCCATGCCCTCCCAACGGGACGGCAGCACCACCAGATCGGCGGCCTGGTACCAGGGCACCGCGTCGGCGGCGGCCCCGGCGAACAGCACGCCGCGCGGTGCCCCGACGCGCAGCCGCGTGGCGTCCGGTCCGTCCCCGACGAGCACGAGCCGTGCCGCCGGCACCCGCCGCAGCACCGAGGGCCACGCCTCGAGCAGGATGTCCTGCCCCTTCTGCCGGCACAGCCGTCCCACGCACACCACCAGCGGGGCGGCGGGACCGACCCCCGCGAGCAGTGGCATCCCGGCTCGTACGGCGTCCGCGGAGGCGGGGTGGAACCGCTCGGGGTCGACGCCGTTGGGGATCACCCTCCAGGGGGCGCGCACTCCGGCTCGTGCGCCGGTCGCACGCTCCGCCTCACTGACGCACACCACCCGGGACGCCCAGCGCGCCCCCCACCGCTCCCACCGCAGCGCGAGCGCCGCGGCGGCGCCGTCGACGGCCTCGAACGACCAGGCGTGCGGCTGGAACACCGTCGGCACCCGTCCGCGCAGCGCGAGCCGGACCGCGAGCCCCGCCTTGGCGCTGTGCGCGTGCACCACGTCGGGCCGCACCCGCGCCAGGACCCGGCCGAGCCGCCGTACCTCCTGGGCCAGCTGCGGCCCCGGTGCCCGCGTCGCGTGCCAGGGCCGTACGTCCGCGCCGAGCGCCCGCACCTCCCGGGTGAAGCCGTTGCCGTCCGGGCAGGCGACGGTCACCCGTGTTCCGGTGGCGAGCTGCGCCCCGACGAGGTCGGCGACCACCCGGGCGACGCCGCCGTCGACCGGCTGCGTGACATGAAGGACCCGCGGCGGAGGGTCTGTTGGCTGATGCATGCGCGGTTCCTCGCTGACGGGCGGCGCGCCGGGGCGCGCGTCACTGCTTCGCGTCGACGGCGGCGAACAGTGCTTCGACCCAGGCCGCGTCCCGCTGCGAAACGATCCGGAAGGCCAACTGGTCACCCGCGGCACGGATTTCCCTGCCGGGTTCGAGGAGGCCCGAGCCGTGGGGCAGGGCGGGTCTCGCGCAACTCCGGCGACCGAAAAGGGAGTTGGCGACGCACATAATTCCCCCGTGCCGGAGCGCGCGGTGTCTCCACGTGGACACGAGCGTCCCGGCCCGCGCGCGGGCCGGTCTGTCGGCGGGTGCGGGTGCGGACGCGGGACCGGCCGGCGTCTTGAGGGTGGCGAGGGCGGAGCGGCCCACGGTCGCACGGCGCGGCAGCAGGCCCGGGGAAGTACGCATGACCGGCGGTGCCCTTTCGGGGAAAAGGTTCTGGACCAGCGGACGGACGACAATCCGAGAATCAGACACGTGCGCGTCGGCTCCCCGCGAGCCCCCGGCGCCCCTCGACGCCCGCTTCCGGGCGCCCTCGGAGAGCCCGACTCTAGCCGGTGTCCGCCTTTGTCACCGAAAGCTGTGATGTGTGTCGGAATCGTGAAGCCCGACCGTTCGGCAGATCACCCCTTTGGAGGCACAACCCGCGTGTGCGCCGCGCGTTGAACCCGGAGTCGGGCACCCCGCCCGCATGTCGTGTCGAATTTCAAGGAGCACTTCTCCATGTCGCGTATCGCGAAGGGCCTCGCCCTGACCTCCGTCGCCGCCGCCGCCGTGGCCGGTACTGCCGGCATCGCCGCCGCCGACAGCGGCGCGCACGGCGCGGCCGCCCACTCCCCGGGTGTCCTGTCGGGCAACGTCGTCCAGGCCCCCGTTCACGTCCCGGTCAACGTCTGCGGCAACACGGTCACCGTCATCGGCGCGCTGAACTCCGCGGTCGGGAACGTCTGCGTCAACGACTGACGTCGTCACGGACCCTTCCGGCCGGCCGTCCTCCCGAAGCGGAGGGCGGCCGGTCCGCATCGTCCCGCACGGCACGGCCGTTCGCGCGAAAGCCCGTCCGGTGAATCGGTCGTCCGGTGAATCGGCCGTACGGCGAAAGGTGCCGCGTTTCCGGGCGGAGTACAGGAATTTTCGGCGCGCGGAGTTTCCGTCGCGTCCGGGGCTCGTTAGGCAGCGCGAAGAGGAATCCCCTCCGGTGACATCGGTCGCCGAAGAAAGGAAACACCATGAAGTTCCTCAAGGCCGCCGCCGTGATCGCCGGGTCGATGGCCGTCGCCGGTACCGCCGCGCCCGCGTTCGCCGCCGGGGCCTCCGGCATCACGCCCTCCGGACTCAACGGCGCCCTGGAGAACGTCACCAGCCAGCGTTCGCTCAGCGCGCAGGACGTCCTTCCCCTGCAGCAGCAGTCGAACGCGCTCGACACCGAGAACAAGGGCTCGGTGCTGAACGGGGTGAACGGGGCGACGAAGAAGCTCAACTCGGCGAGCGAACCCGCACAGCTCCTCGGCGGACTCCCCCTGCAGAAGTAGTCGTGTCCGCCCGCTGAACCCGGATTCCGCAAACGGCCGACGCCGTGAGGCCGACGAGGAAGAAGAGCCGATTCCGCGGGTGCGCAGTCAGCTCCTCGCGCTGTTCGATCCGCATACCTCGTTCGTGTGGTCGTGCTCATGGACTTCCCTCGGCCGAGTGATATCGGGACAGAACCCGAACGGACGCGTCGATAAGGTTCCGCGGTGACCTCAACCTCAAGCGGGACAAGCTCTTTTCGGGTCGCCGATCTCGGGACGCTCGCCGTCATGGCATTCAGCGGTGAAGCCCCCGACGGCGACATGCCCTATCTCCTCGCCTATTCGCTGGGCGACGGCGACGGGGGGCCCGAAGGATCCGCGGCCGCCATCCGGCAATTGCTGATCGACAACGGAATGCCCGTGGGCGAGACGCTCGTCGACGGTTCCCGGAAGCCGGACCTGCCGCTCACCCTGGTCATCGAGGAAGGCCGGGCCGTCGTCGGCATGCCGTACCTCAACGCCCAGTGCGTCGCGCCGCCGGAGTGGCTCGCGGCGGTGGGGGAACGCGGCTACGCCTACTTCCTGTTCGCCACCCGGGCCTGGCCGGTGGCCGAGCCCGGCAGGCCCGTCGCGCCCGAGGACCTGACGGCCTTCGCGGGCGACGAGGAGACCCTGCTCAGCGCGTCGCACGTACTGCTGCCCGCGCGCAGCCCGCGCGGCTGATGAGCGCCGCCCCGGAACGGGGGACGGGCGGCGGGGGTGTCGTACCCGGGCGCACCGCCGGCAGCGGCCGAGCCTTCGCCCTGCTGCTGGTGATCACGGGGGCGGCCGGTCTCCTCGCCGCGTGGGTCATCACGATCGACAAGTTCAAGCTGCTGGAGAACCCGAACTTCGTTCCCGGCTGCAGCCTGAACCCGGTGGTCTCCTGCGGAAGCGTCATGAAGAGCGCACAGGCCTCGGCCTTCGGATTTCCCAACCCGATGCTGGGCCTGGTGACGTACAGCGTGGTGATCTGCGTGGGCGTGAGCCTGCTGACCGGTGCGGGGTTCCCGCGCTGGTACTGGCTGACCTTCGACGCGGGCACGTTGTTCGGCGTTGGATTCGTCGGCTGGCTCCAGTTCCAGTCGCTGTACCGGATCAACGCGCTGTGTCTGTGGTGCTGTCTGGCCTGGGCCGCCACGATCATCATGTTCTGGTACGTCACGTCCTTCAACGTCCGCAACGGCTTCCTGCCCGCACCGGAATGGCTGAAGGCGTTCCTCGCGGAGTTCACCTGGGTCGTCCCGGCGCTGCACATCGGCGTCATCGGAATGCTGATCCTCACCCGCTGGTGGGATTTCTGGACGAGCTGATCCTCTCTATCGGACGACTAATGGGTCCGTCGAGGGAATCTTGAGCTGATGACGTTCCCGGAATCGTTACGCGGTACGGACGCCTGGCCCAGAATCCTGAAAGGGACCGTACCTGAGATGAAGCCGGACGCACGAGGAACTCCCGTCGCCGCCACGACCGGTGGGGCGATGGCCGCGGGCGCCACCGGGGCCCGGGCCGTCGCGGCCGACACGGTCCCCGTCCCGGTGCCGTCGAACGGTTTCGAACGGTTCCTCGGCCCGGAGGCGTCCAGAATCAGCCGCTGTCGCCGGCCCGCGCGGAGCCGACCGGAACAGCCTGAATCCGTGGAGGAGAGAAGCATGTTCGCCAGCTGGATGCCGGGCGGGGCACCGAGGCACGGGCGGAGCCGGGTGCCGGCCGGCCCGGTGCGCCGCCGCGGCACGGAACGCGTGGCGGGTGGACTGGCGTTGACGCGGCGCGGCGCGATGCGGGGACTGCTCGTGTCGGCCGTCGGCATGGCGCTGGCCCCCGTCGTCGCGGCCTCGCGTCCGCTGCGGCGGCGCCACCCCCGGGACTCCTCCTTCGACGAGGTGTACCGCGGTCGGCACATCCTCGGCACGAAGAGCGGTTCGGACGGCCGGGCCGCGTTCACCGGCGGTGCGTGGCAGGTCACGGTGGACGGCCGGCCGCTGCATCTGATGCGCCGCGCGGACGGCGGCTACCTCAGCATGGTGGACCACTACGAGTCCTATCCGACACCGCTGGCGGCGGCACGCGCGGCCGTCGACGAACTGGGCCCCGCGGAACAGCTCAGAGGCATGGACGACGGGACGGACGGCGGGCGGGGGACCGGCACGCGCAGGAGCGGCACGGAAGGGAGCGGCCACCACCATGGTGTACACCCGTAAGGACGTCAGCACCCTCACGAAGGCGGAGCGGCGCCGCTTCGTCACCGCGATGCTGGAGGTCAAACGCCGCGGAGAGTACGACGAGTTCGTCCGCAGGCACATCGACTACTACGTCTCCGACGGCGACGGCGGACTGCGCACGGCCCACATGGCGCCCTCGTTCCTGCCCTGGCACAGGTGCTTCCTGCTGGACCTGGAGCAGGCGCTGCAGCGCGTGGACCCCGGGGTGAGCGTGCCGTACTGGGACTGGACGCGGGACCGCACGCCGGCCTCCGCGCCCTGGACCAAGGACCTGCTCGGCGGCGACGGGCGGAGTTCGGACCGGCAGGTCATGACCGGACCCTTCGCCTACGCGCAGGGCAAGTGGACGATCAGGGAAGGGGTGACCGACGGGGAATTCCTCATGCGGGAGTTCGGCCGCCCGCGCAGGCCGATCCAGCTGCCCACACGGGCCGAGCTGAAAGCGGCCCTGGACGACCCCGTCTACGACACGGCCCCCTACGACTCGACGACCACACGCGGTTTCCGGAACCGGCTGGAGGGCTGGGGGCACGGTACGGGGAACGCCAGCTGGGAGAACCACAACCGCGTCCACCGCTGGGTCGGCGGCCACATGCTGGGCGGCGCCTCCGTCAACGACCCCGCCTTCTGGCTGCACCACGCCTTCGTCGACCTCCAGTGGTCCCGCTGGCGGCAGCGGCACAGGGGCGCCCGCTATCTGCCCGAGCGGCCCCCGGGTTCACGCGATTCCCAGTACCGGCGCATCGTCGCCCGCCACGAGAAGATGCCCCCGTGGGGCGTGACGCCGGCCTCGATGGAGGACCACAGCCACATCTACCGGTACGCGTAGTCACGGTCACGCGCGTGGGAACGGCGAGGCCCCCGGCGGCGACTTCCCGCCGGGGGCCCAGTGCGCGTGCCTGGCTCAGCTGCCGTAGCCGCGGCGCTCCTTCGTGGTGTGGTGCTTCTTCTTGGTGTCGTGGTGCTTCTTGGCGGCCTTGCTCTGCTTGACGTGGCCGTCACCGTTCACGCAGGCGTTGCCGAAGGCCGGGTTCAGCACACCGACGACGTTGATCGTGTTGCCGCACACGTTGACGGGCACGTGGATCGGGACCTGGACGACGTTGCCCGACAGAACACCGGGCGAGTTGGAGGCCCCACCCTGGGCGCCGGCGTCAGCCATGGCCATACCGGCCCCGCTGAGCGCCACGGCACCCGTGCCCACGACGACTGCGGCGGCCTTCGCGATGCGAGACATCACGTTCTCCTTAAGACTCGACGAGTGCGATGGCTCGGACGCGACCGCACTTCCCCTTCAACGCGTCCACCCACACCTGGTCACGGGCGTTCTATTAGGGGATTGTTCTTCGAACGGGGTCCGGAAAAGCGGCTGTTCGTCCGGTTCGGGCCGCAGGTGCTCCCGGCGGACCGTGACGGAGTGCCGCGGGGAGCCGAGACGGCCGTTCGGACCCCATGGCAGTATCTGGGCACCATGAATGCGTCACCGGCGGTACGGAGTCTGCGCGCGGCCGTGTTCGCCGTACTGTGCGTGCTGCTGGCCGCCGGGGGGCACCTGCTCTCCACCGGGCAGGCGCCGCCGCTCTGGGCGGACGGCGCGGGGTTCCTCGCCGTCTTCGCCGTCGGCTGTCCGCTGGGCGGCCGCGAACGGTCCCTGTCCGGAATAGGCGGCGCCATGCTGGTCGCGCAGGCCGGACTCCACCTCGGCTTCGCGGCCGCCCGGCCGCGCACGGCGATGAACATGCACGGGATGCACATGACGCACCCGTCCGCACACGCCCTGACCCCCCACGCCACGGCCGCGCACGTCGCCGCCGCCCTGCTGGCGACGTGGTGGCTGCGACGCGGCGAGGCCGCGCTGTGGTCCCTGCTGCGCCGGGCCGTGACGTTCGTGCCGGGGCTCGTCGCGTGGTGGAGGACGAGGACGGGACCGCCTCCGGTACGGCCGCACGGGAACGCCGGGAGCCGGACCCCGGCCGGGCCGTGGCCGTTCGGCCGGACACCGCTGCGTCACGCGGTCTCGCGCCGGGGACCGCCGGCAGGGCTCGTACACACGCCCTGACCACGTTTCCCCTCAGTACGGAGTTCCCCAGATGTCCCCGATCAGCACCACCCTGCGCCGCACCGGCACCGTCGCCGCCCTCGCCACCGCGGGCGTCCTGGCCGCCGCGGGCGCGGCCTTCGCGCATGTGACGGTCCACCCCGAGAGCTACGCCAAGGGAGCCACGGACGGCCTCCTCAGCTTCCGCGTCCCCAACGAGGAGGACACCGCCAGCACCACCAAGGTGCAGATCTTCCTGCCCACCGATCACCCGGTCCTGGGCGTCCTGGTCACCCCGCAGGCCGGCTGGACCGCGAAGGCGACGACCGTCAAGCTGAAGAAGCCGATCAAGACGGACGACGGCACGATCACCGACGCCGTCTCCGAGATCACCTGGACCGGAGGCCGGATCCGCCACGGCGAGTTCCAGGACTTCCAGGTCGCCTTCGGCCAGCTCCCGGACGACACCGACCAGTTGACCTTCAAGACGCTCCAGACCTACTCGGACGGCAACGTGGTCCGCTGGATCGAGCGGACGCAGAAGGGCGCCGAGGAGCCGGAGAGCACGGCCCCCGTGCTCACGCTCACCGCCAAGGGCGCCGGAGAGGAGCCCGCTTCGGCCGGGACCGGCACCGGGGCCTCCGGCTCCGACTCGTCGTCCTCCTCCGACTCGTCCTCGTCCTCCTCGTCCTCGGCCGCCGAGAAAACGGCCGCGAGCGACAGCAGCGACTCCACCGCGCGCACCCTGGGCACCGCCGGCCTGATCGTCGGTGTTCTCGGCCTGGTCGCGGCCGCGTTCGCCCTCGTGCGCGTCCGGAACGCCCGCTCCTAGACCCTCTCGGGGCCGTCGCCCCGTCGACCTCCGTCGGCGGGGCGGCCGATCCCCACGGACGTACACGGTGTCCCGGCGACCCGGTGACCGGGCGGTCGAGTGACGGGGACACCTGACAACGGGGACCCCGAGCTGCCGGGTGGCCGACGGGCGGGCAGCCCCGACGGGCGGGCAGCCCCGACGGGCGGGCAGCCCCGACGGGCGGGCAGCCGGGTCCGTCGGCCGGGGCGCTGTGCCGTCAGACCTGCGGCGGTGTCTGCTTCCTGCCGACGAAGACCACCACGGCCCCGCCGATCACCACGAGGGCGATGGCCGCGCCCGCGATGAACGGGGTCACTCCGGAGCCGCCGGTCTCGGCGAGGTCGGTGCCTCCGCCGGAACCTCCCACCGACGCCGGGCTCGGTTCACTGAGCGTCTGGGCCGAGATGTCGCTCGTACCGCCCTGGGTCCTGCAGTCCAGAACCCCCTTGAACCGCTTGCCGCCGCCCTCCGGGCCGCCGATCGTGAAGTCGTACGCCTGGTCCTCCTGCAGCGGGATGGTGAGCGTCTCGGATATGCCCGGCGCGATGGTGTGTTCGACACCCATCAGCTCGAACGTGAACGCCTCGTCACCCTTGTTCGCGGCGGTGATGCCCACACCGCTCCTGGCGCAGTCCTTCTGGGCGGACAGCGCGGGTATCGCGCCCTTCACCGCCCAGTTCGCGGTGGCGGCGGCGGAGACGGTGGACTCGCTGGAGCCCGCGAGGATCTGCGTCTGGCTGCGGGTCTCCGAGGTGAAGGCACGGCCGACCGGCACGGTCGTGGAGGCCTGCACGGTGAGGGAGGTGGAACCGTCCGCGCTGTCCTTCGGCACGTCGAAGAAGAGCCTGCTGCCGTTCGCCGTGGAGGTGACCGGCTTGCCGTTCTCGTCGACGACCTTCACTCCGCCCGCGGCGATGTCCGTGGGCGGGGTCACCGTCACACTGCTCGCGTTGGTGTGCACCGTGACCGGGCCGAGCCGCTCGCCGGGGTGGCCGGACACCGCGGCCGGGGAGAGCGTCAGCGAGGCCGCGGGCTCCGACAGGTCCTGCGCGTTCTTCTGCAGGTAGTCCGCGAGCTTCTCCGCCTGCGGGTCCGCGGCGTCCACGTCGGCGCCGTCCGAGTACCGCCAGATCGCGACCTGGGTGCCGGCCGCCGCGTCCTGCTCGGTGAGGCCGCCGGCACCGGCCTTCTCGGCCAGCGCCGCCAGGTCGTTCACCTGCGGATAGGAGTTCTCGAGGATCCAGCGGATCCTGCCCGCGTTCTTGTTGCCGCTCAGCGATGTGCCGCTCCAGGAGGTCTCCTGATATCTGGCGTCCCGCTGCGTCGGGTTGTGGAGGTCGATGCAATAGGTCTGCAGCATGCCGCCGTTCTCGACGGTCATCTCGAACAGGCCGGCCGAGACCCAGGAGTCCTCGCCGTTCTCATGCACGACCGCCGACCCGTAGGTTTTCAGGTCCCCTATGGTGGCGGTCGCTCCGCCCTGGTCCTGCGGTATCTCGTCGGCTGCGGCCGTACCGGCCGCGGCGACGGTCCCCGCGGCGGCGAGCCCCCACACCAGGGCCGCGGCGGCGAGACGGGCTGCCCCTCGCCCGCGCGCGGACAACACAGAGAACGCAGAAGACACAGAATTCCCCTTCGCGCAGGACCCTTTGACATGGGGGACGGTCCCGCCAGCAGAATCAGAAGCCCCGAAAGCTGTGTTCGGCATCCTAAAGAAGCGCCGCATCGCTCCCCCCGATCATGTCTTCCGATAACCGATCTGACTCGGAATCGTTATCGCGATCACGTTCGTGAGCTGCGCCTATCGACAAATCCATGAGGGTGGTTCGTCATGTATTTGTCGATAAGTCGCAGTTCGGTCAGATCGTGCCGCTCCCTGACATCACGTCACCCCGGCAGGTTCGGGGCGTGGTTGGGACGCGCCCTCGGGCAGGGTGTCCGGGTCCGATTCCCAACTGGGCTCGGGACGCTGCGCCGAAGCCGGCTCACCCTCCCTGGACGGACGCCGGAAGGCCGACGTGCCGCGGGAGAGGTCGTGGCCGATCGCCACCGCGTCGATGTCCGCCGACGTCCAGCTCTGTCCGTCGCGCGTCTCGGTGCGCACCTTCAGCCTGCCCTGCACGATGACGGGATCGCCCACCGACACCGAGGCCCCCACGTTCGTGGCGAGCGCGCGCTTGGCCCACACCGTGAAGAAGTTGGTGTGCCCGTCCGTCCACCCGTTCTTCTCGCGGTCCCAGTACCGCGAGGTCACCGCCAGCCGGAACCGCGCCGACGCGCCGTTCGCCAGGTCCCGGTAGACGGGCCGTGTCGCCACGTTGCCCACCGCGCACACCATCGTCTCGTTCATCGTGAATCCCTCCCGTGCGGATGTGTCTGCCGCGGCGATCGCATGCGCTGCGATCGCCGCGGGATCAGACTGCCTCCGCCGGGCCGGACCCGCTCGGCGCTGTGCGCGGCCGGCCGGTTGTGGAAAACCGCGTCACCCGACCGGGGTACCCACCGCCGCCGTCCCCATGACCCGCCCGTACTGCTCCCTCACCTCGCGGTACCGCAGCAGCTCCGCGGCCACGGGATCCAGTACCCGGGCCCTTCCGCATCCGGCGGCCGCCTCGCGCAGCCGTCTCTCCGCCTCCAGGCCGTAGCGCCGGGCAGGCCCGCGGGCCGCCATCCTGCTGCACCACTCGACGGCCGGGCCTCCGACGATGCCCGACACCATCAACAGCACCGGAACCCCCAGGTTCGGAGACATGACCCCGATGATCTGGCCCACCAGCCAGAGTCCGCCGATGACCTGGACGATCGTCATCGCGGCCTGTGCCAGTACCGCGACGGGCCACCAGCCGGGCCTCGGCGGCCGTCCCGCCGGTGCCGTCGCGCGCGCCGCCATGTCGTCCAGCGCCTCGGGCAGCCCCTGCGCGCCCCGTACGGCGGCCTCGCGCACCGCCTGTGCCCAGGGCGCGGGGAGCCCGTACGCGGCCCGGTCCGCGACCGTCCGCACCGCCTGCTCCACGCGCTGGCGCGCGGTGACCTCGTCGTCCGCGGGAGGGCGCACGGGCACACGCCCGGTCGGGGGTTCGCGCTGGTCCAGATACCAGCGCCACAGGCGCAGCCAGGGGGTGCCGCAGGCGCGGTTGGCGTTGCGGAGCCAGGCCCGCTCGGCGGCCTCGCCGGTCGCCACGGCACCGACCGCGTCCGCGAGCCGGTCCGCGAACTCGTCGCGCGCCTCCTCGCTGAGCCCGACCCGCCGCCCCGTCGCGTAGACGGGCCGCAGCCGTGCGGCGGCCGCGTCGAGATCGGCCGAGATCCGCCGTGCGGCGGCGCCGCGCTCCGCCACGAACTGACCGATGCACTCCCGCAGTTCGGGGACCCCGGCTCCGGTGAGGGCGGACAGGGACAGGACGGTCGCACCCGGCTCGCCGTACTCGCCGAGCGCGACGCCGTCCTCGTCGAGCAGCCGCCGCAGATCGTCGAGCACCTGATCGGCGGCTTCCCCGGGAAGCCGGTCCACCTGGTTGAGGACCACGAAGGTGACCTCCGCGTGTCCGGCCAGCGGTCGCAGATAGCGCTCGTGGAGGACGGCATCCGCGTACTTCTCCGGATCCACCACCCAGATGACCGCGTCGACGAGTGCGAGGACACGGTCCACCTGCTCGCGGTGCTGGACGGCCGCCGAGTCGTGGTCGGGCAGGTCGACCAGGACCAGGCCGCGCAGCTGCGCCTCCGCCTCCGGGCTCTGCAGCGGACGCCTGCGCAGCCGCCCGGGGATGCCGAGCCGGTCGACGAGTGCGGCCGCGCCGTCGCTCCAGGTGCAGGCGATGGGTGCCGAGGTGGTCGGCCTGCGCACGCCGGTCTCCGAGATGGCCACGCCCGCGAGCGCGTTGAAGAGCTGCGACTTGCCGCTGCCCGTGGCTCCGGCGATGGCGATGACGGTGTGCTCCCCGGAGAGCCTGCGGCGGGCCGCCGCCTCGTCCAGCACCCGGCCCGCCTCGGCGAGCGTCCCGCTGTCGAGCCGGGCGCGGGAGAGGCCCACCAGCTCGCGGAGCGCGTCCAGGCGCGAGCGCAGCGGAGCGTCGTACACGAGGGGGGACGGCATCGCCGAGGCGGCGGCCCCGGCCTCCGCCGATGGCGTCTGGTACCGGCCGGGGACCGCCTCGGTCACGCGCCGCGCGATGAGGCCGTCGTCCCAGACGAGGCCCTCCTCCGCACGTGCCGGGTCGTTGCCCTCCCCGCGCGCGCGTGACTCCGCTTCGGACACGTCCCGCCAGGGACCCTGCCCGGCCGCGCCGCCGCTCCGGGCGCCTCCACCGTCCCTCCCACCACCCTCGCCGCCCTCACGGGTTTTCCCGGTGTCCTGCGGGGACCGCCCCCCGGGACGTGCCGCACCGGGCGGACTTTCCGGGCGGCCGTCCGGAGCGCTCCCGGCGGCCCCGGCCGCACCGGCACGGTCGTCGTGCTCGGCGCGCCGGGCGTCCGAGGTGCCCGTACCGGAGGGTGCGCTTTCGCGGGCGCCGTCTTCGGAGCGGTCCGCCGCGGGGCGACCGTCCGCGGAGCGACCGCCTGCGGGACGGCTCTCTTCGGGACGACCGCTTTCGGAGCGTCCGCCTTCAGGACGCCCGTCTCCGGAACGTCCGTCTCCGGAACGCCCGTCTCCGGGACGGTCAGCCTGATCCGTGTGGTCAGTGACGGCAGTCACCGCGGTCACCTCTCCTTCTGCAGTACGGACAGCGCGGCGATGAGTTCTGCCTGGGGTTCCGGATGGACGTCGAGGGCTTCGAGGGGGGCGAGACGGCGCTCGCGTTCGGTCCGCAGCGTCTTGTCGATGAGGTCCGTGAGCAGTCGGCCGCCCTTGTCGCGCAGCCGCAGCGCGCCGTGCGCCCCGATCCGCTCGGCCAGCCCCTCACCCGCGCTGCGCGCCCTGCGGCCGCCCAGGAGCGCGGTGGCGACCAGCGCGGCCACCACCGTGGGGTCCGGCGCGACACTCTTGTCGAGGTCGCGCACCTCGTCCTCGGCGTGCTCCTCCAGGACGCGCCGCCAGCGCCGTACGGCCAGACCGACCCGGTGCTCGGCACTCTCCAGTGTCGGATCACGGTCCGTCAGCCCGGGCGCTCCCGAGGCCGGTTCACGGCGCCAGGCGTTGTCCACGCGCTCGTCCGCGGCCGTCACGGAGCACAGCAGCAGGGCGGACAGGCTTTCCACGAGCGCGTCCAGCAGTTCCTCGGCGGTGCAGTCGAGGGGATAGGCGCGCCAGCGCTTGAGCGCGTCCCCGGAAAGCACGGCCCCGGCCTGCAGACGTCCCTTCGCGCGCGCGTGCTCGCTGTCGTACGCCCCGTCGACGGCCATGGTGAGCCGTGCCGCGGCGGCGTACTGCGCGGCCGTGGCACTGGCCAGTTCGGGCATCCGCGCCTTCAGGGAGTCGAGGACACCGTGGGCCGTACGGGCCATGGTCCCCTGGCGGGCTCCCGGGTCCTGGGCCTGGTACGTGAGCCACGTGCGCAGCGGTGCGACGGCCGTGGCGGGAAGCAGGCCGCCGCCCCACGCGGACTCGGGAAGTTCGGGCACGGTGAAGCGGGGCGCTTCACCGAGTCCCGCCTTGGCGAGCAGCGCGGCGTACTGCCGCGAGACCTCGGACACCACCTGGTGCGGCACCCGGTCCAGGACCGTCACCAAGGTCGCCTTCTGCTCCTTGGCGGTACGCAGCAGATGCCACGGCACGGCGTCGGCGTACCGCGCGGCCGTCGTGACCATCACCCAGATGTCGGCGGCGCAGATCAGCTCGGCGGCCAGCACCCGGTTGTCGGCCACCAGGGAGTCGACGTCGGGCGCGTCGATGAGGGCGAGGCCGCGGGGGAGCGTGTCGGCGGTCTCGATGCGCAGCACCCGCTCACCGTGGTCGGCGAGGACGGGAAGATCGTCGCCGGGCTCCTGGTGGGGCATCCACACGCGCGTGAGCCGGGGCAGTACCCGCATGCCGCTGAACCAGTGATGGTCCTCCGGATGGCAGACCAGCACCGGTGTGCGGGTCGTCGGGCGCAGGACGCCCGCTTCGCTGACCCGGCGCCCCACAAGGGAGTTGACGAGGGTCGACTTGCCGGCGCCGGTGGACCCTCCGATGACGGTGAGAAGAGGTGCTTCGGGTTCCCTCAACCGGGGCACCAAGTAGTCGTCGAGCTGTGCGAGCAGTTCGTCGCGGTTGGCACGCGCGCGTGGAGCCCCTGCCAGGGGCAGCGGAAAGCGTGCGGCGGCGACACAGTCGCGCAGGGCGGAAAGTGCGTCGAGCAGCTGAGGCCGTACCTCCAAGGTCACCACATGTGAAGAATGCCCAATTTTGGAGTCTTTCTGAAGCATATGGGTGCGTCTGCGCGCCGATAGGCTGCACGGGGCGGAAGGGGTGACCGGGGTGCAGGCATAACGAGTGCACAACACCCGATGCGCGAGACGCCAAAAATGGTGCACGATTCGTACCTGCCTGCGATTATCAGGACCGCTTCACCGAACCTCCACATCGAGCCACGGAGGCGAAGCACGAGGGACACGGATGCGGGAGCCCTATCCTTGTCCCCGGCAAGGTCACGGATCCGCCCACACCCGGGCACCAGGACACAGGCCGACATACCCGGCCCCCGTAGCTCAGTGGATAGAGCAGGCGCCTTCTAAGCGCTTGGCCGCAGGTTCGAGTCCTGCCGGGGGCGCCAGTCTCCGCCCTCCCCTCCGGGAGGGCTTTTTGCTGGTCAGAGCACGTCTCACGCGATACGCCGAAGCCCCGAACTCCTTCCCGATGATCAAGGGAAGGGTCCGGGGCTGTCCGGTCGTCACCGGGTTTTCGCGGGTGGTCCTGTCGAATACGTGTCGAAGTTTTCGGCGGAGGCCTCAGCCCGCGTCGGGTGGCTCGGGAAGGTCTCCCGCGGCTTCGAGGCGCCGTTTCAAGTCAGGGAGCTGTCCCTCGACGCAGCGCGCGTAGGTCGCCAGGAGTACCGGGACGCTGTTGCCGGCCCAGTCGGCCACCTGGGCGGGTGGGATCCCGTCGTTGAGCCACTTCGTCAGTCGCGTGTGCCGGTTGTCGTAGACCCGCCTTCCCGTGGGCGAGTCGAAGACGTGCGGGGGCAGGACGGCCTTCCGCGCGCTGCGCCAGGCCCGCCGGATGACCGAACCGGCGAGGATGCCGCCCGTCTCCCCCTGGAACAGAAGATCCCCGGGCTTCAGCCGCTCGTCCTCGATGTGCTGCCGAAGAACGCGAGTCAGGGTGGGATGCCCCGGCGCGGTGCGGGTTTCGCCCTCGGCACGCCCCTTGAGATCGCGCTCCTCGTGGATCGCGCCGGTGTCGGTCCACTGCTTGCCGACCTCCGGGGTCGCCGTGTGGATCAGCAGCTCGCACCACTGGTCAGCGGCATCGACGCCCGGGAGTGTGACGTCCTGTACCCGCATGGCCACCGCTTCCTCCGGCCGCAGACCGCAGTAGTACAGCGTCGCGAAGAACGCGTGCAGCCGCTTCCCACCACGGGGCCGGCGCCGGATCCAGTCGAGGAGCGCTGCCGCCTGGTCCGCGTTCAGCAGGGACCGCTTGTCCACGGCGTTGCTGGTCTTGGTGACGGCCGTCGAGTCCTTCCCCTTGGGGAGCGGGTTGGTCCGCAGAACGCGCCGCCGGACCGCGTGCTTCATGACGACGTTGAGGATCCGGCGGTGCCGCTTCCTGGACCAGGCCGCCGCCTGCTTGCCGTCGAGCCGCGTGTCGACGGCGCGCAGGACCGCGTCAACCCTCTCCGTCTCCTCCCAGACCGAGACCGGCAGCGAGTTGCGCTCCACCCATCTGAGGATGGTCACCACGTCCCGCGGGGCGTCCGCACGGCGTGTCGCGTTGAACGCCCATTCGCGTAACGCGGTCCGTACGGCCACCGGGTCGAACTGGACCGACTGGGCCCGCAGCAACGCGATGGTGACCGCCGTCAGGGTCTTGGCGGTGTTCTTGCGGCTGTTGCCGCCGAGCTCCGGCCAGCGGGCATCCACGTACTCGACGGCGAACGCGTACCAGCTCATGGCGGCCGACTTGGAGCGGTGGGACACCGGCAGCCCGGTGGCGATCACGAAGGCCTCACCCTTGCCAGTCGCCCGGATGAGTTCGGAGCGGAAGCCCTCGGCGAGCGCGACAGTGCGGAACGGCTCACGCCAAGACTTGCCCGCCACCACCCAGCGCACGGTGTACGTGGTCTTCCGGGCACCCTTGTACGTGAGGATCTTGTAGATCTTGACGTCGTACGAGGTCTCCATCAGGCGGCGTCCTCACGGTCGTCGAGCCAGTGGTCGAGATCGCTCCGCCGGATCCTGAGGTCGCCGTTCGGGAGCTTGATGCAACGGGGCGCGCGCCGCTTCGCCCGCCAGTCGTAGAAGGTCGAGCGCGACACGCTCAGCTCGTCACAGACCTCGGCGAGCGTGAGCATGTTGCGTGACCGGGTGGCCGTGGTCATGGCGTGCTCCCTTCGCCGAGCAGGGCTTCACGGGCCGTCTCACGGTTGGCCTGGAGATCGCGCGCGATGGTCGCGGCGAGGGCCGCCTCGCCAGGGGTGTGGCCGTGGCCGGCGTACTGCCAGTCGGTCAGGACGAGGACGGTGTCCGGCTCGCGGTCGTCGAGGCCGAGGACGGATGCCTCCTGGGCGGCGCGGTAGTCGGCGCGTTCCTGGCGGATGGCGCCGAGGGTGGTGGAGTACGTGCGCGACTTGGACGAGAAGTGCCCGCGGAAGCCGAGCATGTGAGCCCAGGCCCACAGCCGCCGGTCCGGATACAGGCCGTCCAGGTCGCGGCACGCGGTGATGAGCCGCCGTGTGTGGTCGGGCACCCCGTGGCGGTCGAGTTCGGCGAGTTCGCCGATGCGGCGGTCCAGGGTCCCGGTGTTCTCGGCGGCCTTGGTCGCGTACTTGGCCACGTACGAGGCGACCGCCTGTTCGGTGATGTCGGAGCCGTCCCCGAATGCTTTGACCGGTCGGACGTCGAGCTGTCTTCCCCATCGGAAGGTCCGGGTCGGTTGGTCACCTGCGGCCGGGACCGAGACGGATGTGTACGAGTGCGCGGCGGCGGCGCGTAGCGCGTCCGAGAGGAGGCCGACCGTGGCCCACGCGGGTGGGGGTGTGCCGGGTCCGTCGGGGCCGTCGAGGCGTACGACGGCATGGAAGTGAAGGGCGCCGCGCTTCTGGAATTCGGCGACCTTGCCGTACGAGACGCGCAGGTGTTCGGTGAGTTCGCGGCGGGGCAGGCCAGCGCGAGCCGCGAGTTCCCGGCGGAGGCGGGTCGTGAAGCGCTGCCAGAGCTGTCCGGCGTGGTTGTTGAAGAGGACGGCGCCCGCGTAGTCGTAGGCCTCCGGATCGAGGGCCGTGCCCAGCTCCGGTGCGTCGGACGCGTGCCGGGCACCGCACCGGCAGGGGCCGCCGTGGTCTGGCCGGTTGTGGACTGGGCCGAACGAGGGAGCCGTGAGCGTGGCGAAGACCCGCGGGTGATCGCGGACGGTGCCGGGGATGTCTCGGCGGTCGTCCCCGGAGAGACCGGCTCGGATCAGGTTGTAGGTGTCGCCCGCGTAGGTCCAGGCGCAGGAGGGGCAGCGGGAGGCCCGACGGTTGCCGCAGGCGAGGCGGAGGCGCCCGCCCGGCTCGTCGGCGGTGGAGTAGTGGTGCAGGGTCTCGCCGGTGGTCTTGTCCTTGGCGAGAGTCCAGCCGGTGAGGTGGACCGGGTCGGAGCAGCCGCCGGTGCGGCGGATCTGGTCCTCCCAGCGGGTGTAGTCGGAGGCCGAGGCCACCCGGAGGATGTCTCCGAGCGTGGTCGGGTCGAGCAGTGGGGCGGGCGTGGGTGCCTTCTGTGTCGCGGATGAGGCCCGGTGGGCCATGCTGGGGGTTCCTTCCGGTTGTGAGATCGGACAGGGACGGCTCCCGGGCGGCGGATGCTTGGCGGTATCGAGGCCGCCCGGGGGCCGGTCAGCGACGCTTGGCGTCGGCAGCGAGCAGGGAGCGCAGGACGACCGCGCAGACGGCGACTGAGGCGCCCGTGATGGCGACCGCCAGGAGCAGGGAGACCAGGACGGCGCCGACGACTAGGACCACGGCCGTTCCACCGCCCACGAGGGCGAGCGCGGTGCCGGGGGTGAGCTGGACGACCGGACGGGACGGCGCGGGGGTGACGGGGACCGGCTGCGGGACCGGGGCCCCCGGGGTGACGGTGGTCGGCTGGATGACGGCGGGCGGGGTGATCAGTCCCGTGGGCTGGGGCATGGTCGGGAACTTGGGCCGGAGCATGGGCAGTTCTCCTTCGCGGTGCGCTACTTGACGGCGGTGTCGATGACGGGGGCCAGGACGCTGTCGGCGAGGAGGAATCCGCCGAGGAGCAGTACGGCGATGAGCCACCAGGGCGGGCGGATGAGCTTGACGCCGAGGTAGCCGACGGCGATCAGGGCGAGCCAGAGCGGGACCTGCACGAGGTGTCTCCTCAGCGGACGGTGCAACGGTGGGTACGGGCGGCGAGCTGGGCGGCGGTCTGGCTGGAGTAGTCGGCGGACCAGCCGCAGCGGTCGGCGGTGCAGACGGCGGCGTGCGTGGTGCGGCCGTTGCGGTCGCGGTGGGTGCCGATCTGCACGGGGCCGATCTGCATCAGGGAGTGGAAGTTGTCGCGTGCGGGCATGTCGGTTCAGTCCCTTCGGGTGGTGGGGTCGGGGTACTGGGTGCGGATGTTCTGGGCGGTGACCGGGTCGTCGACGTGTCCGGCGGCTTCCTCCGCGAGCAGGTGGGCGAGGAAGGGGCGTCCGGCCGCCGCCATGTCCCGTGCCGCGTCGAGGTAGTCAGCTGCGGTCAGGTCGGCCGGGTCGGAAGTCATCTCTGTTCTCCCTTGCGTCAGTTGAGGTGGGCGGCGATGGCGTCGGCGAGGTGGGGCGGGACGCCGAGGCGGGAGCGGAGGGTGTCGGGGTCGATCGGGGAGCCGGTACGGGCGCGGTACTCGTCGGCGACCTTGCGGGCGTGGTCGACCAGGACGGCGGGGACCGATGGGGCGGAAGTCGGGACGAGAGCCGGGGCAGGCCCCGAGGAAGTGGCGACTTCCACGGCTGGGACAGGGGCCGCAGCGGGCTCGGGCAGGGCTTCCGCGACCGATGCGCGCCCGGCGTCCGGCAACGGTTGTCCGTCCGAGTGCTCGGGGTCCTGCGGTGGGGCGACCGGGGTCGGCGGTGCCATCCGCAGCTCCGGGGCCGGCGAGTGGGCGAGGAGCGTGCCGCCGAGGAAGGCGAGCGCGGGCCATCCGGCGATGCCGAGGCGGAGCGGGGCGGGTGGGTCGGCCAGGTCGAGGAATCCGGCGGTGGCGATGTTGGCGCCGAGCGAGGCGAACAGTGCGACGACGAACCAGCACCAGGCCAGCCGGGACGGTCCCTCGCCGCGCAGCCTCCGCCAGGCGGCGACGAGGAGCAGGTCGACGCTGACCGGGTAGGCCCAGGCCTTCCAGCCGTTCTGTCCGGCAGCGGCGGCCAGGTCGTGCAGGTGGGCGAAGGACAGGGCACCGGCGATCACGGCCTGGATCAGGACCGCGTCGACCCGGAGGCCGTGACGGGCGCCCATCAGGCGTCGCCCGGATAGGCGGGGCCGTCGTCGGGGTCGTAGTCGTCCGGGAACACGCCGGGCGGCGGCTCGGGCAGCGAGGCGGCGAGGGCCGGACTGACGGTGTTCACGAAGTCGAGGTCGGCGCCGGCCATGTCGGCGTAGAGTGCGAGTTGGCCGAGTAGGAGCACGGTCCTGGCGAAGTCCTCGCAGTTCGGGCACATGGCGGGTCTCCCTTCTTTGGGCATGGCGGGGGTAGGGACCTGGCGCGAAGGCGGTCGCGCCGACCGTGGGGTGGGGCAGGGATCAGACGGTGACCGAGGACGCCTTGACCAGCGGCACGGGCTCGGCGGCGGTGCTGGGGAGAGAGGGTCGGAACGGGGCCAGCTCGGGCAGGTCCGGTGTCCGGTCGGCGTGCCGGTTGCAGATGTTCACGGCCTGGCGGAGCGAGGTGTGCGGGGCGCGGATGCGGTGCCACCCGCCGGAGGAGTCGCCCGCGATGGCGATGCCCCGTGTCTCGGCCGGGATCTGGATGGCGGCGAGGACGGCGTCCGGGGAGATGTCGCCGAAGGCCATGTTGGCTGAGGTCTCGTCGTTGACGCGGTGGGCGGTGCGGCCGGTGAGCTGGGCGCGGAGCATGGTGATGCCCTTGCCGAGTTCGGAGCCGAAGCGCTGTCCGCAGATCTCCAGGTAGATGCCGGCCGCACGGCCGAGCTGGGCGAGGCGGACCAGAGAGGTGATGATGCGGTCCCGGCGCTTCTCCTCCTCCTTGCTGGCATACAGGGCGAGTTCGGCGACCTCGTCGACCAGGACCACGACCGGGACCGGGCGTAGGTCGTCGGGCAGGTCCCAGATGTCGGCGGCGATCTCCGCGTCCGGCACGTCGGAGGTGATCCGTTGCTGGGACCGGATGAGCTGATAGACGTGCCCCATCCGGGCCACGAGCGCTTCGAGCACTTCCGCAGCGGTGTCAGGATCGTCGGCCAGCGCGGAGAACCGGCGGGCCAGCGGGAACAGTTCGACCCCTTGCTTGCAGTCGATGCCGATGAGGGCGACGTCCATCGGGGCGAGTCCCGCGACCAGGTTGCGCTGGTAGACGGACTTGCCGGACTCCGTGGCACCGAGGGTGAGGGCGTGGGGCACTGCTCGGTAGTCGCGGTAGTGCACCGAGCCGTCCTCCCGCAGGGCGACCGGTACCCGCATCGGCCGGTGGTCGGTCTCGGCTGGCATCTGCACCCGCTTGAGCACGTCGTAGCCGGTCATCCGCACCTCCACGACGCCGGAGCGCAGCTCACGCGAGGTCACGCCGTACATCGAGAACGAGTGCCGGAGCCGGTCCGAGGCGGCGGCGACGTCGAACGCGTCCTGCCCGGGGCGGAGCTTGAGCCTCAGGACCAGGCCGGTACGAGTGGGCCGCAGCCGCAGGATGCGCGGCGGACGCGGATCCGGCATCGGCCGGTTGGCGGCACGGGCCAGGGCGAGCCGCCAGCGCGAGGGCGGGACGGTCAGCCCGCACGCGTCCATGACCGAGCGGTAGCGGACCAGGACCCGTAACACGGCCAGAGTGACCCCGAAGGTCAACCAGTACCAGGCGGGGCGCCGCCACCGCAGGAGACCCACGGCGGCGACGACCAGCACCAGGACGACCATGAAGTCGGCCACGATCAGGCCGCCTTGGACCCTGCGGCAGCACCGACGAGCGAGGTGACCGCGACCGCGCGGAACGCGATCCCGTGCCGCTTCTGGCCGTTGAAGTCGTTCTCCCAGGGCCGGGCGATCAGGCCCGTGAGCGCGACCGGCGTGCCCATGGCCAGCTCACCGGAGATGCCCGGCTCCGGAACGGTGACGGACAGGATCTCCACCTCCTCGTTCGCCGCGAACATCACGTCCACGGTCATCAGCCTCGCCCCGGTCTCCGTGTCCGTGGCGACCTCCCCGGTACGACGGTCACGCACCTTGACCTGCGGGGACTTGGCGACCATCACGACCGCGCCGGAGGTGTCGACGGGAATCTGACGCACAGAGCTCACTCCTCTATAGATGCTGGACTTCGTCACTCATGTATAGGAGTGACATGAAGAAGAGTGCCTCACTCCTGTACATGAGTCAACCCGCCACGAAGAAGAACTCGTGGCGGGCTGCGGGATGCTGAGCGGGCGTCAGTCCTCGGCCGGGATCCGGTACTCGAAAACGAACTGATCAGCGGCCATGAGGGTGTCGCACACCTCGACCACGAGACCCGCGGTCGTACGTGCCTCCCGGATCAGATGGACCACCGGTGCACCCGGGCTCAGCGCCAGCTCCGAAGCCTCCGCCTTGGAGGCCGGACGCGCTTGCACCGTCTCGACGAACTCGGCGAACTCGTGCCCGTGGTCTTCGAGCCGGGCGTAGATACCGCCGCCACCGGGATTCTCGGCGAACAGCTCGGGGATGTCCTTCACGACGTCCCACGGCAGGTAGGACGTGGCGGTCTCGACCGGCGTGCCGTTACGGAAGTAGAGACGCCGACGGGCCAGCACCTGCGTACCGACGGGGACGTCCAGACGTTCGGCGGCTCCCTCGGGTGCCTCCAGGGGACCGATGTAGAGGACGCTGACCTTGGCGGTGGCCCCGGACTGTGCGGACTCCGCGAGGTAGGCCGCCTGTCCTCCCCGCCGCAGCGAACGCCGGAAGCGATCCGAGGAACGGAGCCGCACCGGAGGCCGGTCCTTCACGATCGACCCCTTGCCGTGCCGGGTCTCGACCAGCCCGCTCGCCCGCACCTCGACCATGGCCTTGCGAATCGTCCCGCCGGCGACGCCGTAGCGCTCCACCAGCTCCGATTCGCTCGGCACCATGTCGCCGGGCTTGAGAACGCCCGCTCGGATCTGCCGCACGATCTCGTCCGCGATCTGTACGTACCGAGGCCCGGAACCGGCCCCTCCCGCCGCAGTTCCCATAGTCCTTCCCTGCCTCCTATGCTCCTCTACATGAGTCAATCACAGGAAGCGACACCCTCCCCCCTGCACTCCGTGTCCGTAGCCGGAGTAGTAGTGCGCGAGGACGGCCGCCTCCTGGCAATCCGCCGAGCCGACAACGGCACCTGGGAGCTCCCGGGCGGCATCCTCGAACTCGACGAGACCCCGGAAGCCGGCGTCGCCCGCGAGGTCCTGGAGGAGACAGGCATCCACGTCGAGGTGGACGAACTCACCGGCGTCTACAAGAACATGATCCGCGGAGTCGTTGCCCTGGTCTTCCGCTGCAAGCCTTCGGGCGGCACCGAACGCACTTCGGGCGAGTCCACGGCGGTCTCTTGGCTCACGCCGGACGAGGTCAGTGAGCGGATGTTCGAGGCCTTCGCTGTCAGACTCCTGGATGCCTTGGACGGCAACGGCCCGCACGTACGAAGCCATGACGGACAGCGCCTCATCCCAGCGGGATAAAACCTTCTCTCCTTCATCAAGGCCCGCGCACGGCGCGGGCGCGCGCCGCCTTGTCGGCGGGGCCGCCGCCCTGTCTTCGCCAGCGGCGGCCCCGCCCGGCGGCGCGCTAGCGGCAGCGGGCAAGAAGTGGGAGACATCCTCTGTGGCTAGGGCGGTCGACTCCGCGGCTTTAGGCAGCCCCCATGAGGCGAGCCTCGAAGATCATGGCCCCAACGTCGTGCTTTACCGGGCAGGTCCACAGACTGCCCGACTCGCCGGAAGCTTACGAGGCTATGATCACTCGTCCCATGGCAGCTCCCGCCCAAAGCCACTACACCGCCCGCTTCACGACCTTTCCGTATCCGGATGCTCGCTTTGGATGAGCTTGGCCGCTAGTTCTTTCAGCGCCTCGTCAGCCTGCTTCTTCTGCTCCGCCGACAGGTCATGAGGCGAGTTGCTGTACGTGATGTACTGCCCGGGTGTGCTCATGCGAGCGGCACGCCAAGTAAATTTCAGTAGCGGTTTCCACCCTTTTCGGTGTCCCATCCGCACGTCGATCACGACTTGGTAGTCACGCGCCTCGGGTACGAACCCAGGGAACGGAGCGCCGAATTCAACAAAAAGTTGCTCTGCCTGTCGGCCTCCCACGGCAAAGACTGCTGGCAAAGCATGTCCGTCGTCTGACTTGGGCATGAGCTTCGACCGCGAGGTCCGCCAAGGAAGCGGAAGTAGTGCGGCAGGCTCGCCTGGGAATCGAAGACGGAGATCTTGTACAACAATGGGCTTAGCTCCCGTGTTGTACACCACGAGTGGTAGGCGCAACAAGGTGAGTTGCTGGTTCGCGGCGGCGGCGAACGAGTGCGGCTCGTAAGACCTCAAACGGCCCTGGCGAGCGTTGAGCCACCAGAACGAGCCGACCGTGAAGAGCAGCGCGCAGATGGCCACCCATGCCACCGGCGTCCAAGCTGAACCCTGTTTCTCTGTAACCTGCGTTACTACGATCACGCCTCAATCATCCCAGAAGCCAATCGACTTGGTGGCGTCGATCGGCTCGCATCCCCTCCATACGACCGATTGACCAGCGGGCCAGGGCGAGCGTGACCAGCAGTCCAGGATGAGCCGCTGGGAGACACGGTTGCGCCAGCGCCGCGACGCGACGGACACTTGCATGCTCGCTGCAAAGAGCGATGAACCGTGAAAGTTCGAGCACGAGGGGGTAGGAGTGAGTCAACAGGAGCTTGTTTCTTATTTCAAGCAAGCGACTATGGAGATGCAGCTTGAGTACGAGCGAATCCGCGCACGCGCCGCCGAAGACCCGGGAACAGCCGGAGATGAAGGCGAGGAGAATTGGGCTTCGCTATTCAGGAAGTGGCTGCCAGGAGATTTGCAGATCGCCACTAAAGGGAGAGTTCTCTGCGGTAGTGGAGAGGCGACAGATCAAGTAGACATCGTGGCGCTATCTCCTTCTTATCCACCCGGGATGCTCAACAAGAAAATGCACCTCGCTTCAGAGGTGATGGCCATCTTCGAATGTAAGGCGACCCTGAAGGCGCAGCACATTGACAAAACAATTGAAAGCGCCAGTCGCGCCAAGGAAGCAATCTATAAGGCGCACGGAAAGGAGGTTATTTATGGATTGGTGGCCCATTCTCACTCATGGGGGGCGGAAACGTCAAAAGTGATAGGCAGGATCTCTGATAAGCTCGCAGAGGCTAGTAATGTCCATGTCAGGCATCCAAATAATTCTCTAGACTTTGTATGCATTGCCGACCTTGGGTCGTGGACTCTCCGGATGCAGTGGGACGAAGAGTATTACGGCCCGGGAGTCGTTTCCTACTACTCGGGACCTTCGCTCTCCAGCATCAACGGAAAGAATGGTGCTGATACATCACCGATCGGAAGGATGATCACCTATGTGCTGCGTCGACTTTCCTATCATGATGAAAAATATCGGGGACTAGCTTCATATTTTGGAATGTCGGGCCTCGAAGGGGTTGGTTCCTGGTCTTCGAATAACCTTCGCATTTGGAATGATTTCGACAGTAAGCGTCGACATGTCGATCTATTCTACTAGGCGATATTTGCCTATGGTCACGGCAGGTGAACGCTGCCTGCCGTCGAGATCGGCTAGTCACTAGAAGGATTTTTCCTGCGACTTCCTGCTGGTGACCCCGCCCGTCTTCGCGAGATTTTAGCTACTCCGAATCACGGTCGGGCCGCGCGATTTGGGGCGAGGGTGGCCAAGCTTTGATGCATCGTCCCCAAGTATCGTTCGGCATGTAGTCGGTGATCTTTAGTGCCGACATCCATGCAGTCGTGAAATGGCTATTCAAATGAGCCACCAAAGGCATTAGCATCTCTTGGGGGGTTGCATCGAAGGCGACGATCCCGGCTCCAGGTTCAGGGCTCACGTCAATAATGGCGTTGGTTGGGCTTGACCAATTAATGAATCCTTTATTGAGCACCCAGATGCTGTCGACTCTCAACTCGGGAGGCTGTCCTTCTGAGGCTTCCTTCAGCGTTTCCCCCAAGGTTTCGAGGTTCAGGCCGTCATAAGCAAAGATTAGGCCGACGGTCGGGACGTACTGCCAGGATTTTCCGTATGCCCAGCGCGTGCGCCCGATCTTGTCCCAGTGATATGCCGTCTTCGGGAAGGATTTAAGGCGTGCGATATTCGTGCACGCAGATCGCAATTCTTCGCTATCCAGGAACGACTTGACCTCAATGACGCCGTAAAGGCATTCATTCGGGACGATTCGATAGTCCTCTTCGTCCCAGAATGGGGGCGTGTCGGGATCCATGATTAGGATGTCGCACTGTCCGGATACTTGCCCATCCGTGGAGATCACTTCACCGCTGTGCTCCGCTACAACAGTGCGGGGCAGATACTTTCGGAGAAAGTTACTCAAGAGTTGAGCCTCGCGGACGGTTCCTTTTGACCCTCTATGCTTAGCAATGCCACTGGCCTTGAAGTCAGCAAGCATTCTGTCGGCCACTGAAGCGAGGATCTTGGCTAGAGCTGAGGGCTCGGAGTCAGGCATGGCAACAGTTTGCCACCGCAGTTGGGGGCCCAAGCCTGCCAACAAGCATGAGAGTTGGCCGACGGCGCATGGTCCGTCAGCCTGACATCACCAGTTGACATCAACGTCGGTGAACAAGAGCGCGCTGCCCAGATGGAGTCGCACCCTAAAGCGGCAAGCGGTCCCTGTTCTCGACCACCTCAGCTTCCCAAGCTGATGGCTCAGGCAGCGTTGTCCCGGATCGGCCGTCGAGGCATGCGCTGGTCGACGGGCGATGACGTGGCTGAGCCTGGTGGGGGTGCAGCGAGGCCACGCGCGCCTGGTCGGTTGGCGTGCCCGCCGTCGTGGCTGACTTTCGGTGGCTGAGGTTCAGGCGGTCGCAAGAGGGTTCGTCTCTGCTTCGGCGTGCGATGCGTCTGTACCGGGTCGGCACAGCGCGACGGGGAGGGGAGCCCGGGTTGGTCTTCGGGCTCCCCTCCCCGTGTAGAAGGAAGGAGCATCATCGGTAAGTGCCGTTGTATGGACGCGTCTTCAGACGCTGTGCGATTCGTTCACTGCCAGTAGGTGGCCGCGGCTGATTGCGACGCGGAGGACGTCTCGCAGGGCTCCGGTTAGTTCCTTCGCCAGCTGTTGCTTTTCCTCCAGGTCCGCGTCCTGGTCGTCGAGCGTTTCTGAGGCTTGCTCCAGCAGGTCGGCGGCCGTGCCGAGTTGGACCGATTCGATGTTGTCCGCCAAGCGGGACATGAAGCCGTCCCGGTCGTCGGTGCTCAGGTAGCAGGGGTTTCCGCCGGGGCCCGACCACGGGAGGAGTCGCAGTTCGTCTTGTGCCGTCATCCTTGCGTCTGCCTCTCGTCGGTCACGTGGTGGGTGGCGAAGACCGCGTCGACGCGATCGCCCGGGAAGGCCAGCAGTGCGGCTTCGACAACGCGCCCGGCCGAGTTGGTCGCGGTGCGCGTGATGGCGAGGACCGGCAGGGTGAAGCCGATCCGAAGAGCCGATGCTTCGTCCGGCGTCGGTGGACGGGCGCGGACCGTCTCCCGGACAGTGGCCGGCGCAGGAGCGAGAACGGCGAATCTCTTGATCTCTTCCTCGTGCGTGGATTCGTCGTCGAGCACTCCGGCTGGCACCAGGTCGCGCGGGATGTAGATGCGGGCCAGCCCGTGCGGTGACGCTTCTTCGAAGCTGAGGCACGAGAACTCGACGACGGGACTGCCCATGGGCGCGTTGAGCAAGGCCATGAGGTGTCCGTGCGCTTGAACCGTGGTGGTGCGAACGGTGACGCGCAGGGCCGCTTCGGCAGCGGTCCATGGGTCCAGGGTTCCCCAGCCGCCGACGTACATGATCTTGCGAAGGGAGCGGCGGACGAAGTTGCCCTTGCCGTGGATCTTCTCAACGAGGCCTTCCCCTTGTAGTGCGGCGAGTGCGCTGCGCAGAGTCAGCGTGCTGACCTCGTACCGGTCGGCCAGGTCGGCTTCGGACGGCAGGCGTTCACCGGGCTGGAGACGGCCGGTCGTGATCTGTTGCCGGAGGTCGTCGGCGATGTCGTGATGGCGAGAGGGCACGGACCTGGTCACCGCCTTCTCAGCGACCGCACGGCAAGTAGCCGAGTGCGTGCGTGGATGGTCAGCAGCTCGCCCGATTCGAAGAGCAGTTGCTTGGTCCCTTGAGGAAGCTGGAAGAGGTCTCTCACCCGGCAGGCTCGACCGCCGAGTTGGATGACATCGCCGCGCTGCACGGTGGCTGCGGTGACCTCGACGCTGCCGACCAATGCGCCGCCGGGGGCCCATGCGCTCATCGCTCCACCTCCGAGGGAGGGATTCGGTCGGCTGCCGGGTGGCATGGGCATTCGCACGCTTCGTAGATCACGGGAAGACTGGCCGGGGCCGAGGCCGGGGAGGACTCCGCGCAGGCGAGGTGCGTGCCGATGCGACAGGCGGTCGAGCGGTATGGAACGGCCGGGGCGTCCTCGACGCGGAGATGTCGGCGAGACGGCCTTGAGGACATCGAGGGCATCAGCGGACCCCCGCGAGAGCCGGCCATGCATGGATAGGCAGATGGGGAGCGACGACCATTGTGTGCGTGCGGACGCGCTTCTCCCGGGCCAGCACGTACGGGCGGACGAGTGCGACGTCTTCAGCCGCGAGCGGGTGGCAGCGGTTCCCATCGGTGGAGGCCCGATCCAGGATGGCCGTCAACGCGTTGGCGGACGCGGGGGCAGCGGGAACGGTCGGTGCGTGGACGGCCGTTAAGGGGCGGCGATGCCTGCCTTTTGCGGAGTGACGCGCCCTGGTGAGGGATGCGGCGCGGCGGATACGGTTGAGCACGCTGGTCAGCTCCTATCGCTGATGGCCCGGTCCCCAGACATCGCCCGTCGTGGGGACCGTTCTGCGTACGACCGCCCAGAGGGTGCGGCCGTTCAAGCTGGTGGCGAGGAGCCCGAACCGGTCGGCCTCGGCCACCACGTCCAGGACCTCCCGCCATGAGTCGGGGGAAAGCCCGTCCGGCACCTCCGCCTCGATCGACGTGTGACGGCGGTGTTCCTCCAGTCGAGTGGGAAGCCCGAGGGTGGACAGCCGGGCGGCGATGGCCGCCGCGCTAACTCCCGAAGCGGGCACAGGACAGCCTCCGTCACCGGCGATCACATTCAGTGAAGCTAGTTAACTAGATTAGAGCTAGTGGACTAGATTTTCCATATGCCTGAGCAGCCGCCCTATCTCCGCATCGCCGACGAACTCCGGCGCCGGATCGCGGAACACGTGTGGGAGCCGGGCGATCGCCTGCCCTCCCGCGCCCAGATCGGCCAGGAATGCGGAGTGGGCGAGAACGTGGTCCGCCGGGCGCAGGAGCTGCTGATCTCCCACGGAGTGCTGGAGGGCCGCGCCGGGTCGGGTACGTACGTCGCCGAGCCTCGACAGCAGGTGCGGGTCGTGCGGTCGTCGGCCCGGGAGCACCCCGGTGACTCGCCCTTCCGGACAGACATGAGAGCCGTGGGCAAGCAGGGTGACTGGGAGAGCCGGACGGATGCCAAGGTGCCGGCGCCTGCCGACATCGCCGCGCGGCTCGGGATCACCGAAGGCGAGCTGTGCGTCCGGACCGCGTACGAGTTCCTGGCCGATGGCAAGCCGGTGCAACTCTCGACGAGTTGGGAGCCGTACGACCTCACAGCCGGCACCCTCGTCGTCCTCCCCGAGGGAGGCCCGCATGCCGGTGTCGGTGTCGTGAACCGCATGGCCGCGATCGGAGTCACCGTCAGCCACGCCGTGGAGCAACCGGAGCCGAGGCAGGCTACCGCCGAGGAGGCGTCACTTCTGGGGATCCAGAAGGCCGCTCTCGTGACGCACATCCGGCGGACGTACTACAGCGACCGGGGGCGGCCCGTGGAGACGGCGGACATCGTGGTGCCCGCCGCTCATTGCGAGGTCGTTTACGAGATCCCGATCAATCGTCCCTAGCGCCGGTCCGGCGGGTCGTGTCGGCGTCGCACGGATGGTGACACTGGTCAGCGCACCGAAGCGCGAGGCCCCACGTCATATGCGGTGTATGGGAGTCCGATGGGCACGCTCCGCACGAACCGAAGCTTTGGGGCCGAGTGATCTCCGCTCCTTTATGTGCAGACGTGGGCGTCCACCTCGATAATGTCGATCGTCAGAAGCGTAAATGGATGCACCCGAGGAGCGTTGTGCGCGAGCTCGTCTATCTCTCTGATGGCAAGCTCAGGCAATTCTTGCCTGAGCGGCGCCTTCGTGCGCCTCGGGCGAAATGGCAGCTCAGCACCCCCGTCGGCGGGGTGGGATGGGAGCCGGAAGCGCTGGATGTCGAGCGCGCGCGGAACGAGCGTCTGCATCAGGTTGTTCGACATGTATCCGTCAACGCCCGTTGGTTCACTGAGGACGGCTTACGGGCAGGCTCATGGGTCCAATTTGAAGCTCCGCTCAACTATCTGATGTTGCGTGGATCATTGGCTCCCGACATGGTGCTCTTTGTTGACCCCCCTCGCCCTGTCGAAGGGTACGAGACGGGAGGGAGAGTCAGGCTGGTCTTGCATGGCTCAGCAAGGCACTTGACCAGTAGTCAGAATCCGGTCGTTGCTGAGCCGCCACTGGGTATGGAGCAACGTGGCGCTCTAGGGGGCAGTTTCGGAGGTAGTTTTGGCCGACTTGTGCTTACTCCGGCCGCATCACTGCTAACTGACTTGGCGGGGGAACCTGCGGTGACCAGTGACCTCCCAAGGTTGGGTGACCCCGGGGGGCGTGGAGTGAGGACCTTGGCGGACGGAACTTGTCAACTCTTGGAGACACTTGACGGCCAACTGCCTGCAGAAACGGCCGCGTGGATGTGCGGTTTCGCGCGCATAACAGCGGTCATTGACGCGCCGCCTAGCAGTGAGAGCGCCGCGTATGTCGTTGGCACGCCTCTGTATGTAGAGTTCGCCGCCGAGTAAGGACTGTCCGGCGGATCGCTAACGGAGCCACAGCCGGATCGCACCAACAGCGCCGTGCTGTGAAAGGCGCACGCTCGCTTATTGTGCCGGGTTGCCGCGGTTCCGCAGTGCTTGGGCGCGGCGATGTCTGCTGGCGGAAGAGATCGCTGCTGATGGCTGCCCAGCGATTTCAGCCCGTTCTGCGCTCTTTGGGAGGCGCGGCTCCAGTCGACTCCACTCCGAGTCCGTAAGATCACTCCGCCTCACACGGTACGGACGATCCACCGTCGGGCCCGTCACGCGACCCGACGGACAGCACACCTAGGCCCATCCTCTGTTTCCTGTCGAATGCGTGTCGACGGCCCGTCGGTGAGAGGCCCCGCCATGGAAGAGAGGCAGGTCAGCAGGAGCGAAGCACCGGACGCGCCAGGCGCCTTCTAAGCGCTTGGCCGCAGGTTCGAGTCCTGCCGGGGGCGCCAGTCTCCGCCCTCCCCTCCGGGAGGGCTTTTTGCTGGTCAGAGCATGTCTCACTTGATGCGACGAAGCCCCGGACGCCTTCCCGATGATCAAGGAAAGGTCCGGGGTCGTCCGGCTGTCACCGGGTTTTCACGGGGCCGTGCCTCACGCGTTTCGAAGTTCTGGGCGGTCGGCTCCACGGCTTCGGACGATCGGTGCCCGTGGCCGTGCTCGTGGAGTGCGGCACCGGCCCGGAACCGGACATGCCCGCAGCGATCACGATCCGCTTCGGATGCGCCTTGACTCGCCCGTCGAGGCTCCACCGGCCTCTGATCACGCCGACGTGCCGGTCGGGCTGCTGCGGGTCACTCGCCGATCGCGGCCTTGTAGCCGGCCGCATCAAGAAGGTGGTCGAACTCGGTACGGTCCGACGGCTTGAGCCTGAAAATCCATGAGTCGTAGGGCTCATCGTTGAGAAGCTCCGGGCTGTCGATCAACTCCTCGTTGACGGCGAGTACTTCGCCGCCGACTGGCGTGTACAGGTCCGACGCCGCCTTGACCGACTCCACGACACCGATGGCATCCTCGGCCGCGAGGACTTTGCCGACCTTGGGCAGCTCCACGAACACGACATCGCCGAGCGCCTTCTGGGCGTGGTCGCTGATGCCGACCGTGATCGTGCCGTCTGATTCCAGACGCGCCCATTCGTGCGACTCGGCAAACCGCAGATCAGCTGGAATGTTCGACACGCGCGCTCCCTCGAGGCGTTAGGTGATCAACACCTTCATCATGCCCAGGGTTCAGAGCGCTTCAGGGTGACTTAACCTGTATGGACTATGAATTGCCCATATGTCCGCAGTTTGCATCAAGGGAGCTCGCAGCGCAGGCCTGTGATCGCCCGGCCTCGCTTCTGAAACGGGGGCCGCGGGCTCACTGGTCCGGCCGTACGACGGTGAGGTGCGGCAACCGTCGCGAAGGCCCCCGGACGGATCCGGGGGCCCGAAGCGGACAGCTCGTGATTCAGGCGTGCTCGCGCAACGGCTCCGGCGGAGCGGAGGGCGGGCCTCCGGTGAACGGTGCCCGGATCACCTCAGCGGGTGCGACGTCCTGCCCGAGGCCGCGTCGATCTCGTCGTGGGCCTTGGTCAGCAGTTGCATGGCGAGTTCGTTCAGGGCCCTCGCGCCCGCGACCTCCTCGCCGACCCGGGGTTGGTTCGCGTCCGAGGGGTGACGGCTGGCGTACCCGTGGGCGCGCACCTCGCTTCCGTCGGGGAGCCGCAGCAGGGCCGCCGCGCGGGTGCGGTGGTCGTCCTCCTGGAATTCCATCTCGACGTGCCAGCCGACCGTGGTCCGTGCCTGCATCGCTGTCATCTGTGTCATCGCGATCACCTCCGAAGCAGCCGCCCCCCGGTGAAGTCCCTAAGAAGAAGTGTGCTCCTTCGTTCGTCCCGGCACGAGGCGAGGGAGCGGTACAACCGGGGAGCCTCCTGGGACGTCGTACGGAGCATGATCGACATACGTGTACGGCACGTCTTCGGCGCTTCCTCGCTCGTGGTGGTCCTGGCGTCCTTGGCGCTCGCCTGTTCCGGCGGCCGGGGCACGGACCCGGGTGACGGAGAGTCCCCCGTCCGCGGTGTACGCACGTCGGCATCGGCCCCCACGGCCGAGGGGACGCCTGCCCCCAGTGCGACGCAGTCGGCGCCGGGAGCCGGTGTCGAGAAGGTCCGCGACGTGTTCGCCCAGCTTCAGGCCACCTACAACGACGGGTGCACGACCCCGGGGAACTGCGAATACTTCCTCGGGCGCGTGCTCGACAATCTCGGCGCTCTCGACAAGGCGATGGAAGCGGATCCCCAGGGCCCCGGACATTTCAAGGAGCCCCGTGCGTGGATCGCGCAACTCCGGACCGGACTGGGCGGCGACAGATCCTTCGAGAACCTCAAGAAGCACCAGGACCTGCTCACCGGAACGCGGGACAAGATCAATGCCTGGATGCAGGGCCACCCGGAGGACTACCGGTGAGTCGAGCACTCACCGGCCGCGAGGGGCGTGAGGAGAGCGAAGGGAGACCCGGGGCGTGGCCCCGCTGAGCCCCTGAGCTCCCGGCTCGGTGGCGGCCCGCGGCGGCCGACAGTGACGGACGTCCACAGAGATCAGCAGCAGAACCCCAGGTCAGGAGCCCTCGGCCGAACGGGTTTCCCCCGAGGGCTAGCCGTCAGGCAAGATGGGGTGTATCTGCCCACTGCCGATTTCAAGCGTCCGGACGGTTTCTCTTGGCTGAGTACATTTACACCATGCGCAAGACGCGCAAGGCGCACGGCGACAAGGTGATCCTCGACGACGTCACCTTGAGCTTCCTGCCTGGCGCCAAGATCGGTGTGGTCGGTCCCAACGGTGCCGGTAAGTCCACCGTTCTCAAGATCATGGCGGGCCTCGAGCAGCCGTCGAACGGTGACGCGTTCCTGTCGCCCGGATACAGCGTCGGCATGCTGCTCCAGGAGCCCCCGCTCGACGAGTCCAAGACCGTTCTGCAGAACGTCCAGGACGGCGCCGCCGAGATCATGGGCAAGCTGAACCGCTTCAACGAGGTCGCCGAGCTGATGGCGACCGACTACTCCGACGCCCTCATGGACGAGATGGGCAAGCTCCAGGAGGACCTGGACCACGCCAACGCGTGGGACCTGGACACCCAGCTGGAGCAGGCCATGGACGCCCTCGGCTGCCCGCCCGGCGACTGGCCCGTCACCAACCTCTCCGGTGGTGAGCGCCGTCGCGTCGCGCTGTGCAAGCTGCTGCTCGAAGCGCCCGACCTGCTGTTGCTCGACGAGCCCACCAACCACCTGGACGCCGAGTCCGTGCAGTGGCTGGAGCAGCACCTCGCGAAGTACCCCGGCACCGTCGTCGCCGTCACCCACGACCGGTACTTCCTCGACAACGTCGCGCAGTGGATCCTGGAGCTCGACCGCGGCCGCGCCATCCCGTACGAGGGCAACTACTCCACGTACCTCGACAACAAGGCCTCCCGCCTGAAGGTCGAGGGCCAGAAGGACGCCAAGCGCGCCAAGCGGCTCAAGGAAGAGCTGGAGTGGGTGCGGTCCAACGCCAAGGGGCGTCAGGCCAAGTCCAAGGCCCGTCTCGCGCGCTACGAGGAGATGGCGGCCGAGGCCGACAAGATGCGGAAGCTGGACTTCGAGGAGATCCAGATCCCGCCGGGCCCGCGCCTGGGCTCCGTCGTCGTCGAGGTCAACAACCTCTCCAAGGCCTTCGGCGACAAGGTCCTCATCGACGACCTCAGCTTCACCCTGCCGCGCAACGGCATCGTCGGCGTCATCGGCCCGAACGGCGCCGGCAAGACCACGCTCTTCAAGATGATCCAGGGCCTCGAGACCCCGGACTCCGGCTCGATCAAGGTCGGCGAGACCGTCAAGATCTCGTACGTCGACCAGAGCCGCGAGAACATCGACCCGAAGAAGTCGCTGTGGGCCGTCGTCTCGGACGAGCTCGACTACATCAACGTCGGCCAGGTCGAGATGCCCTCCCGCGCCTACGTCTCCGCGTTCGGCTTCAAGGGCCCCGACCAGCAGAAGCCGGCCGGCGTCCTCTCCGGTGGTGAGCGCAACCGCCTCAACCTCGCGCTGACCCTCAAGCAGGGCGGCAACCTGCTGCTCCTCGACGAGCCCACCAACGACCTCGACGTCGAGACGCTGTCCTCGCTCGAGAACGCGCTGCTGGAGTTCCCGGGCGCGGCCGTGGTCGTCTCCCACGACCGCTGGTTCCTCGACCGGGTCGCGACCCACATCCTCGCGTACGAGGGTGAGTCCAAGTGGTTCTGGTTCGAGGGCAACTTCGAGTCGTACGAGAAGAACAAGATCGAGCGGCTCGGCGCGGAGGCGGCGCGTCCGCACCGTGCCACCTACAAGAAGCTGACCCGGGGCTGATCGATCTTGCGGCACACCTACCGCTGCCCGCTGCGCTGGGCGGACATGGACGCGTACGGCCACGTCAACAACGTGGTGTTCCTCCGGTACCTGGAGGAAGCCCGTATCGACTTCCTGTTCCGCCCGGAGAAGGACTTCAAGCAGGGGTCCGTGGTGGCGCGCCACGAGATCGACTACAAGAGGCAGCTGGTCCACCGGCACGCGCCGGTGGACATCGAGCTGTGGGTGACGCAGATCCGGGCGGCGTCCTTCACGATCGCCTATGAGGTCAAGGACCCCGACCAGGTCTACGTCACCGCCTCGACGGTGATCGTTCCGTTCGACTTCGAGCAGCAGCGTCCTCGCCGGATCACGGCGGAGGAGCGCGACTTCCTGGAGTCGTACCGCGACGACGAGGACGAGGCCGTCGCGGCATGACCGTCCTGCACCTCGCCGACGCGGGGGAGGCGGCCGATCTCGCCGCCTTCCTCTCCCGGCTCGTCCACTACGACCGCGCGGCCGCCGTGCGCCTGAAGGCGGGCGGCACCACGCTCGCGGTCTTCGGCCGGCCGCCGTCGTTCGAGGTCCTCGCGATCCGTACGGCGCGGCTCGCCGAGCCGTACGGGAACGGACTCGACGCCACCCTCGACGTGACCGTCTCCGCCGGTGAACTCCTGGAGTCCGTCGAGGAGTCCGCGGCCACCGCCGTCGTCCCCGCCGCCGTCACCGGGCCCCCGTGGGCCGGGGTCCTGCCGCCCCGCGGCGGCTGGCGGCAGGAGCCGGGGCTGCCCGCCCCGGACGCCGTACGGGCGAAGGTCGCCGCCGCGGTGGCCGAATTCCGGTCGCGCACCGAGGAGTTGGCCCCCGAGCTGCGGACCCGTGCCGAACTCGACCGGATCGGGCGGGAGATATGGTCCCGGCCGATCGGTGACACCGGACTTCCCGTGCGGGCCGCGCACGCCGCGCAGTCCCTGGGATTCCTGCGCCCCGTCCCGCCCGCGGCGGTGTCCGTCGCGGGACGGGTCCTCCCGGGCGGGAGCCCGTCGGGCGGCGGGGAGCCGGACGGCGGCCCGCTGGCGCTGTACTCGTCCGGGGCCTGGCTGCGCCTGCGGACACCGTTCGGGGCGATCGCCGTCCGCCGGGCGGGACTCGGCGCGCTGGGCGTCAGCGTTCACTGATCCTCGGCGTTCGCCGGTCCTCGGCGTTCGCCGGTCCTCGGCGTTCGCCGGTCCCCGGCGCTCACTGATCTCCGCGCCGGGAGCCGGTCACCGCGCGCCGGTCACCGGCGCGCGCGTCCGCCGCCGGGACCGGCGGTCAGTCCGCCGAGTTCACCATCGAGGCGGCCGCGTACGTCAGGTAGTTCCACAGCGTGTACTCGTGCTCCTCGGAGAGGCCGAGCTCGTCCACGGCGACCCGCATGTGCTTCAGCCAGGCGTCGTGCGCGGCCTGGTCGACCTTGAAGGGGGCGTGCCGCATCCGCAGCCGGGGGTGGCCGCGGTTCTCGCTGTACGTCGTCGGACCACCCCAGTACTGGATGAGGAACAGCGTGAGGCGTTCCTCGGCCGGGCCCAGGTCCTCCTCGGGATACATGGGCTTCAGCAGCGGGTCCCCGGCGACACCCTCGTAGAAACGGCGCACGAGGCGCCGGAAGGTCTCCTCGCCGCCGACCTGCTCGTAGAAGGTCTGCTCCTGAAGCGTGCCGCGCCGAATCTCTTTCACGCACCCATGTTCTCAGACGGGGCGGCCTAGGACTCAAGGCCCGGGTCCACCCACGCGGTACCCGGACGCGGGGGTTCCGGACCGGCCGGTCCGGCGCTCGCCTCGCGGCCCGTTCGGCAGCACAGTGGAGGTATGGGCGCGCACGCTCTCGAAACCGGTCCCGGACCCGAGGACCCCGCCGATCTGGCGCGGGCCTCCCTGGTGCGCCAGATCGACCGGAGCGGGGCCTGGGCGAGCGACCCCGTCTGGCGGAAGGCCTTCGAGGCCGTCCCGCGCCACCTGTTCGTGCCGTACTACTACATCGGTGCCGTCGGCGGCTACGAACGGCTGTGGGGCGAGGACCCGGACCCGCGGGCCAGGGACCGCTGGCTGCGCGGCGCGTACGCGGACGCCCCGCTGGCGACCCGGGTGAAGGACGGGCAGCTGGTCTCCTCCAGCAGCCAGCCGTCGCTGATGGCGATGATGCTGGCCGCGCTGGAGGTGCGGGACGGGGACGCCGTCCTGGAGATCGGCGCCGGGACCGGCTACAACGCGGCCCTGCTGTCGTACCGTCTCGGCGACGAACCGGTGACCACCGTCGACCTCGACGTGGAGATCACCGAGGCCGCGCGGCAGCACCTGGCCGTCGCCGGGTACCACCCGACCGTCGTCACCGGCGACGGGGCCCGCGGGGTTCCCGAACGCGCTCCCTTCGACCGGATCATCGCCACCTGCACGCTGACCACGATCCCGCGCTCCTGGCTGGCCCAGTGCGTTCCGGGGGCCCGGATCATCGCCCCGCTGGCCACCGGTCTGATCGCGCTGGAGGTCCGGGACCCCGATCACGCCGAGGGACGCTTCCTGCACACCTCGGCCTTCTTCGTGCCGCTGCGGGGTTCCGCCCGGCCCGGCCCGGAGTCGGAGCCGGAACCGGTCCGGACCGGCGGGGTGCCGCGCCGGGCCCGGAGCGACGACCTGTTCCGCTTCCTGCTCACCCTGACGGCGGGCCGCCTGGACCCGCACGACGCCTACGCGCTGTGGGAGCGCGAGGGGAGGCCGCAGCGCGAGCGGTACGGGGTCACGGTCGGCGAGGAGGGCGTCCGGGCCTGGCTGGACGACCCCGAGGGGCCGTACACCTGGCAGCTGCCCTGAGCCCCGAACGGCCGGGTGCCGGGCGCGCCGGGCCGCCGTCGCGGCCCGGCGGCCGTGTCTCAGCCCCGTCTGATCGTGATCGTCGTCCAGGCGCCCACGTGCACCCGGTCGCCGTCCTGCAGCGGCACCGGCACGAACGGCTGGATGGGCTCCTCGCCGCCGTTGACCGTGGTGCCGTTCGTCGAGTTCTGGTCGACGACCGCCCAGGTGCTGTCCGGCTGCTGGACCAGGACCGCGTGCTGGTGCGAGACGCCCGGGTCCTCCGGGGGCACCGACAGGTCGATGTCCGGGGTGTCGCCGGTGGAGTGCCTGCGGCGGCCGATGGTGATCTGGTTGCCGAGGAGCGGGCGCTGCAGCTCCGGCGAGTACGCGGGCAGGTTCAGGCCCGCGGCCTCGGGTCCGGAGCGCTGCATCATCGCCATGAAGTACTCGCGGTCCGGTGCGATGGTCGCGCTCCAGGACAGCGACTGCTGCTGCGGGGGCTGCTGCTGGTAGCCGGGGCCGGGCGGAGCCTGGGTGGCCCCGGGCTCCGGGTAGCCGTAGCCGGCGGCCTGGCCCGGGCCGCCGGGGCGACCGGGACCGCCGGGCGCACCGGGACCGCCGGGTGCGCCGGACGACGGCGGGGGGATCACCCAGTCGTCGTCACCGCCGCCGAAGGCCGGGCCGCCGGACCCCGGGCCGCCCTGCTGCGGCGGTCCGCCCTGGGTGAAGGGCGGCGGGGAGGGCTGCTGGGTGTAGGCCTGCTGCGGGGCGCCGGGGCCGCCGGGCGCGGGCGGAGCCGGCTGACGGGACGGGTCGCCGAAGCCCTGGGGGCCGCCGTACGGCTGGGCACCGGGGCCCGGCGGGATCGGTTCGGCGGGCCGGTTCACCTGCGAGGGCCGCGAACTCTGGTAGTCGAACGGGTCGTGACCGGGGCCACCGGCACCCGGACCACCTGGGCCGCCGGGACCGGACTGCGGGAACCGCGGCGGGGGATTCTGGCCGCCGGGGCCGCCGAAACCGCCGGGAGCCCCGTACGGCGACTGCCCGCCGGGAGCGCCAGGGGCGCCGGGACCGCCCGGAGCCCCGGCCGGCGGGCGCGGTGCCGCCGGTGTGTACGACGTGGCGGTGTTGGTCAGGAAGTTCCACCGGCACTCCTCGCAGAACGGCGCCGCGCCCTCACGGGGCGTGCGGCACTGCGGGCAGAGCTCGGCGTTCGGGCCCGGCGCGCCGGACCGGCCGCCGGGCGCGGGCGGCGGTGAACCGGGCGCCGGGTAGCCGTAACCGCCGCCGGGCGGGGGCGGGGGAGGGAGCGGGGGCACACCGGCCATGCGGTGGCCGCAGACCTCGCACCAATCGTCGGAATTCGACTGATGTCCGTTCGGGCATGTCGGCATGTCGGTCCTTCCCCCTTCCTTTTCCGGTCGTCATGACCGGGTTTCTCCGGATCCCAGCGGGACCGGGCTCGCTGCTTCCCGCTACTTCTTTACACGAACAGTCTTTGTGGACCGTGTCTCGAGGGTCATCTCGTCGGCCTCCGCGACACGCGCTTTCAATCGCACAGTACCTGCCGCGACGTCGACCACGTCCACCACCTTCGCGAGCAGTTTCGCAGTATCGGCGTTTCCGGAGGAACCGGCGAGTTGGACGGCCCGTCCCAGCTTGGCCGTCGCTCCGTCGACATCTCCCGCTTTGCGGAGGTCGAGGCCCTGTTGGATGACTTGCGCCAGTTCGGCCTGCCCCGTGTAGTGCGCGACCTGCGGATTGATGGACGTCGAGGCGGCCATGTCATCGGTCCACACGGCCCGCACGAGACCCTGGGCGCCGAGGTTCTGCACCGAGCCGTCGCTCCGCGGGATCACCAGCGAGACCCGGGCGGCGAGCATCTCCTGGCCGACCCCGGCCGTCGGGACCCGGACGCACACGTGGTAGTCGCGGGACTCGTCGCCCCAGGAGCCGGTCGGGTAGTCGCCCGCCCGGGGTCCGGCCTCGGTGCGGCGGTCCGTCAGTTCCTCGACGGTGGGCGCCACCTGCTTGACGAACCTGATCTCGGTGCCGACCGGTGTCCACACCCGCAGGGCCACGTCGGCGACCTCCTTGCCCATGGCCGTCTCCATCATGTGCGTGAAGTCGGCGGAGAGGGCGGCGGGGTCGGCGACGATGTCGGCGGTGCCGAGCAGCGCCGAGGCGATCCCGGTGACCTCCTTGACCTCCCAGTCGGTGCCGACCCCGCGCGCGTCGCAGGTGAAGCGTCCGGCGCAGGAGTCCAGCGCGGCCCGCAGGTCCTCGGGCGACTCGTGCTCGTTGCGGCCGTCGGTGAGCAGGATGCCGTGCCGGATCGACACCTCCGCGGAGGACAGCAGCCGGTCGGCGAGCCGCAGCCAGGTGCCGATCGCCGTGCCGCCGCCCGCGCTCAGCCTGCGCAGCGCCTGCTTGGCCTGTTCACGGGTGGAGGCGTCCGCGACGGCGAGCCGCCCGTTGCCCGGATAGACCTCCTTGGCGACGTGCGTGCCGCCGATCACGGCGAAGTGGACCCCGTCGCGCACGGTGTCGATCGCGGCGGCCGTCGCGTCGCGGGCGTTGCGCATCTTGGCCGGCGGGTAGTCCATCGAGCCCGAGCAGTCGACCATGATCGCCACGGCGGCGTCCGGCGCCTGGCCCGCCGTGTAGAGGTGCGGCGCGGCGACCGCGCTTCCGACGGTGCCGCCGCCGGTCGCGCTCACCGTGACGATCGCGTTGACCTCGCGGCCGCCCTCCGGCAGGTACTCGTTCTGGTACACGTCGACCGAGAACTGCGGCACGTTCGACTTCGAGAAATTGGCCATGACTTCTCTGTCCCCCTCGGCCCCCGCCCCCCGGCGGAGGTGCTGACTGGGTGCGGACCGGTCCCCTCCGGTCCGCGGCCGCCCCCGTTCGTTCGCGGCCTCAGGCCGATCCTGCCCCCTGCGAGGGGGCGGGGAACGGCATGACGGCCACTGTTACGTTGTCGTGGCCCCCGCCGTCCAGGGCGTGGCCGACCAGAACCCGGGCGGCGTGCAGTGGCCTCTCGGCGGCGTCGGGGGGGACGGCCTCGGCCATCTCCTCCGCCGTCTCCGCGTAGTTCCACAGACCGTCGGTGCACACCACGACCACGCCCGGCCGGTCCGGCTTGAACGAGACGGTGTGCGGTTCCAGTTCGTAGGCGTCGGCGCCGAGCCAGCCGGTGATCGCGTGGGCGCGCTCGTCGGCGTACGCCTCCGCCTCGTTCATCAGACCCGCGGCGACCATCTGCGCGGCCCACGAGTCGTCCTCGGTGAGCCGGGCCGGCAGCGAGGAGCGGTCGGCGGGAACCCAGTAGACGCGGCTGTCGCCGACCCAGCCGACGATCAGCAGGGTGGACGTCACGAGGGCGCCGACGATGGTGCAGGCGGGCGCGTTCACGTGCGGCGCGTGCTCGCCCTGCGCGGTGTCCGGGCCCGCCAGCGCGTTGACGGCCTCCGAGGCCGCGACGATCGCCTCGTGCATGGCCGCCTGCGGGTGCGTGCCCAGCGGAAGGGTGGCCAGGAGCGACTCGTTCGCCGCGTGGGACGCGGCGAGGGACGCCTCGTCGGGGCGGGTCGCGGAGGAGACCCCGTCGCAGACGATCGCGACGACCGCGGGGGAGCCGTCGGGCAGCGCGGTCGAGGAGACCGCGAACGCGTCCTCGTTTCGGTGGTGGCGCAGCCCCCGGTCGCTGACCGCGGCGACCGCGCCCAACTCCTGTTCCATGTGGTCCCGTTCCCGTGGCTGGGCGTGCCCGCAGTTCTCGCAGTAGCCGTCGGGGTCCACCTGGCCCGCACGGCAGGCCACGCACAGCTTGGCGCCCGCGGGGGGAGCCGGGAGGTCGGCGGTCCGGGGGTCCGGGACCTCGGGGTCCGGGCCGTCGGCCGGCCGGCCCCGCGCGGCCGGGGGCTCACCGGCCGGAGGGGCGAGCGGGTACTCGTCGGGCTCCGACGGCCTGTCGAACCGGACGCCCGAGGGCCGCCCGGCGGGCCGCCGGGCGGTGGCCGGCCGGATGCCCGCCGGATCGCCCTGCGCGTGCTCGGGGGGTTCGGGGTGCTCCGGGTGCGGCAGTTCGGAACCACCCGAATCGGTGCCGTGGATGTCGGCGGCACGGTGCACCGGCGCGGGCGTGTCCGTACTGCCGGGCTCCTGCGCGAGGGGCCAGTCCACGGGCGGGGCGGCCGGCGGCGGGGCGGCCGGGGTGCCGTTCATGGCGATCGTGGGGTGGTCCTGCGGCGGTGCGGACACCGTCGACAGGTCGTAGCCGCACGCGCCGCAGAAACGGTCGGCCGCCTCCAGCGGCTCCTCACAACTGGGGCACCGCGAAAGGGCCGTCGGCTGGGGCATCTGGGACATCAATCACACCCACGTCCGGGGGCGGTAACGGTTTGCTCGTTCCACCAGGTCGATCCTTTCATCGCCGCCCCGCGCGAGCCGGGCCAGCGTCCGGTACGAACGTTCGAGGCCGAAACGGAGGCCACGCTCGTCCAACTCGCTGCCGAGCAGCGCGGTCACGCTCCCTGGAGCCGGAGCGGAACCCTGGCTACCGGAGAGTACCCAGTCCAGCGCGCAGCCGAGGACCTCCGTCGACAACTGCTCGCGCCGCACCGCGTCCAGACCGAATCCGTCGAGCGCCTCGACCTGACCGGCGGCCGCCGTCAGATCGTCCAGGAACGGCGCCGCCGTCTCCGTGACCGGCCGCTGCCGCAACCGTGCCCGCACGGCGGCGACCCGGGCCGCCGTGTAGTGGATCGACGACTCCGGCACGGACTCCAGGGTGCGTACGGCGCCACGGCGGTCCCCCGCCGCGAGCTGCACCCGGGCCAGTCCGAACGCCGCGCTCACATAGCTGGGGTCGGTCGTCCACACCAGGCGGTAGTACTCGGCGGCGTTGTCCAGCTGCCCCAGCACCTCCGCGCACACGCCGAGGGCCAGCTTGGGCGCGGGCTCGCCGGGGAAGGCGTCGTAGACCGCGTCGAAGGACAGTGCGGCGATCTCGTTCTCGCCGGTCGCCAGCGCCGTGACACCGCGGTACCAGACCACCCGCCAGTCGTCCGGGTGATCGGCCTCCAGCGCGTCGACGGCCGCGCCGGCGCCGCCGGGCTCGCCCATCTCCAGTCGGGCCCGCAGTTCCCGCAGCCGCAGTTCCGGCGAGGGGGCCGGGGCCGCCCCCAGCGCGGCGATCAGCTCCGCGGGCGCGGACGCGATGAGTCCCGCGAGGAAACCGGCGTTCGGGTCGCCCGGGTCCACCCGCGGCACGGGCAGGGCGAGCGCGGTGGCCGCCGCCGCGACGGGCCTGACCAGGGCGCCGGAGGCCGGTGGAGCGGGAGGCAGCGGTCCGTTCCCGTTCCTCCCGGCGGGCAGCGGCGCCGCGCCCTTTCCCGCGCGCCCGGGGACCGCGCGGGCCCCCAGCCGCGACACGTCCTCGGCCGCCTTCCCGAACAGCTCGGTGTCGGTGACCCTGGTCTCGGGTCCGAACAGGGTCGACAGCGCCGGCCGCGCCCGCCCCGTCTGGAGCGAGACCACCTCGCGCAGCACGCCCGTCAGCTGCTCGGACATCTCCTGGGCCGAGGCGAAACGGCGGGCCGGGTCGGGGTCGGTGGCCCGGACGAGGAGCCGGTAGAACGACTCGTACTGGCGGAAGACCTCGATGTTGTCCGGGTCGGGCAGGGAGTCCACGAAGACGTTCGTGTAGCCCTGGAAGTCGAAGGAGAGGACGGCGAGCGTACGGGCGACGGTGTACAGGTCGGAGGCGACCGAGGGGCCCGTCTCGGCCACCTCGGGGGCCTGGTAGCCCACCGTGCCGTAGATGGCCGACTCGTCGTCGTCCATCCTGCGCACCGCGCCCATGTCGATCAGCTTGAGCTGGTCCTCGGTCTGGATCGCGTTGTCGACCTTGAAGTCGCAGTACAGCAGGTTGCGGCTGTGCAGATGGCCGAGGGCCTCCAGGGCCTCGATGCCGTAGGCGCAGGCCTGCTCCACCGGCAGCGGGTCGCGCTTGCCGTCCGCCGTGCGGCGCCCGTTGGCGAGCTCCTTGAGCGACTTGCCGCCCACGTACTCCATGACGATGTACCCGTCCAGCGAACCCGTCCGCTGGTCGAGGTGCTCGACGAAGTTGTAGATCCGCACGATGTTGGCGTGCTCGATCTCCGCGAGGAAGCGCCGCTCGGAGATCGCGGCCGCCATCGCGTCCTGGTCGCCGGTGTCGAGCAGACCCTTGAGGACCACCCAGCGGTCGGACACCGCGCGGTCGACGGCCAGGTACACCCAGCCGAGCCCGCCGTGCGCCAGACAGCCCATCACCTCGTACTGGCCGTGCACGACGTCACCGGTGGTGAGCTTCGGCACGAACGAGTACGGGTGGCCGCACTTGGTGCAGAACCCCTCGGTGCGGCCGGGCCGGTCGCCGCGCGCACGCCCCACCGGGGCACCGCAGTCGGAGCGCGAACAGAACCGTTTGCGCTCGGGCACCTCCGGGTTCTCCAGGACCATCGCGCGCGGGTCGGGCCGCGGCACGCCCGGGACCTCGACGAGCCCGGCGCCGAGCCGGCCCCGCCCGGAGGAGGACGTCGTCGAACCGGAGCTGCGCACCGACACCGAACGGCCCGTCGACCGTCCCGACAACGACCGCGACAGCCGCCCGGAGACCGAGCGCCGTGACTGCGAGGAGCGCGACGACGTACGCGAACTGGCGCGTGAACCGCCGCGCACGCTGCTGCTGTCGGATCCGCGCGCGGAGGAGCCGGACGGCGCCGGACCCGCCGCGCCCGCGCTCCCGGACCGGGAGGAGCCCGGTACGGGCTCGGTGGGGGCGAGTCCGCAGGTGTCGCAGTACAGTTCGCCGCCGCCCATGTCCTCGTAGGACCCTTCGCAGCCGGGCCGGCCGCACTTCCGCCCGCTCGCCGGCCGTTCGCCGGTGCCGGGCTCCGGCGCGCTCCCGGACCGGGAGGAGCCCGGTACGGGTTCGGCGGGGGCGAGTCCGCAGGTGTCGCAGTACAGTTCGCCGCCGCCCATGTCCTCGTAGGACCCCTCGCAGCCGGGCCGGCCGCACTTCCGCTCACTCACCGGCCGCTCGCTCACTGCGCATCCCTCCACCGCTCACGCGTCGGTCCCCCTCCGGTCCGCACGGTCATGAGGCCCGCCCTGCTCGGGCACCTGCGGGCTCAGCAGCTCGGCCGCCGCCCGCTGGTAGCGCAGCACCGCCTCCTCCGCCACCCGCAGATCGCAGGGAGCGCTCCACAGCATGCGGCGGGCCGCGTCGTAGCGCTCGACGAGGAACGGGTCCTCGGCGAAGCCGTGCCGGGCGACCTTGGCCTTGTACGCGTCGAGCCGGCCGCGCAGCTCGGCACGGACCGCCAGCGGCTGGGTGACCGCCGTCAACGACTCCCGGGCACGCAGGAGTTCGTCCTCCGCCTTCTCCTCCAGTGCCTCCAGGAGCGGCGAGAGGCGGTGCCACTGCGCGTGCCTGCGGTACTCCGCGGCCGTCGCCAGCTGCTCCTGCAGCGCCGTCGGCGGACCGCTGACGGCCGGCACCTCGGACGCGGCGATCTTCGCGAGGACCTCGCCGCGGGCACTGCGGGCCTCGGCGAGGGTGCGGTCCGCGCGGCTGAGCACGTCCCGCAGCTTCACCAGCCGCGCCTCGGCGTCCTGGCGCACCGTCAGGACAGCGTCGATCTCCCGGCGGACCTCCTCCAGGGCGCGCGCCTCACGGTCGTACGCCGTCGTGTCCGGGCGTCCGCCGCCGGGGGCCGAACTCCCCTGCGCGGGAACCCAGAAGGAGAGCGGGTCGGAGACCACGCGCTCGCGCAGGGCGGTCAGGGTCCGGGTGATCCGCTCCAGGTCGTCGCCCGAGGGGTGCTCGCCGGGGCGCACGCCCACGGAGTGCGCGAGCGCCCGGGTGCGCTGGAGCTCCGCGGCCAGTAAATCTATGCGGGCGGGCAGCGCGGACCACACGGCGTCCGCGGTGACGACCATGTCGAGCGAGGCCGCGTACAGCTCGTTCATCCGGTCCACCAGGCCCGCCAGCGAGAACCGCTCGCTGAGCTTGCCGGTGCCGGCCAGGGTCGGCGCGTTCGCGGTGGCCGTGGTGGAACCGGCGACCGTGATGCCCGAGCCGCGCAGCAGCTCGGTCAGCTCGACCAGGTCCTCACGGCTGGACCAGCGTCTGCGGGAGCGGATCTCGCGCGCGGAGCGCAGCGCGTCCGTGTACGCGTCGAAGTACGCCCACAACAGGGTGATCGACGCCTCCGCGGACGCCCAGCGCTCCTTGGTCGAGCCGGTGAGCTCGGCGCCCTCCAGGAGTCTTCGGCCCGCGTGGTCCTGCAGGGCGAGGAGCGAGGTCTCGATGGCCTCGTGCTCCGCGCCGAGGCGCGCCAGCGCACGGTCCGCCTCGTCCCGGTCCATCACCGGCCCGGGGGGTCCCGTGACGCCCATCGATCACCTCTCCATCTCGTGCGTTCCCGGCGCGCTCGGTGTGCGTGGCCGGGCAACTCTCCGGTCGTGTCAGGTCGGTTGCCGGTACAGGGCGGGGGGCGGGTCCTGCGAGGGCGAGTCGGCCCCGAGGGTCGGGGCGAGCCACTTGTCGTAGGACTGCCGCCAGCCGTCCTTGCGGTAGTCGGCCAGCACCTGGTTGACCCGGCGTACCAGGTCCTTGGCGCCCAGTTTCATCGCCACGCCGTAGTACTCGGTCGTGAAGGTGCCGCCCTTGAGCTCGACCGTGGGGTCCTGGGCGGCCTGGCTCGCCGCGAGCGCGCTGTCGGTCACCACCGCGTCGGCCTCGCCGAGCTGGAGGCGCACCAGGCAGTCCAGCTGGTTGGGCACGGGCGGCAGGACGACGGCGGAGGAGACGAGCTTGCCCGCCTTCCGGTCGTCCGTCAGACGCTCGTTCGCGGTGGACTTGGCCGCCGAGCAGATGCGCTTGCCGGCCAGGCTCTTGTCGTACCCCGTGATGCCGGAGCTCACCGGGGCCAGCACCTGCTGGCCGGTCTTGAAGTAGGGCGCGGAGAACGCGACGTCCTTGAGGCGTTCGCAGTTGATCGTCATGGTGCGCACCACCATGTCGACCTTGCCCTTCTGGATCGCGGGGATGCGCTGGCTGGTGGGGATCGCCCGGAACTGGACGGCGTTCTCGTCGCCCAGGATGTCCTTGGCGATCGCGTGGACCAGGTCGATGTCGAAGCCCTCGAGGTCGCCGCCGGCCTTCGGGTTGTTCGGGTCGCGGTAGCCCCAGTGGTAGCTGTTCTGGTCGACGCCGACGATCAGCCGCCGGTCCTTGCGGTTCTTGATGGCGTCGATCGTCGTCCCGTCCGCGCCCGACGGGGCGAGGCTCTGGTTCTGCGGGTCGGTGCACTCCTCGGCCCTGGCCTGCGTGCCCCGGGCCAGGCCAGGACCGCCGACACCGGTGCCGCCGTCACCGCGCGCGGAGTCCGGCAGCATCAGCGCGAGGACCAGGGCCGTGACGCAGGCGAGCGCCATCGCGCCCACACCGCCCCAGCCGCGCAGGCTCGCCCTCAGACGTCGTGCGGTCATCGTCGCCCCTCCCCTCACCGGTACTCCGAAAGCCTGCGGCCAATGCCGAGCACCGCGCCCGCGGCGGCCAGCACGGCCAGGACCGCGGCGCCGACCGGGAGGCCGGCCATGGCGCCCAGGCCGTCGTCCGCCGCCTGCCGGAACTCGTTCTGCTCGTGCGTCAGCGCGATCCCCAGGTTCTTGTCCACGACGTCGAAGCACTCGCCCGTGGGCTTCTTGTCGGGGGAGCCGATGACCCGGTCCAGTGCCAGCTGGTACTCGCCGTCGTTGTCGGCCCTGCGGGCCTCCGCGTGACGCTGCTTCCAGACCTCCATGCCGGCGGTCGCGGCCCGTACGGGCTTCTCGCCCGCGTTGTCGTCCGCGAGACCCGCCGCGACGGCGAGGCCTTGGGTCAGCGCCTTCATGTCCTGGTCGAAGTTGTAGTCGTACAGGTCCTCGGTCGTCCTGTCGGGCAGGGTCTTGGTCTCCGCGCCCCGGCTGACCAGGGTGAGGTTCTCGTTGCCCCGCGCCTTCAGGGACGCGATCTGCGCGTCGTGCAGCACGTTCAGGGAGCGGACCCCGTGGTCGTAGGACTCGTCCAGTCCGGACCGGGCGAAGGTGTGTCCGACGGTGAGCCACAGCAGTACGGCCAGACAGGCCGTGGTGGCGGCGGCCATGCCCTGGTTGAGCACCCGGTTCGTACGCAGGTAGTTGCGCCGCTGGGCCCAGGCGAGGGCGCCGAGCGCGACGAGTCCGAGCGCGATCGCGGCCCACGGATAGGGCTTCGCGTCGGCGTAGTCGGCGTTCAGCCGCTGGTTCTCGTTCTTGTAGAGCCGCTCGGCCTTCGGCAGCATCTCGCGCTGCATCGTGTCGTTCGCGTACCGCAGGTACGCGCCGCCCAGCGGGTAGCCCTGCCGGTTGTTGGCGCGGGCCCGCTCGATCAGGCCCTTGTACTTGGGCAGCAGCTCGTTGAGCTGGGAGATCGTCTTGGCGGCGGGGGAGCCCGGCTCGGAGCTGTTGGCCGCGGTGATCAGCTTCGCGGCCGCCGTTCTGATGTCCTCCTCGTAGCGTTCGCGGGTCTCCTGGGACTCCTGACCTCCCGCCAGGAAGCCGCTGGAGGCGGCGGTGTTGGCGTCGGCGAGGGAGCGGTAGATGTCGGCGGCGCTCGCGCTCAGCGGCTGGCTGCTGTGCAGCACGTTGTCCGCGGCGGCCGAACGTTCCGTCATCTGCCAGGCGGTGACCGCGCCGAACGCGACCACCAGCAGGGCGAGGACGGCGCCGATGATCCGCAGCCGCCCCGGCTCCGTCGTCGCCGCGGCGCGCAGCCGGTCCACGCCCTCCGCCCACGCGGTGCGCCGGGGGGCCGCGCCGGGAGCCGGGGGAGCGCTCGGCCCGGCACCGGACCCGCCCCGGTACGCGGGGGACCCGTCCGGCGACGGGGGAGGGCCGGACTGCGTCGGCACGGACGGCATCGTGGGCGTGCCCCGACCCGGTGGCGCCGAGCCGCCCTTCGGCGGGTGTGTCACTGTCGACCTCCCCCATGGTCATCCAACCGCTCACGCCCGCCGCGGACGCGGTGGGCGCGGCCGGCCGGCGTACGTGCACGGCGGCAAGTATCGCCGCCCGTACCGGCATCCGCACAGGCCTTGCCTGGATCTTGTTCGGATCACGGCGCAGCACGATTCCCCCGCGCCACCCCCCTTCTCATGAACACGTGTTCCGCATCCGTTTGGTTCCCGTCCCTTCACTCCAGGTCATCGGCGGTCCCGCGGCCGTGGGCGCCGGCACGGCCGCGGTCCGTTCCACCGGGCTTCCTCAGCCCCGTTCGTAGTGCGCCCGTACCCGCGCGTGGATCTCGCCCTGGGCCCGTACGCGGTCCAGGCCCAGGAGCGCCGCGCCCAGCACCGGCGGGGCGGTGACCACCCGGGGGACCGCCTTGGGCGCGCGGGCGGCCAGGAGTTCGTGGACGCGGTCGTCGAGCTGGGGATGGCGGGCGGCGAGGATGCCGCCGCCGAGCAGGACCGGGGTCTCCTCGGCGAGCAGACCGAGGCGGTTCAGGGCCACCGTCGCCATCGTGACCACCTCGTCCGCGAGCCGGTCGACGATCGCCCGGGCCACCGGGTCGCCGTCCGCCGCCGTGGCGAACAGCACCGGGGTCAGCTCGTGGCGGCGCGCGTTCGGGACGTGCTCCAGGTGCAGCGCCTCGATGAGCGCGTACATGGAGTCCAGACCGAAGTGCGCGGGCAGGGTGCGGGCCAGGGCGGTCTCGCCGCCCCGGCCGTCCTCGGCCCGCGCCGCGTGCCACAGGGCCTCCTCCGCCAGCCCCCAGCCGCCGCCCCAGTCGCCGGAGATGCGGCCGATGGCGGGGAAACGGGCGGTGCGGCCGTCGGGCCGCATGCCGACGCAGTTGATGCCGGCCCCGCAGACCACGGCGACACCGCGCGGCTCGGCGATCCCGGCCCGCAGGATCGCGAAGGTGTCGTTGCGCACTTCCACCTCCGCGCCCCAGGCGCGCGCCCGCAGCGCGGCCGCCAGCTGCTCCTCCTCCACGGGCAGATCGGCGTTGGCGAGACAGGCGGAGACGTGGCCGACCGAGGTGACGCCCGCCTCGGCGAAGGCCCGCCGCACGGCGTCGGCGACCGCGTCCACCGCCGTCTCGACGCCGACGGCCGGGGGCCGGAACCCGCCCCCGCGCGCGGCGCCGGTCACGCGGCCGTCCGCGGCCACCACGGCCACGTCGGTCTTGCTGTTCCCCGCGTCGATGGCCAGTACGAGGCCCGGGGGGCCGGACCCGGCGGCCGTTCCGGCCCCGGTCTCCGTCGACGTCATGCCCACGCGAGGTGCTCCCGGTTGTGCGCGATCAGCTGGTCGGTCAGGGCGTCGGCCAGGGCGTACTGGCCGACCAGGGGGTGGGCGAGCAGCGCCCGGAAGACCCGGTCGCGCCCGCCGCGCAGGGCGGCGTCCAGAGCGAGGTCCTCGTACGCGGTCACGTTCGCCACGAGGCCCGCGTGGAGCGGGTCGACGGACGGCACCGGCAGCGGGGCGGGCCCCTTCGCGCCGATCGCGGCCTGCACCTCGATCACCGCGTCGTCCGGCAGGAACGGCAGGGTCCCCCGGTTGTGGGTGTTCACCACCTGGTAGGGGCTGCCGCCCCCGCCGAGCAGCGCGGCGGCGAGGTCGACGGCCGCCTCGGAGTAGTACGCGCCGCCCCGCTTCGCCAGCAGCTCCGGTTTCTCGTCGAGGGCGGGGTCGCCGTACATGGCCAGCAGCCGCCGCTCCATCTCCGCGACCTCGGCGGCGCGGGAGGGCTTGGTGCGCAGCTCCCGGACGACCTCGTCGTGCGCGTAGAAGTAGCGCAGGTAGTACGAGGGGACCACGCCGAGGCGCTCGACCAGGGTCCGGGGCAGCCGCAGGTCCTCGGCGACGGCGCCGCCGTGCTCGGCGAGCAGCCGCGGCAGCACGTCCTCGCCCGTGGGGCCGCCCAGGCGCACACCGGTCTCCCAGGTGAGGTGGTTGAGGCCCACATGGTCGAGATGCACATCGGTGGGGGAGACCCCGAGCAGTGCGGCGAACTTCCGCTGGAAGCCGATCGCCACGTTGCACAGGCCGACCGCCTTGTGGCCGGCCTGGAGCAGGGCACGCGTCACGATGCCGACCGGGTTGGTGAAGTCGATGATCCACGCGTCCGGGTTGGCGCGACGGACCCGCTCGGCGATGTCCAGCACCACCGGAACCGTGCGCAGCGCCTTGGCCAGGCCGCCCGCGCCGGTCGTCTCCTGCCCGACGCAGCCGCACTCCAGCGGCCAGGTCTCGTCCATCTCGCGGGCCGCCTGCCCGCCGACGCGCAGCTGGAGGAGCACGGCGTCGGCGCCCTCCACCCCCGCGTCCAGGTCGTGGGTGGTGACGATCCGGCCCGGGTGGCCCTGCCGGGCGAAGATCCGGCGGGCCAGACCGCCCACCAGTTCCAGGCGCTCGGCGGCCGGGTCGACGAGGACCAGCTCCTCGACGGGCAGGGTGTCCCTGAGCCGGGCGAATCCGTCGATGAGTTCGGGGGTGTAGGTCGACCCTCCGCCGACCACGGTGAGTTTCATGGTTAACCCTTCACTCCGGTGAGCGTGACGCCTTCGACGAACGCCTTCTGCGCGAAGAAGAACACGAGGATCACGGGGGCCATGACCAGGACGGTCGCGGCCATGGTGAGATTCCAGTCGGTGTGGTGCACGCCCTTGAACGACTCCAGGCCGTAACTGAGCGTCCAGGCGCCCGGGTTCTCGGACGCGTAGATCTGCGGGCCGAAGTAGTCGTTCCAGGCGTAGAAGAACTGGAACAGCGCGACGGCCGCGATGCCCGGCTTCGCCATCGGCAGGACGACCTTCAGCAGCGTCCGCAGCTCCCCGCAGCCGTCGACCCTGGCGGCGTCCAGGTACTCGTTCGGGATGGTCGTCAGGAACTGGCGCAGCAGGAAGATGGAGAACGCGTCCCCGAACGCCATCGGGATGATCAGCGGCCACAGGGTGCCGGACAGGTCGAGCTGCTTCGCCCAGAACAGGTACATCGGGATGATCACGACCTGCGGCGGCAGCATCATCATCGAGATGACCAGCATCAGCGACAGGTTGCGGCCCCGGAAGCGGAACTTGGCGAGCGCGTAGGCGACGGGGACCGACGAGACGACGGTGAGCGCCGTGCCGAGGCTGGCGTACAGCAGCGTGTTCCTCCACCAGGTGAGGAAGCCCGGGGTGTCGAAGACCTTGGTGTAGTTGCCCCATTCCCAGGTGCGCGGGACCAGGTCGCGGCTGAGCGCCTGGCTGTCGCTCATCAGCGAGGTCAGGAACACGAACACGAACGGCAGGACGAAGAAGAGCGCGGCGGCCACGCCGAGCGCGTGGACCGCGACCCACTCCAGCAGGGCCCGGCGGCGCGCGGTGCGTTCGGCGGGGGAGACCCGGTCGGTCAGCTCCACCGGTTTGTCGAGTACTTGGGTCATCGGTCAGTCACCTGTCTGGATGAGACCGCCCCGGCGCCGCATCAGGAACGCGGTGAACACCATGGACAGGGCGAACAGCACGAGCGCGACCACACAGGCGGAGCCGTAGTCGAAGCGCTGGAAGCCGAGGTTGTAGACGAGCTGGGGCAGGGTGAGCGTCGACTTGTCGGGGTAGCCGGGCTCGAACTGCGTTCCGGCGCCCTGGATCACGCCCGAGGCGACCTTCCCGGCGATCAGCGGCTGCGTGTAGTACTGCATGGTCTGGATGACCCCGGTGACCACGGCGAACATCACGATGGGCGAGATGTTCGGCAGCGTGACGTACCGGAAGCGCTGCCAGGCCGAGGCGCCGTCCAGTTCGGCGGCCTCGTACTGCTCGGCGGGCACGTCGAGCAGCGCGGCCATGAAGATGACCATGAGGTCGCCGATGCCCCACAGGGCCAGCAGGGTCAGGGCGGGCTTGGACCAGGCGGGGTCGTTGAACCAGCCGGGAGCCGATACGCCGGCCTTCTCCAGGATCGAGTTGACCGGTCCCGTACCGGGGTTGAGGAGGAAGGCGAAGGCCATGGTGGCGGCCACCGGCGGGGCGAGGTAGGGCAGGTAGAAGAGGGTGCGGAAGACACCCGTGCCCGTCTTGATCTTCGTGATCAGCAGGCCCACGCCGAGCCCGAACACCACCCGCAGGGTCACCATGACGAGGACCAGCCACAGGGTGTTGCGCAGCGCGGGCCAGAACAGCGGGTAGTTCTCGAAGACGTAGGTCCAGTTCCTCGTCCCGCTCCACGTCGGCGGCCTGAAGCCGTCGTAGTGCATGAAGGAGAAGTAGACGGTCGAGATCAGCGGGTAGGCGAAGAAGACCGCGAAGCCGATCAGCCAGGGCGACATGAAGGCGAGGGTCCGAAGCGCCGACCTGCGGCGCTTGGAGGCGAGCGTGACGGTACTCATGTCCGTGCCGCTACTTCGCCTGCGCGATGTCGGTGTCGATCTGCCGGGCGGTGGCTTCCAGTCCCGCCTTCAGGTCCTTCGCCTTGCCGCTCTCGTAGTCGTATCCGAACTGCTGGATCGTCACGAGGTAGGTGCCCCCGTTGACGGACGGCGGGGTCGTCGTCGAGTCCGGGTTCGAGGCGATGTCCAGGAACGTCTTGAAGCGCGGGTCGTACTTCAGCTTCGGCGACTTGAGGGCCGCGAGCGTCGAGGGCACGTTGTGGATGTCGTTGGCGAAGCCGACCACCGCGTCGGTGTCCGTGGTCATGTACTTCACCAGCTCCCAGGCCGCGTTCTGCTTGCGGCTGGTGGACGCGATGCCCGCGATCGTGCCGGTGATGTAGCCCTTGCCGTACTGGTCGGCCTGGTCGTCGGGCACGGGCAGCGGGGCGACGCCGATCTCGAAGCCGGGCCCCGCCTCCTCGGCCATGCCGAGCCGCCACTCGCCGTCGAGCTGCATGGCCACCTGGCCGGTGTGGAAGGGGTGCTTGGTGCCCCACTCGTCACCGAGCTTGGAGCGGTACGTCTCCAGCTTCTCGAACCCGCCGAGTTCGTCGACCAGCTTCTTCTGGAGGGTGAACCCGGCCGTGAAGGCGGGGTCCTTGGCGATGTTCGACTTGCCGCCGCCGTCGAAGTACGTCGGTGAGAACTGCCCGAAGTAGTGCTCGGTGGTGGACTCCCAGCCGTGGTAGTTCGGCATGAAACCGAGCTGGGAGTAGGAGTCGCCCTTGGCGATCGTGAGCTTCTTGGCGTCCTTCTCGAACTCGGACCAGGTCTTCGGCGGGGAGGCGATCCCGGCCTTCTCGAACGCGGTCTTGTTGTAGTAGAGCCCGTAGGCGTCGCCGAGGAGCGGCACCGTGCAGCGGTCGCCCTCGAACTGGGTGTACTCGTTCATCGCCTTCGGGAACGTCGTCTCCGGGTCGATGTGCGCCTTCTTGAAGAGGGGGTTCAGATCGACGAAGGCGCCGGACGAGCAGAACTTGCCCACGTTGTTGGTGGTGAAGGACGAGACCACGTCGGGGGCCTTGTCGCCGCCCGCGCGCAGCGCCTGGTTGATCTTGTCGTCGGTCATGTTGCCGACGATGTTCACGTGGATGTTGGGGTGCGCCTTCTCGAAGCCGGCGACCAGTGACTTCACGGCCTTGACCTCGTTCGGCGCGCTCCAGCCGTGCCAGAAGTTGATCGTCTGTTCCTTGGAGGCGTCGTCGCCCCCGCCGCCGGACTGGCCGGTACAGGCGGTGACGAGGAGGGCCATCGAGGCGGAGGCGGCGAGTGCGACGGCCGCCTTTCGGGATATTCCGGGCATGGCGAGATCTCCCTGCGAAGGACGTGGCGGGACGGGGGAGTTGCGGGACGGTGCGAGTGGAGCGGCGGAGCGGGACGGACTCAGCGGGAGGTGTCGAAGACCTCGTCGCGGGTGGCCGCCAGGGCGCTCTCCAGCGCCCCGCGCAGCACGGGGTGTTCGTGGACGTCGCCGACGACGAGCCGCGGCCGGGACGCGGCCAGCTCCTCCAGTTCGGCCTGGACCAGGGCGCGCAGCGGCTCGCCGCCCGCGGTGAGCGAGGCTCCGCTGAGGACGACCAGTTCGGGGTCGAGCACGGAGACGAGTGAGGCCAGACCGGTGGCGAGTCCGGTCGCGTACTTCTCCAGGAGCCGCCGGTAGGGGCCCGCGTCGACGGCGGCGGCCCGCTCGACGAGGGTGGCCGCGACCTCGGTGTACGGACCCGTCGGCAGGTCCTGGACGCCGAGTTCGCGGGCCAGTTGGGGGATGGCCTGGGAGCCGGCCAGCTCCTGGTAGCCACCGCTGTTGGCCCGGGTCACCTGGCGCACCAGGGGCGCGCCGGGCACCGGCAGGAAGCCGACCTCGCCCGCGCCGCCGGTCCAGCCGCGGTGCAGCCGGCCGCCGAGGACGAGGGCCGCGCCGAGACCGCCCTCGTTCCACAGCAGGACGAAGTCCTCGTGCCCCCGGGCGGCGCCGAGGCGCTGCTCCGCGATGGCGACGAGGTTGACGTCGTTCTCGTACTCGACGGGCATCGGCAGGGCCGCTGCCAGTTCGTCGAGGAGGGTGGGCGAGTGCCAGCCGGGCAGGTGGGAGGCGTAGCGCAGCCGGCCCGTGTTGGGGTCGAAGGCGCCGGGGGTGGCGATGACCAGGCGGCGGACGTCGTCCCGGGCGAGCCCGGCGGCCTTCACCGCGCCGTCGAGGGCGTCGGTGACCTGGCGCACGACGGGCCGGTCCGGGCGGCGGCCGGGGGTGGGCAGTTCGTACGTGCCGATCGTGCGGCCGGTGATGTCGGCGACGGCGGCGAGGACGCGCTCGGGGGTGACGTCCAGTCCGGCGGCGTACGCGGCGCCCGGATTGACCTCGTAGAGCTGGGCGCTGGGGCCCGGCCGCCCCTCGCTGGTGCCGGTGGCCAGGACGAGTCCGGCGGCTTCCAGGCGCGCGAGGAGTTGTGAGGCGGTGGGCTTGGACAGTCCGGTGAGCTTGCCGATCCGGGTCCGCGAGAGCGGTCCGTGCGCGAGCAGCAGATCGAGGGCGGCGCGGTCGTTCATCGCGCGCAGGACGCGCGGGGTGCCCGGTGTGCCGGCGGATCCTGCCATGTCTGTCGCCACCTGCCCTTCTAGGCCGACCAGCTTCCCAGGGGAGCCTCCGGGAAGTCCACCGGAAGATCACTGTTAGGAAAGTTTCCTATTGCTGTTGCGAGGAAAGTAGGCCGGAGGGGGCGCGGGCGTCAAGGGAAACCGCCGCCCGGGAGGTGGGACCGTCGCCGGAATGCGCGAAGCCGCCCCCGCCGCGGACGAGTTCGTCTGCTGCGGGGGCGGCTCGTGGTGGGCCGGAGGAGACTTCGGCGCCGGTTACCTCACGTCGACGTAGTCGCCCGTGGCCGTGGCGGTGCCCGTGGTGGCGGTGCCCGCGAACGCGTAGCGGTAGGTGCCGTCGGTCGAGGCCTTGACCGTGGTGCTCAGGGCGCCCGCGGTGCCGGAGGTCACCGTCTTGACGGCCTTGTAGGCGGTGGCGCCCTTGGCCTTGAACTGGAGGACGACCGACTGGCCCTTGTAGCCGGCGTACTTGCCGCTGTTCCAGTCGGCGCGGGTCAGCGCGCCCTTGACGGTGAGCGTGGCGCCCTTCTTCACCGGCTCGGGGGTGGCGTTGGCGGTGAGCCTGGCGGCGCGCTTGACCTGGGCCGTGCCGGGGACGCCCCACATGTCGTAGCCGAACTGCATGCTGATGTGGTTGTCGGAGTCGTCGTTGTCCACGACGGTGTCGCTGTAGAAGCCGGCCACCTTCCAGGTGCCGGCGTCCGCCGCCTCGTAGAGGTACTCGTCGGGTTCGACGTAGATGACCTCGGTGCAGGACTGCGTGACGGTCGTGGCCGTCGTGGCCTTCGTGGTGCAGGTCGGGGCGTCGTCCGGCCCCAGCTCGTTCTCCTGCCGCGAGAGCGACGCCCCGCGGTACAGGAGGACGCCCGCGACGCTCTTCGTGCCGTCGACGACGAGGTCGGCCGGGCGCACGAAGGTGTACGTGACCGGGACCTTCACCGTCTTGGTGGTGCCGACGACGATCGGCTTGCCGTTGTTCACCACCACGCCCGAGAAGGAGAGGTCCGGCGTGGCGGCCGAAGCGGACGGCACGGCCAGGGCGGACAGGGCCAGGGCGCCGGAGACGACGGCGCCGATGGCGTATTTGCGCATGGGTTCCCCATTCGAGGCGGGCCCCCGGGCGTTGAGCTCCAGAACAAGGGCCCGCTGTCGGGGCGACAGTAGACGGTCGGACGATGTGGCCGGAATGCGGGGGCCGTGTGAAGGGGGGCGCTCCGTCCGACGCTTTCCCCGCAAGATCCTTTTTCTGTGATCCGCCGCATGAAGCTGCATCGTTCGGCGTGGACCGCGTCGGCCTTTCCGGCCGGGGTCCTCCGTGGAGGTCATCCGTGAAGCTGCTGACGGGGTTCTGGCGCGCGGCCGCGGTCAAGCTCGTGCCGGCGCTGCTCCTGCTGAGCGCCATGGATTTCGTGGACGACGGTCTCACGTGGCACTCGGTGGGCGAAACGCTGTTCATCAGGCCTTTGACCTGGGCGGTCATGACGCTCGGCTGGGCAGTCGTCGGGGTGTGGCTGCTGCGGCGGCGGGCCCGTGCGGCCGGTGCCGCGGTCTCCGCCGAGGCGCTGGAGGACCGGCAGAGACACGTGCTGCGCCCGACGCGGGTCCAGGACGGGTGGCAGGAGCGGGTCCGCGAGCAACTGGAGGCCTCGGAGCGGTCGTTCCTCGTCGCCGAGAAGGGCCGCGAGGAGATCCGCTTCCGGTGGCGTCCGGGGCGGCTCGACCGGTCGGTCCGGGGATCGATGTCCTTCGACGAGCCCTCCGGAGGGGTCGTCCTCGACGTCCATGACGGTGAGGGGCTCTTGGGAGTGGCCGGACTGGGCAAGGGGTCGGCGTTCGCCGCGCTGTGCCGGATAGCGGGGGCGACCGGGCTGGAGGCGGGAGCGCTCGTGGACGGACACCCGGCGGGACACGAGCGGCGGACCGCCTGACGAGCGGCGCCCGGCCCGACGGGCGCGGACCGGACGGCGACGAGACCGGACGGCGACGAGACCGGACGGCGACGAAGAAGGGGGCGGCACCCGGGTGTTCCGGGTGCCGCCCCCTCTCGCGTGGCGTCGCGGGCCTACTTCGGCACGCCCGACGGGGCCGGGGACGGGGCCGGCGACGGGATGGGCGCGGCCGCCTCCGACTGCGGGGAGGCCGGGTTGTTCAGGGCCGACGGGGCCGCCACCACGGCGGTCGGGTCGAGGGGCTCCTCCTCCGCGGATGCGGCCGGGCCGCCCACGATGCGGATGTCGGCGGCGTCGAAGGCACGCTTGATGCGCCAGCGCAGTTCGCGCTCCACGGAGACGGCCTTGCCGGGCATCGTCTTGGCCGAGACGTGGACCACCATGGAGTCGAGCAGGACGCTGTCCAGGCCCAGGATCTCGATCGGGCCCCACAGCCGCTCGCTCCAGGGCTCTTCCTTGCTGATGGTCTCGGCGACGTCGGCGATGACGGACCGGACGCGGTCCAGGTCCTCCGAGGCGCGGACCGTGACGTCCACACCGGCGGTGGCCCAGCCCTGGGAGAGGTTGCCGATGCGCTTGACCTCGCCGTTGCGGACGTACCAGATCGCGCCGTTGTCGCCGCGCAGCTTGGTCACGCGCAGGCCCACCTCTATGACCTCGCCGGAGGCCACGCCCGCGTCGATCGTGTCACCGACGCCGTACTGGTCCTCCAGGATCATGAAGACGCCGGAGAGGAAGTCGGTGACCAGGTTGCGGGCGCCGAAACCGATCGCGACACCGGCCACACCCGCCGAGGCCAGCAGCGGGGCCAGATCGATCTCGAACGTGCCGAGGATCATCAACGCGGCCGTGCCCATGATCAGGAAGGACGCGACCGAGCGCAGCACCGACCCGATGGCCTGGGAGCGCTGCCGACGGCGTTCCGCGTTGACCAGCAGACCGCCCAGCGCCGTGCCGTCGACGGCCTCGGCGGTGCGGCTCATCCGGTCGATGAGCTTGGTGATCGCCCGGCGCACGAACACTCTCAGCGCGGCGGCGATCACCAGGATCAGCAGCACGCGCAGGCCTATGGCCAGCCAGGTCGACCAGTTCTCCTCGACCCAGCTCGCCGCATGGGTCGCACTCTCCTGGGCGTCCTGAAGCGTGGGGGTCACCGGAAGCGGACCGGTCGACGTCGAGGGGGACGGCGACGGGGCTGGTCCGGCGACCAGGGCCGATAGGACGGGCAGGGACACGGCAGGTACCTCCAGGCGTAGCGGTCTGCCCGCGGCGGGGGACACGAGAGGGATGCCGTCCGGGCAGAACCACCACACTAACGGGGCAACGCGCGAGGCTCGTTGTCATGCCGAGGGGAGAGATGGTGCTCACCTGGGGATGTAGGGGATGTGGTCGAAAACACTCCCAGCCCGTTACCGGGACATGGTGGCGCCGTCACCAGGCATGAGGGGAGACTGGCTGCAGATCGTCCCGGCGCGAGCCACGCGCCGCCGGCGTACAAGGAGGCATCCGTGCCGCACGTCCTGGTCCTCAACGCGTCGTACGAGCCGCTCGGCGTCGTACCGCTCCACCGCGCGCTCGTCCTCGTCCTCGAGAACAAGGCAGTCTGCCTCGAGGAATCCGGCGCCTTCATGCACAGCGCGACCGTTACTGTCCCCGCACCCAGCGTGGTCCGGCTGAAGAGGTTCGTACGGGTCCCCTACCGCGGGCCCGTCCCGCTGACCAGGCGAGCTCTGTTCGCCCGCGACGGCGGCCGGTGCATGTACTGCGGTGGCGTCGCAACCAGCGTCGACCACGTCATCCCGCGTTCCCGCGGAGGTCAGCACGCCTGGGACAACGTGGTGGCGTCCTGCCGCCGCTGCAACCACACCAAGGCCGACCGCCACCTGGTCGAGATCGGCTGGCGCCTGCGCCACAAACCCGCCCCGCCGACGGGGCTCGCATGGCGCATCATCGGAACCGGGCACAGGGACCCACGCTGGATGCCCTACCTGCAACCGTACGGCGCGGACGACGCCATGGCCCGGATCGACGGCATATCGGCCTGACGATCCGGGCCTTTGCGTTGGCTCACGGGGCCCGGCCCGTGCGACCCCGTGTCAGCCGCGGGGTCCTTCGGGACGGGCCCCACGGGCCGCGCAGAGTGCCGTGCCGGTCACGAAGAGTACTAGGCCGGCCGCCCAGGCGCCGTGCTGCGGGCCCGGCTGCACGAGCCAGCCCACGACTGTCGCATTGTTCACACGAGGAGAGGCGGCCGAGAGGTACACGGCGCTGAAGTACAGCGTCGTCGGCATCCAGCTGAGCCGGGCGCCGATCAGCACCGCCCCGCCGGCCGTGATGCCGACGGCTCCCAGCGTGTTGCGGACCATCGCCGCCGCGCCGAACTCCTGCGCGTGCCCGGGCACGGCGAGGGCCAGCAGAGCGGCGGAGAGGGCGCCGAGGAACAGCAGGTGGGCCAGGCGCCGGGGCCACCAGCGGCGTACGGCGGTGTCGTCCAGCTCACGGGTGTGCGTGTGCAGGCTCGCGCCGGTCGCCGCCGCGGCCAGCAGCGGGGCGAGCGCGACCAGCGGCACCCTGCGGTCGGGGTCGAGATAGGCGTCCGGGCGGCTCGCCGTCCACACGGTGAGCAGCGCGGCGCAGACCAGGGCCGCGACGGTCGCCGGGATGCCGCGCGAGCGGGCGTACAGGGCCGGGGAGCGGAACCGGTGTCCGGACGCGGACCGTGCGGCCCAGGACGTCTGCGGGGCGTTCACAGGGACGGCACCTCCCCCGGCTTCGGGGCGCACTCGGCGGCCGTCGCGAAGTAGCGGCCGAGCCAGGAACGGCGTTCGTCGTCGTTCATCGCCTTCAGGCGTGCGTACGCCTCGTCCTCCGCCCGGTACCACGCGAGTCTCTTCGTGTCCCCCTCCTGCCGGGCCCTCGTCACGGAGAACTCACGCAGCTCCGCGAACCCTGGCTCAGGCGCCAGCCAGCGCAGCACGGCCTCGTCGGTGACCGTGATCCGGCCCGCGGTCGGCGCCTGCTCGCAGTCCGGGCGGACCAGCATGTGGGCCGCCTCCCACGCGTACCGCTCCGGGTCGGTCACCTTGCCGCGGACGGCGCTCCAGCCGAGGGGACTGAGGTTCGGCAACTGCGCCTCGCCCGGGCGCGGGGATCGCCACAGGTCCTCGTAGCGGACCGGCAGGTTCCGCACCCCCTCCAGCCGGCCGGTGAGGCCGGACAGGGCCCGGGTCACCTCCGGCAGCATGCCCGGATAGGTGGCGTTGACGCAGATGTCCGGGGCGGTCGAGGTGTCGCACACCTGGCGGTGGGAGAGCGGGTTGTCGCGCAGCAGGCCGTCGCCCGTCGAGACGAGGAGGACGGCGGCGCCGAGAGCGGCCGCGAGCGGCAGCAGCGCGGCGGCACGGCGGTACGCGGTGAGGGCCAGGACCGCGGCGGCGGCGAGCCCGGCCGCACACAGGGCCGACACCAGCGGGTACCACCAGACGGCGAGGTCGTTGTCACCGAGGACGTGGACCATGCAGAGCGCGAGGTGGCGGACGTCGGACCGCCGGGTGCCGAGGGCGCCGACGACGGCGTATCCGCCGATCGCGAGCAGCGGGGCGGTCAGCCGGAAGGGGACGGCCCGCCCGGCCGTGTGACCGAGGACCGTGCAGGCGGCGAGGGTGAGGGCGTTCCCGGCGAACACGGTGTACGCGGGTCCGCCCGCCGACGCGTACGGCGCGCAGGCCGCCAGCGTTCCGGCCACCACCAGCAGGTGGGCAGCGGCCAGCCAGCAGGCGAGGGGCAGGGCGGCCGCCAGGAGCTGGACGAGCGGTGTGCGCGCGGTGGAGGAGCGCAGCTCCTCCGTCCGGCGTCTGCGCTCCCTGCCGCCCTGCCAGGCGCCCGCGGCGAGCGCGAACGGGACACCGATCAGCGCGGCGGCGGTGCTCAGCAGTTCCGTCGTCGCCCCCCAGCTGCCCTGCCACTGGTCCGCCTTGGCCACCACGGACCACGCGAGGGCGAGCAGCAGCCCGGTGGCCGCCCAGGGGGCGAAGCCGCGCAGCCATTCGGCACGCAGGGGGTGCGGCGCGGAACGGGGGCTCTGGGCGAGGGTGCGCGCCGGACCGTTTCCGCCCGGCCGGAGGCGGGTGTTCATCGGCCGGCCCCCGTCGCCGCGCGGTGGCCGCGCAGGGCCGTGGTGTAACCGCGTTCGATGGCGTTGCCGTCGGACTCGTGGCCGTCCGCGCCGAGCGCGGCGAGCGAGCCGGGCGTGCCGCGGTAGGCGACCTGCCCGGCCTCGAGCAGCGTCACCTCCGTGCAGGCCGCGGCCACGTCCTCGACGAGATGGGTGGAGACGATCACCGTGGCGGTGCGGCCCAGTTCCCGCAGCAGCGTGCGGAACTCGACGCGCTGCTCGGGGTCGAGGCCCGCGGTGGGCTCGTCGAGGAGCAGCAGGCGGGGGTCGTTCACGATGGCCTGCGCGATGCCGACGCGCCGGATCATGCCGCCCGACAGGGTCTTGACCTTGGCGTCGATGCGGTCGGCGAGGCCGACCCGGGCCACGGCCCGCTCGACCGCGGCGTCGGCCCCGGCTCCCGGCAGCTCCTTCAGCCAGGCCACGTAGGCGACGAACTCCCGCACCGTGAAACCCGGGTAGTACCCGAAGTCCTGCGGGAGGTAGCCCAGTTCGCGGCGGACCGCGGCGCGTCCCCGGTGGTCGCGAAGGCCGTTCCCGAGCAGCTCGACCCGGCCCGCCGCGGGCTCCGCGACCGTCGCGAGGACGCGGACGAGGGAGGTCTTGCCCGCGCCGTTGGGCCCGAGCAGGCCGTGGACGCCGAGCCCGAAGTCGAGGTCGACACCGTCCAGGGCGGTGGTCCTGCGGTGCCGGACCGTCAGTCCGGAGACCCGCACGGCTGCGTCCCCCGAGCCGTCCCGGTCGCGCCCGGTCGGGGCGGCCGGGTGGTGTTCGGCGCCGCCGGAGGGCGGCACGGCGGTCGTGCGGGGCCTGTTCACATCGTCTCCAGACGGTCGTAAGCGGTGCGGCGCGCGGCGAGGAGCAGGGCGCACAGCACGGTCGCCGCCGCCCAGCCGCCCTGGGAGGGGGCGCCGGTGAAGTAGAGGGAGAGCTGCTCGGTGAGACCGGCCGTCAGACCGGTGCCGGCGGACGCGAGGAGGGGGGCCGAGACGGCGAGCAGCCATCCGCCGCCGACCACCGCCGTCGCGGTACGGCAGCCCAGGTATCCCGAGAGGACGAGCGAGGCCAGGGTCAGGGCCAGCCCGGGCAGCAGCCAGCCGGCCGTTGCGGGTCCCGCGGGCAGCCGCGGGCCGGAGGACGGCAGGAGCAGCCCCGCCACCGTCAGCGAGGGCGCGCTGACCACCAGCACGGCGGCCGTCCGCGTCAGCAGGAGGCGCAGCCCGCCCGAGGGGGCCGACGCCGCGATCTCGTGGAGCGGGTCGGCGTGCCGTCCGTAGGAGAGGGCGACCCCGGCCACCGGGACGACGGGGGCGAGGGCCAGCAGCAGGGGCCGTGCGCCCGCCCATCCGCCTCCGTACGCGAGGGCGACGGCGCCCAGGGCGACGAGCAGCACCGCCCCGGTCCAGGTTCCGCGGACGGCGGGCCCCGCGGCCCAGAGGATCCGGGTGAGCCGTCCCCCGGAGGCCCGCGGGGTCCGCGCTGCCGCCGCCGGAGTGCGAACCGGTACGGCCGCAGCCGCGGAGGCCGGGCCGGCGGGTGCGATTGCCGCCGGGCTCGCGTGGGCCTGGGCCGAGGGTGCGGCGGGGAGGGCCGCCGGGGTCGTACGGGCTCGGGCCGCGGGTGCGGTGGGAACCGCCGCCCGATCCGTGCCGGACCGGGTGGCGGGGACGGGCGCGGCGGCCGGGGGCATGTCGAGCACCGCCGCCAGGACCGCGTCGCGGACCTCCGTCAGCGCCGGTCCCGCCGCGCCCGCCCGCACCGCGTGCGAGACGCGTGCGGCGCACCGGCCGCAGCGCTCCAGGTGCTTCTCCAGGGACCAGGCGTCCGTCTCCGCGAGGGAGCCGTCCGCGTAGCGGGTGACGAGGTCGTCGGGGGCGTGCCAACCGGTCATGCCGGGCCTCCCAGCGGGGACGGGGCCAGGGCCGGGCGCGCGTGGGCGCCCTGGGGCGGGTTCAACTGGGCGAGCGCCTTGCGGAGTTCGGCGCGGGCGCGCAGGGCACGGGTCTTGACCGTGCCCTCGGGTATGCCGAGGAGGCGGGCGGCCTCACGCGTGGTCAGCCCGTCCACGACCGTCGCCCGCAGCACCTCGCGCAGTTCGGGGGAGAGGCGGTCCAGCGCCGTGCCCACGTCGCCGTACTCGAGCCGCGCCAGGACGCGGTCCTCGGCGGACGGCGCGGGGCCCGGCGCCGTGTACTCCACCCGGTCCGCCCGCTCCTGGACCCGTCGCGCGTCCACCAGACGCCGCGCGGCGATCGTCCACAGCCAACCGCCGGCCTCCGTGCCCCGGTGGCCGCCGGCCGACCGCCACACCGTCACGAAGGTGTCCTGCAGCACCTCGCGCACGGTCTCGGGGTCGGCGCAGCGCCGGGTCAGCCGCGCGTGCAGCCAGCCGGCGTGCCGGTCGTACAGCGCGGCCATCGCCGACGGGTCCCCGTCCGAGACGGCCCGCAGCAGCGCCGCGTCCGAATCGTCCTCCCGGTGGCCCCCTTTGGGGCGGAACAGTCTCACACCCCGTCTATCGACGGCTCAGGGCCCGCCGGTTCACGGAGCGGCGGATTCCTGTCCGCCGGTCTCCTCGGCGACCGCGTACGCCTCGACGGACCACAGCGAGTAGCCGTACGCCGTGGCCCGCCGCATCCCCTGGACGCGCAGGTAACGGACGTCGCGCTCGTCGAAGCGGAGGGACTCCCGGCCGCCGCGGCTGTCGTTCACGGTGGTCGCGGTGCGCCACACACGTCCGTCGGCGGAGACCTGGACGCGGTACGCGGACGGGTGCGCGTCCTGCCAGGTCAGTACGAGCCGGCCGAGGCGCACCGGCTCGGCGAGCTGCACCTGCCACCAGGCGCCGTCGTCGACGGGGGAGGACCAGCGCGTGGCCGGGTCGCCGTCGTTGGCCGCCGCGGCCGGGAAGTCGGGGGTCTCGTCGGCGGACGAGGAGGCCGTGCCGGTGCGGGCGAGGTCGGGGCCCGCCGTGCGCGGGAAGGCGCGGACGGTCAGGGTGCGGGTCTGCGCGCCGAAGGCGACCGTCACCTCGTACGTGCCCGACGGCGTCCCCGGCGGCACCGTGACCTCCACGGTGCCGTCGACGACGGCACCGCGCGACAGGACCGGCGACGGCTGCGAGACCTCGACCCGGATGTCCTTCGGGGCCCGTGCGGTCAGTTCCCCGCTGACGCCGGTCGGGCGCTGTGACGTCAGCCGGGCCGTGATCCGCTCCGTGCCGCCGATCTCCACGTCCGTCGTGGAACGGTCCAGCTCCAGCGCGACGGCGGGGGTGTCGGCGAACCACGGCACGAGATGGCGGACCTGGGAGCGCTCGGGACCGACGACCCGCAGCGCGCTCACGCGCACGCCCGCCGTACCGATCTCCGCCGCGCCGATCTCCGTCGCGCCCCCGGCGTCGAGGGCGCCGAGGTACCGCCAGCCCTCGCCCGGGACGTACGCCTCGACGTACCCCGTCGCGCCGGGGTCGGTGAGCACGCTCACGTCGGTGAGGACACGGGGGCGCGGGAGCAGGACGAGGCGGCCGTCCTGCCCGGTGCCGTCCCTGGGGGCGGGGTCGTCCTGCGCGGTCCCGCCGCCGTCCGCGCCTCCGGTGCCCCCGTCCGTGCCCGCCGTCGGGCCGCCGCCGGTGCCCGTCCCGCCGTCCTCCGCCGTCCCCGGGTCCTTCGGGGCCCCGTCGCCGGTGGAGGACTCGTTGCCGAGGCCCGCCCACTTCTCGTACGCCGTGCGGGCCCGCGTCAGGAACGGGTCGAGCACGCCCGTGCCGACCTTCACCTCGCTCGCCGCGAGCCCGTCGCGCAGCCGGTCCAGCGCGCGGTAGGCCGTCCACGCCGCCGTCGCGTCACCCTTCGACTGGGCGTCGAGGAGCGCGACGGCCGTCTCACCGGCCTCGCCGTAGCGCGCCAGCTGTTCGGTCCAGGGCCGCACCTCGGTGGCGATCGGGCGGCCCGCCAGCCGCTCGGGCGTCTCGCGCATCACCGAGAACGCCGCGCGCAGCCGCTCGGCCGCACGGTCGCCCGCGGCCCGGTCCGCGGTCGTCCGCGCCTGCCAGAACGCCTCCATGAGCGGACGCAGGTACGCCGACTCCTCGCCGCCGAGGACCGAGGACGCCTCGTTCCCGGCCAGCGCGCGCAGCGCGTCCGCTCCCCGGGCGTCCTCGCCCGCGAGGTCCTCGATCGCGGCCTCCCAGGACTCCTGGGGCCGGTAGTCCCGCGGGTTCCACGCGTAGTCCGCCGTCGTGAACAGCGGGATGCGGGAGGCCTCCGCCTGGGGCATCGCGTTCGCCAGCAGGGCCGCCGAACCCGTGGCCACCGCCGGGTCGCGCCCCTGGTACGGGCCGAGGAACACCCGGTCCTGCGCGTAGTCGTTGACGGGGTAGTTGTCCATGGTGACGAGCTGGTGGCTGCCGAACACCTCGCGGGTGCGGGCCAGTTCACCGCCGGTGATGGTCCTCGGCACGACACCGATGCCCGTCCAGGCGACCTCGACGCCCTCCTCCAGGGCCTCCGACAGCCGCCTGCGGTAGTCGGTCGAGCCGTCCTCGTAGTACTCCGTCGGCATCAGCGACAGCGCGGCCCCGTCCGGGTACCGGGAGGCGAGATGCCGGGCCACGGCGTTCGCCACCCGCGCCTGCGCCCTCGCCGCCGCCTCGGGGCCGGAGCCGAACGCGTCCGCGTCCGCCCCGCAGTGCCACTCGGTGTAACTGACGTCCTGGAACTGGAGCTGGAAGGACCGGAACCCGAGCGCCCACATGGCGTCGAGCTTGCGCGTCAGGGCCTTCACGTCGGCGTCCGAGGAGAAGCACATCGCCTGCCCGGGGGCCACCGCCCAGGTCAGCGTGACGTGATTGCGGCGCGCCCGCTCCGCCAGGTCCCGGAAGCGGGCGCGCTCCCCGGCCGGGTACGGCTCGCGCCAGCGTGCCTGCCGGAAGAGGTCGTCGCCGGGCGCGTAGACGTAGCGGTTCTGCTTGGTCCTGCCCAGGAAGTCCAGCTGCGCGAGACGCTGTTCGGGGGTCCAGGGGCTGCCGTAGAACCCCTCGGTGACGCCCCGCGCGGCGGTGCCGGGCCAGTCCCGGACGACGGTGCCGGCGATCCGACGGTCGGTCCCGAGGAGCTGGCGCAGTGTCTGCACCGCGTGGAACAGGCCGTCCTCGCCGACTCCCGCGAGGGCGACGGTGTCCCGGCCGTCGGCGCGGCCGACGGCCAGCCGGTAGCCGCCGGAGGGGAGATCGGCCCGGGGCGCGGCGCCGAGCGCCGTGAGCGTCCGTTCCAGGGAGCCCGACGCGACCCGCGCGCCGCCGAAGGAACCCGCGCCCCGCCCGCCGGTGTCCGCCGGGTCCGTGCCCAGGCGCACCACCAGGGCGTGCGCCGGGAGCGCGTCACCGTCACGCACCGTCGTGATCGTGCGTGCGCCGGCCTGCCGCAGCAGGGCGCGCAACGCTTCGAGGGCGTACGGGTCGAGGGCGCTGTCCGGGGTGTTCGCGTCGACGCTCACGCCGGGGGCGTACGGAGTCAGGGGCACGCCGGGGGCGTACGGACCGGCCGTGGACCCGGAGGCCGCGCCGGGCCCGGGGGTGACCAGGACGACCTCGTCCGTGACCGTGACCGGGGTGCCGTTCGCGCGCAGGGACTGCGGGCGGGGCCAGACGGCGGCCACCCCGCTCCCGGTGGGCTCGCGGTCGTCCGCGGAGGCCGCCGGACCGTGTGTCGCCGCGACGGCCGCGGGGGCCGTGACGAACGCGCTCGCGACCACGGCGAACGCGAGTGCGGTCGCTCCTCTTCCACGCCCGAGTCGCACGGTTCCCCCTCGTAGCCGCCGTTCCGACCACGGCGTCGGTTGGCGTCCGAGCCCACCATCCGGGTGGCGAAAGTGTCAACGAGAGTGGCCGAAGTGCCGTGATTGCCCCAGCCTGGAGGTGCGGCCCGGGTATGCGGGACGGCGACGGAATGTGACCAGGAGCACGTTGTCCGTCCGTGCGCGTCTGCCGTCGCGCCCACGGGGTAGGGCTGCGGTGACCGCCCGGGGCACCCGTTTCCGGCACGATCCGCCGGAATGCCCCCGGCCGCCGCATCCGACCTCGACAAGGAGGCCCCCGTGGCCGCATCGGCACACCTTCTCCTCACGGCCCTGTCCGGACACGGAACAAAGCCGTCCCTCCCCGGCCCCCGCGCGGGCCGGGCGTCCGACGGGCCCGAGGGCACCCACCTGTGCCCGCTCGGATCGGAAGGCGCCCGCTCCGAGGTGCCGCTGACCAGCGAGCCCCCGCTGCCCGACGCCGAGCCGCTGACCAGCGAACCGCCGCTCGCGGACGCCGCGCACCTGACGAGCGAGCCCACCTCCGCCGGCGCCGCGTCGGGGGCCTGATGGCACCCGCCGGGCCCGCCGACCCGCCGCGGACGGCCTCGGAGCCGCCCCCGCGGACCCCCTTGTCCCGGCTCGCCGAACTGCACGGCGTCGCCCCCTCCTACAGCCCCTCCCCGGGCCGCACGGTCGCGGCCCCCGACAGCGCGCTCGTGGCGGTCCTGGCGGCGCTCGGCGTCGACGCGAGCACCCCGGACGCCGTACGGAACGCTCTCGCGCTGCGCGAGGCCGAGGCGGCGCGGCGGCTGCTGCCGCCGACCCTGGTGTGCTGGGGCGGCCTCCTCCCCGCCGAACTCGCCGCGCTGCCGGACGGCACCCGGCTGCGGATCACCACCGAGCAGGGCGAGTCCCGCACCCGTGCCGACGGCCTCCCGCCCGGCGTCCACGCGCTGCACGCCACCGCCCCCGACGGCCGGGACGCCGACGTCCACCTCGTCGTCGCCCCCGCCCGGCTGCCCGCGCCGCCCGGACGCGCCCACGGCCTGCTCGTCCAGCTCTACTCCCTGCTCTCCCGCCGCTCCTGGGGCATGGGCGACCTCGGCGACCTCGCCGAGCTGACCACCTGGGCGGGCCGGGCCCTGGGAGCCGGATTCGTCCAGGTCAACCCCCTGCACGCGGCCGTCCCCGGCGCCCCCACCGACCCCTCCCCGTACCGGCCCTCCTCCCGCCGCTTCCCCGACCCGGTGCACCTGCGCGTCGAGGACGTCCCCGAGTACCCGTACGCCGAGGACCAGGGCCGGCTGTCCGCGCTGCTGGAACGCGCCGGACGGCTGCGCGACTCCGTTCTGCGCAAGGGCGAGCTGATCGACCGCGACGCCGTGTGGGACCTCAAGCGCGAGGCGCTCGAAGCCGTGTGCGCGGTGCCGCTCGGGCCCGGACGGCAGGCCGAGTACGCCGCCTTCCTCGCCGAGGAGGGCCAGGCGCTGGAGGACCACGCCACCTGGTGCGCGCTCGCCGAGGTGCACGGCTCCGACTGGCGGAACTGGCCCGTGGCGCTGCGCGACCCCCGTTCGACGGCGACCGCCCGCGCCCGGGGCGAGCTGACGGCCCGCGTCGACTTCCACAGCCGGCTCGCCTGGCTCACCGAGGCCCAGCTCGCCCGCGCCCAGCGCTCCGCGCGCGACGCGGGCATGACCGTCGGGCTCGTGCACGACCTCGCCGTCGGCGTCCACCCCGACGGAGCGGACGCCTGGGCCCAGCAGGAGTACTTCGCGGCCGGCATGTCCGTCGGCGCGCCCCCGGACGCCTTCAACGCGCGCGGCCAGGACTGGGGTCTGCCGCCCTGGCGGCCCGACCGGCTCGCCGCCCGCGGGTACGCCCCCTACCGCCGGCTGCTGCACGCGCTCCTGCGGAACGCGGGCGCCCTGCGCATCGACCACGTCATGGGCCTGTTCCGCCTCTGGTGGATCCCGCAGGGCGGGCCGCCCACCGAGGGCACCTACGTCCGCTACGACGCCGAGGCCATGCTCGCGATCCTCGTCCTGGAGGCCTCCCGGGCCGGAGCGCTGGTGATCGGCGAGGACCTCGGCACCGTCGGCCCCGGGGTGCGCGAGAGGCTCCAGGAACGCGGGGTGCTCGGCACCTCGGTGCTGTGGTTCGAACGCGACTGGGAGGGGGACGGCCTGCCCCTGCCGCCCGACGCCTGGCGCGCCGACTGCCTGGCCACCGCCACCACCCACGACCTGCCGCCCACCGCGGCCCGGTTCACCGGGGAGCATGTCGAACTCCGCGGCCGGCTTGGCCTGTTGGCCGGCTCCCTCGGCGAGGAGCGGGCGGCCGCCGCCACGGACACCCGGGAGTGGCTGGAGCTGCTCTCCCGGCTCGGGCTGCTGGGCGACCGGGACGGCGGGAGCCCCGCCGCGGAGGAGGAGGCCGCGATCCAGGCCGTGCACCGCTTCCTGCTGCGCACCCCGGCCCGCCTCATCGGTGTCTGGCTCCCGGACGCCGTCGGCGACCGCCGCCCGCAGAACCTTCCGGGCACCTGGGACGAGTACCCCAACTGGCGCCTGCCCGTCGCCGACGCCGAGGGCCGCCCGGTGACCCTGGAGGAGCTGGCCGCCTCGCCCCGGCTGCACGCCCTGCTCGACGTCGTACGGGCGGAGAGCGGCCCGGCAGGAGGGCCCGGGAGCCCCCCGGACCCCCCGCGCCGGGCCCCGTGACCTTCGTACGGCACCCCCGGGCGCGCGGCCCCGTCGGGTGTTCGCTACGTTTGCACCGTGGACAAGAAGAACGCCCTGCGCGCCGGTGCCCTGGCGGCCGGTACGACGCTGATGATGCTGCTCATGTCGTCCCCCGCGCTCGCGGTGACCCGCGACGACGGCGACGACCCCGGCTCCGGCCTGAGCGTGGCCCAGACGCTCGGCCTCTACGTCGCGCTGCCGATCGTGCTGTTCGCGGGCATCACCGCTCTCGTGATGGTCCTGGACAAGTCCCACAAGCAGCCGAAGCAGGGCTGAACCCCGCCCGCTTCACCCCGACTCTCCGCCGAGGGAGTCCCCGCGCCGGCCGGCGCGGGGACTCCCTCGGAGCGTTCCCGGGACCGCCGTCAGCCCCGCCGCACCTCGTACAGGAAGCAGCCGTACTCCACCGCCCGTACGTGGACCAGCGCCACCTCCGGGTCCCTGAACGCCTCCGCGAAGGCCTCGCCGAACGCGTCCGGCGTCTCGACCAGCCGTCCGCCCAGGATGTGCCCCCGGGCCGAGTAGCGGCGGACCACACGGTGGGCGTCGGTGAACGGGAGGGCGTCGGTGGCCGGGCCCGCGCACTCCTCCGCGTGGATGAAGACCGGACCGGTCTCGGCGTACGGGCCCGGCTCGGCGCCCGTCTCCAGGGCCCAGCGGCGCAACGGGGCGTAGGAGACCAGGAGGAGGCGCTCGCCCGGCTCGCCGCGGCGCAGACAGCAGCGCAGCGGGGACCCGCCCTCCTCGTCGGTCCCCGGGACGGGCCGGTGCCCGGCGTCGTCGGTGTCGCGGAGCTCCTTCAGGGCGGCCGGGCCGATGGGCCGTGCGGTGTACGTCGTCATGCACCGAGGATCACGCCCGTGACGCCCCGGCACCGGCGGTAAACGGACATCGCGTTCCGCGCGGGTCCCGTGGAAGGATGGCGCAACCCACACATAACGAGGAGATGACCGCGTGCCTGGCACAAACCTGACCCGCGAAGAGGCGCAGCAGCGGGCGAAGCTGCTCACCGTTGACTCGTACGAGGTCGAACTCGACCTCTCCGGCGCGCAGGAGGGCGGCACCTACCGGTCCGTGACCACGGTGCGCTTCGACTCCGCCGAGAACGGCGCGGAGTCCTTCATCGACCTGGTCGCCCCGGCCGTCCACGAGGTCACCCTCAACGGCGACGCGCTCGACCCGGCAGAGCTCTTCGAGGACTCGCGGATCGCGCTGCCCGGCCTCCTTCAGGGCCGCAACGTCCTGCGCGTCGTGGCCGACTGCGCCTACACCAACACCGGTGAGGGCCTCCACCGGTTCGTCGACCCCGTCGACCAGCAGGCCTACCTCTACACCCAGTTCGAGGTGCCGGACGCGCGCCGCGTCTTCGCGTCCTTCGAGCAGCCCGACCTCAAGGCCACCTTCCAGTTCACCGTGAAGGCGCCGGCCGGCTGGACGGTCATCTCCAACTCGCCGACCCCGGAGCCCAAGGACGACGTCTGGGTCTTCGAGCCCACGCCGCGGATCTCCACGTACATCACCGCGCTGATCGTCGGCCCGTACCACTCCGTGCACAGCGTGTACGAGAAGGACGGGCAGTCCGTGCCGCTCGGCATCTACTGCCGCCCCTCGCTCGCCGAGTTCCTCGACTCGGACGCGATCTTCGAGGTCACCCGGCAGGGCTTCGAGTGGTTCCAGGAGAAGTTCGACTACGCGTACCCGTTCGAGAAGTACGACCAGCTCTTCGTGCCCGAGTTCAACGCGGGCGCGATGGAGAACGCGGGCGCCGTCACCATCCGCGACCAGTACGTCTTCCGCTCGAAGGTCACCGACGCCGCCTACGAGCTGCGCGCCGAGACGATCCTGCACGAGCTGGCCCACATGTGGTTCGGCGACCTCGTGACCATGGAGTGGTGGAACGACCTCTGGCTGAACGAGTCGTTCGCCACCTACACCTCCATCGCCTGCCAGGCCTACCACCCCGACAGCCGCTGGCCGCACTCCTGGACCACCTTCGCCAACTCCATGAAGACGTGGGCGTACCGGCAGGACCAGCTGCCCTCCACCCACCCGATCATGGCCGAGATCCGCGACCTCGACGACGTGCTCGTCAACTTCGACGGCATCACGTACGCCAAGGGCGCCTCCGTCCTCAAGCAGCTCGTCGCCTACGTCGGCATGGACGAGTTCTTCCGCGGCGTCCAGGCCTACTTCAAGGCCCACGCCTTCGGGAACACGCGCCTGTCCGACCTGCTCGGCGCCCTGGAGGAGACCTCCGGACGCGACCTCGGCACCTGGTCGCAGAAGTGGCTCCAGACCGCGGGCATCAACATCCTGCGCCCGGAGATCGAGACCGGCGCCGACGGCGTGATCACCTCCTTCGCGATCCGCCAGGAGGCCCCGGCCCTGCCCGCCGGCGCCCAGGGCGAGCCGACGCTGCGCCCGCACCGCATCGCGGTCGGCCTCTACGACCTCGACGCCGACAGCGGCAAGCTCGTGCGGGTCGAGAGGATCGAGCTGGACGTGGACGGCGAGCTGACCGCCGTACCGCAGCTCGCCGGCAAGCGCCGCCCCGCCGTGATCCTGCTCAACGACGACGACCTGTCGTACGCCAAGGTCCGTCTCGACGAGGACTCCCTGGCGTTCGTCACCGAGCACCTCGGCGACTTCGAGTCCTCCCTGCCGCGCGCCCTGTGCTGGGCCTCGGCCTGGGACATGACCCGCGACGCCGAACTCGCCACCCGCGACTACCTGGCGCTGGTGCTGTCCGGCATCGGCAAGGAGTCCGACATCGGTGTCGTGCAGTCGCTGCACCGGCAGGTGAAGCTCGCGATCGAGCTGTATGCCGACCCGGCCGCCCGCGAGGCGCTGCTGACCCGCTGGACGGACGCCACGCTCGCCCACCTGCGCACGGCCGAGGCCGGCGGCGACCACCAGCTCGCCTGGGCGCGCGCCTTCGCGGCGACCGCGCGCACGCCGGAGCAGCTCGACCTCCTGGAGGCGCTGCTGGAGGGCCGCGAGAGCATCGAGGGCCTCGCCGTCGACACCGAGCTGCGCTGGGCGTTCGTGCAGCGGCTCGCGGCCGTCGGACGCTTCGACGAGGCGGAGATCGCCGCCGAGTACGAGCGGGACAAGACCGCCGCCGGTGAGCGGCACGCGGCCACCGCCCGCGCCTCCCGTCCCACCGAGGAGGCGAAGGCGGAGGCGTGGGCCTCGGTCGTCGAGTCCGACAAGCTCCCGAACGCCGTGCAGGAAGCGGTCATCGGCGGGTTCGTGCAGGCCGACCAGCGTGAGCTGCTCGCCCCGTACACGGACAAGTACTTCTCCGTGGTCAAGGAGATCTGGGACACCCGCTCGCACGAGATCGCGCAGCAGATCGCGACCGGTCTCTACCCGGGGATCCACATCGCCGAGGAGACCCTCGACAGGACGGACGCGTGGCTGGCCTCGGCCGAGCCCAACGCGGCCCTCAGGCGTCTGGTCTCGGAGTCCCGCTCCGGTGTCGAGCGCGCCCTGAAGGCGCAGGCGGCCGACGCGGCGGCGACCGCCTAGGCACGCGGCCCAGGCACGCGGAACGACCCCGAGGGGGCGGGCACCGGCCGGTGCCCGCCCCCTCGGGCGTGTGGTGGAGCCGGGTGTCAGCCCTCGTTGAGTTCGGCCGCCACCAGCTCCGCGATCTGGACCGCGTTCAGCGCGGCACCCTTGCGGAGGTTGTCGTTGGAGATGAACAGCGCGAGACCGTGCTCGACGGTCTCGTCCTGCCGGATGCGCCCGACGTACGAGGCGTCCTTGCCGGCGGCCTGCAGCGGCGTCGGGATGTCGGAGAGGACGACACCCGGGGCGCCCGCGAGGAGCTCGGTGGCGCGCTCGACGGAGACCGGGCGGGCGAAGCGGGCGTTCACCTGGAGGGAGTGGCCGGAGAACACCGGGACGCGGACGCAGGTGCCGGAGACCTTGAGGGCGGGGATCTCCAGGATCTTGCGGGACTCGTTGCGCAGCTTCTGCTCCTCGTCGGTCTCGTTCAGACCGTCGTCGACGATCGAACCCGCGAGGGGGAGCACGTTGAAGGCGATGGGGCGCTTGTAGACCTGCGGCTCGGGGAAGTCGACCGCCTCGCCGTCGTGGGTCAGCCGGTCGGCCTCGCCGACGACCTTCAGTGCCTGGCCGTGCAGCTCCGCCACACCGGCGACGCCGGAGCCGGACACCGCCTGGTAGGTGGTGGCGACCAGGGCCTCGAGACCCGCCTCCTCGTGCAGCGGCTTCAGGACCGGCATCGCGGCCATCGTCGTGCAGTTCGGGTTGGCGATGATGCCCTTGGGGCGGTCGGCGATCGCGTGCGGGTTCACCTCGGAGACCACGAGGGGCACCTCGGGGTCCTTGCGCCAGGCGGAGGAGTTGTCGATCACGACGGCGCCCTGGGAGGCGACCTTCTCGGCCAGCGCCTTGGAGGTGGCCCCGCCCGCCGAGAACAGCACGATGTCCAGGCCCGAGTAGTCCGCCGTGGAAGCGTCCTCCACCGTGACCCCGTCGACGACCGTCCCGGCCGAGCGGGCCGAGGCGAACAGACGCAGCTCCTCGACCGGGAACTCCCGCTCGACGAGGATCTTGCGCATGGCTGTGCCGACCATACCGGTGGCTCCGACGATTCCGACCCTCACGGCGACTCCCTTGACGTGCGTTCTACGTGGTCCAGCGCTTCCATCATGCGTCTCACCCGGGCCCACGTGTCCAATCCTTTCGTCGCGCGGCTCACAGCGTGGGACGCGCACCCACGCGCCGACGGGCCCGATCCTGCGGCGGCCGGGCGCCCGGGTACGAAGAAATCGCCCGGCGACACGGGGGAACCGCAAGCCGTACGGTGCGTCCCGGTCCTGGATCCGGTCCCGGTGTGACGCACGCCTCGAACGAGGCCGAACGTTTTCACCCGCACCGGCGTCGTAGAGGGGACGCGGGGAGGGGAGGGGCGGCGTGCTGCGCAGAAGACCACGTCGGACACCGGGGGCGGACGACCCCCTGGACGCGACACAGGAACGCCGGGTGCGGGCGGTGCTCGCGCTCGGAGGAGTACCGCAGGCGGACCTGCCGGACGGGGTACAGCAGGTCCGGCTGCGGTTGCTGGAGCGGGCCGCCAAGGGGGACGAGGCGCCGCGCGACGTGTCCGCCTGGGCGGCGGTCGTCGCCTCGAACCTGGCGATGGACTGGCACCGGGCCAAGCGCCGGCAGGAGCGCCTCGGCGAGCGGCTCGCCTCGCTGCGCCCGTTGGAGCAGCCCTCCGACGAGGAGTCCAGCGTGCTCTCGCTGGCCGTCGCCCAGGGCCTGGACGAACTGCCCGACGCCCAGCGCCAGGTCCTCGTCCTGCGGTTCTACGCCGACCTGCCGGTGCGGGACATCGCCGACGAGCTCGGCGTCCCCGAGGGCACGGTCAAGAGCAGGCTGCACACGGCGGTCCGCGCGCTGCGCGCCCGCCTGCACGAGAACGAGGTGGTGTGACGTGGCCGAGTACGAAGGTCTGGACCCGCTGCTGGCCGCGCTCACGGACACCGAACTGCCCGAGGGCGCTCGCGACGACATCGTGTTCATGGCGGAGCACCGGTCGGCCGTCGCGGACGTGGACGTGCTCCGGGAGCAGCTGGTGATCATCGGGGACGCGCTGGCGGACTCCGGCCGGCCGGACGGGACGGCCCGGGGGGACCGGAGGCCCGGGAGGTACCGGCGGGCCCGGGAGCCGAGGCCGTCCGGCGGCGGGCGGCCCGGGGGTGCTCCGAAGAAGCGCTCCCGGCATCCGGGCGCCCTCGTCGTCGGCACGCTGGTGGCGGCCGCCATGGCCTCCCTGGTGCTGGGGATCGGCTGGCTGGCGGCGCAGGGCGGGGGGGCGGACACGGCGAAGGCCCAGGGAGCCTCGGACGCCAAGGCGGACAGCGGCAGCGAGGGCAAGCTCACCGCGCCCGGCTACATCGCCTGCTCGCGGCTCCTCGTGGAGGGCACGGTCACGAAGGTGGCCGCGGTCCCCGGCACCACGCGGGACCGGATCACCCTCGACGTCTACCACTACTACAAGCCGGCCGAGGGCGAGAAGACGGTCACCTTCCTGATGGACCAGGCCGTCGACCCGCGGCTGCACCGGGGCGACGAGGTCCTGATCGGCATCCAGCAGCACGACTCGACGCCCGACCTCTGGAGCACCGGGGAGGAGCAGATCGCCCGCGACCGGTCCTGGATCGTCAAGGCGCTGCCCGAGTCCCGGAGCATGAGGTGCGCGCAGTGACGCCCGGCACGGGCCGGGCCGCCCGCGGGAGGGCGGCTCCCGGAAGGCCGGTGCCCGGGAGGCCGGTGTCCGGGAAGGCGGTGTCCAGGAGGGCGTGACGCGAAAGGGCGGGCGCCCGTTCCCGGACGCCCGCCCCGTGCCCGGGCCGCTCGCGCGGCCGGGGGTCACCCCGCTACGGAGTGACCTTCTCGATCTTCACGCTGCCGATGCCCGCGACCGTGCCGCGCGCGTTCACCAGCTGGACCTGGCCGAAGAACTCGCGTCCCTCGGGCGCCGCCGCGGCGGCGGTGACCGAGCCGGACACCGTGGCCGAGGCACCGGTGGCGAGCTTCACCGGGGTGGAGCCGTCCACCGAGACCGTGCCGAGCGCGCTGGAGAAGAAGACGTCCCGGTAGTCGTAGGCGGTCGAGCCCGACGGGACCGCGTAGCCCGCGACCTCGATGGTGTACGTCCCGGCGGCGGGGTTGGCGATGGAGACGGCCTCCTCCGAGTCGCCGTCCGCGGACTGCCCGACGACGGTCCCGGCGGCGTTCTTCACCGTCAGGTCGAGGTCGGCGGCGTTGTCCGAGACGTTGCCGATGACCACGTCGAGCGAGGCCGCGCCCGCGGGCACCTCGACCGTGGTGGTCTGCGTCGCGCCCTCGGTGATGGTCGGCCGCGCGTTCTTGGAGGAACCGAGCGGACCGCCCTTCAGCTTGCCGTCGAGCGCGGCGAACTTGTTCGTCACCTTCCAGGAGGCGGTGGCCGGGGTGCCGACCTTGGCCTCGGGGACGGTCACGACGGCCGGGTCGAAGGCCGCGCCGAGCACGGCGACGTCCAGCTTGTAGGGGTTGTCGAGCAGCGGCGAGGTGCGGCGCGCCTCGACCTCGATCTCCCACACGCCGGGCTGCGGGTCCGCGTACGCGCGCACGTCGGGCTTGCAGCCGTTGCCGTCGAGGTAGTTGTTGTAGCAGTACGGAGTGCTGGTGTTGTCCACCGGGACGCCGTACGGGTGGATCGCGATGAAGCGGGTCTGGCTCTTGTCCTTGAGCCCGCCGATCGCGACCTCCAGGGACGTGGCGCCCTCGGGGACCGTGACGAAGTACGAGGTGGTGCTGTTGCGCTGCACCGAACCCGACGCGGCGTAGGTGTACTTCAGCGGCGACGAGACCACGACGGTCGTCAGGATCTGCTTGTCCACGCCCTCGGTGCGCGGGTCGTCGACCTCCAGGATCGCGCTCTTGAGCCCGGCGGACTCCGGAGCGGCCTGGACCTTGACGGTGACCGGCCGGTTCAGCGGGAGGTTCACCTCGTCCTTGCCGAGGATCCGGAAGGTGTCCCCGGCGTTGTTCGCGAAGGACAGCTCGTGCCACAGGTTGCGGTCCGGGCCCGAGGTACGGGTGACGGTGACGTCGTACGTCTTGCGCTGCCCGGCCTTGAGGCCGCCCTCGCGGTCGTACAGGCCGGTGCCGAAGCCCGGGGTCTTCAGCGCGTAGTCGATCGCGGTGTCGACCGGCGCCTTCACCGTGTAGTCGTGGGCGGTGGCGCCGTCCCGGATGGAGTCCCAGGCGTCCTCGACGTCGATGAGGCCCGCGCCCTCCGCGTACGCCTGGACGCCCTTGATGTGGTGGGCGGTCGAGGTCAGCGCGGTGCGCAGGGCGGCGGGGGTGAGGCTGATGCCCTTCTGCTTCGCGGCGCTCAGCAGCAGCGCGGAGGCGCCCGCGGCCTGCGGGGAGGCCATCGAGGTGCCCTGGAGCATCGAGTAGCCGGCCGGAAGGGTGTAGCCCGCCTCGGCGACCGGGGAGCCCGGCAGCCAGGTCTGGGTGGAGTTGATGGAGGCGCCGGGCGCGCTCAGCGTCGGCGTGAAGCCGCCGTCCTCACGCGGGCCGCGCGAGGAGAAGGGCAGCATGGCGTACTTCTTCTCCACCTGCGAGCCGTAGTTGGCGGCCCAGGTCTCCTTGGAGATGGTCGCGCCGACCGAGATGACCTTGTCGGCCAGGCCCGGGTCGCCGATGGTGTTCGCGCCGGGGCCGGAGTTGCCGGCGGAGATCACCAGCTGGACGCCGTAGGTGTCGATGAGACGCGTGTAGAGCTCGGCGCGCGCGTTGTTGCCGTCGTTGAGCGCGGGCAGACCGCCGATGGACATGTTGACGATGTCCACGCCACGGTTGGCGACGAGGTCGATCATGCCCTCGGTGAGCGCCACGTTGGTGCAGCCGCCGGTCCAGGTGCAGGCACGGGAGGAGACGATCTTCGCGCCGGGCGCGGCGCCGTTCATCTTCCCGCCGAACAGGCCGTTGGCGGAGGTGATGCCCGCGACGTGGGTGCCGTGCTCGGACTCGATGACGCCGATGTTGACGAAGTCGGCCTTCTTGCCGACCCAGGTCCCGCCGTACGGGTCCATGGGGACGTCCTTGCGGATCTCCACGACGAACGGCTGCCGCTCGACGACGTCCGTCGCCGGGTTGTCGGTCCCGAAGTAGCCGATCTGGAAGCCGTCCTTGTACGGCTTCATCGGCGTGTCGTCGGTGAAGTCGTTGTTGTTGTTCAGGTCGACGGTGACCGTGCCCGCCGCCGGGTCGTAGAGCACGCCCCACACGTCGGTGGTGTCACCGTCGCGGTTCGCGTCGCCCGCGGCGTCGCCGCCCGCCGTCGCCGACTCCCGGAACGTGCTGATCTCGTACGAACCCGCGGGCGCCGTCCACGACTTGCCGCCGTAGGTGAAGGCGGGCCCGGCCACCGGGGTGACCATCGGGCGCCAGGTCGCGTCGCTGTCGAGGATCGGGTCGGTCGAGGTGACCCAGTCGACGATCTTGCGCTCGCCGGTGGTGGTCTTCTGCAGGGCGGGGTGGCCCAGGTCGACGCCGGAGTCCAGGATGCCGATGGTGACGCCCCGGCCGTCCGCCTTCGGGTGGTCCTCGACGAAGTCGACCGCGCCCGTCTCGAAGGAGGGGTTGTACGGGTTCGTGGCGGGGGTCTTCTTGCCGGGGCCGGGGTACGTGGCGGCCGTGGAGGTGTTGCTGCCGTGCCGGGCCGTGTCGGCGCTCGGCGTGGGGTCGTCCAGCGCGATCTCCTGGCGCAGGTCGATCCCGTGCACAGAGGAGAGCTTCGCGGCGGCGGCGATGGCCGCGTCCGCCCTGCCCGTGGGGACGGTGGCGCGGACGTAACCGAGCTTGTCGTAACTGCGGCCCACCGAGCCGCCCTTGACGGCGTCCAGCTCCTTCGCGACCTGCTCGGTCTGACCGGGAGCCGTCGCGATCATCATCGTGACGTTCTTGTCGCCGTTGGCCTTGGCCTCGGCGAGGAGGTCGGCGTCGCTCGAACCGAGTTTGGCGGTGGCGGACTTGGTGCCGGGGTCGGCCGTGGGCGCGCTCGCGTCCGCGGAGAAGGCCATGGGTATCGGCCCGGCCGCGGAGAGCGCGGCCACCAGGCCCGCTGCCATGGCCAGGCGGGCCACGCGTCTCGCGCCCGATATAGGTGCGCGCTGAGGGTCGGAGGTCATCTGCATCCCTTGTAGGTAAAGGAACGAGCGTGGAACGGCCGGTTCCGGTGGTTCTTGTGGCACCGGTCGCATCAGTCCGGAATGTGAACCCGGATGACCGCTCAGCTTTACCCAAGGGGCAGTTGTTTGGGGAGAGTTGACCAAGCAAGGAAAGGCGCATGGCGTACTTCCGCCATGCGCCATGCCGTCGATGACGGGCTATGAGGGGATATCTCCGACGACCTGGACGTCTCTCTTTGTCGATTCAGCTCTCTTTTGTGCGCGCGTAGTGGCGGGACGCCTTCGCGCGGTTACCGCAGGCCGCCATCGAGCACCAGCGGCGGGTGCCGTTCCGCGAGGTGTCGAAGAAGTGCAGGACGCACGCCTCGTGCGCGCAGCGGCGGATGCGGTCCGGGGCGGCCCGGAGCAGTTCCAGGTAGTCGCGCGCGGCGAGCCAGGCCGGGCCCCAGGAGGGGTCGTCGAACTCCGGCGTCCCGCCCGGCCCCCGGTCGGTCAGCTTCAGCCGGATCCGCCCGTGCGCGAGGACGGCGTCGACGCGGGCGGCGGCCTCGGCCGGGAACCGGGAGTCCTGTCCGCCGGCCCCTCCGCGGGGGGTGTCGACCGCGGCGCGCAGGGCGTCGCGGGCCTCGAGCGTGTGCCGCAGGACGGTGTCGTCGGCCGGGAAGTCGAGGCCGTTGCCCGCCAGCCACACCGCGAGGCCCCCGGTGTCGGTCAGCAGGTCCCGCACCTCGCCCTCGTGCACCCAGCGGGTGTTGAGCAGGTCGAGCGAGACCGGCTCGCCGGTGAGGGGCCGGGGGTCGGGGCTGGTGGACATGGGGTCTCCCTTCGCTGCTAACCCTTCAAGGTTAGGTCACTGGTTGACGCTCCCGCTTCTAACCTTTAATGTCAATGACAAGGGTTAGCCTCTCGATGGGGCGGCCAACGGCAGAAAGGGACTGTCATGACGCTGCGCACCGGCCACGTCGGCCTGAACGTCACCGACCTCGACCGCTCGCTCGCCTTCTACCGCGACGTCCTCGGATTCGGGGTGCTCGGCGAGGGCAAGGAGGAGGGCGACGGCGGAGAGCGGCGGTACGCGTTCCTCGGGTCCCTGTCCGGGGACGGCCGCCCCGTGCTCACGCTCTGGCAGCAGGCGCGCGGCGGGTTCGACACGGGCCTGGCGGGCCTGCACCACCTCGCGTTCGAGGTCGACACCGTCGAGCGGGTCAGGGAGTACGAGACGGCCCTGCGCGAGGCCGGCGCGACGTTCGCCCACGACGGAGTGGTAGCTCACCGTGAGGGCGCGGCCTCGGGCGGCATCTTCTTCCACGACCCGGACGGCACCCGCCTGGAGATCTTCGCGGCGAGCGGCGCCGAAGAGGCACCGGCACCGAACGCGTCCGCGCCGACCTGCGGTTTCTTCTAGCCCGGGGAGAGGTCATGACGTATCACTCGGGCTCGCGGGCGATCCAGGACCGTGTCGGCGTCCGGGACCTCGCCGATCACGTGGGCCGGTCCGTGGGACAGGGCATCCGCCCGGTGGCCGCCGCCTTCCTCGAACTCCAGCCCATGCTGGTCGTCGGCGCGGCGGCCCCGGGGAGCGGCACGCGGTACGGGGCCGCCGCGGCGGGGAACAGCGGCGTGTGGGCCTCGCTGCTCACCGGGGCGCCGGGATTCGTACGGGCCACCGGCGTCCGGCAGATCTCGGTCGTGGGCGGCCTCCCGGCCGGTGACCCGCTCGCCGACGCTCTCGCCACCCCGGGCACGGCCGTCGGCACCATCGCCCTCGACCCGCGCACCCGTCGCCGCATGCGCCTCAACGGCCGGGCCCGGCCGACCCCGCGCGGCTTCGCGGTCGAGGCCGACCAGGTCTTCTCCAACTGCCCCAAGTACATCCAGAAGAGGCAGACGTACGGGACGGTCACCGGCCGCACGGCGGGCCCACCCCGGCGCGGCAGGGAACTCACCCCCTCGCAACGGGAGTTCGTCGAGGAAGCCGACACCTTCTTCCTCGCCACGGTCCACGCGCACGGCGCCGACGCGAGCCATCGCGGCGGCAACCCCGGCTTCGTACGCGTCGACGCGCCCGGCGAGCTGAGCTGGCGCGACTACCCCGGGAACTCCATGTTCCTGACCCTCGGCAACCTCGCGGCCGACCCGCGGGCCGGTCTGCTCTTCCTGGACTGGACATCGGGATCGGTGCTCCAGCTGACCGGCACGGCCCGCGCGGAGTTCGCCCCCGACGGCGAACGCACCGTCCGCTTCACCCTCGCCGAGGCCGTCGAGACGCCCGCCGCCAGTCCCCTGCGCTGGTCCGCGCCCGCGTACTCGCCGGCGAACCCGTGAACGGGCGGGCGCCACACCCGAATTCACCCCCCCTACCCAGCGAGATGAACACGGAGTGACCGTCCACCGGCCGTTCGGACAGGACTCCATGGACGCCCAGGGCGCGCCGAGATCGACGTACGGTGATCGGCGCCGCCCGTTGCCGCCCAGTTAACGCGCAGGTCATCCCGAGTGCCAACCATCCAGTACGAGCGGGGAGTTCGCCGGTCGAGCACCCCGCGGCCACTGTCGATGCGTTCGCACTCGGGGAGACCGCGCCATGCCGCGCATACGCTCTGTCGCCACCGTACCCGCCCTCGATCGCCGCACCCTGCTGGCTGCAGGCGGAGCGGTGTCCATCTCCGCCGGGATCGGCCTCGCCCTGCGCCCGCAGTCCCCGGCGCACGGGGCGCCGGCCGCGCAGGCTCCGGTCGCCGACTCCGTCGCCCACGCCGGGGGAGAAGCCGCCGCGACCGTTCGGACGGCACCGGCCGCCCTCGTCCCGTACACCCGTGGCACCACACTGACCAGCGTCGCCACGCCGCGCTCCGGGTCCTCCGGGTACCGCCGGCTCGGTACCGGCCCCGGCTGGAAGCGGGTCCTGCGCGACGAACTGGCCGCGGCCAAGACGGGCCGCGCCGACCGGCGCACCACGCTCGCCGCGTTCGTCCAGCTCACCGACATGCATCTGACCGACACCCAGCACCCGCTGCGCGTCGAGTTCCTGCGCTCCCAGAACACGAGCGCCTGGCGTCCCCAGGAGACGCTGACCGTCGCGGGCGCCGTCTCGCTGGTCGAGCGCATCAACTCGCTGCGGGGAGCTCCCGTCACCGGCTCCCCGCTGCACTTCGTCATGACCACCGGGGACAACACGGACAACAACTCCAAGACGGAGCTGGAGTGGTTCCTGAAGGTCATGAGCGGTGGCCGCGTCACCCCGAACAGCGGTGACCCGCGGCACTACGAGGGCGTCCAGGCCAGCGGTCTGAAGACCTACTGGCAGCCCGACGCGGCCCTGCGCGACATCGACAAGCAGATCGGTTTCCCGCGCATCCAGGGCTTCCTGGACGCGGCGATCCGCGAGCTGCGCAGCCCCGGACTGAACCTGCCCTGGTACTCCACCGTCGGCAACCACGACGCGCTCCCGCTCGGCTGCTACGGCTCGCACGGCGACTCGTACCTCACCGACTTCGCCGTCGGCGGCAAGAAGCTGATGTCGCTGAGCGCGGCGGAGTGCGTCGCGATCGCCAAGAGCCTCAAGACGGGCACCAGCCCGAAGGGCGCCGACATGCGCGACCTCCTCAGGGTGCACACCCGGCAGATGCGCTCGGTCACACCCGACGAGAAGCGCGCCCCGTTCACCCCCGCCGAGTACGTCAAGGCGCACCTCGACCCGGCCCACACCGGACCGGGCCCGATCGGCCACGGCTACTCCAGCGCGAACCTCGCCGCGGGCACGCAGTACTACACGTTCCGCATCTCCGAGGACGTCATCGGCATCAGCCTCGACACCACCGACCCCGGCGGTCACTACGAGGGCTCCATCGGCACGGCGCAGATGCGCTGGCTGGAGAAGACACTGCGCGAGAACAGTGACTCGTACGCCGTCGTCTTCAGCCACCACACCAGCAAGTCGATGCACAACACCCACGCCGACCCCGCGCACCCGGCCGAGAGGCGGCACGGCGGGGACGAGCTCGTCGCCCTCCTCGCCGGCTACAGCAACGTCCTCGCCTGGGTGAACGGCCACACCCACAGGAACGAGATCGTCCCGCACGCGGCCTCCGGCAACCGCTCCTTCTGGGAGATCAGCACCGCCTCCCACATCGACTTCCCCCAGCTCGCGCGGATCATCGAGCTGGTGGACAACAAGGACGGCACGCTCTCCCTGTTCACCACCCTCGTCGAGTCCTCGGCCCCGCACACGACGGACTTCTCCGACCTCACCCAGACCGGGCTCGCGGCGCTCTACCGCGAGATCTCCTTCAACACGCCCGGCGCCCGCACCACCCTGGCGGGCACCTCGCGCGACCGCAACACCGAGCTGATCCTCAAGAAGGGGTCAACTACCCGTCGCTAGAGCTCCGGGCTTGCACAGCGGGCGCCACTGGGTGTGGTGCTGCGCTTGCGTCCTGTCCCACGTCCGGTTTCGGCGGTGGGTCTGGGGCGATTGACTGCGCCCCGCAGCGCCACAACTTTTCCGCGCGAGCGCGGATGTTGCGGGAGCTGTTCCGGTCCGCGTGATCGACGAATCCGCAGGACCGGCACGCGAACCAGGCCTGAGAGACCCGGTTCGCCCTGTCGATGTGGCCGCACTCGGCGCAGGTGCGGGAGGTGTACGCCGGATCGACGTACACCACCGGCACCCCCGCCCTGCGGGCCTTGTACGCGATGAACTGCCCCAACTGATGAAAGGCCCAGCTGGAGTGGGTGGCCCTCCCCCACTGCCTAAAGGGCGTGGGAGGTACCCCCAGGCTTGCGAAGCCGTACCCGTTCGCGGATGCCCGTCAGGTCTTCCAGGGCGATTCCGCGGCCGGTGCGTTCTGCCTCGGCCACCACATGTTTCGCGATCTTGTGGTTGATGTCCTTGGCTCGCCGCGATTCCTTGTGCCGCCGCTTTTTCAGTCGGCGCTTGGACGACGGGGTGTTCTTGCGTTGCAGCTTGGTGCGCAGCGTGCGTTCACGCAGCCGTCCCCGGTTCAGTGCACGCCCGGCCATGATCTCGCCGTCGGAGGTGGTGGCGATGTTGGCGATGCCCAGGTCGATGCCGAGAAAGTCCACAAGGTCAGTGTTGGGCTCGGCTTCAGGGACCTCGCAGGTCGCGTTCAAGAACCACATGCCGTCGCGGTACAGCAGATCCGACTCACCCTTGCGGTACAGGGCCAGACGGGCCAACTGCTCGGGTTCGGCGGTGAACGCCACGTTCTTCATCCGCCCCGACAGCGTCCAGATCGACACCGTGCGCCGGGCGGTCTGCCAGGACAGCATCCGGTCGTCGTACGGCTGAGCGCTCTGTGCGCGAAAGACGATCGGTTTCTCGGTGGCCCGCCGATAGCGCCCGGACCCCGGCTTGCCCAGGTTCCCGGCTTTCAGGTTCCCGTTCAGCGTGGCGTACGCGTCACAGGTCTTCTTGATGACGTGTTGGGCAGCCTGCGCACCCAGCCCCCAGCGTTGCTTGATTTCGTCGTACACGTGCTCACGCAGCGCGAAGTTCCGCTTCACGTCTTTGGTGAAGGCGACCTCAGATGCCCAGGTCGCGGCCTCGTTGCAGGCGTGCAGGGTTGCTTCAAACGCCTCCGCTTGCAAGGGCGTCGGCAGAAGCTTCACCTGCATCACCAACTTCACCCGCTCAGGCTAGCGTCCAACATCGTCCTGTATCACCAAAATGAAAACTAAACCCTGACATAGGCGGGAAGTGCAGTATCGTCCACGTTCTGTACGCGCATCTGGCCTTCACCCACCTGACGTTCCTCTTGGAATCTCGCTGAAAATGGCCCAACCTGCCGGGACCGGGCAACCCGCCGACGCGCCCTCGTGTCCCTCCCCCCGACCGAGTCCCACAGCGAGACGGGGAAGACATGAGGGTACGTACGGCACTGGTGGGGGCGATCGTGGCGGGAGTCGCGGTGACGCAGGCGGGCATCGCGGCGGCGGCGCCCGCGAGGGGCGGCCACACACCGACGCGGGGGGCCATGGAGGCGGCCGTGCGCGACGGTGTGCCGGGGGTGACGGCGACGGCCGTGGACCGGCACGGCACGTGGTCCGCCACCGCGGGCGTGGGAGACCTGCGGACCGGCGCACCGCGCTCCACGGCGGACCACTACCGCGTGGGCAGCATCACCAAGACGTTCATCTCCACCGTCCTGCTCCAGCTGGAGGCGGAGAAACGGCTGTCACTGGACGACACCGTGGACACCTGGCTGCCCGGAGTGGTGCGCGGCAACGGCAACGACGGCACGAAGATCACCGTCCGCCAGCTCCTCAACCACACCAGCGGGATCTTCAACTACACCGCCGACGAGGGCTTCGGCGCCAAGTACCTCGCCAAGGACGGATTCCTCCGCCACCGCTACGACACGGTGACACCCGGACAACTCGTCGCCGTCGCCCTGTCCCACAAGCCGGACTTCGAGCCGGGCACGTCCTGGAACTACTCCAACACGAACTACGTCCTGGCCGGCATGGTGATCGAGAAGGTCACCGGCCGTTCCTACGCCTCACAGATCCGCGACCGGATCATCAAGCCCCTCAACCTGCACGCCACGTCGCTGCCGGGCACCCGGGTCACGGTTCCCGGGCCGCACAGCAGGGCGTACTCCAAACTGGCCGAGACGACGACCGGACCGACCTACGACGTCACCGCCCTGAACCCCTCCTGGGGCTCCTCCGCGGGGGAGATGATCTCCGACAGCGCCGACCTGAACCGCTTCTACACGGCCCTCCTGCGGGGCAGGCTCCTGCCACGGGAGCAGCTCGAGGAGATGAAGTCGACGGTCGGCATCGACGGCTTCCCGGACGCGGGCTACGGCCTCGGCCTCCTGGAGCAGAAGCTGAGCTGCGGCGTCCGGATCTGGGGCCATGACGGCGGCATCCACGGCTCGACCTCCGTGGCCGTCACCACCGAGGACGGCCGTCATTCCCTCGCCTTCAACTTCAACGGCGACTGGACGGGTGACGCCGTGGCGGTCGTCGAGGCGGAGTTCTGCGGGACGCGGCCGCCCGCGGCGAGCCCCTCTCCGGGTCTCTCCCCGGGCCTTTCCCGAAGCCTGTCCGAGGGGCTCTAGCCGGCGGCCCCGGCGGCGAAGTCCACCTTCGCCGTCTCGACGGTGTCCCCGCGCCGGCCGGGCGCGCGCTGCTCCTTCCAGTACAGGTTGGTGTGCGCGACGACCTCGGCCGGGGCGGGGGCGCCGTACGCGGTGAGGTCCTCCGTGGTGTGGGCGTCGCCGACCAGCGTGACGTCGTACCCGCGGGTGAAGGCGCCGTGGAGGGTGGAGCGGACGCACATGTCCGTCTGGGCGCCGGTGACCACGACATGGCCGACGGCACGCTCGGCGAGCAGGTCCTCCAGCCCGGTGGCCTCGAAGGAGTCGCCGTAGTTCTTGTGGACGACCGGCTCCCCGTCCTGGCGGACCAGCTCCGGCACGTACTGCCAGGAGTCGCTGCCGTACTTCATGTGATCGTCGGAGTGCTGCACCCAGATGACCGGCACGGCCTCGGCGCGAGCTCTGGCGACCAGTGTGCCGATGTTCGCGATCACCCCCGCGAGGTCGTGGGCGCCGTCCACCGCTCCGTGCTGCATGTCGATCACCAGCAGCGCCGTGTTCGGGCGGTCGGGCAGGGTCGTCATCGCGTTCTCCTGTCTCCTGTCCGGGCCCGTCTTCCGCCCGGCTCGTCGTGGCAGGCGGGTCCGGCCGTGGAACTCCCGCTCGCTCCACAGTAGTTCGGCGCACCGACAACGCCCCCGTAATCAGGGAGAGGGCCCGCTAATCAGGAGAGGGCCCGCGCGAACGGTCCGCGGGCCCTCTCCCTCCCCTCCGGCGCGGCCCGGTCCGTCACTACCGGGGCAGCACCAGGACGTACGCGGCCGGATCGCGGTCGCTCGCGGCCATGAGCGCGGTCCGCACGATCGTGGCCTGCTCCTCCATCGCGTCCCTGAGCCCGCGCGGGGCGATGTGGACGACGGTGATGCCGAGCCGCTCCAGCCGCTCGCGTCTGCGGGCCTGCTCCGAGCGCCCGGCCTCCGCGCCCCGGAGCAGGGGCCGGGTGTCCAGCTCGACCGCCACCGCCTGCTCGGGCCAGTACGCGTCCACACCGCCGAGGTGCGGGCCTCCGGGCAGCCGCAGGCCGACGTTCCAGACCGGGTCGGGCAGCCCGTGGTCGAAGACCATCCGGTACAGACGGTTCTCCGCGATCGCCCTGCCCTCCGCCACCAGCGAGTCCACGGCGTCGATCACGTGCGGGCGGTCGAGCAGCTGGGCCGCCGTCAGCTCCTCCACGACCGAGCGCGGCTCGCACAGGCCGCGGCGCACCGCCTCCGTCAGCAGACCGCGCACGGTCTCCCCGTCGGTCAGCTCCGCGACCGCGTCGGCCAGCGCGCGGGGGACGGCCGCGACCGGGAGTCCGGCCACGAACACGGGGGCCGGCGGCACGGTCGTGCGCACGATGCGGACGCAGCCGGTCGAGCGCAGCCGGCGCATACGGGGGACCAGTACGTCGATCGTGTCGAGGGAGGGCAGCGGCGGGGCGCAGGAGAAGCCGTGCAGGGCCAGCGCCGCCAGGCCGGTGATCAGCGCGTCCGCGGAGGGCCGGGGGGCGGACGGTCCCGCGGAGCCCGGCTGGGCGGGGACGCGGGGCGCCGGGCGGGAGGAAGGGGGACGGGCGGTGTAGAGCAGCGCCGCGTGCAGCCGCTCCTCGGGGGTGGGCGGGCCGGGATGCAGGAGGAAGACGCCGGGAAGGATCCGCTGCCAGGGGCCGCCGGGCCGGCACCGCTCGCCGGCGTCCGCGGCGGTCACGCCGTGGTCGCGCAGCTGGGCGGCGGTCAGGACCCGGTGCTGCACGGGGGACGGGTGGTGCAGGGTGCGGATGGAGAGGGGGGTGCTGTGGTTCATGGACCGGGGATGCCCGCCGGACAGCGGCCTTCTAACCGCTGTTACCCGCCCGTCGGAGAATCGCGACAAACGCTCCCGAAAGCACGGATGTTCGACCACGGAAAGCCGCTGGTCCGGGCGGGCGTTCATAGGGGTTACGGGTCTGAATACCTGCATTTCGTAACCAATGCGCGCATCGGATCAGCCGACCGGTGCGCGCGCCGGGTCGGTCCACCGGCGGGCCCGTCGGCGCGCGCCGGACCGGCACACCGCAGGGGGCACCGGACGCCCGTGGCGCCGGTGCCCCCTGCGGTCAGGTCCGTCCGGGACGGGTGATCAGCCCGCGGCGGCGATGTCGCGGGCCTGCCCCCGCAGTGCCCGCGCCAGGTCGTCCCGCGACTCCAGCACCAGCCGGCGCAGCGCGGGCGGGGCGTCCTCGTGCGCCGCGAGCCACGCGTCCGTGGCCGCCAGGGTCTCCGGGGAGTCCTGGAGCGAGGGGAACAGCCCCCTGACCACGTCCATGCCGATCTGGATGGAGCGCTCCGCCCAGACGCGGTCGATGGCGGCGAAGTACCGCTCGGTGTACGGCGCGAGCAGATCCCGCCGGGACGGCCGGCCGAAGCCGGAGATCGTCGCCTCGACGAGGGCGTTGGACAGCGCGTCGGACTCCACGACGGCCGCCCAGGCCTGGGCCTTGACCTCGGCCGAGGGGCGGGCCGCGAGGCAGCGGACCTGGTGCCGCTTGCCGGACGCCGTGTCGTCGCGGGCGAGTTCGGCGGCGAGGACGGACTCGTCGGCGGCCCCCCGCGCGGCCAGCGGCTCCAGGAACGCCCAGCGCAGCTCCTGGTCGACCTCGAGGCCGTCGATCTCCGCCGTCCCCTCCAGCAGACCCTGGAGCAGCTGGAGATCGGCCTCGCCGGAGGCGACGACGGCGAAGAAGCGGGCCCAGGCGAGCTGGTGCTCGCCGCCCGGCTCGGCGAGCCGCAGCTCCTCCAGCGCGCCCTCGGCGAGCAGCGCCCCGCCCTCTTCGCGCCAGTCGGGCGCCACGTAGTGGACGAGCGCGGAGTCCGCCCAGGCCTGCAGCATCTGGAGGACGCCGATGTCGGACTCGCGGCCCGCGAAGCGCAGCACCAGGGCGATGAAGTCCCGGGCGGGCAGGATCGCGTCGCGCGTGAGGTTCCACAGCGCGGACCAGCACAGGGCCCGGGCGAGCGGGTCGGTGATCTCGCCGAGCGCCTCCCGCAGCGTGGCCAGCGAGTTCTCGTCGAAGCGGATCTTGCAGTACGTGAGGTCGTCGTCGTTGACGAGGACGAGCCCGGGGGCCTCGGCGCCGGCCAGCTCGGTCACGACCGTGCGCGGCCCGTCGACGTCCACCTCGGCGCGCGCGTACCGCACGAGCGGGCCGTCACCCTCGCGCCGGTACAGGCCCACGGCCACGCGGTGCGGGCGCAGTTCGGGGTGGGACTCGGGAGCCTCCTGGAGCACGGACAGCTCGCCGACGCGGCCCTCGGCGTCCAGGATCACCTGCGGGGTCAGCGAGTTGACGCCCGCGGTCTGGAGCCAGGACCGGGACCAGGCGGCCATGTCCCGTCCGCTCGTCTCCTCCAGGGCCGACAGCAGATCGCCGAGGCGGGTGTTCCCGTACGCGTTCCGCTTGAAGTAGCGGCGGGCGCCCTCCAGGAAGGCGTCCTGTCCGGCGTACGCCACCAGCTGCTTGAGGACGGAGGCGCCCTTGGCGTAGGTGATGCCGTCGAAGTTCAGCTTGGCGTCCTGCAGGTCACGGATGTCGGCCGTGATCGGGTGGGTGGACGGGAGCTGGTCGGCGCGGTAGGCCCAGGCCTTGCGGCGGTTGGCGAACGTGATCCAGGCGTCGGTGAAGCGGGTCGCGCCGACGTTCGCGAACGTGCCCATGAAGTCGGCGAAGGACTCCTTCAGCCACAGGTCGTCCCACCAGACCATGGTGACGAGGTCGCCGAACCACATGTGCGCCATCTCGTGCAGGATGACGTTCGCCCGCGCCTCGTACGACGTCTGCGTCACCTTGCCGCGGAAGATGTACTCCTCGCGGAAGGTGACGAGTCCCGGGTTCTCCATCGCGCCGAGGTTGTACTCGGGCACGAACGCCTGGTCGTACTTCCCGAAGGGGTACGGGTAGTCGAAGTGGTCGTGGAAGAAGTCCAGGCCCTGCTTGGTCACCAGGAACACGTCGTCGGCGTCGAAGTGGGAGGCCAGGCCCTTGCGGCACATCGCGCCGAGCGGGATCTCCAGCTTCGTGCCGTCGTCGAAGGTGCGGGAGTAGGAGTCCGTCACGTAGTGGTACGGGCCCGCCACGACCGCGGTGATGTACGTCGAGATCGGCTTCGTCTCGGCGAACTTCCACACGCCGTCCACGAGTTCGCCGACGCCGTTGCTCCAGACGGTCCAGCCCTCGGGGGCCCGTGCCTCGAAGCGGAACGGGGCCTTGAGGTCCGGCTGCTCGAAGTTCGCGAAGACGCGGCGCGAGTCGGCGGGCTCGTACTGCGTGTACAGGTACACCTCGCCGTCCTCGGGGTCGACGAAGCGGTGCATGCCCTCGCCGGTGCGGGAGTAGGCGCACTGCGCGTCCACGACCAGCTCGTTCTCGGCGGCGAGGTCCTCCAGCCGGATCCGGACGCCGTCGAAGACCTCACCGGGGTCGAGGTCCCGGCCGTTGAGCGAGACGGCCGTCACACTCGGCGCGACCAGGTCCGCGAAGCTCGCCGCGCCCGGCTCGGCGCAGCGGAAGCGGAGCGTGGTGACCGAGCGGAACGTGCGGGGCTCCCCGGCCGCCGCGCCGGGTTCCGTCTCCCCGACGGCCGAACGCAGGTCGAGGAAGACGTCGTAGCTGTCCACGGACAGCAATGCCGCCCGTTCCTGGGCCTCGTCGCGGGACAGGTTCTCACCGGGCACGGCTGCACTCCCTCATGGCGTCATAGACATGTGTGAACAGGGCCGATCCTGCCATGCGCTCCTTACGGAGGGTGGCGTGACGACGGCGACACAGGGGAATCCCCATGCGACCCCGCGATCGCACGGATGCTCGGGAATGGGTCAGGTGTTCGCCCGTGTTGCCACGGGAAAGACCGCCTTCCGAGGAGAGCCATGCCCGAGCAGACCGCTCAGACCAGTTCCGGCAAGACCCCCGTCGACTTCTGGTTCGACCCGCTGTGCCCCTGGGCCTGGATGACCTCGCGCTGGGTGCTGGAAGTGGAGAAGGTCCGCGACATCGAGGTCCGCTGGCACATCATGAGCCTGGCCGTCCTGAACGAGCCCAAGCTGGACGAGCTTCCCGACCACTACCGCGAGATGCTCGCGACCACGGCGTGGCAGCCCGTCCGGGTGGTCACCGCCGCCTGGCAGAAGCACGGCGAGGACGTCCTCGGCCCGCTGTACACCGCGCTCGGCACCCGCTTCCACAACGACGGCCTGGGCGCGACCAAGGAGGCGATCGCCGGCGCCCTCGAAGAGGTGGGGCTGCCCGCCGACCTGATCGACTACGCCGACCAGGAGGACTTCGAGTTCGACGCCGAGCTGCGCGCCTCCCACAAGGAGGGCATCGACAAGGTCGGCCAGGACGTCGGCACGCCGGTCATCGCCGTGCCCGGCTCCGACGGCGAGCAGCTCGCCTTCTTCGGCCCGGTCGTCACCCCGGCCCCCAAGGGCGAGGAGGCCGCCAAGCTCTGGGACGGCACGCTCATGGTCGCCTCGGTGCCGGGCTTCTACGAGATCAAGCGCACGCGTACGGCGGGACCGGACTTCAGCAACCTGTAGGCCTTCCGGTCGTCCGGACGAGAACCGGCCCCGCGGGCGCGTGCGCCCGCGGGGCCGATCGCGGGACGAAACGGTCCGCCGCGCCCGGGACTTCCCGTGGCGCGCCCACGGACCCGGCCCGACCTGGATACTGCGGCTTCATGAGTACTACGAGCCGCCGCACGACCCTCCTCCTGGTCCGGCACGGGCAGACCGTCTGGCACGCCGAGAACCGCTACGCCGGAGTGAGCGACATCCAGCTCACCGAGGAGGGCCGCGCCCAGGCGGAGGCCCTCGGCCGCTGGGCCGCCGCGAACCCCGTCGACGCGGTCTGGACCTCGACCATGTCCCGGGCCGTCGCCACCGCCGAGCCCGCGTGCCGCGCCCTCGGGCTGGTCGCACGGCGCGAACCCACCCTGCGTGAATGCGACTTCGGGGTGCTGGAGGGCCGCACGCTCGCCGAGTTCGAACGGGAGAACCCGGCCCGCGCCAAGGCGTACCGTGCCGATCCGGTGTCCTACCCCTTCCCCGAGGCGGAGGATCCGCGCACGGCGGCGGCCCGGGGAACGCACGCCCTGCGCCGCATCGCCGAGGCCCACCCCGGCGAACGCGTCCTGGTCGTCGCCCACAACACCCTGCTGCGCCTGGTGCTGTGCACCGTCCTGTCCATCCCGCTGGGCGAGTACCGCCGGGTCCTGCCGAGCCTGCGCAACGCGGCGGTCACCGAACTCCGGATGGAGGACGGGGCGGCCGCCCTGGTCTCGCTCAACGTGCCGTGCGGACCGTGACGGAACGGCCCCCGCGAGGGGTTTCCCCGCGGGGGCCGTCCCGGTGCTCGTCGGGCGGGGGCGTCAGCCGGCCACCGACGTGTAGTGCGAGGCGTCGCCCTCGACCGAGTGGCTCCGCGTGCCGTCGATGCCGACCGGCACGTCACCGGCGACCGTCACCCGGTTCAGCCGACGGGGCAGGCCGTCGTAGTTGTCGATCGCGTAGTGCTGGGTGATCCGGTTGTCGAACAGCACGAGCTGGTTCGGGGACCAGCGCCAGCGCAGGACGTTCTCGGGCCGGGTGACGTACGCCTGGAGCAGGTCGAGGATCTTGCGGGACTCGCCCACCGACAGTCCGACGATCCGCTGCGCGAACCCGCCGATGAACAGGCCGCGTTCACCGGTCAGCGGGTGGACCCGGACGACCGGGTGCGCGGTGCGGAACGTGATGGAGGTGAACTGGGCCCGCTGCGCGGCCTGCTCCTCGTCGATGTTCTCGTCCGGTACCGCGTAGTCGTAGTCGTTGGTGTGCTCGGCCCACAGGGTGTCGGCGAACGCCCGGAGCGGTTCGGGCAGATCGCGGTAGGCGGCCGCGGCGTTGGCGATGAGCGTCTCGCCGCCGTACGGCGGGATCGTGATGCTGCGCAGGGTGCTGGCCTGGGGCGGGTTGAGCACGAAGGTCACGTCGGTGTGCCAGTGGTTGGCGCGGCCCCGCTCGCTGTCGACGGGCAGCACGTTCGGGGCGCCGTCCACGGCGGGCACGGTGGGGTGCGCGGTGGTGAGGTCGCCGAAGTGGCGGGCGAAGGCCTGCTGGCCCTCGTCGTCCAGGTCGACGTCGTCGAAGACCAGCGCCTTGTGCTCGTTGAGGGCGGTGCGCAGGGCGGCGACGGTGATGTCGTCCAGGGGCTTGGAGACGTCGACGCCCAGGACACGGGCGCCTATGTGCGCGGTGACCTTCTGAATCTCGATGTCCGTCATGGGATGCGGGTCCTTTCGGCTGGGCGGTTCGGGGGAGGTGCGGTCGGGTTCAGGCGACGGCGGTCGCGTTCACGGACGCGGTCGCCGGGGTGGGTGCGGGGACGGTGGGCGCGGTCGCGTACCGGTTGGCCGGGCGCGGCAGCCCGTAGCGTTCGCGCAGGGTCTGCCGGGGGCCGTACTCCCGGCGGAGCAGGCCCCGCTCGCGCAGGATCGGCACGACGTGGTCCACGAAGAGGCCGAGGCCGGACGGCAGCACGGCGGGCATGATGTTGAAGCCGTCGGCGGCGCCGCCGCGGAACCACTCCTCGATCGTGTCGGCGACCTGTTCGGGCGTTCCGGCGAAGGTCAGGTGGCCCCGCCCGCCGCCGAGCCGGCCGATCAGCTCGCGGACGGTCAGCCGCTCGCTCCGGGCGAGCTCCACGACGAGGGTGTAGCGGCTCTTGGCCCCCTCGATCGCGCTCTCCGGCGGCAGGCCGTCGGGCAGCGGCGCGTCGAGGGCGAGCGTGCCGGGCTCCAGGTGGAGCAGGTGCTCCAGCCGGTTCAGCCCGTGCTCGTACACGATGTGGTCCTCCAGGACCCGCTCGTGGGCGCGCGCCTCCGCCTCGGTCGAGCCGACGACCGGGACGATGCCGGGCAGGACCTTGATGTGGTCCGGGTTCCGGCCGGCCCGCCCGGTACGGGACTTGAGGTCGGCGTAGAACTCCTGGGCGCCCGCGAGGGTCTGCTGGGCGGTGAACACCGCCTCCGCGTACCGGGCCGCGAACCGTTTGCCGTCCTCGGAGGAGCCCGCCTGCACGAGGAGGGGGTGACCCTGCGGTGTGCGGGGCACGTTGAGGGCGCCCTCCACGCTGAAGTACGTCCCCCTGTGACGCGCGGGATGGATCTTGCCGGGGTCGCCCCAGACGCCCGCCGCCTTGTCGGCGACGACGAGGTCGTCCTCCCAGCTGTCCCAGAGCTTGAGCGCCACGTCCAGGAACTCGGCGGCGCGCTCGTACCGGGTGGCGTGCGCGGGCTCGTCCTCGAGACCGAAGTTGCGGGCGGCCTCCGCGCCCGCGGTGGTCACGATGTTCCAGCCCGCCCGGCCGCCGCTGATGTGGTCGAGGGAGGCGAGTCTGCGGGCCAGGTTGTAGGGGGAGTTGTAGGACGTGGAGGCGGTGGCGATCAGGCCGATGTGCTCGGTGGCGGTGGCCAGCGCGGTGAGCAGGGTGATGGGTTCGAGCGCCCCGGAGGGGCGTTGGCCCACGCTGTTGAACAGGACCGGGCCGTCGGCGAGGAAGAGCGAGTCGAAGGTGCCGCGTTCGGCGATCCGCGCGAGACGCAGGTAGTGGTCCGTCTCGACGTGGGCGTACGGGTCGCTCTCCGGGAGCCGCCAGGAGGCCTCGTGGTGCCCGGTGTTCATCAGGAAGGCGTTGAGGTGGAGCCGACGCGGGCTGGTCACGGGTGCTTCTCCTTCCGGTGTGCGGACGTGCCGTGCCCGGCGCCGTCGTCCGCCGCCGCGTCCGGTCCGGTCGCGGGGCGTTCCGTCGTCCCGGGCTCCGTCCTCGCCGTCGTCCCCGTCACGTCCTCGGTCACCCCGAGGGCGTTCAGCAGCCGTTCGCGGTATTCGCCGAGCAGGGGGTCGCGGTACGAGCGGGGGTGCGGGCGGTCGATGGACAGGTCGAGGCCGATGCGGCCGTGGTCGAGCACGAGCACCCGGTCGGCCAGCACGATCGCCTCGTCCACGTCGTGCGTGACGAGCAGCACGGACGGCCGGTGGCGTTCCCACAGTTCGCGCAGCAGCACGTGCATCCGGATCCGGGTGAGCGCGTCCAGTGCTCCGAACGGTTCGTCGGCCAGGAGCAGTTCGGGCTCGCGGACCAGGGAGCGGGCCAGGGCGGCGCGTTGTGCCTCGCCGCCGGACAGCTCGTTCGGCCAGGCCCGTTCACGTCCCGCGAGCCCCACCTCGGCGAGGGCGGCGCGGCCCCTTGCCGCGGCCTCCCGGCCGTCCGTGCCCAGCAGGACGTTGTCGAGGACGCGGCGCCAGGGGAGCAGCCGGGAGTCCTGGAAGACGACGGACACCCTTTCCGGGGCGGTGAGTTCTCCGCTCCCGGCGACGTCGTGGTCGAGGCCGGCGATGGCGCGCAGCAGCGTGCTCTTGCCGGAGCCGCTGTGGCCGAGCAGGGCGGTGAACTGGCCCGCCGGAAGGTCGAGGTCGATGCCGTCGAGCACCGTGCGGCCCTCGAACGACCTGGTGAGCCCGCGCAGGCGGACCGTGTGGGAGCGGTTCAGCTGCTGAGTGTGCGTCGCCACGACAGCACCTTTCGTTCGACGAGACGAACCGCGCTGTCGGAGACGAGCCCGAAGATGCCGTAGATCAGCAGGCCGACGAGGATGATGTCGGTCCGGCCGTAGTTCTGGGCCTGGAACATCATGTAGCCGAGGCCGCTGGTGGCGTTGATCTGCTCCAGGACGACCAGGGAGAGCCAGGAGCCGGTCACCCCGAGCCGCAGCCCGACGAAGAAGCCGGGCAGCGCGCCGGGGATCACGATCTGGCGGATGAAGCGGATCCTCGACAGCCCCTGGACCTCGGCGAGTTCCACGAACCGGTTGTCGATGCCGGACAGGGCGGAGTGCAGGTTCAGATAGATCGGGATGTAGACGACGATGGCGATGATCGCGATCTTGAAGGTCTCGCCGATGCCCAGCCAGAGGATGAACAGCGGGATCAGACCGAGGGTCGGGATCGCCCGGTTGAGCTGGACGGTCCCGTCGATCAGCGCCTCCCCGACCCGGCTGAGCCCGGAGGCGAGGGCGAGGACGACACCGGCGGTCAGGCCGAACGCGAACCCGTACCCCGCGCGCTCCAGCGACGTCAGCACATCGGTCGGCAGCGTGCCGTCGGTCCACAGGTCACCGGTGGTCCTCAGCACCGTCCAGGGCGCGGGGATCGCGCCGGGATCCAGCTGTCCGGCGGCGGACGCGACGGCCCACAGGGCCAGGAACAGCACCGGACCGACGAGCCGGGAGGCGGGCAGTCGCTTGCCGGGCGCGAGGGTGCGGCGCCGGGTCCGGGGAGCCCGCCGGAACGGACGGCCGCCGGCCCCGCCGGACGTCTCCGTACCGGCCGCCTCCGCCGCGACCGGTACGACCGGTACGGCCGGGGGCGGCTCGGTGCCGACGCCGGCGGGCGGCGCGGCGGCGGAGGCCGGGGCGGTGCCGTCCGCGGTCGCGGCCGAGACGGGCGGGGGCGTGGTGCCGGCCGCGACCGCGGCGGGCGTGGACCCGGTAGTGGACCCGGTAGTGGACCCGGTCGTGGACCGGTCCTCGGTGGAGGTCCTGCTCGTCATGGCCGTCACCTCCGGTATTCCGCGGGTACGGCCCTGGCCGCGATGGCCTCGAAGCGCCGGTCGAAGAGCGAGCCGACCTCGAACTTCTTCACGAAGCCGCCCTCCGCCAGCAGATCGGCGGTCTCCTGCTCCCACTTGACGGCCTCGTCCCAGCTCGGCGGGAAGAGGGGCTTGTTGGCGAGCGCGGTGATCGACCGCGCCTGCGCGAGGGTCAGGTTCTGCGTCTTGACGTAGAACTCCTCGTTCCACTCGTCGGGGTGCTCGTACGCCCACACCTGGCCCTTCGCCCAGCGCGGGATGTACGCGGCGATCGCGGCCGCCTTCGCCCGGTCGGCCAGCACCGAGGTGGGCGCCCAGAGCAGGTTGAGCAGGTCCACCACGTCGGTCTTGATGGTGTGGGCGCCCTTGGACCCGTACTGCTTGAGATAGGCGGGTGCCTGGCTGTTGGCGAGCGGGGCGATGTCCACCTGCCCGGCCTGGAGCGCGGTGAGGAACTGGTTGCTGGTCAGCGGCACGAGGTTCACGTCGTCGTAGGACAGACCCGCCTGCTTCAGGGCGCGCAGCAGGACCACGCCCTGCGCCTGGCCCTGGGAGAAGGCCAGCTTCTTCCCCTTGAAGCCCTGCACGTCCTTGATGTCGCTGCCGGGCTTGGTGGCGAACAGGTAGTTGGGCTTGCGGGTGATGTTGATCGCGACGATCTTCGCGTCGAAGCCCTGGAAGTGCGCCTGGATCGGCGGGATGCCCGCGTTGTTCCCGACCTCCAGGGACTTGGCGCGGAAGGCGTTGATGACGTCGGGCCCGGCGCCGATGTTCACCCAGTCGGACACGGCGAACGGCAGTCCCGACAGCCCCGCCAGCTTGAACTGGAGTTCCTGGACGCCCTGGTACGAGGCGATCGAGAGCTTGGTGCCCTTCGGCACCTTGTCGGACAGGGGCGCCGACAGGTCTCCCTTGGACTGGCTGCCGGCCGCGCTGGCGCCGGCGCAGCCGCTCAGCCCGGCCACGGCCGCGGCACCGAGCAGTGAGGACAGGAACACGCGCCGGTCGACACCGGACGTGGACGGGGACGAGGAGGAACGCGTCGACCGCGCGGACAGTGGTGGCATGGAAGGACTCCGGGGATCCAGGGGGCGGGAGGGCGCGCGGGGTTCCGGGCATGGCGAAGCCGGAAGGGAGGCGGGCGCGCCGAGAAGGACACACGCCGGTGGCGTGCCGAAGAAGACGGGCCGACCGGGACGACGGCGTCCGGACGATCCGTGCCGCGGCGGCGTCGGACGGCCGGTCCCGCGATACGACGGATCAGCGCACCGGCGGATCAACGTCTCGGGGGACCGGCGACGAGGCGCCGGTGACCACGCGTCGGTGACGGTGGGTCAGTGGCGGCCGGTCAGCGACAGAGGGTCAGCAACAACGTGTGCGTGCGACCCGCATCAGGTCGACCACACGGCACTTGGTGAGCGGAACCTGCACCCGCGCGCTGCTCATGCACACGATGCTCCTGTCCGGGAACGAACCCTGTCAACATTCCGACTTTCTGAATTAATTAGCTCCCGGTGGGGAGCCCGCGGAGCCCAGCGGATCGCGGTAGAGGACGTCGAGCACGACGGACCCGCCCGCCACGGTCAGCACCGAATCGGGGAAGCTGGTCGGGAGGACCGCGGACGCCCGCTCCGGTCCCACCGCCTCGCGCAGCGCGCCGAGGCAGTCCTCCCGGTGCACGGCGCCTATCTCGGTGACGACGACCGTCTCCGGGTTGAGCACGTCGAGCAGCAGCCCCGCCGCCCGCCCGACCGTCCGGGACCGCTCCGTCAGCAGCTCCACGGCCAGCGGGTCGCCGGCGGCCGCGGCGGAGACCACGTGCATCGGGTTCGAGCCGTCCGTGACCCCGCGCTCGCGGGCCCGCCGGCACAGCGTCCGTTCGCTCAGCTCGGCCTGGAGGCACCCCGTCCGGCCGCAGTCGCACCGCTCCGACCCGCCCGGCAGGGGCAGATGGGCGATCGCTCCGGCCTGCGAGCGGGGCCCGTAGTGCACCTGGTCGTGGGTGGCGAAGGCGGCGTCCACCACGTTGCCGGCGAACAGGTGCAGCACGCTCCGGCTGCCCCTGGCCCGCCCGAACAACCGCTCCCCGTTGACCAGCGCCCGCGCGTGGCCGTCCACATGGACCGGCAGCCCCGTGCGGGTCCCGACGGCCTCCCGCACGGCCACGTCACGCCAGCCCAGCATCGGGTGCTCCACGATCGTGCCGGAGTCCGGGTCCACCCAGCCGCCGGCCGCCACTCCGATGCCGAGGGCGGTCCGGCCGGGGACGTCGGAGAGGAGGGCGGCGACCGCGTCGGCGGCGTTGGCGAGGACGGGGCCCGGTTCGGTGCGGTCGTGCCGCAGCCGCTTCTCGGCGAGGACCCGCCCGCGCAGGTCCAGCAGCGCCACGGTCGTGTACGGCACGGCCACGTGCACCCCGCCGACCACGAAACGGGAGTGGTCCAGGTCGACCGGGAGGTGCGGCCGCCCGACCCCGCCCGACCGGAGGGGCGCGGCGGCCTCCCGGATCAGACCCCGTTCGGTGAACCGGGCGCAGTAGTCGGTCACCGACGCGGGGGAGAGCCCGGTCAGCCGGGAGATGGTGCTGCGGGCGACCGGCCCGTGCTCCAGCACGGACCGCAGGATCACGCTGGCGCTCGCCCGGCGCCGGGCGAGGACGGGGGAAGGAAGGGACGTGGAAGGGGGTGCCACCGTACTGGCCATGGAGTTCTTCCTCGGGAGCTGGTCCGGCCGAGCGCCGTCACGTACGCCCCGCCGCGACGGGCGCGGCGTGCGTCTGCTGTGGTCCGCTGTGGTCTCGGCGAGCCGGATCCGCTCCGCCCCGCCTCAGGACGGGCGGCGACAGGTGGCCGTGCCCTGGCGTCGCAGGTCGACGTAGCGACGCGACGAGAAGTTCAGGGCCTGGGGAACCATGCGGTGAAGGGTAGGGGGCCGACCGGGGCCCCCGCCAGATACGCCCAAGGACCGGACAACGCCGGTGCGTTCCCGCTCCGGCCGGCTCCGGACGGGTCCGGACGCTCGGCGGGGTCTTTGGTGAATCTCCACAGTGCCGGCCCCGGACCGCCCCGTAGCAGAAACGACGTCACCTCAGTGACCAGCATCACCCTGGGGCAGGTGTACCGGGCACTCTTTGTAAGGTGCCCACCAAGCCCCGGATCCGCGCTTTGTCGAGCACTGACGGTGATCACCCGTACGCCCCTGGGATAGCGTCGCCGTGTTCCGACCTGTCCTCCCCCGAGCTCCGCGTGGGCCAAGGGGGTACCCCCGTTCGCCGGAGTCCTCATGAGCACCGCTGTCGCCACGCCCTCCCGCCCCGGTGAGGTCCTCGCCGACCTTCTTCCGGCCTCCCGCGTCCGTGACGCCGTCCTCGTGCTCGGCGGTGCCGCGCTCACCGGCCTCGCCGCCCAGATCTCCCTGCCCGTCCCGGGTTCCCCGGTGCCGGTGACCGGCCAGACCTTCGCCGCGCTGCTCGTCGGCACGGCGCTCGGCGCACGCCGCGGCTTCCTGTCGCTCGCGGTGTACGCGGTGGTGGGCATGGCCGGCGTCCCGTGGTTCGCGGGGGGCAGCTCCGGTGCCGCGGCCCCGTCCTTCGGCTACATCCTCGGCATGCTGCTCGCGTCCACCGTCGTGGGCGCCCTGGCCCGCCGCGGTGCCGACCGCTCCGTGCTGCGCATGGCGGGCACGATGCTGCTCGGCGAGGCGATCATCTACGCGATCGGCGTTCCCTACCTGGCCCTGGCCACCGGCATGTCGGCGAGCGCGGCCGTCGCGGCGGGCCTCACCCCGTTCCTGATCGGCGACGCCCTCAAGGCCGCCCTGGCGATGGGCATCCTGCCGGGCGCGTGGAAGCTCGTCGACAAGAAGTGACACCGTGCCGGTGGGGCCAGGACCTCACCGGCCGGACGACGCTCGTGTCCGAGCGGTCGTCGTTCCCCGCGAAAGGCTCGCCGGCCCGGTCCTCGACCCCACCCGGCGAGCCTTCACGCTTCCCCACCCGCCACAACCCCCGGCGACCACCGCGGCCCACCAAGCCCCCGACCAACACCGACACCCCGCCTCCGACACCCCGCCTCCGGCACCCCGCCTCCGGCACCCCGCCTCCGGCACCCCGCCTCCGGCACCCCGCCTCCGGCACCCCGCCTCCGGCTCCCGGTCCCGGCCCGGCAACCACTGTTCCCACCGCGGCCACGCTGCCCCGGCCGGCCCCGGCACCCGCCTCCGGCTCCCGGTCCCGTCCCGGCGATCACTGTTCTCACCGCGGCCCCGGCACCACGCCCACCGCACCGAACGGCAGCCCCTCGCCTCCGGCTTCCGATACCGCCCCACCGCGCCGGGCGCCAGCACTTACCCCCGGCCCCGTTTCCGGCTTCCGGTCCCGGTCCGGCGATGGGTGTTCTCGCCGCGGTCAGCGGCTGGCCCACCGGGGTGGGCGTCAGGACATCGCCCCGGCCCCGCCTCCCGGCCTATGGCCCCCGCCCCTGGCTTCCGGTTCCGGCCTGGCGGTCGGTGTTTTGCCGCGGCTCGCGGTCGGCTCACCGCGGCAGGTGCCAGGACTTCGCCCCCGGCTCCGGCTCCCGGCCTTTGGCCCCGCATCTGGCCCTCTGGTTCCGCCCCCGGTCCGGCTTTTGACCCTGACTCCGGTCCCGGTCCCGACCCTCGGCTCCTGGCCTCCAGCCCGGCTCCGGTCCCGCCTCCGTCTTCTGGCCCCGGCCTCGGCCGGCCCCCGGCCCCGGCCGAGGCCGGGGACTTGGCTCGGTCCCGGCCGGAGGCCGTCGTGCTTCGGTGGGTGAGAGGAAGTGCGGGTGGCGAGGGGAACGAGAGAGGGGCCCGCGGCCGATCGGCCGCGGGCCCCTCTCTCGTTCGGGCGTCGGGGGCGGGTCAGGCGCCGACCTCGGCCCGGGTCTCCTCGGGAGCGCCGCTCTCGACCGGCTGCGCGGAGGAGCGGGCGCCCGCGCCGACCTTCTGCCGGACGAACGCGATGACCAGCACGACCGCCGCGACGAGCAGCGACAGCAGCACGGTCTCCCGGCCGTCGTGCTCGGTGTCGGTCAGCATGTAGCCGAGCACGAAGACGATCATCGCGGCCGTCGCCCAGGTCAGGTACGGGTAGAGCCACATCCGCACGACGAGCTTCTCCGGCGCCTCGCGCTGGATGATCTTCCGCATCCGCAGCTGCGAGAAGCAGATGACGAGCCACACGAACAGGGCCACCGCACCGGAGGAGTTGACCAGGAAGAGGAAGACCGAGTCCGGGAACTTGTAGTTGAAGAAGACGGCCACGAAGCCGAACACGACCGAGACGAGGATGGCGGTCATCGGCACACCGCGCCCCGTGGTGCGGGCGAACGACTTCGGCGCGTCCCCGCGCTGACCGAGCGAGAAGGCCATGCGGGAGGCCGTGTAGAGGCCGGAGTTGAGGCAGGACAGCACGGACGTCAGCACGATGAAGTTCATGATCTGACCGGCGTGCGCGATGCCGAGGGAGTCCAGGGCGGCGACGTACGAGCCCTTGTCCTTGATCGACGGGTCGTTCCAGGGCAGCAGCGCGACGACGACGAGGATCGAACCCAGGTAGAAGACGGCGATGCGCCAGATGATGCTGTTCGTCGACTTGGTCACGGCCCGCTGCGGGTCCTCGGACTCGCCGGCGGCGAGCGTCGCGATCTCGCTGCCCATGAAGGAGAAGACGACCAGCAGCACACCGGTGAGGATCGCGCCGGGGCCGTGCGGCAGGAAGCCGCCGTGGCCGGTCAGGTTGTCCAGCCCGGCCTTCGGGGCGTCCACGCCCGGCAGCACCCCGAAGATCGCGAGGGCGCCGACCACGATGAACGCGCCGATCGCCACGACCTTGATCCCGGCGAACCAGAACTCGAACTCGCCGTAGGAGCCGACGGAGACCAGGTTGGTGGCCGTCAGCACCACCATCACGATGAGCGCCCAGCCCCACTGCGGTACGGCGGGCACCCACCCTTCGAGGATCTTGGCGCCGGCGGTGGCCTCCACGGCCAGCACCACCACCCAGAAGAACCAGTACAGCCAGCCGATGGAGAAGCCCGCCCAGCGGCCGAGCGCCCGGTCGGCGTGCGCGGAGAACGAGCCCGAGGTCGGATTGGCGGCGGACATCTCACCGAGCATCCGCATCACCAGCACCACGAGCGTGCCGACGAGGGCGTAGGAGAGGAGGATGCCGGGGCCCGCGGTGGCGATGCCGGAGCTGGAGCCGACGAAGAGCCCGGCTCCGATGACACCACCGATGGCGATCATCGACAGATGACGGTTCTTGAGTCCTGCCTGGAGGCCGCCACCGGGTTCTCCGGGGGCCTGTGCGGCCTTCGTGGGGGTCGGCTGCGAGGTCATGAAGGGGGATTCCTTTGCGCCGTATGAGCAGATCGCCGTACAGAACGCCTGCCCCGTACGAGCGGCGTACAGGGCACGGCACCGACCCTTCGTGGGGACCGCTGCACGGGCACGACCAGTGAAACGGAGGTGGAGGGGTTCGTGAACCTTCGAATCCAGATTGTTACTTGAGGTTTTCTTGAGGTTCTGTAGGCTTGCTCACAGTTTTCTCGTGCGGGCCCCGGCGCGGCCGGCCCGGGACGGCCGTGTCACACTCGGACCATGCGCGTGTATCTCGGATCCGACCATGCCGGTCTCGAACTGAAGAACCACCTCGTCGAGTGGCTCAAGGCCGCCGGCCACGAGCCCGTCGACTGCGGGCCCCACATCTACGACGCCCAGGACGACTACCCGCCGTTCTGCCTCCGCGCGGCGGAGCGCACCGTGGCCGACCCGGGTGCTTTCGGCATCGTCATCGGCGGCTCCGGCAACGGCGAGCAGATCGCCGCGAACAAGGTCGCCGGCGTCCGGGCCGTGCTCGCCTGGAGCGAGCAGACCGCCGCGCTGGGCCGCGAGCACAACAACGCGAACGTCATCTCCGTCGGCGCCCGCATGCACACCCAGGAAGAGGCGACGAAGTTCGTCGAGACCTTCCTCGGCACGCCGTTCACCGGTGAGGAGCGCCACGTCCGCCGCATCGAGATGCTCGCGGACTACGAGAAGACCCGGGAACTCCCGCCGATCCCGGCCCACCACCCGCAGCAGCCGTAGGACCGGCACCGACGGACCGCGGGCCCACGGGCCCGCGGGGCCCCGGGGCCGGCGAACCGTCGGGCCCCCGGGCCGCCGGACGAGAGAGACAGCAGGAGGAACGGTGCCCGAGGGGCACACCATTCACCGGCTCGCGGAGGACTACCTCGCCGCGTTCGGTGGCCGCGCCGTCCGGGTCACCAGCCCCCAGGGCAAGTTCGGTGACGCCGCGGCCCTCCTCGACGGATCGGTCCTGACCGCGACGCAGGCCCACGGCAAACACCTCTTCCTCGGGTTCGGTCCGGGGCGGTGGGTCCACATCCACCTCGGTCTCTTCGGCAAGGTCGGATTCGGCGGCACGCCCGCCCCGCCGCCCACGGACACCGTCCGGCTGCGCCTCGTGAACGAGACGGCGTACGTCGACCTCCGCGGCCCCACCACCTGCGCCCTGATCACGGACGACGAGAAGCACGCGATACACGACCGCCTCGGTCCGGACCCGCTGCGCCCGGACGCCGACCCGTCGGCGGCCTACCGCAGGGTCTCCCGCAGCCGTACGACGATCGCCGCGCTGCTCATGGACCAGAAGGTCATCGCGGGCGTGGGCAACGTCTACCGCGCCGAGGTCCTCTTCCGGCACGGCATCGACCCGTACCGGGCGGGCAGGGACCTCGCCGCCACCGAGTGGGACGCGATCTGGGCCGACCTCGTGGACCTCATGCGCGAGGGCGTCCGCAACAACCGCATCGACACGGTCCGGCCGGAACACACTCCCGAGGCGATGGGCCGCCCGCCGCGCGTGGACGACCACGGCGGCGAGGTCTACGTCTACCGCAGGGCCGACCTGCCCTGCCACATCTGTGGCGGCGAGATCAGCACCGCCGATCTCGCCGCCCGCAACCTCTTCTGGTGCCCGGCCTGCCAGAAGGCCTGAGCCCCCGTCAGGGGTCCCGGACCCTAGAATCCGTGCGGCAGCCAGGGGGCGAGCGCCGAGGCGAACGCCGTCGCCGCCTCCGCCAGCGCCCCTCCCCGCAGTTCACGCACCCTGCCCGCGGCCGCGAGCGAGGCCAGGGACACGCCGCCCAGGTAGGCGGCCCCCAACTCCCGCACGGACAGGGCGAGATCAGGGGCGTCCTCGGTGCGGGCGCACACCGCGCCTTTGGCGTCGCCGGTGAGCCGCCAACGCCCCTCGTTCCAGGGGCAGAAGGAGTCCTCGACCTCGAACACCACGTCCACCGGGGCCTGGTAGGTCCGGGCCTCCAGCGCGGCCCCGACGTCGACGAGCCGTACGTGCAGCGAGTCCTTCACCCGCAGCTGACAGCGGCGGATGTCGGAGACCAGGTGCTGCCAGGCGTCGTCCACGGGACGGGCCCGGGTCCGCAGGGTGGACGTCAGGTCGATGTCGAAGAGGAACCGCCACAGCGCGGCCCGCGCCGCCGGGTCAAGACCCTCGAGGTCCACCATCGTCACCACCCCGTTGTGCCCGGCCGGGCCCCACTCCGGCTTGACCCGGAAGCGCGTGTACCCGACGGTCTCGCCGTCCCGCTCGGCGACAACGCACTGCAGCGGCGAGGCGCCGTTCCGTTCGTCCGCCGGGTCGAGGAGCATGAGCCGCTGCCAGCCGGGCTGCCGGGCCAGCATCCCGGGCCGCTCCGGCACGAGCCGCGCGTACACCGCCTCGCACGCGTCCAGCACCTCGGCCGGCACCGCGTAGCGCAGCCGTACGCCATCGGTCCCGGGCGGCACGGACAGCCGTACGCGGGCGGTGTCGATCTCCGCGCTGACCGAGGAGGTCGCGATGCCGTAGCCGAACCGCCCGTAGATCCCCGGCTCCGACGCGACCAGGACGGCGAGCGGCTCGCTCCCGGCACGGATGTCGTCCAGCTGGCGCCGCATCATCGAGGTGAGCACCCCCCGCCGCCGGTGCGTGGCCGCGACGCTCACCATCGTGACCCCGGCCGCCGGCACCGAGGCGCCGCCGGGGACCGTGACACGGAAGGAGAAGGCCCCCGCCGTACCCACGCAGTTCTCCCCGTCCCACACGCCCAGCGAACGGTCGTACTCTGTGAGCGCGTTCCACAGTTCGCGCTCCTCGGACGACTCCGCCACACCTCCGAACGCGCGGATCAGGTTTTCGTACCATTCGTCCCAGTCGGCCCGCCGCAGCACCCGAACGTCAGTCGTCATGACCCATGCCTACCAGGGCAATGCGGTACGAGCGAGGGAATTTCGCCCGGCCGCGACGGCCCCCGGCCGTGATGCGCCGGTGCGGTTCTCTGTGAAGTTGAGCGCTCGGAGGGGGACAAGTGGGACCTCCCGTGCCAAGCGCCTGGTCCGATGGATAGGGTCCCGAACTAATGGCAGCAGGACGAGAGCGGCGCGCTGAAGCCGATACGTTCACGGCCCGGTTGAAGATGCAATGGCACCGGGCCCGCACAGGGCTGCGCAGATCCGCCGTGGACTACTTCCGCGGGGACGGTTCCGACTGGATCGCGCTGGCCGGCCTGCTGATCATGATCCCGGTGATCGCCTCCACGACCCTGGTCAACTCGGTGTGGTGCTCGCCCGCCGCCCTGGTCCTGCCGATCGTGGCCGGCGGACTCCTGCTGCGGCCCGCCAGCCTGCTCGGGCTGTACGCGGCCGCGGCCACCGCGCTGATCGTGGAGTCCGTGAAGCTCGGCCCGTACACCGAGGGCCCCTCCCGGGTCACACCGGGCGTGGTCCTGGTCGTCGCGGCCTGCGGCTTCTTCGGCCTGCTGATCGCACAGTTCCGCAGCCGGGTGGGCGTGCCCTGGCGCCGCGGCGGCACCATGCTCTTCGACCTGCGCGAACGCATCCGCGTGCAGAGCAAGCTGCCGAAACTGCCGGTGGGCTGGCACCGCGAGATGGCGCTGCGCCCGGCGGGCGGCCAGTCCTTCTCCGGAGACTTCGTCGTGGCCGCCCGGACGAACGGCGGCCGGACCCTCGAAGTCGTCCTCACGGACGTCTCCGGCAAGGGAATGGACGCGGGTTCCCGCGCCCTGCTGCTGTCCGGTGCCTTCGGCGGCCTCCTCGGCTCGCTGCCGCCGCACGCCTTCCTGCCCGCCGCGAACGGCTATCTGCTGCGCCAGGACTGGGACGAGGGCTTCGCCACCTCGATCCACCTGGTGCTCGACCTCGACTCGGGCGACTACGAACTCTTCTCGGCCGGACACCCGCCGGGCCTGCAGCTCAGCGCGGGCAGCGGCCGCTGGGAGGAGAAGGCCGCCGAAGGCCCCCTGCTGGGGGTGTACGACGGCGCCCAGTTCGACCCGGTGAAGGGATCTCTGCGGCCCGGGGACGTGCTCATGCTGTTCACGGACGGTCTGGTCGAGACCGCCGACCGGGACATCGTCGAGGGCATCGACCGGCTCACCGGGGAGGCCGACCGCTATGTCGCCGGAGGCTTCCACGGCGCCGCCTGGCACCTCATCGAGGCGGTGGCCAGGGACGTCAACGACGACCGGGCCCTCCTGCTCATCTGCCGCGACGGTCTGGCGCCGGTACGCTGACCGCGCCCCGCGGAATCCGGCGACCGGGGCGGCGGCCCGTACCGAGGAGACACTGATCGCGTGACCCGACCTCTCCTGACCCTGGCCGAAGTCGAGGCGCTCGCCCGCGCGGCGCACGCGGACCAGACCGACAAGGCCGGCCGGCCGTACGCCGAGCACCTCCAGGCCGTGGCGGACGGCGTCCGCGAGCGCGGGGGCGACGACGACCAGGTGGCGGCGGCCTGGCTGCACGACGCCGTCGAGGACGACGTCCTCTCCGAGGACTGGCTGGACGAGGCCGCGCTGAGCCCCCGTACGAAGGACATCGTCCGGGCGCTCACCAAGGCGGACGGCGAGGCCCCGGAGGCGTACGCGCGACGCATCCGCACCACCCGGGGCGCCCTGCTGGTCAAGGCCTCCGACCTGGCGCACAACTCCGACCCGCTCCGCCTCGCGGTCCTCGACGAGCTCACCCGGACCCGTCTGACGAGGAAGTACGCGACGATGCGGGCGCTGCTGGGGCTGCCACCGGGCTGAGCGAGCCGGTGCCGGGGGAGGGCGTGCCGACGCAAGGAGAGGGCGGGCCCGGTTCTCCGGACCCGCCCTCACCCGCACCGGCCGGTCAGGCGCGGCCCACCGGCTGTACGCCGGCCGGTCGTGCGTCGGCCGGTCGTGCCGCGGCCAGTCGTGCGCCGGACCGGTGGGCGTCGGCCTTCGCCCGCTCGCGGGCGACCTCCGCCGCGTCCCGCTTGAACGCCCACTCCATCCTCGGCTCCATCGAGAACCGGAAGACCCGCCGGACGGGCCGTGTGCACAGGGCGGTGATGAGCGCGGCCGCCGCGACCGTCGCGAGGGCCTCCCCGAGCGGCTCGTGCAGCCAGGCCTGGTCGAACCATCCCGCGTAATCGCACCCCTTGAGGACCAGGCCGTGCAGCAGATAGCCGCACAGCGTGCCCGCGCCGAGCGCCGTGAACCAGTACCTGCGCCGCGGCACCCAGGCGAAGAAACACGTGGTGAGCAGCAGCGAGCAGCAGTAGAGCGCGAGCGTCATGAGGACGCCCGTCCACCAGGGGACCCCCAGCTCCTGCGCGCTGTCGCGGTGGAAGAACCAGGCGGCGTTCATCCGGGGCGCCGCCCAGTAGCCCACGGCCAGCGCCGCGATCATGACGGGGACCGACAGGACGCGCACCTCGCGGCGGCGCGCGAGCCGGAAGTGCTCGGGCTTCAGGCACAGGCCGAGGACGAAGAACGGCAGGTACTGCAGCACCCGCTGGAGGTCCAGGTCGTTCCCGATCTCCGGCGAGACGGAAGCGGCCAGGCCGATGCACAGGGTCAGCGGGAGCGGCTGGCGGACCAGCTTCCACAGGGGGGTCGTCAGCCGCCAGACGAACAGCGCGGCGAGGAACCAGGTGAGGTACCAGGGGTCGAGCAGGCTGACCGTCAGGTCCGAGCCGCCGACCCAGCGACTGAAGAGGGAGTACGCCGTCTCGAAGAGGACATACGGCACGAGGACGCCGGTGACCAGCCGCTTCAGGCGGTCGGGGCGCATGTCGAAGGTACGGGAGAAGTAGCCGGAGATGACGATGAAGGCCGGCATGTGGAAGGCGTACACGACCATGTACAGCGCTTCCAGGACCCGGCTCTGGCCCTTCAGCGGATCCCACACGTGACCCATGGCCACGAGCACGATCGCCAGGTACTTGGCGTTGTCGAAGAAGGGGTCGCGCTGTCCGGCGGGCCCGCCGTCCGGCGCGGCGCCGGTGGCGGCCGCCGCGGCGGCCCGGGGCGAGCGCGGGCCCGGTACCCCGTTCGCCGGGTCCGTCGGCCGTGGGTCCGGCGGAGGGGGTGATCCCTGGTGGTCATGGAGTCGGAGCGAGTCGGTCACAGGCCCTCCCGCCGGGAACTCAGGGGGACGGATCTGGACCTCGCTGCGTGTGCGGGGGACGTGGCGGCGTGGAACATCTGAGGCACCCTAGCGTCGTCTGTGCGTTCTCGTGAAATGCTCGATCTCATTCCTGCTTATCGCCTGCGCCTACCCCGGATTCGGAGATGTGTGCCTGTCGATTCGCACGGGTTCCACGCATCGACTCACTTACCGATGACGGGTGTTATGTACCCTTCTATGGTGATCAATCGGTGCATAACGCCCGCAGGCGACTCTGAAGATATGTCCGGTTCGGCTGTCTTTGTCCGTCCGCGCCCCGCGTTCACGATGCGCCTGCGGCGGTAATTCGAAATATCTGCGAACGAGATGTGTGGACACGGCAATCGGTGTCGTGAATTCGCCGTCCCGGCCTGCCGTCGAATTATGTTGCGGGGCGGCGGAGTTGACGTTTTCCCGTAGTGCCGGGGGACGGTGTGCCGGGCTGTTCCGGTGGGGTGCCGGATCGCTCACGGGGCGGCCCCCGGCCGACGATGCGTCACCTGTCGCATAGGAATGGCCGGTTGGTGGCACGATGGTTCTGGCGGGGGTGCGCGGGCCTGCACCTCCGGGCCGGGAGAGCGGACCGACCGTAGGGTGTGATCAGTTGTGGCCATTTCGCTGTCAGTGGTGCTGCTGTTGGCGATCATCCTCGTGGTGCTGATCCGAGGGGGATCCATCAAGCCGGGACCCGCCATCGTCGCGGTGCTCTTCGGCTTCTTCCTCGCGTCGACCGGTATGGCCCCGTCCATCAACCGGTTCCTCGACTCGATAGCGCAGACCATCAACTCGATCAGCTTCTGAGCGGAACACGGCGAAGGGTGTCCGCCGACGGTGGGCGCGTGACGGGCGGCACGGCCCGCGCCGGGCGCGCGTCACCGGTCCCGCGCGCCGGTGACGGACCTCTCCGCGCCCGGAAGTCCGCGCGGCCCTCCGCACCCGGGGAGGCGGGGAACCGACGGCAGCCGAACGGGCACGCGGCGTGCACGGAGGGCCGCCCGGAGCCCGGGAACGACAAAGGCCAGGCGGGGAGGAATAACCCTCCGGCCTGGCCTTGTGCCATGTGGAGCGGGCGACGGGAATCGAACCCGCGTAGCTAGTTTGGAAGACTAGTGCTCTACCATTGAGCTACGCCCGCACAGCGTGCGCCGCAGGTCAGCGACCGCGGCACAGAATGCATCGTAGCGGGTCGACGGCCCGCAATGCACACCCCGTTCCCGTCCGCGTCGGAGCACGTGAAATGCGGCGGCCGCACTGTCCGCGGGCATGTACCCTACGTGTCGCACCGACGGGGTGTGGCGCAGCTTGGTAGCGCGTCCGCTTTGGGAGCGGAAGGCCGTGGGTTCAAATCCCGCCACCCCGACCACCGGCAGGACCTGCGGAGGGCCCGCGGAGGGCTCGCTCGGACAAGATCACCTTTTGGGGCGTGTACCGCCTGCGGTTACTATGCAAGCTGCGTGCCCGTATGTCTGCAGTGTTCGTCTCTCAAGGGCCGCGGAATCCGCCCGGGACTCTGCCCGGCCGGCAGCGGCACGCAGCAGAACCCCCCAAGAAGTCAGCCACAAGGAGACCGAACCGTGAAGAGCGCCGTGGAGACCCTGAACCCGACCCGGGTTCGGCTCACTGTCGAGGTGCCCTTCGAGGAGCTCAAGGACAGCCTCGACGCGGCGTACAAGAAGATCAACCAGCAGGTCACGGTGAAGGGCTTCCGGAAGGGCAAGATCCCGGCGCGCGTCATCGACCAGCGGTTCGGTCGCGGCGCCGTGCTCGAGGAGGCCGTCAACGACGCGCTCCCGAAGTTCTACACCGAAGCGGTCAACGAGGCTGAGCTGAACGTCCTCGGCCAGCCCGAGGTCGACATCACCGAGCTGAAGGACGGCGAGACGCTGAACTTCACCGCCGAGGTCGACGTCCGCCCGACCATCGAGATCCCGGACTACTCCGGCATCGAGGTCGAGGTCGACGCCGTCGAGGTCAGCGACGAGGACGTCGAGAAGGCCGTCTCCGACCTGCGCGAGCGCTTCGCGTCGACCTCCCCGGTCGAGCGCGCCGCCCAGGACGCCGACGTCGTCACCATCGACCTCGAGGCCAAGGTCGACGGCGAGGTCCTGGAGGACGGTGTCGCCAGCGGCGTCTCGTACACCATCGGCTCCGGTGAGCTGCTCGACGGCATCGACGAGGCCGTGAAGGGCCTGGAGGCCGGTGGCGAGGCCACCTTCACCTCCGAGCTCAAGGGCGGCTCCGCCGCCGGCAAGGAGGCCGAGGTCACCGTCAAGGTCACCCAGGTCGCCGCGCGTGAACTGCCCGAGCTGGACGACGAGTTCGCGCAGCTCGCCTCCGAGTTCGACACCCTCGACGAGCTGAAGGCGGACAGCCGCAAGCGCCTCGAGAACATGAAGCAGTACGACCAGGCCACGCAGGCCCAGGAGCGCGTCCTGGAGAAGCTGCTGGAGCTCGTCGAGGTGCCGGTCCCCGAGAAGCTCCTCGAGGACGAGATCAACACCCGTAAGCACAACCTCGAGCACCACCAGCTCGGCCAGATGGGTCTCGACCTCGCGAAGTACCTGGAGATCCAGGGCAAGACCGAGGAAGAGTTCGACGCCGAGACCAAGGAAGCCGCGGTCAAGGGCATCAAGACGCAGTTCGTCCTCGACGAGCTCGTCAACAAGGAGAAGCTGAACGTCAACCAGGAGGAGCTCACCGAGCACCTCATGCGTCGCGCGGCCTCCTCCGGCATGTCCCCCGACCAGTTCGCCCAGGCCGTCGTCGAGGGCGGCCAGGTCCCGATGCTCGTCGGCGAGGTCGCCCGCGGCAAGGCCCTCGCGGTCGTCGTCGAGGCCGCCACGGTCAAGGACACCAACGGCGAGATCGTCGACCTGGACGACGAGGAGGACGAGACGGCCGACACCGTCGAGGCCACCGACGCGGCCGAGGCCGACACCGAGGACAAGCCCGAGGCCTGATCGCCTCAGCGGTAGCCCGGACGGGCCCCCGGGGACTTCCGAGTCCCCGGGGGCCCGTCGGCATACCCGGGCAGGGGACCTAGGACCTTCTCTCCGCAGGCCCCCACCGGCTTACCCAGGGGCGCGGGGAACTGCGCGGGCAACCCCCACCGCCCCGCGGTCGCGCTCCGGCCTCCGCCCCCCCCCGACGGGTGCGGCCTTTCGAGGGTGCGAGCCACCGGCCGGCCGCCCCCGGGAAACGGGACCGGAACCCTGGTGAAGCCAGCGCAGCGCATGCGCTCACAGCGAACAGTTCCCTCTGCGGGATTCCCCGGAGGGACCCGCGCGTTAGGGTCCATGAATACGAGGGCAGGGGAGTCCCCGGACGCCGTCGGGAGGCGGCGCGGAACCCGGGGTCCCAGGCCCCACAGAAGACGTGAGACGGCCCGGCGCCGTCGTAAGACGAGCAGGTGGATACGTGACGAATCTGATGCCCTCCGCCGCCGGTGAGCCCAACTTCGGTGGTGGCCTCGGCGACCAGGTCTACAACCGGCTGCTCAACGAGCGGATCATCTTCCTCGGCCAGCCGGTGGACGACGACATCGCCAACAAGATCACCGCGCAGCTGCTGCTCCTTGCCTCCGACCCGGACAAGGACATCTACCTCTACATCAACAGCCCCGGCGGATCGATCACGGCCGGCATGGCGATCTACGACACCATGCAGTACATCAAGAACGACGTGGTGACGATCGCCATGGGCATGGCGGCCTCGATGGGCCAGTTCCTGCTCAGCGCCGGTACCCCCGGCAAGCGCTTCGCCCTGCCGAACGCCGAGATCCTGATCCACCAGCCCTCCGCGGGTCTCGCGGGCTCCGCGTCGGACATCAAGATCCACGCCGAGCGGCTGCTGCACACCAAGAAGCGGATGGCGGAGCTGACCGCCTTCCACACCGGCCAGACGGTGGAGCAGGTCACCATCGACTCGGACCGCGACCGCTGGTTCGACCCGATCGAGGCCAAGGAGTACGGCCTCATCGACGACATCATGCCCACCGCTGCCGGCATGCCGGGCGGCGGCGGCACCGGGGCGGCGTAAGCCCCTCCAGTGCCCCCGAGGGCGGCGCGGAGCCCTTCCCCGTCCCCGAGTGGGGTCAGGCCCCTTGCGCGCCCACAGCCGACCGCTCAGCCCTTTTCAGGTTTTCCAGGAGACACAGTGAACGACTTCCCCGGCAGCGGCCTCTACGCCCGCACGCAGGCCGAGTACACCGGTCCTCGCGCGGAGTCCCGCTACGTCATCCCGCGCTTCGTCGAGCGCACCTCGCAGGGCGTGCGCGAGTACGACCCGTACGCGAAGCTGTTCGAGGAGCGCGTGATCTTCCTCGGCGTGCAGATCGACGACGCCTCCGCCAACGACGTCATGGCGCAGCTGCTGTGCCTGGAGTCGATGGACCCCGACCGTGACATCTCGGTCTACATCAACAGCCCCGGCGGCTCGTTCACGGCCCTCACGGCCATCTACGACACGATGCAGTTCGTGAAGCCGGACATCCAGACGGTCTGCATGGGCCAGGCCGCCTCGGCCGCCGCGATCCTGCTGGCCGCCGGCACCCCGGGCAAGCGCATGGCGCTCCCGAACGCGCGCGTGCTGATCCACCAGCCCTACAGCGAGACCGGACGCGGTCAGGTCTCGGACCTCGAGATCGCCGCGAACGAAATCCTCCGGATGCGCGGTCAGCTGGAGGACATGCTGGCCAAGCACTCGACCACGCCGATCGAGAAGATCCGCGAGGACATCGAGCGCGACAAGATCCTCACGGCCGAGGACGCGCTGGCGTACGGCCTGATCGACCAGATCATTTCCACCCGCAAGATGAACAACTCCGCGGTCGTGTGACGTATCGCTGTATCGTCTGCCGCCCCTTGGCGCGGTTCACGACAAAGTGAACCGCGCCAAGGGGGCCCGAACGAGGGGCTCGGCAAGGTACCGTCGGACATAAGGCAGCACCAGGAGCCGCTGGATCCAGGCGGCTCCCAGGCGAAGGGGAAGCACACCGTGGCACGCATCGGTGACGGCGGCGATCTGCTCAAGTGCTCGTTCTGCGGCAAGAGCCAGAAGCAGGTCAAGAAGCTCATCGCAGGCCCCGGTGTGTACATCTGCGACGAGTGCATCGATCTCTGCAACGAGATCATCGAGGAGGAGCTCGCCGAGACGAGCGAGGTGCGCTGGGAGGAACTTCCCAAGCCCCGCGAGATCTACGAGTTCCTCGAGGGGTACGTGGTCGGCCAGGAGTCGGCCAAGAAGGCCCTCTCCGTCGCGGTGTACAACCACTACAAGCGCGTCCAGGCCGGTGAGAACAGCACGGGCCAGAACCGCGAGGACGCCATCGAGCTCGCGAAGTCCAACATCCTCCTGCTGGGCCCCACGGGCTCCGGCAAGACGCTCCTGGCCCAGACCCTCGCGCGCATGCTGAACGTCCCGTTCGCCATCGCCGACGCGACGGCGCTGACGGAGGCGGGGTACGTCGGCGAGGACGTCGAGAACATCCTGCTGAAGCTGATCCAGGCCGCCGACTACGACGTCAAGAAGGCCGAGACCGGGATCATCTACATCGACGAGATCGACAAGGTCGCCCGTAAGAGCGAAAACCCGTCGATCACGCGCGATGTCTCCGGCGAGGGCGTCCAGCAGGCCCTGCTCAAGATCCTCGAGGGCACGACGGCCTCGGTGCCGCCGCAGGGCGGACGCAAGCACCCGCACCAGGAGTTCATCCAGATCGACACGACGAACGTCCTGTTCATCGTGGGCGGTGCCTTCGCGGGCCTGGAGAAGCTCATCGAGTCCAGGGCCGGCGCGAAGGGCATCGGCTTCGGCGCGACGATCCGCTCGAAGCGCGAGCTGGAGTCCAAGGACCAGTTCGAGGCCGTCATGCCGGAGGACCTGGTCAAGTTCGGCATGATCCCCGAGTTCATCGGCCGTCTGCCGGTCATCACCTCGGTCCACAACCTGGACCGCGAGGCGCTCCTGCAGATCCTGGTCGAGCCGCGCAACGCCCTGGTGAAGCAGTACCAGCGCCTCTTCGAACTCGACGGCGTGGAGCTGGACTTCGAGCGCGAGGCCCTGGAGGCCATCGCCGACCAGGCCATCCTGCGCCAGACCGGCGCCCGCGGCCTGCGCGCCATCATGGAGGAAGTCCTCCAGGCCGTGATGTACGAGGTCCCGTCCCGCAAGGACGTGGCCCGCGTCGTCATCACCGCCGACGTGGTCCTGCGCAACGTCAACCCGACCCTGATCCCGAGGGACGCCCGCCGCGGCGGCCCCGGGGAGCAGAAGACGGCGTAGCGACACCTGCATGACAAAGAGGCACCCGGCGGACAATTGCCGGGTGCCTCTTCGGCGTGTGACGCAAAGATCACGCCAACTCCTGTTTTCTGCCCACATCGTGTCGACATCTGATGTTTATTGATCACACAAGGTAGACCGCCTTGCGAAGGTGAAACGGGAGGACCGGAAGATGAGACTGAGGCGTGCCTTGACGGCGCTGAGCGTGGCTGCGGCGGCGGGGGTCGTTCCCCTCGTGATGGCAGCACCGGCGTCCGCCACCACTGCGGAGTGCCGGTCTTATGTCGCCTGGCTCGGCTACAACGTCGGGCCCAAGGTGACCGCAGCTTGCGGCCATCACCACATATCGACCCCGGTCGCGGGCAGAGTCGCAAATCCGGCCTGCTATGTCGCGTTGGTCAACGCGGGCCTCAAGGCTGGCGAAGCCGACAGCGCTTGTAAATACGCATGACGGATGGGCTGTGGCTCTGAAGGGACCGGAACAAGGGCCTTAGCGCAGGGAAAGAGGGGGCTCGTCCGACAGGCCGAGCCCCTCACCGTTCGATGCGCTCCCGCACGCGGTGCGGAACATCAGATCTTGACGCGGATGTCCTTGCGCAGGGCCGCGGTCACCCGGGCCGACTCCTCCATGCTCACACCCTGGCCGCCCTGGGCGGCCACGCCGAAGCCGAGCGTGCTGTAGTCGGCCCACATGCACATGTACTGGGTGTCGGTCTTGCCGGTCGCCTGGTTGGGCGCCTTTGCCTCCTGGCACTTCATGATCGCGCCGTCCAGGCCGGACGGGTTCACGGACTTGGCGTCGCCGATGAACTCGATCTTGGAGTCGGACTCCTTGGCGGAGTCCTTCTTGATGTTGGCGAACGAGGCGTCGATCGCCGCCTCGGGGTCCTTCACCTTGCCGTAGAGGCCGGAGAAGGTGATGGCCTTGGAGCCCGCGATGGCGGTCGGGTCCTTCAGGGTGTCCGGGTTGCTCAGGTCGACCGTGGAATAGACGCCGCCCACCGACTTGGAGTTGGTGATACCGCTGGCGGCCAGGTCCTTCGCGTCGCCGGAGGACGGGTCCTGCGGGCCTTGGTCCTTGCCCATGCGCTTGTACTGTCCGTCGATCACCGTCGCCGGCGTCGTCAGCTTGTGCGGGCCGTCGTCGGCCACGTCGGAGCCGCTGCTGCTGCCGCCGAGCACCAGGTACGCGCCCACCGCGATCGCCGCCACCGCGGCCACGCCGCCGATGATCAGGCCCGTCTTCTTCTTGCCGCCGTCCGGCACGGGCGGCATCGGGACCGTGCCGTAGGGCGGCTGGCCGTACGGGGGAGTCTGCGGCGGGACACCCGGAGCCTGCGGGGGGTAGCCGTAACCCGGGGCCGGGGGAGCCTGCTGGGGGTAGCCGTAGCCGGGCTGGGGGGCCGGCGGCTGCTGGCCGTAAGGGCCGGGCTGGCCGCCCGGCTGACCGTAGGGTCCGGGCTGCTGGGGCTGCCCGCCGTACGGGCCCGGCTGGTTGTAGCTCATTTCTGGGTTCCCCTCCAGGTGCCTTATGTGTTCCTGACATCCTGACGCACAGGTCAGGCCCCCAGGTCCGCAGGGGGTGCACCGTTACGAAGTAATCCCGTTTCGGGACATGGGCGTGACGCCCCTAAACTGATCCCGTGACCGAGAACGCTCAGCAGCAGCCATCAGCGCCCAGTACCGAACTGCCGACCCAGTACGCGCCGGCCGAGGTAGAGGGGAAGCTGTACGAGCGCTGGGTAGAACGGAGTTACTTCGCCGCCGACGCGAAGAGCGAGAAGCCTCCGTACACCATCGTCATCCCGCCGCCGAACGTCACCGGAAGCCTGCACCTCGGGCACGCCTTCCAGCACACGCTGATGGACGCGCTGACGCGCCGTAAGCGCATGCAGGGGTACGAGGCGCTCTGGCTCCCCGGCATGGACCACGCCGGCATCGCCACGCAGAACAAGGTCGAGCAGCAGCTCGCCGAAGAGGGCAAGTCCCGCCACGACCTGGGCCGCGAGGAGTTCGTCGAGCGGGTCTGGCAGTGGAAGGAAGAGTACGGCGGCAAGATCCTCGGCCAGATGCGCCGGCTCGGGGACGGCGTGGACTGGGACCGTGAGCGGTTCACCATGGACGAGGGCCTGTCCAAGGCCGTCCAGACCATCTTCAAGAAGCTCTACGACGACGAGCTGATCTACCGCGCCGAGCGCATCATCAACTGGTGTCCGCGCTGTCTCACCGCCATCTCGGACATCGAGGTCGAGTACCAGGAGGACGACGGCGAGCTCGTCTCCATCAAGTACGGGGAGGGCGACGAGACCCTCGTCGTGGCCACCACCCGTGCCGAGACCATGCTCGGTGACACCGCCGTCGCCGTCCACCCGGACGACGAGCGCTACAAGCACCTCGTGGGCAAGCGGATCAAGCTGCCGCTGACCGACCGCTCCATCCCCGTCGTCGCGGACACCCACGTCGACCCCGAGTTCGGCACCGGTGCCGTCAAGGTCACCCCCGCCCACGACCCGAACGACTTCGCGATCGGCCAGCGCCACGGCCTGGAGTCGATCACGGTCATGGACGAGCGTGCCGTCATCACGGTCCACGGCCCCTTCCAGGGACTCGACCGCTTCGAGGCCCGTTCCGCCATCGTCGGCGCGCTGCGCTCGCAGGGCCGGATCGTCGCCGAGAAGCGCCCCTACGTCCACTCCGTGGGCCACTGCTCGCGCTGCAGGACGACGGTCGAGCCGCGCCTGTCGATGCAGTGGTGGGTCAAGGTCGCCCCGCTGGCGCAGGCCGCCGGTGACGCGGTCCGCGACGGCCGGGTCGCCATCCACCCCGCCGACATGTCGAAGCGCTACTTCGACTGGGTCGACAACATGCACGACTGGTGCATCTCGCGCCAGTTGTGGTGGGGCCACCGCATCCCGGTCTGGTACGGGCCGGAGGGGCAGGTCGTCTGCGTCGGTCCCGACGAGGAGCCGCCGACCGGTGAGGGCTGGACGCAGGACACCGACGTCCTCGACACCTGGTTCTCCTCCGGCCTGTGGCCGTTCTCCACCCTCGGCTGGCCGGAGAACACCCCCGACCTGCAGAAGTTCTATCCGACGGACGTCCTGCTCACCGGCCACGACATCATCTTCTTCTGGGTCGCCCGGATGATGATGTTCGGCCTGTACGCGATGGACGGCGAGGTCCCGTTCAAGACCATCGCCCTCACCGGCCTGGTCCGCGACGAGCGCGGCAAGAAGATGTCGAAGTCCTTCGGCAACGTCGTCGACCCGCTCGACTGGATGGACAAGTACGGCTCCGACGCCGTCCGCTTCACCCTCGCCAAGGGCGCCAACCCCGGTACCGACGTGCCGATCGGCGAGGACTGGGTCCAGGCTTCCCGGAACTTCGCCAACAAGATCTGGAACGCCACCCGCTTCGCGCTGATGAACGGCGCGACGGTCGAGGGTCCGCTGCCCGAGCCGGAGGAGCTGTCGGCGACCGACCGCTGGATCCTCTCCCGGCTCAACGAGACCATCGCCGAAGTCGACGCGTTCTACGAGGACTTCCAGTTCGCGAAGCTCTCCGACGCCCTCTACCACTTCGCGTGGGACGAGGTCTTCGACTGGTACGTCGAGCTGTCCAAGACGACGTTCATGGCGGGCGGCGAGCCCGCGAGGGTCTCCGGCCGGGTCCTCGGCGAGGTCCTGGACGTCACGCTCCGCCTCCTCCACCCGATCGTCCCCTTCGTCACCGAGACGCTGTGGACGACGCTCACCGGCGGCGAGTCCGTCGTCGTCGCCGACTGGCCGACCGACTCGGGCTTCCGTGACAAGGCCGCCGAGCAGGAGATCGAGAAGCTCCAGCAGGTCATCACGGAGGTCCGCCGCTTCCGTGCCGACCAGGGCCTCCAGCCCGGCCAGCGGGTCCCGGCCCGGCTGGCCCTCGACGGGACGGCCCTCGCCCCGCACGAGGCGGCCATCCGCCAGCTGCTGCGGCTCCAGCCGGAGGGCGAGAGCTTCTCGGCCACGGCGACCCTGCCGGTGGCGGGCGCCACGGTCGCGCTCGACCTGTCGGGCACGATCGACGTCGCCGCGGAGCGCAAGCGTCTGGCCAAGGACCTCGCCGCCGCGGAGAAGGAGAAGGCCCAGGCGAACGCCAAGCTCGGCAACGAGGCGTTCCTCGCCAAGGCCCCGGACAACGTCGTGGACAAGATCCGAGGCCGGCTCGCCAAGGCGGACGAGGACATCGCCCGCATCCAGGCCCAGCTGGAGCGCCTGCCCGAGGCGTAGCCCCGGCCCCCGGCCCGGCGAAGGCCCCCGGAACCATCGAGTTCCGGGGGCCTTCCGCCGTACACGACAGGCTTTCTTCGGCCTGGACGGCCTCGTCCTCGAACGCCGGAGGGGCTGAGAATCAGCCCCTCCGGCGTTCGAGGAGCGGGGTCCGGGGCGGAGCCCCGGGTGCGGGACGGGAAGGGGCGGAGGGGGCGAAAAACCCCATGGGGCCCCACACGCCCCCACACCCCGCCACCTCCGTAGACTGGCCCCGTGAGTGACCTCCCCCCGCACGACAGCAGCGCGTCCGACGAGTCGCAGGACCACGACCCGCTCGGTCTCTTCGACGAGATCGTGGCCAACGAGACCGACCGCGACCCCGACCTCGCGGTGATCGAAGCCGGCAGCCGCACCCTGCGCACCCGGGGCGGCGGCGGTCCCCAGGCCGACGTACCCGCGCGGCCCGCCGACCCCGAGGTCGACAAGGCGCTGCGCGAGGTGGAGTCCGAGCTCGCCACCCGTTGGGGCGAGACCAAGCTGGAGCCGTCCGTCAGCAGGATCGCGGCGCTGATGGACGTCCTCGGCGAGCCGCAGCGCGCGTACCCCTCGATCCACATCACGGGCACCAACGGCAAGACCTCCACCGCCCGCATGGTCGAGGCGCTGCTCGGCGCCTTCGACCTGCGCACCGGCCGCTACACCAGCCCCCACGTGCAGTCGATCACCGAGCGGATCAGCCTGGACGGGACCCCGATCCCCGCCGAGCGCTTCGTCGAGACGTACAACGACATCAAGCCCTACGTCGAGATGGTCGACGCACGGCAGGAGTACCGGCTGTCCTTCTTCGAGGTGCTCACCGCCATGGCGTACGCGGCCTTCGCCGACGCGCCCGTGGACGTCGCCGTCGTCGAGGTCGGCATGGGAGGCAGCTGGGACGCCACCAACGTGATCGACGGGGACGTCGCCGTCGTGACCCCCATCGACCTCGACCACACCGACCGGCTCGGTGAGACGCACGCCGAGATCGCCGCCGAGAAGGCGGGCATCGTCAAGCAGGACGCCACCGTCATCCTCGCCCAGCAGCCGGTCGACGCGGCCCAGGTGCTGCTGAAGAAGGCCGTCGAGGTCGACGCGACGGTGGCCCGCGAGGGCCTCGAGTTCGGTGTCGTGTCACGGCAGATCGCGGTCGGCGGGCAGCTGCTGACCCTGCGCGGCCTCGGCGGGGAGTACGAAGAGGTCTTCCTGCCGCTGCACGGCGCCTACCAGGCGCACAACGCCGCCGTGGCGCTCGCCGCGGTCGAGGCGTTCTTCGGCGTCGGCTCGGCGCACGCCCAGCGGCTCGACATCGACACCGTGCGCAAGGCGTTCGCCTCGGTCACCTCGCCGGGCCGCCTGGAGATCGTGCGCCGCTCGCCCACCGTGGTGCTCGACGCCGCGCACAACCCCGCCGGGGCCCGCGCCACCGCCGAGGCGGTGAGCGAGGTCTTCGACTTCAGCCGGCTGATCGGGGTCGTCGGTGTGAGCGGCGACAAGAACGTGCGCGAAGTGCTCGAGGCCTTCGAGCCGATCTTCGCCGAGGTCGTCGTCACCCAGAACTCCAGCCATCGCGCGATGGACGCGGACGAACTCGCCGGGATCGCCGTCGAGGTCTTCGGCGAGGACCGGGTACAGGTCGAACCGCGTCTCGACGACGCCCTGGAGGCCGCGATCACGCTCGCCGAGGAAGAGGGCGAGTACGCGGGCGGGGGCGTGCTGGTCACCGGATCCGTCATCACGGTCGGCGAGGTCCGACTGCTCCTGGGGAAGGGCTGACCCACGTGCGTACGCTCTGTGCTTCCACGCTGATCGGCGAGTTCTTCGTCATCGGCTTCGCCGGGCTCGTCGCCATGAAGGAACCCGACCTGTCCACGGCCACGGTCTGGACGGTCTGCGGGGTCCTGATGGCGCTGAGCGTGCTGCTGTGCGGCATGATCACGCGGCCCGGCGGTGTCCAGCTCGGCTGGGCGCTGCAGATCCTGCTGATCGCCGGCGGCGTCTTCGTGCCGTCGATGTTCATCCTGGGCGCGGCCTTCGCCGCCCTGTGGTGGGCCTCGGTCCACTACGGCCGGAAGATCGACGAGGCCAAGGCCAGGTTCGCCGCGCAGGCGCAGGCGCAGGACCGGACCGAGCCCGGCGGCAACCCGGCCTAGACGGCAGGCGGACCGGCCCGGTGTGCCGTTCCGGTGCGTGCGGACGGCGGCCCGCACCGGTCCGTGGGGCGCGCGAGCGCGCGGCCCCGGCGGACGGAGGCGCGCGCCCGTACCACCTGGCGCTGTGCGACGGCCACCCGGACACGCCCTGTAGCCTCGTTCATCCGCACAAGTGTGACCCCGAAGGAGCTTTCCCGTGAGCCAGCGCACCCTCGTCCTTCTCAAGCCCGACGCCGTCCGTCGCGGCCTGACCGGCGAGATCATCAGCCGTATCGAGCGCAAGGCCGGCTGGCAGATCACCGCGCTGGAGCTGCGGACCCTGGACCAGGACACGCTGGAGCAGCACTACGGCGAGCACAAGGGCAAGCCCTTCTACGAGCCGCTGGTGGCGTTCATGGCCTCCGGTCCGGTCGTGGCCCTGATCGTCGAGGGCGAGCGGGTCATCGAGGGCGTGCGCGCCCTGGCCGGCCCGACCGACCCGATCGCCGCCGCCCCCGGTTCCATCCGCGGCGACTACGGCGTGATCGTCCGCGAGAACCTGATCCACGCCTCCGACTCCGAGGAGTCCGCCGAGCGCGAGGTGAAGATCTTCTTCCCCGGCCGCGCCTGAGCGCCCGGACGACGGTTCCGCGCGGCGTCCGCGCGCACGGACGGTCACGGTCTCGCGTACGGACGGCCTCGCCGAGGTCACGGACGGCCTCGTCGGGGCCGTCCGTGACGATCTCCGGGGCCTGTCGGGCAGTACATTTTCAAAGAATTTTCTGAGGCCTCGTCAGTAGGGTTTCGACAGTCTGACCTGGGACGGCCGTGAAAAATCCGGCCGTCCCGTGGCATATGCGTGCTGATCGAGGGAACGGGTGACCCCGATGGCTCGTCTCCGCAAGCGAGTCGCTCCGCCATCTGCCGACAATGGCCAGGACCATCGCGCAGTGTTCGTGCGGGCGCGTCTACGATGGGACCGTTCACGTCGCTGCACCAACCTCGCGCCGTCCCTAAAAAGCCGTCAACGTTCGCTTTGGGAAGGCCAGACGAATCCTGATGGGGAACTCAATGTCGTTCATCGGCCGTGACATGGCTGTCGACCTCGGGACCGCCAACACGCTGGTGTACGTCAGGGGCCGAGGGATCGTACTCAACGAACCTTCCGTCGTCGCGATCAACACCAACACCGGCGGGATCCTCGCGGTGGGCGCGGAAGCCAAGAAGATGATCGGCCGGACGCCGGGCAACATCGTCGCCGTGCGTCCGCTGAAGGACGGCGTCATCGCCGACTTCGAGATCACCGAGCGCATGCTCCGCTACTTCATCCTGAAGATCCACAAGCGGCGCTACCTCGCCCGCCCCCGTGTCGTCGTCTGTGTGCCCTCCGGCATCACGGGCGTCGAGCGCCGTGCCGTCATCGAGGCGTCGTCCCAGGCCGGCGCCCGCCAGGTGCACATCATCGAGGAGCCCATGGCCGCGGCCATCGGCGCCGGCCTGCCGGTCCACGAGGCCACGGGCAACATGGTGGTGGACATCGGCGGCGGCACCACGGAGGTCGCGGTCATCTCGCTCGGCGGCATCGTCACCGCCCAGTCCATCCGTGTCGCGGGCGACGAGCTGGACAACGCGATCATCCAGCACATCAAGAAGGAGTACAGCCTCCTCCTCGGTGAGCGGACGGCCGAGCAGATCAAGATCACGATCGGTTCGGCGTACGACCTCGACACTGACGAGCACACCGAAATCCGCGGCCGGGACCTGGTCTCCGGTCTGCCCAAGACGGTCGTCATCTCCGCCGCGGAGGTCCGCAAGGCGATCGAGGAGCCGGTCAACGCGATCGTCGACGCCGTGAAGACGACGCTCGACAAGTGTCCGCCCGAGCTCTCCGGTGACGTGATGGACCGGGGCATCGTCCTGACCGGCGGCGGAGCCCTGCTGCGCGGCCTGGACGAGCGGCTGCGCCGTGAGACCGGCATGCCGATCCACATCGCGGAGGACCCGCTCGACAGCGTGGCGCTCGGCTCCGGCAAGTGTGTCGAGGAGTTCGAGGCGCTCCAGCAGGTCCTGGACGCCCAGCCCCGCAGATGACGTAACACTTCGATTCCGCCGTACGAGATCACCCCTTCTCGTGCGGCGGATCGTTGGTATGGAGGCATAAACTCCTGCGACATAGAGTCATAAACTCCTCCAAACCAGCCACCCCGCCTCACCACCCCCCACCCCAGCCTCATCGCACCGTGGGCATCCTTTTCGCCCAGGGCGCGCCCCTGTTGACCCAATACGACGAGGAAGGCACGGCCGCCGCACGTGAGGGACACACGAGAGAGCCGGCTGCTCCTGGTGCTGCTGATCGCCATCGCGTTCGCACTGATCACGGTGGACATCCGCGGCGGGCAGGACTCACCGGTCGACGGTGCCCGCCAGGCCGCCGCGACGGTCTTCGGCCCGATCGAGAACGGGGTGTCGTCCGCGGTCGACCCCGTCGGCAACGCGATCTCCGCGGTCCGCGACTCGGGTGAACGGCACGACCGTGTCGCCCAACTGGAGCACGACAACGCGGCGTTGAAGGCGAAGCTCGGCAGCGACGACCGCAACCGCAGCCGCCTCAAGCAGCTCGACAAGATGATCAAGGTGGCGGGCGAGGGCCAGTACGGCATCAAGGGCGCCGAAGTCATCGCCATAGGTGCCGCCCAGGGCTTCTCCTGGACCGTCACCATCGACGTCGGCGCCAACGACGGCATCCGGCGCGACATGACCGTCCTGAACGGCGACGGACTGGTCGGCCGCGTGACCACCGTCGGCCCCGACACCGCGACCGTGCTCCTCGCCAACGACCCCGACTTCACCGTCGGCACCCGCATGGAGTCGACCGACGAACTCGGCTTCGCCGCCGGGCAGGGCGACCGCCCGCTGCGCGTCGAACTCCTCAACGCCAAGGCGAAGATCAAGAAGGGCGACCGGCTGGTCACCTTCGGCTCGCAGTCCGACAAGCCGTTCGTGCCCGGCGTCCCCGTCGGCGTCGTCTCCCGGGTCGACCCCTCCGGCGGCGACCTGACCCGCACGATCTACGTGACGCCGTTCGTATCGTTCACCAAGCTCGACATCGTCGGCGTCGTCGTCGCGGCACCCAAGAGCGACCCCCGCGACACCGTGCTGCCCCCGAAACCCAAGCCGACGCCCACGCCGACCGTGACCGTGACGGTCACCCCCTCGGCGAGCGCCCCCGACCTCGGCCAGCAGCAGTAAACAGGAGGAGCCGAATCCCATGCGTTTCAACCGGATGCTGCTCTCCGTCACCCTGGTGGTCGTCGCCCTGGTGATCCAGGTGAGCGTCCTCGCCCGACTCCATCTCCCGGGCGCCGTCCCCGACCTGGTGCTGCTGACCGTGCTCGCCCTCGCCCTGGTCTACGGGCACGTCGGCGGCGCGCTCATCGGCTTCGGCGCGGGCCTGCTCTCCGACCTCGCCCCGCCCGCCGACCACGCCGCCGGACGCTACGCCCTCGTGCTCTGCGTCGTCGGCTACCTCGCCGGTCTGGCCAGACCCGAGAACGGCCGGCTCAAGTCGGCCACCGGCCCCATGGCCGTGGTCGTCGCCGCCGCGATCGGCTCCACCGTGCTGTACGCGGGCGTCGGCGCACTCGTCGGCGACACCGCCGCCCGCCACGTCGGGCTCAACAACCTGCTCATCACGGCCACCCTCTACGACCTGCTGCTCGCGCCCTTCGTCGTGCCGGTGCTGATGGCCCTGGCCCGGCGTGCCGAGAACGATCCGCTCACCGACGGCGGTCCGGCCTCCAAGACGGCCGACGTCTCCTCGGGCTGGCTGTCCTCCGGCACCGGCCTGCGCATCGGCAGCCAGCGCGGCGGACTGCGCGTGAAGGCGGCCAAGGCACGGAGCGCCCGCGCCGGACGCATCAAGGGGGTCAAGCGCCTGTGACCACAGCGACGAGCCCCGTCCGGCGGCCGGCCCAAGCGCCCCGGGCGTCACGGGACTTGACCGGCCGCGGTGTCACCGCGCACAGGTTCGCCGTGTATTCGTACGACTCGTACACACACTGAGAGGGGGAGGCAGCAGCAGTGACCAATATCCCGGAGACCGGCCGGACCCCACGGGTCCAGATCCGTCTCGTCATCATCCAGATTCTCGTCCTCTCCCTCCTCGGCACCCTCGGCGGACGGCTCTGGTTCCTCCAGATCCGCAACGGCGACGAGTACGCCAAGGAAGCCTCCGGCAACCACGTCCAGCAGGTCGTCCAGCCCGCCGTGCGCGGCTCGATCCTCGACGCGCGGGGCGTGCCGATCGCCGACAACGAGACCCGGCTCGTGGTCTCCGCCTCACGCACGGACCTGATGAAGATGGCCGACGACGGCAAGGGCGTCCTCACCAAGCTCGCCGGCGTCCTCGGCCTCAAGCCGAAGGACGTCATCCAGAAGGTCCGCCTCTGCGACGCCAAGACGCCGCAGCCCTGCTGGAACGGCTCGCCCTACCAGCCGATCCCCATCACCGACAAGGCCACCGCGCGCCAGGCCCTGCAGATCCGCGAGCGCTCCGAGGACTTCCCCGGCATCACCGCCGAACCGGAGGCCGTGCGCCGTTACGCGGCCCCCGGCAAGGCCAACACCGCGCAGGTCCTCGGCTACCTCTCGCCCGTCACCGACGACGAGATCACCAAGGCCAAGGACACCGACTCGCCCTACCTGCGCTCCGACCAGGTCGGCCGCTCCGGCCTGGAGCGGCAGTACGACAAGGCCCTGCGCGGCAAGGCCGGCGTCACCCGCTACGAGGTCGACAACCTCGGCCGCGTCATCGGCAAGGCCAAGAGCGACAAGGCCGAACCCGGCGCCAACCTCGTCACCAGCATCGACGCCCGCGTCCAGCGCGTCGCCGAGTACGAGCTGGACTACGCGATGAAGGTCGCCCGGACCCAGTTCGACAAGATCACCGGCGAGAACTACAAGGCCGACTCCGGCGCCGTCGTGGTCATGGAGGCCAAGACCGGCCGCGTGGTCGCCATGGCGTCCGCCCCGACGTACGACCCGAACGCCTGGGTCGGCGGCATCTCCGGCAAGGACTACACCGCCCTCACCGGCAAGAAGTCCAACTACCCGCTGCTGAACCGCGCCATACAGGGTCAGTCGGCGCCCGGATCGACGTTCAAGGTGATCTCCACCGCCGCCGCGGTCCAGGCCGGATACCCGTTCGACGGGCACTACCCGTGCACCAGCTCGTACTCCGTCGGCAGCCAGGTCTTCAAGAACTTCGAGGGGGAGAGCTTCGGCCCGATCTCGCTCGGCCGCGCGCTGGAGGTCTCCTGCGACACCGTCTTCTACGGACTCGCCGACAACGAGTGGAAGAAGGACGGCGGCATCAACCCGAAGAAGAAGCCCAAGGACTACTTCTACAAGACGGCCCACCAGTTCGGGCTCGGCCAGGAGACCGGCGTCGACCTCCCCAACGAGGTCACCGGCCGCGTCCCGGACCGCACCTGGAAGCAGAACTACTGGAAGGCCAACAAGGACGCCTGGTGCAAGAGCGGCAAGAAGGGCGGCACCTACGTCCAGCAGATCGAGTACGAGAACTGCCTCGAGGGCAACAAGATGCGCGAGGGCGACTCGATCAACTACTCCATCGGACAGGGTGACACCCTCGTCACCCCCATCCAGGAAGCCGTCATCTACTCCGCGGTCTCCAACGGCGGCACCATGTACACGCCGACCATCGGCAAGGCGATCGTCAGCGCCGACGGCAGCACCGTCCAGGAGATCAAGCCCAAGGTCAGCGGCAAGCTGCCGGTCAGCAAGGCCACGCTCAAGGGCATGAACGAGGCCTTCGCGGGCGTCGTCACCCGCGGTACCGCCGCCTGGAAGTTCGGCGGCTGGCCCCAGGACAAGATCCCGCTGCACGCCAAGACCGGTACCGCCGAGGTCTACGGCAAGCAGACGACGTCGTGGCTCGCCACGTACTCCAAGGACTACGCGATCATCATGACGATCTCCCAGGCCGGTACGGGTTCGGGAGCGTCCGGTGAGGCCGTGCGCAAGATCTACAACGCGCTCTACGGCGTCGCCGCCGACGGCAGCATCGACAAGAAGAACGCCCTCCTGCCCACCCCGCAGAAGGGCCTGCCGAAGATCCAGACCGACGGCACGATCGAGTCCGGCCGCATCTCCAAGGACCCGGCCAAGGACCAGCAGGCCAGCCAGGCCCCCAAGGACGCCACCCCCGGCCCGGACCAGCCCGCCGGCACCACCGCGTCACCCACCGGCGGCAACCGCGTCACCCGGAGGCGTACCGCCCGCCCGCCGAAGGGGCGGGGGAAGAGGATCCTGACATGACCGGAGCCAACAACTTCTCCGTCTCCGGGTACGGACCCGAGCGCGCGGGCTGGACACGCCTGTTCGCCCGCGACTCGATCGCCCGCAGGCTCGACTGGCCGATACTGCTGTCGGCCGTCGCGCTCTCGGCGATCGGATCGGCCCTCGTCTACTCGGCCACCCGCAACCGCACCGAGATCAACCAGGGCGACCCGTACTTCTTCCTCATCCGCCATCTGGTGAACGCCGGCATCGGCTTCGCCCTGATGATCGGCACGATCTGGCTCGGCCACCGCACCCTGCGCACGGCCGTGCCGATCCTGTACGGGATCTCGGTCTTCATGATCCTGCTGGTGCTGACCCCGCTCGGCGCCACGATCAACGGCCAGCGCAACTGGCTCGTCGCGGGCGGACTGTCGCTCCAGCCCGCAGAGTTCATCAAGATCACGATCATCCTGGGCATGGCCATGCTGCTGGCCACCCGGGTGGACGCGGGCGACAAGATGTACCCCGACCACCGCACGGTGGTCCAGGCACTGGGCCTCGCGGCCGTCCCGATGATGATCGTGCTGCTCATGCCCGACCTCGGCACGATCATGGTCGCGGTCGTCATCGTGCTCGGCGTGCTGCTCTCCTCCGGCGCCTCCAACCGCTGGGTGTTCGGCCTCATCGGCGCGGGCGCCCTCGGCGCGGTCGCCGCCTGGCGGCTGCACGTCCTCGACGAGTACCAGATCAACCGCTTCGCGGCCTTCGCCAACCCCGACCTCGACCCGGCCGGCGTCGGCTACAACACCAACCAGGCCCGCATCGCCATCGGTTCCGGCGGCCTCTTCGGCACCGGCCTCGGCCACGGTTCGCAGACCACCGGCCAGTTCGTGCCCGAGCAGCAGACCGACTTCGTCTTCACGGTCGCGGGCGAGGAACTGGGCTTCGTGGGCGCGGGCCTGATCCTGCTGCTCCTCGGCGTCATCCTGTGGCGCGCCTGCCGCATCGCCCGCGAGACGACCGAGCTGTACGGCACGATCGTCGCCGCCGGGATCATCGCCTGGTTCGCGTTCCAGTCCTTCGAGAACGTCGGCATGACCCTGGGGATCATGCCGGTCGCCGGCCTGCCGCTCCCGTTCGTGTCCTACGGAGGATCCTCCATGTTCGCGGTCTGGGTCGCGATCGGCCTCCTGCAGTCGATCAAGGTGCAACGCCCGATGTCGGCCTAGGCGATTCCCGGATGGAGTCCTGGTGTCGCCCCGGAGAACACGGGGCGACACCAGGACCGGCCGCACAGGGCGACCTCCGGCCGAGCCGGGGCCGGTCGGCTACTGCCCACGGCCCGCAAACACGTCTAGATTCGGGTCATGGCGGACACGAAGCGCGAGATCGAGCGTAAGTACGAAGGACCCGCCGCCGAGGGCGGCGCCGAGATGCCCGACCTGAGCGGCGTCCCGGGCGTCGCGGGCATCGTCGACAAAGGTGTCGCCGAACTCGACGCCACCTACTACGACACCCCCGACCAGCGCCTCGCCGCCGCCTCCCTCACCCTGCGCCGCCGCACCGGTGGCGACGACGCCGGCTGGCACCTCAAGCTCCCCGTCTCCGAGGGCGTGCGCGACGAGATCCGGGCCCCCCTCTCCGACACCGTGCCCCGCGCGCTCGCGGGCCTCGTCCGCTCCCGCGTCCGCGACGCCGAACTCGTCCCCCTCGTACGCCTGCGCTCGGCCCGCGACGTCCGCCACCTCGTCGACGACTCCGGCGCCCTGCTCGCCGAGGTCAGCCTCGACCGCGTCCGCGCGGACCGGATCGGCGCGGACCGGATCGGCGCGGGCGAAGGCACCGCGGCCTGGACCGAGATCGAGGTCGAACTCGCCGACGACGGAGACCCCGCCTTCCTCGACAAGGTCGAGAAGAAGCTCCGCAAAGCCGGTCTGAGGCGCTCCACCGCGTCCTCCAAGCTGGCGAAGGCGCTGGGCGAGACCGGGAAGCGAGCCGGGAAGCCCGCCCCCGAGAAGGAGCCGGCCGACGCGGGCGACCACGTCCTCGCCTACCTCCGCGCCCAGTACGACGCCATCGTCGAACTCGATCCCGCCGTCCGCCGCGACCTCCCCGACTCCGTGCACAGCATGCGCGTCGCCACCCGCCGGATGCGCAGCACCTTCCGCTCGTACGGGAAGGTCCTGGACCGCGCCGTCACCGACCCGATCGGCGACGAACTGAAATGGCTGGCCGGCGAGCTCGGCGTCGGCCGCGACCAGGAAGTCCTCACCGAGCGGCTCACCGAGTCCCTCGGCCGACTGCCCCGCACCCTGCTCTCCGGACCCGTCCGCACCCGGCTGCGCACCTGGGCGAACGCCCGCCGCGGCGGCTCCCGGCGCCGCCTGATCGCCGTCCTGGACGGCAAGCGGTACCTGACGCTGCTCACCGCGCTCGAAGCGCTCGTCGCCGACCCGCCCCTGCTCGAGGCGGCCGGGGGCGACCCCGCGAAGGTCATCGCGAAGGCCGTCCGCAAGGACTTCGGAAAGGTCTCCGACCTCGTCGAGCAGGCCCTCGACCAGCCGCCGGGCAGCGACCGTGACCACGCGATGCACGAGGCCCGCAAGAAGGCCAAGCGCACCCGCTACGCCGCCGAGGCCGCGGCCCCGGCCCTGGGCGCACCGGCCGCCGGCCTGGTCAAGTCGATGAAGTCGCTGCAGAGCCTCCTCGGCGACCACCAGGACAGCGTGATGACCCGGGAGACCCTGCGGGAACTGGCGGCCCTGGCCCACGCGGCGGGGGAGAGCTCGTTCACCTACGGGGTGCTCTACGGCCGTGAGGAGCAGCGCGCCGCCGCGGTCGAGGCGGCCCTGCCGGAAGCCTGGGAGAAGATCGAGGCACAGACGGCGGTCTGACGGCGTCGCCGCAGGTCACGGACAGGACCGGAGCCCCAGCACCCGTCCGGCGGCGCGGCACCGGAGACGGGGGCCGGGAGGTGGTGGGAGCCCTGTGTCCGTCCGGCGGTGCGGCGGGCCCCTCCGATCGCGTTACGCTAGATGGTCACCCCCATCAGCTCACGAAGGTTCGCGAGATGCCTGCCGAAACCGCCGTGTCGGTCTTCCCACAGCTCGAAGCTCTGCTCCCGCATGTGCAGAAGCCGATCCAGTACGTCGGCGGAGAACTCAACTCCACGGTCAAGCCCTGGGAGTCCTGTGACGTCCGCTGGGCCCTGATGTACCCCGACGCCTACGAGGTCGGCCTGCCCAACCAGGGCGTCATGATCCTCTACGAGGTGCTGAACGAGCGCGAGGGCGTCCTCGCCGAGCGCACGTACAGCGTCTGGCCGGACCTCGAGGAGCTGATGCGCGAGCACCGGGTCCCGCAGTTCACCGTGGACAGCCACCGCCCGGTGAAGGCCTTCGACGTGTTCGGCCTGTCCTTCTCCACGGAGCTGGGCTACACGAACATGCTGACCGCCCTGGACCTGGCCGGCATCCCCCTGGAGTCGAAGAACCGCACGCTCGACGACCCCATCGTCCTCGCGGGCGGCCACGCGGCCTTCAACCCCGAGCCGATCGCCGACTTCATCGACGCGGCGATCATCGGCGACGGCGAGCAGGCCGTGCTCGACATGACCGAGATCATCCGCGCCTGGAAGGCGGAGGGCCGCCCCGGAGGCCGCGAGGAGGTCCTCTTCCGCCTCGCGAGGACGGGCAGCGTCTACGTCCCGGCCTTCTACGACGTCGAGTACCTCCCCGACGGCCGCATCGGCCGTGTGGTCCCGAACAAGTCGGGCGTCCCGTGGCGCGTGTCCAAGCACACGGTGATGGACCTCGACGAGTGGCCCTACCCCAAGCAGCCCCTCGTGCCCCTGGCCGAGACGGTCCACGAGCGCATGTCCGTGGAGATCTTCCGCGGCTGCACCCGCGGCTGCCGCTTCTGCCAGGCGGGCATGATCACCCGCCCGGTGCGCGAGCGCTCGATCACGGGCATCGGCGAGATGGTCGAGAAGGGCCTGAAGGCGACGGGCTTCGAGGAGGTGGGCCTGCTGTCCCTCTCCTCGGCCGACCACTCGGAGATCGGCGACATCGCCAAGGGCCTGGCGGACCGCTACGAGGAAGACAAGATCGGCCTCTCCCTCCCCTCCACCCGCGTGGACGCCTTCAACGTCGACCTCGCCAACGAGCTGACCCGCAACGGCCGGCGCTCGGGCCTGACCTTCGCCCCCGAGGGCGGCTCCGAGCGCATGCGCAAGGTCATCAACAAGATGGTCTCGGAAGAGGACCTCATCCGGACCGTCTCCACCGCCTACGGCAACGGCTGGCGCCAGGTGAAGCTGTACTTCATGTGCGGCCTGCCGACGGAGACGGACGAGGACGTCATGCAGATCGCCGACATGGCGATGAACGTGATCGCCGAGGGCCGCAAGGTCTCCGGCCAGAACGACATCCGCTGCACGGTGTCCATCGGCGGCTTCGTCCCCAAGCCCCACACCCCCTTCCAGTGGGCGCCGCAGCTCTCCGCCGAGGACACGGACGCCCGCCTGGAGAAGCTCCGCGACAAGATCCGCGGCGACAAGAAGTACGGCCGCTCGATCGGCTTCCGCTACCACGACGGCAAGCCCGGCATCGTCGAGGGCCTGCTCTCCCGCGGCGACCGCCGCATCGGCTCCGTCATCCGCGCCGTCTACGAGGACGGCGGCCGCTTCGACGGCTGGCGCGAGCACTTCTCCTACGACCGCTGGATGGCCTGCGCCGACAAGGCACTGGCCCCCTTCGGCGTCGACGTCGACTGGTACACCACCCGCGAGCGCACCTACGAGGAGGTCCTCCCCTGGGACCACCTGGACTCGGGCCTCGACAAGGACTGGCTCTGGGAGGACTGGCAGGACTCCCTCGACGAGACAGAGGTCGAGGACTGCCGCTGGACCCCGTGCTTCGACTGCGGGGTGTGTCCGCAGATGGACACCAGCATCCAGATCGGCCCGACCGGCAAGAAGCTGCTGCCGCTGACGGTCAAGAACGCGGGTCCGACGCCGGCATCGAGCGGTCACTCTCACTGACGTGAGCGGGCCACTCGATCGGGTGATTGAGGCGTTGGCGGGAGCGAGCGAGGACGAGCTGACCGCGGTTTTGGCTGCGGTCGGCGTCCGGCTGCCTCGCCCGTCGGCGCCGCGGACGCCCGTTCGGACGCCGCTGCCGGCACCTGAGGCCTCGCTGCACATCGTTTCCGAGGTGGAGTGGGTCTGAGGCCCGGATCGGCTTCTGCGTGACATCCATGACCCTGCGAGCCCCCTTTCCTGGCTGGGAAGGGGGCTCGTCGGCGTTCGTCGGTCGGTGGGCCGACGGACTTGGTCCTAGGAGTTCAAGGTTCCTTCCTTCATCGAGGAGAGGCCGTCGGTGACGGCGAAGGCCGAGACCCACATGAACACCTCGAAGGCGAGGAAGAGGACCAGCAGGGTCCACAGCAGGATGCGGGCCCAGCGGGGAAGGCGGAAGGCGATGCGTCCGGGACCCTCGGGGGTGACGCGGTGACGCCACAGCCAGACCAGGATGCCGGCCCGGACGACCACCGAGATGCAGGACATCGCGAACTCGGCCGGGTGGCCCAGTCCGAAGGCCTGGTCGACGACGCGCAGGAACAGGTTCGGCAGGATGAACCAGGCGGCGGTGGTCCACTTGCGTGCGGTGGTCCACCAGGCCGACAGGGCCAGGGTGATGAACCCGAGCGCGGTGACGACCAGGATCGGGAAGTTCAGCGCGTCGGCGTGCGGCGCTGCGGTGAGCAGGCCCATCACCGAGCTGGCCGCGAGCAGTGCCACAACGGTGCGCGGGTTGCCGCGCCGCTGCTCGGGGTCGTCGTATGCGGCGTCCTCGCGTACGGCGGTGGCGGCGATGTCCTGGGGGTCGCCGAGTTCGGCGAGGATCCGGTCGAGTTCGCCGGGCCGTTCGGCCAGGGCGACGTCGATGTGCTCGGAGAGGTCGGACAGGAGTTCCCTGCGGCGCCCGGTGGGCAGGGCGGAGGCGGCGCGGTCGACGGCGGCCAGGTAGCGGCGTATCTCGGGGTGGGTGGCGGTGGTCTTCACTGTGCTCTCCGGTCGGCGTGCTGGTCGGGGGTGATGAGGCGGTCGACGGCCTGGGTGAACTCCGCCCAGACGAGGGCGAAGTCCGCGAGTGCGGTGCGGCCCTTGTCCGTCAGGGCGTAGTAGCGCCGCGGCGGGCCGCTGGGCGACTCGCTCCAGTCGGTCGTCACCAGTTCCTCGCGTCGCAACCGGGTCAGCAGCGGGTACACCGTGCCCTGGCTCGTCGCCAGTGCGCCGGTTTCCGCCAGCTCGCCCAGAAGCTCCGTGCCGTAGCGCGGACCGTCACGCAAAAGCGACAGCACGCAGTACTCAAGGACCCCCTTGCGGAGCTGGCTCAATGTTTTGCCAGGTTCCATGCAATGCATAGTAGATGGCAGTTGCATGTATCGCAAGGTGGTTCTGACCAGCGGCTCTTGGGTCGCACAGATGCAGCCGAAGTCTGGACCGGCACCACTTCTGCGAGGCGCGGAGGTAGTCGGCCCGGGCAGCCCCCGCACCTCGGATTGCCGAAGCGCGCCCTGGCGTCAGCGACTGGCACCAGCAGAAGCGAAGAGCAGCGGCTGACGACAGCCCTCAGCGGATGGGGTGTCCCGGCAGGAAGCCGAACGAGCCAGCGGTTGTCAGCGACCGGAGGGGCTGCGGGTTGCTCAGTGCCCGCAGATGGACACCCACATCCAGATCGGCCCTACTGGCAAGAAGTTGCTGCCGCTGACGGTGAAGAACGCTGGTCCGACGCCTGCCGCGAGCGGTCACTCTCACTGACGTGAGCGGGGCACTCGATCGGGTGATTGAGGCGTTGGCGGGGGTTAGCGAGGACGAGGTGACGGCCGCACTGTCCGCAGTCGGCGTCTCCGCCCCTCGCCCGCCGGTGTCGTCAGCACCCCTCCGGACGCCCCTGCCGGGTCCGGAGGCTTCGCTGCACATCGTTTCCGAGGTGGAGTGGGTCTGAAGGTCTGTAGCGGCTTTTGCATGACTGTGTGACTTTGCAAGCCCCCTTCCCTGACCGGGAAGGGGGCTTGTTGGCGCTGGACAGCGTGAGTCCCTGCACTCGGCGCTCGTGTATCTCACGTGGCTGACTTACGAGTTGCTTCCACCCCATCAAGGTGGCTCCCTCTGCTCTCCACGCGTGTCCCGGCCTTGGCCGGACGAAGCTGCTCATACATCATGCGCAGAGCACGTTCCTCCACTCGCCGCATCAGCCGCACTGTCCAAGCCATCCACGTACTGCTGACCTGCGACTGTTCAGGATGAAAGAGGCTCACTGGCAGGCACTCCAAAAATTGCCAGCCTGAGCCGGAGAGGGCGGCAGCGCTGTCAGTTCTGACACGTTGCCGCCCTCCAGCCGAACTCGATCCACATGCGCGTACGGTGATCCTGCCTGCTCAATGCCGGGCGCAGGCCACCGCTCGCAGCTGAGCCATTCGGTCTGGGTCAAGCCTCAGGTCGAACTCGACCAGGTGACCTGGATCCGAGAACCCGAACGCCGCATCCTGGCTGCCGACCACCCTCGCCGTATGCCCCTCGCCCAGACGGAGCCGTAGTCCGTCGACATACAGGTCGACTCCGCCTACCGAACGGTCCTGGGAAGATTCCTTGAACGACACGAGTGGAACACCTGAGTCGATGAGCACAGGCGCACTGGCGTTCAGCGAGGTGTCGAAGTTCTCCGGTTGACCGATGTCGATCAGGATGAGTTCAACCACCTCACCGCTTTCCCGGTGCGTCTTGACTTCGACCAGGGATGCTCCCGCGTCCAACACAATGGATTGTGGAGCTTCCCGCAGGTGAGAGTAACCCGACCATTGGACTGTCAAGGGGACGTATTCGTCTATCTCGACGAAATGCCTCACTTCGGGACTCACTCCCAGAATCTCAAACGGCACCTTCGATCACCCAAGCCTTCGCGCATGTTTCAACACTGGATTGTCCAGCACCGTCTTCCCTGGGACGATGATCAGTTCCCAGCCATGGCTGAGAACCCTCCGACCATACTGGATGCCCTGCCTGGTGGCGTCATCCACCGATCTGACAAGGGTGACCAGCATTTCCTCGGTCTTCATATTCCGAGAGAAGGAATTGTGCATGATCTCCTCAGCGATGTGTTTCGTCGCGTTGGGGTGCACCCAGATCTGGCGACCGGTAGCAGTCATCAGATTGAACGATCTAGGAAGGAGAGTGTTGGAGTAAGCAGGCTGAGTCGCCGCGATCCTGGACCACACGGAAGCGGTGGCGTACTCCACTCCCTCGAGGGCAAGGTGCTTTCCCCCTGAAACAGGGAACGGCACCATGCTCGCGTACAGACCGAAGTTGTAGGCCGACGGGCAGGTGGTCTGGGCTCCGCTGAAGTAGCTGAAGGTTCCGAAGGTGAATCCGTCGAGGAAACCGAGACTGGCTTGGCCAGACACGTTGATCAGGCCGCGGGTAGTGGTGTCCGACAGGTTCTTGGCGGCTTGGGCGGTAGGGGACTTGCCCGCTGTTTCGCGATCCTCCTTCGTACAGCTGTTGTTCCAGCCCCAGTTGCCGGTGAACATGTCCTTGAGCTGGGTAGTGACGCTGCACAGGCCGCTAGGGTCGGTGCGGCTGGTCGGCGCGTTCTCGACATACGCGTAAGGCTGGGTGTATGACGTGTCCTGCGCGGGGGCGTACGGATCTCGCGTGGTGAAGCGTCCTGTACCCGGGTCGTAGTTGCGGGCCCGTAGGTAATAGCCCGCGGTGCTGGTCGTGGGCTCCTTGTACTCGCCGGTGAAGGTGAACCGGTTGACCGGCGGGGTGGCCGCGATGTTGGTGGTGGTCAGCTCGCCGAATGCGGTGTAGTCGTACGCGGTTTGTGCGGCGCCTGCAGAGTCGGTGATGTCGGTCACGGAGCCGAGCAGGTCGTGGTGGTGGTAGAAGGGGCTTGAGCCGGCCGTTTCTCCTTGGATCTGGTCGAGGGAGTTGTATTGGTTGTCAGCGATGAGGCTCCCGGACCCGTTGGTCTCGGTTGCCACGCGCGGCAAACCGTCGTTGTAGTTGAGGTCCCATGTGGTGGTGCGCAGTGCTGTGCCGCTCTTTGTTGCCTTCGTTCGGAGGCCGTCGGCATCGTAGGTGAACCCGTACTGCGTGGAGCTGGTGGTGACACCGGTCAGGCGGTTGTCTGCGTCGTAGCCGAAGGTGGTGCTGCCGGCCTTGATCTGGTTGCCGTCCGGGTCGTAGTCGTATCCGGTAGTGGATGAGCCGGCACTCGTCTGGGTGAGGCGGTCGGCAGCGTCATAGCTGTATGTGGTGGTTGTGCCGCTGGCAGAAGTCCGGGTGGCCCGGTTTCCGACCTTGTCGTAGGTATAGGTGTCCGTGGCCTCACCGGCGGGGCATTCTGTGGTTTTGGTGGTGGAGGCACATTCGGTGAGCAGGCGGCCGACCTTGTCGTACGTGTAGTACGTGGACTTGGCGCTGCTTTTGCGGGTCGCATCAAGGCGCCAGGGCTGTCCGGTGGGGTCGAGCTCCTGATGCCAGGAGGAAAGGACACTGGTGCCCCTGGTGTTGCTGATGTCGGTCATCCGGCCGGCTTGGTCGTAGGACCGGATCTCCTGGTAGCCGTTGGCGGTGGGGAGCGTGACGCTTGAGAGCTGGCGGGCAGGGGTGTAGCCGTAGGTGGTTTTCAGCCCGTCGGTTGTGCTGGAGTCCCTGTCGCCGTCGGAGGTGTAGGTGAAGGTGGTGGCCCGCCCGTCGGGGTAGGTGCGCCCGGTGAGTTGACCCGCGTCGTCGTAGGTGTAACTGAAGCCCTTGGCCTGGCCCTGCGCGATGACCGATTTCAGGCGGCCTCCCGCGTAGTAGTCGAGCGTGCGGGTGCCTGTGGCGTCGGTGATGGTCTTCCGTGTGCCGTCTGCGTTGTAGGTGAGGGAAACGCTGGGTGTGCCGTCGGAGTACACCGTGGAGTTGGGCAAGTTGATGGCGTTGTAGGTGGTGGTCGCCACCGTGCCGCGAGCGTTGGTGACCTTCTCTCGGTTCCCGTCCGGATCGTAGTCGTAGCTGAGGGTGTGACTGAGCGGATCAGTGACTGTCTTCAGTCGGTGTGCGGCGTCGTAGTCGTAAGTGGTGGTGTGCTGGTTGTCGTCGGTGCGTGTCTTGACGTTGCCAGCGGTGTCGTAGGTGTACGTCGTGAGGCCGCCGTCCGCGGCGGTGACCGTCTTCAGCCGGCCAATATCGTCATATCCGTATCCCGTTTGATGCTGGTTGGCATCGCTGTGTTGACTGATCAGACCCCGGCTGTCGTATTCCGTGGTCTCGGTGTTGCCCAGAGGATCCGTGACAGTGGTCTTTCCGCCGGCCTCCGGGTAGCGGTATCGGGTGGTGTACGACTGGGGGTCGGCGCCTGCCGCGTAACCACGGGGGTCGGTTTCGCTGGTGAGCCGTCCATCATGGTCGTAGGTCCACGTCGTCTTGCGGCCGAGGGGGGTGGTCAGCGAGGTCTGGTTGCCGTCCTTGTCGTAACCGTATGTCGTGGTCTTGCTCAGTGGGTTGGTGACCGTTTCGACGAGGTCGGCTGCTGTGTAGGTGTATGTCGTCTTCTTGTTGAGGGGGTCGGTCACCTCAGTTGGATTGCCGTTGCCGTCATACTTTGTTGTGGTGGTGCTGCCCATGGGGTCGGTCAGTTGATACGGCTGATCGAAGGCGTCGTACTTGGTGACTGTCAGGGCTCCGGTGGGATCGACCACCTTGGTCAGGTTGCCGTTGCCGTCATAGCCGTACGTGGTCGTGTACTTTGCTGGGTCAGTTCCGGCGATATTTCCGCGAGGGGTCGTCACGGATGAGAGGCGGTTCTCGCCGTCGTATCCGTATGTGGTACGCCTACCGGTCTCGTCCACGACTGCGGCCTGATTGCCGCGGTCGTCATATTCCCAGGTTGAGGAACTGCCGTCGGGGTTTGTGACCTTCTTCGGATTGTTGGCCTTGTTGTACTCGTACGTGGCGGCCCGATTGAGCGCGTCCGTGACGGTCTTGACGTTGCCGTTTTCGTCATACTCGTAGGCGGTGGTGTGCTTCTCCGGATCGGTCACCTTCCACAAGCGCCCGTGCGAGTCGTAGTCGTAGCTCGTGGAGTACTTGGCCGGGTCTGTTCCCTCGAGGTTGCCGCGTGGTTCCGTCACCGTCTTGACACGGCCGGCGGCGTCGTAGCCGTAGGTGGTCTTGTTGCCCTCGGCAGTCGTCACCGATTTCACGAGTCCGGCGTCGGTATATTCGTAGTGAGTGACGCCACCGCCCGGTGCCGTTTCTGTCTCGACCTGGCCGTCAGCCGTATAGGTGAAAGCTGTGACCCCAGCCGGTCCCGTACGGGTCTTGATACGGTCACTGTTTCCGTCAAATGTGTACGTGGTGGTGTAGCCGCGTCCGTTGGCCACGGACTTGAGGCGGTTGGAGGAATCGAAGTCGAAAATCTCCGTAATGCCCTCTGTTACCTGGGTCTTCAGGTTGCCGCGCTCATCAAATGCCCGTGTCGTTTTGTTGGAGTTGCCGTCGTATTCGGCTGTGACGTTGAGGTTCTGGTCGTAGTCCCGGTTGTTGCTGCTGCCCGCGGGTCGATAATTGCGGACGAGGACACCGGCCTCGTAGACGTCGGTCCAGAGCCCGCCGCCCGGGTCTTTCATGGTCGATTTCCCCGAGCCTGCAGGCGCATTGGCGGTGGGTTGCCAGGTGAAGGCGTACGTGCCTCCGGAAGCGTCGACTTGCTGTTTGATGCGCCCAGTGGTCGCGTCGTAGGTGTTCTGCGTGACAGTGGTTCCCTTGGGGTCGACAACCGTCGTAAGCCGACCGGCGTCGTACGTGTACGTGGTCACGCCGCCATTGGTTCCGGTCACTGTTTTCAGCTGCCCGGCTTCGTAGCCGTAAGTCACCGTCGTGCCGCCCGGCATGGTGACCGACCTGAGCCGCCCAGAGGCCGCGTCGACGTCGAGTGTGGTCGCGCGCCCGGCAGCGTCCGTGATCTTGGCGAGCTTTCCCCCTGCATAGCCGAATGAAAGGCCATGCCCAGCACCGTCCAGCCAGCCGGTCAGCTGACCGGAGGTGTCAAAAACGCGACTGGTGTGGTCGATGTTGGTGACCGTGAAACCGTTGCTGGATTGCGCCAGGACATAGCGCACGGGCTTGGGTGCCGTGTAGGAGCCGTCACTTTGCTTGACGAAGCCGATCTTGGCGCCGTCGGCTTCGTTGAGTGTGACGGTGCCAGCTGTAACCGTGAGTTTGGCCTCGAAGGGCAGCTTCCAGCCTTTCCCGAGAAGGCTGGTGGTATCACTGGATGCCGATGAATACGAGCGGGACAAGGTGAGAGGAAGGCCCTTGCCCGGGACGACTGCGTCGGTGACGGTCTCCGTGACCGCGCCCGTCGCGGTGTTCACCGGATCGGCGATCCGCGTCTGGTACCAGCAGGTGCACAGGCCGGACAATCCGTCGCTGATGCCCGGCGTGTAGAGAGCCGGCGCTGCCGGACTGGTGGCTGTCGCTGTCCACTTCGTGGGCAGCCAGTATTCGCGGTAGGTCAGCCTCTCCTGGCCTGGCACCTTGTAGAAGTGATTTTTCATCTCGGTCGCGTACGACAATTTTGCGTAGTAGGCCGTGCCTGCCTTACCGACGAGCACACCGTCACGCAACGACCACAGGCACGTCTGCGGCGCTGCGCTGCCCATGCTCCACCGCAGGCACTGAGTACTGGTTTCTGCGCTGGTGGAAGTGTCCCTGCTGGTCAGTCGCGTCGCGACCAATTGGTTATCCGAAGCCCGATACAACTGCACACGCAGGATCAGCGGGAAAACGTTGGAAGCCTCCTGCCAATCTGCCCCCACATACCATGTGGTGCTCCCGGGCCGATAGTTCGGGTACACCTTGAGATTGCGTGGAGTATTCGCTTTCAGCGGCGTTGCTACGCCAGCGGGATCCAGCTGTGATTCGTCATTGACGATGTAGGTAGATCCCCATATGGCTCCTTCGAAATTAGAATCAGTCACGGTGGCTGCTGGAGCAGCCTTTCGTGAAAGCTTGAGCGTGCCGCGACCGGTCTTAATAGTGCTGGGCCCGTCACCGACCGTGCTGCTCAATGCTTTCTGGACGCGATTGTTGTGCCGTAATCCGGGGCGAAGCGTCGCCAGAAGCTCATCTCGATCCAACTGGTATCTTCGCTGTTTGACGGTCATCGCCCTCGCGGGCTTAAGCGGCTTCGATGTGCGCTTAGCGACGGGTGCTGAAACCTGGAGGATCGGATCGCTGTATCCACTCGGCATCGGCTGCATGGAATTGGCGTATAACAGTGCAATCAGGATCGTTATTGCAGCGAAGATGCTCACTATTCGAATCCGCATCGGAGCTAACCTTTCAGCATTGGGGCGAAAAATACCCAGGTTGCCAACAGGGAGATGTGATCTTGTCAGGTCCGCATGGGCTAATGTCAACCTCTCCCGCATCGGACACGCTGGATCTGGACACGCAGAGGACAGGCCGCGAACGCACTGAAAGCGCTGTAGAAGCTTACGCTCGCCCGGTTTGTGCATTCGGAATGAAAAATTCCACTGGCTTCATCGCTCGCGACAAGAGCCTGAATCACTGTGGTCCCGCGACACCAGTCCGGCGCGGGCCACGGAGGAGCGGGTCTGGTCAAGATGTCACCCGATCGTGCGGCAGACCCTCTGCCTGCACGAGTGATCCCAGACGGTGCCATGGCCGACCCCGTAGAGCAGGCCACTGGCAACGAGCCCTGGATATCTCATCGGTACCGTCACGGTTGGTGAACGTGAGCAGGCGCCTGTGCACTCATGGATTCCGCTACCCGCACCCCACACGGAAGGCGGCCGAGAAATGGCGAGCCCACACAGCCCGACGCATCCTCGGTGGGGAACCGAGACAGGAGGATGATCATGGGTGATCAGGAGTATGAAGAGCTTCCGACTGACCGAACGGTCACGCTGGAGGAGGCAATCGAGTTCAAGACAAGGACTGCAAGCAGTGTCGCAGCCAAGACGTGGCACTTTCAGGGAAACTTCGGAAGCGCGGCTGACTGCGCGACAGCGGCGAACAACCCTCCGCCGCAAGGGCCGGGTGAAGTAGTGATCGCCATGGGCAATGGAGTATTCCCCCTGTGGCTCTACTACTAGCAACTCCGGATTCAGTGGGCGTCAGCCGTGCGGTGATGGTGAGCTGCGTTAGTGATCGGGATCTTGTCCACCAGTCGCACGCCTGTGGCGCTGGGCGGGGGTCAGCGTGCGGCAAGCCGACGTACGCAGGCGGAGGCCTTGGGTGACTGGCGACTCGGTCCGTCACTGCGCCGTACCGGAGAGCTCCTTCCGGTGGACACGGGAGGAAGTCGACGGCAAGGCGCGCCTCAACAGTCCTGGAGAAATCCTGGAACAGCAGCGCGGCACCGCAGCCTCAGCGACTGCCCCGGCCCGTCGGCGTTCCTCAGAGTCCTCGGAGCGACCGGAATGACCGTTGTTGACCGGACTGGCTAGAGCTACGGATCAGAAGGCCGTAGCCTGGGCGGTCGGTGAGGTCGTCCGCACGGTAAAGGCCGCGACCCGGGGTGCGACAAGGGTCGGCTGCCTCACCACCACTCATGCCACTCTCGCGCCAGAACGGGCGGGTCCTTACGGGGACTCGAGGGCAACGACGGTGCAAGCACCGGACCTTGCTCCATGCCATGCTTCTGCAGCTCACGCCAGCAAATGCCTCGTCTCGCTCCTAAAACGGTGGTCGACAGGGCTTGGCGCGATTGCGGGTAACCGGCTGCCCGCAGATGGACACGGCCATACAAATCGGCCCGACCGGCAAGAAGTTGCTGCCGCTGACGGTCAAGAACGCGGGTCCGGCGCCGACTGCGAGTGGGCACTCGCACTGACGTGATGGGATCACGAGCCCCCTTTCCCGGCCGGGGAGGGGGGCTCGTCGGCGTTCGGGCGTGCGTGACGTCCGGTTCCTGGCCTGTCGTGGCCGAAGGCTGCCCGGCCCGGAGGTGCGCCGTCGGTTCGTCGACACGGTCGGCGCGGTGCCGCTTTCCGTGAGGCCGGCAGCAGTGCGTCCCAGATGTGTGGGCCGTCCGGGTGGCGGGCAGCGCGGTGTGGGCGAACCGGGGTGAAGCGCGGAAGCGAGCGGGTGAGGTGGACCTTAGCCTGGGCCGTAGGGGGATCTCAGTCGGCATCTGGAGCAGCGTGTGGCGAGGCCAGGGGCGTGGCTGTGGCTGGAAAGACGGAGGCGTCTGCTGCCGGCCGTCCTGCTGCTCCTGGCCGCGGTGATCGACTTCGTCACGCCGGAGGACGTCAGCGCCGCGGCCCTCTACGCGGCCGCGGTCCTGATGGCCGCGCCCCTGCTCTCCCTGCGCGGCACCATCGTCACCGGGGTGTGCGCGCTCCTTGTCGACCTGGCCATGTTCGTCCACTTCGGCCGCCACAGAAGCCCGCCCGAGGCCAGTGAGTTGACCATGGTCGCGACGGTGTCCGTGATCGCGGTCTTCCTCAATCGCCTGCTGTACCACCTTCAGGCCCAGCTGAGCTCCGCGCGCGACATCGCCGTCGCCGTCCAGCGGGCCGTGCTGCCCGATCCGCCGAAGGCGAGCGGTCCGCTTCGTTTCGCCGCGCGCTACGAAGCCGCGCAGGCGGACGCGCAGATCGGCGGGGACCTCTATGCCGTGGTGGACACCCCGTTCGGCGTGCGCTGCATGATCGGGGACGTGCGCGGCAAGGGGCTGGGCGCGGTCAGGGCCGTGGCGGCAAGCATCGGTACCTTCCGCGAGGCGGCCCTGCGGGAGCCCGGTCTGATCGAGCTCGTGGAGCGGCTGGAGCGGGCCGCCACCCGTGAGACCCAGCAGCCGGGCAGCGAGACCGAACTCGAAGGGTTCATCACGAGCGTGGTGGTGGAGTTCTCCCGCCGGAAAAGGGAAGTCCGTCTGGTCAACCGGGGCCACCCGGCACCCGTGCTGTTCCTGCCCGACGCCGTGCGGTACGTCGAGCCCAGCCGGCCGGCGCCGGCGCTGGGCATGGCCGCGCTGGCCCCCGGTCCGGAGCCCGTCGACACGTTGGCCTTCCCGGAAGGCGCGACCCTGCTGCTCTACACGGACGGTCTGACGGAAGCCCGTGACGAGAGGGGCGTCTTCTACGACCCGGTCGGCAGATTCGCCGGATCCCGGTACGCCTGCCCGGACGCCCTCCTCGACGCCGTGTTGGCCGACGTGCACCGGCACACCGGTGGACGGAGGGCCGACGACATGGCGCTGCTGGCCATCACCCATGCCCACGACAGTGCATGACCGCGTGCCCGCCGCGTGTCATGACGTGGTCGCGGGCAGCTCGGTGTCCGCGGACGGGCACCCACGTCCGGACCGGTCCCGCCGGCGAGAAGCTCCTGCCGCCGCCGACGGCCGGGAACGCGGGTCCGAACGGGTGTGGCCGTGAGCCCCTTCCCGCCCGGGAGGGGGCTCACGGCGCGGCTGTCGGCCGTACGACGACGGCGTACGCGCGGCACGCGGTGGGGCACGCGGTGGGTCAGGCCGGGGTGTCGGCATTCTGCGTGGAGGCCGCGAACGCCTCGGGGCCCTGCTCCGCCGCCTCGGGGTCCATCCACATGACCTGCCAGCCGTGGCCGTCGAGGTCGTAGAAGCTGCGCGAGTACATGAAGCCGTAGTCCTCGGCGCCGTCCACCTCGGTGCCGCCCGCCGCGAGCGCGGCGGCGCTGACCGCGTCGACCTCGTCGCGGGACGACACGCTGAAGCAGTACAGCGCCAGCGTGTGCGTGGTGGGATCGGCCATCGGCAGTTTCGCGAACTCCGCGAACTTCTCGCGGGTGAGCAGCATGACGAAGGCGTGCTCGCCGACCAGCATGCAGGCGGCGGTCTCGTCGGTGAACTTCGGGTTGAAGGCGAACCCGAGCTTGGCGAAGAACGCCTTGCTGAGCTCGAGGTCCGCCACGGGGATGTTCACGAACAGCATGCGGCCGGGGTGTGCGGGGTGCGTCATGGTGGGTCTCCAGTCGGTGGCTCGATGGCGTACGTCCTGGTGGACCGGTCCGGTCGGCGGAACTCATCGGTGCATCGGCGGATCGGCGGATCCCGGCCGGCTCGTGGCCGTCCCGGCCGGGTCGTGGTCGCGGTCGGGTCGTGGTTGTGGTCGCGGTCGGCCGGAGCGAGCGTCCGCCGGCCGCGGGGTCTGCCGGGAGCCGGGCGGAACCCCGCCCCTGCCCCGTACGGACGGAGCCGCCGCCCACGAGAAGTGGGCGGCGGCTCCGTGACGCGGACCGGCCCCGGCCGGTCACCCGGTCGGGGCCGTACCGGCCAGGTCAGTACCAGGCGGTGCAGATGGTCCGGTGACCGCTGGTGTCACCGCATGCCCGCACCTTGTGCGGCGAGCCGTCGAACAGCAGGTTGTTCTGCGGCGTCTGCGTCGACCTCGACGAGCTGCTCGTGTACTGGCGCTGGGTCCAGCTGCTGCCGCCGTTGATCGAGTCGTCCAGCCACACCCGCGCCCTGGAGGCGTTCGCGCTGCCGGAGATGATCCCCTTGACGTAGTCGTGCCCGTCCGGGCACCGCCAGACCTGGAGGATGACCGAGTCCCCGCTGCCCGAGGCGGTCCGCTCCTTCGAGTACGTGCAGTCCCCGGTGCCGTACGCGCTCGCCGTACCGCTGGTGGCGATCACGCCGCCGATGGCCACGGCGCAGGCCACGGCGATCCTGCCGACTGTCTTCTTCAATTGGTGCCCCGTTCCTTCAACCCGCCTTGCGGTGCGAACTCCTCTGGTCGAGTGAGGAGTTGAGCCCGATTCTAGCCTTCCAAGATCATTGGTCCGGACCTCGGACGGATCAGGCGGAATGGACGGGAGTCACCCCGATCCGACGTCGGTCGTCGGCTGTTCCGGGCGGGGCCGGGCACCGGGCCGGCGGGCCGTCAGAGCGTGAAGGTGCCAGGGCGTGAAGGTGCCAGGGCGTGAAGGTGCCAGGGCGTGAAGGTGTCCTTGGCCCGTTCCTTCGTGCCGCGCAGTCTGCCGCGGGTCTCGAGGGCGGCGCCCTTCGCCGCGAGGGTTTCCTTGTGCAGCGCGTGGGCCGCCTTCCGCACGGTCTTCCCGACCACCTGTTCGGCCTTCGCCCTGGCCCGTTCTCCGGCGCTCATCTTCGTACCTCCGCTTTGTACCTCCGCGGAATACCACCGGCCGTGTTCCCTTGTCGCGGGACGGGAAACCGGGCCGCGGTGCGCGTCGGCCGCGCCTCGGTCCGGGCGGCCCCGGCGCTTACCTCCGAGGTAATGGTGGCGCGCGGCGTTCCTGGCTACGTTCGCGCCGTCCTGCCGGAACGAACGAAGGGGCCGGATATGCCCGCATACGGGTTCGCGCACCTGCGTGACCGCCGCCACCACCCGGACGTCATCGAGTACCTCGAAAGGATCCAGGACACCCTCGACCCGTTCCACGGCCGTTTCCTGGTCCACGGACCGCCGACGGCGGTGGTGGAGGGGAGCTGGCCGGGCAGCATGGTGCTGATCGAGTTCCCCGGCATGGCCGAGGCCCGCGCCTGGTACGAGTCCCCTGGGTACCAGAGGATCCTGCGGCTGCGGGCCGACCACATCGACGGAGACCTCGTCCTGGTCGAGGGCGTCGGCCCCGGCTACGACCCGCGTGAACGTGCGGAGAAACTACGGGCGCAGGCGCCCAGGTAACACACCCGGCGTGCCGCACAGGCTCTGCCGGTCACGCCCGCCCCCGCCGGCCCCGGCGTCCGGCACCACTGACGGGCGCCGGGGCCGCACCTTTGTCCGTGCGGCCGATCGAGCCCTTCCCGCGGGAAGGGGCTCTTGGCTGTGCGGTGGAAGTGCCGGGCCGGTGGCGGGACCCGGACCGTGCGGGGTAGGGGGTGGGAGGGGATGATCCGCTCATGCGTTTACGGCGAGAGGTCCGTTGGGGTCTGTGGGGCGCGTGTCTGGTGTTCATCCTCTGGTTCTTCTGGGAGGTGATCACGCTGTTCCTGGAGGCTGAGTCCTGGTGACTCTGGCGGGGTGAGGGACGGCCGGGCGCGGCCGGTGTCCGGCCCCCGCTCGCGCTCGTCCCGGGGCCCGCTACGAAGTTTTCGCGATGGCGCGGGGATCGCGTGAACAGACTTCCAGCGGATCCTGTGGTCGCGACGCGGAGCGTCGCGGTGGCGTTCCGGCGGAGCCGGACTCTGCTTCGTGCCGGTGACGGGGCGCTCGCATGTTCCCGGTGACGATGTGGGTTCGGCCTGCCTAGTGTGATCGTCATGCAGCTCCGGTACGCCTTCAGGCTGTACCCCGACGTCGCTCAGCGCACCGCGCTGGCCAGAGCGTTCGGGTGCGCCCGCGTCGTGTTCAACGACGCGGTCCGCGCCCGTGAAGATGCCCGCAAGGCCCAGCGGCCGTTCCCGAAGATCGGTGAACTGTCCACGCGCCTGATCACCGAGGCCAAGCGGACGAAGGAGCGGTGCTGGCTGGGTGAGGTCTCCGCCGTGGTGCTCCAGCAGGCTCTGCGGGACGCCGAGACCGCCTACCGCAACTTCTTCGCCTCCCTCAAGGGCACCCGCAAAGGCCCCAGGCTGGGTGCGCCCCGCTTCAAGTCCCGCAAGGACACCCGACAGTCCGTCCGGTTCACCGCCAACGCCCGCTGGAACATCACCACCGGCGGCCGTCTGAACCTGCCCAAGATCGGTGCGGTGAAGGTGAAGTGGTCCCGCACCCTGCCCGCACGGCCCTCCTCGGTCACCGTGGTCAAGGACAGCGCGGGACGGTACTTCGCCTCCTTCGTCATCGACACCGACCCCGCCACCGACGCCGCCCGGATGCCCGACGCCGACCAGGCCATCGGGATCGACCTCGGCCTGACCTCCTTCGCGGTCCTCTCGGACGGCACCAAGATCGACTCTCCGCGTTTCCTGCGCCGGGCGGAAAAGAAGCTGAAGAAGGCCCAGCGGGAGCTGTCCCGCAAGCAGAAGGGATCAAGGAACCGGGAGAAGGCACGCCTGAAGGTGGCCCGCGCCCACGCCAAGGTGGCCGACGCGCGCCGTGAGTTCCTCCATCAGGTCTCCACGAAGCTGATCCGCGACAACCAAGCGATCGGCGTGGAGGACCTGGCGGTCAGAGGACTCGCACGCACCAGGCTGGCCAAGTCCGTCCATGACGCAAGCTGGGCACAGTTCATCGGCATGCTGGAGTACAAGGCCGCCCGGTACGGCCGCACCCTGGTCAGGATCGGCCGGTTCGAACCGACGAGCCAGACCTGCTCCACCTGCGGCGCCATGGACGGACCCAAACCCCTCGACGTGCGGGAATGGACCTGCACCGCCTGCGGCACCCTCCACGACCGGGACCACAACGCCGCAATCAACATCAAACAGGCCGCCGGACTGGCGGCATCGGCCTGCGGAGTGCCGGTAAGACCAGAGCCCGTTCTGGCACAGCGCGAAGAAACAGGAAGCCACGGAATCCCGACCGGAAACCGTGCCGCGTAGCGGCACAGCAGCCAGTCAAGGAAGGCCGGAATCCTCGCCCTTCAGGGCGAGGAGCATGTCAATTCTCCTGTCAAGAGAGCGACGCGGGTTCGAATCCCGCCGCCGGCCCCGGCCGGTGTCGTCCAGCGGCCCGGGACGCTACGTCGCCGTCGCCAACTTCGATCTCTGAACGCTTGGACCGAGCCGCCCGTCCCGGGGCATCCGGGTGGGCGGCTCCGTCGTGCGGGCGGGACGCTCCCGGTCCTCCGCGGGATGCCGTGAGGCGTCGGCCGTCGGCTCTTCGGACACCCTTTGCGCGTACCGGTCATGTGCCGCCGTTGACGGCGCCGGGCGTCGGCTGCCGGGCGACGAGGATCCAGGGCTTGGGACGGCCCATGCGGTCGGCGCAGTTCAGGGTCGCGGGGTGGGTGGTGGTGAACGCGACACAGGCGGCTTCCCAGACCTGGCCCGTGGTGGTGATGACGTCGAACTTGATGCGCTTCACCGTGGTGGACCGGTTGTACGCGTTGACGGCGACGTCGCAGGGCAGCCCGGCCGCGCCGCCCGCGGGATAGTCGGGACGGGCGCTGAGGTCGGTCCACAGGAGGGTCTGCTGCTCGCCGGTCCGCTGGTCGCGGATGCCCGCGTACGTCCTTCCGCCCGTCAGCGCGAGACGGATCTCGAACTCCGCCGATTCCTGCGCGGCGTCAATCCCGGCGCAGGGGCCCGGCGGGCCGGTCGCGCCCCTCGGGCCCCGCGGACCTCTGCACCACCGCACGCCGTCGGCGGGTTCGCTCGCGGGGACCCGGTCCTCGACACGGCGCGGCCTGCACCCGTCGCCGCCGTCCGGCGCCGCCGTCGTGCGGTCGGACGCGGCCAGGTCCGCCGGTGTCGCGGGGCCTACCACCCCCGACGCCATCACCAGCGCCAGCGACGTGACCACACCCGCCCTCTTGAACCGGCCGCGGGCCGGCGGGCCCGGCAGGCAGGCGGTCCGGGACTCGCGATTCATACGGGGGCGCTCCTCGAATCGATCGGTGGGATTTTCCTGAGGCCGATCGCGAGCTTGACCCGTCGACGCCGGTCGGACCGGCGCGTTCCATGGAAACGCGCCATACATATCATCAAATCAGCCCAATTCGAGACGATCAGGTGACTCCCACTCAATTGCCGTCCGGTGGACCGGCGTCGGACGCGCCGTGCCCGATCGGGACGCTCTCCCGTCGTGGCGATCGCCCGCCCCGGACGCGAAGCCGGTCCGGCTGCGGCCGATCGGGCGCTGTTTCGGTGCCCGGTCCCGTCCGGAGCGCCGCCGGGCGTCCGGCGTGTGCCACATTGGCCGCCGTGAAGCCGCAGACCATCTGCCTCTGCATGATCGTCAAGAACGAGTCGCGGGTCATCGAACGCTGTCTCGGCTCGGTCCGCCACCTGATCGACACCTGGGTGATCTCCGACACGGGTTCGACGGACGGCACCCAGGACCTGATCCGCGCGGCACTCGCCGGCGTCCCGGGCGAACTCCACGAGGAGCCCTGGGTCGACTTCGGCCACAACCGGACCCGGAACATCCGGCGCGCCCGGGGCAGGGCCGACTTCCTCCTCACCGTCGACGCCGACCACGTCCTGCGCCAGGACGCCCCGCTGCCGCCGCTGACGGCGACCTCGTACATGCTGCGCTACGACACCCCGGGCACCCAGCACCGCTTCAAGCACCTGATGCGGGGCGACAGGGACTGGCGCTACGAGGGCGTCACCCACGAGTACCCGTGCACCGACGGGCCCGACGCCCAGGAGAACCTGGACGCGCTGGTGATCGAGGACCACGCCGACGGCGGCTGCCGCGCCGACAAGTTCGAACGCGACGCCCGCCTGCTGCGGGGCGAACTGGAGCGCGACCCCGCCAACACCCGTACGGTCTTCTACCTCGCCAACACCGAACGCGACCTCGGGAACGCCGATGAGGCGGTCGCGCTGTACGAGCGGCGCGCGGCGATGGGCGGCTGGCCGGAGGAGGTCTACGTCTCGCTCCTGGAGGCCGGTCTCCTCAAGGCCGAGAGGACCGGGGACTGGCCGGGGGCGATGGACGCGTTCTCCCGTGCCTGGGAGGTGCGTCCGCAACGCCTCGAGGCCTGCTACGAACTGGCCTCCCGGCTGCGGGTCCTGGGCCGGCACCACACCGCGCACGCCCTGCTCGGCGCCGCCCTCGACCGGCCCGAACCGGACGACCTGCTGTTCACCCGGAGCTGGGTGTACCGCTGGGGCCTGCTCTTCGAGTACTCGATCACCGCCTACTGGGTGGGTGACCACGCGGGCTCGGTCCGGGCCTGCGACCGGCTGCTGGCCCTGCCCGACCTGCCCGAGGCGGTCCGGCGCCAGACCGGGATCAACCGCGAGTTCTCCGTCCGGCGCCTCGCCACCGTCCCCCCGCCGGCCCCCGTTCCCGACGGGACGAAGGCGTCCCGGCCGGGCGGGACCGACGGCGGGTAGCGGTCCGGGAGCCCGGGGAGGGAGGACGGTCGTGCCGCCGGGTGACGGCGCGTCGTGTACGCCGGGTGCTGATATGTCGCATCCATCGGGGCGTCCGGTGCGTCTACGCAGGTATGGATCTGGAAAAACCGTCCGCGGCCCGGCCCGCCACGCAGGCCGAGGGATGTCTCGCCGTCGCGATCCGCGTTCCGGTGCGGATCGTGGTGCTCGTCCTCGTCGTGCCGGTACGGATGGTGTGGGACGCGCTCGTCGTGAGCGGAAGGTTTCTCCGGGACACGCTGTTCCGGCCGCTCGGGCGGGCCTTCGGATGGGTGGCACGGGCGCTGTTCGTCTGGCCCTGGGTGGCGCTGTGGCGGTACGTCGTCCTGCCGGTCGGCGGGGCACTGGCCCGGCTCGGGCACGTGCTGCTCGTCGTGCCCGCGGTCTGGCTGTACCGCACGGTCCTGACCCCGCTCGGTCACGCCCTCGCCTGGACGGCCCGGAAGGCCGGCGCCCTGCTCGCCCTGACGTTCACGGGGCTCCTGACCGCGCTCAAGTGGTGCGCCGGCGGCGTCCTGACCGTGCTCGACTGGATCCTCGGCGGTGTCGAGGCCGTGTGCGGCTGGGTGTACGCGCGGCTGCTCACCCCCGTCGGGCGCGCTGTCGCCTGGGTGTTCAAGGGCATCGGCATGGTCCTCGCGGCCGTCGCGTTCGGGGCGTACACCGCCGTCGCCTGGCTGGTCCGGTACCTGCTCGTGGTCCCCGCCGTGTGGCTGTACACATGGGTCCTCGCCCCCGTCGGCAGGGGGATCGCCTTCCTCGCCGGGTGGTGCGCACGGATCGTACGGACGGTCTTCGTGGGCATCGGTGCCGCGCTTCACTGGACGGCCCGTGTCCTGCTGGTGCTCCCCGCCCTCGCGGTGTGGCGGTGGGTCCTCGTCCCCGTCGGGCGGGCCCTCGCCGTCGTGGCCAGGGAGATCGCCGAGGCCCTCGGGCACGCGTGGCGGATCGCCGGGTACGTCTCGCTCGCCGTCGGACGCTTCCTCGCGCGTCTTTTCCGGTGGACCTTCGTGGAACCGGCGCGCTGGGCCTACCGGACCGTGCTGACACCGGTCGGGCACGCCGTACGCGATCTGGTCCTCAGGCCCGCGGCCGAGGCGGCGCGCGCGGTCCGGCGGACGGCTCGGCAGGCCCTGGAGTCCGCCCGGGACAGCGCCCGGCAGGCCCGCGCCGACTTCCGGCGGATGCTCTTCGGAACCCCCGCGGAACCACAGCCGGTCGCCCGGCGGGAACCAGCGGCCGGTGAGACACGTACTCTAGGTAGCAGTACGACCGCACTCATGAAGGACTGAGCGACACTGGGCAAGCGACAGCCCGAAGGCCCGCCGCCCGCACCCGCGGTGCAGCGCATCCGACTGCGCTACACCAAGCGCGGCCGCCTCCGGTTCACCAGCCACCGTGACTTCCAGCGCGCCTTCGAGCGTGCCCTGCGCCGTGCCGCCGTACCCATGGCGTACTCGGCGGGGTTCACGCCTCATCCGAAGGTGTCGTACGCCAATGCCGCACCCACCGGCACGGGCAGCGAGGCGGAGTACCTGGAGATCGCGCTCACCGACCGGCGCGACCCCGAGAAACTGCGCGAGCTCCTCGACGAGTCGATGCCCCAGGGGCTCGACATCATCGAGGCGGTCGAGGCCCGCGTCTCGGGTCTCGCCGACCGGCTCACCGCCTCCGTGTGGGAGATGCGCCTCGACGGCGTGGACCCGGCGGACGCGGAGCGCGCGGTGGAGGCCTTCAACACGGCCGAGACCGTCGAGGTCAGCCGCAAGACCAAGAACGGCATGCGGACGTTCGACGCCCGCGGTGCCGTGGCGAGCCTCGGGACGACCCCCGAGACGCACAGTCCCCAGGCTGATAGGCCGACCGACCAGCCCTGTGCGATACTGCGGCTGGTTGTTCGGCACGTGACGCCTGCCGTTCGACCCGACGACGTCCTGTCCGGTCTTCGCGCCGTGGCCGACCTGGCGCCGCCGGTCGCCGCAGCGGTGACCAGGCTGGCGCAGGGGCTGTTCGATGAAGAGACCGGCACGGTGACCGACCCGCTCGCGCCCGACCGCGAGGCAGTCGCAGCCGCCCCAGCCGATCGCACAGGGGCCGCCGGGACCGCCGCCGCGAAGGCGTCGGCGTAAGGAAGGTCCCGCGTAAGGACAGATGTCGTAGCGCCGCCCTCGTATCCGGGAGCCACCTGGGTCGGGCAGCGCACCGACCTTAAGACTTTCGCCAGGCCGTACGCACACATGGTGTACGGAACCGGCGAGACAGGACACAGAGAGCTCCCGTGCGGCGCCCGCGCCCCGGACGGCGGCACCGCGCACAGCGCGAGCCGCGGACGTCACCGGCATCGCCGGACCGGGTGCGGCGCCCGGGAGCCTGACGGGAGATCCACCCGCATGCTCGAGCCGACCGAACCCACCGAGGGTTCCGACAACAACAACACTCCCAGCGACACCCTGCCGCCGCGGCGCCGCCGCCGTGCGGCGTCGCGCCCCGCCGGTCCGCCGGCCGCCGCCTCCGAGACCACCGCGCCGGCCATACCGGCCGTCGCGTCCGCCGACCTCATGGCGGAGGAAGCCCCCGCGGGGGCCGTGACCTCCGCGGACACCGAGGCCGAGGAGACGGACGAGACCGAGGAGACCGCCGCTGCGGCCGCGGTCGAGGAGACCGAGGTGACCCCGGCCGAGGCCGCCGTCACCACCGACGACGCCGCACCGCGCCGTACACGCCGCCGTGCCACCCGTCGGGCCTCCGCCCCCGCCGGCGCGCCCGCCGCGGCCGAGGCCGCCGCCGAGACCGCCGAGACCGTGGCGCCCGCCGCCGCTGTCGCCGAGTCCGGGAGCCTGCCCGTCGAGGAGACCCCGGCCGCCGCCGAGGAGACGACTCCCGCCGGACGCCCCCGCCGCCGTGCCACCCGTCGGGCCTCCGCCCCCGCCGGCGCACCCGCCGCGGCCGAGGCCGCCGAGGTCGTGACGACCGCCGCCGAGCCGGTCGCCGCCCCCGCCACCACGGAGGCCGAGCCCGAGGCGCCCGCCGCCGAGGAGGCCGCTCCGCGCCGCACGACCCGCCGTCGTGCCACCCGCCGGGCCACCGCCCCCGCCGGCGCGCCCGAGGGCGACACCGCCGCCGAGCCGGTGGAGGCGCCCGTGAGCGGCGAGAGCAAGCCCGAGGAGCCCGCGCAGCCTGCGGCCGTCGAGGCCGAGGCCGCCGAGGCCGAGGCCGCGCAGGGCGAGGAGGGCGGTCCGCGCCGTGCCCGCCGCCGCGCCACCCGCAAGGCCGCCGTCGGTTTCTCGGCGCCCGCGCAGAAGGACACCGAGGAGTCCTCGCGGCGCCCCGCCCGTCCGGCCGTCGCCGTGTTCCAGGCCCCGGTCTTCACCGAGCCGATGTTCCAGACGCCCGAGCGGGCCGCCGCCGCGGCCGCCGCCGAGGCGGCCGAGGCCGCTGAGGCCGCCGAGCCGGCCGAGACCGTCCAGGAGCCGGCCGCTCCCCGCAGCAGGCGCCGCCGTCGCCGGGGCTTCGAGGACGAGCCCGTGGCCGTGACGGAGGAGCCGCAGGAGTCCGTCGAGGACGCCGAGGCCGCCGAGTCCGCGGAGGACCTGGAGTCCGCCGAGGACGCGGAGGACGCGGAGGACGCCGTCGAGGGTGACGAGGGCGAGGAGGAGTCCGCGGGCTCCCGTCGCCGCCGCCGTCGCGGTGGCCGCCGTCGCCGCCGTGGCGAGTCCGCCGAGTCGGACGGCGAATCCGCCGAGGACGAGTACGCCGCCGAGCAGGCCGCCCAGGACGCCGAGGACACCGCCGAGGAGGACGCCGAGGAGGCGGAGGAGCGCGAGGAGACGGGCGGCTCCAGCAGCAGCCGTCGCCGGCGCCGTCGCCGTCGCCGCGCCGGTGACTCCGGCGGCGACGCCGAGCAGCCCGGCGAGAACGACCCCGAGCGCACCGTCGTCAAGGTCCGCGAGCCGCGCGGCCGGCGCGAGGAGCAGCCCTCGGACGAGGTGCAGTCCATCAAGGGCTCGACCCGTCTGGAGGCGAAGAAGCAGCGCCGCCGTGAGGGCCGCGAGCAGGGCCGCCGCCGCGTTCCGATCATCACCGAGGCGGAGTTCCTGGCCCGCCGCGAGGCCGTCGAGCGCGTGATGGTCGTCCGCCAGAGCGGCGAGCGCACCCAGATCGGCGTCCTCGAGGACAACGTGCTCGTCGAGCACTACGTCAACAAGGAGCAGGCGACCTCGTACGTCGGCAACGTCTACCTGGGCAAGGTCCAGAACGTGCTGCCGTCGATGGAGGCGGCCTTCATCGACATCGGCAAGGGCCGCAACGCGGTGCTCTACGCCGGCGAGGTCAACTTCGAGGCGCTCGGCATGGCCAACGGGCCGCGCCGCATCGAGTCCGCCCTCAAGTCCGGCCAGTCCGTCCTCGTGCAGGTCACCAAGGACCCGATCGGCCACAAGGGCGCCCGTCTGACCAGCCAGGTCTCCCTCCCGGGCCGCTACCTCGTGTACGTGCCCGAGGGCTCGATGACCGGCATCAGCCGCAAGCTGCCCGACACCGAGCGCGCGCGTCTGAAGACCATCCTCAAGAAGATCGTCCCCGAGGACGCGGGCGTCATCGTGCGCACCGCCGCAGAGGGCGCGAGCGAGGACGAGCTGCGCCGTGACGTCGAGCGTCTGCAGGCGCAGTGGGAGGACATCCAGAAGAAGGCGAAGAGCGGCAACGCCCCGACGCTGCTCTACGGCGAGCCGGACATGACGGTCCGTGTCGTCCGCGACATCTTCAACGAGGACTTCTCCAAGGTCATCGTCAGCGGCGACGAGGCGTGGGAGACCATCCACGGCTACGTCTCCCACGTGGCGCCCGACCTGACCGACCGGCTGTCGAAGTGGACCTCCGAGGTCGACGTCTTCGCCACGTACCGGATCGACGAGCAGCTGATGAAGGCGCTGGACCGCAAGGTCTGGCTGCCCAGCGGCGGCTCGCTGGTGATCGACAAGACCGAGGCCATGATCGTGGTCGACGTCAACACCGGAAAGTTCACCGGTCAGGGCGGCAACCTCGAGGAGACCGTCACCAGGAACAACCTGGAGGCGGCCGAGGAGATCGTGCGCCAGCTGCGGCTGCGCGACCTCGGCGGCATCGTCGTCATCGACTTCATCGACATGGTCCTGGAGTCCAACCGCGACCTGGTGCTGCGGCGCCTGCTCGAATGCCTGGGCCGCGACCGCACGAAGCACCAGGTGGCCGAGGTGACCTCGCTGGGCCTCGTGCAGATGACCCGCAAGCGGGTGGGCCAGGGCCTGCTGGAGTCCTTCTCCGAGACCTGCGTCCACTGCAACGGCCGTGGCGTCATCGTGCACATGGAGCAGCCGACGTCCATCGGTGGCGGCGGCAAGCGCAAGAAGCGCGGCCGCGGCGGCGCCGAGCAGGTCCACGAGCACGACCACGAGCTCGCGCAGGAGCCGGCCGAGGAGCCGGAGGTGGAGACCGAGGCCGAGGTGGCCGCCGAGGTCGCCGCGCCCGTCGCGCTGGTCGAGACCGAGTTCCAGCCGGACGAGGAGCTGTACGGCAGCGCCGCCGAGGCGGAGGCCGCGGCCACCCGTGGCCGCTCGCGTCGCCGTGCCTCCCGGCGCGCGTCCGCTCCCGCGGGTGCGCCGAGGACCGAGGAGCGCGCTCCCCGGACCCGGCGCGAGGAGCGCGCCGAGCGGGCCGCCGCCCGGTCCCGTGAGGCCGCCGAGGCCGAGCCGTTCGCGGCCGAGGACCCGGTCGTCGAGGCTCCGGCCGCCGAGCGGTCCGTGGCCGAGCAGCCGGTCGCCGAGGCTCCGGCCGAGACCGTCGAGGCCCCCGCGGCCCCGGCGGAGGCCGAGGCCGCCCCTCAGGGCCGTACGCGCCGTCGTGCGACCCGCAAGGTGTCGGCGCCGGCCGGTTCGCCCAAGTCGGCCGAGGAGGCCGTGGTGACGGTCACGGAGCCGGTCACGGCGCCCGCCGTCGAGGCTCCGGCGCCCGCCGCCGAGGTCGAGGCCGAGGCGGTGGCCGAGGCCCCCGCCGAGAGCGCCGCGCCGGCCCGTCCGCGCCGCCGTGCCGTGCGCAAGGCCACCGCGCCCACCGCGTCCGCGGAGGCGGCCGTCGTGGTCGTCCCGTCGGCCGCGGCGGAGCCGGCCACCGAGCCCGAGGCCGCCGAGCCGGTCGCCGAGCCCGAGGCCGACGCCGAGGCACCTGCGGCCAAGAAGGCGGCGGCCCGCAAGACGGCCAAGAAGGTGACGGCGAAGAAGGCCGCCACCAAGAAGACCGTCGCCGCCAAGAAGACGGCCGCGAAGAAGACCACGGCCAAGAAGGCGACCGCGAAGAAGACGGCCGCCAAGTCCACGGCGAAGAAGACCGCGGCGGCGGAGCAGACGCTCTCCACCGTCACGGCCTCCACCGACGAGAGCTGAGGCTCCGCTCGGCGTCCCCGGCCCGCGCGTCGAGCGGGCCGGGGACACCGCGTGACCGGTGGCACACCCGCGGGGCCCGGCCTGGTTTGACCCTTTCGGTCGCGGCCCCGTAACCTTGACCGTCGGCGTGTCCCCTGACGCGCCGCACCCCCGTAAACCTCTTCCTCTCGGACACCCCGGTGACCGGGAGAGGCCTTCCGTGTTCGTTCCCGGTCGGCTGGACTGCGGGGTCCGTTCCGAGCGAAAGAGAGATCCGCGTGTACGCCATCGTGCGCAGCGGTGGTCGCCAGCACAAGGTTGCTGTCGGCGACATCGTTGAGGTTGACAAGATTTCCACCGCCAAGGTTGGCGACACGGTCGAGCTCTCGACCCTGCTCGTCGTCGACGGCGAAGCCGTGACGAGCGACCCCTGGGTCCTTGCCGGCATCAAGGTCCAGGCCGAGGTCGTGGACCACCACAAGGGTGCGAAGATCGACATCCTTCGCTACAAGAACAAGACCGGCTACCGCCGTCGTCAGGGCCACCGCCAGCAGTACACGGCGATCAAGGTCACTGAGATCCCCGCGGCTGCGAAGTAAGGGTAGGGACTGAGACATGGCACACAAGAAGGGCGCATCGTCCACTCGGAACGGTCGCGACTCCAACGCTCAGCGGCTCGGTGTGAAGCGCTTCGGCGGTCAGACCGTCAACGCCGGTGAGATCCTGGTCCGCCAGCGTGGCACCCACTTCCACCCCGGCGTCAGCGTCGGCCGTGGCAAGGACGACACGCTGTTCGCGCTGGCCGCCGGTGCGGTCGAGTTCGGCACGCACCGTGGCCGCAAGGTCGTGAACATCGTTCCGGTCGCCTGATCCAGTCCCGTCGAGGCTGATCCGGTCCCACGCGGACCGGTCGCAGGCCTCGGGGCCCAGGCTCCGTAGAACCGAAGTTCTTCGCGAGGCGGACCTCACTTCCCCCACGGGAAGCGGGTCCGCCTTTCGCGTGTTACGCAAGAGACATTCCGTACGCACCGAAGTATCCGAAGTGCGTACGCACTGAAGTAACCGATGTAACCGAAGTGCTGGAGGCACCCCACATGACCACCTTCGTGGACCGCGTCGAGCTGCACGTCGCCGCGGGTAGCGGAGGCCACGGCTGTGCCTCCGTGCACCGGGAGAAGTTCAAGCCGCTCGGCGGCCCGGACGGCGGCAACGGCGGCCGTGGCGGTGACGTGACCCTGGTCGTCGACCAGTCCGTCACCACGCTGCTCGACTACCACCACTCGCCGCACCGCAAGGCCACCAACGGCAAGCCCGGCGAGGGCGGCAACCGCTCCGGCAAGGACGGCCAGGACCTGGTCCTGCCCGTGCCGGACGGCACCGTCGTGCTCGACAAGGCGGGCAACGTCCTCGCGGACCTCGTGGGACACGGCACCTCGTACGTCGCCGCCGAGGGCGGCCGCGGCGGCCTCGGCAACGCGGCGCTGGCCTCGGCCCGCCGCAAGGCGCCCGGGTTCGCGCTGCTCGGCGTGCCCGGGGACCTCCAGGACATCGTCCTGGAGCTGAAGACCGTCGCCGACGTGGCCCTCGTCGGCTACCCGAGCGCCGGCAAGTCCTCGCTCATCTCGGTCCTGTCCGCCGCCAAGCCGAAGATCGCGGACTACCCCTTCACGACCCTCGTCCCGAACCTGGGCGTGGTCACCGCCGGCGAGACCGTCTACACCATCGCGGACGTGCCCGGCCTCATCCCCGGTGCCAGCCAGGGCAAGGGCCTCGGCCTGGAGTTCCTGCGCCACGTCGAGCGGTGCAGCGTGCTCGTCCACGTCCTGGACACCGCCACGCTCGAATCCGAGCGCGACCCGGTCTCCGACCTCGACATCATCGAGGAGGAGCTGGGACAGTACGGGGGTCTCGACAACCGTCCGCGCATGGTCGTCCTCAACAAGATCGACGTGCCGGACGGCAAGGACCTGGCGGAGATGGTGCGCCCGGACCTGGAGGCCCGCGGTTACCGCGTCTTCGAGGTGTCCGCGGTCGCCCACACGGGCCTGAAGGAGCTGTCCTTCGCGCTCGCCGACACGGTCGCGAAGTCGCGGGCCGCGAAGCCCAAGGAGGAGGCGACGCGGATCGTCATCCGTCCGAAGGCGGTCGACGACGCCGGCTTCACCGTGACGCAGGAGGAGGACGGCCTCTTCCGCGTGCGTGGCGAGAAGCCCGAACGCTGGGTGCGCCAGACCGACTTCAACAACGACGAGGCCGTCGGCTACCTCGCCGACCGGCTCAACCGCCTCGGCGTCGAGGCCGAGCTGATGAAGGCGGGCGCCCGCGCCGGCGACGGCGTCGCCATCGGCCCCGAGGAGAACGCGGTCGTCTTCGACTGGGAGCCCACCGTCATGGCCGGTGCGGAGATGCTGGGCCGCCGCGGTGAGGACCACCGCTTCGACGCTCCGCGCCCCGCGACCCAGCGCCGCCGGGACAAGCAGGCCGAGCGGGACGAGTCGGAGAAGGCGTACGACGACTTCGAGCCGTTCTAGGCACCGCCCGGTCCGCTCGGTACCGCGGTGACGACATGAGAGGGCGGGCCGGAGGAAAACCTCCGGCCCGCCCTCTCATGTCCGGGTGGCGTGATCAGCCGGCGTCGCCAGGGATCTCCTCGGTTACGTAACTGCGGAGCCAGGTCCGGAAGTCCGGTCCCAGGTCTTCACGTTCGCATGCGAGTCTGACAATGGCACGCAGGTAGTCGCCGCGGTCGCCGGTGTCATAGCGGCGGCCCTGGAAGACGACGCCGTGCACGGGGCCGCCGACCTTCTCGTCCGCGGCGAGCTGCTGGAGGGCGTCGGTGAGCTGGATCTCGCCGCCGCGGCCGGGCTCGGTCGTACGCAGTATGTCGAAGACGTGGGGGTCCAGGACGTAGCGTCCGATGACGGCGTAGCGGCTGGGGGCGTCGGCCGCGTCGGGTTTTTCGACCAGGCCGGTCACCTTGACCAGGTCGTCCTGGCCGGTGGTCTCCACGGCGGCGCAGCCGTAGAGGTGGATCTGTTCGGGGGCGACCTCCATGAGGGCGATGACGCTGCCGCCGTGCTGTTCCTGGACCTCGACCATGCGGGCCAGCAGGGGGTCGCGGGGGTCGATGAGGTCGTCGCCGAGGAGGACGGCGAAGGGTTCGTGGCCGACGTGGGGGGCGGCGCACAGGACGGCGTGGCCAAGGCCCCGGGGGTCGCCCTGGCGCACGTAGTGCATGGTGGCGAGGTCGCTGGATTCCTGGACCTTGGCGAGCCGGCTGGCGTCGCCCTTCTTCTGGAGGGCGGATTCCAGTTCGTAGTTGCGGTCGAAGTGGTCCTCGAGGGGGCGCTTGTTGCGGCCGGTGATCATCAGGACGTCGTCAAGACCCGCCGACACGGCCTCTTCGACCACGTACTGGATCGCCGGCTTGTCGACGACCGGCAGCATCTCCTTGGGAGTGGCCTTGGTCGCCGGCAGGAACCGGGTGCCCAGACCTGCCGCGGGAATGACAGCCTTGGTGATCCTGGGGTGCGATGCCATCGTGCTTCTCGGTTTCTCTCGTCGAACGGCCGAGTGGCCCGGACATGTCCGGGCCACTCGCTGTCATACGTACGTCGGCAGGATCACGCGTCGATGAGGCCGTGCTGCTCACCCGAGCGCTGCGCCACGATCCGCGCCTGCGCGGCGTTCGGGGCCGGAGCCGGGGTCCGCTCGTCCAGCGGGAGGATGGCCGGCGCGGGCTCCTGGTTCAGGTACAGCCTGCGCACGACACGCTCGGCGGCGTTGCCGTCGTCGAACTGCACGAAGCGCTCGCGGAACGCCGCGCGCAGCTCGGCGGCCCGCTCGCCGTTCCAGGCGCCGGAGCGGAAGACCTCGATCAGCTCGTCCTCGTTCGTCGCGCTCGCGCCCGGCGTCTCCCCCGGGTTCCCGGAGAGGATGTCGAAGTACACGCCGCGGGCCCGGCTGTAGACCTCCCAGTCGTCCGCGTAGGTGACGATGGGACGGTCCAGGCAGGCGTAGTCGAACATGATGGACGAGTAGTCGGTGATGAGCGCGTCGGCCGCCAGGCAGAGGTCCTCGACCACCGGGTAGGCGGACACGTCCTTGATCAGACCGCGCTCCTGCAGCGCCTGGAGCCGCGGGTCGGCACCGTAGAAGTAGTGGGTGCGCACCAGGACGACGTGGTCGGGGCCCAGTTCACGGCAGAAGCGCTCCAGGTCGATCCGCGGGACGTATCCCGTCTGGTAGTCGCGCACCGTGGGGCAGTACAGGATGGCCGTCTTGCCCTCGGGGATGCCGAGCTCGGTACGGATCCGCTGGACGTCCTCGGCGGTGGACCGGAAGTAGACGTCGTTGCGGGGGTAGCCGTACTCGACCGCCTCGAAGGCGCAGGGGTAGACGCGCTCCCAGATCTCCGTGGAGTGCTGGTTGGACGTCAGGCTCAGGTCCCAGCGGTCGGCGCGCTCGAGCATCTTGCCGAAGCTCATGTTCTTGGCGGCCGCGGGGAAGCGCTGCTGGTCGATGCCCATCTGCTTCAACGGCGTGCCGTGGTGCGTCTGCAGGTGGATCTGCCCCGGGCGCTTGACGAACTCGTTGGGGAAATTGACGTTGTTGATGAGGTACTTGGCGCGTGCCATGACCTCCCAGTAGCGCGGGGAGTTCGCCACCACGTAGTCCACGCCGGCGGGGACGTTCTCCTCGCCGCCGCGGCGCACGACCCACACGCCGTGGATGTGCGGGGCGAGTTCCTTGGCCTTGTAGTAGATGGCCGCGGGGTTGCAGGCGACTCCGCGGTTCCAGTAGGCCGCGTAGACCGCGAGGTTCTCGTCGATCGGGCGGCGCTTGTGCAGGCGGTAGAGCCGGTTGTACGCCGTCTTGCCGAGCTTCGTCTTCGCCTTGGTGACGCGCTTGATGGCCTTCTGGCGGGTGGAGGACGCGATCGTCATCGCGGCGTACGCGGGGTACGAACCGCGGGCCAGGAGGTCGAACTTCACGCCCATGGTGCCCTCGGGAACCGTGAAGTCCTTCGGCTTGAACCGCTTGTACTGCTCGGCGGCCAGCTTGAAGAACGGCGCCCGGTCCTGCGGGACGATGCGGTCCTCGCGGGCCAGGGTGAACAGGAAGTGGCTGGCCATGCGCTCGAACAGGAGGGCCCGCACGGGCTCCAGGTGCGGACGCTCGTCGAGGAAGTCGAAGAGCCGGGCGTACTGCTCGAAGATGCCGAAGTGCTTGCGGCCGGGCGTGCGCATGGAATTGCCCTGGCGGCGCTGGCGGTATTCGACGCAGACGTGGTCGGTGGCGGCGATGCGGTCGGCCGTCAGCATGGTCTTGTAGACCATGAGGGCGTCCTCGTAGATGCCGTCGGTGAAGGTGAAACCGTTGCCGACGTAGAAGTCCCGGCGGTAAGCCCGGTTCCACACCACGGCGAACATGTTCAGGTATTCGGGGCGCTCCAGCGCGGTGAAGACGTCCGTGCCGGCGGCGGAGAGCATTTCCCCGGCGGCGCTCGCCTGGACCCGGTTGTTCCAGTACGTGCGGACGTGGTTCACCAGGAGGATGTCCGGGTCGCCGGTGGCCTCGAGCCGCTCCGCGATGGCCTGGAGCGCGCCGTCGGCGAGGGTGTCGTCGCTGTCCAGGAAGAGGATGTACTCACCGCGCGACTTCAGCGCGCCCGCGTCGCGCGCCTTTCCGATTCCCTGGTTCTCCGTGAAATGCACGGGAACTACACGGCTGTCATTCTGGGCGTACTCGTCTAGTATTCGGCCGCAGGAGTCCGGGGAGTGGTCGTCCACGGCGACGATCTCGAAATCGGTGAACGACTGCTGGAGAATGGAGTCCAGACAGGCTCGCAGGTACCCCTGAACCTTGTAAACGGGTACGACAACGCTTATCTTGGGCGAAGCGTTACCATTCGGCACAGGCATACTCAGGGCTCCTGGGATCGCAGATCAAACTCATCTGCGCCTCGCATTCCGGCCGTTCGGGACCGCGACGGGGCGCAGGGGACACAGCGCTAGGTTAACGTAGCCGGAACCCTAGCGTACGCTCCGGTATGGCCGAGGCTGCCGGAGTGTGGCGTGTTTCATCCCGGTCGCGCCGCAACCTTTCCGCTCTCTAAAGCGTCCGCGGTTCGCCCTGTGCCGTTGCCTGTTGCAGGTCCTGTGCCTCGGATGCCCGGAGGCTATTGCTCCTCGGTGTTCCCGTCCCCTCTGGACCAGCGGTGTTCCGTCCGACCGTGCTTTGCGCGGGAGTTGGGTGGAAGCCGGGCGAAGGCACCGGCCGAGGCGGGCCGTTCGCCGGTGACCGCGGGTCCCGGGGTGATGTCGCCCCGCGGGGCGCGAAGGGGGCGTGTGAGCCCTGCGTCACGCCGACGGGACCGGCGGAGCGCCCGCCGCGCCGACGAGGGTCCCCGACGTGCGCGGGATCCGTCCGTGATCGAGTACGACGGCCGATAGCCCTCTCGAAAAGGAAAATCTTTCCGTCCGTGTCTTCGGCGCGCACGGGCGCGCACACCGGATCTGCGGAATCAAGAAGGTTTTCGGCTTTTCTGGCGGCGGGCCGTCGGAGCGCCTGGATTCCCCGACGGTCCGGAGGGCCGCATTTCGTCCGTGCCGGATTCGCCGGTCACCGCGACCGGTGATCTTCGGCGGCCGAGGTCGCCGCGGCCGGAAATCGAGGCCGTTTCCGGTGATGGGAACGCCGGCGGGACCGTTTCGGCACCGCATCCGTTTGAGCCGGGTCCTCACGGGTACGGCGGGATGACCGGAGCCGTGTTCGGCGAGCGTCACGACCTCCGTAATTCGTCGGCCGACAAGGGCGACGCCGGTCCGGCCGCCGTGCACGCGGAGGTCATTTCACCGGGACGACGCGGCCGCGCTCCGGCTCCGGACCGTCCGTCCACCGAACGGTGCGGACACGCCGTGCCGCACTTCCCGTAGATTGTCGAAGCCGGAGAGCGCGGTGCAGGGGACGCGCGCGTGAAGGGGACGGATCGCAGGTGGCAAGCGCAAGGTACGCCGTGAACGAAGCACACAGGATCGTCGTCAAGGTGGGCTCCTCGTCGCTCACCACCGCCTCCGGCGGCCTCGACGCGGACCGGGTCGACGCGCTCGTGGACGTCCTCGCCAAGGCGCGCGACGGCGGCGAGAAGGAGATCGTCCTGGTCTCCTCCGGCGCCATCGCGGCCGGCCTCGCGCCGCTCGGACTGCGTCGCCGCCCCAAGGACCTCGCCCGCCAGCAGGCGGCCGCCAGCGTCGGCCAGGGCCTTCTGATGGCCCGCTACACGGCCTCCTTCGCCCGCTACGGCATCCGCGTCGGACAGGTGCTCCTCACCTCCGACGACACCAGCCGGCGCGCCCACCACCGCAACGCCTCGCGCACCCTGGACAAGCTCCTCGCGATGGGCGCCCTGCCGGTGGTCAACGAGAACGACACGGTGGCCACGGACGAGATCCGCTTCGGCGACAACGACCGCCTCGCCGCCCTCGTCGCCCATCTCGTACGCGCCGATCTGCTGGTCCTGCTCTCCGACGTGGACGGGGTCTACGACGGCGACCCCGGCAAGCCCGGCACCTCGCGGATCGCCGAGGTGCGGGAGCCCGCCGACCTCGCCCACGTCGAGATCGGCAGCGCGGGCAAGGCGGGCGTCGGCACCGGCGGCATGGTCACCAAGGTCGAGGCGGCCAGGATCGCCGCCGCGGCCGGCATCCCGGTGGTGCTGACCAGCGCGGTCCACGCCGCCGACGCCTTCGCGGGCCGGGACACGGGCACCTTCTTCCACGCCACCGGCAAGCGGTCGGCCGACCGGCTGCTGTGGCTCCAGCACGCCTCCACCCCGCAGGGCGCGCTCACCCTGGACGACGGAGCCGTGCGCGCGGTCGTCGAGCGGCGCACCTCGCTGCTGCCCGCCGGCATCGCGGCCGTCGAGGGCGAGTTCACCGCGGGCGACCCGGTCGAGCTGCGCGACGGCACGGGCCGGGCGGTGGCACGCGGGCTGGTGAACTTCGACGCCAAGGAGATCCCCCAGCTGATCGGCCGTTCCACCCGGGAACTGGCGCGCGAGCTGGGCCCCGCGTACGAGCGCGAGGTCGTGCACCGTGACGACCTGGTCCTGCTGAACCCGTAGAACACGCGTCCCGTCGTACGCGTCCGCGGGGCCCGCGGACCGCCCGGCGGCCGTCACGCCGGCCTCATCCACCAAATGCCCTTACCGGCGCCCCAGGGGCATCGCGGAAACAGCTGTCCACTACACCCGTAAACGGCCGAATCCCCCGCCCCCACCGGTGGACGTTCCGTAAAACCGCCACACGGCGGCTTCTCACCTGCTCAACTTTGTGGCAGGGAGAGTCCGGGATTCGGTACGACCGATCGGGTAAAGGAGGCCGTCGTGAGACGAGTACGCCCTGGGGCGGCGGCGTCCCGCGGTGGTCCCGCCTCCCGCGCGATGGGCGAGGAACGGGCCCTGACCAGCGTCGCGGCCGGCGACGCCTACGAGGGCGAGCAGCCGGCCGACCAGCCCCGGCTGTGGCACGTCACGCTGAGCGTGTCAGGCGGCGAGGCCCCGTTGAGCGAGGTGCGGCGCGGTCTCGAACAGCTCGCCCACGACCACCCCTTCCTGCTCACCAGCCGGTACGCGGGCGACCACGCGGAGATCCGCTACTGGGAGGAGGCCCGCGACCTGCACGACGCGGCGGCCGTCGCGCTGCGCCTGTGGGGCGAGCACCGCCAGACCGCCAAACTCCCGCCCTGGGAGATCGTCGGCCTGGAGGTCATCGACCGCGAGACGTACCACCAGCGGATCGCCGAGGGGTACGGTCCGCTGCCCGCGACACCTGTCGGGGTTCATCCCTTTTGAGCCCGTCTCGCCGAATGGGACGACCGGGGATCCGGCCCGCCGGGCGCACTACCCTTCCCCCATGACCACGCTCTCGCCGTACGACTCCATGTCCCCGGTGGCCCAGGCCGCCTATCGCGCGAAGTCCGCCGCCGCCGACCTGGCGCCTCTGCCGCGGGCCGAGAAGGACGACGCGCTGCTCGCGATCGCGGACGCGCTGGAGGTCCGTACGAGCGAGATCGTCGCCGCCAACGCCAAGGACGTCGCCAAGGCCCGCGAGGCCGGGACCAGCGAGAGCGTCATCGACCGGCTGACGCTCACCCCCGAGCGCGTGCGCGCGATCGCCTCCGACGTCCGCGACGTCGTGGCGCTGCCCGACCCGGTCGGCGAGGTCGTCCGCGGCTCGACCCTCCCGAACGGCATCGACCTGCGCCAGGTCCGCGTCCCCCTCGGTGTCGTCGGCATCATCTACGAGGCCCGCCCGAACGTGACCGTCGACGCGGCCGCCCTGTGCCTGAAGTCCGGCAACGCGGTCCTGCTGCGCGGCTCGTCCTCCGCCTACGAGTCGAACACGGCCCTGGTCCGGGTCCTGCGCGACGCCGTGGGCGGCGCCGGACTGCCCGCCGACGCCGTCCAGCTCGTGCCCGGCGAGGGCAGGGAATCGGTCGGCGAGCTGATGCGCGCCCGCGGCCTGGTCGACGTCCTCATCCCGCGCGGCGGCGCGTCCCTGATCCGCACGGTCGTCCAGGAGTCCACCGTCCCGGTCATCGAGACCGGCACCGGCAACTGCCACGTCTATGTCGACGCCCAGGCGGACCTCGACATGGCCGTCGACATCCTGATCAACTCCAAGGCCCAGCGGCCCAGCGTCTGCAACGCCGCCGAGACCCTCCTGGTCCACCAGGACATCGCCGCCGAGTTCCTGCCGCGCGCCCTGGACGCCCTCGCGGACGCCGGGGTCACCGTGCACGCCGACGAGCGGGTCCTCGCCTTCGCCCAGGACTCCAAGGCCACCGTCGTGGAGGCCACGGCGGAGGACTGGGACACCGAGTACCTCTCCTACGACATCGCCGCCGCCGTCGTCGACTCGCTCGACAAGGCCGTGTCGCACATCCGGCTGTGGAGTTCCGGCCACACCGAGGCCATCGTGACCACCTCGCAGCAGGCCGCCCGCCGCTTCACCCAGCTGGTCGACTCCACGACGGTCGCCGTGAACGCCTCGACCCGCTTCACCGACGGCGGCCAGTTCGGCTTCGGCGCCGAGATCGGCATCTCCACGCAGAAGCTCCACGCGCGCGGTCCGATGGGACTGCCCGAACTGACGAGCACGAAGTACATCGTCACGGGCGACGGCCACATCCGCCGCTGAGCCGCCGCCGGGCGGGGGGCGGGCCCCTTTGCCGCCGCCGCCCGGGAGACGGCCGTGCGCGGGCGTACCGGGCGCCCCGGGGCCCTGTCCGGAGGGCGCGCGCCGGGCGCACGGGCGGCGCGGTGCCGGACGCCGGGGCGCACGACGGAGGGTTCACGGCCCGCGGTCCACTGAGGCGCGGTCCCGCCATGCGGACGAATTTCCGTACCGTCTGCCCAAATTGACCCCCCAGGTCTACTCTGGACCCGTGCCGGAGGACGTGGGGGGCACGCCGTTCCCTGACGGCTGGGAGCCCGACGACGACCACGACCGCGGGGGTGCGGACGAAGAGTTCGCCTCCGTGGTCTTCGACGAGGACTTCGTACGGGCGGCGGTGTTCCACGAACCGACCGCCGTGGAGCGGCTGCTCGCGGCCGCCCAGGCCCGTGCCGAGGCGTCCGAGGCCGAGGCGCGCCGCGCGCACGCCCGGGGCGCCCGCGGTGACGACGAGCGCTACGAGGACGGTTTCGGCCACGCCGACTTCGCCCACGATCCCGACCTGGACGATCCCGACGACGCCGAGGTCCTGGAGGGCCGTCACGGCTTCCCGGGGATGTACGGTCGGCCCTACGGCAAGCAGACCCGCTGGCACCGGCCCGTCGCCTGGCTCCTGGCCCTCGTCATGGGCGTCGGCATGGTCGCCCTCGCCTTCACGGCGGTCTACCGCGGCGCGTCCTCCGGCGGCCGGGACCAGGTCCCCTCACCCGCCTCCTCCGGCCTCGAACAGGGCCGGGAGAAGCTCACCGGCCCGGGCCCGGCGGTCTCCGCCGTCCCCGCCCGCCCGACGGTGTCGGCGGTGCCGCGAACACCCTGAGGCCGCTCGCCCCGCCGAGGCGCCGACGTCCGTCGCACAGCGTGACCGCCCTGGTGGGAACCTGTCAGAACTTGTCGTGCACCGCAGCGTTTACCGGAGCCTCAGGAGACCTACTCTGAAGGTATGGGCGGGCCTGGAGACCCACCTGAGGGGACGCCCGAGGGTGCTCCCGCCGGTGGCGAGGACGAGTACCGATCCGTCGTCTTCGACGAGTCGTTCGTCCGCGCTGCCCGCCTCCAGGAGTTCTCCGCCCGGGAACGCATGGCCGACCACAGCCCGGCCGTACGCCGTCGGCCGCCCCTCCAGCGCGGACTGTCCCGGCAGGCCCTGATCCTCGTCCTGCTGATAGCCATCGCCTTCGGCACCGCGATCTACATGGGGGTGCGCCACCCGTACGAGACCCCCGCTACCCGGTCGGCCGAACCGCTGCGCATGACGGTGATCCCGCTCGCCCCGGGGACCGCGGTGCCCGGCTCCACCAGCACCGACGAGCTGTACGCCGCCAGCCCGGCCGCCCAGTTCCGCACCGGTGCCGAGGGCATCACGATGCCCGCCGTCCGGCGCACCGCCCACTTCTCCGACAGCCAGGTCGTCACCGCCCTGACCACCGCCAAGGACTACCTCGTCGAGTCGTCCCTCGACCCGAGCGTCCTGACCGGGGGCGCCACCCGGCCGGTACGGATCCTGCTCGACCCGCGGCAGCTCGACCAGTTCGACCGGAGCTTCGACCACCCGGCCGCCGACGGACGGCACGCCCCGACCGGCTGGCTGGTCCGCTTCGACGCGACCCGGACCCAGCTCGCGGACAAGGGGATCCGGGTCCAGGGCACCCTCCAGGCCGCCGAGTTCGACGCGAACACCCTGGAGGTCGTCGCCGACCACACCTTCGTCTACGCGCTGAGGCCGACCGGCGCGAACGCCCGGGCCGAGGCCTCCCTGTTCACCGTCCGGCGCGAGCTGACCTTCCGCTTCGACCGCGACGACCTGCGCATGCACCAGGCCGAACTGGCGGTGTCCTACGTCCAGGCCGGCCCGCTCGCCTGCTCGGACGACTCGGTGAGCCGGCTGCGGCCGCTGCTCGCGGGCCAGACGGCCAAGGCGGGCGGACCGGCCGGCACCGACCCGTACGCCACCGGCAGCGCCACCGCCGTGTGCGGTTCCCTGGCCAGGAGCGCGCAGCCGACCGTGTAGCCGGCCCGCCGGGCGGTCGGCCCCGGCCCGGGGCGAAGCCGCCCGGCGGGGGCGGTCAGTCCCGGCTTCCGGTGCCCTCGTCGTCGGAGCGGTCCTCGCGCGACGTCCGCCCGGTGCCGGTGTCCCCGTCGCCCGCGGCGTCCTTGGGGGCGCCGCCCGCGAAACCGCCGAAGCCGCGCCGCACCCGGCCCCCGAGGTCGCCCGCGCCGCCCGCGAGGTCGCTGACCAGCTTCATCAGCGGGTCCTTGGAGTTCTTCACGTCGCTCGCGTAGCTGGCCGCCGACTGCCGGAAGGAGTCCGACACCGAGGCGTCCTTGTCCGCGTCGCGTCGCGGGTAGTGACCGTCCATGATCCGCTGGTGGTCGCGGGACTCCGCCCACTTCTTCAGCTCGGCCGCGCGGACCGCGGTGAAGGGGTGCGTGCGCGGCAGCACGTTCAGGATCTTGAGCACGGAGTCCCGCAGGTCGCCCGCAGACTCGTACTCCTCGGCCTGCGCCAGGAACGCGTCCACGTTCATCTCGTGCAGGTGATTGCCGCCCGCGATCTTCATCAGGCCGCGCATCGAGGCCCGCAGGTCCTGGCCGACCAGCAGCCCGGCCCGGTCCGCGGACAGCTCCGACTTGCGGAACCACTCGCGCAGCGCGGTCACGATCGCCATGATCGCGAGATTTCCCAGCGGGATCCAGGCGACCCGGACCGCGAGGTTGGTGAGGAACAGCAGGATCGTGCGGTAGACGGCGTGACCGGACAGCGCGTGGCCGACCTCGTGGCCGATGACCGACCGCATCTCCTCCTCGTCGAGCAGCTCGACGAGCCCGGTCGTCACCACGATGATCGGATCGTCCAGACCGATGCACATCGCGTTCGGCTGCGGGTCCTGGTTCACGTACATCGGCGGGACCTTCTCCAGGTCCAGGATGTAACAGGCGTCCCGCAGCATGTCGTTGAGGTGCGTGAACTGGGCGTCCGAGACACGGACCGAGTCGGACAGGAAGAGCAGCCGCAGACTGCGCTCGGGCAGCAGGCCGCTCAGCGCCTTGAAGACCGTGTCGAAGCCGCTGAGCTTGCGCAGGGCCACCAGGGCCGAGCGGTCCGCCGGATGCTCGTAGGCCCGTGAGGAGATCCCCTCGAAACGCCTGCGCTGCCTGCTGGGCACCTTCTCGTGCCCGTTTCGTTCGTGGCCGCCGTCGGACATGTGTTCCCCCATGTGCGTCTGAATGCCTCATGCGCCCCCGAGGCAGAGCCCAGCCTAGGCGGAGATACCGTGGACGGGCAGTACAGAGGAGGAGTCGTACGACATGGAGCACATCCCCACGGCCGCGTGGCTCACGGATGCCGCCGCGGCGGCGGACAAGCAGGGTCCGGGCAATCTGCTCCGCGTCGTGCTGGTCGTCATGGTCATCGGCGTGGCCCTGACCGCCTGGTTCCTGCTGCGCGGCTACAAGCGCGACGACTGAGCGGCCCGGCCGCGGCGGTTCCGGCCGGGAGGCCTCCGCGGTGGAAGACCCTCCGGGCCGGGAGGGCCTCCGTGACGGGAGGACCTCCGTGACGGGCGGACCCCGCCCCGGCGGTCCCGGGGGACGGCCCCGCGACCGGTGTCCCCAACGGCGGAGTCGCCGTGTTCGCTGCGTGGGCGCCCGCATACGATGGGCCGACATCTTTATCCCGCACCCACTGGATAGGTCCTGCCGAGATGAGCTTCCAGCACACCGCCGCACAGTTGGCCACCGTCGTCGCCGAGGGCGAGAACGGCGGCAACCACGAGAGCCTCAGCCCCTACCTGACCGGCGGCGGGGCCCTGTTCGTCCTGCTCCTGCTGCTGTGGATCACCACGCGCTTCAACCGCGACCGCTGAGCCCCGAAGGGCCCGCTCGGGCCCCTGTCGGCCGGAGCCCGTCGGCCGGGCCGGTAGGGTCTGCACGCATGGGAGAGCAGGACATGCCTACCGGTCCGGCGAGTGACACGGAGAGCGGCGCCGTCGGCGACGCCACGGGCGGTGCGGGCGCGGCGGGCGGCGGCGCGGCGAAGCGCCCGGTGACCGGCCCCGGCAACGGCCCCTCGAACCCGGGCAAGCGCCGGCTGGGCGTCATGGGCGGCACCTTCGACCCGATCCACCACGGACACCTGGTCGCCGCCAGCGAGGTCGCCGCGCAGTTCCACCTCGACGAGGTGGTGTTCGTGCCGACCGGGCAGCCCTGGCAGAAGACCGACCGCACGGTCACCCCGGCCGAGGACCGCTATCTGATGACGGTCATCGCGACCGCCGAGAACCCCCAGTTCTCGGTGAGCCGGATCGACATCGACCGCGGCGGCCCGACCTACACGACGGACACGCTGCGCGACCTGCGCGCGCTGAATCCCGACGCGGACCTGTTCTTCATCACCGGCGCGGACGCGCTCGGCCAGATCCTCACCTGGCGCTACACGGAAGAACTGTTCTCCCTTGCGCATTTCATCGGGGTCACCCGGCCCGGTCACACCCTGACCGACCCGGGGCTCCCGGAGGGCGGTGTCTCGCTGGTCGAGGTCCCCGCGCTCGCCATCTCGTCCACAGACTGCCGTGCGAGAGTCGCCAAGGGCGACCCCGTCTGGTACCTGGTGCCGGACGGTGTGGTGCGCTACATCGACAAGCGTGAGCTGTACCGCGGCCAGTGAGCCGAGAGGGGCACCCGGTGAACGACCGATACGACGGATACGCGGGCGGCGACCAGAGTTACGAGCTCGTCGGCTACGACGAGTACGGCCAGCCCGTGTACCGGCAGGTCCCGCAGCAGCCCGCCCAAGGGTACGACGGCTACGACGCCCGGCAGCAGGGCTACGGCTACGACCCCTACGCGACGGGCCGTCAGGAATCTGTCCAGGCCTACGACACGGGCCGTCAGTCGCCTGTGTCGCCCTATGACACCGGTCGGCAGGAAGCGGTGTCGCCGTATGACACCGGTCGACAGGAAGCGGTGTCGTCCTATGACACCGGTCAGCAGGAAGCCATGTCGTCCTACGACACGGGGCAGCAGCCGCCCGTCTCCTCGTACGACTCCTTCGACCCGTTCGGCACCGGTACGCCGCGGGCCGGCGGGACCGGGACCGGGACCGCCGAGCCGTCGTACGACGGCTACGGGCGGACCGCCGACACGGCCGGCGCCGCGAGCACCGGACGCCGGCCCCGGGTGGCCGAGCAGACCGCCCGCATCCCGCAGCAGCCCGGACCGGCGGACGACGGCACTCCCCGGACCGACCGGGACTACCGCACCGAGCAGTTCGCCTTCGTCGAGGACCAGGAGGCCGAGTCCGAGGACGTCATCGACTGGCTGAAGTTCACCGAGAACCGCACCGAGCGCCGCGAGGAGGCCAAGCGCCGTGCCCGCAGCCGGATCATCGCCCTGGTCGTGGTCGTCGCCCTGGTCGTGGTCGGCGGCGCGGGCTACCTCTGGTACGCGGGCAAACTGCCCGGCACCGCCTCGGAGGCCAAGCCGGGGACCACGACGCCCGTCGCCGCGCAGAAGCGCGACGTGATCGTCGTCCACCTGCACAACACCAAGGGCGGCGGCACCTCCACGGTCCTGCTCGTCGACAACACCACCACCAAGCGGGGAACCACCGTCCTGCTGCCCAACGCCCTCGCCCTGACGGACGACGACGGCTCGACGACGACGCTCGCCAAGTCCGTCGACGGCGACGGCTCCTCGGGCACGCGGGAGGCGCTCGACACCGTGCTGGGCACCAGCATCCAGGGCACCTGGCGGCTCGATACCCCCTACCTGGACAACCTCGTCGAACTCGTCGGCAACATCGAGGTCACCACCGACACCGACGTGCCGGACCCCGACGCCAAGAAGAAGGGCGAGGCCCCGCTCGTCGAGAAGGGCGAGGACCAGACCCTCAGCGGCAAGAAGGCCGTCGCCTACGCCACCTACCTGGCCCCCGGCGAAGCGCAGAACGCCCAGCTGCAGCGGTTCGGTCAGGTCATGCAGGCGGTGCTGCGCAAGCTGTCCTCGGACAAGCAGGCCGCGACCACCACCGTGCAGACCCTGGCCCAGATCCTCGACCCGTCCCTGACCGACCAGGACCTCGGCGCCTTCCTCGCCAAGCTCGCCGACCTCGCCAAGGGCGGCGACTACAAGACCGCCACGCTGCCCGTGCAGGAGGACGGCACCCTGAGCGCGAGCGCCTCCAGCGGCGTGATCAAGGACGTCCTGGGCGGTACGGCGAAGAGCCCCGACGCCGGCTCTGCGGTCCGCGTCGGCATCGAGAACGCCACCGGCGTCAAGGCGGCCACCGGCCAGGCCCGTGTCCTGCTGGTCAACGGCGGCTACACGTTCCTGGACTCCGGTACCGCGGGTGCCGCCCAGAGCGTGTCGCAGATCACCTACAGCGATTCCGCCAGGAAGGCGGACGCCGTCGAGGTCGCCAAGACCCTGGGGCTGCCCACCAGCACGGTGAAGAAGGGCAAGGCCGCCGGCAACGCGGACGTGTCCGTCGTCCTCGGCCAGGACTACAAGATCACCAGCAAGCCGACGGGGTGACCCGCGGGTGACCGGCGTCACGCCCCGGGGTCCGGCCCCGGGGCGTGACCGGAGAAACGCGTGGGGTGTCCTCGGCGGTCCGTGAGACCCTTGAGGGGTAACCGACCGCCGACGGAAAGCCGCGCAGTGACCGCCACGGACCGCTCCATCGAGCTCATCAACACCGCCGCACAGGCGGCCGCAGACAAGCTCGCGCACGACATCATCGCCTACGACGTCAGTGATGTGCTCTCCATCACCGACGCCTTTCTGCTGGCCTCCGCGCCGAACGACCGCCAGGTCAAGTCGATCGTCGACGAGATCGAGGAGCGCCTGAACAAGGAGCTCGGCGCCAAGCCGGTGCGCCGCGAGGGCGACCGCGAGGCCCGCTGGGTGCTGCTCGACTACGTCGACATCGTGGTGCACGTCCAGCACAGCGAGGAGCGCGTCTTCTACGCCCTCGAGCGGCTGTGGAAGGACTGCCCGGAGCTGGACCTGCCCGAAGAGGCCAAGGCGACCCGGGGCAAGGCCGCCGAACACGCGAAGTTCCAGGCCGAGGAGGACTCGGCCGGCCTGGGGGAACTCCGGTGAGCGCCGAGGCCCGCGGGGCCGCGGGCGCGGCCTCCGACGGGAAGCCCGGCCGGGGCCGCCGCATCATCCTGTGGCGGCACGGCCAGACCTCCTGGAACGTGGACCGCCGCTTCCAGGGCTCCACGGACGTCGAGCTGACCGAGACGGGCATCGGGCAGGCCCGGCGCGCGGCCCGGCTGCTCGCCTCCCTGAAGCCCGACGCCATCGTCGCCTCCGACCTCAAGCGCGCCGCGGCCACGGCCGCCGAGCTGGCCGGCCTCACCGGCCTCGACGTCACCCACGACGAGGGCCTGCGCGAGACCTACGCGGGCGTCTGGCAGGGGCTGACGCACGAGGAGATCATCGCCCGCCACGGCGAGCAGTACGCCGCGTGGAAGCGCGGTGAGCCGGTGCGGCGCGGCGGGGGCGAGCTGGAGACCGAGGTCGCCGACCGGGCCGCCCCCGTGGTGCTGCGGCACGCGGACAAGCTCCCCGACGACGGCACCCTCGTCGTCGTCAGCCACGGCGGCACGATCCGCACCACCATCGGCCGTCTGCTCGGCCTGCAGTCCCGGGACTGGGAGAGCCTGGGCGGCCTGTCCAACTGCTGCTGGTCCGTCCTCGGCGAGGGCGTCCGCGGCTGGCGGCTCCTGGAGCACAACGCCGGCACGCTGCCCGAGCCGGTCCTCGGCGACGACGACTGAGGCGCGCCGGACGGCTCTCCGTCCGGTGGCGAGGGCCCGGCGGGACCGGATTTCACTTTCCGGCTGGTCGCAGGCTAAAGTTCTTCTTGTTCGGCCCGCAGGGCGGGAAGAACGCAAGGGGCTATAGCTCAGTTGGTAGAGCGCCTGCATGGCATGCAGGAGGTCAGGAGTTCAATTCTCCTTAGCTCCACAGACCGACTCTCTCCGGAGTCGTCGGACAGAGTGAGGAAAGATCCCGTTCCCGTCAGGGAGCGGGATTTTTCGTTGTCCGTCCGCGAGTTGAGGACGTCCCCCCGGGGAACGCGCCGGAGCGGGCGCAGTTGGCGCCTGGCCGCCGGACGGACATCGAGAACTGTGTCGTGGATCACTGCCGGACGTACGCCCGGCTCCGGCCGTCACGCCGTCAGGGGCCGGGCGTGCGCTTCGGACCGGTGGGCGCCGTGGTCTTCGGCACACTCTTCTCGGATCCGCTTGAGTCACTTGGGGCCTCTGGGGCGTATACCTTTGCGGACGCGCTCCCGGCGTGCTCGTATGCGCCGCCCCGTACAGCCGCGCTGGGGGCCTGTGTCCGGACTGGTACGCAGGCGTCGCTGACCGTATTGCTCCGGCCGTGGCAGAATCAAACGGCCGGAAGGGGGCGCGGCCCGACGGGAGGGAGTAGCGATGCCTGCCAGCATCCTCGAGGAGGTCCACGATCTCCTCGAAGTGGCACTGAACCGTAAGAAAGCCACCCTCCTCGACTGCCCTTCCTGCGGATCGGTCCACGTTGCCCAGGTTCTCGGCGACAACGGTGGAATCTCCTACGTGTGCACGGCCTGCGGCCACAGCTGGAGCTGATTGATGGGTGCACACAGGCGGAAATGCGATTGGTGCGGCAGTGGTACGCCGATCGTCCGCGACATGGAGCCGGTCAACCACGACTATCAGTACTGGTGCGAGGAATGCGCGCGGGCGCTGATCATAAAAGGCGACCCCATCGAGACGTACCGGGAGCTCGAGGGCGAGCCGATCTACGCACGGCTCCTCGACGAGCACTGCACTCTCAAGCGGTTCTATTCGTTCGCCACGGCCTGACCGGGGCCGTGTGACCCCGGGGGCGGCCCGCCCCCGGGGCTTTGTGATTCCCGGGGCCGCCCCGTCCGGCCCTCGAGCCGTTGCGGCCGCCGCGGGCCGGCGGCGTCAATGCGGTGCCGTCGCTGCGCAGTTCCCGCGCGCCCGCGCGGTCCACGCCCCTCGTCACCGCCACCCGCCACCGCACGTACGCGCGAACGGGACGCCACGGCCGCCCTGAAGCGGCCTCGGCGCACTCTGCGCGCCCCGGAGCGGCCCGGAAGGCCGCCAGGGGCGCCGGCGAGCCGCCGAGCGCCCTGAAGCCCGCCCAGGGCCGCGTGAGGGCCCGGGAGCGTCTCCTCCGGCCGGTCCCCGCCCCTCCCGTGCCTCCTGGCCCCCCGTTCGGCCCAGTCGCCGCATCGGGGCGGACCCGGTGCGCGGCGCGGCCCGCGGAATGCGACATGCGGCGCGAATCGGTACGGACGGGAAACGATTTGGTGGTTCACCAGGGGAACCGTGTAATGTTGGCGTCGCCGCCGGGGAAACCGGGCGACACAGTGAAAACGCGGTCTCACCGCGTGGCCACGAGGGGCTATAGCTCAGTTGGTAGAGCGCCTGCATGGCATGCAGGAGGTCAGGAGTTCAATTCTCCTTAGCTCCACAGACGTTGAAAGCGGGCCACCCGATCAGGGTGGTCCGCTTCTTCGTTTCTCCGGTACTTCACGGAACGGTTCTCGGGCCGTGGCGAGGAACATGCCGAGGGCGGGCCACCGTTTTCGGGTGGCCCGCTCCTTCGGGTCAGCGGCCGCTGCCGAGCGCCCGGCGCCCACGTCCCTGGGAGAGGACCGGCAGGTTGGGGCGCGACGAGGACGATCCCCTGGTGTCCTCCTCGATGCGCAGGGCGAGCGCCGGGCAGCGGCGCACCGCGCGCAGCGCCTTCGCCTCGACGGACCGGGGCACCGGGGCCTGCGCCACGGTCGGGAAGCCGTCGGCGCCCAGTTCGAAGACCTCGGGGAGGAGGTCGGCGCACAGACCGTGCCCGCGGCACAGTGTCCAGTCGACGAAGATCTTCTGGCGGCTGGAGCCCGTCTCCGGCTGACCCGGGCCGCTCAGGATGCCCATGGGCACCTGGCCGTCCTCGAAGAGCGGCAGAACGCCCTCCACGGGCCTTCCGCAGCCGTTTCCGAGGACGTGTGCGGCCAGGTCGTCCGTGAACGCCTTCAGGGTCGACTCGATGAACATCGCCGAACCGTCCGGGTGCGAACAGGCGCCGCGCCGCTTCACGGACTTGGCGACCTGCTTCACGGCCTCCAGCGCCGCCGGGCCGCCGCCGTTGAGGATGTCCGCCAGGCCGCGCGCCGCGGCGGGCAGACCGAGGTAACAGGGACCGCACTGGCCCGCGCTCTCGTCGGCGAGCCACTGCGCCACGCGCAGCGACTCGCCCAGGGGGCAGGTCTCCTGGGTGATGGGGAGGATCGCGCCGGCACCGAGCGCGCCGCCCACCGCGGCCAGGGAGTCCCGCGAGACGATCGCCTCGTTGACCGTCGCCGCGTCCAGCCACTTGCCGTGGTAGCCGCCGGTCAGCACGCCCTGGGGCATCGCCGGGGCGCCGGCCAGCTGGAGCACGTAGCGCAGGGGTACGCCGGTGGGGACCTCGATCACCATGGGGCGCGAGACCGCGCCCGAGACGGTGAGCATGACGGTGCCGGGTTCGTCGTACAGGCCCGTGTTGCGGTAGCGGTCGGGGCCGATGCGGGCGGCGATGGCCAGCTGCGCGAACGTCTCGGCGTTCGACAGCAGGGTGGGCGCGCCCCCGACGCCCGCCTGGGAGGCGCTGACCTTGCGGCCGGGCGGCACGGCCGGGCCGCCGTCGATCGAGCGGATCAGCGAGGCGGCCGCCCCGGTCACCATGCGGATCGGATTGCGCTGCACGCGCGCGCGAAGGGGCGATCCCCTGCGGTTGCTCAGCCCCCGCTCCTCCAGAGCCGCCTCCATGGAGCGCTGCGTGGACTCGCGGGTCACGCCGATCACGAGCTGGCGGGCGCCCATGGCCTCCGCGACCAGGAGGGCGCCGTCGAGGATGAGGTGCGGGGCACGGTTGATGAGCACCGTGTCCTTGCGGCAGGCCGGTTCGTCCTCGCTTCCGTTGACCACCACGACAGGGCGGATGCCCTTCTTGATGGCTGATTCCGCGACCGAGCGCAGTTTCTTGCCGAACGGGAAGCCCGCCCCGCCGCGGCCCTTCAGATTGATGTCCTCGGCGAGGCTCGCGAGATCCTCCCCGCCCAGGGGTTCGAGCGGACCGTGCACCTTGAGGTGCATGGGTAGATCAAGACGTTCAACCAGGTCGAAACCCGACGTGAGCTGCGGAAGTCCGACCACTCGGACTTCCGGGACGTCGGGCAGGGCCTCGTTCACTTAAAGCCTCCGGAAGGGGCATTCCAGGATTCACCGGAGCCAGGAGCGTCGAAGGCGCCCGGCAGTACGTCAGTCGTGGGACCGCTGTCGTACGTGTCGTTGCTGTTGTACGTGCGGTAGGACGCGTTCGTCTCACCGGTGTTGTACACATCACTCGTGCCGTAGCCGCCGACGGGCGGATTGCCATAGACGGGGGTGGTGTATCCGGTGTCCTGGAGCGGGTCGTACGCCGACGCCGGGGCCTCGCCGACGGACTGGGCGGGGACGGGCCAGCCGCCCTGCGCGCCGCCGTTGCCGGCGGAGGGAAACGTCTCTGTGGGCTGCGCGTTCCCGGGCATCGGGAACTGCCCCGTGCCGGGAGCCGTGACCGTGGGCATCGTCCCGGTCCGGTAGGCCGCCGCGAAGCCGGCCGTGTCGGCGGTGCCCTGCGCGCCGCCGAACAGCGTGGACGAGGACTCCTTGCGCTCCTTGCGCTCCTTGCGCGGGGAGGTGCCGTCGTCCGCGGAACGCCGGTCGGAGCGGCCGCCCGGACCCTGCGGGGACTCCATCGCGGCGGCGCGGGAAGCTTCCAGGTCCTCGCGGAACCCGCGGGCGCTGCCGCCGCCGGTGAGCGCCAGGATCTGCGCCGCGATCTTGTGCTTGACCGGGTTCGGGGCGGCGCGCACCAGGAGGGCGGCCATGACGCCGACCAGGCACAGTTCGTACGAGATCATGAAGAAGGGCTTCGCGGCGCGACCCGCGAACAGGCCGTGGATCAGGGCCGCGCACAGCGCGGGGTAGGCCAGCATGTGCATCGCGCGCCAGCGGGCGGCGACCACGGCCGGTGCGGCGAACTGGTTGCGCAGCGCGCCGGTGATGCCCACGAAGATCATGAGCAGGCCGGCCAGCGAGCCGAGGCCGATGAGCCCGCCGAGCCCCGTGACGCCCAGGCTGAAGGGGATCAGGGCGGCGATCAGGACGGTGTGGTCCAGCGCCAGCTTGACGGTGATGTGCACCAGGAGGAACGCGATCGAGCCGACGGCGGTCACGCGGTGGACGCCCTGCGCGATGATCCGCTGACGTGTGTCGAGGATGAGCCGGTCCTGGGCGACCAGGCCCCAGATCACCGAGCAGGTCAGGGAGACCAGCGACAGGACGCCGGCGCCGAAGTTCAGGAAGTCCTGGACCGCGTTGCCTCCCACCAGCACGAACACGGGTATGAGGACCACGGCGACAGCCGTGGCCACCCCGTAGGCCGAACGGCCCATCCGGGGAAGCGAGCTGTTGTTGCGACGAGGGTTCATGAGGGGTACTCCCTACGGTTCGGGGAAGCGGTCCCGAAGGCGCACTCTAGGTCGAGAAAACGCGCCGAGCTCCACGTTTGAGTTATTGCGTTGTTACCAAAGGGCAATGAGGTCTTTGTGTTGTCCGCAAGCGTCCGTTAAGCGAAGTAAAATTTGAACATTGGTCAACGATTTTTTTTCCGCACGCCGGGGTGACACGGGGTGCCGACGGCCCCGGAAGCTCGTCGCGGCCCGTACGGGCGCTGCGGTACCCTGACGCCATGCGTGCCGTACGCCTTCTGCTTAGCGAGCCGCGCTGATCAGTCCCGACCACTGACGCATCGTGGTCGGCATCGGCGCGGCGTCCCCTCCTGTGCGAGGGGATTTTTCATTTCCCGAGTGACTGAGCCGCTGGCAGAGACGATCGATGGAGCTTTGAGGACATGAGCGAGACGAACACCGCTGCCGCCACCGCCGAGTCGGCCGCGCCGCACCGCTACACGGCCGCCCTGGCCGCCGACATCGAGGCACGCTGGCAGGACTTCTGGGACGCCGAGGGCACGTACGAGGCCCCGAACCCCACCGGCGACCTGGCCGGGGACCCGGAGCTGGCCGCCCGGCCCAAGAAGTTCATCATGGACATGTTCCCGTATCCCTCGGGCGCGGGTCTGCACGTGGGTCACCCCCTGGGCTACATCGCCACCGACGTGTACGCCCGGTTCCAGCGGATGACCGGCCACAACGTCCTGCACACCCTGGGCTTCGACGCCTTCGGCCTGCCCGCCGAGCAGTACGCCGTGCAGACCGGCACGCACCCGCGCGTGTCCACCGAGGCCAACATGGAGAACATGAAGGTCCAGCTGCGCACGCTGGGCCTGGGCCACGACAAGCGCCGGTCGTTCGCCACGATCGACCCGGAGTACTACAAGTGGACCCAGTGGATCTTCCTGCAGATCTTCAACTCCTGGTACGACGACGAGGCGGCGAAGGCCCGTCCCATCTCCGCGCTGGTCGCCCAGTTCGAGAGCGGTGAGCGCGGCGTCCCCGCCGTCGACGGCACCACGCGCACGTGGAACGAGCTGAGCGCCACCGAGCGCGCCGACGTCCTGAGCGGCTACCGCCTGGCGTACGCCTCCGACGCGCCGGTCAACTGGTGCCCCGGCCTGGGCACCGTCCTGGCCAACGAGGAGGTCACCGCCGACGGCCGCAGCGAGCGCGGCAACTTCCCCGTCTTCAAGGCCAAGCTGCGCCAGTGGAACATGCGCATCACCGCCTACGCGGACCGCCTGCTGGACGACCTGGACGCGCTGGACTGGCCCGAGGCCATCAAGCTGCAGCAGCGCAACTGGATCGGCCGCTCCGAGGGCGCCCGCGTCGACTTCCCGATCGACGGCGAAGCGATCACGGTCTTCACCACCCGCCAGGACACCCTGTTCGGTGCCACCTACATGGTGCTGGCACCGGAACACCCGCTGGTCGAGAAGTTCACCCCGGACGCCTGGCCCGAGGGCACCCACGACGTGTGGACCGGCGGTCACGCCACGCCCGCCGAGGCCGTCGCCGCCTACCGCGCGCAGGCCGCCTCGAAGTCCGACGTCGAGCGCCAGGCCGAGGCCAAGGACAAGACCGGTGTCTTCACCGGCGCGTACGCCACCAACCCGGTCAACGGCGAGAAGGTCCCGGTCTTCATCGCCGACTACGTGCTGATGGGCTACGGCACCGGCGCGATCATGGCCGTCCCGGCGCACGACACCCGCGACTTCGCGTTCGCGCGCGCCTTCGAGCTGCCCGTGCGCTGCGTGGTCGAGCCCTCGGACGACCGCGGCACCGACGCCTCCACCTGGGACGACGCCTTCGCCTCGTACGACGCGAAGATCGTCAACTCGGCCGGCGAGGACGTCTCCCTGGACGGCCTGGGCGTCGTCGAGGCCAAGGCGCGCATCACGGAGTGGCTGGAGCGCCGGGGCATCGGCGAGGGCACCGTCAACTTCCGCCTGCGCGACTGGCTGTTCAGCCGCCAGCGCTACTGGGGCGAGCCCTTCCCGATCGTCTACGACGAGGACGGCGTCGCCCACGCGCTGCCCGAGTCGATGCTGCCCCTGGAGCTGCCGGAGGTCGAGGACTACTCGCCGCGCACCTTCGACCCGGACGACGCGGACACGTCCCCCGAGACCCCGCTGTCCCGCAACGACGACTGGGTCCACGTCACCCTGGACCTGGAGGACGGCCGCGGCCCGCGGAAGTACCGCCGCGAGACCAACACCATGCCCAACTGGGCCGGTTCCTGCTGGTACGAGCTGCGCTACCTGGACCCGCACAACGACCGGAAGCTGGTCGACCCGGCCATCGAGCAGTACTGGATGGGTCCGCGCGAGGGACAGCCGCACGGCGGCGTCGACCTGTACGTCGGCGGTGCCGAGCACGCCGTGCTGCACCTGCTGTACGCCCGTTTCTGGTCGAAGGTCCTGTTCGACCTGGGTCACGTCTCGTCCGCCGAGCCGTTCCACAAGCTGTTCAACCAGGGCATGATCCAGGCCTACGTGTACCGCGACAGCCGCGGCATCGCCGTCCCGGCCGCCGAGGTCGAGGAGCGCGACGGCGCCTGGTTCTACCAGGGCGAGAAGGTCTCCCGGCTGCTGGGCAAGATGGGCAAGTCCCTGAAGAACGCGGTGACCCCGGACGAGATCTGCGCCGAGTACGGAGCGGACACCCTGCGCCTGTACGAGATGGCGATGGGCCCCCTGGACGTGTCCCGTCCCTGGGACACGCGCGCGGTGGTCGGCCAGTACCGCCTGCTGCAGCGGCTGTGGCGCAACGTCGTCGACGAGACGACCGGCGAGGTCACGGTCGGCTCCGCCGAGCCGGACGAGGACACGCTGCGCGCCCTGCACAAGGCGATCGACGGTGTGCGCCAGGACCTGGAGGGCATGCGGTTCAACACCGCCATCGCCAAGGTCACCGAGCTGAACAACCACCTGACCAAGGCGGGCGGCCCGGTCGCGCGTCCGGTCGCCGAGGCCCTGGTGCTGATGGTCGCGCCGCTGGCCCCGCACATCGCCGAGGAGCTGTGGCGCAAGCTGGGCCACTCCGACTCGGTCGTCCACCAGGACTTCCCCGTGGCCGACCCGGCGTACGTCGTCGACGAGGCCGTGACCTGCGTCGTGCAGATCAAGGGCAAGGTCAAGGCGCGCCTGGAGGTCTCCCCGTCGATCACCGACGCGGAGCTGGAGAAGGTGGCTCTGGCCGACGAGAAGGTCGTCGCGGCGCTGGGCGGCGCGGGGATCCGCAAGGTGATCGTGCGCGCTCCGAAGCTGGTGAACATCGTCACCGCGTAGCCGGCCCGGCACGGCCGCCACGGCGCGATCGCCGTGGGACGGCCGGCACGGCGTGAGGGGCACCGGGTCTCGGCGCGGTGCCCGCGCAGGTCCGGGCCGGTGCGGAGGCTCGGGGTCGTCCCCTACGGGCAGGTTCGGGGTTCTTCCGGAACTCCGAACCTGCCCGCAGCGTTTACCGTTGAGAGCGCGGCGACACCTGCCGCGGTCGGTCGGAGGAGGAGTGTGATGGGCACCGTGATCACCGTAATCGCCTTGCTCTTCCTGCTGTTCGTGGTGTTCGGCGCGTATGCGACGGTGAAGGTGATCGGCGCCGCCAAACGCGGCGTGGACCGCACCATCTCGCAGGCCCGCCGCACGGTCGAGGACACCACCCTGCGCGCGAAGACCTTCGCCCAGCCCGGTCCCCAGGGCGAGCTCGCCCAGCTCAGGCTGACGCTGCGCACATCGATGCGCGCCACCCAGGACGCGCTCCACGCGGGCGTGGCGGAGGACGAGTCCCTCAAGGAGTCCCTGAGCCTCTTCGAGCGGCTCAGCGCCCACGGACACGAGCTGGACGCCGAACTGAAGCGTCTGGAGGCCGAGCCCGACAGGGACGCGCTCGCCACCCGGCTGCCCGGTCTGCGCGAGCGCACCCGGCGGATCACGCAGTCGGCGGACTCGCTGCGCTGGGCCGCCCGCGACCGGGCCCACCGCTTCGCGGGCGACGACCTGGACACGCTGAGCGCCCAGATCGACGTGGAGGCCGGCGCACTGCGCCACTGGACCGAGGAGCCGGGGCCCGCCACGTCCTGGCCCGACGCTCCCGCCACGGACACGGCCGGCTCCGGCGGACAGGCCCGGCCCACGAACCCGCAGTCCCGCCCCGAGGACCGGTCGAGGCGTTCGGCCATCACACCGCCCGGCCAACGGCCCACCTACCCTTGGCAGAAGAAGCCCCGCCCCGAGAGCACGACATGATCCGGCCGTTCCGACCGCAGGTGGAAGGGGCCGGGCTGCCGCGCACCCGCCCAGCCAGGTAACCTCCAGGTCATGTCCCGCCATGTCGCGATCGTCACCGATTCAACGGCCTACCTGCCGCCGCGGACGATGGAGCGCCACGGCATCACAGCGGTTCCCCTGACCGTGGTCCTCGGGGACCAGGCACTCGAAGAGGGCACGGAGATCTCGGCCCGCTCCCTGGCCCAGGCACTCCAGAAGCGGCGCCCCGTCACGACGTCCCGGCCCAGCCCCGAGACCTTCGCCGCGACCTACCGCGAGATCGCCGAGTCCGGGGCCGCCGGCATCGTCTCCCTGCATCTCTCCTCCGAGTTCTCGGGCACCTACGACGCCGCGGTGCTCGCGGCGCGCGAGGCCCCGGTCCCGGTGCGTGTCGTCGACACCGGCATGGTCGCCATGGCCCTCGGGTTCTGCGCGCTGGCCGCCGCGGAGTCCGCCGAGGCGGGCGGGACCGTGGACGACGCGGTCACGGCGGCCGAGAAGCGGGCCGCGGGCACGTCCGCCCACTTCTACGTCGACACCCTCGACTACCTCCGCCGCGGCGGCAGGATCGGAGCCGCGCAGGCGCTGCTGGGTTCCGCGCTCGCGGTGAAGCCGCTGCTGCAGCTCCGCGACGGCCGTATCGAACTCCTCGAAAAGGTCCGGACGGCGTCCAAGGCGATCGCCCGTCTGGAAGAGATCGTCGCCGACCGGGCGGGCAGCGCGCAGGTCGACATCGCCGTCCACCATCTGGCGGCCCCCGAGCGGGCGTCGGCCCTCGCGGACCGTCTGCGGGCGCGCGTACCGGGTCTGGCCGAACTGCACGTGAGCGAGGTGGGCGCGGTGATCGGAGCCCACACCGGACCCGGGCTGCTGGCGGCGGTCGTGTCGCCCCGCTGAGGGGGCCGGCAGCGGTGTCGCTCACCCGCGTCGCTCGTGCGGGTGATGGAGTTGTCCACAACTGGGCCGCTCTCCACCGGAATTGAGCATGATCATCGCGAGGGTGCCCGGATGCCGGATCCTCGCCGCATGGCACTTCGATCGAGTTCACGCACCACGACCCCGACCAGCGGCCCGGGCCGTGGTCCGCTCTCCGACGGCCGCAGCCGCCATCACCGCCGCGACCGGCGAAGCCGGGCCCGTCGCCACGAGACCTCTGCCGCGGCCCTTCGCCTGCGTGCCGACGCGCTCTTCGCCGAACGAGCCCAGGGACACCGGGAGTCGGGGAACGGGCCGCCGCGGCCGGACCGCGATGCCGAGGGCGCCCCCAGGGCGAACACGGCGGCGGGCACGGGAGTTCTGACCGGTCCCGCCCGGGAGCCCTGGACTCCCGGCGCCGGGGCACACCGCCGTGACATCGTGCCGGGGACCGCCCGGACCCTGTGGACGGACCGCTTCGCGGCCGACGGGACGACGGCCGCGAGTTCGCCGACCGTGGCCGTGCCGACCGCACATGGGCCGACCGCACCTGCGTCGACCGGGCATGAGCCGGTCTCGCGCGATCCGGCCGAGGAGGCGGACACCGCGTGGCGGGAGCGGGCCGGGCTCGCCGTGCGGGAGCGGCTCCCGCTGTGGCTGCAGTCGAGGTGCGGTCTGGAACGCGGGAGCGTGGCCGCGCTGACCGTGCTGCTGGTCGCGGCCGCCGTCTTCGCCGTGCAGCACTTCTGGGCCGGCCGGACGCGGCCGGTCCGGGCTCCCGAGGTGGTGGGCGCCGCGGCACCGTACGGCGGGAAGCACGCGCCGGGCGACCGGCCGGGAGCGCGGTCCGGTGCCTCGGCCGGGGCTTCGAGCGCCGTGGGTGCCGACGGGAGCGTGGTCGTCGTGGACGTGGGCGGAAAGGTGCGCGCCCCCGGACTCCAGCGGCTGCCGGCGGGGTCCCGCGTCGAGGACGCCCTGCGGGCCGCCGGCGGGTTACGGCCCGGCACGGACACCGACGGCCTCAACCGCGCCCGGCTGCTCGTGGACGGCGAACAGATCGTGGTCGGCGCGTCCGCGCCCCCGCCGGGAGCCGGCTCGGGCGGTCCCGGGGCGCTCGGCCCCGGAGGATCCGCTGCGGGTGCCGTGCCCTTCGCGCCGATCCCCCTCAACACGGCCACCGTCGACCAGTTCGACAGCCTGCCCGGCGTCGGGCCCGTCCTGGCCCGGCACATCATCGACTACCGCACCGCGCACGGCGGTTTCCGCTCGGTCGACGAGCTCCGCGAAGTGAACGGGATCGGGGACCGCCGCTTCGCCGATCTCCGGGACCTGGTGCGGCCATGAACGGCTCCGGGAGGAGGGTCCGGCGGGCCGGCCCGGTGAGGAGCGCGCTGCCCGGCGGGCCGGCGAGGGCGACGGCGGAGCCCCGCGAGCCGGAAGGTTCCCCGACGTCCCCGGCGGGTCTCCCCGGCGCGTCCGGCCGGCGGCCCGTGCACGCGGCCTCGGGGAGGCGGCTGGGAGCCTCGCACCCCAGGGCGGAGGGACCGGCCGATCTCCGGCTCGTGGCGCCCGCCGCGGCGGTCTGGCTCACGGCGGCCGTGGGCGTCGGAGCGTCGCCGGGCCAGGTGACGGTCGTCGTGGCCGTGTCCCTGGCCGCCGGTGGCGCGCTGCTGGCGGCGGGGCGGGGAGACCCGGCCACGGCACGGGGCGACCTGGGTGCGGGGGAGGGGCGAGCGGCGGCGCGACCGGGGCTGCGGGTGTCCGTCGCGGCCGTGCTCCTCTGCGTCGGCGCCGCGGCGGCCTCCGCGGGGCTGCACGCGGCGGACCTGCGGCGCGGGCCCGTCCCGGCACTCGCGGAGAAGTTCGCCGAGGTGACCGCGGAGGTGGAGATCACCTCCGATCCCCGGCTCACCCGGCCCCGGATCAACGGGGATCACATAGCCCCGACGGCGCTGCTGTTCGACGCCGACGTCACACGGGTCGTACAGGCGGACGGCGTGGTGCTGGCCACCAGGACACCGGTGCTGGTGATCGTCGACGCGCGCCCGCGACGGGGTGCGCCCGGGAAGGCCGGCGGGCGTTCGCCCTGGCTGTCGTTGCTGCCGTCCACCCGGTTGCGGGTGGCGGCGCGGGTCGCGCCCGCCCTGTCGGACGGGGACGACATCGCGGCGGTGCTGCGGGTACGGGGCGGCGCGCCGCCCGCGGTGGTGGGAGCACCGTCCGGTCCGCAGCGGTTCGCCGGCCGGCTGCGCGAAGGGCTGCGGAAGGCGACCGACGGCCTGGACGCGGACGCGCGGGCGCTGCTGCCGGGTCTGGTGGTGGGGGACACCTCACGTGTCACGCCGGAACTGGACGACGCCTTCGAGGCCACCGACCTCACCCACCTCCTCGCCGTCAGCGGAGGCAACCTCGTCATCGTCCTCGCGCTGTTCATCGGGCCGCCGGGCCTCGCCCAGCGGGTGGAGCGCCGGGGCCTCGCCTCCCGGATCGGGGTGCCGCTCCGGGCGACCGCCCTGCTCGGCGGAGTGCTCACGCTCGCCTTCGTCGTCGTGTGCCGGCCGGACCCGAGCGTGCTGCGGGCCGCGGCCTGCGGATCGGTCTCGCTGCTCGCCATCGCGACCGGACGCCGCAGATCACTGATCCCGGCGCTGGCCGCCGCGGTCCTGCTCCTGGTGCTGTACGACCCCTGGCTCGCCCGCAGTCACGGGTTCCTGCTCTCCGTCCTCGCCACCGGGGCCCTGCTCACACTCGCCCCGCGCTGGAGCGCGGCACTCCAGCGGCGCCGTGTGCCTCCGCGCTGGGCCGAGGCGCTCGCCGCGGCCGCGGCCGCCCAGGCACTGTGCGCGCCGGTGGTCGCCGTGCTGTCGGCCCGGGTGAGTCTGGTGGCGGTGCCCTGCAACCTCCTCGCGGAGTTCGCGGTCACGCCGGCCACGGTGCTGGGTTTCGCGACACTGGCGGCCGCCTCCCCGGCGATGCCCGTGGCCGAGTTCCTGGCGTGGTGGGCGAGTTGGCCCGCCCGGTGGATCGCGGGCATCGCGCGCACGGGGGCGGCCCAGCCCGGCGGGGGAGTGGACTGGCCGGACAGCTGGACGGGCGCCCTGCTGCTGGCCCTCGTCACGGTGGCCGGCGTGGCCGCCGGCCGGCGGCTGCTGAGACATCCGTTGCCGAGCGGTGTCTGCGCGGTGCTGTTCCTGCTGTTCGTGGTGCAGCCGCCGCCGCTCACCAGGGTGATCACGGGGTGGCCGCCGCCCGGCTGGAGGTTCGCGATGTGTGACGTGGGGCAGGGCGACGCGAGCGTGCTCGCGGTGGGGGACGGCAGCGCGGTGGTGGTGGACGCGGGGCCCGACCCGGTGCTGGTCGACCGCTGTCTGAGCACGCTCGGGGTCACCAGGGTCCCGCTCGTCGTCCTGACGCACTTCCACGCCGACCACGTCGCGGGCCTGCCGGGTGTGCTCCACGGGCGTCCGGTGGGCGCGATCGAGACGACCGGTTTCGAAGAGCCCCCGGAACAGGCCGAGTTCGTACGGAGGGAGGCGGCCGCCCGGCACATCCCCCTGACCCGGGCCGTGGCGGGGGAGCGGAGGCGTGCGGGAGGCCTCGACTGGCGGGTGCTGTGGCCGCCGCGGGATCCGGCCCCGCCGCCCGATGGACCGAACGACGCCAGTGTCACCCTGCTCGTGCGGTCCGCGGGGCTGCGGCTGCTGCTCCTCGGCGACCTGGAGCCGACCGCCCAGCGGGCCTTGTCGAGATCGCCGGAGGCCGCGGAACTGGACGGTGTGGATGTGCTCAAGGTCGCCCACCACGGTTCGGCCTATCAGGATCCGGAGCTCATACGCCGGGTGGCTCCGCGGCTCGCGCTCGTCTCGGTCGGCGGCGACAACCCCTACGGACACCCCGCCCCGAGCACGGTCGCGGCCCTGCGGGCGGGAGGAGCGGTCGTGCTGCGTACCGACGAGGACGGCGATCTCGCCGTCACCGGTGCGGGCGAAGGGCTGGGCGTGGCGCGACACTGAATGCATGAATTCCGCACAGGCCGACGCCTACCTTCGCCGCATCGGAGCCCAGCACCCGGCGTGGCCCACGTCCGATGTGCTCCGCGAGCTTCAGCTGTGCCATCTGCGGACGGTGCCCTTCGAGAACCTGTCGATCCACCTCGGCGAGGAGATCGTGCTGGAGGAGAAGCGGCTGATGGACAAGGTGGTGGACGCCCGCAGAGGGGGTTTCTGCTACGAACTGAACGGCGCGTTCGGGGCGTTGCTGGGGACGCTGGGCTTCGACGTGACGTTCCTCGCGGCGCGGGTGTACGGGGACGACGGGAAGCCCGGGATCCCCTACGACCATCTCGCGCTGCGGGTGCGGACGGTGGACGGGGGCGACTGGCTGACGGACGTCGGTTTCGGGGCGCACAGCCACTACCCGCTGGCGTTCATGGAGCGGGGTGAACAGCGGGACCCCGGAGGGCTGTTCCGGGTCGTGGAGTCGGGGCCGGACGCGGCGGGGGTGCGGGGCGCAGGCGGTTCGCGGGAGTACGAGGACCTGGACGTCCTCATGGGCGGCAGGCGTCAGTACCGGCTGGAGGTACGGCCGCGCGTGCTCGGGGACTTCGTCGCCGGGGCCTGGTGGCACGGCACCTCGCCGCTGTCGCACTTCACCCGGTCGCTGGTCTGTTCGCGGGTCACCGAGGACGGAGGCCGGATCACGCTCAGCGGACGGAAGTTCACCGTGTCGACGGCCGACGGGACCAAGGAGGTGTCGGAACTGGCGACGGACGAGGAGGTGCTGGCCACGTACCGGGAGCGCTTCGGGATCGAACTGGACCGGGTGCCGGAGGTCGGCGGGGCCCGGTAGCCACGGCCCGGCACGCCGCGCGGATCACACGGACCCGCTCCCGGACGCGGATCACACGGACCTGCCCCCGGATCCGGCATCGACCGGGTCGGGCGTACCGGAAGATGTTCATGTGAACGATGTGAGACATGTACTGGTGCTGCCCGACCGCGACGCCGCGGAAGAGGCGGCGGAGGCCGTCGGTGACCGTTTCGGGCTGCTGGAGGAGCCGCAGCTCGTCCGGGACGCCCTCGCGGGTGAGGACGACGCCGAGGACGCGCAGTGGCTGGTGGTCCTGACGGACCCCGAGGAGCGGCTGGACCCGAAGGAGCTGGACGAGTTCGCGGCCGAGTGGGACGGCTGGCACGAGGAGCCTTAAACCAGGAGGCAGAGGGGGGAAGGGGAAGGGCGAGGGGGTTCGGCCGGGCGGGGGAGTGCGGCTCGCGGCACGTGTTGTCGGTGGCGCGTGGGATGCTTTCGGTGATGGCCAAGAAGACCGCACAAGACGACCCTCTCGCCCCTGTCACGCTGGCAGTGGGCCAGGAGGATCTCCTGCTCGACCGTGCCGTGCAGGAGGTGGTGGCCGCCGCCAGGGCCGCCGACGCCGACACGGACGTCCGGGACCTCACCCCGGACCAGCTGCAGCCGGGCACGCTCGCCGAGCTGACGAGCCCCTCGCTCTTCGCCGAGCGCAAGGTCGTGATCGTCCGCAACGCCCAGGACCTGTCGGCCGACACGGTCAAGGACGTCAAGGCGTATCTGGGGGCGCCCGCCGAGGAGATCACCCTGGTGCTCCTGCACGCGGGAGGGGCCAAGGGCAAGGGGCTGCTCGACGCCGCGCGCAAGGCGGGCGCGCGGGAGGTCGCCTGCCCCAAGATGACCAAGCCCGCGGACCGGCTGGCGTTCGTGCGGAGCGAGTTCCGGACGCTCGGACGGGCGGCCACTCCTGAGGCCTGCCAGGCGCTGGTGGACTCCATCGGGAGTGATCTGCGGGAGCTGGCGTCGGCCGTGTCGCAGCTGACCGCGGACGTCGAGGGGACGATCGACGAGGCCGTCGTCGGGAGGTACTACACCGGGCGGGCCGAGGCGTCCAGCTTCACCGTGGCCGACCGGGCCGTGGAGGGGCGGGCTGCGGAGGCGCTGGAGGCGCTGCGCTGGTCGCTGTCGACCGGTGTGGCTCCCGTCCTGATCACCAGCGCGCTCGCGCAAGGGGTGCGGGCGATCGGGAAGCTGTCCTCCGCGCGGGGCGGCAGGCCCGCCGACCTGGCCCGTGAGCTGGGGATGCCGCCGTGGAAGATCGATCGCGTGCGCCAGCAGATGCGGGGCTGGACGCCCGACGGGGTCGCCATGGCGCTCACGGCCGTCGCGGAGGCGGACGCCGGGGTCAAGGGCGGCGGGGACGATCCCGAGTACGCCCTGGAGAAGGCGGTCGTGGCCATCGCGCGAGCCGCCCGCTCCGGCCGGCGCTAGGACCCGTCCGGTCGATCATGGCGGGCCGTGAACGCCGCCCGTCGCGGCACCGGTCCGGAACCGTCGCGGCACACCGAAGGCCCCGCTCGTTCTCCCGGGGAAGGGAGGGAGCGGGGCCTTCGGTTCGAGCCGGTGGACTCACGCCCGCGTGGCGAACGCAGATCGCGCGTGAATCCGGTGCGTCGGTCGGGAGCGGAGAGAGAGGGCCCGCTCGGGTCCGGCCGACGGTCAAGTCAGGGGTTGAGCCCCGGAGAGCTCAGCCGACTCAGCCCTGGAGGGAAGCGACCTTCGAAGCAAGCGCCGACTTCTTGTTGGCGGCCTGGTTCTTGTGGATGACGCCCTTCGAGACGGCCTTGTCGAGCTTGCGCGAAGCCTCGCGCGCCGCGACGGTGGCCTTCTCGACGTCACCCGCGGCAGCAGCCTCGCGGGCCTTGCGGATCGCGGTCTTCAGAGAGGACTTGACGGCCTTGTTGCGCAGCCGGGCCTTCTCGTTGGTCTTGATCCGCTTGATCTGGGACTTGATGTTCGCCACTGATGAGCCTTTACAGGTTCAGGCGCGCGAGACGGCACGTCTCACCCGCCGTTTGATTTTCTTGGGTGCGTCTCCTGCAGAGAGGGCATGAGACACAGCCACCCAGGCTACCAGTCCCCGCACGACCGGCCCAAACCAGCCGGACGGCCCCGGTCCGGGGCCGGTCGTCGACGCCCTGGTCAGGGACTGCGAACCGGTTTCCGCCGTCCCCCTCGCGCGGCCCGAACCGGTCGCAGCCCGCCGCGCGTGGGACCATGGAACCTACGTATCGATCCGACCCGAGGCGACAGGCGCCTCAAGAGACAGGACCCTGCGTGCCCGCGACCCCTAACAATGTGCCCGAGCCGAGCCGTACCGACCCGGCCCTGATCCGCAATTTCTGCATCATCGCGCACATCGACCACGGCAAGTCCACGCTCGCCGACCGCATGCTCCAGCTGACCGGGGTGGTAGAGCAGCGGCAGATGCGCGCTCAGTACCTCGACCGGATGGACATCGAGCGCGAGCGCGGCATCACGATCAAGTCCCAGGCGGTACGGCTGCCCTGGGCCCCGTCCCAGGATCCGGGCCGCACCCACATCCTCAACATGATCGACACCCCCGGGCACGTCGACTTCACGTACGAGGTGTCGCGGTCCCTGGCGGCCTGTGAGGGCACGGTCCTGCTCGTCGACGCCGCCCAGGGGATCGAGGCGCAGACCCTCGCCAACCTCTACCTGGCGATGGAGAACGACCTCAAGATCATCCCCGTACTGAACAAGATCGACCTGCCGGCCGCCCAGCCGGAGAAGTTCTCCGAGGAGCTCGCGAACCTCATCGGCTGCGACCCCGAGGACGTCCTCAAGGTCTCCGCGAAGACGGGTCTGGGTGTCGAGGCGCTGCTCGACAAGGTCGTCGCCGAGATCCCCGCCCCGGTCGGCGTCCAGGACGCCCCCGCCCGCGCGATGATCTTCGACTCGGTCTACGACTCGTACCGCGGTGTCGTGACGTACGTCCGTGTCATCGACGGCCAGCTCAACAAGCGCGAGCGCATCCGGATGATGTCGACGGGCGCCACGCACGAGCTGCTGGAGATCGGCACCAACTCGCCCGAGATGCTGCCCGCCGACGGGCTCGGTGTCGGCGAGGTGGGTTACCTCATCACCGGCGTGAAGGACGTCCGCCAGTCCAAGGTCGGTGACACCATCACCACCCTGAACAAGGGTGCGACCGAGGCGCTCGGCGGGTACAAGGACCCCAAGCCCATGGTCTTCTCGGGCCTGTACCCGCTGGACGGGTCCGACTACCCCGAGCTCCGTGACGCCCTGGACAAGCTCCAGCTCAACGACGCCGCCCTGGTCTACGAGCCGGAGACCTCCGCCGCCCTCGGCTTCGGCTTCCGCGTCGGCTTCCTCGGCCTGCTGCACCTGGACGTGATCCGGGAGCGGCTGGAGCGCGAGTTCGGCCTCGACCTGATCGCCACCGCCCCGAACGTGGTCTACCGCGTCGAGATGGAGGACCGCAGCGAGCACGTCGTCACCAACCCGAGCGAGTTCCCCGAGGGCAAGATCGACAAGGTGTACGAGCCCGTCGTGCGCGCGACGATCCTCGCCCCCTCGGAGTTCATCGGCTCGATCATGGAGCTGTGCCAGACCCGGCGCGGCACCCTGCTCGGCATGGACTACCTCTCCGAAGACCGGGTCGAGATCCGCTACACCCTGCCCCTCGCGGAGATCGTCTTCGACTTCTTCGACCAGCTGAAGTCAAAGACCCGCGGCTACGCCTCGCTCGACTACGAGCCCACCGGCGAGCAGACCTCCAGCCTGGTCAAGGTCGACATCCTGCTGCACGGCGACAAGGTGGACGCCTTCTCGGCGATCACCCACAAGGACGCCGCGTACGCGTACGGCGTCCGGCTGGTCGCCAAGCTGCGCGAGCTGATCCCGCGGCAGGCCTTCGAGGTGCCCATCCAGGCGGCCATCGGCTCCCGGGTCATCGCCCGCGAGACCATCCGCGCCATCCGCAAGGACGTCCTCGCCAAGTGCTACGGCGGTGACATCTCCCGTAAGCGGAAGCTGCTGGAGAAGCAGAAGGAGGGCAAGAAGCGGATGAAGATGGTGGGCTCTGTGGAAGTTCCGCAAGAGGCCTTCATCGCCGTGCTGTCCAGCGACGACAGCGGCGGTTCGGCCAAGGGCAAGAAGTAGCCACGCCGAATCCCGGGATTCAGGGCCCGTCGCGCTTCGGCGCGGCGGGTCCTGTGCTTGTCTCGGGGGTGTGTCCTGCGGGAAGCGGCGCGGAAGTGACCGGCCGCCGCCTCTTACGCACTGGCCGGACGCGCTCTAGTCTGATCTCTGCTCGGTAGTTACTCGCGAGTTAAACAACAGCCGCAATTGAGCCAGCCGCACTGCCGCGGGCCCCGGAGGATGTCGTGAGCGACACACAGACCCTGATCGAGAACCGTCCGCCGTCCGTCGCCGCCCTCTTCCTGGAGCGCGTGGCGGCCACACCCGACGCCGAGGCATACCGGTACCCGGTACCGGCTCCGGGCGACGGGCCGGACGACTGGAAGTCGCTGACCTGGGCGCAGGCCGCCGAGCGGGTCTACGCCATCGCGGCCGGCCTGATCGAACTCGGCGTCCAGCCGGAGCAGCGCGTCGCGCTCGCCTCCTCGACCCGGGTCGAGTGGATCCTGGCCGACCTCGCCATCCTCTGCGCGGGCGCGGCCACCACGACCGTGTACCCGCAGACCAACGCCGAGGAGTCGGCGTTCATCCTCTCCGACTCCGCGAGCCGGGTCCTCATCGCGGAGGACGCGGCCCAGCTCGCCAAGGCCCGGGAGAAGCGCGCGGAGCTCCCCGAGCTCACGCACGTCGTGGTCGTCGACGCCGAGGGCGTGGAGAGCGAGGACTGGGTCCTGACGCTCGCCGAGCTGGAGGCGCGCGGCTCCGCGTACCTGGAGAAGCACCCCGAGCTGATCAAGGAGCGCGTCGGCGCGATCACCGCGGACCAGCTCGCGACCCTCATCTACACCTCCGGCACCACCGGCCGCCCCAAGGGCGTCCGGCTGCCGCAGGACAACTGGTCGTACATGGCCAAGGCGATCGCCGGGACCGGACTGCTCGGCGAGGACGACGTCCAGTACCTGTGGCTGCCGCTCGCGCACGTCTTCGGCAAGGTCCTGACCTCCGGCCAGATCGAGGTCGGGCACGTCACCGCCGTCGACGGCCGCGTGGACAAGATCATCGAGAACCTGCCGGTCGTGCGGCCGACGTACATGGCGGCCGTGCCGCGCATCTTCGAGAAGGTCTACAACGGGGTCGCGGCCAAGGCGCGGGCCGGCGGCGGCGCCAAGTACAAGATCTTCCAGTGGGCCGCCGAGGTCTCCCGCGAGTACGCGAAGGCGAGCCAGGACAACTTCCGCCGCACGGGCTCGGCCTCGGTGCCGTTCGCGCTCGGCGCCAAGCACAAGGTCGCCGACGCGCTCGTCTACGCCAAGATCCGCGAGGCCTTCGGCGGCAACCTGCGCGCCTGCATCTCCGGCTCCGCCGCGCTCGCGCCGGAGATCGGCTACTTCTTCGCGGGCGCCGGCATCCACATCCTGGAGGGCTACGGACTCACCGAGTCCTCCGCCGCCTCCTTCGTGAACCCGGGCGAGGCCTACCGCACCGGCACGGTCGGCAAGCCGCTGCCCGGCACCGAGGTGCGCATCGCCGACGACGGCGAGATCCTGCTGCGCGGTCCCGGCATCATGGAGGGCTACCACGGGCTGCCCGAGAAGACCGCCGAGGTCCTGGAGGCCGACGGCTGGTTCCACACCGGCGACATCGGCGAGCTGTCCCCGGACGGCTACCTGCGGATCACCGACCGCAAGAAGGACCTCATCAAGACGTCGGGCGGCAAGTACATCGCGCCCGCCGAGGTCGAGGGCCAGTTCAAGGCCGTCTGCCCGTACGTCTCCAACATCCTCGTGCACGGCGCCGACCGGAACTTCTGCACCGCGCTCATCGCCCTCGACGAGCCGTCGATCCTGGAGTGGGCGAAGGGCAACGGCCTGGAGGGCAAGTCGTACGCCGAGGTCGTCGCGGCGCCCGCGACGGTCGCCCTCGTCGAGGGCTACGTGAAGGAGCTCAACGGCGGACTGCAGCGCTGGCAGACCATCAAGAAGTTCCGTCTGCTGCCCCGCGACCTGGACGTCGAGCACGGTGAGATCACTCCGAGCCTCAAGCTGAAGCGCCCGGTCGTCGAGAAGGCGTACAAGCACCTGATCGACGAGATGTACGCGGGCAGCCGCGAGGCGTAGCCCCGGCTCCCGGCCCGTCACGGGGGCGGTGGCGCGCAGGACCTCTCCGCGACCGGGCGGCGGGGACCCGCGCGTCCCCGCCCCCGTTCCGTGACCGCTCGCCTCCGCGGTCGCTCGCCGTGCGGTCGTCCTGCCCGCGCCCCGCGCCCCGTCCCCGTCCCCGTCCCCGTCCTTCGTGACGGGAAGGAGTCACCCCACTGGTCCCACTCAAATTGAATCAAATATGGCCCACTTTGGTTACTCGGTGCTTATGGCCGCCCCCGGTCTGTCACCCTGGCCGCATCGTCCGAGGTGCCACCGTCCGAACCGCCCAGGGAGCCGCACAGTGAGGGCCATTCCGACGCAACGGGAGTCCACGGCGTGCGCACCGGACGCGCTCGCGCACCACCGGGCCGGCCAGGACGTCGTGTCCCGTACGTCGTTGCCCGGCACCCCGCTCGCCGCCGCGGCCGCGCGACGGTTCCTCCGGGACACGCTCCTGGACTGGTCCGAACCGGCCCTGCCCGGCGCCGAGATCATCGACGACCGGCTCGCCGGCGACGCGGCCGTGGTGGTCAGCGAGCTCGTCACCAACGCCGTCGTGCACGCGGGCACCGACGTCGAGCTGCTGTGCCGCCTGGAGCGCCCGGCCGACGGCCCGCCCGGCACGCTGGTCGTCGAGGTCTCCGACCACCATCCTTCGCGCGCCATACGGGAGGACGGCGCCGAATCCCCGTACGGGACACCCGAGTACGGACGGGGCCTGCGCCTCGTCTCCGCGCTCTCCGAGGCCTGGGGGATCACCTACCGTCCGGGCGTCAAGACGGTGTGGTCGAGGCTGCTGGTCGACGGGACCGCCGGCGCCCTGCCGGGGGCGGACGTCTTCGCGGACGCCGAGGGCCCGCGCGGGACGGCCCGGTTCGACGACGCGGACGGTCTCTACGGACAGGGCGGGTTCGCGTACGCCGACGGTCTCACGGCCTCGGTGGACGGTCCGTGGCCGGCCGGGACCGTCGCGTACGCCGAGGGGCGGGTGCCGGAGTACGGGCCGGGGGCCGGCGTCGAGCCGTACGCCGCGATGTCCGCCCCGGGAGCGGGCCGGGGCACCGCGCGGGGCCACGACTGGCTCGACCGGGGAGCCCTCTCCTTCCTCGCCGAGGCCTCGGACCTGCTCGCCGGGCAGCTCGACGAGGACCTGGTCGCCGCGCTGGCCGGACAGCTCCTCGTCCCGCGCCTCGCCGACTGGTGCGCCGTGTGGCTGGAGGACGAGGCCACCGACCGGGCCGGCGGCCTCGGTCTCGCCCTCGGCCCCCGCCTCGCCCGCGTCTGGCACGGCAGCGAGAACCTCGTCGAGGGGCTGCGCCAGGCCCTGGAGAAGGACCCGCCGCGGCTTCCCGACGCGGTGCGCTCCCGTGCCGTCCCGGTGCCCTGGCCCGGTGAGGCGCTGGGCGCCCGGGGGGCGAGCGGGGCGGCGCTGGCGTACCGGCTGATCGCGGGCGGCCGGCCGCTGGGCACGCTCGTCATCGGGCGGGCCGGGCCGCCCGACTTCCCCGACGAGGTCACCGGACTCGTCGAGGACCTCAGCCGCCGCATCGCCCTGGCCATCGGCGCGGCCCGCCAGTACGCGCGCCAGGCCACCATCAGCCGGGTTCTGCAGCGCGGACTGCTGCCGGGCGCGGTCGCAGAGATCCCCGGGGTGCGCACCGCCCTCGTCTACGAGCCGGTCGACAAGGGCGGTCCGAGCGGCGACTTCTACGACGTCTTCCCGGCGGGCGACGGGCGCTGGTGCTTCGCCGTCGGCGACGTCCAGGGCAAGGGCCCCGAGGCGGCCGTCGTGATCGGCCTGGCCCGGCCCTGGCTGCGGCTGCTGGCCCGCGAGGGCTACGACGTCGCGGACGTCCTCGACCGGCTCAACCAGCTCCTCCTCGACGACGCGACGGAGGCCGCGGACGCGGCGGCCCGCGCGCTCGTGGCCGCGGGCGGGCCCGGGCTCGGGAACGACCTCGGCCCGCAGACGCGCTTCCTGTCCATGCTCTACGGGGAACTGGTCCCCTTCGACGGCGGAGTGCGCTGCACCCTCGCCTCGGCGGGGCATCCGCTGCCGCTGCTGCTGGGCCCCGACGGCGTCGTACGGGAGATGGCCCGGCCGCAGACCCTGCTCGGCGTCTTCGAGGACCCCGAGTACGCTTCCCAGTCCTTCGAGCTGTACCCCGGTGACACCCTCCTGTGCGTCACCGACGGGGTGACGGAGCGGCGCGAGGGGTCCCGTCAGTTCGACGACGACGACGGTCTCGCCCACGCCCTCGCGGACTGCGCCGGCCTGAACGCCGAGATGATCGCGGAACGGATCCGCGGCCTGGTCCACGCGTTCGGCAGCCGTCCGCCGGAGGACGACATGGCCCTGCTGGTGCTGCAGGCCGAGTAACGGGCCTCACCCGGAGCCGGGCCGCCGGACCCCGCCCGTACTGGACAATGGAAGGCATGCCTTCCGCACTCCCCGACGGCGAGCCCGTCCCCGACGACGGGGCGCTGCCCGCGCACGCCCTGGCCGGGGCCGCCGAGCGGCCCCTCGGGTTCTACCTCCACGTGCCGTACTGCGCGACCCGCTGCGGCTACTGCGACTTCAACACCTACACGGCGACCGAGCTGCGGGGCAGCGGTGGCGTGCTCGCCTCCCGCGACAACTACGCGGACACCCTGACCGACGAGATCCGGCTCGCCCGCAAGGTCCTCGGCGACGACCCCCGCCAGGTCCGCACGGTCTTCGTCGGAGGCGGTACGCCCACGCTGCTGGCCGCCGACGACCTCGTACGGATGCTGGGCGCGATCCGGGACGAGTTCGGGCTCGCGGACGACGCCGAGATCACGACGGAGGCAAACCCCGAGTCGGTCGGCCCCGAGTACCTCGCGACCCTGCGCGCCGGCGGCTTCAACCGGATCTCCTTCGGCATGCAGAGCGCCCGCCAGCACGTCCTGAAGGTGCTCGACCGCACGCACACCCCGGGCCGCCCCGAGGCCTGTGTCGCCGAGGCCCGCGCGGCCGGCTTCGCACATGTGAACCTGGACCTGATCTACGGCACACCGGGGGAGTCGGACGACGACTGGCGGGCCTCCCTCGAAGCGGCCCTCGGCGCCGGCCCCGATCACATCTCCGCCTACGCGCTCATCGTCGAGGAGGGCACGCAGCTCGCGCGCCGCATCCGCCGCGGCGAGGTCCCCATGACGGACGACGACGTGCACGCGGACCGCTACCTCATCGCGGACGAGGTGATGTCGGCGGCGGGCTTCGACTGGTACGAGGTGTCGAACTGGGCCACCTCCGAGGCCGGCCGCTGTCTGCACAACGAGCTCTACTGGAGGGGCGCCGACTGGTGGGGCGCGGGCCCCGGCGCGCACAGCCACGTGGGCGGTGTTCGCTGGTGGAACGTGAAGCATCCGGGGGCGTACGCGGCCGCTCTGGCCGAGGGCCGCTCGCCGGGGGCGGGCCGTGAACTCCTCTCCGAGGAGGACCGGCGGGTCGAGCGGATCCTCCTCGAACTGCGGCTGCGCGAGGGCTGCCCGCTCTCCCTGCTGCGCCCCGAGGGCCTCGCGGCCTCCCGCCGCGCCCTGTCCGAGGGGCTCCTCGAAGCCGGTCCCTACGACGCGGGCCGCGCCGTCCTCACCCTGCGCGGCCGCCTCCTCGCGGACGCCGTCGTCCGGGACCTGGTGGACTGAGCGCGCCGCGCCCGGCCCCGGCCGCCCGTGCCGTTCCCGTCACTCCGGCGGCGCGGTCACGAAGTCGATCAGTTCCTCCACCCGGCCCAGGAGCGCCGGTTCCAGGTCCTTGTAGGAGTGCACCCGGGACAGGATGTGCTGCCAGGCCGCGCCGGTGTTCTCCGGCCAGCCCAGGGCGCGGCACACACCCGTCTTCCAGTCCTGGCCGTGCGGGACCCGGGGCCAGGACGGAATGCCGACGGAGGAGGGCTTCACGGCCTCCCAGACGTCGATGTACGGGTGGCCGAGCACCAGGGCGTGCTCGCTCGTGACCGCCTCCGCGATCCGGGACTCCTTCGAACCCGGGACCAGGTGGTCGACGAGGACGCCGAGCCGGGCGTCCGGGCCCGGGGCGAACGCGTCGACGACCGCCGGGAGGTCGTCGACGCCCTCCAGGTACTCCACGACGACGCCCTCGACGCGCAGGTCGTCGCCCCAGACCCGTTCGACGAGTTCGGCGTCGTGGCGGCCCTCGACGTAGATGCGCCCGGCGCGCGCGACCCGGGCGCGGGCGCCGGGGACCGCCACCGATCCGGACGCCGTACGGCCGGGGCGGACCGGCGCGGCGGCCGTCGGGCGGACCAGCGTCACCGTCCTGCCCTCCAGGAGGAAGCCGCGCGGCTCCAGCGGGAACACCCGGTGCTTGCCGAAGCGGTCCTCCAGGGTCACCGTGCCCGCCTCGCAGCGGATCACCGCGCCGCAGAAGCCGGTGCCGGGCTCCTCGACGACCAGACCCGGGTCCGCCGGGACCTCGGGCACGGACCGGGGCTTCTTCCACGGCGGGGTCAGGTCCGGAGAGTACTGGCGCATTCGGATGACGATAGGAGAAGCCCGGCGGCGTTCACCGCGACACGCCGGAACCCGCCGTGCCGGAACCCGCCGTGCCGGAACCCGCCGAGCCGGAACCCCCTGTCCCCGGTCCCGCCGGCCCGGCGGCGGCCACGCCGAACCGCGCGGCCAGGGCGTCCCGTTGCGCCCGCACGAACGCGGCGTCCACGACCGCCCCGTGCCCGGGGACGTAGAGCGCGTCCTCGCCGCCCAGCTCCAGCAGCCGGTCGAGGGCCGTCGGCCAGCGCGACGGCACGGCGTCGGGGCCCGCCTGCGGCTCGCCCGACTCCTCGACCAGGTCGCCGCAGAACACCACCGCCGGGTCCCCCGGCACGACGGCCACGAGGTCATGGGCGGTGTGGCCCTCGCCCGTCCGCACCAGCCGGACCCCGACACCGCCGCCGAGGTCCAGGTCCAGGGTGCTCCGGACGAAGAGGCGGGGGCGCACGAGGGTGTCGGCCGCCTCCTCCGCCGCCTCCGGGGCGAGGCCGTTGCGCACCGCGTCCGCGCACAGTTCGTCGCGGCCCCTCTCGTACACCCCGGACGAACCGTCCGCGGCGAGGACCCGCGCGCCCGCGAACACCGCGGCGCCGAAAACGTGATCGAAATGCGGGTGGGTGAGCGCGAGATGGGTCACACGTCCGCCGGCCAGGACCCGCGCATCGGAGCGCAGCCGGGCGCCCTCCGCGAGGCTCGACCCGGCGTCGATCATCAGCGCCGCGCCCTCGCCGACGACGAGCCCGGCCGTGCAGTCCCAGTCCGGAAGCCGCCGTCGCCCGACCCGGGGCGCCACCCTTTCCCATCCCAGCTCTTCCCAAGTCAGCCTCATGCGGCGACGCTAACGGTGGCGGGGTGCCGTGCACGACATCGCAGGCCCGCCCTTGCCCGGGCCGTGCCCCACCGCCGTACACTGGGCCGGGGAACGTTGGCACTCGCGTGCGCTGAGTGCCAGGCGAATGCCACGAAGGCCACGAAGACCACCGAGTCGACTTCTGGAGGTGCGCGATGCTCAGCGAACGCAGGCTCGAGGTGCTCCGCGCCATCGTCCAGGACTACGTGGGCACCGAGGAGCCGGTCGGCTCCAAGGCGCTCACCGAGCGGCACCGCCTCGGCGTCTCGCCCGCGACCGTCCGCAACGACATGGCGGTCCTGGAGGACGAGGGGTACATCGCCCAGCCGCACACCAGTGCCGGGCGCATCCCCACGGACAAGGGGTACCGCCTCTTCGTCGACAAGCTCGCCGGCGTCAAGCCGATGACCGCGCCCGAGCGCCGCGCCATCCAGAACTTCCTGGACGGGGCCGTCGACCTCGACGACGTCGTCGGGCGGACCGTGCGGCTGCTCGCGCAGCTCACCCGTCAGGTCGCCGTCGTGCAGTACCCCTCGCTGACCCGTTCGACCGTGCGTCACGTGGAGCTGCTGTCGCTCGCCCCCGCGCGGGTGATGCTCGTGCTGATCACGGACACCGGCCGGGTCGAACAGCGCATGATCAACTGTCCGGCGCCGTTCGGTGAGACGTCGCTGGCGGACCTGCGCGCCCGGCTCAACAGCCGGGTCGCGGGGCGCCCCTTCGCGGACGTCCCGCAGCTCGTCCAGGACCTCCCCGAAGCCTTCGAGGCGGAGGACCGGGGTACGGTCTCGACGGTGCTCTCCACGCTGCTGGAGACGCTCGTCGAGGAGACCGAGGAACGGCTGATGATCGGCGGTACCGCCAATCTCACCCGTTTCGGACATGACTTCCCTCTCACCATCCGGCCGGTGCTCGAAGCGCTGGAGGAGCAGGTCGTGCTCCTCAAACTGCTTGGAGAGGCCGGGGATTCGAGCATGACCGTGCGAATCGGGCACGAGAACGCGTACGAGGGACTCAACTCCACGTCCGTGGTCTCCGTCGGCTACGGTTCGGGCGGCGAGGCAGTAGCCAAACTCGGCGTGGTCGGCCCGACCCGCATGGATTACCCGGGAACGATGGGAGCGGTACGAGCGGTGGCACGGTACGTCGGACAGATCCTGGCGGAGTCGTAAGTGGCCACGGACTACTACGCCGTACTCGGCGTGCGCCGCGACGCGTCCCAGGACGAGATCAAGAAGGCGTTCCGGAGGCTCGCTCGCGAGCTGCACCCGGACGTCAATCCCGATCCGAAGACGCAGGAGCGGTTCAAGGAGATCAACGCCGCGTACGAGGTGTTGTCGGACCCGCAGAAGAAGCAGGTCTACGACCTCGGCGGCGACCCGCTGTCCCAGCAGGGCGGCGGCGGTGGCGCCGGCGGCTTCGGCCAGGGCGGCTTCGGCAACTTCTCCGACATCATGGACGCGTTCTTCGGCACGGCGTCGCAGCGCGGACCGCGCTCGCGCACCCGCCGGGGCCAGGACGCCATGATCCGGCTGGAGATCGAGCTCGACGAGGCGGCCTTCGGCACCACGAAGGACATCCAGGTCGACACGGCCGTCGTCTGCGGCACCTGCAACGGCGAGGGCGCAGCGCCCGGCACCGCCGCGCAGACCTGTGACATGTGCCGCGGCCGCGGCGAGGTGTCCCAGGTGACGCGGTCCTTCCTCGGCCAGGTCATGACCTCGCGGCCGTGTCCGCAGTGCCAGGGCTTCGGCACCGTCGTCCCGACCCCGTGCCACGAGTGCGCGGGCGACGGCCGGGTCCGCTCCCGCCGCACCCTCACGGTCAAGATCCCGGCCGGTGTGGACAACGGCACCCGCATCCAGCTCGCGGGCGAGGGCGAGGTCGGCCCCGGCGGCGGCCCCGCCGGCGACCTGTACGTCGAGATCCACGAGCTGCCGCACTCCACCTTCCAGCGGCGCGGCGACGACCTGCACTGCACGGTCACCATCCCGATGACCGCGGCGGCCCTCGGCACCAAGGTGCCGCTGGAGACCCTCGACGGCATGGAGGAGGTCGACATCCGTCCGGGCACGCAGTCCGGCCAGTCGATCCCGCTGCACGGCCGGGGCGTCACGCACCTGCGCGGCGGCGGCCGCGGCGACCTCGTCGTGCACGTCGAGGTCATGACGCCGACCAAGCTCGACCCGGAGCAGGAACGGCTGCTGCGCGAGCTCGCCAAGCTGCGCGGCGAGGAGCGGCCCACCGGTCAGTTCCAGCCCGGTCAGCAGGGGCTCTTCTCCCGGCTGAAGGACGCCTTCAACGGCCGCTGATCCAGGCGGGGCACGGGGCGGGGACACCGCTCCGTGCCCTTCGTCCCGGGGGCCGGTCCGGGCGGGCGATCGGATTCGGACTTGTTGCGGCGACGTGACAACATGCCGTCATGTCCTCCGCGCTGACCGATCTCTTCCCTCACCCGATCGTGCAGGCTCCCATGGCGGGCGGGGTCTCCGTCCCGCAGCTCGCGGCCGCCGTGTCCGAGGCCGGGGGGCTCGGCTTCCTCGCCGCCGGGTACAAGACCGCCGACGGCATGTACCAGGAGATCAAGCAGCTGCGCGGGCTGACCGGCCGTCCCTTCGGCGTCAACCTGTTCCTCCCGCAGCCCGAGCACGCGGACGCCGCCGCGGTCGAGGTGTACGCCCACCAGCTCGCCGGCGAGGCCGCCTGGTACGAGACCGAGCTCGGTGACCCGGACAGCGGACGCGACGACGGCTACGACGCCAAACTCGCCGTCCTCCTCGACAAGCCGGTGGCGGCGGTCTCCTTCCACTTCGGCGTCCCGAAGCCGGAGGTGCTCCAGTCGCTGCGCCGCGCCGGAACCCTCACCCTGGTCACCGCCACCACGGCCGAGGAAGCCCTCGGCGTGCAGCGGGCCGGGGCCGACGCAGTCGTCGTGCAGGGCGTCGAGGCCGGGGGACACCAGGGCACCCACCGGGACAACCCGGAGACGGACGGCACGGGCGTCGGCCTGCTCAGCCTGGTCGCCCAGGTCCGCGAGGCGGTGACCATCCCGGTCGTCGCGGCGGGCGGCATCATGCGCGGCAGCCAGATCGCCGCCGTCCTCGCCGCGGGCGCGGACGCGGCCCAGCTCGGCACCGCCTTCCTCGCCACCCCCGAGTCCGGCGCGAGCGCCGTGCACAAACAGGCCCTGACCGACCCCCTGTACGTGCGCACGGAGCTCACGCGCGCCTTCTCCGGACGCCCGGCACGCGCGCTGGCCAACCGCTTCATGCGCGAGCACGGCCCGTACGCCCCCGCCGCCTACCCCGAGATCCACCACCTCACCCTGCCGCTGCGCAAGGCGGCCGCCAAGGCGGGCGACGCGCAGGGCATGGCCCTGTGGGCCGGGCAGGGCCACCGCATGGCGCGGGACCTGCCCGCCGGGCAGCTGGTGGAGGTACTGAACGCAGAGATCGCGGCCGCCGAGACAGCGTTGTCGGCCGCCGCCGAGACCCCGGAAGAGGGTGCGGCCCGATGACGGCGCCGGTGTTCCTGGTCGAGCACTTCGACACGGACGGCGAGGGACGGCACGTCCTCGACGGACCCGAGGGACGGCACGCCGTCTCCGTGAAACGGCTGCACAGCGGTGAGGACGTCAGGCTCACCGACGGGGCCGGACGCTGGGCGGACGGAGTGGTCGTGGACACCGAGGGCAAGGACCGGCTGATCGTACGGATCGGCGCGGTCACCGAGGAGCCGGCCGAGGAGCCGCGCATCACGGTCGTCCAGGCCCTGCCCAAGGGCGACCGGGGCGAGCTGGCCGTCGAGACCATGACCGAGACCGGCGTCGACGCGATCGTCCCCTGGGCCGCCTCCCGCTGCATCACGCAGTGGAGGGGCGAGCGGGGTCTGAAGGCGCTCGGCAAGTGGCGGGCCACCGCCCGGGAGGCCGGCAAGCAGTCCCGCCGGACGCGCTTCCCGGAGGTCGCGGACGCGATGACGACCAAGCAGGTTGCCGCGCTTCTCGCCAAAGCCGACCTCGCCGCCGTCCTCCACGAGGACACCGCTCTCGGCACCGAGCCCTTCGCGACCGCCGCGCTGCCCGGCTCCGGGGAGATCGTCCTGGTCGTCGGCCCCGAGGGCGGCATCTCCGCCGAGGAGGTCGCGCTCTTCACCGAGGCCGGCGCGAAGACCTTCCACCTGGGGCGCACGGTGCTGCGCACCTCGACGGCCGGGACCGTGGCCACCGCGCTGCTGCTGGCCCGTACCGGACGCTGGTCCTGACCCGTCCGCCGCCGGTACGACCTCACATCCGCACATCGAACGGGGAGCCCGTGGAACTCGCTCAGGTACGACTGCTCGTGTCCGACTTCGCCGCCTGCTACCGCTTCTACGCCGAAGTCCTCGGCCTCAAGCCCCAGTCGGGCGCGGCCGAGGGCCCGTACGAGAAGTTCAGTCCGGTCACCGGGTCCGCGGGCATCGCCCTCCAGGACCGGTCCATGATGGCCGGGATACTGGGTGAGCTCGGTGACGCCGTGACCGGACACCGGTCGCTGGTGGTGCTGCGGGTGGACGAACTCGACGCCTACTGCGAGCAGATCGTCTCGCGCGGCGCGACCCTGCTGCACGGCCCGGCGCCCATGACGGACCGCATGCGTGTCGCCCACCTCAAGGACCCCGAGGGCAACCTGGTGGAACTCCAGGAATGGCTGCTGATGCTCGGCTGACGGCCGCTCAGGAGCCCGCCGGGCCCCCGGGGGACCGGGAGTTCCACGGTCCCCGGGGCCGACCGGGCAACTCCTTCGGGTGGTTGTGCCCCCGATGGCCGCATGCGGTCTACCGCGCCCCGCCCCGCGGTGGCACGCTGCCGTTCATGGGGGCTATGAGGTATTTCAGGCGCCGCACGAGGCGCGGGCGCGTGGCGGCGGCCGTCGGGCTGGGTGCGGCCGGAGTGTTCGCCGTGACCGCGTGCCAGCCCATCGACGGGCTCAGCACCGCCACCGTCGCCTACACGACCGACCAGACGGCGACCAGGGAACTGGACCGGCGGCACGTGGACGTGAGTTGGCTCACCTGCACCGCCCGGCTGGGCGACGCGGGCAGGTCGCACTCACCGAGCGAGAACACCGTGGCGGCCGTCGACTGCCGTGGCCAGACCCGCGACGGCCGGGCCATCGTCGTCACGGGCAAGGTCACCCGGGCCGTCAACGGCGCCTGCGTGCGCGGCGATCTGCGTGCCACCGTCGGCGGCAGACAGGTCTTCCGCGTGAAGGGCCTGGGCGACTGCGACTCCGGTCCCACCCCGCCGGTCACCCACCACCCCACGTACGGCGGACCCGATCCCACCGTCACCGTCACCGTCACGAAGACGATGTGGTGCAAGGGCGACCCGACCTGCTGGCCCTCGCAGGGCAAGTGACCTGCCAAGCAGTACGGGGATCAAGTGATCCGAACCCCTGTCGGGGCGCGCGTGCGCTGCGTAGGGTGACCGGGTGACTGAGTCCGCAGCCTCCGCGTACATCCGGTTCCCGCATCTGCACGGCGAGTTGGTCGTCTTCACGGCCGAGGACGACATCTGGGCCGCCCCCCTCGACGGCGGGGCACGCGCCTGGCGGGTCAGCGCCGACAACGTACCGGTCAGCCATCCACGCATCTCCCCGGACGGCACGACCGTCGCCTGGACGTCGACGCGTGACGGGGCCCCCGAGGTCCACGCGGCCTCCCTGGACGGCGGTCCCGCGAAACGGCTGACGTACTGGGGCAGCGCGAGGACCCAGGTGCGCGGCTGGACCCCCGACGGACAGGTGCTCGCCCTCAGCACCCAGGGCCAGGCCAGCCTGCGCCGCAGCTGGGCACGGTCCGTCCCGCTCGACGGCGGCCCCGCGACGACCCTGCCGTACGGCCCCGTCGGCGACGTCGCCCACGGCGAGGGCGGCGTCGTCCTGCTGTCCGCCCCGATGGGGCGCGAGGCGGCCTGGTGGAAGCGCTACCGCGGCGGCACGGCGGGCAAGCTGTGGATCGACCGGGACGGCGAGGGCGAGTTCGTCCGGCTGCACGAGGACCTCGACGGGAACATCGAGTACCCCTTCTGGGTCGGCGGGCGGATCGCCTTCCTGTCGGACCACGAGGGCGTCGGCGCCCTGTACTCCTCGCTCGCCGACGGATCCGACCTGCGCCGCCACACACCGGTCGACGCCTTCTACGCCCGCCACGCGGCCACCGACGGCACCCGCGTGGTGTACGTGTCCGCCGGTGAACTCCTGCTCCTGGACGACCTCGACGGCGCCGAGCCGCGCCGCCTCGACGTCCGGCTCGGCGGCCAGCGCACCGACCAGCAGCCGCACCCCGTCAGCGCCTCGCGCTGGTTCTCCGCCGCGGCCCCCGACCACACCGGACGCGGCAGCGCTGTCTCCGTGCGCGGCGCCGTCCACTGGGTCACCCACCGCTCCGGCCCCACCCGCGCCCTCGCCGACGGACAGGGCGTCCGCGCCCGGCTGCCCCGCACCTTCCGCGCCGGGGGCGAGGAGCAGGTGGTGTGGGTGACCGACGCGGAGGGCGACGACGCCCTCGAGTTCGCCCCCGCCACCGGAGCCGCCCCCGGAGCCACCCCGCGCCGGCTCGCCGCCGGAGCGCTCGGCCGGGTCCTCGGCCTCGCCGTGGCGCCCGACGGAAGCCGTGTCGCCGTCGCCTCCCACGACGGGCGCGTGCTGCTCGTCGAGCGCGAGAGCGGTGAGGTCCGCGAGGTCGACCGCAGCGAGGACGGCGAGGTCAGCGGCCTGGTCTTCTCGCCCGACTCGGCGTGGCTCGCCTGGTCGCACCCGGGCCCCCGCCCGCTGCGCCACCTCAAGCTCGCCAACACCACCGACCTGTCGGTCACCGAGGCGACCCCGCTGCGCTTCCGGGACTACGCGCCGGCGTTCACCCTCGACGGCAAGCACCTCGCCTTCCTGTCGGCCCGAGCCTTCGACCCCGTCTACGACGAGCACGTCTTCGACCTGGCCTTCGTCGGCGGCTCCCGGCCGTATCTGATCACCCTGGCCGCGACGACCCCCTCGCCCTTCGGACCGCAGCGCCACGGCAGGCCCTTCGAGGCGCCCGACAAGGACGAGACGCCGGACAGCGAGGGTGCCCCCAGCACCCGTATCGACCTGGACGGCCTCGCCGACCGGATCGTGCCGTTCCCCGTCGAGGCCGCCCGCTACTCCACGCTGCGCGCCGCCAAGGACGGACTGCTGTGGCTGCGCCACCCGGTGCGGGGCGTGCTCGGCTCCTCCCGCGCCACCCCGGACGACCCGGACCCGAAGACCGAGCTGGAGCGGTACGACCTCGCCCAGCAGCGCATCGAGCATCTCGCCGCCGACGCCGACCACTTCACCGTCACCGGCGACGGCAAGCGGGTCCTGCTGTGGACCGACGGCAAGCTGAAGGTCGTCCCCAGCGACCGGCGCGCCTCGAACGACGACGAGAGCGACACGAACATCACCGTCGACCTGTCGCGGGTGCGCCAGAGCGTCGACCCGGCCGCCGAGTGGCGCCAGATGTACGACGAGACGGGCCGTCTCATGCGGGACAACTTCTGGCGGCCGGACCTCGGCGGTGTCGACTGGGACGGGGTCCTCGACCGGTACCGGCCGGTCCTGGACCGGGTCGCCACCCACGACGACCTGGTCGACCTGCTGTGGGAGGTGCAGGGCGAACTCGGCACCTCGCACGCCTACGTCACCCCGCGCGGCGGATGGGGCGGCGGCGACCGGGCGCAGGGACTTCTCGGCGCGGACATCTCCCGTCACGAGGACGGGAGTTGGCGCATCGACCGGATCCTCCCCTCGGAGACCTCCGACCCGGACGCGCGGGCCCCGCTCGCCGCGCCCGGCGTCGCGGTGCGCGCCGGGGACGCGATCATCGCGGTCGGCGGCCGGCCGGTGGACCCGGTGGCCGGGCCCGCGCCCCTGCTCGTCGGCACGGCGGGCAAACCCGTGGAGCTGACGATCTCGCCCTCGGGCGGCGGCGATCCGCGTCACGCGGTCGTCGTACCGCTCGCCGACGAGGAGCCGCTGCGCTACCACGCGTGGGTGGCCGACCGGCGCGCCCACGTCCACGAGCTGTCCGGCGGCCGCCTCGGCTATCTGCACGTGCCGGACATGGTCGGCGCCGGGTGGGCGCAGCTCCACCGCGATCTGCGCGTCGAGGTGGCACGCGAGGGCCTGGTCGTGGACGTCCGCGAGAACCGCGGCGGCCACACCTCCCAGCTCGTCGTGGAGAAGCTCGCCCGGCGGATCGTCGGCTGGGACCTGCCCCGCGGTCTGCGCCCCTACAGCTACCCCGAGGACGCGCCGCGCGGCCCCGTCGTCGCCGTCGCCAACGAGTTCTCCGGCTCCGACGGCGACATCGTCAACGCCGCGATCAAGGCCCTCGGCATCGGGCCCGTGGTCGGCACCCGCACCTGGGGCGGCGTCATCGGCATCGACAGCCGCTACCGCCTCGTCGACGGCACCCTCGTCACCCAGCCCAAGTACGCCTTCTGGATGGAGGGTTACGAGTGGAACGTGGAGAACCACGGCGTCGATCCCGACGTCGAGGTCGTCCAGGCGCCGCAGGACCACGCGGCCGGGCGTGACACCCAGCTCGACGAGGCGGTCAGGATCGCCCTGGCCGCGCTGGAGGAGAACCCGGCGAAGACCGCGCCCGTGCTGCCGCCGCTGTGACCCGGTGACACCGGCGGCCCGGCGCGGGCGGACGGCGGCGAGAGCCCTCCGCGCCGCCGGGCCGCCAGGCCCTGTCGTCGAATTCCCGTCGTCGCCCGAAGGGCGGCCCTGCGGCGGCGTGGGGGTCTCCCCTGCTCGAGCGAAGCCGAGAGCTCGGGGGAGCGTGCTCTCGGCGTATCGGGCGGAAGTCCTCGTACTGGACGTACTTGGGCTTTCGCCCGGTGCGGCGAGCGGGGGTACCCCCTGCTCGAAGAGCTTGGGGGCGTGCCGGGCGTCGCGGGGCAGGCGGGAATGTGACGACAGGGCCTAGCATGCGGGGTAATGATCGGCCGGCGTGAGGAGGCACACGCATGACGCAGGAGCCGAGGCGGGGCCCGGGCGGGGAACCGCAGGACGACTGCCTGTTCTGCAAGATCGTGGCGGGGCACATCCCGGCGACGCTGGTGCGCGAGAGCGACACGACCGTGGCGTTCCGCGACATCAACCCGCAGGCACCGACGCACATCCTGGTCATCCCCAAGGTGCACTACCCCGACGCGGCGTCCCTGGCCGCCGCCGAGCCCGCCGTCGCGGCGGACGTCCTGCGCGAGGCCGGCGAGGTCGCGGACGAGGAGAAGCTGGAGAGCTACCGCATCGTGTTCAACACGGGCAGCGGTGCCGGCCAGACCGTCTTCCACGCGCACGCCCACCTCCTGGGCGGCCGCGGCATGCAGTGGCCGCCGGGATAGCCGGCCTTGTCCGCACGTGAACTGGTGGTCCTCGGCACCGCCAGCCAGGTCCCGACCCGGCACCGCAACCACAACGGCTATCTGCTGCGCTGGGACGGCGAGGGTCTCCTCTTCGACCCCGGCGAGGGCACCCAGCGCCAGATGCTGCGTGCCGGGGTCGCCGCGCACGACCTGAACCGCATCTGCGTCACCCATTTCCACGGGGACCACGCGCTCGGACTCGGCGGGGTGATCCAGCGCATCAACCTCGACCGGGTACCGCACGAGGTGACCGCGCACTACCCGCTCTCAGGGGCGCACTTCTTCGAGCGGCTGCGGTACGCCACCGCCTACCGCGAGACCGTGCCGCTGACCGAGGTGCCGGTCGAGGAGGACGGCGTCCTCGCGACGACGCCCGCGTACACCCTGGAGGCCCGCAGGCTCTCCCACCCGGTCGAGTCCTTCGGGTACCGGCTGGTCGAGCCGGACGGACGGCGGATGCTGCCGGAGCGGCTGCGGGAGCACGGCATCAAGGGCCCCGACGTCGGGGTGCTGCAGCGGGAGGGCTCGCTGCGGGGCGTCTCGCTGGACGACGTCAGCGAGGTGCGGCGGGGACAGAAGTTCGCCTTCGTCATGGACACCCGGCTGTGCGAGGGCGTGGACGCGCTCGCCGAGGGCTGCGACCTGCTGGTCATCGAGTCGACGTTCCTCGACGGCGACCACCAGCTCGCCGAGGACCACGGTCATCTGACGGCGGGACAGGCCGGACGGGTGGCCAGGGAGGCGGGCGTGCGGCACCTCGTGCTCACCCACTTCAGCCAGCGCTACCCCGACTCCGGGGAGTTCGAGCGCGAGGCCCGCGCCGCGGGCTTCGAGGGGGAGCTGACGGTGGCGAACGACCTGGTGCGGGTGCCGGTCCCGAAGCGGCGCTGAGGACACGAGGCGGGACGGGGCCGGACCGGCCCCGTCCGTGCCGCCGGTGCCGGGTGCCCTGTGCGGGGAGGCTCCGTGGCGGGAAGGTGATGTTTTCGATACATCGGGCGGCGAGCCGTACGATGCTTCGATGTCTCTCCCCAAGGCTGAACTGCACCTGCACATCGAAGGCACCCTCGAACCCGAGCTGGCCTTCGCGCTCGCCGCGCGCAACGGGGTCACGCTGCCGTACGCGGACACCGAGGAGCTCCGCGAGGCGTACCGCTTCGACGACCTCCAGACCTTCCTGAACCTGTACTACGAGCTCATGGCCGTCCTGCGGACGGAAGCGGACTTCGCCGACCTGGCCGACGCCTACCTCGCCCGCGCCGCGGCGCAGGGCGTACGGCACGCGGAGATCTTCTTCGACCCGCAGGCGCACATCGCCCGGGGCGTGCCGATGGGGACGGTCGTCGAGGGGCTGTGGCGGGCGCTCGGGCGCAGCGAGGAGACCCACGGCGTCTCCACCCAGCTGATCATGTGCTTCCTGCGCGACGAGTCGGCCGAGTCCGCGATGGAGACCCTGGAGGCGGCGAAGCCCCACCTCGACCGGATCACCGGCATCGGCCTGGACTCCGCCGAGGTCGGCCACCCGCCCGTGAAGTTCCGCGCGGTGTACGAGGCCGCCGCCGAGCTCGGGCTGCGGCGCGTCGCGCACGCCGGCGAGGAGGGGCCGCCCGCGTACATCACCGAGGCCCTGGACATCCTCGGCGTCGAGCGCGTCGACCACGGGCTGCGCTGCATGGAGGACCCCGGGCTCGTCGAACGGCTGGTCCGGGAGCGGGTGCCGCTGACCCTGTGCCCGCTGTCGAACGTGCGGCTGCGCGCCGTGGACGTCCTGGCGGAGCACCCGCTGCCCGCCATGATGGACGCCGGGCTGCTGTGCACGGTCAACTCCGACGACCCCGCCTACTTCGGCGGTTACGCCGGCGACAACTTCGACGCGGTGCGCGAGGCCCTCGGCCTCGGTGAGGAGCGGCTGCGGGAGCTGGCGCGCAACTCGTTCGAAGCGTCCTTCCTGGAGCACGACGAGGAGCGGCGCGCGCGGTACATCGCCGAGGTCGAGGCGTACGAGTTCCCTTAGCCCGTCGAGCGCCCGCCCACCCTCCCCTCCGATGGGCGGGCGGGCGCTCGCGGGAGTCAGACGCCCACGGGACCGGGTGCGGGCGTGGCGGCCGTGCGCCGGCGCGGCGTCGTCCCGTACGCCCCGCGCTGGGCGGGCACGCCGTCCAGCGTGGTCTTCACGACGGGCAGCTCTGTCACGGGGATGTCCACGACGGGGATCTCGGCCACGGGGATCTCGGCCACGGGGATCTCCACGATCTGGGTGGTGTGCCGTGCGCGCAGGGCCACGAGCGTCATCGGGACGCCGACCAGCAGCAGACCGGCCGCCAGGACCGTTCCCATCGCCGGGTAGCCCGCCCGCGCGGACAGCACGCTGCCCGTGAGCGGGCCGCACGCCGTGCCGAGCGAGGAGGCGGAACCCACGAGGACCGCCCACCGTCCGCGCGGATCCATGGAGGCGGCGAGGCCGATCACGTACGAGAGCACGACCGGGTACACCGCGTTCCAGGCGGTCTCGCCCGCCGCGAAGGACGTCAGACCGGTGGCCGCCGCGCTCAGCGCGATGCAGCCGGCGATCAGCGCCGTGCCCAGGCCGATCGGCAGCGCCCGGCCGAGCCGCGGGCCGAGGGCGCCCGCGCCGACGGTCCCGAGCAGTCCGGCGCCGAGCGCCGCCGCGAAGACCGCGCCGACCTCGACCTCCGTGAGGCCCGCCTGGGTCAGGCCGATCCTGCCGCTCACGCCCCACAGGGAGTTCTGCGCGAGGGACCAGAAGAGCATCGCGCCGGCGAGGAGCAGGCCCGAGCGGCGGTGCGGGAGCGGGGCGCCGGCGCGCACGGCGTGGGCGGCCGGTGTCCGTGCGGGAAGCCGTCCCGTCAGGGACAGCGCGAGCAGCGCCGTGCAGGCGATCGCGGCGAGCGGGTATCCGTGCCCCGGGCCGAGGTGGGGGATGGTCAGGTACAGCGCGCCCGCGAGGCCGGAGACGGCGAAGAGACCCAGGGTGGTGACCCGGTGGGGGTCGGGCCGGCCGGCGATCCCGGTCGCGGCGACCGTGGTGGCCGTACCGGAGCCGAAGCCGCCGGCGATCGCCCCGCCGACCACGAGGGGCAGCGCCGACGAGAGCGCGGCGGTGCCGTAGCCGGCGGCCGCGAGGAGCAGTCCGGCGCGGGCCAGCGCGCGCGGGCCGAAGCGGTCGACGCGGGAGGCGAGCAGGAAGCCGGCCGAGGCCGAGCTCAGCAGCAGGACGCTGCCGACGGCCCCGGCCCCGGTGGCCGACAGCGGGAGTCCCGCGTCGAGGCGGCCGACGGTGGTGGGGAGCAGATACGCGGCGAGGTACCCGGCCGTGAAAAGGGCGACGAGGGGCCAGGGCGTGGGGGTGCGGGCGGACACGGGCGTTCCCAGGGCAGGCGAGAGCGGCTCAAGAAGAGTGAGGGGGAGGGGCGGCTGTCGACGGACAGGAACGCGCGGGCAATTTGTATCAAGGTGGGGGGTCCGCGAAGAAGGCGTGGTGATGTGATCTGGGGCACTCTTTGTTTGCGGTGGGGATCCCTGGGCAGGGGTGCCCTCTTTCGGACTTTCGGACGCCGAGCGGGTTCGCCTGCGCCGGCCGTCGCGGTTCGGGTGCGGCCCGGTGGGGGTCGGGGCCGTGCCGGTACATCCGCCCGCATCCGGACGGATCCCGGCGGGGTTTCCAGGTGGGCGTGGGTGATGATCCGTCCGGCCTGCGGGCATTCGATGTACCGGCACGGCCCCTCCCGCGCGTCGCCGGGTGCGGGTGCGCGGTGGTGGCCCGTCCGGCGTGACCGACGGCTCGCGCGGCCGGTGTGGTGCACACTGGCCAGATCCGCACCATCCCTGGGAGCGCACCGTGATCAACGGCGAAGGACCGTTCCGCCAGGCCCATGTCGACCCGCTCGCCGGGCTGCGCACGGCCGACGACCCGCCCTGGGACGTCTACCTGACCGGCACGGTGTTCCTGGACATCATCTTCACCGGGCTCGATTCCGCCCCCGTGCGCGGCACCGAGTCCTGGGCCCGCGGCATGGGATCGAGCCCCGGCGGCGTCGCGAACATGGCGACCGCCCTCGCCCGGCTGGGCCTGCGGACCTCCCTGGCGGCCGCCTTCGGGGACGACCACTACGGGGAGTACTGCTGGGACGCCCTGGAGCAGGGCGAGAACATCGACCTCACGCCGTCGCGGACCGTGCCCGGCTGGCACTCGCCGGTCACCGTGTCGATGGCGTACGAGGGCGAGCGGACCATGGTCAGCCACGGGCACGAGGCACCCCTGGAGGAGCCCGCACCGGACCGCCCGCCGCACGCGCGTGCCGCCGTCGCCTCGCTGACCCCGGGGGTCCGCGCGCCCTGGATCGAGCAGGCCGCGAGCCGGGGCACCCGGATCTTCGCGGACGTCGGCTGGGACGACACCGGCCGCTGGGACCTGGCGGGGCTCGCCGACCTGGCGCACTGCGAGGCGTTCCTGCCGAACGCCGAGGAGGCCATGCGCTACACCGGCGCCGACTGCCCCCGGGCGGCGGCGCACGCGCTGGCCGAGCACGTGCCGCTGGCGGTCGTCACCCTCGGCTCCGACGGCGCCTACGCCGTGGACGGGCGCTCCGGGGAGAGCGCCGAGGTCCCGGCCATCGCCGTCGAGGCGCTGGACCCCACCGGCGCGGGAGACGTCTTCGTCGCCGGTTTCGTCACCGGGACCCTGGCCGGCTGGCCGCTCGCCGACCGGCTCGCCTTCGCCGGGCTGACCGCCGCGCTCTCCGTCCAGGAGTTCGGCGGATCACTGTCGGCGCCCGGCTGGTCGGAGATCGCCGCCTGGTGGCGCCGGGTCCACTCGGTCGCCGACCAGGATCCGGCAGCCTTGAGCCGGTACGCCTTCCTGGAGGGCCTGCTCCCGGAGGTCACCCGCCCCTGGCCGCTGCGCCGGGCGGTGCCCACGATCGGCTTCGGCCGCTCGGCCTGAGCGTGCCCTCAGGTCACGACCTCGTCACCGGGAGAAAAGCCCTACGGGTCCATGAGCGGTGCGACGTACGCTGGGAACCGCAAGGCTGCCCGTGTGGCAAGCGTGCCGACCGAGGAGGATACGCAGGCCTACAGAGCCGGCCCATGACTCAGACACCCACAGCTCACGGCCCCGCCCAGGGGCAGGCGCGCGCACACTTCACCGTCCCGGCCAAGCACCCCATGGTGACCGTTCTGGGTTCCGGAGACGCCCTGCTGCGCGTGATCGAGAAGGCCTTCCCGGCGGCCGACATCCACGTCCGGGGAAACGAGATCAGCGCGGTGGGCGACGCGGGTGAAGTCGCCCTAGTCCAGCGCCTGTTCGACGAGATGATGCTGGTGCTCCGCACGGGGCAGCCCATGACGGAGGACGCAGTGGAACGCTCGATCGCCATGCTCAGGGCGAGCGAGGACGGGACGGGCGACGGCCAGGAGACCCCGGCCGAGGTGCTCACGCAGAACATCCTGTCCTCGCGGGGCCGCACCATCCGCCCCAAGACGCTCAACCAGAAGCGCTACGTCGACGCCATCGACAAGCACACCGTCGTGTTCGGCATCGGCCCCGCCGGCACCGGCAAGACGTACCTCGCCATGGCGAAGGCCGTCCAGGCGCTCCAGTCCAAGCAGGTCAACAGGATCATCCTGACCCGTCCGGCGGTCGAGGCCGGCGAGCGGCTCGGGTTCCTGCCCGGCACGCTCTACGAGAAGATCGACCCCTATCTGCGCCCGCTCTACGACGCGCTGCACGACATGCTCGACCCGGACTCGATCCCGCGCCTGATGGCGGCGGGCACGATCGAGGTCGCGCCGCTGGCGTACATGCGCGGCCGGACGCTCAACGACGCCTTCATCATCCTGGACGAGGCCCAGAACACGAGCCCCGAGCAGATGAAGATGTTCCTCACCCGGCTCGGCTTCGACTCGAAGATCGTGATCACGGGTGACGTGACGCAGGTCGACCTCCCGAGCGGCACGAAGTCGGGTCTGCGGCAGGTCCAGGACATCCTGGAGGGCGTCGAGGACGTCCACTTCTCACGGCTCACGTCCCAGGATGTCGTCCGGCACAAGCTGGTCGGCCGTATCGTCGACGCGTACGAGAAGTACGACAGCGAGAACGGCACCGAGAACGGCTCGCACAAGAGCCGGGGCCACAAAGGGAAGTAGACCAGCACAGCCATGTCGATCGACGTCAACAACGAGTCCGGAACCGAGGTCGACGAGCAGGCGATCCTCGACATCGCCCGCTACGCGCTCGCACGCATGCGCATCCACCCGCTCTCCGAGCTCTCGGTGATCGTCGTCGACACCGAGGCCATGGAGCAGCTGCACATCCAGTGGATGGACCTGCCGGGACCGACGGACGTCATGTCCTTCCCGATGGACGAGCTGCGCCCGCCGTCGAAGGACGACGACGAGCCGCCGCAGGGGCTGCTCGGCGACATCGTGCTCTGCCCCGAGGTCGCCGAGCGCCAGGGCAAGGACGCCCCGACGCAGCACTCCATGGACGAGGAGCTCCAGCTCCTCACGGTCCACGGCGTGCTGCACCTGCTCGGCTACGACCACGAGGAGCCCGACGAGAAGGCCGAGATGTTCGGTCTGCAGGCCGCCCTCGTGGACGGCTGGCGCGCGGAGAAGGGCCTCACGGGTCCGTCTCCGGCCCCGACCGTGTCATGAGCCCACAGCTCGCCGTCGGTGCCGTCGTCCTGGTCGTCGTCGCCTGGCTCGCCGCCTGCGCGGAGGCGGGCCTCGCGCGCGTCTCCAGCTTCCGCGCCGAGGAGGCGGTCCGCGCCGGCCGGCGCGGCAGCGCCAGGCTCGCCCAGGTCACCGCGGACCCGACGCGCTATCTGAACGTGGCGCTGCTGGTCCGCGTGGTCTGCGAGATGGCGGCCGCCGCGCTCGTCGTCTACGCCTGCCTCAAGGAGTTCGACAAGACCTGGCAGGCCCTCGCCGTCGCCATCACCGTCATGGTGCTCGTCTCGTACGTCGCGGTCGGCGTCTCGCCGCGCACCATCGGCCGCCAGCACCCGCTCAACACCGCGACGGCGGCGGCGTACGTCCTGCTGCCGCTCGCCCGGATCATGGGGCCGATCCCGCCGCTGCTGATCCTCATCGGCAACGCGCTCACCCCCGGCAAGGGATTCCGGCGCGGCCCGTTCGCCTCCGAGGCGGAGCTGCGGGCCATGGTCGACCTCGCCGAGAAGGAGTCGCTCATCGAGGACGAGGAGCGCCGCATGGTGCACTCCGTCTTCGAGCTCGGCGACACCCTGGTGCGCGAGGTCATGGTGCCCCGTACGGACCTCGTGGTCATCGAGCGCTACAAGACCATCCGGCAGGCCCTCACCCTGGCGCTGCGCTCGGGCTTCTCGCGCATACCCGTCACCGGCGAGAACGAGGACGACATCGTCGGGATCGTCTACCTCAAGGACCTGGCCCGCAAGACGCACATCAGCCGTGACGCCGAGTCCGAGCTGGTGTCCACGGCCATGCGTCCCGCCGCGTTCGTGCCCGACACCAAGAACGCCGGCGACCTGCTGCGCGAGATGCAGCAGGAGCGCAACCACGTCGCCGTCGTCATCGACGAGTACGGCGGCACGGCCGGCATCGTCACCATCGAGGACATCCTCGAGGAGATCGTCGGCGAGATCACCGACGAGTACGACCGGGAGCTGCCCCCCGTCCAGGAGCTCGGCGACGACCGCTTCCGGGTGACCGCCCGCCTCGACATCACCGACCTCGGCGAGCTGTACGGCTTCGAGGCCTACGACGACGAGGACGTGGAGACCGTCGGCGGACTGCTCGCCAAGGCCCTGGGCCGGGTTCCCATCGCCGGCGCCTCCGCCGCGGTCGAACTGCCCGACACCCGCGAGCTGCGGCTCACCGCCGAGGCCGCCGCCGGCCGCCGGAACAAGATCGTCACCGTGCTCGTCGAGCCGGTCGGCCCGGCCGGGCCCCCGCAGGAGGAGAAGCCGGAGTGACCCCGCAGGAACTGCGCGCGTTCTGCCTGTCCTTCAACGCCACCGTCGAGGACTTCCCCTTCAACCCCGAGACCTCGGTCTTCAAGGTGCTGGGCAAGCTCTTCGCGCTGACGAACCTGGACGGGCGCCCGCTCACGGTCAACCTGAAGTGCGACCCGGACGACGCGGTCCGGCTGCGCGAGCAGCACCCGGGGCTGATCGTCCCCGGCTACCACATGAACAAGCGGCACTGGAACACGGTGACCGTCGACGCAGAGCTCCCGGACCGTCTGGTCCGGGAGCTCGTCGAGGATTCGTACGATCTCGTCGTGGCCGGTCTGCCGCGGGCCGAGCGGCTGCGCCTCGACCGTCCCTGACCCGTGGCGGGCGGGCGCCGCCCTCAGCGGGCGCGCGCCGCGCCCCCGCGCCCGAGTCCGACCGCGATCAGCGCCGCCGCCGCGAGCACGATCGCCGCGTCCAGGGCGAGGACCGTGCGGACGCCGTCCAGCAGGTCGCCCGACGTGGTCGCGAGGACCCCGAGGAGCGGGATGCCGACGGTGATGCCCACCTGCTGGGTGGAGGTCACCAGACCGGTGGCCAGGCCCTGCTCCTCGTCGGGGACGCCCGAGGTGACGGTCAGTCCGTACGAGACGATCGCGCCCAGGTGGAACATGCTGGCCAGCGACACCCCGGCGACGGCGATCCACACGGACCAGGTGTGCGCGTTCAGCAGCAGCATCCCCGCCACGAACAGCCCCTGGCCGGCCAGCGAGCCGGCCAGCGTGCGCCGGGCGCCGAAGCGGCCGATGACCTTCGGGGCGTACATCCCGGCGACGGCCGACAGCGCACCCTGCGCACCGAAGACCAGGCCCGTCCCGAAGGCGGAGAGGCCGAGCGTCCCCTGGAGGTAGAGGGTCAGCGCGAAGACGACCGTCGACATCATCGAGAAGGTGACCAGGCCGCCCAGGTTGCCCCACGCCACCGTGGGGCGGCGCAGCATCCCCAGGCTGACGAGCGGGGCGTCGGCACGGGACTCGATCCGGACGAAGGCGCCGAGCAGCAGCACGCCCAGGGCGAGCGTCGTGACGACGTCCGCGCCGCCGAAGCCGCGCTCCGCCGCCGTCGACAGCGCGTAGATCAGGGACAGCAGGCCGCCGGTGACGGTGACCGCGCCGGGGACGTCCAGACCGGGGCGGTCCGCCGCGTCCGCGGGCCGGTGGCCGGACGCGGGCAGCAGGCCGGTGGCGAGCGGCAGCACGACCAGCGCGAACAGCGACAGCAGGCCCATCGTCGAGCGCCAGCCCAGCGCGTCGGTCAGGACGCCGCCCGCCACCATGCCGACCGTGAAGCCGAGCGACAGGAGCGTGCCGGAGATGCCGAGCGCGCGGTCACGCGCGGGACCCTCCGGGAAGGTCGTGGTGAGCAGCGACATGCCGGTCGGCACGATCGCCGCCGCGGCGAGCCCCTGCAGGGCCCGTCCGGCCAGGAACGACGCCGGGTCCCAGGCGAAGGTCGCGAGCAGCGAGGCCGCGCCGAACACGGCCAGTCCGGCGAGGAAGAGCCCCCGGCGGCCGAACAGGTCGCCGACACGGCCGAAGAGGAGCAGGAAGCCGCCGGAGGGCAGCGCGAAGGCGGTGACGGCCCACTGGAGCGCGGACGGGCTCATGCCGAGGTCCCGGCCGAGCACCGGCAGCGCCACGTTCAGGACGGAGAAGTCCAGCGCGACCATGAACTGGGCGGCGCACAGCACGAAGAGCACGAGTGCGTCGCGCCCGGACAGCCGGTCCGCGCGTGGTGGCCGGCCGCCCCCGGGGCGGGCCGGGGAAGCGGAGGAGGTCTCGGCCCGGGGGCCGTTCGTGGTGCCCGGATCGATGCCCGGCGTGCCGTCGCCGGGGGTGCGGGTGGTGGACTCGGTGGTCGTCCTCGTGGTCATGGGAAGAGCGTGCGGCGGCCGGAACATCCGTGGGGAGCCGGAACTTATGCTGGTGGCCGCACCACCAGTCACCGAAGGGGGAGACACGTGACGGAGGAGGCGCCGAGGTCCCAACGACGCCCGGAGCTGCGCGAGTTCCTGATGAGCCGCAGGGCGCGGGTCTCACCGGCCGAGGCCGGGCTCCCGGACGGCGGCGCCCGCCGCCGCACACCGGGGCTGCGCCGCGAGGAGGTCGCCGTCCTCGCGGGGGTGGGCGCCTCCTGGTACCAGTGGCTGGAACAGGGGCGGGACATCTCCGTGTCGCCGCAGGTCCTCGACTCCGTGGCCCGCGTGCTGCGGCTCAGCAACACCGAGCGGCGCCATCTGTACACGCTGGCCGGACTGAACCCGCCCGCGCCCGAAGTCGCCCCGGGGGACCGGGACATGTGCGAGGGGCTGCGGCGGCTGATCGACACGTGGATGCCGTATCCGGCGCACATCATGGACCCGTACTACAACTGCGTCATGTACAACGACGCCGCCGCGGTGGTCCTCGGCATGCGTCCGGAGATCACCCAGAACTGTGTCCTCGACTTCTTCACCGACCCGCTCTACCGGGGCCGTTCGCACACCTGGGAGCGCAACGCCCGTACCGTCGTGGCCCAGTTCCGCGCGTCGTGCGCCGCCGCGCCGGACGACGACGGGTTCCGCGAGCTGCTGGCCCGGCTGACCGGGGAGAGCCCCGAGTTCGCGGAGCTGTGGGAGCGGCGGGACATCGAGGAGGCCGGGCAGATCCGCAAGGAGCTCGACCATCCCCTGGTGGGACTGCTCGCCGTCGAGTCCACCGCGATGAAGGTGCCCGCCCGGCCCGACCTCACGGTCGTGCTGCACACGCCGCTGCCGGAGGCGAACACGGCCGCGAAGCTGGAGTGGCTCGCCTCGCCGGAGGGGCGCCGGGGATCGATGTACCCGGTGGCCGGGTGACCCTTCGGCGGGGGACGGTGCCGGCACTTCGTATGCTCTGGTCATGACCGACAGCAGCGCGCTCGACCCCGAGGACCGCAAGATCGTCACCCTGGCCCGTTCCGCGCGGGCCCGCAACGGTGTGCCCGAGGGCGCGGCCGTACGCGACGAGACGGGGCGTACCTACGTCGCCGGGACCGTGGAGCTTCAGTCCCTGCGGCTGAGCGCCCTGCAGACGGCCGTCGCGATGGCCGTGGCGTCCGGGGCGAAGTCCCTGGAGGCGGCGGCCGTGGTGTCCGGGGCCGAGGCCGTCACCGACGCGGACCGCGCGGCCGTACGGGATCTCGGCGGGCCCGCCACGCCGGTGCTCCTCGCCGGGCTCGACGGCGTCGTGCACACGACGGTGGCCGCGGGCTGAGCGCACGGATGTCCCCGGGGGGCGGGACCGGCTCCCTCCCCCCGGGCCGGAGCTCCCTCAGAAGCCGAGCTTGCGCAGCTGCCGGGGGTCGCGCTGCCAGTCCTTGGCGACCTTCACGTGCAGGTCGAGGAAGACCGGCGTGCCCAGCAGGGCCTCGATCTGCTTGCGGGACTTGATGCCGACGTCCTTCAGGCGCTTGCCCTTGGGGCCGATGATGATGCCCTTCTGGCTGGGGCGCTCGATGTAGACGAAGGCGTGGATGTCCAGGAGCGGCTTGTCCGCGGGACGGTCCTCGCGCGGCAGCATCTCCTCCACCACGACGGCGATGGAGTGCGGGAGCTCGTCGCGGACGCCCTCCAGCGCGGCCTCGCGGATGAGCTCCGCGATCATGACCTGCTCCGGCTCGTCCGTCAGGTCGCCCTCGGGATAGAGGGCGGGTCCCTCCGGCAGCAGCGGGACGATCAGATCGGCCAGCAGGCCCACCTGCTTGTCCCCGACCGCCGACACCGGGACGATCTCGGCCCACTCGAAGCCGAGCTCCCGGCCGAGCTGGTCGATCGCGATGAGCTGTTCGGCGAGCGTCTTGCTGTCGACGAGGTCGGTCTTGGTGACGATCGCGATCTTCGGCGTCTTCTTGATCGACGCCAGTTCCTTCGCGATGAAACGGTCACCCGGGCCGAGCTTCTCGTTCGCGGGCAGGCAGAAGCCGATCACGTCGACCTCGGCCCAGGTGGTGCGGACGATGTCGTTGAGCCGCTCGCCCAGCAGCGTGCGCGGTTTGTGCAGGCCGGGGGTGTCGACGAGGATCAGCTGCGCGTCGGGCCGGTGCACGATGCCGCGCACGGTGTGACGCGTGGTCTGCGGCTGGTTCGCGGTGATCGCGACCTTCTGGCCCACCAGAGCGTTCGTGAGGGTGGACTTGCCCGCGTTGGGGCGGCCCACGAAACAGGCGAAGCCGGCGCGGTGCTTCCCCGCCGCGTCGTGGGCGTGGGAGGTGCCCCTGTCCTCGGACGGCCCGGATGACTGATTGCGAACGCTCATGGCGCCCATTGTCCCTGATCGTCGGGTGCCCGCCGCACCAAGCCGGCCGACGGTCGTGAGGCGGTCGTCACGGCACCGGTGAAGCGGTCGTTCCGGTTCCCGCGGACGGGATGTCCCGAGGCCGCGGGCCGCTCCCTCCCCGGTGAGGAATCGGAAATCACGGCGCAATGAAACACATCGGAAACGTGGGCGTGCGCAACCGGAAACGGACACCCACGACGCTCTGACGACGCCCCCACCCCGTACCCCCCACTCCGTTGGAGAGACCGTGACCCTGGCCGCTTCCCGGATCGACACCGGCGACACCGCCTGGCTGCTCGCCGCCACCGCGCTCGTCCTCCTGATGACCCCCGGACTCGCCCTGTTCTACGGCGGCATGGTCCGCGCGAAGAGCGTGCTCAACATGCTGATGATGAGCTTCGTGTCGATCGCCCTGGTCACGGTGGTGTGGCTGACCGCCGGATACTCCCTCGCGTTCGGCCCGGACGCGTTCGGCGGGCTCGTCGGCGGCCTGGAGCACGCCGGGATGGCCGGGATCGGCCCGGACGGCGTCCAGGGGTCCGTCCCCACCCTGCTCTTCGCCACCTTCCAGCTCACCTTCGCGATCATCACCGCCGCGCTGATCAGCGGGGCGGTCGCCGACCGGACGAAGTTCGGGGCCTGGCTCGTGTTCGTACCCGTCTGGACCCTGCTCGTATACGTTCCCGTCGCGCACTGGGTGTGGGGCCCGGGCGGCTGGATCCACGACGGCCTCGGCGCGCTCGACTTCGCGGGCGGCATGCCGGTCGAGATCGCCTCGGGCGCCTCCGGGCTCGCGCTGTGCCTGGTGCTCGGGCCGCGGCTCGGCTTCAAGAAGGACGCCATGCGGCCGCACAACCTCCCGATGGTCGTGCTCGGCGCCGGTCTCCTGTGGTTCGGCTGGTTCGGCTTCAACGCCGGCTCCGCCCTCGGCGCGAACGGTCTGGCCGCCGCGGCCTTCCTCAACACCCTCGCCGCCGGCTGCACGGGCCTGCTCGGCTGGCTCCTCGTCGAGCAGCGCCGCGACGGCCACCCGACGACCCTGGGCGCCGCCTCGGGCGCGGTCGCCGGTCTGGTGGCCATCACCCCGTCGTGCGGGGTGGTGTCCCTGCTGGGCGCGCTCGCCGTCGGGCTCGCCGCCGGCGTCGTCTGCTCGTACGCCGTGGGCTGGAAGTTCAAGCTGAACTACGACGACTCCCTCGACGTCGTCGGCGTCCACCTGGTCGGCGGGATCATCGGCACGCTGCTCATCGGCGTCTTCGCCGTCCACTCGATGACCGGCGGCGCCGAGGGGCTGCTGTACGGCGGCGGGCTCGGACAGCTCGGCCGCCAGCTCGTCGGTGTCGTGGCCGTCGGGGCGTACGCGTTCGGCGCCACGTACGGCATCGGCACCCTGATCGACCGGTTCATGGGGCTGCGCGCGGACGAGGAGCAGGAGCGGACCGGCCTGGACCTTACGGTGCACGCCGAGAGCGCCTACGATCACGGGGTCCTGGGCCACGGCGCCCCGGTTTCGTCGTCCCTTCCCACCGCGCAGAAGACCAGGCCCCAGGCATGAAACTCATCACCGCGATCGTCAAGCCCTACCGACTCGACGAGGTCAAGACCTCCCTGCAGGAGCTCGGTGTGCACGGGATGACCGTCACCGAGGCCAGCGGGTACGGGCGCCAGCGCGGGCACACCGAGGTGTACCGCGGCGCCGAGTACCGGGTCGACCTGGTGCCCAAGGTCCGGATCGAGGTCGTCGTCGGGGACGAGGAGGCCGACGCGGTCATCGACGCGGTGGTCAGGGCCGCGCAGACCGGGAAGATCGGGGACGGAAAGGTGTGGTCCGTACCCGTGGAGACGGTCGTACGGGTACGGACGGGCGAACGCGGGCCCGACGCGCTCTGAGCGTCACCACGGCCGCGGCGAGCGCGAGGACCGTCAGCACCGCCACGAGCCACGGCAGCGCGAGGAACGAGGCGCTCGCCGACTCCTTCGTGCCCGGCGCGCTGGCCGTCAGCGTCACGTCCCCCCAGTCGAGCTGGGGCGCCCCGTGCCAGGGCGCGGTGAGCCGCACCCGCTGGCCCGGCAGCAGTTCCGAGGGGATGCCCGCGAGCTCGCGGGACAGCAGGGTGCGCCCGAAGAGCCCTTCCGCACTCAGCCGCACCTTCGGGTTCAGCGTCACGTTGCCCGTGTTGTGGAGGGTGTACGAGACGGTGGCCGCGGAGGAGCCGGTGCCGGGGACCAGCGGCTGGTGGTGGGTGAGGCGGACCTTCTCCACCGCGAGGGCGGGGACCGTGGGCCCGCCGACCCGGAGGTAGACCCGGGCGGCGACGGCTCGTCGCACCCCGACCGAGAGGGAGCCCGAGCCCGTCTCGATCCGCTCGTCGAGCGCCACCAGCGCGCCCGGATGGTCGCCCGGTTCGGCGCGCTCGGGGACCCGCAGGGTGAACGGCACGGTGACCTCGCCGTGCGCGGGCACGGTGACCCGGGTGCGTGCGGGCCGGGCCCACGCCCCCACCCCGCGCTGCTTCTCGGCCAGGGTGCGGACGGCGAAACCGCCGTCGCGGGCGGTGTTGTAGGCGTCGGCCGCGTACAGCCGGAACGTCAGCGGAGAGCCGGTCTTGTTGGCGACGGTCACCTTGTCCCGGAGGGTCTGGCCGGGGTCGGCGGAGAGGTAGAAGTAGGGCCGCGCGGCGATGCGCGAGGAGACGGGGTAGACCGACCAGCTGCCGTTGTCGGCCGCGTACGAGGGTGTGGCGATCAGGGCCACGAGGGCGGGCAGGACCAGGAACACGCTCAGGAGGAGGGCGTACGGCTTGCGCATGGGTGCGGACCCCCGCGGACGGCATCGGCTGACGGGCGGCTGTCGTCGTGACAGCCCCTGCGTGGACGGGCGGGTGCGCGCCCGGCCACAGGGGTGCGGAAGACCGGTCGAGTGGCGGACCGGTCAGCTGAGCGTCAGGGTGAGCACACCGGAGTAGGAGCCGGGAGGCGTGAACTCCGGTACGTTCAGCGACAGTCCGGCGTCGACGGTGAACTCACCACCGGTGAGGGTCCCGTTGGGGGTGGACGCCAGGGTCGCTCCCGAGGTGCCCACCGTTCCGGACGAGCCGGCCTGGCAGGTGCTCGGGCTGCCGGCCTTGGTCGCGCAGGCCGGGGTCCAGCTCAGGGCACCGGCGCCGATCTTCGCGCCGGGGCCGGTGAAGTCGGTGACCTTGCCGGTCAGGGACCAGCCCGCGGGCCCGCCGCGGAAGTCCTTGACCGTCACCGTCTTCAGGGCGCCCGTGGAGGCCCCGCCCTTGCCGTAGTCGACCGCCGACAGCGCGACGGCGTCCCCGGCCTGGGTCATCGACAGGGTGCCCGCCCTCACCGTGGTGGTGAGCTTCTGACTGCCGTCGGGGACGGGCGTGTCGTCGATGACGACGTACGCGGCGGGTCCCGCGCCGGTGTCCGGGTCCCAGCTTCCTCCCTCGTACGCGACCACGCCGGTCGTCGTCCTGTCGTTGACGACGAGCGAGCCGCTGACGGAGCCCTGGGAGTTCGCGGTCACGGTCGCCGTGTCGGCGGTCTGGGTGGCCCCGGACCGTCCGGCGAGGGTGACGCTCGCGCCCGGGGTGAAGCCGCTGCCGGTGACGGTCACGCTGTCACCGGGGTGCCCGGAGGCCGAACCGAGCTGGATGGCCCGGGTGTTGGTCTGTCCGCCGGTCGCGGTGACCGTCTCCGACACCGGGGCGGGCGGGTTGGTGACCGTGCACGGGGTGTCCAGCTCCATGATGTAGCTGGTGTGGATGTTGTAGTCGCCGGGCGCCAGGGTGATCGCGCCGGGCGCGGTCACGGTGAACGTGCCGGTCATGCTGAACGACGGGAAGGCGCCCTTGGCGGGCACCGGGTCGTTCTTCTTGGGGCCGGCGACGGTGACGCTTCCGGTCTGGGCCCCGCCCAGCGCGACCTTGCCGGTCGGGGTCATGATGTCGGCCGGCAGTGCGAGGTCCACGGGGTTGCTGGCGGCGGGTTTGACCACCGTGTAGGTCACGGTGACCGTGTCGCCGACCTTGGGACTCGCGTTGTCCACCGTGATCTTCGCGGTGGTGGTGCCGTCGATCGGCGGGAGGCCCGCGATCGCCGGCGGGATGCAGTGCGTGGGGAAGTCCACGTTCGTGGGTGCGGCTCCGGCCGGAGCGGCCAGCGCACCTCCCACGGTGAGCGCGAGTACGGTCGCCCCGAGCAGGGCCGCGATGCGGCGTCTTCGGTTTGTCGGACCCGTGGTTGACATGGGTGTTGCCCCCCTCCTGAGGGATGCGGGCGCAGCGGCTCTTCTGCGCCGCCAGGGGGACATTGATGGGCGGGCCGTGCGAGAAGTCAATGGAGTCCCGGCACACCGACTGATGGGCCATCAGTTTCTGTCATGGTCACCGGGGAGCCGCGGGAGCCGGGCCGGCGCCGCTGCGCGCGGGCGGCGCCGGCCCTCTTCACGTCAGGGCGAGGTGGAACGGCGGATCAGTCGAAGACGAACGGGCCCGGGGACTGCGGCGCGTCCGCCGTACAGGTGATGGTGATGCCGAAGACGGTCATCTTCAGGGAGCCGCCGTAGAACTCCAGACTGTCGCCGGAGGCGACGGTGCCGTCGAGGGGGCCCACCGAGACTCCGCTGCCGATGGCCATCGCGGGGTTCTTCCTGCCGCTGAACGCGGTGGTCCCGCCGCTCGCGTTCACCAGGGACAGGGTCGAGGTGACCGAGTTCGCGGCGATCGGGATCGGGGCCGTGATGGCGGTGGAGCTGAGGGTGACGGTCGCGGCCGTGCCGTTCTGCGTGGCCGTGAGGGTGGCCGCGCCGCCGCCGCCGATGGTGCAGGTCGCGGTGACGGTGGCCGTCTGGGGAGTGACGGCCGCGGCGGCCGGCGCGAAGGCCAGACCGGTCGCCGCGAGCGTCCCGGCGGCTAACGCCGAGAGCGTCGCGAGTCGCTTGCCTCTCATCGAAATCCCTTCCCGTGTCGGGGAATTGCCATGTGGGGATGGTCGGGACGGAGCCGTCCGCCCGGGTCCGGGCACACGGACTCCTCACCTCTGTGCCCGGTGAGGGTGCGGGGAGACGTGTACGCGGACCGTCCGCTCGTGGGGTGCGGAACGCCGTGCGGAGGCGTTTCTGACGGCCCGTCGGAATGTGCGGCTCCATTGAGGCGCGGGCGCCTCATGATTGCAAGGGACAGAGAGCCCTTTCCCCCGACGCCGCGAAAAGTGGCCGAAGTTGGCTCCCGGGCGCGGAAGGCCACCGGCGACACGGCTCCCGGGGCCGGGGGTTCACCCGTGACCGGCGGCCGGTGCCATGTCCTGCAGGCCGATCACCCGCAGCAGCCGCAGGCGTTCGTGGGACTCGGTGCCGGGGCGTGCCGTGTGGACGACGAGGAGCTGGCTGTCGCCGGAGCCGGTCAGGATCTCGCAGTCGAGTTCCAGCAGACCGACCGCGGGGTTCAGGAACCGCTTCGTCGCGGAGCGCCGCACCGCGACCTCGTGGGACTCCCAGAGCTCCGCGAACTCCTCGCTCGTGGAACGGAGTTCGGCCACCAGGGCGGCCGGGGCCGGATCCTTCGGGCGGGCCGCGGTGACCGCGCGCAGGTTGGCGACGTGGGAGCGGGCGTGCCCGGGGCGGTCCTCGGGCGGGAAGAGGGCGCGGGAGGCCGGGTCGGTGAAGAACCGGCGTACGAGGTTGCGCCCCGGTTCGGCCTCGCCCGTCAGCGCCGCCGCCATCGCGTTCTGCGCGAGCAGCTCGCCGTAGTCGGTCACGACCTGGGCGGGCGCGTCGTACAGCCGGTCGAGGATCAGCAGCAGCCCGGGACGCACGTGCGGCGAGGCGCTCGTGGCCCGCGGCGGTTCCTCGCCGGCCAGGTGGAACAGGTGGTCCCGTTCGTCACCGGTGAGCCGCAGCGCCCGTGCCAGCGCGCCCAGCATCTGGCGCGAGGGGCGCGGCCCGCGGGACTGTTCGAGCCGGGTGTAGTAGTCCACGGACATGCCCGCGAGCGCCGCCACCTCCTCGCGGCGCAGTCCGGGGGTGCGGCGCCGGGAGCCGGCCGGGAGGCCCACGTCGGAGGGCTCCAGCCGGGCACGGCCGCGGCGCAGGAAGTCGGCCACCTCGGGTCTGTCCATCTCTCCAGCGTGACGCGGGCCGCCGGTCTTATCCAGGGACCGACGGTCCCCGGATCAGGAGGTCTCTCCCGCCCCGCCCGGCACGGGGGGACGGTGGAGGCCGACGAGAGGAGCAGATCATGCTGACACTGGTGACCGGAACCACCGGCGAGGTCGGACGCCGCTTCGTGCCCCGCCTGCTGCAGCAGGCGCCCCCCGGCGACCGGGTGAGGATCCTGGTCCGCGACGAGTCCCGGGCGGCGGCCCTGGCCACGGTCACCGGCCCGACCGGTCTCGGGCCGGAGATCGCGGTGGGGGACCTGCGCGACGCCGAGGCGCTGGGCAAGGCGCTCGCGGGCGTCGACGCGGTGGTCAACATCGCGGCCGCCTTCCGCGGGGTGCCGGACGACGAGGCCCGGTCGGTCAACCGCGACGCCGCGCTGGAGTTGGGCCGCGCCGCCGTCTCCGCGGGGGTGCGCAGGTTCGTGCAGGTCAGCACCAGCCTGGTGTACGGGACCGGCCGGGGGCGCCCGCTCACCGAGGACGACCCGAGCGTGCCCGGCGGGGAGATGTGGGGTGCCTACCCGGCCTCCAAGGCGGAGGCGGAGCGCGGTCTGCTCGCCCTGGACACGGACATGGACGTACGGATCGGCCGCCTGCCCTTCGTCTACGGGGAGGGCGACCCGCATCTCGCCGCCTCGCTCAGGTGGGCCGGGCAGTGGGCCGCGACCCAGCGGCTGCAGATGGTCCACCACGCGGACGTGGCGCAGGGGCTGCTGCGCCTGCTGTACGCCCCGGGCGTGGGCGGCACCGGCGTCTACAACATCGCCGACGACGCCCCCGTCACCGCCGTCGACCTCCACCGGATCAACGGCGTCGACGTACCGCCCGCCCTGTACGAGCGCGTCGACCCCGACCCCTGGCACGGCATCGTGTCCACCGACCGCATCCGCCACGACCTGGGCTTCCGCCCGGTGTACCCGTCCCTGTGGACGGCCCGCGACGCCGGGGCCCTGTGACCGGGCCCGGGAACCCGGCCCGGGGCCGCCCGAGGGGGCGGCCCCGGGAGCGCCTCCCCTCAGTCCTCCCGCTCAGTCCACCCCCTCAGTCCACCCCCTTGATCCGCACCACCAGCACCGCCCCCGCGAGGCCGATCACCGCCGCGAGCAGGTACAGGACCCGGTAGCCGCCCAGGTACGTCACGACCGGCGCCGCCAGGACCGGGGCCGCGACCTGGGGGAGGGCGTTGGCGATGTTGATGACGCCCAGGTCCTTGCCGCGGTCCAGGGCCTTCGGCAGGACGTCGGTCATCAGGGCGAAGTCGACGGAGGTGAAGACACCGAAGCCGATGCCGAGGACGGCCGCGGCGGCGATCGCGCCGGGCCAGGTCTGCCGGCAGGCCAGCACCGCCGTGGCCACCGCCATCAGCACCCCGGACCAGATCACGAACGGCTTGCGCCGCCCCAGCCGGTCCGACCACACCCCGCCCACCACGACCGTGGCGAGGAGGGTGACCCCGTTCACCGCCGTGAGGACCAGGACGCCCTGTTCGGGGTCGTCGAGGCGCAGCCGGTCCCGCATGTAGTAGAGCAGGTACAGCAGCACGAGGGCGTTGCTGAGGTTGATCAGGAAGCGGGTCAGCCAGGCCCACGCCAGGTCGGGGTGCTCGCGCGGACTCAGCCGGAACGAGGCGAGGAACTCCCGCCCCGACCAGGGCGGCCGGGCCGACACCGGCAGCCGCAGGTCCTGGTGGCGCAGTACGTACGGCAGGACGCCCACCAGGGTGAACACCGCGCAGGCCGCGTATCCGCCGCCGGTGCCCCCGGCCACCGTCGCGAGCCCGGTGCCGCCGACCACGCCGAGGATCTGCGCCGCCCCCAGCCAGCCGCCCACGCTGCCGCGCTGGAGCCGCGGCACCCGGTCGGGCACGGCCGCGGTGACCGCGGCGAACGCGGCGTTCAGGGTCAGCTGGACCAGGCACCAGCCCGCCGCCATCGTCCACACCCCGCCCGCGCCCGCGAGGAGCAGCAGGGACAGCGCGCCCCCGGCCGCCCCGGCCACGATCCACGGCGTACGGCGGCCCCACCGCGCGGTCGTCCGGTCGGACAGCGCGCCGAAGAGCGGGTTGGCGACCAGCGAGACGACCGCGCCCGCGCCCGTCACCCAGGCCAGCATCGTCTCCTTGGACATGCCGGAGCCGGGCGCGAAGTTCTCGGCCTGGGAGGCGAGGAGGATCTGCAGGGGGCCGTACCAGCCCACCCAGATCGCCCCGTTGGCGAGACAGAGGGCCGAGGTCCAGCCCCGGCCGACCCGCTCGACCGGTTCGGCGAGGGCGGAGACGGGCAGCGGTACGGCCGGGTCGGCCGCGGTCATCTCTGCGCCCGCAGGGCGTCCCGCAGCCAGGCGTACGAGGCCTTCGGGGTCCGCTCCAGGGTGTCGTAGTCGACGTGCACGAGACCGAAGCGGCGCTGGTAGCCCTCCGCCCACTCGAAGTTGTCCATCAGCGACCAGACGAAGTAGCCGCGCACGTCGACGCCCTGCTCCAACGCCTGGTGCAGCGCCCGGACATGGCCGTCCAGGAAGGCGATCCGCTCCTGGTCGTCGACGCCCTCGTAACTGCAGCCGTTCTCGGTGATCACCACGGGCGGGAGCCGGTCGCCGTAGCGCTCGCGGAAGCCGGTGAGCAGCTCGGTGAGCCCCTCGGGCACCACCGCCCAGCCGAAGTCGGTGACCGGGTAGCCCTCCAGTTCCTTGACGGTGAAGGGCAGTTCGGCGGGCAGGGTCAGTCCGCCGAACTCGATCTCCGCGCCCTCGGGGGCGCCCACCCTGGTCGGCTGGTAGTAGTTGATCCCGTACCAGTCGACCGGCTCGCCGATGATCTTCAGATCCGCCTCGACGTCACCGGGCATCAGCTCGCCGATGCCGTCGGGGTAGCGGCCCAGCAGGACGGGGTCGGCGAAGAGCCGGTTGAGCAGGAGGTCGTAGAAGTCGGCCGCCTCCACGTCCTCGGTACGGTCCGAGGCCGCCCAGGTGGGGCCGTGCGAGTTGGCGATCCCGACGTCGCCCGCCCCGGCCGCGCGCAGCGCCCGTACGGCCAGGCCGTGGGCGAGGAGCTGGTGGTGGGCCACCGGCAGGGCGTCGAACATGAGCCGCTTGCCGGGGGCGTGCGCGCCGAGCGCGTGCCCGAGCAGGGTGTGCTCGGCGGGCTCGTTGAGGGTGATCCACTTCTTGACGCGGTCGCCGAGGCGTCCGGCGACGACCGAGGCGTACTCCGCGAACCGCTCGGCGGTGTCCCGCTCCAGCCAGTCCAGTTCAGCCGGCAGGTCCCAGTGGAAGAGGGTCGGCACGGGCCGTACGCCCGCCGCGCACAGCGCGTCGACGAGGCGGTCGTAGAAGTCCAGGCCGCCGGGGGAGTTCACCCGGGGCCAGGAGACGGAGAAGCGGTACGCGTCCACGCCGAGGCCGGCGAGGAGGGCCACGTCCTCGGGGTAGCGGTGGACGTGGTCGCAGGCCACCGCGGCCGTGGAGCCGTCCTTGACGTGCCCGGGCCCGGCGGTGAAGGCGTCCCACACCGAGGGGCCGCGTTCGTCCACGGCCCCCTCGATCTGATGGGCCGAGGTGGACACGCCCCAGAGGAAGCCGGAGGGGAACTGGGGGAGGGGGTTCGTCGCCATGCGCGATCATCTGTACCCGCGGTAACGGAAGTCAACGGTTCGGCGTGAACCCGTGGACCCCGCTCCCTCGCCGCCCCGCGCGCCTCCCGGGGCGCGTCCCCGGGCGCCTTCGTCAGGCACCCTCCTTCAGCACCAGGGAGACCAACTCGCGCTGTTCCTCGGTCAGTCGGGGATCGGCGGCGTAGACCGTCCTCCCGTCCACGGTGATCTGGTAACTGAAGCCGTCCGGGACGCCCGCGGGAGGCGTGGCACAGCCCGCGGCGAGCGCCTGCTCGGCCAGGGCGTGCCACTCGGGGGCGTCGGGCCGCGCCGAGGTGTCCACCTCGGCACGGCGCTCGATGCCCGCGAACCCGCCCGTGCGCCGTACTTCGATCCGCATGAGTCCTCATCCCGTAGGAGTCGGGCGCCGGGGCCGGGCGCCCCGGGGCCAAGGACCGGATACCCGGGATCCGGCGCCGGATCCCGGGCTACGCGGGCGTGACGCCGACCTCTTCCCAGGCCTTCGACACGGCCTGCAGTTCCTCGCCCTCGCTGTACCGGGTCCGCGCGGCGGCGAGCGTGAGCCGGGCGAAGTCGGAGAAGAGGGCCTGCTGCGGCAGCTCCCCGCCGGTCAGGACGTCGTACCAGATCTGTCCGGCCCGCTCCCACGCGTGGCCGCCGAGGGCCTGGGCGACGAGGTAGAAGGCGTGGTTGGGGATGCCGGAGTTGATGTGGACGCCGCCGTTGTCCCGGCCGGTGCGGACGTAGCCGTCCATCGTCCCGGGCTGCGGGTCCTTGCCGAGCACGTCGTCGTCGTACGCGGTGCCCGGCGCCTTCATGGAGCGCAGGGCGGTGCCGGTGACCCGCGGGGCGAGCAGGCCGGCGCCGATCAGCCAGTCGGCCTCGGCGGCGGTCTGGCCGAGCGTGTACTGCTTGATCAGCGAGCCGAAGACGTCCGACATGGACTCGTTCAGGGCGCCCGGCTGGCCGAAGTAGGTGAGGTTCGCCGTGTACTGGGTGACGCCGTGGGTCAGCTCGTGGCCGATGACGTCGACCGGGAGGGTGAAGTCGAGGAAGATCTCGCCGTCGCCGTCTCCGAACACCATCTGCTCGCCGTTCCAGAAGGCGTTGTTGTAGTGCGTGTCGTAGTGCACGGTGGCGTCGAGCCGCAGGCCCTCGCCGTCGATCGAGGTGCGCCCGAAGGCGCTCAGGTACAGGTCGAAGGTCGCGCCGAGGCCCGCGTACGCGCGGTTGACGGTGGCGTCCTTGCCCGGCTTGTCGCCCTCCGCGCGGACCTTCCTGCCCGGCAGGTCCTGGTGGTGGCGGGCGTCGTAGATCGTGCGGTGCGGCGCGCGGCCGTCGGCCTCCACGGGCGCGGCGGCGGGCGCGCCGACGACGGTCGTCAGCCGCCGGTGGGTGCGCTCGTACGCGTCGCGCTCCAGGGTCCGGCGTGCGGGACCGGCGAGCGCGGGGTCCTCGTGCCGGGCGATCCTGTCGAGGACGTGGGGCGGAACGATGGTGCAGTGGACGGGCTCGAAGCCCCCGTTGGTCGTCATGCCCGGCACCATTGCACTGCGTGATGCACTTGTCACCACGTGCAACCATGATTGATGAAATGGGGTGATAAGGAGCCGGAGATTCCGCCCGGAAGTGGTATGGCGCACTTTTTGTCCCTTTCGGGGCGCGCGATCCCGCATACTGATACAGCCCTCCGTACGGAGCGCGGCTCCGCTAGGCTGCGGAGCATCATGCGTTTCGGGCTGCTTCTCCTTAGCTGCCGCGGCGAGGGCCTGTAGTCGAGGCCGACCCCCTCCCCGCGGAGTCTGGCGTTGCGCCGTCGGCCGTCCTTTCGGACATCCTGAGGAGCCCACGCACATGGCGAACAGCCACAGCAGCGAGCAGACCCGAGCCAACCGCCAGCGCCCCACGTCGATGCCGGTCCACAAGTACGGCCAGTACGACCAGGTCGACATCCCCGACCGCACCTGGCCCGACAACCGGATCACCGTCGCCCCCCGCTGGCTCTCCACGGACCTGCGCGACGGCAACCAGGCCCTGATCGACCCGATGTCGCCCGAGCGCAAGCGCCGGATGTTCGACCAGCTGGTCAAGATGGGCTACAAGGAGATCGAGGTCGGCTTCCCCGCCTCCGGCCAGACCGACTTCGACTTCGTGCGCTCGATCATCGAGGAAGAGGGCGCGATCCCGGACGACGTCACGATCTCCGTACTGACCCAGGCCCGCGAGGACCTGATCGAGCGGACCGTGGAGTCCCTGAAGGGCGCCAAGCGGGCCACCGTCCACCTGTACAACGCCACCGCGCCGGTCTTCCGCCGGGTGGTCTTCCGCGGCTCCAAGGACGACATCAAGCAGATCGCCGTCGACGGCACCCGTCTGGTCGTCGAGTACGCCGAGAAACTGCTGGGCCCCGAGACCGAGTTCGGCTACCAGTACAGCCCCGAGATCTTCACCGACACCGAGCTGGACTTCGCCCTGGAGGTCTGCGAGGCGGTCATGGACGTCTGGCAGCCCGGTCCGGGCCGCGAGATCATCCTCAACCTGCCCGCCACGGTGGAGCGTTCGACGCCGTCCACGCACGCCGACCGGTTCGAGTGGATGCACCGCAACCTGACCCGCCGCGAGTACGTCTGCCTGTCGATCCACCCGCACAACGACCGCGGCACCGCCGTGGCCGCCGCCGAGCTGGCCGTCATGGCCGGCGGCGACCGCGTCGAGGGCTGCCTGTTCGGACAGGGCGAGCGCACCGGCAACGTCGACCTGGTCACCCTGGGGATGAACCTGTTCTCCCAGGGCGTCGACCCGCAGATCGACTTCTCCGACATCGACGAGATCCGTCGTACGTGGGAGTACTGCAACCAGATGGAGGTCCACCCGCGCCACCCGTACGTGGGCGACCTGGTCTACACGTCCTTCTCCGGCTCCCACCAGGACGCCATCAAGAAGGGCTTCGACGCGATGGAGGCCGAGGCGAAGGCCAAGGGCGTCACCGTCGACGACATCGAGTGGGCGGTGCCGTACCTGCCCATCGACCCCAAGGACGTCGGCCGCTCCTACGAGGCGGTCATCCGCGTCAACTCGCAGTCCGGCAAGGGCGGCATCGCCTACGTCCTGAAGAACGACCACAAGCTGGACCTGCCCCGCCGGATGCAGATCGAGTTCTCGAAGCTCATCCAGGCCAAGACCGACGCCGAGGGCGGCGAGGTCACGCCGGGCGACATCTGGGCCGTCTTCCAGGACGAGTACCTGCCGAACCCGGAGAACCCCTGGGGCCGCATCCAGGTCCGCACCGGCCAGTCGACCACCGACACCGACGGCGTGGACACCCTCACCGTCGAGGCGACGGTCGACGGCGCGGACACCGTGCTGTCCGGCTCCGGCAACGGCCCGATCTCGGCCTTCTTCGACGCCCTGGAGTCCATCGGCATCGACGTACGCCTGCTCGACTACCAGGAGCACACGATGAGCGAGGGCGCCTCCGCGCAGGCCGCTTCGTACATCGAGTGCGCGATCGGCGACAAGGTCCTGTGGGGAATCGGCATCGACGCGAACACGACACGTGCTTCGCTGAAGGCCGTCGTCTCCGCCGTCAACCGCGCGGCCCGCTGACCTCGTTCACCTGCTTCTTCCCGGCCCCGTCCGCCTTTCGAGGCGGGCGGGGCCGGGTCGTGTCCCGGCCAATTCGTGTGCAGGTCACAAGCAGGTCTCGTCGCAGGTACTGACGACACCTCGACAATGTGGCTAACATCACGCCAGCGCGGCGATGTTGCCGCGGGGGCACCGCCCGCGCCCTTAAGGCTGTGGGGGAGTTACGGAGGTGTGCGACGTGCTGCCAGGATGGGGACGAAACGGTCGTGCAGTTCAGGTTCCCCGTGTCCTGGGCACCCGTACGGCGTGGAGCACCGTCGGCGACGGGGAGTTCTTCTGCCCCGGCTGCGGCGGCGACCGCAACTACCAGCGGCTGACCGGCCGGCGCCGCTTCACCCTTCTGGGTGTTCCCGTCCTCCCGCGCGGCGAGACGGGGCCCGTCGTCGAATGCGCGGCCTGCCACACCCACTACGGCACCGACGTCCTGGACCACCCCACCACCACCCGCTTCTCCGCGATGCTCCGCGACGCCGTCCACACCGTCGCCCTCGCGGTCCTCGCGGCGGGCGGCTGCTGCGCCCGCGCGTCCCTGCAGACCGCCGCCGCCACCGTCCGCTCGGCGGGCTTCGACGACTGCACGGAGGACCAGCTGGGCGCCCTCGTCGAGGCCCTCGCCGCCGACACCGGCCGCTTCTTCGGCGAGCCCTGCGGAGCGAGCCTGGCCATAGAGCTCCACGAGGCCCTGGACCCGCTGGCCCCGCACCTCGCCCCGACGGGCCGCGAGGCGATCCTCCTCCAGGGTGCCCGCATCGCCCTCGCCGACGGCCCGTACACCCCCGCCGAACGGGACGCCCTCGCCACCGTGGGCGCGGCCCTGACGATCTGTTCGGACGACGTGACCCGCCTCCTGGCCACGGCCCGCACACCGTCGTAGCGCACCCCGGCGTCGGCGCCGCAGTACTCCCCGGGGAGTAACGGCCTCCCCGGGACACCCGGCGCAGTAGGGCGCGGCTCGCTCCCGCGGGCGACGAAAGGGGTCCTTGGGCCCGGAAGTCTGGAACCCGGAAACCAGACATCCGGACCGAAGGGAGGCCCTGTTTATGGGGGCCGGAGAGACAAGGACGCGCTCGCGCCGGCGGGCCGTGCCGTGGGCGGTGCTCGCGCTGTGGATCGGACTGCTGGCCGTCGTCGGCCCGTTCGCCGCGAAGCTGTCCGACGTGCAGCACGACCGTGCCGTCGACTATCTGCCGTCGAGCGCCGACTCCACACGGGTCGCGAAGATCGAGGACCAGCTGCCCGGCGGCGAGACCACCGAGCTGGTGCTCGTCTACCACCGCGACGGGGGACTCCGGAAGGCCGACCGGGACACCGCGGCCCGCCAGATCGCCGCGATCACCCGGGCGAACCCGCTCACCGAAACCCCCAGGGCCGTGCCGTCCTCCGACGGCAGCACCCTCATGTACCCGGTCGCCAGCAACGCGCCCGGCACCGACGAGAAGAAGCGCGACGCGTTCGTGAACGACGTCCGTGACGTGGCCCGGGACACCGACGGGATGAGCGTCGTCGTCGGCGGGCCCGGCGCCCTGGCCACCGACGCGGGCGAGGTCTACGACTCGCTCGGCGGGCCGCTGCTCTACACCACCGTCGCCGTCGTCGCCCTCCTGCTGATCCTCATCTACCGCAGCCCGCTGCTGTGGCTCGTACCGCTCGCCGTCGCGGGCGTCGCCGACTACCTGTCGATGGGCGTCGCCTACGGACTGAACCAGGCGTTCGGCACGAGCGTCTCCGGCCAGAGCTCGGGCGTGATGACGATCCTCGTCTTCGGCGCCGGAACCGACTACGCCCTGCTGGTCATCTCCCGCTACCGCGAGGAACTGCGGCGCGTCGAGCGGCCCTACGACGCCATGAAGGAGGCCCTGCGCGGCTGCGGGCCCGCCGTGCTCGCCTCCTCCGGGACCGTCGCGGCCGGACTGCTCTGCCTGCTCGCCGCCGACCTCAACAGCAGCCGCGGCATGGGCCCGACCGGCACCGTCGGCGTGCTCTGCGCCCTCCTCGCCATGCTGACCCTGCTGCCCGCCGTGCTCGTCCTGCTCGGGCGGCGGGTCTTCTGGCCGCTCGTCCCGGCCTACGGCAGCGAGCCGCGGCAGCGGCGGAGCCTGTTCGCCGCCATGGGGTCCTCGGCCGGCCGCAGGCCGCTCGTCGTCCTGGCGAGCGGAGCCGCCCTGCTCGGGGCGCTCGCCCTCGGCACCCTGAACCTGCCGGGCGCGCTCAAGCAGGAGGACTCCTTCGTCCACCGGCCCGACTCGGTCACCGCCATGGAGACGCTCGCCCGCGCCTACCCCGGGCAGGGCACCCAGCCGATCACCGTGATCACCCCCACCGGACGCGCGGACGCCACCCTGTCCGCCGTGCGCGGGCACACCGGGGTCGCGAGCGCCGAACGCGGACGCGGTGGCGGAGGCTGGACCGAGATCTCCGTCATCGCGCGCGGCGCCCCGCAGTCGGCCGCCGAGACCGCCACGATCAAGGCCCTGCGGGCCGACCTCGACGGATCGTACGTCGGCGGCCCGAGCGCCCAGCAGCTCGACCTCCAGGACACCAACGCCCGCGACCGGCTCGTCGTCGTCCCGATCGTGCTCGTCTCGGTGCTGCTGATCCTGATCCTGCTGCTGCGCTCGCTCGTGGCACCGCTGCTGCTCGTCGCCGCCGTCATCGCGGTGTGGGGCGCGGCCCTCGGCATCGGCGGCCTCGTCTTCGGCCCGCTGTTCGGGTTCGAGGGGACCGACCCCGGCCTCGGCCTGCTGTCCTTCGTCTTCCTGGTCGCCCTCGGCGTCGACTACGGGATCTTCCTCATGCACCGGATGCGCGAGGAGTCCCTCTCCGGCGCCGAACCGGCCGCCGCCGCGCTCACCGCCCTGCGCACCACCGGGGGCGTGATCGCCTCGGCCGGCCTCGTCCTCGCGGCCACCTTCGCGGTCCTCACGAACATGGGGCTCCTCCAACTCGTCGAGCTCGGCTTCGTCATCTCGGTCGGAGTGCTGCTCGACACCTTCCTCGTCCGTACGTACCTGGTGACCAGCGCGAGCGTGGCACTGGGCCGGAAGGTGTGGTGGCCGGGCGGCCTCTCCCGCGAACCGGACCACGGGACGGCCGGACGGCAGGACCCCGTCCCCGTGGGCTGACCCGCACCCACCGGACGACGGACACCGGGCGCCCCCGCCTCCCGCGGGGGCGCCCCCCTCACGGAAGATGAAGCGGTGGACGCCAAACGCATGCTGCACCTCATGGGCTTCGGACACTGGGGCACCACCGACCCGGCGCGGGTCCTGCGCCAGGACGCGCTGCTCGCGGGCGTGCTGCTGATCCTCGACACCGCCGTGGCACTCATCGTGCCGATGGACGGCCGGCGGCTGGACGCGCTCGGCTGGTCCCTGCTGGTCGCCGCCCACCTCCCGATGGTCTTCCGGCGGCGTGCCCCGCTCGCCGCGTTCCTCGGGCTCGTCGCCTGCGTCGCCCCGTACCACGCACTCGACTTCGACCACAATCCGCCGCTGCTCGTCTCGATGACCGCGCTGTTCACCGTCGCCGCCACCGGGAGCCCGCTGCGCTCCCTGATCGTCGGCGGCGGTGTCATCGGCATCATGCTCACGGTCAAGTTCGGGCAGGGCGCCGCCGAGGGCACCGAGGCGCTGCGCATCACCGGCTGGATCGTCGCGTTCATCGTGCTCGGCGTGTACGTCCGGGTGCACGGGCAGTACCTCGCCTCGGTCGTCGAACGAGCCGAGCGCGCCGAGCGCACCCGCGAGGAGGAGGCCCGTCGCAGGGTCGCCGAGGAGCGGCTGCGCATCGCCCGGGACCTGCACGACCTGCTCGCCCACAGCATCACCCTGATCGGGGTGCAGACCTCCGTCGCCGCGCACGTCCTGGCCGCCGACCCCGACCGCCTGGACCGTGCGGCCGTCGCCAAGGCGCTCGACGACATCTCCGAGACCTGCCGGACCGCGCGCGGCGAACTGCGGAGCACGCTGGAGGTGCTGCGCGACACCGGGTACGGCGGCGACGGCCGGGGCCCGCTGCCCGGCCTCGACGGAGTGCCCGACCTGGTGGCGGCGGCCCGCGCGGCGGGCACGGAGGTGGAGGCGCAGGCCCTGGCGGGGGCCGACGGCGTCCCCTCCGCCGTGGGCGCCGCCGCCTACCGCATCGTCCAGGAGGCGCTGACCAACGCGGTGCGGCACGCGGGCCCCGGGGCGGGCGTCCGCGTGGAACTGGAGACGGACGGCTGGGCCCTGCGGGTGAAGGTCACGGACGACGGCATCGGGGACGCGGGCGGCCCGCCCGGCTTCGGTCTTGTGGGGATGCGGGAGCGGGCCCGCAGTGTGGGCGGCACGGTGGAGACCGGAACACGACGGGAGGGCGGTTTCGCGGTGGTGGCGGTACTGCCCCTGGGCACGACGGTGCCGGAGCCTGGCCGGTGGACGGAGCTCGAGTCCGATCGGCGGCCGGAGCTGGGAAGGCGGCCGGAGCCCGATCGTCAGCCGCAGCCGCAGCCGCAGCCGAGTCGGCGAACGTCGGCGGACCGCCCGGCCTCGTCCGGAGTACCAGCCCCTTCCGGTGCGCCGGATGCGCCCGGCACACCGGGTACCTCCCGGCCTGTGCCGGATTCCGGGACCGTGCGCGACAGCGGTCCCGCGCGGGGACCCGGGGCCGCCCTGGACGCCGACGGCGTACGCGGTGCCGAGCCGAGCCGGGGCGGGGCGCGATGACCATCCGAGTGGTTCTCGCCGACGACCAGAACCTCGTGCGGGCCGCGTTCGCCATGCTCGTGGAGTCGGCGCGGGACATGGAGGTGGTCGGTCAGGCGGCCACCGGCCGGGAGGCCGTGGAGCTGGCCCGCGCCGGGCGCGCCGACCTGGTCGTGATGGACATCCGCATGCCCGACCTGGACGGCATCGAGGCCACCCGGCTCATCGCGGCCGACGAGGACCTCGCCGGGGTCAGGGTGCTCGTGCTCACCACGTACGACACCGACGAGCACATCGTGGAGGCGCTGCGCGCGGGCGCCTCCGGCTTCCTGGTGAAGGACACCCGGCCCGCCGAACTCCTCGACGCGATCCGTACGGTGGCAGCCGGGGACGCGCTGCTCTCGCCGGGTCCCACCGCCCGTCTGGTCGCCCGTTTCCTGAGCGCCCCGTCCGTCCCCGCGCTCACGGCGGGCGGTCCCGAGGGGCTCTCCGGGCGTGAGCGCGAGGTGCTCACCCTGGTCGCACGGGGCCTGAACAACACCGAGATCGCGGCGGCCCTGGGACTCAGCCCGCTCACCGCGAAGACCCATGTCAGCCGCATCATGGGCAAGCTGGGCGCCCGCGACCGGACCCAGCTGGTCATCGTGGCGTACGAGTCGGGCCTGGTGACACCGGGGGACGCGGGCCGGGCCTGACCCGGCGGCCCGCCCGGAGCACGGCCGAAACGCGCTGACGCCCCGTCACCCGCCGTGGAAGCACGGGTATCGCCGCAGCCCCTGGGCACATTAGGTTCACCGGGACATCCCACGTCCCATGTCGTTCCGTGTCCGATGAAGTCGACGCAGTCCAGGGAGTGCCATGAGCCGCATGCTCGCGTTCGCCGCCGCCACCGGACTCCTCACCGCCCTCGCCGTCACCGGCCCCGCCGCCTCGGCCGCGCCCCGGGGCGGCGGGGGCTGCGCCTCCTCCGTCCCGTACACCGCGGGCGAGGACGGCTACGACACCTACCGCATCCCGGCGACCGTCATGACCGGGGCCGGCACGCTGCTCGCCTTCGCCGAGGGGCGGCACAGCGGCGCGGGCGACACCGGGAACATCGACGTCGTCCTCAGACGCTCCTCCGACGGCGGCTGCACCTGGGGCCCGCTCACGGTCGTCGCGTCCGGGGACGGCGACACCCGGGGCAACCCGGCGCCGGTGGTGGACCCCCGGACCGGCCGGATCGTCCTGCTCACCTCCTACAACAGCGGTGCGGTGACCGAGGCCCAGATCATGCGGGGCGAGGTCACGGCCGAACAGAGCCGGCGCGTCTTCGTCCAGACCAGCCGTGACGACGGGCGGCACTTCACCGCCCCGCGGGACATCACGGACCAGGTGAAGCCGCCGGACTGGCGCTGGTACGCCACCGGTCCCGGCCACGCGATCGCGCTGCGCCGCGGACCGCACGCGGGCCGCCTGGTCGTGCCCGCCAACCACTCCGCCGCCCCGCCCGCCGGATCGGCCGACACCGGCCAGGAGGCCAGGTACTACGGAGCGCACGCGCTCTACAGCGACGACGGCGGACGCACCTGGCGGATCGGCTTCGTCGACGACTCCTACGACGGCACCGACAACGCCAACGAGAGCTCGGTGGCCGAACTCCCCGACGGGCGGCTCTACTTCTCCTCGCGGGACCAGAACGGCACGAGCACCGGCAACCGCCTCGACTCCTACTCCAGCGACGGCGCCGAGTCCCTGGACCGCCCCTTCGCCGTCCAGCCCTCCCTGAACGACGTCCCCGTCGTCCAGGGCAGCGTCCTCCAGCTCACCGGCCGCCACGCCCCGCTCCTCTTCTCGGGCCCGTCCGTCCCCACCGTCCGCCAGTCGATGGCCGTCTGGCGCAGCACGACCGCCGGAGCGGACTTCACGAAGGCGGTCACCCTGTCCGCGCGGCGGGCCGCCTACTCGGACCTCGTCCAGCTCGGCGCCTCCCGCGTCGGCGTCCTCTACGAGACCGGCGACGCGGGACCGTACGAGACCATCGAGTTCCGGCGGCTGCCGCCGGTCGGGCTGCTCGGGTGACTCAGAGCAGTCCCGCCGACGCCAGGTGCTTGCCCACGAGTTCGACCTCGTCCGGCGACAGCGGCACCTGGGGTTCCGCCGTCGCGGGGCAGTCGATGACGCCCCGCAGGTGCAGCGCGGCCTTGAAGGCGCCGAGCGCCGAGGAACTGCCGCCCATCCGGGCCGGGTCGCCGACGCCCACCAGGCCGAACAGCTCGCACAGCCGCTCCTGTTCGGCCCGGGCCCGCTCCTGGTCGCCCGCCGCGCACAGTTCGTACAGCCGGACGTAGCCCACCGGGTCCACGTTGGCCAGACCGGGGACCACGCCGTCGGCGCCGAGGGCCAGCGCAGCGTCGACGACCACCTCGGAGCCGGTGAGCACGGCGAAGCCGCGGATCCCGGGGCGGGTACGGGCGCCGGTGACGACCGCCCGGAAGGAGCCGAGGTCGCCGCTGGAGTCCTTGAGGCCCGCGAGCACACCGTCGGCGGCGAGTTCGAGGACCAGTTCGGGACTCAGCTTGCTGTGGACGGAGGCCGGAAGGTCGTAGGCGAACACCGGGAGCCCGGCGCGGGCCGCGACGAGACGGAAGTGGCGGGCGATCTCGGCGGGATGGGTGCGGGTGTAGAAGGGCGCCGTGACGACGATCGCGTCCGCGCCCGCGGCCCGGGCGGAGCGCGCGTGGTCCAGGACGCGGGGCGTCGTCATGTCGATCGCGCCGGCCAGGACGGGGAGCCGGCCGGCGACGTGCGCCACCGTCGTCTCCACCACGAGCCTGCGCTGCGCGTCCGTCAGATAGGCCACCTCGGACGTCGAGCCGAGGACGAACAGACCGTGCACCCCGGCGTCCACCAGATGGTCGATCAGCCGGACGAGTGAGGGGACGTCCACCTCGCGGTCCGGTGTCAGGGGCGTGCAGACGGGCGGTACGACACCGGTGAGCGGGGCGGGGAAGGTCATGAAGGCTCCCTGATGTGCTGCTGGGGCGGAACGTCGGCCGGGGCGGCGGCCCCGGCGGCGGATCCGGCCTGCGCGACGAGGGTGCGCGTCGACCGGCCCTCCTCGACAGGATGGTGGCACCGGAAGCGGTGGCCGGGCGCCGACGCGGCCGTGAACTCCGGCATCCGGGTCGCGCATTCCGTGTCCGCCTTCCAGCACCGGGTGCGGAAGGGGCAGCCGCTCGGCGGGCGCGTCGCCGAGGGGACGGGCCCGGTCAGCGGGATCGGCTCGACCGGGTCCAGCAGGCTCGGGGTCGCCGAGAACAGCGCCCGGGTGTACGGGTGACGGGAGCGGTCGGTGACCTCGCCGGCCGGGGACTCCTCGACGATCCGCCCGAGGTACATCGTGATCACCCGGTCGCTCATCCGGCGCACCGTCTGGATGTCGTGGGACACGAACACCAGGGCCAGGCCGAGGCGCTCCTTCAGATCGAGCAGGAGGTTGAGGATCTGCGCGCGCACCGACACGTCCAGCGCGCTCGTCGGCTCGTCGGCCACCACCAGGCCGGGTTCCAGGGCCAGGGCGCGGGCGATCGCCACCCGCTGGCGCTGACCGCCGGAGAGCTGGCCGGGCAGCGCGTCCGCGAGGGCCCGGGGCAGACCGACGAGCGACATCAACTCCCGCACCCGGTCGGCGCGTTCGGCCGTGCTGCCGCGCCGGTGCACGTCCAGCGGGTCGCGCAGGATCCGGCGTACGGGCAGTCTGCGGTTCAGGGCCGTCGACGGGTCCTGGAAGATCATGCCCGTGCCGGAGCCGACGGCCGTGCGCCGCTCGTCCGGGCTCAGGGACCACAGGTCGCGGCCGCCGAAGGTCACCGTGCCGGACGTCGGCCGCTCCACCCCCACCAGCACCTTCGCGAGCGTCGACTTGCCGCAGCCCGACTCGCCGACGACCCCGATCGTCTCGCCGGGCGCGACGGTGAGGTCGGCGCCCGTCAGCGCGTACACCCGGTCCCGGGTGAACACACCGCCGCTGCGCGCCTTGTGGACGACGTGCGCGTCGGTGAGCCGGACGAGCGCGTCCGCCGGGGATGTGCTCATGTCACGGCCTCGCTCTCCGTGGTCACCAGGTCGACGGCCGGGTGGTGGCAGGCCGCCGTGTGCGTGGGGGTGCCGGTCAGGTCCGGCGCCGTCGTCCGGCACGTCCCGTCCGCCATCGGACACCGGTCGGCGAACCGGCAGCCGGCCGGGAAGTCGGCGGGGGAGGGGACGACCCCCCTGATCTGCGTCATGCGCTCCGCCGCCGACTCCAGCGACAGGACGCTGCCCAGCAGCCCGCGCGTGTAGTGGTGCGCCGGGGACTCCACCAGGTCCGCCGTCACCCCCGTCTCGACGATCTGCCCGCCGTACATCACGACCACCCGGTCGGTGACCGCCGAGACCAGCGCCAGGTCGTGCGAGACGAGGACCAGGGCGAAGTCCAGTTCCTCCCGCAGCCGCAGCAGCAGCTCCATGACCTGCGCCTGGACGGTGACGTCCAGGGCCGTCGTCGGTTCGTCCGCGACGATCAGCGCGGGCTCCCGGGACAGCGCCATCGCGATCAGGACGCGCTGGCGCTGGCCCCCGGACAGCTCGTGGGGGTAACTGCGCAGGGTCCGCTCGGGATCGAGGCCGACCAGGGCGAGGAGCTCGGCCGCCGTGCGCCTGCCGCCCCGCCGTACCACCTGCCCCAGTTGCGCCCTGATCGTCATCGCCGGGTTCAGGGACGACAGCGCGTCCTGGTAGACCATCGCCATCTCGTGGCCCAGCAGCCGGCGCCGTACCCGCATCGGCTCGCCGAGCAGCTGCCGCCCGCGGAACCGGACCTGGCCGCGCACCCGGGCGCCCTTCGGCTCCAGGCCCATCACCGTCAGGGCCGTCAGCGACTTCCCGCAGCCCGACTCGCCCACCAGGCCGAGCACCTCGCCGGGATACACCTCGAAGCCGATGCCGTCGACGATGTCCACCCCGCCGTGCCGGCCCTCGAAGCCGACGGCCAGATCCTCGACGGCGAGCACGGGCCGTCCGTCCGTGACCGGCGGCCGGGCCCGCGCCCGCAGCCGGGCCGCGGCTCCCGCCAGACCGGGCAGTTCCACGACCGTGCCGCTGCCCGGCTCGGGGGCTTCGAGCCGGTCCTCCGCGGGCGGCACGGACACCTCCCGGGCGGCCGGCGCGGCCCAGGCGTCGGAGACGCCCTCGGAGAGGACGTTCAGCGACAGCACGGTGAGCAGCATCAGCAGGCCCGGGAAGACGGTGGCCCACCAGCCGCCGGTCAGCACCATGTTCTTGCCGTCGGCGACGACACTGCCCCAGGACGGGTCCGGGGGCCGTACGCCCGCGCCGATGAAGGACAGCGAGGCCTCGAACACGATCGCCTCGGCGACCTGCACGGTGCAGAACACCAGGACCGGGGCCGCGCAGTTGACGGCCACGTGCCGCAGCACGATGTGTGGGGTGCGGGCGCCGATCACCCGCTCGGCGGTGACGTAGTCCTCGCCGTACTGGTCGAGGACGTTCGCCCGGACGACCCGGGCGACGGGCGGGGTGAACAGGAACGCGATCGCGCAGATCAGTACGGTGATGCCGCCGCCGAACACGGCGACGAGCACGGCGGCGAGCGCGATCCCGGGGAACGCCATCACCACGTCGAGCGCGCGCATCAGCGTCTCGTCGACCGCCTTGCGCGAGGTCGCGGCGAGCGCGCCGAGCAGCGCGCCCACGACCAGGGCGAGCGCGGTGGCGCCGAGCCCGATGGCCAGGGACCAGCGCGCCCCGTACATCAGCCGGCTGAGGATGTCCCGGCCGAGGCTGTCCTGTCCCATCCAGTGGTCCGCCGAGGGATGCCCGGTGCCGTCCGTCTGCGGCTGCTGGTCGAGCGGGTCGTGCGGCGCGAGCAGCGGGGCGAACAGCGCCACCACCAGGACCACGGTCAGGAAGCAGACCGCGATCCTCGACAGCGGCGGCAGCCTGCGCCGGCCGCGCAGCCGGACACCGGGCCGGGCGAGGGCGCCGGCCAGATCCTTCCGCGTGATCATCGGGTCGCTTCCCTCAGTCGTGGGTTGACCAGCAGATACAGGATGTCGATGACGAGGTTCACGACCACGAAGCCGAAGGCGGTGGTCAGGACGACGCCCTGCACGACGGCCGGGTCCCCGTTCTGCACGGCGTCGATCATCAGCTTGCCCATGCCGGGCAGCGAGAAGATCGTCTCGATGACGACCGCCCCGCCCAGCAGATAGCCCACGCGCAGGCCCAGCACGGTGAGCGGGTTCATCAGGGCGTTGCGCAGGACGTTGCGGCCGACGACCACCCGGGGCGGCAGCCCGCTGCCGATCGCCGTGCGCACGTAGTCCTTGTCGAGCTCCTCGACCACGGAGGTCCGCACGATCCGGGTGAGCTGGGCCGCGACCGGCAGGGAGAGCGCGAGCGCGGGCAGCGCCATGGTCTTCAGCCACCCGGACAGCGAGTCCGCCGGGTTGACGTAGCCGCCGGTCGGGAACCAGCCCCGGTCGACGGCCAGGTACTGGATCATCAGCAGGGCCAGCCAGAAGCCCGGTGCGGCGACACCGGTCAGGGACACCACCCGGATGACCTGGTCCGGCAGCCGGTCGCGGTGGATCGCGGCGGTCACCCCTCCGACGAGCGCCAGCACCACCGCGATGCCGAGCCCCAGGAAGGTGAGCTGGAGGGTGAGCGGCAGCGCGGTGGTGACCTGTTCGACGACCGGCGCCCGGGTGAGCGCGCTGGTTCCCATGTCGCCGTGCAGCAGGTCGGCCACGAAGTGGACGTAGCGCACGGGCAGCGGATCGAGCAGCCCGTTCCGCTCCCTGAAGTCGTGCAGCTGCTCGGGGGTCGGGTTGGCGCCCTGGAAGAACGCGGACGCCGGGTCGACGTCCGAGAACCGCATCACCAGGAACACGAACAGGACGATCCCGAGCATCAGCGGTACGAGCAGCGCGATGCGGCGCAGCAGGATCCTGACGACGGTGACCACGTACGGACTCCCCCGTCGCCTAGACCCACTTGGCCTGGAGCAGGTTGATGCCCGGATAGGGCTGGGGCCTTATCCCCGCGAGCCGGCGCGGATTCCACGCCGTCATCAGCTCGTTGTGCACCACCGGGTAGAGCACGGCCTGTTCGGCGACGACGTCGATGTAGTCCTGGATCATCGTCTTCTTCTTGTCGGCGTCCGGTTCCTGCGTCGCCCGGTCCATGTCCTTGAAGAGCTGCTTGGCGACGGGGTCGCCGGCCCAGCGGGCGTAGCCCATCCAGAGGTTCTGGGGGCCGTAGTTGTAGTGCATGATCAGGTCGGCGTCGAGGCCGAACTGGTTGGGGTTCGAGGCGGCGGCGACGACCTGGTAGTCCTGCTTCTGGTCCATCTTGGTGAACACGGCCGTGGTCTCCTGCGGGGACAGGGTCGTCTCCACGCCGATCGCGTCCCAGGACGCCTTGACGGTCGGCAGGCAGTCGACGATCCAGCTGACGTTCACCGACAGGATCTCGATGCTCAGCTTCTCGACCCCGGCCTCCTTCAGGAGCTTCTTCGCCTTCTCCGGGTCGTAGGAGTAGACGGTCTTCGCGGGACGGTAGGAGGGGTTGGCCTCGTTGAGGAAGGAGGTCGACGGCTTCCCGTGCCCCTTGAGCGCGACCTCGACCATCTTGTCGGTGTCGATGGCGTAGCGCAGCGCCTGCCGGACGCGGACGTCGTCGAACGGCTTGTGCTCGGTGTTGAACATCAGGAACAGGTTGTTCATGCCCGCCCCGCCCTGGACGGTCATGCCGCCCTTGCGGAGCTGTGCGATGTTGGCGTACGGGATGTTGTCGGCGATCTGGGCCCCGGCGCTCGCCCCGGAGATCTTCGCGACGCGGGGCGCGGCGTCCACTATGGTCAGCCAGTTCATCTTCTTGAAGGCGGCCCTGCGCGGCCCGTTGTAGGCGGTGAACGCCTCGAACGTCGTGTTGGACTTCGGGTGGTGCGCGGTCTGCCGGTAGGGGCCCGAACCGATCGCCTTGCCCTTGATCGCGTCGTCCCAGGCGCCCGGCTGCGAGAAGACGTGCTTGGGCATGATCTTCGCCAGGGTGAGCCGGGAGACCCCTTCGGGGAAGGGGAACTTGAGGACCAGCTCGACGTTCCGCGCGTCGATCTTGCGTACTTCTTTCAGCCAGGGGGCGAAGAAGCCCTTGGCGAGCGTCTGGGTCTTCGGGTCGAGGATCCGGTCGAAGACGAAGACCACGTCGTCGGCGGTGACCGGCTTCCCGTCGTGGAACGTGGCTCCCGCCCGCAGGGTGAACTTCCAGGACGTGCCGGTGAGGTCGGCGGGCACCTGGGTGGCGAGCGCCGCGTAGGGCTCGCGGGAGATCGGGTCGGTGTCCAGCAGGCCTTCGTAGATGTGGTTGTTGGCGGCCATGCAGAAGGCGGACGCGGTCTGGGTCGGGTCCCAGCTGCCGTCGTTCCCGTAGCCGATCACGGCGGTCAGCGTGGCGTTCGCACCGCTGCCCGAACCACCGGTGTCGTTGGTCGACTCCGGCCCGGACGAGCAGGCGCCGAGCGTCGAGGAGAGGGCGGCGGCCGCGCCCAGGGCCCCGGTGTACTTCAGGAACGACCGGCGGTGCGGCGCCGGAGCGGGGTTCACGTCGCGCACGGTTCCTCCAGCAAGGAGTGGTCCAGTTGAACGGTCCGGTGAGGCGGTGGAGCGGTCGGTGCGGCCGTCCCGGGAAGCAGGAGATACGACGTCCTACGTCATGGGGGGCAGCGCGACCATAGGAAAGGGCGCGGAGGGGGTCAAGGGCCCGCACACGAATGGCGTATCTTCCACAGGCACGACCAATGACGGTATGAAACAGGGGTAGTTGGCCGAACTTGGCGTTTAATCAGCCCGGAGGTGGGACGTCCGATGTCCAGCGAGCGTACGATGCGGCGCATGCCTGAGGAGACCGGGAACCGGCGCCGGCCCGAGCGCCGGGTGAGCAGCCAGATCCAGCGCGAGGTCATGCAGCTGATCCTCGACCAGGGGCTCCCGGCCGGTGCGCCGCTGCCCACCGAGACCGAGCTGATGAACGACCTCGGGGTGAGTCGCAATTCGGTCCGCGAGGCGCTCAAGGCCCTTCAGGCGCTCGACATAGTCGAGATCCGGCACGGCTACGGCACCTATGTGGGTGAGGCGTCGATGACTCCGTTCGTCGACGGACTGACCTTCCGCACCCTCGCCCGCCCGGACGATCCCACCGGGGCGCTGGCCGAGATCCTCCAGGTCCGCGAGGTGCTGGAGGAGGGCCTGATAAGCCGGGTGGCCGAAGTGCTGACCGAGGAGGAGCTGGACCGGCTCGAAGCCGTCGTCACGGAGATGGAGGAGGCGGGCGACGACGGCCGCTCCTTCCCCGAACTCGACATCCAGTTCCACGAGTTGCTGTACGCCTCGCTCGGCAACCCGCTCGTTCCCCAGCTCCTCGGCGCGTTCTGGACCGTCTTCAGGCGGGTCGCCGCGGTGCGCGGCTGGACCGACGACGTCACCCCGGAGGTGACGGCCCGCCGCCACCGCGACATCCTCACCGCCCTGCGGGTCCGGGACGTCGAGGGCGCCCGGCGCGCGATGGCCGACCACTTCCGGGGCATCGAGGCCCGCGCCGCGCAGGGCGCCCACGGCGTGAGCTGAACAGGCCCCCTCCCCGGGCCCGCTCTCCGGTCCGCTCCTCCGGTCCGGGAAGTCGGGCTGCGTGCCCGGCGCCGCCCGGTCCCACACCCCGAGTCCGCCTCCGCCCGGGTCCGCCGCTTTTACCCGCCTCGCCTTGGCCCGGGTTTCCCGCGGGGTGCCGTCGGCCCCGCACTCCCGGGTCCGCTCCGCCTCGGCCCGGCTCCCCGCCGGGGTCCGCCCCTCGGCGCCGGTGCCGAGGGGCCCTGCACCCCAGGGCCCGCCCCGCCCGGGTCCGCCGCTCCCGCCCGTCCCGCCTCGGCCCGGGGTCTGCGCTCCGTGCGCCCTAGGCTGGGCCCATGGCCGACATGAGACCCGACTCCCCGTCCGGCTCCCGGGCCCACGAGGGCACCTGGGACGCGCGCGCCCCCGGGGTGCTGGCGCTGCCCTCCGGCCGGCTGATCCGGGGCCGGGCGCTGCGCCGGCCGCTCCCGGCCGACGGAGGACCCGAGCCCGCCTACGCCGTCCACCTCCTCGGCAAAGAGCCGCCCCCGGTCCCCTGGGAGGCCCACTGGCTGCGCTGGCCGGACTTCCGGCTGCCCGCCGACCGGGCGAGGGCCCGCGCGGTGCTCACGGAGGCCTGGCGACGGGCCGCGGACGAACGCGTCGAGATCGCCTGCCACGGTGGACGGGGCCGCACCGGCACGGCCCTGGCCTGCGTCGCCGTCCTCGACGGCGTACCGCCCGGGGAGGCGGTGGCGTACGTGCGCGAGCACTACGACCGGCACGCGGTGGAGACACCCTGGCAGCGCGCGTACGTACGCCGCTTCGGCACGCCGGACTGATCCGGACGGCCGACCCGGCCCCGAGGACTAGGGGCGCGTCGCCCGGAAACGGAGGATGCTTCCCTTCGGGTGCACGTCGACGGAGACGTCCGTGAAGCCGGCCGCGCCCAGCCGCCCGGGGAGCTCCGCCGGGTCGACGGTGTTCATCGTGTCGCGCACGTGCAGCAGCCGGAAGCCCAGGCTCGGCAGGCTGTCGCTGCCCGCGAAGACACCGCCCGGACGCAGCACCCTCGACGCCTCCGCGAAGATGCGGTCCTGCCGGTCGGCGGTGGGCACGTGGTGCAGCATCGTGAAGCAGACGACGGAGTCGAACGAGGCGTCCGGCAGCGGCAGCTCCGCGCCGTCCGCGTGCAGGACGCGGGCCCGCCCGCCCCACCGCCCGGTCAGCAGCCGCGCGGTGTCCGCGTCGATCTCGGCGACGGTCAGACGCTCCACGGACTCGACCAGGACCCGCAGGTTGGCGCCGTAGCCGGGCCCGATCTCCAGCACGTCGTCGCCCAGTTCCACGTCCCTCAGGGCCCAGGGCAGGATGCGGTCCCTGGTGGTGCGCGCCCAGCCTTCTGAGCTGCAGAGTCTGCGGTGTGCTCGGTTCATCGGCATGCCGTCGACGCTAGGGGCGGGGCCGGGCCGTCCGCCACGGGCTAGGCTGCCGACCCATGTCGCGAAACGGACAGGGGCCGGCGGGCACGGCCGTCTTCGTGGGGCACTTCACCATGCCCCGGGGCACCGTCTTCGCCACGCACACCCATCCCGTCCACCAACTGGCGGTCCCCGTAAGAGGATTGCTGCGGGTGAGCAGCGAACGGGGCTCCTGGCTGCTGCCGCCGTCCCTCGCCCTGTGGATCCCGGCCGGGCTGCCGCACCTCACGGAGGCCGCGGGCGACGCGTTCATGCACAGCGCCTACATCGATCCCGCGCGCTGCCCGCAGATCACCTGGACGGAGCCGACGGCCGTGGCGGTCGGCCCCCTGCAGGCCGCGCTCGTCGAGCACTTGGCGGGACTCGGTCTCCCCGACGAACACCGTTCCCGGGCCGAGGCCGTGCTCCTGGACGTCCTGACGCCCGTCCCCGTCACGAGCGTCGCCGTGCGCGTGCCCCGGGACCCCCGGGCCCGGGCCGTCGCCGACGCGCTGAGTGCCGATCCGGCCGACGGCCGCCCGATGTCCGCGTGGGGCGCCGAAGTCGGCGCCGGGGAACGGACGTTGGCGCGGATCTTCGTGGCCGAGACGGGCCTGCCCTTCGGCCAGTGGCGCGAACGGCTGCGCATGCAGGCCGCGATGCCGCTCCTCGCCGACGGCCTGGCCCTGGAGACCGTCGCCCGCCGCACCGGATACGCCTCCGCCAGCTCCTTCGTGGCCGCCTTCCACCGCGTCGTGGGCGTCACGCCCCGCCAGTACTTCCCGTCCCGGACCTGAGCGTCACCGACCTGAGAAGCCGTCACCGATGCTGTCGGCGAGGCGAGTTCAGGAGGACGTGTCGACCACGGTCGTACGTCCCCGGTCCGATGCCCCGGCCGCACCGCCTGCCTACGATCGGGCACATGCATGTCACGCCGTCGCTCCCCTCGCTCAGACGTGTCCCGCCCGGCGCCTGGGTGGCCCTGGCCTGGTGCGCCAGCACCGTGTTCACGTTCCTCGCGCGGATCCGGTTGCCCGGCCAGAACGGGCCGAACGAACTGGCCGCCGCCCAGTTCTACCGCTGGGACGGGATGCTGTTCCTGACCGTGGCGTGCGTCCTGGCCCTGGCCGGCAGTGCCCGGCTCGGACGTCGGCCCCTCGCCGCCCTGGCCATGCTGCTCGCGGCGGGCGCCCTGCTCACCACCAACCTCGCCGTCGGAGCGATCCAGCTCGCCCAGTACCTGGCCGTCGACATCGCTCTCTACTTCATCGCGGCCGCACGTCCCCGCCGCACCGCAGCCGTCGGACTCGCCATGGCGCTCGCCGTCCTGGTCGCCTGGCTGTCGGTACGGCTGCTGATGGGCTGGGACGTCGACACCCTCGTCGAGCTGACCGTGGCGCTGACCGTCGTCGTCTCCTGGCTGCTCGGCGACGCCACCCACCGCACCCGTGTCCACGCCGAACAGCTGCGGACCCGGGCCGCGGACCAGGCCGTCACCGACGAACGCCTGCGCATCGCCCGCGAGATGCACGACATGGTCGCCCACAGCATCGGCATCATCGCCCTCCAGGCGGGCGCGGCGGCCCGGGTCGTGCGCACCCAGCCGGACGCCGCCCGCGAGGCGATGACGGCGGTCGAGACGGCCGGCCGCGAGACCCTCGCCGGGCTGCGCCGCATGCTCGTCGCGCTGCGCGAGGCGGACGACGGGGACCAGGAGGCCCGGACGGACGGCCCGGGTGACGGCGGTGCCGTGGACCCGCGGGACCGGTCCCCGGAACACGGCTCCGCGGAGACGGCCTCTCCCGCCGTGCCCGGCCAGGACGAGGCCAGCACCGCGCGGACCGTGCCGCTGAGCCCGGCCGAGGGCCTGGCCGACCTCGACCGGCTGGCCGCCGCGGCGACCGCGGCCGGAGTCCGCGTGGACGTCCACTGGACCGGCGAGCGGCGTCGGCTCCCTCCGGACATCGACCTGTCCGCGTTCCGGATAGTGCAGGAGTCCGTCACCAACGTCCTGCGGCACGCGGCGACGACCGCCTGCCGAGTGACCGTCGACCACCGTGACACGGAGGTCGCGGTCGAGATCACCGACGACGGCCGGGGCAGGGGCAGCGGCACGGACACGGGCTTCGGCCTCATCGGCATGCGCGAGCGGGCCGCCCTGCTGCACGGCGAGTTCACCGCGGGCCCGCGCCCCGAAGGCGGGTTCCGGGTGAGCGCCCGCCTCCCGATCCCGGCCACGGGCGGGACGGGCACCCGATGACGGTGCGCGTGGTCCTCGCCGACGACCAGCAGCTCATCCGCACGGCCCTGCGCATGGTCATCGCCGACATCGAGGACATCGAGGTGGTGGGCGAGGCGGAGAACGGCGAGGAGGCGGTGGCGCTCGCCGGAGAACTGCGCCCCGACGTCGTCGTCATGGACCTCCGCATGCCCGGCACGAACGGCATCGAGGCGACCCGCCGGATCACGGCGGACACCTCCGCGCCGACGGGCCCGACGAGGATCGTTATCCTCACGACCTTCGACGACGACGATTACGTGTACGGGGCGCTGCGCGCCGGCGCGTCCGGGTTCCTGGTCAAGGACACGGGCCTGGACGACATCATCACGGCGGTGCGCGTGGTGGCGGCCGGGGACGCCCTCATCGCCCCGGGCATCACCCGTCGGCTCATCCAGGACTTCACCGCCGCCCGCCCCGAACTGGTGCGCACACGATCCGAGTTGAAGGGGGTCACGGACCGCGAACGCGAGGTCCTGACGCTGGTCGGCAGCGGGCTGTCCAACACGGAGATCGCCGAGCGGCTCTTCATCACCGTGGCCACGGCGAAGACGTACCTCACCCGGCTGCTCTCGAAGCTGGACGCCAGGGACCGCGTCCAGCTGGTGATCATCGCTTACGAGGCGGGGCTGGTGTCGGTGAACAGGGCCGCGCGAACCCGTGACGCGGCCCGGTGACGCGGGGGTTCAGCCCGCGACGCCGGCGACGAACGCGGTCCACGCGTCCGCGCCGATCAGGAGCACGGGGCCGTCCGGCAGCTTGCTGTCCCGGACGGGGACGGTGCCGGGTACTGCGTCGGCGACTTCGAGGCAACTTCCGCCGTTGTCGTCGCTGTAGCTGCTCTTGCGCCAGCGGGCGTTGCTGACGAACGCGGTCCAGGCGTCCGCGCCGATCAGGAGCACGGGCCCGTCCGGCACCTTGCTGTCCCGGACGGGGACGGTGCCGGTGACTCCGTCGGCGACTTCGAGGCAGTTGCCGCCCTCGCCGTTGCTGTGACTGCTCTTGCGCCAGCGGGCGTTGCTCAGGTCATGGGCGCGCATCGTCTGAAGGCCTCCTCCGCCGCCTCGATCAGGGCAAGGGACGCCTCCGGCGACAGAGCGACGGCCCTGAGCAGATCGTAGGTGTGCTGCGCACGCTTCACCACAGCCGGATCGTCGACGAGCGTTCCCGAAAAGGGGGCTTCCGCATAGGCGGTTGGTGGAGCGTCCTCGAACTCCATGAGCCGGAGGTCCCCGGTCATGAGCGCGTGCGCCCCGGCCGCGTACGGGATCACCTGCACGGCGGCCTTCCGCTCCCGCACCACACCCGCGAGGTGGCCGAGCTGTCCGGACATCGTCGCCGCCCCGCCCACCGGGATGCGCAGCACGTTCTCGTGCAGCACGGCCCAATACAGGGGCCTTGTAGCGTCGGCGAGGACATGGGCCCGCTCCAGCCGGGCGGCCACCTTCTCCTCCACGTACTCGTCCGTCGCGAAGGGATTGGCGGCCAGCGTCACCGCCCGCGCATACCCCGCCGTCTGCAACAGGCCCGGTACCAGGGCCGGGGCGAACTCCGCGATCCTCGTCGCCGTCCGTTCCAGTTCGACGACCGCCGCGAAATACCCCGCGTAGCGCTTGTCGTCGATGAGCTTGTGCCACATCCGCTCGAAGAAACCGTCGCTCCGCAGCAGTGAGTCGATGCGCTGGGCCACGTCCAACTGGGGTTTGCGGATGGCCTGTTCGAACTGGCCGATATAGCCCCCGGAGACGAAGACCCGAGCCCCCAGTTCCACTTGCGTGAAACCTGCATCCTCCCTACGTCGTTTCAGTTCTGAACCGAAAAACTCCCAGGCGGCCTGCCGCGAACCGTTGGCCATGGGCCAACCCTTCTGCGCTGCACCACGCTTGTAGCGGACGGGACCCTGCCGATTCTAGATGCGGAGCGTCACTATGTGGATGCGAAGCGTGAAAACGGCAGATCGGTGGGGCAGGGTGAAGGAAGAACACGCACGAGCACACGTACCGGCACAAGGACGACCCCACGTACACACGCCGCCTGACGGGCGGCGGGACTCGGCGCACCGCGTCGAAGAGGCGGAGGAAACCGTGCAGGATTTACGGACGGCGCTCGCACGGGCCGGCATCACCTTGCCCTCCTTGCGGATCGACCCGGCGAGCGTGGCGCGCGACACACCTCGTCCGCTGATCGTCCTGGGCGGCTGCTCGGTGGAGGTCGCCGCCCGGCTCGCGGCGGCCCTGCGATGAGGTCGGCGGCGCCGCCGACCGGCTCCTGCGCGGTCGACATCCGCACGGGCAGGGTCGGCGTGGTCATGGGGTACGAGGGGCCGTACGTGCAGCTGAGACCGCTCGGCGGCGGCAGGGAGTGGGACTGCCCGCCGGAGGTCGTCCGGGAGGCCACCACGGCCGAGCGGATCGGCGCGGCGACCGCGTACGTCAACGCGCGCAGCCGCGGCGAGGTGCTGTGAGGCGCCGGGGCGCCCCCGGAGCGTGATGGCCGCGGGGGTCGCGAGGGCGGCCCCGGACCCGATATGACCCGTCCGGGTCGGGGCGCGTGCGCCGTAGGCGAGAATGGGCCGTATGAGTCTGTTCCGCGACGACGGCATCGTGCTGCGCACCCAGAAGCTGGGTGAGGCGGACCGGATCATCACGCTGCTCACGCGCGGTCACGGCCGGGTACGGGCGGTGGCGCGCGGGGTCAGGCGGACCAAGTCGAAGTTCGGGGCCCGCCTCGAACCGTTCTCCCACGTGGACGTGCAGTTCTTCGCGCGGGGCGGCGAGCTGATCGGCCGCGGGCTGCCCCTGTGCACCCAGAGCGAGACGATCGCCCCCTACGGCGGCGGGATCGTCACCGACTACGCCCGCTACACGGCGGGCACCGCGATGCTGGAGACCGCCGAGCGGTTCACCGACCACGAGGGGGAGCCGGCGGTCCAGCAGTACCTGCTGCTGGTCGGCGGGCTGCGCACCCTCGCCCGCGGCGAGCACGAGCCGCACCTCGTCCTCGACGCCTTCCTGCTGCGTTCCCTCGCGGTCAACGGCTACGCGCCCAGCTTCAGCGACTGTGCCAAATGCGGCATGCCGGGACCGAACCGCTTCTTCTCGGTCGCGGCGGGAGGAACCGTATGCGCCGACTGCCGGGTGCCCGGCAGCGTCGTACCCTCGCCTCAGGCCCTCGAACTCCTCGGCGCGCTGCTCACGGGAGACTGGGAGACCGCGGACGCTTGCGAGCCGCGGCACGTCCGGGAGGGCAGCGGGCTGGTGTCGGCCTATCTGCACTGGCACCTGGAGCGCGGACTGCGTTCCCTGCGGTACGTGGAGAAGTAGGCGCCGTCCGGGCGGACCCGGGCGGCGGGAGCGCACGCGCGCGGCACGAGCGCGTGCGAACAGCAAAGAACAGCAAGCAGAGCGAGACGAGCGCCCGGCGCACGCGAGCACGCAAGAGGGAGACGAGAAGCACATGGTCGTACGCGGGATCCTGGGCGGCCGGCGCCGCGAGTACAAGGCCCCGGAGCCGCACCCCTCCGGTGCCCGCGCGCCCAAACTCCCCGGCGAACTCGTCCCGGACCACGTGGCGATCGTCATGGACGGGAACGGCCGCTGGGCCAAGGAGCGCGGGCTGCCGCGCACCGAGGGGCACAAGGTCGGTGCCGAGCGCGTGCTCGACGTGCTCCAGGGCGCGGTCGAGGTCGGCGTCGGCAGCATCTCCCTGTACGCCTTCTCCACCGAGAACTGGAAGCGCTCGCCCGACGAGGTGCGCTTCCTGATGAACTTCAACCGCGACTTCATCCGCAAGACCCGCGACACCCTCGACGAACTCGGCATCCGGGTGCGCTGGGTGGGCCGGATGCCCAAGCTGTGGAAGTCGGTCGCCAAGGAGCTCCAGATCGCCCAGGAGCAGACCAAGGACAACGACGCGCTCACGCTGTACTTCTGCATGAACTACGGCGGCCGTGCCGAGATCGCCGACGCGGCCCGGGCCATGGCCGAGGACGTGAAGGCGGGCCGGCTCGACCCGTCGAAGGTCAACGAGAAGACCCTCTCGAAGTACATGTACTACCCGGACATGCCGGACGTGGACCTGTTCCTGCGTCCGAGCGGCGAGCAGCGCACCTCGAACTACCTGATCTGGCAGAGCGCGTACGCCGAGATGGTCTTCCAGGACGTGCTGTGGCCCGACTTCGACCGGCGCGACCTGTGGCGGGCCTGCGTCGAGTACGCCCAGCGCGACCGCCGCTTCGGCGGCGCCGTCCCCAACGAGCAGCTGCTCGCGATGGAGCAGGCCATGCGGGGCGACGGGTCGTGACCCCCGCCGCCCGCGGGTGTTGTCCGAATCCCGCGCGATGACGACGGCCCCTCACCACCGTCCGGTGGTGAGGGGCCGTCGTCATGAGGGTGCGGGCCGGCCGCGGGTGGTTCCCGGCCGCGATCCGGCGCGCGGCCTGATTCCCCGGGGGATCAGGCGTTCGCCGCCGCGCACTCCGCGCAGGTGCCGAAGATCTCCACCGTGTGCGCCACGTTCACGTAGCCGTGCTCCGCGGCGATGGCCTCGGCCCACTTCTCCACCGCGGGGCCCTCCACCTCCACGGCCTTGCCGCAGACGCGGCAGACGAGGTGGTGGTGGTGCTCGCCGCTGGAGCAGCGCCGGTAGACGGACTCGCCCTCCGAGGTGCGCAGGACGTCGACCTCGCCCGCGTCGGCGAGGGACTGGAGCGTGCGGTAGACGGTGGTGAGCCCGACCGAGTCGCCCTTGTGCTTGAGCATGTCGTGCAGCTCCTGCGCGCTGCGGAACTCGGTCACCTCGTCGAGCGCCGCCGCCACGGCGGCACGCTGCCGGGTGGAGCGGCCCCGGACGGGCGATCCAGCGGTTGTCACCGTTGCCTCCTCGCGTCTGCGCTTGCCCGGCCATTGTGCCAGTCCGGGCGGAGCACGGTCAGACGCCGACGGTGTCCTCCGGACCGCGGGTGGCCGGAATGACACACTCCGCGGGATCCCCCGCGGCCTGCGCCGCGGCCGGCGTCCGCGCCCGGCGCCGGGCCAGCGGCGACGCCAGCGCCGTCAGTGCGATGAACGCGCCGATCGTCAGCAGCACGATCGTCGAGCCGGGAGGCACGTCCTGGTAGAACGACGTCACCGTGCCGCCGATCGTCACGCTCACCCCGATCGCCACCGCGACGGCGAAGGTCGCCGCGAAGCTCCGGGTGAGCTGCTGGGCCGCCGCGACCGGCACCACCATCAGCGCGCTCACCAGCAGCAGACCGACCACCCGCATCGCGACGGTGACCGTGACGGCCGCCGTGACCGCCGTCAGCAGGTTCAGGGTCCGCACCGGCAGACCGGTCACCCGGGCGAACTCCTCGTCCTGGCTGACCGCGAACAGCTGCCGGCGCAGCCCGAGCGTGACGGCCATGACGAAGGCGGCCAGCAGGAAGATCGACGTGACGTCGGACGCGCTCACCGTCGACAGCGAGCCGAAGAGGTACGTGGTCAGGTTGGCGGTCGAGCCGCCCGCGAGGTGGGTGAACATCACGCCGCCCGCCATGCCGCCGTAGAAGAGCATGGCCAGCGCGATGTCCCCGCGGGTCTTTCCGTACCAGCGGATCAGCTCCATGAGCACGGCGCCGAGCACGGACACGGCCGTCGCCATCCACACCGGTGAGGTGGACAGCAGGAAGCCGAGGCCGACGCCCGTCATCGCCACGTGGCCGATGCCGTCGCCCATCAGGGCCTGGCGGCGCTGGACGAGGTAGACGCCGACGGAGGGCGCGATGACGCCCACCAGGACGGCGGCGAGCAGGGCCCGCTGCATGAAGGCGTAGTCGAGGATGTCCATCAGCTCAGGAGTCCCGTCCGGATCGGTTCGGCGTCATGAGCCGCGTGGGGGTGTACGTGGTCGTGGCCGGGCAGGGCGTGCTGGCCGACCGCTCTCGGCGGCGGGCCGTCGTGCAGGACGCAGCCGTCCCGCAGGACGACCGCGCGGTCGATCAGCGGCTCCAGGGGGCCCAGCTCGTGCAGGACGAGCAGCACGGACGCGCCCTGGGCGACCTGGCCGCGCAGGGTCTCGGCCAGCACCTCCTGGCTGGCCAGGTCCACGCCCGCCATCGGCTCGTCCATGATCAGCAGTTCGGGTTCGGAGGCCAGCGCGCGGGCGATGAGGACCCGCTGGTGCTGTCCGCCCGACAGGGCGTTCACGGAGTCCTTGGCGCGGTCGGCCATCCCGACGAGCTCCAGGGCCCGTCGTACGGCCGCGTGGTCGGCCTTGCGCAGGATGCCGAAGCGGGCGCGGGACAGCCGCCCCGAGGCGACGATCTCGGTGACCGTCGCCGGCACGCCGCCCGCGGCCGTGGTCCGCTGCGGGACGTAGCCCACCCGGTGCCAGTCGCGGAAGCGGCGGCGCGGGACGCCGAAGATCTCGATCTCGCCGGCGCTGGGGGCGACCTGGCCGATGATGCCCCGCACGGCGGTCGACTTGCCGGAGCCGTTGGCCCCGAGCAGCGCGACGACCTCCCCGCGGCGCACGGTCAGGTCCACGCCGCGCAGGACCGGGCGCGAGCCCAGCTCCGCCCGGACGCCGCGCAGGGACACGACGGACTCGCTCACGACGTCCTCCACAGTGGTCATTTCGTCCCCAGAGCTGTCCGGAGGGCCTTCAGGTTCGACCGCATGACCTGCATGTAGTCGTCGCCCCTTGATTTGTCGGTGATGCCTTCGAGGGGGTCGAGGACGTCCGTCCGCAGCCCCACGTCCCGGGCGATGGTGCCGGCGGTCCGGTCGCTGGTGAGCGTCTCGTAGAACACCGTCGTGACGCCGTCGGCCTTCGCCAGGTTCTCCAGGGTCCTCACCCGGTTCGCGCTGGGTTCCGACTCGGGGTCGAGGCCGTTGACGGCCTCCTCGGTGAGCCCGTAGCGCTCGGCCAGGTAGCCGAACGCGGCGTGGGTGGTGATGAAGGTCTTGGTCCTCGTGTCCGCGAGACCCTCGCGGAAGTCCTCGTCCAGCGCGGCGAACTTCTTCCGCAGCGCCGCCGTGTTCCTGTCGTAGTCGGCCGCGTGCTTCGGGTCGGCCTTCTTCAGCGCGGCCGACACGCCCTCGGCCACCTGGGCGAAGCGCACGGGGTCGAGCCAGACGTGCGGGTCGGCGGTGCCGGCGTCCTCGCCCTCGTCGTGGTCGTGCGCGGCAGCGTGCCCGCCGACCTCGTTGCCGTGCTTCTCCAGCGTCGTCAGCGAGGCCGCGTCGACCTTGGTCCGCACCCCGGACTGGGCGACCGCGTCGTCGACGGCCGGCTGGAGGTTCTTGACGTAGAACACCGCGTCGGCCTCCTGGAGCCGCGCGGTCTGGCGGGCGCTGATCTCCAGGTCGTGCGGCTCCTGGCCGGGCCGGGTCAGGTTCGTGACGCTCACGTGCGTCCCGCCGATCTCCTCGACGAGGTACTGGAGCGGGTAGAACGACGCGACCACGTCGAGTCCGCCGTGGCCGCGGGTGTCGGCCACGGCGGAGCCCGAGCAGGCCGTGAGGGTGCCGAGGCCGAGGGCGCAGGCAGCCACGGCCGCGGCCCCGGGTATGAGGCGTCGTCGTACGTTCATGACAGTCATTTTCAACAAACTTGGAAACGATTGTCAACAAGCCCTCGCGCGGGGTGCCCGCACACCCCCCGGCAACGGGTATCAAGCGGATTCAATCGGCAGGAAGCGGGCCACGGCGGGAACCGATTTGATGCGGGGGTGGCCGACGCCGGTAACCTGAATCATTCGCTGCCGTCCGTTCGTAATGAAGAGAGCACCGTGGCCGCCGACAAGATCGATTCCATCGTCAGCCTGAGCAAGCGCCGTGGCTTCGTTTTCCCCTGTAGTGAGATCTACGGCGGACAGCGTGCCGCCTGGGACTACGGCCCGCTCGGCGTCGAGCTCAAGGAGAACCTGAAGCGCCAGTGGTGGCGCTACATGGTCACGTCGCGCGAGGACGTGGTCGGTCTCGACTCGTCCGTGATCCTGGCCCCCGAGGTGTGGGTCGCCTCCGGTCACGTCGCCACCTTCACGGACCCGCTGACCGAGTGCACCTCGTGCCACAAGCGGTTCCGCGCCGACCACCTGGAGGAGCACTACGAGGCCAAGCACGGCCGCCTCCCGGAGAACGGCCTCGCCGACCTCAACTGCCCCAACTGCGGCAACAAGGGCACCTTCACCGAGCCCAAGCAGTTCTCGGGCCTGCTCTCCACCCACCTCGGCCCGACCCAGGACAGCGGCTCCGTCGCCTACCTGCGCCCCGAGACCGCCCAGGGCATCTTCACCAACTTCGCCCAGGTGCAGGTCGCCTCGCGCAAGAAGCCGCCGTTCGGCATCGCCCAGATGGGCAAGTCCTTCCGCAACGAGATCACGCCCGGCAACTTCATCTTCCGCACCCGCGAGTTCGAGCAGATGGAGATGGAGTTCTTCGTCAAGCCGGGCGAGGACGAGCAGTGGCAGGAGTACTGGATGGAGCAGCGCTGGAACTGGTACACCGGTCTCGGCATGCGCGAGGAGAACATGCGGTGGTTCGAGCACCCGCAGGAGAAGCTCTCCCACTACTCCAAGCGCACCGCCGACATCGAGTACCGCTTCCAGTTCGGCGGCAACGAGTGGGGTGAGCTGGAGGGCGTCGCCAACCGCACCGACTACGACCTCGGCGCGCACTCCAAGGCCTCCGGTCAGGACCTCTCCTTCTTCGACCAGGAAGCCGGAGAGCGCTGGACCCCGTACGTCATCGAGCCCGCCGCCGGTGTCGGCCGCGCGATGCTGGCCTTCCTCCTCGACGCCTACGTCGAGGACGAGGCCCCGAACGCCAAGGGCAAGATGGAGAAGCGCACGGTGCTGCGCCTCGACCACCGCCTCGCCCCGGTGAAGGTCGCGGTCCTGCCGCTGTCCCGCAACGCGGACCTGTCCCCGAAGGCCAAGGGCCTCGCCGCGGCGCTGCGCCAGAACTGGAACATCGAGTTCGACGACGCCGGCGCCATCGGCCGCCGCTACCGCCGTCAGGACGAGATCGGCACGCCGTTCTGCGTCACCGTCGACTTCGACACCCTCGACGACAACGCCGTCACGGTGCGCGAGCGCGACTCGATGAAGCAGGAGCGCGTCTCGCTCGACCAGATCGAGGGCTACCTGGCCGCCCGTCTCGTCGGCTGCTGACCCACGCGTCCACGAAGCCCCCGGTTCCCGAGCAGGGAGCCGGGGGCTTCGCGCCGTCCCGGGCGGCGGGACGTGCGGGCGGGGCCGGGCGGCGGTCCGCCGTTCACCGGTGGCCGGGCGCCGGTGCGGGGCGGCGGCGGTCGAGCGCGGCCGGGTCGGCGGCGCCCCCGGGGGCGTCGGCGTGACGGGTCGTCCGGAGCGGGCCGGCGTCCGGCAGGACGACGCCCTCCCGGGCCGGGACGTGCACCAGGGTCAGCGGGGCCGCACGGGCGCTGCCGTCACCGAAGGGAGCGGCGGCTGTTGCCCGTCGACTGTGCACAAGCGTGTTCCGGCGTGCGTGTGTGGGTGTCGACGGTCTCCGCCGGCGTGAGGCACGGGAGGGAACGGGGGTTCCTTCCTCGAATGCGTGACCTCCATGGGTGCCGGTCGGGGGCGAGGTCGTTCTCCCGGGCCGGTGTCAGGTGGCAGGTCTCAGCTCTCAGGTCTCTTTGGGGTCGACCGTCGCCTGGTGCTCCTCGGCCAGGTGCTCCTCCGCCTTCAGCCAGGGAAGGAACTGGGTGTTCTTGCGCCAGCCGCACGTCTCGCACCGGATGGTGCGCTGGACGCCCGCCCGTTGCACGTGGACGGTGTGCTCGCGGCCGTGCTGGTCCCAGCGGCTCACTTTGCTCGTGTTGATCTGAAGCATGGCACCTCCTGGTTCTCCCGCTTCGTCTGCGCAGCAAGGGATGTGCAGCAAGGAGTGTGCAGCATGGCGAAGATCAACGGGGGTTCTTCGGAGGCGAGTTGGGAGCGGGCGCGCTCGCGGCCGGGCCGGGGGCGGATGGCCCCGCGCCCCCGGCGGCGGTCCTGGTGACGCTGACCTGGTGTTCCGTCCGTCGGCCCGTCGGCGTCCCGGCCGCGGTGGAACGCGCCCGGCCCTCGGCGCACCGGCGCGCGCCGAGGGCCCGCGGCCGGTCCCGGCCGCGGGTGGGACCGTCAGCGGATCGTGCGCGGCAGCCGCAGGCTCAGCACGGTGGTCAGGGCCACTCCGGCCAGCTGTACCAGGAGGGTCGTCACCAGGGCGTCCCGCATGCCGCGGGCCGGGACCAGGGACAGGAACAGGGTGCCGAGGGTGGCCACCCCGACGGCGAGCGCCGCCTGCTGGGTGGTGGCCATCACGCCGCTGCCCACGCCGGCCCGCGCGGTCGGCACCTCGGAGAGGATGATCCGGATGAGGACGGGCAGCTGGAGCGCCTGGCCCGCGCCGGCGACGGCCGCTCCGGGCAGCAGTTCCGCCACCCCGAGGTCCGGCCAGGAGCGCCAGGCGGCCAGCGTGATGAGGGCCAGGCCCACGGCCTGGACCAGTCCGCCCGCGGTGACGACCCGGGTGCCGAAGCGGGCGATCAGCCGGGGCCCGCACAGGGAGGTGACGAAGAAGACGACCGCCATGGGCGCGAGGGCCAGCCCCGCCGGGACGGGACCGAGGCCCTCGCCGCGCTGGAGGGCCACCGCGATCACGAACATGAAGCCGCTGAACCCGATGGAGAACGGCACGATCATGATCAGACCCCGGCGCAGCGAGGTCAGCTCGAACAGGCTCGGCGGGACCAGGGGGGTGCGGCCGGCCCGGTCCGCCCGGCGTTCGACCCGGTAGAAGGCGGTGGCCGCGAGCGGGAACAGGGCGAGGGACACCCAGGTCCACAGCGGCCAGCCCGCCGCCCGGCCCTCGGTGAGCGGGGCGAGCAGCGCCAGCAGGGAGACCGCGAGCAGGAGCGTGCCGGGGGCGTCGACCGGCTCCGGGCGCTGGGAGCGGGTCTCGGGGACGGCACGGCGGGCCAGGGCCAGGCCGAGCACGACGACGGGCACGTTCACGAGGAACACCGAGCGCCAGCCGGTGCCCGCGATGTCGGCCGCGACCAGGAGGCCGCCGAGGATCTGCCCCGCCACCATGGACAGGCCGGCCGTGGCGCCGTACAGGCCCATCGCCTTGGCGCGGCGGGTACCGGAGGTCGCCGCCTGGATGGTGGCGAGGACCTGCGGCAGCATCGCCGCGGACGCCGCGCCCTGGGCGACGCGCGCCGCCACCAGGGTCCACGCGGTGGGCGCGAGACCGCAGGCGAGCGAGGTCAGGCCGAAGGCCGCCATCCCGCCGAGGAAGAGCCGGCGGCGCCCGAACAGGTCGCCCAGACGTCCGCCGAGGACGAGCAGGACGGCGTACGCGACCCCGTAGCCGGCGACGACGAGTTCGAGGACGGCCTCACTCGCGTCCAGGTCCTGCCCGATGGTCGGGAGGGCCACGTTGACGATGAAGAAGTCGATCAGGGGCAGTGCCGCGCCGAGCAGCACCGTGAAGAGTCCGAGGCCGCCGAGCGCGGGAGGCGCCGTGGGCGCACGGACGGTGGTCGTGAGAGTTCCGGTTTCGGTCACGTCACCCAGACTTCTCCCGGACTCAGACGGGTACCAGAGTCTTCTTGTCCTGGTACTACCACTACCTGGCAACAGGCTGCGGCGGGCGGCAGGCTGGGGGCATGACGACGATGGCACAGCGGACGACCACCGGCACGGGCCCCGAGCGGGCGGCGGCCGGCGGTCCGGAACCGGCGCCCACCTCCACCGGGTCCGACGCGGCGTCCCGTGCGGGGGAGATCCGGCGGCACGAGCTGGCCACCTTCCTGCGCAGCCGCCGCGAACGCATCACGCCCGAACAAGTCCAGCTGCCCCGTGGCCGCCGACGGCGCACACCGGGCCTGCGCCGCGAGGAGGTCGCCCAGCTCTCCGCCGTGGGGGTCACCTGGTACACCTGGCTGGAGCAGGCCCGCGACATCCAGGTCTCCGAACAGGTCCTCGACGCGCTGGCCCGCACCCTGCTGCTGGACACCAGCGAGCGGGCCCACCTCTTCCAGCTGGCCGGGGCGGTCGACCCCACGCCCGCCGCGCACTGCCCGGTGATCACCCCGGCACTGCGCCGGATCCTGACGCAGCTGGAGCCGGTTCCGGCCTGCATCCAGAACAGCCGGTACGACATCCTGGCGTACAACCGCACCTACGCGCGGCTGACGATGCGCGACCTCGACACGGTCCCGCCCGCCGACCGCAACTGCGTGCTCCTCGCCTACACCCACCCGGAGTGGCGCGAGTCGATCGTCCTGCTCGACGAGACCACGCGGCTGATGGCCGCGAAGCTGCGCGCGTCGATGGCCGGGCACCTGGGGGAGCCCGCCTGGAAGACGCTGCTGAAGCGGCTGCGGACCGAGTCGGCGGAGTTCCGCGAGAACTGGGACCGCTACGAGGTGGCCGCCACCCGCGGCAAGACCAAGCAGTTCCTGAACCCGTACGTCGGCCTGGTGACCGTCGACCAGACCGACCTGTGGCTCGCCCCCGATCTGGGCGCCCGCATGATGACGTACCCGCCCCACGACGAGGAGAGCCGCGCACGGCTGGAGAAGCTGTACGCGATCGCGCTGGAGGCGGAGGCGGAGGCGGAGGCGGAGGCGGAGGCGGAGGGCCGGGACCGGGCCGCCGCGCGCTCCCGGGCGAAGGCGGCGGGAGCGGTCTGACCCGGGAGCGGTCCGACCCGGGGACGGCCCCGCGCCGCCGGTGACCCGGCCGCGGGACCGGTGGCGGGGTCACCGGCGGTCCGGTCAGACGGCGGCCGAGGTGTCCTTGGCCCGTGCGCCCGCCGGGTCCCGGATCTCCGGGGACTCCAGCAGGAGGGCCGTGCGTTCGGCCGACGCGCGGGCCCGGCGTCCGCTGCTGAGCAGGCCGAGGACGAGGACGGCGGCACCGCAGGCGGTGATGATCCACCAGCCGGGGCGGGACGCCGCGACGAAGGTGTCGCGGTAGGCGTCGGCCCGGATGCCGGAGGCGAGGGCCGCGCCGATGACGGCGACCCCGAGGGTGCCGCCGATCTGGCGGCTGGTCGAGGCGACGGCGGCGGCGACGCCCGCCTGGGCGCGGGGCATGCCGGAGACGGCGGTGTTGGTGATGGGCGCGTTCACGAAGCCGAAGCCGAGGCCGAAGAAGACGTAGCCGAGGACGAGCGTGACGTTCGAGGTCTCCGCCTCGAACGCGGCGAACAGCACACCGCTCACGGTCATCGCGGCACCGGCGATCAGCAGTGACGGCCGGGGGCCGCGGCTGCCGACCAGACGCCCCGAGAAGGGCGCGCAGACGAAGCACAGGAACGCCATGGGCAGCATCCACAGACCCGCGTGCAGGGCGTTCAGACCGCGCACGTTCTGCAGGTACAGCGTCGACAGGAACAGGAAGCCGCTGAGGGCGGCGAACGCGCTCACCGCGATCACGGTGGCCCCGCTGAACGGTATCGAGCCGAAGAAGCGCAGGTCGATGAGGGGTTCCTCGCGCCGGGGCTCGTACCACAGCAGGCCGAGCAGCGCGGCGAGGGCGATCGCGCCGAAGGTGAGGGTGTGGGCGGTCCCGGAGGTGGGCGCCCCGATGATCGCGTACGTCAGGGAGCCGAGCAGGGCGATGACGAGGAACTGGCCGACCGGGTCGGGGCGGCGGGCCTTCGGGGCGCGGGACTCGGGGACGAAGCGCAGGGTCAGCAGGAACGCGGCGAGGCCGACGGGGAGGTTGATCCAGAAGATCGACCGCCAGCCCACGGTGTCGACGAGCAGCCCGCCCACCAGCGGTCCCGCGGCCATGGAGATGCCGACCACGGCGCCCCAGACCCCGATCGCGCGGGCCCGCTCGCGCGGGTCGGTGAAGGTGTTGGTGATGATCGACATCGCCACCGGGTTGAGCATCGAGCCGCCGACGGCCTGGACCATCCGGAACACGATGAGGGTGTCGAGGTCCGGGGCCAGGGAACAGAGCACCGAGCCGATGGTGAACAGCACCAGGCCCGCCATGAACACCCGGCGGCGGCCGATGCGGTCGGCCGTGGACCCCGCGAGCATCAGCAGGGAGGCCAGCACCAGGGTGTAGGCGTCGATGGTCCACTGCATGCCCGCGACGCTCGCGTGCAGTTCCCGCTGCATCGAGGGCAGCGCGACGTTCAGGATCGTGACGTCGAGGCTCACGATCAGCAGGCTCATGCAGCAGATCGCGAGCACGAGCATCCGACGGCGGTGGCTGAGCTCAGGCATGGTCCTCAGCCTACGTCGCTTTCAATAGTGTGTCTAACTAATGACTGCTACACGATCTTTCGCGCGAGCATCCGGCGCCGTACGCCACAATGGGGGAATGCCCACGCCCACGTCCACCGTGAACTCCTCGCTCTCGATCGGCCCCCACACGGCGCAGCCGCCCGTCGTCCTGGCCCCCATGGCCGGGATCACCAACGCGCCGTTCCGCACGCTGTGCCGCGAGTTCAGCGGCGGCAAGGGCCTGTTCGTCAGCGAGATGATCACCACGCGGGCGCTGGTCGAGCGCAACGAGAAGACCATGCAGCTGATCCACTTCGACGCGACCGAGAAGCCGCGCTCGATCCAGCTCTACGGGGTCGACCCCGCCACCGTCGGCAAGGCCGTCCGCATGATCGCGGAAGAGGACCTGGCCGACCACATCGACCTCAACTTCGGCTGCCCGGTCCCCAAGGTCACCCGCAAGGGCGGCGGCTCCGCCCTCCCCTACAAGCGCAACCTGCTGCGCGCGATCCTGCGCGAGGCGGTCAGCGGCGCCGGGGACCTGCCCGTCACCATGAAGATGCGCAAGGGCATCGACGACGACCACATCACCTTCCTCGACGCGGGACGCATCGCGGTCGAGGAGGGCGTCACGGCCATCGCGCTGCACGGCCGCACCGCCGCCCAGCACTACGGCGGCACCGCCGACTGGGACTCCATCGCCCGGCTCAAGGAGCACGTGCCGGAGATCCCCGTCCTCGGCAACGGCGACATCTGGTCGGCGGACGACGCGCTCAGGATGGTGCGCGAGACCGGGTGCGACGGGGTCGTCGTCGGGCGCGGCTGCCTCGGCCGGCCGTGGCTGTTCGGCGATCTGGTGGCCGCCTTCGAGGGCCGCCCCGGGGACTACGCGCGGCCGACGCTGCGCGAGGTCGCCGCGGTCATGGTCCGCCACGCCACGCTCCTCGGGGAGTGGATCGGCGACGAGGCGCGCGGTGTCATCGACTTCCGCAAGCACGTCGCCTGGTACCTCAAGGGCTTCGCGGTCGGCTCGGAGATGCGCAAGCGGCTCGCGATCACCTCCTCGCTCGCCGAGCTCTCCGACGGGCTGGCCGAGCTGGACCAGGACCAGCCGTGGCCGACCGGCGCCGACGGACCCCGCGGCCGTACCTCCGGCAACAACCGGGTCGTCCTGCCGGACGGCTGGCTGAAGGACCCCTACGACTGCGCGGGCGTGTCCGAGGACGCGGAGCTGGACACCTCCGGCGGCTGACCCGCCGGCACCCGTCCGGCGCGCGCCGCCCACACGCGCGCCGGACGGCCCGGACGCCGCCCCCCGGCGTCCGGTTCCCGGCCGTGGACCAGGGGCCTCGTCCGGACGGGTCCGGGCCGGACCGGGCCGGACGAGGCCGGATCAGGCCCCGCCCACCGCGGCGAGCAGGGCCAGCGGCGCCGCCGCCGAACGGGCCTCCCGTACGCAGGCGTGCGGGTAGGGCACCGGCTGGGCGTGGGTGTCACGGCCGTAGCCGGCGATGACCTCGGGGAGGCGGTGACCCGCGGCCGTGGCCGCGTCCACGAGCGCGTGCGCCACCGTACGGGCCTCGTCGTGCAGTCCGTACCGCGCCAGTCCCAGGGTGATCAGCGCGTTGTCGTGGGGCCAGACCGAACCGCGGTGGTACGACAGCGGGTGGTACGCGGGCTGGCCAGCGGCGAGCGTGCGCACGCCCCAGCCGGAGAAGAAGTCCGGTTCGAGGAGCCGGCGGCCCACCAGCTCGCCGTACTCCTTGTCCAGCAGGCCGGACCACAGCAGATGACCCGCGTCCGAGGCGAGCGCGTCGACATGCCGGCCGTCGCCGTCGAGCGCCAGCGCGGGGAAGGCCTGTTCGCCCATCCAGAAGTCCCGCTGGAAACGGTCGCGCAGGTCGGCGGCGGCCTGCTCGAGGAGCGCCGCGTAGACCTCGTCGTTCCAGACCGTGCGGGCGAGCTGGGCGGTGCGGCGCAGCGCGTCGTACGCGTAGCCCTGCGCGCCCGCCGCCATCACCGGGCCGGTGGGACGGCTGCCGTCGGCCGAACAGATGGCGCCGGGGGAGTCCTTCCAGTTCTGGTTCGCGAGGCCGCCGCCGTCCGCGCGGTAGACGAGGTAGCCGCGCGAGGTCAGCCCGCCGTGGTCCAGCATCCAGCCGACCGCCGCACGGGCGTTGGGCTCCAGTCTGCGGGCCAGGGCCGCGTCGCCGGTCTGCTCGGTGTAGGCGCCGAGCAGCACCAGGAACAGCGGGGTCGCGTCCACCGAGCCGTAGTAACGCCCGTACGGCACCTGTCCGAAGTGGGCCAGTTCGCCGTGCCGCACCTCGTGCACGATCTTGCCGGGCTGGGCGACCGCGCCCGCTCCCACCTCGACCGCCTGGGTGGCGGCCAGCGCGGGCAGGGTGGCGGCGGCGAGCTGGGGCCGGTAGGGCAGCGCGAAGAGAGAGGTGAGCAGCGCGTCGCGGCCCAGCAGGGTGAGGAACCAGGGGACCCCGGCCGCGGGCACCCGCAGCTCCTCGCCGTCCGGGCCCGTCGCCGGCACCTGGAGGACCGCCAGGTCGGACAGGCCGCGCGCGCAGGCGGCGGCCAGCTCGGGCCAGCCGGTCGGGAAGGGCACCCCCTGCGCGAACTCGTCCTCCAGGGCGAGGAGCCGCTCGCCGGCCGCGGCGGGCGAGGCGGGAACGCGCGGTTCGTGCGTGGCGCCGTGCGGACGTGCCGCGACGCGCAGCGCCAGCTCCGCGGAGCCGTGCGGTTCGAGGTCCAGGGTCCACACCAGGCGGCGCGCGCCCGTGCCCGTCTCCTCCACCCCGTCCGGCGCGGGCTCGGAGGTGACCGTCGTACGGGACCGCCACTCCCCGCGCCGGTAGCTGAACTCGACTCCGTCCTCCAGTACCTGGCGCTGGCGCACGACACCCGTCTTGGCGTACGTGCGGTGGTCGGAGCGCAGTTCGAACTGATCGGTGAAGTCGGCGTCCGCGGTGACCGCGATCCGGACCGTGGTGGCCGTCGGACGGTTGCTGGTGACGCGCAGCGCCTCCACGAACGAGCCCTCCGAGACCGCCTGTTCACGGAAGAGCGTGTAGGCGGGCGGCTCGTTGCGGCCGCCGCGCGGCACCAGTACGCAGCGTGCCGTGTCACCGGCCGCTACCGGTGTCAGTGCCTCGGGCACCGCGCCGTCCACCGTCAGCTGCCAGCGGCTGAGGTGCCGGGCGTCCCGTACGAACAACCCGTCCGGAGAGCCGCCGCCCCGCACTCCGCTGATGTCCCCGCCGTCGCCCACGGCGGCGAACGTCCCACCGTGCACGAGCAGATGATGCCGCTCCGTCATCCCCGGTCCCCTCCCTTGGCTTCCGTCCCGAACCCGAACGAGCGCTGTTCCGTACCGCTGGTGCCGGCACCGGTGTCGGCACGGGTTCCGGCGCCGGTGTCGTGTGTCGTGTCGGTCAACGCGTCGCGCCCCTGCGGGGACACGACCGGTGCAGCCCCCGAGGACCCGTGCCCGTGCAGCAGGTCGAGCGTCAGCGCCGCCGTCCAGCTGAAACCGAGTGCTCCGCAGGCCTCGCCTGTGAACGGGTCCACGTACTCCGCGAACCCGGACTCCCCGGCGGCGTCCAGCAGGGCGGCCCGCAGCGCGTCCGCCCGCCCGTGCTCCCCGTGCAGCCGCAGCCCGCGCTCCAGCAGCCAGTTGGTGTTGAACCAGGCGGGCCCCCGCCAGTAGCGGTGCGGATCGAAGGCCTCGCCGGTCAGGTCGTAACTGGGCGCGAGGCGGGCAGCTCCGCCCAGCCCGAAGTGCGGCCCGCACGCGGTCCGTACGAGCGCCGCCGCGATGTCGCGCGGCAGCGCGGGCAGGATGAGGGGCAGCAGCCCGGCGACACTGCGCTCGGGGATCAGCGCGCCGCGCCCGCCGGTCCGGCCGCTTCCGTCGTGCCCACCGGTCCGGCCGCTTCCGCGGGCCCCGCCGGTCCGGCTGTTCCCGCCGTCCCCGTCGCCTCGCCCGTCACGGCAGAAGAACATGCCTTCCGCCGGGTCCCACAGCCGCTCCACCAGCGCCGCCGTCAGCCGCTCCGCGCGCGCGTGGCGGGCCGTCCCCGTCGCGCCCAGCTCCCGCGCGATCCGGGCCAGCGCGTGTTCCGAGGCGATCAGCAGGGCGTTGAACAGGGGGTCCTCGACGGCGAACTCGCCGCCGCCGTCGGTGTATCCCCGGTCGCGGTAGTCCGCGGCCAGCCGTACGTACCGCCCGTAGTCGAGGTCCGTCGGCCGGTCCTCGGGGGCGCCGTGGTCGAGGTCGGCGCGCCGGAAGGAGCGGGCGGGGGCCGGGGTGACGCGGCCGAGCGGGGCGTCCCAGCAGGGGCTGTTGTCCATGCCCTGCTCCCAGGGGTGGACCACGCTGGCGAGGCCGCCGCCGCCCAGGTCCCGGCGGTGCAGGAGATAGCGGTGCCAGGCCGCCAGGCGGGGATACATCCGGGAGAGGAACGAACGGGCCCTGGACAGCCCCGGGTCCGCCCGGTGCACCAGCCACACCGCGAGCGCGTGCACCGGTGGCTGCACGATGCCCGAGGTCTGTACCGTGCGCGGGGCGCCCGCGGAGCGCCCGGCGGTCGAGGAGCGCCAGAAGTCGGGGCTCGGGAAGTACGCGTCGAGCGGGACGGAGGGGTTGAACACGATGTGCGGGACACGCCCGTCGGCCCACTGCGCGCCGAGCAGGGTCTCCAGCTCCGTCTGCGCCCGCAGCGGGGACAGGTGGCGCAGGCCGATCGCGACGAACGCGGAGTCCCAGGACCACTGGTGCGGGTACAGGCCGCGCGAGGGGACCGTGGAGGTTCCGGTCCAGTTGCCGTCCAGCACCCGGGAGGCCCTGAGGTGCAGGGATCCTGACGGGCCGCCGGGATCGTATACGGGTGGTCCGCTCCGGACGATGCCGTCCGTGGGGGCCGGAGGGGGCGGTCCGGAGGCGCGCGCCGGAGTGCCGGAGGTGCGCACGGGGGTGGCGAGTCCCGTGTGCAGGGCGGTGAGCTGGGTTGTGCTGTCCACTCAGGTCTCCCCGAAGACGTCCGGCCGACCGGTTCGGCAGCATCTGCCGTAGGGTTACGTCTATTTAACACGCAAAACTCAATATGTAATGCAGAGTTGGGGAACGCAAGAGGGTGCGCATGACGGAAAGGGCGGGGAGGACCGTGAGGACCGGGAACCAGGCAAGTGCCGGAGAACTGCTCGAACTGGTGCGCAGCGGCCGGGCCACCACGCGCGGCGCGCTCCAGCGGGCCACCGGTCTGTCGCGGGCCACGGTCGGCCAGCGCCTGGACCGGCTGTTCCGCGCGGGCTGGCTCCGCGAGGGCGCCGGCGGCCCCGTCGACTCGCCGCTCGGCGGCCGCCCCTCCATCACCCTGGAGTTCGACGACGAGCACGCCGTCGTCCTCGCCGCCGACCTCGACACCCGCCACGCCCGCGCCGCCGTCCTCACCCTGACGGGCGAGATCCTCGCCGAGCACGCGGGCCCCCTGGTCGTCGACGACGGCCCCGAGGCGGTCCTCGGCGAGCTCGGACGCTGGTTCGCCGAACTGGTCGCCAAGTCCGGGCGGAGCGCCGACGCCGTCTGCGGCATCGGGCTCGCGGTGCCGGGCCCGGTCGACAGCGAGACCGGCCGCGTGGTCCAGCCGCCGATCATGCCGGGCTGGGACGGCTACGACATAAGGGGCCGGCTGGGCCGGGCCTTCGCCGAGCACACGGGCACCGGAACCGCCCGGGTCCCGGTGCTCGTCGACAACGACGCCAACCTGATGGCGTACGGGGAGCAGCGCGCCGGCTATCCGGACTGCTCGGCGTTCGCGCTGGTCAAGGTCTCCACGGGCATCGGCGCGGGCATGGTCGTGGGCGGCGCGGTCTACCGGGGCGTCGACGGCGGCGCCGGCGACATCGGGCACATCCGGGTGGGCGCCGACGCGCTGTGCCGGTGCGGCTCGTACGGCTGTCTGGCCGCCGTCGCCAGTGGTGGCGCGGTGGCGCGCCGGCTCGCGGAGTCCGGGGTCCCGGCCGCGTCCGGCTCGGACGTGCGCGAGCTGCTGGCGGCCGGGCACCCCGAGGCGACGGCCCTCGCGCGGGAGGCGGGCCGGCGGGTCGGGGACGTCCTGGCCACCGTGGTGACCCTGCTCAACCCGGGCGTGCTGATGATCGCCGGGGACCTGGCCGGAACCCCCTTCCTCACGGGTGTCCGCGAGCTGCTGTACCAGCGGGCGCTGCCCCGTTCCACCGCCCATCTGGACGTGGTGACCTCCCGGCTCGGCGAGCGTGCCGGGCTCGTGGGCGCGGGGGCGCTGGTCGTGGAGCACCTGTACGCGCCGGAGCGGGCCGAGGAGCGGCTGGCGGCGCTCGGGGTGTGACGGATGGCGCCCGGGGTGTGACGGGCGGTGCCCGGGGCCTGGCGGTCGGGTCGGGGTGCGGCATCCGTGTGAGACATCCGTGTGTCGTGCTCGTATCTCCGTGTGTCGTGCCCGGATCGTGGTCCGCATGGTGAAATCTGGCTCCTCCCGATGGCGTGATTCTCGCCACCCTTGATAGGGGTCGCGCTCAGATGAGCGGATCGTGCGCGGTTGCACTTCCCTAAGGGGTGGCACTCAGTGCCACCGCCTGATCGTTCATCGATTAAACTCAGACGTGTTAAACCGTGCTCGTTTGAGCGCCTCAGGCGATCTGTCCGCGCCGATTCGTTCAAGAAGTGAAAACATCACCCCCGATGACTTGCCAAGCCTTGACTTTGGATCTGGTGGCGGACGGCCGGTTACAGGCGCATGACGCGCGAGTGGACGTACCCAGACGCCTTCGATCTGGGTATGTTCCCCGTCGTCAGGGCAGCCACCGCGACGTCGAGGAGTCGAGACTCGTGTCGGAAAACAAAGATCCCCACGTAGCCGAAAGCAGCGTTGGCGGAGCGAAGTTCGTTTATGACTTCACCGAGGGCAACAGGGACCTCAAGGACCTGCTCGGGGGCAAGGGTGCCAACCTCGCCGAAATGACCAACCTGGGTCTTCCCGTCCCGCCCGGCTTCACCATCACCACCGAGGCGTGCAAGACCTACCTCGACAGTGGCGAGGAGCCGACGGCACTGCGTGACGAGGTGAGTGCGCACCTCGAGGCCCTCGAGGCCAAGATGGGCAAGAAGCTCGGCCAGGCCGACGACCCCCTGCTCGTCTCCGTCCGTTCCGGCGCCAAGTTCTCCATGCCCGGCATGATGGACACCGTCCTGAACATCGGACTCTCCGACAAGTCCGTCCTCGGGCTCTCCAAGCAGTCGGGCGACGACCGCTTCGCGTGGGACTCCTACCGCCGTCTGATCCAGATGTTCGGCAAGACGGTCCTCGGCGTCGACGGCGAGCTCTTCGAGGAGGCCCTGGACGCGGCGAAGGACCTCAAGAAGGTCACCGTCGACACGGACCTGGAGGCGGCCGACCTCAAGAAGCTCGTCACCAAGTTCAAGAAGATCGTCAAGACCGAGGCCGGCCGGGACTTCCCGCAGGACCCGCGCGAGCAGATGGACCTCGCGATCAAGGCGGTCTTCGACTCCTGGAACGGCGACCGCGCGAAGCTGTACCGCCGCCAGGAGCGCATCCCGCACGACCTCGGCACGGCCGTCAACATCTGTTCGATGGTCTTCGGCAACCTCGGCCCCGACTCCGGCACCGGCGTCGCCTTCACCCGCGACCCCGCCTCCGGCCACCAGGGCGTCTACGGCGACTACCTCCAGAACGCCCAGGGCGAGGACGTCGTCGCCGGCATCCGCAACACGGTCCCGCTCGCCGAGCTGGAGTCGATCGACAAGAAGTCGTACGACCAGCTCATGGGGATCATGGAGACCCTGGAGAACCACTACAAGGATCTCTGCGACATCGAGTTCACCATCGAGCGCGGCCAGCTGTGGATGCTGCAGACCCGCGTCGGCAAGCGCACGGCGGGCGCGGCCTTCCGGATCGCCACCCAGCTCGTGGACCAGGGCCTGATCGACGAGGCCGAGGCGCTCCAGCGCGTCACCGGCGCCCAGCTCGCCCAGCTGATGTTCCCCCGCTTCGACGAGAAGGCGAAGGTCGAGCAGGTCGGCCGCGGTATCGCGGCCTCCCCGGGCGCCGCGGTCGGCAAGGCGGTCTTCGACTCCTACACCGCCGTGAAGTGGTCCCGCTCGGGCGAGAAGGTCATCCTCGTCCGCCGTGAGACCAACCCCGACGACCTCGACGGCATGATCGCGGCCGAGGGCATCCTCACCTCCCGCGGCGGCAAGACCTCCCACGCGGCCGTCGTCGCGCGCGGCATGGGCAAGACCTGTGTCTGCGGCGCCGAGGAGCTGGAGGTCGACACCAAGCGCCGCCGGATGACGGTGCCGGGCGGTCACGTCGTCGAGGAGGGCGACCTGATCTCCATCGACGGCTCCTCCGGCAAGGTCTACCTGGGCGAGGTCCCGGTGGTCCCCTCCCCGGTCGTCGAGTACTTCGAGGGCCGCATGCACGCCGGCGCCGACGACGCCGACGAGCTGGTCGAGGCCGTCCACCGGATCATGGCCTTCGCCGACCGCAAGCGCAGCCTGCGCGTCCGCGCCAACGCCGACAACGCCGAGGACGCGCTGCGCGCCCGCCGGTTCGGCGCCCAGGGCATCGGTCTGTGCCGCACCGAGCACATGTTCCTCGGCGACCGGCGCGAGCTGGTCGAGCGGCTGATCCTCGCCGACACCGAGGAGGAGCGCGAGGAGTCCCTCCGGGCGCTGCTGCCGCTGCAGAAGAAGGACTTCGTGGAGCTGTTCTCCGCGATGGACGGCCTGCCCGTCACCGTCCGCCTGCTCGACCCGCCGCTGCACGAGTTCCTGCCCGACATCACCGAGCTGTCGGTGCGGGTCGCCCTCGCCGAGTCCCGCCAGGAGCCGCACGAGAACGACCTGCGGCTGCTCCAGGCCGTGCACCGGCTGCACGAGCAGAACCCGATGCTGGGTCTGCGCGGCGTACGCCTGGGCCTGGTCATCCCCGGTCTGTTCACCATGCAGGTCCGCGCGATCGCCGAGGCGGCCGCCGAACGCAAGAGCGCCAAGGGCGACCCGCGCGCGGAGATCATGATCCCGCTCGTCGGCACCGTCCAGGAGCTGGAGTTCGTCCGCGAGGAGGCCGACCAGGTCATCGCCGAGGTCGAGGCCGCCACCGGCACCGAGCTCAAGCTGTCGATCGGCACGATGATCGAGCTGCCGCGCGCCGCGGTGACCGCGGGCCAGATCGCCGAGGCCGCCGAGTTCTTCTCCTTCGGCACCAACGACCTGACCCAGACGGTGTGGGGCTTCTCCCGCGACGACGTGGAGGCCTCGTTCTTCACGGCGTACCTGGAGAAGGGCATCTTCGGCGTCAGCCCGTTCGAGACCATCGACAAGGACGGCGTCGGCGCGCTGGTCGCGGCCGCGGCGAAGGCGGGCCGCGAGACCCGTCCCGACATCAAGCTCGGCGTCTGCGGCGAGCACGGCGGCGACCCGGAGTCGGTCCACTTCTTCCACGAGGTGGGTCTGGACTACGTCTCCTGCTCCCCGTTCCGCATCCCGGTCGCCCGTCTGGAAGCGGGCCGCGCGGCCTCCAGCTCGAAGGGCAGCGACCACCGCTAGCCCGAACGGCTACAAGACCCCGGAGCCGCCGTCCGTCCCCGACCCTCAACACCGATGGGCGGCGGCTCCGGTCCACGAGAAGGGGCGACACCCTGTGCGGGGGTGTCGCCCCTTCGTGCATGCTCTGCGGCGACTGCCAAGGTATGTCGCCGACCAGGGGACATGATGCCGACGCACCCTACCGAACACCTCATCGTGATTCGTAGGATCGCCCTACCGCCGACGCCGGCAAGGAACGGGGCCTATGCAGACCGATGAGATCCTGTGGCAGGCCAACATGGCGTCAGCGGAACGACCTGGGCGTCGCTGGCTGATCAACACCCTTAGTACTGCCGGATTCACCACCCTGGCGCTCCTGCTCGCAGCGACCGAGGGCGGCGTCGACGGAGTGCTCTTCCGCGTCGCCCTGGGCGGTGCGGCGCTCACCTTCGCGGTCTGGGCCTATCTCCTCGTACGTGACCTCAGGTCGCTGGTCGACGTGCGGGTGACCGGTGGAGGACGGCAACTGCGGATGACGACGACCGCGGGCCGCGTCCTGACGCGCGCGGCGAACGACGTGGCCCGGGTCGACCTGGTGTACACGCCATGGCGGGAGGCCTCGGCCGTCACCCAGGGCGAGCTGAGGCTGGAGCTGCGGCTTCGCCCGGGCGTCCTGGGCCACCGCGGTCGATGGTGCGGTACGAGGGCCGAGGAAAGGCAGCAGACCGTGGCCGCGTGGCAGCGGGCCTGTCCTGCCGCCACCGTCGCGGAGAGCGTCCGGTTCAGGACCGAGGGGACCGGGGACTGAGTGCCCTGAGAGTGCCCTCGGGTGTGCGGGAGGGGCTGACCTCCCGGCTCAGGGAGTCAGCCGTCCACCCTGTGCGGGGGGTGTCGCCCCTTCGGGTGTTTTCCGGGGTCCCGCACCCGGGTCCCCGGCTCGCGCAGCCGCCCGTCGTCGGATCACACTCCAAGCTCCTTGTCCAGCAGTGTTGTTGTACGTCACCCGAATGCAACCATCGGCCGCATTCGCATGTCCGAACAGGTGTCCCGAGGCCGGCCCCGGGGCGGATCCGGTACGGGCCGGGTGGCAGGGCCCCGTGAGGGGGCGACACAGCGCAGATGGAGGACCGTGGACACGCAAGGCGGCAGGAACATCGACCCTGCGGACCAGTGGGTCCTCGACCCGGAGACGGGTGACTACCGGCTGCGGGAGGGCACCGGCGACGCCCCGGCCGCCACGGTGCCGGCGCAGGGAGGCCGTCGCGCGCGCCGCGAGGGGGAGCGGCGGTCCGCCCCGGAGCCGGACGAGGGCGGCACCGAGGGCGGCGGCACGGGCGGGGGCACCCGCCGCGGCGGCGCGGGGAGGTCCCGGAAGGCCAAGCGGTCCACGAAGCGGAAGGTCCTGATGTGGACCGCGGGGACGCTGGGTCTCGTGCTGGTGGCGGGCAGCGCCGGCGCCTATCTGCTGTACCGGCACTTCAACGACAACATCAGCACGGTGGACGTCGGCTCCGCGGGCAGCAAGAACGCGACCAGCGACGACGCGGTGAACATCCTGGTCATCGGCACCGACAGCCGAATAGGCCTGGGCGGGAAGTACGGGGACGCCGGCAGCGTGGGCCACGCCGACACCACGATCCTCTTCCACGTGGCGAAGGACCGGTCGAACGCGACGGCGATGAGCATCCCGCGCGACATGGTCACCGGCATCCCGGCCTGTCCGACCAAGCAGAAGGACGGCTCCATCAAGACGATCAAGGGGACGCCCAAGGCGACGTACAGTCCGCGCTTCAACGAGAGCCTCGGGCAGGCGGGCCGCGACCCGGGCTGCACCATGCGGACCGTCACCGCGCTCACCGGCCTGCCGGTCGACCACTTCATCCTGGTCAACTTCGAGGCGGTGAAGACCCTTTCCACGGCTGTGGGAGGCGTACCGATCTGCCTCACCCATGACATCGACGACACGGACGAGCGGGGTCAGGGCTCTCACCTGAAACTGCCCGCCGGGCCGCACACCGTCCAGGGCGAACAGGCCCTGCAGTTCGTCAGGACCCGTCACTCGCTGAAGAACGGCAGCGACCTGGACCGCATCGACCTCCAGAAGCAGTTCCTGAGTTCGATGATCCGTCAGATGAAGTCCGGCAACACCCTCACCGATCCCCGGAAGCTCTTCAAGCTGGCGAACGCGGCCACCAAGTCGCTCACCGTGGACACCGGCATCGGCGGCGTCGACAAGCTCACCGCCCTCGCCAAGGACCTCAACCAGGTCGATCCCGAGCACATCACCTTCACGACGTTGCCGGTCGTCGACAATCCGGCCGAGGGGAAGAACCACAGGACCGTCGTGGTCGACGGGACCAGGGCGCCCGCGCTCTTCTCGGCGCTCAAGAACGACGTCTCGCTGACCGAGGTCAAGAAGAAGGCCAAGGCCTCCGACGCCAAGCTTAAAGGCCCCAAGGCGGACCCGTCGCAGGTCCGGGTCACCGTCTACAACGGCGGCGGCCCCCAGGGCTCGGCGCAGACCACCCTGGAGTGGCTGCAGAACACCAAGGGCGTCGCCCACTCCACCAACGGCGGCAACGCCCCCGGGGTACGGCAGGACCGTACGACCCTGGCCTACGGCCCCGACCAGGCCGGCCAGGCCCGGGCCCTCGCCGCGATGATGGGCCTGTCCGCCTCGGCGCTCCACCCCGGCAAGGGCGGTTCAGGAGCCGGGACCGACATGACCCTCACCCTCGGACGTGACTTCAAGGGTCCCGGAGTGCCTGTCACCGGCCGGGCCGAGCCCCCGGCCGGCGTCCCGCAGTCGCAAGCCGACAAGAACGTGTGCGTCGGCTGACGGAGGACGGAGGACGGTAGACGGGAAACGTCGGACGGGCCCCGGGGCCCGGGCCCCGGGGCCGAACGGGGTAGCCCCGGGTGCACCGGGCCGTCGCGGGTTCCAGCCTGGGATCATGAGGAGCATCCGTCCCTGGGTCGTCGTCGAGCCACCGGACAGCCGTGGGCTGCGGCGGGTCGTCGTGGGCGAGGAGACGGTGGGCCGTGCCTGGTCGGCGGGTGAACTGCGGAGGATCCTCGGGCGCCTCGGCCACCCGGAGGACCTGGACCTGGACGACACGGCGGCCTTCTGCTGGCGCGGAGGCGACAGCGGGACGTGGCCCGACCGCCCGGGCAGGCGGTACGCGGTCACCGCGTTCATGGTGGCCGGGCTGCTCGCGTCCATGGCCCTCAACGTGGTCGTCGGGTGGCCGGACGCCCTCGGGGCCCTGACCTTCGCGCAGCGGATCAACGGGATCCTGTTCGTCCTGTCGGGCGCGGTGCTGGGCGCGGCGGCCGTCGCGGCACTCGACTACGGGGGGAAACGGCAGTTCCGCGCCTCCGGGGCGATCGTCCTGCTCGGCGTGCTCATCGCGCTGGCCACCGACAGCCTGCTGCTGTTCATGTGGCTCGAGGAGACGGAGTTCACGCCCTACGTGCTGGTCTTCATGCCCCTTTGGTGCTGGTCCGTGTGGGCCCTGTGCCTCCTCGTGCGCAACAGATCGTGGAAGGAGGTCCCGCAGCCCAAGAGGTTCGCGGCCGGAGTGGTCGTCACCGCGCTCCTGACCGGTGTCAGCCTGGCGTACTCGACCATGTACCAGCCCGCGGCGGCCCCGATGCACCTGACTTTGAAGGCGGAATTCGGAAAAGCGCGGACGGACCGTTCGCTCGGATTCCTCCAGGTGCCGCTGACGCTCTACATGAAGAACACGGGCGGGATTCCGGTGTACATCCTGAACGACAGTTACAGGGTTTTCGGTAGAGGGGCCGTGTACTCCGAGAACCCTCCCGACAGGGATCTGACGCGGGAGTGGCGGGACAGCGCGGGCCGGCGGGGCGAGGACACGGGGGAATCGGAACTCTACGTCGGTGATCTCACGTACACCACGATCAGCAGCGGGCATTTCTACGGTCCCGGCAACCGGCTCGAGATCGGGGAGGAGTACACGCGCAAGCATGTGGTGCAGGTGCCCAAGAACGCCAAGTACGACATCCTCGGCGTCGATCTGACGATCTCGTACATGAGGAAGGACCGGGGGAAGATCGACGTGGCCGAGTTCAAAGTTCCCCACTATTCATGGGACAAGTACGACAAGCAATACTACTGCTCTCCGGAAAAGGGGTGCCTCTCGCAGATCTATTACCACGGGAGGGTGTGGCACAACGACAATCTCGTCAATCTGACGCGGAAGCCGCGCTATGTGACGGCGTTCTGGTCCCCGGGGCGCATTCCCGATTCGCTGATCTCTCCGTACGATTTCAGAGGGAAGGCGGGCGGGGTGGGGAAGGAGAAGAGGGAATGGGGGAGATACGGGGCCGCGCAGGCGGATGTGAATTCCGAGGTGTCCCTCGCGGAACTGCTGGCTCCCCCGACCCCCCTGCTGCCACCGGGTTACTCGAGCCAGGTCCCGACGCTGACCCCGTAGTCCTCGTCGAGGTAGACGGCGGTCGACTGGCAGTACGAAGCCCGCTCGCCGATGGTGGAGAACAGGTCGTTCCCCGGGACGACCCTGGCGAGCCCGGTGACGAGCGGCGCGATCTCGATCGGTGCGTGGACGTTCTTGTCGTTCCGCAACTCGGCGAGGACGTCGAGCAGGGTGTTGCTCTTCTCCTTGCTCTTCCAGAAGTCCTTGATCCCCTGCGGGCGCCAGCTGCCGGGAACCAGGTCCTTCAGCTCCTCGGGCAGTTCGCTCCCGGCCGACGACACGAATATGGCGTTGGTGCAGACCTCGGCCGCCTTGCCGAGGGGGTCTTCCGGCCGCCCCTGGGCCGCCGCGGTCTCCTCCTGCTTGTCGCTGATACGGGCGGACCGGTCCCGCATGTCCTTCTCGGCCTCGGCCCGGTCCTTCGACGACGCCTCGGGGTCGCGGGCCACCCGCAGCTTCTCGTTCTGCTCGTACACGAGCCGGACGAGCTCGGCCCGGTTCTTCGGAGGCATCGCCGCGGCGGCGCTCGCCGGTGACGTCTCCGGGAGGGCGGCGACGTCGGCCTGCACGACGCCCATGTGCCCCTCGAACCCGCGGAGCGAGGCCGTCTGACGGCCCCCCGCGACCGCGCCGCTCAGCCCTTCCGAGATCGCAAGCAGCTGTCCTCGGAGCTTCGCCGGTGTCCGGGAGTCGCAGATCATGTCCAGCGCGGATGTCGTGTTCTTCATGATCACGAGGTCGGAGGACCGCTCCTCGGCCGGCACCTGCGCGTCGTAACCCACCTTCAGCGCCGAGGACATCTGCCGCACGAGCGCGGTCAGCTCCTTCCGCAGCTGCGGGGGCGTGGCGTCGTCACCCGTGGCCCTCAGCGCCGTGGTCAGGTGGTCGACGCTCTCGATGACCCCCTGTCTGTCCCGCAGCGACGTGCCGGGGTCCTTGACCGCTTCGAGCGTGGTGACCAACTCGTCGACGGTCGGCGTGAGTTCGTCGGGAACGTCGTCCCTCGTCCCGTTCAGGCGCGTCGCGGTGTCGTCGATCTGCCGCTTCTGCTGCGCGAGGGGGTCGGCGTCACCCTGGTCCGTGTCGGTGGAACCCGGTGGCTGTGACGACCGGTCAGTGCCCGGTGTGTTCTCCTCGTCCGACGAGGTGCCGTCCGGTGTGGAGGTTCCGCCGTCCGGCGTGGGCGTGACGCTCGGCGTGGAGGTGGTGCCGCTGGGCGTGGGCGTGACGCTCGGCGTCGACGCGGGGGGCGGGGTGTCCGGTGGTGAAGGGGGCGGTGTCGTCCCGACGGCCGACGTCCCGCTCGTACCGGGGGCCTGGAGGACCGCTGCCGTGCTCGTCAGACCCACGGGGAACGCGAGCGTCACGGCCAAGAAGGATGCGTTGACGTTGTGGACGGCGCGTCGCCTGGAGGTTCTGGCCATGATGGCTCCAGATGCGCTTCGCGTGGTGCTTGCTTCATCCGTTGCGGGCCCGCATATCCACTGTTCACCTGGTCGGAGCACCCCGCAAACGCGGGCGCCGGGCCCGGCGGCGCCCCTAGGCCCTGTCGTCAAATTCCCGCCTGCCCCGCGACGCCCGGCACTCCCCCAAGCTCTTCGAGCAGGGGGTACCCCCACTCGCCGCACCGGGCGAAAGCCCAAGTACGCCCAGTACGAGGACTTCCGCCCGGCACTCCCCCAGCCTTCGGCCGGGGGGACCCCCAGAGCACGCACCGGACGCCGCAGGGCCGCCCTTCGGGCGACGACGGGAATGTGACGACAGGGCCTAGGCTGAGGCGGGCGTCGGGGCGTCGGGGCGTCGGGGCGGCGGGAGGGGCGGGACATGGGTGGCTGGAGCGCGAAGGACATACCCGGGCAGCGGGGGCGGGTCGCCGTCGTCACCGGGGCCAACGGAGGGCTCGGTCTCGTCACCGCGCGCGAACTGGCGCGCCACGGCGCCCGGGTGGTGCTCGCCTGCCGCGGTGAGACGCGCGGCAGGGCGGCGGCCGACCGGATCGCCGCCGAAGTGCCCGGCGCCGAGGTGGAGGCCGCCCGCCTCGACCTCGGGGACCTCGCGTCCGTGAGGGAGTTCGCGGACTCCTTCCCGTACGGCCGTCTCGACCTGCTCGTGAACAACGCGGGCGTCATGGCGCTGCCGTACGGGACGACGGCGGACGGGTTCGAGACGCAGTTCGGGGTCAACCACCTGGGGCACTTCGCCCTCACCGGGCTGCTGTTCCCGGTGATCGCGAAGACCCCCGGCGCCCGGATCGTCACCGTGTCGAGCATGCTGCACGCACTGGCCGACCTCGATCCCGACGACCCCGGCGGCGAGCGGGGGACCTACCGCAGGTGGATCGCCTACGGCCGGTCCAAGACCGCCAACCTCCTCTTCACGCACGAGCTCGCGCGGCGGCTGTCCGCGGCCGGATCCGATGTCGTGGCGGCCGCGGCGCACCCCGGGTACGCCTCCACCGGTCTGCAGACCGCGGGGCCCCGGCTGGAGGGGCGCAGGGGAGCCGAGCGGCTGATGGAGATCGGCAACCGCGTCCTCGGCCAGAGCGCCGATGCCGGGGCCCTGCCGACCCTGTACGCGGCCACCGCGCCCGGTGTGCGGCCCGACACCTTCGTCGGACCGTCCTTCGCGATGTGGCGGGGCGCGCCCTCGACGTCCTGGCGGGCCGGCCGCACCCGCGACGACACCAGGGCGGAACTGCTCTGGGCCGCCTCGGAGCGGCTGACGGGCGTCGTCTACGAGGGGCTCTAGGGCTGACGGGCCCGGACGCCCGGGCCGGACCGGCTCAGGCGGCCCGCACCTCGTACGTCGCCACCCGCACGTCCTCGTCGTCCAGGCACCGCCCCGACTCCAGGTCGAAGCGCTGCTTGAGCAGCGGGGAGGACACGAACGGGCGCCCCTGGTGGGTGCCGGTCAGCCCGCGGGAGAGCACCGCCGCCCCGGTGAACGGATCACGGTTGTCGATGGCGTACGTGCGTCCCGCGCGGTCGGTGAACAGGGCGGCCTGGCGGCCGTCCGGGAGGAGGGCGGCGACGCCCCGCCCCGGGGTCAGCAGGGACAGCTCGCAGACCGTGAACCAGTCGTCGTCCAGCAGGAGCTGGAGCGTGAGGGCCGTCGCCGGCCGGGTCGTCTCGGGCGCCAGGGTCATCGTCGGGCACTTCCTTCCAGGGGCCGTGTGCCGATGGTCAGCAGGGGCAGGTCGGGCTTGATCTGGTCGCGCTCGGGGACGAAGCCGACGACCGGGTCCGGGGTGTCGGGGGCGTTCACGAAAGACACGAACCGGGAGAGCTTCTCCGGGTCGTTGATGGTCTCGGCCCACTCGTCCCGGTAGTTCGCGACGTGCGCGGTCATCAGCGACTCCAGCTCCTCGCAGATGCCGAGGGAGTCCTCCACGACCACCTCGCGGACGTGGTCGAGGCCGCCGGGGATCCGCTCCAGCCAGGTCGAGGTGCGCTCCAGGCGGTCCGCGGTGCGGATGTAGAACATCAGGAAGCGGTCGATGAGACGGACCAGTTCGGCGTCCGACAGGTCCTGCGCCAGCAGGTCCGCGTGACGCGGGGTCGCGCCGCCGTTGCCGCCGACGTACAGGTTCCAGCCGTTGGAGGTGGCGATGACGCCGAAGTCCTTCGACTGGGCTTCCGCGCACTCGCGGGCGCAGCCGGAGACCGCCGACTTCAGCTTGTGCGGGGACCGCAGACCCCGGTAGCGCAGCTCCAGGTCGATCGCCATCCGGACCGAGTCCTGCACGCCGTAGCGGCACCAGGTCTGCCCGACACAGGACTTCACCGTCCGCAGCGACTTCCCGTACGCGTGCCCGGACTCGAAACCGGCGTCCACCAACCGGGACCAGATCAGCGGCAGTTGCTCCACCCGGGCGCCGAACAGGTCGATCCGCTGACCGCCGGTGATCTTCGTGTAGAGCCCGAAGTCCCGCGCCACCTCGCCGATCACGATGAGCTTCTCGGGGGTGATCTCGCCGCCGGGGATGCGCGGCACGATCGAGTACGAGCCGTTCTTCTGGAGGTTGGCGAGGAAGTGGTCGTTGGTGTCCTGGAGCGCGGCCTGTTCGCCGTCCAGGACGTAGCCGTCCGCGCCGATCGTCGGGGCGAGGGAGGCGATGATCGAGCCGACGGCGGGCTTGCAGACCTCGCAGCCGTCACCGCCCCGGGCGTCCTCGCGGCCGTACCGGTCCAGCAGCGTCCGGTACGAGGTGATCCTGAGCGCCAGGACGATCTCGTACAGCTCCTCGCGGGTCTGCCCGAAGCAGCCGCACAGGCCCTTGTCGACCTCGACCCCGCTCGCCTCCAGCTCGGCGGTGACCAGCTGGCCGAGGACCTTGACGCAACTCCCGCAGCCCGTACCGGCCTTGGTGCACTTCTTGACCTCGGGGACCGTCGTGCAGGAGTGCTCGGTGACCGCGCCGCGGATCGTGCCCTTGGTGACGTTGTGGCAGGAGCAGATCACCGCCTCGTCCGGCAGCGCGGAGGGGCCGAGCTGCACGGGGGCGCCCGCCCCCGCCGGCAGGACCAGCGACTCCGGCGAGACGGGCGGGACCGAGCCGGTGAACGCCCGCAGCGTGCCGTACGCCTCCGCGTCGCCGACCAGGATGCCGCCGAGCAGCGTGCCGTCCCGGCCGATGACCAGCTTCTTGTACAGGCCCGCGCGGGAGTCGGAGTAGACGACGTCCAGGCAGTCCTCGGTGGTGCCGTGGGCGTCGCCGAAGGACGCCACGTCGACGCCCAGCAGCTTGAGCTTGGTGGACAGGTCCGCGCCCGTGAACGCCCGCTCGTCCTCGGCGATGGTCGCCGCGGCCGTCTCCGCCTGCTCGTAACCGGGCGCCACCAGGCCGTACACGCGGCCGTCCGCCGCCAGCGCGCACTCGCCGATCGCGAACACGTGCGGGTCGCCGACCGTACGGCACTGCTCGTCGACGGTGATGCCGCCGCGCTCGCCGACCGTGAGGCCGCAGTCCCGGGCCAGCTGGTCGCGGGGTCGGACGCCGGCGGAGAACACCACCAGATCGGCGGCGAGTTCGGATCCGTCGGAGAGCTTCATCCCGGTGACCGCGCCGTCCTCGCCGACCACGATCTCCTGCGTGCCGACCCCCGTGTGGACGGCCAGGCCCATGTCCTCGATCGTGCGCAGGAGCGCGGCACCGCCGCCCTCGTCGACCTGCACCGGCATCAGCCGGGGCGCGAACTCCACGATGTGGCTGGTGAGTCCGAGGCCCTTGAGCGCGCCCGCGGCCTCCAGGCCCAGCAGACCGCCGCCGACGACGGCTCCGGTCGTCGCCCGGGACCTCGCGTACTCCTCGATGGCCAGCAGGTCCTCGATCGTGCGGTAGACGAAACAACCCTCGGCGTCCTTGCCGGGGACCGGCGGGACGAAGGGGAAGGAGCCGGTGGCGAGCACCAGGGTGTCGTAGCCGACGACGAGTCCGGAGCGGGCCGTGACCTCGCGGGCCGTGCGGTCGATCGTCTCCGCCGGGTCGCCGAGGTGCAGCTCGATGCCGTGCTCCCGGATGAACTCCATGTCGGTCAGGGAGAGTTCCTCGGGCGTCCGGCCGGAGAAGTACGAGGTGAGGGCGACGCGGTCGTAGGCCGGGCGCGGTTCCTCGCACAGTACGACCACGCGGTGCGTGGCGGTCAGGCCGCGTTCGGCGAGCGCCTCCAGGAAGCGCTGGCCGACCATGCCGTGGCCGACGAGCACGATCGTGGGGGTGGCCCCCGGGGTGGCAGTCATCAGGAGCCTCCGTCGTTGGTGAGCAGGTGGAGCAGGGGGGCGCCGTTCGTGGGGAGCGGCTCCGCTCCCTCCCAGGCGCGGGCGAGCGCGCCGACGGTGCCGAGTTCGCCGACGAGGACCCCGCCGACCAGGCGGTCGTCGCGGACGACGACCTTGCGGTAGGTGCCGCGGGTGGCGTCCGTGAGCTGGACGACGTCGTCGCCGGGGCGCGGTTCGGTCTCGCCGAACACGGCCAGGTCGAAGGGCGCGGGGCCGGTGGCCGCGGGGCCGGTGGCGGTGTCCCGCCCGGTCAGGGTGAGCCGGGTCAGGGAACGGGTGCCGGTGTAGCGGGCGTTCGTACCGCCCGCGAGCGACTCGGCCAGGGCGTCGGCCTGTTCGAGGGCGGGGGCGGCGAGCCCGTAGACCGTGCCGGCGTGCTGGACGCAGTCCCCGACGGCGCGGATGTGCGGGTCGCTGGTGCGCAGTTCGTCGTCGACCAGGACGCCCTTGTGGACGGCGAGCCCGGCCTCCTCGGCGAGGCCCGTCCGCGGACGCACCCCGCAGGCCAGGACCACCAGGTCGGCGTCGAGCGCGTAGCCGTCGGCCAGTTCCACCGAGCGGACCGCGCCGCCCGGGCAGCGCACGTCCCGCACCCGGCACTCGGTGTGCACCTCGACGCCGAGGTCCCTCAGGTGCCGCAGCACCAGCTTCGAGGCGCTCGGGTCGAGCTGGCGCTCCATGAGCCGCTCGGCCTGCTGGGCGAGGACCACCTGGGCGCCGCGCACGGCGAGCGCGCGGGCCGCGGAGACCCCCAGCAGACCGCCGCCGACGACGACCGCCCGCACCCCCGGCCGCACCGCCTTCGACAGGCCCAGGCAGTCGTCCATGGTGCGGAACGCGTGCACGCCCTCGGGCAGTTCGTGGCCGGGGGCGCCGTGCCCCGCGCGGTGCAGGTCCGTGAACAGGCCGCGCAGCGGGGGCAGGACCGGGTTGGAGCCGGTGGCCAGGACCAGCGTGTCGTACGCGATCTCCGTACCGTCCGCGCAGCGCACGGTCCGCGCGAGGCGGTCGATGCCGGTGGCCTTGGCGCGGACCAGCTCCGGCGGGGCCGGGAGCGAGATCACCTCCGGCTCGTAGCGTCCGGCCAGCACCTCGGCGAGCAGCACCCGGTTGTAGGGCCGGTGCTCCTCCTCGCCGACGACCAGCGCGGATCCGCCGAGCTCGCCGAGCCGCCGGGCGAGACGGACGCCCGCGAGGCCGGCGCCGATCACCACCACACGCGTATTCGAGGTCATGACCACACCGTGCGGTGCCGGTGTTACCCGGTGGCATCACCTCTGTTTCCCGGGAGGAACGCTGCCCTCAGCGGGAGCGGGACCGTGATGTGAGGGTCCTGCGGCGGGTCCCGAGCGGGCCGTGAGGGCTCGGGCGGACGCGGAGCGGGCCGTGAGGGTCCGGGGCGGAGGAGGGGGCGGCCCCCCGACCGCCGTGGCGGGATCCCGTTCCGTGGCGGCTCGCGGCGCGAACCTCTGGAGTACCTCAAGCCTCCCGGGGTCCGTGCATCGCACATCCACCGGTCCCATAGGGTCGCGATCATGCCCGACATATCGCTGACCATGATTCTCCTGCTCTGCGCCGCCTCCCTGGCGGCCGGCTGGATCGACGCCGTGGTCGGCGGAGGCGGGCTGCTCCTGCTGCCCGCCATGCTGCTCGGGCTGCCCGCCGGCACCCCGGCGGCGTACGCGCTCGGCACGAACAAGGCGGTCGCGATCGTCGGCACCACGGGGGCCGCGGTGACGTACGCGCGCAAGACACCCGTGGACGTGCGGCTGGCCGTGCGGATCGGCCTCGCGGCCCTCGCCGGTTCGACGGCGGGCGCGTTCGTCGCGGCCGGGCTGAGCACCGACGTGCTCAAGCCGGTCGTCATGGTCGTCCTGCTCGCCGTCGGCACCTTCGTGATCCTGCGTCCCGCCTTCGGCACGGCGCCGCCGACCACCCCGGTCAGCGCGCGCCGCGTCCTCGCCGCGATCGGGCTCGCGGGCCTCGGCATCGGCTTCTACGACGGGCTCATCGGCCCCGGCACGGGCACGTTCCTCGTGCTCGCCCTCACCGCGCTGCTCCACCTCGACCTGGTGACCGCCTCCGCCACCGCCAAGATCGTCAACTGCTGCACCAACGCGGGCGCCCTCGCGACCTTCGCCTGGAAGGGCACGGTGTTCTGGCAGCTGGCCGCCCTGATGGCCCTGTTCAATCTGGCGGGCGGCACGGTGGGGGCGCGGACCGCCCTCAAGCAGGGCAGCGGGTTCGTCCGGGCGGTGCTGCTGACGGTGGTGTTCGCGCTGGTGGCGAACATGGCGTACCAGCAGTGGCTCGCCTGAGCCCGATCCCGAGTCCGGACCTGAGCCCGATCCCGAGTCCGAGTCCCGGCCGCGGTCCCCGGTCCGCCCGGACTACCGGCGGCTGCCGGTGAGGTGGGCGAAGACGACCACGTTCCCCTGGTAGCCCGTCGTCCGGGAGTAGCCGCCGCCGCAGGTGATGACCCGCAGTTCGGGCCGGTGCGCGGCGCCGTACACCTTGGCGTCGGGGAAGGAACGGGAGTCGTACACCTCGACCGCGTCGACGGTGAACACGGCCGTCCTGCCGTCGAGCCGGTCCACCTCGACCGTGCTGCCCTTGCGGAGGGAGCCCAGGTCGTAGAAGACGGCGGGGCCCTCCGCGTTGTCGACGTGCCCGGCCACGATCGCCGTGCCGCGTTCACCGGGGCTGGTCCCGGCCTCGTACCAGCCCGCCAGGTTCTTCTTCCGCGCGGGCGGCACGTCCAGGCTCCCCTGCGGGGTGAGGCCGAGGCCGATCAGGGGCGCGTCCACGTCGATCGCGGGGATGCGGATGCGGTCCGGCGGGGAGTGCGGCATCGCGGCGGCGGCGGACCGCGCCCCGTCCCCGGAGGCCGCCGCCTGCGCCGGGGACGGCTGGGGCGGCGGGTGCGCCTCGGTGCCGCTGCTCAGCAGCCAGGCACCCGAGCAGAGGGCGACGAGGGTGACCGACGCTATGGCGGCGTTGCTGACCCGGCGCACGAGGCCTCCTCACGGGTTTCCTTCCGGGGCGGGGCCGGCCGGCGACCGCGACGGCCGGGGGTGTGCTGGGGTGCCGGTCCCTTCCCCCTCCGGGCCGCGAGGGGCGTCGGGCCACGGAGGGGGAGGGACGGCGGTACCGGCGGACGGACCGCGGAGGGTGTCCGTCAGATCCCGTCGCCTCTCGCCCGGCGATGCAGGAGCCAGGTACCGCCCGCGGCGGCGACGGCCAGCGCCGCCACTCCCGCCGCGGTCTGTACGGGGTCGGGGCCCAGCGCGCCGCCGACACCCGTGTCCACATGCCCGCGCGGCTGCACCTGCTCGCGCGCGGCGGCCAGGGTCACCAGGAGGTCGCCGGTGACGCGCCGGCCGTTGGAGCACGTCGCGACGATCTCGTACGTCCCCGGCTGCGCGCTCGGCGGTACCTGGAACTGGCCGATCGCGTCGTGCTCGTGCGCGCTGGCGGCGAGCGTGAAGGAACCGCCGCCCACCGCGTCGGCGTCCCCGCTCGCGGTGCCGTCCGAGCCGCACGCGGCCGTGTTGACGGTGACGTCGGCGCCCGGGACGACGCTGGAGGGGAACACCTCCAGACTCCCGGTGTCCTCGCCGTACACGGGCGCGGCGGCCAGTCCCGCGACGGCGACGGCGAGCGCGGTACCGGTCAGCAGCCGGGCGGTACGTCGCATCGTGCCAGCTCCTCCGAGGGGGTGCGGCCCGCGGCACCTCCAAGTGCCGCAGTGTCGGTCGCGCCCTGCTTTTCCGAGGTAAGTGGCACATGACCGCGACCGCTCTCTGATGGTGCGTCAGAAATGATGTGAACGGGTGTCAGGCGGGGGGCCGGAAGGGGGAGGGGGCCCCGGCATTCCGGCAGGTCACCGGTCTGCGCCCGGTGTACCGCACACGGGAACCGGAAGGAGCCGGGGCGCGGGTGTGAATGGGTGACCGGCTCGCCCGGTGGTGGCTCCGGCCGGCCCCGGCCATCCGTCCGCCCGTCCGCCCGTCCGCCCGTCAAGCCTCGGCCGTCGGCCGGGAGGCGTGCCAGGGTGTGTGCCGCGTCACACCGCGGCCCCCCGGGAGAGCGATGATTCCGGGGCGGTCCGCCGGTCTTCCCCCATGTGACCCGGACGCGTGCGACGGTTGGAGCGCGCGACGCGGCCGAGACGACGACGAGGAGCGAGTCCCATGCGCATCGTGATCAGTGAGTTCATCAGCCTGGACGGCGTCGTGCAGGCGCCGGGCGGTCCCGAGGAGGACACCGACGGCGGCTTCGCGCACGGCGGCTGGTCCCACCCGTACTTCGACCCGGAGGTCGTGGGCGGCGCGTTCGCGACCGGTCTCTCCGGCGCCGAGGGGCTGCTGTTCGGGCGCCGCACCTGGCGGACGATGGCCGCCGCGTGGCCCGAGCGGGCGGGCGACCCGTTCGCCGACCGGATGAACTCCCTGCCCAAGTACGTGGTCTCCGGCACCCTCGGCGAGGCCGAGCTGGCGGCCTGGGACAACACCACGCTCATCCCGGCCGACGAGGCCGTCGCCCGGATCCGTGACCTGCGCGCGGCCGACGGCGGCGACCTCGCGATGATGGGCAGCCCCACCCTCGTCCGCACCCTGCTGGCCGAGGGCCTGGTCGACGAGCTCCAGCTCATCCGGATGCCGGTGATCCTCGGCGGCGGCAAGTCGATCTTCCCCGAGGACGGGACGAAGCGCCCGCTCGAACACGTTTCCACCGTCACCGCGAAGACGGGCGCGGAGGTGAGCGTGTACCGGCCGGTCCGGGAGGACTAGGACCCCGCGGAGACGGACATGCTCACGGCAAGCCGTGGGCAGGCGAACCTGACGGCGCCTGCCCACGGCGACCGGGTACCCGTCGGAACCGGTCAGCCCACGGAGACCGCCGACCACGCCGCGGCCACGGCGGCGTACTCGGTGCTGCCCGCCCCGTAGAGGTCCTTGGCCGCGTTCAGCGTGGCGGTGCGCGCTCCCGCGTAGTTCGTGGACGAGGTCATGTAGACCGTCAGCGCGCGGTACCAGATCCTGCCCACCTTGTCGTGGCCGATGCCGGTGACCGTGGAGCCGTTGCAGGTGGGGGAGTCGTAGGCGACGCCGTTCACGGTCTTCGCCCCGCTGCCCTCCGAGAGCAGATAGGCGAAGTGGTTGGCGACGCCGGAGGAGTAGTGGACGTCGAGGTTGCCGACCGAACCGCTCCAGCAGTCGGCCGAGTTGCCGTCCTTGGAGGGCTTGTCCATGAACCGGAGGGCGGGTTTGCCGAAGCCGGGACGGACGATCTCCTCGCCGATCAGGTAGTCACCGGGGTCCGAGGCGTTGTTCGCGTACCACTCCACCATGGTCCCGAAGATGTCCGAGGTCGCCTCGTTCAGGCCGCCGGACTCGCCCGAGTACGTCAGCGCCGCCGTCTTGGACGTCACGCCGTGCGACATCTCGTGGCCGGCGACATCCAGCGCCACCAGCGGCCCGAAGATCGAGCCGTCACCGTCGCCGTACGTCATGCAGAAGCAACTGTCGTCCCAGAAGGCGTTGTTGTAGTTGTTGCCGTAGTGGACGCGGTTGTACGAGCCCTTGCCGTCGCCGGCGATGCCGTTGCGGCCGTGGACGTTCTTGTAGTAGTCCCAGGTCTCGTTCGTGCCGTACTGGGCGTCCACCGCGGCCGAGGCGCGGTCGGCGGTCGTGCCCGTGCCCCAGTGGTTGTCGGCGTCCGTGAACAGGGTTGCGGGGGCACGGACGAAGCAGATGCCGAAGATGCACAGGTCCGTCTTGTTCGCCGCGTCGCCGGTGTACGTGTTCCCGCGCGTCGGGTCCTTGAGCTGGTACGTCGATCCGGACGCGGTCGTCTCCAGCGGAACCGTGCCGCCGTAGAGGGAGTTGCCGTCGCCCGTCGCCGTCTCGACGCTGTCCCACGCGTCGATCCGCGCGCCGGTGCGGGCGTCGGTCAGGACCGTGCGGGCGACCGGGTTGCCGAGTCCGTCCTGGCCCACCGCGTCGGTGCGCCAGGCCAGCCGCGGAGTGCCGTGCAGGGCGTCGACGACCAGCCGCGGCCGGGCCGTGACCCTCTTCAGCGTCTCGCCGGGACTGGCGGCGCGCAGCGCGTTCACCGCGAGACCGGCCGCCTTCGCGCCGGAGAGCTCCGGGGTGACGCTGTCCAGCGAGATCGTCCTCGATGTCGCACGGTCGGCGCCGCGGTACGAACCGTCCGGCCTCAGGTGAACCACGAAGTCGCCGCCCAGTACGGGCAGTTCGCGGTAGGTCCGGTCGTAGCGCACGTGCTGGGTGCCGTCCTTGTCGACGACGACGTCCCGCACGGTGGTGTGCTGGGCGGAGGTGAGGCCCAGGTTCGCGGCGTGGGCCGTGAGCGCCGAGGCCGCGTTCCCGATCGCGGTCGCCCGGGTCGGCGCGCCGTCGGCGTGCGCGGCGGGGGCGAGCACGGCGGCCAGCAGGGTGGCCAGCAGGGTGGCCGTGGTCGCGGCGGCGCCGGCGGCGGCGAGGGAGGAACCACGGATGTGCCGTATTCGACTCATCGGTCTCCTTGGGGAGGTGCCTCGAAGAGGCGTGTGGGGGAGGGGCCTGTGGGGGCGGCGCTGGGATTCGCTCCGATTTAAAGGTGCATGACATGTCATGTCCATAGCGATGACGTGGTGCGTACGGGATACGGCGAGAATCGTTTCCGTATCCCCACGAATGGAGGCGATCATGGAACTGCCGTCCTGCCTGGCCGTCCTGACCACGACGGACGCGGCGGAGAAGGCCGAGGCGCTGGCCAGGGGCGCGGTGGCGGCACGGGTCGCGGCCTGCGCCCAGATCTCGGGGCCGGTCACGTCCGTCTACCGCTGGCGGGGCGCGGTGGAGACCGCGGCCGAGTGGAGGGTCCAGTTCAAGACGACCGCCGCGCGCTACCCGGCGCTGGAGGAGTACCTCCTGGACGCCCACGACTACGACACGCCCGAGATCATCGCCACCCCGGTCGTGGCGGGAAACCCGGACTACCTGCGCTGGCTGGAGGAGGAGACGGCCCCTTGAACCCCGTCGACCCCCGCGGCGAAGCGGAGCTGCCCTTCTTCGTCTACGGCACCCTGCGGCCCGGCGAGCCCAACCACGACCTGTTCCTGCGCGGCCGTACCCGCTCCGAGGAGCCGGGGCGGATGCGCGGGCTCGTGCTGTACGCCGGGCCCGGATACCCGTACGCCGTCGACGAGCCCGACGGCGCGGTGTGCGGCGAGATCGTGACCGCGCGGCCCGGGGCGTACGAGGAACTCCTCGCGGAACTCGACGAGTTGGAGGAGTACGTGCCGGGCGACGCGACCAGCCTGTACGAGCGGGTCGCGCGGGACGCCGTGCGCGCGGACGGCGTCACGGTCGTGCGGACCTGGGTGTACGTCGCCGCGCCCGCGGTGGCGGCCCGCCTGCGGTCCGGCGGTGAGCTGATCGAGGACGGGGACTGGCGCCGTCAGCGGTCGTCCTGATCCCCTGGCCCGGACCGCCCGGCGGGCGGGGGCGCTTCCGTCGGAGCGGAGCCGGGGTGTCCGTCCGTCTTCGGGGCGCGCGTCGAGCAGGAGCTGATCCCGATGCCCAGGGCGGCGCCGACGGCCGCCCCGCTGAGCGCGAGGACACGGCGTCGGGTCAAGTCGCGGTCGGCCATGGCCGCACCCTAGGTGCGGGAGGGGCCACGGCTGCGGGGGCGCACGCAACGGCCACCCGCACGGGCGCACGCAACGGCCACCCGCACGGGCGCACCCCGGGGCCTGCGGGGAACCCCGCCGCGCCCGCCCCGGGCCGGGCGTCAGTCCTCGCGCACCGCCTCCACCCGCTCCACCCGCACCGCGCACGCCTTGAACTCCGGCATCCGGGAGACCGGGTCGAGGGCCGGGTTGGTGAGCGTGTTGGTGCGGCCCTCCCCGGGCCAGTGGAAGGGCATGAACACGGTGTCGGGGCGGATGGCGGCCGTGATCCGGGCCGGTGCCACGGCCCTGCCCCGCCGGGACACCACCGTCACGGCGTCCCCGTCCGCCGCGCCGAGCCGGGCGGCCAGCCGCGGATGCATCTCCACGAACGGGCCGGGCGCGGCGGCGTTCAGTTCGTCGACGCGCCGGGTCTGGGCCCCCGACTGGTACTGGGCCACCACCCGTCCGGTGGTCAGCAGCACCGGGTACTCGTCGTCCGGTTCCTCGGCGGCGGGCCGGTGCGACACGGGAACGAACCGTGCCCGCCCGTCCTCGGTGGCGAACCGGTCGAGGAAGAGGCGGGGCGTGCCCGGGTGGTGCCCGCCGCCGGAGCCGCCGTCCGCCGGGGCGTCCGGGCCCGCGTCCGTGTCCCCGGTGCCCCCGTCCGGGTCCTCCCGGGCCGGGCAGGGCCAGAACACCCCGTTCTCCTCCGCCAGCCGGCGGTAGGTGATCCCCGAGTAGTCCGCCGGGCCGCCCGCGCTCGCCCGGCGCAGTTCCTCGAAGACCTCCTCCGGGTCGGTGGGGAAGCCCTTCTCCACCCCGAGGAGCGCGGCGAGTCCGTGGAGCACGTCGAGGTCGCTGCGGACCCCCTCGGGCGGGGTGAGCGCGCGCCGGCGCAGCAGCACGCGGCCCTCCAGGTTCGTCGTCGTGCCCGTCTCCTCCGCCCACTGGGTGACCGGCAGCACGACGTCCGCGAGGGCGGCGGTCTCGGAGAGGACGACATCGGCGACCGCGAGGAAGTCCAGCGACCTCAGGCGTTCCTCGACGTGCGCGGCGCGGGGCGCGGACACCACCGGGTTCGACCCCATCAGCAGCAGGGAGCGGATGTCCGTCCCCATGGCGTCCAGGAGCTCGTACGCGCTGCGCCCGGGCCCGGGCAGCGTGGCGGGGTCGACACCCCACACCTCGGCCACGTGCCGCCGTGCCGCCGGGTCGGTGAGCTTGCGGTAGCCGGGCAACTGGTCCGCCTTCTGGCCGTGTTCGCGCCCGCCCTGCCCGTTGCCCTGCCCGGTGAGGCAGCCGTACCCGGACAGCGGCCGGCCCGGGCGCCCGGTGGCCAGGCAGAGGTTGATCCAGGCGCCCACGGTGTCGGTGCCCTTGGACTGCTGCTCGGGCCCGCGCGCGGTCAGCACCATCGCGTTCTCCGGCTCGCAGAACATCCGCACGGCGGCGCGGAGTTCGGGAACGGACACCCCCGTGATCCGTTCCACGTACTCCGGCCAGTGCGCCATCGCCGCCGCCCGCGCCTCCTCCCAGCCGCTCGTGCGGTCCCGGACGTACTCCTCGTCCGTACGCCCCTCGGCGACCACCAGGTGGAGCATCCCGAGCGCGAGCGCCAGGTCCGTCCCCGGGCGCGGTGCCAGGTGCAGGTCCGCCTGTTCGGCCGTGCGGGTGCGGCGCGGGTCGACGACGATCAGGGTGCCGCCGTTCTCCTTCAGCTCGGTGACGAACCGCAGCGCGGGCGGCATCGTCTCGGCGAGGTTGGAGCCGACGAGGATCACGCAGCCGGTCCGCGGGACGTCCTCCAGCGGGAAGGGCAGCCCCCGGTCGAGACCGAAGGCCCTGACGCCGGCCGCCGCCGCGGACGACATGCAGAAGCGGCCGTTGTAGTCGATCTGCGAGGTGCGAAGGACGACACGGGCGAACTTCCCGAGGGCGTAGGCCTTCTCGTTCGTCAGCCCGCCGCCGCCGAACACGCCGCAGGCGTCCGGTCCGTGGTCCGCGCGCGTGCGGGCGAGCCCCTCGGCGATCCGGGACAGGGCCTCGTCCCAGCCGGCGGGCACCAGGACGCCCCCGGTGCGGACGAGGGGCGAGGTGAGCCGCACCCGGGACGACAGCAGCGCGGGCGCCGTGCGCCCCTTGCCGCACAGGGCACCCCGGTTCACCGGGAAGTCCGCCCGTTCGGCCACCTCGACGCCGCCGTCCGGCGCGGGCGTCAGGTTCATCCCGCACTGCAGGGCGCAGTACGGGCAGTGGGTGGGCGTCACGGAGGCGGTCATGGGCCCCAGCCTGCGGCGGGCGTGTTACGCGCCGGGGAGGCGGGCGTTACGCCACCGGGGCGGACACCTCCCGCCCGGCCCGGACCCGCGGTGAGCTCCTCCGCGCGAAACCCCGGCCGGGGCCGTACCCGCCGCCGCGCGCCCGGCGGGCCGCCGACGGCGCCCGGCTCAGCGGGCCGACGCCAGGGCCCGGCCCACCCCGTGCTCCTCCGGGCCCAGGAACCGCGGGTCCGGCTCGAACACCGCATCCAGCGCGGCCTTGCCCGCCGCGAAGATCTCCCGGGTGTTGCCGTAGTACCAGGTGACGTCCTGCCGGGCGGCCACGCCGATGCCGTACGAGCGCACGCCCGCCGCCCGGCACAGGGCGAGGGCGCGCCGGATGTGGAAGTCCTGGCTGATCAGGACGGCCTCGTGGACGCCGAAGATCTTCCGGGCGCGGACGCAGGAGTCCCAGGTGTCGAAGCCGGCGTAGTCGCTGACGATCCGCCGGCCGGGCACCCCGTGCGCGGTGAGGTAGGAGCGCATGGCGTCGGGCTCGTCGTAGTCCTCGCGGCTGTTGTCGCCGGTGACGAGGACGACCTCGATCCGGCCGGCCCGGTACAGCTTCGCGGCGGCGTCCAGACGGTGGGCGAGGTACGGGGACGGCTCGCCGTCCCACAGCCCCGCGCCGAAGACGATCGCGACCTCGGTGCGCGGGGCGTTCGCCGTCGTCCGCAGCCGGTCGCCCGTCGACAGGCGCAGCCAGGTCATCGGGAGCAGCGCCAGCACGCACAGGACCATCAGCGCCTGCACCGCCCGCCGTCGCCCCTCGCGCGTGCGCGGCAGACGAGGCAGGCGCGGCGGACGGAGCCCGCGGAGGACCGCAAGCCCCGGGCGCGGCAGACGCGGCATGGTCGATGTCCCCCAGGTGTCGTCACTCGCGAAGGCGCGCGGCCTCGGCGTCCGGCGGGCCCGCGCCGGACCCGCGTTCCCCTTCGACGGATGAAGACGCATCGTAAGGTCGTTCGGTTCGCCCGGACGTGCCGACCCCGGCCCTCCGGCGGGCGGGGAGCCGGGGGCCGCGACCCTCACACCGGGCCGCCGCCGTCCGGTGAACCACTGGAAAACGCCCGACATACCCACGCAACGGCCCGGCAACCTCCTCCCGCCAGGATCGACCCATGACGGCCCCGAACCCCGCTCGCGACGCGTCCCCCCACCGCCCCGGCGGCCCGCCGCCCCGCGGTGCCCACCTCGAAGGCCCCCTCGAAGGCCACCTGGACAGCGCGGCGCAGCTCATGAACCGGATCGCCGGCCAGCTCGGCAGCCGGCTCAGTCTCGTCTCGCCCGACGGCACCCGCCGTCCGCCGCCGCCCGCCCTCGTGCTGGTCGCCCACGGCAGCCGTGACCCGCGCACGCTCGCCACCGTCCACACCCTGATCGAACGCGTCCGCGAGCTGCGCCCGCACCTGTCCGTGCGCCTCGGCCACATCGAGCTGAACGAGCCCCTCCTCGCCGACACGCTCGCCTCCCTTGCCGGCCGGCAGGACGTCGTCCTCGTGCCGCTGCTGCTCGGCCGCGGCTACCACGTCCGGCGCGACATCCCCGAGACCGCCGCCGCCGTCCCCGGTCTGCGCGCCCGCGTCGCCGCCCCGCTCGGCCCGCACCCGCTGCTCGTGGAAACCCTCTACGCCCGCCTCGTCGAGGCCGGATGGCGCACCCGGACGAGTGACACCGCCCGCCGCACGAGCGCCGTCGTCCTCGCGTCCGCCGGGTCCCGTTCCCCGGAATCGGCCGCCGACACCCGCCGCACCGCCCAGCTGCTCGCCGAACGCCTCGGCGTCCCGGTCGTCCCCGCGTACGCCTCCGCCGCCGCGCCCACCGTCCCCGCCGCCGTGCGCTCGCTGGCCGCCCGGGGCCGCCACCGGATCGCCGTCGCCTCGTACTTCACCGCCCCCGGCCGCTTCGCCGCGCAGGTAGCCGAGGAGGCCCCCTGGATCTGCGCCGAACCGCTGGGCGACCACCCGGCGATGGCCCGCCTCGTCCTGCACCGCTACGACCAGGCCGCGGCGGCCCCCGAAGCCGCCCCGGAGCGCACCCTGGTCCCGGCCTGAACCCGGCGGCTCCCCCCGGAAGCGGCACCGGGCCGTCGGCGCTCCCGCCCCGATTGTCACCGCCTGCGTCTACTGTCGGCGTATGGAAGGCATGGCAGCGAGGACCGAAGAGACCGCACCACAGGCACACGAGAACCACCCGGCCCACCCGGCCCGCGACGAGTACGACGTGTCGGCCGTCGAGCGCTGGGCCGCCGAGCCCGACAAACGCCCCGGCCGCACCGCCTTCCAGCGCGACCGCGCACGCGTGCTGCACTCCGCGGCCCTGCGCCGCCTCGCGGGCAAGACCCAGGTCGTCACCCCCGGAACCCTTCCCCAGGTGCTCGGCGCCGCCGGATCGGGCGGGGCGCCCGTCCAGGTGTGGGACGCCAGTCCGCGGACCCGGCTGACCCACTCCCTGGAGTGCGCCCAGGTGGGCCGCGAGCTGGGCGCCGCCCTCGGCTGCGATCCGGACCTGGTCGAGGCGGCCTGCCTCTCGCACGACCTGGGCCACCCGCCCTTCGGGCACAACGGCGAGCAGGCGCTCAACGAATTCGCCGAGGACTGCGGCGGGTTCGAGGGCAACGCCCAGTCGCTGCGCCTGCTCACCCGGATCGAGCCCAAGCGCTTCGTGCGCGGCGACACGATGACCCCAGCCGCCGCGGGCGACGGGCTCGTCAGCGTCGGCCTCAACCTCACCCGCGCCGCCCTCGACGCCGCCACCAAGTACCCGTGGCCGAGAGGCGCCCGTCCCGGCGATCCGAAGTCGCCGAAGTTCGGGGTCTACGAGGACGACCGGCCGGTGTTCGACTGGATCCGTGAGGGAGCCCCCGGCACGCGTACGTGCTTCGAGGCCCAGGTGATGGACTGGGCCGACGACGTGGCGTACTCGGTGCACGACATCGAGGACGGCCTGCACGCGGGCCACATCGACCCCGCCAGCCTGCACTCCGGACCGGAACGCCGGGAGATCTTCGCCGTGGCCGTCGGGCGGTACGTGCCCGAGGACACCGATCCGGCCGAGCTGGCCGAGGCCCTCGACCGGCTCCTCGGCCAGGAGTGGTGGCCGCACGGGTACGACGGGTCGGCCGTCGCGCAGGCCCGTCTGAAGGACGCCACCAGCCAGCTCATCGGCCGTTTCTGCCTGGCCGCGGAGGGCGCCACCCGCGCCCGGTACGGCAGCGGGCGCCTCACCCGGTACGCGGCGGAACTGGTCGTGCCGCGGTCCGCCAGACTGGAATGCGCCGTCCTCAAGGCGGTCGCCGACCGGTACGTGATGCAGCGCGCCGAACAGGAACTGCTCCGCGCCGACCAGCGGGTCGTCGTCGCCGAACTGGCCGAGGCGCTCACCGCCCGCGCCCCCGGGGTACTGGATCCGCAGTTCCGGGCGCTGTTCGGCCAGGCGGCCGACGACCGCGCCCGCAAGCGGGTGATCGTGGACCAGATCGCGTCCCTCACGGACGCCTCGGCGCGTTCCCTGCACCTCAGACTCACCACGCGTTCCCCCGGAACCGGACAGGGGTGACCCTGCGTGGCCTGATCGGGCCACTACCCCTTCCCCCATCACGCTCCGTGCGGGACGCTCGCATATGGCGACATCCTTACGAGGAGGCATCAAGTGGTCGACGCGGATCAGACATTCGTCATCGTCGGAGGAGGCCTGGCAGGCGCCAAGGCGGCCGAGACGCTCCGAGCGGAGGGCTTCACCGGCCGCGTGATACTGATCTGCGACGAACGCGACCACCCCTACGAGCGCCCGCCGCTGTCCAAGGGCTACCTCCTGGGCAAGGAGGAACGCGACAGCGTCTTCGTGCACGAACCCGCCTGGTACGCGCAGAACGACATCGAACTGCACCTCGGCCAGACCGTCGTCGCGATCGACCGTGAGGCCAGGTCCGTCCGCTTCGGCGACGACGGCACCCTTGTCCACTACGACAAACTGCTCATCGTGACCGGCGCGGAGCCGCGCCGCCTCGACATCCCGGGCACCGACCTCGCCGGTGTCCACCACCTGCGCCGTCTCGCCCACGCCGAGCGCCTCAAGGGCGTCCTCACCGCGCTGGGCCGGGACAACGGCCACCTCGTCATCGCCGGCGCCGGCTGGATCGGCCTGGAGGTCGCCGCCGCGGCCCGCGAGTACGGCGCGGAGGTCACCGTCGTCGAACCCGCGCCGACGCCCCTGCACAACGTGCTCGGCCCCGAGCTGGGCCAGCTCTTCGCCGAGCTGCACAGCGAGCACGGGGTCCGCTTCCACTTCGGCGCCCAGCTCACCGAGATCACCGGCCAGGACGGCATGGTGCTGGCCGCCCGCACCGACGACGGCGAGGAGCACCCCGCCCACACCGTCCTCGCGGCCATCGGCGCCGCCCCGCGCACCGGCCTCGCCGAGGCCGCCGGCCTGGAGATGGCGGAACGCGCGCACGGCGGCGGCATCGCGGTCGACGAACAGCTGCGCACCTCCGACCCCGACATCTACGCCGCCGGTGACGTCGCCTCCTTCCACCACGGCCTCTTCGACACCCGGCTGCGCGTCGAGCACTGGGCCAACGCCCTCAACGGCGGACCGGCCGCCGCCCGCTCGATGCTGGGCCGCGGGGCGGCGTACGACCGGGTGCCCTACTTCTTCTCCGACCAGTACGACCTGGGCCTGGAGTACTCGGGCTGGGCGCCCCCGGGGTCGTACGACCAGGTGGTGATCCGCGGCGACGCGGGCAAGCGGGAGTTCATCGCCTTCTGGGTGAAGGAGGGGAGGCTGCTCGCCGGGATGAACGTGAACGTGTGGGACGTCACGGATCCGATCCAGCAGCTGATCCGCTCCCGGGCCCGGGTGGACACCGACGCGCTCGCCGACCCGCACGTCCCGCTGGAGAGCCTGGCCCCGTGACGGGCCCGTGGGGCCGGCCGCCGTGCCGGGGGTCCGGGGTGCGCCCCGGCTCCCGGTCCGGCGGCCGCCCGCCCCGGGAGTGTCGGCGCGGCCCCGTAGAATCACCTCGTGGCAGGCAGGATCAATGACGAGGACGTGAAGGCGGTTCGGGACGCGGTCCCGATCGACGCCGTGGTGTCCGAGTACCTCCAGCTGCGCAACGCGGGCGGCGGAAACCTCAAGGGCCTGTGCCCCTTCCACGACGAGAAGTCACCGTCGTTCCAGGTCAGCCCCAGCAAGGGCCTCTTCCACTGCTTCGGCTGCCAGGAGGGCGGCGACACCATCACGTTCGTGATGAAGGTCGACCACCTCACCTTCTCCGAGTCGGTCGAGCGCCTCGCCGCCCAGGCCGGCATCACCCTGCGCTACGAGGAGGGCGGGTACAACCCCGCCCACCAGCGCGGCGAACGCATCCGCCTGGTCGAGGCGCACAAGGCGGCCGCGCGGTTCTACACCGAGCAGCTCGACACCAGCCCCGAGGCCGACACGGGCCGCGCGTTCCTCGCCGAGCGCGGCTTCGACCAGGCCGCCGCCGCCCACTTCGGAGTCGGCTACAGCCCCCAGGGCTGGGACCACCTCACCCGCCATCTGCGCGGCAAGGGCTTCACCGACAAGGAACTGGTCCTCTCCGGCCTCGCGCAGGAGGGCCGCCGCGGCCCCATCGACCGCTTCCGCGGCCGCCTCATGTGGCCGATCCGCGACATCGGCGGCGACGTCGTCGGCTTCGGCGCCCGCAAGCTCTACGAGTCCGACAACGGACCGAAGTACCTGAACACGCCCGACACCGCGATCTACAAGAAGTCCCAGGTCCTGTACGGCATCGACCTCGCCAAGAAGGAGATCGCCAAGAGCAGCCGGGCGGTCGTCGTCGAGGGCTACACCGACGTCATGGCCTGCCACCTGGCCGGGATCACCACGGCGATCGCGACCTGCGGCACGGCGTTCGGCGGCGACCACATCAAGATCCTCCGCCGCCTCCTGATGGACAACGGCTCGGCCCGGGTGATCTTCACCTTCGACGGCGACGCGGCCGGCCAGAAGGCCGCCCTGCGCGCCTTCGAGGACGACCAGAAGTTCGCCGCCGAGACCTACATCGCCATCGCGCCCGACGGCATGGACCCCTGCGAGCTGCGCCTGGCCAAAGGCGACGAGGCCGTCGCCGACCTGGTCGAACCCCGCACCCCGCTCTTCGAGTTCGCGCTGCGCCAGATCGTCCTGCGCTACGACCTGGAGACCCCGGCGGGACGCGCGGCGGCCCTCGACGAGGCGGCCCCGGTCGTCGCCCGCATCAAGAACAGCGGCGCACAGCACGAGGTCGCCGTGCAGCTCGCCGGCATGCTCGGCATCCTCGACACCCAGTTCGTCGTCAAGAGGGTGGCCCAGCTGGCCCGTTGGGCCCGTGAGCGCGGCGGCGCCGGCCCCGCGCCCGTCGGCCGTCCCCAGCAGGCCTACGCCGCCGCCCCCCAGGCGCCCACCGGCGGCCCGGCCCTGACCCTGCGCAACCCCGTCTTCGCCACCGAGCGCGAACTGCTCAAACTCGCCCTCCAGCGGCCCGAGTTGGTCTCACCGGCGTTCGACGCGTACGGCATCGACGAGTTCACCGCACCGCCGTACGCCGCCGTGCGCCAGGCCGTCATGGACGCGGGCGGGGCCGAGTTCGGCGTCCAGGACCCCCAGGAGTACCTGATCCGGGTCCGCGACGCCGCCCCGGACGACACGGTGCGCGCGATGGTCACCGAGCTGGCCGTCGAAGCGATCATGCGCAAGACCGTCGACGAGGCCTACGCGGGCGACCAGCTCGTCATGGTCCGCCGCCGTGCCGTCGACCGCCGCGTCCGGGACGTCCAGGGCTCCCTCGCCCGGCTCAGCACGGGCGGCGACCCGGCCCAGCTCGCCGCCGTGCAGAACGAGCTGTGGGTGCTCCAGCAGTACGGCCAGGCGCTGCGCGAGCGGGGCGCCGAAGCCCTCTGAGGCCGCGCGGCGGCCTTCCGGGGACGCTCCGGGAGCGGACCGGCGGGGCCCGAGGGGCCCGAGGGGCCCGACGGGCGGCCGAGGCGGCCGGCGCACACGCCGATCCCGCGTCCGTCCCCGGAGGTTTCGTCCCCGCCGAAGTGCGCACTCGTCCGGGACGGTAACCACGCGGTCACGGACCGGACGCAAAAAGTCACCGCACGCCCCTCGTGGCGGCGATGTGTCGTACTCCACACTGGGTTCCGGTGCCTGAGTCCTCGGAGCGCGGCCGACCCGCACGCGACGGGTTCCCCATCCCCGCGGTTCCGCCAAACGACTGCGGGATGGACAGCGGCGAGACCGTCGACCCCATCCCCGACGTACCGCTGCCGCACGCCTCAGCAGCGACATCCCTGGAGGTCGCCCCCGTGCAGACCCAGACCCTCGCCCAGACCGACAACACCGCCGACACGGACGCGGAACCCGGCGTCGTCGGGGCGGTCCCCGCGCAGCGCCGGGCCGCCCACCACCCCGAGAGCGGCCCGGAGAACCCGGTGGAGACCCTCGCGGAGGGACCCGGGACGGAGGGACCCGGGGCGGAGGGGCCCGGGGCGGAGGTGGAGGTGGAGACCGAGGCTCCCGAGCCCGTGGAGCCGGTCCGCGCCCGCGCCGCCGACACCGGTGGCCCCTCGTCCGACCTGTTCCGCCAGTACCTGCGGGAGATCGGGCGGATCCCGCTGCTCACGGCCGCCGAGGAGGTCGAACTCGCCCGCCGCGTCGAGGCCGGGCTGTTCGCCGAGGAGAAGCTGCGGCTCACCCCCGGCCTGGACGACCGGCTCGCCCTGGACCTGGACCGGATCGTCGTCATGGGCCGGATGGCCAAGCGCCGGCTCATCGAGGCGAACCTGCGGCTCGTCGTCTCCGTGGCCAAGCGGTACGTGGGCCGGGGCCTGACCATGCTCGACCTGGTCCAGGAGGGCAACCTCGGCCTGATCAGGGCCGTCGAGAAGTTCGACTACGCCCGCGGCTACAAGTTCTCCACGTACGCCACGTGGTGGATCCGCCAGGCCATGTCGCGCGCGCTCGCCGACCAGGCGCGCACCATCCGGGTGCCCGTGCACGTGGTCGAGCTGATCAACCGGGTGGTCCGGGTCCAGCGGCGGATGCTCCAGGAGCGCGGCTACGAGCCCACGCCCGAGGAGGTCGCGGCCCAGCTCGACCTGTCCGGCGAACGGGTGAGCGAGGTCCTGCGGCTGGCCCAGGAGCCGGTGTCCCTGCACGCCCCCGTGGGCGAGGAGGACGACGTGGCCCTCGGTGACCTCATCGAGGACGGCGACGCGACGTCCCCGGTGGAGTCCGCCGCGTTCCTGCTGCTCCGGCAGCATCTGGACGCGGTGCTGTCGACGCTCGGCGAGCGGGAGCGGAAGGTCGTGCAGCTGCGGTACGGGCTGGCGGACGGGCGGCCGCGGACCCTGGAGGAGATCGGCCGCATCTTCGGCGTGACGCGCGAGCGCATCCGGCAGATCGAGTCGAAGACCCTCAACAAGCTGCGGGACCACGCCTTCGCCGACCAGCTCCGGGGCTATCTGGACTGAGGTCTCCGGGGGCGCTGCCCCCGGAGACCCGCTCCTCGAACACCGGAGCGAGGGGTCCAGGGAGAGCCGGCCCTAGTCGACCTCGGCCACCGCCTGGGCGAACTGGGCCTGGTAGAGGCGGGCGTAGGCTCCGCCGGACTCCAGCAGCTCCGCGTGGGCGCCCTGCTCCACGATGGACCCGTCCTCCATCACGAGGATGGTGTCCGCGTCCCGGATCGTCGACAGACGGTGGGCGATCACGAACGACGTCCGCCCGTGCGCCAGCTTCGCCATCGCCTTCTGGATCAGCACCTCGGTCCGGGTGTCCACGGAGCTGGTCGCCTCGTCGAGCACCAGGATGACCGGGTCCGACAGGAACGCCCGCGCGATGGTGATCAGCTGCTTCTCGCCCGCGCTGACCCCCGTGCCCTCGTCGTCGATCACCGTGTCGTAGCCGTCGGGCAGGGTGCGGATGAACCGGTCGGCGTGCGCCGCGCGCGCCGCCTCCTCGATCTCCCCGCGCGTGACGCCCACCCGTCGCCCACCACCGCCCTTGCCGGAGGCGCTGCGCGCCGCCCCTTCCACTCCGGCCCCGTACGCGATGTTGTCGGCGATCGTGCCCCCGAACAGCCAGGTGTCCTGGAGCACCATGCCGATCCCGGCCCTCAGCTCGTCACGGGACATGGACTTCACGTCGACCCCGTCGAGGGTGATCCGGCCGTCCGTGACGTCGTAGAACCGCATGAGCAGGTTCACCAGGGTCGTCTTGCCGGCGCCGGTGGGGCCGACGATGGCCACCGTGTGACCGGGCTCCACCTTCAGCGAGAGGTCCTCGATGAGCGGCTTCTCCGGGTCGTACCGGAAGGAGACGTTCTCCAGCGCCACCCGCCCGCGCAGCTCCTCGGGGCGGGCCGACACCGCCGGGTCCGCCTCCTGCTCGTCCGCGTCCAGGACCTCGAAGACCCGCTCCGCCGACGCGACACCCGACTGCACCAGGTTCGCCATCGACGCGACCTGCGTCAGCGGCATCGAGAACTGGCGGGAGTACTGGATGAACGCCTGCACGTCACCGATCGACAGCGAGCCCGAGGCGACCCGCAGACCGCCGACCACCGCCACCAGCACGTAGTTCAGGTTCGACACGAACATCATCAGCGGCTGCATGATGCCGCTGTTGAACTGCGCCCGGAAACCGGCCTCGTACAGCTTCTCGTTCTGCTCGGCGAACTGCGCCGCCGACTCGTCCGCCCGTCCGAACACCTTCACCAGGGTGTGCCCGGTGTACATCTCCTCGATGTGGGCGTTGAGCTTGCCGGTGGTGCGCCACTGCTGCACGAAGTGCGGCTGCGAGCGCTTGCCGATCCGGGTGGCCACGACGAACGACAGCGGCACCGTGACCAGCGCGACGAGCGCGAGCAGCGGCGACACCCAGAACATCATCACGAGCACGCCCACGATGGTCAGCAGCGAGTTGACGAGCTGGCCCATCGACTGCTGGAGGGTCTGCTGGATGTTGTCCATGTCGTTCGTCGCGCGGCTGAGCACCTCACCGCGCTGGCGCTTGTCGAAGTACGACAGCGGCAGCCGCGACAGCTTCGCCTGCAGGTCCTCGCGCATGCGGTAGACCGTCTTGTTGACGGCCTTGTTCACCAGGCGCGTCGCCACCGCCATCAGCAGGCCGGCCAGCAGGAACGTGCCGAGGGCGAGCAGCAGGACCTGTCCGACGGCGTCGAAGTCGATGCCCTGGCCGGGGGTGAAGTCCGTCCCCGAGAGCATGTCGGCGACGGCGCCCTGGCCGTGCGCGCGCATCGAGTCGAGGGCCTGGGCCTTGGTGGCCCCGGCGGGCATCTGACGGCCGACGATCCCCGCGAAGACCAGGTCGGTGGCCCGGCCGAGGATCTTCGGGCCGACCACCGAGAGCCCCACGCTCAGCACGACGGCGACCAGCATCACGTACAGCGTGGCGCGCTCGGGCTTGAACTGGGCGAGGAGCCGTCGGCCCGACACCTTGAAATCCATCGAGCGCTGGTCGGGGCCGCCCCCGGCCATCATGCGTCCCATGGGCCCGGCCATCAGGCGGCCTCCGCTTCCGTCAGCTGGGAGAGCACGATCTCCCGGTAGGTCTCGTTGCCCGCCATCAGTTCGTGGTGCCGTCCGGTGCCGACGACCCGGCCCTCGTCGAGGACCACGATCCGGTCGGCCTCCCTGATGGTCGACACCCGCTGGGCGACGATCACCACGGTCGCCTCGGCGGTCTCCTCGGTGAGCGCCGCGCGCAGCGCCGCGTCGGTCGCGTAGTCGAGGGCCGAGAAGGAGTCGTCGAACAGGTAGATCTCGGGGCGCTGCACGAGGGTGCGGGCGATGGCCAGGCGCTGGCGCTGGCCGCCGGACACGTTCGTGCCGCCCTGCGCGATCGGGGAGTCCAGCCCGTTCTCCAGCGCCTCCACGAAGCCCTTGGCCTGCGCCACCTCCAGCGCGTGCCACAGCTCCTCGTCACTCGCCTCCGGGTTGCCGTACCGCAGGTTCGTGGCGACGGTCCCCGCGAACAGGTAGGGCTTCTGCGGGACCAGTCCGACCGTCCTGGCCAGCAGCTTGGGGTCGATGGTCGCGACGTCCACGCCGTCGACGAGCACCTGGCCGTCGGTGGCGTCGAACAGGCGGGGGATCATGCCGAGCAGGGTCGACTTGCCGCTGCCCGTCGACCCGATGACCGCGGTCACCTCGCCGGGGCGGGCGACCAGGTCGACGGACCTGAGGACCGGCTCCTCGGCGCCCGGGTAGCGGAACCCGGCGTCGCGGATCTCCAGGTGGCCGTGCCGGCGCAGCTCCACGACCGGCGCGACGGGCGGGACCACGCTGCTCTCGGTGTCCAGGACCTCCTGGATGCGCTCGGCGCAGACCTCCGCGCGCGGCACCATCATGAACATGAAGGTGGCCATCATGACCGACATCACGATCTGCATCAGATAGGCCAGGAACGCGGTCAGATCGCCGATCTGCATGCCGCCGCTGTCGATGCGGTGGGCGCCGAACCAGACCACCGCGATGGACGACAGGTTCACCACCGTCATGACGATCGGGAACATCAGGGCCAGCATCCGGCCGGTGGCCAGCGACGTCTCGGTCAGCTCGGTGTTGGCGCCCTTGAAGCGGTCCTTCTCGTAGCCGTCGCGCACGAACGCGCGGATCACGCGGTTGCCGGTGATCTGCTCGCGCAGCACCCGGTTCACGGTGTCCAGACGCACCTGCATGGTGCGGAACAGCGGGCGCAGCCGGCGCACGATGAGCGTCACGCAGATGCCGAGCGTCGGCACCACGGCGATGAGCACCGCGGACAGCGGCACGTCCAGGCCGAGGGCCAGGATGATGCCGCCCACACACATGATCGGCGCCGACACCAGCAGGGTGAACGTCATCAGCACGAGCATCTGCACCTGCTGGACGTCATTGGTGGTGCGGGTGATCAGCGACGGCGCGCCGAAGTGGCCCACCTCGCGCGCCGAGAAGGACTGCACGCGGTCGAAGACGGCGCCCCGGACGTCCCGGCCCACCGCGGACGCCGTACGGGCTCCGTGGTAGACGGCCCCGATGTTGCAGACGACCTGGGCCAGCGAGATGCCGATCATCAGGGCGCCGAAGGTCAGGATGTAGCCCGTGTCGCCCTTCACGACACCGTTGTCGATGATCTTCGCGTTGAGGGTGGGCAGGTAGAGCGTGGCGCAGGTCTGCAGGAACTGCAGCAGCACCAGCATGGCGATGGGTTTCTTGTACGGACTGAGGTGGGTCCGCAGGAGTCGTATGAGCACGCGGGGTCTCTCGGAATCGTGGACGGCGGGGTGACCGACAGGGTGTGCATGATGCACGCACCACCCCCTATCGTCGGGCACTCCCCCCGCGTTACCCCAACCGATTAATCCAAGAGCGGTCCAAAAAAGGACGCGGCCTCCGCCTTCGGTCGTACGTCCGAGGAGGGCTCACACCCGGAACGCCCCGGGATGCGTCTGTTCGCGTACGGAGACGTACTGCTGCCGTACGGCCTGCCCCACGGCGAGTTCCTCACCGGGCTCCAGCACCTGGGCGACCGGCCCCTGCCACATCGGCGGGGTCCGGGGGTCGAGCGTGCCCTGCGAGACGCCGAGCGCCCAGGCCGCCTGACGGGCCGCGCCGAGCGCCGCGTAGTCCGCGGGCTGCGGCACGACGACCTGCGCGCCGAACAGCGCGGGCGCCATGGCCTGGACGGCGGGCAGCTCGGCCGCCGGGCCGAGGAGGAAGATCCGGCGTACGTCGACGCCCCGGCCGCGCAGCACGTCCAGCGCGTCCGCGAGCCCGCACAGCATGCCCTCGAAGGACGCCCGCGCCAGGTGCTCGGGCTTCATCGACTCCCGGCGCAGACCGGTCAGCGTCCCCGCCGTGTGCGGCAGGCTCGGGGTGCGCTCGCCCTCCAGGTACGGCAGCAGGACGAGTCCGTGCGAGCCCGGCGTCGACTTCATCGCCAGCTCGGACAGGCCCTCCAGGTCCGGCACGCCGAGGAGCTCGGCCGCCCCGCGCAGGGCCCGTACGGCGTTGAGCGTGGTGACGACCGGAAGGTGCATGCCGGTCGCGTCCGCCAGGGAGGTGATCATGCCGGTGGAGTCCGCCAGCGCCTCGGGGTGGACGGCCATCACGGAGCCGGAGGCGCCCAGCGACACCACGGCGTCACCGAGCCCGATGCCGAGCCCGAACGCCGCCGCCATGGTCTCGCCGGTCCCGGCGGATATCAGCAGTCCCTCGGGAGTGGTCCCGGCGGCCTCGGCGGGACCGAGCACGTCCGGCAGCCCGGCCTGGTGGCCGAGCGCCAGTTCGACGAGGTCCTGCCGGTACGCGCCGGTCGCCGCCGACCAGTACCCGGTCGCCGAGGCGCCGCCCCGGTCCGTGGTCCTGCGCACGGGTCGCCCGAGGAGCTGCCACACCAGCCAGTCGTGGGCCTGCAGCAGCATGCTGGTGCGCCGCGCCGCCTCGGGCTCGGTCCTGCTCAGCCAGCGCAGCTTGGTCACCGGCTGCGCGGCCCCCGGGACGCTGCCCACCGCCTGTGCCCATGCCTCGCGCCCGCCGAGCGCGTCGATCAGGTCGGCCGCCGCGACCTGCGCCCGCTTGTCGCCGCCGACCATCGCGGGGCGCACGGTGCCGCCCTGCGGGTCCAGCGGGACGAGCCCGTTCTGCTGGGCCGACACGCCGATGGCCTGGACGCCTTCGAGCAGTCCGCCCCCGGCGGCCTCGCCCAGGGACAGCAGCCAGGCCTGCGGGTCCACGTCGGGGGAACGGCCGGCGCCGTCGACCGGATGCGGCGCGTACCCCTGCCTCAGCACGGCACCCGTGTCCGTGTCGCAGACGACGATGCGAGTGAAATCGGGCGCACTGTCCAGCCCGGCGACTATCCCCATGGCGGAAATTCTGCCGTACGACGGGAGCCGGTGGCGCCGGGCCTCACAAGGACCGGCGCCACCGGGATCCCTAGGTGTTGCTGGTGCCCCAGTCGTCCTCGCCGGTGCCGTCCGCCGTGCGCTCCCGCAGGGAGCGCACCCGGCCCGAGACCGAGGCGGGGACGCGGTCGCCCACCTTCTCGCCCACGGTGTGCAGCGCCTTGCCCGCGATCTCACGGCCCTGCTGGGCGGCGGTCTCGGCGGTGTTGCGCACCGCGGGGTTCTGCGCGACCTGGCGCATGGACTTCTTCAGCTGTTCGTAGCGCTCGCGCCCGGCCCGTGAGCCGAGCACGTAACCCAGGGCCAGTCCGGCGACGAACGTGAGCCGGTAGCGCATGACGGCCACCCTTCCCTTGCGTCGGCATCGGTACGGAGGGAACCGATTGGCAAAGCACCCCCCTGCTTGCGCTAATGTATGTGTCGCAGAGAGCGCACGCCCCCTGGCGAATACCCAGGTGGGTGCGTTCGATGCAGAGATCAATCCTCCGTAGCTCAATTGGCAGAGCAGCCGGCTGTTAACCGGCAGGTTACTGGTTCGAGTCCAGTCGGGGGAGCTCGATCTCCTGTAGCTCAATTGGCAGAGCAGCCGGCTGTTAACCGGCAGGTTACTGGTTCGAGTCCAGTCGGGAGAGCAACGAGAGAGGGCCCTTCGGGGTCCTTTTTCATGTCCGCAGACACCGCTCAGGGCATGCCGAAGGTCTCCTGGTCACGGCGAAGCAGACCAGCCGGAGCAGGAGATCGTATGAGCGGCTATGCTGCGGCAGACGGCGCGCACAAATGTGCGCGGCGCGCCGTAACGGGGCGGTAGCTCAGCCGGTTAGAGCAGCGGACTCATAATCCGTCGGCCGTGGGTTCGAGTCCCACCCGCCCCACCGCGCAGGCCTCGGACGGGGCCGTCACCGGCTTCCGGGGCGGCCGTCCCCGAGGTCCGAGGCCCGAGGCGAGTTCCGGAGGCCGGGGTGTCGGCAGCGGTCCGTGCGTCCACACCCCTCTGGGGCACCGTTCCATGTGTCCACGCCCCCTGGGCCACCGTTCCGAAGTGACCGCCCGAGTGATGTCGAGCCGTCGTTCCCGAAGCCGCCGTCGGTCCTGCCGTGGCGGCCGAGCGGCGGGGTGGGGCCGGGGAGCTGCGGCGATGACGTCCCCGGCCGCTGACTTTCTTTCAAGTGCCGTATTCCAAGCGATCGTTGACGATCGCATTCCGCCACTCAAAGGGCGCGCACAGGTTTCCGCGGTGTAGCTTCTACCCGTCAGTAGAGGCCTGAGCAAGGGTGGATGCGTGGCTGCCTCTTCGCAAACCGAGAAGTTCGCCGCCTGCCTTCGGAAGCTGAAGGACCGCAGCGGCCGGGGGTACGACCGCCTCGGCAAGGAAGCGGGCGTCAGCGGCTCCAGTCTGCATCGGTACTGCTCCGGCCTCGGCGTCCCGACGGACTACCGGGTGGTCCATTCCTTCGCCAAGGTGTGCGGCGCCCGTACGGAGGAGCTCCGCGAGCTGCACCGGCTGTGGGCCCTGGCGGACATCGAGCGGAACACGCCCGCCGCACCCGCCGCAGCCGCCGTGACCACGGAGGACACCCCGGAACCGGTGCCGGAACCGGACGGTTCCGCCGTGCCCGCGCGGACGGACCCCGGACCGGACGGCGCCGTCCCGCCGGAGACCGCCCCCGCCGGGGCCGGGGAGCCGCGACGGCCCCGGATGCCCGAGAGGCTGTCCTCCCGCTTCGCGGTGCTGGCCACCGCGGTCGTGGCCGTGACGGGGCTGGTCGCCGGGTTCGTGTGGATGCCCGCCGACGACCCGCCGCCGGCCCGGGACGGACTGCTGTACTCCTCCGCGTGCGGGACGGTCAGCATGGGGCAGCACGACGAGTGCGTGCGCGAGGTCCAGAAACTGCTGGTGCGGGCCGGGGGCAGGCTCGCCGTCGACGGGGACTTCGGGCCCGAGACCCTGCGCAGACTGACCGCGTTCCAGGTGCTGGCGGGCATGCCGGCCAGCAGCGTGGTCGACGAGCCCACCAAGAAGGCGCTCTACGCGCACGAGGTGAGCATGGCGGCCTGGTCGCAGGACAGGGTGGCGAAGCGGATCCGCGAGGTGTTCACCGAGGACCCCCGCACCGCCGTGGCCGTCGCCCGCTGCGCCTCGTTCCTCGACCCGCTGTGGGTGCTGCCCAACACCAACGGCAGCCGCAACTGGGGTGTGTTCCAGATCTCCGACGTCCGTCTGCGGGAGCTCGGCGGCACACCGCGCCGCGCCTTCGACCCGGAGTGGAACATCCGGGCGGCCCACCGGCTGTGGAGCGCCCGGCACGACTTCCACGACTGGCCCTCCTGCGAGGCGGCGCTGAAGGACGCGAAGGACACGAAGGACGCGAAGGACACGAAGGGCGCCTCGAAGAGCTGACAGGGCCGACGGCGCGAAGGCCGCCCCGGAAGAGCCGAAGCCCGAAAGCACGACACGAGCCCGAACGCCGGGCGCCCGGGCACCGGGCGCCCCAACGCCAAGTGCCGGGCGCCCGAACGCCGGGCGCCGAGACGTGCAAGGGCGGAACGCCCGGGTGCTTCCCCGCGGCACCCGGGTGCTCCGCCTCCGGATCATCCGGAGCCGGAGGCCCGGCTCCGGGCGACCCGGTACGGCGTCAGACCGTGCCGCTCTCCCACCACCAGTCACGGCCGAGGTCGGCCCGGCTGTCGACGTGCTGGTGGTCGACGGTGTACCGCTCCAGACCGGAGAACCCGCAGGTCTCCGCCTTCTGGTAGACGGTCTTGGTGGCCACCCCGGGCACGTCGAGGTCGGCCGCGGTGCCGTACAGGTGCATGCTGTCGCTGGCCCCGCCGATGTCGGCGTTGTGCGCGATGCTGCGGAAGCCGGAGTTGACGGTGATCGGCTTGTCGCCCAGCTTCTTGCGCAGCGCCTCCAGCTTGTACATGCAGCGCCGGGCGTTCTCCTTCACCTGCACCGCGCTCACCTTGCCGCCGTTGAAGTTGCCGCTCGCCTGGTCGTAGAACTCGCTCCAGTTGAAGTGGGCCGTGGAGCCGTCCGACTGCTCCAGCGCGTTGAGCTTCGCCTGGGTGTTGGGACCGGCGACCCCGTCGTTGTCGAGACCGTACGCCGCCTGGAACCGCTTGACGGCCGCGAGCGTGCCGGGGCCGAAGTCGCCGTCGAGGCCGACCCGGCTCTGGCTCGCGCTGTCGGCCGCCCAGCCCGCGACCCGGATCTGCAGCTCCAGCACGTCGGCGCCGCTGTCGCCCTGCTTCATGGTGCGCGACCACGAATAGGCCTGCGCGACACCGGAGAACAGGACCTGGCCGAACGCGACGCCGGCGCCGACGGCCAGCGTGCCGCGCAGCATGCTGCGGCGGTCGATGGAACGGCTCTCGAGGGAGCGGCCCCCGGAGGAACGGAAGAGGAAGGTCATCGTCGTCCTTTCGGAACGGTGGTGGGGGAAGGAGCGGGAAAGAGGTCAGTAGGCGAGCTGGAAGTTCACGTTCTGCGCGTCGGTGTCGTAGGGGCCGACGCGCAGGACGAAGCGGGTGCCGTCCTTGACGTCGGTGGCGACGGTCGCCCACGGGGTGCCGTGGAGGGAGTACGTGTTGTCGTGGTTGCACTTGTCGGTGTGGTCGATGAACACCACACAGGCGTAGAGGAAACTCTGGTCCTCCGTGGTGAGCCGCATGTTGATGTCACCGCACCGCGAGGACGTGGTGAAGGGGCCGTACTCCCTGGGGCCCACCTGGTAGCGGTAGTTCAGGTTCTTCGCGCCGCCGTAGCAGCTGGTCGCCGCGGCCGAGGGCTGTGCGGCGACGGGCGCGGCACCCGCTCCCAGCAGCGCGGCCACGGTGATGAGGGCCGAGGCGAGGGCCCTGGTCTTGATCATGGTGGTCTCCGTTCGGTGAAGTGGGCGGGAGGGGTCAGAAGGCGATCTGGAAGGTGGCGGAACTGCCCTCCAGGTCGACGCCGTTGGGCACGGTGAACCTGGTTCCGTTCAGGACGTCGGTGGCGATGGTCGTCCAGCTCCGGCCGATCTTGGTCCAGTAGTTGCAGGTGCCGGCGGCGGCCCTCTCGAAGTGCACGCAGGCCCAGCCGTAATCGGCGTCGCCGCCGGTCATCCGCATGTTGATGTCCGTGCAGCGGCTCGTGGTCACGTACGGGCCGAAGTCGCGCACCTCCCCGTAGTGCACCGTGACCGCTCCGCCGTAACAGCTCGTGGCGGCGGCAGCGGCGGCAGCGGCGGGGGCGGCCGAGGCGGGCGCCGGGACGGTGAAGCCCAGGGCGACGAGCAGGGCGACGAGGGACGCGCGGACGAACTTGACGGGCATGGGGATCCTCCTCGGTACGGCGACGGTCACGGCCGGGATCACCGGTTGGCCAGCTTGTCGAGATCGGCCTGGGTGCCGTTGAACACGTCGCCCGTCGCCGGCGCCCGCAGGCCCGGGAAGATCGCGGCGTCGGTGTACTGCCACATCGTCCAGGTCGCCGAGCCGTTCGGCACCGGAGGCTGGGTGATCGACTGGCGGTAGTCCGCGAGCTGCAGCGGATACCGGGCGAAGGCGGTGGTCGACCCCATGCAGTCGTCCAGGAAGGACTTCTGGGTGTAGATCATCGGGACGCGGCCGAAGGCGTTCTCCACCCGGTCGAGCCAGGCCTTGGCGTCGGCCACCGTGCCGTAGGTGGGACAGCGCCCGCTGCCGTCGTCCATGCGCTCCAGGTCGAAGATCGGAGGCAGGTCGCCCGCGCGCTTGCCGGTGTAACCGGTCGCCCGCACGGCGGCGATGAACCGGTCGGCCTGCGCGGCCCCCGTGTCGGCCGCCGTGCCCGTGTAGAAGTGGTACGGCGCCACGGCCAGTCCCGCCGCCCTGGCCCCTTCGAGGTCGGTGGCGAGGTACTCGTCGGTGACGTTCATGCCCCGGGTGGCCTTGACCGTCGCGAACTCGGCGCCCGAGGCCCGTACGGCCTTCCAGTCGATCGGCGCGCCGCCGGGGTGCTGGTACTTGGCGGTGTCCAGGCCGTCGATCGGGTGGCCGGCCGGGTGGGGCGGCGTGCAGTACGCGTTACGGCTCGACCAGTCCACCAGCTTTGCCCAGGTGTTGGGGCCCACGGTGCCGTCGGCGCTGAGGTTGGCGCAGTGCTGGAGCTCGATGACCCGGTCCTCGGTGCCGCCCCCGAAGTCGCCGTCGATGGTCAGCGGCGGGTAGTGGAACGGCTCCATGGCCAGGTTCAGCCGGCACTGGACCTCCTTGACCTCCTCGCTCTTCGCGCCCTTCTTCAGGGTCGGACGCGCGTCGGTGTGGCCGCACACGGTCGCCTGCGCCGTCCCCGCCGTGCCCTGGGTCGCGCAGGTGCGCGGCTGGGCGGCCCAGGAGTTCAGCGCCGCCCAGGTGTTCGGGCCGAGCACGCCGTCCACGCTCAGCCCGGCGCACCGCTGGAACTCCTTGACCCGGGTCTCCGTCCCCGGTCCGAACGAGCCGTCCGCCGCGATCGGCGTGTACCGGCTCGGCTTCGTCGCCAGGTCGAGTTCGCACTGCGCCTCGACCGTCGCGTCCCCCGTCGATCCCTGCTTCAGCGTGGGCTGTTCGGTCGTGTGCCCGCAGACCGCGACCGCGGCGGCCGGCGCCGCCTGCACCGCCGCGGACCCGGACAGGGGCAGGACCGCTGCCACGGCGAGGGTCAGACCCCGCAGTAGCGTCCTCGTTCCCATCTGGTGTTCCCCTCTGGTCGGTGGCCGGGAACTCCCGGCCGCCGGCCATGCTGGCAGCGCTCGTCCCGTTCCGGATCTTCTCGGTCCGGAACGGGACGCCGGGACAGTCGGGCGGCTGTGACCTGCGGGAACGCAACACTTCTGGGACGGGTGTGGGACAGGGGATCCGTCACCGGAACCGAATCCGGTTCCGGGGGCGAGGGGAAGGGCGGACGGTCAGGTGCCCGTGGCGCGCTTCCCGGCGAGGAACTCCACCAGCTCCCCGGGCACGAGGTGCCCGGCTTCCGGCTCCTCCCACTGGACGGGGTGGATGCCGTGCTCCTTGAGACCCCGCACGAACTCCTCGGGCAGTCTGTCGCCCTCCACCAGGTGGAGGTCGAGGAGGGTCTTCCGCGCCGAAGGATCCAGGGCTTCCCACCACTGCGTGACGCGCTCGCTGTGTCTGCTGTTCATGTCTCCCAGGTGACCACGGACGGACCCGGGAGGAAGGGACCGCGACCGGGCGCGTTGCCCCCGGCGCGGACCGGTGGACGCGCGGCGGACACGCGGTGGACGCGGACCGGTGCCGGAACATCCTGCTCGGAGGGTAGGAGGGGCGCATCCGTGGGCACCATGCGTCTATGCGCGTCGACGAGGACGCCGGTCTCATCAGTCATGAGGAGGGGTCATGAACCGTCAGGTCCGGATCCGCGTCAACCGCCGGCCCGCCGCTCCGCGCGAGACGCCGATCGACCGCAGGACGCCGTCGGGGCGCCTGCTGCCGTACTGACCCGCCCGCACCGGCGTTCCCGCCGGTCGTACCGGCCGTCACAAGGGTGACTGCCAGATGACGTCCGTACCGTCGTCGCCCGGGCCTTCGCCGCCCGCGCTCCCGTTCCCGTTCCCGCCGCCGGTGCCGACGGCGTCCGCGTCCGGGGAAGCGCCGTTCCGTCCGCCGTCGTCGTGGACGGTCAGCCGGACGCCGGGGCGGCCGTCCGGCAGGGTCACCGTCACATCGACGGCGACCTCGATCCGCGACACCCCGGGGCGCCGCGAGGCGGCGGCCAGCGCGCGCCGCAGCACGGCGAGCAGCCGGCCGGCCACCGGTTCCGTGATCCTGTTCTCCACCGGGCCCGCGAACCGGGTGGACGGCCGGACGCCGAGGACCGCCGCCGCGCCGGCCGTCTCGCGCAGCACCTTGCCGCGGAACGTGGTGGGGGCGTCGGCGGGCGGCTGCTGCAGCGCGAAGATCGCGGTGCGCACCTCCTGGACCGTGGCGTCGAGTTCGTCGACCGCCCGGCCGAGGACCGCGGACACCTCCTCGGCCCCGTCGCCGCCGTCCTCCCCGCCGCCCTCCCCGTGCGCGGCGTTCCTGCGCCGGGTGGACTCCAGCATCATGCCGGTCGCGAAGAGGCGCTGTACGACCAGATCGTGCAGGTCCCGGGCGATGCGGTCCCGGTCCTCGTACACCGCGAGGAGTTCACGGCTGTGCCGGGCGTCGGCGAGGACCAGGGCGAGCGCGGCCTGCGAGGCGAACTGGGTGGCCAGCAGGCGTTCGACCTCCGTGTACGGGCGGTCGCCGCGCCCGCGCGGCAGGGCCAGTGTGCCGATGAGCCGGCCCTCGGCCTGCAGGGGCAGCATCATGCTCGGCCCGAACCCGGACCGCACCGGGGCCGTCATCCGCGGGTCGGTCGCCGAGTCGTCGATGAACACCGGCTCCCCGCCGAGGAGTTGTTCGAGGACGGGGCTGCCGGGCGCGATGGTGGCGCCCACGATGCCGACGGGGTCCCCGGGGGCGGAGGCGACCACGATCTCCATGCCGCCCTCGTCCGTGGGTTCGAGGATGATCCCCGCCGAGGCCCCCGCGAGGATCCTGGCGCGGTCGGCGACCGTGGTCAGCGCGTCGGCTCCGGTCCCGCCGCTGAGCAGGGCGGTGGTGACGGCGGCGGCACCCTCGATCCAGCGCTCCCGCTGCCGGGCCGTCTCGTACAGCCGGGCGTTGGCGATCGCGATGCCGGCCTGCGTGGCGAGCAGGCGCACCAGCTGCTCGTCCTCACGGGTCACGGGCCCGGTGGACTTGTCCGCGAGGTAGAGGTTGCCGAACACCTCGTCGTCGACCCGGATGGGAACGTCAAGGCAGATGTCGGACTCGGGCACGGACTCGGACTCGTACCCGGACTCGGGCACGGAGGAACCGGAGGGGCCGTACGCCCCGGACGAAGGGCCGCTCCGCGGCGGGTACGGCCTCGCCGTGCGGATCCGTACCGGCCCGTCCCGTCCCGGCTCCCTCATCCCCAGCGCCGCGTAGCGGGCCCCGGTCAGCTCGGCGGCGGCGTCCACGATCCGCTGGAGGGTCGCGCGCAGTTCGAGTTCGGTGCCGACGCCGATGACCGCTTCGAGGAGGGGCGGGAGTCCGGGCACGGGGCCGGTCACGCGAGACCCTCGGACGCCGCGTCAGTTCGCCAGCGGGTTCAGGATCCTCGGCTCGATCCTGCCCTCCAGCATGTAGCCGAGCCCCTGGACGGCGCAGACGTCGGGCCGCTCGGCGATGTGGACGGGCACACCGGTCGCCTGCCGCAGCATCTGGTCGAGCCCGGGGAGCAGCGCGCTGCCGCCGACCATCATGATCCCGCGGTCGGCGACGTCGGCCACCAGATCGGGCGGGCAGGACCGCAGCACCTTGCCGACGCCGTCCAGCACGGCGGTCAGCGGCGTCTCGATCGCCATGCGCACGGCGGCGGTGTCGACCTTCACGGAACGCGCCAGCCCGGTCGCCACGTCCCGCCCGTGGATCTCGGTCAGGACCGGTCCGGGCGCGTTCGGCCCGTTCACGGAGAGGGCGAGCTGCAGGGGCCGTACGGCCTGGCTCGGCAGCATCAGCTCGTGCTGGTGGCGCAGGTGCTGCATGATCGCGTGGTCGACGGCCTCACCGCCGACCGGGATGCGCTCGGCGGTGACGATCGAGCCCAGCGACAGCACGGCGAGCTGGGTGGCGGCGGCCCCGCACACCATGATCATGGTGGCCTCGGGCTCCTCGACGGGCAGTCCGCAGCCGACCGCCGCCGCGATCAGCGTGTCGACGAGTTCGACCCGCCGCGCCCCCAGCCCGACCAGCGTCTCGACCGTGGCGCGCTGCGCCAGCGGGCCCGCGTCGTGCGGCGTGCAGGCCGCCGCGCGCAGCCGGGGCTTGCGGCGCAGCGTGCGCCGGACCCGGTCGCCCAGCAGCTGGCGCAGCATCCGCTGCGCCATGTCGATGTCGACGACGGTGCCGCCCGACACCGGGCGCGCCACCCGGATGTAGTCGGGCGTACGGCCCGTCATCCTCTCCGCGAACTCCCCGACCGCGATCAGCGCGCCCGTCTTCGTGTTGACCGCCGCGACACTCGGCTGATCGACGACCAGGCCCCCGCCCCGCACCCACACACGGGTCCTCGCCGCGCCCAGGTCGACGGCGAAGTGACAGCGGCGCAGCTGCTCCAGACTGGCGGTCATGTCAGGTCCTCCCGAGAGCGCAGGCCATGGGGCTCCGCCGGGCGGCGGCCCTCTCTCGCATCCTGCGGGCGCCCGGGGGCCGGTGCCCCTTTTGGACGGCCGGGCGAGGTGCCGCCGGACGGGTGAACCGGCGGCTTCCGCCGCCATGTCCTGGCGGGAAGCCGCCAGGGCGCCTTTCCGCCAGCTCCCGTCGGCATCCGTGCGGCACGAGCGCCCCGACACTCTTCGCAGGCACCGGGCGCCGGCTTCGCCCGGCCCGCACGGCCGACGAAGAGGGGCCACGGATGAACAGAGGACCACGGAGACGTCCGGCGGTGCTGCTGTCAGCCGGCCTCGTGCTCGCCCTGCTGCCCGCGGGGCGGGCGGGCGCGTCGGCCGCGGCGGACGCCGGGGGCGCCGGGAACACCGGTGTCCCTGCGTCGGCGCGGGCCGCCGGTGCCACGGGCACCGTCACCCTCGTGACCGGCGACAGGGTGACCGTCACCGACGTCGGCGGGGGGAAGCGGACCGTCTCCGTCGTGCGCCCCCGAGGGGCCGCCGGAGCCGTGCGCACCCAGGTCGCCGACGGCACCGTCACCGTCGTCCCGGACGAGGCGCTGCCGTATCTGCGGGCGGGCACCCTCGACCGGCGGCTGTTCGACGTGAGCGGACTGATACGCCAGGGGTTCACCGACCGGCGGACCGGTGGGCTGCCGCTGATCGTGACGTACGACCCGAAGGCGCGGGCGGCCGTGCCGGACGGAGCGGTACGGACGCGATCGCTGCCGAGCATCCGCGGCGCGGCACTCGACGCGGACCGGGGCCGGACCTTCTGGAAGGCGATGACCCGGCAGCTGACCTCCCGGACGGGGATCGGCAAGGTCTGGCTCGACGGGCGCGTCGAGGCCGGCATGGCCGCGAGCAACGCGCAGATCGGCACCCCGCGGGCCTGGGAGGCCGGGCTCACCGGCGAGGGCGTGACCGTCGCCGTCCTCGACACCGGCGTCGACGCGGGCCACCCCGACCTGGCCGGCCGGATCGCGCGGACGAAGAGCTTCGTCGACGGGCAGGACGTCGCCGACCGCAACGGTCACGGCACGCACGTCACCTCCGTCGTCGGCGGCAGCGGCGCCGCCTCCGGCGGACTGGAGAGGGGCGTGGCGCCCGGGGCCACGCTCGCCGTCGGCAAGGTGCTCGGCGACCAGGGCTCGGGCAGCGAGTCGGGGATCATCGCCGGCATGGAGTGGGCCGCCCGTGACGTGCGCGCCGAGGTGATCTCGATGAGCCTCGGCTCGACCGGGCCGAGCGACGGCACCGACCCCATGTCCAGGGCCGTCGACACCCTCTCGGAGGAGACCGGCGCCCTCTTCGTCGTCGCCGCCGGCAACACCGGCGCCCCCTCCTCCATCGGCTCGCCCGCCGCCGCCGACGCGGCCCTGGCCGTCGGCGCGGTGGACTTTGCCGACGAGCCCGCGTACTTCACCAGCGCCGGACCGCGCCACGGCGACAACGCGCTCAAGCCCGACCTCTCGGCCCCGGGCGTCGACATCCTCGCCGCCCGCTCCGGGCTCGTCGACGGCAGCGGCCCCTACACCTCCATGAGCGGTACGTCGATGGCGGCACCGCACGTCGCGGGCGTGGCCGCGCTGCTCGCCGAGGAACACCCCGACTGGACGGGCGCCCGGCTCAAGGACGCGCTGATGTCGACGTCGAAGCGGCTCGGCGCCTCCGTCTACACCTCGGGCGCGGGCCGGGTGAGCGCCGCGGACGCGGTCGGCGCGGAGATCACCGCCACGGGCGGCGCCGACCTCGGCTTCCACCACCGGAACCCCGAGGAAGACGAGCCCGTCACCAGGACGATCACCTACACCAACTCCTCCGACGCGGCGGTCGGGCTGACGCTCGCCGCGGAAGGGGCCGGCGAGGGCGTCGCCACCCTCGCCGACACCACGCTCACGGTGCCCGCGCACGGCACCGCGTCCACCACCCTCACCGGTGACGGCTCGAAGGCGCCGGTGGGCCTGACCTCGGGACAGGTCGTGGCGTCGGTGGACGGCACGCCCGTCGCGCACACCGCGTTCGGGCTGGTCGAGGAGGACGAGCGGCACACGCTCACGGTCCATGTGGTGGACCGGGACGGCGAACCGGCCGCGGCCGACGTCGTCGTGCAGCGGCTCGCCCGGGACACCGACCCGTACCCGGCGTCCGTCGGCGACTCCGGCACCCTGGAACTGAGGCTGCCGCCCGGCACGTACAGCCTCACGTCGTTCCTCGACGTGCGCGGCGGCCACGGCGCCGACTCGCTCGGCCTCGGCTTCCTCGCCGCGCCCGGGACCGTCCTCGACCGGGACCGCGAAGTCACCCTGGACGCACGGACGTTGCGGGAGATCCGCGCGAAGGTCGGCCGGCGCGCCGAGACCCGGCAGCTGGTCATGGAGTACGACCGGACCGGCGGCGGCTCGGACCTGTCCGGCGCGGTCCAGGTGCCGGTGACGTACGACAGCGTCTTCGCCGCGCCGACCCCGCAGGTCACCGAGGGCACCTTCGACTACCGGACCGTGTGGCGGCTCGGGAAGCCGCTCCTCGACGTCGCGGGCGTCAGGGACGCGCTCGTCCAGCCCGGCGGCACCCTGATCGAGGGCCGCGGCCGGCTGCCGCTGGCCGACGTCGGGGACGGGCCGTTCACCGGGGTGCGCGGCAAGGCGGTCCTGGCCCGGCTCGCCGACGGCGCCGAGCCGGCCGCGCTCGCCCAGGAGGCACAGGACGCGGGCGCGAAGGCCCTGTTCGTCACCGACGGCACGGCGGGACGCCTCAGCGCCTGGTTCGGCACGGACGACGACCGGGACCGGCCGCTGCAGATCGCCACCGTCGACGCGGCGGACGCGCGGCGCCTGCGCGCCCTGCGGACCGTCGACATGACCGGCACCCGCAACTCGCCCTATGTGTACGACCTTTCGCACGGGTATCAGGGCGCCGTCCCGGACCGGAGCCTCACCTACGCGCCCGGCCGCGGTGAACTGGCCGTCCTCGACACGCGATTCCACGCCCCGAAGCCCGTCGAGGGCAGCGAGTTCCGCTACTCGCTCGCCGGTCCCTTCCCCGTCGGCCTCGGCTTCCAGGAGCGGATCGACTACCCGGCCCGGCGGACCGACTACGTCTCCACCGGCACCGGACAGACCTGGTCGGAGTCCGTGAACGTCAGCGCCGGGGCGCTGGAGGAGCGCGGCGGCCTCGTCTCCTACCGGGGTGGCACCCGCGACACCCTCGACTGGTTCAAGCCCGTCTGGCGCCCCTGGCTCGGCACCGGGCTCGGCTGGGGCCAGCAGCGCGCGGGCGACCGGATCCGGTTCAACACCCCAGGCTGGGGCGACTCCGGGCCCGACCACACCGGCTCCGGCGACGTGTGGAGCGACGACAGCGGGATGACCCAGTTCACGGAGGTCCGCCAGGACGGCGTCCTGCTCTCCCGGCAGCGGGGCCCCGCCGTGTACGTCCGGGACGCGCCCGCCGACGAGCACACCTACGAGGTCGTCACGGACACGGCCCTCGACCCCGGACGCTGGAGGCTCGCCGTCCGGGGCCGCACCGGGTGGACCGTCCGCTCGGCGGCCACGCCCGAGGACCACTTCACCCTCCTCCCGCTCATCAACCTCGGTTACGACCTCGGCACCGACCTCGCGGGCGACGTGCGCCGCGGCAGGGTCCCCGTGGGCGTCCACGCCGAGTACGTGAAGGGCGCGCCGGACACCGGCACCATCACCGGCGGCGGGCTGGAGGTGTCCTACGACGACGGGACGACCTGGAAGACGGTCCCGCTCACCGGCGAGGGCGAGGCGCGCTGGAAGGGCACGCTGGACGTGCCGTGCGGGGCCCGCTTCGTGTCGCTGCGGGCCTTCGCCCACGACGACCGGGGCGGCTCGGTGGTCCAGGAGACCGTGCGGGCGACGGGTGTGCGGTGACCGTCCGCCGGGCGGCTGAGACGGTCCCTCCGTCCGCCGGGCGGCCGTCGGCTTCCTCGGGGCGGGAGGAGCCGGCGGCCGCCCGTCCTTTCAGCTCGTGGGGCGGTGCGGCGAGATGCCCCGGATCACTCCCAGGTCCAGCAGGTCCTGGGGCCGGATCCGGAGCCGGTCCGCGGTCGCCCGGACCTCGCCGGCGGGCCGCTTGAGGATCGCGGCCGCCGCCTCCGGAGCGATGACGGAGAAGTAACTGTCCGGCGTGGCCCAGGTGTTGCCGGGAGCGGCCAGCGCCAGCGCACCGCCCGAGCCGCCCTCGCCGATCACCAGCGTGGTGACGGGGGTCCGGGCGCCGGCGACCGCCGCGAACAGGTCCGCGATCGCCGGGCCGGCCCCCTGCCGCTCGGCGTCCGCGTCGTTCGCGGCGCCGGGGGTGTCCACCAGCGTCAGGACCGGGACGCCGAGCCGTCCCGCCATCCGGACCAGCCGGGCGGCCGTGCGGTATCCGGCGGGACGGGTCGGGGTCCCGCGCTGGGCCGCGTACGCGACGGTCCGCCCGTCGTGCGTCCGGCCGAAGCCGCACAGCACGCCGTCGTCGGCGCCGCCGCAGCGGTCGCCGCGGATCGCCGCCCTGCGGGTGAAGTACGCGTCCAGGTAGGCCTCGGCCCGCGGGCGTCCGGCGGCCCGGGCACGCTGCACCGCCTCCCAGCCGGTCGCGGGCGGGCCGGTCGCCTCGCCCAGCGCGGCCGGGACGGGCGCCGCCCCGGCGGAGGGCCGGGTGAGCAGGTCCAGCCACAGGGCGAGCGCCTCCCGCAGTCCGTCCGCCGGCACGAGGGCGTCGGCCGAGCCCGCCGCGACCTGCGCCTCGGCCGTGTACGCGGCCGGGTCCGCGTCGGGCGGGCGGACCCGGGAGCCCGCGAAGGCGACCTGGGCGCCCGGCAGCGCCAGGGTCACGTCGGCGCCCGCGCCGAGCGTGGCCCAGCCGCCGCCCGTCGTCGGGTCCCGCAGGACCGCGATCTGGGCGAGCCCCGCCTCCCGGGTGAGCGCCGACTGCCGCGCCACCCGCTGGAGCTGGGTCAGCGCGAGCATGCCCTCCTGCATCCGGCTGCCGCCCGTGGCGACGAGCGAGACGACGGGCAGCCGGTGCGTACGGGCGTGGTCGTAGGCGGCCTCCAGACGGTCACCCGTGCGTTCGCCGAGGGAACCGCCGAGGAAGCCGAACTCGAAGGCGACGAGGACCGCGGTGACCGGACCGAGCGGATCCCTGCCGTCGATCGTCGTGCCGAAACTCGCCGTCCCGAAGGTCGCGGTGCCGCAGACGACGGACTCCTCCTCCCCGGTGCGGGCGGCCGCGCGGGCCCGCGCCTCGCCGTACCCCTTCCAGGAGAGCGGACCGTCCGGCGGGAACTCCCCTTCGGGCACGGGGAGTTCGGCGAAGCTGTCGGTGACCAGGGCGATGGCCTCGCGGGCCGAGATCCGTTCAGTCACGCGGCAGCTCCCGCTTCAGGACCTTGCCCATGTCGTTGCGGGGCAGATCCTCGATGAAGCGCACGGTGCGGGGCCGTTTGTGCGGGGCCAGGCGCCGGGCCACGTGGTCGGCCAACTCCTCGGCGGACGGCGGCTCCTGGGGTTCGGACGGGACGATCCAGGCGGCGACGCGCTCACCGAGGTCGGCGTCGGGCTCTCCGGCGACGGCGGCCTCGCGCACCCCGGGGTGTTCGAGGAGCGCGTTCTCGATCTCGCCCGCGCCGATCTTGTAACCGCCGCTCTTGATCAGGTCGGTGCTCTTGCGGCCGACGATACGGACCGAGCCGTCGGGATCGACGACCGCCATGTCGCCCGTGCGGAACCAGCCGTCGGCGGTGTGGGCGGCGGCGGTGGCGTCGGGCCGGTTCAGGTACTCGGTGAAGAGGTTCGGCCCGCGCACCTGGATCTCGCCGACGCTCTCGCCGTCGTGCGCCCCGGCCGGGGTGCCGTCGGCCTCGTACCAGGCGATCGCCGTCCCGTCCTCCTCGACGAGCCGCAGCCCGACACCGGGCAGCGGCACGCCGACCGTGCCGGGGCGGACCTCGCCGTCCGCCCGGACGCTCGTGTTCATCAGGGTCTCCGTCATGCCGTACCGCTCGACGACCCCGCGGCCGGTCGCGGCCCTGATCCGCTCGTGGTCGTGCGGGGGCAGCGCGGCCGAGCCCGACACCAGCAGCCGCGCCCCGGCCAGCGCCTTGGCGAGGGCGGGGTCCTCGCCGAGGGCCTCGGCGAGCCGGTGGTACATCGTCGGCACCCCGAACAGCATGGTCGCCCCGGAGTCCAGCTCCCGCGCCACGCCCTCGGCGCTGAACCGGCCCAGATGCCGTACGGACCCGCCGCGCCGCAGCGGGCCCAGGACGCCGAGGATCAGCCCGTGCACGTGGAACAGCGGCAGGGCGTGCACCAGTACGTCGTCACCGGTCCATTGCCAGGCGTCGGCCAGGGCGTCCAGGGTCGCGGCGATCGCCCGGCGCGGGACGACCGCGCCCTTGGGCGGACCGGTGGTGCCGGAGGTGTAGACGACCAGGGCGGGGGCGGAGGGATCGGCGACCGTCCCGGCGGGCGCGGCGGAGCCGGGGGTCCCCGCGGCCCCGGAGGCCGCTTCCTCCGCCTCCGCCGCGGTCCCGGCGTCGACGTCGACACGGTCCAGCGCCCCGAGCGGAGCGGGAAGCCGGTCCCCCCGCGCCGCGAGCACCAGGGACGGCGCGCTGTCGCCCAGGATGTGGCCGAGTTCCGCCTCCCCGGACTTCGGGTTCAGCGGTACGGCCGGCACCCCGGCGAGCAGCGCGGCGACGACACCGACGGCCGTCTCCAGGGTCGGCGTCGCCCAGACGGCGACCCTCCCGGGCCCGTCGAGCCGTGCGGCCAGCGCTCCCGCGCGGGCGGCCAGTTCCGCGTACGTCAGGGACCGGTCGCCGAAGCGGAGCGCGGACCTGTCCGCGACCGAACCGCCCACCAGGGCCGGGAAGAGGGAGAACACGAGGACTCCTTGCCGAGAGGACTTCACCGGGAGGGACAGGCTCTTCCTACACGATGCCGCTTTCGGACCGGTCGGTCGGCCGTCTGTTCGCGCCGAGGACGTGGAGGGGGAGCGCGGGCGTCGTGAGGATCGTTCCGAAACCGGGAACGATCGATCGGTAACCGTGGCGTGGACGGACCCGGACACGTAGTGTCGGCCTCGCGTCACAACTTGATGAATCAACTGCCGGGAGACCTTTGGTGAGTCAGTCCCCGCCGCCCCTTCTCGAGACACTCGAACGCCCTGTCCCCGTCCGGGAGTGCGTGCGGGGCCCGCGCGAGGCGTCCCTCGCGAAGAGCGGGAGGCGGCCCGCCCTCCAGCACGTCCTGGACGGCGGGGAGGCGGAGCGATGACGACGAAGCCGTCCGGTTCCGTCGGAAGGCTCATGGCGGCGCTGCGTCCGCGTGGCGCCCGCTCCGAGATGCGGGCACTGGCGGCGGAGCTCGACCGGGTGCTGCGGAGAAGGATTGACACACCCGTCGGCCTGAGGGAACTGGCCGAGGCGCTCTGCGAGGAGATGGGCCGGCGCCGGGGCGGCCGTCCGGTCCAGCTCCGCTTCGAGCGTTTCCCCGACGAGATCGAAGTCACCGGTCTGTGGATGGAGTTCAGCGACTTCGACCTCGTCGTCGTCGAGGAGCGCGCCGATACGGTGCAGCAACTCGTCATCCTCGGACACGAGTTGTGGCACATGAAGGAAGGCCATCGCGACCATCACGCGGACGGCGCCACGGCCGTCGCGCGGGCGGCCCTCTCGGACCGTCCCGGCTGGCGCGATCCCGGGGAGCGGGCGCCGTTCCGGCAGGAGACGGCCAGCGCCGTCGCCGCGCGCGACGGATCACGCCAGGCCGACGAGGCCCGGGCCGAGGCCTTCGGTCTGCAACTGGCGAGCGTCTTCCGGTCCTGGGTGACCGGCCCCGGCGACAACGCCCCGGCCGACCCGGTCGGCCGCGCCATCGAGACCTCCCTCGGCTACCGCAGACCCCGGGAGCGGCCCACGCGCCCGGCGTCGGCCGTGGCGGCCGCGAACGACCCGCGCGGGACCGGGGCCGACCGCGGGCCGAAGGGCTGACCCCGGAACCGGCGGGCGACAGGGCCGCCTTGCGGGCGACGACGGGAATGTGACGACAGGGCCTAGCCGAACCGGTGTCCGGCCGGACCGTCCGCCTCGACCACGTCCGCCACCACACAGCTGACGTTGTCCGGCCCGCCGGCGTCGTTCGCGGCGGCGACCAGGGACCGGACGGCCGCGTCGGGGTCGGGGGCGGCGGCGAGGAGCCGCTCGATCCCCTCGTCGGGCACGACGGTGGACAGACCGTCCGAGCAGAGCAGATAGCGGTCGCCCGGCTGCACGTCGTGCAGCCGCAGATCCGCCACGGGGGCGGCGGTGCCCAGCGCCTTGAGCAGGAGGGAGCGCTGCGGATGCGTCGCCGCCTCCTCCGGGGTCAGACGCCCCTCGTCGATCATCGACTGGACCACCGTGTGGTCGTGGGTGATCCGGAACAGTCCGCCCTCGCGGAGCACATAGGCCCGCGAGTCCCCGATGTGGACGAGCGCGAGCTGGGAGCCCGTCCACACCAGGGCGGTGAGCGTGCTGCCGGTCGCGTCCGCCTCCGCCGTGCCGGGGCCCTGTGCCAGGTCCAGCACGGCCCGCGCCGCGCCGTCCACGGCGTCCTCCAGCAGGTTCAGGACGCCCCCGGCCGGCAGCGGCTCGTCGTCCAGGAGGGCGAGCGCCCCCACCGCCGCCGTGCTCGCGGGCGCCCCGCCCGGCCCGCAGCCGTCGGCGACGGCGAGGACACGGGCCCCCGCGTGGACGCTGTCCTGGTTCGCCGCACGGACCAGACCGGTGTCGGACAGGGCGGAGTAACGGAGTTCCAGCATGCGGGTTTCCTCTTCTCGCGACGGTGACAGATGGTCCACGAGGAACGCCGCCAGATCCCGGCGGGCGGCCGTCTCGGCCTCGACCCCGGCCCAGTACGCGCCGATCTCCCGCGCGGCCGGGCCCGGGTCCAGGGCGCACACCAGCCGGATCCGGGCGAGCGGCATACCGAGCCGCCGCAGCCACGCCACCAGCCGGGCCTGTTCGAGCTGGCCGGCCGCGTAGTAGCGGTATCCGGTGTCGGGGTCCACCCGGGCGGGACGCAGCAGGTCCAGCTCGTCGTAGAGCCGCAGGGCCTTGGGCGACAGCCGGGAGGCCTTCGCGAAGGCCCCGATCGTCAGCATGTCCACGCGTCCACCCCGTCGTTCTCCCGCCCAGGCCATACCGCTCCTTGTTCCCGTTCCTCGTCGTGCCCTCGATGCTGGGCCCTGCCCCTCGGTGAAGGTCAAGAGCGGCCCCGCCGGGGGAGGCGTCCCTCGGTTGTTAGCCTGCGGCGGGCTGTCCGGCGACGGCGCACCAGCGGGGTGCGTCCGGGACCGGACCCCCGGTGCCGCGCGCCGGCGCCGTACGAGGAGGGAGTCCGTCGTGGCCCGTATCGCGCTCGTCACCTACGACCCGGGCGAGGAGCCCGGCGCGGACCGGGACCTGCCGGTGCTGAGGAAGGCACTGGAGACCGCCGGGGCCTTCGCCGAGATCGTGCACTGGGACGATCCCGGGGCCGACTGGGCGGCCTACGACCTCGCGCTGATCCGCTCGACCTGGGACTACAGCCTACGGGTGGCGGAGTTCGTGCAGTGGGCCGAGCGCTGCGCGGGGCTCACCCGGCTGATGAATCCGGCGCCGGTCGTGCGCTGGAACACGGACAAGCGGTACCTCGGGGACCTGGCGGACGCGGGGGTGCCGGTCGTGCCGACCCGGTACGTCGCGCCGGGGGACCCGGTCGAACTGCCCGGCGGGCACGAGTTCGTCGTGAAGCCCACCGCGGGGGCCGGGGCGCGCTACGCCGCCCGGTACACGCCCGAGGAGCGGGAGACGGCCCTCGGGCAGCTCGCGCGGATGCACGCCGAGGGGCTGACCGCCATGGTCCAGCCGTACGTGACGGCCGTCGACACCCGGGGCGAGCGGGCGCTCCAGTTCTTCGGCGGACGGCTGCTGCACGCCAGCCGCAAGGGCGCCGTGCTGGAGCCGGGGACGCCCTACGACGGGGACAAGATCCCCCATCCGCGACTGGAGGTGTGGGAGCCCACCGCGTCCGAACTGGCCGTCGCCGAAAAGGCCCTGGCCGCCGTGCCGGGAGGCGCGGACGGCGTGCTCTACGCCCGGGTCGACCTCGTCGACGGCGACGACGGCGAGCCCCGGGTGATGGAGCTGGAGCTCGTCGAGCCGAACTTCTTCCTGTGGCTCCACCCCGGGTCGCTGCCCGTCGTCGTGGACCGGATCGTCGAGGCCGCCGCCCGCTGAGGCCGCCACCCGCCGAGGCTGCCACCCGCCGAGGCTGCCACCCGCCGAGGACGCGTCCCGCGGCACGCCGGTCCCGTTCCCGGAACTACCGGCCGGGGTCCCCGGCGCGCTCCGGCACGGGTCCCCTGACGCCCACCCGTTGCAGCAGCCCCCAGGTGAACTCCGCCGCGCACGCGTGCGGCACGCCCGACGCGTCGGGAGCCGTGAACGCCAGACCCCACCGGGTCGGGGCCGTGCCCTCCAGGGGCCGGGCGGGGGCGAAGGCGCGGGCCACCTCGTCGACCGTGCAGCACCAGGGGGTCAGGTCCTCCAGGGTCTCCAGCGCCGGGGCGGGGGCGCCCGGGGCCCGTACGAGCCATTCGTTCCAGACGGCGCCGTCCGGGGCGAGCAGGACCTCGAAGCGCAGGTCGGGCCAGAGCGGCACCGGCCATTGCAGGGCCTCGCAGGTCAGATCGCCGATCCGGCGCCCGCGCGCGGACTCGGGGGCGCCGAGGACCGAGCGGTGGCGCGAGGCGGCGGGGCGTGCGCGCGGGGCGTGCAGCATCGCCTGCCAGCGCCGGTTGGCCTCGCGCATGTCCGCGACGGACACTCCCAGTTCGTGACGGGCGTCCTCGACCAGGTCCGGGTTGTGGTCGGCCATGCGGCGCAGCAGGACCAGCTGGAAGTCGAGCGGGGTGAAGGGGGTGGAGGGGCGTTCGGCCGGCATGGGGTCCATGGTCGCGCACGGACCCCCGCCGGTACGGGCCGCTCGAACCATTGCCCGCTCCAGAACGAATGACTAGCCTGTGTTCGTCATCCCGATCGTCTGTTGAAATTTCGAACAAAAGAGAGGGGGCCGGCTGTGGGACGCCTCGTACCTGCCGTGACCCGGGCTCTGGACATACTGGAGCTCTTTCTCGACGGGGACGGGACTCTCTCCGCCCCCGACATCGTGCGCAGGCTCCAGCTCCCGCGCACGACCGTGCACGAACTGGTGACCACGCTCGCCGCCCGGTCGTACATCGTGCAGGTGCCCGGCCAGCCGGGACGCTACCGGCTGGGCGTGCGCCCGTACCAGCTCGGCAGCCGCTACGCCGAGCAGCTCGACCTCGCGGCCGAGGGCCAGCAGGTCGCCCGTTCCGTCGCCGAGACCTGCGACGAGACCGTGCACGTGGCGATCCTCGAAGGCACCGACGTCATCTACATCGCGAAGGTCGACTCCACGCACGCGGTGCGCATGGTCTCGGCGGCCGGCCGCCGCCTCCCCGCGCACTGCACCTCCGTCGGCAAGATGCTGCTCGCCTCCCTCTCCGAGCCGGAGCTGGCCTCGCGCGTCCCCGACGACGCCGACCTCGTGGCGATGACCCCGAACAGCATCACCGACCCGGGCACCCTGCGCGAGGCCCTCGCCGAGATCCGCCGTCGCGGGATCGCCGTCGAGAGCCGTGAGTCCAACCCGGACGTCAGCTGTGTCGCCGCCCCGGTGCGCGACCGCGCCGGACAGGTCGTCGCCGCGCTGTCGATCTCCGTACCGATGATCCGCTGGAGCGACGAGCGCCGCGCCGAGCTGGAGCAGCTCGCGGTCAAGGGCGCCGCCGAGCTGTCCGAGCGGCTCGGCCACCGGAACGCGCGGTGACCGCCGTCGAGGTCGCGGTCCACGCGCACGCGGCGCTCGGCGAGGGCCCGACCTGGGACGCCCGGGCGGGGCGGATCGTCTGGGTCGACGTCCTCGGTTCCCGGATCCACACCTACGACCCCGCCTCCGGTCGCCGCACGGTGATCGCCACCGAGCAGCACGTGGGCGCGGCCAAGCCCCGCGCGGGCGGCGGACTGGTCGTCAACCTCCGTGACGGCGTGGGCCTCTACGGGCCGTCCGGCTCCGGCGACCCGTTCCGCTGGCTGCACCGGGAGCCCGTGCCCGGCCGGCGCGCCAACGACGCCGCCGTCGCGCCCGACGGCTCGCTGTGGTGCGGAACCATGCGCTACGACGAGGCGCCGGGCGGGGGCACGCTGTCGCGGATCGCCCCCGACGGCACGGTCACCGCGATCCTCGACGACGTGACCGTCAGCAACGGCACCGGCTGGAGCCCCGACGGCCGCCGCGTCTACTACGTCGACTCGCCGACCCGCCGCATCGACGTGTTCGACGTCGGGGAGGACCGGCTGCCCGTCGGCAGGCGCCCGTTCGCCACCGTGGAGGACGGGTTCCCCGACGGTCTGACGGTGGACGCGGAGGGCTGCGTCTGGGTCGCCCTCTGGGACGGCGGAGCGGTCCACCGCTACACACCGGACGGCGCGCTGGACCGGGTGCTCACCCTGCCGGTCCGCCGCCCCACCGCCTGCGCGTTCGGCGGCGCCGGCCTGACCGACCTGTACGTCACCACCGCGCGTACGGGCCTCACGGCACCGCACCCGATGTCCGGCTCCCTGCTCGTCGTCCCCGGCGCGGGCGAGGGCCTGCCGCAGCCGGAGTTCGCCGGCTAGCCGGACGCGCGTGAGTCCCCTCCCGGCCGCCGGGAGGGGACTTCTGTTCTTCGCGCACACCGTCTTTCGCGCACATCTTTTTCGCGCACACCGCTTCGTGCGCGAACCGTTGACGAGCAAGCGCTTCCTGCCTACGGTCGCGTTCGAAGTCGCGATCACTCTCCGACATCTCGAACGGTGGGGCGAGGTGGGGGACGACCCGGCCGGACCGCGGGCGGCTCCCACGAGGCGGACCCACCCCGGACGCCCCGGAAGGACACCATGCGCACCGCCCGCTTCGTCCTCGACCCCGCCTTCACCGTCGGCGAGGTCGACCCCCGTCTCTTCGGTTCCTTCGTCGAGCACCTCGGCCGCTGCGTCTACACCGGCGTCTTCGAACCGGACCACCCGTCGGCCGACGCCGAGGGCCTGCGCACCGACGTGCTGGAGCTCGTCCGCGAGCTCGGTGTCACGGTCGTCCGCTACCCCGGCGGCAACTTCGTCTCCGGCTACGACTGGGAGGACTCGGTGGGCCCCGCCGAGGAGCGGCCCCGCAGGCTGGACCTCGCCTGGCGCTCCACCGAGACCAACCGCTTCGGGCTCGGCGAGTTCATCGGCTTCGTGCGGAAGATCGGCCCGGGGGCCGAGCCGATGATGGCCCTCAACCTCGGCACGCGCGGGGTCGCCGAGGCCCTGGCGCTCCAGGAGTACGCCAACCACCCCTCGGGGACCGCCCGCAGCGACCAGCGGATCGCGCACGGCGACAAGGACCCCTTCGGCATCAGGCTGTGGTGCCTCGGCAACGAGATGGACGGCCCCTGGCAGACCGGCCACAAGACCGCCGAGGAGTACGGACGGCTCGCCGCCGAGACCGCCCGTGCGATGCGGCAGGTCGAGCCCGGCCTCGAACTCGTCGCGTGCGGCTCGTCCGGACAGGGCATGGCGACCTTCGCCGAGTGGGAGGCGACGGTCCTGGCGGAGACGTACGACCTCGTCGACCACATCTCCCTGCACGCCTACTACGAGGAGACCGACGGCGACCGGGACTCCTTCCTCGCCTCCGCCGTCGACACCGAGTCGTTCATCGAGAACGTGGTCGCGACCTGCGACCACGTGGGCGCCCGGCTGAAGTCCACGAAGAAGATCAGTCTCTCCTTCGACGAGTGGAACGTCTGGTACCAGAGCCGTCCGAACCCGCACCCGGTCGAGGACTGGCAGGAGGCCCCGCGCCTGCTGGAGGACGTCTACACCGTCACGGACGCGGTCGTGTCCGGCTCGCTCCTCATCGCGCTGCTGCGGCACGCGGACCGGGTGGCCGTCGCCTGCCTCGCCCAGCTCGTCAACGTCATCGCGCCGATCATGACCGAACCCGGCGGCCCGGCCTGGCGGCAGACGACGTTCCACCCGTTCGCGCAGGCCTCGGCACACGGGCGGGGGCGGGTCCTCGACGTCCGGGTGGACTCGCCGACGTACACGACCCGCAAGTACGGCGAGGTGGACCTGCTGCACGCCACCGCGGTACGCGCCGGGGACGGCTCGGTCACCGTCTTCGCCGTCAACCGCAGCCGGACCGAGCCGCTGCCGCTGGAGGTCGCCCTGGGCCGGACGGGCCTGACGGCGGTCGTCGAGCACAGCGCGCTCGCCGACGCCGATCCGGACGCCGTCAACAACCTGCACGACCAGGACCGGGTCACCCCGCACCCGGTCGAGGGGACCATGCTCCGGGACGGCACGCTCACCGCCGTCCTGGAACCGCTGTCCTGGAACATGATCCGGCTCGCCTAGACCCTCTACGCACTCCCGGGGCCAGGGCCGGGGCCGGGGGAGGGGACCGGGGTCACCGGTACTCCTCCGGCCGCGCTGCCCAGCAGCGTCAGCTCCACCCGGCCGGGGCCGGCGGGCGTGGTCCCGTCGGACAGCACCGCGAGGGCCAGTGTGTTGTGCCCCCGTGTGCGCAGCACCCCGTTGGGCAGGACGAACGTGTGCTGCGGGCCCACGTCGTTGATGTACTGGCCCATGTTCCAGCCGTTCAGGAAGATCTGGACGCGATAGGCGCGGGCCGGATCGTCCGTGAGGGTGAGCCCGATCGACGCGTCCGTGCCGCTGTCCACGGCGAGCCGGAAGCCGGTGCGGTACCAGGTGACCCCCTGGCGCCGCTCGGCGCGCGGGAAGGCGGCGGGCCTCCAGTCGCCGTCCGCGAAGCCCGGCAGGTGCCAGCCGTGCCGTTCCCCGTGCAGGCCTCCGGTGTTGAGCGGTCCGCGCACCGGGTCGGGGGCCGCCGCGCCCCGGATGCGCCAGCGGACCGCGGGCGCGGCCCCGGTGAAGGTGACGGCCGTCAGCCCCCGGGCCGCCTTGTGCGTGTCGTCGGCCTTGCCGTCCTCGTCGCGCTGCATCGGCCGGACCAGGACGGACAGCACGTGGGAGCGACCCTCGCGCGGCCGGACGGGGAAGGTGGCGGTGGCCGCCCAGGTCCCCTTGCGCACGGTCTTCTTGTCCGGGACCGGCATCCGGTGGGTGCCCAGCGGCTCACCGTCCAGCCAGGCCATCAACAGCCCCTGGGTTCCCGCGACATAGGTCAGGGACACGGAGTCCGCGCCGCCCGCGTCCGCGAAGTGCCCCCGGTACCAGACGTCCCCGTAGTGGAAGCCGTAGTCGTCGGCGAACAGCACGGGCTGTCCGGCGGGTACCGGCGTGACGCTGTACGAGGTCGTCCTGTCGGTCACCCGCCACGCGGAGTCGTCGTGACCGGCGGCCGACTCGGGATCGCCCTCGGCCCGGCGCCAGCCGGTCAGGGCGGGCAGCCGCACCGGGCCCACGCCGGCCAGCGGCCGCTCGGCCAGCAGGCTCCCGGAGGGGGTGGCGCGGGACTTCGACGCGCGGTCGTTCCAGACGAGTTCGCTCATTCCGCGCGGCCCCCACACCTCCAGGTCCGCCGCCCCCGTCGTGTCGCCGGTGAGGTGCGCGGCCGGGCCGCGCAGGACGGCCGTGCGCAGCAGCGCGGGGCCGCGCACCAGCACCGGACCCGACGGGGTGTCGTGGCGCCACAGCAGCCGGGAGCTCTCGTCGTCGGCGAACAGCAGCAGGAGGGGTGCCGTGACCCCGCCGTCCTCCACCCGGACCCTGGTGATGCCGCCGAGCACGGCGTCGACGCGCAGGACCCCGTCCTCGTAGCGGTACCCGGCCTCCCCGTCCAGCACGGTGACCCTGGGTTCGCTCGTGGCCTCCAGCCAGGTTCGGGTCGGCTCGCCCGCCCGGCCCGTGAACACGGCGATGTCCTGCCGTCCGGCGGTCAGCCACAGCATCGGCTGGGCGGTGGATCCGCTCAGTCTGCGCCGCCCCAGGGCGATCCCGGCGGCGAGCAGTCGCGCGTCGAGGCCCGGCACCGGCACCTCGGCGCGTGCTCCGCCGAGCGTCACGGTGGCGACGGCCTCGGCGGGCGTGTCGTTGCGCAGCACCTGGAAGCGCGCGCCGGTGTCGGGATTGACCAGGTGGTACGCCTTGATGCCGGGGCCCGCCTCCGTGCTCTCGCCGGGGGGCGGGTCGGCGCGGTCGAGTCTGGCCAGGTCGGGCACCGACTGCAGCAGCCGGCCGATCTGCCGCATCGGGACGAGCTTGCCGGTCGGCTGCCGCGCCTCGTCGATGGCGGCCCCGTAGTCGTACGACGTGTAGACGATCGGCGCGGGCAGCCAGCCCCAGGAGGTGCCGCCGAAGGTCATGTAGACGTTGTGGACCGTGATGCCGTTGGCGAGGTTGGTGAGGTAGAAGCGCCGCTCGTAGGCCGCGTCCCGGGTGCGGCGGGACTCGGCGTATCCGAGGCCGTCGAACTCCGCCCCGCCCCAGGGGTCGAACCAGCCGCCGCCGAACTCGGGGATGAACCCCGGGGTGTCCGGGCTGGCGGTCGAGCCGCCCTTGATGCCGCCGGGGCCGAAGTACCCCCAGTCCGGAGGCGTCCTGAAGGGCGAGGGATAGCCGTCGAAGCCGTAGAGGTAACGCCCGTGCTCGCCGCCGGTGTCGAAGGTGCCGGGGGCCCAGTGGCCGTTCCTGCCCTTATCGTTGTGGAAGAGGGGGACGTCGATGCCGTCGGAGCGCACCTTGGCGTACAGGTGCGCCATGTAGTCGCGGCCCGCGGGCTCGTCGACATGGTCGGCGTACTCGTTCTCCAGCTGGTACAGGACGATCGTGCCGCCGCCGTCGGTGTGGAGGTGGCGGACGGCGATGCGGTCGACGGCGGTCAGCCACTGGTCGACGTGCTTCAGATAGGTGGGGTCGGAGGTGCGGGCCACTCCCGCGGTGGCCGTCAGCCAGCCGGGGAAGCCGCCCGCGTCGACCTCGGCGTTGATGTACGGGCCGGGGCGCAGGATGACGTACAGCCCGGTCTCGGCGGCGGTGCGCAGGAACAGGTCGAGGTCGCGGACCCCGGTGAAGTCGTGCTGCCCGGGGGCGGGGGAGTGATAGTTCCACGCGACGTAGATGCTGACGGCGTTGTAGCCGTGCGCGCGCATCTTCTGCAGGACGTCCCGCCACAGGGAGGGGCTCGGCAGCCGGAACGGGTGGAACTCGCCCGACCAGATCACCAGGCGCCTGCCGTCGATCAGCATCGAGTGGCGGTCGAAGCCGACCGTGTGCTTCCTGCCGTCGGCGGCGGGCGGCGCGGGCGCGGGTCCGGTGGGTGCGAGGGGCGCCCTTCCGGCCGCGCACGCCTCGTCGCTCCCGCTGCCGCTCAGTGAGAGGCCGAGGGCGGCGGTGCCGGCGAGTGCGCTGAAGGTACGTCTGCTCAACACCATGCGGGTTCTCCCGGGGGACGGCGACGAGGGATCCCCCCGTTCGGTCCGAGCCCGGGGAGCGGGGGAGATGCGGCCATTGTCCACATGTGCAGGTCATTCGATGGTCGTACGACGATCCCGGCGCGGGGGATTACGCGGTATGGGCGCGGCCGGGGCGGCCCGCGGGTTCGCGGACCGCCCCGGTCTCCGTGGGGGGAGGGACGGGATCAGCTCGTCTCGACGCCGAGCGTGAGGGTGCCGGTGTAGCCGGCGGAGGCGGTGCTGCCGAGGGCCGTCAGGGTCAGGAGGCCCGAGGAGGCGCCTCCGCCGTCGTAGATGGAGTCCTGGGCGAGGGTGGTGCGGGTGACCTTGTTGGTGGAGTACGGGGACACCTTGGCCATCGCCGTGGTGATCGTCTCGTTGAAGAAGAGCTGGCCGGTGTGGAGTTCCCGGCCGCCGGTGAAGGAGCCGTCGGAGGTGAGGGTGACGCCGGTGTGCACCTTGACGTGGATGTGCACGCAGCGGCCCCGGTACCAGCCGGGGTAGACGGTGGTGATGTTCGCGACGCCGGACGCACCGGTCAGCACGCCGCCGCGCAGGAACGTGCCGTCGTCCGGTTCGCTGTGGCCGTTGTTGCCGACGAAGCCGGAGTACTCGCCGAGCGCGTCGCAGTGCCAGATCTCCACGAGGGCGTTGCCGATCGCCGCGCAGGTGGAGTCGTCGACGACGGTGAGGGCCAGCTTGAGGGGGGCGCCGGCCTTGCCCTCGGTGACGTCGGAGCGGACGAGCTGGCCGTCGAGGTAGTAGGGGCCCTCGGTCATCTCCTTGGTGAGGGTGCAGACGGCCGCGGCGGCGGGAGCCGCGTCGGCGAGGCCGGTGGCGGGGGTGGGCGAGGGGGCCACGGGGGCCGCCGCGGCCACGGCCAGTGCCGCGGCGGAGGCGCCCGTGGCGATCAGTACGGTCCGGCGCCCGACGGGGGCCTCGGACGTGTCTTCCGTGGGGGTGTCTGTCATGGACACGGCACCGTAGGGGCGGATGCTGTCGGTGGGCTGTCAGTTCCGCAAAGTGACGGCCCGTCAAGCTCCTTGTCGGACACGTCGCCGGGCCGCCGGCCGCGCGGAGCGCGAGGGGGCGGGGCACGAAAGAGGCGGAGACGCCGGCGGCTCGGTCCGCTCGGCGCTCCGCCGTGGGGTCCGGCGCGGGGTGCCCGGCGCCGGAGAGACAGGGAGTGGTCCTCGGGCGCCGGGCGGGGATACCGCTGCCCCTGCACGCGCCTTCGGCCGTGGACGGCTCCCCGCGGCCGGCCCGTGGGGGGACCGGCCACGCGGAGATCCCGCCCGGCCCGTGGGGAGGCCGACCGGGCGGGGACCCGCCCGGTGGTGTGAGAGGCCCTAACCGGCCTGGTTGTACAGCATGGCGCCGACGGCGCCCCAGCCGCCGCCGTTGCTCGACGACTGGGGTGGGGGAGGTTCGGGCTGCGTCCTGCCGCGGACCTGGGCCGCCGTCAGGCCGCCCTGCGCGCCCATGGAGGCCGCGCCCGCCATGCCGGGCATGCCGGTCTGGGCGGCCGGCTGGAGACCCGGCGACTGGGCCGGGGCCTGCATGGCCGCGGGCGGCATCTGGGCCGGCATCCCGCCGGGTCCCTGGGGGGCGGCCGGCCAGCCGGAGGGCCCCGGGGAGGGGTAGGCCTGGGCCGCGGCGGGCTGCGGGGCGGAATAACCCGGGGCCTGGGCGGGCTGCTGGGCCGGGTAGGGCGAAGCCGCGGCGGGACGCGGCTGCTGCGGGACGGAGGGCAGACTGGGCTGCGGGGCGGCGGCCGCCACCGGCTGGGGCGCCGGGGCGGGCTGTCCGGGCCAGGCGTTCGCCTGCGCGGCCAGTCCCTGCACACCCGCTCCGTTGGTCGAGCCGACGAGACGGTCCACCATGGCCGTGCCCGAGCCGTAACCGGTCCCGTTGCTCAGCTCGGGTACGGCGGCCTCCTTCCTGGACCCGCCGTAGAGCACCTGCTCCAGGCCCGCCACCAGGCGGCGCACATCCGTCTGAGGACGTACCACGAGTCTCAGGAAGCGGCTGGACGAGCCGACCTTGTTGCCGCACTCGCGGACCAGGATGCGGTGCTCGGTGAGCAGTCGGTCCCGGACCACGGTGCCCTCGGCGCCGACGGGAAGACGGACGAACAGGAAGTTGCCCTGCGAGGGGTAGATCGTCAGACCGGGCAGCGCGGAGAGCTGGCGGGCCATGTCGAGCCGGTCGCGGCGGACCATGTGCAGGCTCTCCATGTATTCCTTGCCGTGGTTCTTGAGCATGAACACCACGGTCTCCGCGAAGGAGTTGAGGTTCCACTTCGGCAGCATCGAGCGGACCTTGCCCGCGAGCGAGGGGTTGGCGACCATGTAGCCGAAACGGATGCCGTGCAGGCCGAAGTTCTTGCCGAGGCTGCGCAGCACGATGACGTTCGGTCTCATGACCGCGTCCTCGACCACGCTGGGCTCCGACTCGGCGTCGGCGAACTCCAGGAAGGACTCGTCGATGACGATCAGGTCCAAGTCGGCCAGCGCGTCCATGAACTGGATGACCGACTGGCGCGGCAGGAAGCCGCCGTCGGGGTTGTTCGGGTTGCAGATGACGGCGACCTTGGTGCCGCGCGAGCGGATGAACTTGGCGTACGCGGCGAGGTCGAGCGCGAAGCCGTTGGACTCCTGGAGCGGGAACATGTCGACCCGCTTGCCGGTCTCCATCGGCTGGTCGGTCCAGCGGCCGAACGTGGGGACGGGTATCGCGAGGGACTCACGGACCAGCAAGTGGTCGATCCAGGTGATGAGTTCGGTCGAGCCGTTGCCCATCGCGACGCACTGCGGCGGAAGCTGGAGCAGCGAGCACAGCTCGCTGGTGATCGTGTCGGCGCTGCTCGGGTAGTAGGTGATGATCTCGCGCAGCCGGCTCGCGAGTTCGTCGAACATCGCGGGGGTGGGGAAGTAGGGGTTGCAGGGGATGCAGAAGTCAACCGGGCCGGCTCCGTCGCCCTCCCGCGTCAGTGCGGCCATCGACGGGCTGTGCGCCGCGGTGCCGCGAAAGAGCGAGGTGACATTGCCGGCCATGGAACCTCCGTATAGGGCGAGCCCGCTGGGGAGGACGGGCCCCCGTTATCTGGGTGGCCCGCGCGGGGGAGCACGGGCCGCCCTCTGATACGGATACGGACGAGGCGCTGTTCAATCGTCGTGTGATCGTGCGGATTTTGTGAACCGGCTGTGAGGTCCGGTCACCTGCCGAACGAGTGGACCGTGCTGGTCCGGTAGGTCTGCCCCGGCCGCAGCACCGTCGAGGGGAACGACGGGTGGTTCGGGGAGTCCGGGAAGTGCTGCGTCTCCAGGCACAGGGCGTCGCCCTGGCGGTAGATGTGACCGCCGGTGCCGACCAGGGTGCCGTCCAGGAAGTTGCCCGAGTAGAACTGCAGGCCCGGTTCGGTCGTCGCGATCCGCAGGGTGCGGCCGGAGGACGGGTCGCGGAGCGTGGCGACGTGCTCGGGCCGCGCCGTGACGCCCTTGTCGAGGACCCAGTTGTGGTCGATGCCCTTGCCGTACAGGAGCTGCTGGTGGGCCACCCGGATGTCCCGGCCGACGGTCTTGGTCCGGCGGAAGTCGAAGGGGGTGCCGGCGACCTTCGCCAGTTCCCCGGTGGGGATCAGGCCCGAGTCGACGGGGGTGTAGCGGGAGGCCGCGATCTCGAGTTCGTGGTCGTAGACCGAGCCGCTGCCCTCACCGGCGAGGTTCCAGTACACATGGCTGGTGAGGTTGACGACGGTGGCCCTGTCGGTGGTGGCCTCGTAGTCGATGCGCCAGTCGCCGTGCCGGGTCAGGGTGTAGGTGACCTTCACCCGGAGGGTGCCGGGGTAGCCCATCTCGCCGTCGACGCTGGTGTAGTGCAGGACGAGTCCCACGTCGGAGCCCGAGGCGAAGCCCTCCACGTCCCAGACCCGCTTGTCGAAGCCCTTGGCGCCGCCGTGCAGGCTGTTGACGCCGTCGTTGACGGAGAGCTGGTGGTTCTTGCCGTCGAGGGTGAACTGCCCCTTGCCGATGCGGTTGCCGTACCGGCCGATCAGGGCACCGAAGTACGGGCTGGAGGCGACGTAGGAGTCGAGGTCGCCGAAGCCCAGCGAGACGTTGCGGTACCTGCCGTGCCGGTCGGGGATCTCCAGGGACTGGACGATCCCGCCGTAGGACAGGACCCTCAGCCGCGTCCCGCCGTTCTCCAGCGACCACCGGTGGACCTTCGTCCCGTCGGCGAGCCTGCCGAAGAGTTCCCTCACGGGCTTCTTCCCGCCCGCCGCGTGCGCCGTTCCGACGGTGGCCGCGGTCAACCCCGCTGCCGCCGCTGCGATGACCGTACGTCTGCTCGTTTCCATTTCGCGGCTCCTGCCCCATGGAGAGGGGCCCCGCCTTCCGGCGGGGCCCCAGCTGACTTACGAACCGACCTTGCGCTTGTTCCACACGTCGAACCCGACCGCGGCCAGCAGGGCCAGGCCCTTGATGACCTGTTGCCAGTCGGTGCCGACACTGAGGAGGTTCATGCCGTTGTTCAGCACGCCGAGGACCAGGCCGCCGATGATCGCGCCGAGGACGGTACCGACACCGCCGCTCATGGACGCGCCGCCGATGAACGACGAGGCGATGGCTTCCAGCTCGAAGTTCAGGCCGGCCTTCGGAGAGGCCGCGTTCAGGCGGGCGGCTACCACCAGACCCGCCAGGGCCGCGAGCATGCCCATGTTCAGGAAGACATAGAAGGTGACCTTCTTGTCCTTGACGCCCGACAGCTTCGCCGCCGGGAGGTTGCCGCCGATCGCGTAGATGTGGCGGCCGAAGACGGCGTTGCGCATGACGTAGCCGTAACCGACGACCAGCGCGCCGAGGATCAGCAGCACGATCGGCGCGCCCTTGTAGCTGGCGAGCATCAGCGTGACGGTGAGCACCGCGGCGACCAGCGCCACCAGCTTGAGCAGGAACAGCTTGGCCGGCAGCACGTCCAGCGAGAACTCCTGCTGGCGCTTGCGGTCACGGACCTCCTGCAGGACCACGAAGGCGATCACCGCGAGGCCGAGCAGCAGGGTGATGTTGTGGTAGTTCGTGGTCGGGCCGACCTCGGGGAGGAAGCCGTTGCCCACCTTCTGCAGGCCGTCCGGGAACGGGCCGAGGGTCTGCCCCTCGAGCAGGATCTCGGTCAGACCGCGGAAGACCAGCATCCCGGCGAGGGTGACGATGAAGGACGGTATGCCGAGATAGGCGATCATGAATCCCTGGACCGAGCCCGCCACGGCGCCCACCACCAGGCACAGCAGCAGGGCGAGCGGCCACGCCATCCGGTGTTCCACCATCAGCACGGCCGCGAACGACCCCACGAACGCCGTCAGCGAGCCGACCGACAGGTCGATGTGGCCCGCGATGATCACCAGCATCATGCCGATCGCGAGGATCAGGATGTAGCTGTTCTGCAGGACGAGGTTGGAGACGTTGCGCGGCAGCAGGAGCTGGCCGTCGGTCCAGATCGCGAAGAGGACGACGATCAGGCCGAGCGCGAGCAGCATGCCGTACTGGCGCATGTTCTGCCGCAGACCGCCGAGCATCAGCCGCAGCAGGTTCTCGCCGGTGTCGCCGCTCCCGTCCTTGCCCGGTGGCGCCTCGGCCGGGATGTTGGTCACATCGGTGCTCATCGCGTTACCTCTTTGTCCTTCGTCATCTGCCGCATCAGCACTTCCTGGGTGGCCTCGGCCCGTGAGAACTCACCGGTCAGCCGCCCGGCGGCCATGGTGTAGATGCGGTCGCACATACCGAGCAGTTCGGGCAGCTCGGAGGAGATGAAGATGATCGCCTTGCCCTCGGCGGCCAGTTTGTCGATGACCGTGTAGATCTCGAACTTGGCGCCCACGTCGATGCCGCGGGTCGGCTCGTCCAGGATGAGCACGTCCGGACCCGCGAAGATCCACTTGCTGAGGACGACCTTCTGCTGGTTGCCGCCGGACAGCTTGCCCACCGGCTCGAAGACGGTCGGCGCCTTGATGTTCATCGACGTGCGGTAGCCCTCGGCGACCTGGCGTTCCGCGTGCTCGTCGACGATCCCGCGCCTGGACACCTTGCCGAGCGCGGACAGCGAGATGTTGCGGTTGATCGTGTCGATGAGGTTGAGGCCGTAGTGCTTGCGGTCCTCGGTGACGTACGCGATCCCGTGGTCGACGGCCTCCGCGACCGTCCTCGTACGGATCTCCTCGCCGTCCTTGAGGACCGTGCCGCCCGCGTGCCTGCCGTAGGTCCGGCCGAAGACGCTCATCGCGAGTTCGGTGCGGCCGGCGCCCATGAGGCCGGCGATGCCGACGATCTCCCCGCGCCGCGCGTGGACCGACACGTCGTCGACGACCTTGCGCTGCTGGTCGATCGGGTGGTGCACGGTCCAGTCGCGGATCTCCAGCGCGGGAGCCGCCCCCTCCTCCGCGTGGTGCGGGGTGCGCTCGGGGAAGCGGTGGTCGAGGTCCCGGCCGACCATTCCGCTGATGATCCGGTCCTCGGTCGTCTCCGGCGCCTTCACGTCGAGCGTCTCGATGGTCCGGCCGTCCCGCAGGATCGTCACCGAGTCGGCGACCTTGCGGATCTCGTTGAGCTTGTGGGAGATGATGATCGAGGTGATGCCCTGCTTCTTCAGCTCCAGGATCAGGTCCAGGAGCTTGTCGCTGTCCTCGTCGTTGAGCGCCGCGGTCGGCTCGTCGAGGATGAGCAGCTTCACCTTCTTCGAGAGCGCCTTGGCGATCTCCACGAGCTGCTGCTTGCCCACGCCGATGTCGGCGACGCGGGTCTCGGGGTGGTCGTTCAGGCCCACCCGCCGCAGCAGCTCGGTGGCGTGACGCAGCGTCAGGTTCCAGTTGATGAACCCGCGCTTGGCGTGCTCGTTGCCGAGGAAGATGTTCTCCGCGAGGGAGAGGTAGGGCGACAGCGCCAGTTCCTGGTGGATGATGACGATGCCGTGGTGCTCGCTCGCCCGGATGTCCTTGAAGCGGCAGACCTCTCCCTCGAAGAGGATCTCGCCCTCGTAACTGCCGTGGGGGTGGACGCCGGAGAGCACCTTCATCAAGGTGGACTTGCCGGCGCCGTTCTCACCGCAGATGGCGTGGACCTCGCCCTGCTGGACGGTCAGGGTGACGTCCGACAGCGCCTTGACGCCGGGAAAGGTCTTGACGATCGAGCGCATTTCCAGGACGGGTCCCGCCATGGTCGTGCCTTCCAATCCGTAAGGTTCGACGCTTACTTGAGCTGGTCCGCCGTGTAGTAGCCACCGTCGACCAGGACCGACTGGTAGTTGGACTTGTCGACGCTCACCGGCTGGAGCAGGTAGGCGGGAACGACCTTCGCGCCGTTGTCGTACGTCTTGGTGTCGTTGGTCTCCGGCTTCTTGCCCTTGAGGACCGAGTCGACCATCGTCGAAGCGATCTTGGCCAGCTCGCGGGTGTCCTTGTAGACGGTCTGCGTCTGCTCGCCCGCGATGATCGACTTCACCGACGCCAGCTCGGCGTCCTGACCCGTGAGGACCGGCAGCGGCTTGCTCTTGGAGCCGTAGTCGTCCGACTTCAGCGCCGACAGGATGCCGATGGAGATGCCGTCGTACGGGGAGAGGACCGCGTCGACCTTCTTGCTGGAGTACGACTTGGTGAGGATGTCGTCCATGCGCTTCTGGGCGGTGGCGCCGTCCCAGCGCAGGGTGGTGACCTGGTTGAGCGCGGTCTGGCCGGACCGGACGACGAGCTGCTTCTTGTCGATGTAGGGCTGCAGCACCTTCATCGCGCCGCCGAAGAAGTACTTCGTGTTGTTGTCGTCGTTCGAGCCGGCGAAGAGCTCGATGTTGAACGGGCCCTTCTTGGAGCCGTCCGCGAGGCCGAGCTTCTGCAGGATGTAGTTGCCCTGGAGCTCGCCGACCTTCGAGTTGTCGAAGGACGCGTAGTAGTCGACGTTCTTCGAGCCGAGGATGAGACGGTCGTAGGCGATGACCGGGATGTCGGCGTCGGCGGCCTGCTGGAGCACGTTGTTCAGCGACTTGTTGTCGATGGCCGCCACGATCAGCGCCTTGACGCCCTGCGTGATCAGGTTCTCGATCTGCGAGACCTGCTGGTCCGGGTCGTCCTCGCCGTAGACCAGCTTGGTCTTGTAGCCCTTGGCCTGGAGGTTCTTGACGACGTTGTTGCCGTCGGCGATCCAGCGCTCGGACGACTTGGTCGGCATCGCGATGCCGATCGTCCCGCCCTTGCTGCTGCCCTTGTCCTCCTTGCTGCCGCCTTCGCCACTCTGGCCGCAGGCGGTGAGGGCGAGGGCGAGGGAGGCGGCTCCGGCTATGGCGGCGAGTGCGGCTCTGCGGTTACGCATGATCATCATCCTTGATGTCTGGGACCGGGCTGGATCTCACGGAGCTGGATGTTCCGGGAGCGTTGCGGGTGAGGCTGAGAAGGTGTGTTGGATTGTGCGCGACTGTGTCTGCTTGTGTGAAGGGGGTTTGTGCGAACGTTATGAGGGAGTGTCGAACCGCGAGAGCGCCCCGGGCAGACGGGAGCCGAGCGGGGCCATGTCGCCGCCCGCTCCGTGGCGTGCCAGCAGGTCGAGGGCGAGACGGCCGCGCCGCACCCTTTCCCGGGCCGTGCTCAGGGTCAGGTCCCGCAGATGGTGTCCGTACGGGTAGATCCCGGGGGACTTGGACAGTCCGAACTTCAGGTAGAGCGGTGCGCCGCGCCGGATCAGCTCGGCGACCTCGTACATCCGGACATATCCACCGAGATCGTCGGGGGCCTCGATGTACATGTCCATGGGGGCGGCGGAGACCCGCCGGATCTCGGTGAGGTGATCGAGCGTCAGATCGCTCGGCACGTTCAGCGAGTCGGCGCCGAGGTTCTCGTACACGGCGTACGAGGCCGGGTTGACCGGACCGATCAGCGCCGAGACCTTGAAGGTCGTGTCGGCCGGGATGATCCCGGCGACCCGTGCCCGGTGCAGCGTCCACAGCACGCCCTCGTCGGCGACGAGCAGGCACTTGACGCCCAGTTCCGTCGCCCGGACGGCGTCCTCGACACAGCCGGCCACCGCGTCGTGGCCGCGGGCCCGCAGCCCCGCGCCGCGCGAGTCGGTGCGCGTCGAGGCGCCGATGTCCCAGGTGCCGCGCGGGCCGGTGAACAGGCAGAGTTCGATGTCGCGCTCACCGGTGGCCTCGACCATCTCGGTGATCTCGCTGTCGGTCAGCATCCAGACACCGCTGCCCTGGCTGATCCGGTGGATCGGCACGTCGAGCCGCGAGGCCTCCTTGAGGACCACGGCGAGCGCCTCGGGACCCTCCACGGAGGGGACCTCGGTGCGCCAGCGGCCGCCTCCGGGGAAGGTGTGCGGCGAGGCGTCGTCGGGGGAGAGGGCGGGCGCGGCCAGGCCGAGTGCGGCCAGTGCGGGCTCGCCGGGGCGACGGGGCGCCGTGGGAGGGGCGTCGGTCACAAGCTGTCCTTCATTGTTCGGTATTTCGGGCATGGTTCGCGACGCTGGGCGTGCGAAGCCTGGGGTGTACGCCGGTACGGGGCCGTCAGGGAGCCCCGCACCGGCGTACGGCTCGGGCGGTCAGGGCTTCAGCAGGACCTTGCCGACCTTCGGATCGCCGGAACCCACCAGTTCGATGGCCTCCGGGAACGCGGCGAGCGGCAGTTCGTGCGTCACCAGCGGGGACGGGTCCAGCAGACCCGCTCCGAAGACCCGCACCGTGTGCGCCCAGGCCTCCGGCGGCGCCCCGAACACGGTGTGCACCTCCAGCTGCCGTACGACGAGATCGGTCGGGTCGAGGCCCTCGGCACCCGGCGCCGGGATCCCGGTGAGGACCAGGCGCCCGCCGCGCCGCAGCAGGGAGGCGGCGGTGCGCGCGGCGGACGCGGACCCGGCGGTCTCGACGACGACGTCGAAGTCGTCGGGGAGCTCCTGGTCCCTGGTGCGGAAGTCGGTGGCGCCGAACTCCTTCGACAGCGCGGCCCGGTCCGGGCGCGTGCCCACCACGAGGAGCTCGGCCGGGGAACCGGCCTTCAGGAACTGCACGGCGAACATCCCGAGCGTCCCGGTGCCCACCACGGCCACGCGCTCACCGGGCCGCGCGTTCGCCTTGAGCGCGGCGGCCGCGATGCAGGCGGCCGGCTCCAGCAGGGCGGCGGCGCTCAGGTCGGCGTCGTCGGGCAGGACGTGCAGCAGCCGGGCCGGCAGGGTCAGCGTGCCCGCCATGGCGCCGGGCACGGTGAAACCCGTCTCCTCGTACCCGGCCGTGCACAACGTCGTCTCGCCCGCGTGGCAGCGGTCGCAGACCTGGCAGTTGCGGAAGCCCTCGCCGACGACCTTGCGGCCGACGAGCGACGCCGGGACACCGGCGCCGACCTCCTCGACGGTCCCGGACCACTCGTGTCCCGGGGTCAGGGGATAGCGGACGTACCCCTCGGGCCGGTTGCCCTGGTAGACCTCGCGGTCGCTGCCGCAGATGCCGACCGCGTGCACCCGTACGAGCGCCTCGCCCGCCGCCGGGCGGACCGGCTCGTGCGGGACCAGCCGGTGTTCGCCCGGACCCTGGACGACGACCGCGGTGCTCACTGCGTCCCCTTGGGCTTGCGCTGCTCCCAGCCGTCGGCCCACAGGTCGAACCGGGCCTGCTGCTGCGGGAACTCCGCCGCCGCGTCGACGTCCAGCTCGACGCCGAGGCCCGGCGCGTGGGACAGCTCGAAGTAGCCGTCCACGACCTGCGGGGCGCCCTTGACGACCTTCTTGATCTCCGCGTCGGCGAAGTCGTTGAAGTGCTCCAGGATCTTGAAGTTCGGCGAGGTGAAGCCGACCTGGAGGGAGGCGGCGGTCAGGACCGGTCCGCCGACGTTGTGCGGCGCCACCAGCATGTAGTGGGTCTCGGCGGTCGCGGCGAGCTTGCGGGTCTCCCAGATGCCGCCGATGTGGCCGACGTCGGGCTGGATGATGTCGACCGCCTGGCTCTCGAAGAGCTCGCGGAACTCGATGCGGTCGTGGATCCGCTCGCCGGTGGCGAGGGGCATGTCCACCTTGGCGGCGACCTTCTCCAGTGCCTTGAGGTTCTCCGGCGGTACCGGCTCCTCCAGCCACGCGGGCTTGAAGGGCGCGAGCTCCCGGGCGAGGCGGACGGCGGTGGACGGCGAGAAGCGGCCGTGCATCTCCAGCATCAGCTCGGTCTCGGGCCCGATCGCGTCGCGCACCGCCTCGATGAGCGAGACCGAGTACAGCGTGGCCTCGTGGTCGAGTTCGAAGTGCCCGGTGCCGAAGGGGTCGATCTTGAGGGCCTTGTAGCCCCGCGCGACGACCTCCTGGGCGGCCTTGTGGTAGGCCTCCGGGGTCCGCTCGGTGGTGTACCAGCCGTTGGCGTAGGCCTTGACCCGGTCGGTGACCTTGCCGCCGAGGAGCTGCCAGACCGGTACCCCGAGCGCCTTGCCCTTGATGTCCCAGCAGGCCATCTCGATCACCGCGATGCCGGACATCACGATCTCGCCGGCGCGCCCGTAGTCGCCGTACTTCATCCGGCGGACCAGGTCCTCGACCGCGAACGGGTCGGAGCCGAGGATGTGGTTGGCCTGCGCCTCGTGCAGATAGCCGATCAGTGCGTCGGTGTGGCCCAGCATGCGGGTCTCGCCGACCCCGGTGATGCCCTCGTCGGTGTGCACCTGGACGTAGGTCAGGTTCCGCCAGGGTGTCCCGACCACGTGTGTGGTGATTCCCGTGATGCGCACGGCAGATGCCCCCTGTGCTTTCAACTCTGTTCGAAATTTCGTCACACGTTCGAAATGCTGGCGTGACAGTAAGGACGCCGCACGGGGGGTGTCAATGGGTCGCGCGCATAACGGCTCCGACGTGTTCCGACGTGATGGGCGCAGGATGGCGGGGGATCTTCGGGGGTGGCGGTGGCCGACGTGCCGGAATCATCAATTCCACACAACATCTTCACAACTGCGCCTAGGAACGTTACCGGCGGTGACCCTAGTCTTCCCGCGTCATGGACTACTGCCACGTGTGCCACAGGCACCTCGACGGCGCTCTCGACTGTCCCGGGTGCGGTACCCCGGTCGACGAACGCGGAGCGGACGCCGACGCCGACGTGCGCCACGGTGAGGGTGCCGACGCCGACGTGCGCCACGACGAGGGCGACGACGTCGAGCGGGGCTCCCGGCGGGCCGCGCGCCGGCGCGGAGGCGGTGTCCCGGACGCCGGGGCGGGGGCCGGGGGCCCGGGTGACCCGCGGGGCCGGGCCGGCGGTGGCCGTCGTGACCGCAGGGCCGCCGCGCACCGCCGCCGGCGCCGCCGCACCCTGTACGTGGCCGTGGGCTTCGTCCTCGCGGCCGGCGGTCTGAGCCTCGCCGAACTCGGTGTCGACGCGCCCGGACTGGGGTCGAGTCCCGCGGTGGCGGAGTCGTCCGACGGCTCGGCCTCGCCGACGGCGTCCGCGCTCCTGAAGAGTTCCCCCTCCGCCTCCCCCTCGGACACCCGCGCGCCCGTCCCCTCGCCGTCGGCCTCCGTATCCGCCCCCGCACCCCGTTCCGCGTCCCCCACGGCGACGAGCGAGGAGAGCGCCGCCGGCGGCGAGCCCTCGGCCGCCGGCACCCTCCCGGGCCCCTCCGCCTCGGCCCCGGCGACGGCCTCCCCGGACCCGACGGCCCCGGTGACGGCCTCCCCGGACCCGACGGCCCCGGCCTCCGCCACCGCCGCCCCGACGGCCTCGGCCTCCGCGCCGGCCCCCACGTCCTCGGACGACTGCGAGCGCTTCCTGTGGTGGTGCACGTAGGCGTGCCGCCGCCCGCCGCCGGGTGACCCCTCTCCGGGGTGTCCCCGGCGGTTCCGCCCGCCCGGACGGAGGGCGCCGGGCGGTTTTGTCCGGTCCCGGGGAGGCCGCCGCGCGGGCGGGGTGACCCGGAAACGGCACGTCGTGGTCCCGCGTGCCGTCCCGGGTTCCGGTTCTCGTGCCGTGACGGGTTCCGGTTGCCGTGGCGCCGGATGCGCCGGTCCTCGCGGCGAGGGGGTCCCGGTCCGCCGCGGGGCGCCCGCGTCCTCAGCCGCCGTCGGTGCCGGCGCTCTCGCCCAGCATGCGGCGCAGCAGGTCGCGCAGGGCCAGCCGTTCCTGGTCCGAGAGCTCGGCCAGGGGTTCGCGGGCGAAGTCGAGCGAGTCGCGCAGCCCCCCGGCGATCCTGCGGCCCTCGGCCGTCGCCGCCGCCAGTTTCACCCGGCGGTCCGCCGGGTCGGGGCGGCGTTCCACCAGTCCCCGGGTCTCCAGCCGGTCCACGATCCCCGTGACGTTCGACGGCTCGCACCTCAGCTTCTGCGCCAGACGGCGCATCGGCAGCGGCTCCAGCGAGAGCAGGCTCAGCAGTCGCGCCTGCGCGCCGGTGAGGGCGTGTTCGGCCGCCGCGTCCTCGTACTCCTCGTGGTAGCGGGCCACGACCGTGCCGATCAGCTCGACGACCTCCACGGTCAGGGGGTCGATCCGTGGTCTCTTGTGGGTGGCCATGCCCCCGATCCTACCGTGTTGCTTGACATCATGAAATATTCAGGCGCATGGTTGTTTGAGGTTCTGAAGTATTTGACCGCCCGCCCGTCACCGTGAAAGGCGCACCCTCATGTCCGAGACCCCCCAGCTTCCCTCCACCGGCCGTGAATGGCACCTGGTCAGCCGCCCGGTCGGCTTCCCCCAGCCCTCCGACTTCGCCCTGGTCGAGGCCGAGGTCCGGCAGCCGGGTCCGGGCGAGGTCCTGGTACGGAACGCCTACGCCTCCGTCGACCCGTACATGCGCGGCCGCATGAGCGACGCCAAGTCCTACGTCGCCCCCTTCGAGCTCGGAAAGACCATGCAGGGCGGCGCGGTCGGCGAGGTCATCGCCTCGAACGCCGAGGGCATCGAGGCCGGCGACCACGTGCTGCACTTCCTCGGCTGGCGCGAGTACGCCGTCGTGGACGCCAAGCAGGCCGTCAAGGTGGACCCGGAGGCCGCGCCGCTGTCGACGTACCTCGGCGTCCTCGGCATGACCGGCCTCACCGCGTACGCCGGGCTCCTGCGCACCGCCTCCTTCAAGGAGGGCGACTCCGTCTTCGTGTCGGGCGCCGCCGGTGCCGTCGGCAGCCAGGTGGGCCAGATCGCCCGGCTCAAGGGCGCCTCGCGCGTCATCGGCTCCGCCGGGTCCGACGAGAAGGTCAAGCTGCTCCTGGAGGAGTACGGCTTCGACGCGGCCTTCAACTACAAGAACGGCCCGGTCTCCCAGCAGCTGCGCGACGCCGCCCCCGACGGCGTCGACGTCTACTTCGACAACGTGGGCGGTGACCACCTGGAGGCGGCCATCGGTTCGCTGAACCGGGACGGCCGCATCGCGGTCTGCGGAATGATCTCCGTCTACAACAACACCGAGGCCGCCCCCGGCCCCCGGAACCTGGCCCGGCTGATCCAGACCCGCGGCCGCATCCAGGGCTTCCTCGTCGGCGACCACTACGACCTCCAGCAGGAGTTCGTCCAGGAGGTCGGTGCCTGGATCCGCTCCGGTGAGCTGAAGTACACCGAGACGGTCGTCGAGGGCATCGAGAACAACCTGGAGGCGTTCTTCGGCGTCCTGCGCGGCGACAACATCGGAAAGATGATCGTCAAGCTCTGACCCGGACGGGGTGGCGGCGGACCGGACGGTGACCGCCGCCGCGGCGGCGGCCGACCGGACGACGACGGCCGCCGCCACCGCGGACTGCGGCCCGGCGCGCCACCCCGATAAGGTCTCCCCATGCGCGATCTTGGGGTGGGTTTCGGCTATCTGCTGCGCGGCCAGCGGTGGGTGGTCCGGCACGGGAAGAGTTTCGGGTTCGGGCTGCTGCCGGGACTGATCACGCTCGTGCTCTACGCGGTGGCGCTCGTCGCCCTCGGTGTGTACGGGGAGGACTTCGTCACCTGGGCGACGCCGTTCGCGGACGACTGGTCCAGCCCCTGGGCGGGGCTGTTCCGCGGCTTCCTCACCGCCGTCCTCTTCGCCCTCGCCCTCCTGCTCGCCGTCCTCACCTTCACGGCCGTCACCCTGCTCGTGGGCCAGCCCTTCTACGAGAGCCTCTCGGAGAAGGTCGACCGTGACGTCTCCCCGGACGGCACGGCCCCCGAGTCGGGGCTGCCGCTCTGGCGCGAGCTGTGGATCTCCGCGCGCGACAGCGTCCGGATCCTCGTGCGGGCCCTCGTGTGGGCGGTGCTCCTCTTCGCGCTCGGCTTCGTCCCGTTCGTCGGCCAGACCGTCGTCCCGGTGCTCGGCTTCTTCGTCACGGGCTTCTTCCTCACCGAGGAACTCGTCGCCGTCGCCCTCCAGCGCCGCGACGTCGACCTCCGGGCGCGCCTCGCGCTGCTCCGCTCCCGCAAGACCCTGGTCTGGGGCTTCGGCACCCCCCTGGGCCTCGCCTTCCTCGTCCCGTTCGTCGCGGTGTTCCTGATGCCGGGAGCGGTCGCGGGCGCCACCCTGATGGCCCGGGACCTGCTCGGCGAGGAGATCCGCGAGGACGACGCGGACGAGGACTCCGAGGAGGCCCCGGAGGGGGCGTCCGAACAGCGGAGCGCCACGCCCTGACCGGAACGCCCGCCGCCTCGCGGGTCTCCGCCCGACCGCCCGTCCCGGGGGGCCTCCCGCCCGGTGGTCAGGCGGGAATCCGCGCCACCGCCTCCCGCAGCGCGGCCAGGAACGCCCGCGCCGCCGGGGTCAGGGACCGCCCGCGCACCGTCGCCGCGTACACCGCCCGGGCCGGCGCCTCCTCGTCGAGCACGGGCAGGAGCGCGATGTCCGGACGCACGGACTCGGCGGCGAGCGCGGGGATCAGGGCCACCCCGAGACCGGCCGCCACGAATCCCTGCTTGGCGGTCCACTCGGCCACCACGTGCGCCACCCGCGGCCGGAACCCGTGCCGCAGGGCGGCGTCGAGCAGCGTCCCCTCGGGGCGCGGGCTGCCGGATATCCAGTCGGCGTCGGCGAGCTGCGGCAGGCGCACGGACGGCTCCGCGGCGAGCGGGTGTCCGGCGGGGACGGCGACGTAGAGGGATTCGTCCAGCAGGTGGTGCAGGGAGTAGGCCTCCAGCGGCGCGCGGCCCGTCGTCGAGACGACCGCCAGATCGAGCCGGTCGGCGCTCAGCAGGTCCAGCAGGACGGGGGTGAACTCCTGGAGGCGGGTGAGCCGGACGGCGGGGTGCCGGGCCCGGAACACCGCGATCGCCCGGGGCACCAGCGCCGCGTCCGCCGTGGCGAAGGCGCCCACCCGCAGCCGCCCGTCCGCCGCCTCCCGCAGCGCGGCCAGCTCGCGCCCGGCCCCGCGCAGCCGCTCCACCACCGCCTCCGCGTGCGGCAGGAGGACCCGGCCGGCCTCCGTCAGCCGCACCCCCCGGGGCAGCCGGTCGAAGAGCGGCGCCCCGCCGAGTGCCGCCTCCAGCGCGGAGATCTGGCGTGAGACCGCGGACTGCGTCCATCCGAGCGTCCGGGCGGCCACGGTGAACGAACCGTGCCGCGCCACGTCGAGGAAGACCCGCAGCCAGACGGTGGACAGGTCGGGTGCGCCGGAGGCGTCCGCGGCGGACACGCCTCCACCGGACAACTCCTCTTCCCCGCCGCCCGCTTCACCCCGGGCCGGTTCACCGGGGGTGTCGCGCGGGGAGCCGTCCCGGGTGAAGGCGTCATGCTGATTCGGCATGGCAGGCATGCTAGACACTCGCTTGTCGCATCGCGGGCCCGCGCCTAGCGTCCCCCGCATGGAAAAGATCGCCTTTCTCGGACTCGGGCACATGGGGTCCGCCATGGCCCGCCGACTCCTCGGCGCACAGCACCCGTTGACGGTGTGGAACCGCACTCCCGCGAAGGCGGGGCCGCTCGTCGCGGCGGGCGCCGTCCTCGCCTCCTCGGCGGCCGAGGCGGTGCGGGACGCGGACGTCGTGATCACGATGCTCGCCGGCCCGGCGGCACTCGACGCGGTCGCCGGGTCCGTTGTCCCCGAACTGCGCCCCGGCGCCTGCTGGGTGGAGATGTCGACGGTCGGCCCGGACGTGATCGGAGGGCTGGCCGCCCGCCTCGGGCAGGGCGTGACCCTCGTCGACGCCCCGGTCATGGGCAGCACCGACCGGGCGGAGTCCGGTCGGCTCGGCGTTCTCGCCGGCGGTGACGCCGCCCGCGTCGAACACGTGCTGACCCGCCTCGGGACCGTGACCCGCACCGGACCGCCCGGCTCGGGCGCCGCCCTCAAGCTCGTCCTCAACGCCGCCGTCCTCGGCGGCGTGGCCCTGGTCGCCGAGGCCCTGCTCCTCGCCGAGACCCTGGGCCTGGACGAGGAGACGGCCCGCACCGCGCTGGCGGGCGGCCCGCTCGGCGGCGTGGTGGGCCGCGCCTTCGCCGAGGGCGTGCACTTCGGCACCGCGCTCGCCGTGAAGGACCTCGCGCTCGCCACGGAGCCGGCCCGGCTCCCGGCCGTGGAAGCCGCGCTGGAGCACTTCCGGCGTGCCGCCGAGGACCCGGCCGCGGCCGACGAGGACATCGCACGAGCCGTCACCCGTATCCGCCGACAAGCCTGAAGGACCGTCATCATGCGCGTCACGCTCGACAGCCCGGCCTCCGCGCCGCAGCCCGCCAACTCCTCCTACTCCCAGGTCGCCCGCGTCGAACTCCCCGGCGGCGGAGCCCTCCTGTACCTCTCGGGTCAGGTCGCGGACGGCCCCGACCTCGCCGCCCAGAGCCGCGGTGTCTTCGAGACCATCGCCGCGCTGCTCGACGCGCACGGCGCCGGCCTCGACGACATCATCAACATCCGCACGTACCTCACCGACATCGGCCGGCTGGGCGAGTACGGCGCCGTGCGCCGGGAGTTCCTCACCGGGACCGCGCCGACCAGCATGACCTTCGAGGCCGCGCGCCTGTTCAAGCCGGACGCCCTCGTCGAGGTCGAGGTCGTCGCGGCGGTCGGCGCCCGGCCGGAGGCATGAACCCGGACCGCCCCGAGGCGCTCAGTCCTCGCCCAGCAGGGTCAGGAAGTCACGGAACGCGGCCGCCATGTCCACCGACTCCGGGTCGAGCAGCCACTGGTACTGGAGACCGTCCATCACGGCGACGAGGAGGGGAGCGGCACGCTCCGGCGTGAGCCCGCTCGGCAGCCGCTCCCCGTACTCGGCGCGCAGCGCCACGGCCATGTCCGCGCGCACCGTGGTGTAGCGCCGGGTGAAGAACTCGCGGGCCGGATGCCCCTCCGTGACGCTCTCGCCGAGCAGGGCCGAGAAGGTCTGGATGATCCCGGGCCGCATCGCGTTGTACTCGACCAGGGCGACGAGCAGGTCGGCCCGCCAGCCGGTGCCCGGCAGGGCGTCCCACTGGTCGCGCTCCTTGAGCACGGCGACGAGCAGGGCCTCCTTGGTGGGGAAGTGGTGCAGCAGGCCCTGCTGGGTGAGGCCCACGCGCTCGGCGACCGCGGCGAGGCTCGCGCCCCGGTAACCGCGCTCGGCGATCACCTCCAGCGCCGCGCGCACGATCTCGGCGCGCCGCTCCTCGCTCCTGGTCCTGGTCGCCATGGCGTCACCGTACGGCATCCGGTCACCCCGATCATAACGGCAGGGTAACGAAACCTACCGGTCGACAGGTGGCCGATGCACGATGAGGGGGACCGACGGCTTTCAACGAGGAGGTGCCGCCATGGCGGAGACCGCGGCGGGGACGGCGAAGGACCATCAGGACGAGGGCCATCAGGACGCGGAGGCGGAAGCGGCCCGCGAGGCCGTCGTCGAGGCGGCCCTCGGCCGGCTCGGCCTGGACGCGAAGGCCCGGCTGCTGTCCGGGCAGAACATGTGGACCCTGCCCGCGCTCCCCGAGATCGGGCTGAGGTCCCTCGTCATGTCCGACGGCCCGATCGGCGTCCGCGGTGTCCGCTGGAGCGCCGACGACCCCTCCGTCGCGCTCCCCTCGCCCACCGCGCTGGCCGCGGCCTGGGACCCGGAACTGGCCCGCCGCGCGGGCGTGCTGCTCGCCCAGGAGGCGCGCCGCAAGGGCGTCCACGTCCTGCTCGCCCCCACCGTCAACCTCCACCGCTCACCGCTCGGCGGCCGCCACTTCGAGGCCTACAGCGAGGACCCGCTCCTGACCGGCGCGATCGGCGGCGGCTACGTCCGGGGCGTCCAGTCCGGCGGGGTCGCCACCACCGTCAAGCACTTCGTCGCCAACGACGCCGAGACCGACCGCTTCACGGTGAACAACCTCGTCTCCGAACGCGCCCTGCGCGAGCTGTACCTGGCGCCCTTCGAGACCATCGTCGCCACCGCCCGCCCGTGGGGCGTCATGACCGCCTACAACTCGGTCAACGGCACCACGATGAGCGAGCACCGCCGTCTGGTGAACGAGGTCCTGCGCGGCGAATGGGGCTTCGACGGCTTCAACGTCTCCGACTGGAAGGCCGCCCGCGACACCAGGGCCGCGATCGAGGGCGGCCTCGACGTCGCCATGCCCGGCCCCCGGACCGTCTACGGAGAACCGCTCGCCGCCGCCGTGCGCGCGGGCGAGGTCGCCGAGGCAACGGTCGACGCGGCCGTGCGCAACGTGCTCCGGCTCGCCGCCCGCGTCGGTGCCCTGGAGGGCGCCGACCCCGTCGTGACCGAGCCCCCGGCGGCCGTGGACGGGCGGGCGCTGGCCCGCGAGGTGGCCCGCCGCGGCTTCGTCCTCGTCCGCAACGAGGGCGCCCTGCCGCTCCCCGAGGGGCACCGGGTCGCCCTCGTCGGTGCCGCCGCCCGCGACGCCCGCGTGCTCGGCGGCGGCTCCGCCACCGTCTTCCCCGCCGGGATCGTCTCGCCCCTCGACGGTCTCACCGCCGCCCTGCCCGAGGGCGGCGTGACGTACGCCCTCGGCGCCGACCTGACCGTCGAACTCCCCGCCGCCGACAAGGGGTTCGAGCTGCGCGCGGTCTGTCGCGACGCCGCCGGCGAGGTCGTCGCCACCGCCTCCGTCCCGAGCGGCCACATCCAGTGGATGGGCGACGACCTGCCCGAGGGCGTCACGTACGAAAACCTCCACAGCATCGAACTCACCGGCACCTTCACCCCGCGCGAGTCCGGCCCGCACACCTTCGGCATCAAGGGCCTCGGCGCGTTCACCCTCACCGTCGACGGCACGACGTACTTCGACGACGTCCAGAGGACCGCCGAGGACGGCCCGTTCGTGACGTTCTTCGGCGCCCCGGTGGCGCGCGGCCGGGCCGAACTCGCCGCGGGCACCCCGGTGGAGGTCTCCCTCACCCACGTCGTCGCGATCCCCGAGGGTGTCCCGATGCGGGGCGTCCGCTTCACGCTCGCCCACCAGGAACCCGTGCGCGACGCCGACGAACTGATCGCCGAGGCGGTCGAGGTGGCCCGCGCCGCCGACACCGTCGTCGTCGTGGTCGCCACCACCGACCGCGTCGAGTCCGAGGGCTTCGACCGCGCCGACCTGAGGCTCCCCGGCCGCCAGGACGAACTGGTCCACGCCGTCGCCGCCGCCAACCCCAACACCGTCGTGGTCGTCAACTCCGGCTCCCCCGTGGAACTCCCGTGGCGCGACGAGGTCGCCGCCGTGCTCCTGAGCTGGTTCCCGGGCCAGGAGGGCGGCGCAGCCCTCGCCGACGTCCTCACCGGCGCCCACGAGCCCGGCGGCCGCCTCCCCACCACCTGGGGCTCCCTCGCCGACGCCCCGGTCACCCGGGTGCGCCCCGAGGGCGGCGAACTCCCGTACGCCGAGGACGTCTTCATCGGCTACCGCGCCTGGGAGAAGGAGGGCAGGACCCCCTCGTACGCCTTCGGGCACGGCCTCGGCTACACCGACTGGACGTACGAGTCCATCGAGGCGGAGGGCACGACCGTCACCGTCCGGGTGCGCAACACCGGTGAGCGGTCTGGGCGCGAGGTCGTCCAGGTCTACCTCGCCCCCGCGGAACCCGGCACGGAGCGGCCCGTCCGGGCGCTCGCGGGCTTCGCCGGGGTCGAGGCCGCGCCCGGCGAGAGCGTCGAGGCCGTCGTGGAACTCCCGCGCCGCGCCTTCGAGATCTGGGACACCGCCACGAACGCCTGGGCGTTTGTGAAGGGTTCGTACGAGATTCAGGCGGGCCGTTCCCTTGCGGACCGCCGTCTGAGCACGATCATCGAGGCGTGAACAACGCGCCCCCTCTCGGCCGGCCCCGGCCCGGAACCTGACCTCCGGACCGGGGCCCGCCGATACTCCCGGCGGCGTCCTCCGTGCTCCCGTTCCCCGGGGCGGCGTCCCCTAGGAGCGCACGGAGAACCCGTACACCGTCTCGGACCGGTACACCCCGCCCGGCCGCAGCTCGGTGCTCGGGAAGTCCGGCCGGTTCGGGGAGTCGGGGAAGTGCTGGGTCTCCAGCGCGATGCCGTCGTTCGGGGCGAACGGGTCGCCCAGGTGGTCGGCGGTGTAGAGCTGCAGGCCCGGTTCGGTGGTCGCGACCGTCAGCACCCGCCCGGACGCCGGGTCGTACAGCTCGGCGACCTCCACGGGAGCGGCGGTGACCCCCTTGTCGAGCACGTAGTTGTGGTCGTAGCCCGCTCCGGTCTTGCGGGGCTCGCGGAAGTCGAAGCGGGTGCCCCCGACCGGGTCGAGCTCCCCGGTCGGGACGAGGCTCCCGTCCACCCTGGTCAACCGCGAGGCGTCGAGCCGCAGTTCGTGCCCGAGCGCGCTGCCGGAGCCGGCGAGGTTCCAGTACGCGTGGTTCGTCAGGTTCACCACGGTCGGCGCGTCGGTGACCGCCTCGTAGGCGATCCGCAGCGCGCCCCGCTCGTCGAGCGTGTACGTCGCCGAGACCTCCAGGCGGCCCGGGAAGCCCTCCTCGCCGTCCGGACTGACCCGGGAGAGCCGGACACCGTGCTCGACCGGCTCCGCGTCCCACACGCGCTTGTCGAAACCGCCGTCGCCGCCGTGCAGCGAGTTGGGCCCGTCGTTCGGCTCCAGGCGGTACGCCGTCCCGTCCAGGGAGAAGCGCGCGCCCCCGATGCGGTTCGCGTACCGCCCGACCAGCGCGCCGAGGTACGGCCCGGGATGGGCCGTGTAACCCTCCAGGGCGGAGAAGCCCAGGGTCACGTCCGCGACCCGACCGTCCCGGTCCGGCACCTCGGCCGCCTGCACGATCCCGCCGTACGTGAGCACGCGCACCCGGACCCCGGCGCGCTCCAGCGTCCAGCGGTGGACCCGGGCGCCGTCGGAAAGTGTGCCGAAAAGTTCACTCATGAGGGAAACCCTAGGTCACGGGGTTGCGTGCCGTGACCGTCCGGTAGGCGATCTCCGCGAGCCGGGCCTGTCCGTCCCTGCTCGGATGGAACCAGTCCCAGTGGCTCAACTGGTCCGTGCCGAAGCGGTAGTCGAAGACCGCGTTCCCGTCGAAGCGGCAGCGCCGGTCCTTGGCGCACACCTCGCGCAGCACCTGGTTGTACGCCTTCACCCGGTCCTGCACCTGCCCCCGCCTGAGGGTCGCCGCCGATCCCAGCGAGTCCGCGTCACCGAGCATCGAGGGACAGATGCCCAGCTTCCACACCTGCTTGCCCAGCGGATTGCCGCGCCCCTCGGACCAGAGCCGCTTCAGGTCCGGCACGCTCGACACGTACACCTGGGTCCTGGGCAGAGCGCGGCGCAGCGTGCCCATCGCCTCCTGGAACTCGGCGCGGAAGTCGGCGACGGGCGTCATCGCCGAGGCGGAGGAGCGGCAGGCGTCGTTGGCGCCCGCCATCACCGTGACCAGCTCCGGCCTCCGGGCCGCCGCCCGTTCCATCTGGCCGGGAAGGTCGGCCATCCGCGCGCCGGTCACCGCGTAGTTCCAGCTCCGCTCGGCCGCCCCGGCCGTGCCGAGCAGCCGTACCGCGAGAGAGCCGACCCCGGGATCGCTGCCGGTCGCCCACGACACCTCGGGGCAGTCGGACAGCACGCTGCACGCGTCGAAACCGCGCGTGATGGAGTCGCCGACCGCCGCCATGGAGTCCGGGCTGCGGTCCCAGACCGGCGTGGGCCTCGGGGACGGCCGGGCCCCCGCCGTCCCGCTGGGCGCCGAGGAGCCGCCGTCGGCGTCGCACGCGGCGGTGCCCAGGAGAGCCGCCGCGGCGGTGGCGGCGAGGACGGCCCGCCAACGGTGGCTGCGATTCCGCATCCCCTGGTCTCCTCGTTCGTTGTACAGGGTTGGTCGGCACCGTTCCCCGCGGTCGGTCGCACCACGTCGTACACGGCCGGTCGCACCGCGTTCACACGGTGCGGCCGACCTCATCCGGGTGGCGGGCCCGGGCCCCCGGCAGGGGAGTCCGGACACGTCCCGCCGGGTGAAACCTCGGCGGTTCACGGCGCTTGGACCGACGGTACGTCACACTCCTTGCGCCGCCGCAGGGTAGCCTCGCCACGTGGCCGCCCTGCCACTGCCGTTCCGCTAAGTTACAAGATGTCTCGCTCTGTCCGGAGGCCCCAGTGACGACACGTGGAGTTCTCTACGTGCACTCCGCGCCCCGCGCGTTGTGTCCGCATGTCGAGTGGGCGGTCGCGGGGGTGCTCGGCACGCGCGTGAACCTCGACTGGATCCGGCAGCCCGCCGCGCCCGGCACCTGGAGATCCGAGTTCTCCTTCAAGGGCGAGGCCGGCACCGCCTCCAAGCTGGCCTCCGCGCTGCGCGGCTGGCACCTGCTGCGCTTCGAGGTCACCGCCGAGCCCTGCCCCACTGCCGAGGGCGAGCGCTACAGCTGCACCCCCGAGCTCGGCATCTTCCACGCGGTGACCGGGATCCACGGCGACATCCTCATCCCCGAGGACCGGCTGCGCGCGGCCCTGCTGCGTTCCCAGCGCGGCGAGAGCGACCTGGAGGCCGATCTCGCCAAGCTCCTCGGCAAGCCCTGGGACGACGAGCTGGAGCCCTTCCGCTACGCGGGCGAGGGCGCCCCGGTCCGCTGGCTGCACCAGGTGGTGTGATCCGTGCGACCCGCGTGACCCGGGCGGTGTGACGCCCCGTCGGCACCGTCCGCACCGCCGCCGAAGCACCCACGCACTGTGGCCCGTACCCCTGTGATCAGGGGTACGGGCCACAGCTCGTACGGAGGGGAACCGGCGTCAGACGGTACGGAACGCCAGGACCACGTTGTGCCCGCCGAAGCCGAACGAGTCGTTCAGCGCGGCGATGCGGCCCTCGACGGGCAGCTTGCGGGGCTCGCCGCGGACGATGTCGGCGGCGGCCTCGGCCTCGGGGTCGAGGTTCTCCACGTTGATGGTCGGCGGGGCGATCCGGTGGTACAGCGCGAGCACGGCCGCGACCGACTCGACACCGCCGGCGCCACCGAGGAGGTGACCGGTCATCGACTTGGTGGCGGAGACCGCGAAGTGGTCGGCCTCGTCGCCGAACACCTTGCGCAGCGCCTTCAGCTCGGCCACGTCACCGGCCGGCGTCGAGGTGGCGTGCGCGTTCACGTGCACGATCTCGGCCGGGTCCAGGTCGGTGCTGTCGAGCAGGTTCTGCAGGGCGTGCGAGATGCCGCGGCCCTCGGGCTCCGGCTGCACGATGTCGTGCGCGTCGGCCGAGATGCCCTGGCCGACCGCCTCGGCGTACACCCGGGCACCGCGCGCGGCGGCGTGCTCGGCGGACTCCAGGACGACGACGCCGGCGCCCTCGCCGAGGACGAAGCCGTCACGGGCGACGTCGTAGGGGCGCGAGGCACCCTCGGGGTCGTCGTTGTTCTTGGACATCGCCATCATGTTGCCGAACGCGGCGATGGGGAGCGGGTGGATGGCCGCCTCGGTGCCACCGGCGACGACGACGTCGGCGCGGCCCGTGCGGATCATCTCGATGGCGTAGCCGATGGCCTCGGCGCCGGAGGCGCAGGCGGAGACCGGGGTGTGCACACCGGCGCGGGCGCCCACGGCGAGGCCCACGTTGGCGGAGGGACCGTTCGGCATCAGCATCGGAACGGTGTGCGGGGAGACACGGCGTACGCCCTTCTCCTTCAGCACGTCGTACTGGTCGAGCAGGGTCGTCACACCACCGATGCCGGAGGCGATGACCGCGCCCAGCCGGTCGGGGTCGACGCTGGGGTCCTCGCCCGCCTTGTCGGTGAAACCGGCGTCGGCCCAGGCCTCCTTGGCCGCGATCAGCGCGAACTGCGCCGAGCGGTCCAGTCGGCGGGCCTGCGGGCGGGGGATGACCTCGCCCGGCTCCACGGCGATCTGCGCCGCGATACGGACGGCCTGGTCGGCGGCCCATTCCTGCTCGAGGGGGCGGACGCCGGAACGTCCGGCGAGCAGGCCCTCCCAGGTAGAGGCTGCGTCGCCACCCAGCGGTGTGGTTGCGCCGATACCGGTGACGACCACGGTGCGATTGGTCGGGCTCACGGGAATTCTTTCTCCAACGGATTACGAGGATTCAGCGGCGCCACCGCCGGGTGGCGGGGCATCAGCCAGGGTGAGACCGGGGCACGGGGCCCCGGTCACCCGGACGGTCGGCCCAGGTGATCGGAAGATCAGGCCTGGTGCTTGAGGATGTAGGCGGTCGCGTCGCCGACGGTCTTGAGGTTCTTGACGTCGTCGTCCGGGATCTTGACGTCGAAGCGCTCTTCGGCGGCGACGACGACCTCGACCATGGACAGCGAGTCGACGTCCAGGTCGTCGGTGAAGGACTTGTCCAGCTGGACGTCCTCGGTGGGGATCCCGGCGATCTCGTTGACGATCTCGGCGAGACCTTCGACGATCTCTTCCTGAGTGGCGGCCATGTCAGGCGCTCCTTCGGTGTGTTTCCAGAGGGGTGGCGATTTTCCGTACGGACCGGATGATCCGGTACGGAGTGCCTAGGGGAGGGTAACGACCGTCGCGGCGTACACGAGACCCGCCCCGAAGCCGATGACGAGCGCGGTGTCGCCGCTCTTCGCCTCACCGGTCGCCAGGAGCCGCTCCATCGCGAGCGGGATCGAGGCGGCCGAGGTGTTGCCGGTGGTGCGCACGTCACGCGCGACCGTGACGTGTCCCGGCAGTTTCAGCGTCTTCACCATCGAGTCGATGATCCGCTCGTTGGCCTGGTGGGGAATGAAGACATCCAGGTCGTCCGGGCTGATCCCGGCCGCGTCCAGCGCCTGCTGCGCGACCTTCGCCATCTCGAACACGGCCCAGCGGAACACCGCCTGGCCCTCCTGCGTGATGGCAGGGAACTTGATTTCGCCCTTGGAGTCGAGCGGAAGCCGGGAGACGTCGCCGACCTTGAAACGGTCCCACGGCACCGTCTGCTTGATCGTGCCGGCCTTGTCGCCCTCGCTGCCCCAGACCGTCGGGCCGATGTGCGGCTCCTCGGAGGGGCCCACGACGACCGCGCCCGCGCCGTCGCCGAACAGGAAGGCCGTCGCGCGGTCCTCCAGGTCGGTCAGGTCGCTCAGCCGCTCCACGCCGATGACGAGGACGTACTCCGCCGAGCCCTCGACGACCATGCCCTTGGCGAGGGTCAGGCCGTAGCCGAAGCCCGCGCAGCCGGCCGAGATGTCGAAGGCCGCGGCCTTGTTCGTGCCGAGCTTGTCGGCGATCTCGGTGGCGATGGCCGGGGTCTGGGCGAAGTGCGACACGGTGGAGACCACCACGGCACCGATCTGGTCGGCGCTGATCCCGGCGTCGGCGATGGCCTTGCCGGACGCCTCGATGGACATCGCGGCGACGGTCTCCTCGTCGGAGGCCCAGTGCCGGGTCTCGATGCCCGAACGCGAACGGATCCATTCGTCGGACGAGTCGATCGTCTCCAGGATCACCTCGTTGGGCACCACCCGGACGGGGCGGTAGCCGCCGACGCCGAGGATGCGCGCGAACGGAGCGCCCTTGGGTGCCTTGATCTTCGTCATGCTCGGGCTCCTCAGGCGGTGCCGTGCTCGGCGATGAGCTCGCGAGCCGCGTCCAGGTCGTCGGGGGTCTTCAGGGCCAGCGTCTTGACGCCGGGCAGCGCGCGCTTGGCCAGACCGGTCAGCGTGCCGCCGGGGCACACCTCGATCAGCGCGGTCGCGCCGAGCTCCTGGAAGGTCTCCATGCACAGGTCCCAGCGGACCGGGTTGGCGACCTGGCCGACCAGGCGCGAGACGACGTCGGCACCGGAGGCGACGGCCCGGCCGTCACGGTTCGAGACGTACGTGACCCGGGGGTCCTTCGGAGTCAGGTCCTCGGCGGCCTTCGCCAGCGCGTCGACCGCGGGGGCCATGTGGTGGGTGTGGAACGCGCCCGCCACCTTCAGGGCCACGACCCGCCGGACGCCCTCGGGCTTGTCCGCCTCCAGGGCGGCCAGCTGCTCCAGCGTGCCGGCGGCCACGATCTGGCCGGCGCCGTTCACGTTCGCCGGGGTCAGCCCCAGCTTCTCCAGGTGCGCGACCGTCGTGTCGTGGTCCCCGCCCAGCAGCGCCGACATACCGGTCTGCGTGATGGTGGCGGCCTCGGCCATCGCGAGGCCGCGCTTGCGCACGAGGGTCAGCGCGGCGGTGTCGTCGAGCACTCCCGCGAACGCGGCTGCGGTGATCTCGCCGACGCTGTGGCCGGCGACGGCGCCGGGGGTCACGTCACCGAGCGCCGCGGCGGACAGCAGGCCGGCGGCGACCAGGAGGGGCTGCGCCACGGCCGTGTCACGGATCGCGTCCGCGTCGGCCTGCGTGCCGTAGTGGGCAAGGTCCAGCCCGATGGCGTCCGACCACGCGGCGAGGCGTTCGGCGGCACCGGGGAGGTCGAGCCAAGGAGTCAGGAAGCCGGGCGTCTGAGCGCCCTGGCCGGGAGCGACGAGTACGAGCACTCTCACACTCTCTCTTGGGGACGGCCACGGCCGCCCGTGGGGACAGGGACGAAGAACACGAGGGGGAATTGTAGGTCCCCGACAAAAGCCTATGTTTGTGGATCGCCATCGGCCAGACGCCCCAGGATCAGCGCGATCCTCAGCGTGAACGCCGACCGGACGTCCGAGGGTGACCACCCGGTGACGTCAGTCACACGTCGAAGCCGGTAGCGCACGGTGTTGGGATGGACGAACAGCATCCGGGCGGCCCCTTCGAGGCTGCTCGCCTGTTCCAGGTAGACGCTGAGCGTCTCCAGGAGCGCCGAGCCCGCCTCCTCCAGCGGTCTGTAGATCTCCTCCACCAGCTGCTCACGGGCGGACGGGTCTCCGGCGATCGCGCGTTCCGGCAGGAGATCGTCCGCCAGAACCGGGCGCGGGGCGTCCTGCCAGGCGAAACACGCCTTCAGCCCGGCCGCCGCCGCCTGTGCCGACCGGGTCGCGGCCAGCAGATCGGGCACGATCGGCCCGGCGACGACCGATCCGGCGGCGAACGGGCCGATCAGCGACTTGGCGACGGCGAGGGGGTTGTCGCTGCCGCCCGCGATGACGACCAGCCGGTCCCCGAGCACCCCCGTCAGCACCTGGAGCTTGGCGTGCCGGGCGGCCCGCCGGATCGCCTCCACCGTCAGCTCGCTGTCACCGTCGGGCGCCGTGCCCAGCACCACGCAGACGTGTTCGGGGGAGTTCCAGCCGAGCGCGGCGGCCCGGGAGACGGCGCCCTCGTCGGCCTCGCCGGAGAGCACCGCGTTCACCACGAGCGACTCGAGGCGGGCGTCCCAGGCGCCGCGCGCCTCCGCCGCCTGCGCGTACACCTGGGCGGTGGCGAAGGCGATCTCGCGGGCGTAGACCAGGAGCGCCTCGCGCAGCACGGACTCGTCGCCGGGTGCCGCCACCTCGTCGATGGCCGATTCCATGACCTCGATTGTCGTCCGCACCATCTCCACCGTCTGGCGCAGCGTGATAGCCCTGGTCAGCTCGCGTGGCGCGGTGCCGAAGACATCGGTGGAGATGGCCTGCGGCGCGTCCGGGTGCCGGAACCACTCCGTGAAGGCCGCGATACCGGCCTGGGCGACCAGCCCGATCCACGACCGGTTCTCCGGTGGCATGGCCCGGTACCAGGGCAGCGTCTCGTCCATCCGCGTGATGGCCTGGGCGGCGAGACTGCCGGCCGACTTCTCCAGCCGCTTGAGGGTCGCGGTGTGCGAGTCGACGTCGTGCGCGGGGCGCTCGGTGTTGCTGGCTTCGGGTTCGGGCACGGGACAAGACTGCCTTATCCGGACGCAGCCGTGCGGCGGCGGGTCGCAAGTAACCGGGGGGAGCCCTCACCGCGCCGGAGCTACCGTGGAGGGGTGATGGACGTCCGCCGCGCCGACGAGCGCTACCGCGGAGGGGACCCGGCGGCCGGGATCTCCTCGCTCCACGCCTTCTCCTTCGGCCCGCACTACGACCCCGACAACCTCCGCTTCGGCGCGGTGATCGCCTGCAACGAGGAACGGCTCGCCCCCGGCGCCGGCTTCGACGAGCACCCGCACAGCCACACCGAGATCGTCACCTGGGTGGTGGAGGGCGAGCTGACCCATCGCGACTCGGCGGGCAACGAGTCGGTGCTGCGCCACGGGGACGTCCAGCGGCTGAGTTCGGCGGGCGGCGTCCGCCACGTCGAGCGCAACGACGGCGAGCTGCCGCTGGTCTTCGTCCAGATGTGGCTGGCACCGGTGGAGCCGGGCGGCGACCCCGCGTACGAGACCGTCCGCGGCATCGCGGACTCCACCCCGTACGCCGTGCCCGAGGCGGGGGCCATGCTCCATGTGCGCCGGCTGACGGCGGGCGAGCGCACCGCCGTCCCCGACGCGCCCTACGTCTACGTCCACGTCGTGCGCGGCGAGGTCCGGCTGGACGGCGTGGAACTGGGGGAGGGGGACGCGGCCCGGGTCACGGACGCCAAGGACCTGGAGCTGCTCGCGGGCGCCCCGGCGGAGCTGCTGGTCTGGGAGATGGCGGTCGGCTGACCCCGGGGCCGCCGCCGGCCGCGTCAGGAGGCGAGGTCGGCCAGCACCGCGTCCGTGAACGGGGTCCACGCCTCGATCGCCCAGGGGCCGAAGGGGCGGTCGGTGAGCGCGACGCAGGCGGCGCCCGCCACCGGGTCGACCCACAGGAACGTACCGGCCTGCCCGAAGTGGCCGAAGGTGCGCGGGGAGGACGAGGTTCCCGTCCAGTGCGGCGACTTGGAGTCGCGGATCTCGAAGCCGAGCCCCCAGTCGTTGGGGTTCTGGTGACCGTAGCCCGGCAGGACGCCCTTGGTGCCGGGGTACTGGACGGTCATGGCCTCCGCGACCGTGCGCGGGTCCAGCAGCCGCGGCGCCTGGAGCTCGGCGGCGAAGCGGACGAGGTCGTCCACGGTCGAGACGCCGTCCTTCGCGGGCGAACCGTCCAGCGTCGTCGCGGTCATGCCGAGGGGTTCGAGGACCGCCTGGCGCAGGTATTCCGCGAAGGGCATGTCCGCCGCCTTGGCGATGTGGTCCCCGAGCACCTCGAAGCCGGCGTTGGAGTACAGCCGCCGCTCCCCGGGCGTGAAGGTCGCCCGGTGCTCGTCGAAGGCGAGGCCCGAGGTGTGCGCGAGCAGATGACGGACCGTCGAACCGGCGGGCCCGGCGGGTTCGTCGAGCTCGATCGCCCCCTCCTCGTACGCGACGAGCGCGGCGTACGCGGCGAGCGGCTTGGTGACGGAGGCCAGCGCGAACCGGTGTCCGCCCGGCCCGTGCGAGCCGGCCACGGTGCCGTCCGCGCGGACGACCGCGGCGGCGGCGGTGGGGACGGGCCAGTTCGAGATCAGCGCCAGGCTCTGCGAGGACATGCCCCGAGCCTAAGCCGGTCCGAGGCTCAGCCGCATCGAGGGGTCGGGCTTGCGGACGAACCCGAGGGCCGCGTAGAGCGGCTCGGCCTCGGCGGACGCGTTGAGGTCGACCTGGGCGACACCGTGCTCACGGAACCAGCCGAGGAGCGCCTCCATGCAGGCGCGGGCGTAACCGCGGCGCCGGGCGTCCGGATCGGTGGCGACGCTGAAGACGTACCCGACCGCGCCGTGCGGATTGTCCGCCCGCCCGATCCGGTACTCGACCGTCCCGGCGACGAGCGCCGCGAGGGCTCCCGGGCGGTCCGGGTGGTCGATCACGAAGGCGGCGAAGGAGCCCTCGGGACCGGAGAGCTTCGCGCGTACGGTGGGCAGCGAGGCGGCGTGCCACTCGCTGGAGGAGTCCGCTGCGAAGACCGAGTCGATCATCACCTGGCGCAGGCGCAGCAGTTCGGGGGCGTCCTCGGGCGTGGCACGGCGTACGGGATTCATGTTCCGCACGGTAACCAGCACCTCCCGGCCATGTCCCGGCGTTTTCGGCCGGTTCGGCTTGCCTGGAGTGCACTCCAGGGTTTTAGCGTGGAGGGCATGACGGTGATGGAGACGACAGCCGAGGCCACCGGGACCGATATCTGCGTCGCCCCTCCCGAGCGGGAGCCGCGACGCCCGGACGGACGGGACAAGTACACGATCAGCGAGGTCGTCGCCCTCACCGGCCTCACCGCGCACACCCTGCGCTGGTACGAGCGCATCGGGCTGATGCCGCACGTCGACCGCTCGCACACCGGTCAGCGCCGCTACAGCAACCGCGACCTGGACTGGCTGGGCCTGGTCGGCAAGCTCCGGCTCACGGGGATGCCGGTCGCCGACATGGTCCGCTACGCGGAGCTGGTGCGCGCCGGTGACCACACCTACCGGGAGCGCTACGAACTCCTGGAGGCGACCCGCCGGGACGTCCGGTCGCGGATCGCGGAGCTCCAGGACACCCTGGCCGTGCTCGACCGGAAGATCGACTTCTACGGGGACACGGGCCGCGCCCTCGCGTCGGAGCGGTCCTGACGGCGCCCGGCCCGATCGAGGGCCGGGCGGGGCCCGGTCCCGGGCCGTGCCGCACCCCTACAGCTGGGCGAGCAGTTCCGCCTTCTTGACGGAGAACTCCTCGTCCGTGACGAGCCCGGCCTCGTGCAGTTCCCCGAGGTGCCGGATCCGGTCGGCGATGTCGGCCGGGTCTCGGTGCGGCGCCGGGGCCGCGGCCGCTGGCGCGGGACTCGCGGAGCGCGTGGCGGCGAGCACGGCCGCCGCGAACGGCAGCGACTCGTGGACGGGCCCGTACCCGAGTCCGAAGACGACCGCCGCCGGGTCCTGGTCCGCCTGGGCGGGGTGCGCCGGCGCGGGCTCCCGCCGCAGCAGCCGCAGATGGCCCTCGAGCACCTCGGGGGAGCGCCACTCGACCCCGCACAGCGCGGAGACGGGGAAGGTCTGGTCGCCGGCCTTCCACTTCGCCGAGGACGCGCCCGTCCAGAACCAGCGGAAGGACACCGTCCTGCCGTCGAAGGACGCCTTCCCGTCGTAGGCCTTGAAGGCCAGCGGCCCCTCGGGCGGCTTCACGAGGAAGCGCTCGGCGGGCTCCTCGCCCGCGGTGAGCTGTCCGCGCAGTTCGTCCGCGTAGTACTCGGCCAGCGTCTCGCGGTCGGCCGGCAGCACCAGCCGATAGGGGTCGCACCCCTCCTTCAGCTGTCCCGCGGCCGCTTCCATCAGCGGATCGGCACCGGGCCTCGGCACCGCACGCAGAACGACCGTGCCTCGCTTCCCGGGCGTCAGCGTCACCGCCGAGATCGCCTCCAGGGGGATTCGGCGTTCGCCGAGCGCCTGGAACAGCTTCGGTGTGCGGATCCCCCGTTCGAAGCGGATGAGCACGGAGTCTGACTCGAACTCCCAGGCGGCATGAAAACCGGCCAGTACGTCACCCATGCGGGCCATCGTATGCGGCACGCAAGCCTCCGTCGCCTCTCTGTGCGGACCGCAGTTCTTCGTCCTCTACGCGCGTCAGGCCGACGCACCGGCGGACAAACCCGTCCGGCAGGCGTCATCGTCGTGCGCGCAGCGGACGGCACGGTACGCGCCGATCCCGATCTCCGCGAAGTTACGGAGACTCTCCGTGCCCGGCTCGAAGTAGCCGGCGTGTCCCTTCGCCCCCTCGGCGGACAGCACGCGCGCGCCGAACCCCTTCGACACCGGGTCCGCGCCGTGCCCGAGGCCTCCGAGCTCCATGTGCGGCACGTCCTGGATCCAGTCGTCCGCGTCGCGCATCGCCCAGACCCGGGCGGTGGTGTGCAGGTTCGCCGCGTTCGCCGCCCGCATGCCGGGACTGCCCGCCACCGCTATGTCGGAGACCCGGGAGGGCAGCGAGGAGGCGGCCACCCCGCACAGGACCGAGCCGTAGCTGTGGCAGTACAGCGCCACCTCCGCGCTTCCCGGCAGCGCCCGCACCAGTGCGTTCAGCCGCACCGCGCCCTCCTCCGCGCGCATGGCGGTGGCCGAGTCGATGCCGAGTCCGCTGGGCGTCGTGTAGTCGGCCCACGCGATCACGGCCGTACGCGTGCCGGGGTCCGCCGAGCGCTCCGCCCGGTACAGCGCACCCGCCATGCCGACGGGCGCCGAGTACCGCTTGTACGTGCGCTGGAAGGTGAGCAGGTCGGTGTCGACACCGGGGACCACGACCGAGACGCGGCGGGCCGTGTCGAGGTCGCCGAAGACCTCGGCGACCCGGCCCGAGCCGTTGGGGTCGAAGGCGAGGATCTTGCGGCTCTTGCGCAGCAGGGCCTCGTAGCGGTGCATCCGGCGGCCCGCGTCGTGCTGGCCGAGCGCGGACAGCCGGTTGTCGTGCATGCGCCGACGCTCGACCGTGCTCTCGTGCTTCAGCGCGAGACGGTTCGCCGCGTAACGCAGGGTCACCGGCGCCCCGTTCATGTTGCCGACCGCGAGCGGATAGCGGTGGGCGAGCTCGGAACGCTGCCGCGCGTCGAGCGTGGTGAAGAAACGGGCCAGCAGGTCCGGGGCCGAGTCCGGGTCGGGCAGCTTGTGCCCGGCGAGGCTGCCGTGCTCCCACGCGGAGCGGGACGCCTGGAGCGGGGAGGGTGCCCGGTGGCTGTGGAGCGCGGTCCAGCCACTGGTGGCCAGCATCACGAACACCACGGCCAGCGCGAGCAGTGCGCGCCAGACGTTGAGTTGGGGGGTGGTGTCGAAGGAAGTCACTGAGAGGACACCCTAGGAGAAGTGAGGAGCCTCCCGTTAAACGAGTGAGAGGGATCACGTTTCCGATGGGGTAATTGGGGCAAACCGGGTTCAGTTTGAGTTAAATGGTGACAGTCTGTACGGGCATTCCTGCTATGCGTGTGCGATATGTGACGCTCCGTGCGGGGGTGTTGTGATTCCGCGGGTTCTTCGCGGAGCGCCTCGCGCGGGCACCGTCCGTACAACGTGCGCGGGCGTGCGCGAGGTTCCGCGCACGGGCGTGTGCCGAGTCGCGCGGGCGGGTGCGGGCCGCGTCACGCGCGGGGGTCCGGAGCGGGGTTCGCGCGCAGGCAGGTGCCGGGTGCCGTGCGGAGGTTCCCCGGAGCGGCGCGCCCCGGAGCGTCACCGGGCCGTCACCGGGGCGCGGTGCCCCACTTCTCCGCCAACGCGGGCCCCACGTGGTCGAGATAGGTCGCGGTCAGCTCGCGGATCGCCTCGACGCTGGTGTCCTCGCCCGCGCCCCACAGTCGTCCCGTCACCCGCATCACCCCGCCGAACACCGCGACCGCGATGCGCGGGCGCGGGTCCGCGTCCACGTCGAGGCCCTCGCGCCCGGCGACGATCCGGGCGATCTCCTCCTCGGTCTCCTCCGAGCGGCGCAGGTGCACGGCGAGCAGCGCGGGGGTCGACTCGATCAATCGGTAGGTGCGCATGTGCAGTTCGATCGGCACCACCTCCTCGATCGCCTCGCCGATGGTGTCCCAGCTCTCCAGGACCGCGCGGCGCAGGGCCTCCAACGGGGCCTCGTGGGGCGGCCGTTCGCGCACCGCGGCGATGAAGTGCGACTCGGCGAGCCGCTGCAGGAACAGGGCGACGTCCTCCTTGCCGGCGAAGTAGCGGAAGAAGGTGCGCTGGGAGACGTCGACGGCCTCGGTGATCTCGTCGACCGTGGTCCGCTCGTAGCCCTGGGTGGTGAACAGCTCGAGGGCGGCCCGCAGCAGCGCGTCCCGGGTGCGCTGCTTCTTGCGCTCCCGCAGCCCGGGGCGCGGCGCCCGCCCCGTCGTCCCGGCCGTGTCCGGCGCCCGGCCCGTACCCGCCGTGTCTGCCGTGTCCACCGTCTCCGTCATGGTGCCGCGTTCTCTCCCAACCGAACTGTTCGTGCAGTTCAGCCTATCTGCGAGTGACGTGACAGTTACCGACTTGTGATGAGGTTTGTCAATTGTCAGCGGCTGTCACTAGCCTCGGGGGATGACTAGTCAGACCACCATCGACAAGACGGGCCCGGAGGACAAGACTCCGGACTCCCCGTCGGACCGGGCTCCGTCCACGGGCCTGCGCGGCCATCCGTGGTTCACCCTCATCACCGTGGCCGTCGGGGTCATGATGGTGGCCCTCGACGGCACCATCGTGGCCATCGCGAACCCGGCCATCAAGGACGACCTCGGCGCGACCTTCGCCGACGTCCAGTGGATCACCAACGCCTACTTCCTCGCCCTCGCGGTCTCCCTCATCACCGCGGGCAAGCTCGGCGACCGCTTCGGCCACCGGCAGACCTTCCTGATCGGCGTGACCGGCTTCGCCGCCGCCTCCGGCGCGATCGGCCTGTCGCACAGCATCGCCTTCGTGGTCACCTTCCGCGTCTTCCAGGGCCTGTTCGGCGCGCTGCTCATGCCCGCCGCGCTCGGCCTGCTGCGGGCGACCTTCCCGGCCGAGAAGCTGAACATGGCGATCGGCATCTGGGGCATGGTCATCGGCGCCTCCACCGCGGGCGGCCCGATCCTCGGCGGTCTGCTCGTCCAGCACGTCAGCTGGCAGTCGGTGTTCTTCATCAACGTGCCCGTGGGCCTGATCGCCCTCGCGCTCGGCACGCTGATCCTGCTGGACCACCGCGCCGAGAACGCCCCGCGCTCCTTCGACCTCGTCGGCATCGTCCTGCTGTCCGGGGCGATGTTCTGCCTGGTGTGGGCCCTCATCAAGGCCCCGACCTGGGGCTGGGGCGACGGCAAGACCTGGCTCTTCATCGGTGTGTCGGTCGTGGGCTTCGTCGCGTTCTCCTTCTGGGAGACGCGCGTGAAGGAACCGCTGATCCCGCTCGGCCTCTTCCGCTCCGTCCCGCTGTCGGCCGGTGTGGTGCTGATGGTGCTCATGGCCATCGCCTTCATGGGCGGCCTGTTCTTCGTGACGTTCTACCTCCAGAACGTGCACGGCATGAGCCCGGTCGACGCGGGTCTGCACCTGCTCCCGCTCACCGGCATGATGATCGTCGGCTCCCCGCTCGCGGGCCTGGCCATCACCAAGCTCGGCCCGCGCATCCCGCTCGCCGGCGGCATGGCGGCCACCGCGATCGCCATGTACGGCATGTCGACGCTGGAGGCCGACACCTCCAGCGGTCTGATGTCCATCTGGTTCGCCCTGCTCGGCCTCGGTCTCGCGCCGGTCATGGTCGGCGCCACCGAGGTCATCGTCGGCAACGCGCCGATGGAGCTCTCCGGTGTCGCGGGCGGTCTCCAGCAGGCCGCCATGCAGATCGGCGGCAGCCTCGGCACCGCCGTCCTCGGCGCCGTGATGGCCTCCAAGGTCGACAGCGACCTCCCGGGCAACTGGACCGCGGCCAAGCTGCCGCCGCTCACCCCGGCCCAGCTCGACCAGGCCTCCGAGGCGGTCCGGGGCGGCGTCGCACCGGTCACCAAGGAGACCCCGGCCGCGATCGCCGCGCAGATCACCGACGTCGCCCACGAGACGTTCATCTCCGGCATGAGCCTCGCCTGCCTCGTCGCGGCGGGCGTCGCCGTCGTGGCCGTCCTCGTCGCGCTGCTCACCAAGCGGGGCGAGAACGCGGAGGCCGGCGCGGGCGTCGGCCACATCTGACGGACGCGCCGCCCAGGACCCGCCCGGACCCGCCCGGACCCGGGCGGGTCTGCCGGCGTGAAACGGGGGTACCCGGTCCGTCGACCCGAACCGACCGACAGGTCACGGGAGTTCAGGAGTTGATGGATGATGGCGGGCTTCGGAAACGGTACGCGCAGGCACCCCCGTTCACGTGGCCGTACAGGCGCACGGACCGGGCCGGACAGCGCGACCCTGGGGATCGTCGGCACCGTGTGCGCGGTGGCCGGCTTCTTCACCCTGGGGATCGTCCTCGGACCGGCCGCGATGGTCTGCGGGTGGCTCGCCATGGGCCGCCGCTGGACCGGCTCGGGGCCGGTGCCGGCACTGATAGCCCTGGTGCTGGGAGCGATCGACACCCTCCTGGCGGTCATCTGGCTGGCGGGCGGCGCGGGCAACGGCCTGCTCTGACCCGGCCGGGCCGACATCAGGACGTGGGCCCGTGCGCCGTGCCGCGGCGCACGGGCCCACCGGTCTGTACGAGAGGCCCCGCCCCGTCTCACGGTCCGCCCCCCGACTAGTTCGGGGAATGTTCCTCCGGCCCCGGTGACAGGGGACGCGGCAGGATCCCCTGGCCGCCGGTCAGGGCGGCGACCTCGGCCCGCAGGGCCTGCACCTCCGCCGTGAGCGCCTCGATCGCCGCGGTCTGCTTCCGCTCCTCCACGTCGTCCTTCTCGAACCGGGAGATGAACCAGGCGGCGATGTTCGCGGTGACCACACCGAGGAGGGCGATCCCGGAGAGCATCAGGCCGACCGCGAGGACACGGCCCATCCCCGTCGTCGGGGCGTGATCGCCGTACCCCACGGTCGTCATCGTCGTGAACGACCACCACACCGCGTCACCCAGCGTCTTGATGTTCCCGTTCGGCGAGTCCCGCTCCACCGACAGCACGGCGAGCGAACCGAACATCAGCAGGCCGACCACCGCGCCCCCCACATAGGTCGTCAGCCGGATCTGCGAGGCCATCCGGGCGCGCCGCCCCACCAGCAGCAGCGTGGAGACGAGCCGCAGCAGCCGCAGCGGCTGCAGGAGCGGCAGGATCACGGCGCACAGGTCCAGCCAGTGGCCGCGGACGAAGGCCAGGCGCCGCGGGGCGAGGGCGAGCCGGACGAGATAGTCGACGGCGAAGGCCCCCCACACGACCCACTCCACCAGCGTGCAGGTCAGTGTCACCGGACGGCCGGCGTCACTGTCCACGATCGGTACGGCGTACCCGAGGGCGAACGCCACCGCGAGGACGAGCAGGGGCCGCTGGGTGCGCAGCTCCCAACGGGCCTGGGCGGATTCTTCGCTCATGCCCGCATCGTAGGGAGAAAACGCACGGGGGGCGGCGGACCCGTGGGCCCGCCGCCCCCCGTCGCTCCTGTCCGCCGCTACGCCTCGCCGCCCGCGGGTCCCGGGTCGGCCGCCCTCACGTCGAGCAGCTGATAGCGGTCGACGGCCTGCTTGAGCACCGACCGGTCCACCTTGCCCTCACGGGCCAGTTCGGTCAGTACGGCGACCACGATCGACTGCGCGTCGATGTGGAAGAAGCGCCGGGCCGCGCCGCGCGTGTCCGCGAAGCCGAAGCCGTCCGCGCCGAGGGACTGGTAGGTGCCGGGCACCCACCGGGCGATCTGGTCGGGAACCGATCGCATCCAGTCGGAGACGGCCACGAACGGGCCCTGGGCGGAGGACAGCTTCCGCGTCACGTACGGGACGCGCTGCTCCTCCTCGGGGTGCAGCAGGTTGTGCCGCTCCACCTCCACGGCCTCGCGCCGCAGTTCGTTCCAGGAGGTCGCCGACCAGACGTCGGCCCGCACGTCCCACTCCTCGGCGAGGATCTTCTGCGCCTCCAGGGCCCAGGTGACGCCGATGCCGGAGGCCATGATCTGCGCGGGGATCGTGCCCGCGGTGCCCTCGCGGAAGCGGTGGATGCCCTTCAGGATGCCCTCGGCGTCCACGTTCTCCGGCTCGGCCGGGTGCTGGAGCGGCTCGTTGTAGACGGTGAGGTAGTAGAAGACGTCCTCGCCCTGCGGGTGTTCCTCGGACGAGCCGTACATGCGGCGCAGACCGTCCTGGACGATGTGCGCGATCTCGAAGCCGAACGCCGGGTCGTAGGCGACGCAGCCCGGGTTCGTGGAGGCCAGCAGCTGGGAGTGGCCGTCCGCGTGCTGGAGGCCCTCACCGGTCAGTGTCGTCCGTCCGGCGGTCGCGCCCAGGACGAAACCGCGCGCCAACTGGTCGGCCATCTGCCAGAACTGGTCACCCGTTCGCTGGAAACCGAACATCGAGTAGAAGACGTAGACCGGGATGAGCGGCTCGCCGTGGGTGGCGTACGCCGAGCCCGCGGCGATCAGCGAGGCCGTGCAGCCCGCCTCCGAGATGCCGTCGTGCAGCATCTGGCCGGTCGGCGACTCCTTGTAGGCGAGCAGCAGTTCGCGGTCCACCGACTCGTACTGCTGGCCGAGCGGGTTGTAGATCTTCGCGCTCGGGAAGAACGAGTCCATGCCGAACGTGCGGTACTCGTCGGGCGCGATCAGCACGAACCGCTTGCCGATCTCCTTGTCCCGCATGAGGTCCTTGAGCAGTCGTACGAACGCCATGGTGGTGGCGATGGACTGCTGGCCCGAGCCCTTCTTCACGGTCGCGTACGTCTTGTCGTCGGGCAGGGCCAGGGGCTTCGACCGCACGACGCGCGTCGGCACGTACCCGCCGAGGCTCTTGCGGCGGTCGTGCATGTACTGGATCTCCTCCGAGTTCCGGCCCGGGTGGTAGTACGGCGGCGCGCCGTCCTCCAGCTCCTTGTCGGAGATCGGCAGGTGCAGCCGGTCGCGGAACCCCTTCAGGTCGGCGACCGTCAGCTTCTTCATCTGGTGCGTGGCGTTGCGGCCCTCGAAGTTCGGGCCGAGCGTCCAGCCCTTGACCGTCTGCGCCAGGATCACCGTCGGCTGGCCCGCGTGCGCCTTGGCCGCCGAGAACGCCGCGAAGATCTTCTTGTGGTCGTGACCGCCGCGCCCCAGGTGCAGGATCTGGTCGTCGGTCATGTTCTCGACCATCGCGCGCAGCCGGTGGTCGTCCCCGAAGAAGTGCTGGCGGATGTACGCGCCCGTCTCCGTGGCGTACGTCTGGAACTGGCCGTCCGGCGTGGTGTTCAGCCGGTTGACGAGCACCCCGTCGCGGTCCTGCGCGAGCAGCGGGTCCCAGGTGCGGTCCCAGACCAGCTTGATGACGTTCCAGCCGGCGCCCCGGAACTGCGACTCCAGCTCCTGGATGATCTTGCCGTTGCCGCGCACCGGGCCGTCGAGGCGCTGGAGGTTGCAGTTCACGACGAAGGTCAGGTTGTCCAGGCCCTCGCGCGCGGCGATCGAGAGCTGGCCGAGCGACTCCGGCTCGTCCATCTCGCCGTCGCCGAGGAACGCCCAGACGTGTGACGTGGAGGTGTCCGCGATGCCGCGCGCCTCCATGTAGCGGTTCATCCGCGCCTGGAAGATCGCGCCGAGCGGGCCGAGGCCCATGGAGACCGTCGGGAACTCCCAGAAGTCCGGCATGGAGCGCGGATGGGGGTAGCTGGAGAGCCCGTCGGGGTACTTCGACTTCTCCTGGCGGAAGCCGTCCAGCTGGGCCTCGGTGAGCCGGTCCAGCAGATAGGCGCGCGCGTAGATGCCGGGGGAGGCGTGCCCCTGGAAGAAGACCTGGTCGCCGCCGTCGCCCTCGTCCTTGCCGCGGAAGAAGTGGTTGAAGCCGACGTCGTAGAGCGAGGCGGAGGAGGCGAAGGTCGCGATGTGACCGCCCACGCCGATGCCGGGGCGCTGCGCCCTGGAGACCATCACCGCGGCGTTCCAGCGGGTCGCGTTGAGGACCTTGCGCTCGATCTCCTCGTTGCCGGGGAAGAACGGCTCGTCCTTGGTGGCGATCGTGTTGACGTAGTCCGTGCTGCGCATCTCGGGCACGGCCACGCGCTTCTCACGGGCCCGCTCGATGAGCCGCAGCATCAGATAGCGGGCCCGTTCGCGGCCGCGCTCGTCCACGGCGGCGTCGAGGGAGTCGAGCCACTCCTGAGTCTCCTCAGGGTCGAAGTCCGGGACCTGGCTGGGAAGGCCGCCAATGATGATCGGGTTGCGATCGGATCCGGAAGCCACGCTGTTCCTTCGCTGTCAGAGGGCTGTCTTCGTGGTTTTTCCCTGCATCTGCACCGATCCCCATCGTGTACCCCGCGAACGCGTACGTCATCTCTACCAAGGGGTAACCCGGACGTTCGTGCGGATCGTTGGGACGGTCTCGACCAAAACGTAACGATACGCTCAGGGGGTGACGCGTTCCGCAAAGCCGTTCGGCTTTCGCACGTTCCGAGGGTTCCGAAGGGAACAAATGGGGCAGAAGTGTGTGGTGCCCGTCACGTGGCGTCATGATGGCCCGTCGGGAGTTGCGTCGGCACTGCCAGGATCGTCACCGTTTCGGCGGTCTCGACGGCCGGGTACTTGCGCGATCCGCTCCGCCCGTGTGGACTACGGCCAACGCTTCGCGTACACGCGTGGCTGAGATCCCCCGGCTCCGGACGAGCGGGGGGAGACCCTAATTCCGAAACACGATCAGGAGGCAAGCCGTGAGCGCGACCGCGGACCACGCGGAGGAGCGGACCAACCCGGCCGACAGGCTGGGGTTCGAGCCCGGACAGGTGGTCCAGGAGATCGGCTTCGACGACGACGTTGACCACGAGCTCCGCGAAGGCATCGAATCGCTGATCGGCCAGGAACTGGCCGACGAGGACTACGACGACGTCGCAGACGTGGTGCTGTTGTGGTTCCGGGACGAGGACGGCGATCTCGCGGACGCACTGGTGGACGTCATCGGTCTCCTTGAGGACGGCGGCATGATCTGGCTGCTGACCCCGAAGACCGGCAGGGACGGTTACGTCGAGCCCAGCGACATCACCGATGCCGCACAGACAGCCGGCCTCACCCAGAGGAAGAGCATCTCCGTCGGCAAGGAATGGTCGGGCACCCGCCTGGCCACCCCCAAGCGCTGAACTGCAGCCCCGTCTGCAAGCAGAGCATCCGTGAGGCCCCCGCCGAGCCACCTCGGCGGGGGCCTCACGCATGCCCCGGGCCGCCCCGGCGGGGCTCTCGGCCCCGTCCGCCGGCCGGCCGGGGCGGGCGGCCTCCCGCGCGCCCGGGTGCCCTGCGGGGGGTCGCGCCGTCGCCCGGGGGCGATCACTGCGTACGCTGGTCGTCACCCGAACAGACCCTTGGAAGGGAAGCGAGTGACTATGGCCGTCGAGGTCGGCACCAAGGCACCGGACTTCGAGCTGAAGGACAACCACGGCGCGACCGTGAGGCTGTCCGACTTCCGTGGCGAGAAGAACGTGGTGCTGCTCTTCTACCCCTTCGCTTTCACCGGCGTGTGCACCGGCGAGCTGTGCTCCCTGCGCGACAACCTGCCGCAGTTCACCGACCGCGACACCCAGCTCCTCGCGGTCTCCAACGACTCCATCCACACCCTGCGCGTCTTCGCCGAGCAGGAGGGCCTGGAGTACCCGCTGCTCTCCGACTTCTGGCCGCACGGCGACATCTCGCGCGCGTACGGCGTCTTCGACGAGGACAAGGGCTGCGCCGTGCGCGGCACGTTCATCATCGACAAGGAGGGCGTCGTCCGCTGGACCGTCGTCAACGCCCTGCCGGACGCGCGTGACCTGAACGAGTACGTCAAGGCGCTCGACACCCTGTGATTCTTCGGTCCCAAGGCCTGCAAGGCACGGGAACCCGTCACTAGGATCGAACCGTTGATCCGATACCAACGCACCTACGGGGCTCCCCGCCCCTGAACACCATTGGGAGGACTCGTGGGAGTCAGCCTCAGCAAGGGCGGCAACGTATCGCTGTCGAAGGAGGCCCCGGGACTGACCGCGGTCATCGTCGGTCTGGGATGGGACGCCCGGACCACCACCGGCGTGGACTTCGACCTCGATGCCAGCGCCATCCTCACGAACGCGGACGGCAAGGTCAGCACCGACCAGAACTTCGTGTTCTTCAACAACCTGAAGAGCCCGGACGGCTCGGTGGAGCACACCGGTGACAACATCACCGGTGAGGGCGAGGGCGACGACGAGCAGATCAAGGTCAACCTCGCCGCCGTTCCCGCCGACGTCGCGAAGATCGTGTTCCCGGTCTCCATCTACGACGCCGAGAGCCGCCAGCAGTCCTTCGGCCAGGTCCGCAACGCCTACATCCGCGTGGTGAACCAGGCCGGCGAGGCGGAGATCGCGCGCTACGACCTCTCGGAGGACGCCTCGACGGAGACCGCGATGGTCTTCGGCGAGCTCTACCGCAACGGCGCGGAGTGGAAGTTCCGCGCCATCGGCCAGGGCTACGCGTCGGGCCTGCGCGGCATCGCGCAGGACTTCGGCGTCAACGTCTGAGCCACGGCCCTCGGGCATCCCGGTCCGGTGCCGCACCGCCTCGGTGCGGCACCGGACCGGCCGTACCAAAAGAAGAAAGCACCTCGGGAGGACCAGCATCATGGGCGTCACGCTCGCCAAGGGGGGCAATGTCTCCCTCTCGAAGGCCGCACCGAACCTCACGAATGTGATGATCGGGCTCGGCTGGGACGCGCGCTCCACCACCGGAGCCGACTTCGACCTCGACGCCAGCGCCCTGCTGTGCAGCGGCGGCCGGGTGCTCGGGGACGAGTGGTTCATCTTCTACAACCAGCTCAAGAGCCCGGACGGCTCCGTGGAGCACACCGGCGACAACCTCACGGGTGAGGGCGAGGGCGACGACGAGTCGATCCTGATCGACCTCGCGAAGGTCCCCGCTGTCGTCGACAAGATCGTCTTTCCGGTCTCCATCCACGACGCGGACAACCGCGGCCAGACGTTCGGCCAGGTCAGCAACGCCTTCATCCGTGTCGTCAACCAGGCCGACGGTCAGGAACTCGCCCGCTACGACCTCTCCGAGGACGCCTCCACCGAAACCGCGATGATCTTCGGCGAGGTCTACCGGTACAACAACGAATGGAAGTTCCGGGCGGTCGGTCAGGGGTACGCGTCGGGACTGCGGGGCATCGCACTCGACTTCGGGGTCAATGTTTCCTAGACCCACCTGTATCAGCCGAAGGCGGCCCCTTAGACTTCGTGGTCAACAGTAGGTAAAGCCGAGTACGGCGCGGGGGATGCGTACTCTCCGGGCCACCGCTTGGGGGTGCCCCCACCACACACGATGATTGGGTAGCCAGTGCTTCTGAAAACCTTCGGCTGGTCGTTCGCGATCACCGCGCTCGGTCTGGCCGCGGCGGCCGTCTACGGGGGGTGGACCGCCTTCGGCATCGTGGCGATCCTGGCCGTCCTGGAGATCTCGCTCTCCTTCGACAACGCGGTCGTCAACGCCGGAATCCTGAAGAAGATGAATGCCTTCTGGCAGAAGATCTTCCTCACGGTCGGTGTCCTGATCGCCGTCTTCGGCATGCGTCTGGTCTTCCCCGTCGTGATCGTCGCCATCAGCGCCAAGATCGGCCCGATCGACGCGGTCGATCTCGCGCTGAACGACAAGGACAAGTACCAGCAGCTGGTCACCGACGCCCACCCGTCGATCGCCGCCTTCGGTGGCATGTTCCTGCTCATGATCTTCCTCGACTTCATCTTCGAGGACCGGGACATCCAGTGGCTGCGCTGGATCGAGCGTCCGCTGGCCAAGCTCGGCAAGGTCGACATGCTGTCGGTCTGCATCGCCCTGATCGTCCTGCTGATCACCTCGATGACCTTCGCGGTCCACGCCCACCAGCACGGCGGCGGCCACGCCGACAAGGCGCAGACGGTGCTGGTCTCCGGCATCGCCGGTCTGATCACGTACATGATCGTCGGCGGACTCTCCGGCTACTTCGAGGACAGGCTCGAGGAAGAGGAGGAGCGGGAGCACGAGGCGGAGGAGGAGGCCGAGCGCACCGGCAAGCAGAAGCCGGCCATCGTCCTCGCCGGCCAGGCCGCGTTCTTCATGTTCCTGTACCTGGAAGTCCTGGACGCCTCCTTCTCCTTCGACGGGGTCATCGGCGCCTTCGCCATCACCAACGACATCGTGCTGATGGCGCTCGGCCTCGGCATCGGCGCCATGTACGTCCGGTCGCTCACCGTCTACCTGGTCCGCCAGGGCACCCTCGACGACTACGTCTACCTGGAGCACGGCGCCCACTACGCGATCGGCGCCCTGGCCGTGATCCTCATGGTCACCATCCAGTACGAGATCAACGAGGTCATCACCGGACTCGTCGGCGTCGTCCTGATCGCCTGGTCCTTCTGGTCCTCCGTGCGCCGCAACAAGGCGCTCGCCGAGGCCGAGGGAAAAGCCCCGGCCTCGGACGAGAAGGCTGAGGTCTCGTCCGGGGTGTGACGCCCGCCCGCCCGAGGAACGCTCTGAACGGGGCGGCCGCGGAGGACGAGTCCTCCGCGGCCGCCCCGTCGCACACCGACAGACGTGGGGGGGCCGAATGGGCATCTGGCAGGACCTGTGGCGCGGCCGCTCGGCGGACTTCGATTCCGGCAGCGCGGCTTCCAACGCCATCGAAATGACCAAGCGCAACCACACGGTCTCGCTCACCAAACAGGGCGCGGCCAGTGGCAACCTGCGCATCAACCTGTCCTGGCGGATGCGCACCTCAGACATCGGCGGGCCGCAGCGCGGCAGCCTGCTGCGCAATCCGCTGCGCACCTTCAAGCCGGAGATGGTCCAGGCGCACACCCAGAGCATGGTCAACGTCGACCTCGACCTCGGCGTCATGTACGAGTTGACGGACGGCACCAAGGGCGTCGTCCAGCCGCTCGGCAGCTTCTTCGGCGAACTCAACGCCCCGCCCTACGTGAAGCTCAGCGGCGACGACCGCTTCGGATCCGGCTCGGGCGAGACGGCCTTCGTCAACCTCGACCACCGCGACGACATCAAACGCCTGCTGGTCTTCGTCTACATCTACGACCAGACCCCGGCCTTCGACCGTACGCACGCCGTCATCACGCTCTATCCGAGCAACGGCCCGCGCATCGAGATCGGCCTGGAGGAACGCCACCCGCAGGCCCGCTCCTGCGCCGTCGTCATGATCGAGTGCAACAAGGGCGAGGTGACCGTACGCCGCGAGGTCAGGTTCGTGTACGGCTTCCAGGCCGAACTCGACCGCCTCTACGGCTGGGGGCTCCAGTGGGGCCGCGGGTACAAGTCCAAGGCCGACCGTTAGCGGTCGGCCGGGCCCGGCCGACCGCCGGCGTCCACGCCCGCCGGACTCAGCGGCTCATGAACTGCGGCCCCTGCGGAGGCAGCCGGAAATCGGGGTCCGGCCCCGACCCCACCGCCTGCGGGAAGCCGTACGCGGGCTGCGTGACCGGCGCGCTCTGCGGCTGCGGGTAGCCGTAGGCGGAAGGATCCGCCTGCGGCCCGGCGGGCTGGGGATAGCCGTAGGCCGGCCCGGTCGCGGCCGCCGCGGCGGGCCCCGGATAGCCGTAGGCGGGCTGCTGCGGGACGGGAGCCGGCTGCTGCGCGACCGGGGCGGAATGCTCCGGCGGCAGCGGCAGCGAGGTCTCCGGAGCCGTGGCGGGCGAGGCCCAGGCGGCCGCCTGGGGCGCGGACCCTGCACCGGACATCGCGGTGGCCTCGGCGGACTCGTCCACCGAGATCCCGAAATCGGTCGCGAGCCCCACCAGACCGTTGGAGTAGCCCTCGCCGAGCGCCCGGAACTTCCATCCGTCACCGCGCCGGTACAGCTCGCCGCAGATCAGCGCGGTCTCCGCGCCGGTCTCGGGCTTGATGTCGAAGTACGCCAGAGGTTCACCGTCCGCGACGGCCGCGTCGTACAGCAGGATGCGCAGATCGCGTACGCGGTCGAAGGTGACGTCGTCGGCCGATGCGACCAGCAGAATCCGGCCGACACCGGGCTCGACACCCGTCAGATCCGTCTGGATCGTGTCGGTGAGGCCCTCGGCGCCGCGCTTCTTGCCGAGCCGCCACACCTTGCCCGACGGATGGCGGGGCTGGTTGTAGAAGACGAAGTCCTCGTCGGATCGCACACGACCGCCGGGGCCGAGGAGCAGCGCGGAGGCATCGACATCGGGGACACCCTGACCGGGCGTCCAGCGCAGGACGGCGCGCACCGCTGTGGCGTCCAGCGGGACGTTCGACCCTTTCAGCATCGCGTGCGTCATGCGGTCATCCTGCCTTGTCGGTCCTGGTCACGACAATGTGGGGTCGTTCCGGAACCGGCCTGTGATGGACACTGCTGAGTAACGCGAACTTCACACGGGGTGGGAATCCCCGACACGGAAGCGTACGTACTATTACCGGCCACATCACATTCGGCCATCCAGCCGCCGCGGGGGGAGTCCCATGCGTCATTTCGGTCATGTCACCCCGGAGGAGCGGCAGCGCCTCTTCCACCAGGAGCCCGGCGTCTTCACGTCCGACTCCCCGGCCAGGGTGCTCGCCGCCGCACTCGGTGCGACGCTGTACAGCCCGGCGACCCGGCCGACGCTCGCCGACGACGTCGTCAAGCAGGCCGCACGCGGCGTCGTCTCGATGGTGCTGTGCCTGGAGGACTCGATCGACGACTCCGAGGTCGTGGGCGCCGAGGAGAACCTGGTCCGCCAGTTCACCGACCTCGCGGCCCGCCCGGACACCGGCGAGACGCCCCTGCTGTTCGTCCGGGTCCGCTTCCCCGAACAGATCCCCGACCTCGTGCGGCGCCTCGGCCCCGCCGTCCGGCTGCTGTCCGGATTCGTGATGCCGAAGTTCACCGAGGAACGCGGCACGCCCTTCCTGGAGGCCCTCACCGCCGCCGAGGCGGAGAGCGGCAGACGGCTCTTCGCCATGCCCGTCCTGGAGTCGCCCGAACTGCTCTACCGCGAATCACGCGTGGAGACCCTGGAGGGCATCTTCCGCGCCGTCGACAAGTACCGCGACCGGGTGCTCGCGCTGCGCCTGGGCGTGACGGACTTCTGCTCCTCCTACGGGCTGCGCCGCGCCCCCGACATGACCGCGTACGACGTCCAGGTGGTCGCCTCCGTGATCGCCGACGTGGTCAACATGCTGGGGCGCGCCGACGGCACGGGCTTCACCGTCACCGGGCCCGTGTGGGAGTACTTCCGCGTCCCGGAGCGCATGTTCAAGCCGCAGCTGCGCCGCAGCCCCTTCCTGGAGGGACAGGCGGAGGAACTGCGCGAGAAGCTGCTCGAACACGCCATGGACGGGCTGCTGCGCGAGATAGCACTCGACCAGGCCAACGGCCTGATGGGCAAGACCTGCATCCACCCCTCGCACGTGCCGCCCGTGCACGCCCTGTCCGTGGTCAGCCACGAGGAATTCAGCGACGCCCAGGACATCCTCAGGCCGGAACGCTGCGGCGGGGGTGTACTGAGATCGGCGTACACGAACAAAATGAACGAGGTGAAGCCGCATCGCGCCTGGGCCGAGCGGACCCTGCTGCGCGCCGAGGTCTTCGGGGTCGCCCGCGAGGACATCGGCTTCGTCGACCTGCTCCTCGCCGGACTCCCGGCGTGAGCCGGCCCGTCCGAGCGGCGCGCAACCCCGACAGCAAGGAACAGATGAACACCCCAGCGCATGACCCGAACCCCCCCGGCGGCAACGGCCCGGACGGCGTGAGCGGCCCGGACCACGCGCGGGACGCGGTGTGGACCGGGACCTGGGTCGCCGAGCGGCTCGGTGTCGAGCTCGTCGGCGACGAGGAGCTGAGCGGCCTGCTGGGGCTCGCGCTGCGGCGCAACCCCAAGCGCGCCCATCTGCTCGTCTCCAACGTCCTCGGCAAGCACGTGCCGCAGTCGCCCGCCGTCGTCCACGGGTACGGCGTCGAGCTCGGCCGGCGGGTGCGCGAGCTGCTGGGCACCGAGGAGGCCCGCGCGGCCGTGGTCCTCGGGTACGCCGAGACGGCCACCGGGCTCGGCCACTCGGTCGCGGACGGGGTGGGCGTCGCCCCGTACCTCCACTCCACCCGCCGCCCGGTCACCGGGGTACGGCAGGCGGGCGGCTTCGAGGAGTCCCACTCGCACGCCACCTCGCACCTCCTCCTTCCCGAGGACCCGGGCCTGCTCGCCGGCTCCGGCCCGCTGGTCCTCGTCGACGACGAGTTCTCCACCGGCAACACCGTCCTCAACACCATCCGCGACCTGCACCGGCGCTACCCGCGCGAGCGGTACGTCGTCGTGGCGCTGGTCGACATGCGCTCACCGGCCGACCACGCGCGCTTCGAGGAGTTCGCCGGGGACATCGGCGCCCGCGTGGACCTGGTCGCGGCCGCGTCGGGGACGGTGCGCCTGCCCGAGGACGTCCTGGCGAAGGGGACGGCCCTGGTCGCCCGGCACGAACCGGCGACGCCCCCCGCCCCCGCCCCCGAAAGTGCGGGCCGGGCCGTCCGCATCGGCCTCGGCTGGCCGCACGGCCTCCCCGACGGCGGACGGCACGGGTTCACCCCCGGACACCGAATACGCCTGGAGGCGGCCCTGCCCGGCATGGCGGGGCGCCTCGCCGACGCCCTGCCGGACGACGCGCGCCGCGTCCTGGTCCTCGGCTTCGAGGAGCTGATGTACGCGCCGCTGCGACTGGCCCACGAGCTGGAGCGGACGGTCCCCGCCGAGGTGCGCTTCTCCACCACGACCCGGTCCCCGGTGCTCGCCCTGGACGACCCCGGCTACGCCATCCGCAGCCGCATCGCCTTCCCGGCCCACGACGACCCGGACGACGGCCCCGGCGAGCGCTACGCCTACAACGTCGCGGGCGCCGGCTTCGACGCGGTCGTGGCGGTCGTCGACTCCACCGCCGACACCCCCGAACTGCACGCTCCCGACGGCCTGTTGGCACAGTTGGCGGCGCACACCCCGCACGTCCTGCTCGCCGTCGTGCCCTCGTACGTGCCCGTACGGCCGTCCACCGAAAGGCCCTTCATGCTGCCCGAGCCCCTTCGCGGCCCCGCCTTCTCCTCGTACGCCCCCGACGAGGTCGGCTGGCTGCTGCAGGACCTGTCGGACGTGACGCTGGAGGCGCCGACCGAGGAGCGCGAGGAGGCGATCCAGAGCGGCGGCGCCCACTACGCCGAGTCGCTGCCGGTCGAGTACCAGCCGAGCGCCGCGTACCAGGAGCTCTTCCACGCGGCCCTCACCGCCTCCGCCGCCCGGATCGCCGAGGCCGTCGGCGCCGTCACCGAACTCGTGCTCGCCGACCGGTCCCCGCGTCCCGTCCTGGTGTCCCTGGCCCGTGCCGGAACCCCCGTCGGGGTCCTGATGCGCCGCTGGGCGCAGCACCAGCACGGCCTCGACCTGCCGCACTACGCCGTCTCCATCGTCCGCGGCCGGGGCATCGACGCCAACGCGCTGCGCTGGCTCGCCGCCCACCACGACCCGGCCGATGTCGTCTTCGTCGACGGCTGGACCGGCAAGGGCGCCATCACCCGGGAACTCGCCGACGCCATCGAGGAGTTCGAGAAGGCCGAGGGCATCACCGGCTTCGACCCGGAGATAGCCGTGCTCGCCGACCCGGGCTCGTGCGTGCGCACGTACGGCACCCGCGAGGACTTCCTCATCCCCTCCGCCTGCCTCAACTCGACCGTCTCCGGGCTGATCTCGCGCACCGTCCTGCGTTCCGACCTGGTCGGCGAACACGACTTCCACGGCGCGAAGTTCTACCGCGAGCTCGCCGGCTCCGACGTCTCCGTCGAGTTCCTGGACGCCGTCGCCGCCCACTTCACCGACGTCGCCGAAGCGGCCCGCGACCGGGCGAAGGAACTCCTCGCCGCGGACCGCGAACCCACCTGGGAGGGCTGGGCGGCGGTCGAGCGCATCAGCGAGGAGTACGGCATCCACGACGTGAACCTCGTCAAGCCGGGCGTCGGCGAGACCACCCGGGTGCTGCTGCGCCGGGTCCCCTGGAAGATCCTCGCGCGCGCCGGAGCGGGCGCCGACCTCGACCACGTCAGGCTGCTCGCCGGACAGCGCGGGGTGCCCGTCGAGGAGGTCGAGGAACTCCCTTACACCTGCGTCGGGTTGATCCACCCGAAGTACACGCGCGGCGCGACCGGTGCCGACGGCAAGGCGGTGACGCTCTGATGTCCCTGCCCAAGGCACTCGTCGCCAGCGACCTCGACCGCACGCTCATCTACTCCTCCGCCGCCCTCGCCCTCACCATGCCGGACGCCCGTGCGCCCCGGCTGCTGTGCGTCGAGGTGCACGAGAGCAAACCCCTCTCCTACATGACGGAGACGGCCGCCGCGCTGCTCACCGAACTCGGTGACATCGCGCACTTCGTGCCCACCACGACCCGCACCCGCAAGCAGTACCAGCGCATCAACCTGCCCGGCCCCGCCCCCGCGTACGCGATCTGCGCCAACGGCGGACACCTGCTCGTCGACGGCGTCTCCGACCCGGACTGGCACGCGCACGTGAAGGATCGGCTCGCCTCCGAGTGCGCGTCGCTCGACGAGGTGCGCGAGCACCTGGAGAGGACCGCGGACCCGCTCTGGGCGCGCAAGCACCGCATCGCCGAGGACCTGTTCGCCTATCTGGTCGTGGAGCGGGAACTGCTCCCCGAGGAGTGGGTCAAGAACCTGGCCGTGTGGGCGGAGAACCGCGGCTGGACGGTCTCGTTGCAGGGCCGCAAGATCTACGCCGTGCCGAAGCCGCTCACCAAGAGCGCGGCCGTGCGCGAGGTCGCCCGCCGCACCGGAGCCGTCCTCACCCTCGCCGCGGGGGACTCGCTGCTCGACGCCGACCTGCTGCTCGTGGCGGACCGCGGCTGGCGTCCGGGCCACGGTGAACTCGCCGAGGCCGACTGGACGGCGCCGGCGATCACCGCCCTCCCGGAGCGGGGTGTCATGGCGGGGGAGCGGATCCTGCGCGAGTTCGTGGGCGCCAGCGCGGGCCGGGGACAGGTCTGAGGGGCCCCGGAACCCGCTCCTGGTCCCGGTTCGTTCCCGCGGCCGCCGTGCCGGGTGTGCCCCGGGGTGAGACACCCCGGGGCACACCCGGCACGGGACCGTCCGGTTCCCGGACGGTCCGGCCCGGGGCGGTTCCGCCTCCGGAACACCGGCCCGGCCGGGTCCATCCGGTATTCCGAACCCCGTTCGGAACGCGAGCCGTCGTGCCCGACTCCGGTGCTTTCCCGGCGAACGGGGATTCCGGTGGAGATTCCGCCCGCGATGCGCCCGGTTCGGCACCCGGTGGAACATGTGCGGAACTCGGTCCCGGTGCGGACGGGTTGGGGGCGACCGGGCCGTTTCGTCACGACACGCCGGGTCCGGTCCGGGCGAGGCTGAAGAGTCGGTAAGAAATCTCCGCGGTCAGCCGCAGCAGCCGCCGCCGCAGCACCCGCCTCCGCCACCGCCCGAACGCGGCGCGGGGGCCGGCGCGGACGCCGAACCGCCCCTGGCGACGGCGACCGTCGACAGCAGTTTGACGGTGTCGTCGTGCCCGGCGGGGCAGGCCGCGGGGGCGGCCGATTCGGCCATGGGACGGCTCAGTTCGAAGGTGTCGCCGCAGGTCCGGCAGCGGTACTCGTAGCGAGGCATGCGCACAGGTTAGCCGGAGCGGGCCGCTGTCCGGAGGGCTCCGGGGCCCTCGTCGCGCGTGGCGGGCCGGGGCCTCCGGGGCGGGGGTGACGGCTGGGCGAAGAGGGCTGTCGAGGGACGCCCGTTGACCCCTGAACTTTTTTGTCTCGTTGCTGATCGAAGGGATTGGATTGGTCGCTGATAATTTAATAGGGCCGCGACGAGCCGCAAGGTCGGGGAGGGGGGCTCGCAGCCGCGAAAGCGGCCGCTGCAACTACCCGCGCGCGCAATTCCGAAGTGCGGAGGGAGACGCAGTCGTGACCAGGACATGGCATCACACCGATGCCCTGAATCCCCTGCCCTTGGGCCGCTCGGACGCGGGGGTGTGCCATGGCTAACGCATCCGGACCGCAGCGCGGCCGCGGAAGCCGCCGCAAGCCCGCGGAGCCCTCCAAGCTGTCCCGGCTGGCCACGCGGCTCGCGCCGTTCGCCCGGCGCCTCAAACCCGCCTACCCGCGCCCCGGGAGGACCGGCCTGCGGCGCTGGCTCCCCTCCTGGCGGCAGTGGCTCGGCGCCTTCGCGCTGTCCATAGGCCTGACCGGCTCGCTGCTCGTCATCGCCTACGCCGCAACGGACATACCCAAGAACCTCAACACATATGCCACCCAGCAGGACAACGTCTACTTCTGGTCGGACGGCACCCCGATGGCCCGTACCGGCTGGGTGCGGCGTCAGGACATGCCGCTGAAGGACATACCCGTGGACGTGCGCTCGGCGGTCCTCGCGGCGGAGAACGAGAGTTTCTACAGCGACCCCGGCATCTCCGCCAAGGGCCTGGCCCGCGCCCTGGTGAAGACGGTCGGCCAGGGGGACACCCAGGGCGGCTCCACCATCACCCAGCAGTACGTCAAGAACGTCTATCTGACCCAGAACCGTTCGCTGACCCGCAAGTTCACCGAGGCCATGATCGCCCTCAAGCTCGACAACAGGATGAGCAAGGACGACATCCTCGAGGGCTACCTCAACACCAGCTGGTTCGGGCGCGGCACCTACGGCCTCCAGCGGGCCTCCCAGGCCTACTACGGCAAGGACGTGAGCCACCTCGACGCCAGCGAGGGCGCCATGCTCGCCTCGCTCCTCAAGGGCGCGGGCCTCTACGACCCCACCCTGAGCAAGGCCAACCACAAGCGCGCCGAGGAACGCTGGGCCTGGATCCTCGACCGCATGGTCGACTACGGCAAGCTCTCGGCCGCCCAGCGGGCCAAGTACACGAAGTTCCCCGAGCCGATCAAGCAGACCGGCAGCTACGACACCGGAAAGCAGAGCGACTACCTGGTCGAGCTGGCGACCCAGTACGCCAAGAAGGCCGGGCACATCTCCGACCGGGACTTCGACCTCGGCGGCTACCAGATCTACACGACCTTCGACCGCAAGCGCGAGAGCGCGCTCACCGACGCCGTGACCAAGGCCCGCAAGGCGGCGCAGAAGGACGACCCGGGCAACGCGAAGGCCGCCCACTACGGTGCCGCCTCGATCGCCGACGACGGCCGGGTCCTCGCCGTCTACGGCGGTCCCGACCACCGCAAGCAGGGCTACAACGAGTCCAACGCGACCACCGTCCCGGCCGGTTCGGCCTTCCTGCCCTTCGTCTACGCCGCCGCCCTGGAGAACGGCGTCCACAAGACCCGCGAGGGCACGGCCACCCCGGTCACCCCCGGGACCCTCTACGACGGCAACGACGGCGTGCCGGTCAGCACGCCCGAGGGCCCCTACTGGGACCGCAGCGGCAAGAAGGTCGCCGCCCACAACGAGGGCAACAAGAACTACGGCCAGATCACGCTGCGCACGGCCCTCGCCTCCAACGTGAACACCCCGTTCATGCAGCTCGGCATGGACGCCGGCCTGGACAAGGTGCGCGCGACCGCCGAGGCCTCGGGCCTGCTCTCCTCCAGCATCGGACCGCAGGTGCCGGGCATGTCCCTCGGCTCGGCCACGCCCAGCGCGATCCGCATGGCCAGCGCCTACGCCACCTTCGACGCCGACGGGAGGCACTACGAGCCGTACTCGGTCCAGCGCATCACCCGCAACGGCTCCCGCGTCCGGCTGGACATGCCCGCACCCCATCGCGCGATGCGCGCGGAGGTGGCCCGCCAGGTCACCGAGGCGCTCTCGGACTCCTTCCGCACCGGCCACCCGGGCGCGGCACCCCTCACGGCGAAGGTGGCCGGCAAGCGGGGCGCCACGCTGGACGACAAGGCCGCCTGGTACGTGGGTTCGAACGATTCCGTGTCGACGGCGGTGGTCCTCTACCGTATCGACCTGACCAAGAGCCTCGAACCGCTGCCGCTCAAGGGGATCGCCGGCGCACCCGTCGCCGACGTGCCGTACGGCATCTGGTCCGGTGCCATGAGCCCGCTCCGCTGATCCCGTCGGCCGGCCGTCCGGTCCGGCCCCCGCCGACGGCCACCCGGTGGCCGCGCCAAGCTCCTTCCGTCCCCCTCGCAGAATGTGCCCCGTATGAACTCGAAGCACAGCCGGCGCCGACGCCGTGAGTCCGATCCCGGTTCTGCCGCCGCGAACGCGCGCCAGGGCTTCGCGGCCATGACGGCCTTCCTCGTCGTCACGTCCATGGCCGCCACCTACCTGGCCCTCAACACCGACCACACCACGCCGGCCGCGTCCGCCCGCGCGCACGGGCCGGGCCCCGCCAAGGCCAAGAAGGAACCGGTGTGGGACGGCAAGGTCCATGTGCTGGGCGACGGTTCCACGTCCTACACCGGCCCGCAGAAGGGCGAGTTGAAGGCCGTACCGCTCAAGCCCGGTGAGAAGCCGCCCCAGTTCGTCGTCTTCTCCTGGGACGGCGCCCTCCAGGGCGACGACCGGCTCTTCTCGCACTACCGGGAGCTGGCCAAGGAGTACAACGCCCACATGACGTTCTTCCTGACCGGCATCTACCTGCTGCCCAAGGAGAAGAAGGACCTCTACAAGCCGCCGATGCACTCGCCGGGCTCGGCGGCCATCAGCTACGCCACCGGCGAGCACATCCGCACCACGCTGGAGGAGCTCGGCAAGGCGTGGAAGGACGGCAACGAGATCGGCACCCACTTCAACGGCCACTTCTGCGGCGACAAGGGCGGCGGGGACTGGAGCGTCGAGGAGTGGGAGAGCGAGATCGACCAGTTCTTCTCCTTCGTGGAGAAGTGGAAGACCAACACCGGCTACACCGACCTGTCGGCACTGCCCTTCGACCCGGCCAAAGCCGTCAGCGGCGGGCGCGCGCCCTGTCTCGAAGGACAGAAGAACCTGCTCCTGGCGATGAAGGCCACGGCCAAGAAGTACAACTGGAAGTACGACGCCAGTTCCTCGGGCGACTTCCAGATATGGCCCAAGAAGAAGGAGGGCGTGTGGGACTTCCCGCTCCAGATGCTCCCCTACGAGAACGGCAAGTACCAAGGCCTGTCCATGGACTTCAACTTCCTCTACAACCAGTCCGAGGGTGAGACCGAGGGGGACCCGGCCCAGTACCCGCAGTGGGAGCAGCAGACCGTCGACTCCTACATGGCCGGTTTCAACCGCGTCTACTACGGCAGCCGGGCACCGCTGTTCATCGGCAACCACTTCGAGGACTGGAACGGCGGCATCTACATGAGGGCCGTCGACCAGGCCATCAAGAACATGTGCACGAAGAAGGGCGTTCGCTGTGTGTCCTTCCGGGAGCTGTCCGACTGGCTCGACGTGCAGAAGCCCGAGACCCTGGAGCGCCTGCGCGGCCTGGACCCCGCCCAGTCGCCGGACTGGTCGACCGTGGTGAAGTAGGGCCCGCCGTCGGTCCGGTGATTTCCCGGTCACGCATTGAGATCAACTTACCTCCGACATAAGGGACTCGGTTGCACCCGGCGCGAACTCCCCCCGGATTCCCCACAGTTGAGTGGGACATGTAAAGATTCCCTTCCCTGGAGTCCGACCGGGGATCAAGGAGAATCATCAGTGACACCGAAGAACTTAAGCCGTAGCTGTTCCGTCGTGGGGGCGATCACCCTCTCCGCCCTCCTGCTGCCCCTGACCGCCGCCCACGCGGCGGCCCCCGCTCCCCGGGTGACCGCGTCGACGGCCGACGCCTTCGGCCGCGTGGCCGACGCCGTGTTCACCGACCGCACGGCCGCCCTGCTGGACGGGGCCCCGACGGCCCGTACGGCCCTCAAGGCGACCACCGCGGGCATACGGGTGCCCGACACCCTCGCCCGCACCGAGAAGACCGCCGTCTCCTCGCTGCACGGCACCCGGTCCCGCCTCGCGGCCCTCGGCGAGGCCTACAGCGCCGCCGACACGAAGGTCACCGTGAACCGGACCCGGGTCACGGGCCGGCTGGCCACCGTCTGGGTCACCGAGACCACCACCCTCACCTACCGGAAGATCCGCGGCGACGAGCCCGCCACCACGGGCTTCCGCGCCCACCACGTCCTGACCTTCGCCGCGGGGCCGCACGGCAGCTGGAAGCTGGCGGGCGAGCGCCCGACGGACAAGGGCCCCCGGCAGGTCAACCAGCCCGTCACCGCGGCATCCCGCGTGACCCCGATGGCCATCATCGACGCTCCCCGGGCGGCGACCACCTACCCCGCCCCCGCCAACCCCAAGACGCTCACCGGCGGCCCGTACGACTACGCGGCCATGGCCACGTACGCCGAGACGTACTGGAAGAACTACAACCCCGCCTACCGCAGCTTCAACTCCGTCGGCGGCGACTGCACCAACTACCTCAGCCAGTCCCTGAAGGCGGGCGGCTGGGCGACGGTCGCGAGCTCCGGCGAGGAGTACGGCACCTGGAACTACACGGCGTCCACCCAGACCGACACCTGGGTCGGCGTCAACGAGTGGTCCTGGTTCACCCAGACCGCCAAGCGCTCCACGCCCCTGGCGAACGTCTACCAGATGGACATCGGTGACGTGATGCAGATGGACTTCGACAAGGACGGGTCCAAGGACCACTCCATGATCACGTCGTACCGGAGCGCGAGCGGGGTCCCGTACGTGACCTACCACGACACCGACACCTACCGCCGGTCGGTGTCGAGCCTCCTCGCGGCGTACCCGACCTCGGCGTACTACGCGTACCGCACCTGATCACGGCCCGGCCGGCGCACAGCCGGCTCCTCGGGGCCCCGCGGGGGTGAGCCGAGGGGAAGGACCCCGCGCGAGGGCCCCCAGGACGCCCCGGGCGTTCCAGGGACCCTCCCGGGGTCCTCAGGCGCCGCCGCGCTCCTCGCGGATCTGCGCGACCACACGGGCCACCGTCTGCCGCACGGCCTCCGTCTCGGTCAGGAAGTGCCAGTAGTCGGGGTGCCGGCCTTCCAGCGAGGCCACGGCCCGGTCGAGCCGGGCGACGGAGTCGTCGAGCGGGCGGGCCTGCCGCGGATCGGGCGTCGTACGGCCCGCCATGGCCAGCCGCTGCGCGTCCCGGATCGCGAACCGGGTCCGGTCGATCTCCTGCTGGGGGTCCTTCTGCACGGCGTTCAGCCGCCGCAGCCGGTCACCGGCGGCGGACACGGCCTCGTCGGTGCTGTTCAGCAGCGCGCGCACCGTCGCCAGCAGCGAGGTCGCGTCCGGCCAGCGCTGCGCCTCGCGCGCGGCCCGCGCCTCCCGCAGCTTCTCCTCGGCCTGCCGCACGCTCTCCGCGGCCTGCTCCGGCACGTGCTGGAGGTCCTGCCAGCACGCCGCCGAGAACCGCCGCCGCAACTCGCTCAGCACCGGATCCACCTGCCCCGAGCGGGTCGTCAGCGCCTGCGCGCGGGTCCGCAGCGAGACGAGCCGGTGATCGATCTCGGCGGCCCGCTCCGGCAGCCGCTCCGCCTCCGAGCGGACCGCCGCGGCCTCCCGCGAGACCCGCTCGGCACGCTCCAGCGTCTCCGCCACGCCGTGCTGCCCGGCGCCCTGGTTGAGCTTGGTCAGCTCGGGCCCCAGAGCGGCGAGCCGGGCGGCGAGGTCGTCGGCCCTCAGCCCCGACCGCCGTACGGAATCGAGGGCGTTCGAGGCGGCGAGCAGCGCCTGCCGGGCCCGCTCGACGGCCGGGGCCAGCCGGGCGAGCTGGGTCTCGGCCTTGCCGAGCAGCGGCTCGAGGCTCTGCTCGAACCGGTCCAGATCGGCCTTCACCCGGACCAGTTCGTCTTTCGCGGCGACGAGTTCGCCGCGGGCCCGCGCGGCGACCGACGCCTCCAGCTCGTCCCGGTCGAGATCGTGGGCGTCGACGGCGGTGATGTACTTCTGGCTGGCCTCGTCGATCCGCCGCCCCAGCGCCGCGAAGTCGGAGACCGCGCGCCGGGCGGCCGGGGAGTCGTCCACGGCCGTGATCGTCTCGATCGAGATCCGCAGGTCGCGCTGGGCGGTGTCGAGTTCGTAGAACGCCGCCGCGGCGGCGTCCTTGGCGGCCTGCGCCTCGGCCCGCTGGCTCTCGGACCGCCCGCCGAACCAGCGCCGGGTGCCGCCTCCCGCGAAGGCCGCGGGCAGGGCGAGGGCGGCCAGCAGGGGTAGCGCGACGAGCGTGAGCACGTCACGGGCCGCGGAGGGGCGGACGCGGACGGAGGGACGGGGAGCGCGCGCCGCCCGGGCCGAGCGCGCCCACCGGGCGGGCGGCACCGACCGCTCCGACGGCACGGGCCGCTCGGACGGCGCAGGGCGTCCGGACCGTTCCGACGGAACAGGACGCTCCGCCGGTCCGGGCCGCTCCACCGGTCCGGGCCGCCCGGACCGTTCCGGCTGGCGCGGCCACCCCGAGTCCATCGACGCCATGGACTCTGCCGACGCCACGGGCTCTGCCGACGCCATGGACTCTGCCGATTCCGTCGACGCGGTCGGTGCTCCCGGTGCTGTCGACTCGGCCGATGCCGTCGGGGACGTCGGCGACGTCGGGCGTGGTGGCGGGAGGGGCCGCCGGCGGCCGTCGAGGGGGTGTGCGGGCCGCGCGGGTCCCGCGAACGGCGAATACGGCCGCGAAGATGTCGCCGTCACATCCCTCTCCCGTGCTGTCATCCGCCCTGCCCGGCTGTCATTCTCCCACCGGTTGAAGACGAACACACGGGCCGGTCAGTTCGCTGTTCGGACCGTGATCTTTCCGTCGTCGGTGTGCGCGGAGACCCGGTGGGGGCTGGAACCGTCGCGGGGCACGTCCACGTGGACCGAGCCGTCCCCGCTGCCGGCCGTCACCCGGTACGTGGCCCGGGGCAGCACGATCGAGACGGAGCCGTCGCCGCTGCGGGAGTCCACCAGGTCCGGCACGGCGTCGAGTTCGAGCCGCACCGAGCCGTCGTCGGTGCGGGCCCGCACCCTGCGGGCGTCCACGCCGACGGCCCGGATCGAGCCGTCGCCACTGCGCAGGTCCAGCGCCCCCGAGGAATCGCTGACCCGCACCGCGCCGTCCGCCGTACGAATGCTCAGCGCCTCCGTGAAGCCCTTCGCGCTCACCCGGCCGTCCCCGTCCTCGACCTTCACGGCCACCCCGCGCGGCACGACGATCCGGTGCCGGGCCGAGCAGTCGGCGACGACACCCGAGCACTTCATCCGCAGCACCAGCCGGTCGCCGTCCTCCATCGCCCAGGTGACCCTCGGATCCCCGCCGAGGGCGACATGCCCCTGGAACCACCGGGTGACCTGGACCTCACCGGCCTTCGCGGAATCCGACACCACCAGATCGAGCGCGGAGTCGTCCGAGTCGACGGTCAGGGTCCGCCCGTGCAGCCCGAAGGACCGCTGCTCGGGCTCCTTGTCGTCCCCGGCGGACGCGCCGCACGCGCTGACACCGGCGACGAGCCCGAGCACGAGGGCGGTGAGGCCGACGGCGCGGGCGCGGGTGGTGCTCGTGGCGCCGCGCTCAGGGCTCCGCCCGGTGCCGCGGGCGCGTATGCGTGTACGTGTACGGGTCATGATCGGTCTCCCCCTGGGACGGTCCGCGAGGACTTCGGCACCTGACCGGAGACGGTCGGCGAAGTCTCTTCGACGGTAGGCACCCACGGGGCCCGGCACGATCCGGGCCGCTCCCGGACGAAAGGTGGGGATAACCCCCGGGCCACCGACCCGAGCCCCACCACTCCCGCCGCCCGGCCCGGCGGGCCCCTCCAGCTCCACCTTCTCGCCGGCTCCGCCACCCGCCCGCCCGATACGGGTTTGCGGGGCATCCCCCCGGGCGATGTAGGCTGTCGACTCGTCCTGGGCGCGTAGCTCAGCGGTAGAGCGCCGCCCTTACAAGGCGGATGTCGGCGGTTCGAAACCGTCCGCGCCCACCAGGACAAAGGCCCCCAGCCGATCACGGCCGGGGGCCTTTGTCATCCAGATCTGACATCAGTGCTGTCGCTACTCGCGCTGCGTGTCCTGGACGACGTGGGCGTACACGTTCATCGTGACGGCGATCTGGCTGTGCCCCAGGATCTCCATCATGACGTGGGGCGCCACGTCGGCCGCGGTGAGTAGGCTCGCGCAGCCGTGTCGGGCATGGTGCGGCAGACCCCTTTCATCACCGGGAGACTGTGTGAGACGCGTATCGATAGCCGTCCTGGCTCTTTCGCTGACTGCCCTGCTCGCAGGGTGTGCGCAGGAAGAGCCCAAGCCAGTGCACACCAGGTCGCCAGGGGAAGCAGCCTGGTACGAGAGCACCAAGAAGCAGCGCCAGGAGTACTGCACTGCTTACCGAGCGCATGACCCACAGCGCCCCATTCACGTCCCCTCGTTCGCCTCGGCAATGTCCGAGGACGAGTTCGCCGACGACTTCTACAAGGCCGTGAAGGAGAAGTGCACGCCTGCCTGATGGGCAAGTGATCGCGAGATCGCTTGCCGCATTCGCGGGCCCGTCCGGGAGCCCGTCAGCCCGTGCGGCGACGGGCGCGGAGGAGGGCGGCGGCGAGGAGTCCGGTCACCGCCAGTGCTCCGGCGCCCGCGGCGACGGTCCAAGCGGTCCGGGCCGTCCGGTCCGGTCCGCCGACGGCGTCGACGGTGATGCGCGCGGTGCTGTTCGCGTGGTCCGCGTCCTCCTGCAGTACTTCCGCCGGGGCGTCGAGACTGATCGAGCCACCGGTGAGCTCGGACGTGTCGTCGATCCGCAGCTCGAAGGGGAAGGCCTCGTGGTACCCGTCCCGGAGCATCGGCACGTCGTAGCTGTTGGTGTACAGGTTGTACTCACACTGGTAGTAGGGCCTGTTCGTCACCCTGTTCCCACACTGCTTCGGACTCTTCAGCACGGTCACGCCTTGGGGGAACTGCACGCGGATCCGGGCGAACGGAACGCTGTTCTCGGGGTCGCGCTGGGCCTGGACGTCGGCACCGTGGAAGTCCATGGCCAGGTGCGCCGTGACCGTCTCGCCCTTCCTGCCCTTGAGCGCGGCTCCCGTCACCTCGAGGTCCCACGAGCTGTCGACGTGCACGTCCAGCCCCCAGGACGACATGTCGATACCGGCTTTCACCCGGGCGGCGGGAGGCACGGCCCCGGTCCGCTTCGCGAGGGTCAGCTTCCCGCCCCGGCCCCAGTGCCGGTCCCGCCATACGACGCCCGATTCCGCCCAGTGCTTTCCCACTCCCGAATCCGCCACGGACACCCTTTCAGCCCGCGCCCAGCGGTCTACCTTCAGGGCGATGGGCGCGAGGTCTACGAACTCGCCCGGCTCGATCCGCGTGTCGATCCAGCACACCGCCTTACGGAACGACCGGTTCACCGGGGAAGTCGGCACGTCCTGACCGTACTCGCAGTTGCTGTACTCCGTCGCGAACGAGAGCCGCTCGGACACAGTGATCGAGAACGCCCTCTTCCCCAGCACCCGTTCGCCCTTGTGCTCGAACCCGGCACGCACCTCGAACGTCGCCCCTTCGCGCGGGAGGTTCCCGCCGTCCCGTTCCAAACGGTCGATCGTCAGCAGCTCCTCGTGTCCCGTGCCCTCCTCCTGGAGCGCGTGGCCGCTCCCCGCGGGCAGCGGCCGTACGTCCGCCGCGGGCGGGCCGGGCGCCACCGGTGCGCCCGGGAACAGCACCCCGCCCAGCACGGCGGCCGTCACCGCGAACACCCGGCCGAACCCGACCCACCTGATCATGTTTCCCTCTCCGACCCGTCCGGACGAACCAGGCACCGCAGCGGCTCGGGCACCGCGAACACGTGGGCGAACCCCGTGCGTCACCTGCGGGTGAGAGGACCCGTCAGGCGGACTCATGGTTGTACCGGGTGCCGAGGCCGCGACGAGCCGGACGACAGGCCCCGGGCGGTCCGGCTGTGAACCGGAGGGGGGCGTGTCGGACAACCGCAAGCGTCCATCCGTGGACGTCGGTTGACGCACTCCAGAGCATCCAAAAGGCGGGGGGCGGACCCGGCTAGGTGGCGTCAGCCCGCCCGGCGGCGGGTGCGGCGGGTGCGGATCAGGGCGGCGGCGAGGAGCCCGGTCAGTGCCACGGCTGCCGCACTCGCGGCTACGGCCCAGGCCGTCGCGCCGGAGTCATCGGCTCCGCTGATGGTGATGGGAGCGGTGTTGTTCCCGGGGTCGGCGTCGCCCCGCAGCGGCCTCTTCTCGGCGTCCACGACACGGATGCTGCCGCCGGTGAGCTTGGACGGGTCGTCGATCCGCAGCTTGAAGGGATAGGCGATGTGGAATCCGTCCCGGAGCAGGGGTTCGTCGAAGCCGTTGGTGTACAAGCCGTAGTTGCACGTATAGATATTCACCGCCTTGAGGTAGGTGAGACTGCACTTCTTCGGGGCGCTCAGCACGGTCACCCCCTTGGGGAGCCGCACCTCGACGTTGGCGAGCGGCTCGTCGTTCTCGGTGCTGTGTTGGGCCCTGACGCTGGCGCCGTGGAAGTCCAGGGCCAGGTCGGCCGTGACCGTCTCGCCCTTCCTGCCCTTGGGCACGGCACCCCTCACCTCGAGGTCCCACGGGTTGTCCATGGACACGAACAGAATGCCGTACGCACCTGAGGTTCGGCGGGCGGCGGGTGGCACGCTGCCGGTGCGCCGCGCGAGGGTCAGCCCCTCGCCCCGGCCCCGATGCCGGTCCCGCCACTTGAGGTCGGACCAGCCCCTTTTCTCGGCCTCTCCCACGGTCATGTCTACGTCTCCTGACTTGGCCAGACTGCCCGCCTTCAGGGTGACGGGTGCCAGGTCGACGGACTCGCCGGGTTCGACCCGCGCGTCGATCAGGCACACCGCCTGGCGGGCCCCCTGGAGCTCCGAGGAAAACGGCTCCTGAGTCCCGTACTCGCAGTTGCTGTACTCCGTCGCGAACGAGATCCCCTCGGACACCTTCATGGAGACGGCGACCTGCCGCAGCGCCCGCTCACCGTGATAGGTGAACCCGCCCCGCACGTGAAACGTCGACCCTTTGAAGACGAGCTCGCCACCGTCCTGTTCCAGACGGTCGAGCACCAGCCCCTCCTCGTCCTCCGCACTCTCCGCCCGGAGGACGCGACTGCTGCCCGCGGGCAGCAACCCTGCGTCCCCCTGCCCGGGCTGGTGCGTCACCGGCACACCCAGGAGCAGTCCCCCGCCCAGCACGGCAGCCGTCACCGCACGTACCCGACCCAGCCCGGTCCTTCTGATCACGTGTTCCCTTTCGAACGTGGCCGGGCAGAGCGGGGCAGGCGCCGCGAACGTGCCGGCGAGCCCGGGTGCATGGCCTTCACCTGTGAGGACAGGTCCGGCGGGCCCAGGGTTGTACCAGGCTTCAGGGCGGATCCCGAGATGCGACCACGGCCTGGCCGGCCCGCGGGCGCAGCGCGTCGAGCACCATTCGGGACCGGATCCCTGGGCGGGCCGTCTCCATGCACGGCAGGCGGAGCCGCGCGCCGGTGCGCGGTCGGCGGGCGCGTCGAGCGGTGAGCGGAACAGCGGATAATCGCAGCCAACGCGGCCGGCCTGCGGGACCTTGCGGAGCAGCTCATGAGTCTTGCTGATCCCGAACTCCGGGACGGTTACCACGCGCATCTTGAAGGCGGCGTCGATCTCGAGGACGGATCGATCAGCCTGATCTTGGAGCGGGACGACAAGGTATAGAGCTGCGGTACAGCAGCGGAGCACAGCACCCCCCCCGACTGTGACCGACCGCATCTGACCCCAAAACGGCGACTGCCCAGCCGACTTCGTCCACCGATACAGCACCCGGCCATCGCCGACGCGCCCAACTGGCTTGACATCAAGCCGAGTTGGCCGTACCGGGATGCTGCGGGGATGACTTGACCTTCGCCTGGTGCCGTGACGCACTCCGCCGAGGTCCCAGGCCTCAGCCCTGGCGCCGAAGAGGCGCGGAGGAGCCGAGACCCCGAGGGCCAGGAGCCCGTCCGTGCTCGCATGGGGGCTTGATGAAGTGGGAGAGTCCCACCGTGCGCTACCCTCACCGCCCGCACAGGCAGGCTTCAGGGCCGCAGGATGGGGAGGAAACATGCAGATCACCGTGCACTGGGAGGATCTGGCAACGCCTGTTTTGCTGATGGTCCTGAGTCTCATCCTCAGCTTGGTGACTCGTCGGTGGCGGCGCAGGCGCCAGGCGGCAGTGAGGTGGCGTTCACGGACTCATTGGGAATGGTTGCCGTTCATGTTCGGGCTGGTCGTAGTGATCGCAGAGCTCGTGCGGCTCCTTGGCGTACCCGATCCGTGGATCACGGTCTCTGACACGATCGCCCGCGTGTTCGCCATCACCACTGTGTTCATGGCCGTCCGAGTCGTGTTCATGCTCTTCATACGCGGCACACGACTCCTGTTCCGACGCGGGGAGGCGGAGAGCGGTAGCTGAAGACGGCCGCGGAAGCCTGGGGCCGGCGTTGGCCCTTGCCTCTGGGCCGTGCCACTCCCGTGCCAGAACGCACGGTGGCTCACGGGGAGCCAGGGCTCGCCAGGGCGATACCGCCGACCGGTTCCCAGAGCGGGCATCCGCAGGCGGGGCGGGAGCAGGGGTGGGTGGCGGGTAGCGGCGCGGCTTCGGCGTATAGGTTCGAGGATCTCAGGGCGACGAGCCTCGGGATCGGCCTCGGAGTGTGGAGATCGCAGATTGAGCTACCCCTATGAACTGGGCGGGGAGACACTGTGGGACGCGGGCTACTTCAGCGGAAAGCTGTACGCCTCCCTCGCGCGGGGCGCCGCGGAGTTCGTGGAGCTGCCGACGGGCCTGACCCCGACCCCTCAGGGCAGCTGTGACGTGGAACTGCCGACGTTCCGGGCCTTCGTGGAGGGGCTCTACGCGCAGTACTCCGCGACCTCGAATCCGGTGATACACGGTCTGGCGCGCGGCCTGCTGGTCACCTCGCTCGTCCTCCTCGAACACGCGGGCGCTCCGATCACGCTGAAGCCCGAGCACGAGGAAGCCCTGAGGGAGGAGAAGACCGCCTTCGCGCGTTCCATGGGCCTGGGACAGGGCATGCGGCCGGAGCTGCGGCCTGCGGCTGAAGGAGGACAGCGAAGGGAGGAAGTCCCGTGCGGAGAGCGGTGATCGTGTCCAAGGCCGTGCTCACGGTGATAGGCACGTGGTTCGTCCTCGTGCTGGCGATCGCCCTTCCAGCCCTGCTTCCGGAGCGCTGGGAGTACTACATGATCTCCCCCGCCAGTGTGGTCCTGTGGATGCTTTCCATGCTCGTAGGACCCGTCGTGGTCTGCTGGAAACTGCGCTCCTGGATACGGACGGTCCCCGGTGATCCGCCGCGGCCGGACAGCTGACCGGCCGGTTCACGGGCCCGTGCCGTGCCGCTCTCGTAGGGGCTCTAGGCAGTCCAGGTGCGGGAGCAGAGCACCAGGCGGTAGCCGTCCGGGTCGGTGACGGTGACGCCGTGGTCGTCCCAGTAGGGGTTGTGCGCGGGGACGCGGGTGCCGCCGGCGGCGGTCAGGCGGGCGAGGAACGCGTCGTCGACCGGGGCGCCGAGATAGAGGACGAAGAGGTCGTCCACCGTCGGAGTGGGGTCCAGTGGCTGCTCGGGGTCGTGAGTGAGCTCGAAGTGCCATGCGCCGTCGGGGAGTCCGAGCATGAGGAGGTCGTGCTCGCCGGGCACGCGTCCGGTGGTGCGCCAGAGCACGTCCAGTCCGAGCCCCTCGACGTAGAAGCGCTCCGCCGCCTCGAGGTCGCGGGACGGCCGGGCGATCCGGATCCGGGTGACGGTGTCGATCATGCGGACGCCTCCAGGAGGGCGCGCCAGACCGGGCTGTCGACGTAGTGGTTGTCGAAGCGCTCGGACGTCTCGGCCAACCGGCTCGCGGGTTCCTCGCCGCGGGTCACCCGGCCCAGCAGGCGCAGGTAGTCGAAGCGGTCCATGCCCGGCGTGAAGACGCACAGCACGTCCGCGCCCGTGGCGGAGTCGGGGGCCGGGCGGAAGGCGTGCGGGGTGTTCGGAGGGACGGCCAGGAAGTCGCCCGGGGACAGGAGGGTCACCTCTTCGCCGAGCATGACCTGGAGCGAGCCGCCCAGCACGAAGAACAGTTCCCAGCCGCGCGTGTGGAAGTGCGCGGGAGTACCGGCCGTGCCCGGCTCGAAGGTGGAGCGGTAGCTGGTGAACGCGCCGTCCGTCTGCGCCGAGTCGGCCAGGAGCGTCATCACGGCGCTGGGGTCGGCGCAGGTCTCCGCCTGGTCGCCGCGGGTGAGCACAGAGGTGAGCACGGGGGTGGTCGGCACGGTCTCGATGTCCTGGTCCGTCGTCATGATCATGACGCTATCCCGCGTCCCCGTACGCGGCTTCGTACGAAAGGCCTCACGGGAGGCGGACTTTGGTCCTACGTCCATGGGCCGGGCCGGGCCGGGCCGGACCGGATCGGGCTCGGCAGGGTGGCGTGCAGAGTCCTCACCCAAGTCGCCTCGGTACGAGGGAAGTACGTGCCACGGTCGTGCCTCGATCCGCCCGCGGCGCTCATCCCCGGCCGGCCGGGGCGATCTCGTCGATCAGGCCGCGGATGCGCTTCTCGATCATCTGGGAGCGCCCGGCGTCGTGGACGCGGACGAAGAGTGCGGGCGGCTGTTCGGCAGGGGTGTTCATGGCGGGTGCGTTTTCGACGGAGGGGCGTCAGGGGAGTGCGGGGGCGGCGAGTTCGGGTTCGGCCCGGCGGGACGCTCACGCGGGCGTCCCGGCGGCCCGCGACGTCGAGAGGAAGGCGGCGAGCCGGTCGAGGGTGGCGGGCAGGGCCCAGTAGTAGACCCAGGTGCCCCGCCGCTCGCAGTCGATCAGGCCGGCCTGCCGCAACAGCTTGAGGTGGTGCGAGATCGTCGGCTGGGACAGGTCGAAGGCCGGGGTCAGGTCACAGACGCAGACCTCACCGCCCGCCCGGGAAGCGATCATCGACAGCAGCCGCAGCCGTACGGGATCACCCAGCGCCTTGAACGGCTCGGCCAGCTCGGCGGCCTGGTCCTCGTCCAGCGGCGCGGCCGCCAGGCCGGGGCAGCACGCGCCGTCCTCGTCGGCCCGGCCGAGAACCACAAGCCCTTGTTTCGACATATGTCTATGTTGACATCCTTCGATCCAAGGTGCAAAGCTTGTATCGACAGACACCAATGCAAGCCGATGGGAGACCCGTCATGTCCCGCGCCCAGCTCGCCCTGCGTGTCAGCGACCTCGAAGCGTCGATCACCTTCTACTCGAAGCTGTTCGGTACCGAACCGGCCAAGCGGCGTGAGGGCTACGCGAACTTCGCCATCACCGAGCCTCCGCTCAAGCTCGTCCTGATCGAGGGCGCCCCCGGCGAGGAGACCCGCCTCGACCACCTCGGTGTCGAGGTCGAGTCCACCGACCAGGTCGACGCCGCCACTGCCCGGCTCAAGGACGCCGGTTTGGCCACCTTCGAGGAGAACGACACCTCCTGCTGCTACGCACTCCAGGACAAGGTGTGGGTCCACGGCCCGGGCCGGGAGCCGTGGGAGGTGTACGTGGTCAAGGCCGACGCCGACACCCTCGGCAAGGGCGTCGCCCCGACGACGACCGGCGACGGCTGCTGCGCCGGCCGGGCCACCGAAGGCGTGACCCCCGTGGCCGCCGGATGCGCCTGCGGCCGGTAGTTCGCAGCCCGGCCGCCCGTACCCGCCCGTACCCGCCCGTCTCCGTCGGCGACGGACACCACCTTTCGGCAGGCGGCCGGCCGTCCGGGCCACCGACCGGTCGCCCGACGTCCTGGGAGGGCGCAGACACGATCACTCGCCGCGCGACAGCCCCCCTCCAGGATCGCTGCGCCGCTCGCGTCGTGCGGTCAGGCACCCGACACCGGAGATCGCTACGATGCGCCGGGGCCGCGTCCCAGGAGGCGCGGAAACGTTTTCCGGAGGGGGATGTCCGTGTTCGTGCTGTCCATTCTGCTGCTCATAACCGCGATAGTGCTCTTTCTCGTCGGCCGCGGCCGCACTGAGGCAGGCGGCTGGAGACTCGGGGCGGTGCTCAGCGCCGTGGCGGGCGTGCTGTCAGGCGTCTTCGCCTGTGTCCATGTCGTGAGCGCCTACGAGGTCGGCGTGCCGGTGACCTTCGGCAAGATCGGCACGCCGATGGTCTCCGGCATGCACTTCAAGTCACCGTTCACCGACGTCACGTCCTTCTCCACCCGCCCGGTGGACCTCGACCTCAACGGCAAGGACGTGGTCGAGGTCCGCTCCTCGCAGGGCGGTGTGCTCTACGCGGACGTCACCATCAAGTGGGCCGTGGTGCCGGCCAAGGCGGTCGCGCTGTACCGGTTGGCGGGCAGCGAGGAGGCCGTCGAGGAGCGGCTGGTGCTGCCGGACAGCCGCGAGATCATCCGCAACGTCTTCGCGAAGCACACGAGCGAGGAAGGCTACGCGTCCGCCCGCGAGCAGATCGGCTCGGAGATCGCCGCCCTCGTCAAGGAGCGACTGGCGCCGCGCGGCATCGACGTCACTTCCGTCAACCTGCGCAATGTGAGGCCGTCGGAGAAGCTGCAGGACCAGATCGACAAGAAGATCCAGCAGGAGCAGGCCACCGAACGGGCCGTCGAGGCGTCGCGTACGGCCAAGGCGGAGTCGGAGCGCAAGCGGATCGAGGCGGAGGGCATCGCCCGCGCCAACAAGATCATCGAGCGGTCGCTGAGCGACAAGGTGCTGTACAACCAGTGCCTCGAGGCGTACAAGGAGGCCGCGAAGGCCAACCCGGTGTACGCGGTGCCGTGCGGCACGGACTCGAACGGCACGCCGGTCATCGTGGACAACGGCAAGAGGTGACGCCGTCACGGGCGACATCTGCCCCGTCCCGGTCGTGAGGGGCTTCACGAACCCGTACGACTAGCCAGTCCCCGTACGACCAGTCACGGCCCGTGCGACCAGTCACGACCCGGCCCGGCCCGCCCCGAGCGCGGCCGGGGCCGGAGCCGTTCGCGGGCCTTCGTCCTCCCCGGGCGGGCGGACGAAGGCCGCGGAGCTGCCGGTCACCACGGAAGTGCGCCGGACGGCACGCCCGTCGGGGCCGGGCGGGCCCGCCCGGCCCCGACGGGCGGGGACCGGGCGGCAAGCCCGGCCGCTCGACCGGTGACGTGACGCGAACGGCGCCTGCCCCGGCGGTACTCGGGCCGAGAGCGGGCGTTGCGTCACCTTCAGTCGCTGAAGCAGCCGAAGTCCTCGTCGTCCCGGCCGTCGTACGCCTTCCGCGACTCCTCCTTGCCGTCGCTGAAGACCAGGCGGCCCGCGCGGAGTCGGTCGGGCCGGAAAGTGAGGAACCCTTCGACGAGATCGTCCGAGGACATGTTGGCGCGCAGCGCGTACGTCGACGCGGGGTCCAGCGTGACGGACAGGGGGAGCCGCGTCGTGAAGCCTCGGGGGGAGCTTCCGAGGCGTACGCGATGCGTCGTGACCCCGTGGGAAGCCTTGATGTGCCACAGCAGTTCACCCGGATCATCGGCGGTGCCGTCGCGATCCCACCGGTACAGGCCGACCTCGGTGATGCCGTCGGGCCCGGCACCCGGACACACGCGCCAGCCGATCACCGGACCGGAACTCCCGCTCTCGACGAACAGCGGGTCGAACTCCGCGCCGCAAGCGCTCAGCAAGAGCGCGAGAGACATGACGCCTGCCGCTCTACCCCACTTCACCTGGCGGAGTGTAGGGGGCAGGGGACGGGGTGACACCCCGGTGGTCGTCTCGATCTGATACCGGAGGGCGACGGTTCTCGGGGCGTGCCGCTCGCGGCGGTGGCCGGCGTGATCGCCGTACGGGGGAACTCCGGTCCCCGGTCCGGCCCGTGCCGTCTCACGGCGGTGCGTCGCGGGTGTGCTTCAGGCGCATCCGGGCGTCGACCTTGTCCGGAGACGGGACCTCCGACCAGAAACGGTGGCCGGAGACGAACACGGCGAGTTCGCGCTCGCGTCGGCGGAGCTTTTCGACCTCGGCCTGTTCGTCGTCGGACCAGCCGGGGGAAGCGGGGCGCTCCACCTTGCGCCAGCCGCCGGTGTCGCTGAAGCCGTCCAGCGGTTCCACCGACCAGGGGAGTCGTTTCAGCAGGTCCAGCAGCTCGGCCCGGACCTGACGCAACTCCTCCTGACCGGCGAGGAGATCACTCGGAAAGTCGTAGGTCGCAGCCACACGGCAATGCTACGCCTGTTCGATTTTGTGGTGCGAGTTCCTTCCGGGACTTCACACGAACGGGTGTTCCGAACAGGTGTTCCGTTCGAGCGCTCCGGATGGGGTGGAGGACGAGGCGGGGGTGGGTGGATTCGGCAGGCTGGGCTGTGCAGTCTGAACTGGACAGTTTGGGCTGTGCGTTTTACGGTGACGTCATGGACCAGAGCGGCGAACGGCCGGACGACACGGCCGTCTCGGAATCCGCGGCGCGTGCCGCGCAGGATCTGCGGGTCGCGTTCAGCCTGCTCCGGCGGCGGATCCGCGAGGTGCCCGGGACGCAGGACCGGGCGCAGGACCTCACGCCCTCCCAGATCTCCGCGCTCACCCTGGTGAGCAAGAGCGGGGCCGCCACGGCCAGCGCGCTGGCGGCGGCCGAAGGGGTGCGCCCCCAGTCGATGGCCGCCACGCTCGCGGCCCTCGACCGGTACGGACTCATCCAGCGCAACCCCGACCCCGGGGACGGCCGGCGTCAGCTGGTGACGCTCACGGACGCCGGGCGCGAGCGCGTCGAAGGCACCCGGCAGGCCCGTTCGGAGTGGCTCGCCCGGGCCTTCGAGGAGCGCTGCACGGAGGACGAGCGGCGGACCGTCATCGAGGCGATGGCGCTGCTGGAACGGCTCACCCGGTCGTGACACCCGCCCTCCGGGACCGGCTCCGGCGTCCCGGGGGACGGGTCCCGACGGCCCGCCAGATCGGAACGCCCTGCGCCCGCGCCGGCCCCGCCCGCGTCCGCGCCGGCCCCGCGCGGGCGCCGCGGCCGGACCGCCACACGCCTTCACCCGCCCCGGTGCGACGGCCGCCTCCGCCGCCGTCTTCCTCGCCCGCGGTGCCGACACCGGCGGCCTGCGGCAGCCGGCCCTCTCGTGCCCGCCGGGGCCGTGCCGCTCCCGGCGCCGGCCCTCATCGACCGATCCCTTCACGATCTCTCTCCCCCCCGAAAGGCCTGACCATGGCAGTCACCACGCTCGACCCCCGCACCGCGCTCGTCGTCATCGACCTGCAGAACGGCATCGTCGGCAACCCGGGCCTCGCCCCGCACGCCGCCGCCGACGTCGTGCAGCGCGCCGTCCGGCTCGCCGACGCCTTCCGTGGCCACGGCCTCCCGGTCGTCCTCGTCCGGGTCACCGCCGCCGCGGACGGCGCCGACGCCGTCCGCGGCCGCATCGACGGCCCGAGCCGCGCCCGCTCCTTCCCGGAGGGCTGGGACGTCATCGTCGACGAACTGGCCGGACACCCCGGGGACATCACCGTGACCAAGCGGAACTGGGGTGCCTTCTACGGGACCGACCTCGACCTGCAGCTGCGCCGCCGGGGGATCACCCAGATCGTGCTGGCCGGCATCGCCACCAGCATCGGAGTGGAGTCCTCGGCGCGCGCCGCCCACGAACACGGCTACCACGTCACCCTCGCCACCGACGCCATGTCCGACCTCGACCCCGAGACGCACCGCAACAGCGTCGAGCGGATCTTCCCCCGCCTCGGGGAGACCGGTACGACCGAGGAGATCGTCGAGCTGCTCGACAAGACCCGATCCTGAGCGGTCAACTCCGCCTGAACGCAGGTACCTTGGGGCCGTGACCCTGGATGATCTTCGTGTGTTCGTCGCCGTCTGCCGGGCCGGGAGCCTGAGCGCCGTGGCCCGGGAACTGGGCTGTACGCAGTCGGCGGTGAGCCAGCACGTACGCCGGCTGGAGCGCGAGGTCGGGATCGGACTCGTCGAGCGGCAGGCCCGGGGCGTGGTGCCCACCCGTGCCGGGCGGGTCCTCGAACGGGCCGCCGCCGACGGCATCGCCGGACTCGACCTCGCGCTGCGCAGGCTCGACGAGCTGGTGCGCGGGGACGGCGGCACGGTACGGATCGCCACGGGCGGCACCACCGTGCGGCACTTCATGGCCGAGGCCGTGGTCGAGTTCCGGGGGCGGTACCCCAAGGTGAACCTGGAGTTCCAGACCGAGAACTCCAGCCGGAGCTGCTTCGAGGCGCTCGCCGACCACGGACTCGACCTCGCCTGGGTCACCCTCGGCCTTCCCGTACGGGGCATCGAGCAGCGGGCCGTCGCCGAACTCCCCTGGGTGCTCGCCGTGCACGCCGACGACGAACTCGCGGGCCGGGAGAGGATCGAGGCGCGGGAACTGGCCGGACTGCGGATCGTGGGACTGCCCGAGCACTCCACCTCCCGCGCCCACCTCGACTCCGCCTTCCGGGAGTTGGGGATACCGGCGAGTGCCTCCGACACCAGCGTCGCCGACTGGGACACCGCGATCCTGCTCGCCGAACTCGGCCTCGGGCACGCCGTCGTCCCGGCCCTGCCGGGCCTTCCCGGACCCGGTCACCCCGGTCTCCGCTTCCTCCCCGTACCGGCCCTGCCGCCCCTCGCGGTCGGCTGGGCCGTACGCCGGTGGGACGCGCTGTCACCCGCGGCGCACGCCTTCGCCGACACGGTGGCCCGGCACTGCTCGGGCGCCGGGACGGTGGCGGGGGGCTGACGCCGGCACCGGTCCCACGGCACCCGGATGCCGTCGGGCGGCGCCACCCGGCCCCCCCAGGCCCGGACGCCTTCAGGCGGCGTCACCCCGTCCCCCCGGCCCGGAGGCCACCGGCCGGCGCCCGGTCTCGTGGACCTTCGACCCCGCCGGGCGCCGCCCCGGCCCCATGTCCCGCTGTTCCCGCGTCAGTTGCCGGTGCCCGCGATCGGTGTCAGACGCCGGACCAGTTCGCCCGCCACCGGTACCGGAACCCCGGTCCGTTCCGCCGCCCGCAGCAACGCGCCGCCGATCGCGTCGAGTTCGAGCGCCCGGCCCGCCTCGGCATCCCGCTGCATGGAGGACTTGGTGGTCGCAGGGAAGGCGTCGTAGCGGGCGAGGGCGGTCGCCGGATCGGTGGGGGCGCCGCACGCGCGGCCCACCGCCGCCGTCTCCTCGACGAGAGCGGCCAACTCCTCGCGGTGCGAGGTGCGCACGTCGCCCACCGGCACTCCGTGACGTGTCGTCAGCAGCGCGAACGGCGCGAGGAACGACATCTTCGCCCAGAGCGTCGCCGACTCGCCGTCCTGGAGCCGGGCGCGTACCCCGGCCCATTCCAGGGCCCCGGCGAACGCCTCGACCCGCGCCCGTGGTGCCGTCTCGGCGGTCAGGTCGACCTCGGCGAACGGGCTGCCGTGCTCGATCACCCCCGGAGCGGTCCGCGTCGACTCCACGCGGATCACCGCGGGGGCCACCTGCTCGGAACGGTAGCGCTCACGCAGCAGCGCCGGGTGCTCGACGCCGTTCAGGAGCGGGACGACCAGGCCCTCCTCGCCCAGGACCTTCGCCGGGAGACGCTCCAGCGCGGCGTCCAGGGCCGTCGCCTTGACCGCGATCAGGCAGACGTCGGCCGGCCCGCGCAGTTCGGTGTCCGCCTCCACCCGCGCCGTGAAATCGCCGAAGTGGCCGCTGCGCACCTCGATGCCGTCCGCCGCCAGCTTCCGCGCGGTCTCGTCCCCGGCGAGGCAGATGACCCGGTGGCCGGCGCGGGACAGGAGCGCCGCGAGCAGTCCGCCGACCCCTCCCGGACCCAGCACCGCCACCGTCAGCCTGTCGTTCGTCATGGCTCCTCGCTTCTCTCCCCGAGGCCCCGAACGGGCCCCGGAGATGGTCACAAGTCGCGGTCGCCCGAGTCAATCCTCGGAGAACCTTGCCCAACTCCAAGCGTCGGCTGGGGTGTTGCGGTGACCGGAAGCGTGGACGGCGCTACGGCACCCGGACCGGATCCCCGGGCGCCGGCAGCCGCAGTCGGTCCGTGAGACCGGCCTGCGCGAACGCCTTCGCCAGGGCCGGACCGTCCTCGGTGAAGTGACCCCAGTGCTCGAAGTGCAGCGGGACCACCCGGCCCGCGCCGAGGATCCCCGCCGCCCGCGCCGCGTCCTCGGCGGTCAGGGTGAGCGGGGCGTCCGGCACCAGCGGGGTGCGCGCCGCGCCCGCGAACAGCACGGCCACGTCGAAGGGGCCCTGGCGGTCCGCGATCTCCCGTACGACGTCCAGGGACGCGTTGTCGCCGCTCACGTACACCTTGGGCAGCCCCTCCCCGGAGAGCACGAAACCGGTCACCTCTCCCACGAGGGGAAGCGAACCGTCGGGCCCGTGCTGCGCCGGAACGGCCGTCACGCGCAGCACCCCGCCGTCCGGACGCGCCAGTTCCGTGGACTCCCAGGGGGCGAGGGCCCGTACGGGCGCGCCGATCCGCTCGTACGCGGACGCCGTCGACAGGGCCACCGGGACGCCCTGGAGGTATCCGCGCCCGGACGCGTCCAGGTTGTCGGGGTGCTGGTCGTGGGAGAGCAGGACGGCGTCGACCGGGCCGACCTTCCCGGCCGGGAGCGCGGGTCCGGCGGTCTTCACCAGTTTCCGTGCGCCCACGGGGTACTCGCCGGGGGCGTCGAAGGTCGGATCGGTCAGGAGCCGCAGACCGCCGATCGCGATGACGGCGGTGGGACCGCCGATGTAAGTGATCTCCACTGAGGTCATGTTCTGCTCAATCCGCAGTACCGGCGGCGGTATTCCCGGCCGTGGCGGACCTCCTTCCGCGAGTGGCGGCCGTGACGGCGCCCGACGCGCGAGACTGGACCCATGTGCCGCAGCATCAAGACGCTTCGCCCGCCCGCGATCCCCGAGGAAGCGACCGAGGAGGAGATCCGCGCCGCCGCCCTGCAGTACGTGCGCAAGGTCTCCGGGTTCCGCGCCCCGGCCGCCCACAACCGTGAGGTCTTCGACCGTGCCGTCGCGGCGGTCGCGGCGGCCACGGCGGAGTTGCTGGACGAACTGGAGGTACGCGGGGCGGCCCGGCGCGCCGGATAGCGCGCCCGCGGGGCCGCCCGTGCGCACACGGGGCGCCATGTGCCGTACGGCGTGGCTCAGGCGCCGGTCTCCTGCTCCCGCATCGCGGGCCGGCGCACGAGGTAGGCCGCGCCCGCCCCCGCCACGAACAGCGCCCCGACCGAGACGGCCGTCGCGAGCCAGGTGGCGCCCAGCCACTGGCCGCCGAAGTAGCCGAGGGCCACGCTGTAGCCGGCCCAGGCCAGGCCGGCGAGGACCGACCAGGGCAGGAAGTCGCGGACCCGGCGGTGCGCGGCGCCCGCGCCGAGCGAGACGACCGAGCGGCCGGCCGGCGCGAAACGGGCGACGACCACGAGCACGCCGCCACCGCGCGCCAGGACCTCGCCGAGACGTTCCTGCGCCCTGGTCAGGCGGCGGGACCGGGCGATGACGCGATCCAGGCGGTCGCCGCCGCGCCAGGCGAGCCGGTACGCCACCAGGTCGCCGAGGACCGAGGCCGTCGCCGCGCAGAGGACGAGCGCCAGGATGTCGGGCACGGAACGGGGGACGGCGCCGGTCGCCGTGGCGGAGCCCGCCGCGGCCGTCGCCGCCGTGATGACCAGGACGCCGCTCGGCAGGACGGGCAGGAACACGTCGAGAAGGATGGACACGGCGATCACCGCGTAGATCCATGGGCTGCCCGTCAGCGCCCCCACACTTTCCAGCACCGAAACTCTCCCCCGACCGCCCCGTGAGCCCGGCCGCGCCGCTACTCGCGGGGGAGTGGCGTGGCAACCTGTGACAGCCACACAGCGTACGCCGAGGACGGTGCGGAAGATCCTCCGGGGACGCATGTGTCGGTCACATCACGTTCACGCACCCGCACGCTCCGGTACGTCGCACGGCGGCGGCGGCCGTGCGGAACGGTCCTATTCCGGGGTGATCCGGGACTCCGCCGCGGTCGTCAGCCGGGCGCCGTTCGCCGTACGGCCGCCGCCCCGCACCCTCCGCGCCTGTTCGAGGCGCAGGGTGGCCGAACGGCCGCGCAGGACGAGGGTCATCAGCTGATTGCCGAACCACGGGCCGCCGGTCTTCCGCCAGTCGACCGGTGGCCGTCCGCAACGGCCGTGGCGGGCGAGGAGGGTGCCGAGCAGCCGGGCCGGGCGGCTCCAGCCGAAGCGGAAGCCGAGCCGCACGGAGAGCGGGATGGCGTTGTGGACGGGGGAGCAGGTCAGCTGCAGGACCCGGGCGGAGGGCTCCCGGGCGGGGTCGGCCCAGACCGGATCGGCGACGTAGGCGTGGTGCACGTCCCCCGACAGCACGCACACGGTCGCCGGAGCGTGCTCGCCCGAGCCGGCCTCGGCGATCAGCTCCGCCAGCTCGCCGAACGACTCCGGGAACGCCGCCCAGTGCTCCAGGTCGGCCGCGCGGCGCAGCCGCTCGCCGAACCGCGCCCAGCGCCCGCCCCGCTCGCCCCGGCACAGGGCGGCGTCCCACGCCTCCGCGTGATGGATCAGTGGGGGCAGCAGCCAGGGCAGGGACGTGCCTATCAGCAGATGGTCACGGGAGTCCGGCGCCTGAAGGGCCTGCTCGCGCAGCCACGCGGCCTCCCCGGGGTCGAGCATCGCGCGGTGCCGCTCGTCCAGGACGCGCGCCGCGCGGGTGTCGAGCATCAGGACGCGGGTCCGGCCGAAGTCGCGGCGGTAGCTCCAGCGGACCGAGGCCGGGTCGGCGTCGGCCTGGGCGGCGAAGGCGCGCAGCACGTCCGTGCCGTCGGGCGTCTCGCGCACGGCCGCGTACAGCAGGTCCGCGGAGAGCTCGGCGGGGGAGAGGTTGCCGAGGTGCTGGTGGACCCAGTAGGACATCAGGCCGCTCAGCACCCGCTCGCGCCACCACGGGGTCGCCCGGATCTCGGCGAGCCAGGCCGCGCTGGTGTTCCAGTCGTCGACGATGTCGTGGTCGTCGAAGATCATGCAACTGGGCACGGTCGACAGCAGCCAGCGGATCTCGGGATCGAGCCAGGACTCGTGGTAGAGGCGGGTGTACTCCTCGTAGTCCGCGACCTGATGACCCGGGGGGTCCTCCAGACCCCTTCGCGCCGCGATCCACGCGCGGGTCGCCCTGGAGACCTCGTCCGCGTACACCTGGTCGCCCAGGAGCAGCAGCACGTCCGGGCGTTCGCCGTCCGGGGCCGAGGCGATCCGGGCGGCGAGGGTGTCCAGGGCGTCGGGGCCGACCGGGTCCTTCTCGTCCGCGGGCGGTGACGCCCAGCGGCAGGAGCCGAAGGTGACGCGGACGACGGCGTCGTCGCTCCCGGGGGTGCGCACGACCGAGGGGGGAAAGCGCGAGTCGGGCGGCGGCCACACGGCCGCGTCGTCCAGCCGGATCTCGTACGGGGTGACGGTGCCCGGTGTCAGTCCGCCCACCGGCACCAGCGCGTAGTGGTGGCCCGCGATCTGGAAGGTGCGGGCCTGTCCGCGGGCGCCGTCCGCGCAGCGCACCTCGGCGGTGCACGGGCGGCTCGCCTCGACCCAGAAGGTCGCCGACGAGTCGTCCACGTACCTCAGCAGCGGCCCCAGGAGCAGCTCGGCCATGGTGGTCCCCCTCCTCCGTCGCCCCGTACGGTACGGAACGACGGAGGCCCCTGGGGAGGTTCCGGAGACCGCGGGAACACCGTGGGGGGAGCGGTGTCCGGAACCCGGGCGACCTGTGGCCGCCGGTCGGTGCCGGGGGTGCGGGTCAGCAGCCGGCGAGGACGGAGCTGAGCTTGGTCTTCTCGGCGGAGTCGACCTTGAGGTTGTAGTAGTACTTCACCTGGACCCAGGCGCGGACGTAGGTGCAGGCGTACGCGGTGCGCGAGGGCATCCACTCGGCCGGGTCCTTGTCGCCCTTGGACTGGTTGACGTTGTCCGTGACCGCGAGCAGCTGCGGGCGGGTCACGTCGTTGGCGAAGGCCTGGCGCTGGGCCGTGGTCCAGGCACTGGCGCCCGAGTCCCAGGCCTCGGCGAGCGGGACGAGGTGGTCGATGTCGACGTCGGAGGCGGCGGTCCAGGTGGCGCCGTCGTAGACGGAGTACCAGCTGCCGCCGGTGGCCACGCACGCGGAGTCGGTGGTGACGCCCGAACCGTCGCGCTTGAGGATGTACTCGCGGGTGTTGCAGGTGCCGCTGATCGTGATCCAGGTGGGGAACAGGTCACGGGAGTAGCCGGTGCGGCTCTCCGTCGCGACGGTGAGGGACGCGAGGTAGGTGCGGGCGGTGGCCGCGCTGACCGGGGTGGGGAGGGCGGCGGAGGCGGTCGGGCCGTTGAAGACACCGGCCAGGGCTATCAGGCCGGTGAAGGACGCGAGTATGCTCAGCCGTCGACGCGCGTAGACCTTGGGCATGCGAACTCCCTTGACGTGTGGGGGTGTTGGAGTGCGGGCGAACGAATGCTCGCGGCGTCGTGTAGCCGTGAGGTAAGTGCGCGGTTAGAAAATAGTGACGCGTTCATGACATGACAAGGTTCATGACAGAACTACTTTCCGCGGTCGTGGACTCCGGGCCGGGGGACTTCCGGCCCTGTGGGCCGCCGTGCGGGTCGCGTATCATGGGCGGCGCAGAAGGGGAGTAGCTCTTCGCCGGACCGTCGACATACTGCTCAGCTCGTCTGAGCCGGCGCCCGGAGGCAGGTCCCGATCACGGGACCGGCCAGCGAGACCTTCGGCAAGCAGTGCATTTGCCCTGCCGGGCCTTTCCGGCACGGGCGCTCGTGCCCGCACCCACCGGTGCGGGTGATGCCGTGTGCTGCCGTGCCGAGGTTCGCGCAGTCACAGCACGCGTAGTCGCAACTCTCGGCGGGGCAGCCCGACCGATTGAGGAATTTTGATCAGCTTCAGCGTGATGGCGCTCGTCTTCGGTGTCGTCTTCCTCGCCGAACTCCCCGACAAGACCGCGCTCGCCGGCCTCGTCCTCGGCACGCGCTACCGCGCCTCGTACGTCTTCGCCGGCGTCGCCGCCGCGTTCGCCGTCCACGTGGCGCTCGCCGTCGCGGCGGGCAGCGTGCTGACGCTGCTGCCGCAGCAGATCGTGCACGCCATCACGGGTGTGCTGTTCCTCGGCGGTGCCGCGGTGCTGCTGATGAAGAAGGACGAGGACGAGGAGGAGGTCCGCAAGCCGGAGAACCAGACCTTCTGGAAGGTCTCCGGGGCGGGCTTCATGCTCATCCTCGTCGCCGAGTTCGGCGACCTCACGCAGATCATGACGGCGAACCTCGCCGCGCGGTACGACGACCCGCTGTCGGTGGGGCTCGGTGCGGTGCTGGGGCTGTGGGCCGTCGCGGGGCTGGGGATCGTGGGCGGCAAGGCGCTGATGAAGCGGGTGCCGTTGTCGCTGATCACCAAGGTGGCGGCCGTGCTGATGCTGGGGCTGGGGGTCTGGAGCCTGTACGAGGCCGTGGCCGGCTAGGCCGCTCGCGCCGGCGTCGCCGGGTCGGGTTCGGTGGGGGGCGGGGCCGTGCGGGGTCGCTCGCGCCGGCGTCGCCGGGCTGGGTCCGGTGGGGGTCGGGGCCGTGCGGGGTTGCTTGCGCCGGCCGTCGCCGGTTCGGGTCCGGTGGGTGGGTCGGGGCCGTGCCGGTACATCCGCCCGCATCCGAACGGATCCCGCCGGGGTTGAAGAGGTGCGGGTCGGTTCTGATCCGTCCGGCCTGCGGGCATTCGATGTACCGGCACGGCCCCTCCCGTGCGTCGCCGGGTGCGGGTGCTTCGTGGTGGCCGTTCGCCCCTCCCGCGGGTGGTCGGCGAGTCCCCTCTGGGTGTGTCCGGCTGTGTCGCGGTGGGGGGACGTCTCGGGAGGGTCTCGATGGGGGGCTGGGGCTTGCGTTTTGCGGCTCGGTGGCGCTGGGCCGGATTGTTTTGTATCTTGTAGGAACAAAGTGGTTCCCGTCCGCACCTCCCTGACCGGCGGGCGGGGCCGCCTTGTTTCACGGGGGGCACATTTGTCCCCCTCTCTGCGTTTTGGAGCATGCCGATGACCACGGCCCCCACCGTTCTGACCGCCCGCGCCCTTCTGCTCGACATGGACGGCACCCTCGTCAACTCGGACGTCGTCGTCGAGCGGTGCTGGCGTCGCTGGGCCGATCGGCACGGGCTGGACGGGGACGAGGTCATGAAGGTCGTCCACGGCAGGCAGGGCTACGCCTCGATGGCGGTGCTGCTGCCGGACCGTCCCATGGAGCAGAACCACGCGGACAACGCGCGGATGCTGGCCGAGGAGACCGCCGACGTGGACGGCGTCGTCGCGATTCCGGGTGCGCCCGAGTTCCTCGCCTCCCTCGCCGGAGTGCCGCACGCGCTCGTCACCTCGGCGGACGTGGCGCTGTCCACCGCGCGGATGGCCGCCGCCGGGCTCGGACTTCCCGATGTGCGGGTCACGGCCGAGTCCGTCGGCGCCAGCAAGCCCGACCCCGAAGGCTTCCTGAAGGGCGCGGCCGAGCTGGGCATCGCGCCCGAGGACTGTGTCGTCTTCGAGGACTCCGAGGCGGGGATCGTCGCGGGGCGGGCCGCCGGGATGCGGGTCGTCGGAATCGGCTCCCGAGCGCCGTTCCACGGCCCGGACGTGGCCGTACGCGATCTGACCGAGGTCCGGGTCGAGGTCGTGGGCGACGGGACGCTCCGCCTCCACATCGGCTGAGCCAGGATCCCTCCGGGAGGGGGGAGGGGGGAGGGGGATGGGAAGTGGGGCTGGGCGTGGGTTTTCGCCCCCTCCGCCCCTACCCTTCCCGTACCTGGGGCTCCGCCCCGGACCCCCGCTCCTCAAACGCCGGAGGGGCTGAAACTTTCGCCGACCGGGGCTGGAACGGCCACCACGAAGCACCCGCACCCGGCGACGCACGGGAGGGGCCGTGCCGGTACATCGAATGCCCGCAGGCCGGACGGATCGGAACCCCCCTGCGCTTCACAGCGCCGCTGGGATCCGTCCGGATGCGGGCGGATGTACCGGCACGGCCCCGCCCCCCCCACCGGACCCGAACCGGCGACGGCCGGCGCAAGCAAACCCGCAGGGCCCCGACCCACCCACCGGAGCCGGACCCGCAGCCGCGAAACGCCGGAGGCGAGCTACGGCTGGGACGTCTCCGCCTCCAGGCTCGCCCGCGTGGCCGGACCGTACACGCCGGGGTCGTCCCCCGTGATGCCCCGCGCCCACTGGTACCAGCGCACGGCGTCCTCGAGGCGGCGGTCGAAGTGACCGTCGGCCCTCCGCGTGTTGTACATCCCCAGCTGGCCCAACCGCAGCTGGAGCTCGGTCACCTCCGACCCGCTGTCGCCGCGCCGCAGGGTGGGCCCGGCCGCCACGTTCGGAGCACCGCCGCCCGCGGGGGCCGCGGACTCCGTCGCGGCCGCCGTCGGGCTCGGCCGCGCGGACGTCGGTGACGCCGTGGCCGACGAGGACGGTGTCGCCGACGTGTCCGACTCGGACGCCGACGGGCTCGCGCTCACCGAGGCGGACGGGGACGACGAGTCCGACGCCGTCGCCGACGCGGACGTGCTCGCCGACGGCACCGCGGACTCCGTGTCGGACAGCACGTCCGGCGCGCTCGTCCTGCTGACGTCCTTCGGCAGCGCCTCCTTCTGCGAGGGAGGGTCGGAGGAGAGCAGTCCGCTCACGGCCCCCGCCGCGGCCACCACCGTCACCACGACGCCGGTGACGGCGAGGACCCCGGCACGCCGGCGCCGTCCGGGCCGGTCGGCGGACGAGTCCTTCCGCCCGCGCTCCGGCGAGCGTGCGTTCCCGTGGACGAGGTGGACGTCGGTGGCGTGCGCGTCCGAGGGCAGCGCCGTCAGCCGCATGGTCGCGTCGGCCGGCGCGGGCGCCGACGGCGTGACCGCTTCCGGCGGCAGCGGTGCCGACCGCGCGGTCGCGTCGGCCGGTACGGGAGCCAGCCGCATGGTCGCGTCGGCCGGTACCGGAGCCGGCCGCGTGGCCGCGCCCCCCGGGACCGCCCCCAGCTGCATGGTGTGAGCCGCGGCGTCCCCTCCGGCCACGGGCGGCATCGGCACTCCGCCGGCCTGCGGAACGCCCTCCGCGGTGCCCCACGGCGCGACGCCGCCGTCGGGCGCGCCGCCGCTCGCGTACGCCGAGGCGCTCTCCGGCGTCCAGGCGCCCGCCTCGGCGGACGTCCAGGGCTCTCCGGACGTCGGGGTGGCGTGCCAGGACCCCGCGGTCGTTCCGGCCGGTCCCGGGGCGCCGGCGTCCCCGGTTTGCCCCCAGTCCCCTCCGGGGTGCCCGGAATCCTCCGGACCCAGTTCCACGTAGGGCCGTATGCGCATCGGGTTGAAGTCCTCCGCCGCCGCGGCGGCCTGCGCCGCGCGCTTGTTGCGCAGCGCGTCGGACGCCGTGCGGGCGCAGGTGCAGGACGGGGTGCCGTCCTGTGCCCGGTAGGCGGCGCACTCGGGGCAGACATGCCCGGTCGGTTCAGTCACGTGTGGGTCCCTCCCCCCTGAAAACTCCAGTGATTATGCGGACGGCCTTCATACAACCTTCAAGCAGCCCCCCTGTGAACCGTGGATTCCGGATGCCTCGACAGGCCATAACCGGACACACCGATCAGGATGGGGGGTGACCGGGACCCTCGGCGCTCAGGGAGGCCGCATGACCGGGGACGCGCACGGTCCGGGCACACCGTCCGGCCGCGGGCCGGAAGGAGCCGGGGCGCCGACCGGTGACGGCACGGCCGGTCAGCCCGGACCGCACGGCTCGGTCGAGGTGAGCGAGTCGGTGGTGCGCCGCCGCAGCGCGGCGGCGACCGACGCCCGGGACACGGTCCACGGCAGCGTCTTCGTGTCCATCGGCGCCCTGCTGCTCGGCATGCTGCTCGCCGCGCTGGACCAGACGATCGTGTCCACCGCGCTGCCGACCATCGTGAGCGACCTCGGCGGCCTGGAGCACCTGTCCTGGGTGGTCACGGCGTACCTGCTCGCGTCGACGGCGGCGACCCCGCTGTGGGGCAAGCTCGGCGACCAGTACGGCCGCAAGCGGCTCTTCCAGACGGCGATCGTGATCTTCCTGATCGGCTCGGCGCTGTGCGGCATGTCGCAGAACATGGGCGAGCTGATCGCCTTCCGGGCGCTGCAGGGGCTCGGCGGCGGCGGACTGATGGTGCTGTCGATGGCGATCGTCGGCGACCTCGTCCCCCCGCGTGAGAGGGGCAAGTACCAGGGGCTGTTCGGCGCGGTGTTCGGCGCGACGAGCGTGCTGGGGCCGCTGCTCGGCGGGCTGTTCACGGAACACCTCAGCTGGCGCTGGGTCTTCTACGTCAACCTGCCCGTCGGCGTCGTGGCGCTCGCGGTGATCGCCGCGGTCCTGCACATCCCGAGGAAGTCGGCACGGCACGTCATCGACTACGCCGGTACGTTCCTGATCGCGGCGGTCGCCACCTGTCTGGTCCTGGTGGCCTCGCTGGGCGGCACCACCTGGGACTGGGGCTCGCCGCAGGTCGTCGGGCTCGTGGTCCTCGGCGCGGTCCTCGCCGTCGTCTTCGTGGCGGTGGAGCGGCGCGCGGCCGAACCCGTGCTGCCGCTCAAGCTCTTCCGGATCCACACCTTCACGCTGTCCGCGGTCATCAGCTTCATCGTGGGCTTCGCGATGTTCGGCGCGATGACCTATCTGCCGACGTTCCTCCAGGTCGTGCAGGGCGTCTCGCCCACGATGTCCGGTGTGCACATGCTGCCGATGGTGTTCGGGCTGCTGCTGTCGTCCACGGTCTCCGGGCAGATCGTCAGCCGCACCGGCCGCTGGAAGGTGTTCCCGGTCCTCGGCACCGGGATCACCGCCCTCGGTCTGCTCCTGCTGCACCAGCTGGACGAGCACAGCGGCACCGGGATCATGAGCACCTACTTCTTCGTCTTCGGCCTCGGGCTCGGGCTGGTCATGCAGGTGCTGGTCCTGATCGTGCAGAACGCGGTGTCGTACGAGGACCTGGGCGTCGCGACCTCCGGGGCGACCTTCTTCCGGTCCATCGGCGCCTCGTTCGGCGTCGCGATCTTCGGCACGGTCTTCACGGGCCGCCTCGGCGACAACCTGACGAAGGCGCTGGCCGGGCAGCAGCTGCCGCCCGGCATCACCACGGACTCCCTGAAGGCGGACCCGAAGGGCATCGCCCAGTTGCCGGCCGACCTGCGGCAGCCCGTCCTGCACGCCTTCGCGACATCGATCACGGACGTCTTCCTGTACGCCGCCCCGGTCGCCCTGCTCGGCTTCGTGCTGGCCTGGTTCCTGCGCGAGGACAGGCTGCGCGGCTCCGTCACCGCTCCCGACGTCACGGAGACGCTCGCCAGCAACCCGGTCGAGCGGTCCTCGTACGACGAGGTGTGCCGGGCCCTGTCCCTGCTCGGCACCCGGGAGGGGCGCCGCGAGATCTACGAGAAGATCACCGCGCGGGCGGGCTACGACCTGTTGCCGGCGGCGAGCTGGCTGCTGCTGCGGATCAAGAAGTACGGGTGGGCGGAGCCGGCCCTGCTGGCCGAGCACAGCGCGGTGCCCCTGGACGTCGTCCTGGCCGCGGCCCGCCAGATCGAGGAACGCGGGCTCGCCCGTCGCGAGGGCCTGGACCTGGTCCTGACCGACGAGGGCCGCGTCGCCGCCGGGAACCTGTCCCGGGCCCGCGAGGAGTCCCTCGCCGAACTCCTCGGAGACTGGTGGGCACCGGACCGCCCCACCGACCTCACCAGGCTGGTCGCGGAGCTGAACGAGGAGATGTGCGGTTCCGACGCGGAGCGCCCGCACGAGGGCGTCCCCGCCGTCCGCACCCGGGGAGAACCGGCGTGACCTGACCGTCAGTCGGCCAGCCAGTCAGCCAGTCAGCTGGGCAATCGGTCAGCCGGGCAGTCGGTCAGATCCTTTCGGAACCAGTGCTCGGCGTAGACCTCGTCGTTGTGCGCGGCGGTCTCCTCGTAGCCGTGCCGGGCGTACAGGGCCCGCGCCTCGACGAGGTCGCCGCGGGTGTCGAGGACCAGCCGCCGGGCGCCCAGGCCACGGGCCGCCGACTCGGCCGCCGCCAGCAGGAGCGGGGCCGCGCCCCTGCCGCGCAGATCCGCGCGGACGAAGACCCGGCTCAGCTCGCCCGTCGCGGCGTCGAGCATCCGCACCCCCGCCGTGCCGCCGGGCTCACCGTCGTGGCGCGCGACGAGCAGCACGCCCGTGGGCGGCGCGAACTCGGCTCCCGTCCGCGCGGCGATCTCCCGCTCCAGCTCGTCGGGATCCGTCGTACGCCCCTCGTGCAGCAGGTACCACCGGTCGCTGACCTCCGTGTAGTACGCCCGCCAGAGCGCCGCGGCGACAGGGGAGTCGAAGGGTTCGGGGGCCACGGTCCAGGGGCTTTGCGCGCCGGAAGACGATCGGGTCATGCCGGCCATTGTCGGCGGACGCCGCCCCCGGCACGCAACCGGATAAGGACGTCCCCGGCGCGCAACCGGCTGAAGGGGGGTCGAACAGCGCGACAGAGCAAGGACGTTGACGCTCCCTCCGGCGCCGGGGTCGTTTGAGGCGCGGGTTCGGGGCAACCCGGTCCGGGAACCGGCCCGTTGGGTCGAGAACCCGGGAAGGCACCCATGTCCACAGGCGTGATCATCGCTCTGATCATCGTGGTGGCCGTCGTCGTTGTCGCGGCCACCCTGACCCTCCTCGCCCGGCGGCCGCCGGGCGGACGCGCCCTGCGGCGGCGCTTCGGACCGGAGTACGACCGCACCGTCGCCCGGCACGACGGCGACACCCAGGCCGCCGAACGCGACCTCAACGAGCGCGTGAAGCGGCACGGCGCCCTGCGTGTGCTGCCGCTCGAACCCGCGGCCCGGGAACGGTACGCGGCCGGCTGGACTGCCGCCCAGGAACGGTTCGTCGACTCGCCCCAGGACGCGGTGGCCGAGGCCGACCGGCTGCTCGGCGAGCTGGCCGGAGCGCGCGGATTCCCCGACGGGGACCGCTACGAGGAGCAGGTCTCCGCGCTCTCCGTCCACCACGGGCACCACGTCCACGGATACCGCCGGGTGCACCGGGCCGCGCTGGCCGGTACCGGCGGGGACCGGGACGGCGGCGCCGACACCGAGCAGTTGCGCGAGGCCATGCTGGAGGCCCGCGACCTCTTCGACCACCTCATGACCCCGGACCGCCAGGACGCCTCCCCCGGCCGGGCGCGCGGCACGGACGACGCGGGTGAGTCCCAGGCCGCCCGCCCGGAGCGCACCAGGCGGTTCGCCCTGACCAAGGACGCTCGGCGCACCGAGTCCGCGGGGACGGCGAAGGGCTCCGAAGACGCCGAGGACACCAGGACTTCTGCCCCCGACACGCGCTCCCACCTGCCCTGGTCCTTCACCGGGCGGCAGGCGAAGGGGAGCTGAGGAAGGTGAACGCCATGAAGCCGGACCAGGATCCCGAGCGGACCCCGTCCCGCGATACCGCCGCCATGAAGGGCCGTGCGACCCCGGGCCCCGCCGAACCCCAGGAGGCCGCCATGAAGGGCCGTGTGACCCCGGTGCCGGCCGAGCGTTCCCCGGACGACCGGGGGGACGAGAACCGCGGCGGGACCGAGGAGGTCTCGCGCCGCGAGGCGCTGAAGGGGCAGGTGGATCCCGTGTCCACCGAGCCCGCCCCGGGAGCCCCGGGAGCCCCGGGAGCCCCGGGAGCCCCGGGCGTCTCGGGTGGCCCGGACACCCCGGACAGGAACGGCGGCGGACGGGCGGCCCGGTCGGCCGGGGCCGGTACGGCGGCCCGCGGGGCGGCGGACGCCGAGGGCCGTGCGGGAGATTCCGCGGGGTCCGGCGAGCGGATGCTGCCGCTGGACGAGCACGAGAAGTTCTCGCTGCGGATGCGGCACGCGGTCGGCGGGTTCGTCGACGGGCCGCAGGCCTCCGTGGAGGAGGCCGACCACGTGCTGGAGGAGCTCGCGGGCCGGTTCACGGAAGCGGTGACCCGGCGGCGGCGCGCCCTGCGCACGTCCTGGCAGTCCGGCGGCGAGGGCACGGAGACGGGCTCCGACACCGAGCGGCTCCGGCTCGCCCTGCGGGACTACCGCGAGATGACCGAGCGGCTCCTGCGGCTCTGAGCCGGCTCGGACGGCTTCCCCGGCGTGAGTGAGGCCGCGTCCCGGACCATGCCCCGGGACGCGGCCTCACGCTCTTCGCGCCTCTCGGGGCGGGTTCGCTTGCGCCGGCGTTCGCGGTTCGGGTGCGGTCCGGTGGGGGTCGGGGCCGTGCCGGTACATCCGCCCGCATCCGGACGGATCCCGGCGGGGTTTCCAGGTGGGCGTGGGTGATGATCCGTCCGGCCTGCGGGCATTCGATGTACCGGCACGGCCCCTCCCGTGCGTCGCCGGGTGCGGGTGCTTCGTGGTGGCCGTTCGGGCCCTCAGGTCGGGTTGCGGGCCGCGCGCCACTCCTCGACGATCTTCTCCACGTCGTACGGCTTGAGGCCGAGCGGGGGGCCCGGCGGCGGCTTGAACATGACCTCGCGGATCTTGGCGTTGATGTCGTCGAGGGCCCGGCGTACCGCCCGCTCCGAAGGGAGCGCGGGGACCGCCGCGAGCACGTCCTCCGCCTCCTTGCGCAGCGCCAGCGTGGGCGGCAGGACCGACAGGCCCTCACGGGCCATCTTCCGTTTGATCCACCAGAGCTCGTCGTACGGGGTGTCGGCGATCTCCGGCATAGGCTTGCCCGCGCCGGGGAGTTCCGTGAACTCGCCGCGGGCCTCCGCCTGGCGGATCTGTCTGTCGACCCACGACTCGAAGCCGACACCGGGTGGCTTGCGCTCGGTCATGAGTCCATTGTGCCGGAGGTCACGCGGTGAGGTGGAAGACCGAATTATCATGCGGCGGCGACGGGGCAACGACGTTCCCCGGCGGGACAATTGGATCAGCACCTCACGAAGGAGCGCGCGTTGCTCGAACTCACCATGGCCTCGGTGTCCGGAGGGGATGCCGGAGCGACGGCCGGGATGCAGATGGCCGACGCGCCGAGCGACCCGGGAGCCGTGCTGCGGGTGGGCAGGGACCGGGCCGTGTGCCGTCTCGCGACCCCCGACGACTGGCTGTTCGTCTCCCGGGTCCACCTGGAGTTCCTGTGCGGCCCGGACGGCTCCTGGCAGGTCACCTGGCTCCGGGGTTCCCACGCGGAGCCGTCCTCCGAGGTCCGGCTGATCCTGACGGGGCTGCAGCCGCAGCCGCTTCCGTACGGCGGGACGGCCAAGCTCCCGGTGGGCGGCTCCGGTGAACTCGTCATCCAGGACCGCACCGGGCCCCACACCGTGAACGTGGGCTTCTACCACGAGGTCTAGGGCCGCGGCGGAGCGGGCTGTCAGGCCTGTACGCGGGCCAGTGCGAAACCGTCGTAGCCCTTGGTGCCCACCGTCTGTACCGCCGTGCCGCTCAACTTCGGGTGGGAGGCGATCAGTTCGAGCGCGGCCCGGGTGCCCCGCACGCTCGGGTCGGTGCTCGTCGCGTCGGTGACCGCTCCGCCGCGCACCACGTTGTCGAGGACGATCACGCTGCCGGGCCGGGTGAGCCGGACCGCCCACTCGACGTAGTGGGGGTTGTTCACCTTGTCCGCGTCGATGAAGACGAGGTCGAACGGCTCCGGGTTCTCGTCCGCCAGCTTCGGCAGGGACTCCAGGGCGGGGCCCACCCGCACCTCGGCGATCTCGTCGAGGCCGGCCCGCGCGAGGTTGGCGCGGGCGACCTCGGCGTGCCGGGGGTCGTACTCGAGGGTGATCAGGCGTCCGTCGGCGGGCAGGGCGCGGCCCAGCCAGATCGTGCTGTAGCCGCCGAGCGTGCCGATCTCCAGGATGCGGCGGGCGCCCTGGATCTCGGCGAGCAGCCGGAGCAGCTTGCCCTGGTTCGGCGCGACGTTGATGGGGGGCAGTCCGGCCGCGTCGCTGTCGCGCAGCGCGGCGGTGAGGATCTCGTCGGCGGGAGCCAGGAGGGCGGTGAAGTGGTCGTCGACGTCGTTCCAGAGCTGCGACTCGCTCATGCACCGGGCCTTTCATGTGCCTAGTTAGATGCGCTAAGGACTTCCGGGTTCGAACCTAGTCCTCGGTGCTCGCGTGTGCCAGCGGGATTCGGGCCGCCCTGTTCGCGACGGGGGCGGGTCCCGGCCCGGCCGGTCCCGGCCGGGCCGTGGACGGGTGCCGTCAGCGCTTCCCGGGTTCCACCGCGGGTGCCGAGCCCGGCAGGGGCCGGCCCGCCGACTCCGTCATGAACCAGACGGCCGCGCCGCCGATCACGGCCGCGGCCATCATGTAGTACGCGGGCGTCATCATGTTCCCGGTCGCCCCGATGAGGGCGGTGACGACCAGCGGGGTCGTGCCGCCGAAGAGCGACACGGAGACGTTGAAGCCGATCGACAGCGAGCCGTAGCGGACCCGGGTCGGGAACAGCGCCGGGAGCGCGGCGGGCATCGCGGCGGTGAAGCACACCAGCAGCAGGCCGAGGGCGCCCATGCCGAGCGCGACGGCGAGCAGGCTGCCCTGGCGGATCAGCAGCAGTGCCGGGACGGACAGGGCCAGGAAGCCGGCGCAGCCCGCGGCGATCACCGGGCGGCGGCCGATCCGGTCGGTCAGGGCGCCCGCGAAGGGCTGCACGGCCATCATCAGCGCCATCACGCCGAGGACCACGAGCAGACCGTGGGTCTCGTCGTACCCCAGCTCGCTGGTCAGGTAGCTCGGCATGTACGACAGCAGCATGTAGTCGGTGACGTTGAAGACCAGCACCAGGCCCACGCACAGCAGCAGGGCGCGCCACTGGCCGGTGATCATCTCGCGCAGCGGCACCTTGGGGCGGCCGGCCTCGGACTTCTCGAGCTCGGCGGCGAACGCCGGGGTCTCCTCGAGGCGCATCCTCAGGTAGAGGCCGACGATGCCCATCGGGCCCGCGATCAGGAACGGGACGCGCCAGCCCCAGGACAGCAGGTCGTCGGTGGACAGCAGGGCGGTCATGAGGGTCACCAGACCCGCGCCGCCGATGTATCCGGCCAGCGTGCCGAACTCCAGCCAGCTGCCGAGGAAGCCGCGCTTCTTGTCCGGCGCGTACTCGGCGATGAAGGTCGTGGCGCCCGCGTACTCGCCGCCGGTGGAGAAGCCCTGCACCAGCCGGGCCGCGAGCAGCAGGACCGGGGCGCCGACGCCGATCGCGGCGTACGACGGGATCAGACCGATCGCGAAGGTGCCGGCCGCCATCATGATCATGGTGAGCGCGAGGACCCGCTGGCGGCCGATCCGGTCACCGAGCGGGCCGAAGACCACGCCGCCGAGCGGGCGGACGAGGAAGGCCGCGGCGAAGGCGCCGAAGGTCGCCAGCAGCTGGGCGGTCGGGCTGCCCGAGGGGAAGAAGACCTTGCCCAGGGTAACCGCGATGTAGCTGTAGACGCCGAAGTCGAACCATTCCATCGCGTTGCCGAGCGCCGCCGCCTTCACGGCGCGCCTGACCAGCGCGGGGTCGGTGACGGTGGCCTCGGGGGAGACGGGGCGGGCGGGGGCGGGGGTGTGTACGGCGGGGGTTGCCGGGGTGGCGGTCGGCAAGGGCCTTCCTTTCGCCGGGGACAGGGACGGGTCCGATCGGAGCGGACCTCCGGGGCCGATCGGGAGCGGACCCGGGGGTCGCCACGGGGCGGACCGGTGGCCCGCCCGGAAGCGGACCGAAAAGCGACCTTAGGACTGTTCGTCCACCTCACGTACGGTGCCCGGCCTGTCGCGCAGCACACATGAAAGCCGCGTAAGCAGGCGCGACGGGGCGGTCGGGGCCGTTTTCGGCGAGGGGTTTCTGTGATCCATCTCGCGGCTTTCGGGGGGAACCGGGTCTTCGGCCGGCTTTCTCCCTCCGGGTGAAAAAGGGTCAAAAGGAGTGAAGAGTTCGGAAGGGAAGACTTCGTGCGCCCCCGATGAAGGTGGCCGTGTCTCGCAAGGTCCTGATATGGGTTGACATAAGTGACCTGTGAGACACGGGCCAACCAATGGGTCGGGAGGGTCGACGGGGCGTGGCGGACGTGGAGCGCGGCGGACGGCCGGGCGAGGGCTTCGGGGGAGCACCGGAGACGGTGCGGGCACGGCTGCGCGCGCTCCGTGCCGGGCTCTGGGCCGTCGCCGTCGTCCTGGCCGCACGACAGGTGGCCGCCGTTTTCAGCGCGCCCAGGGCGGACCGGCTGACGGACCTGGAGACCTGGGTCGGCCCGAACGGCGTACTGCACGTGAAGGGCTCGCTCTACGACTCGACGCGGTTCACCGGCACCCCGTTCGGCGGCCTCGTCCTCAAACCCCTCACCCGGGCGGCCGAACAGACCCTCGGCTGGGGCTGGACCTTCGGCACCCTGCTCCTGGTCGTGGCGCTCGGCCTCGTCGCCGCCCGCGCCCTGCCGCCTCCCGTGAGCCGCCGTACGTCACTGCTCGCCGCCCCCGTGGCCGTCAGCCTGCTGATGCTGTCGCTCCCCGTGCGCAACGCCCTCCACCTCGGCCAGACCGGCATCATCCCGGTGCTGCTGGTCCTGCTCGGCTGCTTCGCCGTCCGCGGGGAGCGCGCCTGCGGGGCGCTCATCGGGCTCGCGGCGGCCCTCCAGCCGACCGTGCTGCTCTTCGGGCCGCTGCTCTGGTTCACCGGGCGCCGCCGCGCCGCCGTCTCCGCCGGGACCGCCTTCGCCGCGCTCACCGCGCTCGCCTGGGCCGTGATGCCGCGCGACTCGGACCGGTACTGGGTGCACCACCTGGCGGGCGCCGGCCTGGGCGAGAACGCCGACGACGCCGCCAACCAGTCCCTGCACGGCGCGCTGCTGCGGCTCGGCCTCACCGGACCGCTGGAGACCGGACTCTTCCTGGCGCTCGGCACGGCCGTGGCCGTCGTCGGACTGCGCCGCGCGGTGCGCTGCGCCCGTGACGGGCAACTGCTGCTCGCCGTCGCGGTGACCGGCTGCGTCGCCGTCGCGGTCTCGCCCGCCACCTGGCGGCACCAGGCGCTGTGGGTGCTGCTCGCGCTCGTCGGCCGGGTCGGCCGGAAGGCCTCGGACCGCTATGTGTGGCCGGTCGCGGTCGTCCTCGTCATGACGCTGCCGCCGCGGATGATGCTGCCGGACATGCCGGCGCTCGCCCCGCTGCGCGACAACGTGGTGCTGATCGCCGCGCTGGCCGCCGCCACCGTCGTACCGTTCCTGTCCCGCACCTCCGCGTACTACCGGACCCCCGTCCCGGCGGACCGCGCGGCGCGCGTCCCCACCCGGTGGAAGCGGATCCCGCTGCTGCCGTCCGGCCGGGTCATCACCCGCCCGAACCTGCTGCTCGAACTGCTCATGATCCGTGTCGGGTACTCCGCCTACCAGCAGGTCAGGCTCGCCGCGACGGGCGGCACCAACTCGGGCGGCCGGGCCCTCGCCGAGCACCACGGCGGCCAGGTCGCCGCCGTCGAGGGCTTCCTGCGCCTGGACGTCGAGCACTGGGTCAACCACGCGGTGGTGGGGACGCCCTTCCTGCGGGACTTCTTCGACTTCTACTACGAGTCGTTCCACTTCGGCGTCCCGCTCACCGTCCTCGGCGTGCTCTACGTCCGCCGCCCCGCCGACTTCCGCTGGGCCCGCTCCGGCCTCGCCCTCGCCACCCTGCTCGCCCTCGTCGGGTTCTGGCTCTATCCGCTCGCCCCGCCGCGCCTGATGCCGGGCCTCGGCATCGTCGACACCGTGCACGGTGTGCAGGACTTCTCCAAACCGGACTACGGCACGCTCACCGCGCTGACCAACCAGTACGCGGCGATGCCCTCGCTGCACTTCGGCTGGTCCCTGTGGTGCGGGATCGTCATCGTGATGCTGGCGCCCCGGTGGTGGATGAAGGCGCTCGGCCTGCTGCACCCGTTCCTGACGTTCTCCGCGATCGTGGCGACCGGCAACCACTGGGTCCTGGACGCCGTCGGCGGCGCGGCCGTCGTGGGCGCGGGTTTCGGTCTGTCATATCTGTTCCAGGGGGCACGCGTGCGGACGGTGAAGGCAGTGGCGGAGGAGGAGGTCGGCGCACAGCCGGCTCCCTTCAAGGACTCTGCGCCGAGCTGATCCGCACCGGCCCGGCGGCCGAGTGGACGCCCTGTTGTATTAGGTGTGGACTGGTGTCGAGGGGTCGGAGGTGGCGGCATGGAAGGTCTGCCGTTCCGGATCGACATCATCGAGAGCGATACTCAGTGGATCGTCCGCTGTTCCTCTGAGTGCGGCGAAGCGACGATACGAGTATCTCCTCCCTACTCGCTCATGGAACTGAAATCCGAGTTGGCCGAGGTGCGAGCCTCCCTGGCAAGATCGTCGAGCGCGGAGGTCACGCGCGGCCCGGCCACGGCGGAGAGGCCGGTCCGGGACTTCGGGAAACGTCTGGCCCAATCGATCCTGAAGGATGCCATATCCATCCAGTTCGACAGGTGCAGAGGTCTTGCCAAGCAGGAGGGAAAGGCGCTCCGCGTTCTTTTGCGGCCGGATGGTCCACAAGTCTGTCGGATTCCCTGGGAGTACATGGTCGATCCGTTTCGCGATGACTATCTCGCCCTCTGTGAGCCGGTCGTGCGAGACCTGCAACTCATGGACCGGATATCCCCCATCGCCCTCACGCTTCCACTCCGAGTTCTCGGCATTTCGTCCCTCCCGAGCGATCTCCCCGTACTCGAAGAGCAAAGGGAGAGGGAGCAGATCGCGCAGGCCCTGCAACGGAAAAGTTCCGACAATGTGGACGTCCACTGGCTGACCGGAGACCGTTGGGCGGATCTTGCGGACGCGCTGCGGTCCGACACGTGGCATGTCCTCCACTGCATCTGTCACGGTGGATTCGATGAGGAGAGCGGTGGGGGATACATTCAACTTTCTGGCGACAGCGGGTCGGCGATGCGCGTCGACGCCGCAGACTTCGCGCGGCGGATCCGGAAGGACTGTCCGCATCTGCGTCTCGTCGTGCTGAACGCCTGTGAGTCCGCAGTCAGCGGAAAGGAAGGCGTCTTCACGAGTACCGCCGCAAGCGTCGTACGAGCCGGTGTGCCGGCCGTGGTGGCCATGCAGTACGAGATCACCGACAAGGCCGCTGTCGTCTTCGCGTCTTCTTTCTATGAGTTGGTCGCTGAGGGGCTTCCGGTCGACCGGGCGGTGATGAGCGCCCGCGAAGTGGTGAAGATGAGTCTGGGGAGTCTGGAGTGGGCCACGCCGGTTCTCTTCCTCAGGTCCGACACGACCCAACTCTTCGCACCGGAGCCGGATTCGGAGCCTCAGTCAATACCGAAGCCGAAGCCGGTATCGGAGCCGCCGGTCTCACGGCCCGAGCCCAACCCGCCGCGGCCTCCATCGCCCCCGCAGCCCTCTGAGAGGATCGGTGTCCTCGCCGAGACCGGCCCCTGCTCCCACCTGGCGGTCGGCCCGGGTGACCTGCTCGCCGCAGCCTGTCACGACGGCCTGGTCCGCGTCTACGAGGCACTGAACGGAGAGTTGGTCGCCCACTGCGTCCCCGAGCCGCCCGCACAGCCGCTCTGGCTGTCCTGGAGCCCTTGGCGGCGGCACCTGGCCAGTCGGCACGAGGACGGCACCGTGGTCGTCTGGGACCTGCGGAACGAGACGCCACTGCGAGTCATCGGCACCAGAGGGCAGGGCTCCGTCCTCGCCTTCAGCTCGAACGGCCTCTGGCTCGCGGTGACCGGAGAAAGCCAGGTCCACATCTATAACACGCGTGGCGTCCTGGTACGGGAACTGGAGGTTCGGCCGGGAGCTGTACGGTTGGAGAAGAAGGGCAGAGCCAGGAAGGCTGACCAGGGCGCCGTGCTCGGCCCCGTCGGCTTCACGCCCGATGACCGCCACATCATTGTGGCTTGCGGCGAGGGACCCGTGCTGGAACTGAACGGGCACGGACAGTTCGTGAGGGAATGGCCGCACCGTCAGGTCGTTCTTTCCCTCGCCTGCTCGGAAGACTTTCTCGCCACTGGCTGTCAGGACGGCCAGGTGCGGCTCTGGTCCTGGAACGGCAGCCTCATCTGGCGCAGAGGCCAAGGAGCGCCCGTCCGGCAACTGGCACTCTCGACTGACCGCTCGGTGCTCGCTGCTGCCGATGACGAGGGCAACGTGTCGATCCGGGACCTGAGCACAGGGAACGCCACCTCTGTGGCAAAGCTTGCCAACTCTTGTCCCGTCGGACTTGCGTTTCGCAAGAACGACGAGGGACTCCTGACCGCTGACTGCACGGGCGCCGTCGAATGGTGGTCGCTGTCCGGCTGAACGGTTGAAAGGGAGACGCATCATGACCGACGTCGAGGTTGAGATCCTCTGGCCCTCGTCTTTCCCTCCCGATCCGGCGCAAGATGGACAGGACCTGCTGCGCGAGGCCGGAATCGACGCCAAGTGTCTGCTGGTGCCGACCCGGAGAGGGCCGGCCGACGTGGCGCTGGTGCTCGTCACGACCGCTGTGCTGAAGCCGTTTCTACGCGCCCTGTTTGAGAAATTCGCCGAGCAGGCTCACCAAGGGCTGAAGGCGTTCGCACGCCGACTGCTGAAGTCGCCTTCGGACGGGAGACCGGCACCCCAGAGCTTGGTCTTCGAAATGTCCACCGGCGGTCGGGTCACGTTCACTGCGGACCTTCCGGAAGAGGCCTACGAACAGGCCGTCGGCCTGGATGCCCGAGACAGATGCTGGACCTGGGATTCCAAGAAAACCCTGTGGGTTCCGAACTGAAATGACGCATCAGGACCACGTATCTGAAGGAAATGTCTGGAGAAAGGAATCCGGCCATGTCAGAAAAGCGTCCACCGCCGCAAGAGAATGAGGACTGGGAGTCGGATACTCCCTGGGAAGAGGAGAACACCTTCTCGGAGTCCTCTGAGCAGTCGTCGCACCGCGAGACGTGGCGTACCGGACAAACGGGCCCCCATCAGTCGACAGTGCATTCAGGACAAAGACCCCTGATTCAGAGCTATATGACAGCGGCCGTCCTCGTCACACTGTTCTGCTTCCTGCCGACCGGGATCGCCGCCATTGTCTTCGCCTCGCAGGTGTCGGCCAAGAACGCTGCGGGCGACCTGGAGGGAGCCGTCGAGGCGTCACGGAAGGCTCGGCTCTTCGTCATTGTGAGTCTCTCGGTCGGTGTCGCGTTCTGGCTGATCGTCATCCTCATCGCGGCCGTGTCCGGGGAGTCGACCGCGTACTCGTCGACGCCGTGACGCCAGTTCGTCCGCGGCTCCGTGCGCCGTCGTCGCTTTCGGCGGCACACCGGGTCCGTGAAGCATGGATCGGAGCCGGGCTGCTGGCGGGGGTGGTCCTCGCTGCGGCGCTCCAGGATCCCACGCGAACCGGCCGCTTCCCCGCCTGCCCGTTCCGGGCCCTGACGGGTTTCGACTGCCCGGGCTGTGGCACTCTGCGGGCCCTTCACGAGTTGACGCACGGCCACTTGATGACAGCTGTCGACTACAACGCCCTCCTGGTCGCCTTCCTGCCGCTCGCCGCCCTGGCGTGGTGGTGCACCGTCACCGGCAGATCCCGCCCACGGGCGCTCCCTGTGTGGAGGGCCCGCGCGATGTTCGCCGTGATCGTCATCTGGTCGGTGATCCGCAACCTCCCCTTGTTCGGGGGGGTACTGGCCGCCTGAACGGCGCGCCGCGCGGTCGAGGATCTCGGGTCTCGGGGGAGGCAGGAGCGAGCGCGGGAGGATGCCCCTGCCTCCCTCGGGACGGGCCGACGGTGCCGGGAGGCCGCCGGCCCGAGCGCGCGGCGCCCGCTACGCGTGAGCGACCTGGAGTTCCTTGACGCCGTTCAGCCAGGCGGAGCGGAGGCGGCGCGGGGCGCCCGCCAGCCGCAGGTCCGGCATCGCGTCGGCGATCGCGTTGAAGATCAGGTCGATCTCCAGCGTGGCCAGGGACTTGCCGAGGCAGAAGTGCGGGCCGCCGCCGCCGAAGCCGAGGTGCGGGTTGGGGTCACGGGTGATGTCGAAGACCTCGGGGCGCTCGAACACCTCGGGGTCGTTGTTGGCGGAGGAGTAGAAGACGCCGACCCGGTCGCCCTTCCTGATCCGCCGCCCGCCCAGTTCGGTGTCCTGGGTCGCGGTGCGCTGGAAGGCGACGACGGGGGTCGCCCAGCGGACGATCTCCTCGGCGGTGGTCCTCGGCCGCTCCCGTTTGTAGAGGTCCCACTGGTCGGGGTGGGTGAGCAGGGCGTGCATCCCGTGCGTGATGGCGTTGCGGGTCGTCTCGTTGCCGGCGACCGCCAGCAGCAGGACGAAGAAGCCGAATTCGTCGGAGGCGAGGTTCCCCTGGTCCTCCGCCGCCACCAGTGTGCTGACGATGTCCTTGGCGGGGCACCGCTTGCGGTCCGCCGCCATGTTCATCGCGTACGAGATGAGTTCGGTGGCCGACTCGGCGCCGATCTCCTCGGTGATCGCGTACTCCGGATCGTCGTACGCCACCATCTTGTTGGACCAGTCGAAGATCTTGACGCGGTCCTCTTGCGGGACGCCGATGAGCTCGGCTATCGCCTGCAGCGGCAGTTCGCAGGCGACCTGGGTGACGAAGTCGAAGGAGCCGTCGGGGGCGGCCCCGGCGAGCGCGTTCGCCACGATCGAGACGGCGCGGGCGCGCAGCGCGTCCTCCAGGGAGCGGATGGCGCGCGGGGTGAAGCCGCGCTGCACGATCTGGCGGACCCGGGTGTGTTCGGGCGGGTCCATGTTGAGCATGATGAGCCGCTGGACCTCGATCTGTTCGCGCTGGATGTGCTCGTTGAAGCGGATGACGGCGGTGTTGAGGAACGAGGAGAACAACTCGGGGTGCGTCGAGACGTACTTGACGTCCGCGTGCCGGGTGACGGCCCAGTAGCCGTCGTCCTCGAAGCCGGCGACGCCGGGCTGTTGCGGGACCCAGTGGACCGGTTCGGTCCTGCGCAGCTCGGCGAACTCCGGGAGGGGTACGCGGTGGTGCAGCACGTCGGGGTCGGTGAAATCGAACCCGTCTGGCAGCGCTGGACAGGGCATCGGCAACTCCAGGGGCGCTTCTGACGGTCCATCAGGAACATGGAATCGCCGTGAAGGTAGTAACGGGTTCTACAAGTGGCAAGAGGTGCGGGCCTCCCAATTGCGTGCGAGGTTTGTGTGGATCGTGACTTCGGGAGCTGCACGACCCTTGCGGCGCGGGGGGTTCGCTCAGCAAACTGCGAGCAGAACTGGTACGCGTTCTAGTTCTGCGCGGTGGGTGGGCCGGGACGCCCCGCGCTGCGCGGGTCAGCTGGGCCTGGCCGCCGGGCAGGCCTGAGGAGAGGACGAGCCCCCATGGCCGCGGAACCCGTGATCGTCGAAGCCGTACGGACCCCCATCGGCAAGCGCGGCGGCGCGCTCGCCAATCTGCACCCCGCCTATCTCCTGGGCGAGACCTACCGTGAACTCCTCGGCCGCACCGGCATCCCCGCCGACTGCGTCGAGCAGATCGTCGGCGGCACGGTGACCCACGCCGGCGAGCAGTCGATGAACCCCGCGCGCACGGCCTGGCTGACGGTGGGTCTGCCCTACGAGACGGCGGCGACGACGGTCGACTGCCAGTGCGGCTCCTCGCAGCAGGCCTCGCACATGGTCGCCAACATGATCGCGGCGGGCGTCATCGACGTCGGGATCAGCTGCGGTGTCGAGGCGATGTCGCGGGTGCCGCTGGGCTCGGGGTCCAAGCACGGGCCGGGCAAGCCGTTCCCCGACGAGTGGAACGTCGACCTGCCGAACCAGTTCGAGGCGGCCGAACGGATCGCGCGCCACCGCGGGCTGACGCGCGAGAACGTCGACTCGCTCGGGCTCATCTCGCAGGAACGGGCGGCCGTCGCCTGGTCCGAGGAGCGGTTCAAGCGTGAGACGTTCGCCGTGCAGGTGCCCACCACCGAGGACGAGCAGCGGGCCGGGCAGGGCATGTGGCGGCTCGTCGACCGTGACGAGGGGCTGCGCGACACCTCCATGGAGGCGCTGGCGAGGCTGAAGCCCGTGATGCCGACCGCCGTCCACACCGCCGGCAACTCCTCGCAGATCTCCGACGGCGCGGCCACCATCCTGTGGGCGTCCAAGCGGATGGCGCGGGCGCTGAAGCTGCGGCCGCGGGCGCGGATCGTGGCCCAGGCGCTGGTGGGCTCCGACCCGCACTTCCACCTGGACGGCCCGATCGACGCCACCCGGGCCGTGCTCGGCAAGGCCGGGATGTCGCTGAAGGACATCGACCTCGTCGAGATCAACGAGGCCTTCGCGTCCGTCGTGCTGAGCTGGGCGCAGGTCTTCGGGCAGGACCTGGAGAAGGTGAACGTGAACGGGGGCTCGATCGCGCTCGGGCATCCGGTGGGGGCCACGGGGGCGCGGCTCATCACCACGGCGCTGCACGAACTGGAGCGGACGGACAAGGAGTTCGCGTTGATCACGATGTGCGCGGGTGGGGGGCTGGCCACGGGGACGATCATTCAGCGGTTGTGAGGTGCGGGGGCGGGGCCGGGCCGGGTGCGGATGCGGGTGCCGGTTTCGGTTTCGGTGAAAGCTCCGGCCGGGCCTCACTCCCGGCCGGAGGCCGTCGCCGCCAGGGCCGCCGGTACGAGCGCGGCGATCAGCAGGGGGAGGGCGAGGCCCTGGTGCAGAACCAGCCACGCGCCGAGCAGGGCGCCCGCCGCCATCGCCAGCACGGAGGCGGTCCGGCGCGGGGAGTGACGGCCCGCGCCGCCGCCGAGGCGGGAGTCGGCGGCCAGGCCCGTCAGGGTCATCGTCAGGACGGTGGTCGTCAGGTCGGCGACGCCGAGCCTGCGGACCGTCGCGTTGCGCAGGCCCATCGCGAAGGCCGTCACGGCGATCACGGTGTACGTGGTGGCGGTGGCGCCCGGGGCGGCGAAGGCGGCCGCCGCGCAGGCCGCCGTCAGGACGGCCTCGGCGGCGAACACGGCGCGGGCCCAGGTGCGGCGGGAGCCGTCGGCGAGCCGTACGGCGGTGCGGCCGCCGGTCGCCGCTCCGGCGAGGAAGCAGCACAGGGAGGTGAGGGTGTGCGGTACGGAGAAGCCGGGTGCTCCGGCGGCCGCGAAGCCGAGCACCACCACGTTGCCGGTCATGTTCGCGGTGAAGACGTGGCCGAGGCCCAGGTAGCTCACGGCGTCGATGAGTCCGCTGACCACGGTCAGCGACAGCAGCGCGGGAACGAGTCGCAGGCCTCGTGACTCGGGGCCGTGCCGCTTGTCCGTCCGCGTGGTCATGGGGATCAGTCCACCACGGCGGGTGCGGGTGTGCCCGCCGCCGGGCGGCCGACGTGCGGGAGGCGGTCCCGGCGGCGGTTCGTTCCGACGGCCTTAACCGGAAAGGCACTTTCGTACACCTGTCCTGAAGCGGGAGGATGGGGCGGGCGTTCGCAGGCTTTCGCGGGGTGGACCGTCATGTTCGACCGCCCGTCCCGTGCCGATCGGTCGTGACCGACTTCAGGGGGAGCATGAACCGACGCACGGGTGCTCCGGGAGTGCGCAGACTGCCGCTCGTGGTGGGCACGGCGGTGGGGCTGGTGGCGATACTGGCCGCCTTCCTGGTGATACGTCAGGTCTCCGACGACGGACCGGCCTGCGATGTCACCCTGGAGGTGAACTCCTCCACGGAGAAGGGTGATCTGCTCGCCGAGCTGGCCGAGAAGTACAACGCGGCGGAACGCAGGACGGCATCGGGCCGGTGCGCCCGGGTGTCGGTGTCCGAGACGAGTTCGGGCGTCGCCATGCAAGCACTCGCGCAGGGCTGGGACGAGAAGCGCGACGGCGCGCCGGAACCGCAGGCGTGGACGCCGACCTCGTCGCTGTGGCTCACGCTGCTGACCGAGGAGGGCGGCGCGTCGGACCGCACGGTTCTCGGCGGGGACACGCCCGTCTCCCTGGCCACCAGCCCGCTGGCCATCGCCATGCCCCGGCCCATGGCCGAGGCGCTGGGCTGGCCGGAGAAGAAGATCGGCTGGCGGGACGTGCTGTCACTGACCAAGAAGGGGTGGGGCGCGTTCGGCCACCCCGAATGGGGCGGCTTCCACCTGGGCAAGGACAACCCGCACACCTCCACCTCGGGTCTGGCGGCGACCGTGGCCGCCTTCTACGCCGCGACCGGCCGTTCCAGCGACCTCACCCTCGACGACGTCGAGGACGGCAAGTCCCGGGCGTTCGTGGCGGGAGTGGAGGCCGGCGTGCTCCACTACGCCTCCGACGCGACCGCCTACATGGCCAATCTCGCCGAGGCCGACGCACACGGCCAGGCCCTGTCCTACGCCAGCGCCGTCGTCGTCCAGGAGCAGCTGATCCACCTGTACGACCGGGGAAGCCCCACCGGTGACATCAAGAAACTCGACAAGGGGACGAAACCGAAGGTGCCCCTGGTGGCCGTGCACCCGGACGACGGCACCCTCATGCTCGACCACCCCTTCGTGGTGCTGCCCTCGGCGAGCGGGGAACAGCGGGCGGCCGCCGCGGACTTCCGCGCCTTCCTGCTCGAACCCGCGCAGCAGAGCAGCTTCCAGCACTACGGTTTCCGCGACCACGAGGGCAACGCCGGGCGCGAACTGGCCGCCTCGGTGAGCCTGCCCGACGAGGGAAGGCGGAAGCTGTCCCTCATCGACCCGCCCGCACCCAAGGTGCTCCGCGCGGTTCTCGACGGCTGGGACGAACTGCGGAAGAAGGCCCGGGTGGTGCTGGTGATGGACGTCTCCGGCTCGATGAACGCGACCACCGGAAGCGGGCAGTCCCGGCTGGAGGCGGCCAAGAAGGCCGCCGTGACCGCCCTCGACCTGTACCACCCGGACGACGAGGTCGGACTGTGGGCCTTCTCCACCGAGACCGAGGCCGGCCAGAAGCCCTACCGGCAGATCCTGCCGCCAAGCCCCATTCGGGACGGCAAGAAGCAACTCGCCGACGCCATCGACGGGTTGAGCGCCTCGGGCGGCACGGCGCTGTACGCCACGGTGCGCGCCGCCCAGCAGGAGGTCCTGGCCGATCTCGACACCGACCGGATCAACGCGGTGGTGGTCCTGACCGACGGCAGGAACGAGTACCCGGCCGACAACGACCTCGACGCCCTGCTGCGCGACATCGACGCGACCCAGCTGGAACGCTCGGTGCGTGTCTTCACCGTCGCCTTCAGCGGCCAGGCCGACTTCGACACCCTCAGCAAGATCTCCGCGGCCACCAGGGCCACCTCGTACGACGCCCGCGACCCCGCCGTCATCGACAAGGTGATGGTCTCCGTCATCAGCAACTTCTAGCCGTGCCCGGTTTCCGCGCGGGGCCGTGCGGCGGCGGGCCCCGGTGACGAACCGGCCACCATCACCCCGCCCCGCGCGGGACAGGACGAGAGGCGGTGAGCGCACGATGAACGGCCCGCGCCTTTTGGCCGTGGCCCCGGCCGCGCTGCTGGCCGCGGCAGGCGCCTCGGCGGCTCTCCTGGCAGGGGCCTCCGCCGCCGTGGCCCTGCCCGTCGGCGCCGGCATCGGTCTCCTGGTCTGGGCAGCCCAGACCGTCACCGACCGGCTGACCGGAGGGTCCGCCGCCGGTCCCCGGCGACCGCCGGATCCCGCGGGACCCGCACCGGCGCGGGCCGGGCTGCCTCCCGACGTCGGACGCTGGCTGGAGCGGGCCTCGGCCGCCGCCGACAGACTCGACCGTCATCAACGCGACAGCACCGACTCCACCCTCACCGAGGTGCTGGCCACGGCCGTCACCTTCGTCCGTGCCGCGGCCGACGAGCTCCGCGCCCGGGCCGAGGCCGTCCGGATCATCGACGCCGCCACCGCGGGCACCGACCCCGAGGCCGTACGGGGCGACCAGCGACGGCTGGAGCAGGAGGCCCGGTCCCGGCAAGGTGCCCTGCGGGAGGCCAAGGAGGCCTCCGCCCGTGCGGCCGGCGAACGCGCCGCATCCCTGGAACGGCTCGCGGAACTGCGCGAGATCCTCATGGCCACCCTGGAATCGACCGTGCTGCGTCTGGAGGCCGCCGCCGAACGCGGTTCCCTGCTGCTCTCCCTCCACGCCGCCGGCGACGTCGCCGCGTCCGAGCCGGACCTCACCCTCCTGGAGCAGGAGCTGGAAGCGGTGCAGGCCGGGCTCGACAAGCTCGACGACGTCAGCCGCTCACTGCACTACACCGGCCCCGCCCCTCCTGAGGAGAGGTGACATGGCGCGGCCGGGCAGGAACGGGACGTCGCGGGTCGCTGCGCGGCGGGTGGAACTCGTTCTGCCGGGGGTGCTGGAGTTCCTGCGGACGCGCGTGCGCCCCAGGCGCAAGAAGTATCTGCTGGCGGGGGTGATGGTCTGGTCGCTGGTGGTCACGCCGACGGCCGTGTTCCTCGGGGGACGGAGCGAAGCGTGGGGGCTGGTCTCGGTCGTCCCGGGGAGCCTCAGCCTTGTCTCGGCACCCTTCGTCGCCGATGTCTGGGACTTCCGGTCGGGCTCGGGTCTCCGGGAGCGCCTGGCCGTGGCGCCCGTGGTCACCGCCGCTGTCTTCCTCGTCGCGGGCCCCTTCCTGGTCCCGACGGTCCTGCACGAGATGGCGGGACATCCGGTCCGGGTCCGGGTGATGGAGGCGAGTTCCACTCACGAGGGGGGAACGGGCGACGACGGGCCCGAGCGGATCTCCTATCGGATCGCCGACGCCGTGACCGAACAGGACCTGGGCCTGCTGTTGTACGGGCTGCCCGAGTGGACACCGGCCGGCACGGTCATCGAGGTCTCCGTGGTTCCGGGCGGCTGGTCACCACCGGTCAGCGTCGAACGGCTGGACGACGGCGGCGCACGACCGTACGTGACCGTTTTCGCCGGCACGGCCGCCGCCCACGTGCTGGTCTGCGCCGCAGCGTGGTTCGGGTGGCCGCGCAAGGACGCGCGGTGACGGTGCCGACGGCTTCGGGCGGTGGGCGGGTACGACGGAAGGCGGCAACCCCGGGAAAGGGGTGCCGCCTTGCGTATGCGTGGGGCTGATCAGTACCAGCCGTTGGCCTGCCAGAAGCTCCAGGCGCCGGCCGGGCTGCCGTAGCGGGAGTTCATGTAGTCCAGACCCCACTTGATCTGGGTCTTGGGGTTGGTCTTCCAGTCGGCGCCGGCGGAGGCCATCTTCGAACCGGGCAGGGCCTGGACCAGGCCGTACGCGCCGGAGGAGGAGTTGGTGGCGCTGACGTTCCAGCCGCTCTCGTGCTCGACGATCTTGCTGAAGGCGTTGAACTGCGAGGCGTCCGGAATCATCTCGCGGGCGATCGACTTCGCGGCGGAGGCGCTGGTCGGCGTGGCGGCCTGGGCGGGCGCCGCGGCCAGGACCATACCGGCGGTGGCGGCGGCCACGGCGGTACCGGCGAGGGCCTTCTTGGGGGAAGAGACGATGCGGCGGATGACGGAGACGGACACGGAGAACCTGTTTCTTCGGGGACATGGAGTCGCTCGTGCGCCGTGTCCACGTGGTGTGTGGAAGGAGCGGCGTACGTCGGCGCCGCGGCCCGTGGGGGCTCGTGGCGCCTGGCGACGTCCTCAAGACAAACAGGATCCGGACCCGTCCGCAATGACCCCTTTTACTAGTTGTGGTCGCATTCGGGATGGAAGGCCGTCGTGTGATGCGGCTCTCAAAGTGCAGGTCAGGGGGCCTAATGGCGAGGGCATGACATGCGTTTCGGTCTACGAAGCCGCTTCGTATGTGACGTGGGCCCTGTGGGCCGCTTCACCCCGCGGTTGACGGACGGTGCGGGGAGGGACACGCGGTGCTGCCGGGAGGTGTGACGTGGGTCCCGGATCACCGGGGGTCGAACGTGACCGGGCTCTCGAAGGCCGCCCGGCGCGTGGCCCGGCGCAGTGCCTTGAGCAGGGTCGTGCCGATCGTCAGGGTGAGGACGACGGTGACGACCGCCCGTCCCAGGTCCCAGCCGAGGGAGGTGGCCAGGCAGTACGCGACGAACCGGGCGAGGTTGGCGGGGACGGCGGCGTCCGGGTCGAAGGCGATGTTCGAGGCCAGCGCGTCCATGAAGGGCCAGCCGGCCAGGTTCATGACGGTGCCGTACGCGAAGGCGGCCAGGAAGCCGTATCCGGCGAGCATGAACAGTTCCGCGCGGCCGCGCAGCCGGTCCGGGCCCGGCAGGAGGCCGGCCCCCATCGTGAACCAGCCCATGGCCAGCATCTGGAAGGGCATCCAGGGCCCCACCCCGCCGGTCAGCAGCGCCGACGCGAACATGGTCACGCACCCGAGCACGTAGCCGAACCCCGGCCCGAGCACCCGGCCGCTCAGCACCATCAGGAAGAACATCGGCTCGATGCCGGCGGTCCCGGCCCCGATCGGGCGCAGCGCGGCGCCGGTCGCGGCCAGCACGCCGAGCATGGCGACCGCCTTCGGGCCGAGTCCCGACTCGGAGATCGTCGCCGCGACCACCGCGACCAGCAGGACCAGGAGCCCCGCGAACAGCCACGGGGCGTCCTGGGCGTGCGCGCTGACCTGGGAGCCGGGCCCGGCGAACAGTGGCCAGGCGAAACCGGCGGCTCCGGTGGCACTGACCAGGACCAGGGCGGCCGTGGAACGCGGACCGAGGCGGACGGCCCGGGCCTGGGGCTGGGGCTGGGGGCGGGCGGCGGTCATGCGAGGGCCCTTCTGACCTGGGCGACGGTGAGCCACGGCTCGGGGGCCAGGACCTTGGCGACCTGCGGGGCGAAGGACGGGGACGCGACGACCACCTCGGCGGTGGGACCGTCGGCGACGACCTCGCCGTCCGCGAGGATCACCACACGGTCGGCGAGCTCGGCGGCGAGTTCCACGTCGTGGGTGGCCAGCACGATGGCGTGTCCCCCGGCCGCGAGGGCGCGCAGCACCGTGACCAGCCGGGCCTTGGCCGCGTAGTCGAGGCCCCGGGTCGGCTCGTCGAGGAGCAGCAGCGGGGGGCGGGCCGTGAGGACGACGGCCAGCGCCAGCGCCAGTCTCTGGCCTTCCGAGAGGTCACGGGGGTGCGTGTCGTCCGCGATGTCCGGCAGCAGCTCGGAGACCAGCGCCCGGCAGGTTCCGGCAGCGGCCCCGGCGTCCTCGTCGGCCGCCGCGCACTCGGCGGCCACCGTGTCCGCGTACAGCAGGTCCCGCGGCTCCTGCGGTACGAGTCCCACCCGGCGCACGAGGTCGCGCGGTGCCGTCCGGTGGGGTGCCGCCCCGCCGACGCGTACGGAACCGGCCGTCGGCTCGACCAGTCCGACCAGCGCCGCGAGCAGCGTCGACTTCCCGGCGCCGTTGCGGCCCATCAGCGCGACGGTCTCGCCCGGCCGCGTGGCCAGGTCGACCCGGCGCAGCGCCTCGACGCGCCCGCGCCGGACGGCCAGTGCCTCGACGACGGCCGGCTCGGACGACGGCCGGGCGGCTGTCGAACCGCGACCGCGCAGGAGGCGGGAGAGGGGGGAGGGGGCGGGGCGTGCGGGTGCCGGAGGGAGGGGAGCGGTGGGGGCGGCCGGTGCCGGAGGCGCTGTGGCCAGGCGCTCGCGCAGGGTGCCCGCCCGGCGCCTCGCGTCGCGCACGGTCAGGGGGAGCGGGGACCAGCCGGCCAGGCGGCCGAGGTCCACCACCGGCGGGTACACCGGGGAGACGGCCATGATCTCGGACGGGGTGCCGACGGTCAGGGGAGCGCCCGGCGCGGGGAGGAGGGCGAGCCGGTCGGCGTACTGGACGACGCGTTCCAGGCGGTGCTCGGCCATCAGGACCGTGGTGCCGAGGTCGTGGACCAGGCGCTGCAGGACGGCGAGGACCTCCTCGGCGGCGCCGGGGTCCAGGGCCGAGGTGGGTTCGTCGAGGACCAGGACCCGCGGGTGCGGGGTGAGCACCGACCCGATCGCGACCCGCTGCTGCTGACCGCCGGAGAGGGTGGCGATCGGGCGGTCGCGGAGGTCGGCCAGCGAGAGGAGGTCGAGGGTCTCCTCGACGCGCCGGCGCATCACGGCGGGCGCCAGGCCCAGCGACTCCATGCCGTAGGCGAGCTCGTCCTCCACCGTGTCCGTCACGAAGTGGGACAGCGGGTCCTGGCCCACGGTGCCGACCACGTCCGCGAGTTCGCGCGGCTTGTGGGTGCGGGTGTCCCGTCCCGCGACGGTGACCCGGCCGCGCAGTGTTCCGCCCGTGAAGTGCGGGACCAGTCCGCTCACCGCGCCCAGCACCGTCGACTTGCCGACACCGGACGGGCCGACCAGCAGCACCAGTTCGCCCTCCGGGACCTCGAGGTCCACGCCCCGGACGGAGGGTTCGGCCGCTCCGGCGTACGTCACGGAGACATCCTCGAAGCGGATCACGACGACTCCTCGGGGGCAGGGACAGGGGCGGGGGTTCGCCGGGGGGCCGGGGCCGTGAAGGCGGGGAGCAGGCCGAGCAGGATCGCCGCCGCCGGCCGGAGGGGGAGGTCGGGGGCGACCAGGGGGACGACACCGGGGCGCAGCCCGGCGGGGTCCTGGGAGGCGGCCAGGATCATGAGGGCCGCGACCGCGACGCCCGATCCGGCGACCAGCCAGGCCCGGGCGCCCCAGCGGTCGGGCCGGTACCGCGTCCGCGGCGAGCGGCGGCCGCCCAGCCACAGGCCGCCGAGCGCCGCGCCGAGTCCGGCGAGCAGGACCGGCAGGCCGTAGCTGTCGCCCGCCGCGGTCAGCAGTCCGTAGGTGCCGGCGCAGACACCGAGCAGGCCGCCGAGGGTGAGGGCTCCGGTGGTCCGGCGGACGGCGGCCGGGACCTCGGCCGTGCGCCCGTACCCGCGCGCGTCCATCGCCGCCGCCAGCGCGACCGAGCGTTCCAGCGCGCCTTCCAGGACCGGGAGTCCGACGTGCAGCAGGCCGCGCAGCCCCCGGTCGGGGCGGCCGCGGAGCCGGCGCGCGGCGCGCAGCCGCTGGACGTCGGCGATCAGGTGCGGGGCGAAGGTGAGCGCGACGACCACCGCGACGCCCGCCTCGTACAGCGCTCCCGGCAGCGACTTGAGCAGCCGCGCCGGGTTCGCCAGCGCGTTGGCCGCGCCGACGCAGACGAGGAGGGCGGCCAGTTTCAGGCCGTCGTAGAGCGCGAAGAGCAGGCCCTCGGCGGTGACCCGGCCGCCGATGCGCACCCCCTGTGCCCAGTGCGGGAGGGGTATCTCGGGGAGCGTGACGATCACGTGCGTGCCGGGGATCGGGGAGCCGAGGAAGACGGCGAAGGCCAGGCGGATGAGGAGGACGGCCGCCGCCAGCTTCACGAACGCGGTGTAGGAGCGGGCCCAGGGGGCGTCGGTGCGGTGGGTGGCCACGACGAAGCCGGCCACCGCCATGAGCAGGGCGAGCAGGAGGGGGTTGGTGGTGCGGGAGGCCGCCGTGCCGAGCCCCAGGGCCCAGATCCACCAGGCGCCGGGGTGCAGGGCGTTCGCGCGGGTGGCCCACGGCCCGGGTGGGCCGGGGAGGGTACGGGAACGGGACGCCCGCCCCGGCGGGCCGGCGTCCGGAGCGGGGCGCTGGGGCCCCACGGTCCCGGGGATCCGGTCCTTCTCGGACAGCGGGGAGCCCCACCGCACCGCGGGACGGCGGCCCGCGGTGGTGGTGGGGCGTTCGCGGTCGCCCTTGCTCATGACCCGTTCCTCAGCCCTTGCGCCGACGGGCCTGCCAGACGGCCGCCGCGCCCAGCGCGGCCACCGCCGCCCCTCCCGCCAGCAGGCCCACCGAGGGGCCGTGGCCGGCGGGTGCGGAGGTGTGCGGACGGGCGGACGCGGTCGGCCCGGCCGCCGCGACCGGGTCGCCGCAGCCCCTCTTCGGGTAGCCCGTGATGGCGCACAGCAGGGCGTTGGTGTCGTAGCGCAGCGGACTCGCGACCGCCGCCAGGGCCTCCGCGGTGCTCGCGTCGGGGGCGACCTGGGCGCAGGCGGTGCGCGCGGACGGGGGCGTCTCGCCGGAGGGCGCGTCGGCGGCGGTGCCCGGGTCGATGACCAGGGCCACCCGCTTCTTGCCGTGCCGGGCGGGCGTCTTGGCGCATATCGCGGCGAACTCCCGCTCCCCGCGCGGCTGTACGGCGTGCTGGGAGTCCTCGCTCACCGCGAAGCGGAAGCCCTGGACGTCGCCGTCGGACGGCCGCGCGGTCGACGGGCCCTGGGTGGCGTACGTCCACTTCCCGCCGGTCAGGTCCCAGAAGGACCAGTAGCGGTAGCCGACGGCCCGGGCCTGCCCCGCGCCGCCGAGGGCGAGGATCAGGAGGGCCAGCGCGAGGGCCAGTGCGGGCGCGGCCGTCCGACGGCCGGTCACAGCTGCTGCTTCTTGTTGCGGCCGCTGATCAGGAAACCGATGCCGATGCCCGCGACCAGGCCGACGCCGATGATCCACCAGCCGCCGAGTCCGTTGCCGTCGTCCTTCTTCTCGTCGTTCTTCTTCTCGCTCGGGCTCGCCGTGGCGCCGCCCGCGACCGGGCCCGGGCCCGTGGCGGCGAGCCGCGCGACGAGGTCCTCGCCGCCGAAGGCGCGCGGGTCGGTGCCGGTGGCGTGCGCGGCGAAGATGAGCTGCGCGTACGCGGCCGGGCCGGACTTGGCCGCCCAGTCGGCGGAGTTCTTCTCCAGCCAGGCGAGCGGCTTCCGCGCGTCCTTCGTCGCGCCGATGGCCGCGAGGGCCACGACCGCGTCGGCCGTGTTGCCGTAGTCGGGCTGGTCCTTGGCGCCGGGCAGTGCGGACTTCAGGTACGAGGTCTTCGCCATGGTCTTGGCGAGGTAGTTGGCGCCGTTGCCCGCCGCGGTCGCCAGGTCGGGGGTGTCGGAGATGACGCAGCCCGTGAGGTCGAAGGCGTTGCCGGTCTCCGCCACGAAGCCCTGGCCCATGCCGGCGGTCACGCCCGCCGCGGTCGCGTCCGCGTTCGCGGCCAGCTTGCCCTTCTTGTCGGGCTGGTAGGCGAAGGCGCCGTCGCCCTCGGAGTCGCACGACGTCGACAGCTTCAGCAGGGCGTCGTAGGGGGACTTGCCGTCCTTGGTGACGCTCGCGGGCTTCGTGCCGAGGGCCTTCAGCGCGCCGACCACGACGGACGTCGAGTTGGTGTCGCTGGGGCCGCCGGGCATGTAACCCCAGCCGCCGTCCTTGTTCTGCGCGGACTTCAGCCAGGCCACGGCCTTGCCGGTGGCGTCGTCGTGTCCGCCGAGCGCGCCGAGCGCCTGGACGGCGGCGGCGGTGCTGTTGGTGTCGACCTGGGTCTTCGCGTCGCACGCGGCGCTCGCGTCGGCGCGGTACGCGGCGAAGGCGCCGTTCGCGCACTGCTGGCCGGTCAGCCAGCCGATGGCCGAGGAGGCCGGGCTCTGGCCGACGGTGTGCTGGGCGAGCAGGGCGAGCGACTGCCGCCAGACGCCGTCGTAGGTCGGGTCGGCGGAGCCGAACAGGCCCGAGGGGAGCGCCACCGAGGGGGACGGCGAGGGGGACGAACCGGCGGCGGACGCGGCCGGTGCGGCGACCGCCCCGATGACGGCGGTGGCGGCCAGTACCGCTGCGGTGCGGCGAACAGACATGACTCTCCCTGCGGGGAGCCGGGCAGCACCGGGCACGCTCAGGCATCCGGGCGGCTCCGGCTCCGTATCCCTCGACGGTGCCGGCCGTCGGCGGGCTGCCGAGGGCACGAGCCGGTCACGTCCCGTGCGAGGCGATCCGGCTCACCACCGAAGCGGCTCACGGTTGCGGGTCAGCGCCGGATTTGCACCGGCTTCTCCTCGTAAGGGTGTGATGACGACGCGCACACTCTACCGGCCGCCCGGATTCCGCCGGGTGTTGCCCGGGACACGGGCCCGAAGTGACCTGGGTGACATCCGCTAGGTTCGGGTCATGCGTACGGGGAGACTGCTCGGCTCAGGGCGTTCGGCGGATGTCTACGAGATCGACGAGGCGTGGGTGCTGCGGCGGGACCGCGCGGGCTGGGGCGACGCGACGGCCGAGGCGGCGGTGATGCAGCACGTGCGCTCGCACGGCTATCCGGTGCCGGGCGTGCGGGCCGCGACCGGCGGGGACCTGGTGATGGAGCGGCTGTCCGGGCCGACCATGCTGGAGGCCTTCGGCCAGGGCCTGCTCTCCGCCCAGGAGGCGGGCCTCCTCCTGGCCCGGCTGCTGCGCAAGCTGCACGCCGTGCCCGCCCGGCTCTCCGCCGACCCCGGTGTGCGTGTCCTGCACCTGGACCTGCACCCCGACAACGTGATGCTCACGCCGGACGGGCCGAAGGTCATCGACTGGTCCAACACCGAGGAGGGGGCGCCCGGTCTCGACTGGGCCATGTCCGCCGTGATCCTCGCCCAGGTCGCCGTCGGCGGCGAGGCGATCGGGGAGGTGGCCGAGGAGACGCTGGAGGCGCTGCTCGACGGGAACGAGGACCAGGTGACCGAGGCGGGGCTCGTGGAGGCGGGGGCGCGCCGGGCCGCCAACCCGACGATGAGCACGCGGGAGGTCGAACTCCTGGGGGACGCGGACGGGTTGATACGGACGCTGCTGGGCTGAGCGGGCGGTGCGCGGTCGGCGGGTGCCGGGGCTCAGACCGCCACGTACGTCACCGGGTCGCTGTCCGTCACCGCCTCCGCCCGGCCCAGCTTCACCAGCCGCCGGATGTGGGCCTCGGCCTCGGAGACCGCGATGTTGCGCGACCCGTGGGGGATGTCGGCCCACGGGCGGTTCCACTCCATGCGTTCGGCGAGCTGCCAGGGCGTGAGCGGGACGGAGAGGAGCGTGAGCAGGCCGGTGAGCCGCTCCTCGTGGTGCGCGAGCAGCTCCGCCACCCGGGAGGGCGCGTCGGTGAACGCGTGCTGGTGGGCCGGGAGCACCTCGGCGGGGCCGAGCCGGCCGACGCGCTCCAGGGAGTCGAGGTAGTCGCCGAGCGGGTCGGCGATCTCGCCGAGGCCCTCGATCCCGTTCGCGTGGACGGGGCGCCCGTGGGTGTCCGGGTCTTCGTAGAGGCCGATGTGCGGGGTGATCCTCGGCAGCAGGTGGTCGCCGGAGAACAGGCGTCCGTTGCCGGGCAGCCGGTCCGGGTGGGTCTCCTCCAGGTGCAGGCACACGTGCCCGGGCGTGTGGCCGGGGGTCCAGATCGCGCGCAGCCTGCGGCCGGGCAGGGGCAGGAGTTCGCCGGGGACGATCTCGCGGTCGGGCAGTGCGGGGGAGAAGCCGGGCAGGGTGCCGGTGCGCCGGGCCGACCGGTGTGTCCCGCGGAGCGGGGCGATGTGCTCCTCGGGGGCGCCGGAGGCCTCCAGTTTGGCGGCCATGTACGCGAACCAGCGCTCGGGCCGGTTCTCCCGGGTGCGCCGGACGATCGCCGCGTCGGCGGCGTGCATCGCGATCCAGGCGCCGGACGCCTCGCGGACCCGGCCCGACAGGCCGTGGTGGTCGGGGTGGTGGTGGGTGACGACGACGCCGTGGATCTCCTCGACGGCCGTTCCGCAGGCGGTGATTCCCCGGACGAGGACGTCCCAGGACGCGGGGTCGTCCCAGCCCGTGTCGATGAGCACGGGTCCGGCGTCGGTGTCGGCCAGGTACACCAGTGTGTGGCCGAGCGGATTGTCCGGGATGGGGACCCTGATCGACCGTACGCCCCCGCCGTGATCGGTCATCTGCGTCATGCGCTTCCACCCGTCGCCGATTCCCGCCACTATAACTAGAACGGGTTCCAATGGGAGCCCGGGTCGACCATTCCGTCCGTGCGGGCGGCGGCCCGTCGCCGTGTCCGTGCCGTGGACTCGTCTCGCGGGAACTGGTATCAGTTCTCATATCTGATGAACCGTCAGACAAGGTGCCAGAGAGCGTCCTTGGGAGGCAGTCGGCCATGACCGGGCTCGTGGAACACGGACAGCTGTTCATCGGCGGGGAGTTGACCGACCCGCTCGGCGAGGACGTCATCGAGGTGATCTCGCCGCACACCGAGGAGGTCATCGGGCGGGTGCCGCACGCCTCGGCGGCGGACGTCGACCGGGCCGTCGCCGCCGCGCGCCGGGCCTTCGACGAGGGGCCCTGGCCGCGCGTGGGCCTCGACGAGCGGATCGCGGTCGTGACCCGGATCAAGGACGCCATCGCCGTGCGCCACGAGGAGATCGCCCGGGTCATCTCCTCCGAGAACGGCTCCCCCTACTCCTGGAGCGTCCTCGCGCAGGCCCTCGGCGCGATGATGGTGTGGGACGCGGCGATCACGGTCGCGCGCGGCTACACGTACGAGGAGACCCGCGACGGAGTCCTCGGCAAGCTCCTCGTCCGCCGTGAGCCGGTGGGTGTGGTGGCGGCCGTGGTGCCGTGGAACGTCCCGCAGTTCGTGGCGGCGGCCAAGCTCGCGCCCGCGCTGCTGACCGGCTGCGCCGTCGTGCTGAAGCCGTCGCCCGAATCGCCCCTGGACGCCTATCTGCTCGGTGAGATCGCGCAGGAGGCCGGGCTGCCCGAGGGCGTGCTGTCGATCCTCCCGGCCGACCGCGAGGTCAGCGAGTACCTGGTCGGGCATCCCGGCGTCAACAAGGTCTCCTTCACCGGCTCGGTCGCCGCCGGCAAGCGGGTCATGGAGGTCGCCTCCCGTCATCTCACCCGGGTCACACTGGAGTTGGGCGGCAAGTCGGCGGCCGTGGTCCTGCCCGACGCGGACCTCGCCACCTCGGTCCCCGGGATCGTCTCGGCGGCCTGGATGAACAACGGCCAGGCCTGCGTGGCCCAGACCCGCATCCTCGTGCCCCGCTCGCGCTACGACGAGTTCGCGGACGCCTTCGCCACCGCGGCGAACGCGCTGGTCGTCGGCGACCCGCTCGACCCGGCCACCCAGGTCGGCCCGCTGGTCGCCGAGCGGCAGCAGCGGCGCAACCTCGACTACATCCGCATCGGTCAGGAGGAGGGCGCCAAGATCCTGGCCGGCGGCGGGCGCCCGCAGGGGCTGGACCGCGGCTGGTACGTCGAACCGACCCTGTTCGGAGACGTGGACAACTCGATGCGGATCGCCCGGGAGGAGATCTTCGGCCCGGTGATCTGTCTGCTCCCCTACGGCGACGAGGCCGAGGCCGTGAAGATCGCCAACGACTCCGACTACGGGCTGAGCGGCAGCGTCTGGACGGCGGACGTCGCCCACGGCATCGACATCGCCCGGCAGGTCCGTACCGGCACCTACTCGGTGAACACCTTCAGCCTCGACATGCTGGGTCCCTTCGGCGGCTACAAGAACTCGGGCCTGGGGCGGGAGTTCGGACCGGAGGGGTACGGCGAGTACCTGGAGCACAAGATGATCCACCTCCCGGCCGGCTGGGAGGCCTGAGGATGGGCGACCGCTGGCGGGTCGGGGTCGACCGTTCCGTCTGCATCGGCTCGGCCCAGTGCGTCCACCTCGCCCCGGACGCCTTCCGCCTCGACTCCGCCATGCAGTCCCACCCCGTCGAGCCGGAGACCGACGCCAACGAGAAGATCCTCGAAGCGGCCGAGGGCTGCCCGGTCGAGGCCGTCATGATCTCGCTGCTGGCCGGCGGCGAACCGGTGTTCCCGCCGGAGGAATGAGCCGCGGGGCCGGGGGGCGGGAGCGGCCCGCCTCCCGGATATCCTCCGGCTTTCGACGGATCGACCGGGGCGGGAAGCGTGCAGAAGTCCGAGGCCAGGAAGCTCATCGAGGAAGCGGCGAAGGCGTGGGAGGCCGAGGAGTGGCAGCGCTCCGCCGACCTCTACGAGCGGGTGCTCGCGCGGTTCCCCGACGAGGAGCCGAGCGCGGTGTGGTGGTACGACGCCGCGCTCGCCCACAAGTTCCTGCGCAACTGGGACAAGGCCCTCGACCTCGGCCGGGAGGCGGCGGCCCGTTCCCCGCGCGGCGAGGGCGATCCCGCGTACTGGAACCTCGGCATCGCCGCCACGATCCTGCGGGACTGGACGACCGCCCGCGACGCCTGGGACGGCTTCGGCATCGAGCTCCCCGAGGGGGAGGGTGAGATCGCGGGCCGCTTCGGCGCCGCCTGCGTACGGCTGGACACCGACGGCGAGCGGGAGGTCGTGTGGATCGAGCGGTTGTGTCCGGCCCGGGGGCGCGTGGTGAACGTGCCCGTCACCGGCGGGCGGCGGTACGGCGAGATCGTGGTGCACGACGGCGAGCCCAAGGGGGAACGGGTCTACGACGGCACGACGTTCCCCGTGTTCGACGAGCTCGCGCTCTTCGAACCCTCGCCGCTGCCGACCCTGGAGGTGACGGTCGCCGCCGGCGAGGCGAGCGACCTGGAGGCCCTGCTCGCCCTGTTCACCGAGCACGGCTTCGGCGCCGAGCCGGCCAGTGCCGTGCGCATGCTCTGCGCCTGTTGCAGCGAGGGCACCCATCAGCAGGGGCGCGAGGTCCTGGCGGGCGCCCAGGCGGTGGCCCTGGCGGCCCCGGAGCCGGAGGCCCGGGGGCTGCTGGAGCGCTGGGCGGGGGAGAAGGCGATCGGCCGCAGCTGGAGCGGCCTGGAACGGGTCGGCTAGCCGGGCCGCTCCCGCCCGTGCCGGAGTTACCGGGCGTCCGGGCCGGTCAGGTCGATCAGGCGGCAGACCGTCTCGATGTCTATCTTGACCTGGGCGATCGAGGCGCGGCCGGAGAGCCAGGTGATCAGGGCCGAGTGCCAGGTGTGCTCGATGACGCGGACGGCGGAGAGCTGGGCCGGCGTCGGGTCGTCGAGCCCCATCGCGTCCAGGATGATCACCGTGGTCTGCCGCGAGACCTGGTCGACCTCGGGGCTGACGCTGCGGTCCGCGAAGGTGAGCGCGCGGACCATCGCGTCGGCCAGGTTCGGCTCGCGCTGGAGGGCGCGGAACGCCCGCATCAGGGTCTCCGCCACCCGCTCCGCGGCCGTGTCCCCGGCCGGCGGCTTCTTGCGCAGCGTGCCGTGCATGTGCTCCAGCTGGTCCTGCATCGTGGCGACCAGCAGGTGCACCTTCGAGGGGAAGTAGCGGTACAGGGTGCCGAGGGCGACCTGCGAGGACTCCGCGACCTCACGCATCTGCACGGCGTCGAAGCCGCCCCGGCTGGCCAGCTGCGCGCTCGCGTGCAGGATCCGGCGGCGGCGCGCCTCCTGCCGCTCGGTGAGCGGGGGAGAGGCGGTGTGCGACATGGGGTGCGGCCGGGTGTGCGCGGTGCCGGAGGACGCGGCGGGTGTGCCGCCCCCCGGCGCCGGTCGCGCGTTCTTCGAGTCCGCCTTGGCTTCCGCTGGCATGGGTCCGTTCCGTGACATCGGCGAGAGGGAGCGACGAGCCGACCGCAGGGCGTCACACCACCGAGTGGACCAGTTGATCCCGCCGCCCCGTCGTGGCGTGAATCACCTGATCCACCGCTCACAGCGGCGCTACCTGCCGGTAGATTCAGTGCTCCGTGAACGATCAAGTCTGAAACTTGTTCTAGATTAGCGTCCCGGCGTAATCTCGCGGGAAAGTGCAGGGAGAAGGGGACCGGAAGTGACCGCTGAGGCCATGGATGCGGACCCCGGGAAGGGCGCGGCAGCCGACGGGGAACGACCCCTGCGCATCGCGCTCCTCACCTACAAGGGAAACCCGTTCTGCGGCGGCCAGGGTGTCTACGTACGGCACCTCTCGCGCGAGCTCGCCCGCCTCGGCCACCGGGTCGAGGTCATCGGATCCCAGCCCTACCCGGTGCTCGACGAGGGTCTCGACGGGCTGAGCCTCACCGAGCTGCCCAGCCTCGACCTGTACCGCCAGCCCGACCCCTTCCGCACCCCCGCGCGGGGCGAGTACCGGGACTGGATCGACGCCCTCGAGGTCGGCACGATGTGGACCGGCGGCTTCCCCGAGCCGCTGACCTTCTCGCTGCGCGCCCGCCGGCACCTGCGGGCCCGGCGCGGCGAGTTCGACGTCGTCCACGACAACCAGACGCTCGGCTACGGACTGCTGGGGGACATCGGCGCCCCGCTGGTGACCACCATCCACCACCCCATCACCGTCGACCGGCAGCTTGAACTGGACGCCGCCGAGGGCTGGCAGCGCCGTGCCTCGGTCCGCCGGTGGTACGCCTTCACCCGCATGCAGAAGCGCGTCGCGCGCCGCCTGCCGTCCGTCCTCACCGTCTCCGGCACCTCCCGCCAGGAGATCGTCGACCACCTGCGGGTCGAGCAGGACCGCATCCACGTCGTCCACATCGGCGCGGACACCGACCTCTTCTCGCCGGACCCCTCGGTGCCCCAGGTGCCGGGCCGCATCGTCACCACCTCCAGCGCCGACGTGCCGCTCAAGGGCTTGGTGTTCCTGATCGAGGCGCTCGCGAAGGTGCGGACCGAACACCCGGGCGCGCACCTCGTCGTCGTCGGCAAGCGCGCCGAGGACGGGCCGGTCGCCCAGGCCATCGAGCGGTACGGCCTGGAGGGCGCCGTCGAGTTCGTCAAGGGCATCTCCGACGCCGAGCTCGTCGACCTCGTCCGCTCGGCCGAGGTCGCCTGCGTGCCCTCCCTGTACGAGGGCTTCTCGCTGCCCGCCGCCGAGGCGATGGCCACCGGGACCCCGCTGGTGGCCACCACCGGCGGGGCGATCCCGGAGGTCGCGGGCCCCGACGGCGAGACCTGCCTCGCGGTCCCGCCGGGCGACCCGGGGGCGCTGGCGGCGGCCCTCGGCCGGCTCCTCGGCGACCCCGCGCTGCGGGCGCGGCTCGGCTCCGCCGGGCGCGAGCGCGTCCTCGCGCGCTTCACCTGGGCCAAGGCGGCCGAAGGCACCGTGGCCCACTACCGTGCGGCGATGGCCCTCTCCGCGTCCCGGTCCCGCTCGCGCGCGGTCTCGGGCACCGACGGGCACGGCGGCTCCCCGGCGACCCCGGGAACCGACCGCGCCGAGGCGGAGGGAACTCCCGCCGAAGAACTAGTTGCAGCCAACCGCGAAAGCAGGGCCACGTGCTGACCGTCGACTTCTCCCGGTTCCCGCTCGCCCCCGGGGACCGCGTCCTGGACCTCGGATGCGGTGCCGGCCGGCACGCGTTCGAGTGCTACCGGCGCGGCGCGCAGGTCGTGGCGCTGGACCAGAACGCCGACGAGATCCGCGAGGTCGCGAAGTGGTTCGCGGCGATGAAGGAGGCCGGGGAGGCACCCGCCGGGGCGACCGCGACGGCCATGGAGGGCGACGCGCTCGCGCTGCCCTTCCCCGACGAGTCCTTCGACGTCGTGATCATCTCCGAGGTCATGGAGCACATCCCGGACGACAAGGGCGTCCTCGCCGAGATGGTCCGCGTGCTCAAGCCGGGCGGCCGCATCGCCATCACCGTGCCGCGCTACGGCCCGGAGAAGGTCTGCTGGGCGCTGTCCGACGCCTACCACGAGGTCGAGGGCGGCCACATCCGCATCTACAAGGCGGACGAACTGCTCGCGAAGATCCGCGGGGCCGGCCTGCGGCCCTACGGCTCCCACCACGCGCACGCCCTGCACTCGCCGTACTGGTGGCTGAAGTGCGCGTTCGGCGTCGACAACGACAAGGCGCTGCCCGTGCGGGCGTACCACAAGCTGCTGGTCTGGGACATCATGAAGAAGCCGCTGGCCACCCGGGTCGTCGAGCAGGCGCTGAACCCGCTGATCGGCAAGAGCTTCGTGGCGTACGCGACCAAGCCCCACCTGCCGAAGGCGGCCGTGTCCGAGGCGGACGCCACGTGACCACTCCCCGGCGGACAGAACACCTCGTCCTGCCCGGGGTCCTCACCGCGGAGGAGGCCGCCGCCACCGTGCGCGGGATCCTCGCGGTGCAGCGCCCCGACGGAGCCATACCGTGGTTCCGCGGCCACCACCTCGACCCGTGGGACCACACCGAGGCCGCCATGGCGCTCGACGCGGCCGGCGAGCACGAGGCCGCCGAGCGGGCCTACGAGTGGCTGGCACGGCACCAGAACGAGGACGGTTCCTGGTACGCGGCCTACGCCGACGGGGACTTCGAGGACGTCACCGACCGCGGCCGCGAGAGCAACTTCTGCGCGTACATCGCGGTGGGCGTCTGGCACCACTACCTGGCGACCGGCGACGACGCGTTCCTGGACCGCATGTGGCCCGCCGTCTTCGCGGCCATGGAGTTCGTACTGCGGCTCCAGCAGCCCGGCGGGCAGATCGGCTGGAAGCGCGAGGACGACGGACGGGCGGTCGAGGACGCGCTGCTGACCGGGAGTTCGTCGGTCCACCACGCGCTGCGCTGCGCGCTCGCCATCGCCGAGCAGCGCGAGGAACCGCAGCCCGACTGGGAACTGGCGGTCGGCGCGCTGCGGCACGCGATCCGGCTGCACCCGGAGCGGTTCCTCGACAAGGACCGCTACTCCATGGACTGGTACTACCCGGTGCTCGGGGGCGCGTTGACGGGCGCCGAGGCCAAGTCCCGCATCGAGGAGGGCTGGGACCGCTTCGTGGTGCCCGGGCTCGGGGTGCGCTGCGTGGTCCCCAACCCGTGGGTGACCGGTGGCGAGTCGGCCGAACTCGCCCTGGCGCTGTGGGCGGTGGGCGAGTCCGACCGCTCCCTGGAGATCCTCCAGTCCATCCAGCACCTGCGTGATCCGGAGTCCGGTCTGTACTGGACGGGCTACGTCTTCGAGGACCGGGCCGTGTGGCCCGAGGAGCTCACCGCCTGGACGGCGGGCTCCCTGCTGCTGGCGGTCGCCGCGCTGGGCGGCGACGAGGCCACCTGCGCGGTCTTCGGGGGCGAGCGCCTGCCGGTCGGCCTGGACCCCGACTGCTGCGCGCCGACCCACTGAAGGTCCGGACGGTCCTGGTCCGCCAGGCCGTCCGGACTCCTCGGAGGCTTCGAACTCTTCGAACTCTTCAGAGGCTTCGGAGGCTTCGGGTGCTCCCGGCCGCCGGTGCCGGTCAGTGGCGGTGGACGCGGTTGGCCACCGCGTGACCGATGAACAGGTAGACGACGGCGGCGAGACCGTAGCCCGCGACGACGCGCGCCCACTCCTTGTCGAAGGTGAACAGGTCGCGCGACCAGCCGGCCAGCCAGGCCGCGGTGCTGTGGATGAACTGCACGAGGTCGTTGCCACGGTTGGCGTCGAGCAGATACATCAGGATCCAGAGACCGAGGATGACGGCCATGACGTCCGCGACGATCGCGATGACCGTCCCCGCCTGATTCGAACCGTTGCGATATCTAGGGGACATGTCCAGCGGGTTGCCCGTCGGCTCCGGATGAAACCCGGCCGGTTCCCCGCCGGCCGGCCCGGCCGCAGGACCGGTCCCGCGCGCCTCAGGAGTTCAACTCGGCCAGCACGCGCAGGGTGTGGGGGTCAGGGGACAGGACCAGCAGGTCGGTGACGGGGCCCTTGCGCCACGACTCCAGCCGTTCGGCGATGCGTTCACGTGGTCCGACGAGCGAGATCTCGTCCGCGAAGGCGTCCGGGACGGCCAGCACGGCCTCTTCCCGGCGCCCTTCCAGGAACAGCCGCTGGATCCTGCGGGCCTCTTCCCCGAAGCCCATCCTGGCCATCAGATCGGCGTGGAAGTTGCGGGCCGCGTGCCCCATCCCGCCGATGTAGAAGCCGAGCATCGCCTTGACCGGCAGCAGTCCCTCGGCGACGTCGTCACAGACGTGCGCGCGGGCCATCGGCGCCACGAGGAAGCCCTCGGGCAGATCGGTGAGCGAGGCCTCGTAGGCCTGGGGACGCGTCGGTGACCAGTACAGCGGCAGCCAGCCGTCCGCGATCCGGGTCGTCTGCGCGATGTTCTTCGGCCCCTCGGCGCCGAGCAGGACCGGCAGCCCGGCCCGCAGCGGGTGCGTGATCGGCTTGAGCGCCTTGCCGAGTCCCGTGCCGTCGGCGCCCCGGTAGGGGTGGGAGTGGAAGCGTCCGTCCAGTTCGACCGGCCCCTCGCGCCTGAGGACCTGGCGCACGACGTCGACGTACTCCCGGGTCGCGGTCAGCGGCGACCTCGGGAACGGCCTCCCGTACCAGCCCTCGACGACCTGCGGCCCCGACAGGCCGAGGCCGAGCATCACGCGCCCGCCCGACAGGTGGTCGAGGGTGAGCGCGTGCATCGCGGTGGTGACGGGGGAGCGGGCGGCCATCTGCGCGACGGCCGTGCCGAGTCGGATGCGGCTGGTCCGCGCGGCGATCCAGGTGAGCGGGGTGAACGCGTCCGACCCCCAGGACTCCGCGGTCCACACCGAGTCGTAGCCGAGCCGCTCCGCCTCGACGGCGAGCGGTACGTGGTCCGCCGAGGGGCCGCGCCCCCAGTACCCGAGCGCGAGACCGAGCCGCATGGCGCCTCCAGGAAAAGGATTCTGACGAACCGTCAGTTCTTGGCACGCTGCGACTGTACGACAACGGCCCCCCGCCGGAAAGGGCGGGGGGCCGGAGCGAGGACGGTGGCGCGATCAGCCGCGCTGGATCCCCGAGGTGTCCTGGAGCACACCACGACGGCCGTCCTGCGTCTGCGCCACCAGGGTCGCGCCGCGCTGCTCGACGGCCAGGTACCAGGTGCCCGGCGCCAGTTCGGCGATCGGCGTCTGCGCGCCGTCCTCCGAGAAGAGCGGCCGCGCGACCGGAACGGCGAACCAGAACGGCGAGAAGTCCTGGGCGGGCTGCTGCGTCTGCGGCGCCGAGGGCTGGCCCGGCTGTCCGCCGAACGACGGCGTGGGTCCCGAGGGCTGGGCGCCGTAGGGCTGCTGACCGGGCTGGCCGGGCTGCGAGGCGCCCGGGTACCCGTAACCGCCCTGCGGCTGACCGCCGTAGGGTGCCGGGGCGATCGGCCTCGGGGCACCGACGAGGGCGGCCTGCAGGGCGGGGACGAGCGGGGTCGCGACGGCCGCGCCGGCCAGGGCCAGAGCCGCGATGAAGCCGAGGATGAGGCCCGCGGCGGCGCTGGCGTTGTTCCCGACGTCCACGAGCGACCAGAACAGGGTCCAGGCGACGAGAACCGTGAACGCCACGCCGACCGCGCCCAGGTCGAGACCGAGGACCTTGCGCGGCTGCGGCAGGCAGCGGTTGACGACGATCAGGGCGGCGCCGATGACCCCGCCCATGTAGACGCCGAGGCCGTAACCGAGGCTGTCCCAGGCGTTCGTGTCGATGCTGTACCCGGAAAAGGAGTAGAGATCGAGGAACGACGCGATGAACAGCAACACCGCTGCTCCGATCACCACGCCGTCGCCTCGAGTGAGGGAGCGGATATTCACTTCAGGTCCTTCGTCAGTCGTCTCGTCGTCGGTGAGGCATCGCTGTACGCCGTGTCAGTCGACATGGTGCCGTCGTCGTGACCCGGTGTGAAGCTCGGGGGTGGCCCTTTATCGTACGGACGACCCTATCGCCCGGACGATCAGGGTGTCCGCCGGGTTGAGTCCGTAGATCACTACCCGTGCAGGAAACCAACGATTCCTTCAGAGATCCCCCGTGCCGCCTTCTCCCGCCAGGCGCCACTGGTGAGCAGCGCCGCGTCCTTCGTATCGCGCATGTTGCCGCACTCGATGAACACCTTGGGAACCGTTGACAGATTGAGACCGCCGAGGTCCTCACGGACCACCAGTCCGGTGCCGTCACCGACGTAGTTGGAGGGGGCGCTGCCCGTCTCGCGGACGAACAGGCCCGCGATGTGCTCGCCCAGGTCGCGGGAGGCGGTGGCGATCGGGCGGGTGTCGGCGGCGCCCGCGTGCACCGACGCCGGGAGGATCACGTGGAAGCCGCGGTTGCCGGACGCCGATCCGTCGGCGTGGAGGGAGACGACCGCGTCCGCGTGCGCCGCGTTGCCGATGCGGGCCCGCTCGTCGACGCAGGGACCGAAGGAGCGGTCGCCGTCCTGGGTCAACTTCACCGTGGCGCCCTGCTTCTCCAGGATGGCCCGCATGCGGTGCGCGACGTCGAGAGTGAACCGGGCTTCCGTGTAACCCGAGTTGGTCGACGTGCCGGTCGTGTCGCACTCCTTCCAGTTCGTTCCGATGTTCACCTTGCGGTTGATCTCGGACGCGTGCTGGAAGTTGCTCGGGTTGTGCCCGGGGTCGATGACGACGACCTTGCCCTTGAGGGAGCCGGAGACGACGGGCTTCGACGAGGAGTGCGCCGGGGCCGACGGCGTACCCGCCCTGGAGTCGTCCGTCGCCGAGGCGGACGGACGCGAGGAGGAGGGGCCGGCGGAGCCGGGCGAGGAGGGCGAGGAGGACGAGGACGCGGGAACGGCCCGGTCGGACCCGCCCCCCGAATCGTCCCCCACGGCCTGCCACGCCAGCCAGCCGGCCAGCGCGCCGGGCACGAGCGCGGCGAGCGCGACGGTGAGCGGTCCGCGCCGGGAACGGCGGGGCTGGGGCGGATCGAAGTCTGGGCCTACGTACGACACGTCAGCCACCATACGGGTTGTCCGGATGTTCCACGGGCGCCCCCGCGGAAGGCCGGGCGCCCGGCCGGAGGCGCGGATCCGGCCGTGTCCCGGACGAGGGGCGTGTGCCGCGGCCGGTCCGCCGGGCGCTCAGATCCCCGGTCCTGTGCGCCGCAGGACGCGCAGCGAGCCGTTCACCGCGGTCTCGGTGAACGCGCCCGATTCCAGGGCCCGGAGCCAGACGCGGTAGGGGGCCTGGCCGGTGAACTCGTCGACGGGGTCAGGGAACACGTCGTGGATGACGAGCAGGCCGCCCTCGGCGACGTGCGGCGCCCAGCCCTCGTAGTCACCGCTCGCGTGCTCGTCGGTGTGGCCGCCGTCGATGAAGACGAGGCCGAGGGGGGTGTTCCAGAAGGCGGCGATCTGCGGCGAACGGCCGACCAGCGCGACCACGTGCTCCTCCAGACCCGCCCGGTGCAGGGTACGGCGGAAGGTGGGGAGCGTGTCCATCAGGCCGATCTCCGGGTCGACCGTGGACGGGTCGTGGTACTCCCAGCCCGGCTGCTGCTCCTCGCTGCCCCGGTGGTGGTCGACCGTGATGGCGGTCACCCCGGCCTCGCGGGCGGCGTCGGCGAGCAGGATCGTGGAACGGCCGCAGTACGTGCCGACCTCCAGGAGCGGCAGCCCGAGCCGTCCGGCCTCGACGGCGGCCGCATGGAGGGCGAGTCCCTCGCCGCTCGGCATGAACCCCTTGGCGGCCTCGAAGGCGGCGAGGATCTCGGGCTTGGGTGCCGCGGGCATGGGGGTCTCCTCCGACGGGACGGACAACGGGTACGCCGAGCATCGTGCACCAAACCCCCGCCGCGTGGGCGGCGGGGGTGGCGATGATCACTCCGGGGCGGACGGTCCCGCGGGCGCGGGCGTCAGGCCGTGACCTCGGCGTTCTCGCCCTGCGGCGACGGGGCGAGGGCGGCGGGGACCTCGCCCGTGCGCGCCCGCGCCGCGTCCTCCTCGCTGCCGGCCACCAGGGAGGGCTTGGCGGCCGGACGGCGGCCCGGCAGGAAGAACGCCATGAGCAGACCGGCCGCGACGGCGCCCGTGGCGATCACGAACGACACCCGGAAGCCGTGCATCGTCGGGATCGCGACCCCGCCGACGTGGTGGGCCGTGTTGGCGAGCACCATGCCGATGACGGCGCTCGACACCGACGTGCCGATGGAACGCATCAGGGTGTTCAGGCCGTTGGCCGCGCCCGTCTCCGAGGCCGGGACGGAGCCGACGATCAGGGCGGGCAGCGAGGAGTAGGCGAGGCCGATGCCCGCGCCCAGGATCACCGCGATGACCAGCGACTGCCAGGCGGCGCTCATCAGGCCGAGACCGGCGCCGTAGCCGATCCCGATGATCACCATGCCGATGATCAGCGTGACCTTGGGGCCGTACTTCGCGGACAGCCGGGCGTACACGGGGGCGGTGAGCATCATCGTCAGGCCGAGCGGGGCCACGATCACGCCCGCGCTCACCATCGACTGGCCGAGACCGTAGCCGGTGGACGTCGGCAGCTGGAGCAGCTGCGGCAGGACCAGCGAGACGACGTAGAAGGAGACGCCGACCATGATCGAGGCGAGGTTGGTGAAGAGGACCGCGGGGCGGGCCGTGGTGCGCAGGTCGACCAGCGGGGCCTTCAGCCGCAGCTCCATCGCGCCCCACAGCAGGAGCACGACGGCCGAGGCGCCGAACAGGCCGAGCGTGAGGGGGTCGGTCCAGCCCCAGTCGCTGCCCTTGGTGATCGGCAGCAGGAAGAGCACCAGGCCGGCGGACAGGCCGATCGCGCCCAGCACGTCGAAGGTGCCCTCGGCGCGCATCGGGGACTCCGGCACGACGAGGAGGGTGAGGGCGATCGAGAGGACGCCGAGGCCGGCGGCGCCGTAGAAGAGGGCGTGCCAGTCGGCGTGCTGGGCGACGAGGGCCGCGGCGGGCAGCGCGAGTCCGCCGCCGACGCCGATCGAGGAGCTCATCAGGGCCATCGCGGAGGCGAGCCTCTCGCGGGGCAGCATGTCGCGCATCAGGCCGATGCCCAGCGGGATCGCGCCCATCGCGAAGCCCTGGAGGGTACGTCCGACGATCATCGGCAGCAGGGTGCTGCTCAACGCGCTGACCAGGGCGCCGGCCACCATCACGGCCAGGCTGGTGAGCAGCATGCGGCGCTTGCCGTAGAGGTCGCCGAGGCGGCCCATGATCGGAGTGGCCACGGCCCCCGAGAGCAGGGTCGAGGTCAGGACCCAGGTGGCGTTGCTGGGCGCGGTGTCCAGCAGCGCCGGCAGGTCCTTGATGACCGGGACGAGCAGGGTCTGCATGACCGCGACCACGATGCCCGCGAAGGCGAGCACCGGCACGGTCGCGCCGCCCGGCCTCCGCGCGGCGGAGCCGGTCGTCGTGTGCGTCATTGCGGGGGCCTCCAGGCCATAGGGAAGGGGGCTCTCGGGAGAGAGGGGGTGGGTCGGTCCGTGCGGATGTGCGGATGCGGGGACGGTCGGTCGGTGGTCCAGGGGGACACGGGGACGTCGGTCGGGTGATCCACGCGGGTACGTGCAGGGGGAACCCGGTGCGCCCGGGCAACTATTCCGATGCTTCGGCGTACTAACGAATTCTTGACCGATCCATGGGTATCTGACCTACCGTCAGAATGAAACGTGTTCTAGTCTGGCGCGGATCCACGCACCTCGGTCCTTTGGGGAGGCACGCATGGGCATCGCGGTCACACCGGAGCAAGGGGAGCTGGCCGAGGCCGTGTGCGGCTGGACCGCCCGCGCCGTGCCGCCCGAGGAGGTCCGCAAACTCCTGGACGCCCCGGGCGGCGGCAGGCCTCCGTTCTGGGACGCGCTCGCCGCGCAGGGGCTGCTCGCCGTGCACCTTCCCGAGGCCTGCGGCGGTGGCGGCGGTGACCTCGTCGATCTCGCCGTCGTGGTGGAGGAGGCCGCGCGGGCCGCGCTGCCGGGCCCGTTCGTGGCGAACGTCCTGGCGTCGGCGGTGCTGGCGGCGGAACTCGCGGGCGGGACGGGCGAGAGGAGCGGGACGGGTGAGGGGGGTGAAGCCGCCGGTCCCGTACGGGCGCCGGGTCGTGCCGGTCCCGCCCGGGTGCCGGAGCGCGCCGGTCTCGTACGGGCGCTGGGGTGCGGGGAGCGCATCGGCGCCGTCGCGTTCGGCGCCGGGACCCTGACGGCCCGGGCGGTGGACGGCGAATACGTGCTCGACGGGACGGCACCGCCGGTGCTGTCCGGCGCCGACGCGGACGTGCTCGTGCTGGCGGCGAGACGCGCCGAGGGAGCCGCGCCCGACGGTGGGCCCGACGGGGACCCGGCGCCGGGACGCACCCTCGACGCGGGCCGGTTCTCCGGGCACTCCACCGACGGGGGGCCGGTGCCCGGGCGCGCTCCCGGCACGGGTGCCGCGTCCGGCGGGTGCGTCTGGCTGGTGGTGGACGCTGCCGACCTGGCCGTCCGGCCGCACGAGAGCGCCGACCCGACCCGGGCGACCGCCGAGGTCCGGGCCCGGGCGGTACGGGTCCCCGCCGACCGCGTCCTCGCGGTCGGCCCGTCACTGGTCCGGGACCTCGCGGCCGTCGTCCTGGCCGCGGACGCCTGCGGCACCGCGGCCTGGTCGCTGGACACGGCCGCCGGGCACGCCAGGGTCCGCGAGCAGTTCGGCCGCCCCATCGGGAGGTTCCAGGGCGTCAAGCACCTGTGCGCCGGCATGCTGCTGCGGCTGGAACAGGCGCGGGCGCTCACCTGGGACGCGGCGCGCGCCGGACAGGAGCCGCCCGGGACGAGGGGGCTGGCGGCCGCGCTCGCGGCCGGTACCGCCCTCGACGCCGCCTTCTCGTGCGCCGAGGACTGCGTCCAGATCCTCGGCGGCATCGGGTTCACCTGGGAGCACGACGCCCACCTGTACCTGCGCCGGGCCCTGGTGGCACGGCAGTTGCTCGGGGCCGGGAGCGGACACCTGAGGCGGGCCGTACAGCTCGCGCGCGACGGCGCCCGGCGGGAACTGCGCCTGGAGCTGCCGCCGGAGGCGTCCAAGTACCGGGCCGAGGCCCGTGCGGTGATCGACCGGGTGCGCGGGCTCGGCCCGGCGGACGCCCGCCGGGCGCTGGCGCCCACCGGGTACGCCGCCCCGCACCTGCCCCCGCCGTACGGCCTCGGCGCGGGCCCGGTCCAGCAGCTCGCCGTGCAGCGTGAGCTGGCGGCGGCCGGGGTGCGGATCAGCGATCCGGGGATCGCGGCCTGGGTCGTGCCGTCCCTCGTCGCGCACGGGACCCGCCGGCAGCTGGAGCGCTATCTGCTGCCCACCCTGCGCGGCGACCTCCGGTGGTGCCAGCTCTTCTCGGAGCCCGGCGCCGGATCCGACCTCGCCTCGCTGCGGACCCGCGCCGAACGCACGGCCGACGGGCGGTGGCGGATCAACGGGCAGAAGGTGTGGACGAGCGCGGCACTGCGGGCCGACCACGGGATCCTCCTCGCCCGCACGAACCCGGCCGCGCCCAGGCACGAGGGACTCACCTACTTCGTCGTCGACATGAAGAACACGGACGGGATCGACATCCGCCCCCTGAGGGAGATCACCGGCGACTCCCTCTTCAACGAGGTCTGGTTCGACGACGTGCTGCTGCCCGCGGACGCGGTCGTCGGCGAGGTCGACGACGGCTGGCGGGTCGCCCGCGACACGCTCGGCAACGAACGCGTCCACATGGCCGACCAGTTGACGTTCGACACCGGCCTGGAGGCGCTGATACCGGCCGACGTCGACGGTGCCCGGCTGGGGGCGCTGCTGGCCGAGGCGCACGCGCTGGCCTGCATCAACCTGCGCACCACCCTCCGCCAGGTCTCCGGAGCGGAACCGGGCGCGGGCGCCTCCGTCCGCAAACTCGTGCAGACCGCGCACCAGCAGAAGGTCGCCGAGCTCGCCCTCGAACTCCTCGGCCCCGAAGGGGCGTTGCGCGAGGGCCCGGGCGAGCGGGCCGTGCACGGCTTCCTGCTCTCCCGGTGCCTGACCATCGCGGGCGGCACCACCCAGGTCCAGCTCAACCTCGTCGCCGAGCGCCTGCTCGGCCTGCCGCGGGACTAGGAGCGCCATGAAGTCGTACGTCGTCGGTGTCGGCATGACCAGGTTCGAGAAGCCCGAGACCCGGGAGTGGCAGTACTGGGACATGGTCCGGGAGGCCGGTACCGGCGCCCTCGCGGACGCGGGGATCCCTTACACGGACGTGGAACAGGTCCCCGTCGGCCACTGCTTCCAGCCCTCCACCGCCGGCCAGCGCGCCGCCTACGAACTCGGCCTGACCGGCGTGCCCGTCTACAATGTCAACAACAACTGCGCCACCGGGGCGAGCGCGTTGATGCTGGCCCGGCAGTTCGTGGAGGGCGGGAGCTCCGACTGCGTCCTCGCGCTGGGCTTCGAGAAGATGAAGCGCGGACCGCTCGGAACGGGCGCTGACGGCGGGGACTTCGCCACGTCACCCGTCGCCCGCCACTACGGCGTCATGGCCGCCCGGCACGGTTTCGAGATGTCACCGCCCACCGCGCAGATCTTCGGCGACGCGGCCCGCGAGCACATGGAGCGGTACGGCACGACCGAGGCCCAGCTCGCCGCCGTCGGCGCCAAGAACCACCGCCACTCGGCGCACAACCCCTACGCCCAGTTCCAGGACGTGTACTCCGTCGACGAGATACTCGCCGCCAAGACCGTGCACCGGCCGCTGACCCGGCTCCAGTGCTCGCCCACCTCGGACGGGGCCGCCGCGGCCGTCGTCGTGTCCGAACGGTTCGCCGAGCGGCGCGGGCTCGAGGACAGGGCGGTCGAGATCGTCGCCCAGGCGATGACCACCGACACCGAGGAGTCCTTCGCCTCCGGCTCCTGCATCGACGTGGTCGGTCTGCCGATGTCGCGGGAGGCCGCGCGCCGGGTCTACGAGCGCTCCGGGCTCGGCATCGAGGACGTGGACGTCGTGGAACTCCACGACTGCTTCTCCGTCAACGAACTGCTGACCTACGAGGCGCTCGGCATGTGCGGGAAAGGGGAGTCGGGCGGACTCGTCGAGTCGGGGGCGACGACGTACGGCGGACGCTGGGTCGTGAACCCCTCCGGCGGTCTGATCTCCAAGGGCCATCCCCTGGGGGCGACCGGAATCGCCCAGGTGGCCGAACTCGTCTGGCAGCTGAGGGGGAAGGCCGGGGCGCGGCAGGTCCCGGGGGCGCGGGTCGGGCTCGCGCACAACATCGGGCTGGGCGGCGCGGCGGTGGTCACACTGCTGCGCGCGGGGTCCTGATCGCACCCGTTCCTCGCACCCGTTCTCGCGCCGAAAGCCCTCGCGCCCGTGCACGGTCCTAGGCCCCGCGCCGTACGCCCGTCTGCGCCGAAATCCTGATGCAAGGGGCGCAGGCGGGTTGGGAGCATGACAGCCATGCTCCGAGCCGCCGAAGTCACCCGGACGTCCGCCCGTACCGCGCCGCCCACCTGGGCGGTGATCGCGCTCGCGTGTGCCGGACAGTTCCTGGTCGTCCTGGACGTGTCCGTCGTCAACGTGGCCCTGCCCTCCATGCGGACCGACCTGGGGCTGAGCGCCCCCGGACTGCAGTGGGTGGTGAACGCCTACTCGATCGCCTTCGCCGGGTTCATGCTCCTCGGCGGGCGGGCCGGTGACCTGTACGGGCGCAAGCGGATGTTCCTGGTGGGGCTCGCGCTGTTCACGCTCGCCTCGGCGGCCGGCGGCCTTGCCCAGGAAGGAACCCAATTGCTGCTCGCGCGGGCCGCGCAGGGCCTGGGGGCCGCGGTGCTGGCGCCCTCGACCCTGACGATCATCACATCGGCCGTTCCCGAGGGCGCCGCACGCGCACGGGCCATCGCGACCTGGACCGCCGTGGGCGCCGGCGGCGGCGCGGCGGGCGGACTCGTCGGCGGACTGCTGGTCGACGGGCTGTCGTGGCGCTGGGTGCTCCTCATCAACGTGCCCGTCGGCGCGATCGTGCTGGCCTGCGCGGCGTACCGGCTGGTGGAGAGCCGGGCCGGGGACGGGCGGCGGCTCGACCTGCCGGGCGCGCTCCTGGTGACGGCGGGACTCGCGACCCTGGCGTACGGGATCGTGCAGACGGAGGCCGAGGGCTGGACCGCGGCGGCGACGCTCGTGCCGCTCGGCGCGGGAGCGGCCCTCATCGGGATCTTCCTGGTCGTGGAGGCGCGGACCAAGGCGCCGCTGATGCCGCTGAAGCTGCTGCGGCTGCGGTCGGTGGCGTCGGCGAACGCGGCCGTGTTCGTCTCCGGCTCGGCGATGTTCTGCATGTGGTTCTTCATGACGCTGTACGCGCAGAACGTGCTCGGCTACTCGCCGCTGGGCGCGGGCCTCGCCCTGGTGCCGAGTTCGCTCGCCGTGGTCGTCGGCTCCAAGTCGGCGCCCCGCCTCATGCCGGTCGTCGGGGCGCGCAACGTGGCCGTGCTCGGCACGCTCCTGGCCGCGGCCGGCTTCGGCTGGCAGTCGGCCATGACGGCGGACGGTCCCTATCTCACGGCGATCATGTTCCCCGGCGTCCTGATGATGGCCGGCGCCGGTCTGGCCGCGACACCGCTGGCCGCGCTCGCGACCTCGGGTGCGGTGCCGGAGGACGCAGGGGTGGTGTCGGGCCTGGTCAACACCTCGCGGGTGATGGGCGGTTCGCTGGGGCTCGCGGTCATGTCCACGATCGCGGCGGCCCGTACCGGGGGAAGCACCTCCGGGGAGGCCCTGACCGCCGGGTACGCGCTGGCGTTCCGCGTCAGCGGCGTGATGCTGCTGGCCGGGGCCGTGCTGATGTTCCTGTGGCTGCCGCGGAGAATCTCACGGCGGTGAGGCAACGGAATCCGGTGCCCGCGGACTCCTTCAGTCATCCAGGAGGTGCTCATGGGGGATCGGAAGCGGGCCCGGGACACGGAGTTCCAGGCCTTCGTCGTCGGCCGCTGGCCACGGCTGATGCGTACGGCGTTTCTCCTGACGGGGGAGCAGCACGCCGCCGAGGACCTGGTCCAGACGACGCTGGAGCAGGTGTACGTGGCATGGCGCAGGGTCGGCTCGGCCGACGACCCGGAGGCGTACGTGCGGCGCGTGATGATCAACGCTCACGCCCGCAGACACCGCAGAAAACTCAAGGAGTTCCTCGCGCCGAGGGACGACTCGGGGCTGAACCGCGAGGTCCCCGACAGCAGTGACCCGATCGGCCGCGCCGACGACCGCGGCGCCCTGATCACGGCACTGGCCGGGCTGCCCCCGCGCCAGCGCCAGGCGGTGGTCCTGCGCTACTGGGAGGACCTGAGCGAGAGCCAGGCCGCCGCGGCGATGGGCTGCTCGGTGGGCGCGGTGAAGAGCAACGCGACCAAGGGAATCGCGAAACTCCGTGCCGTACCGGGCCTCGGGGACATGGTGACGCACGGAGGGCGGAAGTGATGAGCGCGAACCGGGAGACGGACCACGGCATGGCGGCGGACGCGGACATCGCCCTCCTGCTGGCCCAGGCGGCGGACGAGGTGGAGATCGGCACGGCCCCCTGCCAGGCGGTGCTGCGCGGCGGACGCCGGCGCAGGGCGCGCCGCTGGGCGACGGCGGCGGCCACCGCCCTGGTCATCGCGGGTTCCACGGGAACGCTGGCGCTCGCCGGGGGCACGGGCGGGGACGAGGGCAGGCGGACCGTGCCGGCCGTGACCGGGCCGCCGACGGCGGAACGGCGGCACGTGTACGAGCCGCGGATGACCACGGTGGCCAGTGCGCGGGACAACGGGAAGGACTGGAGCGTCACCGTCGTCACCTGGGGCGCGCCGAAGAACGAGGTGGAGGCGCAGTACCAGCGGAGCCGGATGGGTGAGTACGGCCTCACGCCGACGGGCACCGAGACCGCCTCGGACCTCATCGGCAAGAGCTGGATCTTCGTCCGCCTCCTCGTGGGTGACGGGCCTTCGACGACGATCCAGGACGGACCGGCAGACAGGAGCGACGCGGACGGGAGCACGGACCTCGAGGTCTCCTCGAGGCCGCTGGACACGGGCCGGCCCGGTGCGGCGGGGAAGGCCGTGCGGCTGGTGATCGGCAAGGCCGATCCGACGGTCCGGGCCGTCACCTGCACCTGGGACGACGGAACGTCGGTCCCGGTTCCGATGGCCGGCGCGGGTGACGGTTTCGGCTGGGACCTCAAACCGATGATCCGCCGGGCCGAGGGTTCTCCGGCCAACTGGTTCGTGTGCCTGGCCCCGGAGGGCAGGAGCTACAAGAGCGTGCAGGTGGATTCGCTGACCTGATCGTCCGGGACCGCGGTGCCCCCTGCCCGGCCGGTCCCCTGGGCGAGGTGCCGACCCGGCGCGCCCGGTCGACACCGGGCGCGCGTGGTCGGTTCACCTCGTCTTCCCGTCCGTACAACCCTTTGGTCACCCGCGAGGTCGTACAGCCCCGAAGCACCGAACCGGCATTCGGTTCCATGGGCTCGGTTCCACAGGCAGGGAGCACTACTTTGCGCGCACGTACTCTGGCCGTCGCCACGGCCGCCGTTCTCGCCGTCGTGGGGCTCGGTGCCCCCACGGCCGTCGCGGCACCCTCCGGGCTGTCGGACGACTTCAACGGGGACGGTTACCGCGACCTGGTCATCGGCACCCCCAAGGCGAGCGGTGGCACGGTCACCGTCGTTTTCGGCTCGGCCTCCGGCGTCAGCCCCGCGCGCTCGGTGAACGTCACACAGAACACGCCGGGTGTTCCGGGGGCCTCGGAGTCCGTGGACCGGTTCGGTGAGAGCGTCACCAGCGGCGATGTCGACGGTGACGGCTACGCCGACCTGATCGTCGGCGCGCCCGGCGAGGAGGTCACCGGGAAGCCGCGCGGCTCGGTCACCATCGTGTGGGGCGGGGCGAAGCCGTTCACGTCCGGCGGCACGGTGCTCACCGCCCCGACCGCCGAGGCCGCGGGATTCGGCGAGGGCGCCGCCTTCGCCGACCTCGACGGTGACGGCACCGGCAACCTGGCCGTCGTCGGCAAGGACACGTTCTGGTGGTACGGGGAGGGGAAGTCCTCCCTGGACCGCGCGCTGGCGCCGGAGGTCGACTTCCTGCCCGAGGGCGTGGAACTGGACGGGATCGTCGCCGGTCACTTCTCCGGCACCGACGGCAGCGACTACGTGGTGCACGGCAGGAACTCGGACGGCACCGGCACCTACCTGGGCCTTCTGCGCGGCGGCCCCGGCGACATCGGCTCCTCCTACAAGGTGCTGGCCGACGGCGCCGCGGCGGGCGGAGTCTCGTGGATGTTGTCCGCGGCGGGCGGAGACATCAACGGCGACGGATACGACGACCTGGTCACCGGCGACATGACGGCGGGGCAGGGCGGTTCGTTCACCGTGCGATACGGCAGGGCGGCCGGGCTCCCGGTCACGGGCACGACCTACACCCAGGACAGCGCGGGCGTGCCGGGCACCGACGAGCAGGGCGACGACTTCGGCGCGGCCGTCGCGGTGGGCGACGTGACCGGTGACGGCCGTGCCGAGGTGGCGGTCGGCGCCTCGTACGAGGACGTGGACGGCAAGAAGAACGTCGGCGACGTCGTCCTCCTGAAGGGTGGTTCGGGCGGTCTGACCACGAGCGGCGCCCAGTCCTTCCACCAGGCCACCCCGGGGGTGCCGGGCGCCGCCGAGGCGGGCGACCACTTCGGCTCCTCGCTGCGGCTGCGTGACATCAACGGCAACGGCAAGGCGGACCTGGCGATCGGCGCGTTCGGCGAGGACGTCCTGCCCGGCGGATACGACGACGGGGCCGCATGGGTCCTGCGCGGTGCGGCCACCGGTCTGACCACCGCGTACGCGACGGCCTTCAGCGCGAAGGACTTCGGCTACCCCGTCATCGACGGACGCAGGTTCGCGGACGTCTTCGGCCGCTGACCCGGGCGCCCCGGGCCCCGCAGACCCGGCCCCGCGACTGCCGCGGGGCCGGGCGTGCCCACGGGGAACCGGGCGCGCCAGGACGTACCGAGGACCACCGCTGACATCCGGCACCGAGATCCACCCGAGACCGCCCCACGACATAGGGAGCCCCCGAACACCCATGCGCAACAGGATTCTTTCGGCGACGGCCATCTGCGCGATGACCCTTCTGGGCGTGACCCTGCCCGCCACCTCCGCGGCCGCGGTGCCGCCTCCCGTGACGCAGGACTTCAACGGCGACGGCTATCGGGACCTGGCGGTGGGCGTGCCCGCCGGGAAGGTGGGGACCGCCTCCAAGGCCGGCTACGTGCATGTCCTGTGGGGCGGGTCCCACGGCGTGGGCGAGCAGGGGTCCGTACGGATCAGCCAGGCCACGGCCGGGGTGCCGGGCACTCCCGAGGCGGGCGACCTCTTCGGTTCCGCCGTCGTGGCCGCGGACGTCGACGGTGACCGGTTCGCGGACCTCGTCGTGGGTGCCTCCAGCGAGTCCCTCACCTCCGATCCGCTCGCCGAGCAGGGCACCGTCACCGTCCTGCGGGGCTCCGCCGCCGGCTTCTCCGGCGGCTACACGGTCGCGCGGGGCGACAGCGAGTTCGCCCGGATCGGCTCGGTGATCGCCGCCGGGGACGTGACCGGTGACGGCCGTACGGACCTCGCCCTCAGCCGTCGCGGTGAGGAGGAAGGCGGCGTGGTCCTGCGCCCGGGCCCGCTCACCGCCGACTCCCCGGACACCCTGACCGCGCCGATCGACCAGGTGAACTTCGGCCGCGTGACCGCCCTCGCCACCGGTGACTTCGACGGAGACGGCGACGACGACCTGGCCATCTCGGCCAGTGCGACGGAAAGCCGGTACACCCTGGTCCTCCGCTGGCAGGACGGCGTCCCGGCGCGGCTGTGGAGCACCACTGCTTCCGCCGCCTCCCTCGCCGCCGGCGACTTCGACGCGGACGGGGTCGACGACCTGGCCCTCGGCGCCTGCTCCCCGGACTACGAAGCGGACGCGCCGGTCTGCGCGGACTACTCGACGGGCCGGGCCGAGACGTTCAAGGGCGGTCTCGTGCACGTCGCGTACGGATCGAGGTCCGGCGGCTTCGGCGCCCGCACGCAGGACATCCACCAGGACACCCCGGGCATCGCCGGCGCCGCCGAGTCCGAGGACCGTCTGGGCGTCTCGCTCGCCGCCGCCGACACCGACGGTGACGGCTACGCGGACCTCGCCGTCGGCGACCCGTACGAGGCGATAGGCGCGCGGCAGGAGGCGGGCTCGGTACTCGTCGTGCGCGGCAGCGGCACCGGCCTGCTGTCGTCGGCCGGCACGGCGTCGAGCCTCGGCTTCAGCCAGAGCACGGCGGGTGTCCCGGGCAGCGCGGAGAACGGTGACCATTTCGGTGCCTCGGTCGCGCTCGGGGACTATGACGCCGACGGCCACGCGGATCTCGTGACCGGCGCGCCCGGCGAGAACACGGCAACGGGCGGCGTCTGGTTCCTCCGGGGGACTCCGCAGGGGCCCGGGGCGGCGTACTCCAAGGCCCTGACGCCGAAGAGCCTGGGCCTGCCGGTGACGAGCGAGCTGGGGTACGGGCTGGTGCTGGGGCGCGACTAGGGTCCCGACGGTTGCGGGAGGGGCGGAAGCGGTTGGTCGTGGCCCGCTACAGCCACCCCTGCTGACGGGCCTCCCGCATCGCCTCCATGCGGTTGCGGGTGCCCGTCTTGCCGATGGCGGAGGACAGGTAGTTGCGGACGGTCGACTCGGAGAGGTGCAGCTTTCCGGCGATGTCGGCGACGGTGGCGCCGTCCGCCGAGGCCTTCAGCACGTCGCACTCGCGGGCCGTGAGCGGGTTGGGCCCGGCGCTCAGCGCGGCCGCGGCGAGCGCCGGATCGATGACGGTCTCCCCGGTCAGCACCCGCCGGATCGCCTCGGCCAGTTCCTCCACGGGCCCGTCCTTGACCAGGAACCCGGCCGCGCCCGCCTCCATGGCCCGGCGCAGATAGCCGGGGCGGCCGAAGGTGGTGAGGATCAGCACCCGGCAGTCGGGCGCCTGCTCACGCAGTTCGGCGGCGGCGTCCAGTCCGCTCATCCCGGGCAACTCGATGTCCAGCAGGGCCACATCGGGCCGGCCGGCCAGCACCGCGTCCACGATCTCGTCCCCCGCGGACACCTGCGCGACCACCTCGATGTCCGGTTCCATGCCGAGCAGCAGGGCGAGCGCCCCGCGCATCATCTTCTGGTCCTCGGCGAGCAGGACGCGGACGGACTTGGCGGGCCGGTGGTCCCGGGGCATCTCGTTCACGCGGCCAAGCGTAAGGCGGGAGGGGCGTCCGGCCGCCCGTTCCGCGTGTTCCGGCCTTCTCCCGGGAATTCCCGGGGTTCGGTGCACATGTCTTGACGGTCCTCGGTCACGGGCAAATAATCGCCTCGGAATTCAACGCTCCCCTTTGCGATTCCCGAGCCGGGCCGTTTTCCGCGAGCGTTCGGAATTTCGACCGGGAATTGGTTCGGCATATTGATCGAACAGCATCCGGTATGCCGAACGGGACGTCCGCGCTGTCCTGCCGGGAACGGAACCCGCACTGCCCACAGGAACGGAAGAGGTGCACCGTGTCGTCATCCCTCGTGCGCTTACAGCGCCTCAGGAACACCGCCCTGGCCCTGCTGTCCGTGCTGGCGGCCGTCGTCGCGTTCGCCGTCGGCGCGCCGCGGGCCACCGCCGCGGGGTCGCTCCCCTGTGACGTCTACGCCGGCGCGGGCACCCCCTGCGTCGCCGCGCACAGCCTCGTCAGGGCGCTCTACTCGTCGTACGGCGGCTCGCTCTACCAGGTGCAGCGTGCCTCCGACGGCGCCACCGCGAACATCGGTCTCCTGGCCGCCGGCGGATACGCGAACGCGGCGGCGCAGGACTCCTTCTGCGGCGGCACCACCTGCATCATCACCAAGATCTACGACCAGTCCCCGCGCCACAACGACCTCACGATCGAGGGCGCGGGCGGGGCGGGCGCGGCCGATGTCGGGGCGCCCGCGGACGCGCTGCCGGTGACCGCCGGCGGCCACCAGGTCTACGGTCTGGAGATCTCGGCCGGCATGGGCTACCGGGACAACTCCACCTCGGGGGTCGCCACGAACGGGGCGGCCGAGGGGATGTACATGGTGACCTCCGGCACCCATGTCAACGGCAGCTGCTGCTTCGACTACGGCAACGCCGAGACCAACAACCTCGACACCGGCAACGGCCACATGGACGCGATCAACTTCGGCACCGAGTGCTGGTTCCCGCCCTGCTACGGCCAAGGCCCGTGGGTGCAGGCCGACCTGGAGAACGGGCTCTTCCAGTCGGACGCCGGATACAGCAGGAACACGTCGAACACCGGCACCGGTCCGATGCCGTTCGTGACCGCCCTGCTGAAGAACAACGGTCAGGACCATTTCGCGCTGAAATACGGCAACGCCCGATCGGGCGGTCTCACGACCACCTATTCCGGGGGCGAACCCACCGCCGGCGGCTACTCGCCCATGCACCAGGAGGGAGCGATCGTCCTCGGCACGGGCGGCGACAACAGCAACGGCTCCATCGGGTCCTTCTTCGAGGGCGTCATGACCTCGGGCATCCCGACGGACGCCGCGGACGACCTGGTGCAGTCGAACATCGTCTCCGTCGGCTACGGCGGCTCCACCGGCAGCACGGGCACGCTGACCGCCGGCTCCGAGATCTCGCTGCGCGCGACCACCCCGTGCTGCACGGCCGACTACGTCCGCCACCAGAACGACGCGGCGGTCGTCTCGGCGGTCACGTCCGGCAGTCCGGCGCTCGACAAGGGCGACGCGACCTGGATCGTGCGCCGGGGCCTGGCCGACGGCTCCTGCTACTCGTTCGAGTCGCGGAACTACCCGGGCGACTTCCTGCGGCACTTCGACTACCGGCTCTACCGCCAGCCCATGACCGGCACCACGCAGTTCAGGCAGGACGCCACGTTCTGCGCGCAGACCGGCAAGAGCGGCACGGGAACCTCGTTCGCGTCGTACAACTACCCGACGCGATACCTCCGGCACTACAACCACAACGTCTACATCGCGAGCGACGGCGGCTCGAACGCCTTCGACAGCGCCACCTCGTGGACGGACGACGTGAGCTGGGCCGTCACGGCTCCCTGGGCTCCGTAGCCGCCCGTCGGGGGAGTCCGGTGGCGCCCGGGCGGCTGATCCGGCCCACCGGACCGCTCTTCGCGAACCCCTCGAACAGGGCCTCGCGCTGCTCGGCGGGCACGGTGTCCCACCAGGGCGTCTCGACGACCCCGGGGGAGACGGCGTTGATCCGCAGCGGCGCCAGTTCGACGGCGAGCGGCGGGACCATCGCCTCCAGGGCGCCGTTGATCGCGGCGAGCCCCGCCGTCCCGGGGGACGCGGCGCGCGCCGAGGCGGCGGTCACCAGCGTCACGGAGCCGTCCGCGCGCAGGTGGGGCAGGGCGGCCCGCAGGATGCGCACGTACGGCCAGAACTTCGCGGCGAACCCGGTCTCCAGACCGACTCGCTGCTCGGACCCGGTACCGCCTGAGGGGCGCCGCTCAGATCGACGCCTCCGTCAAGTCCGCCGCGTCCACCGGGAGTTCGGCCCGCACCTCGAAGCCGCCGCGCGGAGTGCGCCCCGCGCGCAGGGAGCCGCCGGCCGCCGCGAGGCGTTCGGTGAGGCCCTTGAGGCCGGTACCGCCGACGCCCGGCCCGGGATCCGCGGGGGAGGCATCGGCGCCGTTGTCCGAGACGGTCAGCCGGACGCGGTCCGCGTTTCCGTCGACGGTGATCTCACAGCGCGTCGCGTCGCTGTGGCGTACGACGTTGGTGACGGCCTCGCGCAGCACCCAGCCGAGCAGGGCCTCGGTCTGCGGGACCAGGGGCGGCCCCGACTGCCGGACGACCGGCTCCACCCGCGCGGCGGACAGCGCCGAGCGGGCACCGTCCAGCTCGGTGGCGAGGCTGCCCTCGCGATAGCCGGTGACCGCCTCACGGATCTCCGTCAGCGCCTGCCGGCCCACCGACTCGATGTCCGTGACCTGCGTGAGGGCCGCGTCCAGATCGAGGGGAGCCAGCCGGCGGGCCGCCTCCGACTTCACCACGATGACGGAGAGGGTGTGCCCGAGCAGGTCGTGCAGGTCGCGGGAGAAGCGCATCCGCTCCTTCTCGACCGCCCGGCGCGCCAGCTCCTCGCGGGCCGCCCGCAGTTCGCGCACCGCCTCGGACAGGGAGAGGATCGCGGCCGTCACCATCGTGGACAGGAACGTGCCGTAGGCGACGTTCACCGCGTCCCAGCCCGCCCTCACGACGGAGACCGCCGCCGCGAGCGCCGTCAGACCGAGCCCGATCTTCCCGAGCCAGGGGCCGCGCACCACCGCCCCGGTGGCCAGCCCGAGCAGCGGGAAGAAGTACAGCCAGCTCCCGCCGTACCCGAGGGCCAGCGCGCAGGTGACCACGCCCATCAGGACGAGCGCCACCCGGGTCGAGCGGGCCTCCCGCGCCTCCTTCGTGAACGCGCGGAACGTCACGTAGATGTACAGAGAGTTGAAGACGAACAGGCCGAGCCCGCCGATCCAGGGCTGTGGCGTCCTGCCCTGGAAGAGGTTGGAGAAGGCCCCCATCCCCAGCAGCAGCCACGGCAGCAGCGCGAAACCGGTCGGTGGCGGCCCCGGGTTCTCCGGCATCGCGCCGCCGCTCCTGCGCGCGGCCCGCTGTTCCTCCTTGAACCGCTCCATGTCGGCCTTCCAGCGCCTTCGCTCGGCCCGCAGCGCGCGGACCTGGCAGCCGATTCCCCTCATCCAGGACATGTCCCGTTCCCCCGTTCAGACAATTCGTGCGGATCGACGGTACGAGATCACGGCGTACGAACCGAACGCCAGCAGCCAGGCGGTCAGCACCGCCACCGCCCCGAGGCCCGGCGCCCGGCCCTCGGTGACCGACACGCCCAGCTCGGCGAAGCGGTTCGTGGGCGTGTACGCCGAGACCGAACGCAGCCAGCCGGGGAAGAGGGCGAGCGGGAACCACAGGCCGCCCACCACCGCGAGCCCCAGATTGCACACCATGTTCGCGACGCCCGTCGTCTGCGCGGTCATCCGGTAGCCGTTGCCGAGGCCCAGCAGGGTGAAGGGGACGGAGCCGAGCCACAGCAGCAGGGCCGTCGCGGCCCACTGCCAGGCGTCCAGCCGTACCCCGTTGACCAGACCGCCGGCCACGAGCACCGAGACGATCGCGGGCAGCACGGTCACCGAACCGGTCAGCGCCCGCCCGAGCACCACCTGGCGCGAGGTCATCGGGGTCACCCGGAGCTGCCGCAGCCAGCCGGTCACCCTGTCCTCGGCGACCCCGCCCCCGGTGTTCAGCGCCGAGCCGACCGCCCCGTACGCGGCCATGCCGACCATCGACGCGGTCCTCCACGCGCCGTCGTCGCCCTCGCCGAGGTTGGTGAACAGCAGGTACATCATCACCGGCATCGCGACGCCGCCGATCACGAAGCCGGTGTCGCGCAGTGTCCGGCGCACTTCGAGCCGCAGATAGTCGAACATCACACCGTCTCCCGGTCGTGCGAGGTGAGGGCCATGAACGCGTCGTCCAGGGACGCGGGGACGACCTCCAGGCCGCGGATCGCCCCCCGCTCGGCGAGCGCGACCACCGTCGCGTCCGAGTCCTCCGTGCGCAGCCGGGCCCGTTCCCCGCGCACCTCCACGGCCACCACGCCGGGCAGCAGCCCCAGGCTCTCCGCGGCGAGCCCCGCCAGGTCGAAGGAGACGAGGTTGCCGCCCGCCGACCGCCGGAGCTCCTCCCCGGTCCCGTTCGCGACGACCCGCCCCCGGTCGACGACGACGATCCGGTCGGCGTGCGCGTCGGCCTCCTCCAGGTAGTGCGTGGAGAACAGCACGGTGCGGCCGCTCCGGGCCCGGTCCCGCATCGACTCCCAGAACGCGTGCCGTGCCTCCACGTCGAGTGCCGCGGTGGGTTCGTCGAGCACGATCAGCGCCGGGTTCCCGGCGAGCGCCACCGCGAACCGCACCCGCTGCGCCTGCCCTCCGGACAGCCGGTCGACGCGCCGCCCGGCCAGTTCCGCGACGCCCGCGAGCCGCAGCGCCTCGGCCACCGGCAGCGGCGCCGGACAGCGCCCCGCCACGAAGGAGACCAGCTCCTGGACGGTGACCCGCGGCACCGGCCGCGCGTCCTGGAGCATCGCGCCGACCCGTCCGGCGCGCACCGACTCCCCGGGCCGGCCGCCGAAGAGCTCGACCGAGCCCTCGTCCGGTTCGTCCAGGCCGAGCAGCAGGGAGATCGCCGTCGACTTGCCCGCGCCGTTGCGGCCCAGCAGCGCCACCGTCTCGCCGCACCCCACCTCCAGGTCGAGACCGGCCACGGCGCGCACGTCGCCGAAGGTCTTGACCGCGCCCCTGAAGCGCACCGCCGGTGCCGTCCCCGTCCCCGTCGCCGGCGGTGCGGATGTTCCCTGCGGCCTTCCCGCCGTCGTCCTCGCCGTCGTCCCCGTCGTCCGTGTCATGACTACGACGCTAGGGATCCGGGACGGTGCCCCGGCAGATGCACTTGTCGGCGATCGGCCGGGACAAATGTCACGGCCGACCGCCGCGGCGCGTCCGCGCGAAGGGCCGTGGCGGTGACACGATCTGACATGGCGTCAGTAGTCTTCACAAGTACCGGGCGCTGGGCTATACAAGGGGTCGCCGTACTGGAACGCGTTCTAGAACGAGCGCCTTCCGCGGCCCGGTGTCGACCTCGGTGCGGCCGACGGTGCGGACGGCCGCATCGAGGTCTTTCGCGCAGTCGAGCAAGGAGCCCCATGCCCATTGACGCCGCCAAGGCCGTCGCGGCACCACCGCGGACCGGCGAGATCACCTGGAGCCACAAGGACGTCCAGCTCTACCACCTGGGCCTGGGCGCGGGCGTTCCCGCGACCGACCCCGACGAGCTGCGGTACACCCTCGAATCCAGGCTGCACGTCCTGCCGAGCTTCGCCACCGTCGCGGGCGCCGGCTCGCCGGGCGTGATCAGCGGACTGTCCATGCCCGGCGTCGACGTCGACCTCGCCCGCGTCCTGCACGGCGGCCAGAGCCTCCGGCTGCACCGCCCGATCCCCGCCGAGGGCACGGCCACCGCCACCGGGCGCATCGCCGCGGTCTACGACAAGGGCACCGCCGCCGTCCTCGTCATGCGCACCGAAGTGGCGGACGCCGAGGGCCCGTTGTGGACGAACGACGCCCAGATCTTCGTACGCGGCGAGGGCGGCTGGGGCGGCGACCGCGGACCGAGTGCCCGCCTCGAAGCCCCCGCCGGTCCACCGGACAAGGTCGTGGAACGCCGGATCCGCGAGGAACAGGCCCTGCTCTACCGGCTCTCCGGCGACTGGAACCCGTTGCACGCCGACCCCGAGTTCGCCAAACTCGCCGGCTTCGACCGGCCGATCCTGCACGGGCTGTGCACGTACGGCATGACGCTCAAGGCCGTCGTCGACACCCTGCTCGGCGGCGACGTGACCCGGGTCCGCTCGTACACCACCCGCTTCGCCGGAGTCGTCTTCCCCGGCGAGACCCTGCGCGTCCGGATGTGGCGGAGCGACGGCGCGGTCCGGGTGGCGGTGGGCGCCGTCGAACGGGACGACGCGCCGGTCCTCGCCGACACCGTCGTCGAACACGTCTGACACCCGTACGAACCGTCCTGAGGGGAGCCGCACCATGCGCGCAGCCGTACTGCACGAGACAGGCCAGGACAAGCTCGAGGTCCTCGACGACGTCGAGGCGGTGGGCTTCGGGCCCGGCAAGGTGCGCGTCCGGGTACGGGCCACGGGCCTGTGCCACTCGGACCTCTCGGCGATGAACGGTGTACTGCCCCAGCCCGCGCCGTTCGTCCCCGGACACGAGGGCGCGGGAGAGATCACCGAGGTCGGCGAGGGAGTCACCCATGTGAAGCCCGGCGACCGCGTCGTCATCTGCTGGCTGCCCGCCTGCGGCGCGTGTCCCTCCTGCAGGAGGGGGCAGACCGAACTGTGCCTGGCCGGATTCATGAACGCGGGCACCCCCAACTTCAAGCGCCCCGGCGGTGACGTCTTCGGCTTCGCCGGCACCGGCACCTTCGCCGAGGAGGTCGTCGTCGCCGCGGGCTGCGCGGTCCCCGTCCCCGACGACGTGCCCTTCGACATCGCCGCCCTGATCGGCTGCGGCGTCACCACCGGACTCGGCGCGGCCCTCAACACCGCCGACGTGGAGGCCGGTTCGTCGGTCGCCGTCATCGGCTGCGGAGGCGTCGGCATCTCCGCGATCCAGGGCGCCCGGCTCAAGGGGGCGGCGGAGATCGTCGCCGTCGACCCGGTCGCCTCGCGCCGGGAGGCCGCCCTCGGCTTCGGCGCCACCAAGGCGGTCTCGCCCGAGGAACTCGCCGACGCCAGGCAGTCGGTGACCGCGGGCGAGGGCTTCGACTACGTCTTCGAGGTCGTTGGCAGGTCGGCCACCGCACGCACCGCCTACGACCACACCCGCCGCGGCGGCACCCTCGTCGTCGTCGGCGCCGGCGCCATGGACGACTTCCTCCAGCTCAACATGTTCGAGCTGTTCTTCGACGAGAAGCGCATCCTGCCCTCCATGTACGGGGGCGGGGACGTCCTCCGCTCCTACGAGCGCACGATCGCCCTGTGGCGCGCGGGCCGCATCGACCTCGAAGGCCTGATCACCCACCGGGTGCCGCTGGCCGGGATCAACGAGGCGCTCGACCAGATGCGTTCGGGCACCGCCCTCAGGACCTGCATAGAGATCTGACCCCGCCGGGCCGTCGGCGCGGACCGCCACGACAACCGCTAAGGACCTCGATGTCACTGCCACTCGAAGGGCTCACCGCGATCGTCACCGGCGCGGGGCGCGGACTCGGCCGGGCCGAGGCGCTGGAACTCGGCCGGCTGGGCGCGGCCGTCGTCGTCAACGACCACGGCCGGCCCGGACGGGACGGTTCGGGCGAGGCCTCGGCCGGACCGGCCGAGGAGGTCGCCGCCGAGATCCGGGCGGCGGGCGGCCGGGCCGTCGCCCACACCGGGGACGTCTCCGACCACGAACAGGCCCGCGAACTGGTCGGGGCGGCCGTCACCGCGTTCGGGAAACTGGACATCCTGGTCAACAACGCGGGCATCCTGCGCGACCGGATGGTCTTCTCGATGACCGAGGACGAGTGGGACTCGGTCATCAGGGTGCATCTCAAAGGGCACTTCAACACCACCCACTTCGCCTCCGTCCACTGGCGGGCCCGCTCCAAGGCGGCCGGCGGGCCCGTCCACGGACGGATCGTGAACACCTCCTCGGAGGCGTTCCTCGCGGGCTCCGCCGGACAGCCCAACTACGCGGCGGCCAAGGGCGGGATCGTCGGCCTGACCACCTCGACGGCGCTGGCGCTCGCCAAGTACGGCGTCACCGCGAACGTCATCTGTCCCCGCGCCCGCACCCGGATGACGGAGGACGTCTTCGCCGGGTTCGGACTGCCCGACGACGGCCTCGACCCGCTCGCCCCCGAGCATGTCGCCCCGCTCGTGGGCTACTTGGCCTCACCGGCCGCCGCACACGTCAACGGCCAGCTCCTCGTGGTGCACGGCGGCATGGTCGCGGTCGTCGAACGGCCCAGGGTGGCGGCCAAGTTCGACAGCAAGCAGGACACGTTCAGCCACGACGAACTCGACGCGCTGCTCACCCCGTACTACGCGGACCGGCCGCGCGGCGAGACGTTCGCGGCGGCGGAGGTGCTCGGGCTCAAACGGGAGGGCTCTCCTCACTGAAACGGGAGGGCTCTCCTCGCCGAGGGGAGCCGGACGGCACTCGCGTGTGGGACTCGGGGAGCCCCGCACGGGTACGGCCCCGCTCGCCTGGTGCGAGCGGGGCCGTGTGCCGGGTCGGCGTGCCGTGGATCCGTCAGGCCGTGGTGACCGGCTGGCCGGACGGCTTGCGGTGGCGGCCCTGAGGGGCCGCCTCGCCGTCGTGGCCGGAGACCGGACCGCGGTGTCTGCCGTGGCCCTCGGACTCGGTCGCCGACGTCTCGTGGACGTCCGCGACCGGCGCTTCCATGGTGCTGGAGTCGTTCATTGAAGTGTTCACCCCGTATGCAAGATCCTTCTTTACAGCCGGGGGAGTCTAACGTGCGGTCACCGCACGGAAGTCGGAGGGTGACGTTTCTTCGCCCGTAGTGCCCTTTTCCTCCCCGCCTGTGTGAGGCACCGCACCCGGACCGCCGGAGAACGGGGCGGCTCCGTTCCCGGTCCCCCCGGTCCCGGCGGCGGGACCCGTACCGGGCGGGGGCGTTTCGGCGACCTTGGTCCAGAGGCCGGGCCCGGTGGCGTCGGCCCACGGGTTCGGCGGGAGCGGTCCGGCGGGCTCGGCACCCGGACCCGCGACGGCCGGGAGCGGCTCGGCGGTGCGGGTGCCGGGGCCCGTGAGGGGCAGGAGCGGCTCGGCCGACGAGGGTCCGGCGGGGGCGGCCGCGATCCCGTCGGCACCGGCACCGGCGTTCGCGGGGACACCGGCAGGGGTGCTCGCGGAGACGCTCGCGCCGGTATCGACACCCGCGGAGACACCCGCGGAGACGCCCGAGCCGGTCCCCGGAACCGGACCGGTACCGGCCCCGGCATCGGCGTCGGTGTGCGTGTCCGTGTCGGTGTCCGTGTCGAGATCGGCACCGGTTCTCGTGACCGGCGGAAGCGGCTCGGCCGTTTCGGTGCCGACGGTCATGCCGCCCGGGAGCGTTCCGTCGGCCCTGGTCCTGAGACCCATGCCGGGCGGGGGCGTCTCGGCCACCTTGGTCCAGAGGTCCGGCGCGGTCGTGGGCGTTCCGGCGGGCTCGACCCGGCGTCTTTGTCCGGGCGCGACCGGCAGGGGCACCCTGGTCCAGCGGCTCGGCCGGGGCCGGGCCGGGGTGGTGGCCTCGGGGGCGCGCCGCGCGACCGGCCGGAGCGGTTCGGCCTGCTCGTCGGCGGTCCGTTCGGCGGGCGAGGTCCTGGAGGTGAGGCTCGTCACCGTCGACAGCGCCTGCCGGCCCTCGGGCACGGGGCCCGTACCGGCGTGCGGTGGCCGGGGACCGTCGACGGCGCGGACCGTCTCGTTCCGCGGGGCCGGGAGCGCCCGGGGCGGCGCACCGGCCGACGGGCCGGTCCGCAGGGGCGCCTGCTGGAGGGGGACCGGTGGCGACGCGGGGCGGCCGGAGGAAGCAGGGTCCCCCGTGCCCGGCACCCTCACCCCCTCGGGCGCCTCCAGTCGTGCGACGCCGCACGGGACGCCCCGTGTGACGTACGGCAGGCGGAGCACCCCCTCCACGGTCCACAGTCCGGTGCCGGGCAGCCAGCCCTCGGGCGCCGGCCGGTGGTGGACCCGGCGCTCGGACGGGCGCCACATGCCCACCCAGGTGCCGCCCGGTCCGTCGACGCGCAGGGCGACCGCGCAGGACTCCGGGGTCAGCACCTGGCCCGGCTGGATCGCGAACGGGGTGATCGAACAGCCCGTCGCGTTCAGACAGTCCGGGAAGCGCACGGGCAGGGCGCTGCCGAGCACGCCCCAGCCGAGACGGGCCCGGCCGGGGGACGGCGCGTCGGACCGGATGAGCAGGAGTCCGCTGTCCGCGTCCGCGAGGAGCAGCCGGTCGTCGCTGTGCTCGGCGATCTGGAGGAGCGGCGACACCTCTCCGCCGCGTTCCAGGTCGACGACCACGGTCTTGGTGCGGCCGTCCTGGAAGCGGTCCAGCGCGAGCAGCCGGCCCGTGCCGTCCAGCCACACCCCTCCCGAGCAGTGGCCCGGCACCTCGGCCAGGTGCTCCGGGCCGAACGCGCCGCCCGCCACCAGCCACACCGCCGTCGACCCCCGGCCCACCGCGAGGGCGTACGCGCGTTCCCCGTCCGGCGCGGGCGGCAGCAGTCGCAGCACGGTGCCGGCGTCGGGGCACTCCACGGCTCCGAGCGGCAGCTCGCCGGTGCCCGGCCCGGTCGGGTACAGGAGGGAGAAGGCGTGGCGCCCGTCGTCCACGCGGTGGATCAGCACCCTGCCGTCGGTCAGCGGCAGCACCTCGGCGCCGGGCTCCTCCGGCTGCGGACCGGGCAGCGGTACGGCGTAGGGCTCGGGGCCGTCCAGCGTCCAGCGCTCCGGGTACCAGGACTCGCCGTCGCGGGCGAGCCGTGCCCCGTAGGCGCCGTCGGCGGTGATCACACAGCCGGGAGGGGCGGCCCACCGGCTCGCGGCGCCACCGTACTCGGCACCGTTCGCGCGCTCGCTCCGCACCAGGGGTTCTCTCGCACCGGCCGTCATCGTTCGGTCACCTCCGGCGACGAAGTTAGTTTTCGTACGCACAGGCGGGGGAGCGACGGGCTGCTGCTTCACACATAAGGGTGGCCGTGTTCGGATTCGCCTGAGGGAACGGGTCGGATGTGCTGGACGATGGTGGGAAGACGAGCGCCGGACGTGCCGGGAACCGCGTCCCGTCCGCCGCTGCCGGCACCGGCCCGGCACGTCCGCCGCCCGCCCGGGCGCGGGACCGGGCTCCGTGACCGGTCGGACAGGGACGTGGGGCAGGTAGCCTTTTCCCCGTGCCCCGTCTGTCTGAAGTCATCGCCGCGCTCGACGTCCTCTGGCCCCCCGAGCGGGCCGAGGGGTGGGACGCGGTCGGCACCGTCTGCGGCGACCCCGACCAGGAGGTCACGCGCGTCCTGTTCGCCGTCGACCCGGTCCAGGACATCGTCGACGAGGCGGTGAAGCTGGAGGCCGACCTGCTCGTCACCCACCACCCGCTCTACCTGCGCGGTACGACGACGGTGGCGGCCGGCACCTTCAAGGGCCGGGTCGTGCACACGCTGATCAAGAACGACATCGCGCTGCACGTCGCCCACACCAACGCCGACCGCGCCGACCCGGGAGTCAGCGACGCGCTGGCCGGGGCGCTGGACCTCAGGGTCGTACGGCCCCTCGTGCCGGACACCACCGACCCCGAGGGGCGCCGAGGCCTCGGCCGCGTCTGCGAGCTGGACCATCCGCTGACCGTGCGCGAACTCGCCGCGCGGGCCGCCGAGCGGCTGCCCGCCACCGCGCAGGGCATCCGCGTCGCGGGCGACCCCGAAGCCCTGGTGCGGACCGTCGCGGTCAGCGGCGGCTCCGGGGACAGCCTCTTCGACGACGTGCGCGCCGCCGGCGTGGACGCCTTCCTCACCGCGGACCTGCGGCACCACCCGGTGTCGGAGGCCCGCGCCCACAGCCCTCTCGCGCTGCTCGACGCGGCGCACTGGGCCACCGAGTGGCCCTGGTGCGAGCTGGCCGCCGCCCAGCTCGACGAGATCTCCGACCGGAAGGGATGGGGACTGCGCGTCCACGTCTCCCGGACGGTCACCGACCCCTGGACCGCCCACGCGGCCTCACCCAACGACATCTCAGGAGCCCCCAACTGAACGCCGCGCCCGCCGACCAGATCCGACTTCTCGACGTCCAGTCCCTCGACTCGCGTCTGCAGCAGCTCGCGCACAAGCGGAAGTCGCTGCCCGAGCACGCCGAGATCGAGTCGCTGAACAAGGACCTCGCCCAGCTGCGCGACCTGCTCGTCGCCGCGCAGACCGAGGAGAGCGACTGCGCCCGCGAGCAGACCAAGGCCGAGCAGGACGTCGACCAGGTGCGCCAGCGTGCCGTCCGCGACCAGCAGCGCCTCGACTCGGGCGCCGTCACCTCCCCGAAGGACCTGGAGAACCTCCAGCGCGAGATCGTCTCCCTCGCCAAGCGCCAGGGCGACCTGGAGGACGTCGTCCTCGAGGTCATGGAGCGCCGTGAGTCCGCCCAGGAGCGGGTCGCCGAGCTGACCGAGCGGGTCTCCTCCGTCCAGGCGAAGGCCGACGACGCGACCGCCCGCCGTGACGCCGCCTTCGAGCAGTTCGACGGCGAGACGGCCTCGGTCACCAAGGAGCGCGAGGTCATCGCCGCCACGGTGCCCGCCGACCTCCTCAAGCTGTACGACAAGCTGCGCCTGCAGCAGGGCGGCGTCGGCGCCGCCCGGCTCTACCAGCGCCGCTGCGAGGGCTGCCGCCTGGAGCTCAACATCACCGAGGTCAACGAGGTGAAGGCGGCCGCTCCCGACGCCGTGCTGCGCTGCGAGAACTGCCAGCGCATCCTGGTGCGCACGGCCGAGTCCGGCCTGTAGGGAGTCTCGTCCGTGCGGGAGTTCATCGTCGAGGCCGACGGAGGTTCCCGGGGCAACCCGGGGCCCGCGGGCTACGGTTCCGTGGTCATCGACGCGGCCGGCGGGGAAACGCTGGCGGAGCGCGCCGAGTACATCGGCGTCGCCACCAACAACGTCGCCGAGTACCGGGGCCTGATCGCCGGTCTGGAGGCGGCCCGCGACCTCGACGCGACCGCGCGCGTCAGGGTCCGGATGGACTCCAAGCTCGTCGTCGAGCAGATGTCCGGACGCTGGAAGATCAAGCACCCGGACATGAAGCCCCTGGCCGCGCGCGCGGCCGGGGTCCTTCCGGCCTCCCAGGTCACCTACGAGTGGATCCCGCGCGAGCGCAACAAGCACGCGGACCGGCTGGCCAACGAGGCGATGGACGCGGGCAGGCGCGGAGAGGCCTGGTCGCCGTCGGCGTCGACGGCCGAGCCGGCCGCGAGGGCGGCGCGGTCCGCGGTGCCCGAGCCCACGGGCCCGCCCGGGGACGCGGCGGCGGGCGCGGCGAAGGCCCGCGCGGCCCTGACGGGCACCCGCGCCGCCGCGCCCCGTGAGGGGCGCGGGGAACTGCGCGATCAGCCCGTGACGGGCGGCAGTCGGGCGACGGCGACGGGTGGCACCCCGTCCACCGGCGGCGAAGCCGGCAAGGCGCCCGCGGGGCCGGGTGACACCGGCCGAGCCGGAACGCCTGGTGACGCCGGCCGAGCCGGAAAGGCGGGCGACGACGAGCGGGCCGCGAGGAACGTGGCCTCCGGACGTACGACGACGCCCGCCGCAGGCTGGAGCGCACCCCCCGACATGGGCGCCCCCGCCACCTTCGTCCTGCTGCGGCACGGCGAGACCTCGCTGACCCCGCAGAAGCGGTTCTCGGGCAGCGGCGGCAGCGACCCCTCGCTGTCCGACGCGGGCCGGGAGCAGGCGGAGCGGGTGGCCGCGGCGCTGGCGGCACGCGGCACCATCCAGGCGATCGTGGCCTCGCCGCTGGCCCGGACCCGCCAGACCGCGGGAGTCGTCGCCGCCCGCCTCGGCCTCGACGTCGTCGTCGAGGACGGTCTGCGCGAGACGGACTTCGGCGCCTGGGAGGGGCTGACCTTCGGCGAGGTGCGCGAACGCCACCCGGACGACCTGGACGCCTGGCTCGCCTCACCGGAGGCCGAACCGACCGGCGGCGGCGAGAGCTTCGCCGCGACGGCGCACCGCATGGCGGCCACCCGCGACAAGCTGATCGCCTCCTACGCGGGCCGCACGGTCCTGCTCGTCACCCACGTCACCCCGATCAAGACCCTGGTACGGCTGGCCCTCGGAGCCCCGCCGGAGTCCTTGTTCCGGATGGAACTGTCGGCGGCGTCGCTCTCGGCGGTCGCGTACTACGCGGACGGCAACGCGAGCGTCCGGCTGTTCAACGACACCTCGCACCTGCGCTGACCCCGGCCGCGCCGGACCCGGCGCCGCACGGCGGCTTCACCCCCGCCGGGCGGCGCGGTCGCGGAGGATCCCGGCGGTCTCCCGGTCCGCCGGGAGGAACGCCTCCAGATGGAGTTCGGCGAGCGTGACGTCCACCGCGGTCGCGAACGACGTGAGGGTGGTGAGCAGTCTCAACTCGCCTTCCGGGCATCGCAGTCGCAGCGGCACGGCGAAGCCGAGGTGGTCCGCGCCGGGCTCGCTCACCGGTACGTACCGCGCCAACTCCTCCACCAGCGCGTCGAGGAGGGGATCGGGGCTGCGCAGGGAGCGGGCCCGCAGGTTCTCCACGATGTGCCGGCCCCAGGCGTCCAGGTTCACCACCCGTGGCGCCATCCCGCGCGGATGCAGGGCCAGCCGCAGCACGTTCACCGGAGGTTCCAGCAGCTCCGGCGCGGCCCCCTCGGACAGGACGTCGAACGCGGCGTTGGCGGCGACGAGTTCACCGCGCGGTCCCGCCACCACCGCCGGATACGGCAGATGCCCCTCGAGGATGCCGTCCAGCGCCTCGCGCACGGGCTCCAGCGCGGCCGCGTCGAGCGGGGACTCGGTGAAAGCGGGGGCGTAACCGGCCGCCAGGAGCAGCGCGTTGCGCTCCCGCAGGGTCAGGTCCAGCGACTCGGCGAGCCGGATCACGATCTCCCTGCCGGGCACCGAACGCCCGCGCTCGATGAAGCTGACGTACCGCTGGGTCGTGCCCGCCCGGGAGGCGAGCTCCAGCTGGCTCACCCGGCGGGTGCGCCGCCAGCGCAGCAACTCCCTTGCGAAGGGAGGGGGTTCGGCGGGGATACCGGTCGTCATGCGACCAGTTGTACGTCACGGGTACGACAGCGGCACGGCGGCACACTCGTCGCGCCCGGCTACCGCCGCAGTGCCGAGGCCGCCCGTGCCAGGTCCTCCACCCGGCGCCAGTCCCGCGCGGCGACCGCGTCGGCCGGAAGCATCCAACTTCCGCCCACACAGCCCACGTTGGAGAGCGCGAGATAGTCCTGGGCGCATTCGGGGCCGATACCGCCCGTCGGGCAGAACCGGGCCTGGGGGAGCGGCCCCGCCAGTGACTTCAGGTAGGCCGTGCCGCCGGCCGCCTGCGCGGGGAAGAACTTCATCTCGCGCACCCCCCGCTCCAGCAGCGCCACCACCTCGGAGGCCGTGGACACCCCCGGCAGGAACGGCACCCCGGACGCCCGCATCGCGTCCAGCAGTCCGTCCGTCCAGCCGGGGCTGACCAGGAAGCGGGCGCCCGCCGCCACCGAATCGGCCACGTGCTCCGGCGTCAGGACCGTGCCCGCGCCCACCACCGCGTCCGGCACCTCGTCCGCGACGGCCCGGATCGCGTCGAGCGCCGCCGGGGTCCGCAGCGTCACCTCGATGGCGGGCAGCCCTCCGGCCACCAGAGCCCGGGCCAGCGGCACCGCGTCGTGGACGTCGGTGACCACGACGACGGGGACGACGGGCGCGAGATCCAGGACGGAGGCGCGCGAGGGCGGGGGCGATGACGGCGTCATGCCCTCATCGTGCCCGGGGCGTGCATCATGCGCAAAGGTCATTGCACATGATGCAACGCTGATGGGGCGGCAAGATGCCCGTACGCCGCCCGACGACCGACGGACGGCCTCGCGACGGACAGCTTCGCGACGGGCGGCCGCCCGGTGGGCAGCCGCTCAGTGGGCGGCCGCTCTAGTGGATCTCCCGCACCACCACGTCGAGCGCCCACGGACTGCCCGCCCTGCCGGGGGCCTCCGCCTCCACCGTGTACCCGAGGTCCCGCAGCGCCTCCACCAGCTCCGCCGGGTCCTTCGGAGCGGCGTTCGCGGTGAGCAGGCTGCGGACGATCCGGCCCTTGGTCGCCTTGTTGAAGTGGCTGACGACGGACCGCTTCTCGACACCGTCCACCAGTCGCGCGTGCAGCACCCGTACGGTCGCCGTCCGCCCCGCCAGCTCGCCCTTGGGCTTCCACGCCGTCGTGTAGGCCGAGGAGCGCAGGTCCAGCACGAGCCCGTCGCCCGCGGCCTCGGGGAGCGCGGTGGCCATCGGCGCACGCCAGTGCGCGCCCAGCGCCCCGAGACCGGGCAGCTTCACGCCCATCGAGCAGCGGTACGAGGGGATCCGGTCGGTCACCCGCACCGCGCCCCACAGCCCGGAGAAGACGAGCAGCGAACTGCCCGCGCGCCGTCCGGCGTCGGCGTCCAGCGAGGCCAGGTCCAGGGCGTCGTACAGGACCCCCGTGTAGATCTCCCCGGCCGGGCGGGCGCCCGCGGTCCTCAGCTCCGTGTTCTTCGCGATCTCGCCCCGCAGGCCCTCGCTCAGTCCGAGGACCTCGCGGGCCTTCTCCTCGTCGGCCACGCACAGCTCGACCAGCTCGTCGAGGACCGCCCGGCGCGCCTCCGCGAGACCGGGCAGGGACAGCGACTCCGGCTTGAGCGCGGTTCCCCGGCCGGAGGGTGCCTTGCCCTCGGAGGGCGGCAGCAGCACGAGCACGGTTGGTTCTCCTCACGGTGGTACGGACCGCAGCCAGCCTACGGTCCCGACCAACCCACCTCCCCCACCCGCCTCTGCCCCCGACCTTGCCGGCCCCACCGGGGTCCCATCGGGCCCACCGGCCCTGCTGGGCCCACCAGCCCCACCAGCCCTGCTGGGCCTGCTGGGCCTACCAGGCCCCCGGGCTTGCCGAGCCCCCGGTCCCACCGGGTCCCCGGCCCTACCGGGCTCACCGGGGCCCCACCGGACCCACCGGCCCTGCCGGTTCCGCCGGTGGTCGGTCCCGTCGGTGCCGGTCGCCGGTGCAGCGGGCGTGAACCGGTGCCCCTCGCCCGGAGGGCGCCCCGCTCCGCGTGCCCGACGCGCGGCCCCGGCCTACGCTCGACCCATGCCCCGCCGCCACGTCCGCGTCACCGGCGCCCCGCAGGCCCCGTTGCGATCCGCTCTCCGCGCGCTGCGGACCGAGCTCGGCGTGCCCGGGAGTTTCCCGGCCGAAGCCCTCGCGGAAGTCGGGCCGCCGGCCCGGCTGCCCGCGTACGACGCGACGGACGTCCCCCTGTTCACCATCGACCCGCCGACGTCCGAGGACCTCGACCAGGCGATGCACCTCTCCCGCCGCGAGCGGGGCGGCTACCGCGTCCAGTACGCCGTCGCCGACGTCGCCGCCTTCGTGACGCCCGGCGGAGCCCTGGACGCCGAGGCGCACCGGCGCGTGACGACCCTCTACTTCCCGGACGGCAAGGTCCCCCTCCACCCGCCCCGGCTCTCCGAGGGCGCCGCGAGCCTCCTCCCGGGCCAGACCTGCCCGGCCGTCCTGTGGACGATCGACCTCGGCCCGGACGGACGCGCCGAGATCACCGACGTCCGCCGCGCCCTGGTCCGCAGCCGCGCCAGACTGGACTACGCGACCGCGCAGCACCGGATCGACGAGGGAACGGCGGAGGAACCGCTCGCCCTGCTCAAGGAGGTCGGCACCCTGCGCGAGGCGCTGGAGGCCGAGCGCGGCGGCATCTCGCTCGGCGTGCCCGAGCAGGAGATCCTCGAGAAGGACGGGACGTACGAACTCGCCTACCGGGCCCCGCTGCCCGCCGAGGGCTGGAACGCGCAGATCTCCCTGCTCACCGGGATGGCGGCGGCCGAGCTGATGCTCGACCACGGCACCGGAGTGCTGCGGACCCTGCCCGCCGCGCCCGACGGGGCGGTCGGACGGCTGCGCCGCACCGCCCTGGCCCTGCGCGTCGACTGGCCGCACCACGTCTCGTACGCGCAGCTCGTCCGCTCCCTCGACCCGCGCCTGCCGCACCACGCCGCCTTCCTCCAGGAGTGCACGACCCTGCTGCGCGGCGCCGGGTACACCGTCTTCCGGGACGGGGCGCTCCCCGAGGTCACCGTGCACGCCGCCGTCGCCGCCCCCTACGCCCACTGCACGGCCCCGCTGCGCCGACTCGTCGACCGTTACGCCTCGGAGATCTGCCTCGCGGCCGCCGCCGGTCTGCCGTCCCCCGAATGGGTCCTCGCGGCGCTCGACGCCCTGCCCAAGGAGATGGCCGAGGGCAGCCGGCGCGCGGGCACCGTCGAGCGCGAGTGCGTCGACATCGTGGAGGCCGCGCTCCTCAAGGACCGGGTCGGCGACCTCTTCGAGGCCTGCGTGGTGGACGTGACGGAACACGACCCCACGGTCGGGACCGTGCAGCTGGAGTCCCCGGCGGTCTTCGCCCGGATCTCGGGCGGTACGGTCCCCCTACCCCTGGGCGAACGTCTGCCCGTCCGGCTCGCCCGGGCGGACCCCGGGACGGAGAAGGTGCGGTTCGAACCCGCCTGATCCGGGAGCGCCCGCCCGATCCGGGGGCGGCCTCCGGCATGGAAACGGGGGACGCGCGTGTTGGCCCTGTGGAGCGGACACGGCGACCACGGGAGCGAGGGGGAGAAGTGCCATGACCGGACGGGGAGAGGCGACGGCCGGGACCGTGACGGAACCCGCGCGGCACCCCTCGAAGCCCTCCGTGAGGGAAGAGGCCCGCTGGACCCGGGCCGTCCTCGGCCGGGGCGGCCGGCCCCTGGACCTGCTGACCGCCCGCTTCGACCGGCACCGCTACGCCCCGCACACCCACGACGAGTTCACCATCGGCGTCAGCGTCGGCGGCTCGGAGCTCATCGGCTACCGGGGAGGCCAGCTGCGGACCGGTCCGGGATCCGTCGTCGTGCTGGCCCCCGGCGAGACGCACACCGGCGGTCCCGCCGCCTGCGACGGCTACGCCTACCGGGCCCTGTACGCGGAGCCGTCCCTGCTCTCGGAGGGCGCCGTCGGCGGCCTCCCGCACTTCAGGGAAGGGCTGCTCGACGACCCCGAACTCGCCGCCGCGCTGCGCGCCGCGCACACTGAACTGAGCACCTGTCCGGACCCGCTGGAGGCCGAGTCACGCCTCCCGTGGCTGCTCGCCGCGCTGACCCGGCGCCACTCCACGGCCCGCCCGGACCGCGACGAGATCCCCGGCGCCGCGCGCATAGCCGACGCCGTACGCGACCGCCTCGCCGACGAACTCCAGGACCCGCCCTCCCTCGCCGCCCTCGCCACGGACCTGGGCCTGTCCCGCTACCAGCTCCTGCGCGCCTTCCGCACGACGACGGGGATCCCGCCGTACGCCTGGCTGGCCCAGCACCGGGTGAACCGGGCCCGCCGGCTCCTGGAGTCGGGACTGCGCCCCGCCGAGGTCGCCGCACTCGTGGGCTTCGCCGACCAGGCGCACCTGACCCGGTGGTTCCGCCGGGTCCTGGGCGTGACCCCGGCGGCGTACCGCGCGAGCGTGCTGCCCCCCTCCCCCTGAGCGCAACAGCGTTCAAGACCCGCCGCCGGGCGGTGGCCGAGACTGCCCGTATGACTGCACGCGGCTGGTTCCTGTTCTCCCTGATGGGAGTGGTCTGGGGTATCCCCTATCTGTTGATCAAGGTGGCGGTGGAGGATCTCTCCCCGGCCACGGTGGTGTTCGCGCGCTGTGCTCTCGGCGCACTGCTCCTGCTGCCCTTCGCGATCCGGCAGGGCGGTCTGGTCCGCACCGTCCGGGCGCACTGGGCACCCATGCTGGCCTTCGCGTGCATCGAGATCATGGGCCCCTGGTTCACGCTGACGGACGCCGAGCGGCATCTGTCGAGCTCCACCGCCGGACTGCTGATCGCGGGCGTCCCGATCGTCGGCGTCCTCGCGGCCCGCTTCTTCGGCGACGCGGAGGTCCTGGGCGTACGCCGGATCGCGGGTCTCGTCCTCGGTCTGGCCGGCGTCGGCGTCCTGACCGTCCCGCACCTCACGGGCGGTGACGCCCGCTCCCTCGCCGAGGTGCTGCTCACCGTGATCGGCTACGCCACCGCCCCCCTGATAGCCGCCCGCCGTCTGAAGGACATCCCCACCCTCCAGCTCATCACCCCCTGCCTGACCCTGACCGCCCTGGTCTACGCCCCCGCCGCCGTGGCCGGCCGGCCCGCCGCGATGCCCTCGGCCGAGGTCCTGGCCGCTCTGGCGGGCCTGGGCGTGATCTGCACGGCCGTGGCCTTCGTCGCCTTCCTGGAGCTCATCAAGGAGGTCGGCCCGACCCGGTCGACGGTCATCACCTACGTCAACCCGGCGGTCGCGGTGGCGGCGGGCGCGGCCTTCCTGGACGAGCGCCTCACGGCGGGGGTCCTGGCCGCCTTCCTGCTGATCCTGGCGGGCTCGGTGCTGGCGACGGCGGCGGGACCGAAGAGGGACCGGCGCCCGGTAGCATGGTCCACACGGCAGACGAGCCGGGCGGACGGCCGCGTGGAGTCCCCTTAGGGGCTTCCCGAGGAACGTCCGGGCTCCACAGGGCAGGGTGGTGGCTAACGGCCACCCGGGGTGACCCGCGGGACAGTGCCACAGAAAGCAAACCGCCGAGAACTCCGGTTCCCGGTAAGGGTGAAACGGTGGTGTAAGAGACCACCAGCGCCTGAGGCGACTCAGGCGGCTAGGTAAACCCCACCCGGAGCAAGGTCAAGAGGAGCCGCTCTCTCGCGAGGGAAAGCGGCTCTGCGCGGACGTTCGAGGGCTGCCCGCCCGAGTCCGCGGGTAGACCGCACGAGGCCGGCGGCAACGCCGGTCCTAGATGGATGGCCGTCTCCCCGGCCGCCGCGAGGCGACCGGGCGACAGAACCCGGCGTACAGCCCGACTCGTCTGCCCTCTGGGCTCGGCCCCGGTCCACGGACCGGGGCCGAGCCCAGAGGCGTGTACGGACCCTGTTCCCGATGGTCGGTCCGCGACCGTGGACCAGGTCGTCCGCGGCTTCTTCCCCTCGTCGCGGGTCAGGCCCTCGGCCTCGACGCCGTCGCCGTGCGGGTCGGCCGGTGAAGTTCCCTTGCCCGTCAGGGGGTTGGCGGCGCGCTCGGGGACCCGTCGCGCGTCCCGCCGAGCGAGCGGTCGGCGACGGCCGCCAGCCGGGCGGTGAAGACCTCGCGGGCGTCCGGGGTGAGCGTGCGCAGCGCCACCATCGCCGTGATCACGACGTCGCACAGCTCCGAGCGGACGTCGTCCCAGGTGTGGCTCACTCCCTTGCGCGGGTTCTGGCCCGTCGCGCCGATCACCGCCTGGGCGACCTCGCCGACCTCCTCCGACAGCTTCAGCACCCGCAGCAGCAGCCCCTCCCGGCCGTCGTGCGCCCGGTCGGCGTCCAGCCAGGCGCGCAGCAGGTCGATCGTCGGCCAGGGGTCCGCGCCGTCGGCGGCGCGCCCGGCCGGAGTCCCGGCCCGGGCCGTGGTCGGCAGCCCGGCCGGGCCCGCGGGCGGGGCGTCCCGGGCGGGTCCGCCCGCCGTGCCGGCGCCGGTGCGCCCGGAGGCGTCGGCCCCGGTGTGTCCGGCGGGGGTGGGGCCGGTGCGCCCGGCCGGGTCGTCGTCCGCGGTGCGATCAGGCATGGGGCGAGCCTCCCCCGGGTCCGCGGGGCCGACGCCTACTCCTCGAACAGGGTTTCCTGCTTGCCCTCCCGCTCCTGGCGCACCCGCTTGTTCCGGACGCCCACGACGACCGCGGTGACCGCCGCCGTCGTCCCGAGGGCGACCGGCACCATCCAGCCGCGGTTCACGGCGTGGCCCATCAGGTGGTCGAGGGACAGCCGGCCCGGACCCGTCACCGCGAGGCCGGCCGCCGCCAGGCCGAGCGAGGCCGCGTGCTCGTAGCCGCCGTTCATCGCGAAGAACCCGTTCGGTACGTGCACGGCGGACGCGCCCGCCATCGCGCCGGCCGCCGCGGCACCGGCCGCGGGCGTGGCGAGGCCCAGCGCCAGCAGCGTGCCGCCGCCCGCCTCCGCGAGCCCCGCCGCCCTGGCACTCGCCTCTCCCGGCGCGTACCCCATGGCCTCCATGGCCTGTCCGGTTCCCTCGATGCCGCCGCCGCCGAACCAGCCGAACAACTTCTGCGCCCCGTGCGCCGCCAGCACACCGCCCGTACTCAGACGGAGCAGCAGCAGTCCCAGATCACGCCGGTCGATGCAGGTCACGATGACTCCCAGTCCAGACAGCGGCAACGGTTCCCTCCCGGGTGTCCACCGTCGCACCGATCGAACGTGCCCGACGCGCCTGCGCGGCCGTTCGGGTGGCGGGCGCGGGGGGCCGGTGTGAGCCTGACTGCCATGAGCATTCAGGTAACGAGACTCAGCGACCCGGCCGTCCGGGCCTTCGTCGCCGCGGTGAACGCCCACGACCGGAGCGCCTTCGACGCGCTGCTCACGCCCGGCGCCACCATGTCCGACGACGGCTCCGACCGTGACCTCGGCGACTGGACCGACCGGGAGATCTTCTCCTCGCGCGGCCACATGGACGTCGACAGCGAGTCCGCCGGCGGACGTTCCCTCCTCGTGCGGTACCGCAACGACACCTGGGGCGAGATGAAGACCAGGTGGAGCTTCACCGTCGACGAGGACGGCAGGATCAGCCGCTTCGAGACCGGCCAGGCCTGAACGCCGCCGGGCCGCTCACCGCGGTTCGGTGAGCGGCCCGGGAGGCGCGGGTGGGTGCGAAGGAGGAGCTGTGAGGCGGGCCGGGTGCGGGCGGCGGGGCCGTCGCGGGGCTCAGTGGCCCTGGGGCGCGCCGTACTGCTCCCGTGTGAACTGCTCGGGCGTGTACAGCTGTTGTGCGTACCGCCCCTGCCCGGGCAGGTGATCCGGGCCCTCCCCGGCGGGGACGGACCGGCGGGCGCCGGCCTGCTCGGTCAGGGTGATCTGCCCGGCCCTGATGGTCGCGAGGCGCGGCGCGCGGCGGGCGATGGACGAGTCGTGGGTGACCATGACGAACGTCAGCCCGTACTCGTGCCACAGCCCTTCGAGCAGTCCCATGATGTCGTCGCGGGTGCCTTCGTCGAGGTTGCCGGTCGGTTCGTCGGCGAGCAGCACCTTCGGCTTCTTGACCAGCGCCCGGGCGATCGCGACGCGCTGCTGCTGACCTCCGGACAGCTCGGTCGGGACGTGCGCGAGCCGTTCGCCGAGACCGACCGAGCGCAGTGCCTCGGCGGCCCGCTCGCGCCGCTCGGCCGGCTTGACCCCGAGGGGGACGAGGGCGGTCTCGACGTTCTCCTGCGCGGTCAGCGTCGGGATGAGGTTGAACGACTGGAAGATGATGCCGATCTTCTCGGCCCGCAGCCGGGTCAGCTTGGCCTCGCTGATGGCGGCGAGGTCCACGCCGTCCAGCTCGACGCCGCCGGAGGTCGGCCGGTCGAGACCGCCGATCATCTGCAGCAGCGTCGACTTGCCGCCGCCGGTGGGGCCCTGGATGACGAGCTGGTCGCCGTCCTCGATGGTGAGGTCGATGCCGCGCAGCGCCTCGACCGTCTCCTTGCCCCGCGTGTAGCGCTTGGTGACGCCGGTGAGCTTGTACATGAGGTTTCTCCGAGGATGAAGGGGTGGGGGCGCCGCGGCCCGGGGGAGTGGCCGCGGCGCCCCCGCTCAGGGGATGTGGCCGGGGACGGGTTACGAGACGCTGCGGAGCGCGTCCGCCGGGCGCATCCGGGAGGCGCGCCAGCCGCCCATCGCGCCGGCGATCAGACCGCCGGTGATGGCCAGGCCCGCGGCGAGCGCGATGGTGGTCACCGAGACCGGCGCGGTGAGGGCGATGTCGACGGTGTTCTTGGCCGCGGAGGCCGCCCCGCCGGGGCCGCCCGGACCGCCCATGCCGCCGGGGCCGCCCGCGCCGCCGGTCGAGCCGAGCTCCGCCGTCAGCTTCGGGCTGATCGCGGTGACGGTGTAGGCCGCGGCGAGCCCGAGGGCGATGCCGAGGGCGCCGCCGAGCAGTCCGTTCACGATCGACTCGCCGACGACCTGCCGGGTGACCTTGCGGGAGGGCCAGCCGAGCGCCTTCAGGGTGCCGAACTCGCGCACCCGGCGGGAGACGGCGGAGGAGGTGAGCAGCGCCGCGACGAGGAAGGCGGCGATCAGGACCGCGACGGACAGCCACTTGCCGACGCTCGTGGCGAGGTTCGAGGCGGTGGACAGCGAACCGGAGACGGTGTCCGCGAGGTCGGCGGAGGTGGTGACGGTCGTCCCGGAGATGTTCTTCTGGATGGTCGCCTTGACCGTGGAGATCTGCTTCGAGTCGGTCGCCTTGACGTAGATCGTGGTGACCTTGTTCTTGGCGTCGCCGAGCGTCTGGGCCTGCTTCAGCGGCAGGTAGACGTCGGTGGCCGACTCGCTGCTGTCGGGCGTCGCGATGCCGATGACCTCGTACTTCTTGCCTGAGATCTTGAGGGTCGAACCGACCTTGTACTTGTTCTCCTTGGCGTACGACTTGCTGAGCACCGCGACCTTCGCGGAGGTCTGCGACGCCGTGAACGTCCTGCCCGTGGTGATCTTCGAGGTGGCCAGCGGACCGAGGTCCTGGTGGGTCACGTCGACGCCGGCGACCGAGTAGGAGTTCACGTCGAAGGAGGCGCCGCCGCCCTGCACCTGGGGAGCGCCGGTGCCGCCGCCCTGGCCGCCGGGCCCGCCCTGCTGGCCGGAGCCCGAGGTGGTGGACTTCGCCTTGCCCTGGGTGAAGGAGCCGTCGACCTTGGTGACGTTCAGGCTCAGCGCGCCCACCGCGCTCGCCACGCCCTTCTGCGCGGCGACCTCGGTGACGAGCGAGGACTTCAGGGACTGTCCGCCCTGTGTCATCACCCGGTCCGAGCTCTGGGTCTTGCTGCTGTCCGACTTGGCGTCGAAGTCGAACTTCGGCCGGCCCGAGGAGCCGCTCGTCGGCGCCGTCCGGGCCTTGGCGACCGTCATGTCCGTGCCGAGTCCGTACAGCGACTTCAGGACCTTGTCCTGGGCCTGCTGCATGCCGGCCGACACCGAGTTGACGGTGATCACCAGCGCGATACCGAGCGCCAGACCCAGGGCGATCACCAGCGCCGCCTTCTTGCGCCGGCTCAGTTCACGCTTGAGATAGATGCCAAACATCCCGTTCCTCAAAGGTTCTTGGCGCCCCTGTGGGCGCGGCCAAAAGCTATGGAGGAACCTTTGAGCCGGGCTGAGTGAGAGATGTGTGAGAGCTGAGAATCCGGACCCCGGAATCAATATTGGGTCAGACAGCCCATTCTCAGCCTTTCGAGGGCCCATTGCCAGGAAACCGCTGTTGAGTGGCCCCGCTGTCGGGCCTCTGGGACGGACTTTGTACGGTCCCGGGATGCGTGATTCTTCCGGGCTCTCCCGCCGTGCCGCTCTGGGCCTCGCCGCCGCCGTCCCCCTCGCCGCCGCGACGGCCGCCACCGCGTACGCCACGTCGACGATCGGCGGTGCGAGACTGGCCCGTTCCGGGGTCCAGGTGAGCGGCGCGTCGGGGCTGCCCGGGCACCTCACCGCCCGCTCCTGGCTGGTCGCGGACCACACCACGGGCGAGGTGCTCGCCTCGTACAACGCGCACCGGCGTCTTCCGCCCGCCTCCACCCTGAAGATGCTGTTCGCGGACGCCGTGCTGAAGAAGTTCGAGCGCGCCGAGACGTACAAGGTGGTCGACGCCGACCTCGCCGACGTCCCCGCGGGCTCCAGCCTCGTCGGCATCAAGCCCGGCATCACCTACACCGTCGAGCAGTTGTGGCAGGGCGTCTTCCTGCGCTCGGGCAACGACGCGGTGCACGTGCTCAGCCACATGAACGGCGGCATCCCGGCCACCGTCGCCGAGATGCAGGCGCTCGCGAAGGACCTGCAGGCGCTGGACACCCATGTGGTCAGCCCCGACGGGTTCGACCACAAGGGCCAGCTGTCGTCCGCGTACGACCTGGCGCTCTTCGCCCGGCACGGCCTCGCGGACGCCGACTTCCGCGAGTACTGCTCGATGAGGACCGCGGACTTCCCGGCCGGCGGCAAGAAGACCTTCCAGATCCAGAACACCGACCGCCTGCTGACCGGCGCGTGGGGGATGAAGCCGTACGAGGGCCTGATAGGGGTGAAGAACGGCTACACCAGCCACGCCGGCAACACCTTCACCGGTGCGGCGACCCGCGACGGACGGACCCTGCTCGTCACGGTGATGCACCCCAAGAGCGGCGGCAACGGCGTCTACGAGGAGACGGCCCGGCTGCTCGACTGGGGCTTCGGGAAGGGCGCGCACGCCGAACCGGTCGGCAGGCTGGTCGATCCGCTCAGCGAGCGCGGCGCGAGCAAGGCCCCCGCCCGGAAGGCCGCGAAGGCGGCGGCGGGCGCCCCGGCCCCGGCCGCGGCCGGGGAGTCGGACGGCGCGCCGTGGGGTCTGATCGGCGGGGCCGGGGCGGCGGTGGCGCTCCTGGCGGGCGGCGCGCTCGCGCTGCGCACCCGCAGGCGCCGGTCCGCCGGGGAGCGGGTCGGGACGGCCGAGACGACTGAGCCGGCCGAGACGACTGAGGTGACCGGGATGGCCGAGGCGGCTGAGAAGACCGAGACGGCCGAGGTGACCGGGGTGGCCGAGACGACCGAGGCGGAAGGCCCCCGGCAGGGCTGACGACGGTGGCGGTCGCTCCGCGGTCCGGTGCACACCTCGCGGCCTTGCGCGAGGTCCGCCCCCTCCCGGGCCGCGGAGCGACCGCCACCTCCCCCATCGGTGTGGACCGTGGTCGTACCGAAGTCGTGCGCTCCAACTGTGAAGCCCTGAAGGGGAGATGACGAGCATAAGCGCACCAACGGCTTATATGCTCCGGAGCGCGGACTTCCGTATGTGCGGATCGCGGCGTTTGCCGTTCCTTGGTGAACCGCGGGACTCCGCCGTACGTGGGACTCGGCCGCCGCCGGTCTCCTACGCCGTCGCCTCGCCGGGGTAGCGGACGCCGATGTGCTCCCGGATCGTGTCGAGCGTCCGCATCACGGCGAGGGTGCCGTCGAGCGGGACGAGCGGGGACTCGGTCTCACCGGCGCGCAGGGCGCGCATCACCTCGGCGGCCTCGTGCTTGAGGCTGTTGCGGGGGCCGGAGGCGGCGTCGGCGCGGAAGGTCTCCGGCTCGCGGCCGTCGCGGTGCAGGACGAAGTGGTCCGGGAAGAAGAAGCCGCCCGGGACGTCGATGCGGCCCGCGGAGCCGGTGACGGAGGCCGCGACGGGGGTGCCGCCGTTGATGGAGCAGTGCACCGAAGCCAGAGCGCCGCTCTCGTAGGAGAGCAGCGCACCCGTCTGGAGATCGACGCCCTCGTCGGAGAGCACCGCTCGCGCGACGATGTCCGAGGGCTCCCCGAGCAGCAGCTGCGCGAACGACACCGGATAGACCCCCAGATCGAGCAGCGCACCGCCGCCCTGCGCCGGGTCCCGCAGCCGGTGCGAGGGCGGGAACGGGCCCGCCAGACCGAAGTCGGCCTGCACCGTGCGCACTTCACCGATCACACCGTCGTCGACCAGCGCCTTCAGCCGCCGTACCAGCGGATTGCAGTACGTCCACATGGCCTCCATCAGGAAGCGGTCGCGGCCGCGGGCGAGCGCGACCAGTTCCCCGGCCTCCCGCGCGTTCAGCGTGAACGCCTTCTCGCACAGCACGTGCCGCCCCGCCTCCAGGCACATCCCGGCGGCCGCCCGGTGCGCCGAGTGCGGTGTGGCGACGTACACGACGTCGACGTCCTCGTCCGCGGCCAGCGACGCCCAGTCCCCGTACGCCCGCGGGATCCCGAACCGCTCACCGAACGCCTTCGCCGAGGCCTCCGACCGTGAGGCGACGGCCACCACCTCCGCGTCCGGCATGTCCACCAGATCCGCCGTGAACGCCGCGGCGATCCCGCCGGTCGCCAGAATCCCCCACCGCACGCGTTCACGCTCGTCCGTCATGCCCGCCCCTCGATCCGTGACTCCGAACCCGCTGTTCGAACTGAGAGCATAGGGGCCGCATCTTTCGGAGAGGGGGGGCACATGCCCGAGCGTGGCCGCACCACGCGGGACCAGGGAAGCCCGCGAGGGCACATACCGGGGGAAGGTGCCGCGGGCACCGCGCCGACGGCCGCCGAGGCGCCGTCGGCGGACGCCGGAGCGGCATCCGCCGCCGCACCGCGCCCGCACACGGGCCCCGGCGCGCCGGGCCGCGCCGGACTCCTCGTCACCCTCGTCCTCGGCGGGCTCACCGCCACGCCCCCGCTCGCGATGGACATGTACCTCCCCTCGCTGCCGGAGGTCACCGGTTCCCTGCACGCCCCCGCCGCCACCGTGCAGCTCACGCTCACCGCGTGCCTCGCGGGCATGGCGCTCGGGCAGCTCGTCGTCGGACCCATGAGCGACAGGTGGGGCCGGCGGCGGCCGCTGCTCGCCGGCCTCGGCGTCTACGTCCTCGCCACCGCCCTGTGCGCCCTCGCGCCCGGCATCGGCCTCCTCGTCGCCTTCCGCCTCGTCCAGGGGCTCGCGGGCGCGGCCGGGATAGTGATCGCCCGCGCCGTCGTCCGCGACCTCTACGACGGCGTGGCGATGGCCCGGTTCTTCTCCACCCTCATGCTGGTCTCCGGCGTCGCCCCCGTCGTCGCGCCGCTCATCGGCGGACAGATCCTGCGCCTCACCGACTGGCGCGGCGTGTTCGTGGTCCTCACCGCCGTCGGCATCGCGCTGACGGCCCTCGTCTGGACGAAGCTGCCCGAGACACTGGAACCCGCGGACCGGCACGACGGCGGCGTCGGCGAGGCGCTGCACGCCATGCGCCGGCTGCTCGCCGACCGCGTCTTCACCGGGTACATGCTCGCGGGCGGCTTCACCTTCGCGGCCCTCTTCGCCTACATCTCGGCCTCCCCGTTCGTGATCCAGGACCTGTACGGCGCCTCCCCGCAGACCTTCAGCCTGCTCTTCGGCGTGAACTCCGTCGGCCTCGTGATCGCCGGACAGGTCAACGGCAAACTGCTCGTCGGCCGGGTCGCCCTGGAGAAGGTCCTCGCCACCGGCCTCGCCCTCGTCGTCCTCGCCGCGGCCGCGCTGCTGCTGATGTCCACCGGCGCCCTCGGCCCGGTCGGGCTCGCCCCGGTCGCCGCCGCGCTGTTCGTGCTGATGTCCGCCATGGGCCTCGCCCTGCCCAACACCCAGACGCTCGCCCTCACGCGCGTGCGGCACACGGCCGGCTCCGCCTCCGCGCTGCTCGGCACCTCCTCCTTCCTCGTCGGCGCGGTCGCCTCACCGCTCGTCGGCGTCGCCGGGGAGCACACCGCGGTCCCGATGGCCGTCGTCCAGCTGACGGCCGCACTGGTGGCCGTCGCCTGCTTCGTGGGACTGTGCCGTCCCCGGTGGACGGGACGTACTTCGAACGGGAAAGGGACGGAGAACTGAGCGCACCACGACTGCGGACCGGTACGCCGGAACGGGCCGGACTCGACGCCGGTGAACTGCGACAGCTCGTCCACGAGGTCCGCGCCCTCACCCGGGGGCCCGACCCGTGGGCGGCGGGCGTCGTGGTGGTCGCGGGACGGGGTCCGGTCGTCGCCGTCGAGGAGGCGGCGGGCTGGGCGGTCCGCTACGCGGCCCACGACGAGGACAAGGACACCGGGATCGAGCTGCCGCCGGGAGCGCGGGTGCCGATGACCGTGGACACGCCCTTCGACCTGGCCTCCCTCACCAAGCTGTTCACGGCGGTCGCCGCGGTGCAGCAGCTGGAGCGCGGCACGCTGGGCATCGACGCGCGCGTCGGCGCGTACCTGCCGGAGTTCCGCGCGGCCCGCGAGCACGGCGTCACCGTACGGCAGCTGCTCACCCACACCTCCGGGCTGCGCCCCGAACTGCCGCTGTACGACTGCCCGGACGACCCGGCCCGGCTGGCGATGCTGCGGGCCGAGGCCCCCTCGTCGGCGCCGGGCGAGTACCGCTACTCCGACGTCAACCTGCTCCTCCTGCAGCACGTGCTGGAACGCGTCACCGGCCGGGGGCTCGACATCCTTGTCAGGGACGGCATCACCCGCCCGCTCGGGATGAACTCCACCGCCTTCGGACCCTGCCCCGGCGCGGCGGCCACGGAGGACCAGCGGCGGCCGTGGGCCAAGGCGGACCGGGGCATGCTGCGGGGCGTGGTGCACGACGAGAACGCCTGGGCGCTCGGCGGGGTGGCCGGTCACGCCGGCCTGTTCTCCACCGCGCACGACCTGGCCGTGTTCTGCCGCACCCTGCTCGCGGGCGGTTCCTACGGTCCGGCCCGCATCCTCGGTCCCGACTTCGTCGAGCTCCTCCTCACCCCGCCCGGCCTCGGGTTCGCCCTCGACCAGCCCTGGTTCATGGGCACCCTCGCCGGTCACGGCGCGGCCGGCCACACCGGGTTCACCGGCACCTCCCTGGTGCTGGACCCGGCGACGGACACGTTCCTGGTCCTCCTCGCCAACACGGTCCACCCCCGGCGCCGCCCGGCGGACAACGCGCCCCGGGCGGCGGCGGCCACCCGGCTGCGGCGGGCGGTGCGCGGCACCTGAGCAGGCGCCCGGCCGGTACGGGGGACGCGCGGCACCTGAGAGAATCGGGCCGTGAACGCCCCCGTACCCCCCGCCGACCTCCTGCGCAGCGCCCTCGCCGGACTGCTCGACGGCCTGCCGCCGAAGACCGCCGCGCAGGCGGTGGAGCGGCTGATCGCGAACTACCGGGGGGCCACCCCGACCCACGCGCCGATCCTGCGGGACCGCTCGGACGTGGCCGCGTACGCCGCGTACCGGATGCCCGCGACGTTCGAGGCGGTGTGCGCGGCGCTGGAGGCGTTCGCGGACGTGGTGCCCGGCTGGGCGCCGGGCAGCCATGTGGACGTCGGCGGCGGCACCGGCGCGGCCACCTGGGCGGTAAACGCCACCTGGGCGGGCGCCCGCCCGGTCACCGTCCTCGACTGGGCCGAGCCGGCCCTCGCGCTCGGCCGGGAGATCGCCGCCGTCAGCCCGGAACTGGAGGGCGCCGTGTGGCAGCGCTCTCGTATCGGAGCGGCGCTCACCATCGAGAGCACTGATCTCGTCACCGTCTCGTACGTCCTCGGCGAGCTCACCGAGGACGACCGCGCCTCGGTCGTGGACGCCGCCGCGGGCGCCGCGCAGGCCGTGGTGATCATCGAACCCGGCACCCCCGACGGCTACGCCCGGGTCCTCGCCGCCCGCGAGCGTCTGACCGGCGCCGGCTTCCACGTCGCCGCTCCCTGCCCGCACAGCGCGGCCTGCCCCATCGTCCCCGGCCAGGACTGGTGCCACTTCTCCGCCCGGGTCGCCCGCTCCTCCCTGCACCGCCAGGTCAAGGGCGGCTCCCTGGCGTACGAGGACGAGAAGTTCAGCTACGTCGCCGCGACCCGCTTCCCGCCCGCCCCGGCGCCCTCCCGCGTCGTGCGCAAGCCGCAGATCCGCAAGGGCCAGGTCCTGCTCGACCTGTGCGGGCGGGACGAGGCACTGCGCCGGGAGACGGTGACCAAGCGCCACGGACCGCTGTACAAGGCGGCCCGCGACGCCGAGTGGGGCGACGCCTGGCCGCCGGAGGACACCCCCTAGGCCGTCCCCGGACCGTCCCCCGTCGCCGGCCCGCGCTCCTGCCCCGTGCTGCCGTCCCGCCCGAGTGGCATCGGTCTCGTACGACCGCACGGACGGTGGGGGCCGACTACACCCCGCACCGTCCGGCTCCCCGCCGAGTGACCGCCAAATCGCTCGAAATCATGTGATAACACCCAATGGGGGCCTGGAGGATGCGTCGTCCCGCCCGCTCCGGTCGTCGGCTCCGGCCACCCGGGGTCCGCGATGGTGGGACCATGGGGCAAGGACGAGTTGCACTACGGCGAGGCGAGGCGAGGGGATAGATGAGCGCAGAGTTCGGCCGCCGCTCCGGCACGTGGGACAGGATCTCGAAGTGGTTCGGCGGACGCCGGCCCAAAGCCCCCGCGGAGACGTCCGCCGACGGTCGTGAGGCCCTGCTGCTCGCCGCCGCCGCCGCGGGACTGCCGCTCGCGCAGGCCGCGTACCCCTCCGGCTACCGCTGTTCCTGTGACCGCGTGGGCTGTCCCACGCCCGCGCGCCACCCGGTCTCCTTCGCCTGGCAGACGCAGTCGACGACCGACCGCGCCCAGATCGAGCGCTGGGCCCGGCACCAGCCGAAGGCGAACTTCATCACCGCGACCGGCATGGTGCACGACGTCCTGGACGTGCCGCTGGACGCCGGGCGCGAGGCGCTGGAGCGCCTGCTCGCCGCCGGCGTCGAGGTCGGCCCCGTCGCGGAGACCGGCGACGGCCGCATGCTCTTCTTCACCCTCACCCGCGGCACGCCCGAGGACGAGGACGAGTGGTGGCCCTGCGAGCTGGACTGCCGCCCCGAGACGATGGACGAACACCCCGGCTTCCGCTGGCACTGCCGCGGATCGTACGTCCTGGTCCCGCCGGCCCGGCTGCCCGGCGGTCTGGGCGTCGACTGGGTGCGCGGCCCCGAGCACCCGCTGCCGGACCCGCTCACGCTCCTGGAGACCCTGACCGACGAATGCGCCCGCTACGCCGGGGAGAACGACATGGACCAGCTCACCGCCTGGCCCCACCAGGGCTGAGGCCCCGCACGGCGCCCGGCTACTCGCCCTTGGCGCCCGTCAGCCCCTCGACCCGCCCGAGGACGGACACCTGTCCACGGCCCGAGCCCTTCGGCGGGTCCAGGACGGCCTGGTTGGAGACGAACTCCAGGGTCAGGGACCGGTTGATCTCGCCGGTCGTCAGGGCCCGCACGTCCGCGGCGGGGGAGGGGATCTCGGTGCCCGCGGCGGCGGTCTCCTTCTCGAAGCGGCGCGTGGCGAAGAACACCAGCGCCCCGCCGTCCGCGGTGCGCAGACCCACCGGCGCGTAGTCGCCCGCGGTCAGCGGCTGGTCGATGTACTGCCGGGCGAGACCGGGCCGGCTGGCGAACTTCTCGCGCTGGGCCCGCCACTGCGAGGTGTGGACGCCCGCGGCGAAGGTGTCGCCGCCGGCCTTCAGATAGGACGCGTACGACCGGCCGAGCTTTCGCGGCTGGACCGCGAGCGCCGGGTCGTCGGCGGCGACGGGCCGCGCCCAGCCGTCCTCGTCCTTCGCGAACTCCGGTACGTCACCGGCCCCGAGGACCGTCAGGTACGAGGCCTGCCACTTCTCGCGGGCGCCGTCCCGGGTGAAGACGAGCAGCCAGCGGCTGCCCGGCACGCCCTTGTTGGCCGTCGCGTCCGCCACGAACCAGCGCGGCCAGCCCGCCTTCGCGGGGATCGAGAACTCGGCGTCGTCGAACTCCAGCGCCGAGTGCGCGGGATTCCCGGCGGGCTTGCTCAGATGCCCGGCCCTCAGCCTGGCGCCGTCGATGTCCGCGAGCGGACCGGTCACCCGGTCCGCGTCCTTCGAGCGGTCGTACGTCGCGTCCGCCTTGTTGTAGGCGGTGGTGAAGTCCGCGAGCGCGCGGGCGGCGTCGGCGCGGGTCGTGGCCGGCACGACCTCGCGCTCGCCGTGCACCACCACGCAGCCGCTCGCCGCCCACAGCGCGGTCACCACCGTCGCCGCCAGGGCGAGACGGACGGGACTACGAGGCCTTCGAGGGCTGCGCTCCGTGCGATCCCTGCTCATCAGGTGCCTTCACCTTCTTCTTCCCGGAGGGGAACCCTACCGGGGCGAAGAAGATCGTGAGCGTGGGGACCAAGTACAGCGCCCACACCGTGACCTGAAGGACCGTCGGGTCGGGCTGGAAGTTGAAGACGCCCTTCAGCAGGGTGCCGTACCAGCTCGTCGGGTCGATCGTGGAGCTGATGTCGAAGGCCAGGTTCGTCAGGCCCGGGACGAAGTCGGCCTCCTGCAGGTCGTGGACGCCGTACGCGAGCACGCCCGCGGCGACGACGACCAGCATGCCGCCGGTCCAGGTGAAGAACTTGGCGAGGTTGATCCTCAGCGCGCCGCGGTAGAAGAGCCAGCCGAGGAGGACCGCGGTGAGCAGGCCCAGCGCCACGCCGATCAGCGGGCGGGGTGTGCCGTCGCTGGCCGCGTGCACCGACGCCCACACGAACAGGGCCGTCTCCAGGCCCTCCCGGCCGACCGCCAGGAACGCGGTCGCCACCAGCGCGCCCGTTCCCATGGCGAGCGCCGCGTCCAGCTTGCCGTGCAGCTCGGACTTCAGGTGCCGGGCGGTGCGCCGCATCCAGAAGACCATCCACGTCACCAGGCCGACGGCGAGGATCGACAGCGAACCGCCGAGCGCCTCCTGGGCCTTGAACGTCATCTCCTGGGAGCCGAACTCGAGGGCGAAGCCGAAGCCGAGCGCCACGGTGATCGCGACGCCGATGCCGGCCCAGATCGGCTTCAGGGCGTCCTTGCGCTCCGTCTTCACCAGGTAGGCGATGAGGATGCAGACGACGAGACTGGCCTCCAGGCCCTCGCGCAGTCCGATCAGATAGTTGCCGAACACGGCTACACCTCCTTGGAGAACAGCGCGCGGCCCCACCAGTCGTCCTTGTCCCGGACGCCGGGCGGAACGGCGAAGACCGCCGAACTCACGTGCTGGATGTACTCGTTGAGCGCGTCCGAGGCCGACAGCCTGCGCTGCAGCGGGATGAACCCCTTGCGCACGTCACGCATGTAGGCCAGGAAGAACAGGCCCGCTTCGAGGCGGCCGAGGCCGTCCGTGCCGTCGGTGAAGGAGTAGCCCCGGCGCAGGATGGTGATCCCGTCGTTGGAGTCGGGGTGCGCGAGGCGGACGTGCGCGTCGGGCTTCATCGCCTTCAGGAACGGCTTGTCGTGCTCCTTGGCCTTGCCGACCGGGGCACCCTCGCCCTTGTCGCGGCCGAAGATGTCCTCCTGCTCCTGGAGCGGCGTACGGTCCCAGGTCTCGATGTTCATCCGGATGCGCCGGGCGACGAGGTAGGAACCGCCGGTCATCCAGGCGGCCTTCTCGCCGTTGTCCTTCGCGTCGGTCCACACGAACTTCTTCAGCCGCTCGGTCTCGGTGCCCGCGATGTTGCGGGTGCCGTCCTTGAAGCCCATCAGGTTGCGCGGGGTCTGCGCGTCCGGGGTCGTCGACGACGTCTTGCCGAAGCCGAGCTGCGACCAGCGGATGGCGACCTTGCCGAAGCCGATGCGGGCCAGGTTGCGGATGGCGTGCACCGCCACCTGCGGGTCGTCCGCGCAGGCCTGGATGCACAGGTCGCCGTCGCTGCGGGCCTTGTCCAGGTTGTCACCCGGGAACTTCGGCAGGGCGACGAGCGCCTCCGGCCGCCGGTCCGCCAGGTCGAACTTCTCGAACAGCGACGGACCGAAGCCGATCGTCAGTGTCAGCCGGGAGGGCTTGAGGCCCAGCGCCTCACCGGTGTCGTCCGGCGGCGCCTCGGCCAGACCGCCGTACGCGCCCTCGCCGACCGTGTGTCCGGCGGTCATCCGGGCGGCGGCCTGCGTCCAGTCCTTGAGGAGCTGGACGAACGCGGCGCGGTCGTCGGTCTTCACGTCGAACGCGGCGAAGTGCAGCCGGTCCTGCACCGCGGTCGCGATGCCGGCCTGGTGCGGGCCGTGGAAGGGGACGGCGGCACCGGTCTCGGCGCCGGCCGGGTCGACGTCGTTGCCGACGCGGGTCATCGCGACGGCGCCGCCGGCCGCGGCGGCACCGAGCGCGAGCCCGGCACCGCCCCAGCCGATCAGGGAACGCCGGGTCGGCGCGGAACCGGCCCGCGCGGGCTCGGCGGCGTCCGCGGCCTGGGTGCTGTCCTGGGTGTCCGTCATGGCGCTGGCTCCTACTTCACGACGGCGGCGGCGAGCTTGGACAGGGGCTCGGCGAGCGCGTTGACCGCGTCCTGGAGCTCCTTGCGGTCGGCCTTGCCGACCTTGTCGTACGAGGTGAAGACGTACGACGTCTTGTCCGTGCGGTACTTGTCGAGCAGCGTGCTCAGCGCGGCGAACTGCTTGTCCAGCTCGGCCGTCAGGGCCGCGTCGTTCTCCGCGGCGACGGGCTTGAGCAGCTCGTAGGCCTTCTGCGCGCCCTCGACGTTGCCCTTGAAGTCGGTCAGGTCGGTGTGCGAGTAGCGGTCCTCCTCGCCGGTGACCTTGCCGCTGGCGACCTCGTCGAGCAGTTCCTTGGCGCCGTTGGCCATGGAGGTCGGGGTGATCTCGGCCTTGCCGACGCGCTTCTGCCAGTCGGTCAGGTCGGTGACGAGCTGGTCGGCGAGCTGCTTCTCGCGGTCGCCGATCTTCTTGTCCTGCCAGAGGGACTTCTCCAGACGGTGCCAGCCGGTCCAGTCCTTGACCGGGTCCTGGCCGTCTTCGAGGCCGTCCTCGCGGACGTCGACCTTCGGGTCGATGTCACCGAAGGACTCGGCGACGGGCTCGGTGCGCTCCCAGCCCAGGCGCGAGTCGGCGAACACCTTCTTCGCGGCCTCGATGTCACCGGCCTTGACGGCCTTGGCGAACGTCTCGGCCTTCGGCAGCGTGGCGTCGGCCTGCTCCTGCGCGTACTCGCGGTAGTCGGCGACCGCCTTGTCCAGGCGCGGGTCGCGCTTGGCGACCTTGCCGCCGCCGGTGGCCTTGACCGCCTCGCGGATGCCCTTGCCCTTCATCCCGGGCTTGCAGGCGATGACGTACTCGCCGGCCTTCACCTCGGCGGTGACCTTCTGCTTGGTGCCGGGGCCTATGTTCTCGCGCTCGCTGACGATCCGGTCGTCCGGGAACAGCAGGTAGACCTCGGTGACCTTGGAGCCCTTGTTCTCGATGTCGAGCTGGACGTGCCCCGCGGGGAACTCCTTCTTGGACACCTTGCACGCGGTGTCGGTGGCCGTCACCTGGATCGCGTCGCCGTTCTTCGCGTCGCTCTTCTGGGTGCAACCCGTGACAGCGGCCAGGGCGGCCGCGGTGGCGGCTGCGGTGACGACGGACAGTCGGACGGCTCGCATGCAGGCTCCAAGAGAAGTCGGACAAGCCGCACGGCGGGCCCGTTCGGCATGGTGAGGCTGGCCTAACTTATCTGAGGCTTGCCTCAGTGATACCCCCCTATGCGGTGATTCAGCTCTCACAGGCGGCGTACAGGAACGGCTTGATCACGGTGACTCAAAACGGACCCCACGAAGAGGTCAAAGAAAGGTAAAGGAGGCGGTTTCGCCGCGCTTCGGGGTGATGAGCGCGGCGCCGGTCCTGGGGTGCGGGAACACCTCGACCGGCTGCCGGTAGACCTCGGTCAGCAGCACGTCGGTGAAGACCTCCGCCGGCCGGCCGTGGGCCGCGACACGACCGGCGCACAGGATCGCGACCCGGTGCGCGTAGGCCGCCGCCAGACCCAGATCGTGCAGCACCACGACCACCGCGTCACCGGCGTGCGCCCTTTCCCCGCACACCCGCAGCACCAGCTCCTGGTGCCGCAGGTCGAGCGCGGCCGTCGGCTCGTCGAGCAGCAGGAGCGGCGCGCGCTGCGCGAGCACCCGGGCCAGCGCCACCCGCGCGCGCTCCCCGCCGCTGAGCGCGGCGAAGGGGCGTGCCGCGAACGCGGTGACCTCGGTGGCCGCCATGGCCGCGCCGACCGCCGCGTCGTCGTCCCGCGGGCTGTGGGCCCAGGGAGCCCGCCCCATCCGGACGACCTCCTCCACGGTGAACGGGAAGGAGAGCGCGGCGGCCTGGGGAAGCACGGCCCGGCGCAGGGCGAGTTCGGCCGCGGACCAGTCCCGCGCCGGGCGCCCGTGGAGACGTACGGCCCCTTCCGAGGCCCGCAGATCGGCCGCCAGCGCGGCCAGCAGGGTCGACTTGCCCGCCCCGTTGGGCCCGACCAGCGCGAGCACCTCGCCCGCGCGGGCCGTGACGTCGACACCGCGCAGCACCTCCCGGCCGCCGAGCCGGACGTGGAGGTCCTCGGCCTCGGCGAGCACGTCACCGGGGGCGGGCGCGGACGGCGGTACGGGCCGCGCCGCACGCGGGAGCCGCAGGCGCCGGGTGCGGTCGCTTCGGACGGGGCTCATGCCCAGCCTCCCTGCCTGCGACGGGTCCTGCGCAGCAGCCAGAGGAAGAACGGGCTGCCCAGCAGGGCGGTGAGGACGCCGAGGGGGAGCTCGGCGGGCCGCGCGAGGCTCCGGGCGGCGAGGTCGGCCGCGAGCAGCACCGCGGCGCCGCCGAGCGCGCTGCCCGGGATCAGGAAGCGGTGACCGGGCCCGGCCGCCATGCGCAGCAGATGCGGTACGACGAGACCGACGAAGCCGATGATCCCCGAGACGCTGACGGCCGCCGCCGTGAGCAGCGCGATGACCAGCACGAGGACGAGCCGCAGCCGTTCGACGTCGACGCCCAGGTGCCGGGCGGGCCGTTCGCCGAGGGACAGCAGGTCGAGCCGGCGGGCGTACAGCGGCGCCAGGGCCAGGCCGGCCGCGGCGCAGGGCAGGACCGCGAGGACCTTCGGCCAGGTCGCCTGCGCCAGCGACCCGAGCTGCCAGAAGGCGATCTGGCTGACGGCGGCGGAGTCCGCGAAGAACAGGAACAGTCCGATCAGGGCGCCCGTGAAGGCGTTCAGGGCGATCCCGGTGAGGATCAGCGTGACCACCTCGGTGCGGCCGCCCGAGCGTGACATCGCGTAGACGACGAGGACGGTGGCCAGGCCCGTCACGAAGGCGACGGCCGGGACGGTGAAGGTGCCGAGGAAGTCCAGGCCGAGCGCGATGACGGCGACCGCGCCGACCGCCGCGCCCGACGAGACGCCGATGACGCCGGGTTCGGCCAGCGGATTGCCGAACACGCCCTGCATGAGGGCGCCCGCGCAGCCCAGCGAACCGCCGATGAGCAGGGCGAGCACGATCCGCGGGAAGCGCACGTCCCACAGGACCGACTCCGGGACCCGGTCCAGGGCGGCGCCCCCGAGGCCGGCGCGGTGGGCGACGGAGGCGAGCACGTCCCCGGTGGGGATCGGGTACGCGCCGAGCCCGGCGGCCACGGGGACCAGGACGAGCAGGGCGGCGAGCAGCCCGGCGGTCAGGAGCCAGGGGGTGCCGCGCACCCGTCCGCGTGGGGGAGCGGCGGGAGTCCCGCCGGCCGCGGGTCCGGCGAGCGGGGCGGCAACCGGTCCGGCGACGGGCCGGGCGGCCGGTCCGACGGGTGCTCCGGGTGCCGGGCGGTCGACGGCGGTCATCGGGTCTCCCCGTACAACTGCCGTACCAGCGACTTCAGTACCCGGTCCGTGCGCGGCCCGTAGTTGAGGAGCACGCCGTCCTCGACGGACACCACCCGGCGCTCCATGCCCGCCGGGGTCTGCGCCACTCCCGGGATCCGGACGAGCCCGTCCGTCCCGCCGACGGACTCGAGTCCCTTGGACATCACGAGGACCGCGTCGGGCGCGGCCCGGACGAGCGCCTCGGTGGTGATGGCGGTGAAGTCCTTGTCCAGACCCGACTCGACGCCCGCGTCGACCGCCCCCGCCGCCTCCAGCAGCGAGGTCGCGCCGGAGCCGCGCCCGCCGATGAGGTAGACGGAGGCGGAGCCGCGGAGATAGAGGAAGGCGACGCGAGGGCGGTCCGCGTGGGCCGGGATCTCCTTGCGCACGGCGGCGATCCGGTCCTGCGACCGCCGCGCCAGCCGCTTCCCCGCCGCCGGTACGCCGAGGGCGTCGGCCACCGCGCGGATGCGCGTGCTCACGTCGGCGAGTCCGCGCGCCGGGGCGACGACGAGGACGGGGACACCGGCGTCGCGGATCTGCCGCACGGCCTCGTCCGGTCCGGTCGTCGTCTCGGCGAGGACGAGGTCGGGGCGCAGGGAGAGCACGCTCTCGGCGGAGACGTCGTGGTTGCGGGTGACGAGGGGCAGTCTCCTCGCCTGGTCGAAGGTGGCGGTGATGTCGCGGGCCACGACCCGGTCGCCGAGCCCGAGCGTGAAGACGATCTCGCTGAGGCTCCCGGACAGCGGGACGATCCGGTCGGCCTTCTCGACGGTCGTCCTCCTTCCGCCGGACGAGAGCACCGTGACGGGGAGTCGGGGCGTCCCGGGGGACGCCAGGGGCTCGACGCGGTCCGTGCCGGCCGGCCCGCCGGTCCCGGCCGCTCCGGACGCCGCCGTCGGGGCGGGGCCGCCGGATCCGCCGCATCCCGTCAGGGCGAGCGTGAGGGCGAGCGCCGACAGCAGCGCCCCCGCCAGTCGTGTGCGCAAGCGTTGCACTGTCCCGTCGTTCCTCTCGGTCCTCTTCCAGCACGTCCGGTCGATATCTTAGGTTAGCCTTACCTAAGTCGCCAGGGGTTCCCCTGACCCCGGAAACCGGAGGACATCCATGACCGCGCGTTCGAGGGCCCTGGCGGCCGCCGTGGTCTGCGTGGCCGTGCTGGGAGCCCTGCTCACCGCCACGGCCGCACACGCGGCGAGCCGCACCGTGCGCGGCGGCCGGCTCGACTGGGGCGTCAAGTCGTCCTTCCAGAGCTATGTCACCGGGCCCATCGCGAAGGGGAGTTACTCCCTCACGGGAGGCGCGGCCACGGTCGGCTCGAGCCGGTTCCGCTTCCACTCCGCCACCGGCTCCTACGACGGCGGCACGGGCGCCTTCACCGCCGCCTGGTCCGGCGGGGTCCGCTTCGTCGGACACCGCGAGAGCGGCGGCGGCTACCGACTCGACCTCACGATCAGCCGCCCCACCGTCCGCGTCCTCGGCGGCCGCGGCACCCTCTACGTCGACGTCACCAGCAAGGCGAAGGGCACCGGGACGGTCACGACGTCCACACGGGTGCCCTTCGCCACCCTCTCCCTCGGCGGCATCGACATGAAGGGCGGCGGAACCGCCGTCCGGCTCGACGACCTCCCGGCCACGCTCACTGCGCAGGGCGCCCGGTCCTTCGCCGGCTACTACACGGCGGGCACGCCGCTCGACCCGGTGAGCCTGGAGGCGGACGTGCGGGCCCCGGCCCCGGCGGAACCGTCGAAGGCGGCCACCGCCCGGCCGTCCAAGTCCCCTGCCGGGAAGGCCGCTTCGGGCGCGATCGAGGACGGGGCCGTCGACTGGGGTGTGCGCCGCACGTTCCGCGAGTACGTCACCGGGCCCGTCGCCGCCGGCAGGTGGACGCTTGCCTCCGGAGCCCGGGACGGCGGCGCGCTCTTCCGGTTCCCCGCGGGCGAGGGCACGTACGACAGGAAGAAGCACGTCCTGAAGGCCGACTTCCACGGAAGCGTGCGCTTCACCGGCCGCCAGGGGCTCGACCTCGGGCTCGGCGGACTGCGGGTCACCGTCGCCGAGGGCAGGGGCACGCTCTACGCCGACGTCACGAGCGCGGACCTCACCGGGAAGAAGGTCCCGCTCGTGACCTTCGGGGCCGAGGACCTGGCCCCGAAGGACGGCCTCCTCCAGCTCGTCGAAGCACCGAGCGAGCTCACCGCCCGCGGTGCCGAGGCGTTCGGCGGGATGTACCGGGCCGGTACGGAGATGGACCCCCTGACCCTCTCCATCGCCCTCACGGACGAGGCGCGCCTCCCCGCCCTGCCCGACCTCGGCGAGTCCGCGCCCCCCTCGCCCGAGGCGCGTACGTCGCGGACGCCCGACGCGAGGACCGCCGGTGCGCCCCGCACCGGGAACACCGCGGGCGACGGGCCCGGCGGCGGCGCGGCCCTGCCGATCGGCCTCGCCCTGGGAGCACTGGCCGCGGCCGCGGTCGCTCTCGGGCTCGTCCGCGGGCGCCGCACCCCCACCGGCTGACCCCGGTCCACCTCACCCCGGCCCGTCCCGCCCACCCCGATTCCTTCCGCCGTACTCCACCGATCCCTGTGCCCAGGCGCAGGACAACCACCCCGAGGAGACCCACGACCATGGCCGTCAACCGCCGCCGCCCCCTCGCGCTCGCCGCCGCCGTCGCGGTCGCCCTGGGGGCGGGCGCCCTCGCCGTCACCAGCGCGTCGGCCGCCGAAGCGCCGCTCAAGGACTACGAGTTGACCTGGGGCATCAAGCAGTCCTACCGCTCGTACGTGACCGGGATGGCGGCCGGTTCCTTCACCCCGGCCGACGGGGCGACACAGGCGCCCGGCAACGGCGCGTTCACCTTCACCGACGGCAGCGGGACGTACGACTCCGGCACCCACGCCGTACGGCTCGGCTTCGCGGGCAGCCTGAAGATCGCCTCCAAGCTGCACGGCTTCGAACTCACCCTGTCGGACGTGAGATTCGACAGCGCGGCGGCGAGGATCACCGCCGACGTCACGAGCGGCGGCACGACCCGGGACGACGTCCCGCTCGCCGACGTCACCGTCACCCGCACGATGGCGGACATGGAGACCAGGCTGACGAAGGAGGCGGCGACCGTCCTCGGCAGCGCGGGCTACGAGGGGGCCGCGGGCGATCCGCTCACCGTGGCGCAGAAGCCGGCCGCGACCCGGACGCCGTCGCCGACCGCGAGCCCGACCGCGACGGATTCCTCCTCCCCGGAGCCGACTTCGTCCACGTCCGCCTCCGCCTCACCCTCGTCGTCCCCGTCGCCCTCGGACCCGGCCTCGCAGAGCGCGAGCCCGAGCGCCCCGGCTTCCGGGACCGAGGCTCCCGCGCGCGGCGAGATAGCGGACGGCACGCTCGGCTGGGGGGTGAAGCAGTCCTTCCGCACGTACGTCGTGGACGGCGCCGCGCAGGGGAGGATCACCGTGTCCGGCGGGGCGGCACAGGCGTCCGGCAACGGCGCCTTCACCTTCCCGGACGCCAACGGCACCTACGACACCGACGCCGACACCCTCACGGCCTCCTTCAAGGGCGCGGTGAACTTCAAGGGGCATGAGGAGAACGGCGGTTACGGTCTCGACCTCACCCTCAGCGATCTCGGGGTGGAGCTCGACGGCGGCTCCGGAGAGCTGACCGCCGACGTCGACAGCCTCGGCAGGACCTCCGACGACGTCGTCCTCGCGGACCTGAGCGCGAACACCGCCGATCTGAAGGCGACGGACGACGTGATCACTCTGGACGGCGTGACCGCCGAGCTCACCGAGGCCGGCGCCGAGGCGTTCGGCGGCTTCTACGCCGAGGGCGCCGAACTCGACCCGGTCGTCCTCTCGGTGGCGCTCGACGACGACGCCCGGCTCCCGGACGGGAATGGCGGCTCGGACTCCGGCTCGGACGGCTCCGGTACGGCCTCGGGCACCACGGGCGGCACGGGGACGGCCGGAACCGGGTCCACGACGGGCGGAGCGAGCGGTGCGCTGGCCTCCACCGGGTCGGAGCTCCCGGCCGGGGCGCTCGGAGCCGCGGCCGCGGTGACCGTCGCCGCGGGCGCCGGTGCGGTGGTCGCGATGCGCAGGCGGTCCACCGTCTGATCCGCCGGTCCGGGTCGGACGTGTGTCCGGACCGCCCGACTCCGGCACCGTTCCCGGTGATCAGGGGGCATTCGGAGGAGGGCGGTCCGGTCGTGCAGGTCACCGATCGGGCAGATGGATGTTTGAATGCCGGAGTGACTGATTACGACGTGCTGCGGGTCTTCTGCGGACCGGGCGGCGGGTATGGCAATGAGCTCGGTGTGGTGCGCGAGGGCTCGGTGATGCCGGACCGCGCGGACCGGCAGGAGTTCGCCGCGAAGCTCGGCTTCAGCGAGACCGTGTTCGTCGACGACCCCGAGCGCGGGATCATCGACATCTACACCCCGTCGCTGCGGCTGCCCTTCGCCGGACACCCCTGCGTCGGAGTGGGCTGGCTGCTCGACGTGCCCGAACTGGTCACGCCCGCGGGTGTGGTGGGGGTCCGGCTGGACGGCGAGTTCAGCTGGATCGAGGCGCGCGCCGAGTGGGCGCCGCCGAGGACGCTCCGGCGGCACGAGACCGCGGCCGAGGTCGACGCGCTGGCCGTGCCGCCGTCGGGGGAGTGGATCTACGCCTGGGCCTGGGAGGACGAGGCCGCCGGCCGGGTGCGGGCCCGCGCCTTCCCCGGCCGCAACGACGGCATCGAGGAGGACGAGGCCACCGGAGCGGCGGCGCTGCTGCTGACCCAGCAGCTCGGCCGGGCCCTCAACATCACCCAGGGCGTCGGATCACAGATCCTCACCGCACCGCAGCCCGGCGACTGGGTCGAGATGGGCGGCCGGGTCCGCCTGGAGCGCTGAAGCCCCACCGACCGACGCCGGGCCCGCGCCCCGCGCCCCTCAGGGGCGCGGGGAACTGCGCGACCGGCCCCCACCGGCCCGCAGGCGCACGGACCGGGCAGGCCCCTCCCCCGGGGCGGTCGGGAGACACCGTCCCGGAGCACTCCGGCGGCCGGGACCCGGTACCGGCCCCGCGGCCGGGACCCCGCGGCCGGGACCCCGCGCCCGGGACCCGGTACTTGCCCCGCGCCCGGGGCGAACCTTCACGCGCTCAGCGGGAACTCCTCGCCCAGAGCCCTGAACACCCCGGTGTTCAACGCGAACGCCCGCTTGCACTCCGCCACGATCCGCTGCTTCTCCAGGTCGTCCGCCCGCACCCCGTCCAGCAGTTCGCGATAGCTCCGCTTGAACGCGGCGGGGTTGGAGATGTCCTCGAAGACGTAGAAGCGGACCCCGTCGCCCTTGCGGCTGAAGCCCCAGGTCTGCTCCGCCCTGCCGCGGATGATCTGGCCGCCGGAGAGGTCGCCCAGATAGCGCGTGTAGTGGTGGGCGACGTAGCCTCCCGGCCACTCGCGGGCGCACCGCGTGACCCGGTCCGCGTACGCGCGGGTCGCGGGCAGCGCGGTGAGCGTGTCCCGCCAGTCCGGGCCGCGCAGATGGGCGAGGTCGCGTTCGAGGGCGGCGCGGCGCAGCAGTTCGGGCCGCAGGAAGGGCCCGGCCACCGGATCGGCGGCCAGCCGCCCGGTCTCCGCCTCCAACGCCTCGTACACGAACCACAGTTGCTCGGTGTAGCGCGCGTACGCCTCGACGCCGAGCCGGCCGCCGAGCAGGTCGCTCATGAACGTCGAGGTCTCCGCCTCGGTGTGCGCTTCGTGCGACGCGGTGCGGATGAGCGTCGAGAACGGGGTGGCCGCGGGGCTCGCGGTGTCCGGCGTGCTCGTCGTGTCCGACGCGTTCATGGGGCCTCCGGAGCCGGTGGGGAAGGGTGGGGACCGTTGTGGGACCAGTCGGATCTTCTATGGTTAGCCTTACCTAAGTCAATAGCCTTCCCGACATCCTGTCGGTAAAACCGTACCCCGGTCACCGGCTCCTGCCACATGAAAAAACCCGCCCTGTGGACAGGGCGGGTTCAGCGGGTCCGGGACCTCCGGACAGGGCCTAGGGGAGGGTGAGGATCTCCGCGCCGCTCGCGGTGACGACGAGGGTGTGCTCGAACTGGGCCGTGCGCTTGCGGTCCTTCGTCACGACGGTCCACCCGTCGTCCCACATGTCGTAGTCGTGCGTGCCGAGCGTGAGCATGGGCTCGATGGTGAAGGTCATCCCGGGCTGCATGACGGTGGTCGCGTGCGGGTTGTCGTAGTGCGGGATGATCAGCCCGGAGTGGAACGAGGAGTTGATCCCGTGCCCGGTGAAGTCACGGACGACCCCGTACCCGAAGCGCTTCGCGTACGACTCGATGACCCGCCCGATGATGTTGATCTGGCGCCCCGGCCTGACCGCCTTGATCGCGCGGTCGAGCGACTCCCGGGTCCGCTCGACGAGCAGCCTCGACTCCTCGTCGACGTCGCCCACCAGGTAGGTCGCGTTGTTGTCGCCGTGCACACCGCCGATGTACGCCGTCACGTCCAGGTTCACGATGTCCCCGTCGCGCAGCACCGTGGAGTCGGGGATGCCGTGGCAGATGACCTCGTTGACCGATGTGCACAGCGACTTGGGGAAGCCGCGGTAGCCGAGGGTCGACGGGTAGGCGCCGTGGTCGCACATGTACGCGTGCGCCACCCGGTCCAGCTCGTCCGTCGTCACGCCCGGCGCGATGAGCTTCGCGGCCTCGGCCATCGCCTGCGCGGCGATCCGCCCGGCGACGCGCATCGCCTCGATCGTCTCGGGCGTCTGCACCTCCGGCCCGGTGTACGGCGTGGGGGCGGGCTTCCCGACGTACTCGGGACGCCTGATGTTTCCCGGCACGGAGCGGGTGGGAGAGAGCTCCCCTGGTACGAGCAGCGACTGGCCAGACATGGCAGCGAGTCTAACCAGCGGGCATGGGGGAACATGTCCTAGGCGAAAGGAGCTGGTGATGGCCCTGTTCAAGAAGCGGACGGTCGGCAAGCCCGGCGAGTGGTTCTACTGCCTGGAGCACAAGAAGGTCGAGGAGGGCCCCGAGTGCCCCGCCAAGGACCGCTTCGGTCCGTACGCCACCCGCGAGGAGGCCACGCACGCGATGGACCTCGCGCGGGAGCGGAACCTCGAATGGGAGACGGACCCGAAGTGGCACGACGCGTCGGGCAAGGCGCAGGGTCCCGAGAGCGGCTGAGGCGCCGGACGCCCGGGCGGACCGCCGCGCCGGCTCCCGGGGCGGCCGGGGACCGGGGTGCCGGGCGCCCGCGCGGGCCGTGGCGCGGGCCCCGGCCGGGACGCGACCAAGCGGGACCGGTTCGACCCGGCGGGACCGTCTGATCCGGCAGGGCCAGTCTGACCCGGGGCAGTCTGATCCGACGGGACCAGTCTGATCCGACGGGGCCGGCCTGATCCGACGGCCCCACCGGCGGCCGGTTCCCCCGGAACCGGGACCGCAGAAGGGCGACCCCACCCCCGGAGCCCCGTCGGCGCGGGCCGCGTCCGCTACCACCGGTACGACGGCGGGGCGGTGAGCCGGTCCGCGATGCGGGACAGACGGTCGCGGAGGCGGTGGCGGCCGCGGGGCGCGGGCAGCGCGTTCTCCCCGGCCGCCGCGCTGACCAGATGCTGCACGGTGTCGAGGTCGAGCTCGGGGTCCGGCGGCACCGCGAGCGACTCGTGGGCCAGCGCCGGCAGCTCGCCCTCCCCGTGGGACAGGGCCAGTACCGTCGCCCCGGCCCGCCGGGCGTCGTGCACCCGCTCCAGCAGCGCGGCCCCGGGCGCGTCCGGCGCCACCACGAGCAGGGTCTCCCCGCGCCGGGCCGCCTCGATCCGCCCGAGCCCCACCGTCAGGTGAGCCGGACCGGACTCCCGCGCCCCGTGCCGCACCAGCGTCGGCGACAGCTCCGGCGTCCCCGACCAGGCCGCCTCGTCCACCAGGTGCGCCGCGAGGTGCCAGGGTTCGTACGTCTCGGAACCGACCAGCAGCAACCCCCCGCCGTACGACACCACGGACCCCCGCAGGGTTCCCCCGAACCGTCTTGTCGCACCCAGCCATTCGGTCCCGGCGAGCACTTCGCGCAGCAACGCGACCCGTACGGCATCCATGGCCGCATCCTGCCGCAGTGAGCCACTCGTGACCCGGAGTTCACCGTGAATTCGCCCGAGTCGGGCAGAAGTCCGCACCGACGACCCCACAGCGACCGCAGCAGGGAGCCGGCCATGACACAGCCGAGCGCAGCGACCGGGACGGACACGGAGAGCGGCACCGGCACGGGGGTGAGCGTGCCCTTCCGCGCCGGGCGCGAGGGCTACGCCAGCTTCCGGATCCCCGCCGTCGTCGCCACCCGCACCGGCACCCTGCTGGCGTTCTGCGAGGGCCGGGTCGGCTCCGCGAAGGACCACGGACACATCGACATCGTGCTCAAGCGGTCCACGGACGGCGGCCGGACCTGGGGCCCCCTCCAGGTCGTCGCGAACAACGGGACCGACCTCGCCGGCAACCCGGCGCCCGTCACCCTCGACACCGGCCGCGTCCTGCTGGTCCACGTCCGCAGCGCGGCCTCCGCCACCGAGGACGCCCTCCTGCGCGGCAAGGTGAGGGCGGCCGACGGGCGGCGCGTGTGGGTGCAGCACAGCGACGACGAGGGACGCACCTGGTCGGCGCCCGAGGAGATCACCGCGCGGGTGAAGAAGACGGGCTGGCGCTGGTACGCCACGACCCCCGGACACGCCCTCCAGCTCCGCTCCGGCCGGGTGGTCGTCCCCGGCAACCACACCGTGGCGCCCACCGGCACCGACGACGGCACCGAGGCGAAGTACAACAGCGGCCACTGTCTGCTCAGCGACGACCGGGGCGCGACCTGGTACCTCGGCTACCTCGACGAGAACACCAACGGATACATCAACGTCAACGAGACCACCGCCGCCGAACTCCCCGACGGCCGCGTCTACTTCAACACTCGCAACGACTCCCCCTCGCCCGGCAACCGCGCCGACGCCCACTCCCTCGACGGCGGCAGGACCCTGGTCAGACCGTTCCGTCCGCAGGCCGGTCTGGTCACCCCGGTCGTCCAGGGCAGCCTGCTCCAGCTCCGCGACCCGGACCTGCTCCTGTACTCCGGGCCCGCGGACCCGGAGTTCCGCGCGCTGATGACGGTCCGCGCCTCGGCCGACGGCGGCACCACCTGGCGGTCCGCGCACACGGTGGACGGACTGCCCGCCGCGTACTCCGACCTGGTCCGCGTCGACACCGGGACGGTCGGACTCCTCTACGAGACGGGCGACTTCGGCGCGTACGAGACGATCACCTTCCGGCGCATCCCCGTGACCGCGCTCGGGTGACCGTCCTCACCCCGGGCACCCGGCCGCCCCGGGAGCCCCGCCGCGGTCCGCGCACGTACAGTCGGCCCATGACCTCTACTGACAGCGCACAGAAGGCCCCCGCCAAGGACCCCTGGGACCTGCCCGACGTGTCCGGGCTCGTCGTCGGCGTGCTCGGCGGCACCGGCCCGCAGGGCAAGGGCCTCGCCTACCGCCTGGCCAAGGCGGGACAGAAGGTGATCATCGGCTCGCGCGCCGCCGACCGCGCGCACGCCGCGGCCGAGGAGCTCGGCAACGGTGTGGAGGGCGCCGACAACGCGGAGACCGCGCGGCGCAGCGACATCGTGATCGTCGCCGTGCCCTGGGAGGGCCACGGCAAGACCCTGGAATCGCTGCGCGAGGAACTGGCCGGGAAGCTGGTCGTCGACTGCGTCAACCCGCTCGGCTTCGACAAGCAGGGCGCCTACGCGCTGAAGCCGGAGGAGGGCAGCGCCGCCGAACAGGCCGCCGCCCTGCTGCCCGGCTCCCGGGTCACCGCGGCCTTCCACCACCTCTCCGCCGTGCTGCTCGCGGACCCGGAGATCGAGGAGATCGACACCGATGTGATGGTCCTCGGCGAGGAGCGGGCCGACGTCGAGATCGTCCAGGCCCTCGCGGGCCGCATCCCCGGCATGCGGGGCGTGTTCTCCGGCCGCCTGCGCAACGCCCATCAGGTCGAGGCCCTGGTCGCCAACCTGATCTCGGTGAACCGCCGCTACAAGGCGCACGCGGGCCTGCGGGTGACGGACGTATAGGTCGCACGACGGACGTACGGGCCGGGTGACGGACGTACGGGCCGGGTGGGGGACACTGGTCGCGAAGCAGTGTCCCCCGACAGGAGCCGACCCCATGCCCCGCCTCGCTCTCTACGCCCTCGCCGTCTGTGTCCTCTCCGTGGCCGCGGCCGTCGTCTCCTTCGTCCAGGGGAGCTGGCTGGGCATCGTGTGGGTACTGCTGGCGGGCCTGTCGTCGAACATGACCTGGTACTACGTGCGGCGCGGCAGGGCGTAGCGGCCGGCCGGGACACCGGCCGGCGTCACCCGCCGGGTCACGACCCCAGACAGATGTCGTTGTCCGGCTCCCAGAAGCGGTAGAGCCACTGTCCGCAGTCGGCGTCACGGCCGTCGATGCCGAGGCCGCCCAGGACCGTGTCGATCAGGTGGAAGAACTCGCGGTTCACCGACGGGATCCACAGCAGCGCGAACACCGCGAGCAGGCCGAACGGCGCGAACGGTTCGACCTGGCGGCGGATGTCGTACGACAGCCACGGCTCGATCACCCCGTAGCCGTCCAGGCCCGGGACCGGCAGGGAGTTCAGGATGGCGGCCGTGACCTGGAGCAGCGCGAGGAACGCCAGCGCGTAGCGGAAGGCGGGCGGGACGCCGTCCAGGGCGCCCAGCCAGAACGGGGCCGTGCACACGACGGCGAACAGCACGTTCGTCAGCGGGCCCGCCGCCGAGATCAGGCTGTGCTTCCAGCGGCCGTGGATGCGGCCGCGCTCGATGAAGACCGCGCCGCCCGGCAGCCCGATCCCGCCCATGATCACGAAGATCACGGGCAGGACGATGCTCAGCAGGGCGTGGGTATAAGCGAGAGGGTTGAGGCTCAGATAACCCTTCGTGCCGACGGTGATATCGCCACTGTGTAGCGCGGTGCGGGCGTGCGCGTACTCGTGCAGACACAGCGAGACGATCCAGGCGGCCGTCACGAAGAGGAAGACGGCCACCCCGGGCTGCTCGGCGAACCCGGTCCAGGTCGCCCAGCCGGCCACCCCCATGACGGCGGCGATGCCGACGAAGACGGGACTGATCCTCCGGTCGCTGCGGCGGGTCGCGGCGGTGGTCATGGCGCTCCTGGGCTGGCTGGACTGACGACGGTGTGCTCGGGGCCTGCCCGACCGTACCGGGCTCATGCCGAAAACGTCTCGCGATCGGGTATCGGTTCCGGGAAGGCTGGGGGAATGGGACTGTGGCGGGTGTTCTACGCGGACTGGCAGATGGAGTGCTGCGGCACTCCCTTCTCGGTCGGGGACGAGGTGAGCTGGCCGCTCCTGCTGGACGAAGGGGGCGAGACGCTCGGCGGAGGCTGGTCCGGGGAGATCGGCGAGATCACGGCGACGGTGGAGCACGTGCGCGACGACGGAGCCGAGATCCGGGTGCTGCGCGCGGACGACGGCCTGGTCGTGGCCCTGGGCGCCGATCCCGAGGACGCCGATCCCGAGGACGACGCCCCCTCGGACGGTGTCTCCTCGGGTGGTGACGGGATGCGGCCGGGGCCCGGCCGACGGGTCACGAGGAGCGGTCTGCTCACCGTCGAGCGGCACGGGGCCCGGTGGCCCGAGACGACCGGCACGGTCCGTACGATCCATCTGGTGCACCAGGACTTCGCGGAGATCACGCCCGGCTCGCACACCCGGGAACCGGTGCCCGCGTCGCGCTCGTCGGAAGCCGTGGACCGCTGCCCCAAGTGGTTCGGTGAGGGCCGCGTCGGGGTCCTGGCCGAACTCCACGTACCCGGCCCCCGCCCCTGACGTCAGCGGAGACAATGGACCCCGTGCGCTATCGCATCCTCGGTACCACCCAGGCACTCCGCCCCGACGGCACGCCCGTCCCGGTCGGCGGGGCGCGGCTGCGCGCCCTGCTGACCGTCCTCGCGCTGCGGCCCGGACGGACCGTCTCCGCGGCCGTCCTGGTCGACGAGGTGTGGGACGGCGACCTGCCCGCGGACGCGCCCGGCGCGCTGCAGGCGCTGGTCGGGCGGCTGCGCAGGGCGCTCGGCGCGGACGCGGTGGAGTCGGTCGAGGGCGGCTACCGGCTGGCGGCGGCGTCCGACGACGTCGACCTGCACCGTTTCGAGCGGCTCGCGGGCGAGGGCATCCGCGCCCTCGCCGACGGCGACTCCGCCAAGGCGGCCGCCGCCCTGGACGACGCCCTCGCCCTGTGGCAGGGTCCGGCCCTCGCCGACCTCCCGGACCGCGCCGCCGAGTCGGCCCGCTGGGAGACCCGCCGTCTCGACGTCCGGCGCGCCAGGCTCGCCGCGGCCCTCGCCCTCGGCCACGCCGAACAGGTCCTGCCCGAGCTCACCGCCCTCTGCGACCTGCACCCGCTCGACGAGCCGCTGCACGTCCTGCGGCTGCGGGCGCTGCGCGACGCGGGCCGCCCCGCCGAGGCCCTCGCCGCCTACGAATCCGTCCGCGTGCTGCTCGCCGGCCGGCTGGGCTCGGACCCGGGCCCCGAACTGCGCGCCCTGCACGCGGAACTGCTGACCGGCCCCACGGGCGACTCCGGCTCCTGGAACGGCTCCGGCTCCCGGGACGCCTCCGAGCCGGGTCACGGCTCCGGGCACGGCTCAGGAATCCGGGAGGGGTACGGCCCCGGACCTCGGGACGGATCCAGGTCCGGGGCCGGCTCCGGCTCCCGGGACGGTTCCGGTCCTGGGTACGGCGCCGGCCCCCGGGGCGGCTCCGGCTCCGGGCCCCGGGACCGTTCCGGAGTCGGCGGGGCCGGTGTGCGGTCCGGCGGTGGAAGCCCGGTTTCCGGCAGCTCCGTGCCCGCCTCCGCCGACGGCGTCCTCCTCCCGGCCACGGAGACCGCGGCCCCGTTCGGAGACGCCGGCACCGCGGGTGCCGGACACCCGGACGCCGTCTCCGCCGAGGGCCCGGCGGCCCGCGTCGCCGGTGCCCCGGACGAGGCGTCCGCCTCCCGTACCCGCCCGGCGTCACCGCCGCCCGGCAACCTCCGTGCCCGGCTCACGTCCTTCGTGGGACGGGAGAAGGACATCGATGCCATCCGGGGCGATCTCTCGGCGTCCCGGCTCGTGACCCTGCTCGGCCCCGGCGGGGCGGGCAAGACACGGCTGTCGCAGGAGGCGGCCGAAGCCCTGGCCCCCGCCCCACGGGACGGGGTGTGGCTGGCCGAACTGGCCCCGGTGGACGACCCGAAGGCCGTGCCCGAGGCCGTGCTGACCGCCGTCGGCGCCCGCGAGACCGTGCTGCGCGGAGCCGGCGCCGAGGAGATGCGCGCCGTGGCCGACCGGCACGACGACCCGCTCACCCGGCTCGCCGAACACTGCGCCAAGCGCCGGATGCTGATCGTCCTCGACAACTGCGAGCACGTCGTCGACGCCGCCGCGCATCTCGCCGAGGCGCTGCTGGAGCGCTGTCCCGGAGTGACCGTGCTCGCCACCAGCCGTGAACCCCTCGGCGTACCGGGGGAGTTGCTGCGCCCGGTGGACCCGCTGCCGGAACCCTCCGCGCTGCGGCTGCTCGCCGACCGGGGAGCCGCCGCCAGGCCCGGCTTCCGTGTCGAGGACGACCCCGAGGCGGCGGCCGAGATCTGCCGGCGTCTCGACGGCCTCCCGCTCGCCATCGAACTCGCCGCCGCCCGGCTGCGGATGCTCACCCCGCGCCAGATCGCCGACCGGCTCGACGACCGGTTCCGGCTGCTGACCTCGGGCAGCCGCACCGTGCTGCCCCGGCAGCAGACCCTGCGCGCCGTCGTCGACTGGTCCTGGGACCTGCTGGACGAGGCCGAACGCGACACCCTGGGACGGCTGTCCGTGTTCGCGGGCGGCTGCGACCTCGCCGCCGCCGAGGCGGTGTGCGGCCCGGCGGCGCTGGACGCCCTCGGTTCGCTCGTCGACAAGTCCCTCGTCGTGGCGGCCCCTTCGGGCGAGGGGGACGCCGAGATGCGCTACCGGCTGCTGGAGACCGTCGCCGAGTACGCGCGCGAACGCCTGGAGGAGTCCGGCGCCCGCGGGGCCACCGAGCGCGCCCACCTCACGTACTACCGCGAACTCGCCCGCACCACTGACCCGTTGCTGCGCGGACCCGGGCAGCGTTCCGCGATCGACTTCATCGAGCGCGAGTACGAGAACCTGCGCACCGCCCTGCGGCACGCCGTTGCCGAACGCGACGAGCAGGAGGCGCTGTGCATGGTCCACTCGCTGGCCTGGTACTGGCAGATCCGTGACCAGCGCGTCGACGCCCGCGCCTGGTCCCTGGAGGTGATGGGCCTCGGTCCCGACCCCTTCGCCCCGCCCGTGCGCCCGGCCGCCGCGCTGTACGAGCGCTGCACGGACTTCCCGCCGCCGATGCGCGAGGAGGTACTGGAGGAGGCCCGGCGTGGTGTCCACCTCATCCACCTCGCCTACATGGACATGGACATGGGCGCCTGGCAGACCCCCCAGGCCCAGGAGAAGCTCCACGCGATCAGCATGACGTACGAGCCCGGCATGCCGCAGACCTGCCGGGCCCCCGGCTACCTCTGGTTCTACGCCGTGCTGCTCACCGGCACGATGGAGCGGTTCACCGAGGTGATCAACAAGACGGTCAGCACCTGCCGGGAACTCGGCTACGACTGGGAACTGGCCACCTCCCTGCAGATGCGTGCCAACATCCTCGCCAACCGCGCCGACATGGCGGGCGACGCCACCGTGGACGCCGACGAGGCACTGGAGCTCTTCGGGCGCATCGGGGACGCCTGGGGCGCCGCCGAATCGCTCTCCGCGCGCGGGGAGGCCCATGAGCGCAAGGGCGACTTCCGGGCCGCCGCCGCGGACTACGCGGAGGCGGCGGAGTACGCCGAGCGGCTGGGCGCACGCGCCCAAACAGCGGTGCTCAACGTCCGGCTCGGCAGCATGTACATGGAACTGGGGGAGGCCGAGCGGGGCGAGCGGATGATCCGCGACGTCCTCGCGACCGGGCACGGTGCCCACAACGAGGCCATGCCGGCGGCCCACCTCTTCCTCGCGACCTGGCTCGGCCGCACCGGCCGGACCGACGAGGCGCGCGAGCAGATACGGCTGCTCCGCCAGGACTTCGGGGCCGCTTCCTTCGTCCTGTTCGACGGGTTCATGCTCGGTGTGGAGGCCTGGCTGGACGCGATCGACGGGCAGTGCGAGAGCGCCCTGGACAAGGTGCGCCGAGCACTGGGCGCCGTCGACCGGCTGTCGCGGATGATCGCGCCGCACATGCCCTCCGCCCATCTGATGACGGCGGCCATCGCCCTGAACGGCCTGGACGGCGGCGGGCGCGCGACGGACGCGGCCCGGCTCCTCGGCGCCGCGGACGCCCTGCTGCCGCCGGGCCACGTCCCCAATCCCATGGAGGTGGAGGTGCGTGAGCAGGCCGAGTCGGGCGCGCGTGCCCTGCTCGACGACGCGGCGTACGAGGCGGCGTACGCGGAGGGCGGCGGCCTCTCCCTGGAGGAGGCCGCCGCCCTCGTCTGAGGCGCGGACGCGAACCGGCCCGTCCCGGCCCCGCCGACGGGGGCCGGGCCGTACGCCGGGGGTCAGCTCTTGGTGCGGAACTTGTGGATGGCGATGGGCGCCATCACCACGGTGAGGCCCAGCGACCAGGCGAGTGTCACCCACAGGCCGTGCTCGACCGGACCGCCCACCATCAGCCCGCGTGCCGCGTCCGCGAGGGAGGACAGCGGGTTGTACTCGGTGAAGTTCTGCAGCCAGCCCGGCATCGACTTGGTCGGCGCGAAGATCGAGGAGCCGAACTGGAGCGGCATCAGCACCAGGAAGCCCATCGCCTGCACGGACTGCGCGCTCTTCATGATCACGCCGAGGGTGAGGAACACCCACATCAGGGCCGAGCCGAAGACCGCGGACAGGCCCACGGAGGCGAACAGACCGGGCCAGTTGGTGATGTGGAAGCCCACCAGGACACCGACGACCATGAGGACCGCGGTCGCGATCAGCATCCGCATCAGCTCGACCGCGATCTTGGCGAACAGCACCGAGCCGCGCCCGATCGGCAGGGACCGGAACCGGTCCATGACACCGGAGTTGAAGTCGGTGTTGAAGCCGGTGCCCACTCCCTGGGCCATGTTCATGCCCATCATGGCCATCAGGCCGGGCACGACGTACTGCACGTACCGCTCCTGGCCGCCGCCCAGGGACTGGCCGATGGAGCCGCCGAAGACGTAGACGAACAGCAGCGTGAAGATGACCGGGAACAGGATCGCGTCGAACATCGACTCCGGGTCCTGGCGGATCCACAGCAGGTTGCGGCGGATCAGCGCGCCGGTGTGCCTCAGGTGCGCGCGCGGCGAGATGCGGGGGTCGGCCTTGACGGCGAGGGGGGCTTCGGCGGCAGAAGGGAGGTGTGCGGCGGAGCCGCCCTTTGGAAGGGTGGTGGTGGGCGACGGGCGGGCGCTCATGCGGAGACCTCCTCGTAGGCGCGGGCGGGCTTCTCGTCCTGCGGGGCACTGGCCTTGTGGCCGGTGAGGGAGAGGAACACCTCGTCCAGACTGGGCAGTTCGGTGGAGATGGAGGCGATCGTGATGCCGCGCGCGGTGACCGCGCCGACCACGGCGGTGAGCTGCTCGTCGCCGAGGATCGGGACCAGCACGCTGCCGGTCTCGCCGTCCACGGTCGTCGTGGCGAGGCCGGTGAGCCCCAGCTCGTCGAACATGGCGGCCAGCGGGCGCAGTTGCAGCGGATCCGCCGGGCGGATCCGCAGCGTCCGGCCGCCGACGCGCGCCTTCAGCTCGTCGATCCGGCCGCCGGCGATGACCTTGCCGCGGTCGATGACCGTCAGCTCGGAGGCGAGCTGCTCGGCCTCCTCCATGTACTGGGTGGTGAGCAGCACGGTGACGCCGTCGGCGACCATGCGCTTGACCTCCTGCCACACCTCGTTGCGGGTGCGCGGGTCGAGGCCGGTCGTCGGCTCGTCCAGGTACAGCACGGCCGGCTTGCCGATCATCGAGGCGGCGAGGTCGAGCCGGCGGCGCATGCCGCCGGAGTACGTGGAGGCCGGGCGCTTGGCGGCCTCGGTGAGGGAGAAGCGCTCCAGGAGCTCGTCGGCGCGCCGGCGGGCCTCCTTGCGGGGCAGGTCGAGCAGCCGCCCGATCATGTAGAGGTTCTCCCAGCCGGGGAGCTTCTCGTCGACCGAGGCGTACTGGCCGGTGAGGCCTATCACCCGGCGCAGCTGCCGGGGCTGCTTCAGCACGTCGAAGCCGGCGACCGTGGCCGTTCCGGCGTCGGGGGTGATGAGGGTGGACAGGCAGCGGACGAGGGTGGTCTTGCCGGCGCCGTTGGGGCCCAGGACTCCGAGGACGGTGCCCTCGCGCACGTCCAGGTCGACCCCGTCCAGCGCCTTGGTCTCGCCGTAGTGCTTGACCAGCCCCCGTACGGTGACGGCGCTGCGGCCGGTCGCAGCTTGCCGGGGCGTGTTGTCGATTCGCGTCATGCCCCTCAAGGTGCCAGCCGCCACCGACAGACGACCGACAGGCCGCCTACAGGATCCGACCGTTACCGATAGGTCGCCGACAGTCGACCGACAGCGTGCCCGAAACGGCGACAACCCGCCGACGGGGGAAGATCGGCGGGTTGTCCCTGGTGCCGCAGTGGCTCAGTGGCTGGTGCCGCGGTGGCTCAGTGGACGGAGTGCTCCTCCAGCGGGAACGTCCCGCCGACGACGTCCTCGGCGAACGCCTTCGCCGCGTCGCCCATGACACGGCGCAGGTCGGCGTACTGCTTGACGAACTTGGGCACCCTGCCGCCGGTCAGACCGAGCATGTCGGTCCACACCAGGACCTGCGCGTCGGTCTCGGAGCCCGCTCCGATGCCGACGGTCGGGATGTGCAGGGTGCGCGTGACCTCGGCGGCGAGCTCCGCCGGGACCAGTTCGAGGACGACGGCGAAGGCGCCCGCGTCCTGGACCGCCTTGGCGTCCCGCAGCAGCTGGTGCGCGGCCTCCTCGCCCCGGCCCTGGACGCGGTAGCCCATGGCGTTCACGGACTGCGGGGTCAGGCCGATGTGCGCCATCACCGGGATGCCGGACTCCACCAGCAGCTCGATCTGACGGTGCGAGCGCTCGCCGCCCTCCAGTTTCACCGCGCCCACCCCGGCCTCCTTGACCAGGCGGGTCGCCGAGCGCAGCGCCTGCACCGGACCTTCCTGGTAGGACCCGAAGGGCAGGTCGCCGACGATCAGGGCCCGGCTGGTGCCCCGGACGACCGCGGCGGACAGCATGGTCATCTCGTCCATGGTCACCGGGACGGTCGTCTCGTACCCCAGGTGGCAGTTGCCGGCCGAGTCGCCGACGAGCATGACCGGGATGCCGGCCTCGTCGAAGACGGACGCGGTCATCGCGTCGTAGGCGGTGAGCATGGGCCACTTCTCGCCGCGCTCCTTGGCGGCGGTGATGTCGCGCACCGTGATACGGCGGGTGCTCTTGCCCCCGTACAGCGCCTTGCTGCCGGTGGCCTTGAGGGCACCCTCCGCAGGCTGCTTCTGGGCAGCCGAAAGCTGCGTCATCGCAACGGCTCCTTATGTCATCTCGAGGCACCCTGACGGCGTCCCCGGATCACCTCCATGGTGGCACCTCGTGCTGTGCGCGGCTAGAGCCGGCCCGCCGGACCCGGTGTCGTTCCCGCCACGTCCCCGGCCCCGTCCCGCCCGCCTCGGTCCAGGGTCCTAGGTCCCTTCTTAAGTTCTCCGTAAAGCCTTTCCGATACGAGACGGTGCCGTATCGAATCGACCTTAGGCTGGTCGCCATGACAACTTCCGCTCCTCCGCTCGACCGACGAGTGCCCGAGGCGGTGCACCGGCGCCGCTGGGCGATCCTCGGCGTGCTCATGCTCAGCCTGCTGATCGTGGTGCTCGACAACTCCATCCTGAACGTCGCGATCAAGACGATCTCGACCCCGGCGCCCACCGGACTCGGCGCCACCCAGGGTGAGCTGGAGTGGGCCATCAACGCCTACACCCTCGTCTTCGCCGGCCTCCTGTTCACCGCGGGTCTCCTCGGCGACCGGCTCGGCCGCAAGAAGGTGCTGCTCGCCGGTCTCGCCGTCTTCGGCGCCGGTTCCGCGCTGGCCGCCGAGTCCGGCTCGCCGGTCCAACTCATCGCGTTCCGCGCGGTGATGGGCCTCGGCGCCGCCTTCGTGATGCCCGCCACCCTCGCCGTCCTGATGAACGTCTTCGAGCGCGACGAGCAGCCCAAGGCCATCGGCATCTGGGCCGGCGGCGTCGGCCTCGCCATCGCGATCGGCCCGATCACCGGCGGCGTGCTCCTCGACCACTTCTGGTGGGGCTCGGTCTTCCTGATCAACGTGCCCATCGTGGTCCTCGCGATCGGCCTGATGATCTGGCTGGTCCCCGACTCCCGCGACCCCGCCCCGGGCCGCCTGGACCCGGTCGGCGTGGTCCTCTCCGTCATCGGTCTCGTCCTGCTCGTCTACGGCATCATCAAGGGCGGCCAGCTCGCCGACTTCACCGACTCGCAGGTCCTCGCGACGACCGGCGCCGGCCTCGTCGTCCTCGTCGGCTTCGTGCTGTTCGAGAAGCGCAGCGACCACCCGTCCATCGACGTCACGTACTTCCAGAACAAGGTCTTCTCGGCGGCGATCTCGGCCATCGCGCTCGTGTTCTTCGCGCTCATGGGCGTGACCTTCTTCTCCGTCTTCTACACCCAGAGCGTGCGGGGCTACTCGCCGCTGCAGACCGGTCTGCTGATGCTCCCGCTGGCCGTGGCCCAGCTGATCTTCGCGCCGCGCGCGCGGCTGGTCGTCGACCGCTTCGGCAACCGCGCCACCTGCACGGCCGGCCTGATCGTCATCGCCGCGACGCTGGCCGCGTTCGCCACACTGGAGGCGGACACCCCGATCTGGATCCTGGAGGTCGTCTTCTTCCTGATGGGCACCGGCATGGCGCACATCATGACCCCGACCAGCGTCGTCATCATGCAGGCGCTGCCGCGCGAGAAGGCCGGCTCCGCGTCCGCGCTGAGCAACACCTTCCGCCAGGTCGGCGGCGCCCTCGGCATCGCCGTCCTCGGCTCCGTGCTCTCCACCGCCTACCGCAACGGCATCGACGACAAGCTCGCCCTCGTCCCGGCCCCGCTGCGGCACACCGCGGGCGAGTCCATCGAGGCCACCCTCGGCGTCGCCGCCAAGCTGGGCCCGCAGGGCAAGGCCCTCGTCACCCCGGCCCACGACGCCTTCCTGCACGCGATGCACGTCACCGCCCTGTGCGGCGCGGGCGTCGCGGTCATCGGCGCGGTGATCGTCGCCCTGTTCCTGCCCGGCCGCCCCGCGGCCCCGCAGGAGAGCGGCGACGAGGCCGAGCTGGTGACGGCCGACCTCGGACAGGACTGACACCGGCGTACGCGACCGTGGGCACCCCCGACCGGGGTGCCCACGGCGGACACGTCGCACCGAGTGTCCGCGGCCGCCGTGAACGGGGAAGAATGGCACCTGGTCAACGATGGGAACGGAGTTCGACGTGAGCCTCGCGGACAGCCGAGACAGGCAGGTGTGCCCCGGCCGGGGGCGTCCCCGCAGCGAGGCGGTGGAACGCGCCATCATCGAGGGCGTGATGAAGCTCCTGGAGGACGGGGTCCCGCTCGCGGACATCTCCATCGAGCGTCTGGCGCGCACCGCCGGAGTCGGCAAGGCGACGATCTACCGCCGCTGGAGCGGCAAGGAGGAACTCTTCGTCGACGTCCTGCGCGGCGCCGAACCCGCCGACCCCGAACTCCCCGGCGCCTCCCTGCGCGACGACCTCGTCGTCCTGCTGGAGTCACTGCGCCGGCGCGGTCTGGTCAACCGCTCGTCGGCGATCCTGCACAACGTCTACGCCCAGATGAAGTCCAGCCCCAGGCTGTGGGCCGCGTACGAGGCCACGGTCATAGAGCCGCGTCGCCAACAGGGCTACGAAGTGCTGCGCCGCGGACAGGGGAACGGCGAACTCCGCGACGACGTCGACATCGAGCTGCTCTACGACATGTTCGTCGGCCCCATGCTCGTCCGCTCCGTCATGCGCCCGGACGCCGAACTCCCGGAGGACCTCGCCGAACGGCTCGTCGACACGCTGCTGGAGGGCCTGCGCCCCGTCCGGCCATGACGCGAACCGTTTCTGACGGCGTGAATGTGCGTGTTCCGTCACAGAAGCCGCACCTCGTGCCAGGATGCGGAACTCCGGGCGCGGAGTTGTACGTCCCCTTGCCTGTACGGCCGTCCCGGACGGCGAGAAAGACACCGGACATCCCCTAGGGTCGTAGCCGAGGGGCAGTAGGTGTGCACGGCATTTTGTGAGGCGACGGTATGGCGCAGGCGTATATGACGGAGACGGGCAGCGACGGCCGGGGGCCGGAGCGCAGAGAGTCCCGTATCCGACGCCTGCTCGACGGCTGGCGTGCCGACCGTGGCATCTGGCGGCGCGGACTGGTCCTCGCCGCGCTCGCGCTGCTGCTCGCCCTGGTGATGCTGACGCACGGGCGGATCCCGAACCGGATCGGCAACCTCGGCAGCCTCACCGAGACGTTCCTGCCGTGGCTCGGGGTGTCCATCCCGGTCCTGCTGGTCCTCGCCCTCGTGCGGAAGTCCGCGAGCGCGCTGATCGCCGTGCTGCTGTCCGGCGCGGTCTGGCTGAACCTCTTCGGCGGACTGCTCACCGACAAGACCGGCGCGGACGGCGACCTGACCGTCGCCACCCACAACGTCAACGCCGACAATCCGGACCCGTCCGGCACCGCCCGGGACGTGGCCGCCTCCGGCGCCGACGTGCTCGCCCTGGAGGAGCTGACGGCGTCGGCGGTGCCGGTGTACGAGAAGGCGCTGGCCTCGACGTACAAGTACCACTCGGTCCAGGGCACCGTCGGGCTGTGGAGCAAGTACCCGCTCGGTGACGTCCGGCCGGTGGACATCAAGCTGGGCTGGACGCGCGCCATGCGGGCGACCGTGACGGCGCCGGCCGGCCCCGTCGCGGTGTACGTGGCCCATCTGCCCTCGGTGCGGGTGAAGATGAAGGCCGGGTTCACCGCCCGGCAGCGCGACAAGAGCGCGAACGCGCTGGGCGAGGCGATCGCCGACGAGTCCCTGAAGCAGGTCGTCCTGCTCGGTGACCTCAACGGCACGATGAACGACCGGGCGCTGAACGCGGTCACCTCGCAGATGCGTTCCGCGCAGGGCGCGGCGGGCAGCGGCTTCGGGTTCAGCTGGCCGGCCTCGTTCCCGATGGCCCGGATCGACCAGATCATGGTCAAGGGCATCGAGCCGGTGACCTCCTGGACCCTGCCGGCCACCGGCAGCGACCACCTCCCGGTCGCGGCCCGCGTCAAGGTGGACGCCACCGCGTCGTAATCCGCCCGGAACCGCCTTTCAACCTCCCGGAATACTGGATCGAGCAGACTTTGTTCACCGGCTAAACTTAATAGGCCGGTGCCCGACCGACCGCTCCCGCGCACTCGCCGTGCGCGGGAGTGCCCGTACCCGCGCGTGTTCCCGCACACCGCGCGCCGGTACGGAGTCCCGCTCGCTCCCAGCTCCTTCGAAAGGCATCTCATGCCCCTGGCCCTGCTCGCGCTCGCCGTCGGCGCCTTCGGCATCGGAACCACCGAGTTCGCCATGATGGGCCTGCTGCCCGACGTCGCCGGCGACCTCGGCATATCCATCCCGTCCGCCGGACATCTCGTCTCCGCCTACGCGCTCGGCGTCGTCGTCGGCGCCCCGCTCCTCGCCGCGGCCACCTCCCGCATGCCCCGGCGCACCGTCCTCATCGCCCTGATGGGCCTGTTCGTCGCGGGCAACGCGCTCTCCGCGCTCGCCCCCGACGAGAACTGGCTGCTCGCCGCCCGCTTCCTCAGCGGACTGCCGCACGGCGCCTTCTTCGGCGTCGGCGCCGTCGTGGCCACCGGCCTGGTCACCCCCGAGCGCAAGGCCCGCTCCGTGTCGCTGATGTTCCTCGGCCTGACCGTCGCCAACATCGCCGGTGTCCCGGCCGCCACCCTCGTGGGACAGCACCTGGGCTGGCGGGCCACCTTCCTCGGGGTGAGCGCGATCGGGATCGCCGCCGTCGTCTCGCTGTTCCTGCTGATCCCGCGGACCCCCGGACCCGTCCCCGGCGGCGGTCTGCGCGGCGAACTCGCCGCCCTGCGCCCGCTGCCCGTCTGGCTCGCCCTCGGCACGACGGTCGCCGGCTTCGCGGCCCTCTTCGCCGCCTACAGCTACATCGCGCCCATGCTCACCGACGCCGCCGGATACGGCGAGGGCAGTGTCACGCCGCTGCTCGCGCTGTTCGGCGTCGGCGCGACGGCGGGCAACCTCCTCGGCGGGCGGCTCGCGGACCACGCGATGCGCCGCACCCTGTTCGGGGGCCTGGCCTCGCTGGTGGTCGTGCTGGCCGCCTTCCCGGTGCTGATGCGCACGCAGTGGAGCGCGGCGGCGGCGGTGCTGCTGCTCGGCACGGCCGCCTTCGTCACCGGCTCGCCCCTGCAGCTGATGGTCATGGAGAAGGCCGCCGCCGCGCCCTCCCTCGCCTCCTCCGCCAACCAGGCCGCGTTCAACCTGGCCAACGCGGGCGGCGCGTGGACCGGCGGGCTCGCCCTGGCGGCCGGCTTCGGCGCCACCTCCCCGGCGCTCGCCGGAGCCGCCCTGGCCGTGCTCGGCTTGGCCGTCGCGGGGGTGGCGTACGGCGTCGACCGCCGCCGAGCGGCCCTCGGTGCGGGCACCTCCGGCCGTCTCGTGGCCGCTCACGTGCCCGTGCCGCCGGAGCGCGTACGCCGGTGACGGGCCCGGCGGCCGCCGGAGCGGGGTCCGCGGTCCCGGAGGCCGGGGCGGGTGGTGCCGTCCGCGCGCCGGGACCGCGCCGCACGAAGCGGCCGGTCCGGAGCGCGCGGGTCGTCGCCACGCACGTACCCGGCCGGCCGGAGGCGCTGCGCCGCTGAACCGTCAGTCCGCGGACGCGCCCTCGTCCTCGCCCTCCGGAAGGTCGAAGCGGGCCAGGTCGCGCAGCCAGGCTCGGGCCGAACCGTCGGACGGCGCGCGCCAGTCGCCGCGCGGCGAGAGCGAACCGCCCGCCGAGACCTTCGGCCCGTTGGGCATGGCCGAGCGCTTGAACTGTGCGAACCCGAAGAAGCGGCGGCAGAACACGTCCAGCCAGCGCCGGATCTCCGGCAGGTCGTAGGCGACGCGCTCGGCCTCGGGGAAGCCAGGCGGCCAGGCGCCCGCGTCCGGGTCGTGCCACGCGTGCCAGGCCAGGAAGGCGATCTTCGACGGCCGGAAGCCGTAGCGCAGCACGTGGAAGAGGGTGAAGTCGTGCAGCGCGTACGGGCCGATCTTCGACTCGGTGGACTGCAGCTCCTCGCCCGGTACGAGCTCCGGGCTGATCTCCGTGTCGAGGATCGCGGCGAGGGTGCGGTCGGTGTCCTCGTCGAACTGGTGGCTGCCGATGACCCAGCGGATCAGGTGCTGGATCAGCGTCTTCGGCACGCCCGAGTTGACGTTGTAGTGGCTCATCTGGTCGCCGACGCCGTACGTGGACCAGCCGAGCGCCAGCTCCGAGAGGTCGCCGGTCCCGAGCACGATGCCGCCGCGCTGGTTGGCCAGCCGGAACAGGTAGTCGGTGCGCAGTCCGGCCTGCACGTTCTCGAACGTGACGTCGTAGACGGGCTCGCCGGAGGCGAAGGGGTGGCCCATCTCCTGAAGCATCAGCCGGGCGGTCGGCGTGATGTCCAGCTCGGCCGCGGTGACGCCGAGGGAGCGCATCAGCTCGTGCGCGTTGCCCTTGGTGTGGTCGCTGGTGGCGAAGCCGGGCAGGGTCCAGGCCAGGATGTCGCTGCGCGGCCGGCCCGCCCGGTCCATCGCGCGGGCGGCGACGATCAGCGCGTGCGTGGAGTCGAGACCGCCGGACACCCCGATGACCACCTTCGGGCCACCGATCGCCTGGAGCCGCTGCTGGAGCCCCGCGACCTGGATGTTGTAGGCCTCGTAGCAGTCCTGGGCCAGCCGGTCGGGATCCGCGGGCACGAACGGGAAGCGCTCGATGCGGCGCCGCAGGCCCAGGTCCCCGCTCGGCGGGTCGAGCCGGAAGGACAGGGTCCGGAAGTCGGCGGTGCGGGCGGCGTGGGTGCGCCGGTTGTCGTCGAAACTGCCCATCCGGAGCCGCTCCTGCCGCAGCAGGTCGAGGTCGACGTCCGCCACGGAGAACTGGTCGTCGAGCGGGAAGCGGCCGGACTCGGCCAGCAGCGCCCCGTTCTCGTAGACCATGGTCTGTCCGTCCCAGGACAGGTCCGTGGTCGACTCGCCCAGTCCGGCCGCCGAGTAGACGTACGCGGCGATGCAGCGCGAGGACGCCGAGCGGCACATCAGCTTGCGGTCCTCGGCGCGGCCGACGGTGATCGGGCTGCCGGAGAGGTTGGCGAGGACGGTGGCACCCGCGAGGGCCGCCTCGGCGCTCGGCGGCACCGGCACCCACATGTCCTCGCAGATCTCCGCGTGCAGCACCAGGCCCGGTACGTCCTCGGCGGCGAACAGGAGGTCCACCCCGAACGGCACGGACGCGCCGCCGACCAGGATCGTGCCGCCGCGCTCGTCGTCGCCCGCGGCGATCTGCCGGCGTTCGTAGAACTCCCGGTAGTTCGGCGGGTACGACTTGGGCACGACACCGAGGACCCGGCCGCGGTGCACGACCACCGCGCAGTTGTAGACCCGGTTGCGGTGGCGCAGCGGGGCGCCCACGACGAGGACCGGCAGGAGTTCGGCCGACCCCGCCACCACCGTCCCGAGCGCCTCCTCGACCTGGTCGAGGAGCACGTCCTGGAGCAGCAGGTCCTCGATCGAGTAGCCGCACAGCCCCATCTCCGGGAAGACGGCGACGGCGACGCCCTCCCCGGCACACCTGCGCGCCTGGCGCAGGACGGCCTCGGCGTTGGCGGGCGGGTCCGCGATGACGGTGTGGCCCGTGCAGGCGGCGACGCGTGCGAAGCCGTGCTGATAGAGCGACCGGAAGTTCAGAGCAGGCACCCGGCCAGTGTAATCGTCAGAGCGACGCGATGGGGTGGCCGGGGTGCGCGGCGAGCCGTCCTCGGCGGTGGGCACCCGGTGCCGGGGCGTGCCGGGCGGGGAGCGACGGAGAACGAGCGGTGCGCCCGGCTCCGCGGGGAGCCGGGCGCACCGTCCGTGAGGCGTCGGTCAGCGACGGCTGAACGACTCGACGTAGCCCGGGGCGGGCGAACCCACACCGGTGACGTCGTCGTAGCCCTTCACGGCCTTCAGCGAGCTGTCCTCGCCGAGGCTGCGGACCGAGGTGGCCAGACCGTCGGCGGCGTCGAAGCCGTTGACGAAGTCGACGCGGGCCACGGCGTAGTGCTTGCCGCCGGGCGTGTCGGTCACGTCGTGGTACGCCTTCGAACCGGCCTTGGCGTAGATCGACGGGTTGGCGAAACCGATCGCCTTGCCGCCGCGCGCCTCCTGGGCGAGGGCCTGGACGGCCGCGATCACCGGAGCGGCGAGCGAGGTGCCGCCGATGCGGTACTCGCTGTACTGCTCGGTCCCGTCCGGGAAGGTCTGCGTCTGGCCGACGCGGAAACCGGTGTTGGGGTCGGCGATCGCCGCGATGTCCGGGACGACCCGGTTGCCCGCCGCGTTGTTGGCCTTGGCCAGCGCGTTCGGGACGACGCCCTTCTGGTAGTAGGGCTGCGCCACGGTCTTGCTGGTGCCGCCGCCGGCACCCGAGGTGAACGCGCCCGGGAACCCGGTCCAGCTCTTGCCGTCCGCGGACAGCGAGGCCTTCTCGGTGCCCCAGCCGGTCTCCCACAGGTACGTGTCGCCCTTGCCGACCGCCAGCGAGGTACCGCCGACCGCCGTCACCCACGCCGAGTTGGCCGGGGTGTCGACCTGCTTCGTGCCGGTGTTGGCGACCTCGTCGCCGTCGTCACCGGAGGAGAAGTAGAAGCCGATGCCCTCGACCGCTCCGAACTGGAACGTCTGGTCGTAGGCGGCGGCCAGGTCCGGGGTCTGGTTGGCCTCGATGTCGCCCCACGAGTTGGAGACGATGTCGGCCAGGTGCCCGTCGACGATCTTGTTGAGCGAGTCGAGCAGGTCGTCGTCGTAGCAGGAGGCGGCACCCACGTACGTGATGCTCGCGCCCGGCGCGACGGCGTGCACGGCCTCGACGTCGAGGGTCTCCTCGCCGTACCAGCCGGCCGCTCCGCACTCCTCGGTCTTCGTGTACTTCTTGGGCAGCACCTGACGGAGCTGACCGCTGGAGTACTGCGCGTCACCGTGCTTGGAGGCGTAGGTGGCCGCGTCGAAGGCGATGGTCGGCGAGGCGTACGCGTCGGTGATGGCGACCCGCACGTTCTTGCCGGTGCGCTTGCCCGCTCCGTACGCCGCACGCAGCTGCTTGCCGGTGTAGCCCTGGACCGCGTACGGGATCTTCGTCCCGTAGGCGTCCGGCAGGGTGCTCGCGATGTTCGAGCCGTAGTACGAGGAGAACGGCCCGGAGTTCTTGAACACCGCGTCCGGAGGCGGCAGTTGATCGGCGTGCCGCGCCTTGTGCGGGGCGTTGTCCAGGCCGGTGACGGTCAGGACGGCGCCGTTCAGGGCGGCGGGCGCGGAAGCCGTCCTCGACGGCGCCCGGTAGACCTTGCTGCCCTTGGTGTAGTTGTGGAGCTGGGTGCCGAACGCCTTCTCGGCGGCGGCGACGTCACCGGTGACGGAGACGTAGTGCTGCGTCGTTCCGGTGACCTCCAGGCCCGCCGACCTCAGCCAGGTGGTCACCGCGGTGACCTGGGCCTTGGTGGCGCCGAAACGCGCCTGCGCCTTCTTGGCGCTGAGGTACTTCCCGTACGAAGCCGAGTGCGGGTCGGACACGGCCCTGGCGTACGCCGCCAGGCCCTTGGCGTCCCGTCCGGCGAGGTACACCCGGGCCGAGACCTGGGAGCTGTCGGAAGCCGCTCCCTTGTCCGCGTGGGCGGTGGCCCACGCGGGCTTGGTGCCCGCGAGCGTGACCCGGCTCGGGCCGTCCGCGGCGGACGCCGCGGGTATGCCGAGCGCCAGCGCGCCGGCGAGCAGGGGCAGGGTCGCCGCCAAGCTCACTCCGGCGCGCGCGGTGGCGCGGTTGGATCTCATAGAACCCCCTGCGATGCGATTCGTCGCATGTAGTGGTTGCGGTGATCCACGCGAAAGCCCCACGTCCTGCCGGAGCGTGAGGAATGGATCACAGATGGGGGCCACTCTTACGGTGAACCGTTCATGCCAGGGGAATGAACAACCCAAGGAAAGGCCAAGTGGCAGCGATTAGCTGTCATTTGGGGTGGTTTGATGTGCACCCTCGCACATATTCGAGGGTTTTCCCTCTGTATCGATCCGAACTCTGTAAAGAGGGCGCCGAGTTCTGTAAGCGGATCGAGTCCCCGGCCGCAGGAGCCGGGGCGGGAACGGGACCGTGGGAAGAAGCGGAACGGGTCCGGGGCGACGCCCGGACCCGTTCCGCACTCCCGTTCCTCCGACCGGACAGGTCCTAGTCGCGCGCCTTCGCGCCCCGCGCCTTCAGCATGTCCGCCATCAGCTTGATCTCCGACTGCTGGGCGTCGACCATGCCCTGCGCGAGCCGTTTCTCCACGCCGACCGTGCACTTGGCGACACAGCCCTCGGCCATGTGGATGCCGCCCTTGTGGTGGTCGGTCATCAGCTGGAGGTAGAAGACCTCGGCCTGCTTCCCGTCGAGGGTGCCGAGCCGCTTCATCTCGGTGTTCGTGGCCATGCCCGGCATCAGCGAACCGTCCTTGCCGGACGCCATGTCACCCATGCCCATCCAGGTCATCGGCGGGTCCGCGGACACCTTCGGCAGCTCCCACAGGTCGAGCCAGCCGAGCAGCATGCCGCGCTGGTTGGCCTGCGTCTGCGCGATGTCGTACGCGAGACGCCGTACCTCCACGTTCTTCGTGCGGTCCCGCACGATGTACGACATCTCGACGGCCTGCTGGTGGTGGACGGCCATGTCCCGGGCGAAGCCCGCGTCCGCGGAGCCGGCGGAAGGCGCCCGCGTCCCGGAGCCGGATCCGGAGTCGTCGCCGTCGGCGGCCGCGTACGTGATCGCCCCGGCCGCGACGAGCACCGTCGCCGCGGCACCCGCGATCCACCCGACGTGCCTCACTGGGAAAGGCCGTTGGTGCAGGCCGCGCCCGGCTCGGGGGTCTGCTTGCCCTGCACGAACTCGGCGAGGAACGCGTCGACGTTCTTGTCGTCCGCGCCGGTCACCGAGCGCTGCTTGCCCCAGGCGCTCAGCATGATCGGGTCCTTCTGGTCCTCGACCGGGCTCATCAGCGTGTACGGGGTCTTCCTGACCTTGGCGGCGAGCGCCTTCACGTCGGCCTCGGGCGCCTTGCTGTTGTACGTCACCCAGACGGCGCCGTGCTCCAGGGAGTGCACGGCGTTCATGGGGTTGACGGCCTTGGTGTAGACGTCGCCGTTGCAGTTCATCCAGACCTGGAGGTGGTCACCGCCCACCGGCGGCTCCATCGCGTACGTCACGGTCTTCGTGACGTGGTTGCGCGTCAGCGCGCCCTTCCAGGACTTCACCCCGTCCGCGCCCGTGACGAAGTGCCCCGACGCCTGCTTGGAGTCGCTCGCCGTGGCCTTCCCGCCGTCGTCCGACTGCGACCGGGCGATCGCGACACCACCGGCCACGAGGCCGGCGACGGCGACCGTGCTGGCCGCGATCACGAGGAACCGGTTGCGCCGCTCGCGGGCGCGCTCGGCACGGCGCAGCTCCTCGACGCGCTCCTTGCGCGATCCGGTGCTGGTGTTCTTGGCGGAACCCATGGTGAGTCCTTATGGGGGATGGGACGGTCGGGTCCGCTGATCGTAAACGGGAAGAGGGGGACATGGCGGAGAGGGCACGGAATTGGCCCGGAGTGTGCGGGATCGGCCGAAGAGGAAGGGGGTGGGCACAGGCGGGCGGGACCCGGAGAGAAATTTGAACCTGAGATGCGCATTACATACCCTGTCGGGTATGCGGTTGCTGCGCTCCACCGACCTGGCCCTTCGCGTCCTGATGCGCCTGGCCGTCGTCGGCGACTCGACGCCCACCACGCGCGAGGTCGCGGCCGACATGGAGGTCCCCTACACGCACACCGCCAAGGTCGTCGCCGAACTCCAGCACCTCGGGCTGCTCGACGCCCGGCGCGGCAGGGGAGGCGGCCTCACGCTCACCGAGAAGGGGCGCGGGGAGTCCGTCGGGGCGATCGTGCGCTCCTTCGAGGGGGAGGGCGACGTCGTCGAGTGCGAGGGCGACACCCCGTGCCCGCTCGTCTCCGCGTGCCGGCTGCGGGGCGCCCTGCGACGGGCCCAGGAGGCCTTCTACGCCTCTCTGGACCCGCTGACCATCGCCGACGTCGTCGCCGAGCCGACCGGGCCCGTGCTGCTGGGCATCACCCGCAGGCCGTGACGGACCCGGACGGGTCCGATCCGGACCGGACCGGTCCGGACGGGTCCCCGGGGCAGGGGCAGGGGCGAGGGTCCGCGGTCCTCATGGAGCCGGCGGCGCCGCGGCCGCCGCGTACCGCCGCCCGGCCGGAGACGGAGGAGCGGGGCCCGGCGCGCACCGGGCCCCGCTCCTGCCGCGTCGTCAGTCCTGGGCCAGCCAGAGGTCCGGTCCGAACACCTCGTAGTGGATGTCGGACGCGGGCACGCCCTTCTCCAGGAGCTGGGTCCGTACCGCGCGCATGAAGGGCAGCGGTCCGCACAGGTAGGCGTGCGTGCCGGGACGGACGGTCACCCCGGAGAGGTCGACCAGGCCGGTCCGCTCGGCGGGGTGGCCCGGCTCGGGCCGCTCGTACCAGAAGTGGGTCTCGGCGTCGGGGAGTTTGCCCGCGAACGCCTCGTGCTCGGCGCGCAGCGCGTGCTCGGCGGGGGAGCGGTCGGCGTGCACCACGGTGACGGGCGCCTTGTGGCCGGAAATCGTCAGCTGCTCCAGCATGGCGATCATCGGGGTGACGCCGATGCCCGCCGAGGCGAGCAGGAGCGGGGCGTCCGTGTCGTCGAGGACCAGGTCGCCGTAGGGCGCCGAGACCTGGAGGACGCTGCCCTCGCGGACGTGCGCGTGCAGATGGGCGGAGACCTCGCCCTCGGGGCTCGTCGCGCCGTTCTCGTCGGCGCGGACCCGCTTGACGCTGATCTGGCGCACCGGGGAGCCGGGCGCGCTGGAGAGGCTGTACTGGCGGATCTGGCGGGCGCCGTCGGGGAGTTCGACGCCGACGGAGACGTACTGGCCCGCGCGGAAGTCCGGCAGGGGCGCGCCGTCGGCCGGACGGATCCGGAAGGTGGCGACGTCGGCGGTCTCCTCGACGCGCTCGGTGACCACCCAGGGGTGCAGGGCGCCGTCGTCGGCGTTCTCGTCGTACAGGCGCCGTTCGAGGTCGATCAGGGCGTTCGCCATGAGCCAGTACACCTCGTCCCAGGCGGCGGCGACCTCCGCGGTGACCGCGTCGCCGAGCACCGCGACGATGGCGGCGAAGAGGTGCTCGTGCACGACCTTGTACTGCTCGGGCGCGACGCCCAGGGAGGCGTGCTTGTGGGCGATGCGGCTCAGCATCGCGTCGGGCCGCTCGTCGGGGTGTTCGACCAGGTAGGTGGCGAAGCCGGCGATGGACCCCGCCAGCGCCTGGCGCTGGGTGCCCGCGGCCTGGTTGCCGCGGTTGAACAGGTCGCGGAGCAGCTCGGGGTGGGCGGTGAACAGTCCGGCGTAGAAGCGCTCGGTGATCTCACCGATGGCGGCGCCGACGACGGGGAGGGTCGCGCGCACGGTGACGGCGGATTGCTCGGACAGCATCAGAACTCCTCAAGGCCGGGGCGGAAGCGGTGGGTTGCACCCCTCCGCATGGGCCGCACACTAATCAAACTTGCATTTGAGATGCAAATTAAAACTCGGGTGACGGGCGAGTACCGGCCGCCCCTTACGGGTGCGCGGGTGAGCAGGCAGTATGTGCGGCAGAGATGGACACCTGCCGTACGCGAGGCGTTCAGGCCGAGGTCGCCCGGCCGATCATGGTCCGCAACGCGCATGAAATGGTGTTGTGGTGGGATGCTCAGGTGCGCCGATCGTCTTCGAGGCGCGGGAGCAGGCGGCCTGACCAGCAAGGATGGGTGGAAGCGGAAGATGGACAAGCAGCAGGAGTTCGTGCTCCGGACACTGGAGGAGCGTGACATCCGGTTCGTACGTCTGTGGTTCACGGACGTGCTCGGCTTCCTCAAGTCGGTGGCCGTGGCCCCGGCCGAGCTGGAACAGGCCTTCGACGAGGGCATCGGCTTCGACGGCTCCGCCATCGAGGGCTTCGCCCGCGTGTACGAGTCCGACATGATCGCCAAGCCGGACCCGGGCACCTTCCAGGTACTGCCCTGGCGTGCCGAGGCCCCCGGCACGGCCCGCATGTTCTGCGACATCCTCATGCCGGACGGCTCCCCGTCCTTCGCGGACCCGCGCTACGTCCTCAAGCGCGCCCTCGCCAAGACCTCGGACCTGGGCTTCACCTTCTACACCCACCCCGAGATCGAGTTCTTCCTGCTGAAGGACCGCCCGCTGGACGGCTCGCGGCCCACCCCGGCCGACAATTCCGGCTACTTCGACCACACCCCGCAGAACGTCGGCCAGGACTTCCGTCGCCAGGCCATCACGATGCTGGAGTCGATGGGCATCTCGGTCGAGTTCAGCCACCACGAGGGCGCCCCCGGCCAGCAGGAGATCGACCTGCGCTACGCCGACGCGCTCTCCACGGCCGACAACATCATGACCTTCCGGCTGATCATGAAGCAGGTCGCGCTGGAGCAGGGGGTCCAGGCCACCTTCATGCCGAAGCCGTTCTCGGAGTACCCGGGCAGCGGCATGCACACCCACCTCTCCCTCTTCGAGGGCGACCGCAACGCGTTCTACGAGTCCGGCTCGGAGTACCAGCTCTCCAAGGTCGGCCGCTCCTTCATCGCCGGCCTCCTGAGGCACGCCGCGGAGATCTCCGCCGTCACCAACCAGTGGGTCAACTCCTACAAGCGCATCTGGGGCGGCTCGGAGCGCACCGCCGGAGCCGGCGGCGAGGCCCCCTCGTACATCTGCTGGGGCCACAACAACCGCTCCGCCCTCGTCCGCGTGCCGATGTACAAGCCCGGCAAGACCGGCTCGGCGCGGGTCGAGGTCCGCTCGCTCGACTCGGGCGCGAACCCCTACCTCGCCTACGCGCTCCTCCTGGCCGCGGGCCTGAAGGGCATCGAGGAGGGGTACGAACTCCCGCCGGGCGCCGACGACGACGTCTGGGCCCTCTCCGACGGCGAGCGCCGGGCGATGGGCATCGAGCCCCTCCCGCAGAACCTCGGCGAGGCCCTCTCCCTCATGCAGCGCAGCGAACTCGTCGCGGAGACCCTCGGCGAGCACGTCTTCGACTTCTTCCTGCGCAACAAGAAGGCGGAGTGGGAGGAGTACCGCTCCGAGGTCACGGCCTTCGAGCTGCGGAAGAACCTGCCGGTACTGTAAGCGCAGGTCAGGGACGCTTTCCCCTGCCCGGCACGCGGGGCCCACGGTCGATGACCGTGGGCCCCGCGGCCGTCCTCACAGCCCCTGGGCCGTCTGTGGGCCGTCCGACGAGGACCGGCAACAGCGCCTCCGGATCGCCGGCTCACCGGCGAGGCGCGCGTCGGAGCGGGTTCCCGCTTTTTCGGCACCCTGGGGCCGACGGTCGTGAACCGTCGGCCCCAGGGTGTCTCGCATATGTGGCCGCCGATAGCATGTTCGACCTGGCGGAGATCGCACGCGATCAATATCTGGTACATGGGCTGAAAATTGATATCTGCAGTACCACGACCACGGGCGTTCTCTCGGCAGAGCTCCAGGACTGCCCTGTGGGCCACGGTGGGCGTGGTGGCCCTGGGATTCCTCGTCGCGCTGGAGATCGCGGCACGTCACTACGGACTGCCGGGGCCGGTCACCAACCAGGCGCGAGAGGTGATCTTCGCCCCCAAGTCGGGCCCGCTGCTCTACGCCAGCATGGCGTTGATGACGGTGGTGCTCACCTGGCGGGAGCGGTTCATCGCGGCCGGGATCGCGATCGGCATCGACATCGTCTTCTTCCTGGTGCGCTGGGCGGTCGACGCCAAGATGATGTTCGGCAACGGCGCGTTGTGGGTGGTTCTGGGCTACGCGGTCATCGCCGTCACCCGCCGCACCGGCCGGGAACGGGCCCTGCTGCTGAAGGGCGTCGGTCTGGCCCTGCTGCTGGTGGCCGGCCGCAAGACCGGAGACACCTGGCTGCTCATCACGTCGAAGGTCCGCCCCATGGTGCTCGACGAGTACGTGGCGACCGCCGATCACGCGCTGGGCAACCCGTCGTGGCTGGTGGGCCGGGCCGTCGGGGCCACCGGAACGGTCGGCTCCCACGTTCTCGAATTCGTCTACGTCCAGCTCGCGGTCGCCGCGGTCGTCGTGGCGCTGTACCAGCTGCGCAACGTCGCGACCGAGCGTCGGTTCCCGCGCCACCACCTGGTGCGCACCTTCCTGGTGATCGGCCTCCTCGGGCCGGGCATCTACATGCTCTTCCCGGTGGTCGGACCGGTCTTCACCTACGGCCCGGGCGCCTTCGGCACCGGCGGCCTGCAGTGGGCCGTGGCCGACCTGTGGCCGCACACGCCGCCGCCGGTCGGTACCCCGCACGCGGTGCCGTACGACGGGATCACCCCGCGCAACTGCATGCCCAGCCTGCACACCGCGTGGGCCACCACGATCTTCCTGCACTCCCGCAAGGGCCCGCGGGCTCTGCGATACGGAGGCACGTTCTGGCTGCTGGCCACGCTCGGCGCGACCCTGGGCTTCGGCTACCACTACGGTGCCGACATCATCGCCGGCGTGGTCTTCACCCTCACGATCGAGGCGGCCCTGCGCTCGCACGAACGTGGCTGGGACCGTTCGGGAGTCCGGCTGGTCGTCCACGGCGCGACGGTCTTCGCCGCGCTCCTGGTGTCGTACCGCTTCCTGCCGACACAGATGGCCGCGCACCCGTGGGTGTTCGGACCGCTGCTCGTGCTCGCGACGGCCTCGGTGATCCACGGCTACCTGCGCACCACCGGACTGTGGGAACCGACGGCCGCACCGGCGCCGCGACCGGAACTCCAGCCCGAACCGGTCTGACCCCGCGGCGGCCGCCGTCCGGACCTCACGCGCCCGGGCGCGGCCGCCCGAGGTACGCGGGGGACACCGCCGCCGGGCTGATCCGCCGCGCCCTCCCGGTCCCGTCCGCCGGCACCTGGTACAGGTCCGCCCCGTAGTCGCCCGGCAGGGCGTACACGATCGTGTGCGCGTCCCGCCACACCGCCTGGTCGTCCACGCTCCTCGGCTCCGCCAGCGGTGTCTCGCGCATGGTGCGCAGGTCGAGGACGTACAGGTGCCAGGGCGCGTCCTTCGGGAGGCCCTTCACGCGCTTCTTGAAGGCGACGCGGGTGCCGTCGGGCGAGAGGGAGGGGCACTCGACGTTCGTGTGCAGGGTGGTGACGGTGCGGGCGGTCAGGTCGCCGCGGACCAGGTACGTCGTGCCGTGCGTGGCCATGGTGGCGTAGAACCCGCGGTCGTCGGCCGTGAAGGTCACGCCCCAGAAGTTGACGTCGGCCGACCGGTAGGTCCTGCCGTCCTTCACCACGCGGTACGCCTCCAGGGACGGCGTCAGCCTCCCCGTGCGGGTGTCGACGATCGCCGCCCGGGTGGAGAAGTTCGTGCCCGCGTAGGAGTCGCCGCCGACGAACGCCGTCCAGGCGGCGTAGCGGCCGCTGGGGGAGACGCGGGCGCGGGACGGGATGCCGGGCACGTCGTAGCGGGCCCTGACGTGCAGGTCGGCGTCGAGGATCACTGCCCGGTAGGTGTCCTGGACCGTGCCGCGCACCGCCTGGAGGCACACCCCGGTGCCCGAGGCGGCGTGGAAGCGCAGGCACTTGACCTTGGACGCGGTGCGCGGGCCCGACGGGTCGGACGCCGGGACGGACGTCAGCTCGTCGCGGTGCGGGCCCCACGCCATGTTCCGGAACACCAGCCGCCGCGAGCCGGTCAGCGGGACCGGACCGGCGGTGATCCGGGGGCCGCCCGGCTGCGCCTGGTTCCTGCGCTCCGCGCGGGCCGAGGCGTGCAGCACGGAGGCGGTCGCGACGCCCGCGAGGACGGCCAGCGCCGAGAGCAGGACCAGGATGCGGGTGCGCAGTGTCATACGAGACCTTCTGGGGGAGTGCGGCGGACGGGGCGCAGGATCGTCGAGAACAGCGCGCACAGGGCCAGCGCCACGGCCGACGCGGTGAGCGCCGTACGGTCGCCCCACGCCGTCCAGGCGGCGCCGAAGGCGAGCGAGCAGACGAAGCGGGCCAGCGCCTGGCCCGTCTGGACCAGCGCGAGCCCGGACGCCCGCAGTTCCCCGGGCACGCTGTCCGAGGCCGCGGCCATGAGCACGCCGTCCGTCGCCGCGTAGAAGCCGCCGTGCAGGAACAGGACGGCGAACGGCAGCGCCGTCCCGTGCCAGGAGGTCAGCAGCAGACCGTACGCGAGCAGCAGGGCGCCGTGGCCGGCCAGGAACACCCGCCACCGGCCGGCCCGGTCCGCGAGCCGGCCCAGCGGGACGGCCAGCAGCAGGAACGCGGCGGCGGTGCCGACGGGCAGCAGCGCGAACCAGCGGTCCGGCACCCCGAGCCTGCGCTGCAGCAGCAGGAACACGAACGAGTCGCTGACCGTGGCGAGGCCGAGCAGGAGCGCGCAGAGCGCGATGCCGCGCAGCTCCGGGCGGCGCAGGAGGGCGAGGGCGGCGCGCAGGGTGGGGCGGGGCGCGGCGGGTACGGCGGGTACGGCGGGCGCGCGGGTGTCCTCGGCGGCCCGGCGCGGACCCGCGGAGTCCGGGGAGCCGCCGGACTCCGCGGAGCGCGGGCCCCGGGCGTCCCGGCGATCCACGGTCGTGGTTCCCGCGGCGTCCCGGATGTCCACCGTCGCGGTGCCCGCGGCCTTCCGGGCGTCCACGGTCGCGGGCCGCGCGGCCGGGCCGCCCGGTACGAACAGGACCAGGACCAGGACGCCCACCACGGCCACGCAGAAGCTCACCGTGAACACCGCGTCGTAGCCGTCGACGGTCGCCCGGAGGATCAGGAAGGCGACGAGCGGGCCCAGCAGGGCGCCCGCCGTGTCCATCGCGCGGTGCACGCCAAAGGCGCGGCCCCGGGTCTCCGGGGTGCTCGACAGGGAGATCAGGGCGTCGCGCGGGGCGGTGCGCAGGCCCTTGCCGGTGCGGTCGGCGGCGAGGACCAGCCCGATGGGGGTCAGGGTCTGGGCCACCAGGAGCAGCGGTTTGCACAGGGCCGAGAGGGCGTACCCGGCGCCCGCCACCCACTTGTGGCGGCCGCCGCCCCGGTCGGCGAGGTGCCCCCCGGCCAGCCGGACCAGTGCCGAGAAGCCGTTGTAGATCCCGTCGAGGAGCCCGAAGCCGAGGGGGGACAGGCCGAGGCCCGCCACCAGGTACAGGGGCAGGACCGCCGTCACCATCTCCGAGGAGACGTCGGTGATCAGGCTGACCGTGCCGAGTGCCAGCACCGTGGGTCCGACCGCGGTGAGGCGCCGCCCGGCGCGGGGCCGGGCGGCGCTCTCCGCGGACGGCGCCGCGCTCTCCGGTGTACCGGCGCGGCTGTCCGCGAGGTACATGTCAGGACGTCCAGATGCCCGTGATGTCCTTGGCGGAGGCCGCGTTGCCGGCGTGCGTGAGGCCGTGCATGTCCTCCAGCGTCCGCAGCAGGTCGTAGTGGTTGTACGTGGTGGAGGACGAGGACCCGGCGGTCACCTGCTGGCCGTACAGCACGGTCGGGATCTTGTTGCCGGCGAGCCGGTTGTCCTCGTCGAAGGTGACGACGAGCAGGCTGTTGTGGGTCTTGGCCCAGGTGGCGTACGCGCCCAGGTTGTTCTTCAGCCAGGTGTCGCCGGTGGACACCGAGCAGTCGTGCATGTCGCTGCACAGGTTCGGGACCACGAAGGAGACCTGCGGGAGCGTCGTGTAGTCCGTCGGGAACTGGGCGAACGTCCTGGCGCTGGACGTCGGGACGTTGCTGAAGCCGAACCAGGGGTTGTGCTTGCGCGCGTACTTCCCGCTGCTGCACGTGGTCGAACCCTGGCTGGGCAGCGTCTCGTTGTAGCTGCCCCAGGTCTTGCCCGCGGCGATCAGCTCGGAGGCGAGGTTCGGGGCGGAGGAGAAGCCGGGCGTGTAGCAGCTGTCGTCCGTGATGCCCTGGGTGGAGCCGGAGAACAGGGCGAAGTAGTTGGGCTGGCTCGGGTGCGTCTCGGCGTACGACTGCGTGAGGTTGGCCCCGCCGGTCTTGAGCGAGTTGATGTACGGGGCGCCGGCGGAGCCGATCACCTGGCTGTACGCGTGGTTCTCGAAGACCACGACGACGACGTGGTCCGGGGTCGGGACGGTGGCCGCGGCGTGCGCGGGGGCCGAGCCGGCGAGCCCGCTCCACAGCCCCACCGCGGCCGCGGTGAGGGCGAGGGCGGATGCCACGACGGCACGGCTGCGGGAGTACACGTTTCTGCCGGACACTTCAGACCTCCGGTGGGGGGAGAGGCGACGGTGGCGGTGCGGACAGAGCATGCGCACGCCAACATTCCCCGGGCGCACATCCCTCAACCCGAGGGGTGAAGATCGGATGAACTGCTGCCTCCCCGCCCTTTCCGCCGTCTCTGCGCCGTCTCTCCAGCGCCTCGCACGGACGTCGGTGCGGGGCGCTACCGTGCGAACGGAGGTTAGGCTCGGGCGCGTACGGCCTTGATCGGACCGGCGTGCGGGACGGGACCGGGCCTGTGGCATCGATCGACGGGAGGCCGGGATGACGGCGCCGGGGCGCAGGAGCAGTACCTTCACACGGCTGCTGCGGCACGGCTTCACCGATCCGTCGGCGGCCGAGCGGCTCCTGGAGGGGGCCGAACTGGCTCCCGTGCGGTCCGACCCGGTCCTCCTGGACGCGCTGGGCGCCACCGCCGACCCCGACCTCGCCCTGATCGGACTCGTCCGGCTCGTCGAGGCCCAGGACGGCCCGCCGGCCCAGCGGGAACTCCTCGACACGCTGATCGCGGCCAAACCGCTGCGGGACCGGCTGCTCGGGGTGCTCGGAGCCTCCGCCGCGCTCGGCGACCACCTCGCCCGGCACCCGCACGACTGGCAGGCCCTCGTCACCTACGAGGCGCGGGACCTGCACCCCGGGGTCGAGGAGTTCGAACGGGGGCTGGCGGACGCGACGGACCCCGTCTCGCTGCGCGTCGCCTACCGCCGCTGCCTGCTCTCCATCGCCGCGCGCGACGTGTGCGGCACCACCGACCTCGCCCAGACCGCCGCCGAACTCGCCGACCTCGCCACCGCGACCCTGCGCGCCGCGCTCGCCATCGCCGGCGCCGCCGCGCCCGACGACGCCGCGCTGTGCCGGCTCGCCGTCATCGCGATGGGCAAGTGCGGGGGACACGAGCTGAACTACGTGTCCGACGTCGACGTGATCTTCGTCGGGGAGAGCGCCGAAGGGGCCGACGAGGGGAAGGCCGTGCAGGCGGCCACCCGGCTCGCCTCCCACATGATGCGGATCTGCTCGGAGACGACCGTCGAGGGCAGCATCTGGCCGGTCGACGCCAACCTGCGCCCCGAGGGCCGCAACGGCCCCCTGGTGCGGACGCTCAGCAGCCATCTCGCCTACTACCAGCGGTGGGCCAAGACCTGGGAGTTCCAGGCGCTGCTCAAGGCCCGCCCGGTGGCCGGGGACCTGGAACTGGGCGAGGAGTACGTGGCCACCCTCGCCCCGCTGGTGTGGCAGGCCGCCGAGCGGGAGAACTTCGTCGCCGACGTGCAGAAGATGCGGCGCCGGGTCGTGGAGAACATCCCGGCCGCCGAGATCGAACGGGAGCTGAAGCTCGGTCCCGGCGGACTGCGGGACGTCGAGTTCGCCGTACAGCTCCTGCAGTTGGTGCACGGCCGGGCCGACACGACCCTGCGCAGCGGTACCACCCTGGACGCCCTGAAGGCGCTCGCCGCGGGCGGGTACGTGGGGCGCGCCGACGCCGTGCAGCTCGACGACGCCTACCGCTTCCTGCGGTCGATGGAGCACCGCATCCAGCTCTTCCGGCTGCGGCGCACCCATCTGGTGCCGCGGGACGAGGCCGATCTGCGGCGGATCGGGCGGTCGCTCGGGCTGCGCGCCGACCCGGCGGCCGAACTGAACCGGGAGTGGAAGCGGCACACGGCCATGGTGCGGCGGCTGCACGAGAAGCTGTTCTACCGGCCGCTGCTCGACGCCGTCGCCCAGCTCGCCCCGGGCGAGAGCAGGCTGAGCCCGGACGCGGCCAGGGAACGCCTCGTCGCACTCGGGTACGCCGATCCGGCGGCCGCCATGCGCCACCTGGAGGCGCTGGCCTCCGGCGTCAGCCGCAAGGCCGCCATCCAGCGGACCCTGCTCCCCGTGCTGCTCGGCTGGTTCGCGGACTCCGCGGACCCCGACGCCGGTCTGCTCAACTTCCGCAAGGTGTCGGACGCGCTGGGCAGGACCCCCTGGTACCTGCGGCTGCTCAGGGACGAGGGCGCCGCCGCCGAGAACCTCGCCCGGGTGCTCTCCGCGGGCCGGCTCGCCCCCGACCTGCTGATGCGGGCGCCGGAGGCGGTGGCGCTGCTGGGCGACGGGGAGAGCGGCGGCCTCGAACCGCGCGGACGGGTCCACCTGGAGCAGGAGATCCTCGCCGCGGTGCGGCGGGCCGACGGCGGCGAGCAGGCCGTGACCGTCGCGCGCGGTGTCCGGCGCCGGGAGCTGTTCCGCATCGCCGCGACGGACATCGTCGCCAGCTACGGGACCGAGGAGACACCGGCCGTCGCCGATCAGGGGGCGCTGGTCGACCTCGTCGGCGGAGCGGTCTCGGACCTGACGGCGGCGACGCTCGCGGGCACCCTGCGGGCCGTGGTGCGGGACGGCTGGGGCGACACCCTGCCCACCCGGTTCGCGGTGATCGGGATGGGCCGTTTCGGAGGCCACGAGCTCGGCTACGGCTCCGACGCGGACGTGCTCTTCGTGCACGAACCCCGCGAGGGCGTGGACGAGCAGGAGGCGGCGCGGGCCGCGAACGCCGTGGTCTCGGAGATGCGGCGGCTGCTGCAGATCCCCAGCACGGATCCGCCGCTGCTGATCGACGCGGACCTGCGGCCCGAGGGGAAGTCCGGGCCCCTCGTACGGACACTGAAGTCGTACGAGGCGTACTACCGGCGCTGGTCGCTGGTGTGGGAGTCGCAGGCGCTGCTGCGGGCCGAGGTCGTGGCCGGGGACGCCGAGCTCGGGAGCCGGTTCGTCGAGCTGGTCGATCCGCTCAGGTACCCCGCGGAGGGGCTGGGCGAGGAGGCCGTCCGGGAGATCCGGCGGCTGAAGGCCCGGATGGAGTCGGAGCGGCTGCCGCGCGGCGCCGACCCGACCCTGCACACCAAACTGGGGCGCGGCGGTCTCTCCGACGTGGAGTGGACGGTCCAGCTGATGCAGCTGCGGCACGGCTGGGCCGAGCCGGGCCTCAGGACGACCCGGACCCGCGAGGCGCTGGCGGCGGCGCGCGCGGCGGAGCTGCTGTCCACGGAGGACGCGGCGACCCTGGACGAGGCCTGGGTGCTGGCCACCCGGGTGCGCAACGCCGTGATGCTCGTACGGGGCAGGGCCGGCGACACCTTCCCCTCCGACGGGCGTGAGCTGGCCGCCGTGGGCCGCTATCTGGGGTACGACCCGGGACACGTCGGAGACATGCTCGACGACTACCGGCGCACCACCCGGCGGGCCCGGGCCGTGGTGGACGAACTGTTCTACGGGGCGTGAGCGGACGCCCGACGGTCACCGAGCGTGACGCCGGGCGTCGGTCGGGGCCTCACCCGGATCGGGCTTCCACCCGGTCCGGGGCCTCGCCCGGTTCAGGTCTTGACCGGCAGGACCGGTGTCCCGCGCGTCCCCGGAACCCACTGCGGCAGCGTGTACGGCAGCGCGCCGTACCACAGGCGCGCCACGAGGAAGCCGAAGGCGAGGCAGAGCAGGCCGCCCACCGCGTCCAGCCAGAAGTGGTTGGCGGTGGCGACGATGACCACGAGGGTGGCCACCGGGTACAGGACGCCGAGGATCCGCGCCCAGGGCGTCCTGGCCAGCGCGAAGAGGGTCAGCCCGCACCACAGGGCCCAGCCGATGTGCATGGACGGCATCGCGGCGTACTGGTTCGACATGTGCTTGAGATCGCCCGAGGCCATCGAGCCCCAGGTCTGGTGGACCATGACCGTGTCGACGAAGGTGTTGCCGGTCATCAGACGGGGTGGCGCGAGTGGGAAGAAGTAATAGCCGACGAGGGCCACCACCGTGGTGGCGAAGAGAACGAGACGGGCCGCCGCGTAGCGGCCGGGATGACAGCGGTACAGCCAGACCAGAACACTCAGCGTCACCACGAAGTGCAGGGTCGCGTAGTAGTAGTTCATCCCGATGATCAGCCACCCGACGTGGTTCACCGCGTGGTTGACCGACTCCTCCACGGCGAAACCGAGGTGGTGCTCCGTCCGCCAGATCCAGTCCGCGTTGCGGAGGGCCTCGTGCCGCTGCTCCGGCACGGCGTTGCGGATCAGCGAATAGGTCCAGTAACTCACGGCGATGAGCAGGACCTCGAACCAGAGGCGGGGACGACGCGGGGTCCGCATGCGGCGCAGGAGCGCGTTACCCGCCTTCCCCTCCGCGACGGGCCGTGGAGTGGCCTGGCGGCCTTCCAGTGACGACACGGTCGTATCACCCATAGGCACAGAGTCTGCCAGAAAAGGCTTCCCCCACCGATGATCCCCGGGTCGGGTCCCGGCCGCACTTTCTACGCCTGTGGGTGTGCTTCGTCCTCTTCGTCGTCCTGCTCAGGGACGATTTCGGTCCCCGGGGGCGGAAGCGGTCGAACCGCGCACCACGAGTTCGGGCATGAACACGAACTCGCTGTGCGGCGCGGGCGTCCCGCCGATCTCCTCCAGCAGCGTGCGCACCGCGGCCTGGCCCATCGCCGGCACCGGCTTGCGGACCGTCGTGAGCGGCGGGTCGGTGAAGGCGATCAGCGCGGAGTCGTCGAATCCCACGACCGAGATGTCCGTGGGCACTTCCAGGCCGCGCTGGCGTGCCGCCCGTATCGCGCCGAGCGCCATCATGTCGCTGGCGCAGACGATCGCCGTGCAGCCGCGGTCCATGAGGGCGCTCGCGGCGGCCTGGCCGCCCTCCAGCGTGTACAGGGAGTGCTGGATCAGTCGCTGCTCGACGTCCGCGGGGTTCAGGCCGAACTGCTCCTGCACCGCGCGCACGAAGCCCTCGATCTTGCGCTGCACCGGCACGAACCGCTTGGGCCCGAGGGCGAGCCCGATGTTGATGTGCCCGAGAGAAGCGAGGTGGGTGACCGCCAGCGCCATCGCCGCACGGTCGTCCGGCGAGATGAACGGCGCCTGCACCTTCGGCGAGAAGCCGTCGACCAGGACGAAGGGGACACCGCGGCCGCGCAGTTGCTCGTAGCGCTGCATGTCGGCCGAGGTGTCGGCGTGCAGTCCGGAGACGAAGATGATGCCGGCGACCCCGCGGTCGACCAGCATCTCGGTCAGCTCGTCCTCGGTGGAGCCGCCGGGAGTCTGGGTCGCGAGGATGGGGGTGTAGCCCTGGCGCGTCAGGGCCTGCCCGATGACCTGCGTGAGAGCAGGGAATATCGGGTTGTCCAGCTCGGGGGTTATGAGGCCCACCAGGCCCTCGCTGCGCTGGCGCAGACGCACCGGGCGTTCGTAGCCCAGTACATCGAGAGCGGCCAGGACAGCCTGGCGCGTGGTCGCGGCGACGCCCGGCTTCCCGTTCAGGACGCGACTGACAGTCGCCTCACTGACCCCCGCCTGGGCTGCGATGTCGGCAAGCCGTGTGGTCACAGGATTGGACTGTACCGGCCGTATCTCGCCCTGCCCACCAACCAGACGCCGTGTGCGGGCGTTCGATCGGGCCGCTGCGGGCTGCTGCGTCATCGCGCTCCCTCGTGTTCTGGTCGGCTCGGTGTCCCGTGCGCACGCCGCGCGGGAAGGGGTGGCTCCTGCAAGGCGCTGACGGTCGATGATCCCGATACGCGACGCGCGCGGCAAGTGCTTGCAGAGTCTTGCACAGACGTCCGCATGTCTGCTGAACGGCCTGCCAGCAGGGTTGCGGGACGGCCGCCGCGAGGTCACGGGCGCGTAACTGTCGTCATCTCTTTCACTTTTTTGCTGCAAGGTCTTTCGCACCGCTTACATGGCTGTTACGTTCCAGTCGCCCGGCGGACGCAACGGCGCAGTCGGCAAGTCGGCAAGGGAACCGGGCGGGACCGGTTTCCCACCTACTCGGGCTTTCACCCTCAAGGAGAACTCATGCGGCGTGGCATAGCGGCCAGTGCGCTGGTGGCGTCTTTCGCCCTCGCGGCGACGGCCTGCGGCGGCAGCGGCAGTGACAGCAGCGACAAGGCCAGTGGGCCGGTCACCATCACGTGGTGGGACACGTCCAACGCCACCAATGAGGCGCCGACGTACCAGGCCTTGATCAAGGAGTTCGAGGCCGCCAACAAGAACGTCAAGGTCAAGTACGTCAACGTGCCCTTCGCCCAGGCGCAGAACAAGTTCGACACGGCCGCCGGTGCCTCCGGCGCCCCGGACATCCTGCGCTCCGAGGTCGGCTGGACCCCGGCCTTCGCGAAGAAGGGCTACTTCCTTCCGCTCGACGGCACCGAGGCCCTCAAGGACCAGGCCAAGTTCAAGTCGAACCTGATCGAGCAGGCCAAGTACGACGGCAAGACCTACGGTGTGCCGTTCGTCACGGACACCCTGGCGCTCGTCTACAACAAGGCGCTGTTCAAGAAGGCCGGCATCGCCGAGGCCCCGAAGACCTGGGCCGACCTGAAGACCGCCGCCGCCACGATCAAGAAGAAGACCGGCGTCGACGGCTACTGGGGCTCGACCCAGGCCTACTACGCGCAGAACTTCCTCTACGGCGAGGGCACCGACACCGTCGACGCCTCCGCCAAGAAGATCACGGTGAACTCGGCCGCCGCGAAGAAGGCGTACGGCACCTGGCTGGGCCTCTTCGACGGCAAGGGCCTGCACAAGGCCGACACCACCGCCGACGCCTACGCCCACATCCAGGACGCGTTCGTCAACGGCAAGGTCGCCGCGATCGTCCAGGGCCCCTGGGAGATCACGAACTTCTACAAGGGTTCGGCGTTCTCGGACAAGGCCAACCTCGGCATCGCCACCGTCCCGGCCGGCTCCACCGGCAAGGCGGGCGCCCCGACCGGCGGTCACAACCTCTCGGTCTACGCCGGCTCGGACAAGGCCCACCAGGCCGCCTCGCTGAAGTTCGTGAACTTCATGACCTCGGCGAAGTCCCAGGCCACCATCGCCCTGAAGAACTCCACGCTGCCGACGCGTGACGACGCCTACACCGACGCCGTCAAGGCCGACCCGGGCATCGCCGGCTACGGCACGGTCCTCGCCGCCGCCCAGCCGCGCCCGGCGCTGCCCGAGTACAGCTCGCTGTGGGGCCCGCTCGACACCGAGCTGCCCAAGATCGCGGGTGGCAAGGAGTCCCTGGACAAGGGTCTGAGCAACGTCGAGCTGGCCATCGCCAAGCTGGTGCCGGACTTCAGCAAGTGAGCCCGTGTGGCCGCCGGATCCTCCTCGGCCCGACCTCGGTCGGGCCGAGGGCCCCGAGAAACCGGGGGACGGACCCGGCGGCCACCGGCTGTGTGCGCCCAAACCCTGATCTTGCAGAAGGTGTCGAACCATGACAGTCGCCATCGATCGTGCGACCGGTAAGAGCCGCGGTGACCGAGCACCGCGTCCCGGTCGAATGCAGCGTCTCAAGCACTCCTACCAGAAGTACTGGTACGCGTACGCGATGATCGCCCCGGTCGTCGTCGTGCTCGGCGGACTGGTGCTCTATCCCCTGGTACGGGGCTTCTATCTGACGCTCACGGACGCCAACAGCCTCAACTCGGCTCGCACGATCGGCGTCAACCACATCGACGCCACCTACAAGTTCATCGGGCTGGACAACTACAAGGACATCCTGTGGGGCCCGACGTCGTACGACCGCTTCTGGTCGCACTTCATCTGGACCATCGTCTGGACCGCCCTGTGCGTCGCCCTGCACTACTGCATCGGTCTGGGCCTCGCGCTGCTGCTCAACCAGAAGCTGCGCGGCCGTACGTTCTACCGGCTGATCCTGGTGCTGCCCTGGGCCGTGCCGACCTTCGTCACCGTCTTCGGCTGGCGCTTCATGCTCGCCGACGGCGGCATCATCAACTCCATGCTCGACGCGGTGCACCTGCCCTCGCCCCTGTGGCTCGAGGACACCTTCTGGCAGCGCTTCGCCGCCATCATGGTCAACACCTGGTGCGGTGTCCCGTTCATGATGGTCTCGCTGCTCGGCGGACTCCAGTCCATCGACGCGACGCTGTACGAGGCCGCCGAGATGGACGGCGCGAACAAGTGGCAGCAGTTCCGCTTCGTGACCCTGCCGGGTCTCAGGTCGGTCAGCTCCACCGTCGTGCTCCTCGGCATCATCTGGACCTTCAACCAGTTCGCCGTGATCTTCCTGCTGTTCGGCAACACCGCCCCGGACGCGCAGATCCTCGTCACCTGGGCCTACTACCTCGGCTTCGGACAGCAGCCGCGTGACTTCGCCCAGTCGGCGGCCTACGGCATGCTGCTGCTGGCCATCCTGATCGTCTTCACCTCCTTCTACCGCCGCTGGCTGAACCGCAATGACCAGCAGCTCGCGATCTGAGGCGGGAGTCTCCATGAGTACCACCACACTGCAGACGCCTCCGGCCGACCAGGCCACCAGGTCCGAGGAGCCGACCCGCCCGGCGCGGGGGCGCGGAAAGCGCAGCCTCGCCGGCTCGCTCGCCTCGCACGGCATCCTGACCGTCGCGAGCCTGGCCGCGCTGTTCCCGATCGCCTGGCTGTTCTTCCTGTCCCTCGGACCGGACACGGACGACTACCTGCACCCCGGACGCATCTGGAACACGATGACGTTCGACAACTACTCCTACGTGCTCCAGCACACGAACTTCTTCGCGTGGATGAAGAGCTCGCTCATCGTGTCGTTCGGCACCACGGTCATCGGCGTGATGGTCGCGGCCACCACCGGCTACGCGGTCTCGCGCATGCGCTTCCCCGGCTACAAGAAGTTCATGTGGGTCCTGCTGGTCACCCAGATGTTCCCGATCGCCGTACTGATCGTGCCGATGTACCAGATCCTCTCGGACCTGCAGCTCATCGACACCTACTTCGGCCTGATCCTCGTCTACTGCTCGACGGCGGTGCCCTACAGCGCCTGGCTGCTCAAGGGTTACTTCGACACCATCCCGTTCGAGATCGACGAGGCCGGCCGGGTCGACGGACTGACCCCCTTCGGCACCTTCTTCCGGCTGATCCTGCCGCTCGCCAAGCCGGGTCTCGCGGTGGCCGCGTTCTACAATTTCATCACCGCGTTCGGTGAGGTCGCCTTCGCCTCGACGTTCATGCTGGACGACTCGAAGTACACCTTCGCCGTCGGACTCCAGAGCTTCGTCAGCCAGTACGACTCCCAGCGCAACCTGATGGCGGCCACCGCCGTGCTGGTCGCGATACCCGTCTCCGCCTTCTTCTACCTCGTGCAGAAGAACCTGGTGACCGGACTCACCGCGGGCGGAACCAAGGGCTGATCCGTGGGGACCCCCCCCGTAACGCCCCAGACTCCCGCGTGCTCGACGCGCGCGGGTGGCGGCCGCGGTGCCCATCCGACCCCGCCGGTACCGCGGCCGCCTCATCCCCCGCCTCGCCACACCTACCGCCCCACGCTCCCGCCCCGCGCGAGCAGGGTCTGCCCCCACAGCCGAATTCCTCCCCACGACCGGCCGCGCCCGGACGCGGGGACCCCCATCGCATCAAGGACGCCATGAGCCAGCACTCCGCCGACCAGGCCCCGAACTCCGTTCTCGCCACAGTCGCCGCGCATCGCGACTGGTGGCGCGACGCGGTGATCTACCAGGTCTATCCGCGCAGCTTCGCCGACAGCAACGGCGACGGCATGGGCGACCTGGAGGGCGTACGCTCCCGACTCCCGTACCTGCGCGACCTCGGCGTGGACGCCGTGTGGCTCAGCCCCTTCTACGCCTCGCCGCAGGCCGACGCCGGCTACGACGTGGCGGACTACCGGGCCGTCGACCCGATGTTCGGCAACCTGCTGGACGCCGACGCCCTGATCCGCGACGCCCACGGTCTCGGGCTGCGGATCATCGTCGACCTCGTGCCCAACCACTCCTCCGACCAGCACGAGTGGTTCAAGCGCGCGCTGCGCGAGGGCCCCGGCTCCGACCTGCGCGACCGCTACCACTTCCGTCCCGGCAAGGGCGAGAACGGCGAGCTGCCGCCCAACGACTGGGAGTCCATCTTCGGCGGCCCGGCCTGGACCCGGGTCACCGAGCCCGACGGCACCGCCGGCGAGTGGTACCTGCACCTCTTCGCCCCCGAGCAGCCCGACTTCAACTGGGAGCACCCGGCCGTCGGCGACGAGTTCCGCTCGATCCTGCGGTTCTGGCTGGACATGGGCGTCGACGGGTTCCGCATCGACGTCGCGCACGGCATGGTCAAGGCGGAGGGCCTGCCGGACCTCGGCGACCGCGATCAGCTCAAACTGCTGGGCAACGATGTCATGCCGTTCTTCGACCAGGACGGCGTGCACGAGATCTACCGGCAGTGGCGCACGATCCTCGACGAGTACTCGGGCGAGCGCATCTTCGTCGCCGAGGCGTGGACGCCCACCGTCGAGCGCACCGCGAACTACGTGCGCCCCGACGAGCTGCACCAGGCCTTCAACTTCCAGTACCTGGGCTCCCACTGGGACGCGGCCGAGCTGCGCGCGGTGATCGACCGCACGCTCGACGCGATGCGCCCGGTCGGCGCCCCCTCCACCTGGGTGCTGTCCAACCACGACGTGACCCGGCACGCCACCCGGTTCGCCAACGAGGCCGGCCTCGGCACCCAGATCCGCACCGCGGGCGACCGGGAGCTGGGACTGCGCCGGGCCCGCGCGGCGAGCCTGCTGATGCTGGCCCTGCCCGGCTCCGCCTACGTGTACCAGGGCGAGGAGCTCGGCCTGCCCGACGTCGTCGACCTGCCGGACGAGGTGCGCCAGGACCCGGCCTACTTCCGGGGTGCCGGACAGGACGGCTTCCGCGACGGCTGCCGGGTGCCGATCCCGTGGACCCGCGCCGGCTCGTCCTACGGCTTCGGCGACGGCGGCAGCTGGCTGCCGCAGCCGGCCGAGTGGGCCGAGCTGAGCGTCGAGGCGCAGACCGGTGTGGCCGGCTCCACCCTGGAGCTGTACCGCGACGCGCTCGCCGTCCGGCGTGAGCGCGCCGACCTCGGCGCGGGCGACTCCGTCACCTGGCTGACCGCCCCGGAGGGCGTGCTCGCCTTCCGCCGCGGCGACTTCGTCTGCACCGCGAACACCGGCGCCAAGGCCGTGACCGTGCCCGCGTACGGCCGGGTGCTCGTCGCCAGCGGCGAGGTGAGCCTGTCGCAGGACGGCCAGGCCGAGCTGCCCGCCGACACCACCGTGTGGTGGGCCGTCTGACCCACGCGTGACCTGACCCGCGCGTGAGACGACCCGCGCGGAAGCGGTCCTCCGGTCCTGACCACCGGAGCTCCGCTTCCGCGCGGGCCTTTTTGTTCCCGGAGCCCTACTTCCAGATGTCGCTCACGGAGTACCCGGTGCCCGAGCCGGTCGTGTACGAGCGGTTGTCACCGGATTCCCAGGTCACCGTGCCCGACGCGTCCTTTTTGATGTACTTGTGCGTGAACGACGTCGACTTCGGCACGATGGCTGGTCGGCCCCAGCAGGGGCCGGCAACTGTTGACTGCACGTAAGCGTGTTCTGGCACGTGTGAGTGAGTGCGGACGGCTTCCGCCTGTACAGGACCCCGGAGGGAACAGAGGTTCCCATCTCGAATGCGTGACCTCTGTGGATGGTGGTCATTGGGCGGGGTGACGGGTCGTTCGGGCCGGGTGGGGCTGGGGGTGATGGCGTGGGTGATCTGCGGTCGGTGGGGGCGTCGTTCGTGGTGCCCGGTCTGTCGGGTGTGGCGGTCCGGGACCGGCTCAAGGGCCTGACCGCCCATGACGAGAGGGTCCTGCGGCTGGTCGGCGATCATCTCGGTTCGCTCGCCGCGCGGGATCTGAAGGCACGATGCGCGGTCGGTCCGGAGCACGACAACGAGGCGTGGGCGGCGCGGAAGCGGGAGCTGACCGGGTTGTCGTCGTCGCGGTGGGCGGGGTCGTTGACGAAGGCCACGCATGATCAGTGGGCGTTGGCCCGGCGCGGCCAACTGGCGCACATCCGGTAGCTAGAGGCCGGGGTGGACACGATCCGACATCGGCTGTCGCTTCCGCTCGGGGAGAAGGGTTCGAAGCGGGCTTCGGGTGGTTATCGCAGCAGGTGGGAGTGGCATGCCAAGACGCGTCGCCTGCGGGTGTTGGAGGACCGGCTGGAGCGGGCTCGGGCGGACTGGACGGCCGGGCGAGTGCGGGTGGTGCGGGGCGGGAAGCAGCTGCTCAACACTCGCCATCACCTGGACCAGGCGCAACTTACGGAGGAGGTGTGGCGTGGGCGGTGGGAGGCGTCGCGCCGGTTCCTGCAGGCGGACGGGGAGTCCGGGAAGCGGTACGGCAACGAGACCATCCGGATCAGCCCCGACGGCCAGGTCAGCATCAAGCTCCCGGCCCCGCTCGCCCATCTCGCCAACGCTCCGCACGGCCGCTACGTCCTCACCACCCGCGTCGCGTTCGCGCACCGGGGTGAGACGTGGCGGGACCGCATCGAAGCGAACCGGGCGGTGGCCTACCGCATCCACGAGGACACTGGCCGCCGACGCTGGTATCTGACCGCCTCATGGAGCATCCCACCCGCCCAGACCGTGCCCCTGGCCGCCGTCCGGGCCGGTGGGGTGATCGGTGTGGACACCGACGCGGACCTCCCCCACGGCGGCCTGGCGGCTGGACGCGCACGGCAATCCGGTCGGCGCCCCGCGCCGCTTCGACTACATCCTGTCCGGCACCTCCGAGCACCGTGATGCCCAGGTGCGCCACGCACTGACCCGCCTGCTCCACTGGGCCCGGCGCTATCAGTTGGCCATCGCCGTCGAAGATCTCGACTTCACCGCGGAAACGACGCGCGAGAAGCATGGCCGCCGCAAACACTTCCGCAAGCCGATCTCCGGCATGCCCGTCGCCCGGCTCCGCGCCCGACTGGTGTCCATGGCCGCCGAACTCGGTATTCCGCTGGTGGCGGTCGACCCTGCCTACACCAGCAAGTGGGGCGCCCAGCACTGGCAAAAACCCCTTACCAACAGCAAACGCACCACCACCCGCCACGACGCTGCCGCCGTGGCCATCGGAAGGCGCGCCCTGGGGCATCCGGTCCGGCGTCGGACGGCACCACCCCGTACCCACCAGCGTGATGGGCACGGGCATCGGACCGTCCAGGCCCGACCGGCAGCCCCGGGGCGTGAGGCGCTGTTCATCAGCGGCCTCCGGCCGCGGGCCGCCCCCGCATCCCCGGACCACGGACACGATCCGTGCCGCCCGGACGTGGAGCGAACGCGGGTGACCAGAACGCCCAGCACCGTCCGGGGTGTTCGGCTGAGCATGGGTTCTGGCAACAGGACTCACTCCCGCTCAGTCCATAGGAACGGTGCGGAGCTGACCCATGTGGAGCGTGGGACCGCCCAAGAGGGCGCGTCAATAAGGAAGTTGAAAGTTCTTACGACATCTTGCTGAAACATGATTGCAAGCGGTACGTTCCGATCCCCCCACCCGCACGACGTAGTGCAGGAGTACACACATGGCACGTAAGAAGCTTGCGGCCTCGTTCGCCCTCGTGGCGGGCCTGGCGGTCACGGTGGCCGTTCCCCCCGGTACGGCGGCGGCCTCGCCGCCCGGCACCAAGGACGTCACCGCCGTCATGTTCGAGTGGAAATTCGACTCGGTCGCCAAGGAATGCACCAACACGCTGGGCCCCGCCGGTTACGGCTACGTCCAGGTGTCCCCGCCCGCCGAGCACATACAGGGCTCGCAGTGGTGGACCTCGTACCAGCCCGTGAGCTACAGGATCGCCGGACGGCTCGGCGACGCCACCGCCTTCAAGAACATGGTCAACACCTGCCACGCGGCCGGTGTGAAGGTCGTGGCGGACACGGTCATCAACCACATGGCGGCCGGTTCCGGCACCGGAACGGGAGGCTCTTCGTACACGAAGTACAACTACCCGGGGCTCTACTCGTCCGCCGACATGGACAACTGCACCTCCAGCATCAGCGACTACACCAACCGTGCCAACGTCCAGAACTGCGAACTTGTCGGCCTCGCCGACCTGGACACCGGCGAGGACTACGTCCGGTCGGCCATCGCCGGCTACATGAACACCCTGCTCGGCTACGGCGTCGACGGCTTCCGGATCGACGCGGCCAAGCACATGCCGGCCGCCGACCTCGCCAACATCAAGTCCCGGCTGAGCAACCCGTCCGTCTACTGGAAGCAGGAGGCCATCTACGGCGCGGGCGAGGCCGTCCAGCCCACCGAGTACACCGGCAACGGCGACGTCCAGGAGTTCCGCTACGCCTACGACCTCAAGCGGGTCTTCAACAACGAGAACCTCGCCTACCTGAAGAACTACGGCGAGGGCTGGGGCTACATGAGCAACTCGGTCGCGGCCGTCTTCGTCGACAACCACGACACCGAGCGCAACGGCTCGACGCTCAACTACAAGGACGGGGCGAACTACACCCTCGCCAACGTCTTCATGCTCGCCTACCCCTACGGCGCCCCCGACATCAACTCGGCCTACGAGTGGTCGAACATCGACGCCGGACCGCCCAACGGCGGTACTGTCAACGCCTGTTGGCAGGACGGCTGGAAGTGTCAGCACGCCTGGCCGGAGATCAAGTCGATGGTCGCCTTCCGTAACGCCACCCGGGGGCAAGCGCTTTCTAACTGGTGGGACAACGGTAACGACGCCATCGCCTTCGGCCGGGGCAGCAAGGGCTTCGTGGCCATCAACCACGAGTCCTCGTCGCTGAGCCGGACGTACAGCACCTCCCTCGCCGCGGGAACGTACTGCAACGTCCAGAACAACACGAGCATCACGGTCAACAGCTCGGGCCAGTTCACGGCGACGCTGGGCGCCAACACGGCACTCGCGATCTACGCGGGCAAGTCCAGCTGCTGAAAAGCCTTTCCGCACGTTGCAAGACTCTTGCTGTAAACCTTGCGTGAGCGATACGGTCACGCGGGCGTTCGGCATCGTGGCCGAAACGCTGCGCGGGGTCGGACCCGAGTACGCCGTAATCGCTAGGAGTTCACGACTGTGGACCTGATACCGAGAGGGCCGGCGGGCCGCACCAGCCGCCCCAGGCTGCGTGCAGCCGTCCTCGCCGCCGCACTGGCCGTATCGCTTGCGCAACCCCTTGTGGCGCGGGCCCAGACCCCGCCCGCACCGCCGTCGGACGCGAAGCTCGCCGCCGAGCCGTCCCGGCACGACTCCACCCGTGACCAGTTCTACTTCGTCATGCCGGATCGTTTCGCCAATGGCGACACGTCCAACGACAAGGGCGGACTGACCGGCTCCCGGCTGTCGACGGGCTACGACCCCACCGACAAGGGCTTCTACCAGGGCGGCGACCTCAAGGGCCTGACGAAGCGGCTCGACTACATCAAGGGCCTCGGCACCACCGCCATCTGGATGGCGCCGATCTTCAAGAACCAGCCCGTCCAGGGCACCGGCAAGGACGCCTCGGCCGCCTACCACGGCTACTGGATCACCGACTTCACCAAGGTCGACCCGCACTTCGGCACCAACAAGGACCTGGAGACCCTGATCTCCAAGGCCCACGCCAAGGGCATGAAGGTCTTCTTCGACGTCATCACCAACCACACCGCCGACGTCGTCGACTACAAGGAGAAGTCCTACGGCTACCTCTCCAAGGGCGCCTTCCCGTACCTGACCAAGGACGGCCGGCCCTTCGACGACGCGGACTACGCGGACGGCACCAAGGGCTTCCCGTCCGTGGGCACCGGGTCCTTCCCCCGCACGCCGGTGGTTCCCGCCGCGAAGAAGGACGTCAAGGTCCCGTCGTGGCTCAACGACACGACCATGTACACCAACCGCGGTGACTCCACCTACGCCGGCGAGTCCACCACCTACGGCGACTTCTCCGGCCTCGACGACCTGTGGACCGAGCGTCCCGAGGTCGTCAGCGGCATGGAGAAGATCTACGAGCGGTGGGTCCGGGACTTCGGCATCGACGGCTTCCGGATCGACACCGTCAAGCACGTGAACATGGAGTTCTGGACGCAGTGGGCGACCGCCCTCGACGCGTACGCGGCCCAGCACGGACGCAAGAACTTCTTCATGTTCGGCGAGGTCTACTCCGCCGACACCTCGATCACCTCGCCGTACGTCACCCAGGGCCGGCTCGACGCCACGCTCGACTTCCCGTTCCAGGACGCGGCCCGCTCGTACGCCTCCCAGGGCGGCAGCGCGCAGAAGCTCTCCGCCCTGTACGCGGACGACTACAAGTACACGACCGACAAGGCCAACGCCTACGAGCAGGTCACCTTCCTCGGCAACCACGACATGGGCCGCATCGGGTACTTCCTGGACCAGGACAACCCCAAGGCGAGCGACGCCGAGCTGCTGAAGAAGGACAAGCTCGCCAACGAGCTGATGTTCCTCGGCCGCGGCAACCCCGTCGTCTACTACGGCGACGAGCAGGGCTTCACCGGCTCCGGCGGCGACAAGGACGCCCGCCAGCCGATGTTCGCCTCCAAGATCGCGGACTACCTCGACGACGACGAGATCGGCACCGACCGCACGGCCGCGAGCGACGCCTACGACACGAACGCGCCGCTGTACAAGACCATCAGCGCCCTGTCCAAGCTCCGCAAGGACAACCCGGCCCTCACCGACGGCGTCCAGACCGAGCGCTACGCCGCCGACGGCGCGGGCGTGTACGCCTTCTCCCGCACGGACGCGAAGACCGGCACCGAGTACGTCGTCGCCGTGAACAACGCCGACGAGGCGAAGTCGGCCACGTTCGCGACCGGTTCGGCCGGCATGGACTTCCGGGCCGTATACGGAACGTCGGCCTCGGTGAAGAGCGACGCGGACAAGAAGGTCACCGTCACGGTCCCGGCCGGTTCGGCGATCGTCCTCAAGGCCGCGGGCAGGCTCGCCGCCCCCGCGACCAAGCCCACGCTGACGCTGAAGGCCCCCGCCGCGGGCGCCACCGGCACCGTCGAACTGTCGGCGGACGTCACCGGCGGACAGCTCGACCGGGTCGTCTTCGCCGCCCAGACCGGCAACGGCACATGGCGCACCCTCGGCTCCGCCGACCACGCCCCGTACAAGGTCACCCAGGTCATCGGCAAGGACGTGCCGGCCGGAACCGCCCTGCGCTACAAGGCCGTCGTCGTCGACTCGGCCGGACGCACCGCGAGCGCGACGGCCCAGTCCACCACCGGCAGCGCGCCCGCCGCGGAGGTCCCGACGGCCTCCTCGCGCGACTACGCGGTCGTCCACTACAAGCGCACCGACGGCGACTACACCGACTGGCGCCTGTACGCCTGGGGCGACATCGCCGACGGCGAGGGCACGACCTGGCCGGCCGGCCACGACTTCATCGGCCGGGACGCCTACGGCGCCTTCGCCTACGTGAAGCTGAAGCCGGGCGCCTCCGGTGTCGGCTTCCTGGTCATCGACAAGGACGGCAACAAGGACGTCGCGAGCGACCGCACGATCGACGTCACCAAGACCGGCGAGGTCTGGGTCGAGCAGGGCAAGGACACCGTCCTCACCGAGCAGCCCGACCTGCCCGCCCAGGACAAGACCAAGGCGGTCATCCACTACCACCGCGCCGACAGCGACTACACCGGCTGGGGCCTGCACACCTGGACCGGGGCCGCGACGCCCACGGACTGGACGAAGCCCCTGGAGCCGGTGCGCACCGACGCCTACGGCGCCGTCTTCGAGGTACCGCTCGCCGAGGGCGCCGGCAGCCTCAGCTACATCATCCACAAGGGCGACGACAAGGACCTGCCCACCGACCAGTCCCTGGACCTCACGGCCAACGGCCACGAGGTGTGGCTGCTCGGCGGCCAGGAGAAGTACCTGCTGCCGCAGCCCAAGGGCAGCGCGGCCGCGCTCGACCTGACCACCTCCAAGGCGATCTGGATCGACCGGTACACGGTCGCCTGGAACGGCTCCGAGGCCGCCGTCTCCACCCAGCTCCTCTCCTCCCGCGACGGCTCGATCGCCGTCAAGGACGGCGGGCTGACCAGCGACGACGAGCGCTGGCTGCGGCTGGAGAAGACCACCCTCACCGACGCCCAGAAGGCGAAGTTCCCCCACCTGAAGGCGTACACCGCCTGGTCGGTCGACCCGCGCGACCGCGACCGGGTGCGCTCCGCGCTCGGCGGCCAGCTCGTCGCCTCGCAGCGGGCCGCGAACGGCGCCGTGCTCGCGGCGACCGGCGTGCAGATCGCCGGAGCCCTCGACGACCTGTACGACGCGACGAAGGCGAACCTCGGACCGGTCTTCCACAAGGGAGTCCCCACCCTCTCGGTGTGGGCCCCGACCGCCCAGTCGGTGAGCCTCGACCTCGACGGCTCCACCGTCGCCATGAAGCGCGACTCCGCCACCGGCGTCTGGTCCGTCACCGGCAAGAAGTCCTGGACGGGCAAGCCCTACCGCTACGCCGTGAAGGTGTGGGCCCCGAGCGTCCGGAAGGTCGTCACCAACAAGGTGACCGACCCGTACTCGGTGGCCCTGACCACCGACTCGAAGCGCAGCCTGGTCGTCGACCTGGACGCCAAGTCCCTCGCCCCGTCGGGCTGGTCGGCGCTCAAGAAGCCCAAGGCCGTCCCGCTGAAGGACGCGCAGATCCAGGAACTGCACATCCGTGACTTCTCGGTGGCGGACAGGACCGTCCCCGTGAAGGACCAGGGCACCTACCTCGCCTTCACCGACAAGAACAGCGACGGCTCCAAGCACCTGAAGGCGCTGGCCAGGTCCGGCACCTCGTACGTGCACCTGCTGCCCGCGTTCGACATCGCCACCATCCCCGAGAAGAAGGCGGACCGGCAGAGCACCGACTGCGACCTGGCCTCCTACGCCGCCGACTCCGAGAAGCAGCAGGAGTGCGTGGCGAAGACCGCCGCCAAGGACGCCTACAACTGGGGCTACGACCCGTACCACTACACGGTCCCCGAGGGCTCCTACGCCACCGACCCCGAGGGCACCGGCCGTACGGTCGAGTTCCGCAAGATGGTCAAGTCGCTGAACGAGGACGGCCTCAGGGTCGTCATGGACGTGGTCTACAACCACACCGCCGCCAGCGGCCAGGCCGACACCAGCGTCCTCGACAAGGTCGTCCCCGGCTACTACCAGCGGCTCCTGGCCGACGGCAGCGTCGCCAACTCCACCTGCTGCTCCAACACGGCGACCGAGAACGCCATGATGGGCAAGCTGGTCGTCGACTCGATCGTCACCTGGGCCAAGGAGTACAAGGTCGACGGCTTCCGCTTCGACCTCATGGGACACCAGCCCAAGGCCAACATCCTCGCGGTCCGCAAGGCCCTCGACGCGCTCACCGTCGCCAAGGACGGCGTCGACGGCAAGAAGATCGTCCTGTACGGCGAGGGCTGGAACTTCGGCGAGGTCGCCGACGACGCCCGCTTCGTCCAGGCCACCCAGAAGAACATGGCCGGGACGGGCATCGCGACCTTCTCCGACCGCGCCCGTGACGCCGTCCGCGGCGGAGGCCCCTTCGACTCCGACCCCGGGGTCCAGGGCTTCGGCTCGGGCCTGTACACCGACCCCAACTCCTCCACCGCCAACGGCACCCCGGCCGAGCAGAAGGCCCGCCTGCTGCATTACCAGGACCTCATCAAGGTCGGCCTGTCCGGCGACCTGGCGGCCTACCGCTTCACCGACACGAACGGCAAGGAGGTCAAGGGCTCCGAGGTCGACTACAACGGCCAGCCCGCGGGCTACGCCGCCGCGCCCGGCGACGCGCTCGCCTACGCCGACGCGCACGACAACGAGTCGCTGTACGACGCGCTGACGTACAAGCTGCCCGCGACGACGAGCGCCGCCGACCGGGCCCGGATGCAGGTCCTGGCGATGGCGACGGCCACCCTCTCGCAGGGTCCGTCCCTCTCCCAGGCCGGCTCCGACCTGCTGCGCTCCAAGTCGCTGGACCGCAACTCCTTCGACAGCGGCGACTGGTTCAACGCGATCCACTGGAACTGCCAGGACGGCAACGGCTTCGGGCGCGGGCTGCCGATGGCCGCCGACAACACCTCGAAGTGGCCGTTCGCCAAGCCGTTGCTGACCTCCGTCAAGGTGGGCTGCGAGCAGATCGACGGCGCCTCGGCCGCCTTCCAGGACCTGCAGCGGATCCGTACGGGCGAGAAGGTCTTCTCGCTCTCCACGGCCGCCCAGGTGCAGTCGCAGCTCTCCTTCCCGCTGTCGGGCAAGGACGAGACCCCCGGAGTGATCACCGCCCGCCTCGGCGACCTGGTGATCGTCTTCAACGCGACCCCGGAGAAGCAGGAGCAGACCGTCGGTTCCCTGGCCGGTACCGGGTACGAGCTGCACCCGGTGCAGGCGGCGGGCGCGGACTCCGTCGTCAAGTCCTCGTCCTACGCGAAGGACACGGGCTCGTTCACCGTCCCGGCCCGCACGGTGGCGGTGTTCACCCGGACCCCGTGACGGTGGTCTGACCCCGGCGGGGGCGGAACCGGACACCCGGAGCACATTCCGGGGCCGGATCCGCCCCCGTCGTCGTTCCGGTGCTGGGGCTAGGGTGACCGGGAGACCCCCGGAACAGGAGCACCCATGCCGCAGATCACCGTCGAGACCTCCCCGGCCCTCGACCACGTCGACTGGAGCGCGTTCGCGCTCGCGCTGCACCCCGTGGTCGTCGAGATCGCGGCCGCGCGGCTGGAGGCGTGCAAGCTGCGCACCCTGCGGACCGAGTACGAGGTCGTGGGAGACGTGGCGGCCACGGGCACGGGAGGCCCCGCCATCGTCCACGTCGGCATCGCTCTGCTGGCCGGCCGCAGCGACGAGACCAAGGCGAAGCTGACCGAGGCCACGCTGGAACTGCTCCGCAAGCACATCGAGCCCACGGACGGGGTCACCCTGCACGTGTCCGTCGAGGTGCGCGATCTCGACCCGTCGTACCGGAAGTTCGAGGCGTAGGGCCCGCTCCCGCGCCTCCTACGCCTCGGGAGGCGAGGCGAGGGCGAGCAGCCGGACGACGAGGTCGGTGAACGGTCCGTCGCCCGGTTCGTCCCGCAGCCCCTTGCGCAGCAGGCCGGCGACCTCCGGGTCGTAGGCGGCGCTCACCGCCGCCAGGGCCGCGAAGTCGTGCACGAGCTGCACCTCCAGCTCGCCGCGCTCGATCCGCCGTCCGTCCAGCCAGATCAGCGCCGTCGACTCGACGAGCGAGATCCAGGAGCGGATCACCAGCTCCAGCCGGGCGGGCGGGTCCTCGACGTCCAGGTGCGACAGGATCTGGACGTAGGCCGCCTGCCGTACGGCGTCCACGAGCGCGTTGGTGGTCGACGAGCCGACGGCCGGGCCGCCCCGCATCAACGCGGCGAAACCGGGCCCGTGGTCGTCCACGAAGTCGAAGAAGCGGCGCATCACCCGCAGCAGCCGCGCGCCCAGCGGCCCCTCGCGGGGCTCCACGAACCGGCCCGCGAGGTCGTCGGAGGCGCGCTGCAACGCCGCTTCGTACAGGCTGAGTTTGCCCGGGAAGTAGTGGTACACCAGCGGCCGCGAGATGCCCGCGGCCGAGGCTATCTCGTCGATGGAGACCTCGTCGGGCGAGCGTCGGCTGAACAGTTCGAGGGCGACGCCGATCAACTGCTGCCGTCGTTCCTCGACACCCATCCTGCGGCGTACCCCGGTTGTCATGCGGACACTTTACCGACCGGAACCGGACCGGAACGGGCCGACCGGGGCGGCGGATGTTCACGGGTCCGGCACGATTCGCCCACTCCTCGTCCGCGAAACGTGAAACGCGAAACGTGAAATGTGGATCGCCCTCGAACGGCCGGCGGCGGGTGCCGGGAACGCGCGCCGTCGTTCAGCGCAGTCCGGTGACGGCCCGGCCGTCCGCCAGGGTTCCCTTCAGCTCGGCCCGCGCCCCCTGCCGCGCCCGCACGGCGAGCAGGGGGCCCGTCGCGGAGCCGCGCACCCCGCCCGTCGCCTCGACCGACGCCGTGTCCCTGCCGCCGGCCGCGAGGAGGTACCACACCCCCGCACCCGACTTCCACAGCACACCGGCCAGCACGTGCGGGTCGCGGGAGCCGCACGCCGGGGAGTCCCCGGCCCTCGCGACGACCGCCCCGTACGTCCCGCCCGGGGTGCGGAACTGGGCCAGCGCCCGGGTGCCGCCGCCCCGCCAGGTGTCGGCGCGCGTACACACCCAGGAGGCCGACCCGCTCCCGTCGGGCAGCGGCTGGCGCGCGTACTGCCAGGCGTTCACGGTCCGCACGCCCCCCGAGCGCACGGAGCCCAGCGAGCACGCGAACGGCGCCCACTCCCGCAGGCCCTGCGCTCCCGCCGCCTCCCGGGGGGCGCCCGGCCGGCCCGTGGTGAGACGGGCCGGGACCAGCTCGCCGAGGTCGGTCAGCAGGCGGGTGCCCGAGGCGTCCTCGACCTGGAGCACGTTCCACGACGTGCACGTGCCCGTCCGCGGCGGTCCGGCCAGCGGGGAGGCGGAGCCGTCCGCGGACAGGGTGAGGTCCATCGCCCCGGCGGAGGGCTTCAGCAGGTCGCGCTCGGCGGCCCCGGTCACCCAGGGCGCGATCAGATAGCGGACGTTGCCGTCGGTCCGGCCCAGCACCACGGCGCTCGCCTCCGCGCGGCTCGCCCCGTCGACCCGCGCGAAGTCGAGGGCCGCGCCGCCCGTGCCGTCCTTCGGCTCGGCGTAGCGCGCGATGCGCAGGCCGTCGTAGAGGAGCACCACGCGGGCCTGGTCGACATCGCCCGCGTACAGCAGCTGGGGCGGTCCGGGCGGGGCGCCGGAGGGCGTGCCGGGTGTGGCCGAGACCTGGACGGACGTGCCGGGCCGGGCCCAGACGGCGAGCGCGCGGCGCAGCAGCGCGGTGTCGTGGACGAGGCCGCCGCGCGCGGGCCACACGGAGAAGTCGGCGCGCGCGGAGGACTTCCAGGCCGCGGGCGCCACCCGCTCCAGCCGGGCCGGGTCGAGCGCGGCCTCGGCGGCCGGGTTCCGCGCGGAGGAGGGGGCCGCCGCGCCGTCCGGGCCCCAGCCGTCGCCCGGCAGCGCGAGCAGCGCGCCGCACACGGCCAGGGCGGCGCCGGCGGCGAGCGCGGCCTTCGTGTGCCGCCTGCGCCGCATCAGATCGGTGGGCCGGGCCTGCAGCGAGCAGGGGTCGAACCCGGGGGAGTCGAGCAGGGCGTCCCGTGCCTCGACGCCCGAGGCCTCCCTCAGCGCCGCGGCCGGGTCCTCGACCCCCGCGGCCGTCAGCACCCCGCGCAGCGGAGCGTCGGCCAGCTTCTCCAGACCGCGCAGCACGTACGCGGCGCGGGCCGGTCCCGAGAGCGCGGACAGCCGCTGGTCCAGGGCGAGTTCGTCGGCGCCGCCCGAGCGCGGGAAGAGCCGCAGGCCCCACACCTGGGGGAGGACCGGTGGCAGCTGGGACCGCCGGGGCCGGGCCCAGCGCCTCAGCGGCAGTCCCGCCTCCAGTGCCGTACGCACCACCTGGAGGCGTACGAAGGCGTAGCCCGGGTCGCCGTCGCGGCCGCCGCCGCTCTGCTGGGCGGGGATCACCGACGCGTCGCCCGCCGCCCGGCCCCGCGGCAGGGCGCGCTGGACGAGGGCGTGCGCGGTCAGCACCCTCCGACCGCGGCCGAGGCCCGGCGGAAGCATCAGATGGGCGAGCCGGACCAGCCGCGGGTAGTGCTCGACGAGCGCGGCCTCGGCCTGCTCGACGCCGACGACGGCTCCGGAGGGGGGTGCGGGGCGCGGGGCTACATCCTGTGACTGCACGTTCAGCAGAACGAGCGAATCGACGGATGGTCACCGGCCCCGCCGGGGGCTCAGTCCGCGGCGGGACCGGGCTCCACGAGGAGGCGCGCGTAGTTCGCCATGGACCGCTGGTAGCGCGGCAGGTGGGGGGCCAGCGCGCCGATCACCAGGGCCAGCCCCTCGCGTTCGCGGCCGAGGTCGGCGAGGCACAGCGCCAGGCAGGCCCGTACCGCGTCGTCCAGCTCGTCCGAGGGGGCGACCAGTTCGGGGGTCAGGAGCTTGACACCCTCGTCCGCCTGTCCGATGTTCCGCAGCGAACTGGAGAGCTGGATCCTCGCCCGGCGACCCTTGTACCCGCTCAGGCCGCGGGCCAGCGCCTCGCGGTACAGGGGGACGGCCTTGTCGGAGTGGCCCGTCGAGTCCCAGGCGCAGGCCCGCTCGAAGGGGCCGAGGGGGCTGTCCGCGGGCAGTTCGGCGACCAGCGCGTCGATCACCGCCCGGAAGTCCGCCGCCCGCTCCTCCTCGTAGTCGTCGAAGCGGGCCCAGGCCGCCGCCGTACGCTCTTCCCAGTCTTCGTTCACGGGTGCCACCCTCGCACAGCCGTGTCCCCGGCGGTACCGGGTTCCGGTCCGCGGCGGGGGCGGATTGAGCGCCGGGCGGTCCGGAGCCGTATCGAAGGCAGAGCTCTCGCCGGGGCTCTTCTCGGCGTGGACGCCGACAGGTACCGGAGGAACGTATGAGGTTGACACGCGGGACGCTCGCGGCCGGGGCGGCCGTGGCCGCGCTGCTGGCGCTGACCGGCTGCGGCGGCGGATCGGACGACAAGGGCGCGGCGAAGGAGACCGTCCCGCCCACGGCGACCGGCAGCCTGGAGGAGCTGGCCGCCGAGGTGAAGTGCAAGCCGAGCATCCAGACCGACGCGGACGAGATCCGGCAGGGTGTCTGCAAGATCAGCTCCGGCAAGTTCATCCTGGCGACCTTCGCCACCGACCGCGGCCAGCGCGAGTGGCTCGACGGGGCCAAGGACTACGGCGGTTCGTACCTCGTGGGCGCCAAGTGGGTCGCCGTCGGGGACCAGAAGATGGTCACGACGCTGCGCGGCCGGCTGGGCGGGACCCTGGAGGAGGGGACCCAGCACGGGGCCGGTCACTCCGGTCACCACAGCGGCTGACCGCGCGGGCCCCGGGGAGAACCGGAGAGGGCCAAAGAAGACGAGAAGGCCGGTGGCGGGATCTCCCGCCACCGGCCTTCTTCAGACTTCAGAGGACTTGCCTACAACTTCTCAGCGGACCTACCTGCAGCGCTGACCGTTGTTGATGCAGTTGACCATCTTGTTCATCAGCTTGTCGCTGAAGACGTTGATGAAGTCGTCGTGGTCGGTGGCGGCCTTGTGCAGCTGCTCCGGGAAACCGTCCACCGCGTAGGCGTTCTTGATCTGCCCGTTGGTGAGGGTCGGGGCCCGGAATCCGTAGACCAGGCGCATCGTCAGCTGCGGGATCGCCTTGAAGCCGTTGGCGCAGTTGCCCTGGGCGTCGGCGAAGGCCACGTGCGTACGGTGGTTGGCGCTGTCGGCGTTCACCCCGTCCCAGCAGCTCTGGAAGGCGAAGGTGCGGACCACGTTGCTGCCCTGCGGGCAGATCGGGTACTGCTGCGTGAGCTGCACCTTGTTCTCGAAGCCGGTGCAGCTCCAGTGCGCGTTGGCGTTGGCGAGACCGTTGGTCGTGGTCTTCGCGTCACCGGTGATGATGCGCAGGAACTTCGGCATCGCGACGACCTTGCTCTTCGCGTTGCCGACGAACTTGATCTGCGCCTGCCGCACCTGCTGGATCTTGCCGACGTTGAGTTCCTTGCCGCCGCCCAGGTTGTTCTGGTCGAAGTCCTGCGTGCCGTTCTGGATACGCACGACCGGCCAGTAGTACGACGACTTGTCGCCCTGGTTGGCGCAGGACGTCTGGGCCGCCGCGAAGGTGTCGTTGGTGGCGAAGGCGTCGTTCGACTGGTTGCCGACGTAGTCGTGGAGGTGGTGCGCACCGTTGGTGACACCGGGCGCCACGATCACGTTGTCCGTGTTGAACTTCTTGTTCGCGTTGACACCGCAGGAGCTGCTGAACGTACCGGACGAACCGCCGGCCTGGGTCCGGGCCTTGGCGGGGACGTTCGGCTGGACCTTCGTGATGTCCACGAAGTCGGCCGCGACCGGACCGTTGCCGGCCTGTCCGCCGTTGCCCGCCTGCGCACCGCCGTTGCCCGCGCCGGCGTTCCCGCCCGCAGGGGCGCTCGCGCTCGCGGAGGCACCCGCGCCGCCGCCGTTGCCCGCACCGGCGTTCCCGCCCGCAGGGGCGCTCGCGCCCGCGGACGGAGCGGCCGTGGCGCCGCCGTTGTTCTGGCCGCCGGTGGTCTGCCCGGCCGCAGGCTGTCCCGTGCAGGTGGAGAGCCCGTCGAGCCAGCCCGGAGCCCTGCCGCCGACGCGGTTGATCTCCAGCTTGATCCGGTCGATGATCACCTGACGGTTCTGCTTGAGCGGCGTCAGGATGGAGTTCTGGACGAAGCTCGCGTCCCTCGCCTGCGCGTCACGCGTGGTCGCGAGCCGCTGGTAGGCGGCGGTGATCTGCTTGTCGAGCGTCGCCAGCTCCCCGTCGACCTCGCCCCGCGCCTGGTTCGGGACGTTGGACAGCTTCTGGCCGACGTCCGGACACTGGATGGTGGCCACCTGCGCACCCGCGGCCTTGGTGGTGTTCTGGCCCGAGTTGCTGCTCTCGTGCGCCGAGGCGTAGAAATTCGCCCAGACCAGCCCACCCCCGCCGATCGCGAGCGCTGCCGACGCCGCAACGGCGCGAACGGCCAGCGGCGAACGTCGTTTTCGAATGTTGCGTCCCATGGAACTCCTCTGACTTCCTTGCGGGGCAGCGAGGCGCCCGACAGGAGTGAAGCGGCTCCGTTCCATACGCAGGAGGTGCGCGAGGTGTTCAGGGGTCTCGAAAGAATCTTGGAAAGCCGTGAGACCAATTCGGTCACAATGGCCCCAGAAGCCCGCGAATTCCCGAGAGTTGATCTCGATATTCAGGTTTGAGGACGCTTTTTTGACTCGTGTTCAGCGTTCCTCGGGTCCGGAGAGGGGTGCCGCCGGGCGTCGGACGGCGCGTACGGGCCGACGCAACTGCCCCGTCGGGGGCTTGAGTTGGCGACCGGCCCGGACGGCCTCCGGAACGTCCGGGCCGGGAGTCGCCGGCTCAGATCCCGAGGGCCTTCGCCTCCACCGAGGGATCCAGTCCCACCGCGGGCCGGTCGGGGCGCCGGGGCGCGACACCGCCGAGCGACCGGAGCCAGTGCCAGGTGTCCTCGACGGTCTCCTCGACGGGCCGGCACCGCAGCCCCGTCCGCAGGGCCCGCGAGACGTCGCCCGAGTACACCGAGGCGTGCAGCTCGCTCCCGGGCGGTACCCACACCGGAAGCTGCGTCCACGGCTCGATCCCGGCGCCTAGCACGGTCCCGGGGTCCGTCCAGCGCAGCTCGGCCCGCGCCCCGGTGGCCCGGACGCACGCGTCGAGCAGTGTCCCCATCGTGCCGTGCCCCGGGGGACCGGCCAGGTTGTAGGCCCCGTCGAGTCCCGTCTCCACCGCCCCGAGCGTCCACTCGGCCAGGTCCCGGACGTCGACGTACTGGAGCGGCAGGTCGCGCGGTCCGGGGGCGAGCACGGGACCCCCCGCCGCGATCCGGCCGAGCCACCAGGGCAGCCGCCCGACGTTCTCGTACGGCCCGAGGATCAGACCGCACCGCACGAGCAGCGAACGCCCGCTGCCGAAGGCCCCGACGGCGGCCAGCTCTCCGCCCCGCTTGTCCCGGGCGTAGTCGGTGGCGTCCGCGTCGGCCGAGGCGCCCTCCACGAGCGGCGCGTCCTCCGTGTACCCGACGGGGCGGGGCCACGCGTACACCGAGCCGCTCGACACGTACACGTGGCGGGACACCCGTCCGGCCAGCAGGCGCGCCGCGTCCCTCACGGGCCGCGGCGCCGCCGACCAGGTGTCGACGACGGCGTCCCAGGTGTCCGTGGTGCGGGCGAGCGCCGCGAGCCCGTCCGGAGAGGTGCGGTCGCCGAGCAACGACCGCACCCCGGAAGGGGGTTCGTGGTGTCCGCGGTGCAGGACGGTGACGTCCCACCCCCGGGTGAGCGCCGCCTCCGTGATCGCGCGCCCCACGAACTCCGTACCGCCCAGCATCAGAAGTCTCCGTGTCATACGGACGACTGTGCACGCACCGCGCGCCCGGGGGAACGCGGATCTGCTGACAGGAGATTCGCCGGAGGGCTCAACGGCCGGTCGGCGGCGTGTACTTGTACCCCACCCGGCGCACCGTCTGGATCGCCTGGCGGTGCCGGTCGCCGAGCTTGCGGCGCAGCCGCGCGACATGGACGTCGACGGTCCGTCCGTCACCGACGTGCCCGTAGCCCCACACCGTGGAGACCAGCTGGTCGCGGGTGTGCACCCGGTGCGGGTGCCGGACGAGATGCGCGAGCAGCTCGAACTCCAGGTAGGTGAGGTCCAGGACCCGCCCGTCGACCTCGGCGGTGCGCTGCACGGTGTCGACGCGCACCAGCGGGTCGGCGGCGCCGTCGCCGGGCCCCTCGGGGACGTCGTCGTCGATGGCCCGGGGGGCGGCCGGGCCCGTCACGGCGACCGGCAGCAGGGGCTGCTGGTCCGCCGGTACGAGGACCAGGTAGCCGATCATCGGCGGCTGTCCCGGCAGGACGGGCAGCGCGTTCTGGGGGGCGGGCAGCCAGGTGGCGCCCGGAGGGAGGAAGCCGGCCACGTCGACGACCTCGTCCCGGTCGACGGCACGCAGCCGGTGCCGGCCGGGGGAGGCCGAAGGGGCGGGAGAGGTTGCGACGGAGGAGAAGGAACGAGTGGTCGCCATGAGAGGTCAGCTCTTTCGCGCGAGAAGTTCGTCGGGAGGTTCGACGGCCGCGAGTTCGTGGTCGGGGCGGTCGAGGACGTACGTCGTGCGCGCTGGCCGAAGGCCGGGGTGTACGGCTTTAGAGGGCCCGCGCGTTCGTCGCGCGACAACACACCCGGTCGAAGTCGTGGTGCTGACGGGAAGGCCAGAAGGGCTCGAGGTCATGGCGACCCGTCGCGACGCACTTCTGGAAGTTGGCCATGAACCCATTGAAGCAGACACGGCCCCGTGACAGGACCCTCCTCTCACTGCTCGGACGCCTCCTTGGCGTGATGTCGACCTCAGGCGGACGGACCCCCAACTGCCGTGCCCACGAAGCCGACAACGCGAAGGGGCGCCCACCGTGACGGTGGGCGCCCCTTCGGGAGTGCTGGGCGGGATCAGATCTGGCCGGCCTTCTCCAGGGCGGTGCAGCAGGTGTCGACGATCAGGCGCGTCACGACGTACGGGTCGACGTTCGCGTTCGGACGGCGGTCCTCGATGTAGCCCTTGCCGTCCTTCTCGACCTGCCACGGGATGCGGACCGAGGCACCGCGGTCGGAGACGCCGTAGCTGTACTCGTTCCACGGGGCGGTCTCGTGCAGACCCGTCAGACGGTCGTCGATGCCGGCGCCGTAGTTCTTGACGTGGTCCATGGGCTTGGAGCCCTCGCCGAGCGACTCGCACGCGGTGATGATCGCGTCGTAGCCCTCGCGCATCGCCTTGGTGGAGAAGTTGGTGTGCGCGCCCGCGCCGTTCCAGTCGCCCTTCACCGGCTTCGGGTCCAGGGTCGCGGAGATGTCGAAGTCCTCGGCGGTGCGGTAGAGCAGCCAGCGGGCCACCCACAGCTGGTCCGCGACCTCCAGCGGCGCCAGCGGGCCGACCTGGAACTCCCACTGGCCGGGCATGACCTCGGCGTTGATGCCGGAGATGCCGAGGCCGGCCTTGAGGCAGTTGTCCAGGTGCGCCTCGACGACCTCACGGCCGAAGATCTCGTCCGAGCCGACACCGCAGTAGTAGCCGCCCTGCGCGGCCGGGAAGCCGCCCTCGGGGAAGCCGAGCGGGCGCGCGCCCTTGAAGAAGGTGTACTCCTGCTCGATGCCGAAGATCGACTCCTGGGCGGCGAACCGCTCGGCGACCTCGGCCAGCGCGGCACGGGTGTTGGTCTCGTGCGGCGTCATGTCGATGTTGAGGACCTCGCACAGGACGAGGATGTCGTCGCCGCCGCGGATCGGGTCCGGGAAGCTGGCCACGGGCTTGAGTACGCGGTCCGAGGAGTGACCCTTGGCCTGGTTCGTCGAGGAGCCGTCGAAGCCCCAGATCGGCAGCTCCGCACCCTTGGCGTCGTCGGCCAGGATCTTCGTCTTGGAACGGAGCTTGGCGGTCGGCTCGGTGCCGTCGATCCAGATGTACTCAGCCTTGAAGCTCACGGGCCACGTCCTTCGGGGTGTGTCTTGATCGCACTTGCGGGTGCTGCGGCGCTGCGGCACTGGGGCGCCGCTGGTATGTCCGGCAGACTGCCAACCAGCGATTTCCCGATCATTGCCCGAATGTGAACCCCGTGTTACCTGGGGCCTGTGTGCCCGGTCTCACACCTCCCGCGCCGTCGCGTCCGTCCGCGCGTGATCGTTCGCGGTCGCGACCGGCCGGTCCGCCGCCCGCCCGGGGCCCGAAGGCCCGGCGGGGACCGCTCGTATGCGATCCGGAGTCCCGGGGGAAAGCCGCCCGGCACGCGAGAACCCCGCCGGCTCCGGCCCGGGACGGGGCGGTGACGGCGGGGTTCCCGGCAGGTGTGACCGTCAGCCCACCTTCTCGATGAGGGCCCGGCGGATCAGGAACTTGCCCGGCTCCCGGACCTGCTCGAAGGCCGCGTTGTTCAGCAGGGCGCAGCTTCCGGAGACCGAGGTGACCTCGACGGTCGTGGACTTGTTGTTGTCCAGGTTGGTGACCTTCAGCTTCGTCCCGGCCGGGAACTGGTTGCTGGACGCGGCCGGCGCGCCGCCCTCGCCGGACAGCGTGACGGTCGAGCCGTTGCAGACCTGCTGGCCGCCGGCCGCGGCGCCGCCGCCGTTGTTCGCGGGGGCGCTCTGCGCCGGAGGCTTGGTGGCGGCCTGGGCGGGCGCGGACTGCGCGGGCGCGGACTGGGCGGGCGGCTGGGCGTTCTGCTGGCCGGTCTGGGAGTCCTGAGCCGATTCCCCGACGACGCAGTTCGACGCCTGCTGCTGAACCTTGATCTGCGCGATGACCGCTTCACGGTTCGCGATCCTGGCCGCCGACTGGGCGTCGGGGTTGGCCTTCTGGTCCGCGATGAACTTCTGGTTGTTGCCGAGCGCGGTGGCCAGCCCCTGACAGGCGACCGAGCTCTGGGCGTTCTGCACGGACGCCGCGTTCGAGGTGGCGGCCAGGGCGAAGGCCCCGCCGCCCGCCACCGTCGCCGCGCTGACCAGCAGAGCGATCTTCTTCTTGGTGCTGAGAGTTCTCCTGCGCGACATGCACGCCTCCAGAGAGTGGGGGAGCGTTACGTCGCTATGTACGAGATGCCGAACGCAGTTGCTCAACGGTTACGGCATTCACTTAAGTAACCTGGATCACACAGGAGTTGGAAGGGGGCGGCCGGCTACCGGGACAGGGCTTCCCGTACCGCCTCCTCCGTGCGGCCCACCAGCGCCGTTCCGTCGTCCGCGGTGATGATCGGGCGCTGGATGAGCTTCGGGTGCTCGGACAGCGCCCTGATCCACCGGTCCCGTGAACCGGCGTCCCGCGCCCACTCCCCGATCCCCAGTTCCTTCGCTTCGGCCTCCCCGGTCCGGGTGATGTCCCACGGTTCGAGGCCGAGGCGGTCGAGGACGTCGCGGATCTCGTCCTCGCCGGGCACGTCCTCCAGGTAGCGGCGGACGGTGTACTCGGCGCCCTCGGCGTCGAGCAGGCTGATCGCGCTGCGGCACTTCGAACAGGCCGGGTTGATCCAGATCTCCATGCCGCACACGTTACGGCAGACACCTTCGGGTACCCCTGCCCCAGGGCTCCCGCAGCCCTCGTGGCCAGCGGCTTTGTCAGTGCCCGGCAGTAGAATAGAAGCAGTGTTCGAGGGTGTCGCCGGGAGGTCCGGACGGTGCCCTGACCGCGACAGGAGGATGCCTGTGCCCGCTGCCGCACTGAAGCCGCTGCCCATTCAGTCCACATCCAAGACGGCGGTCCCGCTGGACCTGCCGTACCAGCCCGTGGCGAAGCACCCGCTGCCGCCGGGGCGCCCCCGTGACTGGTACGTCACGCACAACCGCCGGCTCAAGGCGATGCGACTCGCCATCGCCCTGCTCGACTCCGGTGTGTACGTACCGAACCAGGCCCGCAACGAGAAGATCCGCAGCACGGCGGAGCTCATCGGCGTGCACCCGCCGTCGGACACCACGTGCCACATGGTGCGCGCGCTGATGAGGTACGCGCGCTGAGCACACCGCTCACCGGCGCCGGGCGGCTCCACCCCGTAGGGGCCGCCCGGCCCCGGCCGGTCCTCACTCCGCCGACAGCTCCCGCTCCAGGGGCGTCCGGAAGCGTGGGGTGATCCGGGTGCCGCCCACCCACGCCCGAAGGCGCTCGGCCTCCGCCGAGATCGCGTCCAGGGCCTCACGGCCGAGGTCCCCGGCGGCCGGCAGCCGCCAGACGATCTCGCCGCCGGGCCGCTGCGCCCACCCCCCGACCACCCGTCCGTCCCACCACACCGTCGGCCCGACGTTGCCGCTGCGGTCGAAGAGGGCGGGCCGCAGGGCGGGTTCGAGGAACCAGTCACGGTGCGGCCGGCTCATGGGCGTCGGATCGAGAGCGGGCAGCAGGGCGGCCCAGGGCGCGTCCGGCCCGTCGACCGGACCCTCGTCGCCCGCCGCCACGTACCCCGTGACCCCGTCGTCGAGCGAGACGGCCACCGCCCCGCTCGCGGCCAGCGCCCGCCGCACGTCGGTGACCTTCCACCCCGTCCACCACTTCAGATCGACCTCGGTGGCGGGCCCGCACGCCGTGAGCCAGCGGTCCATCAGCCCGGCGCGGGCCTCGTCGGGCGGGAGCGGGGGATGCGGTGGCGCGACCGCCCAGCGGAACTGGCTCGACGTCCAGGACCCGAGCGGACGCCCCCGCACCACCCGGCCCTCGAACCCCAGCACCCGCATCAGGCGGGACGACACGGTGTGCACCCCCTCGTAGCTCTTCCCGGGCGCGTAGGCGAACTGCTCCTTCAACCGGGGCTCGTCCCCGGTGAGTTCGTTCACCGTGGCCTGTCCGCGCAGGGCCAGCGCGGTGAGCGCGGAGGCCTCGACCTCGTCGAGCCACCGCCCGGTCAGCCGTCCCCCGCTTCCGGCGGTCATGTCCTTGACCAGATCGGCACGGGCCTTCGCGGCCAGGTCGAGCCCCGTCGAGGCGTGCACGACGGCCGCCAGAGCGGTGGGGAACACGAACACGGTGTTCCGCATGCCGTGCATCCGTACGAGGGAACGGTCCTCGTACAGGGCCCGCTCCACCTGCGGCACCGTCTTGCGGGCGTCCGCCAGACGCGCGCCCACCGCCAGGTACACCGTCGCCGGGTCGCTGCCGTGCAGCGCGACCAGGGAGTCCGCCACCTCCTCGGGCGTCGCCTCCCGTGCCGCGGCCGCGAGCCGCTGCCGCAGCCCGAGCCGTGCCCTGCGCTCGGCCACCCCGATGTGCCGCGGTTTCCCCGTCACGTCGTCTCCGTCCGGTCGCTCCGTGCTGTCCGCTCCGCGTTCCCCATCCTCCCGGACGCCCGCACGCCACGGGACGGGTTCACCCGTTGGACGCAGCCGGGCATGCGGTGGTCCCGCCCGCGGCCTTGACTGGGGCCACAGCGGGATCCGAGGCGGGACCAGGACCACGTGGGGAGAGACGATGCTTCAGAGGGACGGCATACGAGGACCGGTCCGGCTGGCCCTGGCGGTGTCCGCGGTGGCGGCCCTGGCCGCGCAGCTGACCGCCTGCTCCGACGACGGCACCCCCTCCGACACCGCCTCCAAGGCCGCGTCCGCCGCCTCCCGGGCCGCGTCCGCCGTCTCGGAGGCCGCGTCCGCCGCCACCGAGGCCGGTGACGCCCTCGCCTCCGCGACCGCCGAGGCCGGCCGGAAGTTCGACGAGTTCAAGAACGGCGCGGACGCCAAGAGCGAGGTGAAGACCTCCGGGACCGCGAGTCCCGGCTCCGACGGGCGCGTCACGGCCGAGGTGACCGCCACCAACCCCACCTCCTCGGCGAAGTCGTACGTCGTCCAGGTCGACTTCCGCGACCAGAGCGGCAACCTCCTCGACACGACCGTCGTGACGGTCGACGACGTCCCGGCGGGCGGTTCCAAGAACGCCACCGCCCGCAGCAACCGTTCCCTCACCGGTGACGTCAAGACCGACGTCGCCCGTGCCGCAAGGCACTGACGGCCGTGCTCCGCGACAGCGTCACGGCCGCCGCGGCGGACCGGGCCGCCCGGGGCCGGGCGGCCCGCAAGCGGGTGCCCCGCTCCGCGCACGGCACCTGGATCCCCGCCGCCGACCGCCCCGACCCCGTCGGCCTCCTCCAGGCGCAGGGCAGGGACCGGCTTCCGGAACTGCTGCCGATCCGGTACGCGCGGATGGCCGCGTCCCCCCTCGCGTTCCTGCGCGGGGGCGCCGCCGTCATGGCGGCCGACCTCGCCGCCCAGCCCCACACCGGGCTCACCGTCCAGCTGTGCGGCGACGCCCACCTGCTGAACTTCGGCCTGTACACCGCCCCGGAACACCCCCTGCTCTTCGACCTCAACGACTTCGACGAGACCTTCCCCGGCCCCTTCGAGTGGGACGTCAAACGGCTCGCGGCCAGCGTCGCGGTCGCGGCCCGCGAGAACGGGCACAAGGAGGAGCACGTCTTCGGCGCGGCACGGGCCGCCGCCGGGCAGTACCGCGAGGCCGTGCGACGGCTGGCCCGGCAGGGCGAGCTGACCGTCTGGTACCAGCACATCGACGCCGACCTGCTGCTGCCGCTGGTCCGCTCGGGACGCCGCCGTCGGCGCGCCGAGGCCACCCTCACCCGGGCCCGCCGCCGCACCAGCCTGCAGGCGCTCGGCAAACTCACCGAGACCGTCGGGGGACGCCGCCGCATCATCCACGACCCGCCCCTGCTGGAGCCGGCCGGAGCCATGGACGCGGCCTCGCTCCGCAAGATCTTCAGCGACTACCGCTCCACGCTCCCCGAGGAACGCCGTCTGCTCCTCGACCGCTACCGGTTCGTCGACGCGGCCCGCAAGATCGTCGGCGTGGGCAGTGTCGGCGTCCGCTGCTTCATCGTGCTGCTCGCCGGGCGGGACGCCGACGACCCGCTGTTCCTCCAGATCAAGCAGGCGGGACCGTCCGTACTGGAGGAGCACCTGCCCAGCGGCCCCTACGTCCACCCCGGGCGCCGGGTCGTCGCGGGCCAGCGGCTGATGCAGGCCGCCGGTGACGTCTTCCTCGGCTGGACCACCGGCCCCGAGGGGCGCGCCTTCTACTGGCGCCGGCTGCACGACACGAAGGAGTCCGCGGACATCGCCGGCATGAGCCCGGGTGAACTGCGCGCCTACGCCCGGCTGTGCGGCACCGCCCTGGCCCGCGCGCACGCCCGCTCCGGCGACCGCGTCGCGATCGCCGCCTACCTCGGAAGCGCCGACACCTTCGAGCGCGCCGTCGGTGACTTCGCGCTGCGCTACGCGGACCGCAACGCCGACGACCACGCGGCCCTGGGCGCGGCGGTCGTCGCGGGCGTGGTCCCGGCGGCCCCGGGCGTGTGAGACCGCCGGCCGCTCAGACGCCGGGGGCCGAGGGGACCGGAGCGCCGAGGCCGGTGAGGGCGAGGTCCACGAGCCGGTGCCGGTCCTCGGGGTGGTCGCGGAACCAGAGGCCCAGCAGATGGTCGGCGTCGGGCAGTTCGAAGCGGGTGAAGTCGGCGCGAGCGGTGAGCGCGTCCGTGACGGCCTCGGTCACGGCGGGCGGGACGACCGCGTCCGCCGCGGGTACGGCGAGCACCGCGCGGCCCTCGTAGGCGCGCAGCGCGTCGAGCGCGGGAGCCCGCCGCCAGCTGTCCGGGGTGCGGATGATCCGGCTGAAGCGGCTCGGTACCTCCGGCCCGTCCTGCCGCGAGGGGTTCCGCGGGTCCTCGAACGGGAGGGACCAGGCCTCGGCGGCGTACACCGCGGGCGCGCACAGCACGAGCGCCACCACGCGCCGCCCGTAGTGCCGTGCGAGGTCGGCCACCGTCTGGCCGCTCATGCTGAACCCGACCAGGACCAGCGGGCCGTCCGCCGGGACCGTCGCGTCGATCACCGACACGGCCTGCTCGAAACGCAGCCGAAGGCTCAGCGCGCCCAGGGTGCCGGTGCTTCCACCGTGTCCGGAGAAGTCGAACGCGAGCCCGGCGCAGCCGCGCGCGGCGAAGTCGCCGAGCAGCGGGAGCAGCCGCTCCTTGCTGCCGTTGCCCGCCCCGTGCAGCAGGACGGCGGTCGCCGCGCCGCCGGCGCCGCTTGCGCCGCCGCTGACGCAGCTCAGTCGTTCACCGTCGTGGTCGTGCGTGAAGGCGGAGAGCATCTCCCCATTCACGCACGTGGGCGGCGTCGCCCCCGGACGGCACTGGCCGGATGCCGCCCTTGCCGGCCGGACCGGCACGGGGCCCGCTCGGCTCAGGAAGCGGCGGGAGCGCCGTTCGCGTCCGGTCCGGGGGTGCCGGCCGGTGCGGACGTGCCCTCGGCGCCCGTTCCGGGAGCGGCCGGCGGCGCGCTCGCCGCGGACGCGGCCGTACCGCCCGCCTCCCCGGGCGCGGTGGCCGCCGCGGACTTCGCCTGGGCCGCGGCGACCGCCTTCCGCAGGTGGTCCTCCTGCTCCTGGCTCAGCGAGGTCTGCACCAACTGGCCGCCGAAATCGGCGATCTGAGGGATCACCTTGTCCCCGGCCGCCTGCTTGACCAGGACGAACAACGCGCCCGCGCCCGGCCGCAGATTCTGGCTGAGATCCTTCATGAACTTGTCGTTGATCCCGGTGTCCGTGACCGCGCCCCCGGCGGCACCGGCCGCCGCGCCCACCGCCGCGCCGAGCAGCGGCGCGAGGAAGAGCAGACCGATGACACCGCCCCACAGCGCGCCGCCGGCCGCGCCGATGGCCGTGTGGCTGACCGCCTGGTGGAGCTTGACCTTGCCGTCCTCGCTCCGCTCGACGACGACGGCGTCCTCCAGCTCGACGAGATGCTGCTTCGACAGCTCGAACAGCTTGTCGCGCACCTGGCTCGCGGTGGCGACGTCGTCGTAGGCGATGACGAACAGATTGCTCATGAGGGCACCCCTTGTGTCGATTCCGTACGACTTTATAGCGATATGGGGTGGTATGCAGTCGGGAGGAAAGAGGAGGGAAAGGGGAGGGAAAGGTGGAGGGAAAGGGATGCGGACCGTCGGCCGGAGCCCGGTCGTCACCGGAGGCCGCCCCTTCCGGAACCCGGACCGGGACCGGGCGTCACAGTCCCGGCGCGCCCCAGATCGGGAACCAGCGGGCGAGGTCCTGTTCGATGCGCAGGTCGTCGGCCAGGACCGCCTTGATCTGGAGCTCCAGCGCGTTGTCGCGCCGCTCGCCCCCGCCGGCCAGCGGCGCGAAGGGATAGAAGGTACCCCGCTTGTAGAGGTAGACCAGGCCGAGCCGCCGCTGTTCCGTGTCCTCGAAGCCCACCACGGAACACAGCAGTTGAGGCCCGAAGCCGGTGCTCTCCAGGGAGCTGTTGACCGCGTGCAGGTCGCTCACCAGCGCCGGCAGGTCCTCGGGCGTCCGGCGGGAGACCAGCCACGAGTAGCCGTACTCGTCACGGCTCCGTTCCACCGGCGGGCCCGTCCGCCCGGTGTCGGCGTCCAGCAGGGCCTGGGCCTCCTGGTGCGCCTGGGCGAAGGCACCGCCCTCGGCGGAGGCGAAGCACACCGCTCCCGTGCCGGTCGGGGTGAACCCGGCCGCGGCCTGGAGGGTCACGGCCGCCGACGGCAGTGCGAAGAGCTGGTCCAGGTCCGGTGCGGCGGGCTTGCTGCGGCCCAGCAGGATGTCCAGGAACCCCATGCGGTCAGAGAGCCTCTCCGGGAGTCGGGGTGCTCGCGTCCGGCACCGCGGCCTCGCCCAGCTCGGCGGAGATGCGGGCCAGCTGTTCGAGCCGCTGCTCCAGGCTCGGGTGGGTCGAGAACAGGTTGGCGATGCCCGGCTGGGCGCCGAGCGCGGGGGTGAAGTAGAACGCGTTGAAGGCCTGCGCGGTCCGCAGGTCCTTGGTCGGGATCCGGCCGATGTCCCCGGTCACCTTGGTCAGCGCGGACGCCAGCGCCGAGGGGCGGCCGGTGAGCAGGGCCGCGGCACGGTCGGCGGCCAGTTCGCGGTACCGGGAGAGCGCCCTGATCAGCATGAAACTGATCGCGTACACGGCCGCGGACACCGTCATCACCGCCAGGAAGACCGCGGCGGTGTTCTGGTCCTTGTTGCCCCGCCCGCCGAAGAGCTGCGAGTAGAACGCGAACCGGACCATCAGCCCGGCGAGCACACCGAGGAAGGACGCCACGGTGATCACGGCGACGTCCTTGTGCGCCACGTGCGACAGCTCGTGCGCGAGGACGCCCTCCAGCTCGTCGGGCTCCAGCCGGCGCAGCAGCCCGGTGGTCACGCACAGCACCGCGTGATCGGCGTTGCGCCCCGTGGCGAACGCGTTCGGCATGTCGATGTCCGACACGGCTACCAGGGGCTTCGGCATGTCGGCCACGGCGCACAGCCGGTCGACGACGCCGTGCAGCTGCGGATGCTCCTCCCGCTCCACGATCCGTCCGTGCATGGCGTACAGCGCGATCCGGTCCGAGAACCAGTACTGCGCGATCAGCACCCCGGCCGCGATCACGACGACCAGCACCCACGACTTCAGCAACACGATCAACGCGGCGACGAAGGCCACGTACAGCAATCCGAGCAGGAACAGCGTGACCGTCATCCGCACGGTCAGCTGTCGATCGTTCCGGAACCGGCTCCGCATCTCGCACCATCCCGCAGTCGGGCACTCGTCCCGTTTTCCATTGTGCGCCCGCGGATTCCCATGGGCGGGTGCCGATCGGCCCTGCTGCGGGCAAAGAACTTCCCCGCGCGTACGGCCTCGCACCGGTCCCCGCCGGGGGAGAAACGCGCCGGCCGCGCCCCTCCCGGAGGAAGGACGCGGCCGGTGACGTGTGCGGCTGGAGCGACGGGGGCTTACACGTCGAAGTACAGCTCGAACTCGTGCGGGTGCGGACGCAGCTGGAGCGGCGCGATCTCGTTCGTGCGCTTGTAGTCGATCCACGTCTCGATCAGGTCGGACGTGAAGACGTCGCCCGCGAGCAGGAACTCGTGGTCGCGCTCCAGCGAGTCGAGGACGGCCGGGAGCGAGGTCGGGACCTGGGCGACGTTCGCGTGCTCCTCGGGAGCCAGCTCGTACAGGTCCTTGTCGATCGGCTCGGCCGGCTCGATCTTGTTCTTGACGCCGTCCAGACCGGCCATCAGCAGGGCCGAGAACGCCAGGTACGGGTTGCCGGAGGAGTCGGGCGCGCGGAACTCGACGCGCTTGGCCTTCGGGTTCGAGCCGGTGATCGGGATGCGCATGGCCGCGGAGCGGTTGCGCTGCGAGTACACCAGGTTTACCGGGGCCTCGAAGCCGGGGACCAGGCGGTGGTACGAGTTCACCGTCGGGTTGGTGAAGGCGAGCAGCGACGGGGCGTGCTTGAGGATGCCGCCGATGTAGTAGCGGGCCATGTCCGACAGGCCCGCGTAACCGGCCTCGTCGTAGAACAGCGGGGAGCCGCCGCTCCACAGCGACTGGTGGACGTGCATGCCCGAGCCGTTGTCACCGAAGATCGGCTTCGGCATGAAGGTCGCGGTCTTGCCGTTGCGCCAGGCGACGTTCTTCACGATGTACTTGAAGAGCTGGAGGTCGTCGGCCGCGGCGAGCAGCGTGTTGAACTTGTAGTTGATCTCGGCCTGGCCGGCGGTGCCCACCTCGTGGTGCTGGCGCTCGACCTGGAGACCGGACGCGGCCAGCTCCAGGGAGATCTCCGCACGCAGGTCGGCGAAGTGGTCGACCGGAGGGGTCGGGAAGTAGCCGCCCTTGTAGCGGACCTTGTAACCGCGGTTGTCCTCGAGGGCACCGGTGTTCCAGGCGCCGGCCTCGGAGTCGATGTGGTAGAAGGACTCGTTCTCGGACGTCTTGAAGCGCACGCTGTCGAACACGTAGAACTCGGCCTCGGGACCGAAGTACGCGGTGTCGGCGATGCCGGTCGAGGCGAGGTAGGCCTCGGCCTTCTTGGCCACGTTGCGCGGGTCACGGGAGTACTGCTCACCCGTGATCGGGTCGTGGATGAAGAAGTTGATGTTGACCGTCTTGTCGCGGCGGAAGGGGTCGACGCGCGCGGTGGACAGGTCGGCGCGGAGCGCCATGTCGGACTCGTGGATGGCCTGGAAGCCGCGGATGGAGGAGCCGTCGAAGGCGAGCTCCTCCGCCGGGTCGAAGGCCTCGGCCGGGATCGTGAAGTGCTGCATCACACCCGGCAGGTCGCAGAAACGGACATCGACGAACTTGACGTCCTCGTCCGCGATGAACTTCTTGGCCTCGTCGGCGTTCTGGAACATCCAGCTCCTCCTACTCCCGCCCGCAGTGAACGGGGTGGTAGTTCGTTCGTGCGGCCAGTGCGGTGGCACACGCTGGGGCCGACCATAGGGACGGGGGATTTCTCCAGCGTGACCCATTTGTTTCGCCCAAGTTAACCGACCTCGGCTCCGCAGGCCCCTCCTGTCCGCATGGCAAAACGGGCACAGTACCTTGGACGGGTGGACAACAGGCAAGCAATCGGATCGTGGCTCTCCGGCCCCCGCGCGGCGGCGGAGGAAGCCGGTGTCGACTTCGGATACCGGGGCGAACAGCTCGGTCTCCCGGAGCACGGACCGGGCTCGATCGCCCGCCCCGGCCGCCGTCTGGGCGCCCTCGCCGTCGACTGGGGCCTGTGCCTGCTGATCGCATACGGGCTGCTCACCGACGGCTATGGCCAGGCGACGGGCAACTGGGCCCTGCTCGTCTTCTTCGTCCTCGGCGTCCTCACGGTCGGTACCGTCGGCTTCACCCCGGGCAAGCGCCTGCTGGGCCTGCGCGTCGTGGCCGAGGGCGGCGGCCGGCCGAACCCGCTGCGCGTCCTGCTGCGCACCGCGCTCCTGTGCGTGGCCGTCCCGGCGCTGATCTGGGACCGCGACGGCCGTGGCCTGCACGACCGCCTGGCCCGCACGATCGAGGTCCGCATCTGACCCCAGGGCCCCGGGCACCCGGTTGCCCCCGGCCCCGCCCCGCAGCGCCCGAGGAGGACGACCCCGCCACGACGGGGGACCGCCCATGCACTGCGGCGACCATGACGTGCCGCCTCCTACGGGCACTGCCCCTCGCAGGGGGCGAAGGCGCCCCGCCCCTGCGAAGGAGCGACCCGCCTCCGGCGGGCGAGACGGCCCGGTACGGCGGACGAGACCTGCCCGGACGGGGGGCGACCTGGGCGCAGCCGAGGTGTCCCCCGGCGAGGGACCGGCCCGGCGCGGCCGACGAGATCCGCCCGGATGAGGGGACGGCCCGGTGAGGCCCAGGCGTCCTGACTCCGGCGAGGGGGCGGCCCGGCACGGTCGAGGTGCAGGTGTCCCCGGCGAGGGCTGTGCGCGAACGACGATGGGGTGCCCGGAGATCTCCGGGCACCCCATCGTCGTAGGACTGGGTCGAGCGAGCGCGAGCGTCAGCGCCTCGGGCCGCCCCGCGGCATCCGCATGCCCTTGGGCATCGGGCCCTTCGGCAGCGGCATGTTGCTCATCAGGTCGCCCATCGCGCGCAGGCGGTCGTTGGTCGCGGTGACCTGGGGGCCGGCGAGCACGCGCGGCAGCTTCAGCATCGTCGTGCGGAGCTTCTTCAGCTCGACCTGGCCCTCACCGGTGCCCACGAGGATGTCGTGCACCGGGACGTCCGCGACGATCCGCGCCATCTTCTTCTTCTCGGCGGCCAGCAGGCTCTTGACCCGGTTCGGGTTGCCCTCGGCGACCAGCACGATGCCGGCCTTGCCGACCGCGCGGTGCACCACGTCCTGGTTGCGGTTCATCGCCACCGCGGGGGTCGTGGTCCAGCCCCGGCCGATGTTGTCGAGCACCGCCGCGGCCGCGCCCGGCTGTCCTTCCATCTGCCCGAAGGCGGCCCGCTCGGCCCTGCGTCCGAAGACGATCGCCGTCGCGAGGAAGGCGAGCAGAAGCCCGAGAATTCCGAGATAGACCGGGTGACCGATCAAGAATCCGATCGCGAGGAAGACACCGAGGGTGAGAATTCCGACAGCCGCGAGTACAAGTCCGATCTTGGAATCGGCCTTGCGGGTCATTTTGTACGTCAGAGCGATCTGCTTGAGTCGCCCGGGGTTCGCAGCGTCCGCTGCGGTTTCCTTCCTCGCCATGCCCACGAGTCTACGTGGCCCGGGAGGCGCGGACGACGGCAGTACGGAGTGAGCTGGACCGCTCTTGCCGGGGGAGCGGCGGCCGGAAGCGCGTCGTTCAGGAGCGCGGGACGGATTCCAGCACGCGCTGCGCCTCGACCCGGTCCTTGGCGCGGCGGCGGTCCTCCAGGACGGAGGTCCAGGCGTTGCGGCGGGCGGTGCGCTGCCCGCTGCTCATGAGCAGCGACTCGACGGCACGCAGTGCATCGGTGAACGACGGAATCGCGGTGGCACGTACGGGCGCGGCCTGCATGATGAAGATCCCCCCTCGGGATCGACAGCTCGGACGGGGACGTGTGGTGACGTGGAACCAGAGTCACTGATTGGTGTTACCAGTACGTGACCGAGCGGTCAAACACCAATGAAGCCTTGATACCGCGGGTCCTTTTCCCGCCCCTCTCCTGATGCGCCGTTCAACTGCGGGGATGCCGTGAGGGGGTGTGAACGGGCCGTTGTGAAGGGCGAGTTGCTTGTGCGCGGATTCACACGAAAGCGGTGGCACCGAGTGCCACCGCTTTTCTTTCGCAACGTGTGCCGTTCGGGGGATCAGACCGCCTGGGAGGCGACGTACGCGCCCCGCTTCTCGACGGCCATCTGATACAGCCGGCCGGCCCGGTACGAGGAGCGGACCAGCGGGCCCGACATGACGCCGGAGAAGCCGATCTCCTCGGCCTCCTCCTTGAGCTCCACGAACTCCTGCGGCTTGACCCAGCGCTCCACGGGGTGGTGGCGCACGGAGGGACGCAGGTACTGCGTGATCGTGATGAGCTCGCAGCCCGCCTCGTGCAGCTGCTGCAGCGCCTCGCTGACCTCCTCGCGGGTCTCGCCCATGCCGAGGATCAGGTTCGATTTCGTGACCAGACCGTAGTCACGGGCCTCGGTGATGACCTTGAGCGAGCGCTCGTAGCGGAAGCCCGGACGGATCCGCTTGAAGATCCGGGGGACCGTCTCGACGTTGTGCGCGAAGACCTCGGGGCGCGAGGAGAAGACCTCGGCGAGCTGCTCGGGCTCGGCGTTGAAGTCCGGGGCGAGCAGTTCGACCTTGGTGCGGCCGGCCTCGCGGCCCGCCGTCTGCGCGTGGATCTGGCGGACCGTCTCCGCGTACAGCCAGGCGCCGCCGTCCTCCAGGTCGTCGCGGGCGACGCCGGTGATGGTGGCGTAGTTCAGGTCCATCGTGACGACGGACTCACCGACACGGCGCGGCTCGTCGCGGTCCAGGGCCTCGGGCTTGCCGGTGTCGATCTGGCAGAAGTCGCAGCGCCGCGTGCACTGGTCACCGCCGATGAGGAAGGTGGCCTCGCGGTCCTCCCAGCACTCGTAGATGTTGGGACAGCCCGCCTCCTGGCAGACCGTGTGCAGGCCCTCGCTCTTCACCAGGCCCTGCATCTTCGTGTACTCGGGGCCCATTTTCGCCCGGGTCTTGATCCACTCGGGCTTGCGCTCGATGGGGGTCTGGCTGTTCCGGACCTCCAGGCGCAGCATCTTGCGTCCGTCGGGTGCGACTGCGGACACATCGGCTCCCTGTAACTTCGATTCTTCGGCGTACACCAGGGTACGCCCGTGCGGTGCTCGGCCCCCGACGTGGGCAACCTTCGGGAGCGGGGGTGCATTCCCGGAGGGTCTCGTGCCGGGGCGTGCGGGGGTCTAGGCCGGCGTGCGTTCCACGACGCGCGGCTTCAGGTCCGCGTTCGCCAGGACGTCCCTGAGGTGCTTCTCGGCCACCGGCAGGACCTCGGCGATGGTCACGTCGCGGCCCAGCTCGGCCGCGAGGGAGGCGACGCCCGCGTCGCGGATGCCGCACGGGATGATCCGGTCGAACCAGGCGTTGTCCGGGTTCACGTTCAGCGCGAAGCCGTGCATGGTGACGCCCTTGGCGACGCGGATGCCGATCGCGGCGATCTTGCGGTCCTCGCGGCGCTGGCCCGCGTTGGACGGGGCGTACTCCGGGCCGTTGAGCCTCGGGTCGAACTCCTCGTCCGTCAGCCGCGGGTCGAAGTCGAGGGAGAGGCCCCCGAGCGCGGGAGCGCCCCGGTCGGGGTCCTTGGCGTCCCCGAGGACCCAGACGCCGCTGCGCCCCTCGACCCGGCTCGTCTCCAGCCCGAACTCCGCACAGGTGCGGATGAGCGCCTCTTCCAGACGGCGTACGTGGGCCACGACGTCCACGGGACGCGGGAGCTTCTGGATGGGGTAGCCGACCAGCTGGCCCGGACCGTGCCAGGTGATCTTGCCGCCGCGGTCCACGTCGACGACGGGGGTGCCGTCCAGGGGCCGCTCGTTGTCCGCCGTGCGCCGGCCCGCGGTGTAGACCGGGGGGTGTTCCAGGAGCAGGCAGGTGTCGGGGACCTCGTCCAGGAACCGGGCGGCGTGCACACGACGCTGCTCGTCCCACGCCTCCTGGTACTCGACGGCCTCGGCACCGAATCCCATGCGGACGAACCGCAACTCACTCACGGCAAGCGCCTCCCTAGAAGCTTCCTCGGGCACGTGGTGGTCCCCGTGCGGGGCACGCGGAGGAACCTTTCGTCAGGTCCGTGGCGCGCCCACGCCACTGTACGTCCGCCCGATCCACGTCAGCCCGACGGTCAATACTCACACGATCGGATGAATGAATGTCGATGTGTGCGATGACGTGCTCACGCTCCGCTACATTCGCGCCGTTCACGAGGCCATAAGGGCTGCTCACAGGCAATCCGGGCACAGGGGGGTCTCGGGGAGGCGCAAGCACGTTCTCACGCCGCCCCGGGAAGCCCCTGGAGACCCGAAGGCAGGAGACCGCACCGCAGATGACGGAACGACCCGCGCAGCGCACGCCCAATCGACAGCTCGCCGCGCTCATCGCAGAAGCGGGGTTCTCCAACGCAGGTCTCGCCCGTCGGGTCGACCAGCTCGGACTGGAACACGGACTGGACCTGAGATACGACAAGACGTCGGTGACCCGGTGGCTGCGGGGCCAGCAGCCCCGCGGGACCACTCCCGCGCTCATCGCCGAGGTGTTCACGCGCCGCCTCGGCCGGCGCCTGAGCGCGCAGGACCTCGGGCTCGACGCCTGCGCGCCCGTGTACGCGGGGCTGGAGTTCGCCGCGACCCCCGAGGAGGCCGTGGACATCGTCAGCGGTCTGTGGCGCAAGGACTCCGGAAGCCACGCCGAGCTCCGCAAGATCGCCTTCACCCCGGCCGGACTCGTCGTGCCCAGCCGGGACTGGCTGATCGGCCGGGCCGACGACCGGGTCGCCCGCGGCGACCAGCCGGCCCGCATCCCCGCCCAGGGCCGTCCGGCGGCGCCCAAGCTCGCGGCACCGCCCGAGCAGGGGGGACCCTCGGCCCGGCAGCGCGGCCGGACCGAACGGGGCCCCGGCCAGCGGGTCAGCGGCGGGGACATCGCCGCGCTCCGCTCGGTCGGCGAACTCTTCCGCGCCCTGGACCACGCCTACGGCGGCGGCCACGCCCGCCAGGCCCTCGTGCGCTACCTGGAGCACGAGGCCGAGCCGATGCTGCGCGGCACCTACGGGGAGCAGACCGGCCGGCACCTGTTCGCCGCCGCCGCCGACCTCACCCGGCTCGCCGGCTGGACGTCGTACGACATCGGCGCGCACGGACTCGCGCAGCGGTACTTCGTCCAGGCACTGCGCCTGGCGCAGGCCGCCGGTGACCGGGTGTACGGCTCCTACGTGCTCATCACGATGAGCCGCCAGGCCGTCTACCTCGGGCACGGGCGCGAGGCCGTGCAGCTCGCGCGGGTCGCGCAGCAGGGCCTCGGCTCGGGGGGCCCGCAGGTCGTGCAGGCGCTGCTGCACGCGGTCGAGGCGCGCGGCCACGGGGTGCTCGGCGAGGTGCGGTCCTGCACGGCCTCCCTGGTCCGGGCCGAACGCGCGCTGGAGGCGTCCCGGGCCGGCGACGAGGTCCCGCACTGGGCCCGGTACTTCGACGAGGCCCAGCTCGCCGACGAGTTCGGCCACTGCCACCGGGACCTCCAGCAGTTCCGGGCGGCGGCGCAGCACGCCGAACGGTCGCTGCAGCTGCGGGCGCCCGGGTACGCGCGCAGCAGGCTCTTCTGCCGGGTGGTGCTCGCCTCGGCGCGGCTCGGACTCGGAGAGCTCGACCAGGCCTGTCTGCTCGGCGCGGAGGCCGCGGCGCAGGCGGCGGAGATGCGGTCGGCGCGGGCCGTCGAGTACGTACGGGACTTCGAGAAACGGCTCGAACCGTACAAGGACGCCGCGCCCGTGCGCGGCTACCGCGACAAGGTGGCCGCGCTGAGCTGAGCGAGGGCCTGTCCGGCGGGGCCCCACGGTGCCGTGCGGGTGCGAGTGCGGGCGGGCGTGCCGGGCCCCGTCTCCGGCACGGTCCGCCGGACCGTCCCCGGTCTCCGGCCTGGGGTGCCGGAGACCGGGAAGCCCGATGTGCTCGGCGGGGCCGCCTTCCAGGGGGTGGGGTCCGCCTGTCGGGGGCCCGGGACCGGCGGACGGGAGTGGGGCCCGCCCGCCGGAGCGGGGGTCCGTCGTCCGGAGGCGCGGGTCCCCCTTCCGGGGTCGGGATTAGCTGCCAGGAGCGGGGCCGGGGCCGCCCACCGGGAGCGGGCCCCTTCTCCAGGAGCCGGGGTTCGTCGGTTCGTGGTCCAGGTTTCCGCGTCCGGGGTCAGGATCCTCCGGCCGGAGCCGGGGCCGCCCCTCCGGAGACCCGGGGTCTGCCCGCCGGGAGTGGGTCCTCTCTTCGGGAGCCGGGGTTCGTCGGTTCGTCGGTTCAGGTTTCCGCGTCCGGGCCAGGATTTCCCGGCTGGGGCCGGGGTCTGCCCGCCGGGAGCGGGCCCCTTCTCCGGGAGCCGGGGTTCGTCGGTTCGTGGTCCAGTTTTCCGCGCCCGGGGCCGGGGCCGCTCTGCCTGGGGCCCGGGTCTGCTGGCCGGGAGCGGGTCCGCGCTTCCGGCGGGCCGGGGTTCACCGGCCTGCGGCCTGGGGCTCCGCGCCCGGGTGCGTCCGCCCGGTGGGCCCGGAGCCCGCGGGTCCGGTGGGCCTGCGAGCCCCGGGTTCCGGCCCCGGAGCCCCGGGTTCCGGGCCCGGAGCTCCGGAGCCCCGTGCCGGAGCTGCGGGACCCGAGCCGGAGTCGGGTGGGGGGCGGGGTCAGGCGGCGGATTCCAGGGGTTCGGCCGAGGGGGCGGCCGGGCGGACGTCCAGGTCCGTCAGGAGGGCGCGGGCGGCCCGCCGGGCCGAGTGCAGCGCGCCCTGCACCGTGCTGGTGTCCCGGTGGTCACCGCACACGTACAGGCCCGCGAGCAGCCGTACGGGGCGGCGCAGGTCGTGCGGCGGCGGCATCGCCGGGACCGCCTCGGGCTCGTGATGGACCGCCAGCAGTTCCCAACGGGTCGTCGACGTGCCGTAGAGACGGGCCAGTTGGGCGCGGACCGCCGCGTCCAGATGGGCCGCGGCGGGCGGTGTGCCGAGGACGGTCGAGGAGATCAGGGCGCGGCCCGCGGGTGCCCGGGCCGGGTCGACCTGGCTGACGACCGCCGTGTGCGCCACCGGGCCGCTCCGGTCGGCGTCCAGGAGCAGTGCCGGTTCGGTGAGCGGCGGTTCGTCCGTGGTGTGGTGCAGGACGGTCACCGGGTGGAAGGCGGGGACGTGCAGCCCGGGCAGGAACCGGGCGGCGGCGCGGGCCCCGGTCGCCAGCAGGACGGCCCGGCAGCGGAGTTCGCCGTGCTCCTTGGTCGTGACGCGGGTCGTGGAGACGGCGGTGACCTCGACGCCCGTGTGGACGGTGCCGGGCGGAAGGGCGGCCGCGAGCAGCTCGGGGAGCGCGTCCGCGCCGCCCTCGGGCAGGCAGAGCCGGCCCGTCGCGAAGGAGTGCAGCGCGAGGTCGGCGAGGCGGCTCGACGTCCGCAGCTCCGGGTCGCACAGCAGGGCCGCGAGAAGGGGGCGCAGAAAGGCGTCGACCGTACGGGCCGGGAGCCCCCGGGCGGCCAGCGCCTTCGCCGTGGTGAGGTCCGGGCGGGCGAGCAGGCGCTCCGGCGGGGTGGAGGCCAGACGGGCGAGGGCCGCGTTGAGACGTGACTGGTCGAGGGGGCCGCCGAGCGGTCCGGGGCGGGTGGTCCCGCGCGCGGGCCGGGACAGCGGAAGCCGGGGGGCGCTTGCGAGGGCGCGCGCCGTGGTGAGTGCGCCCCTCGCGCTCCGGGGAGTGCCGGGCGTGCCGGTGTGGTGGCGGTGGCCGTCGCTGTGCAGCAGCACGCCCGGCGAGAACGGGCACAGGACGAGGGCGCCCAGGCCCGGGGTGTGGCGCAGTTCCGGGTACGAGGTGGACAGGAGCCGGCCGAGCCGGTCCAGCCGGAAGCCGTCGACCTTCTCCGTGGACATGCGGCCGCCCACATGGGGGGCGGCCTCCAGGACGGCGGTCGTCAGACCCGCCCCGGTCAGATGTCGTGCGGCCGCGAGGCCGGCGACACCGGCTCCCACGACGACGACGTCGACGTCCTGCGCGATCTGTGCCGTGTGCGCGGTGTGGCGTGCGGGCTCTAGCACGTGCCCCTCCTCGAGGTTGCGCGGCCGGTGGGGACGTCATGCCCCCAACACGCTTCTGGAATGCCCGAGTTCGGATCGAGGGTGCGAGGTCCGGCCACGGGGTGGAAGTCGCGCGACGGCCGTGCACGGGGGCATGGGGGGTGCATGTACCCGATCGGCGGGGGCGGTCGGACCCGCCGGGCCGGCACCCGCGCCCCGGGCGGCCCGCCCGTCCGGGGCGCGGAGACGTCCCGGGGTCCCTCGCCCGCCGGGAGACGTCCCTCAGCCCAGTGCCGCCCGCAGCGCTCCCTCGATCGAGGGGAACGCGAAGGTGAAGCCCGATTCCAGGAGACGGGTGGGCAGGACGCGCTGGCTGCCCAGGACGTCCTCGGCCATGTCACCGAGGGCGAGGCGCAGGAGCGGGGAGGGGGCGGTGAGCAGGGTGGGGCGGTGCAGGACGCGGCCCATGGCGTCGGTGATCTCGCCGTTGGTGAGCGGGTCGGGCGCGGTCAGGTTCACCGGCCCGGACAGGGACTCCGTGTCGACGAGGTGCCGGATCGCGGCCACCTCGTCGTGCAGCGCGATGTAGCTCCAGTACTGGCGTCCGTTCCCCATCCGTCCGCCGAGGCCCGCCCGGAACAGCGGGATCAGCCGGCCCCAGGCCCCGCCCTCGCGGGCCACCACGAGCCCGGTCCTGGCGAACACCGTGCGCACCCCCGCCTCCTGCGCGGGAGCGGCCGCCTCCTCCCACTCCACGCAGACGGACGGAAGGAACCCGGCCCCGGGAGGAGCGGACTCGTCCACCGCGCGGTCCCCCGTGTCGCCGTAGAACCCGATCGCGCTCCCGTTGACGAAGACCCGCGGCGGTTCGTCCAGCGACGCCACCGCCTCCGCGAGCGTCGCCGTCCCCAGCACCCGGCTGTCCCGGATCATCCGCTTGTACGCACGCGTCCAGGGCCGTCCCGCCACCGGGGCCCCCGCCAGATTGACGACCGCGGCACAGCCGATGAGCCCCACCGCGTCGATCCGCTGCCGCTGCGGATCCCATCGGATCTCGTCCGGCGAACGCGGCTCACGGCGCACGAGCCGGACCACCTCGTGGCCCTCGGCGCTCAGGGAGCGCGCCAGCGCGGAGCCGATCAGGCCGGACGCGCCGGCGATCACGATGCGGGAACCCGGGGGCAGCGGTGAGTCGCTCATGGGTCCATCCTGCCCGCGCCGCCGCGGACTTCACGGAAGGACCGCAGCGCGGCGGCCGTAGAGTGACCGGCATGTCAGCTGCTCCGCGGATACGTACCGCCACCCTGGACGACGAGGACGCGCTCGGCCGGCTCGACCGGGACACCTGGTCCACGCTGCACGCGGTCATGCCGCGTCCCAGACCGCCGTACGAGCCCTTCTACAACGAGCGCTTCGGCCCCCGGAACCATCTCGTCGCCGAGCTCGACGGCCGTCTGGTGGGATACATCAAGCTGGGCTTCCCGACCTCGCTGGCCTGCAACGCGCACGTCCGCCAGATCCTCGGACTGGCCGTCGCCGAGGACGCCCGGGGCGCCGGGGTGGGCCGCGCGCTGCTGCGGGCGGTGTGCGAGGAGGGCCGCCGCCAGGGCGCCCGGCGCATCACCCTGCGGGTCCTCGGCCACAACGCCCCGGCGCGGGCGCTCTACGAGTCCGAGGGGTTCGTCGTCGAGGGGGTCCTGCCCGGGGAGTTCCTGCTGGACGACGTCTACGTGGACGACGTCCTGATGGGGCGTCCGCTCTGACCGGAACCGGCACCGGCCGCCCGGGTCAGGACGTGACGAGGTCGCCGGTGTCCACGCGTGCCGTGGCGTGCGCCGCCTTGCGGGCGTCGCCCGCGACCTCGTGCGCCGTCAGGACGTACCCCGTCTCGTCGTCCGAGGTCGAACGGGCGAAGACCACGCCGTACACCTCGCCGTCGGTGGTCAGGAGCGGGCCGCCGGAGTTGCCGGGGCGGACCGTCGAGCGGATCGAGTAGATCTCGCGGGTGACCGTGCCGGTGTTGTAGATGTTCTGGCCCGTCGCGTTGATGCGGCTCGCGACGGTGGCCGCCTGGAGGTCGAGGCCGCCGTCCTGGGGGTAGCCCGCGACCACCGCGGAGTCGCCGCGCGAGGCGACCCCGTCGAAGTGGAGGACGGGGGCGCGCAGGGCCGGCACGTACAGGACGGCGACGTCCTTCTGCGGGTCGAAGAGGACCACCCGCGCCTGGTAGGGGCGGCCGACCCCGCCCACCCGCACGGTCGGCCGGTCGATGCCCGCCACCACGTGCGCGTTGGTCATCACGCGGTGGGGCGCGTAGACGAAGCCGCTGCCCTCCCGGCCCTGGGTGCCCGAGCTGCCCTCGACCTTCACGGTGCTCAGCTTGGCGGCGTTCGTCGCGGCCGGTGTCACGCTGTCCCCGGAGGGCTTGGCGACACCGGCCGTCGGTTCGTTCTCGAACGGGTTGAAGACCTGCGGGAAGCCCGCCTCCGTGAGGGCGGAGGTGGCGCGCGAGAACCAGGTCGGCGTGGTCTCCGGCATCGAGTTCTGCACGGCGCCCAGCAGCGCCGAGTTGCGGATCGACTGCGTCACCACCGTCGAGGAGGACGCGCCCAGGACGCTCGCCGCCACCCAGGCCACCAGCAGCACGGCCAGCGTGTTCGCCGCGGCTCCGCCGACACCGTCGGCCACCCGCAGCGGCCCCTGGTCCAGCTCGCGGCGCAGCTTCAGCGCCAGCCGTCCGGCCAGCTCGTGGCCCACCACGGCGGGCACCAGCACCGTGAGCACCGCCGTCACCGTCGCCGCCGGTGTCCCCGCCGTGACCAGCTCCATCATCCACGGCAGCACCCATACGCCGATGACGGCGCCGCCCACGAAGCCGGCCAGCGAGACACAGCCGGCCACCAGGCCGCGGCGGTACCCGGACGCCGCGTAGACCAGGATGACCAGCATCAGCAGGAGGTCGAGCACGTCCACGGAGCCGCCTTTCTCTAGGGCCCCTTAGTACGCGTCGGGCGGGCCCAGTGATCAGCCACGCGCGTTCGGTGCCGTGGAAACGGCCATACACCCGTGGACCCGTAAAAACGTCCCGGACACGCACGATGGTTCCACCAGGTGGCACAACCCACATCGCGGCCCGCGCGGATCCGGGTCAGGGTGGCTCCATGCGTGTCTTCCGGAAGCGGCGGGGGCCTCGAATACGGAGCGGCGGGGGGCGGGTGTCCCGCCCCGCCCGGCACGGGCACCACGGACGTCCGGCGGCTCCGGCCCGCGAGGACCGCACCGGCCCGGGGCGGAAGGCCAGTGCCCCCGTGCCCCCCGGCGTGCGCCGGCGTGCGCCGGTCGGGTGGCCGAGACCGCTCCTCGTCCTCCTCGGGTGCGTGCCCGGCCTGCTCGCCGTCCTGGCGCTGGTGATGGGCACGGTCAAGGTGGACCGCCCGGCGGCCCGTCCCCCCGCCCCGCGGCCGTCGGCCGTGGCCCGGATCACGGTCCCCCGCCCCGTCGCCCGGCCGCCCGTCGTGCCGCGCTCGAAGTGGCTCGACACCTCGAGCGCGCGCGAGCAGCCGCCGCCCCGCTACGACGACCGCGTCGTGGCGGTCTTCATCCACCACACCGACTCGCCGAACGGCTACGACTGCGCCGACACGCCCCGCATCATCCGCGACGTGTACACGGGCCAGACCGGCGCCAAGGACTGGGACGACATCGGCTACAACTTCCTCGTCGACCGCTGCGGCACGATCTACGAGGGCCGGGCGGGCGGGGTCGACCGGCCCGTCACCGGGGCGCACACCCAGGGCTTCAACCACCGCACCGCCGGGATCGCCGCGATCGGCACGTTCACGGCGGGATCGGCGGTGCCGAGGGCGATGACCGACGCGATCGCCCGTCTCGTGGCCTGGAAGCTCGGGCTCGCCGGCGTGGACCCCCGGGGCACCGTCCGCCTCGTCTCCAGCAACAGCCTCAGCCGCTACTCCGCGGGCACCGCCGCCGTGCTCGCCACCGTCTCCGGCCACGACGCGGCCTTCATGACCAGCTGCCCGGGCGCCGCCCTCAGCGACCGCATCCCGGAGATCCGCGACCTGGCGGCCCGCTACCAGGGCCGCTGACCTCCCGGCGCCCCCGGCACCGGCGGTCACAGGCAGACCCCCGGCCGCTCACAGACTTCCCAGAGCAGCGCGTCCTACGGTCGCCGTACGTCGTCGCAAGGCGTCGTACGTACGCACCGACCGGAGGCGGGGACCATGAGGATCAGTCGGACGGAGTCCGCGCGCCGCGCGGGAAGCGGAGCGCACGCGGGGCGCACGGCGGGCGCGCGGTCACCGGGACCGGCGGCCGGCCGGGGGACGGCGGCGCGCGGTCCGTGGGCGGTGGTGTGCGCCGTGGTGACGGTCGTGCTGGGCCCGGCGGCGGTCACGGCGTCGGCACTGGACCAGGCCAACGCGGCCCCGCGGCACCACACGGCGCGCGCGGACGGGCCGCGGGCGTACGCCACCGGGGACCCGGCCCGTCAGTCCTCCCTGAACCGGTCCCACAGCTTGGGGTAGCGCTCCGCGATGACGGACTCGTTCTCGAATTCGAGGGGCGTCCCCTCGGGCTCGGCGGCCGCGGCCGGGATGCCCAGGGCGGGCGCGACGGTGCCGGTCAGCTGCTCGTAGGCCTCGTCGGCCGCGTACCCCAGCTCCTCGCCGTCGCCGTCGATCTCCTCGTCGAAGTCGTCCAGGAGCTCGGCGAGCGTGTCGGGGTCGTGCATCGCCCCCTCGAAGACGTCCCGGCCCTGGCCGATCAGCCAGCACCGGAAGAAGTCGAAGGCGTCGTCGCTGGCCCCGTCGAGCAGCACCCAGGCCGCGCCCCACAGATCCCAGCGGTACGCGCGGTTGTAGCGGGACTCGAAGTGCCGGGCGAAGTCCAGGACGGAGTCCGGGTCCAGCTGGACGAGCCGCTCGACGAGCAGATCCGCCTGTTCCTCCGGGTCGCCCCCGGCAGTCTCGCGGGTCGTGTCCACCAGCTGCCAGAACTCCGTCTCGTCCATCACGGGTCCAGCATCGGGCCTGGGCGGGAGGGGCGCACGTGGAGTGGCGCAGATTGTTATGCATGCACATGCCGAAGGTAAAACCACCGGGCCCGTACGGTTTCCGAGGCGGCGGCGGTGGACGATCCCACGAGCCGGTCCGAGGGCCCGCGGCCACCCGCCCCCGGTCGTCCGCCACCCGCCCCCGGCCGTCCGCCGGCCGTCACCGGTAGAGCGCCGCCGCCCCGGCCGCGTCCTCGGCGCAGCGCTCGCGCAGCTCCGCCGGGGCGAGCACCTCCACCTCGGGCCCGAGTCCCCGCAGCTGCACCCGGGCGACCTCCTCGGACTCGACCGGCAGGGTGAGGGTCACCCAGCCCCGTCCGTCGGGGGCCCCGGACGTGCCGAGCCCCTCCTGCGCGGACGCGGGGCCGAGGGCGTACGGCAGCTGTCGCACACCCTCCGGGGACAGCCGTACGACGACCTCGGACCGCAGCACGGACCGGGCGAACTCCTCGGCCCGCTCCGCCCAGAACGCCGGCAGGTCGAACCCCTCGTCCCGCCGGAACCGCTCCGCGCCCGGTTCGACGGCGGTGAAGCGGTCGATCCGGTACACCCGGAAGGCCCCCGCGTCCGCGACCCGCGCGCACAGGTACCAGAGCCCGGCCTTCAGGACGAGCCCGTACGGTTCGAGCGTCCGCTCCACCTCCGACTCCCCGCGCCGGTAGCGCGCGAGGACCGGGCGGTCGTCCCACACCGCGTCCGCGAGCGCGGGCAGCAGCTCGGGGGCCCGCGGCTCGCTGAACCAGGCGGGCGCGTCCAGGTGGAAGCGCTGCGCCGCCGAACGCGGGGCGTCCCGCACGGAGGGCAGCAGCGCCGCCGACACCTTCAGCCGGGCCGCCGACGCCGTGTCCTGGAGGCCCATGTCGCGCAGCGCCCCCGGCACCCCGCTCAGGAACAGCGCCTCGGCCTCGCCGCGCGCCAGTCCCGTCAGCCGCGTGCGGTACCCGCCGACCAGGCGGTAGCCGCCGGCCCGGCCCCGGTCCGCGTAGACCGGGATCCCCGCCTCCGACAGCGCCTGCGCGTCCCGGGAGACCGTGCGCTCGGACACCTCCAGCTCCCGCGCCAGCTCGGCGGCGGTCATCGACGCGCGGGTCTGGAGCAGCAGCACCATCTTGATCAGACGAGCGGCACGCATGGGTTCATGATGCCGGGCGCCACCGACAACCGGCGGGCCCCCGGCCGGCCCCGCGAGGCCCGCCGAAGGGACGGGAGAGGCCGGAGGGACCGGGAAAGCCGAGAGGGGGTACGGCGAGCGCCGTACCCCCTCTCCGGGTTCACCCCCGGGTGCTACAGGCCGTAGCGCTCCCGGGCCTCCTTCACCGCCGAGGCCTTGACCTCGCCGCGGCGGGCGAGCTGCGCCAGCGCGGCGACGACGATCGACTGCGCGTCCACGCCGAAGTGGCGGCGGGCCGCGTCACGGGTGTCGGAGAGGCCGAAGCCGTCGGCACCGAGCGAGGACCAGTCCTGCTCGACCCACTGCGCGATCTGGTCCGGGACCTGGCGCATGTAGTCGGAGACCGCGAGCACCGGGCCCTCGGCGCCCTGCAGCGCCCGGCGGACGAACGGCACCCGCTCCTCGCCGCGCAGCAGGGCCGCGTCGGCCTCCAGCGCGTCGCGGCGCAGCTCGGTCCAGGAGGTCGCGGACCACACGTCGGCGGCCACGCCCCACTCCTCGGCGAGCAGCTTCTGGGCCGCGAGGGTCCAGTGGATCGCCGTTCCGGAGCCGATCAGCTGGATGCGCGGGGCGTTCGCCGCGGCCACCTCCAGGCCCGCCGACTCCGCCGTGTTGAAGCGGTACAGGCCCTTGACGATGCCCTCGTCGACGCCGGCCGGCTTGGCGGGCTGCGGCATCGGCTCGTTGTAGACGGTCAGGTAGTAGAAGACGTCCTGGTCCTCGCCCGGGGCCGCCTCGCCGTACATCCGGCGCAGACCGTCCTTGACGATCGCCGCGATCTCGTACGCGAACGCCGGGTCGTACGACAGCGCGGCCGGGTTGGTCGCCGCGATGACGGGGGAGTGGCCGTCGGCGTGCTGCAGGCCCTCACCGGTCAGGGTCGTGCGGCCGGCCGTGGCGCCGACCAGGAAGCCGCGGCCGAGCTGGTCGCCGAGCTGCCACATCTGGTCGGCGGTGCGCTGCCAGCCGAACATCGAGTAGAAGATGTAGAAGGGGATCATCGCCTCGCCGTGCGTGGAGTACGCGGTGGACGCGGCGATGAAGTCCGCCATGGAGCCGGCCTCGGTGATCCCCTCGTTGAGGATCTGGCCGTCCTTGGCCTCCTTGTAGTACATCAGCTGGTCGCGGTCGACCGGCTCGTACGTCTGGCCCTTGGGCGAGTAGATGCCGAGCGAGGGGAAGAGCGACTCCATACCGAAGGTACGGGCCTCGTCCGGGACGATCGGCACCCAGCGGCGGCCGGTCTGCTTGTCGCGGACCAGGTCCTTGACCAGGCGGACGAACGCCATGGTCGTCGCCACGTTCTGCGAGCCGGAGCCCTTGTCGAAGGACGCGAAGGTCTTGTCGGCGGGGGCCGGCAGCGGGGCCAGGGCGTGCGTGCGGCGGGCCGGGGCCGGGCCGCCGAGGGCCGCGCGGCGCTCCTGGAGGTAGCGGACCTCGGGGGAGTCGGCGCCGGGGTGGCCGTAGGGCACCACGCCGTCGACGAACTGGCTGTCGGAGATGGGCAGTTCGAGCAGGTCACGCATCTGCTTGAACTCGTCCGTGGACAGCTTCTTCATCTGGTGGTTGGCGTTCTTCGACGCGAAGCCCGGGCCGAGGGTGTGGCCCTTGACCGTCTGGGCCAGGATCACGGTCGGCGCGCCCTTGTGGGCGAGGGCGGCGCGGTAGGCCGCGTACACCTTGCGCGACTCGTGGCCGCCGCGGGAGAGGTGGAAGCACTCCAGGATCTTGTCGTCGCTCAGCAGCTTCGCCATCTCGGCGAGCGCCGGGTCGGCGCCGAAGAAGTCCTGGCGGATGTAGGCCGCGTCGCGGGTCTGGTACGTCTGCACCTGAGCGTCGGGCACCTGGCGCAGGCGGCGGACGAGCGCGCCCGTGGTGTCGAGCTGGAACAGCTCGTCCCAGGCCGAGCCCCACAGCGACTTCACGACGTTCCAGCCGGCGCCGCGGAACTGCGCCTCCAGCTCCTGCACGATCTTGAAGTTCGCGCGGACCGGGCCGTCGAGGCGCTGCAGGTTGCAGTTGATGACGAAGGTCAGGTTGTCCAGGCCCTCGCGGGAGGCGAGTGCGAGTGCCGCGGTCGACTCCGGCTCGTCCATCTCGCCGTCACCGAGGAACGCCCACACGTGCGAGGCGGAGACGTCCTTGATGCCGCGGTTGGTGAGGTAGCGGTTGAAGCGGGCCTGGTAGATCGCCGACAGCGGGCCGAGACCCATGGAGACGGTCGGGAACTCCCACAGCCAGGGCAGCCGGCGCGGGTGCGGGTACGACGGGAGGCCGTTGCCGCCCGACTCCTGGCGGAAGTTGTCCAGGTGCTGCTCGGTGAGCCGGCCGTCGAGGAAGGCGCGGGCGTAGATGCCGGGGGAGGCGTGGCCCTGGATGTAGAGCTGGTCGCCGGACCCGTCACCCTCCTTGCCCTTGAAGAAGTGGTTGAAGCCGGTCTCATAGAGCCAGGCCGCGGAGGCGAAGGTGGCGATGTGGCCGCCGACGCCGTGCTTCGCGCCCCGGGTCACCATCGCGGCCGCGTTCCAGCGGTTCCACGCGGTGATCCGGGCCTCCATCGCCTCGTCGCCGTCGACGACGGGCTCGGCGGCGGTGGGGATGGTGTTGACGTAGTCCGTCTCGAGCAGCTTGGGCAGCGCGAGACCGTTGCCCTCGGCGCGCTCCAGCGTGCGGCGCATCAGGTACGCGGCACGATGCGGCCCGGCCGCCTGGGTGACGGCGTCCAGGGAGGCCTGCCACTCGGCGGTCTCCTCGGGGTCGCGGTCCGGGAGCTGGTCGAGCTCGCTCGGCTGGATTGCGGTGGGGTCGGTCATTGCGCCGCCTTCCGGATGCGGAGGGGGGTTCCCTCATCGGCAAGGGGTTTTCGGGATGTGCCCTTGGTCTATGGCAGGACAGGGCGAAGGGCTCTTGTGGGAGCCCGTCGAGGACTGTAACCCCCTGATCGATGATCGATCAAAGGATTCCGGGGGAAATCCTCTTCAGATCGGAAAGTCGGCACCCGGTGCCTTGAAGCCAGGCACCGGGTGCCGTGAAAATCGACGGTTCTCGCAGGTGGGAGCACGGTTGAGCGCGGGTGTGCTCCCCTGCGCCGACGCCGTCGGGACGTCCCTCAGGGGCGCGGGGCGCAGCCGAGGACGTGGGCCTTGACGAGGTCGGCGATCAGCGGGTCGCGGCGCCGGAAGGCGTCCACGAGGGCCTCGTGCTCCTCCGCGTACGACTGCTGCACGGTCCCGAGCCAGCGGATGGACAGGGCCGTGAAGACCTCGATGCCCAGGCCCTCCCAGGTGTGCAGCAGGACGGAGTTCCCGGCCGCCCGGACCAGCTCGCGGTGGAAGGCCACGGTGTGCCGCACCTGGCCGGTCCCGTCGGCCAGCCGGTCGGCCTCGTACAGCGCCGTCACGTGCGGCTCCAGGGCCGAGCAGTCCTCCGCCAGCTTCCCCGCCGCCAGCTCCGCCGCGATGGCCTCCAGACCGGCTCGTACGGGGTAGCTCTCCTCCAGGTCGGCGGCCGTCAGGTTCCGCACCCGGACGCCCTTGTTCGGCGCCGACTCGATCAGCCGCAGCGACTCCAGCTCGCGCAGCGCCTCGCGCACCGGGGTCTGGCTGACCTCCAGCTCGGTGGCGATCCGCCGCTCCACGATCCGCTCGCCCGGCTTCCAGCGCCCGCTGACGATCCCCTCCACGATGTGCTCGCGGATCTGTTCGCGCAGCGAGTGGACGACGGGCGCGGTCATGAAAGCTCCTTTGGGAGGGGCGGCGAAACCCTCGTGGGCGTTTGACCTTTAGACAATAAGGCCGTGGCTCCGTCGGTGTCGGGCGCATGGCGGCGCTTTCCGCAGGTGAGACGAGACTTACACGCTGTCAGAGTGTTCCCGGCCGTACGGGCCCGTACCAGGTGAAGTCCGGATTCGTACCGCCGATGTGATCGCGGAACGCGAGCGCCGGCGGAAGAACGGCGGCCGCGGGAGTCCGGACCCGACGAAACGCGGCACCCCCGCCCGGTGTCCCGGGCGGGGGTGCCGCGTCAGCGTTCCGCGTACGAGCGGTGCGGGTTACAGGCCGAGCTCGACCTCGAACTCGCCCGCCTCCAGGATCGCCTTGACCGCGGTCAGGTAGCGGGCGGCGTCGGCGCCGTCCACCAGACGGTGGTCGTAGGAGAGCGTCAGGTACGTCATGTCGCGGACGCCGATGACGGTGCCCTCCTCCGTCTCGATGACGGCCGGACGCTTGACCGTGGCGCCGATGCCCAGGATCGCGACCTGGTTCGGCGGCACGATGATCGTGTCGAACAGCGCGCCGCGCGAGCCGGTGTTGGAGATGGTGAAGGTCGCGCCGGACAGCTCGTCCGGGGTGATCTTGTTGGCGCGGACCTTGCCCGCCAGGTCGGCGGTGGCCTTGGCGATGCCGGCGATGTTCAGGTCGCCCGCGCCCTTGATGACCGGGGTCATCAGGCCCTTCTCCGAGTCCACCGCGATACCGACGTTCTCGGAGTCGAAGTAGGTGATCGTGCCCTCGGCCTCGTTGATCCGGGCGTTGATGACCGGGTGGGCCTTCAGCGCCTGGGCCGCCGCCTTCACGAAGAACGGCATCGGGGAGAGCTTGACGCCCTCGCGGGCCGCGAAGGAGTCCTTCGCCTGCGCGCGGAGCTTCATCAGGCGGGTGATGTCGACCTCGACGACCGAGGACAGCTGCGCCTGCTCGTGCAGGGCCTTCACCATGTTGTCGCCGATGACCTTGCGGATGCGGGGCATCTTGACGGTCTGGCCGCGCAGCGGCGAGACCTCCAGGACCGGGGCCTTCTTGGCGGCGGCCGGGGCGGCGGCAGCGGCGGCGGCCGGAGCCTGGACCGCGGCGGCGGCCTTCGCAGCCTCGGCGGCGGCGACGACGTCCTGCTTGCGGATGCGGCCGCCGACGCCGGTGCCCTTGACGGCGGCCAGGTCGACGCCGTTCTCGGCGGCGAGCTTGCGCACCAGCGGGGTCACGTACGCGCCGTCGTCACCGGCGGTGGCGGCGGGCGCCGGAGCCGGGGTGACGGGGGCGGGCGCGGCCACCGGCGCGGGGGCCGGGGCGGCGGGCGCGGCCGGAGCGGCGGGCTGGACCGGGGCCGGGGCGGCGGCGGCCGGGGCGGCCGGAGCAGCCGGGGCCGGAGCGGCGGGGGCGGCCGGAGCCGGGGCCGGAGCCGCGGCGGGGGCAGCAGGGGCGGCCGGGGCGGCGGCGGCCGGAGCCGCGCCGGGAGCGCCGATGACGGCCAGCTTCGCGCCGACCTCCGCGGTCTCGTCCTCGCCGACGACGATCTCCAGCAGCACGCCGGCGACCGGCGCGGGGATCTCGGTGTCGACCTTGTCCGTGGAGACCTCGAGCAGGGGCTCGTCCTCCGCGACCTCCTCGCCGACCTGCTTCAGCCAGCGGGTGACGGTGCCCTCGGTGACCGACTCGCCCAGCGCGGGCAGCACGACGTCGGTACCGGAGGCGCCACCGGCCGGGGCGGCGGCCGGAGCGGCCGGGGCCGGGGCCTCGGCCGCGGGGGCCTCGGCGACGGGGGCGGGGGCGGCCGGAGCGGCGGCCGGGGCCGGAGCCTCGGCGGCGGCGGGGGCCGGGGCGGCGGCGGGCGCGCCCGTGCCGTCGTCGATGACGGCCAGCTCGGCGCCGACCTCGACGGTCTCGTCCTCGGCGACCTTGATGGACGCGAGGATGCCGGCGGCGGGGGAGGGGATCTCGGTGTCGACCTTGTCCGTCGACACCTCCAGCAGCGGCTCGTCGGCCTCGACGCGCTCGCCCTCGGCCTTCAGCCAGCGGGTGACGGTGCCCTCGGTGACGCTCTCACCGAGGGCCGGAAGGGTTACGGAAACCGGCATGGTTTCTGTTGCTCCTTATTGGGTCTCCCCCGCCCGACCGGGATCGAGGGCCGGGGGAAGTGCGGAAGTCTGTGGTCGTCGTCGCGCCCTGCTCGACGCGGTGACTGGGACGGCCGGTGGCCGGGGAAGGCCCCGGCCGGACCGGGTCAGTCGTGCGCGTGCAGCGGCTTGCCCGCGAGCGCGAGGTGGGCCTCGCCGAGCGCCTCGTTCTGCGTCGGGTGGGCGTGGATGAGCTGGGCGACCTCGGCGGGCAGCGCTTCCCAGTTGTAGATCAGCTGGGCTTCGCCGACCTGCTCGCCCATGCGGTCGCCGACCATGTGGACGCCGACCACGGCACCGTCCTTCACCTGGACGAGCTTGATCTCGCCCGAGGTGTTGAGGATCTTGCTCTTGCCGTTGCCCGCGAGGCTGTACTTCAGGGCGACGACCTTGTCCGCGCCGTAGATCTCCTTGGCCTTGGCCTCGGTGATGCCCACGGAGGCGACCTCGGGGTGGCAGTACGTCACGCGCGGGACGCCGTCGTAGTCGATCGGGACGGTCTTCAGACCGGCCAGCCGCTCCGCGACCAGCATGCCCTCGGCGAAGCCGACGTGCGCGAGCTGGAGCGTCGGGACGAGGTCGCCGACGGCGGAGACGGTGGGGACGTTCGTGCGCATGTACTCGTCGACCAGGACGTAGCCGCGGTCCATCGCGATGCCCTGCTCCTCGTAGCCGAGACCGGCCGAGACCGGGCCGCGGCCGACGGCGACGAGCAGGACCTCGGCCTCGAACTCCTTGCCGTCGGCGAGGGTGACCTTGACACCGGTCTCGGTGTACTCGGCCTTCGAGAAGAAGGTGCCCAGGTTGAACTTGATGCCGCGCTTGCGGAACGCGCGCTCGAGGAGCTTGGAGGAGTTCTCGTCCTCGACCGGGACGAGGTGCTTGAGGCCCTCGATGACGGTCACCTCGGCACCGAAGGACTTCCACGCCGAGGCGAACTCGACGCCGATGACGCCGCCGCCCAGGATGATCGCGGACTGCGGCACGCGGTCCAGGACGAGCGCGTGGTCCGAGGAGATGATGCGGTTGCCGTCGATCTCCAGGCCCGGCAGCGACTTCGGCACGGAGCCGGTCGCGAGGAGCACGTGGCGGCCCTGGATCCGCTGGCCGTTCACGTCGACGGAGGTCGGGGAGGACAGGCGGCCCTCACCCTCGATGTACGTCACCTTGCGGGACGCGATGAGACCCTGCAGACCCTTGTACAGACCGGAGATGACCCCGTCCTTGTACTTGTGGACGGCGGGTACGTCGATGCCCTCGAAGGTGGCCTTGACGCCGAACTGCGCGCTCTCGCGGGCCTGGTCGGCGATCTCGCCCGCGTGCAGCAGGGCCTTCGTGGGGATGCACCCACGGTGCAGGCAGGTACCGCCGACCTTGTCCTTCTCGATCAGGGCGACGTCCAGGCCCAGCTGCGCTCCGCGCAGCGCCGCGGCGTAACCGCCGCTACCGCCGCCGAGGATCACTAGGTCGAAAACGGTGCTGGCGTCGTTCGCCACGTCACGTCCTCCATGCATGTGCGCCGTTACGCCGGGCACCTTCGTCCCTTACGGGTGGTTGACCGGTCGGTCGGCTGGTGTCCGGCCGCTCTTTCTACGGCCCTGTGGTGGGGGCCCTGTCCTGCCGAGAACCCATCTTCGCACTTGTCGGGGGCGAGCGAGACGCCGGGCCGGTGTGTGGGGCGTCTGATCCATCACGTCGACGGGGTGCGGAGCCGGGTGAACCTGCGGATTTCGTCGAGGGCGAAACCTCCGTTCGGCCACACGAGCGGCCCCGGGCGCGCGGACGCCCGGGGCCGTGTGCCGTACGGGGGCTCAGCCCAGGTCGCCGGCCGCCGTCAGCTCGGCGAGGCGGACCAGGGTGCGGACCGCGGAACCGGTGCCGCCCTTGGGGGTGTAGCCGAACGGGCCGGCCTCGTTGAACGCGGGGCCCGCGATGTCCAGGTGCGCCCAGGTGATGCCCTCGCCCACGAACTCGCGCAGGAACAGGCCGGCGACCAGGCCGCCGCCCATGCGCTCGCCCATGTTGGCGATGTCGGCGGTGGGGGAGTCCATGCCCTTGCGCAGGTGCTCGGGCAGCGGCATCGGCCAGGACTCCTCGCCGACCTCCTCGGCGGCCTCGACGATCGCGGCACGGAACGCGTCGTCGTTGGCCATCACGCCGAAGGTGCGGTTGCCGAGCGCCAGCACCATCGCGCCGGTCAGCGTCGCCACGTCGACGATCGCGTCCGGCTTCTCCTCGGACGCCTTCCACAGCGCGTCCGCGAGGACCAGGCGGCCCTCGGCGTCGGTGTTCAGCACCTCGACGGTCTTGCCGCTGTACATGCGCAGCACGTCACCCGGACGGGTGGCGGAGCCGGAGGGCATGTTCTCGGCGAGCGCGAGCCAGCCGGTGACGTTGACCTCCAGGCCAAGGCGCGCGGCGGTGACCACGGCGGCGAAGACCGCGGCGGCGCCGGCCATGTCGCACTTCATCGTCTCGTTGTGCCCGGCGGGCTTGAGCGAGATGCCGCCCGAGTCGTAGGTGATGCCCTTGCCGACGAAGGCGAGGTGCTTCTTCGCCTTCGAGGAGGTGTACGACAGCTTCACCAGGCGGGGACCGGCGGCCGAGCCGGCGCCGACGCCGAGGATGCCGCCGTAGCCGCCCTTGGTGAGGGCCTTCTCGTCGAGCACCTGCACCTTGATGCCGTGCTCCTTGCCGGCCGCGGTGGCGACGGCGGCGAAGGACTCCGGGTTGAGGTCGTTCGGCGGGGTGTTGACGAGGTCGCGGGCGCGGTTGAGCTCCTCGGTCACGGCGGTGGCGCGCGCGACGGCCGCCTTGTACGCCGCGTCCCGGGGCTTGCCGCCGAGGACGGTCACCTCGCCGAGCGGACCCTTGCGGTCCTTGGCGGCCTCGCTGCGGCCCGCCTCCTTGTAGGCGTCGAAGCCGTACGCGCCCAGGCGGGCGCCCTCGGCGACGGCACCGGCGTCGGCGGCGTCCGAGACCGGCAGCGCGAACGCGGCCTTCTTGGCGCCGGCGAGCGCGCGGGCGGCGACACCGGCCGCGCGGCGCAGTGCCTCGGCGTCGAAGCCGGCCTCGTCCGCGGGAACCGCTCCCAGGCCGACGGCCACCACGACGGGAGCCTTGAATCCGGACGGCGCGGGCAGCTTGGTCACCTCGCCCTCGGCCCCCGAGGCCCCGAGGGTCTCCAGGATTCCGGCGAGCCCGCCGTCGTACGCGTTGTCAACGGCCTCGGCGCCCGGTGCGACGACCGGACCCTTGGGGCCCTTCGCGACACCGACGACGATCGCGTCGGCCCGCAGACCGGACGCCGCGGCGGTGCTGAGAGTGAGAGCAGTCACGGTGGTGAGATCTCCGCTTCCATTGAGGTTCTTTGGCCGAGAGGGGTGGGTCGACCGGGCCCGACGGCCGACCCTAGATCCGTCCTCGGGGGCGGTCCTCGCCGGGGCCCGTGACAGGCCGGGCGAGTACCCGGGACGAGCCTACGCTCGGGGCCGGGTTTCGCTCATTCCTGCGGACGTTCACCCACAGGTGGCGCCGTCCCGGATTCCCGCCCCTCACTCCCGGTGACCTGAGACACACTCATCGTGGTCAGTGGGCACGCCGTCCACTGATTTGCACGATTTCCACAGATTCCCCATGGTTTCCACCCGTGGGGGATGCTCGAGGGGGAGAAAGCTACATATGGCACAGAGCCTGCATCGGTGGAGAGGGACGGCTGCCGTCCTGGGGGCCGCCGGACTTCTGGCGCTGGGCATGGGGGCACCCGGTGCGTCCGCGGCGGTCACGCCGCGGATCGACCTCAAGGTCCTCGTCGTGGACAACGGCGCGGGCCAGGTCGGAGCCATCACCGCGGAGCTGAAGAACTCCGGTGTCCCGTACACCACGGTCAACCTGGGCGACGCGAACCGCCCGACCATCAACGCGACGTTCCTGAGCGACACGGTGAACGGCGTCCCGCGCGCCAAGTACCAGGGCGTCGTCCTGCCGAACGAGTCGCCCTTCGGCGCGGGTTCGGCCGAACAGACCGCCCTGGAGGCCTACGAGAAGACATTCGGCATCCCGCAGGTCGACGCCTACACCTGGGCCCACCCCGAGGTCGGTCTCGACTACACCGACCAGAACGGCGGCTGGTCCGGCGTGCTGGACGGAGCGACCACGCAGATCACCGCGGCGGGCACGGCCGGCCCGTTCCGCTACCTCGACGGACCGCTGACCTTCGAGGACAACGACCCGGCCGTGCAGGAGACCTACGGCTACGCGGCCCACCCGAGGGACGGGTTCACCAGCTACCTGAACGCGCCCAGCGGCGGTTCGATGCTCGGGCAGTACGAGCACGACGGGCGCCGCGAACTCGTGGTGACCTTCGCGTACAACCAGTACCAGCAGCAGTTCAAGGTCCTGGCGCGCGGCATCGTCGAGTGGCTCACCCAGGGCGTGCACCTCGGACAGGCCAGGAACTACTTCTCCGTCCACGTCGACGACGTCTTCGCGCCCGACGCCCGCTGGGACTCCGAGCGCGACTGCACCCCCGGCGACATCGACTGCGCGGGCGGCGACGGCGAGGACACCACCGCGCCGATCCGCATGACCGCGGCCGACGCCGTCTACGCCGCCCAGTGGGAGGCCGACCACGGGTTCACGCTCGACATGGTCTTCAACGGGGGCGCGGGCGAGCAGTGGAAGTCCGAGAACGGCGGCACCGACGCCCTCACGGACCAGCTGCTCGCCGACAAGGCCAAGTTCCGCTGGATGAACCACACCTACACGCACCCGTTCCTCGGCTGCGTCCAGGACACCACGACCGTCCCCTGGACCTGCGCGAAGAACACCGACGGCACCACGAAGTGGGTGAGCCGGTCCGAGATCTCCGCGCAGATCTCGGACAACAACAAGTGGGCGGCCTCGCACGGCCTCTCCACCGACCGCACCGAGCTGGTGACCGGCGAGCACTCGGGCCTCAAGACGCTGCCCCAGCAGCCCGTCGACAACCCGAACCTCGCGCGCGCCATGGCCGACAACGGCGTCAGGTGGACCGGGTCCGACAACTCCCGCGAGCCCGAGCAGCGTTCGGTCGGCAACGGCGTGATGACCGTCCCCCGCTACCCGATGAACATCTACTACAACACCGGCACGCCCGAGGAGATGGCCGACGAGTACAACTACATCTACACCTCGAAGGCCGACGGCGGCAGCGGGGTGTGCGAGAACAACGCGACGTCCACCTGCCTGCCGGCCCCGCTGAACACGGCCACCGGCTACGCCGACCACATCGTCCCGGCCGAGGCGCGCACCGCGCTCGGGCACGCCATCGGCAACGACCCGCGTCCGCACTACGTCCACCAGTCCAACCTGGCCGAGGGCCGCATCCTCTACCCGGTCCTGGACAAGGTGCTCGACGGCTACAAGGCGATCTACGCCGACAACACCCCGCTGCAGAACCCCCGTCAGAGCGCCATCGGCACGGAGCTGCAGCGCCGTACCGACTGGCAGACGGCCCTGGCGAGCGGCAGGGTCACGGCCTACCGCATCGGCAACAAGGTCACCGTCACGGCCCCGTCCGGGACGCAGATCCCGGTGACCGTGCCCGAGGGGACCACGAAGCAGCTCGTGGTCGGCACCACCCCGTTCGGCACGCCGTACGCGGGACAGCGCAACGACTGGACCAAGCCCGAGCTCCTTCAGTCGGCGGTCAAGCTGAACCTGCCCGCCTAGGCGCGCGGCACCGCGGCAGCAGACGCGCACCCCGGCCGGTCCCGGCCGGGGTGCGCTCGTGAGCCGTGCGGCGGGGAGCCGGGGGGCTCTCCGGAAGAAACAGTCCCAGGGGGGAACCACGCATGATGCGCACCGGCCGTCATGTCACCATGCTCACCGAAGGCACCTACCCACATGTCCACGGCGGGGTCAGCACCTGGTGCGACCAGCTGGTCAAGGGCATGCCGGAGGTCGACTTCCACATCGTCTCGCTCACCGGCAGCGGCCGCGAACCCGTGGCCTGGGAACTGCCGCCCAACGTCTACCGGCACACCCGGGTGCCGACCTGGGGACCGCGCCCCGGCCGCGCCCGCCCGCCGATCGGCCGCGCCCAGCGCCGCTTCGCCGAGATCTACGAACGCTTCCTGCTCTCCTTCCTCGACCCCGACTCGCCCGAGGACTTCGGCGACGCCCTGTACGAGCTGGCCGTCCTCGCCCGCGACGGACGCCTGTCCGCCGCCCTGAGCGGCGAGGCGGCGCTGCGCTCGCTGATGTGGATCTGGACCATGCCGCACCTGCCGACGGCGGCCGCCCGGCCCACCGTGCACGACGCGCTCGTGGCGACGGACCTGCTGGAGCACGCGCTGCGCCCGCTCGGCGTCCGGCTCCCCGAGGACTGCGTCGCCCACGCGGTCAGCAGCGGGCTCGCCACGCTGCCCGCCCTCGTCGCGCACCACCTGGACGGGGTCCCGTTCCTGCTCACCGAGCACGGCATCTATCTGCGCGAGCGCTACCTCGGCTACCGCGGCGCCGAACAGCGCTGGCCCGTCAAGGCGTTCATGCTCGGCTTCTACCGCGAGCTGAACTCCCTCGGCTACCGCGCCGCCGACCTCATCACCCCCTGCAACCAGTACAACCGCCGCTGGGAGGAGCGCGGCGGCGCCGACGGGGACCGGATCCGCACGGTCTACAACGGCGTCGACCCGCACGCCTTCCCGCACGCGGGACCCGAACCCGCCGTGCCCACCCTCACCTGGTGCGGCCGGATCGACCCCATCAAGGACCTGGAGACGCTCCTTCGCGCGTACGCCATGGTGCGCGCCGAACTGCCCGACACCCGGCTGCGGCTGTTCGGCCCCGTGCCGCCCGGCGGGGAGGCGTACCGCACCCGCCTGGAGAAGCTCGCCGCCGAACTGGGCGTCACCGACGGGCTGACCTTCGAGGGCCGGATCACCGAGGTGTGGCGCGCCTACGCGGCCGGCCACGTCGTCATGCTGTCCTCCATCTCGGAGGGCTTCCCGTTCTCGATCATCGAGGCCATGTCCTGCGGCCGTACGACGGTCTCCACGGACGTGGGCGGGGTCCGGGAGGCGGTCGGCGACACCGGCATCGTCGTCCCGCCGCGCGAACCGGAGAAGATGGCCGCCGCCGCCCTCGCCCTGCTGCGGGACGAGGAACGGCGTCTGGACCTCGGCGAGCTGTCCCGCCAGCGGGTCATCGACCGGTTCACGCTGCGCCGTTCCGTCGACGCGTTCAGGACGGTCTACCAGGAACTGGCGGACCGGTCCGCGGTGTACGAGCCCGCCGTGGAGACCGTCGCCGACTGGACCCTCGAACTGCGCGACCCCTGGTACCAGGCCGTCGCCACGGACGGGACCGGCTGGTGAGCGGCTCCCTGCGCACGCAGCCCGGGACCCACGGGGCCACCCGCCCCCTGGTGCCGAGCCAGCGTCGCCCGACGAGCTGGGGGAAGCCCGACCCGATCGACGAACTCGCCGCGGAGCTGGGGGAGTCCGTGACCGCCGCCGTCCACCCCGACGAGGTGGCCGCGCTCCTGGAGTCCGACGGCCTCTCGGACGACCAGATCCGCGAACGGTACGGCGTCGCCGACTCCTTCGCCCTCGCCGAGGCGCTGTTCGAGCGGGTCGACCGGGGCTATCCCGAACCGGAGGGACCGGCCCACGACCCCTGGCGCACCGGCCTGATCGGCTGTCTCCTGCGGGGCGTCGTCTTCGCCCTCCCCGGCCTCGGCTACGTCCTCGCCGCGCCGCTCCTCGCGGGGCCCAGGGGCGCGTTCGGGCTTCCGGCCGGCACCGTTCCGATGCTCGCCGGAGCGCTGTGCGGCTGGACCTGGAACCAGGGGCTCGCGCACCGCGCGTACACCTGGACGGGGCTCGGTGACCGCACGGCCGCCCGCCGCGCGCTGCTCGTCGGGACCCCGGCCGGTGTCCTGCTCGGCTCCCTGGTGGCCCTCGCCGCGGCGGGATCGGCCGGCCGGGGCGCCGTCGCCTTCGCCGCCGGGCAGTCCGGCTATCTGGGCGCGGCCACCGTCCTGCTGGTCATGGGCAGGGAACGCACGCTGCTCGCCGCCCTGGCGCCCATGACGGCGGGCGCGGTCGTCACCGTGTTCCACCCGGTTCCCGACCCGGCGCGCGTGGCCCTGCTCCTCGGCTCCCTGGCGGCGGTCGCCCTGCTCGGACTCCTCGAGGTGGCTCCCGTCGTACGCGAGCTGGGGAAGGGGAGCTGGGGCGCGGGACTGCTCGCGCTGCTGCGGCGGGCGAACGCCCGGGGCGGCGAGCCGTCCGGGCGGGACGGTGAGCCGCGGGCGGCCTCCGCGGGCCGGCCGGACGGGGGGAAGCCCGGGACCGCCCCGGGCCGCCTCGGCGCGGCCCTCGCGCGGCTGCGCGCCCGCCGGTCCGCCCCGCGCCGGCACGCCGGGACCCTCGGGTACGCCCTCTTCGGGCTCGGCAGCGGTGTCCTCGTGCTGTACGCGGCGCTCGGAGACGTCCTGACGGGGGCCCGTACGGCGGTCGCCGCGCCGGCCGCGGTCGCGCTCACCCTCAGCATGGGCCCCGCCGAGTGGCTGCTCTTCCGGTTCCGCAGCGGGAGCCTCGCCGGGCTGCGCTCCAGCACTTCGGCGAGGAGGTTCCGGCGGGCCGCCACGGGCGCGCTCCTGAAGTGCCTCACCGGCTACCTCGCCGCGCTGCTCGTGCTCGGACTCGGCGCCTCCGCGCTGTGGCCGCACGCGCCCGCGGCGGCGGACGGGGTCCGGATCGGCGGACTGCTCCTGCTGGGCGTGGTCATGTGGACCGGGCTGCTGCTCCAGTCCTTCGGCGCCGTCACCGGCACGGCCGCCGTCGTCTGCGCCGCCGCGCTCGCCCAGACGGCGGCGCTGGCGACGCACACGGGCGACTCGCGCTGGGTGGGCCTGATCGTGTACGGCGCGGCGGCGGGCGCCCAGACCGTGCTGGTCTGCGCCCGGACCGGAAAGGTGACGGCCCACCGGTGAAGGACCTCCTCGTCCCGTACTACGAACACCCCGCCGTCCGTCCGGCCGAGTGGGACGCTCTCGTCGCCGCGGCGCCCCGGCTGTACGGCGTCGTGCTGAACCCCGCCAGCGGGCCGGGCGAGCGCCCCGACCCGGGGTTCGCGGCGGTCGCCGGACGGCTGCGCGCGGCGGGCGTGCGGGTCCTCGGGTACGTCGACACGGCGTACGGGCGCAGGCCGCTCGCGGACGTCCTCGGCGAACTGGACCGGCACCGGGACTGGTTCGGCACCGACGGCGTGTTCCTGGACCAGGCGGCCGCGGCGGAGGGCGAGTTCGCTTACTACCGGCGGCTCGCGACCGCGGTCCGGGGCCTCGGCCGCGGCACCCTCGTCCTCAACCACGGCACGGCACCGCACCCCTCGTACGCCCGCGTCGCCGACGTCCTCGTCACCTTCGAGGGCACCTGGGCCGCCTACCGGAGGAAGCCCCCGCCGCCGTGGAAGGGCACCGACGTGCGTCTGTGCCACCTCGTCCACGCCGCTCCGGCCGACGCCGACGCGGCGGCGCTGGCCGGGGAACGGGGGGCCGCGCTGCACTGCGCGGTCCCCGGCACGGGGGACCACCCCTGGGGCACCCTGCCGAACGGCCTCGCCCCCGCCCCGGGAGCGCGGTGATCAGCCCAGCGAGAGGACCACGAGCGCGGTCGTCGCCGCCGTCTCCGCCAGGCTGCCGAACACATCGCCGGTGACACCGCCGAAGCGGCGGACGCAGTGCCGCAGCAGCAGTTCGGCGGCCAGCAGGGCGAGGCCCACCGCCACCGCGGCGCGCACGGCGTCATGGCTCCCGACGAGGGCGCCGGCGCCCGCCGCGGCGCCGGTCACGGCCGCCGCCACCAGCAGGGCGCCGCGCACCGGCACGGTGCCCGCGACCGCCGCGCCCAGTCCTCCGGGGCGGGCCGCGGGCACCGCGGCGCGGGCGGCGAGCGTGAGCGCCAGGCGGGCCGCGGCCGCCGGGACGACGGCGGCGAGGACGCCCCGGCCCCACGAGGCCTCGTACGCCTGGGCGAGTCCGGCCACCTGGGCGAGCAGGACGAACAGGAGGGTGATCACCCCGAACGGGCCGATGTCCGACTGCTTCATGATCCGCAGCGCGTCCTCGGCGGGCTTGCCGCTGCCCAGCCCGTCCGCGGTGTCGGCGAGCCCGTCGAGGTGCAGGCCCCGGGTGAGCGCGGCCGGTACGGCGGCGGTGGCCACGGCCGCGAGCAGCGGACCCGACCCCATGGCCAGCAGCGCCACGCCCGCCAGTGCCGCGCCCGCCCCGACCACCAGGCCGGCCAGGGGGGCGCACAGCATGCCGCCGCGTGCCGCGTCACGGTCCCAGCGGGTCACCTTCACCGGGAGCACGGTGAGGGTGCCGAAGGCGAAGCGGAGGCTGTCGGGCAGCGAGGCCCCGGAGGCGGTCTTGGACATCGGCGCAGGGTACCCGGACGCCCGGAGGGCGGATACGGCGGTGCTGGATAAAGTTCGCATATGGGTCATTGGCTGTATCGGAACCTCGTCGAGCCGGGGAAGCTCCCCCTGTTCCTGGCGCTGGCCTCGTTCGTCGTGACCTTCGTGGTCACCCGTGTCATCGTGCGGCTGATCCGTGCCGGCAAGGGCCCCTTCGGCAACGTCAAGGCCGGTGATCTGCACATCCACCACGTGGTGCCCGGGGTGGTGCTCACGGTGATCGGCGGCTTCGGCGCGGTCGCCGGCAGCCGCTACGGATTCTGGCCCTGCGTGAGCGCCGTGGTGTTCGGCGTCGGAACGGGCCTCGTGCTCGACGAGTTCGCGCTGATCCTGCACCTCGACGACGTCTACTGGACCGAGGACGGGCGCAAGAGCGTCGAGGTCGTGGTGATCACGGCGGCCCTCCTCGGCCTGATGCTCAGCGGCTTCTCGCCGCTCGGCGTCAACGACGTCAGCGACCAGGAGGCGCAGGACCGCGCGAGCGCGATCGTGACCATCGTCCTGAACTTCCTCTTCGTGCTGCTCGCCCTGAGCAAGGGCAAGGCCCGCACGGCGGTCTTCGGGGTGATCGTCCCCTTCATCGCCCTCGTCGGCGCCGTCAGACTGGCCAAGCCCGCCTCGCCGTGGGCCAGGCGCTTCTACCGGCGCCGGCCGCGCGCCCGCGCCCGGTCCAGGCTGCGCGCCTACCGTCACGACCGCCGCTGGGCGGTCCGGACCCGCAGGGTTCAGGAGTGGATCGGCGGCAAACCCGACCCGGCGCCCGACCGCTCCCTGTCCGACCGCCGGTGACGCGCCGCGGAGAGCGCGCACAACGCCAGCACCGCGGCGATCGCCGCCAGGTGCTCCTTGCCCGCCAGGTTGTCCTTGACGATCACCTCGGTCACCATGGCCCCGATCACGACCCCCGCCGTCGCGTACGCCCGGTGGCGCCAGCCCAGGAACACGGCGAGGCCCACCACCGCCGCCGACGGGCCGGTGTCGACGACCAGCGCGTCCGCCCCGGGCAGCCCCAGCGGCCGGTGCGGGCCGAGCGCGATGCCGACGCGGGCGTACAGGGTCCCGGCCAGTGTGGCGACGTACGCGATCACGAGCGTGCGCCACCAGCCCAGACAGATCTCGGCGATCCCGAAGACGACCAGGATCTGCGCGAGCGCGCCCCACACCGGCAGGTCCAGCGCCGGGACGAACAAGGAGAGCGGGGTGCGCAGCAGGGCGAGCCGCAGCGGGTCCTCGGCCCGGACGGAGCCCGTGTCCTGCACCAGCCGGTAGCCCCAGGACTGGTTCTGGACGAACTGGAGGGCGGCCGTCAGACACACCGCGCCGAGCGTCATCGGGACGGCCCGCCACCCGTTCGCCCGCAGGGCCCGGCGCACGGTGGCGTACAGCAGCCCCCACTCGGCGCGGGCCCAGCGGGCGAGTGCGCTCATCCGGTCGTCCCCACGGCTCTCCTCACGCCGGCCCCCGCCGGTCCCGTCTGTGCGACTCCAGGTGCCTGCGGTGCAGCCACTTCGGCAGGCCCGGAGCCTCCAGGAACCCCTCGGCCCGCGCGGACGCGACCCCGATGCGCAGCAGGTCCGCGCTCTTCTCGAAGAGCAGGAACCGCGGTTCCCAGATGGGCCGGTACTTGGCGTTGGCCCGGTACAGCGACTCGATCTGCCACCAGCGGGAGAAGAAGCTGAGCAGCGACCGCCACAGCCGCAGCACCGGACCCGCGCCGAGACGCGCCCCACGTTCGAAGACCGAGCGGAACATCGCGAAGTTGAGCGAGACCTGGGTGATCCCGATCTCCCGGGCGCGCCGCAGGAGTTCGATCACCATGAACTCCATGAGCCCGTTCTCCGCGTCGCGGTCGCGCCGCATCAGATCGAGGGAGAGCCCGCTCGGGCCCCACGGCACGAAGGACAGCACCGCCCTCAACTCGCCTTGGGAGTCGGTGCATTCGAGCATCACGCACCGGCCGTCCTCGGGGTCGCCGAGCCGTCCGAGCGCCATGCTGAAACCGCGTTCGGTCGCGCCGTCGCGCCAGTCGTCCGCGCGCCGGAGCAGATACGCCATCTCGGCGGCCGGGATGTCCTCGTGCCGCCGGATGCGCACCCGGTACCCGGCCCGCCCGACCCGGTTGTAGGCCTGCCGGACGGTCCGCATGGCCCGCCCCTCGAGGGTGAACTCGGCCGTCTCGACGAGGGCTTCGTCGCCCAGCTCCAGGGCGTCGAAGCCGTGCCGGGAGTAGACCGTGCCCGCCTCCTCGCCCGCGCCCATCACCGCCGGGATCCAGCCGTGCTCACGGGCCTCGGCGAGCCAGGGCTCGATGGCGCCGGGCCACGCCTCGGGGTCGCCGATGGGGTCGCCGCTCGCCAGGGAGACCCCGCCCACCACCCGGTACGCCACCGCCGCCTTGCCGGTGGGCGACCAGACCACGCTCTTCTCCCGGCGCAGCGAGAAGTAGCCGAGCGAGTCCCGGTCGCCGTTGCGCTCCAGCAGTTCGCGCAGCCGCTTCTCGTCGTCCTCGGTGAGCGGGTCGACGGCGCGCCGGGAGCGGAAGGCCGCGTAGAGGACGGCGAGCACCAGCAGGGTGCTGAGCACGTTGATCGAGACGTTGACCCAGTTCGGTGTCGCGATGCCGGGGTAGTGGGAGTCGTCGGCGGCGACCGAGACGAGCCGCAGGGTGCCGTAGCGCCAGCGGTCCAGGAAGGTCGAACGGTGGGCGTCGTGCGCGTCGTTGGTGACGGTGACCAGCAGCGCGGCGAGCAGCGAGGCGGCCAGCAGCCCGCCGACGGCGACGGCCGCCGCGAGCTTCGGGTTCGACCGGTCGCCCTTGGCGTAGAACTCCCGGCGGCCTACGGCCAGGGAGCCCACGAAGGCGGCGGTCAGCGCGAGCGAGACCCAGTTCTGCGCGTACTGGCGGATCTCGGGGAACGCCATCGCGACGCCGAACAGCAGCAGGAACAGCCCGCCGAGCACGGAGTTGAGGATCCACGCGGCCCGCTTGCGCCGCCGCATCGTGGTGGCCAGGAACATCGTGAACACGCCGGAGGCGAAGCCCGCGGTCAGCAGATAGGGCGTGAAGTAGTTCTCGGTGTTGTGCCGTCGTACGTCCTGTCCGAGCGACACCCAGGCGGCGCTCAGGAAGTTGATGAACGTGACCGCGCGCAGGTACCACACGGCGAAGGCGGCGGACCGCCGCGAGGCGGCCGTGGACCGCCGGTCCCCGTCACCCCGGCGGACCGGAACCCGTTCCTGAACAGCGACAATCCGGGCATCTCCCATGAGTCGCGATGATATGGGTCACAACACCCACCACCGTTCCAGCCCGGGCCGGGGAACGTTCCGGCCCCGGCAAGATCCAGCCCCTCCGGCGTTTGAGGAGCGGGGGTCCGGGGGCGGAGCCCCCGGGTACGGGACGGGTAGGGGCGGAGGGGGCGAAAAAGCCTGTGCCCGCCCGACCCGAGCCCGGAACCCGCCCCGGGGGCTACACCTCGGAATCGGAGCCGGGCTCGGCGTCGGGCTCGTCGGACTCGGCCGGGACTTCCTCCGGCTCCGGAGCGGGAGCCTCCGGCAGCTCCGCCGCAAGACGCGCAGCGGCCCGCACCAACGGCAGCGCGAGCAGCGCCCCCGCCCCCTCGCCCACCGTCACCCCGTGGTCGAGCAGCGGTTCGAGGGACATCCGGTCCAGCGCCTTCGCCTGCGCCGGCTCCCCGCTGCGCTGCCCCGCCAGCCACCAGTCCGGCGCCCGGAAGGCGACCCGCTGGCCGACCAGCGCGCACGCGGCCGACACGACCCCGTCGAGGATCACCGGCATCTTCCGCACCGCGCTCTGCAGCAGGAAGCCGGTCGTCGCCGTCAGATCGGCCCCGCCCACCGTCGCGAGCAGCTGCAGCTGATCCCCGAGCACCGGCCGGGCCCGCCGCAGGGCGTCGCGCACCGCGGCGCACTTGCGCATCCACGCCAGGTCGTCGATGGGCTGTCCGCCCCGCCCGGTCACGACGGACGCGTCGGTCCCGCACAGCGCCGCGACCAGGACGGCCGCCGCCGTGGTCCCGCCCACGCTGATGTCGCCGAGCACCACCAGATCCGTGCCGGAGTCGGCCTCCTCGTCCGCGACGGCCATGCCGGCCCGGAACGCGGCCTCCGCCTCCTCCAGGGTCATCGCGTCCTCGACGTCGATCCGCCCCGAACCGCTCCGGACCCGGTGCCGTACGACCTCGTCGGGCAGCCCTCCGGGATCGGCCTCCAGCGACATGTCGACCACGCGCACCGGCACGCCGAACCCCCGGGCCAGCACCGACGCGGGGCTCGCGCCCTCCAGGACCGCCCGCACCAGCCGGCCGGCACCGCCCGCGGGGCGTGCCGACACGTCGAGGGCGGCGACCCCGTGGTCGCCCGCGAACAGCACGGCACGCGGGTGCTCGATCGGCCGTACCGGCACCGCGGACTGCGCCGCCGCCAGCCATTCACCCAGGTCGTCCAGGCGGCCCAGCGCCCCGGGCGGAACGATCCGGCGCTCCCGGTGCGCCTCGGCGTCACGGCGTACGCCTCCGTCGGGACGCTCGATCAGATCGGTGAAGTCGTCGAGATTAAGCGAGCTCATTCGCCGAACAGTACCGGCACTGATCGAACACGTCCGCGCCACGTCGTTGCACTCCGGATCCTCTTCACCTACGTACCGTTTGTGTCGGATTGTCATACTGCTCGTCCCCGACAGGAGCCTCCATGCCGCCCGCACCGCAGCCGACCGCCGAACGCCGCGCCGCCTACGCGGCGGATCTCGCCCAGGGCACCGCCCGGTTCCACGAACCGCGCCGGGCCGACTGCCCCTGGTGCGGCTCGAAGCGCCTGCGCACCCGGCTGCGGACGCCGGACCTGCGGCAGCGCAAGCCGGGAACCTTCGTCGTCGACGAATGCGGGGACTGCGCCCACGCCTTCCAGAACCCCCGGCTCACCCCCGAGGGGCTGGCCTTCTACCACCGGGACCCGGGCGAGGACGCCCACGACGGCCTCGCCGAACGGCTCCTCGACGCCCCCGGCGGAGCCGGACGCCACCGCGCGGCGGCCCGCGCCCTGCTGCCCTTCGCGGAGCCGGAGAGCTGGCTCGACGTCGGCACCGGACACGGTCGCTTCCCGGCGGCGGCCAAGGAGGTCCACCCGTACACCTCCTTCGACGGCCTCGACGCGACGCGGCGCGTGGAGAGGGCGCGGGCGGCGGGGCGCGTGGAGGAGGCACACGTCGGACGGCTCACCGATCCGGTGATCGGTGAGCGGCTGCGCGCCCGCTACGACGTGGTGAGCATGTTCCACCACCTGGAGCACACGCCCGAACCGCGCGAGGAACTGCGTGCCGCGCTGCAGGTGCTGAGACCCGGCGGACACCTCCTGGCCGAAGTGCCCGACCCCGACTGCCCGTTCGGCGCGCTGCTCGGCAAGTGGTGGCCCGCGTACGGCCAGCCGCGCCATCTGCACCTCATGCCGCTGTCCAACCTGCTCGGCGAACTCGAGTCCCTCGGCTGCGCGGTCGTCGCGACGGACCGGCGCGAACCGCACGTCCCCCACGACCTCTCCGGTGCCCTCGCCCTGGCACTCGGGCGCGCCCTCCCCGGTCCCGACGCCCCCTGGCGTCCGGCGCCGCCGACCCCCCTCCAGCGCACCGCGCGGCTGGCCCTCGGCCGGGCGTCCGCCCCGCTCCTCGCCTCGACCGCCGCACTGGACCGGCTCCTGGCCCCCCTGCTGTGCCGCACCCGCTTCTCGAACGCGTACCGCGTCGTCGCCCGCAAGGAGACCTGAGCCCTCGCTCCACGCCCCGCACCGGCACCCGCGTCCCGCCCGCCCCGCGTCCGGCGGCCCGCGGCGCACCGGCGGGGAGCGGGCCCGGATTCACCCCCGCAGCGCCAGGGCCTGTCCCGCCACCACCAGCAGCACGTGCTCGCACTCCCCGGCGAACGCCGCGTTCAGCCGCCCGAGTTCGTCGCGGTAGCGGCGCCCGGACGCGGTGGCCGGCACGATGCCCGAGCCGACCTCGTTGGAGACGGCGACAAGCGTGCGGCGGGTCCCCCGGACCGCGGCGACCAGTTCCTCCACGCGGGCGCGCAGGGCACGCTCGCCGCCCCCGGACCACTCGGCGTCGTCCCAGGCGTTCACCGCGTCCATGGCGTCCGTCAGCCACAGCGAGAGACAGTCGACGAGCAGGGGCGGTCCTTCCTCCGCGAGGAGGGGAACCAGGTCACAGGTCTCGACGGTCCGCCAGGATCCGGGCCGCCGCTCACGGTGGGCGCTGACGCGCTGCGCCCATTCGGAGTCCCCGCCGCGGGTTCCTCCCGTGGCGACGTACAGGACGTCGGGGAAGGACTCCATCCGCCGTTCCGCCTCCACCGACTTGCCCGAACGCGCTCCGCCGAGCACCAGCGTCCGGCGCGGTACGTCGGGCACGTCCTCGTAGACGCCCACGTCGAGCGTCGTCCCGTCGGGCACGGCCCGCGCGCCCGCCGCGGCGAGCCGTCTGTCCAGTTCGGGCCCCGGGGGCACGTCGTGGTCGAGGTGCACCGCGATCACGTCCGTCGTCGGGTCGACCGCGCCGGCCGCGCGCAGCCTCGCCAGGGCGTCGGGACGTCCCACCACGTCCAGGAGCACCATGTGGTACGCGCCGTCGTTCTCGTCCAGGCCCGCCGGTGCCGCGCCCGGCGGCAGGTACAGCAACCGCTGCCCGGCCGGACCGGTCACCGCGTACCCCGTGCCGGGCGCGTCCATCGGCACCGCCCGCACCCGGTGACCCGTCAGCAGCGCCAACTCCCGCCCGTCGGGCACCCGGCCGGGCTGGGGCAGCCCGGCCGGCACCTCCAGCGCGGGTCCGTCGTGCGGATGGGAGAGCAGTACCTGCCGTACGCCGCCCAGTGAGTGCCCGGCGCGGGCCGCCGCGAACGCGGCGCCGGGGGTGAGGTCGAGCAGCAGCGTTCCGTCCACGAGCAGCGCGGTGGCCGCCCGCGCCCTCTCGCCGAGCGCGGTCGCGCAGGCGGCGCAGGGACATTCGGGGCGGGGCAGGCCCGCGGGGGCACCGGTGCCGAGCAGAGTCAGTTCCACGCCGCCGATTTTTCCGTGTCCCCGCACGTCTTGCGCGTCCGGCTAGGCTTCGGACGGGAGACGGATCTTGTCCGGCTTCCGCTGTGCAGTGTGCTCACACCTTGGAGGCGTACATGGCGGCATGGACGTGGCGGTTCGAGAAGTCCGACGGGACAGAGGTCGAACCCGCGGTGCAGCCCGAGGAGTTCACCACCCAGGGCGATGCCGAGTCCTGGATCGGTGAGGTGTGGAAGGACCTTGTGGCGGGCGGCGCGGACCAGGTCTTCCTCTTCGAGGACGGCACGCAGATTTACGGCCCGATGAGCCTGCACGCCGAGTCGGAGTAGGCCGGCAGGGGTTGCCGGGGCTCGCCCCGGCAACCCGTCGCCGCCCGCCACGGCACCCGTGCGGGCGACATCGGCGGTCCGGCGGCCCGGGGCGGTCCGGGCGTGCGGCGGCCGGGCGTCAGCCCCGTACGCCGCACAGATGCAGAAGGGCCGCCACCTGGCGGTAGGGGTCCGTCCGGCCGGCCCGCTCCTCCGCGGCCAGCAGCGTCTCCACGTCCGGCGGCACCGGCGCGCCGTCGGACGCCGTGTCCGTGAAGACGCGCACCCCGTACCAGGCGTGCAGCGGAGCACCGATCCCGGCGAGCGTGGCGGTCAGCGTGTCGAGCCGGTCGGCGCGGACGTCGAGGCCGAGCCGGTTGGTGTACGCGGTCGTGTCGAACGAGGCCAGCGCCGCCGTCCAGTCCCCGCCGATCCCGGGCCGCATGGCCAGCGCGTCCGCGTTGCGCACCAGCAGCGAGAGCAGCCCGCCCGGGGCCAGCATCCGCGCCAGCCCCGCCACCAGGGCGTCCGGCTCCTCGACGTACATCAGGACGCCGTGGCACAGCACCACGTCGAAGCTGCCCGGCAGGAAGTGCACACCGGTCTCGTGCCCGTCGCCCTCGATGAGGCGCACCCGGCTCCGGATGCCCTCGGGCTCGGCGGCCAGCGCCTCACGGACCACGGACATCATCGTGGCGTCCCGCTCCAGCGCGGTCACCTGATGACCGGCCCGCGCGAGGCGCAGGGCCTGCGTGCCCTGGCCCGCCCCGACGTCCAGCACCCGCAGGCGCTGCCCCACCGGATACCGCCCGGCTATCTGCTCGTCGAGCTGCCGGGCCACCAGTTCCTGTCGTACGACATCCCGCAGCCCGCCCAGCCTGCTCAGCCAGGCATCCGCCGCGCCCCCGGAGAACGACGTGGTGCTCAGGGCCGCTCTCCGCGCTTGACCTGCGGCTTCGGCAGCCGGAGTCGACGCATCTGGAGCGTGCGCATCAGCGCGTAACGGACCGCACCCTTGGTGTTCTCGTCCGGGAAGCGCGTGTTGAGCTGCTTCCTCAGGCGGATCGCGATGACGACCGAGTCGACCACGATCATCACGATGACGACCAGCCAGAGCAGCAGGGCGACGTTCTTGAGGACGGCGGACGGGACCACGCTCAGCATGAGGATGATCACGGCCAGCGGCAGGAAGAGCTCGGCGATGCAGAGCCGCGAGTCCACGTAGTCGCGCGCGAACCGGCGCACCTTGCCCTTGTCGCGCACGGGCAGATAGCGCTCGTCACCACTGGCCAGCGCCTGGCGCTGGCGCTCCATCGCCGCGCGGCGGTCGTCGCGCTGGCGCTTGGCCGCCTCCTTGCGCGTCGTCGGCGTCTGGGCGACGCTGCGGCGCTGGGTCTGGGCCTCACTGCGCTTGGGCGTGGGGCGGCCCTTGGGGGCCTGCGGATCACGGGTCTCTTTGGAGAGGGTCACCGGCGCCTTGTCGGCGGGGGCCTTCTCATCCTTCGCACGGCTACGGAACACAAAACCCAAGGGTACGGGGTCCGCGAGCATGGACGTCCGCCGAGTGGGGAACGATCCGGCAACACCGCGCGTCTGTAGGGGGACAGTGGGGACGTCGCTCAGGGGTGCACCCCGGGTGCCACCTACTCCTTACGCCGGAGCGGTGGCGGGCGCAGTCGTCCTTGGGGATGAGCGCATCCGTCCCCGAACAGTGCGGTAATGGATGCGGGGCCCGTACTGTGGGTCCTGTTGCAGAACCTGGAGCTGGAGTCCGTCAGAAGGGGGCGCGCGAAGCCCATGAGCGGTGTCATGAAGCGTATGGGGATGATCTTCCGCGCGAAGGCGAACAAGGCCCTTGACCGGGCCGAGGACCCGCGCGAGACCCTCGATTACTCCTACCAGAAGCAGCTGGAGCTGCTCCAGAAGGTCCGGCGCGGTGTCGCCGACGTGGCGACCAGCCGCAAGCGCCTCGAACTGCAGCTGAACCAGCTCCAGAACCAGTCCTCCAAGCTGGAGGACCAGGGCCGCAAGGCCCTCGCGCTCGGCCGCGAGGACCTCGCCCGTGAGGCGCTGTCGCGCCGCGCCGCGCTCCAGCAGCAGGTCACCGACCTGGAGACGCAGCACCAGACCCTGCAGGGCGAGGAGGAGAAGCTCACCCTCGCCGCCCAGCGTCTGCAGGCCAAGGTCGACGCCTTCCGCACGAAGAAGGAGACGATCAAGGCGACGTACACGGCGGCCCAGGCCCAGACCCGGATCGGCGAGGCCTTCACCGGCATCTCCGAGGAGATGGGCGACGTGGGGCTCGCCATCCAGCGCGCCGAGGACAAGACCGCGCAGCTCCAGGCGCGGGCCGGCGCGATCGACGAGCTGCTCGCCTCCGGAGCCCTCGACGACCCGTCCGGGCTGGCGAAGGACGACATCCAGAGCGAGCTGGACCGCATCTCCGGCGGTTCGGACGTGGAGCTGGAGCTGCAGCGCATGAAGGCCGAGCTGGCCGGCGGCTCCTCGGCGCAGCAGCAGGCGATCGAGGGCGGCACGGGCCAGGCCCAGCCGTCGCAGACCCAGGACACCCCGCGCTTCGACAAGCAGTGACCGACGGGCCCGGGCCCGAGGAGGCGACATGATCGTACGGATCATGGGGGAGGGGCAGGTGAGGCTGGACGACGGCCGGCTCACCACCCTGAACAAGCTGGACGACGAACTGCTCACCGAGGTGGAGAAGGGCGACGAGGCCGGCTTCCGCCGCACCCTGGGAGCCCTCCTGGACGCGGTGCGCGCTGCCGGGACGCCGCTTCCCGACGACTCGCTGGAGCCGTCGGAGCTGATCCTCCCGTCTCCGGACGCCACGCTCGAAGAGGTCCGCGAGATGCTGAGCGACGACGGCCTGATCCCCGGCTGACGCCGCACCTGCACGGTTCCCGCGCTTCCGGGCCCACGCCCCGGAAGCCCGGACACCGCGCCCCGGGGAAGTACGCGGCCGGCCGCCGCGACAACGAGCGAGCGGCCCGAAACCGCCACCACCCACCCCCGAGCACGGCAGGACTTCGCACCCGGGCCCCGCACCCGTGGGGGAGGTCACGACCCGGCCCCCACACCTCGAGCACGCCCCCGGACGAGGCACCACCCCGCGCGCAGCCGTCCCCGCACCACCCGCCCCCGAGCCCGGCAGGACTTCGCACCGGGGACTCGCACCCGCCGGGAGGGCCCGGCCCGGCCGCCCGCTCCTCGATCGCGTCCCCCCGGGACGCGGCACCGGCCCACGCCCCGCAGGAGGCGGCCCCGCACACCCGTGCCGCACCGCCCGCCCCGAGCCCGGCAGGGCCCCCGTGCCGGTGGCACCGGTGCCGGACGAGGGCCGGACCGCGTCGCGTTCTTCGCGCGTTCCGAGCGTGGCTCCAAGGTGTCGGTTCCACCGGGGACCGTCTTGCCGGGCGCGACACCGGGACGCAGTCACCCCCGTGCCCCCCGCCGGGAGGCGGCCCCGCACAGTCGTGCCGTACCACCCGGTTCCGAGCCCGGCAGGGCCCCGTACCGTGGACCGGATGAGCACCCTGGAGCGCATGAGGGACTGGCTGCGGGACCACCGCCTCGCCCTGGACGCCGCCGTCGCGGCCGGCGTCCTCGTCGCCATGGTGGCCGGGTCCTTCGTCGATCCGCACGGCTCCGACGGTACGACCTGGAGCGCCCGCACCCCGGACGTGCTCAGCCTCGCCCTGATGGTCCTCGCGGCCGCGGTCCTGGTCTTCCGCCGCCGCGCCCCGATGAAGGTCCTCGCGGCGACCGTCGCCGTCTCCCTGGTGGAACTGGTGACCGCCGACCCCCGCGCCCCGGTGGCCATGTCCGCCGTCGTCGCCCTCTACACCGTGGCCTCGTCCACCGACCGCCCCACGACCTGGCGCGTCGGCCTCCTCACCATGACGGTCCTGACGGCGGTCGCCATGCTCGCCGGTCCGCTGCCCTGGTACGCCCAGGACAACCTCGGCGTCTTCGCGTGGACCGGGATGGCCGCGGCGGCCGGCGACGCCGTCCGCAGCCGGCGCGCCTTCGTGCACGCGATCAAGGAACGCGCGCTGCGGGCCGAACGCACCCGCGAGGAGGAGGCGCGCCGCCGCGTCGCCGAGGAGCGGCTGCGGATCGCCCGCGACCTGCACGACGTCGTCGCCCACCACATCGCCCTCGTCAACGTGCAGGCCGGAGTCGCGGCCCACGTCATGGACAAGCGCCCCGACCAGGCCAAGGAGGCGCTCGCCCACGTACGGGAGGCCAGCCGGTCCGCGCTGAACGAACTGCGCGCCACCGTGGGGCTGCTGCGCCAGTCCGGCGACCCCGAGGCCCCGACCGAGCCCGCCCCCGGGCTGGCCCGGCTCGACGAGCTTGCGGACACCTTCCGCAACGCGGGGCTCCCCGTCGAGGTGGCCCGCTCCGACTCCGGCACGGTGCTGCCCGCGGCCGCCGACCTCGTCGCGTACCGGGTGATCCAGGAGGCCCTGACCAATGTGCGCAAGCACGCGGGCCCGGGAGCGAAGGCCGAGGTCAGCGTCGTCCGCGTCGGGCCGGTGGTGGAGGTGACGGTCCTCGACAACGGCCCGGGACGGGACACCGGTCCCGGACCGGAGGACGGCCCGGGACCGGAGGACGGCCCGGAGTACGGGCACGGTCCGGAGTACGGGCACGGTCCGGGGCAGGACGCCGGACCGCAGGAGGGCGGCGGCCACGGACTGCTCGGCATGCGCGAGCGCGTCACCGCGATCGGCGGGAGCTGCACGGCCGGTCCCCGCTACGGAGGCGGGTTCCGCGTCCATGCGATCCTTCCGGTCAAGAACCACGCGCCGGCCCTGGGAGACCCCGTATGACGATCCGTGTCGTGCTCGCCGACGACCAGGCGCTGCTGCGCAGCGCCTTTCGCGTGCTCGTCGACTCGGAGCCCGACATGGAGGTCGTGGGAGAGGCCTCCGACGGCGCCCAGGCCGTGGCGGTGACCCGGGACGAGCGGGCCGACGTGGTGCTGATGGACATCAGGATGCCGGGCACCGACGGCCTCGCCGCCACCCGGATGATCACCGCCGACCCGGCTCTCGCGCACGTGCGGGTCGTGATGCTGACGACCTTCGAGGTCGACGAGTACGTGGTGCAGTCGCTGCGGGCCGGGGCGTCCGGGTTCCTCGGCAAGGGAGCTGAGCCCGAGGAACTGCTGAACGCCATCCGCGTCGCCGCGGGCGGCGAGGCGCTGCTGTCCCCGGCGGCGACCAAGGGCCTCATCGCCCGGTTCCTCGCGCAGGGTGACGACGACGGGCCCGGTGCCGGCCGCTCCGAGCGGCTCGACGCGCTCACCGGGCGCGAGCGCGAGGTGCTCGTCCAGGTCGCCGCCGGGCACTCCAACGACGAGATCGCCGAGCGCCTCGAAGTGAGTCCGCTCACGGTGAAGACGCACGTCAACCGGGCCATGGCCAAGCTCGGCGCCCGCGACCGGGCCCAGCTGGTGGTCATCGCGTACGAGTCGGGGCTGGTCCGCCCGAGGGTGGACTGAGCGTCACCTGTGCGTACTGCGCCTGGAGTAGGTCCCGGGCCAGGAAATGGACTCAGGGGTTACGGATCACCGCCCGTCCATGGCCCAGGGTGTGGCGTGGGGGGTTCCCCGTCCCCCGCGTTCCGCTCGAACCACGGAAGAGAGACCCACCACCCATGTCCTGGCTGTCCAGATTCAGCCTCGCGCAACGGGCCCTCATAGGGCTGATGTCGATCATCGCGCTCGTCTTCGGGGCGATAGCGATCCCCCAGCTCAAGCAGCAGTTGCTGCCCACCATCGAACTGCCCATGGTGTCGGTGCTCGCGCCGTACCAGGGTGCGTCTCCCGACGTGGTCGAGAAGCAGGTCGTCGAGCCCGTCGAGAACAGCCTCCAGGCCGTCGACGGCATCACCGGTGTCACCTCCACCGCGAGCGAGGGCAACGCCGTGATCATGGCGTCCTTCGACTACGGCAACGACACCAAGCAGCTCGTCGCCGACGTCCAGCAGGCCGTCAACCGGGCCCGCGCCCAGCTGCCGGACTCGGTCGACCCGCAGGTCATCGCCGGTTCGACCGACGACATGCCGACCGTCGTCCTCGCCGTCACCTCCGGCCAGGACCAGCAGGCGCTCGCCGACCGGCTCGACCGCACCGTCGTCCCCGCCCTCGAGGGCATCGACGGCGTCGGCCGGGTCGACGTCGCCGGCGTGCGGGACCTCCAGGTCACCGTCACCCCCGACGACGGGAAGCTGGCGAAGGCCGGCCTCACCCCGGCCGCCCTCGGCCAGGCGCTCCAGGCGGGCGGCGCGACCGTCCCGGCCGGTTCCTTCGACGAGGCTGGCAGCAACCGCACCGTGCGGGTCGGCGGCGGCTTCACCTCGCTGCGCCAGATCCAGGACCTGATGGTCACCGGAGCGCCCGGCAAGAAGCCGGTGCGCCTCGGAAGCGTCGCCACCGTCGCGCAGACGCAGGCCGCGGCCGACTCCATCACGCGCACCGACGGCCGCCCGAGCCTCGCCGTGACCGTCACCATGGCCCACGACGGCAGCGCCGTCGCCATCTCCGACGCGGTCAAGGACAAGCTGCCCGGCCTGCGGGCCGACCTGGGCAAGGGATCGGCGATCACCGTCGTCAGCGACCAGGGCCCCGCGGTCTCCAAGTCCATCCACGGGCTGACCACCGAGGGCGCCCTCGGTCTGCTCTTCGCGGTCCTGGTCATCCTGCTCTTCCTGGCGTCGGTCCGCTCGACGCTGGTCACCGCGGTGTCCATCCCGCTGTCCGTGGTGCTGGCCCTGATCGTGCTGTGGACCCGTGACCTGTCGCTCAACATGCTGACGCTGGGCGCGCTCACCATCGCGATCGGCCGGGTCGTCGACGACTCGATCGTCGTCCTGGAGAACATCAAGCGGCACCTCGGGTACGGTGAGGAGCGCCAGGAGGCGATCCTCACCGCGGTGCGCGAGGTGGCCGGGGCGGTCACCTCCTCGACGCTCACCACGGTCGCCGTCTTCCTGCCGATCGGGCTCACCGGCGGCATGGTCGGCGAGCTGTTCGGCTCCTTCAGCCTGACGGTCACGGCGGCGCTCCTCGCGTCCCTGCTCGTCTCGCTGACGGTCGTCCCCGTGCTCTCGTACTGGTTCCTGCGCGCACCCAAGGGCACCCCGGCGGACGCCGAGGAGGCCCGTCGCAAGGCCGAGGAGAAGGAGGAGAACAGCCGCCTCCAGCGTCTCTACGTCCCCGTCCTGCGCTTCGCGACCCGTCGCCGGCTGACCAGCCTGCTGATCGCGGCCGTGGTCCTCGTCGGCACGTTCGGCATGGCGCCCCTGCTGAAGACGAACTTCTTCGACCAGGGCGAGCAGGAGGTCCTCACCGTCAAGCAGGCGCTGAAGCCGGGTACCAGCCTGGCCGCGACCGACGCGCAGGCGAAGAAGATCGAGAAGCTGCTCGACGGCGTCGAGGGCGTCAAGGACTACCAGGTCACCATCGGTTCCTCCGGCTTCATGGCGGCCTTCGGCGGCGGCACGGACACCAACCAGGCGTCGTACCAGGTCATGCTGGAGGACTCCGCGTCCTCGAAGGACGTCCAGAAGCGCATCGAGAAGGGGCTCGGCGAGCTCTCCGGTCTCGGCACCACCACGGTCGCGGCCGGCGACGCCTTCGGCAGCCAGGACCTCAAGGTCGTCGTGAAGGCGGCGGACGCGGACGTGCTGCGCAAGGCGGCCGGCCAGGTCCAGGCCGAGGTCGACAGGCTCGACGACGTCACCGACGTCAGCAGCGACCTCTCCCAGAGCGTGCCGCGCATCTCGGTGCGGGCCGACTCCAAGGCCGCGGCGGCCGGTTTCGACGACGCGACCCTCGGTGCGGCCGTCACCCAGGCGGTCCGCGGCACGACCGCCGGCAAGGCGGTCCTGGACGACGCCGAGCGTGACGTCGTCATCAGGTCCGCGAAGCCGGTCACCACGATCGCGGAGCTGCGCGCGCTGCGGCTCGGCGCGGTGAAGCTCGGCGACATCGCGGACGTGGAGCTGGTCGACGGACCGGTCTCGATGACCCGGATCGACGGGCAGCGCGCCGCCACGATCACCGCCAAGCCGGCCGGCGACAACACCGGCGCGGTCAGCGCGGACCTCACGGCGAAGCTCAAGAAGCTGAAGCTGCCCGCCGGCGCCACGGCGTCGATCGGCGGTGTCTCCTCGGACCAGGACGACGCGTTCAAGAACCTGGGCCTGGCGATGCTCGCGGCGATCGCGATCGTCTTCATGCTGCTGGTGGCGACGTTCCGTTCGCTGGTCCAGCCGCTGATCCTGCTCGTGTCGATCCCGTTCGCGGCGACCGGCGCGATCGGCCTGCTCGTCGTCACGGGCACCCCGATGGGTGTCCCCGCGATGATCGGCATGCTGATGCTCATCGGCATCGTGGTGACGAACGCGATCGTGCTGATCGACCTCGTCAACCAGTACCGGGCGCAGGGCCACGGCGTGGTCGAGGCCGTGATCGAGGGTGGCCGGCACCGGCTCCGCCCGATCCTGATGACGGCACTGGCGACGATCTTCGCGCTGCTGCCGATGGCGCTGGGCGTCACCGGTGAGGGCGGCTTCATCGCGCAGCCGCTCGCGGTGGTCGTGATCGGCGGCCTCATCACGTCGACGCTGCTGACGCTGCTGCTCGTCCCGACGCTCTACGCGATGCTCGAACTGCGCAAGGAGCGCCGGGCCGGGAAGCGGGCGGCGAAGCGTGAGGCGAAGTCCGGCGCCGGCGCGGGCCCCGACACCGGTGCCGTCGGCGACGAGGACAAGTCCCCGGAGCCGGCCGGAGTCTGATCCGGTTCCAGGAAGCGGCCCCCGTCCCGGCGTCCACACGCCGGGACGGGGGCCGTGCGCTTTCCGGGCCCCCGGAACGGCGAAGAGGCGTCCCTCGGAGCGAGGGACGCCTCTTCGATGTCGCGTACGGCGGGGCGGCGGCTACGGCAGCGCCAGCATCCGCTCCAGCGCCAGCTTCGCGAACGCCTCGGTCTCCTTGTCGACCTCGATGCGGTTGACGAGGTTGCCCTCGGCGAGGGACTCCAGGGTCCACACCAGGTGGGGCAGGTCGATGCGGTTCATCGTCGAGCAGAAGCAGACCGTCTTGTCGAGGAAGACGATCTCCTTGCCCTCGGGCGCGAACCGGTTCGCCAGCCGCCGTACGAGGTTCAGCTCCGTGCCGATCGCCCACTTCGAGCCGGCCGGGGCGGCCTCCAGGGCCTTGATGATGTACTCCGTGGAGCCGACGTAGTCCGCCGCCGCGACGACCTCGTGCTTGCACTCGGGGTGCACGAGGACGTTGACGCCCGGTATGCGCTCGCGCACGTCGTTCACCGAGTCCACGCTGAAGCGGCCGTGCACCGAGCAGTGACCGCGCCACAGGATCATCTTCGCGCCGCGCAGCTCCTCGACGGTCAGCCCGCCGTTCGGCTTGTGCGGGTTGTAGACCACGCAGTCGTCCAGGGACATGCCCATGTCGCGGACGGCGGTGTTGCGGCCGAGGTGCTGGTCGGGCAGGAACAGCACCTGCGAACCCTGCTCGAAGGCCCACTCCAGGGCCCGCTGGGCGTTCGACGACGTGCAGATCGTGCCGCCGTGCTTGCCGGTGAACGCCTTGATGTCCGCGGAGGAGTTCATGTACGAGACGGGCACGACCCGCTCGGCGATGCCGGCCTCGGTCAGGACGTCCCAGCACTCGGCGACCTGCTCGGCGGTGGCCATGTCGGCCATCGAGCAGCCCGCGGCGAGGTCCGGCAGGACGACCTTCTGGGCGTCGCCGGTGAGGATGTCGGCGGACTCGGCCATGAAGTGCACGCCGCAGAAGACGATGTACTCGGCCTCCGGACGGGCCGCCGCGTCACGGGCCAGCTTGAAGGAGTCACCCGTGACGTCAGCGAACTGGATGACCTCGTCGCGCTGGTAGTGGTGGCCGAGCACGAAGACCTTGTCGCCGAGCTTCTCCTTGGCCGCCCGCGCGCGCTCGACCAGGTCCGGGTCGGACGGCGAGGGCAGGTCGCCGGGGCACTCGACGCCCCGCTCGCTCTTCGGGTCGGCCTGGCGGCCGAGCAGCAGCAGGGCGAGGGGCGTCGGCTGTACGTCGAGCTCCTGGGTCTGGGCGGTGGTCACGACACGCACCCTTTCTGTTCTGCGGGTCGCCGGGCTCCGGTGGGAGCGGTCCGGCGGTACGATGCCTTTTCGTCTCTTTGACGCTATCTATCATAACCGCTTCACGTCACGTTGACGATGGCCATAGCGTCCATGTGACGTGAATCCCGGTCGCCTCTCCGGCGGGTGACATCCGGGTGTCCGTGCGGTTGTCCACAGGCCGGTGTTCGTGCGCGGGCGCATGTGCGAGCATGAAGAGAGAAGGCAGAAGACATGAGCTCGGCCCGGAATGAATCCGCGGCCCCGCCGGTTGCAACCTGCGGCAAGCAGTCTCCGTACAACCCGGGAGAGAAGCAGATGTCCGTATCGGACGAGACCACCACCGTGAACGACGGCATCATCCTGTCCGACGCCGCCGCGGCCAAGGTCAAGGCCCTGCTCGACCAGGAAGGCCGCGAGGACCTGGCGCTGCGCGTCGCCGTTCAGCCCGGCGGCTGCTCCGGCCTGCGGTACCAGCTCTTCTTCGACGAGCGCTCGCTCGACGGCGACGTCGTGAAGGACTTCGACGGTGTGAAGGTCGTCACCGACCGCATGAGCGCCCCGTACCTGGGCGGCGCCTCGATCGACTTCGTCGACACCATCGAGAAGCAGGGCTTCACGATCGACAACCCGAACGCGACGGGCTCCTGCGCCTGCGGCGACTCCTTCAGCTAGTCCGCCCCGGCGCCGGGGCCACGGCTCGTGGCGAAGGCGAGTGCGCGCGGAGTACGGACGAAGGCGGCGTCCCCCTGCAGGGGGACGCCGCCTTCGCGTGTCCGGGGCCGGCCCTCCGCTAGCGCGGGTCCGCCGATGTCGCCGTGGAGGTCTCGGGGACGCCGAAGCGTCCGTGGTGGATCGCCTCGCCGTCGCTGCCCACGACCTCACGGTCGCCGAGCGGCGCGTCCAGGCGCACGGTCCTCTCGTAGATCTTGGCGATCATGATGCAGACCTTGTTCTTCCAGGGCTTCTCCGTCACGGTGACGGTGACCTTGTCGGAGGTCTCGTGGGCCGAGACGGTGTAGTCGGCGCACACACCACCCGTGAAGTAGACCTTCAGGTCCCTGCCGTCGGCCGTGTAGCCCTGGACGGCGACGCCGTGCGCGGCGGCCGGCGGCGACACCTGCCCGGACGGCACCGGCACCGTCGGCTCCGTGCTCGGCGCCGCCGGGGACTGCGGCGAGGCCAGGAACGCCGGATCGACCGCCGGACGCGTCACGGTGTACGTGTCCCGCGCGCCCGGTGACCGCACCTCGAACAGCCAGGACGGCACCAGCGCCTGGCGCCCGTTCGCGCGCTGGGCCGCCAGTCCGAAGGTGGCCTTCTCCACCGTCACCGACTGCGGCTCCGCCGGGGAGGGGTGCTCGCACGGCATCTCGTCCCGGTCCTTCAGCGGTACGGGGCTGGCGCAGCCGCCGATGCCCATGCGCCGGTCGCCGCCCGCCGCCGCCGACCCGTTCATCTCGTCCAGCGTCTTCCGCGCGCCGACGACCGGGTACGCGTCGCCCTCCACCGTCGTCTTCAACTGGCCGCTGCCGCCGACGACATGACCGGACGCGCCGATCCGCAGGCCGGTCGTCCACCCGTAGGTGGGCAGTCCGCCCACCACCGGATCGGCGTTCACCACCCGCACCCGGCCCATCAGCTGGCTCGCGTCCAGCTTCGCGCCGTCCTGGCCGACCGCTTTCAGCACGGGCGCGGCCGCCTTCCTCGCCGTCGCCTCGCTCACCGGGTCCTGCGCGGAACCGGCGGGGGAGCCGGAGTCGCCGGGCGCGCACGTCGTGACCTTGACGCAGTTGTCCCCTCCCGGCAGGGCGGAGGCGAAGGTCCAGGTCCCCGGCGCGTCCGCGGTGACCCGCAGATTCGGCTCGGTTCCGTCCTTGACGGAGCCGACCGTCCAGGCGTCCCCGGCGAGCCGGGGCGTGCCCGCCAGGCCCAGGGCCTTCGCGAGCCGGGTCACCTCGGCCCGGGTCACCCTGCCCTCGGCCCACCGCACGTGCGCCGAGCCCGGACCGGAGGGGAGTGCGCCCTTCGCGTGGTAGGTCGTGCCGTAGGGGTCGGGCTCGCCGGGCGCGATGCCGGCCGTACCGCCCGTGCCCCCGGTGCTCGCGGTGTAGCCGTCGAGGACCAGCCGCGGCGGGGCGGTGTCCTCGGCGCCGGGCGCGGCGGAACGGGCGCTGCCGGACGCCGTCGAGGCCACGTACGCGCCGCCGCCCCCGACGAGCAGCACGGCGGCGACGACCGAGGCGAGGAGCACCGGGCTGTGCCGCCGCCGGCCCCCACCTGCCCCGTCACCCTCGACGGGCCCCGGGCCGGCCCCCAGGACGGCGACTTCGGGGTGCGCTTCCCCGGACTCCTCCCCGGGACCGCCGTCACCGCTCCCGTCGGCCCCTTCCGGGGCACCCGCGCCGACGGGACCCTCGGAGACGGCAGGGGCGGCAGGGGAATCGGACGAACCCTCGCCGGAGCTCGCGCCCGCTTCCCCGCCGGAGCCCGCGACGGTGTCGTGCGTGCCGGGAGCGGCCGCGTCGGCGGCACCCTCCACCGTTCCGTCGGCCGCCCCCTCGGCGGGAACGTCGGCCCGCTCCTCGGCGGGACCCTCGGCGTGGTTCTCGGCGGAGTCCTCCGCCTCGCCGCGGACGGGTTCCGCGACCGCGTCCTCGGCCCGGTCCCCGGCGGGACCCTCGCCCGAGTCGGCGGCGGCGGACTCGGGCGCCTCCCCGGCGGGGTCCTCGATCCGGTCTCCGGCGGGATCCTCGGCCCGCTCCTCGGCGGTGTCCTCGGTCCGGTCCCCGGAGGGCCCCGCGGCGGTGTCCTCCGGGGCAGCCGCGGCAGCGGTCCCGGGCGCCTCCTCGGCGGGACCCTCGGCGTGACCCTTGGCGGGATCGGTCGCGTCGTTGTCGGGTCGCTCGGTGCTCACCGCATCGCTCCTTCGGCTCCACTGCTGTCCCATGACCCGGCCCTGTCGATGACGGGCACTCCTGGGTCGTATGGCGCATCCCCTTCACCGGGGACAGCGATGGGACGCAGCGGGGGAGCGCACGGTTCCCTGCGGGCGCACTCCGTTTCACCCGTCCGGCGCCGCCGGGGCTCTCACCCGTACGGCGGCACCGTCCGGGTGCCGCAGGTCAGTCGCCGTAGTCGGACATCGCGTCCAGCAGCCGCGCCGAGGCGGGCGGAACGGTCACCCCGTGGATGAGGGAGGGGGAGACGTGGAGGGGCGGGACCGGTGCGGGGGCCGACCAGTGACCGGCCATCCGGGCGCAGTCGCCGCGCAGCGACGCCAGATCGTCCTCCAGGTCGCCGACCGGGCCGAGCGGAGCGGAGCCATGGACTTTGAGGTTCGTCATACCGGAACCGTAAGCACCGTCACCGTCACGAAGAAAGATCTACTATCGGGTAGTTTTGGCCCTTCAGGGGTCGCGTGCGGACCCGGTAGCGTTAACTGTCAATCCCCTCCCCTCGCAGGAGCGTGTCCTAGCCGTGCGTATCGCAGTCACCGGCTCCATCGCCACCGACCACCTCATGACCTTCCCCGGCCGTTTCGCCGACCAGCTGGTCGCCGATCAGCTGCACACGGTCTCCCTCTCCTTCCTGGTCGACAACCTCGATGTCCGCCGGGGCGGGGTCGGCGCGAACATCGCGTTCGGCATGGGCCAGCTCGGTACCCGCCCGATCCTGGTCGGAGCGGCGGGCTCCGACTTCGACGAGTACCGCGCCTGGCTGGACCGGCACGGCGTCGACACCGCCTCCGTGCGCATCTCCGAGGTGCTGCACACCGCGCGCTTCGTGTGCACCACGGACGCCGACCACAACCAGATCGGCTCCTTCTACACGGGCGCGATGAGCGAGGCCCGCCTCATCGAGCTCAAGGCCGTCGCGGACCGGGTCGGCGGTCTCGACCTCGTCCTGATCGGAGCGGACGACCCCGAGGGGATGCTCCGCCACACCGAGGAGTGCCGCTCGCGCGGGATCCCGTTCGCCGCCGACTTCTCGCAGCAGATCGCGCGCATGAACGGCGACGAGATCCGGATACTGCTGGACGGCGCGACGTACCTGTTCTCGAACGAGTACGAGAAGGGGCTCATCGAGTCCAAGACGGGCTGGAGCGACGAGGAGATCCTCGCCAAGGTCGGCCACCGGGTGACCACCCTCGGCTCGCGCGGTGTCCGCATCGAGCGCGTCGGCCACGACCCGATCGAGGTCGGCTGCCCCGAGGAGGAGCTCAAGGCGGACCCGACGGGCGTCGGTGACGCGTTCCGCGCGGGCTTCCTCTCCGGTCTCGCCTGGGGGGTCTCCCTGGAGCGCGCCGCCCAGGTCGGCTGCATGCTCGCCACCCTGGTCATCGAGACGGTCGGCACGCAGGAGTACCAGCTGAGCCGCGCCCACTTCATGGACCGCTTCACCAAGGCCTACGGCGACGAGGCCGCCACCGAGGTCCGGGCGCACCTCTCCTAGACCCGCCGGACCCGCGTACCCGACCGGGCCCGCCTCCGTCCGACGGAGGCGGGCCCCGGCCGGTCCGGGGAAGGCCGGGGCGTCCGGGACGGGTCCTACGACAGCCGGCGCACGACGTAGGCCGAACCGTGCTCCGCCGGCTCCTCCCCGACGTACTCCTGACCCCGCATCTCGCACCACGCGGGGATGTCGAGACGGGCCGCCTCGTCGTCGGACAGGACCCGGACCGTGCCGCCGACGGGCACGTCCCCGATCACCTTGGCCAGCTCGATGACGGGGATCGGGCAGCGCCTGCCCAGCGCGTCGACCACCAGCGCGTCGGCGGACGCGGGCACCTTCGTCACCGCCGTCGGCGCTCCCAGCTTCTCGCGGACCCCCGAGACCGTGCCCGGGAGGACCGACAGGAAGCGCTCGACGTCCTCCTCCCCGGTGCCGGGCGGCAGTGACACCCGCACATTGCCCTCGCTCAGGACACCCATGGCCTTCAGGACATGGCTGGGAGTCAGGGTGCTGCTCGTGCAGGACGAGCCCGAGGAGACCGAGAACCCCGCGCGGTCCAGTTCGTGCAGCAGGGTCTCCCCGTCGACGTAGAGACAGGAGAAGGTGACGATGCCCGGGAGCCGGTGGACCGCGTCACCGACCACCTCGACGTCCGGCACCAGCACCGGCACCCGCGCCCGGATCCGCTCCGTCAGTTCGCGCAGGCGTGCCGCCTCCTGCACCGCCTCCGCCTGGACGGCGCGCAGCGAAGCCGCCGCGGCGACGATCGCCGGAACGTTCTCGAACCCGGCCGCCCGCCCCGACTCCCGCTCGTCCGCGGGCCCTTGGGGCGCGAACCGCACCCCTTTGCGCACGACGAGCAGTCCGACGCCCGCGGGGCCACCCCATTTGTGGGCACTTGCCGTCAGCAGGGACCAATCACCCTCCACTCGGCCCCAGCCCAGCGACTGGGCCGCGTCCACCAGCAGGGGCACCCCCGCCTCCCGGCACATCCGTGCCACCTCGGCCACCGGTTGCTCCGTGCCCACCTCGTGGTTGGCGGACTGGAGGCAGGCCAGTGCGGTGCCGGGACCCAGGGCCTCGGCGTAGGAGGAAGGGGACACCCTTCCGGCGCGGTCCACCCGGACGCGGGTCACCGCACCGCCCGACGCCTCGTGGAGGTCTGCCGAATGGAGCACCGAAGAGTGTTCGACGGCTGACACGATCAGGTGGTGTCCGACGCGCCGCCGGCCCGCCAGGGCACCCTCGATCCCGGAGTGCACCGCGCGGGTGCCGGAGGTGGTGAAGACCAGTTCGTCGGGACGGCAGCCCACCGCCTCGGCCGCCGCCTCGCGCGCCGCGTCGAGGAGCAGCCGGGCCCTCCTTCCCTCGCGGTAGAGACGGGCGGGATCGGCCCACCCCTCGTCGAACGAGGCCTGCAGGGCCTGCCGGGCGACGGGGTGCAGCGGGGCCGCGGACGCGGCGTCGAAGTAGGACACGCCACCACGCTAGCCCGCCCAAGAGGGCGTCAGAAGCCATCCGGACCGGGGCATTCCAGGTACTCTGAGGGGGTCTCGCAGGCGAAACAGCACTCCTTCGGGGAGTCGGGCGGCGCGTTGGGCACCCTCCCCGCGCGACCCCAAATAGCGTCCAGTAGGGTTTGGTCCGCATAAACATCCAAACCCCTGCCCGACGCAGGGCGGCGACCGACCAGCGAGAAGGCCGCAGCCAACAGCGCGGGCGAGACTCTCGGGAAGGCGCTACGTGAGTCCCAACGGCTCCGACCGCTCGCCGCGGCGCCCGATGCGGCGGAAGCTGCTGCAGGCAATGACTGCGGGCCTGGTCCTGGCGACAGCCACTGGTTGCTCGTACAACTGGGAAGACTTCCCCCGCCTTGGTATGCCCACCCCGGTCACGGAGCAGGCTCCGCGGATCCTCTCCCTCTGGCAGGGCTCGTGGGCGGCCGCGCTCGCCACGGGCGTGCTGGTCTGGGGCCTGATCCTGTGGAGCGTCATCTTCCACCGGCGTAGCCGGACCAAGGTCGAAGTTCCTCCGCAGACCCGGTACAACATGCCCATCGAGGCGCTGTACACGGTGGTTCCGCTCATCATCGTCTCGGTGCTCTTCTACTTCACGGCACGCGACGAGACGAAGCTCCTCAGCCTCAGCCCGAAGCCCGACGTCACGGTCAACGTGGTCGGCTTCCAGTGGAGCTGGGGCTTCAACTACATCGAGGAGGTCCCCGGTTCCAGCGGGGACGCCAAGACCGCCCCGAACCTGGCCGCCATTCCGGACCGGTTCAAGAAGGACTTCCCGGCGAACGCCGGCGGTGTCTACGACGTCGGCACGCCCGCCACGAAGAACCCGCAGACGGGCAACCCGGGTCCGACCCTCTGGCTCCCCAAGGGCAAGACGGTCCGTTTCGTCCTCACTTCGCGTGACGTCATCCACTCCTTCTGGGTGGTGCCGTTCCTCATGAAGCAGGACGTCATCCCGGGACACACCAACTCCTTCCAGGTGACCCCCAACCGTGAGGGCACCTTCCTGGGCAAGTGCGCCGAGCTGTGCGGCGTCGACCACTCCCGGATGCTCTTCAACGTGAAGGTCGTCTCTCCCGAGCGCTACGAGGCCCACCTCAAGGAGCTCGCGGCGAAGGGACAGACCGGTTACGTCCCGGCCGGCATTGAGCAGACGGGCCACGAGAAGAACCGGGAGACGAACAACCTGTGAGCATCCTCAACGAACCCCAGGGTGCCGCCGCCGAAGACTCGTACGAGAACGAGCTGCCGGTGCGGCGCAAGCAGCCCGGCAGCGTCGTGGTCAAGTGGCTCACCACCACCGACCACAAGACGATCGGCACGCTCTATCTGGTGACGTCGTTCGCGTTCTTCCTGGTCGGCGGCGTCATGGCGCTGCTCATGCGTGCCGAACTGGCACGTCCCGGACTGCAGATCATGTCGAACGAGCAGTTCAACCAGGCGTTCACGATGCACGGCACGATCATGCTGCTGATGTTCGCGACGCCGCTGTTCGCCGGTTTCACGAACTGGATCATGCCGCTGCAGATCGGCGCGCCCGACGTGGCGTTCCCGCGGCTGAACATGTTCGCCTACTGGCTGTACCTCTTCGGCTCGACGATCGCGGTCGGCGGCTTCCTCACCCCGCAGGGTGCGGCCGACTTCGGCTGGTTCGCCTACAGCCCGCTGTCCGACGCGGTCCGCTCACCGGGCATCGGCGCCGACATGTGGATCATGGGTCTGGCCTTCTCCGGCTTCGGCACGATCCTCGGCGCGGTCAACTTCATCACCACGATCATCTGCATGCGCGCTCCGGGCATGACGATGTTCCGCATGCCGATCTTCGTGTGGAACGTGCTGCTCACCGCGGTTCTGGTGCTGCTGGCCTTCCCCGTCCTCGCGGCGGCGCTGTTCGCCCTGGAGGCGGACCGTAAATTCGGTGCGCACGTGTTCGACGCGGCCAACGGCGGAGCCTTGCTCTGGCAACACCTCTTCTGGTTCTTCGGCCATCCAGAGGTGTACATCATCGCGCTGCCGTTCTTCGGCATCATCTCCGAGGTCATCCCGGTCTTCTCCCGCAAGCCGATGTTCGGCTACATGGGCCTGATCGGCGCGACCATCGCGATCGCGGGTCTGTCCGTGACGGTGTGGGCGCACCACATGTACGTCACCGGTGGCGTGCTGCTCCCGTTCTTCTCCTTCATGACGTTCCTCATCGCCGTACCGACCGGCGTGAAGTTCTTCAACTGGATCGGAACGATGTGGAAGGGCTCGCTGTCCTTCGAGACACCGATGCTCTGGGCCGTCGGCTTCCTCATCACCTTCACCTTCGGTGGTCTGACCGGCGTCATCCTGGCCTCCCCGCCGATGGACTTCCACGTCTCCGACTCCTACTTCGTGGTGGCGCACTTCCACTACGTGGTCTTCGGCACCGTGGTGTTCGCGATGTTCTCCGGCTTCCACTTCTGGTGGCCGAAGATGACCGGCAAGATGCTCGACGAGCGTCTCGGCAAGATCACCTTCTGGACCCTGTTCGTGGGCTTCCACGGCACGTTCCTGGTGCAGCACTGGCTGGGTGCCGAGGGCATGCCCCGCCGGTACGCGGACTACCTCGCGGCCGACGGCTTCACCACGCTGAACACGGTCTCGACGATCTCCTCGTTCCTGCTCGGCCTGTCGATCCTGCCGTTCCTCTACAACGTGTGGAAGACGGCCAAGTACGGCAAGAAGGTCGAGGTCGACGACCCGTGGGGCTACGGCCGTTCGCTGGAGTGGGCGACCTCCTGCCCGCCGCCGCGGCACAACTTCCTCACCCTGCCGCGGATCCGCAGTGAATCCCCGGCCTTCGACCTGCACCACCCGGAGATCGCCGCTCTCGACCAGCTCGAGAACGCCGGTCACGGTTCGTCGGCCCTTCCTGCTGGTGGAAAGGAGGCCGGCAAGTGAAGGTCCAAGGCAAGATGTTCATCTGGCTGGCGCTGTTCATCCTCATCATGGGGGTCGTCTACGGCGTCTGGTCCAAGGAGCCGGCCGGCACCACGGCCCTCTTCATGGGCTTCGGCCTGAGCATGATGATCGGCTACTACCTGGCCTTCACGGCCCGGCGGGTCGACGCCATGGCGCAGGACGACAAGGAGGCCGACGTCGCGGACGAGGCCGGCGAGGTGGGCTTCTTCAGCCCGCACAGCTGGCAGCCGCTCGCGCTCGGCGTCGGTGGCGCGCTCGCCTTCATGGGCGTCGTCTTCGGCTGGTGGCTGCTGTACTTCTCGGCCCCCATCATCATGCTCGGCCTGTGGGGCTGGGTCTTCGAGTACTACCACGGTGAGAACCGCACCCAGTAGCACGCGCTGAACACACGGGAGCCCGGACACTCCGTCAGGAGAGTCCGGGCTCCCTCGTTCGCCATGACTTGTGTCCCTCGCTCGGCTCACCCGGCGCGCCGTGCTTGACGGACGTTCATAGCGTGGACTCATGAAGCACTCACCGCGCATCCGCACGGTCGTCAGCTGCACCGCGCTGGTGGTCGCCCTCGGCGCCGGCGCCGCCGCCTGCGGCTCCGACGACCACCCGCTCTCGGCGAAGCCGTACGACGCGGCGGGACAGATCTCGTTCAAGGGCCTGGCCGAGGACAGCAAGAAGCAGACCAAGGTCGACCCCGACAAGCCCCTGGAAATCACCTCCGAGGGTGACGGGCGCATCACCGACGTGACCGCCACGGATGCCTCGGGGCGCTACGTCGCGGGCGAACTGGCCGCCGACGGCAGCCGCTGGCACAGCACCTCGCCCCTCGCCGCGGGAGCCCACTACACGGTGCGCGTGAGCACCGAGGACGAGGACGGCGCCCCCGGCCGCAAGGTCGTCGGCTTCGACACCAGCACGCCGAAGACGAAGAAGCTGCTGACCGTCGAATTCGGCCCCAAGGCGGGCAGGTACGGCGTCGGCCAGCCCGTGACCGCCGAACTCAGCGACCCCGTCAAGGACAAGGCGGCCCGCGCGATCGTCGAGCGTGCCCTCAGGGTCGACTCCACCCCCGCGGTGGACGGTGCCTGGCACTGGGTGGACGACAAGACGCTGCACTACCGCCCCAAGGAGTACTGGCCCGCCCACGCCACCCTCACGGCCCACAGCAACCTCGCCGGAGTCAGGATCGGCGACCGCCTGTGGGGCGGCGACGCCAAGCCCGTGAAGATCACCACGGGCGACAGCCTGATCGCCCTGACCGACGCCGCCACCCACTCCATGAAGGTCTACCGCAACGGCCAGGACATCAAGCAGATCCCCGTCACCACGGGCAAGCCCGGTTTCGACACCCGCAACGGCGTCAAGGTGGTGCTCGGCAAGGAGGCCCTCGTACGGATGCGCGGTACCAGCATCGGCATCGCCGAGGGCAGTTCGGACTCCTACGACCTGGAGGTGCGCTACGCGACCCGGGTCACCTGGAGCGGTGAGTACGTCCACGCCGCGCCCTGGTCGACCGGCTCCCAGGGGTACGCCAACGTCAGCCACGGCTGCACCGGGATGAGCACCGAGAACGCCGAGTGGTTCTTCAACACGTTCAACGAGGGCGACATAGTCAAGGTCGTCAACTCCGACGGCAAGACCATGGACGCGTTCGGCAACGGCTTCGGCGACTGGAACGTGGACTGGAAGGACTGGCGCGAGGGCAGCGCGCTGGTGGCCGGGTCCCCGGACCTGCCGAACCCGGCCCAGCGCGCCAGGCTGCGCCCCGAGAGCGCCTGAGACCGCGCCCCGCGAGGGGCGCGGGTTCCTCAGGCGCTCAGAAGGTTCCTGCGGCGCAGCAGGGAGGCCAGTGAGGCGGCGAACTCCACCGGGTCGACCGGCAGGGTCACCGCGGCGTCCGCGCGGCTCCAGGTGGCCAGCCAGGCGTCCTGCGGCCGCCCGATGAGCACCAGCGCGGGCGGGCAGTCGAAGATCTCGTCCTTGATCTGCCGGCACACCCCCATGCCGCCCATCGGCACCGCCTCGCCGTCCAGCACGCAGACGTCGATGCCGCCCTTGTCGAGTTCCCTGATGACGGCGGCCGGCGTCGCGCACTCGATGAACTCGACGAGGGGAACGTCCGGGGCGGGCCTGCGCCCGGTGGCGAGCCGCACCTGTGCGCGGGTGTTGGAGTCGTCGCTGTAGACCAGCACCGTGGCGGTCGGCTGCATTCTTCCTCCGAGACGTCAGCGTCGTACGGACATCATGCGCATCGGGCTGATCGTCCCCGCCCGATGCGCGGATGCTACTCCCTTGAACACCTCGTCAACACCGGTTCGGACACGGCTTCGATGGTCCATACGGGCTGGACACACCCGGTCAACACCCCGAACGGCACCCCCCGGCGTGAGGGCGGGATAAGCGACCGACATAATGTCGGTCGTGGCGACAGCAACGACAGTAGAAACCGGGCACGCGCACCCGTCGGTCAATCGGCCGAACCTCGTCAGCGTCGGAACCATCATCTGGTTGAGTTCCGAGCTGATGTTCTTCGCGGCCCTCTTCGCGATGTACTTCACCCTGCGATCGGTGACCGGGCCGGATCACTGGAAGGAAATGGCGTCCAGCCTGAACCTTCCGTTCTCGGCGACGAACACCACCATCCTGGTGCTCTCCTCCCTGACCTGCCAGCTCGGCGTGTTCGCCGCCGAGCGCGGGGACGTGAAGAAGCTCCGGATGTGGTTCATCGTCACCTTCGTCATGGGTGCGATCTTCATCGGCGGTCAGGTCTTCGAATACACCGAACTGGTCACGAAGGACGGGCTCTCGCTCTCCTCCGACCCGTACGGCTCGGTGTTCTACCTGACCACCGGCTTCCACGGACTGCATGTGACAGGCGGCCTCATCGCCTTCCTGCTGGTCCTCGGTCGCACCTACGCGGCTCGGAGGTTCACCCACGAGCAGGCGACCGCCGCCATCGTCGTGTCCTACTACTGGCACTTCGTCGATGTCGTCTGGATCGGCCTCTTCGCCACGATCTACCTGATCAAGTAATCGGGCCCACCGCCCGAAACATCCAGAAGCACCGACGCAGAAGATCCTGACACCGGGGTAATCCGTGAAAAAGCTCTCCGCACGACGACGCCATCCGCTGGCGGCGGTCGTCGTCCTACTCCTCGCGCTGGCGGCCACCGGGGGGCTGTACGCCGCGTTCGCACCCGCGGGCAAGGCGCAGGCCGATGAAACCTCCCAGTCCCTCGGTATCACCGAGGGGCAGAAGCTGTACTCCGTGGGCTGCGCAAGCTGCCACGGAACCGGCGGTCAGGGCAGCTCCGACGGGCCGAGCCTGGTGGGTGTGGGCGCCGCCGCGGTCGACTTCCAGGTCGGCACCGGCCGTATGCCGGCCCAGCAGCCGGGCGCTCAGATCCCGCGCAAGAAGGTGATCTACACGCAGGCCGAGATCGACCAGCTGGCGGCCTACATCGCCTCGCTCGGCGCCGGCCCCGCGATCCCGACCAAGAACCAGGTCAGCCCCGAGGGCGCGGACATCGCCAAGGGCGGTGAACTCTTCCGTACCAACTGCGCCCAGTGCCACAACTTCACCGGCAAGGGCGGCGCGCTGACGCACGGCAAGTTCGCGCCGAGCCTGGAGGGTGTCGACCCGAAGCACATCTACGAGGCCATGCAGACGGGCCCGCAGAACATGCCGTCCTTCCCCGACACCACGCTGACGGAGAAGAACAAGCAGGACATCATCGCGTACCTCGACGCGGTCAACGGTGACGACACCGAGAGCCCCGGCGGTCTCGAGCTGGGCGGCCTCGGGCCGGTCAGCGAGGGTCTGTTCGGCTGGATCTTCGGTCTCGGAACCCTGGTCGCCGTCGCCGTCTGGGTCGCCGCTCGGACCGCAAAGGCCAAGAAGTCATGAGTAGCCAAGACATTCCAGAAGAGAACGTGCCCGCTGAGCGGGCCTCCGACGACCACGCCGGTCACGGTCACGGTCCGGTAGCCGTCGCGGACGAGCAGAACCCGTTCGCGGACCCGGGGCTGCCGCCCCACGAGCACCGCATCCAGGACATCGACGAGCGGGCCGCCAAGCGGTCCGAGCGCCTGGTCGCCATGCTGTTCGTGCTATCGATGGTGGCCACCGTCGGCTTCATCGCCTCGTACGTGGCGATCCCGAACGACAAGTCGGTCTACATCTTCCCGCTCGGGCACATCAGCGCACTGAACTTCGCGCTGGGCATGACCCTCGGCGTGGCGCTGTTCTCGATCGGCGCGGGCGCGGTCCACTGGGCCCGCACCCTGATGTCCGACGTGGAGATCGCCGACGAGCGTCACCCGATCGAGGCCTCGCCCGAGGTCAAGGCCAAGGTCCTGGCCGACTTCAAGGACGGCGCCAAGGAGTCCGCGCTCGGCCGCCGCAAGCTGATCCGCAACACGATGTTCGGCGCGCTGGCCCTGTTCCCGCTCTCCGGCGTCGTGCTGCTGCGCGACCTCGGCCCGCTGCCCGGCACGAAGCTGCGCCACACGCTGTGGTCCAAGGGCAAGCTCCTCGTCAACATGAACACGAACGAGCCGCTGCGTCCCTCGGACGTGGCCGTCGGTTCGCTCACCTTCGTCAAGCCCGAGGGCCTGGAGGAGCACGACGAGGACTTCCAGAAGGAGATCGCCAAGGCGGCCCTGATGATCATCCGGCTCCAGCCGGAGGACATCAAGGACAAGCAGGAACTCGAGTGGTCCTACCAGGGCATCGTGGCGTACTCGAAGATCTGCACCCACGTCGGCTGCCCGATCTCCCTGTACGAGCAGCAGACGCACCACGCGCTGTGCCCGTGCCACCAGTCCACCTTCGACCTCTCCGACGGTGCCCGGGTCATCTTCGGCCCGGCCGGTCACGCCCTGCCGCAGCTGCAGATCGGCGTGAACGCTGAGGGCTACCTCGAGGCGCTCAGTGACTTCAAGGAGCCCGTCGGTCCTGCATTCTGGGAGCGCGGATGAGCACTACCACCACCTCCGACTCGCGCCCCTCGCGCGAGAAGGCGCCCGCCGGTGAGCGGGTCGCAGACTGGGCCGACGGCCGTCTCGGGATCTACTCCCTGGCCAAGTCCAACATGCGCAAGATCTTCCCCGACCACTGGTCGTTCATGCTGGGTGAGGTCTGCCTCTACAGCTTCATCATCATCATCCTCACGGGTGTGTACCTGACCCTGTTCTTCCACCCGTCGATGAACGAGGTGGAGTACCACGGCAGCTACGTCCCGCTGCAGGGCCAGCTGATGTCCGAGGCGTTCAACTCGACCATGCACATCTCCTTCGATGTGCGCGGTGGTCTGCTGATCCGTCAGATCCACCACTGGGCCGCGCTGATCTTCCTCGCCGGCATGTTCGTGCACATGATGCGCGTGTTCTTCACGGGTGCGTTCCGCAAGCCGCGTGAGGTCAACTGGGTCTTCGGATTCCTGCTGTTCGTCCTCGGCATGTTCACCGGCTTCACCGGTTACTCGCTCCCGGACGACCTGCTCTCCGGCACCGGTGTCCGCTTCATGGAGGGCGCGATCCTGTCCGTGCCGATCGTGGGCACGTACCTGTCGTTCTTCCTGTTCGGCGGCGAGTTCCCGGGCGGCGACTTCGTGGCCCGCTTCTACTCGGTGCACGTGCTGCTGCTGCCGGGCATCATGCTCGGCCTGGTCGTCGGCCACCTGATCCTGGTCTTCTACCACAAGCACACGCAGTTCGCGGGCCCCGGCAAGACGAACAACAACGTCGTCGGCATGCCGCTGCTGCCGGTCTACATGGCCAAGGCCGGAGGCTTCTTCTTCCTGGTCTTCGGTGTCATCGCGGCCATCGCGGCGATCGCCTCGATCAACCCGATCTGGGCCCTGGGCCCCTACCGTCCGGACCAGGTGTCCACCGGCGCCCAGCCCGACTGGTACATGGGCTTCTCCGAGGGCCTGATCCGTGTCATGCCGGGCTGGGAGATCAACCTCTGGGGCCACACGCTCGTCCTGGGCGTGTTCATCCCGCTGGTCATCTTCCCGCTGGTCCTGGTCGCGATCGCGGTCTACCCGTTCATCGAGTCCTGGGTCACCGGCGACAAGCGCGAGCACCACATCCTGGACCGCCCGCGCAACGTCCCGACCCGGACCGCGTTCGGTGCCGCCTGGATCAGCTGGTACTTCGTCCTGCTCGTCGGTGGCGGCAACGACCTCTGGGCCACGCACTTCCACCTGTCGATCAACTCGATCACCTGGTTCGTGCGCATCGCGTTCTTCGTCGTGCCGGTGCTCACCTTCCTCGCCACCAAGCGGATCTGCCTCGGCCTCCAGCGCCGGGACCGGGACAAGGTGCTGCACGGCCGCGAGTCGGGCATCATCAAGCGCCTGCCGCACGGTGAGTTCATCGAGGTCCACGAGCCGCTCAGCCAGGACGCGCTGCACACGCTCACCGCGCACGAGCAGTACAAGCCGGTCGAGATCGGCCCGACGGTCGACGAGAACGGTGTCGAGCGCAAGGTCTCGGGCGCGCAGAAGCTGCGCGCCAAGATGAGCGAGGGCTTCTACGGCGAGGAGGGCCAGATCCCCAAGCCCACCATCGAGGAGTACAAGGAGATCACGAGCGGCCACGGCCACCACTGATCCCCGGCTGTTCGCCACGGCAGGAGCCCCGTCCATGACATGGACGGGGCTCTTTGCCGTGTCCCGGGCTGGATAGGGTGGACTCACCCGGTGCCGCGGGGTGATCCACCCCGTGCCACCCACGACCGTGTCACCCGCGACCGCGTGACCTACGAACCCAGGAGCGACCATGAGCGCTGTGAACCCCGCTGGAGGCGACACCGCGGCGGGCCGTTCCTGGCCCGCGGTACTGAACGGCCTGCTCGAGGGCCACGACCAGAGCGCGGACGACACGGCCTGGGCGATGGACCGCATCATGCGCGGCGAGGCGACCGACGCCCAGATCGCCGGGTTCGTGGTGGCGCTGCGGGCCAAGGGCGAGACCGTCCAGGAGATCACCGGACTCGTCCGGGCGATGTACGAGCACGCCAACGTGATCGAGGTGCCCGGACACACCGTCGACATCGTCGGGACGGGCGGCGACGGCGCGAAGACCGTCAACATCTCCACGATGTCCTCGATCGTGGTGGCCGGCACCGGCGCCAAGGTGGTCAAGCACGGCAACCGGGCCGCGTCCTCGGCCTCCGGGTCGTCGGACGTCCTGGAGAAGCTCGGCGTCAATCTCCAACTGCCGGTGAAGCGGGTGGCCGAGGTGGCCGAGGAGGCCGGGATCACCTTCTGCTTCGCGGTCAAGTTCCACCCGGCGCTGCGTCATGTCGCGGCGGCGCGCGGTCAGTTGGGCATCCGGACCACCTTCAACGTGCTCGGACCGCTGACCAACCCGGCGCGGGTGAAGGCCCAGGCGGTCGGCGTCGCCGACCCCCGCATGGCGCCGATCGTGGCGGGCGTGTTCGCCGAGCGCGGCAACTCCTCGCTGGTCTTCCGCGGCGACGACGGCCTCGACGAGCTGACCACCACGGCCGGCTCCCACGTCTGGGTGGTCCGCGACGGCTCGGTCACCGAGGAGTACTTCGACCCGCGCGACGTCGGGCTCGACACCGTCCCGGTGGAGGCCCTGCGCGGCGCCGACGCCTCGTACAACGCGGAGGTCGCCCGGCGCCTGCTGGACGGCGAGAAGGGGCCCGTGCGGGACGCGGTCCTGCTGAACTCGGCGGCGGCCCTGGTGGCCCTCACGCCGACCGGCGCGCCGCTCGCCGGCCAGCTCCGCGACCAGATGGAGCGGGCGGCCGAGTCGATCGACTCCGGGGCCGCGAGGCGCACCCTGGACCGCTGGGTGGCCGCCAGCAACGCCTGATCCACGCGGGATCCCGCGCAAGGCGCAGTCCAGGATCCGGACTGCGCCTTGCGCGCGGGAGATCCTCTGGCAAGATGCTGTACCAGGTCATGAGTGACAGCCATCAGGCCCCGGCCGGCTGTCCGGCAACCCTCCGTCCGTGGCGGGGTGCCCCGGGTGAAGACCAGGTCGTAGGCAGCGAGGCCTACGGCAAGCGCGGACCCCTCCCGCCCTCCGGGCGGACGCAACCAGGGGTCCTGGTCGTTCGAGGGAGCCTTCTGTGAGCAAGCGAATGCGTTAGGGCGCCGAGCCCCGCCTCCGCACACCCTTTTCACTTTTTCCCGCGCCGTGCCCCGCCTTCCGGCGGCCGGCCGCGCGGTGATCCCGCCTGCTTCTCACAGGAGTTCGCCATGTCTGTCTCCACCGTTGCCGCCGACTCGTCCGTCTGTGCCCCCCTGCCGGTCCTGGGCCGGGACGTCACCGTTCCGCTCGTCACCGGCGGCGAGGTGACCTACGCGGCCCTCGACTACGCCGCCAGCGCGCCCGCCCTCCAGCGGGTGTGGGACGACGTGGCCGCGTACGCGCCGTACTACGGCAGCGTCCACCGGGGGGCCGGCTACCTCTCGCAGCTGTCCACCGACCTCTTCGAGAACGCCCGCAGGACCGTCGAGGAGTTCCTCGACTGCCGCGCCGGCGACCAGGTGGTCTTCACCCGCTCCACCACCGACTCGCTCAACCTGCTCGCCGCGGCCCTCCCGGCCGGCTGCCAGGTCTTCGTCTTCGAGACCGAGCACCACGCCTCGCTGCTGCCCTGGCGCGACGCCCGGGTGACCTACCTGAACGCCCCGCGCACCCCGGGCGAGGCCGTCGACACCCTGGAGCGCGCCCTCGCCGCCCGGGACCCCCACGGACCGGCCCTGGTCTGCGTCACCGGTGCCTCGAACGTCACCGGCGAGCTGTGGCCGGTGCGGGAGCTGGCCGCTGCCGCGCACGCCCACGGAGCCCGCATCGTCCTCGACGCCGCGCAGCTCGCCCCGCACCACCCGGTGTCGGTCCAGGACCTCGACGTCGACTGGGTCGCCTTCTCCGGGCACAAGCTGTACGCGCCCTTCGGCTCCGGCGTCCTCGCGGGCCGCTCCGACTGGCTGCGCGCGGCCGAGCCGTACCTCGCGGGCGGCGGCGCCAGCCGCCGGGTCGCCCGGCGCGAGGACGGCGGTGTGGACGTGGAGTGGCACGACAGCGCCGCCCGGCACGAGGCCGGCTCGCCGAACGTCATCGGCGCCTACTCGATCGCGTCGGCCTGCAAGGCGCTCGCCGAGGAGGGCTTCGACCGTCTCGTCGCCCGTGAGCAGCACCTGATCCGCACCGTCCGCGCGGGCCTCGCCGAGATCCCCGAGGTCCGGGTCCTGTCCCTCTTCGGCGACGACGCCCCGAGGGTCGGCGTCATCTCCTTCGTCGTCGAGGGCTGGAACAGCTCGCACTTCGCGGCCGCGCTCTCCGCCGAGTACGGCATCGGGGTGCGCGACGGCCTCTTCTGCGCCCACCCGCTGGTCCGCACGCTGCTCGGCAGCGCCCCCGAGGTCCAGGGGGAGTGCGGCGCCCCCGAGGCGGCCCCGGGCGAGAAGTCCCTCAACGCCATCCGCGTCAGCTTCGGCGCCGGCACCCCCGACGAGCACGTCGAGCGCTTCGTCCGCGCGGTGCGCGAGCTCGTCAGCGACGGCGCGCGCTGGCAGTACCGCACCGAGGACGGCCGCTGCGTCCCGGCGGTCTGACGCCCGTGAAAGCTCCGCCCGGAGGCGGCGCCGCGTCGGTCAGTTGTCGAGGCCGATCGCGAACGCCGCCTCCAGGTCGTGCTGGGAGTACGTACGGAACGCCACGTGCGTGTCCGTCGCCTCGACGCCCGGGATCTTGCTGATCCTGCCGGGGATGACGTCCGCCAGGTCGTCGTGGGCCTGGACCCGGACCATGGCGATCAGGTCGTAGGTGCCGGTGACGGAGAAGACCTCGCTGACGCTCTCCAGGGACGCGATCGACTCGGCGATCTCGGGGATCCGGTCCACGCTGGTCTTGATGAGGACGATCGCGGTGATCACGGCTGGTTCTCTCCCTAGGGGGCCGCTGCTGGGGGATCTCACCCTACTCGCGGTCCGCCGGACCCGGCCGCTCCACCGGGGGCCGCGGAAACAGCCCCGCGGGGGGCGCGGCGGCCGGGCGCCGGCGGAACCGCGCCCACGCGTAGACGAAACCCAGGGAGAAGCCCACGAGGTGGGCCAGGTAGGCGACCCCGGGGCCCGGGCTGCTGCGGCCCGCCGCCAGCCACTGCAGGGCGAACCAGAACGGCAGCACCACCCACGCCGGGAACCGCAGCGGCAGGAAGAAGAGGAACGGGAAGAGACTGGTCACCCGGGCCCTGGGGAACAGGTACAGGAACGCGCCCAGCACCGCGGAGATCGCCCCGGAGGCTCCGACCAGGGACTGCTGCGCGGTGGCGTTGGCGGCCGCGTAGCCGAGCAGGGCCAGGTATCCGCAGCCGAGGTAGAAGAGGGCGAACTCCAGATGGCCCATGCGCTCCTCGGCCATCAGCCCGAAGACGTAGAAGAAGAGCATGTTGCCCAGGAGGTGGAGCCAGCTGCCGTGGATGAACAGGGCGGTGGCGGGGGTGAGCGCCTCGCCCGGCGCCCCGCCGAACAGGTCGGCCGGCACCACGCCCCAGCGGCGGAAGTACGCCCGCTGGGCGACCAGCAGCTCGTCCCCGGTGCCGTACGCGGGATCCAGGCCCGAGGCGGGACCGATCACGAAGATCAGACAGCACAGGACGATCAGCCCGTACGTCACCGGCGCCGACCGACCCCGCACCGCCCTGCCGACCGCAGCACTCCAATTGCCGATCATGGTGCAGAGCATGACGTAACCACATCGATGCGCACAGATCGCCTCGCCGCCGTGGACACCCGAGCGTCGAGTACCCGCCAGGCCGTAGGGTTACGAGCCAGACGCGCCGGAAGACCGGCATCGGACGGACACTAGAAGGAAAGCGGCTGCCCTATGACAGTTCCCCTGCCCGACGCCAAGACCCGCTGGCGCTGCACTCTCTGCGGCAACCTCACGCGTTTCGACGTGACCCGCTCGTCGAAGGTCGTCGAGTACGTGCACCTCGACCTGGCCGGTGAGCCCAAGGTCGAGGAGCGCGAGGTGGTCAGTGAGACCATCGAGTCGGTGCGGTGCCGTTGGTGCAACGCGGTGGATCAGGTCGAACTCGTGGACAGGCCGGGCGCCGGCTCCTGACGGAGCGGGCCCCGTACGGATGGTTGGGGTGAACGGATGGTGGAGACCGCGGGCGGGGAGCCGGACGACGGCACCGCCGAGGTGCTCGACCGTCCGCTGCCCGACGGCGTGCGCAGACGCGTCGTGCAGATCGTCTCGGACGGCTTCGGCGGACTGACGCTGACCGAACTACCCGCCCAGTTGAGGCAGTACGCCCGGTTCGCCCCGAATCGGCGCGCCAAGTTCGCCGGCAACGCGATGGCCGCCGCGCTGGAGACGGACCCGCTGTTCAGACAGCGCATCGCCGAGAAGCTCAGAGAGGCCCAGCCGGAGCTCACCGGCGCTCTCGACTCGGGCGCGCCGCCCCCGGCCGCGGATCCGCTGGACGTGGCGGCCGCGGCCTATGTGCTGCGTCCCGCGGGCTGGGTGAAGCTGGTGGCCGCCGCGGGCGAGGAGGCCGTGCGGGCGGACGCCGAGCGCGCCGACGAGGAGAGCCGTGCCGAGCTGGAGCGGCTGCGCACGGAACTCGCGGAGGCCCGCGGGCAGACGCGGGCCGAGACCGAACGGCTGCGCACGGAGCTGGAATCGGCCCGCAAGGAAGCGGAATCGCTTCACCGCAAGCTGCGCGGGGCCCTCAGCGACGTCAAGCGCGGTGAGGCGGCCCTGCGCAAGCTCCAGGCCGAGACGGACGGGGTGAAGGCGGAGGGCCAGGCCCAGGTGTCCGCGGCCGAGAGCGAGACGCGGCGGCTCAAGGCGCGCCTCGCGGAGGCCGAGGCCGCTCTGGAGGCCACCCGCAAGGCGGCCCGCGAGGGGCGCAGCGTCGAGGACATGCGGGTGCGGCTGCTGCTCGACACGGTGCTGGAGGCGGCCCAGGGGCTGCGCCGGGAGCTGGCGTTGCCCCCCGTCTCCGTGCGGCCCGCCGAGACGGTGGAGGCGGTCGAGCCGGGGCGGATGACCCCGAAGGACATCGCCACCCGCGCGCTGTCCGAGAACGACCCCGCGATCCTGGACCAGTTGCTCGCGCTGCCCCAGGCGCATCTGGTCGTCGACGGCTACAACGTCACCAAGACCGGCTATCCCCAGATGCCGCTGGAGAAGCAGCGGCTGCGGCTGCTCGGGCAGCTCTCGCAGCTGGCCGCGCAGACCGGCGCCGAGGTCACCTGTGTCTTCGACGGGGCGGAACTGGCCGCGCCGGTGCTGCTCGCGCCGCCGCGCGGGGTGCGGGTGCTGTTCTCCAAGCCCGGTGTCACGGCGGACGAGCTGATCCGTCAGCTGGTGCGGGCCGAACCGCCCGGCCGGCCGGTCATCGTCGTCTCGACCGACCGCGAGGTGGCCGACGGGATCGCCGAGGCGGGCGCCCGGCCGGTGGCGTCCGCGGTGCTCCTCAAGCGCTTCTCGCGCGGCTGAGCGTTCTTTTCCATCTTTCGCCCCTTTCGCACCGGTTCGGGGATCGGGTTCCGTGCGGCCGACTGTTGATTTCTGTGTGGTCGGCGATCGGTTCCATAAGTCGCATGGGCCGCCTACGCACCATGCATAACTTCTGGCTCTGATGCCCGGATTCGCCGGAATTTCACGCGACGTAGCGTCAAGCGGACATCACTGCAGGTGAGTTGATGGCAAAGAATGCGCTCCGTGACAAAGAATTTTCAGGTTTGGATTTGAACTGATCACAAGTGGGTCACTAGGGTCTGGGCTCGAACCTCTAACTCGGGTGATCACTCATGGGGAGTGACGGTGGAGGGGCACCGCCCGTCGGCGTTTTCGGCAGGCGGCTGGAGGAAGAAGGAGCTCGCCTTCGTGGCGTCCCACCGTCGACCCAAGCAGCCGAGCCGCGCCCGTGTGACCGTGCTCACCACCGCCGCCGCAGCAGCCGTCGTGCTGAGCGCCAACGCCGCCAACGCGGCCCCGTCCGAGAAGCCCAACAAGGACGAGGTCAAGACCAAGGTCGACAAGCTCTACGAAGAGGCCGAGCAGGCGACCGAGAAGCTCGACGGCGCCAAGGAGAAGCAGCAGAAGCTGCAGAAGCAGATCAGCGCTCTCCAGGACAACGTCGCCCGCGGCCAGGAGGAGCTCAACGAGCTGCGCGACGGCCTCGGTTCGATGGCGAGCGCCCAGTACCGCACCGGTGGCATCGACCCCTCCGTGGCGCTCTTCCTCTCCTCGGACCCGGACGACTTCCTGGACAAGGCCTCGGCCATGGACCAGCTGAGCGCCCAGCAGATCGAGTCGCTCAAGAAGGTCCAGGAGAAGCAGCGTTCGCTCGCCCAGCAGCGTGCCGAGGCCTCCGCGAAGCTCAAGGACCTCGCCGACACCCGGGCCGAGCTCGCCAAGAAGAAGAAGGAAGTCCAGGCCAAGCTGGGCTCCGCGCAGAAGCTCCTGAACTCCCTGACCGCGCAGGAGCGGGCGAAGCTCGCCTCCGAGGAGCAGGAGCGGGCGACCCGCGCCAGCGAGCGCGTCGACCTCGGCGACACCCCGCCCGCCTCGGGCCGCGCCGGCGCCGCCTTCGCCGCCGCCAAGACCAAGCTCGGCACGCCGTACGTCTACGGCGCCACCGGCCCCAGCTCGTTCGACTGCTCGGGCCTCACCTCCTGGGCCTACGCCCAGGCCGGCGTGACCATACCCCGTACCTCGCAGGCCCAGGCCAACGCGGGCACCCGCATCTACTCGCAGAGCGATCTGCAGGTCGGTGACCTGGTCATCTTCTACGGCGACCAGCACCACGTCGGCCTCTACGCGGGCAACGGCCAGGTGCTGCACGCCCCGCGCACCGGCACGGTCGTCCGCTACGAGTCGATCGGCAACATGCCCTTCCAGTTCGGCGTCCGGATCTGATCCGCGCGGGCGGACCGGGACCCGTCCCGCGCCGCCCGGAGCGCCCCCTGCCGCTCCGTCCGAACGGGCGAATCGCGGCAACTCGCGCTGACCCCACGCCCCGTCGGTGACCTGCGTCTCCGGCGGGGCGTCACTGTGCGTGCCCGCCGGGGCCTTTGGCCGGTGCGTGGTCGCGCGGTTACTGTCTGGCGCGTTCCCCCGACGGGCGGGGGTCCGTCAGCGGAAGGGAGTGCGGCCACCCGTGGGGTTCCATCGCCGCCTTGCACCGACCGGCTCCGACCGGAGCGCCGGCGCCTTCGGCGTCGCCGCCTGCGTGATGTCCGCGGCGGTCGCCGCACTCGGCACCCTGCCCGCCTCCGCGGCGCCGCAGGACGACACCCGGGCCGAGGTGGACCGCCTCTACACCCAGGCGGAGAGGGCAACCGAGGCGTACGACGAGGCCGACGAGCGCGGTGACGCGCTGCGCGAGCAGCTCGGCGCGGCGCAGGACGAGATCGCCCGGCAGCAGGACCGGGTCAACACCATGCGGGACGCGCTGGGTTCGCTCGCCGGGGCGCAGTACCGCTCGGGCGGCCTCGACCCCTCCCTCGCGCTGCTCTTCTCCGCCGACCCGGACGACTACCTCGACAAGGCCTCCGTGCTCGACCGGATCGGCACCCGTCAGGCCGGAGAGCTCAAGGACCTCCGGCTCGCCCTGCGCGAACTCGCCCAGAAACGCGAGGAGGCCCACGGGAAGCTCGCCGAACTGGAGCGCAGCCGTACGGCGGTCGCCCGGAACAAGCGGGTCATCGAGGACAAACTGGCCAGGGCGAAGCGGCTGCTCGACTCGCTGCCGTACGCCGACCGCGCCGCCTACGACCGGGCGTCGCGCTCGGTCCGCACCGGCCTGGCCGGTCTCGGCGACTCCGTCGCGTCCTCGTCGCGCGCGGCCGCCGCCGTCGCCGCGGCCCGCTCGGCGATCGGCCGTCCCTATGTGTGGGGCGCCAACGGACCCGGCGGCTTCGACTGTTCGGGCCTCATGCAGTGGTCCTACGCGCACGCCGGGGTCGGTCTGCCGCGCACCTCGCAGGCCCAGCGGTTCGCCGGACGGCGGATCCCGCTCTCCGAGGCGCGGCCCGGCGACCTGGTCACCTACCGGTCCGACGCCAGCCACGTCGGGATGTACGTGGGCGGCGGCCAGGTGATCCACGCGCCCTACCCGGGCGCCCCGGTCCGCTACGACCCGGTCGGGATGATGCCGATCTCGTCGGTCACCCGGGTCTGACGGGGCGCGGGGCCGGCGCCGGACGGGCCGGGTGCGGCCGGGCCCGGGCACCGTACGATCGGGAGGATGGCTGGTCGAAGGGGTGCGTCGCGGGCGGGGCTCTCCGTGGTGCTGCTGCTCGCCGGGCTCGTCGGCTGCGGCGGCCGGCCGGCTCCCGACACCGCGTCGGCCGATGTGCAGCGGGTTCTCGACCGGCGGGCGGCCGCGGTCCTGGACCGGGACGAGACCGCGTTCCGGGCCACCGGCGCGGCGGCCGGCGCCGGAGAGGGCCTCGCGAACCTGCGGGACGTGCCGCTGGCGTCCTGGTCCTACCGCCTGTCCGGCCTGAGCCGCTCCGGCGACCGCGCCACCGCCCGTGCCGAGCTGCGCTACCGCATCGAGGGCTACGACGCCGCGCCGGTCGAGGCGGACCGCACCCTCGGACTGACCCGTACCGGCGGAACCTGGCGCGTCACCTCCGACAGGCCGGCCGGCGAGGGCGGCGAGCAGCTGTGGGACGAGGGGACCGTGACGGCCGTACGGGGCCGGAGCAGCCTCGTCCTCGGGGTCGGGCAGTCCGGCGAGCGGCTGCGCTCCTTCGCGGATCTCGCGGACCGTGCCGTTCCGGCCGTGTCGGAGGCCTGGGGCGCGGACTGGTCGCGGCGCGTCGTCGTCCTCGTGCCGAAGTCGCTGGAGGGGATGGCGGGGCTGCTCGGGGCTCCGGCGTCGGGCTACCGGGGGATCGCGGCGGTCACCATCGGCGAGGTGGGCGGAGCGGGACGGGGATCCCCCCGGCCGAAGACCGGGGGAGGTCCGGCGAAGGCGCCCGCGGACCGCATCATCGTCAACCCGGACGCGTACGGCGTCCTCGGCGACCTCGGCAAGCAGGTCGTGCTCACCCACGAGACCACGCACGTCGCCACCCGCGCCCGCACCACCGCCGCCACCCCGCTGTGGCTCTCCGAGGGGTACGCGGACTGGACCGGCTACCGCGGCAGCGGGCGGACGCCCGGTCAGGTCGCGCCGGAACTGGAGCGGGCGGTGGCCGAGGGGCACGTCCCGGCCGCCCTGCCCGACGACGGGGACTTCGGGTTCACCGCGGACGCGGGCGCGCTGGCGCGGGCCTACGAGGGCGGCTGGATGGCCTGCCGGCTGATCGCGGACCACTGGGGCGAGGTCAGGCTGAACGACTTCTACCGGGCGGTGGGCGACCACGGGGAGCGCGCGGGGGCGGTCGAGGACGCGCTGCGGGACGTGCTGCGCACGACGCCGGAGGACTTCACCCGGCTGTGGCAGCAGTACCTCAGGGGCCAACTCGGCTGACGCGCCGGGCCGTTCAGCCCTCCAGCACGGCGATGGCCTCCGCGAGCCAGGCCCGCTCCGCCTCGCCCGTCGCCCGCGCCACCCGCAGCATCCCCCGCCGGAACAGGTCGTCGGCCTCCTCCGCGCGCACGGGCCTGCCGTCCTCGTAGAAGAAGCTCGCCGGGGTGTGGAGGAACTCCTGGCGGCGGCGCAGCACCGCGGCCTGCTCGCGGGGGTCGCCCAGGTGGCGCAGGAACGCCAGCAGGGTGTTGAAGCGGACCTGGTCGGTGATCTCGGCCTGCTTGGGCCGGCGCAGCCGCTCCAGCAGGTCCTCGCGCCCCTCGTCGGTCAGCGCGAGGATGCGCCGCGGGGCCGCGCCGCTGCCGGGCTCGGTGCGCTGGTCGAGCAGGCCCTTGTCGACGAGGCGGTTGATCGCCGGGTAGAGCGCGCCGTCGCTGACCGGCCGGACGTGGCCGCTCAGGGCCTTGATGCGTTCCTTCAGCTCATAGCCGTGCAGGGGCTCCTCGTACAGGAATCCCAGGATCGACAGCTCCAGCACCGGGCCGGCCCTTCCCTCGTGGACACCGGCGCCCCGCGGGGCCGTCGCGTCCGGATGGTTGCGGGGTTCGGTCACCCATGGTACCTCTTATCGAGTTACCTCGAAACGAGGTAACTCGATAAGAGGGAGCCCCCGTGAACGCCCACCGCAAGCAGCTCATGGCGCTCGCCCACCCCGTCTACCTCTCGCTGCTCGCCTCCGTCGCCGCCGGGATCATCAACACCGTCTGGGTCTCCCGGCTCGGCCGGGACGCCGTGGCCGCCGTCGCCGTCGCGACGAACACCGAGAACGTGCTGCTGGGCGTCGCCCTGGTCTTCGCCTCCGGCACCACCGTCCTGGTCGCGCACGCCCGGGGCGCCCGCGATCCGGGCGCGGTCCGGGCGGCCGTGCGCGGGGGCTGGGCGCTGTGCGCGGCGGTCACCCCGGTGATCGCCCTCGGCGGCTTCCTGCTGCGCGAGCCGCTGGCCCGGCTCGTGCTCGACGGCGACGGACCCGCGTCGGCCCTCGCCGTCCGGTACTTCGCGATCTCCCTGCCCGGCATCGCCGTCTTCTTCGCGCAGAACCTCGTCGACGGCATCCTCAAGGGCACCGGCGACACCCGGACCCCGATGCGCCTCGCCCTGCTGGCCAACGGCCTGATCCTCGGCCTCGACCCGTTCCTGATCCACGCGTACGGCGTCCCGGGCGCCGCCCTGTCGACCCTGCTGTGCCGCTCGGTGGCCCTCGTCGCGGGTCTGCGCGCCCTGCGCCGCAACACCCTGCTGGCACAGGCGGCCGGCGCGACGCCCGCCGAAGGGACCGGCGCGGCCCTGCGCCGCACCCTCACCACCGGCCTGCCCATGTCCGCCGACTTCACCGTGCGCCAGGGCGGCGCGCTGGTGCTGGTCGCGATCGTGGCCCGGCTCGGGACGACGGCCGTGGCCGCCTACGCGATCGCCTACAAGGTCATGTACGTCGCCACCATGGCGTTCTACTCGGTCCGGCAGGCCGCCTCGATCCACACCGCGCACAGCCGCGGCGCGGGCCGCGACGAGCGGGGCGCCATCGGACGGCAGGCCGTCCTCGTCTCGGGGACGGCCGGCCTGCTCGCCGCGGCGCTGCTCGGGGCCCTGGCTCCCTGGATCATGCGGGCCTTCGGCGCCGGTCCCGCGGTCGCCCACGACGGTGTGCTGTTCCTGCGCTGCGTGGGCCCCTACCTGCTGCTGATGGCCTGCTTCATCGCCTTGGGAGGGGTCTTCGAGGGCAGCGGGGGAGCGCCGGTGCTGCTGCGGGTGACGCTGGCCGGCACGGCGGTCCAGCTGCCGCTCGCCCTGGCCCTGTCCGCATGGGGGCCGGCGGGCGTCTGTCTGGCCCTCGCGCTGTCCATGACGGTGCAGTGCGCGGCCCTGGTGCTGTGGGCCCGGCGGACGGTGCGGGCCGGGCGTCAGGAGGAGGCCAGGGTCTCCCTGGTGGGGGCGGCCTGAGCGGGGAGCTCCGGCTCCGGCCGGGAGACCGTGCTCCGCCACAGCTCCCGGGCGGCCAGCACCGAGGAGACCACCAGCAGGCCGTTGCGCAGGGCCAGCAGGGTGATGCCCAGCCACGTGCTGTTCACGACGTCCCCGAACCAGGTCGGGAACTCCAGCACCGTCACGAAGCACGCGACCAGCACGAGGACGGCGGGCACCAGCATCCGGCTCGCGCGGAAGCACAGGCAGACCGCGGCGATCCCGACCAGCCACACCAGGTACTGCGGGCTGATGACCCGGCTGGTGGTGATGAACATCAGGACGGCGACGAACGCGGCGTCGGCGAGCGTGTGCGGCAGGAACCGCTTGACGCGCAGCCGCCACAGCAGCAGCCAGCCGAAGGCGAGCGCGGTCAGCACCAGGGCCGCCGTGCTCACCTCGTCGACGTAGTGGCCGACGAACTCCACCGAGCCGTAGTTGAGCAGCACCCGCCCGTTCCAGCCGTGGTGCCGGGCCACGTGGAAGACCAGGGCGCCGAGCGACTCCACCTCGGTGCCGCGGTCCCGCTGGAAGGCCAGGAAGGCGAACGCGCCCGGCATCGTCGCCCAGAACAGCGCCGCGATCCCGGCCGCCGTCATCGCCGCCCACGCCCAGGCCCGGCGGCGCACGGCGCCGAGCAGCAGCAGCACCGGCCACACCTTCACCATCGCGCCGAAGCCCGTGAGCGCCCCCATCACCCGGGGGTGGCGGGAGCCGGCGAGCAGCGCGGCGACCGCGACGGCCGTCACCATCAGGTCGTAGCGGGCGTACACGGTCGGCCCGAGCAGCGGCACCCCGATCATCCACACCCAGGCGCCGCGCAGGGTCCTGCCGGAGCGCGAGCCCGCGTACAGGAGCAGTCCGAAGACCACCAGGTCGGCGACGAAGGCCAGCACGAAGAAGGCGTGCGGGTAGTCGAGGAAGGGCAGCAGGCCGGGGGAGAGGATCGCCAGGGCGGCGGCCGGCGGATACTGCCAGGTGACGTCGTGCAGGGGGAAGAAGCCCCGGCTCAGGACCTCGTACCAGCCGTGGTAGATCACCGAGACGTCGCTGGTGACGTCCGGCCCCGGGAAGACGTACACCTTGGCCACGAAGAGCAGCAGCCCCAGCCTGGTCAGACCCCAGGTCCCCAGCAGTACGGCCACGCCGAACGGGAACCTCGTCCTCCGTGTCCCCGTCATGCCCACCTGGCCCTCGTCGTCCGGAATCCGTGTGCCCCGCCGCCGCGCTCCTCGCGGAACCAGGGTGACGCACCGGTCTGTGCACGAGCCGTCGAGCGCGGCCTGGCGGAGCTGTGAGTATAGGTTCGATATCGTCGAACACGATGCACAAGACCCTGATCGTGACGAACGATTTCCCGCCCCGCCCCGGCGGTATCCAGGCCTTTCTGCACAACATGGCGCTGCGCCTGGACCCCGAGCGGCTCGTCGTCTACGCCTCGACCTGGAAGCGCGGCCGCGAGGGCGCCGAGGCGACCGCCGCGTTCGACGCCGAGCAGCCCTTCACCGTCGTACGGGACCGTACGACCATGCTGCTCCCGACGCCGGGCGCCACCCGGCGGGCGGTCGGCCTGCTGCGTGAACACGGCTGCACGTCCGTGTGGTTCGGGGCGGCGGCACCGCTCGGCCTGATGGCCCCGGCCCTGCGCAGGGCGGGCGCGACACGCCTCGTGGCGACCACGCACGGCCACGAGGCCGGCTGGGCCCAGCTGCCCGCCGCCCGGACGCTGCTGCGCCGGATCGGCGAGTCCACCGACACGATCACCTACCTCGGGGAGTACACGCGCTCGCGGATCGCCTCCGCGCTGACCCCCGAGGCGGCCGCGCGCATGGTGCAGCTGCCGCCCGGCGTCGACGAGCGGACCTTCCGCCCCGGCTCGGGCGGGGACGAGGTCAGGGCCCGGCTCGGCCTCACCGACCGGCCCGTCGTCGTCTGCGTCTCCCGCCTGGTCCCGCGCAAGGGCCAGGACACCCTCGTGCTCGCGATGCCGCGGATCCTGGCCAAGGAGCCGGACGCGGTGCTGCTGATCGTCGGCGGCGGGCCCTACGAGAAGGACCTGCGCACGCTGGCCGCGGAGACCGGGGTGGCCGGCTCGGTCCGGTTCACCGGGGCGGTGCCCTGGTCGGAACTGCCCGCGCACTACGGGGCCGGGGACGTCTTCGCCATGCCGTGCCGGACCCGCAGGGGCGGGCTCGACGTCGAGGGGCTCGGCATCGTCTACCTGGAGGCCTCGGCGACGGGCCTCCCGGTGGTGGCCGGCGACTCGGGGGGCGCGCCCGACGCCGTGCTCGACGGCGAGACGGGCTGGGTCGTCCGCGGCGGCTCCCCCGAGGAGGCCGCCGACCGCATCGTCACCCTGCTCGGCGGCCCCGAACTGCGCCGCCGCATGGGCGAGCGCGGCCGGGCCTGGGTCGAGGAGAAATGGCGCTGGGACCTCCTGGCCGAGCAACTCCGAGCCCTGCTCTGACCCCACCGGGCCCGCCCACCGGGGTGCCCCTGGCCGTCCATCGGCGTCTGCGGGCCGCCCTGGGTTGCTCGCGCAGTTCCCCGCGCCCCTGAACGGCCGCCCTGCGGGCGCCCGCCAGGGACACGAGCGACCACGACGAGCCCCGTCAGGGGCGCGGGGAACTGCGCGAGCGGCCACGACGTACCTCCCGCCCGGGACGGAGACCCACCCCCACGGCGGGAGCCGGAACCACCTTCCCCGCGAAGGAGGGCGGACGGCCCCGGCGACGGAAACGGCTCGGCCCCCTCCACCTGAGGGGGGCCGAGCCGTGTTGTTCCCGGCCGGGGTGGAACCCGGTCGCTCGGGCGTCAGCCCCGATAAAGCGCCTCGATCTCGTTCGCGTAATCCTTCGCCACCACGTTGCGCTTCAGCTTCAGGGACGGCGTGAGGTGCCCCGACTCCTCGGTGAACTGGTGGGCGAGGATGCGGAACTTGCGGACCGACTCGGCCTTGGACACCGCCGCGTTGCCGTCGTCGATCGCGTCCTGGACGGCGGCCATCAGGTCCGCGTCCTCGCGCAGCGACTCCGCGGTCGAGCCGGCCGGCTTCCCGTGCTCCGCGGCCCAGCGGGCCAGGAACTCCTCGTCGACCGTGACCAGCGCGCCGACGAACGGACGCCCGTCACCGACCACCATGCACTCCGCGACCAGCGCGTGGGCGCGGATGCGGTCCTCTATCACGGCCGGGGCGACGTTCTTGCCGCCCGCGGTGACGATGATCTCCTTCTTGCGGCCGGTGATGCTGAGGTAGCCGTCCTCGTCGAGGGTGCCGATGTCACCGGTGTGGAACCAGCCGTCGGCGAGCGCCTCGGCGGTCGCGGACGGGTTGTTCCAGTACTCCTTGAACAGGTGCTCGCCGTGCAGCAGCACCTCGCCGTCGTCGGCGATGCGGATCACGGAGCCCGGCAGCGGCTGGCCGACCGTACCGATCTTCGTGCGGTCCCACGGGTTGAAGGCCGTGGCCGCGCAGGACTCGGTGAGGCCGTAGCCCTCCAGGACCGTGAAGCCGATGCCGCGGAAGAAGTGGCCGAGCCGCTCGCCCAGCGGGGCGCCGCCCGAGATCGCGTACTCGCCGCGACCGCCGAGCACCGCGCGCAGCTTGCTGTAGACGAGCTTGTCGAAGGTCTTGTACTTGATCTTCAGGCCGAACGACGGTCCCGAGGGGGTGTCCAGCGCGCGGCTGTAGGCGATCGCCGTGTCCGCCGCCTTGTCGAAGATCTTGCCCTTGCCGTCCGCCTGGGCCTTGGCACGCGCCGAGTTGTAGACCTTCTCGAAGACGCGCGGCACGCCGAGGATCAGCGTCGGCCGGAACGCGGCCAGTTCGTCGGTGAGGTTCTTGATGTCCGGGACGCAGCCCAGCTTGATCGGCGCGATCATCGGCGCGATCTGCACGAGCCGCCCGAAGACGTGCGCGAGCGGGAGGAAGAGCAGGACGGAACACTCACCGGTACGGAACAGCGGACGCAGCCGCTCCACGATGTTGCCGCACTCCGCGAAGAAGGAGCGGTGGGTCAGGACGCAGCCCTTGGGGCGGCCGGTGGTCCCGGAGGTGTAGACGATGGTCGCCGGGTCGTCCGCCTTGGCGGTCGAGCTGCGCTCCTCGACGGTGGCGTCGCTGACGTCCGCGCCCAGGCGCCCCAGCTCCTCGACACCGCCGGCCTCGATCTGCCAGACGTGTTCGAGGGCGGGCAGCCGGTCGCGCACCGACTCCACGGAGGCCGCGTGCGCGGGCAGTTCGACGATGGCGGCCCGGGCGCCCGAGTCGCCGAGGATCCACTGCACCTGCTCGGGGGAGCTGGTCTCGTACACCGGCACGGTGACGGCGCCGGCGCTCCAGATCGCGAAGTCGAGCAGCGTCCACTCGTAGCGGGTGCGGGACATCAGGGCGACCCGGTCACCGGGCCGCACGCCCGAGGCGATCAGGCCCTTGGCCGCGGCCCGCACCTCGGCGAGGAACGTGGTGGCGCTGACGTCCGTCCAGGTACCGCCCACCTTGCGGGCGATCACGGCTACGTCGGGATGCTGCGCGGCGTTTCGGCGGACGATGTCGGTGAGATTTCCGTCCGCGGGGACCTCGTACAAAGCCGGAAGGCTGAACTCGCGCAAGACTGCTGCTCCTCATAGGGCACCAACGCCACGACTCTGTGTGATGCGACGATGCGGTCCAAGGCTCGGGCAAGTACTCAAGAGATCACATGTTGAAATCCCGAGTACGACTGGACTGCCCGGACGTTACCCGTCGGTATGGCTTCTTCGACAGGGGGTCCCGGCGAGATGTTCCATGCGTCACACGTGGTGGCATTCCTGCGCGCACAGTAGTCCACACGCTTCCGGCGGTGCCAGTAATCGCAGGTCCGGCCCCCTCTGTTCACGTTTGCCGCACCGGCCTACGCTTGATCGTCATGGCATCCACACCGGTCGGCCGTCCGAGGACGCGCATCCACGTCGTCAGCGACGTACACGGCAACGCCCGCGACCTGGCCCGGGCCGGAGACGGCGCCGACGCCCTGATCTGCCTCGGTGACCTGGTCCTTTTCCTCGACTACGCCGATCACGCGCGCGGCATCTTCCCGGACCTCTTCGGCGTGGAGAACGCCGATCGCATCGTCGAGCTGCGCACCGCCCGCCGCTTCGAGGAGGCGCGCGCGTTCGGTGCCCGACTGTGGGCGGGCATCGGCACCGACCGGGCCGCGGCGATCGAGAAGGCGGTGCGCAGGCAGTACGCCGAGATGTTCGCCGCCTTCCCGGAACCGACGTACGCGACCTACGGCAATGTCGACATGCCGACCCTGTGGCCGGAGTGCGCCGGCCCCGGCACCACCGTTCTCGACGGCGAGCGGGTCGAGATCGGCGGCCGCGTCTTCGGCTTCGTGGGCGGGGGGCTGCGGACACCGATGCGGACGCCGTACGAGATCAGCGACGAGGAGTACGCGGCCAAGATCGAGGCGGTCGGCGAGGTCGACGTGCTGTGCACGCACATCCCGCCGGAGGTGCCGGAGCTGGTGTACGACACCGTGGCGCGCCGCTTCGAGCGGGGCTCCCTCGCGCTGCTGGACGCGATCCGGCACACGCGCCCCCGTTACGCGCTCTTCGGCCACGTTCACCAGCCCCTCGTCCGCCGGATGCGCGTCGGGGCGACGGAATGCGTCAATGTGGGGCACTTCGCGGGCTCGGGCCGCCCCTGGGTGCTGGAGTGGTGACACGGCGACGGCGCTGAAGACCAGGTGGGGTGACGGCGCCCGCGGCCGTGCGCGGTAGCCTTCACGCTGCACACACGTGCGTACCACCCTCCCTCACCGGACCGCATCTCGAGGAGCCACCGCGATGGCGGAACACACCAGTTCGAGCATCACGATCGAGGCGGCACCGGCTGACGTCATGGCGGTGATCGCCGACTTCGCCCGCTACCCGGACTGGACGGGTGAGGTGAAGGAGGCGGAGGTCCTCAAGTCGGACGAGCTCGGCCGCGCCGAGCAGGTCCGTCTCGTCATGGACGCCGGTGCCATCAAGGACGACCAGACCCTCGGCTACACCTGGACCGGCGACCACGAGGTCTCCTGGACCCTGGTCAAGTCCCAGATGCTCCGCTCCCTGGACGGCTCGTACCTCCTCAAGCCCGCGGGCGAGGGCGCCACCGAGGTCACCTACCGGCTGACCGTCGACGTGAAGATCCCCATGCTCGGCATGATCAAGCGCAAGGCCGAGAAGGTCATCATCGACCGCGCCCTGGCGGGCCTGAAGAAGCGCGTCGAGGAAACGGCCTAGGTTTTTTCGCCCCTCCGCCCCTACCCGTACCGGGGGTACTGCCCCCCGGACCCCCCGCTCCTCAAACGCCGGAGGGGCTGGATTCTCCCGAGCGCGCACCCGCAGCCGGGATACGGCGGGAGGGGCCGTGCCGGTACATCGATGCCCGTCGCCACCGACGGCCACGCCTCACCCGACAGCGACGGGCTGATGCACCGGCACGGCCCCGGCCCCCACCGGACCGGATCCCGAAAACCGCCGAGGCCACCGCACCGGTAGCGTTCACCCCCATGCGCACCATCCTGATCACCGGCCAAGGCGGCACAGGCCGTACCACCGTCGCCGCGGCCACCGCGCTGCGGGCCGCCCGCGAGGGCACCCGCACCCTGGTGCTCACCGCCGACCGCACCGACACCCTCGGTGCCGTCCTCGGCGTCCCCACCGGCCCGGACCCCGTGGAAGCCGCCCCCGGCCTCACCGCCTGGCGTCCCGACGCCGCCGCCCGCTTCCGCGACGACCTCACCGCCTTCCAGCGGCGCGCCACCACCGCCCTCGACCTCCTCGGCGCCTCCCGCCTGGACGCCGAGGAAGTGACCCCGCTCCCCGGCGCCGAGGAACTCGCCCTGCTGCGCGCCCTGCGCGACGCCGCGCTGTCGGAGGCGTACGACCTGCTCGTCGTGGACCTGCCCCCGGCCCCCCAGGCCCTCGCCCTCCTCGCCCTGCCCGAGGAACTCCGCCGCTATCTGCGCCGCCTGCTCCCGCCGGAGCGCCAGGCGGCCCGGGCCCTGCGTCCGGTCCTCGGGCGGCTCGCGGGCGTGCCCATGCCCGCCGAGTGGCTGTACGAGACCGCGGGGCGCTGGGACATCGAGCTGGCCGCCGTACAGGGCGTGGTCGAGGACCGCGCCACGACCGTACGACTGGTCGCCGAGCCCGGCCCGGCCGGCACCGACGCCGTCCGCACCGCCGCCACCGCCCTCGCCCTGCGGGGCCTGCCCGTCGACGCCCTCGTCGCGAACCGGGTGCTGCCCGACACCGCCCACGACGCCTGGCTGGGAGCCCTCGTGGCCCAGCAGCGCAAGGCCCTGGACGAGTGGCGGGAGTCGTCCGAGGTCCACGAGGTCCACGAGGTCCCGCACCGGGGCCACGACCCGCGCGGCACCGACGACCTCGCCGCGCTTCCCGTGCCCGGCGTCAACACCGCGCCCACCCCGGTCGAGTGGCCCGTCACCGACCGCCTCGCCGACGACGGCGTGCTCGTGTGGCACATCCCGCTGCCCGGCGCGATACGCGACGAACTCGATCTCGTCCGGCGCGGCGACGAACTCGTCGTCACCGTCGGCCAGTTCCGCAGGATCGTCCCGCTCCCGTCCGCGCTGCGCCGCTGCGCGGTGGCCGGAGCGGCACTGCGCGAGGGCGAGCTGCGCGTCCGTTTCACGCCCGATCCCGGGCTGTGGCCGCGCGAGAAGTGACCGTGCGCGATCCGGGACGCCGGGCACGGTGAACGGGGTACCCCCGTTCGGGTAACGTCGAAAGCACGAGACACGTAGGCAGGAGTCCCGCCATGAGCGAAGAGCGCCCCACATCCGACGCCGCTCAGGAGGAGACGGCCGACGAGGTGCGTTTCGAGGAGAAGCGCGCCACCGACGACGACGCCTGGGCGACGGCCTGCGCGGAGGACCTCGCCGAGGAGAAGGCCCGCCGCCGCGCCCAGCACGGCCCGCCGCCCGGCTCGGCCGCCGAGGAACTGCGCAAACTCGTCGACGCCGTCGCCGACAAGCTCTCCGGGCTCCAGTCACCGCTGTTCGGCGCGGTGGCCGGCGGTACCGCCCAGCAGGTGGTCAACCAGGTCGTGCAGCAGGCCAAGGCCGCCGTGGAACCGGTGCTGGAGCGCAATCCCGAGGTCTTCGACCACCTCGCGGCCGCGGGCTCCGAACTGCTCGCCGCCTACCGTTCGGCCGTCGAGAACCAGGAGCGCCGCTGGACCACCCGGGGCACGGGTTCCCGCGACGACGAGGCCGGTCCGGGCGAACACATCGACTTGGACTAATCGCCCCTCGGGTACGGTTGGCCGTAGCGGGGCTCGACCGAAACTGAGGGATTCATGGGACTCACCATCGGCGTCGATATCGGCGGCACGAAGATCGCGGCCGGTGTGGTCGACGAGGAAGGCAATATCCTCTCGACGCACAAGGTGCCGACCCCGGGCACGCCGCAGGCGATCGTGGACGCCATCGCCTCGGCCGTGGAGGGCGCGCGTGCCGGCCACGACATCGTCGGCGTCGGCATCGGTGCCGCCGGATATGTGAACCGCCAGCGTTCGACCGTCTACTTCGCGCCGAACATCGACTGGCGCAACGAACCGCTCAAGGCCGAGGTCGAGCGGCGTGTGGGCCTGCCGGTCGTCGTCGAGAACGACGCGAACGCGGCCGCCTGGGGCGAGTACAAGTTCGGCGCGGGCAAGGGCCACCGCAACGTCATCTGCATCACCCTGGGCACGGGCCTCGGCGGCGGCATCATCATCGGCAACAAGCTGCGCCGCGGCCACTTCGGCGTGGCCGCCGAGTTCGGCCACATCCGGATGGTGCCGGACGGACTGCTGTGCGGCTGCGGCTCGCAGGGCTGCTGGGAGCAGTACGCCTCCGGGCGCGCCCTCGTCCGTTACGCCAAGCAGCGCGCCAACGCCACCCCGGAGGCGGCGCAGGTCCTGCTGGGCCTCGGCGACGGCACCCCCGACGGCATCGAGGGCAAGCACATCTCCATGGCCGCCCGCCAGGGCGACCACGTCGCGGTGGACTCCTACCGCGAGCTGGCCCGCTGGGCCGGCGCGGGCCTGGCCGACCTCGCCTCGCTCTTCGACCCGTCCGCCTTCATCGTCGGCGGCGGCCTCTCGGACGAGGGCGAGCTGGTCCTCGACCCGATCCGCAAGTCGTACAAGCGCTGGCTGGTCGGCGGCAACTGGCGTCCGGTCGCCGACGTGATCGCCGCCCAGCTGGGCAACAAGGCGGGTCTCGTCGGAGCGGCGGACCTCGCCCGGGAGCCCGACCCGATCATGTAGGTCCCGCACCCTCTCGCACGGCAGCGCCCGCCGCACCCGCACAGGACGGCGGGCGCAGCCGCGTCCGAGAGCCCCCGTGCCCACAGCGCCCGTCGGAACGGCGCCCCACCGAGCCGGGCGCATCTCCACGAAACCCCGGCCGTCAGCCGACCGCGCCTCACCCGCCCAGGAGGGCGCGCGCCCCGTGCCCACCGCGCCCGTCGGAACCGCGCGCCCCACCGGGCCCGGCGCGCTTCCGCGAAACCCCGGCCGCGCGCCGACCGCGCTTCACCCGATCGGGGGTCCCCCGGTGTGCCGGGGAGCCCGTCCGCCCGCCCCGCGCCCCGCGGAGTACGGGCCATGTGCCTCTTCGGCCCTTCCGGCGGGCCTCCGGCGCGTATCTTGATCGCCATGCCGACCAGCTCCTCCGCCAGTCCGCTGCCCGTGTCCCGCACCGAAGCCGACGGTTCGGCCGTCGTCCGCGTGCTCAGCTACAACATCCGCTCGATGCGCGACGACACCGCGGCGCTCGCCCGGGTGATCAGCGCCTGCGCGCCGGACCTCGTCCTGGTTCAGGAGGCGCCGCGCTTCTTCCGCTGGCGCAAGAAGCTCGCGCGTCTCGCAGCCGCCTCGGATCTCGTCATCCTGTCCGGGGGCGCCACCGCCGCCGGGCCCGCGCTGCTGTGCACCCTGCGGGCCACCGTGGAGCGCACCGAGGACGTGCTGCTCCCGCTCACCCCGGGGCAGCACCGACGGGGCTTCGCCACGGCGGTCGTGCGGTTCGGGGGTGCCCGGCTCGGCGTGCTGAGCTGCCATCTGTCGCTCCGGAAGGACGAGCGCCACGAGCAGAGCGGCATGCTCCTCGACCGCCTCGCCGGCCTCGGCACCCCGCACGCCGTCGCGGGCGGCGACCTCAACGAGAGCCCGACGGGACCGGCCTTCCGCCGGCTCGCGGACGCGCTCCAGGACGGCTTCGCGACCCGTCCCTGGGGCGGGGAGCACACCTGGACGTTCGCGGGGCCCGACCGGCGCATCGACGCGGTCTTCGCCACGCCCGGCATCGAGGTCCTCGGCTGCGGGGTGCCGCTCGGCCTCCCCGGGGTGAGCGCGGCGGACCTGAGGGCGGCCACGGACCACCTGCCCGTACTGGCCGCCCTCAGAGTGCCCGCGTCCTGAGAACCGTCCCGCCGTGCTCCCGGCCGGGGCGGGACGGGTCAGACCACCGCGCCGCGGCCCGGATCGTCGTCGTCCTCGTCGTCGTCCTTCATGCGCGTCACCAGGGTGGCGAAGCCGCCGAGGAAACCGCCGATGCCGAGGGTGGTGAGCCACCAGGTCATGTCCCAGCCGAGCAGGACGGCCAGCAGGAGCAGCGCGGGGCCGCCGAGCACGCCGAGCCAGGCGAACTTGGCGGTCGTGTCCGCGGCGGGCAGCGGAGGCGGCTCGGGCGGAACGAAGTGGCCCTCGTCGTCCTCGTCGAAGTCGTCCTCGGACGGCTCGGGCGCGCGGTAGTCCCGCGGGCCGCCGACACCGGGCGCGAAGCGGATCGAACTGCCGAGGGGCCTGACGGCGGAGGGCAGGTCGCCGGAGGAGGCCTCCGGCCCGGACCCCGACGGGCCGTCCTCGCCCTCCTTCGAGGTCTCGGTTTCTCCCCCGGTCCTCGGCCGGGAGGGACCCCCGCCGTCCCCGGTGCTCTTGCCACCGGTCCCGGGGCCGGTGTCCGTCCCGGGCTCGGGGAGCGCCAGGTCCTCCACCGACCGGAACGGCCGCGAGCCGGGCGGGTCCGGCGGCTCCTCGCCGTATCCCTCGACGATCGACTTCCAGGCGGCTTCCTCGTCGAAGGGCGCGCTCTGCCCGTCGGCGGCGGACTCCCCGCGGGCATCACCGGGAGACTCCCCGCGCGGGTCCCCGGCGGACTCGGTGAGCGCGTCGCCGGGCCCCTCGCCGCGAGCCCCGTCGAGCGGTTCGCCGACGGGTACGCCCTTCTCCTCGAAATCGCCGCGGTCCGCGTCGTGCTCAGCCACCGGCTGCCGTCCCTTCCTGCAGACCCACCTGACCGGCGTCGGCCTCCTTGCCGGCACCGGGCGCGAGCCGGGTGACGAAGGAGAGGCTCTCCTCGAAGATCCGGTCCGCGTCGTGGTCCAACGTCGCGACGTGGTAGCTCTGTTCCAGCACGATCTCCGTCACGTCCGTGGAGGACACCCGGCCGAGGACGCGCGCCGAGTCGGCGGGGGAGACCACGTGGTCCTGCAGGCTGTGCAGCAGCAGGAGCGGCTGGGTGACCTGCGGCAGCTCCGCGTCCACCACCCCGCACAGCCGGCGCATCGAGTGCGCGGCGTGCAGCGGCACCCGGTCGTAGCCGATCTCCTCGGAGCCCTCCTTCGCGATGTCGCTCTTGATGCCCTTGGTGGAGGGGACGAGGTGACGCAGCACGGGCAGGGCGTGCGCGGCCAGGCCCCGCACCTTGTTGAGCGGGTTGACGAGCACGACGCCGTCGATCTCGTCGCCGTGCCGGGCCGCGAGCCGCAGGGCCAGCGCGCCGCCCATCGAGAGCCCGAAGACGAACACCCGCGAGCAGCTCCCGCGCAGGGCGCGCAGCTCGCGGTCGACCTCCGCGTACCAGTCCTGCCAGCCGGTGGCCTGCATGTCCTCCCAGCGGGTGCCGTGGCCCGGCAGCAGCGGCAGCGCGACGGTCAGACCCTGCTCGGCGAGGTACTCCGCCCAGGGGCGCAGCGACTGCGGGGAGCCGGTGAAACCGTGGCAGAGAAGGACGCCGACCTCTCCGCCCTCGTGGCGGAACGGCTCGGCTCCAGGAAGGACCGGCACCTCGGTCTCCTGTTCATGAGTTGGGCGGAAAACGACTCCGGGTGTGCTTCACCGTACGCGAGCGTACTGACACCGACCAGGGTCGTCGGGTCCTTTGCCGCCGCTCCGGGTTAAGGTCTGATCTACGACACAGGAGGCACGCGGGTGATCTACGGCGCAATGAAGTTTTCCATCGGAGGGCCGCTGAAGCTCGCCTTCAGGCCCTGGGTGGAAGGCCTCGAGAACATCCCCGCCGAGGGCCCGGCCATTCTGGCGAGCAATCACCTCTCGTTCTCGGACTCGTTCTTCCTGCCGGCGGTCCTCGAACGCAAGGTGACCTTCATCGCGAAGGCGGAGTACTTCACGACCCCGGGCGTCAAGGGCCGGATGACGGCGGCCTTTTTCAAGGGGGTCGGCCAGCTCCCGGTGGACCGTTCCGGCGCGCGCGGCGCGGGCGAGGCGGCCATCAAGAGCGGTATCGAGGTGATCGAGCGCGGTGAGCTGTTCGGCATCTACCCGGAGGGCACGCGCTCGCCCGACGGCCGCCTCTACCGCGGCAAGCCCGGCGGCCTCGCCCGCGTGGCCCTCGCCACCGGCGCGCCCGTCATCCCGGTCGCGATGATCGACACCGAGAAGATCCAGCCGCCGGGCAAGCTGATGCCCAAGCTGATGCGTCCGGGCATCCGCATCGGCAAGCCGCTGGACTTCAGCCGCTACAGCGGCATGGAGCACGACCGGTTCGTGCTCCGCGCGGTGACCGACGAGGTCATGTACGAGATCATGAAGCTCTCCGGCCAGGAGTACGTCGACATGTACGCGACGGCCGCCAAGCGGCAGATCGCGGAGGCGGCGAAGGCCGAGAAGGACGCCGAGAAGGCGGCGAAGGCGGCCCTCGCCCAGGCGGAGAAGCAGGCGGCCAGGGAACAGGCCGAAGCGCGGGACGCCGAGGAGCGGGCCGGCCAGGACCCCCAGGCACAGACCCCCCAGGCACAGACCCCCCAGGTACAGACCCCCGAGGAGCAGACCCCCGAGGAGCAGACCCCCGAGGAGCAGACCCCCGAGGAGCAGACCCCCGAGGCGGGATCCTCCGAGAAGCAGACCGGGGAACAGACCGGTCCGGCGGCCGGTTAGGGGCGGGGGAGAGCCGGACCGGCCGGCAGGCAACGGTCCGGCTCCCGGGAGCGTCCGTAGGGACGTCGGCAGCGTGGGGTGGGGGGCATGGCCAAGCGCGAAAGAGTCATGAGGATGTCGGTCGAGCAGCCGCTGTGGCGCGCCCTGGCCGGGTACCGCGTTCTGACCGTGCTGTACGCGATCGGGCTCTTCGCCACCGCGTACCACCGGTTCGACCGCCCGTGGGCGGCCGTCGCGTTCTTCGCGTTCCTGCTCGTCTGGACGCTGGCCACGCTCCCGAAGGTCGCCGGGGCGGCGAACTGCACCAAAGGGTTCCTCGCCGCCGACCTCACCGTCGCGCTGGCCGGCATCCTGCTGACCCGCGTCGCCGACTCCGCCGAGCGCATCGAATCGGGCGGCCCGACCCTGCCGTCGATATGGACCGCGGGCGCCGTCCTGGCCTTCGCGATCAAGGGCGGCTGGCGGTGGGCCGCCTTCGCCTCCACGCTCGTCGCCGCGGCCAACCTCGTCGAGCGCGGCGCCCCGACCCGCGACACCGTGCACAACGTGATCCTCGTCTGGGTCGCCTCCATCGCCATCGGCTACGTCGTCGAGGTCGCCCGCGCCTCCGAGCGCACCCTCGCCCGCGCCCTGGAGATCGAGGCGGCCACCCGCGAACGCGAGCGCCTCGCCCGGGACATCCACGACGGTGTGCTCCAGGTCCTCGCCATGGTGCAGCGGCGGGGCAGCGCGCTCGGCGGCGAGGCGGCCGAGCTGGGCCGGATGGCCGGGGAGCAGGAGGTCGCGCTGCGCACGCTGGTGTCGGGCGGTCTGGTGCCCGTCTCGCGGGTGTCGGAGGACGCGGCGCTCGGCGCGGTCGTACGGGCCGTGGACGAACCCGACGACGAGGACCCCGGCGGTCCCCTCGACCTGCGCGCCCTGCTCGCCCCGTACGCCACCGCGCGCGTGACCCTCTCCGAGCCCGGCGCCGCGGTGCCGCTCGACCCGTCCGCCGCGCGGGAACTGGCCGCGGCCGTGGGCGCCGCCCTGGACAATGTCCGCAGGCACGTGGGCGCGGACGCCCGTGCCTGGATCCTGGTCGAGGACGAGCCGGACGCCGTGATCGTGACGGTGCGCGACGACGGCCCCGGCATCCCGGCGGGGCGGCTCGCCCAGGCCGAGGGCGAGGGCCGGCTCGGCGTGGCGCTCTCGATCCGCGGCAGGCTGCGCGATCTGGGCGGCACGGCGGAGCTGGTCTCCGTCCCGGGACAGGGCACCGAGGTCGAGCTGAAGGTGCCGAAGGACGTGCGGGGGAAGGCGAGAACGTGATGACGAAGGCGACGGTAGGGCGATGACGGGCGGGACGACGGGGGAGACCCCCATCAAGGTCATGGTGGTGGACGACCACCCCATGTGGCGTGACGCCGTGGCCCGTGACCTGGCGGCCGCCGGGTTCGACGTGGTCGCGACCGCGGGCGACGGGGAACAGGCCGTGCGCCGCGCGCTGGCGGCGGCGCCCGACGTCCTCGTCCTCGACCTGAACCTGCCCGCCAAGCCGGGTGTCCAGGTCTGCAAGGAACTGGTCGGCGCCGACCAGTCCCTGCGCGTCCTGGTCCTGTCGGCCAGCGGCGAGCACGCCGACGTGCTGGAGGCGGTGAAGTCCGGCGCGACCGGCTACCTCCTGAAGTCGGCGTCCGCGGAGGAGTTGACCGACGCGGTGCGCCGGACGGCCGTCGGCGACCCGGTGTTCACGCCGGGCCTCGCGGGACTGGTCCTAGGCGAGTACCGCCGGCTGGCCTCGGAACCCGTCACCGCCACGGGCGCCGACGAGCCGAGGGCCCCGCAGCTGACCGACCGTGAGACGGAGGTGCTGCGCCTGGTCGCCAAGGGCCTGAGCTACAAGCAGATCGCCGAACGCCTGGTCATCTCCCACCGCACCGTCCAGAACCACGTGCAGAACACCCTGGGCAAGCTCCAGCTGCACAACCGCGTCGAGCTGGTCCGCTACGCCATAGAGCGCGGACTGGACGGGGCGTGACCGCCACGAACGCCGTCTTTCGGGTGATCTATTGATCAACTACCCGACAATTCACCGGAACGGCCCGTCCGCACCGTGCCGAAGTGACCTGGATCACTATTAGCGTGAGTCCGACAGCCAATCGTGGCGAAGGGACTTTCCATGCGGGTCGGAGTACTGACCGGAGGCGGCGACTGCCCCGGACTCAACGCCGTCATCCGGGGCATCGTCCGCAAGGGCGTGCAGGAGTACGGCTATGACTTCGTCGGGTACCGGGACGGCTGGCGGGGGCCGCTCGAAGGCGACACCGTGCGGCTCGACATCCCCGCCGTGCGCGGGATCCTGCCGCGCGGCGGCACCATCATCGGATCCTCGCGCACCAACCCCCTCAAGCACGAGAACGGCATCCGCCGGATCAAGGAGAACCTCGCCAAGCAGGAGGTCGACGCCCTCGTCGCGATCGGCGGCGAGGACACCCTGGGCGTCGCCGCGCGGCTCGGCGACGAGTACGGCATCGACATCGTCGGCGTGCCGAAGACCATCGACAACGACCTCTCCGCCACCGACTACACCTTCGGCTTCGACACGGCGGTCAACATCGCGACCGAGGCCATCGACCGCCTGCACACCACCGCCGAATCGCACATGCGCGTCCTCGTCTGCGAGGTGATGGGCCGCCACGCGGGCTGGATCGCCCTCCACTCGGGTCTGGCCGGCGGCGCGAACGTCGTCCTCATCCCCGAGCAGCGCTTCGACGTGGACCAGGTCTGCGCCTGGGTGACCTCGCGCTTCAAGGCCTCGTACGCGCCGATCGTCGTCGTCGCCGAGGGCGCCATGCCCAAGGACGGCGACATGGTCCTCAAGGACGGCAGCCTGGACTCCTTCGGGCACGTCCGGCTCTCCGGCGTCGGGGAGTGGCTGGCCAAGGAGATCGAGCGGCGCACCGGCAAGGAGGCCCGCACCACGGTCCTCGGGCACGTCCAGCGCGGCGGGACGCCCAGCGCCTTCGACCGCTGGCTCGCCACCCGCTTCGGACTGCACGCCATCGAGGCCGTCCGCGACGGTGACTTCGGCAAGATGGTGGCCCTGCGCGGCACGGACATCGTCCGCGTCCCGATCGCGGAGGCCACCGCCAGGCTGAAGACGGTGGACCCGGGCCTGTACGCGGAGGCAGGAGTCTTCTTCGGCTGACGGCCGAGGCCGACGGCGACCGACGGCTGACGGCGGAGCTCCGGTACCGCCCGAGCGGGCGCTGGGGTACGGGCCGTAATATTCGGCCCGTACCCCAGCACGGGAGAGACCGGTGGAGATCCTGGCGTTCGGCGTCCAGTCCGACGAGAAGCCCCTGATCGAGAAGGCCTTCGAGGGACGCCACGAGGTCCGCTGCCTCGACGTCTTCCTCACCGCGGACACCGCGCCCATCGCGGCCGGCTACGAGGTGGTGTCCACCAGCGTCAACTGCGCCCTGGGACACCGCGTCCTGCAGACCTTGGCGGCCGGCGGCACCCAGCTCGTCGCCCAGCGCTCTACCGGGTTCAACAACATCGACCTGGAGGTCGCCGAGCGCCTCGGCATGACGGTCGCCCGGGTCTCGTCCTACTCGCCGTACTCGGTCGCCGAGTTCGCCTGGACCCTCGGCATGGCCGTCAACCGCCGTATCGTGCGCGCCGCCAACCGCACCCGCGACTTCGACTTCCGCCTCGCGGGGCTGATGGGCCGGGACATGCACGGCCGCACCGCGGGCGTCGTCGGCACCGGGAAGATCGGCGAGGCCTTCGCCAGGATCGCCCACGGGTTCGGCATGAAGCTGCTCGGCTGGGACGTCGCCGAGAACCCGGCGTGCGTCGGACTCGGCATGGAGTACGTCTCCAAGGAGCGCCTCCTCGCCGAGTCCGACCTCGTCACCCTGCACGTCCCGCTGATGCCGGCGACCCAGCACCTCATCGACGCCGAGGCCCTGCGCCTGATGAAGGACGACGCGATCCTGGTGAACTCCAGCCGCGGCGGCCTCGTCGACACCCAGGCCCTCGTGACGCAGCTGCGCGAGGGCCGCTTCACGGGCGTCGGCCTCGACGTGTACGAGGCGGAGGCCGGACTCTTCTTCCTCGACAAGTCCCTCGAGACCGTCGAGGACGACACCCTGGCCCGCCTGGTCACCTTCCCGAACGTCCTGGTCACCTCGCACCAGGCGTACTACACCCGGGACGCGGTCGGCCAGATCGTCGACGCCACCGCCGCCAACGTCCTCGACTACACCGAGGGCCGCCGCTCGGAGAACGTGCTCGTGCCCCGCAGCTGACCCGTCAGCTCCCGCACCACGGCCGCCCCGTTCAGCGTCAGCACCGACTCCGGGTGGAACTGCACGCCCGCGAACCCGGGACCGCGCAGCGCGTGCACCTCGCCGTTCGCGGCCCGGCTGACCTCCACGCCGTGCTCCGCCAGCTCCGCCAGCGCCTCGTCGTCGCAGCGCGCCGCGAAACTGTTGTAGAAGCCGACGGTCTCGGGTCGCCCGAAGAGGTCGATGCGGGTCTGCGCGCCCTGGTACGGCACGTCCTTGCGCACGATCTCCAGCCCCAGCGCGGCCGCGATCAGCTCGTGCCCGAGGCAGACACCGAGGACGCCGTGCCGGTGCTCGCGCAGCACCTCGGCGGTCAGGGCGCGCAGGAGACGCATCTTGGGGTCCGCCGCGTCCGAGGGGTCGCCGGGACCCGGGCCGAGGACGACCGGGCCCACGTGCGCGAGGACCGCCTCGCGCAGCCCCGGCCCGTCGTAGCGGCGCACCGTCACCTCGAGGCCGGACGAGCGCAGCACGTGCGCGAGCATCGCGGTGAAGGTGTCCTCCGCGTCCACGACCAGCGCGTGCCCGGTGAGGTCACGGGACCGCTCCTGCATCCGCAGCCAGAACGGCGCCAGCGAGGCCCGCCGCCCGTCCAGCGACGCCCGCACCCGCGGATCGTCGCCGAGCCGGGGCCGGGCCGCCTCCGGGCGCGGCCGGCCGGGCCGCACCCCGAGCGCCGCCAGCACGCCCGCCGCCTTGGCGTGCGTCTCGGCGACCTCGCCCGCCGGGTCCGATCCCCGGACGAGGGTGGCGCCGACCGGCACCCGCAGCCGGCCGTCCGCGTCGATGTCGGCGGTGCGGATGAGGATCGGTGAGTCGAGGGTCTGCGCCCCGGGCCCGCCGTCCGGCCCGTCCTCGCGCTGCCGCCCGACCAGCGCCAGCGCGCCCGCGTAGTAGCCGCGCCCGCCGACCTCGTGGCGCTCGATGACCCGGCAGGCGTTCTGCACGGGCGAGCCGGTGACGGTCGCCGCGAACATGGTCTCCCGCAGCACGTCCCGCACGTCCAGCGAGGAGCGGCCCCGCAACTCGTACTCGGTGTGCGCGAGATGGGCCATCTCCTTGAGCCGCGGCCCGATCACCACCCCGCCCATGTCCCCGACCGTGCACATCATCTTGAGCTCCTCGTCGACGACCATCGAGAGCTCCTCGATCTCCTTGCCGTCGGCGAGGAAGGCCAGCAGGTCCTCGGGCGTCGGACCCCCGGCCGGATAGCGGTACGTCCCGCTGATCGGGTTCATCACGACCGTCCCGGCGGACATCCGCACGTGCACCTCCGGGCTCGCCCCGACCAAAGTTCGCTCCCCTGTGTGCACGACGAACGTCCAGTACGCGCCGCGTTCGCCGACCAGCAGCCGGCGGAACAGCGCCAGGGCGTCGGCCCGTCCGAACCCCGGGATCCGGCCCTCGTACGTCCGCCGGATCACGAAGTTGGCGCCCTCGCCGCGCCCGATCTCCTCGCGCAGCACCCGCTCGACGATCCCGGAGTACTCCTCGTCCCCGACGTCGAAGCCGCCGCCCTCGACCCGCACGTCGTGGTCCGGGAGTTCCGCCAGTGCCTGTGCGAGCGGCAGTTCACGGCGTTCCTCGGGAACGAGCACCGAGAGCGGCGTGCCGTCGTCACGGACGTCGAAGCCGCGCTCGCGGATCTGCCGGAACGGGATCAGCGCGAGGGCCTCGTCGGGGATGTCGGCGAGGCGCTCCACCTCGCGCACCGGCCCCAGCAGCAGTTCGACCACGTCGTGGTCGCGGCCCGGGGTACGGCGGCGCAGCAGGGCGAAGGGACGGGGATCGTCCAGCAGGTCGAGCAGATTCATCGGTGCGGTCCTTCTCTCGGAACGTGCATCTCGGAGAGGAACGGCCCGGGTCCGCAAACACCGAAGGCCGCCCCTCGGGCGGCCTTCGCGAAGTTCTCGTCAACGCGCAGTCAGTGGGCCGCCGGATGAGCGGTCCACCACCAGTTCTGGTTCGAATGCGCGAACATGCGCCGCACCTTACCCGACGGTGAGGGGCGGGCAACAGCGTGAAACGGTCCCGCGGGGCGTTCCGACCGTCCGGTCACCGGCCATGGATGGCCAGACAGTCCGAACGCACCGAGAAACGAGAACCATGCACGCAGCCCGTTCGTCCCAGACCCGCCGGACCGGAGCCCGCGCCCTGACCGTGCTCCTCACGGCGGCCGCCCTCGCCGCCGGAACGCTCGTCCCCGCGAGCTCGGCCCCGCGCCGGAGCGGCTCCGAGGACCTGACCCAGGTCGCTTACCGCGGTCACGTCTTCACCGTGCCCGACTCCTGGCGGATCGTGGACCTGAGGAAGCATCCCGACACCTGTGTCCGCTTCGACCGGCACGCCGTCTACCTCGGCACACCTGGCCCTGACCAGAACTGCCCGGCCAGGGCCAGCGGCCGCACCGAGGCGCTCCTGGTCCAGCCCGCCTCCGCGGCCCCCAGGGCCGTCACCGAGAACCCGGTGGCCCGCACCTACCGGGCCACCGCCGACCGCATCGCCGTCACCGCCGCCTACGGCTACGACCGCGCCCGCATCCAGGACGTCCTGCGCGGCGCCGGACTGCCCGTCGCCGGCGCACGGCGCGAGGGGTCCGCCGAACAGCGCGCGGCGGCCCCGCTGCCCACCGACGCGACCTCCTTCCGCGGCGAGGGCTTCGACACCTGCGCCGCCCCGAGCCGGTCGGCGATGGACGCCTGGCGCGACGACTCCCCGTACGGCGCCGTCGGCGTCTACATCGGGGGCATCAACCGCGCCTGCGCCCAGCAGAACCTGACCGCCGACTGGGTGCGCACGCAGTACACGCGCGGCTGGCGGTTCTTCCCGCTGTACGTCGGCCGGCAGCCCTCCTCCGACGGCGGCAGCTGCGGGGGCGGCTGCGCGGCGATCACCAGCCCGGTGTCGCAGGGCACCGCGGGCGCCGACGACGCCGTCAAGCAGGCCGCCGCGCTGGGCTTCGGCAAGGGCTCGGTGATCTACCTCGACCTGGAGCACTACGAGCCCGGAGGCAAGGTCACCGACTCGGTGCTCGCCTACCTCCAGGCCTACACCGTGCGCCTGCACGCGCTCGGCTACCGCTCCGGCGCGTACGGCAACACCTCGTCCCTGATGTCCGACCTGATCGCCAACAAGAGCCGCGTCACCCTGCCAGACGTGATCCACTTCGCCCGCTGGAACCGTGTGTCGAGCACGTCCGACTCCTCGATCCCCTCGACCCTGTGGGCCAAGCACCAGCGCGTCCACCAGTACGTGGGCGACACGACCGAGACCCACGGCGGGGTGCGGATCTCCATCGACCGCGACCGCCTCGACGTGGACTAGGACTCCCGTCCCCACTCCCCGGGCGGGCGCCGCGACCGGTCGTGCGGCCGCCCGGGGAGTCACCGATCGAGCGGGGTTCGTCTCACTTGATGGGCATGTGAACAAGACGCCCGACACGACCCCGTAATGTTGTCCGGGTGACCGTGAACGCTAAGTCCAGCGCGAGCGCTGGCAACACCTGGCGAGACCTGCCCGCGGCGCAGCAGCCCGAGTACCCCGATGCCGAGGCTCTGCGCGATGTGATCGCGGACCTCGAGTCGTATCCGCCGCTCGTCTTCGCGGGCGAGTGCGACCAGCTGCGCGCCCGGATGGCGTCCGTCGCCAAGGGAGAGGCGTTCCTTCTCCAGGGCGGCGACTGCGCCGAGGCCTTCGACGCCGTGTCGGCCGACCACATCCGCAACAAGCTCAAGACGCTGCTCCAGATGGGCGCCGTCCTCACGTACGCCGCCTCGGTCCCCGTGGTGAAGGTCGGCCGGATCGCCGGCCAGTACTCCAAGCCGCGCTCCAAGAGCACCGAGACCCGCGACGGCGTGACCCTGCCGACCTACCGGGGCGACTCGGTCAACGGCTTCGACTTCAACGAGAAGGCCCGCGTCCCGGACCCCGAGCGCCTGAAGCGGATGTACAACGCGTCCGCCTCCACGCTCAACCTGGTGCGCGCCTTCACCACCGGCGGTTACGCCGACCTGCGCCAGGTGCACGCCTGGAACCAGGACTTCGTGAAGTCGTCCCCGTCCGGCCAGCGCTACGAGCAGCTCGCGCGTGAGATCGACAACGCGATGAACTTCATGCGGGCCTGCGGCACCGACCCGGAGGAGTTCAAGACCGTCGAGTTCTACGCCTCCCACGAGGCGCTGCTCCTCGACTACGAGTCGGCCCTGACCCGCGTCGACTCGCGCACGGGCAACCTGTACGACGTCTCGGGCCACATGGTGTGGATCGGCGAGCGCACCCGTCAGCTGGACGGGGCGCACATCGAGTTCGCGTCGAAGATCCGCAACCCCGTCGGGATCAAGCTGGGCCCGACGACGACGGCCGAGGAGGCGCTGCAGTACATCGAGCGCCTCGACCCGGACCGCGAGCCGGGCCGTCTCACCTTCATCGTGCGCATGGGCGCGGACAAGGTCCGCGACAAGCTGCCCGAGCTGGTCGAGAAGGTCACCGCCTCCGGCGCGACCGTGGCCTGGGTGACCGACCCGATGCACGGCAACACCTTCGAGGCGGCCTCGGGCCACAAGACCCGCCGCTTCGACGACGTGCTCGACGAGGTCAAGGGCTTCTTCGAGGTCCACAAGGGCCTCGGCACGCACCCGGGCGGCATCCACGTCGAGCTCACCGGTGACGACGTCACCGAGTGCGTGGGCGGCGGCGACGAGATCTTCGTCGACGACCTGCACCAGCGCTACGAGACGGCCTGCGACCCCCGTCTGAACCGCAGCCAGTCCCTCGACCTGGCCTTCCTCGTCGCCGAGATGTACCGGGACCAGTAGCAGATCAACAGGCGCGACGCCTGTTACGGACGCCTGAAGTGGGGCGCGGATCACATGCGATCCGCGCCCCACGCCACTTTTGTGGCTTCTGTGTGACGGGTAAGGTTAGGTTAGCCTCACCGATCATCGGGACGGCACCACCAACGATTCCGGCGGGAGGTGAACCGCATGTACGTCTGCAGTTGCTTCGGGATCACCGAGCAGCAGGTGAAGAAGCACGCGGAGGACGGCGCCTGTACTCCTCGGCAGATAGCCTCGGCCTGCAAGGCGGGCACGGACTGCGGTTCGTGCGTGCGCCGGATCCAGGCGCTGCTGGGCAGGGGCTCGTGTCCGCGCCGTGAGCTGGCCGACCAGGGGAAGCCGGTGCTCTCCGAGGTCCTCGGGCAGGCCGATCGGCGCGAGGCCGTCGGCCACGGGACCTCCGGGCGCGAGGCCGCGTGACCCTCCGGCCGCCCGGCCCTGTGTCCGACTAGCTCTCCGGCTGCTCGACGAGCTGCGCGATGTAGAGCGCCTCACCGAGCTTCTCGACCAGTTCCAGCTGGGTGTCCAGATAGTCGATGTGGTGCTCCTCGTCCGCGAGGATCGACTCGAAGATGTTCGCGGACGTGATGTCGCCCTTCGTGCGCATCACCTCGATCCCGCGCTTGAGGCGGTCGATCGCCTCGACCTCCACCTGCCGGTCGGCCTGGAACATCTCGGTGACGGTCTGCCCCACCCGGACGTGGAAGAGCCGCTGGTAGTTCGGCAGCCCGTCCAGGAAGAGGATGCGGTCGGTGAGCACCTCCGCGTGCTTCATCTCGTCGAACGACTCGTGCCGCGTGTACTTGGCGAGCTTCGTCCAGCCGAAGTTCTCCTGCATCTTCGCGTGCAGGAAGTACTGGTTGATCGCGGTCAGCTCGGCGGTCAGCTGCTCGTTGAGGAATTCGATGACCTCGGGGTCGCCCTGCATCGCAGAGGCTCCTTCCAAGCGGGTACTGGGCAGATTGCGCCGCATCTTTGCACCGGTGTCCGGTAGCGTCCAGTAAGTGCATGCTTACTCCTACTTGCCCAGAATGGTGCCGGTGCTGGTCATGGGCATCGTTCCGGGTCTGTCAGGATGGAGTCATGGGTCAGCCGGTGAAGCGCGAATCTGGAGAAACGGCGCAGCCGGAGCTTCCGCCGGGACAGCGGCTTCAACGCGGCTGGCCGGTCACCCACTACGGGCCCGTCCCCAAGTTCCGCCCCGAGCGCTGGGAGTTCAGGGTCTTCGGGGCCACCGCCGACGGCGGGAAGCAGTGCTGGAACCACGACGAGTTCACCGCCCTCCCGTACGCCTCCGTCGTCGCCGATCTGCACTGCGTCACGAAGTTCAGCATGCTCGGGGCCGAATGGGGCGGTGTCCGCGCCCGCACGATCCTGGAGGCGGCCCCTCCCGCGCCCGCCGTCACCCACGTGATGGTGTGGGCCGAGTACGGGTTCAGCTCGAACCTGCGCCTCGCGGACTTCGCCTCCGAGCGCACCATCTTCGCCACCCACAAGGACGGCGAGCTCCTCACCGCCGAGCACGGCTTCCCGGTGCGCCTGGTCGTGCCCCACCTGTACGCCTGGAAGGGCCCCAAGTGGGTCCGCGGCATCGAGTACATGACCGCCGACCGCCGCGGCTTCTGGGAGGAGCGCGGCTACCACAACGTCGGTGACCCCTGGCGCGAGCAGCGCTACTCCTACCAGGAGGAACCCGGGGACGGCCCCGAACTCTGACCCCGCGGGACTATCCCTCGCGCAGCTTCTTCAGCCGCTCCACGTCCGCCGCGTGCCCCTCCTTCCCGCCGGGCGTCTCGATGATCAGCGGTACGCCCTCGGTGGCGGGGTGGGTCATCAGGGCGCGGAACGGGTCCTCGCCGATGTGCCCGGAGCCGATGTTCTCGTGGCGGTCCTTGTGCGCGCCGACCACGTCCTTGGAGTCGTTGGCGTGGATCAGCTTCAGCCGTCCCTCGCCGACGGTGTCGACCAGGGAGTCGAGGGTCTGGTGCATGCCGCTCGGTCCGGTCAGATCGTGGCCCGCCGCGAAGATGTGACAGGTGTCGAGGCAGACACCCAGCTTGGGGTGCGCGTCCAGGGCCTCGAAGTAGGGACCGAAGTCCCAGGTGCGCGAGCAGAGGGAGGAGCCCTGGCCGGCCGTCGACTCCAGCAGGAGGAACGGGTCGTCGTCATGGGTCAGCTCGTCCAGCAGCGGCAGCAGACGGTCGCGCACCTGCTTCAGGGCGACGGAGCGCTCCCGGCCGCCGGTGGCGCTCCCGGTGTGCACGACGACCCCCAGGGCGCCGATCTCCCGCCCGCGCCGCAGCGAGTGCCGCAGCGACTCCACCGACTTCTCGGCCGTCGCCTCGGTGTGCGAGCCGAAGTTGATCAGGTACGGGGCGTGGACGTACGCGGGGATCGACCCGGCGGCGCAGGCGGCGCGGAAGTCCTCGTCCTGCTGCGGGTTCCCGGCGGGCGTCGCCCAGCCGCGCGGGTTGGCGACGAAGACCTGGACGGTCTCCGCCGCGAGGTCGCGGGCGTAGGCCAGGCCGACGGAACTGAGGCCGCCGGCCACGGGGACATGGCCGCCGACGGGGTTGCGGAGCTGCTTGCTGGTCACACCCGCCAGGGTGTCACGCGCCGCCGGGCGCCCCGCGGGCGGACCTGTGCGCGGACCCGCGGGCGGACACCGCGGGAGCGGCCTCCGGGCGGCCGCCCGGCCGGAGGCCCCGCGTCACCGCGGCCCGGAGGCCCCGCTCAGCGGATCTGGATGGTTATCTTCGAGCCCTTGGGCGCCATGTCGCCGCCGTCCACCGACTGCTTCTTGACCGTGTCGCCGAAGAGCCCGAGCAGCCCGCGGTCCTCGTCGACCTGGAACCCGGCGCCCTCCAGCGCCTTCCGGGCGTCGTCCACGCTGTCGCCCACGACGTCCGGGACCTCGACCATCTCCGGACCCTTGGAGAGGGTCAGCGTCACCGTGTCGCCCGTGGCGGCCTCGCGGCCGGCGGCCGGCGACTGCCGGGCGACCTGGCCCTTGTCGAACTCCGACTCGACCCGCTCCGGGGCGATCTTCACCTTCAGGCCCGCGCCCTCCAGTTGCGCGGTGGCGTCCTCGACCGACGAGCCGCTCACGTCGGGCAGTTCCACCGGGCTGCCCTTGCTCACCACGATCGCGATCGCCGAACCCGTGTGCCGCTCGGTGCCCGCGGCCGGTTCCGTACGGATCACGAAGCCCTTGGTGACGTCCTGGCTGAACTCGCGCGTGACCATGCCCGCGACGAGCCCGTCGCCCTTGAGCACCTCTCTCGCCTTGAACAGGGCGAGGCCGTCGAGGTCCGGCACCTTCACCGTCTGGGGGCCGTCGGAGACGGTCAGGGTCACCGAGCCGTTGTCGCGGATCCGCTCGCCGACACCGGGGTCGGTGCTGATGACCGTGCCGCGCTTCACGGTGTCGCTGTAGGCGTGCTCGACCCGCTTGACGTCGAGCCCGGCGCCCTGGAGCCGGTCCCTGGCCTGCTGCTCCGTCTTCGCCAGGACGGGCGGGACCTGGGTGAACTGGCCCGAGTTGATGTACCAGACACCGGCGCCGAGGCCGAGCACCAGCACGATCGCGGCGATCACCAGCAGCATCCCGCGCCGCGGCCGCGCGGCCGGAGCCCGCTGCGGCACGACCGGCGCCGTGGTGAACGGGCTGCTCTGCTCGAACCGGCTGGTCCGGTCGACGGCGCCGTCGACCTCGTTCACGGGCAGCAGACGGGGGACGGACAGCGAGCGCGGGATCACACTCGTACGGTCGTCGGCGTTGTCGTGGCTCACGGACAGGGCGCCCGGCGGCACCGCGTCGAGCTGCTCGGCGGTGAGACCGGCCCGCGCCTCGAGGACCTGGCCGAGCAGCGCCACCGCGTCGGCCGGGCGGAGTTCGGGGTTGCGGGCCGCGGCCGCGGTGACCAGCTCGTCCAGGGCGTGCGCCATGCCCGGCACGGCGGCCGAGGGGGGCGGCACGTCCTCGTGGAGGTGCTGGTAGAGGACCTGGGCGGGGGAGTCCGCGGTGTGCGGCTTGGCGCCGGTGAGCATTTCGTAGAGGACGACTCCGCAGGCGTAGACGTCGACCCGGGTGTCGGAGGTGCCGTGCTCGATCTGCTCGGGGGCGAGGTACGACACGGTGCCGAGGACGGCGCCCGTCGTGCTGGTCACCGTGTCCACGGCGCGGACGAGGCCGAAGTCCGCGACCTTGACCCGGCCGTCGTCCCCTATCAGGACGTTCTCAGGCTTCATGTCGCGGTGCACGAACCCGGCGCGGTGGGCCGCGCCGAGCGCGGCGAGCACCGGCTCCAGGATGTCGAGCGCGGCCCGGGGCTGCAGGGCGCCGCGCTCGCGCAGCACGTCGCGCAGGGTGCACCCGGCGATGTACTCCATGGCCAGGTAGACGTACGACCCGTCCGCCCCCTGGTCGAAGACCTGCACCACGTTGGGGTGGGCCAGCCGGGCCACCGACTTCGCCTCGCGGATGAACCGCTCGACGAACGAGGCGTCGGCGGCCAGCGTCGGGTGCATCACCTTGAGGGCGAGCACGCGGTCGAGGCGGGTGTCCAAGGCCCTGTAGACCGTGGCCATCCCGCCGACCGCGATCCGTGCCTCGACGCGGTAGCGGCCGTCGAGCACGTGTCCGACAAGCGGGTCCTGAAGGGTCGTATCCACGCAGGTGAGTCTACGAGCCGTCACTGTCACGGCGCCCCGTTCGGCCGATCCGGGGGCCCGACTGCAGCCGAGCTGTGACGCGCACCGCGGGTACGGGAGTCCGTTCGTCGCACAGATGTCCGATCAGGCCCCGTCCGTCACCGCAAGGCCACAACGCGACAACCCGCGACGGCGGCGGAACGGTCCACGGGCGACGGCGTCCACCGGTCCGCGGCCCGACCCGCGACACGAAGCGCACGTCGTACGGGGGCGCGCCCGGGGGCGCACGGACACTTCATCCCACCGCGCCCGCCGGCGGCCGACCCGTCCGCGTCCGGCCCGACGCGCCCGTCCGGCCGAAAACCGACGGCGGCGGACCGGCGGTCAGGACGCTCTCGGAACGCCGGACGCTCTCAGAACGCCGGACGCTCGGGGTCCAGCACCGCCATGCCCTCCGCGGGGGAGGACGCCGTCGCGAAGTGCCGTCGCGGGATGCGCCCCGCACGCCGTGCCAGACGCCCCGCCTCCACCGCGTGCCGCATGGCCTCCGCCATCAGCACGGGCTCCTGCGCCCGCGTCACCGCCGAGGCGAGCATCACCCCCGCGCATCCCAGCTCCATCGCGAGCGCGGCGTCCGACGCCGTACCCGCCCCCGCGTCCAGGATCACCGGCACGCGCGCGTGCTCGACGATCAGCTCGAAGTTGTGCGGGTTGCGGATGCCGAGCCCGGAGCCGATGGGCGAGCCGAGCGGCATGATCGCCGCGCAGCCGACGTCCTCCAGCTTCCGCGCCAGCACCGGGTCGTCGTTCGTGTACGGCAGCACGGTGAAACCGTCGTCGACCAACGTCTCCGCCGCGTCGAGCAGCTCGATCGGATCGGGCAGCAGGGTGCGCTCGTCGGCGATGACCTCCAGCTTGACCAGATCGGTGCCCAGCGCCTCGCGCGCCAGACGGGCCGTCAGCACGGCCTCGCCCGCGGTGTAGCAGCCGGCCGTGTTCGGCAGGACGCGGATGTCCAGCCTGTCGAGCACCGACAGGACCGAGCCGTGCACGGACGCGTCCACGCGCCGCATCGCGACCGTCGTCAGCTGCGTGCCGGACGCCACCAGGGAGCGCTCCAGCACGTCCAGGCTGGGCGCGCCGCCCGTCCCCATGATCAGCCGGGACGCGTAGGCCGTACCGCCGAGGACGAAGGGATCGTCTGCCATGGGTTCAGCCTCCTTGGACGGCGGTGAGGACTTCGACGCGGTCGCCCTCGCGGAGCGGGGTGGACGACCACTGCGCGCGCGGGACGACGGTCTCGTTCAGGGCGGCGGCCACCCCGGACGGTGCCGGGGTGAGGGCCGCGACGAGCGCGTCGAGAGCGGTTCCCGCGGCGATCCGCCGCCGCTCCCCGTTGACGACGATGTTCATACGGGCAGCTCCGTGCGGGCCGTGGCGCCGAAGCGCTGGGGGGTGAAGGGGCGGGCCTCGGCGGGGAGTTCGCCCGTGGTCAGGACGTGGGCCATCACGTCGCCGGTCACCGGCGTCAGGAGCACGCCGTTGCGGTGGTGGCCGGTGGCCAGCAGCAGCCCGTCCAGCGCGCTCGGGCCGAGCAGCGGGGCGTTGTCGGGCGAGCAGGGACGCAGCCCCGCGCGGGTCTCGGTGAGCGGCAGCTCCGTGATCCCGGGGACCAGCTCGTGGGCGTCGCGCAGCAGTTCGTACACGCCGCCCGCCGTCACGGTGGTGTCCCAGCCCAGCTCCTCGCTGGTCGCGCCCACCACGAGCTCGCCGTTCTCGCGCGGCACCAGGTAGACGTGGCTGCCGCGCACCACGGCCCGCACGGTGCGGTTCAGGAAGGGCGCGTACCGCCGCGGCACGGTCAGCCGCAGCACCTGCCCCTTGACCGGGCGCACCGGCGGCACGACGTCGTCCGGGACGCCCGCCAGACGCCCGCTGAGGCTGCCCCCGGCGAGCACCACCCGGTCCGCGGCGAGGTCGGTGCCGTCCGCGGTGACGACACCGGTCGCCCGCTCCCGTACGACGCCCAGCCGCTCCGCCCAGGTCCGGTGCACCACCACTCCGGCCCGCTCGCACGCGGTGACCAGGGCCGTGGCGAGGCGCCGCGGGTCGATCTGGTGGTCGCCGTCCACCCGCAGCCCCCCGCGCACGCCGGGCGCGAGCATCGGCTCCAGACGGCGGCACTCACGACCGCTCAGCCACTGCGACTCCAGCCCCGACCGGACCTGCAGCGCGTGCAGTTCCCGCAGGTGGGCGCGATCGTCGGCGTCCAGCGCGACGGCCAGCGTGCCGTTCCGGCGGTAGCCGAGGTCCTGGCCGGTGGCCTCGGTGAGCTCGGCGGCGAAGTCCGGATAACGGCGCGCGGAGGCGAGGTTGAGACCCAGCAGGGTCTCCTCGCCGAAGTGCAGTTCGGTGACGGCGGCGAGCATCCCCGCCGCGACCTGGGCGGCCCCGCCGCCCGGCTCGGGGTCCACGAGCGCGGTGGTGAACCCGCGCTGCGCGGCCCGCCAGGCCGTCACCAGACCGATGATCCCGCCCCCGACGACGAGGACGTCCGACGAACGTGCAGACGGCATGGGCGTCCAGCCCCTCCCTTCGCCGGCATGACCCGGATCAGGTTCGTACGGTCGGAGGCCGCCCAGCCTCCCTCTCAGCCCGGTGCGTCCGGGCTCCCGCGAGTGCTTTACGTTGGCCACCCTAGCCCGCCCCCGTCCGTCTCAGTAAGGGAGCCTCGCCCATGGCGCGACCGCTCGACGGCCTCGTCCTCGCCCCCGTCGCCGACCAGGCCCCCGGCCAGGTGGGCACCGGCACCCGGTTCGCCTACCACGAGGAGGACGGGGTGGTCTGGGCCGACTACGCGGGCGGCGACATCGTCCGCGGACACCTCGTGGGCACCCGCGAGGGCGACCGCCTCGACTTCCGGTACGTGCAGCTCAGAGGTGACGGGACCACCGCGTCGGGCCACTGCGTGTCCCTCGTCGTGGAACTGCCCGACGGGCGGGTGCGGCTGGAGGAGACCTGGACCTGGGAGTCGCAGCCGGGCGAGGGGACGAGCGTGGTCGAGGAACCGTCCAGGACCGGTGGTGTGGAACAGGTCACCGAGCACGTCCGCTGACTGACGGATTGTCACGTGTCTATGGTGATCAGGTGAGCGATCAGACGCAGGCACAGTCTCAGGAGCGAGAGCCCGCGGCACGGCGGGTCGTCGTGGTGGGCGCGGGCATGGCCGGGGTGCAGACCGCCGTCGCCCTGCGCGAACAGGGCTTCACCGGCACCGTCACGCTGATCGGCGCGGAGCCGCACCAGCCCTACGACCGGCCGCCGCTGTCCAAGGCCGTCCTGCTGGGCAAGGCCGAGGGCTCCGCCTTCGACGTCGACTTCGAGGCCCTGGACATCGACCTCAGGCTGGGCAGCGAGGCGCTCGGCGTGCGCCCCGGCGACCACGAACTGGACACGGCCGCGGGACCCGTCCCCTACGACGTCCTGGTCGTCGCCACCGGAGCCGAACCGATCCGGCTCCCCGGCGCCGAAGGCGTGCCCGGGGTGCACCTGCTGCGCACCCTGGACGACGCCGACCGGCTGCGGCCCGTCCTCGCCCGGCAGCACGACATCGTGGTGGTCGGCGCGGGCTGGATCGGCGCAGAGTTCGCCACCGCGGCGCGCGAGGCGGGCTGCGCGGTGACCGTCGTCGAGGCCGCCGACCGGCCGCTCGCCGGGGCGCTGCCCGCCGAGGTGGCAGCCCCGATGACCGCCTGGTACGCGGACAGCGGGGCCTCGCTGCGCACCGGCGCGCGCGTGGAGCGGATCGAACCCGGCGCGGTGGTCCTGGACGACGGCTCCCGGGTGCCCGCCGACGCCGTGGTCGTCGGGATCGGCGCGCGGCCCGCGACCGCCTGGATCGCCGGCTCCGGCATCGAACTCGGCGCGCACCGCGAGATCGTCGCCGACGACCACCTGCGCACCTCCCTGCCGGACGTCTACGCGGTCGGCGACTGCGCCTCGTTCCCCTCGGGCCGCTACGAGGAGCGCCTCCTCGTCCACCACTGGGACAACGCCCTCCAGGGCCCGCGCACGGTCGCCCTGAACATCGTCGGCCAGACGCCCGCCGCCTACGACCCCGTGCCGTACTTCTGGTCCGAGCAGTTCGGCCGTTTCGTGCAGTACGTCGGCCACCACACGCCCGCCGACACCCTGCTGTGGCGCGGGGACCCCTCGGGCGCCTCCTGGTCGGTGTGCTGGCTGCGCGAGGCGCGGCTCGTCGCCCTCCTGGCGGTGGGCCGCCCGAGGGACCTCGCCCAGGGGCGCCGGCTGATCGAGGCGGGCGCCACGATGGATCCGGCGCTGCTCGCGGACCCGTCGAGACCGCTGAAGGGCGCCACGGCCTGATCCCGTCACCCCGGGTCGGACGCCCTCGGCTTCCGGCTGTCGGTCCGGGATGGCAGGCTTGTCCCGTGACCGAGATTGACGCAAAGACCGATGCTCTCGTCCCCGCCTGGCTCACCCTCCCCGACATCGCCGAACAGCTCGGCGTCGAGGTGACGCGCGTCCGGCAGCTGGTCAAGGAGGGCCAGCTGATCGCCGTACGCCGTGGTGAGAACCGCGCGCTGCACGTCCCCGCCGACTTCATCGACGTGGCCGAGCAGAAGGTCGTCAAGGGCCTGGTCGGCACCCTGACGCTCCTGAGGGACGACGGTTTCTCCGACGAAGAGGCCCTCGAATGGCTCTTCACCCCCGACCCGACCCTGCCCGGCACCCCCGCGCAGGCACTGAGCGAGAATCGCGGCACGGAGGTGAAGCGCCGCGCCCAGGCGCTCGCCGTCTGACCTGATCGAGACCGTCCGGCGCGGGGAGCCCGGCGGCGGGAGGATCCCGGCCGCCGAGCTCCCCGCGCACCGACAACGGGGGACCCACGCATGCCCGAGACCGCCGCCACGACCGCGCGGGGCCGCCTCGCCGACGCCCGTGTCTACCTCTGCACGGACGCCCGCAGACGCCAGGGCGACCTCCCCGAGTTCCTCGACGCGGTCCTCGCGGGCGGCGTCGACATCGTGCAGCTGCGCGACAAGGGCATGGAGGCGGGGGAGGAGCTGGAGCACCTCCAGGTCTTCGCGGACGCCTGCGCCCGGCACGGCAAGCTCCTCGCGGTCAACGACCGGGCCGACGTGGCCCACGCCGCCCGTGCCGACGTCCTGCACCTGGGCCAGGGGGACCTCCCGGTTCCCGCGGCCCGCGCGATCCTCGGCGACGAGGTGATCATCGGCCGCTCCACGCACTCCGAGGCCGAGGCCGGGGCCGCCGCCGTCCAGGAGGGCGTGGACTACTTCTGCACCGGCCCCTGCTGGCCCACCCCCACCAAGCCCGGCCGCCACGCGCCCGGGCTCGGCCTCGTCCGCGGCACGGCGGCCCTCGGCACCGCCCGCCCCTGGTTCGCGATCGGCGGCATCGACCTCGGCCGGCTGGACGAGGTGCTCGAGGCGGGCGCCCGCCGCGTCGTCGTCGTACGGGCGATCACCGAGGCGGACGACCCGGGCGCGGCGGCGGCGGAATTCGCGAAGCGGCTGCGCACGGCGTAGCCCCCGCGGACCGTCCGCGGGGAGCGTTCCGGCGGGCCGCTGTCCGAGGGGTGGACAAGAAATCGACAGATCGGACAAAAGCCAGCGGTTCGGTTGGGTGGCCGTCGCCCTCTGGCTAACCTGCGAGTATGGCCCTCGGATCTGCTTCCACCAGGACTGATCGCGCGCGCACCGTGCGCGACATGCTCGCGACCGGCAAACAGACCTTTTCCTTCGAGTTCTCGGCGCCGAAGACCCCCAAGGGTGAGCGGAACCTGTGGAACGCCCTGCGACGGGTCGAGGCCGTGGCCCCCGACTTCGTCTCCGTGACCTACGGGGCCGGCGGCTCCACCCGGGCCGGCACGGTCAAGGAGACCGAGCAGATCGTCCTCGACACGACGCTCACCCCGGTCGCGCACCTCACCGCGGTCGACCACTCCGTCGCGGAACTGCGCAACATCATCGGGCAGTACGCGGACGCGGGCATCCGCAACATGCTCGCCGTGCGCGGCGACCCGCCCGGCGACCCCATGGGCGAGTGGGTCCCCCACCCCCAGGGGCTGACCTACGCGGCCGAACTCGTGCGTCTCATCAAGGAATCCGGCGACTTCTGCGTCGGGGTGGCGGCCTTCCCGGAGATGCACCCCCGTTCCACGGAGTGGGACCTGGACGTCTCCCACTTCGTCGACAAGTGCCGCGCCGGCGCCGACTACGCGATCACGCAGATGTTCTTCCAGCCGGAGTCCTACCTCCGTCTGCGTGACCGCGTGGACGCGGCGGGTTGCGGGACGCCGGTCATCCCTGAAGTCATGCCCGTGACAAGTGTGAAGATGTTGGAACGGCTGCCCAAACTCTCGAACGCTTCGTTCCCGGACGTCCTGAAAGAGCGGATCCTCACAGTCAAAGACGATGCGGCGGCTGTACGCTCGATCGGGATCGAGTTCGCGACGGAGTTCTGCGCGAGGCTGCTGGCCGAGGGAGTCCCCGGACTGCACTTCATCACGCTCAACAACTCCACAGCGACGCTGGAAATCTACGAGAATCTGGGCCTGCATCACCCGCAGCAGGCCTAGACCGGTCGCACCCGCGTACGACACACTGCGTAGCGGCCACTGGGAGAGGGGCGTACATGGGCTTGACGGTCCTCTATCTGGCATTCGGCATCGTCGCGCTGTGGCTGCTCGGCGAGGTGCTGTTGCAGTACAAGGCGCGGCTGCGCTTCAGGCTGCTCGCCTTCGTCGGCTTCCTCGGCGTGGTCCTCGGCGTCCTGATGCACTCGGTCGTGGTCATCGGGCTGGGCGCGGCCGCCTTCACGGTCGGCCAGACGTACGTGACGCTGTCGTTCCGCCAGGGCTTCGCACAGGGCTGGGCCATCAAGGGTCCCGCTGTGGAGGGCAAGGTCGGCAAGCTCAGCAAGCGCCGCCGCGGTGAGCCGGAGGAGGCGGAGGAGCCGGAGGAGAACCCCGACCTCGACGAGGTCGAGGTGGCCGCCTACCGGCGTGAGGACCCCTACGCCGACGAGGACGACGTGTTCACGCCCGCCTCGTCCGACCGGAACGCGTCCCCGGAGCAGCCGTCCGAGCCCACGGCCGCCGAGTCGACCTCGGTGTACGAGCCGCAGCCCCTGCCCGAGGACACCGGCTCCTACGGCGTCTACGACTCCGACACGTACGCCGCCGCCACCGGCCAGTCCTACGCCGGCGCGTCCCCGTCCCAGGACCAGCAGGCCTACGCGACCGGCCAGAACCAGCAGGCCTACGCCACGGGCCAGAACCAGCAGGCCTACGCGTACGACGGCTACACGGGCTACGACCAGCAGCAGTACGGCTACGGCACCGGCCAGCAGCAGTACGCCGGCTACACGGACCCGTACACCGGCCAGCAGCAGTACACCGGCGGCACGTACGACAACACCGCCTACAACGGCGGCGAGCAGCAGCAGTACGCACAGCAGCAGCAGAACTACGGCCAGGACCAGTACGCCACCGGCACGTATGGCGGCGAGACCCCGGCCGGCGGCGTCTGGATGCCGCAGCAGCGCACCGACGAGTACGGCGGTGAACTCCCGCCCGAGCAGCAGCAGTACCCGTACCAGGGCAACGGCAACGCCGGGTACGACGAGCAGTACCGCTACTGACCGGCCGGGCGGCGGTACGGGGGCACCCGAGCCGCCCGCCGTCCGCGCCCGCCGGGCCGTTCACTGCGAGCCCTGGAAGTCCGGCCCTTCCACGATCAGTCCGGCCACCAGCGCGCCCGACATGCCCGCGTGCGGCAGACCGCCGCCGGGGTGCGCCCAGCCCCCGGCCGCGAAGAGCCCCGGGATCCGGGTGGTGTTCGACGGGTGCAGCAGCCGTCCGCCCGCCGCGGCGAGCGCCGGGGCGGGAACCGCGCCGCCCTCCACCCCGGTCGCCGCCGCGATGTCGGCCGGGGTGCGGACCTCGTGCCACAGGAGCCGGTCGCGCAGGCCGGGCAGGGCCCGTTCGGCGGTGCCCAGGACCCGCTCCACGTCCTCCCCGGACACCCGGGCCCCGGACGGCACGGTGACGGTCAGCGTGACCGCCTCGTGCTCCGCGTCCGGCACGAGCGCCGGGTCGTCGGGACGCGCCACCACGACGGTCGGCGCCGCGGGCACCCCGGGACGCTCGCCGAAGAGCCGGTCCAGCTCGCCGTCGCGGTCGGCCGAGTGGACCACCGTCCGGTGGGCCGTCCCGGCGGGCCGCGCGCCGCGCAGCGCGAGCAGCAGCGTCAGCCGGCTGGGCGCGCCGGGCCGCGGCGGCACCTCGTCACCGCCGCGGAGCGCCGCCCCGCCGAGAAGGCCGTCCAGGGCGCCCGGCGCCACACCCGCGACCACGAGGTCCGCCTCCTCGAACGTGCCTCCCCCGGATCCGGGGGACTCCGGGCCGCCCCCGGTCCCGACGGCCGCGGAGCCGTCCCGGGAGAGCTCCACACCGGCGGCCCGGCCGTCCTTCTCGACGATCCGCCCGACGGTGGCGCCGAAGCGGAACTCGACCCTGCGCTCCAGACACCGCTCGTACACGGCGCGCGCCAGTTCCCGGATGCCGCCGCGCACGTACCAGGTGCCGAAGGCGTGGTCCATGTACGGCAGCACGGCGGCGCTCGCCGGGGTGGTGCGCGGGTCGAGCCCGTACGTCAGGGCGTGGCTCTCCAGGAGGGCCCTCAGGCGCGGGTCGCGCAGCTCCCAGGCGCCGACCTCGGCGAGGGTGCCGGCCCGGCGGGTGCGCAGCAGCTTCCTGTGCGCCACCGAGGGATAGGGCTCGCGCTCGGCCAGCACCGTCCAGTTGGGCCACAGCGGCTCCTCCAGGAGCGGACGGCGCGCGCGGTCCCACGCCTCCCGGGCCCGCACCAGGAAGTCGCCCCACCGGGCGCCCGCACCGTCGCCGAGCGCTTCGTCCAGCGCGGCGACCACACCCGCGCGCGAGGCGTTCGGCAGCGACACCCGGGTGCCGTCGGCGAAGACGTGGCCGGCCGACGGATCGACCTGCACCAGCTCGACGCACTCCTCCAGGGGCCGCTTCCCGGTCTTGACGAACAGGTCGCGGTAGACCGCGGGCACCGGCAGCAGCCCCGGTCCCGTGTCGAAGGCGAAGCCGTCCCGCTCGAAGCGGCGCACCGCACCGCCGTACGTCTCCGTCCGCTCGTACACCACCACCCGGTGGCCCGCGACGGCCAGCCGGGCGGCGGTCGCCATCGCGCCCATCCCGGCGCCGATCACCGCGATCCGTCCCATGCCGGCGACTTTATCGGCCCCCGCCGACGCTCCCGTCGGCCGCGGTCCGCCCGGTGTGCCCCGCCGAGGCCGTCCGCCGCTCCTCCCGGCGCTGTGCCCGGCGGCGCAGGAACCGTCTGATCCGCGAGACGAGGAAGCAGAGCACCGCGAGCCCGGTGAACAGCAGCACGCCGGCGATGCTCGCCGCGGCCCAGGGATGGAAGATCGCCAGCGTGACGACGCCCGCCACCCCGAGATCCTCGGCGGTGCTCAGCACGAAGTTGCTGAAGGGCTCCGGCGAGGAGTTGACCGCCATCCGCGTCCCGGCCTTGACCGTGTGACTGGCCAGCGCCGTCGAACCGCCGATCACGGCCGCCGCCAGGTCCGAGACCGAGCCGCTCTGCCCGGCGAGCAGCGCGCCGACCCAGGCACCCGTCGCCGGCCGGATCACGGTGTGCACGGAGTCCCACACCGAGTCGACGTAAGGGATCTTGTCGGCGACGGCCTCGCACAGGAAGAGGACGCCGACTGTGACCAGGATCTCAGGGCGTTGCAGGGCCGCCGGGACCTCGTCGCTCAGTCCGGTGGCGCCGAAGAGGCCGAGGAGCAGCACCACCGCGTACGCGTTGACGCCGCTGGCCCAGCCGCTGGTGAAGACCAAGGGGAGTACGGACACGGAGGGGATCGTAACCAGGGGGCGACGGGGGTGTCCTGGGTCTGAGCACGTACGTCTGAGTATCCGTACCTACGGGGTGAGATGAGTAGGCGCACGGATGGGCCCGACCTGCGCGAACGGAAGAGTGGAGGCACGGAGAGGGGCGCGGTTCCGGCACCGCCGACACGGGGCGGCGGAACGGAACCCGCGCCCTTGGCCGCTCCTTCCGCCGAGCCGCTCGGCGGGAGCGAGGCACGGGGGAACCCGGGGGGACGACCGAACGGGGGCCCGACGGGGGTACGGGGGGTACGGGGGAGCACGACGGAGCGCCGGTACGGACGGCCCGCGGGGGACGCGGCCGTCCGTACCGGCGCCTTCGCGCGCACGGCGTGAGGCGCTCCGGGAACGGGTGCCGCTCCGGAGCGCCGACGGGGCGGTACGGGCCGGCGGCCTCAGCGGTGACCGCTCACGCGTCCCTGGAGGAGCCGGGACAGTGCCGCGTGGACGTCGTCCAGGGAGCGCTCCGGCTGGAAGGCCTGCCAGTCCAGGGCGGCCACCAGGACCATCCCGACCAGCGCCGCCGCCGTCAGTGGGATGTCGATCTCGTCGCTGAGTTCCCCGCCCGCCACCGCGTCGAGCAGCACGCCCTCGACGACCGCCACCGCCTGCTGACGCACCACCATCAGGGTGGACTGCCAGGCCCGGTTGGTGCGCCAGAGCTCCGCCACGTACAGCTGGGTGAACGCCGGATAGCGGTTGATGAAGACGAGCCCCGCCCGGATCATCGCGTCCAGCGCGTCGACCTTGCTGCCGCCGTCCCGTTCGGTCTTCTCCGCGGCCTCCCGCAGCGAGGCGGTGAGGAGCCCCACGCCATGGCGCAGCAGCTCCTCGAAGAGGACCGACTTGCTCGCGAAGTTGTAGTAGACCGTGCCCTTCGCGACCCCGGCCCGCTCGGCGATCTCGTCCACCGTGGTGGCGGAGAAGCCCTGTTCGGCGATCAGGGTGACGGCCGCCTCGTAGAGCTTCTGCCGGGTCGCCTCGCGGCGGCTGCCGCCGCCCGCCGTGGTGCTGCTGCTTTCCATGGCTCCGATTGTCACAGGAGCGTCCGCGCGCGCGATCACAGGCTCAGCTCCGGGTGCAGCCGGTCGAGGGTCCACACCTGCTTGCGGCGCGCCGTCAGGGCGGTGAGCGCGAGCGCGCCCACCGTGAAGGCCGCCAGCACGGCGCACGCCGTCCGCACCGGCTCCAGGCCGCCGCCGGTGATGAGCCTGCGCAGGGCCTCGACGATGTAACTCATCGGCAGGTAGGGGTGGATCGCGTTGAAGAAGCCCGGACTGGTCTGGACGGGGTACGTGCCGCCCGCCGAGGTCAGCTGGAGCATCAGGAGGGCCAGGACGAGGATCCGGCCCGCCGCCCCGAAGCGGGCGTTGAGCCACTGCACGATCGCCGCGAAGCAGGCCGTCACCAGGAACAGGAAGCCGACCGTCCCCGCGGCCCGCGCCATCTGCAGACCGATCGCCCAGTGCAGCACGGCCATCAGGGCACTGGTCTGGAGCACGCCGACGGCGGCGACCGGCAGCCAGCCCGCCAGCGCGACGCGCCACGCCGGGGCGCCCGCCGCGAGCGCGCGCCGGTTCAGCGGCTGGATCAGCATGTACGCCACCATCGCGCCGACCCACAGGGACAGCGGGATGAAGTACGGGGCGAAACCGGTGCCGTAGTTGGGCGCCTTGTGCAGGTCCCTGGAGGCCATGCGCACCGGGTCGGCCATGACCTCGGTGCGCAGATCGCGGTCGGGCTTGTCGTAGTCGGGGATCCGCCCGGCGCCGTCGTGCAGGCCGCCGGCCAGCTTCCCGGAACCGTCGACGAGCTTGTAGAGGCCGCCGTCGAGGTCGTTCGCGCCGGTCTTCAGCCGCCCGACGCCCTTGTCGAGGTCCGCCGCGCCGGACTTCGCGGTGCCGAGACCGGAGTGCAGCCGCTTGGCGCCCCGGGCGACCGCGGCGGCGCCCTCGTTCAGCTTGTCGATCCTGGCGACGGCGTCGTCGAGGTCCTCGGAGAGGTGCGGCGCGCGGGCGGCGAGGGCGCGGGCCTGCTTCTCCAGGGTGGCCAGGTTGCCGTCCAGTTCGCCGAGGTCGCCGTCCTGGTCGTCGATCAGCGCGTTCACGTCGTCGGTGACCTTGACGACGTCCGCGGCGGCCTGGGCGGCCTTCGTCAGCTCGGGGCACGCCGGGTCGGGGACGGGCAGGGTCTCGCACCGCGTGCGGTGGACGGCCTTCAGCGCGTCGGAGGCCGTGCGGGCGCCCTTGGCCGCGACCGGGGCCGTCTTCACCAGGGTGCCGAGATCGTGGCGGATCCCGGCGGCGGAGTCGGCGACCAGCCGGGCCGTGTCACCGATCGTCTTCTCGTTGTCCTCCAGGAAGGGGCCCACCTTGTCCGCGACGCCGTCGACCTTGTCCGCCAGCGCCTGCGTGCCGTTCGCGACCTGCCGTGAACCGTCCTCCAGGTCGCCCGCGCCCGTGGTGAGCTTCCTGAGGCCCCCGGAGAGCTTCCCGCTGCCCGCCTTGGCCTCCTTCAGACCGTCCGCCAGGGCCTTGGAGCCCTTCTTCGCCTTGCCGAGGCCGCCGTTGAGCCGGTCGGCGCCCTCGGCCGCCTGCACGGTCTTCCCGTGGATGTCCGAGAACGAGATGAAGATCTTGTCGAGGAACGAACGCGAGGCCTTCGTGGAGGCGGCCGTCCGCACCTCGCTGAACACCGTGCGGGAGATCTGCCCGACGATGTAGTTGTTCGCGTCGTTGGTCCGCACCTGGAGCGCGCTCGTCTCGGGCGAGGTCCCGGAACTGGACGCGATCCTCCTGCTGAAGTCGCCCGGCATGGTCAGCGACAGGTAGTACGTGCCGTCCTCCACGCCCCGGCGGGCCTCGGCCGAGCTCACCTCGTGCCACTCGAAGGTGTCGCTGTCGCGCAGCTTCTCCGTGATGGTGTCCCCGACGGCGACCCTGCGGCCGTCGGCCGTCGCGCCCTCGTCGTCGTTCACCAGCGCCACGGGGATGCGGTCGAGACGGCCGTACGGGTCCCAGAACGACCACAGGTAGAGGGCGCCGTACAGCAGGGGCAGCAGCAGGAGCGCGACCAGGGCGGCGCGCGGGAGCTTGCCCCGGCCGAAGCGGCGGAGTTCGAGGAAGGCCAGTTCAGGCGAGCGCATCGGCCGTCTCCCTGTCGTGGTTCCCGCTGTCGCTGTCGCTGTCGCTGTCGCTGTCGCTGTCGCTGGCGGTGGCTGTGGCTGTGGCGGTGGCGGTGGCTGTGGTGTCGGTGTCCGTGCTCGCGGCCTTTTCCGCGTCCGCGGCCTTTTCCACGTCCGCGGCCGTTTCCGTGGCCGCGTCCGTCCCGGTGTCGGTGTCGGCCGTGTTTTCCGGGGGCGTGGCGGTGGTGACGGTGCCGGGGTCCTCCCCGGCGGCGGCCTTCGCCGTGCCGGCCGGTGCGGTGGACACGACGACGGCGCCCTCGGGAGCCTCGCTGCACACCGCCACGACCGTCGTGCCGGACTCGGCGACGGACCTCAACAGGGCCCAGGCCTCGGACCGTTCGGCGTCCGAGAGCTTGAGGTCGGCGTCGTCGACGCCGAGCAGCCCCGGGCGGCCGATCAGGGCCAGGGCGAGGGACAGCCGCAGGGTTTCGAGCCGTTCCAGATCGCGTACGGCGGTCCTCGGCCCCTTGGGCAGCGTGTCCAGGTCGAGTCCGGCGGCGGCCAGCGCGGCGCCGATCCGTGTCCGGGCCTCGCCCGCCCGTTCGCCGCGAGGTCGCAGCAGGGCGCGCAGCGAGTCCCCGAACCGCCTTTGCAGCAGGGCCCGTTCCCGGAGGTGTTCCCCGACGGTCAGCGCGGGATCGAGGTCCGTGACGCCGGGCACGTGCGCGAGCGCGCTCACGCGGCGCACCGCCGCCATCTGCTTCGGCAGCCTCGCCGGACCCACGGCCGCCGTCCCCTCGGTGGCCTTCATCCGGCCCGTGAGGGCGAGCAGCAGGCAGGTGCGGCCGGATCCCGACGGTCCCTCGACCGCGATGAGCGATCCGGGCTCCGCGTCGAGACGGACCCCGCGGAAAACCCGTCCGCGGGGTCCGTCGAGTCCGAAGTCCTCGGCCGTGACACGCAGTCCGTACGGACCGTCCACAGCTCCCCCATCCTCTGGAACACATCGAACTACTTTTGAACTGACTGGTCAGTGCAAAAACTAACCCGAACTTGCGATCGAAGCAAAACCGCAGGTCAGAACGGATTGTCAGTGGCATACCGCACGATGTGCGCATACGGCCACAGTGCCGTCACACGACGACAGGAGGTTCGTCATGGCCAGCTCCTCCGCAGCCGCCGCCCGTCGGCGCCGCGCCACCGGCCCTGCCCCCTCACTGACCGGACCGGCGGCCGACGTCCATCCCGTGCTCCGCCGGGCCACGGCCCCGCCCGCCGCCCTCGACCTGCTCTCCCAGGCCCGCGCCGGACTCGACGAGGCGGCGGCGCTGGAGACGTCCAACGAGCGTTACGCGACAGCCCACCTGGCCGCACTGCGCACCGCGGCCGCCGTCCTCGCCGCCCGCGCCCGCCCGGAGCCCGCGTCCCGGCGCAGGGCCCGGATCCGCAGCGCCTGGGAGGTACTCCCGGAGATCGCGCCCGAACTGACCGAGTGGAGCGCGCTGTTCGCCTCGGGGGCCACTCGCCGTGCCCGCGCCGAAGCCGGCATCCAGGGGGCCGCCACCACCCGCGACGCCGACGACCTGATACGCGACGTGGCCATGTTCCTGCGCCTGGTCGAGCGGATGCTGATGCTGCAGCCCGTGCTGCCCCAGCCCCGCCAGGACGGAGGCCGGGACCGGGACCGGCACCAGGACCAGGACCAGGACCAGGCCCCTGCGTGATCCGGCGCGCGTGAGACGGGAGAACGGCCACGGTGGCGGAGGCAATAGGGTGGAGGCGCCTGCTGCCTCCCCGCCGGGAGGCTCGAAGATCGCTCCGCCGTTCAGCGCGCGGTGCCACGCCGAGGAGTCAACTGCCGTGTCGGACCCGATGCGCCCCCGCGCTTCTCTCCGTACCGCCGTGGTCTGGGAGGTCCTCAAGGACGCCCTGGACCGTCAGGTCAAGGCCGCCGGGCGGGAGTCGCTCGACGTACTCGACACGGGCGGCGGCAGCGGCAACTTCGCCGTGCCCGTCGCCCGCCTCGGCCACCGTGTCACCGTCGTCGACCCCAGCCCGAACGCGCTGTTCGCGCTGGAGCGGCGTGCCGCCGAGGCCGGCGTCGCCGACCGCGTGCAGGGTGTCCAGGGCGACGCGCACGGCCTCTTCGACGTGGTCGAGCGCGGCGGCTACGACGCCGTGCTGTGCCACGGCGTCCTGGAGTACGTCGACGACCCGGCCGAGGGCGTCCGCAACGTGGTGGACGCGCTGCGCCCCGAGGGCGTGCTCAGCCTCCTCGCCGCGGGCCTGGGCGGGGCCGTGCTGGCCCGCGCCCTCGCCGGACACTTCAAGGAGGCCCGGCACGCGCTCGACGACCCGGACGGACGCTGGGGCACGAGTGATCCCGTTCCGCACCGGTTCACGGCCGAACAGCTCACCTCCCTGGTCGCGGGCGCCGGCCTGCACGTCGCCGCCGTGCACGGTGTGCGGGTCTTCGCGGACCTGGTGCCGGGAGTCCTGGTGGACACCGAGCCGGGTGCCCTGGAAGCCCTGCTGAAGCTGGAGGCGGCGGCGGCCGAGCTCGCCGCGTTCCACTCGGTGGCCACGCAGCTCCATGTGCTCGGTGAGGCCCGAGGGGCCACGGAGGACTGAGCGGCTCCCGTGGTGCGCCGCTGATCAGGGGCTCGGCGGCAGATGGAGTACGCCACAGACCACCCGATCGAGTGCTCGGCGCCGTATGATCGGGGGAGACCGTCCGGCATGACGGGCCGTTCGCTGGGGAATGCACGCCTCAGCGGATCGGGGCGCCGTGCCGGGTCCCGGTCGGCGAATTGGCGTAGAGGGCGGGTTTCACGGGGCCGATTCCCTGCCTATCCTGAAGGGGACCCCCGGTCGCCCCGGCGACTGCACGATGAGGAGGACTCCGTGCCGCTCTCGGAGCACGAGCAGCGAATGCTCGAGCAGATGGAGCGAGCGCTGTACGCCGAAGATCCCAAGTTCGCGACAGCGCTTGAGGGAAGCGGGCTGCGTACGTACACCCGGCGACGGGTCTACCAGGCGGTCGTGGGCTTCCTGGTGGGTATCGCGCTCCTCATGGCTGGAATGGTCGCGGTCCAGATCTGGCTGAGCGTGGTGGGCTTCCTCGTCATGCTGGGCTGTGCGGTGCTCGCCGTCACCGGTTGGCGCAAAGCCCCCAAGCCGGGTGAGCAGCCGACCGTGCCGGGCTCGCCCGCGGCGCGCAGGCAGGGGCGCCAACACCGTTCCATGATGGACCGGATCGAACAGCGCTGGCAGCGTCGGCGCGACGAACAGGACGGCCACTGAGCCTCCGGCGTCGTCGCCGCAGACATACATATGCGTGAGGGGGCGTCCACCCGGATCCGGGTGGACGCCCCCTCACGCATATGTGCGGTCGAACCTCCGTGGTGCCGACGCCTGCCAGGTCGCCCTCCACCGGCCCCGGCTTCCCGCCGAGCCCGGTTCCCCGTCGGGACCGGCTCCCTGGGCCGCCCCCGTCAGGCCGGTCCCCGCCGAGGCGGTTGCCGCGGGGCTGGTTGCCGCCGGGCGGGTTCTCGACAGGCCGCAGGGGGCGTCCTGTCGAGAACCGGGACCGAGATCAGGACCAGGACCGGGCCGGGTCGAACTCGGCGCAGGTCAGCCGTTCTGGCTCGACGGGCGGTGGAACAGCGCCCGCCGACGGGCGGACAGGCGGGTCCTCAGAGTCGTCCGGACGGCAGAGATCCTCCACATCACCCGGACGGCCGAACGAGGGGCGAGGAGGGCGCGCAGACGGGCCGGACGGCTCGCGGAGGCCCTGAAGGACTTCGCGACCAGACGCGCGTCGTTCGCGAGGCTCGCCACCGGCCGGGGGCGCGGAGCGTAGAGAACCTGCTCCACGGCCGTGGCCAGCCGGTGCACCGCGTCCGAGGCCTCCGGATCCAGCTTCCCGAGCCGGACGATCCGCTCGGCCGCCTTCCTCGGCGTCTGCGACCCCTCCGGCGCGATCCCGTGGTCCCACGCCGTGTCGGTCACCTCCGACCAGACCCCCAGCGTGTACGCGGCCACGTCCGCCTCGGTACGGCCGTGGCCGCCGAGCCGGACCGCCCGTACCCGCATCCGCCACAGCAGGGGCAGCAGCGGCACTCCCAGGACCAGGAGTCCGGTCAGCGTCAGTCCGAGGATCCTGGTCCAGGGCCAGTCGTCGTCCTGGGGACCGATCACCGCGGAGGACTGACCGGGGCAGGACGCCAGCTTCCGCAGCTGGGCCGAGCAGCTCTCGCTCGCCGACGGTTCGGCCGAGGGCTCCGCGGACGCCGAGACCGTCGGCTTCGGGGCGGCGGACTCGACGGTGCCCGGCGTGTTCGTCTGGGTGTAGGACGGCGCCGAGCCCCGGCTCGGGGTCGGCTCGAAGCGGGTCCAGCCCACGCCCTCGAAGTACAGCTCGGGCCAGGCGTGCGCGTCCCGCAGCCCCACCGCCGTCCAGCCGTCCGCCTGCGGGGTCCCCGGTGTGAAGCCCACCGCCACACGGGCCGGGATTCCGAGCGTCCGCGCCATCGAGGCCATCGCGAAGGAGAAGTGGACGCAGAAGCCCTCCTTCTTCTTCAGGAAGCTCGCGATCGCGGTGGAGCCGGTACCCACATGGACGTCGGTGTTGTACCGGAAGTCACCGCTGACGGCGAAGTAGTCCTGGAGCTTGACCGCCTGCTCGTAGTGGTTGGCCGAGCCCGCGGTGACCTCGCGCGCCGTCCTCGCCACCACCGCGGGCAACGACCGCGGAACCTTGGTGTACTCGCGCTTCATCGCGGGTGAGGGTTCCGGGGCGCCCGCCAGCTGCTGCGCCGTCGGCTCCACCATCAGGCTCGAGACCTCGTACCGCGCGCCACTCGTGTTCTGTCCGTGGTCGCCGATGAGGGTGCGCCCCACGGGTTCGTAGCGCCAGTTGCCGCTGATGTCGACCTCGCTGGCCGGATACGGCATCGGCAGCCAGTTCTGCACGTACCCGTCGGCGGCCTCGATCCGGGTCCGGACCGTCGCCCGCTTGACCTCGCCGGAGAGTCCGACCGGCGCCGGGAACGTCGCCGGCACGGCCACGGTCCGGCGCTCCGTCGACTTCCACCGCGTGCCGTCGAAGTCGTCCATCGAGCCGATCCGCAGATACAGGCCCTGGGTGTCCGAGGCAGTGGTGCGGTACGTCATGACCGTGCGGTCCTCGTCCGCCTTCAGGCTGTCCTGGAGCGCGACCAGCGTGTTCACCGAGGAGAACCCGCCGCCGACCCCGGTGCCGTTGCCGATGCCCCGTCCCGCGCTGTCCAGCAGACCGCCGTCGAGCGAGGGCAGGGCGAGCGGAACGAACAGGGCGACGCCCAGCGCGACCGCGCCGATCCGCCGCCCGGTGCGGACGGGCGCGACGGCACCGCTCGCGGGCGGCGGGCCCGGCGTGCGGGCCGCGCCGCCGAAGACACGGCCCCACTGCGAGAGCCGGTCCCGGCCCTCGGCCAGCAGCAGCATCAGATAGCCGGCGGCCGCGAGCAGGAACCACAGCCAGGCCGCGCCGCCGCCGGAGAGGCCGGCGGCGACCGCGTACAGGGCGAGCAGCGGAAGGCCGGCGGGCGCGGCGCTGCGATAGGTCACCGCGAAGGCGTCCACCGCGAGTCCGATCACCAGGACACCGCCGACCACCATCAGCCGGATCCCGTCCGACAGCGGGGCCGGGATCGAGTACCTGCCGACGTCGTCGGCGCCCGCCCGGAGCAGCGCCGAGAAGTGCTGGAAGGCGTCGGGCCCGGGGACGATCCCGGCGAGGGCCTGATGCCGGGCGAAGACCAGCGTCAGCAGCATCAGCGTCACCAGCGCCTGTGCCGCCACGGTCAGCGGCCGGGCCAGCGGGACCCTCCGGGTCAGCGCGCCGACACCGGTCTGCACGGCCAGCAGGAACACCGCCTGGAAGATCCACGTCGCCGGGCTCACCAGCGGCAGCAGCGCACAGGACGTCATCAGTGTGGCCGCCGCCGCGCACAGCGCCAGCCGGGCTCGTCCGCTCATACGCCGCCACCTCCCGCGACAGTCCCCGCCGTCGGCGCGTGGGTGCGCTGACGGTCCGCCTCGCGCCACAGGTCGGCGAGCGACGCCCCCCGTGGTACCCGCACGGCGGTCCAGCCCGCCTCGCGCAGCATGCGCAACGGGTCCGTGCTCCTGTCCGGCGGGCCGGGCACATCGGCCGGTTCCCGCACCCAGGAGTCACTGTCCAGCACGAACGCGACGGCCCCGCCGCTGCGCCGGCGCATCTTGCCGAGCACGGTCGCCTGCTCCTCGTCGAGATCGCCGAGGAAGGCGATCAGCAGTCCTTCGTTGCCGCCGCGCACCACTTCGTACGCCCGGGAGAGGCCCGTGCCGTCCGAGTGGTCGACGACGGCGAGCGTGTCCATCATCATCCCGGCGGCGTCCGCCGACTCCTGGCCGGAGCCCGCGAACCCGTCGGCGCCCTCGCCGGGCACCGAGCTGCCGGTGTCCGTCAGGAGGCGCACGGAGAAGCCCCGTTCGAGCATGTGCACCAGCGTGGACGCCGTTCCCGAGACGGCCCATTCGAAGGCCGAGTCGGGGCCCGCGCCCTGGAAGGCGGCGCCCCGGGTGTCCAGCAGCACGGTGCAGCGGGAGCGCTGGGGCTGCTCCTCGCGGCGGACCATCAGCTCGCCGTAGCGGGCGGTCAGCCGCCAGTGCACGCGGCGCAGGTCGTCGCCGTAGCGGTAGCCGCGCGGAATGATGTCGTCCTCGCCGGCCAGGGCGAGGGCGCGCTGCCGCCCGTCGCCGTACCCCTTCGCCTCGCCGGTCAGCCGCACCGGCGGCAGCGCCTCCACGCGCGGGATGACGGTCAGGGTGTCGTACGCCGAGAAGGAGCGGGTCAGCTCGCACATGCCGAACGGGTCGGTCAGCCGCAGCTGGAGCGGGCCCAGCGGGTAGCGGCCGCGCAGGTCCGAGCGCACACGGTAGGACACCTCGCGGCGGCCGCCCGCCTCCACCCGGTCCAGCACGAAGCGGGGGCGCGGACCGAGGACGTACGGAACCTTGTCCTGGAGCATCAGCAGACCGGTGGGCAGCCGCGAGACGTTGTCCATGCGCAGATGCACGCGGGCCTCGGAACCGGCGGGCACGCGTCCGGGGGAGAGCCTGCGGCTGCCCGCGACCCGGTAGCGGGTGCGGTACAGCACGGTCGCGCAGATCAGCGGCAGTACCGCGAGGAGCAGCCCGACCCGGAGCAGTTCGCTCTGCCCCAGGACGTACGCGCAGATCGCGGCGGCCACTCCGGCGGCCAGGAACGAGCGGCCGCGTGTGGTGAGGCCGGCGAGCGCGGTGCGCAGCCCGCCCTTGTCCTCGGCGGTGTGTCCCGCGCTCGCCTGCGCCATCACAGCCTCCGGGGCGGCTGCTGGTCGTAGGCGGGCGCGCCCCGGCCCGTCGAGAGGCCGGACCGCTGGTGATCGGCCGGTACCGGGGTGCGCTGCAGGATCTCCTGGACGACCTGCTCGGCCGTGCGCCGGTTCAGCTGCGCCTGGGCCGTGGGCAGCAGACGGTGGGCCAGGACCGCGACGGCGAGCGCCTGCACGTCGTCCGGCAGCGCGTAGTCCCGGCCGCCGAGAGCGGCGGCCGCCTTGGCCGCGCGCAGCAGATGCAGTGTGGCGCGGGGCGAGGCGCCGAGTCTGAGGTCGGGGTGGGTGCGCGTGGCCGCCACCAGGTCCACCGCGTAGCGGCGTATCGCGTCGGCGACGTAGACCGTGCGGACCGCGTCGATCAGTTTCACGATGTCGTGCGCGTGGGCGACCGGCTGGAGGTCGTCCAGCGGGTTCACGCTGCCGTGGACGTCCAGCATCTGCAGTTCGGCCTCCGCGCTGGGGTAGCCGATGGAGACACGGGCCATGAAGCGGTCGCGCTGGGCCTCCGGCAGCGGATAGGTGCCCTCCATCTCGACCGGGTTCTGGGTGGCCACCACCATGAACGGACTGGGCAGCTCGTAGGTCTGTCCGTCGATGGTGACCTGCCGCTCCTCCAGCGACTCCAGGAGTGCGGACTGCGTCTTGGGCGAGGCGCGGTTGATCTCGTCGCCGATCACGATCTGGGCGAAGATCGCGCCCGGCTTGAACTCGAAGTCCCGGCGCTGCTGGTCCCAGATGGACACGCCCGTGATGTCCGAGGGCAGCAGGTCGGGCGTGAACTGGATGCGCCGCACCGAGCAGTCGATGGAGCGCGCCAGCGCCTTGGCCAGCATGGTCTTGCCGACGCCGGGGACATCCTCGATCAGAAGATGCCCCTCGGCGAGCAGCACGGTCAGCGAAAGCCGTACGACCTCAGGCTTGCCCTCGATCACTCCTTCCACCGAACTGCGGACACGCTCCGCAGTGGCGGTCAGATCAGTGAGGCTCGCTCGATCGTCATAGGTCGTCACCCGGCCCTCCTCGGCCCGTTCGGGCCGACGCCCTGTGCGGACCGGCCCACCCCGAAACACGGGCACCACGCGCGAAAGGTTCCGCGTGACGCCACACCCGCATTCTTGTTGCCGTTACCGGTTCGTGTCATCCGCCTGTGGACAAGTGGCCGCGATATGTCAGTTCTTACGGCTCTTTGGGCACCGGACGGCCGGGGTTTTTGTGGAGAAGAGAGTCCCACGAGCTGCGGAGGGCCGGCGACCGGGGACGTCGGGCGGGGCAGGTCAGGAGGGGTCGATCTCCCGCAGCAGACCGGTCGTGACGTCGAAGACGAAGCCGCGCACGTCGTCGGTGTGCACCAGGAACGGGGAGGTGCGCACGCGCTGCATCGACTGCCGTACGTCCTGGTCGACGTCCCGGAAGGCCTCGACCGCCCACGCGGGGCGCTGGCCGACCTCCATCTCCAGGTCGTGCCGGAACTCCTCCGTGAGGGACTCCAGGCCGCAGCCGGTGTGGTGGATGAGGGCCACGCTGCGGGTGCCGAGGGCCCGCTGGCTGATGGTGAGGGAGCGGATGACGTCGTCGGTGACCACGCCGCCCGCGTTGCGGATGGTGTGACAGTCGCCCAGCCTGAGGCCGAGCGCGGCGTGCAGGTCGAGGCGGGCGTCCATGCACGCGACCACGGCGACCCGCTGCACGGGGCGGGCGTCCATCCCGGGGTCGGTGAAGGCGGCGGCGTATTTCCCGTTCGCCTCGACGAGGCGGTCGGTGACCGAGTGCCCCGTGTCTATGGCGTCTTCGGGCTCGGTGGGAACAGATGCGGAAGTCGTCATACCCATGACGTTACTGGTCACGTGGGGGCCGAGCGTGTCGTGAGAGGGGACAAAAAATGTCATCGCAGCTTGTTGTGAGGTAATCCACACGGGCGGTGACGACCTGCCCGTTCGGGTGACTCTTCCGGATCCGCGGCTTCGGTCCGGGCCTCGTCCGCGACGCGCAAGCCGGTTGATTGACCGTGAGACACCGTGGACTAAAGTGGCGCGAAGCGGGAGGCGAGGCTCTCCCCGCTGGACTGTTTTCCCTGGAGACCCGGCGACCTTCCGGGCTCTCCCCGCGTGCGCGGCGCGTACGTACGGCTCGGCCTCCTCCCGCTCCCGGTCGGCCGACGCCATTCATCCGGCGCCGGCGGGCCTCCCCTTCCCGAGCGGGTGGGGACCCGGCAGTGCGTATGGCCGCGCCGGACCTGAGAGGGCCCGGAATGCAAGGGCGCGAAGCGCTTCCCGACGAGGCTGACGACGGGCGACCGGAGGGGCGGAGCCGACACGTCCCGGTCATGCTCGAGCGGTGCCTGGACATGCTGGCCCCGGCCCTCGCCGAGCCGGGAGCCGTGGTCGTCGACTGCACGCTCGGGCTCGGCGGTCACAGCGAGGCACTGCTCACCCGGTTCCCCGGAGTGCGGCTCGTCGCCCTGGACCGCGACAAGGAGGCGCTGCGCCTCTCCGGAGAGCGGCTCGCCCCCTACGGCGACCGCGCCGCCCTGGTGCACGCCGTCTACGACGAACTCCCCGACGTGCTCGACCGCCTGGACATCCCCCGCGTCCAGGGCGTCCTGTTCGACCTCGGCGTCTCCTCCATGCAACTCGACGAGGCGGACCGGGGGTTCGCGTACGCGCAGGACGCCCCGCTCGACATGCGCATGGACCAGACGACCGGCGTGAGCGCCGCCGAGGTGCTCAACACCTACCCGCCGGGCGAACTGGTGCGGATCCTGCGGGCCTACGGCGAGGAGAAGCAGGCCAAGCGGATCGTCTCCGCGATCGTGCGCGAGCGCGAGAAGGAGCCCTTCACCAACAGCGCGCGGCTCGTCGAGCTGATCCGTGACGCGCTGCCCCAGGCGGCCAAGCGCACCGGCGGCAACCCCGCCAAGCGCACCTTCCAGGCGCTGCGCATCGAGGTCAACGGCGAACTGAGCGTCCTGGAGAGGGCGATCCCCGCGGCCGTGAAGGCGCTCGCCGTCGGCGGCCGCATCGCCGTCCTGTCGTACCACTCGCTGGAGGACCGGCTGGTCAAGCAGGTGTTCGCGGCCGGTGCCGCCAACACCGCGCCGCCCGGACTGCCGGTCGTCCCCGAGCGCTACCAGCCCCGGCTCAAGCTCCTCACCCGCGGTGCCGAACTTCCCACCGAGGAAGAGGTCGCCGAGAACCGGCGAGCGGCCCCCGCCCGGCTGCGGGGGGCGGAGCGCGTCCGCGAGGAGTCCGCCGAGTGAGGCGCGGGGAGAAGGAGGGGCCGTGAGGCGGGAACCCGGACCCGCGCGGCGCCGCGGACCCGTTCCCCGGACCCGCCGGACGGCGGCGGCCGGGCGTCCGGGACCCTTGCGGTCCGGTGGGCCGGGGAACCGGATCCCCGGCGGTTTCGTGAGTAAGGGAACCGGACCCATGGAGCGGCCGTGAGGCCGGCACACCAGAGCCACAGGGAGGGCGCGTGAGCGGCAGACCCGAACTCAGGGGACGGGCCGCCCGGCTCGCGCGGCTCCTTCCGGCCGGGGCCGGACAGGCCGCCCGCACCCCCTTCGTCCTCCTGGTCGTCCTTCTCCTCGGCGGTGGCCTCATCGGGCTCCTCGTGCTGAACTCGGCGCTCAGCGAAGGCGCGTTCCGCCTCGACGACCTCCAGAAGGACACCAAGAGCCTCACCGACGAGGAGCAGGCCCTCCAGCGGGACGTGGACGCCTACTCCGCCCCCGACGCGCTCCAGCGCCGTGCCCGCGAACTCGGCATGGTCCCCGGCGGCGACCCGGCCTTCCTGGGTCCCGACGGCACGGTCAAGGGCGTTCCCGGAGCCGCCGGTTCCGCCGCGCGGTCCCCGATGATCACCCCGCCCGAGGTCCTCGCCCCGGCCCGGTCCGGGGCACCGTCCGCCTCGTCGCGGCAGTCGTCCGCACAGCCCTCCACGACCCCCGGCAGGTGACGGAAGTGTCCGACAGGGAACCGCCGCGCCGCCGAGTGCCCGGCCCCGCCAGGCCCGCGCGCCCGGCCGGCCGGAACCGCCCGGGTCCGGGCGCCCGCCCCGTGCGCCGCCCGGCCGCGGCCCGCTCCGACGGTCCGCGCGTCATCCGGCTGGGCAGCCCCCGCCCGCGTCTGCGCATGGTCAGCCTCGCGCTGACCCTGGTGATGACCGCGTTCGTGGTGCGGCTGCTCCAGGTGCAGGCCGTCGACGCGAGCACCTACGCCGCCAAGGCCGAACAGAACCGGTACGTCGGGCGCACCCTGGCCGCCGAGCGCGGCGGGATCACCGACCGCGACGGCGTCGAGCTGGCGACGAGCGTGGACGCGTACGACATCACCGCGGACCCGACGATGTTCACGCGCGAGGCCACCGGGGTGGGGGACGCCCCCGAACAGGCCGCGGCCCTCCTCGGCCCGATCATCGACCAGGACGTGGACACCGTCGCCGGGAAGCTGCGGACGAGGAACACCCGCTACACGCTCCTCGCGCACCGCCGCACCCCCCAGGTCTGGCAGCAGATCAAGGACCTGAAGAGCACGCTCGGGACCAAGGCCGAGACCGACAAGGGCACGGTCAACGTCCTCGCGGGCGTCCTCGCGGTCCCGGCCAGCAAGCGCGTGTACCCGAACGGCGATCTCGCCGCCGGGATACTGGGCTGGGTCAACGCCGACGGCAAGGGCGGCGGCGGCATCGAGCAGCAGTTGGACAAGGCGCTCACCGGTAAGGACGGCAAGATCCGCTACGCCCAGTCCGGGGGCCGCCAGGTGCCGACCGTGGGCTCCACCGAGACACCGGCCGTGGCCGGCTCCGACGTGGAGCTCACCATCGACCGGGACATCCAGTGGGCCGCGCAGGACGCCATCACCCAGCAGGTGAAGAAGTCCAGGGCGGACCGCGGCTACGTGATAGTGCAGGACACCAGGACCGGCCAGGTCCTCGCCATGGCCAACGCGCCCGGCTTCGATCCCAACGACCTGAGCCGGGCCGACACGGCGGCCATGGGCAACGCGGCCCTCCAGGACGCCTACGAGCCCGGCTCCACCGCCAAGGTGATGTCGATGGCCGCCGTCCTCCAGGAGAACGCGGCGACGCCCGGCACCCATGTCGTCGTGCCCAACCGGCTGCACCGCGGCGACCGGCTCTTCCAGGACGACGTCGACCACAAGACCTGGAACCTCACGCTCAACGGCGTGCTCGCCATGTCCAGCAACATCGGCACCATCCTGGCGACCGGCCAGCTCGGCAAGACCCAGAAACAGGCCAACCAGGTCCTCTACTCGTATCTGCGCAAGTTCGGCATCGGCAGCCCCACCGGGCTCGGATTCCCCGGCGAGACGGCGGGCATCCTCGCGCCCGCCGACAAGTGGTCGACCTCGCAGCAGTACACGATCCCTTTCGGCCAGGGCATGTCGATCAACGCGATGCAGGCGGCCTCCGTCTACTCGACGATCGCCAACGGCGGCGTGCGGATCGAGCCGACCCTGGTGCGCGGCACGAAGGGGCCCGACGGCCGCTTCACCCCCGCGCCCGCGCCGAAGAAGAACCGGGTCGTGAGCGAGAAGACGGCGAAGACGCTCGCGCAGATGCTGGAGTCCGTGGTGGACGACAAGCAGGGCACCGGCATCAAGGCGCGCATCCCCGGGTACCGGGTCGCGGGCAAGACCGGTACGGCCAACCGCGTGGATCCGGCCACCGGCAAGTATCACGGCTACACCTCCTCCTTCGCCGGATTCGCCCCGGCGGACAAGCCCCGGATCACCGTCTACTGCGCGATCCAGAACGCCACGAAGGGCCTCTACTTCGGCGGCCAGATCTGCGGGCCCGTCTTCAAGCAGGTGATGGAGTTCGCCCTCAAGACCCTTCAGGTCCCGCCCACCGGGGCCAAGGCGGCCCGGCTGCCCGTCGACTTCACGCCGTGACCGCCCCCGACCGCACTCCGTGATCAGCACCCCGCACAACGGACCAGGAACCACTCGTGACAACGATCACCCCGGACCCCGGGAACCAGAACCCCCAGCAGACCCCGTCCGAGCCCTCGCTTCGCCCCGGCGGGGGTGAGCCCGGTACGCTCACCGCCGTGCCACAAGCTGATCAGTCCCAAACCACCCAGAAGGACGTCCCTGTGACCTATCCGGGGCCGCCGCGTCCGGTTCACGTCTCCGCCACCCCCGTCGCGGAGCTGGCTGATCAGCTGGGTGCCGAGCAGCCGGAGAGCGACGCCGGGGTCACGGGCATCACCCATGACTCCCGGGCGGTGCGCCCCGGCGACGTGTACGCCGCCCTGCCCGGTGCCCGTCTGCACGGCGCCGACTTCGTGACCCAGGCGGCCGGCCTCGGCGCCGTCGCCGTGCTCACCGACCCGACCGGCGCCGAGCGCGCCGCGGCCACCGGTCTGCCGGTCCTCGTCGTCGAGGACCCGCGCGGATCGATGGGCGAGCTGGCGGCCACCATCTACGGCCACCCGGGACGCGACCTCCTCCAGATCGGCATCACGGGCACCTCCGGCAAGACCACGACGGCCTACCTCGTCGAGGGCGGCCTGAAGACGGTCCGCTCCACCGGCCTGATCGGCACCGTCGAGATGCGCATCGGCGACGAGCGCATCAAGTCGGAGCGCACCACGCCCGAGGCCACCGACCTCCAGGCCCTGTTCGCCGTCATGCGCGAGCGCGGCGTCGACTCGGTCGCGATGGAGGTCTCCAGCCACGCGCTGGTCCTCGGCCGCGTCGACGGCTGCGTCTTCGACGTCGCCGTCTTCAACAACCTCAGCCCGGAACACATGGAGTTCCACACGGGCATGGAGGACTACTTCCAGGCCAAGGCCCAGCTGTTCACGGCCCGGCGCAGCCGGCTCGGCGTCGTGAACCTCGACGACGAGTACGGCCGCAGGCTCGCCGGGGAGGCCACCGTCCCGGTCGTCACCTTCTCCGCCGAGGGCCACCCGGACGCCGACTGGCGCGCCGAGGACGTCGAGGTCGGGCCGATGGACTCCACGTTCACCGCGGTCGGCCCCAAGGGCGAGCGGATCACCGCCCGCTCGCCGCTCGCGGGCCCCTTCAACGTGGCGAACACCCTCGCCGCGATCGTCGCCCTCACGGCCGCCGGGATCGACGCGCAGACCGCCGCGGACGGCATCGCCGCCGTCCCGGGGGTCCCGGGCCGGCTGGAGCGGGTGGACGAGGGGCAGCCGTACCTCGCCGTCGTCGACTACGCCCACAAGACGGACGCCGTCGAATCGGTCCTGCGCGCCCTGCGCAAGGTGACCGAGGGCAGACTGCACGTGGTGCTCGGCTGCGGCGGCGACCGGGACAGGACCAAGCGGAAGCCGATGGGCGCGGCCGTGGCCCGGCTCGCCGACACCGCCGTCCTCACCTCCGACAACCCCCGCTCCGAGGATCCGCTGGCGATCCTCGCCACGATGCTCGCGGGAGCCGCCGAGGTACCGGCCCACGAGCGCGGCGAGGTCCAGGTCTTCGAGGACCGGGCCGCCGCCATCGCCTCGGCCGTCGCGCGCGCAAAGCCGGGGGACACCGTGCTGGTCGCCGGCAAGGGCCACGAGCAGGGCCAGGACATCGCCGGGGTGGTGCGTCCCTTCGACGACCGCCAGGTACTTCGCGAAGCTATCCAGCAGACCCAGGGATGAACTTGTGATCGCCCTCTCCCTCGCCGAGATCGCAGCAGTCGTCGGCGGGCAGACGTACGACATACCGGATCCGGCGCTACAGGTCACCGGACCGGTCGTCAGGGACTCCCGTGAGGTGGAGTCCGGCAGCCTCTTCGTCGCCTTCGTCGGCGAACGCGTGGACGGCCACGACTACGCGGAGGCGGTGATCGAGGCGGGCGCGGCCGCCGTCCTGGCGTCCCGCCCCGTCGGCGTGCCCGCCATCGTCGTCGACGACGTGCAGACGGCCCTCGGCGCCCTCGCCCGCCACGTCGTGGAACGGCTCGGCGCGACCCTCGTGGCCCTCACCGGATCCGCGGGCAAGACCAGCACCAAGGACCTGATCGCCCAGGTCCTGCGGAGCAAGGCGCCGACCGTCTTCACCCCCGGCTCCCTCAACAACGAGATCGGACTGCCGCTCACCGCGCTCAGCGCCACCGAGGAGACGAAGTTCCTCGTGCTGGAGATGGGCGCCCGCGGCATCGGCCACATCCGCTACCTGACGGAGCTCACCCCGCCGAGGGTCGGTCTCGTCCTCAACGTCGGCACCGCCCACATCGGCGAGTTCGGCGGCCGCGAACAGATCGCGCGAGCAAAGGGCGAGCTCGTCGAGAGCCTCCCCGAGGACGGCGCCGCGATCCTCAACGCGGACGATCCCCTCGTACGCGCCATGGCGTCGCGCACGAAGGCGCGCGTGATCCTCTTCGGAGAGTCCGACGAAGCGGACGTACGGGCCGAGAACGTCCGGCTCACGGAGAGCGGACAGCCTTCCTTCAGTCTTCGCACACCCTCCGGGTGCAGTGATGTGACCATGCGCCTGTACGGTGAGCACCACGTGTCGAACGCGCTCGCCGCGGCCGCCGTCGCCCATGAGCTGGGCATGTCCGCAGACGAGATCGCCCGCGCGCTCTCCGAGGCGGGCTCCCTCTCCCGCTGGCGGATGGAGGTCACCGAGCGTCCGGACGGCGTGACGGTCGTCAACGACGCCTACAACGCGAACCCCGAGTCCATGCGGGCCGCCCTGCGCGCGCTCGCGGCGATGGGCAAGGGACGTCGTACGTGGGCGGTGCTCGGTCAGATGGCCGAGCTCGGGGACGAGGCGCTCGCCGAGCACGACGCGGTCGGACGGCTTGCCGTCCGGCTCAATGTCGGCAAGCTCGTCGCGGTCGGGGGCAGGGAAGCGTCCTGGCTGCAACTGGGCGCATATAACGAGGGTTCGTGGGGTGAGGAGTCGGTGCACGTGTCCGACGCACAGGCGGCTGTCGACCTGTTGCGCAGCGAGCTGCGCCCAGGGGACGTCGTGCTCGTGAAGGCGTCCAGGTCCGTCGGGCTGGAACGGGTGGCGCTCGCGCTGCTCGCCGACGGTACCGAGGGTGAGGTTTCCGCCCGATGATGAAGCAGATCCTGTTCGCGGGAGTCCTCGGTCTGTTCCTGACCCTGGCCGGCACGCCGCTGCTGATCAAGCTGCTGGCCCGCAAGGGCTACGGCCAGTACATCCGCGACGACGGCCCGCGCGAGCACGCCAGCAAGCGCGGTACGCCGACCATGGGCGGTATCGCCTTCATCCTGGCGACGATCGCCGCGTACTTCCTGAGCAAGCTCATCACCGGCTACCCGCCGACCTACTCGGGTCTGCTGGTCCTCGGCCTGATGTTCGGCATGGGCCTGGTCGGCTTCCTGGACGACTACATCAAGATCGTCAAGCGGCGTTCGCTCGGTCTGCGGGCCAAGGCGAAGATGGCCGGCCAGCTCATCGTCGGCATCGGCTTCGCGGTGCTGGCCCTGATGTTCCCCGACAACCGGGGCAACACCCCGGCCTCGGACAAGCTGTCGTTCATCACCGACTTCGGCTGGAAGATCGGCCCGGTGCTGTTCGTGCTCTGGGCGCTGTTCATGATCCTCGCGATGTCGAACGGCGTGAACCTCACCGACGGTCTGGACGGTCTCGCCACCGGCGCCTCCGTGCTCGTCTTCGGCGCCTACACGTTCATCGGCGTCTGGCAGTTCCAGGAGTCCTGCGCCAACGCGACGACCCTGACCAACCCGGGCGCCTGCTACGAGGTGCGCGACCCGCTCGACCTGGCCGTGGTGGCCTCCGCGCTGATGGGCGCCTGCCTGGGCTTCCTGTGGTGGAACACGTCACCCGCCAAGATCTTCATGGGCGACACCGGTTCGCTCGCCCTCGGCGGTGTCCTCACCGGCCTGGCCATCCTCTCCCGCACCGAGCTGCTGGTGGCCATCATGGGCGGCCTGTTCGTCCTCATCACCATGTCGGTCGTCATCCAGGTCGGCTCGTTCCGGCTCACCGGGAAGCGCGTCTTCCGGATGGCACCGCTCCAGCACCACTTCGAACTCAAAGGCTGGTCCGAGGTCCTCGTGGTGGTCCGTTTCTGGATCATCCAGGGCATCTGCGTGATCGTCGGACTCGGCCTCTTCTACGCAGGATGGGCAGCCAAGAAGTGACCGACTGGCAGGGGAAGCACGTCACCGTCGCCGGCCTCGGTGTCTCCGGGATCCCGGCGGCCAAGGTCCTGCACGGCCTCGGCGCGATCGTCACCGTCGTCAACGACGGCGACGACGAACGGGCCCGGGCGCAGGCCGCGGAGCTGGAGGCACTCGGCGTCACCGTGCGCCTCGGTGACGGCGCGACCCTGCCGGAGGGCACCGAGCTCATCGTGACCGCGCCCGGCTGGCAGCCGGACAAGCCGCTGTTCACCGCGGCCGCCGCGGCGGGCGTCCCGGTCTGGGGCGACGTCGAACTCGCCTGGCGGCTGCGGGGGCTGGACGGCAGGGAGCCGGCTCCCTGGCTCGCGGTCACCGGCACCAACGGCAAGACCACGACCGTCCAGATGCTCGCCTCCATCCTGAAGGCGGCGGGCCTGCGCACGGCTGCGGTCGGGAACATCGGCGTCTCCCTCCTCGACGCCGTCCTCGGCGAGGAGGAGTACGACGTCCTCGCGGTCGAACTCTCCAGCTACCAGCTCCACTGGGCGCCCTCGCTGCGCGCCCACTCCGGAGTGGTGCTGAACCTCGCGCCCGACCACCTGGACTGGCACGGCTCCATGGAGGCGTACGCCGCCGACAAGGGCCGTATCTACGAGGGCAATCGGGTCGCCTGCGTCTACAACGTGGCCGACAAGGCCACCGAGGACCTGGTGCGCGCCGCGGACGTCGAGGAGGGCTGCCGGGCCGTCGGCTTCACCCTCGGCGCCCCGGGGCCCTCCCAACTCGGCGTCGTGGACGGCATCCTGGTCGACCGCGCCTTCGTCGAGAACCGGCAGCGCAACGCCCAGGAGCTGGCGGAGGTCTCCGACGTGACCCCGCCCGCCCCGCACAACATCGCCAACGCCCTCGCGGCGGCGGCCCTCGCACGCGCCTTCGGAGTGCCTCCGAGGGCCGTACGGGACGGACTGCGGGACTTCACCCCGGACGCGCACCGCATCGCGCACGTCGCCGACGTGGACGAGGTCGCCTACGTCGACGACTCCAAGGCCACCAACACGCATGCCGCGGAAGCCTCCTTGGCGGCCTACGAGTCGATCGTGTGGATCGCCGGCGGGCTCGCCAAGGGCGCGGCCTTCGACGAGCTGGTCGCCCGGTCCGCGAAGCGGCTGCGGGGCGTCGTCCTGATCGGCGCGGACCGCGTGCTGATCCGTGAAGCCCTGGCGCGACACGCCCCCGAGGTACCGGTCGTCGACCTCGACCGGACCGACACTGGGGCGATGCTCGCGGCTGTCCAGGAGGCCAGGAGGCTCGCCGAGCCCGGGGACACGGTGCTGTTGGCCCCGGCCTGTGCGTCCATGGACATGTTCGCCAACTACAACAAGCGCGGTGACGCGTTCGCGGAGGCGGTCCGCGAACTCGGCGCCTGACCCGGTTGCCTGGCCGGGCGGACCTGGGAGGGACGGACGCGTGACATCGCTGTGGCCCGGAGACTCCGATGCCGACTAGCAGGACCGGCCGCCCTCCCGCGCGGAAGGCCGGCCGGCCCGCCGCACGGGTGCCGCGCGACAATCCCGTACGCCGTCTCCACCTGCGTGCCCGCAAGGCCTGGGACCGGCCGCTGACCGCGTACTACCTGATCCTCGGCGGCAGCCTGCTGATCACCGTGCTGGGGCTCGTGATGGTCTACTCGGCCTCGCAGATCACGGCGCTCCAGCTGTCGCTGCCCGGGTCGTACTTCTTCCGCAAGCAGTTCCTGGCCGCGCTGATCGGCGGTGCGCTGCTGTTCGCCGCCTCACGGATGCCGGTGAAGCTGCACCGGGCCCTGGCCTACCCGATCCTGGCGGGTGCCGTCTTCATGATGGTCCTGGTGCAGGTGCCCGGGATAGGGCTCTCGGTCAACGGCAACCAGAACTGGATCTCGCTGGGCGGCTCGTTCCAGATCCAGCCCAGCGAGTTCGGCAAGCTCGCGCTCGTGCTCTGGGGAGCCGATCTGCTCGCCCGCAAGCAGGAGCGGCGGCTGCTGACCCAGTGGAAGCACATGCTGGTCCCGCTCGTGCCCGCCGCCTTCATGCTGCTCGGCCTGATCATGCTCGGCGGCGACATGGGCACCGCGATCATCCTCACGGCCATCCTGTTCGGGCTGCTGTGGCTGGCCGGGGCGCCCACCCGGCTGTTCGTGGGCGTGCTGTCCGTCGCCCTGGCGATCGGCTTCGTCCTCATCAAGACGAGTCCCAACCGCATGTCCAGGCTGGCCTGCATCGGTGCGACGGAGCCGGGGCCGAACGACACCTGCTGGCAGGCCGTGCACGGCATCTACGCCCTCGCCTCCGGCGGATTCTTCGGTTCCGGTCTCGGTGCCAGCGTGGAGAAATGGGGCCAACTGCCCGAAGCGCACACCGACTTCATCTTCGCCATCACTGGGGAGGAACTGGGCCTCGCGGGGACGCTGTCGGTGCTCGCCCTCTTCGCGGCTCTAGGCTATGCGGGTATCCGCGTGGCCGGACGCACGGAGGACCCCTTCGTGAGGTATGCCGCGGGAGGCGTGACCACCTGGATCACGGCCCAGGCCGTGATCAACATCGGTGCGGTGCTCGGTCTGCTGCCGATCGCCGGTGTCCCGCTCCCGCTGTTCTCCTACGGAGGGTCCGCCCTGCTGCCGACCATGTTCGCCATCGGGCTGCTGATCGCCTTCGCGCGTGAGGATCCCGCTGCGCGGGCGGCTCTCGCGATGCGGCAACCCCGCTTTGGCAGAAAGCGGGGTGCGGTGAGAGAGTCCGCAAGGGCCGCGGGGCCCCGGAGATGGAACACGATGCGACGGCGTGCCTCTGCGGCGCGTTCGTCCGGAGAGCGGTGAATTTCGGTGCATGTCGTACTCGCCGGCGGGGGGACCGCCGGCCACATCGAGCCCGCGCTCGCCCTCGCGGATGCCCTGCGCAGGCAGGACCCGACCGTGGGGATCACGGCCCTGGGCACGGAACGGGGGCTCGAGACCCGGCTCGTACCCGAGCGCGGCTACGAACTCGCGCTCATCCCGGCCGTGCCGCTGCCGCGCAAGCCCACCCCGGAGCTGATCACCGTCCCCGGGCGGCTGCGCGGCACGATCAAGGCCGTCGAGCAGATCCTGGAGCGGACCAAGGCGGACGCGGTCGTCGGCTTCGGCGGCTACGTGGCCCTGCCCGGCTATCTGGCGGCCAAGCGCCTCGGCGTGCCGATCGTCATCCACGAGGCCAACGCCAGGCCCGGACTGGCCAACAAGATCGGTTCGCGGTACGCGGCCCAGGTCGCCGTCTCCACGCCCGACAGCAAGCTCCGCGGGGCGCGTTACATCGGCATCCCGCTGCGCCGCTCCATCGCCACCCTCGACAGGGCCGCCGTACGGCCCGAGGCGCGCGCCGCGTTCGGTCTCGACCCGAACCTGCCGACGCTCCTCGTGTCGGGCGGCTCGCAGGGCGCCCGCCGCCTCAACGAGGTGGTCCAGCAGGCGGCTCCGTACCTCCAGCAGGCCGGGATCCAGATCCTGCACGCGGTCGGCCCGAAGAACGAACTGCCGCAGGTGCACCAGATGCCGGGGATGCCCCCGTACATCCCGGTACCGTACGTGGACCGGATGGATCTCGCGTACGCCGCGGCCGACATGATGCTCTGCCGCGCCGGAGCGATGACCGTCGCCGAGCTCTCCGCCGTCGGACTGCCCGCCGCCTACGTCCCGCTGCCCATCGGCAACGGCGAACAGCGGCTGAACGCCCAGCCGGTGGTCAAGGCCGGCGGCGGACTGCTGGTCGACGACGCGGAACTCACCCCGCAGTGGGTGCAGCAGAACGTGCTGCCCGTGCTCGCCGACCCGCACAAGCTGTACGAGATGTCGCGCGCCGCCGGTGAGTTCGGCCGCCGGGACGCCGACGACCTGCTCGTCGGCATGGTGTACGAGGCGATCGCCTCGCGCCACCACTAGGACCGCATGAGGGAAGGCAGGGAGCGTGGCCGGACCGACGACCGCCGAGCGCGGTGAACGGCAGAAGCCGGAGTCCGGCCCGCCCCGGCCGCCCCTCGTCGGGCGGATCCGCCGCTTTCGTAGGCTCATCATCCTTTTGTCCGCCGTGGTGTTGGCCGGGGCCGCCACGGTGTGGACCCTCTACGGTTCCCCCTGGCTGCGCACGGAGGGCGTGCAGGTCTCCGGGGTGCGGGTGCTGACCGCCGCGCAGGTGCGGGAGGCGGCCGGCGTGCCGGTCGGGTCCCCGCTGGTCTCCGTCGACACGGACGCGATCGAGGCGCGCCTGCTCAGGGAGTTGCCCCGGATCGACTCGGTCGAGGTCGTCCGGTCCTGGCCGCACGGAATCGGTCTGGAAGTGACCGAACGGACTCCGGTGCTGATCGTCGGAAAAGGCGCGAAGTTCGTCGAAGTGGACGCCGAGGGCGTCCGGTTCGCCACGGTTCCCGAAGCCCCGAAGGGCGTGCCCGTCCTGGAGTTGGCGGTGTCGAAGGGCGCCGCCGCGCGTCGCTTCCCCGCCGACCGCCTGGTGCGCGAGGCGGTGCGGATCGCCGGGGACATCCCGGGCGAAGTCGCCCGTGACACCCGTACCGTCAAGGTCCGTTCCTACGACGCCGTCTCGCTGGAACTGGGGGGCGGCCGGACCGTCGAGTGGGGCAGCGCCGAGAGGGGCCGGGCGAAGGCCAGGACGCTCCTTGCTCTCATGAAAGCCGATCCCGGGGCCCGGCACTTCGACGTGAGTGCTCCCACAGCCCCCGCCTCGTCGGGCAGTTGACCGGCATCGGTGCAGGCCAGCACCCTGGTTGGGCAGTGCTGCGCCTGATCACATAGGGTGAAAAGAAAAACGGGAGGTTCGGCGTGTTCGTTGAACGCGCGCCGCTTGTCGACTTAGTGTCCTGTTCGGAAGAGTCCAAGGAACAGACACACTGGTAACCCTAAACTTCAGCGTTAGGGTTCGGGTCGGTGTTCGGACCGTCCCGTTCGGCATCAGTCGTCGGATCGCGAGCGTGCGAGGCGGCGACACGTAACTCGAGGCGAGAGGCCTTCGACGTGGCAGCACCGCAGAACTACCTCGCAGTCATCAAAGTCATCGGTGTCGGCGGCGGTGGTGTCAATGCCATCAACCGGATGATCGAAGTCGGTCTCAAGGGCGTCGAGTTCATCGCCATCAACACCGACGCGCAGGCGCTGTTGATGAGCGACGCCGACGTCAAGCTCGACGTCGGCCGGGAACTCACGCGCGGCCTCGGGGCCGGAGCGAACCCGGCGGTCGGCCGCAAGGCCGCCGAGGACCACCGCGAGGAGATCGAGGAGGTCCTCAAGGGGGCCGACATGGTCTTCGTGACGGCCGGCGAGGGCGGCGGCACCGGCACCGGCGGCGCGCCCGTCGTGGCCAACATCGCCCGCTCGCTGGGAGCCCTCACCATCGGCGTGGTCACCCGCCCGTTCACCTTCGAGGGACGGCGCCGCGCCAACCAGGCCGAGGACGGCATCGCGGAGCTCCGCGAAGAGGTCGACACCCTCATCGTCATCCCGAACGACCGGCTGCTGTCCATCTCGGACCGCCAGGTCTCCGTCCTCGACGCCTTCAAGTCCGCCGACCAGGTCCTGCTCTCCGGTGTCCAGGGCATCACCGACCTGATCACCACGCCCGGTCTGATCAACCTCGACTTCGCCGACGTCAAGTCCGTCATGTCCGAGGCCGGTTCGGCGCTCATGGGCATCGGCTCCGCCCGCGGCGACGACCGCGCGGTGGCGGCGGCCGAGATGGCCATCTCCTCGCCGCTGCTCGAGGCGTCCATCGACGGCGCCCGCGGTGTCCTGCTCTCCATCTCCGGCGGCTCCGACCTCGGCCTGTTCGAGATCAACGAAGCGGCCCAGCTGGTCAGCGAGGCGGCGCACCCCGAGGCCAACATCATCTTCGGCGCGGTCATCGACGACGCCCTCGGCGACGAGGTCCGGGTCACCGTCATCGCCGCCGGCTTCGACGGCGGGCAGCCGCCGGCCAAGCGGGAGAACGTCCTCGGCTCGGCCACGGCCCGGCGCGAGGAGCCCGCTCCGTCCCGTCCCGCCGAGAGCCGCCCGTCCTTCGGGACGCTCGGCAGCGTCACGCCCAAGGAGCCCGCCCCGGAGCCCGCTCCGGAGCCGGTCAGCGAGCTGCCGGTGTCCCCCCCGCCGGTCCCGCCGTCCCGCTCCTACTCGGACAGCGCGGCCGAGGAACTGGACGTGCCGGACTTCCTGAAGTGATAGGACAGCGCTCCGCGGCGAGCACCGTGAGCGGCGCCCACTTCGCCTTCACCGACAGGTGGGGCGGGGTGAGCGCCGTTCCGTACGAGGAGCTCAACCTCGGCGGAGCGGTCGGCGACGACCCCGACGCCGTACGCGCCAACCGGGAACTGGCCGCCAAGGAGCTCGGGATCGATCCCGAGCGGGTCGTCTGGATGAACCAGGTGCACGGGCCGGACGTGGCGGTCGTGGAGGCACCCTGGGGTGCCTCGGAGATCCCCGCGGTCGACGCGGTCGTCACGACGCGGCGCGGGCTCGCGCTCGCCGTCCTCACCGCCGACTGCACGCCCGTCCTGCTGGCCGACCCCGTCGCCGGGGTGGCGGCCGCCGCGCACGCGGGACGGCCCGGCATGGTCGCCGGCGTGGTTCCCGCGGCCGTGCGGGCCATGGTGGAGCTCGGCGCCGACCCGGCCAGGATCGTCGCCCGCACCGGCCCCGCCGTCTGCGGACGGTGCTACGAGGTGCCGGGCGCGATGCGCGCCGAGGTCGCCGCCGTGGAGCCCGCGGCGTACGCCGAGACGTCGTGGGGGACGCCCGCGGTCGACGTGACCGCCGGGGTGCACGCGCAGCTGGAACGGCTCGGAGTGCGCGACCGGGAGCGGTCGCCGGTGTGCACGCTCGAATCGGGGGACCACTTCTCGTACCGGCGGGACCGCACGACCGGGCGGCTCGCGGGTTACGTCTGGCTGGACTGATGGGACATGACGGACCGTAAGGCTCAACTCGCCGCGAACCTGGCGAAAGTGGAAGAGCGCATCGCGGCGGCGTGCAGGGCCGCCGGGCGCGAACGCGAAGAGGTGACCCTGATCGTGGTCACCAAGACCTACCCCGCGAGTGATGTGCGGATCCTGTCGGGGCTCGGTGTGCGGCACGTGGCCGAGAACCGGGACCAGGACGCTGCGCCCAAGGCCGCGGAGTGCTCGGATCTGCCCCTGTCGTGGCATTTTGTCGGTCAATTGCAGACCAATAAAGTGCGCTCCGTGGTCGATTACGCGGATTTCGTACAGTCCGTGGACCGTTCCCGGCTCGTCACGGCCCTCTCGAAGGAAGCGGTGCGGGCGGGGCGCGAGGTGGGGTGCCTGGTCCAGGTCGCACTGGACGCGCAGGAGGGCGGCCGGGGTGACCGGGGAGGCGTGGGGGTCGGCGGGGTCGAGGAGTTGGCCGACCTCGTCGCGCAGTCCCCGGGGCTGCGGCTCGACGGGCTGATGACCGTCGCCCCGCTCGCCGGCGCATACGCGGGGCGTCAACAGGACGCCTTCGAGCGGCTGATGGATTTGTCGACTGTCGTGCGCCGGGCCCATCCGGCTGCGAACATGGTCTCGGCAGGGATGAGCTCGGATCTCGAACAGGCCGTGGCGGCCGGAGCGACACATGTACGCGTCGGTACTGCGGTACTCGGAGTCCGAACCGGCCTCCGGTAACGTCGCCAAGAAGTCGGACCACAGCAGAAAATATGGTCATTACCGCCAAATGCGGGCATAACGACCTCGTGGATCGCAGGCACTTGGCAATTCGTCAGCCGATCCACCACAGAGCGGAGGACTCAGAGCATGGCCGGCGCGATGCGCAAGATGGCGGTCTACCTCGGCCTCGTGGAGGACGATGGGTACGACGGCAGAGGATTCGACCCCGACGACGACTTCGAACCCGAGCTCGACCCGGAGCCCGAGCGGGACCGGCGGCGGCACGAGCCGCCGCACCAGTCACATCAGGCGCACTCGTCCCAAAGGGATGAACCGGTACGAGTGGTGCAGCCCTCGGCGCCGCGGGATCCGGTGCCGCATTCCGCCTCGCTCGCCGTGGAGTCCGGGCGTCCGGCACGCATCGCCCCCGTGGCGTCCATCACACAAGAACGTCAGAGCCTGGAGAAGAACGCCCCGGTGATCATGCCCAAGGTCGTGTCGGAACGAGAGCCGTACCGGATCACCACGCTGCACCCCCGGACCTACAACGAGGCCCGTACCATCGGGGAACACTTCCGTGAGGGCACCCCGGTGATCATGAACCTGACGGAGATGGACGACACCGACGCGAAGCGACTTGTCGACTTCGCCGCCGGTTTGGTGTTCGGTCTCCACGGCAGCATCGAGCGGGTGACGCAGAAGGTGTTCCTGTTGTCGCCTGCTAACGTCGATGTCACGGCGGAGGACAAGGCCCGCATCGCAGAGGGCGGGTTCTTCAACCAGAGCTGAGACGCAGGACCGGGAACATCGTATGGAAAACAGGGGAGAGGGAAGCGCGGATCATGAGCGTGGTCGGGCAGGTCTTCTACATCGCGCTGACGTGCTTCCTCATCGTGCTGTTCTTCCGGCTGGTCATGGACTACGTCTTCCAGTTCGCCCGCTCATGGCAACCCGGCAAGGCGATGGTGGTCGTTCTGGAGGCCACCTACACTGTCACCGATCCACCGCTCAAGCTTCTGCGGCGGTTCATTCCGCCGCTGCGTCTCGGGGGCGTGGCGCTTGACCTGTCCTTCTTCGTGCTGATGATCATCGTCTTCATCTTGATCAGACTTACGCAGAACATGATGTGAGCGATGTGAACGATACGGTCTTGCCGAATGCCGACGACTACGTTGAGGTGAAGAGATGCCGTTGACCCCCGAGGACGTGCGGAACAAGCAGTTCACGACCGTCCGCCTCCGAGAAGGCTATGACGAGGACGAGGTCGATGCCTTCCTCGACGAGGTCGAAGCCGAACTGACTCGCCTGCTCCGCGAGAACGAGGACCTGCGCGCCAAGCTGGCCGCCGCCACGCGCGCGGCCGCGCAGAACCAGCAGCAGCAGGGTATGCGCAAACCGCCCGAGCAGGACCAGCAGGGCCCGCCGCAGGGTATGCGAGGGCCCGGCGCTCCCGTGCCCGCCGGGATATCAGGCCCGCCGCAGGGCATGGGCGGCCCCATGGGCGGCCCGCCTCAGCTGCCGAGTGGTGCCCCCGCGCTGCCCGCGGGCCCCAGCGGCCAGGGTGGTCAGCAGGGTCAGGGCGGCCCCATGGGTCAGGGCGGTCCGATGGGCGGCCAGGGTCCGATGGGTCAGGGCGGCCCCATGGGCCAGGGCGGCCCGATGGGTCAGGGTCCGATGGGTCAGGGTGGCCCGATGGGTCAGGGCCCGATGGGCCAGGGCGGTCCCATGGGTCAGGGTCCCGGTCAGATGCAGCAGATGGGCGGTCCGATGGGCGGCCCCATGGGCGGTCCGATGGGTGGCCCCATGGGCGGTCCGATGGGCGGTCCGATGGGTGGCCCCATGGGCGGCCCCGGTCAGCAGATGCCGCAGCAGGGCCCCGGTGGCGACAGCGCCGCCCGTGTCCTCTCGCTGGCTCAGCAGACCGCCGACCAGGCCATCGCCGAGGCGCGCTCCGAGGCCAACAAGATCGTCGGTGAGGCCCGTAGCCGTGCCGAGGGTCTGGAGCGCGACGCCCGCGCCAAGGCCGACGCCCTGGAGCGGGACGCGCAGGAGAAGCACCGCGTCGCGATGGGCTCCCTGGAGTCCGCCCGCGCCACGCTGGAGCGCAAGGTCGAGGACCTGCGCGGCTTCGAGCGCGAGTACCGCACGCGCCTGAAGTCCTACCTGGAGTCGCAGCTGCGCCAGCTGGAGACGCAGGCGGACGACTCGCTCGCCCCGCCGCGCACCCCGGCCGCGGCGTCCCTGCCGGCGGCCTCCGCGCCCTCGATGGCTCCCGCGGGAGCCGGTGCGCCGTCCTACGGCGGCAACCCGGGCATGGGCGCGCCGTCGCAGGCGGGACCGTCCTACGGCGGTCAGCAGCAGATGTCGCCCGCGATGACCCAGCCGATGGCTCCGGTGCGGCCCCAGGGCCCGTCGCCGATGCAGCAGGCGCCCTCGCCGATGCGCGGGTTCCTCATCGACGAGGACGACAACTGACGGCGGCCCGCACGCCGTAGGCGTCGGCAGCATTCAGGGCGGGGCCCCCGGAGAGATCCGGGGGCCCCGCCCTTTTGCATGCCCGCCACGGGCCTGCACGGGGCCCAGGAGGCGCCGACGGCAACGAGCGGCCCTTCTGTGACCCGCGAGCCCCGGAGGCCCCGTACGAGCACCCTGCGGCACCGGCGTGAGAAAGCCCAGCACCTCCGGCGTTCGAGGAGCGGGGTCCGGGGCGGAGGGGGGGCGAAACAGTGGGCGGAACCGCGGCGGAGTCCCCGTGGTCCCGCCGAGCGGGGGCAGGGGCCGCCGTGATCCGGGGCCGGTCGCGGCGCGGGCCCGGGAAGGGCGAAGGCCCGGGGCCGCCAGGAGATCCTGGCGGCCCCGGGCCTTCGGCGCGGGTGGGGCCCCCGTCACGCCTTGCGGAGGCGGAACACCAGGGACAGGCCCTCGTCGGAGAACGGCTCGCCGTACGTGCCGTCGGCCTCTCCCTGGGCGAAGTCCGTGGCGAGGACCTCGTCGGCGATGAGGCCGGCGTGCTCGCCGAGCGCCGCGACGACCGCCGGGTCCGTGGAGGTCCAGCGGAGCGCGATGCGGTCGGCGACGTCGAGGCCGCTGTTCTTGCGGGCCTCCTGGATCAGCCGGATCGCGTCACGGGCGAGGCCCGCCTGCCGCAGCTCCTCGGTGATCTCCAGGTCGAGCGCGACCGTCGCGCCGGAGTCGGAGGCCACCGACCAGCCCTCGCGGGGGGTCTCCGTGATGATGACCTCGTCCGGGGCCAGGGTCACCTTCTCGCCGCCGACCTCGACCGACGCGGTGCCCTCGCGCAGGGCGAGGGACAGGGCGGCGGCGTCGGTCTGGGCGATGGCCTTCGCCACATCCTGGACGCCCTTGCCGAACCGCTTGCCCAGGGCGCGGAAGTTCGCCTTCGCGGTGGTGTCGACCAGTGAACCGCCGACCTCGGAGAGCGAGGCGAGGGAACTCACATTCAGTTCCTCGGTGATCTGGGCGTGCAGCTCGGGGTCGAGCGTCGCGAAGCCGGTCGCGGCGATCAGCGCGCGGGACAGCGGCTGACGGGTCTTGACGCCCGACTCCGCGCGGGTGGCCCGGCCGAGCTCGACGAGACGGCGCACCAGCACCATCTGGCGCGACAGCTCCGGGTCGATGGCGGACAGGTCCGCCTCGGGCCAGGTCGACAGGTGCACGGACTCCGGGACGTCCGGGGTGACCGGGACGATCAGGTCCTGCCAGACCCGCTCCGTGATGAAGGGGGTCAGCGGTGCCATCAGCCGCGTGACGGTCTCCACGACCTCGTGCAGCGTGCGCAGCGCGGCCTTGTCGCCCTGCCAGAAGCGGCGGCGGGAGCGGCGCACGTACCAGTTCGAGAGGTCGTCGACGAAGGCCGACAGGAGCTTTCCGGCACGCTGGGTGTCGTACGCCTCCAGAGCCTGCGTCACCTGGTCGGTGAGCGCGTGGAGTTCGGAGAGCAGCCAGCGGTCCAGGACCGGGCGGTCCGCCGGGGCCGGGTCGGCCGCGCTGGGCGCCCAGTCGCTGGTGCGGGCGTACAGCGCCTGGAAGGCGACGGTGTTCCAGTAGGTGAGGAGCGTCTTGCGGACGACCTCCTGGATGGTGCCGTGGCCCACGCGCCGGGCCGCCCACGGGGAGCCGCCGGCCGCCATGAACCAGCGCACCGCGTCGGCGCCGTGCTGGTCCATCAGCGGGATCGGCTGCAGGATGTTGCCCAGGTGCTTGGACATCTTGCGGCCGTCCTCGGCGAGGATGTGGCCCAGGCACACGACGTTCTCGTACGAGGACTTGTCGAACACCAGGGTGCCGACGGCCATCAGCGTGTAGAACCAGCCGCGCGTCTGGTCGATGGCCTCGGAGATGAACTGGGCCGGGTAGCGGCTCTCGAAGATCTCCTTGTTCTTGTACGGGTAGCCCCACTGCGCGAACGGCATCGAACCCGAGTCGTACCAGGCGTCGATGACCTCGGGCACGCGGGTCGCCGTCAGACCGCAGCCGCCCTCGGGGCACGGGAAGGTCACCGCGTCGATGTACGGGCGGTGCGGGTCGAGTTCCGACTGGTCCGTGCCGGTCAGCTCGGACAGCTCCGCGCGCGAGCCGACACAGGTGAGGTGGCCCTCCTCGCAGGTCCACAGCGGCAGCGGGGTGCCCCAGTAGCGGCTGCGCGAGAGCGCCCAGTCGATGTTGTTGTTCAGCCAGTCGCCGAAGCGGCCGTGCTTGACCGACTCCGGGAACCAGTTGGTGCCCTCGTTCTCCTCCAGGAGACGGTCCTTGACGGCCGTGGTGCGGATGTACCAGGAGGGCTGCGCGTAGTACAGGAGCGCGGTGTGGCAGCGCCAGCAGTGCGGGTAACTGTGCTCGTACGGGACGTGCTTGAAGAGCAGGCCGCGGTTCTGGAGGTCCTCCGTGAGCTTTTCGTCCGCCTTCTTGAAGAAGACGCCGCCTACGAGGGGGACGCTCTCCTCGAAGGTGCCGTTCGGGCGGATCGGGTTCACCACCGGCAGGCCGTACGAGCGGCAGACCTTGAGGTCGTCCTCGCCGAAGGCGGGGGACTGGTGGACCAGACCCGTACCGTCCTCGGTCGTCACGTACTCGGCGTTGACCACGAAGTGGGCGGGCTCGGGGAACTCGACGAGCTCGAACGGGCGCTGGTACGTCCAGCGCTCCATCTCGGCACCCGTGAAGGACTCGCCCGTGGTCTCCCAGCCCTCGCCGAGCGCCTTCTCCACGAGCGGCTGCGCGACGACGAGCCGCTCCTCGCCGTTCGTCACGACGACGTAGGTGACGCCCGGGTGGGCGGCGACCGCGGTGTTGGACACCAGCGTCCACGGCGTGGTCGTCCACACCAGGAGCGAGGCGCGGCCGGCCAGCGGACCGGAGGTGAGCGGGAAACGGACGTACACGGAGGGGTCGACGATGGTCTCGTAGCCCTGGGCCAGCTCGTGGTCCGACAGGCCCGTCTCGTCGCGCGGGCACCAGGGCGCCACGCGGTAGTCCTGGACCAGCAGGCCCTTGTTGAAGATCTCCTTGAGCGACCACCACACGGATTCGATGTACTCGGGGTCCATCGTCCGGTAGGCGTCCTCGAGGTCGACCCAGTAGCCCATGCGGTTGGTCAGCTCGGTGAACGCGTCGGTGTGGCGGGTCACGGACTCGCGGCACCGGTCGTTGAACTCGGCGATGCCGAACGCCTCGATGTCCTGCTTGCCGGTGAAGCCGAGCTCCTTCTCGACCGCCAGCTCCACCGGGAGGCCGTGGCAGTCCCAGCCGGCCTTGCGGGCCACGTGGTAGCCGCGCATGGTGCGGAAGCGCGGGAAGACGTCCTTGAAGACGCGCGCCTCGATGTGGTGGGCGCCCGGCATGCCGTTGGCGGTGGGCGGGCCCTCGTAGAACACCCACTCCGGCCGGCCCTCGGACTGCTCGAGGCTCTTGGCGAAGATCTTCTGCTCACGCCAGAAGTCGAGCACGGCGTGCTCGAGTGCGGGCAGGTCGACCTGGGCGGGCACCTGGCGGTACGTCGGCGCTGTCATCGGCGAGCTTCCTCCAACGGACTTTCTGCCTTCCGTCGGAGGGACGAGAGCCGTCTTGCTACGGACGCCGTGTGCGGCGCGCTCCCGCGGTACCACCCTCCTTGGCCCCCCGACGCGCCGTTCGCGCCGGTGAGCCCCCTCATTGGGGTCGCGATGCCGGGTCTACTGGCCCCTGAGGGTGTTCTGCCGGCGGCTCCGGGGTGATCTTCACGTCGCGCTCGCCCCCGGGCTTCCACCGTCCCCGGGTCGCTCCTGGCCGCGTACGCCGCTACTCGTCCCCATCCACGCTTCTCGCTGCGCCCAGTGTACGGCGCCCCGGGGACGGCGGCCGACCGGTTTTCCCGGGGTGCCGCCGTGGCCTGCGCGGTGACCCGAATGGCGAGGCGCCCGCGTCCGGATCCCGGGACGCGGGACCCGGCGGATTACCCGGCGGGGAGCTGGGCACAACGCAGGCAGACCCGCCGCGCGGGGCTCGCGGGGCGGGCGAATCGTGGGCAGGCCCCGTTGCCGCGGGCCTGGAGTCGATTTATCGTCCCAGCACGATTCGCGAGCAAGATCACAATATGTGAAGGGGCCGCGGCCATGGTGGCGAAGAAGACCGCCGTACAGCAGTCGGCGTCGGGCAGATCCACGGATGCGGCGGCCAGGGACGCGGGTGGGAAGGGGAAGAAGAAGGCGCGGGCGGCCTCCACGGACGGCGGGAAGCCGGTGAGGACGGCGTCCGGGGCGACGGCGTCCGCGAGGACGGCCGGGACGGGAGCGGCGTCCTCCAGGACCGCGTCCTCGAAGGCCACGGGCAAGAAGACGGCCGCCAGGAAGACCGGCGCGAAGAAGGCGGCCGCGGCGGCGCGGAAACCCGGGTCCGGGAGGTCCGCGGGCTCCACCGCGGGGAAGAGCACGGGCACGGCGGGCAAGAGCACCGGTACGGCGAGGAAGGCGGCCGCTTCGGCGGCCCAGGGCGCGGCCGAGGCCGCGAAGACGACGGGAGCCACGACGGTGGTTGCGAAGAAGACCCGTGGCGCGGCCACGGCCGCGAAGAAGGCCACCGCGGTACCGAAGGCGAGGATCGCCGCGGTGGAGCCCGGTGAGCTCGCGGTGCGGCCGGGGGAGGACCCCTGGACACCGGAGGAGGCCGGGGCGGCCCGCGCGGAGCTCCAGTCGGAGGTGCTGCGGCTGCGCGCCGAGATCTCCTCCTCGGAGGAGGCCCTCGCGGGCCTGATGCGGGACTCCGGCGACGGCGCGGGCGACGATCAGGCGGACACCGGTACGAAGAACATCACACGCGAGCACGAGATGGCGCTCAACTCGAACGCGCGCGAAATGCTGGAACAGACCGAGCGCGCCCTGGACCGCCTCGACGCGGGCACCTACGGGCTCTGCGAGAACTGCGGCAACCCCATCGGGAAGGCCCGGATGCAGGCCTTCCCGCGCGCCACCCTGTGCGTCGAGTGCAAGCAGAAGCAGGAACGCAGGCACTGAGCCCCCGGGCGCCGCGGGGGAGCGGCCACCGCACCGCGGACGTGGGCGCTCCTGAGCGGCCGGGCCCGCGAGCGTGTGCCGTACCCTCGTCCTCAGTCAGGAACCTAGGTCGAGGGACTCACTCACGTGGCAGAGGCGGAGCGCATCATCGGTACGCCGGACATTCCAGGGGCGGCGGGGACCGAACCGGAGCAGTCCGGCGGGAACGCGGCGTCCGGCGACCGGTCCGGGGCCGACGCGCCGGCCCCGGCCGAGCGGCCCAGGGGCAAGCGCAGGATCGCCGTGCTCTTCACGGTGGCCGTACTGGCGTACGCCCTCGATCTCGTCAGCAAGATGGTCGTGGTGGCGAAGCTGGAGCACCACGACCCGATCGACATCGCCGGGGACTGGCTGAGGTTCGAGGCGATCCGCAACGCGGGTGCCGCCTTCGGCTTCGGCCAGGCGTTCACGGTCATCTTCACGGTGATCGCGGCGGCGGTGATCGTCGTCATCGCCCGGCTCGCCCGCAAGCTCTACAGCGTGCCGTGGGCCATCGCCCTGGGCCTGCTGCTGGGCGGCGCGCTCGGCAACCTGACCGACCGGATCTTCCGCTCGCCCGGCGTCTTCGAGGGCGCGGTCGTGGACTTCATCGCACCCAAGCACTTCGCCGTCTTCAACCTCGCCGACTCGGCGATCGTCTGCGGCGGCATCCTGATCGTGCTGCTGTCCTTCCGGGGCCTGGACCCGGACGGCACGGTCCACAAGGACTGACCGGCCCGGCCTGGCCCGGACCGGCCCGCCCGCCCGTCGTACGGACCGTCCCACGGCCCGTCCCGCGGCCCGTACGACGCCTCGGGGCGGCCCCGGCCGGGCACTGGCGTTCGGGCGGTGGTCCGGTGGTGTCCGAGCGGTCCGGCATACTCGACGGGTGAGCACGATTCCCGAGATCCGTACCCTGCCCGTGCCCGACGGCCTGGAGGGCGAGCGCGTCGACGCCGCCATCTCCCGCATGCTGGGCTTCTCCCGTACCAAGGCCGCGGAACTCGCCGCGGCGGGGAAGGTCACGGTCGACGGCTCGGTGGTCGGCAAGTCCGAGCGCGTGCACGGCGGTGCCTGGCTCGAGGTCGAGATGCCCGGCGCCCCCGCGCCCGTGCAGGTCGTCGCCGAGCCCGTCGAGGGCATGGAGATCGTCCATGACGACGACGACGTGCTCGTGATCGTCAAGCCCGTCGGCGTGGCCGCGCACCCCAGCCCCGGCTGGTCCGGTCCGACCGTCATCGGCGGTCTCGCGGCCGCCGGGTACCGGATCTCGACCTCCGGCGCCGCGGAGCGCCAGGGCATCGTCCACCGCCTGGACGTGGGCACCTCGGGCCTGATGACGGTCGCCAAGTCGGAGTACGCGTACACGTCGCTCAAGCGCCAGTTCAAGGAGCGCACGGTCGACAAGCGCTACCACGCGCTCGTGCAGGGCCACCCGGACCCGACCAGCGGCACCATCGACGCGCCCATCGGACGCCACCCGAACCACGACTACAAGTGGGCGGTCACGGCCGAGGGCAAGCCCTCGGTCACGCACTACGACCTGGTCGAGGCGTTCCGCGCCGCCTCCCTGCTCGACATCAAGCTGGAGACCGGGCGCACCCACCAGATCCGCGTCCACATGTCCGCCCACCGCCACCCCTGCGTCGGCGACCTGACCTACGGCGCGGACCCCACGCTCGCCAAGCGCCTCGGGATCAAGCGCCAGTGGCTGCACGCGGTGCGGCTCGGCTTCGAGCACCCCGCGGACGGCCGCTGGGTGGAGTTCGAGACCGACTACCCCGAGGACCTCCAGCGGGCGCTGGACAAGGTCCGTGAGGAGAGCTGGGCGTGAGCGGCGGTCCGGACGGGGCGGCCGGCGCCTCCCCGGCGGGTGTCTACGAGGTACGGGTCGCCGAGCGCGCCGGAGACCGTGAGGCCTGCTTCGCGGTGCGCAAGGACGTCTTCGTCGGCGAGCAGGGCGTGCCCGAGGACATCGAGTACGACGCCCACGACCCCGGCGCCCTGCACGTGCTGGCGGTCACCGAGGACGGCGTGCCGCTCGGCACCGGGCGCCTCCTCGAGGGCGAGGCGGCCGCGGCGAAGGTCGGCGGCGATCCGGCCGTCGGCTCGCTCGGGCGGCTCGCCGTGACGCGCGAGGCGCGCGGGCTCGGCGTCGGCGCCGCGCTCGTCGGGGCCATCGAGGCCGCGGCACGCGCGCGGGGGCTGACCGCCGTGGACCTGCACGCGCAGACCCACGCGCTGGGGTTCTACGAGCGGCTCGGGTACGTGGCCTACGGCCCGGAGTTCGCGGACGCGGGAATGCCGCACCGCGCGATGCGCAAGGCGCTGTAACCGGGGTACCGGCACGAGGCGTGGCAGGCTTGAGGTCTGGTTCGCCCTTGATCGTCCAGACCTGCCGGAGCGCTGCCCGTGGATCAGTTGGCCCTGCTGTTCGTGCTGCTGCTCGGGGCCGTGATCAGCGTCCCGGTCGGAGAACGGTGGGGACTTCCCGCACCCGTCCTGATGACCCTGCTCGGCATGGTGCTGGCGGTGCTGCGATTCGTCCCGAACGTGGACATCCCGCCCGAGCTGATCCTGCCCGCGCTGCTGCCGCCGCTGCTGTACGCCGCGGTGCGCCGCACCTCGTGGAGACAGTTCGCCGCGAACAGGCGCCCGATCTTCCTGCTCGCCGTGGCCCTGGTGTTCGTCACCACCCTGGCCGTCGCGGCCGTCGCGAGCTCGATCGTGCCGGGCCTGCCGCTCGCCGCCGCCTTCGCGCTGGGCGCCCTCGTGGCGCCTCCCGACCCGGTCGCCGCGACCGCCGTCGCGGGGCAGCTCGGGCTGCCGCGCCGTCTGGTGTCGATCCTGGAGGGGGAGGGGCTCTTCAACGACGTGACGGCGATCGTGCTGTACCACGTCGCGATCGCCGCCGCCGTCAGCGGGACGTTCTCGCCGTGGAAGGCCGGACTCGACTTCGTGCTCTCCGCCGTGGTCGCGCTCGTCGTCGGGCTGGCCCTCGGATGGGCCGCGAACAAGCTGATGACGCTGGTCGGCGAGGCCTCCCTCCAGGTCGGGCTGACCCTGCTGGTGCCGTACGTCTCGTACGTGCTCGCCGAGGAACTGCACGGATCGGGCGTGCTCGCCGTCCTCGTCACCGCCCTCTTCCTCGCGGAGTACGCCACCGACGCCGACGACGTCATGACCCGGCTCGCCGGGGCGACCGTCTGGGAGGTCGTGGACACGCTCGTCACCGGCGTCGCCTTCGGGCTCATCGGCCTCGAACTCCACAACGCGATCCGCACGGCGTCGGGACGATGGGGCGAGATGCTGGGCTGGGCCGCCACGATCGTGGTGGTGGTCGTGTTCGTACGCCTGGCCTGGCTGCTGCCCGCCACCTGGCTGACCAAGCGCCTGCACGCCAAGCGCGACTACGACGAGGAGATCCCGACCTCGTGGCGGGAGACCGTCGTCATGTGGTGGGCGGGGATGCGCGGGGTCGCCTCCGTGGCCCTGGCGCTCGCCATCCCGCTGGAGATGGACGACGGGTCGCCGTTCCCCGACCGGGACGAGATCGTGTTCATCGCCTTCGGGGTGATCATGGCGACCCTCGTGCTCCAGGGGCTCACCCTGCCGTGGCTGGTCAGGAAACTCGGGGTGCGGGCCGACGAGGACGTCGAGAAGGCCCTCGAGAAGGAACTCGCGGTACGGGCCGCCAAGGCCGCGAGACGCAGGCTCAGGGAGATCGAGGCGGTGGAGGAGCTGCCGGAGGAGGTGTCCGAGCAGCTGCTGCGCCGGGCCTTCGAGATCGGTGTGCGGATCAGCCCCGACATGGGGGACGAGGAGCGGCGCGAGGCGCACGTGCAGCGGGTCCGGCGGATGAAGCGGATGCGGCGGATCCAGGGGGAGATGCTGAGCGCGGCCCGGCACGAGGTGCTGTCCGCGCGGAGCGAGCCCGGAGCCGACCCGGAGATCGTGGACCGCGTCCTCAGACACCTGGACGTCCGCAGCCTCCGCTGACGCCTGCCGGCGCTTCCCCCCCCGGCGCCCTGCACACCGGCGCCCCTCCCTGTGCCCGGCGCCGGGCGCGCTGCCCGGGCCGCCCGCGTCCCGCCGTGAGGAGGGCGGCTCGGCAGGCTCCTGGACCCGGCAGGGCGAGCTGGGACGGACGTACGGGAGACGCCCGCCGAGTCCGGTGGCCGCGGGCCGGACGGACCCGGAGGTCCCGTCGGTCCGGCGGCCACCGGCCGGGCGGACCTGGCACGCCACGCGGACCCGGCGGGTTCGGCGTGGTCCGGCGGCCTGGCAGGCCCGACCCGTGTCGACGGTCCCGTCGACACGGCGGCCACCGCCGGGCGGGCCAGGCATGCCACGCAGGCCCGGCACGGCCCGGTAGGTCGGCGGGCTCAGCCGCGGCCCGGGCCCGTGCGGGGTGGTTCGTGGGTGGGGCGGGTGTGGGAGCGGGCCGGCTCCGAGCGGCCCGTGCGCGGGCCCTGCCCGGGGAGCGGCACCGCCTCGGCGGTGTTGACGCGGGGCAGCGCGTAGGGGTGCTGTTCGGCCAGCCAGCGGATCATCTGCTCGCGGACCGTGACCCGTACCGTCCAGATGTCGTCCGCGTCCTTCGCGGTGACCAGGGCGCGCACCTGCATGGTGTTGGGCGTCGAGTCGGTGACGGCGAGGCCGTAGTCGCGGCCGTCCCAGGCCGGGCACTCGCGCAGGATGTCGCGCAGCTTCCCGCGCATCGCCTCCACCGGGGCGGTGTGGTCGAGGTGCAGGAAGACGATGCCGGTCATCTGGGGCGTGCCGCGCGACCAGTTCTCGAACGGCTTGGAGGTGAAGTATGAGACCGGCATGGTGATCCGGCGCTCGTCCCACGTCCGCACCGTCAGGAACGTCAGGGTGATCTCCTCGACGGTGCCCCACTCGCCGTCGACCACCACGGTGTCGCCGAGCCGGACCATGTCGCCGAAGGCGATCTGCAGTCCGGCGAACAGGTTCGAGAGGGTTGACTGGGCGGCGACACCGGCGACGATGCCGAGGATCCCGGCCGAGGCCAGCAGCGAGGCACCGGCCGCGCGCATCGCGGGGAAGGTGAGCAGCATCGCGGCGGCCGCGACGACGCCGACGACCGCGGTGACCACTCGCTGGATCAGCGTGACCTGGGTGCGGACCCGGCGGATCCGGGCCGGATCGCGGTGCGCGTGCGCGTAGCGGTTGTACGAGGTCTCGACGACCGCCGTGGCGATGCCCACCACCAGCCAGGCGGCCGCGCCGATGAGGATCAGGGTCAGTGTCCGGCCGATGCCGATCCGGTGATCGACCAGCAGCTTCGCCTGGTCGTAGGAGCCTCTGAGCAGGGCCGCGAACAGGACCAGCTGGAAGGGGACACGGCCGCGGCGGAGCAGACTCCACAGGGAGGTCTCGCTGTGCCGGTCGGCGGCCCGGCGCAACAGACGGTCCACGGACCATCCGATGAACAGGGCGAGCACGACCGAGCCACCGACGACGATCACCGGGCGCAGTACGTTCTCCATGCCTGAGAAGCTAACCGGCCATCGACGTCATGAACATGTGTTCTCGGGACGGAACGGGGTATCCCAGGGACCCGCTCCAGGGCTGGCACCATGGAGTCCATGAACATCATGCTCTTTCACTCGACCTACGGTCTCCGGCCGGCGGTGCGCGCGGCGGCGGACCGGCTGCGGGCCGCGGGACACGAGGTGTGGACCCCCGACCTCTTCGAGGGGCACACCTTCGAGACCGTCGAGGAGGGCATGGCCTTCAGTGACGGGATCGGCAAGGACGAGTTGCTCAAGCGGGCGGTCCTCGCCGCCGCGCCCTACTCCGAGCGCGGCCTGGTCTACGCGGGCTTCTCCCTCGGCGCCTCGATCGGGCAGACCCTGGCCCTCGGCGACGAGAAGGCCCGCGGACTGCTCCTGCTGCACGGCACGTCGGACATCGCGGAGAGCGCGTCGGTGGACGAACTGCCGGTCCAGCTGCACGTCGCCGAGCCCGACCAGTTCGAGACGGACGACTGGCTGAGCGCCTGGTACCTGCAGATGCAGAGGACCGGAGCCGACGTGGAGATCTACCGGTACCCGGGCGCGGGGCACGTCTACACCGACCCGGACCTGCCCGACTACGACGCCGAGGCGGCCGAGGCCACCTGGAAGGTGGCACTCGGCTTCCTCGACACGCTGTAGCCCCGGGACCTACACGGGGTCGTACGTCCGCTCCACCGTCTGCGTGCCGCTGCGGGTGCGGTACGAACGGGCCCAGGACGAGGTCGCGCCGGGGTCCTTGCGGTCGGAGATCACGTAGTAGTCCATCTGCGCGCGGTCGGCGGTGATGTCGAGGACGCCGTAGCCGTGGCGGTCGGTGTCGACCCAGTGGACGTGGCGGTTGGCCGCGCGGATGACCGGGGAGGCGACCGCCGAGACGACGCCCTCGGGCACCTTGACGATGTCGTCGAGGTTGTCCGAGGTCATCGAGGTGACCACGAACTCCGTGGCGGCGGAGGCCGACAGCGGGTACGTCCCGGCGTCCACCGGCACGTCGTTGGCCCACGCCATGTGGATGTCGCCGGTCAGGAAGACCGTGTTGCGGATCGCGTTGGACCGCAGGTGCGCGAGCAGTTCGCGGCGGTCGTCGGTGTAGCCGTCCCACTGGTCGGTGTTGACGGCGATGCCCTCCTGCGGCAGCCCGAGGAGCTTGGCGAGCGGCTTGAGCAGGTCGGCGGAGAGGGAGCCCACCGCGAACGGCGAGATCATCACCGAGTTGCCGACCAGGCGCCAGGTGGTGTCCGAGGCCTTGAGCCCGGACTTCAGCCAGTCGAGCTGGGCGCGGCCGGTGATCGTGCGGTCCGGGTCGTCGACCGAGCCGCTGGCGGTGGACGCCTGCTGCGACCGGAAGGAGCGCAGGTCGAGCAGCGCGAGGTCGGCGAGCTTGCCGAAGCGCAGCCTGCGGTAGGTGGTGCCGGCGATGGCCGGACGGACCGGCATCCACTCGAAGTAGGCCTGCTTCGCGGCCGCCTGACGGTCCGACCAGGCCCCCTCGGCGCCCTCGGTGTGGTTGACCGCGCCGCCCGACCAGGAGTTGTCGGCGAACTCGTGGTCGTCCCAGATCGCGACGACCGGCGCCTTGTGGTGCAGCGCCTGGAGGTCGGGGTCGGTCTTGTAACGGCCGTGCCGGGTGCGGTAGTCGGCGAGGGTGAGGATCTCGTTGGCCGGGGCGTGCGGCCGTACGACCGTGCCGCGGGTCCCGTACTCGCCGGACTTGTACTCGTAGATGTAGTCGCCGAGGTGCAGCCAGGCGTCGAGGTCGCCTCGCGCCGCGAGGTGGCGGTACGCCGAGAAGTAGCCGGCCTCCCAGTTGGCGCAGGAGACCACGCCGAAGCGCAGGCCGGCCACGGAGGCGTCGGCGGCCGGGGTGGTGCGGGTGCGGGCGACGGGCGAGTCGGTGCCGCCCGCGGAGAAGCGGAACCAGTAGTCGGTGGCCGGCTGCAGACCGCGGATGTCCGCCTTGACGGTGTGGTCGGAGGCGGCGGTCGCGACGGTGGAGCCCTTGGCGACGATGGAGGTGAACGCCTTGTCCCTGGCGACGGTCCAGCTCACCTCGGTGTCCGGGCCGAGCCCGGAGCCGGGTATCGCCTCCGGGACCGGGGTCACCCGGGTCCACAACAGGATGCCGTCGGGCAGCGGGTCGCCGGAGGCGACTCCGTGCAGGAACACGGGCGCCTCGGCGGCGCGGGCGGGCAGGGCGGCCGCGAGCGGGGCGGCGAGCACGGCGGTGGCGGCCGCGGCCTTGACGACCGAACGGCGGCGCGGGGCGCGGGAGTCGAGCGCGCCCGCGGGGTCGGATGATCTGTGTCGACTGGTCACGGGCGATGAGGCTACCGACCAGTACAAGCCAAGAGCGGGCGAACTGGAAAAGTTCGCCCGCTCTTCGGCTTTTCGCCGCTCGGGTAACACGGGTCGCACAGGTCACAGGGGCCGCTCGCGCCCTCCCGTCCGCCGCGCCGGACGGTCCGGGGGACGCCGCGGCGCCGGTCAGGCCTTGAGGGCCGCGTCGATCGCCTTGGTGAAGTCGGCGGCCGTCATCGGGGCGTTCTGGCCGTCCGAGCCGGTGAGCTTCTTGCCGTCCATGACCAGACTCGGCGTGCCGTTGACGCCGTCCTTGTTGTTGTTCCAGGTCTCGGACATGGCCAGCGCCCAGGCGTCGTACGTGCCGTTCTTGACGGCGTTCTGGAAGCCGGTGTTGTTCTTGAGGGCGTCGACCGTGTTCGCCACCTTGATCAGGTAGTCGTCGCTCTTGAACTTGTCGGCCGTCTCCTCGGGGTGGTACTTCGCCGAGTAGAGCGCGCTCTTGTACTCCAGGAAGGCTTCCGGGCTCACGTTCAGCGCGGCGCCCATGGCGCTCATCGCGTTCTTCGAGCCCTCGCCGCGGGAGCCGATCTGGATCTTCCCGCTCTTGTCGGAGTCGCCGTCGAGGAACGTGCCGCCGATGTACTGGACCTTGAACTTGCCGGCGTCGAGGTCCTTCTTCAGCGTCGGGCCGACGGTCTGCTCGAAGGTGGCGCAGATCGGGCAGCGCGGGTCCTCGTACAGCTTGAGGGTCTTCTTCGCGGTGTCCTTGCCGATGACGACGGTCGCGCCGTCCTTGCCCGTGGTGTTGGCCGGGGCGACCACCTTGTCGCTCGCGACGGCCTCCCAGTGGGAGGGCTTGTTGTTCTGCACGACCAGGTAGCCGACGCCGCCCGCTATCGCGAGGACCGCGACGAGGGAACCGGCCACGATCCCCTGGCGCTTGATCTTGTCGCGCTTGGCCTGGCGCTCGCGCTCCACGCGCAGCCTCTCGCGCGCCGCCGTCTTGGCCGACTGGCTGTTCCGCTTGCTCATAGTGGTGTTCTCCATCGGGGACGCGCACACGTGTACGCGGAATACGTAAGGGGGACTGCTGGTGCTCAGGGCTGTCCGGGGAACGTCCGTCCACGCGGTCGCCCGGAAGCGATGACCGGTGAGCCGCGGCCCGGGGCGGTCGGCCCGGGGGCCGTCGCCCGTGCGGGGCGGCTCAGGCGGTGACGGCCGGGCGGGGAGGTCCGCGTCGTCCGAGGGAGTGCACGAACAGGAGGGTCCGGGCGGCGGCCGGCCGGTGCGCGGTGCGCGGCAGCGGGCGGGCCGGGACCAGCCGCACGGTGACCGCGGCGACGGCGAGCAGCAGCGGCCGGAAGGTGGAGGCGGCCACCGCGCGCAGCAGCTGGTCCAGGGCGCGCTCGCCCCGGCGCAGCCACGCGGCCGCGAGCAGGCCGACGGCGACGTGCGCGCCGAGCAGCAGCCAGGCCGCGGCCGGATCGGCGTGCGCGAGCAGGGCGGCGGCGCGGTCGGGGGCGCCGCCGGTCACCCGGGACAGCGGGGTCCCCACGCTGCCGCCGCCGCACAGCACATCGAGGCCGACCGAGCGCAGCGGGCCCGTGACCGGGCCGCCCACCCTGCCGTAACAGACGTGCTGGCCCGTCGTGAACACGGTGTCGGCGGCCAGCTCCAGCGGGACGAGCAGGGCGGCGATGTGGCCGAAGCCCCGCTCCCGGCCCGCGAGCGCGAAGGCGAGGACGAAGACGGCGGCGCCGATCGCGGCCACGGTGGTGAGCGGCAGCGGTACCTGGGAGAGCAGCACGTGCGACGCGGCGGAGAGCGTCACGACGACAGCCGTGAACACCGCCGCGCGTACGGCTCTGAGCTGGATCCCGGATATCTCCATGGCGGAGGTGAGTCTCCCACGTGCTCCCGTAAGCGCCCCCTAAAGGGGGCCTGTGCGTTACGGGAGCGTTGTGGGGCGGGCCGGTCGCGGGGCGTGAGGCCCCGTGACCGGCCGTGTGCCCTACAGGCCCAGGCCCGGGATCCGTCCGTTGCGGAACAGGTCCACGAAGATCTGGTGGTCGGTGCGGGCGCGGGCGCCGTAGTCGTGGGCGAAGTCCACCAGAAGGTCGGCGAAGCCCTCCTCGTCGGCCGCGATGGCCGCGTCGATGGCCCGCTCCGTGGAGAACGGCACCAGGGACTCGCCGGACTGGTCGTCCGCCGCCGCGTGCATCGTGGCGGTGGCCCGGCCGAGGTCGGCGACGACCGAGGCGATCTCCTCGAGGTCGTCGATGTCACCCCAGTCCAGGTCCACCGCGTACGGCGAGACCTCGGCGACCAGCTGGCCCGCGCCGTCCAGCTCGGTCCAGCCCAGCCACGGGTCGGCGTGCGCCTGCAGGGCACGCTGCGAGATCACCGTGCGGTGGCCCTCGTGCCGGAAGTAGCCGCGGATCGCGGGGTCCGTGACGTGCCGGGAGACGGCCGGGGTCTGGGCCTGCTTGATGTAGATCACCACATCGTTCTCCAGGGCGTCGCTGTTGCCCTCCAGCAGGATGTTGTACGACGGCAGGCCGGCCGAGCCGATGCCGATGCCGCGGCGGCCCACGACGTCCTTCACGCGGTACGAGTCCGGGCGGGCCAGCGAGGACTCCGGAAGCGTCTCCAGATAGCCGTCGAAGGCCGCGAGGACCTTGTACCGGGTCGCGGCGTCCAGCTCGATGGAGCCGCCGCCCGGCGCGAAGCGGCGCTCGAAGTCACGGATCTCGGTCATCGACTCCAGGAGACCGAAACGGGTCAGCGAGCGGGCGTCGCGCAGCGCGTCCAGGAGCGGGCCCTGGGCGGTGTCCAGCGTGAAGGGCGGCACCTCGTCGCTCTTGGCGCCGGTGGCCAGCGCGTGGACGCGCTCGCGGTAGGCGGCCGCGTACACCCGCACCAGCTCGGTGATCTGTCCGTCGCTGAGCGCCTTCGCGTAGCCGATGAGGGCCACGGAGGCGGCGAAGCGCTTGAGGTCCCAGGTGAACGGGCCGACGTAGGCCTCGTCGAAGTCGTTCACGTTGAAGATCAGCCGGCCCTGGGAGTCCATGTAGGTGCCGAAGTTCTCGGCGTGCAGGTCGCCGTGGATCCACACGCGCGAGGTGCGCTCGTCCAGGTACGGGCCGCCCCGCCGCTCCTGGTCGAGGTCGTGGTAGAAGAGCGCCGCGGTGCCGCGGTAGAACGCGAAGGCGGAGGCCGCCATCTTGCGGAACTTCACACGGAACGCGGCCGGGTCGGCGGCCAGGAGCTCGCCGAAGGCGGTGTCGAAGACGGCGAGGATCTGCTCGCCGCGTTGCTCGGCGCTGAGCTGCGGGACCGACATCGCTGGGTGCCTCCTGGTGCAGGTGGTGCGTGACATGACGGGACGGGCGCGCCGCCCCCGGGACGAAGGGTCCGTCCACTTCCAACGGACGAACATACGCGGGAGTGCCCGGGTCCCGGCGGCGAACGTTCACCCCCGGGGAGCACACCCCGTACGACGGTACGGATGATCCGCCGCCGGGTGTCAGTGCCGCGGCATAGACTTCGACGCTGACCCCCCAGACTGTCCGCAGCCTGTAACCGATGGTTCTTCCTGGAGGCCGAAACCGTGTCGAAGCCGCCGTTCACGCACCTGCACGTCCACACCCAGTACTCGCTGCTGGACGGTGCCGCGCGGCTCAAGGACATGTTCAACGCGTGCAACGAGATGGGCATGACCCACATCGCGATGAGCGACCACGGCAACCTCCACGGGGCCTATGACTTCTTCCACACGGCGAAGAAGGCCGGCGTCACGCCGATCATCGGCATCGAGGCGTACGTCGCCCCGGAGTCCCGGCGCAACAAGCGCAAGATCCAGTGGGGCCAGCCGCACCAGAAGCGTGACGACGTGTCCGGTTCGGGCGGTTACACGCACAAGACGATCTGGGCGGCGAACCGGACGGGCCTGCACAACCTCTTCAAGCTCTCCTCGGACGCGTACGCGGAGGGCTGGCTCCAGAAGTGGCCCCGGATGGACAAGGAGACGATCTCCCAGTGGTCGGAGGGCCTCATCGCCTCCACCGGCTGCCCCTCCGGCGAGCTCCAGACCAGGCTGCGCCTCGGCCAGTTCGACGAGGCCCTGAAGTCGGCCGCCGAGTACCAGGACATCTTCGGCAAGGACCGCTACTTCCTGGAGCTGATGGACCACGGCATCGAGATCGAGCACCGGGTCCGTGACGGACTGCTGGAGATCGGCAAGAAGCTCGGCATCCCGCCGCTGGTGACGAACGACTCGCACTACACCTACGCGCACGAGGCCACCGCGCACGACGCGCTGCTGTGCATCCAGACCGGCAAGAACCTCTCCGACCCCGACCGCTTCAAGTTCGACGGCACCGGCTACTACCTGAAGTCCACGGACGAGATGTACGCCGTCGACTCCTCGGACGCCTGGCAGGAGGGCTGCGCGAACACCCTCCTGGTGGCCGAGCAGATCGACACCACCGGCATGTTCGAGGCGAAGAACCTCATGCCGAAGTTCGACATCCCCGAGGGCTACACCGAGGTCACCTGGTTCCGGGCGGAGACCATGCGCGGCATGGAGCGCCGCTTCCCCGGCGGCATCCCGGAAGACCGGATGAAGCAGGTCGAGTACGAGATGGACACCATCATCTCGATGGGGTTCCCGGGCTACTTCCTCGTGGTCGCCGACTTCATCATGTGGGCCAAGAAGCAGGGCATCGCGGTCGGCCCCGGCCGAGGCTCCGCGGCCGGCTCGATCGTCGCCTACGCCATGGGCATCACCGACCTCGACCCCATCCCGCACGGCCTGATCTTCGAGCGGTTCCTCAACCCCGAGCGCATCTCGATGCCCGACGTCGACATCGACTTCGACGAGCGTCGGCGCGTCGAGGTGATCAGGTACGTGACCGAGAAGTACGGCGCCGACAAGGTCGCCATGATCGGCACCTACGGCAAGATCAAGGCCAAGAACGCGATCAAGGACTCCGCGCGCGTGCTGGGCTACCCGTACGCGATGGGCGACCGGCTCACCAAGGCGATGCCCGCCGACGTCCTGGGCAAGGGCATCGACCTCGACGGCATCACCAACCCCTCGCACCCGCGGTACAACGAGGCGGGCGAGATCCGCAGCATGTACGAGAACGAGCCGGACGTGAAGAAGGTCATCGACACCGCCAAGGGCGTCGAGGGCCTGGTCCGGCAGATGGGCGTGCACGCCGCCGGCGTGATCATGTCCAGCGAGCCCATCGTCGACCACGCCCCGATCTGGGTGCGGCACACCGACGGCGTGACCATCACCCAGTGGGACTACCCCCAGTGCGAGTCGCTGGGCCTGCTCAAGATGGACTTCCTGGGCCTGCGCAACCTCACGATCATGGACGACGCCGTCAAGATGGTGAAGGCCAACAAGGGCGTCGACCTCGACCTGCTGGCGCTGCCGCTGGACGATCCGAAGACCTTCGAACTGCTCTGCCGCGGTGACACCCTCGGCGTCTTCCAGTTCGACGGCGGCCCCATGCGCTCGCTGCTCCGCCAGATGCAGCCCGACAACTTCGAGGACATCTCCGCCGTCTCGGCCCTGTACCGGCCGGGCCCGATGGGCATGAACTCGCACATCAACTACGCGGAGCGCAAGAACGGCCGCCAGGAGATCACGCCGATCCACCCGGAGCTGGAGAAGCCCCTCGAAGAGGTGCTGGCGGTCACCTACGGCCTGATCGTCTACCAGGAGCAGGTCCAGAAGGCCGCCCAGATCATCGCCGGGTACTCGCTCGGCGAGGCCGACATCCTGCGCCGCGTGATGGGCAAGAAGAAGCCCGAGGAGCTGGCGAAGAACTTCGTCCTCTTCCAGGAGGGCGCCCGCAAGAACGACTACAGCGACGAGGCCATCCAGGCCCTGTGGGACGTGCTCGTCCCCTTCGCCGGCTACGCCTTCAACAAGGCCCACTCCGCCGCGTACGGACTCGTCTCGTACTGGACCGCCTACCTGAAGGCGAACTACCCCGCCGAGTACATGGCCGGGCTGCTCACCTCGGTCAAGGACGACAAGGACAAGTCGGCCGTCTACCTCAACGAGTGCCGGCGCATGGGCATCAAGGTGCTGCCGCCCGACGTGAACGAGTCCGAGCAGAACTTCGCCGCCCAGGGCGACGACGTGATCCTCTTCGGCCTCTCGGCCGTCCGCAACGTCGGCACGAACGTGGTGGAATCGATCATCCGCAGCCGCAAGGCCAAGGGGAAGTACGCCTCCTTCCCCGACTACCTCGACAAGGTCGAGGCGGTCGCCTGCAACAAGCGCACCACGGAATCGCTGATCAAGGCGGGCGCGTTCGACACGATGGGGCACACCCGCAAGGGCCTCACCGCGCAGTTCGAGCCGATGATCGACAACGTGGTGGCGGTCAAGCGCAAGGAGGCCGAGGGCCAGTTCGACCTCTTCGGCGGCATGGGGGACGAGGACACCAGCGAGCCCGGCTTCGGGCTCGACGTGGAGTTCACCACCGACGAGTGGGACAAGGCCTACCTCCTCGCCCAGGAGCGGGAGATGCTCGGTCTGTACGTCTCCGACCACCCGCTCTTCGGTCTGGAGCACGTCCTGTCCGACAAGGCCGACGCGGGCATCTCCCAGCTGACCGGCGGCGAGCACGCGGACGGCGCGGTCGTCACGATCGGCGGCATCATCTCGGGCCTCCAGCGCAAGATGACCAAGCAGGGCAACGCCTGGGCGATCGCCACCGTGGAGGACCTCGCGGGCTCCATGGAGTGCATGTTCTTCCCCGCGACCTACCAGCTGGTGTCGACCCAGCTGGTCGAGGACGCGGTCGTCTTCGTCAAGGGGCGCCTCGACAAGCGCGAGGACGTGCCCCGGCTGGTGGCGATGGAACTCCAGGTCCCGGACCTGTCGAACGCGGGCACCAACGCACCGGTGATCCTCACCATCCCGGCGCTCAAGGTGACCCCGCCGATGGTCAGCCGTCTCGGCGAGATCCTCAGCCACCACAAGGGGGAGAGCGAGGTCCGCATCAGGCTCCAGGGCCCGAGCAGGACCACGGTGCTGCGGCTCGACCGCCACCGGGTGAAGCCGGACCCGGCCCTCTTCGGCGACCTGAAGGTGCTGCTCGGCCCGTCCTGCCTGGCCGGCTGAGGCCGTACGGCCCGGCGGGGGCCGTGGGGGCACACTGACGCGGGCACACCGACGCGGACACGCAGAAGCACCGAGGGGCGCATCCGGTACCGGATGCGCCCCTCGGTGCGTTACCGGGCCTCGACAGCCCGCGCGGCGGCCTCAGTTGTGGCCGAAACGCCTCTGATGCTTACGGGCAACATCAGCGGGGCTGCCCTGGGCCTGCGAGATCGGCGACTGCTGCGCCTGCGCCGATGACCGCTGGGCCTGCTCCTGCGCACGCTCTGCCGGCGAGGAGCGGTCCTGATGGCCGCCCTGCTTGCGATTCTTGTTCTTGGCCATGGTGATCTGCCTCCTGAGGGTGATCTAGGGGCCAGGGCCGCGACCAGATTCACATAGGCTGACAAGTGGCGCATTTCGTAGAATTACTGTGCGTAATAAGGCTTCTCGGCAGGTGTTCCTACGATCCGCCACGCCGAAGATCGAGTTCCGGCCGTTAACCTCCGCGCGGTCGGGCAGACTCCAAGGAAGCCCGAAGCAAACCTCCCGGAAAGAGGGTGGACCGCGTGGACCGCTGCATCGTCCTGGTGGACGCCGGGTATCTGCTCGGGGCCGCCGCCAGCCTCCTCGCCGGGGAGCCGTCGCGATCCCGGATCACCGTCGACCACACCGCCCTCGTCCAGGGCCTGCGCGAGCGCGCCGAGTCCGACACCGAGCGGCCCCTGCTGCGCATCTACTGGTTCGACGGCGCCCCCGACCGCGTACCGCAGCCCGAGCACCGCAGGCTGCGCGTGATGCCGCGGGTGACGGTGCGGCTGGGCGCGCTGACCCGCAGCGACGGGCGGTGGGCGCAGAAGGGCGTGGACGCGGCCATGCACGCCGAGCTCACCGAGCTGGCGCGCAACCGCGCCTGCTCCGACGTCGTCCTCGTCACCGGCGACGGGGATCTGCTGCCGGGCATGATGGCCGCCAAGGAACACGGCGTGGCCGTCCACCTGTGGGCCGTGCAGGCCGCGGACGGCGACTACAACCAGTCCGAGGACCTGGTGGCCGAGGCCGACGAGCGGCGGGTGCTCGACCGTGCCTGGATCACCAAGGCGGTCCGCGCCAAGGAGGTCAGCGGGATCTGCGCCCCGCCGCCGGTGCCCCGCCCCGAGATCGCCGCCATCCTCTCCGCGCCGCTGCCCGAGTCGGCGCTCGCCGCCGCGGCCGAGCGCTCCGTCCAGGAGACCGAGCACCACCAGGCGGCCGAGACGCAGAACGGTTCCCAGGAGCGGGTGCCCGCCTCCAAGGGGGTCCCCACCCCGAAGGACCTGGCCGCGCTCCGCGGGCCGGGCACCCAGCCCGCCCAGCACCCCGCGAACGCGACGCTGCGCTGGTCCTCGGACAAGGGCTGGGTCGACCGGCCGGGCACCGCCACGGAGTCCCCGGAGGCCGCCGCGCTGCCCACGCTCGCCCAGCTCACCTCGGCGGAGCAGCGGTGGGCGGACCGCGAGGAGGACATCACCACGGTCGGCGGCGACCCCTACGAGGTCGGACAGGTCTTCGCGCGCCGCTGGATGGGACGCCTGACCGACCCGGCCCATCTGCAGAAGCTGTCGGCGATGTATCCGCGGGTCCCCCATCGGGTGGACGGCGAACTGCTGCGCTACGCGGCCCGCTTCGGCCTGCTCGCGCACAAGGACGACCAGATCGACGAGCACGACCGCTATGCGATCCGGGCCGGGTTCTGGCGGGAGATCGACGTGCGCACGGAGACGGAGCACGCGCCGGTCGGGGAGTGATCCGGGGCCGCCGGAAGGGGGTCGCGGGGGTCTTCGCCCGGTGTCCGCCACGGCCCCGGGCGCATAACAGGGCATCGGACCACGTACTCTCGTCCTTCGTGAGTACGAGCACGGCACAGGCGGCCCCGACGGGACACAGGGGCGATGTCGTGTGCGCCGTGCGAGGTCTCACCAAGACCTACCCGGCCGTCCGCGGCCGTCGCGGCACCCCGGCGGCGCCCGAGGTCAGGGCCACCGACGGGGTACGGCTGGACATCCGCCGGGGCGAGATCTTCGGGCTGCTCGGGCCGAACGGCGCCGGCAAGTCCACCCTCGTGCGCCAGCTGACCGGGCTGATGCGTCCCGACAGCGGCAGCGTCGAGATCCTCGGCCACGACATCGTGCGCCACCCCGAGCGGGCGGCCCGCCTCCTGGCCTACCTCGGGCAGGAGTCCACCGCCCTGGACGAGCTGACCGTGTCCCTCGCCGCCGAGACGACCGGGCGGCTGCGCGGGCTCCACCTGGGCACGGCGCGGGCCGAGCGGGACGCCGTCCTCGACGAACTGGGCCTGACCGCGCTCGCCTCCCGCCCGCTGAAGAAGCTCTCCGGCGGACAGCGCAGGCTCGCCTGCTTCGCCGCGGCGCTCGTCGGACGGCGCCCGCTGCTGGTCCTCGACGAGCCCACCACCGGCATGGACCCCGTCGCCCGGCGCGCCGTGTGGGCCGCCGTGGACCGGCGCCGCGCGGAACAGGGCACCACGGTCCTGCTCGTCACCCACAACGTCATCGAGGCCGAGACGGTCCTCGACCGGGTCGCCGTCCTCGACGAGGGACGGGTCATCGCCTGCGACACCCCGGCCGGGCTCAAGGAACAGGTGGCGGGCGAGGTCCGGGTCGAACTCGTCTGGCGCGAGAACGCCCCGCTGCACGTCCCCGAGGTCGCGGCGCTGCGCGCACGCGCCGTCGAGTCGGGCCGCCGCTGGACCCTGCGGCTCGCGCCGGAGGAGGCCCGCGCGGCGGTGGCCACGGTCACCGGCGGGGCCGCCTTCGCCGCGCTCGACGACTTCACGCTGGCCACGCCGAGCCTGGAGGACGTGTACCTGGCGCTCGGCGGCCACGCGACGCAGGGACTGGTGAAGGCGTGAGCGCCCGGGGCGTGGAATCCGTACGGGACAGAGGCGTCGTGCGGGTGCGGAATCCGGACGGCCGCCGGAGCGAAGGGGAGCAGTTCGACGTGAGTGCCGTACCCGCGGGAGTCCTGCCGGGCGGCGCGCTGCCCCTGGCCGAGGACGCCGGCGCGGCCGCGGAGCTGGGACCGCGTGCGCGGCTGTGGCCCTCGCTGGCCGCCGTGTACCGGGCGCAGCTCTCCCGCGCCCGCGTCGCCCGGATCCCGCTGCTGTTCGTGGCCACCTTCCAGTCCCTCGGCATCATGATCATGATGCGCGGGGTGGTGGACGGCGGCGCCGAGGCGCGTGCGGTGGTGGCCGGGTCCACGGTCCTGGTCGTCGCCTTCGTCGCCCTCAACCTGCTCGCGCAGTACTTCGGGCAGCTGCGGGCGAGCGGCGGACTCGACCACTACGCGACGCTGCCGGTGCCGCCGGCGGCCGTGGTGCTCGGGGCCGCGGCCGCGTACGCGTCCTTCACGGTGCCCGGCACCGTCGTCACCGCCGTCTTCGGGTGTCTGCTCTTCGGGCTGCCGCTGGCCCATCTGTGGGTGCTGGCCGCGGTCGTCCCGCTCGCGGGTGCGGCCCTCGCCGGGCTCGGGGCCGCGTTCGGGCTGCTCGCGCCGCGGCCCGAGCTCGCCACCCTGCTCGGCCAGATGGGCATGTCCGCGGCCCTGCTGCTGGGCGTCCTGCCGGCGGACCGGATGCCGGCCCCGGTGCAGTACCTCCGGGACCTGCTGCCCTCGACCTACGGGGTCGAGGCCTTCGCCCGCACCTTCGGGGCGCGTCCCGACTGGGCCGCCGTCCTCGGTGATCTGGCCGTCTGCGCCGGAGTCGGGGCGGTCTCGCTGGCGCTGGCGGCCTGGGCCTACCGCAGGGCGGCCGTCCGGTGACGCGGCCGCCGACGGGGCCTGGCACGATGGCAGGGTGACCGCTCCGCTGACTCCACCCCCGCCCCCGCACGAACAGTCCCCCGAGGACCGGCGGCAACCGCACCCCGACTGGGGGACCCGTCCCGCCGCCGGCCCCGCGGGCCATCCCGTGTACCCGGGCGCGTACGAGGTCTCCTACGGACAGGACGGCCCCGGTATGAAGACCGAAGTGCGGGAGGCCGCCGTCATCACGGTCGCGCTCGCCCTCGCGGGTGCCCTGCTCGGGGTCCTCTGGTCGTGGCTGACGCCGCACGTGCCGCTGATCGCGGACGGCACCGCGGTGTACATCAAGGACACCGAGGGGGAGCAGGCGATCGGGGTCGACGGAACCTTCACCCTGCTCGCGCTGGGCTTCGGAGCGCTGAGCGCCCTGGTCGTGTTCCTCGTACGACGGCGTGGCGGTGTGCCCCTGGTGATCGGGCTGGCCCTGGGGGGCCTGCTCGGATCGCTGCTCGCCTGGCGGGTCGGGATCTGGCTCGGTCCCGCGCAGAACGTGGTCGCGCACGCCAAGGCCGTGGGCAAGGGCGTGACGTTCTCCGCGCCGCTGAAGCTCGGTGCCAAGGGCGCGCTGCTGGCGTGGTCCCTGAGCGCCCTGGTGGTCCACCTCGGCCTCATGGCCCTGTTCGGCCCCCGGGACCCCGACCCGTACCAGCAGCACCCCTACCCGGCCGTGCCGCCGGGGCCTCCGGCCGCGTAGGTCCTGCCGGACGCGAAGGAGTCGGGGCCGGCCGGACGCCGGGAGACCGGCTGTCCGGCCGGCCCTTCGCTGCGTGCGTGGCTCACGGGTGCGGGGTGTGGGTCACGCGGGACGGCGGCCGTGGTTGGAGCGGCCCTTCTTGATGCGCCACTTGCGTTTCCGCGTCTTCTTCGACATGCCATTCGTGCTTAACCGAGGAAGAGGCATCCGTCGAGGGGCCGCGCAGGCCATGACGGCAGCCGCCGTCGAGAGCCCGCCATCGGTACGACGGGCCCTTCGCGCCGAGGGCCATCGTCGGTGGTACGGCGAGGGCCGGTGCCCGGCGGTCGGTCAGGTCCGTCCGACGGGGGCGGACACCGCCTCCGTGAGTTTCGAGAGGTCGGTGGGGGAGAGCTCGACCTCCAGGCCGCGGCGGCCCGCCGAGACGCAGATCGTGGCGTGTCCGGAGGCCGAGGAGTCCAGCACGGTGCGGAGCTTCTTGCGCTGGCCGAGGGGCGAGATGCCACCGCGGACGTACCCCGTCGTGCGCTCGGCCGCCGCCGGGTCGGCCATCGCCGCCCGCTTGCCGCCCACCGCCGTGGCGAGGGCCTTGAGGTCGAGGGAGCCCGCCACCGGGACGACCGCGACCACGAGCGCGCCGTCCACGTCCGCCACCAGGGTCTTGAAGACCCGCTCCGGCGACACGCCCATCGCCTCGGCCGCCTCCTCGCCGTAGGACGGGTGGGAGGGGTCGTGCTCGTAGGCGTGGACGGTGAACGGGACGCCCGCCTCCGTCAGCGCCACCGTGGCCGGTGTGCCGCCGGACTGCTTCTTCGCCTTCTTGGCCATCGGTCTTCTCGCAAACGTCAGTTCAGGCTCGTCGGGCCGCGCGTCAGGTCCGACGCGGGCAACGACGGCAGATTACGGATGATGGCCGTCTCGGCGCGCAGTACCTTCAGCTCCTCGCGCAGCCGGGAGGCCGTGTCGGGAGCCTGCAGCAGCCGCTGTCTGGCGGGGACGTCCAGCATCACGGCCGCGGCGACGAGATAGGAGACGACCGCCGGTTCGTCCGGCAGGTCCGCGCCGGTCGACAGCGAACGCTCGCGCGCTCCGGCCAGCCGCTTCTGGTACTGGCGGAACGCCCGCAGGACACCCTCGGCGAGCGCCCCGGCCTCGTCGCCCGGGTCCTCCGGCAGTTCCTCCAGCTCCGCCGTCAGGAACGCCCCCGAGGAGTCCACCGACAGCAGCCTGACCCGTGTCGTGCCGGTCGCCAGCACCTCGAAGCTGCCGTCGGCGCGCTCCCGGATGGTGGCCGCGTCCGCGACGCAGCCCACCTCGTGGAAGGCCTTGAGGGGATCGTCGCCGAAGCCGGCGGCGGGCCCGCGCTCGGGCACGGCGGTCGGGTCGGGCATGCCGGGCGCGCTGGGCGAGACCTCATGGCCGTCGCGGATGGCGACGACGGCGAATCGGCGGGATTCGTCCTCGGGCGTCTTGAGCAGGGTGCGCATCATGGCGCGATAGCGCTCCTCGAACACGTTCAGAGGAAGCACGAGCCCGGGGAACAGCACCGAGTTCAGGGGGAAGAGCGGGAGCCGGACGGTGGTCACGACGGGAAAGCCTAATGGTCGACGGAGCGGACGAGTCCGCCGTACCCGATCCGTGGGAGCCGGCCGGGGGCCCGATCCCGCGGCGGAAGCCCCGAGGCGGCCTCCCGACGGACTCCGTCGCGCAGTTCCAGGTACCGGCCGAGCGGGTCGTCGGAGACCTTGGCCCAGGGGAACGAGGTCACGTACGGGCCGATGAGGCGCAGCTGTTCCAGCGCGTCCTGCCGGCGCTCCAGCCGGACCAGGACGTACACCAGCAGGTTGCGCACCTCGGCGGGCCACGGGTCGGCGGCGGCGTAGGCCGCGGAGACCGAGACCGCGAGGTCGGCGGCGGCGTCCAGGCGCTCGCGCGGCACCTCGGGACCGCCGCCCTCGGTCAGGTAGGCGAAGGCCGCGCGCACCGGAAGCGCCTGCACCAGGGAGCCCGGCAGCGCGTCCTGCGCGGCGGTCTCGGCGAAGTCGAAGCACTCCCTGTGCGAGCCGTACCAGGCGGCGGAGAGGTATTGGAGGGCGGCCACGTGACAGCCGTAGTGGTGCGGGGAGCGCCGGACGGCCTGGGCCCACAGCCGCTCGAACTCGGTGTGCCGGGCGTTGGTACCGCGGGCGTGGTCGAGCGCGATCCGCCATGGCACCGGGTCGTGCGGGTCGCCCTGGGCGGCGGACATGATCAGCGGGCCGACCTCGCGCAGCAGTTCCACCCGCGCGGGCGACTCCCATCCGCGCCGGACCGCCAGTTCGGCCCTGACGAGCAGGAGGTCCGGGTCGTGCGGGCCGGCGGCCTGCCACTGCCTGAGCCATTCGTCGCGGGAGCGCGCGAAGGCGGCGAGGCGTACGGCGTACCGGTCGCGGTCCTCCCACTCGGCGGACTCCCGGGTGGCGGCCAGCAGGTCGGCCGCGGGGGCGTACTCGCCCCGGGCCGCCGCGACGAGCACGGGGCCCAGTCTGTGGTCGGGGGCGTCGAGCAGCACCTCCTCGTCGGCCGGCAGTCCGGCGGCGGCGAGGCGTGAGGTGTGCCGTGCCATCCGGGCGGTACGGAGGAACGCGCTCAGTAGTGCCATGGTGACGCCCATTGAAAACCGCAGGTCGGAGCAGTGCCAGAGGCGCTCGGTGACGCTTTGGTAAAGCCGTTTGGTTGTGCGCCGTGAGGCCAAGGGCGAGTAAAGGCGTGATGTGGGTCAGGTGTGCGACGGCTGTGCGAGGGGGCTCGCCCGGAGGATGGCGCGGCGCACGACTGACGCCGTGCGCCCCACGTCTCGACACCCTCGCGCCGGCGGCGCTCCCGGTCCGGCGGTACGGGGAGGGCGGTCCCGGTCCGGCGGACGGCGAGGGCGCTCCCGGTCCGGCGGGCGGACGGCGAGGGTGCCCCCCTACCGCCGCGGCCCGGGCGCCCCGCTCCCGTGTCCCTCGCGGGGGCGCCCGGGTGCCGTCACTCCCGTGCGTCAGCCGCGGCGCAGCAGCCGGGTGGCCCCGGCGGCCACCGTCGTCGCCAGGATCCAGCCGAGGAGGACCACCACCGCGGCCGTCCACTGCCAGCCGCCGCGCAGCTGCCAGTTGCCGGCCTGGCCCAGGTCGATGACCGGCAGCAGCAGGTCCAGGGCGTAGAGCGAGGCGTTCCACGCGGGGTGCCCGTCGCCGTTGACCGACTGGTGGCCGGCGTGCGCGAAGGCGACCGAGGTCGCCGCCCACAGCACCGCCATCCACAGGGCGGCGCGCCCCGGACGGTACCCGTAGGCGACCGTCCAGTCCTGGGCGTAGCCCCAGAGCTTGGCGGCCAGCGGCAGGGTCTCGCGGCGGCGGCGCTGCTTGGCGAGCAGCACCTCGCGGGCGTCCTCGTCCTCACCGGAGTCGCGCAGCACGGAGGCGAGGCGCTCGTAGGGCTCCGGGGCGTACTCGGCGGTGGCCGCCGCCACCCACTCCAGGCGCCGGGTCAGCGGGAAGGCGCCCTGCGGGACCAGGTTCTCGTACGTGAAACCGCCCATGTGCAGGCTGCCGGGGCCCGGCCAGCTGGACGCCCGGTCGACCAGGTTGACGACCCGCGCGCCGGACAGCACGACCTTGCCGCGCTCGGGCCGCTCGCCGAGGAAGCGCAGTTCGGGCGTCTGGATCCGCAGCAGCGACAGCCCCTGGTCGTCGTCGAAGGTGAAGCGGGCCCGGTCGAAGTCGACCGCGTCGCCGAAGCGCCCGTCGTCCAGGCGGATCCCGCCCTGGCACTCGAACCGCTGCACCAGGGTGCCGCGTGCCGGTGTGGTGCCGCTGGTCGCCGGCGGATTGCCGAGGCCCGCGGGGGTCATGTAGAGCGTGCGGTTGACGGTCAGCTGGGGGGCGTTGAGGGCGAGCCGCGTGTACGGGTTGCTGAGCCTGCTGCCGCGCAGGCTCAGCGACACGCCGACGGTCGCGCTGCGCAGGCTGAGTTCGCCGTGCGACTCCAGCATCTCGGCCTGGAGGTCCTGTCCGACGGTCATGCCGTCCCCGGTGATCGAGCGCCCGCGCCGGTCCTGGTGGACCACGGCCTGGTTGAGCAGCAGATCCGTGCCGATGTGCGCGTCGGTCAGCCGTACCCCGTTGTGGAAGCGGCAGCGCGGCAGATGCAGATCGCCCTCGGTGTGCAGCCGGGCCGCCTCCAGCCGGGGCACCGCGCAGTCCTCCAGCCGCAGCGTGGTGAACCGGGACTCCGGCAGCAGCACCTCCTTCTCGAACCGGCACCCCTTCAGCTCCACGTACGGCACCACCGTGCCGCCCGCGAGGTCGAGCACACCGGTGATCCGCACGCCCGTCAGCTTCAGGGAGGCGACCCGGCCCTGGAGGGCGGGCGGCCCGTCGAGCAGCAGCCAGGCCACCGTCCGGGCCCGGACGCTGCGCTCGGAGCCCCAGGGGTGGCCGCCGTGCGGATCGTCGACGGCCGCGTCCCCGCTGCGCAGGTCGTACACGCTGCCGTTGCGGAAGGCCTGCCACATCCCGGCCTCGGCGGCGGTCAGCTGGTCAGGCAGGTCCCCGGTGCGCAGGTCGGCACCCTCGGTCACGGCACGTCACTCCCTTCCCGGCCTGCTCGTGGGTTCATACGTCCGTGCAATGCCCGCTCAGTGACGGACCGAACGCTCCTGGTGAAGGGGATCTTCCGCGGGAGCCGGAGCCGACTCGTATCAGCCATTGATACGGGCGTCCGGCGCCCGGCCGCGGTCTGAGAGAATTGAGTCCGTGATCTCCCGAATCGATCTGCGCGGCGACGCCCTCCCCGAGGGCCCCGCCCTGCGCGACCTGCTGCCCCGAGCCGACTTCGACGTCTCGGCCGCCCTGGAGAAGGTGCGGCCGATCTGCGAGGCCGTGCATCATCGGGGCGACGCGGCGCTGATCGACTACGCGGAGAAGTTCGACGGAGTACGGCTGGAGTCCGTGCGCGTTCCGGCCGGGGCCGTCGCCGAGGCCCTGGAGCGGCTCGACCCCGCCGTGCGCGCGGCCCTGGAGGAGTCCATCCGCCGCGCCCGTCTCGTCCACCGCGCACAGCGCCGTACGACGCACACCACCCAGGTCGTGCCCGGCGGCTCGGTCACCGAGAAGTGGGTGCCGGTCGACCGCGTCGGGCTGTACGCGCCCGGCGGCCGCTCGGTGTACCCCTCGTCCGTGATCATGAACGCCGTCCCGGCGCAGGAGGCGGGCGTCCCGTCCATGGCGCTGGCCTCCCCGGCGCAGAAGGAGTTCGGCGGCCTTCCGCACCCCACGATCCTCGCCGCCTGCGCGCTGCTGGGCATCGACGAGGTGTACGCGGCCGGCGGAGCCACGGCCGTCGCGATGTTCGCGCACGGCACCGAGTCCTGCCCCGCCGCCGACATGGTCACCGGCCCGGGCAACATCTGGGTCGCCGCGGCCAAGCGCTACTTCACCGGCCGGATCGGCATCGACGCCGAGGCCGGCCCGACCGAGATCGCGGTCCTCGCCGACGACACCGCCGATCCGGCGCACATCGCCGCCGACCTGATCAGCCAGGCCGAGCACGACCCGCTCGCCGCCGCCGTCCTGGTGACCGACTCGCCCGCCCTCGCCGACGCGGTGGAGAAGGAGCTGGAGCCGCAGGCCGCGGCCACCAAGCACATCGACGACCGGATCGTCCCGGCCCTCGGCGGCCGGCAGTCCGCGATCGTCCTCGTCGACAGCGTCGAGGACGGCCTCAAGGTCGTGAACGCCTACGGCGCCGAGCACCTGGAGATCCAGACCGCGGACGCGGCGGCCCTCGCCGACCGGGTCAGGAACGCCGGAGCGGTCTTCGTCGGCCCCTGGGCCCCGGTCTCGCTCGGCGACTACGCGGCGGGCTCCAACCACGTCCTGCCCACCGGCGGCTGCGCCTGTCACTCCTCGGGCCTGTCCGTCCAGTCCTTCCTGCGCGGCATCCACATCGTCGACTACACGAAGGACGCGCTCGCCGACGTGGCCCACCACGTGGTGACGCTGGCGGAGGCGGAAGACCTGCCCGCGCACGGCGCGGCGATCAAGGCAAGGTTCGGCTGGAAGGTACCCGAGGGCAAGTGACCGGCATCGACGATCTCCCCGTACGGGACGAACTGCGCGGCAAGACCCCCTACGGCGCACCCCAGCTCGACGTCCCCGTACGCCTGAACACCAACGAGAACCCGTACCCGCTGCCCGAGCCGCTCGTCGAGCGGATCGCCGAGCGGGTCCGCGAGGCCGCCCGCGGCCTCAACCGCTACCCCGACCGGGACGCGGTGGAACTGCGCACCGAGCTGGCCGCCTATCTGACGAAGACCGGCAAGCACCCGGTGGGCACCGAGAACGTCTGGGCCGCCAACGGCTCCAACGAGGTCATCCAGCAGCTGCTCCAGACCTTCGGCGGACCCGGCCGCAGCGCGATGGGCTTCGAGCCGTCGTACTCGATGCACGGGCTCATCGCGCGCGGCACGGGCACCACCTGGATCTCGGGCCCCCGGGGCGAGGACTTCACGCTCGACCTCGCCGCCGCCGAGCGGGCGATCGCCGAGCACCGGCCGGACGTCGTCTTCATCACCACCCCCAACAACCCCACGGGCAACGCGGTCCCGCCCGAGACGGTCCTCGCGCTCTACGAGGCCGCGCAGGCGGCGAAGCCGTCCATGGTCGTGGTCGACGAGGCGTACGTCGAGTTCAGCCACGGCGACTCGCTGCTGCCCCTGCTGGAGGGACGGCCGCATCTCGTCGTCTCCCGGACGATGTCGAAGGCCTTCGGCGCGGCGGGGCTGCGCCTGGGCTACCTCGCCGCCGACCCGGCGGTCGTGGACGCCGTCCAGCTCGTCCGGCTGCCCTACCACCTGTCGGCCGTGACGCAGGCGACCGCGCTGGCGGCCCTGGAGCACACCGACACCCTGCTCGGATACGTGGAGCAGCTCAAGGCCGAACGGGACCGGCTGGTCACCGAACTGCGCGCGATGGGCTGCGAGGTGACCGAGTCGGACGCGAACTTCGTGCAGTTCGGGCGGTTCGCCGACACCCACGCGGCCTGGCGGAAGATCCTCGACCAGGGGGTCCTGGTCCGGGACAACGGCGTACCGGGGTGGCTTCGGGTCTCCGCCGGCACCCCGAAGGAGAACGACGCGTTCCTCGACGCGGTACGTGAACTACTGGGCACTGCGGGGGACGGCCCCGCAACCCCGAAGGAGCAGAGCGCATGAACCGCGTAGGACGCGTGGAGCGGGTGACGAAGGAGACCTCGGTCCTCGTCGAGATCGACCTCGACGGCTCCGGCAAGGTCGACGTGGCCACCGGTGTCGGCTTCTACGACCACATGCTCGACCAGCTCGGCCGGCACGGTCTGTTCGACCTGACCGTGAAGACCGAGGGCGACCTCCACATCGACTCGCACCACACGATCGAGGACACCGCCCTCGCCCTGGGCGCCGCCTTCAAGCAGGCCCTCGGCGACAAGGTCGGCATCTACCGCTTCGGCAACTGCACCGTCCCGCTGGACGAGTCGCTCGCCCAGGTGACCGTCGACCTGTCCGGCCGCCCCTACCTCGTGCACACCGAGCCCGAGAAGATGGCGCCGATGATCGGCGAGTACGACACGACGATGACCCGGCACATCCTGGAGTCCTTCGTCGCCCAGGCCCAGATCGCCCTGCACGTGCACGTCCCCTACGGACGCAACGCGCACCACATCGTGGAGTGCCAGTTCAAGGCGCTGGCCCGGGCCCTGCGTTACGCCTCCGAGCGCGACCCGCGCGCAGCCGGCATCCTCCCCTCCACTAAGGGCGCACTGTGACAGGCCTCTCCAGCATCCTCATCGTCGTCGGTCTCTTCCTCGCCGGAGGGATCTACTCCTTCGTCAAGCAGGACATGCCCAAGAGCCTCGTCGTGCTGCTCTCCATCGGTGCCGCGATGTGCCTCGTCGCGGGCGTCATGCGGCTGGAGGTGTGGAGTTGAGCGAGACCAAGAAGGTCGTCGTCTTCGACTACGGCTTCGGCAACGTACGCTCCGCCGAGCGCGCCCTCGCCCGCGCGGGCGCCGAGGTGGAGATCACCCGCGACTTCGACACCGCGATGAACGCGGACGGACTGCTCGTGCCGGGCGTCGGCGCCTTCGCCGCCTGCATGCAGGGCCTCAAGGAGGCGCGCGGCGACTGGATCATCGGCCGCCGGCTGTCCGGCGGACGCCCCGTCATGGGCATCTGCGTCGGCATGCAGATCCTCTTCAGCCGCGGCATCGAGCACGGCGTGGAGACCGAGGGCCTGGACGAGTGGCCGGGCACGGTCGGGCCCCTGGAGGCCGACGTCGTGCCCCACATGGGCTGGAACACCGTCGACGCCCCGGAGGGCTCGGAGGCCTTCGCCGGCCTCGACGCCGACGCGCGGTTCTACTTCGTCCACTCCTACGCCGTCCACGACTGGTCGCTCGAAGTCGGCAACCCGCTGCTGCGCGCCCCCCTCGTGACCTGGTCCACGCACGGCAAGCCCTTCGTGGCGGCCGTCGAGAACGGCGCCCTGTGGGCCACCCAGTTCCACCCCGAGAAGTCCGGCGACGCCGGAGCCCAGCTCCTCACCAACTGGATCGGAACACTGTGAGCAAGCTCGAACTCCTCCCCGCCGTCGACGTCCGCGACGCCCAGGCCGTCCGTCTCGTGCACGGCGAGTCCGGGACCGAGACCTCCTACGGCTCCCCCCTGGAGGCCGCCCTGGCGTGGCAGAGCGCCGGCGCCGAGTGGCTGCACCTCGTCGACCTGGACGCCGCGTTCGGCACCGGCGACAACCGCGCCCTGATCGCCGAGGTCACCAAGGCGATGGACATCAAGGTCGAGCTGTCCGGCGGCATCCGCGACGACGACACCCTCGCCGCCGCGCTCGCCACCGGCTGCACCCGCGTCAACCTCGGCACCGCCGCCCTGGAGACCCCCGACTGGGTCGCCAAGGTCATCGCCGAGCACGGCGACAAGATCGCGGTGGGCCTCGACGTCCGCGGCACCACCCTGCGCGGCCGCGGCTGGACCCGCGACGGCGGCGACCTCTACGAGACGCTGGCGCGCCTCGACTCCGAGGGCTGCGCCCGTTACGTGGTCACCGACATCGCCAAGGACGGCACGCTCCAGGGCCCGAACCTGGAGCTGCTGCGCAACGTGTGCGCGGCGACCGACCGCCCCGTGGTCGCCTCCGGCGGGGTGTCGTCGCTGGACGACCTGCGGGCCATCGCCGAGCTCGTGCCGCTCGGCGTCGAGGGCTCGATCGTCGGCAAGGCCCTGTACGCCAAGGCGTTCACCCTCGAAGAGGCGCTGGCGGCGGTAGCCCGGTGAGCGCCGTACGCCGTCTTTCGACCGGCTCGCCCTCGGAGGAGGCCTTCGGGTACTCCCGCGCGGTGGAGCTGCCGAACGGCCTGGTGCTGGTGTCCGGCTGCAGCTCGATCATCAACGGCGAGGTCGTCGAGGGCGACCCCTACGAGCAGGCGGTCAACGCCTTCGGCGTCGCGTTCGAGGCGCTGGGGCAGCTCGGCCTGGGCCGCGAGGACGTGGTCCGCACCCATATGCACATCACCCATGCCCGGGACGTCGACGAGGTCGGCCGCGCCCACAAGGCGCTGTTCGACGACGTCCGCCCCGCGGCATCCATGATCATCGTCGAGGGTCTGGTGGACCCGCGTCTGGTGGTCGAGGTCGAGGTGGAGGCGTTCCGCTCGGACCACACGCGGCGGGCAGACCGTACACAGCAGGGAGAAGCGCAGTCATGACGCTGGCGGTCCGAGTGATTCCCTGCCTGGACGTGGACAACGGCCGGGTGGTCAAGGGCGTCAACTTCCAGAACCTGCGTGACGCGGGCGACCCCGTCGAGATGGCCAAGGTGTACGACGCCGAGGGCGCCGACGAGCTCACGTTCCTGGACATCACCGCGTCCTCGGGCAACCGTGAGACCACCTATGACGTGGTGCGCCGCACGGCCGAGCAGGTCTTCATCCCGCTGACGGTCGGCGGCGGTGTCCGCACCGCCGAGGACGTCGACAAGCTGCTGCGGGCCGGCGCCGACAAGGTGGGCGTCAACACGGCCGCCATCGCCCGGCCCGACCTCATCCGGGAGATCGCGGAGCGGTTCGGGCGGCAGGTGCTCGTGCTGTCGGTGGACGCGCGCAGGACCGAGGGCGGTTCCTTCGAGGTGACCACCCACGGGGGTCGCACGGGCACCGGCATCGACGCCGTCGAGTGGGCCCACCGGGCCGCCGAGCTGGGCGCGGGCGAGATCCTGCTCAACTCGATGGACGCCGACGGCACGAAGGACGGCTACGACATCGAGATGATCGAGGCCGTACGCAAGCACGTCACCGTTCCGCTGATCGCCAGCGGCGGCGCCGGCCGGCTCGACCACTTCCCGCCGGCCATCGGGGCGGGCGCCGACGCGGTGCTGGCCGCGTCCGTCTTCCACTTCGGCGACCTGAGGATCGGCCAGGTCAAGGAGACCTTGAGGGAGGCGGGACACCCCGTCCGCTGACGATCCTGGCCGGGGCCTTCAGCGGGGCCTTCCTGCCGGCTGGACTCCCCGCCGGTGGCCGCCACGGGGGGGGGTACGGCTCACGTCATGGCCCGCACCCGGCGGCCTTCGCCGCCGGGTGCGGGCCACAGCCGTTCTCCGGGGGCCGGTGGGGCAGTCGGGGCTGTGTTTCGTCGGCCGCGCGGTCATGCGGCGGGGCGGGCACGGTCGTGGTCCGTGGGGCGGGCGCGCTCGTGTTCCGGGGAGGCCTGTTCGCGGGAAAGGGGCGTTCGCCGTCGGGGGTGAAGCCCCGTCCCGGGGGTGGCGTGGCCGTGTTCCCGGAAGGCGCGTTCTCGGAAACACGGTCGTTCGCCGTCGGGGCTTCGTCCGGGAGGCGGGGAGGCGGAGGCGGGGTGCGGGGCGGCGAGGGCGCCGTGGGCGGCGCGCACGGCCGGTGATTCTGCCGATGTACGGGGCCGGTCCGGGGCGGACAGTTGCCACCGCAACCACCGCGACGGACCCCCGCCGTCCCGTGGCGCGCGTCTTCCGGTACCCCATGCCAGGGCGGCGCCCCGACCACGGCGCGGGTCCGTCCTCCCCACCGAGAGGACGCACCCGCCGTGCAGCAGCCGAACCGCTCACTCCCCGCCGTACCCGCCGGACCAGGACCGTCCCCCCGTCGACCGCACCGCCTCACGAGCCGTCTGGCGCGGGCCGGCCTCGCGGTGCTCCTGGCCGCGGGCGGCCTCGTCGCCGCGCAGGCCACCGGGGCACAGGCCGTCGTCGGAGCGCAGACCGTCCCGGCGCAGGCCGCCGCGAACCCGTACGAGCGCGGTCCCGCCCCCACGAACGCCTCCATCGAGGCGTCCCGTGGTCCGTACGCCGTCTCCACCACCACCGTCTCCGCCCTGTCCGTGAGCGGCTTCGGCGGCGGCACGATCTACTACCCGACCTCGACCGCCGACGGCACCTTCGGCGCGGTCGCCGTCTCACCCGGGTACACCGCCTACCAGTCGTCCATCTCCTGGCTCGGGCCCCGGCTCGCCTCCCAGGGCTTCGTGGTGTTCACCATCGACACCCTCACCACCCTCGACCAGCCCGACAGCCGCGGCCGGCAGCTGCTGGCCGCGCTCGACTACCTGACCCGGAGCAGTTCCGTGCGCACCAGGATCGACAGCGGCCGGCTCGGTGTGATGGGCCACTCGATGGGCGGCGGCGGCACGCTGGAGGCCGCGAAGAGCCGTCCCTCGCTCCAGGCGGCGATCCCGCTCACCGGCTGGAACCTGGACACCACCTGGCCGGAGATCAAGACGCCGACCCTGATCGTGGGCGCCGACGGCGACACGATCGCACCGGTCGCCACGCACTCCCAGCCCTTCTACGCGAGTCTGCCGAGCACGCTCGACAAGGCGTACCTGGAACTCAGGGGCGCCACCCACTTCACGCCCAACAGCTCGAACACGACGATCGCGAAGTACAGCATTTCGTGGCTGAAGCGGTTCATCGACGACGACACCCGCTACGAGCAGTTCCTCTGCCCGCTGCCGCAGGCCTCCCTGACGATCGCCGAGTACCGGGGCAACTGCCCGCACACCTCCTGACCCGTCCCGCACGGTCCGGTCCGGTCCGTGCGAGGGTGACGGCCGCCGGCTTCCGGCGGCCGTCACGCGCGTGCGTGTCCGGGGCCCGTGCCGACGCCGTCGGCCGACGCCGTTGTGCGGGCGCACAAGCCTTGTCCGCCGGGCCTGGGAGCCGGCCCAGCCGCTGTCCTCGCGAGGACCTCGTCCGACCAGGTCAGAAGGTGTTTCCGGGTCCGGCCGGGCAAGCGAACGCGGGGCTTCCGCCGTCGTTTACGCGGAAGTAACGTGACGGTCGTGACGGGAAACGCGACTGCGCGAAGTGCCCCTCGGACGGCGGCCCGGAGTTCATCGCCGTCGCCCGTCCGCGCCACGCCGGACGAGCCGGAGCGGGGCCGCGCCCCCGGCCCCGCGCCCGCCCCCGAACCCGGGCCCCGGCCGGAAGCGTCCTTACCCCGGGAGGCGTCCCGGCGGCCGGACGCGTCCCTCCCGTCGGGTGCGCTCCTTCCGGTCGCCGGGGCCGGGACGCCGGTGCCGGAAACCGGGGAGCGGGGCTCACCCGGCGCGGCCGGCGACGGGGGAGCGGGGCCGGATCCGTCGGGCGGGACCCCGGCGGAGCTGTTGCTGCTGCTCGTGGCGGCGGAGCGGGAGCGGGACGCGAGCGGCGGCGGGGCGGACGCCGCGGTGATCCTCGGGGCGGCCGGGGCCGCCGGACTCGACGCGGGCGCCGCCCTTGAGGCCGCCGAGGCCGCCGGACTCCTCCGCCTCGCCGGAGGTCGCGTCGACCTCGTCGATCCCCGCTCGGCCCGCACCCTCCACGCCGGCGTCGAACCGGCCCGTCGGCGCGCGGCGCACCGGCTGCTGGCCGATGCCCACGCCGGGAGTCCGGGCACCCTGCCCGTCCTCTTCCACCGGGCCTCGGCGGCCGTCGCCCCCGCACCGGACCTCGGTGACGCGCTCGCCGCGGCCGCGGGGCTGCCGGACGGCGGACCGGCGCACGCGGAGCGCTCGGCGGCCTGGGCGCGGTCGGCCGAACTCGCCGTCGGCGCGGGAGCGCGCGCCGTCCGTCTGGTGGAAGCCGCCGACCAGGCCCGGCTGGCGGGACTGCCGCGCCGTGCGCGGGAGTTGCTCGCGCGGGCCGGGTGCGAGGGTCCGCACGGCGCCGTGCGCGGAGCGGCCCAGCTGGTGCACGGGCGGCTCGCGCTCCAGGACGGTCCGGTCGCCGACGCCCGCGAAGCGCTGCTGCTGGCCGCCGAGTTGCTGGCCCCCGTCGACGCGCACCGCGCCCAGGCCGCCCGGCTCGCCGCCGTCGAGGCGTCCTGGGCGATGGGCGACGCGACGGCGTGCGCGGAGGCCCTGGACCAGGGTCCGGACCGGCCGGAGTCCGACCGGCTGCTCACGGCGTACCGGACGGGGATGTCCGCGGTGATGCACGGCCGTCCGGACAGCGGGCGGCAGCCACTGCGGGAGGTGGTGGCCGAAGCGGGCGCGCCCGGAGTCCCCGACGGTCCGGAGACCCTGCTGCGGGCCGGGAGCGCCGCCCTCGTCGTCGGTGACCTGGCCGCCGCCGCCCGCGCCAACTCCCGGGCCCTCGCCGTCGCCAGAGCTCGGGGCCCGTACGTCCTGGTCGCCCAGGCGCTGGAACGGCTGGCCTACGGAGAGCTGCGCGCCGGCCGCCACGCCCGCGCCCGTGCCCACGCCGAGGACGGTCTGCGCACGGCCCTCGGCGCCGGTCAGGACAACCTCGCGGCGCACCACCACGCGATCCTCGCGCTCGTGGCGTCCGTGGAGGGTTCCCCGGAAGCCGTCGCGGAGCACGCCGCGGCGGCCGAACGCGTCGCCGCGGCGCACGGCCTCGCGCAGGCGGCCACGCTGGCGCAGTGGGCACGGGCCCGCGCCGACCTGGCACGCGGCCGGCTCGACGAGGCCGCGGCGCGGCTCGGCCCCCTGGTCGGCGCCGGTCCGCGCCGCGGCCACTTCGCGGTACGGATGCTCGCCGTCCCCTGCTTCGTGGAAGCGGCGGCCCGCACGGGACGGACGGAGGCCGCCCGCTCGGCGGTGGCCGAGTTCGCCCGCTGGTCCGCGCAGGGCTCCGATCCCCAGGCCGGAGCCCAACTGGTTCGTTGCCGAGCGCTGCTGAGCGGACCCGAGGAACGCGAGGCGCTGTTCGCCGCCGCGCTGGCCCGGCACGAGGAGGTGGCGGGGGACTTCGAGCGCGGCCGCACCCAGTTCCTCTATGGCGCCTGGCTGCGGCGGCGGCGCAGGCCCGGCGAGGCCCGCGGCCGGCTGCGGGACGCGCTGGTGTCCTTCGAGCGGGGCGGGGCCCTCGGCTGGGCCGCCCAGGCGAGGGCCGAACTGCGGGCCACCGGGGACGCCGCCCCGGGCGAACCGGCCGGTCCCCTCACGCTTCTGACGCCCCAGCAGCTGCGGATCGCCCGCTGCGTCGCGGAAGGGGCCACCAACCGTGAAGTGGCGCTGCGGCTGTCCGTGAGCCCCCGCACCGTGGACCACCACCTGCGCAATGTCTTCGCCGCCCTGGGGGTCCGCTCCCGCGTCGAGCTGTCCCGGCTGGTGGACCGGTCCGAGAAGACCACCGCACACCCCTAGGTACCGACCGGGCGGTATGTCATCCTGCGGGATCAGGAGGTTCCGGAGCACCCGTGTGCCGCGCGTCGGCCGACCGGGCGGCCCGGACCGAGCCGACTCCGGTGGAGGACAGCGATGCAGCACCTCGTACCCGCCCGCGTCCGGTACCGGCCCGGACCACGGCCCCCGGTGCCGGGGGCCCGTCCGGCCGTCGACGCGGAGGCGCTCGCGGTGCTGCACCGCGCCGCCCGGACGCTGATGGAGGAGCTGCCCGAACTCACCGAACGGCTCCTGGACCTCCTGGCGGAGCGCGAACCCGCGTACCGCGCGGCCATGGAGACCGACGCGGAGGGCGTCCGCGACGAAGTGCGGCGTTCGCTGCGGCTCAATGTCGGATCCCTGATCCAGCCGGGTGAACTGCGCGAGGCCGCCCACCGCTGTTCCTGGGCCATCGGCAAGGCCCGCGCCGAAGGCGGCCTTCCGCTGGACGCCCTGCTGCGCGCCTTCCGGCTGGGCGGCGGCATGGTCTGGCAGGAACTCGTCGACGAGACGACCCGGCGCCGCCCCTCCGACGCGCGCCTGCTCGTGCACGTGGCCGCCGACGTCTGGAACTTCGTCGACGACCACTGCGCCGTGGTCGCCGACGCCTACCGCCAGACCGAGCGCGAGCTGATGTGGCGCAGGGAGAACCGGCTGCGGCTGATGACGGCCGCGCTCCTCGATGGCACCGCCCGGATCGCCGATCTGCCGGCCACCGCCGCCGCCCTGGAACTCCCAGAACAGGGCCGGTACGCGGTGGTGCTGGTCCGTCCGTCCGCCGGCCGGGCGTCCGTGGACGCGCACGGCCGGGTGTGCCTTTCCGGTCTGCGGATCCTGTGGCACCGCGACCGCGACGGCGAGAGCGGCTACGGCATCGTCCTGCTCGGCGACCGCCCCCGTGACGGGGACCGGTCCGGCCGCGGCCACGAGGGCGGCCTCCTCGGCGCGCCCCCCGGGCCGGTGCCCGCCGCGGCGGGTGAGGGAGGTCCGGACGGCACGGACGGCCGGGGCGGCGGGCGCACAGGGACGCACGGGCCCGACGCGGGCGCCGGGGAGATCGCCCGCAGGCTGACCGCCCCGCCGACGGCCCGGGTCGGAGTGAGCCCGGTGGTGGAGGGGCTGGCGGCGATCGGCGACGCCCGCCGTCTGGCCGACACGGCGCTGCGGGCCTGTCCGCGTTCCGGCGGAACCGTCGTGCTGGAGGAGCACCTGCCCGCGGCCCTAGTCGTCTCCGCGCCGGCCCTCGGCGCGGCGCTCTCCGAGCGGGTTCTCGGACCGCTGCTGCGACTGGACCTGTCCGACCGGGACGTCATGCTGGACACGCTGACGGTCTGGCTCGACTGCGACGGCTCCGCCCAGCGGGCCGCGGGCCGCCTCTACTGCCACCGCAACACCGTCCTGAACCGGCTGCGCCGCTGCGAACAGCTCACCGGCCGTTCCCTGACCCGGCCCGCGGACCTCGTGGAGCTGTCCCTGGCCCTCGCGGCGCACTCGCTGCTGGATCCGTGAGGGTTCCCGGCCTCCTCGGCAGATGCGAAAGGAAAGTTGCGCAATATTGGTTGCGCAACTTTTCTTTCGTATCTACCGTGGACCGCATGGCAGACAAGGAGAACCGCCGGATCACCGATGTGGGCACCCTCAAGGCCCTGGGACACCCGCTGCGGATGAAGCTGTACCGGGCGCTGCTCGTCGCGGGCGCCGCCACCGCCTCCCAGCTGGGTGAGCAGGTCGACGAGGCGCCCTCGCTCGTCAGCTACCACCTGCGCAGACTCGCCGATCACGGGCTGATCGAGGAAGCGGAGCCGCGCAGCGGGGACGGGCGCGAGCGCTGGTGGCAGCCGGCGTCGGACGGCGTCAGCATCCGGGGCGCCGACTTCCGGGACGCGCCGGAGAAGGAGACCGCCCATCTCGCCTTCACCCGGCTCTACGTCGACCAGCGCACCGAGCTCTACCGGCGCTACCTCGACGAACGGGCCGCCTGGCCGGCCGAGTGGAACGACGCCGTCGTCGACGCGGAGGGCAACCTGCGGCTGACCGCGGCCGAACTGGCCTCCCTGCGGAACGAGTTGCTCGCCGTCATCCGGAAGTACGACGAGAAGGGCCGCGCGGACGAGGCGGCCGGTGCCACCGAAGGGCGCGAGAACGTCGCGGTGCACCTCTACGGATTCCCGTTCCGTGTCTGACCCCGAGAGCACGTCCGCCCCGAGAGGCACCTCCGCCCCGAAAGGACCCGGCACCGTGACCGCGACCGTCATACCGGCCCCCGCCCCGGCCGCCGGGCAGGCCCCCGGCAAGCCCGCCCACCGCGACGGCAACGTCCTGCGCTGGCTCGGCGCCTACACCTCGTCGATGATCGGCGACAACGTCTACTACATCGCGCTGTCCTGGGCCGCCGTCCAGGCCGGCAGCCCCTCCCAGGCCGGGTTCGTGATGGCCGTCAGCGCCGTCCCGCGGGCCCTGCTGATGCTGGGCGGGGGAGTGGTCGCCGACCGGTTCGGACCGCGGAAGGTCGTCATCGGCAGCGACGCGGTGCGCTGCGCGAGCGTGCTGGCGCTCGCCGCGCTGCTCTTCGCGACGGGTCCGGGGCTGTGGCTGCTGGTCCTGGCCGCCCTCGTCTTCGGCACCGTCGACGCCGTGTTCATGCCCGCGGTGGGAGCCCTTCCCGCCCGGATCACGGGCCGGGACCAGCTCGCCCGGGTGCAGGGCATGCGGGGGCTCGCCATCCGCTCCGCCAACGTGCTGGGCGCTCCGCTCGGCGGTCTCGCGGTGGCCCTCGGCGGTGCGGCCACGGCGTTCGCGGCGGCGGGCGCGCTCATCGCCGTGTCGGTACCGCTGCTGATCTCCGTACGCGTGCGGGAACCGGCCCCGGACGAAGCGGGGGACCCGGCGGGCCGCACCGCCTGGCGCGACCTCCGCGACGGCCTGCGCCACATCCGGGGCCACCGCGTCCTCGCCCCGCTCATCGCCGCCATCGCCCTCGGCGACCTCGGCTTCGTGGGTCCGCTCAACGTCGGACTGACCCTGCTCGCGGACCGGCGCGGCTGGGGCGCGTCCGGGATGGGCTGGGTGGTCGCCGCGTTCGGCACCGGCGCGGGAGCCGCCGCACTGCTGCTGACCCTGCGCGGACGGCTGCCGCGCGCGGGCACCGTCGCCGGCGCGGCCATCCTCGGCGGTTCCGTGGCGATCGGCTCGCTCGCCTTCGTGCCGAGCGTCGCCGGAGCCGTCGGCACGGCCCTCGTCGTCGGACTGCTCGCCGGACTCAGCGGCGCCCTGTGCGGGGCACTGCTCCAGACGCAGTCCGACCCCGCCTACCTGGGCCGGGTCACCGCCGTCGCCGGCATCGTCAGCCTGGGGTTCGCGCCGCTGAGCATGCCGCTGACCGCCGCCGCCATCGGCTGGTGGGGCACCGGACCGGTCTTCACCGCCAGCGCCGCCGTGTGCGGCCTCGGCGGGGTCCTCATCCTGTGCGTGCGGGACCTGCGGCGCGCCGAACTGCCCCGCTGACCGCCGACGGCGGAGCGGACCTCGCGGCGCACGCCCGGCGGCCCGGTGCGTGCCGCTCCGGGGAGGCGCGGTCCGGCCCCCTCCCGGCGACGCCCCCTAGATCCCCAGCTGCTTCGCCTCGTGGAGTCTGGCGATCGCGTCCTTGTCGCCGTCCAGCTCGACGTCCGCCACGGCCTGCCGGCCGAACGCGAACAGCAGCAGCTCCGAGGGCTCGCCGGTCACCGTCACCACCGGCGTCCCCTTGTTCAGCACCGTCGTCTGGCCGTTCGGGCGGCGCAGCACCACACCCGTCGGAGCGCCACGGCCCATCAGCCGGGCCGTGCGGTCCAGACGCGTCCACAGGGCCTCCTGGAACACCGCGTCCAGCTCGCGCCGCGTCCAGTCCGGCTGCGCGCGCCGAACGTCCTCGGTGTGGACGTAGAACTCCACCACGTTCGACGCCTCGTCCAACTGCTTCAGGGCGAACGGGGAGAACCGCGGCGGCCCCGTACGGAGCAGCTGGATCAGCTCCTCGTACGGCTTGTCGGCGAACTCCGTCATCACCCGCTCCAGACGGGGCGCGAGCTGCCTGACGACGAGACCGCCCGCGGCGTCGGGGCGGCGCTCGCGCACCACCACGTGCGCGGCGAGGTCCCGGCTGTTCCAGCCCTCGCACAGGGTGGGGGCGTCCGGTCCCACGGCTTCCAACAGATCGGCCAGGAGGAGCCGTTCGCGCTTCGCATGGGTCGACATGCCAGCCAGCCTACGGCCGGGCGCCCGCTCCGCCCAGTGGAGAGCGCGGCGGGTCGGGCCGCGTCGGGCCCGTGGGCGACGGCGTCGGTCCGGCCTGTGGACAACGGCCGGGAGCGACGGCCCGGCGCGGCACAATGGCACCCATGACCAGCACGCCTCCCGCCAGCAGCCTGGACCCCGAGATCGCCGCCCGCCTCAAGCGCAGCGCCGACGGACTCGTCCCCGCCATCGCCCAGCAGTACGACACCGGTGAGGTGCTGATGCTCGGCTGGATGGACGACGAGGCACTGCACCGCACCCTCACCACGGGCCGCTGCACCTACTGGTCGCGCAGCCGCCAGGAGTACTGGGTCAAGGGCGACACCTCGGGCCACTTCCAGCACGTCAGGTCCGTGGCCCTGGACTGCGACGCCGACACCCTCCTGGTGCGCGTCGACCAGGTGGGCGCGGCCTGCCACACCGGCGCCCGCACCTGCTTCGACGCCGACGTGCTGCTGAAGGACACCGGCGGCGGGGCCGAGGGCGCCGATTCCGGTGCACCGGCCCGGAATCAGTAAGGTCAGCCGCCATGGACCTCGAGACGTTCCGCAAGCTGGCCACCGACCGCCGCGTCATCCCCGTCAGCCGCAAACTGCTCGCGGACGGCGACACGCCGGTCGCGCTCTACCGCAAACTGGCCGCCGAGCGCCCCGGCACGTTCCTGCTCGAATCCGCCGAGAACGGCCGCACCTCCCTGTCCTGGTCCCGCTACTCCTTCGTGGGCGTCCGTTCCGCCGCGACCCTCACCGAGCGGGACGGGCAGGCGCACTGGCTCGGCACCCCGCCCGTGGGCGTCCCCGTGGACGGTGACCCGCTCGCGGCCCTGCGCGCCACCATCGAGGCGCTGCACACCCCCCAGGGCGAGGGACTGCCCCCGTTCACCGGCGGCATGGTCGGCTATCTCGGCTACGACATCGTGCGCCGCCTGGAGAAGATCGGCCCCGGCGAGCGGGACGACCTGAAGCTGCCCGAGCTGACCATGCTGCTCACCAGCGACCTCGCCGTCCTGGACCACTGGGACGGCTCGGTCCAGCTGATCGCCAACGCGATCAACCACAACGACCTGGACACCGGCGTCGACGAGGCGTACGCGGACGCCGTCGCCCGCCTCGACGCGATGGAGGCCGACCTCTCGCGCGCGGTGTCCCAGCCGCCCGCGGCGCTCCCGCCCTCCGAACTCCCCGAGTACACCGCGCTCTGGGGCGGCCCCGACTTCCAGGACGCCGTCGAGGACATCAAGGAGCGCATCAGGGCCGGCGAGGCCTTCCAGGTCGTCCCCTCCCAGCGCTTCGAAACCCCGTGCACGGCCAGTGCCTTGGACGTCTACCGCGTCCTGCGGGCGACCAACCCCTCGCCGTACATGTACCTGTTCCGCTTCGACGGCTTCGACGTCGTCGGCTCCTCCCCGGAAGCCCTGGTCAAGGTCGAGGGCGGGCAGGCCATGGTGCACCCCATCGCGGGCACCCGGCCCCGCGGCACGACCGTCCAGGACGACCAGGCCCTCGCCGACGAACTGCTCGCCGACCCCAAGGAGCGCGCCGAGCACCTCATGCTCGTCGACCTGGGGCGCAACGACCTCGGACGGGTCTGCGAGCCCGGCTCCGTCGAGGTCGTCGACTTCATGTCCATCGAGCGGTACTCGCACGTGATGCACATCGTCTCCACGGTGACCGGCAAGGTCGCCGCCGGCCGTACGGCCTTCGACGTGCTCACCGCCTGCTTCCCCGCCGGCACCCTCTCCGGTGCGCCCAAGCCGCGCGCGATGCAGATCATCGACGAACTGGAGCCGTCCCGGCGCGGGTTGTACGGCGGCTGCGTCGGCTACCTCGACTTCGCGGGCGACTCCGACACCGCCATCGCCATCCGCACGGCCCTGCTGCGCGACGGCACGGCCTACGTCCAGGCCGGCGCCGGCATCGTCGCCGACTCGGTCCCGCAGGCGGAGGACGACGAGTGCCGCAACAAGGCGGCGGCGGTCCTGCGCGCGGTGCACACGGCGAACCGGCTCGGACGGTAGGGCGACGCTCCGGCGGGCGGCCGTCGTGCGCCCCGGCCGTCCCGGGCCGTGCGACGGCCGCCCCCGGGCCGGGTCCGGGCTCCGTCCGGGCCTCGCCCGGGGCCCGGCGGCACCGGCGGACGCCCGCCGATAGGACGAGGGTCACGCGGCCCCGGATGACGGTTCGCCCGGGGTTCAGGCGATAGTGGGGTCTGTGACTGCTGTACCTCACCCCCGATCCGAAGCCGCGGGACCCGCCCGGTCCCACCGCCGCAGCCTTGCCGTGACCCTGCTGAGCGGCGCGCTCGGCGCGGCCGTCACCCTGCTCGCCACCCGGCAGAGCTGGGCGCGGGGGACCGCGACCGTGGCCGGCGGCGACTTCCCGCTGACCGCCAAGGGCAGCGACGTCACGGGTGTGCCCGCGGCGCTCGCCATAGTCGGCCTCGCCGCGCTCGTCGCCGTCTTCGCCGTCCGCCGCTCCGGCCGCCTCCTGGTCTCCGCGCTGCTCTCGCTCTCCGGCGCGGGCATCGCCGTCGCCGCCGTCCTCGGCGCGAGCGACGGCTCCGCCCTCGACGAGCGGGCCGCCGCCGCCTCCGGCAACACCGCCGCCACCGCGTCCGGGATCGGCCACACCCTGTGGCCGTACGTGGCCGTGGCGGGCGGCGCGCTCATCCTGCTGGCCGGCCTGCTCGCGCTGCGCCACGGCCGTTCGTGGCCCGCCATGTCCGGCCGCTACGAGCGGGACGGCAGGCCCCGGCCCCGCAAGGCCAAGCCGGTCGACCCGGACCGCCCCGAGGACCTCTGGAAGGCGCTCGACCGCGGCGAGGACCCCACCGGCCCCGACCCGGCCGGGACCTAGGGCCTGTCTGACAATTCCCGTCTGCCCGGCGACGCCATGCACGCTCCCCCGAGCTCTTCGAGCAGGGGGCACCCCCACTCGCCGCACCGGCCCCAGACCCGAGTACGTCCAGTACGCAGGCCTGGGGCCGGCACTCCCCCAAGCTCTTCGAGCAGGGGGTACCCCCAGAGCACGCACCTGACGCCGCCGGGCCGCCCTTCGGGCAACGACGGGAATTGTCAGACAGGCCCTAGCCCTTCCCGCGCGAAGGTCCCGTGCCCGCCCCCGTCGTCGTGACCCGGGGGACCGGCGCCCGAGGAGTGACCCCGCGATCACGGCGGACCCGCGCGTACGGGACAATGGACGGTGAGCGTCCGACTCACACACGCATACAGCAACGAGGAGCAAGTCATGGCGGGCAGCAGCCACGGTCACACCCCGGCCGCCTGGACCGGTGTCATCATCGCCTTCATCGGTTTCTGCGTCGCGGGCGCCTTCATGGTCAAGGCCGAACCGCTGGGCTTCTGGGCCGGCATGGTCGTCGTCGCCCTCGGCGGTGTCGTGGGCCTGATCATGCGCAGCATGGGCCTCGGCCAGCCGAAGGCCGTCGAGCACCCCGCGAACGCCGCGGCCCGCGCGGCCCTGGGCGCCGACGCCTGATCCCCTGAGGCTGTACGGAAGGCGGCCCCGGCACACCCGCCGGGGCCGCCTTCCGCGTACGCGGGCGGGCGTCCGCCCCGCGCGAGGGGCAGAATGCGTCGCGTGAACGCCGAAAACCCGAGGGTTGCGGGAACCGGGCCGGACGCGGGCGTCCTGCGGCGGCTCGCCGTTCCCGGCGGGCTGCTCGCGGCCGTCGCCGGGGCCTTCGCGTACGTCGGGGCCGTCGACCCCGGCGAGCCCGGTCACTACCCCGTCTGCCCGCTGTTCCGCCTCACCGGCCTGTACTGCCCCGGCTGCGGCGGTCTGCGCAGCGCGCACGCCTTCGTGCACGGGGACCTCGCCACGGCGCTCACGGACAACGCGCTCGCCGTCGGCGGCTACCTGGCCTTCGCGGTGCTGTGGGCCGTCTGGGTGATCCGCGTGGTGCGCGGACGACCGGCCCGGCTCGATCCCGGACCGGTCCATCTGTGGGGTCTGGGCGCGTTGACGCTGGTCTTCACCGTTGTCCGGAACCTGCCCTCCGGCGGCTGGCTGCACCCTTGATGACATGGCAAACGTCCAGGTAGTGGGACCGGCGTCAACCGGATGCGAGGGCTACGCCTTCCTCCGGATACCATCGCAGTGACCCGACTTTTCCGTCAGAGACGGTGAACCCGGGTCAGCCGCTCGACCGCTTCAACCGTCCACCGCAGGGAAGGGGGCCGCTCGCGTGAGTGTGCTCGACGAGATCATCGACGGAGTCCGTGCCGACCTCGCGGAGCGGCAGGCGCGCGTCAGCCTCGACGAGCTCAAGGAGCGCGCGGCGAAGGCTCCGGCGGCCAAGGACGGCGTGGCCGCCCTGCGCGGTGACGGCGTCAAGGTCATCTGTGAGGTCAAGCGGTCCAGCCCCTCCAAGGGCGCGCTCGCCGCGATCGCCGACCCCGCCGCCCTGGCCGCCGACTACGAGGCGGGCGGCGCGGCCGTCATCTCCGTCCTCACCGAGCAGCGCCGCTTCGGCGGTTCGCTCGCCGACCTGGAGGCCGTCCGCGCCCGCGTGGACATCCCGGTGCTGCGCAAGGACTTCATCGTCACGTCGTACCAGCTGTGGGAGGCCCGCGCCTACGGCGCCGACCTGGCGCTGCTCATCGTCGCGGCCCTCGAACAGCCCGCCCTGGAGTCCCTCATCGAGCGCGCCGAGTCCATCGGGCTCACGCCGCTGGTCGAGGTGCACGACGAGGACGAGGTCGAGCGTGCGGTGGACGCCGGCGCGAAGATCATCGGTGTCAACGCGCGCAACCTGAAGACGCTCAAGGTCGACCGCTCGACCTTCGAGCGGGTCGCCCCCGAGATCCCCGACGGCATCGTCAAGATCGCCGAGTCCGGTGTCCGCGGCCCGCACGACCTCATCGCGTACGCCAACGCGGGTGCCGACGCGGTCCTGGTCGGCGAGTCCCTCGTCACCGGCCGCGACCCGAGGACCGCCGTCTCCGACCTGGTGGCGGCGGGCGCCCACCCGGCCCTGCGGCACGGACGGGACTGACCCGCCGGTGCCCGCCCCGACCCTCGCCCCCGCCGTACCCCGTCCGGGCCCGTGCCCCGACGGCGTACCGGCGCGCGCCGGGTCGGACGCACCGGTCCCGGCCGACGCGCTCCCGCGGGCGCGGGCCGGATCACCCGTGCCGGGGACGGACGGCGGGAACCCGCCGCCCTCCGCCGGGCACCTCCCCGGCGATCCGCACGCCGAACGCGTCGGCCTGCCCTTCGGCGCCGCGCTCCCGGTCGCCTCGGCGGCCCGTGACCCCTACGCCCGCCTCGCCCGCGGCTGCCGTCCGCGCGGCTGCCGGGCACCCGCGCGCCGTGTGCACGGGCGCCGGGTCCGTTACGTCATCGGCGACGAGCCGGGCCAGGTCAACGGCATGCGATGGCCCGGGCGCGTACGCGCGCTCACGTCCTCCCCGGCCAGGTGACCCGCACGGGTGAACCGGGCCGCGCCCTGGTCCACCGCCGCGCGGGGACCGGGCGGATCCGCGGCAGGACGGGCGGTGTCACCGGCGGACTCGCCGGTGGCCGGTGGAGCGTGGGTGCGTCCGGTTTCCGTGACCCCTGTCCGATCCCGTAACCGGGGCTGTCGCCCCTGCGAGGTATCCGCATGCCCAGCGAGTTCTTCATTCCCGACCCCGACGGTCGAGTTCCCAGCGCCGAAGGCTACTTCGGCGCGTTCGGCGGCAAGTTCATCCCGGAGGCGCTGGTCGCCGCCGTGGACGAGGTCGCCGTCGAGTACGACAAGGCGAAGGCGGACCCCGAGTTCGCCCGTGAGCTCGACGACCTGCTCGTCCACTACACCGGACGCCCGAGCTCCCTCACCGAGGTGCCCCGCTTCGCCGAACACGCCGGTGGAGCGCGGGTCTTCCTCAAGCGCGAGGACCTCAACCACACCGGCTCGCACAAGATCAACAACGTGCTCGGCCAGGCCCTGCTGACCCGGCGCATGGGCAAGACCCGCGTCATCGCGGAGACCGGCGCCGGCCAGCACGGCGTCGCCACCGCCACCGCCTGCGCGCTCTTCGGCCTCGACTGCACCATCTACATGGGCGAGATCGACACCCAGCGCCAGGCGCTGAACGTGGCCCGGATGCGCATGCTCGGCGCCGAGGTCATCGCCGTGAAGTCCGGTTCCCGCACCCTCAAGGACGCCATCAACGAGGCGTTCCGCGACTGGGTCGCCAACGTCGACCACACCCACTACCTCTTCGGCACCGTCGCCGGCCCGCACCCCTTCCCCGCCATGGTCCGCGACTTCCACCGCGTCATCGGCGTGGAGGCCCGCCGGCAGATCCTGGAGCGGGCCGGACGGCTGCCCGACGCGGCGATCGCCTGCGTCGGCGGCGGCTCCAACGCCATCGGCCTCTTCCACGCCTTCATCCCCGACGACGGCGTCCGCCTGATCGGCTGCGAGCCCGCCGGGCACGGCGTGGAGACCGGCGAGCACGCGGCGACCCTGACCGCGGGCGAGCCCGGCATCCTGCACGGGTCGCGGTCCTACGTCCTCCAGGACGAGGAGGGCCAGATCACCGAGCCCTACTCGATCTCGGCCGGACTCGACTACCCCGGCATCGGGCCGGAGCACTCCTACCTCAAGGACAGCGGCCGGGGCGAGTACCGCGCGGTCACCGACGACGCGGCGATGCAGGCCCTGCGGCTGCTCTCCCGCACCGAGGGCATCATCCCGGCCATCGAGAGCGCCCACGCGCTCGCCGGGGCCCTGGAGGTCGGCAAGGAGCTGGGCAAGGACGGGCTGATCGTCGTCAACCTGTCCGGACGCGGCGACAAGGACATGGACACGGCCGCCCGTTACTTCGGCCTCTACGACGAGGGCGCCGACGCGGTCGTGCCCGCGGACGCCGACAGCGAGAACGCCGAGATCGAGGGGGACGTCAAGTGAGCGGCAACATCCAGCTGTTGAGCGACACCCTCGCGGGTGCGAAGGCGGAGGGGCGGTCCGCCCTCATCGCGTACCTGCCGGCCGGCTTCCCGACCGTCGACGGCGGCATCGCGGCGGTCAAGGCCGTCTTCGACGGCGGCGCCGACGTCGTCGAGGTCGGGCTGCCGCACAGCGACCCCGTCCTCGACGGTCCCGTCATCCAGACCGCCGACGACATCGCCCTGCGCGGCGGCGTCAGGATCGCGGACGTCATGCGCACCGTCCGGGAGGCCTTCGAGGCCACCGGCAAGCCCGTCCTCGTGATGACGTACTGGAACCCGATCGACCGCTACGGCGTCGAGCGCTTCACCGCCGAGCTCGCCGCGGCGGGCGGCGCGGGCTGCATCCTGCCCGACCTGCCCGTCCAGGAGTCGGCGCTGTGGAGGGAGCACGCGGAGAAGCACGGCCTCGCGACCGTCTTCGTCGTCGCGCCCAGCAGCAAGGACGCCCGGCTCGCCGAGATCACCGCGGCCGGCAGCGGCTTCGTGTACGCGGCCTCGCTGATGGGGGTCACCGGAACCCGGGAGTCGGTCGGGAACCAGGCCCAGGACCTGGTGGCACGTACCAAGGCCACCACCGGTCTGCCCGTCTGCGTCGGCCTCGGCGTCTCCAACGCCGAGCAGGCCGCCGAGGTGGCCGGCTTCGCCGACGGAGTGATCGTCGGCTCGGCGTTCGTGAAGCGGATGCTGGACGCGCCGGACGAGGCGGCCGGTCTCGAGGCCGTACGGGAACTCGCGGCCGACCTCGCGAAGGGCGTGCGCACCACCGGATGACGTGACCGGGCCGATCCGCGCGTAACGGACGATCCGCTCACCCGAACGGGTGGACCTCGGGCCGGGGAGGCGCGCTGCGCCTCCCCGGTTCGTTCTGCCGGATGTGAGCGAGAAGAACCGTGACGGAAAGCGCAACGCCCGCGAGCGGCTGGCGGTCGAGCGAGAGAAGCAGAAGGCCTCGGAGAAGCGCCGCCGCGCGCTGATCGTGGGGGCGTCGGTGATCTGCGTCCTCGGCCTGGCCGCCGTGATCGGCGTGGTGGCCGCCAACTCGGGCAAGGACAAGAAGAGCGGCGCCTCGGGCCCGGTCGTGTCGCCCTCGGGCGCCACCGGCAAGGACAGTCTCGCGATCCCCGTCGGCAAGGAAGGCGCCGGGTCGACCCTCACGGTGTGGGAGGACTTCCGCTGTCCGGCCTGTCAGGCCTTCGAGGCGGCCTACCGCCCGACGATCCGCGAACTGACCGACTCCGGGAAGCTGAAGGTCGAGTACCACCTCGTCACGCTGATCGACGGGAACATGGGCGGCAGCGGTTCCCGCAAGGCCGCCAACGCCGCGGCGTGCGCCCAGGACGCCGGGAAGTTCCGCGACTACCACGACGTGCTGTACGAGAACCAGCCCAAGGAGACCGACGACGCCTTCGCCGACAACGCCAAGCTCATCGAGCTCGCCGGCAAGGTGGAGGGCCTGGACACCCCGGCCTTCCGCGCCTGTGTCAACGACGGCACCCACGACAGCTGGGTCCGGAAGTCGCACGCCGCGTTCCAGGCCGGCAACTTCACGGGCACCCCGACCGTGCTCCTGGGCGGCAAGAACATCTACGCGGACCAGTCGATGACCCCCGCCAAGCTCAAGCAGATGGTGGAAGAGGCCAACAAGGGCTGAGCCGCTCCCGCACGCTCCGGCGCCCCCGCCTCCACGGGCCGGGGGCGCCGCACGTTATGGACCTGTTGCGGGGCTGCCCGCCATGGGCGGCGTCCGGCACGGTAGCGTCGACCCTGCCATGGAACTTGCCTACATTCCCAGCCCGTCGCACGGTGTGCTGCACCTCGGCCCCATTCCGCTGCGTGCTTACGCGTTCTGCATCATCATCGGCGTCTTTCTGGCCGTCTGGCTCGGCAACAAGCGCTGGATCGCCCGGGGAGGGCGGGCCGGCACGGTGGCCGACATCGCGGTCTGGGCCGTGCCCTTCGGTCTCGTCGGCGGCCGGCTCTACCACGTGATCACGGACTACGAGCTGTACTTCAGCGAGGGCCGTGACTGGGTGGACGCCTTCAAGATCTGGCAGGGCGGGCTCGGCATCTGGGGCGCCATCGCCCTCGGTGCGCTGGGCGCCTGGATCGGCTGCCGCCGCCGCGGCATCCCGCTGCCCGCCTGGGCCGACGCCGTGGCACCCGGCATCGCCTTCGCGCAGGCCTGCGGACGCTGGGGCAACTGGTTCAACCAGGAGCTGTACGGCAAGCCCACGGACCTTCCGTGGGCGCTGCACATCACGTCCTCCACGGACGGACGCGTCCCCGGTTACTACCACCCGACCTTCCTGTACGAGTCCCTGTGGTGCGTCGGCGTCGGATTCCTGGTCATCTGGGCCGACCGCCGCTTCAAGCTCGGCCACGGTCGCGCCTTCGCCCTGTACGTCGCCGCCTACTGCGTCGGCCGGGGCTGGATCGAGTACATGCGCGTCGACGACGCCCACCACATCCTGGGCCTGCGTCTGAACGACTGGACCGCGCTGGTGGTCTTCCTCCTCGCGGTGCTCTACATCGTGATCTCGGCCCGGACGCGTCCGGGCCGCGAGGAGATCGTGGAGCCGGGTGCCGCCGAGGACGCGTCGGCCGAGGACGCGGCCGACGACAAGAGCGACGACACGTCCGAGGGCAAGACCGAAGGCACGTCCGAGGGCAAGACCGAGGGCAAGACCGAGGGCAAGACCGAGGGCGGCACGGGCGAGGACGCGGGTGAGGCCGGTACCGACGGCGAGTCCGTCGACCTCGGCAAGGAGACCGCCACCGAGTCCGCGAAGCCCGAGTCCGCGAAGTCCTCGGAGACCACCGCGTCCGCTTCCGTGACGGAGTCCGGGAAGAAGACCGAGCCCGAGACGGAGTCCGTGGCGCGGGACGAGGCCGGGTCGGCCAAGAAGAGCTGAGCCGTCGCCGTACGCACGAAGGGGCGCCGCGTCCGGGACGCGGCGCCCCTTCGTGCGTACGCGCCCGTGGTCTCAGGCCAGGCGCCGGGCGAGGGCGAGGGTGCGGCGGGCGCCCGTGACCACCGCGGCGTCGACGAAACGGCCGTCCGGGAGGGCCTGTGCGCCGGGATCTCCGGCGGCCGCCCGGATCACGGCCTCGGCGGAGTCGACCTCGGCCGGGGTGGGGAGGTAGGCCCGCTCGATGATGGGGAGCTGGCGGGGGTGGATCGCCGCACGCCCGAGGAAGCCGAGGGCGCGGCCGCGCGCACAGGACGAGGCCAGGCCCTCCACGTCGCGGATGTCGGGGTAGACCGACTGGGCCGGCGGGGGCAGGCCCGCGGCCCGGGCGGCCACGACCAGGCGGGCCCGGGACCAGTCGAGGCCCGTCTCGTCGCGTACGCCGAGATCGGCCCTCAGATCGCTCTCGCCGAGCGAGATGCCGCACAGCGCGCGATGGGCCGAGGCGATGGAGTACGCCCGCTCGATGCCGAGGGCCGACTCCAGCAGGGCGTAGAGCGGGATCGTGCCGCCCTCCGCGGGGGTCGCGCTTTCCGCCACCCGCACGACGTCGTGGCGCGAGGTCACCTTCGGCAGCCGCAGACCGGACAGTCCGCGCAGCGGGGAGAGCGTCTTCAGGTCGGCGTCGCAGAAGGGGCCGTCGAGGGCGTTGACCCGGACGTGCACCGGGACGGGCGGCGCCTCGGCGAGCAGGTCCGCGGTGGCGGAGCGGGCGTACTCCTTGCGGTGCGGCGCGACCGCGTCCTCCAGGTCGACGAGGACGACGTCCGCGCCGGAGACCAGGGCCTTGGCCACCACCTCGGGACGGTCCCCCGGCACGTACAGCCAGGTCAGGGGCAGGAGGTCGGAGGTCACAGCGCCCCCTCCGCCCTCAGTTCCCCGATGTCGTCCGGCGTCAGGCCGAGTTCGCCGAGCACGGCGTCGGTGTCCGCGCCGTGCGGGCGGCCCGCCCAGTGGATCGCGCCGGGTGTGGCGGAGAGCCGGAAGAGGACGTTCTGCATGCGCAGCGGCCCCAGCTCGGGGTCCTCGACGCGGGTGAGCGTGTCCAGGGCCTGGTACTGCGGGTCGCTCATGATGTCCCGGACGTCCTGGACGGGCGCGATCGCCGCCTCCGCCTTCTCGAAGGCGGCGAGGACCTCCTCCCGGGTGCGCCCGGCGATCCACGCGCCGACCGCCCCGTCCAGGACGTCCGCGTGGCGCGCCCGGTCCGCGCCGGTCGCGAACCACGGCTCGTCGATCACGTCGGGGCGGCCGACCAGCCGCATCACCCGCTCGGCGATCGACTGCGCCGACGTCGAGACCGCGACCCAGGAGCCGTCCGCCGTGCGGTAGGTGTTGCGGGGCGCGTTGTTCGCCGAGCGGTTGCCGGTGCGCGGCTGGACATGGCCGAGCTGGTCGTACCAGATCGGCTGCGGGCCGAGGACGGTCAGGATCGGTTCGATGATCGCCATGTCGACCACCTGGCCCTCGCCGGTGCGCTCGCGTGCCCGCAGCGCGGTCATCACGGCGTACGCGGTCGTGAGGCCCGCGATCGAGTCGGCCAGGCCGAACGGCGGGAGGGTCGGCGGCGCATCGGGTTCGCCGGTGACCGCGGCGAAGCCGCTCATCGCCTCCGCGAGCGTGCCGAAGCCGGGGCGGTGCGCGTACGGGCCGAACTGGCCGAAGGCGGTGACCCGGGCGAGGATCAGCCGGGGGTTGGCCGCGGACAGCTCGGCCCAGCCCAGGTCCCACTTCTCCAGGGTGCCCGGACGGAAGTTCTCGATGATCACGTCGGCGTCCGCGGCGAGCCGGAGCAGGGTCTCGCGGCCGCCGGGCCTGGACAGGTTCAGCGTGATCGTGCGCTTGTTGCGGCCGAGGAGCTTCCACCACAGGCCGACGCCGTCCTTCGAGGGGCCGTGCCCCCGGGACGGGTCCGGCTGGGAGGGGTGTTCGACCTTGACGACCTCCGCGCCGAAGTCGCCGAGCATGGTGGCGGCGAGCGGCCCGGCGAACAGGGTCGCGAGGTCGAGGACGCGCAGCCCGTCGAGGGGGCCGCTCCCGCCGGGCCCGCTCATGCGCCGGCCTGGGTGTCGATCTCGGAGCGGTACGGCATCGAGGACGTCGCCCCGTGCCGCTGCACCGACACCGAGGCGGCCGCCGAGGCCCACACCATGGCCTCCGACATCTCCCGGCCCTCGGCGAGCGCCACCGCCAGGGTGCCGACGAAGGTGTCGCCCGCCGCGGTGGAGTCGACGGCGGTCACCTTGGGCGCGGGCACCGTGATGGGGTCGGCGCCCCGGGCCGCGTACAGGCTGCCCTCGGCGCCCAGGGTGACGACGACCTCCGGGACCTGTTCGAGCAGCGCGGCGGCGGCTCCGCGCGGGTCGGTGAAGCCGGTGAGCGCGGCGGCCTCGTGCTGGTTGGGCACCAGCAGGTCGACGGCGGACAGCAGCTGGGACGACAGGAACTGCGCGGGGGCCGGGGTCAGGATCGTCCGGACGCCGTGTCTGCGGGCGGCCTCCGCGCCGGCGAGCACGGCCTCCAGCGGGATCTCGAGCTGCAGGAGGAGCGCGTCGGCGCTGGCGATGAGTCCCTCGTCGCCGGGGGCCAGGGAGGTGACGGTGCCGTTGGCGCCGGGGATGACGACGATCGCGTTGCCGCCCTCGTCGTCCACCACGATGTGGGCGGTGCCGGACGGCCCCTCGGTGGTGCGCAGGTGGTCGGTGTTCACGCCGAAGTGCTCCAGCGTGGAACGGAGCTGGCTGCCGAAGGAGTCGGCGCCCACCGCGCCGATCAGGGAGACGTCGGCGCCCGCGTGGGCGGCGGCCACCGCCTGGTTCGCGCCCTTGCCGCCGGGGACCGTGCGGAACTCCCGTCCCGTCACGGTCTCTCCGCGCTGCGGGGCCTTGGCGACATACGCGACGAGGTCCATGTTCGTGCTGCCGAGCACGGCGATGTGGGTCATGGGCGAACGGTCTCCCGGTGTGTGAGGTGGGCGAGGGCGTCGAAGCCGATGCCGTCGAAGGCGGCGACGGAGGTGGCGAGCCGGTTCTTGAGGGGGTCCGTGAAGCGGTCGGGCAGGGCGGCGGGGTCGCCCGTGAGCAGGCCGGCGATGCTTCCGGCCGTCGCGCCGTTCGAGTCGGTGTCCAGACCGCCGGACACCGCCCGGCAGACGGAGCCGCCGAAGTCGCCGTCCGCGTGGGTGAGGGCGGCGGCGATCAGCGCGGTGTTGGGGACGGCGTGGACCCAGTGGCAGCCGCGGTGGACGGCGTGCAGTTCGTCGACGACCGTGTCGAAGTCCGGTGTCGTACGGGCCAGGTGGACGGCGTGGCGGACCGCCCGGGCCAGCCGGGAGCCGGGCGGGACGACCCTCAGTCCGGTGCGCAGGCAGGCGTGGACGTCGGTGGCAGGGCCGGCCGCCCCGGCGATGGCGGCGGCCGTGAACATCGCCGCGTAGACACCGTTGGCCGTGTGGGTGAGGGCGGCGTCGCGGTACGCCTGTTCCGCGGCCCGGGCCGGGTCGCCCGGGTTGGTCCAGCCGTGCACGTCCGCGCGGATGAGGGCGCCGATCCACTCGCGGAACGGGTTGCGTCGGCGGGCGGTGTCCGGGGGCTCGACGCCGTCGAGGAGGTTGCGGTAGGCGACGCGTTCCGCGGTGAAGGTGCGGCCGGCGGGGAGTTCGTCGAGCCAGAGGCGGGCCACGTCCGCGGTGGTGAAGTCCCGGCCGTACCGCTGGAGCAGCAGCAGGTTCAGGAGCGGGTAGTTGAGGTCGTCGTCCTCCGGCATGCCGTCGATGTTCTCGGCCAGGGAGGTGGCGGCGGAGCGCCGGTTCCAGGGGTGGGCGTCCAGCAGGTCCCGGGGGACGCCCCGCGCGGTGAACCAGGTGCGCAGGGGCCAGTTGCCGGAGGCCCGCGCGAGGGCCCGGATCGCTTCGAGGGGGAGCTTCTCCACGGGTTTGCCGAGCAGACAGCCCACGGCCCGCCCGAGCCAGGCCGCTTCCAGACGGGCCGGGCCGGGAGCGGGCACGGGCGCGTTCCGCGGGGGCGGCCAGTCGGGGCACCGGGCCTTGATCGGCGCCAGGTCCGTCGGTTCGTCGTCCTCCGTCCCGCGGGGCAGGGCGGCGAGTTCGTCGAGGAGCGCGGACGCCAGCCGGCGCAGCGACGGCGGGGCTGCCGTCGCCGACGCGCCCGCGCGCGGCGGGGCGGTCCCGCCGCCCGCCGCGTACCAGCGGGCGGCGACGCGGGACGGGTCCCGGCCGTCCTGCACGGCCTGGTGGAGCTCGTGGCCGAGGAGGTCCTCGGGCTGGACCCAGGTCAGCCGGAGCACGGCGCTCCCGTCAGCGCGGCGTACGCCGCCTCGTGGGCCCGGCGGCGGCGGACGTCACGGTCGAAGATCTCCCGGGTCACTTCGGCCAGCGTACGCGCCGGGGCGTCCAGGTCGAGGCGGCTGGACTCGGCCACGGTCTTGGCCCAGTCGTGCGGGACCTCGGAGCCCAGCGCGCCCGCGAGGGCTCCGGCCATGGTGGCGATGGAGTCGCAGTCACGGCCGTAGTTGACCGAACCGAGGACCGCGTGCCGGAAGTCGCCGCCGGACACCAGCAACATGCCCAGCGCGACGGGGAGTTCCTCGATGGAGTGGAGCCGTGAGGGGCGCCGGGCGCCGAGGGAGGGGGAGCGGTAGTCGGGGCCGACCGTGTCGAAGGGGGCCACCGCCCGGCGCAGCGGGGCGAGCGCCGACTCGAAGTCCGTGTGCCGCGCGGCGACTTCGCAGACCGCCTCGACGGCGGCGCGGGTGCCGTCCTTGGCCAGGGACAGGCACGCGGCGACGACCGAGGCGGGGGTCGCGCCGGGGGTGCAGGCCGCCGCCACGGCCGCCGCGAAGACACCCGCGGCCTCGCGCCCGTACGAGGACTGGTGGGCGCCCGCGACGTCGAGCGCCTCGGCGTACGCGCCCGCCGGGTTCGCCGCGTTGACGAGGCCGACCGGGGCCATGTACATCGCGGCACCGCAGTTGACGATGTTGCCGCTGCCGGCCTCCCGGGGGTCCACGTGGCCGTAGTGGAGGCGGGTGACCAGCCACTTCTCGGCGAGGAAGATCCGCTGGAGGGGGAGGGCCTCGGCCTCCAGTTCCGGGATCCAGCGGGGGGTCGTCATCAGGTCGGGGACGAGGTGCTCGGCGACCGCGTAGGCGTCGAGGTGGTCGCGGACGGTCGCGTACACCCGTACCAGCGCGTGGGTCATGAGGGTGTCGTCGGTGACGTGTCCGTCGCCCTTGTGGTACGGGGCGACGAGGCGGGCGGTGGGCCAGTCGGCGCCGTTCCAGGGGCCGACGACGCCGTGCACGCGTCCGCCGTGGCGTTCGGTGATCTGCTCGGGGGAGTACCCCTCGACGGGGCCGCCGAGGGCGTCGCCGACGGCGGCTCCGACGAGGGCTCCGGTGATCCGTTCGTCGAGGGTTCCCGTTCCTTCTCCTTTGGGCGTCATGCCCGAATCATCCCCCCGGGGTGGCCGGTCCCGGGGAATCGAGCGGGTCGGCGAGTCCCGTCGCCTCCAGGAGTTCGGCGAGCCCGACGAGGTCCGTGCCGGTCAGCCGGGGCAGCGCGCAGCCGGACAAGGTGCGGCAGGCCTCGCGCCAGGAGGCGGGGACGGCGGCGGCGCCGCCGAGCGCGCCGGTGAGCGCTCCGGCCAGGGCGGGGGCCGAGTCGGCGACCCGGGACAGGCAGGCGGCGGCGGGGACGGCCTCGGCGATCCGGCCGCGCGCGGCCAGCGCCAGGGCCAGGGCGACGGGGACGGTCTCGGCGGCCGCGACCCCGTAGCTGTAGACGTGGTCGACGATCTGGTGCTCCAGGGGCGGGACCAGGGCGAAGGCGCTCTCGCCGGCCCGGGCCAGCGAGAGGGCGTGCCGGGCGTTGCGGCCGATCTCCGTGGCGGCGGGCAGTTCGGTGAGGGCCACGTCCACACACGTGCCGACGTCGTGCCCGGAGAGGGCGAGGGCCACGGCGGCGGCCATGGCGCGGGCGCCGTGCACGCCGTCGCCGTCCTGGGTGTAGCGGGCGTCGAACTCGGCGAGTTCCGCGGCGAGTCGGGGGTCTCCCGGGTACGCCACGGCGAGCACGCAGGCCCGTACGCAGGCCGCGTCGTCGAAGTAGTGGGGGTTGTCGTGGCCGGTGGCGGGCGGGCGCAGACCGGTGGCGAGGTTGCCGAGTCCGGCCCGCACCGAGATCCGGGCGCGCAGCGGCAGCAGGGCGGACTCGACCTCGGGGGCGCGGTCCGCGGCGGCGGCGACCTCGCTGGCGACGGCGTTCCAGGACAGGTCGATGGACGCGCGCATCCGGCGGTCGAGGCTCAGGTCGCCGAGCGCCGAGGTCTCCCCGCCCCGCAGCACGGCCTCCGCCGCGAACGCCGCCCACTCGGCGTCGTCCGAGGGGCCGAGCCGCAGTGGTTCGGGCGGCTGGTTCAGCGCGATCGGCACGGGCAGGGTCGTCGTCGCGTTCTGTTCCGCGAAGGTGTCCAGCTCACGGGTCAGCCGCCGGGTCCACTCGGGCATCCGCGCGGCCCGGTGCCGTGCGGCGGGCCACCCCGCAGCGTCCCCCGAGGCCAGCCCGAGCAACAGCCCCTCGATCCGCCGCACGCCCGTCCCGGGGGGCGCCGCCCGTCGTGCGGGGTCCCCGGTTCCCGGCTCGGGACCGACCCGCAGAGAGGCCCCGCGCGCCCCCTCCGGCTCCACCGCCGACACGACCACTCCGGCCCCTGCTCCCGTACCGAGCGTTCCGGCCCCTGCTCCTGTGCCGAGCGTTCCGGCCCTTGTTCCCGTGCCGAGCACTCCGGCCCCTGCTCCCGTGCCGAGCGTTCCGGCCCTTGTTCCTGTGCTGGATCTTGCGGAGCTTGTTCTCGTGCCGGGTGTTGCGGGCCCGGCCTCCGTGCCGGGTGCCTCCGGCCGCACTTCCGTGCCGGGTGTTGCGGAGCTTGTTCTCGTGCCGGGTGTTGCGAGCCCGGCCTCCGTGCCGGGTGCCTCCGGCCGTACTCCCGTGCCGGGTGGTGCAGGGCTCGTTCTCGTGCCGGGTGCCTCCGGCCGCACTTCCGTGCCGGGTGTTGCGGGGCTCGTTCCCGTGCCGGATGTCCCGGGCCCGACTCCCGTGTCCGGAGTCCCCGGCCCCCTCCCGTCGGTGGAGGGAACCGGTCCGGTGGCCGGGCCGGGGTGTGCCGGGGCCGTTCCCGTCCCGGGGCGGGGCGGCGCGGAGGCGGCGCCCTCGCCCGTGCGCTCGCCGGGCTCGTCGTCGCCGGCCAGTCCGGGGCTCACCGGAGTGCCCCGGCGTCGACGGCGGGTGTCCCGGGCGCCTCCGGAGGCGGTTCCGTGATCCCGTACGCGTTCCCGGGCGGATCCGTGTTCCCGCAGGCGTCCGGAGGACGGGCCGCGCGTGTCTCGTCGGCGGGCGGTACACGCCCCCCGGCGCCCCACTTCTCCTCGTGCTCCGGGGTCAGGAGGTCCGCCACGTCCAGGATGTGGTGGCCCTCCATCGAGGGGAGGCAGCTGCCGCGGGCCGGTCCGATCCCCGCCGCCCACGCGGCGGGGATCGCGGACACGCCCCGGGTGGCGCCCGCCAGCGCTCCGGCCACCGCGGCCGTCGTGTCGGCGTCGCGCCCCATGTTCACCGCGGTGAGGACCGACTCGGTGAACGCCCCGTCCGCCGCCGCGTACGCGCCGAAGGCGAGGGCCACGGCCTCGGGGGCCAGGTCGGTCCACGGGTAGCCGCCGATCACGACCGCGGTGCGCACCGCGCGTTCGCCCCGGTGCGCCACCGCGACCGCGCGGCGCAGCGAACGGGCCGTCCAGGAGTCGTCCGGGACGACGGCCAGGGCGGAGGCGACGACCGTGGAGGTGGAGGCGCCCGCCATCGCGGCGGCGACCCCGGCCGCGACCGCCTGGCCGCCGTAGAGGCCCTCGCCCTCGTGGCTCACCGAGCCGTCGATCGCCACCAGCCGGGCCGCCTCGGCGGGCCGGCCGGCCGCGAAGACGCCGAAGGGCGCCGCGCGCATGGCGAGACCGTCGCTCCAGGCGTGCCGGTGCTGGGCGGAGATGGGCGCCGCGAGCCCCCGGCGGAGGTTCTCCAGCGTGCCGCGCTCGCTGAATCCGGCGCCCCGGAACGGCCCCTCGTCGCGGTCCGCGATCCACTGGTGCCAGGCCGATTCGACGTGCGCCACGGTCAGCGCCGAGCCGTGCCGGGCCAGCAGCAGCCCCGAGAAGATCGCGTACTCGGTGTCGTCCGTCCCGGCCGGATGCTCGGCGACGTACCCGGTGATCCGGCCCCATCTGGCGCGGATCTCCGACGGCTTCATGTTCTCGGCGGGTGCGCCCAGCGCGTCCCCCACGGCGAGTCCGAGCAGTGCGCCGCGTGCCCGGTCGCGCGGACCTGCGGCGTTCCCGGGTGCCGGGGCCGAGGGAATGCAGACGGTGGAAGCCATACGTGCCTCTCCTCTCAGGGCTCCGCCGGCGCGCGGAATGCGGCGCGCGGAGCCCTTTGCGGATCTGTGCCACGTTGGCGGTTGACAGGAGCCTCGCGGGCTCCTCTGTCACCCGGTCGACATGTGTGCATGACATGTCACGGATGAGCGCCAGGGGGTAAAACCGCAGGTTAGCCCAGCCTTTCCTTGCTGGCGGCGAGGAATTTCGCGGCGTACTTTCGGTGTTGTCGAAAAGTGGAAGCAGTCCAATCAAGCACTCTGGGGGACCGGTATGGCGATCATCGAGACCGAGGCGACGCTGCATGTGGCGCACCGCGACAACCACACCCACCGCGATGTCAACGGCGGATGGCTGCGCCCGGCCGTGTTCGGCGCCATGGACGGCCTGGTCTCCAACCTCGCCCTGATGACCGGCGTCGCCGGCGGGGCCGTGTCCCAGCAGACGATCGTCATCACCGGACTCGCGGGCCTCGCCGCCGGAGCCTTCTCCATGGCCGCCGGCGAGTACACCTCCGTCGCCTCGCAGCGCGAACTCGTCGAGGCGGAACTCGACGTCGAGCGGCGCGAGCTGCGCAAGCACCCCAAGGACGAGGAGCGCGAGCTGGCCGCGCTGTACGAGGCCCGGGGCGTCGAGCCCGGCCTGGCCCGCGAGGTCGCCCGGCAGCTCTCCCGCGATCCCGAGCAGGCCCTGGAGATCCACGCGCGCGAGGAACTCGGCATCGACCCCGGCGACCTGCCCTCCCCGGCCGTCGCCGCCGTGTCCAGCTTCGGCTCCTTCGCGCTCGGCGCCCTGCTGCCCGTACTGCCGTACCTGCTGGGCGCGACCGCGCTGTGGCCCGCCCTGCTCCTCGCCATGGCCGGGCTCTTCGCCTGCGGTGCCGTCGTGGCCAAGGTGACCGCGCGGTCCTGGTGGTTCAGCGGGCTGAGGCAGCTCGCTCTCGGTGGCGCCGCGGCGGGTGTGACGTACGCCCTGGGCAGTTTGTTCGGCGCGGCCGTAGGATAAGGCTCGATCACTTATGCGAGGGACCGCATAAGTAGTTGTTACCCGGCGGTTTCGATTCCGTGGCCGCTGGGAATGAGCCGTAAGCGCCGCGGGCAATGACGCCCGCGCGCATCTCTCGCGGCGGATCACGACCTCCACCGCGAACCGGGCCGATGGTCATCGATCTGTCCGATTGGGTCCCATTACTTCTCCACCGCTGGGCGCGATACCCCGCCGCACCCCCGTGGTGTCCGCATGTTGGAACGTAGTATCCGGTTCTCGGGAACCACCCCATCATGTAACCTGCACGAAATTTTGCACCCAGCAGAGGGCCAACGTCGTCCCTCGGCAGCCGTCTCCCCAGTGCCTCAAGAGCCCGGGAGACTCCCCGCCCCGACGACGACGGGAGAGCCGATGCGTACGCCGCGCCAGCCGTCCCAGCACTCCACGAACGACCGGAAGTGGTCCTTCATGGATGCTCGCCCTGCTGCGCAGGGTATGTACGACCCCCGCAACGAAAAGGACGCCTGTGGCGTCGGCTTCGTGGCCACCCTCACCGGCGAGGCGAGCCATGCGCTGGTCGAGCAGGCGCTCACCGTTCTGCGCAACCTGGAACACCGTGGTGCCACCGGCTCCGAGCCCGACTCGGGTGACGGCGCCGGCATCCTGTCCCAGGTCCCGGACGCCTTCCTGCGCGAGGTGGCCGGATTCGAACTTCCCGCAGCCGGTGCGTACGCGGTAGGCATCGCCTTCCTCCCCGAGGACGGCACGGCCGACGCCGTCGCGCGGATCGAGACGATCGCCGCCGAGGAGGGCCTCACCGTCCTCGGCTGGCGCGAGGTCCCGGTCGCCCCCGAACTCCTCGGCGCCACCGCCCGCTCGACGATGCCGGCCTTCCGCCAGATCTTCGTCACCGACGGCGAGAACGAGGGCATCGCCCTGGACCGCAGCGCCTTCGTGCTGCGCAAGCGCGCCGAGCGCGAGGTGGGCGTCTACTTCCCCTCGCTGTCCGCGCGGACCATCGTCTACAAGGGCATGCTGACCACCGGCCAGCTGGAGCCCTTCTTCCCGGACCTGTCCGACCGCCGCTTCGCCTCCGCGATCGCGCTCGTGCACTCCCGGTTCTCCACCAACACCTTCCCGAGCTGGCCGCTCGCCCACCCGTACCGCTTCGTCGCGCACAACGGCGAGATCAACACGGTCAAGGGCAACCGCAACTGGATGGTCGCCCGCGAGTCCCAGCTCGCCTCGGACCTGTTCGGCTCGGACAAGGGCCTGGAGCGGATCTTCCCCGTCTGCACCCCGGACGCCTCCGACTCGGCCTCCTTCGACGAGGTGCTCGAACTCCTGCACCTCGGCGGCCGTTCGCTGCCGCACTCCGTGCTGATGATGATCCCGGAGGCGTGGGAGAACCACGACTCGATGGACCCGGCCCGGCGCGCCTTCTACCAGTTCCACTCCACGATGATGGAGCCCTGGGACGGCCCGGCCTGCGTCACCTTCACCGACGGCACCCAGGTCGGCGCGGTCCTCGACCGCAACGGCCTGCGCCCCGGCCGCTACTGGGTCACCGACGAGGGCCTCGTCGTCCTCGGCTCCGAGGTCGGCGTCCTCGACATCGACCCCGCCAAGGTCGTCCGCAAGGGCCGCCTCCAGCCCGGCAAGATGTTCCTCGTCGACACCGTCGAGCACCGCATCATCGAGGACGACGAGATCAAGGCCGCCCTCGCCGCCGAGAAGCCCTACGCGGAGTGGCTGGAAGCCGGCGAGATCGAGCTCTCCGACCTGCCCGAGCGCGAGCACATCGTGCACACCCACGCCTCGGTCACCCGCCGCCAGCAGACCTTCGGTTACACGGAGGAGGAGCTGCGGATCATCCTCGCGCCGATGGCCAAGGCCGCCGCCGAGCCGATCGGTTCGATGGGCACCGACTCGCCGATCGCCGCGCTCTCGCAGCGTCCGCGGCTGCTCTTCGACTACTTCACCCAGCTGTTCGCCCAGGTCACCAACCCGCCGCTGGACGCGATCCGCGAAGAGCTGGTCACCTCCCTGCGCTCCTCGCTGGGCCCCCAGGGCAACCTGCTGGACCCGACGGCCGCCTCCTGTCGCAGCGTCACCCTGCCCTTCCCGGTGATCGACAACGACGAGCTGGCCAAGCTCATCCACATCAACGCCGACGGCGACATGCCCGGCATGAAGGCCGCGACGCTCTCCGGCCTGTACCGGGTCTCCGGCGGTGGCGACTCCCTCGCCGCCCGCATCGAGGAGATCTGCGCCGAGGCCGACGCCGCCATCGAGAACGGCGCCCGCCTGATCGTCCTGTCGGACCGTCACTCCGACGCCGAGCACGCGCCGATCCCCTCGCTGCTGCTCACCGCGGCCGTCCACCACCACCTCATCCGCACCAAGCAGCGCACCCACGTGGGCCTGCTGGTCGAGGCCGGAGACGTCCGCGAGGTCCACCACGTCGCCCTGCTCATCGGCTACGGCGCCGCGGCGGTCAACCCCTACCTGGCGATGGAGTCCGTCGAGGACCTCGTCCGCGCGGGCACCTTCCTGTCCGGCATCGAGGCCGAGCAGGCCATCCGCAACCTGATCTACGCGCTCGGCAAGGGCGTCCTGAAGGTCATGTCCAAGATGGGCATCTCGACCGTCGCCTCCTACCGCGGCGCCCAGGTCTTCGAGGCCGTCGGCCTGGAGCAGGCCTTCGTCGAGAAGTACTTCAACGGCACGGCCACCAAGATCGGCGGCGCCGGCCTCGACGTCGTCGCCAAGGAGGTCGCCGCCCGGCACGCCAAGGCCTACCCCGCCTCCGGCATCGCCCCGGCGCACCGCGCCCTGGAGATCGGCGGCGAGTACCAGTGGCGCCGCGAGGGCGAGCCGCACCTGTTCGACCCGGAGACGGTCTTCCGCCTCCAGCACTCGACGCGCTCCGGCAGCTACGAGATCTTCAAGAAGTACACCGACCGCGTCAACGAGCAGTCCGAGCGCCTCATGACGCTGCGCGGCCTGTTCGGCTTCACGTCCGACCGCCCGTCGATCTCCGTCGACGAGGTCGAGCCGGTCTCCGAGATCGTCAAGCGCTTCTCCACCGGCGCCATGTCGTACGGCTCCATCTCCAAGGAGGCGCACGAGACCCTCGCCATCGCCATGAACCAGCTGGGCGGCAAGTCCAACACCGGTGAGGGCGGCGAGGACCCGGAGCGCCTGTACGACCCGGCGCGCCGCTCGTCGATCAAGCAGGTCGCCTCCGGCCGCTTCGGCGTCACCTCCGAGTACCTGGTCAACGCCGACGACATCCAGATCAAGATGGCCCAGGGCGCCAAGCCCGGCGAGGGCGGCCAGCTGCCCGGCCACAAGGTCTACCCGTGGGTGGCCAAGACCCGGCACAGCACCCCCGGTGTCGGCCTGATCTCCCCGCCGCCGCACCACGACATCTACTCCATCGAGGACCTGGCTCAGCTGATCCACGACCTCAAGAACGCCAACCCTGCCGCGCGCATCCACGTGAAGCTGGTGTCGGAGGTCGGCGTCGGCACGGTCGCGGCCGGTGTGTCGAAGGCGCACGCGGACGTCGTCCTCATCTCGGGTCACGACGGCGGCACCGGTGCCTCCCCGCTGACCTCGCTCAAGCACGCGGGCGGCCCCTGGGAGCTCGGCCTCGCCGAGACCCAGCAGACCCTGCTGCTCAACGGCCTGCGCGACCGCATCGTCGTGCAGACCGACGGCCAGCTCAAGACCGGCCGCGACGTCGTCATCGCCGCGCTGCTCGGCGCCGAGGAGTTCGGTTTCGCGACCGCGCCGCTCGTCGTCTCCGGCTGCGTCATGATGCGCGTCTGCCACCTGGACACCTGCCCGGTCGGCATCGCCACCCAGAACCCGGTGCTGCGCGACCGGTTCGCCGGCAAGGCCGAGTACGTCGTGAACTTCTTCAAGTTCATCGCCGAGGAAGTCCGCGAGATCCTCGCCGAGCTCGGCTTCCGCAGCATCGAGGAGGCCGTCGGCCACGCCGAGAACCTCGACGTGGAGCGCGCCGTCACCCACTGGAAGGCGCAGGGCCTGGACCTGACCCCGCTCTTCCACGTGCCCGAACTGCCCGAGGGCGCGGTGCGCCACCAGGTCGTCGCGCAGGACCACGGCCTGGAGAAGGCGCTCGACAACGAGCTGATCAAGCTCGCCGCCGACGCCCTGGCCGCGGACTCCGCGACCGACGCCCAGCCGGTCCGCGCCCAGGTCGCGATCCGCAACATCAACCGCACGGTCGGCACCATGCTCGGCCACGAGGTGACCAAGAAGTTCGGTGGCGCGGGCCTGCCCGACGACACCGTCGACATCACCTTCACCGGCTCGGCGGGCCAGTCCTTCGGCGCCTTCCTCCCCCGCGGCGTCACGCTGCGCCTGGAGGGCGACGCCAACGACTACGTCGGCAAGGGCCTGTCCGGCGGCCGTGTGATCGTCCGTCCCGACCGGGGCGCCGACCACCTCGCCGAGTACTCGACGATCGCGGGCAACACCATCGCCTACGGCGCGACCGGCGGCGAGCTGTTCCTGCGCGGCCGCACCGGCGAGCGCTTCTGCGTCCGCAACTCCGGCGCGCTGGTGGTCTCCGAGGGCGTGGGCGACCACGGCTGCGAGTACATGACCGGCGGTCACGCGGTCGTCCTCGGCGAGACCGGCCGCAACTTCGCGGCCGGCATGTCCGGCGGCATCGCCTACGTGATCGACCTCGACCGCGACAACGTGAACGTCGCCAGCGTGGACGCCGTCGAGGCGCTCGACGACGCCGACAAGCAGTGGCTGCACGACGTCGTGCAGCGGCACGCGGAGGAGACCGGCTCGACGGTCGCCGAGAAGCTGCTCGCCGAGTGGCCCGCCGCCGTGGAGCGCTTCAGCAAGATCATTCCCAGCACCTACAAGGCAGTGCTCGCCGCCAAGGACGCCGCCGAGCGAGCCGGACTCGACGAGTCCGCGATCACCGAGAAGATGATGGAGGCGGCGACCAATGGCTGATCCCAAGGGCTTTCTGAACCACGGCCGTGAGGTCGCCAGGTCCCGCCCGGTCGAGGAGCGACTCAAGGACTGGAACGAGGTCTACGTTCCGGGCTCGCTGCTCCCGATCATCTCCAAGCAGGCCTCGCGCTGCATGGACTGCGGCATCCCGTTCTGCCACAACGGCTGTCCGCTGGGCAACCTGATCCCCGAGTGGAACGACTACGCGTACCGCGAGGACTGGCAGGCGGCCTCCGAGCGGCTGCACGCCACGAACAACTTCCCGGAGTTCACGGGCCGGCTGTGCCCCGCTCCGTGCGAGTCCGCGTGCGTGCTGGGCATCAACCAGCCCGCCGTGACCATCAAGAACGTCGAGGTCTCGATCATCGACAAGGCGTGGGACAGCGGCTCCGTCGCGGCCCAGGCCCCCGAGCGCCTCTCCGGCAAGACGGTCGCGGTCATCGGTTCCGGTCCCGCCGGTCTCGCCGCCGCCCAGCAGCTCACGCGGGCCGGTCACACGGTCGCGGTGTACGAGCGCGCCGACCGCATCGGCGGTCTGCTCCGCTACGGCATCCCCGAGTTCAAGATGGAGAAGCGGCACATCAACCGCCGCATCGAGCAGATGCGCGCGGAGGGCACCCGCTTCCGCACGGGCATCGAGATCGGCCGCGACCTCAAGGCGACGGACCTGCGCAAGCGGTACGACGCCGTGGTCATCGCCGCCGGCGCCACGACCGCCCGCGACCTGCCCGTCCCCGGGCGGGAGCTGAACGGCATCCACCAGGCCATGGAGTACCTGCCGCTGGCCAACAAGGTGCAGGAGGGCGACTACGTGGCGCCCCCGATCACCGCCGAGGGCAAGCACGTCGTGGTCATCGGCGGCGGTGACACGGGCGCGGACTGCGTGGGCACCGCCCACCGCCAGGGCGCGGCCTCGGTCACGCAGCTGGAGATCATGCCGCGGCCGGGCGAGGAGCGGAACGCGAACCAGCCCTGGCCGACTTTCCCGATGCTCTACAAGGTCACCTCCGCGCACGAGGAGGGCGGCGAGCGCGTCTACGCGGTCTCCACCACCCACTTCGAGGGCGACGAGGACGGCAACGTCCAGTGGCTGCACCTGGTGGAGGTAGAGTTCACCGGCGGCAAGCTGAACCAGAAGCCGGGCACGGAGCGCAAGATCCCCGCCCAGCTGGTGACGCTGGCGATGGGGTTCACCGGCACGGACGTCGAGAACGGCGTGGTCTCCCAGTTCGGTCTGGAGCTCGACGAGCGCGGCAACATCGCCCGCGACGCCGACTTCGCGACCAACGTCCCCGGCGTGTTCGTCGCCGGTGACGCGGGCCGCGGCCAGTCCCTCATCGTCTGGGCCATCGCGGAGGGCCGCTCGGCCGCCCGCGGTGTCGACCGCTTCCTCACCGGAGCGAGCGACCTGCCGGCCCCGATCCGCCCGACGGACCGTTCGCTGACGGTCTGACCCATGGATGCGTGACCGGACAACGGTCACTCGAGAACGTCCCGCACAAAGGCGTGCGGAACACGAGACGGCGCCTGCCTCACTGTCCCCGACCGGACGCCCTGGCAGGCGCCGCCGCATGCCCGCGCACAGTCGGGAGCCGGGCTCTCCGGGGCCGGGCCCTCCACGGGCACGGGGAACGAGGGCCGGCCCCTACCCCTACGGCACGTGGTACGTCTCGCCGTACACCTTCCACCGCAGCGGTGTGTCCAGACCGAGGTTGCCCTCGTCGAGGAACGCGCGCTGGGCGGTGTCGATGCGGGTGGTGTCGCGGTCGGGGTCCGCGGACCTCATGGCCGCGCGGCGGACGTCCAGGAAGGCGCCGAGGTACGTCTTCTCGTCACCGCCCTCGGAGGGCGGGGCCGCCTCGCGCACGGCGCGCTCGCGCAGGACGTAGAAGCCGTCGCCACCGGTCCCCGGACCGTGCAGCACCATGGCGTCGTAGTAGACGAACTGGCCGAGCGTGCCGAGACCGTCGAGCTTGGCGAGCCGGACCGCCGGGCCGAAGTAGACCCGGTCGCGCTCGGAGTCCTGGGCCGCGCGGAACGCGGCGACACCGGCCTCGTGCCGCCAGGCCGCGACGAATCCCGGATCCAGGCCCTCGTGGGAGTCCGTGCCGTCCACCTCGCGCAGGGCCGGGAGATAGCGGGCGAGCCCGTTGCCCGGGTGCGCCTTCGTGTAGCGCTCGACGAGGGCGAGCAGGTCGTGGGTGCCGGTGCAGAAGCCGACGACACCCGCCGTGTAGCCCCGGCCGTCACCGATGTCCTCGATGTAGCCGTACGCCTCGCGCCAGTTCAGCGTGGAGTTCTCGGCGCTCGCCAGGATCTTCTGGGCGAGTTCCTTCTTGTCCGGGGCGGCGAGGCCCGCCGGCAGCGCGGCGACGGCCCTGTCGTCGGCCGCCCGTTCGGCCCCGGCCCCCTCCGCGGCACGGGACCGTGCCGCGGACGTCGTGCCGCCCTTGCCGTCGGCCGGGGCGTGGCCGGGCGCGGCGAGCCAGACGGCCGCCGTGATCAGCACGGGGGCGAGGGCGAAGGACAGACGACCCGCGCGTTTCATGCCGCACAGGGTACGCAGACCCGGCGCACCGTCGGGGGAGCGCGCGGCCGCGCGGGCAGACGCACAGATGTGCCACCGGGCGCGGGCACCGCCCGGCCACCGGAGCGCGTGAGCCGGGTCCCGGCCGGGACCCGGCTCACGCGCTCCGCGCCGGTGTGCCGGCCGGGGCACCGCCCCGTGCTACACCGCGCCGGTCCTCAGCGCCGACACCTTCAGCACCGCGAGGACCACCAGCAGCGCGAGAAGCCCCCCGCAGACGGCCGCCTGGACCAGCGACCGACGGGGGCCGCGGGGAGCGTACGCGTAGGCCGCCGTCACGAGCCCGCCCGCCAGCAGTCCGCCCAGGTGACCCTGCCAGGAGGTGAGCCCCGCCGAGATCAGGAGCCAGATCAGCAGCCCCGCCATGAACCGGTTGACGCCGCTCATGTCCACGCCGAGGCGGCGGGCCATCACGTAGTACGCGGCGCCGATGCCGAAGATCGCGCCCGACGCGCCGATCGTCTGCTCGTCCGGCGCGATCAGCAGCACGAGGACGGAGCCGCCGAGCGCCGACAGCAGGTACAGCGCGAGGTAGCGGACCCGGCCGAGCTGGGCCTCGACGATCCGCCCGATGTTCCACAGCGCGAACATGTTCATCACGATGTGGGCGATCCCGAACGTGCCCTCGGTGGGCGGCAGGTGCAGGAACGCGCCGGTCAGCAGCCGGTACCACTCCCCGTCGACCAGACCCTCCGCGTGGAAGGACGAGGGGTACGGGAAGTCCCAGAGGTAGTGGCCCCCCTGCGAGTCCGTCAGGCCCGCGCCGAGCATCGCGAACCGGTCCACGAACGAGGAGCGCAGCAGTTCGGCCAGATAGGCCAGCACGTTCAGACCGATGAGGACGTACGTCACCGCCGGCACCGTCGATATCCGGCCGCCGAAGGCCGTGCGGGCCTGCCGGATCGACCTCGCGCCCTCCTTCACGCACTCCACGCACTGGTGGCCGACGGCCGCCTCGCGCATGCAGTTCGGACATATGTAGCGGTCGCATCGGGTGCAGCGGACATGCGACTCCACCTTGGGGTGGCGGTAGCAGGTGGTGACGGCGGACTCGGACTCCACGGCCGGCTCCTAGGAACGCGCGGGAAAGGGGGGGAAGATGAGCCGGTGGGGACGGCGGTGATCAAACTATCCAACGCCTCCGACAACGGGGAACGGCAGGGCCGTGATCCGTGGCCGCCGAGAAGGGACGCCGGTGCCCGGGCTCCGGACGGGACGACGCCGTGACGTAATCTCGTCGCTCCGCAGTCCTCGCGCGACGGGAGCCCCGCATGGCCGGAATCAGCCTCACGAAGATCGAGGAGACCGCGCCCGCGCTGGTGGGCCCCTACAAGAGCGCCGGGGTCAGCCTCACCAAGCACGGCCTGAGCGGGCAACGCGCCGCCGTGTACCTGGTCGTGGACTACTCCGGGTCGATGAAGCCGTACTACGACGACGGCAGTGTGCAGGCCCTGGCCGACCGGGTGCTCGGCCTGTCCGCCCACCTCGACGACGACGGCACCGTCCCGGTCGTCTTCTTCTCCACGGACGTCGACGCGGTCACCGACATCGCGCTCGACGACCACCGGGGGCGGATCGGACGGATCGTGGCCGGGCTCGGGCACATGGGCAGGACCAGCTACCACCTCGCCATGGACGCCGTCATCGACCACTACCTCGACAGCGGCTCCGACGCCCCGGCCCTCGTCGTCTTCCAGACCGACGGGGGGCCGATCAACAAGCTCGCCGCCGAACGGTATCTGTGCAAGGCCGCCAAGCTGCCGATGTTCTGGCAGTTCATAGGGTTCGGCGACCGCGGCAGCAAGCAGTTCGACTTCCTGCGCAGACTCGACGAACTGGCCGTGCCGCACAAGCGGGTCGTCGACAACGCGGGCTTCTTCCACGCCGGTTCGGACCCGCGCCAGGTCGGCGACGGAGAACTGTACGACCGGATGGTGGCGGAGTTCCCGCAGTGGCTGGCGGCGGCACGGGCCCGGGGAATCCTGGCCTGATCCCTCCGGCCCCGCGCCCCGGCCCCCGCCACGACCGGGGCGCGGACACACCATCCGTCCCCCGACACCTCGCCCACGACGCCCCGTTGGCTTCAGCCGTCCGGCGTGCCACCCTGGTGGACCGAGGGGGCGGCGAATGGGCGCACAAGAGACCGACTCGGGCAGGGCCGCGCGGCCCTCGGTGAACGGAGCGCCCGGGAGCGGGACTTCGGGGGACACCGGCCCCGAAGGAACCTTACGGGCCCGGCGCGCACCGGAGACGGGCAAAGGGGAGCGGCTCGCCGACTGGGCCGACGGACGCCTCGGCCTCTACGCGCTGGCCAAGGCCAACATGCGCAAGGTCTTCCCGGACCACTGGTCGTTCATGCTGGGCGAGGTCTGCCTCTACAGCTTCATCGTCCTGATCCTCACCGGCGTCTACCTCACCCTGTTCTTCGAGCCGAGCGGCGTCGAGGTCGTCTACCACGGCTCCTACGGGCCGCTGAACGGCGTCGTCATGACACGGGCCTACGAGTCCACGCTCGACATCAGCTTCGACGTGCGCGGCGGACTGCTCATCCGCCAGATCCACCACTGGGCCGCGCTCGTCTTCCTCGCCGGGATGCTCGTGCACATGATGCGGGTGTTCTTCACCGGCGCCTTCCGCAAGCCGCGCGAGGTCAACTGGCTCTTCGGCTGGACCCTGCTGATGCTCGGCCTCATCACCGGGCTGACCGGCTACTCGCTCCCCGACGACCTGCTCTCCGGCACCGGCGTCCGCTTCGCCGACGGCGCCATCCTGTCGGTCCCCGTCGTGGGCACGTACCTCTCCTTCTTCCTCTTCGGCGGGGAGTTCCCGGGGCACGACATCATCTCCAGGTTCTTCCCCATCCACGTCCTGCTGCTGCCGGGCATCATGCTGGGACTCGTGGTCGCCCACCTGATCCTGGTCTTCCACCACAAGCACACGCAGTACCCCGGGCCCGGAAAGGACCAGAAGTCGGTCGTGGGCATGCCCTTCATGCCCGTCTACATGGCCAAGGCCGGCGGTTTCTTCTTCCTCGTCTTCGGAGTCCTGGCGGTCATGGGCGCGGTCGCCACCATCAACCCCGTGTGGGCGTTCGGGCCCTACCGCCCCGACCTGGTGACCACCGGCGCCCAGCCCGACTGGTACCTCGGCTTCTCCGAAGGGCTCATCCGCGTGATGCCGGGATGGGAGATCAACGCCTTCGGCCACACGCTCCAGCTCGGCGTCTTCATCCCCTTCGCGCTGTTCCCGCTCGTCATGGCCGCCATCGCCGTCTACCCCTTCGTCGAGGCCTGGGTCACCGGCGACAAGCGCGAGCACCACGTCCTGGACCGGCCGCGCAACGTGCCCACCCGTACCGCGCTCGGCGTCGCCTGGCTGACGCTGTACGCCGTCCTGCTGGTCGGCGGCGGCAACGACCTGTGGGCCACCCACTTCCATCTGTCGATCAACGCGATCACCTGGTTCGTCCGCGTCGCCGTCTTCGCCGGGCCCGTTCTCGCCTACGTCCTCACCAAACGGATCTGCCTCGGACTCCAGCGCGCCGACCGCGACAAGGTGCTGCACGGCCGTGAGTCCGGCACGATCAAGATGCTGCCGCACGGCGAGTACGTCGAGGTCCACGAACCCCTCACCCCGGCCCAGCGGTTCACCCTCACCCAGCACGAACAGGCGCCGCCCTACGAGCTGGGCCCGCTCGTCGACGCGAACGGCGTGACCCGCCGCGCAGGACCCGGTCGGCGGCTGCGCGCCCGGCTGGCGCGCGCCCTCTACGGGCCCGGCACCCGGATCCCGAAGCCGACGGCCGAGGAGTACCGGGCCCTCACGAGCGGGGACGACCACCACCACTGAGCCCGGCCAGCGCCTCGGCCCTGCACTCGGCCGGGGTGCCCCAGGCCGTCCTCAGGGCGCGGGCCTTGGTGAACCACAGGGACAGGTCGTACTCGGCCGTGTAGCCGATCGCGCCGTGCAGCTGCAACGCGGTCCTGGCCGTGGCGTACGCGGCCTCGCACGCCCTGACCTTCGCGGCGGCCACGTCCGCCGGCGCCATCGACAGCGCGGCCCCCAGCAGCAGCGGGCGCGCGAACTCCAGGGCGATCGTCGCGTCCGCGAGCCGGTGCTTGACCGCCTGGAACGAGGCGACGGGAACACCGAACTGGGTCCGCTGCCCGACGTACGTGACGGTCCGGCCGAGCAGCGCGAGCCCCACCCCGAGGGCCTGGGCGGCGGTGGCCAGCCGGGCCCAGGCCAGCGCCCGGAGCGCGGCGCGGGCGACCTGCGGTCCGGCGGCCAGGAGCTCACCGCCGTTCTCCGGACGGGCGAGCCGGCGGGCCCGGTCCACGGACGCCCGCACCGGGCCGTGACCGGACGCGAGCCGCAGCCGGTCACCGTCCACCACGAGCGACACCGCCGCCGCGTCCGCGTCGAGCGCGTGACCGCCGGATGGTGCCGCCGTCGTGTCGGGCGTGTGCCTGTCGGGTGGTGGCGGTGTCGTGTCGGGTGTGTGGGCGTCGGTCGGTGCCGGAGCGTTCGGTGCGGGCGTACGGTCGTCGGGCAGGACCAGGGTGGCGAGGCTCTTGCCCGAGGCCAGTCCCGGCAGCAGCCGTTCGGCCGGACCCGGCTCGCCCAGTGCGCTCAGCTCGCCCAGCAGGGCGGCCGCGGCGACCGTCTCCACCACCGGACCCGGAACCGCGTGCCGCCCCAGCTCCACGAACGCCGCCGCCAGGTCCACCGGCAGCGGTCCCACCCCCTCGTACTCCTCCGGGACCGCCAGCGTGAACACGCCCGCCTCGGCCAGCCGCGACCACAGGGCCCGTCCCGGAGCGTGGTCGCCGTCCGCCCACGCCCGTACCGCCGACGGCGTGTCCGCGGCCGCCAGCATCGCGTCCAGGGAGGCGGCGAAGGCGCGCTGTTCGGCGTCGAGGAGGAAGCGCATCAGCGGCGGCCCTTCGGAAGGCCGAGCAGCCGCTCGGCGATGATGTCGCGCTGGATCTCGTTGGTGCCCGCGTAGATCGGACCCGCGAGCGCGAACACGTACCCCTCGCACCACGCGGTGTCCGCCGACTCGCCCTCGGCGCCCAGCAGATCGAGAGCCGTCTCGTGCAGCGCGAGGTCGAGCTCCGACCAGAACACCTTGTTCAGGCTGGACTCCGGTCCGATGTTCTCCCCTTCGAGCAGCCGCGAGGCGTGGGCGTACGCGAACAGCTGGTAGGCGCGCGCCCCGATCACCGCGTCGGCCACCCGCTCGCGCAGGGCCGTGTCGGACGGGTCGCCCCGCTCGTGCCACAGCGCGGCCAGCCGGTCCGCGGCGGCCAGGAAACGGCCCGGTGAGCGCAGCGTCAGTCCCCGTTCGTCGCCCGCCGTCGACATCGCCACCCGCCAGCCCCGCCCCGGCTCGCCGATCACGTCCTCGTCCGGCACGAACACGTCGTCCAGGAACAGCTCCGCGAACGCCGGTCTGCCGTCCAGCCGCCCGATCGGGCGGACCGTCACCCCCGGCGCGCGCAGGTCGAACATCAGGTACGTCAGGCCCTGGTGGGGTTTCGCCAGGCCCGCCTCGCTGCGGAACAGGCCGAAGGCGCGGTCGGCGAACGCGGCCCGCGACGACCACGTCTTGTGCCCCCGCAGCAGCCAGCCGCCGTCCGTCCGCACCGCCCGCGACCTCAGCGAGGCCAGGTCCGACCCCGCCTCGGGCTCGGACCAGGCCTGCGCCCAGACCACCTCGCCCGTGGCCATCGAAGGCAGCACCCGCGCGCGCTGCTCCGCGGTGCCGTGTTCGAAGAGGGTCGGCGCGAGGAGGCTGACGCCGTTCTGTCCGACCCGGCCCGGCGCGCCCGCCGCGTGGTACTCCTCCTCGAACGCCAGCCAGCGCACGAGGTCCGCGTCCCGGCCGCCGTACTCCGCGGGCCACGACACCACCGACCAGCGGTCCGCCGCCAGTTCGGCCTCCCACGCGCGATGCGCCGCGAAGCCCTCCGCGGTCTCCAGGGAGGGCAGCGGCACCTCCGGCACATGGACCTCCAGCCAGGCACGGGCCTCGGCGCGGAACGCCTCGTCGGCGGGGGAGGGGGTGAGATCCATCGGCGGCACCTTCCGGCAACCTTCCCTAACAAGTGTTTGGTAGGTTAGCTTGGAGGTATGAGTGACGTCGAGAGCCCGGCGTACGTACCCGGCCACGGACTGCTGAAGGGCCGCGGCGCCGTCATCACCGCCGCCGCGGGCGCCGGCATCGGCGGAGCCACGGCGCGACGGTTCCTGGAGGAGGGCGCCCGGGTCCTGATCAGCGACGCCCACACCCGCCGGCTCGAGGAGACCGCCGAGACCCTGGCCGCGGAATTCGGTCCCGCCCAGGTCGCCGCACTGCCCTGCGACGTCACCTCGGAGGACCAGGTCCAGGCCCTCTTCGACACCGCCACCGACCTCCACGGCCGACTGGACATCGTCGTCAACAACGCGGGCCTCGGCGGCACCTCACCCCTCGTCGACATGACCGACGACCAGTGGTCCACCGTCCTCGACGTGACGTTGAACGGCACCTTCCGCTGCACCCGGGCCGCCCTGCGACGGTTCGGGGAACACGGCGCCGGCGGAGTCGTCGTCAACAACGCCTCCGTCGTCGGCTGGCGCGCCCAGTCCGGACAGGCCCACTACGCCGCCGCGAAGGCGGGCGTCATGGCCCTCACCCGCTGCGCCGCCGTCGAGGCCGCCGCCTACGGCGTCCGCGTCAACGCCGTCTCGCCCAGCCTCGCCATGCACCCCCACCTGGTGAAGGTCACCACCCCCGAACTGCTGGAGGAACTGACCGCCCGCGAGGCCTTCGGCCGGTACGCCGAACCCTGGGAGGTGGCCAACGTGATCGTGTTCCTCGCCTCCGGCTACTCCTCGTACCTCACCGGCGAGGTCGTGTCCGTGAGCAGCCAGCACGCATAGGACGAGAATGACCCGGTGCCTACCAAGAAGAAGCCCCAGGTGACCGCCACCCCCGAGCGCCGCCGCGAACTGCTCGGCACCGCCGCCGAGGTGTTCGCCGAGCAGGGCTACAACGCCACCACCGTCCGCAGGATCGCGGACGAGGCCGGAATGCTCGCCGGCAGTCTCTACTACCACTTCGACTCCAAGGAATCGATGCTGGAGGAGATCCTGCGGACCTTCCTCGACGAGCTCTGGGACGGCTACGACACCGTCCTCGGCGCCGGACTCGGCCCCCGCGAGACCCTGGAGGCCCTGGTCACCGAGTCCTTCCGGGAGATCGACCGGCACCGCGCGGCCGTCGCGATCTACCAGAAGGAGTCCCGCCACCTCGTCGCGCAGCAGCGCTTCGCCTTCCTCGCCGAGTCCCAGCGCAACTTCGAGAAGGCCTGGCTGAGCACCCTGGAACGCGGAGTCGACGCCGAGGTCTTCCGGGCCGACCTCGACATCCGCCTCACCTACCGCTTCGTCCGCGACACCGTCTGGGTCGCCGCCTCCTGGTACCGGCCCGGCGGCCGGCACAGCCCCGAGGAGATCGCCCGGCAGTACCTGTCGATGGTGCTCGACGGCATCTCCGTGCGCGAGGAGACGTAAGCGAACCACCCACACCCCGAGGAGCCCTCATGGCCGAGGCCTACATCGTCGAAGCGGTCCGCACCCCCGTCGGGCGACGCGGGGGAGGACTGAGCGCGGTCCACCCCGCCGACCTCGGCGCGCACGTGCTCAAGGCCCTCGTCGAACGCTCCGGTGTCGACCCGGCGGCCGTCGAGGACGTCGTCCTCGGCTGCCTGGACACCGTCGGACCGCAGGCCGGGGACATCGCCCGCACCAGCTGGCTGGCGGCCGGACTGCCCGAGGAGGTGCCCGGGGTCACCGTCGACCGGCAGTGCGGCTCCTCCCAGCAGGCCGTGCACTTCGCCGCCCAGGGCGTGATGTCCGGCACCCAGGACCTCGTCGTCGCCGGCGGCGTGCAGAACATGAGCCAGATCCCCATCGCCTTCGCCTCCCGCCAGGCCGCCGCACCGCTCGGTCTCACCGAAGGCCCCTTCGCGGGCAGCGAGGGCTGGCGGGCGCGCTACGGCGACCGCCCCGTCAACCAGTTCCACGGCGCCGAACTCATCGCCGCCAAATGGGGCATCAGCCGCCGCGACCAGGAGGAGTTCGCCCTCCGCTCGCACCGGCGGGCGGTCCGCGCCGCCGACGAGGGCCGCTTCGCCCGCGAGACCGTCCCCCTCGGCGACGTCACCGCCGACGAGGGACCGCGCCGCGACACCACCCTGGAGAAGATGGCGGCCCTGAAGCCGGTCGCCGAGGGCGGCACCATCACCGCCGCCTGCTCCTCCCAGGTCTCCGACGGCGCCGCCGCGATGCTGCTCGCCTCCGAACGGGCGCTGCGCGAACACGGACTGACCCCCCGAGCCCGCGTCCACCACCTCTCCGTACGCGGCGAGGACCCCGTCCGCATGCTCTCGGCCCCCATCCCCGCCACCGCGTACGCCCTGAAGAAGGCGGGCATGTCCATCGGCGCCATCGACCTCGTCGAGATCAACGAGGCGTTCGCCCCGGTCGTCCTCGCCTGGCTCAAGGAGACCGGCGCTGACCCGGAGAAGGTCAACGTCAACGGCGGCGCCATCGCCCTCGGCCACCCCCTCGGCGCCACCGGCGTCCGCCTCATGACCACCCTCCTGCACGAACTGGAGCGCACCGGCGGCCGGTTCGGACTCCAGACGATGTGCGAGGGCGGCGGCCAGGCGAACGTGACGATCATCGAACGCCTCTGAGTCACCACCTCCCGCACGGCCCCCGGGGCCGGACGAGGCCGGGTCCGGGGGCCGCGCGGGAACTCAGCCGTCCGGCCCGCCGCAGGCCTCGGTCCACCGGAGCTCCGCCCCGTCCGGCCCGGGAAGGGCGTCCAGGACCGCGTGGGCCTGCGTCATCACCCGTTCGACCAGGTCCGCGCACGACGGGAGATCCTCGATCACCCCCGCCACCTGCCCCGCCGCCATCACCCCCAGATCCGTCCGGCCGTCCACCATCGACGCCCTCAGCAGCATCGGGGTGTTGGCGGCGAGCAGCACCTGGCTCCAGGTCAGGTCCCGGCCGTGTCTCATGGCGAGCCCGTCGCGGATCATCCGGGACCAGGAGAGACCGGAGATCCGCCGGAACCCGGCGGCCCGCCGCACCGCCTGGACGAGCGCCCCGGCGCGCCCAGCCCGCTCCAGGGCGTCGACGAGCTCACTGCGCAGCATGCGGTGCGGCAGCCCGTCGACGGCCGTCGTCACGGTGACGTCCTTCACCGTCGCCGCCAGGTATCTCGCCTTCACCGCGTCGGGGACCGTCGAGTCGGAGGTCAGCAGGAAACGCGTGCCCATCGCCACGCCCGCCGCCCCGTAGGCCAGCGCCGCCACCAGCCCCCGCCCGTCGTGGAAGCCGCCCGCCGCCACCACCGGGATGTCCACGGCGTCCACCACCTGGGGCAGCAGCACGCTCGTGGCCACCTCCCCGGTGTGACCGCCGCCCTCGCCGCCCTGCACGACCACCGCGTCGGCGCCCCAGCCGGCCACCTTCTCGGCGTGCCGCCGGGCACCGACGGACGGCATGACGATCACACCCGCCCCCTTCAGCTCGGCGATCAGCTCGCGCGAGGGAGCGAGCGCGAACGACGCGACGCGCACGCCCTCGTCGACGATGATCCGCACCCGGTCGCCCGCGTCCCCGGCGTCGGCGCGCAGGTTCACACCGAAGGGCCGGTCCGTACGGGACTTGACCTCCCTTACGGCGTCACGGAGCTGGTCGAGCGTCATCGTCGCCGAGGCCAGGATGCCTAGCGCCCCCGCGTTCGCCGTCGCCGAGACCAGCCGGGGTCCCGCCACCCAGCCCATGCCGGTCTGCACGAGGGGATGCCGGACCCCGACGAGCCGGGTCAGCGCGGTCTCCATCAGCGCCCGCCCCCGCCCCGGCCCGGGGGTCTCTCCCCGCCCCGTGCCCCGCCGTCCGCCCGGGGGGCGCCCTTCTCCCGTGCGCCGCCCCGCGGATCGGGCACCTCGCGCTCGCGCAGACCGTCCGGGTCGATCACCGTGCGGATCAGCTCCAGCTCCTCCGCGGTCGGTTCGCGGGTGAACGGCACCTCGTCCGGGACCGCCAGCGCGAAACCCGTCGCCCCCTCGACCTGCTCGACGGTGACACCCGGGTGCACGGACACCAGCCGCATCGAGTGGTCGGGCGTCGCGAAGTCGAGGACGGCGAGGTCGGTCACCACGCGGGGCAGACGATGGAAGCGGGCGGCGCCGGGGCCCGCGGCGCCGGCCCGGTCGTACCCCACCCCGCACACCAGGTCGACCCGCTCCACGAACACCCGTGGCGAGTGCCTGGGGATCCAGTAACTGGTCGGATTGTTGAGCGTGTTGACCGGCGCCCCGCGCACGCCGAGGAGCTGGCGCCGGGGCCGGGACCAGTCACCGACGCACGCGATGTTCTGGTTGCCGAACCGGTCGATCTGGCTCGCGCCCATCATCACGTGCCGCCGCCCGCCGGTCACCGCAGTCAGATGCCTGCGGTACGGCAGCCACCCCTCCGGAGTGCCGTCGGGGCCGACGAGCAGCGCCTCCCCGTCGGTCAGCAGCAGATCCGGCGAGAAGGTGTGCCGGGCCAGCCGGGCGCCGACGGACGGGATCAGGCCCATCGGGCTGGCGAGCACCTCGCCGGCGCCCCGCCAGGCCTCGGCGCACGCGATCACGCAGTACTCGGCACGGGTGACGCCCACCGGCCCCGCTCCCTCCCCGCTCACCGCTCCCGTCGCCGTTCCTTCCGTGTTCACCGCTCCCGCTCCTTCCGCCAGGTGTGCACGGCGCTCTGATAGGCGTGTTCGCCGCCGCCGAGGAACCGCTCGGCGAACTCGGCGTACGGCGTGGTCGCGTACAGCCTCTGGAAGGCCTCGTCCCGGCCGTAGTCCGGGACGCACGAGGTGAAGTGCGCGCCGTTCGGCGTCTCCACCACACCGGTCACGGACGACCGCTGGAGCAGCAGTGTCTGCGGTGCCGCCTCCTTCGTCAGCTTCGCCGTGTCGACGATCCGCTCGCAGGAGACGTACGCCGCGTCCGCCGCCTCGCAGAACAGGTCGTCGAAGTACGGATCGGGGCCCAGGTACTGGCCGTTGCCCGCCCGGTCCGCCCGGTTCACGTGGACCAGGGCCGCGTCCAGGCGCAGCGCGGGCATCGCGACGAACTCCTCCCGTATCCCCGAGACCGCGTCCGGATACGGAGAGGTGACCGTCCTGAGGCCCGGGTCGCGCATCACGTCCGAGCCGAGCCCCGCCCGCACCGGCAGGAACGGCAGCCGGTTCGCCGCCGCGTGCAGCCCCCACATGAACATCGCCTCGTCCACCTCCCTCAGCTCGAACGCGCCGCGCTCGCGGGCCGCGCGGTAGTGCGGTTCGAGCGGGACGGAGTCGAGCGTCACGAACGCGGTGACCAGGGTGCGGATCCGGCCGGCTGCGGCCAGCAGCCCGACGTCCGGGCCGCCGTACGACACGACCGTCAGATCGGTGACCTCGCTGCGGAGCAGCGCTCTCACCAGGGCCATCGGCTTGCGGCGCGAGCCCCAGCCGCCGATGCCGAGCGTCATCCCGCTCTCCAGCCGGCCGACGACGTCCTGCGCCGACATGGTCTTGTCGCTCATCGGGGGGCCTCCTTGCCGAAGGTGTCGCGGACGCGGGACGCCACTCCGGCGAGCGCTGCCTCGAAGGTGAAGCCCTGCTCGAAGCGGTAGCTGCGGCGTACGTCGACGGGATCGATGCCGTTGATCGCGGCCTTGGCGAGCCGCACGAGCCGCCCGTCCTTCGCCGCCATCTCCCGCGCCAGCTCCAGTGCCGCCGACCGCAGCTCCTCCCGTGGCACGACCCGCCACACCGAGCCGTGGGCGTGCAGCTCGGCGGCGGTCGCCGTGCGCGAGGTGTAGTACAGGACGCGCATCAGGTGCGGGGGGACGAGACGGGCCAGATGCGTGGCCGCGCCGAGCGCGCCCCGGTCCAGCTCGGGCAGCCCGAACACGGCGTCCTCGCTCGCCACGATCGCGTCCGCGTTCCCCACGAGCCCGATACCGCCGCCCAGGCAGAAGCCGTGCACCGCCGCCACGACGGGCACCTCGCACTCGTACACCGCGGCGAAGGCCTCGGCGCAGCCGCGGTTCGCGCCGATCAGCGCGCCGTGGCCGGTGGCGTCGCGCTGCAGTTCCTTGATGTCGACGCCCGCGTTGAACCCGCGGCCCTCCGCTCTCAGGACGACGCAGCGGATCCCGGGGTCCTCGCCCGCCGCGCGCACGGCACCGGCGAGGTCGAACCAGCCCCGCACCGGCAGCGCGTTCACCGGCGGGAAGTCGACCGTGACGACGGAAATCCCCTTTTCCGGGGACGAGGTGGAGACACCCATGGGCACATCAGCTACCTTTCCACCAAACGTTTGTTAGGTGTGATGCGAAGCTAGCAGCGATCGCGGCCGCGCGGGAGGCCCTGTGGACAACGCGGACACCATGGACCGGCCGGGCGCCGCCGGGGACCTCGGCGGCCGGACCGTCGTCGTCACCGGCGGCACCCGGGGCGTCGGGGCGGGCATCGGCAGAGCCTTCGAGCGGGCCGGCGCCCAGGTCGTCGTCTGCGCCCGACGGCCGCCCGAAACCCCCCTCGGCAAGGCCGACTTCGTCCCCCTCGACCTGCGCGACCCGGCCGCGGTACGGGCCTTCTTCGACTCCCTGCCACGGCTCGACGTCCTGGTCAACAACGCCGGTGGCGCCCCCTACCGCCCGCTGGCCGAGGCGGACGCCGAGCGGCACGCCCGGGTGATCGAGCTCAACCTCACCGCCCCGCTCACCGCGTCGATCGCGGCCCGCGAACACCTCAGGCGGGCCCGGGGCTCGATCGTGATGATCGGCAGCGTGAGCGGCTCGCGCCCCTCGCCCGGCACCGCCGCCTACGGCGCGGCCAAGGCGGGACTGGAGAGCCTGGCCCGCTCGATGGCCGTCGAGTGGGCGCCGGAGATCCGGGTCAACACCCTGGTCGTCGGCATGGTCCGCACCGAACTGGCCCATCTGCACTACGGCGACGAGGACGGCCTCGCCGCCGTCGCCCGCACCGTCCCGCTGGGCCGCCTCGCCCGGCCCTCCGACGTCGGCGACGCCGCCGTCTTCCTCGCCTCCGACGCCGCCGCCTACATCAGCGGCGCCTCTCTCCTCGTCCACGGAGGCGGGGAGCGCCCCGCCTTCCTCGACGCCGCCACCGCCGACCGGGACCGGCAGGCCACCGCCGGCCGGCACCAGCAGGGAGGAACCCGATGAGCGCACCACGGCTGTGCGAGGGACGGGTCGTGATCGTCACGGGCGCGGGCCGCGGACTCGGCCGGGCGCACGCGCTGGCGTACGCCGCCGAGGGAGCCCGCCTCGTGGTCAACGACCTCGGTGTCGGCCTCGACGGCACCCCCGCCGCCGACAGCCCGGCCCGGCAGGTGGCCGAGGAGATCCGCGCGGCGGGCGGTGAGGCGGTGGCCCACGGCGGCGACATCGCGACGACCGAGGGCGCCGCGTCCCTCGTCCGCACCGCGCTGGAGACGTACGGGCGGCTCGACACCCTCGTCAACAACGCCGGGTTCCTGCGCGACCGGATGCTCGTCAACCTCGGCGAGGACGACTGGGACGCCGTGATGCGGGTCCACCTGAAGGGGCACTTCCTGCCGTTCCGGCAGGCGGCGGCGCACTGGCGCGCGGAGGCCGGGGCGGGCCGCGTGCCCGACGCCAGGGTCGTCAACACCAGCAGTGGGGCGGGCCTGCTGGGGTCGGTCGGGCAGGGCAACTACAGCGCCGCCAAGGCCGGCATCGTCGCTCTGACCCTGGTCGCGGCGGCCGAGACGGCACGCTACGGCGTCCAGGTCAACGCCATCGCCCCGGCCGCCCGCACCCGGATGACCGAGCGCGCCTTCGCCGACGCCATGGCGGCCCCCGCCGACGGATTCGACGCCATGGACCCCGGCAACGTCTCGCCGCTGGTCGTCTGGCTCGGATCGGCCGCCAGCGCCGGGGTCACCGGCCGCGTCTTCGAGACCGAGGGCGGCCGGATCACGGTGATGGAGGGCTGGCGGCCGGGCCCGAGCGCCGACAAGGGAGCCCGCTGGACCCCGGCGGAGGCCGGAGAGACGGCCCGCGGACTCCTGGCGCGGGCCGACACCCCGGGGGCGGTGTACGGGGCGCGGTAGGAGCCACGACCGTCCGGGCGCGGCCCGTCGTCGGTGTCGCTGCCGGGGCGGAGGGGCCGACGTGTTCCGCCGCTGCCGGGGAGGCGGGGGCGGCGCACCCCGCCGGTGACACGACCGCGGGGGAGCGGGGACTTCCGGGGCGGCGGTCCCGGGACGGTTCCGGGCGTGGGACCGGGAGACCGGTGCGCGTGCGGCCGCACCGCTCCCGGAGGCGCCGGGACTCAGTGTCCGGGGCGGGTCGTGCTCGCCTTCAGCAGGGCGACGATCTCCGCGTGGCCGGTCTCCAGGTCGTCGCCCGCGAACGGCCTGCCCCGCTCGTCCAGGAGCCGGACCTCGACGGTGACGCCCTCGGGCGACGTGTGCCGGTGGGTGGCCGAGGCGTGCCCGGCGCCGTGCGTGCGGGCCAGGCCCTCCCGCAGCTCGGCCTCGGCGCCGACGCCGAGCAGCCGGCGGGCCTCCGCCAGCGCCTCGCCCCGCGCGCCCGCGCCGTGTGCCAGCAGGGCCCGTACACAGCCGACCGAGCCCCGGTGTGCGGCCGTCACCAGTGGGGGTTCGCCCGCCGGTCCGGGCCGGCCGGGGTCCGCGCCCGCCTCCAGGAGCGCCTCCGCCACGGCGGTGTGACCCCGGCGCAGGGCCCAGGTCAGCGCGGTGAAGCCGAACTCCTCCACGATGTCCGGGTGCGCCCCCGCCGCGAGCAGGGCGCGGACCACCTCCGTGTGACCGCCGCAGGCGGCGCCGCACAGCGGGGCGTCCGTGCCCCGGCTGAGCCGGTCGGGCTCGGCTCCGGCGGCCAGCAGCAGCCGTACGACGGCGGCCCGGTCGCTCACCGCCGCCAGGTACAGGGCGCTCTCGCCCTCCTCGTCGACCGCCTCGGGGCTCGCTCCGGCACGCAGCAGCCGCACGACCGCGTCCTCGTCCCCCTCGTACACGGCGGGGAAGAGGAGTGCGGCGGGGTCGTTCGTGCTCATCCTTCGACCCTCGCTCGACACGGACGCGCGAGGCAAAGACTTTCGGGGTGTTCTGCCTCACCCGGCGTCTCCGCCATGACCGACCGGACAGGTCCTAGGTGTCGCACTCCAGCACCGTCCGGCACAGCGCGCAGCGGGCCCGTACCCGGCCCCGGACCGGCACCCTGATGCGCTGGTGGCAGGTCGGGCAGGGGAAGGAGACGCGCAGCGGCCCGCGGTCGTCGGACGCGAAGGCGTAGGAGACGCCGGAGCTGTCGGGCGCGCGGTGGTCCTGCGCGTGGCGCCGGTCGCGGGCGTAGCGGCGGCGGCCCGCCCAGCCCGCCGCGGTCAGCGGAGGCTGCCGCCCGTCCCGCAGGGCCAGCTCCATGCCCTTGGCGTACGCGGTGTACGCCTGCGGGCTGGTGAACCACACCGAGGGGTCCTCGCCGAAGACCAGGGCGCGCTTGGCGAGGACGTACCCGAACTCCTCGGGGGTCAGATAGCCGAGCTTCTGCGAGGACGCGCCGTCCTCGCGGTAGGCGTCGAGCAGGAGCCAGCCCGCGCCGAGGTAGGCCGCGGCCGTGTCGGTGAGGATCTCGGTGTCGCGGGTGCCGGGGAACGAGAGGTCCAGGCGGTGCAGATAGACGTGCATCACCTCGTGGGCGAGGGCGGCGCCGATGTCCCTGCGGTGGGTGCGGAAACGGTCGTTGAGCTCGATGAAGTACTCGGGCCCCGCGGCGAGTTCGACGTGCGCCGCGTGGGTCATCTCGCGGAAACCGACGATCATCCGGGCGTCGGGCAGCCGGTAGTGCCGCACCATCTCACGGGCGACGCGCTGGGCGCCCAGGTGCAGGTCGTCGGCGTCGGCGAAGGCCACGTCGGCGGGGGCCACGCTGGCCGCGAAGGTGTGGACGGTGTCGTACGAGAGCCGCTTGTAGAGCGCGGTGACCGACGCCCGCACCGTGTCCAGATGCGGGTAGCCGTGCTCGACGGGTCCGCCGTTCGCCACGCCCGCACCCCCAGAAGACGCCGGAACTCCTCTCCACTGTAAGCGGGGTCCCGCCCGGTGACGGGGGAGCGGGGCGGGCGGGACGGCGACTGGCCGGAATGCGGCTCTTGCCCGGCGCGGCGGCCGGTCCCCATAATCCCCACCAGCTTGGCAGGTGCATGCCATTCGCAATTCCCCGTGCGCCCGCCCTGCGGACAACCCCCCACGAAAGGAACCACGTTGAAGTCTCCCAGGAAGTACGGCGTCATCAGAAGACTGCTCGCCGTCGGCGCGGTCGCGCTCGCCGCCGTGTCCCTCCAGCCGCTGTCCGCGCACGCCGCTCCCGCGCCCGTCGTCGGCGGCACACGCGCCGCCCAGGGCGAATTCCCCTTCATGGTCCGCCTCTCCATGGGCTGCGGCGGAGCCCTCTACACCCAGAACATCGTCCTGACCGCCGCCCACTGCGTGAACGGCTCCGGCACCAACACCTCCATCACCGCCACCGCCGGCGTCGTCGACCTCCAGAGCAGCAGCGCCGTCAAGGTCAGGTCCACCAAGGTGCTCCAGGCCCCCGGCTACAACGGCAAGGGCAAGGACTGGGCCCTCATCAAGCTCGCCTCACCCATCGCGCTGCCCACCCTGAAGATCGCCACCAACACCGCCTACAACAACGGCAACTTCACCGTCGCCGGCTGGGGCGCCGCCCGCGAGGGCGGCGGACAGCAGCGCTACCTGCTCAAGGCCACCGTCCCCTTCGTCGACGACGCCACCTGCAAGCAGGCGTACGGCAGCGACCTCGTCCCCGGTGACGAGATCTGCGCCGGATTCGTCGCCCAGGGCGGCGTCGACACCTGTCAGGGCGACTCCGGCGGACCCATGTTCCGCAAGGACGACACCGGCGCCTACATCCAGGTCGGCATCGTCAGCTGGGGCGAAGGCTGCGCCCGGCCCGGATACCCCGGCGTCTACAGCGAGGTCTCGACCTTCGCCGCCGACATAGCCAGAGCGGCCGCCGGCCTCTGATCCCCCGCCCGGCGAGCCGGGGCACCCGTACGAACGGCACGCGAGGCCCGTACCCCCCCGCGTGCACGGCACGCGAGACCCGTACGACCCGCGCACACGGCGCCCGCGACTCCGGTCGCGGGCGCCACCGGGCACCGTCCCGTCAAGATCGACCCCCCGCGAGCCGCGTAGGGTTGGCTGTCATGACCACCAGCAAGCCCCAGGAAGCCGGCCCCGACGTCAGAGCGGAACTCGCCCGGCTGCGCGACAGCATCGACAACATCGACGCCGCCGTCGTCCACATGCTCGCCGAACGCTTCAAGTGCACCCAGCAGGTCGGCCACCTCAAGGCCGCCCACCACCTGCCGCCCGCCGACCCCTCCCGCGAGGCCCACCAGATCGCCCGGCTGCGCAGCCTCGCCGAGAGCGCCAAACTCGACCCGGCCTTCGCCGAGAAGCTGCTGAACTTCATCATCGCCGAAGTCATCCGCCACCACGAGCGCATCGCGGACGACGCGGGCACCACCGCGGCCGGCACGTCCGAGTGACCGCGGCGGGACGCCGCACACCCGGCACATCCCCCCGAACGCACCCCTCGGCCGCAGCCCGTGACCGGACGGCGTCAAAGCGTACATACCGGACCACCCCTGTGTCGTGACCTCACCATCGGGCAGCATGGCCTCATGTCCGTACTGACGCGCGACGAAGCGCAGACCCGTGCCAAGCTCCTCGACGTCCACCACTACGGGATCGAACTCGACCTGACCGGAGGGGACGAGACCTTCGACTCCCTGACCGTCATCCGGTTCACCGCCCGTGCCGACGCGGACACCTTCGTCGAGCTGAAGCCCGCCGAACTGCGCTCCGTCACCCTCGACGGCCGGCCCCTCGACCCGGAGACCCTGGACGAGAACCGGCTGCCCCTCGAGGGACTCACCGCCGGCGAGCACGAACTGCGCGTCGACGCCTCCATGCGCTACTCCCGCACCGGGGAGGGCATGCACCGCTTCACCGACCCCACCGACGGCGAGACCTACCTCTACACCCAGCTGTTCATGGAAGACGTCCAGCGCGTCTTCGCCGCCTTCGACCAGCCCGACCTCAAGTCCGTCTTCGAGCTGACCGTCACCGCCCCCGAAGGCTGGACCGTCCTCGCCAACGGCGTCACCGAACACCTCGGAGACGGCCGCTGGAAGGCCGCCCCCACCCCCCTGATCTCCACCTACCTCGTCGCCGTCGCCGCGGGCCCCTGGCACTCGGTGCGCACCGAACACGCCGGCCTGCCCTTCGGCCTGCACTGCCGCCGCTCCCTGGCCCCCTACCTCGACGCCGACGCCGACGAGATCCTCGAGGTCACCCGCGCCTGCTTCGACCGCTACCACGAGAAGTTCGACGAGCCCTACCCCTTCGACTCCTACGACCAGGCGTTCGTCCCCGAATTCAACGCCGGCGCCATGGAGAACCCCGGACTCGTCACCTTCCGCGACGAATTCGTCTACCGCTCCGCCGTCACCGACACCGAGCGCCAGACCCGCGCCATGGTCATCGCCCACGAGATGGCCCACATGTGGTTCGGCGACCTCGTCACCCTGCGCTGGTGGGACGACATCTGGCTCAACGAGTCCTTCGCCGAGTACATGGGCTACCAGACCCTCACCGAGGCCACCCGCTTCACGGACACCTGGGTCGACTTCGGCGTCGCCCGCAAGTCCTGGGGCTACGACGCCGACCAGCGCCCCTCCACCCACCCCGTCGCCCCCGACCCGGACGCCGTCCCCGACACCGCGTCCGCCATGCTCAACTTCGACGGCATCTCCTACGCCAAGGGCGCCTCCGCCCTGCGCCAGCTCGTCGCCTGGCTCGGCGAGAAGGACTTCCTGGCCGGCATCAACACCCACTTCGCCCGCCACAAGTTCGCCAACGCCACCCTCGCCGACTTCATCGACAACCTCGCCTCCGCCACCGAACGCGACGTCCACGCCTGGGCCGACGCCTGGCTGCGCACCACCGGCGTCGACACCCTCACCCCCGAGATCACCGAAGCCGACGGCCAGTGGCACCTCACCGTCGGCCACCGGGGCAGCCGGCCCCACCGCGTCGCCGTCGGCGCCTACGACACCGTCCCCGGCGAGGGCGACCGGCTCACCCTGCGCGAGCGCTTCGAGATCGACGTCCCCCAGGGCGAGCCCACCCACAGGCCCGGCCGCCGCCCCGACCTGGTCCTCCTCAACGACGGCGACCTCACCTACGCCAAGGTCCGCTTCGACACCAAGTCCTTCCAGACCGTACGGGCCGCCCTCGGAGGCCTTCCCGACCCCCTCACCCGGGCCGTCGTCTGGAACGCCCTGCGCGACGCCGTGCGCGACGGCGAACTGCCCGCCACGGACTACATCGAGACCGCCCGCGCCCATCTGCCGCACGAGACCGACCTCGCCGTCGTCCAGGGCGTCCTGACCTTCGCCACCGTCCACGTCGCCGACCGGTACCTGACCCCCGAACAGCGGCCCGCCGCCCTCGCCGCCCTCACCGGCCTGTGCCGCGACCTCATCCGCCGCACCGAGGACGGCTCCCACCCCGGCCTGCGCCTGACCGCCGTACGCCACCTCATCGCCGTCGCCGTCCACCCCGACACCATCAGCGCCTGGTTCTCCGAGGGCACCGTCCCCGGCGGCCCCGAACTCGACCCCGAACTGCGCTGGCGCATCCTCGGCCGGCTCAGCGTCCTCGGCGCCGTCGACGACGCCGTCATCGAAGCCGAACTCGTCCAGGACCCCAGCGCCACCGGCCAGGAAGGCGCCGCCCGCTGCCGCGCCGCACTGCCCGACCCCGAGGCCAAACGCGCCGCCTGGGACGCGATGTTCGCCGACGACGGCCTCTCCAACTACCTGTTCACCGCCACCGCCCAGGGCTTCTGGCAGCCCGAACAGGCCGACCTCCTCCACGAGTACGTCGAGCGCTACTGGCCCGACGCCGTGGCCGTCGCCGAACGCCGCGGCCCCGCCATCGCCGAGGCCGCCGGCCGCTTCGCCTTCCCCGCCAGCGCCGTCACCCCCGAGACCCTCGCCCTCGGCGAGACCTGTCTGCGCGACGCCGGACCCATCCCGGCCCTGCGCCGCAAACTCACCGACCAGCTCGACGACCTCGCACGCGCGCTGCGGGTGAGGCAGGGCTAGACACCGCCCGGACATCCGGGCACCGGTACGGACACAGGCTTTCTGCACCTGAGTCCGGACACCGGACACCGGCACGGACCCGGACGCCGGACGGCTGACCCGCAGCCGTCCGGCGTCCGGCGCGTCCGGCCACACGCGCACAAATCCTCCGTACGGCAGTACCCCCGCCGGGGCCGAATCGTTGTCCTTGGCGGGCGCGCCTGCCCAAAACACGTACACGCCGGGAAGGACCCCGCCGCACGTCCACCGGAGGACACCCATGAGCACGCCGCCCCTCGCCTCAGGCCCCGAAGGCCCCGACGCACTGCGGCCGTTGCTCGACACCGTCCTGGGCGCCCTCACCGAGGGCGCCGCCGCCCGCGGAGGCCCCCTCCCCGCCGGGGGACCCGGACAGGTCGCCCAGCGCCTGCGCACGGCCCTCGGTGACCCCCTGCCCCAGCACGGCAGCCCCGACGCCCTCCACACCCTCGTACGCGCCCTCGCCGAAGGCGCCGCCGACCCCGCCGACCCCCTGTGCACGGCCCACCTGCACTGCCCGCCCCTGGCCGTCGCCACCGCCGCCGACCTCGCCGCCTCCGCACTCAACCCCTCCCTCGACTCCTGGGACCAGGCCCCCGCGGCCTCCGAACTCGAAGCACTCGTCGCCCGGGCCCTCGCCCACCTCGTCTACGGCGCCACGGACACCCCGGACGCCACAGACGCCACGGGCACGCAGGACACCCGGGGCGCGCAGGACACCCAGGGAGCGCCGGGCACCCGGGCCGACGCCGTCGTCACCACCGGTGGCACCGAGTCCAACCAACTCGCCCTCCTCCTCGCCCGCGAAAAACACCACGGTGTCCAACTCGTCTGCGGAGCGGGCGCCCACCACTCCCTGCACCGCGCCGCCTGGCTCCTCGGTCTCCCCGAACCCGTCGTCGTCCCCGCCCCCGCCGGCATCCTCGACCCCGCCGCCCTCGACAGCGCCCTCACCGACCTGCGCGGCCCCCTCCTCGTCGCCGCCACCGCCGGAACCACCGACGCCGGACTCATCGACCCACTGCCCGACATCGCCGGCCTCTGCGCCACCCACGGCGCCCGCCTCCACATCGACGCCGCCTACGGCGGGGGCCTCCTCTTCAGCGACCGGCACCGCGCCAGACTCGACGGACTCGCCCACGCCGACACCGTCACCCTCGACCTGCACAAACTCGGATGGCAGCCCGTCGCCGCCGGACTCCTCGCCGTACGCGACCCCACCGACCTCACCCCCCTCGCCCACCGGGCCGACTACCTCAACGCCGACGACGACACCGAAGCGGGCCACCCCGACCTCCTCGGCCGCTCCCTGCGCACCACCCGCCGCCCCGACATCCTCAAGATCGCCGTCACCCTCAAAACCCTCGGACGCCACGGCATCGGCCGGCTCGTCGACCAGGTCTGCGCCCACGCCCACGAACTCGCCGACCTCATCGCCGCACACCCCGCCTTCGAGCTCTACGACCGCCCCGCCATCAGCACCGTCCTCTTCCGGCCCCACGGCGCCACCGACGACACCGTCGCCGCCGTACGCCGCACCCTCCTCGACCAAGGCCTCGCCGTCCTCGGCCGCGCCACCCTCGACGGCCGCCGCTGGCTCAAGGCCACCCTCCTCAACCCCCACACCCGGCCCGGCGACCTGGCCACGCTCCTGAAACTGGTGGAAGGACACACCCCCCGATGAGACCGACACCCCACCCCCACTCCCACCTCCAGCACCCCACCGCCGATACGCCCCGCGACCTCGTCGGCATCGGCATCGGCCCCTTCAACCTCTCCCTCGCCGCCCTCGCCCACCCCCTCACCGAACTCGACACCGTCTTCTACGAACAACGCCCCGGTTTCGACTGGCACCCCGGTCTCCTCATCGACGGCGCCACCCTCCAAGTCCCCTTCCTCGCTGACCTCGTCACCCTCGCCCACCCCACCAGCCCCTGGTCCTTCCTCAACTACCTCAAGGCCCGCGACCGCCTCTTTCCCTTCTACTTCGCCGAGCGTTTCCACATCCAACGGGCCGAGTACGACGCCTACTGCCGCTGGGTCGCCGACCACCTCCCCGGACTCCGCTTCGCCCACCAGGTCGACACCGTCCGCTGGAACCCCGAGCACGAACTCTTCGAAGTCGACTTCACCCAACTCGACACCGACGGCCGGGCCCAGGCCCTCGGCCGCACCCACACCCGCAACATCGTCCTCGGCGTCGGCACCGCCCCCCACATCCCCGAACCCCTCAAACCCCTCGTCGACGCCCCCGACGCCCCCGTCATCCACGCGGCCGACTACCTCAAGCACCGCGACCGGTTCCTCACCGCCGACCACATCACCGTCATCGGCGCCGGCCAGTCAGGAGCCGAGGTCTTCCTCGACCTCCTCCGCAACCGCCCCACCGGAAAAGAAAAGATCCACTGGCTGGCCCGCACCGAGGCCTTCGCCCCCATGGAGTACTCCAAACTCGGCCTCGAACACTTCACCCCCGACTACACCCGCTACTTCCACGCCCTCACCGAACCCGTCCGCGACCGCCTCCTCGCCGCCCAATGGCAACTCCACAAAGGCATCGACGCCGACACCATCGCCGCCATCCACGACGAGCTCTACCGCCGCACCCTCCACGGCGGCTGGCCCGACGCCGTCCTCACCCCCGCCGTCACCGTCCGCACCGCCGGACGCATCGCCACCACCCAGATCGAACTCCACCTCGAACACGTCCAGCAAGGCACCCGCTCCCGCCTCACCACCAACGCCGTCGTCCTCGCCACCGGCTACCGCGAACGCCCCATCGCCCCCCTCCTCGCCGGACTCGACCCCTACCTGCGCCGCGACAACGCCGAACGCCCCGACATCGACGACCAGTTCCGCCTCGTCCTCGCCCCCACCGTCACCGGCCGCGTCTACGTCCAGAACGCCGAACTCCACACCCACGGTGTCGGCACCCCCGACCTCGGCCTCGCCGCCTGGCGCAGCGCCACCATCCTCAACTCCCTCACCGGAAAGGACCCCTACCCTCTCCCCGGCCGCACCGCCTTCACCACCTTCGGCCTCGACCACACCCCCCGCGTCCCCGCCGCCCGCCGAGAACCCCGGACCCTCACCCCCCTCGTCCCTCTCATCCCGCTCGTCGACGGACGATGAGAACCACCCCCGCATCCCCTCATCGGATCAGCCACGCCGATCGGTTCACATATCGGCTGGAACCCTCCGATCCCCTCACTCACCCGCCAAAAACGTAACGGCGCCGACGCGAGAAACCGCGCCGACGCCGCCGACCTGAACCACGACCGCCCTAGAACACGGGCACACCCTCACGCGTCAGCTTCCAGTCCACCGAAGCGAACTCCTTCGGGTCCAGCACACCCTTCGCCGTGACCCACTCCGAGATCCGCGTCCGGATCTCCGTCGACTCCGACCACACCTCGGTCGCCGAAGCGACGTGCGGGAACGCACCGCCACCATTGGCACGGTAGTTGTTCACCGCGAACACGAACTGCTGCGCGTCGTCCAACGGCGCACCGCCGTACGTCAGGTTCTTGATCCGCGAACCCTCCGCCTGCGCGATGTCGATGTCGTACCGCAGACCCGACACATAGTCGTAGTTGTAGTCCGGGCGGCCGTTCGCGTTCGTCAGCTTCTCCGTGTCGACCACCGCACCCACCGGCGTCTGCACGAAATAGTTCGCCGAGTACTCCAGGTACGCCCGTACCTGCGCGCCCGTCAGCACCTTCGCCACCAGCGTGTTGTCGTACACGTACAGGCTCGACAGATCCCGGATCGTCACGTCACCCGCCGGGATCTCCGACGTCCGCGAGAACGGCGACGCCTGCGCGATCACCGGCAACGACGCGTACTGCGTCCCCACCAGCGCCGCCCGCACCACGTCCTCCTGCACCTTCGTGATCAGATCGATGATCGGAGCGTCCTTGTACCGCGCCTCCACCGTCGTCAACGTGTCCGTCGCCCGCCCGACCACCTGGTTGACGTACGTCACCACGGCCTCGTGCTCGTCCTTCAGCAGCCGCGTGATCCTCGGATCGTCCGCCACCGAGTTCGCGTTGCGCACCGAAGCCGCCACCGACTCGACGTGCCAGCGCCCCTTCTCGAAGACCAGCCCGAAGTCGAACACCGACAGCCGCTCCGCGTACGCCAGCGGCTCCGACAGCACCACCGTCTTCCCCGTCGCCGTGTTCGTGACCTTCAGCTCCGGGATCTCCAGATGCGCGTGACCCACCAGGATCGCGTCGATCCCCGGCACCTGCTGGGCCACCAACGCCGCCGAATTCTCCACGTACGGCAGCTGGTCACCGTACGACGACGTCCCCGACGCACCCGAATGCGCCGACACGACCACCACGTCCGCGCCCATCGACCGCAGCTTCGGCACCCACTTCGCCGCCTGCTCCTCAAGCCCCGGGAACGTCAGCTTCCCCTGCACGTACGCCTTGTCCCAGATCGCGATACCAGGATTCGTCAGCCCCAGCACCGCCACTTTCACCGGCGGAGCCCCGTGAACCCGGAACTCCTTCATGAGGTACGGGGGGAACGCCGGCTTCAGCGTCTTCGCGTCCAGCGCGTTCGCGCCCAGCAACGGGAAACGGCACTGCGACTCGAACTTCCGCAGCGTCTCGATCCCGTAGTTGAACTCGTGGTTCCCGAGCGCCACCGCGTCGTACCCGATCGCGTTCATCGCCTGCGCCATCGGATGCACCGGACCGCCCTTGGCGGTGATCGGGTCCACCTTCGCGTAGTAGTACGTCAACGGCGTGCCCTGGATCGTGTCACCGGCGTCCAGCAGCAGCGTGTTGCAACGCCCCTTCTCCTCGCGGATCTGGTTCACCAGCGTCGAGATCCGCGCCAGCCCCTGCGCGTTGCCCGCCTTGTCCGCGTACTCCGCGTCCTTGAAGTAGTCCCAGTTGAAGACATGACCGTGCAGATCGGTCGTCCCCATCACCGTCAGCTGGTACCGCTTCACCGGCCGGCCCCCCTTCGCCCCCTCCGCGGCCTGCGCCACCGGAGCCGCGCCCGCACCCGCGAGCGCCACCCCCGCACCCGTCACGGCGGACTCTTTCAGAAACTTCCGGCGATTCAACGGCATTGCTCGAACTCCTCGGGAATAGGCCAACAACGCGCGTAGATTCTGGCCCAACACCCGCTCCCGCAAAAGACCCTGGAGGTTTCCATCTGGTGGCCGGACGGCACCACGGACCCCCCACCCGGTGACAGAGTGGGACGTATGACCCCCGACGCCGACCCCGCCGACCGGCACACCCCGGCCACCGCACCCGCCGACGGACGCACTCCCGTCACCACCCCCACCCCACCCGACGTCCCCTACGGCACCCCCGGCACACCCCGCCTCACCGTCCGCGGCGAAGCCCACCTCGAGGTCGACCCCGAACTCGCACGCATCACCATCACCGTCACCGCCCGCGGCAAAGACCGCCGCCAGACCCTCGCCGACCTCACCCGCCGCAACACCCGAGCCCTCGACCTCGTCAGAACCCACGGCGACGCCGTCGAACACCTCGAGACCAGCGCCCTCACCATCACCCCCGAACTCGGCCCGCGCGGCCGCGCGGAACGCACCCGCACCCACCACGGCCACGTCCAGATCACCGCCGAACTGAGCGACTTCACCGCCCTCGGCGAACTCGTCACCGCCCTCGCCGACCTCGACCTCACCCGCGTCGACGGCCCCTGGTGGACCCTCCGGCCCGACTCGCCCACCCACCGCACGGCACGCCGGCAAGCCGTCCGCGAAGCCGTCCAGCGCGCCCGCGAATACGCCGAAGCCCTCGGCACCACCCTCACCGCACTCGTCGAGCTCGCCGACACCGGCACCGAGGACGCCCACCCCCGAGCACCCCGGAACACCCGCGCGCTCAGCCGGGCCGCCTACGGCGCCGGCCCCACCGAGGACGAACCAGCGCCCCTCGACCTCGAACCCCGGCGCCAGCACGTCCATGCCCAGGTCGACGCCCGCTTCACCATGGCCCCGCCACGGCTCTAGCCGCACCTGCCAGCATCACGGAAAGTCAACACGAGACTCTCCCGCGCACCCACTCCACAGTCCGGCGCACACCGGACGGACACCGGCAGAAGAACGCGCTGACCGCACGAAGAACAACGTCCTGCTCATCGGAGCGCCGCGGCGCACAATTCAACAGTTGTCAATAACCCTTCACGCAAAGGTTGTTGAGTAGTCATGCGCGACCAATTCTCTACCGACCGGTAAGGCCTAGGCTCACATCATGCGCCGAGCGAAAATCGTCTGCACACTGGGCCCCGCCACCGACTCGTACGACCAGATCAAAGCCCTGGTCGAAGCCGGAATGGACGTAGCCCGCTTCAATCTCAGCCACGGCACCCACGCCGACCACGAAGAGCGCTACCGACACGTCCGGAAAGCCTCCGACGAAACCGGCCGCAGCGTCGGAATCCTCGGCGACCTTCAAGGCCCGAAGATCCGCCTCGGCCGCTTCACCGAAGGACCCGTACTCCTCGAACGCGGAGACACCTTCACCATCACCGTCGAAGAAGGCGCCCGAGGAGACCGCGAATCCTGCGGAACCACCTACGACGGACTCGCCACCGACGTCACTCCCGGTGAACGCATCCTCGTCGACGACGGAAAGGTCTGCCTCGAAGTCACCTCCGTCGACGGCCCCCGCGTCCGCACCACCGTCATCGAAGGCGGCATGGTCTCCGACCACAAAGGCCTCAACCTCCCCGGCGTCGCCGTCTCCGTCCCCGCCCTCTCCGACAAGGACGAGGACGACCTCCGCTGGGCCCTGCGCACCGGCTTCGACGTCATCGCCCTCTCCTTCGTCCGCAGCGGAAAAGACATCCACGACGTCCACCGCATCATGGACGAAGAAGGCCGCCGCCTCCCCGTCATCGCCAAAGTCGAAAAGCCCCAGGCCGTCGACAACATCGACGACATCGTCGCCGCCTTCGACGGCATCATGGTCGCCCGCGGAGACCTCGGCGTCGAAATGCCCCTCGAACAAGTCCCCATCGTTCAGAAGCGCGCCATCAAACTCGCCAAACGCAACGCCAAACCCGTCATCGTCGCCACCCAGATGCTCGACTCGATGATCGACAACTCCCGCCCCACCCGAGCCGAGGCCTCCGACGTCGCCAACGCCGTCATCGACGGCACCGACGCCGTCATGCTCTCCGGCGAGACCAGCGTCGGCAAATACCCCATCGAGACGGTCAGGACGATGGCGAAGATCGTCGAAGCCGCCGAAGAGGACATCCTCGCCAAGGGGCTGCCCCCGCTGACCGAACGCAACAAACCCCGCACCCAGGGCGGCGCCGTCGCCCGGGCCGCCGCCGAAATGGGCGACTTCCTCGGCGCCAAGTTCCTCGTCGCCTTCACCCAGTCCGGCGACACCGTCCGCCGCCTCTCCCGCTACCGCTCACCCATCCCCCTCCTCGCCTTCACCCCCACCCCCGCCACCCGCTCCCAGCTCAACCTCACCTGGGGCGTCGAGACCTTCCTCGGCCCCCACGTCGACTCCACCGACGCCATGGTCGACCAGGTCGACGAACTCCTCCTCCAGTACGGCCGCTGCGCCAAGGGCGACATCGTCGTGATCACCGCCGGCTCCCCGCCCGGGGTCTCCGGCTCGACGAACCTGGTCCGCGTCCACCGCATCGGCGAGGACGACAGCCCCAGGTAGCCGCGCCTCCTGACGGGCCCCTGCCGGGCCGGCGGCCCACTCCGGCCGCCGGTCAGTACTTGGGGCCCACATGGGCGTCCAGGAGGGCCACGGAGGCCTTCTTGGCGACCGAGATGTTGTACGGGTTCCCGTGGCGAGTGCAGTGCGTCCATCCGATGCCGAGTCCGTCCAGGGTGTCGGTGAACAATTGCCTGATGTCGTCGGAGACGTTGGTGAAGAAGTACCGGGGGTACTCGTAGCGCTTGCGCTCCCCGCCGACGACGCGGGTGGTCCAGTTGGTGATGCGACACCCGTCGGAGTGGATCAGCCCCCGGACGAAGTCCCAGGGGTGGGCGTCGACGATCTCCTGCTGCCAGGATTCGAGTGCGATCAGGCGCTCGTGCTTCTTGCCGGGGCCGTGCTGGGGGAACAGGCAGGTGAGGTGCTTGAAGTACACCTTGATGTTGTGCGCGCCCTTGCTCCGCACGCGGCACGTGTTGTTGTGGGGGAACACGGTTCGCAGGGCGTGCTCCGCGCTGTCCTGAATTCCTGGCCAGGTGTCGTCAAGGGTGATCATGAGGCTGGGCACTTTGTGCTTCGCGTAGTGGCTGATGTGCCCGTCGCCCAGATACAGACCGAGGAGATAGCTGTACGAGGCCTGGTCGAGGTCGCGGTCGTCGCACCGCGGGCAGAGAAGCGACGGACGAACGGTGACCGGCTCGCCGCGCTTCACTCGGTCCACGTGCTTCCAGTAGCTGACCGTTCCTGGTGGGACGCCGAATCGTCGCGCCACGTCGGTGTTCTTGGCTCCGTCGCGGAGCAGGGTGAGGACCTTCTGTCGTACTTCAGTTCCATGCGTGTTCATGTGAACACCGTGCGTCACTGATCGTCGCCGTGTGCAGCAAAAAGCGGAGGTTCACGAGAACGTGAACCTCCGCTTTGCGGTGAACTGTGCCGGGTATGGGATTCGAACCCACACGTCCTTGCGGACAGAGGTGTTTGAGACCTCCGCGTCAACCAGTTGCGCCAACCCGGCGTGACCGACTCTGCGGAAGCATACCGGGTCATCGCTGCCCGCCGCCGCTAGGTAGTCTTCTTAAGCAGCACTACCTGCCCGGCCCGCAACGAGGAGCCCCCGTGACCGCCCCCGAGTCGCCCCAGCCCGTAGACGCGCCCGACGACGACAAGTCGCACGTGCCTCCGCTGACGACCCGTGTCGTCATCGCCGAGGACGAGGCGCTGATCCGCCTCGACCTCAAAGAGATGCTGGAGGAGGAGGGCTACAGCGTCGTGGGCGAGGCCGGCGACGGTGAGCAGGCCGTCGAGCTGGCCCGGGAGCACAAGCCCGACCTGGTGATCCTCGACGTGAAGATGCCGAAGCTGGACGGCATCTCGGCGGCGGAGAAGATCGCCGAGGAGTCGATCGCCCCGGTGCTGATGCTGACCGCGTTCTCGCAGCGCGACCTCGTCGAGCGCGCGCGTGACGCGGGTGCGATGGCGTACCTGGTGAAGCCGTTCAGCAAGAGCGACGTGGTGCCGGCGATCGAGATGGCGGTGTCGCGGTTCGCGGAGCTGAAGGCGCTGGAGGGTGAGATCGCGGACCTCACGCAGCGCCTGGAGACGCGGAAGCTGGTGGACCGCGCCAAGTCGGTGCTGCAGACGGAGTACGGGCTGACGGAGCCGGCGGCCTTCCGGTGGATCCAGAAGACGTCGATGGACCGTCGTATGTCGATGCAGCAGGTGGCCGAGGCGGTCATTGAGGACGCCGCGGAGAAGAAGGCGGCGAAGGGCTAGTCCGGCTGGGCCGCAGCCCTGGAGGACGCCGCCGAAGAGCTTGGTCCGCGCGTGGTCGCGGCGGACGGAAGAGGCCCGCACCCCTGACGGAGGTGCGGGCCTCTTCGTGCGACCGGGGTCGCGGGAGGATCAGTCCTCGCCGAGGTAGGCCTTGCGGACGGACTCGTCGTGGAGGAGGTCCTGGCCGGTGCCGGAGAGGACGATGCTGCCGACCTCCATGACGTGGGCCTGGTCGGCCAGCGAGAGCGCCGCCTGGGCGTTCTGCTCGACGAGCAGGATGGTCATGCCGTCCGCCTTGAGTTCGGCGACGGTGGCGAGGATCTTCTGCATCATGATCGGCGAGAGGCCCATGGAGGGTTCGTCGAGCATGAGCAGTTTGGGCTGGGACATGAGGGCGCGTCCCATGGCGAGCATCTGCTGCTCGCCGCCCGAGAGGGTGCCGGCGGCCTGCTTACGGCGCTCTCCCAGGATGGGGAAGAGGTCGTAGGCGCGCTGGATGTCCTTCTCGATGCCCGCCTTGTCGCTGCGGAGGAACGCTCCGAGCTGGAGGTTCTCCGCGATGGTGAGGCGCGGGAAGATGTGGCGTCCCTCGGGGGAGTGCGCGAGTCCGAGGGAGACGATCTTGTGGGCGGGGATGTTGGCGAGGGGCTGGCCGTCGAAGAGGATGCGGCCTCCGCTGGGCTTGAGGAGCCCGGAGAGGGTGCGCAGGGTCGTCGTCTTGCCGGCGCCGTTGGTGCCGATGAGGGTGACGATCTGGCCGGCTTCGACGGTGAAGGAGATGCCCTTGACGGCTTCGATCTTGCCGTAGGCGACCTTGAGGTCTTCGACCTCGAGCAGTGCGGTCACTGGGCGGTTCCTTCCTTGGTGGTGCTGCCCTGCGCGTCGGAGTCGTCGGACGCGGCGGGTGCGTCGGAGTCGTCCGACGGGGTGGCGTCCTCGGTCTCCTCGGCGGCCTCGGAGGCTTCCGGGGCGTCGGAGTCGTCGCTCGCCTCGGGGGCGGCGGACGTCTCCTCGGCTTCCTCGGCCGCGGGGGCTTCCGCCGCGTCGTCGGCCGGGGTGTCGGCGGCTTCCTCGGTCTCGGCCGGGGCCGCCGTGGTTCCAGCCGCCTCGGCGGCCTCGACCTCGGCGAGTTCCTCCGTGCCGGGGGCGCCCTCGAACGGGGTGCCGAGGTAGGCGGCGATGACGCGCTCGTCGCCCTGGACGACGTCGGAGGTGCCTTCGACGAGCTTCTCGCCCTGGACGAGGCAGGCCACGCGGTCGGACAGGTTGAAGATGAAGCGCATGTCGTGCTCGATGACGAGCACGGCGATGCCGCGGTCGCGGATGGCGAAGACGAGTTCTTCGGTCGCGCGGGTTTCCTGCGGGTTCATGCCGGCGGTGGGCTCGTCCAGGAGGAGCAGGCCCGGCTCGCTGGCCATGGCGCGGGCGATCTCCAGCTTGCGCTGCTCGCCGTAGGGGAGGTTGCGGGAGAGGTGGTCGGCCTTGTGGTCGAGGCCGATGAACTCCAGCAGTTCCATGGCGCGTTCGCGGGACTCGGCTTCGGCCTTGCGGAAGCCGGGGCCGCGCAGGAGGGCCGACCAGAGGCCTTCCTTGGTGCGGGTGTGGCGTCCGACGAGCACGTTCTCCAGGACGGTCATGTTGGCGAAGAGCCGGATGTTCTGGAAGGTGCGGGCGATGCCGGCGCTGGTGACGAGGTGCGGCTTGGGCGGCAGCACGGTGCCCTTGTAGGCGACTTTGCCCTCGGTGGGGACGTAGAGGCCGGTGAGGCAGTTGAAGAAGGTGGTCTTGCCCGCGCCGTTGGGGCCGATGAGGCCGACGATCTCTCCGGCGTTGACGGTGAGGTCGACGTTGCGGACCGCGGTGAGGCCGCCGAAGCGCATGGTGACGCCGGTGGCTTCGAGGACGGGGCTGGGGGCTGTGGTGGTGGTCATGTTGGTTACGCCCCTGCCTTGGTGACGCCGACGGTGGAGTCGGGCAGGCCTTGTTCGGGGATGTGGACGGCCTTGTCGCTGTCGTCGCTCTCGTGGAACTCGAGCTGGCGGCGGCGGTTGGCGATGATGCCTTCGGGGCGGAAGCGCATGAGGATGATGAGCGCGACGCCGAAGGCGAGGAGCTCGTACTCCTTGAGGAAGCTGAGCTTCTCGGGGAGGAGGTAGAGCAGGGTGGCGCCGAGGATGGGTCCGTTGACGGTGCCCATGCCGCCGAGGACGACCGCCGCGAGGAGGAAGGCGGAGTTCGGGGGCACGGAGCCGGCGAACTGGTACGGCGCCGGGTTGACGCTGTAGCCGACGTGGGCGCTGACGGTGCCGGCGAGGCCGGCGAGGGAGGCGCCCAGGGCGAAGGCGATGAGCTTGACGCGGAAGCCGTTGATGCCCATGGCGGTGGCGGCGGTCTCGTCCTCGCGGATGGCGATCCAGGAGCGGCCGATGCGGGAGTCGGCGGCGCGGTTGAAGACCACGACCACGACTGCGGTGATGAGGAGCATCAGCAGGAAGTAGTTCGCGAACCGGCCGAGGGGGAAGCCGAGGATGTTGTGCTCGGCTCCGAAGTTGAACCCGAAGATGTCGAGGTCCGGGATCATGGAGATGCCGTTGGGGCCGTTGGTGAGGTTGGGGCCGGAGGTGCCGTCCATGTTGTTGACGGCGATGCGGAAGATCTCTCCGAAGCCCAGGGTCACGATGGCGAGGTAGTCGCCGCGCAGTCGCAGGGTCGGGGCACCGATGAGGACGCCGAAGACGAGCGACGCGGCCATACCGGTGAGCATGGCGGCCCAGAAGGGGAACTGGACGCCGGCGAAGCGGGAGAACTCGGAGCCGGAGACGAGGGCGGCGGCGTAGGCGCCGACGCCGAGGAAGGCGACGTATCCGAGGTCGAGGAGTCCGGTGAGGCCGACGACGATGTTGAGGCCGAGGGCGACGGTGGCGACGACGAGGATGTTGACGCCGAGGTTGGAGTTGTGTTCGTTGTTCGCGAGGAACGGGAAGGCCGCCGCGGCGAGGAAGGCCATGCTGGTGGCGAAGCCCTTGTGGCGGGCGTTGAGCTGCGCGAAGCGGTCGAAGAGTCCGGCGGTGAGCAGGGCCCAGGCGCCGAAGACGACGAGGAGCAGGTAGCCCAGGAACGTTTCGCTTGCGTCGGGGTCGACGCCGATGCCGTAGTTGAAGACGATCAGTGCCACGGCGGTGGCGCCGGTGACGACGAGACGCTCGCCCCAGCCGGGCAGCTTGGCGGCCGGCGGGATGAGTTCGGGCTTGGTGACGTAGTCCTTGAGGGTGTCACCGGGCTTGGGGAGCGCCAGGGTGCCGAGGAGGGCGACGAGGGAGCCGACGGCGGCGAGGTAGGCGCCGGGGTCGAGCGCGATGATGCCCTTGAGGTCGACGGCGATGGCGATGGCGCTGAACCAGCTGACGGCGAACGCGGAGGTGGCGGCGAGGACGACGGGCTGGGTGGCGCCCGCCGGGTTGAGCCAGCCGAGGCCGCGGACGTTCCAGAGGGTCAGGGCGAAGAGGAGGGTGAGGGCGCCGGCGACGATGTCGAGGACCTGGAGTCCGGCCGGGGAGCCGTAGTAGGTGAGGTCCCCGGGGAACTCGGACGTGTAGGTCCAGGACATGAAGGTGCTGGCGATGGTGGCGACGGCGCCGATCGCGATGAGGACGCGGGCCGCGCTCTCGGGGAGCGCGATCAGGCCGCGCTCGGGGGTGGTGGTCTCGGTGGTTGCCATGGTGCTCACGCCCTGTCCGCGACGCGTTCGCCGACGAGGCCCTGCGGCCTGAACAGCAGTACGAGGATGAGGAGTACGAAGGCCCAGACGGAGGACCAGCCGCCGCCGCCGAGCTGCTCCATGCCGGGGATGCCGTCGATGTAGCTGGTGGCCAGGGTCTCGGCGAGGCCGAGGACGAGGCCGCCGATCATGGCGCCGTAGATGTTGCCGATGCCGCCGAGGACGGCCGCGGTGAAGGCCTTGAGGCCCATCTGGAAGCCCATGTCGTACTTGACGGTGCCGTAGCGCAGGCCGTAGGCGACGGCCGCGACGGCGGCGAAGAAGCCGCCGATGGCGAAGGCGATGACGATGATGCGGTTGGTGTCGATGCCCATGAGCTGCGCGGTGTCAGGGTCCTGCGCGGTGGCCTGCATGGCGCGGCCGGTGCGGGAGAGGCTGACGAAGAGGGCGAGGGCCGCCATGCACAGGGGGGCGGCGACGATGACGAAGACCGAGCCGCTCTGGATGCTGACGGAGCCGATGTGCCAGGGGCCGAAGGGAAGCTGGGGGAACTTCAGGTCGGTCTTGGCGTCGGGGTAGGTGTTGAAGACGATCTGCTGGAGGGCCAGGGACAGACCGATGGCGGTGATGAGGGGGGCGAGGCGTGGCGCTCCGCGCAGGGGGCGGTAGGCGAAGCGTTCGGCCCCGACGGCGATGAGGACGGAGACGATTCCGCCGCCGATCAGCATCGCCGGGAGGGCGATCCACATGGATGTGCCGTTTGGCAGAACGTAAAGGTAGACCGAGAGTGCGCCGAAGCCGCCGGTCATGAAGATCTCGCCGTGGGCGAAGTTGATGAGCTGGACGATGCCGTACACCATCGTGTAGCCGATGGCGATCAGCCCGTACATCGAGCCGAGGAACAGCCCGTTGGCCAGCTGCTGCGGCAGGGTGTTCACCGCGTGGCCTCCATGTGGTGGGGAGAGTTGAGCAGGGCGTATGGATCGGGCCGCGCGGTGACGTGTGGTCGTGGCCGCGCGGCCCTGAGGTTGTGCAGAGGGCCTGACCGGTGGATCGGACCGGGCGCACGGCGCCGCTCGGGGCGCCGTCGCCTGGTTGTGGACCGATCCACCGGAGTGGCCCGGGTGTTGCTGGTCAGCCGGTGAACGTGCCGCTCTTGACGGCCTTCCACTTGCCGTCGACGACCTGGTAGACGGTGAGCTGCTTGTTGGTGGTGTCGCCGTACTCGTCGAAGGAGACGGGGCCGGCGATGCCGTCGAACTTGGTCTTCTGGACCTCGTCGACGATCTTGGCGCGGGCGCCGTCCGGGATCTTGCCGTCCTTCACGACGTTGCCGATGGCCTTGATGATGGCCGTGGCGGCGTCGTAGGAGTAACCGCCGTAGGTGCCGTAGTCGCCCTTGAGGCCGGAGGCCTTGTACTTCTTGATGAAGTCGGCGGCGGAGGGCAGGGAGTCGACGGGCTGGCCGACCGAGGTGACCAGGTCACCCTTCGAGGCGTCGCCGGCGGTCTGGATGTAGGTGTCGGAGAACATGCCGTCACCGCCGAACAGCGGGACCTTGACGCCGCCGTCCTTGAGCTGCTTGGTGAGCTTCTCGGACTCGTCGTACTGGCCGCCGTAGTAGACGAGGTCGGCCTTGGAGTTCTTGATCTTGGTGACGAGGGCGTTGAAGTCCGTGTCGCCGGTGTTGACGTGGTCCTCGCCCGCGAGCTTGCCGCCGGCCTTGGTGAAGCCGGCCTTGAAGAGCTTGGCCAGGCCGGCGCCGTAGGTCTGCTTGTCGTCGACGACGTACACCTTGCGCTTCTTCAGCGTGTTGTACGCGTAGTCGGCCGCGAAGCCGCCCTGGAGGGCGTCGGTGGTGGCGGTGCGGAAGTAGGTCTTGAACGGGCGGGACTTGGAGGTCTGCCAGTTCTTGCCCTGGGTGAGCTCGGGGGCGGTGTTGGAGGGGGAGATCTCGACGAGACCGGCGGTGGCGAAGACCTGCTGCATCTGGGTGGCGACGCCGGAGTTCAGCGGGCCGACGACGCCGAGGACCTTGTCGTCCTGGACGAACTGGGTGGCGTTGGCCTGGCCGGAGGCCGGGATGGCCTTGTCGTCGAGCGCCTTGACCTTGAAGGTCACACCGGGAACGGTGTTGTTCTTGTTGGCGTCGTCGACGGCGATCTGGACGCCGCCCTGGATGCCGAGGCCGGTGGCCGAGTTCTGGCCGGTCAGCGGGGCGTCAACGCCGATGATGATCTCGGTCTTCTTGCCGCTGTCCTTGCTGTCGCCGCTGTCGTCGCGCGAGCCGCAGGCGGTCAGCGTGAGTGCTCCTGTCGTGAGCACGGCGGTGAGTATGACCATGGAACGCTGTCGCACGTTGAATCCTCTCCCTGGCGCGGCACCCCAGGGTGGGGGCCGTGTTTCTCGCCGGGCCGTACTGGATGAAGCAGGGCCGTGCAGTTACGCGCCCGGCGGCGCGGTGACTGGCCGTGACTATAGGCGCAGGTCGGGGGGGTGGGGAGGAGCGCGGGGAAGGCTGTGACGCTCTTGTTATCCGGGGGGCTCCTCGCGGGGCGCGGGGCGGACGATCGGAGCATTTCGACGTGCGGTCCGCGGACGGTTGTGTGTTCGCATGGTGAGAACGCGCTGATCCGGGTTGATGGCGGATACCGGAACCCGGGCGCCCGGTGGTGGTCCGGGACGCCGTCGGGGGCGTGGTGCGGTGCGGCCCGTGGCGCGGGGATTGCTTTATTGCGGCAGAGGTAACCCACCGTTACCGCCGTATGAGGCGGTCGCCGGTGTGCCGGCCGGGCGAAGTGGGTGTGGGGACGGGCCTGTTGGGGAAGCCGGGTGCGTGCGGACGGGGCCCGGGGACGTGCGGCCCGGGGCCGCCGAAGTGAGGCTTTGCGGTTGCTGTGCGTCGTCACCGCGGAGGAGCGGGCCGGGGTGGGGGGCCTCGGCGGCGGGGGGTGGGGCGGCGCGGTTGTATACGGTGTCGCGCAAGGCGATGAGGCGGGGGTGTCCGGCCTTCACTGACAGTGGCAGCGGAGGTCGGGTGCCGCGCTCAACTCGGGCGTCCCGGAGCCTACTTGGCGGGCGGTGGCGGCCCCGCGGGTGGCCGCGCCGACCGTGAAGCGGAAGCAAGTGGCCGCGTGTCCGGGACTGTTGGTACGGGCTGTGGTGGTGCCGCCGATGGCGGGCGGTGCCTGGGGCGGAGCGGGGCGCGGGGTGGCGGGGACGCCGGTTGCGATCGCGACGAGGGCCGGGGGCGGGTGCGGCCGGGGGCGCGGTCCGGTGGGTACCGGGAGCGCGGGGCCGGGCGTCGGTGGCCCGGGTGTCTCGGCCCGGTCCGGGGAGTGTGCCCGCCAACAGATCTGTACGGAGCGGGAGTTCGGGCCTCCGGAGGGCCTGGTGCCCGGAAGGCGCCCGCGCCCGTCGCCGCCCGGCGCGGCTCCCTGTCGGCCGGGGCTTCCCGGTCCGCGAGGGCCGTGCGGAACCCTCGGGCGAACCCGGGGAGGGGGTCCGGGAGGCACCTTTCCCGCCAGGGAACGCCAGGAGGAGCGGAGGAGGGCGCGGAGGTCCTTGGGGGCGGGAGCGGCCCCTCGGTGTGCCCGGCGCGGGTGCGGGCGCCGGTGGGCTCCGGCGGTCCGGCGAGCACTTTCGCGGTGCGGGCGTCCGGGAGGGCCCGGTGGATCAGGGGGCGATCGCTCGTGCGCCCCGGCGGGTCCGGCGTGACCCGCCCGTCCCGGAGAGCCCCGGAGAGCCACGGGGATCCGCGGGCCCCGGGCGATCCGTGCGTCCTGGGCGTCCCGGGCCGCCCCGAAGCTCCCGGCCGGCTCGAGGCTCCCGGCCGCTCCGGAGCCCCTGGGGGTCCCGGAGCGCGCCCCGGAAGCCCGGAGCGCCCGGGGGCTCCGGGGCGCTCCCCGGTGTCAGCTCTGGGGCGCGTCCTTGAGGATGCAGGTGAGGCGGGCGCTGCAGACGCGCTTGCCGTCCTCGCCGGTGATGGCGATCTCGTACGTCGCCGAGGTGCGTCCGCGGTGGACGGGGGTGGCGACGCCGGTGACGAGGCCGGAGCGGACGCCGCGGTGGTGGGTGCAGTTCAGGTCGACGCCGACGGCGATCTTGGTGCTGCCGCCGTGGAGCATGGCGCCGACGGAGCCGATGGTCTCGGCGAGGACGGCGGAGGCCCCTCCGTGCAGCAGGCCGTAGGGCTGGGTGTTGCCCTCGACGGGCATGGTGCCCACGACGCGGTCCGCGGAGGCCTCGATGATCTGGACGCCCATGCGGTTGCCGAGGTGGCCCGCGGAGAAGAGCGCGGGCAGGTCGACGCCGAGTGCGGCGTACTCGTCGATGACCCCTTGCGGGAACTTCGGGGTGTGCTGTTCGCCCATCGGGCCCGGCTCCGTTCGTCGTGGACCACTTCGTCGTGGATTCCCCCTGCTGAGCGAACGCTCAGTCGGCTGCCGATTGTTCCAGACGGACGACCACGGATTTGCTGGCGGGGGTGTTGCTGGTGTCGGCGGTCGAGTCGAGGGGGACCAGGACGTTGGTCTCGGGGTAGTAGGCGGCGGCGCAGCCGCGGGCGGTGGGGTAGTGCACGACGCGGAAGCCGGGCGCGCGCCGTTCGACGCCGTCCTTCCACTCGCCGACGAGGTCGACGTAGGAGCCGTCGGCGATCTTCAGTTCGCGGGCGTCGTCGGGGTTGACGAGGACGACGCGGCGGCCGTTCCTGATGCCCCGGTATCGGTCGTCGAGTCCGTAGATGGTGGTGTTGTACTGGTCGTGGGAGCGCAGGGTCTGCAGGAGCAGGCGGCCTTCGGGGAGTTCGGGGTGTTCGACGGGCGCGGCGGTGAAGTTGGCCTTGCCGGTGGCCGTCGGGAAGCGGCGTTCGTCGCGGGGGGCGTGGGGGAGGGTGAAGCCGGCGGGGTCGGCCACGCGCGCGTTGAAGTCGTGGAAGCCGGGGATCACGCGGGCGATGCGGTCGCGGATGGTCGCGTAGTCCTTCTCGAACTCTTCCCAGGGGGTGGTGCTGGCCTCGCCGAGGACCGCGCGGGCGAGGCGGGCGACGATGGCGGGTTCGGACAGCAGGTGGGGGCTCGCGGGTTCCAGGCGGCCGCGTGAGGCGTGCACCATGCCCATGGAGTCCTCGACGGTGACGAACTGTTCGCCGCTGTCCTGGAGGTCGCGTTCGGTGCGTCCGAGGGTGGGCAGGATGAGGGCGCGTGCGCCGGTGACGGCGTGCGAGCGGTTGAGCTTGGTGGAGACGTGCACGGTGAGCCGGGCGCGCCGCATGGCCGCCTCGGTGACGTCGGTGTCGGGGGAGGCGGAGACGAAGTTGCCGCCCATGGCGAAGAAGACCTTGGCGTCGCCGTCGCGCAGGGCGCGGATGGCCTGGACGACGTCGTAGCCGTGTTCGCGGGGCGGTTTGAAGCCGAACTCCTTCTCCAGGGCGTCGAGGAAGGCGGGGGCGGGGCGTTCGAAGATGCCCATGGTGCGGTCGCCCTGGACATTGGAGTGGCCGCGGACGGGGCAGACACCGGCACCGGGGCGGCCGATGTTGCCGCGCAGCAGCAGGAAGTTGACGACTTCGCGGATGGTGGGGACGGAGTGCTTGTGCTGGGTGAGGCCCATGGCCCAGCACACGATGGTGCGCTTCGAGGCGAGGACCATCCTCAGGGCCTCGTCGATGCTGTCGCGGGTGAGGCCGGTCGCGGTGAGGGTCTCGTCCCAGTCGGCGGCGCGGGCGGCTTCGGCGAAGGCCTCGTATCCGTGGGTGTGTTCGGCGACGAACGCCTCGTCGACGGCGCCCTCGGTGTCGAGGATCAGCTTGTTCAGCAGGCGGAAGAGGGCCTGGTCGCCGCCGATGCGGATCTGGAGGAAGAGGTCGGTGAGGGCGGCGCCCTTGACCATGCCCTGGGGGGTCTGCGGGTTCTTGAAGCGTTCCATGCCCGCTTCGGGCAGCGGGTTGACGGTGATGATCCTCGCGCCGCCGGCCTTGGCCTTCTCCAGGGCGGAGAGCATGCGCGGGTGGTTCGTGCCGGGGTTCTGCCCGGCGACGATGATCAGATCCGCCTTGTAGAGGTCCTCCAGCAGGACGCTGCCCTTGCCGATGCCGATGGTCTCGTTGAGCGCGGAGCCGGACGACTCGTGGCACATGTTCGAGCAGTCGGGGAGGTTGTTCGTGCCGAGTTCGCGGGCGAAGAGCTGGTAGAGGAACGCGGCCTCGTTGCTGGTGCGGCCCGAGGTGTAGAAGAGGGCCTCGTCGGGGGAGCCGAGCGCGGCGAGTTCCTCGGCGACGATGTCGAAGGCGCGGTCCCAGCCGATGGGCTGGTAGTGGTCGGCGCCCTCGGGGAGGTACATGGGGTGGGTGAGGCGGCCCTGCTGGCCGAGCCAGTAGCCGCTGCGGCCGGCGAGGTCGGAGACGGGGTGCGCGGCGAAGAAGTCCGGGGTCACCCGGCGCAGGGTGGCTTCCTCGGCGACGGCCTTGGCGCCGTTCTCGCAGAACTCCGCGGTGTGCCGGTGCTCGGGTTCGGGCCAGGCGCAGCCCGGGCAGTCGAAGCCGTCCTTCTGGTTGACGCGCAGGAGGGTGAGCGCGGTGCGGCGGACGCCCATCTGCTGCTGGGCGATGCGCAGGGTGTGTCCGATGGCGGGCAGCCCGGCCGCGGCGTGCTTGGGTCCGGCTACCTGCGGCGCGTCCTGGACCGGATCGCTTTTCGGCGGCTTGCTGGCCATCGCTGAACCCCTTCGCGTGCGCACGTCGGTGTGCGTGTGTTCGTACCCCTTCGATCCTCGCACGCGTGGCCGACGGCGGTGGTCGTGGGTTGTGGGAATCCGGGGCGGGAGGGGGCGCGGCGGGCCGGGAGGGCCCGCGTTGTCAGCGGGCCGTGGCAGGATCGGGGGTGTGGCAGAGACAGCATCGAAGAAGACCGAGAAGACCGCAGGTACGGGCCGTCCGCGCCTGATGCTCATGGACGGGCACTCGCTGGCCTACCGCGCGTTCTTCGCGCTGCCCGCGGAGAACTTCACCACCGCGACGGGTCAGCCGACGAACGCCATCTATGGTTTCGCGTCGATGCTGGCGAACACGCTGCGCGACGAGGCGCCCACGCATTTCGCGGTGGCGTTCGACGTCTCGCGCAAGACCTGGCGTTCCGAGGAGTTCCCCGAGTACAAGGCGAACAGGTCGAAGACCCCGGACGAGTTCAAGGGGCAGGTCGAGCTGATCGGCGAGGTGCTGGACGCGATGCGCGCGCAGCGGTTCGCGGTGGACGGGTTCGAGGCCGACGACATCATCGCGACGCTGGCGACGCAGGCGGAGGCCGAGGGCTTCGAGGTGCTGATCGTCACGGGCGACCGCGACTCCTTCCAGCTGGTGTCGGAGCACACGACGGTGCTGTACCCGACGAAGGGTGTCTCCGAGCTGACCCGGTTCACTCCGGAGAAGGTCTTCGAGAAGTACGGATTGACGCCGGCGCAGTATCCGGACTTCGCGGCGCTGCGCGGTGACCCGTCGGACAACCTGCCGGGCATCCCGGGCGTGGGTGAGAAGACGGCCGCGAAGTGGATCAACCAGTTCGGTTCGTTCGCCGAGCTGGTCGAGCGGGTCGACGAGGTCAAGGGCAAGGCGGGGCAGAACCTGCGGGACCATCTGGAGGCGGTGAAGCTCAACCGCCGTCTCACGGAGATGGTCAAGGACGTCGAGCTGCCCCGGACGGTGGCGGACCTGGAGCGGGCCGCTTACGACCGCACGGCCCTGGCGATGGTCCTGGACACGCTGGAGATCCGTAACCCCTCGCTGCGCGAGCGGCTTCTGGCCGTGGACCCGGGGGAGGGCGAGGCCGAGGAGACGCGGCCGGTGGCCGAGGGCGTCGAGATCGACGGGACGGTGCTGGGCGCGGGCGAGCTGGAGCCGTGGCTCGCCGAGCACGGTGCCGGGGTGCTGGGCGTGTCCACGGTGGACTCGTGGTCGCTGGGTTCGGGTTCGGTCACCGAGGTGGCGCTCGCGGCGGGTGAGGGGCCGGCGGTCTGGTTCGACCCGTCGCGGCTGGACGAGCCGGACGAGAACGCGTTCGCCGCGTGGCTCGCCGACCCGGCGCGGCACAAGGTCATGCACAACGCCAAGGGCGCGATGCGGGTCTTCGCCGAGCACGGCTGGAGCATCGAGGGCGTGACCATGGACACGGCGCTCGCCGCCTATCTGGTCAAGCCGGGCCGCCGTTCCTTCGCGCTGGACGCGCTGTCCCTGGAGTACCTGGGCCGGGAGCTCGGGCCCGCCGCCGCGGCGGACGGGCAGCTCGCGTTCGGTACGGACGAGCAGGCCGAAGCCGACGCGCTGATGGTGCAGGCCCGGACGATCCTCGATCTGGGGGAGGCGTTCGAGGAGAAGCTCCAGGAGGTCGGCGCGGCGGATCTGCTGCGTGACATGGAGCTGCCCACGTCCAGTCTGCTGGCCCGCCTGGAGCGGCACGGCATCGCGGCGGACCGGGCGCATCTGGAGGCCATGGAGCAGATGTTCGCCGGCGCGGTGCAGCAGGCGGTGAAGGAGGCGCACGCGGCGGCCGGACACGAGTTCAACCTCGGTTCGCCCAAGCAGCTGCAGGAAGTCCTCTTCGGTGAACTGGCCCTGCCGAAGACGAAGAAGACGAAGACGGGCTACACGACGGACGCGGACGCGCTGGCGTGGCTGGCGACGCAGACCGAGAACGAACTGCCCGTGATCATGCTCCGTCACCGTGAGCAGGCCAAGCTGCGCTCCACGGTCGAGGGCCTGATCAAGACGATCACGCCGGACGGCCGTATCCACACGACGTTCAACCAGACGGTGGCCGCGACCGGCCGGCTGTCGTCGACCGATCCGAACCTGCAGAACATCCCGGTGCGTACGGACGAGGGCCGCGCGATCCGCCGCGGCTTCGTCGTCGGTGAGGGCTTCGAGTGCCTGATGACCGCGGACTACAGCCAGATCGAGCTGCGGGTGATGGCCCATCTGTCCGAGGACGAGGGGCTGCTGGAGGCGTTCACCTCCGGTGAGGACCTGCACACCACCGTCGCCTCCCAGGTGTTCTCGGTGGAGCGGTCCGCGGTCGACGCCGAGATGCGCCGCAAGATCAAGGCGATGTCGTACGGCCTCGCGTACGGACTGTCGGCCTTCGGCCTGTCGCAGCAGCTGAACATCGAGGCGGGCGAGGCCCGTGCGCTGATGGACACGTACTTCGAGCGCTTCGGCGGGGTGCGGGACTATCTGCGCCGTGCGGTCGACGAGGCCCGGGCCACGGGCTACACCGCGACGCTCTTCGGGCGCCGCCGCTATCTGCCGGACCTCAACAGCGACAACCGCCAGCGCCGCGAGGCGGCCGAGCGGATGGCTCTGAACGCGCCCATCCAGGGCACGGCGGCCGACATCGTCAAGATCGCGATGCTGAACGTGGACCGGGCGCTGCGCGAGGCGAAGCTCGACTCCCGCATGCTGCTCCAGGTCCATGACGAAATCGTCCTGGAGATCGCTCCCGGGGAACGGGAGCGGACCGAGGAACTGCTGCGTCACGAGATGGCGTCCGCCGTCCGGCTCGACGTCCCGCTGGACGTCTCCGTCGGCGCGGGCCGGGACTGGGAGTCGGCGGCGCACTAGTGCCGCGACAGGCAACGTTCGCCCCGTCGCGACGCCCGGCACGCACTCTCGCCGCACCGGCCGAAAGCCCAAGTACATCCAGTACGAGGACTTCCGGCCGGCACGCCGAGAGCACGTACCAGACGCCGCTCCTTCACGGGCAAACATTGCCTGCCACGGCACTAGGCATCGGGCGACACGACGCGACGCCTTCGGCGGGGGCCGTGGGGCCGGCAGCACCAGGTGCCGGACCCGCGGCCCCCGGGCGTTCCCGGCCCCGGTCGTGCGCCGGGCGGCCCGGGGCGCGTGTCCGTGGGGCCGTCACCCGCGTGGCTCTCGCGAAGGGGCCCCGGGCCGGAGGGTGACGTAAGGATGCGGGCATGGGTATACGCACGCTCCACCGCCGTACGGCCATGGCCACGACCGTGGTGGTCGCGACCGCGACGGTGGCCGTGGTCGTCGTCCCGGTGCTGCGCGCGCCGCCGTCCGCGGTCGCGGCCGGAGCGGACACCGTCCAGCGGCCGGAGCCCGGCGGTTCCTTTCGCGACGAGGACTTCGGAGCCCGGTTGTCCCGCGACCTCCAGGCGGCCCTGTCGGCGCGCCCGGGCACGGTCCTGGTGTCGGTGCCCGACGGCGCGAGGGACGGCCGGGACCGCGCCGGGGCCGGAGGCCGGGCGCGGTCGACGGCGGTGGTCACCGGCACCCGCGCGTTCCTGAGGGCGGGCGCGCACCGCCTCCGGGCGCTCACCCGGCTCCGCGGCGGCGGGCGCCGGAACGCGTTCCCCGGTCTGCCGCGCGGGCTGGGGGCACACATCTCGACCGGCCGGCTGCCCCGGGCCGCCAACGGCGGGCGCGTCCACGGCATCGGCTCCTTCACCGGCCCGGCCCGTAGCTACCGTGTCATCGTCCTGTCGTACGACCATCCGACGATGCCGTACCGTGCCCGCGTCGTCGAGCGGGTCGCCCGGGCCCTGCACCGGGGCCTCGGCCGGGGACGCGGCCTGCTCCGGAGCCTCGCCGCCGACGGGGCGGTCAGCGAGGGGCGGGACGGCTCGGCTCGGTACGCGCCGCCACGGGGCCGGGACGAGCCGGAGCGGGACGCCAGATCCTGACCGCCGTGACGTACAGGCAGAGGCCGAGGGCCAGACCGGCGCCCCCGCCGAAGCACAGCGCCGGAATGAGTTCCCACGGCTTCGCGACGGACTTCCAGTACGCCCACCAGCGCACCGCCCGCTGCACCGCGGCGGCCAGTGCGAGGCCGCCGATCACCGCGGCGGCCAGCCGGCGGTCGGCGGTGGACAGTGCGGGCACCCCGACGGCGGGGCCGGGCGGCGTGCGGCGCAGCGCGCGCACCACGAAGGCCGCGATCACGACGGCCGCGAGGGCCGAACTGCCGTACTGGACGTACCAGTAGAGCGGCGAGCCGGCGAGGCTTCGCCCGAGGACGGGGAAGAGCCGTACCCCCCACCGGTCGTGATGGGTGAACGCGTCCCACACGACATGCGTCAGCGCGCCGAGCACCGCGGAGACGTACCACCACAGAGCGGTCGCCGCGCGCACCGGCTCGCGCGAGGCTCCACAGCGCAGGAGCTGTGCCGTGCGCCCCTGCCGTGCCGCGGGCATCAGCGCCACCAGCGGCTCGCGCAGCATCAGCCAGGCGCCCACGAGTATCCATGCGATCAGCACATCGACGGTGAGGACACCGGTGAACGCGTGGGTGAACGTGCCGAACTCCATCGCCCCGGGCACCACGCTCGCCGCGTAGTAGGTCATGTCGGGGGCGAAGGAACCCGCCACGAGAACGGCGGGAACCAGTCGGCCGCGACCGTTTCCGTTCCCGCGGATCGCGGGCAGCACGGCGGCCGCGTGGCTGAGAGTGAAGGGCAAATCGTCCCCCTGTGTCCCCTGTTGGGCAGGCGCGTCCGGCCGGTTGATCACCGGAAGCCAGTATGCGGGACGGCGGTACATGGCCAACTGGTGAATACCGGACGTGAACGGGTCCCCGGGCGTCGGAAGTTGCCGTAGGGTCACTTGGGTTGCCGTGCGGGGCGCGCGGCGGGGAACAGCGGTACCGCACAGGTCTGAGAGACGACAGGTCACGTCGGTCGTTCGTGGGAGGGGTTCAGTCGATGGCGGCGCAATTCGGCAGGAGGCTGCGCAAGGGCGCGGCGACCACCGCCGCGGCCGCGCTCGCGGTCGCGGCTCTGTCTGCCTCCCAGGGGCCGGGAGCGGTCAGCGACGACCACGGCAGGCAGTCGGCGGGCGTCGACCTCGGCCTGGGCGCCAACAACCCGGAGGGTGACGGCACCGCGACGGGCAACTCGCGTTACTACACGGACCTTCCGCCGTTGCAGAGCCCGAACCCCGCGCCCACCACCGGGAGCCAGCCGCCGGCGGCCACGGGTGCGGCCGAGGCGGGTATCCCGGCGACGGTGCTGGCCGCCTACAAGCAGGCCGAGGCGTCGCTGCGGGAGTCCAAGCCGACCTGCAACCTGCCCTGGCAGCTGCTGGCCGCGATCGGCAAGGTCGAGTCGGGCCAGGCCCGCGGCGGCCGGGTCGACGCGAACGGCACCACCCTGTCGCCCATCCTGGGGCCGGTCCTGAACGGCTACGGGTTCGCCAACATCAAGGACACCGACCACGGCGCGTTCGACGGTGACAGCACGTTCGACCGGGCGGTGGGGCCCATGCAGTTCATCCCCTCCACCTGGGCGTGGGCGGGCCGGGACGGCAACGGCGACGGCAAGAAGGACCCCAACAACATCTTCGACGCGGCGCTGGCCGCCGGGCACTACCTGTGCCGCTTCGACCACGACATGGCCGTCCAGGCGGAGATGAACGCGGCGATCCTCAGCTACAACAAGTCGACGGAGTACCTCAACACCGTCCTGTCGTGGCTGGAGTACTACCGCAAGGGCACGCACGAGGTGCCGGACGGCACGGGCACGCTGCCCTCGCACCACAGCGACGAGCCGGCGACCTCCACCCCGACGCCCACGCCGCCCGTGCAGCCGTCGCCGCCGAGCAGCCCGAAGCCGCCCGCCACCCCGACCCCGCCCGCCACGCCGACCCCGCCCGCCACCCCGACGCCGCCGGCCACGCCAACCCCGCCCGCCACGCCGACTCCGCCGGGCACCCCCACGCCGACGCCGACGCCCACCCAGACAGTGGACCACCTGACGAACATGGGCGCCGGGAAGCTCGCGGCGACGGCCGGGGACACGTTCGCGCAGAAGATCGCGGTGCGCACCGACGACAAGGCCGGCAAGGCGGTGGGCAAGGTCCGGGTGCGGTTCACCATCGTCGGTGACACCGACGCCGCCTTCGCCGGCGGCGAGTCCGTCGCCACCCAGGTCACCAACGGGCTCGGCATCGCCACCGCGCCGACGCTGGTGGCCGGGGAGAAGACGGGCGACTTCACCGTCCGCGTCACCGTCGTGGGCCGCGTCATGGCCGGCCTCGACTACACGGGCACGGTCACCGCGCGGCAGGCCGACGCCCTGGCCCGCACCACCACCGCCGCGCTGACCTGCCCGGCCGGCGGCGAGTTCGCCGACCAGGTCGAGGTCAAGGCCACCTACAAGGGCGCCGCCGCGGGCAAGGTCGCCGCCACCGCGACCCTGGTCAAGTCCGCCACCGACACGGGCGAGAGCGACAAGGGCCCCTACTTCAAGGACGCCGCAGGCAAGCCCGTCCGCGCCCTGGCCGCCCTGACCACCGACGCCGACGGCCTGATCAAGCTGCCCAAGCTGTACGCCGACGACGCCACCGGCACCTTCCTGCTCCGCATCGCCACCACCGGCGGCGCCACCCTCACCGTCGAACTCACCGTGACCCCCGCCCCCACCCCCACCACGACTCCCACCGCCGCCTCCTAGAACCGCGCCGCCACCGCGCGGCCCCGGCTCGTCTCCAGGGCGCCCTCCCGGCTCACGCCGCGAGGGCGCCCTGATCCGTCGTGTGCGCGACGTGTTCTCATCTCGCCCCGCCGTTGCTACGGTGCCGGACCTGACGACGTATCAGCTCCTGGCCTCGGGAGGCCCGCATGCGTGCCCTCATCGCCGCCGCGACCGGTCTCGCCGCGGCCCTCGCGCTGGTCCTGACCGTCACGGCCATGGGTTCGCCGGCCGGTCACACCTCGCCGGAGCCGCTGCTCACCACCGTCCCCAAGCACCCCTGACGCACGCACCGGGAGGGCCGTCGAGATGCGCCGCAAGGCAAGCCTGATCCTGCTCGCGCTCGCCGTGTTCTTCGCGGCGCTGTCCCCGCTGCTGCGCTGGTACGCCTTCCCGCGCCTGGCCAAGATCCCCGCCGGCCAGTACCAGGACATGGTGCTGGAGGCGAAGGACGCGACCCTCCTCGACTACGGCACCATGAAGGCGAAGAAGGTCTCCAAGGTCACCGTCGTCCAGACCCTCAAGGGCGACGTCGAGGCCTCCGAGAGGATCGAGCGGACCGCGGGCCGCGACGTCGTCGTCTGGGACTCCCTGTCCTACGTCCAGGGCCCCGACGGGAAGATGGTCTCCAAGCTCCCCGAGCGCTACATCTTCGACGCGCACAGCCAGGAACCCGTCCACGCCACCGGCGAGTCCGTCGACGGCGACCCCGTCACCCGCCGGGGCATCGAGTTCAAATGGCCCTTCGGGACCGAGAAGCGGGACTACGAGTACTTCGACGCCCAGACCCGCACCTCGGCGCCCATCCACTACAAGGGCACCAGGAACTTCCGGGGGGTCGAGGTCTACTACTTCGAGCAGACCGTCCCCTGGACGAAGGTGAAGTTCCCCAGGACCATGCCCGTCCAGGGCATCACCCCCGAGTCCCTCGCCGAGACCGGCACCACCCGCTGGTACACCACCGTCCGCAGATTCTGGGTGGAGCCGGTCACCGGCGCGCCCGTCTACGGCGAGGAGAGCCACAAGGAAGAACTGCGCGGCGGAACGCTCCTGGGCGGCCGGGACAAGGTAACCGCCTTCTCCGGGGACGTGAGGATGCGCGAGGACTACATCCGGCACACCGTCGACCTCGTCAAGTCCAACCGCACCCTCGTCCTGATGATGACCTCCTACCTCCCCCGGGGCTTCCTGCTCCTGGGCGCGGCCCTGCTGTCCCTCTCCCTGTACCTGGAGGCCCGCGGCCGCAGGCCGGGCGGACCCGCGCCCGCCCCGGCGGCCGATCCCGAGCCCGTCAGCGTCTGAGCCGCGCGTTCGTGTACCGCGTCGCCTCGGCGGTCGCCGGGTCCTCGGGCCACGGGTGCTTGGGATAGCGGCCGCGCAGCTCCGCGCGTACGCCCTTGTAGCCGTCCCTCCAGAAGGACGCGAGATCGGCGGTCACCGCGGCCGGCCGGCCCGCGGGGGAGAGGAGATGCACGAGCACGGGCACGCCGACGACGGCGGGCGACTCCTGCAGCCCGAACATCTCCTGCAGCTTCACGGCCAGCACCGGCCGCGCCGGGTCGGCGTAGTCGACGCGGATCCTCGACCCGCTCGGCACCTCGATCCGCTCGGGCGCGAGTTCGTCGAGCCGGGCCGCCTCACCCGTCGCCCAGGGCAGCAGCCGGTTCAGCGCCTGCCCGGCGTCGATCCGCGCCAGGTCCGCCCGTCGCCGGGCACGGCCCAGCTCCGGCTCCAGCCACTCCGCCACGCGCGCGTGAAGGGCCTCGTCGGAGACGTCCGGCCACGGGTCGCCGAGCCGTCGGCGCAGGAACGCGAGCCGCTGCCGCAGCACCCCGGCGTCCGGCGACCACCGCAGCAGCCCGAACCCCTCCTCCCGCAGCCCCTCGACGAGCGCCTCCCGCACGAGAGCCGGGTCCGCGTCCCGCAACGGCCGTACGGCCAGCTCCACCGCCCCCAGCCGCTCCACCCGCCGGGCGACGACATCGCCCCCGTCCCAGTGGACCTCGTCGCCCTCGCCGTACAGGCCGGCGGCGGCCCGCCGTGCCGTCGGCTCGTCGATCACCGCCGCGAGCCGCACGCGCGCGTGCCCCCTGCCGACGGGGCGGTCGGCGACGGCGACCGCGAGCCAGGGAGCACCGCGCAGGGCGGATCCCTCACCGGTGTCGGCGCGGGTCCCGCCGGTCATGAGGTGGGAGCCGCCCCGCAGACGCGCGATCCGTTCGGGGAACGCCAGCGCGGCGACGAGCCCGGCGACCCGGTCGTCCCCGGGCTCCGGCGCCCCGGCGCGCACATCCCGGGAAGACTCTCCGGCGCGCACGCCCTGAGGAGAAGGGGAGTCCGAGGGGGACGCCTGGGCAGGCACGGCGGCGGGAACGAGGTCGGCCGCCGCGGAGCGGAGGCGGCGGGACTCGGCGCGCCAGCGGGCCGTGTAGGCGTCACCGCCACGCCGGGCGGCGCGCCAGGCCGCGGCCAGGTCGTCGCCGTACTCGCGCGGGGGTTCCTCGCTCAGCAGGGCGACCACGTCGGCGGCCCGCGCCGCGCCCACCAGCGGGGCCGCGTCCAGCAACGCCCGCGCCAGCCGGGGGTGCAGGCCCAGGCGGGACATGCGCACACCGCGTTCCGTGGCCCGCCCCGCGGCGTCGACCGCGCCCACGGCCGACAGGACGGCCCGCGCCGCCGCCATCGCCCCGCCCGGCGGCGGATCCAGCAGGGCGAGACCCGTCGCCCCGGGATCGCCCCAGCAGGCCGCCTGGAGCGCGAACGCCGTCAGGTCGGCCACCTTGATCTCGGGAGCCGGGAACCGCGTCAGACGGCCGTCCTCGGCCTCCGCCCAGCACCGGTAGACCGTGCCCGGGGCCTCCCGCCCGGCCCGTCCCGCCCGCTGCCGCCCGGCCGCCTGCGAGGCCCGTACGGTCGCCAGCGCGCTCAGCCCCCGCGCGTGGTCCACCCGCGGCTCCCGCGCGAGCCCCGAGTCCACGACCACCCGCACCCCCGGAACCGTCAGCGACGACTCGGCCACCGAGGTCGCGAGGACCACCCGGCGCCGGGCACCGGCCGTGAGCACCGCGTCCTGCACCGCCGCCGGAGCCCGCCCGTGCACCTGGAGGACGTCGACGTCCCCGACACCGCCCAGCTGCCCGGCGACCCGCGAGATCTCCCCGACCCCGGGAAGGAAGCACAGGACGTCACCCTGGCGCTCGGCCAGCGCCCGCCGCACCGTGGACGCCACGTGCGTCAGCAGCGCCGGGTCCACCCGCATCCCGTGCGGAGGCCGTACGGGGCGCGCGGGCGGCGCCCACACCGTCTCGACCGGGTGCGAGACGCCCTCCGCCGCGACGACCGGCGCGTCGCCCAGCAGCCGGGCCCAGCCCCCGGCGTCCGTCGTGGCGGACGCGGCCACCAGCCGCAGTTCGGGACGGAGCGCGGCCCGCACGTCCAGCAGGAACGCGGCCACCGTGTCGGCGTCCAGATGCCGTTCGTGACACTCGTCGAGCACGACCACGTCGACGCCCGCGAGCTCCTGGTCACGCTGCAGCCGCTGGAGCAGGACCCCGGTCGTGACGACCTCCACGCGTGCGTGGGGGCCCACCACCCGTTCCCCGCGCACCGTGAAGCCGACGCTCCGGCCGACCTCCTCGCCCAGCAGCCACGCCATCCGCCGGGCGGCGGCCCGCGCCGCGATCCGCCGCGGCTCGGCCACCACCACCCGCCGTGCCGGGCGCCCGTCATTCAGGAGGCCCGCCAGGGCCAGCGGCACCAGCGTCGTCTTGCCGGTGCCGGGCGGCGCGACCAGCACCGCGCCGCCGTGCCCCTCCAGGGCGTCGTCCACGGCGGGCAGGGCACCGCGCACGGGCAGCGCGTCCAGGGCTTCGTAACGGATCACGCCCCCAGTCTCGTACGAGCGCCGGACCGGTGGGCACGAACAGCGGGAGGGCCCCCACGCACGCGTGGGGGCCCTCCCGTCCGTCCCGTCCTCGGGCCGGTTCCGTCCTGTCGTCAGTCGCGGTCGCAGACGAAGATCGCCGTGCCCGGGATGAGGTTCCCGCGCAGCGGGGACCAGCCGCCCCACTCCTGGGTGTTCCAGGCGGGCCACTCGGGCTCGACGACGTCGACCAGGCGGAAGCCGCCGGCCACCACGTCACGCACCCGGTCGCCGAGCGTCCTGTGGTGCTCGACGTAGACCGCGCGGCCCTCCTCGTCCTGCTCCACGTACGGGGTGCGGTCGAAGTAGGACGCGGCCACCGACAGACCCTCGGGACCCGGCTCGTCCGGGAACGCCCAGCGGACCGGGTGCGTGACGGAGAAGACGAAACGGCCGCCGGGGCGCAGGACGCGGTGGACCTCCCTGAGCACCAGCACCGGGTCGGCGACGAAGGGCAGCGCGCCGTACGCCGAGCACGCGAGGTCGAAGGAGCCGTCCGCGAACGGCAGCGCGCTCGCGTCCGCCTCCACGAGGGGCACGGGACCCCCGATGCGCAGCGCGTGCTGGAGCTGGCGGTGGGAGAGGTCCAGGGCGACCGGGCGCGCGCCCTGCCCCGCCAGCCAGCGCGAGCACTGCGCCGCGCCGGCGCCGATCTCCAGGACGTCCTTGTCCTTGAGGTCCTCCGCGGGGCCCAGCAGCTCGGCCTCCACCTCGTCGAGACCCTCGGGGCACCATACAAACCGGTCGTCGCCCAGGAACGTGCCGTGCTCGATCTGGTAGTCGTCCGCGTTCCGGTCCCACCAGCCCCGATTCGCCCGGGAACTCTCGATGAGATCCGCATCACGCCGGGTGGCTTCCGGTTCGAACGGTTCGGGCTCTTGGATGATCGGCTCCCTCGTCGTACTCTTCCGTCCAACCCGTCTCGGGCGTGTCACGACAGAGGCGTCCTACTGCCCGCGTGGCCTTGTGAGACAGGTCTTGTGCCGGGATTGCGGCGATCCGCCCCGGGTGTGCGCCTTCGCGCATTGACCCTGCCCGGCTGCCCCCGTATGCTACAAGTTGCGCTGCGGGCCTGCGCTCCTCAGACGTAGCAGGCTGTGCTCGCATCTGTATGTATGTCCCCTCGGTTCTCGAGGCGCCTTCCGGCTGTGCCGGGTCGGCGCTTCCTTGGCTGTCCGGCTTCTACAGGGCGAAACGGGCTCCCGGCGCAAGCAGTACCTACGACTCACTGTCCGTACCGGAGCCCTTTCCCACATGACGAGCAGCACCGAGACCACCGCCACCACCCCGCAGGTTGCGGTCAACGACATCGGTAACGAGGAAGCCTTCCTCGCCGCGATCGACGAGACGATCAAGTACTTCAACGACGGCGACATCGTCGACGGCGTCATCGTGAAGGTCGACCGGGACGAGGTCCTGCTCGACATCGGTTACAAGACCGAAGGTGTCATCCCGAGCCGCGAGCTCTCGATCAAGCACGACGTCGACCCGAACGAGGTCGTCAAGGTCGGCGACGAGATCGAGGCCCTGGTCCTCCAGAAGGAGGACAAGGAAGGCCGCCTGATCCTCTCGAAGAAGCGCGCCCAGTACGAGCGCGCCTGGGGCACCATCGAGAAGATCAAGGAAGAGGACGGCATCGTCACCGGCACCGTCATCGAGGTCGTCAAGGGTGGTCTCATCCTCGACATCGGCCTCCGTGGCTTCCTGCCGGCCTCTCTCGTCGAGATGCGCCGTGTCCGCGACCTCCAGCCCTACGTGGGCAAGGAGCTCGAGGCCAAGATCATCGAGCTGGACAAGAACCGCAACAACGTGGTCCTGTCCCGCCGCGCCTGGCTGGAGCAGACCCAGTCCGAGGTTCGCCAGACGTTCCTCACCACCCTCCAGAAGGGTCAGGTCCGCTCCGGCGTCGTCTCCTCGATCGTCAACTTCGGTGCCTTCGTGGACCTGGGTGGCGTCGACGGTCTGGTGCACGTCTCCGAGCTCTCCTGGAAGCACATCGACCACCCCTCCGAGGTTGTCGAGGTCGGCCAGGAAGTCACCGTCGAGGTCCTCGACGTCGACATGGACCGCGAGCGCGTCTCCCTGTCGCTCAAGGCGACGCAGGAAGACCCGTGGCAGCAGTTCGCCCGTACGCACCAGATCGGTCAGGTCGTCCCGGGTAAGGTCACCAAGCTCGTTCCGTTCGGTGCGTTCGTCCGCGTGGACGAGGGCATCGAGGGTCTGGTCCACATCTCCGAGCTGGCCGAGCGCCACGTGGAGATCCCGGAGCAGGTCGTCCAGGTCAACGACGAGATCTTCGTCAAGGTCATCGACATCGACCTCGAGCGTCGCCGCATCAGCCTCTCGCTGAAGCAGGCCAACGAGTCCTTCGGTGCCGACCCGGCCTCGGTCGAGTTCGACCCGACCCTGTACGGCATGGCCGCGTCGTACGACGACCAGGGCAACTACATCTACCCCGAGGGCTTCGACCCCGAGACCAACGACTGGCTCGAGGGCTTCGAGGCTCAGCGCGAGGTGTGGGAGAACCAGTACGCCGAGGCGCAGCAGCGCTTCGAGCAGCACCAGGCCCAGGTCATCAAGTCCCGCGAGGCCGACGCGCAGGCCGAGGCCGAGGGTGCCACCTCCGCGAGCGCGGCTCCGGCCGCCTCCGGCGGCGGTTCCTACTCCTCGGAGTCGGACGACAACTCCGGCGCCCTGGCGTCGGACGAGGCGCTCGCCGCCCTCCGCGAGAAGCTCGCCGGCGGCCAGAGCTGAAAGCTCACCGCTAGCAAGTAGCTGAGAGAAGCGGGCCCGCACCGAATCGGTGCGGGCCCGCTTTGCTGTGCGGGTCCGCTTCGCTGCGCGGTCGCGGGTCCGGCGTGCGCTCCCGGGCCAGCGTGCGCTCCCGGGCCGCCGTGCGGTCCCAGCCCGGGACGGGAATGTCCGTGCTCCATGCCACGTTGTGGACTACGAACACGAGGAGGAGCGGTCACAGTGCTTGATCCGCAGGGTTTGTACGCATGGGAGCCGAAGGGCCTGGCCGTGGTCGACATGGCGCTCGCCCAGGAGTCGGCCGGTCTTGTCATGCTCTACCACTTCGACGGATACATCGACGCGGGCGAGACCGGCGAGCAGATCGTCGACCGGGTGCTCGACTCGCTGCCCCACCAGGTCGTGGCCCGTTTCGACCACGACCGGCTCGTGGACTACCGCGCCCGCCGTCCGCTGCTGACGTTCAAGCGCGACCGCTGGGCCGAGTACGAGGAGCCGACCCTCGACGTCCGGCTCGTGCAGGACGCGACCGGAGCGCCCTTCCTGCTGCTGTCGGGACCCGAACCGGACACCGAGTGGGAGCGCTTCGCCGCCGCCGTCCAGCAGATCGTGGAACGGCTCGGGGTCCGCCTCTGCGTGAACTTCCACGGGATCCCGATGGGCGTTCCGCACACCCGCCCCGTGGGCCTCACCCCGCACGGCAACCGCACCGACCTGGTGCCCGGACACCGCAGCCCCTTCGACGAGGCACAGGTCCCCGGAAGCGCCGAGTCCCTCATCGAGTACCGCCTCATGGAGGCCGGCCACGACGTTCTCGGTGTCGCCGCGCACGTGCCCCACTACATCGCGCGCTCCCCGTACCCGGACGCGGCGCTGACCGTCCTGGAGTCCATCACGGCGGCGACCGGACTGGTGCTTCCCGGGATAGCGCACGCCCTGCGGACCGAGGCGCACCGCACCCAGACCGAGATCGACCGCCAGATCCAGGAGGGGGACGAGGAACTCGTCGCCCTCGTCCAGGGGCTTGAGCACCAGTACGACGCCGCCGCGGGCGCCGAGACCCGTGGCAACATGCTCGCGGAACCGGTCGACATCCCCTCGGCGGACGAGATCGGCCAGGAGTTCGAGCGGTTCCTGGCGGAACGCGAAGGCGACGCCTGACCTCTCCTCCCGGGTCCCGGGACTCCCGGGCTCCCGGACGGAGAGTCCGTCACTGGCAGGGCCTAAGCTGCCAGGCATGCTGAAGGTGGGCCTGACCGGCGGTATCGGCGCCGGCAAGAGCGAAGTGTCACGGCTGCTCGTCGAGCACGGCGCGGTGCTGATCGACGCGGACAGGATCGCGCGGGAGGTCGTCGCACCCGGAACTCCCGGGCTGGCGGCGGTCGTCGACGCCTTCGGCGAGGGCGTCCTCGCTCCCGACGGAGGCCTGGACCGGCCGAAGCTCGGCTCGATCGTCTTCGCCGACCCGGGGAAACTCGCCGTCCTGAACTCGATCGTCCACCCCTTGGTCGGCGACCGCTCGCGCACCCTCGAAGAGGCCGCGCCCGAGGACGCCGTCGTCGTCCACGACGTGCCCCTGCTCGCGGAGAACGGCCTGGCCGCGCTGTACGACCTCGTGATCGTCGTGGACGCCCGCCCCGAGACCCAGCTCGACCGCCTCGTCCGCCTGCGCGGTATGACCGAGAAAAACGCCCGTGCGCGCATGGCCGCACAGGCCTCGCGCGACAAGCGCCTGGAGATCGCGGACATCGTCATCGACAACGACGTGCCCCTGGACGAACTGGAGCGGCGCGTACGGGAGGTATGGGCCGATCTCGTGCGCAGGGCCCGCACGCCCCAGGAATAGCGCCCCTCGGAAGGGGCGTTGAACCCTTGCAACGAGGGAAGGACTCTGCCGTGCCCGAGACCAGCGGATCGATCGGACGAACTCCCGAGACGCACGTCATCGACTTCCGCGCCGCCGAGCAACTGCTCGCCGCGCGCGACCCCCGGGGCGCGGTGAAGCTGCTCGACCCCGTCATCGCCGCCCACCCGGAGAACACCGCGGCCCGGCTGCTGCGCGCGCGTGCCTTCTTCGCCGCCGCGCAACTGCGGCCCGCCGAGCTGGAGTTCACGATCGTCCTGGAGCGCGAGCCGGACAACGCGTTCGCGCACTTCGCGCTCGCCCGGACCTACGAGCGCCAGCGGCGCCCCGAGCAGGCGAAGCGGCACTTCAGACTGGCGGCCGCGCTCGACCCGAAGCCGCAGTACCTGCGGGCCGCGCGCTTCGACTCGTAACGCGTCCGCGCAGGGCGGTCCGACCGCCCGGCCGCTTCCGTGACTGCCCGGCGGCTTCCGTGACCGCCCGGCCGTCTCAGGGGTGCGACGGCCTGCGCCGCTCGGGCGGCCGGTACGCGCGCCGGTCGTCCACGGGCTCGTACGGCGGGACGTCACGGCCCGGCTGGTAGTGCGGGCCCTGTCTGATGTGCCGAAGGATCATGGTCATGTCGACCGTGACGATCACCCACAGCGCGGCGCACGCGGCCGCCCACCCCGGCCGCCCCACCAGGATGAACGCGACCGTTCCGAAGACGGCCCAGACCAGGCCCCAGACGCTCAGCCAGAAGCGCATCCGCAGAGCGCTGCGCGCTGTCACCGGTTCACTGCCCGTACGCATCAGGATCACCACTCCTACGGGGAAACGTACTCTTCGTGGTGCACGTTCACCAAGGGAGAGCGGTCGCGCGACGGCCGCCGGGGGAGGCGACGGTGCTGCTGAAGGCTCTGCGGGCGGACGCGAGGACCGCCGAGTGGCTGAGGGACCTGGAGAGCGAGAGCCCCGGCCCGCGGGACGTGCCGCTCCCGGACACCGACGCGTTGCCCGACATCCTGCTCGACCTGTCCGTGCCCCATGAACACATCAACGAACTCGTCGCACTGCGCGCCCGGCTGGCCGCCGATCCGGAGGCGATGGCCCTTCTCGCGCGCTGCGTCACCCGCTTCGTGCGGGACATGGGCGGCATAGGGAAGGGCTGGGAGCCGCCCGCCTTCCCCGAGACGGCGGGACGACTCGGGCGCTGCTTCCACCTGTACGTCTTCATAGCGGCGCTTCCGTACGTCCGCGCCCACCACCGGGAGCGCGGGGTGCCGGAGGACGTCTCCCGGCGCACGCTCGCCGACCTCGGCCGACATGTGTCCGTGCACCACAGAAGAGCCGGCGGCCCCGGACTGCTGTTCCCCTGGTGGATCGCCCTGCACTTCCACGGCGAGCTGTTCCAGCTGGGCCGGCTCCAGTTCCAGCGGGTCCTGCCGGGGCGGCGCACGGCCGACGCCGTCGAGGCGGCGGGGCTGGACCTGGATCCCGGCGCCCCCTGCCTGAGCCTGCACATCACCGACTTCCGCGGCCCTCTCTCCCCGGCCGCGTGCGACCGTTCGCTCGCCCTGGCCCGGGAGTTCTTCGCCCGCCACTACCCCGAGGAGCGCCACGGGATAGCCCTCTGCGACTCCTGGCTGCTCGACCCGCAGCTCAAGCGGTATCTGCCGGCCGACTCCAACATCATTCGCTTCCAGGACCGCTTCCGCCCGGTGCACGAGGAGAAGACCCCGGACGACACGGCTCCCATCGGCTTCGTCTTCGGCGATCCGGACCTCCCGCTCGACGGACTTCCGCGGCGCAACAGTGTCGAGCGCGCGGTGGCCGACCACCTGCGCGGGGGCGGACACTGGTACGGCGGACGGGGATGGTTCCCGCTGTAGTACGTCCCGCCGGACTCCGGGCTCGGACCGACGCCCCCCGAACACCTCACTCGAACGGGCGACAAGAGGAGGGGAACGGGCTTACGAAAGCCGTTCGTTGGGCGGGTATGAGAATCGAAATGCGTCAGGGGTACGAGGGCACGGGACCCGGTGCCATCACACCGGACGGCTGCGCGGTCGAGCTCTACACCCGTCTGCCCGTCGGAACCGAACCGGACATCATCACCGCGGCGGTGCCCGCCGCCGCGCACATCCTGGAACTGGGCAGCGGGGCCGGCCGGATGACCCACCCGCTCCTGGACCTCGGTTTCGCGGTCACGGCGGTGGACGAGTCCGCCGACATGCTGGAACACGTCCGAGGGGCGCGCCGGATACGCAGCAGCATCGAGGACCTCGACCTCGGCGAGACGTTCGACGTCGTGCTGCTGGCTTCGTTCCTCGTGCACGCCGGGGACGTCCGGGTGCGGCGGGCGCTCCTGGACACCTGCGCTCGCCATGTCGCGGACGACGGTTGTGTCCTGATCCAGCGCGAGGGCGAGAACCACCACACCGACGTGCCCCGCGAGCGCACCGACCCGTCCGGCTTCGTCGTACGGATCCTGTCCGCCGAACCCCTCGGGGACGGGACCTCCTCGGTGCGCGCGGAGTACGTGTTCCCGGACGCCACCTGGACCCAGACGTTTCTGTCCCGCCCTTTGACGGAGGAGGCCTTCGAGGAGGCGCTGGCGGAGGCGGGGCTCAAGGTGGACCGGTATCTGACGGACGACGGAATGTGGGTGAGGGCTGTGAAGGCGTGAGCGGCGTCCGCCGGACGGGAACCACCCCGTCCGGCGCCGAAAGCGGCGAGCCGTGGTCGCCGGGCGGAACAAATCCCTTTCGGCACCGATGAGTTCCCGGCGGTACCCAGGTCTACCCCTGTGAAAGCAGCCACCGCTTCCCACAGGAGACCTCATGTCCGAGACCGCCCTCCCCCTCACCGCCACCCGGGCCGCCGTCACCCCCCGCTCCCGCGCCGCCCGTGTCTCCCTGACCGCCCTGCAGATCGTCCTCGGTCTGTTCTACGCGTTCGCGAGCGCCCTTCCCAAGCTGATCGCCCACCCCTCGGCGACGGAGTCGTTCGACAAGCTGGGCTGGGGGCACACCGGCATGTACATCATCGGCGCGCTCGAACTCGCCGGAGGTCTCGCCCTGTTGGTCCCGCTGCTGGACGGGGTGGCCGCGGTGGCGCTCGGCGCGCTGATGGTCGGCGCGTTCATCGTCAACGTCACCGTCGTCCACGGCCCGTACGTGGCGACCCCGCTCGTCCTGATGCTGCCGCTCGGCCTGATCGCCTGGGCCAGGCGCGGCCACACGACCGAACTGTTCCGTCTGGTGCGACGGTGGGCGGGGCGCCGGGGGTGACGCCTGGTGCGACGACGGAGCAAGGACGCGGGGCTCCTCCGGGAACGGGGGAGCCCTCGACGGCGTACGGTCGTGCGTCCGTCGTTATGCCCGTACGCCGCGTTCCGGACGACCGGGAAGCCGGGACACCACCGGAGCGGTCCGGCGAACCGGACGAGCAGGGCTGAGGAACGGGAGGGGGGAGCGGGGGAGAGGGAACGGGCAGCGGGGAGCGGCTCAGCGGCGGGGGGAGCCCCCGGACCCGGTCGTGCCCGGGGAACCGGTCGAGCCGGTCGGCCCCGTGGAGGGACCCGAGGACCGGACGGGGCCGGACGAACCCGTCTGCATGCCCCGCAGGCGTTCCAACTCGCGGCGGTCCCGCTTGGTCGGGCGTCCCGCGCCCCGGTCCCGGACGCCCGCCGGAGCGAAGGCCTCGCGCGGCGGGGGCGGTGGGCTGTTGTCGACGTAGCACTCGGCGGCGACGGGGGCGCCGACCCGCTTGCGGATCACGCGCTTCACGACGACGACCCGTTCACGGCCCTCGTGCCACACACGCACCTCGTCGCCCACGCGGACCGAGTACGCGGGCTTGACGCGTTCCCCGTTGACCCGAACATGGCCGCCCTTGCAGGCCGTGGCACCGATCGAGCGGGTCTTGACGAGACGGACGGACCAGATCCAGGCGTCGACCCGCACGCTCTCGCCGTTGGGAGGCCCGGCGGCGACGGCGGCCTTGACGGCGGCAGCGGTCGCCGAAGCCGCCGTGGAAGCGGCCTCGGAGCCGGTTCCGGAGCCGGTCCTGGCGTTGGCCCCGGAGTCGGCCGCGGCGGCCTTCCCGTCGTCCGAGCCGCGCCCGCCTCCGATACCCGAGCCCTTCATCTCCCCGTCAGCACCCTGAGAAGCCATGACCCGACTCTAACGCCGGCGGGGCGGCACACCGCACGCCTTTTCCGGCGCACGGACCACACCGGACGCGTCGTCCCCGGGCGCGCGGCGCGTTGCTCACCGCGGGCATCGTGCCGGTGTTCCCGGTGCCCGGCCACGACCGGACGGTGGCGGCCGGGGCGGAGACGACCCGGCGGCCGGTGAGGAGCGGGCGGCAGGCATCGGGCGGTGAGGAGGGGCGGGGAGCGGAGATCGGGGGCGGGCGGGCCGGTCGTACGGTGGTGATATGGACAGCAGCTTTCCGGCGGAAGACGCGGCCCGCTCCGCCGACCTCACCGCGCTCGACGTGCGGATCGCCGGCTGCCGGGCCTGTCCGCGGCTCGTCGCGTGGCGCGAAGAGGTGGCCGCCACCAGACGTGCCGCCTTCGCCGGCCAGACGTACTGGGGGCGTCCGGTGCCCGGCTTCGGGCCGCCCGACGCCTCCCTCCTCGTCGTCGGGCTCGCACCCGCCGCGCACGGCGGCAACCGGACCGGGCGGATGTTCACCGGGGACCGGTCGGGTGACGTGCTGTACGCGGCGCTGCACGACATCGGGCTCGCCTCGCGCGGTACCTCGGTGAGCGCCGACGACGGACTGGAGCTGTACGGGGTGCGCGTCACCTCTCCCGTGCACTGCGCGCCGCCCGCCAACAAGCCGACGCCCGGCGAGCGGGACACCTGCCGGCCCTGGCTGGTCAGGGAGCTGGAGCTGCTGCGGCCCGCGCTGCGCGCGGTGGTCGTCCTCGGGGCCTTCGGCTGGCAGGCCGCCCTGCCCGCCCTCACGGAGGCGGGGTGGGCGGTGCCCCGGCCGCGTCCGGCGTTCGCGCACGGGGCACGGGTGACGCTCGTACGGCGGCCGGAACCGGACGCCCCCGGTACCGGCCCCGCCTCCGCCGAACTCTTCGGGTGCTTCCACGTCAGCCAGCGGAACACCTTCACCGGGCGGCTCACCCCCGCGATGCTGAGGCAGGTCCTGACCACGGCGGCGGAGTCCGCGGGCCTGCCGACGCGCTCCCCGTAGGCCGCGCTCCCCGTAGGCGTCATGCGGGTGCCGGGCGGTACCGGTCCCGGCTGCGGATCACACCTCGGGGCGACCGCCGGTCACGCCTCGGGGACGACCGCGGTCGCCGTGATCTCCACGAGCTGCCCGGTGTATCCGAGACAGGCCACGCCGAGCAGGGTCGAGGAGTGCGGGCCGATGCTCAGCCCCGAGGCCTCGACGACGTCCCAGACCGCGGACAGCACGGCGGTCTCACCACTGACGACGTACACGTCGGTCGACACGACATGGGCCATGTCGCTCCCCACGGCACGCAACTGTTCGTCGAGGTTGGCCAGCACCTGCTCGGCCTGGCGTACGGGATCGTCCGGGCCGACCAGCTTCCCGTCGGCGTCGAGCGGCACGGATCCGGCGAGGAAGGCCAGTTTCGTTCCCGCCTCGACGACGGACGCGTGCGCGTAGACGGGCGGGGTGAAGAGACCGGGAACGGTGACGCGCCGGATCATGGGGGCTCCCTGTGGGTGGGATCGTTGACGGGATGACGGACAACCTGCCGATGATGCGGGTCCGACGCGGGTTCCCGCACCCCGATTACCGCCGACGGCACGCGGGGCGTGACGGACGGACACGCGGGACGCCGTCCTCGTTCCGGGCGAATAATCCTTCGAACGATTTCCGCCGATGCTGCTACGGTCACCGACGTGGCGAAACTCAATCAGATCATCGCAGTGGAGAAGGGCGTCAAGTCCAAGTCCCATCAGGACCTGACGGCCGCTCATCACGGCCTGCAGAAGCCTGCGTTGCTCGCGGGCATCTCGCGGACGTACCAGCCGAAGGACGAGGAGGGCGAGCAGCTGCCGCCCGAGTCGACCCGGGTCCAGGTGCAGGCCGAGGACGTGTTGAGGGACACGGCGGCGACCCTGACGCGACTGTTCGACGTGACCGCCACCAAGGACTGGGCCAACTGCACGGCGAGGGCCGACGTGGTGGTCGACGGGCGCGTGCTCGTCGCCGAGGTGCCGGTGTCCTATCTGCTCTTCCTCGAGAAGCAGCTCACCGATCTCAACACCTTCGTACGGAAGCTGCCCGTCCTCGACGCCTCCGAGTCCTGGGTGCGGGATCCGTCCACCGACGCCTGGAAGACCGAGCCGGTGCGGACCCTTCGTACGAAGAAGGTCCCCCGGAACCACGTCAAGGCCGAGGCCACCGAGAAGCACCCGGCCCAGGTCGAGGTGTACTACGAGGACGTCCCCGTCGGTTACTGGACGACCGTCAAGTTCTCCGGTGCCCTGCCCGCGCGGCGCGTGAACGAACTCCTCGACCGCGTGGAGAAGTTGCAGCAGGCGGTCAAGTTCGCCCGCGAGGAGGCCAACGGCGTGGACGTCGTCGACCAGCGCGTCGGCGACGCTGTTTTCGGCTACCTGTTCGCACAGGGGTAGCCTCTGAACTCCCCGGCCACGACATACCGTGGCCGGGGTGCGCGAGGAGCGCAAGCTGAAGCTGAGGCTTGTCGTGAATGCACGGTTCCAGTGGAGGTTCGAGTCCTCCCCGCGGCACCACAGAACACTCCGGCCGGAGCCTCGGCCGAGGGAGTGTTCACGCGCCGCGGTAGCCCAATCGGAAGAGGCAGGCCGTGATCAATCTCAGACTATTGCTCCAGACTCAGTATTCGCCGCCGATCGCCGGATCGACCGGGCCCAGGCCCCAGTACGTCGAGATGCTGGTTCAAGTCCAGCCCGCGCAGCTCGATGCGTGGTGGTCCAAAGGCAGGACGCGGCGACATAACGACTGACCTGGACTCTCAAGCGTGCCGGCGTGCGACATGGCGGCATCCCAGGGTCCGGGGGCCGGCTACGCCCTCGGACCCGCTCCTCCTCCCTCCCGGAGCGGCGGTCCCCGTCTCCATCTTTCGGAGCGGCGGTCCTCGTCTCCTCTCCCGAGCCGTTCCCGCGCGTACCTCTCCTGGCCTGACCTGGCCCGCCCGGCCCGTCTCGCGCGAAGCGCTCCTCGTCCGTCTCCCGCGGAACGTCACGCCCGTCTCCCGTGAGATGTCACATCGCGGAAATCATCGCGTTCGTTCTCCGCGGGCACCGCGCACTACCCTGGCAACGACACGAGCCCGGCCGACGTCGCCCGAAGGCACCCCGCCCTCGCCCGACAGGAGCCCCGTGCGCCTCCCCCGCCCCGCCGCACCACCCTGGCTCGCCCACGCCCTGCGCGCCCAGCGCGGACCGGTCCCCTGGAACGCGGTCGTACGGGGTGCGCTGGCCGCCGGACCGCTGCTGCTCGTGGCCGTACTGAGCGGCCGTACCTCACTCGGGGTGATCGCGGCCCTCGGCGCCATGCTGGCGGGGATCAACGACCGGCCGGGCAGCCGCAGGGCCGCCGTCGCACGGCTCGGGGCACCGGCCCTCGCCGGGGCCGCCGGTCTGCTCATCGGGTCGTACGCCGGGCGGCACACCGGCGCCGTGGCTCTCACCGCCGTCCTCACCGGGCTCGGACTGCTCGCCGGAGCCGTCAGCGCCGTCGGACCCGTGGCCTCCGGGGCCGGGACCCAGCTGCTGGTCGCCTCGGCGATCGGGGCCGGGATGCCGTCGCCCGAACCGGGATGGGCGCGCGCACTGTTCTTCCTGGGCGGGGCCGGCTGGCTGCTCGCACTGCGGCTGGCCCTGCCGACGGCCGCGGTGAACACCGGTGACTACCGCTTCGACGGGGAGCGGGAGGCCGTCGGCGGTGTGTACGACGCCGTCGCCCGGCTGCTGCTCGCCGTGGGCGGACCCGACGCAGCCCGGCGGCGCGTCGCGCTGACCGCGGCCCTCGACCACGCGCAGGACGCGCTCGACGGGCCCCGGCTGCGGCGGTACGCCAGTTCCGCGGCCGAGCGGCGCCTGCACGCGCAGTACGCCGCCGCCCTGCCGCTCGCCGAGGCCGCGACGGCGCTCGCCTGGGCGGGCGAGGCCGTGCCCGCACGGGCGGCGGAAGGCCCCCGGCGGCTCGCGGCCGCCGTCCGCACCGGTGCCCCCACCGGGCCGCTGCCGGCGCCCGCCGTCCCCGGCAGCCGGTCCGGCCCGTCCGGGAGCACCTCCGTCGTGCCCGCGCTGCGCGCCCTCCACGACGCCCTGCTGCACGCCGCCGAGACCTTCGACCGGGGCTCCGGGAACGCCCTGCACAACCGGCGGCGCACCGCCGTCTCCCTCGTCCGCACCGCGCTCGGTTCCGCCGGGCGCGAGTACGGCGTCCGGGTCGCTCTCTGCTTCGGCGCGAGCGTCGCCGTGGCCCAGGCCCTGCACCAGGCGCGCTGGTACGGCGACCACCCGCACTGGTACTGGCTCCCCGCGACCGCCGTCTTCCTCGTCAAGCCCGATCTCGGGCCGCTCGCCTCACGCGTGCTGTGCCGGGCGGCGGGGACGGTCCTCGGCGCGGTCGTCTTCGCGGGACTCGCCCTTCTGCTGCCACGGCCGGAGGGGTTCGTCGCCCTGGTCGCGGTCAGCGGCGCACTCATCCCCGTCGCCACCCGGCACTTCGCCGCGCAGACCGCCGTCGTCACGGTCCTCGTCCTCGCCCTCGTGATGGTCGGCGGTGAGCCACAGGCCTCCGGGAACCGGATCGTGGAAACCCTGCTGGCCTGCGCGATCGTGCTGCTCGTCGGACATCTGCCGACACTCGGACAGCGGGGCGGGACCGTGCGGGCGAGGCTCACCCGGGCCGGCGAGGCCGCGGACGCCTATCTCGCCCATGTGCTGGGCGACGGTACGGCCCGTGACCGTACGGGCCGCTGGGTCCTGCGCCGGGAGGCGTATCGCGCGCTCGCCGAGGCCCGTGCCGCGATCGACGTCGCCGCGGCCGAGCTCCCCGCCCTGGCACGCCACTCCGAGGGCACGGCCGCGGTCGCGGCCACGCTGGAACGGCTCGTCGACACGACCACGGCGTGCGCCGTGCAGCTCGACGACACCGGCCGGCTCACGCCCCGGCACACCGAGCGGATCGCCGAGCTCCTCGGCGAACTGGCCGAGCGGCGCGAGCGGGCGGGACTCGGGACGGCACCCACGCATCCCGCCGCGGTGTGACACCGGGAGCAGGCGGCACCCGTACGACGCCCGGAACGCCCCCAGGAACGCGCCCCCACGGAGCTGCCGGGAACAAGCCCCCCACGGAGCTGCCGGGAACGGGTTCCTCGCCCGTCCGTGGCCTCGCGGAACCGGGTCCGCCGTGGCACCGCCTCGTGTCGGCTTCGTCTCAGTACCGTTACTGCCAGAGCCGTTCACCCCGTGACGGGCGTTTAACTCTCCACAGCGGCGTGACTTGGAGGTACAGGGTGAACGGGCGAACGGTGCTGGAGAGGTTTCCCGCCGGCGGACCCCGCGGGTCGTGGCCCGCGGAGGAGTTCGCGCAGGCACGCCGCCAGGAGGGCCAGGCGGCGGAGGTCGTCATGGACCTCGCCTCCGACGCGTTCCTGGTCGTCGTGGGCGGCGTCGACGGCGTCGAGTGAGGCCGCCCGGGACCGGCCGGGGAACGGGCCTCAGGCGCTGACCGGGCGTGACCAGGCGGGGGTCGTCCCCGTGATCCGGCACAGGGCCAGATACAGGGGGATCGGCGGAGTGTACGGAAGCATGCCGTCCGGTTTGTGGATGAGCCCGGGAAACCGAGGTGAGTCCGCGACGACCGCTCCCGTGACGTAGTGGGCGGGCGCCGGCCACTCCAGGGCGACGTCGGAGTCGGAGGGGACGATCCACCACCAGTGCGCCGGTCCGGCGTAGACGCAGCCCACGCGAGGCAGCCGCGCCAGCAGCAGCGGTCCGAACCGGGCGGGCACCGACACCGCGTCGCAGCCCAGTGGCACTTTCATTCCCTCGGGGAGGGGGAGACGCCTCGGCGGCCCGGGCCGTTGCCGGCCGCGGCTGATGCGGACCAGCGTGTCCAGGCTCAGGACCTGCGCCGCAGGACCCGCCGCAGGCGTACGGCTCACAGGCTCTCCCGATCCCGATCCCGAATCCGTTCCTGTTCCCGGTCCCGACGCGGACCGTGATCCTGGCCCCGGTCCCCGTCCAGGCGTGGACCAGGGACCCGGGCCTGGCTCCCGCCCCGGGCGGAGGGAGGCTGGGGGTTCCCCACGGTTCCCGCCCCCCAGGATCCCTCCGCCCCCGTGCCCCGACCGTCGTTCGGGGGCTTCTTCGCGCTCCAGCCGAGGTCCGCCCGAGGGCCGGTGTCCGCGTGGGGAGAGTCCGGGGCGTTCCGGGCCTCACGGAGCCGGCCGTGAGGTGACGGCTTCGGCCCGGCCTCGAACCCGGCGTCGAGCGCGTTCAGTTCGTACCGGTCGTGTCGGCCGTACCGGTCCTCCGGGGCGGCCGGGTCGCGCCGGCCGTCCAGGTCCGGCCAGGTCTCCCGGACGGTGTCGGCGGTGTTTTCGGCCCGGCCCGCCGAGCGTGCGATCTCCGCCCACACCAGCAGGCCGGGCCCGGTGTCCTGGGCCCCCCAGGCCCTGGACACTGCCGCGACGAGAAGCAATCCCCTCCCGTGCTCCTCGTCGGGCCGCCGCGGGGAGGGGCGCGGCTCGCCAGGAGCGCACCCCTCGTCACACACGGCTATGCGCACCAGGTCGCCGACGTCCTGCAGTTCGCAGACGACGCGTTGCCCGGCGGCATGCACGATCGCGTTGGTGACCAGTTCCGACACCACGAGGGTCGCCGCGTCGCAGGCCTCCTCGCACACCGCCCAGCCGGACAGGCGGGACCGGGTCAGGCGTCTCGCCTGGGCCACGGAGCCCGGATGTGCGGCCAGCTCGAAGCGGAACCGGCGCTCGGCGGCCGCACCGGGGTGCTGCCCCATGGTGGCGCGGAGACCGGACCGGTCTTCGGCGGCGTCTGTTCCTAACGGCGCGGACGGAATCACGTTTGCCACTATCGCGCCGCCGTGAACACTTGGCAAGACTCACTCTGAAAAATGCAGAGTGCCGTGTGACGCCGTGGGGGTGCGTGGCACACTGCTGACAACAGCAAGCCGAGCGGCGCCAGTTGGGATCGTCGAGGCGGACGAGGAAGACCCCGGACGGCGCCGACCGGGCTGCCCGGACTCAGTGGAGGTGGGACGTGAGCGAACCGCGGTCCGCGCCGACGGTCGGTCAGGTCGTTCTCGGACGGCGACTGCTGGACCTGCGGGAACGTGCGGGTCTCAAGCGTGAGGAGGCCGCGCGGATCCTGCGGGTCGCCCCCGCGACGGTCCGCCGGATGGAGATGGCCGAGGTCTCCCTCAAGATCCCTTACCTCCAGCTCCTGTTGAAGTCGTACGGCGTCGGCGATCAGGAGGCCGAGGCCTTCGTCCAGCTCGCCGAGGACGCCAACAAGCCCGGCTGGTGGCAGCGGTTCCACGACATCCTGCCCGACTGGTTCTCCATGCACGTCAGTCTGGAGGGCGCCGCCTCCCTGCTGCGGTCCTATGAACCGCACTTCGTTCCCGGCCTGCTGCAGACCGAGGACTACGCCCGCGGCGTCCTGGAGGCGGGGGCCATCGGGCAGACCAGGCCCGAGGACATCGAGCGCCATGTGGCACTGCGCATGCAGCGCCAGGAGCTGCTCACGCGCGAGGACGCGCCCCGGATCTGGGCCGTGATGGACGAGACGGTGCTGCGCCGCACCATCGGCGGCCCCGAGGTGATGCGTGCCCAGATCGACAAGTTGCTCCAGGCCACGAAGCTGCCCCATGTGACGTTGCAGGTGATCCCGTACTCCTCGGGTCCGCACCCCGGCACGTACGGGCCCTTCGTGCTGTTCCGATTTGCCATGCCGGAACTCCCGGACATGGTCTACAGCGAGTACCTGACCGGCGCCGTCTACCTGGACGCGCGCTCCGAGGTGGCGACCCACCTGGAGGTCATGGACCGCATGGCGGCCCAAGCCGCCACGGCACATCGCACGAAGGAGATCCTCCGGGATCTCCGCAAGGAGCTGTGAATGGAACGCATCACGCCGGAACGCATCAACCCGCGAATAGGCGACGTGCGCATCTACAACGGAATGCCCGCCCGTGAACTGGGCAGCGAGGGCTGGCACAAACCGTGGAGCGGCGGCAACGGCGGCAACTGCCTGGAGGCGATGAAACTCGCCGACGGCCGTATCGCCGTGCGTCAGTCGGCGGATCCGGACGGTCCGGCCCTCATCTACACGCCCGGTGAGATGACCGCGTTCATCCAGGGCGCGAAAGCGGGAGAGGCGGACTTCCTTCTCTCCTGAACGACTTGCTTTCTCCTTTTTCGACTTTCCTGAATTTGGTTCTGATTTGATCACTTATTGCGGCGCGGACTTACGGAGACCGTCATGACCTGACAGCCCTCGACCGGAATCGACACGAGCAGACCGCATCCCGCGCGGAGTTCAGCCGCTTCTTCGGCGGCCTCGACCTGGTCGAGCCGGGCGTCGCGGTGGTCCACGAGTGGCCCCCGGAGCCCGGCGAACCCGTCCGGGGACAGGGCGACGGGGGCATCCCGGATGCGGGGCGGTGACCTACGCGGTCATGGGGCGGTCGTACGGTCCGATCGGTGCCGGCAGGCGCGAGCGGGCCGCCCCGCTGAGCGCCCGGTCCACCGCCGCGGCGACCGCCCGGCCCTCGGCGATCGCCCACACGACGAGCGACTGTCCGCGCGCGGCGTCCCCGGCGGCGTACACCCCGGGAACGTTCGTGCCGAAGTCGGCGCCACGGGCGATCGTGCCGCGCGGCTCGAGTTCCAGCTCCAGCTGGTCGATCAGGCCGTCGCGCAGGTCGGGGCCCGAGAAGCCGAGGGCGAGCAGGACGAGGTCGGCGGGCAGGGTCCGCCCGGAACCGGGGACCGGGCGGCGCCGCTCGTCGACCTCGACGAGACTCAGCGAGCGCACCCGGCCGTCCGCGTCACCGTCGAACCGGAGCGTGGACGCGGCGAAGAGCCGGGCGTCCGCGTCCGCGGCGGGCGCCGTGCCCAGCGTGCCTGCCTCCTCGTGCGCGGCGGAGAGGCGGTAGATCTTCGGGTACGTGGGCCACGGCTCGGTGTCCTCGTCGCGCTCGGTCCCCGGCTGCGCGTAGATGTCGAGCTGGGTCACGGAAGCGGCACCCTCGCGCACCGCCGTCCCCAGACAGTCGGCACCGGTGTCACCACCGCCGACGATCACCACGTGCCGGCCCGCCGCGGACAACGGGGAGACCTCCAGGTCCCCCTCGCACACCCGGTCGGCCAGCGGAAGGTACTCCATCGCCTGATGGATGCCGGACAACTGTCTTCCCGGCACGTCCAGTTCGCGCCAGGCGGTGGCGCCGAGCGCCAGAATCACGGCGTCGTAGCGGGCTTTGAGCTCAGCGGCCCCGATGTCGGTGCCGATCGCCGTCGACGTGCGGAACTTGGTTCCCTCCGCGCGCATCTGGTCCAGTCTGCGGTCCAGATGCCGTTTCTCCATCTTGAAGGCGGGGATTCCGTACCGCAGCAGACCGCCGATCCGGTCGGCCCGTTCGTACACGGCCACCGTGTGACCGGCCCGGGTCAGCTGCTGTGCCGCGGCGAGACCGGTGGGCCCCGACCCGACGATCGCGACCGTCCTTCCCGAGAGGCGGTCCGGCGGACGCGGCGGCGCGAACCCGTCCTCCCAGGCGCGGTCGGCGATGGCGACCTCGACGTTCTTGATGGTGACCGCCGGCTGGTTGATCGCCAGCACACAGCCCGCCTCGCACGGCGCGGGGCACAAGCGCCCGGTGAACTCGGGGAAGTTGTTCGTGGCATGCAGCCGGTCGCTCGCCGCCCGCCAGTCGTCGCGCGAGACGAGGTCGTTCCACTCGGGGATCAGATTGCCCAGGGGACACGCGTCGTGGCAGAAGGGGATACCGCAGTCCATGCAGCGGTCGGCCTGTTTCTCGATGATCGGCAGCAGTGCTCCGGGAACGTACACCTCGTTCCAGTCCCGTACCCGCTCCTGGACGGGCCGGCGCGGGTACTCCTGGCGCGGTGTGGTCATGAAACCCTTGGGATCGGCCATGGCCGTCTCCCTCATGTACGCGTACAGGGGGCGGAGCCGCACGACTACAGGCCCTCGTCGGCCGCGGAAACCGGGCGGCACTCCTCTCCCGCCACGATACGTCGCCCGCGCACACGCCGCCGCCCCGGACGCATGGGGCAAGAGGGAAGGGCGCCCTACGGCTCAGGTGAGGGCGAGAGCGTACGACACCGCCGCCGCGGCCGACGCGACGGTGCGGACGTGATTCCACATCGTCCACTGGCGCACGAACACGGGCCAGTAGGCGGCGGCCTCCGGTGTCTCGGGGTCCAGCTTCAGCAGCGCGTCGTTGCGCGGGACGTTCGCCGCGATGGTCACCCCGAACGCCCCGAACAGGTACAGCGCGCTGCCGAGCAGCAACTCCACCGTTCCGTCGGCCGGCAGCAGCACGAACGTGACCACCGCCAGCACCGAGCACAGCACCGCGGACCCGATGAACACCAGCATGAACGGCGGGCGGACCGCGGCGACGTTGATCGCGTTCATCGCGGCGACTCCCTGCGCCGGGGGCAGCAGGGCGAGCGCTCTCATCACGAAGGTCGAGAACCCGCAGAACACCCCGGCCACCAGACCGCAGCCGAGCACCCCCAGCAGAGTCAGCACGAAATACGGTCCATCGATCATGTCCACTCCCGTGTCGAACCGACCGGACCCAGGATCCTGCACAGCGCCGACCGCCACCACAAGCGAAATCCGCTGTGCCGACAGCGGCCCCGGCCGAGCGCCCGCACCGGCGTGCTCCTTCGCTCACGCCTGCGCGGTGACGCCGTCACGCCACTCCCAGAGCCTCGTGTCCACCGCGGCCGCGATCCGGCGGCGCGCCTCGTACCGCGAGACACCGCTCATCAGCAGCTGGTCGTACGGGGTCTCCGTGTGCCGTACCGACGCACGGACCGCCGCGGTCACCGCCGTCTCGGACAGCGCGCGGCCCGCCGGGCTCCGCCCGACCCGCCCGCTGCCGCGCACCGAGGCGTGTGCGGCGATCTCTCGTGCCCGATCGGCTGGACAGTGCGGGAACAGCCGGGATATCTCCCGCGCGAACGCCTCGGTGAAGCGGACGTCCTCCGCCTCCCGGCGTCGCGCGTCCCGTGCCCTGCGCCGCCGCCGGGCCTCCGCGTCGGCCAGACAGCGTTCCTCGGCCAGGGCGAGTGCCGTCTCCTCGACCATGACGCCCTGCCGCTCGTAGCGCCCCCGTCGCCGGTTGAACCGCACCACCACGGCCGACAGCGCGCTGCCCTCCCGCGATCTGCGCGTCAGCGCCGTGTCGCCGCGCGGCAGGAACACCAGGTGTCCGAGATCCGCGCAGTCCAGGCATCGAGGCGCTCCCTCCTCCAGCACCAGCAGCGGGAGCGGCCCGTTCCGGCACTCGACGCAGTGCCGCTTCTTGAGCGGCTGGACGACGAGGAGGCCGTTCCGGTGCGGGGGTTCAGCGATCGGTGCCATAAGCGGTTCATTCCCCGGAGCGGCGCCACATCTACGTGGTCGGGCGGCGCCCCCGCACGATCCGCCCTCCGGCGGGCCGGTGTCCGTCGCGCCCGTCCGCGGCCCGCCGTGCCGCCCGGGTCCCTTCGCGCGCGCGGCATCATGGGTCCTGTGCGACTCGAAGCGATCACCTGGGAACGGCTCGGCGACCTCCTCGCCGATCGTCTGCTCGACCTGAAGCCGCAGGACGGCAGCCCCTGGCCGCGCGTCGCCTTCGACGGAGCACCGGCTGCCCGCCCCGGCGAACTCGCGCACCGGGTCTTCGAGGCGCTGCGCGTACGCGGCCGTCCCTCGCTGGTCGTCGGCACGGAGGGCTTCCTGCGCCCCGCCTCGCTCCGGCTCGAACACGGCCACCAGGACGTCGAGGCCTATTACGACGGCTGGTTCGACACCGGCGCCCTGTGGCGCGAGGTCTTCGGCCCGCTCGAACCCGGCGGCGACGGCAGGGTCCTGCCCGACCTCCGGGATCCCGCCACCGACCGGGCCACCCGCAGCCCGTACGTCCAACTTCCGCCCGGCGGAGTCCTGTTGCTCCACGGCCCCCTCCTCCTGCGCCACTGGTTCCCGTTCGACCTCAGCGTCCACGTGCTCCTCTCCCCGGGTGCCCTCCGCCGTCGTACGCCCGAGGCGGAGCACTGGACCCTCCCCGCGTTCGCCCGCTACGGGAGCGAGACGGGTCCGGACACCACCGCCGACGTGCTGGTGCGGGCCGACGACCCCCGCCACCCGGCGTGGAACGGCTGACCCGCGGCATGAAACGGCGGGGCGGGGCGGCCGTCCCCGCCCTCCCGGTCCTCACGCCGATCTCCTGTGGCCCTGCCTCGGCCCGCCCGCTCTCGCCACGGTCCGCGGGCCGCCCGGATCCGCGGATCTCCAGGTGCGCGGCCTCCAGTGCGCGGCGAGAATATTAGGGCGCCGGTACCAGCGGTGTGTTCCGCGCCGCGCCGGCCGTCCGGCACCGGGAGGTACTCCATGACCACCGCCGGAGACATCATGCACCGTGGTGCCCAGTGGATCCCCGCCCACGAGACCCTGGACCGCGCCGCCCAGCTGATGCGTGAGCTCAACGTGGGCGCACTGCCCATCAGCGACCAGAACGAACGCCTCTGCGGCATCCTCACGGACCGCGACATCGTCGTCGGCTGCGTGGCCATGGGCCGCGACCCCGCACGGGTCACCGCGGGAGAGATGGCCCAGGGCACGCCGCGTTGGATCGACGCCGGCGCCGATGTCGGCGAAGTGCTCCAGGAGATGAAGGGGCACCAGATCCGCCGGCTTCCGGTGATCGAGGACAAGCGGCTGGTCGGCATGATCAGCGAGGCCGACCTCGCCCGGCACCTCAGCGACGAACAGCTCGCCGCCTGGGTCGAGAGCGTCTACGCGAGGGGCGGGAGCAGCGCGACGGGCTGACCAGGCCGATTCCCCGCCCAGCCGCCTGGCCGGACGCGCGGGACGAGAGCTGTGTCAGAGCCAGCCGTTGCGCCGGAATCCTCGGTAGAGGACGAGGCAGCCGACGGATATGACGCCGATGACGATGGGGTAGCCGAACCTCCAGTGCAGTTCGGGCATGTTGTCGAAGTTCATGCCGTACACACCGCAGACCATCGTGGGGACGGCGATGACCGCCGCCCATGCCGTGATCTTCCGCATGTCCTCGTTCTGGGCCACCGTCACCTGCGCGAGATGCGCCTGCAGGATCGAGTTGAGCAGTTCGTCGAAGGCGGCTATCTGCTCGGTGACGCGCAGCAGATGGTCGGAGACATCACGGAAGTAGGCCTGTATCTCCGGGTCGATCACACGGGTCGGCCGGGTCGTCAGCTCCTGGACGGGCCGTGCGAGCGGGACCACGGCCCGCTTCAGTTCGAGGAGTTCACGCTTGAGCTGGTAGATGCGGCCCGCGTCGGCGCGAGCGCCGTTCTCGGCGAACACGTCGGCCTCGACCTGGTCGATGTCCGCCTGGACGGAGTCCGCGACGCTCACGAACTCGTCGACCACGTGGTCCGCGATCGCGTGCAGGACCGCGGCCGGCCCCTTGGACAACTGCTGCTTGTCGGACTCCAGTTCCTCGCGCAGCGGCCCCAGGGAGCCGTGCCGTCCGTGGCGCACGGTGATGACGAAGTCCGGGCCGACGAACACCATGATCTCGCCGGTGTTCACCACCTCGCTGGTCGACGTCAACTCCTTGTGCTCCACGTAGCAGACCGTCTTGAACACGGCGAACAGCGTGTCGCCGTACCACTCCAGCTTCGGACGCTGATGCGCCTCCACCGCGTCCTCGACGGCCAGCGGGTGCAGGTCGAAGAGTTCCGCGATGTCCGCGAACTCCACGTCGGTCGGTTCGTGCAGACCGAGCCAGACGAATCCCTCGTCGCGCTTGCGGATCCGCCGCACGGTGTCGACCAGATCACGGCCTTCGGGGATCCGCACGCCGTCCCGGTACGCCACACAGTTCACCACCGCGGAGCCCAGCGGCGACCGGGCGGGGTGACTCAGGTCGACACGGCGGCTCCGCCGTGTCAGCCGTGCCACTCTGCGGAGGCCGTCGACCGCGCCGAGAGCCGTCACCTTCCGCAAATTCCCTGCCATGGACATCTGGATCTCCTCGCGTGGATCTCCCCGGGCCGCACTTTGCGCCTGGCGCGCCAGTCTGCCAGGCCTGATCGGACACCGGAAAAGACTGTGGGAACGGAAGATTCCGTTCCGCCGTGCGAGCGACCGGACGACTCGGACGGCCGGGGCTGCCCGGGTGGTCCGGAGGGACTGGACGCCTCGGCGCCACCCGGCCTCCCGGGCGGCGGCGTCCGGCGCTGCTGGCGCGGATCCTCACATGACCCGGGTGCGCCAACAGGAGCGTCGGCGATTCGCGGCGAACCGCCCGACTGGGATGATCTCCCCATGACGCGAGCCGACGGATATCTCCTCGACAACCAGCAGACGGAGGCGGGCCGGCGCTTCGAGGCACTCGCCGCTCTCTTCGACCCCACGACGTTCCGGCACATTGAGCGCTTCGGCGTCGGGTCCGGCTGGCGCTGCTGGGAGGTCGGGGCGGGCGGCACGTCGGTCGTGTCCTGGCTCGCCAAGAAGGTGGGTCCGACGGGGAAGGTCGTCGCGACCGACATCGACACATCGTGGGCGGCTTCCGTGGCACGCTCACCGGTCGAGGTCCGTGTCCATGACGTGGGTGCCGAGGAGCCGCCGGGGGAGAGCTTCGACCTCGTGCACGCCCGGCTCGTACTGGTCCACGTACCGGACCGGGAGCGTGCGCTGCAGTCGATGATCAAGGCTCTGAGGCCCGGCGGCAGGCTCCTCGTGGAGGATGCCGACCCCGCCCTGCAGCCGCTGCTCTGCCCCGAGGAGCACGGTCCCGAGCAGCGGCTCGCGAACCGGCTGCGCCAGGGCTTTCGCGCACTGCTCGCCGAGCGCGGCGCCGACCTCGCCTACGGACGCAAACTCCCGCGGCTGCTCCGGGAGGCGGGACTGCGGGGCGTGGAGGCCGACGCGTACTTCCCCGTCACCTCACCCGCCTGCGCGGCACTGGAATCCGCCACGGTCCGTCAGATCCGCGACCAGCTCGTCACCGCAGGCCTGGCCACCCAGGAGGAGATCGACCAGCACCTCGCGAACGTCGCCGAGGGGTCCATGGACCTGGCGACCGCGCCGATGATCTCGGCCTGGGGGCGCAAGAACTGAGCGACGGCGAGGGCGCGGAGCCGGGAACCACGGGCACGTCCTCACGCGGCCGAGGCGTTCAGCGGTCCCGCGTCTCTTCTCCGCCTCCCCGCGGATCTCTCGCGGGCGGTCTTCCGCCGACCCGCTCCACCGCCTTCGCCCCGGCCGCGCACCCCGCCCTCGCCGCCTTCTCGGGCCCGGCTCCTCCGAGCAGCGCGGCGAGGAACGCGCCGGTGAACGCGTCACCGGCGCCCGTCGTGTCGCGTGGAGCCGCCCGCAGCGCCGGGACACGGGCCCGGACGGATCCGGAACGGGCGATCAGGGCTCCGTCACCCCCCAGCTTGGTGACGACCAGGGGGAAACGCCGGCTCAGCTCGGCGGCCGCGGCGGCCGGATCGGGCAGCCCGGTCAGCAGGCACGCCTCGTCACGGCTGGGCAGCAGGACGTCCACGCCCGCGCAGAGTCCGAGGAAGCGGTCCACGCCCAGCGCGGTGAGGAATCCCGCCGAGGCCGGATCGAGGCTCACCGGGACCCCCCGCGCGCGCGTCGACTCGAGCACCACCGACACCAGCGCCCGGCTCGGCCCGGAGAAGAACAGGTAGCCCGACAGGTGCAGCCGCGCGACCCCGTCGAGCAGCGCGGGCGACCAGTCGTCCGGTGCCAGCCGCAGTGAGGCCCCGCTGTCGGTGAGGAACGTACGCTCCGCCGACGCGCCGCTGTCCACCAGGCAGATCACCGTCCCGGTCGGTGCCCGCGGGTCGGTCACCAGGAGGGGCCGTACGCCGCTCGCCGTGAGTTCGTCCTCGTGCCATGCCGCAGTGTCGCGTCCCACCCGGCCGAGCAGCCGTACGTCGGCGCAGCCCTCGTGCGCGGCCCAGCACGCGACATTGGCGCCCGCGCCGCCCGGCACGGTCCGGACGGCGGCGACCGTGTCGGTGCCGGCCGCCAGCGGTCCGCGGTGCCGGGCGACGACATCCGTGACCACGTCCCCGACGACGAGCAGAGCGCCTTCGGCGGGGCCGACGGCACCCGCCGCTCCGGCCCCGCCGGCCCGGGCGCCCCGGTCGGAGTCGCTCACGCCCCCGTCCAGGCGGCCGCGATCCGTCCCGCGAGGCGCACGTTGCCGCGTACCGCCGCCAGATTGGCGGCGAGCGAGGCACCGTCCGTGTGCCGGACCAGATAGGCGAGCAGGAACGGTGTCACCGCCTGTCCGGTCACCCCCTCCGACTCGCACGCGCGCAGCGCCTCGGCGAGCACGCGCGCGTGCAGCGCCGGATCGAGCTGCTCCTCCTCGGGGACCGGGTTCGCGACGACGAGCGACGCGTCGGGGACGTGCAGAGCGTCCTGGGCACGCATCACCTCCGCCACCTGTTCGGGGGAGTCGAGGGTCCAGTCCACGGGGTGTCCCGAGTCGGACAGGTAGAAGCCGGGGAACCGGTCCGTGCCGTACCCGGCCACCGCCACGCCCAGCGTCTCCAGGCGCTGCAGCGTCGCGGGCACGTCCAGGATCGACTTGACGCCGGCGCACACCACCGTGATCCGGGTACGCGCCAGCAGGCCCAGATCGGCGGACTCGTCCTGGGTCACCGTCCACTCGCGGTGCACCCCGCCGAGCCCTCCCGTGGCGAACACCCGCACCCCGGCGCGGGCCGCGAGCAGGGCGGTCGCGGACACGGTCGTCGCCCCGCTCGCCCCCGCGGCCACCGCGAGCGGCAGGTCGCGGTGGCCCAGTTTGCGGATGCCGTCCTTGTTCGCGATCCGCTCCAGCCCGCCCTTGTCCAGGCCGACGTGAGGCCGGCCGTCGAGCACGGCGATCGTCGCGGGTACGGCACCCTCCTCCCGGACGGTCTCCTCCAGTTCGAGGGCGACCTGCAGATTGTCCGGGCGGGGCAGCCCATGGGCGATGATCGTGGATTCCAGGGCCACCACCGGCCGGCGCGCGTCGAGCGCCTCCCGCACCTCTTCGGACGTCACGATCACGCGCCTGCCTCCTGTCGCCGGTCGACGTCTGCCGTCCCTGGATCTCTGGCGAGCGGCGCACCCGGCCAAACCCTCGCGGCCCGCGGCGTACGACAGCGGCCCGGGGCATGACGGACAACCCGCCACGACCCGGCTATGTCCTCGCGCGGTCCGGCGTTCCGGCCGCCCGGGTCGGCGCCTCCGCGAACGGCCGGGCGGAGATGTCCTCCTCCGCGGGGAGAAGGGGCGCTCCACGCGCGCGGGAGCACCCCTTCGACGGTGTCCGGGTCGGACAGACCGGGTCGGACAGACCGGTTCAGACAGGCCGTACGTCGGCCAGCACCCCGTGGGGATCGAGGACGTACTTGCGGCTGGCGCCCTGGTCGAAGTCCGCGTATCCGCGCGGTGCGTCGTCCAGGCCGATCACGGTCGCGTTGACCGCCTCGGCGATGTGGACCCGGCCGTGCAGGATCGCCTTCATCAGCCCCCGGTGGTACCGCATCACCGGGCACTGCCCCGTGGTGAACCGGTGGCTCTTGGCCCATCCCAGGCCCAGACGCACCTTCAGCGTCCCCGTCCTCGCGTCCTGGTCGATCCCTCCGGGGTCGTCCGTGACGTAGAGCCCGGGGATACCCAGGGCGCCGCCCGCGCGCGTGAGCCCCATCAGCGAGTTGAGGACGGTCGCGGGCGCCTCCTGGGCGTCCCGGCCGTGCGCCCGCGCCTCGAAGCCCACCGCGTCGACGGCGGCGTCGACCTCGGGCTCGCCGAGGATCTGCGCGATCTGGTCCTCCACACCGCCCTCGGAGACGTCGACGGTCTCGCAGCCGAAACTCCGCGCCTGGGCGAGGCGTTCGGCGTTGAGGTCCCCGACGATGACGACGGCGGCGCCCAGCAGCTGCGCCGACGCCGCCGCGGCCAGGCCGACCGGGCCCGCCCCGGCGACGTACACCGTCGAGCCGACCCCGGCGCCGGCGGTGACCGCGCCGTGGAATCCGGTCGGGAAGATGTCCGACAGCATGGTCAGGTCCAGGAGCTTCTCGCGCGCCTGGTCGCGGTCCGGGAACTTCAGCAGGTTGAAGTCCGCGTACGGGACCATGGCGTACGCGGCCTGGCCGCCGACCCAGCCACCCATGTCGACATAGCCGTACGCCGCCCCCGGACGCGCCGGGTTCACGTTCAGGCAGATGCCGGTGTCGCGCTCCTTGCAGTTCCGGCACCGCCCGCAGGCGATGTTGAACGGCACCGAGACGATGTCCCCGACCTCGATGAACTCGACGTCCGGACCGCGTTCCAGTACCTCTCCGGTGATCTCGTGTCCGAGGATCAGACCCTCGGGCGCGGTCGTACGGCCCCGCACCATGTGCTGGTCACTGCCGCAGATATTGCTGGCGAGCACTTTGAGGACGACTCCGTGCCGGCACTTCCGGCCGACGTTCTCGCGAGCCACACCCGGCCCGTCCTTCAGTTCGAGCGTCGGGTAGTCGATGGCCCTCACCTCGACCGTACCCGGCTTGAGATACGCGACTGCCCTGTTTCCGTTTCCGCTCACGCGTGATCGCCGTCCCTTCGGCCCCGTGATTCGGATGCCGGCGGCTGTTCGCACGGTGGAGTCCGCTGCCGACCGCGCGGCACGGCCACCCTCCGCAGGGGGACTTACCTCGAAGTGGCTCCGGCAGGGCCACGGGAGCGACCCTCGGCGCCCCTGGCGGAGGACGAGCCCTTAAGGTGTCCGTTCATGACCGTGTACCCCCGGCCCGCGCCGTCATTCGCCGTGCACATCCCCGACGCCGAGCTCGATCCCGAGCCTCTGGACCCGGCTCAGATCGTCTCCGGCGAACCCGTCGTGACGGGCAAGGTCCTGTGGGAGTCGGCCGACGGCAAGCAGGTGCGGGGCATCTGGCAGACCACGCCCGGCGTGGTGACCGACACCGAGGCCGACGAACTCTTCGTCGTCGTCAGCGGCCGCGCCACCATCGAGGTGGAGGGCGGCGACGTCATCGAGGTGGGCCCCGGCGACGCGGCGTTCCTGCGCGAGGGCGACCGCACGACCTGGACCGTCCACGAGACCCTGCGCAAGGCGTACCACATCAGCCTCTGACGGACCCGTGGAGCGGACGCTCCACCGCACGCACGGACCGTCGGTCCCTGCCGCGACCTCAGAACAGCGGCTTGGGGAGCACACCTTCGAGCGCCAGCAGCTTCCGCTTGGTCTCCAGACCGCCCCCGAAGCCGCCGATGCCGCCGTCGCTCTCGACCACCCGGTGGCAGGGCACCACGACCGGCAGCGGATTCGAGCCCATGGCCACCCCCACGGCCTGGGCCGCCCCGGGCGCGCCGACCCGTCCGGCCAGGTCGCCGTAGGCGACGACGGAACCGAACGGCACGCCCGAGTTCAGCTCACGCAGCACCTGGCGGTTGAACCCCGAGATCAGCGACCAGTCGAGCGGCAGGTCGAAAGCGTGCCGCTCTCCCGCGAAGTACGCCTCGACCTGGCGTATCGCCTCGGCCAGCAGCGGCGAGCCGGGCGCTTCGACCGGCTCGCCGCCCAGACGGGACGTGAGCCGGCCGAGCGCCCTGTCGCGCACCGTGTCCGAAGCGTGGAAGACGACATTGACCAGGCCGTGGGGCGTCGCGGCGAGGAGCAGCGGACCGATGTCCGTGCCGACGACGGACCACACGATCCGCTGTTCGTACCGCCCGTGGCTGTCCATGCGATCCACCGTACGGCCCGCCACCGACAACGCCCGGGGCGAATCCGGAATCCGTCCACGCCCCGGACGAGGGCACGCTAACGCAGGGCCGCGCGGATCACGTCGGGCCTGTTCGTGATGATGCCGTCCGTGCCGATGCCCGCCAGGCGCCGCGCGGTGGCCGCGTCGTCCACGGTCCAGGCGAAGACCTTCATCCGGCCGTGCGGACCGCGGAGCGCGTGGACCGCCGAGACGTAGCCGGAGGACAGCGACCGGTGATCGGCGTTGATCTGGTCGGTGAACTCCGCGTATCGGGGCAGCCGCGTGACCGGAGGCGTCCCCAGAAAGGCCGTCGTGATGCCGGGCCGCAGCCGGTGCACGGTGCGGACACTGTCCGCGCTGAAGCTCTGGACGATCAGCCTGTCCCGCAGATGCGTCGGGTCGAGCCAGCCCTCGTCGCCCAGGAGCCTGAGCGTCTGCCGTTCGATGCCCGGGTACAGCTCGGGGTTCTTGATCTCCAGGACGAGCTTCTGGTGGTTGCGCGAGACGCGTTCCATGTACTCCCGCAGCGTCGGAACCTTCGCGCCCGCGAACCGCGGGCCGAACCAGCTCCCGGCGTCCAGGCGGGCGATCTCGGCCGCGGTGAAGTCCTTGACCTTCCAAGGGCTTCGGCCGGGATAGACCGTCTCGACGTCGGTCGTGCGCGCCAGCGAGGCGTCGTGGAGGACGACCAGCCGACCGTCACGGGTGCGCTGGACGTCGTTCTCGACCCAGTCGAACCCCAGCCTGGCCGCGCGGTCGACGGCGGCCAGGGTGTTCTCCGGAGCGTAGGCCGAGGCACCGCGGTGGGCGACGACCAGCGGTGTCGTGATCCGGTTGCCGGCCTTGGCGTGAGGGCTGGGCACTATCAGAACGGCTCCCCCGAGAAGCGCGGCGGTCGTGGCGGCGGCAACGCGCGCGTGCATGCGTTCTCCTCGCATCGGCGGTCACTGAAAGTACAAGACTGACAGCAGAGGGTCGACGGAGGGGGGAGGCTGGATGGCCGTGGATTGAATGAAGTTGCTCAAGTCCGTTCGCCGGCACCGCACAACTGGGGAGAGGTCGTGATTGTTTGCAGGATTATCGTTCGACCATTCCGGTGGGGGCCATACTCTCTGCCTCAACCCGGTCCGCTCCGGCGGTTCGGGCCGCGGGGGCATTTCGGGTGGTTCGGGAGCAACAGGGCGGGAAAGGCAGCCGCGCATGCAAGGCACGGTCGACGGCTTCACCTACGGACTCGTCACACCGCTGGTGGCGTATTTCATGGCCTGCCTGGGCGGAGCGCTGGGCCTTCGCTGCACCACCAGGTCCATGCTCGTCGCCGGCCCCTGGCGGGCCGGCTGGCTCGTGCTCGGCTCGGTCGCGATCGCCTCCGGCATCTGGACGATGCACTTCATCGCGATGATGGGGTTCACCGTCGAGGAGAGCCCCGTCCACTACGACAGGCCGACGACGTTCGCGAGCCTGGGCGTCGCCGTCCTGATGGTCGGCGCGGGGATCTTCATCGTCGGCCACCGGGGCGCCACCGGGACGGCGCTCTTCACCGGGGGGACCGTCACCGGCCTGGGCATCGCCTCGATGCACTACCTCGGCATGGCCGGGATGCGGCTCAACGGGAAGCTCGCCTACAACACCCTCACCGTCTCCGCCTCGGTCGTCATCGCCGTCGTGGCCGCCATCGCCGCCCTCTGGGCCGCCGGGCAAGTGCGTGGATTCCTCTGGAGCGTGGGGGCGAGTCTCGTCATGGGGCTGGCCGTCAGCGGCATGCACTACACGGGCATGGCGGCGCTCAGCGTGCATCTGCACGGCCCGGCCGACGGCACCCCCGCCGGGGACTCGGCGGCCGCGCTGCTCGCGCCCATGATGATCGGCCCCCTGGCCCTGCTCTGCCTGGCGGGCGTCGTCGTGATGTTCGATCCGCGGATGGTCGCGGGCAAGCCCGACCGGCGCCCCGCGGAGATCGGACGGCCGGGCGTCCCGGCCCGTCCCGGCTTCGCGCACGCCGGCCGCCGTCCGGCCGTCCATCCCGTGCGGGAGCGCGCGTACCGCCGCTCGCGGACCCCGCAGAACAGGTGACCGGGCCCGGTTGTCGGTGCGGGGTCGTACGGTGGATCCATGCGGCCCGTATCCAAGATCGAACGTTCGGTGGCGCCCTTCGAGGTCGTCAGCCACTTCCAGCCGAGCGGTGACCAGCCCACGGCCATCGCCGACCTGGAGAAGCGCATCCGCGCAGGCGAGAAGGACGTCGTCCTGCTGGGCGCGACCGGCACCGGCAAGTCCGCCACCACCGCCTGGATGATCGAGAAGCTCCAGCGGCCCACGCTCGTCATGGCGCCGAACAAGACGCTGGCCGCCCAGCTGGCCAACGAGTTCCGCGAGCTGCTGCCGAACAACGCGGTCGAATACTTCGTCTCGTACTACGACTACTACCAGCCCGAGGCCTACGTCCCGCAGTCGGACACCTACATCGAGAAGGACTCCTCCATCAACGAGGAGGTGGAGCGCCTGCGCCACTCCGCGACCAACTCGCTGCTGACCCGCCGCGATGTCGTCGTGGTCGCCTCGGTGTCCTGCATTTACGGCCTCGGCACGCCGCAGGAGTACGTGGACCGGATGGTCAGCCTCAAGGTCGGCGACGAGATCGACCGTGACGACCTGCTGCGCCGCTTCGTCGACATCCAGTACACCCGCAACGACGTGGCCTTCGCGCGCGGCACCTTCCGGGTCCGCGGCGACACCATCGAGATCTTCCCGGTGTACGAGGAGCTCGCGGTCCGCATCGAGATGTTCGGCGACGAGATCGAGGCACTGTCCACGCTGCACCCGCTGACCGGCGAGGTCATCAGCGACGACAACCAGGTTTACGTCTTTCCCGCGTCCCACTACGTGGCGGGCCCCGAGCGCATGGAGCGCGCCGTCAACGACATCGAGAAGGAGCTGGGGGAACGCCTCGCCGAGCTGGAGAAGCAGAACAAGCTCCTGGAGGCCCAGCGCCTGCGCATGCGGACGACGTACGACATCGAGATGCTCCGCCAGATCGGCTCCTGCTCCGGTGTCGAGAACTACTCGATGCACTTCGACGGCCGTGAACCCGGCTCTCCGCCGAACACGCTGATCGACTACTTCCCGGACGACTTCCTGCTCGTCATCGACGAGTCGCACGTCACCGTTCCGCAGATCGGCGCGATGTACGAGGGTGACGCCTCCCGCAAGCGCACCCTCGTCGACCACGGCTTCCGACTGCCCTCGGCCCTGGACAACCGTCCCTTGAAGTGGGAGGAGTTCCAGCAGCGCATCGGCCAGACCGTCTACCTCTCGGCGACCCCGGGGAACTACGAGCTGTCCCGCTCGGACGGCCACGTCGAGCAGATCATCCGGCCCACCGGCCTGATCGACCCCCAGGTGATCGTCAAGTCCACCGAGGGCCAGATCGACGACCTTGTGCACGAGATCCGGCAGCGCACCGAGAAGGACGAGCGCGTCCTGGTCACCACGCTCACCAAGAAGATGGCCGAGGACCTCACCGACTACTTCCTGGAACTGGGCATCCAGGTGCGCTACCTGCACAGCGACGTCGACACGCTGCGCCGCGTCGAGCTGCTGCGCGAACTGCGTGCCGGCGAGTTCGACGTCCTGGTCGGCATCAACCTGCTGCGCGAGGGGCTCGACCTCCCCGAGGTCTCCCTGGTGGCGATCCTCGACGCCGACAAGGAGGGCTTCCTGCGCTCAGGGACCTCCCTGATCCAGACCATCGGCCGCGCGGCGCGCAATGTCTCCGGCCAGGTCCACATGTACGCGGACAAGATCACCCCGGCGATGGAGAAGGCCATCGAGGAGACCAACCGCCGCCGGGAGAAGCAGATCGCCTACAACAAGGAGCGGGGCATCGACCCGCAGCCCCTCCGCAAGAAGATCAACGACATCGTGGCGCAGATCGCCCGTGAGGACGTCGACACCGAGCAGCTGCTCGGCTCCGGCTACCGCAAGACGAAGGACGGCAAGGGCGCCAAGGCTCCCGTGCCCGCGCTGGGCGGCAAGGCGACCCGTGCCGCCAAGTCCGCCAAGGGCAAGGACGCCACGCCGACCGACCGTCCCGCGGCCGAACTCGCCCAGCAGATCGAGGACCTGACGGAACGGATGCGCGCGGCGGCGGCGGACCTCCAGTTCGAGATCGCGGCCCGTCTGCGCGACGAGGTGTCCGAGATGAAGAAGGAACTGCGGCAGATGAAAGAGGCGGGAATCGCCTGAGGCCGTCCGATGGCGCCGGACCTCGGACGACGCGCGGTGTGTTGCAAGACCGACACAAAGTCCGCCCCAGGGTTCGGCGCTGTCAGTGCCGCTGCGTAGGGTTCTGTTCATCCGCGGATCCCGCGGCAACAGGGGACAGTTCGAGAGGGGAACAGCGCGTGACGGTCAACATGACCAAGGGTCAGGCCATCAGTCTGCAGAAGAACGACGGGGGCACGCTGACCGCGGTCCGTATGGGTCTCGGCTGGCAGGCGGCCCCCCGGCGCGGCCTGTTCGGCTCGCGCACCCGGGAGATCGACCTCGACGCTTCCGCCGTGCTCTTCGCGGACAAGCAGCCCGTCGACGTGGTGTTCTTCCGTCACCTCGTCAGCGACGACGGCTCGGTGCGGCACACCGGTGACAACCTCGTGGGCGGCGCGGGCCAGGGCGGTGACGACGAGTCCATCCTCGTCGACCTGCAGCGCGTCCCGGTCCACATCGACCAGATCGTCTTCACCGTGAACTCCTTCACGGGCCAGACCTTCCAGGAGGTGCAGAACGCGTTCTGCCGTCTGGTCGACGAGACCAACGGCCAGGAGCTCGCCCGCTACACCCTGGCCGGTGGCGGCCAGTACACGGCGCAGATCATGGCGAAGGTGCACCGCTCCGGAAGCGGCTGGCAGATGACGGCCCTCGGTACGCCGGCCAACGGCCGCACGTTCCAGGACCTGATGCCCGCCATCCTGCCGCACCTCTGAGCGGCCGACGCACACCCACACAGCGACATAGGGGGACAAGACGATGACGGCCGAGCTGGTCAGGGGGCAGAACCACCCGCTCCCGGAGGTCCGTCTCGAGGTCCGGATCTCGGCCGGGAAGCCGATCGTGGCAGGAGCCACGCTCAGCGACGAGCAGGGGAGAGTCCGAGGCGTCGAATGGGTGGCCCACCCGGGCGCGCCCACGCTCCCCGGGCTCGAGGTCTCCAAGCAGGCGGCGGCCGACCACCGGCTGGCCTTCGACCTGGACGCCCTGCCGGAGGACGTGCACCGGGTCAGCGTGCTGCTCGCGCTGCCCACCGGTGTCGGCGGCCCGGTCCAGTTCGGCGCTGTCGCCGCCCCCTTCGTCGCGGTCACCGGCCTCGACGGTCTCGAGGTGGCCAGCTACACCCTCACCGGTCTCGACACCGAGTCCGCCGTCGTGGCCCTGGAGCTCTACCGCAGGCAGGGTGCCTGGAAGGTGCGCGCGGTCGGCCAGGGCTACGCGGGCGGTCTCGCCGAACTCCTCACCGACCAGGGGCTCCCCGAGGCCCGGCAGCTCGCGGGCAGCATCAACGAAGCGGTGGCCCGGGGACTGGCGCGGTCGGTGGCGGCGCCCCCGCCCCGGACCCCGGACGGGGACCGGTCACGACAGGCCGCCGCCTCGGCGCCCGGACCGGATCAGCCCTACGCCGGATCCGGACCGGGGACCGCTGCCGGGGCCGTGCCGCCCCAGCAGACCCCGTACCCTCCCGGTCCGGGGAGCGCCACGGCCTCGCAGACCGGTCTTCCAGGGGGCCCCGCGCAGTCCGACCCGTCCTCCGTCACCCAGCCGCCGTCGCCCACCAGCGGTGGCACGATCAACTACAGCCACCCCGGCCGGCAGACCGCCGCTCCGCCGCCGCCCCCGCCGACCGCGCCCCCCGCCCAGCCCGGGCAGCCGGCGCAGCCCGTCGCGGGAGACGCGACAGGCTGGTCCATGGAGGAGCGGCTGTACAACCAGGTATGGGGGATGTTCGAGGACCTGGCCCGGACCGTCGCCGCGTACCGCAGCGCCGTCGACTTCGCCGACTCCCGCATGGAGAAGGAGCTCGACCAGGTCCTGTCCGACCCGCGCAGCAGGATCGGAGGGCAGGGCGACGCCGCCCGGGAGGCCGCCCGCGCCAAGCACGCGCAGCTGGTCGACCAGGCCCGGGCCGCTCTCGACCGGGACCTCGCCCAGCTCACCGCCGAGGCCGAGGTCGTGGAGCCCGCGCTGCCGATGGCCTACGCACGCTGGGACAACCCGGTCTGGCACGGCTACCGCGCCCCCATGGAAATACCCATGGCGGTGCGGCTCGGCGACCTCCGTCTGCCCGAGACCGAGAACCTGAGCATCCCCATGCTGGTGCGTCTGCCGCTGGAGCGCGGTCTGTGGATCGACGGCGGGCGCACCTCTCTCGAGGGCACGCTCGCCGACTCCGACCAGCTGCGCCGTCTCGCCGTGGACACCGCCGTGGCGCACGCCGCCCGGCTGCTCGCCGTGTATCCGGCGGGCGAGTTCAGCGTGCATGTCATCGACCCGGCCGGCACCGGGGCCTCGTCCTTGGCGCCCCTGACGCGATCCGGGGCGCTCGCCGGCCCTCCGGCCGCGGGTGCCGCGGGCGTGGCGGACGTACTGAGCCGTCTCACCCAGCGCGTCGACCTGGTGCAGATGGCGATGCGCGGAGGAGCGGCCGACTCGCTGCCGCCGGGGTTCGACACCGCCGAACAACTGCTGATCGTCAATGACTTCCCGCACGGTTTCGACGACCGTGCCGTCACCCAGCTCCGCTATCTGGCGGACGAGGGGCCTGCCGTCGGCGTCCATCTGATGATGGTGGCCGACCGGGAGGACGCGGCGGCGTACGGACCGCTGCTCGACCCCCTGTGGCGGTCGCTGCTGCGGATCACTCCGGTGCCCGACGACCATCTCGCCGATCCGTGGGTCGGGCACGCGTGGACGTACGAACCCTCGCTCGTCCCCGCGAACAGCCAGGTGCTCCAGCAGGTCCTCGCCCAGGTGGCGGAGGCCCGCCGGTCGTGGAACCGCTGACCCCGCGCCGGCCGCCCCGCCCCGGTCCGTCCTGACCTTCGTGAACCTGTCGATCCAAGAGGCCGAACGACTCCACCAAGCAACCGTAAAGTGCCCTGACCAGCAAACTTGGCTCTTCTTTTACCAATCCCTTTACCTTTCCTTGGTGATTCGGGTACTCTTTTTCCTACGGAGGGGAGTACTCCCTATCTATTGCGACGCACCCGTCAGTACGGATCGATTCGGATCCCGGGGCGTCGGCCCGCAGGCTTCGGGGCGCATCCAGCGCCCCGAGTGGCGTCGGGTGGAAGAGACCTCCGGTGGCGAACGACGCTGAAAACTGCCGTTACGTACTGCCGGAGGCGCAGTGGATGTTTCCCTGACCCTGTGGGTCCTGACCATCGTGGGGCTGGCCGCACTGATCGCGGCCGACTTCTTCATCGGCCGCAAGCCGCACGACGTATCGATCAAGGAAGCCGGAATCTGGACCGTCGTCTGGATCGCCCTCGCCGGGCTGTTCGGACTCGGACTGCTCCTCTTCGCCGGCGGGGAGCCGGCCGGAGAGTTCTTCGCCGGCTTCATCACCGAGAAGTCGCTGAGCGTCGACAACCTCTTCGTCTTCGTCCTGATCATGGCGAAGTTCGCGGTGCCCTCGAAGTACCAGCAGCGCGTACTCCTCGTGGGCGTCCTGATAGCCCTCGTCCTGCGCGCGGTGTTCATCGCCGCCGGCGCCGCGATCATCGCGAACTTCGCGTGGGTCTTCTACATCTTCGGCGCGTTCCTCATCTACACCGCCTGGAAACTGATCCAGGAGGCCCGGGCCGACGAGGACGACGAGGAGTTCGAGGAGAACAGACTGCTCAAGGCCGCCGAGCGGCGGTTCGGTGTGGCCGACCGCTATCACGGCACCAAGCTGTGGATCCGTCAGAACGGCAAGCGCGTCATGACGCCGATGCTGGTCGTGATGCTGGCGATCGGCACCACCGACGTGCTCTTCGCGCTCGACTCGATCCCCGCGATCTTCGGCCTGACCCAGGACCCGTACATCGTCTTCACGGCCAACGCCTTCGCGCTGATGGGGCTGCGGCAGCTGTACTTCCTCATCGGCGGCCTGCTCAAGAAGCTGGTCCACCTCAGCTACGGTCTGTCGGTCATCCTCGGATTCATCGGAGTCAAGCTCGTCCTGCACGCGCTGCACGAGTCCGGCCTCCACGTTCCCGAGATATCCATTCCGGTGTCGCTCGGCGTGATCTGCGCGGTCCTGGTGGTCACCACGGTCACCAGTCTGACCGCCACCAGGAAGCAGGCGGCACGTGAGCGGACCGAGAGCTCTTCGAAGGAGAGCGTTGACGTCTGACCGCGTCGAACGCGGCGACAGGCACGCCCGGGAGCGGTGTGCGCGGCACCACCGGCCATCGCTCCCGGCACCCGCCCCGGTCCGTCCGCCGCGATCCCGGCGGGCGCCCCGGGCCGCCGGAGTGCGGTGCGTGCCCACGACTGCGACGATCGCGGCATGATCGTTCGGCTCAGGTCACTCGTGGCGCGGTGGACCGTCGTGGTGCCCGTGCTCGCGGTGGTGCTGCTGACCTTCACCTGGGGGCGCGACCTGCCGGGTGCGGTCGTCGCGCTGGTGACGCTGGTTCTCGCGGGTTCCGTGCTCGCCGCGGTGCATCACGCCGAGGTGGTCGCCCACCGGGTGGGGGAACCCTTCGGATCCCTCGTGCTCGCCGTCGCGGTCACGATCATCGAAGTCGCCCTCATCGTGACCCTGATGGCGGACGGCGGCGCCAAGAGTTCGACGCTGGCCCGCGACACGGTGTTCGCGGCCGTCATGATCACCTGCAACGGGATCGTCGGCGTGTGCCTGCTCGTCGCGTCACTGCGCCACGGGATCGCCGTGTTCAACGCCGAAGGAACCGGAGCCGCCCTGGCGACCGTCGCCACGCTCGCCACCCTCAGTCTCGTCTTCCCGACCTTCACCACCAGCAAGCCGGGCCCGGAGTTCTCCGCCGCGCAACTCACCTTCGCCGCGGTCGCCTCCCTGGTGCTGTACGGCCTGTTCGTGGCGACCCAGACCGTCCGGCACCGTGACTACTTCCTGCCGATCACCCAGCAGGGAAAGGTCATCGACATGGACGACCACGCCGACGCCCCGTCGGCCCGCGAGGCCGGGTTCAGCCTGGGGCTCCTCGGCCTGGCCCTGGTCGGTGTGGTTGGCCTCGCCAAGGGGGTGTCGCCCACCATCGAGTCCGGGGTCGAGGCGGCCGGCATGCCGCACTCCGTGGTCGGTGTGATCATCGCGCTGCTCGTGCTCCTCCCCGAGACCATCGCGGCACTGCGATCCGCCTGCCGGGACCGGGTGCAGACCAGCCTGAACCTCGCCCTCGGCTCCGCGATGGCCAGCATCGGACTGACCATCCCGGCCGTCGCCCTGGCCTCGGTCTGGCTCTCCGGACCGCTCGTCCTCGGCCTCAACGCCACGGAGATGGTGCTGCTCGCGCTGACCGTGGTCGTGAGCTCGCTGACGGTCGTGCCCGGGCGTGCCACTCCGCTTCAGGGAGGTGTCCATCTGGTCGTGTTCGCCGCCTACCTGGAACTGGCCATCAACCCCTGACCGGCCATCAGTCCGCGACGGGTGCGACCGCCAGCCTGGGCACCGGCCGGGTCTCCGGCAGCAGCGCGAAGCACCCGAGGCTCAGCAGCGCGATCCCCGTCAGATAGGCGGCCACGCCCCACGGCACGCGTTCCCCGCTCGCCACCGCCGTCGCCACGATCGGCGTGAGCGCGCCCCCGAGGACCCCGCCCAGGTTGTATCCGACGGCCGCTCCCGTGCAGCGCACCCGCGGTTCGTACAGCTCCGGCAGATACGCGGCGATCACCGCGAACATGGTGATGAACGCGATGAGCGCCACCAGGAAGCCGAGGAACATCAACAGGGGTTCACCGGTCGACAGCAGCCCGATCATCGGGAACATCCACAGCGCCGCGCCGGCGCAGCCCGCCATGCACAGCGGCCGCCGTCCGTAGCGGTCTCCCAGCAGAGCCACCAGGGGTGTCAGTGCCCCCTTCACCACCACCGCGGCCATGATGCAGGTCAGCATGACGGCACGGCTCACGCCGAGCCGTTCGACGCCGTAGGCGAGCGCCCAGGTCGTCACCGCGTAGAAGACGGCGTACCCGACGGCGAGTCCGCCGGCCGTCAGCAGGACGAGCCGCCAGTGGTCGCGCACCACCTCGGCGAGCGGCACACGCGCGTGGTCCCCCATCTCGAGGAACCGCGGGGTCTCCTTGAGCGAACCGCGCAGCCACAGCCCCGCCACCGCGAGGAGCCCCGCCGCCCAGAACGGCACCCGCCAGCCCCACTGCGCGAACTGCGCGTCGGACAGCGCCGACGACAGCGCCAGCATCACGCCGTTGGCCAGCACGAACCCCAGGGACGGACCGATCTGGGGGAAGGCCGACCACAGCCCGCGCCGCTCGGCGGGCGCGTGCTCGGCCGTCAGCAGCACCGCCCCGCCCCACTCGCCGCCGAGCCCGAGTCCCTGCAGGAAGCGCAGCACCAGAAGCAGCACGGGAGCCGCGGCACCGATGCGGTCGTACGTCGGAACGCAGCCGACGGCGACGGTCGCCGCGCCGGTCAGCAGCAGCGAGGCCAGCAGGACCGGCCGCCGCCCGCGCCGGTCCCCGATGTGCCCGAACAGCACCGAGCCCAGCGGACGGGCGACGAAGCCGACGCCGAACGTCCCGAAGGCCGCCAGCGTCCCCGCCAGCGGGGAGAACGTCGGGAAGAACAGAGGTCCGAGAACCAGCGCCGCCGCGGTCCCGTAGACGAAGAAGTCGTAGAACTCGATGGCCGTTCCGGTGAGCGAGGCGGCCGCGAGTCGCAGCATGGAAGGCGCCCTTACGGTGCGTACGTCGTGCATGCCGGATCAACTACCCACAGTGACCATCAGTTACGGGGGCGTGCGGGAGCGCGGCGTGTGTCAGTAGGTGACGGTGATGCGCCTGGCCGGGCCGTCGACCCGGACGGTCCCTCCGTAGGGGATGACGATCTGCGGATCGGTGTGGCCGAGGTCCACATCGAAGACGACCATCATGTCTCGGGCGTATGCGCCGACGGCCCGGAGGACCGCTTCGCGCTGGTCGCGGGCGTATCGGATCCTGGCCTCGGGTTCGAGGGGCTGCTCGAACGACCACGCCTTCGGCCGGCCCATGAGGAGTGCCGGAAAGCGTCGCAGCAGGCCGCGCTCGCCCATGCTGCGCAGGATCCGGAAGACGTCGTCGGCCCGGGGCATGTCCTCCGAGGTCTCCAGGAACAGCACGTGGCCGTCGTACACGGAAGGATCGCGGGCGATCTCGCGGTCGGCCATCAGCAGCCACGACAGGATCTCGATGTTGCCGCCCCAGGAACGGCCCTCGGCCACCCGGTCGGGACGGACCCAGGTCCAGCCCGAGCCCGGCTCGGTCGGCGGTTCGGCGAGGAAGCTCTCAGGCGCCTCCCAGGGCATGTCGACCTCGCGGAAACGGCTCGCGGGACGCAGCTCGTGGGGGCCCGAGGTGAACAGGGCGGCCCGCAGCGACTCCGCGGTCAGCGGGTCCATGGCACCCGGCCGGCCGAGCTCGCACATCACCGTCGCGCCGTGGTAGCCGACGATCCCGGCGTTCCACAGGAGGGCGAGGAGGTTCGTGTTGTCGCTGTACCCGAAGAACGGCTTCGGGTTCGCCCGGATCAGTTCACGGTCCAGCAGTGGCAGTACGGTGATCTGGTCGTCGCCGCCGATGGACGCGATGACCGCCCTGACCGTCGGGTCGGCGAACGCCGCGTGGATGTCGTCGGCCCGTTCCCGCGGGGTCGATCCCATCCTCCGGGTCGCCGGGTACTCGACCGGTTCCAGGCCGAACTCCTTCCGCAGCCGCTCCAGGCCCAGTTCGTACGGGAGCGGCAGGAGGCCGGGCAGACCGCTGGACGGCGAGATCACGGCTATCCGGTCACCGGGCACGGGCTTGGGAGGGTACGCGGGCGTCGTCATGACGGGAGCCTACGATTCGTCATCCTTTCGACGCACCGTGATAAACCGGGTCCGAGCAGCGGTCCTCGACGGGCCGGCAGACCCGAAGGACCGGAGGAAACGTGCCCCGCACCCTCGCCAACGCCCCGATCATGGTTCTCAACGGCCCCAACCTGAACCTCCTCGGGCAGCGGCAGCCGGAGATCTACGGTTCCGACACGCTGGCGGACGTCGAGGCGCTGTGCGCCAAGGCGGCGGCCGCGCACGGCGGCACGGTGGACTTCCGGCAGTCCAACCACGAGGGCGAACTGGTGGACTGGATCCACGAGGCCCGCCTGAACCACGCCGGGATCGTGATCAACCCGGCCGCCTACTCGCACACCTCCGTCGCCATCCTCGATGCGCTCAACACCTGTGACGGACTTCCGGTGGTGGAGGTCCACATCTCCAACATCCACCAGCGCGAGGAGTTCCGGCACCATTCGTACGTGTCGCTGCGGGCCGACGGGGTCATCGCGGGCTGCGGTGTGCAGGGGTACGCGTTCGCGGTGGAGCGGGTGGCGGCCCTCGCGGGAGAGGGACGGGCGGACACCTGAGCACGGGGTCCCGGCCGACGACCCGACCGGGGCGAAGCGGGCGGACGCGTGAAGTCGGGGACGCCCGGCCGCGCGCGTCCGCCCCGGGGGCTCACAGGCGTCCCGCCTCCACGATCCGTCCGAGGAAGCGCCGCGTGCGCTCCTGCCGCGGGTCGCCGAAGACCTGCTCGGGCGTACCGCGCTCCAGGATCACACCGTCCTCCAGGAAGCAGACCTGGTCCGATACCTCGCGTGCGAAGCCCATCTCGTGGGTGGCCAGGACCATGGTCATGCCGTCCGCCTTCACATCGCGGACGACGTCCAGGACCTCGCCCACGAGCTCGGGGTCCAGGGCCGCGGTGATCTCGTCGAGGAGGAGCAGCCTCGGGCGCACGGCCAAGGCGCGCACGATCGCCGCCCGTTGCTGCTGGCCACCGCTCAACCGGTCCGGGTACTCGTCCGCCTTGGCGCCGAGCCCGAGCCGTTCGAGCAGTTCACGCGCGTGTGCCTCGGCCTCCGCGCGGCCCGCCCCGTGCACGCGGCGCGGGGCGAGGGTGATGTTCTCCAGGACGGTCATGTGCGGGAACAGGTTGTACGCCTGGAAGACGACGCCGATGCGCCGGTGCACCGCGTCCTGGTCGGTCCGCGGATCGGTGATCTCCTCGCCGTCCAGCCAGATCGCGCCGTCGTCCACCTCCTCCAGGAGGTTGGCGCAGCGCAGCAGCGTGGACTTCCCGGAGCCGGACGCGCCGATCAACGTGGTGACCGTGTGCGGGGCGACCTCCAGATCGACGTCCCGCAGGACGACCGAGTCGCCGAAGGACTTGCGGACGGACTCCATCCGCAGCAACGGGCCGCCGGGTACGGGTGCCTCGCTCATACGATCCCTCCCTGGCCGCGGCGCCGGTCCATGCGGGCCGTGACCCAGTCGGTGAAGCGCGTCATCGGGATGGTCAGGGCCACGAAGAGCAGCGCCGCGACGACGTAGGCCGTGTAGTTGAGGCTGCGGCCGACGATGACGTCCGCGGAACGCATCGCCTCCACCGCGCCGCCGATCGAGACGAGGCTGGTGTCCTTCTGGAGGGACACCATGTCGTTCAGGAGCGGCGGGACCTGACGACGGACGGCCTGGGGCAGCACCACATGACGAAGCGTCTGCCGCGCGGTGAGGCCCAGCGAGCGCGCCGCGGCCCGCTGCGAGGGGTGCACCGACTCGATGCCGGCCCGCACGACCTCGGCGACGTACGCCGCGTACGTCAGCACCAGTCCCGCGCCGCCGAGGAGGACGGGGTCGGTGGTGACGCCCTGCAACTGGAGCGCCGGTACGCCGAACACGACGATCGACAGACAGATGATCAGCGGCAGACCGCGGAAGAAGTCGGTGTACGCGGTGGCGAGGGCGCGCACCGGCCAGTACACCGGCCCCTTCAGCGTGCGCGCCACGGCGATGAGGGTGCCCAGCAGGAGCACCACGACACCGCACACCGCGAACAGCCGCAGGTTGAGCCAGAGTCCGTCGAGGACCTTGGGGAAGGCCTCACGCGCGTACGACGCGTCGAAGAACGTCTCCTTCGTGCGCGGCCAGCCCGGCGCGTTCACCACCACGAGGTACAGCACGACGGCCGTGACGAGCGTCGAGAGCGCGGCCACGGCCGCCGAACGGCGGGCCCGGCCGCGCTTGTGGCGCTCGCGCTCGATCCTGCGCCGCGACGGGACGTACACCTCCGTCACTTGAGCACCGGGGCGTCGACGGCCTCGGACAGCCACTGCTTCTCGATCCTCGCGAGCGTGCCGTCCGCGCGCAGGGCGTCCACGGCCTTCGTCACGCAGGAGGTCAGCGCGCTGCCCTTGTCGAGGACGAGCCCGAACTGCTCCGGTGTGCCGCCCCTGTTCTCGAACTGCCCGACGATCCTCGCGTCCGTCACCTCGGCGGCCGTGATGTAGAAGGCGGTCGGCAGATCCGTCACGACGGCGTCGACCTGACCGTTCTTCAGGGCGGACTTGGCCTGGTCGTTCTTGGCGTACGCGGCCGGTTGCGCGGTCGGCTTCACCACGTCGTCGATGTAGTCCAGGCTCGTCGTGCCGACCTGCGCGCCCAGCTTCAGACCCTTGAGGTCCGCCAGACTCGTCGCCTTCGCGGCCTCGGAGTCCTTCAGCGCGATGACCGCCTGGCGCACGTCGTAGTAGCCGGACGAGAAGTCCACGGCCTTCTTGCGCTCGGCGCTGATCGACACCTGGTTGATGTCGAAGTCGAAGGTCTTCGCGCCGGGGGCGAAGGCCTTGTTGAAGGGCACGCTCTGCCAGACGACATCGCCGTCGGCGTAGCCGAGCCGCCGCGCCACGGCGTAGGCCACGGCCGACTCGAAGCCCTTCCCGTTGGCGGGCTTGTCGTCCTTGAACCACGGCTCGTACGCCGGCTCGTCGGTGGCGACGGTGAGCTTGCCGGAGGTCCGGGTGCCCAACGAGCCCTTGGCGCAGCTCCCGGCGGTGCTCCCGGAGGCTTTGCCGGACACCTTGCTCTCCGGCTGCGGGGCACAGCCCACGGCGAGGGCGAGCAGGACGGCGGTGCATACGGACGCGGCGGGGCGCAGGGCGCGTTGGGGTCGGTACATGGCGGGAGAGTGGCAGCGGAACAGCCGTTTGTCCACGTCGCGGCGGCAGTTGTCCGCATGGTGGGAACGGGTGTTGCGGCCGTGTGAACACACGCGTCGCAGCCGTTTCGCGCGCCGCCGCGGATGCCGCTCACCGGCGCGGTGTTCCGGGCAAGTCCCTTTCCGCGCCCCGGTCGGGCGCGGTCGCGGCGCTCCGACGAAAGAGCGGGGCCGCCCCGTTCGGGACGGCCCCGCTCCTGTGCCGGCGGATCACCAGCCCCGTGCTCTCCACTCCGGCAGATGCGGGCGCTCGGCGCCCAGCGTCGTGTCCTTGCCGTGGCCGGGGTACACCCACGTCTCGTCCGGCAGCACGTCGAAGATCCTCGTCTCGACGTCGTGGATGAGACGGGCGAAGGCCTCCGGGTCCTTGAACGTGTTGCCCACGCCGCCGGGGAAGAGGCAGTCGCCCGTGAACACGTGCGGGTGACCGTGCGGGTCGTCGTAGACGAGGGCGACCGAGCCCGGTGTGTGCCCGACCAGGTGGCGCGCGGTGAGCTCCACGTTCCCCACCTTGACCGTGTCGCCGTCCCGGAGGGGGACGTCGGTCGGCACCGGGATGCCCTCGGCGTCGTCCGCGCCGGCGTAGGTGCGCGCGCCCGTGGCGGCCACGACCTCGGCGAGCGCCTGCCAGTGGTCGCCGTGCCGGTGGGTGGTCACGACGGACGCGATGCCGTCGTCACCGATCAGGGTGAGCAGCGTCGAGGCCTCGTTCGCCGCGTCGATCAGGAGCTGCTCGTCGGTGGCCCGGCAGCGCAGCAGATACGCGTTGTTGTCCATGGGGCCGACCGCGACCTTGGAGATCATCAGGTCCTGCAGCTCGTGCACGTCGGCAGGTCCGCCGACCGTCACCGCTCCGCTGTACGTCATGACGGCAGCCTATAGCGGAGGAAGCGCCGGAAGCGGGCCGCCGCGAACCGTCAGGGCGGTGCCGTCGCGGCGGCCGCAGAGCCAGCCCAGCAGATCGGCCGCCGGACCCTGGACCTCGACCGGTCCGCTCCCGGCGCCGCCGCCCGTGGTCCGCACCCGGCCGTCGCCGGCGTCCAGCGTCGTCGCGGGCACGTCCGCGTGGCCGGCGAACCGCTCCGCGAGGAAGTCGATCTCCCGGGTCACGAACTCCTCCGGCAGATCCTCCAGCTCGTACCCGATGCCCAGGTCCACGTGGTGCAGGTCGACCTCGACCCAGCGCCGGAACGGCACCCGGGCCGCGGAGTCGGTGACCCCGTTGCGCAGCTCCACCGTGCGGGACCAGTCCGCGGGAGCGGCTCCCGTCTCCAGGAAGCGGGCCCCGCTCTCCCGCAGGTCCTCCAGCTGCTCCTCCAGGGGACGCGGCGCGTCCCGTTCGATGTCGGCGTCCCGGGTGCTCGCGGAGGCGTACATGGGGCGCCCCTCCAGGACGTTCACCAGAGCGTCCGCGTTGCGGGACAGGTGGGCGAGCACGTGCCCACGGCTCCAGCCGGGAAGCCGTGACGGTCCGGCCACGGCCGCGTTGTCCAGTTTGGCGACCGCGGTGAGCAGTCGTTCCGTCGCGTCACGTACAGACGCCAGGTCGCGCACATGATCCATCATGAGGTCGACCCTAGTCCCGCCACACGTTCGGGTGAAGCTGGTCGGCCACCCCCGTAAATCGAATGCGCGTGCTATACGCTCGATGGCGGCGTCGGGCATGCTGGATGGCCCGGGATTGTTGTGAACCAGCGAAAGCAACCGGCGCTGTCAGTGGCTCGCCCTAGTCTGGGATGACGGGGGCCCGCGGCCCCTGTCACTTCTCTCAAGAAAGGTACGGACCGGCGTGGCCGACCGTCTCATCGTCCGTGGAGCGCGCGAGCACAACCTGAAGAATGTCTCGCTCGACCTCCCGCGCGACTCGCTCATCGTCTTCACGGGCCTGTCGGGGTCGGGCAAGTCCTCCCTCGCCTTCGACACGATCTTCGCCGAGGGCCAGCGGCGCTACGTGGAGTCCCTGTCCTCGTACGCCCGGCAGTTCCTCGGCCAGATGGACAAGCCGGACGTGGACTTCATCGAGGGTCTCTCCCCGGCCGTCTCCATCGACCAGAAGTCGACCTCGCGCAACCCGCGCTCGACGGTCGGCACCATCACCGAGGTCTACGACTACCTGCGCCTGCTCTTCGCGCGCATCGGCAAGCCGCACTGTCCCGAGTGCAGCCGCCCCATTTCGCGCCAGTCGCCGCAGGCCATCGTCGACAAGGTCCTGGAACTCCCGGAGGGGAGCCGCTTCCAGGTCCTGTCGCCGCTGGTGCGCGAGCGCAAGGGGGAGTTCGTCGACCTCTTCGCCGACCTCCAGACCAAGGGGTACAGCCGTGCCCGGGTCGACGGCGAGACGATCCAGCTCACCGAGCCGCCCGCCCTGAAGAAGCAGGAGAAGCACACCATCGAGGTGGTCATCGACCGCCTCACGGTGAAGGACTCCGCCAAGCGCCGGCTCACCGACTCCGTGGAGACCGCCCTCGGCCTGTCCGGCGGCATGGTCGTGCTCGACTTCGTCGACCTCCCCGAGGACGACCCCGAGCGCGAGCGCATGTACTCGGAGCACCTGTACTGCCCGTACGACGACCTGTCCTTCGAGGAGCTGGAGCCCCGCTCCTTCTCCTTCAACTCGCCGTTCGGCGCCTGCCCCGAGTGCACCGGCATCGGCACGCGGATGGAGGTCGACCCCGAGCTGATCGTCCCGGACGAGGACAAGTCCCTCGACGAGGGCGCCATCCACCCCTGGTCGCACGGACACACCAAGGACTACTTCGGCCGGCTGATCGGCGCCCTCGCCGACGCGCTGGGCTTCCGCACCGACATCCCCTTCGCCGGGCTGCCGCAGCGCGCCAGGAAGGCCCTGCTCCAAGGCCACAAGACGCAGATCGAGGTCCGCTACCGCAACCGGTACGGACGCGAGCGTGTGTACACCACGCCCTTCGAGGGGGCCGTCCCCTTCGTCAAGCGGCGGCACAGCGAGTCCGAGAGCGACGCCAGCCGCGAGCGCTTCGAGGGCTACATGCGCGAGGTGCCCTGCCCCACCTGCCAGGGCACGCGCCTGAAGCCGCTCGTCCTCGCGGTCACGGTCATGGAGAAGTCCATCGCCGAGGTCGCCGCCATGTCCATCAGCGACTGCGCGGACTTCCTGGGGGAGCTGAAGCTCAACGCGCGCGACAAGAAGATCGCCGAGCGCGTCCTGAAGGAGGTCAACGAACGGCTGCGCTTCCTGGTCGACGTGGGCCTCGACTACCTGTCGCTGAACCGCGCGGCCGGCACGCTCTCCGGCGGCGAGGCGCAGCGCATCCGCCTGGCCACCCAGATCGGCTCCGGACTCGTCGGCGTCCTGTACGTCCTGGACGAGCCCTCCATCGGTCTGCACCAGCGTGACAACCACCGGCTGATCGAGACCCTCGTCCGCCTGCGCGACATGGGCAACACGCTCATCGTCGTCGAGCACGACGAGGACACCATCAAGGTCGCCGACTGGGTCGTCGACATCGGTCCCGGCGCGGGCGAGCACGGCGGCAAGGTCGTGCACAGCGGTCCCCTGAAGGAACTCCTCGACAACGCCGAGTCGATGACCGGGCAGTACCTGTCGCGCAAGCGGCAGATCCCGACCCCGGACGTCCGCCGCCCCGTCGACCCCGGCCGGAGGCTCACGGTGCACGGCGCCCGCGAGAACAACCTCCGGGACATCGACGTGTCCTTCCCGCTGGGCGTCCTCACCGCCGTCACCGGAGTGTCGGGTTCCGGGAAGTCGACACTGGTCAACGACATCCTGTACACGCACCTGGCCCGCGAGCTGAACGGCGCGAGGAACGTACCGGGGCGCCACACGCGCGTGGACGGCGACGACCTCGTCGACAAGGTCGTGCACGTCGACCAGTCGCCCATCGGCCGTACCCCCCGCTCCAACCCGGCGACGTACACCGGAGTCTTCGACCACGTCCGCAAGCTGTTCGCCGAGACCACCGAGGCGAAGGTGCGGGGTTATCTGCCCGGCCGCTTCTCCTTCAACGTCAAGGGCGGCCGCTGCGAGAACTGCTCGGGCGACGGCACGATCAAGATCGAGATGAACTTCCTGCCGGACGTGTACGTCCCCTGCGAGGTCTGCCACGGGGCGCGCTACAACCGGGAGACCCTGGAGGTCCACTACAAGGGCAAGTCCATCTCCGAGGTGCTGGACATGCCCATCGAGGAGGCGCTCGGCTTCTTCGAGGCGGTGCCGGCGATCGCCCGCCACCTCAGGACGCTCAACGACGTCGGCCTCGGCTACGTCAGGCTCGGCCAGTCCGCGCCGACGCTGTCCGGCGGCGAGGCGCAGCGCGTCAAGCTCGCCAGCGAGCTCCAGAAGCGTTCCACCGGCCGCACCGTGTACGTCCTCGACGAGCCGACCACCGGTCTGCACTTCGAGGACATCAGCAAGCTCATCACGGTGCTGTCCGGCCTGGTCGACAAGGGCAACACGGTCATCGTCATCGAGCACAACCTCGATGTCATCAAGACCGCGGACTGGGTCGTCGACATGGGCCCCGAGGGCGGCAGCGGCGGCGGTCTCGTGATCGCCGAGGGCACGCCCGAGGAGGTCGCCGGCGTTCCGGCCAGCCACACCGGCAAGTTCCTGCGCGAGATCCTCGGCGCCGACCGGATCAGCGACGCCGCTCCCGTGAAGGCCCCCCGCAAGACGGCCGCCAAGAAGACGGTCGCCGCGGGGACGACGGCGAGGAGGACGGCCACGAGGACCGTCAACAACACGGCAGCCAAGAAGGAGGCCACGGCGAAGTCGGCCGCCAAGAAGGCGACCCCCGCGAAGAAGACCACGCGGACCCGGAAGGCCTGACCGGACCGGACACGACCGAGACGACGGCGCCCCGCGGGAACTTTCCCGCGGGGCGCCGTCCGTCGGGAATCCGGCGGGCCCGCCCGTCGCGGTGCGAGGGCCGAAGGACGCGTGTCCGGCGTCCCTACAGGTCGCCCAGTTCGCGGGCGTACGGCGGTTCGGCTCCGGCTCGGGAGCAGGTGACGGCCGCCGCGCGGGCCGCGAAGCGCAGAAGCCAGGCCCAGTCCCGGGGGCCCAGTTCCGCCAGTGCGGCCGGGGACAGGGCGTTCCGGGCGGCCAGACCGTGCAGCAGAGCCGCGTTCACGGTGTCGCCCGCACCGATGGTGTCCACCACGTCCACCGGTTCTCCGGGCACGGAGTGCACCGAGCCGTCCCGGGTGAACGCGGTCAGACCGTCGCCGCCCCGGGTGATCACCACCGCCGAGGGGCCGGCGGCCAGCCACTCGCGCGGCGTGCCGCCGAGCCAGCGGGCGTCCTCCTCGGACAGCTTGAGCAGGGACACCGACGGCAGCCAGCCCTCGAACCGGGCGCGATAGGCGTCCGGGTCGGGGATCAGACCGGTGCGGACGTTCGGGTCCAGGGCCGTGAACACACCCTGCCCGGCGGCGGCCCGCATCAGCTCCTCGTACGCGCTCGCGCCCGGTTCCAGGACGAGCGAACAGGTGCCGAAGGACACCGCCCGCGTCCCGTCCGGGAGCCGGTCCGGGGCGCTGAAGAGACGGTCCGCCGTTCCCTCCACGTAGAAGGAGTACGCGGCCGAGCCGTCCGTGCCGATCGTGGCGACGGCCAGCGTCGTCGGTTCGCCGCCACGCTGCACGGACGACACGTCGACCCCCGCGCCGGCCAGCCCGTCCAGGAGGGCCCCGCCGAACGCGTCGCGTGAGACGCGCGAGCAGAAGGCGGTGGGGGAGCCGAGGCGGCCGAGTGCCACCGCCGTGTTGTAGGGGCCCCCGCCGGGGCGGGGCACCAGCCCCGCCAGGGCGCCGGAGCCCTGCGGCACCAGATCGATCAGAGCCTCACCGGCGACGACGATCACGACGCGGGTCCTTTCCTCGGTGTCCCGGTTCCGGACCTGTCACCCGGATGCCGGTCCTTGAACGGAACCGGGTCGCTCGCGGGCGAACGTATCACCCGGCGGCCGGCGCAGACGTCCGCGCGGGTGTTCGCGCCTCGGCCCCCGGATCCGCCCCGCACCGGACGGAATGATCTGTACCGGTATGGTCGACGCGCGACACCCCTCGCCGTGCCCGGACCCGGGCTGGTCAGCCGTGCCGTGTCCAGCCCCATCCCGTCCGGCGGAGTGTCCGCCGGCACCCTCGACCAGTGGAGGTGCCATGTCCGGCCGTCCGTCCGCGAGCCGTCGTACCGTCCTGAGGGGAGCGGCGCTCACCCCGGTCGCCGGACTCGGCCTCGCGGCGTGCTCCGGCGGCAGCGGTGGCGGGGGAACCCCCGCCACGCCGACCGCTCCCGTCACCCTCGGTGCGGGCGGCGAGGTCGCCAAGGGCGGTGCCCAGCTCTATCAGGACCAGAACGTCGTGGTCAGCCGTGCCGAGGACGGTTCGCTCAAGGCGTTCAGCTCGATCTGCACCCACGCCGGGTGCGCCATCAACAAGCTGCGGGGCACGACCCTCGTGTGCCCGTGTCACGGCAGCGAGTTCGACGCCGGGACCGGCAAGGTGCTGCGGGCGCCGGCCACCGTGCCGCTCCACGGACTGTCCGTCGAGGAGAAGGACGGGAAGATCGTCGCGGGGCCGGGCGCCTGAGCCCGGCGCGGTTCCCCGGCCGGCACCGGCGCGCCGCACCCGGGCGGGCGGTCACTCCCAGTCCCATCCGATCCCGACGATCCCCGACCGAACGCGCGGCTCGACCAGGTGCACCGAGCGGTGGCGGCCGCTCAGCGCCAGTTCCTGGCGGCCGCTGCGCGGCGCGGCGGCCGAGTGCTGCGTGAAGCGGTGACAGCGCACGGGCAGCGCGTTCTCCGCGAAGTGCACCTGGAGCGCGTACTGTCCGCCCGCGAAGCCGAACCCGCGGACGTACTCGCTGGAGGCCCCGGCCGTGCCGTCCTCGAAGGCGTAGCGGAAGAGGAACGTCTCGCCCGCCCGCAGCCGGGTGTCGAAGAGCAGTTCGGCGACCAGCACTCCGGTGTCACGGTGCCAGCGCACCCGGCCCGTACGGCAGTTCTCCAGAGCCCGGACCGTCGTCCGCTCCGGCGCGCACCCGGGGTCGCCGTGATGGATGGCCACATAGCGGTCCACGCCGTCCTTGTGTGCGCGCACTATGTGGTGCGACTCGCGGCCCAGCAGTTCGCGCCGGGCGCCTATGCGCACCCGTTCGTGGTGGCCGAGCGTGTGCAGACCGCCGTCGAGCGGGGACCCCAGGTCGGTCAGCAGCCGTTCCAGGACACCGGAGGCCTCCACCAGGGAACGGTACGAACGCCCCGTGGGACGCTCCGGATCCGAGCGCGCCTCGGCCTCGGCCAGCAGTCTGATCAGGGACTCGTCGGGCAGCTGGAGTATCTCCTCCAGGGCGCGGACGGCCCGCAGCGACTCGGGGCGCTGGGGCCGGCGGGCGCCCTGCTGCCAGTAACTCAGGCTCGTCACACCGACTTTGACGCCGTACCGCGACAGATGGTGCTGGACGCGTTGCAGCGGCAACCCGCGGGCGGTGATCGCCGCGCGCAGTGCGACGTGGAAGGGGCCGCCCCGCAGGGCCGTTTCCAGTTCCGCCGTGGCGACGTCCGCGTGCTGTGTGCCGTGCCGCATGCAGGGGCCTTTCTGTGGATGTTCACGACGGCTGGTCAGACCGTCGGAGCGGTTCATCGGCGCCGCCCGGTGGGCGCGCGGGGGCTGTACACGCGCGGGTTTCGCCGTTCACGCCCCGAGTTCCCCCGCATTGAAGCGTGTTGACCAGGCCCCGACAACACCTGACGCCCAACATGGCTCACCGCAGCCCCCCGGACGCGCTCCGTCCCTCCTCGGCCCCCGCCCGGGAGCGGACACGACGTGCCGCGGCCGCCGGCTCGTGCTCCCCGTCGCCGCCCCGGCCGTCCCGGAGCCCGCGGCCCGCGGGCGCGCGGGCGGCCACGGCGGCACGGCCGCGCACGGGGGGGCGGGCTTCCGGGCCCCTCCTTCACGCGGTCCGGTACATGGTCCGGCGCGGTGACGTGAGCATGGTGATGTGGCCCGGGTGGCCGGATACGGCGCATCCCGGAGCGCCCCGGCCGGAGCCCCCGCCTCGGGCGGGCCGGGACGGCCGCCGTCGTCACGGGCGGTGCCGGTGCTCCCGACGCCGTGGCGACGCGGCCCCGGGTTCTGTCCACAGGCGTGCCGGGAGCCGGCCGCGCCGTCGGCCCGCGCCAGTAGGGTGTGTGGCATGGCCGACCCCTCCAGCTACCGCCCCAAGCCGGGACAGATCCCGGACTCCCCCGGGGTGTACAGATTCCGCGACGAGCACCGCCGGGTGATCTACGTCGGAAAGGCGAAGAGCCTGCGTCAGCGCCTGGCGAACTACTTCCAGGACCTGGCGAACCTCCACCCGCGCACCCGCACCATGGTCACCACGGCCGCGTCGGTGGAGTGGACGGTCGTGTCCACGGAGGTCGAGGCCCTTCAGCTGGAGTACTCCTGGATCAAGGAGTACGACCCCCGGTTCAACGTCAAGTACCGCGACGACAAGAGCTACCCCCACCTCGCCGTGACGATGAACGAGGAGTTCCCGCGCGTGCAGGTGATGCGCGGTGCCAAGAAGAAGGGCGTGCGCTACTTCGGCCCCTACGGGCACGCGTGGGCCATCCGCGACACCGTCGACCTGCTGCTGCGCGTCTTCCCGGTGCGCACCTGTTCCGCCGGTGTCTTCAAGAACGCCTCCCGCACCGGCCGGCCCTGCCTCCTCGGGTACATCGGCAAATGCTCCGCCCCCTGCGTGGGCCGGGTCTCGCCCGAGGAGCACCGCGAGCTGGCCGAGGAGTTCTGCGACTTCATGGCGGGCCGTACGGGGACGTACATCCGCCGGCAGGAACAGCAGATGGCGGACGCGGCCGAGGAGATGGAGTACGAGCGCGCGGCCCGGCTGCGCGACAACATCGAGGCACTGAAGAAGGCCATGGAGAAGAGCGCGGTCGTCCTCGCGGACGCGACCGACGCCGACCTCATGGCCGTCGCCGAGGACGAGCTGGAAGCCGCGGTGCAGATCTTCCACGTACGCGGCGGACGCGTGCGCGGCCAGCGGGGCTGGGTCACGGACAAGGTCGAGGCGGTCACCACCGGTGACCTCGTCGAACACGCGCTCCAGCAGCTCTACGGCGAGGAGACGGGCGACTCCGTCCCCCGGGAGGTGCTCGTCCCGGCGCTGCCCGAGCCGGTGGAGCCCGTCCAGGAGTGGCTCACCGCGCGCCGCGGATCGAACGTGTCGCTCCGCATACCGCAGCGCGGGGACAAGAAGGCGCTCATGGAGACCGTGCAGCGCAACGCGCTCCAGGCGCTCGCCCTGCACAAGACCAGGCGCGCCTCCGACCTGACCACGCGCTCACGCGCCCTGGAGGAGATCGCCGAGGCGCTCGACCTGGACAGCGCGCCGCTGCGGATCGAGTGCTACGACATCTCGCACCTCCAGGGCGACGACGTGGTGGCCTCGATGGTCGTCTTCGAGGACGGGCTCCAGCGCAAGGGCGAGTACCGGCGCTTCCAGATCAAGGGCTTCGCCGGCCAGGACGACGTCCGCTCCATGCACGAGGTGATCACCCGGCGCTTCAAGCGCTACCTCGTCGAGAAGGAGAGGACGGGGGAGTGGACGGACGGCGAGACGGACGGCGAGGACGCCGCCGCGGACGCCTCGGAGTCCCTCGCTCCCGGTATCCCGCCCGTGCAGACCGCCGACTCCGGCACCTCGTTCGCCGGGACCGCCGGCGCCGGGACCGACGCCCCGGGGATCGCCGGCACCGGGACCGATGTCTCCGGGACGGCCGGTTCCGCCTCCGGGGGCGGCCTTCCGGCGGGCGCCCTCTCCGAGGACGACGGCAGGCCCAAACGCTTCGCCTACCCCCCGCAGCTCGTCGTCGTCGACGGCGGCCGGCCGCAGGTCGCCGCCGCGCAGAGGGCCCTCGACGAGCTCGGCATCGACGACATCGCCGTATGCGGACTCGCCAAGCGCCTGGAGGAGGTGTGGCTGCCCGGCGAGGACGACCCCGTGGTCCTGCCGCGCACCAGCGAGGGCCTGTACCTGCTCCAGCGGGTCCGGGACGAGGCCCACCGCTTCGCGATCACCTACCAGCGCGCCAAGCGGGCCAAACGCTTCAGGTCGGGCCCTTTGGACGACGTGCCGGGCCTGGGCGAGTCCCGCAGACAGGCACTGATCAAACACTTCGGTTCCGTGAAGAAGCTCCGGTCCGCGACGATCGACCAGATCTGCGAGGTCCCCGGCGTGGGACGCAAGACGGCGGAGACCATCGTCATAGCCCTCGCCCAGGCGGCTCCCGCCGCACCGGCCGTGAACACGGCCACCGGAGAGATCATGGAAGACGACGAAGACGCGGCGCCCGGTACGACGGCGGGCCCCGCGGAGGAGCCCGTGACCGCGGGCGCCTCGGACGAGCGACGGGGGCAGGAGACATGACCGAGAACGACGCGCGTGAAGAGGAACGTCCGGTGCAGGGCCGGGGGACGCACGGCGAAGCAGGCGAGGACCACGCGGGGCGGGAAGCACCACGGGAAGACGGAGCACAGGTGGGTACGGGCATCGAGACGGCGGGGACGGGAGTCCCGGACGCCGTCATCCCGGAGTTGGTGATCATTTCCGGCATGTCCGGAGCCGGCCGGTCCACGGCCGCCAAGTGTCTGGAGGACCTCGGCTGGTTCGTCGTCGACAACCTGCCGCCGGCCCTGATCCCCACCATGGTGGAGCTCGGCGCCCGCTCCCAGGGCAACGTGGCACGGATCGCCGTCGTCGTCGACGTACGCGGCCGACGGTTCTTCGACAACCTCCGCGAATCCCTCGCCGACCTGGAGACCCGCAACGTCACCCGGCGGATCGTCTTCCTGGAGTCCTCCGACGAGGCCCTGGTGCGCCGCTTCGAGTCGGTGCGCAGGCCGCACCCCCTCCAGGGCGACGGCCGCATCGTGGACGGCATCGACGCCGAGCGCGAGCTGCTGCGCGAGCTGCGCGGCGACGCCGACCTGGTCATCGACACCTCCAGCCTGAACGTGCACGAGCTGCGCGCCAAGATGGACGCCCAGTTCGCGGGCGAGGAGGAGCCCGAGCTGCGGGCCACCGTCATGTCCTTCGGCTTCAAGTACGGCCTCCCGGTCGACGCCGACCTGGTCGTGGACATGCGCTTCCTGCCCAACCCGCACTGGGTCCCCGAGCTGCGCCCCTTCACCGGTCTGAACGAAGAGGTGTCGGCGTACGTCTTCAACCAGCCCGGTGCCAAGGAGTTCCTCGACCGCTACGCCGAGCTGCTCCAGCTCGTCGCCGCCGGATACCGGCGCGAGGGCAAGCGCTACGTGACCATCGCGGTCGGCTGCACCGGCGGCAAGCACCGCTCGGTGGCGACCGCCGAGAAGCTCGCCGCCCGCCTCGCCTCCCAGGGCGTGGAGACCGTGCTCGTCCACCGGGACATGGGGCGCGAGTGACCGGACGTACTGCCCTGCGGCTGGGCCGGCTGCGCCGGGAGACCCCCGGCGACCGGGCCGGCCGGCCGGCCGCGGCGCGCGGCGCCAGACCGCGCCGCCGCGGCGCCCAGCCCAAGGTCGTCGCCCTCGGCGGCGGCATGGGGCTGTCCGCCTCGCTCGCCGCGCTGCGCCGGATCACCGGCGACCTCACCGCCGTCGTCACCGTGGCCGACGACGGCGGTTCCAGCGGCCGTCTGCGCGACGAGCTGGGCGTCCTGCCGCCCGGTGATCTGCGCAAGGCGCTGGCGGCGCTGTGCGGCGACGACGACTGGGGCCAGACCTGGGCCCGCGTCATCCAGCACCGCTTCGAGTCCAAGGGCGACCTGCACGAACACGCGGTCGGCAATCTGCTGATCGTCGCCCTGTGGGAACAGCTCGGCGATCACGTACAGGCCCTGGACCTGGTCGGCAAGCTCCTCGGCGCCCACGGGCGGGTGCTGCCCATGTCCGCCGTGCCCCTGGAGCTGCAGGCCCTGGTCAAGGGACACGACCCCGACCTGCCGGACGAGGTCGGCACCGTCCGGGGCCAGGCGAACGTGGCGCTCACACCCGGTGAGGTCCAGTCCGTGCACGTCGTACCGCACGATCCGCCGGCCGTGCCCGAGGCCGTGGCCGCGGTCCTCGACGCGGACTGGGTGGTCCTCGGCCCCGGCTCCTGGTTCTCGTCGGTGATCCCGCACCTTCTGGTGCCGGAACTCCTGGACGCCCTCAGCCGAACCAGGGCGCGCCGGGTACTCTCCCTGAACCTCGCACCGCAGCCCGGAGAAACCGAAGGCTTCTCCCCGCAGCGTCATTTGGAGGTTTTGGGGCGACACGCCCCTAAACTCGCCCTGGACGTGGTGCTGGCCGACGAGGCTGCCGTGCCCGACCGCGAATCTCTCGCCGACGCCGCCAGACGGTTCGGTGCCGCGGTCGAGCTGGCACCGGTGGCCAGGACCGACGGATCTCCGCGGCACGATCCGGAGCTGTTGGCCGCCGCGTACGACCGTATTTTTCGGATGCATGGAAGGATCGGCCCATGGCGATGACGGCAGCGGTGAAGGACGAGATCTCCCGGCTCCCCGTCACCCGGACCTGCTGCAGGAAGGCGGAGGTCTCCGCCATCCTGCGGTTCGCCGGCGGCCTTCACCTGGTGAGCGGCCGGATCGTGATCGAGGCGGAGCTGGACACCGCGATGGCGGCGCGCCGCCTGAAGCGGGACATCCTGGAGATCTTCGGCCACAGTTCCGAACTGATCGTGATGGCTCCCGGCGGACTGCGCCGCGGTTCGCGCTACGTGGTGCGCGTCGTCGCGGGCGGTGACCAGCTGGCCCGCCAGACGGGGCTCGTGGACGGACGGGGACGCCCGATCCGCGGACTGCCGCCGCAGGTGGTCTCGGGGGCCACCTGTGACGCCGAGGCGGCCTGGCGCGGGGCCTTCCTGGCCCACGGCTCGCTCACCGAGCCCGGCCGCTCCTCGTCCCTCGAGGTGACCTGCCCGGGGCCGGAGGCCGCGCTCGCGCTGGTCGGTGCCGCCCGTCGGCTCTCGATCGCGGCGAAGGCCCGCGAGGTGCGCGGTGTGGACCGGGTGGTCGTCCGCGACGGCGACGCGATCGGCGCGCTGCTGACCCGCCTCGGCGCGCACGAGTCGGTGCTGGCCTGGGAGGAGCGGCGGATGCGGCGTGAGGTCCGCGCCACGGCGAACCGGCTCGCCAACTTCGACGACGCCAACCTGCGCCGCTCGGCGCGCGCCGCCGTCGCCGCCGGGGCCCGCGTCCAGCGCGCCCTGGAGATTCTCGCCGACGAGGTGCCGGAGCATCTCGCCGCCGCCGGACGGCTGCGCATGGAGCACAAGCAGGCCTCCCTGGAGGAGCTGGGCGCGCTCGCCGACCCGCCGCTGACCAAGGACGCCGTCGCGGGCCGTATCCGGCGGCTGCTGGCGATGGCCGACAAGCGGGCGCAGGACCTCGGGATCCCCGGGACGGAGTCGAGTCTGTCCGAGGAGATGGCGGACAACCTCGCGGGCTGACCCGGACCCGCGGGGCGACGTGAAAGACGTGCGGGATCATCTGACGGAAGATCAGTGCCCCGGTGCCGAAGCCCACTTGGGGTTCGGCACCGGTGTACGCGGGCCCGCGAGGCACCCTTGACTTGACCATGAAGTGTCATGAGCCTGGCATCTGTTCGCTGCTGTGGCGGACCAGTGCAAGGGGGGCTCATGAGACGAAGAGCGAGCGCGATCCTCGCTGCCGGCGCGCTCCTGCTGGGCGGTGCGGCCGTGGCGCCGGTCGCCCGGGCGCAGGACGGCGGTTCACCCAAGCCCGACGGGAACGCCGTGAAGGTGTTCCGCGCCGAGGTCACGAAGCAGCAGGTACCCCTGCTGCTCGCGGCCGGCCAGGACGGTCACGAGCTCGGCGACGCGACCTGGAAGAACGGCAGGAGCACGGTCGAGGTCTACGTCACCGACCAGCAGGCCAGGAAGCTGGAGAAGCAGGGCGTCGACCTCACCGAGCACACGCTCTCCGCCAGGGCGGAGGACCGGGTCGCGGACGCCGCCCAGGGCGTGTTCCGCCCGTACAGCGGCAAGGGCAACCTGAAGGAGGAGATCGTCAGGACGGGGCAGGCCAACCCCGGCCTGACCAAGGTCGTCTCCATCGGCAAGACCCTGAACGGCCAGGACATCCTCGCGCTCAAACTGACCAAGGGTGCGCGGAAGACCAAGGACGGCTCCAAGCCGTCGGTGCTGTACATGTCCAACCAGCACGCGCGCGAGTGGATCACGCCGGAGATGACGCGGCGGCTGATGCACTACTACCTGGACAACTACGCCACGGACAAACGCGTCAGGAAGATCGTCGACTCCACCGAACTGTGGTTCGTCCTGTCGGCCAACCCCGACGGCTACGACTACACCTTCAAGGACGCCGACACCCGCCAGTGGCGCAAGAACCTGCGGGACGTGAACGGCGACGGTGTCATCTCCACCGGTGACGGCGTCGACCTCAACCGCAACTTCGCCTACAAGTGGGGCTACGACGACGAGGGTTCGTCCCCCAACCCCACCAGCGAGACCTACCGCGGCGCGAGCCCCGGGTCCGAGCCCGAGACCAGGGCGCTCGACGCCTTCGAGAAGCGCGTCGGCTTCAGGTACGGGATCAACTACCACTCGGCCGCCGAACTCCTGCTCTACGGCGTGGGCTGGCAGGTGGCGACGCCGACCCCGGACGACGTGCTCTACAAGGCGCTCGCCGGAACCCCCGAGAACTCCGCGATCCCGGGCTACCACCCGCAGGTGTCCTCGGAGCTCTACACCACCAACGGCGAGGCGGACGGCCACGCGGGCAACGTCAACGGCATGGCGATGTTCACCCCCGAGATGTCGACCTGCCAGACCGCGTCGGACCTCGACCCGAACGACGCCTGGAACGCGGCGGACTGCGCCTCGGTCTTCACCTTCCCGGACGACGAGAAGCTGATCGAGCAGGAGTTCGAGAAGAACGTCTCTTTCGCGCTCTCCGTCGCCGAGACCGCGGCCCACCCCGACCGGCCCTCCTCCTCGGTGGGCATCGACGCGCCCGACTTCACCCCGGCCGCCTTCACGACGTCGTACGCCCGCGGCGCCGACCAGGAGGTCTCCGTCGTCGTCCGCAAGTCGGTACGCGACAAGAAGCTCAGGTACCGCGTGAACGGCGGCCGGACGCACGAGGCGTCGCTCAGGCCCTGGCGGGGCGGCGAGACCTACGGCGGCACGGACAACCTCTACTTCGACGAGTACCGCGCCAAGGTCAGGGGCGGCGCTCCGGGCGACAAGGTCGAGGTCTGGTTCACCGGCGGGACCAGGAGCGGGAAGCCCACCTCCAGCAACCGCTTCACGTACACCGTGGCCCAGCGGCCGCGGGCCGACGTGCTCGTGGTCGCCGAGGAGGGAGCGGCCGCCACCCAGGCGGGGACCTACGTCGACGCGCTGAGGGCCGCCGGGAAGAAGGCCCTGGTCTGGGACGTCGCCACCCAGGGCGCGCCGGACGCGCTCGGCGTGCTCGGCCACTTCGGCACGGTCGTCCACTACACCGGCGCCCTGCGACCGGGGAACGCCACCCAGCTCCAGCTGCGCGCCTTCCTCAACGAGGGCGGCAAGCTGGTCGAGGCGGGCGAGCTGGCCGGCGGCAGCGTCGACCTCGGCGGCGGCACCCTCTCGAACGACTTCAGCCAGTACTACCTGGGCGCCTACTCCCGCACGTCCACCTCCGGCGCGAAGGGCTTCGCCGGTTCCGGGAAGCTCGACGGCGCCACGGGAGCGCTCGGCGACGCGCCCGGCAACCCGCTGAACGCGGCGGGCACCTACGCCGTCACCTCGGACTCGCTCGCCGGGGCGCGCTACCCGCAGTTCGCCTCCAGCGCGGGAGCGGGCCGGTTCGACGGGACCGTCAACCCGTACGGGCCCTACGCGGGCGCGTACATGGCCGCCGCGGTGCACACCGACGACGCCTACAAGCGACTCACCCGCACCGTCGACCTCACCAAGGTCACCGCCGCCGACAAGCCGACGCTGCGCTCCCAGGTGCTGTGGGACACCGAGCCCGGCTACGACCACGCGGTCGTCGAGGTCCACACCACCGGGGCCGACGACTGGACCACGCTCCCCGAGGCGGGCGGTGCCACCACGACCGCGGTCCCGGCCGAGTGCGAGGCCGGCTTCCTCGCCCGGGAGCACCCGTGGATCAAGCACTACCTGACCGTGAGCGCGGCCGGCTGCACCGCCACGGGCTCCAGCGGCGCGTGGAACAGCCTCACCGGCGCCTCCAGCGGCTGGCAGCAGGTCTCCTTCGACCTGAGCGCCTATGCCGGCAGGTCGATCGAGGTCTCGTTCAGCTACATCAGTGACCCGGGCTCGGGCGGCCACGGCCTCCTCGTGGACGACGCCTCCCTCGTGGTCGGCGGCACCGCCACCGAGACGGAGGGCTTCGAGTCCTCCCTCGGTCCCTGGAGCGTCGCCGGTCCGCCGGCGGGCAGTCCGGCCGTCCTGCGGGACTGGACGCGCACCGGGGAACTCTTCAAGACGTACGGAGCGGTCACCACGGACGACACGGTGCTGCTGGGCTTCGGCCTGGAGCACGTCGCCGCGGCGGCCGACCGCGCGACCCTGATCGGAAAGGCGCTTTCGGCACTCGACAGCTGACCGCACGTGACCATCACATGAACAGAACGGGCGATCCGTACCCCTACTGACGGGTACGGATCGCCCTGTCGTGTATGGCCGTGCTCGATGTCACTCCGGGGCCTTGGGGGAGGTAGGGTCGGAGGCGGTCGGGGACATCCCATACAACTCGCCGACACTTGAGTCGGCGTACCTAACGAGGAGATCGGTTCGTGACGATCCGCGTAGGCATCAACGGCTTTGGCCGCATCGGTCGTAACTACTTCCGCGCGCTGCTCGAGCAGGGTGCTGACATCGAGATCGTGGCTGTCAACGACCTGGGTGACACCGCGACCACCGCCCACCTGCTCAAGTACGACACCATTCTGGGCCGCCTCAAGGCCGAGGTGTCGCACACCGCCGACACGATCACCGTCGACGGACACACCATCAAGGTCCTGTCCGAGCGCAACCCCGCCGACATCCCGTGGGGCGAGCTGGGCGTCGACATCGTCATCGAGTCGACCGGCATCTTCACGAAGAAGGCCGACGCCGAGAAGCACATCGCCGGCGGCGCCAAGAAGGTCCTCATCTCGGCTCCGGCCAAGGACGAGGACATCACCATCGTGATGGGCGTCAACCAGGGCGACTACGACCCGGCGAACCACCACGTCATCTCCAACGCCTCCTGCACCACCAACTGTGTGGCGCCGATGGCCAAGGTCCTCGACGAGAACTTCGGCATCGTCAAGGGTCTGATGACGACGGTCCACGCGTACACCAACGACCAGCGCATCCTGGACTTCCCGCACAAGGACCTGCGCCGCGCCCGCGCCGCCGCCGAGAACATCATCCCGACCACGACCGGTGCCGCGAAGGCCACCGCCCTGGTCCTCCCGCAGCTCAAGGGCAAGCTGGACGGCATCGCCATGCGCGTCCCGGTCCCGACCGGCTCGGCCACCGACCTGGTCGTCACCCTCCAGCGCGAGGTCACCAAGGACGAGGTCAACGCCGCGTTCAAGAAGGCCTCCGAGGACGGCGACCTCAAGGGCATCCTGTTCTACACCGAGGACCAGATCGTGTCCTCGGACATCGTCAGCGACCCGGCCTCCTGCACCTTCGACTCCTCCCTGACCATGGTCCAGGAGGGCAACACGGTGAAGATCCTCGGCTGGTACGACAACGAGTGGGGTTACTCCAACCGCCTCGTCGACCTCACGGTCTTCGTCGGCGGCCAGCTCTAATTCCCAGAGCAGGCACCTCGATGTGAGCCAGGGCTCGGGCAGCGCGACGCCGCGCTGTCCGGGCCCTGCGCCACGTGGTGACCGGTCGGCGTGATCGGTCAGCCCTCTCGGATCCCCAGAGCCTTCCCTAGGAGTTCCTTCATGAAGACGATCGACGAGCTTCTCGCCGAAGGAGTGACCGGCAAGCGGGTCTTCGTCCGCGCCGACCTCAACGTGCCGCTGGCGGGCGGCCTCATCACCGACGACGGCCGCATCCGCGCCGTCCTGCCCACCGTCAGGGCGCTGGCCGCGGCGGGCGCCAAGGTCATCGTCGCCTCGCACCTGGGCCGCCCCAAGGGCGCCCCGGACCCGGCCTTCTCGCTGCTGCCCGCCGCCGAGCGGCTCGGTGAGCTGCTCGGCGCGCCGGTCGCGTTCGCGCAGGACACGGTCGGCCCCTCCGCCCACGAAGCGGTGGACGGCCTGCAGCCCGGCCAGGTCGCGGTCGTCGAGAACCTCCGCTTCAACGCCGGCGAGACGTCCAAGGACGACACCGAGCGCGGCGAGTTCGCCGACCGGCTCGCGGCCCTGGCCGACGTCTACGTGGGCGACGGCTTCGGCGCCGTGCACCGCAAGCACGCCTCCGTGTACGACCTCCCGGCCCGGCTGCCGCACTACGCCGGCTACCTCATCGCCACCGAGGTCGGCGTCCTGAAGAAGCTCACCGAGGACGTCGCGCGCCCCTACGTCGTCGCGCTCGGCGGCTCCAAGGTCTCCGACAAGCTCGCCGTCATCGACCAGCTGCTCGGCAAGGCCGACCGCATCCTGATCGGCGGCGGCATGGCCTTCACCTTCCTCAAGGCCAAGGGCTACGAGGTCGGCACCTCCCTCCTGCAGGAGGACCAGATCCCGGCCGTCACCGAGTACATGGAACGCGCCGTGAAGCAGGGCGTCGAACTGGTGCTCCCGGTCGACGTCGTGGTCGCCCCGGGATTCCCGGACCTGAAGGCCAAGGCGCCCACCGAGCACAGCGCCGTCGAGGCGCACGCGATGCCCGAGGGGCAGCTGGGCCTGGACATCGGCCCCAAGACCGCTGCCCTGTACGCAGCCAAGCTCTCCGACGCCAAGACCGTGTTCTGGAACGGTCCCATGGGCGTCTTCGAGCACCCCGACTACGCCGAGGGCACCAAGGCGGTCGCCCAGGCCCTGGTCGACTCCAAGGGCTTCACCGTCGTCGGCGGCGGAGACTCCGCCGCCGCGGTGCGCACCCTCGGCTTCGACGAGAACGCATTCAGCCACATCTCGACCGGTGGCGGCGCCTCCCTCGAATACCTCGAGGGCAAGACGCTCCCCGGCCTCGCCGCACTGGAGGACTGACCTTAATGGCTGCATCTAATCTCTCTGGGCGCACGCCGCTGATGGCGGGCAACTGGAAGATGAACCTCAACCACCTCGAGGCCATCGCGCACGTCCAGAAACTCGCCTTCGCCCTGGCCGACAAGGACTACGAGGCCTGCGAGGTCGCCGTCCTGCCGCCCTTCACCGACCTGCGCTCCGTGCAGACCCTGGTCGACGGCGACAAGCTCAAGATCAAGTACGGGGCCCAGGACCTGTCGGCGCAGGACTCCGGCGCCTACACCGGCGAGATCTCCGGTTCGATGCTGGCGAAGCTGAAGTGCACGTACGTGGCCATCGGCCACTCCGAGCGCCGCCAGTACCACAACGAGACCGACGAGATCGTGAACGCCAAGGTCAAGGCCGCCTACCGGCACGGTCTGACCCCGATCCTGTGCGTGGGCGAGGAGCTGGAGGTCCGCGAGGCGGGCAACCACGTCTCCCACACCCTCGCCCAGGTCGAGGGCGGTCTGAAGGACCTCCCGGCCGAGCAGGCCGAGTCCGTCGTGATCGCGTACGAGCCCGTCTGGGCCATCGGCACCGGCAAGGTCTGCGGCGCCGACGACGCGCAGGAGGTCTGCGCCGCGATCCGCGTCAAGCTCGCCGAGCTGTACTCCCAGGAGCTGGCCGACAAGGTCCGCATCCAGTACGGCGGCTCGGTGAAGTCCGGGAACGTCGCCGAGATCATGGCCAAGCCCGACATCGACGGCGCTCTGGTCGGCGGCGCGTCGCTCGACGCCGACGAGTTCGTCAAGATCGTCCGGTTCCGCGACCAGTAAGTATGCGGTAGCGGCGATTCGTCGTACCCTTGCGGGGGTCTGGTGCCATCGCGCCGGACCCCCGTCGTCCATCCAGTTCCGAGGAAGTTGGTCCAGCCGTGGTTTTGGGGTTCTCGATCGCCCTGATCGTCTTCAGCCTGCTGCTGATGCTGCTGGTGCTGATGCACAAGGGGAAGGGCGGCGGCCTCTCCGACATGTTCGGTGGCGGCATGCAGTCGTCCGTCGGCGGCTCCTCGGTCGCCGAGCGCAACCTCGACCGCATCACTCTCCTGATCGGTCTGCTCTGGTTCGTGTGCATCGTCGTGCTCGGCATCCTGACGAAGATCAACAACTGATCACCGATCGACGTCGGTACGGCAGCACAACTGCACATCACGCAAGCACATTCCGCACGTAAGGCCCCATGTCCGGTACGCGCCTCCAAGCGCCGCCTATCATGGGGCTTGCGTCTAGGGGTGGGGATGTAACTCCAATCACTGGACGCGCGTTGGGCCTTACGTAGACTGAGGCGCTCGCAACGAAGCGAAACGCCGACTCGCTTCGCGGCACCATCACGCAGGGAGTTACGACCGTGGCAAGTGGCAACGCGATCCGAGGAAGCCGGGTCGGGGCGGGGCCGATGGGCGAGGCCGAGCGCGGCGAGTCCGCGCCGCGGCTGCGCATCTCCTTCTGGTGCTCCAACGGGCATGAGACGCAGCCCAGCTTCGCCAGCGACGCGCAGGTTCCCGACACCTGGGACTGTCCCCGCTGCGGCTTCCCCGCCGGACAGGACCGGGACAACCCGCCGGACCCGCCGCGCACCGAGCCCTACAAGACGCACCTCGCGTACGTGCGGGAGCGGCGCAGCGACGCGGACGGCGAGGCGATCCTCGCCGAGGCGCTCGCCAAACTGCGGGGCGAGATCTAGGAGTTGAGAACCGGCCGGGCATCCACGGATGCCTGGCCGGAACCGTTTCGCGGTGACTTCACGGCCGCGATCCCGCCCGCCGCCGGGTTTGCCGTGCCCGGATGCCCGCACCGCGCGCCGACCGCCGGACGCCCACGTCGCGGACAGGCTCGTTCGTCGTGCCCGGACGGGGAACGGCGGCCGGGTCACACCGATGCAGCAGTGCGGGCCGGAACGCGTACCGGACGCGCCGGCCCGCTGCCCCGCGCGCCTTCCCGCCCCCGCCCGGCCCCTCCCGCCGTCACCGGGCTGACACCTGGAGGCCGGCCTGACGTATCTGTTGTTGAGCCGGTGGACGCACTACGACAGCTCGTGTCCAGCCCTGATCAATTAGGTTGGGACCGGCAGCGGGGCAAGGTACGCAGCAGCACAGGCAGGAAAGAAGGCGGAAGTCCGAGATGAACGCAGAAAGCCGTACCAGGCTCAACCAGACGCCCGAGTGGACCGCTCTGGCCAAGCATCGCGAGGAACTCGCCGGCACCCGTCTGCGCGAGCTGTTCGCGGCCGACCCCGGGCGCGGCTCCGGCTACTCGCTCCAGGTCGGCGATCTGCACGTCGACTACTCCAAGCACCTGGTCACCGACGAGACGCTGCGACTGCTGCGCGAGCTGGCCGTCGCCACGGATGTGTTCGGGTTGCGGGACGCGATGTTCCGGGGCGAGAAGATCAATGTGACCGAGGACCGGGCGGTGCTGCACACCGCGCTGCGGGCGCCGCGGGAGGCGGTGGTCGAGGTCGACGGGCAGAACGTGGTGCCGGCCGTGCACGCGGTCCTGGACAAGATGGCGGACTTCGCCGGACGGGTCCGTTCGGGTGAGTGGACCGGGCACACCGGCAGGCGCATCAAGAACGTCGTCAACGTCGGCATCGGCGGCTCGGACCTGGGCCCGGCGATGGCTTATGAGGTGCTGCGTTCCTTCACCGACCGCTCGCTGAGCGTGCGGTTCGTCTCGAACGTGGACGGCGCGGACCTGCACGAGGCGGTACGGGACCTGGACCCGGCGGAGACGCTGTTCGTCATCGCCTCCAAGACGTTCACCACCATCGAGACCATCACCAACGCCACCTCGGCGCGCGAGTGGCTGCTGACCGGTCTGAAGGCCGGTCAGGAGGCGGTCGCCAAGCACTTCGTGGCCCTGTCGACGAACGCGCAGAAGGTGTCGGACTTCGGCATCGACACGGCGAACATGTTCGAGTTCTGGGACTGGGTCGGCGGGCGCTACTCCTACGACTCGGCGATCGGCCTGGCGCTGATGATCGCGATCGGCCCGGAGCGGTTCCGGGAGATGCTCGACGGGTTCCACTTGGTCGACGAGCACTTCCGCACCGCCCCCGCGGAGGCCAACGCGCCCCTGCTGCTTGGGCTGCTGGGTGTCTGGTACAACAACTTCCACGACGCGCAGTCGCACGCGGTGCTGCCGTACTCGCACTACCTGTCGAAGTTCACCGCCTACCTCCAGCAGCTGGACATGGAGTCCAACGGCAAGTCCGTGGACCGCGACGGCGACCCGGTCCAGTGGCAGACCGGCCCGGTGGTGTGGGGCACGCCCGGCACCAACGGCCAGCACGCCTACTACCAGCTCATCCACCAGGGCACCAAGCTCATCCCCGCCGACTTCATCGGCTTCGTCAACCCGGTCGGTGAACTGAGCGACCGGCTCGCGGCCCAGCACGACCTGCTGATGGCGAACTTCTTCGCGCAGACGCAGGCGCTGGCCTTCGGCAAGACCCCCGAGGAGGTCCGTGCCGAGGGCGTGCCCGAGGAACTGGTGCCGCACAAGACGTTCGAGGGCAACCACCCCACGACCACGATCCTCGCCGCCGAGCTGACCCCCTCGGTCCTCGGCCAGCTCATCGCCCTCTACGAGCACAAGGTGTTCGTCCAGGGCGCGATCTGGAACATCGACTCCTTCGACCAGTGGGGCGTCGAACTCGGCAAGGTACTCGCCAAGCGCGTCGAACCCGCCCTGACCGAAGGCGCCGACGTACCCGGACTGGACGGGTCGACCAAGGCCCTGGTCGCCAAGTACCGGACGCTGCGAGGCCGTTGAGCCCGAATGAGGGGAAGCGGGCGGCGGGAGTCCGCCCGCTTCCCGTAACATCCCTGGCGATCACGATGACGATCGTTCGGGGGAGCGGGAGTTGGCCGGGACACGGGAGAGATGGACGAGGGACGGACTGACGGTCCGGACCTTCCTGCAGCCGAGGCGGATGGCGAGGGCGCTGTTCCACCCGGTGTGGATCCCGGAGCCCGTCGATCCGTCGGTGGAGCGGCTCAAGCGCGTGCGGGTCGTCGCCGGAGCGGTCGCGGCGTTCGGCGTGTACACCTTCGTGCAGCACAAGTTCGACACCGACGAGATCCTGGGCAACGTCCTGACGGCGGCCCTCGTCCTGCTGTTCGTCACACCGCTGACCGTGGGCGCGATGCTCTGCGTGTGGCGGCGCACCGGCACCGTCCGGCAGCTGCGGCGTCCGCTCCTCGGCTCGCTCAAACTGCTGCTGCTGTTCATCGGCATGGCCGTGGTCGCCGTGCTCCTCATGCAGCTGGCGACCGCCGTCGGAGGTGCCGCGCTGGTTCCGCTGGGGTTCGTGGCGCTCTATCTGATCGCCGTCGTGGCCTACGGCGCGGTGCAGCTGTCCGGGAACTACTTCGGTTCCGCGGCCGTGCACCGCTGTCTGCCGCCGCTGCTGGCCTCGGTGACGACCTGGCTCATGGCCATCCCCGACCTGGTCACCGGTGACCTGCACGGGCTCAGCCTCAGAATGGGCATCGTCTTCATCCTGGGCGCACCGGTGACCGTCACCGCCATCGCCGTCCTGGAGATGAACCGGCTCCGCCGCCACTACGGCATCCGGCTGCGCGCACACCCCGCGACCCTGCCGACACCGCGCCCCACGGCCCCGCCCGGGAACCCGTACGCCCCCCGTCTCCACGGCAGCCCGCCGGGACCGTATCCGCAGGGCGGTCCGTACCTCCCCCATCCCCAGGGGAACCCGCCCGCGCCGGGTACGCGGCAGCACCGGTACGGGTCAGGGCCGTACGGAACCTGACCGGGGTCAGGCCGCCGCGCTCAGGGTGTCCGCCGGCCGGCGGCGGGCCGCTCGGGCGGCGGGCAGGGCGGCGAGCGCGGCCGCGCCCAGCACGGCGGCGCCGCCGAACAGCAGCAGGAGCACGGCGGACGGTCCCCGTGCGACGCCCGCGCCGATGCCGCTCGACCTGCCCTGGGCATCGATCAGCCAGTGCGCGAGGGGCAGCCCCACAGCCGTGGCGACGAGGACCGCCGCGAAGGCCGTGCACCCCGTGGCCGTCACGGTGATCGCGGTGATCTGTCGCGGCGTCAGTCCGATCGCCTTCAGCGCCAGCAGATCCCGCTCGCCCTCCCGGACGGTGCCGCCGATCGCGGTGAGCAGTTCGATGAGCCCGATCAGGGCCAGTACGGCGATCAGTCCCACGACGACTCCGCGGAGCGGCGAGAGCCCGTCGGCCGGGTTGGTCACGGCGTGCACGTCGAAGGCTCCGCGCGCGGCCGTGGCCAGCTCCGTGGCCACCTGATGCGGGTCCGCGCCGGGGCGCAGCTGGAGCTGGTAGAGGGTGGGCCGGAGTTCCGGGTCGTTCTCCCGGAGGGTGTCGAGCGAGGTGGAGATGACCCGGCCGCCGTTCTCCGGCTCGATGCTCCGCCCCACGATGTGCAGGATCTGCGGCTGGGCGCCCACGGTCACGCGCACCCAGTCGCCGACCCGCACGTCCAGCAGGTCGAGCAGGCCCTGACCCGCCACCGCCTCGTCGGCTCCGCGCGCGGGACGGCCCTCGGCCAGCGAGAACGGGTAGGGGTCCTGGTGCGTGCCGAGGCCGCGCAGCGCGATCGTGCCGGTCTGGCCGGGGACCAGGGCGGGCACCTGGATGCCCGGGTGGACACCGGTGACCCGTGGGTTCCGGTCGAGCAGGGCCCGCACGCCGGAATCGCTCAGACTCCCGTCCGGCCGGACGGTGAGCGCGGCCGCGAGACCGAACTGCTCGGGCCTGCTGTGGAAGCGCTCGATGGTCGTCCAGGCGCTCATGGCCACCACGATCAGCAGCAGGGGCAGTGCGAGACGGGCGACCGTGGCCGACGAGCGCGACCGACGGGTGAACGCCTTGTGCCAGCCCAGGACCAACGCGGACGGCAGCCGCAGCCCCAGCGCTCCGCGTGCCGGACGCGGCAGCCCGCCACCGGGCGGTGCCGCGGCGCGCAGCCCCGGAACCGGGGACACCCGTCCGGCCCGCCACGCGCCGAGCCCGGTCGTCGCGGCGATGAACAGCACCGCGGCCGCGGGCACCGAGAAGAGCGCCGCGGTGTGTCCCGGCAGTCCCTGCCACACACCGACCGCGTCCCCGAGGCGCCCCGGGACCCGGCCGCCCAGCGCCTGCGTGAGCGCGCCGGCGAGCACGGCGCCCAGCAGCGCGAACGCCACGTGCTGCAGCAGGAAGATCCGTACCACCTGGCCCGGCGTGAAACCGATCGCCTTCAGCACCGAGATGTCCCGCAGATGCCCGCGGATACGCGTGCCGATCGCACCGTGCACGGCGAGCCCGGCGGCGACCAGCGCGCCGAGGCCGAACAGACCGAGAACCTGCCCGAGCAGCCGGTTGTCGCCCTGCGCCTCGGCCCGCGCCTGCTGCCAGGAGGAGACCTCGGTGACCGCGCCGGCGCCGAGGAGGGTGACGGCCCGCTGGACCGCGTAGTCCGTGTCGCCGGCATCGGCCAGCCGCAGCCCGATCACCTGCCCGGCGCGTCCGGCGGTGCCGCGAACCGCCGAAGGGAGCGTCCACACCAGGCCCGGCCGCTCTCCCGGGCTGTAACGGGGCTCGGCGCTGTCGGCCACGCCCAACACGGTCAGCTTCCGGGTGGTGCCGGGCACGGTGAGGGTGTCGCCCGGTTCGGCCCACAGTGCCCGGGCGAGGCTGCTCTCCAGCACCACGCCGTCCGCCCGGGTGGGGTCGAGCCAGCGTCCGGAGGCGAGCAGCGGGCGCCCCGTGACGGGCTGCTCGGTGGTGCCGCGCAGCTCGACCACGGCACGGGTCCCCCGTGATTCGACGGCGGTCGCGGCAGTCGGGTAGGGGCCCGCGACGGAGTCCACGCCGTCCACGTCGGTGAGTCTGTGCGCGTCCGAGGACGGTCCGGTATGGATCCATACGTGTGCGCCGTGCGACTGGGTGAAGACCCGCTGCCAGGGGTTGGTCGCGTAGCCGAAGAGCGCGGCGGCCAGCAGCAACGAGGTGACGATCCCGGCGGTGGCGAGCACGATGAACAGCGCCTCACCCCGGTGGGTGCGCAGATCGGCGTGCGCCCAGCGCAACGTGGCACGCATCCCCGCTCAGCCCCTCGGCTCGCGGGCGGCGATGGCAGCGAAGGGGGCGGAGAGGACGATGGAGGCCGAGGGCGCGAGGGAACCGACACGGCCCACGGACGTCGAAGGCCCGTGGGAAGGGACGCCGGAGGTCGCGGGTGCGGGGGAGGTGCGGGCGACGGGGGGTGCGGGTGCGGGGGAGGTGAAGGTGGCGACGGGGGTCGTCGAGAGGGGGCGCATGTCGCTTCAGTCCTTCAGTTCCAGCACGCCGGATATCCCCAGGCTCCGTGAGGGCGTGCCGTCGAGTTCCGCGTCGTCGGCGATCCGGCCGTCGAAGAAGCTGATCACCCGGTCCGCGGCGCTCGCGAGCCGCGCGTCGTGGGTGACCAGCACGATCGTCTGACCGCGCTGGTGGAAGCGGGACAGCAGCCGGGTCACCTCGCGGGTGCCCTTGCTGTCCAGGCTGCCCGCGGGCTCGTCGGCGAGCAGCAGGGGCGGGTGGTTGACCAGTGCCCTGGCCAGCGCGACGCGCTGTTGCTCACCTCCGGACAGCTCGCCCGGCATGCTGCGCTCCTTGCCCTGGAGGCCCAGCTCGGCGAGGAGCTGTTCGCGCTCGGCGCGCGCCTGCTTGGGGGAGACCCCGGCGAGCAGGGCGGGCAGCTCGACGTTGTCGGCGACCGACAGGTTCGACACCAGGTTGAAGAACTGGAACACGATGCCGATGCGGCGTCGGCGCTCGACCGCCCAGCGGGCCTCGCCGTATCCGTCCGTGCGGACGCCGTCCAGCCAGATGCTGCCGGAATCCGGCCGCTGGAGCCCGCCGAGCAGATGCAGCAGGGTCGACTTCCCGGCGCCGGAAGGGCCGGTGACGGCCACGAACTCGCCCCGCCGTACGGAGAGGTCGACGCCGCGCACAGCACGTGCGGGAGCCCCTTCGCCGTAGTGGGTCTTGACCAGGTTCTCCGCGCGCAGCACGGCGGCCTCCCCGGCACACGGCGAAGGGCTCTCGGGCCGCGTCGACGGGTTCTCGGCGTGCGACGCGGGAGGGGTGCGGCTCATTGCTCCTCCAACTCCTCCTGGCAGCGTTCCAGCCAGTCGAGATCGGCCTGCAGATGCAGCATGGCGCCCTCGATGAGCAGCTGGGATATGCGGTTGTCCCGGTTCTCGGTCGTGGCGAGCTTCGACAATTCGCGCATGGTGTTCAGATACCGGCGCCGCTGCTTGTTGATCAGGGCGATCTGGTCGGCGAGACCGGTCTGCGGTGCGAGGGCGAGCTTCATGAAGAACTCGTCCCGTACCCGCGGTTCGTCCGCCGTCTCCTCGTACCAGGCGCGCAGCGCCTCACGCCCGGCGTCGGTGAGGTGGTAGATCTTCTTGTTGGGCCGGCTCGACTGCTCGACTTCTTCGCCCTCGATCAGTCCCGACTTCTCGAGGCGGCCGAGCGTCACGTAGATCTGGCCGACGTTCGGCTGAGGGTACGCGGAGCCCAGCAGTTGCTCAAGGTCCTGCTTGAGCTCGTAGCCATGGGCCGGGCCGCGCGCCAGCAGCGCCAGGAGGGGCAGCCGCACTCGTGCTCTCCTCCCCCCTCTTCTCTCTCTTCTTCTCGTTCGCCCTCGGGGCGTCCCGGCCGCTTACGGCATGCTCGTCGAGTGTCGCGGGCCCATGTGCCGAACACTCATGAGCCGGAGGCCAATGTGCCGCAGGCCCTAGTATCGCCCATACCTAACAGGTATACATGGCCTCTGACCCCGGGCGAAGGTGTCCGGTGCTGGTGTACAGGGAGGAACCTATGCGGTGGATACGTGCCGCCGGTAGGGGCCTCCTGATCGCCGCGGTGGTCCTGTCCGGTTACGTCGCCTCGGGCTCGCCCGCCGACGGCGCGCGCGAGGGCGGGCGCGGTCCGCTGACGTTGGCCACCGCCGGTGATCTCACCAACTATCTCGGGCCGCTGCTCGACGGCTGGAACCGCGCGCACCCCGGCGAGAAGGTCACCCTCGTCGAACTCCCCGACTCCGCGGACGAGACCCACGCGCAGATGACCACCGACCTGCGCGGCGGTGACCGGAGCCGCTTCGACGTCCTCAACATCGACGTCGCGTGGACCTCGGAGTTCGCCGCCGCCGGCTGGATCTCCCCATTGCCCCGCGACCGCTTCCGGCTCGACGGCTTCCTGCCTCCGGTGGTCGAGACGGCGAGGTACGACGGGAGGCTGTACGCCGTCCCGTACGTCACCAACGCCGGACTGCTCCTCTACCGCAAGGACATCCTGGCCAAGGAAGGCGTCGCGCCGCCGCGTACCTGGGCGGAGCTGGAGAAACAGGCGAGGACCATCGCGCCGAAGTACGGGCTCGACGGATACGCGGGTCAGTTCCTGCCCTACGAGGGACTCACCGTGAACGCCGCCGAGGCGGTCTACTCGGCGGGCGGCACGATCCTCGGCGACGAGGGCGAGCGCGTCACGGTGGATTCCGCGGCTGCCCGTGAGGGCATCGGCTTCCTCGCCGACGGCGTCCGCGACGGCTGGATACCGAAGAAGGCGCTGACGTACAAGGAGCAGGAGTCCAAACAGGCCTTCCAAGACGGCCGTCTCCTCTTCCTGCGCAACTGGCCCTACGCCTACGTCAGTGCCTCCGCCCCGGGATCGGCCGTCGCGGGAAAGGTGGGCGCGGTTCCGCTGCCCGGGCCCGACGGACCGGGGACGAGCGTGCTCGGCGGCTCGAACCTCGCGGTCAACGCGCTGGCCAGGCACCCCGATTCCGCCGCGCGTCTGATCGCGTACCTCACGAGTGAACGGGTGCAGCGGCAGGTCCTCACCAAGGGCGCGCTGCCGCCCGTACGGGCGGACCTCTACGAGGATCCGGAGCTGGTCCGCGAGTTCCCGTACCTGCCGACGCTGCGTGCCGGTGTGCGCGCCGCGGCGCCGCGCCCCAAGAGTCCCCGCTACGACCAGGTGAGCCTCGTCGTGCAGGCCGTCGTGCACGACGCGATGACCGGGCGCCAGACGCCCGAGGCCGCCGTGCGCCGGCTGGCGCGCGAGCTGGCCGACGTCTCGCGCCGGGGCTGAACCCCTTCTTCACCCCTTCTCCGTCGCATTCAGCGACCTCTTCCTAGTTACATGTTAGGTAACGCCACCGTCTCATCTCGTGCGGAGCGGGCCCAAAAATGCCCATTTAAAGGGTCGGCCTCTCGATAACTGCCGTCTACTCGTTGACATCTCCGCGACACGCCTACCTAACATGCATGCATAACCGAAGGCACGCACAGACAGGTCAACGGGTGACGCTCAACACGCACCGCTGGTGGCGCGACGCAGTGATCTACCAGGTGTACGTCCGGAGCTTTCTGGACAGCACCGGGGACGGCATCGGTGATCTCGCCGGCGTCCGGGCCGGACTGCCGTATCTGAAGAAGCTCGGGGTCGACGGCATCTGGCTGAGCCCCTTCTACCCCTCGCCGCAGCAGGACCACGGCTACGACGTGGCCGACTACTGCGACGTGGACCCGCTCTTCGGCGACCTCGCCGAGTTCGACCTGCTGATGACGGACGCCCGGCGCCTCGGCGTCCGGGTGCTCCTGGACATCGTCCCCAACCACTGCTCCAGCGAGCACCCGTGGTTCCGTGAGGCGCTGGACTCGGCGCCCGGCAGCGCCGCCCGCGCCCGTTTCCACTTCGCCGACGGCCGGGGACCGGACGGCGCCGAACCGCCCAACAACTGGCACGCGATGTTCGGCGGCCCCTCCTGGAGCAGGGTCACGGAGCGGGACGGCACCCCCGGTCAGTGGTACCTGCACATGTTCACGCCGGAGCAGCCCGACCTGAACTGGCGCAACCCCGAGGTCGGGGATCACTTCGACCACGTACTGCGCTTCTGGCTCGACCGGGGCGTCGACGGCTTCCGCATCGACGTGGCCGCCGGGCTCTACAAGCACCCCGGCCTGCCGGACTCGCCCGACCCCGAGGCCGACGCCCGCACCCGCGACTCGGTCAACCCGCTCGCCTGGAACCAGCCGGAGGTGCACGGTGTCTGGCGCCACTGGCGATCGGTGTGCGAGGAGTACACCGCCGAGGACGGCCGGGAACGGCTGCTCGTCGGCGAGGTCTCCGTGCCGACCGCGCGCGAGCACGCCCGGTACGTACGCCAGGACGAGCTGCACCAGGCCTTCTTCTTCGACCTGCTGAGCGCGCCCTGGAACGCCGACGCCTTCCGCAAGGTCATCTCCGAGGCCATGCAGGACATCGCCGGCACCGGCTCCACGGTCACCTGGGTGCTCAACAACCACGACCAGGTCCGCACCGTCACCCGCTACGGCGAACTGGGCACCGAGGGCAGCGGTCTGGGCGCCGCCCGGGCCCGGGCCGCCGCGCTGCTGATGCTGGCGCTGCCCGGAGCCGCGTACATCTACCAGGGCGAGGAACTCGGGCTGCCCGAGGTCGTCGACCTTCCCGACGACGTGCTCACCGATCCGATATTCCGCCGCACCGGGAGCCGCGCGCGCATCCGTGACGGCTGCCGGGTGCCGCTGCCCTGGTCGGGGCACGCGTCGCCGTTCGGCTTCACCTCGGGTGCGGAGAGCGCCAAGCCGTGGCTGCCGCAGCCCGCCTACTTCGCCGAGTACGCGACCGACCGCGCCCTGGCCGACACCCGCTCCTTCTGGCACCTCTACCGCGACGGACTCCAACTGCGCTCCGGACTGCCCCAGTTGGGTGACGGCGAGCTGCGCTGGCTGGACACCCGGCCCGGCGTCCTCGGCTTCGTCCGCGGCGACGGCCTGGTGTGCGCCGTCAACTTCGGTTCCGCGCCGACGCCCGCGCCGGTCTCCGGAACCCCGCTGCTCTCCAGCGGCCCCTGCACGCCCGGCGTCCTGCCCGGTTCGACGGCCGCCTGGTGGATCAGCGACTCGGCCAATCCCTGAGCCCTCCGGCCGAGCTCGCTCCACGGCCTTCCCTCCCCCGAACCCCACTCTCCGCTCACTAGTCCTTGACGATCCGTCAATTCCCATTCCCCGAAGGGACATCAACGATGATGCGACGACGCACGAACCTGCTCGCGAGCTGCACCGCCCTCGCCCTGGCACTCGGCGCGACCGCCTGCGGAGGCGGCCCCGTCTCCGCGGGCGGCGGCGACAAGTCGCTCGACGGCCAGACGATCACCGTGGCCGGTGTCTGGTCCGGCAGCGAGCAGAAGAACTTCCAGAAGGTGCTGGACGCCTTCACCGAGAAGACCGGCGCCAAGACACAGTTCGTCTCCACCGGTGACAACGTCTCCACCGTCATCGGCAGCAAGATCGAGGGCGGCAAGGCCCCCGACGTGGTGATGGTCCCGCAGGTCGGTGTGCTCCAGCAGTTCGCGAAGCAGGGCTGGCTCGCGCCGCTGTCCAAGACCGCCGGAGCGGCGGTCGACGCCAACTACGCGAGCGTGTGGAAGAACTACGGCAGCGTCGACGGCACGCTGTACGGGCTCTACTTCAAGGCCGCCCACAAGTCCACGGTCTGGTACAGCCCCGACGCTCTCGACCAGGCGGGCGTCGAGCCGCCGACGACCTACGACGCGCTGCTGAAGGCCGGCCACACAGTCTCCGACTCGGGTCTCGCCGCCTTCTCCGTCGCCGGACAGGACGGCTGGACGCTCACCGACTGGTTCGAGAACATCTACCTCTCCCAGGCCGGGCCCGAGAAGTACGACGCCCTGGCCACCCACAGGATCAAGTGGACGGACCCGACGGTGGTCGAGGCCCTCACCACCCTCGGCAAGCTCTTCAAGGACAAGCAGCTGATGGCCGGGGGCCAGAAGGGGGCCCTGAACACGGACTTCCCGGGCTCCGTCGAGAAGGTGTTCGGGCCCGAGCCCGAGGCCGGCATGGTCTACGAGGGCGACTTCGTGGCCGGGGTCGCCAAGGACCAGTTCGGCAGGAAGATCGGCGAGGACGCGAACTTCTTCCCCTTCCCGGCGGTCGACGGCGGCAAGGCTCCCGTGGTCAGCGGCGGCGACGCGGCCGTCGTCCTCAAGGACGGCAAGAACCGGAAGGCCGCCATGCGGTTCCTGGAGTACCTGACGACCCCCGAGGCGTCCGCGGTCTGGGCCGGGGCGGGCGGCTTCCTGTCCCCGAACAAGAAGCTCGACCTCGCCTCCTACGGCGACGACGTCACCCGTGAGACCGCCAAGTCCCTGGTCGCGGCCGGAGATTCCGTCCGCTTCGACATGTCCGACCAGGCCCCGGCCGCGTTCGGCGGCACCAAGGGCGCCGGTGAATGGAAGATCCTCCAGGACTTCCTGCGCGACCCGTCCGACCCCGAGGGGACCGCGGCCGAGCTGGAGAGCGCGGCGGCCAAGGCGTACAAGGGCTGATCGCGCATGACCGCCACGCTCCTGAAAGAGGCGAGCCCGCCTCCGGCCACCCTGGCCGACCGCAGACGGCGGGCCCGGCGCCGGGGCCGGATCGTCGCCCTCGCCTTCGTCCTCCCCGCCCTGCTCCTGCTCGGCGCGCTCGTCGTCTATCCCGTGCTGTTCTCCGTGGGCCGCAGCTTCTTCGACGCCTCCGGCACACGGTTCGTGGGCGGTGACAACTACACCGAGATGTTCCGCGACCCGGCCACGATCAAGGCCGTCCGCAACACGGCGATCTGGGTCGTCGTCGCACCGACCCTGCTCACCGGCCTCGGCCTCGTCCTCGCCGTCCTCGTCGAAAAGGTGCGCTGGGCAACGGCGTTCAAGCTGCTGCTGTTCATGCCGATGGCGGTCTCCTTCCTCGCCGCGGGCATCATCTTCCGGCTCGCCTACGACGAGGACCCCGACAAGGGCGTGCTGAACGCCGCCGTCGTCTCCGTGCACGACGCCTTCACGGGAACCTCGACGTACCCGACCGCCCGCGCCCGCGACGGCCAGGGCCTCACCGAGGGAGCCGACGGTTCGTACGGGACGACGGCTCCCACGACGCCGGGCCACACCGTCGGCCTCGGACTGGTCGGCGTACTCCCCGAGGACCTGCCGCAGGGCGCGCGGCCCGCGTACGCCGCCGCCCGGCGCACGGCGGCGTCCGACGAACTGCGCGGTGTCGTCTACCTGGACTTCACCCGCGGCGGGGGAGGGGAGCAGGGCAGGACCGACCGGAACGAGAGCGGACTGCCCGAGATGACGGTCGAGGCGCTGCGGGACGGCCACACGGTCGCGAGCGCCACCACCGCGGCCGACGGCTCCTTCCGCTTCCAGGACCTCGGCCCCGGCTCGTACACCGTGCGGCTGCCCGCGTCGAACTTCGCCCCGCCGTACGAGGGCGTCTCCTGGCTGGGACCCGCGCTCGTCACGCCGGCCGTCATCGGCGCCTACCTGTGGATCTGGACCGGCTTCGCCATGGTGCTCATCGGTGCCGGGCTCGCCGCGCTGCCGCGTGACGCGCTGGAGGCGGCCCGGATGGACGGGGCGAACGAGTGGCAGATCTTCCGCCGGATCACGGTGCCGCTGCTCGCACCGGTACTGACCGTCGTCTTCGTGACCCTCGTCATCAACGTGATGAAGGTCTTCGACCTCGTCTACATCATCGCGCCGGGCCCGGTGCAGGAGGACGCCACCGTACTGGCCACCCAGATGTGGCTGGTGTCGTTCGGCGGCGGCAACAACCAGGGCCTCGGCAGCGCGCTCGGAGTCCTGCTGCTGCTCCTGGTGATCCCCGCCATGGTCTTCAACGTCCGCCGTTTCCGAGGGAGTCAACGATGAACGCGCTCAGGCGAGGACTCGGCAGCAGCCTGGTGCAGGCGTTTCTCGTCGTCGTCGGCCTGGTGTGGCTCACCCCGCTCGCGGGCCTGTTCCTGTCCTCGCTGCGGTCGGCCCAGGACACCGCGAAGGGCGGCTGGTGGACCGCGCTGAAGAGCCCCGGGCAGCTGTCCTTCGACAACTACTCCGCCCTGCTGGGCAACGCGGGGATGACCCAGGCGTTCTGGAACACCGTTCTGATCTCGGTCCCGGCGACCGTCCTCGTCGTCGTCATCGCCGCGCTCGCCGGATACGCCTTCGCCTGGCTGGACTTCCCGGGGCGCGACGCGATCTTCCTGCTGGTCGTCGCGCTGTTGGTGGTGCCGGTGCAGATCGGCCTGCTGCCGGTGGCCAAACTCTTCGGGCAGCTGGGGCTGTTCGGCACGATCCCCGGCGTCGTCCTCTTCCACGTCTCGTACGGTCTGCCGTTCGCGATCTTCCTGCTGCGCAACTATTTCGCGGAGATGCCGAAGGAGATGCTGGAGGCCGCGCGCATGGACGGGGGGAGCGAGTGGCGCATCTTCACCCGGCTGGTCCTCCCGGTGGGCCGGCCGGCCATCGCCAGCCTCGCCATCTTCCAGTTCCTCTGGGTCTGGAACGACATGCTGGTCGCCCTGCTCTTCGCCGACAGTTCCGCCCAGCCGCTGACGGTCGAACTCCAGTCACAGATACGGCAGTTCGGAAGCAACATTGATGTGCTGGCTCCGGGGGCGTTCCTGTCCCTGGTGGTCCCGGTGGCGGTCTTCTTCGCCTTCCAGCGGCACTTCGTCCAGGGGGTGATGGCGGGATCGGTGAAGTGACGGCGGGCCTCGCGGTCCCGCCGCCTCGTGCCTGGTCGTCTCCCGTGGCCCGGCGCCGGGCCCTGACTCCCGGCGCCGGTCCGACCCCGAACGCCCGAGGAGCCGGAACTCGGCTCCTCGGGCGTCCGGGGTGCGGGTCCGCTCAGGCGGACGCCGGCGGATACAGCGACCGCGGCAGCTGTGACGCCGCCGCCGCGTCCAGGAGCCACAGCGTGCGCGAGCGGCCGTACGCGCCCGCGGCCGGGGCCTGGATCTCGCCCGCCCCGGACAGCGCGATCGCCGCCGCCTGCGCCTTGTCCTCGCCCGCCGCGAGCAGCCACACCTCACGGGCGGAGCGGATCGCGGGCAGGGTCAGCGAGATCCGGGTCGGCGGCGGCTTGGGCGCGCCGTGCACGCCGACCACCGTCCGCTCCGTCTCCCGCACCGCGGGCAGCTCCGGGAAGAGCGAGGCCACGTGGGTGTCCGGGCCGACGCCCAGCATCAGGACGTCGAAGGCCGGGACCGGACCGTGGTTCTCCGGTCCGGCCGCCTTCGCGAGCTCCGCCGCGTACGACTCCGCCGCCGCCTCCACGTCGGCGCCGTGCGGACCGTCGGACGCGGGCATCGGATGCACCCGCGCCGGGTCCAGCGGCACCGCGTCGAGCAGGGCCGCGCGGGCCTGCGTGTCGTTGCGGTCGGGGTCGCCCTCGGGGAGGTACCGCTCGTCGCCCCACCACAGGTCGAGGCGCGTCCAGTCGACCGCGTCCCGGGCGGGCGCGGCCGCGAGCGCCGCGAGGAGCCCGTTGCCGTTGCGCCCGCCGGTGAGCACGATCGAGGCGTAGCCGCGCGAGGCCTGCGCGTCCACGATCTTCGTGATCAGCCGTGCCGCCGCGGCCTGGGCCATCAGTTCCTTGTCGCGGTGGACGACGAGCTGGGGGGTGTTCACTCGGCGGCCGCCCTGTCCGCCGCCTTCTTGGCGAGCGTCTCGGCCACGCCCGCGGGGGAGTCCTTGGCGACCGGGGCCGCCTTCGTGGCGGTCGCGGTCCCGCCCGGGGACCCGGCACCCGCGGTGTCCGCCACCGCGTTCAGCCGGTTCACCCCGAAGCGCAGCGCCGAGGCGTAGGTGTCGTCCGGGTCGAGGCGGCGCAGCTCCTCCGCCATCAGCTCGGCCGTGTCGCGGCGCTTGAGCGCCACCGCGCGGTCGGGCTGCCCCTGGATCGACAGCGTCGCGAGGGTGCCGTCGGCGCGGTCCAGGACGATCGGGCCGCAGCTCGTGTCCAGCCGCACCGCGGTGAGGCCGGGCCCCGAGGACAGCGACCGCTTGACGGGGACCTCCAGCCGGTCCGCGAGCCACATCGCGAGCAGCTCGCAGCTCGGGTTGAACTCCTCGCCCTCCACCTCGACCGCGTCCACGTCGCAGGTGACCTGGTCCAGGGCCGCGGCCAGCATCGAGCGCCAGGGCGTGATGCGGGTCCACGACAGGTCCGTGTCGCCCGGGGTGTAGGCCTCGGCGCGGGCGTTGAGCTCCCGCACCGGCGCCTCGGCGGAGTAGGTGTCGGTCACCCGGCGCTGCGCGAGCGAGCCGAGCGGGTCGTTCGCCGGGTCGAGCGGGGCGTTCACCGGCCACCAGACGACGACGGGCGCGTCCGGAAGCAGCAGCGGCAGGACGACCGACTGGGCGTGGTCGATCACTTCGCCGTACAGGCGCAGCACCACCGTCTCCCCGGTGCCCGCCTCCGCCCCGAGCCGTACCTCGGCGTCGAGCCGCGACGTCGTGCGGTCGCGGGGCGAGCGGGAGACGCGCTTGATGACCACGAGGGTGCGCGAGGGGTGCTCGCGCGAGGCCTCGGTGGCGGCCTTCAGGGCGTCGTAGGCGTTCTCCTCGTCGGTGACGATGACGAGGGTGAGCACCATGCCGACGGCGGGCGTGCCGATGGCGCGGCGGCCCTGGACGAGCGCCTTGTTGATCTTGCTGGCAGTGGTGTCCGTGAGATCGGTCTTCATGGGCGACGCCAGCTCCGTCCGTCTCGCTCCAGCATCTCGTCCGCCTCGGCGGGTCCCCAGGTGCCCGAGGGGTACTGCGCGGGCTTGCCGTGCTGGTCCCAGTACCGCTCGATCGGGTCGAGGATCTTCCAGGACAGCTCGACCTCCTCGGTGCGCGGGAAGAGGTTCGAGTCGCCGAGCAGCACGTCGAGGATCAGACGCTCGTACGCCTCCGGGCTCGACTCCGTGAAGGACTCGCCGTACGCGAAGTCCATCGAGACGTCCCGGATCTCCATGGAGGTGCCGGGCACCTTGGAGCCGAAGCGGACCGTGACGCCCTCGTCGGGCTGGACGCGGAAGACGATCGCGTTCTGGCCCAGCTCCTCCGTCGCCGTGTGGTCGAAGGGGGAGTGCGGGGCGCGCTGGAAGACGACCGCGATCTCGGTGACGCGGCGGCCCAGGCGCTTTCCGGTGCGCAGGTAGAACGGGACTCCCGCCCAGCGGCGGTTGTCCACCTCCACCTTGATCGCGGCGAAGGTGTCGGTCTTCGACTTGGGGTCGATGCCCTCCTCCTGGAGGTAGCCGACGACCTTCGCGCCGCCCTGCCACCCCTCCGCGTACTGGCCGCGGACCGTGCTCTTGCCCAGGTCCTTCGGCAGCCTGGTCGCGGCCAGCACCTTGACCTTCTCCGCGGCGAGCGCGTCCGCGTCGAAGGAGGAGGGCTCCTCCATGGCGGTCAGCGCCATCAGCTGCAGCAGGTGGTTCTGGATGACGTCACGGGCGGCGCCGATGCCGTCGTAGTAGCCGGCCCGGCCGCCGATGCCGATGTCCTCGGCCATCGTGATCTGCACGTGGTCGACGAACGACCGGTTCCAGATCGGCTCGAACATCGTGTTGGCGAAGCGCAGCGCCAGGATGTTCTGGACGGTCTCCTTGCCCAGGTAGTGGTCGATGCGGAAGACCTGGTCCGGGGCGAAGACCTCGTGCACGATCGCGTTGAGCTCCTCGGCCGACTTCAGGTCGTGGCCGAAGGGCTTCTCGATGACCGCGCGGCGCCAGGAGCCGCCCGACTGGTCCGCCAGCTTGTGCTTCTTGAGCTGCTGGATCACCACCGGGAACGCGGACGGCGGCACGGACAGGTAGAAGGCGAAGTTGCCGCCCGTGCCCTGCGCCTTGTCCAGTTCCTCGATGGTGGAGCGCAGCCGGTCGAAGGCGTCGTCGTCGTCGAAGGTGCCCTGGACGAAGCGCATGCCCTGGACCAGCTGCTGCCAGACCTCCTCGCGGAAGGGCGTACGGGCGTGCTCCTTGACCGCGTCGTGGACCTCCTGGGCGAAGTCCTCGTGGGCCCACTCACGGCGGGCGAAGCCGACGAGCGAGAAGCCCGGCGGGAGCAGGCCGCGGTTGGCGAGGTCGTACACCGCGGGCATCAGCTTTTTACGTGACAAATCGCCCGTGACGCCGAAGATGACCAGGCCCGACGGCCCCGCGATACGCGGGAGCCGTCGGTCGGCGGGGTCACGCAGCGGATTGCTGCTCGACAAGATTTCAGCCCTCCGAGGGGGCGAGGCGCTGGAGCTCCGCCTCGGTCGACTTGAGCAGGTCGTTCCAGGCGGACTCGAACTTCTCGACGCCCTCGTCCTCGAGCAGCTGGACGACGTCGTCGTACGAGATCCCGAGCTTCTCGACCGCGTCGAGCTCGGCACGGGACTGCTCGTACGTGCCGGCGATGGTGTTGCCGGTGATCGAGCCGTGGTCCTCGGTGGCCTCCAGGGTGGCCTCCGGCATGGTGTTCACGGTGTTCGGCGCGACCAGCTCGTCGACGTACAGGGTGTCCTTGTACGCGGGGTCCTTGACGCCGGTCGAGGCCCACAGCGGGCGCTGCTTGTTGGCCTGCGCCCGGTCCAGGGCGGCCCAGCGGTCGGTGGAGAAGACCTCCTCGTACGCCTGGTAGGCGAGCCGGGCGTTGGCGAGGCCCGCCTTGCCGCGGGCGGCCTTGGCCTCGGGGGTGCCGAGGGCGTCGAGCCGCTTGTCGATCTCGGTGTCCACGCGGGACACGAAGAAGGACGCCACGGAGTGGATCTTCGAGAGGTCGAGCCCGCGCTCGTTGGCCTTCTCCAGACCGGCGAGGTAGGCGTCCATGACCTCGCGGTAGCGCTCCAGCGAGAAGATCAGCGTGACGTTGACGCTGATGCCGAGGCCGATGACCTCGGTGATCGCCGGCAGACCCGCCCTGGTGGCCGGGATCTTGATGAGGGTGTTCGGGCGGTCCACCAGCCAGGCCAGCTGCTTGGCCTCGGCGACGGTCGCGAGGGTGTCGTGCGCCAGACGCGGGTCGACCTCGATCGACACCCGGCCGTCCTGGCCCTCGGTCGCGTCGAAGACGGGGCGCAGGATGTCGGCGGCGTCGCGGACGTCCGCCGTGGTGATCATGCGGATGGCTTCCTCGACGGTGACCTTGCGGGCGGCCAGCTCGGTGAGCTGCTGCTCGTAGCCGTCTCCGCTGCTGATCGCCTTCTGGAAGATCGACGGGTTGGTGGTGACGCCCACGACGTGCTGCTGGTCGATCAGCTCGGCAAGGTTGCCGGACGTGATCCGCTTGCGCGACAGGTCGTCCAGCCAGATCGCGACGCCTTCCTCGGAGAGGCGCTTGAGTGCGTCTGTCATGGAAATTGCATCTCCTACGTGTCGTTTGTCAGCGTCAGCGCTGGGCTGCGGCGATCGATTCCCGGGCGGCTTCCGCGACGTTCTCGGCAGTGAAACCGAATTCGCGGAAGAGCACCTTGCCGTCGGCCGAAGCACCGAAGTGCTCCAGCGAAACAATGCGTCCGGCGTCCCCGACGAACCGGTGCCAGGTGAGACCGATCCCGGCCTCGACCGAGACGCGGGCCCTGACCGACGGCGGCAGGACGCTGTCCCGGTACCCCTGGTCCTGCTCGTCGAACCACTCGACGCACGGCATGGACACGACCCGCGTGGGGATGCCCGCGGCCTGGAGCCGCTCGCGCGCCTCGACGGCCACGTGCACCTCGGAGCCGGTGCCGATCAGGATGACCTCGGGCGAGCCGCCCTCGGCCTCGAACAGCACGTAACCGCCCTTGGCGGCGTCCTCGTTCGCCTCGTACGTCGGCACGCCCTGACGGGTCAGCGCCAGACCGTGCGGGGCGCCCTTGCCGAACACCTTGGTGTAGCGCTTGAGGATCTCGCGCCAGGCGATGGCCGTCTCGTTGGCGTCCGCGGGACGGACGACGTTGAGGCCGGGGATGGCGCGCAGCGAGGCGAGGTGCTCGACCGGCTGGTGGGTGGGGCCGTCCTCGCCGAGGCCGATCGAGTCGTGCGTCCACACGTACGTCACCGGCAGGTGCATCAGCGCCGACAGACGGACCGAGTTGCGCATGTAGTCGGAGAACACCAGGAAGGTGCCGCCGTAGATGCGCGTGTTGCCGTGCAGCGCGATGCCGTTCATCTCCGCGGCCATGGAGTGCTCGCGGATACCGAAGTGGATCGTGCGCCCGTAGGGGTTCGCCTCCGGCAGCGGGTTGTCCGCCGGGAGGAACGAGCTGGTCTTGTCGATCGTGGTGTTGTTCGAGCCGGCGAGGTCGGCGGAGCCGCCCCACAGCTCGGGGATGACCGCGCCGAGGGCCTGCAGCACCTTGCCGGACGCGGCGCGGGTGGCCACACCCGTGCCCGCCTCGAAGACGGGGAGCTTCTCCTCCCAGCCGGCCGGCAGCTCGGTCGCGGCGATGCGGTCGTACTCCGCGGCGCGCTCCGGGTTGGCGGTCCGCCAGGCGGCGTAGCCCTTCTCCCACTCGGCCTTGGCCTGGGCACCCCGGTCGAGCGCCCGGCGGGTGTGGGCCAGCACCTCGGCGGCGACGTCGAAGGACTTCTCCGGGTCGAAGCCGAGGACGCGCTTGGTGGCCGCGACCTCGTCGTCGCCGAGCGCCGAGCCGTGCGCGGCCTCGGTGTTCTGCGCGTTCGGGGCCGGCCAGGCGATGATCGAGCGCATCGCGATGAACGACGGCTTGTCCGTCACCTTCTTCGCGGCCTCGATCGCGTTGTAGATGGCGTGCGGGTCGAGGTCGCCGTCCGGCTTCGGGGCGATCCGCTGCACGTGCCAGCCGTACGCCTCGTAGCGCTTGACGGTGTCCTCGGAGACCGCGGTCTCGGTGTCGCCCTCGATCGAGATGTGGTTGTCGTCCCACAGCAGGATCAGGTTGCCGAGCTTCTGGTGCCCGGCCATGGAGGAGGCCTCCGCGGAGATGCCCTCCTGGAGGCAGCCGTCACCGGCGATCGCGTAGATGAAGTGGTCGAACGGGGACTCGCCCTGCGGCGCGTCCGGGTCGAACAGGCCGCGCTCGTAGCGGGCGGCCATCGCCATGCCCACCGCGTTGGCGACACCCTGGCCGAGGGGACCGGTCGTGGTCTCCACGCCCGCGGTGTGCCCGTACTCGGGGTGTCCGGGGGTCTTGCTGCCCCAGGTCCGGAAGGACTCCAGGTCGTCCAGCTCCAGGCCGAAGCCGGCCAGGTAGAGCTGGGTGTAGAGGGTCAGGGACGAATGGCCGGCGGACAGCACGAAGCGGTCACGCCCGACCCAGTCGGTGTCCGCCGGGTCGTGCCGCATCACCTTCTGGAAGAGGGTGTAGGCGGCGGGAGCCAGGCTCATGGCCGTACCGGGATGGCCGTTGCCGACCTTCTGTACGGCATCGGCGGCCAGGACGCGGGCAGTGTCCACGGCCCGCTGGTCCAGCTCGGTCCACTCGAGGTCTGTGGTGGTCGGCTTGGTGCTCACCCTGGGTCAGGGCTCCTCTCCACATGTCACACATGTCGAAATGCCGGTGCACTGGGCGCCCCGGCCGTTGTCGAGCCTACCCCCGTGAGTACGCGCGTTTTTTCGACTCATTCCAGACTGCCGGGACTCATCGGGATCCGCCTCCCGACTAGGTCGTTCCCTGTTCGGCACATGAATACGGAGCCGCTCGTCCGAGTGCTCAATCGAGTCTCGATCAGCTCTTCCGGACGCACTCCCCAACACGGACGCACCCCCGCGAATGCCGGGGTCTGGGCAACGTCTAGAGTGGCGTGGTACGCGCGGGCCTTCACGGGGAGTTCATCCCGGGGCTTGCTGGGATGTCTCTGTCAGGGGTGTGCGTGACGGCCGTCGAATCCCGTCCAGCCGGTGTGCTCGGGACGAGCAGCAGCCGGGGCCAGCGGCCGTTCGGGGCCCGTCTCAAGGCGTTCGTGGCGCTGACCAAGCCGCGGATCATCGAGCTGCTGCTGATCACCACCGTTCCGGTGATGTTCCTGGCGCAGCAGGGCGTGCCCGATCTGAAGCTGGTGCTCCTCACCTGCCTCGGCGGTTATCTGTCCGCGGGCGGCGCCAACGCGCTGAACATGTACATCGACCGCGACATCGACGCCCTCATGGAGCGCACCTCGCAGCGTCCGCTCGTCACCGGCATGGTCAGCCCCCGTGAGTGCCTGGCCTTCGGCATCACGCTGGCGGTCGTGTCCACCTTGCTGTTCGGTCTCACGGTCAACTGGCTGTCCGCCTGGCTGTCGCTCGGAGCGCTCCTCTTCTACGTCGTCGTCTACACGATGATCCTCAAACGGCGTACCTCGCAGAACATCGTCTGGGGCGGCATCGCCGGCTGTCTGCCCGTGCTCATCGGCTGGTCGTCGGTCACGAACTCCATGTCGTGGGCGCCGGTCATCCTCTTCCTCGTCATGTTCTTCTGGACGCCGCCGCACTACTGGCCGCTGTCCATGAAGGTGAAGGACGACTACGCGCGCGTGGGCGTGCCGATGCTGCCGGTCGTCGCGAGCAACAAGGTGGTCGCCCGGCAGATCGTCCTCTACAGCTGGGTGATGGTCGCGGTCTCGCTGCTGCTCACCCCGCTCGGCTACACGGGCTGGTTCTACACCGCGGTCGCGCTCGGCGCGGGCGGCTTCTGGCTGTGGGAGGCGCACGGCCTGCAGAACCGGGCCAAGGCCGAGGTGACGGGCGCCAAGCTCAAGGAGATGCGGCTGTTCCACTGGTCGATCACCTACGTGTCGATCCTCTTCGTGGCCGTCGCGGTGGACCCCTTCCTCCGCTAGACCGCCCCGCGAACACCGACGGGAGGGTGCGTGGCCAAGGCCACGCACCCCTCCCGTCGCCGTTGGATCTACCCGTCGGTAGCATCCTGGCCATGGCAGACACCCAGCAGATCGACGAGACCCCCGGCGCCGCCCAGGACTCCAAGGCCGAACGCGCCGCCGCCAAGCTCGCGCGGCGGATCACCGCCTTCTCCAAGGCGCACGGCGGGGCCGAGGCCCAGGTCGCGTACATCGGGGAGCGCGGCGCCCGCATCGTCCTCGTCGGCGAGGACGGCGGCTGGGGCGACCTCGTGGCGACGAGCCACGAGATCGCCGAGAGCGCCGTGAAGAAGGCCGGGATCACCGTCCACGAGGCGTTCGACGGCGAGTTCGCGGCCAAGGTGAAGACCGGCCCGTACGAGTGGAAGCGCATGGCCGGCATCCAGGTCGGCGGTCCCTCCAACGGCTGACGGCGCGGCCGCCCCCGCGACGGCCGGACCGTCACCCGTCGCACGGACGGCCGACAATCGTCGGCCGTTCGCACGGGGTGTGCGCGACCAACACCTGACACCCGGCTCAGCCGTTAGGACCTGAGAAGCAACGGTCCGTCCGCGGGGAGTCCGGATGATCGAAACGCCGTCCCTGGTGGACCAGTACTGCCACGGCGTACTGCGGACGGAGCTGGGCCTCGGCACGTTCGAGGCCCACCTCGCCAGGACCGAGGGGCCACCGGCCGCGGGCACCACCTTCTTCGACACCCAGACCGGATTCGCCGTACGGCGCTGGTGCCCGCCCCTGCTCGGGCTCGAACCGCACTGCACGCCCGCCCGCTACCTGGCCCGGCGCCGCGAACTGGGCGTCCTGGAATCGGGCCGGAGGCTGCTGCGCGGCAGCGGCATCACCACGTACCTCGTCGACACCGGTCTGCCCGGCGATCTGACCGGGCCGGGCGAGATGGCCTCCGCGGGAGCCGCCGGGGCACACGAGATCGTCCGTCTGGAGCTGCTCGCCGAACAGGTCGCCGACACCTCGGGAACCGTCGAGTGCTTTCTCGCCAATCTCGCCGAGTCCGTCCACGGAGCCGCCGCGGACGCCGTGGCCTTCACCTCCGTGGCGGGCGTGCGGCACGGTCTGGCCCTCGCGCCCGAACCGCCCGGGCCCGGGGAGGTACGGGGCGCGGCGGGCCGCTGGCTGGCCGGCCGCCGGGTCGGCGGAGCGCTCACCGACCCCGTCCTGCTCCGCCATCTGCTGTGGATCGCGGTCGCCTCGGGCCTGCCCCTGCAGCTGCACGCGGGCCTCGGTGAACCAGGGCAGCGCGTCGACCGCACCGACCCCGTGCTGCTCACCGACTTCGTCCGTGCCACGGCCGGCCTCGGCACCGACCTGGTCCTGCTGCACGGTTACCCCTACCAGCGGCACGCGGCCCACCTCGCCGGGGTCTTCCCGCACGTCTACGCGGATCTGGGCGCCGCCCTGGTGCGCACCGGCGCGCGGTCGGCCGCCGTCCTCGCTGAGACGCTGGAGCTGGCCCCCTTCGGCAAGCTCCTCTTCTCCAGCGGAGCGCGGGGCCTTCCCGAACTCCACGTGATCGGAGCGAGCCTCTTCCGCGAGGCGCTCGCACGGGTGCTCGGCGACTGGGTCGCCGAAGGGGCCTGGTCACCGGCCGACGCCCAACGGGTCGCCACCCTGATCGCGGCGGGAAACGCCCGGCGGGTGTACGGCCTGGAGTGAGAGCGCCGCTGCCGAGCGTGGCACCGAGCGCGCCGAACGCCGTCGCACGTCTTCACCGGAGCGCCGGGCGGCACCAGACTGTCCCGGTGCCCGACGAAGCCACCGCACGCCTGCTCGACCGCTTCCTCGCCGGTCTGCGCCCCCTCGCCCCGGTCGCGCTGTGGGCGCACGGGTCTCTGGCCGGCGGCGACTACCAGGAGGGGCGCAGCGACCTCGACCTGGTCGCGGTGCTGAAGGACCCCCTCCGGCTCGGCGCCGTACGCGAACTGGTCCGGCTGCACCGGCGGCTGCGTGCCGGGGAGCCCCTGGCCGCGCGGCTGCACTGCAGCTACCTGACACCCAGGACGGCGGCGGACGCCGGGCGGTCGTACGTCACCTGGGCCCACGACGGCCCGATGCGACGGCCGGTCACCCCGGTCACCCGCCGTGAGCTGCACGCCTTCGGGCGCGTTCTGCACGGCGTGCCCCCGGCGGACCTGCTGCCGGCCGTCCCGGAGAGGGAGCTGCGCGCCTTCGTCGTCCGGGACCAGAAGGAGTTCTGGCGCCCCGCGGTGGACAGGCCCCGGCTCTGGAAGCGGGACGTCTGGGTCGACCTGGGAACGGTCACCTTCGCCCGCGCGACGGTGACGCTGCGGGACGGGCGGCTGATCTCCAAGAGGGAGGCCCTCGACCTGCTCCCCGGGCTCGGGGCTCCGGCGGAGGTCGTCGACGACATCAGGCGCAGGCGCTACGGACAGGGCACCCCGACCGCTCCCGGGTGGACGCGGCTCCGGGCCGGACTGACGAGGGATTTCCTGGGCCCCGCCATCGACGGCCTGGTGGCCGCGTACGAGGGGTCTACGCGCGCGTGAGGGCCGACGTCGCGGGACCCGGCAGGTCCGCCGGGCTCTCCTCCGGGCGCTCGCGCAGGGCCAGCAGGACCCGCAGCACCCCGACCCACACCAGGCAGGAGCCGAGCATGTGGAGGGCGACCAGGGCCTCGGGCAGGTCGGTGAAGTACTGGACGTAGCCGAGGACGCCCTGGGACAGCAGGATCAGGAACAGGTCGCGGGTGCACCGCAGGGGACCCCGGGGGGCGTCCACCGCCTTCAGGACGAACCAGAGGGCGAAGGTCAGCGTGACGACGATCCAGGCCAGCACGGCGTGCAGCTTGGCGACGTTCTCCCAGCTCACGGGGATGCGGTCGACCTCGCTGGAGTCACCCGCGTGCGGTCCGGCACCGGTGACGACCGTGCCGACCGCGATCAGCAGGACCGAGGCGGCGACCAGGAACCACACGAGCTGCTGCACCGACTTGCCGACGAGCGGACGCGGCGCCGCGTCGCCCTCGCGGGTGCGCTGCCACATGAGCGCGGCGACGGTGATGAGCGCGGTGGAGAGCAGGAAGTGGGCGGCGACCGTGTACGGGTTGAGGCCGACCAGGACGACGATCCCGCCGAGGACCGCGTTGCTCATGACGATCCAGAACTGGGCCCAGCCGAGCCGGGTGAGGCCCCGCCGCCACGGCTTCTGCGAGCGCGCCGCGACGATCGCCCAGCCGACGGCGGCGCACAGCACGTACGTCAGCATGCGGTTGCCGAACTCGATGGCGCCGTGGAAGCCCATCGCGCTCGTCGCCGTGAGCGAGTCGTCGGTGCACTTGGGCCAGGTCGGGCAGCCGAGGCCGGAGCCGGTGAGCCGCACGGCACCGCCGGTGACCACGATCACGACCGCCATGACGAGCGCGGCGAGGGCCGCGCGCTGCACCGTCCGGGAGGTCGGGGTCCAGCGTTCGGCGATGAAGGCGAGCGGGTTGCGCACCGCGCTGAGGGCGTCGGCTCGGGTCAGGTTCTGCACGCGCCCCATCGTAGGGGCCCGCTTGTGCACGCTTTCACGAGGGTCGGCCCCTGGAGGGGACGATTCCGTCACTCCCAGCGGAAGAACCGGCCGGCCGCGCCGAGACCGAGGACCGCCCAGACCGCGAGGATCCCCAGGTCGCCCCAGGGCATCTGGGCGCCGTGCTGGAGCACGTCACGCAGTCCGTCCGAGAGCGCCGAGATGGGCAGCAGGCCGAGCACGTCCTGGGCGCCCGCGGGGAACTTGTCCATCGGCACGATCACCCCGCCGCCGACCAGGAGCAGCAGGAAGACGAGGTTGGCGGCGGCCAGCGTCGCCTCCGCCTTGAGGGTGCCCGCCATGAGCAGGCCGAGCCCGGAGAAGGCCGCCGTGCCGAGGAGCAGCAGGAGCAGGACGGCCAGCGGGTTGCCGTGCGGGGACCAGCCCAGCGCGAAGGCGATCGCGGTGAGCAGGATCACCTGGAGGACCTCGGTGACCAGGACCGAGGCCGTCTTCGCGGTCATCAGGGCCCAGCGCGGGAGCGGTGATGCCGCCAGCCGCTTCAGGACGCCGTAGCGGCGCTCGAAGCCGGTGGCGATGGCCTGGCCGGTGAACGCCGTCGACATCACGGCCAGCGCCAGGATGCCCGGTGCCAGGAAGTCGACCGCCTCGCCCGGACCCGTGTCGATGATGTCGGCCGAGCTGAACAGGACCAGCAGCAGCGTCGGGATCACGACCGTCAGCAGCAGCTGCTCGCCGTTGCGCAGCAGCATCCTGGTCTCCAGCGCGGCCTGCGCGCGGATCATGCGGGACAGCGGGGCGGCGCCCGGCTTCGGGGTGTACGTGCCGGTGGTGGTCACGGACGCGGCTCCTTGCCGGTCGGTTCCGAGCTGTGCCTGGTTCATGAGCGCAGCTCCTTGCCGGTCATTTCCAAGAAGACGTCTTCGAGGGTGTGGCGTTCGACCGAGATCTTCTCCGGCATCACACCGTGCTGGGCGCACCAGGACGTCACGGTCGCCAGCAGCTGCGGATCGACCTTGCCGCCGACCCGGTAGGCCCCGGGCGTCAGCTCGGCCGCCGTGCAGTCCGCGGGCAGGGCCTTCAGCAGCGAGGCCACGTCGAGTCCGGGGCGGCCGGTGAAGCGGAGGGTGTTCTCGGCGCCGCCGCGGCACAGTTCCTCGGGGGAGCCCTGGGCGACGACCCGGCCCGCGTCGATGATCGCGATGTCGTCGGCGAGCTGCTCGGCCTCGTCCATGTGGTGCGTGGTGAGGATCACGGAGACGCCGTCGGAACGCAGGTCGCGGACCAGGTCCCAGGTGGCGCGGCGGGCCTGCGGGTCGAGGCCGGCGGTCGGCTCGTCCAGGAAGACCAGCTCGGGACGGCCGACGACCGCCATGGCGAGCGCGAGGCGCTGCTGCTGGCCGCCCGACAGCCGCCGGTACGTGGTGCGGCCGCAGCTCTCCAGGCCGAGCCGCTCGACGAGCGCGTCCACGTCCAGGGGGTGGGCGTGCAGTCTCGCGACGTGGCGGAGCATCTCGTCCGCGCGGGCGCCCGAGTAGACGCCGCCGGACTGGAGCATCACGCCGATCCGGGTGTGCAGCTCACCGGACTGTCTCGCCGGGTCGAGGCCCAGGACGCGCACCGTGCCGGAGTCCGGCTTCCGGTATCCCTCGCAGGTCTCGACCGTGGTCGTCTTGCCCGCGCCGTTGGGTCCGAGTACGGCGGTGATGCCCGCCGAGGCCACCAGGTCGAGGCCGTCCACCGCGGTCTTCGTGCCGTACCGCTTCACCAGGGCCTGGACCTGGACCACGGGCTCGCTTCGCATGGGCAGCAAGTCTAGGGACGCCGTCGCGGTCCCTGACCCCCGGGGGCGGCGGCGGTCTCGACGTCCAGGTCCCGCGGGCGGTGCACCGGCAGCCACCGCTCGGCGTACGCCACCGCGTCCGCCACCGGGAAGAGCCGGGCCCGGGCCGCGCCCACGGTGCCCCGTACGACGGGACGGTCCCGTTCGAAGTCGGAGCCCAGCTCCTCGAACATGTCGGAGGTGATCGACACCTCCCGCACCGTCTCCCAGCCCGTGGGGGAGGGCCGTCCGACCTCCACGACGGGCGAGGGGACGCGGTACTCGGCCAGGTGGAAGCTGGTGCAGGTGTCGTAGCCCGCGCCGAGCAGCAGGACGCGGGCGCCGCCGGCCTCCAGCCGGGCCAGCGGGCTCCGCTCCCCGAGCCGGCAGTCGGCCGCGTGCCCGCCGACGACCGCCGCGGCGTCCGGGCCCACCGCCGCGAACGAGGTCTCCGGGTGAGCGCTGCGCAGGGCGCCGGGCCAGGTGCGGACCGTCTCGGGTATCACGCCGACCCCGAGGGAGGGCGTCACCCGGGGGTCGTAGGCGGGCATGGTCGCCCGGATGACCGGCCACCACTCCTCGGGGACCGGAGGGTTGCGCCACAGCGCGGGGTCGGAGAGGTCGCCGGACTGCGTCGGGACCACCAGCGTGCCGTCCGGGCCGAGCGCGTCGAGCAGTGCCTGCACGACGGCCACGGGGCCGCCGTTGACCCAGCCGAGTGCGCTGAGCGAGGAGTGCACGAGAAGCGTCTCCCCCGCTCGTACGCCGAGCGTGCGCAGGTCCGCGGCGAGGGCGTCCCGGGTGACGAGAGGGCCGGTCGGAGGGGGTGTCGGCATGGTCCGGGAGTCTTCCCGAGAGGCGGTCCGCACGCCACCGAATTGATCGATCAAAGATCGTTTGCCCAGGTCATCTTAGGTATGCCTAAGTGACACAGCACACCGACCGCCCCGGAGGGCGCGGCTTGTCAGGCTCTGAGGAATTACGCAACAATGGTGTTGTGAAAAACGTCGGCGAGGCTCGGGTGACCCCCGCGGGGACCCCGCAGGAGGAACTCGCGACCGGTGAGCGTTCGACGCGCAACCGGGTCGCGCGGTCGATCCTGGACCACGGCCCGTCGACCGTCGCCGACCTGGCGGGCCGACTGGGCCTGACCCACGCCGCCGTGCGCCGTCATCTGGACGCGCTGGTCGCCGACGACGTCGTGGAAGCCCGTGAGCAGCGGGTCTACGGAGCGCGTACGCGCGGCCGTCCCGCCAAGGTGTTCGCCCTGACCGACTGCGGCCGGGACGCCTTCGACCAGTCGTACGACAAGCTCGCCGAGGACGCCCTGCGCTGGATCGCCGAGCGCGAGGGCGGGGACGAGGCGATCCTGTCCTTCGCCCGCGCCCGCATCGCCGAGCAGGCCGGGGCGTACCGCGAGGCCGTCGAGGCCGCGACCCCCGAGGAACGCACGGAAGCCCTGGCGAAGGCCCTCAGCGCGGACGGGTACGCTGCCACGGCGCGCAGCGCACCGGTCGGCGAGCAGCTCTGCCAGCACCACTGCCCGGTCGCACATGTCGCCGAGCGGTTCCCGCAGCTCTGCGAGGCGGAGACGGAGTTCTTCTCCCAGCTGCTCGGCACGCACGTCCAGCGACTGGCCACCATCGCCCACGGCGACGGGGTGTGCACGACGTTCATCCCCAAGATTTCTCACGACACTCACAACGCATCCGCAAGCACGGCCGGGAGGAACCCCGCATGACGCTCCCCACGGAGACTGCCCACCCCGAACTCGAGGGTCTGGGCAAGTACGAATACGGCTGGGCCGACTCCGACACCGCCGGCGCCTCTGCGAAGCGCGGTATCAACGAGGACGTCGTCCGCGACATCTCCGCGAAGAAGAGCGAGCCGGAGTGGATGACCAAGCTCCGCCTCAAGGGCCTGCGCCTCTTCGAGAAGAAGCCCATGCCCAACTGGGGTTCCGACCTGTCGGGCATCGACTTCGACAACATCAAGTACTTCGTGCGCTCCACGGAGAAGCAGGCGGAGTCCTGGGAGGACCTGCCCGAGGACATCAAGAACACGTACGACAAGCTCGGCATCCCCGAGGCGGAGAAGCAGCGCCTCGTCGCCGGTGTCGCGGCCCAGTACGAGTCCGAGGTCGTCTACCACCAGATCCGTGAGGACCTGGAGGAGCAGGGCGTCATCTTCCTGGACACCGACACCGCCCTCAAGGAGCACCCGGAGCTCTTCAAGGAGTACTTCGGCACGGTCATCCCGGTCGGCGACAACAAGTTCGCGTCGCTGAACACCGCGGTGTGGTCCGGCGGCTCCTTCATCTACGTGCCGAAGGGCGTGCACGTCGAGATCCCGCTCCAGGCCTACTTCCGCATCAACACGGAGAACATGGGCCAGTTCGAGCGGACGCTGATCATCGTCGACGAGGACGCCTACGTCCACTACGTCGAGGGCTGCACCGCCCCGATCTACAAGTCGGACTCCCTGCACTCCGCGGTCGTCGAGATCATCGTGAAGAAGGGCGCCCGCTGCCGTTACACGACCATCCAGAACTGGTCGAACAACGTCTACAACCTGGTCACCAAGCGCGCCGTGGCGTACGAGGGCGCGACCATGGAGTGGATCGACGGCAACATCGGCTCCAAGGTCACCATGAAGTACCCGGCCGTCTACCTGATGGGCGAGCACGCCAAGGGCGAGACCCTGTCCATCGCCTTCGCGGGCGAGGGGCAGCACCAGGACGCCGGCTCCAAGATGGTCCACATGGCGCCGAACACCTCCTCGAACATCGTGTCGAAGTCCGTGGCGCGCGGCGGCGGCCGCACGTCCTACCGCGGTCTCGTCGAGATCGGCGAGGGCGCCCACGGCTCCAAGTCGAACGTCCTGTGCGACGCGCTGCTCGTCGACACCATCTCCCGCTCGGACACGTACCCGTACGTGGACGTCCGCGAGGACGACGTGTCCATGGGTCACGAGGCGACCGTCTCCAAGGTCTCCGAGGACCAGCTCTTCTACCTGATGAGCCGCGGTCTGACCGAGTTCGAGGCGATGGCCATGATCGTGCGCGGCTTCGTCGAGCCGATCGCCAAGGAACTGCCCATGGAGTACGCCCTCGAGCTCAACCGGCTGATCGAGCTCCAGATGGAGGGCGCGGTCGGTTAGTCCCGAGCCCCAGTCCCCGTCAAGCCACTCACGCAAGAAAGCGAGCAGACCGACAGCCATGGCTGAGGCTCAGAACATCCCGGTGGGCAGCACGACCGCCGGCCAGATCGCGGTGGCCGCCGAGTCGACCGTCGCCACGCGCATGAGCGCGCCCCCGTCCTTCGACGTGGCGGACTTCCCCGTCCCCCACGGCCGCGAGGAGGAGTGGCGGTTCACCCCGCTGGAGCGCCTGCGCGGGCTGCACGACGGCACCGCCGTCGCGACCGGCGGAGGCGTGCGGGTCGAGGTGCAGGCCCCCGAGGGCGTCACCGTCGAGACCGTCGCCCGCGACGACGCGCGGATCGGCCGGGCCGGCACGCCGGTGGACCGTGTCGCCGCCCAGGCCTACTCGGCGTTCGAGAAGGCTGGCGTCGTCACCGTCCCCAAGGAGGCGGTGCTCACCGAGCCCATCCGGATCGCCGTGCACGGCGAGGGCGGGGTCGCCTACGGCCACCAGGTCATCGAGCTGGGAGCCTTCGCCGAGGCCGTCGTCGTCATCGACCACACCGGTGACGCGGTCCTCGCAGCCAACGTCGACTACGTCCTCGGCGACGGCGCCAAGCTGACCGTCGTCTCCGTCCAGGACTGGGACGACACGGCCGTCCACGTCGGCCAGCACAACGCCCTGATCGGCCGCGACGCCACCTTCAAGTCGTTCGTCGTCACCTTCGGCGGCGACGTCGTACGCCTGCACCCCCGCGTCGCGTACGCGGGCACCGGCGGCGAGGCCGAGCTGTTCGGCCTGTACTTCACGGACGCCGGCCAGCACCAGGAGCACCGTCTCCTGGTCGACCACAACACCCCGCACTGCAAGTCCAACGTCATGTACAAGGGCGCGCTGCAGGGCGAGGGGGCGCACGCCGTCTGGATCGGTGACGTCCTCATCGAGGCCAAGGCCGAGGGCACGGACACCTACGAGATGAACCGCAACCTGGTTCTGACCGACGGCGCCCGCGTCGACTCCGTGCCGAACCTGGAGATCGAGACCGGCGAGATCGTCGGCGCCGGCCACGCCTCCGCGACCGGCCGCTTCGACGACGAGCAGCTCTTCTACCTGATGGCCCGCGGCATCCCGGCCGACGAGGCCCGCCGTCTGGTGGTCCGCGGCTTCTTCGCCGAGCTGGTGCAGCAGATCGGTGTCGACGACATCGAAGAGCGCCTTCTCGTGAAGATCGACGAGGAGCTGGAGGCGTCGCTCTGATGCCCGACACCCCCGGCACCTTCGTGCGCGTCTGTGGGCTGAGCGAGCTGGAGGAGAACACCCCGAAGCGGGTGGAACTCGACGGCACGCCGGTCTCGGTCGTGATGACCGAGGGGGAGGTGTTCGCGATCAACGACATCTGCTCGCACGCGAACGTCTCGCTCTCCGAGGGCGAGGTGGAGGACTGCCAGATCGAATGCTGGCTGCACGGCTCCGCGTTCGACCTCCGCACCGGCAAGCCGTCCGGTCTTCCCGCGACGCGCCCCGTCCCCGTATACCCCGTTCAGATCGAAGGGGACGACGTGCTCGTCTCCCTCAACCAGGAGTCCTGAGGCACCCATGGCAACGCTTGAAATCCACGACCTGCACGTCACCGTCGAGGCCGACAACGCCACGAAGGAGATCCTCAAGGGCGTCGACCTGACCGTGAAGCAGGGCGAGACGCACGCCATCATGGGCCCCAACGGCTCCGGCAAGTCGACCCTCGCCTACTCGCTCGCGGGCCACCCGAAGTACACGGTCACCGGCGGCACCGTCACCCTCGACGGCGAGGACGTCCTGGAGATGTCCGTCGACGAGCGCGCCCGCGCGGGCCTGTTCCTCGCGATGCAGTACCCGGTCGAGATCCCCGGCGTCTCGGTCTCCAACTTCCTGCGCACCTCCGCCACCGCCGTCCGCGGCGAGGCCCCCAAGCTGCGCACCTGGGTGAAGGAGGTCAAGGAGACCATGGAGCGCCTCTCCATGGACCCCTCCTTCGCCGAGCGCAACGTCAACGAGGGCTTCTCCGGCGGTGAGAAGAAGCGCCACGAGATCCTCCAGCTGGAGCTGCTCAAGCCGAAGATGGCGATTCTCGACGAGACCGACTCCGGCCTGGACGTCGACGCCCTGCGCATCGTCTCCGAGGGTGTCAACCGCGTCCGCGAGACCGGTGAGGTGGGCACCCTGCTCATCACCCACTACACGCGCATCCTGCGCTACATCAAGCCCGACTTCGTCCACGTCTTCTCGGGCGGCCGCATCGTCGAGTCCGGTGGCGCCGAGCTCGCCGACAAGCTGGAGAACGAGGGCTACGAGGCTTACACGAAGGGTGGCGTATCCGCGTGACGCAGCTGCCGGGCCTCCTCGACACCGAGGCGATCCGCAAGGACTTCCCCATCCTGGACCGCCAGGTCCACGACGGCAAGAAGATCGTGTACCTGGACAACGCGGCGACCTCGCAGAAGCCGCGCCAGGTGCTGGACGCCCTGAGCGAGTACTACGAGCGCTACAACGCCAACGTCCACCGCGGTGTGCATGTGCTCGCCGAGGAGGCCACGGCACTGTACGAGGGCGCGCGTGACAAGATCGCCGCGTTCATCAACGCTCCGAGCCGCGACGAGGTGATCTTCACCAAGAACGCCTCCGAGTCGCTCAACCTCGTGGCCAACATGCTCGGCTGGGCCGAGGAGCCCTACCGGGTCGACCACGAGACCGAGATCGTCATCACCGAGATGGAGCACCACTCCAACATCGTTCCGTGGCAGCTGCTCTCGCAGCGCACCGGCGCGAAGCTGAAGTGGTTCGGCCTCACCGACGACGGCCGTCTCGACCTGTCGAACATCGACGAGATCATCACGGAGAAGACGAAGATCGTCTCCTTCGTGCTGGTGTCGAACATCCTGGGCACCGTGAACCCGGTCGAGGCGATAGTGCGCCGCGCCCAGGAGGTCGGCGCCCTGGTTCTGATCGACGCGTCCCAGGCCGCGCCGCACATGCCGCTCGACGTGCAGGCCCTCCAGGCCGACTTCGTGGCCTTCACCGGCCACAAGATGTGCGGCCCGACGGGCATCGGCGTCCTGTGGGGCCGCCAGGAACTCCTGGAGGACCTCCCGCCGTTCCTCGGCGGCGGCGAGATGATCGAGACCGTGTCGATGCACTCGTCGACCTACGCCCCGGCGCCGCACAAGTTCGAGGCGGGCACGCCCCCGATCGCGCAGGCGGTCGGTCTTGGCGCGGCGATCGACTACCTGTCCTCGATCGGCATGGACAAGATCCTCGCCCACGAGCACGCGCTCACCGAGTACGCGGTGAAGCGGCTCGCGGAGGTCCCCGACCTGAGGATCATCGGCCCCACCACGGCCGAGGACCGCGGCGCGGCGATCTCGTTCACGCTGGGCGACATCCACCCGCACGACGTGGGCCAGGTCCTCGACGAGCAGGGCATCGCGGTCCGCGTCGGCCACCACTGCGCGCGGCCCGTCTGCCTCCGCTACGGAATTCCTGCGACCACGCGAGCGTCGTTCTACCTGTACTCCACGCCGTCCGAGATCGACGCTCTGGTCGACGGCCTGGAGCACGTACGGAACTTCTTCGGCTGAGGGGCTGGCTGGGAACGTGAAGCTGGATTCGATGTACCAGGAAGTCATCCTGGACCACTACAAGCACCCGCACGGGCGCGGTCTGAGGGACGGCGACGCCGAGGTGCACCACGTCAATCCCACGTGCGGTGACGAGATCACCCTGCGCGTGAAGTACGACGGCGAGCGGATCGAGGACATCTCGTACGAGGGCCAGGGCTGCTCGATCAGCCAGGCCTCCGCCTCCGTACTGAACGACCTCCTGGTCGGCAAGGACGTGTCCGACGCGCAGAAGATCCAGGAGACCTTCCTGGAACTGATGCAGTCCAAGGGCCGGATCGAGCCCGACGACGCGATGGAGGAGGTGCTGGAGGACGCGGTCGCGTTCGCCGGTGTCTCCAAGTACCCGGCCCGGGTCAAGTGCGCCCTCCTGAGCTGGATGGCGTGGAAGGACGCGACGGCCCAGGCTCTGGGCGAGAGCGCCGAGAGGAAGACGGCATGAGCGAGAACACTGTGACATCGGACGAGACCGCCGTGACGTCGGACGAGTCCGTGGTCGCGGCGGCCGGCACCGCCGCGGCGGGCGAGGGCCTGACGTCGAAGCCGGCCTCGGAGGAAGAGGTCCGCGAGGCGCTCTACGACGTCGTGGACCCCGAGCTGGGCATCGACGTCGTCAACCTCGGCCTCATCTACGGCATCCACATCGACGACGCGAACATCGCGACGATCGACATGACCCTGACGTCCGCGGCCTGTCCGCTCACCGACGTCATCGAGGACCAGGCCAAGTCCGCCACGGACGGCCTCGTCAACGAACTGCGCATCAACTGGGTCTGGATGCCGCCGTGGGGCCCGGACAAGATCACGGACGACGGCCGTGAGCAGCTCCGGGCGCTCGGGTTCAACGTCTGATTCCCGGAGCTCCGGCTTCCGGACGACACGACGGGGCGGCACCTTCGGGTGCCGCCCCGTCGTGTCGTCCCTGGGGACGTCCTGGGCTCAGGCCCAGCCCCGCACCAGGCGGAACGCCGAGTCCTCCCCGTAGAGCCTGTCGCGCTCGTAACGCCCGAGGACGAGCTGGAAGTTGCGGTGGCGCAGGAAGCGGCCGGGGTAGTTGACCGCCTCCAGCATGACGGCGCCCGAGCGGGGGGAGGTCCGGGGGCAGAAGGTGGCGTCCTCCCGGAAGAGGGCGGAGCCGTCGTCGCGGTCGGCGCGCAGCACGAAGTCGCGGTGGCGCAGGTAGGAGCCGTCGACGGTGGTGAAGGAGTAGCAGGAGGACTTCGCCAGTCCCGGAACCACCTTGAAGCTGGCGGCCCGCCGGGTCGTGGCCGAGCTGGACGAGCCGACCGGGTCGAGCCGGACCTGACCGCCGCTCACATGCCAGTAGCGGTCCGGGTAGTTGACCGCCTGGACCGACTTCAGCCCCGAGGCCTCCCGGGACGCGGACGGGGTGGGCGTCGGCTTCCCGGGGGCGGTGGGGCCCTCGGAGGCCTTGTCGGACGGACCCGGTGACACGGACTCCCGTGACGTGGCGTCCGGTGAGGCCGAGAGCGAACTCCCCGGGGAGGAGAGGGCGTTCTTGCCCGCCGGGGCCGTGGTCGTTCCCGCGGGAGCGGCGGGGCCGCCGAGGAGGAAGGGGTTCGCCGTGTCGGAGACGGTCCTGTTGCCCGCCTCGCGTGACAACGCGTCAGAACGGCTCGTCTGTACGGAGAGCACGGCTGCGACGGCCACGGTGACGGCGATCGCGAGTCCGCCGGCCAGCCAGAGGCGTCGCGTTCCCGGCAGTCTGCCCTCGTCGTCGGCCCCGATCGGCTCCCAGGGCCGGGACGTCGGAACGAGGTCGGTCGACACCGGGTAGGGCGCGCCGTGCGGGGTGGGGTGCCAGGGCGCGATCTCCCTGGAGGGGATGGACCCGTCGGGACCGGATCCGGGCGTCACTTCTGGCATGCGCGTTCCTAAACGGGGGACGGTCGAGCGCGTGAGGGGGTGAAGCGAGAGCGGAGGGTGTGCGCGGCACGCGGAGCGGGGCGGTCATGGAGGCCCGGTGCGCGGCTGGTGAAACAGTAGTGGAAACGGTGACTACTGAGCAGTCGTTCACCGCACCGATGCAGGTATTTACGTGCGGCGCTTTTTGGACAATCGCCCACAGAGACGGGGGAGTTGGGCGGGGTGGAGACCCGGCCGGGCGAGGGGTGGCGGGCGACCGGGGGTGAGGGCCCCACGAGGGGTGTGCGGATCTGTGCGCCCGGCGGCACGCGCTTCCGCCGCCGGTGCGCGCGTGCTGGTGTGTCTGGGAGCGGCGCTTCCGTCGACGGGGGCGCGTACCGGTGTGCTTGGGAGCGGCGCTTCCGTCGCCCGGGGGGCGTGCTTGCCGGGGTGTGGGCGCACAGGTGTGCCCGAGGGCGGTGCTTCCGTCGTCAGGGATGCGCCTGCCGGATGCGCGCACCCGTGTGCCCGGGTGAGGTGCTTCCGCCGCCGGTGCGCGCGTACCGGTGTGCCTGTTGGCGGAGCCTTTGTCGCCGGGGGAGACTGCCGTTCATGGCCGTCTCCTTCTATCAACTGACCATCGACGCCCACGACCTGTCGGCGCTCGCCCGCTTCTGGTGCCGGGTCCTCGACTGGCGGGTGCTGTTCGAGGACGAGAACGAGATCGTCATCGGCTCGGACGCGCACGCACTGCCCGGAATCTGCTTCGTGCCCGTGGGTGAGCGCAAGACCGCCAAGAACCGCCTCCACATCGACCTCACGCCGGACGACCAGGCCGCCGAGGTCGAGCGGATCCTCGCCCTCGGGGCGCGCCGGGCCGACGTGGGACAGGGCGAGGACGTCACCTGGACCGTCCTCGCCGATCCCGAGGGCAACGAGTTCTGCGTGCTGCGGCCGAAGAAGTCGCTGCTCGACTGAGCCGCTACGCGACCGGACCGGGCGTCCCCCCGACGGCGGACGCGCGGAACAGCACGTCCGCGAGGCCCTCCCGGCGGATGCGCTGGTCGATGTAGAGGAGGCTGGTCACCAGCGGCATGAACACCATGAAGAAGAGCTGGGCGACGGCACTGGCGATCACCGAGAGCACCAGGGTCGGTCCCATGTGGGGCAGCATCTGGACGTAGGCCTCCGACACGCTCACGGACGTTCCGGTCGAGGGGCTGTACGGCTGAGGGGTCGGCATGGCCAGCCGGAACGGCAGGTTCGTCACGAGGGAGACGATGAACGCGATCAGGCCTCCCAGCAGTGTGATGCCGAACGTGCGCCACCACGCGCCGCGCACCAGCCGCGCCGACCGGCGAAGGGCCGTCAGGGGGGACGCTCCCTCCAGCACCGCGGCGGCCGGGGCGAAGCTGAAGCGGACGAGAAGCCAGAGCGCCGGCGGCACCGAGAGCAGCAGGAGCAGGAAGGCGATGGCGGCCGGTATGAAGGGTTCGCCGTTCAGCACCAGGGCCAGCATCGCCGCGAAGATCATCAAGATGAACAGTGCCATCGGAACCGCGATGAACAGGCCCAGCAGCAGGGTCACCCCGAGGACGGACGGGGTGCGCGACCAGGCACGCCTCCAGACGGCGCCGAAGTGCGTCCGGCGGCCGAGGACGGCGTCGTGCAGGGTGGCCGCGGACGAGGCCTGGATGAAGGAGCCCGCCACCAGCGCCACCAGCATGCCCACGGCCCACGCGGAGCCGAACGCGATCAGGACCGCGCGCAGATCGGCCCCGTCGACGGACCGGGGCGCCGCGGTCATGCGCTGCAACCGGTCCTTCGTCGCGAGGTAGGCGAGTACTTCCAGACCGAGCGTCAGGGCCGCCAGGGCCAGGACGCCCGCGAGGGCGACCCCGAACAGCGGTTTCGCGTAACGGCGCATCGTGCCGAAGGCGCCGCCGAGGATGTGGTCCACGCCGAGCGGGGCCAGCGGGATCACGCCCGGCTTGGGCGGGGGCGGCGGCGTCCAGCCCCAGCCGCCCGGGGCACCCCAGTACGGTCCCGACGGCCCCGATGGTCCCCACCCAGAACTGTCCGACATGCCTCTCGCGCTCCTGTGTCGTCGGGGGTCTGTTCGATTCCGTCCCCTTGTGATCGCGAACGATATCCGCAGGGGCGGACGATGCCCACGGCATATACGGGATCCATGCACGTAACTCCGCGGACACCGGATGCGTACGCCCGTACGCATCCGGTGGGTTCCATGTGTACAGTCGTACGCATGGGATACGTGCTGCTCGCCGGCGCCATAGCGGCGGAGGTCGGGGCGACGACCGCGATGAAGTACACCGAGGGCTTCAGCAGGCCCTGGCCGTCCCTGGTGACCGTCCTCGGATACGTCGTCGCCTTCGCGCTGCTGGCGCAGACCCTGAAGACCGTCTCGGTCGGCACGGCCTACGCGATCTGGGCCGGCGTCGGCACCGCCGCCATCGCCGTGATCGGCACGCTGTTCCTCGGGGAGGGACTCACGCCGGCGAAGGCCGCCGGGATCCTGCTGATCATCGGCGGGGTCGTCCTGCTGAACCTGGGCGGGGCGCACTGATGTCCGGGCCCGGCGCCGCGGACGGCGGACCGTGATGGCGCGGCGGTACGACCCCGGGCGGCGGCAGCGGATCATCGACGCGGCGATCCGCGTCGTCGGCGCCAAGGGCATCGCCGGGCTCAGCCATCGCTCCGTCGCGGCCGAGGCCGATGTGCCGCTCGGCTCCACCACGTACCACTTCAAGACCCTCGACGACCTGATGGTCGCGGCCCTGCGCCAGACGAACGAGGGCTTCGCCGAGGTGCTCGCCGCGCGCGGAACCCTGGAGGACGCGCGCGCGGACCTGGCCGCCGAACTCGCCGGACTGATGGGCGAATGGATGGCCGGCGACCGTACGGGCGTGGAGCTGGAGTACGAGCTCTACCTCGCCGCCCTGCGCAGGCCCGCGCTGCGCCCGGTGGCCGCGGAGTGGATCGACAGCCTCGTCGAGCCGCTGACCCGCCGCACGGATCCGGTCACCGCGCGGGCGCTCGTCGCCCTGCTGGACGGGATCTGTCTCCAGGTGCTGCTGACGGGGACGTCGTACGACGAGGGGTACGCGCGGGAGGTGTTGGACCGGGTCCTCCGGTGCGGCGGGAGGACGGGAGACGGTCCGGCGGGCTGACCGGAGACGGAGACGGAGACGGAGGCGGCGGGGCGGTCCGGCGGGGCGAGGGGAGACGGTCCGTCGGCCGGACGCCCGGTCACCGAGACGGACCGCGCACCGGTTCGCCCGCGCGGCCCCCGTCAAGTTAGGTTGCACCCATGACCGACACGACTGCTTCTCGTACCACCGGCGCCGTCGCCGCCGGGCTCGCCACCCTCACCGCCGACGGCACCGTTCTCGACACCTGGTTCCCCGCGCCCGAACTGTCCGTCGCGACCGCCGAGGGCCCCGGCCCGTCCGGCACCGAGCGGCTGTCCGCCGAGCGGGCCGTCGAACTGCTCGGCGAGGGAGCCGCGCAGGCCATCGGCCCGGACGCCCGCCGGGGCGTCGAGGTGGTCGCGGTCCGTACGGTCATCGCGTCGCTGGACGACAAGCCGCTCGACGCGCACGACGCGTACCTGCGCCTCCACCTCCTCTCGCACCGCCTGGTCAAGCCACACGGCCAGAACCTGGACGGCCTGTTCGGGCTGCTCACCAATGTCGCCTGGACCTCGCTCGGCCCGGTCGCCGTCGACGACGTCGAGAAGGTCCGGCTGAACGCGCGCGCCGCCGGCCTGCACCTCCAGGTGACCTCCGTCGACAAGTTCCCGCGCATGACGGACTACGTCGCGCCCAAGGGCGTCCGCATCGCCGACGCCGACCGGGTCCGCCTCGGCGCGCACCTCGCCGAGGGCACGACCGTCATGCACGAGGGCTTCGTGAACTTCAACGCGGGCACGCTCGGCACCTCCATGGTCGAGGGCCGCATCTCCGCCGGTGTCGTCGTCGGCGACGGTTCCGACATCGGCGGCGGCGCGTCCACCATGGGCACCCTCTCGGGCGGCGGCAACGTCCGCATCACCATCGGCGAGCGCTGCCTCGTCGGCGCGGAGGCGGGCGTCGGCATCGCCCTCGGCGACGAGTGCGTGGTCGAGGCCGGGCTGTACGTCACCGCGGGCACGCGCGTGACGATGCCCGACGGCGACATCGTCAAGGCCCGCGAGCTGTCCGGGGCCTCGAACATCCTCTTCCGCCGCAACTCGGTCACCGGAACCGTCGAGGCCCGCCCGAACAACGCGGTCTGGGGCGGCCTGAACGAGATCCTGCACAGCCACAACTGACCTCCGGCGGCCGTGCATCGCGGCCGTCCGCCCGATCGACGCCTCGACCTGCCGCCGAACCGGCGGCAGGTTCCGGCGCCGGTCGGTGCCGAGCGCCCTTCCACGGTCCCAGGACGGCCCGGGAGGGCGCTCGCGTGTTTCCGGACCGTCCCGGAGCCGTGGAAGAGCGCGGTGCTCCCGGGGCCACCCCTGGCCGAGGGGGCGACTACGCTCCGCCGTGCGGTGAGCCAGGTGCCGGAAGGTCCTCACCCGGAACCCGCGTCGTCCGTCGACAACCCCACGGGACAGCGCGTTCGCGGGCAGGATGGCCTCATGACAAAACTGCCCGCGCGGCCGGTCCGTCGTGTCTCCTCCGGTTCAGTGCTGTCGTTGTGGTCGCAGGACTCCGTGCTGTCGATCGGCTCGGTGGGATCGGTGCTGTCCGTGGGGTCCGTCGGTTCGGCCTTGTCCGTCGGCTCGATCGGAAGTGCCCTGTCGGTCGGTTCGATCGGTTCCGCCCTGTCGCTGATCTCGACCGGGTCGTGGCTGAGCACGGGATCGCTGTTCTCCGCGCAGTCCCGGTGGTCGGTGCTGTCCTGGCGTTCCTCCGACGGCTTCCTGGCCGCGGGAGCGGTGGGGGCGGCGGCCGGAGGCGCCCTGCTGCTGGCCCGGACGCTCCGCGAGGCCGGAACCGGCCGGCCTCGCCTCTAGGCTAGGCGTCCAGGTCCGCCGCGAACTCCGCCAGGGCCTCGAAGTCGGGCTCGCGCAGGCCGAGGCGGGGGTCGACGTGCCGCAGCAGCGCGGGCGCCGGATGGCGGGCGGCGACGAACACCTCGTCGGCCGGGCTCTGTTCGTCGTCCACCCAGGCGAACGGGCGGCCGCCGGCGTGGGCCACGATGCGCTCCGTCTTCCAGTGGACACCGTCGGGGCGCTCGGCGAAGAAGGCGCCGGTGAAGTCGACCCAGGGCAGTTCGGGCAGGCCGATCACGGGCGCGATCCAGCGATTGGCGGAGTCCATCCAGGTGGTGGCCCAGCACAGGTCGTAGCCGAGGGCGAGGAGGGCGCGGCCGTGGCCGGGGTGGAGCCAGACGCGCAGCGGCCGGCCGGGCTCCAGGGCCACCCGGATCGTGGTGTACCCCGCGGGCCGGCGCTCCCTCTGGGCCGCGTACGGATTCAGCGGGCCGTCGACGTCGAGGAACAGCAGCGGTCGGCTCATCGGGTCACCGTAGAGGACGCCCGTGGCGGGGGCGGGCGAATATTTTCGGCCCGGTTCGTACCGGGAGGCATAGCGGGGCGCGGCGGCGCGCGTCACCAGGGGCACAGGGGTGGGTCGCAAGGGGCCGCCGGGGACGAGAAGGTGACGATGGATGCCGAAGCACAGGAGACCTTCCGGGACTTCGTGGCGAACAGGTCGTCCGCGCTGCTGAGGACGGCGGTGCTGCTCAGCGGGGGAGACCGGCACGCCGCCGAGGACCTGCTGCAGAACGCGTTGGTCAGGGCGGCGGGCCGCTGGAACAGGATCGACGAACCCGAGGCGTACGTACGTCGGATCCTGTACCGGCAGCAGGTGAGCCGCTGGAGGCTGAAGTGGCGCCGTCGGGAACTGAGCGTCGCCGAACCGCCCGAGGCGTCCGGCCCCGCGGTCCCCGGCACGGACTCCTCGGCGGCCGCCGAACTGCGGGTCGTCATGCGGGGCGCGCTGGCCCGGCTCACCGCGAGGCAGCGCACCGTGCTCGTGCTGCGCTACTTCGAGGACCTGCCCGAGGCCGAGGTGGCCCGGCTCCTCGGCTGCTCCGTCGGAACCGTGCGCTCCACGGCCCATCGCTCGCTCGCCCGGCTGCGGGCACTCGCCCCCGAACTGGCCGCGCTCGGCCCGGGTCACGAGACGCGGCCGCCGTCCCGTGACTTCTCGCCCGTGGAGGTACACCGGTGAACGTCGAAGAACTCCTGCGCGACACCCTCCGGGAGCAGGCCGAGGACGGCCCGCACACCCCGTCGGGGTTCGCCGACCGTGTGCTCGCCGTCCGCCGGCGCCGGTGGACCCGGCGCATCACGTCCGCGGCGGTCGCCGTGGCCGCGGTGCTCACCGCCGCGATCGCGGTGCCGAGCCTGGACTCCGGCGGGCACGATGTGCAACCCTCGGGCGGGGTGGACCACGAGCCGACCGCCACGCACCCGGCGCCCTCGGCGCACCCGGCACAGTCACCGGTGCACTCGCTGGTCGCGGCCGGGAGAACGGCGATGGCCGCCTACTACACCAGCAAGACCGACTGGCAGAGCGTCCACGACGGCGTCCACCGGGGCATCAGGGTGCGCACGTACTGGCTGCTCGACCCGAAGTCCGGCCACTACAAGAAGGACCCCCGATGGTCGTGGGTCGCCGTGGCCCCCGGACTGCGGACCGCCGCCGTACTGGAGCGGCACCTGCCCGCGCGCCGGATCGGGCTGCTCGACCTCGCGAGCGGCAAGGTCGAGCGGTGGATCCCGGTCGACCACCCGGTGGGCGGGCTGGCGTTCTCGCACGACGGCACGAAACTCGTGGCGACGACGTACAGCGAGAATCCCGACAAGCGGATCAAGATGGACGACATCGACCGGATTCCCGTGTCGGTGGAGTCCTCCCGTACCGGCTTCTACGTCTTCGACGTGGCCTCGGGCAAGGGCTCCTGGGCCGACGTGGGGCTGCTCCGGGACGACCAGGGCAACAGCATCAACGCACGCCAGGACTTCGAGTTCTGCCGCGACGGGAGGACCGTCACGGGCCGGCAGCCGATCACGCCCGGCGATCGCTTCTACGACGTGTCCGGCCGGGAGGTGAGCGTGCCCGCCGCGGAGCGGTACCGCCCCTGGGGCGTCGCGGCCGGCCTTTCGCCGGACGGCACCCGGTTCGCCGGGGAGTTCGCGGGCGAGAAGTGGCACACCTCCTCGTGGGTCCTCGACCGGCGTACCGGCAAGCACGTGGCCGAGGTCCGTGGCCAGATGCTCCTCGCCTGGGCCGACGACAGGTCCCTGATCGCCTGGGACATCGCCGAGGGCGACAAGAACGAGTTCCACAACCGGCTGGTGCTGGTCACCGTCGGCAGCGACAAGGAGGTGCCGCTCAGCGGCTTCCTCAAGGGCACCGACGGCACGGTGGGGCGCTGGGAGCCCGTCTTCGCCGAGCGCTGAACCCCCGCGCGGTGGTCCGCTAGGCCACGGCGAATTCGTCCGTGACCCGCGCGAGCACCGCCCGCAGCCCGTCGGCCGCCTCCCGGCCGGCGGGCCGCAGCGGTGCCCGGACCGGGCCCGACGGCAGCCCGAGCGCGGTCAGCAGCGCCTTCGCGGTGACCGTGCCGGGCAGGCCCGCCGCCATCATCGCCTCGATCAGCGGCACGGTTCGTCGCATCAGCAGGGCCGCCCCCGCCGTGTCGCTCGCGTCGAACGCGTCGAGCACGGCCCGCATCGGTCCCGGCACGACGTTCGCCACCGTGCTGACGTATCCGGCGGCCCCCACCGCGTACAGGGCGAGCGCGTGCTCGTCGCAGCCCGCGTAGTACGCCAGATCCGTCAGCGCCAGTACCTTCTGGGCGCCGAGGAAGTCGTAGGAGCAGTCCTTCACGGCCACGACCCGGGGGTGCGCGGCGAGCCGGATCATCGTCTCCGGCTCGATGCGGGTGCCGGTGCGGCCGGGGATGTCGTAGAGCATGACCGGCAGTCCGGAGGCGTCCGCGACCTCGGTGAAGTGCGCCTCCAGCGCGTCCTGCGGCGGCTTCGAGTAGTACGGGGTGACGACGAGCACGCCGTCCGCGCCCGCCTCCCCGGCCGCCAGGGCGAGGTCGACCGTGTGCCGGGTGTCGGACGAGCCGACGCCCGTGACCAGGTGGACCCGGTCGCCGACCGCCTCGCGGACCGCGCGGACCAGCGCGGACTTCTCGGCGTCCGAGGTGGTCGGCGACTCGCCCGTGGTGCCGTTCAGCACCAGGCCGTCGCAGCCCTCGCGCACCAGGCGTCCGGCCAGGCGCAGGGCACCGTCGAGGTCGAGCGCGCCGGCCTCGGTGAACGGGGTGATCATCGCGCAGAGCGCCCGGCCGAAGGGTGCCGGAGACCGGTCGGAGTTCGTCATACGAGCAGTTTCGACGCGATGACCGTACAGCTCCACTTAAATCTTCTACGGGATATCGATAAGCGTTACTGAGACGTGTTGCCGGGGCATCGGTCCGAGGCCCTATGTCCCGTTCGGCCCCTCATGGGTCACCATGGGACGGAAGGTCACCGACCGCAGGTCATGGGAGGCGTCATGAGGCTCGGCAAGGCACTCGCCACCGGAGTCGCGGAGGAACAGGCTCACGCGCCCGAGGACACGCTCGAACTCCCCGAGACGATCGAGGAGCCGGAGGTGTCCGTGCCCGAAGAGGTTCCGGCCGGCCGATGAGGCTGAGGCTCCCCGAGGAACGCCCGACGGAGCCGCCGACCGGATACAAGATCGCCCACCCGGTGCTGTCCCAGGACGGCACCCGGGCCGGGTTCACCGGTGTATCGCTGGGCGGCGCGCTGCCGTACGGAGTGCTGGACGATGCGCGTTGTGTCTACGGGCGGCGGCACCGTGCCCCGCACCGCCGCTGCGACTGCGGCTTCCACTGCGTGCACGAGCGGGCCGTCGCCGAGGCGATGCTGTGCACCGCCGAACACCGGGCCGCCGTCCTCCTCGAAGTCTCCGTCCTCGGCGCCTACATCCGCTTCGAACGGGGTTTCCGCCACGCCTGCCAGCGGGTGCGTGTCGCCACCGTCGGCCCCTGCGGTTGCGGCACCGCGGCCGCGGCGCTGGCCGACGCGGGCTGGGGGCGTCCGGGCTGGCGCGCCCTGACGGCCGCCTGCGCGGAATGCGTACGCGGTCGTACGTCGCTCTCGCTCGCCTCCTTCGCGCGGCTGGCCGGTGAGGGCCTGCGGGTCCGGGCCTCCGGCGGGTCCGCGGCCGCCGCGAGCGGCCCCGTGCTCGCCGCGAACGGTCTCGGGGTGCCCGAACTGGCCGCGGAGGCGGCCCTGCTCCAGGCCCGGCTCGACTGGTTCCAGAGCCAGTTGGCCCGGTTGCGGGACCGGGGGGCGCAGGGATAGCGCGGCCCGGCCCGGGTGCACGCGCCCGCGTGGGCGAGGGGGCCGGGAGCGGCCGTGGTCCGGACACCCCGGCCCAGGGCGTCCCGGCCCTCGTGTCACGCCCGCCCGGCGCCGTCCCGGCGGGCGCTCCCGCCGGCCGGCGCGATCCCCGCCTCCACCTTCGCCCGCGCCGCGCGCAACGCCCGCAGGCGCGGGGGCCACTTGCGGGTGTCGCGCGGTTCGACGTAGGGCTCCTCGGTCGGGAGCCGGCCGTGGGCGATGGCGCGCTGGCGGGCCAGCTCCGCGTCGAACTCGAGGCCCAGCAGGATGGCCAGGTTGGTGAGCCAGAGCCACACGAGGAAGACGACGACGCCCGCGAGCGTGCCGTACGTCTTGTTGTACGAGCCGTAGCCGGCGACGTAGACGGCGAATCCCGCGGACGCGGCCAGCCAGATCAGGGTGGCGACGACGCTGCCCGGACTGAACCAGCGGAAGCCGCGGCCGGAGACGTTGGGGGCCGCCCAGTACAGCAGCGCGATCATCAGCTCGACGAACACCAGCAGGACGGGCCACTTGACGACCGACCACGCCGTGATCGCGGCGTCGGCCACCCCGATCGCGGTGCCCGCGCGTTCGGCCAGCGGCCCGGTGAACACCACGATGATCGCGCTGCCGGTGAGGAGCAGCATCAGCGTCACGGTGAGCGTCAGCCTCAGCGGTGTGACCTTCCAGACCGGACGGCCCTCCGGCAGGTCGAACACCGCGTTGGACGCCCGGATGAACGCGCCGACGTACCCGGACGCGGACCACAGCGCCGCGAACAGTCCGACGACCGCCAGCACCCCGCCCGTGCCGCCGCTGTGCCCCAGTTGCGTCACCGCGTCACGCAGGATGTCGCGCGCCGGACCCGGCGCCAGGTCCCCCACGTTGTCGAGGAGCCTGTTCGTGACGCGCTGCCCCATGACGCCCAGCAGGGAGACCACCACCAGCAGGGCGGGGAACAGCGACAGCACGCCGTAGTAGGTCAACGCCGCCGCCCGGTCGGCGAGTTCGTCGTCGCGGAACTCCTTGGCCGTGCGCCAGGCCACGGCCGCCCACGCTCGCGCGGACAGTCCGACGGGGCCGTCCTCCCCGGCCGTCCCCGCCGTCGTCGCGCCCGCGTCCGCCCCTGCCCCGGTGCCGTCGTGGCCGCTCGTGCCCGCGTCCGTGTCCGGAAGAGCCCGTGGCTTCGATTCCGGTCGCTTCTCGTCCATGACCGCCGTGTTGCCCGGATCGCGCCGCTGAAGCCCGTCGGGAGCCCCGGGACCGCTCCGGGACCGCTCCGGGACAGCTCCGGGGCCGCTCCGGGACCGTTCAGGGACGCCCGCCCGGTGGAGTCCCGGCCGCCCGGAGCGGCCGGCCCGCGCGACTCACCGAAGACTGGAATCGTCTGGACAAGAAAAGTTTTCGGTGAGAGGCTGGAGCCATGCTGGACGTGACCGTGATCGAGGACGCCGAAGCCGCCGCCGTGTCGCTGGACCCCGTACGGGCCCGGCTGCTCGCCGAACTGGCCGCCGGACCCGCGTCGGCCGCCATGCTGGCCGGCAAGGTCGGCCTGCCCCGGCAGAAGGTGAACTACCACCTCAAGACGCTGGAGCGGCACGGCCTGGTCGAGCTGGCGGGCGAGCGCCGCAAGGGCAACGTCACCGAGCGGCTGATGCGCGCGACCGCGGCGTCGTACGTCATCTCGCCACAGGCGCTGGCCGCCGTGCAGCCCGATCCCGACCGCTTCCGGGACCAGCTGTCCGCCCGCTGGCTCCTCGCGCTCGGCGCCCGGCTCGTCAGGGACGTCGGCTCCCTCCTCACCGGGGCCGCGAAGGCCCGCAAGCGGCTGGCGACGTACGCGCTCGACGGCGAGGTGACCTTCGCGTCGGCGGCCGACCGGGCCGCGTTCGTCGAGGAGCTGACGGCCGGGGTGAGCGCGCTCATCCGCAAGTACCACGACGGGGAGGCGGAGGGCGGGCGCCCGCACCGGATCGTCGTCGCCGTCCACCCCGAGGTCAGATCCGACGCCGGATCCGAAGCCGTGGAAGTCCCCACGGACCCCGAAGCCGTGGAAGCTCCCACGGACCCCGAAGCCACCCACTGATCATCCAGGAGTCGCCATCATGTCCAAGGAGTTCGAGGTCGCCCGCGAGTACGAGGTCGCCGTCCCGCCCGGCCAGGTGTGGGACGCGATCACCAGCGGCAGCGGCGGCTGGCTGTGGCCCATGGAGTACGAGCCCCGCGAGGGCGGGGCCGGCCCCTTCGGCAGCGTCATCACCACCTGGGACCCGCCGCACCGGCTGACCGTGCGCACCGAGGACGTCGGGTTCCCGACGCAGAGCCTCAATCAGATCGACCACACCATCGAGCCGCGTGACGGCGGCCGCGGCTCCTGGGTCCGCTACGTGCACAGCGGCATCTTCACCGACGACTGGGACAACCAGTACGACGGAGCCGACAAGCACACCGACTTCTATCTGCACACCCTGCGCGAGTACGTGACCCACTTCGCGGGCCGCCCGGTGGCCTTCGCCACCTTCGACGGGCCCGGCGCGTCCGCGTCCTCCGACGCCTTCGCGGCCGTCGGACCGGCCCTCGGCCTCGCGGACGACACCGCCGAGGGGGCACGGGTGAAGGCCGAGGGGCCCGGCGGCGAGCACTTCGACGCGGTGCTCGACTACCGCGACCCGTACTTCATCGGGCTGCGCACCGACAGCGCGCTCATCCGCTTCTTCGGGCGCGGCCGCTGGGGCGCGCCGGTCGGCATGAGCGTCCACGACTTCGCGCCCGGCGCGGACGCCAAGGGCAACGAGACCGCCTGGAAGGACTGGCTCGACGAGGTCTTCGCGGGCTGAGCCGAACACGGCCGGGAAGCCGCGCACCGCGAGCGGCTGCGGACTCCCGGGCAGGCGGAGAGCCCGGCCCCCCGGACGACGGGGCCGGGCTCTCGCGCACCGCGGCGACTACGGACGGAACCGCAGCACCTGCGGGTCGTGGTCGCTGATCTGGTCGGAGAACTCCGAGTTGATGTGCACGCTGTCGTACTCCAGGTCACAGCCCTTGCGGATCGAGGGGCTGACCAGGATCTGGTCGAGGACCTGGGCGTTGCCCTGGTAGTCGTACGTGTAACGCTGGCTCTTGGGAAGCGACTTGATCGCCGACCAGAGCTCGCCGTCGCCCTCCAGGATCTTGGCGGTCTCGGAGAACTCGAAGTCGTTCATGTCGCCGAGCGCGATGACGTCGGCGTTCTTCTGCGTCTTCAGGATCTCGTCGACGAACGCGTTCACCACGGTCGCCTGGGCGTGCCGCTGGACCTCGGAGCTGCGCGTCGGCGGCTGGTACTGCGAGGTCAGCCCCTGGTCACCGCCCTTGGAGTTGAGGTGGTTGGCGATCACGAAGACCGTGTGGCCGCGGAAGACGAACTCGCCCGCGAGCGGCTTGCGGCTGCTCTTCCAGGCCGTGTTCGCCGGGTCGATGCGGCCGGGGGAGGCGGTGAGCTGCGCCTTGCCGCGCACCTTCGTGACACCGACGGCGGTCGTCGAGTCGCCGCCCGCGCGGTCGGTGAACGAGACCCGCGCGGGGTTGAAGAGGAAGACCTGGCGGATGTTGCCGCCGGGCTCGCCGCCGTCCTGGTCGTTGACCGGGTCGATGGAGCGCCAGTCGTACTTCGGGCCGCCCGCCGCGACGATCGCGTCGATCAGCTTGTTCACCGTCTGGTCGGCGGCGACCGTGCCGTCGTCCGTCGCACCGTTGTTGTCCTGGATCTCCTCCAGGGACACGATGTCGGGCGAGCTCAGGTTGTTCACGATCGCGGACGCGTGCGCGGCGAACGTGGCGTCGCCCGGGTCCAGGTTCTCGACGTTGTACGTCGCCACGGCCAGCTCGCCGCGCGCCTGCTTGCGCGTGGTCTCGCGCTCCAGGCCGCCCTTCTGGAGGGTGCCGAGCTGGTTCGCGACCAGGGTGTAGCCGCCGAACTGGTTGTAGTCGAGCGGCCCCGCCGTGACACCGGTGAGCTTGTCGCCGACGTTCGCGGTCGGGAAGTCGGCGGTCGCGCCGAGGGACTGGATCTGTATGCGTCCCGTGTTCTGCGAGGTGTACGAGCCGTACACCGTGCCGCCGCGGCGGGTGGCGTTCTCGTGCGGCTTCACCGTGACCCACAGCTCGGTGTAGGGGTCGGTGGCGGTGACCACGCGGGTGTCGGCGACCTGGACGTTCATGCCCTCGAGGGACTCGTAGTGGTCCAGGGCGTACTGCGCCGGCTGCAGGGTGAGGGCGTTGACCGAACCGCCCGCGGCGGTGTCGCCGGCCGGGGCGTAGTCGTCCGGCACGGACTTGGCGTCGACGACCGTCGCGGCCGGGACGGGGTTGCCGCTGGAGACGACGGTGACCGTCGGCTTGGTGACCTCGGTGACCGACTGGTTGCCGGTGGAGGTGCCGCCCGGGACGTACTCCGAGACCGTGCCCGTCACCGTGACCGAGTCGCCGACGGCGGCCTTGGGGGCGGAGCTGGTGAAGACGAAGACGCCCTCACTGGTGGCGGGGTCGGCGTCCGGGGTGGGGTCCTGGTACCAGAAGCCCTTGGACGAACCGTACGTCCGCACGCCGGTGACGATGCCGGGCACGTCGGTGACCTTCGTGCCCGCGAGGGGGGAGGTCCGGGTGGTGCCCTGGATGTCGTGGATGTGGACGGTGTCCGCCTGGGCCGGTGTGGTCAGTACGACGGCGGAGACGGTGGAACAGACCGCGGCGACGGTCAGCGCGCCGATGCGCGCGGTTCTCTTGCTCGGCAAGGGAATCCCTCCGGGGACGTTCGTGAGCGTCGGGACGAGGGTGGACTGGTGGGGGGAGCGCGACCTGCTTGCGGGCCAGTGACGCGCGTAGAAGGTGTGGGCCGTGCGGCCGTTGAACTTCTACGCGCGTCAATCTCGTGTGTGACGGGGGGAGTTGTCAAGGTTTCGACGGTGTACGAGACCTGTCGGATACGTGAACCGGGCGGCATGGGTGGAAATCCGTCTAGGCTGAGCAGTTGGCACGGATCTCCCGGGCCGCCTCCGGGTTCGCGGGCCCGTCGGCGTCCGGCGGGCTCCGGTGCCCGCCGCGACCGGCGGTGCGCGTCACCGTCCGGCGCGACTCCGGGCGGAAGTCCCGCTCGAACCGCTTGAGACGTTCGGACCGTTCGGACCGTACGGATCACTCGGGTCGTAGGGATCGCCCGGGCCGTTCGAACCGTTTGCCCGCCCGTCCTGCCCGTCCCGCTCATCGTGGTCGTCCGGAGGAGAACCCAGCCGATGTCAGACAGCTCTTCCCTGCCGCCCGTGCGGCTGCACCCCGAGGCGCAGCTGGCGAGGGACGCGCTCACCGCGCCACTGCTCTCCCGCGCCGCACGGCTGGCCCGCTGGGCAGGCCCCGCCACCCGTGTCGGAGCCGGGGGCGAGCTCGTCGAGGAACAGCTTTCCGAGGCGGCCGGCGTCCTCGGCCTGTCCGGCGACGACGCGGCCGCCCTCGCCGACGAGGCCTGGCGGGTGGCCGTCGACACCGGTCTCGTCGAGGTCGTGGACGAGGAGAAGGGCACCGTCACCACGGGCGAGGATCTCGCCCTGCTCACCTCCGGAGCCCCGCAGGACGTCCTCGGCGTCTGGCTCGGCGCGCTCGACGTCGTCCTGGCCGACGCGAGCGCGCCCGACCTCGGCGACCTCGTCGGCGCCATGGGCGAGGAAGGCGAGATCGACCTCTCCTCGCTGGACTGGGACCCGGAGGCCGAGGCCGAGTTCCTCGACGGGGTGCTCGGCAACCTGTACCTGCTGACCGTCGGCGAGGACGCGCTCGGCGAGGTGTCGGTGCCGCTGCCCGCGCTCGCCGCCTCGATGATCCTGCCCGACGGCATGGGAGAGCCCACCAACGACGTCCTGGAGCAGGTCTCGGACGCCATGATGCGGCTCGACGACCAGTTCCGGCTGCTGGAGCCCATCGGCCTCGTCGCCTTCCAGCCGGTCGACGAGGCCCTGATGGCGGACGCGGTGGAGGAACCCGCCCCCGCCGACGACATGGACGTGTCGAAGTACGGCGTGGTGCGCCTGACGCCCCTCGGTCTGTACGGACTGCGCGCCCGGCTGATCGAGGCGGGCTTCTCCGCCCCCGCGGTGGGCGAGCTGACCGACAAGGGCGCGGACACGCTGCTGGACGGCACGGCCGGCTTCCCCCCGACCGCCGCGCAGGCCGAGATCGAACAGTGGCTCGCCCGGCGTGAACCGCTGTCCGCGGCGCAGGAGTTGCTCTCCGCGGCGCGCGGCGCGGACGCGGGCGCCCCGCTGCGCCGCCTGCACTGCCAGCAGGCTCTCGCGCTGGTCGGCGCGGAGGCCGAGCCCGCACTGCGCGAGGTGCTCGACGACGCCGAGCTGGGCGGTCTCGCCCGGGTCTGGCTCTCCGAGCACGACGTGCCCGACGTGCCCCCGCCGTCCGAGGCGATGGTCTTCTGGCTGACCATCGACACGGTGGCGGCGCAGCTCGCCGCCGAAGGGAACTCCGCGGAGCTCCAGGCCCTGGTCGAGGGCCTGGCCCGGCAGCACAGCGGCTTCTTCGACACCGCCTGGCGGGTCGGGCACCCCGCCACTCCGGACGTCCTGGAGGCCATGGGGCGCCTGCACCCCGACAAGAAGGTCGCCAAGGAGGCCCGCAAGGCGGCGTTCAAGGCCCGGTCGCAGCAGGGGGTGTGAACGCGCCGGGCCGGTGCGGTTTCCCGGGCGCCGGGTGACGCGTCCGGTGCGGTGGTCCCGGGCGGGACGCCAGGGGGTGTCCCGCCCCGGTGCGGGGGTGCCGGGACGGCCGTGATCCGGGTTCCGGGTCCCCGTGCCCCGGGTGCAGTGACACCTGGGCCTCGCGGCGCGGGTCGTCGTGACCCGAGTTCCGTGACGCTCGTGCCCCGTGTGCCCCAGGTGCCGTGACCCGGGGGCCCGGTGTTCCGCCCGGGTGCCGGGGCCCCGGTCGTGGTCGTCGGGTGGGCTGTTTTGCGGAGCGGATCGTTCCCCTGGGCCGGTCGAGTGGATTCACGCAAGCTGGACCCCGGAAGACGGCGCGCGTTCAACTGGTGTTCAAGAGAGGGCGGGACGGTGTGGCCGCAAACCGAGGCCGCCCCCCCCGCCCCTTACGGCACTCCGAGTCCACCGTCACAGGAGACAACACATGTCGCTCTCTCGCAGGGACTTCGCCCGGCAGTCCGCGATCACCGGCGCGGGCGTGGTCCTCGTCGGCAGCGTGGGCGCCCTCGCCACCGCGCCCAACGCGCTCGCCGCCACGGAGACGGAGGTCGAGGGCGCGGCCGGGGAGTCGGCCGAGGCCCGGCACGGTGGCGTCGGCTACGGTCCGCTCGTCACCGACCCGAAGGGCCTCCTCTCGCTGCCCGCCGGGTTCTCCTACCGCGTCATCACCTACAGCGGCCGCACCAAGCTGGAATCGGGCGAGTTCACACCGTCCAACCACGACGGCACCTCCACGTTCGAGGGCCCGCGCGGTGCCACCCTCCTGGTCAACAACCACGAGCTCAAGGGCCCCCGCTCCGGCTGGGCCCACCCCGTGCCGCTCACCGAGGGACTCGTCTACGACCCGGCCGCGTCCGGCGGCTGCACGGTCGTCGAAGTGCGCCGCGACAAGGTCGCCGAGTGGGTCGGCATCGCCGGCACCTCCACCAACTGCGCGGGCGGCAAAACTCCTTGGGGCACCTGGCTCACCTGCGAGGAGACCGAGGACAAGGCCGGCCAGAACGGCATGACCAAGGACCACGGCTACGTCTTCGAGGTCGACCCCCAGGACCGCCGCCGCAACAAGAACCCCAAGCCCGTCAAGGCACTGGGCCGTTACGCCCACGAGGCCGTCGTCGTCGACCCCAAGCGGGGCCGGCTCTACCTCACCGAGGACGCCTCGGGCCCCAACGGCCTGCTGTACCGCTGGACGCCCCCGCAGGGCTTCGAGCACGGCCACGGACGGCTCGCCACCCTGGCCGACGACGCCGGAGCGCTCCAGGCCTTCAAGTGCTTCGACTCCGGCGGCAAGTTCGTCGACGACCTCTCCCGGGCCACCAGGATCGGCACGGTGTACGGCGTGGACTGGGTCGACGTCCCCGACCGCGACGCCAAGAGCGTCTCCGTCCGCAAGCAGTTCACCGACGGCCAGGTCACCCGTGCCCGCAAGCTCGAAGGCATGTGGTGGGGCGACGGCGGCGTCTACATCGTCTCCTCCTACGCCCGCGCCGAGAGCCCCGGCCAGGCCCACGACGGAGCGGTCTGGTTCTACGACCCCAAGCGCCGCACCCTGACGCTGAAGGTCCTCATCGGCGTGAACCCCGACCCGTCCGTCGACGGCGCCTTCGACGGGCCGGACAACATCACCGTCTCCCCGTACGGCGGCCTCGTCATCGCCGAGGACGGCGAGGGCGTCCAGCACCTGTTCGGCGCCACCGAGAGCGGTCGCACGTACCCGATCGCCCGCAACGAGCTCAACATCGGCACCGCCGAGGCGCCGGAGTACAGCGAGTTCACCGGCGTCACCTTCTCGCCCGACGGCCGGACCCTCTTCGCCAACATCCAGGACCCGGGCATCATGCTCGCCATCACCGGCCCCTGGAAGCGGCAGAAGCGCGGCTGAATCCCCGCCGCCTCCCCGGGAATCCCCGCCGCTTCCCCGGGAATTAAATCGCTCGCCGGGTTCGCGGCCGCCCTCCTACAGTGGTGCACGTCCAGGTGCGAAGGCAGGACCTACTTCCACTGTTAATGGGGCGGTCGCGGGTTCGAGTCCCGCCACCGGTACAACGCGCCGGTGTAGCTCAGGGGATAGAGCACCTACGTCGGTTCCGCCGATCTCGATCTCTGGACACCACAACTTCATGCACCTCCCGGTGCGCGGGCCGCGGCTACTTCTCTCCCAAAGAATCCACGCCGCAGCCGAACTGATCTCGGGAGGCGCAGCTCATGGTGGGTGCCCGGTGCGCAGGCAGCGGATACTTCGGGAACTGGTGGGGTCACGACCTCGTGCGGGTTCGAATCCCGTCATCGACCTCGGGTCGGTGTGGCGGAAACGGAAGACGCGCCAGTTTATAAGCGACCGTAGCCGACCCCTGATCTCGGGCACCCTCCATTTGCTGTGCCTCCCTCCGAAACCCATCCGAATTCGGGGGAATTCACCATGGCGCGCTTCAACAACAAGGCGGCGAAGGCACAGCCCACCTCCCGCGTGACGTCCACCGGCCGTGTGCTGCGCACGCACCAGGGCGGCCTGGGCCGCGAGCGCGACGCCCGCTCCGAGCTCTTCCTGCTCGCGGTCGCCAACTTCGTCTCGCAGCAGACCTTCTACGAGTCCGGCGAGGCCCGCGACGACCGGTTCGCCGCGCTCGTGCGCGAACTCGCCGTCACCGACCCGGTCTGGACCGCCGGCCTGCTGGGCTGGCTGCGCGGCGAGGGCAACCTGCGCACGGCCTCGCTCGTGGGCGCCGCCGAGTACGTGAAGGCACGCCTGGACGCGGGCGCCACCGACGGTCCGGCCAACCGGCAGGTCATCGCCTCCGTGCTGCGCCGTCCGGACGAGCCGGGCGAGCTGCTCGCCTACTGGACCTCCCGGTACGGCCGCACCCTGCCCAAGCCCGTCAAGCGGGGCGTCGCCGACGCCGTACGGCGCCTCTACAACGGCAAGTCGCTGCTGAAGTACGACACCGCGTCCAAGGGATACCGCTTCGGCGACATCCTCAACCTGGTGCACGCGGCGCCGGACCCGGACAAGCCCTGGCAGGGCGACCTGTTCCAGTACGCGCTGGACCGGCGCCACAACCCGGACACGGCCGTCGTGCCCAAGTCGCTGCCCGTGCTCGTCGCCCACCGCGACCTGATGGCCCTGCGGCCCGCCAAGCGGCGCAAGGTCGTGACCGGGGCGCAGGGCGCGCAGCGCCTGGCGGACGCGGGGATGACCTGGGAGACGCTGGCGGGCTGGCTGCAGGGACCGATGGACAAGGAGGCCTGGGAGGCCGTCATTCCGTCCATGGGAGCCATGGCGCTCGTCCGCAACCTGCGCAACTTCGACAAGGCGGGCGTCAGCGACGAGGTGGCGGCACAGGTCGCGGCGAAGATCAGCGACCCGGTGGAGGTCGCGCGCTCGCGGCAGTTCCCGTTCCGCTACCTCGCGGCCTACCAGCACGCGCCGTCGCTGCGCTGGTCGTACCCGCTGGAGCAGGCGCTCGGCCACTCGCTGGCCAACGTGCCCGCGCTGCCCGGCCGGACCCTGGTGCTCGTGGACCGTTCGGGCTCGATGTTCTACTCGCGGCTGTCGGAGCGCTCCGAGCTCAACCGGGCCGACGCGGCGGCGATCTTCGGTACGGCGCTCGCGCTGCGGGCGGCGGACGCGGACCTCGTCGAGTTCGGCACCACCAGCAAGCGGGTGGAGTTCAGCGCGGGCGAGTCCGTGCTCAAGGTCATCGGACGGTTCGGCGACCTGGGCGGCACCAACACGACCGAGGCGGTCCGCAAGCACTACAGGAAGCACGACCGGGTCCTCATCGTCACCGACGAGCAGGCCGCGTACAGCCAGTACGGCGACCCGACCGAGCAGGTGCCGGCGCACGTCCCGGTCTACACGTGGAACCTCGCCGGCCACAGCGTGGGCCACGGCCCGTCGGGCAAGGGGAACCGCCACACGTTCGGCGGGCTCTCGGACGCGGCTTTCCGGATGGTGCCGCTCCTGGAGAACGCGCGGGACGCGGACTGGCCGTGGGCGCAGGCTGGTTGAGGGTTGAGGGTTGAGGGTTGAGGGCTTGGGCGCGGTCCGTACTTCGGTACGGGCCGCGCCGCTTCGTGTACCGGGGTGGCGAGAGGTCTTTTCAGGCGTCGCGGTCACGTGCGGTGCCCGTGATCACGAACGCCGACAGCACCAGCGCGGACAGGGCGATCAGGGAGCCGGCGCCGAACGCGCGGGCCGAGCCCTCGGTGAGGATCTCCGTGGGTGAGCCGTGGGCGTGCCGGGTCGCCGTGCCGAAGACGGTGACCAGGACGGAGAGCCCGAGGGTGCCGCCGAGCCACTGGAGGGTCTGGAGGAGTCCGGAGGCGGATCCCGCCTCACGCGGTTCGATACCCGCGAGGATGGTGGCGTTCAGCGGCATGAAGCTCAGGCCCACGCCCAGCCCCATCACCAGCAGCGGGCCGAGCAGGCCGGAGAGATAGCCGTCGCCGGGCTCCAGCCGCCACAGCCAGCCGCCCGCGACGGTGATCAGGGACATTCCGGTGAGCAGCACGGGCTTGGTGCCGAACCGCCGGAGCAGCCGTGGCACGAAGCGCACGGTCGTGAACATCAGCAGGGTCATCGGGAGGAAGGCGAGACCGGCGCGCAACGGGCTGTATCCCAGGGCCTGCTGGCCGACCAGAGTGAGGAAGTAGAACACGCCGAACATGCCCGCGGGCAGCAGCAGGACACCGGCGTAGCCCCCCGCCCGGTCGCGGCTCGCGAAGAGGCGCAGCGGCATGACGGGCTGCTCCGCGCGCGCCTCCACCAGGACGAAGCCGGTGAGCAGGGCGGCGGCCGCGCCGAAGGCCGTCATCGCCCGGGTGTCGCTCCAGCCCTCCTCCGAGACCCGGATGAACGCGTAGACCAGTGAGGACGTGCCCGCTGTGCCGGTGAGGGCGCCGGTCGCGTCGAAACGGCCCGCGTGGCGCGGGGTCTCGGTGACGAAGCGGGGGAGGGCGGCGGCGACCACGACGCCGATCGGCACGTTGATCAGCAGGGACCAGCGCCAGGACGCCCACGACGTGAGCATGCCGCCGAGGACCAGACCGACCGACGCGCCGATCCCGGCCATCGAGGAGTAGACGCCGAGGGCGTGGTGGCGGCGGGGGCCCTCGGGGAAGCTGGTGGTGATGAGGGCGAGGGTGCTGGGGGCGATGAGCGCGGCGCCCACGCCCTGGAGCGCGCGGGCCGCGAGCAGCCAGGAGCCCTCGGCGGCGAGGCCGCCGAGCAGGGAGGCGGCGGCGAAGAGGAGGGCTCCCGCGGTCAGGGTGCGACGGCGGCCCGCGATGTCGCCGATCCGGCCGCCGAGCAGGAGCAGGCCGCCGAACGCGAGCGTGTACGTGTTGAGGACCCAGGACAGGCCGGTGGGGGTGAAGCCGAGGTCGCGCTGGATGTCGGGCAGCGCGACGTTGACGACGGTGGAGTCGACTCCCACCATCAGGTAGGCGGTCACGATGACGAGCAGGGTGGCGGCCGTGGTCGGGCCGGCCGCGTCAAGTCGGGCCGGACGTAAGGTGGTTGACGATGTGCCGGTGGACGGCGTGGGCATGGAGTGCTCCTGGTCTGGCGTCCCCGGTACGGTGCGGGTGGGCAGCGCGGACTGCCCGCCGAGATAAGCGGGGACTGTCTCCGTTTGGCTCTCGCCAAGATACGGAGAGGGTCCCCGGTTCGCAAGGAGTATCTGAATGGCCCAGGTCAAGCCGATGCGGGCGGATGCGCGGCGGAACTACGAGCGGCTCCTTGCGGAGGCGGCGGTCGCGTTCGCCGAACACGGGGAAGGCGCGTCCCTGGACGACATCGCCAAGCGGGCCGGTGTGGGGTCCGGGACGCTGTACCGGCACTTCCCCACCCGGCAGGCGCTGCTGGAGGCCGTCTACGTGGACGCCATCGAGGCGATCGCCGTGCGCGCGGACGAACTCGCGGCGGAGCTGCCGCCGGGCGAGGCCCTCGTGGAATGGCTGAACGAGCTCGCCGCGGGGATGATCCAGGTCCGTGGGCTGAAGGCGCTGCTCGGGTCGGCCGTGGCGGACGGGAGCTCCGAGGTGCTGGCCCGGTGCGGTTCCTCCGTGAAGGCGGCGGCGGAGCGGCTGGTCGGGGCGGCTCAGCGGGAGGGGACCCTGCGCGGTGATCTGGAGCCGATCGAGGTGCTGCGGCTGGCGCACGGGGTGGCTTCGGCGTCGGAGCTGGGCGGTGGGGACGGGGCGCACATCCGGCGGTATCTGGCGTTGATGACGGAGGGGTTGCGGGCGTAGCCCTCCGGGGGGTCACCAGGTTCGGTGCCGGTGCCGGTGCCGGTGCCGGTGCCGGTGCCGGTGCTGGTGCCGTCGCGGGTGCGGTGCCGGTTCGGTGGTGGGTCGGGGCCGTGCCGGTGCATCAGCCCGTCGCTGTCGGGTGAGGAGTGGGCGTCGGTGGCGACGGGCATCGATGTACCGGCACGGCCCCTTCCGCCGGATCCCGGCCGCGGGTGCGATGTGGTTGGGGCGCAGCCCCTCATCGGCGTGAATTTCAGCCCCTCCGGCGTTTGAGGAGCGGGGTCTGGGGCGGAGGGGGCGAAGGAACGGTCGGGGGGTGGGTCCTCGCCCCCGGGTGGGGGGACTCCTGGTGGCTCAGAGGGCCTCTGCTGCTGGTTTCACCATGCCCCGGACCGTGCGGGACTTGATGAAGGCGCCCATGGCCGTCATCTCCCACTCGCCGGAGAACTGCTTGATCAGCTTGGCCATCATGACGCCCGTCTGGGCCTCGGCGCTGGTGAGGTCGAAGCGGACGAGTTCCTCGCCGCTGGCGGCGTCGATGAGGCGGCAGTAGGCCTTGGCCACCTCGGTGAACTTCTGGCCGGAGAAGGAGTTGACCGTGAAGACGAGGCCGGTGACCTCCTGGGGGAGGCGGCCGAGGTCGACGGTGATCACCTCGTCGTCCCCGCCGCCCTCGCCCGTGAGGTTGTCGCCGGAGTGCTTGATCGCGCCGTTCACGATGGAGAGCTTGCCGAAGTAGCAGCTGTCGATGTGGTTGCGCTGCGGGCCGTACGCGATGACCGAGGCGTCCAGGTCGATGTCCTTGCCGCGGAAGGCGGGCTCCCAGCCGAGGCCCATCTGGACCTTGGACAGGAGCGGGGCGCCACCCTTGACCAGGGACACCGTCTGGTTCTTCTGGAGGCTGACCCGGCCCTTGTCCAGGTTGATCTTGCCGGTGGCGGCGGGGGGCGCGGGGGGCATGGGCGGCATCGGGGGAGCGGCCGGGGGCTGCGGGGCGGCGAGGCGGGGGTCCGCGGCCGGGGGCTGTGCCACGGGGGCCGGCTGGGCGGGTTCCTCCACGCTCACGCCGAAGTCGGTGGCGATGCCCGCCAGGCCGTTCGCGTAGCCCTGGCCGACGGCGCGGGCCTTCCAGGCGCCGTTGCGGAGGTAGACCTCGACGATCACCAGGGCCGTCTCCGGGCCCAGCCGGGGCGGGGTGAAGGTGGCCAGGACCGTGTTGTCGTCCGCGTTGCGGATCGTGGCCGTGGGCTCGATGCCCTGGAACGACTGGCCGGCCGCGTCGGGGCTCGCCGTGACGACGATCTTCTCGATGCCCGGGGGCACCGCGGCCGTGTCCACCGTGATCGCGTCGGGGGCCGTGCCGCCGCCCGAGCGGTAGGTCACGCCGGGGCCGGTGGGCTGGTTGTAGAAGACGAAGTCGGCGTCGGAGCGCACCTTGCCGTCGGCGGTGAGCAGCAGGCTCGACACGTCGAGCCGCACCGGGGCGGTGACGTCCACCGTCACGCGGGAGACGGGGAGAGGGATGTTCGAGCCGGGGGTCATAGCTGTCATGACTGGGGTAACGAGCGGGGGCGCTTTACCGTTCCCTTACCCAAGGGTGAGATGTGGCGGCGGTGGCCGGTGTCCCTTCGCCCCGTCAGTGCGGCCAGATCGGCGGGTGGGTCGTGAAGTGCCCGCCGAGGTGGGCGTGGTCCGGGTTGCCGGGGTCGAGCTCCCCCTGTTCGGCGATGAGCTTCTCGGCGTACGGCTCGGAGTCGTCGCGCGGTTCGTAGCCGAGGGCCCGTGCCGTCGAGAGGTCCCACCACAGGCGGGTGTTGGCGGACGAGCCGTAGACGACCGAGTGCCCCACGCCCTCGGCGGTCAGGGCCGCGTGGAAGAGGCGGGCGCCGTCCTCGGGGCTCATCCACACGGAGAGCATGCGCACGCTGGTGGGTTCGGCGAAGCAGGAGCCGATGCGCACCGAGACGGTCTCCAGGCCGTGCTTGTCCCAGTAGAACTGCGCCAGGTCCTCGCCGAACGACTTGGAGAGGCCGTAGAAGGTGTCGGGGCGGCGCGGGGTGTCGACGGGGATCAGGGGGTCGTCCCCCCGCGGGCGCGGGGTGAAGCCCACCGCGTGGTTGGAGGAGGCGAAGACGAGGCGCCGTACGCCCTCCTCGCGCGCCGCCTCGTACAGGTTGTACGTCCCCTCGATGTTCGCCTTGAGGATCTTGTCGAAGGAGGCTTCCAGGGAGATGCCCGCGAGGTGGACGATCGCGTCGACGCCCCGCACCGCCTCGCGCAGCGCCGCCCGGTCGGCGAGGTCCGCGGTGACCGCCCCCGGTTCGCCCTCGACCGGGAGCACGTCGAACAGGCGCAGCTCGTAGCCGTACTCCGGCAGCAGCCCTCGCATCAGGGTGCCGAGTCCGCCGGCGGCGCCGGTGAGCAGGACGGTGCGGGGAGCCGGCATGCGGGATCTCCTTCGTGCGGGCCGGTGTGCCGGGGTGGGCGGTGACGGGTCTCTGGGTGGTCGTATTCGTGTATGAGGTTCACATCTGTGGACACGCTAAGGATCGGTGCCGTGTCGCGTCAAGTGTCGCGCGGGGGCGGGAAATTTGCCTTCGTGTTGCGGGTTTGCGTGCTTGACCGGTCCCGAGACGGCGGCTTAGCGTGGGCGCGTTCAGGGATATGGACGTGGATCAGAAACGTGCACTCGGTGGACATCTTTTACAGGGAGAGTCCGTGACGTCAGCCCCTCTTGCCGCTCGGCTGGGCATCCCCAGCGGTCCGCTCTTCTTCCCCGTCACCGCGTACGGCCCCGACGGCAGCGTCGATCCCGGTGTCTACCGGGAGCACGTGCGGCGCGGTGTCGAGGCCGGAGCGGCGGCGGTCTTCGCGTGCTGCGGCACCGGCGAGTTCCACGCGCTCGTGCCCGAGGAGTTCGAGGTGCTGGCACGGGCGGCGGTGGAGGCGGCCGGGGGGCGCGTCCCGGTGGTCGCGGGCACCGGGTACGGGACCGCCCTCGCCGTGCGCTACGCGCGCCTCGCGGAGGACGCCGGGGCCGACGGACTGCTCGCCATGCCGCCGTACCTCGTGACGGCCGGGCAGGAGGGGCTGCTGCGGCACTACCGGGAGATCGCCGCGGCCACCTCCCTGGACGTCATCGTCTACCAGCGCGACAACGCCGTCTTCACCCCCGCGAGCGTGGTCGAACTCGCCCGCACCGAGGGGGTCGTCGGCTTCAAGGACGGGCTCGGCGACCTGGACCTGATGCAGCGGATCGTCAGCGCCGTACGGAGTGAAGCGCCCGGCGAATTCCTCTACTTCAACGGTCTGCCGACGGCCGAACTGACCGGGCTCGCCTACCGGGGGCTGGGGATCACGCTCTACTCCTCGGCGGTCTTCTGCTTCGCCCCCGAGGTCGCGCTGGCCTTCCACCGCGCCCTGAACGCCGGGGACGACACGACGGTGAACCGGCTGCTGGACGGCTTCTACCGGCCCTTCGCCGACCTGCGGGCGCGGGGGCGCGGCTACGCGGTAGCCCTCGTCAAAGCCGGTGTCCGACTGCGCGGACCGGACGTCGGCGAGGTCCGGCCCCCGCTGCACGAACCGGCCGAGGACCACGTCAAGCAGCTCGCGCAGCTGATCGACCGCGGGTACGCGCTCATCGGGGAGGAACGGTGAGGGCGTCCGCGTTCCTCTACCCCTGGGACGTCAACGGGGACCCGGAGGCCCCCGCCAGGACCGCCGGTCTCGGCGTCCGCCAGGTGACGCTCGCGTCCGCCTACCACTCCACGCGCGCGCTGACGCCCCGCCATCCCCGGCACCGGATCGTCACGGCCCCGCACGCCGCCGTGCTGTATCCGGTGGACGAGGCGCGGTGGCGGGGCCGGACCCTCCGCCCGTACCCGGCCGGGGACTGGGCGCCCGGTGACGCTTACGGCGAGGCCGCCGCCGCGCTCGCCGGGGCGGGGCTCGACGTCCACACCTGGGTCGTGCTCGCGCACAACTCCCGCATGGGGGAGGAGCATCCGGCCACCTCGGTCGTCAACGCCCACGGGGACCGCTATCCCTGGGCCCCCTGTGTCGCCCAGCCCGCCACTCGCGCCTATCTGGCCGGCCTCGCGGCGGAGGCCGCGGTCCGGCCCGGTGCGGCGGGGACGGAACTGGAGTCGCTCGGCTGGTACGGGCTCGCCCATCTGCACGCCCACGACAAGACCGGCGGGGTGCCGCTCGGCGACGCCGGGCAGTACCTGATGTCCCTCTGCTTCTGTGCCGTGTGCGCGGACGGATACGGCGGACAGGGCCTCGACGCCGAGGAGCTGGCGTCCTCCGTGCGCGGTGCGCTGGAGCCGGTGTGGCGGGGGGAGCCGTCCGGCGGGGGCTGGGCCGGGGTGGAGAAGCTGCTCGGGGCGGGGACCGCGGCGGCCACCCGCCTCTGGCGCGACCAGGTGGCCCGCTCGCTCCAGGAGGAGACGGTCTCGGCGGTCCGTTCCGCCGCGCCGGCCGGTTTCCAGGTGCTGCTGCACGCCGACCCCGTCTCCTTTCACTGCGGCGCCAACGCCGGGGTGGATCCCGGGCACGTCCTGTCCGTGGCCGACGGTGTGGTCGTGCCGTGCACCGGAGGAGCGGGCTTGCTGACGCCGTTCGCGGAGGCGGTGCGGGCGGGTGCGCGGGGGAAGGTCCTGGCCGCCAACTTCACCGTGGTGTCCGGGATGGGGGGCCGTCCGGACGGCCTGGCGGCCGACGTGGCCCGCGCCGCCTCGCTCGGCGCGACGGAACTGCGGCTGTACCACGCGGGGCTGGCCTCGGACGCCGATCTGGAGGCCGTGCGGGGGGTGCTGGCGGGGCTGGACCGGAGGGGTTCGGGCCCGTCCGGGGGCTGACCCGCCCTCGCCCCCTCCGCCCGGGACGGGGGCGGAGGGGGCGAGGGCGGGGTACGGCGTCAGCCCGTCACAGGCTGCCCGCGACGATGTCACCGTGGGCGGTGGTGGCGCGGATGGTCAGGGCGGGGGTGTCACCGGCGTTCTTGAGCGTGTTGCTGATCCGGCCCAGGGCGGTGCCGGCGTCCAGCGTGGCGGAGACGCCGGGGGCCGCGTCGACGGTGATGTCGCCCTTTTGGGTGCTGAGCGTGAGGGTTCCGGGCGCGGCCCGGCCGACGGTGATGTCGCCCGCCTGGGTGCTCAGGGTGAGGGTTCCGGGCGCGGCCTGGGTGATGTCCAGGTCACCCTTCTGCGTGCTGATCTCGGCGGAGCCGTTCAGACGGCCGACCGTGACGTCGGCGTCGAGGCCGGTCACGCGGACGCTGTCGGCCTCGTCGAGCTCCACCGAGCGGTGGCCGCCCTCGAGGACGACGTCACCGAGCCGTCCCACGCCCCGCAGCTCGGCGGCGGCCGCCTTCGCCTCGACGCGGGAGCCGGCCGGCAGCTGCACGGTCACCTCGACCGACCCGGACGAGCCGAGGACCCGGTTCCGCGCCCCCGGTATCCCGACGCGCAGGACCCCGTCGCCGTAGGAGACCTCGGTCTGTTCCACCGCCTTCACGTCGCGGCCCTTGGAGGCGTCCGCGGGCAGGACCTCGACCGTGGTGTCGGCGCGGTCGGCGGCGATGAACCGGATGCGTCCCGCGGGGATGTCGATGATCGCGGAGACGGGGGCGGGGGTGTCGAACTTCTGCATGATGCTCTCCTTCGACTGCGTCATGTGCGTTCCCTGCTGGTTTCTGATAGTGGAAACGCTACGTTGCATTCATGGATCGGGCAACATGCTTCTTGCTCAACTGTGCTGTTATTGCAGATGGATGGCGAGAATTTGTTGCAATGATGCTGAGTCTAATGCAACGTTCTTCATTGAATTCGTTGCAATGAAATGAAGGTGAACGCTATGCGGGGCGCCCGGACCGTTCCGGGTGCCCCGCCGGGATCCCCTCAGTTCTTCAGCAGCGCGCAGACGAAATCCTCCTCGACCTCGCGCAGCTGCTTCAGCAGCTCGGGCTTGGTCGCCTGGTTCACCTGGGTGGTGAGCGAGAAGGTCAGTGACCGCCGGCCGTCCGGCGTGGCGGCGATCAGCTGTGTGTAGCCGGGGAAGTTGCCCGTGTGCCCGAGGACCACGCCGCAGCGGGTGGAGTAGCGGAAGATCGCCAGTCCCGCCTTGTTCGCGCCGGGTCCCGCCGGCTCCGAGGCCCCGTCGATCCAGCGCCGCTGCTCGCGCAGGGTGGCATTGGAGACCAGGGCCCCGCCCGCGTACCCGCGGATGAAGCGGGTCAGGTCCGCCGGGGTCGAGATGATCCCGCCCGACGCCCACACGCCCGACGCGCTGAGCACCTCGCTGACGTCCTCCGGCGGATCCGGCGGGGTGACGTCGTAACCGTGCATGTACGGCTCGGGCATCTCGTAGCCCTGCGGGAGGCTCGTGTCGCGCAGGCCGAGCGGCCGGTGGACGAGCTCCCGCAGCAGCCGCTCGTAGCGCACGCCGGTCGCCGCCTCGGCCATCAGCGCGATCGCGATGTTGTCCGAGTTCGAGTACTGGTACCGCGATCCCGGCGGGAACAGCAGCGGTTGGTCGGCCACGAAGTCGAGCAGCCGGCGCGAGTCGAAGTGGTGGCGCGGATCGGCGGTGAGGATCTCGACGAACCCCGGGCTCCGCGAGTAGTCGGGCAGTCCGCTGGTGTGGTTCAGCAGCTGGCGCAGTGTCACGGCGCTCCACTGCCGGGGCAGGGACGGCAGCCGGCGGCCGATGGTGTCGTCGAGGGAGAGCGCGTGCCGGTCCACCAGGCGCAGCGCCACGGCTCCGCTGAACGCCTTGGCCGTGCTCGCGATCCGCGTGTGGTCGTCCGTTTCGATCGGCCGTCCGCTGTCGAGGTCGGCGACTCCGGCGCGCACGACGCGGGAGGTCCCCTCGCGGCGCAGGACGGCGATGACTCCGGGCGGTCCGCCGGGGCTGCGCACCAGCGCTTCGAGCTGCTTCTGCAGGGTGCGGTCGTGATCGCGGTCCGCGGAGCCGGATCCGGCGTCGGCCGGTCCGGTCACGGCGCCGGTCAGGCAGGCGGCGGCCAGCAGGGCGCCGAGGGCCGGACGCAGCCGGGTGCGGCGGGGCAGTGGCATGGGGGTCTCCTGAGGGGCAGGGCCTGGGCACGCCCAGCTTCGGTCCCGGGTGATCGGTCCGCCCGCCTCGCTGCTGCATCCGGAGGAGCGGGCCGCCGGGGCCGGGTCCTCCGGCCGTCCTGGTGCGGGACCGCCGGACCGGGGAACCGATGAGTTTCCCGTGCGGGCGGGGTCCACCCCATGGGAGCGCCCTCGCGGGCCCGCCCCGCGGGAGTCCCGTGCCGCACGGGTCTCCCCCTGAGGTGGATACGACATGGACACGCGTTCTGAGGAGAATCGGATGACCGGCCAGACCTTCGACTTCGGGCCGCAGGCCCTCGTCGTGGCGCGCCTCGCGGAGGGTGTCACGGACGCGCAGCTCGACGGGGTCACGCCCTGTCCCGAGTACGCGGTACGCAACCTGCTCGGGCACCTGACCGGACTGGCCGTCGCCTTCCGTGACGCCGGGCGCAAGGACCTGGGCCCCACGACCGACACCAGCCCGACCGCTTCCCTGCCCGGCATCGGGCCGGACTGGCGCGAGGCCCTGCCGAAGGCGCTCGACGGACTCGCCGACGCCTGGCGGGACCCGGCCGCCTGGACCGGAACGACCAGGGCGGGCGGGGTGACCCTGCCCGCCGGGGCCGCGGCGGCCGTCGCCGCCGACGAACTGGTGGTGCACGGCTGGGACCTCGCGCGCGCCACCGGCCAGGAGTACGCCCCCGACGCCGTCCTCCTGGAGGTGACGCGCGGGTTCCTCGCCGGCGTGGCCGACGACCCGACCCGACTCGGGGGCATCTTCGGCCCCGTCGTCCCGGTGCCCGACGGCGCGCCGCTCCTCGACCGGGTGATCGGCCTCAGCGGCCGCGACCCCGGCTGGAAGCCGTAGCGGGGAGCGGCCGGCGGCGGGCCCCGGTCCGGCACGGCCGCGTCGCGGAAGCACACGTGTCGCACGACGTCCGGGGGAGGCCGGGACGCCCGGCCTCCCCCGAGGGGCCGCCGTGCCGGTCCACCTGCTGAACCGCAGGCGTTGCGAGGGGAGTCGCGGGCCGCCCGCCGAGCGGGCGGCCCGCACGCGTTCCCCGGTCCGGCGTCGCGGGAGCGAACGGCTGACGCATCCCGCCCCGGGCGGGACCGGGCCCGCGGGTGCCCCGCTCCGTACCCGTGTCCCTTCGACTCGCCCTCGACTCCCTCTGGAACTGCCTCTGTCGGAAGCGTTGACGAAACACGGTCACGCTCCTACCTTCGACGCGTCGTACTTCGTACGTCATATATGAGACGCGATATGCGAGACCGGTGTCCGTGACCGGTGCCCGGCTCCCGTGATCCGAGACGTGAGACCAGAGAGGCGCGCATGACCTCTGTGCCCACCCCGATCCCGTCCCGCACGCAGTTCGTGCTGGAGGGGATCAAACACCGCATCCTCACCGGGCAGTTGCCCCCGGGACAGGCCCTGGTCGAGACCGACCTCGCCGCGCAGTTCGGGGTGTCGAAGACCCCGGTGCGCGAGGCGCTCAAGACCCTGGCCGGCACCGGGCTCGTCGTGATGAACCAGTACAAGGGCGTCACGGTGCGCATGGTGGACGCGGACATGGCGCGCGAGGTGTACGACGTACGGCTGCTCCTCGAACCCGAGGCGCTGCGGCGGGTGGTGCGCCGGGGAGCCTCCCTCGACGCCGCCCGGGACGCGCTCACCCGGGCCGACGCCGCCGCCGACACCGCCGAACGGTCGCTGGCCAACCGGGAGTTCCACCGCGCCCTGTACGCGCCCTGCGGAAATCCGCTGCTCGGCCGGATGCTCGACGAGGTGCGCGACCAGGCCGCCCTCGTCTCGGCGGTCGCCTGGGCCGCCGAGCCCTCCTGGGAGCGGGAGGCCGGCGAGCACCGGGAGATCCTGCGTCTCGCCCTCGACGGTGACGCCGAGGGAGCGGCCGGAGCGCTGCACGCGCACATCGCCTCGTTCGTGCGACGGGCCTTCCCGCGGGGCCAGGAGGAGGGCGGACAGGAATGACAGCGACGTTCGAGACCCAGCGGGCGGCACTCGCCGAGGTCGTGGCGATCCCGGTGACCCCGTTCGCCGAGGACGGCACGATCGACCGGGACGCCCACCGGGCCCTGCTGCGCCGGCTGGTCGACGGCGGCGTCCGCACCCTCACCCCCAACGGCAACACCGGTGAGTTCTACGCGCTCACCCCCGAAGAGCGCCGCACCGTCACGGAGTCGACCGTCGAGGAGGCCGGCGACCGCGCCGCCGTCCTGGTCGGCGTCGGGCACGACGTGCCCACCGCCGTCGCCTCCGCGCGGCACGCCCGTGCCCTCGGCGCACCGATGGTGATGGTCCATCAGCCGGTGCACCCGTACGTCTCGGAGGGCGGCTGGGTCGACTACCACCGGGCGATCGCCGAGGCCGTGCCGGAGCTGGGCGTCGTGCCGTACATCCGCAATCCGCTGCTCGCGGGCTCGCGGCTCGCCGAACTCGCGGACGCCTGCCCGAACGTCATCGGCGTGAAGTACGCCGTGCCCGACGCGGCGCGCTTCGCGTCCTTCGCGCGGGACGCGGGCCTCGAGCGGTTCGTGTGGGTGGCCGGACTCGCCGAGCCGTACGCCCCCTCGTACTTCTCGGCCGGCGCCACCGGATTCACCTCGGGCCTGGTGAACGTCGCCCCGGCCGTCTCGCTGGACATGATCGAGGCGCTCCGCTGCGGTGACTACCCGGCCGCGATGAAGGTCTGGGAGCGCATCCGCCGCTTCGAGGAACTGCGCGCCGCGGACGCCTCCGCCAACAACGTCACCGTCGTCAAGGAAGCCCTGTCCTCGCTCGGACTGTGCCGCCGTGACGTGCGCCCGCCGAGCCGGCCGCTGACCGCCGACGAGCGGTCCGAGGTCGCCGCCATAGCCGCCGGATGGTCCCTGTGAAGCGGCCCGAGGACCTCAGGAGCCACCAGTGGTACGGGACCGAGGGGCTGCGTTCGTTCAGCCACCGGGCCAGGACCCGGCAGCTCGGGTACCTCCCCGAGGAACACCTGGGCAAGCCGGTCGTCGCGGTCCTCAACACCTGGTCGGACATCAACCCGTGCCACGTACACCTGCGCGACCGCGCCCAGGCCGTCAAGCGGGGCGTGTGGCAGGCCGGAGGGTTCCCGCTCGAATTCCCGGTGTCCACGCTGAGCGAGACCTTCCAGAAGCCGACCCCGATGCTCTACCGCAACCTCCTCGCGATGGAGACCGAGGAACTGCTGCGGTCGTACCCGGTGGACGGGGCCGTGCTGATGGGCGGCTGCGACAAGACCACGCCCGCGCTGCTCATGGGGGCCGCCTCGGTCGACCTGCCCACCGTCTTCGTGCCCGCCGGTCCCATGCTCCCGGGGCACTGGCGCGCCGAGGTCCTCGGCTCCGGCACCGACATGTGGAAGTACTGGGACGACCGGCGCGCGGGCCTCATCGGGGACTGCGAGATGACCGAGCTGGAGAGCGGGCTCGCCCGGTCGCCGGGGCACTGCATGACGATGGGCACCGCGTCCACGCTGACCGCCGCCGCGGAGGCGCTCGGCGTCACCGTCCCCGGCGCCTCCAGCATCCCCGCCGTCGACTCCGGGCACGACCGGATGGCGGCCGCGGCGGGGCTCAGGATCGTCGAACTCGTCCACAGGGACCGGAAGCTGTCCGACATCCTCACCGCCGACGCCTTCACGGACGCGGTCACGACGGTGCTCGGCATCGGCGGTTCGACGAACGCCGTGATCCATCTGATCGCCATGGCCGGACGGGCCGGTGTCACCCTCACGCTGGACGACTTCGACCGGATCGCCCGGACCGTCCCGGTGCTCGCGAACGTCCGGCCCGGCGGACGGACGTACCTCATGGAGGACTTCCACTTCGCCGGCGGTCTGCCCGGGTTCCTGTCGCGGATCACCGACCTGCTGCACCTGGACCGGCCCACGGTCTCCCACGACAGCCTGCGCGAGCAGCTCGCGGGCGCCCGGGTGCACGACGACGACGTCATCCGCACCCGGGACGACCCGGTCGCGGCCGAGGGCGGGGTCGCCGTCCTGCGCGGCAACCTCTGCCCCGACGGCGCCGTCATCAAGCACATCGCCGCCGAGCCGCGCCTGCTCAAGCACACCGGTCCCGCGGTCGTCTTCGACGACTACCGCACGATGCAGCGCACCATCGACGACCCGTCGCTCGGCATCACCGCGGACAGCGTCCTCGTGCTGCGGGGCTCCGGCCCCAGGGGCGGACCGGGCATGCCCGAGTACGGGATGCTGCCCATCCCCGGCCATCTGCTGAAGCAGGGCGTCCGGGACATGGTGCGGATCTCCGACGCCCGGATGAGCGGCACGAGCTACGGCGCGTGCGTGCTGCACGTGGCGCCCGAGTCGCACGTCGGCGGCCCGCTCGCCCTCGTGCGCAGCGGGGACCGGATCACCCTCGACGTCGGGGCGAGGTCGCTCCACCTCCACGTGGACGACGCGGAGCTGGAGCGCAGGCGGGCCGCGTGGACCCCGCCGCCCGTCCGGTACGAACGCGGCTACGGCGCGCTCTACGACGACCAGATCACCCAGGCCGACACCGGCTGCGACTTCGCGTTCCTGGCCCGTCCGGGCAAGGTGCCGGACCCGTACGCGGGCTGAGACCCCCGGCACCCGCACGTGGAAGGGCTCGACCCATGCGGTCGTAGCAAGCGCTTCCTGCACCCGCCGTACCCGCCCCACTGCGAACGGAGAACAGTCATGGCCCAAGCCGCAGCCGTGGCGAAACCGCCCGCGCCACCCCGGCGGCGCCGTGCCTCCACGACCCCGCGGGGGCTTCCGTACCTGCTGATCGCCCCGGCGGCGCTGCTGATGCTGGGCTTCATCGCCTACCCCGTCATCAGCGTCTTCTACTACAGCCTGCAGAACTACAACCCGACCAAACCGTGGCGCAACGGCTACGCGGGCCTCGACAACTTCACGCACGCCTTCACCGACGACCCCCAGTTCTGGGACACCCTGGCCTTCAGCGCGAAGTGGGTCGCCGTGGAGGTGGGCCTCCAGCTGCTGTTCGGCCTGGCGCTCGCGCTGATCGTCAACCAGACCTTCGTCGGCCGGGCGGTGGGACGCGCGCTGGTCTTCTCGCCCTGGGCCGTCTCCGGAGTGCTGACCTCGGCGATCTGGGTACTGCTCTACAACTCCCAGACGGGCGTCACCCGTTACCTCGCCGACGCCGGCATCGGCTCGTACGGCACCAGCTGGCTCTCGGACACCTCCACCGTCTTCCCGGCGGCGGTGGTCGCCGACCTGTGGCGCGGCGTCCCCTTCTTCGCGATCCTGATCCTCGCCGACCTCCAGTCCGTCTCCAAGGACCTGTACGAGGCGGCCGAGGTCGACGGAGCGAGCCGCGTCCGCCAGTTCCTGCACATCACGCTGCCGCACCTCAAGGACGCGATCGTCCTCTCCACGCTGCTGCGCGCCGTGTGGGAGTTCAACAACGTCGACCTGCTCTACACCCTGACCGGCGGCGGACCCGCGGGCGAGACGACGACCCTCCCGCTCTACGTCGCCAACACCAGCGTCGACGCCCACGACTTCGGCTACGCCTCGGCCCTCACCACCGTCGCGTTCGTGATCCTGCTGTTCTGCTCGATCGTCTATCTGCGGCTGAGCAGGTTCGGAGGAGGGGACAAGTGATCACCAAGGACGCCGAGGCGGTCGCCCCGGCCGCCCCCGCCCCGCCCGTCGAGGAACCCCGCCCGCGCGCGGGGAGGAAGCGGCGCGCCTGGGACGAGGTCCCGCGCTGGCAGATCTACGTCCCCCTGGGCGGCTACCTCCTCTTCACCCTGGTCCCCTTCTACTGGATCCTGCTCTTCGCGCTGCGCCCCGCCGGGTCCACCTCGCTCGTGCCCTGGCCCATGACGCTGGACCACTTCGACAAGGTGTGGACCGAGCGCGGCTTCGGGACCTACTTCCAGAACAGCGTGATCATCGCGGTCTCCACCCTGGTGATGACGACGCTCGTCGCCCTCGCCGGCGGCTACGCGCTCGCCCGCTTCGACTTCAGGATCAAACGCGCCTTCATGCTCGCGCTGCTCTGCTCGCAGTTCGTGCCGGGCGCGCTGCTCCTGGTCCCGCTCTTCCAGATCTTCGCCGAACTCCGGATGATCAACTCGCTGGCCGGCGTGGTCGTCGCCGAGACGGTCTTCCAGCTGCCGCTGTCGATGATCCTCATCAGCGGCTTCATCAGGAACGTGCCGTACACGCTGGAGGAGGCCGCCTGGGTGGACGGCTGCAACCGCTTCGACGCCTTCCGGATCGTCGTCCTCCCACTGCTGCGGCCCGGGCTGATCGCCGTAGGCTCCTTCGCCTTCGTGCACGCCTGGAACCACTTCCTGTTCGCCCTCATGTTCCTCAGCGACCAGAGCAAGCAGACCGTCCCGGTCGGCCTCAGCACCCTGATGAGCTCCGACAGCGTCGACCTGGGCGCGCTCGCCGCCGGCGGCATCGTCGCCGCCGTCCCCGTGGTCGTCGTCTTCGCCTTCATCCAGAAGTGGCTGATCACCGGATTCAGCGCCGGGGCGGTGAAGGGATGACGGCCGCCCCGCACCAGGGCCGCGACCGAAGCGCGGCCGGCCACCGGCCCGCGCCCGCCGGCACGCTCCGTCTCCCGCTGCCCGTCGTCCTCGCCGGCGCCCGCGGCCACGGACGCCGGCACCTGGACAACATCCGCCGCCTCCAGGACAAGGGCCTGGTACGCCTCGCCGGGGTCTGCGAACTGAACCCGCTCACCGAGGAGGAACTGGGCGGGCGGCGTGTCGAGCAGTCCACCGACCTCGGGGCACTCCTCGACTCCACCGGCGCCGCCGTCGCGGTGATCTGCACCCCCATCCCCACGCACACCGACCTCGCGCTGACCGCCGCGGCGAGGGGCGTCCACCTGCTCCTGGAGAAGCCGCCCGCGCCCTCCCACGCCGAGTTCCGGCGCATGGCCGACGGGGTCGCGGCGGCGGGAGCCGTCTGCCAGATCGGCTTCCAGTCGCTCGGCTCGCACGCCGTGCCCGCCATCAGGAAACTGATCACCGAGGGCGCGATCGGCCGGGTGACCGGCATCGGCGGGGCGGGTGCCTGGGCGCGCGACGAGGCGTACTTCCGGCGCGCGCCCTGGGCGGGCAGGCGGAAGCTCGACGGCGTGGACGTGGTCGACGGGGTCCTGACCAACCCGCTGGCCCACGCCGTCGCCACCGCCCTCGCGCTGGACGGCTCGACCCGCGCCGAGGACGTCACCGGCGTCGAGACCGAGCTGCTGCGCGCCAACGCCATCGAGTCCGACGACACCTCGTGCGTCCGGGTGACGACCACCGGGGGCCGGATCACGGTCGCCGCGACACTCTGCGCCGAACGCCCCGGCGAACCGTACGTCCTGGTGCACGGCACGGGCGGCCGGATCACCTTCTGGTACAAGCAGGACCGAGTGCTCCTGCAGCGGTCCGGACACGGCCCCGAGGAGATCCGGTACGGCCGCACCGACCTGCTGGAGAACCTGGCCGGGCATCTGAGCGGCGGCGCCGCACTGCTGGTCCCGCCCGAGTCGACGGGCGCCTTCATGAAGGTCGTCGAGGCCGTCCGGCAGGCGCCCGACCCGGTCGCGCTGCCCCCGGACGCCTGGAGGACGCTCCCCGGGGAACGGCGCCGCGTCGTGCCCGGCGTCGACGGGTTCGTCGCGGCGGCCGCCGACACCCTCGCCCTCTACTCCGAGCTGGGCGCCTCCTGGGCGCTCCCGAAAGAGGTGAGCACCCGATGAACGACGACCCGACGGTCCTGCGGATCGGCGGCCGTCCCGTCGCCCGCTACGTCACCCGGCCCGCACTGCCCGACCGGCTCTCGCCGCGCCCGTACCTGCACCCCGTCACCACCCTGGGCGGCACGGCCGTCACCGAGCTCGGCCCGGCCGACCACCCGCACCACCTCGGCGTCGGTGTGGCCGTACCCGACGTCGAGGGGCACAACTTCTGGGGCGGGCGCACCTACGTCCGCGACCGGGGGCCGACCGAGCTCGACAACCACGGGGCCCAGCGGCACGTCGGCTTCCGGCTGCGGGACCCCGACGGCTTCGTGGAGGAACTGCGCTGGACGGCCGCGGGCACCGAACTGCTGCGGGAACGCCGTACGGTCGCCGCCGTACCGCTCACCGGCACCGCCTGGGCGCTGGACCTCACCTTCTCCCTCACGAACGTCACCGCACGCGGTCTGTCGATCGGCAGTCCGGCCACCAACGGACGGCCGGGCGCGGCCTACGGCGGCTTCTTCTGGCGGGCCCCCAAGGAACAGGACGCCCCGGGCGTGTTCACCGCCGACGCCGAGGGGGAGGAGGCGGTGCACGCGCGTCCCGCCGACTGGCTCGCCCTCGCGGGCGCCGGCTGGACGCTCGTCCTCGCCGGGGCGACCGGAGCGACCCGCCGCGACCCCTGGTTCGTGCGCGCCGCCGAGTACCCGGGCGTCGGTTCCTCCCTCGCCCACGACGAGCGCCTCACCGTCGAGGCGGGCGGCACGCTCGTCCGCCGGGTCGTCACCGTCGTCGCCGACGGCACCCTCGACCGGAGCGGGGCCGCCGCGCTGGTCCGCAAGGCGGTGAGCCCCTGATGGCCCTGCCCTCCGCCGACCTGGGTGACGGCACCTACCGCAATCCCGTCCTCGACGCCGACTGGTCCGACCCCGATCCGCTGTGCGTCGGCGACGACTTCTACCTCACCGCCTCCAGCTTCGGCCGCGTCCCCGGCCTGCCGCTGCTGCACTCCCGGGACCTGGTGAACTGGACGCTCGTCGGACACGCGCTCCAACGCCTGGAACCGGCAAGCGCGTTCAGGACCCCCCGGCCCGACGGCGGTGTGTGGGCGCCCGCGCTGCGCCACCACGACGACCGTTTCTGGATCTTCTGGGGCGACCCCGACCACGGCGTCTTCCAGGTCAACGCGCCGGGGATCAGAGGCCCTTGGACCCGGCCGCACCTGGTGAAGGAGGGCAAGGGGCTCATCGACCCCTGCCCGCTGTGGGACGAGGAGACCGGTGAGGCGTACCTCGTGCACGCCTGGGCCAGGTCCCGTTCGGGAGTGAAGAACCGGCTCACCGGACACCGGATGCGTCCCGACGGCACCGGGCTGCTCGACGAGGGGAAGGTGATCGTCGACGCCGATCTGATCCCCGGCTGGTTCACCCTCGAAGGGCCCAAGGCCTACCGGCACGACGGCTGGTTCTGGATCCTCGCGCCCGCCGGGGGAGTCGGGACCGGCTGGCAGGGCGCCTTCCGCTCGCGCGGTTTCTTCGGACCCTACGAGGAGCGGGTGGTGCTGGAACAGGGGAACACCCCCGTCAACGGCCCCCACCAGGGCGGCTGGGTGCGCACGGCGGCGGGCGAGGACTGGTTCGTGCACTTCCAGCAGCGCGGGCCCTACGGACGGGTGGTCCACCTCCAGCCGATGCGCTGGGGCGGTGGGGGCACCTCCCGCTCATGGGGGTCCCCCCGTTCGAGCGAAGCCGAGAGTGGGGGAGAAGCCGAGAGTGGGGGAGGCTGGCCGGTGATCGGCGACCGGGGCGCCCCGGTGTCCGTGCACCGCAAGCCGGACCTGCCGGCCCAGCCGCCGTCCACGCCCGCCACCGACGACGACTTCCCCGGCGGCCGCTTCGGGCGCCAGTGGCAGTGGACCGCCGATCCCCAGGACGGCTGGGCCACCCAGCACTCCGGCGACGGACTCCGGCTGAGCTGCGTCCGTACGGCGTCCGCGCACGACCTGCGCGCGGTGCCCCACGTCCTGACCCAGCGGATGCCGGGCACGGCCGCCACCGTCCAGGTCGACCTGTGCCTCGACGGCGAGGAGCCGGGCGCGCGGGCCGGACTCGTCGTGCTCGGGGACGCGTTCGGCTGGATCGGCCTGGAGCGTGAGCCGGGAGGATCGGTACGGCTCGTGCACCGGTTCGCCGAGCCGGTCGCCCCGGCGGCACCCGTCACGCGCTCCGGGCGGTGCGGGAGCGGGCGCGAGCGCGACGCCGCCCCCGCCCGCCCGGCGCCCGGGGGCAGGGCCCGGCTGTGGGTGGAGATCGGCGCGGGGGCCCGCTGCCGCTTCTCCTACGACACCGGCGGCGGCCGGCGGCCCTCGGGGCAGGTCTTCGCCGCGACCGGCCGGGGCTGGGTCGGCGCGCTGCTGGGCCTGTTCGCGCTCGCGCCGACGGGCGCGGGGCACGCGGGGACCGCCGCCTTCACGCGTTTCCGGATCACCCCGACCCCCTGAGGGTCACAGCGCCCCCCGAGGGGCACCGCCCGCCGTTCGTCAGCCGCCCGCCGTTCGTCAGCCGTCCGCCCGCCCGTTGGGAGCCGCGATGCCACACCCCCGTAGCAAGCGCTTGCCGGATGTGGAGGGAAGGGCACGTCCCTTCCGGAAGCAGCCGGACGCCGATCTCCGAGAACACCGCACCGACCCCGCCGCCCCGTTGGACCCCGAAGAAGAGAGCCGGTCGATGAAGATCAGCAGACGCGAGAACAGCCCCTTCGAGAACAACCCGCTGGACACCCCGCCGGGAACCGGCCCGAGAAGGCCCGGCGTCCCCCGGGCCCGGCGCGCCGCCGTGGCCGTCGCCCTCGGTTCCGTGCTCGCGCTGACCGCCACCGCCTGCGGTGACGACGGCAGCGGCGGCGCGGGGGACAAGGGGACCGAGGGGTCCGGCAAGGGCGAGATCACCTTCTGGGACAACAACGGCGGTGTCCGCACCGACATCTGGAAGCAGATCATCGCCGACTTCGAGAAGAAGTACCCGGACATCGAGGTCAAGTACGTCGGTGTCCCGGCGGCCAGCGCCCAGTCCAAGTACGACACCGCCATCCAGGGCGGCGGACTGCCCGACGTCGGAGGCGTGGGCACCGCGATGCTCGCCGAGGTCGCCGTCCAGGGGGCGCTGGAGCCGCTGGACAGCCGGATCGAGAAGAGCTCGCTGAACGGGAAGCTGAGCCGGAACCTGCTCGACGTCAGCCGGGCCGCGGGCGGCGGCGAGGCGCTGTACCAGGTGCCGACCTCCGCCAACAACGGCACGCTCTGGTACCGCACCGACCTGTTCGAGGCGGCGGGCCTGGACGCGCCGACGTCCTGGTCGAAGTTCTACGACGCCGCGGCGAAGCTCACGGACAAGGGGAAGAACGAGTTCGGCTTCACCATCCGCGGCGGCGAGGGATCCATCGCCCCGGCGCTGGACGCGGCGTACGGCCAGACCGGCATCACCTCGTTCTGGGACGGCGACAGGACCACCGTCAACGACCCGAAGAACGTGGCGGCCCTGGAGAAGTACGTCGCCCTCTACAAGAAGGCCACCCCGTCCGCCGACGTCAACAACGACTTCACCAAGATGGTCGCGCAGTGGGACAGCGGCACCATCGGCATGCTGAGCCACAACCTCGGCTCCTACCAGGACCACCTGAAGGCGCTGGGCGACGGCACGTTCCGCGGCGTCCCGAACCCCACGCTGGACGACGGCACGCGGGTGCAGATCTCCAACCCGGTCGACGGGCTGAGCCTGTTCAAGTCCGGCAAGAACAAGGCGGCCGCCTGGAAGTTCATCGAGTTCGCCGTCTCGGCGGCGGAGAACTCCAAGTTCAACGAGTCGGCGGGCCAGGTGCCGGCGAACACCGACGCGGCGAAGGAGGCCTGGGTCCAGCAGGCCGAGCCGACCAGGCTGGCCGCCGAGGCGCTGAACGGCACCGGCACCAAGATCGTGCAGCTGCCGTACTACCTGCCCGACTGGAACACCATCTCCAAGGCCGACAACGAGCCGAACTTCCAGAAGGTGCTGCTCGGCAAGATGAGCGTGAAGGACTTCCTGGACACGCTGGCCGACCAGCTGAACAAGGCGCAGGCCGACTGGAAGGCCCACCACTAGCCCGCGGCGCCCGCGGGGCCCGGCCGCGGCGCGCGTCGCGCCGCGGCCGCCTCGCGGACCCGCCGACACCTCAGCCGCAACCCCTGTCGAAAGGCACACCCCCGTGTCCCTCACGCGCAGACAGGTCGCCTCGGCGGCCGTGGCCGCCCTGCCGCTCGCCGTCGCCGCCTCCGGCCCCGCGTCCGCGGGCCCGCGCCGCCGGCCGCGCAGCCTGTACATCGCCGGTGACTCCACGGCCGCCCAGAAGTACGCCGACGCCGCGCCCGAGACCGGGTGGGGCATGGCCCTCCCGTTCTTCCTCCACGAGGACGTCGTGGTGGTCGACCACGCGGTGAACGGCCGCAGTTCGAAGAGCTTCATCGACGAGGGGCGCCTCGCCGCGATCCTCGGCGTGATCCGGCCCGGCGACCTCCTGCTCGTCCAGTTCGGGCACAACGACGAGAAGACCGCCGACCCGACGCGCCACACCGAGCCGTGGACGACGTACCAGGACTGTCTGCGGCAGTACCTCGACGGCGCGCGGGCCCGGGGTGCCCGGCCGGTGCTCGCCACCCCGGTGGAGCGCAGGAAGTTCGACGCGGACGGCGACGCGGTGCCGACGCACGGCGACTACCCGGCGTCGATGCGCGCGCTCGCCGCGGACGAGCGCGTGCCGCTCCTCGACATCCAGGCCCGGTCCATCGCGCTGTGGCAGCGGCTCGGCGCCGAGGAGACGAAGAAGTACTTCAACTGGACCGCGACCGAACAGGACAACACGCACTTCAACCCGCCGGGCGCCATCGCCGTGGCCCGTCTCGTCGCCGGCGGGCTGCTGCACCGCCGGGTGCTCGCGCCCCGGGACGTGCGCCGTCTCGGCGCGGAGATCCCCGAGTCCTGGATCACCTGGCCCACCGTCTGAACGTCCGGGTTCCCGGGTTCCCGGGTTCCCGAATCTCTGAGCCGAAGGAGAGAGAACCGCATCATGAACACACGGATATGGCATGGGCATGCCACAACCTGGCGTGCGGTCACCGTGCGGAGGGCCGCCGCGCTGATCGGCTGCACCGCCCTCGTGCTCGCCGCCACCGGCACCACCGCCGAGGCCCGCCCCCGTGAGCTCGGCCGGCAGACGCTCGCCGCGGGCGACGGCTGGGCCTCCGACGGGACCGGCACCACCGGCGGCTCGGCCGCCGCGGCCGAGCGGGTCACCACGGTCACGACCTGGGCGGAGTTCAAGGCCGCGCTCGCCGCCGGCGGCAGCGCCCCGAAGATCATCAAGGTCAGGGGGACGATCGACGCCAACGCCTCCGGCTGCGACTCCTTCGCCGCCCCCGGCTACGACTTCGACCGGTACCTCGCCGACTACGACCCCGCGGTGTGGGGATACGACCAGGTGGTCAGCGGTGAGCAGGAGGACCTGCGGGCCGCCTCCGCCGCCGAACAGGACACCGCCATCAAGGCGTACGTCCCCGCGAACACCACCATCGTCGGCATCGGGGCGAACGCGGGCTTCAAGGGCGCGAGCCTCCAGATCAAGGACGTCGACAACGTCATCGTCCGCAACCTCACCTTCGAGAGCCCCCTCGACTGCTTCCCGCAGTGGGACCCCACCGACGGCGACACCGGCAACTGGAACTCCGAGTACGACAGCGCGGTCGTGTACGGCGCCACGCACGTCTGGCTCGACCACGACACGTTCACCGACGGCGACCACCCGGACAGTTCGCTGCCGTCGTACTACGGCCGGATCTACGAACAGCACGACGGCGAACTGGACATCGTCAAGGGCGCCGACCACGTGACCGTCTCCTGGAACGTCTTCGCCGACCACGACAAGACCATCCTGATCGGCAACAGCGACAGCGCGGCGACCGCCGCCGTGGACCGGGGCCATCTGAAGGTCACCCTCCACCACAACCTGTTCACCGGCCTCGTCGAGCGCGCCCCGCGCGTTCGCTTCGGACAGGTGGACTCCTACGACAACCACTTCGTGGCCGACCCCACCTACGGCTACAGCTACGGCATCGGCATGGAGTCCCAGCTCGTCGCCGAGCACAACGCGTTCACGCTGCCGGACACGGTCAGCGCCGCGCTGATCCTGAAGAAGTGGAAGGACGCGCCGCTGACCGCGTCCGACAACTACGTCAACGGCGTCCTCACCGATCTGATCGCTGTGCACAACGCGGAGATCCCCGCCGAGACGCTCCGGTCCGGCGCCGGCTGGACCCCGGTCCTGCGGACGAGGGTCGACCCCGCGCGGGCCGTTCCCGGCCTCGTCGACCACCGCGCCGGCGCCGGAAGGATCTGCTGACCATGGCCGGACACCCCGTCGGCAGAAGGGCGTTCATCGCCGCGGGCGCCGGAGCCGCGCTGGCTCCCGCGCTCGCGGCCCCGGCCCGCGCCACCGGACGTTCCCCGTTCGGGCGGTACGGTTCGCCGTCCGCGCGGCTCGACGAGAGGACGCTGTACGTCCACCCCGGTGGCCGCGGCGACCACGCCACCGTGCAGGCCGCCGTGACCGCCGCGACCGGCACCGGATTCACCTTGGTCATCGCACCGGGCGTGTACCGCGAGACGGTCTCGGTCGGAGCGGTCGACCCGGCGACCGGCCTGCCCGGCGCCGCCGGGTCCGAGATGACCTGGATCGGCGCCACCGGCGACCCGCGCGATGTCGTCGTGGTGTACGACAACGCCAACGGCACGCCCAGGCCCGACGGTTCGGGCACCTACGGCACCACCGGGTCGGCGACGACCACCGTGCGCACCGACGGCTTCACCGCCCGCGCGGTCACCTTCGCCAACGACTGGCTGCGCGCCGACCACCCGGACGTCACCGGCACCCAGGCCGTGGCGGTCAAGGTGCAGGGCGACCGCTCCGCGTTCCACCGGTGCCGCTTCCTCGGCCACCAGGACACCCTGTACGCCGACTCGATCGCGCTCACCGCCTTCGCCCGGCAGTACTACCGGGACTGCTACGTCGAGGGGGACGTGGACTTCGTCTTCGGGCGGGCGACGGCGGTCTTCGAGCACTGCCACTTCCGCGCCCTGGACCGCACGGACCTGGCCGGCGCCCCGTACGGCTTCGTCTTCGCGCCGTCCACGGCCGTCGCCGACCCGCGCGGATACCTGGTCACCCGCTGCGCGGTCAGCAGCGCCGCGCCGGACGCGTACTACAAGCTGGCCCGCCCCTGGGTGCCCGGCTCGGACCCCACCGCCCGCCCGATGCTGACCGTCCGCGACACCCGCCTGGGCGCCGGCGTCGACGCGGTCGCGCCCTACACGGACATGTCCGCCGCCCATCCGTGGCAGGACCAGCGCTTCGCCGAGTACCGCAACACCGGGCCCGGCGCGGTGATCACCGTCCCGGAGAACCGTCCCCAGCTCACGGACGCGGAGGCCGAGCGGCACACCCGTGCCGCCCATCTCGGCGACTGGTGCCCGTGATCCCCACCGTTGTCTCCGACAGCACGACGAAAGGACCCCACTCCATGTCCCGTCGTACCGCTCTCGATCTCGGCGCCGCCCTGGCGCTGGGCGCCGGCCTCGCCGTCCTGCCCGGGCAGGCGCGGGCCGCCACCGTCGTCGTCGACACCACCGCCTGCAACTCCCGTTCGGCAGGCGGGACATTGCCCGCGACCACCTTCCTCACGACGGGCAGCACGACCATCGGCGCGACCATGAACTGACACCCGCCGGACAGGAGTGGGGCCAAGTCGGCCGAAAAGTATGTATCGATCAGGCAAAAGACCTCGCGCCCGAAGACGTTACGCGCGTAGAAACCTGTCATGCATAAGCCACTCCGCATCGCGGCCGTCGCCGCGACCTGTGCCGTCGCCGGTGCCGCCCTGTACGGCACCGGCGTCGCCACCGCCGGTCAGTCGACGGCGAACTCGACGCACGAGCCTTACAACATCGGCGTCCTCGTCAAGGACATCGACACCTATTACGGCACCACCGCCGACAGCAACGGTGTCTACCAGGCGTCCCCCGACAGCCAGTACGCCAAGGACCTCGCGCGCCTCGACGCCGCCGCCAAGCGGCACATCGACCAGGCGGCCCGCAAGGCCCACCACCGGCACGAGAAGGCCGCGGTCGTCTTCGACATCGACGACACGCTGCTGCTCTCCCTCGACTACGAGAAGAAGACCAACTACACCTACAACTCGGCCTCCTGGGCCGCCTATGTCGCCCAGGCGGACCGTCCGGCCGTCTTCGGCAGCCCCGACCTCGTCAAGTACGCCGCTTCCAAGGGCGTCGAGGTGTTCTACAACTCGGGCCTGAAGGAGTCGCAGCGCGCCTCCGCGGTCGAGAACCTGAAGAAGGTCGGCGTCGACGTCAACCTCGACTCCGCGCACATGTTCCTCAAGGACGCGGCCAACCCGCCCGCCTACCTGAGCGACTGCGCCACCGCCGCGGCCTGGAACTGCACGACCGTGCAGTACAAGGCCGGCACCCGCAAGCACATCGAGTCCCTCGGGTACGACATCGTCGCCAACTTCGGCGACCAGTACTCGGACCTCGAGGGCGGTTACGCCGACAAGACCTACAAGCTCCCGAACCCCACGTACTTCGTGAGCTGACGAGCCCCCATGGTCGAACGCCCCCGCCGGTCCTCACCGGCGGGGGCGTTCGTCCGGCGTCGCCTCCGCGGGGCGTACGGATCCGGACTCAGTCGTACGTGACGTCCGACGCCGTGAACCTGCACGTGGTGCCGTCCGGGCCGTTGCCCAGCTCCGTCGGCTCCTTGCCCGTGCTGTTGCCCTGGAAGCGGACGCACGTCTTGATCTTCTTCTTGGTGTCGCCGTGGACACGGACGCGACGCAGCGAGGCGGTGTCACCGAAGTTGGAGTTGACCCCGACGATCGCCTTGCCCGGAGCGGTCACGTCCACGTCGTCGATGATGACGGTGCGCTTGAACTGCTTCTTGCAGTTGCCGCAACTGCGCACCAGCTTCCCGAAGTTCTCCACCTGGAACTTGCTGACCACCAGTTTGCCCGCGCCGTTGAACTGCAGGACCTTGTCGTCCGCGCCCTTGGCGCCGCCGCCGCGGACCTTGTAGACCGCCGAGGACGACGTGCCCTTGAAGGTCGCCGCGTCCTCGCCGACGTCCAGCCACCACACGTTCTGCAGGGTGCAGCTGCCCAGGCAGTGGACGCCGTCGGCGAGTTCGAAGACCGGCCCCTGGTCCTCGTCCTGGCCGCCGGTCCCCAGCGCCCCGCTGCCGAAGAACTCGGTCATCCTGCCGTCGAAGGTGCCCGAGACCGGGATCGTCGACGTCACGGCCCTGCTGCCCTTCGCCTGCGGCCAGGTCGTCGCGGCGCCGGCCGAGCCCAGCGTCGCGGTCGTGGCGATCGCCGTCCCGGTGAGGGCGAGGGCGGACAGACCGCCGATCACGGCACGCCGTGCGGAGAGGCGGCGGCGATGGCGGACGCGCTGTTCAACTCGTGCAGTCATGAAGCGGGTTCCTCGTGTGGTGGGGAGATCGTGCGTCTCCTGGTCGCCACGGCCGGGGAGGAAGGTTGCCGCGCCCGCGGATCTTTCTCGGCCGGCGGCTCGCGGCGCCGTGCGTCACGAAGCGCGGGCCGTGAAGTCACCGGTCACGGAGGACCGTTCGCCGTCCTCGGTGGCCGCCGTCACCGTGTAGCCGTCGTCCTTCGCGTCCCGGCCGCCGCGGGCGTGGTCGTACTGGCCGGCGAAGACCCATTCGCCCGGCCAGACCGTGCGACCGGGCCTGAGCGTCCAGGCGTAGACGAGGAAGCCGTCCCGTTCGGCGACCGTCGTCGTGAAGTCGTCCTCCGGCAGCGAGCGCCAGGCACCCGTACCGCTCACCCCGCCGGTCTGCCGCACCTTCAACGTGACCGTGAGCGAGGTGAGCCGCTCCGTGGTCCTCAGGGTGACATCGCTCTGCGCCCAGAAGTCGTTGCTGTGCGGGTCGACCGAGCCGTCCGACCGCAGCGGGCCGTCCTCGGTGTCCCCGGCGGATGCCCGGGGCGTGGGGGCGGGGGCGGTCACCGTCGCCGAGGGGGTGTCCGAGGGCGACGGACGCGGCCGGTCCGACTCCTCCGGCGTCCCGGAACGGGGGCCGGGGGCGGGGGCGGTCCGCGCCCGGCCGGCCGGGTCCGGCGACGGGGCGGGCGTCGGCGGGACGGCCACGGTCCGCTGCGCCGGGCCCTCGTCCTTCACCGCCGAGGCGACCGCGTAACCGCCCGCCGCCAGGATGCCGGCGACCGCGGCCGTGGCGCCCAGGACGCGGAACCAGTCGAGCAGCGGCGGGCGTACCGCGCGCCGCGCGGGCCGCCGCCCACCGGGGCCCGCCATGCCGCGTTCCACCCGCGACAGGATGCGCGCGCGGTCCGGCTCGTGCGCCCCGGCCGCGTCGCGCAGCCGGGCACGCAGATCGTCGTGCACCTCCCGTGACTCCCTCATCGCTCTCGTCCTTCGGCCCCGCCCGCGGTCAGCGCCCCCGCGTGCACCCGCACCGACGCCTCGTCGGTGCCGAGCAGCCGCCTCAGTTCCGCCATGCCCTTGGACGTCTGGCTCTTCACCGTACCGACGGAGACCCCGAGGGCGAGCGCGGTGTCCTTCTCCGACAGGTCGAAGGCGTGCCGCAGCACGACACAGGCGCGTTTGCGGAACGGCAGCCGGCGCAGCGCCTCCTGGACGTCGACCGTGCCCGCCACGTCGGGGTTCTCGGCCCTGTCCTCGCGCTGCGACCAGAAGAGGGTGATCCGCCGGCGCTCGCGCACCGCGGCACGGATCCGGGTGCGGGCGAGGTTGGCGACCACCCCGCGCGCGTACGCCGCCGGGTGTTCCGCCGCCCGCACCCGGTCCCAGCGGTGCCACAGCGCGAGCAGCGCGTCGGCGGCCAGATCGTCGGCGGCGTCCGGCTCGCCCGTCAACAGGTGGGCGAGTCGGGCCAGTTCGGCGTAGTGCCGCTCGAAGAAGGCGTGGAACTCCACGGAGGCGGCGTCGTCGACGACCGTGCCCACGGGGTACCTCCCCTCGCTTCGGCCGGTGCACCGGTACGGGTGCGGTGTGTGCGGCCCCGTGATTCCGGTGGGGGGAAAGGGAGTTGTGGCGGGGCGGGATGCGTGAGCGTATCAGCCGGTCGTACGGGACTTCGAACGGCGTATGGCGGACCGAACCTGATTCCGTAACACAAGGAAAACCTGAAAGTGCTTGAAGAGGGGAACAATCCAGCCAGCATCCGCGCACCGAGTACACAGGCGACGAGGAGAAATGCCATGTCCGAAGAGCAAAAGGTCGACAACCGGCCAAGTGCCGCACCACCGGCGGCAGGCGGGGTCGACGGGTTCTTCAAGATATCCGCCAGAGGCTCCACCGTCGGCCGGGAGATACGCGGCGGATTCGCCACCTTCTTCACCATGGCCTACATCCTCGTCCTGAACCCCATCATCCTCGGTAGCGCCAAGGACAAGTTCGGGCACACGCTCGACACCGGCCAACTGGTCACCGCCACCGCACTGGTGGCGTGCGTGATGACCGTAGCCATGGGCATCGGCGGCAACCTTCCGCTCGCCATCGCCGCGGGCCTCGGCCTCAACGCCGTCGTGGCCTTCCAGCTGGCCCCGCTGATGAGCTGGGACGACGCGATGGGCCTCGTCGTCCTCGAGGGTCTCCTGATCTGCGTCCTGGTGCTCACCGGCCTCCGGGAAGCGATCATGAACGCGATCCCGCAGCAGCTGAAGCAGGCCATCGGTGTCGGCATCGGCCTGTTCATCGCGTTCATCGGCTTCGTGGACGCCGGGTTCGTCAGCCGCATCCCGGACGTCGCGCACACCACCGTGCCCGTGCAGCTCGGTGCCGTGGGCCGGCTGACCGGCTGGCCCGTCCTCGTCTTCTGTCTCGGCGTCCTGCTGACCATCGCGCTGCTCGCCCGCAAGGTGAAGGGCGCCATCCTCATCAGCATCGTGACGATGACCGTCGTCGCGATCGTCATCGACGCCCTCGCCGACATCAAGAGCTGGGGCCTGACCACTCCCAAGGTCCCGGACAAGATCGTCGCCACCCCGGACTTCGGACTCGTCGGCCACGTCGACCTGTTCGGCGGCTTCGCCGAGGCCGGGGTGCTCACCGCGGTCCTGCTGGTCTTCACCCTGGTGCTGTCGGACTTCTTCGACGCCATGGGCACCATCGTGGGCATCAGCGCCGAGGCCGGGCTGCTCGACGAGCAGGGGCAGGTCCCGGGCATCGGGCGGGTCCTGTTCATCGACGGCGCGGCCGCCGTCGCGGGCGGTCTGGGCTCCGCCTCCTCCAACACCGCCTACATCGAGTCCGCGGCCGGTGTCGGCGAGGGCGCCCGCACCGGTTTCGCCAACCTGGTCACCGGCGGGCTCTTCGGTCTCGCGCTCTTCCTCACCCCGCTGCTGACCATCGTCCCGCTCCAGGCCGCGGCGCCCGCGCTGATCGCGGTCGGGTTCCTGATGATGACCCACGTCAAGCACATCGACTGGAACAAGTACGAGATCGCGATCCCGGCGTTCCTGACCATCGCCGCGATGCCGTTCACGTACTCCATCACCGACGGCATCGGCGCCGGTTTCATCGCCTACGTCGTCATCAAGGCGGTGCTGGGCAAGGCCAAGGAGGTCAACTGGCTGCTGTGGGCCGTCTCGGCGCTGTTCCTGGTCTACTTCGCGATCGACCCGGTGGAGCAGCTGCTCGGTGTGAAGTGACGTGAGGCGGCCGGACCGCGCGAGGGGTCCCGCACGTGAGGAGGCGGCCCCGCACCCGACCGGGTGCGGGGCCGCCTCGCGTACGGGCCGGGTGCGCCTCAGTCCTTCAGGGCCGCGCGCATCATCGCCTTGGCGACCGGCGCCGCCAGTCCGTTGCCGCTGACCTCCGAGCGCGCCGCGTCCGACTGCTCGACCATCACCGCGACGGCCACCTCCTTGCCGTTCGAGTCGGACTTCGCGAACGAGGTGAACCAGGCGTACGGCGTCTTGCTGTTCTTCTCGCCGTGCTGGGCCGTGCCGGTCTTGCCGCCCACGGTCGCGCCGGGGATCAGGGCGTTGGTGCCCGTGCCGTCCTCGACGACCGTCCGCATCGCGGAGCGGAGCTGCCGGGCGGTCTCCGAGCTGACGATCCGCTCGGTCCCGGCGCTGTCGTCGTAGTCCCTCAGCACGTCGCCGTCGGCATCGCTGGTCTGCGACACCATATGCGGCGAGACCAGCTTGCCGTCGTTGGCAATGGCGGCGGACACCATGGCCATCTGGAGCGGGGTCGCGGTGACGTCGTACTGCCCGATGCCGGTCAGCGCCGTGGACGACTTGTCCATGCCCTCGGGGTACACGCTGGCGTACGCCCGCACCGGCACGTCCTGCTTCGTGTCGTTGAAGCCGAACTTCTCCGCCATCGCCCTGACCTTGTCCTGGCCCAGGTCGACCGCCATCTTCCCGAAGACGTTGTTGCAGGAGTACTGGAGCGCGACCCGGATCGAGGCGTTCTCGCAGGGCGCGGACGCGTTCTCGTTCTTCAGCGGGGTCGTCGTGCCCGGCAGGACGTACGGATCCGGGCTGTCCGTCTTCGCGTCCACGTCCTCGTAGAGCCCGTCCTCCAGCGCGGCGGCGGCCACGACCAGCTTGAACGTCGAGCCCGGCGGCAGCGGCTGCCGCAGCGCGCGGTTGACCAGCGGCTTGTCGGGATCCTTGGTCAGCTTCTTCCAGACGCTGTCGTTCCCCGCGCTGATCGACGTCGGGTCGTACGACGGTGTCGAGACGACCGAGAGGATCTTGCCGGTCTTCGGGTCGATCGCGACGGCGGCGCCCTTGTTGCTCCCGAGCGCCGCGTACGCGGCCTTCTGCACGGCCGGGTCGATCGTCGTGACCACGTCACCGGGGTCGGCGCGCTTGTTCGTGAGCGTGTCCAGCGGGTTCTTCAGCGAGATGTCCGAGCCGTCCAGCAGCTTCTGGTAGATGCCCTCCAGCTGGGTGGACCCGTAGACCTGGGAGCTGTAACCGGTGACCGCCGCGTACAGGCTGCCGTCCTTGTACGTCCTCTTGTACTTGAGATCGCTCCCTGTCGTCCGCGCGGAGCCGGTGATCGCCTCCCCGGCCACGATGATGTTCCCGAGCGGGTTCGCGTACAGCGCGATCGCGTTCCGCCGGTTTTCCTTGTCGTCCGCGAGCGCCCGGCCGTCGTAGAACTGCACCCAGGTCGCCCTGACCAGCAGGGAGAGCACGAGCAGCAGAGTGAAGACGGCGGTACGCCTGATCGTCTTGTTCATCCCGCACTGAAGGACGAGCGGTCGGGGACGAATCGTTCCCGTCCGCCCGTTTTTCTCATCGATCCCTCATGAGGCCGACGCCTCACGAGGGACGCGGGGCCCCTTCCGTCAGAGCCTGCGGGTGGCCAGGGTGAGCCGGTCGCGGGCGTCGAACAGGGCGTCCTTGACCATCTGCTCGTGCGCGGGGGTGAGCCGGGCCACGGGGACCGAGCAGCTGATCGCGTCACGGGCGGGCGTGCGGTACGGGATCGCCACGCCGAAGCAGCGCAGCCCCAGCGTGTTCTCCTCGCGGTCCACCGCGAAGCCCTGCTCCCGCACCTGGTGCAGCTCCTCGATGAGCTTCTCCCGGTCGGTGATCGTGTGCTCGGTCAGCGCGGGCAGCGTCTCCGGCAGCATCTTGCGGACCTGCTCGTCGCCATACGTGGCCAGCAGCGCCTTGCCGAGCGAGGTGGAGTGGGCGGGGAGCCTGCGGCCGACCCGGGTGAAGGGGCGCAGATAGTGCTGCGACTGCCGGGTGGCCAGGTAGACGACGTTCGTGCCGTCCAGGCGCGCGAGGTGGATCGTCTCGGTGGTGTCGTCGGAGAGGCGGTCGAGGGTGGGGCGGGCCGCGGCGACCACCTCGTCGCCGTCGATGTAGGAGGTGCCGACCAGCAGGGCCCGTACGCCGATGCCGTACCGCGTGCCCGTCGCGTCCGTCTCGACCCAGCCGAGCTCCACGAGCGTGCGCAGCAGCATGTACAGGCTGGACTTGGGATATCCGACGGCCTCCTGGACCGCGGCGAGGGAGTGCATTCCGGGCCGGCCGGCGAAGTACTCCAGCAATTCAACGGTCCGCACCGCGGACTTGACCTGCGCCCCGCCGCCTGTCTCGCCTGCCGACATCGCCCTTGACCCCTTCGTTGGACGGGAAATAGTCTCCGAGCAGCAAGTTCACCATCAGAGACAGCGTTCAGCATATCGAACGGACCTGGTGGGTGACACACGAACGTGGCCTCACATGTGAAGGGACCCGCGGTGGCAGCAGCACCAGTCTGGAGTGTCGACCCCCGTACCGGGAAGCGGCGGGAACAGGTCGCGGTGGAGGCCACCGGCCAGGAGGTGGACGAGGCCGTCCGCGCCGCGCACGCCGCGCGTCCCGCCCTCGCCGACCGCACCGTCCGCGCCGCGTTCCTGCGCACCGCCGCCGACCTGCTCGAAGGCGCCGAGGACCTGCTCGTCGAGGCCGCCGACGCGGAGACCGCGCTCGGCCCGGTCCGGCTCACCGGGGAGCTCGCCCGCACCTGCTACCAGTTGCGCGCGTTCGCCGGGATCGTGGACGAGGGCGCCTTCCTCGACGTCGTGATCAACCACCCGGACGCCACGGCGACCCCGCCGATCCCGGACCTGCGCCGCTACAAGGTGCCGCTGGGCGTCGTCGCCGTGTACTCGGCCTCGAACTTCCCCTTCGCCTTCTCGGTGGCCGGCGGCGACACGGCGAGCGCGCTGGCCGCGGGCTGCCCGGTCGTCGTCAAGGCCCACCCCGACCACCCGGCGCTCTCCGAGCTGGTCGCGGCCGTCCTGCGCCGCGCGGCGGCCCGGCACGGCATCCCCGAGGGCGTCGTCGGCCTCGTGCACGGCTTCGAGGCCGGTGTCGAGCTGGTCCGGCACCCGCTGGTCACGGCGGCCGGGTTCACCGGTTCCGTCCGCGGCGGGCGCGCGCTGTTCGACGCGGCCGCCGCGCGTCCGGTGCCGATCCCGTTCCACGGCGAGCTGGGCTCCCTCAACCCCGTCGTCGTCACCGAGGCCGCGGCCGTCGAGCGCGCCGAGGAGATCGGCGCGGGACTCGCCGGCTCGATGACCCTGGGCGTCGGCCAGTTCTGCGTGAAGCCGGGCCTGGTGCTCGCTCCGGCCGGCGAGGCGGGCGACCGTCTGCTGAAGTCCCTGACCGACGCGGTGAGCGGCACCGCCGCCGGGGTCCTGCTCGACCACCGCATGCGGGACAACTTCATCGCCGGGGTCGCCGAGCGCGCCGGGCTCCCGGACGTCCAGGCCCCGGTGACACCGGGCGCGGGCGGTGAGCACACGGTGAGCCCCGGCTTCCTGACCGTGCCCGCGGGCAGGCTCGCGGCCGAGGGCGAGCACGACCTGCTCCTCGAGGAGTGCTTCGGGCCGCTCACGGTCGTGGCGCGCTACGAGGACGAGTCCGAGGCGGGCGCGGTGCTCTCCCGGCTCCCCGGCAACCTCACGGCCACGGTGCAGCTCTCCGCGGAGGAGGCCGTGGGCGAGGGGCGCGGCGCGGAGATCCTCGCCGAACTCACCTCCCTCGCGGGCCGGGTCCTGGTGAACGGCTGGCCGACCGGGGTCGCCGTCGCCCCGGCCCAGCACCACGGAGGGCCGTACCCCGCGACGACCTCGACGTCCACCTCGGTCGGCGGCACCGCCATCGAGCGCTGGATGCGGCCGGTGGCCTACCAGGGCGTGCCCGAGGCACTGCTGCCGCCCGAGCTGCGCGACGACAACCCGCTGGGACTGCCCCGGCGGTACGACGGGCGCCTGGAGCGCTAGCGCCTTTGCGGCGGGCCGGACCGGTTCGGCGGCGGGCCGCGTCTCGTGCCGTGCCGGTCCGCCGGGCCTCGTGCCGTGCCGGCCGGTTCGGCCGGGGGCCGGTTTCGGCGGTGGGCGGGGCCGGTTCCGTGGCAGGCCGGTCCGGCGGCGGACCCGGCCGGTTTCGTACCGGGGCGGTTCCGTCCCGGACCCGGCCGGTCCTGTTCGCCGTCGCCGACGGGTGTCGTGCGGGTCGTCGTGCGACCCCCCTTCGTATCGCCGAGGGACCGCCCCCGGACCTGAGAGACTCGGCCCATGGACGTCACACTCCCCGAACTCCCTTTCTCCCTCCGCACCTACGGCCCCGACGGGAACTGGTCGTACGAGGACGGTGTGCTCACCGGCTGGGCCGGGCCCCGGCAGGACCGTTTCGTGCCGCCCACCGGCGAAGGACTCGACCCGGCCTCCGACGCGCCCCGGCTGCTCGGCTCGCCGGAAGGCGACTTCCAGCTGATCGCCCGCGTGACGGTGGGCTTCGGGGCGGCCTTCGACGCGGGCGTGCTCTACGTCCACGTGGGGGAGCGGGCCTGGGCGAAGCTGTGCCTGGAGTACTCCCCGGACGTTCCCACCGTCTGCACGGTGGTCACCCAGGGACACTCCGACGACGCCAACTCCTTCACCGTGGAGGGAAGTTCCGTCTGGCTGCGGGTGAGCCGCACCGGCCGGGCCTTCGCCTTCCACGCCTCCCGCGACGGTGAGCGCTGGACCTTCGTCCGCCTCTTCACCCTGGCCGACGAGAAGGAGACCGGGGCCGCGCTGGTCGGCTTCATGACCCAGTCGCCGATGGGGGAGGGCTGCGTGGTGACCTACGACGGCATCGAGTTCCGCCCGTCCTGGCCGCGCGACCTGCGCGACGGCAGCTAGCCGCCGGGCCCCGGCCCCGCAGTGCGGGGCCTGTTCCGTGCCGGGTCCGTTCCGTGCGGATCCGGCCGGGTACGGAACCGGGCCGTCCGCGGTCACGTCCTCAGTTGCATGATCGAGGACCGTGTGAACCGTGTGCGCCGGGTGATCAGGACCGCGCTGCCCGCCGAGGCGGCCGCCGTCGCCGACCTGCACGCCCGGGCCCGGGCGACGTACTACCCGGACGGAGTGCCCCAGGACGGCACCGACTGGCTCGCCGCCTGGCGGGGCGCCATCGAGCGTCCCGACGGTCATGTGCTGTGCCTCGTGCAGGACGGCCGGATCGCGGGCATCGCCTCCTTCCGTACGGACGAGGGCGCGCCCGCGGACACGGTCAAGCTCTTCCAGTTCCACGTCGACCCCGACCGCTGGCGGGCCGGGATCGGCACGGTGCTGCACGCGGCCTGCGTGGAGGAGTGGCAGGCCGACGGGAAGCGCACGGCGACGCTCGACGTGCACACCGACAATCTGCGCGCGCAGGCCTTCTACGCCCGCCTGGGCTGGGTCCCCGATCCGGAGAACCCGCCCGAGGAGGGTGATCACCACCTGTATCTGCGGTACGCCGTGGCCGGGGGCGCGGAGAGGGACGGGAGCGCGGAGGCGGCCGGGGAATGACCCGAGCCGCTTGAATGTTCACCTAAATGACGTCCCCGGAGGGTGTCCCGTATCCGCACGACCTGGAGAGAGCCGAAGAATGCGCGTCGAGATCTGGTCCGACATCGCCTGCCCGTGGTGCTACGTCGGAAAGGCCCGTTTCGAGAAGGCGCTCGACGCCTTCCCGCACCGTGACGAGGTCGAGGTCGTGCACCGTTCGTTCGAGCTGGACCCCGGCCGGGCCAAGGGCGACATCCAGCCCGTGATCACGATGCTCACCAAGAAGTACGGCATGAGCGAGGCGCAGGCGCAGGCGGGCGAGGAGAACCTCGGTACGCAGGCCGCCGCCGAGGGCCTCGCGTACCGCACCCGGGACCGCGACCACGGCAACACCTTCGACATGCACCGCCTGCTGCACCTCGCCAAGGCGCGCGGCCGCCAGGACGAGCTGATCGACCTGTTCTACAAGGCCAACTTCGCCGAGGAGCGGACCGTCTTCGGCGACGACGAGCGGCTCGTGGAGCTGGCCGTCGCCGCCGGGCTCGACGCCGCCGACGCCCGTGAGGTGCTCGCCGACCCGGCCGCCTACGCCGACGACGTCCGCGCCGACGAGCGCGAGGCCGCCGAGCTGGGCGCGAACGGCGTCCCCTTCTTCGTCCTGGACCGCACGTACGGCGTCTCCGGCGCGCAGCCCGCCGAGGTCTTCACCCAGGCGCTGACCCAGGCCTGGGGCGAGCGTCCGCAGCTCACGCTCGTACAGGACGAGGGCGCCGAGGCCTGTGGCCCGGACGGCTGCGCGGTTCCGCAGAACAGGTGAGCGCGGTACGGGGGCTCCGGCGCCGGAAACCGCAGGTCGGAGCCCATTCATAAGCATCGCTTGGGGAAACCCCGTAAAAGTTGGCGATGGACTTGGGCACCGTCCGGGCCCACAGTGGTCCCATGGAGACCTTCGAGACCCTCGTCCGTGCCGAGTTCGCCCCGGAGAACACCTACCTGAACACGGCCAGCAACGGCCTGCTTCCGGCCCGTACCGTCGCCGCCCTGCACGAGGCGGTGGCGCTGCGGGCCGCGGGCAGGCCGCTCGACTCCCTCTACGAGGACGTCGAGCTGGCCCGCGCCTGCTTCGCCCGGCTGGCCGGCGTCCCGGCCGCCCGGGTCGCCGCCGGCCCGTCCGTCGCCGCGCAGACCGCGCTGATCGCGGCCGGGCTGGCCCCCGGGTCCGAAGTCCTCACCGCCGAGGACGACTTCACCTCCGTGCTGAACCCGTTCCACGTCCGCGGCGACCTGAAGGTGCGCGCCGTACCACTGGAGCGGATCGCCGAGTCCGTGCGTCCCGGCACGGCGCTCGTCGCGGTCAGCGCCGCGCAGTCCGCCGACGGACGGATCGCCGACCTGCCCGCGCTGCGCGAGGCGGCCCGCGAACACGGGGCACGCACCTACGTCGACTTCTCGCAGGCGGCGGGCTGGCTGCCGGTCGACGCCGACGGCTACGACTTCACCGTGTGCATCACCTTCAAGTGGCTGCTGGGCCCGCACGGCGCGGCCTTCCTCGTCGTGCCCGAGGACTTCGGCGGGCTCACCCCGGTGCTCGCGGGCTGGGTCGCGGCGGAGGAACCCTGGAACAGCTGCTACGGCCCGGTGCAGGAACTCGCCCGCTCCGCCCGCCGGTTCGACGTGAGCCCCGCGCTGTTCACCTACGCCGGGGTGCGCCACTCCCTCGAACTGATCGAGGAACTCGGCGTGGACACCGTTCGCGCGCACGACCTCGCCCTCGCGGACCGGTTCCGCGCGGGGCTGGCCGCGCTGGACCACCAGCCGCTGCCGGCACCCGGCTCCGCCATCGTCTCGGTGCCCGGACTGGGCCACCGTCAGGGAGAGTTGAGCCGGGCCGGTGTCGAGGTGTCGAACCGCGCGGGCAATCTGCGGGCGTCGTTCCACCTCTACAACACGCCCGCCGACGTCGACCGCCTCCTGGACGTGCTGGCCGGCTGACACGGCGGACGGTCCCGGGGAGCACGTGCTCCCCGGGACCGCCGTTCCCGGTTCATCCCGCCGGAGGCGTCACCGCACCGGCGTGAAGTCCCGTGCCCCGATGAACTCCGGCCTGCGCACGGGCGCCGCGAACGGTTCGACGGCCGTGTTCTCCACGCTGTTGAACACGATGAAGACGTTGCTGCGCGGGAACGGGGTGATGTTGTCCCCCGAGCCGTGCATGCAGTTGCAGTCGAACCAGGTCGCCGAACCGGCCTTGCCCGTGAAGAGCTTGATGCCGTGCCGGCTCGCGAGTTCGGTGAGCGCCTCGTCGGAGGGGGTGCCCGCGTCCTGCATCTGGAGCGACTTCTTGTAGTTGTCCTTCGGCGTGGCCCCCGCGCACCCGAGGAACGTCCTGTGCGACCCCGGCATGATCATGAGGCCGCCGTTGGTGTCGAGGTTCTCGGTCAGCGCGATCGAGACGGACACGGTCCGCATGTTCGGCAGACCGTCCTCCGCGTGCCAGGTCTCGAAGTCCGAGTGCCAGTAGAAGCCGCTGGCCCCGAAGCCCGGCTTGACGTTGATCCGCGACTGGTGGACGTACACGTCCGAGCCGAGGATCTGCCGGGCCCGGCCGACGACGCGCTCGTCGCGCACGAGGCCGGCGAAGACCTCGCTGATCCGGTGCACCTCGAAGACGGACCGGATCTCCCGCGTCCTCGGTTCGACGACCGAGCGCTCGTCCGCGCGGACCGCCGGATCGGTGACGAGCCGTTCCAGCTCCCGCCGGTAGACGGCGACCTCGTCCTCGGAGAGGAGCTCCTCGACGGCGAGGAAGCCGTCGCGCTCGTAGGAGTGGAGGTCGGGGACCGAGATCGGGCCGGGTTCGTCCGGCGCGCCCCAGACGACCGGGTCCTGGCGGGGGACGGCCACTTCGGTGGCGGCGCGGCTGGGATACGCATCGGTGAGTGTGGTCATCGGTGTGTCACACCTCCTCGGGTTCGGTGAGCAGGGGGTAGACGCCGTTCTCGTCGTGGTCCTCCCGTCCGGTGACGGGCGGGTTGAAGACGCAGACGCACCGGAAGTCGGTCCTCGGGCGCAGGGTGTGGCGCTCGTGGCCGTTCAGCAGGTACATCGTCCCAGGGGCGATCCAGTGCTTCTCGCCGGTCTCCTCGTCGGTGAGTTCGGCCTCGCCCTCCACGCAGAGCACGGCCTCGACGTGGTTCGCGTACCACATCCGGGTCTCCGTACCCGCGTACAGGACCGTCTCGTGCAGGGAGAAGCCGACCCTCTCCCCGGCGAGGACGATGCGCTTGCTCTCCCAGGTGCCGGACGCGGCCTTCACGTGCCGGTCGGTTCCTTCGAGTTCCTTGAGCGAACGGACTATCACGGTGGTGCGATGCCTCTCTCTCGTGTCTCTCTCGTGTCCCTCGCGGGGCTTCTCGCGCTCGGGGCGTTCGTTCCCGCGTCTCTCGTTCCCGGGTTTCCCGTGTTCGTGCCCGGTCCGCGCGCCCCGTGGCGCGCGGCGGCCCGTCAGGCGGTCTCGGCGACCGCGCGGGCCAACGTGCGCAGGCCCTCGTCGAGTTCGTCGGGGGTGATGGTGAGGGCGGGCAGCAGTTTCACGACCTCGCTCTCCGGGCCGGACGTCTCGACGAGCAGCCCGAGTTCGAAGGCGCGGCGGGACACCCGCGCGGCGCGGGCCTTGTCCTTGAACTCGATGCCCCAGACGAGTCCGCGGCCCCGGTACTCCTTGACGTCGGCGAGGTTCTCCTCGGTGACGGAGACCAGCGCCCGTTCGATCTGCTCGCCGCGGGCACGGGTCTGCTTCTCCATCGCGGACCCGTCGGCCCAGTAGGCCTCCAGGGCGGCGGTGGCCGTGACGAACGCCGGGTTGTTGCCGCGGAAGGTGCCGTTGTGCTCGCCCGGCTCCCAGATGTCCAGCTCGGGCCTGAACAGGCACAGCGACATCGGCAGCCCGTATCCGCTGATGGACTTGGACACCGTCACGATGTCGGGCACGATCCCCGCCTCCTCGAAGGAGAAGAACGCGCCGGTCCGCCCGCAGCCCATCTGGATGTCGTCGACGATGAGCAGCATGTCGCGGCGCGCGCACAGATCGGCGAGCGCGCGCAGCCACTCGGGCCGCGCGATGTTGATCCCGCCCTCGCCCTGCACGGTCTCGACGATCACCGCGGCGGGCTGGTTCAGCCCGGATCCCTGGTCCTCCAGGAGCCGTTCGAACCACAGGAAGTCCGGCACCCGCCCGTCGAAGTAGTTGTCGAACGGCATCGGGGTGCCGTGCACCAGCGGGACGCCGGCGCCCGCCCGCTTGAAGGCGTTGCCGGTCACGGCGAGCGAACCGAGCGACATCCCGTGGAAGGCGTTGGTGAACGACACGATCGCCTCGCGCCCCTTCACCTTCCGCGCGAGCTTCAGCGCCGACTCGACGGCGTTGGTGCCGGTCGGGCCGGGGAACATCACCTTGTACGGCAGGTCGCGCGGCCGCAGCACCAGGTTCTGGAAGGCCTCCAGGAAACCGCGTTTGGCGGTCGTCGACATGTCGAGCCCGTGGGTGACGCCGTCGCGCTCCAGGTAGTCGATCAGGGCCCGTTTGAGCACGGGGTTGTTGTGGCCGTAGTTCAGCGACCCGGCACCGGCGAAGAAGTCGAGGAACTCGTGTCCGTCCTCGTCGTACATGCGGCTGCCCCGGGCCCGGTCGAAGACGGTGGGCCAGTTGCGGCAGTAGCTGCGCACCTCCGATTCCAGGGTCTCGAAGACGCTGAGGTCGGGCTGGGTGATGGTCAAGGCGATTCGCTCCTCGAAGCGTGTGGGGGGGGAGGGGAGACAGGAGGGGTCAGGCGGAGAACGGGCCGATGCGGTACAGCACTTCGGGGTCGTGCGGCCCGTCGGGGAACTGCGCCGTCCCGAACAGGACCTCGCGCTCGACGGCCGCTCCGTGACGCCGCGCGTACGACGTGAACAGGCGCTCGGAGGCGGTGTTGCCCGGGGTGATGGTGGTCTCGACGGCGGACAGCCCGCGCTCGGCAGCCACCCGCGCGGTCAGCCCGTCGAGCAGTCGTGCGGCCAGTCCTTTGCCGCGGTACGCCGCGTCGACGGCCACCTGCCACACGAGGAGCGTCCGGGGACGCTCGGGGCGCGCGTACGCGGTGACGAAACCGACGGGCCGTCCGTCGGTGTCGCGGGCCACCGCCGTGGTGCCGGCGAAGTCACGGCACCACAGCAGATAGCTGTACGACGAGTTCAGGTCGAGGGTCCGGGAGTCCTTGGCGATACGCCACAGGGCGGCCCCGTCGGCCACCTCCGGACGGTCGATCCGAAGGCCTTCGGGCATTTCCAGGAATTTCGCTGACAGGTCTGCTTGGGCGACGGTCATGCGGATTGAATTTACCGACGGAAAGTTCGGATTGCATCGTCGTCCCGGGTTACGGATGCGTCGGCGATGTGTTATCACGCGCCCGTGAGAAAGTGGCGGTGACCACGGTTTTATGGGGGCTTCTGCCCGGAAAATACCCCGGAAAAGGGGTGCGCTGTGGAGTGTGTCACAGCGACGAAATGTGGGGAGGATCCGCCCGAACGCGCCATTCGGCGTTCGCGGAATCTTTGCGTTTACTCACGGGAGAAGCGGGCAGGAGAACGCGGGAAGCTTTTCCGGTCGATGCCGGGAAATTCCGTTCCGAATTTCGGCGGACAGCAGTGAGGAGTGGATTTGCGATTCCCGTGCGTCCGCGGGCGCGCCGCCAGGGCCCGAGGGCCCTGGTCCGGTGGGCCCGAGGAGCTCCCGGGGCACCGGTCCGGTGCCCCGGCGGAGGCGCGGACACCTCCGCCGGACGCCCGCGGGTCAGCCCCAGGCCGGTTCCGCGGCCCGGCGCGCTCCCTCCGGGTCCACCGGGAATCCGGACCCGGCCAGTGCCGCGCCGAGCCCCGCGAGACAGGCGTGCACGGCGTCCCGGGTGGCGTCGGGACCGTAGTGGTTCACGCGGATCATCGACTGCGCGAGGGCGCCGCCGCCCGCGGCGAGCGGCAGCGCGGGATCCACGGCCAGCGCCTTCGCGACCACCGCGGACGCGTCCGCGCCCTCGGGCACCCGCAGCGTGGTGGCGACGGGCGCCGCGTCGGAGGCGGCCTCCACGAACGGGGCGAGGCCCCCGCCGAGGGCCACGGCTCCCGCCCGGGTGGCCGCGGCGGCCGAGGCGTGACGGGCCGTCACCGTGTCGAGGCCCTCGCCCTCGATCCGCTCGACGCACGCCTCCAGCGCCAGCATCTCCAGCTGCGCCGGCGCGTGCAGCAGCGCCTTGCGGCCCCCGTCGACCCAGCGCTCCTTCCAGTCCAGCAGGGAGAGGTAGGAGCGGCGCGGCGCACCGGGGTTCGCGGCCATGCGCGCCCAGGCCCGCTCGCTCACCGACACGGCCGACACCCCGGCGGGACCGCCCATCGCCTTCTGCGCCCCGATCACGCACAGGTCGACGCCCCAGGCGTCCGGCAGCACCGGCTCGGCGCCGATCGAGGCGACGGCGTCCAGGTAGAAGAGCGCGCCGTGCTCGCGCACGACCTCGCCGATCTCCGCCACAGGGTTGGTGTTCCCGGTGGCGGCCTCGGCGTGCACGAGCGACACGAAGTCGATCGACGGGTGCTCGGCGAAGGCCTCGCGGATCTGCGCGGCGGTGACCGCGGTGTGGAACGGCACCGCCAGATCGATCACGGTCGCCCCGCAGTCCCGCAGCCAGTTCCCGAACGTCTGGCCGTAGGGGCCGGTGATGACGTTCAGGGCGGTGGTGCCGGGACCGGCCGTCCCCCGGATGGCCCCTTCCAGGGGGAGCAGCGCCTCGCCCTGCATGATCACGACGTCCTGCGCGGTGCCGAGCAGCCGGGCGACACGGTCCTCGATCGACGCGAAGCGGGCGGCGCTCAGTGGCGCCAGGTCAAGAAGGGGATGGGTCACGGCGGTGCTCTCTTCACTCACGGTGGGGTCGACGATCAGAGCGTAACCGCCGCCCCCGGGATACCCGGACCGGCGAATTCTGAGGCCAGACGGCCCAGTGGCCATCGGAATGATTTGAGCAACCCAAACCTTTCCTTATAATCGGAACTCTGTGTTCCGTCTGTCGACCCTCTGTCACCCCCACTGGAGGTCCCCGTGTACTCGGTCCCCGGACGCCGGACCCGCATTCTGGCCGCCACCACCGCCACGGCCGGGCTGCTGCTCGTGGCCGGCTGCTCCTCGGACAGCGGAGGCGGCAAGACCACCACCGCGAGCGGGGTCCCGCTGGTCAAGAGCGGTCAGCTCACGACCTGCACCCACCTGCCCTACCCCCCCTTCCAGTCGGAGATCGACGGCAAGGTGCAGGGCTTCGACGTGTCGCTGATCGACCTCGTCGCCCAGGACCTCGGGGTGAAGCAGGCCATCGTCGACACGCCCTTCGAGAACTTCAAGACGGGCGCGTTCCTCAACTCCGAGCAGTGCGACCTCGCCGCCGCCGGTATGACGATCACCGAGGAGCGCAAGAAGAACGTCGACTTCTCCGACCCGTACTTCGACGCCACCCAGGCCGTCCTGGTCGACAAGAAGAGCGGCGTCACCTCGCTCGCCGACGTCAAGGCGAAGGGCGTCAAGCTCGGCGCCCAGGCGCAGACCACCGGTGAGGACTACGCGAAGAAGCAGGGCTTCGACCCGGTCTCCTTCGAATCCTCCGACGCGGTCCTCAGCGGGCTGCGCAGCGGGCAGGTGCAGGCCGTCGTCATCGACTACCCGGTCGTCCAGGGCTGGCTGAAGGACAAGGCCAACGCCGACGCCTTCAAGGTGGCCGACAACATCAACACCGGTGAGCAGTACGGCTTCACGGTGAAGAAGGGCAACACCAAGCTCCTCGCCGCCATCAACAAGGCCATCGCGGACGCCAAGGCCGACGGCACCTACAAGAAGCTCTACGAGAAGTGGATCGGCCCGTACGACGCGGCCGCGGCCTCCGCCTCCCCGTCCGCCTCATGAGTGATGCCGGTGCACCCGCCCAGCAGCCCCGCCGGTCCGGCCTGAGCCGGCGCCAGAAGCGCCGGATCTCGCGCGGCGCGCAGTACGTCGTCTTCGCCGCCGTCGTGATCGCCTTCGCGGTCACGGCGGACTGGGGCCGTCTGAAGAACCAGTTCTTCCAGTGGGACCTGGTCAAGCAGATGTTCCCGGACGTCATCACGCTGGCGCTGAAGAACACGGTCCTCTACACGACGTTCGGCTTCGTCGTCGGTCTGGTGCTGGGCATCGTCATCGCCCTGATGCGTCTGTCGTCGGTGGGTCCCTACCGCTGGTTCGCCGGGATCTACATCGAGGTCTTCCGCGGTCTGCCCGCCCTGGTGATCTTCATCTTCGTGGGCGTCGCGGTGCCGCTCGCGTTCCCGGGCACGGAGATCCCGGGCGGGACGTACGGCAAGGTCGCCATCGCCCTCGGCCTGGTGGGGGCCGCGTACATGGCCGAGACGTTCCGGGCGGGCATCCAGGCCGTACCCAGAGGACAGATGGAGGCGGCCCGCTCGCTGGGCTTCTCGCACGCCCGGGCCATGGTCTCGATCATCGTCCCGCAGGCGTTCAGGATCATTCTCCCGCCGCTCACCAACGAACTCGTGACCCTCTTCAAGGACTCCTCGCTGGTGCTGTTCCTCGGTGTCACCCTGGAGGAGCGGGAACTGTCCAAGTACGGCCGCGACCTGGCCAGCACGACCGCCAACTCCACGCCGATCCTGGTCGCGGGCCTGTGCTACCTGCTCGTGACGATCCCGCTCGGTTTCGTCGTGCGGCGTCTCGAAGCGAAGTCGGGGGAGGTCACCAAGTGAGCACGTCCGAGATCCGGGTGCAGGACCTCCACAAGTCCTTCGGCGACAACGAGGTGCTGAAGGGCATCGACCTGGAGATCGCCCAGGGCGAGGTCGTCTGCGTGATCGGCCCGTCGGGCTCCGGGAAGTCGACCCTGCTGCGCTGTGTGAACCTCCTGGAGGAGCCCACCGGAGGCCGGGTGTTCGTCGGCGGGACGGAGGTCACGGACCCGGACGTCGACATCGACGCCGTACGCCGTCGCATCGGCATGGTCTTCCAGCAGTTCAACCTCTTCCCCCACCTCTCGGTGACCGGGAACCTCACGCTTCCGCAGCGCCGGGTGCTCGGCCGGAGCAAGGACGACGCCGCCCGGATCGCCGCGGAGAACCTCGCCCGGGTGGGGCTCGCGGAGAAGGCCGACGCCTATCCGGGCTCGCTCTCCGGCGGCCAGCAGCAGCGCGTCGCGATCGCCCGCGCGCTGGCCATGGGGCCCGACGTGATGCTCTTCGACGAGCCGACCTCGGCGCTCGACCCCGAACTCGTCGGCGACGTCCTCGCCGTCATGCGGATGCTCGCCGACGAGGGCATGACGATGATGGTCGTCACCCACGAGATGTCCTTCGCGCGGGAGGTCGCCGACCGGGTCGTCTTCATGGACGGCGGCGTGATCGTCGAGGAGGGCGCGCCGGCCCAGGTGATCGGCAGGCCGGCCCACGAGCGGACCCGGCACTTCCTGTCCCGGCTGCTCGACCCGGCGATGGCGGACGTCGAGGAAGGGAGCGGGGAGGGGAGCGGGGAGGGCGAGTCGTCTCACTAAGGTGCATGACATGAGCGATCACCCGGTACTGCACGTGAAGGGGCGGGTCCTCGTCGGACCCGACGACGTCCGCGACGAACTGTGGGTCGTCGGCGGCCGGATCTCGTACGAGCGCCCCGGCGGCGCCCGTGACGTCCGCACCGTCGAGGGCTGGGCGCTGCCCGGCCTGGTCGACGCGCACTGCCACGTCGGGCTCGACGCCCACGGCCCGGTCCCGGCGGACGTCTCCGAGAAGCAGGCGCTGACCGACCGCGACGCCGGCACCCTGCTCATCCGGGACGCCGGCTCGCCCTCCGACACCCGTTGGATCGACGACCGCGACGACCTCCCGAAGATCATCCGTGCGGGCCGGCACATCGCCCGCACCCGCCGCTACATCCGCAACTACGCCCACGAGATCGAGCCCGAGGACCTCGTCGCGTACGTCGCCGGGGAGGCCCGGCGCGGCGACGGCTGGGTCAAGCTCGTCGGCGACTGGCTCGACCGCGGCACCGGCGACCTGGGCGCCTGCTGGCCGCGCGAGGCCGTGGAGGCGGCGATCGCCGAGGCGCACCGGCTCGGCGCCCGGGTCACCGCGCACTGCTTCGCCGAGGACTCGCTGCGGGACCTGGTCGAGGCGGGCATCGACTGCATCGAGCACGCCACCGGCCTCACCGAGGACACCGTCCCGCTCTTCGCCGAGCGCGGGGTCGCCATCGTCCCGACCCTCGTGAACATCGCCACCTTCCCGCGGCTCGCGGACGGCGGCGAGGCCAAGTTCCCCCGGTGGTCGGCGCACATGCGGCGGCTGCACGAGCGCCGCTACGACACGGTGCGGGCCGCGTACGACGCGGGGATCCCCGTCTACGTCGGCACCGACGCGGGCGGCTCCCTCGCGCACGGCCTCGTCGCGGCCGAGGTCGCCGAACTCGTCACCGCCGGCATCCCGCCCGTCGAGGCGCTCTCCGCCACCGCGTGGGGCGCCCGGCACTGGCTCGGGCGGCCCGGCCTCGACGAGGGGGCACCCGCGGACCTCGTGGTCTACGAAGGGGACCCGCGCCAGGACGTACGGGTCCTGGCGGATCCGCGCCGGGTGGTCCTGGACGGGAGGGTCGTCGGTTGACGGAACGTGACGGGTCCGGTGGCGCGCTCGTTACGCACCAACGGACCCGTCAGCCCGTGGGCGGTTCGCCGACGGGCGCGTCGACCGGCGTGTTCGGCCAGGTGTGTTGAACGAGTGACGACGGGGAACAGCCGTGCCCCGGGATTCGAAGGCGTGCGCGGAGAACCCACGAAGGAGTGAACTCACCTCAGGTGCCTGACTGTTCACTCTCAGTGCGTAATTCTTTCCGGGTCCCAGGCTTTCTCCTATGGGGGTCCCACCCGTGAACAGCATCGACCACCGCACGCCCGTACGCCGTCTCGCCGTCACCGCGGCGGCCACCGTCCTCGCCGCGGGCCCCGCCGCGCTGGCCGGCGCCGGCTCCGCCCACGCGAGCGACGGCCACGGCCGCGCGAGCGCCGTCGTGCTCCGCACCGGGCTCGACGTGTCCCTCCTCAAGAAGTCCGTGAACGTCCCGCTCGCGGTCTCCCTGAACGAGGTGCGGGCACCGCGGAGCGCGAACAAGACCTCGCTCACCGCCCGGCTGGACGGCGTCGACGGCGGACGTCCGTTCAGCGTGCTGCGGGCGGACGTCGCCACCGCCGAGGCCACCGTGTCGGCGGACAAGGCGGAGGGCTCCACGCACCTCGCGCACGCCGTGGTCCACGTCCCCGGGCTGCCGCTGCTGTCGCTCGTCGAGGTCGAGCAGGTGACCTCGAAGGCGACCTGCGAGGCGGGCGAGCGGCCCGTCGCCACCGCGAACCTGCTGGGCTCCGTCACCGTCCTCGGCAAGAAGGTCACGCTGACGACGGGCGGCCCGACGCACGTGAAGGTCCCCGGGGTCGGCGAGGTGCGGCTCGACCTCTCCCGGACCGCGACGACCTCCCGGACGGCCGCCGCGTCGGCGCTCGAACTCAACGTGTCCGTCGACCCGTTGAAACTGGGCGTGGCCGCGGTCGAGGGCACGGTGACCCTGGCGAAGGCCACCTGCGAGTCGCCGGCCGCGCCCGCCGCCCAGGAGCCCGCGCCGGCCGCTCCCTCCGAGGAGCCCGAGCCGGCCGCTCCCTCCGAGGAGGCCGCCGCCCCGGTGTCCGAGGCGAGCCCGCAGGGCGGTCACGAGCAGGGCGGCGACCTCGCCGAGACCGGAGGCAGCTCCATGACGCCGTACCTGGCCGGCGGTGCGGTGGCGCTGCTCGCCACGGGCGGCGGAGCGGTCGCCGTCTCCCGCCGCCGCAGGGGCTGACGCCGGCTGCGGCCCGGCGCCGCCGGACCGACGGCCGCCGTTCCCCGGAGCCGCGCCGGGACCGACGGCCGTGGGTCCCCGCGAGGCCGGTACCGACGGGCCGTCGGGCTCCCACGCCGTGTCCGGCCGACGGTACGAGGGCCCTGCTCGTGGTGGGTGCCGGAGCGGTGGTCCTTCTCCGCCACGGGGCCGACGGACCACGGGCGCCGGGGCGGACGGCCGTCGGGTGCCGGTGGGCCGGGGCCCATGGGCACCGTGCCCCGGTGCCGCCGAGACCGGTGGCCCGCCGTGCGCGGGTGCCGTCCCGGGTGCCCGGCCGTACCCCCGCCCCGGACCCGGGAGAGGCCGGACGGGCCTGGCCGTCCGGGGTCCGGGGGTCAGGGCGGTCAGGCCGGGGACGAGGTCCGCGGGGGTGTCTCCGGGCGGGGGCCGGGAGGGCCCGGGAGGCGCGGAGGGGGCTGCCGGGGCGGAACGACCCCCGTTCCGCCCCCGGTGCCCGTACCGCCTCCGCCCCCGCCGTCCCCGGCGACGGTCATCGCCCGGTCCAGGGCCTGCAGGAACCGGTTGACCGTCGCCCGGTCCCGTACCGCGATGCGCAGCCACTCGTCCCCGAGCCCGGGAAACGTGTCCCCGCGCCGCACCGCGAACCCGAGATCGCGAAGGGCGTGGCGCACCCCGGCGGCCCGCGGCAGCCGGACCAGGACGAAGGAGCCCTCCGCCGGCTCCACCACCCGCAGTCCGTCGGTGCAGGCGAACTCCCTCAGTCCCGCGACGAGATGGTCCCGGTCCTTGGCGATCCGCAGTGCCGCGTGCCCCGCCTCCGCGAGCGCCCGCGAGGACACGCACGCCTCCGCCGCCACGAGCGCGGGCGTGGAGACCGGCCACAGCGGCTGGGCGCGCTCCAGCCGGGCGACCGTCCCGGGCCCGGCGAGCACGTAGCCGATCCGCAGCCCCGCGAGGCCCCACGTCTTGGTGAGACTGCGCAGCACGACGAGACCGGGGACGTCGGTCCGCCCGGCCAGGCTCTCGCGTTCGCCCGGCACCGCGTCCATGAACGCCTCGTCGACCACCAGCACCCGCCCGGGGCGGGCCAGTCGGGCGAGGGTCCCGGCCGGGTGCAGCACCGACGTCGGATTGGTCGGATTGCCGATCACGACGAGATCGGCGTCCTCGGGGACGGCGGCCGGATCGAGCCGGAAGCCGTCCTCCTCGCGCAGCAGGACGCGGTCCACCGTGTGCCCGGCGTCCCGCAGCGCCGCCTCGGGCTCGGTGAACTGCGGATGCACGACGACCGGCCGGCGCACCTCCAGGGCGCGCGCGAGCAGCACGAAGGCCTCCGCCGCGCCCGCCGTGAGCAGCACCCGCTCCACCGGCAGCCCGTGCCGCGCCGCCACCGCCGCCCGGGCGGCCCGCCCGTCCGGGTAGGCCGCCAGCGACGGCAGCGACGCGGAGATCCGGTCGAGGAGCCACGCGGGCGGGGTGTCCGTCCGGACGTTCACGGCCAGATCGGTCAGCTCGGAACCGTCGTCGCGCACCTCGGCGTCGCCGTGGTGCCGCAGATCGTGCCCGCCCTCGGCGGCCTCGTCAGTGGGCATGGGAATGCGTGTGTCCCCCGTGATGGTGGTGCCCGTGTCCGTCGTGCCCGTGTCCGTCGTGCCCGTCGTCGTCCGGGTGGAAGTGCGGCTGCTGGGGGAGCCCCACCTTGTCCTCGAAGCCGGGCAGCGCGATCCGGTAGACGCAGGAGTCGCAGTTCATCCGCAGGTCGCCCGCGACGGCTTCCCGGTAGCGCTCCATGACCAGGTCGAGCAGCTCGGGCTCGGGACCGATGACGTCGGCGGAGCGCACCTCGACCTCCGGGTGCGCGGCGGCCCAGTCCTCCGTCTGCCGCCGCACCCGGTCCGGGAGGATGCCGGTGAACAGGAAGTAGGGCAGGACCACGATCCTGCGCGCGCCGAGCTTCGCGCAGCGGTCGAGGCCGGCGGGCACGTCCGGTGCCGCCAGGGACACGAACGCGGTCTCGACGCCCGCGTACCCACGGCCCTCCCACAGCAGCCGCGCCGCCTTGTGCACCTCGGCGTTGGCGTCCGGGTCGGTGGACCCGCGGCCCACCAGCAGCACGGTCACCCCGGCCCGCTCCTCGGGGCTCGCGGCGCCGTCGCCGAGCGCCTCGTCCAGCCGCCGCTCCAGCACCGCGAGCAGCGACGGATGCGGACCCAGCGGACGCCCGTACGTGTACGAGATCCCGGGGTGCCGCTCCTTCTCGCGGGCCAGCGCCGCCGGGATGTCGCCCTTGGCGTGCCCGGCCGACACCAGCATCAGCGGCACGGCGGCGAAACGCCGTACGCCCTGACCGACGAGTTCGGCGACGGCGTCGCCCAGCGGGGGCGGCGACAGCTCGATGAACCCGCCGGCGACGGGCAGTTCGGGATGGCGGCGGCCCAGTTCCCGTACGAAGGAACGGAAGGCCTCGGCTCCGGCCTCGTCCCGGGTGCCGTGTCCGGCGACGAGCAGGGCGGGGGGCGGGGTGGTCACGATGTCTCCTCGGCGGCGTCGGCCGCGGCGGTCTTCGAGGCCTGGTGGGCCTCAGCGGTCGTCGAGGCCCGGTCGGCCTCAGCGGTCTTCGAGGCCCGGTCGGCCTCGGGTACAGGGGGATACGGCGGTACGGCGGCCCGGGGTCCGGGCGGCGTCTGGACCGTCCGGCTCACTCGGCCTCCTTCTGCCAGCGGTAGCCGCGCGGGGTCACCATGCGCCCGGCGATCTCGCGGGTCGCCGTGTTGCCCACGGTCACCACGGTCATCATGTCGACGATTCCCGGATCCAGGGACCCCAGCGTCGTGACCCGGCTCGACTCGTCCGGGCGGGAGGCGTTGCGCACGACCCCCACCGGCGTCCCCGCCTCCCGGTGCTCCGCGAGGATCGCGAGCGCCTCGGGGAGCTGCCAGTCACGGCCCCGGCTGCGCGGGTTGTAGAAGGTCACGACGATGTCGGCCTCGGCCGCCGCGCGCACCCGGCGCTCGATGACCTCCCAGGGCGTGTGCAGGTCGGACAGGCTGATCGACACGTGGTCGTGGCCGAGCGGCGCGCCGAGGATCGCCCCGGCCGCGAGCGCCGCGGTCACACCCGGCACCCCGACGACGTCGATGTCGTCCGACGCCTCGGCCAGCGCCGGCGAGGCCATCGCGTACACGCCCGCGTCGCCGCTGCCGATCAGCGCGACGGCCTGTCCGCGGCGCGCCTCGGCCACCGCCGTGCGCGCCCGCTCCTCCTCGGCGCCCAGCCCCGACTCCAGGATCAGCGTGCCGGGCCGCAGCAGGTCGCGGATCTGGTCGACGTACTGGTCGAGCCCGACGAGCACCGCGGCCCGCCGCAGTTCCGCGGTCGCCCGCGGGGTGAGCAGGTCGCGGGCTCCGGGGCCGAGGCCGACGACCGCGAGCCGCCCGCGCGCCGGACGGCGCACGACCGCGCAGGTCGCCATCGCGGGCAGCCCGTCGTCCCGCACCGACTTCCGCTTGGGCACGAGGAGTTCGCCCCCGCCGATCAGCGCGGCGGCCTCCGCCACGGACGGGGTCCCCACGGCGGCGAGCGGCGCGCCGGAGGGGTTCGGGACCGTCACCGCCGCCAGTTCCCCGGCGCTGTGGGTGACGAGCGGGACCCCGAGCCGGGCGGCCGCCAGGACGATGCCGGGCTCCTCGGACTTGGCGTCCACGGTGGCGAGTTCGGCCACCGACGAGGCGGAGAGGCCGGCCTCGCGCAGGGCGTCCCCGACGAGTCCGAGGACCTCCTCCACGGACGCGCCCCGGGAGGCGCCGACACCGACGACGAGGGTCGGCGGACGCAGCACGACCTCGCGCGCGACGGGCTCCCGCTCACGGTCGCTCACCCGGACGACGGCGGCTCCCGGCGCCGCGGGGCTCCCCACGTTCGGCGGCAGCGCGGGCAGCGGCCAGGGCGACTCCCGCTCCAGCACCACCGGTTCACCGTCCAGCATGGCCCGCGAGACCCCGGCGAGGTCCCCCTCCACCGGGAGACCGAGGGTGTCGAGACCGGGCACCCCGACCGCGTCGGTCGCCGTCGTCACCACCGGCTCCGCGCCGAGCAACCCGCCCACCTCGCGCGCGAGTTCGTTCGCCCCGCCCGCGTGGCCGCCGACCAGCGACACGGCGAACCGCCCCGCCTCGTCGACGCACACCACGCCGGGGTCCGCCCCCTTGTCCGAGAGCAGCGGCGCGACGAGCCGTACCACCGCGCCCGTGGCGAGGAAACACACCATCTGGTCGCACTCCGCGAAGGCCCGCCGCACGGCGTCCGCCACGGGTCCCTCGTACACCCGGGCACGCGCGGGCCAGGCCGCGGCGAGCCGGTCACGGGCCGCCGCGCCCGCCGCCGTGGCGGAAATCAGGCCGATCACTGGGGGACTCCTTCGGTAGTGGCCGGAGGCCGGACGCCCCACAGCACGAAGACGGGATTGGCCGCCGCGAGCCGGGAGACCTCACCCGGCAGCGGGGCGAGCCGCGAGGACTGCAACAGGGCGCCGTCGCAGGCGAATCCGGCGGCGGTGAGCGCGTCCCGGGCGGCCGGAACCCGGTCGAGCGCGGCCATCGCGACCACGACGGCCCGCCGGGCCCGCCGCGCGCACACCGAGACGATCTCCGGCAGCTCCCGTCCGCCGCCGCCGATGAACACCGCGTCCGGATCGTGGGGGGCGTCCAGGCCGGACAGCACGGCGGGCGCGGACCCGTGCACGACCCGCACGTCCACGCCGTGCGCCGCCGCGTTGGCGCGGACCCGCTCGCAGCCGTCCGCGGTCTTCTCGACCGCGGTCACCGCGGCGCCGAACCGCGCGCACTCCACGGCGACGGAACCGGAGCCCGCGCCGATGTCCCACACCAGGTCGCCGAGCCGCGGCCCGATCCGGGCCAGCGCCAGCGCCCGCACCTCGAACTTGCTGATCATCGAGTCGCGGTGGGCGAACTCGCCCTCCTCCAGGGCCCAGCGGTCCGGACCGGCCACCGGTCCGGCGACGGTCCGCGCGGGAGCCAGGGCCCGCCGCTCGTCCAGACACAGCACGACACTGACCGCCGGACCCCAGTCGCGGGCGGCGGCCTCGGCGGGCGTGACCCGCTCGACGCGCTCCCGCTCCGGGTCGCCGAGGGCGCTCGCCACCACCAGGACGCGCTCGGCGCCCGCGTCGGCGAGGGCGGCGCCCAGCTCGGCGGGCCCGGACCCGGGAGCGGTCAGCACCGCCACCTTGGGCCGCGACCGGCAGACCAGGACGGCCGTGCGCAGATCCCGCCCGTGCGCGCTGACCACCACCGCGTCGTCCCACGGCAGCCCGAGCCGGGCGAACGCGGCCGCCACCGACGAGACACCGGGACGGACGTCCAGCCGCCCGGCCCCGAACCGCTCCGCGAGCGCCCGCACGATCCCGAAGAACCCGGGGTCGCCCGACGCGAGCACCACCACCGGGCCCCCGCGCGCCCCGCCGTCCGCGTACCGCTCGATCCGGTCCAGGGCCGGTGCCAGCGGCCCGAGCTCCACCCGCTCCGCCCGCTCCGGCGGCCGGGCCGCCGCCAGGTGCCGCCGGGCACCCACCACCAGCCCGGCCCCGGCGAGCACCTCCGCCGCGTCCGGAGGCAGCGGCGCCCCCGTCCCCGTACCGACCACGGTGATCACACCGGAGCGGTCCGCGAGAGCGGCGGACGCTCCCTCCGCGCCGGTCGGCCGTCCCTCCGCACCGGTGACGTCCACGCTCACGACGCCGGGTCCTGGGTACCGCCCGCACCGGCCCGGCGCGCGGCCCGCAGCTCGGCGCGCGCCTGCGGGTCGGCCTTGCGGAAGCCGTGGAAGTGACCCGGGTGGTACAGGTGCGAGCGGGTGCCGCTCGCGTCCAGCGCCGGGCCGACCAGGAACAGGGTGTGCTTCCAGAGCTTGTGCTCCTTGACGGTCTCCTCCAGCGTGCCGACCGTGCACCTCACGACCAGCTCCTCCGGCCAGGTCGCCTGGTAGGCGACCACGACGGGCGTGGTCGTCGGATAGCCGCCCTCCAGCAGCTCCCGCACCAGCTGCCCGCTGCGCGCCGCCGACAGGAACAGCGCCATCGTCGTGCCGTGCCGCGCGAACTCCCGTACGTCCTCCCCGGGCGGCATCGGCGTCTTGCCGCCGCCGAGCCGGGTGAGGATCACGGACTGGGCGACCTCGGGGATCGTCAACTCGCGCTGCGCGATCGCGGCCACCGCGGAGAAGGACGAGACCCCCGGCACGATCTCGGTCTCGATGCCGATCCCGGCGCACCGGTCGACCTGCTCCTGCGTACCGCCCCACAGGGCCGGGTCGCCGGAGTGGATCCGCGCCACCCGCAGGCCCTCGGCGCGGGCCCGCTCGTAGACGGCGACGACGTCCTCCAGCGACATCGTCGCCGAGTCGAGGATCTCGGCGTCCTCGCGCGCGTGGCCGAGGACCTCGGCCTGCACCAGGCTGGCCGCCCAGATCACGACATCGGCCTCGGCGATGGCGCGCGCGGCGCGGAACGTCAGCAGGTCGGCGGCGCCGGGGCCGGCACCGACGAAGGTCACCTTGCCGGTGGGGGCATCGGCCATGGGAATCGGTCCTCTCCTACGAGTACTGCGGGAAATCAGGGGTGCCGCACATCAGGGGTGCCGCACATCGGGGGTGCCGCGAACGCTTCGGCGGGCCCGCGGCCGTCGCCCGATGTGCGGACACGGGGGTGCATCGGATAGCAAGGGCCTATGGCGGTCCTCGTCGCGCTCGGCGCGTTCCTGATGACGCTGGTCGGCGGCTGGACCGCGCAGCGGGTGACCGACCGCCGCCATCTGGTGCTCGGCCTGGCCGGCGGCCTGATGCTCGGCGTGGTCGGCCTCGACCTGCTGCCGGAGGCGCTGGACGCGGCGGGCACCGAGGTGTTCGGCGTACCGGCCGCGCTGCTCCTGTTCGTGGCCGGCTTCCTGCTGGCCCATCTGGTCGAACGCCTCCTCGCCCACCGCCAGGCCGCGCACGGGGGCGGGGAGCACGACGGACGCGCGCCCGAGGTGGGTCTCACGGCGGCCGCCGCGATGGTCGGCCACAGCGCGATGGACGGCGTCGCGATCGGCGCCGCCTTCCAGGTCGGCGGCGGCATGGGCCTCGCGGTGTCCCTCGCGGTGATCGCCCACGACTTCGCGGACGGCTTCAACACGTACACGATCACGAGCCTGTACGGGAACGCCCGCCGCAAGGCCCTGTTCATGCTGTACGCGGACGCGGCGGCCCCCATGATCGGCGCCGCCTCGACGCTCTTCTTCACCATCCCCGAGCGGCTGCTCGGCGGCTACCTCGGCCTCTTCGGCGGAGTGCTCCTCTACCTCGCCGCCGCCGAGATCCTCCCGGAGGCGCACCACGAGCACCCCGCCCGCTCGACCCTGCTGTGCACGGTCGCGGGCGTGGCCTTCATCTGGCTGGTCGTGGGCCTCGCGGGCTGAGCCCGCGAGGCCCACCGGGCCCGCCGGGCGGACGGGGGTCGTCACAGCTTTCCACCGCGTGTCCCGTCCCGGCGCGCGGGCGCGATGAGCGTCGAGAGGTACGGCAGCGGCTCCCCGTCGAGCTCGGCGGCCGACCGGATCGACTCGTCCTCCAGGCCGAGCGCCGACCCCCAGACGGCGTCGTCGATCCGCCCGCTGTCCCGCAGCGCCTCGGCCACCTCGGCGGCCTGCCGCCCGAACTTGTACGCGACCACCGTGCCGGGCCCGTTCAGCGCGTCCTTGAGCACGGCCGCCCCCGCGGTCACCGGGACGAGCGTGAGCGGCTCGGTCCCCTCGGTGAGGACGGCACCCGACCGCGCCGCGAGGTCCTGCATGGCGGTGATGCCCGGTACGGTCTCCACGACCGTGCCGGGAACCAGCTCCCCGATCGTGTGGGCGAGATACGTGAACGTCGAGTACACGTTGGGGTCGCCGATCGTGGCGAAGGCGACCGTGCCGTGCCGGCCGAGCAGATCCGCGACCCGCTTCCCGGCGGCGTCCCAGGCGGCCTCGCGCCGCCCCCGGTCGCTGCGCTCGTTGAGCGCGAACACCACCCGGACGACCTTCTGCTCGGGCACGTAGTGCAGCACGGTCGCCTCGGCCCGCCCGCGCTCGCCCCCGTCCTTCCCATCGGGTGCGGCCATGACGGGGACGACGACGACGTCCGCGGCGCGCAAGGCGTTGACGCCCTTGACGGTCACCAGCTCCGGGTCGCCGGGGCCGACCCCGACCCCGATCAGCTTGCTGCTCATGACGCCAGGCACCTCTCGACGAACCGACGGACCACACCGGGCTCGGACGCCCAGTGCGTGTGCAGATAACTCGCGTGCACGCCCTGCTGCACGAAACCTTCGACGCGCCGCTCGGGGGCGCGCATCCCCCAGGCGGGGGACGCCCCGGCGCCCGGCTCCACGACCGTCCGGTGGAACTCGTGCCCGCGCATCCGGGTGCCGGCCGCGGCGAGCACGCTGTCGCCGAGGGCCACGGCGTCCCGGTAGCCGAGGGTCAGCCGCTCGTCCATCCGGGCCCTCGCGTCGAGCACCCCGCACATCGGCCGCCCGTCCAGTTCCCGGCACAGGTAGAGCAGCCCGGCGCACTCGGCGGCCACGGGGGCGCCCGACTCCGCGAGGGCCGCGACGGCCTCGCGCAGCGGCTCGTTGGCGGACAGCTCGGCCGCGTACACCTCGGGGAAGCCGCCGCCGACGACCAGTCCGTCCGTCCCGTCCGGCAGCCGCTCGTCACGGAGCGGATCGAAGGTGACGACCTCGGCGCCGGCGGCGGTGAGCAGCTCGGCGTGCTCGGCGTAGGAGAAGGTGAACGCCTCCCCACCGGCGACGGCCACCACGGGCGCCCGCCGGCCGGCCGGGCGGGTCGGGTGGCCGTGGACGGACGGCTCGACGGCCTCGGCCGGGTCCCAGGCCGCACCCGGCACCGCACCGGCACCGCGCGCCAGCGCGAACAACGCGTCCAGATCGCACCCGGCGCGCACCTGCGCGGCCATGGCGGCGACCGCCTCCACCGCCTCCGTCCGCCGCTCGGCGACCGGTACCAGACCGAGGTGCCGCGACGGCGTGTCCACCTGCGGCGCCCGCCGCAGCACACCGAGCACCGGCACCCCGGACGCGTCCAGCGCCTCCCGGAGCATGGCCTCGTGCCGGTCGGACCCCACCTTGTTGAGGATCACCCCGGCGACCCGCACCCCGGGGTCCCAGGAGGCGAACCCGTGCACCAGCGCGGCCACGGACCGCGCCTGCGAGGACGCGTCGACGACCAGCACCACCGGCGCCCGCAGCAGCTTCGCCACCTGCGCCGTGGACGCGAGTTCCCCCTCGCCCGCGGCCCCGTCGTACAGCCCCATCACGCCCTCGACGACCGCGAGGTCGCAGCCGCGCGCCCCGTGCGCGAACAGCGGCCCGATCAGCTCCGGCCCGCACAGGTACGCGTCGAGATTGCGTCCCACGCGCCCGGTGGCGAGAGCGTGGTACCCGGGGTCGATGTAGTCGGGCCCCACCTTGTGCGGGGACACGGCGAGCCCCCGCCCGGCGAAGGCCGCCATCAGCCCCGTGGCGACGGTGGTCTTGCCGCTGCCCGAGGAGGGCGCGGCGACGACCAGCCGGGGTACGGACGAGGACGTCACCACTCGATGCCCCTCTGGCCCTTCTGGCCGGCGTCCATCGGATGCTTGACCTTGGACATGTCGGTCACCAGATCGGCGAAGTCCACCAGTTCCTCCGGGGCGTTGCGCCCGGTGATCACCACGTGCTGGGTCCCCGGCCGGTCCCGCAGCACCGCGACGACCTCGTCGGTGTCGATCCAGCCCCAGTGCATCGGGTACGCGAACTCGTCGAGCACGTACAGCCGGTACGTCTCGGCGGCGAGGTCGCGCTTGACCTGCTCCCAGCCCTCGCGGGCCTTCTCCTCGTTGTCCATCTGCGCGTCGCGCTGGACCCAGGACCAGCCCTCGCCCATCTTGTGCCAGTCGACGGACCCGCCCTCGCCGGAGGCGCCGAGCACCCGCAGCGCGTTCTCCTCACCGACCTTCCACTTCGCCGACTTGACGAACTGGAACACCCCGATGGGCCACCCCTGGTTCCAGGCGCGCAGCGCGAGCCCGAACGCGGCGGTGGACTTGCCCTTGCCGATCCCCGTGTGCACGACGACCAGCGGCCGGTTGCGACGCTGACGGGTCGTCAGTCCGTCGTCCGGTACGACACTCGGCTGTCCCTGCGGCACTACGCGGCCCTCCTCTGTACGTCCTTCACCAGTCCGGCGATGCTGTCCGCCCGCAGCTCGTCCAGCGTCACGGCCGTGCCGCCCAGCTCACCCGCGAGCCGCCCCGCGAGCCCCAGCCGCACCGGCCCCGACTCGCAGTCCACGACGACGGAGGCCACGCCCCCGGCCGCGAACAACCGTGCCGCACGCCCGGCGAGGGCGACCGGCTCCGGACCACCGGTGGCCCGGCCGTCCGTCACCACGACGACCAGCGGACGCCGTGCCGCGTCCCGCAGCCGCTCCACCCGCAGCACGTCGTGCGCCTTCAGCAGCCCGGCCGCCAGCGGGGTGCGGCCACCCGTCGGCAGCGACTCCAGCCGGGCGGCGGCCGCGTCCACGGACGAGGTGGGCGGCAGCGCGACCTCGGCGGCCGACCCGCGGAAGGTCACCAGGCCCACCTTGTCCCGCCGCTGGTAGGCGTCGAGCAGCAGCGACAGCACGGCACCCTTCACGGCACTCATGCGCTGCCGGGCCGCCATGGACCCGGAGGCGTCCACGACGAACAGCACGAGGTTGCCCTCACGGCCCTCGCGGTTCGCCTGCCGCAGATCGTCCCGGCGCACCACCAGCCCCGGCCCGGAGCGGCCCCGCGCCCGCTGATGGGGTGCCGCCGCCTGGACGGTGGCCGCCAGATGCAGCTTGGACAGCTTCCCCTGCGGCCGCCGGGCCCCCGTCGTCCGCCCGTGCTCGGTCCGCGCCCGCGAACGCCGCCCGGCGGCACCCTCGCCGATCCCGGGCACGCTCAGCACCTTCGCGCGGAAGGGCTCGCCGGCGCGGGCGGGGGACTGCTCCGCGGAACCGGACGCCCGCGGCTCGCCGTCCTCACCGGTCTCGGGCCGGGCGGCCGTGTCACCGCCCTGCGGACCGGCGTCCGGCGCGGGCTGTCCGCCGCCCCCGCCCGGCCCGCCGCCATCGGGCCCGGGATCGGGCTCGTCGTCGCCGGAGAACTCCTCCAGCGTCTCGTCGAGCTTGTCCTCGTCGAGGCCCGGGGCATCGAAGGGGTTGCGTCGCCGCCGGTGCGGCAGCGCGAGCAGCGCCGCCTGCCGTACGTCCTCGGCGAGCACGTCGGTGCGCCCCGCCCAGGCGGCCAGCGCGGTCGCGGTCCTGGCCATCACGATGTCGGCGCGCATGCCGTCCACCTCGAAGGCCGCGCAGGTCGCCGCGATCTGCCGCAGCGCGCCGTCGCCGAGCCGCACGGAGGGCAGCAGCGCGCGGGCCGCCACGATCCGTGCCCGTACGCCGGCCTCCTCACCGGCCCAGCGCGCGGCGAAGCCGGCCGGGTCGTCGTCGTACGCGAGGCGCCGCCGTACGACCTCCACCCGCTGGTCGGGCTCCCGCGAGGCGGCCACCTCGACGGTCAGCCCGAACCGGTCGAGGAGTTGGGGCCTGAGTTCGCCCTCCTCCGGGTTCATGGTCCCGACGAGCAGGAACCGCGCGGCGTGCCGTACGGAGACGCCCTCGCGCTCGACGTACGAGGCGCCCATCGCGGCCGCGTCCAACAGCAGGTCGACCAGGTGGTCGTGGAGCAGATTGACCTCGTCGACGTACAGGATCCCGCGGTGCGCGTCGGCGAGCAGTCCCGGCTCGAAGGCCTTCACGCCCTCCGCGAGCGCCCGCTCGATGTCCAGGGCGCCCACCAGCCGGTCCTCGGAGGCACCGACGGGCAACTCGACCATGCGGGCGGGGCGTCGTGCGCCGGTGCCCGCCTCGTGCGGCCCGTCCGGGCAGACGGGGTCGGGGGAGCCGGGGGCGCAGGAGAAACGGCACCCGGAGACGACGTCCACCTCCGGCAGCAGCGCCGAAAGGGCGCGCACGGCGGTCGACTTGGCGGTGCCCTTCTCGCCGCGGACCAGCACACCGCCCACGGCGGGCGAGACGGCGTTCAGCAGCAGCGCGAGCCGCAGATCGTCCTGGCCGACGACGGCCGTGAACGGGAAGGGGGTGCTCACTGGTCGTCGCCCTCCAGGTCGCCTTCGAGCTCCAGATAGGTGGCGCGCAGCCGCTCCAGGGTGTCCGCGTCCGGCTCGGCCCACAGGCCCCGGTCCGCCGCCTCCAGCAGCCGTTCTGTGATCCCGCGCAGCGCCCACGGGTTGGACTTCCGCATGAACTCCTGGTTCTCGGGCGAGAACACGTACTCGGCCGACAACTTCTCGTACATCCAGTCGTCCACGACCCCGGCTGTCGCGTCGTACCCGAAGAGGTAGTCCACGGTCGCCGCCATCTCGAAGGCGCCCTTGTAGCCGTGCCGGCGCATCGCCGCCATCCAGCGGGGGTTGACCACCCGGGCCCGGAAGACCCGGTGCGTCTCCTCGCCCAGCGTGCGCGTCTTCACCTGGTCCGGTACGGCGGAGTCGCCCACGTACGCCTCGGGGGAGGCCCCGGTGAGGTGGCGGACCATCGCGACCATGCCGCCGTGGTACTGGAAGTAGTCGTCCGCGTCGACGAGGTCGTGCTCGCGGGTGTCGACGTTCTTGGCCGCCACCGCGATCCGCCGGAACGCCGTCTCCATGTCGCCGCGCGCCGCCCGCCCGTCCAGCCCACGCCCGTACGCGTATCCGCCCCAGACGGCGTACACCTCGGCCAGATCCGCGTCGCTGCGCCAGTTGCGCGCGTCGATCAGCGGCAGCAGCCCGGCGCCGTACGCGCCCGGCTTGGAGCCGAAGATGCGGGAGGTGGCGCGCCGCCGGTCACCGTGCTCGGCGGTGTCCTCGTCGGCGTGCGCGCGGACGAAGTTGCGGTCCGCGGGCTCGTCCAGCTCGGCGACCGCCCGTACGGCGTCGTCGATCAGCCCGACCACGTGCGGGAACGCGTCCCGGAAGAAGCCCGAGATGCGGACCGTGACGTCGATGCGCGGGCGGCCCAGCTCCTCCAGGGACACGATCTCGAAGCCGGTGACCCGGCGCGAGGCGTCGTCCCACACCGGGCGGCAGCCGAGCAGCGCGAGGATCTCCGCGATGTCGTCGCCCTGGGTGCGCATGGCGGACGTGCCCCACACCGTCAGCCCGACGGACGTCGGGTAGTCACCGGTGTCCTGGAGGTAGCGCTGCACGAGCGAGTCCGCGAGGGACTGGCCGACCTCCCAGCTCAGCCGGGACGGGATGGCCTTGGGGTCGACGGAGTAGAAGTTGCGGCCGGTCGGCAGGACGTTGACGAGCCCGCGGGTGGGTGAGCCCGAGGGGCCCGCCGGGACGTAACCGCCGTCCAGGGCCTTGAGGATGTGCGCGATCTCGTCCGTCGTCCGGGCGAGCCGCGGCACGACCTCGCGGCACGCGAACTCCAGCACCGCGACGGCGTCGGGGAGTTCGGCACCGAGGAGGTCGCGCACCAGCGCCGGGACCGCGGCCGGGTCCCAGCCGCGCTCCTCCATGCCGAGCGCCGCCCGGCGGCACAGCTGCTCCAGCAGGTCGATCGCGTCGGCCGCCGTCCGGGCCGGGCCCTCCACGAGGTCCGTCAGCTCGACGGGCGCCTTCACCGGAGCGCCCGGCTCGGCCAGCAACTCCTTCTCCACCAGGCCGAAGTGCTCCGCGAGCGCGGCGCGCAGACCGGGCAGGGCGTTCGCCGTGCCGCCCCACACCTGCGAGGCGCGCAGCACGGCGAGCACGAGGTTCACCCGCGGCTCGGCCTCCGGGCCGCCCCCCAGGACGTGCAGACCGTCGCGGATCTGCACGTCCTTGATCTCGCACAGGTAGCCGTCGATGTGCATCACGAACTCGTCGAAGTCGCCGTCGTCCGGCTGCTCGTCGACGTGCAGGTCGTGGTGGAGCTCGGCCGCCTTGACCAGCGTCCAGATCTGCGCGCGCACGGCCGGGGCCTTGGCCGGGTCCAGGTCGGAGACCAGGGCGTACTCGTCGAGGAGCTGCTCCAGCTTCGCGAGGTCGCCGTAGGTGTCGGCGCGGGCCATCGGCGGGACGAGGTGGTCGACGACGGTGGCGTGCCCGCGGCGCTTGGCCTGCGTGCCCTCACCGGGGTCGTTGACGATGAACGGGTAGACCAGGGGGAGTTCACCGAGGACGGCGTCGGGCGCGCAGCCGCCGCTGAGCCCGAGCCCCTTGCCCGGCAGCCACTCCATCGTGCCGTGCTTGCCCATGTGGACGACCGCGTCCGCGCCGAAACCCCCCTCCGATGTCGCGGCCTCCAGCCAGCGGTAGGCGGCCATGTAGTGGTGCGACGGCGGCATGTCGGGGTCGTGGTAGATCGCGATCGGGTTCTCGCCGAAGCCGCGCGGCGGCTGGATCATCACGACGACGTTCCCGAACTCCAGGCAGGCGAGCACGATGTCGTCGCCGTCCACGTAGAGGGAGCCCGGCGGCTCGCCCCAGGCCTCCAGCATGCCCTCGCGCAGCGCGGGGTCGAGGGTGTCGAACCAGGCCCGGTAGTCGGCGAGCGGCACGCGCGCCGGGGCGGCGGCGAGCTGCTCCTCGGTCAGCCACTCGACGTCGTGGCCGCCGGCGGCGATCAGCCGGTGGATCAACTCGTCGCCGTCGTCGGGGTATTCGGTGAGGGCGTAGCCCGCGTCGCGGAGCGCGTCGAGGACCCGCACGGCGGAGGCGGGGGTGTCGAGACCGACGGCGTTGCCGACCCGCGAGTGCTTGGTCGGGTAGGCGGTGAAGACGATCCCGAGCTTCTTCTCCGCGTTGGGCTTGTGCTTCAGCCGGGCGTGCCGCAGGGCGATCCCGGCGACCCGGGCGGCCCGCTCGGGGTCGGCGACGTACACCGGGACGTCGTCGGGGCCCTGCTCCTTGAACGAGAACGGCACGGTGATCAGACGGCCGTCGAACTCCGGGATGGCCACCTGCATCGCCGCGTCCATGGGGGACAGAGCGGCGTCCGAGGCGTCCCAGGCGCTCTTCGACGAGGTCAGGCACAGGCCCTGGAGCACCGGGACGTCGAGGTCGGCGAGCGCCCCGATGTCCCAGGCCTCCTCGTCGCCGCCCGCGGACGCCTCCGAGGCGTGGGTGCCGCCCGCGGCGAGGACCGTGGCCACGAGCGCGTCGGCCCGGCCGAGGATCTCGTACAGGCCCGGGTCGGCTCCGCGCAGCGAACCGCAGTACACGGGGAGGGCGTTGGCGCCGCGTGCCTCGATCGCGTCGCACAGGGTGTCCACGAACGCGGTGTTCCCGGACAGTTCGTGCGCCCGGTAGAACAGCACGCCGACCGTCGGCCTGCCCTCGGTGAAGGGGCGCTCGCCGTGCACGCCGAACTCCGCGGTCCGGTGCGGCTCCTCGAAGCCCTCGCCCGTCAGCAGCACGGTGTCGGAGAGGAACCGGGCCAGCTCCCCGAGGTTGGCCGGACCGCCCTCGACGAGATAGCGCAGCGCCTCGGCGACCACACCGGCAGGCACCGACGACTCGGCCATCAGCTCGGCGTCCGGTACGGACTCGCCGCCCAGCAGCACGGTCGGGATCCCGGACGCCTTCAGGAAGGCCAGCCCGTCCTCCCAGGCCCGCTTGCCGCCCAGCAGCCGTACGACGGCCAGGTCCGCGCCCTCGACGAGCGCGGGGAGTTCACCGGCGACGTCCACCCGGGTCGGGTTGCCGATCCGGTAGGCGGCGCCGCTGGCGCGGGCCGCCAGCAGGTCCGTGTCGGCGGTCGACAACAACAACACAGTGCTCATGCGGGTGCTCCCGGGGGGATGAAGGGCAGTCCTTGCGGCGCGCCGGACTCGATGAGCCGCCACAGCGCGTCCGTGTCCGCGTGTTCCTCGATCAGGTCGCCGAGCCGGTCCAGCTGCTCCTCGCGCAGCGCCGCGAACGACGTGTCGGGGGCCGGCACGAAGCGGCGGCCCGCGGCGGCGGCCACCTCGCGCAGGAAGGCCCGCCGGAAACCGTCCGACTCCAGTGATCCGTGCCAGTGCGTGCCCCACACGGCGCCGACCCGGCAGCCGTCTAGGCCCCGGCCGGCGGCGTCGGACATGAACGTCTCGCCGCCGGTCACCTCGGCGACGCCGTGATGGATCTCGTACCCCTCGACGTGCTCGCCGAGGGCCTCGCCGACCGGCCGTGCCAGGGTCTTCTCCCGGGCGAACCGCACGCGCACGGGCAGGAGTCCGAGCCCGTCGACATGACCGGCGCGGGACTCGACCTCGTCCTCGATGTGTTCGCCGAGGAGCTGGTAGCCGCCGCAGACGCCGAGGACGGGCCGTCCCTCGGCGGCCCGGTGCGCGATCGCGTCCGCGAGGCCGCGCTCGCGCAGCCACCGGAGCGCCTTGACCGTGCCGCGGGTGCCGGGCACGACGACCAGATCGGCGTCGGCCAGTTCCTCGGCCCGGTCCACGAACCGCACGACGACGCCGGGTTCGGCGGCCAGCGCGTCCACGTCGGTGAAGTTGGACATCAGCGGGACCGCGCAGACCGCGACCCGCAGGACGTCCTCGCCGACGGGGGAGGAGACCGCCGACTCGCGGACGGCCCCGCGCAGCGAGACGCGCAGGCCGTCCTCCTCGTCGATGCCGAGCCCGTGCCGGAACGGCAGGACGCCGTACGTGCGCCGCCCGGTGAGGCCGTGCAGCATGTCGAGGCCCGGCTCCAGCAGGCTGACGTCACCGCGGAACTTGTTGACGAGGAACCCGGCGACGAGTGCCTGGTCCTCGGGGGACAGCAGCGCGACCGTCCCGAAGAACGAGGCGAACACCCCGCCCCGGTCGATGTCGCCGACGACGAGCACGGGGAGCCCCGCGTTCCGCGCCACCCCCATGTTCACGATGTCGGTGCGCCGCAGGTTGATCTCGGCCGGGCTGCCGGCTCCTTCACAGATCACCGCGTCATACGTGCCCCGCAACTGCGCCAGACAGTCGAGGACGGTCGCGAGGAGTGCCTCCTGGCGCCCCCCGCGCAGTCTGTCCCCGGCAGACGCGCCGCCCGGCGCCGGCTGATCCGAGGGTCCGGCCGTTCCGAAGAACCCGCGCGCGCTCATCTCGCCCACCGGCCTGCCCATCAGGACGACCTGGCTGGTGCGGTCGCCGCCCGGCTTGAGCAGCACGGGATTCATCAGCGCGGTCGGCTCCACGCGGGCGGCCTGCGCCTGCATGGCCTGTGCCCGCCCGATCTCGGCGCCCTCGCGGGTCACGAACGAGTTCAGGGACATGTTCTGCGCCTTGAAGGGCGCGACCTTGACGCCCTGGCGTACCAGCCACCGGCAGATCCCGGCGGTCACGACGCTCTTCCCGGCGTCGGAGGTGGTCCCGGCGATCAGCAGCCCGCCGCTCATGCGGTGCGTCCCTTCCTGGTGGACAAAACCCGTCCGGTTCGGCTGAGCAGGACCCGGGCGACGGCGCTCACCCCGAGCGCGAGCCAGCCGACGCGCCGGGAGAGCCGTACGGCCCGTTCGATGTCGTGGACCTGGACGGCGCGGCCCGTGCCGCCCAGCACGGGCCGGTGCTCGACCCGTCCGCCGTACGAGAGGGTGCCGCCGAGCCGCACGCCGAGCGCGCCCGCGAACGAGGCCTCCACGGGCCCGGCGTTGGGGCTCGGGTGCCGGTGGGCGTCCGCGCGCCAGGCGCGCAGGGCGCCGCGCGGGTCGGGTCCGGCCGCGGCGGCGAGGACGGCGGTCAGCCGGGCGCCCGGCCAGCCCGCGAGGTCGTCGAGCCGGGCCGAGGCCCAGCCGTAGCGCCGGTGGCGGGGGGACTTGTGTCCGACCATGGCGTCGAGGGTGTTCACGGCGCGGAAGGCGACGAGCCCGGGCACGCCGGCGACGGCGCCCCAGACCAGGGCGCCCACGACGGCGTCGGAGGTGTTCTCGGCGACGGACTCCACGACGGCGCGCGCGACGCCGTCGGCGTCCAGCGCCTGCGGGTCGCGTCCGCACAGGTGCGGCAGCCGCTCCCGGGCCACGCCGAGGTCACCGGCCGCGAGCGCGCCGCCGACCGCCCGCGCCTCGCGGCCGAGGGAGGTGCCTCCGACGACGGCCCAGGTGGCGGCGGCGGTCAGGGAGATCGAAGCGGTGGGCGAGGTGCGGACGCTGCGGCTCGCGAGCGCGGCGAGTCCGGTGGCTCCGCCCACGCAGACGGCGGTGTGCAGGGCGCCCCACCCGCGGTGGTCGCGCCACAGGGTCCGCTCCACGGCAGCGGCGGCCCGCCCGAACGCGGCGACCGGATGCCCCCGGCGGGGATCGCCGAGCAGCAGGTCGCCGAGGAGGCCGGCGGCGGCACCGTACGCGAAGACGCGATCGGCACGCACGGGGTCAGCCGGCCGTGGGGTGCGGCGGAACCTTCGTACTCAGCGGAACGGGCAACGGGCAGCCGCGCATGGCGATATGTCCTCACTCAGGGTGTCCACGCCCTGGTTCGACGAGACCGGCGGTGAGAGTTCCTGGCTCCCGGGGAGTTCCTTCCCCGATGACAGTGGCGGGACCGCGCCGGATTCGCACCGGCTTCCTCTCATGCCGCCGTACTTGGCTCCGGCAGTCCACCACGGGGTGTGAACGGCCGTCAACTGGCTCTTGACCTGCGGAGGGACAGTGTGCGCAGGCCCACATACGCGTGGGGCGCGGGACGGTGATCCGTCCCGCGCCCCACGCGCGGTCCGCTCGGCGCGACCCGGTTCCGGGCCGCGCCTGACGGGCTACTTGGTGATGATCAGAGAGATGCCGTACGCCACCGCCGCGGCGCAGGCCGCGAAGCAGACGTACGCGCCGGTGGCCGCCGCGACCGCGGAACCGCCCTGGGACGTCTCCTTCTTGGAGAGGCCGGCGACGCCGAGGGTGAAGAGGGCGATGAGGGCCACGGACACTCCGAGGCTGACCCCGAAGACGGATCCGAGGGCCGACCAGTCGATGCTCATGCTGTTTCTTCCTTCGGGTCTCAGGCCGCGGCCGACGGCGCCGACGGGGTCACCGTGGACTCGGCCGGAGCGGGGATGGTGGCCGTGAGGCCTTCGGCCACGGTGCCGGCCGGGGGCGGGGTGACGGCGGCGATGGCCTGCGTCACCACACCGGGGGGCTCCTCGGTGTCGTTCACGTTGTTGTGGTCGATCACCTCGCGGCGCGAGCGGCGCCAGATCGCGAAGCTGGACGCGACCAGGAAGACGGCCACGAGCGCGGTGCCCCAGGTGCCGAAACCGGTCACCCATTCGGCGAGCGCGCCGACCAGGGCGGCGGCGGGCAGCGTGAGCACCCAGGCGACGGCCATGCGGGTCGCGGTGGACCAGCGGACCACACCGCCCTTGCGGCCGAGGCCCGCGCCCATCACGGAGCCGGAGACCGAGTGCGTGGTGGAGAGGGAGAAGCCGATGTGCGAGGAGGCCAGGATGACCGTGGCCGCGCTGGTCTGGGCGGCGAAGCCCTGACGCGGCTGGAGGTCCGTCAGGCCCTTGCCCATCGTGCGGATGATGCGCCAGCCGCCCAGGTAGGTGCCGAGCGCGATGGCGAGACCGGCGGAGAGGATGACCCAGACCGGCGGGTCGGAGTCGGGAGCGACGGCGCCACCGGCGACCAGGGCCAGGGTGATGATGCCCATCGTCTTCTGCGCGTCGTTGGTGCCGTGGGCCAGCGAGACCAGGCCCGCGGAGGCTATCTGGCCGGCGCGGTAGCCCTTCTTGGTGGCCTTGGTGTCGGCGTCACCGCTGAGCTTGTACGACAGGCGGGTCGCGACCATCGCCGCCAGGCCCGCGACGATCGGGGCCGCGACGGCGGGCAGGAGCACCTTGCCGACCAGGACGTCACCGTGCACGGCGCCGGTGCCGGCGGAGGCGATGGTGGCGCCGACCAGGCCGCCCATGAGGGCGTGCGAGGAGCTGGACGGGAGTCCGACGAGCCATGTCACCAGGTTCCAGAGGATCGCGCCGACGAGCGCGGCGAAGATCACCTCTGGCCGGATGCCCGTCTCGTCGACGAGGCCCTTGGAGATCGTGTTGGCGACCTCGACGGAGAGGAAGGCGCCGACAAGGTTGAGGGCGGCGGACATGGCCACCGCGACCTTGGGCTTGAGTGCGCCGGTCGAGATGGTGGTGGCCATCGCGTTGGCGGTGTCGTGGAAACCGTTCGTGAAATCGAACACGAGAGCGGTGACGATCACGATTCCGAGGAGGAGCGTGATGTGTTCCATTTACCCAGGCTTCTGTTGGACGTCAGTGGCAGGTGGACCGTAGGCAACCTGGGTGAACGGAAGGTGAACTGGGTCGGACCTGATGGTGTCCCGAACAGTGGACCGGCATTCCGCTTGTGTCGAGGGAGGGCCCGGCGGGTTCGAACGGATACGGAATTCCGTGCTCCGCTTGGGCTCCCGGACCCCGGTGGGCCGTTCGGGTCGGAGCAGGTTTGAACGGCGAGATCCCCGTCACGCCCAGGCTGTAGCCCCCGTCACGCCGTTCGGGGGGCCGGGAGGTGCGCTTCAGGGGTGACGTCCGGGTGCGGATCGGGTCGTAATGGACCGATCACGGGGTGTGAAGCGCGGTGAATGTCCGATCGGGGTTACGTGGACGTTTCATCGGTGTGATGTGATGTAAATCACATACAACCATGGGCTTTTGATGGGCCGTATTCGCCCCGGAACGCGCCCGTTCGGGGCCCTGGACGGCAGTTCCTGGCAGGATCGCGTCATGAATGAGCGGCACCGGGACGTACGGGACGGGCGCGAGCACCCAGGGGCGGCGGGCGAGCCCGGCGAGCGGGAGACGGGCGACGCCCTCCGGCGGACTTGGGACGAGCTCGTCGCGACGGCCCGCCGCACGGTCGCCGACGGGCTGGTCGTCGGCACGTCGGGCAACGTCTCGGTCCGCGTCGGCGACACCGTCCTGGTCACGCCCACGGGCGTCCCCTACGACCGGCTGGCACCCGACGACATCACCGGCGTCGGCCTCGACGGCCGGCAGGTGCTCGGTTCGCTGAGCCCGACCAGCGAACTGCCGATGCACCTCGCGGTGTACCGCGCCACCGAGGCGCGGGCGATCGTCCACACCCACGCGCCGCACGCGACGGCCGTCTCGCTCCTGGTCCCCGAACTCCCGCTCGTCCACTACATGGCGGCGGCCATGGGCGGCCCGGTCCGCGTCGCCCCCTACGCGGCCTACGGCACGCCGGAGCTGGCCGAGAACACGCTCCGGGCGCTGGCCGGCCGCACCGCCTGCCTCCTCCGGAACCACGGCACCATCGCCCACGGAGCCTCGCTGGACCAGGCGTACGACCGTACGGCCCAGCTGGAGTGGATGTGCCGCGTCTGGCTCCTGTCCGCCTCGGTCCCCGGCCTCGCGCCCGCCCTGCTCTCGCCGGACCAGCTGGAGGAGGCGGGGGAGCGGCTGCGGGGGTACGGCCAGCGGCCGTGAGGCCCCGCCGGACCGCCGCCGCGGGCGGTGGCGCGGCTTCGGACCCGCCCCGTGCGGAAAGCCCGGCGAGCGCCCGCCGTCACTCCCGGGGACCCTTCCGCTGGCCGATGGCCAGGTCCCCCGGGAGACTGGTCGGGTGCGCACCCTGAGAGCCACGGCAGCGGCCGTCACCGTAGCCATAGCCGCGGGCGCGGCCTCCGTGGCGGCGGGCCGGTTCGCCAGCGACGCCGCGCTGAAGACGAGGCCCGGCAAGCCCCTGCCCACCGAGCCCCGGCTCACCGTGCACGCCACGACGGCGGGCGGCATCACCCTCACCAGGACCCTCGCCTCCCGGCGCCCGGGAACCTACGGCCTCGCGGGCGACGGCTCCCACGCGGTCGTCGGCCCCCTCCAGAGCTCCGTGCCCCACACCGCCGACACCGTCGTGCGCAGCCTGGAACGCGTCACGCACGGGTCCCTGGAGCCCGGCGACAAGGTGTGGCTCACCCCGAACCTGTACGTCGGCGACCCCGGGGCCGCCCTCGGGCTGGAGCACGCCGACGTCGACGTACCCGGCGAACTCGGCGCCCTGCCCGCCTGGTTCGTGCCGGCCGTCCGTGACACCTGGGTCATCACCGTGCACGGCCTGGGCACCACCCGGGAACACCCCATGAACCTGATGGAGTTCCTCAACGGCCGGCACTTCCCCGTCCTCGACCTCGCCTACCGGGGCGACCTCGGGGCACCCCGCCCGCCGGACGGCCTGAACCACCTCGGCGAGACCGAGTGGCGCGACCTCGACGCGGCCATCCGGTACGCCGTGCGGTTCGGCGCCGAGCGGGTCGTCCTGTACGGCTGGTCCACCGGCGCCACCATGGCCCTGCGCGCCGCCGCCCACTCCGCGCTGCGCGAGCGGATCTGCGGGCTCGTCCTGGACTCGCCGGTCCTCGACTGGGAGACCACGCTGCGCGCCCTCGCCGGAGCCCGCCACACCCCGGGTTTCCTGCTGCCGCTCGCGGTGCGCGCCGCACAGGGCCGCACCGGCGTGCGCGGGGACCGCATCGCGCACGCCGCGCACCCCGACCAGATCAAGGTGCCGACCCTGCTGGCGCACGGCCCGGACGACGGCATCGCCCCCTGGGGCCCCTCCCGCCGCCTCGCCGCGAGCCGCCCCGACCTGGTCACCCTGCACACCGTCCCGGACGCCCCGCACGGCGCCATGTGGAACGCCGACCCGGCGGGCTACGAAGAGGCCCTGCGCCGCTTCCTCACCCCCCTTATGTGAGACGGCGGCCCACCGGGAGCACGGACCCCGGGCCCCGGCCGAGCCGTTCCGGCCGGGGCGAGGCGTGCTTCCGGTTCGGTCCCGGACGACTCCGCGCGGCACTCCTTCCCGCGCGCCGGACACCTCGGCAGGGTCCCGCTCCCGGCGCCCCCGTGGCCTGCGGCGGCATTCCGTTTGGGTTTTCGGACTGTCAACCGCAAGACTGCACCCGTGACGTCCCGTAACCCGCGCGACTCCAGGCTCCGACTCGTCAGCCCGCGGTCCCTCGCGACCGCTCCCCGAGCGGTGACCCAGCGCCGCACCCGCCGCCCCGCACCGAGGCCCCCGGAAGGCACACCGCCACCCGCGGAACTCGCCCGCATGGCGCGCACCGGCCTGTCCGACGCGGCCCGCGTGGCGCGCTGGGCCGACGCCGCCCTGCGCCCGGGGCGCGACGGCGCGAACCCCGACGGCAAGGGCACCCTCTCCGACGCCACCGCGCAGCGGGCCGCCGCGGACCTCGGACTGACCCCGGCCCGGGTCCGCGCCGACTGGGACACCGCCCGCCTGGCCGGCCTCATCGAGGTGCACGGCGACGACGCCCGCCCGGGATGGCGGCTGCGCGCCTGGAGCCGCGACGACAGCGCCGTCCTGCGCGGCTGGGTCGCCCTCTTCGACGCCTGGTCCCTCGCGTACCCCGAGCCGGTGGACCGCGAGCCCGCGGCCGTCGCCGAGGTCGTCTCCGCGATGCCCCAGGTGCTCTCCTTCCTCCAGCTCTCCGCCGGGCCCGTCCCGGTGGAGCAGCTCCTCGACCTCCTCGGGCAGCGCGTCACGGAACTGCGCACCGAGCGCTGCGAGATCTCCTACGGACCCGAGCCCGCGGCCGAGCCCGCCCCGGAGCCCGCCGAGGTCCCGGACGCACCCCTCGCCCCGCTCCTCGAATGGGCGCTGCAGGCCCTCGCCTCCGTCGGCGCGCTGACCTACGGCGACGGACAGGCCACCCTCACCGCGCTCGGCAGCTGGGCGGTCTGGGTCAAGCTGGAGCAGATCTGCGTCGCCGCGCAGAGCCCGGCCGGGAACATCGAGCAGCCGGCCGCGGACATGCTCCGCGGCTGTGCCCAGCTGCGCCCCAACGCCGCCCGCGCCGAGTACCGCGCCTGGCTCGCCGCCCGCCCGGTCGGCAGCGCCGTCACCGAGCTCCTCGACGCGGCCCGCGGCGAGGACGCCCTCACCCGCAGCCTCGCCTTCGAGGCGCTGCGCGTGGTCGGCGCCCCCGCGGAGCCGGACGTGCGCGCCGTGGTCGAGGAGACCCCGCTGCGGCCCTACGCCCTGCTGTGGCTCGCCGAGCACGACGGCCACGACCCCGAGGAGGCCCACGAGGTCCTCACCCGCGCCGAGTCCACCTGGCTGTGGGTCGACACTGCGGCCGCCGTCGCCGACCACGGCGAGGCCCCGCTCCTCGTCCGTCATCTGGAGTCCGCGGTGCAGCCCACCGTGCCCGCGCTCCTGGACGAGGTGCGCGCGGTCGGGCACCCGCGCACGGTGCAGGTGCTGGTCGCGCTCGCCGCGGCCCACCCGGACCCCGCCCTCGCCAAGGCCGTGCGCAGGGCCGCCTTCCAGGTGCACACCGGGGGGAGCTGACCGGAGCCGGCCGGGAAGCGCCGCGGGCCGGACCCCGGAGCGGTCCGGGACCGGTCACCGGCGACGCCCCGTGGCCCCGGGACCGCCCGCCCGGCTCACCGGAACGTGTCGCACTGCGCCATGTCGCCGCCGGTGAAGCCCTGGTAGAACCACTGCCGCCGCTGCTGGGCCGATCCGTGCGCCCAGGTCTCCGGGGCCGCCCGGCCCTGCCGCTCCGTCCGGGTCCGGTCGTCACCGACGGCCGCCGCCGCGTCCAGGCCGTCGCGGATGTCGGCGTCCGTCAGCGTGGCCAGCAACGGTTCGCCCGCCGACGAGGGCGGTGCGGTGGTCGCGTGCCGCGCCCAGACCCCCGCGTAGCAGTCGGCCTGGAGCTCCACCTTCACCGGGTCGCCGTCCGCGCCGTCCCGCGAGCGGGCGAGCGTGCCCGTGAGGTTCTGCACGTGATGTCCGTACTCGTGCGCCACCACGTAGGCCTGGGCGAACGGTCCGCCGGAGCCGAGCTTCGTACGGAGGTCGTCGAGGAAGCCGAGGTCCAGACGGACCTCGCGGTCCCCGGGGCAGTAGAAGGGCCCGGCGGACGACGACGCGGTACCGCACGCGGTGTTCACCCGGCCGCTGAAGAACACCGCCGGGGCGCGGGTGTAGACGCCTCCCCGGCGCGCGAACTCCCGGGTCCAGTAGGCCTGGACGCTGTCGACCACCGCCACGGCCCGGCAGTCCTCCCGGGCGTCGGCGTCCCGCCCCTCCGGGCAGGTCCGCCGCACCTGGGCGAGGGAGGAGACCCCCGCCTCGGTCCGGTCGCCGTCCGAGGAGAGCCCGAGCCGGTCGGTACCCACCCCGAAGAGCAGTCCCAGGGCCAGGGCGACCAGACAGGCGAGGCCGCCGCCGACGGCCGTCCTGCCGCCGGGGACGCGACCGCCGCGCGCGTACCGCGCCTCGGAGGTGTCCGGGCCGGCGTCGTCGAACCGCATGGGCACACCGCTTTCGTCGCTCCGTGGCGCCATCCTCGTACGCTCCCCGGCCCCCGGCCCCGGCCCGCGGTCCGAACGGGCGACGGGGGTGCGGCTCCCCGGGGAGGGCGAGCATCACAGGTGCCGGACATCACACACCGGAAAACTGGTTGCACCGCCCCGTTAGACTTGGCCCATGGCCATTCTCCTCGCGCATTAGACGGCGTGAACGTCCTCGGCCGTCCACCCCGCCATCCATCCCGCCCTGGAGCCTGACCGTGATCTCCGCCTCCGGTATCGAGCTGCGCGCCGGTGCCCGCATCCTCATCGAGTCCGCCACCTTCCGCATCACGAAGGGCGACCGCATCGGCCTGGTCGGCCGCAACGGCGCGGGCAAGACGACCCTCACCAAGGTCCTCGCGGGCGAGGGCCAGCCCGCCGGCGGAACCGTCGCCCGCTCCGGCGAGGTCGGCTACCTGCCGCAGGACCCGCGCACCGGCGACCTCGACGTCCTCGCCCGCGACCGCATCCTGTCGGCCCGCGGCCTGGACGTCCTGATCCGCAAGATGCGCGAGAACGAACAGCGGATCGCGAACGGCTCCGGCGCCACCCGCGAGAAGGCCCTGCGGCAGTACGAGCGCCAGGAGACGGAGTTCCTGACCAAGGGCGGGTACTCCGCGGAGGCCGAGGCCGCGACCATCGCCGCCGCGCTCAACCTGCCCGACCGGGTGCTCGGCCAGCCCCTGCACACGCTCTCCGGTGGTCAGCGCCGCCGCATCGAGCTGGCCCGCATCCTCTTCTCGGACGCCGACACCCTGCTGCTCGACGAGCCGACGAACCACCTCGACGCCGACTCGATCGTCTGGCTGCGCGAGTACCTGAAGACCTACCGCGGCGGCTTCATCGTGATCTCCCACGACGTCGACCTCGTCGAGACGGTCGTCAACAAGGTGTTCTACCTGGACGCCAACCGCGCCACGATCGACGTCTACAACATGGGCTGGAAGCTCTACCAGCAGCAGCGCGAGGCCGACGAGAAGCGCCGCAAGCGCGAGCGCCAGAACGCCGAGAAGAAGGCCGCCGCACTGAACGCGCAGGCCGACAAGATGCGCGCCAAGGCCACCAAGACGGTCGCCGCGCAGAACATGGCCAAGCGCGCCGACCGGCTGCTCTCCGGCCTGGAGTCCGTCCGCGTCTCCGACAAGGTCGCCAAGCTGCGCTTCCCGGAGCCCGCGCCCTGCGGCAAGACCCCGCTCATGGCCGAGGGCCTGTCGAAGTCGTACGGCTCCCTGGAGATCTTCACCGATGTCGACCTGGCCATCGACAAGGGCTCCCGGGTCGTCATCCTCGGCCTGAACGGCGCGGGCAAGACGACCCTCCTGCGGCTCCTCGGCGGTGCCGAGAAGCCCGACACCGGAGAGGTCGTCGAGGGCCACGGCCTCAAGCTCGGCTACTACGCCCAGGAGCACGAGACCCTCGACCCCGAGCGCACGGTCCTGGAGAACATGCGCTCCGCCGCCCCCGACCTGGACCTGGTCGAGGTCCGCAAGACGCTCGGCTCGTTCCTGTTCTCCGGCGACGACGTCGACAAGCCGGCCGGCGTCCTCTCCGGCGGCGAGAAGACCCGGCTCGCGCTCGCGACCCTCGTCGTCTCGTCCGCGAACGTGCTGCTGCTCGACGAGCCGACGAACAACCTCGACCCGGCCAGCCGCGAGGAGATCCTCGGCGCGCTGCGCACCTACAAGGGCGCCGTCGTCCTCGTCACCCACGACGAGGGCGCCGTCGAGGCGCTCCAGCCGGAGCGGATCATCCTGCTGCCGGACGGCGTCGAGGACCTGTGGGGCGCCGACTACGCCGACCTGGTGGCCCTCGCCTGAGCCCCGCGCGGCCTCCGGGAGGGGTCCGTGCCGCTTGATCGACTGACTGATCCACTGCGTATGGATCATTCGGCCGATCCGTGATCCATCATCTGTGTGAGATCTCCTCGTACCGAGGTGTGTCGTACATCGATTTCACGGCCGAGCCCTTTGTTCGCAAGGGCTCGGCCGTCCTGCGTCGCTGACCAGGTACTTCGCGGAGGAACCCGTTCGGCTGTACGAGCCGCACCACCCGGAATCCTCGATTCCACTCGTGGGGACGGGCTCCTGTCGTCAAAACCTTGTCCTACGGACCTTGCCGAATGGGTGGCCATGACGCCCGAAAGGGGTGATCATGAGAGTCCAGAGCGCACTTCCCATGAGGAGGACCGGGTGGCCGAGACTCTGAAGAAGGGCAGCCGGGTTACCGGCGCCGCGCGCGACAAGCTCGCGGCAGACCTGAAGAAGAAGTACGACTCCGGTGCGAGTATCCGAGCGCTGGCCGAAGAGACCGGCCGCTCGTATGGCTTCGTGCACCGGATGCTCAGCGAGTCGGGCGTCACGCTCCGAGGGCGTGGCGGTGCGACGCGGGGCAAGAAGGCCGCCTCGGCCTGAGGCCGGGCGTCCCCATCGGCTTCGGTGGTGACCACCCGGTCGGTCGGGTGACCGACCGGGTGGTTACTGTGCAGTCACTTAGGTGCGTTCCTCGTGTCCTCGCGGGGTGTGCGCCTGGTCCGACCGCACCCATCGGAGGCGCCCCATGGCTTCGCTCGACAAGGATCTCGACCCGGTACTCGACAAGGACGGCGTACGGCTCACTGTCGACGGCGCGACCGCCACGGTGACGCTGACCAATCCGGCCAAGCGCAATGCCCAGAGTCCTGCTCTCTGGCGGGCCTTGACGCAGGCCGGGAGGTCACTGCCGGGCTCCGTCCGGGTGGTCGTCCTGCGCGCCGAGGGCCAGTCCTTCTCCGCGGGACTCGACCGGCAGGCGTTCACGCCCGAGGGCTTCGACGGGGAACCGTCGTTCATCGACCTCGCGCGCGGCTCCGACGCCGAGCTCGACGCGACCATCGCCGAGTACCAGGAGGCGTTCACCTGGTGGCGGCGCAGCGACATCGTGTCCATCGCCGCCGTCCAGGGGCATGCCATCGGTGCGGGGTTCCAGCTTGCGCTCGCCTGTGACCTGCGCGTCGTCGCCGACGACGTGCAGTTCGCCATGCGCGAGACCAGCCTCGGCCTGGTGCCCGACCTCACGGGGACGCACCCGCTGGTCGGCCTCGTGGGCTACGCCCGTGCGCTCGAGATCTGCGCCACGGGCCGCTTCGTCCTGGCCGAGGAGGCCGAGCGCACCGGGCTCGCCAACCTCGCCGTGCCCGGTGACCAGCTCGACGCGGCGGTCGGCGACCTGGCCGCGGCGCTGCTGGCCGCGCCGCGGGACGCCGTGATCGAGACGAAGGCCCTGCTGCGCGGGGCCCAGGAACGGTCGTACGAGGAGCAGCGCTCCGCCGAGCGGGCGTCCCAGGCGCGCAGGCTCCGCGACCTCGCGGGCGTGGGCGAGTAGCCCTCCGGGCACGCACCAGCCTTTTCGCCCTGCCCTCCGCGCGGCGGAACGCCCGATGACGCCGGGCGCCCCACCGCCCGGAGTCAGGGCCCCCGGGGCTTACGCCTTCCGGCGAGGGGCGTTCCGTCGTGCGCGGGTCACGCACCGGTTTCTTCGTCCCGTCCCCTGTGGGGTGGGGTGTCCGATGAGGCCGGGCGTTCCCGCCGCGCAGAGGCGGGGTTCCCGGGGCTCCGCCTTTCGGCGAGGGGCGTTCCGTCGTGCGCGGGCGCGTACCGGTTTCTTCGTCCTGCCCTCCGCGGTCCTGCCCTCCGCGCGGACGTCGATCTCCCGGGGACCGGGTGCCCGGTTCGCGGGGGCGCGTCCTCCAGCGCCGGGTGCTTCGTCGTGCGTGGGCCGCGCTCCCCGGAGGGGGTCGCCCCGGCTCGGGGTGGTCACGGTTGTCGGGGCGGGCTGCTCGGGGTCACGGCGGTCACCAGGACCGCCACGGACGGGGCGTCCCGTGCGGCCTCGGCGATCGCGCTCCTGACCGCCCGTGCCACGTCCACCGTCCGCTCGTCGCCGGAGACCTCCAGCTCGACGCGGATGTGACGGCGCGGCAGGGCCGGGACCGTGGCGGGCGTGCTCTCGACGCGGACCGACCTGCCCAGGGCGTCCGTGAGACGGGTGACGCCCGGGACGGCCAGGGCCGCCGCCGCGATCCGGAGTTCCTCGGGCTCCTTCGGCACGGGCGCCGTCGGCACGTCGGCGGGCGGGACCGCCGCGGGCTCCGTCCCCGCCCCGGGTGGCGCGGGGACGGAGCCCGCGCCGCCGCCCGGGGCGGGGGCCGGTGTCCCCCGGGTGCCGACGGCCCGGCTCTCCCGCGCGCCGGCGGCCGGTACCGCGGTCCGCGTCCCCCGCGCGCCGGCGGCCGACGGGACGGTCCGCGTCCCGCGGGCGCCGGTGGCCGGGGCCGCCGCGGGTGTGCCCCGTTCCACGTCCGCCGGGTGTGCCGCGGGCGCCCCGTCCTCCTCCAGCAGATCCGTCACCCGCAGGTCCACCTCCGCGACGTCGAGGCCCAGGAGCCGCGTCGCGGCGGACACCACGGCCAGGCGCAGCCGGGCCGCGACGGCCAGGAGCGGCTCGGCGCCCGGGGACGTGGGATCGACCGAGGCCCGGAACTCCGCGGTGACGCGCAGCGGACCGGGCGGCAGCGCACCGGGCGGGGGCGGCACGGCCGGAGTGCCGGGGCTGTCCGGGTCGGCGAGCGCGATCCGCAGCGTGCCGAGCCGCACCCCCGCCACGGCCGCCGTCCCGCGCCGCAGCACCGCCCCGGCCGCCTCCTCCGTGATCCACGCGCCGTCGAGCGCGAGCCCCAGCGGCAGGAGCCTGCCGAGCCCGAGCTGGTGCCGTACCCCTTGCGTCCACCGGTCCGCCGTCATTGCTCCAGCGTGCCCCATCCACGGCGCGGGATCGCGCGACCCGACCTACTGTGAGCAGAGGAGGACGACCGAAAGGGACGTACGGCGATGACCGACATGACCGAGCGGGACCGGACGGACAGCCCCGACACCGAGAAGGAGTCCCAGCAGACCCGTAAGCCCGTCAGGCGCGGCGGCGGAGATCCCGCCGGGCGGGGCCGGACCACGATCGCCGACGGAGTCGTGGAGAAGATCGCCGGGCTCGCCGCCCGCGACGTGCTCGGCGTCCACACGATGGGCAGCGGGCTGAGCCGCACCATCGGAGCGGTGCGCGACCGGGTGCCCGGCGGTTCCGCCAAGTCGGTGACGCGGGGTGTGAAGGCCGAGGTCGGAGAGCTGCAGACGGCGCTCGACCTGGAGATCGTCGTCGACTACGGCGTGTCGATCGCCGACGTGGCCCGGGACGTGCGCGAGAACGTCATCACCGCCGTCGAGCGCATGACGGGGCTCGAAGTGGTGGAAGTCAACATCGCGGTGAGTGACGTGAAGCTTCCCGAGGAAGAGGAAGAGGAGCCGGAGTCGCGGCTCCAGTGACCCCCTGACCGTCGGAGCGCCCCGGACACACCGGCCACCGCACCATGAGTGATCACACGGCCCCCGACCGCTGAGGAGCGCACCATGAGTTTGGCCGTGATCGGCATGATCGCCGGAATGGCGCTGGGCTTCGCCGGGTACTTCGGCGGCTTCGGCGCCTTCCTCCTGGTGGCCGCCCTGGGGGCCGTCGGGTTCGTCGTCGGAAGGCTCCTGGAGGGGGACCTGGACGTCGGCACCTTCTTCCGCGCCCGAGACGACCGGCGGCGGTGACGCGTGCCAGGCCATGCCGACCGGCCCGGTGAGACCCGGCCGGGCCTCGCGACCGTCCCGCCCCCCGAGCGGGGGGCCACCCGGATCGCCGACCGTGTCGTCGCGAAGATCGCCTCGCGCGCGGCGCGCGAGGCGCTGCCCCCGCCGCCCGCCGACGCGGTGCCCCCGCACGCGACGGTGGTGGTGCGGCGGCAGGCGTCGGGCTCCGGGGGGACGGACGGCACCCCGACGCACAGCGCCCGCATCCGGATCAGCCTCGAACTCGGCTACCCCACCGACATCGGTGCCCGGTGCGGCGAGGTGCGTCGTCATGTCGCCGAGCGGGTAGAGGCGTTGGCGGGGATGGAAGTGCCCGAGGTGGCCGTCCAGGTGGAGCGGCTGCACCTGACGCACGGGCCCGGCGCGGCACGGGGGAGGACGCGATGAGCGAGCCCCAGGGCTCCGAGGACACCCGGAAGACGCCCCTGCTGGAGAAGCGGGGCGGCGGGGACGACGCGGGCGCCCTCGGGCAGTCCGCCTCCTCCGCCGCCTACGAACCGCTGGACACCGCCGGCGACGCGGACGGCCGTCAGGGCCGGTTCTGGTCGGCGCGCCGTGTCCCGGCGGGCGTCCTCGCGTTCCTGCTCGTCGTCGCGGCGGGCGCCTTCCTGTACGACGTCGTGGCCGTGCGCGCCGGACGGTCCGCGCTGCGCTGGCGGACCTGGCTGGCCGAGCAGCTCGCCGAACGGCCGCTCGACGACACCCCGGTCCTCGCCGGTGCCGCGGTCGCCGCCGTGGTGGGGCTCTGGCTGATCGTCCTCGCGGCCACACCGGGACTGCGGGACGTGCTGCCGATGCGGCGCACCCACGCCGACGTCCGGGCCGGACTGCACCGGGACGCCGCCGCGCTGACCCTCCGCGACCGGGCCATGGAGGTCGCCGGTGTGCGGTCGGTCCGCGTACGCGTGAAGCGCCGCAAGGTCGACGTCCGCGCGGTGGCGCACTTCCGGGAACTCGACGACGTGCGCGCCGACCTCGACAACACGCTCGCCGACGGCATCAAGGGGCTGGGACTGTCCCGCCCGCCCGCCCTGGCGGTGCGTGTCGCGCGTCCCGGACGGAAGGGGTGAGGTCCGTGCTGCGGATCGTCAACCGCGTACTGATCGGCTTCATCGGGCTCGTGCTGTTCGTCCTCGGCGGCTCCGTGCTCGCCGTCGGACTCGGTGTCCGGCCGCCGTCGTGGTGGATCCACGACGGGCGGCACGACGTGCTGCTCAGCACCGCCGAACGGACCAGGTGGCGGGACCAGGGCTGGTGGTGGCCCGTCGTCATCGCCGGGCTCGCGGTGCTCCTGCTGCTCGCCCTGTGGTGGCTGGTCGCCGTCGTGCGGCGCCGACGGCTCGCCGAGGTGTTCGTCGACACCGGCGACGGCGCGGGCGCGCTGCTGCGCGGACGGGCCCTGGAGGGCGTGCTGGCCGCCGAGTCGTCCCGCCTCGGCGGCGTCGACCGCGCGACCGTCCGGCTGACCGGCCGGCGCGGCCTGCCCGAGGCACGGGTACGGCTCCTGCTGGAACCGCACGTGGACCCCGGGCACGCGCTGCGTCTGCTGACCGTGGAGGCGCTGGCGCACGCACGGGACTCGGCCGGCCTCGCCGCGCTCCCGGCGGAGGTACGGCTGCGCGGGGCCAAGCACCGCGCCGAACGCGTGACCTGAGCGGGCGCCCGCTTCGACGAAGCCCCGGACGGGCGACCGCGCCCGGGCATGCTCCTTCGGACAGGCCCTAGAACCCGCCCCGCATCCCGCCGTCCACCGGAAGCATGATGCCCGTCAGGTACGAGGCGGCGGGGGAGAGCAGGAACGCGGCCGTGCGGCCGAACTCCTCCGGGGTGCCGTAGCGGCGCAGCGGGATGCGGGCCTCGTTGGCCGCGCGGGTGGCCTCGGGGTCGGCGGACAGGCCGTCCAGCTGGCGGACGCGGTCCGTGTCGATGCGGGACGGCAGCAGCCCGACGACACGGATGCCGCGCGGACCCAGCTCGTTCGCGAGGGACTTGGCGAAACCCGCGAGGCCCGGACGCAGGCCGTTGGAGATGGTGAGTCCGGGGATCGGCTCGTGCACCGAGCCGGAGAGCACGAAGCCGATGACCCCGCCCTCGCCGAGTTCCTCGGCGGCCGCGCGGGCCAGCCGCACCGCACCGAGGAAGACCGACTCGAACGCCACCATCCACTGTTCGTCGGTGTTGTCCGCGGCGAACCCGGGCGGCGGCCCGCCGACGCTGATCAGGATGCCGTCGAAGCCGCCGAAGTGCTTGCGGGCCCCGGCGATCAGCCGGGCCGGGGTCTCGGCGGCCCCGTTGTCGGCCGCGACGCCGACCGCGTTCGGGCCGAGGGAAGAGGCGGCGTCGGCCGCGCTCTTCTCGTCGCGTCCGGTGACGACCACCTTGGCGCCGTCGGCGACGAGTTCACGCGCGGCGGCGTTGCCCAGGCCCCGGGTGGCTCCCGTGACGACGTACACACGATCCTTCAGTCCAAGATCCATGGCCCCATCCTCCCCTATGCCGGGGGCACGGCCCCGTCCGCTTCCTCCGTCCCGTCGACGCCGAACAGGCTGAGGGCGGACACCACCAGGCCGATGTGGCTGAAGGCCTGCGGGAAGTTGCCGAGCTGGCGTCCGGCGACCGGGTCGTACTCCTCGGACAGCAGTCCCAGGTCGTTGGTGAGGCCGACCAGCCGCTCGAACAGCTCGCGCGCCTCCCGCGTGCGGCCCGTCATGTGCAGCGCGTCCGCGAGCCAGAACGAGCAGACGACGAAGACGCCCTCGTCGCCCGGGAGCCCGTCGACGCCGGTCGTGGCCGTGGTGCTGTAGCGGCGCACCAGGAAGCCGCCGGGGGCGAGTTCCGCGCGGACCGCGTCGATCGTCCCGGCCACCCGCGGGTCGTCGGGCGGCAGGAAGCCCACGCGCGGGATGAGCAGCAGGGAGGCGTCCAGTTCGGTCGAGCCGTAGGACTGCGTGAAGGTGTTCCGGACGGGGTCGAAGCCGCGCTCGCACACCTCCCGGTGCACCTCGTCGCGCATCGCCCGCCAGCCCTCGATGTCGCCGTCGAGGCTCGGATCGTCCTCCAGCGTGCGTACGGCGCGGTCGGCGGCCACCCAGGCCATGACCTTGGAGTACACGAAGTGCCGGCGCGGGCCGCGCACCTCCCAGATCCCCTCGTCCGGCTGCTTCCAGGCCACCCGGAGGAACTCCATCATGGCGCACTCCACCCGCCACATGTGGGGCCGGGACGGCAGGCCCGAGCGCCGGGCGAGCGACAGCGAGTCGATGACCTCGCCGTACACGTCGAGCTGCAGCTGCTCGACCGCGTTGTTGCCGACCCGCACGGGCGCGGAGCCGGCGTAGCCGGACAGCCACGGGACCTCGTACTCCGGCAGCCGGCGTTCCCCCGACAGGCCGTACATGATCTGCAGGGCGGCCGGGTCGCCCGCGACCGCGCGCAGCAGCCAGTCGCGCCAGGCCTCGGCCTCCTCGTGGTAGCCGGCCGACAGGAGCGCGCCGAGGGTGAGGGTGGAGTCGCGCAGCCAGCAGTAGCGGTAGTCCCAGTTGCGGACGCCGCCGAGCTCCTCGGGCAGCGAGGTGGTGGGGGCGGCCACGATGCCGCCGGTCGGCGCGTAGGTGAGGGCCTTGAGGGTGATCAGGGAGCGGACGACGGTGTCCCGGTGCGGTCCGTCGTAACGGCAGCGGGCCGCCCACGCCCTCCAGTCCTGGACGCTGGTCTCCAGCGCCTCGAAGGGATCGCTCAGGGGCGGCCGGGGCCGGTGCGAGGGGTGCCAGGTCAGGACGAAGGCGACCTTCTCGCCCGCCTCCACGGTGAACTCCGAGTGCGTGCGGAAGTCCTCGCCCCAGGTGTGCACCGGCGGTTCGCTGCGCAGCCACACCGAGTCCGGGCCCGCGACCGCCACCCGGTGGCCGTCCGCGCGGCGCATCCAGGGCACGACCGAGCCGTAGTCGAACCGCAGCCGCAGCAGACCGCGCATCCGGACCCGGCCGCCGAGGCCTTCGACGATGCGTACGACGTCGGGGGCGTGCTCGCGCTGCGGCATCAGGTCGGTCACCCGGACCGAGCCCTCGGCGGTGTCCCACTCGGTGTCGAGCACCAGGGTGTCCGGGCGGTAGGCGCGCCGGGTGCACGTCTGCGCCCCCTCGGGCGCGATCCGCCAGTGGCCGTTGTCCTCGTCACCCAGCAGGGCCGCGAAGCAGGCCGCGGAGTCGAAGCGGGGCAGGCACAGCCAGTCGACGGAGCCGTCGCGGCCCACTAGAGCGGCGGTCTGCTCGTCCCCGATGAGCGCGTAGTCCTCGATGCGTCGGTGCACGTTGACATCCTCCCTGCTCTTAAAAGAGGGGGATTCCAGCCCTTACGGGTTGGGGTTCACGGGTGTTCGAGCGGTTGGTGGCCGTTGTCACCCCTCCGGCACCGGCTGTTCGCCGGGGGCGGGGGATCCCGCCCTGTCCTGCCGCGACGTTGGCTGCTGCGTTGGTGTCGGCGTTGCAGGTGAAGCCGCAGGAGGAGCAGACGAACTCGGCTTGGCTCTTGCGCGAGTTCTTGTCGATCCAACCGCAGAGACTGCAGCGCAGACTGGTGTACGGGGCGGGGACGTCCTCGACCCGACCCGGGGCCTTGTGCCCGGTGCGCTGCCGGAGCAGGCCCCAGCCCTGGGCGAGGATCGCCCGGTTCAACCCGGCCTTCTGGGCGACCATCCGGCCGGGCTGTTCGGCCGTCCCCTTCGCGGAGGCGGTCATGCTCTTGATGTTCAGCTTCTCGAACTGCACCAGGTCGTAGCTGCGGGCGAGCATCGTGCTGGTCTTCTCGCACCAGTCCTTGCGCCGGTCCGCCTCACGGGCCCTGAGCCTGGCCGCCTTCGCGTACTCGGCGGCCTTGCGCTCGCTGCCCTTGGGTGCGCGGGCGGCCCGGCGCTGGTGCTTGCGGACCTGCGCGCGTTCCCTGACGGTGAGCCGGGGACAGTTCAGTTTCCGCCCGTCGGAGAGGGCGGCAGTGATGGCCACGCCCCGGTCGATGCCGATGACCTCACCCGTGCCGGGCCCGTCGACGGGGGCGGGGACGACGGCGAAGGCGATGTGCCACCGGCCGTTGCGCAGGGTGACACGAAACGTCTTCGCCTGCGGCAGCCGGGAGCCCTTGCCGCTGCGGCTGAGCCTGAAGCGGACCCAGCCACAGCCGGGCACCTTCACCCGCGCCCACCGCCGGTTGAGCCTCTGCACCACCACGGACCGGCCCATGACCTGCTTTCCGGTCTTCGCGTTCAGCTTCGGCGAGCCGTCCGCCTCGAACTCCCCGATGCGGTCGGTGCCGATGACGCGAAAGCCCTCGTGCACGTGCTTCCGGCGCCAGGTCGGCTCACCGAACCCAGAGGTGAAACGGGCATTCTTCGCCGTGGCAAAGTCCCTCAGCGCCTGCTGCTGCACATCCGCGTTCCCCGCACCCAGCCACGCGTTGTCACGCCGGGCCTCGGTGAGCTGACGGCACTGCTCGGCAAAACCCGGCGCCGCCCCACGACCCCGGTACCAGTGCGCGTGCTGCTCGACGGCCAGATTCCAGACGTACCGGGCGTGCGCACAATGCTCGAGCATGACACCCGCCTGCTCGCCCGTCGGATACATCCGAAACCGTGCCATGACCATGAACCTAGCCCGCACGTTCCCCGACCGCCCACACCATCGACCGACACCACTCGTGCGAGTGACCACTCCCGGCCACCAGCCAGTCGGCCACCGTCAAGCGATCACCGTCGACTCCGAGCTGCCACACCTGCTCGAGGTCCGCCCCACCGCCGTCTCGCCCGAGAAGCCGCACCTCCCTGGTGGCGATTCCGCTTCCCCCGACCCGCTCCGCAGGAGGCGGGCATTCACCCCGGCCCCGAAGGACCGGGCACCCTGCCCGAAAACAAGGTGGACGGGTCCCCGACCGGGGCGGACGTCAATCGAGCCGCCGGAGTGGCGCGGACGCCCATGACGTGGCGGTACGGGCGCGGGGAAAGGCAGGGGCGGGGGAGGAAGGACAGAGCGCGGCTTCGCCCCTTCGCTACACGCCCGCCGGCTCCGCCTCCGGGGAGGTCTCCGCGACGGCGGCCTCCGCCCGGTCGCGGCGTTCGCGCCGGACCAGGACCACCCAGCCGACGGGGACGCCCGCGGAGAAGAGCCACCACTGGATCGCGTACGCCATGTGCGGGCCGATGTCGCTGTGCTCGGGGTCCGGGATCAGCTCGGGGGAGTCGCCCTTGGGGGCGGGCGCGGTCTGCTCGACGTAGCCGCCGAGGACCTCCTTGCCGAGCCGCCGTGCCTCCTGCCCGCTGCTGATCAGCATGACCTGGCGGTCGGGCAGGCCCCGGACGTTCTTGATCCCGCTGTCGGCGGTCGTCTGGTCGGCCATCAGCCGGCCGGTGACGGTGATCTCGCCCGGGGCGGGGGCCGGGATCTTCGGGAAGGCGGTCTGCGCACCGTCCGCCGGGACCCAGCCCCGGTTGACCATGAGGACACGGCCGTCGTCCAGGACGAACGGGGTCAGGACGTGGTAGCCGACCGCGCCGTCGGCGTTGGTGCGGCGGCGGACGACCTCTTCGCGCGCGGTGTCGAAGTGCCCCTTCGCGCTCACCCGGCGGAACAGGTCGTCGCCCCGGATCTGCCGGCCCGGCGCGGTGACCGTCTCCGCGGGCACGGGCTTCGCGGCGAGCGAGTCGGAGATCACCTTGTTCAGGGCGACCTTGTGCTCGTGCCGGTGGAGCTGCCAGAAGCCCAGCTCGATCATCGTCGGGACGAGCGCGAGGGCCAGGAGGGTGAGGATCACCCACTGCCGGGACAACAGGAAGCGGTACACCCCATTGACGGTACTCGGCACGATTCGGCCCCCGACGGGAGGGTCCCGCCGAGGGGTGCACGGTGTTCTGTCCGGGGGCGGTGGCTCAGACCCTGTCGACGATCCCCGCCTTCCCCTCCGCGCGGGCGCAGTGCGCGCCGCAGTACCAGTGGCCCTCGACCTCGACGCCCTGGCCGATGACCTGGACGCGACAGTGCTCGCAGATCGGGGCCATCCGGTGGATCGCGCAGGAGAAGCAGTCGAAGACGTGCACGGCGCCCTGCGCGTGCACCTCGAAGGTCATTCCGTAGTCATTGCCGCATACTTCGCATCTCGCCATGCGCCACAGGGTGGGGTGCCGGGGCGGTGCTGGCGAGCGGGCGCGGGGCGAGTCGCCCGTCAATCACCCGTACGTCCGTCACTCTTCCGACGCGGGTTCGACATCCCGCAGCAGCTGGCCGAACGCGGCCTCGTCGACCACCGGTGTCCCGAACTGCCTGGCCTTGACCACCTTCGACGTGCTGGAGTCCGGGTCATTGGTCACCAGCAGGCTGGTGAGCCGGGACAGGCTCGTCGCGACGTGCAGCCCGGCCTCGACGGCCCGGTCCTCCAGCAGCTCGCGGTCGACGGACGTGTCACCGGAGAAGGCGACCCGCATGCCCTGCTTGAGCGGTTTGTCCGCCGTGTACCGCCCGGGGTTCGGATAGGGGCACGCGGGGCGCTTGCGGGAGGGGCGCCAGCTTCCCGACGGGTAGCCACCGGACGCGTAGCCACCGGACTGCCGTCCGCTCCGCGGAGCCGCGGCGCTGTCGGACCACTCCTTGAGCGGCAGGCATTCGAGGAGCGGCAGCCGCACCCCGCCCCGCGCGGCGGCCCACAGGCTCGGCCGGAACGCCTCGGCCAGCACACGCGCGTCGTCCAGCGCGTGGTGCGCCCGCTGCTGCACGACACCGAAGTGCGCGGCCAGCGACTCCAGCTTGTGGTTGGGCAGCGGCAGGGCCAGTTCCTTGGAGAGCGCGATGGTGCACAGGCGCCGGCGCACCGGCGCCTCGCGCCCGGCGCGCGCGTACTCCCGCGCGATCATCGACCAGTCGAAGACCGCGTTGTGCGCGACCAGCACCCGGCCGTCGAGCCGGGCGGCGAACTCCTCGGCGACCTCCCCGAAGAGCGGCGCCCCTTCGAGCATCTCGCTCGTCAGACCGTGGATCCACACCGGGCCCGGGTCCCGCTCCGGATTGACCATCGTGTACCAGTGGTCCTCGACCTCGCCGCGCGCGTCCAGCCGGTAGACGGCGGCGGAGATTATCCGGTCGTCGCGGGCCAGTCCCGTGGTCTCCACGTCGACGACCGCGTATCCCTGCGGATACGTGGCCGGCCAGGAGGCAGGGGGCGCTGCGGTCGTGAGGTCTTCGAGCATGGTCAATGAGGATACGGGCCCCGGCCGACATTCCGGTCCCCGCCTTCCCCGCTCCCGTGCCTCCCGGGCCCGCCGCCGGGCCCCGCGCGGCACGGGCCCGGCAGCCGGCTCCGGCCGGTGCCGACGCGGTCAGCCGAGCGCCGCCACCAGGTCCCCGGCCGTCAGGGGCGTCAGACCGCAGCCGTCGGCCGGGCCGGGCAGCAGCCGGTACACGGATCCGCTCGCGCCCTCGGGGGCGACACCGCCGTGCACCAGGGCGAGCAGCACGTGTTTCTCCGCCGCCGCCCCGGCGGCCAGCCCCTCGGGGTCCTCCGTGGGCCGCCGCCACTGCGGGGGCTCCAGGGCCCGTATCCGGGCGGCGAAGGCCACGTCCGTCTCGCCCTCCTCGCGCGTGTAGTGCCACAGTTCGCCGGTCCACGGCATGCGCCGGACCACCACGACCTCGTCGGTCCGGGCCGCCGCGTGCCACACCGACAGATCCCACAGGGTCGTACGGCCCGTGGTGTAGTACCGGAACAAGTCCCGGCCGACGCGCCCGAGGCCGGCGCTGTGCCGGTACACGCTTTGACATCCTCCCCCTCCTAAAAGAGGGGGATTCCAGCCCGTGCGGGTTGGGGTTCACGGGTGTTCGAGCGGTTGGTGGCCGTTGTCACCCCTCCGGCACCGGCTGTTCGCCGGGGGCGGGGGATCCCGCCCTGTCCTGCCGCGACGTTGGCTGCTGCGTTGGTGTCGGCGTTGCAGGTGAAGCCGCAGGAGGAGCAGCAGAACTCGGCTTGGCTCTTGCGTGAGTTCTTGTCGATCCAGCCGCAGCTGCTGCAGCGCAGACTGGTGTAGGGAGCGGGGACGTCCTCGACGCGGCCGGGTGCCTTGTGTCCGGTGCGTTGCCGGAGCAGGCCCCAGCCCTGGGCGAGGATCGCCCGGTTCAGGCCGGCCTTCTGGGCTACCTTCTGGCCGGGTTCGGTCACGGTGCCCCTGGCCGAGCGGGTCATGTTCTTGATGTTCAGTTTCTCGAACCGCACCAGGTCGTAGCTGCGGGCGAGCATCGTGCTGGTCTTCTCGCACCAGTCCTTGCGCCGGTCCGCCTCACGGGCCTTGATACGGGCGGCCTTCGCGTACTCGGCGCTCTTGCGCTCGCTTCCCTTGGGGGCGCGGGCGGCCCGGCGCTGGTGCTTGCGGATCCGGGCGCGTTCCCTGACGGTGAGCCGGGGGCAGTTCAGTTTCCGCCCGTCGGAGAGGGCGGCGGTGACGGCCACGCCCCGGTCGATGCCGATGACCTCGCCCGTGCCGGGCCCGTCGACGGGAGCGGGGACGACGGCGAAGGCGATGTGCCACTGACCGTTGCGGAAGGTGACGCGGAAAGTTTTAGCCTTTGGCAGCCGGGAGCCCTTGCCGTTGCGGCTGAGCCGGAAGCGGACCCAGCCGCAGCCGGGCACCTTCACCCGCGCCCACCTGCGGTTGAGCTTGTGCACCACCACCGACCGGCCCATGACCTGCTTTCCGGTCCTCGCGTTCAGCTTCGGCGAGCCGTCCGCCTCGAACTCCCCGACGCGCTCCGTGCCGATGACACGGAAGCCCTCGTGCACGTGCTTCCTGCGCCAGGTCGGCTCACCGAACCCGGACACGAAGCGGGCGTTCTTCGCCGCAGCGAAATCCTTCAGCGCCTGCTGCTGCACATCAGCATTGCCTGCGGCCAGCCATGCGTTGTCATGCCGGGCCTCGGTGAGCTGACGGCACTGCTCGGCGAAGCCGGGAGCCGCCCTACGGCCCCTGCGCCAGTGCGTGTGCTGCTCGACGGCCAGGTTCCAGACGTACCGGGCGTGCGCACAGTGTTCGAGCATGACGCCCGCCTGCTCGTCCGTCGGATACATCCGAAACCGTGCCATGACCGTGAACCTAGACCGCACGTTCCCCGACCGCCCACACCATCGACCGGCATCACTCGTGCGAGTGAACGTTCCTGGCCACCGACCCACCCGACACCGGCCGCCAGCTGGCCAGCCACCGTCGACTCCGAGTTGCCGCACCCGCTCAAGGCCGGCCTCGCCACCGTCTCGCCCGAGACACCGAACCGCCCCGGCCGCGATTCGGCTTCCCCTGCCCCGCCCCGCGGGAGCGGGCACTCACCCCGGCCCTGAAGGACCGGACACCCTGCCCGAAAGCAAGGGTGGATGCGTGAGTCGCCCTCCGGGTCGTAGCGCCAGCACACAGTGCGAGGGCCGTACGAGGCGTCGCGCCCGTCCTTCGAGGACAGGGCCATGAAGCCGACGAAGATGTCGAAGAGGTTCTCCAAGGCTATGTCGGCCTCGTCGCCCGACCGGACCTGCAGCAGTCGGCACGTCGGTCGCCGTGGTGAGGTGCGCGGCGAGCAGTGGGCGCACGGCCGCGCGCGTGCGCCGGTCCAGCGGGAGGTTCCCGAGCACCAACGCCTTCGTCTCGCGGATCGGGATGTCCGCGGGCAGCCGGTCGAGACAGGTGGGCGTGTGTCCCAGTAGCAGCTTCACGTCGTCCCGGTCCTGCGGCGACAGCGGCGTCCGCCGGGCCAGCAGTCGGAGCAGCGCCTTTGTCGTGTCCGCCCGCAGGCCGGCAACTTCAGCGGCATGTGAGTGCTGTCGGCGCCCGGTTCCGCGTCGATCTGCCGGATTAGTGTGCCGCCGGCGTCCGCGAGGCCTGCGGAGCCGCTCCTGCGGTCGGTGAATCCAGGCAGGCCCCGGTCCGTGGGGCCACCGATTATTTCCGGGGCCCGGGAGGCGGCCGTCCCGCCGCGGCGCGGGACCCGCGGATCCCGGCCCGCGCACGGCTATGGACCTTTCGCCCCGGCGGTGCAAGCGTGCTGCGCGCCCCAGCAGGTAGCGCCTACGAAGGGCGGTACGGACATGGCACGAGTGAGGTACGGCGCGCGGACCGAGGCGGAGACCGCCGCCGCGCGCACCGCGAACTCCAGGCTCCCCGACATCTGGTCCACCGGTGTGACGGCCGTCTGGGAGAGCGACCCGGACGCGGTCGCGGCGGTCCTGCCGCCCCCGCTGAAACCCGTCGCCCGGCCCCTGGTGCGGGTCACCGTCAGCAAGGTCGATCTGCCCGGATACCCGCTGGGCGCGGGCTCGTTCGCCGTCGCCGCCGCGCACGGGGACGTCGAGGGCTGGTATCCGCTGGTCATGCCGATGACCCACGAGCGGGCCCTCGTCGGCGGCCGCGAGGTCTTCGGGGAGCCCAAGAAGCTCGGCGAGGTGACCGTCGAGCGCGACGGGCTCGTCGTGCGCGGGGTGCTCGCCCGGCACGGCATCGCCTTCGTCGAGGTGCGCGGCGCGGTGAGCGGGCCGCTGCCGCTGCCGGAACCCGGGCAGAGGACCGACTTCTACTTCAAGTTCCTCCCCGCGGTCGACGGTTCGGGGTTCGACGCCGATCCGGTCCTCGTGCACTGCCTGCGCGAGGAGAAGGTCCGGGCACTGGAGCGCGTCACCGGGGACGTCGTCCTGCGCGAGTCGATGTACGACCCGGTCGCCGACCTGCCCGTACGCAGGCTGGTGGAGATCACCTACGGCGAGAAGACCTCGGCCCAGCGCGGCAGGGTCGCCGAACGCGTCAGCGCGCAGGCCCTGCTGCCGTACGTCCACCAGCGCTACGACGATCCGCTGCAGATCCTCGACGGTCCGCCCGAGGGGAGCCTCTGATGGAACTGCGCGCGGGACAGGTCGCCGTCGTCACCGGCGCGGCGAGCGGCATCGGGCTCGCGATGGCCCGCCGGTTCGCGGCGGACGGCCTGACGGTGGTCCTCGCCGACGTGGAGGAGGCCGCGCTGGAGAAGGCGGCCGGGGAGCTGCGCGAGGACGGCGCCGACGTCCACGCGCGCGTGGTGGACGTCTCGGAGCGCTCCGAGGTACTCGCGCTGGCCGAGGACGTGTACACCACCTGCGGCGCGGTGCACGTCCTGTGCAACAACGCCGGTGTCGGCTCCGGCGCCGAGGGCCGGATGTGGGAGCACGACCCGAACGACTGGAAGTGGGCCTTCGCCGTCAACGTGTGGGGCGTCTTCCACGGCGTCCAGGCGTTCGTGCCCCGGATGCTCGCCGGCGGCGAGCCGGGCCACGTCGTCAACACCTCGTCCGGTGACGGCGGGATCGCCCCGCTGCCCACGGCCTCCGTGTACGCCGTCACCAAGGCGGCCGTGGTGACGCTGACCGAGTCGCTGTACGCGCACCTGAGGGCGGAGCACGCGCGCGTGGGCGCCTCCGTGCTGTTCCCCGGGCCGCACATGCTGCGCACCGGCCTGTGGGAGTCGCACCGCAACCGGCCCGCGCGGTACGCGAAGGAGCGGCCCCGCAGGACCCCGTACCGCAGCCTCGCCCAGTGGGAGGCCGCGATGGACGAGGCGGGCCACGAGGTGCGGTTCACCCCCGTCGAGGAGGTCGCCGACCTCGTCGCCGAGGGGATCCGCGCGGGCCGCTTCTGGCTGCTGCCCGAGAGCGAGCACAGCGACCGGCAGATCCGGGCCCGGTCGCGGTCGATGCTGGAGCGGGCTGATCCGTCGTACCTGGAAAGTTTCATCCTCGACTGAGGGGGCGCGGTGAGCGAACAGGACCCGTATCTGATCATCTCCTCCGACTGCCACGCCGGACTTCCCACCGAGGAGTACCGGCCCTATCTGGACTCCCGGTTCCACCGGGACTTCGACGACTTCCTCGCGGGCCAGGGCCGGCGCCGCGAGGAGATGAACCGCCTCGGCATCCGCAACGAGGCGTTCGCGGACAAGTGGTTCCAGGACAACGAGGAGGGACTGCGCGGCGGCTGGGACACCGCGCAGCGCCTCAAGGAACTGGACGGCGACGGGGTGGCGGCCGAGGTCGTCTTCCCCGACGCGGACGCCGTGGACAGCCGCACCGCGGCCCCGTTCGGCGTGGGCCTCGGCCTCTCCGGCGACCAGGACCCGCGGCTCGGCATGGCGGGCGCCCGGGCCCACAACCGCTGGCTCGCCGACTTCGTCTCCGAGCACCCCGAACGGCACTGCGGGGTCGCCCTGCTGCCCGTCACCGGCGAGACCGGCGAGGTCGTCGCCGAGGTCCACCGCGCCAAGGAGTCGGGCCTCGGCGCGCTGATGATCCCCTCCATGTGGGTCGACAAGGAGCCCTACCACGACCGCCGTTACGACCCCGTGTGGGCGGCGGCCGCCGAGTGCGCGATGCCCGTCCTCACCCACTCCGGCGCGGCCCCGCGCCACGAGTACGGCGACCACCTGGGCATCTACGTCTCCGAGGTCACCTGGTGGCCCGCGCGCCCCCTGTGGTTCCTGCTCTGGTCGGGGGTCTTCGAACGCCACCCCGGACTCCGCTTCGGCGTCGCCGAGTCGGGCTGCTGGTGGCTGCCCAACCTGCTGTGGTTCATGGACCGGCTGTACCTCGGCGCGCACGGCGGCAAGAAGCTGTCGCCCTTCGCGGAGCTGAAGCGGCCCCCGCACGAGTACCTGGACCGGCAGGTGTTCGTCTGCGCCACCAACACCAAGCGCCGTGAACTCGCCCAGCGCTACGAGATCGGCGTCGACAACATCCTCTGGGGCAGCGACTTCCCGCACCCCGAGGGCACCTGGCCCGACACCCGGGCCTGGCTGGCGCGGACCTTCCACGACATCCCGGTCGCCGAGACCCGCCGCATGCTCGGTCTCGCGGCGGCCGAGGTGTTCGGCTTCGACGTCGGCGCGCTCGCCCCGGTCGCCCGGCGGATCGGGCCCACTCCGGCCGAACTCGGCCAGGACGAGGACCAGCCGGCGGTCGAGGCGTCCTGGGCGCGCTCGCGCGAGGTGGGCCGCCACTGGCTGACGGACCACGACTTCCCCGTGCTGGGAGCGAACCCGTGACCGCCGGGCACCGCGCGGGCACCGGGGACGGCGCGGGTGCCGAGGGCGTCCCGGGTGCCGAGGAGCGCTACACCGTCATCTCCGCCGACTGCCACGCGGGCGCCGACCTCCTCGACTACAAGCCCTACCTGGAGCGCCGGTACCACGACGACTTCGACGCCTGGGCGGCCGTCTACGTCAACCCGTACGAGGACCTGCTGGCCGACACCGCCGACCGGAACTGGAACTCCGCGCGGCGCCTCGCGGAGCTGGAGGCGGACGGCATCGTCGCGGAGGTGGTCTTCCCGAACACCATCCCGCCGTTCTTCCCGTCGGCCTCCCTCATGGCACCGGCCCCGACGGCGGCGGAGTTCGAGCGGCGCTGGGCGGGACTGCGGGCCCACAACCGCTGGCTCGCCGACTTCTGCGCGGCGGCGCCCGGCCGGCGCGCGGGCGTCTTCCAGATCCTCCTGAACGACGTCGACGCGGCGGTCGAGGAGATCCACCGGTCGGCGGGCGCGGGCCTGAGGGGCGGGCTGCTGCTGCCCGGCACACCCCCCGGTTCGGGCCTGCCCGAGCTGTACTCGCAGGTGTACGACCCGATCTGGGCGGCCTGTGCCGAGCTGGGCGTCCCGGTGAACCACCACGCGGGCTCCGCCTCGCCGCCGCTCGGGGACGAGCCGGCGGCCCGCGCGGTCTTCATGGTGGAGACGACCTGGTTCTCGCACCGGGCGCTGTGGCACCTGGTGTTCGGCGGCGCGTTCCGCCGGCACCCCGGGCTGAGGCTGGTGCTGACCGAGCAGGGTTCGGGCTGGATCCCCGGAGTGCTCGACATGCTGGACTACTACCACGGGCGGCTGCTCGCGGCGGCGGGCAGGGCGTCGACGGCCGAGTCGAAGTTCGGCGCGGGGCTGGCCGCGACCATGGGCGAGCGCCCCTGGGAGGTCTGGCGCGAGCACTGCTTCGTCGGCGCCAGTTTCATGCGCCCCCACGAGGTGCCGCTGCGCGAGCGCATCGGCCTCGACCAGATCATGTGGGGCAGCGACTACCCGCACGACGAAGGCACCCACCCCTACACCCGCGAGGGTCTGCGCTTCGCCTACGCGGGCCTGCCGCGCGAGGAGGTCGCCGCCATGACCGGCGGCAACGCGGCCCGCGTCTACGGCTTCGACCTGGCCCACCTCGACGGGATCGCCGCCAAGGTGGGACCCACCGTGGCCGAGATCGCCGAACCCCTGGACACCCCGCCCGCCGACGCGACGAGCCCGGTGTTCGCGAGGGGAGGGTCGGTGCGCGTGTGGTGAGCGGAGGGGGCCGCGCGGGCGTGACGGACACCCCGCCGGAACCCCGCCCGGCGCGGCGGGAGAGCGCGGGCCGGCCGCGTGACGGCTCCGGGCGGAGAGCACCGGAAGCAAGCGCGTACCCCCGGTAATACTTGTTGGTAACAGCCTCTGTACGCGGCCGACCAGCGCATCTACGGTTCACCCATGCCGAACCTGCCCGATGTCGTGCTCTGGTCGATACCCGCCTTCGTCCTCCTCGCCGTGATCGAGATGGTGAGCGTCCGTCTCCATCCCGACGACGACGCCGCGGGGTACGAGACGAAGGACGCCGCGACGAGCCTCGGCATGGGTCTCGGCAGCCTGTTCTTCGACTTCCTGTGGAAGATCCCGATCGTCATGATCTACACGGCGGTCCATTCGCTCACGCCGCTGCGGGTGCCGGTCCTGTGGTGGACGATCCCGGCGATGCTGCTCGCCCAGGACTTCTTCTACTACTGGTCCCACCGCGGCCACCACGTGATCCGCATCCTGTGGGCCTGCCACGTCGTGCACCACTCCAGCAGGAAGTTCAACCTCACCACCGCGCTGCGCCAGCCCTGGACGGGCTGGACGTCGTGGCCCTTCTACCTCCCGATGATCGCCCTCGGGGTGCACCCGGCCGCGCTCGCGTTCTGCTCGTCGGTGAGCCTCGTCTACCAGTTCTGGATCCACACCGAGCGCATCGACAAGATGCCCCGCTGGTTCGAGTCCGTCCTCAACACGCCCTCCCACCACCGCGTCCACCACGCCTCCCAGGGCGGCTACCTGGACCGCAACTTCGGCGGCATCCTCATCGTCTGGGACCGCCTCTTCGGATCGTTCGTCGCGGAGACCGAACGGCCCGTCTACGGGCTCACCAAGAACATCTCCACGTACAACCCGCTGCGCGTGGCCACCCACGAGTACACCGCCATCGCCAGGGACCTGCGGGCGGCGGCTAACTGGCGCGAGCGCGCCGGACGGCTCCTCGGCGGGCCCGGCTGGCAGCCCGCGCCGCCGGCCCCGGCCGCGGCCCCGGCCACGGAGACCGTCGCGTGAACCCGCGCACCGCTCGCCCCATTGGCACGAACCCTTGTTCGACCCTCCATCCTTCGGGGTGGAGGTGAAGGGCATCCTGACTTATAGCGGCCTGAAGGGCCGCAACGGCATGGCTACTATCGGCTTGCCGGACGACAAAGTTGTCCGGCCTACCGCCGGACGGACGGGAAGTCAGGCCTGCGGAGGCCACGTAAGACCGACCCTCACAGGTCGGCGGAGGCCCGTGAAACAGGAACCCACGGTGGTGCTGCGAACCAGTACGGACCGGAATCACCCGCCTCCGGGCAAGTGAGGGCGTCAAAGCCTGCTGCTGACCGCGATGGCCCACGGGTCACGCGCCTCGGGCTCGTCGCGGCGATCGGCTGTGTTCTCTTCATGCTCTCGGACACGCTGATCGCCACCGGCGTCGCCGACTGGCCGCAGCTGCCGAAGGCGGCCTTCTGGATCATGCTCACCTACATCGCGGCCCAGTTCCTGCTGGTCCGAGGGGTGCTCGGACCCCTCGCCGCGCGACGCGCGACCGTGGCGGCGTACGGTGAGGTGCGCTCGACCACCCCCTGAGCGCATCTCACCCACGCTCCGCACGAGAAGGATCCTCGCCATGCGCGCCACCACCATCCACGCCCCGTACGACATGCGTGTGGAGGAGGTGCCGGAGCCCATGGTGCAGTTGCCCACCGACGCGATCGTGCGGGTGCTGCGGTCCTGCATCTGCGGCAGCGACCTGTGGGCGTACCGCGGCGAGGCGGCCCGGCAGCCGGGCCAGCGGATCGGGCACGAGTTCCTCGGCGTCGTCGAGGAGACGGGCGCCGCGGTGACCGGCGTCCGGCGCGGCGACCTGGTCGTGGCGCCCTTCATGTGGTCCGACGGCGTCTGCGAGTACTGCCGGGACGGCCTCACCACGTCGTGCGTGCACGGCGGCTTCTGGGGTTCCGTCGGCTACGACGGCGGCCAGGGCGAGGCCGTGCGCGTCCCCTTCGCCGACGGCACGCTCGTTCAGCTGCCCAAGGAGGCGGCCTCCGACGACCACCTGCTGTCCGCGCTGCTGACCCTGTCCGACGTCCTCGGCACCGGCCACCACGCGGCCCTCGGCGCCGGGGTCCGCAAGGGCTCCACCGTCGCCGTGGTGGGCGACGGGGCCGTCGGGCTGTGCGCCGTCCTCGCGGCCAAGCGGCTCGGCGCGGAGCGGATCATCGCGCTCGGCCGCCACGAGGTCCGCACCGACATCGCGCGCCGCTTCGGCGCCACGGACGTCGTCGCCGAGCGCGGCGAGGCCGCGGTCGAGGCCGTCCGCGAGCTGACCCGGGGCCAGGGCGCCCACTGCGTCGTCGAGGCGGTCGGCACCGAGCAGTCCATGAGCACCGCGGTGAACATCACCCGCGACGGCGGCGCCATCGGCTTCGTCGGCGTGCCCCACGGCAGTGGTACGGGCCTCGACCTGGGCGTCATGTTCGACCGGAACATCGCCCTGCGCGGCGGTGTCGCCCCGGTGCGCGCCTACATCCCCGAGCTGCTGCCCGACGTCCTCGACGGGACCATCGACCCCTCACCGGTCTTCGACATGACCGTCGGCCTGGAGGGCGTGCCCGAGGGCTACAAGGCGATGGACGAGCGGACCGCGCTGAAGGTCCTCGTCACCGGCTGACACCGGGCCGGACCGGCCGGCCCCCACGGGACCGACGCCTCCCGCCGTCCGGCCGACGGGAGACGCCGGCCGGACGCCGTGAGCGGTCCCGGGACCGCGACGACCGTGTCCGGAGCCGCTGTCCCCGTGACGACCGCGCGATACACGGTCCCCGGGCGCGGGACCGCGTGGCCACGCCCGGTGCCACGGTCTTCGCGCGCGGGAGGCCGGACGCCGCGCGGGGCACCCGCCCGGCGCCGCCGCAGCCGTGCCCGGAGTGCCGGGAAGGCGACGGCGGGAAGGCGACGGCGGGAAGGCGACGGCGGGAAGGCGACGGCGGGAAGGCCGCTCGGCGACGCGCCGGGTCCGCCCGGTGCCGCGCCCTCTCAGGCCCATCGCGCGGGGTCCGTCCCCCAACGGCCCGGCGGGCGGGACCAGTCGGTGGGGCCGCCCGTGAAGGAGACGGGGGGCAGGGCGTGGCGGAGCCGGCCGACGGGGCCGGTCCGCTCGGCCAGCCAGGCGTCGGGGCGGTCGTACGGTTCCCCCGCGGAGGTGTCCGGTACGGCGCCGGGTGTCTCCGCCCGCCCGATCCCGTCCGTCAGCCACATCGCCGTGCGTGCGAGCGCCAGCCGTACGACGCGGCCGTGGCCGGACTCCGTCCGTTCGGTCAGCGCGCGCAGGACGGCCGCCGCCAGCAGATACCCGGTCCCGTGGTCGAGTGCCTGCGCCGGCAGCGCGCCCGGCCGCTCGGGCGATCCCTCCGTCACCGCGATCCCGGTCGCCACCTGGACCAGGCTGTCGAAGCCCCGCCGCCCGCCCCAGGGCCCGTACGTCCCCCACGCCGACACCTGGGCCACCACGAGGCCCGGACGGCGCTCGGCCAGAGCCTCGGGGGAGAGCCCGAAACGGTCCAGGGCGCCGGGCCGGTACCCGGTGACGACGACGTCCGCCGACGCCAGCAGTTCGTCGAAGGCGCGCCGGTCGGCCGCCAGGTCCAGCAGCGTCGAGCGCTTGCCGAAGCCCGTGTCGGCGTGCGCGTCCAGGTCCTCCGGCAGTTGCGGCGCGTCGACGCGCAGCACATCGGCGCCCAGCAGGGCGAGCGTGCGGGTGGCGACCGGGCCGGCGATGACCCGGGTCAGGTCCAGGACGCGCACCCCGGAGGCCGGCAGCAGCGCCCCATCCCCGGACAGCTCCCCGAGCCCCGGCCCGCGCGCCGCCCGCCCCGCTCCTTCGTGCCCGCCGGCCCCGCCCGGGTCCGTGGGTCCGGCCTGCTCGGCGGGGCCGGCCGACCCGCCCGGGTCGACCGGTCGGTACCGTCCGGCGGGCCCATCCCACTCGACCAGCGGGCGCTGTGCCAGTGCGAGGCCCTGCGCGTGGGCCGACCACTCCTTCGGGGTGCGCAGCGCGACCGCGAGGCCGCCCGCCGCGTACACCGTCTCCTCGATCTCCCGCGCGGAGCGCCCGGCGAGCAGGGCCGCCACGTCCTCGGGGCTCGCGTCGTCCGCCGCGCCCAGCGCGTCCAGCAGCCGGGCCCGGTGACGGGGATAGTTCGCGTGCGTCCGCACCCAGCCGTCCGCGGTCCGCCAGAACCGGGACAGCGGGGCGAAGTTCAGCGGCGCGCGCCCGTCGATGCGCAGATGCCGTTCGCTGACGAACGCGGTGGCGACCGCGCCGTCGTCCACGCTCACTCGCGGAACCCGCGCGAGCCCGGCCCGCCGGGCTCCCAGCTCGGCGGCGGCGAGCGCGCAGGCCCCCACGCAGGCGCGCGCCAACGCCCGTACGGGCAGGGCGGCTTCCAAGGCCCCCGCCCGCGCCACGGTCGAAACCCCGGGGAGCAGGGCGGGGTCGCCGCCCAGCTCCTCCCACACAGCGGCCATCGGTGTTCGCGTCATACCGGCACTATGCGGTGTGGACGCGATCAACACGGGAGGCGGCCCCGGCGGCGCGTGGCCCCGGCGGCGCGTGGCCCCGGCCGCCGCACAGGACGGCGGCCGGGGCCACGAGAGGTGCGGCGGGCGCTACTTCACCGCCCGCAGGGCGTTGACGATGCCGAATCCGTAGAACCCGTTCACGCGCTTGCCGCCCGCGCAGGTCGCGTCGACGACTCCGTCGCCGTTGCCGTCGTACGGCGCGGTCGGGCAACCCGGGTTGTCCGCCTGGGCCTTGAGGAGGAGCTGGAGCTGGGCCGGTGACGCCCAGGGGTACGTGGACTTCAGGAGCGCGGCCACTCCGGCGACGTGCGGGGTCGCCATCGAGGTGCCCTGCAGGAAGCCGTACGTGTTGTTCGGCAGGGTGGAGAGGATGCGGCCGTTCGCCGAGGGCGTGTCCGGGATCTGGTAACGGTCGCCGCCGGGCGCCGCGACGTCGATGACGCCGTCGCCGTAGCTGGAGAAGTAGGACTTGGCGCCCTTGACGCCGGTCGAGGAGACCGTGACGACACCGGGCAGCTGGGTGGGTATGTCGAAGCACTTGTGCGGGTCGACGGTCCGCGTCGTGGCGGTGGAGTCGTCGGGGCTGGAGGCGTCGGTGAGCGCGTCCGAGTCGAGGTCGTCGTTGGAGTTGCCCGCCGCGGCGACGTTCAGCGTGCCCTTGCGCTGGGCGTACCGCTGGGCGCGGTCGACGGCGTCGACGATGGCCTTCTGGTCGGGGTCGTCGAGGCAGTTGTACAGCCACGGGTCGACGTAGTAGCTGTTGTTGGTGATCTCGACGCCGTGGTCGGCGGCGAACACGAAGGCGCACACGACGCTCTCCGGGTAGAACAGCTGGGTGGAGTCGGGCTCGGCCACGGTGATGCCCGAGACCTTCACGCCCGGCGCGACGCCCGCGACGCCGACGCCGTTGCGGGCCGCCGCGATCTCGCCCGCGACGTGCGTGCCGTGGTAGTGGTCGGCGTCCACCGGACGCCAGGAACCGTACGTCGTGTCCGGCTTGCCGCCCACGCAGTTCGCGGACTGCGAGGCGGAGAAGTTCGGCGCGATGTCGGGGTGCGTGTCGTCGACGCCGACGTCGATCACCGCGACGGTCACCTTCTTGCTGCCGGGGTTGACCGCGGCCGCCTTGTCGGCGCCTATCGCGCGCAGGTCCCACTGGTCGGCCTCGAGGGGCTCCTGGCCCGCGTCGGCGGTCTTCGCGACCTTGGCGGCCTCGGCCGCGGACAGCACCTGCACCGCGCCCTCGTCCGTCGTGCCCGCGGGCTTCAGCGGCGAGGTGCGGGTGGCACCGGCCGACCGCACTCCGCGTACCGTCCGGATCTGCCGGCCGAAGTCCGGGTTCGCCGAGTGGACGACGATCACGCCGATCTGCTCGTACGCGATGACGACACTGCCGCCGGCGGCCGCGATCGCCTTCTTCACCGACGCGATCGTGCGGTGGTCCGTCGTCGTGTTGACCACGTACGAGAGGTTCGGACCGTCCGCGGTCGTCGCGACGGGCGCGGTGAGGGGGGTGGCCGACGCGACGCCGGGCAGGAAGCCGAGCGAGGCGGTGAGCGACAGAACGACCGGCACGGCGAGCGCGAGACGGTGTCTGGGACGCAGATGAGCCATGGGATCTCCACATCATCCGGAAAACGGAGCTGCCCGAACACGGATGGTGCTCGGGCAGGTACATGACGGAATGGTGCAGGCAGAAGCTATCCCGCCGCCGACCGGGCCAGCAATGACTTGTGGCGACGACTTCCGAAAGAAGCCGGAGCCCCGCGGCGACGACTTCCGAAAGAAGCCGGGCGAGTTGAACCGGTCCACGCGTGGCGCCGTGACCTTGGGCAGGGAGCCCGTGGACGATCGATTCCTTTACCCGTATCACGGAAAGGATGCAAGCGGTTGCAGTCCGTCACGAGACGCACGCCGATGTGAGGTCGAAGTCCCATGTCCGTACCCGAACCGTCCCCGTCCGCCGGCCCCGACCTGTCCCCGCCCACCGTCGCAACCACACCCGCAACGCGAGGAGACACCGTGGCCACCGACGCACCACCACCCGCGCGGGCCGGAGCGCAGCTCCCGTCCACCGAGAAGTTCGTCGAGATGCAGGAGAGCGCCGAGTTCGGTGAACTGCGCAGCTCGCACCGCTCCTTCGCCTTCCCGCTGACCGTCGGATTCATCCTCTGGTACCTGCTGTACGTGCTGCTCTCGAACTACGCGGGTGACTTCATGGGCACCAAGCTGTTCGGCAACGTCAACGTCGCCCTGGTGCTCGGCCTCGCCCAGTTCCTCACCACCTTCCTCATCGCCTGGTGGTACTCGCGGCACGCGGCCGCTCAACTCGACCCCAAGGCCGACGCCATCAAGTCCCGGATGGAGGGCGGCGCATGAGCCCCGTACGGACCACCGCGCACCGGACCGTGCTGGCCGCGGGCGAGGCGAGCGAGCACCGCCCGCTGATCATCACCCTGTTCGCGGTGTTCGTCGCCGCGACCCTCGTCATCACCGTCTGGGCCGGCCGCCAGACCAAGGACGCCGCCGACTTCTACGCGGGCGGACGCCAGTTCACCGGATTCCAGAACGGACTCGCCGTCTCCGGCGACTACATGTCCGCCGCGTCCTTCCTCGGCATCGCCGGCGCGATCGCCCTCTTCGGCTACGACGGCTTCCTCTACTCCATCGGCTTCCTGGTCGCCTGGCTGGTGGCCCTGCTCCTGGTCGCCGAACCCCTGCGCAACTCCGGCCGGTACACGATGGGCGACGTCCTCGCCTACCGCATGCGCCAGCGCCCGGTCCGTACCGCCGCCGGCACCTCCACCATCGTCGTGTCGATCTTCTACCTGCTGGCCCAGATGGCGGGCGCGGGCGTCCTCGTCTCGCTGCTCCTCGGCATCACCAGCGACGGCGGCAAGATCGGCATCGTCGCGCTCGTCGGCGTCCTGATGATCGTGTACGTCACCATCGGCGGCATGAAGGGCACCACCTGGGTGCAGATGGTCAAGGCGGTCCTGCTCATCGCGGGCGCCGTCCTGCTCACCTTCCTGGTCCTGCTGAAGTTCCACTTCAACATCTCCGACCTGCTCGGCAGGGCGGCCGAGAACAGCGGCAAGGGCTCGCCCTTCCTGGAACCAGGGCTCAAGTACGGCGCCACCTCGACCACCAAGCTGGACTTCATCTCCCTCGGCATGGCACTGGTCCTCGGCACCGCGGGCCTGCCGCACATCCTGATCCGTTTCTACACCGTGCCCACCGCCAAGACCGCGCGGAAGTCCGTCAACTGGGCGATCGGCCTCATCGGCGCCTTCTACCTGATGACCCTCGCCCTCGGCTTCGGCGCCGCCGCGCTGATCAAACCGGACGAGATCATCGCCTCCAACAAGGCGGGCAACACGGCGGCACCGCTGCTCGCCCTGCACCTCGGCGGCGTGGACTCCAACTGGGGCGCGATCCTGCTCGCCACCATCTCCGCCGTCGCCTTCGCCACGATCCTCGCGGTCGTCGCGGGACTGACGCTCGCCTCGTCCTCCTCCTTCGCGCACGACATCTACGCGAACGTCATCAAGAAGGGGCAGGCCTCGGAGAAGGAGGAGATGAAGGCCGCCCGGTACGCGACGGTCGGCATCGGCGCCGTGTCCATCCTGCTCGGCGCCCTCGCCCGCGACCTGAACGTCGCCGGACTGGTCGCCCTCGCCTTCGCGGTCGCGGCCTCCGCCAACCTGCCGACGATCCTCTACAGCCTGTTCTGGAAGCGGTTCACCACCGCGGGCGCGCTCTGGTCGATCTACGGCGGTCTGGCCACGGCGGTCGGCCTGGTGCTGTTCTCCCCGGTCGTCTCGGGCAAGCCCACCTCGATGTTCCCCGACGTCGACTTCCACTGGTTCCCGCTGGAGAACCCGGGCCTCATCTCCATCCCGGTCGGTTTCCTGCTGGGCTGGCTGGGAACCTTGCTGTCCAAGGAGGAACCGGACGCCGGAAAGTACGCGGAGCTGGAGGTCCGCTCCCTGACCGGCACCGGAGCCCACTAGGGCCTGTCCGGCGGATCATGTCGGAGACGCGGGGCTTGGCACGCCCTCCCCCGAGCTCTTCGAGCAGGGGGTACCCCCAGCGGCGTTGTCGTCACTCGCCGACGTCCCCCAGCCTTCGGCCGGGAGGTGCCCCCACCGCGTCGACTCCCTCCTCCGCCTTGCAGCTGACCGCACCAAGCCCCGCTCACCTGGGTCTGTACGGCACCGCAGGTTTCCTCCGACCTGATCCGCCGGACAGGCCCTAGCCACCGGCATCGCGCGGGCCCGTCGAGGGGACCACCGGCGGGTACCCGCCGGCGGGCCCGCGCCGCGTCCGGTGGGATCGGCCGCCGTCCCGTCGGTGCCGTCACGTAGGCTCACAGGTATCCGGAGAAAGAGATCGGCAACGAGGGAGGGGGCCCACGTGCTCATCGACACCTACGGCCGGGTCGCCACCGACCTGCGCATCTCACTGACGGACCGGTGCAACCTCCGCTGCACCTACTGCATGCCAGAAGAGGGCCTGCAGTGGCTCGCCAAGCCCGACCTGCTCACCGACGACGAGATCGTCCGCCTGGCGGAGATCGCGGTCACCCGCCTCGGCATCGAGGAGGTCCGCTTCACCGGCGGCGAACCCCTGCTGCGCCCCGGGCTGCCCGGCATCGTCGAGCGGGTCGCGGCCCTCGCCCCCCGCCCGCAGATGTCCCTCACGACCAACGGCATCGGCCTCAAGCGCACCGCGGCCGCCCTGAAGGCCGCCGGCCTCGACCGGGTGAACGTCTCGCTGGACACCCTGCGGCCCGACGTCTTCAAGACCCTCACCCGCCGTGACCGGCACAAGGACGTCGTCGAGGGCCTCGAAGCCGCCCACGACGCCGGCCTGACCCCTGTGAAGATCAACTCGGTCCTGATGCCGGGCCTGAACGCCGACGAAGCCCCGGACCTGCTGGCCTGGTCCATGGAGCACGACTACGAACTCCGCTTCATCGAGCAGATGCCCCTGGACGCCCAGCACGGCTGGAAGCGCGAGGGCATGGTCACCGCCGGCGACATCCTCGCCTCGCTGCGCACCCGCTTCCACCTCACCGAGGAAGGCGCCGGGGAACGGGGTTCCGCACCCGCCGAGCGCTGGATCGTCGACGGCGGCCCGCACCGCGTCGGTGTGATCGCCTCCGTCACCCGCCCGTTCTGCGCGGCCTGCGACCGCACCCGTCTCACCGCCGACGGCCAGGTGCGCACCTGTCTGTTCGCCGCGGAGGAGACCGACCTGCGGGGCGCACTGCGCTCGGGCGCGTCCGACGAGGAGATAGCCGGCATCTGGCGCACCGCGATGTGGGGCAAGAAGGCGGGGGCCGGTCTGGACGACCCGTCGTTCGTGCAGCCCGACCGCCCCATGTCGGCGATCGGCGGCTGACGGGGCCGCCGGCTACCCCTCGCCGCGCTCCGACGGCCGGGAGGCCTCCCACGCGTCGAGCGTCATGACGTCCTTCAGGAACCCGCGCACACCGAGGAACTGCGACAGGTGCTCGCGGTGCTCCTCGCACGCGAGCCAGGTCTTGCGGCGCTCGGGCGTGTGCAGCTTCGGGTTGTTCCAGGCGAGCACCCACACGGCGTCGGCGCGGCAGGCCTTGGCCGAGCAGACGGGGGAGGCGGGGTCGGAGCCGGGGGCGTTCAACATCACCCTGCCGACCCTAGCCGAGGCCCCCCGGCACACGCTCCGCGCGGGTGGGCGGAGCGTTCGCGGGCCGGGCTCCGAGTGCGCGCAAAGGCGACGCCGAGCAGCCACGGGGGGAGCTGCCCGGCGTCGGTCCGTCGCTCCGACGGGGGATGCGGAGCGCGTACGAAGTATGTCACGGGTAACCCGCCGCCCGGCACCGGAACAACATGATTGATCTGAGCTTTTCTTGAGCTTGCCCGCGCGGCGGCATTCCGTTTCAGGGGAATGCGCCGCCGTCCGCGTGCGGCTGAACCGGCTTTGTCCCAGGGTGAGTTCGTGCGCGACGCGGCTCCGCTCGGGGATCAGTCCCGGTCGTGCGGCTCGGCTCCCGGACGCGCTCCGGGAGCGGTCGCGGCGTCCTCGGGCGGCGGCTCCCCGGGGCCGTCCTGCCGGGGCGGCGTGATCATCGGACGCAGCGGAGCGGAGACGAACGTCGAGGGCAGCGAGGGCGCGTTCTCACGTCCGGCGTTGGCGATGACCACCGCGATGTACGGCAGGGTGATCCCGAGGACCAGGGCGACCAGGGCGACGGGCCGCTCGACGCTCCACAGGGCGGCGGCCAGGATCACCGCCACCGTGCGGATGGACATGGAGATGACGTAGCGGCGCTGCCGGCCGCGCACGTCGTCGTCCAGACTCTGTCTGGCTCCGGTGATCCGGAAGACCTGGACGTTGCTCTGCTTCCTGATCACGTTCCACCACCCGCCTGTGTCGGACACTCCCGGTCCGTACCCGGCACGGACCCGTCGAGGAAGCGGGCCCGGACTGCTTCCACGGTACGCCGCGTCCGCGCCGCCTTCGAGGCCGGGGCACGTCCTGTCCGACGGACCCGGTGCGCCGTAGCGCGTACGGCCCGGCCCGGCATGCGCCGTACGGCGGGCGGCCGGACACTGACGGTACGGCTCACGGGAGCGGTACGAGGAGGCGGACATGGGCTGGTTGTGGGCGATCATCGTCGGATTCGTGCTGGGCCTGATCGCCAAGTTGATCATCCCGGGCAAGCAGCACAGCCCGCTGTGGCTGACGACCATCTTCGGCATGCTCGGCGCCATCGTGGGCAACGCCCTCGCGCGCGCCTTCGGCGTCGAGGCGACGTCCGGCATCGACTGGACCCGCCACCTCTTCCAGCTGATCGCCGCGATCGTCATCGTGGCACTGGGCGACATGGCCTACATGGCCCTGTGGGGGAACAAGAAGGCGCAGCAGCGGGCCTGACCCCGCCCGAACGGAACGAAGGGCGCGGGCCGCTTCCCGGAAGCGGCCCGCGCCCTCCCTGTCACAGGAGCGCTCAGGCGCCCGTGACCTCGACCGCGGCCAGGCTCTTCTTGCCCCGGCGCAGCACGAGCCAGCGCCCGTGCAGCAGGTCCTCCTTCGCCGGGGCCGCGTCCTCGGCGGCGACCTTCACGTTGTTCACGTACGCGCCGCCCTCCTTGACCGTGCGGCGCGCGGCGGACTTGCTGGCCACCAGACCGACCTCCGCGAAGAGGTCCACGACCAGACCGGCCTCGGCGACCTGGATGTGCGGCACCTCGGACAGGGCCGCGGCGAGCGTGCGCTCGTCCAGGTCGGTCAGCTCGCCCTGCCCGAAGAGGGCCTTGGACGCGGCGATCACGGCGGCCGTCTGGTCGGCGCCGTGCACCAGCGTCGTCAGCTCCTCGGCCAGCGCGCGCTGGGCGGCACGGGCCTGCGGACGCTCCTCGGTCTGCTTCTCCAGCTCCTGAAGCTCCTCGGGGGACCTGAAGGACAGGATGCGCATGTACGTCGAGACGTCCCGGTCGTCCACGTTCAGCCAGAACTGGTAGAACGCGTACGGCGTCGTCATCTCGGGGTCGAGCCAGACGGCGCCGCCCTCGGTCTTGCCGAACTTGGTGCCGTCCGCCTTCACCATCAGCGGCGTCGCCAGCGCGTGCACGTGCGCCGTCGGCTCCAGGCGGTGGATCAGGTCCAGGCCCGCCGTGAGGTTGCCCCACTGGTCGCTGCCGCCCTGCTGGAGGGTGCAGCCGTACCGGCGGTACAGCTCCAGGAAGTCCATGCCCTGGAGCAGCTGGTAGCTGAACTCCGTGTAGCTGATGCCCTCCTCGGACTCCAGACGACGGGCCACGGAGTCCTTGGTCAGCATCTTGTTGACGCGGAAGTGCTTGCCGATGTCCCGCAGGAACTCGATGGCCGACAGCCCGGCCGTCCAGTCCAGGTTGTTCACCATGACCGCGGGGTTCTCGCCCTCGAAGGACAGGAACGGCTCGATCTGCGAACGCAGCCGCGTCACCCAGTTCGCGACCGTCTCCGGGTCGTTCAGGGTGCGCTCGGCCGTCGGGCGGGGGTCACCGATCTGGCCCGTCGCCCCGCCCACCAGGGCGAGCGGCCGCAGCCCGGCCTGCTGGAGCCGGCGCATCGTGAGCACCTGCACCAGGTGGCCGACGTGCAGGCTGGGCGCGGTCGGGTCGAAGCCGCAATAGAACGTGACGGGACCGTCCGCGAGCGCCTTGCGCAAAGCATCTTCGTCGGTGGACAGGGAGAACAGGCCCCGCCACTTCAGCTCGTCGACGATGTCCGTCACGGTTCTCGTATCTCCTCGGGTGGTCTCGTGAATCAGGTACGAGGTTATACGCCCTGGCTGACAGAACTCATATTGAAATCCGGCACCCGCAGCGCGGGCATCGCGGCCCGGGTGAACCAGTCGCTCCACTCGCGGGGCAGCGTCTTCTCCGTGCGCCCCGCCTCCGTGGCCCGGCCCAGCAGGCCCACCGGCGACTCGTTGAACCGGAAGTTGTTCACCTCGCCCACGACCTCGCCGCCCTCGACGAGGTAGACGCCGTCGCGGGTGAGCCCGGTCAGCAGCAGGGTCGCCGGGTCGACCTCGCGGATGTACCAGAGGCAGGTCAGCAGCAGACCGCGCTCGGTGGCGGCGACCATCTCCTCCAGGGAGCGGTCCTCACCGCCGTCGAGGACGAGGTTCCCGATCGACGGCGTCACCGGCAGCCCGGTCAGGTCCGCGCTGTGCCGGGTGGTGGACAGGTGCCGCAGCTCGCCCTCCCGGATCCAGTCGGTGGCCCCCAGCGGCAGCCCGTTGTCGAACACGGAGGCGTCGTCGCCCGAGGAGTGCGCGAGCACGAAGGGGGCGGACTCCAGGCCCGGCTCGTTCGGATCGCTGCGCAGCGTCAGCGGAAGCTCGCTGAGCCGCTCGCCGATGCGGGTGCCGCCCCCGGGCTTGCTGAAGACGGTCCGGCCCTCGGCCGCGTCCCGGGCGGCTGCCGACCACATCTGGTAGATCAGCAGGTCCGCGACCGCGGTCGGCGGCAGCAGCGTCTCGTAGCGCCCGGCGGGCAGCTCGACGCGCCGCCCGGCCCAGCCGAGCCGTACCGCCAGCTCCGCGTCCATCGCGGCCGGGTCGACGTCCTTGAAGTCCCGGGTCGAACGCCCCGCCCACGCCGAACGCGTCCGGTCCGGGGACTTGGCGTTGAGCTCCAGCGTGCCGTTCGGCTGGTCGTGCCGCAGCCGCAGCCCCGTCGACGTGCCGAGGTAGCTGGAGACGAGCTCGTGGTTGGCGAAGCCGTACAGTTCCCGCCCGCCCGCCCGCGCGCGGGCGAAGGACTCGCCGAGCGCCGGCGCGAAGTCGGCGAAGACGGCGGAGGAGGTCTCGGCGGGCGCGTCCGTGAAGTCGGGGGACTCCGGCACGCCCGTCACCAGCGGCCGGCCGTCCTCGGCGGGACCGGCGCCGCGCGCCGCGGCCTCGGCGGCCCGCACCAGGGGCTCCAGCTCGTCGGCGGTCACGGCCGAGCGCGAGACGACCCCGGAGGAGGTGCCCTCGCGGCCGTCGACGGTGGCGATCACGGTGAGCGTGCGCCCGCGGGTGACCCCGTTCGTGGTGAGCGCGTTGCCCGCCCAGCGCAGGTTGGCGGTGGACTGCTCGTCGGCGATCACCACGCAGCCGTCGGCCCGGGACAGTTCGAGGGCGCGCTCGACGACCTCGTGCGGCTTGCTCGTACGGGCGCTCATCGACCGGCCTCCTGCGTGGTGTTGAGGATGTTGACACCCTTGAAGAGGGCGGAGGGGCAGCCGTGCGACACCGCGGCGACCTGGCCCGGCTGGGCCTTGCCGCAGTTGAAGGCACCGCCGAGGACGTACGTCTGGGGGCCGCCGACGGCCGCCATCGAACCCCAGAAGTCGGTGGTCGTCGCCTGGTACGCGACATCACGCAGCTGACCCGTGATCCGGCCGTTCTCGATCTTGAAGAAGCGCTGGCCGGTGAACTGGAAGTTGTAGCGCTGCATGTCGATGGACCAGGACCGGTCGCCGACGACGTAGATGCCGCGGTCGACGCCCCCGATCAGGTCCTCGGTGGACAGCCCGCCGGGGTCCGGCCGCAGCGAGACGTTGGCCATCCGCTGCACGGGCACGTGCCCGGGGGAGTCGGCGTAGGCGCAGCCGTTGGAGCGCCCGAAGCCGGTCAGGTCCGCGATCCGCCGGTCCAGCTGGTAGCCGACGAGGGTCCCCTGCTTCACCAGGTCCCAGGACTGGCACTCGACGCCCTCGTCGTCGTACCCGATGGTCGCGAGGCCGTGCTCGGCGGTGCGGTCACCGGTCACGTTCATCAGGTCGGAGCCGTACCTGAGCTTGCCGAGCTGGTCGAAGGTGGCGAAGGAGGTGCCGGCGTACGCGGCCTCGTAGCCGAGCGCGCGGTCCAGCTCGGTGGCGTGCCCGATGGACTCGTGGATGGTCAGCCACAGGTTGGAGGGGTCGACGACGAGGTCGTACACCCCCGCCTCCACGCTCGGCGCCCGCATCTTCTCCGCGAGCAGCCCGGGGATCCGCTCCAGCTCGGAGTCCCAGTCCCAACCGGTGCCCAGCAGGTACTCCCAGCCGCGCCCGACCGGCGGCGCGATCGTCCGCATCGAGTCGAACTCGCCGCTGGACTCGTCGACGGCCACGGCGGTGAGCTGGGGGTGCAGCCGCACCCGCTGCTGCGTGGTCACGGTCCCGGCGGTGTCCGCGTAGAACTTGTTCTCGTGGACGGTCAGCAGGGACGCGTCGACGTGGTTGACGCCCTCGGCCGCCAGCAGCCGCGCGCTCCAGTCGGCCAGCAACCCCGCCTTCTCCTCGTCCGGCACCGAGAAGGGGTCGATCTCGTACGACGAGACCCACGTCTTCTCGGAGTGCACCGGCTCCGGGGCCAGCTCGACCCTCTCGTCCGACCCGGCCGCCCTGATCACCTGGGCCGACAGCTTCGCCATCGCCACGGCCTGCGAGGCGACCTTCGCGGCCGCGTCCATGCTCAGGTCCACACCCGACGCGAACCCCCAGGTCCCGCCGTGCACGACCCGTACCGCGTACCCCAGGTCGGTGGTGTCCGACGACCCGGCGGGCTTGGCGTCGCGCAGCCGCCAGGACGCGCTGCGCACCCGCTCGAAGCGGAAGTCCGCGTGGTCGGCGCCCAGCGCCCGCGCCCGCGCGAGCGCGGCGTCGGCGAGTGCGCGCAGCGGTAGCGCCGTGAAGGCTTCGTCGATGGAATGAGGCACCGAGGTCTCCCTGTTGTCGTGGCCCGTCGGGTCCGATCATGTCGCGCGGGCGGGCCCGGCGACCACGCCTTTGCCGTGACCGGGCCCGTCTTTCGGTCACGAGGCGTCCGTCATCCGGCCGTACGGCCTCGGTTTTCTGTAGGGATCCGACAGCAGCCGCCCGAACCCACTGTCGGTGCCCGATTCCCCCGGAGGCCGGGCGGACCGATAGGTTTTCGAGGAAGGAGCCTGTATTGCAGGGGTTTCAGTCCGCTAACGAAAGGGTGATCCGTTGAGCCGCTCGGTTCTCGTCACCGGAGGCAACCGGGGCATCGGCCTCGCCATCGCCCGCGCATTCGCCGACGCAGGCGACAAGGTCGCGATCACGTACCGGTCCGGTGAGCCGCCGGCCGCCCTGACGGAATTGGGGTGCCTCGCGGTCAAGTGCGACATCACCGACAGCGAGCAGGTGGAGCAGGCCTACAAGGAGATCGAGGCCGAGCACGGCCCGGTCGAGGTCCTGATCGCCAACGCCGGCGTCACCAAGGACCAGCTGCTGATGCGCATGTCCGAGGAGGACTTCACCTCGGTCATCGACACCAACCTCACCGGCACCTTCCGTGTGGTCAAGCGCGCCAACCGCGGCATGCTGCGGGCCAAGAAGGGCCGCGTCGTACTGATCTCCTCGGTCGTCGGGCTGCTCGGCTCGGCGGGACAGGCGAACTACGCCGCGTCCAAGGCCGCCCTTGTCGGTTTCGCGCGCTCGCTCGCACGTGAGCTCGGCTCGCGCAACCTCACCTTCAACGTCGTCGCGCCCGGCTTCGTCGACACCGACATGACGCAGGCGCTCACCGAGGAGCAGCGCGCGAACATCGTGTCGCAGGTGCCGCTGGGCCGTTACGCGCAGCCCGAGGAGATCGCCGCGACGGTGCGGTTCCTCGCCTCGGACGAAGCCTCGTACATCACTGGAGCCGTCATCCCGGTTGACGGCGGACTGGGAATGGGTCACTGAACCATGAGCGGAATTCTTGAGGGCAAGCGCGTCCTGATCACCGGTGTGCTGATGGAGTCCTCCATCGCCTTCCACACCGCCAAGCTGGCCCAGGAGCAGGGTGCGGAGATCATCCTGACCGCGTTCCCGCGGCCCACGCTGACCGAGCGCATCGCCAAGAAGCTGCCGAAGCCCACCAAGGTCATCGAGCTCGACGTCACCAACGAGGAGCACCTCGGGCGCCTGGCCGACGTCGTCGGCGAGGAGCTCGGCGGCCTCGACGGCGTCGTGCACTCCATCGGCTTCGCGCCGCAGGACGCCCTCGGCGGCAACTTCCTGAACACGCCGTTCGAGTCGGTCGCCACGGCCATGCACGTCTCGGCGTTCTCCCTGAAGTCGCTGACGACGGCCTGCCTGCCGCTGATGCAGAACGGCGGCTCCGTCGTCGGCCTCACCTTCGACGCGCAGTACGCGTGGCCGCAGTACGACTGGATGGGCCCCGCCAAGGCCGCCCTGGAGGCCACCAGCCGCTACATGGCCCGTGACCTGGGCAAGCAGAACATCCGCTGCAACCTCATCTCCGCCGGCCCCATCGGCTCCATGGCCGCCAAGTCCATCCCGGGCTTCGGCGAGCTGGCCTCCGTGTGGGACACCCGCGCCCCGCTGGAGTGGGACCTGAAGGACCCGGAGCCGGCCGGCAAGGGCGTCGTCGCCCTCCTGAGCGACTGGTTCCCGAAGACCACGGGCGAGATCATCCACGTGGACGGCGGTCTGCACGCCATCGGCGCGTAACCGCTCCACCCTCGTTCCGACGCCCCGTTCCCCGCAGCGCGCGGGGAGCGGGGCGTCGCCCGTTCGGCCCAGTCGGCCGGGCGGCCCGGACCCCGCGAGCGGCACGCTGGGAGTACGCACCGCCCGCCCCGCAGCCGTACGGCCGAGGAGGTCCCCTTGTGCGCCTGTCCCACCGCTTTGCTCCGGTGTTCGCCGCTGTCGCCCTGGTCATGGCCGTTCCGCACGACGCGATGCCGCACCCGCGCGCGGAGGGTGTGAGCGAGGGGGCCCGGCCCGCCGTGCCCCAGCCGTTCGGCGCCGAGTGCCGTACCACCGTCACCGGCTCCCACGTCGTCGCGTACTGCCACAACCCCTATGTGGGCACCGACCGCGTCGCTCTGCACGTCGAGTGCGCCCGCTGGTGGGACATCGACAGCGACAGCGCCCCGGTCGAGGTCGGACCCGCGATGACGGTCCGGCTGACCGGCCGCTGCTGGAAGGAGATCCGCAGGGTCTGGATCACCCACGAGGAATGAGCTCCGGTGCCCCCGGGCCGGCGCGGCCCGGGGACGGCACCCCGTGCCTACGCCGGCCCGGGCCGGCACTGGAAGGGATAGCTCGCGGCCTCCGCGGCCGCCGCGTCCGCGTCGCCCGCCCTGATCGCGTCGACGAGCAGGGCGTGGTCCATGTACGACTCCGGCGTCAGCTCCTCGCCGACGTCCCCGCGCAGCCAGTCGCGCAGCACCTCGCCCAGATCCGCGTACATCGCCGTCATGACGTCGTTGCGGGACGCGGCCACCACCGCCAGGTGGAAGGTCGCGTCGGCGGCCACGAAGGCCTCCGCGTCGCCCGACTCCCAGGCCTCCTCCCGGCGCGCGAGGAGCGTGTCCAGCTGCTTGAGGTCGCGCTCGGTGCGCCGCTCCGCGGCCAGCCTCGCGGCGCTCGACTCCAGCGTGGACCGCAGCTCGGCGATGTGGCGGGGGTCGGCGTCCGCGAACCGGCGGTGCATCACGCCCGCCAGCTCGCTGGTCGCCACGACATAGGTACCCGACCCCTGCCGGATGTCCAGCAGCCCGTTGTGGGCGAGCGCCCGGACGGCCTCGCGCACGGTGTTGCGGGCCACGCCGAGCTGGTCGACGAGCTCCGGCTCGGTGGGGATGCGGGAGCCCACCGGCCACTCGCCCGAGGTGATCTGGTTCCGCAGCTCGGCGATGACCTGCTCGGACAGGGCCGAACGGCGGGGATGGCTCAGCGGCATGACGGTCCTTCGTACGGGCCCGGGTGCGGTCGTTCGCGCGGGGCCGGAGGCTCCGGAGATTAACGCAGCGGGATTGGACAGCCAATCATCCCATGATTCTATGATGGGGCTCATGGTCCCCGAGGAAACCCGCACGCCGACGCGTCCCCCCGCGACACGCCGCCCCACCGGGAGCACGACACCCGCGACGCCCCACCCGCGCGCGTGGACGACCCGGCTCGTGGTCGCCGGCGTCGTCCTCGCCGCCCTCAACCTGCGCCCGGCCATCACCAGCCTGGGCGCCCTCCTCGAAGAGGTGCGCGACGACCTCGGCATGAGCGGCGGCGTCGCCGGACTGCTCACCTCCGTACCGCCCCTGTGCTTCGCCGTCTTCGGAGTGACCGCACCGCGGCTCGCCCGCCGCTTCGGGCCCGCCGCCGTCGTCTGCGCGGGCATGGCCGCCATCACCACGGGCCTGGCCGTGCGTCCGTACATCGGGGGCACGGCCGGCTTCCTGGCCGCCAGCGCGCTCGCGCTCATGGGCATCGCCGTCAGCAACGTCCTGATGCCGGTGATCGTCAAGCGCTGGTTCCCCGACAAGGTCGGCTCGATGACGGGCCTGTACTCGATGGCCCTCGCCCTCGGCACGTCGGCCGCCGCGGCGGCGACCGTCCCCATGACCGACGCCCTGGGGGGCGACTGGCGCTCCGGCCTCGCGGTGTGGGCGGGACTCGCGGCGGCGGCCGTCCTGCCGTGGATCCTGCTGGTACGCGCGAAGGGCACCGAACCCGGCACCGGCGACCGTGAACCGGCCGCGCCCGGTACGGCCCCCGCCGGCCCCCCGGAACCGACCGCAGCCGCCGTCACCCGTCCCGGGCACACCGGCGACGGCCTGCGCATCACCCGCAGCCGTACCGCCTGGGCCCTCGCCGTCTTCTTCGGCCTCCAGGCGACCGCCGCCTACATCACGATGGGCTGGATGGCGCAGATCTTCCGCGACGCGGGCGTCTCCGCGGGCACCGCGGGCCTGCTCCTCGCCGTCACCATGGTGATGGGCGTGCCGCTGGCCTTCGTCATCCCGCGCCTCGCCACCCGCCTGCCCCGCCAGGGGCCCATAGTGGTCGCCCTGGGCCTCAGCGGACTCGCCGGATACGCGGGCCTCTACCTGGCCCCGGCGGCGGGCGCCTGGGCCTGGGCCCTGCTGCTCGGCATCTCGAACTGCGCCTTCCCCCTGGCCCTGACCATGGTCGGCATGCGGGCCCGGACGGGCCCCGGCGTCGCCGGACTGTCGGCGTTCGCCCAGAGCACCGGCTATCTGATCTCGATCCCGGGCCCCCTGCTCGTGGGCGTGCTCTACCAGCACAGCGGCGGCTGGGGCCTGCCCCTCGCGATGATGGCCGGGCTGATGATCCCGCAGATCGGGGCCGGCGTCCTGGCGGGCCGCGACCGCACGGTGGAGGACGAGGCCGCCGGATGACCCCGTCCCCGGGAAACGGGCCCCGGGGACGGCGCGACGGACGAAGGGTGCGAGACTGGCCGCATGCCTGTGCTCGACCCGAACCCCCAGAACGGCCAGAAGAAGCTGCTGCTCGTGCTCGGCGCGATGCTGGCCATCACCGTGATCATCGGCATCATCGCGTCCATCGCGTCCCCGTGAACGGCGCGCCCCCGTCCCCGACGGGTCTCCGGACCCGGGGGTGGGGATAACCCCCCGTCCCCTAGGGGGTGAGTGTCAGGGTCAAGTGGGTGGATCACCGGATGGGCCGGGAGCCGCGGATTCCGTAGCTTCGAACCGTGACCGCGAACCGCGGTCCGGGGACCACTCGAAGACTCACGGAGGCGGCATGTCGGCCCCTACGCACACCCGGCCCCACCCGGCGACCACGGGCCGCGTCGACATCCGGCTGCCCTGGTGGGCCCTCGCCCTGCCCACGCTCGCCTTCGTCACCCTGCTGCTCATGATCCTCAACCCGGCGGACGCGCACGCCGCGACCGGCGACCCGGCGATCACCCACCTGTTCGAGAGCGTCCGGCAAGCGGTCCTGCACAACGCTCCGTGAGCCACGGGGCCCGGCCCGCCCGCACACCCGGTCTCCCGGGAGGGACGGCATCACCCCTGACGGGACAGGGCGCCGCCTTCGCCGGGGGACCGCATCAACTCCCTGCGCCCCATGGCATGTTTCGTGCGAAGCTGGGACGCATGAGCGTCGCAGAACCCCGCAGGATCATCCTCTTCCGGCACGCGAAAGCCGACTGGCCACAGATCTCCGACCATGAGCGGCCGCTCGCCGACCGGGGCCGCATGGACGCCGCCGTCGCCGGACGCAGACTGGCCGACGCCGGCATCCCCCTGGACCTGGCCCTCTGCTCCACCGCGATCCGGACCCGCGAGACGTGGAAGCACGCCGTCCAGGAGCTTCCGCACCGGCCGAAAACGGTCTACGAGGAGCGGATCTACGAGGCCTCGCCCGGCGAGCTGATCGCCGTGCTCAACGAGACCCCGGACGACGCGCACAACGTGATCCTGATCGGTCACAACCCGGGCATGCACGCCCTGACCGATGTCCTGGCGGGCCGGGCCGAGGGCGACACCCGCGCACGCATGAACGCCCACGGTTTCCACACCGCGGCCTTCGCGGTGCTCTCCTTCGACGGCCCCTGGAAGTCCCTGGAGCCCGCGACGGCCACCCTGACCGAATACTGGGCTCCGACGGAGTGACCCCATGACGTAGGGGCCCGGCACCGCCACGGTGCCGGGCCCCTACGTCACCGAAGAACGCTCACTCAGCGCGCACCGTCGTCCTCGTGCATGTCGGCGGCCTCGACCTCTTCGCGGGTGACGCCCAGCAGATAGAGGACCGTGTCGAGGAACGGGAAGTTCACCGCGGTGTGCGCGGCCTGCCGTACGACCGGCTTGGCGTTGAAGGCGACCCCGAGGCCGGCCGCGTTCAGCATGTCGAGGTCGTTGGCGCCGTCGCCGATCGCCACGGTCTGGGCCAGCGGAACCCCGGCCTCGGCGGCGAACCGGCGCAGCAGCCGCGCCTTGCCGGCCCGGTCCACGATCTCACCGGTGACCCGGCCGGTCAGCTTCCCGTCGACGATCTCCAGCGTGTTGGCCTGGGCGAAGTCGAGCCCGAGCCGTTCCTTCAGATCGTCGGTGACCTGGGTGAACCCGCCGGAGACGACACCGACTTGGAAGCCGAGCCGCTTCAGCGTACGGATCAGGGTCCGCGCGCCCGGCGTCAGCCGCACCTCCTCGCGCACCTTGTGCACCACCGACGCGTCCAGCCCCTCGAGGAGGGCCACGCGCGCGTGCAGGGACTGCTCGAAGTCCAGCTCACCGCGCATCGCGGCCGCCGTGACCTCCGCGACCTCGTCCTCGCACCCGGCGTGCGCGGCGAAGAGCTCGATCACCTCGTCCTGGATGAGGGTGGAGTCCACGTCCATCACGACGAGACGCTGGGCCCGCCGGTGCAGACCCGCGGCCACCACCGCGATGTCCACGCCGAGCGCCGAGGCCTCGGTCACCAGCGCGGTGCGCAACTCCTCGGTCTCCGTACCGGACACCGCGAACTCGACCGCGGTCACCGGGTACTTGGCCAGCCGGAAGATGCGGTCGATGTTGCCGCCGGTCTTCGTGATCCGCGCCGCGATGGCGGCCGTCGACTCCGCGGTGAGGGGATGTCCGAGCACCGTGACCAGTGAACGTCCCAGGCCGCGCGGGCGGTTGTCGCCGAGGCCGGAGATGATCTCCGCCTGCATCTTCATCGACTCCGCCCAGCTGTGGACGGTCGACCGGAGATCGCCTTCGAGGCCTGCGGCGGGCTCGGTCACGAGCGCGCACAGCACCATCCGGCCGCGGGTGACGACCTGCTCGATGTCGACCACGTCGACGGAGTAGGCGGCGAGGGTGTCGAAGAGTCCGGCGGTGATGCCCGGCCGGTCCTTGCCGAAGATCTTGACAAGAAGAGTGGGCACATCAGGGGTATGTGAAGCGCTCATGGTATTTCCCACCGTATCCGGCACCCAGTGCCTCCCGCCCGCCCGGTCCGCCTAGCGGACACGGAACACTGGATGACACCCCGGAAACCCGGGGATGACGAACACCCACCCACCCGGCCGGGACACCCACCACGACACCCCCGCGCCCCCACAACCGCTCTTTCGCCCCCTCCGCCCCTACCCTTCCCGTACCCGGGGGCTCCGCCCCCGGACCCCCGCTCCTCAAACGCCGGAGGGGCTGGATTGTGCCGTCCGGGGCTGGAACGTTCCCCGGACGGGACTGAACAGCCACCACGACGCACCTGCGGTCGGGATCCGGCGGGAGGGGCCGTGCCGGTACATCGAATGCCCGCAGGCCGGACGGATCGGAACCGACCCGCACCTCTCGACCCCGCTGAGATCCGTCCGGATGCGGGCGGATGTACCGGCACGGCCCCGACCCACCCACCGAACCGAATCCGCGACGGCCAGCGCACCGAACCCGGCTCAGCGCCGAGGGCGACGCGGAGACGGCGGCCCCTCGTCCGGCGAAGGCGGAACCGGCGGCGGAGGCGGCGGCAACGGCGGCGGCCCGTCCGGCCTCCGCTTCGACGACGGCCCGATCGGCCCCACCATGGTGGGCGCCCCGTACACATCCCCCGGCGCCCGGTCCTCCGGCTCCCGCAACGCGTCCGGCACCTTCAGGTACGGATTGGTGTCAGGGTTGGGCGCCCGGTACGACCCCCGAGGCCGATACGGCCCAGCACCAAGCCCCGCGCCCGCACCCGCCCCCGCCCCCGCACCCACAGCACCGAGCCCCTCGTCACCCGGTGCCACCCCGACACCCCCGACACCCCCGACATCCCCGCCGTCCCAGCCGCCCCCGACAACCTCACCGCCCCCGGCACCCCCGGCACCCCCGGCACCCCCGGCACCCCCGACAACCCTCCGCCCCGCAGCCCCACTGACCCGAGCCAGCAGCGCCCCCACGCCCCCCGCCCCCGCCCCCCAGAGCGCCCCCAGCACCAACGCCACCCCCGAGCGCCCGCGCAACTCGATCCCCGCCCCGAACGCGTCGAACCCGAACACGGACAAGGAGGCGTCCACCGACACCTCCGTCAGCCACACGAGCAGCGGCAGCGCCAGCGCGGTCACGACGCCCAGCCGAAGCGCGCAGCGCCCCGCGAACCGCAGCGCGGTGTCACCCCGTACACCCGGCGCCCCCGCCGCTCCGCCGCCGGCCGCACCCCCACCCCGTACGAATGGCGTACGCGCGGCCGTCAGGACACCCGCGTACAGCATCATCAGGGCGGTGGCGAGCGCCAACAGCCATACGCGCCCGTCGAGTTCGGCGAGCCGCCCGAGGGTGACCGGCCGGGACGTGTCGACGGTCAGCAGTCTGTCGAGGGGGTCGGGCAACAGCTTGGCGAGCTCGCCCGTGGCCCTGCCGTCCCAGGGAACGAAGAGCCCGAGCGGGATACCGAGCCAGGCACCGTTGGGGGCGCCCAGCAGCGCGGCTCCCGCGATCCGCTTCGGGTGGGCGTCTCCGACCGCCGCGTACGCGGCCGCCGCGAGTCCGGCGAGGACGGCGACCAGCAGGACGGCGACGAGCGAGGAGACGGCCGGTCGCACCACGCGGTGCACGGCGTCCCAGCCGTGCGGCAACGGCGTGCGCCGGGAGGCCAGCAGCGCGATCAGCAGGACCGAGGCGGCCCACGCGGCTCCGCCGAGCAGGGTCGGCACGGTGTCGACGGAGAACCCCACGGCCGCCTTCGCCTTCACGAGGTCCCCGATCCTGCCGGGCAGCAGACCGCCGAGGTCCCCGAGGTCCCCGAGATTCCCGAGGCCGCCCGGGAGCTTGTCCGTGATGGAACCGGGCCCGCCGCCACCGCCCGTGACCTTGTCGAGCCGGAGCTTGTCGCCGTCGATCGTGATGACGTCGTGTCCGGCCCAGGCGAGCCCGCCCAGGGTCGCCACGAACAGGGCGATCACCGCGCCGGCCCGGGCCAGGAGCTCGGCCGGCGCGACGACGACCCCCGCCCCGCGCAGGGAGCGCAGGAAGAACCACGACAGCAGCAGGGCGCCGACCAGCCCCACCCCCAGCGGCGTGATCTGGACGGCGGTGTGCGCCTGCGCTCCCTTCAGCCCGAAGGCGGAGACGTCGCCGGACGGCGTCACCGTGCCGTTCGCCCCGAGGGCCACCATCGCGGCGGTCATGGGACCGAGAGAGGCCGCCGCGTCCGCCCCGAGCAGGTGCAGACCGAGCGCGGCGGTGCCCGCCATCCCGATCAACGCCCAGCTCACGGAGGCGATCGCGGTCAACAGCACGTCCCCCCACGGCACACTCCTGGTGCCCCCGTCGGCGCTCCCGCCGGTGCTCCCGCCGTGATGCGTGGTCCCGATGCTCATCGCCAGACCCCCCGATCCGCGCCGCGGTGATCCCGCGAATGTCCCCCTCGTGTGGGATTACCACTCTCCGGCCCGGTTTCAACCCCGTCAACGGATGTGGACAACCTGCCCGTTGCCATCCTTCACAAGGCCCGACTTTCGGTCAGGGGGCCTGAACTGAAATAGTTCCCCACGATGTTCGACATCCCTAGACTCCCTGTGATGGGGGTAACTCGGGGGACAACTCAGTGGGGCTGGAGTGCCGGAACTCGTACTGGAATTGAATGGACGGACCTGGACGCTCGACGCGTCCAGGCCTCACACCCTCGGACGTGATCCGCAGGGGGACATCGTGCTCGATGACGCCAGGGTCTCCTGGCGCCACGCCACGATCAGCTGGAACGGCCGCAGTTGGGTCATCGACGACCACGGGAGCACCAACGGCACGTTCGTGCAGGGGCAGCGGATCCACCAGCTGGAGATCGGTCCCGGTTCGGCCGTGCACCTCGGGAACGCGACCGACGGTCCGCGTCTGAGCGTGGCCGGTGCCGCGGCCCCGGTGGCGCAGCAGCCGTACGCGGCGCAGGGCGCCGGCCCCGGCTGGTCCCAGCCGCCGACGCCGCAGGCGCCGGAGGCCTCGCAGAACGCGCAGCAGGCGGGCGGCATTCCGCAGCAGCAGGGACCCGGTGGTGGCGCGGGGGCACCGCCGGTCTACGGCGACCGCAGCCCGACGACGTTCCACCAGTTCTCGCTGGGCCGTGTGATGCGCATCGGCCGTGCGCTGGAGAACGAACTGGTGGTCTCCGACCTCCAGGTCTCGCGCCACCACGCCGAGTTCCACGCGACGCCGGACGGCCGCTTCGAGATCCGCGACCTCGGCTCGCACAACGGCACGTACGTCAACGGTATGCCGATCGCCAAGGGCGGCTCCGCGCTGCTGGGCCCGCACGACATCGTCGGCGTCGGCCACTCGACGTTCCGGCTGGTCGGCGACCGGCTCGAGGAGTTCGTCGACACCGGTGAGGTCTCCTTCTCGGCCCGCCACCTGACGGTCACCGTCGACGGCGGCAAGCAGATCCTCAAGGACGTCTCCTTCGGAGTGCCCGAGAAGTCGCTCGTCGCGGTCATCGGCCCGTCGGGTTCCGGCAAGTCGACGCTCCTGAAGGCGCTCACGGGCTACCGCCCCGCCAACCAGGGCGACGTCCTCTACGACAACCGCAACCTGTACAAGCAGTTCGCCGAGCTGCGCCAGCGCATCGGTCTGGTCCCGCAGGACGACATCCTGCACAAGGAACTGACCGTCAAGAAGGCCCTCAAGTACGCGGCCAAGCTGCGCTTCCCGGCGGACACCACGGCCGCCGAGCGCGAGGCCCGCATAGACGAGGTGCTGCGCGAGCTGAAGCTGGACATCCACAAGGAGAAGAAGGTCACCTCCCTCTCCGGTGGCCAGCGCAAGCGTGTGTCGGTGGCCCTGGAGCTGCTCACCAAGCCGTCGCTGATCTTCCTGGACGAGCCGACCTCCGGTCTCGACCCGGGCATGGACCGCGATGTCATGCAGCTGCTGCGCGGTCTCGCCGACGACGGCCGTACGGTCCTCGTCGTCACGCACTCGGTGGCGGAGCTCGCGATCTGCGACAAGCTCCTCGTGATGGCGCCCGGCGGTGCCGTCGCCTACTTCGGTCCGCCGGAGGAGGCGCTGAACTTCTTCGGCTACGAGACCTGGGCCGACGTGTTCTCCGCGTTCGAGAACTACCGCGACTACGACTGGGCGGGCCGCTGGAAGGGCTCGCAGCACTACCAGATGTACGCGGCGGACATCGACGCGGTGGCTCCGCAGTCGACGCAGATGCCGCCCCCGCAGGCGATGAAGCCGCCGAAGCCGCAGGGCTGGGGCTCCCAGCTGATGACGCTGATGCGCCGCTACGTCTCGGTGATCGCGTCGGACAAGGGCTTCCTGGCGCTGACGGTGATCCTGCCCGCGGTCCTGGGCTCGGTCAGCCTGCTCATCGACAACGGCAAGACACTGCTGGTCAACGACAGGATCCTGCCCTCGGGCGCCCATGTCGCGAACGGCACCGCCACGACCGTGCTGCTGATCCTCGCGGTCGGCGCGTGCTTCGCGGGCGCCGCCAACTCGGTCCGTGAGCTGATCAAGGAACGGGTGATCTACGAGCGGGAGCGTGCGACGGGTCTGTCGCGCTCGGCGTACCTGATGTCCAAGGTGATCGTCCTCGGTGTGATCACCATGCTGCAGGGCGCGCTGGTCGGAGCCATCGGCTTCGGCAGCCGCGAGGTGCCGTCCGAGGGTCTGATCCTCAAGAGCCTGCCCAAGGTCGAGCTCACGCTGCCGATCATGCTGCTGGGCTTCGTGTCGATGATGTTCGGCCTGATCATCTCCTCGCTGGTGAAGACCGCGGAGAAGACCATGCCGCTCCTGGTCATGTTCGCGATCGTCCAGGTGGTCTTCACCGGCTGCCTGTTCATCCTGAACGGCACGGTGGGCGTCAACCAGTTCTCGTACCTGATGCCGGCCCGCTGGGCGGTGGCCGCGTCCGGGGCGACGCTGGACCTGAACAACATCTTCCCGAACCAGGACGATCCGACCAGCACGGACCCGCTGTGGGACCACACGGCCGGGGCCTGGACCGTGGACATGATCGCGCTGGTCGTCCTCGGTGTCGCCTGCGGCTTCTTCGTGGCCCGCTTCCTGCGCCGCCACGAGCCCGAGGTCATGCGCAAGTAGTCACCCGGAAACGGCGCGAGGGCGGCACCCCTGACCGGGGTGCCGCCCTTCGGCGTCTGTGTGGGGACTCCGCGCCGAGTCCTCAGTACGCGCTGTTGACGTTGTCCATGGAACCGTACTTGTCGGCGGCGTAGTTGCAGGCGGCGGTGATGTTGGCGACCGGGTCGTAGATGTTCCACGAGGTGCCGGCCACGTGGTACGCCTTGAACGTCGGCGGGATGACCTGGAGCAGGCCCTTCGACGGGATGCCGTTGATGGCGTTGATGTCCCAGTCGTTGATGGCCATCGGGTTGCCCGAGGACTCACGCATGATGTTCTTGTGCAGCCCGTGGTAGCTGCCGGGGATGCCCTTGGCCTTCATGATGTCGAGGGACTCGCGGATCCAGCCGTCGAGGTTGTTGGGGTACGTCTTCGCGGCGACCGTCTCCATCTGGATGCGCTGCGTGGAGCGGCTCGCGGTGGCGGCCTCGGCGCGCGACGCGGCGGCCTTCTTCTTCGCGGCGGCCTGGACGGCGGCCTTCTTGGCCGCGGCCTTCTTCTCGGCGGCCTTCTTCTCGGCGGCGGCCCGGGCGGCCGCCTTCTTCTTCGCCGCGGACGCGGAGTCCGCCGCGGCCTTCTGCTTGGCCGCGATGGTCTGAGCCTTCAGGGCGGCGCCGCTCGTACCGGCGACGTCGGCCTCGACGCCCTTGATCTGCTGCCCGCTGTAGGCGACCGGTGCCGCGGGGGCGGCGGCGTCGGTGGTGGTGTGGGAGCCGCTCGGCGCCAGGGAGAAAGCGAGGGTGGCGGCACCGAGGGTGGCCACACCGGCGACCGAAAGCTTGTGGAGCTTGGTCAGCTTCGGACCACGACCACGGACGGCAATGTTCTTGGGCATGACTGATAGACCTCTTCGAATAGCGCGGAGGTCGCTCTTCGTCCCGGTCGGGACTGTGTTTCCGGAACAAACGCCCCGGGGGAGAACCCGAGGCGCTGAGCGACATGAGCAATTCTTAGCGGCCGCAAAATGCCCTGGCAAAGATGTGACCTACGAAGTCGGATAGTGGACACGTATGGGGCAAATCGGGGCAGACTGGCACGTCTTCCCAGTTCATCTTGTCCCTTTTATCTCCTATGTTCCTTCGTACGTGACCTGGACCCTATGCGAGGGCTCACAGGGGTCCTTGATCATTCTGACGTGGAGTTGCGTGAGCAATGCTCAGAGTGAGGACTTTTCCCGGGGGAGGACGAGGTGCACGTCCCCGAACTCGTGCCAGAGGTAGCGCCTGCGCAGCGCCTCGGCGTAGCCCCGGTCGACCGCCGCGCCCCCCGCGATCGCCTCCAGCATCAGCAGATGCGAGGCCTCCGGTTCGTGCAGTCCGGTCAGCAGCCCGTCGACGGCCCGCACACCCCGCTCCGGGGTCACCACGAGACCCGTCCACCCCTTCGCCGCCCGGACCAGCCCGTCCTCCGAGGCCGCGGACTCCACGGCCCGCACCGCCGTCGTACCGACCGCGACGATCCGGCCCCCGCCGGCCCGCGCGGCGTTGATCAGCCGGGCCGACACCGCCGGAACCTCGAACCGTTCCGGATACGGCGGCTCGTGCGCCTCCGCCGAGGCGACCCCCGTGTGCAGGGTGACCGGTGCGAACTGCACCCCCCGGCTCACCAGCTCCGCCACCAGACGCGAGGTGAAGGGGCGCGCCGCGCTCGGCATCTCCGCGCTCCCCGCCCCGTCGTCCGACGGCAGCGCGAACACCGTCTGGTACGCGGACAGCGGCTGGTCCCGGTCCGTGTAGGCGTAGCGGATGGGCCGCCCGTACCGCCGCAGCAGAGCCGGCACGTCCGTGTCCGGCACCCGCCCCCACCACAGCCGTGCCCCCCGCTCGCTCAGCGGCTCCTCCAGGACGAGGCGCACGTCCCCGGGCAGACGCACCACCGTTCCCGCGGGCCCGCCCGCACGCGCGCGCGTGGTCCCTCTCCCGTCGGGATCCCGCAGCTCGACCGCCCACCGTCCGTCGTCGCCGCGCGTGGAGAAGTGCACCACCACGCGCGCGTGCCCGATCCGCCCGTCCACGGCGGCCGCCAGCGTGGCCGAGGTGTTGACGATCAACAGGTCCCCGGCCCGCAGCAGCCGGGGCAGTTCCACGAACGCGTGGTGCGAGACCTCGGTACCGCGCGACACCAGCAGCCGTACGGAATCCCGGTCACGCCCGGGACCGCGCTGTTCCGCGGGCACCCGCGCCGACAATTCCTCGGGAACGCTTCCCCACTCCCGGCCGTGCCCCGCCCGAGAGACCCCCGTCACCGTCGTCACCGCTCCTCCAGCAGGTCCGAGGCCACGTAGCGCCCGCTGGCCGGCCGTTCGTCGAGCAGACGCAGGAAGGCCGGAACCACGCTGTCCGGCGTCGGCCGCGGATCACCGTCGTCCGGTACCGCCGCCGCGTAGAGGTCCGTCCCCATGTCCCCCGGATCCACCGCCCACACCCGCAGACCGGGCTCCTCCTCGCCGAGCACCGCCGAGAGGTGGTCCAGCGCCGCCTTCGAGGCCCCGTAGCCGCCCCATGTCCCGTACGCCTGCACCGCGGCGTCCGAGCTGACGGCGACGACGGCGCCCGCCCCGGCCGCCCTCAGCAGCGGCAGCGCCTCCTGGACCAGTCCCAGCGCGGCGACCACGTTGACCTCCAGGGCCCGCCGCAGTCCCTCCAGGTCCAGCTCATCCAGCCGCACCAGCGGTTCCGCGCCCAGCGCGCTCGCGTTGTTCACCAGCAGGTCGACACCGCCCAGCTTCCGGGCCGCCGCCACCAGCTCGACACGGTGACCGGCGTCCGTCACGTCCCCGGGCAGGGCCTCCACCCGCGTCCCGTACGCGGACAGCGCCTCCGCGGTCTCCTCCAGCACCCCGGCCGTCCTGGCGTCGAGCACCAGGTCCCAGCCGCGCTCCGCCAGCGCCGCGCCGAGCGCCCTCCCCAGTCCCTTCGAGGCCCCTGTGATGATCGCTACCGGCATGACATCCGTCCCCTCGCTCCGGCCGCCTTCCCGGCGGATGCCCTCACCGTAGGAACGGGGACCGCCCGGGCGCCTCGTACGCGGGCCGCAACGATCAGGGGCCCTTCGTCCTAGGCCCAATGGCCCGGTGGGCGAGGTCGGCGGCCGATACGCGCTGTCACATCCCGCCGGTAGTTTGGGGTCATGAGTCACGGACCCCGGTCGGGCCTGTCCGCGGTGAGTTCCGCGCTGCTGGCCATGAGCAGGCACCTCGAAGTGCGCGACGTCCTCAAGACGATCGTCGCCTCGGCCCGCGAACTGCTCGACGCGCAGTACGCGGCGCTGGGCGTGCCCGACGACCACGGCGGCTTCGCCCAGTTCGTCGTCGACGGGGTCAGCGACGCGCAGTGGAAGGCCATCGGACCGCTCCCGCGCCAGCACGGCATCCTCGCCGCGATGCTGCGCGAGGCCCGCCCCGAGCGCCTGGCCGACGTGCGCAAGGACCCCCGCTTCGAGGGCTGGCCCGCGGCCCACCCCGACATGTCCGACTTCCTGGGCCTGCCCATCCGCGACGGCGACGAGATCATCGGCGCGCTCTTCCTCGCGAACAAGGTGCGCCCCGAAGGCACGGCACCCTGCCCCGGGCCGGACGGCCGCTGCGGATTCACCGAGGACGACGAGGAACTCCTCACCATCCTCGCCCAGCACGCGGCGATCGCCCTGACCAACGCCCGGCTCTACGAACGCAGCCGCGAACTCACCATCGCCGAGGAACGCTCCCGGCTCGCGCACGAACTGCACGACGCCGTCAGCCAGAAGCTGTTCTCCCTGCGCCTGACCGCCCAGGCCGCCGCCACCCTCGTCGACCGGGACCCCTCCCGCGCCAAGGGCGAACTCCAGCACGTGGCCGCCCTCGCCGCGGAGGCCACCGAGGAACTGCGCGCGGCCGTCGTCGAGTTGCGCCCCGCCGCCCTCGACGAGGACGGTCTCGTCGCCACCCTGCGCACCCAGATCCAGGTCCTCGACCGCGCCCATTCCGCCCATGTGGCCTTCTCCAGCCACGGTGTGCGGGCACTGCCCGCCTCCCAGGAGGAGGCCGTGCTCAGGGTCTCCCAGGAGGCCCTGCACAACGCGCTGCGGCACTCCGGCGCCACCCGCGTCGACGTCACCCTGGACCGGCGCGGACCCGGCGCCGTCCTGTGCGTCCGCGACGACGGCCGCGGTTTCGACCCCGCCGCGACACGCAGTGCCGGCCGCCATCTCGGCCTGGTGTCGATGCGGGACCGGGCGAGCGGGGTCGGCGGCACACTCACCGTGGAGTCGGCGCCCGGGAAGGGCACCGTGATCGAGATGGAGGTCCCTGGTGGCTGACGCAATCAAGGTGCTGCTCGTCGACGACCACCAGGTCGTCCGCCGGGGACTGCGCACCTTCCTCGAAGTGCAGGACGACATCGAGGTCGTCGGGGAGGCGTCCGACGGAGCCGAGGGCGTCACCCGCGCCGAGGAACTGAAGCCGGACATCGTCCTCATGGACGTCAAGATGCCGGGGATGGACGGCATCGACGCGCTGCGAAAGCTCCGCGAACTCGCCAACCCCGCGCGCGTGCTGATCGTCACCAGCTTCACCGAGCAGCGCACGGTGGTGCCGGCCCTGCGCGCGGGCGCCGCCGGTTACGTGTACAAGGACGTCGACCCCGACGCGCTGGCCGGAGCCATCCGCTCGGTCCACGCGGGACACGTCGTCCTGCAACCCGAGGTCGCGAACGCCCTGCTGTCCCAGGAGGAGGCCACCTCGGGCCAGGGGAGAGGCGTTTCGCTCACGGAGCGGGAACGGGAGGTGCTCGGCCTGATCGCGGACGGCCGCTCCAACCGGGAGATCGCCCGCGCCCTCGTCCTCTCCGAGAAGACGGTGAAGACCCACGTCTCGAACATCCTGATGAAACTCGACCTCGCCGACCGCACCCAGGCCGCGCTCTGGGCCGTACGACACGGAATCGCGGACTGACCCGGACGGGGCAACGCCGTCCCCGGCACAGACTTCCTTCGCCCCCTCCGCCCCTACCCTCCCCACCCGGGGGCTCTGCCCTCGGACCCCCACTCCTCAAACGCCGGAGGGGCTGAAAGCCACGCCCGTGAGGCACCGCACCCGAGCCACCGACCACCCGCGGCCGGGATCTGGCCGCAGGCGCCGCGCCCAAGCCATCACGCACCCGCAGTCGGGATCCGGCGGGAGGGGCCGTGCCGGTACATCGAATGCCCGCAGGCCGGACGGATCGGAACCGACCCGCACCTCTTCAACCCCGCTGAGATCCGTCCGGATGCGGGCGGATGTACCGGCACGGCCCCGACCCCCACCGGACCGAACCCGCGACGGCCGGCGCAGCGAACCCGCACGGCCCCGCCCCACGACGCACCGGCACCGAACCGCGCCCGCGCCCCGCACAAACCCGGCGCGCCCCGCGCAACCTCAGCGCGCCCCGCGCTCCCGCTCCTCCACGAAGGCGTTGTACGCGGCCACCTGCGCCCGCCGGGCCGTCCGCTCCACCGGCCGCAGGGCCTCGGCCCGCGCGGCCATCTCCGACGCGCTCACCGCACCGCCGTGCCCGCTCTCGTACGCCACGGAGATCAGCGCCCCGACCCGTTGGGCCAGCTCCAGCACGCGCACCGCACGCGGCGGGTACCCCGGGGCCAGCACCTCCCGCCCCCGCTCGGCCCGCGCCCGGTACGCGTCGATCGCCGCCGCCGCGACCGGCCCCGACCCGGCCACGTCCAGCCGCGACAGCACCTCCGTCGCCTCGCGGAGCGCCTCCGCCAGCTCCCGCTCGGCCTCCCCGAGCGAGGGCACGTCGGCGGGCGGCGCCTCCCGTACGGCGAGGCAGTGCCAGACGACCTCGACATGCACATCGCCGGCGGGCCCGGCCTCGTGCACCTCGGGCACGAGCCCCAGCGCCGCGCCGTGGCAGACCACGGCCTCCTCGGCGTCGAGGGCGCGCGCGTTGAACGCGGGCGGCCCGCTGAGTCCGAGCGGATGCCCCGGCGCGGGCAGCGCGACCCGCAGTCCGGTCACCCCGAGCGTGCGCAGCCGGCCGAGGGCGAGCGTGAGCCCGACGGGCCCCGACTCGCCGGGCAGTCCCTCGACCCGGTGCACCGCGTCGTCCCCGACGACGGCGAGCACGGCGTCATCCGGGGAAACAAGTCCGGCCAATAGGGCATTTCCCCATGCCGCCAGCTGTCCTGAGCGTGGTTCCGAGAGCATGCTCCCACCCTAAGGACCGGCCGATGGGTCGGTGCGGCCGACCGGTGGCGTAGGTTTTCCCTGGGGGCTTCGTCCACAGACGTAAGCGACGACCAAGACTGCAATGGGAGACAACGCGCTCATGAGCGATGTACTGGAACTGGTGGACGTATCCGTGGTCCGCGAGGGCCGGGCTCTGGTGGACCAGGTCTCCTGGTCGGTCAAGGAGGGGGAGCGCTGGGTCATCCTCGGCCCCAACGGCGCCGGGAAGACGACCCTCCTGAACGTCGCCTCCAGCTACCTCTTCCCCAGCACGGGCACCACCACGATCCTCGGTGAGACCCTCGGCCAGGTCGACGTCTTCGAGCTGCGCCCGCGCATCGGCATCGCCGGTATCGCGATGGCCGAGAAGCTCCCCAAGAGCCAGACCGTCCTGCAGACGGTCCTCACCGCCGCGTACGGCATGACCGCCGGGTGGCACGAGGACTACGAGGACATCGACGAGCAGCGCGCCCGCGCCTTCCTCGACCGCCTCGGCATGAGCGACTACCTGGAGCGCAGGTTCGGCACCCTCTCCGAGGGCGAGCGCAAGCGCACCCTGATCGCCCGCGCCCTGATGACCGACCCCGAGCTGCTGCTCCTCGACGAGCCCGCGGCCGGCCTCGACCTCGGCGGCCGCGAGGACCTCGTGCGCCGCCTCGGCCGGCTCGCCCGCGACCCGATCGCCCCCTCCATGATCATGGTCACGCACCACGTCGAGGAGATCGCCCCCGGCTTCACCCACGTCCTGATGATCCGCCAGGGCAAGGTGCTCGCCGCCGGTCCGCTGGAGCTCGAACTCACCTCGCGCAACCTCTCCCTCTGCTTCGGCCTCCCGCTCGTCGTCGAGCAGGTCGGCGACCGCTGGACCGCGCAGGGCCTGCCGATGGGCTGAACCGCCCCACCCGCGCACCCGCGTACCCCTCGACCGGTGTGTCCGAAGTGATCGTGCGCTCTGTCCGCGGGGGGAGCGCGGTCCTACCATGACCGTGTGGACGACATCGACGCATGGGTGTGGTGGCTGATCGGGGCGGCCGGACTCGGCATCCCGCTCGTGGTGACCGCGATGCCGGAGTTCGGCATGCTCTCGGTGGGCGCCGTCGCGGGTGCGGTTGCCGCGGGCCTCGGCGGCGGTGTCGTCGTCCAAGTGCTCGTCTTCGTCGTCGTGTCGGTCGCGCTCATCGCCGTCGTACGCCCCATCGCGACCCGGCACCGTGCCCGGCTCCCCGAACTCGCCACCGGGATCGAGGCGTTGAAGGGCAAGCAGGCCATCGTCCTGGAACGGGTGGACGGTTCGGGGGCCGGCCGCGTCAAGCTCGGCGGAGAGATCTGGTCCGCGCGGGCCCTCGACAGGACACAGGCCTACGAGGTGGGCCAGGAAGTGGATGTCGTGGACATCGACGGAGCCACGGCGATCGTGATGTGACCTCGTACGACGCAAGTGAACCGAACGCCCCACGTGGCAGGCGACGTTCTGTCAGACTCGACCAGCAAGATCTTCAACACCCATAAGATCTTTTGGAATTGCCGAGTGGAGAAGGGTACGGGGAGCATCGATGGAACCGATCATCATCGTCCTGATCATTCTGGTGGTGCTGGTCTTCATCGCCCTGATCAAGACCATCCAGGTCATCCCGCAGGCCAGCGCGGCCATCGTCGAGCGGTTCGGCCGCTACACGCGGACGCTGAACGCCGGCCTCAACATCGTCGTCCCGTTCATAGACTCGATCCGCAACCGCATCGACCTGCGTGAGCAGGTCGTGCCGTTCCCGCCGCAGCCGGTGATCACCCAGGACAACCTGGTGGTCAACATCGACACCGTCATCTACTACCAGGTCACCGACGCGCGAGCCGCGACGTACGAGGTCGCCAGCTACATCCAGGCGATCGAGCAGCTCACCGTCACCACGCTGCGCAACATCATCGGCGGCATGGACCTGGAGCGGACCCTGACCTCCCGCGAGGAGATCAACGCGGCCCTGCGCGGAGTCCTCGACGAGGCCACCGGCAAGTGGGGCATCCGCGTCAACCGCGTCGAACTGAAGGCGATCGAGCCGCCCACCTCCATCCAGGACTCGATGGAGAAGCAGATGCGCGCCGACCGCGACAAGCGCGCCGCGATCCTCACCGCGGAAGGCATCCGCCAGTCCCAGATCCTCACCGCCGAGGGCGAGAAGCAGTCCGCGATCCTGCGCGCCGAGGGTGAGGCCAAGGCCGCGGCCCTGCGCGCGGAGGGCGAGGCCCAGGCCGTCCGCACGGTCTTCGAGGCCATCCACGCCGGGGACCCGGACCAGAAGCTGCTCTCCTACCAGTACCTCCAGATGCTCCCGAAGATCGCCGAGGGCGACGCCAACAAGCTCTGGATCGTTCCCAGCGAGATCGGTGACGCCCTCAAGGGCCTCAGCGGCGCCATGGGCAACTTCGGCGGGCTGGGCGGAGCTTCGGGCAGCGGAGCCCCTGCGGGCGGCTCCGGAGGCGGCTCCGAGCGCCGCGAGAAGCCCTCCATCACGGACTGACACGGACGACGCCACGGCGATGACGGCATGACGACGGGGCCCACCTCCCGCGGGAGGTGGGCCCCGTCGTCATGCCGTACGGGCTACGCGGCCGACTGGGCCAGCCACTCCGGCAGTGCGTCGAAGTCGTCCTGACCGAGTGCCAGCAGCATGGCGTCCGCGGGCGTCGGCTCGAACGGCTGCCGCAGCAAGGGCATCTGGGCCTGCTCCGGCGTACGGTCGGCCTTGCGGTGATTGTCCTCGGCGCAGGAGGCCACGGTGTTCAGCCACGAGTCCTGACCACCCTGGGCCCGCGGTACGACGTGGTCCACGGTCGTGGCCCGGCGCCCGCAGTAGGCGCACCGGTGCCGGTCACGTACCAGCACACCCCGCCTCGACCACGGAGCTTGTCTTCGGAACGGCACCCGGACGTACCGGCAGAGCCTGATCACCCGGGGCACGGGTATGTCCAGCGCGGCACCGCGCATGCGCAGTTCGGGATGGGCCTGTTCGACGACGGCCTTGTCCTGCAGCACCAGAACGACGGCTCGGTTCAACGTCACTGTCGACAGCGGCTCGAAGCTCGCGTTCAGTACCAGCGTGTCCCGCATCCAGCCCACCTCCATTGCGCACCGGCCCCCCCGACGGCGGGCTGGGATCAACTCTGGCCGGGCACGCCGAGATGGACAACGCAATAAAAAGTGCCCGCCCCTGATCACTTCCAAGTCCAGGGGCGGGCAAACGTTCGGTGAACGTCAGTCTGCTGCGGGAGCGGCGTACTCACCGATCAACTGGGCGCGCGCCAGCGTGTGGAACCGCAGGTTGAAGCCCACCACGGCGGGCGACGCGTCCGCGTCGGGACCGAGTTTCTCCTGGTCCACGGCGTACACCGTGAACACGTACCGGTGCGCGGGATCCCCGGCCGGCGGCGCGGCGCCGCCGAAGTCCCGGGACCCGTAGTCGTTGCGCACCTGGACGGCGCCGTCGGGCAGGCCCTCGAACTTGCCGCTGCCCGCACCCGTGGGCAGCTCCGTCACCGAGGCGGGGATGTTGAACAGCACCCAGTGCCAGAATCCGCTCCCCGTCGGGGCGTCCGGATCGAAGCACGTCACGGCGAAGCTCTTGGTCTCCGACGGAAAGCCCTCCCAGCTCAGCTGCGGAGAGGTGTTCCCGGCCGCGTAGACCTGCGCGTCCTTCAGCACCGCGCCCGGCTCGACGTCCTCGCTGACGAGGGTGAACGCCGGCACCGGCGGATGGAAGTCGTGCGGGAGCGGCGGCCTCTTGGACTCGGTCACGTCAGTACCTCCTGAACGGCGGATTCCGTGCGTCGAGCCTAGAACCAGCTCCGCTTGCTGCCGACCTCCGACAGCCACTGGTTCAGGTATCCGGCCCAGTCGGTTCCGTGGAAGTCGTGCAGACCCACCTGGAAGGAGCGGTAGGAGTCGCTGCCCTCGCTGAAGAGGCCCGGCTTCTTGTCCATCTCCAGAATGACGTCCATCGCGTGGTCGTCCGCGACGAAGCTCAGCTCCACCTGGTTCAGCCCGCGGTACTGCGACGGCGGGTAGAACTCGATCTCCTGGTAGAACGGCAGCCGCTGACGCGTGTTGCGGATGTGGCCCTTCTCCATGTCCGCGTTCTTGAAGCGGAAGCCCAGCTGGATGAAGGCGTCGAGAATCGCCTTCTGCGCCGGCAGCGGGTGCACGTTGATCGGGTCGAGGTCACCCGAGTCGATGGCACGGGCGATCTCCAGCTCGGTGGTCACACCGATGTTCATCCCGCGCAGGGCCTGCCCGTCGATCATGGTGATCGGCGTCTCCCACGGGATCTCCAGCCCGAACGGGACCGTGTGCACGGCACCGGCCTGCAGCTGGAAGGCCCCGCCGAGACGCAGCTTCGTGAACTCGATGTCCTGCTTGTACTCCTGGTCGTCGTGGCCCTCGACCTCGACCCTGGCCTGCAGGCCGACGTTCAGGCCCTCGATCGCCTGGTCGACCGAACCCCCCTGGATCCGCACCTCACCCTGGACGACGCCGCCCGGGACGGTGTTGGCCTCGGTCAGCACCGTCTCGACCGAAGCCCCACCGGCCCCCAGGCTCGCGAGCAGCCGCTTGAACCCCATGTCGTCACTTCCTCCCCAGGCAATGCCTGTTTGTTCTCTGCCTGTCTGGATCCCTTGATCCCTACAAACGCGATCCGGCCCCGGCCGGTTCCGCGCCCTCACCCTTACAAGGGAGAGGGCCCCTGACCACCCCGCAGGCGGACATCCGTCCGGACCGCCCGGACTCCGCCCCGCCGGTGAGGCCGGAGGGACTACGCTCGTACGCCATGATCGCGGCCCCTGACCGTACGCCCCCGAGGCGGGACCTCTTCGACCGCCCTGTCCCGGACGTCGCCCCCGACCTGCCGGGACGCGTCCGGACGGACCCGTCCGGCCATGCGCACACCCATCTCGCCCGCACCATGCCCAGTCGGTCAGCATGAACGTCATGGATCTCGCTCGTCCCGCCGAAGAAGTCGCCCCCCGACTGCTCGGCGCCGTCCTCACCCACGAGACCCCCGAGGGAACCGTGAGCATCAGCATCACGGAGACCGAGGCGTACTCCGGCGCGACCGATCCCGCCTCCCACGCCTACCGGGGCATGACACCCCGCAACGCCGTCATGTTCGGACCGGCGGGGCACCTGTACGTGTACCGGTCCCACGGTCTCCACTGGTGCGCCAACGTCGTCACCGGGACGGACGGCACCGCTTCAGCCGTCCTCGTCCGGGCGGGCAGGGTCATCGAAGGGGAGGACCTGGCCCGCAGGCGGCGAGGGGGCACGGCCGAGGGCGCACGTCTCGCGCGGGGGCCGGGAAACCTCTGCCAGGCGCTCGGTATCACGGCGGAGCACAACGGCACGGATCTCCTGGCGGGCACCTCGGTCGCGCTGTCCGAGGGGGAGCCGGTACCCGCCGCGCTCATCCGGGTCGGTCCCCGGGTGGGCGTGAGCAAGGCCCACGACTGGGAGCACCGCTTCTACCTCGCCGGTGATCCGACGGTCTCGGCGTACCGACTGAGCCCGAGAGCCAGGCCGCCCCGCGGAACCTGATCCGGGCCGGGGAACTCGCCGAGGGCGCGGACCGCGTCCGCAAACGTCGACTCCCGGCCTGATACGGCAAGGAACCGGCCAAAGGGCCGACGCGCCTTACGGCGGCACCGGAGTGGACCGATCGCTCGGCGAAGCGGAGGTCTGCGGCTCCGGGGATTCACCCTTGACACTGCTCAGGGGGACACCCGTACCCTCCGACCAGGTACGCGACGGTCCACGCACCGGGGCCTCCGGTGACGGAGGCGTCCCCCTGGTGTTTCCGGACCGCCGGCCACCCGACGGCGAGTCCGTACAGGGCCCGTGCGCCCCGTCGCCGTTCAACTTGACGCGCCCCTTGGCGATCCGTAATGTAGCCCGAGCCGCTTGAACCGGTTACGGCGTTCAGCCAGCAGCCGAGAGCGGCCAAACCACTACCTACGACTTCCCCGCAGCGGGGTTTATTCGGCGTGCCCGCATGCCCGAATTCGAACCCGCGGAACTCGATTATGAGTCGCTGAGGGAATCGGCTAACGTAGTGAATGTCGAAAGGCCACGAAACGCGAAAGCGCCGAAAGGCCGGAAGGCGAACCCCGCCGACTGGGAGTCAGGCCCGAAAGGATCTGATAGAGTCGGAGCCGCCGGAAAGGGAAACGCGAAAGCCGGAACCTGGAAAGCACCGAGGAAATCGGATCCGGAAACGGTCTGATAGAGTCGGAAACGCAAGACCGAAGGGAAGCGCCCGGAGGAAAGCCCGAGA
>NZ_CP174283.1:1787500-2280000 GCF_045343905.1 Streptomyces sp. AHU1 | reverse complement strand
CCGTAGTCGAAACGTCAGCGGCTCGTTGGAGAGACACCCAAGTAGCACGGGGCCCGAGAAATCCCGTGTGAATCTGGCGGGACCACCCGCTAAGCCTAAATATTCCCTGGTGACCGATAGCGGATAGTACCGTGAGGGAATGGTGAAAAGTACCGCGGGAGCGGAGTGAAATAGTACCTGAAACCGTGTGCCTACAAGCCGTGGGAGCGTCGGGCAAGCACTTGTGCTTGCCTCGTGACTGCGTGCCTTTTGAAGAATGAGCCTGCGAGTTTGCGGTGTGTTGCGAGGTTAACCCGTGTGGGGAAGCCGTAGCGAAAGCGAGTCCGAACAGGGCGCCTTTAGTAGCACGCTCAAGACCCGAAGCGGAGTGATCTAGCCATGGGCAGGTTGAAGCGGCTGTAAGAGGTCGTGGAGGACCGAACCCACCAGGGTTGAAAACCTGGGGGATGACCTGTGGTTAGGGGTGAAAGGCCAATCAAACTCCGTGATAGCTGGTTCTCCCCGAAATGCATTTAGGTGCAGCGTCGTGTGTTTCTTGCCGGAGGTAGAGCACTGGATAGGCGATGGGCCCTACCGGGTTACTGACCTTAGCCAAACTCCGAATGCCGGTAAGTGAGAGCGCGGCAGTGAGACTGTGGGGGATAAGCTCCATGGTCGAGAGGGAAACAGCCCAGAGCATCGACTAAGGCCCCTAAGCGTACGCTAAGTGGGAAAGGATGTGGAGTCGCAGAGACAACCAGGAGGTTGGCTTAGAAGCAGCCACCCTTGAAAGAGTGCGTAATAGCTCACTGGTCTAGTGATTCCGCGCCGACAATGTAGCGGGGCTCAAGCGTACCGCCGAAGTCGTGTCATTGCAGCAATAAGCCCCAACGGGTGCTGTGATGGGTAGGGGAGCGTCGTGTGCCGGGTGAAGCCGCGCCGGAAGGCAGTGGTGGACGGTTCACGAGTGAGAATGCAGGCATGAGTAGCGATACACACGTGAGAAACGTGTGCGCCGATTGACTAAGGGTTCCTGGGTCAAGCTGATCTGCCCAGGGTAAGTCGGGACCTAAGGCGAGGCCGACAGGCGTAGTCGATGGATAACCGGTTGATATTCCGGTACCCGCTGTGAAGCGTCAAACATCGAACCAGGCGATGCTAAGTCCGTGAAGCCGCCCCGGAGCCTTCGGGCAAAGGGGAGTGGTGGAGCCGACGGACCAGACCTGCAGTAGGTGAGTGATGGGGTGACGCAGGAAGGTAGTCCAGCCCGGGCGGTGGTTGTCCCGGGGTAAGGGTGTAGGACGAACGGTAGGCAAATCCGCCGTTCACACAGTCTGAGACCCGATGCCGAGCCGATTGTGGTGAAGTGGATGATCCTATGCTGTCGAGAAAAGCCTCTAGCGAGTTTCATGGCGGCCCGTACCCTAAACCGACTCAGGTGGTCAGGTAGAGAATACCGAGGCGTTCGGGTGAACTATGGTTAAGGAACTCGGCAAAATGCCCCCGTAACTTCGGGAGAAGGGGGCCACGTCCGGTGATGAGTCTTGCACTCTGAGCTGGGGGTGGCCGCAGAGACCAGCGAGAAGCGACTGTTTACTAAAAACACAGGTCCGTGCGAAGCCGTAAGGCGATGTATACGGACTGACGCCTGCCCGGTGCTGGAACGTTAAGGGGACCGGTTAGTCACTCTTCGGGGTGGCGAAGCTGAGAACTTAAGCGCCAGTAAACGGCGGTGGTAACTATAACCATCCTAAGGTAGCGAAATTCCTTGTCGGGTAAGTTCCGACCTGCACGAATGGCGTAACGACTTCTCGACTGTCTCAACCATAGGCCCGGTGAAATTGCACTACGAGTAAAGATGCTCGTTTCGCGCAGCAGGACGGAAAGACCCCGGGACCTTTACTACAGTTTGATATTGGTGTTCGGTTCGGCTTGTGTAGGATAGCTGGGAGACTGTGAAAGCCGCACGCCAGTGTGGTGGGAGTCGTCGTTGAAATACCAGTCTGGTCGTGCTGGATGTCTAACCTGGGTCCGTGATCCGGATCAGGGACAGTGTCTGATGGGTAGTTTAACTGGGGCGGTTGCCTCCTAAAGAGTAACGGAGGCGCCCAAAGGTTCCCTCAGCCTGGTTGGCAATCAGGTGTTGAGTGTAAGTGCACAAGGGAGCTTGACTGTGAGACCGACGGGTCGAGCAGGGACGAAAGTCGGGACTAGTGATCCGGCGGTGGCTTGTGGAAGCGCCGTCGCTCAACGGATAAAAGGTACCCCGGGGATAACAGGCTGATCTTCCCCAAGAGTCCATATCGACGGGATGGTTTGGCACCTCGATGTCGGCTCGTCGCATCCTGGGGCTGGAGTCGGTCCCAAGGGTTGGGCTGTTCGCCCATTAAAGCGGTACGCGAGCTGGGTTTAGAACGTCGTGAGACAGTTCGGTCCCTATCCGCTGTGCGCGTAGGAATATTGAGAAGGGCTGTCCCTAGTACGAGAGGACCGGGACGGACGAACCTCTGGTGTGCCAGTTGTCCTGCCAAGGGCATGGCTGGTTGGCTACGTTCGGGAGGGATAACCGCTGAAAGCATCTAAGCGGGAAGCCTGCTTCAAGATGAGTATTCCCACCCCCTCGAGGGGTTAAGGCTCCCAGTAGACGACTGGGTTGATAGGCCAGATCTGGAAGCCCGGTAACGGGTGGAGGTGACTGGTACTAATAGGCCGAGGGCTTGTCCTCAGTTGCTCGCGTCCACTGTGTAGTTCCCAGACAGCGAACGGTTGTGCTGGCTGAACAGTTCCACTTAATTAATTGAAAAGTGTGCTTGTTCGCTGCCCGTTCGAGGCCTCGTTTCATCGCGAGGCGTCTGACAGGGTTTCGGTGGTCATAGCGTGAGGGAAACGCCCGGTTACATTCCGAACCCGGAAGCTAAGCCTCACAGCGCCGATGGTACTGCAGGGGGGACCCTGTGGGAGAGTAGGACGCCGCCGAACTAAATTTGGAGGACCCTTGGTCCCAGCGACTCGCTGGGACCAAGGGTCCTTTTTTGTTTTGTCGAAGCGCGCCGGGTACCCGGCTGCGCGAGAATGACTTGCGGTACCGAAGACAGGAGTCACCCATGTCCACCAACTCTCCCGACGAGCGACCGGAGCGCGACCAGCGCCGTCGTGACAGTGGTGACCGCGGTGACTACCGCGGCGGTCCGCGCCGAGACAGTGACCGCGGTGGCTCCGGCCGGCGTGACGATCGTCGGAGCGATGACCGCGGTGGTGACCGTGGTGGTTTCCGCCGTGACGACAGCCGTGGTGGCAGCGGCGGCGGTGGCTACCGTGGCCGTGACGACCGTCGTGAGAGCGACCGGGGCGGCCGGCCGCCGTTCCGTCGTGACGACCGCCAGGGCGGCCCGCGTCGCGACGACCGTGGTGGCAGCGGCGGCGGATTCCGTAGGGACGGAGACCGTCCTGCCTTCAACCGCGACGATCGGCCCAGCAGCCCGCGTCGTGACGACGACCGCGGCGGGTACCGCCGTGACGACCGTGGTGGCAGCGGCGACCGTGGTGGTTTCCGTCGTGACGACAGCCGCGGTGGCGGTGCCGGCGGTTTCCGGCGCGATGACCGTGGTGGCGGTGGTGACCGTGGTGGTTTCCGTCGTGACGACAGCCGTGGTGGCGGCGGTGGCTACCGTGGCCGTGACGACCGCGGCGGTGCCGGCGGCTTCCGTCGTGACGATCGTGGTGGCGGTGGTGACCGTGGTGGTTTCCGTCGTGACGACAGCCGTGGTGGCGGCGGTGGCGGCTTCCGGCGCGATGACCGTGGCGACCGTGGTGACTTCCGTCGTGACGAGCGTCGGGGCGATGACCGTGGCGGCTTCCGCCGTGACGCGGACCGCCCGTCCTTCCGTCGTGACGACCGGCCCAGCAGCCCGCGCCGTGACGACGACCGCGGTGGCTACCGTGGCCGCGACGACCGTGGTGACTTCCGGCGCGATGACCGTGGCGACCGTGGTGACTTCCGTCGCGACGAGCGGTCGCACAGCCCGCGTCGTGACGACGACCGCGGTGGCTTCCGCCGTGACGACCGTGGCGGCAGCGGTGACTTCCGTCGTGACGAGCGTCGGGGCGACGACCGCGGTGGTTTCCGTCGTGACGACCGCGGCGCCGGCGGTGACTTCCGCCGTGACGAGCGCAGGGACAGCGACCGTCCGCCCTTCCGTCGCGATGACCGTGGCGACCGTGGTGACTTCCGGCGTGACGAGCGGTCGCACAGCCCGCGTCGTGACGACGACCGCGGTGGCTTCCGCCGTGACGACCGCGGTGGCAGCGGTGACCGTGGTGGTTTCCGTCGCGACGACAGCCGTGGCGGCAGCGGCGGCGGCTTCCGTGGCCGTGACGACCGGGGACGCGACGACCGCGGCCGTGGTGGACCGCGCCGAGACGACCGGGGCGGGCGCCCCGGCGGCTTCCGTGGCCGCGACGACCGCGGTGGCGACGACCGGCGCGGTGGCGGCCGTTACCGCGACGAGCGGGACCGGGACCGTGAGCCGATCAAGCGGCTGCCGATCCCGGACGACGTCACGGGCGAGGAGATCGACCAGGACGTGCGGCAGGAGCTCCAGAGCCTGCCCAAGGGTCTCGCCGAGGACGTCTCCCGCAACCTGGTGATGGTCGCCCGGCTCATCGACGAGGACCCCGAGGGCGCTTACGCGTACTCGAGGATCGCCCTGCGGCTGGCCTCGCGCGTCGCCGCCGTTCGTGAGGCGGCCGGTTTCGCCGCGTACGCGAACCAGAAGTTCAGCGAGGCGCTCGCCGAGTTCCGCGCCGCCCGCCGGATGACCGGCAGCGTGGAGCTGTGGCCCGTGATGGCGGACTGCGAGCGTGGCCTCGGCCGGCCCGAGAAGGCGCTGGAGATGGCCGGCGCGCCCGAGGTGCAGAAGCTGGACAAGGCGAGCCAGGTCGAGATGCGGCTCGTGGCGGCCGGTGCCCGGCGTGACATGGACCAGCTCGACGCAGCCATCGTCACCCTGCAGAGCCCCGAGCTCGCCTCGAACTCCGTCCAGCCCTGGACCGCGCGGCTGAGGTACGCCTACGCCGACGCGCTCCTCGCCGCCGGGCGTGAGGGCGAGGCACGCGAGTGGTTCGCCAAGACCGTCGAGTCCGACAAGGACGGCAGCACGGACGCCTCCGACCGGCTCGCCGAGATGGACGGCGTCGAGTTCGTCGACGCCCTCGTCGAGGACGACGACGAGGCCGGGAGCGAGGACACGGCCGCGGCCGGGGCAGAGACGGACGTCCGCGCCGAGGACGAGCACCAGGACGCGGACGAGGACGACGAAGAAGACGACGAGGACGAGATCGAGTCCGGGTCCGGGTCCGCGGACGGGATCACGGACGACGTCGACGACCTCGGTGACGAGGGCGACGCGGACAAGGGCGAGGACGACGCTCCTCAGCGTCCGCAGGACTGACGCCGGACACCACGGCGCAAACACGTGGGCGGCGGGACACCGGAAGGTGTGCCGCCGCCCACGTGGCGTTCGCGGGGACCGCGCCCCTTCAGGGAGTGAGCGCCCGCAGGACCAGCCCGGACGCCGGCTTCGGCCCGAAGGAGGTCGACTTGCGCGGCATCGTGACCCCCTGGCGCGCGAGATCGCGTACGACTTCCTCATGGACCGGGTGCATCAGGACGGCCGTGCCTCCGTCGCGCTCCGCCTTCTCGACCGTGGCGCTCGCGTCGTGGATGTACGCGATGTGCGCGGGGGAGTCCTCCGGGATGCCCCACACGTGGTCCAGCAGCGTGGCGTGCAGGACCGTGGCGTCCAGCGCGCGCCAGGCCTCCGGGTGCCCGGCCGGGACCGTACGGGCGAGGAGGTCCGGGGAGGGGCGGTCGATCAGGTGGAACGTGCCGTCGCCGGCCAGGAGGAAGGCGTTCCCCCCGGCCGCGGCCGAGGCGAGCGCCTCCAACGCCTCGGCGAGGGGCACGTCGAGGTGACGTACGCGGAAGGAGTCGCCGAGGGCGGCCAGCGCCTCGGCGATAGGAAGGCGGTGCAGCAGGCGGTGGATGGCCCGGACGCGCAGCGGGTAACGGACGGTGTCCACCAGGAGGACCAGACCGTAGTCCCAGGGGCTCGGAGAAGGGTGCTCCGCGCGTAGACGCAGATACGTCGCCCACCGGTGGTGACCGTCGGCGATCAGGGCCTGGTGCCGGCCGAGGTCCGTGCGGATCTCGGAGAGCTCCGCCGGGTCCGTGACCGCCCACAGACGATGGCTGATGCCGTCCTCGGTGGTGGTGGACAGCAGCGGTGGCAGGGCGGCGGTGCGTTCGATGACGGCGGCGGCGCCGTACCCGGAGCCGTTGCCGCGGTAGGTCAGCAGCAGGGGTTCGAGGTTGGCGGACGTGGCGCGCATCAGGGCCGCGCGGTCCGCGATGACGTGCGGCATCACGTCCTCGTGCGGGAGCACGACTCCGTCGGCCGGATCGGACAGGCGCAGGTTGCCGATCACGCCGCGTTGCAGCAGGTCGCCATCGCGCTGCTCGTACACGTACAGGCCCGGCTCGGGATCGGTGGTCAGCACGCCCTCGGACAGCCAGCGGCGCAGGGTGTCGGCGGCCTGCCGGTTGCGCGCTTCGGGGGTGCCGTCCTGCGGGAGGATCAGCCGGACGATGTTGTACGGGTCGGCCGATTCGAGTTCGAGCAGTCCGTCGGGCCGGACGATCACGTCGTACGGCGGGGACGTCACGGCGGCCAGGCTGCCGACCCGGTCGGGGTCGTAGCGCAGGCCTCGGAACGGGGTGAGTTCGAGGCCGCTCCCAGCCGGTGTTCCCGCCTCGGGACCTGCATAGTTCATTGGGGCATCGTAAGTGCGTCGGCGGCATGCGCGATGATCGGGGGAAAGGGATCGAACGAGGAGCGATGCGCGATGAACCAGACCGTCAGGACACGGCCCGGGGGCAGTGGGCAGGCACTGAGCGAGGCGTACGACACCGCGCTGCTGGACCTGGACGGTGTGGTCTATTTCGCGGGCGGTGACGCCATCGCCCACGCGGCGGACTCGCTGGCGACGGCCCGGGCGGGCGGAATGCACCTCGCGTACGTCACCAACAACGCGCTGCGCCCCCCGGACGCGGTCGCCGGGCACCTCACGGAGCTGGGCATACCGACGGAGGCCTCGGACGTCATCACCTCGGCGCAGGCCGTGGCCCGGCTCATCAGCGAGCAGGTGCCGGCGGGCGCGAGGGTCCTGGTCATCGGCGGTGAGGGGCTGCGGGTCGCGCTGCGCGAGCGCGGGCTGGAGCCGGTCGACTCGGCGGAGGACGAGCCCGTCGCGGTCGTCCAGGGGTACGGAGGCCCCGATCTGACCTGGTCCCGCTTCGCGGAGGCGTCCTACGCCATCGCGCGGGGGCTTCCCTGGTTCGCGTCCAACACGGACCTGACGATTCCGGGCGTGCGCGGGATCGCGCCCGGCAACGGCGCGGCGGTGGAGGTCGTCCGCATCGCCACGGGCGCCGAGCCGCAGGTGGCGGGCAAGCCGCTGCCCCCGATGCACCGCGAGACGGTCCTGCGGACCGGGGCCGAGCGGCCGCTGGTGGTCGGGGACCGGCTGGACACGGACATCGAGGGCGCGTTCAACGGAGAGGTGGACTCGCTGCTCGTCCTCACCGGAGTGACGGACGGCGCGCAGCTGCTGGCCGCGCCGCCGCAGCACCGGCCGACGTACGTCGACGCCGATCTGCGCGGCATGCTCACCGGGCAGCCCGAGGTCGTCGAGGCGGGCGACGGGTTCCGTTGCGGCGGCTGGACGGCGACGGCGGGCGGCGAGGAACTGGAACTGACGGGCGAGGGCGAGGCCCTGGACGGACTGCGGGCCCTGTGCGCGGCGGCGTGGACGGCGGCGGGCGATGGCACGTGCGAGCTGGACGGGGGGAAGGCGCTGGCGCGGCTGGGTCTCTAGCGCCCCTGGGCGGGTGAGAGGGGTGCGCGGGCGCCGGACACCGGACGCCGGTATCGGTGACGGCGTCCGCCTCCCGTCGGCGGTGGCTGACCTGGGCTTCGGTGCGGGGGCGGGCGTACGGGCACATCGAAAGGCGACGCGAGGGTAGGCTAACCTAACCTCGTGTTGGTCGACAGTCCTCCTGAACAGTGCGCGGAAACCGCCCCCGCGCTCCCAACCCGCCGGGCGATACGGACTCTTGGACTGCTCGTCTCCGTGGGCGTCCTGCTGCTGGTCGCGCTGGCGAGCATCGCGGTCGGCGCGAAGGCGCTGCCACTGGACCAGGTGTGGCACGGCCTGTTCCACGACTCGGGGACGTACGCGGACGTCGTGGTCGGTGACCGGATCTCGCGCACCGTGCTCGGGCTGCTGGTCGGTGCCGCGCTCGGGCTGTCCGGCGCCGTCCTCCAGGCGCTCACCCGCAATCCGCTGGCCGATCCCGGGCTGCTCGGGATCAACGCGGGCGCGTCCGCAGCGGTCGTCACCGCGATCACCTACTTCGGCGTCACCTCGCTGAGCGGCTACGTCTGGTTCGCCTTCTTCGGCGCGGCCGCGGTCGGGGCGCTCGTCTGGTTCCTGGGCGGCAGCCGGGGCGCGACCCCGGTGCGGCTCGCGCTCGCCGGGACCGCCATCAGCGCCGCGCTGTACGGCTATCTGCAGGCCGTGATGATCATGGACGACGTGGCGCTCGGCAAGATGCGCTTCTGGACGGTCGGTTCGCTCGCCTCGGCGACCGACTCGACGATCGAGCAGGTGGCGCCGTTCCTGGCGGTCGGCACCGTTCTCGCGCTGGCCCTCGCCCGGCCGCTGAACGCGGTGGCCATGGGCGACGACACCGCCCGCGCCCTCGGCGCGAACCTGAACCGGACCCGCGCGCTGTCCATGGCCGCCGCGACCGTGCTGTGCGGCGCCGCGACCGCCGCCTGCGGACCGATCGTGTTCGTCGGGCTGATGGTCCCGCACGCCGTCCGCTCCTTCACCGGGCCCGACCTGCGCTGGATCCTGCCGTACGCCACCGTCCTGTCGCCCGTGCTGCTGCTCGGCGCCGACGTCCTCGGGCGGATGGTCGCCCGGCCGGCGGAGCTCCAGGTCGGCATCGTCACCGCGGTGCTGGGCGGTCCGGTCTTCATCTTTCTCGTACGGCGACGGAGGACGGCGCAGCTGTGACGACCCCACGTTTCCGAAGCATCCGAACCGCCCGCGGCCGGGGCGCCCCGGCACTTCCCGCGCGCCGCGTCCGGGCCGTGCGCACCGCCGGTGGACTGTCCGTCCGCCTCGACGTCCGCGCGTTCACCGTGACCGTCCTGCTGCTGGTGGCCGCGGCCGCGGCGAGCGTGGTGCTCATCGGTACCGGCGACTTCCCGATCCCGGCCGGGGACGTGCTCAAGACCCTGGCCGGCGACGGAAACCCCAGCCAGGAGTTCATCGTCAACGACCTGCGGCTGCCGCGCGTTCTCGTCGGGCTGCTGGTGGGGGCCTCGCTCGGGCTGGCCGGAGCGCTCTTCCAGTCCGTCTCCCGCAACCCGCTGGGCAGCCCCGACGTGCTCGGGCTCGGGCAGGGGGCCACGGCCGGTGCGCTCATCATGATCGTGCTGTTCTCGGGCAGTGCGACCGAGGTCGCCCTCGGGGCGCTCGCCGGCGGACTCCTGACCGGGCTCGCCATCTATCTGCTCGCTTGGAAGCGGGGCGTGCACGGCTATCGGCTGGTCCTGGTCGGCATCGGTGTCTCCGCGATCGCCACGGCGGTCAACGGCTATCTCCTCACCAAGGCCGACCTCGTCGACGCGGCCCGCGCCGTCGTCTGGATGACCGGTTCCCTCAACGGCCGGGACTGGGCTCAGGTCTGGCCCCTGCTGATCATGTGCGCCGTCCTCGTCCCCCTCGTCCTCGGCAACGCGCGCGGGCTGCGGATGATGGAGATGGGCGACGACGTGTCGTACGCCCTCGGAGTGAGCGTCGAGCGGACGCGGCTGCTGCTGATGGTGGCCGCCGTGCTGCTCACCGCGGGTGCCACCGCCGCCGCGGGCCCGGTCGGTTTCGTTGCGCTCACCGCCCCGCAGCTGGCCCGGCGGCTCACCCGGTCGCCCGGACCGAACCTGGTGCCCTCGATGTGCATGGGCGCCACCCTGCTCATCGTCGCGGACTGGGCCTCGCAGCGCGCCTTCGGCGCCGACCAGCTGCCGGTCGGCGTCGTGACCGGCGTCCTCGGCGGCGTCTACCTGCTGTGGCTGCTGGTCACCGAGCGCAAGGCGGGCCGGATATGAGCGGCCCGGCGGACCCGGCCGCGAGCGGCGCGGTGGGGCCGGCCGTGCCAGGACCGAAGAACGCGGCGCGTGCGGACGACCGGGCGCACGAGAACACCCCAAGGAGCACTGTGAACCGCCTGTCCGCCGACAACGTCACCCTCGGCTACGACCAGCGCGTCATCGCGGAGAAGCTGTCGGTGGAGATTCCCGACCACTCCTTCACGGTGATCGTCGGCCCGAACGCCTGTGGCAAGTCCACCCTGCTGCGCGCCCTCTCCCGCATGCTGAAGCCCTCGGCCGGGCGGGTGCTGCTCGACGGACAGGCGATCCAGTCGATGCCCGCGAAGAAGGTGGCGCGCACCCTCGGGCTGCTGCCGCAGTCGTCGATCGCGCCGGACGGGATCACGGTCGGCGACCTCGTCGGCCGGGGCCGCTACCCGCACCAGGGACTGCTGCGCCAGTGGTCGGCGGAGGACGAGCGGGTGGTCCAGGAGTCGATGGCCGCCACCGGGGTCGCCGAACTCGCCGACCGCTACGTCGACGAACTGTCTGGCGGCCAGCGTCAGCGCGTGTGGATCGCGATGGCGCTCGCGCAGCAGACCCCGCTGCTCCTGCTCGACGAGCCGACGACCTACCTCGACATCCAGCACCAGATCGACGTCCTCGACCTGTGCGCCGAACTCCACGAGACGCAGGGCCGCACCCTGGTCGCCGTACTGCACGACCTCAACCACGCGGCCCGCTACGCCACCCATCTGATCGCCCTGCGCGGCGGCGAGGTCATCGCGGAGGGGGCCCCGAACGACATCGTCACGGCCGAGCTGGTCGAGGAGGTCTTCGGGCTGCCCTGTCAGGTCATCGACGACCCCGAGACCGGGACACCGCTCGTGGTGCCCGCGGCGCGCAAGGCCAGGGCGCGCGCCGCCGCGGCGGCCGCAGAGGGGTCCTGAGCCGCGGCGGGCCGCTCACCGAGGGGTTCCGAGCCGCGGCGGGCCGCTCAGAGCAGGGTCCTGAGCCGCAGCAGGTCGCGCAGGCCCGCCTCCAGCTTCACCCGGCCCGAACCCCAGGCCTTGGCGAAGTTCAGCTCGCCGTTCACCATCGACACCAGGTCGTCGCCCTTCATCGTCAGACGGATCTGGGCCCGCTCGGGCGGCGGGCCCTGGAGCGTGTCGAGCACCTCGATCCGGCCGCCCCTGAGGCGGCCGACGAAGGTGATGTCCAGGTCGGTGATGCGGCAGCTCAGCGAGCGGTCCAGGGCCGCCGCGGCGCGTACGTTCCCGTCGGCGCCCGCCATGTTGTCCGAAAGCTTGTCGAGTGCGGCGCGGCACTCCTCAGTCGTCGCCATCGCGATCGACGGTACCGCAGCCCTTCGCGGTAGCGTCGGGGCATGAACGTCTCAGTCCCCGAGGGAGAGCTCCCCGAGGCCGTGACCGCGGGGGATCCCCTCCCGTCCGCGGAGGCGGAGCCGGAACCCGCGCACGACCCCGCCGCGCCCGCCCCGCTGAACGTCCCGCGGGTCCCGACGGGCGACGCGGGCGTCGACGCGGGGCTCGGCCGGCTGGCCGACGCCGACCACCTGGCCACGGACGGACACCTCGAGGTGTACGAGGATGTCCACCGGGGGCTGCGCGACGCGCTCACCGCGCTCGACGTCCGTCCGGGGGCCCCGGCTCCCGGCGGCCGCCCGGCCGTCGCCCCCCAATGAGATCCTTCGGGGCACCCGGAGAACCTTCCGGGCAGCCTTTTCCATCGCCGTACGACCGCAGGAGCTGAACCGAACGTGGCAGGAGTGGCACGCCGCCGCCTCGACGCCGAGCTGGTCCGCAGGAAGCTCGCCCGCTCGCGCGAGCACGCCGGACAGCTGATCGCCGCGGGCAGGGTCAGCGTGGGCAAGACCCTCGCGACCAAGCCCGCCACACAGGTCGAGACCGCCGCGGCGATCGTGGTCAGCAAGGACGACAGCGACCCCGACTACGTCTCGCGCGGCGGGCACAAGCTCGCCGGCGCGCTCGCCGTCTTCGGGCCGCAGGGCCTGGAGGTCGAGGGACGGCGGGCGCTGGACGCCGGCGCGTCCACCGGAGGCTTCACCGACGTACTGCTGCGCGCGGGCGCCGCCCACGTCGTCGCCGTGGACGTCGGATACGGACAACTCGCGTGGTCTCTCCAGAGCGATGAACGCGTCACCGTCAAGGACCGTACGAACGTACGCGAGTTGACGTTGGAGGCGATCGATGGGGAGCCCGTGGACCTTGTTGTCGGGGATCTGTCCTTCATCCCGCTCGGACTGGTGCTGCCCGCCCTCGCGCGGTGCACGGCGCCGGATGCCGACCTGGTGATGATGGTCAAGCCGCAGTTCGAGGTGGGGAAGGACCGGCTGGGCAGCGGCGGTGTCGTGCGCAGTCCGGAGCTGCGCGCCGAGAGCGTGCGCGGCGTGGCGGCGAGAGCCCGGGAGCTGGGGCTCGGAGTGAAGGGCGTGACAGCGAGCCCGTTGCCCGGACCGTCGGGCAACGTCGAGTACTTTCTGTGGCTGCGTGCCGGGGCACCCGAACTCGACCCGGCCGACGTTGACCGTGCAGTGGCGGAGGGCCCCCGTTGACACAGACCCGAGCTCGTACTGTTTTCCTGCTGGCCCACACCGGGCGGCCGGCAGCCATCCGCAGCGCCGAACTGGTCGTCCAGGGGCTGCTGCGTTCCGGGATCGGCGTACGGGTCCTCGCGGCCGAGGCCGCCGACCTGCCGCTGCCGGACGAGGTGGAGCTGGTCCAGGAGGCGACTCCGCAGTGCCTGGACGGCTGCGAGCTGCTCATCGTCCTGGGCGGTGACGGAACGCTGCTGCGCGGCGCCGAGTTCGCCCGCGCCTCCGGCGTGCCGATGCTCGGCGTCAACCTCGGAAGGGTCGGCTTCCTCGCCGAGGCCGAGCGCGACGACCTGGACAAGGTCGTCGACCGGGTCGTCACCAAGGCCTACGAGGTCGAGGAACGCATGACGGTCGACGTGGTCGTGCACCGCAACGGCGACATCGTGCACACCGACTGGGCGCTGAACGAGGCGGCCGTGCAGAAGGTGTCCGCCGAGAAGCTCCTCGAAGTGGTGCTGGAGATCGACGGGCGGCCCGTCACCGGGTTCGGCTGCGACGGGATCGTCTGCGCGACCCCGACCGGGTCGACGGCGTACGCCTTCTCCGCGGGCGGGCCCGTGGTCTGGCCCGAGGTCGAGGCGCTGCTGATGGTGCCGATCAGCGCGCACGCCCTGTTCGCCAAGCCGCTGGTCACCTCGCCGGACTCGGTGCTCGCCGTGGAGGTGCTGCCGCACATCCCGCCGGGCGTGCTGTGGTGCGACGGGCGGCGCACGGTGGAGCTGCCGCCGGGCGCGCGGGTCGAGGTGCGGCGCGGGGCCGTTCCGGTGCGGCTCGCCCGGCTGCACCACGCGTCCTTCACCGACCGGCTCGTCGCCAAGTTCGCGCTCCCGGTCTCCGGGTGGCGCGGGGCACCGCACTAGGGCCTGTCCGACACGCGCGGCACCCGGGTTCCGCCCGGGTGCCGGGCCGCCTCCGCGCGAGCCGTCGGCCAACGAGAGCACCTCCGGAAAGTAACGCTCGGTTCTCTTTGCGGGGGGCGGCGTCACACGGCGCCGGGAAAACCTCGTATGGTCGGGGACGTGTTGGAGGAGATGCGGATACGGTCGCTCGGAGTCATCGACGACGCGGTCGTCGAGCTGTCACCCGGCTTCACCGCCGTGACCGGTGAGACCGGCGCGGGCAAGACGATGGTGGTCACCAGCCTCGGGCTGCTGCTGGGCGGGCGGGCGGACCCGGCCCTCGTACGGATCGGCGCCAAGAGCGCCGTCGTGGAGGGGCGGATCAGCGTGCCCGCGGGCGGGACGGCCGTCGTACGGGCCGAGGAGGCCGGCGCCGAGCTCGACGAGGGCATGCTGCTGATCAGCCGTACCGTTTCGGCGGAGGGGCGTTCCCGCGCGCACCTGGGCGGACGCTCGGTGCCGGTGGGCGTGCTCGCCGAACTCGCCGACGAACTCGTCGCGGTGCACGGCCAGACCGATCAGCAGGGGCTGCTCAAGCTGTCCCGGCAGCGGGGGGCCCTGGACCGGTACGCGGGCGACGCGGTCGCCGTGCCGCTCGCCAAGTACGCGGGCGCCTACCGCCGGCTGCGGGCGGTCTCGACCGAACTGGACGAGATCACGACGCGCGCGCGGGAACGGGCCCAGGAAGCCGACATGCTGCGCTTCGGACTCGACGAGATCGCGGCCGTGGAGCCGCGGGCGGGCGAGGACGCGGAGCTGGCGGCGGAGGCGGAACGGCTCGGCCACGCGGAGGCACTGGCGTCGGCCGCCACGGCCGCGCACGCCGCGCTGGCGGGCAATCCCGAGGACCCGGAGGGCATCGACGCGGCCACGCTCGTCGCGGGCGCCCACCGGGCGCTGGAGGCCGTGCGGTCGCACGACTCGGCCCTCGCCGCGCTGTCCGGGCGGATCGGGGAGATCAACATCCTGCTCGGCGACGTCGCCGGCGAACTCGCGGGCTACGCCGACGACCTCGACGCCGACCCGCTGCGGCTGGCGGCCGTCGAGGAGCGCAGGGCCGCGCTCACCCAGCTGACCCGCAAGTACGGCGAGGACATCGACGCCGTGATCGCCTGGGCCGAGGCGAGCGCCGAGCGGCTCACCGAACTCGACGGCGACGACGAGCGGATCGGCGAGCTGACCGCCGAGCGGGACGCGCTGCGCGGTGAACTGGGCGGTCTCGCCCAGGCGCTGACGGACGCCCGTACGGAGGCCGCCGAGCGGTTCGCCGCCGCCGTCACCGCCGAACTGGCCTCGCTCGCCATGCCGCACGCGCGCGTGTCCTTCGAGATCCGGCAGACCGACGACCCGGAGGGGGTCGAGGTCGGCGGGCGCCCGGTGGCCTACGGTCCGGCCGGCGCCGACGAGGTGGAGCTCCTGCTCGCTCCGCATCCCGGGGCGCCGCCGCGGCCCATCGCCAAGGGGGCGTCCGGCGGTGAGCTCTCGCGCGTGATGCTCGCGGTGGAGGTCGTGTTCGCGGGGACCGACCCCGTGCCGACGTACCTCTTCGACGAGGTCGACGCGGGTGTCGGCGGCAAGGCCGCGGTCGAGATCGGGCGACGGCTGGCGAAGCTCGCCCGGACCGCGCAGGTGGTCGTCGTCACGCATCTGCCGCAGGTGGCCGCCTTCGCCGACCGGCAGCTGCTGGTCGAGAAGACGAACGACGGTTCGGTGACGCGGTCCGGTGTGAAGGTGCTGGAGGGGGAGGAGCGGATCCGCGAGCTGTCCCGGATGCTCGCCGGCCAGGAGGACTCCGAGACGGCCCGGGCCCATGCGGAGGAGCTGCTGGCGGCGGCCCGCGCCGACGCGTAGCGGGAGGCCTGCCCCGTTCGGCGGGGGCAGGACCGCCCGTTCGGGGCCAGGACCCCCGCTCGGCGGGGGCAGGACCGCCCGGCCGGGTGGCTCCGCCCGCGCTGCCCCGCTTCCGTCACGTCTGCTCTTTTCGCCCCCTCCGCCCCTGCCCTTCCCGTACCCGGGGGCTCCGCCCCCGGCCCCCCGCTCCTCAAACGCCGGAGGGGCTGAAACTTGCCCCGGCCGGGGCTGAAGCTTTCCCCGGTCGGCGCTGAAATCCGGCGTGCAGGGGGAGCGTCGTCTCCCGGGTGCGCCGTGTGTGGCGGGGGCGCGCCCTTCGGTGCGCGGCTGCACCCTCGGCACGGGGTGGCGAACGACACGGTGGGAGCCCGTCGGCCCCGGGTCGGCCCGCGGGGCGCGGGGAGTCACGGGCGCCGCACGGGTCCCGCGCGGTCCCCCTCTCCCCGGAACGGGCCATTCATCACTCGTGCGGGTGACCGTCGTCGCCGGGTTGCCCCGTCTGACGTGCCCTCGTCGTGATGGCGGTGCCGGAAGGCCCGGACGGCCTGGCATCCTTGGCGTAGTACGCGGTGCACGACGTGCGGTACCCCCTCCTCCGCACCACCCTTCCGTGCGTTTCCCCGTGACCGTCCGACGCCGAATCAGGAGCCCCGGCCACGTGAGCCACGTGAGCAGCCACCCACCGCACGGCCAGCCGCTGCGCACCGTGCAGGTGCTCGGCGGCGGAAGCGCGGGCAGCAGCGCGCACGTGCGGTCGCTGGCCGCGGGGCTGGTCGCCCGAGGGGTACGGGTCACCGTCTGCGCTCCCGCCGAGGCGGACCACGTGTACGGGTTCAGCGGCGTCGGCGCGCACCACGTTCCCGTGCCCCGCAGCAGCGACCCCGCCTCGGTGTCCGCGCTGCGGGCGGCCTGCGCGGACGCCGATCTCGTGCACGCGCACGGGCTCCACGCGGCGCTGCGGGCGGCGCTGGCGCTCAGCGGGCGGCGCGTCCCCCTCGTCGTCACCTGGCACACCCGTTCGGAGGCCGACGGCGCCCGGGCCCACGTACTGCGGCTCCTGGAGCGGCGGGTCGCCAGGGCCGCCGCCGTGGTGCTCGGGACCTCGTCCGACCTGGTGGACCGGGCCCGCAGGAGGGGAGCGCGTGACGCCCGGCTCGCCGCCGTCGCGCTCGCGGCTCCGCGCCCGCCCGCCGACCCCGTGGAACCCGACCGGTTCCGGCACAAGGCACGGGCCGAACTCGGCGCGACCGACCGCGCGTTGCTCATCGCGGTCGGATCGCTCGACCGGCACCGCGGCTACCACACCCTCGTGGACGCCTCGCGCGCGTGGTGCCGCCTCGATCCCGTGCCCCTGCTCGTCGTCGCGGGGGAGGGGCCGCTGCGCGCCGTCCTCCAGCGCCGGATCGAGGACGAGGAGCTGCCGGTCCGGCTCGTCGGGCGGCGCGACGACGTCACGGAACTGCTCGCGGCGGCCGACCTCGCCCTGCTGCCCAGCAGATGGGAGTCGCGCCCGGTGCTGGCGCAGGAGGCCCTCCACGCGCGCGTCCCGCTCGTCGCCACGGCGGTCGGGGGCATCCCCGAGATGGTCGGCGACGCGGCCGAACTCGTCCCGTACGGGAACGCGAAGGCGCTCGGCGACGCCGTCGTGCGGCTGCTCGCCGATCCGGGGCGCCAGGAGGTCCTGCGGGAGAAGGGCGTCCGGCAGGCCGCCACCTGGCCGACCGAGGACGAGACGGTCGCCCAGGTGCTCAGCGTCTACGACGAGTTCACCCGGTTCGGGCCGCTGATCTGACACCGGCCGGCCGGCGGCCCTCACGGAACATGTCTGCGTGCCCGCAGCGCCAGGCTCAACGCCAGTACCGTCTGCGGGTCGTCCAGGTCCGTGCCCAGCAACTCGCCGATCCGGGCGAGGCGGTTGTAGAGGGTCTGCCGGTTGAGGTGCAGCTCGCGGGCGGTCTCCGCCTTGCGGCCCGCGTGCGCCAGATACGTCTGCAGGGTGGGCAGCAGAGGCGGTCTGGAGCGGACGTCGTGGTCGCGGAGCGGGCCGATCGCGCGCTCCACGAAGGCGGCCAGGTCGGGGTGCTCGCGCAGCCGCCACAGCAGCAGGTCGATGTCCAGACGGCGGGCGTCGTACCAGGGCCGGTCCGACAGTCCCTGCGCGGCCGTCGCCGTCTCCGCCGCGTGCCTGAGGCCCGCCGACGCGGCCGCCCAGCCGCCGGCGACCCCGACCACCACCACCGGCGGCTGTGCCCCGGGCCGCTGCATGCCCGCGCGCTCCACCCCGGCACGCAGCGCCGCCGCGACGCGGTCCGCCACGGCCGCCCGTTCCGACTCCGAGCGCAGGCCGAGGAGCAGCGGTACCCGGCCCTCGACGGGACGTACGCCCAGCAGGACCGGGACGCCCACCGAGGCCAGTTCCTCGGCCACGGCACGGGCCAGGACGGCCCAGCCGCCCCCGGGGGCGAGGCCGTCGGCCAGTCGCATCACGACCGGCAGGAGCGGGCCGGAGCCGGGCTTGAAGCCGAGCACGCGGGCCTGCGCCGGCGCGTCCTCGGCCTCGATGCGGCCCTCGGCGAGGTCGGTCAGGAAGTCGCCGCGCCCCCGCGCGGCCAGTTCCTCCTCCTGACGGGCCTGCATCAGCACGACGGCCAGGACGCCCGCGGCCCGCTCGGCGGCGATCCGGTGCACCGGGGCGACCGGCGCGCCGACGGGCAGCAGCACCAGGCGGGCCCGTACGGAGCCGGTGCCGGGGCCGCCGCCGGGCACGTCCACCAGGGTGGTCCCCGCGGGCGGCTCCTCCTTGTGCTGGCCGCGCAGCCCCTCCCAGACCTGGAGCGGATCGGCGCCGGCGGAGCCGGCCCCGGCGGCGTACAGGAGTTGTCCGTCGGCCGTCTCCAGGAAGACCGGGTTGCCGCTAAAGTCCGCGAGGATGCTCAGGACCTGGGGCACTCCGCCGCCGCCGAGCAGGGCCTCGGTGCAGCGCCGGTGCACCTCCTCGGCCTGCTGGAGCAGCGCGTAGTGGCCGTTGACGATCTCGGTGTGGATCTCCTCGGTGACCGTCACGAAGGGCACCTCGCGGTGCAGCTGCACCAGCGGCAGACCGGTGGAACGGGCCGTCTCCACGAGCGCGGCGGGCAGCCGGGTGAAGCGCGGGCCGAGCTCCACGACGAGCGCCGCGATCCCGCGCTCGGCGAGGGTGCGGACGAACGCGCGCTGGTCGGCCGGGCGGGTGCCGAGACCGTACCCCGTGGTCAGCAGCAGTTCGCCGCCCTTGAGCAGCGAGGCGATGTTCGGCACCTCGCCCGCGTGCACCCAGCGCACGGTCCGGTGCAGCCGGTCGGCCCCCGCGACGATCTCCGGCAGCCCGCTGCGCAGGCCGGGCAGTTCGAGGGCCCGCTGCACGGTGATTCCGGCGCCTTGGGTGTCGTAACGGCTGTCCATGCAGCGGACGCTACCCGCGGACGGCTCGCGGGGGCATCCCGGGCCGCCCGCGGGCGACGGCGGGGCCGCCGCGGGCGGTGTCCGGTGGGTGCCGGGGTCAGGCGCCCGCCGGTACCGGGGCGATGTTGTGGTTGAAGCGGAAGACGTTGTCCGGGTCGTACTCGGCCTTCACCGCGGCCAGCCGCCGCATGTTGTCCTCGCCGAGGCCGGCCGCCACCCGGTCCGTGCCCTCGTCCCCGATGAAGTTCAGGTAGACCGCGCCGGTGCTCCACGGCCGGACGTCCTCGCGGACCTTCCTGACCCACTCGACGCACCGCTCGTCGTCGGCCGGGTCCTCCCAGATGCCGAAGGGGTGCACGGCCCAGGACGCGTCGCGGTAGGGGACCGGGAACCGGGACGGCCCGGAGGCGATGGCGCCGCCCTGCGGGAACAGCACGTGCTGGGTGCCGGTGGGGACGGGCATGGCGTCGCCGAGGGCGCAGAAGACGTCCACGAAGTCGTCGGGCGCGTCGGCCAGGTACTCCGCCGACCAGTAGTTCCGCATGCCGGGCGGGTCGTCGATCATGCACTGGAAGTCGGCGTAGGGCAGGGCCGTGACGATCTCCACCTCGTGCGGCAGCGCCAGCAGCGGCTGGGCGACCTTGCGCATGTCCTCCTCGCCCCCCGCGTACGCGACGAGGGCACCGCACAGCAGCTTGCCGACCAGCTCCCCGGGCATGAACTCCTCGGGCGGGGCGGTCAGGTAGAGGATGCCGCCGCTCGCCTCCGGCGGTCCGGTCGCGATGATCTCGCGGTAGACGCGGATCACCTCGGGGCCGTGTTCCGGCAGGTACATCAGCAGGGCGATGGAGAACTCGGGCAGCGGGTGCAGCTTGAGGGTCAGCGCGGTGGCGACCCCGAAGTTCCCGCCGCCGCCGTGCAGGGCCCAGAACAGTTCCGGGTTCTCCTGTTCGGTGGCGCGTACCGGCGAACCGTCGGCCGTCACCAGTTCGACCCCGAGCAGATTGTCGATGGCGAGGCCGCAGGAGCGGTCCAGCCAGCCGCTGCCGCCGCCGAGGACGAAGCCGCCGACGCCGGTCGTCGAGGCGCGGCCGCCGGTGGTCGCGAGGCCGTGGGGCTGGGTGGCCCGGTCGAGATGGCTCATCAGCGCTCCGCCCTCGACCCGGACCGTCTCCGACCCGGGGTGGACGGTGACCCCGTGCATACGGCTGAGGTCGATGACGAGCCCGCCGTCGTTGAGCGACATGCCGGCGACGCTGTGACCGCCTCCGCGTACGGCGATCGGCAGATCCAGCTCACGCGCGAAGCGCACCGCGCGTGTCACGTCGGCCTCGCCCTCGCACCGCACGATCACGGCCGGCCGCCGGTCGATCATCGCGTTGAAGATCGTCCGGGCCTCGTCGTACCCCGGGTCGTCCGGGGTGAGCGCGTCACCGGAGAGACCCGCGCGGAGTGCGGCCAGTGCCGCGCCGGCCTTCGAAAGGGGAGCCATGGAAGCCGCCCCCTTCCATGAGGGGACAGGACTCCTTCCAGGCTAGGCGGGCACGGCGCATCGGGCGCGTCGGGGAGGGGCCCCCACGCGCCCGGCGCGGTGCGGCTCAGCCGCCGTAAGCCCCGCTCGCCGTCAGCCTGAGGGCCGTGTCGATCAGCGGGACGTGGCTGAAGGCCTGCGGGAAGTTCCCGACCTGGCGCTGCAGCCGCGGGTCCCACTCCTCGGCCAGCAGACCGAGGTCGTTGCGCAGGGCCAGCAGGCGCTCGAAGAGCTTGCGGGCCTCGTCGACCCGGCCGATCATCGCGAGGTCGTCGGCCATCCAGAACGAGCAGGCGAGGAACGCGCCCTCGTCGCCCTCCAGTCCGTCCACGCCCGCGTTCTCGCCGTCGGTCGGGTAGCGCAGGATGAAGCCGTCGGAGGTGGACAGCTCGCGCTGGATCGCCTCGATGGTGCCGATCACCCGCTTGTCGTCCGGCGGCAGGAAGCCCATCTGCGGGATGAGCAGCAGCGAGGCGTCGAGCTCCTTCGAGCCATAGGACTGCGTGAAGGTGTTCCGCTCCGGGTCGTAGCCCTTCTCGCACACGTCCCGGTGGATGTCGTCGCGCAGTTCGCGCCACTTCTCCAGCGGGCCGTGCGCGTCCCCGGACTCGACGAGCTTGATGGTGCGGTCGACGGCGACCCAGGCCATCACCTTGGAGTGCACGAAGTGCCGCCGCGGGCCCCGGACCTCCCAGATCCCCTCGTCCGGCTGGTCCCAGTGGGTCTCCAGGTAGCGGATCAGCTTCAGCTGGAGCAGCGAGGCGTAGTCGTTGCGGGACAGGCCCGTCATGTGGGCCAGGTGCAGGGCCTCGGTGACCTCGCCGTAGACGTCGAGCTGGAGCTGGTGCGCGGCGCCGTTGCCGACCCGGACGGGCGCCGAATTCTCGTACCCGGGAAGCCAGTCGAGTTCGGCTTCGCCCAACTCCCTTTCCCCCGCGATGCCGTACATGATCTGGAGGTTCTCCGGGTCGCCGGCGACCGCGCGCAGCAGCCACTCGCGCCAGGCGCGGGCCTCCTCGCGGTAGCCGGTGCGCAGCAGCGAGGAGAGGGTGATGGCCGCGTCGCGCAGCCAGGTGTAGCGGTAGTCCCAGTTGCGCACGCCGCCGATCTCCTCCGGCAGGGAGGTGGTGGGCGCGGCGACGATGCCGCCGGTGGGCGCGTAGGTCAGGGCCTTCAGCGTGATCAGGGAGCGGACGACGGCCTCGCGGTAGGGGCCGTGGTACGTGCACTGGTCGACCCAGTCGCGCCAGAACTCCTCGGTCGCCTCCAGGGACTGCTCCGGCTCGGGCAGCGGCGGCGGCTGCTTGTGCGAGGGCTCCCAGGAGACGGTGAAGGCGACCCTCTCGCCCGGCGCCACGGTGAAGTCGGCGTAGGTGGTCAGGTCCTTGCCGTAGGTCTGGCACTCCGTGTCGAACCAGACCGAGTCGGGTCCGGCGACCGCGACGGTGCGCCCCTCGTGCCGGCGCACCCAGGGCACGACGCGGCCGTACGAGAACCGCATGCGCAGCGTGGAGCGCATCGGCACCCGGCCGCTCACGCCCTCGACGATCCGGATCAGCTGCGGCGCGCCGTCGCGCGGGGGCATGAAATCGGTGATCCGGACCGTGCCGCGCGGGGTGTCCCACTCGGACTCGAGGATCAGCGAGTCGCCGCGGTACCGGCGGCGCGACGCCGCGGGCGGCTGCTCGTCGTCCGCGTGCGCGGGGCCGAGCCGCCAGAATCCGTGATCCTCCGTGCCGAGCAGCCCCGCGAAGATGGCATGGGAGTCGAAGCGGGGCAGGCACAGCCAGTCGACTGTGCCGTCCCGGCAGACCAGCGCGGCTGTCTGCATGTCTCCGATGAGTGCGTAGTCCTCGATGCGCCCGGCCACGTGCATCTCCAGTCGAACGGCCACGGCGCCCCTGCGCGGGGCGGTCGCTCTTGCGGTCATAAGGGAACGTAGGTACTGCGAAAACAGTAAGCAATGGGAGTCGGTCACTGCGGAACGTCGATGATGGAGGACGTCCGTCGTGCTTCGCTCGTGCTTCGCTGCGAAACGTCAGTTGTCGGTTGCGATGGGCGATGCGATATGTCGTCTCGAAACGAACTGACAGGCCCTCTTTGTTCCGGTTGCGTACGGGATGGTGTCGTGTGCCGGAGGGGCTCGGCAGCGAGTGTCCGAGCAGGATACGACGCACGTGGAAGATCCGCGTGCCGCTCCGGACAACCCGGCTGAGCCGATCGGGTGAGCGATGGGCGGGGCGCGTGCCGGGCAGGGTGTCCGGGTGTGCGCGGAGCGTGGCCGGAAGCGGCCTCCTCCGGTCGCTGATACCCTGGTAGCCCGTGGACCGGTGGGCGAGAAACCCCCGAACCGCAGCGACGGCACCCCCGGAAATCTCCGGGCCCCACGCCGGCACGCACCCCAGACCGACCACGGGAGCCCCCTCTTGGCCATGCCGCCCAGTGCTTTTCGAAACAGCACAGCCACGACGACCAAGCACATCTTCGTCACCGGGGGTGTCGCCTCCTCCCTCGGCAAGGGCCTGACCGCCTCCAGCCTGGGCGCGCTGCTCAAGGCACGGGGTCTGCGCGTCACCATGCAGAAGCTCGACCCGTACCTGAACGTCGACCCGGGCACCATGAACCCGTTCCAGCACGGCGAGGTGTTCGTCACCAACGACGGCGCGGAGACGGACCTGGACATCGGGCACTACGAGCGCTTCCTCGACGTGGACCTGGACGGCTCGGCCAACGTGACCACCGGTCAGGTGTACTCCACCGTCATCGCCAAGGAGCGGCGCGGCGAGTACCTCGGTGACACCGTGCAGGTCATCCCGCACATCACCAACGAGATCAAGCACCGCATCCGCCGCATGGCCACCGACGACGTCGACGTCGTCATCACCGAGGTCGGCGGCACGGTCGGCGACATCGAGTCGCTGCCCTTCCTGGAGACGGTCCGCCAGGTCCGGCACGAGGTCGGCCGCGACAACGTGTTCGTCGTGCACATCTCGCTCCTGCCCTACATCGGCCCGTCCGGCGAGCTGAAGACCAAGCCGACGCAGCACTCGGTCGCGGCGCTGCGCAACATCGGTATCCAGCCGGACGCGATCGTGCTGCGGGCCGACCGCGAGGTCCCCACCGCCATCAAGCGCAAGATCTCGCTGATGTGCGACGTCGACGAGGCCGCCGTGGTCGCGGCGATCGACGCCAAGTCGATCTACGACATCCCGAAGGTCCTGCACACCGAGGGACTGGACGCCTACGTCGTCCGCAAGCTGGACCTGCCGTTCCGTGACGTGGACTGGGCGACCTGGGACGACCTGCTCGACCGCGTCCACAACCCGGTCCACGAGATCACCCTGGCGCTCGTCGGCAAGTACATCGACCTGCCCGACGCCTACCTCTCGGTCACCGAGGCGCTGCGCGCCGGCGGTTTCGCCAACAAGGCCCGCGTCAAGATCAAGTGGGTCACCTCGGACGACTGCAAGACCCCGGCGGGCGCGGCCAAGCAGCTCGGCGACGTCGACGCGATCTGCATCCCCGGCGGCTTCGGCGACCGGGGCGTGTCCGGCAAGGTCGGCGCGATCCAGTACGCCCGCGAGAACCGCGTCCCGCTGCTCGGCCTGTGCCTGGGCCTGCAGTGCATCGTGATCGAGGCCGCGCGGAACCTGGCCGACATCCCCGACGCCAACTCCACCGAGTTCGACTCCGGCACCGGTCACCCGGTCATCTCCACGATGGCCGAGCAGCTCGACATCGTGGCGGGCGAGGGCGACATGGGCGGCACCATGCGACTGGGCATGTACCCGGCCAAGCTCGCCGAGGGCTCGATCGTGCGCGAGGTGTACGACGGCAAGGAGTACGTCGAGGAGCGCCACCGCCACCGCTACGAGGTGAACAACGCCTACCGCGCCGAGCTGGAGAAGAAGGCCGGTCTGCAGTTCTCCGGCACCTCCCCGGACGGCAAGCTCGTCGAGTACGTCGAGTACCCGCGCGACGTCCACCCGTACCTGGTCGCGACCCAGGCGCACCCCGAGCTGCGCTCCCGTCCGACCCGGCCGCACCCGCTCTTCGCGGGCCTGGTCAAGGCCGCGGTGGCACGCAAGACGGGCAAGTAGTACAGGGCTGTACGGTGACCGGGGTGCGGGTCCGCGGGTGTTCCCGCCGGGCGCGCGCCCCGGCCCCGTCAGCGGACCGGCTTCTTTTCGCGCGTGGGAGGACAGGCCATGACGATCAAGGACACCCCCGAGGAGTGGGAGGTCCGCGCGACCGACACCCCCTTCAAGGGCAACAAGACCTCGGTGCGCACCGACGACGTGGTCATGCCCGGCGGATCCGTCGTCCGCCGCGACTACCAGGTCCACCCGGGCTCGGTGGCCGTGCTCGCCCTGGACGACGAGGGCCGTGTCCTGGTCCTGCGCCAGTACCGCCACCCCGTGCGCCAGAAGCTGTGGGAGATCCCGGCCGGCCTGCTCGACGTCCCCGGCGAGAACCCGCTGCACGCCGCCCAGCGCGAGCTCTACGAGGAGGCGCACGTCAAGGCGGAGACCTGGCGCGTGCTGACCGACGTCTACACCACGCCCGGCGGCTGCGACGAGGCCATCCGGATCTTCCTGGCCCGCGACCTCTCCCCGGTGGAGGGCGAGCGGTTCGAGGTGGAGGACGAGGAGGCCGACATGGAGCTGGCCCGCGTCCCCCTCGACGAACTCGTCAGCGGTGTGCTCGCCGGAGACCTGCACAACAACTGTCTGGTCGTGGGCGTCCTCTCGCTCGTCGCCGCGCGGCAGGGTGCCGGACTCGACGCCCTGCGCCCGGCCGAGGCGCCCTGGCCCGCCCGCCCCTTCGAGGCCTGATCCCGCCTCCGGGGCGGCCGCGCCGTCCGGCCGCCCCGCTCCGGACGGGCCGTGTACGCCCATACGAGGAAGCCGGTCCTACGATCATCTGATCCGATCGGGGGACGTCGCCGTCGCGCTCCGCCCGGATCGTCGCAGAGCGTGAACTAGGCTCTGGAAAACGCCCGCACCGGAGTCCCGGCGGGCTTGCTCGTGCAGTGGAACGGGAGCGTGGCCCGTGGCGGATCAGGCGGTGGACGGCGGTGGCGCCAAGGCGTCGCCCAAGGGGCAGCGCCCGGCTGCCGGGTCCCCTCCTACGGACAGTCAGTTCCTGGGCCGTGCAAGAGAGTTGAAGGAACTCCGGGCGGACATCGAGCGGGCGGGACTCGACACCATCGCCGGCCGCAAGGCCCCCCGCGCGCGAGTGCTGCTCATCGCGGGCAAGCCCGGATCCGGCCGCACCGCGCTCGCCGCCCGGCTCGCCGCGCAGGTCGCCGAGAGTTACCCCGACGGCATACTGCGCGCCCGGCTCACCGAACCCGACGGCACACCGGTGCCCACCGAGGCCACCGCGCGGGAACTGCTCACCGCCCTCGGACTGTCCGCACCGCCCGGAGCCGGGGCCGACGACCTCGGTGAACGGTTGCGCGAGGCCTTCGCGGTCCGCCGGGCGGTGCTCCTGCTCGACGACGCGGCCGACGCCGAGCAGGTCGACGCGCTGCTGCCCGACTCCCCGGACTGCCTGGTCGTCGCCGTCTCCGGCGGGCCGCTGACCGGCATCGCGGACGTCCGCCCCTGCACGCTGGGCGGCCTGGACACCAAGTCCGCCCTCGAACTCCTCGGCCACTTCACCGGCTCGGTGCGCATCACCGTCGACCCGCTCGCCGCCGAAGGGCTGGTCGAACTGTGCGCGGGCCAGCCGACCGCCCTGGTGCTGGCCGGCGGCTGGCTCGCCGCGCGTCCCGCCGCCGCCGTCGCCGACCTCGCCAAGCACCTGCGCACCGAGGGCGAGGACGGCACACCGATGGACCGCGTCTTCCGGCTCTCGTACGCCTCCTTGCCGGGCGCCGCCGCGCGGATGCTGCGACTGCTCTCGCTGGCCCCCGCCGGCCTCGTCGACCCGCACACCGCCTCCGCGCTGGCCGGCTGCTCGGTCCAGGAGGCGCACACCATGCTGGACGAGTTCACCGGACTCGGCCTGCTGCGCGCCGTCCCCTCGCCGCTGCCGCAGTACGAGGTCCCCGGCTGTCTCCACCCCCTGCTTCGGGCGCTCGTCGACACCCACGACCGGCCCGCCGAGGTGCAGCTGGCCCGCGCCCGGATGCTGGAGCGGACCGTACGGCTCCTGGTGTCCTGCCGCGCCATCACCGAGACCGACAGCTCGCCCGCCCGGGAGAAGCTCGCGGGGACGCCGCGCGCCCTGCGCTTCCCCAGCCCCCGGGCGGCCGAGGACTGGCTGCGCGTCCGCCGGCCCGCGCTGCTCGCCTCGGCCCGGGCGGCGGTCGCCGACGGGGAGCTGGACACCCTCGCCCGGCGGCTGATGGCCGCCCTGGTACGGGCGATGGCCGCCCATTTCGGCACCCGGGCCGCGGCGCCCGACCTGTACGGCATCCACCGTCTCGTCCTGGACGTCGCCGAACGCCGGAACCTGCCCCGCGAGAAGGCGGCGGCCCTGCTCAACCTCGCCGACCTGGACGCGGAGACCGGCCGCAGGACCGACGCCCTCGCCCGCTACCGGGCCGCGCTCGACGCCGGACGCGAGGCGAACGACCCCTACGCGACCGGCCGCGCGATGGAATCCGTAGGCGGCGCCCACCAGGAACTCGGGGACCACGACCGCGCCGCCGACTGGTACGGCAGGGCGCTCGCCCAGCGGCTCGCGCGCGACGAGCGCGTGGATGCCGCCCGGCTGTACGGGCGCATCGCCACCGCGCACACCTACGCGGGCCGTTACGGCGAGGCGCAGGTCAACTGGCGGGCCGCGGTCGCCTGGCACCGCAAGAACGGTGATGTCGCGGCCCAGGCGAGGGCGTTGAGCGAGATGGCCCGCGTCCAGGAGTACGCGGGACGGTCCGAGGAGTCGCTGCGCACCTGCCAGGAGGCCGTCGAGTGGGCCCGCCGCGCGGACGACGTACGCCTGCAGGCCGCGCTGCAGCTCAGGCTGGCCGACACCCTGGAGCGGCTCGGCGACCCGGCGGCCGCCCGGCTGCACCGCGCGGCGGCCGAGCGCATGCTGGGAGATGAGCTGCCGGAGGGTGTATCCGGCGTGGAACACCCCGCTAACGCCTACGAAATCCGCAGTGCACCCGCTGAAGATTGATGCATTGAAAGGCTAGACACCGAGAATCCCTTCATTAGACTGGCTCCACCGCGTTCTTTCGTGGTGTGTCCCGGTGTGCCCCCGTACACCGGGTATGTCGTGCATTGCCTGGCTTGCATCGCCTCGGCACGCATAGCCCCAGAGCCCTCTGAGTCAAGGACCGTGATCGACGTGAAGGTCGGCATCCCCCGCGAGGTCAAGAACAACGAGTTCCGGGTGGCCATCACCCCCGCCGGTGTGCACGAGCTCGTGCGCCACGGCCACCAGGTCTTCGTCGAGCAGAACGCCGGTGTGGGCTCCTCGATCACGGACGAGGAGTACGTCGCCGCCGGCGCGCAGATCCTGCCCACCGCCGACGAGGTCTGGGCCACCGCCGACCTGCTGCTGAAGGTCAAGGAGCCCATCGCGGAGGAGTACCACCGCCTCCGCAAGGACCAGACGCTCTTCACCTACCTGCACCTGGCCGCGTCCAAGGAGTGCACGGACGCCCTCCTGGAGTCCGGCACCACCGCGATCGCCTACGAGACCGTCGAGCTGCCGAGCCGCGCGCTGCCGCTGCTCGCCCCGATGTCCGAGGTCGCGGGCCGGCTCGCCCCGCAGGTCGGCGCCTATCACCTGATGCGCGCCAACGGCGGCCGCGGTGTCCTGCCCGGCGGTGTCCCGGGCGTGCTGCCGGCCAAGGCCGTCGTGATCGGCGGCGGTGTCTCCGGCTGGAACGCCGCGCAGATCGCCATCGGCATGGGCTTCGACGTGACGCTGCTCGACCGCGACATCAACAAGCTGCGCGAGGCCGACAAGATCTTCGGTACGAAGATCAAGGCCGTCATGTCCAACTCCTTCGAGCTGGAGAAGGCCTGCCTGGAGGCCGACCTCGTGATCGGCGCCGTGCTGATCCCCGGCGCCAAGGCGCCGAAGCTGGTCACCAACGAGCTCGTCTCCCGGATGAAGCCGGGGAGTGTCCTTGTCGACATCGCGATCGACCAGGGCGGCTGCTTCGAGGACTCGCGTCCCACCACGCACGCCGAGCCGACCTTCCCGGTCCACAACTCGGTCTTCTACTGCGTCGCCAACATGCCCGGCGCGGTGCCCAACACCTCGACGTACGCGCTGACCAACGCCACGCTGCCGTACATCGTCGAGCTCGCGAACCGGGGCTGGACCGAGGCGCTGCGCCGGGACAACGCGCTGGCCAAGGGCCTCAACACCCATGACGGCAAGGTTGTTTACCGCGAGGTCGCCGAGGCCCACGGGCTGGAGCACGTCGCGCTGGAGAGCCTGCTCGGCTGAGTCTCCCGGCGGCTCGGCAGCCGGCGCTCCGAGGCCGACTCCGCTCCCGCAAAAGGCGATACGTCAACACGGTCGTCAACACCTCGTACCCGGCCGGACCTTGCCCGACAAGGTCCGGCCGGGTGTGTGTCAGGTCACTTCGGGGCACTCGTTCAACTCGCCACGAACGTAACTCTTCAACCGATTCGCACACCGGTGAAACCTGCCGTGCGACGGCCTTACGCCCTTGACAGAGGGGTGTTCGGTTGCCGACACATCGGGGCGGGTCCGGCGGATTGTGTTGCTGCGGAGCGGTGACACGCCATAGAGTCGCCAACCGTCGGCATGGTGCCACGCTGACCTATCGAGAAGTTCCCTGGTCACCAAGGAGGTAAGACGACTTGTGAATGAGTCGACATTTACTCCCGGGGGTGGTCAACCAGGAATGCCGGCGCGGGGCCAGGACTCCACGGGGCTCGAGGCTGTCGGCTCCGTCGCTGTCCGCACCTTCGCAGCCCACCAGAGTCCCCGGACGACTCAGACAGCACACCCGAGCATGGATGGCCATCACGTGAACGCCATGGCCGGCAACGGAAGTGGCGAGAACCACACCCACTTCGCCGACTACGACGAACTGCCCGAGGGGCACTTCTACGACCCCGACGCCGAGTACGAGCCCGATCCGGAGTACGCGGCCACGCTCGCGCCCGACGCGGCCCGTCAGCGCCGTGAGCGCATCGGCCCGACAGGGCGCCCGCTGCCCTACTTCCCGATCCCGGGTCCGCTGACCAGTCACGGCCCCGCGACGATCATCGCGATGTGCAACCAGAAGGGCGGCGTGGGCAAGACCACGTCGACCATCAACCTGGGGGCCGCGCTCGCGGAGTACGGACGCAGGGTGCTGCTCGTCGACTTCGACCCGCAGGGCGCGCTGTCCGTGGGACTCGGCGTCAACCCGATGGAGCTCGACCTCACCGTCTACAACCTGCTCATGGAGCGGGGCATGGCGGCCGACGAGGTGCTCCTGAAGACGGCGGTCCCGAACATGGACCTGCTGCCCAGCAACATCGACCTGTCCGCCGCCGAGGTGCAGCTGGTGAGCGAGGTCGCCCGCGAGTCCACGCTGCAGCGCGCCCTGAAGCCGCTGATGGCCGACTACGACTACATCGTGATCGACTGCCAGCCCTCGCTCGGCCTGCTCACCGTGAACGCGCTGACCGCGGCCCACAAGGTGATCGTGCCGCTGGAGTGCGAGTTCTTCGCGCTGCGCGGTGTCGCGCTGCTCACCGAGACGATCGAGAAGGTCCAGGAGCGGCTCAACCCCGAGCTGGAGCTCGACGGCATCCTCGCCACGATGTACGACTCCCGCACGGTGCACAGCCGTGAGGTGCTCGCGCGCGTCGTCGAGGCCTTCGACGATCACGTCTACCACACCGTGATCGGCCGGACCGTCCGCTTCCCGGAGACCACGGTCGCCGGCGAGCCGATCACCACGTACGCCTCCAACTCCGTCGGCGCCGCCGCCTATCGCCAGCTCGCCAGGGAGGTGCTCGCCCGGTGTCACGCCGAGTGAGTCTGCCGGGGGCCGACGAACTGTTCCGTACCACCGGGGGCATGGCGCTCCAGTCGTCCACCCCCACCCGCCGGGCCAATGGCGAGAGCCGGGTGCCGGCCCCGGCCGGCGAGAGCGACGCGGCGGCCGGGGAGGACGCGCCCCAGTCGGTGCCCGTCCAGGGCGGTGACGGCGAGGGCGACGAACACGTCGCCGCCGACGCCGAACCCTCCGGTGCGGGGGAGTCGCGCAGCCGGGGGAGCGCCCCGGACCGTTCGGGGCGCGGCCGGCCGGCGCAGGAAGGCTCCGCCACCCCTTCCACGTCCGTGCAGTCGTCCCGCAAGCGGGGGCGCGCCGCGAACCGCCGGCCCAGCGGGCGGGAACGGCACGACGAGAAGATCACGGTGTACGTGTCCGCCGAGGAGCTGATGGACCTCGAACACGCGCGCCTGGTGCTCCGCGGTGAACACGGTCTCGCCGTCGACCGCGGGCGGATCGTCCGCGAGGCGGTCGCCGTGGTCCTGGCGGACCTGGAGTCCCGCGGGGACGCGAGCATTCTCGTACGGCGACTGCGCGGGCGGTAGCGGTAGCCTGCGACGGTCATGACCTCGAACGTCCCGCCTCCGTCCGCCGCCCCCGGCGGCCGTAGGCGTGTGCTGGGGCACGGTCCCGGCACCGCGCCGGGACCGGCCGAGGCCCCACCCGGCGCCCCACCGTCCGCACCGCCTCCGGCGCCCGTACCGCCGTCGGACCCGGCCGCCGAACCGCGGACCGAGCCCCCGGAGGCTCCCGGGGAGGCTCCCCGGGAGCCGCGGGAGGGCGCCGGGAGGCCCCGAGGGCCCGGAACACCGGCCGAGCCCTCCGAGGCGCCGGGAGACCCCGTGGAGCGCTCCGAGGCGGGCGCGACGCCGGAGGAACCCGCCGAGCGGCCGACGGCGGCCGAAGGGGCGGCCGGGGCGCCTCCGGCCTCCACGGCGGCCACGAAGCCGCGCCGGAGGCCCGGTGAGCCGCTCGGGGCACCCGTGCCGCCCCGGGCGCCGAAGGCGCCCGGAGGGACCGCGGGGAAAGCCCCGGGGTCCGGGACGGACGACGCGGGCGCTGGGGACGCCGGCGACTCCAGGACCGGTGGTGTCTTCACGGTGCGGCTCTCGAATTTCGAGGGGCCCTTCGACCTGCTGCTCCAGCTGATCTCCAAGCACAAGCTCGACGTCACCGAAGTGGCGCTGTCCAAGGTCACCGACGAATTCATGGCGCACATCCGGGCGATGGGCCCGGACTGGGACCTCGACCGGACGACCGAGTTCCTCGTCGTCGCGGCGACCCTGCTCGATCTGAAGACGGCCCGGCTGCTGCCGGCCGCGGAGGTCGAGGACGAGGCCGACCTGGCCCTGCTGGAGGCCCGGGACCTGCTGTTCGCCCGGCTGCTGCAGTACCGCGCGTACAAACAGATCGCCGACATCTTCAGCACGCGGCTGGCGGAGGAGTCCCGCCGCTATCCCCGTACCGTCGGCCTGGAGGCGCAGTACGCCGAACTGCTGCCCGAGGTCGTCATCAGCATCGGGGCGGAGGGGCTCGCGAAGCTCGCCGTGAAGGCGATGCAGCCGAAACCCAAGCCGCAGGTGTACGTCGACCACATCCACGCGCCGCTCGTCAGCGTGCAGGAACAGGCCGGGATCGTGGTGGCGCGGCTGCGGGAACTCGGCGAGGCCAGCTTCCGCTCGCTCGTCGAGGACACCGACGACGCCCTCACCGTGGTCGCCCGCTTCCTGGCCCTGCTGGAGCTCTACCGGGAGAAGGCCGTCGCCCTGGACCAGGAGGAGGCCCTCGGGGACCTCGTGGTGCGCTGGACGGGCGGGGAGGGCGACGAGGGGCCGCGCGTGACCGACGAGTTCGACCGGCCGGCCGAAGCGGTGAAGGACGGGGCGGGGCGCGGGAGCGAGAAGGAGAAGGCGTGAGCGAGGAGACCACCGGCACCCCCGCGGGGCCGCCCACCGTCGCCGACCTCGATCTCGGGGCCGCCCTGGAGGCCGTCCTGATGGTCGTGGACGAGCCGGCCACCGAGGAGCACCTCGCCAGGATCCTGGAGCGGCCCAGGCGGCAGATCGCGGACGCGCTGCGCGCGCTGGCCGACGAGTACACCGTCCAGGGCCGCGGTTTCGAGCTCAGGCTGATCGCGGGCGGCTGGCGTTTCTACTCGCGTCCCGCGTACGCGAGCGCGGTCGAACGCTTCGTCCTGGACGGCCAGCAGGCCCGGCTCACCCAGGCGGCCCTGGAGACGCTCGCCGTCGTCGCCTACCGCCAGCCGGTCAGCCGCTCCAGGGTCTCGGCGGTCCGCGGGGTCAACTGCGACGGCGTGATGCGCACCCTCCTCCAGCGCGGTCTGGTCGAGGAGGCGGGCACGGAACCCGAAACAGGTGCGATCCTGTACACGACGACGAACTACTTCCTGGAGCGAATGGGCCTGCGAGGCCTGGACGAGCTTCCGGAGCTCGCGCCCTTCCTCCCCGAGGCGGACGCGATCGAGGCAGAGACGCTGGAAGGGGTCCCGTCGTTCGATCCGGACGCACCGGATGCAGACGCAGACGACACGACGACGACGGAACTTTGATGCGAAGCAGTGGCAGCGGCAGTGGCAGCAACAGCGGGCGCGGCAACCCGCGCGGAACCGGCGGCAGCGGCGGTTCCCGCGGCGGCGGCGGTTCCCGCGGGACCGGCGGTGGCCGCGGGTCCGGCGGGGGCGGTGGCCCGCGCGGTGGTGGCGGGGGCGGTTCGCGGGGCACGGGCGGGAGCGGTTCGCGGGGCACGGGCGGGAGCGGCTTCCAGCCGAGGAGCTCGGCCGCGGGGCGCGACGACCGGCCGAAGCGTCCCAGCAAGCCCCGTCCCGAGGAGCGCCGCTACGACGTAGGCCCCGGCGCCTCGCAGGACGGCCCCAAGTCCGGGCGCGGAGCCTCCGCGCGCGGCGGCGCCAAGGGCGGCCCCCGGCAGGGCCAGCAGCGCGGCGGCCGGACCGAGCCCGCGCGCTCCCGTGAGTACGAGACCCGGACCGAGGAGCGCAACCGCGACCGGTACGCGGGCAAGCCGGAGATCAAGCTGCCCAAGACGTTCCCGGGCGCCGAGCAGGAGGGCGAGCGCCTGCAGAAGGTGCTCGCGCGCGCGGGCTACGGCTCCCGGCGGGCCTGCGAGGAACTGGTCGAGCAGGCCAGGGTCGAGGTCAACGGGCAGATCGTCCTGGAGCAGGGGCTGCGCGTCGACACGGACAAGGACGAGATCAAGGTCGACGGTCTGACCGTCGCCACGCAGTCGTACCAGTTCTTCTCGCTGAACAAGCCGGCCGGTGTCGTCTCCACGATGGAGGACAACGAGGGCCGCCAGTGCCTCGGCGACTACGTGACCAACCGCGAGACGCGGCTCTTCCACGTGGGACGGCTCGACACCGAGACCGAGGGCGTCATCCTGCTCACCAACCACGGCGAGCTGGCGCACCGGCTGACCCACCCCAAGTACGGCGTGAAGAAGGTCTACCTCGCGCACATCGTGGGCCCGATCCCGCGCGACCTGGGCAAGCGGCTCAAGGACGGCATCCAGCTGGAGGACGGGTACGCGAAGGCGGACCACTTCCGCGTCGTCGAGCAGACCGGCAAGAACTACCTCGTCGAGGTGACCCTGCACGAGGGCCGCAAGCACATCGTGCGCCGCATGCTCGCCGAGGCCGGCTTCCCGGTCGACAAGCTGGTGCGCGTCGCCTTCGGCCCGATCACCCTGGGTGACCAGAAGTCGGGCTGGCTGCGCCGCCTGTCGAACACCGAGGTCGGCATGCTCATGGCCGAGGTCGGTCTCTGACCTCCGCGAGCCCCTGCGACGGCCGGTCCCGGAACTCCTCCGGGGCCGGCCGGTCCGTTTTCCACCCCTCCGACGGCAACTTCCCCGGCCGAAAGCCTTGTTGACATCCGTCGCTCCCTTTATGGTCGTACTGACCATGGTCAAGGTGACCATGAAGGAGGGGTGTGGGGGTGGAGGCGGAAGAGAACCGGGCCCCGGGGGGCGCGGCACCCGAGGGGTACGACAAGTACGCCTTCGAGCCCTTCGCCGTCACCGTCGACCTGGCCGTCCTGACCGTGCGCGCGGGCGCGCTCCAGGTGCTGCTGGTCGAGCGGGGCACGCAGCCGTACGCCGGCCGCTGGGCCCTGCCCGGCGGCTTCGTGCTGCCCCACGAGTCCGCCGAGGAGGCGGCCCGGCGCGAACTCGCCGAGGAGACCGGCCTGTCGGACCTCACGGGCCTCCACCTGGAGCAGCTGCGCACCTACAGCGAACCCGGCCGCGACCCCCGGATGCGGGTCGTCTCCGTCGCGTTCGCCGCACTGCTGTCCGACCCTCCCGAACCGCACGGCGGCGGCGACGCGGCGCGCGCCATGTGGCAGCCGTACGACGACCTCGGCCCGCTCGCCTTCGACCACGACCGGATCCTCGCCGACGCCCATGAACGCGTGGGCGCCAAACTCGAGTACTCCTGTCTCGCCACGTCCTTCTGCCCGCCCGAGTTCACCCTCGGAGAGCTGCAGCACGTCTACGAGACGGTGTGGGGCACCGCGCTCGACCGGCCCAACTTCCGGCGCAAGGTCCTCGCCACGCCCGGATTCGTCGAACAGGTTCCCGGCGCCGCGCGCCTCACCGGCGGCCGCGGCAAACCCGCCGCCCTCTACCGCGCGGGCGGCGCCAAGGTCCTGCACCCACCCCTGCTGCGCCCCACCCCGTAAGGACGGTCCCGATGACCAGCACGACCCCGGCCAAACGCGCCGCCACCGGTTCCCTCATCGGTCTGGCCCTCGGCGACGCGCTCGGGTTCCCCACCGAGTTCAACACCGTGCCCGCCATCCTCGAGAAGTGCGGCCCCTGGCGGCAGATGGAGCTGCCCAGGCCCGCGATCGTCACCGACGACACCCAGATGACCCTGGCGCTCGCGGGCGGGCTGCGCACCGCCATGGACCGCGGGCTGCTCGGCCCGCTGCGGATGGAACGGCCGGTCCGCGAGGAGTTCGTGGACTGGTACCGGTCGCCCGAGAACAACCGGGCCCCCGGCCGGACCTGCCTGACCGCCTGCAACCTCCTCAAGGACGAGGGGCGCCGCTGGCAGGAGGCCAGCCAGACCGGCTCCAAGGGCTGCGGCGCCAACATGCGCGTCGCGCCCGTCGGGCTCGCCCGCGGACTCAGCGACGAACAGCGCGCGGGCGCGGCCCAGCTCCAGGCCGCGCTCACCCACGGCCACCCCACGGCGCTCGCCGCCTCGGACCTCACCGCGCACACCGTCCGGCTGCTCTCCCAGGGCACCCCGCCCGCGGAACTGGTCGGCCTGCTGCTCGCCTACGCGCACGACAACCGGTACCGCTACCACTCCCGCTGGCTCGGCGACCTGTGGACCTTCACCCACGACGCCGGCCCCGAGCAGTACATATCCCGCGGCTGGGACGAGTGCATCGCGGTCCTGGAGAACCTCCGCCGGGCCGTGCGCACCGCCTCGCCCGAGGACGACCCCTGTCTGGCCACCGGCGCGGGCTGGATCGCCGAGGAGGCGTTCGCCACCGGGCTGCTGTGCTTCCTGATGTTCGTCGACGAACCCGTCACCGCGCTGCGCCGGGCCGCCTGCACCTCGGGCGACTCCGACTCCATCGCCTGCCTGACCGGGGCGTTCGCGGGCGCCCACCACGGCGCGGAGGCCTGGCCGGGCGACTGGGCCGACCGCATCGAGTACCACGGCGACCTCATGTCCCTGGGGGCGCTCTGGGATGCTTGAGACATGACAGACGTCCTCGGCATCGGCCCCGACCTCGCGAGCGTGGTGGGCGAACAGCCCGACCCCGTGCTCTTCGCCACCGTCTCGGGGGCGCATCTGTACGGCTTCCCGTCCCGCGACTCCGACGTCGACCTGCGCGGTGTCCACCTGCTGCCGACGGCCGACCTGGTCGGGCTGACCGAGCCGGAGGAGACCCGCTCCCGGATGTGGATGCGGGACGGGACCGAGATGGACCTGGTCACCCACGACCTGCGCAAGTTCGTACGGCTGATGCTGCGGCGCAACGGCTATGTGCTGGAACAGCTGCTGTCGCCGCTGGTCGTGCACACCGGCGACGAGCACCGTGAGCTGGTCTCGTTCGCCCCCGGGGTCATCACCCGCCACCACGCCCACCACTACCGGGGGTTCGCGGCCACGCAGTGGCGGCTCTTCGAGAAGAGCGGCGAACTCAAGCCGCTGCTCTACACGTTCCGCGTGCTGCTCACCGGCGTCCACCTCATGCGCAGCGGCGAGGTGCAGGCCGATCTGCCCACGCTGGCCGGGCAGATCGCCTCTCCCGCGTACCTCCCGGACCTGATCGCCGCGAAGGCGGAGCGTGAGCACGGGCCCGCGGACGTCCCGCGCGCCCGGGTGGAGGAGGACGTGGAGCGGCTGCACGTGCTCCTCGACGAGGCGCAGGACGCCTCCACGCTGCCGGACGCCCCCTCCGCGCACGACGATCTGCACGCCTTCGTCGTCAGGGTCCGTCTGGAGGGGGTCCGGGAGGGCTAGCGGTCCCCGACGGAGTCCCGGAGCGCCGAGGCCCGCCGGACCCGGACCAGGAAGTCCTCCACGCGCGCGTGGTCCGGCTCGGGCGGGAGCGGGCTGCGGGCGGCCGCCTCGTCGGTCTCCGCCGCCAGCCGGACCATCCGGCGGTCGACCTCGTCCCAGGGCACCTCGCCCCGCTTCACCGCGAGCAGCGGCTCGCGCTGTTCCCCGACGTCGATCGTCAGGGACCCGGTGCGCAGCAGATCGCGCGAACTCGTCAGCAGGCGCAGCAGGTGCATGGCGTGCTTCCAGCGCGGGGCGCCGTGCGTGCGGACGTCGGCCTCCAGCTTCTTGCGCTGGCCCAGGGCGTAGCGGGCGAACGTCTCGTGCGCCTGACGGGAGAGGAAGGCCCGGCGCAGGGCGAGGAGCTCGCGGCCGGTGTCGTCCACGTGCTCGACGAGCGGGGAGTGCAGGCACTCCAGGATGTTCGGGTTGGAGCGCAGCGCGAGCGAACAGAACCGCTCCAGCTCCCAGCTGAACTGCTCCGGCTCCGGGCCCTCGACGTGCGTCGGCGGTTTCTCGAAGCGCCAGAACAGCGGGGTCGGGGCGAGGAAGACGCCCCGGACGTCCGTGTCACTGGTGTCCGTGGCCAGTCCGAAGGCACGTGACCCCATCACGCAGGAGTAGACGGTGTGGTCCCGCACCAGCGAGAGCCCGGCCGCGGAGACGGCCGGGGCGGGTGACCCGGAGGACACCGCCGGTGCGGGGGAGGCCGGGGCTGCCCGGTGTGCGGGAGGTTCGGAGCGCATGCCGGGAGCGTACGGGCCCGCTCACGCCAGGCGGATCGAGTTTCCCTCCACGGTGATCTGCTCCGCGGGCAGCGGACGCGTCGCGGGACCGTTCTTCACCGCCCCGTCCTCGACGCTGAACCTGCTGCCGTGGCACGGACAGTCGATGGTGCCGTTCGCGACCTTGTCGACGAGGCACCCCTGGTGCGTGCAGACCGCCGAGAACGCCTTGAAGTCACCCTTCGCCGGCTGGGTGACGACGACCTTCTGGTCCTTGAAGATCATGCCCCCGCCGACCGGGACGGCGCCCGTCGTGGTGAGCTGCCGGCCGCTGGAGGCCTTCGGGGACGAGTCCGAGGAGCCGCCGCCGCTGTCGTACTTGCTGCATCCCGCGAGCAGCGCGGACGCCCCCGTGGCGAGGATCACCGTGCGCCGCGTCGAGCGGTGGGTCATGTCGTCACTCCGAACGTGCGGAAGAACCAGAAGGCGGACGTCAGCCAGACGGCGGTGAGCACGGTGAAGACGAGGCCGCCGATGACGGGCAGCAGCCAGCCGGGCAGGCGCTCCGAGCGGAGCAGCAGCATCTTGGCACTGAAGGCACCGAAGAAGAAGCACCCCAGGAGCGAGTGCCACATGACGCGGGTGCTGTACGTCTGATAGCCCAACGCGTACAGGCAGTGGACCGCGACCGGCACCGCCACCAGGAACGCGATCCGTCCCGACCACCGGTGCAGCGCCGCCGCCCACGCCGGGCCGGGCAGCTTTCCGTACAGCATGAGCGCCGAGACGAGCTGGACGAGGGCGAAGAAGAACGCCGTCGTCGCCAGCCAGGACTTCACGGCGCCCGTGCTGCTGAAACCGGCGAGGTTGAAGGCCGTTCCCGTGGGGTCGTGGACCTTGCCGTAGGCGCCGAGGCCGACCGCGACGGCCGCGGCGACCAGGGCCGGGACGAGATAGCGCGCCGCGCCCGGGCGGCCGTGGCCGGGCGGCGGAGGGGGAAAGCCCTGGGTGGCGGCGTTCGGGTCCACGGTCATGAACGGCTCCTGTGGCAGAGGAGGTCAGGGGGTGACGGGACGGGCGACGATCTTCTGGCCGTCGATCGTCACGGCACCGGTCTCCGGGTCGATCTCCGGTGCCGCCGAAGGCGTGCCGTCGCGCTCGACGACGCCGACCTGCTTTCCGCCGGGCAGCACGATCCAGCCGCCGTCGATCTTCGCTCCGCGCACGGTGGCCGTCGCCCGGTACAGGCCGGAGGGCTTGACGGCCCTGTCGGCCGTGAAGGCGTACCGCTGTCCGCCGACGGCGGCGGTGCCGCGGATCAGTTTGTGGTCCTGGAGGGTCCCGTCCAGTTCGTCGCCGTTCCCGCCCGTGAGCTTCATCGTGCCGTCGGCCTCGACGTCGCCCTTCAGCCAGGACTCCTTGTCGTGCCCGTCGCAGAAGTACGCGATCGCCCTGCCGCCCCGCAGGGAGACCGCGACCGCGGAGGTGTCGTCGTCGGTGCGGCCCGCGTAGTCGCCGTCGGGAACGGCGCTGCGGGACGGCGAGGGGCTCGGTGGGAGGCTCGGTGACGGCGAGGTGGAGACGGTCGGCGCGGTGGCCGAGACCGAGACGCCCGGCGACGCCTGCCGGTACGGGTTCGACGCGTTCTTCGTCCCCGTCGTCGCGTTGAGCACCAGCAGGAACACGGCGAACACGAGTCCCGCGAGAAGGGTGAGAAGGGGTCCTGGTCGCTTCATCCGTGCCTCCCCCGGGGGCGGGTCTCCTGCCATGAGAGCGGACGCGCGCGCCCGAGTCCAGAGGCACACGGGCGCGTTCCCACCGGACGGCGCGGAATGGGGCGATTCGGGTGACACCGGTGTCGCCGGGCGCCGATGCTGGCCGGATCCGGCGCCCGGCCCCCGTCTCGTCAGGCGGGCGCCGCGCACCCGCGCCCGGAGGGCTGACTACGCTGGTGTGACACGACGTGCACACAGATCAGCGAGGAGCATCACCGTGGCGGTACGAGCGGTCCGGGGCGCCGTCCAACTGGAACGGGACGAGGCCGGCCACATGGACGAGCAGGTCAGCGAGCTGCTCACCGCCATCCTGGAGCGCAACGCGCTGACCACGGACGACCTGATCAGCATCTGGTTCACGGCGACCCCCGATCTGCACAGCGACTTCCCGGCCGCGGCGGCCCGCAAGCTCGGCATCGTCGACGTCCCGCTGATCTGCGCGCAGGAGCTGGACATCGAGGGCGCGATGCCCCGGGTGGTCCGGGTCCTCGCGCACATCGAGTCCGACCGGCCGCGCGCCGACGTCGTGCACGTCTACCTCGGCGCCGCTGGCGCCCTGCGCAAGGACATCGCCCAGTGAGGACCGCGCTCGTCATCGGAACCGGGCTGATCGGCACGTCCGCGGCCCTCGCGCTCGCCGCCCGCGGCGTCGTCGTCCACCTCGCCGACCACGACCCGGAGCAGGCCCGTACCGCGGCCGCGCTCGGCGCCGGCACGGACGAGGCCCCCGAGGGGCCGGTCGACCTCGCGATCGTCGCCGCCCCGCCGGCGCACGTCGCCGCGACCCTCGCGGACGCCATGCGCCGCGGTCTCGCCCGCGGATACCTGGACGTCGCCAGCGTCAAGGGCGGTCCCCGCCGCGAGCTGGAGGCGCTCGGCCTCGACCTCACCCCGTACATCGGCACGCACCCCATGTCGGGCCGCGAGAAGTCCGGCCCGCTGGCCGCGAGCGGTGACCTCTTCGAGGGCCGGCCCTGGGTGCTCACCCCGACCCGGGACACGGACACCGAGGTCCTGAACCTCGCCCTGGAACTGGTGTCGCACTGCCGTGCCGTGCCCGTCGTCATGGACGCGGACGCCCACGACCGCGCCGTGGCGCTCGTCTCGCACATGCCGCACCTGGTGTCCAGCATGGTCGCCGCGCGCCTGGAGCACGCCGAGGAGACGGCGGTACGGCTCTGCGGGCAGGGCATCCGCGACGTGACCCGGATCGCGGCCTCCGACCCCCGGATGTGGATCGACATCCTCTCCGCGAACCCGGGCCCCGTCGCGGACCTCCTCGCCGACGTCTCCGCCGACCTCGACGAGACGGTCCGGGCCCTGCGCGCCCTGCAGTCCTCCGACGAGGCCAAGCGCCGCGAGGGCGCCGGCGGCATCGAGGACGTCCTGCGCCGCGGCAACGCGGGCCAGGTCCGCGTCCCCGGCAAGCACGGCTCCGCGCCGCGCGTCTACGAGGTCGTGGCCGTCCTCATCGACGACCAGCCCGGTCAGCTCGCCCGCATCTTCGCCGACGCGGGGATGGCCGGGGTCAACATCGAGGACGTACGCATCGAGCACGCCACCGGTCAGCAGGCCGGTCTGGTGCAGCTCATGGTGGAGCCCAAGGCGGTGCCGGTCCTCGGCGCCGCGCTGCGGGAACGGGGCTGGGCGCTGCGCCAGTGAGGGCGCCGCCGGGAAGGGCCGGTGGCACCGCCGCCGGGAAGGGCCAGTAATGCGGGGTCCGCGGGGCCGGTAACCTTGTGCGGGGCGCGCTCGCGCCCCGCAGAGACCCCCACCCCGCACCAGGAAGGTGTTCCCACCGTGGAAAACGGCGCCGCCCGTACCGCCCAGGCTGTGATTGTCGCCATCGACGGCCCCTCCGGCACGGGCAAGTCGAGCACCTCGAAGGCCGTGGCCGCCAAGCTCGGTCTGAGCTACCTGGACACCGGGGCCCAGTACCGCGCCATCACGTGGTGGATGGTCAGCAACGACATCGACATCACGGACCCCTCCGCGATCGCCGCCGTCGCCGGGAAGCCGGAGATCGTCTCCGGCACCGACCCGGCCGAGCCGACCATCACGGTCGACGGGACCGACGTCGCCGGCCCGATCCGTACGCAGGAGGTCACCTCCAAGGTCAGCGCGGTCAGCGCCGTGCCCGAGGTGCGGGCCCGCATCACCGAGCTGCAGCGCGCGCTCGCCGCGTCCGCGCCGGCCGGCATAGTCGTCGAGGGCCGGGACATCGGCACCACCGTGCTGCCCGACGCCGACCTGAAGATCTTCCTCACCGCCTCCCCGGAGGCCCGTGCCGCCCGGCGCAGCGGCGAGCTGAAGGGCGCGGACATCAACGCGACCCGTGAGGCGCTGGTCAAGCGGGACGAGGCCGACTCCAGCCGCAAGACCTCGCCCCTCGCCAAGGCGGACGACGCGGTCGAGGTGGACACCTCCGACCTCACGCTCGAGCAGGTCATCGAGTGTGTCGTCACCCTCGTCGAGGAGAAGCGGGCCGCCGCGTGAGCGCACCTTCCGCGAGAGGCGCCGAGGTCGGACGCCGCATCGGCGTCGGCCTGATGTACGGACTGTGGAAGCCGCGCGTGCTCGGCGCCTGGAAGGTCCCCGCGACCGGCCCGGCGATCCTCGCCGTGAACCACTCGCACAACATCGACGGGCCGATGGTCATGGGCGTCGCGCCCAGGCCCACGCACTTCCTGATCAAGAAGGAGGCGTTCGTCGGCCCGCTCGACCCGTTCCTGCTGGGCATCGGCCAGCTGAAGGTCGACCGGGAGATCGCCGACCGCACGGCCATCACCGACGCCCTCGGCGTCCTGGCCTCCGGCGGGGTCCTCGGGATCTTCCCGGAGGGCACCCGGGGCGAGGGCGACTTCGCCTCGCTGCGGGCCGGGCTCGCGTACTTCGCGGTGCGCAGCGGAGCCCCGATCGTCCCCGTGGCGGTGCTGGGGAGTTCCGAGCGGACCAGCCGGCTGACCAAGGCGCTGCCCCCGCTGCGCAGCAGGGTCGACGTCGTCTTCGGCGACCCCTTCGAAGCGGGCGACGGCAGCGGCCGGCGCACCCGACAGGCACTGGACGAGGCCACCGGCCGCATCCAGAAGCAGCTCAGCGCCCATCTGGACCACGCCAGACACCTGACCGGACGCACGGAAAACGCCGGGCGCCGCGCCGGGCGTTAGACGACACTTAGTAGTGGATCACCCGGTTCACGGGCGTTCCACCGATCACCACGAATGAACGACGAGGTACGGACTTCATGAACGACCACATCCAGCCCGACGGCTCGGCAGAGCACGATCACGGGGCGCTTGGCGATGCCGAGTACGCGGAGTTCATGGAGCTCGCCGCGGAAGAGGGCTTCGACATCGAGGACGTCGAGGGCGCGATCGAGGAGGCGGGTCACGGCCCGCTGCCCGTCCTCGCCGTCGTCGGCCGCCCGAACGTCGGCAAGTCGACCCTGGTCAACCGCATCATCGGCCGTCGCGAGGCGGTCGTCGAGGACAAGCCCGGCGTCACCCGCGACCGCGTCACCTACGAGGCCGAGTGGGCGGGCCGCCGCTTCAAGGTCGTCGACACCGGCGGCTGGGAGCAGGACGTCCTCGGCATCGACGCGTCCGTCGCCGCCCAGGCGGAGTACGCGATCGAGGCCTCCGACGCGGTGGTCTTCGTCGTCGACGCCAAGGTCGGCGCGACCGACACGGACGAGGCGGTCGTACGTCTCCTGCGCAAGGCCGGCAAGCCCGTCGTCCTGTGCGCCAACAAGGTCGACGGCATGAGCGGCGAGTCCGACGCCGCGTACCTGTGGTCCCTCGGTCTCGGGGAGCCGCACCCGGTCTCCGCGCTGCACGGCCGCGGCACCGGCGACATGCTCGACGCCGTTTTGGAGGCGCTGCCCGAGGCCCCGGCGCAGACCTTCGGCACCGCGGTCGGCGGCCCCCGCCGCATCGCCCTCATCGGCCGCCCGAACGTCGGCAAGTCCTCGCTGCTGAACAAGGTGGCGGGCGAGGAGCGCGTGGTCGTCAACGAGCTCGCGGGCACCACCCGGGACCCGGTCGACGAGCTCATCGAACTCGGCGGCATCACCTGGAAGTTCGTCGACACGGCGGGCATCCGCAAGCGCGTCCACCTCCAGCAGGGCGCCGACTACTACGCCTCGCTGCGCACCGCCGCCGCCGTCGAGAAGGCCGAGGTCGCGGTCATCCTGATCGACGCGTCCGAGACCATCTCGGTGCAGGACCAGCGCATCGTCACCATGGCCGTCGAGGCCGGCCGCGCCGTCGTCCTCGCCTTCAACAAGTGGGACACCCTCGACGAGGAGCGCCGCTACTACCTGGAGCGGGAGATCGAGACCGAGCTCCTCCAGGTGGCCTGGGCGCCCCGGGTGAACGTCTCGGCCCGCACCGGCCGCCACATGGAGAAGCTCGTCCCGGCGATCGAGACGGCCCTGGAGGGCTGGGAGACCCGCGTCCCGACCGGCCGTCTGAACGCCTTCCTCGGCGAGCTGGTCGCCGCCCACCCGCACCCGGTCCGCGGCGGCAAGCAGCCCCGCATCCTGTTCGGTACGCAGGCGGGCACCAAGCCCCCGCGGTTCGTGCTCTTCGCCTCCGGCTTCATCGAGGCGGGTTACCGCCGCTTCATCGAGCGCCGGCTGCGCGAGGAGTTCGGCTTCGAGGGCACGCCGCTCCACATCTCGGTGCGGGTGCGCGAGAAGCGCGGCACCAACAAGAAGAAGTAACGCCCACGCGTGACGTGTGAGGGGCGGCTCCCCGGGGGAGCCGCCCCTCACACGTCACCGCTCGCGGACCTCGCCGCTCACAGGCCCCTGCGCGGGGCGGGCGGCAGTGCGGCCGGGATGTGGTGCATGCCGGTGCCGTGCTGGCGGCCGCCCGGCTGCCAGACGGCCGTCGTCGTCGTGGTGTGTCCGTGCTGCGCGGCGATCTGCCGGGTCGTCTGCGCCCCCGCGCTGTACGAGCTGTACGAGCCCGGGGAGCTGAACGAGTTCGGGCCGCGCCCGAGGATCCCGAAGGCCTTGAAGTCCAGGTTCTCCTCGCCGTGCCGGTCACCGGGCAGGGTCCTGAACGCCCTGATCCACTCGGCGTGGAGCGCGTCGTAGATCGGCGTGGCCGATGAGCCGCCCTGATGAGGATCATGCACCGGTCGCGACGCCGTCACCTCTCTGCTCGAACGGAGGGGGGAGCCAGAGGCAGGGACCGGCTGGAAGGGCCGGTGGCCGGGGACGTCGTAGGTGTGCACGTACGTGCCAACGACCCGGCCGTCCAACGGATGCGGCCGGGACGGTCATTTCGTGGTCCGTCCGGAGTGAGCGGCGCGCGCGGGGGCGCGGAGAACCGCGCGGGCACCCCTGAGCGGCCTGCCCGGCCGCCCGCCCGCGGTTCCCCGCCCTGCCCCGCGGGCCCGCCTCAGATGCCGGCGAGCGGCATCGCCGCCGCGACCAGCTTGCCGTTGGCCGCCGCCTTGTCGAGCGCGTCGCGCAGCAGGTCCTCCCGGGGCTGACGGCCGATCGAACCGACCGGCGCCGCGAACAGGAGCACCTGCTGGAGCTTGTTGGCCGCGGCGCGCCAGCTGTCGGTGACCTGGAGCGCCTGGTGGGCCTGCCACCAGGCGACGGGCGAGCCGCCTCCGGCGCCCGGCTGGAGCACGGCGTGCAGTTGGCCCGCCGCGAGCAGTACGGACCAGCCGTGCAGGACGGGCGGCACCGAGTTCAGCTCGGTCGCGGGCATGAAGCCCTGCTCGATCAGCAGGGGCAGGAAGTCGTCGCCGATGTCGGTCGAGCCGGGACGGACGATCGGCCCCGTCGGCTCGACGACGAGCGCCGGGTGCAGCTCGCCGTTGATCAGGACGAGTCCGCTGGTGACGCCGAGCACGGCCTGTTCGGGGGCGAGGTCGGCGGGCGCGCCGTCGGGGTGGATCGAGCGGACGGCGCCCTGGAGTTGTTCCTCGGTGACCTGCACGACCTGTGAGGGCAGGCAGGTGGCGTGGGCGAAGGCGAGGACGGCGGTCTCGTCGCCGATGAACAGGACGGTGCTGGTGCGCTCCTGTTCCGAGTCGCCCGGGGTGCGGCACGACGTGCAGTCGTAACTGCCGGGGGCGTTCTCTCCGGCGAGCAGCCGGTCGGCTTCTTCGTCGCCGATCTCGGCGCGTACGTCGTCGCTGACGTCGAGCATGCGCGGCACGGTGGCTCCTCGGGATGCGGTGCGTGGCGGCGCCGGGTGGCTCCCGGCCCATGAGCCGGGGGTTCCCGGCTCATGAAGATGTCAACGGGTGATCTGTGGCCGGAGTCACGCCCGAGAGCGAACGGAATCGAACCATCCGACGCCCAGGGTGAAGGCGCCCCCGGAATTGGTTACTCCCAGTCAACTTCGAGGAGTACGAAGGAAGTTGAATGGGTGAAGTGAGTCACAGATCGCAAGAGGTGCAGGTCGACAAATCCGGAAATCACCCAATGAAATGGGTGGCCGAAAATCGACGATACCCGGGGTAACGGCTAACTGGCCTCGAATGACAAGGAGTTGGTTGATATCGGGGCGCCCGGCTCCATAGATTCCTCCGCCGTGTGCAACGAGCACCGCTCGGGTACGTCCGCCGACCGATCCTCCTCGGATCACAGCACGCCGTCGGCGGACGGGTCGGAGCGTGACGGCCGCGTCCTACACGCAGGTCGTCGCGCCCCTTCCTGGGGGACCCCGGGTGTTTCGAGAGGGAAATACATGTCCGCATGTGCCGATAGCACTCACGAGAACGGTCACAAGGCTCGTACGGCGAACAAGACACGTACGACGGCGGTCCTCGCCGGGGCGGCACTGCTCGCCCCGCTCGGACTGCTCGCCGCGACCGGCGACGCCGCCGCGGCCGACAGTGGAGTGTGGGACCGCATCGCCCAGTGCGAGAGCGGCGGCAACTGGCACATCAACACCGGCAACGGCTACTACGGGGGGCTCCAGTTCTCCGCCGGCACCTGGCGCGCCTACGGGGGCACGGCGTACGCGCCGACCGCCGACAAGGCGTCCAGGAGCGCGCAGATAGCCATCGCGAACAAGGTCCAGGGCGCACAGGGGTGGGGCGCCTGGCCCACCTGCTCGGCCCGCGCCGGGGCCTACGGGAAGGCGCCCGGTTCCTCGGGCGCCGGGTCGTCCGCGGGATCGACGACCAGCAAGTCGGCCGGCAAGTCGGCCGCCAAGCCGGCCACCAGGTCCGCTTCCGGGCCGGCGCGCGAGCAGACCCGGCGGTCCGTCCCGGCGAAGACGCCGGACCGTGCGCCGGGCCACACCGGCCGCGGCTCGTCCCGGGGCGACTACACCGTCCGCGAAGGCGACACCCTGAGTGCCATCGCCGCGCGGCACGGGACCACCTGGCGGAAGATCTACGCCGCCAACCAGTCCGTGATCGGCGGTGATCCCGACCTGATCGTGCCCGGGCAGCGGCTCGACATCTGAGCCACGCTCCCCCTCGTCCCGGGCACAAGGCCCCATCCGGTCGTCCGACCGGGTGGGGCCCTGGGCGTGCCGGGCGCGGGCTGGGCGGGGGAGCGGCCCGCGCTGCTTAGCGTGGCGCGATGTCCTTCATGCCGATCAGGCGGATTCCGCCGACCGCACACACCGCGTCCGGGCTGCCGAGCGGACGCGCGCGGTACGCGGCCGCGGCCGCCGCCGTGCTGACCGTTCTCGTTCCCTGCGAGGCGAGAGCCGCGGCACCACCCTCGCTCCCCGGCCCCGGGGCGGTCAGGGGGGCCCGCGACTGCGCGAACGAGGAATGGCCCTGGGCCTGTCTCGCCGAGTGCGAGAGCGGCGGCCGCTGGCACGCGAACACCGGGAACGGCTACTACGGCGGGCTCCAGTTCCTGCAGTCCACCTGGGTCCGGTTCGGCGGGCTCGCCTACGCCTCCCGCGCCGACCTCGCCACCCGCGCCCAGCAGATCAAGATCGCGGAGAAGGTGCTGGCCGCCCAGGGCTGGGGCGCCTGGCCCGCCTGTTCCCGGTCGTACGGGCTGCAGGGCCCCTTCCACGTGGTGAAGTCCGGTGAGACGCTCACGTCGATCGCCCGCAAGTACCGGGTGGCGGGCGGCTGGCAGACGCTCTACAACGTCAACAGGAAGAAGATCGGCGGCAGCCCGGACCTGCTGGCCAAGGGCATCCGGCTGGTCATCCCGAAGGCCGCGGGCGCCTCCCGCGCCGGGGCTCCCGCCCGGTCCGGCCCGCACCTGAACCGGACGGTCCACGACCGGGCGGTCCACCACTCGAACCGGGTGACCCACCGCTCCGCACCGTCGTCTCGGCGGCCTCCCCACTGAACACGACCGCGCCGCGGCGCAGTTCGTGGACGTACGTCGTCCGGCCCGCCCGCTCGCGCAGTCCCGGCGGCAGCCGCTGCTCGGCGATCACCACACACGCGTCGAGAGCGCCCAGCAGCGCGTACGTCCGGGCCGCGACCGGCGGGGACATGCCCTGCGCGGGTTCGTCGACGAGCACCACGCGTGCGCGGGCCGACAGGGCGCGGGTCAGGGCCAGCATGCGCTGCTCGCCGCCGGAGAGGGTGCCCGCGCGGCGGTCCAGGAGCGGTGCCAGCTGCGGGTAGGCCTCCAGGGCGGCCGGGAGGCCGACCGCCCCGAGCTCCAGGTTCTCGCGGACGGTCAGCGAACCGAACACGGCCCGGCGCTCCGGGACGAGGCACAGTCCGCGCCGGGCCCGCTCGAACGCGGGCAGGCGCGTCACGTCGGCACCGTCCCAGACGACGGCGCCGCCCGACAGCGGAACGGCCCCGGCGAGGGCGCGCAGCACGGTCGTACGGCCGGAGCCGTTGCGGCCCAGCAGCACGGTGAGACCGGGGCCCGGGGCGACCAGGCTCACGCCGTGCAGGGCCTCCAGGGGGCCGTAGCGCACGCGCGCGTCGCGCAGGGCGATCCTCATCCGCCGCTCCCCGGGTCCAGGACACGGTCGGCGGGTCCCGAGGCGACGATCCGCCCGGCCGCCATGACGTGGACGGTGTGGGCCAGGTCGGCCACCAGGTCGAGATCGTGCTCGACGACCAGGAGGGCCGTGCCGTCCGCGGCCAGCGCCCGCAGCACCCGGGCCAGCGCGCTCACCTCGCCGGTGTCGAGACCGGCCGCGGGTTCGTCGAGCAGCAGCACCCGGGGGCTCCCGGCGAGCGCCCGGGCCAGTTCCACGCGCCGGAGCGTCCCGGTCGGCAGCCCTGCCGCGGGCAGCGACCGCACCGGCCCGTCCAGCCCGAACAGCCGCAGCGCCCGTTCCGCCGCGCCCGGGTCGGCGATCCGGCCCTGCTCGGCGCCCACGCGCACGTTCTCGGCCACGGTCAGCGACGGGAAGACCGCCAGTTGCTGGAAGGTCCGCGCGATCCCCAGCCGCGTCCGCGCGTGCGCCGCCAGCCGGGTGACGTCCCGGCCCGCGAGCAGCACCTGTCCGCCGGAGGGGCGCAGCGTCCCCGCGAGGCAGTGGAAGAGGGTGCTCTTCCCGGCTCCGTTGGGCCCCGCGACCGCGGTGATCCGCCCCGGCGGGACGTCGAGGGTCACCCCGTCGAGAGCGGTGAATCCCCCGTAGGCGACACGGAGCCCCCGGGCGGCGAGCGTCCCCGGGTCCGCGCCGCCGCGGAGGGCGGCTCCGGTCTTCCCCCGCCGCGACGGCCCGCCCCCGGCACCCGACGGCTTCCCCGCGCCGGCCGGCGCGGCGGGTCCCGTGCGCGGCCCGGCTCTTCGGCGAGTGGCCGCCGGGGTGGTGGGTCGCGGGCGTGGGCCGGGTTCCGGGCCGGTGCCCGTCGGTGGGGCGGGAGCCGGGCGCGGTGCGGGTTCCCGGTCGGCGCCGGCCGGTGCGGCGGGTCCCGGGTGTGGTCGGGGGCGCCCGCCGGTGCCGGCCGGCGCCACGGCTGCCGCGGCGGGCGGTGGCGCGGACGGCCCGGGCCGCTCTCCGGCGGCGGTGCGCAGGTGGCGGCGGGCGGCGAGGCCCACCGGGGTCAGGGTCGCCCGGCGTTCGGGACGGAGCCGGGACACCGCCGCGCGCAGCGCCTCGTAGGGGCCCTCGGGGAAGCGGCCGACGAGGACGGCGAGGAGGCCGATCAGAGCGGCGGCCACCCCGCCGCGGGCCCCCGCGTCGAGCCCGACCAGCAGGGCGGCGGCGACGAGCGCGCCGAGGACGTTGTCGGCGCCGAGCACGACGACCGCCGCGAACCAGAGCAGACTCCGGACCGGGTCGTACTCGGTGGCGTCGAAGGCGCGCAGGCCCATGCCGAGCATGCCGCCGCCGAGCGCGGCCAGCGCGGCCCCCGCGACGAACGCGGTCAGTTTCAGGGCCGGGACGCGGACGCCCGCCGCCGACGCGCCCGCCTCGTGGTCCCGCAGGGCGGCCAGGGCACGGCCCGGCCGGCCCCGGCGCAGCGTGTGCGCGGCGAGCAGGGCGGCGGCCAGCAGGACGAGTTCGAGCACGTAGTACGCGCGGTCCCCGCCGAATCCGGCCGGACGGCCCAGGGACAGTCCGGCCACCGCGTACGGCTGCTCGAAGACGAACCGGCTGACGCCCACGCCCACCGCGAAGGTGGCCACCGCGAGCGCCAGGCCGTGCCGCCTGATGGCCGGCCACCCGGTCAGCACGCCGAGCGGGGCCACCAGGAGCACGGCCACCGCCAGCGCGGCCAGTTCGGGCAGCCGCGGCAGCCCCGGGAACCGGCCCGCGGCCAGCAGCGCCGTGAACAGGGCGCCCAGACCGGCGTACGCGGCCTGTCCCAGCGAGATCTGGCCGCCGCGGCCGGTGACCACGACCAGCGACAGCAGGACGACACCGAGCGCGGGCACCTGCACCGACGTGTGCAGGTCCGAGCCCGCGAACCCGAGGGGCAGCAGGAACAGCACGACGGCCACCGCCCAGGCCCCGCCCGGCGCCGTCGCGCGCGCCGTCACCGGGCGGGGGAGCGCGGCACGGGTGCCGATGCCGGGCAGGACGAGCGCGGCGACGAGCAGCGCGACCACGAAGAGGTTGGCGCCGACCGCTTGCAGCAGCGGCCCCGCGGGGCCCGAGGGGTGCAGCCGGGTCAGCTGGCTCTGGGCGACACCGATGCCGAGCGCGACCACGACGGCGACGGGGAGACTGCGCATCCGGGCCGCCACGGCGACCGCCATCACCTCGATGACGAGCAGTGGCAGGCCGTACGGGTCGAGCCGCACGTACGGCGCGAGGAGCACGCCCGTCAGACCCGCCGTGAACGAGCCGAAGGCCCAGCCCGCCGCGGCCACCCGGTCCGCGTCGACACCGCCGAGCACCGCGAGCGGGCGGTCGTCGACGACCGCCCGCAGCTCCGTGCCGAAGCGGGTCCGGCGCGTCACCGCGCCCACGCCCGCGGCCAGCGCGACGGCCACCGCCAGCTGCCGCCACGGGTCGGCCGGCACCAGCGTCGGCGCGTCCGTCCGCGCGCCGGTGCCCCACACGAGCGCCGCCCCGCCGACCAGCAGGACGAAGACCCCGATGCTCGCGACCAGGGTCCGCGCCGGGTCGCCGCCGAGGAGGGACAGCGGCCGGAACACGAAGCGCTCCAGGACCAGCCCGATCGCCGGGGCCACCAGCAGCAGGGTCACCGGGGCGCCGAGCGCGAGCGGCCAGCCCCACTCGACCGTGAACTGGCGCAGCAGATACGCGCACACCATCGCGATCGCGCCGTGCGCGAAGTTGAGCACCCCGGTGGCCCGGTAGGTGACGACCAGCCCGATCCCGGTGAGCGCGGCGACGGAACCGATCGAGAGACCGGCGAGGGTGAGGTCGTACGTCAGCGAGGACATCAGCCGTCCGGGGCGGTGGGCGGACGCTCCGGGGCGGGCGGGCCGTCGGGCGCCGACGGGCGGCCGGGCGCGGCGGGCCGCCCGGTGAGGGGCGTGCCGCCGGAGGCGGGGGAGGGCGGCTCACCGTCGGAAGGGGTGCCCTCGGCGTCGGGTTCGCAGATCGGGCACGGTCCCAGGTCCCCGCTCGCGAGGACGCGCGAGTCGGCCGGCACGGCCTCCGGCTTCCCGGCGACCAGGGGGCAGTCGGCGCGGTGGTACAGGGTGCCGCCGGGCACCATGAGGAGGTCGCCGCTCACGGCCACCGGCGCGGCCGCCGGCCCCGGCTCCCCGTCGTCGGCGGATCCGGCGGCCACCAGCAGCCCGTACAGCTCCTCCACGCGGGCCGCCGCAGAGGCGTCGCCGCCGTGGGCGAGCAGCACCGCGCCGGCGATGATCAGCGCGGCGCCGGGCACCGTGCAGGAGGCGAGGTAGGGGAGCTGGCGTTCCGCGAACCGCTCGCCCGAGACGCCGTACCAGCCGATGACGCACAGCACCGCCCCGGCGGCCAGGGCGGCCCAGCCGGCCCACAGGACGGGGTGCACGCTCCGCAGTCGAGCTGTCCGCATCCGGACTCCCACACGTCGGGTATCTGTCCATGTCAGCCGATGGCTTGCACTATGCCCCCTGGAAGCTGACCCTGAAAGCACCGGGCGCTTGTGGCCCGGACCGACACCCGGTGGTGAGCCAGATGGTTCTCGGGAGCGACCTCAGGCGGGGGAACGTCAGAAGCGACCGCGGGCGGGGGCGCGTCAGGGCGGTGGCGGCGGGGGCGGTGCTCGTCCTCGCCGCGACCCTCACGGCGTGCAGCGACAACGGCGGCGGGAGTTCCTCGTCGTCCACACCCTCGGTGAAGAACTCCCCCAGCGCGCCGCCCGCCACGGCTCCGGCCGACCCGGCGGCGGCCCAGCAGGAGATCAAGCAGAACTGGGAGAAGTTCTTCGACCCGGCCGTCTCCGCGAAGGAGAAGCTGGCCGTCTTGGAGAACGGCGAGCAGATGGCCCCGGTGCTGCAGGGCTTCAACGGCGACCAGCGCGGTCAGCAGGTGAAGGCGGACGTGCAGAAGATCGAGTTCACCTCGCCGACCGAGGCGAACGTGACCTACACGCTCCTCCTCCAGGGAGCCACCGCCCTGCCGAACGCCTCCGGGACGGCCGTCGAGCAGAACGGCACCTGGAAGGTCTCCGCCAAGACGCTCTGCGCGCTGGTCCAGCTGAGCGGCAACGCCTCGGCGAGCCCCGTCCCGGGCTGCTGACCGGCGGTGCGGCGCACGGCGACCGGCGCCGCCGTCGCGGGCCTGCTGCTCCTGATCGGCACGGCCTGCGGCAGCCGGCTCCCCGAGAGCGACTTCGAGGACCGGGCCACGCCCGCGCCCCGGCAGTCCACGGCGCCGATCCGCGTCGGTGTCATCAGCAGTGCCACCAGCCCCGTCGGCGGCTCCGCCTTCACCGGACCGCGTGACGGGGCGAAGGCCTTCTTCGACCGGCTCGACGCCCGGGGCGGCATCGACGGACGGCGGGTCGAGGTGCGGACGTGCGACGACGGCGGCAGCGGCGTCGGCAACAACGAGTGCGTGCACCGGCTCGTCGACGAGGACGAGGTCGTCGCCCTCGTCGCCACCACCGCCCTCGACTACGCGGGCGCCTCCCGGGTCTCCCGCGCGGGCGTGCCCGACATCGGCGGCCAGCCCATCGGCGCCGCCTACGACACCTATCCGCACCTGTACGGGATCTACGGCAGCCTGGCCCCGCGCGAGGGCACCCCCGGCTGGAACGGCGAGCTGTACGGCGGCACCGAGGTGTACCGCTACTTCAAGCGCGTCCAGGGCGCCCGGACGGCCGCCGTCGTCTCCTACAACCAGTCCGCCTCCGCCGCCTACGCCCGCCTCGTCACCCAGGGACTGAGGGCCGAGGGCTACCGGGTCGTCCCGGAACAGGTCGACTTCGCGCTGCCCGACTTCCGCGCGGCCGCGGCCGACCTGAAGGCGCAGGGCGCCGACCTCGTCTTCGACGCCCTCGACACCCACGGCAACGCCCGGCTCTGCAAGGCCATGGACGACGTCGGCGCCCGTGTCACCGCCAAGGTGACCAACGTCCAGAACTGGACGTCCACCGTGCCCGAGGACTACAAGGACGCGCCGCGCTGCCGCAACGCGCTGTGGGCCACGGGCGCGAGCCGGAACTACGAGGACGTCGGCGACCCGGCCGTACGGGAGTTCCGCGACGCGACCGAGGGGCTGCCGGTCCACTCCCAGTGGCAGCTGGAGGGATGGGCCGCGGCACGGTGGTTCACGGACGCGGCGAAGTCCTGCCCCCCGTCGGGCGTCACCCGGGGCTGCGTCGACGCGTTCATGAACCGGGGCGCGCCCTACACGGCGGGCGGACTGCTGGTCCCCGTCACCTACGAGCGGCTGGCCGAGCCGCCGAGGACGCGCCGGACCTGCCTGTCGGTGGCCCGCTGGCGCGACGGCAGGGGCTGGGTCACCCAGGGCGACATGAACACGAACTGCTTCGACGTACCGCAGATCGCCTACCGGCCCTGAGGAGTGCCGGGGAGACCGGCGCGATCCCCTTCCTTCGCGGACAGTGGCTGTCCGCAAGGGCTGACAGACTCGGCGGCATGTTGGACACCTCCGCACGACTGCTGCGCCTGCTGTCGCTGCTGCAGGCCCACCGCGAATGGTCGGGCGCGGACCTCGCCGGGCGCCTCGGCGTCACCGCGCGCACGATCCGCCGCGACGTGGAGCGGCTGCGCGAGCTGGGCTATCCCGTCAACGCCAGCCCGGGCACGGGCGGCGGTTACCAGCTCGGCGCGGGAGCCGAGCTGCCGCCGCTGCTCCTGGACGACGACGAGGCCGTCGCGGTGGCCGTGGGGCTGCGCACGGCGGCCGGTCAGGGCATCGAGGGCATCGGCGACTCCTCCGTACGCGCCCTCGCCAAACTGGAACAGGTCCTGCCGAGCCGGCTGCGGCGCAGGGTCGGCGCGCTGAACGCCTTCACCGTGCCGATGCTGCGCGGCCGGCAGGCCTCCGCCGTCGACCCCGCCGTCCTCACCGAACTGGCCAACGCCTGCCGCGACAGCGAGCGGCTGCGTTTCGAGTACCGCGATCACGGGGGCTCCTCCACGCGCCGGACCGTCGAGCCGTACCGGCTGGTGTGCACCGAGCGCCGCTGGTACCTGGTCGCCTGGGACGCCGACCGTGAGGACTGGCGTACGTTCCGGGCCGATCGGATCACGCCCAGGCCGCCGCACGGACCGCGCTTCACGCCCCGTACGCCACCCGCCGAGAACCTGGCCGAGTACGTCTCCCGGGGCGTCTCCACCGGCGCGTACGCCACGAACGCCGTCGTCCGGCTGCTGGTGCCGCTGGAGGAGGCCGCCGCGCGGCTCTCGCCCCACGACGGGACCCTGGAGGCCTCGGGCGACGACAGCTGTGTCCTGCGCACCGGGGCGGCGAGCCTCGACGTCATGGTCGTCCACGTGCTGATGCTGGGCTTCGAGTTCGAGATCCTGGAGCCCGCCGGGCTCGGCGACGTGATCAGGGCGGCCCGGGACCGGCTGTCCCGGGCACTGGAGAGACAGGAGCCCGGGAGGCCGGGGGCCGAGGGGGTGCCGGGCGCGGCCCGGGTGCCGTAGCGGGAGTCCCGGGTGCCGACGGCGCCCGTGCGGGGGTTCTGTGTCCGAAGCGTGTATTTCCTATGCGGCGTCAGCTTCCGGGGTGCGGGACGGAATCGGAGGGGACCGGAATGCAAAAGCATCACCGAGCGTGCGCCGACGTGCCGCTCCGCACATTTCACAGGTCTATTCGCCGCGTCCGGACACCGACTCCGAATTACGTTCGAAGGCGTGCGGAACGCGGAAGGAGTCCCTCGCGGGAGTGATGGAGTTCGGCGAAACGCATGTCGTGGTCTTGTGACAGAAGTGTGACCGGCGGGGGACGGATGCCGCTCGGCCGCCGATCGGCCTTCCGCCGCCGGGGGCGGGCCGCCTAACGTGGCGGCATGGCACCCATTCCCCCCTCTCACGCAGAACCGCAGGACAGTCCGGAGAGCTATGTCGGACTGGAGGTGAGCAGTGCGCGGGAGCGCGCGCGGGAGCACGGCTGGCCGACGGTGCGTTCGTTGCCGCCCGGTGCGATCGTCACCATGGAGTACCTGGTGGGGCGGCTGAACTTCGAGGTCACGGACGGCACGGTGACGCGCTGCTGGAAGGGCTGAGTGCCGCCGCGCGACGTGCGAAGGCCCCCGGCTCGAGGAGCCGGGGCCTTCGCGGCGCGGGGAGAGGTTGTGCGTACCGGCCCCGCGGCTATCAGCTGCCCGTCAGCGGGCGGGCCTTCGCGGCGGCGGCCGCGCGTGCCGGACGGTCCAGGTGTGCCGGACGGTCCGGGTGGGGTGGTCGGCGGCTGCCCGCCGGTGTCACCGGGGTGCGTTCCGAGCGGGCGGTGTGCGGGCCCGGAGCCAGGTGGACGGGGGATCTGGACGGACGGGACGCGACGGTCTCGCGGGCCGGCGGCTCGCTGTCCACCGCGGCGGCCCGCGGGGACATGACCGGTACGACGGCCGGAGCGGGGAGCGGCGCGGTCGCCGCGCGGCCGCGACGGGAGCGCCACAGGTCGCGGAGCGAGAAGATCCCGGCCTCGGAGCGGGCGATGAGCGGCTCGCACCAGGGCAGCGCCAGCAGGATCAGCAGACCGGCGGCCCAGCCCAGCAGCACGTCGCTCAGCCAGTGCGTACCCAGGTACACGGTGGTGAGGCCGACGCCGAGCGAGGTCACGGCGGACAGCGCCGAGAGCCAGCGTCTGGCTCTCGGGGTCGACGCCAGATAGGCCAGGATCCCCCAGGTCACAACGGCGTTGGCGGTGTGACCCGAGGGGAATATGTCGCCGCCCAGACCCATCTCGTTCGAGCCGATGGTGATGGCGTAGTGCGGGCCGAGACGGCCCATGCCGAGCTTCGCGGCGCCGACGGTGATGTTGAGCAGCAGCAGGGACGCGCCCAGGGTGAGCAGCGGGCGCAGCGTGTGCTGGCGCCAGGAGCGCCAGCCCAGCCACGCGGCGACCATCACCGCGGTGGGGCCGCGCTGGCCGAGCACCACGTAGTAGTCCAGGAACGCGTGGATCTCCGGCCACTGCTGGTAGGGCCGGAAGAACATGACCTGCCAGTCGAACCGGACCAGCCAGGACGTGATCGCCACGGCCCACACGATCGCCAGGTAGAAGGCCAGGGTCGCCGCGAAGAGGACGACCCTGTGCCGGCTCATCCTCGGTACATCGATGTGGGCCGGTCGTTCCGGCTCACGGTCCAGCCGGGCGAAGACCCGGTCCAGACGGGTGAGGTTTCGTTCGGTACGCACTCAATCGACGTTACAGCGAGTGAGCTGCGCCCCAGGCCGATTCACTCGGTTTGTGATGACGATGTGATGTGGGATTCCTCTCAGGATCATGTTTATTTCCAATGAATCGCTAATCCCCGCACTGCGGAGCCTTCAATTCCATTGGTCGCCGAGAGGCTTCGAGTTTATGGCACTTTTATATTCGTTCACCGAAGGATGGGGTGGAATTCTCCGCCCCGCTCACCGGCCCGGTGCGGGACGGCGTCGGCCCGGTGCGGGACGGCACCAGGCCGGTCAGGGGGGCCCGGAACCGTTCAGCCAGAAGGCCCCGTACGTCGCCGAGGCCACCGCGGCGCCCCCGACGACCAGCGCCGACCTGGAGGTGCGCAGCCGGGCCAGGGCCAGGGCGAGGGGGAACAGGAGGGGGAAGGCGGGCAGCAGCAGGCGGGGCTTCGAGCCGAAGTAGCCCGACGCGCACAGGGCGAGCACGACGACGGTCCCCGTGTAGACCAGGAGCGCCGGCGGCTGTCCCTGACGTACGCATGCCACATAGAGCCACAGGACCAGCGCGACCCCGGCGGTCAGGGCGACACCTGCCGGGGCGGACGGGAGCGAGGTGAACTTCTCCGCCACGAAGCGCCCGAAGGCGTGGCCGCCGTCGAAGCCGTTGCGCCAGCCCGCCTGGACGTCGAGATAGCCGAGCGGGCCCCCGCCCGTGCGGTGCCCCACCCACAGCACGTAGCCGGCGGCGCCGAGCGGCGCGACGATCATGGCGAGGGCGCGCCGCCACGGGCGTGCGCCGTCCGTCCGGGGCGCGCTTCCGTCGTGCCGGTGTTCTCCCACGAACGAGGTAATCGCCGCGGCCCACAGGGACGCGGCCACCGCGACCCCCACCGGCCGGGTCAGTCCGGCGAACGCGGCGAGCAGCCCCGCGGTCGGCCAGCGGCCGGTCAGCGCCGCGTACAGCGACCACGCGGCGAGCGCCGTGAACAGTGACTCGCTGTACGCTATCGACTGCACGACGCCGACGGGCAGGAGTGCCCACATCAGTACCGCGCACACCCCGGTCCGGCGGCCGTGGACATGGTCGGCGACCGCGAAGATCCCCCATGCCGCGGCGAGCGAGGCCACCGCGGTGACCAGCAGACCGGCGTCCGGGTACGACAGGGATGTCACCGCGTGGACGGTCCGCTCCAGCCAGGGCAGCAGCGGGAAGAACGCGAGGTTCGTGTGCACGTCGCCGTTCGGGAGGCGGACCTCGTAGCCGTAGCCGAGCTCGGCGACCCTGGTGTACCAGAGCGAGTCCCAGCGCTCCGACAGCAGCCGGCGGGCGCTCCCGCCGTTCACCGCGCTCCAGGCGCCGAGGGCGGCGAGGCCCAGGGCGCGTACCGCCGCGTACCCGAGGAGGGCGGGTGCGGCCCGGCGCAGTGAGCCCTCGGGGCGCGTCGCGGCGGGACTCTCCGGATCGGTCACGGGCTTGATTATCGGCAGACCGCGGAACCGGCAGACCGCGGAACCGGCGGGCCGCGTACGGCGTGTCGGTGTGCGGGCGGCGTGGCGTACGCCACATGCCTGGTCAGCGAACGTGAGAGGTCCGCCACGTGTCACCGGCGAGAACTCGCGTACGCTGGCGGCTCACTCGCCTTTGTTGCGTGGGCCCGGGATTCCGCTCTCCGGGCCGCAGCCCCAGGGAGTCCCCACCCTGCGGATCCGCAGAACGCGAGGGAACCTCTGGAGGTACGTACATGTCCCGGACGACCACGGCCGCTGCGCGATGCCGTCGGGAAGCCGGAGCCGGTGCCAACCGCTGGGTCGTCCTCGTCGTCCTGTGCGTCAGCCTGCTGCTGGTCGCCCTCGACGCCACCGTGCTCCACGTCGCGGTGCCCGCGGTCACCGAGGACCTGAGGCCCGGCGCGATAGAGCTGCTCTGGATCGTCGACGTCTATCCGCTCGTCTGCGCCTCGCTCCTCATCCTCTTCGGCACGCTCGGCGACCGGATCGGCCGCCGGAGAGTCCTCCTCCTCGGCTACGCCCTCTTCGGCGTCGCCTCCGGCATCGCGGCCTTCTCCGGGAACGCGCAGCTCCTGATAGGCGCCCGCGCCCTGCTCGGCGTCGGCGGCGCGATGGTCATGCCCGCCACGCTGTCGATCCTGCGCGACGTCTTCCCCGACCGGCGCGAGCGGGCGCTCGCCATCGGCATCTGGAGCGCCGTCGCCGCCGTCGGCGCGGCGGTCGGACCGCTGCTGGGCGGCTTCCTCCTCGAGCACTTCTGGTGGGGATCGGTCTTCCTCGTCAACATCCCGCTGATGATCGTCAGCCTGCCGGTCGGACGGCTGCTGCTGCCCGAGTCCCACGGCGACCGCGACGGTCCCTGGGACGTGGCCGGGGCGCTCATGGCCGCCGCGGGCCTGTTCGGGCTCGTCCTCGGCGTGAAACGCCTCGGCGGCGGCGAGGCGCCCTTCGGCCCCTTCACCCTCGGCTCCCTGCTCGTCGGCGCGGTGCTGATGACCGCCTTCGTGCGGCGGCAGCGGCGGCGCGCGCATCCCCTGGTGGACCTGAGCATGTTCGCGCGTCCCGCCTTCAGCACGTCGGTGGGGTGCATCGTCCTCGCCATGCTCGCCCTGGTGGGCCTCGAACTGATCGCCGCGCAGTACCTGCAGCTCGTGCTCGACCTGTCACCGCTGCAGACCGGGCTGCGACTGCTGCCGCTGACCGTCGCGGCGATGGCCGCCGGTCTCGCGGGGGCGAGGCTGCTGCGCAGGTTCGGGCCGCGCGCCATGGTCTGCTTCGGGTTCTGCCTCACCGCGGCCGCCGTGGTCACGCTCACCGCGATGGGCGGGAGGGACAACGCCGGGCTGCTGCTCTTCGGCTTCGTGCTGCTCGGCTTCGGTCTGGAGACCACGCTCTTCGGGGCGTACGAGTCGATGCTGAGCGAGGCGCCGCAGGCGCAGTCGGGCGGCGCGGCGGCGATCGGCGAGACCTCGTACCAGCTGGGCGCGGGGATCGGAATCGCGCTGCTGGGGAGCGTGATGAACGCGGCGTACGAGCCCGGACTCTCGTCCGTCCCCGGGGTCCCGGCGGCCGACTCGGCGGCCGCGGGGCACTCGCTGGGCGAGGCCTACCAGGTCGCCGACCGGCTCGGAGGCGCGTCCGGCGCCGCCCTGCGGCACGCCGCCCGGGACTCCTTCGTGCACGGACTGCACGTGACGCTGCTGGTGAGCGCGGGCCTGTTGCTGCTGGGCGCCGTGATGGCGCTGCGGCTGCCGCGGATCATGGAGTGCGGGACCCCCGCGACGGACACCGGCGAGGTCCCGGCCACCTCGACGGGCACCGCCACGATCCCGGCTCCCGCGACGGAGGCGACGGGCCTCCCGGCTCCCGTGACGGGCACCGCGGGCTTCCCGGCTCCGGGCGGCGTTCCCGCCGAGGGCCGGGCTTCCGCGGCGGGCCCTGCCTGCGTCCCGGCCCAGGCGACGGCTCCCGCCGCGTTCCCGGCTCCCGCGAAAGGCGGCGTCGGCGGCCGGGCCTCCGGGGCGGACCCCGCCGACATCCCGTCCCCCCGGGACGTCGCCGGGACCACCGAGACCCGCGTCTCCGCCTAGGGCCTGTCGTTTGGATCATGCGGCGGTACGCGGGGCAGGGCACGCACATCTGCGGCGTTGTCGTCGGTTGCCGATGTCCCCCAGCCTTCGGCCGGGAGGTGCCCCCACCGCGTCGTCGTCCTCCTCCGCCTTGCAGCTGCACGCACCCTGCCCCGCTCGGCCCAGTCGACAAGGCACCGCGTCTCCATGCCGCCTGATCCAAACGACAGGCCCTAGGTCCTTCGGTCCCGGGGCCGGTACCACGCGGATGGTCCGGCCCCTTCGCCGCCGCTCGGGGGACCCGGGAGGGAGGCGCTCCCCGGGTGCCGTGCGAAAGTGCCCTGGACTTGCGGGACACTGCGTCGTAACGTCGGGCCGAGATCCTTAACTAGCGGTGCTAGTTATCACCCTCCCGGAGGCTGTCGTATGTCCGCGTCCTCGAAGCTGCCGTCCTTCGACCCCGCCGACCCGCTCGGGATCGACGACCTGCTGGACGCGGAGGACCTCGCCGTCCGCGACACCGTGCGGACCTGGGCCGCCGACCGCGTCCTGCCGTACGTCGCCGACTGGTACGAGAAGGGCGAGCTGCCCGTCATCCGGGAACTGGCGCGGGAGCTCGGCGGGATCGGCGCCCTCGGCATGTCGCTCCAGGGGTACGGGTGCGCGGGGGCCAGCGCCGTGCAGTACGGCCTCGCCTGCCTGGAGCTCGAGGCGGCCGACTCCGGCATCCGCTCGCTCGTCTCGGTGCAGGGCTCGCTGGCCATGTACGCCATCCACCGGTTCGGCAGCGAGGAGCAGAAGCAGACCTGGCTGCCCCGTATGGCCTCCGGCGAGATCATCGGATGCTTCGGACTGACCGAGCCCGACCACGGCTCCGACCCCGCCTCCATGCGCACGCACGCCAAGCGCGACGGCGGGGACTGGGTCCTGAACGGGCGCAAGATGTGGATCACCAACGGTTCCGTCGCCGGTGTCGCCGTCGTCTGGGCGGGGACCGACGACGGCATCCGCGGATTCGTCGTGCCCACCGACGCGCCCGGGTTCTCCGCCCCGGAGATCAAGCACAAATGGTCCCTGCGGGCCAGCGTGACCAGCGAGCTCGTCCTCGACGACGTACGGCTGCCGGCCGACGCCGTCCTGCCCGAGGTCGTCGGCCTCAAGGGCCCGCTCGGCTGTCTCTCGCACGCGCGGTACGGGATCGTGTGGGGCGCCATGGGCGCGGCGCGCTCCAGCTTCGAGTCCGCCCTCGCGTACGCGAGGACGCGCGAGCAGTTCGGGCGTCCCATCGGCGGCTTCCAGCTCACCCAGGCCAAACTCGCCGACATGGCCGTCGAGCTGCACAAGGGGATCCTGCTCGCCCATCACCTGGGCCGCCGCATGGACGCGGGACGGCTCCGCGCCGAGCAGATCAGCTTCGGCAAGCTCAACAACGTACGGGAGGCCATCGAGATCTGCCGGACCTCGCGCACGATCCTCGGTGCCAACGGGATCTCGCTGGAGTACCCCGTGATGCGGCACGCGACGAACCTGGAGTCGGTGCTCACCTACGAGGGCACCGTCGAGATGCACCAGCTCGTGCTGGGCAAGGCGCTCACCGGGCTCGACGCCTTCAGGTGAAGGGCCCGTGGGTGAAGCCCCGGCGAGGCGGGGCCGGTGAGCGGCCCTGCCTCAGCTCTGGTTGAAGAAACCGTCCGTCTGCCGGCCCGCGGCCTCGCCGCTGATGATCTCCGTGTGCGCCGGGGTCAGCAGGAAGACCCGGGTCGCCACCCGCTCGATGGTGCCGCGCAGGCCGAAGGTCAGGCCGGCCGCGAAGTCCACCACGCGCTTGGCGTCGGTGGCCTCCATGGACGTGAGGTTGATGATGACCGGGACACCGTCCCGGAAGAGTTCGCCGATACCGCGGGCGTCCCGGAAGCTGTCCGGGGTGACCGTGCCGATCCGGCGGCCCTTCTCCTCGGCCGTCTCGGAAGCAACCTTCACGCGAGGGTCGGTGACCCAGGCGTCGCCGGAGTCCTGACCCTCGGCGTAGTCGTCGTCGTAGTAACGCTCGTCATCGTTGTCGTCGACGAGGCCAAGCCAGGCACTCGCCTTGCGCACCGATCCCATGGACGCCTCCTCTCACAGCGGTCTTTCGTGCTTCCGCATACCCATGGTCGTGCATGATGCGGATGTCGCGCCAAGTGGATAGACGCCGCGTGGGGGTTTCGTGACGGTACTGGTGCACAGCGGATCCGTCGAGAGCCCGCGCCGCTCAAGGGTCTTACGGGGTAAGGCTACTGACTGAGAGTGAAATATGATTTCTTTCGGCGACCGGGTGACGGGCGGGGCGTACGAGTGAACAGGAGGGGTCGATACGATCCGGACCTCAACGTCGTACGGGTCACGGGGGAGTGTCGTGTTCGGAATCGTGAGGCCCTGCAGCCACCGTCTCGGTGAAGGGCTCAAGACACAGTGGATGGCGCACCTGTGCGGGCTGTGCCTCGCGCTGCGCGGGGACCACGGCCAGTTCGCGCGGGTGGTCACCAACTATGACGGCCTGCTGATATCGGTTCTGACGGAGGCTCAGGCCGAGAGGGCGACGGGGTGGCGGCGCACCGCGGGCCCCTGTCCGCTGCGCGGCATGCGGACCGCCTCCGTCGCGCAGGGCGAGGGCGCGCGGCTCGCGGCCGCCGTCTCGCTGGTCCTCGCCTCGGCGAAGGTGCGCGACCACGTCGCCGACGGGGACGGTCTCCTCGCGCGAAGGCCGGTCGCGCTCGCCGCGCGCCGGGTGGCCACGAGCTGGGGCAAGGCAGGGGCGCGTACGGGATCCGCGGTCGGCTTCGACACGGCCGTGCTCGTCGACGCGGTGGACCGGCAGGTCGGGATCGAGGCGCTGGCCGGGCCGGGAACACCGCTGCTGACCGTGACGGAACCCACCGAGACCGCCACCGCCGCCGCCTTCGCGCACACCGCGGTCCTCGCGGGCCGCCCCGGCAACGCCGCTCCACTGGCCGAGGCCGGGCGGCTCTTCGGGCGGCTCGCCCATCTGCTGGACGCCGTGGAGGACAGGGAGGCCGACGCCGCGTCGGGGGCGTGGAACCCGCTCACGGCCACCGGGACCCCGCTCACCGAGGCCCGCCGGCTCGCCGACGACGCCGTGCACGGGATACGGCTCGCCCTGCGGGAGGCCGAGTTCACCGACAGCAGGCTGGCGCACGTGCTGCTCGTCCATGAGCTGGGACGCTCGGTGGACCGCGCGTTCGGGACCTCGGGATGCGGGCACGCGGGGGACGGGACGCACGGATCGCACGGCTCCCTTGGTTCTCCCGGGTCCGGTGCTCTCGTCGTTCCGCCGGGCTCCTCGGTCCGGCCCGGGCCCGAGGGCGCCTTCGGACCGCCGCCCCAGCACGGCGGGAATCCGTACACCGGCGGCGGCAACCCCTTCGGCGGCGGGCCCTCCTTCCAGCCCCCCGCCCCCGGAAAGCGCGGATTCTGGGCCGGCTGTGCCGCCGCCGTCGGACTGTGCTGCACCTGCAAGATGTGCTGCGCCGACGAGTACGAGGGTCCGTGGTCGCGCAAGAAGCGCGAAGGGTGCCTGAGCGACTGCGACTGCAGTTGCTGCGAGGCGTGCCAGTGCTGCGAGTGCTGTGAGTGCTGCTCGTGCTGTGACTGCTGACGGTGAAGTTCGGGAACGGCGAAGGCGCGTGGGGGAGAGCGGGGTGACAGGAGAGGGGCGCGGGTGAAGGCACGGGCACCACGTCGCGCCCGCACCCCGGTCCGGCCGGGTTCGTGTGGAAGGGTTGATCACATGACGACGGACGCATCCGAGGACTGGAAGCACTGGCGGGAGCACCGCGTGACGACGGTGTCCGAGCCGTACGGCCCGCTCGCGCTCACCGGCACCCACTGGATCGAGGACTATCCGGAAGGGCGACTTCCGGACATCCCCGGGCAATGGGCCGTCAAGGGCGGCCGGGTGACCCTGACGGCGGCCGCCGAGGACGGGCTCACGGTCGACGGCGAGCCCTTCACCGGCGACATCGCGCTGGACGCCGACCACGGACCGGCCGGCGGCGCCCGGGTCGGACGCGGACGGCGGCGGTTCGTCGTCCTGGTCCGCGAGGAGGTCTGGGGCGTACGCGACTACGACCCCGGGGCGCCCGCCCGGCAGGCCTTCGCGGGCATCGAGGCGACCCCCTACGACGCCCGCTGGGCGGTGCCCGGACGGTTCACCCCGTACGGCGAGGCCCGTACCGTGCGCGTCGAGAACGCCGACGGGGTGACCCGCGGGCTCGCCCTCGGTGGGGTCCTCGCCTTCACCCTGGACGGACAGGACCTCACCCTCCAGGTGTCGGTCGAGAGCGACGGCACGCTGTGGGCCGTCTTCGCCGACACCACCAGCGGGGACGGCAGTTACCGCTTCCGGTTCCTGCACCCGGTCGCACCCGACGCCGAGGGGCGTACGACGGTGGACTTCAACCGGGCCGTGCTTCCGCCGTGCGCGTTCGCCGATCATTTCGTCTGCCCCCTCCCGCCGCCCGGAAATACGCTGCGCGTGGCCGTCCCCGCGGGGGAGCGCCGACTGGGCTGAGGCTCCCGGGACTCCCGGGGACGCGGGGGGAATCCGGTGCCTCCAGTGGTCCGATGATCAACCTCCCCCATATGAGGGCAAGTTGAAGGCTGCACGGCCGAAAGGTGCCCTTGCGCCTGTCGGTCGCGCAGCCGAATACTCCCCCTCAGCGCTTGTCAGGGGCATGGCTTGTCCGGAATCCGGACGGGCGGCTCCCGGCTGCGCCTCACGGGCCCCGACCCCACGACATGGGGCCCCTTACTTCCCTTCGGAGGAATGAAACGTGAGGATCAAGCGCACAACCCCCCGCGGTGGCATCGCGAGACGGAGCCGGCTGATCGCCGTGTCCACCGGACTCGTCGCCGCCGCAGCGTTCGCGGTCCCCAGCGCGAACGCGTCCGACGCCCGGACGTTCAGCGCCACCCAGCTGAGCAGCGTCGGGCAGTCGGTGCTCAAGTCCGACGTCGCGGGCACCGCCTGGGCGGTCGACGCCAAGACGAACCGTGTGGTCGTCACCGTCGACAGCACGGTCTCGAAGGCGGAGATCGCGAAGATCAAGCAGGACGCGGGCGGCAACGCCGCCGCGCTCACGATCAAGCACACCCCGGGCACCTTCAAGAAGCTGATCAGCGGCGGCGACGCCATCTACGGCGGCGGTTACCGCTGTTCGCTCGGCTTCAACGTGCACAGCGGGAGCACCTACTACTTCCTGACCGCCGGCCACTGCGGTGAGGTCGCCTCCACCTGGTACTCCAACTCGGGCCAGACCACCAAGCTGGGCACGAACGTCAGTTACAGCTTCCCGACCAACGACTTCGCGCTGGTCAAGTACACCAACACCTCGGTCGCGCACCCGAGCGCGGTCGGCAGCCAGACGATCAGCAGCGCGGCCACGCCCAGCGTGGGCACGACGGTCTACCGGCGCGGCTCGACCACCGGTACCCACAGCGGCCGGGTCACCGCCCTGAACGCCACGGTCAACTACGGCAGTGGTGACGTCGTCTACGGCATGATCCAGACCACGGTCTGCGCCGAGGGCGGAGACAGCGGCGGTCCCCTGTACGGCGGCAGCGTGGCCTACGGTCTGACCTCCGGCGGCAGCGGCAACTGCAGCTCCGGCGGTACGACCTTCTTCCAGCCGGTCACCGAGGCGCTCAGCTACTACGGCGTGAGCGTCGGCTGACCGTCCGGTCGCGCGAAGGACCGGCCGTTCGTCGACTCGTCGACCCACGGGCCGGCACCCCCCACGGTGTTCCGCGCGACCGGACCCGCGGTACTACGAGGACCAGCGGGCGAGCCCCCGCACGCGACCGGCGTGCGGGGGCTCGCCCTCGTTCCGGTGCCGGGTCTACCTTCGAAGCGCACGCCGTACACGCCCGGTGCGCCGCGTCGGACCCTGGGGGGCCGTGATGGTCGAGGAACTGGTGGTGGCGGGAGTCTCCGCCGCGTCCGTGGGGCTGGCCTGCACGATGGCGGCCGCCCGCGTCGTCAAACAGTACGAACGGGGTGTGGTGCTGCGGCTCGGCAGGCTGCGCCCCGAGGTGCGCGGCCCCGGCTTCACGATGGTGGTGCCCTTCGTGGACCGGCTGCGCAAGGTCAACATGCAGATCGTGACCCTGCCCGTCCCGGCGCAGGAGGGCATCACCCGGGACAACGTCACCGTCCGGGTGGACGCGGTCGTCTACTTCCGGGTGGTGGACGCGGCGAACGCCATCATCCAGGTCGAGGACTACCGCTTCGCGGTCTCCCAGATGGCACAGACCTCACTGCGGTCGATCATCGGCAAGAGCGACCTGGACGACCTGCTCTCCAACCGCGAGAAACTCAACCAGGGCCTGGAACTGATGATCGACAGCCCGGCCATCGGCTGGGGCGTGCAGATCGACCGGGTCGAGATCAAGGACGTCTCCCTGCCCGAGTCGATGAAACGGTCCATGGCCCGCCAGGCCGAGGCCGACCGCGAACGCCGCGCCCGGGTCATCAACGCGGACGCCGAACTCCAGGCCTCCAAGAAACTCGCGGAAGCCGCCGGAGTGATGTCGCAGCAACCCGCCGCACTCCAACTGCGCCTGCTGCAGACCGTGGTGGCCGTCGCCGCCGAGAAGAACTCCACCCTCGTCCTGCCCTTCCCCGTCGAACTGCTGCGCTTCCTGGAACGAGCCCAGTCAGGGCTAGGGCAAGGGCAAGGACAAGAGCCAAGGCAAGGGCAAGGACATGAGCCAGGGCAAGGGCAGAGGCAGGGAGAGGGGCAGGAACAGCAGCCGACGGCCCCTGCGTGACACGGCCCGGACGACAGGCCCTAGTTGGCCCACTCCGGCGTGAGGACCGAGCCGTCGGCCAGTTCCGCCCGGAGGCCGACGGACGTGGTGACCCAGGAGAGCGCGGGCTCCTGGGCCGGGTTCTCGATGCCGAGGGTCACGCCCGGGGTGATGATCACGGTGTCGCCCGCGGTGATCCGCTCGGTGCGGCCGCCGAGTGTGACCAGCAGTTCGCCGGAGAGGAGATGGAAGACCTCCTCGCGGTCGACGGTGTGCACGGGAGCCCGGTGGCCCGCGGGAATCTCCGCGCGCCAGGCGCACAACTCCTCGCTGCCGCTGCGGGGAGAGGCGTACGAGACGAAACGGGCGCCGTGGACCTCGTGGACGACGGCTTCGGACGAACGGACGACGGGCAAGGGTGCCTCCAAGGTCGGTGATGTCCGGCCGGACGGCCGGTCGAGGGCGAGCGGAGCCGAACCGCTGAGCCGATGACTCAGGGTGACTCGCAGATGGTCAAGCTGCTTGACCAGCTCTGAGATTATGGTCAAGCAGCTTGACCGAATAGTCAAGGGTGTTTCAATGCGGGGGTGCAGAACTCCGAAGCCATGGCCCTGTCCGCCGCCCTGCTCGCCGCCGCCGGCGAGCTGACGCAACGTATCCACGAGGGCGTGGTCGCCCGCGGATTCGAGGGGGTGCGGCCCGCGCACGGCTTCGCCTTCGCACGGCTCGCGCCGGACGGGGCGACGGTCAGTGATGTCGCCGCTCACCTGGGGGTCACCAAGCAGGCTGCCAGTCAGCTCGTCGAGGAACTCGTCCGCAAGGGGTACGTCGAGCGGAGGCCGCACCCCGACGACGCGCGGGCCAGGCTCGTCGTGCTCACCGAACTCGGCTGGGCCTGCACCCGGGCGGCGGAGGAGGCGGCCGCGGATGCCGTGCGGGCATGGGCCGAAGTGGTGGGGGAGGGCGAGATGCGCGCGTTGCACGCGTGTTTGGCGGGCATCGCGCCCTACGGTCCCATCAGACCCGCCTGGTGACGTTCCGTCACCGGTGGCGACCGCCCTGGTTATCACTGGAAGTTTTTACCGACGCGTAACTTCACACCTCTGCTACTCGACCGTAACTTGACGAGTGAACAGCATCCTTCGTGATCCGGATCACAGGGCGTACACCCCCACAACTCCCTTGAGCCGCAAGGAGATCACCCGATGCTGCCCTGGAAGCGAGTGCTCAGACCCCTGGCCGCGCTGCTTCTGACCGCCACGGTCGCGGTCCTCCCCGCCGCCACAGCACAAGCTGATTCCGCCCCCAGCAGTGGCTGGAACAACTACTCCTGCAAGCCGTCCGCCGCGCACCCGCGCCCCGTCGTCCTCGTGCACGGCACCTTCGGGAACTCCGTCGACAACTGGCTGGCCCTCGCCCCCTACCTGACCAGCCGCGGGTACTGCGTCTTCTCCCTCGACTACGGGCAGCTGCCCGGAGTCCCCCTCTTCTACGGCCTCGGCCCCATCGACAAGTCGGCCGCACAGCTCCAGGTGTTCGTCGACAAGGTGCTCGCCGCGACCGGCGCCGCCAAGGCCGACCTGGTGGGTCACTCGCAGGGCGGCATGATGCCCCGCTACTACCTGAAGTTCCTCGGCGGAGCCGCCAAGGTGAACGCCCTCGTCGGCCTCGCCCCCGACAACCACGGCACGACCCTCAACGGACTCACCAAACTGCTCCCGTACTTCCCGGGCGCCGAGGACCTGCTGACCGCGGCGACCCCCGGACTCGCGGACCAGATCGCCGGCTCCGCGTTCCTGACCAAGCTCAACGCGGGCGGCGACACCGTCCCCGGCGTCCACTACACGGTCATCGCCACCAAGTACGACGAGGTGGTCACGCCGTACCAGTCGGGGTTCCTGAGCGGATCCGACGTCCACAACGTCCTGTTGCAGAACCTGTGCGGGCTCGACCTCTCCGAGCACGTGGCCATCGGGATCTTCGACCGGATCGCGTACCACGAGGTGGCGAACGCGCTCGACCCGGCGCACGCGTCCACCACCACCTGCGCGTCCGTGTTCAGCTGACCGGCTCGGCGGACGACTCGTCCATGGTCGTCCGCCCGGGCACACCGGCGTGATCGTCCGTCCGCGCCCCGCGCCCGCGCGGCGCGGACGGCGGAACACGCCGCCGGGGGCTGTCCGACCTGAGCCGCCGGTCAGCCCCCGGAGTTCATCGAGCCCAGGGCTCAGGCCCAGGGCCTAGCGCCCGCGCCGGCTGTCCGGCGTCGCGCGCCGCCGCACCGAGGCGAACAGCGCCGCGGCACCGAGCGCGAGCGCGGCGGCACCGCCGATCGCGACGTACGAGGTGGAGGAGTCGCCGCCGGTCTCGGCGAGGCTCCGGGCGGAGCCGGCGGCCTCCGGCAGGTTTTCCGAGGAGTCCGCGGGACCGGCGGAATCGGCGGTGGCCCGGGCCTCCTCGGCCGGTTCCGCCGACCCGGTGTCCTCGGCCGCCTTCACGGTGTCCGCGCTCGCGGCCGGTTCCGCCGACGTACCGGCGTCGTCGTCACCGTGGCCGTGGTGCTCCACGGTCGACTTGCCGCTGCCGGCCTCGATCTGCTTGTCGGACGGCGCCGAGGCGCTCGGCGCGGGAGCGGCACCGCCGCTCGTGCTCTTGCCGCCGCCGAACGCCACGTCGGAGCAGGAGTAGAAGGCCTCCGGGCTGTCCGAACGCTGCCAGACCGCGTACAGGAGCTGCTTGCCGGAGCGTTCCGGGAGGGCGCCGGAGAACGTGTAGAAGCCGCCCGAGGCCGTGGGGTCGGTGGCCGTCGCGACCGGGTGCGCCAGGTCGAGGTCGCCCCAGGCCAGCGGCTGCGACGGGTCGTAGCCCGACTTCGTGATGTAGACCTTGAACGTGCCCTTGTGGGGCGCGGTCACCCGGTACTTGAAGGTGTACGAGCCGCTGCTCACGCTCGTCGCGGGCCAGTCGGAGCGCGCCAGGTCGAGTCCCTTGAACTCGGCGTTGCCGGCGCTGCACAGCTTCCCGTCCGGGATCAGCTCCTGGTGCCGCCCGTTCGCGTCGCCGATGCGGATGCCGTTCCAGTCGTAGAGCGCCTGGGTGCCGCCCGCCGCGACGGCCGCCTTGCAGGCGTCCGACCTGGGGTTCTCCGGGCCTTCCGCGTAACACTGGGACACCCGGCTCACCGGATCCCCCATCGAGCCGTGTGCCGAGGCCGGCGCCGCGGCCAGCGCGGACAGGACGAGCGGGGCGACACCGAGGACGGCGACGCCGACGGCCTTGCGGCGTGCGGACATGGGGAACTCCTCGAACGGTCCTGGGGCGTGGGGTGCGGGCCCCGCGCGGTGTTCCGTGCGGGGATCCCGTGGGGGGTGATCAGAAAACTAGCCCCAAGGAACCGCGAAATCGCCTGCTGGAGACGGGGGGAGGGAGATCCTTATGGTGCCTTTAAGGCAGGGCTAACGGGGGGCTCAGGAAGGGCGGTCGAGGGGGCCGACATGACCTGCTGCCAGGCGCTGCCGCTGTCCGCGGCGGTCCGCGCTCGTCCGTCGCCGGACGCCTCGGTCGGCTCCTCGCACGGCTCCCAAGGACCGCCGACTCTTGAAGCCGTTCCGCCCCACTCCGCGTCTACAGCGCGGGGAGGGCTTTCCGCGGCTTGCGGGAGGTCACCTTGGAAATGCCTCGCGCCCGCGCAGCGGACGCCGTGGATCGCGCAGACCCGACGGCGGCGCCACCGTGACTGCCCATCGCCAGACCGTAGGCCCCGGCCACCGCGCCGCCCGCCGCCTTCGCGGCCTCCCGCGCCGCGGACGCCGAGCGTAGCGAGACGGTGACTGTCACGAGCAGCGGACGCATCGCTCGGTCACGTGCGCCGGTATTGAATGCACGGTTTGGCGAGGTGTGACATCACCGGGCTGTCCACGGTCATTCGCGATAATCTGTTCTAGTTCGTCGATATTCACACCATAACGACCAGATTTTCTGGCCGTGCGTACGGGGATCCGCCACTGGCGTCACTCGATCGACTGTTTCTCGCCCGATCAATAGGAGGACCGATGATTGGCGTGCTCGTGACTTTCGCGCAGACCGACAAGTTCGATCGTTCAACTCTCGCGAAGATTGCCGACGAACTCCGAGAACCGTTCGAGGGAATGGCCGGCCTTCGCTTCAAGAGCTTCATGCTCGATGAAGACGGTGGTCAGGCAAGGAACTTCTACGTGTGGGACGACGTGGAGAAAGCCCGCGCCTTCTTCACCGAGGAGATCGTCGACAAGGTGACGGGGATCTATGGCGTCCCGCCCAAGATCGAGTACCTCGATATCGTGGGGTTCGTCGACAACTCCGGCACCTGACTCTCAAGGAGGCTGCCACGCAAAAACCTGCCGTCCGGGTTCCCGGGGAAGCGGGGTGTCCTGCGGCGTCCCGTGGGTTGGCCGGCCGGGGTGACGGGCACGGTTGATGTGGTGCCGCCTTGTGGGTCAATTCCCGAAGTCCGTTCTCGGAGGCAGTCGATGCAGCCACGCCCCATCCGGAGACAAGAGGCCGTCGAGGTGTACCGGAACGCCTACGGGAGCCTGTACGACGACGCCGTCGTCTCCCCGGGCGGGAAGCCGGGGCGGTATCTTCGGTGGAAATGGTCGAATCCGGGGGTTGTCATCGTGCCCCGGTGGGCCGACACGGTCGCGCTCGTCCCTTCTTTCCGCTACCCGATCGGCGATCTGTCGTGGGAATTCCCGCGGGGCGGCCGGGAGCCCGACGAGTCGGTCGAACAGGCCGCGGCCCGGGAACTGAACGAAGAGACCGGACTGACCGCGACCGCCACCAAGCGGCTGGGCGTGCTCTACGCGGACACCGGCCTGATCGAGTCACCCATCGAGGTGGTCGAGGCCCATGTGGAGGCCCCCGTATCCGGGAAGCGGTCGCCGGAAGCCATGGAGTCGGTCGCGGAACCCGCCTGGTTCGGCTCCGCCGAGTTGTGCGCGGCCTTCGCGGACCGGCGAGTACGGTGCGCGATCACCATCGCCGCCGCCGCACTGGCCCGGCCGCGGTGACGCCGGTGCGCGTTCGTCTCACTCGGGCGGTTCCGTCGGGCTGACGATGCGCAGCAACTTCTCGTGCTCCGGAAGCTGCTTCTCGAGCCTCCAGGCGGCCCTGAACCTTTCGGACTCCTTCTTCAGTTTCCGCTCCTTCTTGTCCTGGAGGACGTCGAACGGCACGGAAAGCAGATTGAGCATGAGCGAAGCGGGACTGAAGCCGGAACTGATCAGCCCGATCAGGGTGTCGACGGCGCCCGTGGCCACGGAGGGGGGCGAGATGTGGAGCCTGGCCCTCACCCGCTCGTCCCGGACGGCGGCGAGGGCGTCGGCGTCGAGGCCCCGGAAGGCGGCGACCGCGGCTTCCTGGAGGTGCATGCAGAAGTCTTCGACGCCGTTCTTCAGCGCGTCGGTGTCCACCGGCCGACCGCTGTGGGCTCTCGCGAACTGATCGACGACCACCTTCCGGGACTCGAGCCCGACGGCTTCGTTGACCACACCCGCGGGCAGACGCGCCAGTACGTAGGGGTTCAACGCGTATCCGGGCAGCGCCGATTCTTCCGGGGGCGCTTCCCCCTGCAGCGCGACGGTGGCGGGCGTGCGTACGGCGCCCCATGCCACGGGCATCTCCAGCACGGCGGGCAGGGTGGTTCTGAAGGACCAGTTCGCCGACCGCTCGACGGCCTCCAGCGCGACTTCGGAAATGTCCCTGTGCGTCGCGCGCCGCTCCTCGATCCATCCGCGCAGGGAGTTGTAGTACAGCGGATCCTGGCCGCGGATCCACTCCACCGCGGAACGCAGCGTCCGGGCGTAGTCGTCGTCGGGCGGTCCGATCAGTTCGGCCAGACGGTTCGCCGTCCTCCTCCTGAAAAGCTCGCTCGCCCTGTCCACCGAGTACGGGACGACATGCCCTTCGGTGATCTCGTCCATGAGCTCGGCGTATTCCTCGGCCGGAACATCGTTCACACCGCGCGCTTCGTGTTCGTCCCGGATCTCACGGAAGGAACTCGCCGAGTCGCGCCGCACGACGACCAGCATGTCCGAACGGATCAACTCGGCGAGGTCCGCACGCCATGCGGCGCTCGACGGCGTCCGCCCGCCGAGGAGCGAACGTAATGCCGCGTTGTGGAGCACCTGGGAATCGGTGACGACCAGCCGTTCGGCGAAGAGGGCGTGCTGCACGATCCGCGCCCGCAGCCCCTCGGGGTCGGTGACAGGGCTGCCGTGGTGTTCCGTCTCGCTCAGGAACACGTGGGTGCTGTTCTCCATGTCAGGAGACATCGTTCCTCCGCCGGTGGCGTTCTCTCGCGCACCCGGGGAGGGCGCACTCGCGCCCCGCTTCGACCGTATGTGCGTCCTTGCCGGTGAGGAACCCTACCCAGTCCGATCCGGCGTCCACGCCGAGTCGCGGAAAGCCGTCCGCGCACCGTACGCGGTGTCCGGCGCGGCGGCTCAGCCGTCCGGCCACCAGGTGCGCGCGATGTCCTTCCGGACCTCCGGGCGCTCGGCGGGGCGCTCGTCGGGCTCGTCCCGTACACGGCGGGAGTCCGACTTCCTCAGGGGCTTCTGCACGGTCACACGGCGCATGGCTGCCTCCTCACGTCTACCGGATTCCGCGGTTGTACGGAGGTAGACCGTTTCGGGGAGAGTTCCTCATCGGTCGCGAAATGTCTGTGACGCGGGTCACTCCAGCGGTCGTCCGTGACGGGCGCGGGCCGGTTGTCAGTGGCGGGTGGCACCGTGGAACGCATGCTGAGCGACGGCGGAACGAATCCAGGGGCGGGCGTCGACTGGGACGCGGAGTCCGGCACTTTCGACGAGGAGCCCGACCACGGACTGCGCGACCCCGAGATCCGCGGCGCCTGGGCCGGCCGGCTGCGGGACTGGCTGCCCGGGAGACCCGGGGACCTGCTGGACGTGGGCTGCGGCACCGGCAGTCTGTCGCTCATCGCGTCCGAACAGGGACACCGGGTCACCGGGGTCGACCTCGCGCCGCGCATGATCGACCGGGCCCGCGCCAAGCTGGCCGGACGTGACGCGGTGTTCCTCGTCGGCGACGCGGTGGCACCGCCCGTCGGTGAGCAGCGCTTCGACGTGCTGCTCAGCCGTCATGTGCTGTGGACACTGCCCCGTCCCGAGCGCGTGCTGCGGCACTGGCGCGGGCTGCTGCGCCCGGGAGGGCGACTGGTGCTCGTCGAGGGCGTGTGGGGGGACGTGAGTCCGGTCGGCATGTCCGCCGAGCGGACGGCCGCACTGCTCCGGCCTCTGCTGTCGGACCCCGCGGACCTGTGCGTGGAACCGCTGTCGGCCGACGCGCGCCTGTGGGGCCGGGAGGTCGACGACGAGCGGTACGCGGTGGTGGCCCGCTTCTGAGCCGTGCCGCCCCTTCCCGAACGGACCGGGAGCGGTGCCACTCGTCGAGCGGCACCGCTCCCGGCCCGGGGGCGCCGGTCGCGTCCGGCGGATCCAGGGTCACCGGACACCCCCGGCGGTTCCGCCGGTCACGTCAGCAGGGCCTCGAAGCCGCCCTCGCGGGCCAGGTGTTCGAGGTCGTCCAGGGCCTTCTCGGCGGCGGCCGCGGCGGCCGGGTCGGCGGCCGCCAGGCCGCTCTCCGCGAACTCGTCCTCGTCCAGGCGCCGTACGTCCGTGCCGTCGGCCGAGAGCCACAGGTCCAGGTCGAGATCCTCGACCACCAGCCGGCCTCCGAGGACGGTGGCGGGACGCGTGATGTCGCAGTACCAGCCCTTGCGTTCGCCCTCGGCGTTCCGGACCTCCTTCACCGAGTACCAGCGGTCCCGCCAGTAGTACTCGGTGAAGACGTCGCCCTTCTCGAACCGCACGAAGCCGAAGTCGCGGACGCCGTCTCCCGCCCAGGGGGCGCGGACGACCACCCGGTTGCCGTCGTCGGCGAGCAGCTCGGCCGGGTAACTGATCTTCGTGCGGCCCGCCTTGACGAGTACGACATCCAACGAGCCGGGCGTGTCAGCCGAGGTCGCGGACATGGTTCACCTCCGTTGCGCAGATTTCGTAACCGAGCCATTCATTGATCGCCAGCATCGGCCCGTTGCCCGCGTCGTTGCCGGTGAACGCCTCCGTGAACCCCGCCGCGCGGGCCCGGTGCAGGGAGTGGTTCTTGGCGAGCTTGGCCAGGCCGCGGCCCCGGAAGGCGCGGCCGGTGCCCGTCATCGCGGTGCCGTAGCGGGTGCCGTCGTCGGTGTGGGCCGCGCTGAACGCCGCGGGCCGGCCGTCGACGAGGACGACGGAGGTGAGTTCGTGGTTCAGCAGGGGGTGGTGCCAGGTCTCCGTCAGCCAGGCCTCGTAGTCCGTGGACTCGCGTTCGATGTCGCCCGGTTCGTCGCGGAGCGTCTCCGCGTCCAGCCTGAACAGCCGCCGGGGATCGTCCGCGAAGTCCGCTCCGGTGCGCAGTTCCACACCGTCCGGCGGGGGCTGGAGCGGTGGCAGGGTGCCGTTCGCCAGGTCGAGGCGGAGGAAGTGCGCCGAGCGGGCGGCGCGATAGCCCCGCTTCTCGGCGAAGGCGCGGTTGCCGGGTTCGTCCAGGACCCAGGTGTGCAGCCGGGTCGCGCCCAGGGAGGCCAGCCGTTCCTCGGCGGTGCGGGCCAGCAGCGAGCCCGCGCCGCGGCCGGTCCGTTCCGGGGCCACGTAGATGTTGAGGCTCCCCTGGCCGGGCTCCGGACTGTCGTGGACGAGGCCCACCTGCGCGGTGCCGATCAGCTCCCCGTCCTCCTCGGCCAGCAACGGCCGGTAGTGGGAGTCGGGATGGGCCCGTTCCAGGGAGTGGGCGACGGACTCGGCGGTGGAGAGCATGAACGGAAGGGCCCGTCGGCGGATGCGCGCGAACCCCGCGGCGTCCGTCGGGTCCCCGCGCGGCAGTTCGCGAACGATCACGGTCATGTGATCGCACGTTACGCGGGCGCCGCCCGCGGATGCCTCTCATTTTCGTGCGGGTACGGGACAATCGCCGCGTGACCCTGAAGATCCGCATCGCAGAGGGGGCCGCGCCGTACGAGCAGGTGCGCGCCCAGATTTCCGAGCAGGCCAGGTCCGGCGCGCTGCCGGTCGGCTACAAGCTGCCCACGGTACGGGGGCTGGCCGAGTCGCTCGGCCTCGCGGCCAACACCGTCGCCAAGGCCTACCGGGCCCTGGAGTCGGACGGGGTGATCGAGACGCGGGGCCGCAACGGCACGTTCGTGGCCGCCGCCGGGGACGCCGCGTCGCGCGAGGCCGCGTCGGCCGCGCAGACCTATGCCGAGCGCGCGCGACGGCTCGGCCTGACCGAGGACGCCGCGCTGGACGCCGTACGCGACGCGCTGCGGGCGGCCTTCGAGGACGCTTCCTAGCGGCGCTTCCTGGCAGTGCTTCCTGGCCACTATGAGCCGCGAGCCGCGAGCCGCGAGCCGCGAGCCGCGAGCTACGGGCTGTGAGCCCGTGAGGGCGGCAGCCGCGCGCCGTGAGCCGCGGTTCCCGCCCGGGCGACCGGCCGGCCTCGGGCTCGACTCCGGCGCGGGTCGGGCCGAGGGGCGGCCCGGGTGCCCGAGCACGGCTCGGCCCCGCCGGGGCCGGACCGCCGGGTCCGAGATCCGGCCGGTTTCCGTGCGGCCCCGCCAGGCCCGAGATCCGGTCGGTTTCCGTGCGGCCCCCGCCGGGGTGTCGGTCCGGGCGGTGGTGGCCGTCGGCGCGGCTGCGGGGCGCGGCTACAGGTACAGGCCCGCGTCCGCGCCCTCGCGCTGGTCCGGCACCGAGGTCGGGGTCGTCCCGCGGCGCAGCGCGTACAGCTCCGCGAGGGTCGCGCCCTCGCGCGAGACGCCTTCCTCGGTGCCCAGCCAGCCCACCGCCTCGCGGCGGGTGAGCGGTCCGACCTCGATCCGGGCGAGGCAGCGGCCGGGGCGGACCACGGCGGGGTGGAGACGCTCCAGGTCCTCGTTGGTCGTGACGCCCACGAGGACGTTGCGGCCCTGGCCGAGCAGTCCGTCGGTGAGGTTGAGCAGCCGGGACAGGGCCTGGCCCGCGGTGTGCTTCGCCTCGCCGCGGATCAGTTCGTCGCAGTCCTCCAGGAGCAGGAGCCGCCAGCGGCCCTTGCCGCTGCCGTCCTCCTCGCCGATCGCGATGTCCATCAGATAGCCGACGTCGGAGAAGAGCCGCTCGGGGTCCAGCACGCAGTCCACCTGGCACCAGTCGCGCCATGAACGGGCCAGTGTGCGCAGGGCGGAGGTCTTTCCGGTGCCGGGCGGGCCGTGGAGCAGCAGCAGCCGGCCCGCGATGTCCTCCGGGGTCGTCTTCATCAGGCGGTCCATGGCGTCCGCCACCGGCGCCGTGTAGTTGGGGCGGACCTCCTCCCAGGTGCCCGCGGAGATCTGCCGGGTCGTGCGGTGCGGTCCCCGGCGCGGCGACACGTACCAGAAGCCCATCGTGACGTTCTCCGGCTGCGGTTCCGGCTCGTCCACCGCGCCGTCCGTGGCCTGCTTCAGCACCTTCTCGGCCAGTTCGGCGCTGGTCGCGGTCACCGTGACGTCGGCGCCGCGGTTCCAGCGGGACACCAGCAGGGTCCAGCCGTCGCCCTCGGCGAGGGTGGCGCTGCGGTCGTCGTCGCGCGCGGAGCGCAGCACCCGGGCGTCCGGCGGGAGCAGGGTGGCCCCGGAGCGCACGCGGTCGATGTTCGCCGCGTGCGAGTGCGGCTGCTCGCCCGTCGCGAAGCGGCCGAGGAACAGGGCGTCGACGACGTCCGACGGCGAGTCGCTGTCGTCGACGTTGAGCCTGATCGGCAGAGCGTCGTGTGGGTTCGCAGACATGTCGCCATGATCTGTCACGCGGGCGCCCCGTGCACCCGGTTTCCGCGGTGTGCCGTGTGTGTCGCGTTCGGTCCCGCTCTTCCGGTGTACCCCGTCCGCCCGTTGCGGGGGTGCGGTGCGACGGGATCCCCGTCCCGCCCTCGGGGCGGCGGGACGGCCGCCGGACGGGCGAGGGGCCGCCGGGCGGGGACCGACGGCACTGCCGCACAGCCGAGTTGACGGATCTCTTCGGCAACCGGGCCGCGCGACACCGGAATTGGCGGTCGGTGAGCCGTCCGTCGGGCCGCGGGCGTGGCCCGAAGCGGTCCCCGGGAGTTGACAGGTCGTCCTCCCGTGTCGTCCCGCTGTCGCCCGACCGGCACGGACATGTGGCGGGATAGGTGACGAACAGGGACGGATCCATCGGTTGATGCATAAGAGTCTTGGCATGGACACTTCCTGTCAATGCGCGTAGCTGCTACCAAAGTTGTGGCAGAGATCCTGCTAAAGGGAGGTTCCATGAAACGTCCCAGATTTTCGGCATACATGACCTCACTCCTCCTGGCCGCCGGCCTCGCCCTCACCGGGGCGGCCGCGGCGCAGGCTCGAACCGCGGCGGCCACCGGCTACGTGGCGCTCGGTGACTCCTATTCCTCCGGCGTCGGCGCGGGCAGCTACATCAGCTCCAGCGGCTCCTGCGACCGCAGCACGAAGGCGTACCCCTACCTCTGGAACGCCGCCCATTCACCCTCGTCGTTCGACTTCACCGCTTGCTCGGGCGCTCGTACGGGTGATGTGACGGCGAACCAGCTCGGCCCGCTGGGCTCCTCCACGGGCCTCGTCTCGATCACCATCGGCGGCAACGACGCCGGTTTCTCGGACGTCATGACGACCTGCGTCCTGCAGTCCGAGAGCACCTGCCTCTCACGCATCGCCACGGCGAAGGCGTACGTCGACTCCACGCTCCCCGGCAAGCTCGACTCGGTCTACTCGGCGATCAGCGCGAAAGCCCCGGCCGCCCACGTGGTCGTCCTCGGCTACCCCCGCTTCTACAAGCTCAACGGCAGCTGCCTGACCGGACTTTCGGAGACCGAACGGTCCGCCATCAACGGCGCGGCCGACTATCTGGACAGCGCGATCGCCGTTCGTGCCGCCGCCCACGGCTTCACGTTCGCCGATGTCAGGGGCAACTTCACCGGCCACGAGATCTGCTCCGGCAGCGCCTGGCTGCACAGCCTGAACTGGCTGGACATCGGGGTGTCCTACCACCCGACCGCGAGCGGACAGTCCGGCGGCTACCTGCCGGCCCTCTCCGGAGCCGCCTGACCTCCGGGCCCCCACCCCGGAACCCTTCGAGAGAACACCGCCCCGGCGGGGAGGACGCCCGCCCCGCCGAGGGACACCGCCCGCCCCGTCAGGGGGAGGCGGACACGGATGCGGAGGCCCCGTCCGTCGGGGTCTCCGTCATACAGGTGATGGTGAACGGAACGGAGTTCGAGGTCACGCGCACCGGATCGCGCACCTCCACGTGGATCGAGTTGGAGAACTCCCCGCTCGTGTCGTACGTCGTCGCCACCACCGTCTTCTGCTGGGTCCTTCCGCCGCCCGAGGGGAACGAGAGCGTCTTCCAGCTCGCGTCGGTCACCTCGCCGGTCTCGGTCACCCAGCGGTACTCGACATCCACCGGAACGCGGCCGACCGTGAACGTCGCCGTGAACGAGGGGGCCTGCGCGCCGGGCGGCGGGCAGGCGCCCGTGTAGTGGGTGTTGTGGCCCGAGACCGTCACCTGTACGGACTGCGCGGGCGGAGCGGTGGTCGAACTCCCGCCGCCGGGCTCGCTCTTGGAGGGGCTCGTGCCGCCGGTCGCGCCCGCCGCGGCGCTCTGGCTCTTGTGGCCCTCCGAGGCCGTGCCCCCGTCGGTGGTGCCGGTGCCCCCGCTGCTGCTGTTCCCCTGACCGGTGTGGCCGTCCGAGCCGTCCTGGTTCAGCAGGGCGTACGTCAGCCCGCCGATGGCGAGGGCCAGCGCGATCAGGCCCGCGACGATGGCGACGGTGGCCCGGCGGTTGCGGTCGGGTTCCCCCGCGGGGCCCGCGGGGGTGGCCGAGGGCACGGTCGCGGGAGGCGGGCCGAAGCCCTGGGGCGGTGTCGAGGACGTCGGCGCCGGCAGTCCGAACGCCCCGATCGTCGGCGCCCCGGAAGAGGGGGACACGGCGCCCGCGGGGCGCGTGGGTGCCGTACCGCCCGCCGCGACGACGCGCAGCTCGTGCTCGGCCGCCTCGGCGCTCGTCCGCTCGGCGGGGTCCTTGGCGAGCAGCCCCTCGACGACGGGGGCGAGCGGACCCGCGCGACGCGGCGCCGGCAGCGGTTCGTCGACGATGGCCCGCAGGGTGCTCAGCGGAGTGGGCTGCCGGAAGGGCGAGTTGCCCTCGACCGCCGCGTACAGCAGCACCCCGAGCGACCACAGGTCCGACTCGGGCCCGGGGGTGCGGCCGAGCGCCCGCTCCGGAGCGAGGAATTCGGGCGATCCGATGACCTCGCCCGTCATGGTCAGGGCGGAGGTGCCCTCGACCGTCGCGATGCCGAAGTCCGTCAGGACGACCCGTCCGTCGTTCGCCATCAGCACGTTGCCCGGTTTGACGTCCCGGTGCAGGACGCCCGCCTCGTGCGCGGCGCGCAGCGCGGCGAGCACCTCGGCGCCGATGTGGGCGGCGCGCCGGGGATCGAGCGGTCCCTCGGCGTCCAGCAGATCGGAGAGCGCGATGCCGCGGATCAGCTCCATCACGATCCAGGGCCGGCCGTCCTCCATGGCCACGTCGTACACCGTCACCACATTGCGGTGGGAGACACGGGCGGCCGCCCAGGCCTCCCGCTCCAGACGCGCGTACATCCGCTCGACCTCGGAGTCGGGAAGCCCGGCCGGGGCGCGGACCTCCTTCACGGCGACCTCGCGTTGCAGCACTTCGTCGCGGGCGCGCCACACCGTGCCCATACCGCCTTCGCCCAAGGGCGAGAGCAGCCGGTAGCGCCCCGCGATCACACGTTCACTGCCCGGACCTTCGGACACGTGCGTCCCCCATTCGCTTGCGCGCGATTTCTCCCCAAAAGTACCTCAGCCGAGTACGGATGCCGCCCCCTTGAGCACCAATCCGGCCCCGAGGGCCACGACGATCAGCGCCGATCCGAGGGGCGCGGTCCTGCGGACCAGGAGCACGAGGCGTCCCTCGGCCCACCGCCGGCGTCCGGCCAGGGCGCGGTTCACGCCGCTGCCGAGCTTGACGACGGCGAACCCGGCCGCCGTCAGCGTCAGGGCGAGCCCGACGCCGTACGCGAGCACGAGGAGGAGGCCGAACCAGGCCTGTCCGAGCGCCGCGGCGCCCACGAGGACGACGACGGCCGAGGGACTGGGCACCAGCCCGCCGGCGAAGCCGAGCAGGATCGTTCCGCGGAGGGTGGGGGCGATCTCGTGGGTGTGGGTGAAGCCGCCGTGGGTGTGTTCGAGGGTGGGGGAGTGGTGGTCGTGCTCGTGGCTGTGGTCGTGCGGGTGCGGGTGCGGGTGCGGGTGCGGGTGCGGGTGGTCGTGGGTGTGGGGCCGGGATGCTGTCGCTGTCGCCGTGGGAGCGCCGGTGGTGACGGACGCGGTGGCGTGGGCCAGGACCAGGGGGCGCGCGGCGTGCCGGTGCGGAGTGTCCCCGTGGTCGTGGTCGTGGTCGTGGCCGTGATCGTGATCGTGTGTGTGCTGGGGGAGGAGCGGGTGCTCGTGGTCGTGCGAGTGGTCCGGGCCGTGTTCGTGCGTGTGGTCATGAGCCGCGGCCCGGTCGTGGTCGTGCTCGTGCGCGTGGTCGTGCCCGTGAGGCGACGCGTGGTCGTGATCGTGGGTGTGGTCGTGCGGGTGGTCCGTGTCGTGCCGATGCCCGTGGCCGTGCCCGTGGTCGTGGGTGTGGCTGTGTCCGTGGCCGTGCGCGGAGGGCCGGTTGCGCCAGGCCCGTCGCAGGAGGGTGATGCCGGCCCCGGTGACGAGGACGCCGCTGGACACGCCCAGCCAGGCGATCACGGAGGGGGCCGCCGCCGAACCCGCGGTGACCAGCAGGCCGAGCGCGACGACACCGAGGGTGTGGGTGACGGTCACCGAGGCGGCGAGCGGCAGCACGTCCTTGAACCGGGCCCGGCCCCCGCGCGCCGCCGCCGTCGCGGCCATCAGGGTCTTGCCGTGGCCGGGCGCGAGCGCGTGCATCGCGCCCAGGCCCACGGCGATGACCAGGGCCAGGGCGGCGAAGCCGAAGGTGAGGTGGCGTCGGGCCACCAGGTCGTTCAGGGCCTGGGTCCAGCGGTCGGCGCCGCGCGGGAGCACCGAGGCGGCCGGAGCGTCGCGCCGCTCCTCGACGAGGGCGGGGCCGCCGGGCCGGATCCGCAGCGAGGCGGTGGCGGTGTCGGCGGGGGAGGAGAGCAGCGCCTTGGGGTACCGGGTCAGCTCGGACGAGACGGACTTCCGCGGTACGTCCGAGGAGGTGAGCGTCATCCGGTCGCCACGGGCGGTGATCTCGCGCCAGCCGGGGCCGTGGTCGGCGCCCGCGCCGTGGAAGCCCACGGCGACCGTGTCCTTGCCGGGCAGCGGCGCCGTCAGCCGGCACTCCACGCGCAGGGTGTCGAGTCCCGCCTGCCCCGGTCGCAGGCGCGCCGTGCTCGCGCCCGCGCTGAGCGTCACCGCCCGCCCGTCCACCGTGACCTCGCTGTCGTGCGCGGCGGCCTCGCAGCGCTGCCGGGCCCAGCCGTCCAGACCGAGCCTCTTGATGTCCGGCCCGGCCTGGGTGGCGGGGATCTCGGCCAGGTCCTCGACGTGATCGACCCGCAACTGTCCCGGAGCGGCCACGAGACCGTCGTAGCGGTTGACGGTGAAGTTGCCGAGCGGATGCGCGCTCGCGGATCCGGAGGGGACCAGTACGAGCGCACAGGCCGCGGTCAGGACCGTTCCGCACAGGGCGAGGAACCGGGGCGCCCTCACTTCGCGGCCTCCAGTGCCTCACGGGCCTCGCGGGCGCCCAGCGGCGAGAAGCCCGGGTTCAGGTCCAGGGCCGCCTTCAGCGCGGTGCGGGCCTTGCCGGTGTGGCCGTTGGCCCCCTCGATGACACCGAGGTGGTAGAGGAAGGAGGCGTTGCGGTAGCCCGTCGCCGTGGCCCGGCGCGCGTACGGCAGGGCTTCCGCGTCGCGGCCCGACACGTGCAGGGCCCAGGCGAGCGCGTCCGCGGTGTGCACGGTGTGCCGGCGGGCCCACTCGGCGCGGGCCGCCGTCAGCGCGGCCTCGTGGTCGCCGTGGTCGGCGGCCGCCAGCGCGGTGTCGAGGTCGGCGTTGACGCCGTAGGAGTGGGCGAGGGAGATCCAGGCGTTCACCAGGGCGTACTGGTCGCGGGCCTTCTGCGCGTCTCCGGCCGCGCCCCGGGCCTCGTACAACTCGCCCAGTTCGACCAGGGGCTGGGGCAGCGGGTAGCGCTGCACGATCTGCTCCATCCCCTTGATCGCCGCCGCGCGGTCGCCCAGCGCGGCCTGTGTGCGGGCCCGGCCCTCGAGGGCGGGGAGGTAGGTGTCGTCGGCGGCGAGCGCCCGTGCGTAATAGGTGAGAGCGGAGTGGTAGTCGCCCTGGTTCCAGGCCAGTTGGCCGAGCGCGGACGCCACGTACGAGATGTCGCCGCGGCCGGTCGCCGTCGCGAGCGCCTGTTCCAGGACCCGGCGGGCGGTCTTCACGTCGCCGCTCAGCTCGTGGACGTAGGCGAACCGGGTGAAGACGGGGACGCCCGGCTTCCGGGAGTCCGCCAGGTCGGCGGCCTTCGACGCCTCGTCGTAGCGGCCGAGTTCGACGAGGGCGTCGATGCGGGAGGACAGGGCGCGCTCGCTGTAGGGGTTCTGCTCCAGCGCGAGGTCCGCGTACTTCAGGGCGCCGGTGAAATCGTGCCGGGCGGCCGCGAGGGCGGCCTGTCCGGCGAGCGCGGGATCGTAGTCGGGGCGCAGCTTCAGGGACCGGCCGAGCGCTTCCTGGGCCTGGGGGTAACGCGAGGGGTCGCCCTTGGTGCGGGCCTGTTCGACATAGGCGAGACCGAGCGTGGCCCAGCCGCCGAAGTCCTTGGGCTGGGTGCGGAGATGGGTCTGGAGGGAGCGGATGCTCGCGTCGAGGTCGCCGCTCGCGAGCAGTTGCGGCGACACACCGCTGGACACGGCCGCGACGGCGGGCGTCGTCGCACCGTCCCTCAGGGCGCCGAGCACCACCGAGCCCGCCGTCATGGCGACCGCCAACGCGGCTGCGCAGAATCCGAGTTGGGCGGCCCGCCAGCGGCGCTGCGACCGCGACAGCCGGCGCACGGCCGCCACCCGCTCGTCGACCGCGTCCGCCGTGCCCCCGCCGGGGACGGCTTCCGCGGTCCCGTCGGCGGGTGCCGCCTTCGCGGCGTCCGCCTCGCGCGCCGGTGCCCCGGGGTCCTCGTCCCCGGCCGTGGCCGCCGGGGTGGCGGTGACGGTCTCGGCGACCGCCGTCTCCGCGGTCCCGTCGGCGACCGCAGCCTCCGCGGTCCCGTCGGCCGGTGCCGGCTCCACGGTGCTCTCGTCGGGCATGGCCGCCGCGGTGTTCTCGTCGGGTGTGGCCTTTTCGGCGTCCGGCGTCGCGTCGTCGTTCGTACGCGGGGACATGCCCTCTCCTCAAAGTCCTCGGAAAACGGTCGTTTGTGGGGGGTGGGGCGGCGCGGCCCGCACCGTGGGGGGTGTGAACTGCGTGCGGGCCGCGCCAGTCGGTGAGCCGGGTCAGTAGGCCCGGTTGTACATCCGTCGGCGCCACCACAGCAGGCCGGAGCCGATGAGCAGGATGCCGGCGGCGCCCGCCGCGGCGGAGCCCGCGATCAGCATGGTGTCGGTCTTGCCGCCGGCGTCCGTTCCGGCGGGCTGCAGGGCGTCGCCGAGCTGGCTGCGCACGTCGGTGCCGCTGGTCGTGCCCTTGGCGAGCGCGCCGCGCGAACCCGAGGTCGGCAGGGCGACGTACGGGAAGGACTTCTCGAAGCCCTTGTCGTTCTTGTCGACCGCGTCGCCCAGGTCGTTCTTGGAACCGACCAGTTCACCCTCGACGACCTGGAGCGAGGCGTCGATCACGTCGTCGGTGAGGCGGCGGCCGTTCGGGAAGCCCGCGTTGTCGCCGTCGAGGACACCGAGCCGCTTGGGGTGCATGGTCGGCTTGATCGAGGTGTTGAGGCGCAGCTCCTCCGCCGGACGCACGTGCGGCGGCTGGTTGAGGCCCTTCACACCCTTCAGGAACACGTCGACCAGGTCGTTGCGGGGCTCGGCCGGGGCCTTGATCTTGTAGATCCCCTCGATGAGCTTCGGCAGCTCCGGGTTGGTCACGTTCTTCAGGAACTGGGCGTCCTCCCAGGGCGCGGACGCGTTGAACTTGTCCTTGTCCTTCTGCGGGTTGACGACCTCGTTGACCAGGGGCATGCCCAGGCGCGAGACCTGGGTGTAGTGGCCGCGGGCGTCCCGGCGCTGCGTGGTGGACCAGATGCCGACGATCGGCTGGCCCTCCGACTCACGGATCATGTCGTTCGGGACCTGCAGGGCGATGGAGTTGACGTTGTAGCCCTTGAGGGTGTCCCGCCCGACCTCGGACAGGTTCCCGCCGTACAGCAGGTCGAAGACGCGCAGGTCCAGGAAGAACGGGTCGTCCGCCTGGCCGGCGAACGTCGTCGAGCCGCCGGCGAGCTTGGAGATCGCGTGGTGGCGCAGCTTCGCGTAGTCCGGCATCGACGCCTTGCCGACGTTGGACGGGGCGACCGGGACGTCGTCCGCGACCTTGGTCCTCGAGACCACCCGCTGGTTGTGCAGCCGCAGCAGTTCGATGTCGTACGTCTGCGTGATGTTGAGGTCCGGGTCGTCGAGGCTGGTGACCGGGCCCGTGTTGTAGAGGAACGTGTTGCCGTTCTTGCGGTGCGTCTTGAAGGTGTAGCGGTAGATCAACTCACCTTGCGCGTCACCGTTGTTGTCGATGTGGATGTCGTACTGGGCGTCGTCGGCGAACGTGTAGAAGTTCGGGCCGCCGGCCGGCTCCTCGAAGGGGATCCAGTTCGCCACGATCGTCGTCGTGTCGGGCTTGTCCGGGCTGACGAACGCGTACACGTCCGTGTTGTCGTACTGGGGAGTGCCCGAGATCAGGGGGGCCTCCCGGTGGCTGGAGGCGGAGGCCGCCCCCGGCGTCAGCGCCGTCGCACCCGCGGCCGCGAGCCCCCCGGCAGCCAGCGCACCGCATACGAGGGTCGCGAGAGTCCTGCGACTCGCGCCGGTCCTGGAGATAGGTGTCATGCCGTCCGTCCTCTGTCCAACTTGCCTGACGCACGCCATTCGGAGCGGTCGCCGGGGTGGATTGGTCGAATCCCAAACGTCTTTACGGCGGTTCTCGCAGCTTGTTTCATCGACGGGCCGGCTTCTTTTCCGGCGGGCCCTCCGGCAGGCCGGCGCGGGACGCGCGGGACCGCCGGTGGCGGACAGGGGACAGACCGGCTGCGGAACGTACGAACTGATCGGTGACGGACACGCGTTTTCCGCTCGCTGATCCGTAACCCATCCGTAGGCAGGTTCGCTGCGAAGACGTAAGGGAAGGGACGGGCCGTGCGGGGCCGAAGAGGGGGACGGGTGGAAGCCGACGAACTACTGGTACTGGTGGCCGGAGGAGACCAGAGGGCGTTCGAGGAGCTGTACGGACTGGTGTCCGGGCCGGTGTTCGGACTGGTGCGCCGTGTGGTGCGCGACCCGGCGCAGTCGGAGGAGGTGTCGCAGGAGGTCCTGCTCGAACTCTGGCGCTCCGCGCCGCGGTTCGACCCCGGACGCGGCAGCGCCCTGTCCTGGATCCTCACCCTCGCGCACCGCCGTGCCGTCGACCGGGTGCGCAGCGCCCGCGCGGCCACCGAACGCGAGCAGCGCGAGGGGCGGCGCAACCACCACCCCGCCTTCGACCAGGTCGCCGAGGAGGTCGAGGCCGGCCTCGAACGCGAGTGGGTCCGCCGCTGCCTCGACCGGCTCACCGCCCTGCAGCGGCAGTCCGTCACCCTCGCCTACTACGACGGCTACACCTACCGTGAAGTCGCCGAGCGGCTCTCCCTGCCGCTCGGCACCGTCAAGACCCGTATGCGCGACGGGCTCACCCGCCTGCGTGAATGCCTGGGAGGAGTCGCGTGAACGTCCACGACCGCCTGCCGGGCCGTGATCCGCACGGAAGAGAGAACGGAAGAGAGAGGGGTGCCGCATGAGCGTCCTCGACCGACTGATGGGCCGGGATCTGCACTCCCTCGCCGCCCCCTACGCCCTCGACGCACTGGAGGGCGACGAGAGGCGCCGTTTCGAACGCCATCTGAAGGGCTGTGACCGCTGCGCCGAGGAGGTGCGGGCGCTGACCGAGGACGCCGTGCGGCTCGCCTGGTCCACGGCGGCGGCCCCGCCGGCCGCGCTGCGCGAGCGGGTGCTGACCGCCGTGCGGACGACGCCCCAGGAACAGGCCTCCGTACGGATGACCCCTCAGGAACGGGCTGCCCGGGACCTGCCCGGAGTACGGGCGGCCCATCAGTCCGCGCGGGCCGGTGCTCCCTGGTTCCGCCCGCTGTTCGCCCCGCTCGCCACCGCCACGGCCGCCGCGGCGCTCGTCGTCGCCGCGCTGTTCGCGGTGCAGGCGACCCAGGCGCGCGACCGGCTGGACCAGGAGCGTGCCCAGGCGCGTGAGATCGCCCACGTTCTCGCCGCCCCCGACGCGCGGGCGACCGCCGGACGGGACGCGCGGGGCCGCGGAATCGGAGTAGTGGCCTCCGCGTCGGAGCGGCGCGCCGTCGTGACGCTGAGCGGACTCGGCACTCCTCCGGACGGGCGCGTCCGTCAGCTGTGGCTCATGCGCCCCAACGAGAAACCGCGTTCCCTCGGTCTCTTCGACGGCGACACGCCCCTCGTCGCCGACGGACTGAACCCCAACGCGACGTCACTCGCGGTGACGGTCGAGCCTTCCGGCGGCTCGGAACAGCCCACTACCTCGCCGGTTGTCCAACTCGCCCTGGAAACGGTTGGATTCGGAGAGTAACCGTCAACCCCCTTATGGGGAAGGTGAATCCTTTGTCCGAGATACACACGCGCCGCGAGGGGGCGATAGGGTTACTCTGCCCGGGCCGGGTGGACTTGTACGGGTGGGGAGTGACATGGAACAGATAACGATGCGCAGCAGGGCACGTGTCCCTGCGATCACGTGCGGGAGCAGCGCGACCAGTTCGCGCCTCGACCGACATCTCGCGGTGCTCGGCGGTCCCGCCATACCGCAGCGCGAGACGCTCGAGGCGACGTCGCTGATGCGTGAGCTCACGACCCGTGACCACGCGCACGACAGCGGCTCCAGGGTCGCGCGCGTGCGGCGGGTCTCGCTGTTCGCGCCGCTCAGGCGGCTGCGCCGCTCGCTGTTCGGCAGCCGCTGACCGGCTGTCGGCACCGGCCTTCTCGACCCGCGCTCCGGCGACTCCACCGAACCGGCGCAACGCTGCCCCTCCGCGTCCGTCATCCCCACGGCGGGCAGCGGTGCCCGGTGATCACCACGTCCGGAGCGCGGGTCACCACCGTCACCGGGCCGTGAGGCTCAGCGCACCACTCCGTCCCGCCGCAGCTCGGCGACGTCCGCCTCGGTCATGCCCAGCGCCCGCAACACCACCCCCGTGTGCTCGCCGAGCCGCGGGACGGACCCCATGCGAGCATCCTCCCCGCCCGGCAGCGTGATCGGAGGCAGCAGCGCCCGCAGCGGTCCGACCGGCGATCCCACGTCCCGCCATCTGTTCCTGGCCGCCAGCTGCGGATGTTCCGCCACCTCCGTCACGTCCCGCAGCCGTGCGCAGGCGATGCCCGCGGCCTCCAGGCGGGCCACCGCCTCGTCGGCGCCGAGCGCGCCCAGCGCCCGGGCGACCACGGTGTCCACGTGCTCCCGGTCGGCCACCCGCGCCGCGTTCGTGGCGAAGCGCGGATCGTCCGCCATCTCGGGCCGCTCCAGCACCTGTTGGGCGAGCCGCCGCCACTCCCGGTCGTTCTGCACCGACAACAGCACGTGCCCGCCGTCAGCCGTCGAATAGGCGTCGTAGGGCACGATCACGCTGTGGGCGAGACCCGTGCGGGCCGGCGGGGTCCCGCCGTGCATCGCGTGGTGCAGCGGATGCCCCATCCACTCCGCGAGCGCGTCCAGCATCGACACCTCGACCGGACCCCCGCGCCCGGTCGTGCCGCGCCGCACCAGCGCCGCCAGGACCCCCGAGAACGCGTACATGGCCGCCGCGATGTCCGCGGCGGGGATGCCCGCCTTCACCGGCTGCCCGGGCGTCCCGGTCACCGACACGAGCCCCGCCTCGCACTGCACGAGCATGTCGTACGCGCGTTTTCCGGCGTACGGCCCCGACGGTCCGTACCCGGAGATGTCCACGGCGATCAGCCGCGGATGCTCGCCGCACAGGGTCGCCGCGTCCAGTCCCAGCCGGGCCGCCGCCCCCTGCGCGAGGTTCTGCACGAACACGTCCGCCCCCGCGACGAGCCTGCGGACGACATCGAGCCCGCGCGGGTCCTTCAGGTCGAGGGCGATGGACTCCTTGCCCCGGTTGCACCACACGAAGTGCGAGGCCAGGCCATGGGCCGTGGTGTCGTAGCCCCGGGCGAAGTCCCCGCCGTCGATCCGCTCGACCTTGACGACCCGGGCGCCCAGATCAGCGAGCTGCCGGGTCGCGAAGGGCGCGGCGACGGCTTGCTCGACGGCGACGACGGTGATGCCTTCGAGGGGCAGGGGCTCTGGCTGCATGCGATGGATCATGGACCCTGGGCATACATTTGTCATGCACTGATTTCCGCGGGGTGATCCGGCCGTCCTCGGCCGGCGGGCCCCGGCGCGGCGAGGGGTGATGCGCGCCCGTAATGGGACCGCACCGCTAGATCAGCGCGAACTGGCCCTCGGGACCCTCTTCGTGGTGGTCGAGCACCGACGCCGGGCGGCAGGCCGTGTCCGGGACCGGGAGCACCCCGGCCGTGCGCAGCTCCGCGCGGGTGATCGATGGCCCGGACTCCAACGCGGCCTGCCGGGGCCGTAGTTCCGCGAGGAGCGCGAGCACCGTGATGAGTTCGAGGAGTTCTGACGTCCACGCCTGCGGCCAGCCGGCGGGGCCGATCGCCTCCAGGGTGCCGGGCTCTCCCGCCCCGGACCTCGCCGCGAACCACTGCTCGAGCACGCGCGCGCCGCCGACCTCGAAGTCCCAGGCCTCGGGCGGCACGGGCGAGATCCTGCCCTCGCCGAGGTGCAGGCACTCCTCGGCGCGGTCGTAGTGCGGGTCGGCGAGGAGGGGGCCCGCGGACAGCGGTGCGCGCACGTAGGGGCGCCGGCCGCCGGGGAGTTTGGGGCGCTCGCCCCCGCGGCGCATCAGCCGGAGCATGCGACGGCCCAACTCGACTCCGGACGACCACACTTCGGGGTCGGCGGTGAGCGGGACCACGCAGCCGTCCCGGCCGTGCCGCGCGACCGCCATGGTCCAGGCGAGGACGTCGACAGGAGCGGGCGGGTGGCCGAGGCGGGAGCCGAGGTGCTCCGACAGGCCCGGCGCCAGGTTCGGTTCACGGCCGCCGGGACGCCGGTAGAGGGGACGCACCCGCCCGCCGCGGCCGGCGCTCAGCGGCAGCACGGAGGCGGCCAGCAGGGCCGGACCGGACGTCCCGGGCACATGGGACTGCTCGACCGCGAACACCTGCTCGTCGTCCGCCACCCGCCACAGCTCGGGGCGGGCCGAGTCGATCAGCCTGTGATCGGGAATCAGCCACTGCTCGTCGAAGGGGGCGCTCAGCACCCGGACCGGTGCCGGGCAGGGGTCCGACGCCCGCGCGAGACGGCCCGTCCCGCTGGACTGGCCCGGCAGCTGGGCGACCGCGGAGTGCGTCGTGCGCGCCCGCGTCGGCCCGAACAGCGTCTCGCGGTCCGCCCCCTCGGCCCGCACGAGGGCGTCCCAACGGGCTTTCAGGGAGGCCGGGTCGGGGGCCGTCGGCCACCTCCGGCCCAGTCTCGGCGGTGCGACGGACCACGGCATGAGGTCCGCGAGCAGCGGAGCGGCGTCGGGCGTCACGCCCGGCATCGTACGACGCGGGCGCCGTCCGCCGTCCCCGTACGCCATCGTCAGTGCGCGTCGAGGGTGACGGTGAACGAGAAGCGGTCGCCCCGGTAGTGGATGACCGCGACGTCCAGCGCCTGCCCGTCCTGGCCGTGGATGACGCCCGTGTAGCGCAGGATCGGGCTGAGCAGCGGCACCTGGAGCAGCCGCGCCGTCTCCGGGTCCGCGAGCGTGGCCTCCACCGTGTCGGTGATCCGGCTGATGCCGACCCCGAGCACGTCCCGCAGCACCTTGGTCATCGGCCAGCGGATCAGGTCCTCCCGGTCGATGCGGTCGGCCAGCTCCGGCCGGAGGTAGTTGCGCGCGTGGTTCGTCGGCTCACCCGTCGTCTCGTCGCTGCGCAGCCGGTGGTACGTCGCCACCTCGTCCACATCGGGGAAGAACTCCGCCAGTTCGCCGGGAACGGGCGCCTTCCCCTGGTCCAGCAGCTCGGTCGTCATGCCCGACTGCTGGGCCACGATCGTGTCCACCGAGCCGAGCAGCCGCACGGGCGCGCCGCGCCGGGCGCTCGGCTCGATGAACGTGCCCCGCCGGCGGTGCCGGGTGATGAGCCCCTCGGTCTCCAGCTCCTTGAGCGCCTGCCGCATGGTCAGCACGCTCACCCCGTAGTGCCCCGCGAGCTGCTCCTCGGTGGGCAGGCGCAGGGGGTCCTGAGGGGTGCGGCCGAGTATGGAGGCACGCAGGGACTGCGACACCTGGTACCACAGCGGCAGCTTGCGGTTCAGGACGATCGAATCGGGAGCGAAGGAGGTCACGAGGGTATCCGTACCGGTCGCGGGCGTGGAAGGCAACGGCCGGTGAGGCTCAGCCGGCCGGACGGAAGTGCCGCCCGAGCCCCTTCCAGACGTCGTCGTAGCCGCGCTGGAGGTGTTCCGCCCGCGCCGCCTGGGCCGTCGCGGTCACCGGCCAGCGGGTCTCGAACATGAAGGCCAGGCCGTCGTCGATCTTCTGCGGCTTCAGCTCGGCGGCGCTGGCGCGGTCGAAGGTCTCCTGGTCCGGTCCGTGCGCCGACATCATGTTGTGCAGCGAGCCGCCGCCCGGCACGAAGCCCTCCGCCTTCGCGTCGTACGCGCCCTCGATGAGCCCCATGTACTCGCTCATCACGTTCCGGTGGAAGTACGGGGGCCGGAACGTGTCCTCGCCCACCAGCCAGCGCGGCGCGAACACGACGAAGTCGACGCCAGCCAGACCCGGGGTGTCGGACGGCGAGGTGAGCACCGTGAAGATCGAGGGGTCCGGGTGGTCGTAGCTGATGGAGCCGATCACATTGAAACGGCGCAGGTCATAGACGTACGGCACATGGTTTCCGTGCCAGGCGACCACGTCCAGCGGCGAGTGGTCGTACGTCGCCGTCCAGAGGTTGCCGCAGAACTTGTTCACCACCTCGACCGGGCCCTCGACGTCCTCGTACGCGGCGACCGGGGCGAGGAAGTCACGGGCGTTGGCGAGGCCGTTGGCGCCGATCGGGCCGAGGTCGGGGAGCTGGAAGGGCGCGCCGTAGTTCTCGCACACGTAACCGCGGGCGCCGGGGCCGCCCTCCGGCGCCGGGTCCAGCAGCTCCACCCGGAAGCGCACCCCGCGGGGGATCAGCGCGATGTGTCCCGGCTCCACGTGCAGCAGCCCGAACTCGGTGCGCAGCAGCAGTCCGCCGCGCTCCGGGACGATGAGCAGCTCGCCGTCGGAGTCGCTGAACACCCGCTCCATCGAGGTGTTGGCGTGGTAGAGGTGCACGGCGATCCCGGTGCGCTGGCTCGCGTCGCCGTTGCCGCCGAGGGTCCACAGGCCCGCGAGGAAGTCCGTCCCGGCCGGGGGCTCCGGAAGCGGGTTCCAGCGCAGCCGGTTCGGGTCGGGCACCGTCTCCGTGAACGGGGCGGTCCGCAGGGCGCCGTTGTCGGTGCGGGTGAACGCCGGGTGGGCGGCCGACGGCCGGATCCGGTACAGCCACGAACGCCGGTTGGACGCCCTCGGCTCGGTGAACGCCGAACCGCTCAGCTGCTCCGCGTACAGGCCGAGCGGTGCGCGCTGCGGCGCGTTGCGGCCGTGCGGCAGGGCCCCCGGGACCGCCTCCGAGCCGTGTTCGTTGCCGAATCCGGAGAGATGGGCCAGCCCCTCGGCCGTCTTCCTCGCGTCCCCGCTCATGATCGCTCCCTCGTGCCTGATTCCTATGCAACACCGTAGGATTCCGTCCCGCCCCGCGCAAGAGGCCGGCCGGGGGCCGGGCGGCGGATGGCCGGATTTGCCACGGGACTAGGCCCTGTCGTCAAATTCCCGTCGTCGCCCGAAGGGCGGCCCTGCGGCGTCCGGTGCGTGCTCTCGGCGTGCCGGGCGGAAGTCCTCGTACTGGACGTACTTGGGCTTTCGCCCGGTGCGGCGAGAGGGCGTGCCGGGCGTCGCGGGGCAGGCGGGAATTTGACGACAGGGCCTAGTACTCGAGAGTGGGTGCGCGGTCCAAGAACCCGACTTCAGGGGGATCCGGCCGCCAGAAGCCCTGTTCTACGCTCCCGGACATGCGGTGGACGCTTGGACTGCTCGCCGCGCTCGTGGTCTGCGCCCTGCTCGGCGGAGCCGCGGGCTGCGGAGCCGGTGATGCGCACGGACGGGGGACCGCGATCTCCGCCTCGCCCGTCGGCACGTTGCTCGACGAGATGGACGAGGAGGGACGGCTCTACCGCGAGGTGGGCGGGAAGGGGGCACCCGGGGTCGCGATCGAGATCCAGCCCGCCCCCGCCGGCGGATGGGACGTGCGGCTGACCGTCCGCGACTTCCGCTTCTCGCCCGCGGGCACGCCGGCCGTGCCGGTCGCCGGGCGCGGCATCGCCCACCTCTACGTCGACGGCCGGACCGTCGCCCGGCTGCGCACCGCCGAGCACCACCTGGCCGGGCGCCTCGTGCCCCGCGGCACCCACCACGTCACCGCACGGCTGTACGCGGACGACGGCACCGTGTGGGCCGTCCACGGCGAGCCCGTCGAGAGCACGGCCGACGTCACGGCCTCGGAATCCGGTCCGGCGCCCGGCCCGGAACCGGCGGCACCCGGGGCGCGGTGAGTGGTCACGGCAAGCGGGTGCCCCGCCGGAAATGAGTGGTCATGGCACGGAGGCGCGTACTGAGGGGGGAGGTTCACCGGACCCCGGCGGAAAGGCATCATGAAGACCGTGCCCCATACGACCTCGCTCCGCAGAGCGCCCGTACAGCGGCGTAGCGCAGAACGACTGACCAGGATCCTCGACGCCTGCGCCGACCTCCTCGACGAGGTGGGCTACGACGGGCTGAGCACGCGGGCCGTGGCCCAGCGGGCCGGTGTGCCCATCGGTTCCGTCTACCGCTTCTTCGGCAACAAGCGGGCGATGGCCGACGCGCTCGCCCAGCGCAACCTGGAGCTCTACACCGAGCGCGTCGCACAGAGCCTGCGGGAGGCGGACGGGGGCGGCTGGCGGACCGCGATGGACGCGGTGCTCGACGAGTACCTCGCCATGAAGCGCACCGCGCCGGGCTTCTCCCTCGTCGACTTCGGCAACCAGATTCCCGTCGGTGCCCGCCACGCCGAGCCCAACACCCGGGTCGCCGACCGCCTGACCGACCTGCTCTCCGGCTATCTCGGCCGGTCCCCGGACGACGACCTCCGCCGCTGCTTCCTGGTCGCCGTGGAGACCGCCGACACGCTGGTCCACCTCGCCTTCCGGATCGATCCCGAGGGGGACGAACGGATCATCGAGGAGACGCGTGAGCTGCTGCGGGCGTATCTGGCCAGGGTCCTCGACTGACCGGTCCCGTCCGACGGGTCCACCCGCGGGACACCGGAGCCGCCCGCACGCGGAATTCCGACGTGACCCCCGGTCGCCCCTCCCCGTCATGCGTACCGGTCGGTATGCTCACTCGCATCCGTGTGCCACCGAAGCCACCACCCTCCGGGAGGACCCGTGTCCCGCACCTCCGGCACCACCCCCGACTCCCGGACCGCGCTGCGCGTCTGTCCCCTGTGCGAGGCCACCTGCGGGCTGACGCTGACCATCGAGGGCACCCGGGTGACCGGCGCCCGGGGTGACCGGGACGACGTGTTCAGCAAGGGATTCATCTGCCCGAAGGGCGCCTCCTTCGGCGCCGCCGACGGCGACCCCGACCGGCTGCGCACCCCCCTCGTCCGCCGGGACGGCGAACTGCGCGAGGCCACCTGGGAGGAGGCCTTCGACGCCGTGGCCGCCGGACTGCGCCCGGTCGTCGAGCGGTACGGGCCGCACGCCGTCGGCGTCGTCCTCGGCAACCCGAACGTGCACACCATGGCCGGTGCCCTCTATCCCCCCGTCCTGCTCGGAGCCCTGCGCACGCACAGCGTCTTCACCGCCTCCACGCTCGACCAGATGCCCAAGCACGTGTCGAGCGGACTGCTGTACGGCGACGCCAACGCGATCCCCGTACCGGACCTGGACCGCACCGACCACCTGCTGCTCATCGGCGCCAACCCGCTGGAGTCCAACGGGAGTCTGTGCACCGCCCCCGACTTCCCCGGCAGGCTCCGGGCGCTGCGGGCCCGCGGCGGCACACTGACCGTCATCGACCCGCGCCGCACCCGCACCGCGAAACTCGCCGACCGCCACGTGGCCGTCCGCCCCGGCACCGACGCCATGCTCCTCGCCGCGATGGCGTACGTCCTGTTCGAGGAGAAGCTCGTCGACCTCGGCGCCCTCGCCCCGCACGTCCAGGGCGTCGACGAACTCCCGGACGCGCTGCGGGACTTCACCCCCGAGGCGGCGAGCGCGGCCTGCGACGTGGACGCCGGGACGATCCGGGAGCTGGCGCGCGAGCTGGCCGCCGCGCCCACCGCCGCCGTCTACGGCCGCATCGGCAGCTGCACCGTCCCGCACGGCACCCTGGCCAGCTGGCTGGTGGACGTCCTCAACATCCTCACCGGCAACCTCGACCGGCCCGGCGGCGCCCTCTTCCCGACGGCCGCCACCGACCGGACGCCCCGCCCGGCGGGCCCCGGCCACGGCTTCGCCCTCGGCCGCTGGCACAGCCGGGTGAGCCGGCACCCCGAGGCCAAGGGCGAACTGCCGCTGGCCGCCCTGGCGGAGGAGATCGACACCCCGACCGAGGAGGGCAGCCCGGTCCGCGCGGTCATCGCCGTCGCCGCCAACCCGGTCCTCTCCGCGCCCGACGGCCTCCGCCTCGACAAGGCGCTCGAATCGCTGGACTTCATGGTCAGCGTCGACCCCTACCTGAACGAGACCTCGCGCCACGCCCACGTCGTGCTGCCGCCGCCCCCGCCCTCCCGCGGCGCGCACCACGACTTCGCGTTCAACACCCTCGCCGTCCGCAACCAGGTCCGCTACAACCGCCCCGCCGTCCCTCTGGAGGAGGACCGGATGGCGGAGACCGAGATCCTCGCCCGGCTCGTCCTCGCCGCGAGCGGCATGCACGGCGCCGACCCGTCCGCCGTGGACGCCATGGTCGTCGAGGGCACCCTCGGCAAGGCGGTCAAGGACACCGCGTCACCGGTGCACGGGCGCGACCCGGGAGAACTCGCCGCCGCCCTCACCGGAGAGAACGGCCCCGAGCGCCGGCTCGACATGATGCTGCGCCTCGGTCCGTACGGCGACGGCTTCGGCGCGCGCCCGGACGGCCTGACCCTGGAGAAGCTGCTGGCGCACCCGCACGGCATCGACCTCGGACCGCTCACCTCCTGCCTGCCGAGGCGGCTGAAGACCCGCAGCGGGAAGATCGAGCTGCTCCCCGGGCCGATCGCGGGTGATCTGCCGCGCCTGCGGGACGCGTTGCGCGAACGCCCGGCGGGCATCGTCCTCGTCGGCCGCCGCCATCTGCGCTCCAACAACAGCTGGATGCACAACGTCCCCGCGCTCACCGGCGGTTCCAACCGCTGCACCCTGCACGTCCACCCCGACGACGCCGCCCGGCTGGGGCTCGCCGACGGCGCCGCCGTGCGCGTCAGGGGCGCCGGCGGAGAGGTGACCGCCCCGGTGGAGATCACCGACGCCGTACGGAGCGGAGTGGTGAGCCTTCCGCACGGCTGGGGGCACGACCGCCCCGGCACCCGGATGAGCCACGCCGCCCTGGATCCCGGGGTCAACGTCAACCAGCTCCTCGACGGCTCGCTGCTCGACCCGCTGTCCGGAACCGCCGTCCTCAACGGGGTGCCCGTGGAACTGACGGCCTGCCCCTGAGTCGGCTTCGCGCTCCGGGCCGCTGCGGACACCCGTGAGCCGCCGCGGCCCGAGGCGTCGTTGCGCCGGAAGAGCGGTCCCCGGCGGGGGACCGGGCGCAGTTGCGTCCCTTTGTGGGTCTTATGTGAGAACTAGTCAGATGACCTGAAAGTCGTATGAAAATCATCTGACTCGGAGGAACCTCGCATGTCCACCTCGTCCCACTCCGTGCCGCGTCGCGGCGCCGGCGCCCTCGCCGCCCTCACGGTCGCGGGCGCCACCTTCCTCGGTGCCCCGGCCGCCGTCGCCGCCCCCGGCGACAACGGCGACGTCAAGGTCCACGACGCGAACACGCCGTTCGACAACCAGCGGGACGATCCGAGGGTCTGCCGGTTCTACCTCGACGGCTTCGGCTTCGACGCCGGGCAGCAGATCTCCTGGTTCATCACGCGCCAGCCCGGCGCCCCGGGCGACCCCGTCCTCGCGGGCACGCTGTCCGCGTCCGGGACCGGGCGCGCCGGGACCCGCATCTTCACGCTGCCCGACGGCCAGTACAAGCTGACCTGGAACTTCCAGGACGAGAACGGCGCGGGCAAGAGCAAGGTCTTCCGGGTCGACTGCCCCGTCGGCGCGCCGTCCTCGTCCCCGTCCCCGGGCCAGCAGAACGGCCCCGGCGGTCTGGGCGGTCCGGGCGGGAGCCCCAGCCCGAGCCGGCAGGCCGGAGGGCCCGGCGGCCAGCAGGGCGGACCCGGCGGCCAGCAAGGTGGTCCCGGCTGGCAGCAGGGTGACCCGGGCCGCCCCAACGGAGGGGCCCCGGCGGGCGGCGGCGGGCTCGCCCGCGCGCAGGACTTCTCACCGGTGGCCGGTGCGGCGGCCGCGGGTCTCGTAGTGGCCGGGGGAGTCGTGTTCCTGCGGCTGCGCCGACGCGACAATGGCGCCGCGTAGACGGCAAAGGCCCTGGTACCGGACGCGCGCCTACCGTCTGGCGAGGACCCTGGCGGTCGCCGTCGCGCTGGTGGCGGGCGGCGTCTGGTGGGCGGGGGACGGTGATCCCGCCGGGGCGGTGGCGTCCGGCGCCGTACGCGACGACGGCGCCGCCTCCCGGGCTCCGGCGGCGGGCGCCGGGCACGCGCCGCACGCCCGCCCCGGCGGCGACGCGGGCGGCCCGGGGCGGCACCCGTCCCCGGCCGCCCGCCGGGCGGCCCGGACCGCGCCCCCGTCCGCACCGCTGCCGCGCTCCCGGGCCGCCTCCCTGCGCATTCCCTCCCTGGGCGTCGACGCGCCGGTCATCGGTCTGAGGCTGGACCGCGAACGGCGGCTCACCGCGCCGCCCGTGGACGATCCGAAACCCGTCGGCTGGTACACGGACGGACCCGCGCCGGGCGAACGCGGCACGGCCCTGGTCGTCGGCCACCGCGACACCCGGACGGGACCCGCCGTCTTCGCCCCGATCGAACGGATCCGTCCCGGCGCGCGCGTCGAGGCACGGCGCGTGGACGGACGGACCGCCGTCTACACGGTGTACGCCGTACGCACGTACGCGAAGGCCCACTTCCCCGACCAGGAGGTGTACGGCGACCGGGGACGTCCCGAACTCCGGCTGATCACCTGCGGCGGCGCCTACGACCACAGGACCGGATACGCGGCGAACGTCATCGCCTTCGCCCGTCTCACGGAGATCCGGGCACGGACCGGAGCCCGCTGAGACGGACCGCGGGACGGCCGGCCGGGCCGGGACGAGGCCCCGGTGCCGGATCCCGGCCCGACCGGTATCCGATCGTCCGTTTCCGCCCGTACCGAACCCGCCCGTCCGATACCGCCCCGTGTCTTCCCCCGGACGTGCGCGGTCCGTTAGCTTCCGTGACTCAAGGTCCCGTACGACCCGTACGGGACGACCGGCCGCGGAGCACCAGCGCCTTGCACGCCCCCGGGGGCCCCTGTCATGACACGCGCCATCTCCCTGCACCACGTCAGCAAGTCCTACGCCCGCGGGCCCCGCGTGGTGGAACGGTTGTCGCTGGACATCCGGCCCGGCGAATTCCTCGTGCTGCTCGGCCCCTCGGGCTGCGGCAAGTCGACGGTGCTGAGGATGATCGCGGGACTCGAGGAGGTCAGCGAGGGCGAGGTGCGGCTGGACGGCGAGTACGCCAACGACCTGCCGCCCTCCGAACGGAACATGGCGATGGTCTTCCAGAACTTCGCCCTCTACCCGAGCATGACCAGCCGCGACAACATCGGCTTCCCGCTGCGCATCGAGACGCCCGGAGCGGACCCCCGGGCCCGGGTGGACGCCACCGCCCGGATGCTCGGCATCCAGGACCTCCTCGACCGCTTCCCCGGCCAGCTCTCCGGCGGCGAGCGGCAGCGCGTCGCGATGGGCCGGGCGATAGCGCGCCACCCCTCGGCCTTCCTGATGGACGAACCGCTGTCCAACCTCGACGCCAAACTCCGCAACCACCTGCGGGCCGAGATCTCCAAGCTCACCAGGGACCTGGGCGCGACCACGGTCTACGTCACCCACGACCAGGCCGAGGCCATGTCGCTCGGCGACCGGGTCGCCGTGATGCGCGGCGGGGTCCTCCAGCAACTGGGCACGCCCCGCACGGTCTACGCACTGCCCGCGAACGTCTTCGTCGCCGCCTTCATCGGCACCCCGCGCATCAACCTGCTGCGCGGACTCGTCCGGGCCCCGCTCGACGGCGCCATGACGATCAGTCTCGGCAAGCAGTTCCTGCGTCTGCCCGAACCCCTCTGCCTGGACCACCAGTTGCTCCGGGTGCAGCAGGGCCGCGAGATCATCGTCGGGCTCCGTTCCGAGGCCATTCGGCTCGCCAGGCCCTCGGAGGCCCGGCCGGGCGAGGTGGCGATCACCGGACTGGTCGAGCACGTGGAGTTCCAGGGGCATGAGGTCCTCGTCCACTTCAACACCGGTTCACGGCCCGCCCTCGTGCCCGAGCTGGAGTCCCCGCGCCCGTCCCGCCCGAACCGCCGCCGGCGCCGGGACGGCACCGTCCTGGACCGGCTGCGGGAGCGCGCCGGGGCGCTGCGGGCCGGACCGGTCGTGGTCCTCGACCGTCCCGCGGACGACGAGGACCACGACCGGTCCGGGCAGGCACCGCCCGAGGGACGGCTGCCCGGCGACCTCGTCGTGCGCACCACTCCCGACATCGAACTCCGCCACGGCATGCAGGTCCCGCTCCTCGTGGACCTCGCCCACCTGTTCGTCTTCGACCGGAACGGCGAACGGATCTGTCCGGCACCGGAGCGGCTGCCCGACCTGGAGGAGTGACCCCCGGGGGTGGGCGCGGCGCGGACCGTCGCGGGCGCCGGGGCCCGCCGTGCGGCAGGTCACCCTGGCGCCGCAAAACTATCATCGCTAGTTTAGGTCCCGGACGCCGCTGCCCCGCCCGGGAGGAACACGATGAAGGCACATGACGGCATGTACATCGACGGGGAATGGCGCCCCGCTGCCGGACGGGACACGATCGAGGTCGTGAACCCGGTCGACGAGCAGGTGATCGGCCACGTCCCGGCGGGCACGGCCGAGGACGTCGACACCGCCGTGCGCGCCGCCCGTGCCGCGTTCCCCGGCTGGGCCGCGACGGCGCCCGCCGAACGCGCCGCCCGCCTCGCGGCCCTCAGGGACGTCCTGGCCGCGCGCAAGGACGAGATCGCCGAGACCGTCACCGCCGAGCTCGGAGCCCCCCTCGCGTTCTCGCAGGCGGTGCACGCGGGCGTCCCGGTGCTGGTGGCCGGCTCCTACGCCGAGCTGGCGGCGACGTACGCCTTCGAGGAGAAGGTCGGCAACTCCACCGTCTACCAGGAACCCGTCGGGGTGGTCGGCGCGATCACGCCCTGGAACTACCCGCTCCACCAGATCGTCGCCAAGGTCGCCCCCGCCCTCGCCGCCGGCTGCACGGTGGTGCTGAAGCCCGCCGAGGACACCCCGCTCACCGCGCAGCTCTTCGCCGAGGCCGTGGCCGAGGCGGGCGTCCCGGCCGGTGTCTTCAACCTCGTCACCGGCCTCGGCCCGGTCGCCGGCCAGGCCCTCGCCGAGCACCCGGACGTCGACCTGGTCTCCTTCACCGGTTCCACCGCCGTCGGCCGGCGGATCGGGGCCACCGCCGGTGCCGCGGTCAAGCGCGTCGCCCTCGAACTCGGCGGCAAGTCCGCCAACGTCATCCTGCCGAGCGCCGACCTCGCCAAGGCCGTGAACGTCGGCGTCGCCAACGTGATGTCCAACTCCGGCCAGACGTGCAGCGCCTGGACCCGCATGCTGGTTCCCGCCGACCGTTACGACGAGGCGGTCGGGCTGGCCGCGGCCGCCGCCGCGAAGTACGGCGACCGCATAGGCCCCGTCGTCAACGCCGAGCAGCGCGACCGGGTGCGCGGTTACATCGAGAAGGGCGTCGCCGAGGGCGCGCGGCTCGTCGCGGGCGGCCCCGAATCCCCGCGTGAGCAGGGCTACTTCGTCAGTCCCACCGTCTTCGCCGACGTCACCGAGCAGATGACGATCGCGCAGGAGGAGATCTTCGGCCCGGTCCTGACGATCCTGCGCTACGAGGACGAGGAGGACGCCCTGCGGATCGCCAACGGCACCGTGTACGGGCTCGCGGGAGCGGTGTGGGCGGGCGAGGAGTCCGAGGCCGTCGCCTTCGCGCGGCGGCTCGACACCGGCCAGGTCGACATCAACGGGGGACGCTTCAACCCCCTGGCCCCCTTCGGGGGTTACAAGCAGTCGGGCGTGGGGCGCGAACTCGGCACCCACGGCCTGTCCGAGTACCTCCAGACCAAGTCCCTCCAGTTCTAGGAGAGTTCACGTGGTTCGCGCCGCCGTCCTGCCCGCCGTTGGTGCCCCGCTGGAGATCGCCGAGATCGAGCTCCCCGACCCCGGACCGGGCCAGGTCCGGGTGAGACTCGCCGCCGCCGGGGTCTGCCACTCCGACCTGTCCCTGTCCAACGGCACGATGAGGGTGCCCGTGCCCGCCGTGCTCGGCCACGAGGGCGCCGGCACCGTCGTCGCCGTCGGCGAGGGCGTGACCCAGGTGGCCCCCGGTTCCCCTGTCGTACTCAACTGGGCTCCCTCGTGCGGGAGTTGTCACGCCTGTTCGCTGGGCGAGGTGTGGCTGTGCGCGAACGCGCTCACCGGCGCCGGAAACGTGTACGCCCGCCGCGCCTCCGACGGCGGCGATCTGCACCCCGGTCTGAACGTCGCCGCGTTCGCGGAGGAGACGGTGGTGCCGGTGTCCTGCGTCCTGCCCGCCCCCGAGGGCATCCCGCTCACCGAGGCCGCACTGCTCGGCTGCGCCGTCCTCACCGGTTACGGCGCCGTCCACCACTCCGCCCAGGTCCAGCCCGGCGAGAGCGTCGCCGTGTTCGGGGCCGGCGGGGTCGGACTCGCCGTCCTGCAGGCCGCCCGGATCGCGGGCGCCTCACAGATCGTCGCGGTCGACGTCTCGCCCGAGAAGGAGCCGCTCGCCCGGGAGGCCGGGGCCACCGACTACGTGGTCGCCTCCGAGGCCACCGCCCGCGAGGTCCGCGCCCTGACCGGCGGCCACGGCGTCGACGTGGCCGTCGAGTGCGTCGGCCGGGCCGTCACCATCCGCGCCGCCTGGGAGTCGACCCGGCGCGGCGGCCGCACCACCGTCGTCGGCATCGGCGGCAAGGACCAGCAGGTCACCTTCAACGCCCTGGAGATCTTCCACTGGGGCAGGACCCTCGCGGGCTGCGTGTACGGCAACTCCGACCCGGCGCGCGATCTCCCGGTGCTCGCGGAGCACGTGCGCGCGGGCCGCCTCGACCTCGGCGGCCTGGTCACCGACCGCATCGCCCTGGACGGCATCCCGGCGGCCTTCGACAACATGATCGCGGGCAAGGGGGGCCGGGCGCTGGTGGTCTTCTAGAGACGTCGGGCGTGCGCTTCCGGCCGCCTCGGCACGCGCTTCCGGCCGCCTCGGCGGGCACGGACACACCGCCGAGGCGGACCGGCGCGACGCGGGCCGGAGTCAGGCCTGTTCGGCCCGGTCGCCGCTCCCTGCGGCCGCCGCGGGCTCCGGGGCACCGGCAGGAGCGGTGGCCGTGACCGGCGCGGGTGCCGTGCCGGAGGCCGCGGACGGGCCGGTGGCGGCACCCGGTACGGGCGTCCCCGCCGGCGCCGGTTCCCGGCGCGGCCGCGAGCGCGACACCGCCACACCCGCGAGGCACAGCGCCCCGCCCGCGAGCGTCAGCAGCCCCGGGACCTCGTCGAGGAAGAGCCAGGACATCAGGACCACCAGGGCGGGCACCGCGTACGTCGTCGCGCCCATGCGGCTGGCGCTCGTCCGCGCGAGGGCGTACCCCCAGGTCGTGAAGGCCAGCGCGGTCGGGAAGACACCCAGATAGACCATGTCGAGCGTGGCCGTGAGGGGAGCGGCGGCGGCGTCGTGGATGAGCTGCCCCGCGAACGGCAGGCACACCACGGCCCCGATCAGACAGCCGAACGTCGTCACCTGGAGCGAACTCGCCCGCCCGAGCGCCGGCTTTTGCGCGACCACCCCCGCGGCGTACGCGACGGCGGCGAGCAGGCACAGCACGACCCCCAGCACCGAGGAACCGCCGCCGCCGGACATCGACAGCCCCACGGCGACCGCTCCCGCGAACGACACCGCCATGCCGGCCAGCAGCCGCGGCGGCATGGCGTCCCCCAGCAGCCGGGCGCCGAGCAGGGCGATCAGGATCGGGCCGATGTTCACCACCAGCGCCGCCGTACCGGCGTCCACCTGCTGCTCGCCCCAGTTGAGGGCCACCATGTAGAACCCGAACCAGAGCACCCCGGATATCGCGATGCCGCGCCAGGCGCCGCGCGGCGGCAGCCCCTCACGCCGCACGGCGCAGACGGCACCGAGCACCAGGGCACCCGCCAGCAGCCGTCCGAGCGCGAGCGCTCCGGGTGAGTACGCGGCGCCCGCGCTGCGGATCGCGACGAACGCGGAGGCCCACAGTCCGACGGTGACGACCGCCGCGCCGGCGGCGAGCGATTGCGCACGCCGGTCGGGCGGCGCGATGGGGGAGGTGTTCATCATGTCCCCGAGGCTAGGCGGGTCACGCCCGTGGGTCGCGCGGATTTCGGACGCGCAGGTGGGCATGGGTCCGGGACCGCGGCCACGCCCGGAAGGGGTCCGACCCGGGCCCCGGGGCCCGCCCCGTTCAGCCCTCCCGGACCAGCCCCGCGTACTGCACCGCGAGACCTTCCAGCAGTGCTCCGAGCCCCGTCTCGAAGGCCCGCTCGTCGATCTTCTCCTGCTGCTCGGCGAGGAGGTGCGCCTGCCCCAGGTGCGGGTAGTCGGCCGGGTCGTAGGCGCTCTCGTCGTCCACGAAGCCCCCGGCGAAGGAGCCCAGCGCGGACCCCATGATGAAGTACCGCATCAGCGCCCCGATCGAGGTGGCCTGGGCCGGCGGCCAGCCGGCCCTGACCATGGCGCCGAAGACGGCGTCGGCGAGCCGGAGCCCGGCCGGTCTGCGGCCCGGCCCGCGGGCGAGGACCGGGACGATGTTCGGGTGGTCGCGCAGGGCGGCGCGGTAGGAGACGGCCCAGTCGTGCAGCGCGGTCCGCCAGTCGCGTCCGTCCTCGAACATCGACAGCTCGACCTGCGCGCTCACCGAGTCCGCGACCGCCTCCAGGATCTGGTCCTTGGTGCGGAAGTGGTTGTAGAGGGAAGGCCCGCTCACCCCCAGTTCCGCCGCGAGCCGACGTGTCGAGACGGCCGCCAGGCCCTCGGCGTCCACCAGTGCCCGTGCCGTCTCGACGATGCGGTCGGTGCTGAGGAGGGGCTTGCGCGGTCGGGCCATGGCGCACATAGTAGGGCTGCACCGTGAAACTAGCAGTGCTAATTTAAATGTACGGCTTTCAAAGTCCGTTATCCGTAGGCCGCTGTCAGCGGGCCGCTATCTGTGGGGTGACCCGGCATGAACCTCGGGCTCAGCGATGAGCAGACCGCCGTCCGGCAGCTCGCCAAGGACTTCGTGCGCCGCGAGATCGCCCCGCACGCCGTCGCCTGGGACCGCGCGGAGGACGTCGACCGGTCGATCGTGAAGAAGCTCGGCGAGGTCGGCTTCCTCGGCCTGACCATCGACGAGGAGTACGGCGGCAGCGGCGGCGACCACCTCGCGTACTGCCTGGTCACCGAGGAGCTCGGGCGCGGCGACTCCTCCGTGCGCGGGATCGTCTCCGTCTCGCTCGGGCTCGTCGCCAAGTCGATCGCGCACTGGGGGGGCGAGGAGCAGAAGCGGCGCTGGCTGCCGGGGCTGACCGCCGGCGAGTACGTCGGCTGCTTCGGGCTCACCGAACCGGGCACCGGCTCCGACGCGGGGCAGCTCTCGACCCGCGCCGTGCGCGACGGTGACGACTATGTGATCAACGGCAGCAAGATGTTCATCACGAACGGCACCTGGGCCGATGTGGTGCTGCTCTTCGCCCGTTCCACCGACGCCCCGGGCCACAAGGGCGTCTCCGCCTTCCTGGTGCCCACCGACACCCCCGGTCTGACCCGCCGCGCCATCCACGGCAAGCTCGGGCTGCGCGGTCAGGCCACCGCCGAACTCGTCCTCGAGGACGTGCGCGTGCCGGCGAGCGCCATGATGGCGCCCGAGGGCAAGGGATTCGCGGTGGCCATGTCGGCACTCGCCAAGGGCCGGATGTCGGTGGCCGCGGGCTGCGTCGGCATCGCCCAGGCCGCGCTCGACGCGGCGGTGGCGTACGCGACCGAGCGGGAGCAGTTCGGGAAGACGATCGCGCACCACCAGCTCGTCCAGGAACTGATCAGCGACATCGCCGTCGACGTGGACGCGGCACGGCTGCTGACCTGGAGGGTGGCCGATCTCGTCGACCGCGGGCTGCCGTTCGCCACCGAGTCCTCGAAGGCCAAGCTGTTCGCCTCCGAGGCCGCCGTGCGCGCGGCGAACAACGCCCTCCAGGTGTACGGCGGTTACGGCTACATCGACGAGTACCCGGTCGGCAAGCTCCTGCGCGACGCCCGGGTGATGACCCTCTACGAGGGCACCAGCCAGATACAGAAACTGGTCATCGGACGCGCCCTGACGGGTGTCTCGGCGTTCTGACTCTGAGTACGTCCCTGAGTACGACGGCGGATGTGGCCCGGGCCACATCCGCCGATCCTTGTCCCATGACCGAGACACCCGTCAAACAGCAGAGCACGACCGCCTTCTACGGCCAGGCCGTCGCCTCCTTCGCCATCGCCATGGCGGCCACGTCCATCGGTATCTACCGGCTGGACACCGACGCCTGGGTCCGGGCCTTCCTGGCCATCGCGGTCCTGTACCTCGTCACCTCCGCCTTCACCCTGGCCAAGGTGATCAGGGACCGGCAGGAGGCCGGTCAGATAGTGAGCCGGGTCGACCAGGCGCGGCTGGAGAAGCTCCTCGCCGAGCACGACCCTTTCGAGAAGATCTGAGCAGGCGCGCTAAGCGACCGCTCACCTTCGGCGGTATGGTGTAGCTCCTGTCACCGAGAAGGGCGAGTGAGCGATGAGCACGGCGCAGGAGACGCCTGGCGGCGAGATGCAGCCGTGGGCCGAGGTGACCCCGGACGCGGCGCGGCGGCTGCTGATCGCCGCGGTGGAGGCCTTCGCCGAGCGCGGGTACCACGCGACGACGACCCGGGACATCGCGGGCCGCGCGGGCATGAGCCCGGCCGCGCTGTACATCCACTACAAGACCAAGGAAGAGCTGCTCCACCGGATCAGCCGCATCGGTCACGACAAGGCGCTGGACATCGTGCGCACCGCGGCGGCGGGCGAGGGCACCCCCGCCGAGCGGCTCTCCGACGCCGTCCGGTCCTTCGTGCGGTGGCACGCGGGCCAGCACACCACCGCGCGCGTGGTCCAGTACGAGCTGGAGGCCCTCGGGCCCGACGCGCGCGCGGAGATCATCGGGCTGCGCCGGCAGGTCGACGCGGAGGTCCGCGGCATCATCCAGGACGGTGTCGCGACGGGCGAGTTCGACGTCCCGGACGTTCCCGGCACCACCGTCGCCGTGCTGTCCCTGTGCATCGACGTGGCCCGCTGGTTCAACGTCGAGGGTCCCCGCACGCCGGACGAGGTCGGAGCGCTCTACGCCGGCCTGGTCCGGCGGATGGTGGGCTTCAAGGGGTAGCCCCGGCCCGTCCCGGAGGCGCCGGGACGGGGCTCCGGGCCCCTGGCTCAGAGGTAGTAGCGCGAGACCGACTCCGCGACGCAGACCGGCTTGTCGCCGCCCTCGCGCTCCACGGTGAAGGCGACGGAGACCTGCACACCGCCGGGCACGTCGTCCACCGCGGTGATCGTCCCGGTGGCGCGCAGCCGTGAGCCGACCGGGACGGGGGCGGGGAAGCGGACCTTGTTCGTCCCGTAGTTGACGCCCATCTTCACGCCTTCGACATGGATGAGCTGCGGGCCGAAGAGCGGCAGCAGCGACAGGGTGAGATAGCCGTGCGCGATCGTGGTGCCGAACGGACCCGTCGCGGCCATCTCGGGGTCGACGTGGATCCACTGGTGGTCGCCGGTCGCCTCCGCGAAGAGGTCGATCCGCTTCTGCTCGATCTCGACCCAGTCCGTGTGTCCCAGCTGCTCGCCCACGGCGCTCCGCAGCTCCTCGACCGTCGCGAACGTCCTCGGCTCTGCCATGTCCCCGGCCTCCCGCATCTCATAGTCTAAGCGACTGCTTAGCATGGTCCGCCGGGCGGCGCATGTCAACGGACCGGACGGGTGACGCGGTAGGTAGGTTGGAGGAGTGCCCCAGATCCCCGAGACGGTCCACGAGCTGACCGTCGGACAGTTGTCGGCCCGCAGTGGCGCGGCCGTCTCCGCCCTGCACTTCTACGAGTCCAAGGGCCTGATCAGCAGCCGCCGCACCTCGGGCAACCAGCGCCGCTACCACCGTGACGCGCTGCGCCGTGTCGCCTTCGTACGGGCCGCCCAGCGCGTCGGCATCCCGCTCGCCACCATCCGCGAGGCGCTCGCCGAACTCCCCGAGGAGCGCACCCCGACACGGGAGGACTGGGCCCGGCTCTCCCGGGCCTGGCGCTCCGAACTCGACGAACGCATCAAACAGCTCGGCCGGTTGCGCGACCACCTCACGGACTGCATCGGCTGCGGCTGCCTCTCCCTGGAGACCTGTGTGCTCTCCAACCCCGACGACGTCCTCGGCGAGCGCCGGGCAGGCTCCCGGCTCATGGTGGAACGGGCCGGCACGCAGCCGGCGCCGGCCCCGCGGGAGCGGGGGCCGGCGGCCGCGTGCGAGCCCGGTCCGGGCCGGGAACCGGCGGCGGGAGACTGCCGCTGACCGCCGGCCCCGCTTCCGTCCGGAGCTCCTACTCGTACTCGGTGCCGCCCTTGCGGGTCAGGTAGGCCGGGCTGACCGCCTTGGCTATGGCCCGGCCGCCCGTCACCGGGCTGTAGCGCTCGGCGGCGACGAAGGTCCCCTCCGGCCCGTCGGGGGCGGGAGCGCCGGGGCGGATCACGACCCCCTCGCGCAGATGCAGCCCGCGACCGGACACGGTCTCCTTGCCGGAAGCGATCCCGAGGACGCGCTCGACGTCGTACGGTCCCTCGTACAGCCGCGGTACGAGCGGGAGTTCGCCCGACAGCAGCTCCTCGGCGTCCAGCCAGCGGACCACGCCGTCGATCTCCGCGGACACGTCGAAGACGGCGTAGCCGATCGTCTCGCGGCGTCCGTCGGCGCCGTACGTCAGATCCTGCACGCCCGCCCCGTACACCTCGCCGAAGATGCCGACGCGGCGCGCGCCGAGGCGTCCGGCGATCCGGGCGGCGGCCTCGGCGACCCCGTGTCCGCGCACCGCGCGCCAGTACAGATTGCGCGGATCCTCCTTCAGGGCCAGGGACTTGGCGCCGAAGCCCTTCGAGGACACGTGGACGCGGTCCTCGTCGGCGAGGTAGGTCAGCAGGCAGGCCGAGCCGTGCAGCTTCTCCGTCACGACGACCGGCTCGCCGGGCGTGAAGATGTCCGGATAGCGCTGGATGTTCTCGATGTCGACCCAGGGCAGCAGATCGGGCGCCGCCTCCACGTCGCCGTTCATCGTGGGCGGGATCGGCGGGACCCACTTCACGATGCCGAGGAACTCCGCGAAGTCCGTGCCCTCCCCGGCGGCCCGCGCCAGATCGACGCCGGCCAGCGCCTTGGGACGGCACACGATGCCCTGCGACAGCTCGCCGCGCAGCCGCACCGCCCTGACCCGGTCCGCCGAGCTGCCCGCCAGACGCCCCGTCAGCCCCAGCTCCTCGATCAGCGGGGCCGGCAGCACGGACTGCTCCGGGATGTAGAGCGCCCACTCGCCGGTGCGGTACGCGCCCTTGGCGACCACGGCCCGGTACAGGCCCACCTGGGCCAGCTCGAGCGCGTCGGCGTTCGGGTGCTCGTGGATGGTCAGCACTTCGGCGGTGACGCGCAGCGTCGACATGGGGGACTCCTCGGTTGCTCAGCCCTGTTTCATCGCCCCCAACTGTCCGCGGGAGAAACGGCTGGAACCAACGGATTTACGGCTGCTACCGTCGCCGCCGCGCAGCGGTGACATGCACCCGGCCGCGCGGCGGGCCGCCCGGCCGGGCGGGGTGTTCACGCGGACACGAGCAGCCGGCCGCGCCTGGCGCCGGCCAGCGCCGCCGGGGTCAGGACGGGTCGCGGCACCACGATTCCGCAGCTCGTGCAGACGGGGCCCGACGACGGTTCGTGGGCCAGGTCGTGCATCCAGACGAGGCGCTCGCCGGAGCACACCGGGCAGACGGCGCCCGGCTCGCGCTCCAGTGCCGTGATCAGTCGGCGCAGCACCTCGGCCAGGGGTTCATGGGGGTGGACACGGGGGTCGTCGCACCAGGCGACACCGAAGCCGCCCCAGGTCAGGCGGTGCCAGTCGTCGACACTGCCCGGTCTGCGCAGCCCGTCGTGCTTCTCCTTCTTGCGGCGCTCGGCGAACTCGGCCTCGTAGGCGAGCCAGACGGAGCGGGCCTCCTCCAGTTCGTCCAGTGCGGCCACGAGCCGCGCCGGATCGGGGGAACGGTCCTCGGGCTCGAACCCGGACCGGGAGCACAGATGGTCCCAGGTCGCCCGGTGCCCGTAAGGGGCGAACCTCTCCAGGCACTTGCGCAGTGAGTACCGCCGCAGTGCCAGATCACACCTCGGATCTCGCGCCTGTCTCGCCAGACTTCGGAAACCGGCCATCGTCCTGCACCTCCGTCACACCTGCACCTGTACTCCGGTCACTTCGGCGCCGTCCGTACGGACGTCGTCGAGTAGACGTATCGACAAGCGATTCGGCTCCATCCAATTTTCCGACGACCCCCGCGAGCCACCCGCCGAGTGTCCTTGGCCTGCCCTTCGTCGCCGCCGGCCGGCCGTTCACCGGCCCTCCGGCGCGCCGCCGTTCACTGTGAATCCCAAAAACTGACGCATGTTCATCTTCAAACTCGGGGATACCGGCGGTAACGTCCGGCCACCCCCATCGGTAGGAGCCGACATGCCACCGAGCACCCCACGCACCGCCTCGGACAGACTGAGAACTCCCCGCAGATTCCCCAAGTTCCTCATGGCAGCATCCCTATGCGTGCTCATTGCCGGTCTTTTGTCGCCGCTTTCCCAGGCGGCGGCCGCGGACACCTCGACGACGGCCGCCGCGAACGACTACTGCGGCGGCCAGTGCTCCGACATCCTGCCGCCCGGTGAGAACGGCAACGCCACCCTCGCCCAGATCCTGCTCAACCAGGTCTTCGGCACCCAGCCCGGTCACGCCGAGGACCAGCTCGGCCCGTACGGCAACCTGGCCTCCGGCTACTCGGCCCTCACCGACGCCAAGATCAACGACTTCTTCAACGACGCCTCCTTCGGCGTCGCCTCGGGCCAGGTCGAGTCGACCACCAAGCCCGGCGGCCGCACCGACGTGACCATCGTCCGCGACAAGAAGACGGGCGTTCCGCACATCACCGGCACCACCCGCTACGGCACCGAGTACGGCGCCGGATACGCCGCCGCCCAGGACCGGCTGTGGCTGATGGACGTCTTCCGGCACGTGGGACGGGGCCAGCTCACCAGCTTCGCCGGCGGCGCGCCCTCCAACCAGGGCCTGGAGCAGGAGTTCTGGCGCAACGCGCCCTACACCGAGGCCGATCTCCAGGCCCAGATCGACGAGGCGACCAGCAGGGCCGGATCCCGGGGCACCCAGGCCCTCGCCGACGCCAACGCCTACATCGACGGCGTCAACGCCTACATCGACGCCTCCGACAGCGGCCGCTACTTCCCCGGCGAGTACGTCCTGACCGGCCACAAGGACTCCATCACCAACGCCGGCACCATCGACCACTTCAAGCTCACCGACCTGGTCGCGCTGGCCTCCGTCATCGGCTCGCTCTTCGGCTCCGGAGGCGGCGGCGAGGTCAACAACGCCCTCTCGCTGCTCGCCGCCCAGTCCAAGTACGGCGTCGCCGAGGGCACCAAGGTCTGGGAGTCCTTCCGTGAGCGCAACGACCCGGAAGCGGCGCTCACCGTGCACGACGGCGAGAGCTTCCCGTACGCCTCCAAGCCCGACAGCGCGCAGGGCCAGGCCCTGCCCGACGCCGGATCGGTGACCCAGGAACCGCTGGTCTACGACCGCACCGGCAGCGCGGTCGCGGCGAGCGCCACCAGCGCCTCGGCCACGGCCGCCAAGACCTCCCTGACCTCCGCCAAGCGCGGGATGTCCAACGCCCTCGTGGTGAGCGGGAAACACACCGCCAGCGGCCACCCGATCGCCGTCTTCGGCCCGCAGACCGGCTATTTCGCGCCACAGCTGCTCATGCTCCAGGAGATCCAGGGACCGGGCATCAGCGCGCGCGGCGCCTCCTTCGCGGGCCTGAGCATGTACGTCGAACTCGGCCGCGGCCAGGACTACTCCTGGAGCGCGACGACCTCCGGCCAGGACATCATCGACACCTACGCCGTCGAACTGTGCCAGGACGACTACCACTACCTCTACCACGGCACCTGCACGGCGATGGACAAGGTCGAGCGGACCAACTCCTGGAAGCCGACCACCGCCGACGGCACCGCCGCCGGCTCGTACCGGATGCAGGTCTACCGCACCAAGTACGGGCCCGTGGAGTACCGCGCGACGGTGGGCGGCAAGAAGGTCGCGTACACCACCCTGCGCACGTCCTTCATGCACGAGGCCGACTCGATCATCGGCTTCCAGATGCTCAACGACCCGGACTTCGTGAAGAGCCCGGCGACCTTCCAGAGCGCGGTGCAGAACATCAACTACACCTTCAACTGGTTCTACGCCGACTCGGCGCACACCGCCTACTACAACAGCGGTGACAACCCGGTGCGGGCGAGCGGGGTCGACGCCGAGTTCCCCGTGTGGGCGCAGTCCGCGTACGAATGGCGGAACTGGGACGCGGGCACGAACACCGCCTCCTACACCCCGGCGTCCGCGCACCCCAACTCGGTGGACCAGGACTACTACATCTCCTGGAACAACAAGCAGGCCAAGGACTACACCACGGCCTCCTGGGGCGACGGCTCGGTGCACCGCGGGGACCTGCTGGAGGACCGGGTCTCCAAACTGGTCGCGGCGGGCGGAGTGACCAGGTCCGCGCTGGTGAAGGCGATGGCCGACGCGGCACTGGCCGATCTGCGGGCCGAGGACGTGCTCCCGGAGCTGCTCAAGGTCGTCAACAGCTCCCCGGTCACGGACTCCACGGCCGCCGCGGCCGTGAGCAAGCTGTCCGCGTGGGTGACGGCGGGCGCCAGGCGCAAGGAGACCTCCTCGGGTTCGCACACCTACGCCGACGCCGACGCGATCCGCATCCTGGACGCCTGGTGGCCGCTGCTGGTGAAGGCGGAGTTCCAGCCGGGGCTCGGCGGCGACCTGTACACCGCGTTCGGCAGCAACCTCCCCGTCGACGAGGCGCCGTCCGCCGGCCACGGCCCGACCGGCTCGCACGCCGGAAGCTCCTTCCAGTACGGCTGGTGGAGCTATGTCGACAAGGACATCCGGGCGGTGCTCGGGGAGCCCGTGCAGGGCGGCCTGTCGCAGAAGTACTGCGGCGGCGGCAGCCTCAGTGCCTGCCGGGACCTCCTGATCAGCTCGCTGAAGGAGGCGGCCGGCAAGACCGCGGCCACCGTCTACCCCGGCGACGACCAGTGCTCGGCGGGCGACCAGTGGTGCGCCGACTCGATCGTCCAGCGGACGCTCGGCGGCATCAAGCACGGCAAGATCACCTGGCAGAACCGGCCGACCTTCCAGCAGGTCGTCGAGTACACCTCGCACCGATGAGCACGGAACGGCGCCGCCCGGGCCGCCCCTAGGGGCGGCCGGCGCCGACGCGGCGGCGGGTCACCTGACGCGGCCCGCCGCCAGCACCACCTGGGCCAGCTCGCGGTGACAGATGTCGCTGTGCGCGCCCGCCGGGGCGCCGCCCCGGCACACCACCGAGGCGGCGTCCACGTTCACGCACCCCGAGACCGGCAGCCGGGTGCGCAGGGCCTCGGCGAGCGTGAACGACTTCGTCCCCGGCACCGCCTGCACCCCGTCGTGGCCCATCGCGCCCCACTGCGCGCCGAGCATGCCGCCGATGCCGAAGTCCGCCACGACGGACCGGTTGTCCCCCGCCATCCGCGAGGCCAGCGGGTAGACGCTGCCGAGTGCCGAGTCGAAGCGGGAGTAGCAGCACACCAGCGGGCCGTCGATGCGGTGGTACTGCCCGTCCAGCACCCCGCTCGCGCGCGGGTCGTGGGGCAGCCGCGGGGCGAACGCGTAGTGCGAGAAGGCCCCTTGGAGCAGTGTCACGGACTTCACCGCGCGTACTCCGGGAGGCAGGCCGCGCAGCGCGAAGGAGACCAGCCGGCCGCCGAAGCTGTGCCCGACCAGATGGACGCGCACGTCCGGTGCCGCCGCCGCGAGCCGGCCGACCGCCGGCCCGAGCCCGCGCTCGCCGACGGTGCCCGCGCGTCTCTTCATGGCGTAGTACGTGGCCTGGCGCAGCAGTTCGAGAGCTCCGTCCCACAGCCGGGGCAGCGCGAACGCGGGCGCTTCCTCCCCGGTGAGCGCCTGCGCGAACTCGGCGCACACCGTCGCGGTGTCCCCGAAGAGCATCTCGGGATCGCTCTCCGGTACGCCCTCCGCGAGGGTGTCCGCCGCGAAGGAGGTCTGCGGACCCTGCGGCCGGACCTCGACGAGCAGCCGTACGAGACGGCCGAACTCCTCCAGAGAGGCTCCCTCGTCCGGTTGCTGGTCGAGCAGCCGGGCGATCTGCTCGACCACGGTGGCGCGTCCCGGGAACACCTCCAGGAGGGCGTGCCGGGTGTTCTTGCCGAGCGGCGAGGCGCTGTCGTCGGTGACGTCCGCGGCCACCGACGGGGGGAAGCCGGGGATCGGTTCGTCCGAGAACCGCATCGACGGCCAGACCACCCCCACGTATCCGAGGCGCGCGGTGGGCGCGAGGCCGGGGACGGGTTCGAAGAACTGGCTGAAGAGGCGGGTGGCCGCCGAACGGTCGTTGTTCCAGCCGTGCGCGAACACGATCAGGTCGCGGACGCCCCGGCGCGGCACCTGGTCGAGCAGCCGGTCGCGTTGGCGGCCGTCCACGTCCCCGTCCGCGTCGAAGGTGAGCTCCCAGTAGGGAGAGACACTCACTGCCGGTTCCGTCATGTCAGGCCCCCTGACCCCGCGGGCGGTGCGATATGGGCGCATCGTCCACCCGGCGGGGAAAGTTGGCCATACGTCACGACCTATCCGTCACGCACAAATCACTCGTTCGTGCAAGAGAGCCCCGGCTCACTTGTAGATGAGGTAGTGCCTGCGGATCCCGCGGAACGCCTCCAGCTCGTCCTGCCAGGCGCCGACGATCTCGTCGGTGCCCGCGCCCGCGTCGGTCATCGTGCGCACCAGCGTCGAGCCGGTCAGCTTGTCGATCCAGTTGTCGGAGCGCCAGGCGAAGCCGCTCCAGACCTTCTTCGCGGTCACCAGGAGGGCGATCCCGGTGCGGACGGGGTCGTACGCCGCCCGGTCGCGCACATGGACCTGGACGCCCCCGATGGTCTTTCCCTGGAACTTGGAGAAGGTGGGAGCGAAGTAGGCCTCCCTGAAGCGCACGCCCGGCAGGCCCAGTTCACCGGCCGCCGCGGCCCAGCGCCCGTCGAGGCCCTCGGCGCCGAGCAGTTCGAACGGGCGCGTCGTGCCCCGCCCCTCCGACAGGTTCGTGCCCTCGAAGAGACAGGTCCCGGAGTACACCAGCGCCGTGTCCGCCGTTGGCATGTTCGGGCTCGGCGGCACCCAGGGCAGCCCCGAGGCGTCGTAGAAGTCCCCTCGCCCCCAGCCCGACATGAGCACGGTGTCCAGTTCCACGGGCGCCGTGAGGAACTCCCCGTTGAAGAGCCGGGCCAGCTCCGCCACCGTCATCCCGTGCGCCTGCGCGATCGGCTGCCGCCCGACGAACGTCGCGAACTCCTTGTGCAGCACCGGCCCCCGGGCCGACCGTCCGGTGACCGGGTTCGGCCGGTCGAGCACCACGAACCGCTTGCCGGCGAGCCGTGCCGCCTCCATGCAGTCGTACAGCGTCCAGATGTACGTGTAGAAGCGCGCTCCCACGTCCTGGATGTCGAAGACCACCGTGTCCACGCCGGACGCGGTGAAGACGTCCGCGAGCGCCTGGCCGCTCTTCAGGTACGTGTCGTAGACGGGCAGTCCGGTGGCCGGGTCGTCGTAGCGGCCCTCGGACCCGCCCGCCTGCGCGGTGCCCCGGAAGCCGTGCTCGGGGCCGAAGACCGCCGTCAGGTCCACACGGGCGTCGGCGTGCATGACGTCGACGACGTGCCGGACGTCGCGGGTGACGCCCGTGGGGTTGGTGACGATCCCGACACGCATGCCGCCGAGCCGGGCGTACCCGTCCTGGGCCAGGCGCTCGAAGCCGGTGCGCAGCCGGGTGCCGGGGTTCGCGGCCGCCGCCGCGGCCCCGGCGGGCAGCGGGGTCAGGGCGGCCGCGGCGGTGCCGGCCGTGAGCAGTGACCGTCGGGACATGCGCATGGTGGGACCTCCGTGATCGCGGAAGGCTGGCACGGGCACGCTAAGGGCTCCCGGGGGAAGTTCACAGGCCGCGGATCCCGTCGGCCTGTCGCGGCTCGTCACGGGGACGCCCGCGCGGTGGCCGGGAACCCTTCCCTTGTTACATACCGACTGGTTAGTCTGGTGCCGCAGCAGAGCCGTGTCACATCGCGTCGAAGGAGACCCGTGGTGGAAACCGTGCAGGGTGCGGGAGTCGTCGTCACCGGAGCGGGGGGCGGCATCGGAGCCGCGCTGGCCCGCCGGTTCGCCGCCGGGGGAGCGCGGGTCGTGGTCAACGACCTCGACGCCGACAGGGCGAAGGCCGTGGCCGACGAGATCGGCGGCATCGCGGTCGCGGGCGACGCCTCCCTGATCGTGACCGAGGCCCGCGACGCCCTCGGCGGCACCGTCGACGTCTACTGCGCCAACGCGGGAGTCGGCTCGGGCGGTTCCGAGGCCGCCGACGAGAGCGTGTGGGCCCTGGCCTGGGACGTCAACGTGATGGCCCACGTACGCGCCGCCCACGCCCTCCTCCCGGACTGGCTGGAGCGCGGCGGCGGCCGGTTCGTCTCGACCGTCTCGGCCGCCGGACTGCTCACGATGATCGGCGCCGCGCCGTACAGCGTCACCAAGCACGGCGCGTACGCGTTCGCCGAGTGGCTGTCCCTGACGTACCGCCACCGCGGCGTGAAGGTGCACGCGATCTGCCCCCAGGGCGTGCGCACCGACATGCTCCAGGCCACCGGCAGCGCGGGCGACCTGGTGCTCCAGCCCACCGCCATCGAGCCCGAGGCCGTCGCCGACGCGCTCATGAAGGGCATCGAGGAGGACCGCTTCCTGATCCTGCCGCACCCCGAGGTCGCCGGGTACTACCAGGCGCGGGCCGCCGACCCCGACCGCTGGATGATGAACATGAACCATCTCCAGCAGAAGTGGGAGACCACCGAGTGACCCGCTATTCCGACCGGCCCTGGACGGCGCTGCTCAACGAGGCGCAGCGCGGCCCGGTGCACCCCGCCGACACCCTCGTGCACGCCCTCGCCGACGCGGCCGCCCGCACTCCGGACCGCACCGCGCTCGCCTACTTCGACGGGCGGACGGGCTACCGCGAGCTCGACGGGCTGAGCGACTCCGTGGCCGGGCACCTCGCCGCCCGCGGCGTGGCGCGGGGCGACCGCGTGGCGGTCATGCTCCAGAACTCCCCGCACTTCGTGCTCGCCCTGTTCGGCGCGTGGAAGGCCGGCGCGACGGTCGTACCGGTCAACCCGATGTACAAGTCGGGCGAGGTCCGGCACGTCCTGCACGACGCCGGGGCGGTCGCCCTCGTCTGCTCCGACCGCGCCTGGGACGGCTACCTGCGCGAGACCGCCGCCGACTCGCCCGTACGGGTCGTCCTGACGGCCTGCGAACGCGACCTCCAGACCCGCGACGACCCGCGCGTGCTGGCCTTCGAGCGGCTGCCCCTCGACGAGGGGGCCGACGACCTCGTCGCCGTCGCCCGGCACGGACACCGGGCGCCCGCCGATCGTGTCCTCGGTCCGTCCGACATCGCCCTGATCAGCTACACCTCGGGCACCAGCGGCACCCCCAAGGGAGCCACCAACACCCACGGCAACATCATGTACAACGCCGAGCGGCAGCGGACCGGCCTCGCGCTGCCCGAGGCTCCCGTGTACTTCGCGCTGGCGCCCCTGTTCCACATCACGGGGATGGTCTGCCAGCTCGCCGCCTGTCTGAACAGCGCGGGCACCCTGGTGCTCGCCTACCGCTTCGAGCCCGGGGTCGTCCTCGAGGCCTTCGCCGAGCACCGGCCGCTCTACACCGTCGGCCCCTCCACCGCCTTCATGGCGCTGGCCGCCCACCCGGACGTCACGCCGGACCACTTCTCGTCCTTCGTGAACATCTCCTCCGGCGGCGCCCCGCTGCCGCCCGCCCTCGTCGAGCGGTTCCGGGCCGGCTTCGGGCCGTACATACGCAACGGCTACGGGCTCACCGAGTGCACCGCGCCGTGCGCCTCCGTGCCCCCGGGGCGGGAGGCGCCGGTGGACCCGGTCTCCGGGACGCTCGCCGTGGGCGTGCCCGGCCCGGATTCGGTGGTGCGCATCGTCGACGAGACGGGCCAGGAGGTCCCCTTCGGGGAACAGGGCGAGATCCTCGTCAGCGGCCCGCAGGTGGTGCCCGGTTACTGGCGCCGCCCCGAGGCGACCGCCGAGGCCTTCCCGGACGGCGAACTGCGCACCGGCGACATCGGCTTCATGGACGAGAACGGCTGGCTCTACGTCGTCGACCGCAAGAAGGACATGATCAACGCGTCCGGCTTCAAGGTCTGGCCGCGCGAGGTCGAGGACGTCCTGCACACCCACCCCGCGGTCCGCGAGGCGGCCGTCGTCGGGATCCCGGACGGCTACCGCGGCGAGACCGTCATGGCGTACATCAGCCTGCGGCCGGGGGCCACCGAGGACCCCGGCGCGCTGGCCGCGTACTGCAAGGAGAGACTGGCCGCCTACAAATATCCGCGGCGGGTGGAGATCCTGCCCGACCTGCCGAAGACGGCGAGTGGGAAGATCCTCCGTCGGGAACTGCGTTCCCGGTCCAAGGACGCCGGGTAGTCTCCAGGACTCCCCGCGCACGGCTCACGCGGACGGCTTACATCGAAGTGAACGCACGGAAGGCAGGTGGCGGCAGTGCCCAGGACGACGGACGGTGACGGGACTCCTGTTCCGCAGAGGCTCCTTGCCGCCGCCACCCGGCTCTTCGCCGAGCAGGGCTACGACCGCACCTCGGTGCAGGAGATCGTCGAGGCGGCGGGCGTCACCAAGGGGGCGCTCTACCACTACTTCGGCTCCAAGGACGACCTCCTGCACGAGGTCTACGCCCGCGTGCTGCGCCTCCAGCAGGAGCGGCTGGACGCCTTCGCCGACGCGGACGCGCCCGTCGAGGAGCGGCTGCGGCGCGCCGCGGCCGACGTGGTCGTCACGACCATCGACAACCTCGACGACGCCTCGATCTTCTTCCGGTCGATGCACCACCTCGGCCCCGAGAAGCTCAAGCAGGTGCGCTCCGAGCGGCGCCGCTACCACGAACGCTTCCGCGCCCTGGTCGAGGAGGGCCAGAAGAAGGGCGTCTTCTCCACGGCCACCCCCGCCGACCTGGTCGTCGACTACCACTTCGGCTCGGTGCACCACCTGTCGACGTGGTACCGCCCCGACGGCCCCCTCGCCCCCCAGCAGGTCGCCGACCACCTCGCCGACCTGCTGCTGCGCGCCCTGCGCCCGTAGCGCACCGGGACGCACACGGCGGTGCGGCCCCACCACCCGGTGGGGCCGCACCGCCGTTCCGGCGCGTTCCCGGTCAGACGTACTTCTTGATCTCCCGGTGCGCCAGCGACCGCTGGTGGACCTCGTCGGGCCCGTCGGCCAGCTTCAGCGTCCGCGCGGCGGCCCACAGCTCGGCCAGCGGGAAGTCCTGGCTCACACCGCCCGCCCCGTGCAACTGCACCGCCTTGTCGAGGATGTCCACGACCGTCCGCGGAGTGGCGATCTTGATGGCCTGGATCTCGGTGTGGGCACCCTTGTTGCCCACCGTGTCCATCATCCAGGCGGTCTTCAGGACCAGCAGACGCAGCTGCTCGACGGCGACCCGCGCGTCGGCGATCCAGTTCTGCACGACACCCTGCTGGGCCAGCGGCTTGCCGAACGCGGTCCGGGACACCGCCCGGCGGCACATCAGCTCGATGGCCCGCTCGGCCATGCCGATCAGCCGCATGCAGTGGTGGATCCGGCCGGGACCGAGCCGCGCCTGCGCGATGGCGAAACCGCCGCCCTCCTCGCCGATCAGGTTGCTCGCCGGGACCCGGACGCGGTCGAACACGACCTCCGCGTGCCCGCCGTGGGAGTGGTCCTCGTAGCCGTACACCTGCATCGCGCGCCGGACCTCCAGGCCCGGGGTGTCGCGCGGGACCAGGACCATCGACTGCTGGCGCCGGATGTCGGCCCCGTCCGGGTCGGTCTTGCCCATCACGATGAAGATCTTGCAGTCGGGGTTCATCGCCCCGGAGATGTACCACTTGCGGCCGGTGATGACGTAGTCGTCGCCGTCGCGCTCGATGAGCGTGGTGATGTTCGTGGCGTCGGAGGAGGCGACCTCGGGCTCGGTCATCGCGAACGCCGAGCGGATCTCCCCGGCGAGCAGCGGCTCCAGCCACTGCTTGCGCTGGCGCTCGTCACCGAACTGGGCGAGCACCTCCATGTTCCCGGTGTCCGGGGCGGCGCAGTTCAGCGCGGTGGGCGCCAGGTGCGGGCTGCGGCCGGTGATCTCGGCGAGCGGCGCGTACTGGAGGTTGGTCAGCCCGGCGCCGTACTCGGAGTCCGGCAGGAACAGGTTCCACAGACCCTGCCTGCGGGCCTCGGCCTTCAGCTCGCCCACCACGGCGGGCGTGTCCCACGGGGAGGCCAGCAGGGCGCGCTGCTCCTCCGCGACGGCCTCCGCCGGATAGACGTACTCGTCCATGAAGGCGAGCAGCTTCCCGCGCAGCTCTTCTGTGCGCGCGTCGAATGCGAAGTCCATGGCGGATCAGCCTTCCTGGAGGGTGGTCAGGCCGTGCTCGATGAAGACGGGCACCAGCTCGCCGATGCGGTCGAAGCCCCCGCCGACGGTCTGGCCCTTGGTGTACCGGTAGTGGATGCCCTCCAGGATCACGGCCAGCTTGAACCAGGCGAAGGCCGTGTACCAGGAGACCGCGGAGACGTCGCGCCCCGAGCGCGCGGCGTACCGCTCGACGATCTCGCTCGCCGGCGGATGTCCCGCGGCCGAGGCGGTCGTGCTGATGGGGGAGTTCGGCAGCTCCAGGCGCGTGCTGTACATGACGAGCAGCCCGAGGTCGGTGAGCGGGTCGCCGAGCGTGGACATCTCCCAGTCCAGGATCGCCCTGATCCGGTCGTCGGGTCCGATCAGCACGTTGTCGAGCCGGTAGTCGCCGTGCACGACGGTGGGCGCGGGGGAGGAGGGCAGTTCGCGGCCCAGGGCCGCGTGCAGCTCGTCGATGCCGGCGAGCTCGCGGTTGCGGGACGCGTCCAGCTGCTTGCCCCAGCGGCGCAGCTGACGGTCGAGGAAGCCCTCGGGGCGGCCGAAGTCGGCGAGACCGACCTCGGCGGGGTCCACCGCGTGCAGTTCGACCAGGGTGTCCACCAGGCCGAGCACCGCGTCGCGGGTGCGCTGCGGACCGAGCGGGGCGAGCTGGTCCGCGGTGCGGTACGGGGTGCCCTCCACGAACTCCATGACGTAGAAGGGGGCGCCGAGCACCGACTCGTCCTCGCACAGCAGCACGGGGACCGGGACCGGCACGGCCGTCGGGTGCAGCGCGCTGATCACCCGGTGCTCGCGCTTCATGTCGTGCGCCGTGGCCAGCACGTGGCCGAGCGGGGGCCGCCGTACGACCCAACGGCCGGTGCCGTCGGAGACCGCGTACGTGAGGTTCGACCGTCCGCCCTCGATCAGCCGGCCGGTCAGCGGGCCGTTCACCAGTCCGGGCCGCTCGCGGTCGAGCAGCCCGCGCAGCCGGTCGAGGTCGAGACCTGGCGGGTGGTCCGGGCTCATCATTGCTCCTCAGCACACGGGAACGGGACACGACCATGATGCCGACCAGTCGGTATGTCGTCCAGCGGCTGCGCGAAACGTGATCGGCGTCTCGCCGCACGACCTGGATGACAGGCCCTAGAAGACCAGCGCCACCGCGCACACGGCCAGCGCCACCGTGCACAGCGCCGTCGCCGTGGCGTGCCGGGGCGCGAGCACGGACGGACCCGCCGGGTCCGTGACCGACAGGGTCCGGATGCGGCGGTGGGCGAGGGCCAGGAACACCAGCCAGAGGACGCAGCAGAACGCGAACGCCACGATCCCGGCGGCCGAGTCCCGCTCGTGCAGGGCCGCCCTCGCGGCGAGCACCGCGGCGACGGTGCAGGAGAGGGTCGTACGGCGCCAGGCCAGCCGGGTGCGCTCCGGCTGGAGGCCCGGGTCGCGCTCCCCCGGGAGGGGGGTGGTCATCCCGCCCAGCCGACGAGGACGACGACGACCATCGCGACCGCGACGACCGCGACGACGATGCTCAGCACCGCCGGGAAGCGCGACACCGGCAGGTCCTCGCCACGACGCATCGCCCGCTCGCAGCGTATCCAGTGATTGACGGCCCGCAGCGCGCAGAGCACGCCCGCCGCCAGCAGCGCGAGGGCGAGGCCCACCCGCCAGGCCCAGCGCAGGTCCGGCAGGAACTGGTCCACGGCGAAGCCGCCGCCGATGAGCGCGAGCGCGGTGCGCAGCCAGGCCAGGAAGGTCCGTTCATTGGCCAGGGAGAACCGGTAGTCCGGGGTCCTGCCCTCGTGCCGGATCTCCTGCGGCGCGAACCACAGCCGGACGTTGCGCACGAGCTCGATCACGCCCAGGACCCTACCGGGGAGCTTCGCGCGGGGCTCCCCGGGTACCGCCCGGGGGCGGGGCCGGACGGTTCAGTCCATCGCGCGGTAGTCCGTGAGCCGTTCGTAGGCCGCGAGGCCGTCCGGCACCCACGTCCACTCGTCCAGGCGGCGCTCCACCTCGTCCTCGGTGAGGAAGCCGTGCCAGGCGACCTCCTCCGCCTGCGGGTTCACCTCGAGCTCGCAGCGGACCTCGTACACGGCCGACCACCAGGTCGCGCCGGCCCCGTCGTCGTACAGGAACTTGAACAGGGGGGTCGGCCGGGGGAGGCCGGAGACGCCGAGTTCCTCCTCGGCCTCGCGGAGCGCCGCGTCGTCGTAGGACTCGCCCGTGCCCACGACTCCGCCCACGAACATGTCGTAGAACGAGGGGAACACCAGCTTGGTGGGGGTGCGCCGGTGGACGAAGAGCCGGCCCCGGGCGTCCCGGGCCTCGATGAACACGCACCGGTGGCGCAGCCCGCGCGCGTACGCCTCCCCGCGCGGGGACTGCCCGATGACCTCGTCGTTCTCGTCCACGATGTCGAGGATCTCGTCAGCGGCACTCATGGGACCCATCCAAGCAGCTCCCGGCCCCGCGCAGGGGGCGCTCACGGCCGTCCGGGTGGTGTGCGGGGTGCCGGGGTGGTGCCGGGAGGAGGGGGGAGGACACCGGCCGGGGCGGGCGGCGGTGCGCCGGGGCCGCTCAGTGCGGCTGGAGGTCCCGCGAGTGTTCCGGTTCCGCCGTGCCCGAGGGCATCGCCGGGTGCATGCCCAGCAGGACGATCCCCGTCACGATGCCCGCGATCCCCGCGGCCTGCCAGGCCAGCGCGCCGGCGTCGGTACGGAGCTGGTCCCCGAGGAAGCCCACCCCGCAGGCGATGCCGGCCAGGGGCTGGGCGGCGGTGAGCGCGGGCAGCGACATCCGCAGCGGCGCGGTCTCGAAGGCGCTCTGGACGAGGACCAGCCCGGTCACACCGAGGACGAGCACCGCGTACGGCTGCCAGCCCGTGAGCAGTTCACGCATGCCACCGGCGCTGAACCGCTGGCCGCTGATCCGGGTGAGCGCGTCCTGCAGGCCGTACAGCAGTCCCGCGGCGGTGGCGAGCAGCACGGGCCCGGCGCTCAGCCGGGACCGTTTCGCACAGGTGGTGAGCAGCAGGGCGAGACCGAGCACGATCCCGATGATCAGCCAGTGCCGCAGCGGGTCGCTGACCGCCTCGCCGCCCTGCGGCTGTCCGGCCACGATGAACGCCGTGACCCCGCCCGCGAGCAGCAGGAGCCCGGCCCAGCCCTGCCGGCCGAGCGGCTGTTTCGTCTGGTGGCGGGAGAGCGCGAGCGCGAACAGGAGGTTGGTCGCCAGGAGCGGTTCCACCAGCGAGAGCTCGCCGTTGCCGAGCGCGATCGCCCCGAGGACCATGCCGCACACCATGAGCCCGATACCGCCCAGCCAGCGCGGGACCCGGATGAGGTCGAGCAGGATGCGGGGGGAGAGGAAGTCGCTGAGCGGGGCGTGCGAGGCGGCGTTCTGCTGGAGCACGAAGCCGAAGCCCAGACAGCAGGCCGCGCTCACGGCGAGGACCAGAACCAGTACCGACACGCTGGGTACCTCGATGCGTCAGGAGTCGGGGCGGGCCAGTGGTGCGTATCCCGCCGACTGTAGTGCCATGGTCCGCGCGCCCGCCCCCGGGAACAACCGGAACCAGGCGGTTGACTCGGTCACCTTCCGTACCGAAGGATGCGGACCGATCAGTAACAAGTGCTGGTCGGCCGCACGGCCGGCCGGTAACGATGTCCCACCCACCAGCGACGCCGCCGATCGGTCCGTGACAGACGTCACCAGCTCGTCCCCGTGACGCCGGCCCGGTCGGGCCCGTCGGAATGCCGAGAGGACGGGCCCATGGCCTACGACGCAGATGTGATCGTCATCGGAGCGGGCCTCGCGGGCCTCGCGGCGACCGCGGAGCTCGTCGACGCCGGCCGCAAGGTGATCCTCCTCGACCAGGAACCCGAGCAGTCGATCGGCGGCCAGGCGCACTGGTCCTTCGGCGGACTCTTCTTCGTCGACTCGCCGGAACAACGCCGCATGCGGATCAAGGACACGCACGAGCTGGCCCTCCAGGACTGGATGGGCACGGCCGCCTTCGACCGGCCCGAGGACCACTGGCCGCGCAAGTGGGCCGAGGCCTACGTCGACTTCGCGGCCGGCGAGAAGCGGTCCTGGCTGCACGCGCAGGGCGTGCGTTTCTTCCCGGTGGTGGGCTGGGCCGAGCGCGGCGGCTACGACGCCAACGGGCACGGCAACTCGGTGCCGCGCTTCCACATCACCTGGGGGACCGGGCCCGGCCTCGTCGCGCCCTTCGAGCGGCGGGTGCGGGAGGGGGTCGCCCGCGGTCTGGTCGAGCTGCGCTTCCGGCACCGGGTCACCGGCCTGTCCCGCAGCGCGGGCTCCGTCGACACCGTCACCGGGGAGGTCCTGGAGCCGTCCGGCGTCGAGCGCGGCCGGGCCAGCAGCCGGGCGGTCACCGGTGCCTTCGAGCTCAGGGCCCAGGCGGTGATCGTGACCTCCGGCGGCATCGGCGGCAACCACGACCTCGTGCGCGCCAACTGGCCCGAGCGCCTCGGTACCCCGCCCGAGCGGATGATCTCCGGTGTCCCCGCGCACGTCGACGGCGCCATGCTCGGGATCACGGAGGAGGCCGGCGCCCGCCTCATCAACCGCGACCGGATGTGGCACTACACCGAGGGCATCCAGAACTGGAACCCCATCTGGGACAAGCACGGCATCCGCATCCTGCCGGGCCCCTCCTCCCTCTGGCTGGACGCGCGCGGCAACCGGCTGCCGGTACCGCTCTTCCCGGGTTTCGACACGCTCGGCACCCTCGAACACATCATGAGGACCGGGTACGACTACACCTGGTTCGTGCTGGACCAGAAGATCATCGGCAAGGAGTTCGCGCTCTCCGGCTCCGAGCAGAACCCCGACCTGACCGGCAAGTCGGTCCGGGGCGTCCTCGGACGGGCCCGCGCGGACGTGCCCGGACCGGTCAAGGCGTTCATGGACAACGGCGTCGACTTCGTCGTGGAGAAGGACCTCGGCGCGCTGGTGCGCGGGATGAACGCGCTCACCGAGAAGCCGCTGATCGACGAGGCGGCGCTGCGCCGCGAGATCGTCGCCCGGGACCGGGAGATCGCCAACCCCTTCACCAAGGACCTCCAGGTCATGTCGATCCGCGGGGCCCGCAACTACCTCGGCGACAAGCTGATCCGCACGGCGCCCCCGCACCGCATCCTCGACCCCGCGGCCGGCCCGCTGATCGCGGTGCGGCTCAACATCCTCACCCGCAAGACCCTCGGCGGTCTGGAGACGGACCTCTCCTCGCGGGTGCTGACCGAGGGCGGCGACCCGCTGGAGGGCGTGTACGCCGCCGGTGAGGCCGCCGGTTTCGGCGGCGGCGGAGTCCATGGGTACCGGGCGCTGGAGGGCACCTTCCTCGGCGGCTGCCTCTTCTCCGGCCGGGCGGCGGGCCGGGCGGCGGCCGGGGCGGTGAGCTGACGCGGTCCCCGGGGACGGCCCTCGGGGACGGCCCCCGGGGACGGGCGGCCGTCCGGCGGGTGACGCCGGGCGGCCGTTCAGGCCACCGTCTCAGGACGGCGGACCGGCACACCTCGGTGGGGCCGCCGTCCGGGCGGAAGACGCAAGACGGCTGTTCACGTCACGTGTGAGCGGAGGCCGTTCGGGGCGTTCACAGCGGTGCGCATCCAACTGTGGTGCACTCGAAGGCAGTTGACACGTGTAGCGACTTGGCCGGAGCTTGACTTGAACCGGTGGCTCCGGGTTTGCTGTGCGTGATCACCTATTGACGAACCGCGCCTGTGAGGTTGAGCAGCGGTGTCACCACCCCCACCCCTGGGCCGCGGCCGCAAGCGGACGTCCCAGGCCTTCGACGCCGCCCTCGACGACGCCGAACTCGCAGTCGCACGTACCTCGTTGAACCAGGGGCGGTGGACCGACGTCCGCGAGCTGCTCGCCGCGACCGGCGACGACTGGGACCGTCGCGGGCACCGCGTCACCGTCCTCGCGCAGGAGCCCGCGGCGCTCGCCTGGGCCCGCGACTGGCAGCTCGTCGAACCGGAGTCCCCCGACGCCGCCGTACTCATCGGCTGCGCCACCGTGGAGCGCGCCCTGCACGGCAAGGAACGCCCGGACGGTGCCCGCGAGGCCTGCCGGCGGGCGGCGGACCTCGCCCCCGACGACCCCACCCCCTGGCTCGGACTCCTCCTCCTGGAACGCTCGCTCGGAACCGAGGACGACGTGGTCCGCCTCTTCGACGAGGTGCGCCACCGGCACGCCGTCCACCACCACGCGCACCACCTGATGGTCGCCCGGCTCGCCGAGCGCCGCGCCGCGGCGGGCCAGGACCCGCTGCACGAGGTGTACGACTTCGCCAACTGGTCGGCCGAGCAGGCGCCCGCCGACTCGCCGCTCGCGGTCCTCCCGGTCGTCGCGCACGCCGAGCGCTTCCGTGTGCTCGCCCGGGCCGGGGGCGACCTCGCCGACCCGGTCGCCTCCGGACACTGGGCCGGGCGCCGGGCCCGCCAGGTGATGAAGGCCGCCTTCGACTGGTGGCTGGAGTGGGACCACGTCGACCACCCGCGCCGGCTCGTCGACCTCAACTTCCTCGCCCACGCCAAGGTCTGCGAGGGCAGGGACGGCGAGGCCGCCGCCCTGTTCCTGCGCATCGCGGAGCATCCGACCGCGGCTCCGTGGTCCTACCCGGACCGCGACGGGTACCAAGCCTTCCGTGCCGCGCGCGACCGCGTGCTCGGCACGGTGTGAACGCCCCCGAAGACCGACATCCGAAAGGACGACCCCGCGATGACGACGGGCAGTTCGAGCACACCGAGTACGTCGAGCACGGGAAGACCGGACGCCGACGGCGCCGGCATCAGCACGTTCAAGGGGCAGGACCGGGCCCTGCGCGCCGGCCGGCTGGGCACGGCGGGCCTGCTGCTGTCCGTCCTCGCGGCGACCGCCCCGCTCATGGTGGTCGCGGGTGTCATGCCCACCACATTCGCGGTGATGGGCATCGTCGGGCAGCCGCTGCTCTTCGTCATCCTCGGCGTCGTCCTCGTGCTCTTCAGCATCGGGTACGCCGAGATGAGCCGGCACGTCCACAACGCGGGCGCCTTCTACGCGTACATCTCGCGCGGACTCGGCGGCACCCCCGGAGCGGGCGCCGCCGCGGTCGCCCTCGTCGCCTACAGCGCGCTCCAGGTCGGCATCTACGGCCTCTTCGGCTTCGAGGTCTCCGGGCTGTTCGCCACCTACCTCGACACCGAGGTCGTCTGGTGGATACCGGCGCTGGCCGCCGTGCTCGTCGTGGGCGCGCTGGCCTGGCTCAAGATCGACGTCAACGCCTGGGTGCTCGGCGTGCTGCTGGTCATCGAGGTGACCCTCGTCGTCGTCTTCGACGTCGCCGCCGTGGGTGACCCGGCCGAGGCCGGCCTGTCGCTGCACGCGTTCAACCCCGACACCCTCTCCGGCGCGGGCGTCGGCACCGCGCTGTGCTTCTGCATCGCGGCCTTCACCGGCTTCGAACAGGCCCCGGTCTACGCCGAGGAGACCAGCCGCCCGCACATCCTCGTGCCGCGCGTGATGTTCCTGGCGATCGGATTCGTCGCCGTCTTCTTCGCGATCAGCTCCTGGGCGCTCACCGTCGCCACCGGACCCTCCGCGATCGTGGGCACGTCCCAGAAGCAGAGCGCCGGACTCCTGTTCTTCCTCACCGAGTCACGGCTCGGCTCCACCTTCACCGACGTCCTGCACGTGCTGTTCGTGACCGGCATGTTCGCGGCCCTGCTCAGCTTCCACAACGTCGTCGCGCGGTACGCCTTCGCCATGGGCCGCGAGGGTCTGCTGCCCAGCGCCTTCGGCCGCACCTCCGAGGCCAGCGGCGCCCCCGGCACCGGCTCGCTCCTGCACACCGTCGTCTCCCTGGTCGTGGTCGGCGGCTTCGCCCTGTCCGACGACAAGCCGGCCGGCGACCCGACCGTGCCCGTCCTCCAGCTCTTCACCTGGTTCGGCAACGTGGGAGCGCTCGGCGTCACCCTCCTGATGGCGGCCGCCTCGCTCTCGGTCGTCGTGTTCTTCGTCCGCCGCGGCGCGGCCCGCGCCCAGTCCTGGCGCCTGGTCACCTCCGCGCTCGCGGGCCTCGCCCTGCTCGTGATCGCGGTCTACACGGTCAAGGACTTCGACGTGCTCGTCGGCTCGGGCCCCGACTCCGCCCTGAACGTGCTGCTGCCCGCCGTCATCGGGGCCGCGCTGGTCGTGGGACTGGTCCAGGGTCTGGTGCTGCGCTCCCGCAAGCCCGAGGCGCACGCCCGGATCGGCCTCGGCAACGAGGCGTTCCAGTTGGACAAGGCGGCCGAGTCCGCCTCCTGACGCGGCCCCGCCGTCCTCTCCGCGGCCGATGTCCCCGGACCGTGGGTGAGAAGAGATGACGGAACGCTGACGAGCACCCGCGGCCCCTGGCTTTTTGGGGGTCACGGGTGCTCGAATCAAGAGGTGAACACTGAAAGGTCCGGGGGACCGGACCCGGAGCGACCGAGGCCGGGAGAGCGGGAGCGGCCGGAGCCCCGCGAGCCGGAGCGGCCCGAGCCGCGGGCTCCGGAAGACGACGACGCCCATGAAACCCGCGAAGCCCGTGAGGACCGTGGAGCCCATGAGGCCCGCGAAGTCCGTGCGGAGCGCGAGGAGTACGAGGAACACGAGGCGTTCGCGGGGCACGGCAGGCCCATCGGCCGCCGGGTGCTGCTCGGCACGCTCGGGCTCGGCGCCCTCGGCGTCCTGACCGCCCCCGCGCTCCAGCGCGCGACGGACGCCTTCCTCGCCGGCGCCTCCCAGAAGGACCCCACCGGCCTGACGGGACTGCTGCCCAACGGCGGCGGTTTCCGCTACTACTCGGTGACCGCCTCCGTCCCCCACAAGAACGAGACGGACTACCGTCTCACCGTCGACGGCCTGGTCGACCGCCCCACCAGCTACACCCTCGCCGACCTGCGCGCCCTGCCCCAGACCCGTCTGGTGCACGACGTCCAGTGCGTCACCGGCTGGCGGGTGCCGAGCACCCCCTTCGAGGGCGTACGCCTGTCGCACCTCCTCGACGCCGCCGGAGTGCGCCCCTCGGCCGGGGCGATCCGCTTCACCTGCTTCGACGGGGCGTACACGGAGAGCCTCAGCCTGCGGCAGGCCTACCGCCCGGACGTCCTGGTGGCCCTGCGCATGCAGGACAAGCCCGTCGGCCACAACCACGGCGGTCCCGTCCGCCTCTACGTGGCCCCGATGTACTTCTACAAATCCGCCAAGTGGCTCTCCGGCATCACGGTCACCGAGGACGTCCGTCCCGGGTACTGGGAGAAGCGGGGGTACGACGTCGACGCCTGGGTCGGCCGTTCGAACGGACGCGACGATGAACCCACGAGCTGACGAGACGCCGGCCGTGTCCGCGCACTCCTCCCACGTACGGCGCTTCACCCGCGCCGAGCACTGGGTGCACCGGGTCACCGCCGCGCTGATGGGTGTGTGCGTGGCCACCGCGGCCTGCCTCTACATCCCCCAGTTCGCCGAACTCGTCGGCCGCCGCGAACTCGTCGTCCGTGTCCACGAGCTGGCCGGGGTGGCGCTTCCGCTGCCGGTCCTGGCGGGTCTGGTCTCCCGCGCGTTCCGCCGCGACCTGGGCTTCCTGAACCGCTTCGGCCCGCACGACCGGGCGTGGCTGCGGGCGGCACTGCGCCGGGACAAGGACCCGGCCTCGCGCCCCGCGGGCAAGTTCAACGCCGGACAGAAGATCTACGCGGCCTGGATCTCCGGGGCCACGCTGGTGATGCTGGGCACCGGCCTGCTGATGTGGTTCACCCACCTCGCCCCGCTGACGTGGCGCACGTCGGCGACCTTCGTCCACGACTGGCTGGCCCTCACCGTCGGCATCGTCCTCGGGGGCCACATCGGTATGGCGCTGGGCGACCCGGAGGCCCGGCGGGGCCTGCGCACGGGATCGGTGAGCCGCCAGTGGGCCGATCGCGAACATCCGCTGTGGCGGCCCTGACCGGACGGCGCCGGAGACCGGGGCGGGCGCCGGTGAAGGCCGGGCCCTGGCGTCTCGCGCGAGGCGGACGCACGCGAGCGGTCCGCAGCCGATGCTTCGCGGCTGCGGACCGGTTCGGTGGTCAGCGCGTGGTGGGCAGTGCGGCCGCGCAGTTGTTGACGAAGACCGGGTCGATCCACTGGTCCTTGCGGGCGATGCCGATGAGGGCGTCCCCGGTCCTCTTGCCGACGACGCCGTCGACGTCCAGCGAGTACTGCCCCTTGTACGTCTGGTTGACCCATTGCTGCAGTCGCCTGGTCGCCGCGTAGGTCTCGCGTCCGAACTTGCCGTCCGTCGCGATGAGCGCGGGCCCGGCGAGGTAGTGGTTGTAGAACTTCTGCACACACACGACCGCGGACGGGTGGTTCCGGTAGCCGTAGCCCACGTTCGGGGCGTCCGGGTTGGCCTGCGCCACACCCTGGAGTCCGAACACCGCGAAGGCCGCCACGGCCGCCGCCGCACCCACTCGCCTGCCCCTGTGCTTCACCGTCATCAGGTCCCCCGTTCAGGTCACATCCATGATCAATCTTTCATGGATCGTAACAAAACCGCAGATCCGCAAGGCACTTGAGGCTTTCCGTCCCCCTCCGTCCGGACGGGTCCTAGATGACGAGGGACAGCAGCAGCACCAGTCCTCCGGCCACCACCGAGATGATCGTCTCCATGACGGACCAGGTCTTGACCGTCTGGCCGACGTCCAGGCCGAAGTACTCCTTCACCAGCCAGAAACCGGCGTCGTTGACATGGCTGAAGAAGAGCGAGCCCGCGCCGATCGCGAGGACGAGCAGGGACGTGTGGGTGGTCGACATGCCGGCCGCGAGCGGTGCGACCAGACCGGCCGCCGAGATGGTGGCGACGGTCGCCGAACCGGTCGCGAGCCGGATCGCCACCGCGATCAGCCAGGCCAGCAGCAGCGCGGGGATCGACCAGTCCTCGGAGATCTCCAGGATCATCCGGCCCACACCGGAGTCGATCAGCGTCTGCTTGAAGCCGCCGCCCGCGCCGACGATGAGCAGGATGCCGGCGATGGGCGCGAGGGACTTCTCGACGGTCACCGCGATGCGGTCCCGGGTGAAGCCCGCCGCCCGGCCCAGCGTGAACATGCCCACGATCACCGCCGCGAGCAGCGCGATCAGCGGCGCTCCGACGACGTCGAAGACGCGCTGCGTCATGTCCGCCGGATCGTCGACGACGATGTCCACCAGAGCCTTGGCCAGCATCAGCGCCACCGGGAGCAGCATGGTGGCGAGGGTCGCGCCGAAGCCCGGACGCTTCTCCAGGTCCTCCGAGGCGCGCGCCGGGACCATGCGGTCGGGGGCCTGGACGTCCACCCAGCGGGCCGCGTACCGCGAGAACACCGGACCGGCGACGATCACCGTGGGGACGGCGACCAGGACTCCGAGGGCGAGGGTGATGCCGAGGTTCGCCTTGACGGCGTCGATCGCGACCAGCGGGCCGGGGTGCGGCGGAATCAGACCGTGCATCACCGACAGGCCCGCGAGCGCCGGGATGCCGATGCGCATCAGCGAGTAGTTGCCGCGCTTGGAGACCATCAGGACCACCGGGATCAGCAGCACGATGCCGACCTCGAAGAACAGCGGCAGGCCGATCACCGAGGCGATCAGCACCATCGCCCACGGCATGGCGCGCCCGCCCGCCCTGGCGAGGATCGTGTCGACGATCTGGTCGGCGCCGCCCGAGTCGGCGAGCAGTTTGCCGAGGATCGCGCCGAGGGCGATCAGGACGCCGACGCCGGCCACGGTCGAGCCGAGTCCGGTGGTGAAGCTGACGATGACCTTGTCGAGCGGGGCGCCGGCGAACGCGCCGAGGGCCAGCGAGCCGATGGTCAGGGCGAGGAAGGCGTGCAGCTTGAACCTGGTGATGAGCAGGACGATGACGGCTATGCCCAGCAGCACGGCTATGCCCAGTCGAGCGTGGCCCGCCGAGGTGATCGGTTCGACGGTGTCCGCTGCCAGCATCTCGACACTGAGTCTGGTCACGGTTGTTTCCTTGCTTGAGGAACGGACGTGGGAAAGGTGGAGCACGCCGCCGCCCGGGCGACAGCGTTGTCAGAGTGGTGAGGTGCAGGTACGCGCCGCCGGGGTGCGGGGTGCGGGGCCCTGGCGTACGGGGTGCTACGGCCGGTCCGGTCCGAGGGCGCCGAGCGCGGCCACGGCCCGCTCGGTGATCTCGGCGGGCTCGCCGGACACGTCCACCTCGACGCCCGCCTCGTCCGCCGCCAGCGGCTGGAGCGTGGCGAACTGCGAGTCCAGGAGCGCCGTGGGCATGAAGTGCCCCGTGCGGTGCGACATCCGGTCCTCGATGAGTTCACGGGTGCCGGTCAGATGGACGAAGACGATCCCGGGCGCCGCCGCCCGCAGCCGGTCCCGGTAGGCGCGCTTGAGCGCCGAGCTGCTGACCACGCCGCCGAGCCCGGCCCGGCCGTGCGCCCAGTGCCCGATGGCGTCCAGCCACGGCCACCGGTCCTCGTCGGTCAGCGGCGTCCCGGCCGACATCTTGGCGATGTTGGCCCGCGGGTGGAAGTCGTCGCCCTCGGCGTAGGGCACGCCGAGCCGGGCCGCGAGCAACGGGCCGATGGTGGTCTTCCCGGTGCCTGCGACGCCCATGACCACGACGACATGGGGGGTGGGACTGTGCTGCATCACGCTCTCGCTGTCTTCGTCGACATCCGATGTCGACGACACTGAAACGCATTAGGTACGACGAATACAAGAGTGTGTGACATATAAGTCTGACTTTTTGTTCCCGGCGTCGGCCTCGTACGCTGACCCCATGACCACAGGGGGCCGGGGGCTGCACGGACACGTACTGGAAACCCTCGGACCGGCGATCACGGCGGGCGACTACCCGCCGGGGAGCGTGCTGCGCACCGACGAACTCGCGCAGCGCTTCGAGGTGTCCCGCTCCGTGATGCGCGAGGCCGTCCGGGTGCTCGAATCCATGTACCTGGTCGAGTCCCGCCGCCGCGTGGGCGTGACGGTGCGCCCCAAGTCCGAGTGGAACGTCTACGACCCCCAGGTCATCCGCTGGCGGCTGGCCGGCGCCGACCGTCCCCACCAGCTGCGTTCCCTCACCGTCCTGCGCTCGGCGATCGAACCCGTCGCCGCGGGACTGGCCGCCCGGCACGCCACCGCGGAGCAGTGCGCGGAGCTCACCGAGTGCGCGCTCGGCATGGTCGCCACCTCACGCGGGCACCAGCTGGAGGGGTATCTCGTCCACGACGTCGCCTTCCACCGGGTGATCCTCAAGGCGTCGGGCAACGAGATGTTCGCCCGCCTCGGAGACGTCGTCGCGGAGGTCCTGTCCGGCCGCACCCATCACGACGTCATGTTCGAGGACCCCGACCCCGCCGCCGTCACCCTGCACGTCCAGCTCGCCGAAGCCGTCCGTGAGGGCGACGCGGCGCGCGCCGAGCGGCTCACCCGCGAGATCACGGCCGGCGCCCTCCAGGAACTGGACGTCCTGGCCCCCTGACGGCCCGCCCCGGGGTCAGTCCAGGAACTCCCCGTCCACGTACACCCAGGCCCCGTCCACCCGCTCGAACCGGCTCCGCTCGTGCAGCGAACCGCCCCGCCAGGAGGCCCGGAACGTCACGGTCCCCGTGGTGTGGAACGCCGAACCCTGACCCGTGTCCAGGATCTCCAGGCCCGTCCACCGCATCCCCGGGTCGAACTCCACCCGGGCCGGCCGCGTCCGCGGGTGCCAGGTGCGCAGGAGGTACCCCTCGTCCTCCTCGACGAAGGCGCAGTAACGCGACCGCATGAGCGCCTCGGCACTCGGCGCCGCGGCCTCGCCGCGGTGGAAGCGCCCGCAGCAGCGCGCGTACGGCTCGGCGAGCCCACAAGGACAGGAACGGCTGGTCATCGCGTCATTCTCCCCGGACCCGGGCCGGGTCCGCGTTCGGGGCCGGATACGTGGGCGGGTGGGAGGGCCGGGCCGGCAGCCGCACGGCGGGCTCCGGCAGCGGCGGCAGCGCCGTCTCGTACAGCCACGCCGTGAAGAGATCGTCCAGCGGCTCGGCCGCGTACCGCGAGACGTGCGAGGTGAAGACCGACGTGGTGACCGTGCCGCCCCGGTGCAGCGTCGCCCAGCCGCGCAGCATCCGGAAGAAGGCCTCGTCGCCCGTCGCGCACCGGATCGCGTGCACCGCGAGCCCGCCGCGCTCGTAGAGCCGGTCGTCGAACATCAGCTTGCGGCCCGGGTCCGACAGCAGCAGGTCCTGCGGCAGCGCGGCCAGCTTCCGGTGCGCGGCGGCGGCGAGCTGATGTGCCGGGCGTCCGCCGGATCGCTCCGACCACAGCCACTCGGCGTACTTCGCGAGCCCCTCGTTCAGCCAGATGTGCCGCCAGTCCGCGATCGTCACGCTGTTGCCGAACCACTGGTGCGCCAGCTCGTGCGCGATCAGCCGCTCCGAACCCCGCGCCCCGTCCACGTGGTTGGAGCCGAACAGCGAGAGACCCTGCGCCTCGACCGGGACGTCGAGCTCCTCCTCGGTCACCACCACCGCGTACTCGCCGAACGGATACGGTCCGAACAGCCCCTGGAACAGCTCCATCATCGCGGGCTGCCGCGCGAAGTCCCGGGAGAACTCCGGGAGAAGCTGCGCCGGCAGATACCCGGACTGCGGCACGCCCCCGAGGCCCGGGTCGCCGAGCAGCACCGTCTGGTACTTGCCGATCGACAGGCCCACCAGATAGCTGGAGGTCGGCGCGGGCTGCTCGTACACCCAGGTCGTCGTCGACGCCTTCGCCGTCCGTGTCAGCAGACGCCCGCCGGCCACCACCGCGTACGCCGACGGCGTGGTGACCGAGATCTGGTACGCGGCCTTGTCGGCCGGCCGGTCGTTGCACGGGTACCAGGACGGAGAACCGACCGGCTGGCTCGCCACCAGCGCCCCGTCCTCCAGCTCCTCCCAGCCGATCCCGCCCCAGGGGCTGCTCACCGGCTTGGGATTGCCCGACCAGTGCACCTCGACGGTGAACGCGGCACCGGCCCGCACCGGCTTCGGCGGACGGATGCGCAGCCTGCCGCCCCGGTGCGTGTAGTGCGGGGCCTTGCCGTCGACCCGGACCCGGCCGATCCGGAAATCGGCCAGGTTCAGCTGGAACTCGGCCAGCGCGGAACGGCCCGCTATGGCGTTGATCCGCGCGGTGCCGGAGAGCCGGTTCGGGCCGGGGCGGTAGTCCAGCGCGAGCTCGTACCGGTGCACCCGGTAACGGGAATCTCCGTTGGCCGGGAAATAGGGGTCCGGTCCCGCTGTCTGCTGAACGCTCACTGCCGCGACTGCTCCCTGCCCTGTGCTCGACGTGCCGCCGTACCGCCCTTCGTGTCCGATCAGGTCAATTCTGCTACGAACGCCAGGCCTCGATCGGGTTGCCCAGCCAGCGGGTGTCGTCGGGAACGGACTCCGCCGCCATCACCAGCGACGCGGGACCCAGGGTGGAACGGGCCCCGACGGTGCTGCCGGGCAGGACGATTCCGCCCGGACCCAGAGTGGCGCCCTCACGGAGGACCACAGTATCCGTCCGCAAGATCCGGTCGTGGAAGAGGTGGGTCTGCAGGACGCAGCCCCGGTTGACCGTGGCCGCGTCCCCCAGCGTCACGAGGTCCGCCTCCGGCAGCCAGTAGCTCTCCACCCACGCGCCCCTGCCGATCCGGGCGCCGAGCCCCCGCAGCCACGCCGTCATCAGCGGCGTGCCGGGAACCGAGCCCGCCAGCCACGGCACGGCCACGACCTCCACGAACGTGTCGGCCAGCTCGTTGCGCCACACGAAACCGCTCCACAGCGGATGCTCACCGCAGCGGTGCCGGCCCACCAGCAGCCACTTCGCCACGACGGAGACCAGGCAGCCGAGCACACCCGCGGCGAGCAGCACCGCACCCGAGAACACCCACGCCCACGGCCCCAGCGCGCACAGCGCGGCGACCGTCAGCACGGCCAGGGCCGCCGAGCAGAACACCGGCACCAGCCGGCACAGCTCCACCAGCCCCCGCGCCCACAGCAGCCGGGCCGGCGGTTCGTACGTACGGCTCTGGTCACCGCCCTGCGCCGCGCGCGGCAGCTTCACCGGCGGCAGCCCCAGGTACGAGCTGCCCTTCTTCGCCTTCTTCGGCGTCGCCGACAGCACACCGACCAGACCGCCGTCCGGCACGCTCCGGCCCGGCGCGGTCATCCCGGAGTTGCCGAGGAAGGCCCGCCGCCCGATCTCCGCCCGCCCGATGCGCATCCAGCCGCCACCGAGCTCGTACGGCGCCGTCAGCGTGTCGTCGGCGAGGAACGCGCCGTCGCCGACCGTCGTCAGGCTCGGCAGCGCGAGCACGGTCGACACCTCCGCGCCCCGGCCGACCCGCATGCCGAGCAGGCGCAGCCACACCGGCGTGATCAGCCCCGCGTACAGCGGGAACAGCGTCTCCCGGGAACGGTCCATGAGCTGGGTGACCGTCCAGGCCTGCCAGCCGATCCGGCTGTGCGTCGGATGCGTGCCCTCGCGCAGCCCGAGGCTCAGCAGCCGCACCGCGACCAGGAGCAGCAGCGCGTACGCCAGACCGAACGCGAGCGTCGCCGGAACGAGGGCGACCGCCGCCCCGCGCAGCGCCTCGCCGAGCCCGGCGTCCGCGCCCACGAACACCCGGGCCACGAGCAGCGCCGCGACGGCGGCCAGCACCGGCAGCCCGGTCAGCCCGAGCCCGGTCGCGCCGTACATCACCCGCCAGTACGTGCCGCGCTGCGGTCTGTCCTTGGGCCACGCCCGCTTCGCCTTGCCGAGCTTGACCGCGGGCGCCCCGGCCCAGCGCTGCCCGGTCGGGATCTGGCCCGCCACGGCGGAACCCGGCGCCACCTCGGCGCGCTTGCCCACCCGGGACCCGGGAAAGAGGACGCTGCGCGTGCCGACCACGGCACCGGCGCCCACCCTCACCGGACCGATCTCCAGCCGGTCGCCGTCCAGCCAGTACCCCGACAGGTCCACCTCGGACTCGACGGCGGCACCCCGGCCCATCCTGAGCATGCCGGTCACCGGCGGCAGCGAGTGCAGATCCACGTCCTGGCCGATCCGGGCGCCCAGGGCACGCGCGTACCGCTCCAGCCAGGACCCGGTCAGCGAGGTCGCCCCGCTGAAGGCGGCGAGCCGCTCGGCGGTCCACAGCCGCAGATGGACACTCCCGCCGCGCGGGTACCGGCCGGCCTTCACGCCGCGCAGCAGCAGCCGCGCACCGCCCGCCGCGACGGCGAGCCGCCCCGGCGGGCTGTAGAGGACGAGCGCGCCCGCGCCCACCAGCCACCACGAGGCGCCCGGTGCCCACGGGTACGGGCCGAACCGGTGCAGCACGTTGCCGAGCGCGGCCAGCGCCACCGTCCAGCGCAGCCCGAGCAGGGCGAACAGCGGGACCAGTACGAGCAGCTGGACCAGCTTGGCGCGCACCGGGACCGGTGCGACGACCCGCTCCGCGCCGTCGTCCTGGCCGGACCGCTCCAGATGCCGGGCCAGCTTGCGCAGCACGGGCTGCTGGTAGACGTCGAGCACGGCGACGCTCGGGTAGCGGGAGCGCAGTCGCGTGGTGAGCTGGGCGGCCGCGAGACTGGAGCCGCCGATCGCGAAGAAGTCGTCGCCGGCGCTCCTGACGGGGACGCCCAGCACCTCGCCCCACTGCTCGGCGAGCCAGGCCTCGGTGCCGTACAGCTCCTCCTGGGCGCCGCCGGTCTCCAGACCCTCCAGCGGCCAGGGCAGCGCGTTGCGGTCGACCTTGCCGGACGTCCGGGTCGGCAGGTCCCCGACCGGGGCGATCAGCGGGACCAGCGCGGCCGGCAGTTCGGCCCGCAGCTTCTCGACCGCGGCCGCCTGGTCCCAGCCGTCCTGGGTGACGACGTAGCCGACGAGCAGCTGGTTGCCGCCGCGCGCGGTCCGCACGGCCGCCGCGGCACCCGCGACCCCGGGCAGCGCCTGGAGCGCCGCGTCCACCTCGCCGAGCTCGATCCGGCGGCCGCCGAGCTTGATCTGCTCGTCCGCCCGGCCGAGGAAGACCAGCCCCTCGGGTTCGGCCTTCACCAGGTCGCCGCTGCGGTACGCCCGCTCCCAGCCCAGCGATTCGAGCGGCGCGTACTTCTCGGCGTCCTTCTCCGCGTCGAGGTAGCGGGCGAGCCCGACCCCGCCGATCACCAGCTGGCCGCTGCCGCCCATCGGCACCGGCTCGCCCGCCTCGTCGACGACCGCGAGCTCCCAGCCGTTCAGCGGCAGCCCGATGCGGATGGGCTCCTCGCCGGTCAGCAGCGCGGCGCAGGCCACCACGGTCGCCTCGGTCGGCCCGTACGTGTTCCACACCTCCCGGCCCTCGGTCACCAGGCGCTGGGTCAGCTCGGGCGGGCAGGCCTCGCCGCCGAAGATCAGCAGCCGGACCTCGTTCAGGGTCTCGGGCTCCCACAGCGCGGCGAGGGTGGGCACGGTGGAGACGACGGTGATCTCCTGCTCGACCAGCCAGGGGCCGAGGTCGGCGCCGCTGCGCACCTGCGAGCGCGGCACGGGCACCAGACAGGCCCCGTACCGCCAGGCCAGCCACATCTCCTCGCAGGAGGCGTCGAAGGCGACGGACAGGCCCGCCATGACCCGGTCGCCGGGGCCGATCGGCTCCTCGGTCAGGAACAGGCCCGCCTCCGCGTCCACGAAGGCGGCGGCGCTGCGGTGGCTCACGGCCACGCCCTTGGGCCTGCCGGTGGAACCCGAGGTGAAGATGATCCACGCGTCGTGCTCGACGCCCGGCCGTCCGGAGGGGACCTCGGAGCGGCCGTGCACGGTCAGCTCGTGCCCGGCGCCGACGACCGCGCGCACCCCGGCCTCGCCGAAGACCAGCTCGGCCCGCTCGTCCGGGTCCTCGGCGTCCACCGGTACATAGGCGGCCCCGGCCGCGAGGACACCGAGGATCGCCACGTACAGCTCGTTCGTGCCGGACGGCACCCGTACCCCGACCCGGTCGCCGAGACCGACCCCGGCCTCCGCCAGCCGCGACCGCATGGCGTCCACCTCGGCCGCCAGGGCCCGGTAGGTCAGGGCGCGCCGGCCGTCGTCGAGGGCGGGCTCGTCGGGGTACGCCCGTACGGAGGCGTCGAGGATGTCGACGAGCGTGCGGGGCGAGGCGGCGGAGGCGGCGGAGAAGCGCGCCTGGTCACCGAACTCCGCACGCACCTCGTCGTCGGACAACGCGAGTGCGGGGCTTTGCTGGAGGGCTGCCATCGGGTCCTCACGTGTTGTTCCCGGATGCTCCGGGGAGCCGGTGGGCCACCAGGTACGCCTGGGGATATTCCGGTCCAGCTCCGAACAAGCCTGGAATTTTAGTACGACGCTAGCTTCGGGCCTGGGGATCAGCGATGCGAGGCTCCTCCGGGGGAGGCGTCCGGCCCCTTGCCCCAGCGCTGTGACGTGGGGCTACGTCAACGTGACGAGATCTGCCCCACATCTTTGCGTGACGTCGCGAACACGGTGAGCGAGGGCCCCGGTCGCCGGACCGGGGCCCTCGCCCCGCCGGGCACGTGAGGGCGGCGCGGCGGCTCGCGGCCGCCGCGCCGGGGGCGCTGTTCCTCGGTGCGGTGCGGCGGGTCAGCCCGCGGCGCAGGAGACCGTCGGCCACGTCCAGTTGCCGTTGGTCTGAATGGTGACGCCGAAGGTGTTGCCGCTGCCGTTGGGCTTGGCCGTCAGGACCTGGGAGCTCGGATAACTGGCGCTGATGTTCCAGGTCGAGAGGATCTTCGCCGGGGACGGCACGTTCATGGTCACGGTCCAGTTGCTCGATCCCGTGACCGTGACGTTCAGGTTGTACCGGTCGCTCCACTGCTGTCCCGCGGACAGCGTCGCGGTGCACCCCCCGCCACCGCCGCCACCGCCACCGCCCGTGCCGCCGTCGGGGGCCACGGCGCGGCCGGTCGCCGGGGAGATCATCCCGGCGCACAGGCCGCGGGCGGCCAGACCCTGCGCGATGCGCGGGATCGCGGCGATCGTGTTGGCCGGCCAGTCGTGCATGAGGATGACCTGCCCGTTGGTGAGCCGGCCCGCCGCCTGCACGATCGCGTCGGTGCTCGCGCCGTTCCAGTCCTGCGAGTCGACGTCCCAGATGATCTCGGTCAGACCGTACTTGGCCTCGACCGCCTTCACCGTCGCGTTGGTCTCCCCGTACGGGGGACGGAACAGCTTCGGCGTCCCGCCCCCGGCGGCGGCGACGGCCTGCTGGGTCCGGGAGATCTCCGAGTCGATCTGCGCCTGGCTCTGCTGGACGAGGTGCGGGTGGGTGTAGCTGTGGTTGCCCACCCACATGCCGGCGTCGACCTGGGCCCGTACCTGTGCGGGGTTGGAGGCCGCGTACTGGCCCTCGTTGAACATCGTGGCCCGCAGGCCGTTCTGCTTGAGGGCGGTGAGCAGGCTCGACGTGCTGCTCGACGGTCCGTCGTCGAAGGTGAGTCCGACGTACCCGGAGCAGGTCGCGGCGTGCGCCGCTCCGGTGCCGAGGGCGAGGGGTCCGGCGACCGCCGTCGCCGCGACGGCCAGTCCCGTGACCAGCGAGCGTAACGAGCGCCGCGGTCCGGGACGCGTGCGAAGTCTCGTGCGGAATCTCATGGGGTGGTCCTTCAGCCGTGTGGGGGGCGGGGGTCAGCTCGCGCTGCAGGAGACCGTGGGCCAGGTCCAGTTGCCGTTGGCCTGGATGGTGACGCCGAAGGTGTTGCCGCTGCCGTTGGGCTTGGCCGTCAGGACCTGGGAGCTCGGATAACTGGCGCTGATGTTCCAGGTCGAGAGGATCTTCGCCGGGGACGGCACGTTCATGGTCACGGTCCAGTTGCTCGATCCGGTGACGGCGACGTTGAGGTTGTAGCGGTCGTTCCACTGCTGTCCCGCGGACAGGGCCGCCGCGCACCCGCCGGAGCCCCCGCCGCCGGTTCCACCGCCCCCGGAGCCCCCGCCGCCGGATCCCGCGTCACCCAAGGTGATGTTGGAGTTCCCGCTGCTCTGGTAACCCTCGGTGGCGAGGATCATGTAGTAGTTGAAGCTGCCCAGGTTCATCCCGGCGCGGGCCCAGGCGTCGAAGTGGTTTCCGGTGGTGATGGTCCCGCCGGTGCGCTTCGACTGCCGGACGCTCCAGTACTGGTCGAAGGTGCGGGTTCCTTCGACGGAGGGCGCGTTGGTCCGCGTCGTCTTGTAGATGTCGTACGTGCCTCCGTCGGTGGTGACGGTGCCCTTGTACGTTCCCGTGGGCCGGTAGGTGCCCCAGTTGTCGACGATGTAGTACTCGACGAGCGGGTTGGACGTCCATCCGTAGAGCGACAGGTAGGCGTTGCCGGACGGGTTGAAGGTGCCCGAGTAGGTCACGCTCCTGCGTCCCCCGTTGCTCCAGCCCTTGCCGGCGACGAAGTTCCCGGTGTTGCTCCAGGAGGTGCCGTAGTTGCCGCCGGAGCCCAGGTTCATGGACACCGTTCCGGGGCTGTCGGTCCAGAACGAGTAGTAGTACCCGTTGTTGGTGCCGGTCTGGTTCGACGTGACGACCGTGTCGGCCCGGGCGGTCCCGGGCAGGGTCATCGCGGCCACGGCCACCAGCAGCATGGTGCAGACACCGCTGATGAGCAGCCTGAGGTGACGGAAGGTCCCCGGGCGAAGGCCGCGGCGGCCCGGCGAATGTGCGGATGCGTCGGTCATGTGCGTCTTTCCTCCTCGTTCTCGTGAGGTGGAGCGCTGTGAAATCGCGAACAGTGTTGATCTGACCCTGTCAACTGTCAATACTTTCGACGCCTAATACGAAACATTCGCAAGGGCCGGCAATGGAGAGGCGCGGCATCTTGCCTGTTCAGAAGGGATGAATTGCCTGCCATGGAAGCGGCGGTCGCTGGCGACGACCCAAGCAAGATCAATGAAAGCTGTCGACGCTTCGAAAGATTTCGGAGATTTTCCCGATCGCTCCGACGGAATGCGCGGATGGGCGGCACGGCGGCCGAACCGGGTCCGGACATGCAAAAGACCCCACGTGAAGTGGGGTCTCAGCTGGTGTCCGAGGGGGGACTTGAACCCCCACGCCCGATAAAGGGCACTAGCACCTCAAGCTAGCGCGTCTGCCATTCCGCCACCCGGACAAGGTGTCTGTCGCGCGGGGTTTCCCTCGCGGCGACAGGTGAAACATTACCAGGCTTTCGAGGGGGCTCCGATCACCCCCGCCGCGGCGTGAAGTGTGTGTGGCGGGGCCGGGTCCGCCCTTGGGCGGGAGGGCGGGTCGGAGAGAGGATGAGGGGGACCACCAGCGGCGACAGCGGGAGGAAGCGGCGTGAGCGAGAGCGGCACGACCAGGAACGTCACGGGCGAGGACGAGGTCGTGGACCTCTGTCGCGAGCTGATCCGGATCGACACCAGCAACTACGGGGACCATTCGGGCCCGGGCGAGCGCAAGGCCGCGGAGTACGTCGCCGAGAAGCTGGCCGAGGTCGGACTGGAGCCGCAGGTCTTCGAGTCGCACAAGGGGCGCACCTCCACGGTCGCCCGCATCGAGGGGGAGGACCCCTCGCGGCCCGCGCTGCTCATCCACGGCCACACCGATGTCGTACCGGCCAACGCGGCGGACTGGACACACCACCCCTTCTCCGGCGAGATCGCCGACGGGATGGTCTGGGGCCGCGGCGCGGTCGACATGAAGGACATGGACGCCATGACCCTGGCGGTCGTACGGGAGCGGATGCGCACCGGCCGCAAGCCTCCGCGCGACATCGTCCTCGCCTTCCTCGCGGACGAGGAGGCGGGCGGGACGTTCGGCGCCCGGCACCTGGTCGACAACCACCCCGACCTCTTCGAGGGCGTCACCGAGGCGATCGGCGAGGTCGGCGGGTTCTCCTTCACGGTCAACGAGAAGCTGCGGCTGTACCTCGTCGAGACCGCGCAGAAGGGCATGCACTGGATGAAGCTGACCGTGGACGGCACCGCCGGGCACGGTTCGATGATCCACAAGGACAACGCGATCACGGAGCTGTCGGAGGCCGTCGGACGGCTCGGCCGGCACAAGTTCCCGGTGCGGGTGACGAAGACCCTGCGGCACTTCCTCGACGAGCTCGGCGACGCCCTGGGTACCGAGCTCGACCCGGAGAACATGGACGAGACGCTCGCCAAGCTCGGCGGCATCGCCAAGCTCATCGGCGCCTCCCTGCAGAACACCGCCAACCCGACCCAGCTGGGCGCCGGCTACAAGGTCAACGTCATCCCGGGACAGGCCACCGCGCACGTGGACGGCCGCTATCTGCCGGGCTACGAGGAGGAGTTCCTCGCCGACCTCGACCGGATCCTCGGCCCCCGGGTCAAGCGTGAGGACGTGCACGCGGACAAGGCGCTGGAGACCGGCTTCGACGGCGCCCTCGTCGACGCCATGCAGACCGCGCTCTCGGCCGAGGACCCGATCGCGCGCGCCGTGCCCTACATGCTCTCGGCCGGCACCGACGCCAAGTCCTTCGCCGACCTCGGTATCCGCTGCTTCGGTTTCGCCCCGCTGAAGCTGCCCCCGGAGCTGGACTTCGCGGGCATGTTCCACGGTGTCGACGAGCGTGTGCCGGTGGACGCGCTCCAGTTCGGCGTTCGCGTGCTGGACCGGTTCATCGACGCGTCGTGACGTGCCGGGGGCGGCCCCTCCCCGGCACGGCGCCGACGGGCCGCCCCGCCGTACCGCCGGGGAGGTGCGGGGTGTTGACGCCCGCATTCGCCCGCGTGTGCGGGAATCGCCCGGGACGGGTGAATGCGACCATAAGCCCATAGCTCTAGTACTCCGTCCTCGTTACAGGTGTTGCGATCCGCTGCTTTGGACCGCATTTGCCTACGAGGAGGAACAATGATCAAGAAGATCGTCGCCGCCGCGGCCGCCACGGGCGGTCTCGTTCTCGCGGGTGCGGGTCTGGCCGTCGCCGACTCGGGCGCCCAGGGTGCCGCCGTGGGGTCCCCGGGCGTCGCCTCCGGCAACGTCGTTCAGGTGCCCGTCCACGTTCCCGTGAACGTCTGCGGCAACACGATCTCCGTGATCGGGCTGCTGAACCCCGCTTTCGGCAACACCTGCATCAACGACTGACGTCGCGCCCCGTCCCATGAGGGGGAGCCCGCGGGTCACCTCATGGGGATCACTTCGTGAAGGTCCGAGTCCGTCGGCCCCGGAGCGCGCGCCATGCGCTCCGGGGCCGACCGGTTTTCCCGCGCACGTCCCGCGGTGTGCGCGTGTTCTCGATGGTCCACGTCCCAAGGACTGAAGGCAGGGATTTCAGCTATGCGACAGGTCACCCGCAAAGGCCTGATCACCGTGGCGGCGGCCGGTGGTGTGCTCGCGGTCACCGGCGTCTCCGCGCACGCCGACTCGGGCGCGATCGGCTCCACGTCGGATTCTCCCGGCGTGCTGTCGGGCAACACGGTGCAGGCGCCGGTGCACGTGCCGGTCAATGTCTGCGGAAACACCGTGAACGTGGTCGGGCTGCTCAACCCGGCGATGGGCAACACCTGCGTCGACCACGGCGGCCGGGGCGGTTCGTCCGACGGCCGGAACGGCCACGGCGGTCACACCGGCCGAGAGGCCCGGTCGGGCGGCTCGGGCGCCGGCGGCGGTGCCGCCCACTCGCCGGGGGTGGGGTCCGGGAACCACGTACAGGTGCCGGTGGACGTCCCGGTGAACGTCTGCGGCAACAGCGTGGACGTCGTGGGGGTCGGCGGCGCGGCGGCGGGCGACGGCTGCGCGACCGGCGGATCCACCGGCGGTCACGAGACCCGCCACCCCGGTCACCCGGGGCATCCCGGCCATCACGGGCACCCGGATCAGCCCGGTCACCCGGGGCATCCCGGCCACCATGGGTACCCGGGTCAGCCCGGTCACCCTGGTCATCACGGTCACTGCGAGCACCCCGGTCACTCGGATCATCCTGGTCGGCCGGGCCATCCGGACAGGCCCGGAACCCCTGGTCACCCGGGTCGGCCGGGAACTCCCGGACAGCCCGGTCACCCGGGCAACCCCGGAACTCCGGCCCACCCCGGCACGTCCACCCCGGGCGGGGGCGAGCACCGCGGCGGAGCCGTGCGGGCCGGCCTGCCCGGCCCGGGGGCCGTCGTGCGGACACCGGCCGCGGACTCCGCGGCCCAGCTGGCCCACACGGGCAGTGAGCTGCCGCTCGGAGCGGTCGTGCCGGCGGGAGCCGCCGCGCTGCTGGCCGGCGCCGTGCTCTACCGCCGGGCGCGCTCCGCGGCGTGACGCGGCGACAGTGTGGTGATCACATCGAGGGATGGGGCCTGGACGTGAGCCCACGCGCGCAGGTGTGATCGCCGCGCGGCACGGTCGCGACCGAGGCGCCACGGCCTTCCCCCGTGACGTGATGAGAGACGGTGGGGTCCTGCGACGGCGGGGCCCCACCGTTCAGCGGTCTTCTGTCACCACGTGGCGCGTACCTGGCGGATGATCCGTCGGCGCAGCCGCACTCTGCGGCTGCCGTCACGGAGCAGGCTCAGGCGGTCCAACTCCCAGTGTCCGTACTCTGCATGGTCCGTCAGCAGACGTGTCGTCTCCTTGCGGGAGACCCCGCGAGGTACGTACACGTCGACAAATTCGTATTCCGGCATCGCATCTATTGTGCGGGCAGAGGCCCGGTACGGATAGCGTCTGCACTATGTCTGATGCTGTGCAGCCCACCGCTGCCGAGGTACGCGCCGCCGCAGAGGCTGTCAAGGCCGCACTCGACCGCCACCTGGCGGCGGTCGAGCGCAGGACGGGCGACGACGACCCGGACGTCTACGAAGCTTTCAACGAGCTCGCCGCGGCGGCGGAGGAGTACGACGAGCTCCTCTACGACCGCTACGACGAGGTCACGCCCTTCGAGATCCCCGGCGGTGACGACACGCTGCCTCCTTACACCGGACCCGAGGAGCCGAACGCCCTGAGCGTGGTGATCCGCCGGGACTACGCGGTGGTGGAGCCGCAGCGACTGCTGGCGCAGGCCCAGCGGGTGGAGGCGGTGGAGGAGGACGGCGCCACCGCCACCGAGGGCTTCGACGCGGCGTCCGGCACCGTTCACGGCGCGCTCGGGATCCTCTTCGGAGAGTTCGAGCCGGACGAGATCGCCACCCGGCACAAGGAGTTCGGGCTGGAGGAGGGCGACTCCACGCTCTGGGTGACCGCGGCGGACGAACCCGCCGAACCGGGTGAATGGCTGGAGACGCCCTTCGAGTCGATCGACCCGCAGCGTGTCGTCTGCCGCTTCGACGTCAGCGCGGTGTTCGACGAGGAGTCGGACGACGACGATCTGGACGACGACGATCTGGACGACGACCTCGGCCCCGACGGGGAGACCGACTCCCCGGACCCGCTGGACGCGGATCGCTGAGACCGCCCGGCACGGAGCGGAGTACGCGGGTGGCGGTCACCGGATTCCGGTGACCGCCACCCGCGTGTTCCCGCCCCGCGGCGCCCGGTCCGGCGGCCGTGGGGGCGCGGTGCCGATCAGTCCGCCGTCGGCGTCTGCGCCTTCAGCAGAGCCTGCAGACGCGTCGTGCGCGGCTTCTGCGGGACCTCCGCCACCGCGTGCGGCAGCGCCTGCTCCACCCCGTGCACGACGGACAGATGACGCTCGGCCCGCCCGAAGGCCGTGTAGACCCACGGCCGGGTCAGGGCCGCCGCGGCGTCGCCCGGGAGCACCACGACCACGGCGGGCCAGCGCAGCCCCACCGCCTGGTGGGCGGTGAGCGCCCAGCCGTGCCGCACGGTCTGCTCCACCCGCTCCCTCGGAACGACGACGGGGGCGCCCGAACAGTCCAGGTGCAGCCCCTCGGCATCGGCCCTCACCACACGGCCCGGCAGCGCCCGGCCCGGCGCGGGGGAGTGGACGATCCGGTCGCCCGGGTCGAAGCCGCCGAAACGGCCCGGACCGGGGTTCAGCCGCTCCTTGAGCGCGGTGTTCAGCGCACGCGTGCCGACCGCGCCGCCGTGCCCGGGGGTGATGACCTGGGTCTGCTCGGCCGGGACGCCGATCGCACGCGGCACCGAGTCCGCGACGAGCTGGACCGTCCGGTGGACCGCCTCGCCCGCGTCGCGCACCGGGACGATCACGACCTCCTTGCCGGGCGCCTCGACCTGGCCCAGCTCGCCGATGCCGATCCCGGAGACCAGCTCGCCGATGGGCCCGGGGTCAGGGGTCCGCGAGGCCGCCTGCGGGCAGACGCGGGCGGCGAGCAGGTCCGCGAAGACCCGGCCGGGGCCCGCCGACCACAGCACACCCGGATCACCGCTCAGCACGAGCCGCGCCCCGTCCGGCAGCGACTCGGCGAGCACCGCCGCCGTCTCGACGTCGAGCTGCGGCGCGTCGAGGACGACCAGGACGTCCAGGTCCAGGGCGCCGTCCGCGTCCCGGGCCGGTCCTTCGGCGCCGGAGAGCAGTCCGGCGACGGTGGCGGCACCGGTCGCCGGACCGCCCGTGGAGCCGTCCGCCGGCTCCTGCCGGGCCAGCCGTTCCGCGAAGCCGTCCCGTCCGCCGGGGGTGTGCGCGGCGGCCCAGCCGCGCAGGCCGAGCGCGCGTGCCGCGTGCAGCAGCGCGGCCGCCTCGGACCGCGAGGCCTCGCCGCCGGTGTGCAGTACCAGGCCGTGAGCGGCGGCCGTGCGGATCAGCTCCCCGGCCGAGCGGGGCGCCGAGGCCGCTTCGCGCTCCCAGTCGGCGGCCGAACCGTCCTCCTTCGGCACCGAGTTCATCAGCCGGGCGAGTCCGTCGGCGAGGCTCTCCTCCGCCAGCGCGTACCGCTCCAGGCCGATCAGGACCCGCACCGGACGCTCCTGCGGCTCCTCCGCGTCGTCCTGGGACGCGGGGGCCGGGGGAGCGGTGGCCGGCGCGTCCTGGAAGACCAGGGCCTCGCCCTCCGCGAGCGCGCCCTGCACGGCCGCGTCCGGGTCCGGCACCGAGCGCTGGGAGAGCGCCGCGGTGAGGGCCGGGGCGTCCAGCGCGGTGTGCCCGGCGACGGCCGCCTGCTCCAGCAGCCACACGGTCAGCGCCGTGCCCCGGCGTTCGTCGTCCGGGCCGCACTCCGCGCCGAGCAGCGCCCGGGCGAACCCGTCGGCCTGCTCGGGCCGCACTCCGGGCACCCGGAGCAGCTGCCAGGGGTCCTCGCGCAGCCGGTCGCCGGCGCCCTCGCCCAGCACCGCGACGACCGGTCCCGCGAGCGCTTCGGGAGCGCCGGCCCCGGTCAGCACGGCACGGACGGCGGCGACGGCCTCCGGCGCGGCGGCCCGCGCCGGTGCGGCCGGCGCCGCGGTCGGCCGGGGTCGTCGTACGGGCTCCGGCGCGGCCTCGCGCGGCGCGGGCTCCGGCGCGCGGAAGGCGGTGGCGACGGGCTTCTCTCCGCTCTCCACGGCCCGCACCGCCGCGAGCAGGTCCGCGGCCGTGCCGCTGAGCTTGCCCCCGGCCTCGATCGGAGTCCGCTTCTCCGCCTTCCGGCGCTCGATCCGCTCCCGCTCCACGCGCTGGGCCGCCAGCTCGGCGGCGGCCTCGGACAACTGGGCCGCGCCCTCGGCGGATCCGGTCCCCTCCGTGCCCGTACCACCGTCCGCGTCGGAGCCCTCGGCGCCCTCTCCGGAGACGTCCCCCTCTCCGGAGGCGTCCCCCTCTCCGGAGGCGTCCCCTTCCCCGGAGGGCTCGTCCTCCACCCGGTCCACGCCCTCGCCCGCCGGCTCAGGGGCGACGGCGGCCGTGTCCGCGCCCGGCGTCCCCGGCTCCGCGTCCTGGGTGGTCTCGGGCTCCGTGCTCACAGCGTGCTCCAGTCGTGATCGGGATAGTGGTGCACCGGGGCCGACACGTCGTCGAGCGCCCGGCAGATCTCGTCAGGAAGACTAAGGGTCTCCACTGACAGAGCGGCCGTGAGCTGCTGCGCGTTGCGCGCGCCGACGATGGGGGCGACCACCCCGGGCCGGTCGCGGACCCAGGCGAGCGCCACCTGGAGCGCGGACACGGCGAGACCGTCCGCCGCGGTCGTCACCGCCTCGACGACACCGCTCGCCGTGTCGTCGAGGTACGGCGCCACGAAGGGCGCGAGGTGCTCCGAGCCGCCACGGGAGTCGGCCGGTGTCCCGCCCCGGTACTTGCCGGTGAGCACGCCGCGCCCGAGCGGCGAGGAGGGCAGCAGTCCGACGCCCAGGTCGAGGGCGGCCGGCAGCACCTCCCGCTCGATGCCGCGCTGCAGCAGGGAGTACTCCATCTGCGTACTGGCCAGCCGGGTGCGTATGCCGGGCGCCGCGAGCTGCCAGGTGGCGGCCTTGGCGAGCTGCCAGCCGCAGAAGTTGGACACGCCCGCGTAGCGCGCGCGGCCGCTGCCGACGGCCAGGTCGAGGGCCTGGAGGGTCTCGTCGAGAGGCGTGTCGGGGTCATAGGCGTGCACGTGCCAGACGTCCACGTAGTCGGTGCCCAGGCGGGCGAGCGAGGCGTCCAGGGCCGAGATCAGATGACCGCGCGAGCCGTCGAACCGGCGGTCCGGGTCGCGCACGCTCCCCGCCTTCGTCGAGATGACCAGGTCCCGGCGCGGAACGAGCCCTTCCAGCAGCCGCCCGAGGAGGTACTCGGCCTCCCCGTCGCCGTACACGTCCGCCGTGTCGACGAGGTTCCCGCCCGCTTCCCAGAACGTCTTCAAGAGGTCCGCGGCGTCATGCTCGTCGGTGTCCCGCCCCCAGGTGAGGGTGCCGAGCCCGATCCGGGAAACACGCAGGCCGGTACGGCCGAGATGCCTCTGCTCCATGGACGCCGAGATTACTGTCCGGCACCGGCGGTGTGGGCACCTGTGGACGACGGAAATCCCGGTGAAGGCCGCTCCCCGCCGACGCCGCCCGCACGCTAGGGTCTCGGACACAAGGGACGTTACTGATCGGTAAGGGGATCGGCCATGCAGCTCGGCATCAATCTCGGCTACTGGGGCGCCGGAATGGACGCGGACAACCTCGCCGTCGCCCAGGAGGCCGACCGGCTCGGATACGCCGTCTGCTGGGCCGCCGAGGCCTACGGATCCGACGCGGCCACCGTGCTCAGCTGGGTCGCTGCCCAGACCGAGCGCATCGACGTCGGCTCGGCCATCTTCCAGATCCCGGCCCGCCAGCCCGCGATGACCGCGATGACCGCCGCGACGCTGGACTCGCTGTCGGGGGGCCGCTTCCGCCTCGGCCTCGGCGTCTCCGGGCCGCAGGTGTCCGAGGGCTGGTACGGCGTCAAGTTCGACAAGCCGCTGGCCCGCACCCGCGAGTACGTGGAGATCGTCCGCAAGGCCATGACGCGCGAGCGGCTGTCGTACGAGGGCGAGCACTGGACCCTGCCGCTGCCGGGCGGCCCGGGCAAGCCGCTCAAGCTGACCGTGCACCCCGAGCGCGAGCACATCCCGCTGTACATCGCCGCGATCGGCCCGAAGAACCTGGAGCAGACCGGCGAGATCGCGGACGGCGCGCTGCTCATCTTCCCCTCCGCCGAGCACCTCGAGGACACCGCGATCCAGCACCTGCGGGCGGGCCGCGAGAAGGCGGGGAAGACGATGGAGGGCTTCGACGTCTGCCCGACCCTGCCGCTCGCCGTCGGCGCCGACAAGGACGTCCCCGCGCTCGCCGACATGTTCCGTCCGTACACCGCGCTGTACGTCGGCGGCATGGGCAGCTTCAAGCAGAACTTCTACAACCAGCTCGCCCGGCGCATGGGCTACGAGAAGGAGGCCGCCGAGATCCAGGAGAAGTACCTGGCCGGCGACAAGGAGGGCGCGGCCGCCGCCATCCCGCACACCCTGATCGACCAGACGACCCTGCTCGGCTCCGTGGACCGCATCGCCGACCGTATGAAGGCCTACGCCGCGGCCGGCGTCACCACGCTCACGCTGGCCCCCGCGGGCTTCACCCTGGAGGACCGGATCGCCTCGCTGCGGGCCGGCACCGACGCCCTGGAGCGGGCCGGGCTCGCGTAACCCGGGGGAAAGCCGCCCGGAGAGTTCTGCGGCCGTGGTGGGGGCTCGGGGGTCTTCCCCGCCACGGCCGTCACGGGGAACAACGCGCCGGGAGCCCCTTGGTTACGCGCCCGGACCCGCCGCGCCGTCCGTCGTTCGGCGGATTTGTCGGACACATCGGGTTGCCGGGGGACAGGCAACCCATTTGACTCGTTTTCTGCGCAACTCTGCAGAGAGGGTGTCAAAGATGCTGTCCGCCAAGAGCCTGTTCCAGGAAATCCTCGACAACGACGAGTCGTACCGCCTCTTCTGCTCCATCGCCGCCAGCGGAGAGTCGCAGGGCGGCTGGGAGAACGCCCGGATCGCCGCACTGGTCCCGGCGGAGGAACGCGCCCTCGCCCCCAAGATCGCCCGGCACGGCGCCGACGAGGACAAGCACGGCCGGATCTTCAACGCCCTCCTGAAGAAGCGCGGCCTCGAACCCGTCGAGGTGCCGCCCGACACCGACTACACGATGCTCCTGGAACGGCACGGCATCGGCCTGGCGCACGACAAGCTCAAGGACGACCAGCCGCTCACCGTCCAGGACATCGTCACCTACCTGGCCCACAGCAGGGTCACCGAACAGCGCGCCTCCGAGCAGATGGACCTGCTGCGCAGGCACTTCGCCGACCACCCCGACATCGGCCGCGCGGTGCGGATGATCTCGGCCGACGAGGACAACCACCTCGCCTACTGCCACGAGGAACTGCTGCGCTTCGCCCACGCCGGCCACGGCCGCGCCATCCAGCGCGCCCTGCGCGAGTGCGCGCTCGCCGAGATCAGGATCTACCGGGACGTCAGCCTCGCCGTGATGACCCGCATGGGCCGCGTCCTCGGCTGGCCCCGCGCCAAGGCGGCCGTCCTCGCCGCGGGCATCCACGCCGTGTACGCCTACGAGCGGGCCGCGGGCTGGCACCGGATGGTCACCCTGAAGATGCCCGAGCGGCGCGGAGCCCTGAACGGCCCCGCCACGACGGCACCGGAATTCGCCTGAACCGCGCGGACCTACAGCCAGCCCCGGCGCTTGAAGAGCCGGAACAGCAGGATCTCCAGGACGGTCATCAGCGCGATCACCGCCGGGTACCCCCACAGCCAGCGCAGCTCCGGCATGTGATCGAAGTTCATGCCGTAGATCCCCGCGATCATCGTGGGGACCGCCGCCATCGCCGCCCACGCGGAGATCTTCCGCATGTCGTCGTTCTGCCGCACGCTCATCTGCGCCAGATGCGCCGAGAGGATGTCGGACACGAGCCGGTCCAGGGCCTCCACGGACTCGTTGACCCTCAGCAGGTGGTCGTTGACGTCACGGAAGAACGGCTGCGCCTCGCCGTCCACGAACGGAACGTCCGCCGTCCTCAGGCCCGAGCCCGAGAGCCGGGCCAGCGGCACCGCCAGCGGCACCGTCGCCCTGCGGAACTCCTGGACCTGCCGCTTGAACGCGTAGATCCGCGACGCGGTGTTCCGCGAGCCGCCGAGATGCGGCGAGAAGACCTCCGCCTCCAGCTCCTCCAGGTCGGTGCCGAGCTCGGTCGACACCTCCAGATAGTGGTCCACCGTGGCGTCCGCGATCGAGTGGAGCACCGCCGTCGGCCCGTGCCGCAGCGTCTCGGGATCCGACTCCAGGCGCTGCCGGATCCCCGTCAGGGGCGATTCCTCGCCGTGCCGCACGGTCACCACGAACGAGTCGCCCACGAAGACCATGACCTCGCCGGAGGTGACCGTGTCGCTCCGCGGTTCGTACGACACCGGCTTGAGGACCATGAAGAGCGAGTCCTCGTACACCTCCAGCTTGGGGCGCTGATGGGCCTTGAGGGCGTCCTCGACCGCCAGCGGATGGAGCCCGAACTCCTTCGTGACCAGTTCGAACTCGTCCTCCGTCGGCTCGTGCAGGCCGATCCACACGAAGGCGTGCTCCCCGGCGCGGCACCGCTCCAAGGCGTCGGAGAGGTCGTCGGCGCCCTCGGCGCGCCGGCCCTCACGGTAGATGGCGCAGTCGACGATCACAGTGTGCGTCCTCCCGTCGCCGTGGCCCCACCGTACGCCGGGGGCCGCTTTCCACAGGGCCCGCCGCCTTCCGGGGCCCTCCGTCTACGCTGGGCCGCATGCCCACCCTGATCCTCGTCCGGCACGGACGCTCCACCGCCAACACCGCGGGACTGCTCGCCGGCTGGACGCCGGGCGTCGCGCTCGACGAGCGCGGCACGCAGCAGGCCGCGGCCCTGCCGGGCCGGCTCGCCGGGCTGCCGATCGCCGAGGTCGTCACCAGCCCGCTCCAGCGCTGCCAGGAGACCGTCCAGCCGCTGCTGGAGGCCCGTCCCGAGGTCCCCGCGCACACCGAGGAACGGATAGGCGAGGCCCACTACGGCGACTGGTCGGGCCGCAAGCTCGCCGAACTCAAGGACGAGCCGCTGATGGACATCGTGCAGGCGCACCCGTCCGCGGCCGCGTTCCCGGGCGGCGAATCGATGCGGGCCATGCAGACCCGCGCCGCCGAGGCGGTGCGCGAGTGGAACGCGCGCGTGGAGCGCGACCACGGCGAGGACGCGGTCTACCTCATGTGTTCGCACGGCGACATCATCAAGTCGCTCGTGGCCGACGCACTCGGACTTCATCTGGACCTCTTTCAGCGGATCTCTGTCGAACCGTGTTCCATCACCGCGATCCGTTACACCCGGCTGAGGCCATTTCTCGTGCGTCTCGGGGACACCGGCGATCTCGCCTCCCTGGCCCCGCGCGAGGAACCCCCGGGCGGCGACGCTCCGGTCGGGGGTGGTGCGGGCGCACCGTGATCGTCGGCCGCAGTAGGGTGAAGCGGTCGAACCAGCACAGCAGTTGTCAACCCGTTCCCAGCCGATGCGGGCCGGCGCGGTCAGCCGGCTCCCATGCCGATTCAATGGAGACAGGACGTGTCCCGTCAGGTGTTCCTCTACGACCCCCCGGACCGCTTCGTGGCCGGCACGGTCGGGTTGCCCGGACGCCGTACCTTCTTCCTGCAGGCATCCTCCGGCCCCCGGGTGACGAGTGTGGCTCTGGAGAAGACCCAGGTCGCCGCGCTCGCCGAGCGGATGGACGAGCTCCTCGACGAGGTCGTCCGGCGCACCGGAGGCAGTGCCCCGGTCCCGGCGATGGCCTCGACCGAGGTGTCCGACACCGCGCCCCTCGACACACCCGTGGAGGAGGAGTTCCGGGTCGGCACCATGGCGCTGGCCTGGGACGGTGAGGAACAGCGCATGATCGTCGAGGCGCAGGCCCTCGTGGAGGTCGAGGCGGAGTCCGACGAGGACCTCGCCGAGGCGGAGGAGCGGCTGCTCCAGGACGAGGAGAACGGCCCGCCGATGCTCCGCGTCCGCCTCACCGGAGCGCAGGCCAGAGCCTTCGCCAAGCGCGCGCTCGACGTCGTCAACGCCGGCCGGCCCCCCTGCCCGCTGTGCAGCCTCCCGCTCGACCCGGAAGGACACGTATGTCCGCGCCAGAACGGATACCGTCGCGGAGCGTGACGACCGCCGAGCTGCTCGCCCGGGGCGAGCTGAAGGTACGCGGACGGATCCGCGAGGCCTCGAACGCGGTGCTGTACTGCTCCGTGTCCTACGAGGGCCGCGAGGCCCACTGCGTCTACAAGCCCGTCGCCGGGGAGCGGCCGCTGTGGGACTTCCCCGACGGCACGCTCGCCCAGCGCGAGGTCGCGGCGTACGAGGTCTCCGAGGCGACCGGCTGGGGGCTCGTGCCCACCACCGTGCTGCGTGACGGACCGTACGGCGAGGGCATGTGCCAGGTGTGGATCGAGCCGTCGGCCGCCGAGGACGGGGACGGACTGCTCGCGCTCGTGGAGGGCGAGGAGCCCGCCGAGGGCTGGAAGGCGATCGGTTTCGCCGAGGTCGGCGAGGGCGAGACGGCTCTGCTCGTGCACGCCGACGACGCCCGGCTGCGGCGGCTCGCCGTCCTCGACGCCGTGATCAACAACGCCGACCGCAAGGGCGGCCATCTGCTGCCCGCGCAGGAGGGCCGTCTCTACGGCATCGACCACGGGGTCACCTTCAACGCCGAGAACAAGCTGCGCACCCTGCTGTGGGGCTGGGCGGGGGAGCCGCTCACGGACGAGGCACTGGAGGTCCTGGCCTCCCTGCGCGACGCCCTGGCGCCCGGAGCGCCGCTGGCCACCCGCTTGGCCGAACTCGTCACCGCCGTCGAGGTCGAGGCCACGCGCGCGCGGGTCGAGGCGATGCTCGCCTCCGGGAGGCACCCGGAACCGAGCGGGGACTGGCCCGCGATCCCCTGGCCCCCGGTGTAGCGCGGCGGCACGTCCGCGCCGCGCGGGACGGCCGATAGCACAACGGGGGCTTTCCTGTCGTCAGATGCCGCCCGGTTCGTATGCGGAAGTCCCGTCCGGTTAGGCTCATGACATGTATGCCTGGCCCGCTTCTGAGGTCCCCGCCCTGCCCGGTGAGGGCCGCGACCTCCGGATCCACGACACCGCGACCGGTGGGCTCGTCACCCTCGACCCCGGTCCCGTCGCCCGTATCTACGTCTGCGGCATCACGCCGTACGACGCCACCCACATGGGACACGCGGCGACCTACAACGCGTTCGACCTCGTGCAGCGCGTGTGGCTCGACACCAAGCGGCAGGTTCACTACGTCCAGAACGTGACGGACGTCGACGACCCGCTGTTGGAGCGGGCCGAGCGCGACGGCGTCGACTGGGTGGGACTCGCCGAGAAGGAGACCGCCCTCTTCCGCGAGGACATGACCGCCCTGCGGATGCTGCCGCCGCGCCACTACATAGGCGCCGTCGAGGCGATACCCGGCATCGTGCCGCTCGTCGAGCGGCTGCGGGACGCCGGAGCGGCGTACGAACTCGAGGGCGACGTCTACTTCTCCGTCGAGGCCGACCCCGCCTTCGGCAAGGTGTCCAACCTGGACGCCGCAGCGATGCGCCTGCTCTCCGCCGAGCGCGGCGGCGACCCGGAGAGGCCCGGCAAGAAGAACCCCCTCGACCCGATGCTGTGGATGGCCGCCCGCGACGGCGAGCCGAGCTGGGACGGCGGCTCGCTGGGCCGCGGCCGGCCCGGCTGGCACATCGAGTGCGTCGCCATCGCCCTCGACCACCTGGGCATGGGCTTCGACGTCCAGGGCGGCGGTTCCGACCTCGCCTTCCCGCACCACGAGATGGGCGCCTCGCACGCCCAGGTGCTGACCGGCGAGTTCCCGATGGCCAAGGCGTACGTCCACGCCGGCATGGTCGCGCTGCACGGCGAGAAGATGTCGAAGTCCAAGGGCAACCTCGTCTTCGTGTCCCGGCTGCGGCGTGACGGGGTCGACCCCGCCGCCATCCGGCTGGCGCTGCTCGCGCACCACTACCGGTCCGACTGGGAGTGGACGGACACCGTCCTCGAGGAGGCCGTCGCGCGCCTGGACAACTGGCGGGCCGCGGTCTCCCGGCCCGACGGGCCGTCGGCCGACGCGCTCGTCGAGGAGATCCGCGCCGCGCTCGCCGACGACCTCGACGCACCGGCCGCGCTCGCCGCGGTCGACCGCTGGGCCGCGCTCCAGCACGAGAGCGGCGGCACGGACGAGGGCGCCCCCGGCATCGTCTCGCGAGCCGTCGACGCCCTCATGGGCGTGGCGCTGTAACCGTCCGCCGTACGCGGTCGGGCGCCGGGCGGAGTGATCCGCCCGGCGCCCTGTACGCGGAGCCGTCCGTCGCGCGCCGGCCCTACTGCCGGTTCACGATCACGGCCTGGACGGAGCCGGTGCCCGAGTCGTAGATCCCGATGACCTGTTGCCCGAAGGCGAAGGCTTCCTGGACCTCGTCATGGGTGACCTGGTTGGGGTTCACCAGCTGACGCCAGCCGTTGTCGATGAACAGGTAGAGGATCGACGGCTGCCCCGGCAGCGGGGTGACGACGTCCCAGAACTTCGTGGCGATCCCCGTTACGAGCGCCGCGCGTTCGACGGCGCTCGGCAGCACGAGCGGCTGTCCCGGCGTGTGCGCCTGCTGACCGCCGAGCTGCTGGAGAAGGTGCTGGAAGGGCTGCTGCTGGCCGAGCTGCTGGAGCTGCTGCTGCAGGTGCGGCGGAATGTGCTGCTGCGGGATCTGCTGGCCCATGCCCAGCTGACTCATGCCCTGCTGGCCCATGCCCTGCTGGGGAGGCTGGTGCTGCGTCTGCTGACCGATGAGCTGCGGCCCGTACGGCTGCTGCGCCTGCGTGCCGAACGGCTGCTGCTGGAACATGCCCTGCTGCGGACCGAACTGCTGCGCCCCGAACTGCTGCGGGGGCGCCGTGCTGGGGCCCTGCTGCCCCTGGTACTGGCCCTGCTGTCCCTGCTGGCTCATCTGCGGGATCGTGCTCATGCGGGGTGCCACCTTCCATCCGTGGTTGGTTGCGTTCCGTTCTGTTGGGTTCCGGTCCGGCGGGACGACGTCCTCAGCCCGTGACGACCAGGCCGACGATCTCGTCGTCCGCGAACCAGACCCGTACGTCAGGCCGTCCCCCCGCGAAGGCGGAGTGCACCGCCCGGCGGATCTCGGGGGACGGATCGTCGAGGCTGCGCCAGGCACCGGACACGTACAGCCGGAGCCTCGGCGGGAGTTCGCGCGGATACGGCAACAGCTCGTCCCAGTACCGTTCGGCCTGGCCCGAGCCGACCGCCTCCGGCAGCAGACGGGCCACCGCCGCCTTGATGTCGGGCCGGCTGCCGATCCGCTGGGAGGCGGGCCGGCCCGGCGCGTCCTGCTGCGGGGAGCCCGTGGTCCGCAGCAGGACGCGCGCACGCTCCGCGGACATCGGCGCCTGGCCCGCGGCCTTGAGCATGCCCTGCAGCGCGGCCAGGGCGCCGACCACCACCGGGGAGGCGGAAGAGGTCCCGGAGAACGTGTCCGTGTACCAGGCGATCTCCTCGGCCCCGCCCTGCAGATCGCCGGGCCGGTCCCAGAAGCCGCCGGTGGTCGTGACCTCACGGCCCCAGCCCTGCGCGTCCACGCGCGCGCCGTGGTTGGAGAACGCGAGCCGTGAACGGTCCGGGCCGTGGTCGCGGCCGTGCGTTCCGGGCGGCGGTGCGCCCGCGCCGACCAGGATCGCCCCGGAGGACGGGTTGGACGGGTTGAACGGGTTGCGCCACCACTCGGGGAACTCCGCGGGCCGGCGTTCGTAGAGCGCGTCGTCGAGCGACTCGGCGCCGTTGCCGGCCGCGGCCACCACCAGAATGCCCCGGGCGGTCGCGTCCTGGACGGCGGCGAAGTCGTCGGGCCACCACTCCAGCGGGATGTAGCCCGCCTGGCTGTCGCGCTCCTCGAAGTCGAACCGGGGCCCCGGGGCGTGCAGTCCGACCAGGATGATGTCGCCCGGGCCCAGCCGCTCCGCCGCCGCGTGGACCGCCGCGGCCGTTCCGACACCCCGGACGGAGGCGGCCGCGGTCACGGCGTCCGGCACGATCCCGGTGATCCCGTGCTCGTCGCGGCCGCCGCCGATCACACCGATGACGGCGGTGCCGTGGTTGCGCCAGGCGAGGTCCGTGTGCGGCGTGCCGACGACGACCCCGGCGAGCTTCGACGCCAGGTCCTCGTGCCCGAGCTGCCAGGAGCCCTCCACGTCGATCACGGTGACGCCCCGGCCCGAACCGCCCGGCCGCTGCCACGCCCAGTACGCGTCGACGCCCTCGGGCGCCGGGCGCAGATAGCCCTGCCTGCCGGTGAAGTCGGGGGTGACCGGCGCCCCTTCCTTGGTCCGCCTGCCGTCGTCGGCGCTCCGGCCGGTCCACGGCGCCGTCTCCCGTGACGCGGGAACGGCACCGGGCTTCACGTACGCCGCGTCGATCCCCGGCAGCGCCGCGATCCGCGCGCGCAGTTCCCGGGCGCGGTCGCGCGCGCCGCGCAGCCGGTAGAAGAGCGCGAGGCCGGGGCCGCTCCCGCCGCCCGCCGCGGACTGCCGGAGCCGGTCCTCATTGCCGAACAGCGGTTCCAGTACGAGCTGTTCGTCACTGAGGAACATGTCGAGGGCCGAGACGTCGGCGCCCGCCACCGAGCGGACGCCGTCGGCCCGCGCGCGCAGCCCGGCTTCCGGACGGGCGACGACGATCAGTTCCTGCTCGGCTCCTCGATAGGTGAATCCCGCTCCGTCGGGCCCCGGCCCGGACGTTCCCGGGCCCTGCGCCGGCTGTACCTGGTCGGTCATCGCGTGCCGCTCCCTTCGATCCCTGGGGTGCCGGTCCCTGCGTGTGCCGTACGCCGCACAACCTGGCACGCCCCCGGCATCCCGTCCACCTCGAATGCGCCAACTTGGTTTGAGGACAAGTTGAATTGGGCAACCTGTGCAATCCGTCCTGAAACAGATGTCACGCCGAATTCAGGCCGAAGACCGACGAGACGGATGTCATGTCGTGGGGCGGCACGGGTGGTTGGCCGCGCCGGGGCGCACCGCCGCGGACGTGACGGACGGGCCCGCGGCCACGGGCCCGGACAGCGGCAAGGGGCGGTACGCGTGGCGCGTACCGCCCCTTGCGGGCCTGCCTGTCAGTCCTCGGAGGAGTCCTCCGCGTCGGAGGAACCGGAGGAATCGGAGGGGCCGGATGGGCCGGGGGTGTCCGGCGTGTCCGTGGACTCCGCCCCGCCCGGCGCGTCCGACGTTCCCGGGCCGTTCTCGGAGCCGGACCCGCTGTCCTCCCGGGCGTCCGGCCCGGTGTCCTGCCCGCCGCCGGACTCGGGGCGCTGCGTCAGCGGCGGCCGGCCGCGGCCGCCGGGAGTGTCACGGATGTACGAGGCCGGCTCCCCGCTCTCCGTCGCGTGGCCCTGGGTCCCCGCCGCCGGACCCCCGCCGTCCCTGCGGCGCAGGTAGCGCTCGAACTCGCGGGCGATCGCCTCACCGGACGCCTCCGGCAGCTCGGCGGTGTCCCGGGCCTCCTCCAGCGTCTGCACGTACTCGGCGACCTCGCTGTCCTCGGCGGCCAGCTGGTCGACGCCCAGCTGCCAGGCCCGCGCGTCCTCGGGCAGCTCGCCCAGCGGAATGCGCAGGTCGATGAGGTCCTCCAGGCGGTTGAGCAGCGCCAGCGTCGCCTTCGGGTTGGGCGGCTGCGACACGTAGTGCGGTACGGCCGCCCACAGGGACACGGCGGGGACACCCGCGTGCGTGCACGCCTCCTGGAGGATGCCGACGATGCCCGTGGGGCCCTCGTACTTGGTCTCCTCCAGGTCCATCGTGCGGGCCAGGTCGGCGTCGGAGGTGACGCCGCTGACCGGAACCGGACGGGTGTGCGGGGTGTCGCCGAGCAGCGCACCCAGGATCACCACCAGCTCCACGCCCAGTTCGTGCGCGAAACCGAGCAGTTCGTTGCAGAACGAGCGCCAGCGCATCGACGGCTCGATGCCCCGCACCAGCACGAGATCGCGCGGCTTCTCGCCGCCGATCCGGACCACCGACAGACGCGTGGTCGGCCAGGTGATCTTGCGTACGCCACCGTCCAGCCACACGGTCGGGCGGTTCACCTGGAAGTCGTAGTAGTCCTCGGCGTCCAGCGCCGCGAACACCTCGCCCTTCCATTCCCGATCCAGGTGCGCGACCGCGGCGGAGGCGGCGTCGCCGGCGTCGTTCCAGCCCTCGAACGCGGCCACCATGACTGGGTCGATCAGCTCGGGAACCCCCTCCAGCTCGATCACCCAGCGCCTCCTTCCGATGTGCCCTCTCGTACGCCTCAACCTTACGGCGTGCCGAGGGGGCCTCCGCAGCCCCCTCGCACGGGGGAGTGAACGGATCACTGCCCCGTCGAAGGCCCGGAAACACGCGTGCCCGCCAACCCCGCCCCGCGCGTTCGTCCGCGCCGCGCCCGGCCAACTCGCGCGGGAGCCGGGCACATTGCCGTGGAGGAGGTGTCCGGTGAGCGCGCGGTGCCCGCACACGGGTGAGGGGCGGCACCCCCCCGTGGGAGCCGCCCCTCACCCGCCCTGACCGGACCCCGGTCCGGCCGGTGGCGCCTACTTCTCGTCGAGCAGTTCCTGCACCTTGCCGCGGACCTCGTCCGTGGCGAGACCCCGGATCGTCAGCGTCGTACGGCGGCGCAGCACGTCGTCCGCCGTCTCGGCCCACTCGTTGTCCCGGGCGTAGACGACCTGCGCCCAGATCTCCGGGGCGTCCGGGTGGACCCGCTCGCCGAGCGCCGGGTTCTCGTTCGCCAGCCGGGCGATGTCGAAGGCCAGCGAGCCGTAGTGGGTGGCCAGGTGCCTGGCCGTGTCGGCGGCCATGCGCGGACCGGGCGCCGGGCCGTCCACCAGCAGGCGGTGGGCGACCGCGCGCGGGTTGGCGACACCGGGCAGCGGCAGCTTGCGCGGCAGCTCGGAGATCGGCTCGAAGTCCTCGCCCAGCGGCCGGCCCGGCAGCGACTCCAGCTTCTTCATCACGGTCCGGCCGATGTGCCGGAAGGTGGTCCACTTGCCGCCCGCGACGGACAGCATCCCGCCGCGGCCCTCCGTGACGACCGTCTCGCGCTTGGCCTTCGAGGTGTCGCCGGGGCCGCCCGGCAGCACCCGCAGACCGGCGAAGGAGTAGGTGATCAGGTCCCGGGAGAGCTGCTGGTCACGGATGGAGAACGCGGCCTCGTCGAGTATCTGGGCCGTGTCCTTCTCGTTGACCGAGACGTCCGCCGGATCGCCCTCGTACTCCTCGTCGGTGGTGCCGAGCAGCAGCATGTCCTCCCAGGGGAGGGCGAAGGTGATGCGGTACTTGTCGATCGGGGTGGCCAGCGCCGCCTTCCACGGGGAGGTCCGCTTCAGCACCAGGTGCGCGCCCTTGGACAGCCGGATCGACGGGGCCGCGTTCGGGTCCTCCAGCCTGCGCAGGTGGTCCACCCACGGGCCGGTCGCGTTCAGCACGAGCCGGGCGTCCACCCCGAACTCGTCGCCGGACAGCCGGTCCCGCAGTTCCGCGCCCGTCACCCGGCCCCGGGTGAAGCGCAGACCCGTGACCTCGGCGTGGTTCAGGACCGCGGCGCCCGACTCGACGGCCGCGCGGACCGTCATGAGCGCCATGCGGGAGTCGTTCATCTGGTCGTCGCCGTACACGGCCACGGCCTTGAGGTTGTCGGTGCGCAGCTCGGGCACGTCCTGCGCCGCCTTCGAGGGGCTGAGCAGGTGCCCGACCCCGTCACCGAAGGCCGACAGGGCGGAGTAGGCGAAGACGCCCGCTCCGAGCTTCGCCGCGCCGTGCGGCCCGCCCTTGTACACGGGGAGGTAGAACGTGAGCGGGTTCGCCAGGTGGGGGGCCACCTGGCGGGAGACCGCACGGCGCTCGAAGTGGTTCTCCGCCACCAGCTTCACCGCGCCGGTCTGCAGGTAGCGCAGACCGCCGTGGAGGAGCTTGGAGGAGGCGGAGGAGGTGGCTCCGGCGAAGTCGCCGGCGTCGACCAGCGCCACCCTGAGCCCGGACTGCGCGGCGTGCCAGGCGGTGGAGATGCCCAGGATGCCGCCGCCGATGACGAGGAGGTCGTACGTCGCCTTGGAGAGCTGCTCCCGGGCCTCGGCGCGGCTCGGGTTCGAGCCGGAGGCCGGGTGCGTACCGAGGGCAGGCACGGACTGCAGGGTGGACTGACTGGTCATTGCGGGTTCTTACTCCTCGTCAGTTCTCGTCTTCGATCCAGCCCATGGTCCGTTCCACGGCCTTGAGCCAGCTCTTGTACTCACGGTCGCGCACGTCCGCGGCCATGTTGGGGGTCCATTCCGCGGCCCGGCGCCAGTTGGCGCGCAGGTCCTCGGTGTTGGTCCAGAAGCCCACGGCCAGACCGGCCGCGTAGGCGGCGCCGAGGCAGGTGGTCTCGGCGACCATCGGGCGCACCACGGGGGCGTCCAGGACGTCGGCCAGGGTCTGCATCAGCAGGTTGTTGGAGGTCATGCCGCCGTCGACCTTGAGGGCCGTGAGCTCGACGCCGGAGTCCTTGGTCATGGCGTCGCTGATCTCACGGGTCTGCCAGGCGGTGGCCTCCAGGACGGCGCGCGCGATGTGCGCCTTGGTGACGTACCGGGTCAGTCCGGCGATCACACCGCGGGCGTCGGGACGCCAGTACGGGGCGAACAGACCGGAGAAGGCCGGCACGAAGTAGGCGCCGCCGTTGTCCTCGACCGAGGACGCGAGCGTCTCGATCTCGGCGGCGGACTGGATCAGGCCCATCTGGTCGCGCATCCACTGGACGAGCGACCCGGTGACGGCGATGGAGCCTTCCAGGGCGTAGACCGGGTCCTGGTCGCCGATCCGGTAGCCGACCGTGGTCAGCAGCCCCGAGTAGGAGTTGATGATCTTGTCACCGGTGTTCATCAGCATGAACGTGCCGGTGCCGTAGGTGGACTTGGCCTCGCCCTCGGAGAAACAGGTCTGGCCGAACAGGGCGGCCTGCTGGTCGCCGAGCGCGGAGGCGACGGGGATGCCGCCGAGCAGCTCGCCGAGCGGGCCGCCGGTGATCTCGCCGTAGACCTCGGCGGAGGAGCGGATCTCGGGCAGCACCGCCAGCGGGACGCCGATGGACTCGGCGATCTTGTCGTCCCACTGCATGGTGTGCAGGTTCATCAGCATGGTGCGGGAGGCGTTGGTGACGTCGGTGACGTGCTTGCCGCCGTCGACACCGCCGGTCAGGTTCCAGATGACCCAGGTGTCCATGGTGCCGAAGAGGATGTCCCCGGCCTCGGCGCGCTCGCGCAGGCCCTCGACGTTGTCGAGCAGCCAGCGGGCCTTGGGGCCCGCGAAGTACGACGCGAGCGGCAGACCGGTCTCCCGGCGGAAGCGGTCCTGGCCGACGTTGCGGCCGAGTTCCTTGCAGAGCGCGTCGGTGCGGGTGTCCTGCCAGACGAGGGCGTTGTGGACGGGCTCACCGGTGTTCTTGTCCCACAGCACGGTGGTCTCGCGCTGGTTGGTGATGCCGATGGCCTTGATGTCGTCGCGGGTGATGCCGGCCTTCTGGATGGCTCCGGCGACGACCTCCTGGACGTTGGCCCAGATCTCGGTGGCGTCGTGCTCGACCCAGCCCGGCTTCGGGAAGATCTGCTCGTGCTCCTTCTGGTCGACGGAGACGATGCGTCCGTCGCGGTCGAAGACGATGCAGCGCGACGAGGTCGTGCCCTGGTCGATGGCGGCGATGAAGGGGCCGGCGGTGTGTGCGTCGGTCACTTGATGCTCCTGGTGTCCGTGGGAGAGGGGCTGTTATACGGCGCGGTGCTTCAAAGCGGTGCTGTGCGGCTCATGGTGCATGGGACCGGTGCTGTGCGGCTCATGGTGCATGGGGCGCGGCTTCCAAGCGTGCTGGAGCGGGGCTCCTAGGCGAAGGCGACGTTGTATATGCCTGCCGCGATCGCGCCGCCGATGAGCGGGCCGACGACCGGGATCCAGGCGTAGCTCCAGTCGGAACCACCCTTGTTGGGCAGGGGGAGCAGGGCGTGCACGATGCGCGGACCGAGGTCACGGGCCGGGTTGATCGCGTAGCCGGTGGGGCCGCCGAGCGAGAGGCCGATGCCCACCACCACGAAGGAGGTGATCAGGGCGCCGAGGACGCCCAGGCCGTTGCCGTCGTTGTTCAGGCCCTGCGTGAGGATCGCGAGGATCAGCACCACGGTGCCGATGATCTCGGTGGCGAGGTTCTGCACGACGTTGCGGATCTCGGGGCCGGTGGAGAAGACACCGAGCACCGGTCCGGCGCCGGGCTCCTCGGCCTCGACCGCCTTCGTGACCTTCTCCTCGGGCACTCCGACGATCTCGCTGTCGGTGAGGTGCGCGAGGAACTGGCCGTAGTAGGCGACCCAGACCAGCACCGCGCCGATCATGGCGCCGAGCAGCTGTCCGCCCCAGTAGGTGGCGAGGTTGCTGTAGTCGTCGTCCTTGATGGCGAGCGCCAGGCTCACGGCCGGGTTGAGGTGGGCGCCGGACAGCGGCGCCGAGATGTAGACCGCGGTCATGACCGCGAAGCCCCACCCGAAGGCGATGGCCAGCCATCCGGCGGCACGTGCCTTGGAGGCCTTCAGCGTGACGGCGGCGCACACGCCACCGCCGAGCAGGATGAGAACGGCGGTACCGATGGTCTCGCCGATGAAGATGTCGGAGCTGGACACCCGCGACTCCTTTGTCCTTCGTCCAGGGGAAGCCGAACCCCGGGTCCCTCCGGTGGTTCGTGCTCTCGGGGAGTGAGAGCGATGTCGGCCCCGGCATTGCCACACCATAACGCCTATTGCCGGTAGGTGTTCGACAATGTCGACCGATGGACGGGAGTCTTGCTTCCGCTTCGTCGCCTCGTCAAGGGTTCGGTTATCGAAAGCGCGATCGTTATTGATCGCTGCGTGCTATCGGTGTGTCGCCCCTCGTCCGGGGACGTACGAAGGAGGCCGGGAGGCATTCCGCTTCCCGGCCCCGGCTCCCGCGCGTCCCGGGCCCGGCTCCCGCACTTCCCGGGCCCCGCCCCGTGCGGGACCGGGTCCGCCGCACGTCGGGGCCGCCGCTGGCCGGTGCGCGCGTCAGGCCCCCGCGCGACGGTGTGCGCCCGAGGCCGGTTCCGCGAACGGTGTACGCGTCGAAGCCGCCCGGCGGGCGGTGTACGCGTCGCCACGGCTCGGCGAACGCCGTTCGCGCCCGGACGCCTGACCTGCGGCGTGTGCGGGGGAACGGCCCGGTGGGCGGCGTTCGTGCCGGTACGGCTCGGTCGACCGGGTGCGCGTCGACACGGCTTGGCCGAAGGAGTGCGCGTGGGCACGGCTTGGCCGAAGCCGTGCGTATGGGTGCGGCCGGCCCACGGCTGTGCAGGTGTGCGTGGGTGCGGCCCGCCCGTGAAGGAGGAGGAGAGGTGGGGGCGTGCGCGTGGCTACGGCTCACCCGTGAAGTGTGCGCGCCGACGCGGCCGGGGCGTGCGCGCCGGAATCACCCGGCCGAAGGCGTGCCCTTCGGCGGCGCCTGGTCGAAGGCGTGACCCTCGGTGGCGTCCGGTCGAAGGCGGGTGTCAGAACCGCCCGGCGCCCAGGTCGCGCGACACCGCGCGGGCGCAGTCGCGCACCGCGGCGATCAGCTCCGGACGCAGTTCCCCGTCCTTGCACACCCGCTCCACGGCCCCGGTGATCCCCACCGCGCCGACCGGCATGCGCCTGCGGTTGTGGATCGGGGCGGCGACGGAGGCGACCCCCGTCCACGTCTCCTCGACGTCGTCCGCGTACCCCCGCGCGCGGGTCACGTCGAGGACGCCCTCGAAGTCGTCCAGCTCGCTGATGGTCCGCGGGGTGAACGCCTTGCGCTCGACCTCCAGGACCTCGCTGTGGGCCACCGGGTCGTACGCCGACAGCACCTTGCCCAGAGCGGTGGAGTGCAGCGGCTGCATGGCCCCGACCTCCAGGACCTGACGGCTGTCGTCGGGCCGGAAGACGTGGTGCACGATCAGGACGCCCTGCTGGTGCAGCACCCCCAGATAGACGCTCTCGCCGCTGGAGCGGGCCAGGTCGTCGGTCCACACCAGGGCGCGCGCCCGCAGTTCGTGCACGTCGAGATAGGTGGTGCCCAGGCGCAGCAGTTCGGCGCCCAGCTGATAGCGCCCGGAGACCGTGTCCTGCTCGACGAACCCCTCCTGCTGGAGGGTTCGCAGGATGCCGTGGGCCGTCCCCTTGGCCAGGCCGAGCGAGGAGGCGATGTCCGACAGGCCGAGCTGTCGCTCGCCGCCCGCGAGCAGCCGCAGCATCGCCGCTGCCCGTTCGAGCGACTGGATGTTCCGTGCCATCGCCGTGCTGCCTCCGTCCCCTTCGGCCGTCGACGCGGCCACCCGCTGCCGTTCGGCAATGTCGAACACTACCGGTCGTCATCGAACTCTCGCCAATGGGTGGTCGTCCCGTGTTCCGTCCCTCTCCACACCGGCGTCACCCATGCCGCCCCCGTCCGCCCCGTGGACGCCCATGCCCCATCTCCGGTGCTCCGGGCTACCCTGACGGCGTGCGCCTTCCATGGGAAGCGCAAAGCCGACAGCCGTCGCACTCCAGGGAGCACCTTCATGGCCTCGTTGCCGAACCCGTCCCTTTCGTCCGGTCTTTCCGAGAGCCGGAAGCGAACCGACGCACTCCGAGAAGCGCTCGCCACCCGGGTCGTGGTGGCCGACGGCGCGATGGGCACGATGCTCCAGGCGCAGGACCCGACGCTCGAGGACTTCGAGAACCTCGAGGGCTGCAACGAGATCCTCAACATCACCCGCCCCGACATCGTGCGCTCGGTGCACGAGGAGTACTTCGAGGCCGGCGTCGACTGCGTCGAGACGAACACCTTCGGGGCGAACCACTCCGCGATGGCCGAGTACGACATCGCGGACCGCGTGAACGAACTCTCCGAGGCCGGCGCCCGCATCGCCCGCGAGGTCGCCGACTCCTTCGGCGCCCGCGACGGCCGCCAGCGCTGGGTGCTCGGCTCGATCGGCCCCGGCACCAAGCTGCCCACCCTCGGCCACGTCTCCTACGGCACCCTGCGCGACGGCTTCCAGGCCAACGCCGAGGGCCTGCTCGCCGGAGGCGCCGACGCGCTGATCGTCGAGACCACCCAGGACCTGCTGCAGACGAAGTCCTCCGTGCTCGGCGCGCACCGCGCCATGGAGGCCACCGGCGTCCGGGTGCCGCTGCTGGTCTCGATGGCCTTCGAGACCACCGGCACCATGCTGCTCGGCTCCGAGATCGGCGCGGCGCTGACCGCCCTGGAGCCGCTGGGCATCGACATGATCGGCCTGAACTGCTCGACCGGCCCCGCCGAGATGAGCGAGCACCTGCGCTACCTCACCCGGCACTCCCGCATCCCCCTGCTGTGCATGCCGAACGCCGGTCTGCCGGTCCTGACGAAGGACGGCGCCCACTTCCCGCTCGACGCCGAGGGACTCGCCGACGCCCAGGAGAACTTCGTACGGGACTACGGCCTGTCCCTGATCGGTGGCTGCTGCGGCACGACCCCCGAGCACCTGCGCCAGGTCGTGGAGCGGGTGAGGGGCCTCACGCCCGCCGAGCGCGACCCGCGGCCCGAGCCCGGCGCCGCCTCCCTCTACCAGACGGTCCCGTTCCGCCAGGACACCGCCTACATGGCCATCGGCGAGCGCACCAACGCCAACGGGTCGAAGAAGTTCCGCGAGGCCATGCTGGAGGGCCGCTGGGACGACTGCGTGGAGATGGCGCGGGACCAGATCCGCGAGGGCGCGCACATGCTCGACCTGTGCGTCGACTACGTCGGCCGCGACGGCGTCGCCGACATGGACGAACTGGCCGGCCGCTTCGCCACCGCCTCCACCCTGCCCATCGTGCTGGACTCCACCGAGGTCGAGGTCATCCGCGCCGGCCTGGAGCGCCTCGGCGGCCGCGCGGTCATCAACTCCGTCAACTACGAGGACGGCGACGGACCCGAGTCCCGGTTCGCGAAGGTCACCGAGCTCGCCCGTGAGCACGGCGCCGCGCTGATCGCGCTGACCATCGACGAACAGGGCCAGGCCCGCACGGTGGAGACCAAGGTCGCCATCGCCGAACGGCTCATCGAGGACCTCACCGGCAACTGGGGCATCCACGAGTCCGACATCCTCATCGACTGTCTGACCTTCACGATCTGCACGGGCCAGGAAGAGTCCCGCAAGGACGGCATCGCCACGATCGAGGCGATCCGCGAGCTCAAGCGCCGCCGCCCCGACGTCCAGACCACGCTGGGACTGTCCAACATCTCCTTCGGCCTCAACCCGGCCGCCCGCATCCTGCTCAACTCGGTCTTCCTCGACGAGTGCGTCAAGGCGGGCCTGGACTCGGCGATCGTGCACGCCTCCAAGATCCTGCCGATCGCCCGCTTCAGCGAGGAGGAGGTCACCACCGCCCTCGACCTCATCCACGACCGCCGCGCCGAGGGCTACGACCCGCTGCAGAAGCTGATGGCCCTGTTCGAGGGCGCCACCACCAAGTCGCTCAAGGCCGGCAAGGCCGAGGAACTGGCCGCGCTGCCGCTGGACGAGCGCCTCAAGCGGCGGATCATCGACGGCGAGAAGAACGGCCTGGAAGCCGACCTCTCCGAGGCCCTCCAGAGCCGCCCCGCCCTCGACATCGTCAACGAGACCCTGCTCGACGGCATGAAGGTCGTCGGCGAGCTGTTCGGCTCCGGCCAGATGCAGCTGCCGTTCGTGCTCCAGTCCGCCGAGGTCATGAAGTCGGCCGTCGCCTACCTCGAACCCCACATGGAGAAGTCGGACGCGGAGGGCAAGGGCACCATCGTGCTCGCCACGGTCCGCGGCGACGTCCACGACATCGGCAAGAACCTCGTCGACATCATCCTGTCCAACAACGGCTACAACGTCGTCAACCTCGGCATCAAGCAGCCGGTCTCCGCGATCCTGGACGCCGCCGAGGAACACAAGGCCGACGTCATCGGCATGTCCGGGCTCCTGGTCAAGTCCACGGTGATCATGAAGGAGAACCTGGAGGAGCTCAACTCCCGGGGCCTGTCCGCCGACTACCCCGTCATCCTCGGCGGCGCCGCCCTGACCAGGGCCTACGTCGAGCAGGACCTCCACGAGATCTACCAGGGCGAGGTCCGTTACGCCCGCGACGCCTTCGAGGGCCTGCGCCTGATGGACGCCCTCATCGGCGTCAAGCGCGGCGTGCCCGGCGCGGTCCTGCCCGAACTCAAGCAGCGCCGGGTCCGCGCCGCCGCCTCCGTCCAGACCGAGGAACGCCCGCAGGAGGGGCACGTCCGCTCCGACGTCGCCACCGACAACCCCGTCCCGAAGGCCCCCTTCACCGGCACCCGCGTGATCAAGGGCATCCAGCTCAAGGAGTACGCCTCCTGGCTGGACGAGGGCGCCCTGTTCAAGGGGCAGTGGGGCCTCAAGCAGGCCCGCGCCGGCGACGGCCCGACGTACGAGGAACTCGTCGAGACCGAGGGGCGGCCGCGACTGCGCGGGCTCCTTGACCGGCTCCAGAGGGACAACCTGCTGGAAGCGGCCGTGGTCTACGGCTACTTCCCCTGCGTGTCCAAGGACGACGACCTGATCATCCTGGACGACCGGGGCAACGAGCGCACCCGCTTCACCTTCCCCCGCCAGAGCCGCGGCCGCCGACTGTGCCTCGCCGACTTCTTCCGCCCCGAGGAGTCCGGCGAGACCGACGTCGTCGGCCTCCAGGTCGTCACCGTCGGCTCCCGCATCGGCGAGGAGACCGCCAAGCTCTTCGAGGCCAACTCCTACCGCGACTACCTCGAACTGCACGGCCTGTCCGTCCAGCTCGCCGAGGCGCTCGCCGAGTACTGGCACGCCCGCGTCCGCTCCGAGCTGGGCTTCGCGGGAGAGGACCCCTCCGAGATCGGCGACATGTTCGCCCTCAAGTACCGCGGCGCCCGCTTCTCCCTCGGCTACGGCGCCTGCCCGGACCTGGAGGACCGCGCCAAGATCGCGCAGCTCCTGGAACCCGAGCGCATCGGCGTCCACCTCTCCGAGGAGTTCCAGCTCCACCCCGAACAGTCCACCGACGCCATCGTCATCCACCACCCCGAGGCGAAGTACTTCAACGCACGGTGACGGTTCCGGCGGACCCCGGCACGCGCCACGACGCGCACTGATCGGATAAGTCGTACACTTGTCGGTCCATCGCAGGCCGGTTGCCCCCTGGCGCACAAGGGGCAACCGGCCTGATCGTCCCTCAAGAGAGGTGCGCCAGGATGACCAGTACGGTCCCCTCGCTCGGAACCCGTACGGCCGAGGGCTCAGCCCTGCAGGCCGTCCTCCTCGACATGGACGGAACCCTGGTGGACACCGAGGGCTTCTGGTGGGACGTGGAGGTCGCGGTCTTCGAAGCCCTCGGACACACGCTGGACGAGTCCTGGCGCCATGTGGTCGTCGGCGGCCCCATGACCCGCAGCGCGGGATTCCTCATCGAGGCCACCGGTGCCGACATCACCCTTCCCGAGCTGTCCGTGCTGCTCAACGACAGTTTCGAGGAGCGCATCGGCCACTCCCTGCCGCTGATGCCGGGCGCCGCCAGACTGCTCGCCGAGCTCGCCGCGCACGAGATCCCCACCGCGCTGGTCTCCGCCTCGCACCGGCGGATCATCGACCGGGTCCTGGGCGCGATCGGCTCCCACTTCTTCGCGCTGACCGTCGCGGGCGACGAGGTGGAGCGGACCAAGCCGTTCCCCGACCCGTACCTCCTGGCCGCCTCCCGGCTCGGCGCCGAACCGGCACGCTGCGCCGTCATCGAGGACACCTCGACCGGCGTCGCCTCCGCCGAGGCCGCGGGCTGTCAGGTGATCGCCGTGCCCTCGGTCGCGCCCATCGCCCCCGCCGCCCGCCGCACCGTGGTGAATTCCCTGGAAGAGGTCGACCTGACCTTTCTGCATCGTCTGATGACAAATGGGCACTGATTCGTCACCGAACGTCGCCGAGACGGTCACTCGGAGTGCGGCACCGAATGCGGTGGGAAAACCCGGTGGCTTCCTGTGGTAAGCGCGGGCGAAGGCACTCCGGAATCCATAACGGGGCGGAACAGTGAATTCCGGTACGCCTCAATCAATTTTACCGTGTGACGTTCGCCACGTTACGGAGGGTCGACAGCGGGGGCGACTTGTGCCCCCGTTACCCGTTCGTGAGGTCCGGGCGTGCCCTTGTGTCCCGATTGATGAAAGCCTGCACTAATTCCTTCCCGTGTCGGGTTATCGGTGCGTCCCCTCCCCGTTTCTCAGCGTGAGCGGAAGACGATTCCGGCATCGGCCTGCTGATCTTGTGGTGCGGACTAATGTCGTCGCGAGAACATCGCCGTAACCCCGTGACCCGCCGCGCCACCCCTGCATGCCGGTTCGCGGAACCTACAGCTCTGGAGAAACACGAGCATGAACCGCAAGACTTTGGTGCTGCCGGCCGTGGTCGGCCTGCTCGCCCCAGTGCTCGCCGCGTGCGGCGGGTCCGCCAGCGGGGGCGACAGCGGCGATGCCATCGTTGTCGGTACCACGGACCAGTTCACCGCGTCCAAGGAGGCCCCGGCACCGTTCGACCCGGCGTACGCGTACGACGTCGGCACCTGGAACGTGCTGCGCCAGACCGTGCAGACGCTGCTGGTCCAGCCGCGTGGTGACGGCGAGCCGCAGCCCGAGGCGGCCGAGAAGTGCGGGTTCACCGACAGCGGGAACGAGCGCTACTCGTGCACGCTGCGCGAGGGCCTTGAGTTCTCCAACGGCGACGCGATCACCGCGAAGGACGTCAAGTTCTCGATCGACCGTGCGCGGGCCATCAAGGCCGACAGTGGTGTGTTCGCCCTGCTGTCCACCATCGACACCGTCGAGACCCGCGGCGACCGCGAGGTGATCTTCCACCTCAAGAGCGCCGACGCGACCTTCCCGTTCAAGCTGTCGACCCCGGTCGCCGGCATCGTGAACCCGAGCGACTACGAGAAGAACGCGCTGCGCGACGGCTTCTCCGTGGACGGTTCCGGCCCGTACACCGTGAAGATCGAGTCCAAGGACGACACGGTCACCAAGGCCGTCTTCACGAAGAACTCCCACTACAAGGGACAGCTGAAGGTCAAGAACTCCAAGGTCGAGCTGCGTTCCTTCGCGGACGCCGACACCATGGGAGTGGCCCTCGACAGCGGCGACATCGACCTGATGACGCGCTCGATGACGCCCGAGCAGATCACCAAGCTGGACAGCACCAACGGCGGCAACGTCAACCTGAACGAGATGCCCGGCCTGGAAATCCGCTACCTGGCCTTCAACACCGACGCCCCCTCGGTGAAGTCCGCGGCCGTCCGCCAGGCCATGGCGCAGGTCATCAACCGCGGCGAGCTCATCTCCAAGGTGTACGGCTCCCAGGCCCAGCCGCTCTACTCGCTGGTCCCGGCGACCATCACCGGCCACGCCAACGCGTTCTTCAACAAGTACGGCGACCCCAGCGTCAGCAAGGCCCAGTCCCTGCTGACCAAGGCCGGCATCACCACCCCGGTCAAGCTGACCCTGCACTACACGACCGACCACTACGGTGCGGTCACCGCGCAGGAGTTCCAGGTCCTGAAGAGCCAGCTCAACAAGAGCGGCCTCTTCAACGTCACCGTCCAGGGCACGCCCTGGTCCAAGTTCCGCCCGGCCGAGCAGAAGGGCGACTACGACGTCTACGGCATGGGTTGGTTCCCCGACTTCCCCGACGCCGACAACTACCTGGCGCCGTTCCTCGACAAGGACAACTTCCTCGGCTCGCCGTACCTGAACACCAAGATCAGCAACAACCTGATCCCGGACTCCCGCCGCGAGGCCGACCGCCTCACCGCCTCCCGGAGCCTCAACGAGATCCAGGACATCGTGGCCAACGACGTCCCCGTGATCCCGCTGTGGCAGGGCAAGCAGTACATCGCCGCCCGCGACGACATCACGGGCTCGGAGTGGGCGCTCAACTCCTCCTCCACCCTCCAGCTGTGGGAGCTGAGCCGCGGCGTCAGCGAGTGACCCAGCCGATCGACCCGAGGCCCTAGGCCCCGGGACAGGACCCGGGACCCGGCGGTCCCGGGTCTTTCGGTTTCCGCGAGCCGGACCCGACGGCTCCTCCGGGCTCCGGACACGGCGCCACGGCACCCGCCCACGGCCGCGCCCGGCGACGGTCCGTGGGCCGGCCCGTCGCCGCATCGCCGCCCACCCGCGCCGGCACACGAAAGGGCGCCCGTTCCGTCGTGGAACGGGCGCCCTCTCACATACGGCTCCGGACCGACCGGGACCGGCCGGGGCTACTGCGCCCCGGGACGCACCAGACCGCTCTCGTACGCGTACACCGCGGCCTGCACCCGGTCCCGCAGCCCCAGCTTCGTCAGGACATGCCCCACATGCGTCTTGACCGTGGTCTCGCTGACGAACAGATCAGCCGCGATCTCCGCGTTCGACAGACCGCGCGCCACCAGCTTCAACACCTCGACCTCACGGTCGGTCAGCGTGTGCAACGTGTCCGGAACCGGCTCGTCCCCGGACGGAAGATGACCCGCGTACTTGTCCAGCAGCCGACGCGTGATGCTCGGCGCGAGCATCGCCTCGCCCGCCGCGACCACCCGGATCGCCTGCACCAGCTCATTGGCCGGCGCGTCCTTGAGCAGGAAACCACTGGCACCCGCGCGAAGCGCCTCCACCACGTACTCGTCGAGGTCGAACGTCGTCAGCACCAGAACCTTCGCCGGACCGTCCCGGCCCGGACCGGTGATCTGCCGCGTCGCCTCCACACCGTCCATCCGCGGCATACGGATGTCCATCAGAACCACATCGGGCTGCAGGGCACGCACCTGATCGAGTGCCTGGAGACCGTCACCGGCCTCGCCGACGACCGCGAGATCCGGCTCCGCCTCCAGAATCATCCGGAAGCCGGTGCGCAGCAGCGGCTGGTCGTCGACCAGTAGGACGCGGATGGCCACGTAAGTCTCCTTCGCTAGTCCGGCCCCATTCTGCCCTGCTCCGAAGGCCCCGACCCGGGCGCCCTGACCGGCAGTGGATATGCCGGGGGAGTACCACCGAATTCCGGACACACCGCCTGGTGATCGCACCAGCCGCACAGCTTGGTGGGACGCGGCCGCCACTCACCCGTCTCCGTCGCCTCCCGGATCGCCTCCCACAACGCCAGCAGCTTGCGCTCGACCCGCTCCAGATCCGCGATCTCGGGGTCGTACGTCAGCACGTCCCCACTGCCCAGATAGACGAGCTGAAGACGGCGCGGAACCACCCGCTTCAGCCGCCACACCACCAGCGCGTAGAACTTCATCTGGAACAGGGCGCCCTCCGCGTACTCGGGCCGCGGCGCCTTGCCCGTCTTGTAGTCGACGATCCGGACCTCGCCCGACGGAGCCACGTCGACCCGGTCGATGATGCCGCGCAGCGTCAGCCCCGAATCCAGCCGCGCCTCCACGAACAGCTCCCGCTCGGCCGGCTCCAGCCGCGTCGGATCCTCCAGCGTGAACCAGCGCTCCACCAACCGCTCGGCCTCGCCGAGCCAGCCCGCGAGCCGCTCACCCTCCGGATCGTCCGCGAACAGCTCCGCGACCTCAGGCTTCGTCTCCCGCAACCGGTCCCACTGCACGGGAACCAACGACTTGGCCCGCGGCGCGGTCCGGTCCGCGGCCGGCGCGTCGAAGAGCCGCTCGAGAACCGCGTGCACCAAGGTCCCCCTGGTCGCCGCCTCACTCGGCTTCTCCGGCAACTTGTCGATCACCCGGAACCGGTACAGCAACGGACACTGCATGAAGTCACTGGCACGCGAGGGCGACAGCGAGGCGGGCGGACTCGCGACCACGGGAGCCGGACCACCGGCCGCACCCCCGCCGACCACGGCCGCTTCTCCGGGGACGGCACCCTCGGCACTGGTTTCCATGACAACGACCATACGGCCCGCCACCGACAGCGAACCGGCCCCGGCGGGCACCACGGCACGGAAAACGGAGGGGGTGCCGGGGCGGAACGCACCGCGACGGCCGCATACCATCGACCCCAGACCCTCCCGCTCCGCACGAACCGGGAGCGGGGACGCTTCGAACGAGGGGACATCGTGGACGAGAGCGGCGGGAGCGGGCAGCCGCGGTCCGGCACCGGCAAGGCGGCCGAGCACCACGAGAGGCCCCCGGCCTCCGCCGGCCCGGCCTTCGACGCACACCCCGGACCGGCCGGCCCCGAGACCACCGGGCCGAAGCCCGCGGCCCCCGGTCACGACACCCGGACCGCGACACAGCCCGACGCGGACACCGGCACCCGGCCGGAGCCCCCCGCCCCGGACGGGCACACCACCACGGCCCGGAACCGGCCCGGACCCGACACGGACTCGGCGACCCCCGGCACCGGGACCACCCCCGGCACCGAAACCCCACACGACCCACCGGCGAAAACCCCCGCCACCACCGGACCCGCCGAGGAGACCACACCCCCCGGCGAGCCCTCCCGACCGTCCGGACCCCCCGACGACCACGACGACCACGACGAGACCCACGAGGGACCCGCCACCACCCACCGCACCCACGCCCGCACCGAGGACAACGGCAAGAGCCGGCCACCACGGCGCACCAAGGAACCCGGCGGCGGACTCCTGATGGGCCGCCCCTTCGGCGTACCCGTGTACGTCGCACCCAGCTGGTTCCTCGTCGCCGCCCTCATCACCTGGGTCTTCGGCGGCCAGCTCGACCGCGTCCTGCCCGACCTCGGCGCCGCCCGCTACCTCGTCTCCCTCTTCTTCGCCGTCGCCTTCTACGCCTCCGTACTCGTCCACGAACTCGCCCACACCGTCGCCGCCCTCCGCTTCAAACTCCCCGTCCGCCGCATCCAGCTCCAGTTCTTCGGCGGCGTCTCCGAGATCGAGAAAGAAGCCGAGACCCCCGGCCGGGAATTCGTCCTCGCCTTCGTCGGCCCCCTCCTCTCCCTCGTCCTCGCCGGCCTCTTCTACCTCGCCATGCTCCCCGTCGAGCCCGGCACCGTCCCCGGCGTCCTGCTGGCCGGCCTGATGGTCTCCAACCTCATCGTGGCCGCCTTCAACCTGCTGCCGGGCCTGCCCCTCGACGGCGGCCGGATGCTCCGAGCCGTCGTCTGGAAGATCACCGGCAGAGCGATGAGCGGCACCATCGCCGCCGCATGGGTCGGCCGCGCCCTCGCCGTCTCCGTCCTCATCGGACTGCCCCTCCTCACCCAGTCCGAGACACTCGGCGCCGCCCCCGAGAACACCGGCGGCATGGACACCATCACCGACGCCCTCCTCGCCGCCATCCTCGCCGCGATCATCTGGACCGGCGCCGGCAACAGCCTCCGCATGGCCCGCCTGCGCGAACACCTCCCCGAACTGCGCGCCCGCTCCCTCACCCGCCGCGCCGTCCCCGTCGAGACCGGCACCCCCCTCTCCGAAGCACTGCGCCGCGCCAACGCCGTCGGCGCCCGCGCCCTGGTCGTCGTCGACACCGACGGCGAACCCCTCTCCCTCGTCCGCGAGGCCGCCATCGTCGGCGTACCCGAACACCGCCGCCCCTGGGTCACCGTCAGCAACCTCGCCCAGGACCTCACCGACGGCATGCGCGTCTCCGCCGAACTCGCCGGAGAAGACCTCCTCGACGCCCTCCGCGCCAGCCCCGCCACCGAATACCTCGTCGTCGAGGACACCGGCGAGATCTACGGCGTCCTGTCCGCCGCCGACGTGGAACGCGCCTTCGTCAAAGCCATGGCCCGCCCCTCCTGACCGTGGTCGGCGGCCCCGCCCGGGACCGGTAGGCTGTTCACATGTCCGAACCGACCGGTGCCGCCCGCAGGCGCGGGCCCTTCAAGGTCGGGGACCAGGTTCAGCTGACCGACCCCAAGGGCCGCCACTACACGTTCACGCTCGAGGCCGGGAAGAACTTCCACACCCACAAGGGTTCCTTCCCCCACGACGAACTGATCGGCGCTCCCGAGGGCAGCGTTGTCCGCACCACGGGGAACGTCGCCTACCTCGCGCTGCGCCCCCTGCTCCCCGACTACGTCCTGTCCATGCCCCGCGGCGCCGCCGTGGTCTACCCCAAGGACGCGGGGCAGATCCTGGCCTTCGCCGACATCTTCCCCGGCGCCCGCGTCGTGGAAGCGGGAGTCGGCTCCGGCTCGCTCAGCAGCTTCCTCCTGCGCGCCATCGGCGACCAGGGCATGCTGCACTCCTACGAGCGCCGCGAGGACTTCGCCGAGATCGCCCGGCAGAACGTGGAACGCTACTTCGGCGGACCCCACCCCGCCTGGCAGCTCACCGTCGGCGACCTCCAGGACAACCTGAGCGACACCGACGTCGACCGGGTCATCCTCGACATGCTCGCCCCCTGGGAATGCCTGGAGGCCGTCTCCAAGTCGCTCGTCCCCGGCGGCATCCTCTGCTGCTACGTGGCGACCACCACCCAGCTCGCGCGGACCGTCGAGTCGATCCGCGAGATCGGCTGCTTCAACGAACCGACCGCCTGGGAATCGATGATCCGCAACTGGCACATCGAGGGCCTGGCCGTCCGCCCGGACCACCGGATGATCGGCCACACCGGCTTCCTGCTCACCGCCCGCCGCCTCGCGGACGGCGTCGAGCCGCCCATGCGCCGCCGCCGCCCCGCCAAGGGCGCCTACGGCGAGGACTACGCCGGTCCGAACGCCGACGGCGGCACCGCCCGCTGACACCCAACGCACCACGACTGTGGCCGAGTTCCCGGAAGACCTCCGAGGACTCGGCCACAGCGCTTCACCCGTCGGCGCACCACCGTCGGCACACCACCACGAACCCGCGCACGGACCGCCCGCGAGGCCCCGGCAGCCCCGCCCACGGCACTCACGCGAGCACCCGCGGGTCACGGCCGCACACGCAGGGCTCCGGCCGACCGACCGTACGGGAGACCACCCGCGAGCCGTCCCGGGAGCCAGGAGACCCCTCCCCGAGGTCCGCTCCCGAGCAGCCCCGCGGAAACTCGGGGAAAGGGACCGGCCCAGGGCCACCCCAGGCCTACGGACGGACCCGCGGCCGCCCCGCCCGGAGACCTGGCCCAGACGGCCTCCCAGCACCCCCGAGCCGCGTGCCTGACCCCTTCCACGGCCCCACCAGGACCGCACGGGGAACAGCCCCCCGGACTCCACCGGAACTCCTCACAAGTCCGGACCCCGCCGTTCCACCGGGCTGTGACGTGTGGCACCATGCGGGACACCCACCCCACCGGCACAGCCCTCGCGGGAGACACCCCCAGTGCAGCAATCCGTTGTGCCGGAACTGGCACACACGCAGACCAGCCCCATTCAGTGGGTCGCCACGGCAACCGCCATCGCCGGAGTCGTGGCACTGTCCTCCGTCGTCCACCCCGACCCGGCGAGGGCGGCCCAGCCGGGCGCCGACCCGAAACCGGCCACCGCCACGGCACCGGCCGCGGCACCGGCACCGGTCGCGGCCCCCGACCCCACCGGCGTGGACTTCCCCGTCGACTGCGGGCCCGTCAAGGTCCTCGTGGAGAAGAAGGCCTCCGGAGACCTGGACGGCGACGGCCGCCCCGAGACCGTGGCCGTCGTCCGCTGCGACGCCGGCTCGGGCACCCCGCCCGACGGCGTCTACGTCCTCGTCCAGGCCCAGGGAGCCAAGGAGCCCAGGGTCGTGGCGACCCTGGTCGACCCCAAGGACCGCCTCAGCGTCACGGACTTCGCGGTGCGCGACGGAGCCGTCACCGCCACGCTCCTCGGCTACTCCTCGATCGACGTACCGAGTTGCTGCCCGGACCTGAAGCAGAACGCCAAGTGGCAGTGGAAGAACGGCGCGTTCATCCGCTCGACACCGTCCGAAGCGAACGGTGCCTGAACACGCCCCCGGCGCGAGACCCCGGCGGACCGGCGCGGGACCCCGACAAAAAAGAACACCCTCCGCGCCGCGGAGGGTGTGAGAAACCGGTCACCTCATGACGCGGAGTGCCCGAGGGGTCACTCCGCGTCCGGACCGAAGACCTCGACCTTGTCCGAAACGCGACGGACATGGATGCAGTCCCCCGGACACTCCTTCGCCGAGTCCACCACATCGCGCAGAAGCGGCAGGGGCACGGGCGTTGTGGCACCCACGTCCTGCAGCAGCTCGTCCTCGGCGCTCTTCACATAGGCCAGACCGTCGATGTCCAGCTCAAAGACCTCCGGCGCGTACTGCACACAGATCCCGTCACCGGTACAGAGATCCTGGTCGATCCAGACCTCAAGCGCCTCGCCGCCGACTCCGGCCTCCTGCTGCACGGTCATTTCTCCTGCCGTTTTCTGCGTCGAGCGGACCGAAGACTGGGGAATCGGGCCAGCTCTGACGGGTGTTGAACACTTCGACCCTACCTCCGCCCGCTTCCCGAGCATGTTCGGTGGGTATTCCCCTGGCGTGAGGGAGAGCGCAAGGGTGAAGATCGGACACACCCCGACAGTCTTTGTGATCTAGGGGTTTCAATCGACACCCACCCAGGTAGGGTCTGGAAGCGTCCAGCTCCCCTTGGAGGAGGTGAGGACCGTGGCAGCCCACGACGACGACATGAACCGCGGCATCCGCCCGGGACGAGGGTCCGATGACCCCGCCGGACAGATTGCCTACCTTGAGCAGGAGATCGCCGTCCTGCGACGCAAGCTCGCCGACTCTCCGCGGCACACGAGGATTCTCGAAGAGCGGATCGTCGAGTTGCAGACCAACCTGGCAGGCGTGTCCGCACAGAACGAACGACTGGCGAACACACTCCGTGAGGCCCGCGACCAGATCGTGGCCCTCAAGGAGGAAGTCGACCGGCTCGCACAGCCACCGGCCGGCTTCGGCGTCTTCCTCGCGGCGAACGAGGACGGCACCGCCGACATCTTCACCGGAGGCCGCAAACTCCGCGTGAACGTCAGCCCCAGCGTCGAGCTCGACGAGCTCAGGCGCGGCCAGGAAGTGATGCTCAACGAAGCCCTCAACGTGGTCGAGGCCATGGAGTACGAGAGCGTCGGCGACATCGTCACCCTCAAGGAGATCCTCGAGGACGGCGAGCGCGCCCTCGTACAGGGGCACACCGACGAGGAACGAGTGGTCCGGCTCGCCGAACCACTCCTGGACGTCACCATCCGCCCCGGAGACGCCCTGCTCCTCGAACCCCGATCCGGCTACGTCTACGAGATCGTCCCCAAGAGCGAGGTCGAGGAACTCGTCCTCGAAGAGGTCCCCGACATCGGCTACGAGCAGATCGGCGGTCTGGGCGGCCAGATCGAGATGATCCGCGACGCCGTCGAGCTCCCGTACCTCTACCCCGACCTCTTCAAGGAACACGAACTGCGGCCCCCCAAGGGAGTCCTGCTCTACGGACCCCCCGGATGCGGAAAGACGCTCATCGCCAAGGCCGTGGCCAACTCACTGGCCAAAAAGGTCGCCGAAGTCACCGGCCAGGCCACCGGCAAGAGCTTCTTCCTCAACATCAAGGGCCCCGAACTCCTGAACAAGTACGTCGGCGAGACCGAGCGGCAGATCCGCCTCGTCTTCCAGCGTGCCCGGGAGAAGGCCAGCGAGGGCACCCCCGTCATCGTCTTCTTCGACGAGATGGAATCCCTCTTCCGCACCCGCGGATCCGGCGTCAGCTCGGACGTGGAGAACACCATCGTCCCCCAGCTCCTCGCCGAGATCGACGGCGTGGAAGGCCTGCAGAACGTCGTGGTCATCGGCGCCTCCAACCGCGAGGACATGATCGACCCCGCCATCCTGCGCCCCGGCCGGCTCGACGTGAAGATCAAGATCGAACGCCCGGACGCCGAAGCGGCCAAGGACATCTTCCAGAAGTACCTCACCGAACGCCTCCCCCTGCACTCCGAGGACGTCGGAGAACACGGCGGCGACAAGGCGGCCACCGTCCACGGCATGATCCAGACAGCCGTGGAACAGATGTACGCCGAATCCGAGGAGAACCGCTTCCTGGAGGTCACCTACGCCAACGGCGACAAGGAAGTCCTCTACTTCAAGGACTTCAATTCCGGCGCGATGATCGAAAACATCGTCGGCCGCGCCAAGAAAATGGCCATCAAGGACTTCCTCGAACACGACCAGAAGGGCCTCCGCGTCTCCCACCTCCTCCAGGCATGCGTGGACGAGTTCAAGGAGAACGAGGACCTGCCCAACACCACCAACCCCGACGACTGGGCCCGCATCTCCGGAAAGAAGGGCGAACGGATCGTCTACATCCGAACGCTCATCACCGGAAAGCAGGGCGCAGACACCGGACGCTCCATCGACACGGTGGCCAACACCGGTCAATACCTGTAAAAGACAGGGCGGCTGCGGGTGCCCACCACGGGTACCCGCAGCCGCCTGCTTTTCCGGTCACCCCCGGAACACAGCAATGACGCAAATGATCTCCCCACCAGCGCAGAGGCGTTCTAGGCTCTTTCGTACCGCCGAGTCGCGCAGTGCGGGGACGGGCACCGCACACGCACCGGAGCGCCAGCGGTACTTGAGCAGCGCCCCCGACCGAGGGCGCCGCCGGGCAAGGAGGGCCGCATGACCGTACGGCGAGTAATGGGCATCGAGACGGAGTACGGGATCTCCGTCCCCGGTCACCCCAACGCCAATGCCATGCTCACCTCGTCCCAGATCGTCAACGCCTACGCGGCGGCGATGCACCGGGCGCGCCGCGCCCGCTGGGACTTCGAGGAGGAGAACCCGCTGCGGGACGCGCGAGGCTTCGACCTCGCCCGCGAGACCGCCGACGCCAGCCAGCTCACCGACGAGGACATCGGCCTGGCCAATGTCATCCTCACCAACGGAGCACGGCTGTACGTCGACCACGCACACCCGGAATACAGCTCCCCCGAAGTCACCAACCCCCGCGACGCCGTCCTGTGGGACAAGGCCGGCGAACGCATCATGGCCGAAGCCGCGGAACGGGCCGCCCAGCTCCCCGGCGCCCAGCCCATCCACCTCTACAAGAACAACACCGACAACAAGGGCGCCTCCTACGGCACGCACGAGAACTACCTGATGAAGCGGGAGACCGCCTTCTCGGACATCGTGCGCCACCTCACCCCGTTCTTCGTCTCCCGCCAGGTCGTCACCGGAGCGGGCCGCGTCGGCATCGGCCAGGACGGACACGAACACGGCTTCCAGCTCAGCCAGCGCGCCGACTACTTCGAGGTCGAGGTCGGCCTGGAGACCACCCTCAAGCGCCCCATCATCAACACCCGCGACGAACCCCACGCCGACGCCGAGAAGTACCGCCGGCTCCACGTGATCATCGGCGACGCGAACCTCTCCGAGATCTCGACCTACCTCAAGCTCGGCACGACGGCCCTGGTCCTCTCCATGATCGAGGACGGCTTCATCGCCGTCGACCTGGCCGTCGACCAGCCCGTACGCACCCTCCACCAGGTCTCCCACGACCCGACCCTCAAGCGCCTCGTCACCCTCCGCAGCGGCCGCACACTCACCGCCGTGCAGCTGCAGATGGAGTACTTCGAACTCTCCCGCAAGTACGTGGAGGAACGCTTCGGGGCCGACGCGGACGAACAGACCAAGGACGTCCTCCTGCGCTGGGAGGACACCCTGAACCGCCTCGAGAACGACCCGATGAGCCTGGCCGGCGAACTCGACTGGGTCGCCAAACGCGAACTCATGGAGGGCTACCGCCGCCGCGACGGCCTCGACTGGGACGCCGCCCGGCTGCACCTGGTCGACCTCCAGTACGCCGACGTACGCGCCGACAAGGGCCTCTACAACCGCCTGGCGGCCAGGGGCCGGATGAAGCGCCTGCTGGACGAGAACGAGGTCGAGCGGGCCCGCACGACCCCGCCCGAGGACACCCGCGCCTACTTCCGCGGACGCTGCCTCGAACAGTACGCGGACGACGTGGCCGCGGCCTCCTGGGACTCGGTGATCTTCGATCTCCCCGGCCGGGACTCGCTCCAGCGCGTCCCGACCCTGGAGCCCCTTCGCGGAACGCGTAATCACGTCAAGGAACTCCTGGACCGCTGCCGCACGGCGGAGGACCTGGTCAGGGTGCTTTCGGGCAACTGAACTTCCCCCCGGACGGCACGCGCCGAAAAGGGTGGAACACCCGGCGTTACGGGAATCATCGAGGTGGTCCCCGTACGTTGTGGCAACTGCGGGGCCGATGTCGGACCCTGCTTGTAGGGTCTGATCAAGAACGTCGAACCGAGCGGGGTGAGGGTTATGGCGACCAAGGACACCGGCGGCGGACAGCAGAAGGCGACGCGTTCCACCGAGGAGGTCGAGGAACAGTCGCAGGACGCGAAGAGCACCGACGACCTCAAGGAACGCCAGGAAAAGCTGAGCGACGATGTCGACTCGGTTCTTGACGAAATTGACGATGTACTCGAAGAGAACGCCGAGGATTTCGTGAGGTCCTTCGTTCAGAAGGGTGGGCAGTAAGCCACTTTTTCCATCGAATCGCAGGTTCGAGCCGAACGTGGCTGAAGAAGTGGAAGCGCGAAGCTGCTCGCGGTGTAAGCAGAACAAACCGCGGGCGGCCTTCGCGAGCAACAGGTCGGCGCCCGACGGCCTCCAGGCGTATTGCCGGGAATGCTCTGCGGAGTACTACCGGCAGCGCCAGGAGGCCAAGGGCAAAACGGTACGGGTAAAGGTTCTCGTGCCGCGGGGGCACAAGCGCTGCCCGCAGTGTCAGGTCGTGAAACCGCACTCCGCATGGGAGCGCAACAAGTCCTCGTCGGACGGCTGGGTGAGTTACTGCCGTACGTGTCGTGCGGAGCGGAACCGGATCAGCTATTTCCAGCGCAAGTACGGTCTCACACCGGCCGAGTTGGATGCGATGGTCGCGGAGCAGCAGGGAATCTGCTGCATCTGCCTAACCGCCCCTGCCGAACATGTGGATCACTGCCACCAGACGGGTAGGGTCCGAGGCGTACTGTGCTTCAGCTGCAATGCCGCACTGGGGCAGTTCAAGGATCGGCCCGATGCCGTAAGGCGGGCTGCCGACTACCTGGAAGGAAACGCGTGGAAGCCAACACTCGTAGCACCGGGCGTCTACCGGCTGCCTTCCTGACGCCCGGGTCGTCGTCCTTCATGGACTTCCTCTCCGAGCACCAGCCGGAGATGCTCCCGGGCAAGCGGCAACTGCCGCCCGTCCAGGGCGTGATCGAGGCCCCGCACGGCACGACCATCGTGGCCGTGACGTTCCCCGGCGGAGTCGTCCTCGCCGGTGACCGGCGGGCCACGATGGGGAACGTCATCGCCCAGCGTGACATCGAGAAGGTGTTCCCGGCCGACGAGTACTCGGCGGTGGGCATCGCCGGCACGGCGGGCCTGGCGGTCGAGATGGTGAAGCTGTTCCAGCTGGAGCTGGAGCACTTCGAGAAGGTGGAGGGCGCGCAGCTCTCCCTGGAGGGCAAGGCGAACCGCCTGTCCACGATGATCCGTTCCAACCTCGGCATGGCGATGCAGGGGCTCGCCGTGGTCCCCCTCTTCGCGGGCTACGACGTGGACCGCGGCAAGGGCCGCATCTTCTCCTACGACGTCACGGGCGGCCGCTCCGAGGAGCACGGCTACGCGGCCACGGGCTCCGGCTCGCTCTTCGCGCGCGGTGCCATGAAGAAGCTCTACGCCAAGGACCTGACGGAGGACCAGGCCACGACGCTGGTCATCCAGGCCCTCTACGACGCGGCCGACGACGACTCGGCGACCGGTGGTCCCGATGTCGCGCGCCGGATCTACCCGATCGTCACCGTGATCACCGAGAGCGGCTTCCGCCGGCTCACGGACGAGGAGTCCTCCGAGATCGCCCGTGTGATCCTGGAGAGGCGTCTGCAGCAGCCCGACGGTCCGCGTGCCGCGCTGTACTGACGGTCCGTCTCTCCCAGGTGGTCCAGTGACTTCGACAGAAAGGGACGGATAGCCGGTGTCGACGCCGTTCTATGTCTCACCCCAGCAGGCGATGGCGGACCGGGCGGAGTACGCCCGCAAGGGCATCGCCCGTGGCCGCAGCCTGGTCGTGCTGCAGTATGCCGACGGCATCGTGTTCGTCGGCGAGAACCCGTCCCGTGCGCTGCACAAGTTCAGCGAGATCTATGACCGGATCGGCTTCGCGGCGGCCGGTAAGTACAACGAGTACGAGAATCTGCGAATCGGTGGTGTGCGTTATGCCGATCTGCGTGGCTATACGTACGACCGTGACGACGTGACCGCCCGTGGTCTGGCGAACGTGTACGCCCAGACGCTGGGCACGATCTTCTCGTCGGCGGCGGAGAAGCCGTACGAGGTGGAGTTGGTGGTCGCGGAGGTCGGTGAGACGCCGGACGGTGACCAGATCTACCGGTTGCCGCACGACGGTTCGATCGTGGACGAGCACGGTTCGGTCGCCGTGGGCGGTAATGCCGAGCAGATCAGCAGTTATCTGGATGCCCGGCATCAGGACGGCATGTCGTTGGCCGAGGCGCTGAAGCTGGCCGTCACGTCGTTGTCCCGGGAGCCGAACGGTGGCGAGCGGGAGATTCCGGCGGAGCGGCTGGAGGTCGCGGTGCTGGACCGGACGCGTCCGCAGCAGCGGAAGTTCAAGCGGATCGTGGGTCCTCAGCTGTCCCGGTTGCTGGAGGCCGGGGGTGCGGAGACCGCGGCGGAGGCGGAGGACTCCGAGGAGGAGTAGGGCTTGGTCCGGCGGTGTGTCCGTCGTCGGGTGATCGTGTGGGAGGGGCCGTTCCGGTGCAGACCGGTGCGGCCCCTTCCGTGTGTCCGGATCGAGGAGCGGGTGTTCTAGGCGCTCGGTGGGGCCGTGGAGCCCCGTACGACCAGTTCGACGGGGATGTCTTCCTGGGGGGGTGTGCGGCCGTCCAGGACGGCCAGGAGGGCTTTCATGCCGTGTTCGCCGAAGCGTTCGGCGTCGAGGCGGACGGTGGTGAGTTCGGGGTCGAGGGCTCGGGCGAGGGCGAGGTCGTCGAGTCCGGTGATGGAGATGTCGTCGGGGATGCGCAGGCCGAGGCGGCGGGCGGCTTTGTAGGCGCCGGCGGCGAGTTTGTCGTCGTCGCAGATGACGGCGGTGGGGCGGGGGCCGGGGGTGGTGAGGGCGGTCTGGGTGGCGGTCAGGGCGTCTTCGAAGGAGATGGGTGCGCGGGTGACGCGCAGGCTGGTTCCGGGGGCTTCGCGGAGGCGGGAGGCCAGTTCCCGGGCGCGGACCTCGAAGGTCCAGGAGGGGATGTCGGCGGCGAGGTGCAGGAAGCGGCGGTGGCCGAGTTCCAGGAGGTGGTCGGTGACCTGGTGCACTCCGTCGGCGATGTCGAGGTTGACGGTGGCGGCGCCCTGGCTGCCGGTGGGGTCGCTGTCGAGCATGACGAGGGGGAGCTGGTCGCCGCGGATGGCGGTGAGGGCGTCGGCGGCCATGGAGGAGGCGATGACGCCGTCGAGGGCGGCCTGGGCGGAGCCGAAGGGGTCGCGGGCGGGGCCGATGCCTTCGGGGGAGGGGTAGAGGACGACTCCGAAGCCGTGTTGTGCGGCGACGCGGGCGGCGCCGGTGTAGACGCCGGCGAAGAATTCGGTGGTGAGGGCGGGGACGACGAGGAGGACGGTGCGGGTGCGGCCGAGGCGGAGGTTGCGGGCGGCGAGGTTGGGGCGGTAGCCGAGTTCCTGGGCGGCGTGGCGGACGCGTTCGGCGGTGGCGGGGGAGACGCGGCCGCGCCATTTGTCGCCGAGTACGAGGGAGACGGCTGCCTGGGAGACCCCGGCGGCCTCGGCGACGTCCCGGCTGGTGGGGCGCGTGCTACCTCTTGCCACCGTGGGCCTGCTCTTTCGTGTGGACTCGCGGTCAGCGCACATGGTACGTATGGAGGGAGAAGTTATACGTAACACTTGAGCGTCGTGCGCTCACTGGAAGGGCAGGCCATGGCTGCGGGGTACCTGGAGATCCTCAGGGCGAGGCACGCCGCCAGGCTGCTGGTGGGGACGCTGGTGGGGCGGCTGCCGAACGCCACCGCGGCCATCGCCGTGGTGCTGTTCGTGCGGGCCGGGGGCGGCACGTACAGCCTGGCGGGCGCGCTGGCGGCCGTGTACGGGGTGGCCAACGCGGTCGGGCAGCCGGTGCTCGGCCGGTTCGTGGATCTGTACGGCCAGCCCCGGGTGCAGTTGCCGGCGGCGGTCGTCTCGGCCCTCGGCATGGTGGTCTTCGCGCTGGCCGGGACGGAGCCGGTGGCGCTGGCCTGTGCCGCGATGGCGGTGGCCGGGCTCTTCACGCCTCCGCTGGAGGGCGGTCTGCGGGCGTTGTGGCCCTCCGTGCTGGGGGAGGAGGAGCAGGTGCACACCGCGTACGCGATGGACGCGGTGGCGCAGGAAGTCATGTTCACCGTCGGACCGTTGCTGGTGACGCTGTGCGTGTCGTTGTGGTCCGCGCAGGCGGCGCTGCTGGTCCTGAGCGTGGTCGGTGTGCTGGGTGCCCTTTCCGTGGTGGTCTCGGAGCCTTCGCGTGCCTGGCGTTCGGCGCCGCGTGAGGCGCACTGGCTGGGTGCCCTGCGTTCGCCGGGGCTGCTGGCCCTGCTCGGGGCGTTCCTGTTCATCGGGATGGCGCTCGGTTCGATCACGGTCGCGGCGGTGTCGTACGCCGACGCGCACGGTGGGGACGTGGTGTACGGCTGGATGATGGCGGGCATCGGGCTCGGTGCGCTGCTGGGCGGTGTGGCTTACGGCGCGCGCCGGTGGGGCGGGGCGCCGGAGCGGCGACTGCGGGTGCTCGTGGCCCTTCTGGCGGTGTGTTACGTCCCGCTGGTGCTGGTGCCCGGTCCGGTGGCGATGACGGCTCTGGCGACCCTTGCCGGGGTGTTCCTGGCGCCGAGCATCGCGTGCGCCTTCGTCCTGGTGGACCGGCACGCGCCGGCCGGTACGGTCACCGAGGCTTTCTCGTGGCTCGTCACGACGTTCACCGTGGGTGCGTCGGTGGGGACGGGTCTCGCGGGGCCGGTGGTCGAGCGGGGCGGGGCGGGGTGGGGCTTCGCGGTTCCGGGGGTCGCGGGTGCCGCCGCGCTGGTGGTTCTGCTGGCCACGGGCCGGGTCCTCGCGGCCGCCGGGAGGGGCGGGGTTGTTGCGGCTTCACCGGAAAATGATCCAGATCGAGCTGTCGAACCCCGTTTCAGCTCGGGGGATCGGGCGTAATGTTCAGTCATGGACCGCCGCATTTTCGGGCTGGAGAACGAGTACGGCGTCACGTGTACGTTCAGGGGACAGCGCCGGCTGTCTCCCGACGAGGTGGCGCGGTACCTCTTCCGCCGTGTCGTGTCATGGGGCCGCAGCAGCAATGTCTTTCTGCGGAACGGTGCCCGCCTTTATCTCGACGTGGGATCACATCCGGAATACGCGACACCCGAATGTGACAACGTGACGGAGCTCGTCACCCACGACAAGGCCGGCGAGCGCATTCTCGAGGGTCTTCTGGTGGACGCCGAACGACGCCTGCACGAGGAAGGGATCGCGGGCGACGTCTATCTGTTCAAGAACAACACCGATTCGGCGGGCAACTCCTACGGGTGCCACGAGAACTATCTGGTGGCCCGGCACGGGGAGTTCTCCCGGCTCGCGGACATTCTGATCCCGTTCCTGGTCACGCGGCAGTTGCTGTGCGGTGCGGGCAAGGTGCTGCAGACCCCGCGTGGTGCGGTGTACTGCGTCAGTCAGCGTGCCGAGCACATCTGGGAGGGCGTCAGTTCGGCGACGACGCGGTCGAGGCCCATCATCAACACGCGTGACGAGCCGCACGCGGACGCCGAGCGTTACCGTCGTCTGCACGTCATCGTCGGTGACTCGAACATGTCCGAGACGACGATGCTCCTCAAGGTCGGTGCCACCGACCTCGTGCTGCGCATGATCGAGGCGGGCACGGTCATGCGGGACCTGACCCTGGAGAACCCCATCCGGGCGATCCGTGAGGTCAGTCATGACATCACGGGCCGTCGGAAGGTGCGGCTGGCCAGTGGCCGGGAGGCCTCCGCGCTGGAGGTGCAGCGCGAGTACTACGAGAAGGCCGTGGACTTCTGTGAGCGCCGCGGCATCCGCGCGGGGACGGTCGAACAGGTTCTCGAACTGTGGGGCCGTACGCTCGACGCGATCGAGGCCGAGGACCTGGATCGGATCGGCACGGAGATCGACTGGGTCATGAAGTACCAGCTCATCGAGCGGTACCGGGCGAAGCACAACATGACCATGTCGCACCCGCGGGTCGCGCAGATAGACCTCGCATATCACGACATTCACCGTCGTCGTGGCCTCTACTACCTGCTGGAGAGGAAGGGGCAAGCCGCGCGGATCTGCAACGACTTGAAGATCTTCGAGGGCAAGTCGGTGCCGCCGCAGACCACTCGGGCCCGGTTGCGCGGCGACTTCATCCGCAGGGCCCAGGAGCAGCGGCGGGACTTCACCGTCGACTGGGTCCACCTGAAGCTCAACGACCAGGCGCAGCGGACGGTGTTGTGCAAGGACCCGTTCCGTTCGGTGGACGACCGGGTGGAGAAGCTCATCGCCGGAATGTGAGCCGGGAGTTCCGCGGGTGACGCGGAACGCAACGCGGGGCGCCGTACGTTTTCCGTACGGCGCCCTTCTCACGTCGTAGAGTTGCGCGCACGCCATCAACCAAGATCGACCGATACGAGGCCCTCACCGTGCGCCGACGCTCACTCCTCCTCTCCGTACCCGCTGGACTGGTCACGCTCGCCGGATGCGGTGACGACGGCGATTCAGGCTCGGCGAAGTCCAGCAAGACCCCGTCGCCCTCGGCGTCGGCGGCGGCTTCCGCGCCGCCCCCGCCGAAGATCGTCGACGGCCCGGTGCCGGCGATCACGGCCGGTACGAAGTTCGGTGAGAAGCCGACCGTGGCCAAGGGCACGGGGGAGCCGTCGAAGGACCTCGCGGTCAGGACGGTGATCGCGGGCAACGGGAAGACGGTCGCGGAGAACGACTACATCCAGGCCAACTACCTGGGGCAGATCTGGTCCACGGCGAAGGTCTTCGACAACTCCTACGACCGGGGGACGCCGCTGGTGATCCAGCTGGCGCAGGGCCAGATCATCGACGGCTGGCGGTACGGCCTGGTGGGCAAGAAGGCGGGCAGCCGCGTCGAGATGGCGGTGCCGCCGACCTGGGGTTACGGCTCGGAGGGCAACGCGCAGGCGGGCATCAAGGGCACCGACACGCTGGTGTTCGTGGTGGACATCGAGGACACGTTCAACTCCAAGAGCTCCGCCAAGGGCAAGGACGTCCCGCAGAAGGACTCCTCGCTGCCGACGGTCGGCACCAACACGGACGGCCAGGCCCCCAAGATCACGGTGCCGAAGAAGGACGCTCCCACGAAGCTCGTGGCGAACTACGTGATCGAGGGCGACGGCCCCGAGGTCAAGGCCGACAACAGCGTCCTGGTGCAGTACGAGGGCGTGCTGTGGGACAGCGGCAAGGAGTTCGACTCGACGTACAAGCGGGGCCAGCTGGCGTCGTTCTCGCTGGGGCAGGTCGTCAAGGGCTGGGCGCAGGGGCTGACCGGCAAGAAGGTGGGCAGCCGTGTGCTCATCGTGATCCCGCCGGCCCTGGGCTACGGCGACAACCCGCCGCAGGGCAGCGACATCAAGAAGGACTCCACGCTCGTCTTCTCGGTCGACATCCTGGCGAAGATGTAAACCCTCCGGGGATGTGAGACTGTCCGTGTTGTCCTTACGTACACAAGCAGGAGCAGAAGACGTGAGCATCGAGAAGCCCGAGATCGATTTCCCCGAGGGCGCGCCGCCGACGGACCTTGAGATCAAGGACATCTGGGAGGGCGACGGCCCCGAGGCCAGGTCGGGCCAGAACGTCACGGTGCACTACGTGGGTGTGTCGTTCAGCACGGGCGAGGAGTTCGACGCGAGCTGGAACCGGGGCACCCCGTTCAAGTTCCCGCTCGGTGGCGGCCGTGTCATCAAGGGCTGGGACCGCGGTGTGCAGGGCATGAAGGTCGGTGGCCGTCGCCAGCTGACCATCCCCGCCCACCTCGCCTACGGCGACCAGAGCCCGACCCCGGCGATCAAGGCCGGCGAGACGCTGATCTTCGTGGTCGACCTGATCGCGGTCTGATCATGATGGGCCGGATCTGACCTGGATCCGATCATCTGGGGCCCATGTCCGTCCGGGCATGGGCCCTCGGCTTTTGCCGCGACACCCCGGAGCGGTACGGTCATCGGTCGGAAGCACCATAGGAAGGGCGTCGATGGCCATTGCCAAGGCCGAGCGGCTGATGAACCTCGCACTGTGTCTGCTCGGGACGCGGCGGCCGCTCAGCAAGCGGGAGCTCCGCGAGTCCATCGAGGCCTACATGGAAGCGGGTTCGGACGACAGCTTCAACCGGATGTTCGAGCGGGACAAGGACGATCTGCGCGAACTGGGCCTGGTCATCGAGACGGTGGAGAACCTCGACGGCGAGGTCGGCTACCTGGCCCGCCGCGACAGCAACCGCCTGCCGCCGATCACCCTCGACGCCGAGGAGGCCGCCGCCCTCGGTCTGGCCGCCAAGGTCTGGCAGCAGGCCCGGCTGGCGGGCGCCGCGAGCGGCGCGCTGCAGAAGCTGCGGGCCGCGGGACTGCCCGAGGACGTGGACCCCTACGGTTCCCACGGTGCCCTCGAGCCGCACATCCCCGTCCACGAGGCCGCCTTCGAGCCCCTGATGCTCGCCTGCCGCGACCGGCGTCCGGTCGTCTTCGACTACCGCAAGGCCAACGCCGCGCAGCCCGGGACCCGGCACGTCGAGCCCTGGGCCCTGGAGTGCTGGCGCGGCCACTGGTACCTCGCGGGCTGGGACCGCGACCGCGGCGCCGAGCGCGTCTTCCGGCTCTCCCGGATCACCGGCAAGGTCCGGGCCCGCGCGGGCCGGTACACCGCCGAGGTCCCCGACGTCGTCACCGTGCGGGAGACGGTGGCGGGCTGGGCGGGGGAGACCGCCGACCGCTCCGCGCTGATCCGGCTGCGCTCCGGCGCGGGCTACCCGCTGCGCGCCAAGGCCGTCTCGGTGCGCGAGGCGGGCGACGGCTGGGACGAGCTGGAGATTCCGTACGGACACGGTCTGGACGCCTGGCTCGTCGAGTTCGGGCCGGACGTGGTGGTCGTGGAGCCCGCCGAACTGCGGGCCGATGTGGTCGACCGGCTGCGTGCCGTGGCCAAGGGCTGAGGGGAAAGTAAGAAAGTGGCAGGAAAATCGGCCAGGCCCGCGAACGCGATCGACCAGACCCGGCGGATGCTCTCCCTGGTGACGTATCTGCGCGAGCGCCCCGGCGCGCGCGTCGGTGACGTCGCCCGCGCCTTCGGGATCACCGAGGACGAGCTGATCTCCGACCTCGACGTGCTGCCGCTGTGCGGGACCAGTTTCCGCGGCGGGGACCTGCTCGACATCGACACCGACGGCGACCGGATCTGGTGGCACAACCCCGACGACGTCGCCGAGCCGCTGCGGATCGCCGCCGACGAGGCGACCGCGCTGCTGGTGGCCGCCCGCGCGGTGTCCACCCTGCCCGGCCTGCGCGAGGGCGACCGGCAGGCGCTGCTGCGGGCCACCGCCAAGGTGGAGGCCGCCTCGGGCGAGGCGGCGGGGGCCAGCTCCCGGCTGTCGGTGACCTTCGAGTCCGAGGGCGGCGTCTTCGCCGACGTGGACCGGGCGATCTCCGAGCGGCGCCGGCTGTGGATCCGCTACTACTCGCCCGCGCGCGACGAGCTGAGCGAACGCGAGATCGACCCGATCCGCCTGGTCAGCGTCGGTCACACCTATGTGGAGGCGTGGTGCCGCCGCTCGGAGGCGCGCCGTACCTTCCGGCTCGACCGGGTGGCCGAGATCCGCATCCTGGACGAGCCGTCCGCGCCGCCCGAGGTCGAGCTGCGGGACCTGTCCGAGGGGCTCGTCCAGCCCGCGGCCGAGGACCCGGAGGTGGTCGTCGAGGTCGGTCCCGGCGGGCGCTGGGTCGCCGAGTACTACCCGCACGACAGCGCGGATGAGCTGCCGGACGGCGGGCTGCGTATCACCTTGAGGACACCCGATCCCGCCTCGTTGCGGCGGCTGGCCCTGCGTCTCGGCGGTGACGGCCGGATCGTCTCGCCGCAGGCCCTCGCGGACAGCGCCCGCAGCGCGGCCCGCGAGGCGCTGGCCGCCTACGACGGGCCGGAGGGGCTCGCCGGGGTCCAGGACTGACCGTACGAGGGGCGGGAGCTGGGGCTTTGGGGTCGTCGTCGATGTCTGGTGCGCAGGGAAGGCCGGGTACCCCCGAGAAGCCGGGGGCCGGGCGACGGGCGGGAGCGCAGGGACGGGCCGGGGGGTCCGCGGGCAGGCCGGGACGGGCCGGTTCGCCCTCGGGCGGGCCGGAGATGTCGGTCGGGACGGCCTTCGCCGGGATGCGCCGGGTGGTCGAGGTGATGTTCAAGGCCGCCTGTCCCGACTGCCGGGCCGGTTTCGAGCTCACGCCGGGAGCCCTGCGCCTGGCCATCGGCGCCAGCAGCCGTACGACGTTCTACTCGTTCACCTGCCCCGCGTGCGGGTCGGCCGTCCGCAAGCCCGCGGGGGAACGCATCGTCGAACTCCTCACCGGGGGCGGGGTCCGCACGCTGCGGCTGCACTCCACCCTCTAGGGTCGTCGTCATGTTCTGGCCGATGTTTGCGATCGCCGCGGGCTTCCTGGGAATCACGGTTCTCGGAGTGCTCGCCGTCCGTGTCTTCCTGGAAGCGGAGCGCCTGGGCCGCCAGGTGGCCGATTCCGCGCGCCGTATCGGCGCGGCCTCCGAGGACCTGGAAAGAGCCGCGGCCGGGGCGGCGCGTTCTCTGGACACGGTATGAGTCGTTCCATGGATGCGTAATGCGTCACGCCAGCCTGTCGACTTGGTGCGGGGGCCAGGTACGCTCATGGGCGCGGCCCGGAGAATGAGGCGCGGGCCGCGAACTGGGAGTACGCACAGGGATTGTCCCGTGTTCACCCCTGAGCGCTACGATCGCTGACATCACGGTGATCGGACACGTGTCCGATCGGCCGGCCGGCACCCCGACCATGCAGCCTCGGTGAGAAGGTAAAGACTTATGTTCGGAAGGCTCGGAGCTCCCGAGATCATTCTCATCCTCGTCGTCATCATCCTGCTGTTCGGCGCGAAGAAGCTTCCGGACATGGCGCGCTCCCTCGGCAAGTCCGCCCGGATCCTCAAGAGCGAGGCGAAGGCGATGAAGGAAGAGGGCGGCGCCCAGGCCCCGGCGGCCCAGCAGCCCACCGCCGACGGACAGCCCCCGGCTCAGCGCACGATCCAGGCCGCCCCCGGCGACGTGACCAGCTCGCGCCCGGTCAACGAGCCGACGGACACGACCCAGCGCTGACGCAGGGCCGGTCGAACCCGGCCCGCCGCACGAGATGAGGATGTGGGTTGCTCAAGTCTGCCCGCAACACGGAGAAGGACCCCGAGGGGCGGATGCCCCTCGCGGACCATCTTCGCGAGCTCCGCAACCGGCTCGCGAAGGCGGTGCTGGCCATCGTTCTCGTGACGATCGTCGCCGCCTTCTACTACAACGACATCATCAACTTCTTCACCAAGCCGGTCCTGGACTCCGTCGGGTGCCCCGAGACGTTCGCCGAGCTGGCGAAGCAGCCCAAGAACCACCAGTGCGCGCAGATCACCATCAACGGTCTGCTCGCGCCGTTCACCCTGGCGCTGAAGGTCTCCCTCATGGCGGGCGTCGTGCTCGCCTCGCCGGTCTGGCTCTACCAGCTCTGGGCGTTCGTCGCCCCGGGTCTGCACAGGAGTGAGAAGAAGTACGCGTACGCGTTCGTCGGCACCGGCGTCCCGCTGTTCCTCGGCGGCGCGTTCTTCGCCTACAAGGTGCTGCCCACCACGGCGAAGGTCCTGATGGAGTTCACGCCGAACGGCGTGAACAACCTCCTGCCGCTGGACGACCTGCTCGACCTGGTCACGCGCATGGTGGTGGTCTTCGGTCTCTCCTTCGAGCTGCCGCTGCTCCTGGTGATGCTCAACCTCACGGGCATCCTCACCGGCCGGCGCATGCTCGGCTGGTGGCGCGGCATGATCGTCGGCATCACGGTCTTCGCCGCGGTCGCGACCCCCAGCACCGACCCGCTGACGATGCTGGCGCTCGCCGGACCGATCTGGATCCTGTACTTCGGCGCGGTCCTCTTCTCGCTGCTCAACGACCGGCGCAAGCGCCGGCGTGACGAGTCCGGGCCCGCCGACGACGAGGCCTCCGACCTCGACCTCACCCCCGAGGACATCGGCGACGTCGAGAGCGTGAGTTCCGCCCGGACCCTTCCGGAGCAGGCGACCAGGGACCGGGTCAACGGTTATGACGACGTGACCTGACGACGCCCCGGGACCTCGTAAGGTCACCCTGTGACCAGCGAGATCACCCTCTTCGTCAACCCCACCGCGGGACGCGGCCGGGGCGCCCGAGCGGCGCTGCCGGCCGCTTCCGCTTTGCGCGCCGCGGGATTCTCCGTCGAGACGGTCCAGGGCGAGGACGCGGCGGACGCCCTCGCGCGGGCCCGCGAGGCGGTCGCCGGCGGTACCGGCGCCCTCGTCGCGGTCGGCGGGGACGGCATGGCGAACCTGGCCCTCCAGGCCGTCGCCGGGACCCGTACCCCCTTCGGCCTGGTCGCCGCCGGGACCGGCAACGACTTCGCGCGGGCCCTCGGCCTGCCCGTGAGCGACCCCGCGGCGGCGGGACGGATGATCGCCGAGGCGCTCAAGGGCGAGCGGCTGCGCGAGGTCGACCTGGGCCGGGTGAACGGCACCTGGTTCGGCACCGTCCTCGCCTCCGGGTTCGACTCCCGGGTCAACGACCGCGGGAACCGGATGCGCCTGCCCGTCGGCCGCTTCAAGTACGACGTCGCCATGGTCGCCGAACTGGCCGCCTTCCGGCCCCTCCCGTACCGCATCACGCTGGACGGCGGGGAGACGCGGGAGGTCGAGGCGACGCTCGTTGCCGTCGGCAACGGACCGTCGTACGGCGGCGGCATGAAGATCTGTCCCGGCGCGAGCCTCGGTGACGGGCTGTTCGACATCACCGTCGTCGGCGACTGCAGCCGCGCGACGCTGCTCAAGATCTTCCCCCGGGTCTACCGGGGCACCCACGTCGGCCATCCCGTGGTGAGCGTGCACCGGGCCTCCCGCGTCGAACTCCTCGCCGAGGGCGTCACCGGCTACGCGGACGGGGAGCAGCTCGGGCCGCTGCCGCTGACCGCGGAGTGCATACGGGCAGCCGTGCGCGTCGCACTTCCCTGAGCTGCGGGGATCCGGGGTTTCACGGCCGCTGATCCGGATAATGATCGTCCTTGTGTCAGTGCCTCCCGGTAGTCTCGAAAGCACGATGACAGAGGACCTCTCACCGGCCGAGCGGTATGCGGCGTCGCGCAGGCGCGCTGCCGAGCAGGCCACCGCGCTCGCGTCCTTCCGCGAGATGTACGACTTCGGCCTCGACCCCTTCCAGATCGAGGCCTGCCAGGCGCTCGAGGCGGGCAAGGGCGTGCTGGTGGCCGCGCCCACCGGCTCGGGCAAGACGATCGTCGGCGAGTTCGCCGTCCACCTCGCCCTCCAGCAGGGCAAGAAGTGCTTCTACACCACGCCGATCAAGGCGCTCTCCAACCAGAAGTACGCCGACCTGTGCCGCCGCTACGGCGCGGACAAGGTCGGCCTGCTCACCGGTGACAACAGCGTCAACTCCGAGGCACCGGTGGTCGTCATGACCACCGAGGTCCTGCGGAACATGCTGTACGCGGGCTCGAACACCCTCCTCGGTCTCGGCTACGTCGTGATGGACGAGGTGCACTACCTCTCCGACCGCTTCCGCGGCGCCGTCTGGGAGGAAGTGATCATCCACCTCCAGGAGTCGGTGACCCTGGTGTCGCTGTCGGCGACCGTGTCGAACGCGGAGGAGTTCGGTGACTGGCTGGACACCGTGCGCGGTGACACCCAGGTGATCGTCTCCGAGCACCGGCCCGTCCCGCTGTTCCAGCACGTGCTGGCCGGACGGCGGATGTACGACCTCTTCGAGGAGGGCGAGGGCCAGCGCAGGGCCGTCAACCCCGACCTCACGCGCATGGCGCGCATGGAGGCGAGCCGTCCCTCGTACCAGGACCGCAGACGGGGCCGCGCGATGCGCGAGGCCGACCGGGAGCGCGAGCGCAGACAGCGCTCGCGGATCTGGACGCCGGGCCGGCCCGAGGTCATCGAGCGGCTCGACGCCGAGGGGCTGCTGCCCGCCATCACGTTCATCTTCAGCCGCGCCGCATGCGAGGCCGCCGTGCAGCAGTGCCTGTACGCCGGCCTGCGGCTGAACGACGACGCGGCCCGTGCGCGGGTGCGTGAACTCGTCGAGGAGCGCACCGCCTCCATCCCGGACGAGGACCTGCACGTCCTCGGCTACTTCGAGTGGCTGGAGGGCCTGGAGCGCGGTATCGCCGCCCACCACGCGGGCATGCTGCCCACCTTCAAGGAGGTCGTCGAGGAACTCTTCGTCCGCGGCCTGGTCAAGGCCGTCTTCGCGACGGAGACACTCGCGCTCGGCATCAACATGCCGGCCCGCTCGGTGGTGCTGGAGAAGCTCGTCAAGTGGAACGGCGAGCAGCACGCCGACATCACGCCCGGCGAGTACACCCAGCTGACCGGCCGGGCCGGCCGTCGCGGCATCGACGTCGAGGGCCACGCGGTCGTGCTGTGGCAGCGCGGTTTCAGCCCCGAGCACCTCGCGGGACTCGCGGGCACCCGCACCTATCCGCTGCGCTCCAGCTTCAAGCCGTCGTACAACATGGCGGTGAACCTGGTCGAGCAGTTCGGCCGGCACCGCTCGCGCGAACTGCTGGAGACCTCGTTCGCGCAGTTCCAGGCCGACAAGTCGGTCGTCGGGATCTCCCGGCAGGTGCAGCGCAACGAAGAAGGTCTCGAGGGCTACAAGGAGTCGATGACCTGCCACCTCGGGGACTTCGACGCGTACATGGGGCTGCGGCGCGAACTCAAGGACCGCGAGACCGAACTGGCCCGGCAGGGAGTGTCGCAGCGCCGCGCCGAGGCGGCCGTCGCCCTGGAGAAGCTGAAGCCCGGTGACGTGATCCACGTGCCCACCGGCAAGTACGCGGGACTCGCGCTGGTGCTGGACCCGGGGCTGCCCGCGGGCCGTTCGAACGGCCACCGGGGCTTCGAGCAGCACGACGGCCCGCGCCCGCTGGTGCTGACCGCCGAACGCCAGGTGAAGCGGCTGGCCTCGATGGACTTCCCAGTGCCGGTCGAGGCGCTCGACCGGATGCGGATCCCCAAGTCCTTCAACCCGCGTTCGCCGCAGTCCCGTCGGGACCTCGCGTCCGCCCTGCGCACCAAGGCCGGGCACATCGTCCCGGACCGGCACCGCAAGAGGCGCTCCGAGGCCGCCGACGACCGTGAGATCGCCCGGCTGCGCACGGCGATCCGCGCGCACCCCTGCCACGGGTGCAACGACCGTGAGGACCACGCCCGTTGGGCCGAGCGCTACCACCGGCTCAAGCGGGACACCTCGCAGCTGGAGCGCCGGATCGAGGGCCGGACGAACACCATCGCCCGTACCTTCGACCGGATCGTCGCCCTGCTCACCGAGTTGGACTACCTGCGCGGCGACGAGGTCACCGAGCACGGCAAGCGGCTCGCCCGGCTGTACGGCGAACTCGACCTGCTGGCCAGTGAATGCCTGCGCGCCGGAGTGTGGGACGGGCTCTCCCCGGCGGAACTGGCCGCCTGCGTCTCGGCGTTGGTGTACGAGTCCCGGATGGCGGACGACGCGATGGCGCCGAAGGTGCCCTCCGGCAAGGCCAAGGCCGCGCTCGGCGAGATGGTGCGCATCTGGGGCCGGCTGGACGCGCTGGAGGAGGACTTCCGGATCAACCAGACGGAGGGCGTGGGCCAGCGCGAGCCGGACCTCGGCTTCGCCTGGGCCGCCCACGAGTGGGCGTCCGGCAAGGGCCTGGACGAGGTGCTGCGCGAGGCCGAGATGCCCGCCGGTGACTTCGTGCGCTGGTGCAAGCAGGTCATCGACGTCCTCGGCCAGATCGCGGCCGCCGCGCCCGTCTCGGGCGGCGAGAGGTCGACGGTCGCGAAGAACGCCCGCAAGGCGGTCGACGCCCTGCTGCGCGGGGTGGTGGCCTACTCCTCGGTGGGCTGAGGCCTGCCGAGGGGCCGACAGGTCCCGGCCCGGCCGTCGTGGAGCCGAGCCGGTGCGGCCGGTGGCGTGCGCTCTCCCCGTCCGGGGAGCGGGCACGGCACCGGCCGCACCTGTCTCAGCGGCCGAGGTACGCGCGCCAGCCGCCGTAGGACGTGATGTCGGGCGCTTCGGCCAGTGCGCCGGGCTCGCACAGGAACCCGGGGACGTGGGTGCCGTCGGCCAGTTCGACGCTGCCCAGGGCCATCGGGCGGGGGAGCGCCGCCAGCAGGCGGCCGAGGCCGTCCGCGGGCAGGCTCCACACCTCGGCCTCGACGGCGGCGCCGCCCGCGCCGACATGGACGAGCCCCGGCTTCGGCGGGCTGGTGTCCAGGGCGTGCAGCCGGTAGACGGGGGCGGTGGTGGTCGTACGGTCGAGGCGGGCGCCCAGGGACAGCAACTGCGGGTTGAGCGGCTGGCCGGACAGATGCGCCCCCACCACGGCGAGGCTCGTCCCCGGTTCCAGCGAGCAGGCGATCCGCGCGAGCCGTTCGTCGGTGAACGCCGGGCCGATCAGCATCACGCCGAAGGGGAGTCCCGCGGGTGTCCGCCCGGCCGGGACGGCGACGGCCGCCAGGTCGAAGAGGTTCGTGGAGTTGGTGAAGCGGCCCAGGCGGGCGTTGGCGCCCAGCGGGTCGGCGGCGACCTCGGCGAGCGTGGGATGGCCGGGCGCGGTGGGCAGGAGCAGCGCGTCGGCGTCGGCCAGTTCGGCGAGCGCCCGGGCGCGCAGCGAGGCCAGCCGTTCCTGGTCGGCGTAGAGCCGGTGGGCCGGGATGTCCCGGGCGCGGGTGATGATCCCGGCGACGGTCGGGTCGAGCCCGGCACCTCCCTCGGAGATCAGTTTGTCGATAAAACTCCCCACCGCCGTGTAGCGCTCGGCGACGAAGGCGCCCTCGTAGAGCATCGCGGCGGCCTCGGTGAACGGGGTGAGGTCGAGGGTGCGCACGTCGGCCCCGGCCGCGACGAGTCGGCGCACCGCCGCCTCGTACGCCTCCGCCCAGCCCTCGTCCAGTTCGCCGAGCTGTGCCGTCGGCGGGACGGCGACGCGCCAGGGGCCCGGCGGGCGCTGTGTCAGGGGCGGCAGTGCGCGTCCGGAGGGGGACGTGAGGTGGTCGAGGGCCTGCTCGGCCTCCGGGAGGGTACGGGCGAACACGGTGACGCAGTCCAGGGAGGCGCAGGCCGGGACGACGCCGGTGGTGGGCACCAGGCCGCGGGTCGGCTTGAGCCCGACGACGCCGTTGAACGCGGCGGGTACGCGGCCCGAGCCGGCGGTGTCCGTGCCGAGCGCCAGGTCGACGATGCCGAGGGCCACGGCCACGGCCGATCCCGAGCTGGAGCCGCCGCTGATCCGCTCCGGGTCGAGGGCGCCCCGGACGGCGCCGTAGGGGGAGCGGGTGCCGACCAGGCCGGTGGCGAACTGGTCGAGGTTGGTGGTGCCGAGCACGACGGCTCCGGCCGCGCGCAGCCGGGCGACCGCGGGCGCGTCGGCTTCCGGGGTGTAGGCGTAGGCCGGGCATCCGGCGGTGGTGGGCAGGCCGGCCACGTCGATGTTGCCCTTCACGGCGAGGACCCGGCCGGCGAGCGGGAGGCGCTCGCCGGCGGCGACCCGCTCGTCCACGGCACGGGCCTCGCTCTCGGCCTGTTCCCGGGGGCGCAGATCGATCCAGATCTCGGGCCGGTCCACGGCCTCGATACGGGCGTACGCCAGGCGGACTCGGGTGAGGGCGGACATCGGGACTCCTCGTGACGGAGGTCGTACGCGGGCGGAGACGGGGAGATGGGGGTGAGCGGTCGGGGCCCGGGGCTGGGCCGGGGCGGGCGAGGCGCGGGACCCCGGTCGGGCCGGTGTGGGCCGGTGCGGCGGCGGCCTGGGCGGGGGCCGCGGCTGGACCGGTGCGGGCGGAGACGGGAGGCGAGCGGGCGGGCCCTGGGCTGGAGCGGGGTGGGCGAGGCGCGGGTGAGGGGGGCGGTGGCCGGGGCAGGAGACGAGGGGCGGGGGTCGGGGGTCAGGGGGTCGGGGGTTCCGGGGGAGCGAGTACGAGCAGGGCCGTGCCCGCCTCCACCTGGTCGCCGGGGCGGGTGAGGATCTGCCGGACCACGCCGTCGACGGGGGCGGGGACGCGTGACTCCATCTTCATCGCCTCCAGGGCGAGCAACGGCTGCCCCGCCGTGACCCGTTCGCCCGGTGCCACGTTCAGCTGCCACACCGACGCGGCGAACTCGGCCTCGATCAGCCGGCCGCCCTCGGGGACGCTCACCTCGACGGCCGGTGCGGGCGGGGCGGACGCCGCCTCGGCGCGGGCGAACTCGCCCGCCGCCTCCCAGGCGTCCCGCTCGGCGGAGAACGCCTCGCCCTGCCGGGACCGGAACTCCGCGATCGCCTCGGCGTTCTCGGCGAGGAAGGCCTCGTACGCGGCGAGCGAGAAGGTGCCCTCCTCGACGCGCGGCACGAAACGGCCCGAGACGATGTCGGCCCGCAGTTCCAGGAGTTCGTCCGCCTCCACCGGGTACCACTTGATCCGGTCGAAGAAGCGCAGCAGCCAGGGCGAGCCCGGCTCGAACGCGCCGCGCTGCTGCCAGGGCGACCACACCTGGGTCGTCCGGCCGACGAACTGGTAGCCGCCGGGGCCCTCCATGCCGTAGACGCACAGATAGGCGCCGCCGATGCCGACCGAGTTCTCGGCGGTCCAGGTGCGGGCCGGGTTGTACTTCGTGGTGACCAGCCGGTGGCGCGGGTCGAGCGGGGTGGCGACCGGCGCGCCCAGATAGACGTCGCCGAGGCCGAGGACCAGGTACTCGGCGTCGAACACGGTGCGGTACACGTCGTCCACCGAGTCCAGGCCGTTGACGCGGCGGATGAACTCGATGTTCCACGGGCACCAGGGGGCGTCGTCGCGGACCCCGGCCATGTAGCGGGCGATGGCCTCGCGGGTGGCCGGGTCGTCCCAGGACAGCGGGAGGTGGACGGTGCGGGAGGGGACGACGAGCCGGTCGGTCGGGGGCAGGGCGCGGACCGTGCGCCGTACGGTGTCCAGGAGCTCGCGCTGGGGGAGCCGGCCCGGGTCGGCCTGGATCTGGAGCGAGCGGATGCCCGGGGTCAGGTCGGTGACGCCGTCGAGACCGGCCGCCGCCACGGCCTCCATCAGCGCGTGGACCCGCATCCGCAGGGCGAGGTCGAGCTGCATGGGGCCGAACTCGACGAGCAGGTTGTCGTCGCCGCTGCGGCGGTAGGTGACGTCGCCGTCCCGGGCGAGAACGCCTCCGTCGACGATCGGTGGCCGTGCGGAGCCGTCGTCGGCGAGCGGTACGAAGCGCACGGTGTCGCCGGGGCGGAGCTGGCCGAGCTTCCAGCGCTCCGTGCTGACGACGGTCGCCGGGCAGACGAAGCCGCCGAGGGAGGGCCCGTCGGGGCCGAGGAGCACCGGCATGTCGCCGGTGTAGTCGACGGCGCCGACCGAGTAGGGGGTGTCGTGGATGTTGGAGGGGTGCAGGCCGGCCTCGCCGCCGTCGGCGCGGGCCCAGCGGGGCTTGGGTCCGACGAGCCGCACTCCGGTGCGGGCCGAGTTGAAGTGGACCTTCCAGTCGGCGGCGTAGAAGTCGTGGATGTCGTCCTCGGTGAAGAACTCCGGTGCGGCGTGCGGTCCTTCGAGGGCGCCGATGTGCCACTCGGTGGTGAGGCCGGGGCGTTCGGCGGGCGGTACGGGCGTTCCGGTGCCGGTGGCCGTGCCGCCGTGCAGGACGTCGCCGGTGCGCAGGGCGCGGCCCCCGTGGCCGCCGAAGCGGCCGAGGGTGAAGGTGGAGGCGCTGCCGAGGAAGGCGGGCACGTCCAGGCCGCCGCCCGCGAACAGGACGTAGGTGCGCAGGCCGGGCCCGGCGGGCGCCCCGATCTCCAGGACCGCCCCGGCCGGTACGGTCACCGGCTCCCACCGGGCGACGGCGGACCCGTCCACGGTGACCTGTGCGGGAGCGCCCGTGACACAGACCGTCGTGGCGTGGGTGAACCTCAACGCCGGTCCCTGCAAGGTGCATTCGAGACCCGGCGCGCCCTCGGGGTTGCCGAGGGCGCGGTTGCCGAGCCGGAAGGAGAGGTCGTCCATCGGGCCGCAGGGCGGTACCCCGACCTGCCAGTGGCCGGTGCGGCCGGGCCAGTCCTGCACGGTGGTGAGCGTGCCGCCGGAGACGACCTCGACGCGCGGGGTGGGGTCGCTCACGCCGGCCAGGGTGGCCGTGGAGTGCGCGGCCACCCGGAAGGAGGGTTCGGCGAGCGCGGCCCGTACCAGGCCGAGGTTGGTCTCGATCCCGTCCACCCGGGTCGCGGCCAGTGCCCGGTCGAGGCGTTCCAGGGCCTCGGCGCGGTCGCTCCCGTACGCGACGACCTTCGCGAGCATCGGGTCGTAGGAGGTGGTCACCTCGGTGCCGGTCTCGACCCAGCCGTCCACGCGGACCCCGGCGGGGAACTCCACCCGTGTCAACAGGCCCGCGCTGGGCCGGTGTTCGCGGGAGGGGTCCTCGGCGTAGACGCGCGCCTCGACGGCGTGACCGCGGGGTGCCCCCGGGTCCCGTACGACGTCCCGCTCGCCCCGGGCCAGGCGCAGCATCCAGGCGACCAGGTCGACGCCGTAGATCTCCTCGGTGACCGGATGTTCCACCTGGAGGCGGGTGTTGACCTCCAGGAAGTACGCCTCCTCGCGGGCGGCGTCGTAGACGAACTCGACGGTCCCGGCCGAGCGGTAGCCGACCGAGGCGCACAACTCGCGTGCGGCGGAGGCGAGTCGTTCGCGGACGGGGGAGGGAAGGCCCGGCGCGGGCGCCTCCTCCAGGACCTTCTGGTTGCGGCGCTGGAGCGAGCAGTCGCGGTCGCCGAAGGTGACGACGCGGCCCTGCCCGTCGCCGAAGACCTGCACCTCGACATGGCGGGCGTGTTCGACCAGGCGCTCCAGGAAGACCCCGGCCGAGGAGAAGGAGGCGGCGGCGACGCGCTGCACCCGGTCCCAGGCCTCGGTCAGTTCGGTGGCGGACCGGCAGGCCGACATGCCGATGCCGCCGCCACCGCCGGTGGCCTTGAGCATCACGGGGTAGCCGATGCGGCCAGCCGCCTCCAGTGCCTCGGGGAGGCCGGGGAGCAGCCCCGTGCCGGGGGCCAGCGGCACCCCGGCGGCCTCGGCCGCCGCCCTCGCGGTGTGCTTGGCGCCGAACAGCTCGAGCTGCTCCGGGGTCGGTCCGACGAACACGATCCCGGCGTCCTCGCAGCGCCGGGCGAAGGCCGCGTCCTCGGACAGGAAGCCGTAGCCGGGGTGGACGGCCCCGGCCCCGGTGTCCTTGGCGGCCTTCAGGACCAGGTCGCCGTCGAGGTAGGACTCCTTGGCGGGGGCCGGGCCGAGCCGCACGGCCTCGTCGGCGAGGCGGACGTGGGGCGCGGCGCGGTCGGCGTCGGAGTACACGGCGACGGTGCGCAGGCCCAGTTCGCGGGCCGTGCGGATGATCCGGACGGCGATCTCGCCGCGGTTGGCGACCAGCAGGGTGTCGAAGCTCATGCGGGGTCCCCGATCGTCATGGCGACCGCGGTGGGCTCGAAGCCGTTGCACGGGTTGTTGGTCTGGGGGCAGTTGGAGACCAGCACGATCACGTCGCGTTCGGCGCGCAGGGTCAGCTTCAGGCCCGGGGCGGAGATGCCGTCGACGATGCCGAGGGTGCCGTCCTTCTCGACCGGCACGTTCATGTACCAGTTGATGTTCGACACCAGGTCGCGCTTGCCGAGGCCGTAGCGGGCGCCCTCGGCGAGGAAGTTGTCGACGCAGGCGTGCTGGGACCAGGTGTGGTGGCCGTAGCGCAGGGTGTTCGACTCCTTGGAGCAGGCGCCGCCGACCGTGTCGTGCCGGCCGACCTCGTCCTCGGTGACGGTCATCAGCGGGGTGTGCTCGTTCGACATCAGGACGCTGCCCGTGGTCAGGAAGATGTTGCCCTGGGCCTGGATCGTGTCGGGGGCGCTGTAGCGGACGGCGGTGTCGGCGGCGTCGTACACCAGGAAGTCGACGGCCTGGTTGCCGTGCAGGTCGGTGACGGTGAGCGTACGGCCGGCGCGGACGACGGCGGACCAGGCGGCGCGGGCCGGGACGGTGACGTGCGTCATGCGAGTCCCCTCGTGGCAAGGAATTCGGCGGTGTTGAGGAAGGCGCGGCGGCCCTCGGGTGTGGCCTCCCACAGCGGGTCGCCGGCCGCGGTGGCCCGGGCGCGCCAGGCCAGCACCTCCAGCGGGCCGCTGGTGTAGTCGGGGCGCGGGTCGGCCGGGTGGGGCACGTCGGCGATCAGCACGGTGAGGTCCATCTCGGCGCGCAGGGTGACGGCGGCGCCGGGTCCGGCCGAGCCGGTGAAGGCCGGTGAGCCGTCGTCGCGTATCTCCACGCCCTGGAAGAAGGAGAGCGAGGGCGGCAGATCGCGGGGCCCGAGCCCGTTCTTGGCGGCGGCCAGCTTGAACAGCTCGCGGCCGGCCGGGGACGCGGACTGCGGGGTCCCGTCCCCGTAGCGTTCGGTGTTGCGTACGAGGGTGGAGGTGCCGCACAGGGCGTCGTGCCGCCCCGAGGTGTCGGCGACCACCGAGGCGAGCACCCGGCCCTGGTCGGAGAGGAGCAGCCGGCCCTCGCCCAGGTAGGCGTTCCACTGGACCTTGACGGTGTCGGCGACGTTCAGGCGCTCCCAGGGCCGGTCCGCGACGTACAGCAGCAGGTGCGCGCAGGCGTCGCCGGTGAGGTCGGTCAGGCGCAGTTCGGTGCCCCGGGCCAGCACCTTGTGCGTGTAGTTGCCGCCCGCCACGGTCTCGGCCCAGACGAGGGGGCCCGCCCCGGGCGGCGGCGTCGGCCAGTCGTCCGCGGGGACGACGGGCATGGCCTCGGCGCGGGTCCCCTGCTGGGCGCGGGCGTGATCGCGTGCTCCGTGGGTGGTCGCTGTCGCCATCGCGGTTCCTCCGGCTCCTCGGTCATTTCTGTCGCGCGACAGAAATTAGGGGCGGGGTGGGTCGCGGCCGTGTCCCGTGTGTTGCCGCCCGGTTACCGGTCCCTCACGAGGGGTGCGCCGCCGGTACGGGGGTTCGCGCGCGGCCGTCCGGTGTCCGCGGCGCGGGCCGCGGGGCCCCGCCGGGGCGTGGCGCGTGTGCGAGGATCGAACGCATGGGAACGGGTGGCGGACGACGGGTCGGCAGGCCTCGGGCCGATCGGCGGCCGGACAGCGGGCTGACGCCGCGCGCCGAACTGCTGGACGCGGCGGCCGAGTTGTTCACCACGCGGGGATACGCGGCCACCACCACCCGTGCCGTCGCCGAGCGGGCGGGCATGCGCCAGGCGTCCATGTACCACTACGTCACCGGCAAGGAGGAACTCCTCGCGGAGCTCCTGGAGTCCACGGTCACGCCCTCGCTCGCCTGTGCCCGTGAACTCCTCGCCGACGACGCGGCGCCCGCGGAGCGGAGGCTGTGGCGGCTGTGCCGCACCGACGTCGAGGTGCTCTGCGGGGGGCCACGCAACCTCGGCGGTCTCTATCTGCTGCCCGAGGTGCGCACCGAACGCTTCGCCGGCTTCCATGCCGTACGGGCCGAACTCAAGGACGCCTACCGCCAGTTGCTCGCCGCGACGGAGGTGGGGGGAGCGTTCGCCAAGGGGGAGCTCGAACTGCGCACGGATCTGCTGTTCGGGCTGATCGAGGGGGTCATCCTCGTGCACCGCTCCGATCCGCGGCGCCCGGTGTCGGCCTTCGCCGAGGCCACGGCCGACGCCGCGCTGCGCATCGCCGGAATCTGAGGACCGGGGCCGCCGTCGCCGCGTTCCCGCACGCCCGTGCGCCATCACGCACCGTGTGCGAACGGGGGCTCAGCGTGCAAATGGGGCCGAGGCTACTCCAGTCCCACGGGCGGTTTCAGGTGCTTGCTGAATATGACACGGCGATGATCCGGTCGGACTAGGCTCGCCCGCGGCGCACCGAGTTGGGACGTATTCGTGTGCTTGTTCGCATAAGTTCCGAAGATCCGGTTCGGCCCGCACCGATCCGTGACGTTTCCCCCAGATCTCCCCCACCCCCCAGCCGACTTGTCTCAGAGGGCATACATGGTGAGTGTCCAATCGCCTCCCGGTGAGAGTGAACTTCCCTACGCGCGCGTGCTGTTGCTGCCGGCCGCCCTGATGGCGGCGGTCACCGGCGCCGCCGTCGCCGCGGTGACGGAACCGGCCCGGGGCGCGGTGGCCCTGTGCGGCGGCCTCGCCACGCTGCTGGTCGTCGCGGTCGGCGGTGAGGCCGTCCGCCGCGGCCGCGTCGCCCGGGAACTGCGCGCCGACCTCGTGCGCCGCACCGCCTCCCTGGAACAGCGCATCGCCGCGCACGACCAGGAGATCGTGCGTTTCACCCAGGAGGTCCTGCCCTACGCGATCGACCGGCTGCACGACGGGGACTCCCCCTCGGAGGTCGTCCGCACGCTGGGCCGCGACACCCCGGACCTCCACGAGATCCCCGCGCCGCAGAAGGACCTGCTGAAGAAGCTGCTCAAGATCATCGACGCCGAGGAGTCGATGCGCGACGCCGCGCAGCGCTCCTTCGTCAACATCGCCCGGCGCGTCCAGGCCATCGTCCACCAGCAGAACAACGAACTCCGCGAGATGGAGGAGGACCACGGGCGCAACCCCGAGGTCTTCGACGACCTGCTGCGCATCGACCACGGAACCGCGCTGATCGGCCGGCTCGCCGACTCCATCGCCGTGCTCGGCGGCGGCCGTCCCGGACGCCGGTGGCCCGAACCTGTACCGCTGTTCAGCGTGCTGCGCGGCGCGATGTCCCGCATCCTGGAGTACCGGCGCATCGAGCTGCACAACATCGTCGACATCGCCGTCGACGGCGTCTCCGTCGAACCGCTCATCCACGCCCTGGCCGAGCTCCTGGACAACGCCACCCGGTACTCGCCGCCGCACACCAAGGTGCACGTCACCGCCATCGAGGTGCAGACCGGCATCGCCATCGAGATCGAGGACGGCGGCGTCAGCCTCAGCGACGAGGCCCGCGGCAGGATCGAGGAGCTGCTCCGGCTGGCGGCCGCGGGCGTCGACCCGAACGTCATGGGCCAGGCGCCTCGGCTCGGCATGGCCGTCGTCGGACGGCTCGCCCAGATGTACGGCATGCAGGTCTCGCTGCGGCAGTCCGCGTACGGCGGTGTCCGCGCCGTCCTCGTCGCACCGCGCTCCATGCTCACCACCGACTTCGCCCCCGGTCTCGCGCACGGCATCGGGGCCACCTCCGTGGCCGGCATCGACAACGGCGGTGTCGCGGGCCCGGCGCGCAAGCCCAAGAAGCGCAAGCCCACCACCGGGCCCCGCGTCCCCTCCTCCGGCGGCGACCCCCGCGAGGACGACGTCCCGGTCGTCACGGAATGGACGCCGGGCGGTCTTCCGCAGCGCCGCAGCCGGACGAAGGTCCCGCTGAGCCGGCGGTACGCCGAGGCGCGCGCCGAGCAGGAGACCGCCGTCGCCGCCCCCTGGGAACCCGACCCCGGGCCGCGGGAGAAGGAGCCCGAACCCGGTCTGTGGGTCGAGGCGTTCATGAACGGGCTCAAGGGCGACCCGGACCCGACCGCATCCAGCACGGACGACCAGCCGGCCCCTGCCGAGGCCGGCGACGAGGGGGACCTCAAGTGATCCAGCAGCGAGCCAACTTCGACTGGATGCTCAAGGAACTCTCCGACGGAGTGCCGGGCATCCAGCAGATCGTGGTGCTCTCCGCCGACGGACTGCGCATCGCCCGCTACGGCGGCGAGCCGGACGCGGCCGACCGGCTCGCCGCCGCCTGTGCGGGCCTGCAGAGCCTCGCGGGAGCCGTCGCGGGCGAGATCCCCAGGAGCGACGGCCGGATGCGGATGGTCATCATCGAGATCGACGGCGGCTACTTCTACCTGATGTCGGCGGGACCCAACGCCTACCTCGCCGTGCTCGCCGACCAGACCGCGGAACCCGGGCTGATGAGCAACCGCATGCGCGACCTCGTCGTACGGATCGGCGCCCACCTCACGAGTCCGCCCCGCCGCAACGGGCAGACCGTATGACTCCTCCGCAACGCCGAAGGCGCCGGCCCAGGGAGGGTCCCCCGGAACCTCCCGCACCCCCGTCCCCGCTCGCGCCCCCGGAAGACCCCGAGGGGGAGGACGGCCCGGGCGGCCCGGGGAACCCGGAGCGCCTGTACGTGCTCACGGGCGGCGGCGAGGGCGCCGACCGGGCCGAGGTCGACCTGGTCACGCTGGTCGTGGCGCGTGCGGCCGTGCCGCCGCCCGGCATCCAGCCGGAGCAGTCGGCACTGCTGCGGCTGTGCGGGACCCCCTTGTCCGTGGCCGAGATCTCGGCCTATCTCCGTCTGCCGTTCAGCGTGGTGACCGTCCTGCTCACCGAGCTGCTGGCGGCAGGACTGGTCCAGGCGCGCGCCCCGATCGTCCGTCAGGCGCTCCCCGACCGTTCCCTCCTCGAAGCGGTGATGCATGGACTTCAAAAGCTCTGACACCGTCACGGGCCCTCGTGCCGAGGACCACCTCCCGCACACCGCGCAGGCGGCGGTGAAGATCGTGGTCGTGGGCGGCTTCGGGGTCGGCAAGACGACCATGGTGGGCTCCGTCAGCGAGATCAGGCCGCTGACGACCGAGGAGACCATGACGCAGGCCGGCATCGGAGTCGACGACGACTACGGGTCCGAGACCAAGACGGCCACCACCGTGGCCATGGACTTCGGCCGGATCTCCCTCACGGACCAACTGGTGCTCTACCTGTTCGGCACTCCGGGCCAGGAGCGTTTCTGGTTCCTGTGGAACGGCCTGTTCGAGGGGGCGCTCGGCGCGGTCGTCCTGGTCGACACCCGGCGGCTGGAGGTCAGCTTCGACGTGATCGGACGCCTGGAGGAACGCGGCGTCCCGTTCGTCGTCGCGACGAACGACTTCCCCGACGCGCCCCGGTACCCGGTCGAGGACCTGCGGGCCGCGCTCGACCTGCCCGAGGAGATCCCGATCGTGCGGTGCGACGCCCGCCGCAGGGCGTCGAGCCGGGACACCCTGATGACCCTGATGCGGTTCCTGCATTCCCTGGCGATGACGACGGCGCGCAGCTGAACACCGTACGGTGAATACGGCATCCGTACGCCAACTACCCACTCATAGAACGTATTTGAGCTTCGGAGCGATCATTGTGACGACCGAATCCCATTCCCCCACAGGTACGGAAGAACCCGCGTTCGGCCCCCCGCCCGGCTGCCCCGCCCATGCCGCCGGCCCCGGCGTCGGTCCGGGCGGACTGCGCCGCCTCTACGGGCCCGAGGCCGAGGACCTGGGCGCGCTGTACGAGAAGCTGCGCGCCGAACACGGTCCCGTGGCACCCGTGCTGCTGCACAACGACGTGCCGATCTGGGTGGTCCTCGGTCATGCCGAGAACCTGCACATGGTCAGCACTCCCTCCCACTACACGCGCGACAGCCGGCTGTGGACCGCCGTCCGGGACGGCACGGCGGGAGCGGACCATCCGCTCGCCCCCCACATCGCCTGGCAGCCCATCTGCTCCCACGCCGAGGGCGACGAGCACCTCAGACTGCGCGGCGCCGTCACCGGCGCCATGTCCACCATCGACTTCCGCAGCCTGCGCCGCTACATCAACCGCGCCACCCAGCGCCTGGTCAACGCGTTCTGCCCGCTCGGCAAGGCCGACCTGGTCGGACAGTTCGCCGAGCATCTGCCGATGTCCGTGCTCTGCGAGATCATCGGCATGCCCGAGGACTACAACGACCGCATGGTGCACGCCACCCGCGACCTGCTCAAGGGCACCGACACCGCCATCGCCAGCAACGAGTACGTCATGGGCGTGCTGACCCAGCACACCCTGCGGCGCCGGGCCGAGCCCGACGACGACTTCACCACCCATCTCATCAACCACCCGGCCCGGCTCACCGACGACGAGGTGGCCCAGCACCTGCGGCTCGTCCTGCTCGCCGCCTACGAGGCCACCGCCAACCTCATCGCCAACGTGCTGCGCATGCTGCTCACCGACCCGCGTTTCCGCGCCCAGCTCAACGGCGGGCAGATGACCGTGCCCGAGGCGGTCGAGCAGTCCCTGTGGAACGAACCGCCCTTCAGCGCCGTCCTCGGCTACTTCGCCAAACAGGACACGGAGCTGGGCGGCCGGCACATCCGCAAGGGCGACGGACTGCTGTTCGGGATCGCGCCCGGCAACGTCGACCCCCGGATCCGCCCCGACCTGGCCGCGAGCATGCAGGGAAACCGCTCCCACCTCGCCTTCGGCGGCGGCCCCCACGAGTGCCCGGGGCAGGACATCGGCCGCGCCATCGCCGACGTCGGCGTCGACGCCCTGCTGCTGCGGCTGCCGGACGTCGAACTCGACTGCGACGAGAGCGACCTGCGCTGGCGGAGCACCATGTCCTCACGCCACCTCGTCGATCTGCCCGTACGGTTCGAGCCCAAGCCGACCCAGGACGTCATGCAACGGCCGTCCGTGCGCGCCCTGCCCGCCCAGCGGGCCCCCTGGCAGGTGACCACCGAGGACACGGCCCCGGCCGCGCCCGCGCCGGGGCCCGCGGCCCCCGCGTCCGCACCGGCGGCTCCCGGACCCGCGCCGGCCGCTCCCGTACCCGCCGGACGCCCGGGAGCCTGGCGGCGCCTGCTGCGCTGGTGGCGCGGCTACTGATCCCCGGTGCCCCGGGCCGACCAGGCGTCGTACGAGGTCCACGCCTCCAGCGTCCGTCCGCTGACGAACCGGTGCTCCCGGCCGGTGACCGGATCGGTGAACTCCAGTGTCCGCGCCAGCAGTTGCAGCGGACGCCGGAAGTCGCCGGGCGGCACCGGCCCGGTCACCACCGGGTACAGCGGGTCGCCGAGGATGGGCACGCCCAGCGCGCTCATGTGCACCCGGAGCTGATGGGTCTGCCCGGTGCGGGGGGTCAGCCGGTAGCGCGCCAACCCGCCCCGGTGCTCGGCCAGTCCGATCCCGGTGACCGCGTTCGGCTCGCCCTCCACCTCCCGCGCGGCCATCACCCCACGCTCCTTGAGGATGCGGCTGCTGACCGTGCGCGGCAGGGAGAGACCGTGGTCGTACGGCGCCACGGCCTCGTACTCCTTGCCGACCAGCCGGTCGCGGAACAACGACTGGTACGCGCCCCGTTCCCCGGGCCGTACGGTGAACAGCACGAGCCCCGCGGTCAGCCGGTCGAGACGGTGCGCCGCGCCCAGCTCCGGCAGGCCGAGGTCCCGGCGCAGCCGGGCGAGGGCCGTCTCGGCGACATGGCTGCCGCGCGGCGTGGTGGCCAGGAAGTGCGGTTTGTCGGCGACGACGATGTGGTCGTCCCGGTACACCACCTCGAGCGGGAACGGCACCGGCTCCTCGTCGGGCAGTTCGCGGTGGAACCACAGGAACATCCCCGGCGCGTAGGCGGTTCCGGCGCTCAGCGGCCGGCCGTCCTCGCGGACGATCAGCCCCTCGCCGATCATCGCGTCGATGACCCCGTCGCCCGCCGCGAGCCGGTCCACCAGATACGCCCGGGCGGTGGCCCAGCTCCCCTCGCGCGGCAGTCTGATCCGCACGGGGTCGACCCCGTGACGCTGCGGGAGGGGAGCGGGCGGGATCCGGGGCTTGCGTCTCACCGGTCAAGCGTACGAGGCCTCGGCCGCCTCGGGCGCCGGTGCCTTCGCCGTCCGCGCCGCGAACGCCCGGTACCCCGCGCCCACGACCAGCGTCAGGGCGAGGAACAGCAGGGTGAACCAGCGGAAGTACCAGTGCCCGCCCGCCGGGTCGTACACCGCCGCGCGCGGCCAGGCCAGGTTGACCGTCATGAACAGCCCGTAGACGAGGGCGAGCACGTTGACGGGGACGCCCCAGCGGCCCAGGGAGAAGAGCGGGGCGCCCGTCTCGTCGGTGCCCTCGGCGGCGAACCGCCCGCGCAGCCTTCGCACCAGCAGTGGTCCGGTGACCATCGCGTACGCGAGGTACAGCATCACGATGCAGGTGGTCCCGATCGCGAGGAACGCGTCCGGGGAGGCGAAGTTCAGGAGCAGCAGGGCCGCCGCGAGGACACCGACGACCAGGGCGGGAGCGCTCGGCATGCCGGTGCGCGGGTCGACCTTCGCGAGCCGGCCGGAGAACGGGAGCCGGCCGTCGCGGGCCATCGAGAAGAGCATCCGGCCGGCCGCGGTCTGGATCGCCAGGGTCGCCACCGCGATGGCCACCACCACGTCGGCGAGCAGCGCCCGGCCGACCCCGTCGCCGAGGCTGCTGGTCAGGACGTAGCCCAGTCCGTCCACGCCGAGGCGGCCGTCGGTCAGGCTCGGGGCGGCGAGCAGTCCGCCGAGCACGATCAGCCCGCCGAGCAGGCCCGCCGCGCCGAGTGCGGTGAGGATCGTCCGGGGCGCGGTGCGCCTCGGGTGGTGTGTCTCCTCGCTCATCTCGCCGGCGCTGTCGAAGCCGATCATCACGTACGCGGCCATGAACGAGCCCACCATCAGCGCCCCGAACAGGCCGCCCGTGCCCGTGCCGGTGTGGAAGGTGATGCCGGGGGAGCGCTCGGAGTGGGTGAACAGCAGCACGATGATCAGGACGGCGCCGATGATCTCGGCGGTGACGCCGATCCGGTTGACCGCGGACATCACACGGTTGTCCAGGACGTTCACCAGCGTGGTCAGCACGAGAAGGACGACACCCAGGACCGCCGCGTTGGCCGCGCCGTCGGGGCTCGTCGGAGCCGGGTCGTCGCCGATCAGCTGGAAGCCGGACCAGATCGCGGGCAGGACCATCTGCAGGGCGAGCGCCGCCGCGGCCACCACGACGACCTGCCCGATCACCATGATCCAGCCGGCGAACCAGCCGAAGGAGGCGTTCGACAGGCGTGAGGACCACTGGTAGATCGCGCCGGAGATCGGATAGCGCGCGGCGAGTTCCGCGAAGCAGGCGGCGACCGCCAGCTGGCCGACGAACACGGCCGGCCAGGTCCAGAAGAAGACCGGGCCGCCGAACGCGTACCCGAAGGCGAAGAACTGGAAGACCGTGGTGAGGACCGAGATGAAGGAGAACCCGGCGGCGAACGAGGCGTACCGGCCGAGGCTGCGGTGCAGCTCCTGGCGGTAGCCGAACTCGGACAGGGAGCGGTCGTCCGGGGAGGCGGGCGGATCGGGGCGTACGTCGGAGGGGGCGGTGGTGGTCACGGCGGCACCTGCCTTAGGGGCGAAGGGCGGTCGGGATTCCTGTCGGGTGACAGAAATTAGGGAGACCCTGTTTCGCCCGCGTGTCGCGGCCGTGTCGGCGACGGGCCCAATTCCTCACGTGGCCGCCGTCCTCGCTCCCGCGCGATGCCCCGCGCGTGCCGGCGTGCCCGTCGGGGTGCCGCGCGTCCGTCGGCGGTCCCCCGCCGGACGGACGTCGTCCGCGCATGCGTCAGAGGCGGACCCGCGCGATACGGGTCCGCCTCTGACATGTGTGCGGGGTGCGTGGTGAGCGCGCCTTCCGCCGGTGCCCGGGGGGCGGGCGGTGCGGCGAGGTTCCGCCTCTCAGTGGTGCGTGGAGGCCGGCCCCCGCGAGCGTCCGCGTCCTCGCGGCGTACGGGGCCGGTGTCACGCGGGGTCCGCCTCCTGGTGGTACGGGGGGGAGCGTCCGGCGTCAGGCCGGCTTCTCCTGCTCCGCCTCCACCTGGGCGTTCCACTCACGCTTCGAGGCCTGCCACCCGTCCTCGTTGTGACCGAGGCGCCAGTAGCCGGAGATGGACAGGTCCTCGCGCGGAATCTGCCGCTCGACCCGCAGCAGCCCGCGCAGTTCCTTCACGAAGCCCGCCTCGCCGTGCACGAACGCGTGCACCCGGCCCTCCGGGAACTCCAGGGCTCGTACGGCCTCCACCAGGGCCGCGCCGACGGGCCGGTCGCCGCGGTGCAGCCAGACGATCTCCGCGTCGGAGTCGATCTTCTGCTCCTCCTCGGGCCCGGAGACCTCGACGAAGGCGCGGACCACGGCGGCGTCGGGCAGGGACTCCAGCGCGGCGGCGATCGCGGGCAGCGCGCTCTCGTCACCGACGAGCAGGTGCCAGTCGGCCTCCGTGTCGGGCGCGTACGCGCCGCCGGGTCCCATGAACCGGACGACCTCGCCCGGCTGCGCCCGAAGGGCCCACGGTCCGGCGAGTCCCTCGTCCCCGTGCACCACGAAGTCCAGGGTCAGCTCGCGCGCTTCGGGATCCCAGGAGCGTACGGTGTACGTCCGGGTCACCGGCCACTGCTCGCGCGGGAACTCCTCGCGGACGCGCTCCAGGTCGAAGGGCTCGGGATAGGTGACGCCCGGGGGGCCGAACAGCAGCTTCACGTAATGGTCGGTTCTGCCGCTCGTGGCGAAGTCCGTGAGGGTGTCGCCCCCCAGGACCACCCGTTGCATGTGGGAGGTCAGCCGCTCGGTCCGTACGACCTTCGCGGAATGGGGCTTCCGGGGCTTGCGTTCCGGGCGCTCTGCCATGACTGCCTCCTGTTCACATGGTTAGGCTTACCTAAGTTAGCACCTCTTTCCGTGCGGTATCCATGCATGAACGGGTATCGGTCGAGTCAAAAGTGTTCATCTATGCCTGCAGTGTGGTGAGCAGACGGCTCAGTGAGCCGCCCAGGCCCCAGCGCGCGGCCAGCTCGTCCAGTGCGGCGGGGTGGCGCGCGGTGTGCGGCAGCGCCGTGTCCACCTCGGGCAGCGGCACGTCCCCGGCCACCTTGACGACGGTCGGCGCCACGGCGATGTACGGGCGCGACTCGTCGAGCCGCTTGCGCTGCGAGGGCGTCAGCTTCGCCCCGGGGTCGTCGACGGCGGCCATGATCCCGGCCAGGTCGCCGAACTCGGCGAGGAGCTTGGCGGCCGTCTTCTCCCCGATGCCGGGCACTCCGGGCAGTCCGTCGCTCGGGTCGCCGCGCAGCAGCGCCAGGTCCGCGTATCCCGGACCGTCGACGCCGTACTTCTCGCGCAGCCAGGCCTCGTCGGTGAGCTGGAGCGTGCCGACGCCCTTGAGGGGGTACAGCACGCGCACCCCCCGCTCGTCGTCGACGAGCTGGTACAGGTCCCGGTCGCCGGTGACGATGTCGACCGGGCCGGCGGCGCGCCCGGTGAACGTGCCGATCACGTCGTCCGCCTCGTACCCCTCGACTCCCACGCGGGCGATGCCCAGCGCGTCCAGGACCTCCTCGATGACGGGCACCTGCGGGGAGAGCGTGTCCGGCATCTCCTCCTGGTCCGGGCCGGTCCCGTTCTCCACGGCGACCCGGTGCGCCTTGTACGACGGGATCAGGTCGACCCGCCACCGCGGACGCCAGTCCGCGTCCATGCAGGCCACCAGGTCGTCCGGGCGGTGGTCCCGGACCAGGCGGTCGATGAACTCCAGAAGTCCGCGCACGGCGTTCACCGGTGTGCCGTCCGGGGCCTTCACGGACTCCGGCACACCGAAATAGGCGCGGAAGTACAGCGAGGCGGTGTCGAGAAGCATGAGGCGTCGCGTCTGGGGAGTCACGCTCCGCATCATGCCGTACGCCACTGACGGTGACCTGGACCACTCCCGTGTTCGCCGTGCGTGACCCCGCGTCCGGTCGGCCGCCGGTCCGCGCTCGGGCGACGGCGCCGGTGGCCGCGTACTGACGTACGAGAGGGATCCGGACAACCGTGCCGCGGTCCGCGACCGCACCCGGACCGTGTGGTTCCCGCCCGTGGCGCCGGCCGCGCGCACGGCACGCCGGCCCCCTCGTGCACCGCTCCGAGGGCCGCCGCACACCGGGTTCGTGTGCGCGGGCCCGCCCGAACCCGGCGGGCACCGCGTGCCCGGGGCGACGCGAACCGTCAACTGCGCATCGCCGGAACGGACTTCGGAATCCGGGCGGGCCTTTGAAGATCCGGACGGGCGTCCCGCCCTCGTGATCGGCCCTTTCGTCCCGTGCGCGGGGGCGGCGGCGCCGGGCGCGCGACGGCTCGCGCGGTGGCGCGAACTGTAACCCTCACACTCCCTCGAAGTGACAGCGATGTGACGGGTCCATGAAACGGTTTGCCGAACATGCGTAGGGTGCAAACAACTCAACAGAAGCGGCGGGCCGGAAGACCGGGCGGTTCGCGGACCGACGACGCGAGGGAGGGAGCCGGAGCGATGGGCGACCACAAAGAACAGCCCCTTCGGGTAGGCGCGGCCGTACGGCGACGGCGCCGGGCACTGCGGCTCACCCTCGCCGCCGTGGCCGAACGCAGCGGCCTGTCGGTGCCCTTTCTCAGCCAGGTGGAGAACGAGCGGGCACGGCCCAGCAGAAGTTCCCTGGAAAGGGTCGCCGACGCCCTCGGCACCACGGCCGCCGACCTGCTCGCCGCCGCCGACCCGGCGTGCAGCGTCGACGTCGTGCGCGCCGACGCCGGGGCCGAGTTCGCTCCCGGGGCTCACGCGCGCCCCCTGGTGCGTGGTCACCACCAGCTGCACGCCACCGAGTTCACCGGCGACCACGAGGAAGCTCGCGAACTCCAGAACCGCAACGACAAGTTGATGTACGTCGCCGACGGCGGTGTCGAGGTCGAGGCGGAGGGACGCGCCCACCGCCTGGGGCGGGGCGACACGCTCTATCTGACGGGCGGCGTGCGGCACCGCTGGCGCGCCACCGTGCCGGACACCCGGGTGGTCGTCGTCGAGGTCGCCGGCCACGTCGACGCGGTGGAGGACCGGCGCGACTTCGGCAAACGCTGAGGCCCCGGGGCGGCGACAGGCGGTCGGCGGCGGCGCGGGAGAGGATGGCGGGGGACGGGGACGGCGCTGGAGAGGCGGACGGGTATGCGGGTGGTGTCCCTCGTTCCCTCGCTGACGGAGGCCGTGGCCGTGTCCGCGCCCGGCGTCCTGGTCGGCGTGACCGACTGGTGCAGCCACCCGGCGGACCTGGACGCCGTACGGATCGGGGGCACCAAGAACCCCGATGTCGACGCCGTCGTAAAGCTCGCCCCCGATCTCGTCGTCGCCAACGAGGAGGAGAACCGGGAGCCCGATCTGGCCGCTCTGCGGGACGCGGGGATCGAGGTGCTGGTCACCGAGGTGCGGGACGTGCCGGGGGCCTTCCGCGAGCTGGACCGGGTACTCGGCGCGTGCGGTGTGCGCGGTCGTCCGCGATGGCTGGACGCGGCGGAGGCCGCCTGGGCCGAACGGCCCGTCCCGGCCCGCCGCAGGACCGCGATCGTGCCGGTCTGGCGGCGCCCCTGGACGGTACTGGGCCGGGACACCTTCGCGGGCGACGTCCTGGCGAGGCTGGGCGTCGACAACGCGTACGCCCACCACGAGGACCGATACCCCCGTGTCCCCCTGGCCGAGTTGACCGCGGCGGGTGCGGACCTCGTGGTGCTGCCCGACGAGCCGTACCGCTTCACCGCCGACGACGGGCCGGAAGCCTTCCCGCGACTGCCCTGCGCCCTCGTCGATGGCCGCCTGCTGACCTGGTACGGCCCCTCGCTCGCCGAGGCACCCGCGCGACTCGGCGAGGCGCTGCGATCACCTCGGCGGTGATCCTCCGCTCCGTCCTCCGCCGGAAGAGGAGAACCGAACTCCTCGCCCTCTCCTCGTGATTCCGGCACCTTTCGGGCCAACTCGCCAGTCTGGTACGTCACTTGTGGCGTGCCACGGCTCCGCGGGACCGCGCCTCCGCGGGGCCGGACCTCCGCCGGGGGAGACGGCCGTGAGGGCGTTCTCCCGTCCCGCCGAGGCGCCGGCCTCCGCCGGTTCCGTCTGCCGGTCCGATCATTCGCCCGCGTTACGGCTTTCGGGTGTTTCTGCGACACGTGCGCAAGATCCAGTGCGTCGCCGACGGGTTCGGCGGAGTTCGCACTACTTTCTGTGACTGCACAAGTCGATCTTTCACGGGTCGAACCTACTCAACTCCATTGGAGATGACATGCGTAAGCTTCGTACCGCTGCCGTTCTGCTCGCTGCCCTCGGCGGCATTGCGTTCGCCGGCGGCACGGCCCAGGCCGCGGGTGGCGACAACCACATCAAGGTCTCGCAGAGCGCCGAGTGCAAGTCGCACGACCTGAACCTGGACGTCCTCGGTGAGGTCGGCGTCCTCAACGGTCTGGCTGGCAACCTGCTGAACGGTGAGGGCAACCCGGGTGGCCAGGCCACCTCCCTCGGCTCCAAGCAGGGTTGCAACAACAGCGCGTTCTGAGATTCCGGCCGACGCGTAGTCGCCGACGGATGAACGGTCCCGGCGGAACTCCGAGGCGGTCTCCCGTCCCGTCGGTGCGCCGGCCGTCGCCGACCCGGCCCGACGACCCGATTATTCTTCCGCGCTACGGCTTTCGGGTGCTTCTGCGACACGGGCACAAGATCCAGCGCGTCGCCCACAGGCCCGGCGGAGTTCGCACTACTTTCTGTGACTACACAAGTCGATCTTTTCCGGATCGCAACCATTCAACTCCATTGGAGATGACATGCGTAAGCTTCGTACCGCTGCTGTTCTGGTCGCCGCTCTCGGCAGCATCGCGTTCGCCGGTGGCACGGCCCAGGCCGCGGGTGGCGGTAACGACATCAAGGTCTCGCAGAGCTCCAGCTGCAAGTCGCACGACCTGAACGTGGACGTCCTCGGCGAGGTCGGCCTCCTCAACGGCGCGCTCGGCAACGCGCTGAACGGTGAGGGCAACCCGGGTGGCCAGCACACCAGCCTCGGCTCCTCGCAGGGCTGTGACAACAGCGCCTTCTGAGACTCCGGCCGACGCGTAGTCGCCGACGGATGAACGGTCCCGGCCCCGGGCTCAGAGCCCGGGGCCGGGACCGTTCGCGTGTGCCGACCGCTCTCATCGAGGTGCGGCGAGCAGCTTTCCGCCGATCAGGCCGTGGGCGGTCCGGACGGCGGCCACCGACCAGGCGGCCACCAGCAGGACGTACAGGGCGACGGCGAGCACCTCGAAGGCGGCCAGGCCGGTGTGCCGGGCCAGGCCCTCCGCGCCGGTCACGCAGGTGCCCACCGGGAAGGTGAAGGCCCACCAGGTCATAGCGAAGCCCATGCCCTGGCGGCGGGCCCGTACGACCATCGCGACGGCCAGCGCGAGCCACAGCAGGGCGAAACCGAGCACGGGGACGCCGTAGAGGACGGCGAGGAGCGTGAAGCCCTGGTCGTAGGGGGCGGACACCACACCGGGGGCGGCGTCCGCGAACTTGCCCACCGCGGTGGTCGACTGGCCCAGCGGGCCCAGCACGAGGAACAGCGTCGGGGTGAGCGCGAGCGGCAGCGGACCCGCGGTGACGAGCCGCGCGAAGATCATCGGCAGCATCACGAAAGTGGCCACCAGGCTGATCCCGAACATCGCGACACAGGCGAGGAGCAGGGTCTCTCGGGGCTGGCCCGCCGGCAGGTGGGGAACGAGGAGGGGGCCGAGAGCGGCCGACACCATGGGGGCGACGATCGGCAGCAGCCACACGGGGGACGCCTGGCCGGGTTCGATGCGGTGCCGTACGACCATGAGGTACGGGACGGCCACGGCGGCGGCGAGTCCGACCAGCGTCCCGGCGGTGAACAGGACGGTGTCCACGGCGAGGGCCGCCGGTGTCCCGATCCAGTCCCGGCCGACCAGGAGGGTGCCGCCGCCCACGGCGAGCAGGGCCATCGAGAGGCAGCCGTAGAAGGGGACCACGGCCGGGTCGAGGAAGTGGGCGCGGGCCTGGTCGCGGTGGTACGTCCAGTGCAGGGCGCGGGCGGCGAGCAGCGACACCAGCAGGGTGAGCGAGAGGGCCCACACGACGGTGCAGGCGGTGCGCAGACCGGGTACGTCCACGGGGAGCCCGGCTCCCGCCGTGGCCACGATCGCGGTGCCCATCACGGAGGCGTACCAGTTCGGGCCGAGATACCGGAGTGCGGCGACGGCGCGGTTTCCCGGGACACGGGGTGTCTTCGTGCCGGGGACGGTTCCCGCCTGATGGGCGGACAGGGGCTGGGCTGCGGTGACCATGTCATCACGGTCGCGCCGCCGCGGGCTCCCCACCAGGGAGTGCGCGCCTATGACGGCATAAGCTGGCTTTATGAGCAGCAGTGCGGAGGATCGGCCCGGCGTCGGGATCGCACACCGGGTACCCGATCTGGGCGCGCTGGAACTGCTGCTGGCCGTGGCGCGCCTCGGCAGTCTCGGGCGCGCCGCACGCGAGCTGGGGATCACCCAGCCGGCGGCCAGCAGCCGTATCCGTTCCATGGAGCGGCTGCTCGGGGTGGCGCTCGTCGACCGTTCGCCGCGCGGGTCCCGGCTCACCCGGGAGGGGGCGCTCGTCACGGACTGGGCCAGGCGGGTGGTGGACGCGGCCGAGGCGTTCGACGCCGGGGCGCAGGCCCTGCGCGACCGGCGCGACTCACGGCTGCGGGTGGCCGCGAGCATGACCATCGCCGAGTACCTGCTGCCCGGCTGGCTGATCGCGCTGCGCGCACAGCGTCCCGACACGGCCGTGTCGCTGCTCGCGGGGAACTCCGCCGCCGTGGCCGAGCGGCTGCTGACGGGTGAGGCGGACCTCGGGTTCGTCGAGGGCATCTCGGTGCCGTCCGGTCTCGACGCCGCCGTCATCGCGCACGACCGGCTGATCGTGGTGACGGCGCCCGGACATCCCTGGGCGCGCCGCCGGGCGCCCCTCGCGGCGGCGGAACTGGCCGCCACACCGCTCATCCTGCGCGAGGAGGGGTCGGGCACGCGTCAGGTCCTCGACTCCGCGCTCGGCGGGCTCGCCCGTCCGCTGATCGAGCTGTCCTCGACGACGGCGGTCAAGGCCTCCGCCGTCAGCGGCGCGGGGCCGGCCGTCCTGAGCGAACTCGCCCTCGGCGAGGAGCTCTCCGCCCACCGTCTGGTGGGCATCCCCCTGGCCGACGTCCAGCTGACCCGCGCCCTGCGGGCCGTCTGGCCGACGGGGCACCGCCCCACCGGGCCGGCCCGCGATCTGCTGTCCCTGACCCGGGGCGCGTGACACGACAGGCATTCTTCGCCCCCTCCGCCCCTGCCCTCCCCGTACCCGGGGGCTCCGCCCCCGGACCCCGCTCCTCAATCGCCGGAGGGGCTGACTTCTTCAGCCCGTCCGGCGTTTGAGGACGAGGCCGTCAGGCCGAAGCGGGGGTCTGGGGGCGGCAGCCCCGGGGACGGGACGGGCAGGGGCGGAGGGGGCGAAGAAACGTCCTGCGGGGCCCGGTCGCTCAGGACGCCGCCGCTACCAGGCCCCGCATCACCCGCAGGTCGTCCCCCATCTCCGGGTGCCACTGGACTCCCAGGATCCAGTCGGGACCGGGGAGTTCGACGGCCTCCACCGTGCCGTCGGCCGCGTGCGCGCTCACCGTGAGGCCGCTCCCGAGGCGGTCCACCGCCTGGTGGTGGTACGTCGGCACGGCGCACGGCTCCGGTACGAGACCGGCGTACCGCGTCCCCGGAACGGGGATCACCTCGTGGTGCCCGATGACGCCGGTGTCCTTCACGTGCCCGTCGAGGTGCTGGACGAGGGTGCCGCCGAGGGCGACGTTCAGGAGCTGGTGCCCCCGGCAGATCCCGAGCAGCGGGGTGCCGGATTCCAACGCGGCCCGGATCAGGGCGAGTTCCCAGGCGTCGCGCTCGGGCGCGGGCGGCCCCGTACGCGGGGAGCGCTCGGCGCCGTACCGGGCGGGGTCGACGTCGGGGCCGCCCGCGACGACCACCGCGTCGAGCCGGGCGACGGTCTCGCGCGCCAGGGCCGGATCGTCCGGCGGCAGCATCACGGCGAGTCCGCCCGCCGCCCGCACGAGCCGTGGATAGCCGGCCGGCAGCAGCGCGGCCTCCATCTCCCACACGCCCCAGCGAGTCCCGGCCTCCAGATACGTACTCACACCGACCAGCGGCCTGCCCACGCGCTACTCCTCGGATCTCCTCGACGCTGTCAATGGAAAACTCTCATACCTTTGCGGGGTGGGAGCGAAACACGCGGCGCCCGGGAGGGGAAGGCGCCGGCCCCGCGCCTCACGTCCCGCTCACGCCAGGAACCCCCGCAGCAGCGCCGCCGTGCCCGCGCAGTGCTCCCGCATGATCTCCCGCGCCCCGTCCGCGTCCCCGTCGAGAACCGCCTCGACCAGGGCGGTGTGCTGGCGCTGCGAATGCTCCAGGTTGCGGACGAGGAGCGGGATGCAGTCGAGCAGGTCGTTGACGGACGCGCGGACGGCCGCGTACCGCGCGGTGAGGGAAGGGGAGCCGCACAGCTCCGCGAGGGTGAGGTGGAGCAGGGTGTCCCGGCGCCGGTAGTCGGCCAGCGGGGCGTCGTTCGTCCGCTCCAGCGCCTCGCGCAGCCGGGCGGCCCGCTCCGCGTCGAGCCCGTGCGCCGCGCACAGCCCGGCCGCGCCCACCTCCAGGACCTCGCGGAAGCGCAGCACGTCCTCGATGTCGACCGCGGCGACCCTGCGGCGCAGTTCGTGCTCGCCCGGTGTGTCGGTGCGCGCCAGCACGAAGGTGCCGCCGTAGCGTCCGCGCCGCGACTCGACCAGACCCTGGTCCTGGAGCACCTTCAGGACCTCGCGCAGCGTCACCCGGCTGATGCCGAGCCGCTCGGCCAACTCCCGCTCCGCGGGCAGCCGTTCGCCGCCCGGCACCAGGCCGAGCCGGACGATCTGGAGGATCTGTTCCAGCGCCTCCTCGAAGCCGTTGCCCGCCCGCACCGGCCGCAGGACCGGCGTCAGCCGGTCGCCCGTCCCGCGTCCGGGTTCCGCCCGCGTCATCAGGTCGCGCCCCCTTCCCAAGCAATGGTTCTCCGCAATACCTTATGGCCCTCGGCTGACCCAAGGAGGACTTTCCGGTGGCAGACCGCACACCCCCGCTCTCCGTCGAGGAACTGAGCGTCCTCGTCGAGGCCGGTGACATCGACACGGTCGTCCTGGCCTTCCCCGACATGCAGGGACGGCTCCAGGGCAAGCGGTTCGCCGCGGCCTTCTTCCTCGACGAGGTCCTGGAGCACGGCACGGAGGGCTGCAACTACCTCCTCGCCGTCGACACCGACATGAACACCGTCGACGGATACGCCATGTCCTCCTGGGACCGGGGCTACGGCGACTTCGCCCTGCACCCCGACCTCGCCACCCTGCGGCGCGTCCCCTGGAACGAGGGCACCGCCCTGCTCATCGCCGACCTCGCCTGGAACGACGGCTCCCCGGTGGTGGCCGCTCCCCGCCAGATCCTGCGCCGCCAGCTGGAGCGCCTCGCCGCACTCGGCTACACCGCCCAGGTCGGCACCGAGCTGGAGTTCATCGTCTTCAAGGACACCTACGAACAGGCCTGGGACAGCGGCTACCGGGGGCTCACCCCGGCCAACCAGTACAACATCGACTACTCGGTCCTCGGGACCGGCCGCATCGAGCCCCTGCTGCGCCGCATCCGCAACGAGATGCGAGGAGCGGGCCTGACCGTCGAGTCCGCCAAGGGCGAGTGCAACCCCGGCCAGCACGAGATCGCCTTCCGCTACGACGAGGCCCTCGTCACCTGCGACCAGCACGCGATCTACAAGACCGGCGCCAAGGAGATCGCCTCCCAGGAAGGCGTCTCCCTCACCTTCATGGCCAAGTACAACGAGCGCGAGGGCAACTCCTGCCACATCCACCTCTCCCTGGCCGACGCCGACGGCACCAACGTGATGGCCGGCTCCGCCGGGGACCCGGACGGCATGTCGGAGGTGATGCGCCACTTCCTCGCCGGACAGCTGGCCGCCCTGCGCGACTTCTCCCTCCTGTACGCGCCCAACATCAACTCGTACAAGCGGTTCCAGCCCGGCTCCTTCGCCCCGACCGCCGTCGCCTGGGGGCACGACAACCGCACCTGCGCCCTGCGCGTCGTCGGCCACGGCCGCTCGACGCGCTTCGAGAACCGGCTGCCCGGCGGCGACGTCAACCCGCACCTGGCCGTCGCCGGACTCGTGGCGGCCGGCCTGTACGGCATCGAGCGGAAGCTGGAGCTGCCCGAGGCGTGCCCGGGCAACGCCTACACCGCCGCGTACGAACACGTCCCCACCACCCTGCGCGAGGCCGCCGAGCTCTGGGAGAACAGCCCGATCGCCCGGGCCGCCTTCGGTGACGAGGTGGTCGAGCACTACCGCAACATGGCGCGCGTCGAGCTGGAGGCCTTCGACGCCGCGGTGACCGACTGGGAGCTGCGCCGCTCCTTCGAACGCATGTGAGGACCCCCTTGCCGCACCCGCACGCACCGCACCAGGACACACCGCCCCCGCACGCGTCGGACCCGGACGCACCGCACCCGTACACCTCGTCTCCGCACGACCACGAACTCCGGGTGCTCGACCCGGCCACCGAGGAGGTCGTCGCCACCGTCCCCGCCGCCACCGCCCGGGACGTGGACGACGCCGTCGAACGGGCCGGCCGGGCCCAGGCGGGCTGGGCCACCCTCGCGCCCGCCGACCGGGCCCGGCTGCTGCGCCGCTTCGCGGCCGCCGTCGACGGCCACCTCGAGGAACTGGCCCGGCTGGAGGTCCGCGAGGCCGGCCACACCCTCGGCAACGCCCGCTGGGAGGCGGGCAACGTGCGCGATCTGCTCGACTACGCGGCCGGGGGAGTGGAACGCCTGACGGGACGTCAGATCCCGGTCCCGGGCGGCCTCGACGTCACCCTCCTCGAACCGCTCGGCGTCGTCGGCGTCATCGCCCCCTGGAACTTCCCGATGCCCATCGCCGCCTGGGGCACCGCACCCGCCCTCGCCGCGGGCAACGCCGTCATTCTCAAACCGGCCGAGGCGACCCCGCTCACGGCACTGCGGCTGGCCGAACTCGCCCTGGAGGCAGGCCTGCCCGAACACCTCTTCCAGGTGCTGCCCGGCGCGGGTCCCGTCGCGGGCGACGCGCTCGTCACCCACCCCGGCGTCGCGAAGATCGTCTTCACCGGGTCCACGGCCGTCGGCAAGCAGGTGCTGGCGAAAGGCTCGGCCCTCCTCAAGCGCGTCACCCTCGAACTGGGCGGCAAGAGCCCCAACATCGTCTTCGCCGACGCCGACATCGAGGCCGCCGCGGCCGCCGCCCCCATGTCCTTCCTCGACAACTCCGGCCAGGACTGCTGCGCCCGCACCCGCATCCTCGTCCAGCGCTCCGTCCACGACCGCTTCCTCGAACTCCTCGCCCCGGCCGTCGAGTCCGTCGTCGTCGGCGACCCCTCCGACGAGCGGACCCAGATGGGCCCGCTGATCTCCGCGGCCCAGCGCGAACGCGTGCGGTCCTACGTCGACGCCGACGCGCCCGGTATCCGCGGCAAGGCCCCCGAAGGCCCCGGCTTCTGGTTCGCGCCCACCGTCCTCACCGGCGTCGAGCCCGGCGCGCGCGTGGCCGTCGAGGAGGTCTTCGGCCCCGTCGCGGTCGTGCTGCCCTTCGAGGACGAGGCCGACGCCGTCCGGCTCGCCAACGCCACCGACTACGGCCTGTCCGGTTCGATCTGGACCCGTGACGTCGGCCGCGCCCTGCGCGTCTCCGGGGCCGTCCGCGCCGGCAACCTGTCCGTCAACTCCCACTCCAGCGTCCGCTACTGGACCCCCTTCGGCGGCTTCAAACAGTCGGGGATCGGCCGCGAACTCGGCCCGGACGCCCTCACCGCCTTCACCGAGACCAAGAACGTCTTCATCAGCACGGAGGGCCCCGCACTGTGACTTCAGACACCCCCGAGACCGTCTGCCGCCGCCTGGGCGGCCGTACCGCCGTCATCACCGGCGCCGCCAGCGGCATCGGCCTCGCCACCGCGCGCCGGCTCGCCTCCGAGGGAGCGAACGTCGTCTGCGGCGACATCGACGAACAGCACGGGAAGGCCGTGGCCGCCGAGGTCGGCGGAACCTTCGTCAAGGTCGACGTGACCGACCCCGAACAGGTCGAGAACCTGTTCAAGACCGCGTACGACACCTACGGCTCGGTCGACGTCGCCTTCAACAACGCGGGCATCTCACCTCCCGACGACGACTCCATCCTGGACACCGGACTGGAGGCCTGGAAGCGCGTCCAGGAGGTCAACCTCACCTCCGTGTACCTCTGTTGCAAGGCCGCCATCCCCTACATGCGCCGCCAGGGCAGGGGCTCCATCATCAACACCGCCTCCTTCGTGGCCCGGATGGGCGCGGCGACCTCCCAGATCTCGTACACGGCCTCCAAGGGCGGTGTCCTGGCCATGTCCCGTGAACTGGGCGTCCAGTTCGCCCGGGAGGGCATCCGCGTCAACGCCCTGTGCCCCGGCCCGGTCAACACCCCGCTGCTGCAGGAGCTGTTCGCCAAGGATCCCGAGCGGGCCGCGCGCCGGCTCGTGCACATCCCGGTCGGACGGTTCGCCGAGGCGGACGAGATCGCGGCGGCCGTCGCGTTCCTCGCCAGCGACGACTCCTCGTTCGTGAACGCCACCGACTTCCTGGTGGACGGGGGCATCTCGGGCGCCTACGTCACACCGTTGTAGGCCGCCCGCCGGCCCGGCCCGCGGGCGGGCGGGCGGCGACTTCCCGCCGTTCCCGCCCCGGGCCCCCTGGACGGCTCGTCCCGGCACGTCCCGCCGCCCGCCACCGCACTAGAGTGCCGGGATGAGCATGACACCCCCACCCGGCTGGTACCGCGACCCGTCGTACCCGCTCGTCGAGCGCTGGTGGGACGGGACCGCGTGGACCGACCACCGGCGTCAGCCCGAGGTTCCCCAACAGCCCCTCGTACAGACCCCGCCGGCCGACGGCTCCGGCTCCGGCCGGGCCAAGGCCGTCGCCCTCGTGACGGCCGCCGTCGTCCTCGTGGCCGCGATCGTCACGGGCGCCGTGCTGCTGCGCCAGGACGACGGCGACGACGAGACCGCGGCACGCACCACGCCCGCGACCGCGTCTCCCGGCCGGACCGACGGCCCCTCGCCGTCACCGTCCGCCCCCTCGCCCTCGGCCGGTGACCCGTCCGTCGTGGTGGACGAGCTGAACGGCATCACCTTCCCGGTCCTCGACGGCTGGGCGAAACCGCAGTACGCCGCCGACCACGACATGGTGCTGTCGACCCCGCGCACCTACGACTGCCCGGGCGACCCCGGTCTGTGCCGGCACGGCCGGGTCGACTCGCTCACCGTCACGGCCACCGACGAGACCTCCCCGAAGGCCCTCGCCGAGGGGGACATCGAGGACGCCGCCGACAGCGTGTACGGCCACGACCTCGTCGGCAGCCGCCCCTTCCACGGCATCACCTCCCACCGGGTGGTGAAGTCCGGCTCGGTCGCCGTCGCCGGACGCGCCGGATATCTCGTGCGCTGGAAGGTCAGGACCGGTGCAGGGCCCGGAGGTTGGGTCGAGTCGCTGGCCTTCCAGTCCAGCACGGGATCCCAGTCCCTGGTCATCGTCCGGCTGGCCGTCGACGCCGGCGCCGGCGCGCCGCCGCTGTCCGACATGGACAAGATCACCGCGGGCATCCGCCCGGTGGGCGGGAAGGGCGCGGGCGGCGGGGTGGGCAGCAGCATCGGCCCGTCCGAGTGAACGACGGCCGCCCGGCCGGAGGACGGGTGTCCCCGGGCCCGGCGGCCGGGTACGGGCGCCCGCCCTCCCGGCGGAAGGCCCCGACCCCGTGGGTCAGAGGAAGGTGCGGCCCTCTCCGCGATAGGTCGGGACGGAGGCCGTGACCGTGTCGCCCTTGATGAGGTGCAGCGTGTCGAACCGCTCGCACAGCTCACCGGCCTTCGCGTGCCGGAACCACACCTTGTCGCCGATGAGCAGATCGTCCGCGGGGGAGCCGAGCAGCGGGGTCTGCACCTCGCCGGGACCCTCCTGGGGGTCGTACGACAGCCCCTTTGGCAGATACGGGACGGGCAGCCGGTCCGCGCCCGTGGCCCCGGAGGCGGGATATCCGCCGCCCAGCACGGTCACCACACCCACGCCCGGCCGGCGCACCACGGGCAGGGCGAACAGCGCGGCCGGGCGTCCGCTGAAGGACGTGTAGTTGTCGAAGAGCCTCGGCACGTAGAGCCCCGAACCGGCCGCGATCTCGGTGACCGCGTCCTCGGCGGCCGTGTGCTGGACGCTGCCGGTGCCGCCGCCGTTGACGAATTCGAGGTCCGGCTCCACGGCCCGTACCGCCCGGACGACCTCCGCGCGCCGCTGGGCGAGCTCCTTGCGGGCGGTCGCCTGCATCAGCCGCACGGCACGCGAGCGCAGCGGCCGGCCCGGGACCGCGTCCCCGACACCGGCGATGTGACCCTCGTACGCCATGATCCCCACCAGCTTGAACCCGGGGGCGCGCTTGACGGCCCGGGCCAGCTCCGCGACCTGGGCGGGGGAGTGCAGCGGCGAACGCAGCGCTCCGACCCGCACCCGGCCGCCGAGCAGCTTGAGCGAGGTGTCCAGCTCCAGGCAGACCCGGACGACCTCCTTGCCGCCCTCGCGCGCCTCGTCGATGAGACGCAGCTGCGCCGGGTCGTCGATCATGACGGTCACCGCGGCGGCGAGCTTGGGGTCGGAGGCCAGCTCGGCGTAGCCCTTGCGGTCGGCCGAGGGATAGGCGAGCAGGACGTCGTCGAAACCGGACCTGGCCAGCCACAGCGACTCGGCGAGGGTGAACGACATGATCCCCGCGAAGCCGTCCCGTTCCAGGACCCGCTCCAGGAGGGCGCGGCAGCGGACGGACTTGCTGGCGACACGGATCGGCTTGCCGCCGGCCCTGCGGAGCAAGTCGTCCGCGTTCGCGTCGAAGGCGTCCAGGTCCACAACGGCGACGGGGGCGTCGAGGTGAGCGGTGGCCCGGTCGTAGCGGGCCCTGTCGGCGGCACGGGCAGTCATGAGCGAAGACTGCCAGACTCCATTACCGCAGGGTAGGGGGATGTTCCGGGCAGATGCCCCGGGGCCTCGTACTGGTTCCCGTCCGACGTGCGTCAACCCGTAGAGTGACGTGGACGCGAGGGAGGGACGACCTTGCCTCGGCGGGCCCTGCCCGGGTGACGGTCCACCGGCGCGGGTATGCGTGCCCGTGGTGAACCTCTCGCGCACACACGAAACGGCTCGCCGAGCTCCGGGGCGTCCGACAGCCCGGTACGAGGAAACGGGGGGTGCATGAGTACGGAAGCGCGGCGCGCCTCGAATCCCCGGCGCCCCGACGTCCCGTCCGCCGTCCCGGCGGCCGATCGGACCCCGCCCGCCCCCGCGAACCCGCCGGCTCCGGCCCGTCCTCCGGTTCCGCCGAAGCCGGTCCGCCCGCCCGGACCGGACCTGTCGGGCGGGGAGGACTGGTCCGCCGAGGACCCCGCGCCGCTCGCGCAGGGGTCCCCTTCCACATCCGGGCAGGCCGCGTCTCCTTCCGCATCCGGGCAGGCCGCGTCCCCTTCCGGACACGGGCAGGCCGCGTCCGACCACGTTCCGGTCGTCCCGCCGCGTCCCGCGGGCCCGCCCCGCGGCACGGTCCCGCCGGTGCCGCACCGGCCCGTCCGGCCGCCGTCGGCGCCGGACCGGTCCGGCGTGCCGGGCGGACGCTCCACGGCCGGAGACGGTTTTCGCTCCTCCGGTGACGCTTCCGCGCCGGCTCCGTCCACGGCGCGGGCTTTCGGGCCGGGGCCCGGACCCGCCCCGCGGGTGCCCGCGCCACCGCGGTCCTTCGACTTCTCCGACACCTCCACGGACGCCGACGCGACGCCCGGCACCGAGAACGTCCCGAGGCCGGGCCCGTCGCCCGCGCCGGGGCCGGTCCCGTCCGGCGCACCCGCGTCCACCCCGTCCAATGCCCCGGGGCCCGTCCCGTCCGGCAGGCCGGTGGCCGCCTCTCCCGCCGCGCCGAGGCCCGTCTCGCGCGTCCGGCCGAGGGCCGCCGCGAGCGGCGAGTCCGGGACCGCTTCTTCCGGTGCCCCGACGTCCGCGTCGACCGGCGCGACCGGTTCGCCGGAACCGGCCGGGCCCCGTACGCCGGGTGCCGCCTCTCCCGGCGCCCCGGGTGCCGCCTCTCCCGCCGCGCCGGAGTCCGTGTCACCCGGCAGACCGTGGTCCGCCCCGCCCGGCACACAGGGGCCCGACGAGCATCGACCGCCCTCGTCCGCCGCGCCGGGGTCCGACGTGCGCCGGACCGCTCCGGATGGTGCGCTGGGGTCCGACGTGCGCCGTTCGGCTTCGTCCGGTGTGTCAGGGTCCGACGTGCGCCGTTCGTCCTCGCCCGGTGCGCCGGGGTCCGACGTGCGCCGGACCGCTCCAGACGGTGTGCCGGGATCCGACGGGCGCCGGTCCGTTCCGAGCGGTGTGCCGGGGTCCGACGTGCGCCGGTCCGTTCCTGACGGTACGTCGGGGTCCGACGTACCGTCCGCTCCGAGCGGTGCGCCGGGATCGGACGTGCCCCGGTCCGCCCCGGCCGGTTCGGCACCGCCGTCCAGCACATCGCGCCCGGCCCCGGAAGCCGTCGCGTACGGCTCCGTGCCGGCCCCGCCGTCGCGGCCGGAGGACCGGCGCCACCCCCACCCGAGCCCCGAGGGCCGGACGGGTCCGCCGACCCCGCCGCCCCCGGCGGCCTCCGCACGCTTCCCGGACACGCCGCCCGCGTCCGCCGGACCGGCACGTCCCGACGGGGCACCGCATCCGGCCGGGCCCTCGCGACCCGGCGGGACACAGCGTCCCGCGCCCCGCCCCGCCCGGCTGTCGCACCCCGCCGCGCCGCAGCGCCCGTCCGGGCCCCCGCGCCCCGCCGAGTCCGCGCCGCCGGCCGAACCCCCGCGGTCGTTCGACCCGGCGCCCGCTTTCGGGTCCCCGGACCCCTCCGGGGCGACGCGGCTGTCCGAGCCCGCTCCGTCCTCCGGCCCGTCGCGCGGCTTCGGAACCCCGCGGGCCGGCGAGTCCTCACGCCCGTCCGGACTCCACCGTCCGTCCGGCACCCCGTACCCCTCCGAGTCCCCGCGTCCGTCCGGGGCCGCGGTGTCCGGGCGGGACGCGGCGGCGGGGCAGGCCCCCGTTTCCGGGGAGCGGGTCACCGAGGCGGCGCGGGAGACCTGGCCCGGACGGGACGACCGGCCGTCCGCGGCCTCCCTGGCCACGCACCCGTTCGTTCCGTCCCCGTCCCCGTATCCCGCGACCGCGACCGCGCCCGCCGGGACGACCCCCGGCGCGGAGCGCCCCTTCGTGTCGTTCGCGGAGCCCGAGACGTACGGCGGAGGCACCGTGCGGGCGCGTCCGTTCCGCGGCCGGGCCCGGCCCCTCGCCGTGACCGCCGCGACCTGTGTCGTTCTCGGACTCGGGCTCATCGGCGGCGCGGTGACCGGGAGCTGGCTCACCGGCGACGACGCGGACGGACCCGGTTCGCCCGGAGCCTTCACGGCGGCCGGAGAGCTCTGGCACAGCGTGCCCGTGGACAAGCTCTTCCCGCCGACCGTGCGCGGCGACGGCGCGGGCCCCGGTGGCTCCGACCGCACCTGGACGCGGATCGCCGTCGCCCCCGACACTGGCTGCGAGAACGCCTTCGACCCGCTGCTGCGCCAGGCCCTCGCCCCCGTCGGCTGTCTGCGCCTGCTCCGTGCCACCTACGTGGACGCGACCCGCAGTCACGTCACCACCGTCGGCCTGCTGTTCACCAAGGCGGACGCCGCGGGCATGACCTCCTTGAAGGCCCGTTTCCGCAAGGAGGGCCTGGACCGGCGCACCGACCTGCTGCCCCTTCCCTACGCGGCCAAGGGCACCGACGCCGAGGGCTTCGGCAGGAACCAGCGTGCCTCCTGGACCCTGTCGGTCCTCACGGACGCCCCCGCCGTCGTGTACGCGGTCTCGGGGTTCGCGGACGGCCGCACCGTCGCCGGCCCGCAGCCCGCCGCCGACGCGATGAAGCCGGACTCGACCACGGCCGCGGCCCAGGCGGGCCTCGGCCACGAGGCGAAGGGCCTCGCGGACCGGGTCGAGCGAGGCCTTCGCAAGACCGTCACCTCGGCCACGGAGGAGCCGTCATGAACCACGACGACAGCCCCGGCGGCCGTGTCGAGCAGGGCCGCGTGTCCGGTGCGACCGGAGCGGCGGCCCCCGTCGGCCGCGCCCCGCGTCCGCGCCGGGTCCCGCGCGCCCGTGCGCCCAGGCTCTCCCGCAGGTCCGGCGCTCTTGCCGCCGCCCTCGCGGCGTCCCTCGTGCTGGTGCCCTCGGCCGTCGCGTACGCCGACGGCATCCGCGCCCAGCAGTGGGGTCTCGACGCGATGCACACGCAGCAGGCGTGGCGTACGACCAAGGGCAAGGGCATCACCGTCGCCGTCCTCGACACCGGCGTCGACGCCCTGCACCCGGACCTCAAGGGCAATGTGCTCGGCGAGAAGGACCTGGTCGGTTTCGGCGCGAGCCGCGGTGACCGCACCTGGGCCCGGCACGGCACCGCCATGGCGGGCATCATCGCCGGGCACGGCCACGGGCCGGGTGACGCCGACGGCGTCATGGGAATCGCCCCGGAGGCGAAGATCCTGCCCGTCCGCGTCATCCTCGAGGACAAGGACCCGGCCCGTTCCAAGGCCCGCAACACCCGGGGCAACGCGCTCGCGGACGGCATCCGCTGGGCCACCGACCACGGCGCCGACGTCATCAACCTCTCCCTCGGCGACGACTCCAGGTCCGCGCACCCCGAGCCCGCCGAGGACGAGGCCGTCCAGTACGCGCTGAGGAAGGGGGTCGCCGTCGTCGCCTCGGCCGGCAACGGAGGCGAGAAGGGCGACCACATCTCGTACCCCGCCGCCTACCCCGGTGTGATCGCGGCGGCCGCCGTCGACCGCTACGGGACCCACGCCTCCTTCTCCACCCGCCGCTGGTACGCCACCGTCAGCGCACCGGGCGTCGACGTGGTCATCGCCGACCCGGACGACCGGTACTACGAGGGCTGGGGCACCAGCGCGGCGTCCGCGTTCGTCTCCGGCGCGGTCGCGCTCGTCAAGGCCGCCCACCCGGGTCTGTCCCCGGCGCAGATCAAGCAGTTGCTGGAGGACACCGCCCGCAACGCTCCCTCCGGGGGCCGTGACGACTCCCGCGGCTACGGCTTCGTCGACCCCGCCGCCGCCATCAAGGCGGCCGGCCGGCTGGAGCCCGAGGGACTCAAGTCGGCCGAGTACGGCCGCAAGTACTTCGGCACCGGCCCCGACGCCCCCGACGACGACGGCGGTTCGGCCGGCTGGGCCGCTCCCCTCGCGGGCGCCCTGGGCCTGTCCCTGCTGGGAGCGGCGGTGTTCCTGTGGCGCGTCCGCAGAAACGCCCCGTTCGGACGGCCCTAGCCACGAACGCCGTTCCGGAAGCACCCGGTGCTCCCCGGCGCGCGGGATCCGTCGGCTTCCGGGGCTCCGGCCTCGTCCTTCCGGCCGGGGTCCTCAGTCCTCGGCCGTGTCCCGGAACGCGGACACCGCGGCCTTCGACACCGCCTCCACCAGCGAAATGCCCTTCGCCTGCGTGGAGTTGCCATTCGACAGCGTCGCCACCAGGTAGTCGTGGCCGCCGGCGGAGATCCGGCCGATGCTGTTGACGTCCCACAGGCCCGTCGTGCTCCGTGCCAACCAGCCGTTCTTCAGCGCCCATCGAGAACCGTCGGCGGCCGCCGACACCCCCACCGCTGGTCGGTCTCGATCTCGCCCATGAGTCCCTGGAGATAGGACCGCGAGGCCGCGCTCAGCTTGGAGTCCTCCCCGAACACCTGCCGGAGCAAGGTCAGTTGGTCGCTCGCGGTGGTCTGGGTCAGTCCCCACAGCTCGCCGTCCCCGCCCTGAGTGGCCGTCAGGCCGAAGCGCTCGTTCGCGGAGTCCAGACCGTCGGCCCGGCCGATCGCCGCCCACAGCGCGGTCGCCGACGGGTTGTCGCTGTTCTCGATCATCTTGGTGGCGTACGCCTTCTCCTGCGCGGTGAGATGCCGGTCCGCGTCCTGCGCCTGGAGCAGCAGAGCGGCCAGGATGTTCACCTTGACGATGCTCGCGGTGTCGAAGGCCGCGTCACCGTGGGCGGCGCTCTCACCGGAGTCGACGTCGAGGACGGCGACCGACGTCTTCGCGCCGGCCGCCACCGTCACCGACTCCAGCGCCTTCGCGAGCAGCGCGTTCCGGTCCACGGAGGGCTCCGCCACGGGTTCCACCGATGCCTCCTCGCTCCCGGCCGGCGACGAAGAGGGCGGTGCCGGCGCCGCCGACGATACGACGGACGGGCCGTCGTGCGCCTGCGCCTTCATGTACACCGTCCCGGCCGCCGTGGCGCCGACGAGGACGACGGACGCCACCGCGGCGGACAGGAGCGGCTTGCGTCGGGAGGGCCGGGCGCGACGCCCGCGTGCTCTGTGACGGTCCATCCGGCGATGCTGGACGGCCGGGCTGTGCCCGCGGTTGGGCGCGTGTTAGAGGCGTGTCAGGGAATGCTGAGAAATCCATGAATCCTGTTGCCCGCGCGTCACGGGGGCCGCACAAGCGCAGCAGGATCCCCCCGATAGGGTCGGGGACCGTGGCGAACAAGAACATTCCCGACTCAGAGTTCTCCGACGACGACGGCTCCGCAGATCCCCGGCTGAGCGCCGCTCTCGCGGACTGGTCCGCGGACCGCGGCGCCGTACCGCCGGTCCTGGAGGCGCTCAGGGGCGCCCGGCTGCTCGTGCCCGTCGTGGCGATCCTCGGCGAGGTCGAGGAGGACGAGAACGGGCTGCGCCGTGAGAAGACCAGCGACATGGCGGTGCCCACGCTCAAGGCCGGCGGCCGCACGGCCCTGCCCGCCTTCACGTCCACGGACTCGCTGGCCCGCTGGGACCCGAAGGCCCGCCCCGTGGCCGTACGCCTGAACCAGGTCCTGGAGGCCGCGGCGCACGAGAAGGCCGACACGATCGTGGTGGACATGGCCGGGCCCGTGTCCTACGAGCTGACCGGTACCGCCCTGCTGGCGCTCGCCGAGGGACGCACCACCACCGATCCGCTCGCCGACCCCGCCGTGGTCGAGGCGGTACGGGCCGCGGTCGCCGCCGAGCCCCTGGTGGTCCGCGCCCACCTCGGCCCGGGACCGGCGGACGGCACCCTCGCGCTCGTGCTCGACCCGTCGGCCGCGCCCGCCGAGACCGCCCGCACGGTGGCCGAGCGGCTCGCGGCCGACGAAACACTGAGGGCCCGCCTGGTGCGCGGCCTCGACCTGGCACTGCTGCCGGCCGGGGCGACGCCTCCGGGCGAGCCCCTGTACGTGCGCGGATAGGCGCACGGGAGGGTCCGTGTCCGTACGCCGTACGGACACGGGTCAGCCGTAGACGGGGCCCGTGTACTTCTCGCCGGGGCCCTGGCCCGGCTCGTCCGGGACCAGGGACGCCTCGCGGAAGGCCAGCTGGAGGGACTTCAGGCCGTCGCGCAGCGGCGCCGCGTGGAAGGAGCTGATCTCGGTCGCGCTCGCGTCGAGCAGCCCGGCGAGCGCGGTGACCAGCTTGCGCGCCTCGTCCAGGTCCTTGTGCTCGTCGCCCTCCTCGGTGAGACCGAGCTTCACGGCGGCGGCGCTCATCAGGTTCACGGCGACCGTCACGATGACCTCGACCGCGGGGACCTCGGCGATGTCGCGGGTCATGGTGTCGTAGTCGGGGTTCTGGGGAGGGGTGTCACTCATGCCCCACACGATAGGCCCCGGCGCACGCGCCCCCGTCCACGGGAGCCCTCCGCCCGGTGGGGGGAGGGGAGCCTCCCCCTCCGGCGGGCGGCGGGGAGGAAGCCGCCGGTTAGCGCGTACCCGGCGGAACTGCTAACCTTGTGTAACGACCGGCCGGACATGTATGTGCCCGGCCCACAAGTGGAGGCTCCGATCTCCCACCTGACCGCCCTCCGGGGCGGCGGGTCATCCGGTCAGGCGGCCGCCATCGTTCCGTACGGACGATGGAGTCGTCCGATTGCGCGCCCCGCGGTTGACCGCGGCGGTGCTCCGGTTGTCATGGAGCCCCGCCTGTGTCCCGTCCGGGGCATTTTTCGTGCCCTGCGGCGGTTGGTCGAAGTGTCATCAGAGACATACGCGGCTGTCCGCCAGACCGCCGTGTGGTGCTACCGAGGAGGATCCATCAGCGCCGAGCCCCGCATCAACGACCGGATTCGCGTTCCCGAAGTGCGACTTGTCGGTCCCAGCGGCGAGCAGGTCGGGATTGTTCCGCTTGCCAAGGCCCTTGAGCTTGCTCAGGAGTACGACCTCGACCTCGTCGAGGTGGCGGCGAACGCCCGTCCGCCCGTCTGCAAGCTCATGGACTACGGCAAGTTCAAGTACGAGTCGGCCATGAAGGCCCGTGAGGCGCGCAAGAACCAGGCGCACACGGTCATCAAGGAGATGAAGCTCCGGCCGAAGATCGACCCGCACGACTATGACACGAAGAAGGGTCACGTCGTCCGGTTCCTCAAGCAGGGCGACAAGGTCAAGATCACGATCATGTTCCGTGGTCGCGAGCAGTCCCGGCCGGAGCTCGGCTACCGACTGCTGCAGCGCCTCGCGACGGACGTCGAGGACCTCGGGTTCATCGAGTCGAACCCGAAGCAGGACGGCCGAAACATGATCATGGTTCTCGGTCCGCACAAGAAGAAGACCGAGGCGATGGCCGAGGCCCGTGAGGCTCAGGCGGCTCGCAAGGCGGAAGCGAAGGCCAACCCCGGCCGCTCGCAGAACGCCGCCGAGGAGGGTGTCGCCGAGAGCGCGCCCGCCGAGGCCGAGTCGGCGGAGACCCCGGCCGAGGCGTCAGCCGAGGCCTGATCCCAGGGCCACCGGCCCCGGGATGCCAACCGATACATATGACGTTCCACCCGTGCCCGGTCCCGCGACCGGGCACCGGAACGCCACTGACGAGGAGAGAACGGCGCTATGCCGAAGAACAAGTCGCACAGCGGTGCCAGCAAGCGCTTCAAGGTCACCGGCTCCGGCAAGGTGCTCCGTGAGCGCGCCGGCAAGCGCCACCTGCTCGAGCACAAGTCGTCCCGCGTGACGCGCCGTCTCACCGGCACCGCCGAGATGGCCCCGGGCGACGCCGCGAAGATCAAGAAGCTTCTCGGCAAGTGACGTACCGGCGCCCAGCGCCGTACGTCTGATCCGGGACCCCATCGATTTCGGGCCGTGTGAGTCCAACCACGGCCCCGCTACAAGGAGTTAAAAAGTGGCACGCGTCAAGCGGGCAGTCAACGCCCACAAGAAGCGCCGGGCGATCCTCGAGGCGGCCTCCGGCTACCGCGGTCAGCGTTCGCGCCTGTACCGCAAGGCCAAGGAGCAGGTCACCCACTCGCTGGTCTACAACTACAACGACCGCAAGAAGCGCAAGGGCGACTTCCGTCAGCTGTGGATCCAGCGCATCAACGCTGCGGCCCGCCAGAACGGCATGACCTACAACCGCCTCATCCAGGGTCTGAAGGCCGCCAACATCGAGGTGGACCGCAAGATCCTCGCGGAGCTGGCCGTCAACGACGCCAACGCGTTCGCCGCGCTCGTCGAGGTCGCGCAGAAGGCCCTGCCCGCGGACGTCAACGCGCCGAAGGCCGCGTGACGCTGCGCTGGCTTTGAGCCGACGTGACTGAAGGACCCGCAGGTTTCAGCCTGCGGGTCCTTTGTCGCTGCCCCCGCGGGCAGCCGTTCGGGTGCGGGCCGCCGGGGCCGGCCGCTCCCCCGAGTTCTCGGCTCCGCTCGAACACGGGGCCCCCGTCGCGGCGGAGCCGCAGATCGACAGGGCCCCGCGCCCCTCGGGGGCGGAGTCACCCCCCGATGCCATGCGAGCCGCACAGATACCGAAGGTGGAACAGAACATGCCCCCCGCCAGCCCCGAGCTGATCTCGCCCCGTTCCCCCCGCGTCTCCGCCGCGCGGCGGCTGGCCCGGCGGAACTTCCGGGGGAAGGAGCGGCTGTTCCTCGCGGAGGGACCGCAGGCCGTGCGGGAGGCGGCGGCGTACGGAGGCGACACGCTCGTCGAGCTGTTCGCCACCGTGGAGGCCGCCGAGCGGTACGCCGACCTCGTCGCGGAGGCCCGTACCGCCGGAGCCCGGGTGCACCTCGCCGACGAGCAGGTCATCGCGGACATCTCCACGACCGTGACCCCGCAGGGAATCGTCGGCGTCTGCCGGTTCGTCGACACGCCCTTCGAGGAGATCCTCGCCGCCCGCCCCAAGCTGGTCGCCGTGCTCGCGCACGTCCGCGACCCCGGGAACGCGGGGACCGTGCTGCGCTGCGCGGACGCCGCTGGCGCCGAGGCCGTCGTCCTCACCGACGCCTCCGTCGACCTCTACAACCCCAAGGCCGTACGCGCCTCCGTCGGATCCCTGTTCCACCTGCCGGTCGCCGTCGGCGTGCCCGTGGAGCGGGCCGTGGCCGGACTCAAGGACGCCGGCGTCCGCATCCTCGCCGCCGACGGCGCGGGCGAGGACGACCTCGACGACGAACTCGACAAGGGGACCATGGGCGGCCCCACGGCCTGGGTCTTCGGCAACGAGGCCTGGGGGCTTCCGGAGGAGACCCGCGCGCTCGCCGATGCCGTCGTGCGCGTTCCGATCCACGGAAAGGCCGAGAGCCTGAACCTGGCCACGGCCGCGGCCGTATGTCTCTACGCGTCAGCCCGTGCACAGCGCGCCTCCGCGGGGTGCCGCTCCGTCACCGGCAGCTAGTAGGGTGACGGGCCCGGGGGCCCTCTGCGCCGGACGAGAGGTGGGGTACGGGGATGAGCGTCGGCACGGGCGGTGCCCAGAGCGCGCTGCGCGCGCGGGACGCGCGCGGCGCGTCCGCGTCCCGGCACGATGACACCGCCGCGACCGGCACCGGACTCGGCATAGACCCCGACGACCTGCCCGACGGCATCGTCGTCGCCGACGAGCACGGCCTGGTCGTGTGCTTCAACGCCGCCGCCGCCCGGATCACCGCGGTCCCCGCCGCCGAGGCCCTCGGCCGCCGGCTCGAATCGGCCCTCCCGCTGGAGGACCTGGAGGGCCGGCGCTGGTGGCAGCTGACCGACCCCTACGGCGGTCTCGCCATCCGCAACGGCCAGCCCGAGCGGAACCTGCTGCTCCCCGGTGGCCGCGAGATCCTCGTCTCCGCGCGCTATGTGCGCACCCGCCCCACCGGGCCGGTCCGCCGGGTCGTCGTCTGTCTGCGCGACACCGAGGCCCGCCGCCGCACCGAGCGCAGCCACGCCGAACTGATCGCCACGGTCGCCCACGAACTGCGCTCCCCGCTCACCTCCGTCAAGGGCTTCACCGCGACCCTGCTCGCCAAGTGGGAACGCTTCACCGACGACCAGAAGAAACTGATGCTGGAGACCGTCGACGCCGACGCCAACCGCGTCACCCGGCTCATCGCCGAACTCCTCGACATCTCCCGCATCGACTCCGGGCGCCTCGAAGTGCGCCGTCAGCCCGTCGACATCGCCGCCGCCGTCGGCCGGCACATCCAGGCCTACGTCGCCTCCGGCCAGCCCGCCGACCGCTTCCTGCTGCGCATCGAGCAGCCCCTGCCCGCCCTGTGGGCCGACCCCGACAAGGTCGACCAGGTGCTCAGCAACCTGATCGAAAATGCGGTGCGCCACGGCGAGGGAACCGTCACCATCGAGGTGGCACCCTCCACGTCCCCGCGCGAGCGGCCGGACGAGGAGGGCACGGCGAACGCCGTCACGTCGGTCACCGTGAGCGACGAGGGCACCGGAATCCCGGAGGAGTCCATGAACCGCGTCTTCACCCGCTTCTGGCGGGGCAGCAAGCGCGGCGGCACCGGCCTCGGGCTCTACATCGTCAAGGGCATCGTCGAAGCCCACGGCGGCACCATCACGGTCGGCCGCGCCCCCGGCGGGGGCGCCGAGTTCCGATTTACGCTGCCCGTGGGCACCCCGGCGTATCTCCTCTAGCGCCGCAGCGGCCCCCACGGGCTCATCCGCACGGGAACACCGCCAGGACGCCCCGTCCTGGGCGGACCCTCACCCCCGTTAGACTCGGCCTTTGGCACCTTTGCGTCCACTCATCTGCGGACGACTTCGTCTCCGAGTCGATGACGGGGACCCTCAGCCAGCCAACCGGAAGCACGGGAAGAGATGTCGGCACCTAATAAGTCGTACGACCCTGTAGAGGTCGAGGCCTTGAAACCGGAAGAGATCGAGCGCATGCGGGACGAGGCGCTCGCCGCCTTCGCCGCCGCCGGTGACCTCGACGCGCTGCAGGAGGCCAAGGTCGCCCACACCGGCGGCACCTCTCCGCTGGCCCTCGCCAACCGCGAGATCGGCGCACTGCCCCCGCAGGCCAAGGCCGCGGCCGGCAAGCTCGTCGGCCAGGCCCGGGGCGCCGTGAACAAGGCCCTCGCCGCCCGTCAGGGCGAACTGGAGGCCGAGCGGGACGCGCGCGTACTGGTCGAGGAGGCGGTGGACGTCACCCTGCCGTACGACCGCGTGCCCTCCGGCGCCCGGCACCCGCTGACCACCATGATGGAGCGGGTCGCGGACGTCTTCGTCTCCATGGGGTACGAGATCGCCGAGGGCCCCGAGGTCGAGGCGGAGTGGTTCAACTTCGACGCCCTGAACTTCGGCCCGGACCACCCGGCCCGGCAGATGCAGGACACCTTCTTCGTCCAAGGCCCCGAGGGCACCCACGGCGACGAGTCCGGTGTCGTGCTGCGCACCCACACCTCGCCGGTGCAGGCCCGCGCCCTGCTCGACCGCGAGCCGCCCGTCTACGTCGTGTGCCCCGGCCGCGTCTACCGCACGGACGAGCTCGACGCCACGCACACCCCGGTCTTCCACCAGATCGAGCTGCTGGCCGTCGACGAGGGCCTGACCATGGCCGACCTCAAGGGCACCATGGACCACATGGTCCAGTCGCTCTTCGGCCCGGACATGAAGACCCGGCTGCGCCCGAACTACTTCCCCTTCACCGAGCCGTCCGCCGAGATGGACATGCTCTGCTACGTCTGCAAGGGCGAGTCCGTCGGCAACCCCGACCGCCCCTGCCGGACCTGCTCCTCCGAGGGCTGGATCGAGCTCGGCGGCTGCGGCATGGTCAACCCCCGGGTGCTGGTCGCCTGCGGCGTCGACCCGGAGAAGTACAGCGGATTCGCCTTCGGGTTCGGCATCGAGCGGATGCTGATGTTCCGTCACAACGTTGAAGACATGCGAGACATGGTCGAGGGTGACGTCCGGTTCACCCGGCCGTTCGGGATGGAGATCTGATGCGGGTCCCGCTTTCTTGGCTGCGGGAGTACGTCGACCTGCCGGCGACGGAGACCGGGCGCGACGTCCAGGCCAAACTCATTTCGGCAGGCCTCGAGGTCGAGACGGTCGAGCAGCTCGGCGCCGACCTCAAGGGCCCCCTGGTCGTCGGCCAGGTGCTCACCATCGAGGAGCTGGAGGGCTTCAAGAAGCCGATCCGCTTCTGCACCGTCGACGTCGGCACCGCCAACGGCACCGGTGAGCCCCAGGAGATCGTCTGCGGCGCCCGCAACTTCGCCGTCGGCGACAAGGTCGTCGTGGTGCTGCCCGGCGCCGTCCTGCCCGGTGACTTCGCGATCGCCGCGCGCAAGACGTACGGCAAGACCTCGCACGGCATGATCTGCTCCGGCGACGAGCTTGGCATGGGCGACGACGGCAGCGGCGGCATCATCGTGCTGCCGCCGGAGATGGAGCCCGGCACCGACGCGATCGAGCTGCTCCAGCTCGTCGACGAGGTCCTCGACATCGCCGTCACGCCCGACCGCGGCTACGCGCTGTCGATGCGCGGTGTGGCCCGCGAGGCCGCCATCGCCTACGGCCTGCCGCTGCTCGACCCGGCGCTGCTCGACGTACCGGCCCCGAACGCGTTCGGCCACCCGGTGCAGATCAGCGACCCGACCGGCTGCGACCGCTTCACCGCGCGCACGGTGACCGGCCTCGACCCCGACGCGCGGTCCCCGATCTGGCTGCGCCGCCGGCTGCAGAAGGCCGGCATGCGCCCGGTCTCGCTGGCCGTCGACGTCACCAACTACGTGATGCTGGAGCTCGGCCAGCCCCTGCACGCCTACGATCGCAACCGGGTCGAGGGCACCATCGGCGTGCGCCGGGCCGAGCAGGGCGAGAAGCTCACCACCCTCGACGGCGTCAAGCGCACGCTGGACGCGGGCGACCTGGTGATCACCGACGACCGCGGCCCCATCGGCCTCGCGGGCGTCATGGGCGGCGCCCACACCGAGATCGACGACACCGAGGGCACCACCACCGAGGTCGTCATCGAGGCCGCGCACTTCGACCCGATCTCCATCGCGCGCACGGCCCGCCGCCACAAGCTGGCCTCCGAGGCGTCCAAGCGCTTCGAGCGCGGCGCCGACCCCGCGGCCACCTCGGCCGCGGCCCAGCGGACCGTCGACCTCCTCGTGCTCCTCGCCGGCGGCACCGCCGACGCCGGGGTCACCGAGGTGATCGCGCCGTCCGCGCCGCACACCATCACCATCCCGGCCGACCACCCGGACAAGGTGGCCGGTGTGGCCTACGGCCGCGAGACCGTCGTCCGCCGCCTCCAGCAGGTCGGCTGCGACGTCTACGGACAGGACGAGCTGATCGTCACCGTGCCGTCCTGGCGGCCCGACCTGACCGACCCGAACGACCTCGCGGAAGAGGTCATCCGCCTGGAGGGCTACGAGAACCTGCCCTCCACGCTGCCCAAGCCGCCGGCGGGCCTCGGCCTCACCGACCGGCAGCGGCTGCACCGCCGGGTCGGCCGTGCGCTGGCGGGCGCCGGATACGTCGAGGCGCCGAACTACCCGTTCATCGGCGAGCACGTCTTCGACCAGTTCGGCCTCGCCGACGACGACCCGAAGCGCAAGGTCGTCAAGCTGGTCAACCCGCTCTCCGACGAGGAGCCCGCGCTCCGTACGACGCTGCTGCCGGGCCTGCTGGGGGCCCTGCGCCGCAACGACGGACGCGGCAGCCACGACCTGGCGCTGTTCGAGACCGGTCTGGTCTTCCACCCGCGCGAGGAGCTGCGGGTCGCCGGGCGGCTGCCCGTCGACCGCCGTCCCGCCGACGAGGAGATCGCGTCCCTGACCGCCGCGCTCCCCGTCCAGCCCCGGCACGCCGCCGTCGTCCTCGCGGGCGCCCGCGAGCAGGCCGGCTGGTGGGGCAAGGGACGCCCGGCCGACTGGGCCGACGCGATCGAGGCCGCGCGCGTCCTGGCCCGGGAGGCGGGGACCGAACTCCTCGTCCGCTCCGGCCAGTACGGGCCGTGGCACCCGGGCCGCTGCGCCGAGCTCGCGGTCGTCGTGGACGGCGCGGAGCAGGTCATCGGGCACGCCGGTGAGCTGCACCCCGGTGTCCTGAAGACGCTGGGCCTGCCCGCGCGCACCTGCGCGATGGAGCTGGACCTGGACGCGCTGGAGCGGGCGAGCTCGGGCCACCCCAAGGGACCGAAGATCTCGACCTTCCCGGTCGCCACGCAGGACGTCGCCCTCGTCGTCGACCGACGCGTCCCGCACGCGGACGTCGAGGCGGCCCTGCACGAGGGCGCGGGTGAACTCCTGGAGTCCATCCGGCTGTTCGACGAGTACGAGAGCGAGCAGCTCGGCGCGGACAAGAAGTCCCTCGCCTACGCGCTGCGGTTCCGTGCCGCCGACCGCACGCTGACCGTCGACGAGGCCTCCGCGGCCCGCGACGCGGCGGTGGCGCTGGCCGCCGAGCGCACGGGCGCCGTGCTGCGCGGAGCCTGACGGTTCCACCGGGTGCGCCGGGGAACCGTGCGCCGTGACCGCGGATCACACCGCGGCCGGGGCGCACGGTTCCCCGTTCCCGTTTCCGGGGGCTCCCGCACGCGGCCCCACCGGCGCCCGTCCGACGGTTCCCCCGCCTCCGGCGCGCGCCGTCACCGGCGCCCGTCCGGGGCTCCCCCCGGCTCCTGTCCGGGGGTTCGGCCGGCTTCGGCGGGCACTGTCACCGGCTCCCGTGTCCGGATTCCGCCGGGCCGCTGTCCGGGGTTCCCCGGCTCCGGGCCACGGGTTCCACCGGGCCTCTGCCCGGGTCTTCCCGGCTCCGGGCCACGGGTTCCACCAGGCCCCCGGCCGTGGTTCCGCCGCCCCCGTCAGGGGTTTCCCCGGCTCCTGCCTGCATAAATGCGGGCGTGCGAAGACACCTCACTCATTCGGGTGACATGTCCGGGCGATCCGGCCCGCCCGGGTCGGGCGGTCGACAGAATTCGGAACGGTCTCTCCGAGGCCGTCTGCGCTGTCCGTGCCTATTGGGGGGCCAATCGGCATGATCCGTATCAAGGCTGGGGTTCCCCGCAGGGCGACGCTCCGGACGCATTCGCGGAACCCGGCCAGAACGGTCCTCGGGCCGCGTCGCCGGCGTGACCGGCTGAGGGCCGGATTCGACCGGGTGGTGCGTGGTGGGGGACCCCGCGCCGGATCCGTTCGTGAGGAGCGCGGCCGCGGCGCCCCCGGACACCGCGTCCTGCGCGCCACCGGACGGCCGCCGCTGCGCCGGGCGGTGAACCTGGGACTGCCCGGGGTCTGGGGCGCGCTGGCGGTCTCGTACAAGATGGCCTGCCCGCTCGCGCAGCAGAACGGGCTCGGCGCCCGCGCCGTCACCAGCGCCGTCTTCCTCATGGTCGGTGCCGGTCTGATACTCCACGTCAGAAGAGTGCTGCTGCGTGAACTCCGGCAGATCCGCAGGGTCGCGGGTGCCGCGCAGAACGTCCTGCTGCGCCCGCTGCCGCCGCGCATCGACGGGCTGGACATCGCCGCGGCCCAGCTGTCCGCGGACCACGGCGCGAGCATCGGCGGCGATCTGTACGAGGCGATCGCCACCGAGCACGGCGTGCGGGTCGTGATGGGGGACGTCCGCGGGCACGGACTGGGCGCCGTCGGGACCGCCGCCGCCGTCCTCGGCAGCTTCCGCGAGGCCGCGCACGACGAGGCCGAACTCGACGGCGTCCTCAGAAGACTGGAGCGGGCGCTGGTCCGGCACCTGTGCGAGCGGGACCGGGCCGAACACCCCTCCGCCGGACTCGACCCCGAGGGCCTCGCCGCCGAGGAGTTCGTCACCGTCCTGCTGCTGGAGATCCGCGGCGACGGCGAGGTGCACGCCCTCAACTGCGGCCATCCCTGGCCGTATCTGCTCGCCCGGGGCCACGTCCGGCCGCTCGTCCGGGCCGAACCGCTGCCGCCGCTCGGGCCGTTCCCGCTTCCGGCCCGTCTCCCGGCCGAGCCCTGCGGCCGGCTCCGGCCCGGTGAGGGGCTCTTCCTGCACACCGACGGAGCCGAGGACGCCCGGGACGCCCGCGGACGCTCCTTCCCGCTGCTCCCGGCGCTCACGGCGGCCGTCCGCGACGGGCCCGTCGTACCCCAGGCCGTGCTGCGCGCGGTGTTCACCGGCCTGCTGCGCCACACCGGCGGCCGGCCCGACGACGACGTGGCCCTCCTGGTGCTGCACAACGACCGCAGGCCCCTGGCGCTGAAGCAGGGCCGGGTGTCCCAGCACGTGCCCCGATGAGGACCGCCCCGCGAGCCTCCGACAGGCACGGACGGCGGCGGCACGCGCTCCTCGGCGCTCCGGGGGACGACCGGCCACGGGACCCGCACCCGGACGACCGGGGTCCCGCGGTCGCCCCGGCCGGCTCTGCCGTCCGCCCGGCCACGGAGTGTCGGGCAGGCGGCCGGGCGGACGGCGCGGAGCGGGCCGCCGCACTGTACGAGGGGGAGCCGGCGGCCCGGCCGGCCTCTTGCGAGGCATTTCAGTCAACCGGTACGAAACTCTCCGCGACAGCGCGCGCACGGTGCGGATGCGGGCATTCCCATCACACCCCGTGTGAAAGGGGACGCACTACTCTCTCTGGTGCGGTCGGGCGTGGCCCGCACGACCGGCGCCGTCGGCAACGAGCCATCCGGGGGGCCTCCCATGCAGCCCAACACCCTGCTCGACGCGATCCTCGACGAGGCGGGCATCTCGCACGCGGGACTCGCCGCCCACGTCAACCAGGCGGGACGGGCCCGCGGTCTGGCGCTGCGCTACGAACACACCGCCGTGGCACGGTGGCTGAAGGGCCAGCGACCGCGCGGTCAGGTGCCCGACCTGATCTGCGAGGTGCTCGCGGGACGGCTGCACCGGCCCGTCACGCTCGACGACATCGGCCTCGGGGTCCCCGGCGAACCCTCCACCCCGCACCCCGGTTCGCTCTCCGGCTTCGTCGAACGCGCCACCGCGCTGTGGCGCTCCGACGAACAGCAGCGCCCCCACATCCTCGGTGCCCCCGCCGTCACCGGAACCCCCGCCGTGATGCCCGTGTGGGAGTGGGAGAACCCGCCCGAGGACGTGGACGTCTCCCGCGGCGGCCGCCACCGGGTCAGCATGGCCGACATCGAGATGCTGCGCGCGGCGCGGGCCCACTACGAGCAGATGTACCGCAAGGCCGGGGGCATGGCGACCCGCACCCGGATCGTCGGCTTCCTCAACTCCGAGACCGCGCCCCTGCTGCGCGGCAGCTACACCGACGCCACCGGCCGGCAGCTCCACCGCGCGACGGGCGGACTGGTGGCCATCGCGGGCATCTGCGCCTACGACTCCGACGCGCACGGACTCGCCCAGCGCTACTTCCACCAGGCGCTGCGCCTGGCGAAGGCCAGCGGGGACAGGGGACTCGGGGCCTACGTCATAGCCCTGCTGGTCAACCAGTCGCTGTTCATGCGCGAGTACCGGCAGGCGGTCGCCTTCGCCGAGGCCGCGCTGCGCGCCGCGGGGCGCCACATCACCCCGGCCCTCGCCTCCGACCTCTACGCCATGCAGGCCAAGGCGTACGCGCACCTCGGCGACGGCAGCAGCGCGCTGTCCTGCATACGGCGTGCCGAGCAGGCCGCCGAGCGCATCCGGCGCGGTTACGAACCCGACGAGACCGGCTATGTCCAGCCGGGACTGGTCAACGTACAGGTTGCGGAGGCACTGCTCAGCCTCGGTGACCTGGTGGCCGCCGCGGAGCACGCCGCGGCCGCGGTCGACACTCCGGCGCACGACCGGGGGCGGGTGCACCGGCTGGCCATGCTCAGCCAGATCGAACTGCGCCAGGGCAACGCCGACAAGGCGGTGGCGACGGCCGTGCAGATGGCGGAGCAGGCGCGGGGGATGGAGTCACAGCGGCTGCGCGACAGACTTCGCGCGGTACGCGAACACCTGGTGCGCAGCGGCTGCGCGGGCACGACCGAGGCCGCCGAACTCATCGACGGCGCACTGCGCGTACCGCTGTAGGGAACGGCCGGCACACCGCTTTGTTCACCGCCCCTGTGCTGCGCCCCGACCCCTGTGAGCCCTGCTGCTGGAACGCCGCTGCTGCGATATTGCCGTCTACTCGGCGGAAGGTGGCAGAACCGTGCAGTGGACGAAACAGAACGAACAAACTGTGTATGAAAACCGCTGGTTCAGTGTCAATCTCGCAGATGTGAAGCTGCCGGACGGGCGGCACCTCGATCACTTCCTGATACGGCTGCGGCCCGTCGCCGTGGCGACGGTGGTGAACGAGGCCAACGAGGTGCTGCTCCTGTGGCGGCACCGCTTCATCACCGACAGTTGGGGGTGGGAGCTCGCGGCGGGCGTCGTGGAGGACGGCGAGGACATCGCCGCGGCGGCGGCCCGCGAACTGGAGGAGGAGACCGGGTGGCGGCCGGGACCCCTGCGGCATCTGATGAGTGTCGAGCCCTCCAACGGGCTCACCGACGCCCGGCATCACATCTACTGGGCCGACGAGGGCGCGTACACCGGACACCCCGTGGACGACTTCGAGTCCGATCGCCGGGAATGGGTTCCCCTCAAGCTCGTTCCCGACATGGTCGCCCGTGGTGAGGTCCCGGCCGCCAACATGGCGGCCGCACTGCTCCTGCTGCACCACCTCAGGCTCGGGCAGGACGCATTGCCCCGATCCGCCCCCCTCGCGCGTCCTGGAACCTAGTGGCCCAGAGCCTGCCAGACCGCGACGGCCAGTGCGCCCACGGCCGCGACGACGGCGACGGTGGGCAGGGGCCAGCGGGTGTGTTCGAGTGCGACGATCCGCGTGCTGAGGTCATCGAGGTCCTTGGCCGTCTGGTCGTCGCGCTGGGTGAGCAGCGCCAGTCCGCCCTCGATGCGGGTGAACCCCACTTCGAGCGACCGGCGTAACTCCGCGATCTCCTTCGGTGTCGCGGGATGCTCGGGGTCGGCGGTCACGAGTCCGCTCCTTTCCGTGGTCGGCACATCCCTGTGTCTGCGCACGGAAAGTCAACTCGCCTGGTGGGTACGGGGGGAGAGTGTGCGCCGGGCATATGCGGGCCCGGTGCGCACACGGCGTGTGAACGACGCGGGCCCGGCACCGAGGAAGGTGCCGGGCCCGCGTGGACTCCGTGTGACGGAGCGGGTGTTCGACGGGGTCAGCCGTAGGTGTAGAAGCCCGAGCCGGTCTTGCGGCCGAGGCGGCCGGCGTCGACCATGCGCTGGAGCAGCGGGGGAGCGGCGTACAGCGGCTCCTTGTACTCCTGGTACATCGAGTCGGCGATGGAGGCGATCGTGTCCAGGCCGATGAGGTCGGAGAGCTTCAGCGGGCCCATCGGGTGGGCGCAGCCGAACTCCATGCCGTTGTCGATGTCCTCCCGGCTGGCGATGCCCGACTCGAACATCCGGATCGCGGACAGCAGGTAGGGCACCAGCAGCGCGTTGACCACGAAGCCCGAGCGGTCCTGGGCGCGGATCGCGTGCTTGCCCAGCACCTTCTCGGCGAACAGCTGGGCCCGGCCGAGCGTGCCCTCGGAGGTGGTCAGCGCCGGGATCAGCTCGACGAGCTTCTGCACCGGGGCGGGGTTGAAGAAGTGGATGCCGACGACCTGGTCGGGCCGCGAGGTGGCGACCGCCAGCTTCACCAGCGGGATGGAGGAGGTGTTCGAGGCCAGGATCGCGTCCGAGCGGGTCATCACCTGGTCGAGCACCTGGAAGATCTCGGTCTTGACCTGCTCGTTCTCCACGACGGCCTCGATCACGAGGTCACGGTCGGCGAACTCGCCGAGGTCCGTGGTGAAGCTCAGCCGGTCCTGGGTGGCCTTGAGCTCCTCCTCGGAGATCTTTCCGCGTTCGGCCGCCTTGGAGAGGGAGGAGAAGAGCCGGGTCCGGCCGAACTCCAGGGCTTCGCCGGTGGTCTCGGCGACCTTGACGTCCAGTCCGGCGCGGGCGCACACCTCGGCGATGCCCGCTCCCATCTGGCCGCAGCCCACCACTCCGACGCGTTCGATGTCGGTCACATCGTTCCCTTCGCTGATCCGCAGGCCCTGGCAGGCGGTCCGTTGTTCGGCCCCTGCTCCGAACGTGCACGTTACTCCGAAGTATCGATGATCGATCGCCGGGGTGGGGCATGCTGGGTGTCGATACGGTCCGTTACCGGACGAATCCTCGACGCGGGGGGTACGGGTATGGGGCGACTGTCACGCCGGGCGTTCGCGGCGGCCGCGCTCGCGACACTGCCGGGCCTCGGCGCGGCGGGGGACGCCGCCGCCCGGGGCGCGACCGCGCCGCACGGGTCGGCGGCGGCCCCGCGGGCCATGCGGGGCATGTGGCTGGCGACCGCCTCCAACCGCGACTGGCCCTCCCGCGCCGGCCTGGGCGCCGCGCGCCAGCGCGCCGAACTCCTCGCCCATCTGGACACGGCCGTGCGCCTGCGCCTGAACACCGTGTTCCTCCAGGTCCGCCCCGCCGCCGACGCGCTGTGGCCCTCCTCGTACGAGCCGTGGTCCCGCTGTCTGACCGGGGTCCAGGGCAAGGATCCCGGCTGGGACCCGCTGGGCACCGCGGTGCGGGAGGCCCACGCGCGCGGCCTGGAACTGCACGCCTGGTTCAACCCGTACCGCGTCTCGGGACAGCCGGACCCCGCGGGGCTCGCCCCCTCGCACCCCGCCCGGCTCCACCCGGACTGGACCGTGCGGTACGGCGGGAAGCTCTACTACAACCCCGGACTGCCCCCGGTCCGCACGTTCGTCCGGGCCGCGATGCTCGACGCGGTGCGCCGGTACCCGGTCGACGGCGTCCACTTCGACGACTACTTCTACCCGTACCCGGTGCGCGGCGAGCGCTTCGACGACGACGCGGCGTACGCCGAACACGGCGCGGGTTTCCCGAGCAGGGCGGCCTGGCGGCGCCACAACGTCGACCGGCTGGTGCTGGAGACGGCGGAGGGCGTCAGGAAGGCCCGCCCCGGGGTCCGTTTCGGGATCAGCCCCTTCGGCGTCTGGCGCAACGCGTCGACCGACCCGCTCGGCTCACCGACCCGGGCCGGCGTCGAGACGTACGACGACCTGTACGCCGACACCAGGAAATGGGTCAGGGAGCGCTGGGTGGACTACGTCTGCCCCCAGCTCTACTGGAACATCGGCTTCGCCGCCGCCGACTACGCGCTGCTGTTGTCCTGGTGGGCGCGGGTCGCCCGGGGCACGGGCGTGCAGCTGTACGCGGGCGAGGCGCTGTACAAGGCGGGCGACCCGGCGCAGCCACCGGCCTGGCAGGACCCGGCCGAACTCTCCCGGCACCTCACCCTCGCCCGCCGCCACGCCGAGGTGCGCGGGCACGTCTTCTTCGCGGCCTCGGAGGCCGGCGCCGACCGGATCGGCGCGATGGCGCGGGTCGTGGCCGACCACTACCGGCAGCCGGCGAAGCCCCCGCGCTGAGAGCCCGCCGGCGTCCGGCCCGCTTCTGCTGTCGTCGTCCTACCGCGGCATGTTCCGCCGCGGCATGTCACCGTGGCGGATCTCGGAGTCCGGGCCCGGCAGGCACACGGCCTCGTGACCGTCCTCGAACCGCACACGGTAGGGGGGAGAGCCTTCCGCTCCCATGACCTCGGTGATCTCCGCGACCTTGTCGCGCTGGCCGACGGTCCTGCCGTGCTGCACCAGCTTGTCGCCTTTGCTTGCGTGCATCTGAACGGTCTCCTCGTCTGTACGGGAGCGGCGGTTCGCGTTCCTCGGGCCAGGGCCCGGGGCACCGGCCGGCCGGGCCGGTGCGTGCGGGTCAGCCCCGTGCCCGCTGGGTCAGAGCGATGCAGACGAGGACGGCGGCCGCCGTCAGGGGCGCCGCCGGGGTGAGCCGCTCGCCCAGGAGCAGTACCGACCACACCAGTGTGAGCAGCGGTTGGGCCAGCTGCAACTGGCTGGCCTTGGGGATCCCGATCGACGCCATCCCCCGGTACCAGACGACCAGGCCGAGGAACTGCGAACCGGCCGCGACCCACAGCAGCCCGGTCACGCTGTGCGCCGTCAGCCGCACCGGCTCGTACGACAGCGCGAGCAGCGCGCCCGGCACGCTGAGCGGCAGACACAGGACCAGGGCCCAGCCGATGACCTGCCAGCCCGGCATCACCCGGGCCAGCCGGCCGCCCTCGGTGTAGCCCGCCGCGCAGATCAGCAGGGCGCCGAAGAGATAGGCGTCCGCGCCGGTCAGGGATCCGCCGCTCTGCTGCACGGTGAACGCGATCACGGCCGCCGCGCCCGCGCAGGCCGCGAGCCAGAACGTCCGTGACGGCCGTGCGCCGGTGCGCAGCGCCGAGAACAGGGCCGTCGTGAGCGGCAGCAGTCCGACGACGACGGCGGCGTGGGCGGTGGACGAGGTCCGCAGCGCGAGGGTCGTCAGGAGCGGGAAGCCGAGGACGACACCGGCGGCCACCACGGCGAGGCCCGCCAGATGCCGCCGGTCCGGCCGGGGGACCCGCAGTGCCAGCAGACAGCCGCCGGCGAGGACCGCCGCGAGGACACAGCGCACGGTCACCAGCGACCAGGGGCCGAAGCCCGTGAGGCCCCAGGCGGTCGCGGGGAAGGTGAGGGAGAAGGCGGTGACACCCAGGGCCGCCTGGAGGGTTCCCGAGCGGCGGTCTCCCGGGGCCGGGCTCCGGGGCGGGGTGGGGGCCGGGGGTTCGGCGCCGGTGCTGACCGCTATCCCGGTCCGGTCGATAGCGCTACTCTGTGCTCTCATGCAAGAGCGTAGCAGTGTGGCCGATCTGGCGGACAGCTTGAGGAAAGAGCTCGACCGCTACTCTCCTGGTGGAAAGCTGCCGTCCAGCCGGGCGCTCGTCGAGCGGTTCCGGGTGAGCCCGGTGACCGTGTCCCGGGCGCTGGCGCAACTGGCCGCCGAGGGTCTCGTGATCACCCGGCCCGGTGCGGGCGCCTTCCGGGCGTGCCCCCGGCCCGCCGCCGCGACCGCCGGGGACACCTCCTGGCAGGAGATCGCGCTCAGCGCGGACTCCGCGACCGAGGCCGTCCCCCGCACCGTGGACGCCTCCGGCGTCCTCGTCTCGCTCGCCGCGCCGCCCCCCGGTGTCGTCGAGTTCAACGGCGGCTATCTGCACCCCTCGCTCCAGCCGGAGCGGGCGATGGGCGCGGCCCTCTCCCGGGCGGGCCGCCGCCCCGGCGCCTGGTCCCGGCCGCCCATGGAGGGGCTGCCCGAACTGCGCGAGTGGTTCGCCCGGGGGATCGGCGGGGCGATCGGCGCCGCCGAGGTGCTGGTCGCGGCGGGTGGCCAGACCGCCCTGACGACCGCCCTGCGCGCGCTCGCGCCGCCCGGCGCCCCGGTCCTGGTCGAGTCGCCCACGTATCCGGGCATGCTGGCCATCGCCCGCGCAGCCGGCCTGCGCCCCGTCCCGGTCCCGGTGGACCCCGACGGGGTCAAGCCCGAACTCCTGGCCGACGCCTTCAGGGCGACCGGTGCCCGTGTCTTCGTCTGCCAGTCGCTGTTCCAGAACCCGACCGGTGCCGTGCTCGCGCCCGAGCGGCGCGGCGAGGTGCTGCGCATCGCGCGGGACGCCGGGGCCTTCGTGGTCGAGGACGACTTCGTACGCCGCCTGGTGCACGAGGACGCGGGCCCGCTGCCGCGCCCGCTGGCCGCCGAGGACCCCGACGGGGTCGTGGTGCACGTCGGTTCGCTGACCAAGGCGACCTCGCCGAGCTTCCGGGTCAGCGCCCTGGCCGCGCGCGGTCCGGTGCTGGAACGGCTGCGCGCCATCCAGGTCGTCGACACCTTCTTCGTGCCGCGTCCGCTCCAGGAGGCCGCGCTCGAACTCGTCGGCTCGCCCGCCTGGCCGCGCCATCTGCGCACGGTTTCGGCCGAGTTGAAGGCCCGGCGCGACACCATGACCGCGGCCCTGCGGCTGCGGCTGCCCGAACTCGCCCTGCCCCACGTCCCGTTCGGCGGCTACCACCTGTGGGCGCGGCTGCCCGACGGCACCGACGAGTCCGCGTTCACCGCCGCCGCCCTGCGCGCGGGGGTGGCCATCACTCCGGGACGTCCCTACTACAGCGCCGAACCCCCCGCCGCGCAGGTCCGGTTGAGCTTCGCGGCGGTGGCGGGGACGGAGGAGATCACGGAGGGCGTCCGGCGTCTGGCGGCGGCGTACGACGAGGTGCGGACCTGAGCCCGGGTCCCGTCGGCGAGAAGACCGGATCCGGGGAACCCGCACCGCCGGGGCATAGACCCGGAGCCGATGCCCCGGTGAATATTCGGACACCCTCCGTAACACCCTTGACCCGTGGAGTCCCGCGCTCCACGATCTGCGCATGCATCTTCGGGTCACGTTCGTCGCAGCCGCCCGCAGCTCCGCGCTGCTCGCGGAGCGCTTCGAGGACGACCGGCCGCTGGACCAGGCGGGATGGGAAGAAGCGCAGCGCGCCGCCGCGGAACTGCTGCCGCTGGCGGCGGCCGAGCTCCGCTACTGCGCGCCGACGCCCCGCAGCCGGGCCACCGGTGACGTCCTCGGCTACGCCCCCCTGGTCCAGCTCGCCCTGCGTGACTGCGACATGGGCCGCTGGCGAGGCCTCACCCTGGGCGAGGCCATGGCCCGTGAGCCCGAGGCCGTGGACTCCTGGCTGTCCGATCCGCGCTCCACGCCCCACGGCGGTGAGAGCCTGCTGGCCTTCATAGCCCGGGTCGGCGCCTGGCTCGACACCCGGCCGGGGGAGGACGGCGGCAGCATCGTCGCGGTGGCCGAGCCCTCGGTGGTACGGGCCGCACTGGTCTACGCGCTGAAGGCGCCGCCGTCGACGTACTGGAACATCGACGTCCGTCCCCTGTCGGCGGTCACCGTGACGGGCCGGGCGGGCCGCTGGAACCTGCGCGTCGACGGGGCGCCCGCTCAGGCCAGGCGCGTGTAGCCGGTGGTGAGCACCAGGTCCTTCGCCGGCCCCCGCACCCGCCACACGGACCGCCAGTGGTCCTCGTCCCGGACGGTGAACTCACCCCGGTAGAGGTCCGCCGCGCACGGGTGGTCGGCGACCCAGCGCCCGCTCGTCAGGTCCAGGCCGTGGAACGGGCGGCCGTCGGAGAACCGTACGAGGGCGGTACCGGGGGCGTCGCCCGGCAGGAACCGCAGGGTCCGCTCGGCGGGCCGCGCGACGCCCTGCCACACGAACGTGCCCGACTCCCGGTGCAGCAGCCCGGCGCCGTCCAGTGGCCCGGCGCCGTCCAGCGGCCCGAAGGCCGTCGTGCCGGTGAAGCGCCCCTCGGCGCCGCTCGCGAGGTCCCGCACGGTGCGCTCGACCCGCCAGCTTCCGCCCAGGTACGCCAGCACGTCCTCCACCGGCCAGAACTCGCCCATGCCGTCCCTTCTCCGTCCCGTCCGACGCGGCGCGACCCGTCGACGCGCCCCGGCCTCCCCGTCCTGCCGTCCGGAGCACCAGCCGACGGCCGAGGTGCCGGAGGGAGCGCGGCCGGAACGGCCGGGGGTCAGGAACCGCGGCGGGGCCTGCCGCGCTTCGCGCCGCCCTTCGGGCCACCCGTACCGCCGCCCCGGGAGTTCTTGGCCCCGCCGCCCTTGCCGCCCGTCCGTCCGGGCGCGGGCTTGCGCCGGGCGCCGCCCGAGTCGGACTTCCGGGAGGCGGCCCCGGCGGACTTCGCCGCGCCCCGGTCCTTCCGCTGCGCCGCGGGCGGGGTCTGGGAGCGCCCGCGCGTGCTGTTGACCGTGCGGCCGCGCACGATGCCGATGAAGTCCTCCACCATGTCGGTCGTCCGCTCCTCGGGCCAGGCCAGCGCGACCCGAGACTCGGGGGCGTCCGTGACCGTCCGGTAGGTGAGGTCCTTGCGGTGGTGGAGCCGGGCGAGGGACTGCGGCACGATCACGACCCCGATGCCCGCCGCGACGAGTTCCACGGCGTCGGCGGTCACGGCGGGCCGCTCCAGCGCGGGCCTGCCCGGCAGCCGCTCCCAGTCCAGCGGGTCGTCGAGGGGGTGCAGCACGATGTCTTCGGCGAGGTCCTCGCCCGAGACCTGCTCGACCGCCGCCACGATGTGGTCCTTGGGGACCACGACGACCGTCGTCTCGGTGTAGAGGGGGATCGCGCTGAGGTCGGTCCCGTCGACCGGAAGCCGGACGAACCCCGCGTCGGCGTCGCCGCGCCGCAGGACGTCGTACGCCTCGGCGGCGGACACCGGGACGAGGACCAGGGGAACGTCGGGCAGCCGCTCGTTCCAGATCCGCACCCACTTCGAGGGCGTCACCCCCGGAACGTAGGCGAGCCTGAACGAGGGGGGTGCTTCGGAGCCGGTCACCACGTCAGATTACCCGGCGTGGCCGTCGGCGCCGCACCCGCGATGGTCGGCGGGGGCCCGCGCGCTCGATACCCTTGACCCCATGAGTTCGCACCAGACCGCCCAGACGATGAAGCCCGCCACCGCGGCGAAGAAGCTGGGTGTGTACCTCGAGGCCACCCCCGCCGAGTTCCGGGAGGGTGTCGTCTCGCGTGCCGAGCTGAACGCGCTGCAGACCGACCCGCCCGCGTGGCTCCAGGAGCTGCGCCGCACCGGCCCGCACCCGCGGCCGGTCGTCGCCGCCAAGCTCGGCGTCTCCATCGCCGGACTCGCCCGCGGCGGCGTCAGCGAGGCGCTCACCACCGAGCAGATCGAGGCGCTGAAGACGGAGGACCCCGAGTGGCTGCGGCGTGAGCGCACCACCCAGGCGGAGGTCCGCAAGGAGACGGCGCGCATCAAGCAGAAGAACGCGGAGCGGGACGCGAAGCGTTCCTGACCCGGGACGGCCTCCCCGCGGGCGAAGTCACCGGCGGCACCCGAGGCGCCCTCCGGGGATCTCGGCCGCCGGCCCCCGGAGGGTGCCGAGTCGATCGGAGCTCTGCGCGGCCGCTTCCTGCTCCGCCGCGGGCTTCTCCTGTGCCGAGTGGTCCAGCGCCGCGAAGTGCGCCTGCGGTGCGGCGCCCTGCGTGCGCCGCGGCCGGAGGTCCCACGCGCGCCGACCCGGCGGCACAGGCCCTCGGTGACGGCACGCCCCCGTGCGGGGGCGGAGCCGGGGCGCCGCTCAGAGTCGTGGCGCCCCCGTGCGCTCCAAAGCCTTGCGGGCGGCGAGACAGCCCGCGATCTTGAACGCCAGTTCGTGAGAGCCGAACGTATCGGCGCGGACACGTCGCAGCACCACCCGAGTGGCGATCACGACTCCGTGCTCGGGCAAGCTCAGCTGCTCCTCGAGCCCCGCGGCGGCAGCCGCGAAGAAGCGTGGCAGGTTCTCGGCAGGTTCGTACTCCACCGTCAGCTCTTGGGCCGCCTCGAAGGCGAAGCCCTCGGCTGCGGGCTCGAAATCCACCATTATCTCCGCGAAGTGCGGCGCGCAGTTCTGCTTCTGATGCAGCACGTGCACGCCACGGATCGGATACGGCGGGAACCGGGGCGGTGCTGAGGTCATGCCGGAACGCTATCTCCTGCCCGGTGCCCCGCTTCTGCCGTCGGCCGTGGTGACGGCACGGCCTGGCTTCGTGACGACTGCCGTGCTTCGGCTCATCGTCTGCCGCCGGGTTCGACACTCGGCCTCGCCGTCTCGACGGCTCACTCGCCGCCTGGAAGCGTTGAGCCTCAGGAGCCCGAGGCGGCCGATCGAGGAGGATTGCATAAACGTGCATCGAAACGTATAGTCATGCCATCCAAGAGGAGGGTTCCATGACGATGCGTGCGGCGGTGGCGGGAGCGAGTGGGTACGCGGGCGGGGAACTGCTGCGCCTGCTCCTGACGCACCCCGAGATCGAGATCGGCACCCTGACCGGCAACTCCAACGCGGGCCGCAGGCTCGGCGAGCTCCAGCCCCATCTGCTCCCGCTGGCGGACCGCGTCCTCACCGAGACCACCGCCGAGGCGCTGCGCGGCCACGACGTCGTGTTCCTCGCGTTGCCCCACGGGCAGTCCGCCGAGGTCGCCGAGCAGCTCGGTCCCGAGGTCCTCGTGGTCGACATGGGGGCCGACTTCCGGCTGAAGGACCCGGCCGACTGGGAGCGGTTCTACGGCTCCCCCCACGCCGGGACCTGGCCCTACGGCCTCCCCGAACTGCCGGGTGCCCGCGCCGCGCTGGAGGGGTCCAAGCGCATCGCGGTACCCGGTTGCTACCCGACGGCCGCCTCGCTGGCCCTCTTCCCCGCGTACGCGGCGGGGCTGGCCGAGGCCGAGGCCGTGATCGTCGCCGCCTCCGGCACCTCGGGTGCCGGCAAGGCCCCCAAGGCGCACCTGCTCGGCAGCGAGGTCATGGGGTCGATGACCCCGTACGGCGTCGGCGGCGTCCACCGGCACACCCCGGAGATGATCCAGAACCTCTCCGCCGCCGCCGGGGAGCCCGTCACCGTCTCCTTCACGCCCACCCTCGCGCCGATGCCCCGCGGCATCCTCGCCACCTGCAGCGCCAAGGCGAAGCCGGGGGCCACCGCCGAGTCCGTCCGGGCCGCCTACGAGAAGGCCTTCGCCGACGAGCCCTTCGTCCACCTCCTGCCCGAGGGGCAGTGGCCGGCCACGGCGTCCGTCTACGGTTCCAACGCCGTTCAGGTCCAGGTCGCGTACGACGCCGCCGCGCACCGCATCATCGCGATCAGTGCCATCGACAACCTCGCCAAGGGCACCGCGGGCGGTGCCGTCCAGAGCATGAACCTCGCCCTCGGCCTCCCCGAGGACCTGGGGCTTTCCACGATCGGAGTCGCACCGTGAGCGTCACGGCAGCACAGGGATTCACCGCGGCCGGGGTCGCCGCCGGGATCAAGGAGAACGGCAACCCGGACCTGGCCCTCGTGGTCAACACCGGGCCCCGCCGCGCCGCCGCGGGCGTCTTCACCTCCAACCGCGTGAAGGCCGCGCCGGTCCTGTGGTCGCAGCAGGTCCTCAAGAGCGGCGAGTTGAACGCCGTCGTCCTCAACTCGGGCGGCGCCAACGCCTGTACGGGACCCAAGGGCTTCCAGGACACCCACGCCACCGCCGAGAAGGTCGCCGAGGCGCTCGGCGACATCGGCGCGGGCAGCGTCGCCGTGTGCTCGACCGGCCTCATCGGCGTGCTGCTGCCGATGGACAAGCTGCTCCCGGGCGTCGACCTGGCCGTCGCCCAACTGAGCGCGCACGGCGGCGAGAAGGCCGCCATCGCCATCAAGACGACCGACACCGTGCACAAGACGGCCGTCGTCACCAAGGACGGCTGGACGGTGGGCGGCATGGCCAAGGGCGCCGGCATGCTCGCGCCGGGCCTGGCCACCATGCTCGTCGTGCTCACCACCGACGCGGACGTGGACGGCGCGGACCTGGACCGGGCGCTGCGCGCGGCCACCCGCACCACCTTCGACCGCGTCGACTCCGACGGCTGCATGTCCACCAACGACACCGTGCTGCTGCTCGCCTCCGGGGCCGGCGGAGTCACCCCGGACCAGGCGGAGTTCGCCGAGGCGGTCCGCGCGGTCTGCGACGACCTGGGCCAGCAGCTCATCCGGGACGCCGAGGGCGCGAGCAAGGACATCAAGGTCGAGGTGATCAACGCCGCGACCGAGGACGACGCCGTCGAGGTGGGCCGCTCCATCGCCCGCAACAACCTCCTCAAGTGCGCGATCCACGGCGAGGACCCCAACTGGGGCCGCGTCCTGTCCGCGATCGGCACCACCTCCGCCGCCTTCGAGCCCGACCGGCTCAACGTCGCCATCAACGGCGTCTGGGTCTGCAAGAACGGCGGGGTCGGCGAGGACCGCGAACTCGTCGACATGCGCTTCCGCGAGGTCCACGTCGTCGCCGATCTTGCCGCGGGCGACGCGACCGCCACGATCTGGACCAACGACCTCACCGCCGACTACGTCCACGAGAACAGCGCGTACTCCTCATGAGCAATCCGACGAATCCGACCCGCAGGCACACCGCGCTGCCCAAGGCGCAGATCCTCATCGAGGCGCTGCCCTGGCTGACCCGGCACCGCGGAAAGACCGTCGTCGTCAAGTTCGGCGGCAACGCGATGATCGACGCCGAGCTGAAGGCCGCCTTCGCCCAGGACATCGTCTTCCTGCACCACGCGGGCCTCCGGCCGGTCGTCGTGCACGGCGGCGGTCCCCAGATCAACGCGGCCCTCGACCGGCACGGCATCGTCAGCGAGTTCAAGGCGGGCCTGCGCGTCACCACCGAGGACGCGATGGACGTCGTCCGCATGGTGCTGGCCGGCCAGGTCCAGCGCGAGCTGGTCGGACTCCTCAACGAGCACGGACCGCTCGCCGTCGGTCTCACCGGCGAGGACGCGCACACCATCACCGCCACCAAGCACCGGCCCAGGATCGACGGGGAACTGGTCGACATCGGGCGGGTGGGCGAGATCACCGCGATCGACACGGGCGCGATCGAGGCCCTGCTCGCCGACGGCCGCATCCCGGTCGTCTCCTCGATCGCCCGGAGCCAGGACGACGGACATGTCTACAACGTCAATGCTGATACGGCGGCTGCGGCACTCGCTGCCGCGCTGGACGCCGAGACCCTCATGGTCCTCACGGACGTCGAGGGCCTCTACGAGGACTGGCCGAACAGCGACGAGGTGATCAGCCGCCTCACCGCCTCCCAGCTGGAGAAGCTGCTTCCCGAGCTGGCCAGCGGCATGGTGCCGAAGATGGAGGGGTGTCTGCACGCCGTGCGCAACGGCGTCACCACCGCCCGTGTCATCGACGGCCGGGTCCAGCACTCGATCCTGCTGGAGATCTTCACCGACGAAGGCATCGGCACGATGGTCGTGCCGGACGACGAGGAAACGGGGGACGAGCAATGACCGGCAGCACGACGAACGAGGAGCTCACCCGGCGCTGGCAGGGTGCGCTCATGGACAACTACGGCACCCCGCGGCTGCCGCTCGTCCGCGGTGCCGGAACCAAGCTCTGGGACGCCGACGGCAACGAGTACCTCGACTTCGTCGGCGGCATCGCGGTCAACGCCCTCGGCCACGGCCACCCCGCGATCGTCGAGGCGGTGAGCCGGCAGATCGGCACCCTCGCCCATGTCTCCAACCTCTTCGTCGCCGAACCGCCCGTCGCCCTCGCCGAACGGCTGCTGCAGCTCTTCGGCCGCGAGGGCCGGGTGTACTTCTGCAACTCGGGAGCCGAGGCCAACGAGGCCGCGTTCAAGATCGGCCGGCTGACCGGCCGGACCCACATGGTCGCCACCACCGGCGGCTTCCACGGGCGGACCATGGGCGCCCTCGCGCTCACCGGCCAGTCCGGCAAGCGGGAGCCCTTCCTGCCCCTGCCCGGCGACGTCACGCACGTCCCGTACGGCGACGCGCAGGCCCTCGCCCAGGCGGTCACCGAGGACACCGCGCTGGTGATCATCGAGCCGATCCAGGGCGAGAAGGGCGTGGTCGTACCGCCCCCCGGCTATCTGAAGGCGGCGCGCGCCATCACCGCGGCCCACGGCGCCCTGCTCGTCCTGGACGAGGTGCAGACCGGCATCGGCCGCACCGGCCACTGGTTCGAGTACCAGGCCCACGAGGGCGTCCTGCCCGACGTCGTCACGCTCGCCAAGGGCCTCGGCGGCGGACTGCCGCTCGGTGCCACCGTCGCCTTCGGCCGTGCCGCCGCACTGCTGGAGCCGGGCCACCACGGAACGACCTTCGGCGGCAATCCGGTCGTCTGCGCCGCCGGACTCGCCGTGCTCGACACGATCGCGTCCGAGGGACTCCTGGAGAACGTCAAGCGCGCCGGCGAGAAGCTGCGGGAGGGGATCGAGGGGCTCGGTGACGGTTCCGGCCATCCGTTGATCGACCACGTCCGGGGCGCGGGGCTGCTCCTGGGTATCGTGCTCACCGAGCCGCTCGCGCCCCAGGTGCAGAAGGCGGCTCAGGACGCCGGTCTCCTGGTGAACGCGCCCGCCCCCGATGTCGTACGGCTGATGCCGCCGCTGAACCTCGGCGACGACGAGGTGGACGCCTTCCTCCGGGCCCTTCCCGGCATCCTCGACGCAGTCAACGGGGACGGGTGATCCCGGGAAATGGGACGAAGACGATGAGTCAGGCGCAGGACCACGAGCACGCGGGGCCCGCGGTGCCGCAGACCCGTACCGCACGCCACCGCCGGATCGTGGACATCCTCAACCGGCAACCGGTGCGCTCGCAGAGCCAGTTGGCGAAGCTCCTCGCCGACGACGGACTGAACGTCACCCAGGCGACGCTCTCCCGGGACCTCGACGAGCTGAACGCGGTGAAGATCCGCAACAACGACGGCGACCTCATCTACGCGGTGCCGAGCGAGGGCGGGTTCCGCACCCCGCGCGCGCCGCTGGGGGAGTCGGCGAAGGAGGAGCGGATGCGCAGGCTCTCCGCGGAGCTGCTGATCTCCGCGGAGGCCTCGGCCAATCTCGTGGTCCTGCGCACCCCGCCCGGGGCCGCGCAGTTCCTCGCCTCGGCGATCGACCAGGCCGAGCTGCACGATGTCCTGGGCACGATCGCGGGGGACGACACCCTGATGCTGATCAGCCGCGACGCGACGGGCGGCCAGGCGCTGGCCGACCATCTGCTGCGGCTGGCCCAGAACGATCACTGAGTGACGTACGACGGTGGAGGCGCATCCCGCTCCGGGGTGCGCCTCCACCGTCGTCGTCCGGCACGGGTTCGGGCGCCGGGGGTCAGCCCAGGCGCCGGGCGAGGCCTCCCGTGCACCTGACCTCGTTGCCCGCCGTGATGAGCAGCGCCTCCACGTCCGGGAGCGACTCCAGCCAGTCCAGGCCCGCCCGCGAGCCCATCGCGAAGGCCGCGGTGGCCCAGGCGTCCGCCCAGGTCAGCCGGGGGCCCACCACGGTCACGGCCACCAGGTCGGTGACCGCGGACCTCCCGGTGCGCGGGTCGACGATGTGGGCGCCGCGTTCGGCGGTGCCCGAGGTCGCGACGGCCAGCTCGTCGGCACCGGCCGCGGAGATCACCGCGGCGAGCGTGCCCGGGCGGAGCGGGTCGGACACGCCCACCCGCCAGGGGCGGTGCGGTCCGGGGACGCCGAGCAGCTGGACGTCACCGCCGCCGTTGACGCTCACCCCGCTCGCCCCGGCCGCGGCGAGATGCAGGGCCGCGCGTTCCGCCGCCCAGCCCTTGACGATCCCCGTGGGGTCGAGCCGCCCCTCGTAGCGCGTGCTGAACCAGCCGTCGCTGACCCGTTCCGCCTCGGCGCCCAGTTCGAGGACCTCGGCGACCTCCGGGTCGCACTCCTCGACGGTGATCTCCCCGCGGACGAGCCGCGAGATCTGGCTGTCCTCGCGGTAGGTGCTGAACACCTCGTCCACGCGGTGGAGTCGGGCGACCGCCTCCTCCAACGCCGTGCGCACGGCCCCGGGTTCGCCGCCGCGCACGTCGAAGGAGAAGACCGTGCCCATCACTTCTTCGGCGTGGCGCAGCTCCTGCGGTGCGTCCCCGGCGGGCTCAGACACCGGCCTTGTCCAGGGCGGACTGCAGGGACTTCTTGTAGCCCTCGCTGGTGTAGGTGGCGCCGGAGACGCTGTCGATGTCGGCGCTGCCCGCCGCGACGGCCTCCTGGTTGAGTTTGGGCACCGAGAGTTCGGTCTTCTGCGAGCTGGTCCCGCCCGCGGGCGCCTGGACCGCCTCGGCCTTGGTGATCTTCTTGCCGTCGAGCGTGAGCCGGACCTGGACCGGGCCGTACTGGGTGTTGGACACGGCCCCGGTCACGACGCGTGCCTGCGCGGCCGGTGCCGCGGAGGCCTTGCCCGGGGAGCCCGAGGAGTCCGACGCGCCGCCGCCCGCGGTCTTCGCCTTGTCCAGGGCGGACTGCAGGGACTTCTTGTAGCCCTCGCTGGTGTAGGTGGCGCCGGAGACGCTGTCGATGTCGGCGCTGCCCGCCGCGACGGCCTCCTGGTTGAGTTTGGGCACCGAGAGTTCGGTCTTCTGCGAGCTGGTCCCGCCCGCGGGCGCCTGGACCGCCTCGGCCTTGGTGATCTTGCCGCCGCTCATGGTGAGCCGCACCTGGACCGGACCGTACTCGGTCCGCACCACGTCACCGAGGACGGTGCCGGCGCCCGCCTGCTCGGCGGCGCCGCCCTGAGCCGCCCCCTGGGCGGCCGCCGTCTGCTGGGGCACGGCACCGGCCTGCGCCGAGGCGGCGGCCGGGTCGGAGGCCGGCTTGAGCGCCAGCAGCAGCACTACTCCGGACACGGTGGCGGCGCTCGCCAGCATGAACCGTCGGATGGGGTGATTCTTCTTCATCGTTCCTGACTCCCGTCGCTCACATCTCGAACGACTCGTGATGGATGCGGCGGGCGGGGACGCCCGCGCCGCGCAGTGCCGCGTACACCTCCTGGGCGAAGCCGGGCGGCCCGCACATGAACACGTCGTGGTCCTCTATATCGGGCAGCTTGCGGCGCAGGGAGTCCGCCGAGATGTCCGGACGTTCGCCCTCGGGGCTGTTCACCGCGTACATCAGCCGCGCCCCGCGCTCCTTGGAGATGGCGGCCAGTTCGTCCCACAGGGCCAGGTCCTGGGTGGTGTTGGCCCGGTAGAGCAGCGTGAGGTCGCCCGACGCGCCGGGAAGGGTCTCGAACAGCGTCCGCATCGGGGTGATGCCGACGCCGCCCGCCACCAGGAGCACCTTGCCGCGGCTGCGCTTGTCGGCGGTCAGGGCGCCGTAGGGGCCCTCGGCCCAGACCCGGGTGCCCGGCGCCAGCTCCCGCAGGGCGGCGCTGTGGTCGCCGATCGCCTTCACGGTGATGCGCAGCATGTTGGGCCGGGGCGACGCCGAGAGCGAGTACGGGTGGGAGCTGAAGCGCATCCCGGGCGCCAGGAAGCGCCAGCGGAAGAACTGCCCCGCCTCCGCGCCCATCCGGTGCAGCTTGCGTCCGCTGATCAGCACCGACACGATGCCGGGCGTCTCCTCGATGACCGCCTGGACCCGCATCCGGTGCTTCAGGTTCAGCCGGATCGGAGAAAGGATTCGGTACCACAGGACCAGCGCGGTCACCGATCCGTAGAGCCCGTACCAGACGGTCTTGGCGACGGGTTCCACCGCGAAGTCGTTGCCGGTGGACAGCTGGTGCCAGAACGTCAGGAACACCGCGGCGTACGTCAGCAGGTGGACGTGGTACCAGGTGTCGTACGGGATCAGCCGGCGCAGCCAGCCGACGGAGATGAACCCGATCAGCACGAGCAGACCCGTGCCGATCGCCGCTTTGCCCATGTCGGGCAGCTGGTTGACCGAGTCGACGGTCTGCTGCACGATCCCGCCGAGCCCCTTGCCGGACTGCAGGGCGTAGCCCCACATCGTCAGGAAGAGGTGGGCGAGGACCATGCAGATGGTGTAGCGGCCGGTCATCGCGTGCCAGCGCGCCACCCGGTCCGATCCCACCCGGCGTTCAAGGGCGGGGACGCGGGCCATCTGCAGCACCACGAGGGCCATCAGATAGCCGGCGAGCAGCCCGGTGATGCGCCCGGCGTTGAGGATCCTGCCGTTGTTGTCCGCGATGGACGGGGTGTTGTTCCACCACAGCCACAGGACGGCGGCGGCGCCGGCCCAGACGGCGATCAACAGCGGGACGGCGGGCGAGCGGCGAGGGCGGATTCGGCGCATGGTCTGGCGCCGCGCGGCGCGACCACCGGCGATCGTGGACACGGTTCCTCCGTGTTCGTCCTGGAGAGACGGGGTGAGGGGAGTGGCCCCCTGGCCCAGAGATACGGTCCACGACGCCCGTGTGTTCAGAAGCCTGCCGAGTCGAGTGCCGACTGGAGTGACTGCTTGTATCCGTCGCTGGTGTAGGTCGCTCCGGACACCGAGTCGATCCGAGCACTCTGCGCGGCCAGTGTCTCGCGCCTGAGCTGGGGAATCGCGTAACCGTTGATCTCCTGGTCCCTGGGATTGTCCGAAGGATAGACGACCGCGGCGGACTCGGTGATCTTGCCGTCCTTCAGCGTGATCCGCACCTGGACCGGGCCCCAACGGGTCTGCACCGAATCGCCGGTGACGGTCCTGGTACCCGTGCTCTTCGAGCCCCCGGACGAGTCGCCCGGGGACGCGGTGGAGGAGTGGCCCACGGACGAGGAGGCCTCGGCGGGCGTCGGCGGCGTGTGCGGCTTCAGCGAGAGCAGCAGGACGAAACCGGTGACCGTGGCGGCGGCCGCCAGCGTCACCCGGCGCAGCGGACGGTTCTTCTTCAGGGCGTGCACGGCGGCCTCACAGCTCGAACGACTCGTGGTGGATACGGCGGTCGGGGACGCCCGCTGCGCGCAGCGCCCCGTACAGGTCCCGGGCCATCGCGGGGGGACCGCAGAGATAGACGTCGTGCTCGGCGACGTCCGGCACGGCCTCGCGCAGCGACTCGGCGGTGAACCGCGGGCGGGTGCCGTCGGCGGCGTTGAGCGCGTACAGGACGCGGGCCCCGCGCCACCGCGCGATGTCCTCCAGCTCGCCGCCCAGCGCCAGGTCCTCGGCCGTGCGCGCCCGGTAGAGGAGCGTGACCCGGCCGGGCAGGGTCTCGAACAGGGCGCGCAGCGGTGTGATGCCGACGCCGCCCGCGACGAGCAGGGCCTTCGAGGTACTGCTGCGGTCTGCGGTCAGCGAGCCGTAGGGGCCCTCCGCCCACACCCGGGTGCCGGGACGCAGCGTCCCGACGGCCGCGCTGTGGTCGCCGAGCGCCTTCACCGTGATCCGCATCAGGTCCGGCCGGGGCGGCGCGGAGAGGGAGTACGGCGTCGAGGTCCATCGCATCCCGTCCGCGAGGAACCGCCAGCGGAAGAACTGGCCCGCCCGCGCGTCCAGTTCGTCCAGGCGCTCCCCGCGGACCACGACGGAGAAGACCCCGGGGGCCTCCCGGTGCACGGACTGGACGCGCAGCTTGTGGCGCCGGTTGAGCCGCACCGGGGCGAGCAGCCGGAACCACGCGACGAGCGCGGCCGTACCGAGGTAGAGGGCGTACCAGGCCGCGCGGGCCGCCGCGTTGCCGACGAGGTCGGAGCCGAGCGAGACCTGGTGGAAGAAGGCCAGGAAGACCGCCGCGTACGTCAGCAGGTGCACGTAGTACCAGAACTCGTGGCTGATCCGGCGGCGGGCCGCCCGTGCCGAGGTGATCCCGACGGCGAACAGGATGACCGTGCCGGTCGTCGCCTTGAGCATGTCCGGATAGTCGAGGACCACGCTGAGCGTCTCGTGGACGACGCCCGTCCCGTCCTGCGCGGCGTAGCCGAACAGGATCAGTGCGACGTGCGCGACCAGCAGGCAGACCGTGTAGCGGCCGGCCATCGCGTGCCAGCGGGCCACCCGGTCGGAGCCGACGCGCCGCTCCAGGAGCGGGACCCGGGCCATCAGGGCCACCAGGACGGCGCAGCTGTAGCCGCACAGCAGTCCGGCGATCCGCCCGGCGTCCGTCAGCCAGCCGGCCAGGCCCACCACCGACCGGGTGTCGGCCCACCAGAGGGCGAGGACCCCGGCCGCTCCCGCCCACAGCAGGGCGAGCAGCGGTCCGGCGGGCGAGGGCCGGGGCCGCCCGCGTCCTCGTGTCGTGCGCGGGTCCGCCCGCTCGTACACCGTGGTCATCCGTCCGTCCTTCTTTCCTGCGGTCCGGGAGCAAACTGTGCGTCGTGAACCTCTGAGGCGGCTCTGAACGAGCCCGTTCCGGGCGGACTCACAGCAAACTGAGAGCGGGGTCTCGCACGGGGGCTGCTCGGCGGGTTCTCGCGCAGAGGCGACTCAGAGGAAACTCAGAGGCCGCGCGGAGGGGAGGGACCGCCGGGAGGGGTGATGCTGGAAGGCGACATGAACACTCCCTCCCCAGCCCCAGGCACTCCCCGAGCCGCGGACCCGGGCGCTTCCCTGCCCACGGGTGCCGGTGCTTCCCGAGTCATGGAGCCCGGCGCTTCCCTGCCTGCGGGTGCCGGTGCCGGCCGGTCCCGTGGGGCCGGACGGCCGCCCGCGCTCACCCGGCCCGACGGCACCCCCGTGCGCGTCCTCGTCGTCGACGACGACCCGGACCTGGCCGAGGTCCTCTCCGGCGTGCTGCGCTACGAGGGCTGGGAGGTCCGTACCGCGCACGACGGCGCCGCGGCCGCGGCCGAGGCGCGCGAGCTGCTGCCCGACGCCGTCGTCCTCGACGTGATGCTCCCGGACACCGACGGCTTCGCCGTGCTGCGCGATCTGCACACCGTGCTGCCGGGTGTCTGCGTCCTTTTCCTCACCGCCCGGGACGCGGTGGAGGACCGCATCGCCGGCATCACGGCGGGCGGCGACGACTACGTCACCAAGCCCTTCAGCCTGGAGGAGGTCGTCGCCCGGCTGCGCGGACTGCTCCGCCGCGCCGGTATGGCCCGCCGGATCGACGAGGGCCCGCGGCTCGTCGTCGGGGACCTGGCGATGGACGAGGAGGCCCGGGAGGTGACCCGGGGCGGCGACCTGGTCGAGCTGTCGCCGACCGAGTTCGAGCTGCTGCGCTTCCTCATGCGCAACCCGCGCCGGGTGCTCAGCAAGGCACAGATCCTCGACCGCGTCTGGTCCTACGACTTCGGGGGCCAGGCCCATGTCGTCGAGCTCTACATCTCCTACCTGCGCAAGAAGGTCGACGCGGGCCGGGAGCCGATGATCCACACGGTCCGGGGCGCCGGGTACGTCATCAAGCCCGCGGCGGGCCGGTGAAGCCGGACACGCGGAACGGGAACGGGAAGGGACCCGGGCGCCGGCGGGCCCGGGTCGCCTCGGCAGTGCGCGCGCTGCCACGGCCCCGCACGATGCGCGCCCGCCTCACCGCCGGACTCGTGGTGCTCCTGGCCGTCAGCTGCGCGGCCGTCGGCCTGGCCGCGGTCTACGAACTGGACGGCTTCCTGACCGGCCGCCTCGACCAGCAGCTCCAGGAAGCCGGGGCACGGTTCCCGGCGAGCCTGGAGCACGGTTCGACGACGCGGCCCGGCAAGCCGTCCGACCACGACGGCGACGAACACGGCGACATCCGGCGCCAGAGCACCGGCACGTTCGGGGCGCGCCTGGTCGGCGGGGACGTCACCAACGCCGCCGTCGTGCCGCCGGGCCCCGGCACGGCCGTCCGGAACGTGGATCCGACCGCCCACGACGAGGCGGCCCTGGCCGCGGTCCCGGTGGACGGCCGGGCCCACACCGTGTGCCTCTCGGGTCTCGGCGACTACCGCGTCCTGGCGACGCCCGGCGAGGACGGTGACGTCCTGGTCACCGGGCTGCCCACGGAGCCGGTCGAGGCGGCCGTCCACCGCCTGGAACTCGTCGCCTCCCTGGTCTTCGGCGTGGCACTCGTGGTCGCCGGGGTCGCCGGGGCCCTGTGGGTGCGCTTCTCGCTGCGGCCGCTGAACCGGGTCGCCGCGACCGCCACCCGGGTCAGCGAGCTCCCGCTCGCCAGCGGTGAGGTGGCACTGCCCCCACGGGCGCCCGCGTCGGACCCGCGCAGCGAGGTGGGCCGTGTCGCCGGTGCCTTCAACCGCATGCTCGGCCATGTCGAGGACGCGCTCACCAAGCGGCACGCGAGCGAGGAACGGCTGCGCACCTTCGCCGCCGACGCCAGCCACGAGCTGCGCACCCCGGTCGCCTCGGTCCGCGGCCACGCCGAGCTCGCGCTGCTGCACCCCGGCCCGGTGCCGCCGAAGGTGACGCGGGCCCTCGAACGGATCGCCGCCGAGTCGGCGCGCATGGGCGAGATGGTCGACGACCTGCTGTTGCTGGCCCGTCTGGACGCGGGGCGTCCCCTGGAACGCCTGCCCGTCGACCTGACCCGGCTCGTCCTCGACGCGGTGACCGACGCCCGCGCGGCGGGTCCCGGTCATCGCTGGGTGCTGGAGCTGGCGGAGGAGCCGGTGACGGTGACGGGCGACGCCCACCGGCTCCAGCAGGTGTCGGCCAACCTGCTGGCCAACGCCCGCGTCCACACGCCCCCGGGGACCCGGGTGACGGTGTCCCTGGAGCGCGACGGGAAGGACGCCGTGCTGAGGGTCCACGACGACGGCCCCGGGGTTCCCGAGGACGTCCGGCCGGGGGTCTTCGAGCGCTTCACCCGGGCGGACCGGCGCCGTGCCGACGCCTCCGGCAGCGGGGCGGGGCTCGGTCTGTCGATCGTGGCGGCCGTGGTCGAGGCGCACGACGGCACGGTCGCCCTGGAGAGCGGTCCGGGAGCCACCACGTTCACGGTCACGCTTCCGCTGGCCTGAGAGTGGCCTGAGCGCCGGCCCGGCTCCGGTGGGTGGGGCGGGGCCGTGCCGGTACATCCGCCCGCATCCGGACGGATCCCAGCGGCGCTGTGAAGCGCAGGGGGGTTCTGATCCGTCCGGCCTGCGGGCATTCGATGTACCGGCACGGCCCCTCCCGCCGGATCCCGGCCGCGGGTGCGTCGTGGTGGCCGGTGGTCTCGCGGGGCCTGGCTCAGACCGTACTGGGGGGCAACGGCAGTGGCAGTCCGGGAAGTCCGTCCAGGCTCGTCGCGATGTGCTCCTTCTTGGTGAAGTACTCGCTCAGCGAGACGTCGTCCTCGCGCGCGAAGCGCTTGCCGTGCAGGTCGCGGTCCTCGTCGTAGGTCATGAAGGGCACCGCGTAGCCGCAGGAGTCGCGGACGAGCTCGGCGGTCACGACGATGATCGCGCGCAGTCCGTGGGCGGTCGGGTCGATGCCGTGGAAACGGGCGAGGAGTTCCTTGAAACGCGGGTCGTCGCGGAAGACGGGCTCGCCGCGGCCGTGCACCCGGACGATGTTGGGCGGGCCCTGGAAGGCGCACCACATCAGGGTGATCCGGCCGTTCTCGCGCAGGTGCGCGATCGTCTCCGCGGTGCTCCCGGCGAAGTCCAGGTACGCCACGGTCAGTTCGTCGATGACGGCGAACGAACCGGTGAGTCCTTTGGGGGAGAGGTTGACCGTGCCGTCCCCGGACAGGGGCGCGGTCGCGGTGAAGAAGAGGGGCTGTGCCTCGATGAAGGCGCGGAGGCGGCCGTCGATGCGCTCATAGGTCTTTCCCATGTCTAACGATTATCGGGGAAAACCTTTCGCCTGTCTAAGGGTTAAGGGTTCCGGCGGCGTCGTTCAGGGGCACCGCCGGAACCCGTGGGCCGCCCCGGCCGGCGTCGACGGGGCGGTCGTATCACCGGTCAGGTCACTTGTTGAGCGTGCAGGCCGCGAGCGCGTTCAGTCCGGTGGGCTTGGCGGCGGTGCGGCCGATGGAGATCGCGATGCGGTCGATGGTGGAGACGCGCTTGTCCTTGAGGGGGCCGAGGATCGCGTTCTGGACGAAGTTGGGGCCGCCCTGTCCGACGGTGTCGGCGAGCCGCTTGTTGGCTTCGGCGATCTGGGTGTTGAGCAGGGCGAGGTTGCGGTCGACCTCGGCCTTCGCGGAGGCGGGGACCGCGGGCAGCTTCGAGGCGACGTCCGGGCAGGTGATGGTGCCCGCCGCGGTGGCGGCCCCGCCCGTCTGCGCGGCGGCCGGCGCGCTCGGCGCGGTGGTGGCGGCGCCCGCACCGCCGGCGGCCGCGCCTCCCGTGCCGAGGGCGCAGGGCGCGAGCGCGTCCAGTCCCTGCGGCTTGGCGGCGGTGCGGCCGATGGAGATCGCGATGCGGTCGATGGTGGAGACGCGCTTGTCCTTGAGGGGGCCGAGGATCGCGTTCTGGACGAAGTTGGGGCCGCCCTGTCCGACGGTGTCGGCCAGTCGCTTGTTGGCTTCGGCGATCTGGGTGTTGAGCAGGGCGAGGTTGCGGTCGACCTCGGCCTTCGCGGAGGCGGGGACCGCGGGCAGCTTCGAGGCGACGTCCGGGCAGGTGATGGTGTTCGCGGCGGCCTTCGTCGTGGCGTTCTGGGCGTTGTTGTGCGTCTCGCCCGCCAGGGCGCTGCCGGCGATCACGGCCGCGGACAGCACCACGGCGGAGGCTCCGCCGATCATCACGACGCGCCGCTTGTTGTACTTCGGAAGAGCCCTGGACATGCGGAATCCTCACTCGGGTCGGGGGCGGACGGCCGTCCGGTGTTCGGCTGGTCGGCCATCGTTCGTGTTCCTGCCGTGCGTGAACGCGGCGCCTGCGTTCAGCGGGAGATACGCGAAAGCGGTTTCGGGTGTTCAACCCTCCGTGAAGATTCCTTCGCCGGGCGTGCGGGGCGGGCCGCGATTGACGAATCATGCAGAGTGCTGCATACTCATGCATGTCAGCGAATGCACTGTGAGGAGAACCCCGTGACCGAGCGCGTCGTACTCGCCTACTCGGGCGGTCTGGACACCTCCGTCGCCATCGGCTGGATCGCCGAGGAGACGGGCGCCGAGGTCATCGCCGTGGCGGTCGACGTCGGCCAGGGAGGCGAGGACCTGGACGTCATCCGCAAGCGGGCCATCGCCTGCGGTGCCGTCGAGGCCGAGGTCGCCGACGCCAAGGACGAGTTCGCCGACGAGTACTGCCTCCCGGCGATCAAGGCCAACGCCCTCTACATGGACCGCTACCCGCTGGTCTCCGCCCTCTCCCGGCCGACGATCGTCAAGCACCTCGTCGCCGCCGCGAAGAAGCACGGCGCCACCACGGTCGCCCACGGCTGCACCGGCAAGGGCAACGACCAGGTGCGGTTCGAGGCCGGCATCGTCGCCCTCGCCCCCGACCTCAAGTGCATCGCCCCGGTCCGCGACTACGCGATGACCCGGGACAAGGCGATCGCCTTCTGCGAGGAGAAGCAGCTCCCGATCGCCACCACCAAGAAGTCCCCGTACTCCATCGACCAGAACGTCTTCGGGCGCGCGGTCGAGACGGGCTTCCTGGAGGACATCTGGAACGCCCCGATCGAGGACATCTACGAGTACACCTCGAACCCGGCCGAGCACCGCGAGGCCGACGAGATGATCATCACCTTCAAGCAGGGCGTCCCGGTCGCCATCGACGGCAGGCCCGTCAGCGTCCTGCAGGCCGTCCAGCAGCTCAACGAGCGCGCCGGCGCCCAGGGCATCGGCCGGATCGACATGGTCGAGGACCGGCTCGTGGGCATCAAGTCCCGTGAGGTGTACGAGGCCCCGGGCGCGATCGCGCTGATCACCGCGCACCAGGAGCTGGAGAACGTCACCGTCGAGCGTGAACTCGCCCGCTACAAGCGGCAGGTCGAGCAGCGCTGGGGCGAACTGGTCTACGACGGCCAGTGGTTCTCCCCGCTCAAGCGCGCCCTGGACGGCTTCATCGACGAGGCCAACCAGCACGTCAACGGCGACATCCGGATGACCCTGCACGGCGGCCGCGCGGTCGTCACGGGCCGGCGCTCCGACACCTCGCTCTACGACTTCGACCTCGCCACGTACGACACCGGCGACACCTTCGACCAGGCCGCGGCCAAGGGCTTCATCGACATCTACAGCCTGTCGTCGAAGATCGCCGCCAAGCGGGACCTGGCGTAATCAGCAAGGGGCTTGGCGCGGGCCGTGTCGTGTCCCCCGCCTCGAAGCCTCCCGAGCACTAGCCTGGCAGCCGCCTCCTCACGCGCGCGTGGGGAGGCGGTGGCACATCCACACCTTTCGAGGAGTAACGCAAGTGAGCAGCAACAGCGGTGACGTCCGGCTCTGGGGCGGACGGTTCGCCGACGGTCCCGCCGAGGCCCTGGCCAAGCTGTCCGCGTCGGTCCACTTCGACTGGCGCCTCGCGCCGTACGACATCGCCGGCTCGCGTGCCCACGCGCGCGTGCTGCACGGTGCGGGCCTGCTCACCGAGGACGAACTCACGCGCATGATCGAGGGCCTGGACCGGCTGGAGGCGGACGTCGCCGACGGCTCCTTCACGGGCACGATCGCCGACGAGGACGTGCACACGGCTCTCGAACGCGGCCTCCTGGAGCGCCTCGGGCCCGACCTCGGCGGCAAGCTCCGTGCCGGCCGCTCCCGCAACGACCAGGTGGCCACGCTCTTCCGGATGTACCTGCGCGACCACGCCCGGATCATCGGCGGCCTGATCGCCGACCTCCAGGAGGCGCTGATCGGTCTGGCGGAGGCCCACCCGGACGTGGCGATGCCGGGGCGCACCCACCTCCAGCACGCCCAGCCCGTGCTGTTCGCGCACCACGTCCTGGCCCACGTCCAGTCCCTGTCCCGGGACGCGGAGCGGCTGCGCCAGTGGGACGAGCGGACGGCCGTCTCGCCGTACGGCTCCGGCGCGCTGGCCGGCTCCTCCCTCGGTCTGGACCCGGAGGCGGTGGCGAAGGACCTCGGGTTCGAGCACGGCAGCTCCGCCAACTCCATCGACGGCACGGCCTCCCGCGACTTCGTGGCGGAGTTCGCCTTCGTCACCGCGATGATCGGCGTTAACCTCTCCCGGATCGCCGAGGAGGTCATCATCTGGAACACGAAGGAGTTCTCCTTCGTCACCCTCCACGACGCGTTCTCCACGGGCTCGTCGATCATGCCGCAGAAGAAGAACCCGGACATCGCCGAGCTGGCGCGCGGCAAGTCGGGCCGTCTGATCGGCAACCTGACCGGGCTGATGGCCACGCTCAAGGCGCTGCCCCTCGCGTACAACCGCGATCTCCAGGAGGACAAGGAGCCGGTCTTCGACTCCTGCGACCAGCTGGAGGTCCTGCTCCCCGCCTTCACCGGCATGATGGCGACGCTGACCGTCCACCGCGAGCGCATGGAGGAGCTGGCCCCCGCCGGTTTCTCGCTCGCCACCGACATCGCCGAGTGGCTGGTCAAGCAGGGCGTGCCGTTCCGCGTCGCGCACGAGGTCGCCGGTGAGTGCGTGAAGGTCGCCGAGGCGGACGGCAAGGAACTGGACCAGCTGACCGACGAGCAGTTCGCGAAGATCTCGGCGCACCTGACGCCCGAGGTGCGGTCCGTCCTGAACGTCCCCGGTGCCCTCGCCTCCCGCGACGGCCGCGGCGGTACGGCCCCGAGCGCCGTCGCCGTCCAGCTGGCCGAGGTCAAGACGGACGTCGCCGCGCAGCAGACGTGGGCGGCGGCCAAGCGGAAGAAGTAGCCGGCCCCCGGCCCCGGCGAGCGGACACGGTCCGCGGTCCGGGGCGGGTGCCGTACGACGGAGGGTGTCGCGGGTTACGTTGGCCGGGAGCCGTAAAGGAGCCGACCGAACGGAGCCGCGATGCCCTTCGCACGTCTCGCCTCAGCCACGACTCCCACCGCCCACCTCGGCCTGGGGCTCGCCGCGGTGGGGCGCCCCGGCTACATCAACCTCGGCCGCGAGGAGGACCTCCCGGCCGACCGCAGCGTCGACGCCCTGCGCGAGCGCACCCATGAACTCCTCGAGGCCGCCTACGCCCAGGGCGTGCGCTACTTCGACGTGGCCCGTTCCTACGGCCGCTCCGAGGAGTTCCTCGCCGACTGGCTGAACGGCCGCCCGGACGTCGACGACGTCGTCGTCGGCAGCAAGTGGGGCTACAGGTACACGGCCGACTGGCGCACCGACGCCGAGGCGCACGAGGTCAAGGACCACGGCCTCGCCATGTACGAGCGGCAGCGCGCCGAGACCGCGGAACTGCTCGGCGACCGGCTCGACCTCTACCAGATCCACTCGGTGACCCCGGACAGTCCGGCCCTCACCGACAAGGAACTGCACGCGGCCCTCGCCGAGGCGGCCGCCGGCGGCCTGTCGATCGGGTTCTCCACCAGCGGGCCCGCCCAGGCGGAGGCGATCCGGGCGGCGCTGGCCGTCACGGTCGACGGCGAGCCGCTCTTCCGTACCGTCCAGTCCACGTACAACGTCCTGGAGACCTCCGCCGCCCCGGCGCTCGCCGAGGCCCACGACGCCGGGCTCACGGTGATCGTCAAGGAGGGCGTGGCCAACGGCCGGCTCGCCGGGCCGCAGGCGCCCGGGGCGCTGCGCGCCGTCGCCCAGGAGACCTCCCTGGGCTGCGACGCGGTCGCCCTCGCGCTGATCCTGCGGCAGCCCTGGGCCGGTGTCGTGCTGTCGGGGGCCGCCACCGTCAACCAGCTCGCCTCGAACCTGCACGCGGCGGTCGTCGACCTCGACGACGACCAGCTGTCCCGGCTCGCCGTCCTGGTGGAGGAGCCGCGGGCGTACTGGGAGCGGCGCGGGCAGCTGCCCTGGCACTGAGCGCCGGCGGGCCGGGGCGCCAGGAGTCCCGTCGGAAGTGTTCCGAGCACTCCGGATCGGATGGGTGTGAGACGTGCATGCATCTTGTGAGACATTCATGTCTCACTTGCGGTACTGTTGTCTCATGGCTGTCGACCGTGAACACGTGCTGCGCAGCGCAGCCGCCCTGCTCACCCGCAAATCCACCGCGACGATGGACGAGGTGGCCAAGGCCGCCGGGATCAGCCGGGCCACGCTGCACCGCCAGTTCGCCGGGCGGGACGCGCTCGTGCGCGCGCTGGAAGCGCTCTGCATCGAGGAGTGCGAGGCCGCGCTGGACGCGGCCCGTCTCGGCGACGGCACCGCCCAGGAGGCCGTGCGCCGCCTGGTGAGCGAGCTGGAGCGGTCGGCCGGACTGCTCGCCTTCCTCTACACGGAGAACCAGCTGTTCGAGGGCGACGGGCAGCACGAGGGCTGGGCCCGGATCGACGTCCGGGTGGCCGCGCTGTTCCGGCGCGGCCAGGAGAGCGGCGAGTTCCGCATCGATCTCACCCCGGCCTGGCTCACCGAGGCGCTCTACGGGCTGATGGCCTCGGCGTCCTGGGCCGTGACCGAGGGCCGGGTCGCCGCCAAGGACTTCCACCACATGATCGTCGGGCTGTTGCTCGGCGGCGCGCTCAGGAGAGAGGAACCATGACCAGCACCCTGCGGCCGGCGGTCGCGACGGAGACACGGAAGCGCCCGGGCCGCTGGCTCGCGCTCTGCGTCCTCGTCCTCGCCGTGCTGCTGGTGGCCGTCGACGCGACCGTCCTCGGCATCGCGACCCCGTACATCAGTGAGGACCTCGAACCCTCGGGAACCCAGCTCCTGTGGATCGGTGACGTCTACTCCTTCGTCATCGCCGGGCTCCTCGTCTCCATGGGCAGTCTCGGTGACCGCATCGGCCGCAAGCGGCTGCTGCTGACCGGCGCCACGGCGTTCGGCCTGATATCCGTGCTCAACGCCTATGCCACGACACCCGGGTCGATGATCCTGGCGCGGGCGCTGCTCGGTGTCGCGGGCGCGACCCTGATGCCCGCCACCCTCGCCCTGATCCGCAACATCTTCCACGACCCGCGCGAGCGCAGCCTCGCCATCGGCATCTGGGGCGCGACGGCCTCCGCGGGCACGGCGGTGGGTCCCGTCGTCGGCGGCTTCCTGCTCGAACACTTCTGGTGGGGCTCGGTCTTCCTCATCAACCTGCCGGTGATGGTGGTCCTCGTCCTGGTCGGGCGCAGGCTGCTCCCCGAGTCGAAGAGCCCGGACCCCGGCCCCTGGGACCTGATCGGCGTGGCGCTCTCGCTCGTCGGGCTCATCGGTGCGGTGTACGCGGTGAAGGAGTTCGCCGCACACGGACCGGGCGGCACGGCACTCGCCGCGGGCCTGCTGGGCGCGCTCGCCCTCTTCTGCTTCGTGCGCCGCCAACTGAATCTCAGCAAACCGCTGTTGGACGTCCGTCTGTTCCGCAACCGGGGGTTCTCCGGTGCGGTCCTCGCCGACCTGTTCACCGTGCTCGGCATGTCCGGTCTCGTGTTCTTCCTGTCCCAGTACCTGCAACTCGTGCAGGGCCGCGGTCCGTTGGAGGCGGGGCTCGCCGAAGTCCCCGCCGCCGTGGGCGCGGTGGCGGCGGGTCTGGTCGCCGGACGGTTCGCGCGGCGCTTCTCCGTGCGGACCGTCGTGTCCGGCGGACTCGCCGCGGTGGGCCTCGCGCTCGGTGTGCTCACGGTGCTGGACCGCTCCACCGGCTATCCGCTGCTCGGTGCGGCCCTGCTGGTCGTCGGTGTCGGCGCGGGCTTCTCGTTCACCGTCACCGCCGACGTCATCCTCTCCGCCGTGCCCAAGGAGCAGGCGGGCGCCGCGTCCGCGGTCTCCGAGACGGCGTACGAACTCGGAGCGGCTCTGGGCATCGCCCTGCTCGGCTCCGTCGTGACCGGCGTCTACTCCGGCTTCACCGGCCCCGCGGGCACGCCGGCCGCGGCGCACGACTCGCTGGGCGGAGCGGTGGAGGCCGCCGGACACCTGCCCGGACACACCGCCGAGGCGCTGCTGACGGCGGCCAGGGAGTCCTTCGTGGACGGTCTGGCCCTCGCCTCCGGCGCCGGCGCGGCGGTCCTGCTCGCCACCGCGGCGGCGGCCTGGTTCCTGCTCCGCGACCAGAAGCTGGAAGCGTAACCGCGCGGGAACGGGGACCCGGCGGGAGACGTGGCCGCAAAAGGGTGGGCTCCGACCGGAGATCTCCGGTCGGAGCCCACCCTTTTGCCCTGGTGTGCCGCGCCGCTAGGCGGCCTTCGCCTTGGTGGCGTACATGTCGACGTACTCCTGGCCGGAGAGCCGCATGACCTCGGTCATCACGGAGTCGGTGACGGCGCGCAGCACGTACCGGTCGCGGTCCATGCCCTCGTAGCGCGAGAACTCCATGGCCGGTCCGAAGCGGACCGTGACCTTGCCCGGCCGCGGCATGCCCGCGCCGCCCGGCTGGAGCTTGTCCGTGCCGATCATCGCGAACGGGACGACCGGGGCGCCGGTCATCAGGGTCAGCCGGGCGATGCCGGTGCGGCCGCGGTACAGGCGGCCGTCGGGGGAGCGGGTGCCCTCGGGGTAGATCCCGAAGATCTTGCCCTCCTCCAGGACCCGGCGGCCGGTCATGAGGGCGGCCACGCCGCCGTTGGCGCCGTCCCGGTCCACCGGGATCATGCCGACGCCGGTGAAGAACCACGCCATGAGCCGGCCCTTGAGGCCCTTGCCCGTGACGTACTCGTCCTTGCCGATGAAGAACACCTGCCGGTCGCAGACCAGCGGGAGGATCATCGAGTCGATGAACGTCAGGTGGTTGCCGGCGAGGATCACCGGGCCGTCGCCGGGGATGTTCTCCACGCCTTCCACCCGTAGGCGGAACATCGGGCGCATGATCGTTCCGAACACTGCCTTGATGAGCGCGAAGCGGGACAACGGGCCCTCCGGTTTCAAGGGATCGGTATGGAATCTGTGCAGGTGAGGACGATACTCGCGGTTCCCGGTCTCTTGCACATCGACTTCATCGACCGGATACGCACTGTTGACCTACGTTTACCTGCGGTTGCGTGCCCGTGAGCGGTGCGGAGCGGGGCGGACCGGTGTGACGGACATCGCGCGAGGGTACCGGCGAACGGGTGAGCGCCCGGTGCGGGGCCGCCCGCCCGCCTCGGTGCACGCCTACCCGGGGCCGCCCGGCCGATGCCGACGGACCGTCATGTTCCGCTTCCCGGAAGGCCGTCCGAGGTCACCCACTGTTCCGCCGCGGGCCTCCCTCCCGTCACACGGGGGCACCTACGATCGTCCCGCTTCGTCAGGCAGGGCACCTACGGCGGGAGGAGCGCTCATGGGGGCGCAGGAGTCGAACGGTCAGGACCGGGGCACGGCACGGCGGGCGCTGCTCTCGGCCGCGGTGCTCGGGGCGGGCGGAGCGGCCCTCGGCCTGCCCGGCACCGCGAGCGCGGACGAACGCCACGGGGGCGGTGGCTACCGGAGCCTGCCCAGACCGACCGTCATCGGTCACCGCGGGGCCAGCGGCTACCGGCCGGAGCACACCTTCGGCTCGTACCAGCTCGCCCTCGACCTGGGCGCCGACGTCGTCGAGGCGGGCGACCTGGTGCCCACCAAGGACGGTCACCTCGTGTGCCGGCACGAACCGGAGATCGGCGGGACCACGGACGTCGCGGCGCACCCCGAGTTCGCCGGCCGCCGCACCACCAAGACGCTCGACGGGGTCCCCACCACCGGCTGGTTCACCGAGGACTTCACGCTCGCCGAGCTGAAGACCCTGCGCGCCGTGGAGCGCGTCCCCGCCAACCGTCCGCACAACACCCTCTACGACGGCCGCTGGGAGATCCCCACCTTCGAAGAGGTGCTCCGCTGGCAGGACGAGCAGACCCGCAGGCGCGGCAAGCAGGTCTGGATCTACCCCGAGACCAAGCACCCCACCTACTTCCGGGCGCTCGGCCTCGGCCTGGAGGAGCGGGTCGCGAAACTGCTGCGCAAGTACGGCAAGGACAGGAAGGACTCGCCGGTCATCCTCCAGTCCTTCGAGCCGAGCAGCATCCAGCGGCTGGACAAGCTCGTCGGCAATCCGCTCGTCGTCCTGCTGTCGGCCGCGGGCACCCGCCCCTGGGACTTCGTCGCGGCGGGCGACCCCCGCACGGTCGCCGACCTCGTCACACCCGCCGGCCTGGAGTGGATCGCCTCGTACGCGCAGGGCATCGGCCCCACCCTCGACCTCGTCATCCCCAAGGACGCGGCCGGCAACCTCACCACCCCGACCACGCTCGTCGCCGACGCGCACCGGGCGGGCCTGATCCTGCACCCGTACACCATGCGCAACGAGAACCCCTTCCTGCCCGCGAACTTCCGCAAGGGCACCGCCGTGGACGCCTACGGGGACCCCTTCGGCGCCTTCAGGACCTACTTCGAGACGGGCATCGACGGCGTCTTCTCCGACAACGCGGACACCGCGGTGCTGGCCCGCGCGGACTTCCTGGGACGGTGAGCCCGTCGCCCCGGCGGACCGGGGCGACGAGAACGGGGCGGACGCCCGCAGACGTCAACAAATCGCCCGCTCGCCCCGGATGGGGTGAGAAACGGCCGCCCCGGCAACCTCTCGCCGGGGCGGCCGTGTCGTTCCCCGCATGACCCACGAGATGGTGACCGCCCTCGGGCCGCTGCTCGCCGCCGAGGCGTCGGCGGAGGCCCACGCCTGCGGCGAGGAGTCCGGCGACCTGGAACAGGCCGTCTGGCTGCGGCTGCTGGAACGCCTGGACACGACGGGACCGCCCGCCGACCCGCGGCGCTGGGTGCGCCGGGCCGTGCGCTCGGAGGCCCGCCGCAGCCGCCGCAGGGCCCGCGCCGAGCGGCCCTACGCCACCGAGCCCGCGGACGACGGCGGCCCCGGCCCGGAGCAGCGGGCGATGACCGCCGCCCGCCGCCGGGAGCTGCACGAGGCGGTGCGCCGGCTGCCCGGCCGCTGTCCGGCCCTGATGGCCGCCCTGCTCTCCCCGGAGGACCTCACCTACCGGGAGATCGCGGGCGAGTTGGGTATCTCACAGGGCAGTCTCGGTCCGGAACGCTCCAGATGTCTCGGATGTCTCCGGCGATTGCTGACCGCGGAGGTTGCGGCCCGCTGACGACGGGGATAGGAGTGGGGGACGACCGGAACAGGTGAGCGGGAGGCATGCACACATGGGCATGAGCGTGACCATCTCGGCGGCGACCGAGCAGGATGCGGAACCGATCCTGAAGCTGCAGTACCTCTGCTATCAGAGCGAGGCCGAGCTGTACGGCGACTACGGCATCGAACCGCTCACGCAGCCGCTCGACTCGCTCAGGGCGGAACTGGCGGGCGGCACCGTACTGGTGGCCCGGCTCGGCGACGAGGTGGTGGCCTCCGTGCGCGGCACCGTCGACGCCGACGGCACGGCCCGCATCAACAAGCTCATCGTGCACCCGCGCATGCAGCGGCACGGCCTGGGCGGACGTCTGCTCGACGCGATCGAGGCCCGCCTCGGCGCCGAGGGAGCGGCCAAGTCCTTCCAGCTGTTCACCGGCCACCGCAGCGAGCGCAACCTGCGCCTGTACCGCAAGCACGGCTACGCCCCCGTCGCGCAGGAGCGGGTGGGCGAGCGGCTGACGCTGGTGACCCTGGCCAAGGGCGCCGACGCCGGCGCGTACGCCACCAGCGCCTGACCGCGGCCGGCTTCCGCCGGGCCGTCAGCCGGCGGTCGTGCGCGCCTTGCGCAGCCAGTACATCGCCGACAGCGGCAGCAGGACCGGGATGAAGAGATAGCCCATGCCGTAGTCCGACCACACCGTGGCGTCGGGGAAGGCGGACGGCTCGGCCAGCGTCCAGGTCCCGACGACCAGTACGCCCGCGAGCTCGGCGGCGCAGCACACCAGCGCCGCCCTGCGCGCCGTCTCGCCGCCGCGCACGAGCGAGTACGTGATGAACCCGTAGACGAGACCGGCGACCGCGGACAGCGAGTAGGCGAGCGGCGCCTTGTCGAACTGCGTGGAGATCTGCACGGCCGACCGCGAGACGGCGCCGACGACCATCACCCCGTACAGCCACACCAGCAGGATGCCCGGGCCGCCGATGAGCCGCGCGCGCCCCGTGCCGGCGGCCGGCTCCGCCGGGGTCCCGTCCTGTTCGTCCCGCGTGTCCCGCTTCACGGTCGTGTTCTCCTCCGCGGCCGTCATCTCAGCCTCCCCAGATGTCGTAGAGCCGGACCTCGAGCACGGCCAGGACGACGCCGCCGGCCGCCACCGTGACCGAACCCCAGCGGGTGCGCTCCGCCAGCGACATGAATCCCGCGGCGGGAATGCAGGCGAAGGCGCCGATCAGGTACGCGACGAAGATCGTCGTGCCCTGTTCCGGCTTCTCGCCGCGTGCCAGCTGGACGACGCCGATCACCAGCTGGAGCAGGGCGAGCGCGCTCACCACGGCCATGCCGATGAAGTGCCAGTCCTTGGTGGGCTGATCGCGGTGGGCGGCCCAGCCGCACCAGGCGGCGAGCGCGAGCGCGGCGACGGCCGTCGCGACCGTCAGGGCATCGAACATGCCGTGACCCTATTACGGGCCAAAAGACCTGATGCCCTCGCCCCCGCCGGGCTCCGGGCGGGCCGTGCCGCGGGCGTGATCGCCGTGGCGTCGGCCACAACGCGCCAGGCCGGTGAACTCGACGCGGACCTCGTCGTCGAGGACCTCTCCGCCTTGTCCGTACTGGTGACGGACGAGAGGACGGGGATCTCCGTCCGTGGCCGGAAGACCTCCGCGGCAGCCGGTGACCGTCCACTGCTGTCCGCTATTCGGACAGCGGTGGCGGCCCCCGGCCTCCGGTCTGCTTTACTTCCTCTCATGACCACGACGAGCAACCGCATCCTTGCGACCGAGGCGACCATGGCGCCCGGTGCTCGTTGTATGTGTCGAATGTGTGCCTGTTAGAGGGCCCCCGCACCACCGCCTGATCCCGCGCCCCGAAGCGGGACCGCCGCGCCCTGTGTCCGTACCGCGTACGTGACCGGGCTGCCCCGCGCACACGTTCTCCTTCCGGTTCCATCGCCATCGCGAGAACCGTGCCGCGTTCCGACCGAATGCACCCGTGCCCGGCGCACACCCACGCCCCGCACTCGACAGTGACGGAAACCCCAGTGATCACGACAACGGGCCTCACCAAGGTCTACCGCTCGCGCGGCCGTGAAGTGACCGCCCTCGACGGCGTCGATCTGCACGTCCGCGAAGGCGAGGTGTACGGCGTCATCGGCCAGTCCGGCGCCGGCAAGTCCTCGCTCATCCGCTGCGTCAACCTCCTGGAGCGTCCCACCTCCGGCACGGTCACCGTCGCCGGGCAGGACCTCACCGCCCTCGTCGGGCGCGGTCCGCGCGCCGGCCGGGAACTCCGCCGGGCGCGCACCCGGATCGGCATGGTCTTCCAGCACTTCAACCTGCTGTCCTCGCGGACCGTCCAGGAGAACGTCGAGCTGCCGCTCGACATCCTCGGGCTCACCAGGAGGGAGCGCGGCCACAAGGCCCTCCAGCTCCTCGACCTGGTCGGTCTGTCCGACAAGGCGGGGGCCTACCCGGCCCAGCTCTCCGGCGGCCAGAAGCAGCGCGTCGGCATCGCCCGCGCGCTGGCCGGCGACCCGAAGGTGCTGCTCTCCGACGAGGCGACCAGCGCCCTCGACCCGGAGACCACCCGCTCCATCCTCCAGCTCCTGCGCGACCTGAACCGCCAGCTGGGCCTCACCGTCCTGCTCATCACCCACGAGATGGACGTCGTCAAGACGGTCTGCGACTCGGCCGCGCTGATGGACAAGGGCCGCATCGTCGAGTCCGGCACCGTCAGCGAACTGCTCGCGACGCCCGGCTCCGAGCTGGCCTCCGCCCTCTTCCCGGTCAGCGGCACCGCCTCCGGCGACGACCGCACGGTCATCGACGTCACCTTCCACGGGGAGTCGGCCACCCAGCCGGTCATCTCGCAGCTCTCGCGCACCTACAACATCGACATCTCGATCCTCGGCGCCGCGATGGACACCGTCGCCGGCAGGCAGGTCGGTCGGATGCGCATCGAACTGCCCGGCCGCTACGAGGAGAACGTCGTGCCGATCGGATTCCTGCGCGAGCAGGGCCTGCAGATCGACATCCAGGGGCAGCAGCCCGAGCTGGTCAAGGAAGGTGCCGCCAAGTGAGCTGGAACGAGATGCAGCCGCTGCTGTCCGAGGAGTGTTGGAACACGCTCTACATGGTCGGCTGGTCCACCCTCATAGCGATCGTCGGCGGTCTGCCGCTCGGTCTCCTGCTGGTGCTGACGGACCGCGGCGGCCTGCTGCAGAACGTCGTCGCCAACAAGGTCGTCGGGCAGGTCGTGAACATCGCCCGCTCGATGCCGTTCATCATCCTGATGGTCGCCCTGATGACCTTCACCCGCTGGGTCACCGGCACGACCATCGGCCGCGAGGCCGCCATCGTGCCGCTCGCCATCGGCGCGATCCCGTTCTTCGCGCGTCTGGTCGAGACGGCCGTCCGTGAAGTGGACGGCGGGCTCGTCGAGGCCGTGCAGGCGATGGGCGGCAACACCTGGACCGTCGTCCGCAAGGTCCTCGTCCCCGAGGCGCTGCCGTCGCTGATCTCCTCGGCGACCACCACGGTCGTGGCCCTCATCGGCTACTCCGCGATGGCCGGCACCGTCGGCGCCGGCGGGCTGGGCGACCTCGCCATCCGCTACGGCTACCAGCGCTTCGAGACCGAGCTGATGTGGATCATCGTCGCCATCCTCGCCGTGGTCATCTCGGCCATCCAGTTCGCCGGTGACCACGCGGCCCGCACCCTGGACCGCCGCGGCGGCCACTCGGGCCCGGCCCCGAGGCTGCGCCTGCTGAAGTCCCGCCGGCCCGCCGCCGCGGACGTCGGCGAGGCCGCCTGAACGACCCGCGGACCCCGCGTGCTCCCCGGCCCGGCCGTGGACCCGCGAGGCCCCGACCCCCTCACAGATTTCCCCGTCCACCCCATGACGGGGTCGCTCCACCCCTCAGGAAAGGCACTTTTCGTGCGTAACACTGCCAAGATCACCACCGCCGTCCTCGCCGCCGGAGCCCTCACCCTGGGTCTCTCCGCCTGCGGTTCGGACAAGGACTCCTCCTCGTCCTCCGACTACAGCGGCCCGCTCGTCGTCGCCGCCAGCCCGGTCCCTCACGCCGAGATCCTGAACTTCATCGAGAAGAACCTGGCGAAGAAGGCGGGCCTCGACCTGGAGGTCAAGGAGTTCCAGGACTACATCGTCCCCAACACGGCCACCGAGGACGGCTCGGTCGACGCCAACTACTTCCAGAACCAGCCTTACCTCGACGACTTCAACAAGAAGCGCGGCACCCACATCGTGCCCGTCGTCACGGTGCACCTGGAGCCGCTCGGCCTCTACTCCCACAAGGTGAAGAGCGCCGACGCGCTGAAGAGCGGCGCGACCGTCGCCGTGCCGAACGACGCCGTGAACGAGGCGAGGGCCCTGAAGCTGCTCGCGTCCAACGGGCTCATCACCCTCAAGGACGGCGCCGGCAGCGAGGCGACCCCGCAGGACATCGCCAAGAACCCCAAGAACCTCAAGTTCAAGGAGGTCGAGGCGGCTCAGACCCCGCGTTCCCTGGACGACGTGGACGCCGCGGTGATCAACGGCAACTACGCCATATCCTCCGGCCTCAAGCCCGCCGAGGACGCGCTCGTCCTGGAGTCGGCGACGAACAACCCGTACGGGAACTTCCTCGCCGTCAAGAAGGGCAACGAGAACGACCCGCGGGTGAAGAAGCTCGCCAAGCTGCTCACCTCGCCCGAGGTGAAGAAGTTCATCGAGGACAAGTACGCCGGTTCCGTCATCCCGTCGTTCAAGTAGGCCGGGGACGGGCGGCCCGCCGCCCGCGGCCGCCCTCGTCACCGCACGGGGTCCACTCCATTACCCGGAGTGGACCCCGTTGTGCCGTTCGGTGGTTTCATGCTGCATGCTGGGCAGTTCAGCGGACCCGACGGTACATCAGGTCCGAAGTCCCCGACGGTTACGGAGCGTCGCATGACGAGCACCTTCCCCGACATCTCCATCAGCACGGAGCGGTTGGTCCTGCGTGCGCTCGACGAGGACGACGTGCCCGCGCTGACGGAGATGATGAACGACGAGATGGTGGCGGCCTGGACGTCGATCCCGCAGCCGTTCACCGAGGACGGCGCCCGCGACTGGATCGCCGACTACGCGCCCACGGAACGCGCCCGGGGGCGTGGCCTCGACCTCGCCGTCACCGAGTTCCTCACCCAGCGCCTGGTCGGCGTCGTCCAGCTCGGCAAGACCAACTGGCGCGTCCGCTCCACCGAGCTGTCCTACATCATCGCCCCCTGGGCGCGCGGCGAGGGTTACGCCTCCGAGGCCGCGCTCGCCACCGCCCGATGGCTCTTCAGCGACCAGAAGTTCGAGCGCGTCGAACTGCGCACGGCCGCCGGCAACACCGCCTCGCAGCAGGTCGCCCAGAAGATCGGCTGCATCAGCGAGGGAGTGCTGCGCAACGCCTGCATAGCGCGGACCCGGACCGAGGAGGGCACCTGGGTCGACCTGCGCACCGACTTCATCGTGTGGAGCCTGCTGCCCGAGGACCTGGACGGCATGGACGGGCACCTCGGTGGCACGGGCGGTTTCGCCTCGTTCAACGACTGGAACTGAGGGGGCCGGGCAGGCGCGGCGGCATCCGCGCGGGGCCCGCTCCGGGGAACGGGACCCGTCACGGCGGGTCGTATACGGTCGCGCCGGGTCGTGCGGGTGCACATGGGTCGCCCCACCGGATCCCGGTCCCGTGGACCGGGGCCGTCGTCCGGGGGCGACGGGACCGCTCGCGCGCGCCACGCCGACCGGCACACCGCCGCCGGACCGCACCGGGGTACCCTCACCAAGCCCGCCCGGGCTGCACCTGAGACCTGCGAAGACCCTCTGGAGACTGACGACGATGGCCGACCGGGTCACGGTGATCGGCTGGGACGGCTCGCCGCTGGCCGCCGCGGCGCTCTCGGCCCTCGGCGCCGCCACACTGGTGGCCGGCGCGGCTCACCATCTCGAGCTCCCCGAAGTGCCGGAGAGCGCCGAACGCGTGCGGCTGGGCAGTGTCGCCCTCGCCGCCCGCCGGATCGCGGGCCACCGGGGCACCGCCGTCGTCCTCGCCGACGGGGATCCGGGATTCTTCGGCGTCGTACGCACCCTGCGCGCACCCGAGTTCGGCCTGGAGGTCGAGGTCGTGCCCGCCGTCTCCTCCGTGGCCGCCGCCTTCGCCCGCGCCGGAATGCCCTGGGACGACGCACAAGTAGTCGTCGCACATAGCCGCACGCTGCGACGCGCGGTGAATGTATGCCGAGCGCACACTAAAGTCGCGGTTCTCACCTCACCCGGGGCCGGACCCGCCGAACTCGGGCTGCTGCTCGAAGGAGTGCACCGCACCTTCGTCATCTGCGAGGAGCTCGGCACCGCCCGCGAGCAGGTCACGATCCTGACCTCCGACAAGGCGGCCGACCACACCTGGCGCGACCCGAACGTGGTGATCGTCATCGGCGGCTTCGTGGCCGCGGCCCAGGGAAGCGGCTGGATCGCCGGCCGGGACCCCGGCGGCGGACCGCGCGGCTGGGCGCTGCCCGCGGGCGCGTACGGCGGCGCGCTCGGCGAGGGCGAGACCGATCTGCTGCGCGCCGCCCAACTCGCCCGGCTGGGACCGCGCGTCGGCGACCTCGTCTGGGACATCGGCTCCGGCAGCGGCGCCTTCGCCGTCGAGGCCGCCCGCACCGGCGCCGCCGTCATCGCGGTCGACCGCAGTCCGGGCTCCTGCGCCCGCGCCGAGCACTCGGCCCGCCGTTACGGCGTGCAGATGCAGATCGTGCACGGCAGCGCCCCGCACGTCCTGGAGGACCTGCCCGAACCCGATGTCGTGCGCGTCGGGGGCGGGGGAGCGGAGGTCGTCTCCGCGGTCGCGGACCGCCGGCCCCAGCGCATCGTCGCGCACGCCGCCACCCGCGACGCCGCCGAACTCATCGGCCGCGATCTGGGCGAACACGGCTATGACGTCGAGTGCGCCCTCATCCAGTCCGTCGAACTCGACACGAGGGCCTGGACGGAGAAGGAGCGGAGCGTCGCGTTCCTGCTCAGCGGCCGTCTGCCGGATCGCGCCCCGTGATCCTGCCGTCGTCCTGCGCGCGGTAGGCTGGCCGATCGTCGTACCGCTCCCGGGGGTCGGCCTTTCGTCGGCCAATGTCCGGAAAACCCGCCCGTTTTGAGGCGTGTGTGGGGTACGGCGGAGCCGGAGGACGCGCAACGTGGCGCAGTCCACAGCGGGCACTCGCGGATCATGCTGTCGCGAGGGCGGGATGACCGGGACAATGCCAGTTAATGGCTTTGTCGTCTTTGTAGGCGGGTCGTTCGTGCCGCTGGGCACGCACGCTCGTTCTTCACTGTGGGGCGGTCGGTGCGCCGTTCCGGGCGAGCTGGACTTTGGAGCACTAATCCGATGGGCGAGGGGTACGCATGACCGACACCGGCCAGGTCCCGGGCGAGGGATTGCCGGAGAACGCAGGCATGGTGGAGCAGCCGGGCGTCACCGCGCCGGATGCGTACACCTTCCTCGATCCTTCCGAGAACCCTGTCGAGGACGACGACCTGCTCCTGCTGCCGGGCGCGCCCGGTGCCCAGGGAGCCTGGGGCAACGAGGTGCCGCCGCCGGCCCCGATGCCCTTCACCGACGAACCCGGTCCGCACGAGACGGACGGCCGTGACAGCGGCGCCGTCGACCTCGGCGCCGTGCGCGCGCCGGGCCCTGCGCCCGTGCCCCAGCCGGTACCGCAGCCCGTGACGCCGCGCCGTCCGCTGCACCTCGGCCCGCCCACGCCGGACGGTTCCTCCAGTCCGGTGCGCTCGCTCGCCGACCGCGGACCGGCGGGCGCCCGCACCGGTTCCACGACCATCCCGGTCGTGCCCCTGCGCCAGGCCGGCCCGCAGACCGTCGGTCCCGAGTACCTGGACGTGCCCCAGTCCGCCGAGGCCCCGCCGCAGAGCGCGGCGCCCTGGGGGACCGTGCCGGAGGGCGGCGAGGCCACGGCCGTTCCGGAGACGGGACAGCTGCCCGGCTCCGTGGTGGACGCGGAGCCCGTGCCGGGCCCCGAGGCGCCGCAGGCCGGGCCGACCGAGCAGGTGTCCGCCGCCGACGTGGCGGAGCCCCTCGTCCACGACGCCGCCCAGGCACCCGTGCCGGGGGCCGACGCGGTGCCGCTCGACCTCCAGGACCGGACGGACGGTCCGGCTCCCGAGGCCGTGCCCGCGGCGGACGGCTCGTCCGCCCAGCAGGTTACCGGCGCCCCGCAGTTCCAGGACGCCCCGGAGACCCCGGACGCCCTGGAGACCCCGGGCGCGCCGGACACCGCCGAGGCCGCGGAAGGGATCACGAGCGAGGCGGAGACGCCCGTGCCCGTGCCCGTGCCCGAGGCCGTACCGGCGCAGCCCGCCGAGGACGCCGGGCCCGCGGTGCCGCTCGCCCCGGCCGAGGACCCCGTGCCCGTCGAGGACACCGCCGCGCAGGCCCCGGCGGGACCCGTGGGCCAGGACACCCACGGAGCCGGCCCGGCCGAGTCCGAGGTTCAGGAGGCCGTGCTCGCCGAGCCCGCCGCCCCCGCGCCGGAACAGGCCGTGTCCCTCGCGGACGAGACCTCCCTGCCCGGAACCGAGGAGTCCGTCGGCGCCCCCGTCCCGCACCCCTACGAGACCCCGGACTCCGCGCTGTCGGCGCTCTCCGCACGCTCGGCGGACGCCTCGCAGGGCGGACGGGACATCGCCCTCGGCACGGTCGGGGCCCAGCACTTCACCGACCGGTCGGCCCTCGCCGAGAACGGCGCCGTTCCGGCCGAGGACGCCGCCGTCCACGACGACGACGACGCCGCCCTGCCCGGCCCCGGCACCGCCGAGACCCCGCAGGCCGCACCGGTGGACGCGGACGCGCGGACCGAGGCCGCCCACCCGGCCGAGGTACTGGCCGACGGCGTCCCGCACCCCGAGAGCGGTGCGGACGCGGCGGCCGGCGTCCCCGGATTCCCCGGCGCGCCCCAGGCCGACCAGAGCCTCGGCCATTTCGTGCCCGTGGAGGGCACGGTGCCGACGACCGCGCACCTGGCCCCGACCCCGCCGCACGGCATGACCGTCCCGTCGGCCGTCGAGGAGCAGCCGCAGCTCCAGGAGCCGGCCCAGGAGCCGGTCCAGACCGCCGTGACCGTGGCCCCCGTCCCGGCCGAGGAGATCCCCGTGGCGGAGACCGAGCCGGTCGCGCAGGCGTCGGTGCCCGCCCCCCGGGAGGCGGAGCCCGAGGCCGTGCCCGTGCCGCAGCCGCCCACCGGGGAGCCGGAACCCGTGGCCGCGCAGCAGGCGGAGGACCTGCGCACCCAGGTCGCCGACCAGGAAGAGGACGCGGCCGCGGTGGAAGAGGCGCACGAGTCCACCGGACCGGCGGCCCCCGCCTTCAACGACGTGGAGCGCGAGGCCGTCCTGCGCGTGATCCGCGAGCGCCGTGACATCCGCAACGGCTTCCGCAACGACCCGATCCCGCACGACGTGCTGCTGCGCGTCCTGGAGGCCGCGCACACCGCTCCGTCCGTCGGCCACTCCCAGCCCTGGGACTTCGTCGTCATCCGCTCCGCCGAGACCCGGCGCAGCATGCACGAACTCGCCCAGCGCCAGCGCGAGGCCTACGCCAAGTCGCTTCCCAAGGGCCGCGCCAAGCAGTTCAAGGAAATGAAGATCGAGGCCATCCTCGACACCCCGGTGAACGTCGTCGTCACCGCCGACCCGACCCGCGGTGGACGGCACACCCTCGGCCGGCACACCCAGCCGCAGATGGCCCCGTACTCCGCCGCGCTCGCCGTGGAGAACTTCTGGCTCGCCGCCCGTGCCGAGGGTCTCGGCGTCGGCTGGGTCAGCTTCTTCGACGAGCGCGAGATGGTCCGCGCCCTGGGCCTGCCCGACCACCTGGAGGTCGTCGCCTACCTGTGCGTCGGGTACGTCGACGAGTTCCCGGAGGAGCCCGAGCTGATGCAGGCCGGCTGGTCCAAGCGCCGGCCCCTGTCGTGGGTCGTGCACGAGGAGACGTACGGCCGCCGCGCCCTGCCCGGCGAGGAGCCGCACGACCTGCTCGCCGAGACGGTCTCCAACATCCGCCCGCTGGACGCCAAGGCGCTGGGCGAGGCGTGGGAGCGCCAGAAGCGGATGACCAAGCCCGCGGGCGCCCTCGGCATGCTGGAGATCATCTCCGCGCAGTTGTCGGGCCTGTCCCGGATGTGCCCGCCGCCGATCCCGGAGCCGGCCGCCGTCGCGATCTTCGCCGGTGACCACGGTGTCCACGCGCAGGGCGTCACCCCCTGGCCGCAGGAGGTCACCGGCCAGATGGTGGCCAACTTCCTCGGCGGCGGCGCGGTCTGCAACGCCTTCGCCAACCAGGTGGGCGCCGAGGTCTGCGTGGTCGACGTGGGCGTCGCCTCCGACCTGCCCGCCACCCCGGGCCTGCTGCCGCGCAAGGTCCGTGCCGGCACCGCCGACATGACCACGGGTCCCGCCATGACCCGGGAAGAGGCCGTCGCCGCGATCGAGGTGGGCATCGAGACGGCCCGCGACCTGGTGGCCGCGGGCAACAAGGCGCTGCTGACCGGTGAGATGGGCATCGCCAACACGACCGCGTCGGCCGCCCTGATCTCGGTCTTCACCGGTGCCGACCCCGCCGAGGTGACGGGCCGCGGAACCGGCATCAACGACGAGACCCTGGCCCGCAAGACCGAGGTCGTCCGCCGTGCCATCGAGTTCCACCAGCCGGACCCTGCGGACCCGATCGGCGTCCTCGCGGCGATCGGCGGTCTGGAGCACGCCGCCATGGTCGGTCTCCTCCTGGGCGGCGCGTCCCTGCGGACGCCGGTGATCCTGGACGGCGTCAGCGCGGGCGCCGCCGCCCTGGTGGCCCGTGCCATCGCCCCCGAGGTCCTGGCCGCCTGCATCGCGGGCCACCGCAGCGCCGAGCCCGGTCACGTGGCCGCCCTGAACAAGCTGGGCCTGCGTCCCCTGATCGACCTCGACCTGCGTCTCGGCGAGGGCACCGGCGCCCTCCTGGCCCTGCCCGTCGTGCAGAGCGCGGCGCGGGCGATGCACGAGGTCGCGACGTTCGACTCGGCCGGGGTGACCGAGAAGTAGGTCCGCGGCACGGGAGGGGTGGGCAGGCGTCCGGCGCCGCCCACCCGCCCCGCCGTAGTCTGGACTCCTACCGAAGAACCCCATGTCAGGGCCGCTCCAGAGCCGTAGCGCCCATCGCACCGCCCGCCCGTACGAGGAGCCGCACCGCCATGGCCGAACACCCCGCATACCCGGTGGGCCTCCGCCTCTCCGGCCGTCGTGTCGTCGTCCTCGGCGGTGGCCAGGTGGCCCAGCGCCGGCTTCCCGCGCTCATCGCGGCGGGCGCGGACGTCCACCTCGTGTCCCCGGAGGCGACCCCGTCCGTCGAGGCGATGGCGGACGCGGGCGAGATCACCTGGACGAGGCGCCCGTACGAGGAGGGCGACCTCGCCGACGCCTGGTACGCCCTGATCGCCACCAGCGACCCGCGGGCCAGTGCCGAGGCCAGTGCCGAGGCCGAGCGCCACCGCGTCTGGTGCGTCCGCTCGGACGACGCCGACGCGGCGACCGCCTGGACCCCGGCCACCGGCCACAGCGAGGGCGTGACCGTCGCCGTCCTCACCACCGACGCCAAGGGCCGCGACCCCCGCCACACCGCCGCCATCCGCGACGCCGTGGTCGAGGGGCTGCGCGACGGGACGCTCGTCGCACCGCACCACCGCACCCGTACCCCCGGCGTCGCCCTGGTCGGCGGGGGTCCCGGTGACCCCGACCTGATCACGGTCCGCGGGCGCCGGCTGCTGGCCGAGGCCGACGTGGTCATCGCCGACCGCCTCGGCCCCCGTGACCTGCTCGCCGAACTCCCGCCGCACGTCGAGGTGATCGACGCGGCGAAGATCCCGTACGGCCGGTTCATGGCGCAGGAGGCCATCAACAACGCGCTCATCGAGCACGCGAAGCAGGGCAAGTCGGTCGTCCGGCTCAAGGGCGGGGACCCGTTCGTCTTCGGCCGCGGGATGGAGGAGGCCCAGGCGCTCGCCGAGGCGGGCATCGCCTGCACGGTCGTCCCCGGCATCTCCAGCTCGATCTCGGTGCCGGGCGCCGCCGGAATCCCCGTCACCCACCGGGGTGTCGCCCATGAGTTCACCGTGGTCAGCGGTCATGTCGCCCCCGACGACGAGCGCTCCCTCGTCGACTGGCCGGCCCTCGCCAAGCTGCGCGGCACCCTCGTCGTCCTCATGGGCGTCGACAAGATCGGCAGGATCGCCGACACGCTCGTGGCGCACGGCAGGCCGGCCGACACCCCCGTCGCCCTGGTCCAGGAGGGCACGACCGCCGCTCAGCGCCGTGTCGACGCCACCCTGGCCACCGTCGCCGAGACCGTCCGCGCCGAGGACGTGCGACCGCCCGCGGTCGTCGTCATCGGCGAGGTCGTGGACGTCGGCTCCGGACTCTCCGAGTAACCACGGGTAACCCAACCCGTTCCCAGCCGTTGGCACCGCACCCAGGACAAGGCAGTATCACCCTGTGGCCGATCTCATCACCGTCGAGAACCCCGACGACCCGCGTCTGCGCGACTACACGGGCCTGACCGACGTGGAACTGCGCCGCAAGCGCGAACCCGCCGAGGGCCTGTTCATCGCCGAGGGCGAGAAGGTCATCAGACGGGCCAAGGACGCCGGTTACGAGATGCGCTCGATGCTGCTGTCCGCCAAGTGGGTCGACGTCATGCGCGACGTCATCGACGAGCTCCCGGCACCCGTCTACGCGGTCAGCCCGGAGCTCGCCGAGCAGGTCACCGGCTACCACGTGCACCGGGGGGCGCTCGCCTCGATGCAGCGCAAGCCGCTGCCGACGGCGGAGGAACTGCTGCGGACCGCGCGCCGGGTCGTCGTCATGGAGTCGGTCAACGACCACACCAACATCGGCGCCATCTTCCGCTCCGCCGCCGCCCTCGGCATGGACGCGGTGCTGCTCTCCCCTGACTGCGCCGACCCCCTCTACCGCCGGTCGGTGAAGGTCTCGATGGGCGCGGTCTTCTCGGTCCCGTACGCCCGTCTGGACACCTGGCCCAAGGGCCTGGAGTCGGTGCGCGACGCCGGGTTCAACCTGCTCGCCCTCACCCCGGACGAGAAGGCGAGGCCCCTCGACGAGGCCGCCCCGCACACGATGGACCGGGTCGCGCTGATGCTCGGCGCGGAGGGCGACGGGCTCTCCACCCGGGCCCTGATGGCGGCCGACGAATGGGTCCGCATCCCGATGGCCCACGGCGTCGACTCCCTGAACGTCGGCGCGGCGGCCGCGGTGGCCTTCTACGCGGTGGCGACGGGCCGCCCCGAGAGCTGAGGACCGAGGACCGTACGCCGGCCGTCGTGAGGCGTGCCCGTACGGACCGGGGACCGCGCCTGCTACGGGAGCGCCCCGGACGCCGGCCGTTCCTGGTGCACGACCTCGCGCGGGCCGTGGTCGAGTCCGCGGGACGGCCCCTGGCACCCCTGGGCCGCCGCGATGCCGAGCGCGACCAGCAGCGTCACCACCACGAACACGAAGAGCCGCTGGCGCAGCAGCCGCGGATTGGCGGGGCGCCTGCCGGTCCTGGTGGTGCGCTGACCGGGCCGACCGGCGCCGCTGCGGGGGGCGGGCCTGTTCCCGGTGCGGCCGGTGTTGCGGACGGGCGCGGGGCGCGATCCCGACCGCGATCCGCCGTTCGTCCCGCCGGTGCGCGGCAGCGGAGTGGTCCCCCGCGGCGGGGGAGTGGTCCCCGGGCGCCTCTGGGTGCGCTGTTCGGCGTACTGCTCGGCCAGGCGTCCCGTCGGCCGGTCCGGGTCCGAGCGCGGCGCGGGCGGGCGGGCGTCCACCATGCCCTGGGCCTCGCGGGCCGCGATCTCCTTGAGCCGCAGGGACAGTTGGAGGGTGCTGGGCCGCTCCTCGGGGTCCTTCGCCAGACAGGCCCGCACGAGCGGCGCGAGCGCGTCCGGAACCCCGTGCAGGTGGGGCTCCTCGTGGACCACGCGGTAGAGCATCACCTCGGAACTTCCCTGTCCGAAGGGTGAGTCCTGGGTCGCCGCGTAGGCGAGGGTGGCCCCGAGGGCGAACACGTCCGTGGCCGGGGTGACGGCGACACCGCGCACCTGCTCCGGCGCCAGGAAGCCCGGGGAGCCGACCGCCGTGCCGACGTGGGTGAGCGTGCTCGCCCCGGTCGCCCACGCGATGCCGAAGTCGATGATCCGCGGCCCCTTCGGGGACAGCAGGATGTTGGACGGCTTGAGGTCGCGGTGGACCACCCCGGCCTCGTGCACCGCGACCAGCCCCTCGGAGAGGGCGGCGCCCACGGCGGCCACGTCGGCGGCCGACAGCGGACCCTCCTCGGCGACCTTGTCGTGCAGGGAGGGGCCGGGCACGTACTGCGTGGCGAACCACGGCCGGTCCGCCTCCAGGTCGGCGGCGACGAGCCGTGCCGTGCAGCCGCCCCTGATCCGCCGTGCCGCCGAGACCTCGCGTGCGAACCGGGAACGGAACTCCTGATCCTCCGCCAGGTCAGGCCGGATCACCTTCAGTGCGACCCGCTGGCCACGCCGGTCGGAGCCCAGGTAGACGACACCCATGCCGCCCGCGCCGAGCCGTCGGTGAAGCCTGAACGAGCCGACGACACGCGGGTCCTCGCGCCTCAGGCGCATCATCGCCATGTTCATCCCCGCTGCCCGGTCCGTTTGACGAGCCACAGCTTACGTTTCCGCGGCCGGGTGCGCGCAGAGGCCGCGCCCTCTCGTTCCGATCGATTGTCAGTGCCGGGTGGGAAACTTGAGAGGTGGTCAGAGAGCGTGCGAACAGGGCCCCTTTGGGCCGCCTGTGATCCCAACCGTCTGTCGCAGAAGGGGGATTGAGCCCGTGAAGGGTGACCGTGTGGAGATAGTCGTGGACGCGGGGGACACGACGCGTACGTACGAGGTGGTGGCGAGCAGGGCGGGCCGCCGGGTGGAGACGGCGGTGCGCCGAGGTGTCGTGGAAGTGAGCGAAGTCACTCGAAACGGAACAGTGGTACGGACCGCCCGCTTCATGGCGACTCGGGTGCTGGCACTCGTCGAGCAGCCGGTTCCCCGGGAGGACGGTCCGGAACAGTAGGGGCACATCGGACGCCCCCTCCGGGAAGACCCTGAGACCCGGGTCCGCGTCTCCACCCACGGTAGTACTCCGCAGGTCACGGCTCATCCTCCGGGAGGCCCGGCAATCGGTACGAGGGCATGACGACCCGACGCCGTCACGCGCCTAGATTTGAGGTCAAGCGGCGGGTGCAGCACTCGTCCCCCGAGGTCAGACACCCGCCGCTGCCAGACACGACGGAATCTCGGTCAGGAGAGGGACCATGGCCCACACGGCACCGCGGACAGAGCTCCGTACGCAGGGACGCAAGGTGTACACCGCCGCGTTCGGCACCCGCCAGGGTCAGCGCCACCCCTTGGTGGCGACAGCGATGGTCCTCCCCCTGGCGGCCCTGCTCGTGGTCGTCTTCGGCGGCTGGGACGCGGTGGTCACACAGGCGTCGTCCGTGGGCGTGATGCTGGGGCGCTGAGCGGCGCCCCGGGCCCGGAAGAGCGGTCCGGGCGGGGACATCCGGCCATGAAACCCCGTGGGGACGGGGGTGCGGCGGACGGCAGGAAGATGCCCGCGCAGCTGGGGAGCTGCGCGGGCATCTCTTTGTGCCGTGTGCCGTGTGCCGGGCTCCGGAACGCCGGGGCTCCGGGGCGCGAGGCGGGGTGCCCGCCCGGCTGCCGCGGTGCCGGGTGCCGGGGTCCGCCCGCGGCTGCGTACCCTCACCGGCAGATGCCGTACAGCCCAGGGAGATCCGTGACCGTAGACGGCCTGCTGCCCGCGCTCACCGCCGTGGCGCGCGACGCGGCCCACCCGGCGGCGCCCGTGCCCCACCCCCGCGGAGCCTGCCCCTGCGGCGCGGAGGACGCGCTCCTCGCGGACCGGGACGACGGCACGGTGGTCCGCCACGGCGACATCGTCGCCAAGGCCCACGCCCCGGACACCGAACCCCACGAGCTCGCCCTGCGCGTCACCGCGGCCACGCGTCTGCCCGGCATCCTCCTGCCGCCACTGGACCCCGCCCCCGCCGGACTCCTCGGCCGCCGGGTGACCCTCTGGCCGTACGGCTCCCCCGTCGATCCCGACACCCCCGACGCCGCCCCCTGGGAGGAGGCCGCGACCCTGCTGGCCCGACTGCACCTGGCCCCCGCCCCGGACGGGCTGCCGCCCATGCGCGGACCCGTCAAGGCCGCCCGCGCGGTGGCCCGGCTGCGCGCGGCGGGCCCGCACCCGGCCGCCGCGCCGGTCCTCGGGGCCTGGGCCGCGCTGCCCGGCTGGGCGCGGGCCGAGGCCCCGATGCCGGACACCGCCACCCTGTGCCACGGCGACCTGCACCTCGGCCAGCTCGTGCGCCGCCCCGCGCCGGACGGTCCCTGGCTCCTCATCGACGTCGACGACCTGGGCGTCGGCGACCCGTCCTGGGACCTGGCCCGCCCCGCCGCCTGGTACGCCTGCGGGCTGCTGCCGCCCGACGAGTGGATCCGCTTCCTGACCGCCTACCGGGACGCGGGCGGTCCCGCCGTTCCCGCCGACGGCGATCCCTGGCCCGCCCTGGACGTCGCGGCCCGCGCCCTCACCGTGCAGACCGCGGCCCTCGCGGTGGCCAAGTCCGCCGCCGCGGAGAGGCCGTTGGACGAGGTGCAGCGGGCCGTGGTCGACGCCTGTGACCGAATGAGTGCCCTCCCGCCCGAGTTGGCCCGAGGTTTCGCGACGTAGGCTGCAACCGACCGAGGCCGGGCAGTGTCTGTCCTGGCGGAAGCAGTACCGACCGGCGAGGAGTTGAGCCGAGCATGCAGTGTCCGAAATGTCATGCGCCGATGCACACGTACAACCGCAACGGCGTCCAGATCGAGCAGTGCAGCGGCTGCCGAGGGATCTTTCTCGACTACGGCGAGCTGGAGGCGCTGACCCGCGTGGAGTCGCAGTGGTCCCAGCCCGCGCCGCCGCCTCCGGGCGCCCCGCAGGCGTACCCGTCCGCGCCGGCCCCCGCCTGGGGCGCCCCGCAGCACGGCGGTCACGGCGGTGGTCACTACGGCGGTCACGGCGGCCACCACCGTCACAAGAGCTTCGGCCACATGCTCTTCTCGTCCTGAACGACACGAAGGGGCTCCCTCCCCGGCGGAGGGGCCCTTCGTCGTGTCCGGGTCCGCGCGTGTCCAGGCCCGTGGGTCCGGGCGGCGGACACGGCGCGCCCCGGCCGGAGCGCGGGGGTACGACGAAGCCCCCGGCCGTCGAGACGGCCGGGGGCTTTGCTGGTGCGCGATACTGGGATTGAACCAGTGACCTCTTCCGTGTCAGGGAAGCGCTCTCCCGCTGAGCTAATCGCGCAGGTCACGCGGCCGGGGCCACGTTTGCTGCCGGTACTGCGTGCGCGATACTGGGATTGAACCAGTGACCTCTTCCGTGTCAGGGAAGCGCTCTCCCGCTGAGCTAATCGCGCGGGGATCCTTGCGGATCAGGTCCTTGCGGACCAGTGGACGATACTGGGATTGAACCAGTGACCTCTTCCGTGTCAGGGAAGCGCTCTCCCGCTGAGCTAATCGTCCTTGGAGGTGGAGACGGGATTTGAACCCGTGTAGACGGCTTTGCAGGCCGTTGCCTCGCCTCTCGGCCACTCCACCAGGAGTGCGGGTTCGGGAAGATCCCCCACTTCCTGCGAGCGGACGACCAGGTTCGAACTGGCGACCTCAACCTTGGCAAGGTTGCGCTCTACCAACTGAGCTACGTCCGCTTGTCGTTTCCGTTTCGCTTGCGCGTCCCGGCGACGAGTTGAACTCTAGCGGATTCCCGGGCCAGTACAAAAACGCGTTTGCGCAGCGTGCTGCGGTCTGCCCGCCCGAGGACATGGCCAGGGCACTCGCAGGACACCCGCCCTAGACTCGTCTGCGTGCTCGACCTCCCTCCTCTCGCCCGCTTCGGCGGCCTCGTCGCGACCGGTCTCCTCGACGTCACCAGCGATCCCGCGGCCCTGGACTCGACCGGCTTCTGGGCCGTCTCGGCCGACTTCGAAGGACGTCTGACCTGCGCCCGTTTCCGGGACGTACGAGAGGAGCCGGTGCCCGCCCCGGTGCCCGGACGGTGGCACGGCCCGGCGGCCGGCGACTGGACGTCGTCCCTCGACCGCGCCGCGTACACGGACGGTGTCCGGCGCATCCGGGAGCACATCGCGGCCGGCGAGGTCTACCAGGCGAACCTCTGCCGCGTGCTCTCCGCGCCCGTCCCGCCCGACGCCGACGTCGACGCGCTGACCGCCCTGCTGGCCCGCGGCAACCCGGCGCCCTATGCCGGAACGATTCGGCTGCCGGAGCACGGCGTCGAGATAGCCACCGCCTCCCCGGAACTCTTCGTGCGCCGTGCGGGCCGCGGCGTCGAGTCGGGCCCGATCAAGGGCACCGGACGCACCGAGGCGGACCTCCTGGAGAAGGACTACGCCGAGAACGTGATGATCGTGGACCTCGTCCGCAACGACATCGGCCAGGTCTGCGCCACCGGCACCGTCACCGTGCCCGACCTGTGCGTCGTCGAGAAGCACCCGGGGCTCGTCCACCTCGTCTCCACCGTCAGCGGCGAACTGCGCGAGGACGTCGGCTGGCCCGGACTCCTGGCCGCGGCCTTCCCGCCCGGCTCCGTCACCGGCGCCCCGAAGTCCAGCGCGCTGCGGATCATCGAGGCCCTGGAGACCGCGCCGCGCGGCCCGTACTGCGGAGGCATCGGCTGGGTCGACGCCGACCGGGGCACCGGGGAGCTGGCCGTGGGCATCCGTACGTTCTGGATCGACCGCGCCGACGGCGTCCTGCGCTTCGGCACGGGGGCGGGCATCACCTGGGGGTCCGACCCCGAGGGGGAGTGGCGGGAGACCGAGCTGAAGGCGTCCCGGCTGCTCGCGGTAGCGTCGGGGACGTACGACGCGGGTGACGGGCCCCTCTCCGACTGATCCGGTATCGGGACGGCGCGGGGACCGGGCCGGAACGCTGTGCCGGACGACACACCCGGCACACTCACGAGCGAGGTAGGGACCAGTGAAGCTTTGGCTCGACGGCGGGCTGCAGGACATCGAGGCCGCCCGCGTCTCCGTCTTCGACCACGGGCTGACCGTGGGTGACGGCATCTTCGAGACCGTGAAGACGGTCGACGGCCGGCCCTTCGCGCTGACCCGCCACCTCGACCGGCTGGCCCGCTCGGCACGCGGTCTGGGCCTGCCCGAGCCCGACGCCGACGAGGTGCGCCGCGCCTGCGCCGCCGTCCTCGACGCCAACCCGATGCCGCTCGGCCGGCTCCGCATCACCTACACCGGCGGTCACGGCCCGCTCGGCTCCGACCGCGGAGAGCACGGCCCGACCCTCGTCGTCGCGCTCGGCGGCTCGGCCCCGCGCCCCGACTCCACGGCCGTCGTCACCGTTCCCTGGACCCGCAACGAGCGCGGCGCCCTGACCGGCCTCAAGACCACCTCGTACGCCGAGAACGTCGTCGCCCTGGCCCGCGCGCGCGAACACGGCGCGTCCGAGGCGCTGTTCGCCAACACGGTGGGCCAACTCTGCGAGGGCACCGGGTCGAACGTCTTCGTCGTCCTCGACGGCGAGATCCACACCCCGCCGGTCGCCTCCGGCTGTCTCGCCGGCATCACCCGCGCCCTCACGGTCGAATGGACCGGCGCCAAGGAGACCGACCTGCCGTTCGACGTCCTGGAGCGCGCGGACGAGATCTTCCTGACGTCCACGCTGCGCGACGTGCAGGCCGTGCACCGGGTCGACGGCCGTGAACTGCCGGGCGCGCCGGGCCCGGTGACCGCCAAGGCGATGCGCGTCTTCGACGAGCGGGCCGGAGACGACCTCGACCCCTGAGCGGTCCCGGAGGCCGCCGGCCCGTGATCGCCGGGCAATTCGGCTGACGACGTGCGCCCCAGCGGGTACAACACCCGTGATGACCACGACCCTGCGGCCGACCGAGCCGCTCCACCGCGCCGCCGACGGGACGCTCTCACGCCGCTACCAGGTGTGCGTGAACAGCCGTCCCGTCGGCCGGGTACACCTCGCCACGGAACCCGGCTCGGGCCCGCCCGCCGCCAGGATCCACGAGCTCGGCATCGACGAGCCGGACCGGGGCCGCGGCCGGGGCACCGTGGCCGCGCTGGCCGCGGAGGAGGTGGCCCGCGGCTGGGGCTGCCGGCGGATCGAGGTGACCGTTCCCGGCGAGGCCACGGCGGCCCTGGGGCTCACCGGGACCCTCGGTTACGTGCTGCGCAACCGCATCATGGAGAAGTCGCTCGACGGCTCCGCGCTCGTCCTCCCGCCGGGCAGCGCCGACCGTCCCATGACCCAGGACGAATACGAGGTCTGGGACCGGGCGGGCAGGCTGGACTACGCCGAGGACTGGATCCGGCGCGGGGTGCCGGAGGCCGAGGCGCTCGCCAAGGCGGACCGCGACTTCGGCGGCGCGCTGCCGCAGGGCCCGGCCACCGCGAACATGTGGCTGAGCGTCCTGGAGCACGAGGGCGTCCCCGTGGGCGATCTCTGGCTGGGGCGCCGGGGCGGACTCGCCTTCGTCTACGACGTCCGCGTCCGCGCCGACCGGCGCGGGCACGGACACGGCCGGACGCTCATGCGGCTCGCCGAGGCCCGGGCGGCGGCCGCCGGACTGCCCCGCATCGCCCTCAACGTCTTCGCGGGGAACACCCCGGCCGAGCGGCTCTACGAGTCACTCGGCTACGGGACGACGGAGTACCACCTGTACAAGACGCTGCTCTAGCCGGGACGGGACGCCGCTCCGGCCCGAGCCCGAGTCCGAGACCCGGCCTCGGTTCGAACCCGAGCCCGAGCCCGTCACGGACCCGGCGGGCGTCAGGCCTGTCCGGCGAGCAGGCGGTCGGCGATCTCCTCGATCCGTCCGCGCAGCCCCTCCTGGCTCTTGCCGCCGTCCAGGCGCTCACCGCCGACGACGTACGTCGGGGTGCCGGTGACACCGATCGCCTTGCCCTCGGCCTGGTCCGCGTCGACGATCAGGATGTGCCGCCCGTCGATCAGGGCCGTGTCGAACTCCTCGGCGTCCAGGCCGAGTTCCCGCGCGACCGAGACCAGGAAGTCCTCGCCGCCGCGGTTCAGCTCCTCGACGCGACCGAGTACGGCCTCGACGTACGGCCAGGCGGCCCCCTGCTCGGCGGCCTCCTCGGCGGCCTGCGCCGCGGCGAAGGCGTGCTTGTTCTTCTCCAGGGGGAAGTGCCGCAGGCGCGGCTCCAGACGGTCGCCGTAGCGGGCGCGCAGCGCGCGGAGGTCGGCGAGGGCGTCACGGCAGTCGGGGCACTGGAGATCGCACCAGACCTCCAGGACGACGGGGGCTGGGCGCGCGGTGGAGGAGTCGTTCATGGGATCCAGTCTCCCAGTCCGGTGAGGGGGGCGGCCCCACCGGGACCTGAGGAGGACGGCGACCCCGAGATGTCCCTGAGGTCTGCCCGGACCGTGGCATACCGGGCACGGGGCGGTGCAGGATGGAGGGGACGAGGAACCATGTCGCGCCGAGCCCCGCCTGGAGGACCGGAATGATCGCAGAGACCGTCTGCTCAGCCGTCTCCGTCGCCGGCCTGGGCATCGCCGCGGTGACGGCGTACCGCAAGCGTTTCCTGGCGGCCGCCCGGATCGCCGCCTACTCCCTGGTGCCGATCGGCCTGGTCATGACCGGAGTGGTCGGCTGGCTGGCCGACACCGCGTTCAGTCCGACCGCGTGGGCCGGCTTCGCGGTGCTCGGCGCCGCCTGGGCACTGTTCATGATCACGCGTGCCGTGGAGCGGCGCGAGGGCGGGACGCGGAAGGAACGCAGAGCCGCGAAGGCCGCCGGCCGGCGCGAGGCGGCGGCTCCCGCGGCTTCGGCCCCGTCGCTGGGCCAGGGCTCCGGCCCCGCCGTCCGACCGGCCGCCGCGCCGCGGGCGAACGGCTCCGGGGACGACTTCAGCGACATCGAGGCGATCCTGAAGAAGCACGGAATATGACCTGCTGGGACGACACGAGATCGCATACGTGACACAGGGAACGCGCGGAACCGTTCACGTTCGAGCGCTCCCGTCACATCATCCAGCGAACTCCCGTATGTTCCGGGCGTGTTGATCGCGAAGCGGGCGTCCTCTGCTGCATCATCGCCCGCGAGATGCTGGACACAACAACGAGCGACACCGCTGCTCCTCCCGAGGAGCGGCGTGGTTGTCTCTTCGCGCTCTCCCAGCCGCCGCTGATGATCTTCCTTGCGGTGATCGGCTGTCTGCTGCTCATGGCTTCGCTGCACGACCTGCTGCTGCTCTGAGCTGTACACGGAGCCCCTGGCGCCACCCGCCGAGGGCTCCGTCGGTCCGGCCGGCCGACCCCTTGACCGCGGCGACTCCCGCGGTCCCTGTGGTCGGGTGGTTCCCGTGACCCCTGTGGTCCCTGGGGTCGGGTGGTGGTGCGAGCAGGTCAGCCCGCGGCCTCCTTGCGGCGTGCCCGGTAGGCGGCGACATGGAGCCGGTTCCCGCAGGTGCGGCTGTCGCAGTAGCGGCGGGAGCGGTTGCGGGAGAGATCGACGAAGGCCCGCCGGCAGTCCGGGGCCTCGCAGCGCCGCAGCCGGTCCTGTTCTCCGGCGACCACGAAGAAGGCCAGCGCCATCCCGCAGTCGGCCGCGAGGTGATCGGCGACCGAGGCGCCCGGCGCGAAGTAGTGGACGTGCCAGTCGTAGCCGTCGTGGTCCGTCAGCCGGGGCGTGGTGCCCGCGGCCGCGACCAGCTCGTTGATGAGCGAGGCGGCGACACGCGGATCGTCGGCGGCGAAGACCCCGGCGAACCGGCCGCGAACGTCCCGTACGGCTGCGAGATCGCGCTCCGACAGCACGCCGACATCACTGATCTCGTGCTTTCGCACGAAATCGGCGAGGGACGGCACATCGGCGAGCCCGTCCGCCGTCTCGTCCTCCGGCGCGGTGTTCACCAGATCCACCACGGCGTCGAGTGCGCACCGGGTGTCGTGGGTGATCAGCACGTTTCGCTCCCTGGCCTGGGGGTCGGGCGAGGGCGCCCGCCCGATGCTGGCCGATGGTAGTGGCTTCGCGGCGCGGGGGAGACGGGCGAGGGTGCGCGGGAGCGGGAGCCCGTGTCCGGAAACGCGCAGCGGCGCCGCCACCGCGAACCCTCCGCGGCGCCGGCGCCGGTACCTTCCCTATGCGGTTGTCTGGGCCCGAGCCGTCTCCCCGAGTGGACGGCGCCGGGCGGCTCTGTCGTGACGCGTCAGCTCTCGGCCAGGATGTGTGAGAGCTCCGTGTCGAGATCGAAGTGCCGGTGTTCCGTGCCGGGCGGCACGGCCGCGTCCGTTCGCTTCAGGAATGACTCCAGGGCCCTCGCGGGGGCTTCGAGCAGGGCTTCACCCTCCGGGGAGCTCAGGGCGATGCATACGACGCCCTGGCCGTGGCTCCGGGACGGCCAGACTCGGACGTCGCCGGTGCCGGTGGGCCGGTGGAGACCCTCGGCGAGGAGGTCGCGGGCGAACACCCACTCGACGGTTTCCTCGGCTCCGGTGTGGAAGGTGGCGTGCACGGCGTAGGGATCGGCCGTGTCATACCGCAGTCCTGCGGGTACAGGCAGTGAGGACTCGCTCGACACAACGAGGCGCAGGTGCAGCTCGCAGCTGACCGTGGTGTTCATAAGCGCCAGGGCCTTTCGCTCAGTGTGCGCTCGGGGATTCGCACGTCGGCGAAATCGACATGCCACCTACGGTGCCGTTGTAAACCACTCTGAGGGTTTTGCATGTCTTTATGTAACTCATCCGGCCGAGGGCGCGTTCTCCGGATAGGGCCATTCCGGTGACTGGTTTCTCTCGGGTAGGGTTTGGTCGTATGAATACGGGGAGTGACGAGCTGGGTGAGGCCGCCATGACGGACGGCGGGGCGGACGACGGGGCAGGCGACGGGGCGGAGAATGAGCGAGCGCTCGGTTCGCGTGCGCCCCAATTCATCAAGGCCCGCCGCGCGCTGCACGTGAGCTGGCAGGTCGGCGTTTTCGTCGTCGGGCTCGCGGTGGTCGCCGCCGGTGTGGTCATGCTTCCACTGCCGGGCCCCGGCTGGCTGGTGATCTTCGGCGGCATGGCGATCTGGGCGACCGAGTTCGTCTGGGCTCAGCTCGTGCTCCGCTGGACGAAGCGCAAGGTCACGGAGGCGGCGCAGCGGGCGCTCGACCCCAAGGTCCGGCGCCGCAACATCGTCCTCACCACGGTCGGCCTCGTGATCGTCGCCGTCCTGGTGGGGGTGTACCTCTGGAGGTTCGGGCTCGTGATGCCGTGGAACATCGAGGAGTGACGAGGCCGGGCCGGGCCCTCTCCGGGCTGGTCCGGATGGTCGAAGCCATCCCCTGACATGGGGTAATGTTCTTCCTGCGCCCGGGCGATTAGCTCAGCGGGAGAGCGCTTCGTTCACACCGAAGAGGTCACTGGTTCGAACCCAGTATCGCCCACACGTACGACAGACGGCCCCGGTCCACGACATCGTGGACCGGGGCCGTTCTCGTCGTCCCGGGCCGGATCCGCGAGGTGGGTGGGTCGGGGCCGTGCCGGTACATCCGCCCGTCGCCGTTGGATCGGACGTGAGTCGACGAGGGGCCGCTGCTCGATCCGGACGTGAGCGACGGGCATGTGATGTACCGGCACGGCCCCTTCCGCGCGTACCCGACTGCGGGTACGTCGTGCTCGCCGTTCGGCCCCGCCCGTGCGCCGTCGACTGAGGGTGCAAGATCCAGTTCTTCCGGCTTGGTTCCTGGTGCGGGGAGAGTTTCGGCCCCGGCCGGGGAAAGATCCAGCCCCTCCGGCGTTTGAGGAGCGGGGTCTGGGGCGGAGCCCCAGGGGTGGGAAGGGCAGGGGCGGAGGGGGCGAAAGAAGGTTGTGTCCCGAGAGGGTGAGGGGGGCTGGGGTGGCGGCCCTGGTCGGGGTTCGGGTGGGGAGGTTCGGAGGGGCCGGGGCCCGTGAACGCCGGCGCGGCACACGGACAGGTGTTCCACTCCTCACGCTCCGTTTCCCCCGCCCCCGGCCGGCACCCCCGTGACGGTACGTTTTCGGCCGCGCCGCCGAGTCGTTCCGTCGTCCAGGGAACGTTCGGCGGGCCGACCCGCGCGGGTTCGACCTGCGTACTCGTGTACGAGTGCGCGGGGAAGGGTGTTGAGGCCGACGCGGCGGGATCGGAGTGCCGCACACCGATTCCCGCCCGAATCATTGGCGCGCTCGGAGCACCTCCGCACCTTGTGGTAGCAAGCGCTTGCTTGAAGCGATTCACGCGGACGGCGTCGACGTTGCGGGGAGGCCCGGCAGTGAGGGACGACGGGCTGCGGCGGAGGTGGAAGTGGCGCAGGGGACGGGACGGTGACGATCCGTTACGCCTGGTGGGGCGCGGACGAGCGGGCGAAGCGGATCAACCGGTCCGTCGAGCTCTTTGAGAAGAAATATCCGAAGATCAAGGTACAGACGGACTTCCAGGATTACGTGGCTTTCTGGGAGAAGTTCCAGACCCGGGCTGCGGGCGGAAATCCGCCGGACGTATTCCAGAACGCCGTAGGGTTTCTGCGGAAGTACGACAAGCGAGGGATCCTGCTCGACCTCAAGTCCCAGATGGGCGCCGGAAATCCGAGCCTGAAGAACTTCCGCGCCGGAGTCGAGAAGGTCGGCCAGGTCGACGGAAAGCGGCTCGGAATTCCCGTCGGATCCAACACCATGTCACTTGTCGTCGACGAGAAGGTGTTCGAGAAGGCGGGCGTCAAGCCGCAGCAGGGCTGGACCTGGGACGAGTACTTCGCCGCGCTCAAGAGAATTCACGACACCCAGAAGGTGGCGGGCGACACCGGTTACTTCAGCATCATGTACCTGTACGACCTCTACCTCCGGCAGAACGGCAAGACGTTCTTCACCGAGGGCGGACTCGGTTTCGACGAGGCCGATCTGACGGAGTGGTGGGCCGACGGTTACAACCGCGTCGAGGCCGGCATCGTCACCGATCCCAAGCGGGTCGAACAGGACAAACCCAAGTCCTCCCTCTCGGCGGGTCACGCGGCCTCCGAGTTCACCTGGGACAACTTCACGGTCCGTTATACGGCGGAGGGCGACAGCGGTTACGGTCCGGCGCCGATTCCGACGACCGACGGCAAGCGGGCCGGTCGCACCGGTGCCGGGCAGCGAGGCCGATCGGGTCCACACGAACGACACGGCGCTCCACGGCCTCGCCGCCATCGAGAACCTGGCACTCCTCGGGGACCGGATGCCGTCGTGACCGGTCCCCGAGGACGGCCGGCTAGTCCATCCTCCCCAGCACCTCCCGCACCCGCCGCGCGTCACGGATCCGCTGTTCGTAGGTGGCGCCCAGCGCGAGCAGCAGCAGACCGGCGAGCGCGGGAGGCGTCCAGCGGGGGAGCGCGTCCACCACCTGCACGATGTACGGGGCGAGTTCGTGCAGGGCGTCCAGCACGAGCACGGCGCCGCCCAGCACCAGCGGAGCCTGCAGCCGGTGCCGGGCACCCAGCAGGGTCACGGCGAGCGCCGCGGCGCCCAGCAGCAGCGGACGCTGCCACTGCCCGTCGCCCCACGCCGCGAACAGGCTCGGCGCGAGCGTCACGGACAGGCCGGGCGCGTACGCCGTCCACGACGACACCGAGGTGTCCGAGCGGCGCCTGTACGCGCCCAGGAGCAGGGCGGCGGCGCTGACCGGCAGGGTGTACGCCTCCGGGGAGCCGACACCCCAGGACGCGAGGCGGACCCAGGAGGCCAGCACGAACAGGGCGGTGGCCGCGTACCCGGCGGGGTGCCGGTCCTCCCGTACGGCCGTCCCCGCGGCGATCAGTCCGCACAGGGCCAGGACCGTGGCCAGCAGGGCCGGTTCGGCCACCGCGAGGGCGATGGCGAGCAGCCCGGCCAGGGCACCGGTGATCTCGACCGACAGGGTCGTCGGTCCGTCCTCGGCGCGCGCGGCGAGCAGCGCGGCGGCCACGGGCACGAGCAGCACGAGCAGCGCCGTGTGCTGGGGCTGCAGACCGAGCGAGGCGCCCGCCGCGCAGACGAGGGCCGTCGCGTACCCGAGCGCCGCGGGAGCCGCGACCGGACCGAGGCCGGGCCGCGGGGCGGCCGCCGCGAACAGGACGGTCAGCGCGGCGAGCACCGTCAGGGTCGCGCCCTCGGAGGCCAGCGCGAGGAAGGCGAGGCCGAGGGAGGTGAGCAGGGCGAGCACCAGGGCCGTCAGCCGGGGGCCGGTCCGGCGGGCGTACCCGAGCAGGGCCGCCGTGACGATTCCGTGGACGGACAGCGCGGCCGCGTAGGGGAGTTCGAGGGTCGCCGGGAGGACGAGCAGCGTCGCCCACGCCAGGATCAGCGCGCAGGCCAGGGCGTACGGACGCCATGCGGCGGTGCGGACGGCCACCACCAGGGCGGCGGCGACGAGCGCGAGCACGAGCGGTGCCGTGACCGCGTCCGCGGGCCAGGGCAGACCGTTCGTCACCGCGGCCCGCGCGTCCGCCGGAGCACCGGACCAGACCGAGCCCACCCGGCCGACCGGCCCGAGCAGGGAGAGCGCGACCACGGGCAGTGCCCAGGCCACGGAGAGGGTCCCCACACAGCCGGAGGCCAGGGCGAGTCCGCGGCGCACCGGCGCGGGAAGTCCCGTTCCGGCGACGGCCAGCAGGGCGATGCCGCACACCAGATGGCCGGGGACCGTCCACGCGTCCGGCAGGGACACGCGCAGCACCCCGCCGACCGCGACGACACCGATCAGCCCGCCGACCGCGGCGACGCCCGTCGCGGTGTTCGTGCCGAGGCCCGGCCTCGGGGCGCTCCACGCCGTCGTCAGCGCGATCGAGGCGGCGAGGAGGAGGAGCGCCGCCGCCCGGGCGGCGGCGCCCGGGCCGGCGGACGTCCAGGACAGCCAGCCGGCGGCGAAGGTGCCCCAGCCGCCCAGGCCGTACGCCCCGGCGGCGGCGACGGCGCGGATAGACCTCACGGGCGTGCGCGGGGCGAGCGCCGCGTCGAGCGCCGCCGTGACCAGCAGGGCGGCCGTGACGGCGTACGCACCCGCGGAGGCGGCCACCGCCCACAGCAGCAGCGGCAGCTGCGCGGCGGCCACGGCGGCGGGCAGGGGCAGCCGCAGCGACGCACGCGCCTCGGAGCCCGCCCGGAGCGGCGCGCCCAGCACGACTCCGTACGCCGCCCACACCGCGGCCAGCGCCGCCGAGGCGAGCGCCGCGTAGCCGGCGCCGTCCGTGCGGGGGAGCGCGACCGCGTACAGCGCGTACGCGTCCAGGACCGTCAGCACGAGACCGATCCCCGCCAGTGCCTCGGCCGTCGAACGCAGCCCGCGCCGCAGCAGGAGCACGGGCGCGCCGAGCGCGGCCAGCGTCACCGCGCCGAGCACCAGCGACCGTCCCGCGATCCCCAGGTGCCCCCAGCCGACCAGCGTGAACGCGACGGCGGCGACGGCCAGCAGGACGCCGCCGAGGAGCAGGAGGACGTTCTGCACGCCGGGCGCGGTGGTCTCGGACCGCCGGGCGCTGGGTGCCGGGGGCGCGGTCCGTACGGAGGCCTGCCGGAGGGCGTGGACGAGCCAGGCGCGGCGGGTCAGCAACACGGTCCGGCGCGCGTCGAGTTGCCGCAGCTCGGTGTCGATGAGCCGCAATTCCTCGGCCGGGGACGGGATGTGGGTCATGGTTCGGAGTGTGGTCCGGGCGGTGCCCCCGGACATGAGCGCGCGTACTCACGCCGTACTCATGTCGGCGCACGTACGCGGCGGGTACTTCCGGCAGCCGGGCCGCTGCGGGCACACTCGGCCCATGGACTGGACCCACTACCGCTTCCGCACCGTGTGGGAACTGCCCGCGCCGCCGGCGGACGTCTACGCGGTCCTGGAGCAGGCCGAGGCCTACCCGCGCTGGTGGCCCCAGGTGCGCGAGGTGAGACCCGTCGACGAGCACAGCGGCGTCATCCGGATCCGCTCGGTCCTGCCGTACGACATCACCATCACCGCCCGCACGGCGCGCCGGGACCCGGAGGCCGGTGTCCTGGAGATCGGGATGTCGGGCGATCTCGACGGCTGGGCACGCTGGACCCTCGTCGCGGCCGGCCCGGGAACCCGTGCCCGCTACGACCAGGAAGTGCACGTCACCACGCCGCTGCTGCGGCGGCTCGCCGTGCCCGGACGGCCCTTCTTCCGCGCCAACCACGCCCTGATGATGCGCGCGGGACGGCGCGGTCTGAAAGCTCGTCTCGACGCGGTTTGAACCCCACCCGCCGGGACCTGTATTGTTCAGTGCGTTCCCGGGCGATTAGCTCAGTGGGAGAGCGCTTCGTTCACACCGAAGAGGTCACTGGTTCGAACCCAGTATCGCCCACCCGGGAAAGACCGGTCCGTCGTCGACGGGCCGGTCTTTCGTCGTTCCCGCCCGCATCGTGCCCGGTCAGGCCGCCGCCGGCAGCTCCGGGCGCAGCGGCCACGCCGGATCCACCGCCTCCGGTGAACCGCTGCGCGCGAACCAGGCCTGCAGCCCGCGCGCCTGCGCCGCGTGCCACACCGTCTGGAGCGTGTGCAGCTCGGACGGCGACAGCCGCTCCAGCCGGGCCGAGAAACGGCGCCCCACCGCGCGGACGACCTCGATGGAGGCCAGCGCGTCGGCCGCCGCGTCGTGCGCGCCCTCCAGCGTCACCTCGTAGTGCGCGCACAGATCGGTCAGGGTGCGGCGGCCCTTGCGGTAGCGGTCCAGATGCTTGTCCAGGACGCGGGGATCGAGCACGCGCAGCGACGCCGACTCGAACCAGCGGTCGAGCGACGAGGCACGGTGTCTGCGCAACTCCCGGTCCAGCAGCGTCAGATCGAACGGGGCGTTCATCACCACCAGCGGCCGGCCCGCCGTGGCCTGTTCGCTCAGCTCCCGTGCTATCTCCTCCATCACGGGCGACGGCCAGCGGCCGTTGCGCTGCAGATGTTCGTCCGTGAGCCCGTGCACCGCCGTGGCCCCCTCGGGGACCGGCACTCCCGGGTTCACCAGCCACCGGGTCACCCTCGGACGGGCACCCGCGGCGTCCTGGACGACGACGGCGGCCGACACGATCCTGTCGGTCTCGACGTCCACGCCCGTGGTCTCCGTGTCGAACGCGGCCAAAGGGCCCTCGTACCAGCACGTCATACGCACACAACTCCTCGTTCACCCACGGCAGCTGACGCACCGCCTTCTGCCCGTTTGGTGATACCCGGGCTGTTTGCGCCGTACGCCGGAAGGAGACAACAGAGATACGGGTCTTTGCAGTTCAGCGACCCGTCACGGGGATACACCAAGCCTGGGAGGCTGTTGGGCTCATGGCAATCGCGCAGCCCGAACGGGGCGGGCTGCTGCCCCAGCGGACGGCACCCCACCGCGGATCGCTCGCCACCACCGCCTGCATGGAGACCCTGCAGGTGGGATACCTGCACGCCGTCGCGGCGGCCGCGGGCTGTTCGCTGTCCCAGCCGTTCCCCGACAACGGCATCGACTGGCACGTCAGCCACAGCGCCCCCGGGCACACGGTCGACGACGAAGTCACCATCAAGGTGCAGCTCAAGTGCACGTACCAGATCCCGCCGAACCCCCCGGGCCCCGCCTTCTCCTTCACGCTCGACAACGAGCACCTGGCGAAGCTCGCGCGCACCCCGGTCTCGGTGCACAAGATCCTGGTCGTGATGCTCGTGCCCAGGTCCCAGGACGACTGGCTGCGCGCCAGCCACGACCGGCTCGACCTGCGGCACTGCTGCTACTGGATCAACCTCGCCGGACACGCCATCACGGGCCGGCGCCGGACCACCGTCCGCATCCCGACGGCCCGGATCTTCGACGACCGGGCCCTGTGCGAGATCATGACGAGGGTCGGGACGGGAGGCAGACCATGACACACCGCCCCATCGACGAGGCCCTCCGGCCGGTCAGGCCCCACCCCGCCGAAGCCTTCTGGAACGATCCGCCGCCCCCCGATCAGGTGGACCCGGCCGTTCTCGGCGCGCTGCTGCGGCGCCACGGCTGGCAGCGCCGCGGGGGAGCGGCCGGGCGGTACGGCAGGTGGACCCCGCCCGGGCCCGGGGGCGGCGGCACCAGCCTGCTGGTGCCGGAGAACCGGGCCTTCCCCGACAGCGACGACCTCCTGGGCGAGGCGCTCGTCGCGCTCGCCCGCAGCGCCTCCCCGTCCGCGCGTGACGTCCTCCTCGCCCTCGCCGTGCCCAGCGACGAGATCCACTGGTGGCGGGACGTCCCGACCGGTCCCGTGGGCGCGGCGCCCTGGACCGTCGAGGAGCAGACCCGCGGGGCCGCCCGCCAGATGCTGCTCGCCGGCGCGCTCGCGGCCCGCGCGCGGGCCGGCTACTACGGCGCCCGCCACCGCAGGGCGGCCGCCGCCTCCCTGGAGAACGTCCTGGTCGGCGCGGAACCGGGCGGCCGCGGCCTCGCCGCCTTCGTGCCCGTCACCACGGGCCGGCCGCTCGCCGTACGCCTGCACGAGGCGCTGTGCGCCGCCCGCGAGGCCATCGACTACCAGCGGGCCACCGGAGGCATGGACGCCTTCGACGCGGCCGTCGAGGCGGGCGTCAGCCATGAGCTGACGGAGTCCCTGGTGGCCCTCGTCCGGGGCACCGAGGGCGCCCGGATCACCGTCGAGTGGTCACCCGCCGCGGGCGTCCCCGAGGGCGGCGCGAACCCCGCCGAGCCCGTCGAGTTCTCGCCCGGCGACCTGCCCGTGCTGCGCGAGGCCGGGGCCCGCTATCTGCGCGAGGAGCCGTCCGTGCCGGTGCGGCTCACCGGTGCCGTGGTCCGGATGCGCAGGTCGGGCCCGCGCGGGGCGGGCACGGTACGGCTGCGGGTCATCGCGGGCGCCGAGGTCCCGCACGTCCGGATGACCCTCGACGAGGAGTCGTACCGGATAGCGGGCCAGGCCCACATCGTCGGACTGCCGGTACGGGTGCACGGCCGCCTGGAGAGCCGCGGCGGCTTCCGCAGGCTCACGGACGCCACCGGAGTCGTACCCGTCCAGGTGGACGAGGCCGAACGGGACCGGCTGATGAAGTCGCTCCAGGAGAACCTGGACTTCTTCGAGGAGGCGTGCAGCGAGGACTGAGGCGCGCCGACGGCGAGCGCCGGGTGCCCGTACGGCGGGGATCCGGGCGCCCGCCCGGCACGGACCGGGGCGCACTGTCCACAACCGTTTCGCGGAGGGGACCCCCGGCTCGGTAGGATTCGGGGCATTGCCATGCCATCCCGTATGTGGTGTGGGACCCCTTCAGTCAGGAGAGACCGGTGTCAGACGTCCGTGTGATCATCCAACGCGATTCCGAGCGGGAAGAGCGCGTGGTGACGACGGGCACTACGGCCGCCGACCTCTTCACCGGCGAGCGCACCGTCGTCGCGGCCCGGGTGGCTGGCGAGCTGAAGGACCTCGCCCACGAGGTGAAGGACGGCGAGGAGGTCGAGCCGGTCGAGATCTCCTCCGAGGACGGCCTGAACATCCTGCGCCACTCCACCGCCCACGTGATGGCCCAGGCCGTGCAGGAGCTCTTCCCCGAGGCCAAGCTGGGCATCGGCCCGCCGGTCAAGGACGGCTTCTACTACGACTTCGACGTGGAGAAGCCCTTCACGCCCGAGGACCTCAAGGCCGTCGAGAAGAAGATGCAGGAGATCCAGCGGCGCGGGCAGCGCTTCTCCCGCCGCGTCGTCACCGACGAGGACGCCCGTGAGGAGCTCGCGGACGAGCCGTACAAGCTGGAGCTCATCGGCATCAAGGGCTCCGCGTCCTCGGACGACGGCGCGGACGTCGAGGTGGGCGGCGGCGAGCTGACCATCTACGACAACCTCGACGCCAAGACCGGCGAGCTGTGCTGGAAGGACCTCTGCCGCGGTCCCCACCTGCCCACCACCCGCAACATCCCGGCCTTCAAGCTGATGCGCAACGCCGCCGCGTACTGGCGCGGCAGCGAGAAGAACCCGATGCTCCAGCGCATCTACGGCACCGCCTGGCCCTCCAAGGAGGAGCTGAAGGCGCACCTCGACTTCCTCGCCGAGGCCGAGAAGCGCGACCACCGCAAGCTGGGCAACGAGCTGGACCTGTTCTCCATCCCGGACCAGATCGGCTCCGGCCTCGCCGTCTTCCACCCCAAGGGCGGCATCGTCCGCCGGGTCATGGAGGACTACTCGCGCCGCCGGCACGAGGAGGAGGGCTACGAGTTCGTCTACACCCCGCACGCCACCAAGGGGAAGCTCTTCGAGACCTCGGGCCACCTGGACTGGTACGCCGACGGCATGTACCCGCCCATGCAGCTCGACGAGGGCGTGGACTACTACCTCAAGCCCATGAACTGCCCGATGCACAACCTGATCTTCGACGCGCGCGGCCGTTCGTACCGTGAGCTGCCGCTGCGCCTGTTCGAGTTCGGCACCGTGTACCGGTACGAGAAGTCGGGCGTCGTGCACGGCCTGACCCGCGCCCGGGGCTTCACGCAGGACGACGCGCACATCTACTGCACCAAGGAGCAGATGGCGGACGAGCTCGACAAGACGCTCACCTTCGTCCTGAACCTGCTGCGCGACTACGGCCTCACCGACTTCTACCTGGAGCTGTCCACCAAGGACCCGGAGAAGTTCGTCGGCTCGGACGAGATCTGGGAGGAGGCCACCGAGACGCTGCGCCAGGTCGCCGAGAAGCAGGGCCTCCCGCTGGTCCCGGACCCGGGCGGCGCCGCCTTCTACGGCCCGAAGATCTCCGTGCAGGCCCGCGACGCCATCGGCCGCACCTGGCAGATGTCGACGGTCCAGCTCGACTTCAACCTGCCCGAGCGCTTCGACCTGGAGTACACCGGCCCCGACGGCTCCAAGCAGCGCCCGGTCATGATCCACCGCGCGCTCTTCGGCTCCATCGAGCGGTTCTTCGCCGTGCTCCTGGAGCACTACGCGGGCGCGTTCCCGGCGTGGCTGGCGCCCGTCCAGGCGGTCGGCATCCCGATCGGCGACGCGCACGTGGAGTACCTGCAGACCTTCGCCGCCGAGGCGAAGAAGAAGGGCCTGCGCGTCGAGGTCGACGCGTCCTCGGACCGGATGCAGAAGAAGATCAGGACGGCCCAGAAGCAGAAGGTGCCGTTCATGATCCTGGTCGGTGACGAGGACATGAACGCGGGCACGGTGTCCTTCCGCTACCGCGACGGTTCGCAGGAGAACGGCATTCCGCGTGACGAGGCGCTGGCGAAGCTCGTCGATGTCGTGGAGCGTCGCGTTCAGGTGTGACGTCGTCCCCGCGCACGCGGGGTTTCGGGGCCCCCGGGAAGCTCAGCTTCCCGGGGGCCTCTCGTCGTCGCCCTCGCGCGAGAACACCTGCAGCAGCCACGAGGAGAAGGACCCCGTCACCGCGCCGAGCAGCCCCAGACCGCACGCCATCATGGCGACCGCGATCGTCCGCCCCATCGGCGTCACCGGTGTCACGTCGCCGTACCCGACGGTCGCGAGCGTGGAGGCGGCCCACCACACCGAGTCGCCGAAGGTGACGATCGTCGCGTGGGGTGCCTGGTACTCGGCCTGGTAGACGGCGAGGGCACCCGAGAAGCCGAGCAGCAGGACCGAGAGGCTCGCGTAGAAGATCACCCGTGCGTACAGCGGGAGACGGGGCTCCCCGTGGCGCCGCTGCACGGCGTCGTAGAGCTTGACGACCCTCAGCGGCCGCATGAGCGGCAGGAAGAGGACCACGGTGTCCAGCACGTGGTGCCGGACGAACCGCCGGCCCTGTCCGCTCAGCCGCCAGCGCACCAGGTAATCGACGAGGAACGCCGCCCAGGTGACCATGATCACCGAGAGGCAGATGTCGCGCGCCACCTCGGGCAGCTGGTGCGCCAGGACGTGGACCGCGTACGCGGAGAGGAACAGCAGCGACCCGACCGCCAGCGGTACCTCGGTGCGGTGCTCCCAGCGGGTCATCGGGCTGTCGTCGTCCATGGCCACAGCTTGGTCGCAGGCTCCTTCGCCCGGCACCCGCCGACACGCCGCGAACGGGCGAAGCAATATGCTGCAACACATGACGAGTGAGCCGGAGCAGCAGATCGGGGTGGGAACGCAGGACGCGTTCCAGCGCCTTTGGACGCCCCACCGGATGGCTTACATCCAGGGGGAGAACAAGCCCACCGGCCCGGGGGCCGACGACGGTTGTCCGTTCTGCTCGATACCGGCCAAGTCCGACGAGGACGGGCTGATCGTCAGGCGCGGGGAGCACGTGTACGCGGTGCTCAACCTCTACCCGTACAACGGCGGGCACCTGATGGTCGTGCCCTACCGGCACGTCGCCGACTACACGGACCTCACCGGGCCGGAGACCGCCGAACTCGGTGAGCTGACCAAGCAGGCCATGACCGCCCTGCGTGCCGCCTCCGGTGCCCACGGCTTCAACATCGGCATGAACCAGGGAACCGTCGCGGGCGCCGGCATCGCCGCCCATCTGCACCAGCACATCGTGCCCCGCTGGGGCGGCGACACCAATTTCATGCCGGTCGTCGGCCACACCAAGGTGCTGCCCCAGCTTCTCGCGGACACCCGCAAGATGCTGGCGGAGGCCTGGCCCACCGCGTAGCCGGGTCCGGGGCGCCCCACCGGGCGCCCCGGCCGCCGTCGCGCCCGGGGCGCGACCGCCGTGCGGCTACGCGTCGTACACGTCGGCCTTGCGCGGCGAGGGGTCCTGCACCGCCGTGCTGAGGAAGGCCGAGCGGTTGCCGAACTTCTCCGTGTCGACGCCGTTCTCCTCGAGGACCTTGATCGCCGCCGAGTGCACCACGCGCAGCACGGGCGTCGCGGCCCGCAGCGCGTCGTCCGCCATGAAACGGTGCCGCCACGGCTGATCGGCCCAGGCGTGCCGCAGGCCGAAGGGCTCGGGCAGCCCGAGGCTCCCGCCGATCCAGTTCAGCAGCGGGGGATACCAGGTCAGGGGCGCCCGTGCCGCGAGCCGTACGACCTCGTCCGCGGTGACCAGCGGCAGGCTCACCTTGCGGGTCTCCCAGAACTTGACGGTCTTGGCGACCTCCTTGGTGGGGGCCTCCGGCTTGGTGGTGAACAGCGGGTTCACCGGCCCCAGCGCGTGCCCGGTCACCTCGATGCGCAGTGTCTGGTGCAGCACGGTCACCGTGATCATCATGGTGATGATCAACTGGCCGTCCCAGAGCGTCCACTGGACCCCGAGGTAGTGCCGGTCCCCGCTGCCGAACTGCTGCTTGTTGCAGATGTCCTGCACGGCGTGCGTCTTGACCGTGTAGGCGTCCACGTCCGTGCCGCCCGGCCGGGACACCGCGGTCGCCTTCTCGCCGATCGGCGTGACGATCCAGTGCTTTATCGAAGGCGCCGGGAAACCACCGGTATTGAGCGGACCGCGCTCCAGCATGCGCAGCTGGTCGTGGATGCTGCGGATGACGTCCCAGCTGCGGAACGGGTGGATCTCCTTCTTCTCGTCCCGCGCCACCAGGTCCTCGGCGAGCTGCCAGCTGCCCCAGCGGGTGCCCATGCCGAGCACGCCCTTGGGGCCCGCGTAGAAGACCGAGTTGGACTGCTGCTCCGCGGTGAGCCGGGCGAGCGACTGGCGCAGCTGCTCCGCCGCCGTCTCACCGGGGCTGCCGGGGACCGCCTCGGGGATCTTGGCGCCGACGCCGCCGCCCGACAGCAGGCCGTCCCAGCGCTCCCGCAGGTCCTTGGCGGTGCGCTCGCAGATCCGCTTCGCCCACAGCCAGCCGACGACCGGGAGGACCACCGCGGCACGCGCGTACCAGGCCCAGAAGCCCGTGAACGGCATGCGGACGAGGAAGAGGACGGCCAGGGCGCCGACGGCGAACAGGAGGGTGGTGCCGAGCGCGGAACCCCGCTTGTCCGCGCGCTTGGCGATCTGCGTGCGGATCTGGAAGACCATCAGCCACACCAGCAGCCCGGGCAGGAACAGCAGCCCGCACAGCACCATGACGGCCGACAGCCAGTTGTCGCGCTCCCGGCGGATGTTGGTCGCCGCGAGACAGTGCTCCACGACGACCTGCGGCTCGGTGCCGAAGGACTGGATGAGCGGAGCGCGGCCCGCGCCCAGCATGCGGGCCGTGACGGCCCCCGCGAAGGCCTCGCCGAGATTCGGCGCGAACAGCTTGATCCGGCCGGCCTTCACCGTGGACTGGTGCCACTCGTTGTCGGCCTTGAGGATCTCCTCCATGGGACTGTCGCGGTACGCCGCCGAGGCCAGGGCGAAGGTCGCCGCCGTCTGCCCCGCGGAGCCCGTGAGCGGCACCTGCGCCCCGGGAGTGAAATCGAAACCGTCGAACGCCACTTCCGCCCCCATCGCCGCCGCCCCCGCTCCTGCGGCCTTCCCGACTTCGGTGTCCCGCACACCTGTTGATCAGGTCTTCGTCTTGATCAGTTCTCAGAGTATCGGCCGCGGCCGACATTCGTCGGCGGACGGCCGAAGCCGCCCACCGACGGATGAAACCCCTGACGAAGTGGCTGAGGACCCCGGGCCTTTCAGGTACCCGGGTCCTGTTCGCGGAGCCGCTCGGCTATGTGCTGCGGCATGGGTTCGTGCCGTGCGTAACGCCGGTCGAAGCGCGCCGTCCCGTGCGAGACGGACCGCAGATCGACGGCGTACCGTCCGATCTCGATCTCCGGCACCTCGGCGCGTACGAGCGTGCGCCCGCCGGCCGCCTGCTCGGTGCCGACCACCCGGCCGCGCCGTCCCGACAGATCGCTCATCACCGGGCCCACGTAGTCGTCGCCGACCAGCACGCTCACCTCCGCCACCGGCTCCAGGAGGTGGATCGTGGCCTCCCGGGCCGCCTCGCGCAGCGCGAGCGCGCCCGCCGTCTGGAACGCGGCGTCGGAGGAGTCCACCGAGTGCGCCTTGCCGTCCTTCAGCGTGACGCGTACGTCGATGAGCGGATAGCCCGCGACCACGCCCTTGGCCGCCTGGGCGCGCACGCCCTTCTCGACGGAGGGGATGAACTGCCGGGGCACCGCGCCCCCGACGACCTTGTCCACGAACTCGATGCCCGAGCCGTTCGGCAGCGGTTCGACCTCGATCTCGCAGATCGCGAACTGGCCGTGCCCGCCGGACTGTTTGACGTGACGGCCGCGCCCGGCGGCGGGTCCGGCGAACGTCTCGCGCAGGGAGACCTTGTGCGGGACCACGTCGACCTGCACGCCGTACCGGTTGCGCAGCCGTTCCAGGGCGACGTCCGCGTGCGCCTCGCCCAGGCACCACAGGACGACCTGATGGGTGTTCTGGTTCTGCTCCAGGCGCATCGTGGGGTCCTCGGCCACCAGCCGGCCGAGCCCCTGGGAGAGCTTGTCCTCGTCCGCCTTGCTGTGCGCCTCGATGGCGAGCGGGAGCAGCGGGTCGGGCATCTGCCACGGCTCCATGAGCAGCGGGTCGTCCTTGGCCGAGAGGGTGTCCCCGGTCTCGGCGCGGTTCAGCTTCGCCACGCTGGCGAGGTCGCCCGCGATGCAGTGGGTGAGGGCGCGCTGCTGTTTGCCGAACGGCGCCGACAGGGCGCCGATGCGTTCGTCGACGTCGTGGTCCTCGTGTCCGCGGTCGGTCAGCCCGTGCCCGGAGACGTGCACCGTCGCGTCGGGGCGGAGGGTCCCGGAGAAGACGCGGACCAGGGAGACCCGGCCCACGTACGGGTCGGACGCGGTCTTCACGACCTCCGCGACCAGCGGCCCGTCCGGGTCGCAGGCCTGCACCTCGCGCGGCGCGCCGTCCGGTGTGGTCACGGTGGGCGCCGGGCGCTCCAGCGGGGTGGGGAAGCCGCGCGTGACCAGTTCGAGGAGCTCGACCGTGCCGAGGCCCTGCCGGGCTCCCTCGGCGGCGGGCGCGGCGGCCAGCACCGGGAAGAAGCTTCCGCGGGCCACGGCCCGTTCCAGGTCCTGCACGAGTGTCTTGAGGTCGATCTCCTCGCCGCCGAGATAGCGGTCCATGAGGGTCTCGTCCTCGCTCTCGGCGATGATCCCCTCGATCAGCCGGTTGCGGGCCGCCTCGATGAGCGGCTGCTGCTCGGGCCCCGGGTCCGCCTCCTTGCGCTCTCCCGAGGAGTAGTCGAACAGCTGCTGGGTGAGCAGGCCGATCAGGCCGGTCACGGGCGCGTGCCCGTCCGGCCCCGCGGTGCCGTGCAGCGGCAGGTACAGCGGCAGTACGGCGTCGGGGTCGTCCCCGCCGAACGCCTGCGCGCAGGTCGCGGTCATCTCCTCGAAGTCCGACCGGGCCGATTCGAGGTGGGTGACCACGATGGCCCGGGGCATGCCGACGGCCGCGCACTCCTCCCACAGCATCCGGGTCGAGCCGTCCACCCCGTCCGCGGCCGAGACGACGAAGAGGGCCGCGTCCGCCGCTCGCAGACCGGCCCTCAGTTCGCCGACGAAGTCGGCGTATCCGGGGGTGTCGAGGAGGTTGATCTTGTATCCGTCCCAGTCGACGGGTACCAGGGAGAGCTGCACCGAACGCTGCTGCCGGTGCTCGATCTCGTCGTAGTCGGAGACGGTGCCGCCGTCCTCCACGCGGCCCGCCCGGTTCACCGCTCCCGCCGTCAGCGCGAGAGCCTCCACCAATGTCGTCTTGCCCGATCCGCTGTGGCCGACCAGCACCACATTCCGTACGGACGCGGGGTGGTCGGCCGCCGTAGCCCTGCCGGCGGCTCCGGGGTGTGCGTTCGCCTTGTCGCCCATGGTCCTGCCTCCCGTGCACGGTGAGGTCTCTGTGGGCGCGGGACGTGCCGGGCCTCTCCCAGACTCCGTCCGGGGGCACCCCAGCGGTGGCGGCTCCGGTGACGCCCGCGGTGTCTTCGAGCTTTGCACTCGCGTCACCGCGCGTCCATACGGGGGACGGCGGACGGCGCGATCGCGCCGGGGCACCGGCGGCGCCGGGCCGTGACACGGGTGCGGGTGCCCGGCCATCGCACAAGCGCACGCGTGGCTACGATGGGCCAGCCGACGGCCAGCAGGGGACGTCCGGCGACACCGACCCTCGGGAAGGCCATGCTGAACAAGTACGCGCGTGCATTCTTCACGCGTGTCCTCACACCGTTCGCCGCGTTTCTCGTCCGCCGGGGGGTGAGTCCCGACACGGTCACTCTCCTGGGCACGGCCGGAGTCGTGGCGGGCGCACTGGTCTTCTTCCCCCGGGGCGAGTTCTTCTGGGGAACGATCGTCATCACGCTCTTCGTGTTCTCCGACCTGGTCGACGGGAACATGGCGCGCCAGCTCGGCCGCTCCAGCCGCTGGGGCGCCTTCCTGGACTCCACGCTCGACCGGGTCGCCGACGGCGCGATCTTCGGCGGCTTCGCGCTCTGGTACGCGGGCAACGGCGACGACAACGTCCTGTGCGCCGTCTCGATCTTCTGTCTCGCCAGCGGCCAGGTGGTGTCGTACACCAAGGCCCGCGGCGAGTCGATCGGCCTGCCGGTCGCGGTCAACGGCCTCGTCGAGCGCGCGGAGCGGCTGGTGATCTCGCTGGTCGCGGCCGGTCTCGCGGGCCTGCACACGTTCGGCGTCCCCGGCATCCAGGTGCTGCTGCCCATCGCGCTGTGGATCGTCGCCGTCGGCAGCCTCGTCACGCTGATCCAGCGGGTCGTCACGGTCCGCCGGGAGGCGGCCGAGGCGGACGCCGAGATCGCTACCCAGAACAGTGAGGCCACCTCGTGACCGGTCTCCGGGAGAGGCTGGCCGACGGCGCGTACGCCCTGGGCTGGAGCACCGTCAAGAAACTCCCCGAGCCGGTCGCCGTGCGCCTCGGCCGCACGGTCGCCGACATCGCCTGGAGAAGGCGCGGCAAGGGGGTCCGGCGCCTGGAGAGCAACTACGCGCGCGTGGTGCCGGGCGCGACCCCCGAGCGGCTGGCGGAACTCTCCCGGGCCGGCATGCGTTCCTACCTGCGCTACTGGATGGAGTCGTTCCGGCTTCCCGCGTGGAGCGAGGAGCGGGTGACGAACGGGTTCGAGCCCAAGGACGTGCACCGCCTCACCGACGGCATCGCCTCCGACCGGGGCGTCATCCTGGCCCTTCCGCACATGGCGAACTGGGACCTCGCGGGCGCCTGGGTGACCACCGGCCTCAGGACGCCGTTCACGACCGTCGCGGAACGGCTCAGGCCCGAGTCGCTGTACGACCGGTTCGTCGCCTACCGCGAGGGCCTCGGCATGGAGGTCCTGCCGCACAGCGGCGGGGCCGCGTTCGGCACGCTGGCCCGGCGCCTGCGCGACGGCGGACTGGTCTGCCTGGTCGCCGAACGCGATCTGTCCGCCTCGGGCGTCGAGGTGGAGTTCTTCGGCGAGACGACCCGGATGCCCGCGGGACCGGCCCTGCTCGCCCAGCAGACCGGTGCGATCCTCCTGCCCGTGACGCTCTGGTACGACGACTCGCCGGTGATGCGCGGCCAGGTGCATCCGCCCGTCGAGGTCCCCGAGTCAGGCACCCGTGCCGAGAAGACGTCTGTCATGACACAGGCGCTGGCCGACGCCTTCGCCAGTGGCATCGCCGACCACCCGGAGGACTGGCACATGTTGCAGCGTCTGTGGCTCAAGGACCTCGAGGCCGGGAAGGCTCCCCGTGAGGGGTCCGGCACGCGGGACCCCGAGAAGCCCGAGAAGAGGGCCTCGTGAGGATCGGCATCGTCTGCCCCTACTCCTGGGACGTTCCGGGCGGCGTCCAGTTCCACATCCGCGACCTGGCCGAACACCTCATCGGTCTGGGGCACGAGGTCTCCGTCCTCGCCCCCGCGGACGACGACACGCCCCTGCCCCCGTACGTCGTCTCGGCGGGCCGCGCGGTCCCGGTCCCGTACAACGGCTCGGTGGCCCGGCTGAACTTCGGCTTCCTGTCGGCGGCCCGGGTACGGCGCTGGCTGCACGAGGGCACCTTCGACGTGGTCCACATCCACGAGCCGTCCTCGCCGTCGCTCGGCCTGCTGACGTGCTGGGCCGCGCAGGGCCCGATCGTCGCGACCTTCCACACCTCGAACCCGCGCTCCAGGGCGATGGTCGCCGCGTACTCCATCCTCCAGGCCGCCCTGGAGAAGATCAGCGCGCGGATCGCCGTGAGCGAGTACGCCCGGCGCACCCTGGTCGAGCACCTCGGCGGTGACGCCGTCGTCATCCCGAACGGCGTCGACGTCGACTTCTTCGCCCGCGCCAAGCCCAAGCCCGAGTGGCAGGGCGACACCATCGGCTTCATCGGCCGCATCGACGAGCCCCGCAAGGGCCTGCCGGTACTCATGAAGGCGCTGCCCGCGATCCTGGCCGAGCGGCCGCAGACGCGGCTGCTGGTCGCCGGGCGCGGCGACGAGAAGGAGGCGGTGGAGTCGCTGCCCGCCGAGATGCGCTCGCGCGTCGAGTTCCTCGGCATGGTCAGCGACGAGGACAAGGCCCGTCTCCTGCGCAGCGTCGACCTGTACGTCGCGCCCAACACCGGCGGCGAGAGCTTCGGGATCATCCTGGTCGAGGCGATGTCCGCCGGAGCGCCCGTGCTCGCGGCGGATCTCGACGCGTTCGCCCAGGTCCTCGACCAGGGCTCCGCGGGCGAGCTGTTCGCCAACGAGGACGCGGACGATCTCGCCGCCGCCGCGCTGCGGCTGCTCGCCGACCCGGAGCGCCGGGCCGCCCTGCGCGAGCGGGGGAGCGAGCACGTACGCCGCTTCGACTGGTCGACGGTCGGCGCGGACATCCTGTCCGTGTACGAGACGGTGACGGACGGCGCGGCCGCGGTGGCCGCGGACGAGCGCACGGGCCTGCGCGCCCGCTTCGGCCTGGCCCGGGACTGACGGCCCCGGGACCATCGGGATCACCGGGACCAGGAGCCCGCACGCCGGCTTCGTGCCGCGCGGGTTCCGGCCCTGGCCGGACGTCCGTACGGTCTGCGCGGGCCCGGGCGCCACTTCCACGGCGGCCCCGGCCCGAGACCCGGTCCGCAGGGCTCCCTCCCGCCGGACCCGAGGCCCGGGCGCCGGTCGTCCGGTCCTGCCCGGTGTCTTGAGCGGACCCGGCAGGCCGCCGTGCCGCCACGCGCGCAGCTCCGCGCCGCGCGGCTCCGCAGCAGGGCCGGGCGTCGGCCCCGTACGGGGCCCTCGGGCATTGCTCGGGGCGCCGTGGAACCGGCTCGTCGCGCGCGGGGACGCTGTGGTTCCGGCGCGTGGAGAACGGCCGGAAAGCGACGGTCCGACCCCGTCCGCACGGTGGTGGCGCGGCGGGCGGCTCGCTTTTCGGCCAGGTGGCCCGTCTCGGGTGTGGGTCCGGCGGGGAGGCTTGCCCGCGGCGTGGTCCCCTGCGGGGCGGCTTGCCTGAGGTGTGCGGGCCCCGGGGGACCGGTGACCGGCACCGGTAGCCTTGCGGCCCGTGACCGCAACCCTCATCTGGATCCTCGTCGGCCTCGTCGTGATCGGCCTCTACCTGAGCTGGACCGCCGGGCGCCTCGACCGGCTGCACGCCCGTATCGACGCCGCGCGCGCCGCCCTCGACGCGCAGCTGCTGCGCCGGGCCTCCGTGACGCAGGAACTGGCCACCTCCGGGGTGCTCGACCCCGCCGCCTCGATCGTGCTCTACGAAGCGGCGCACGCGGCCCGGCAGGCCGAGGAGGAGCAGCGCGAGGTCGCCGAGAGCGAGCTGAGCCAGGCCCTGCGGGCGGTGTTCGGGGAGAGCCAGCAGGTCGAGGCGGTGCGCGAGGTGCCCGGCGGCGAGGAGGCGGCCGGCGAGCTGGCCCAGGCCGTGCGCCGGGTGCCGATGGCACGGCGCTTCCACAACGACGCCGTACGCGCCGCCCGCGCCCTGCGCCGGCACCGCAAGGTCCGCTGGTTCCGCCTCGCGGGCCACGCCCCGTTCCCCATGGCCTTCGAGATGGACGACGAGCCCCCGACGGCCCTGGCGGACCGCCCGACGAACTGACGCGCTCCGGCGGGCGGAGACGAAAACGAGCCACCGCCTCCCCATTGGCCCTTGCAGTGGACTGGTCGCCTCACGTTTCCTCGGAGCTGCAGAAATCCTCTTTCACCGAGTGAGGTCAACCCGTGTCCAGCACCCTCCCCAACTCCGCCGAGAACACCGCGATCGGCACCGCCCGCGTCAAGCGCGGCATGGCCGAGCAGCTCAAGGGCGGCGTGATCATGGACGTGGTCAACGCCGAGCAGGCGAAGATCGCCGAGGACGCCGGCGCCGTTGCCGTCATGGCCCTGGAGCGGGTCCCCGCCGACATCCGCAAGGACGGCGGCGTCGCCCGGATGTCGGACCCGAACATGATCGAGGAGATCATCGAGGCGGTCTCCATCCCGGTGATGGCCAAGTCCCGCATCGGCCACTTCGTCGAGGCCCAGGTCCTGCAGTCCCTCGGCGTCGACTACATCGACGAGTCCGAGGTCCTCACCCCGGCCGACGAGGTCAACCACTCGGACAAGTGGGCGTTCACCACCCCCTTCGTCTGCGGCGCCACCAACCTGGGCGAGGCCCTGCGCCGCATCGCCGAGGGCGCGGCCATGATCCGCTCCAAGGGTGAGGCCGGCACCGGCAACGTCGTCGAGGCCGTCCGCCACCTGCGTCAGATCAAGAACGAGATCGCCCGTCTGCGCGGCTTCGACAACAACGAGCTGTACGCCGCCGCCAAGGACCTGCGCGCCCCGTACGAGCTGGTCAAGGAGGTCGCCGAGCTCGGCAAGCTGCCGGTCGTGCTGTTCTCCGCCGGTGGTGTCGCCACCCCCGCCGACGCCGCGCTCATGCGCCAGCTCGGCGCCGAGGGCGTCTTCGTCGGCTCCGGCATCTTCAAGTCGGGCGACCCGGCCAAGCGCGCCGCCGCCATCGTGAAGGCCACCACCTTCTACGACGACCCGAAGATCATCGCGGACGCGTCCCGCAACCTCGGCGAGGCCATGGTCGGCATCAACTGCGACACCCTCCCCGAGACCGAGCGCTACGCGAACCGCGGCTGGTAGTCGCATGAGCACCCCTGTCATAGGCGTCCTGGCACTCCAGGGCGACGTGCGGGAACACCTCATCGCCCTGGCCGCGGCGGACGCCGTGGCCAGGCCGGTGCGGCGTCCCGAGGAGCTCGCCGAGATCGACGGTCTGGTCATTCCCGGCGGCGAGTCCACCACCATCTCCAAGCTGGCGGTCCTCTTCGGAGTGATGGAGCCGCTGCGCGCGCGGGTCCGCGAGGGCCTGCCCGTCTACGGCACCTGCGCGGGCATGATCATGCTCGCCGACAAGATCCTCGACCCGCGCTCGGGCCAGGAGACCGTCGGCGGCATCGACATGATCGTGCGCCGCAATGCCTTCGGACGGCAGAACGAGTCCTTCGAGGCGGCGGTCGACGTCAAGGGTGTCGAGGGCGATCCTGTAGAGGGCGTCTTCATCCGCGCCCCCTGGGTGGAGTCCGTGGGCGCGGAGACCGAGGTGCTCGCCGAGCACGACGGCCACATCGTCGCGGTCCGCCAGGGAAACGTGCTCGCCACGTCCTTCCACCCGGAACTGACGGGCGATCACCGCGTGCACGGTCTGTTCGTCGAGATGGTGCGCGCGAACCGGACACCGGCGTCCTTGTAGGATCTGTGGGGTCTTCCCAGGCTCCCGAAGCCTGGGGGAGTCCGTACAGGTTGGGTTACGCGAAGGAGACAGGCAGATGTCCGGCCACTCTAAATGGGCTACGACGAAGCACAAGAAGGCCGTGATCGACGCCAAGCGCGGCAAGCTCTTCGCGAAGCTGATCAAGAACATCGAGGTCGCCGCCCGTGCCGGCGGTGCCGACGTGTCCGGCAACCCGACCCTCTTCGACGCCATCCAGAAGGCGAAGAAGAGCTCGGTCCCGAACAAGAACATCGACTCCGCGGTCAAGCGCGGCGCCGGTCTCGAGGCCGGTGGCGCCGACTACGAGACGATCATGTACGAGGGCTACGGCCCGAACGGTGTCGCGGTGCTCATCGAGTGCCTCACCGACAACCGCAACCGCGCGGCCTCGGACGTCCGCGTCGCCATGACCCGCAACGGCGGGAACATGGCCGACCCCGGCTCCGTGTCGTACCTCTTCAACCGCAAGGGCGTCATCGTCGTCCCCAAGGGTGAACTGAGCGAGGACGACGTCCTCGGCGCCGTCCTCGACGCGGGCGCCGAGGAGGTCAACGACCTCGGCGAGAGCTTCGAGGTCCTCTCCGAGGCCACCGACCTGGTCGCGGTGCGCACCGCGCTCCAGGAGGCCGGCATCGACTACGACTCCGCCGACGCCAACTTCGTCCCGACCATGCAGGTCGAGCTCGACGAGGACGGCGCCCGGAAGATCTTCAAGCTGATCGACGCCCTGGAGGACAGCGACGACGTGCAGAACGTCTTCGCCAACTTCGACGTCAGCGACGAGGTCATGGAGAAGGTCGACGCCTGACCGGCGCCTGAGCGAGGTCTGTACGGAGCGGCGGGCCGACGGGACACCCCGTCGGCCCGCCGCTTTGTCAGTGGCACCCGATAGCCTGCACGAACCGGGAAGACCCCGGTGACGAGCGGCGAGATCGAAGGAGGGCCCGGTGCGGGTGCTGGGCGTTGACCCCGGGCTGACCCGGTGCGGTGTCGGGGTGGTCGAGGGAGTCGCCGGACGGCCCCTGACCATGCTCGGCGTCGGAGTCGTACGCACCCCGGCGGACGCCGAACTGGGCCTGCGCCTGGTCGCCGTCGAGCAGGGCATCGAGCAGTGGCTCGACGAGTACGAACCCGAGTACGTCGCCGTGGAGCGGGTGTTCAGCCAGCACAACGTACGGACCGTGATGGGCACCGCCCAGGCCAGCGCCGTCGCCATGCTCTGCGCGGCCCGGCGCGGCATACCCGTCGCCCTGCACACCCCGAGCGAGGTCAAGGCCGCCGTCACCGGCAGCGGACGCGCGGACAAGGCCCAGGTCGGCGCGATGGTCACCCGTCTGCTCCGGCTCGCCGCGCCGCCCAAGCCCGCCGACGCGGCGGACGCCCTGGCGCTCGCCATCTGCCACATCTGGCGCGCTCCCGCCCAGAACCGGCTCCAGCAGGCCGCCGCGCGGACCGCGCCCGCCCGGACCGCCGCGCAGAACAGACTCCAGCGGGCCGCGGCCGCGCACGCCTCGCACCCAGCACCGAAAGGCCGTACCGCATGATCGCCTTCGTCAGCGGCCCGGTCGCCGCCCTCGCCCCGGACTCCGCGGTGGTCGAGGTCGGCGGCATCGGCATCGCCGTCCAGTGCACGCCCGGCACGCTCTCCGGGCTCCGCACGGGACAGCACGCGAAACTCTCCACCTCCCTCGTCGTCCGCGAGGACTCGCTCACCCTCTACGGCTTCGCCGACGACGACGAGCGCCAGGTCTTCGAGCTGCTCCAGACCGCGAGCGGGGTCGGCCCGCGCCTCGCCCAGGCGATGCTCGCCGTCCACACCCCCGACGCCCTGCGCCGCGCCGTGTCCACCGGTGACGAGAAGGCGCTCGTCGCCGTCCCCGGCATCGGCAAGAAGGGCGCCCAGAAACTGCTGCTCGAGCTCAAGGACCGGCTCGGCGAGCCCCTGGGCCCCGGTGGCCCGGCCATCGGCACGGCGGTCACCGCCGGCTGGCGCGACCAGCTGCACGCCGCGCTCGTCGGCCTCGGTTACGCGACCCGCGAGGCGGACGAGGCGGTCGCCGCCGTCACCCCGCAGGCCGAGGCCGCCGGGGGAACCCCGCAGGTCGGCCAGCTCCTCAGAGCGGCCCTGCAGACCCTGAACCGCGCCCGCTGAACGGCCCCGGCCCCCGGGCCGGGCCCGCGCCCCGGCGCGGCCCGCCCCCGCCGGACCGCCGACCGCCCCACCACCACGAGACCGCGAGGCACCACCGATGAACTGGGACGACACGACAGACGAAGCCGCCGACGAGCGGCTCGTCGGCCCCGCCGCGGAGCGGTTGGTGGGATCGGTCGCCGACGGCGAGGACCAGGCCGTCGAGGCCGCGCTGCGCCCCAAGGACCTGGACGAGTTCATCGGCCAGGAGAAGGTCCGCGAACAGCTCGACCTGGTGCTGCGCGCCGCACGCGCGCGGGGAGCCACCGCCGACCACGTGCTGCTCTCCGGCGCCCCCGGCCTCGGCAAGACCACCCTCTCCATGATCATCGCGGCCGAGATGGGCGCCCCCATCCGCATCACCAGCGGTCCCGCCATCCAGCACGCCGGGGACCTCGCCGCGATCCTCTCCTCCCTCCAGGAGGGAGAGGTCCTCTTCCTCGACGAGATCCACCGCATGTCCCGGCCCGCCGAGGAGATGCTGTACATGGCGATGGAGGACTTCCGCGTCGACGTCATCGTCGGCAAGGGCCCCGGCGCCACCGCCATCCCGCTGGAGCTGCCCCCGTTCACGCTGGTCGGCGCCACCACGCGCGCGGGACTGCTGCCCCCGCCGCTGCGCGACCGCTTCGGGTTCACCGCGCACATGGAGTTCTACGAGCCCGCCGAGCTGGAGCGCGTCATCAACCGCTCCGCCGGCCTCCTGGACGTCGAGATCGGCGCCGAGGGCGCGGCGGAGATCGCCGGCCGCTCCCGGGGCACGCCCCGCATCGCCAACCGCCTGCTGCGCCGCGTACGCGACTACGCCCAGGTCAGAGCGGACGGGATCATCACCCGTGAGATCGCCGCGGCGGCGCTGAAGGTCTACGAGGTCGACGCGCGCGGGCTGGACCGGCTCGACCGCGGAGTCCTCGAAGCCCTGCTCAAGCTTTTCGGCGGCGGCCCTGTCGGATTGTCCACACTCGCTGTCGCCGTGGGGGAGGAGCGTGAGACGGTGGAAGAGGTCGCCGAACCCTTCCTCGTACGGGAGGGGCTCCTCGCCCGCACTCCCCGTGGCCGGGTGGCGACACCCGCGGCATGGGCACATCTCGGCCTCACGCCGCCCCGCCGGGCAGCCGGTGGAAACGGACAAGAGGACCTGTTCGGGGCGTGACGGCGTGCGTACGCACCGGGGCAGGAACCCCGGTGCCATGCTGAGCGTTGTTCCGTCAGTGCGGACTCGCTTAGACTCCGCCGATGCCGCCCTTGTCGACGGCATACGCACCCCCCATACATACCCCCATCCAGCAGGCCGCTCACCTGGTGCGGTCGAAGAAGGAAGTTCCGACCCGTGAGTCTCGTGACCCTCCTCCCGTTCATCGTGCTCATCGGGGCCATGTTCCTGATGACCCGGTCGGCCAAGAAGAAGCAGCAGCAGGCGGCTTCCATGCGCAACGAGATGCAGCCCGGCTCCGGCGTGCGCACGATCGGCGGTATGTACGCCACCGTCAAGGAGGTCAACGAGGACACGGTCCTCCTCGACGCCGGCCCGGGTGTCGACCTGCTCTTCGCGAAGAACGCGATCGGCGCCGTCCTCACGGACGACGAGTACAACCGCATCGTCCACGGCATCGAGCACGACCTGAAGACCGACGGCTCGGTCGTGCCGGACGACGCCTCCTCCCTCACCGAGACCGACGAGCCCGCCGCCGACGCCTCCGACGCCTCCGACGACAAGCCCCTCGACCTCGGCAAGAAGGACGCGGCGGACAAGCCGGCCGACGAGGCCGTCGAGACGAAGGCCGAGAAGGCCGACGCCGACGGGGCGGAGCCGAAGAAGACCGACGGCGGGACCGAAGCGAAGTAGTCACGACCCGGGAGAACGGCGCGATCCGCTCACGCCGCACACCTCCCGGGACGTGCTGTTCTCGCACGGAGTCCCGACACCATGGCATGGCCGTCCAGGCGCTCACCCGGCGCAGGGCGGCCCGAGAGGGAGTACGAGAAGGTGGCAGCACCGAAGAAGGGCCGGAACGCGAGCGCCCAGAGCAGGCCGGGGCGCTCGCTGGCCCTGATCCTGATCGCCATCGCGGCGCTCACCGGGGGGATGTTCGCCTCCGGGCAGACCACTCCGCGTCTCGGCATCGATCTCGCCGGCGGCACGAGCATCACGCTCACGGCGGAGAACGAGCCTGGCCAGCCCAACGCGATCAACAAGACCAACATGGACACCGCGGTCGACATCATGAACCGCCGTGTCAACGGTCTCGGTGTCTCCGAGGCCGAGGTTCAGACCCAGGGTGCCGACAACATCATTGTCAACATCCCCCGGGGCACGAACTCCAAGCAGGCCCGCGAGCAGGTCGGCACCACCGCCAAGCTGTACTTCCGTCCCGTGCTGGCCACCGACGTCTCTGGTGCCAAGGCCTCGGCCACCCCGTCGCCGAGCGCCTCCAGCAGCTCCTCCGCCAAGGCCGGTGACAAGGCGTCCCCGTCCGCGTCGTCCTCCGCCAAGCCGTCGGCCTCCGCCACCACCCAGGGCCGTGCGGTCACCGACGCCCTGAAGGCGGGCTCCTCGCCGTCCCCGAGCGGCAGCCCGAGCGCCTCGGCCTCCTCCAGCGCCTCGCCGTCCGCGAGCGCGAGCACGGACCCGGCGACCGCCAAGCTGCAGGCCGAGTACGCCGCGATCGACTGCACCGACAAGGCGGTCCGCGCCAAGGCCGGCACCGGCTCCAAGCCGACCGAGCCGACCGTGGCCTGCGGCCAGGACAAGAACTCCTCCGGCCAGTGGCAGAAGTACATCCTCGGCCCGGCCGAGGTCGCCGGTACGGACATCAAGAAGGCCGGCGCGGTCTTCGACACGCAGAGCGCCGCGGGCTGGAAGGTCACCATGGACTTCACGTCCGGTGGCTCCAAGAAGTTCGCCGCCATCACCGGCAAGCTCGCCCAGAACCAGCCCCCGCAGAACCAGTTCGCCATCGTCCTCGACGGTCAGGTCGTCTCCGACCCCTCCGTGGCCCAGTCGCTGAGCGGCAGCGCGGAGATCTCCGGCAGCTTCACCCAGACCGAGGCCCAGGACCTGGCCAACATGCTGAAGTACGGCGCCCTGCCGCTCACCTTCCACGAGTCGAGCGTCACCACGGTGACCGCCGCGCTCGGCGGTGAGCAGCTGCACGCCGGTCTGATCGCGGGTGCCATCGGCCTCGCCCTGGTCGTCCTCTACCTGGTGATCTACTACCGGGGCCTGTCGGTCATCGCCATCGCCTCCCTGGGCGTCTCGGCGATCCTCACCTACGTGCTCATGTCGCTGCTCGGCCCGGCCATCGGCTTCGCGCTGAACCTCCCGGCCGTCTGCGGTGCGATCGTCGCGATCGGTATCACGGCGGACTCGTTCATCGTCTTCTTCGAACGCATCCGGGACGAGATCCGCGAGGGCCGCTCCCTGCGCCCGGCCGTCGAGCGCGCCTGGCCGCGTGCCCGGCGCACCATCCTGGTCTCCGACTTCGTGTCGTTCCTCGCCGCCGCGGTGCTCTTCATCGTCACCGTCGGCAAGGTCCAGGGCTTCGCGTTCACCCTCGGTCTGACCACGGTGCTCGACGTCGTCGTCGTGTTCTTCTTCACCAAGCCGCTGATGACCATCATGGCCCGCAGGAAGTTCTTCGCGGAGGGTCACCGCTGGTCCGGCCTCGACCCGAAGCGACTGGGCGCCAAGCCGCCGCTGCGCCGCACCCGTCGCGCGTCCGCCCCCGTCGACACGAAGGAGGCGTGAGATGTCGAAACTCGGCACCCTCGGCGCCCGGCTCCACCGCGGCGAGATCGGCTACGACTTCGTCGGCAAGCGCAAGATCTGGTACGGCATCTCGATCCTGATCACCATCACGGCCATCCTCGGCCTGACGGTGCGGGGCCTGAACATGGGCATCGAGTTCCAGGGCGGCGCCGTCTTCACCACCGGCAAGAGCCCGGTCTCGGTGAGCCAGGCGGAGACGTACGCGGAAGAGGCCTCCGGCCACGACGCCGTCGTCCAGAAGCTCGGCAACGGCGGACTGCGCATCCAGATCGCCGGCATCGACACCGACAAGTCGGACGCGATCAAGGAAAAGCTCGCCACCGACCTGAAGGTCGACTCCGAGAAGATCAACGCCGACCTGGTCGGCCCCAGCTGGGGTGACCAGATCGCCAACAAGGCCTGGGAGGGCCTGGCGATCTTCATGGTCCTGGTCGTGGTCTACCTGGCGATCGCCTTCGAGTGGCGCATGGCCATCGCGGCCCTGGTCGCCCTGATCCACGACATCACCATCACGGTCGGCATCTACGCGCTGGTCGGCTTCGAGGTCACCCCGGGCACCGTGATCGGTCTGCTCACGATCCTCGGTTACTCGCTCTACGACACGGTCGTCGTCTTCGACAGCCTCAAGGAGCAGACGAAGGGGATCACCAAGCAGACCCGCTGGACCTACAGCGACGTCGCCGACCGCTCGATCAACAGCACCCTGGTGCGTTCGATCAACACCACGGTCGTCGCGCTGCTGCCGGTCGCCGGCCTGCTGTTCATCGGTGGCGGCGTCCTCGGCGCCGGCATGCTCAACGACATCTCGCTGTCGCTGTTCGTCGGTCTCGCGGCCGGTGCGTACTCCTCGATCTTCATCGCCACGCCGCTCGTCGCCGACCTCAAGGAGCGCGAGCCGGAGATGAAGGCCCTGCGCAAGCGGGTCCTCGCCAAGCGGGCCCAGGCGGCCGCCACGGGCGAGTCCCTGGAGCCGCAGGCGACCGGGTCCTCGTACGAGGACGACGACCTGGACGACGCCGCCCCGGCGGTCGTCGGCCCCCGCCACCAGCCCGCGTCCCGCGCCCGCGGCCGCGGCCGTCCCTCGGGGAAGCGCCGATGACCGGCATCGAAGAGCTGCTGACCAGCCGCATCCGTGACGTGGCCGACTACCCGGAGCCGGGAGTGATGTTCAAGGACATCACCCCGCTCCTGGCCGACCCGGCCGCGTTCGGCGCGCTGACCGGCGCCCTGGCGGACATCGCCGTGCGCAACGGCGCCACCAAGATCGTCGGCCTGGAGGCCCGCGGCTTCATCCTCGGAGCCCCGGTCGCCGTCCACGCCGGGATCGGCTTCATCCCCGTGCGCAAGGCGGGCAAGCTCCCCGGAGCGACCCTGTCGCAGGCGTACGACCTGGAGTACGGCTCCGCCGAGATCGAGGTGCACGCCGAGGACCTGAGCGCGGCCGACCGCGTCCTGGTCGTCGACGACGTCCTCGCCACCGGCGGCACCGCGGAGGCGTCGCTCCAGCTCATCCGCAGGGCGGGCGCCGAGGTCGCGGGCGTCGCCGTGCTGATGGAGCTCGGGTTCCTGGGCGGCCGCGGCCGTCTGGAGCCGGCCCTGGCCGGGGCTCCCCTGGAGGCGCTCCTGACGGTCTGAGGACCGCGCGCACGCCATCTGGGAGTCCGCTCCCGGAAAGGCCCCCGAAAGGCCTGAGGCACCCGTAGGACACCGTGGAGGCGGGCCCGGAGGAATCCGGTGCCCGCCTCCGGCGTTCTCTCGTACGAGGCCGCCGTCGGCGGCCGACAGCGAGCCCGGCGCGGAGGATCGCTACCATGGGGTTTCCGGAGCCTGACCGGGGGACCCGGATCGCGCACGAGGAGCCCTCTTGCCAGACGAGGCCCAGCCACTCGCCCCCAGCGCGGAACGCCTGGGGCGAACCGCCTCCACCCAGCCCGAGCCAGCCTCGGGCGCCGCGGAGAAGCCCGCACGGAAGGCAGCGAGCGGGCCGGTCGAGCACGCCCAGTCCGCGCCCGACGGCACGGCCGCCGGAGGGGCGCGTCCCAAGCCCACCCCTCCCGAGCGTCCCGCGAGCACCCCGGCGGCCCGTCCGGCGGCGCCCCAGCCCACGCGCTCCGGCGGTTCCTCCAACCGCGTCCGGGCCCGCCTGGCCCGACTCGGCGTCCAGCGCTCCAACCCGTACAACCCGGTTCTGGAGCCGCTGCTGCGGATAGTGCGCAGCAACGACCCCAAGATCGAGACGTCGACGCTCCGGCAGATCGAGAAGGCGTACCAGGTCGCCGAACGCTGGCACCGGGGCCAGAAGCGCAAGAGCGGCGACCCGTACATCACGCACCCGCTCGCCGTCACCACCATCCTCGCCGAGCTGGGCATGGACCCGGCGACGCTCATGGCCGGCCTCCTGCACGACACGGTCGAGGACACCGAGTACGGCCTGGACCAGCTCCGCCGTGACTTCGGCGACTCCGTCGGCCTCCTCGTCGACGGCGTCACCAAGCTGGACAAGGTCAAGTTCGGCGAGGCCGCGCAGGCCGAGACCGTGCGCAAGATGGTCGTCGCGATGGCCAAGGACCCCCGCGTCCTGGTCATCAAGCTCGCCGACCGCCTGCACAACATGCGCACCATGCGCTACCTCAAGCGCGAGAAGCAGGAGAAGAAGGCGCGCGAGACCCTGGAGATCTACGCGCCGCTCGCCCACCGCCTGGGCATGAACACCATCAAGTGGGAACTGGAGGACCTCGCCTTCGCGATCCTCTACCCCAAGATGTACGACGAGATCGTGCGCCTGGTCGCCGAGCGCGCCCCCAAGCGCGACGAGTACCTCGCCATAGTGACCGACGAGGTCCAGTCCGACCTGCGCGCGGCCCGCATCAAGGCGACCGTCACCGGCCGCCCGAAGCACTACTACAGCGTCTACCAGAAGATGATCGTCCGCGGCCGTGACTTCGCGGAGATCTACGACCTGGTGGGCATCCGCGTCCTCGTGGACACTGTCCGCGACTGCTACGCGGCGCTCGGCACCGTGCACGCGCGATGGAACCCGGTCCCCGGCCGGTTCAAGGACTACATCGCGATGCCGAAGTTCAACATGTACCAGTCGCTGCACACGACGGTCATCGGCCCCAACGGCAAGCCCGTCGAACTCCAGATCCGTACGTTCGACATGCACCGCCGCGCCGAGTACGGCATCGCCGCGCACTGGAAGTACAAGCAGGAGACCGTCGCGGGCTCCTCCAAGATCCGCACCGACGTGCCCCGGGCGGCCAAGGGCAGCGCGGGCCAGGACACCGTCAACGACATGGCGTGGCTGCGCCAGCTGCTCGACTGGCAGAAGGAGACCGAGGACCCCAGCGAGTTCCTGGAGTCCCTGCGCTTCGACCTCTCGCGCAACGAGGTCTTCGTCTTCACGCCCAAGGGCGACGTGATAGCGCTCCCGGCCGGGGCCACCCCGGTGGACTTCGCGTACGCGGTCCACACGGAGGTCGGCCACCGGACGATAGGAGCACGGGTCAACGGACGCCTGGTGCCGCTCGAGTCCACCCTGGACAACGGCGACCTGGTCGAGGTCTTCACCTCCAAGGCGGCCGGCGCGGGCCCCTCCCGCGACTGGCTCGGCTTCGTGAAGTCGCCGCGCGCCCGCAACAAGATCCGCGCCTGGTTCTCCAAGGAACGCCGCGACGAGGCGATCGAGCACGGCAAGGACGCCATCGCCCGCGCGATGCGCAAGCAGAACCTGCCGATCCAGCGCATCCTCACCGGCGACTCCCTGGTCACCCTCGCGCACGAGATGCGCTACCCCGACATCTCGTCCCTGTACGCGGCGATCGGCGAGGGCCACGTCACCGCCCAGAGCGTCGTCCACAAGCTCGTCCAGGCGCTCGGCGGCGAGGAGGCGGCCACCGAGGAGATCGACGAGTCCGTGCCGTCGGCGCGGGGCCGCAGCCGCAAGCGGCGCAGCAACAACGACCCCGGTGTGGTCGTCAAGGGCGTCGACGACGTCTGGGTCAAGCTCGCCCGCTGCTGCACACCGGTGCCGGGCGACCCGATCATCGGCTTCGTCACCCGCGGCAGCGGAGTGTCGGTCCACCGCAGCGACTGCGTCAACGTCGACTCGCTCTCGCGCGAGCCCGAACGCATCCTCGACGTCGAATGGGCGCCGACCCAGTCCTCGGTCTTCCTGGTCGCCATACAGGTCGAGGCCCTGGACCGGTCCCGGCTCCTGTCGGACGTCACCCGCGTGCTGTCCGACCAGCACGTCAACATCCTGTCCGCGGCCGTCCAGACCTCGCGCGACCGCGTCGCCACCTCCCGGTTCACCTTCGAGATGGGCGACCCCAAGCACCTGGGACACGTCCTGAAGGCCGTACGGGGCGTCGAGGGCGTCTACGACGTGTACCGCGTGACATCGGCCCGCAGGCCCTCGGAGGCCTGACGCCCGTCCCGTCCCGCCCGGCCGCGTACCGGGCGGGACGGGACGGCACGCGAAGGGGCTCCCGTACGGTGCGTACGGGAGCCCCTTTGCGCGTGCGCGGCCGGAATCAGCCGCCGATCAGCCGCCGAACTCCTGAAGACCCTTCAGAGCCTGGTCGAGCAGCGCCTGACGGCCGTCCAGCTCCTTCTGGAGCTTGTCGGCCCTCGCGGTGTTGCCCGCGGAGCGCGCCGCCTCGATCTGGCCCTGGAGCTTGTCCACGGCGGCCTGCAGCTGACCGGTCAGACCCTCGGCACGCGCGCGTGCCTCCGGGTTCGTCCGGCGCCACTCGGTCTCCTCCGACTCCTGGAGGGCCCGCTCCACCGCGTGCATCCGGCCCTCGACCTTCGGACGGGCGTCACGCGGCACGTGGCCGATGGCCTCCCAGCGCTCGTTGATGGAACGGAAGGCCGCGCGGGCCGCCTTCAGGTCCTGCACCGGGACGAGCTTCTCGGCCTCCTCGGCCAGCTCCTCCTTGAGCTTCAGGTTCTCCGTCTGCTCCGCGTCCCGCTCGGCGAAGACCGAGCTGCGCGCCGCGAAGAACACGTCCTGGGCGCCGCGGAAGCGGTTCCACAGGTCGTCCTCGTGCTCGCGCTGGGCGCGGCCCGCGGCCTTCCAGTCCGCCATCAGCTCGCGGTAGCGGGCCGCCGTCGGACCCCAGTCCGTCGAGCCGGACAGCGCCTCGGCCTCGGCGACCAGCTTCTCCTTGGTCTTGCGGGCCTCCTCGCGCTGCGCGTCCAGCGACGCGAAGTGCGCCTTGCGCCGCTTGGAGAACGCCGAGCGGGCGTGCGAGAAGCGGTGCCACAGCTCGTCGTCCGACTTGCGGTCGAGTCGCGGCAGCCCCTTCCACGTGTCCACCAGCGCGCGCAGCCGCTCACCGGCCGCCCGCCACTGGTCGCTCTGCGCCAGCTCCTCGGCCTCGACGACCAGCGCCTCCTTGGCGTGCCGCGCCTCGTCGGACTGCTTGGCCCGCTGGACCTTGCGCTCCTCGCGGCGCGCGTCGACGGTCTCCACGAGCTTGTCGAGCCGCACCTTCAGCGCGTCCAGATCACCGACCGCGTGGTGGGCGTCCACCTGCTCGCGGATGTGGTCGATGGCGGTCTGGGCGTCCTTCGCCGACAGGTCGGTGGTCTTCACCCGCTTTTCGAGGAGGCCGATCTCGACAACCAGGCCTTCGTACTTGCGCTCGAAGTAGGCCAGCGCCTCATCAGGGGTGCCGGCCTGCCAGGAACCGACGACCTGCTCTCCGTCGGCCGTACGCACGTACACGGTGCCCGTCTCGTCGACGCGGCCCCACGGGTCGCTGCTCACAGCGCCTCCTCCACATGATGCCTGTGGGGGGCTTCGGAGCCCCCTGGCATCGTCCACAGTTTCGTCACGGCCAACATAGGCGACCAGCGGGTTGCCTGTCCGCATCCCGCGCGACCGAAGTTCCCCGGTTGACGGTCAGGACTTCGTCACCGTCGCCTTGCCGATCACCACGGTCGCGTTCGGCGCGGTGTTGCCCGTCTGGGGATCGGCGGCCTGCGCACCGGCGGCGGCGATCTTCTTCAGGACCTTCATCCCCGCGTCGGAAACCGTGCCGAACGGTGTGTAGCTGGGCGGAAGCTGGCTGTTCTGGTAGACCAGGAAGAACTGGCTGCCGCCGGTGTGCGCCTGGCCGGTGTTGGCCATGGCGACCGTGCCCGCCGGGTACACGTTGTTCTTGAGCGACTTGTCCTTCAGGTTCTCGTCCGGGATCGTGTAGCCCGGACCGCCCTGGCCGGTGCCCTGCGGGTCACCGCACTGCAGCACGTAGATGCCCTCGGTGGTGAGCCGGTGGCACTTGGTGTGGTCGAAGTAACCCTTGCCGGCGAGGAAGGCGAACGAGTTCACCGTGTGCGGGGCGGCGGACGCCTTGAGGGCGATGTCGATGTCGCCGCAGGTCGTCGCCATCTTCATGGTGTAGGCGGCGGACTTGTCGATGGTGAGCGCCGGCTCCTTCTTCCATGTGAGCGGCTTCACCTTGCCCGCGGCGGGCTTCTCGCACGGATCGGGCGCCTTGCTCGTCGGCGTCGCGCTGGGCGTGGCCTCGGCGCCCGCGTTGGCCTTCTTGCCGTCGCTCTCGAAGGCTCCGGTCGCGTACGCCGTCGCACCGCCCGCGACGACCACGCCGACGACCGCCGCGATCACCGCGTTGCGGGTTCGGGTCCTTCGTCGAGCGGATGTGCGGCGCTGCTGCTGTCGCAAGAACTTCTCCCGGGCGAGCTGACGCCGCCGCTGTTCCTGGCTGACCACCGGAGTTCTCCTCGTGCGTCTCGTACGTCGAGTGGGACGCGTGCGTCGCCTGAGCCGACCGCCTGCGTGTGCCCCGTACCGTATATGGGTTGGCTGAGGAATCGGCAGCGCCGGTAGGCTCTGATCCACAGCCGCCCGCCCGTACGACACTCGCGCGTACGCCACCACGAAGGACGATCGTGCTCATTGCCGGGTTCCCCGCCGGGGCCTGGGGGACCAACTGTTACCTGGTCGCCCCCGCCGCGGGTGAGGAGTGCGTGATCATCGACCCGGGCCATCAGGCCGCCCAGGGAGTCGAGGACGCGCTCAAGAAGCATCGGCTCAAGCCCGTCGCGGTCATCCTCACCCACGGCCACATCGACCACGTCGCCTCGGTCGTCCCGGTGTGCGGAGCGCACGACGTACCCGCCTGGATCCACCCCGCGGACCGGTACATGATGAGCGACCCCGAGAAGGCGCTCGGCCGCTCCATCGGGATGCCGCTGATGGGCGAGCTGACCGTGGGGGAGCCCGACGACGTGCGGACGCTGACCGACGGCGCCGAGCTGAAGCTGGCGGGCCTCGACCTCTCCGTCGCGCACGCCCCGGGCCATACGAAGGGGTCGGTGACGTTCCGGATGCCCGAGAGCGCGGACATCCCGTCCGTGTTCTTCTCCGGGGATCTGCTCTTCGCCGGCTCCATCGGACGCACCGACCTGCCGGGCGGCGACATGGACGAGATGCTCGACTCGCTGGGCCGTGTGTGCCTGCCGCTCGACGACTCGACCGTGGTGCTGTCCGGCCACGGCCCCCAGACGACCATCGGCCAGGAGCGCGCCACCAACCCGTATCTGCGGCAGGTGGCCGCCGGCCTGGGAGCGGACCCGACCTCCGCTCCTCGACGAGGAATGTGACAAGACTTCCGTGAGCACCTTCAGGGCCCCCAAGGGCACGTACGACCTCATTCCGCCGGACAGCGCCAAGTACCTCGCGGTCCGCGAGGCCATCGCGGCCCCGCTGCGCGACTCCGGCTACGGTTACATCGAGACGCCCGGCTTCGAGAACGTCGAACTGTTCGCCCGCGGTGTCGGTGAGTCCACCGACATCGTGACCAAGGAGATGTACGCCTTCGAGACCAAGGGCGGCGACAGGCTGGCCCTGCGCCCCGAGGGCACCGCCTCCGTGCTGCGCGCGGCCCTCGAGGCCAACCTGCACAAGGCGGGCAACCTCCCCGTCAAGCTCTGGTACTCGGGCTCGTACTACCGCTACGAGCGCCCCCAGAAGGGCCGTTACCGCCACTTCTCCCAGGTGGGTGCCGAGGCGATCGGAGCCGAGGACCCGGCGCTCGACGCCGAGCTGATCATCCTGGCGGACCAGGCGTACCGCTCGCTGGGCCTGCGGAACTTCCGCATCCTGCTGAACAGCCTGGGCGACAAGGAGTGCCGTCCCGTCTACCGGGCCGCGCTGCAGGACTTCCTGCGCGGATTGGACCTCGACGAGGACACGCTGCGCCGCGCGGAGATCAACCCGCTGCGCGTGCTCGACGACAAGCGCGAGGACGTCCAGAAGCAGCTCGGCGGGGCGCCGCTGCTGCGCGACTACCTCTGCGACGCCTGCAAGGCGTACCACGAGGAGGTGCGCGACCTGATCACGGCCGCGGGCGTCTCCTTCGAGGACGACCCGAAGCTCGTGCGCGGTCTGGACTACTACACGCGGACCACCTTCGAGTTCGTGCACGACGGTCTCGGCTCGCAGTCCGCGGTCGGCGGCGGCGGCCGTTACGACGGGCTGTCCGAGATGATCGGCGGCCCCGCGCTGCCGTCCGTCGGCTGGGCGCTGGGCGTCGACCGTACGGTGCTGGCGCTGGAGGCGGAGGGCGTGGAGCTCGAACTCCCCGCGTCCACCAGTGTGTTCGCGGTGCCGCTCGGGGAGGAGGCCCGCCGGATCCTCTTCGGCGTGGTCACCGAACTGCGCAGGGCCGGTGTCGCCGCCGACTTCTCGTACGGCGCGAAGGGGCTCAAGGGCGCGATGAAGAACGCGAACCGCAGCGGGGCCCGCTTCACGGTCGTCGCCGGTGAGCGTGACCTCGCCGAGGGCGTCGTGCAGCTCAAGGACATGGAGTCCGGGGAGCAGACGGCGGTCGCGGCCGACGCGATCGTGTCCGAACTGCGCTCACGCCTGGCCTGATCCCGCCGCTCCCGCCCCGGTGGGCCTCCCACCGGGGCGGGAACATCGGCCGGCGCGTCCGTGGGCCGGCGTCCTCTGCCGGACCGGGCACCGCGGGCCGGCGTCCGGGGTTCCGCTCCGGTGGTCCGGGGCTCACTCCAGCAGGCCGTGGCGCATGGCGCTCGTCACCGCGGCCGTCCGGTCGTCGACCCCCAGCTTCCCGAAGGCCCGCAGCAGATGGGTCTTCACGGTCGACTCGCCGATGAAGAGGCGGCGGCCGATCTCCGCGTTCGTGCAGCCCTCGGCGACCAGCCGCAGCACCGCGGTCTCCCGCTCGGAGAGACGGGGCCGCTCCGGCCTGCTGCGGAGCTGGTCGACCAGCCGGGCGGCGACCGACGGCGCCAGCACGGTCTCGCCGCGCGCCGCGGCCCGTACGGCGTCCGCGAGTTCGGCGCGCGGCAGGTCCTTCAGCAGATAGCCCGCGGCCCCGGCCTCCACCGCCCGCAGGATGTCCCGGTCCGTCTCGTACGTCGTCAGCACGACGACCCGGCAGGGCAGTCCGGCCCGCGTCATCCGCACGATCGCGTCGACGCCCCCGCCCTCGGGCATCCGCAGGTCCATGAGCACGATGTCCGGCCGGAGTTCGGCGGCCAGCGCCTCCGCGCGCGGCCCGCTGGACGCGTCGGCGACCACTTCGAGGTCCGGCTCGGCGCTGAGCATCGCGCGCAGCCCTTCGCGTACGACGGGATGGTCGTCGGCGAGGATGATCCGGATCACACGTCACTCCCGGGGACGGGCAGGCACACGGTGACGGTCGTCCCGTCGCCCGGGGCACTGCGGACGAGAGCGGTGCCGCCCACCTCGGCGGCCCGGGCGCGCAGCCCCGCCAGACCGTACCCGTCGACCGGCGCGGCGGGGTCGAAACCCCGGCCGTCGTCGCGCACCGACAGGGCCAGCGAGTCGGCGGCGTACGCGAGGCCGACCGTCACGGCGGACGGACTCCCGGCGTGCTTGCGGGCGTTGGCCAGCGCCTCCTGACAGGAGCGGAGGATCACCACCTCGGGTCCTGCGGGCAGCGGACGCACCGGGCCGGTCACGGCGATGCTCGCGTCGTGGCGGGCGGCCAGCCTCCGCAGCGCGTCGGGCAGCGTGGCGCCGTCCAGATCGGCGGGCGCCCCGCCGGCGACCAGGGCCCGTGCCTCGGCGAGGTTCTGCCGGGCGGTCTCGTCCATGAGGGCCAGATGACGGCGGGCCCCCGGCAGATCGTGGTCGAGTTCGGCCTCGACGGCCTGGACCAGCATCAGGAGGCTGGTGAAACCCTGCGCGAGGGTGTCGTGGATCTCCCGGGAGAACCGTTCGCGTTCGGACAGCGCGCCGTGCATGGCCGAGAGCCGGGCGATCTCGTGGCGGCTGGCGTCCAGCTCGGTGATGAGCTCGGCCCGTTCGCGGCTCTGTTCCATGATGCGGATGATCCAGCTCCCCAGCGCCCCCGAGAAGACGAGGGTGACCACAGCGAAGACCGAGTTGAAGAACAGGGCCTGTCCGCCGGGCCGCCACAGCAGGGCCCAGCCCGCCACCGGCGCGATGTTGATGACGGCCGAGGCGGTCAGGGCCCGGCGCAGCCGCAGCGCGATGAAGCACTGCGGGATGAGCGCGAAGGTCATCAGCCGGGTCTCGCCGACGAGCACGCCGGGCGGCAGGAACAGCAGGACCGCGCCCGCGATGTAGCCGAGGGCACGCCGCTCGTCGGGGACCTCGGCGGTGAGGACGGGCCGCCCGACCAGCAGGTACCAGGGGATCAGCAGCAGGAGCACCCCGCCCGCCGCGAGCCGGATGCGCCACCCCGGGTGCGCCGTGCCGAGCACGAACACCAGGGTGGCCACCCACACGACGGCGAAGTACGCGTCCCAGAGCCGGAACGAGAGTTCCCAGGTGTTCGACGCGCGGGCCCCGCCCGGCACCTGACCCGTCCGGGCCCCGCCCGGCACCGGACCGGTTCGGGCCCGGTCCGGCACGGGGGCCGGGCGCGCGGCCGGAGTGGTCATCCGTCGCGCCGGTTCTTCCAGCGGAAGGTCAGTAGACACAGCAGCAATCCTCCGACGCACCACGCCCCGAGCACCAGCGCGATCCGCCCGAACTCCCAGTCGCCCGCCTGCTCCAGGACCTTCGCGGAGTCGGGCAGGAACACTCCGCGCAGCCCCTGGCACATCCACTTGAGGGGGAACAGCGCGCCGATGTTCAGCATCCAGTCCGGGATGGTGTCGACGGCGATGTAGACACCGGAGACGAACTGCAGGACGAGGAAGGGCAGGACGACCACCGACGTGGCGCTCTTGCCGGACTTCGGGACCGAGCTGATCGCGATGCCGAGCAGCGCGCACGCCGTGAGCCCCAGGACGAAGATCCAGCCGAAGTCCGCCCACTTGCCGGGATCCGAGGGCAGGTCGACGCCGTACAGCGTGGTGCCGACGGTGAGCAGGACCGCCGTCTCCAGGGCGCCGGTCACCAGGACCAGCCATATCTTGCCGAAGAAGTACGCGGCCGGCGGCATCGGCGTGCCGCGCAGCCGGCGCAGCACCTTCTCGTCCCGTTCGATCGCGATCGAGATGCCGAGGGACTGGAAGCTGGTCGACATGATGCCCGCGGCCATCATCGCGGGGACGTAGAGCTGGGAGGCGGTGACGCCCGCGCCCTTCACGTCGTTGCTGAAGATCGACGCGAACAGGAACAGGAAGACGACCGGGAAGGCGAAGGTGAACACCACCTGGTCGCGCTGGCGGAAGAACTGCCTGAGCTCCAGCCCCCCGCGGCGCAGCCCCAGCCCCCAGGCGCCGGGCAGCCGGCCGGCCGCGTCCCTCGTGCCGGGCCGTACGTCGGTCGTCGTGGTCATCGCGCGTCCTCCGGGCCGGTCAGTCGCAGATAGACGTCCTCCAGGGTGGGGCGGCTCACCCGCAGTCCCGGGATCTCCCCGTCGAAGCGGCGGGTGAGTTCGGCGACCGTCCTCGTGGGGGTGTCCGTGCGCTCGCTGCGCGGGCCGCCGTCGGCCTCCGTCCACTCCACCGTGGCCTCGCTGCCGAACCGCTCGCGCAGCGCGGCCGGTTCGCCCTCGGCGACGATCTGGCCCCGCGCGACGACCGCCAGCCGGTCCGCGAGGGCCTCGGCCTCCTCCAGGTAGTGCGTGGTCAGCAGGATGGTCGTGCCCTCGTCGGCCAGCTTGCGGATCAGCTCCCAGAACTGGCGTCGCGCCGCCGGGTCGAAGCCCGTGGTCGGCTCGTCCAGGAGCAGCAGCTCGGGCCCGCCGATCACCCCGAGGGCCACGTCGAGTCGCCGGCGCTGACCGCCCGAGAGCGACTTGATCCGGCTGCCCGCCTTCGCCTCCAGGCCGACCAGACCGATGACTTCCTCGGGGTCGCGGGGATTCGGGTAATACCGGGAGAAATGCCGTACGGTCTCGCCGACCGTCAACTCGGCGGGCGCCGATTCGTCCTGCCAGACGATCCCGACGCGCGAGCGCCACGCGCGCGTGCCCGTCGCCGGGTCCGAGCCGAGCACGGAGACCTCGCCCGCGTCCCGCCGGCGATTGCCCTGGAGGATCTCCACGGTGGTGCTCTTGCCCGCTCCGTTGGGCCCGAGCAGGCCGAACACCTCGCCCCGCCGGATGCCCAGATCCATACCGTCGACCGCGGTCACGTCCCCGTACTGCTTGCGCAGCCCCCGTACGTCCACCGCGAGTCGATCCGCGTGTGTGGTCATGCGGACGAGCCTCGTCCCGAACCGAACCTTCCGGGACGGCCGTGCGTACCTTCTTATGTCCACCGAACGGTGGACGGGCAAGCTGGTGCGGCACAATGAGCCTGCCCACAGGCCACTTCGAAGCTACGGAAACGGCGTGATGAACAAGACGACAGTCAAGGACGTCCCGACCGATCAGGAACGCCCCGCCACCGCTCCGCGGACGGTGGGCGGCAGCCGCGCTCTCGCCGTGCTGCTGATGATCACGGGGGCGGCCGGTCTCCTCGCCGCGTGGGTCATCACGATCGACAAGTTCAAGCTGCTGGAGAACCCGAACTTCGTTCCGGGCTGCAGCCTGAACCCGGTGGTCTCCTGCGGCAACATCATGAAGAGCGAGCAGGCCTCGGCCTTCGGCTTCCCGAACCCGATGATGGGGCTCGTCGCCTACGGCATCGTGATCTGCGTCGGCGTGAGCCTGCTCGCGCGGGCCACCTTCCCGCGCTGGTACTGGCTGACCTTCAACGCGGGCACGCTCTTCGGCGTCGCGTTCTGCACCTGGCTCCAGTTCCAGTCGCTGTACCGGATCAACTCGCTGTGCCTGTGGTGCAGCCTGGCCTGGGTCGCCACGATCATCATGTTCTGGTACGTGACGTCCTTCAACGTCCGCAACGGCTTCCTGCCCGCCCCGGGCTGGCTCAAGAGCTTCTTCGGCGAGTTCACCTGGGTCCTGCCGACGCTGCACATCGGCATCATCGGCATGCTGATCCTGACCCGCTGGTGGGACTTCTGGACCAGCTGACCGGCCCGGGGGGATTGTCCGTGCGGTGACATAAGGTTCTTGACGTGGAGCCCGACCTGTTCACCGCCGCCGCAGAAGAACGCCAGGAGAAGGACCCCGCCGGCAGCCCCCTGGCCGTGCGGATGCGCCCGCGCACCCTCGACGAGGTCGTGGGGCAGCAGCACCTGCTGAAGCCGGGCTCGCCCCTGCGCAGACTCGTGGCCGAGGGGAGCGGCGGTCCGGCCGGACCGTCCTCGGTGATCCTCTGGGGCCCGCCGGGCACCGGCAAGACGACCCTCGCGTACGTCGTCTCCAAGGCCACCGACAAGCGCTTCGTGGAACTGTCCGCGATCACCGCGGGCGTCAAGGAGGTGCGCGCGGTCATCGACGGCGCCCGCCGCGCCGCCGGCGGCTACGGCAAGGAGACCGTCCTCTTCCTGGACGAGATCCACCGCTTCAGCAAGGCCCAGCAGGACTCCCTCCTCCCGGCCGTGGAGAACCGCTGGGTGACGCTGATCGCCGCGACCACCGAGAACCCGTACTTCTCGGTGATCTCCCCGCTGCTCTCCCGCTCCCTCCTGCTCACCCTCGAACCGCTCACCGACGACGACCTGCGCGGCCTGCTGCGCCGGGCGCTCGCCTCGGAGCGCGGCCTCAAGGACTCCGTCGCCCTGCCCGGGGACGCCGAGGACCACCTGCTGCGGATCGCCGGCGGTGACGCCCGCCGCGCCCTGACCGCCCTGGAGGCCGCGGCCGGCGCCGCGCTCGACAAGGGCGAGCCGGAGATCACCCTGCGGACGCTGGAGGAGACCGTCGACCGCGCCGCCGTGAAGTACGACCGCGACGGCGACCAGCACTACGACGTGGCGAGCGCGCTCATCAAGTCCATCCGCGGCTCCGACGTGGACGCCGCCCTGCACTACCTGGCCCGGATGATCGAGGCGGGCGAGGACCCCCGGTTCATCGCCCGCCGTCTGATGATCTCCGCCAGCGAGGACATCGGCCTCGCCGATCCGAACGCGCTGCCCATAGCCGTGGCCGCCGCCCAGGCCGTCGCGATGATCGGCTTCCCCGAGGCCGCGCTCACCCTCAGCCACGCCACCATCGCCCTGGCGCTGGCCCCGAAGTCCAACGCCGCGACCACGGCCATCGGCGCCGCCCTGGAGGACGTGCGCAAGGGGCACGCGGGCCCGGTGCCGGCCCATCTGCGCGACGGGCACTACAAGGGCGCGGCCAAGCTCGGGCACGCCCAGGGGTACGTGTATCCGCACGACCTGCCCGAGGGCATCGCGGCCCAGCGGTACGCGCCCGAGGCGCTCGCGGACCGGGAGTACTACGCGCCGACCCGGCACGGCGCCGAGGCGCGCTATGCCGACGCGGTGGAGTGGACCAGGAAACACCTCGGTAGAGGGCGTACCTGAGCACCCTGTAGCATGGCTCGAAGCGCTGAGTCCCGTGTCCGGCTCCGGTCGGCACCACCAGAACGGGACATCCAGCCGGAGCCCCCGCCTCCACGGGGGGATTCCAGGAGCGTCGCGCACCGTCGAAGGTGTCGCGGGCAGCCCACCACCACCCGGATTCCCGGGAGCGGCCGGTGGGCCACTCGCGTGCTGCACGTATGTGCCCAGACCCAGGAGCGGCTGCCCGCCCCGTCCACGTGGATCTCCACAACGGCGAGGAGGGTTTCCCGGGCTGCGGATTGCGACCTCCCCTAACCCTGGTGAAGCCGTATTCGCATCAGAAACATGAGGTGTTTGGTTCATGGCGAACCAGTCCCGCCCCAAGGTCAAGAAGTCGCGTGCGCTCGGTATCGCGCTGACCCCGAAGGCCGTCAAGTACTTCGAGGCCCGCCCCTACCCGCCGGGTGAGCACGGCCGTGGCCGCAAGCAGAACTCGGACTACAAGGTCCGTCTGCTCGAGAAGCAGCGTCTGCGTGCGCAGTACGACGTGTCCGAGCGCCAGCTCGTCCGCGCCTACGAGCGTGCCTCCAAGGTCCAGGGCAAGACCGGTGAGGCCCTGATCATCGAGCTGGAGCGTCGTCTCGACGCGCTGGTCCTGCGTTCGGGCATCGCCCGCACGATCTACCAGGCCCGCCAGATGGTCGTTCACGGCCACATCGAGGTCAACGGCCAGAAGGTCGACAAGCCCTCGTTCCGCGTCCGTCCCGACGACGTCGTGATGGTCCGCGAGCGCAGCCGCAGCAAGACGCTGTTCGAGGTCGCTCGCGCCGGTGGCTTCGCCCCCGACGGTGAGACCCCGCGCTACCTCCAGGTGAACCTCGCCGCCCTGGCCTTCCGCCTGGACCGCGAGCCGAACCGCAAGGAGATCCCGGTGATCTGCGACGAGCAGCTCGTCGTCGAGTACTACGCCCGCTGATCTTCTTACGGCGGACGCGGTACCACCTGCGCGTCAGTGTCAGCCCGTCGTCTCCCCGCCCTTCGAGGTGGGCGAGACGGCGGGCTCTCGCACGTCCGGGGGCAGTCTGCGCGGCGACGGCACCGCCCCGAGCGGCGGGACCCCGGCACCGCCCAGCGCACGGGCGACCGCCGCGTCCCGCCCGAGCAGCTCTCCCGCCCGTACGCACTCCTCGTAGCGCTCGTCCCCCAGCTGCTGCCGGGACAGGGCCGCGCAGCGTTCGTGCGGCGCGTTGTAGTACGCCGAACCGAACAGCGGCAGGCCCACCGACGGCCACATCCGCGACGCCGCCCCCTGGAGGAGCGCCGCCTCGGCCGGATCGCCCTCCACCGCCGTGACCAGGGCGAGCAGCTCGACCGAGAGGACGGTGCCGAGCAGATCACGGAAGCCGTGCGCGATGCCGAGCCCCCGCTCCAGCAGACCGCGGCCCCGTGCCGGATCGCCTTCGGCCTGGGCCTGGTACGCGAGGACGTAGAGCGCGTACGCCAGCGCCCAGCGCTCCCCGTGGTCCTCGCAGACCCCGCGGACGTCCTCGCACAGCCTCACCGCGCCCGCCATGTCGCCCTGGAAGGCGAGCGCCATCGCCAGTTCGACCTGGCCCATCAGCACATTGCTGTTGAGCTCGCCGATCGCGCGGTAGCGGTCCAGCGCCGAGCGCAGCAGGACCTCGGCACGCGCCATGTCGTCCGTGACCAGGGCCAGACAGCCGGTGCGGTGCTCGGCGTAGGCGAGGGCGACGGCGTTCCCGCAGCGCTCCGCCTCCTCTCGGCACTCCTGGAGCGCGGACAGCGCGGCCACCGGGTCCCCCTGGAGGACCGCCACGTAGCCGAGCACCCACAGGGCCTTCAGCCGTGACGGGTCACGGTCGCCGTCGAGCTCGACGCTGCGCTCCAGCCAGTGCCGGCCCTCGGAGAGCCGGCCGCAGCCGACCCAGTAGAACCACAGCGAGCCCGCCAGGTACTGGCCCAGATGCGCCTCCCCGGGTTCGCCGAGCGAGTACTCCAGCGCGCGGCGCAGATTCGGCAGTTCCGTCTCGACGCGGGCCGCCACCTCGCCCTGCCGCGGCGAGAACCAGTCCAGCTCGCACCAGGTGACCAGGCCCATGTACCAGTCGCGGTGGCGACGGCGCAGCCGCTCCGCGTCGCCCGCCGCCGCCAGCCAGTGCGCGCCGTAGGCCCGGACGGTGTCCAGCATCCGGTAGCGCACCCCCGCCGCGGTCTCCTCCCGCGACAGCACCGACTGCGCGAGCAGCTCGCCGAGCACGTCGAGGACGTCGTCGGCGAGCAGCCCGTCCCCGCTGCACACGTACTCGGCGGCCTCCAGGTCGAACTGCCCGGCGAACACCGACAGCCGCGCCCACAGCAGCCTCTCTCCCGGAGTGCACAGCTCGTGGCTCCAGCCGATCGCCGTCCGCAGGGTCCGGTGCCGGGGCGACGCGTCGCGCGCACCGCCGGTCAGCAGCCGGAACCGGTCCTCCAGGCGGTCGAGCAGCTGTGCGGGGGAGAGGGCGCCGACGCGTCCGGCCGCCAGCTCCAGCGCCAGCGGGATCCCGTCGAGGCGCAGGCACAGCTCCCGGACGTCGGAGGCGTTCCCCTCGTCCAGCGCGAAGCCGGGCACCCGGGCCGCCGCCCGGTCCGTGAACAGCTCCACCGCCTCCGCCACGTCCAGCGGGGCGAGCGGGAACACCCGCTCGCCCGCGATGTCCAGCGGCCTGCGGCCCACGGCCAGCACCCGCAGCCCGGGCGCCCGCCGCAGCAACTCGCCCACCAGCGAGGCGCTCGTGTCCACCAGGTGCTCGAAACCGTCCAGCACCAGCAGGAGCCGGCGCCCGGCGACGTGGTCGAGCAGCACCTGACGCGGAGGCTTCGCCGTGTGGTCCGTCAGACCGAGGGCCTCGGCCACGGCGTGGCCGACGAGTTCCGGATCGCGCACCGCGGACAGGTCCACGCGCCACACCCCGTCGCGCACGTCCGTCCCCGCCGCGGCGCGCGCGGCGAACCGCGTCTTGCCGACGCCTCCCGTGCCGGTCACGGTGACCAGGCGGACCGTCTCCAGCGCTTCGGCCAGTCGGGCGAGCTCCGCGGAGCGCCCCACGAACGCGTCGAGTTCCAGAGGCAGATTGCCGGGTACGGCGGGAGCGGGGCGCCGGGCGGGCTGAGAACGCTGCATGAGATACGGAGCGTACTGATCTGCTAGCGCTCCGTACAATCGGTTCGCGCAACTCCGTACTCCGGAGCGGATTAATGCGGTACGGAGCCCCGGCCCCGGCGCGATAGGCTCGGGTGACGACTTTTCGATGTTCAGGCACACAGTCAGGGAGCGGGTGCACAGTGTCCGGTGGTGAGGTGGCCGGGATCCTGGTGGCCGTCTTCTGGGCGATCCTGGTCTCCTTCCTCGCCGTCGCGCTGGTGAGGCTGGCCCAGACGCTCAGGGCGACCACCAGGCTCGTGGCGGACGTGACCGAACAGGCCGTCCCGCTCCTGGCCGACGCCTCCGCGGCGGTGCGCTCCGCGCAGACGCAGATCGACCGGGTCGACGCCATCGCGTCGGACGTCCAGGAGGTCACGTCGAACGCCTCGGCGCTGTCGACGACCGTCGCCTCCACGTTCGGCGGCCCGCTGGTCAAGGTCGCGGCGTTCGGCTACGGCGTGCGCCGGGCCATCGGAGGCCGTCGAGAGAATGTGCCCGACAAAGCGTCCCGGCGTACCGTGATCGTGGGCCGCACCGTCCCGTCCGCGCGGCGGGGAAAGCGGAAGAAGGACTGACGCAGCGATGTTCCGCCGTACGTTCTGGTTCACCGCGGGCGCAGCCGCGGGTGTATGGGCCACCACCAAGGTCAACCGCAAGCTCAGGCAGCTGACCCCCGAGAGCCTCGCGGCGCAGGCCGCGAACAAGGCGATCGACGCGGGCCACCGGCTCAAGGAGTTCGCGCTCGACGTCCGTGACGGGATGGCCCAGCGCGAGGCCGAACTCGGCGAGGTGCTCGGCCTGAACGGGCACCCGGACCCCGAACTGCCCACGCAACGCCGCATCGGCGCGATCGGCGGCGGGCAGTCCGGCGACAACAAGCAGATCAAGTACATCGACAACACGACGTACTCGTACAACCGGAATGAGGACCACTGATGGAGTCGGCTGAAATCCGCCGCCGCTGGTTGAGCTTCTACGAGGAGCGCGGTCACACCGTCGTCCCTTCGGCGTCGCTCATCGCGGACGACCCGACTCTGCTCCTGGTCCCCGCCGGCATGGTCCCCTTCAAGCCGTACTTCCTCGGCGAGGTCAAGGCCCCCTGGGCGCGCGCCACCAGCGTGCAGAAGTGCGTGCGCACGCCCGACATCGAAGAGGTCGGCAAGACCACCCGCCACGGCACGTTCTTCCAGATGTGCGGCAACTTCTCCTTCGGCGACTACTTCAAGGAAGGGGCCATCACCTACGCCTGGGAGCTGCTCACCTCGCCCCAGGACAAGGGTGGTTACGGCCTCGACCCCGAGCGTCTGTGGATCACGGTCTACCTCGACGACGACGAGGCCGAGACCATCTGGCGCGACAAGATCGGCGTCCCGGCCGAGCGCATCCAGCGCCTGGGCAAGAAGGACAACTACTGGTCCATGGGCGTCCCGGGCCCCTGCGGTCCGTGCTCCGAGATCAACTACGACCGCGGCCCCGAGTTCGGCGTCGAGGGCGGCCCGGCCGTCAACGACGAGCGCTACGTGGAGATCTGGAACCTGGTCTTCATGCAGTACGAGCGCGGCGAGGGCATTTCGAAGGACGACTTCGAGATCCTCGGCGAACTGCCCAGCAAGAACATCGACACCGGCCTCGGCCTCGAGCGTCTCGCCATGATCCTGCAGGGCGTGCAGAACATGTACGAGATCGACACCTCCATGGCCGTCATCAAGAAGGCCACCGAGCTGACGGGTGTCGAGTACGGCGCCGCCCACGGCTCCGACGTCTCGCTGCGCGTGGTCACCGACCACATGCGCACCTCCGTGATGCTCATCGGCGACGGCGTGAGCCCCGGCAACGAGGGCCGCGGCTACGTGCTGCGCCGCATCATGCGCCGCGCCATCCGCAACATGCGCCTGCTGGGCGCCACCGGACCGGTCGTCAAGGACCTCATTGACGTCGTCATCGGCATGATGGGCCAGCAGTACCCGGAGCTGGTCACCGACCGGCAGCGGATCGAGACCGTGGCCCTCGCCGAGGAGGCCGCCTTCCTCAAGACGCTGAAGGCCGGCACGAACATCCTCGACACGGCCATCACGGACACCAAGTCCTCCGGTGGCACGGTCCTCGCCGGCGACAAGGCCTTCCTGCTCCACGACACGTGGGGCTTCCCGATCGACCTCACCCTCGAAATGGCCGCCGAGCAGGGCCTGTCGGTGGACGAGGACGGCTTCCGCCGCCTGATGAAGGAGCAGCGGGACAAGGCCAAGGCCGACGCCCGCGCCAAGAAGACCGGCCACGCCGACCTCGGCGCCTACCGCCAGATCGCCGACGCCGCCGGCGAGACCGACTTCGTCGGCTACGACGGCACCGAGGCCGAGTCGACGATCGTCGGCATCCTCGTCGACGGGGTCTCCTCCCCGGCCGCCACCGAGGGCGACGAGGTCGAGATCGTCCTCGACCGCACCCCGTTCTACGCCGAGGGCGGCGGCCAGATCGGTGACACCGGCCGCATCCGGGTCGACTCCGGCGCGATCATCGAGATCCGCGACTGCCAGAAGCCCGTTCCCGGTGTGTACGTCCACAAGGGTGTCGTCCAGGTGGGTGAGGCCACCGTCGGCGCCAAGGCCCAGGCCACCATCGACGTACGCCGCCGCAAGGCCATCGCCCGCGCCCACTCGGCCACGCACCTCACGCACCAGGCGCTGCGCGACGCCCTCGGCCCGACGGCCGCCCAGGCCGGTTCCGAGAACCAGCCCGGCCGCTTCCGCTTCGACTTCGGTTCCCCGTCCGCCGTCCCGACGGCCGTGATGACGGACGTCGAGCAGCAGATCAACGAGGTGCTCGCCCGCGACCTGGACGTCCAGGCCGAGGTCATGAGCATCGACGAGGCCAAGAAGCAGGGCGCCATCGCCGAGTTCGGCGAGAAGTACGGCGAGCGCGTCCGTGTCGTGACCATCGGCGACTTCTCCAAGGAGCTGTGCGGCGGTACCCACGTGCACAACACCGCCCAGCTCGGCCTGGTCAAGCTGCTCGGCGAGTCTTCCATCGGCTCCGGCGTGCGGCGCATCGAGGCCCTGGTGGGTGTGGACGCGTACAACTTCCTGGCCCGTGAGCACACGGTCGTCGCCCAGCTCCAGGAGCTGGTCAAGGGCCGTCCGGAGGAGCTTCCGGAGAAGGTCTCCGCCATGCTCGGCAAGCTGAAGGACGCCGAGAAGGAGATCGAGAAGTTCCGCGCGGAGAAGGTCCTGCAGGCCGCCGCCGGTCTCGTCGAGTCGGCCCAGGACGTCAACGGCGTCGCCCTGGTCACCGGGCAGGTCCCGGACGGCACGGGCGCCGACGACCTGCGCAAGCTGGTCCTCGACGTGCGCGGCCGCATCCAGGGCGGACGGGCCGCCGTCGTGGCCCTGTTCACGGTCGTGGGCGGCAAGCCGCTGACGGTCATCGCCACCAACGAGGCCGCCCGTGAGCGTGGTCTGAAGGCCGGCGAGCTGGTCCGCGGCGCCGCCAAGACCCTCGGTGGCGGCGGTGGCGGCAAGCCCGACGTCGCCCAGGGCGGCGGCCAGAACCCCGCCGCCGTCGGCGAGGCCATCGACGCGGTCCAGCGCCTCGTCGCCGAGACGGCCGAGTAAGGGCCGCGGACATGCGCAGAGGACGTCGGCTCGCGATCGACGTCGGGGACGCCCGGATCGGGGTCGCCTCGTGCGACCCCGACGGGATCCTCGCGACTCCGGTGGAGACGGTCCCGGGACGTGACGTCCCGGCCGCCCACCGCCGGCTCAGGCAACTCGTCGAGGAGTACGAGCCGATCGAGGTCGTCGTCGGGCTCCCCCGCTCCCTCAAGGGGGGCGAGGGCCCGGCCGCGGCCAAGGTCCGTGCCTTCGCCCAGGAGCTCGCGGAAGGGATCGCTCCTGTTCCGGTACGGCTCGTGGATGAGAGGATGACCACGGTCACGGCCGGCCAGGGCCTGCGTGCCGCGGGCGTGAAGACGAAGAAGGGCCGGTCGGTGATCGACCAGGCTGCAGCAGTCGTCATCCTGCAGCAAGCCCTGGAATCCGAACGGGTGTCAGGCAAGTCGCCCGGAGAGGGCGTCGAAGTGGTCATGTGATCGCGATACGGTAACGTTCCGCCCGATGCGGTGGTGTTCGAACAGCCGTCGCACAGTGAAGAGGCGGACGGGAGCCGGGCCATGCGAGCCGGCCGCTGCCGGCTCGCGGCTCGTAGGGGATCGATGACTGAGTATGGCCGGGGCCCTGGCTCCGAACCGTGGAATCCGGAGGACCCGTTGTACGGGGACGTCGGATGGGGCGGACAGGCCGCTGACGGCCAGTCCGCCTATAACGGCGGCCAGCCGCAGCACTATCCGCAGCAGCAGGGCGACTGGGGCCAGGGGCAGCAGTACCAGGAGCAGCAGCAGTACGCGCAGCAGGGCCAGCACGGGCAGTACCCCGGCCAGCAGCAGTACCAGGGCCAGCAGTTCCAGGGCCAGCAGTACCCCGGCCAGGGCCAGCAGCAGTATTCCGGCCAGGGGCAGCAGCAGTACGCGCAGCAGCAGTACCCCGGTCAGGGTCAGCAGTACCCGGGTCAGGGCGGGCAGCAGTACCCCGGCCAGGGGCAGCAGTACCCGGGGCAGGGTCAGCAGCAGTACGCCGACAGCGGCACCGGCGCGCAGTCGCAGGTGCCGTACACGGCCGACCCCGCCGACCCCTACGCGGGCCAGTACACGGGCGAGCAGCCCGACCTCTACAACACGCCCGACGCCTATCCGCCGCCCGAACCGCCGGCCCGGCGCGGCGCCGAACCCGAGCCCGAACCGGACTGGGACCCGGGACCGGACCAGGGCGAGCACGCCTTCTTCGCCGGTGACGACGACGAGGACGACGACTTCGACGAGGACGACGACGACCCGAAGGAGCGCCGGGGCCGCGGTGACCGCAAGGAGCGCGGCGGCGGCAAGGGCAAGAAGAGCCGCAACGGCTTCGCCTGCCTGGTGGTCGTCCTGGTCTTCGGCGGCGGTATCGCCGGAGCCGGGTATTTCGGGTACCAGTACTACCAGAATCGTTTCGGCTCCGCCCCCGATTTCGCGGGCGAGGGTTCGGGGCAGGTCGCCGTCGAGATTTCCAAGGGCGAGGGCGGCTATGCGATCGGCCAGAAGCTCAAGGCGGCCGGTGTCGTCAAGAGCGTGGACGCGTTCGTGTCGGCCCAGGCGGAGAATCCCCGGGGCAAGTCGATCCAGGTCGGCGCCTACATCCTGCGCAAGGGGATGTCGGCCAAGAGCGCCGTCGCGCTGATGCTCGACCCCAAGAGCCAGAACAACGTGACCGTGCCTCCCGGTACCCGAAATGCCCAGGTGTACCAGCTGATCGACGCGAAGCTCAAACTCCCCAAGGGGACGACGAGTGCCGTCGCGAAGAAGAAGTACAAGACCCTCGGGCTTCCGAGCTGGGCGAACAGCAACAAGGACATAAAGGACCCCCTGGAGGGCTTCCTCTACCCGCTCACGTATCCCGCCGCCAAGGGGATGAAGCCCGAGACCGTGCTGAAGAGCATGGTCGCGCAGGCCAACAAGAGGTACACGGCGCTGGGGCTCGTGGCGAAGGCGAAGGAGCTCAAGCTCGACGATCCGCTGCAGGTGGTCACGGTCGCGAGCCTGGTCCAGGCCGAGGGCAAGACGCACGACGACTACCGCAAGATGGCCGAGGTCGTCTACAACCGTCTGAAGAGCACCAACACCGAGACCAATCAGAAGCTGCAGTTCGACTCGACCTTCAATTACCTGAAGGGTCAGAGCAAGATCAATATCGGCGAGTCCGAGATCAACAGCAATCCGGACCCGTACAACACGTATTACCATCGGGGTCTGCCGCCCGGTCCGATCGGCAATCCCGGTGACGACGCCTTCAGGGCGGTGTTCAACCCCACGAAGGACGGCTGGATGTACTTCGTGGCGACCGACGGTCAGAACAACACGGAATTCGCCAAGACACTCGCCGAATTCGAGAAACTCAAGGACAAGTTCAATGCCAGCTCGGGCAACTGATGCCCGCCGGGCCGCGGTGCTCGGTTCGCCGATCGCCCACTCCCTCTCCCCGGTGCTGCACCGCGCGGCGTACCGGGAACTGGGTCTCGGCGACTGGACGTACGACCGCTTCGAGGTCGACGAGGAGGCGCTGCCCGCCTTCGTCGAGGGCCTCGGACCGGAGTGGGCCGGACTGTCGCTGACCATGCCGCTCAAGCGGGCCGTCATGCCGCTCCTCGACGAGATCAGCGAGACGGCCGCCTCCGTCGAGGCGGTCAACACCGTCGTGTTCACCGAGGACGGGCGGCGGGTGGGGGACAACACCGACATCCCCGGAATGGTCGCCGCGCTGCGCGAGCGGGGCGTCGAGCAGGTCGACTCGGCCGCCGTCCTCGGCGCGGGCGCCACCGCCTCCTCCGCGCTGGCCGCCCTCGCGCGGATCTGCACCGGCGAGGTCGTCGCGTACGTCCGGAGCCGGGAGCGGGCCGCCGAGATGCGGCAATGGGGCGAGCGCCTCGAGATCGAGGTGCGCACCGAGGACTGGGCCGACGCCGAACGGGCGCTGCGGGCGCCCCTGGTGATCGCCACGACGCCGGCCGGGACCACGGACGCGCTGGCCGCCGCCGTCCCGGGGCGCCCCACGACCCTCTTCGACGTGCTGTACGACCCCTGGCCGACCGACCTCGCGGCGCGCTGGTCCGCGTACGGCGGGGCCGTCGTCGGCGGACTCGACCTGCTCGTGCACCAGGCGGTGCTCCAGGTCGAGCGGATGACCGGACGGCACCCGGCCCCCGTGGACGCCATGAGGAAGGCGGGGGAGCACGCGCTCGCCTCCCGCTAAGATCCACTGAGTTCCGCAGGGGGCGGAGCGCGGGGTAAGGGGGGTCAGGTACATGACTAACGTGTCCGCCGGGGTGCCACTGGCGTCGGGCAAGGGCGAGATCTTCGAGCTCGTCCTGAAGTTCATGCCCGACTGGGTGCAGGTCACGGTGCTCGCGCTGGTCGTGCTCGCCGTCGTCGGCTCCTGGATCGTCAAGCTCAAGCGCAAGATCCAGTACTGGCGTGCCGTGCGGGCGGGCCGGCCCGTGCACGCCGCGGCGCAGTACGGACAGGGACGGGGCGCGGACTATCTGGGCGCGTACGCCCCCCAGCAGGACCAGTCCCAGCAGGACCAGTCCCGGCAGAACCAGTCCCGGCAGAACCAGCCCCCGCAGACCCCGGCACCGCAGACCCCGGCACCGGCCGGGCCGAGCGGCGCCGACTTCCTCGGCAGCTACGCGCCGGGGCAGGGGCGGGACGGGACGCGCTGAGTCCGCCGTCCGCCGCCGGCCGTCCCGCCTGATGGACCTGCGGCCTGTTCCCGCCCCCGAACGTGGGAGGATCGGACATGGCGGGCCAGGGCCGCGCACCCGGTCGCGCCGTCGCCGTACGCGAGGACACGTGTACGCAGCAGCAGTACCAGGGCGCGAGCATGAGGAGCACCGTTGAGCAGGTTGCGCTGGCTGACCGCGGGGGAGTCCCACGGTCCCGCACTTGTCGCGACGCTGGAGGGCCTTCCCGCCGGCGTGCCGATCACCACGGAGATGGTGGCGGACCACCTCGCCCGGCGGCGCCTGGGCTATGGACGCGGTGCCCGGATGAAGTTCGAGCGCGACGAGGTCACCTTCCTCGGCGGCGTCCGGCACGGCCTCACCCTCGGCTCCCCGGTCGCGGTCATGGTCGGCAACACCGAGTGGCCCAAGTGGGAACAGGTCATGGCGGCCGACCCGGTGGACCAGGAGATCCTCGACGGTCTCGCCCGCAACGCCCCGCTGACCCGCCCGCGACCCGGTCACGCCGACCTCGCGGGCATGCAGAAGTACGGCTTCGACGAGGCCCGGCCGATCCTGGAGCGCGCCTCCGCCCGCGAGACCGCGGCCCGCGTGGCGCTCGGCGCCGTCGCCCGGTCGTACCTGAAGGAGACGGCCGGGATCGAGATCGTCTCCCACGTCGTCGAGCTCTGCTCCGTGAAGGCCCCGGGAGGCGTGTACCCCACCCCCGCCGACGTCGATAAGCTCGACGCCGACCCGCTGCGCTGCCTCGACGCCGACGCCTCGAAGGCGATGGTCGCGGAGGTCGACCAGGCCCACAAGGACGGCGACACGCTCGGTGGCGTCGTCGAGGTGCTCGCGTACGGCGTTCCCGTGGGCCTCGGTTCGCACGTGCACTGGGACCGCAAGCTGGACGCCCGTCTCGCCGGCGCCCTGATGGGCATCCAGGCGATCAAGGGCGTCGAGATCGGCGACGGCTTCGAGCTGGCCAGGGTTCCCGGTTCCCAGGCCCACGACGAGATCGTCTCCACGCCCGAGGGCATCCGCCGCGTCTCCGGACGCGCCGGCGGCACCGAGGGCGGTCTGACCACCGGTGAGCTGCTGCGCGTCCGCGCCGCGATGAAGCCGATCGCCACCGTGCCGCGCGCGCTGGCCACCGTCGACGTCGCCACCGGCGAGGCCGCCAAGGCCCACCACCAGCGCTCCGACGTCTCCGCCGTCCCGGCCGCGGGCATCGTCGCCGAGGCCATGGTCGCCCTCGTCCTCGCGGACGCGGTGGCCGAGAAGTTCGGTGGCGACTCGGTCACCGAGACCCGCCGCAACGTCCGGTCCTACCTCGAGAACCTGGCCATCCGGTGACCGCCCCGCGGCTGGTCCTCGTCGGCCCGATGGGGGTCGGCAAGTCCACGGTGGGCGCGCTCGTCGCCGAGCGGCTCGGCTGCGCCTACCGGGACACGGACGACGACATCGTGGCCGCCGAGGGCCGCAGCATCGCCGACATCTTCGTCGACGAGGGCGAGCCCGCGTTCCGCGCGATCGAGAAGCGCGCGGTGCGCGAGGCGCTCGCCGGACACGACGGAGTACTGGCGCTGGGCGGCGGCTCGGTCCTCGACGCCGACACCCGCGCGCTGCTCGCGGGCCACCAGGTCGTCTACCTCTCCATGGACGTGGAGGAGGCGGTGCAGCGCACCGGCCTGAACGTCGCCCGGCCGCTGCTCGCCGTCAACCCCCGCAAGCAGTGGCGCGAGCTGATGGAGGCACGCCGCCACCTGTACACCGAGGTCGCCCGCGCGGTCGTGGCGACCGACGGACGCACCCCCGATGAGGTCGCCCAAGAGGTCCTCGACGCACTGGAGTTGAAGGAAGCATGAGCGAGGCAGTGACCCGTGTCCAGGTCGGCGGCAGCGCGGGCACCGACCCCTACGAGGTCCTGATCGGCCGTCAGCTCCTCGGTGAGCTGGGCGGGTTGATCGGCGACAGGGCCAAGCGCGTCGCCGTGATCCACCCCGAGGCGCTCGCCGACACCGGTGAGGCGCTCCGCGCCGACCTGGCGGAGCAGGGCTTCGAGGCCGTCGCCATCCAGGTGCCGAACGCCGAGGAGGCCAAGACCGCCGAGGTCGCGGCCTACTGCTGGAAGGCGCTGGGCCAGTCCGGCTTCACCCGCACCGACGTCGTCGTCGGCGTCGGCGGGGGCGCCACCACCGACCTCGCCGGTTTCGTGGCGGCGACCTGGCTGCGCGGGGTCCGCTGGATCGCCGTCCCCACCACCGTGCTCGCCATGGTCGACGCGGCGGTCGGCGGCAAGACCGGCATCAACACCGCCGAGGGCAAGAACCTCGTCGGCGCCTTCCACCCGCCCGCGGGCGTGCTGTGCGACCTGGCCGCGCTCGACTCGCTGCCGGTCCACGACTACGTCTCCGGGCTCGCGGAGATCATCAAGGCAGGCTTCATCGCCGACCCGGTGATCCTGGACCTCATCGAGTCCGACCCCGAGGCGGCCCGGACACCGGCCGGCCCGCACACCGCCGAGCTGATCGAGCGCTCCATCCGGGTCAAGGCCGAGGTCGTCTCCGGCGACCTCAAGGAGTCGGGGCTGCGCGAGATCCTCAACTACGGCCACACGCTCGCCCACGCCATCGAGAAGAACGAGCGCTACAAGTGGCGGCACGGCGCCGCCGTCTCCGTCGGCATGCACTTCGCCGCCGAACTCGGCCGCCTCGCGGGTCGGCTGGACGACGCGACCGCCGACCGGCACCGCACGATCCTGGAGTCCGTGGGTCTCCCGCTGAGCTACCGCTACGACCAGTGGCCGAAGCTCGTGGAGAACATGAAGGTCGACAAGAAGTCCCGCGGCGACCTGCTGCGCTTCATCGTCCTCGACGGACTGGCCAAGCCGACCGTCCTGGAGGGCCCGGACCCGGCCGTCCTGCTCGCCGCCTACGGTGAGGTCGGCGAGTAACCGGCGGCGCCCCGCGGGGCCCTATGCTCCGAAGCACACCTGCTCAGCCCGTTTTGCCTCTCCTTCCCGGGCACTTCGCACGGTCCCCGGCCGTTCACACAACGGCGGCCGGGGAAGGTACCGTTCAGTAGCGACGGGGCCCGCGTCCCGTCCGCCAGCGCTCATCGCCTGTACGAGACGGAGTGGCACCGGATGCAGCACGCAGTGGGGGCTCCGCTGCCGCCCCACCAGCCGGGGAGAGGGCCGGCCGTCGGCTGGTCGCCGGCCGGACAGTACCCGGGGCAGCAGGGTCCCGCGCCCGCTCCCGGCTTCGCCGGAGCGCCGGTGCCGCCCGGCGCCCCTCCCGCCCAGGCGCCGCAGCACCACCTGCCGCCGCACCAGATGCCCCCGCAGCCTCCGCAGCACCCGTCGGTGCAGCCGCCGCCGCACCTGCCCGTGCCGGACGCCACCGGCCATGTGCAGCTGCCCCCGGGCGTCTCGGTGGCCATGCCGAGCCCGACGCCCGCCACGGGCGCGCCCGACCCGGCGGCGACCACGCTCGCGGTCCTGCTCATCGGCCCCGCGGGCGCGGGGAAGACCAGCGTCGCCAGGTACTGGGCGGACCACCGCCGGGTGCCCACGGCCCACATCAGCCTCGACGACGTACGCGAATGGGTGCGCTCGGGCTTCGCCGACCCGCAGTCGGGATGGAACGACCATTCCGAGGCGCAGTATCGTCTCGCCCGCCGCACCTGCGGCTTCGCGGCCCGCAACTTCCTGGCCAACGGCATCTCGTGCATCCTCGACGACGCCGTCTTCCCGGACCGGCCGGTCGTCGGCCTCGGTGGCTGGAAGCGGCACGTGGGCCCCGGGCTGCTGCCGGTCGTGCTCCTGCCGGGCCTGGAAGTGGTCCTGGAGCGCAACGCGGAGCGCTCGGGCAACCGCAGGCTCAGCGACGAGGAGGTGGCGCGGATCCACGGCCGGATGGCCGGCTGGTACGGCTCCGGGCTCCCGATCATCGACAACTCCCAGCTCGACGTGGCGGCCACGGCCCATGTCCTGGACGAGGTCCTGACCCGCGCGATCGCCAGCCCGCCACAGTGGTGAGACCACCCGGTCCCCGGCACCGTTGAGACCCTCGGGCTACCCGTCCGGCCCTCTGGAACGGCGATATCCGGCCACCGCTCATAGGCTCGGTTCATGCCAGAGGTGTACGCGACCCGCAGAGAGCGGCTCCGGGAGCGCTGTACGGCGGGCGGCAGCGCTGCTGCGCTCGTCACCCGTCCCGCCAACGTGAGGTATCTCGCCGGAGCGGCGCCGCTCGGCGCGGTGCTCCTGCTCGGCAGCGAGGAGGACCTGCTGCTGTGCGACGGCCCTCCGTCCGGCGAAGCCGCGGAAGGGCGCCCCGACGAGGCGCTGGAGGTCCGGGTGCTGTCGCGCGCCGGCGGTGATCCGGCCGTCGCCGCCGCCGGTACGGCGGCCGATCAGGGTGCCGAGTCCCTCGCGGTCGAGGAACACCACCTGACCGTGACCCGGCACCGCGCCCTCGGCTCGGTCGCGCCACGGCTGCGCCTGGCCGACCTGGGCGGCGCGGTGGAACAACTGCGCGTGATCAAGGACGAGGAGGAGATCTCCGCGCTGCGGATCGGCGCCGAGATCGCCGACCAGGCGCTCGGCGAACTCCTCGAATCCATTCTCGTCGGCCGCACGGAACGCCATCTCGCCCTGGAACTGGAGCGCCGCCTGGTCGACCACGGCGCGGACGGACCGGCCTTCGCGACCTCGGTCGGCACCGGCCCCAACTCGGGACGGCGCGGTCACCGGCCCACCGACCGGCGTGTCGAGGAGGGCGACTTCCTCTCCGTCTGTCTCGGCGCGACCTACCGCGGCTACCGGTGCGAGATCGGCCGCACGTTCGTGATCGGCACCTCGCCCGCCGACTGGCAGATCGAGCTGTACGACCTCGTCTTCGCCGCCCAGCGCGCCGGACGGGAGGCGCTGGCACCCGGCACCGCCTACCGGGACGTGGACCGCGCGGCCCGCCAGGTACTGGATTCCGGGGGCCATGCCGAAGGCCTTCCGGCCCTGACGGGGCACGGTGTCGGACTCGAAATCGACGAGGACCCGCAGCTTGCCCCCGCGGCCATGGGTAAACTGGACGCTTGCGTGCCGGTCACCGTCGAACCGGGGGTCCACCTCCCGGGCCGGGGCGGTGTCAGGATCGATGACACGCTCGTCGTACGCCCTGAGGCGGACGGCGGACCCGAGCTACTCACCATCACGACCAAGGAACTGCTCGCGCTCTAGCCTCCGAGCTACGCGCGTGCGCCGGGGTCGTCCACGTCAGTCCAGGAGATTCCGCAACCGTGGCTTCCACGAACGACCTCAAGAACGGCCTGGTGCTCAAGCTCGACGGAGGCCAGCTCTGGTCCGTCGTCGAGTTCCAGCACGTCAAGCCCGGCAAGGGCCCGGCCTTCGTGCGCACCAAGCTGAAGAACGTGCTCTCCGGCAAGGTCGTCGACAAGACGTTCAACGCCGGCGTCAAGGTCGAGACGGCCACGATCGACAAGCGCGACATGCAGTTCTCGTACATGGACGGCGAGTACTTCGTCTTCATGGACATGGAGACGTACGACCAGCTGATGGTCGACCGCAAGGCCGTCGGCGACGCCGCCAACTTCCTGATCGAGGGCTTCACCGCGACGGTCGCCCAGCACGAGGGCGAGGTGCTCTTCGTCGAGCTGCCGGCCGCCGTCGAGCTGGTCGTCCAGGAGACCGAGCCGGGCGTCCAGGGCGACCGCTCCACCGGTGGCACCAAGCCCGCCACCCTGGAGACCGGTCACCAGATCCAGGTCCCGCTCTTCATCACCACCGGTGAGAAGATCAAGGTCGACACCCGCACCAGCGACTACCTCGGCCGGGTGAACAGCTAACCGTGGCTGCCCGCAACACGGCCCGCAAGCGCGCCTTCCAGATCCTCTTCGAGGGCGACCAGCGCGGCGCGGACGTCCTGACGGTCCTCGCGGACTGGATCCGGCACTCCCGGTCCGACACCCGGCAGCCGCCGGTCAGCGAATACACGATGGAGCTGGTCGAGGGCTACGCCGTCAAGGCGCGGCGGATCGACGAGCTCATCGCGCAGTACTCCGTCGGCTGGACGCTGGACAGGATGCCGGTCGTCGACCGCAACATCCTGCGCCTCGGTGCCTACGAGCTGATCTGGGTCGACGAGACCCCGGACGCCGTGGTGCTCGACGAGGCGGTGCAGCTGGCGAAGGAGTTCTCCACGGACGAGTCGCCCTCGTTCGTGAACGGCCTGCTGGGCCGGCTGAAGGACCTGAAGCCCTCGCTCCGCCGCGACGAGGACTGATTCGGCAGCCGTAGCCGTACGGCCCCGGGGGGCGTACGGAACGCCGGAGGGCCCACAGCGTGCACGCTGTGGGCCCTCCGGCGTTCCTGTACCCGTGAGCCTCCTCAGACCCGGGGAGCGGACTCTCCAGGCCCGCGGAAAGCCGCCGGGGTGGCCGGAACCATCAGGTTCCGGCCACCCCGGCGGCACGTTTCTGCTGAGCTGTCCCTAGGGAATCAGCCCTCGTCGTGGGCGACCGCGCGACGCGCGTCCGCGTCCAGGACGCCCCAGCTGATCAGCTGCTCGGTCAGGACCGAGGGGGACTGGTCGTAGATCACGGCGAGGGTGCGCAGGTCGTCCTGGCGGATCGACAGCACCTTGCCGTTGTAGTCGCCGCGCTGCGACTGGATCGTCGCGGCGTAGCGCTGCAGCGGGCCCGCCTTCTCGGCCGGCACGTGCGCGAGCCGCTCGAGGTCGAGGACCAGCTTCGGCGGCGGCTCGGCGGCCCCGCCCGGCGTGGTGCCCGGAAGCAGCTCCTGGACCGGGACCCCGTAGAAGTCCGCCAGCTCGGCAAGACGCTGTACGGTGACGGCGCGGTCGCCGCGCTCGTACGAACCGACCACGACCGCCTTCCAGCGGCCCTGCGACTTCTCCTCCACACCATGGAGGGAAAGGCCCTGCTGGGTGCGGATGGCGCGGAGCTTGGCCCCGAGCTGTTTGGCGTATTCGCTGGACATATAGCTCCCCGGACGCTGTATCAACGTGCGGCTCCGCCGCGCGGCTGGTGACTCACTGTGAGGTTACGCAGCGTTACTCTCCCCCGTCAAGCCGAAGGATTTTCGACCGCTCCCGGACGGGTGTCACCAAGGGTGGCTCAAACCGGTGTGATCAGCTGCGTTGCCGGGCTGGTACCGTTGATGGCGCAAATCCGACGTCCTTTAATGATCCGTCCCGTGAGGCGGAGAAGGAGGTCCGTTTCCCATGGACACCGAGCACGACAAGCAGCACGACGAAGCCGATGCGCGCGCCGTTCTGGAAGCGCCCGACATCGCGCGGGTGCTGACCCGCATCGCCCACGAGATCGTCGAACGTGCCAAGGGCGCCGACGACGTGGTGCTCCTCGGCATCCCGACCCGGGGTGTCTTCCTGGCCCGCAGGCTGGCCGACAAGCTCGAGGAGATCACCGACCGCAAGATCCCGGTCGGCTCCCTCGACATCACGATGTACCGCGACGACCTGCGCATGCACCCGCCGCGCGCGCTGGCCCGCACCGAGATCCCCGGTGACGGCATCGACGGCCGTCTCGTCGTCCTCGTCGACGACGTGCTCTTCTCCGGCCGCACCATCCGCGCCGCGCTCGACGCGCTGAACGACATCGGGCGCCCGCGCGCCGTGCAGCTCGCCGTCCTCGTCGACCGGGGCCACCGCGAACTGCCCATCCGCGCCGACTACGTCGGCAAGAACCTCCCCACGTCGTTGCGGGAGACGGTCAAGGTCCAGCTCGCCGAGGAGGACGGTCGCGACACCGTGCTGCTCGGTGCCAAGCGGACCTCCCCGGGCGCGCCCCAGTAGCACTCCGGCCCACGCCGCGACGTGCGCCCCCGCGCGCCCGCATGCCCGAATCCTCCCTGAACTTCCTTACGGAGCCTGACAGATGCAGCGTCATCTCATCTCGGCCGCCGACCTCACCCGCGACGACGCCGTCCTGATCCTCGACACCGCCGAGGAGATGGCCCGGGTCGCCGACCGGCCGATCAAGAAACTGCCGACCCTGCGCGGCCGCACGGTCGTCAACCTCTTCTTCGAGGACTCCACCCGCACCCGGATCTCCTTCGAGGCCGCCGAGAAGCGCCTGTCCGCGGACGTCATCAACTTCACCGCCAAGGGGTCGAGCGTCTCCAAGGGCGAGTCCCTCAAGGACACCGCCCAGACCCTGGAGGCCATGGGCGTCGACGCCGTCGTCATCCGGCACGGCGCCTCCGGAGCCCCCTACCGGCTCGCCACCTCCGGCTGGATCGACGCCGCCGTCATCAACGCGGGCGACGGCACCCACCAGCACCCCACGCAGGCCCTGCTCGACGCGTTCACCATGCGCCGCCGGCTCGTCGGCCGGGACGCCGGGATCGGCCAGGACCTGTCCGGCAAGCGCATCACGATCGTCGGCGACGTCCTGCACAGCCGCGTCGCCCGCTCGAACGTCGACCTGCTGCACACGCTCGGTGCCGAGGTCACCCTCGTCGCGCCGCCCACCCTGGTGCCGGTCGGCGTGGAGAACTGGCCCTGCGAGATCTCCTACGACCTCGACAGCACCCTGTCCAAGTCCGACGCCGTGATGATGCTGCGCGTCCAGCGCGAGCGGATGAACGCGGCGTTCTTCCCGACCGAGCGCGAGTACTCGCGTCGCTACGGGCTCGACGGCGACCGCATGGCGAAAATGCCGGAGCACGCCATCGTGATGCACCCCGGTCCGATGGTCCGCGGCATGGAGATCACCGCCGAGGTCGCCGACTCCGAGCGCTGCACGGTCGTCGAGCAGGTCGCCAACGGTGTCTCCATCCGCATGGCCGTCCTGTACCTGCTCCTGGGCGGCAACGAGCCCGCCGTCACCCACGCCCGCACCATCGAGGAGAAGTAAGACCATGAGCAAGATCCTTATCCGTGGTGCGAAGGTGCTCGGCGGCGAGCCGCAGGACGTCCTGATCGACGGCGAGGTCATCGAGGCGGTCGGCACCGGCCTGTCCGCCGAGGGCGCCGAGGTGATCGAGGCCGACGGCAAGGTGCTCCTGCCGGGTCTGGTCGACCTGCACACCCACCTGCGCGAGCCCGGCCGCGAGGACTCCGAGACCGTCCTGACCGGCACCCGCGCGGCGGCGAGCGGCGGCTTCACCGCCGTGTTCGCCATGGCCAACACCTTCCCGGTCGCCGACACCGCCGGCGTCGTCGAGCAGGTCTACCGGCTCGGCCGCGAGCACGGCTACTGCGACGTGCAGCCGATCGGCGCCGTCACCGTCGGCCTGGAGGGCAAGAAGCTCGCCGAGCTCGGCGCCATGCACGAGTCCGCCGCCGGCGTCACGGTCTTCTCCGACGACGGCAAGTGCGTCGACGACGCCGTGATCATGCGTCGCGCCCTGGAGTACGTGAAGGCCTTCGGCGGCGTCGTCGCCCAGCACGCCCAGGAGCCCCGCCTCACCGAGGGCGCCCAGATGAACGAGGGCGTCGTCTCCGCCGAACTCGGACTCGGCGGCTGGCCCGCGGTGGCCGAGGAGTCGATCATCGCCCGTGACGTCCTGCTCGCCGAGCACGTCGGCTCGCGCGTCCACATCTGCCACCTGTCGACCGCCGGCAGCGTCGAGATCGTCCGCTGGGCCAAGTCCCGCGGCATCGACGTCACCGCCGAGGTCACCCCGCACCACCTGCTCCTCACCGACGAACTGGTGCGGTCGTACAACCCGGTCTACAAGGTCAACCCGCCGCTGCGCACCGAGCGCGACGTGATGGCCCTGCGCGAGGCGCTCGCCGACGGCACGATCGACATCGTCGCCACCGACCACGCGCCGCACCCGCACGAGGACAAGGACTGCGAGTGGGCGGCCGCGGCGATGGGCATGGTCGGCCTGGAGACCGCGCTGTCCGTCGTCCAGCAGACGATGGTCGAGACCGGACTGCTCGACTGGGCCGGCGTCGCCGACCGCATGTCCGTCAAGCCCGCCGCGATCGGCCGGGCCACCGGCCACGGACGTCCCGTCTCGGCAGGTGAGCCCGCGAACCTCACGCTCGTCGACACGGCATACCGTGGGACCGTGGACCCCGCTGGCTTCGCCTCGCGCAGCCGTAACACCCCCTACGAGGGCCGTGAGCTGCCGGGCCGGGTCACCCACACCTGGCTGCGGGGCAAGGCCACCCTCGTCGACGGGAAGCTCGCGTGACACCTCTCCTCTCCATCGCCGCCGCCCAGAAGTCCGCGGAAGTGACCGACTGGTCCGCCCGGATCGGCTGGCTCGTCGGCCTCGCCCTCTTCGTCGCGCTCGTCTACTGGCTGATGCGCGAGGGCTGGAAGTGGCGCGGAACCCTCCAGGGCGACCTGCCCGCCCTTCCCACCGCGCCGGAAGACCCCGGTCCGGCGAGACTGAGCATGAGCGGCCGCTACCACGGCTCCACCACCGCCGGACAGTGGCTCGACCGCATCGTGGCGCACGGCCTGGGCACCCGCAGCCGGGCCGAGCTCACCCTGACGGACGCGGGTCTGGACGTCGTACGCCCCGGAGCGGACGACTTCTTCATCCCGGCCGCGCAGCTGCGCGGGGCCCGGCTCGACAAGGGCATCGCGGGCAAGGTCCTCACCGAGGGCGGACTCCTCGTCGTCACGTGGACGCACGGCGACCGCCTCCTCGACTCCGGATTCCGCTCGGACCGCGCGGCCGAGCACAACGAATGGGCCGACACCCTGAACAGCATGATCGACAAGACGGAAACGGAAGGCGCACGATGACGACCTCCACCCAGGGGAACGCCTCACAGAAGGAGAAGGCGCTTCCCGCCGTACTCGTCCTGGAGGACGGCCGGGTCTTCCACGGCCGTTCCTACGGGGCCGTGGGGGAGACCTTCGGCGAAGCGGTGTTCTCCACCGGCATGACCGGCTACCAGGAGACCCTCACCGACCCCTCCTACCACCGCCAGGTCGTCGTGATGACCGCCCCGCACGTCGGCAACACCGGCGTCAACGACGAGGACCCCGAGTCGAAGCGGATCTGGGTCTCCGGATACGTCGTCCGGGACCCCGCGCGCGTCTCCTCCAACTGGCGCTCGCGCCGCTCCCTCGACGAGGAACTGCGCAGCCAGGGCGTCGTCGGCATCAGCGGCATCGACACCCGCGCCCTCACCCGCCACCTGCGCGAGCGCGGCGCCATGCGCGTCGGCATCTTCTCCGGCAACGCGCTGCCCGACGCGGGCACGATGCTCGCCGAGGTGCGCCAGGCGCCCGAGATGAAGGGCGCGAACCTCGCCGCCGAGGTCGCCACCAAGGAGACCTACGTCGTCCCCGCGATCGGGACGAAGAAGTTCACCGTCGCCGCCGTCGACCTCGGCATCAAGGGCATGACCCCGCACCGGATGGCCGAACGCGGCATCGAGGTGCACGTGCTGCCCGCGACGGCCACCGCCGAGGACGTCTACGCCGTGAACCCGGACGGCGTCTTCTTCTCCAACGGCCCCGGCGACCCGGCGACCGCCGACGGTCCCGTCGCCCTCATGCAGGAAGTCCTCGCCCGCAGGACGCCCCTGTTCGGCATCTGCTTCGGCAACCAGATCCTCGGCCGCGCCCTCGGCTTCGGCACCTACAAGCTGAAGTACGGCCACCGCGGCATCAACCAGCCCGTGCAGGACCGTACGACCGGCAAGGTCGAGGTCACCGCGCACAACCACGGCTTCGCCGTCGACGCCCCGCTCGACGAGGTCTCCCAGACCCCCTACGGCCGCGCCGAGGTCTCCCACGTCTGCCTCAACGACAACGTGGTGGAGGGCCTCCGGCTGCTCGACCAGCCGGCCTTCAGCGTCCAGTACCACCCCGAAGCGGCGGCAGGACCGCACGACGCCGCCTACCTGTTCGACCGCTTCGTTTCCCTGATGGAGGGCCAGCGTGCCTAAGCGCACCGATATCCAGTCCGTCCTGGTCATCGGCTCCGGCCCGATCGTCATCGGCCAGGCCGCCGAGTTCGACTACTCCGGCACCCAGGCCTGCCGCGTCCTGCGCGCCGAGGGCCTGCGGGTCATCCTCGTCAACTCCAACCCGGCGACGATCATGACCGACCCGGAGATCGCCGACGCCACCTACGTCGAGCCGATCACCCCCGAGTTCGTCGAGAAGATCATCGCCAAGGAGCGCCCCGACGTCCTGCTGCCGACCCTCGGCGGCCAGACGGCCCTCAACACCGCGATCTCCATGCACGAGCAGGGCGTGCTGGCGAAGTACGGCGTCGAGCTCATCGGCGCCAACGTCGAGGCGATCAACAAGGGCGAGGACCGCGACCTCTTCAAGGGCGTCGTCGAGGCCGTGCGCGAGAAGATCGGCCACGGCGAGTCCGCCCGGTCCGTCATCTGCCACAGCATGGACGACGTCCTCAAGGGCGTCGAGACGCTCGGCGGCTACCCCGTCGTCGTCCGCCCCTCCTTCACCATGGGCGGCGCCGGCTCCGGCTTCGCACACGACGAGGAAGAGCTGCGCCGCATCGCCGGCCAGGGCCTCACGCTCTCCCCGACCACCGAGGTGCTCCTGGAGGAGTCCATCCTCGGCTGGAAGGAGTACGAGCTGGAGCTGATGCGCGACAAGAACGACAACGTCGTGGTCGTCTGCTCCATCGAGAACTTCGACCCCATGGGCGTCCACACCGGCGACTCCATCACCGTCGCCCCGGCCATGACGCTGACCGACCGCGAGTACCAGCGGCTGCGCGACATCGGCATCGCGATCATCCGCGAGGTCGGCGTCGACACCGGCGGCTGCAACATCCAGTTCGCGGTCAACCCCGACGACGGCCGCATCATCGTCATCGAGATGAACCCGCGCGTCTCGCGGTCCTCGGCCCTCGCCTCCAAGGCGACCGGCTTCCCCATCGCCAAGATCGCGGCCAAGCTCGCCGTCGGCTACACGCTCGACGAGATCCCCAACGACATCACCGAGAAGACCCCGGCCTCCTTCGAGCCGACCCTCGACTACGTCGTCGTCAAGGCCCCGCGCTTCGCCTTCGAGAAGTTCCCCTCCGCCGACTCCACCCTCACGACCACCATGAAGTCGGTCGGCGAGGCCATGGCGATCGGCCGCAACTTCACCGAGGCGCTGCAGAAGGCGCTGCGCTCGCTGGAGAAGAAGGGCAGCCAGTTCACCTTCGTGGGCGAGCCCGGTGACATGGCCGAGCTGCTGCGCGAGGCCGTGCGCCCCACCGACGGCCGCATCAACGCCGTCATGCAGGCCATCCGCGCGGGCGCCACGCCCGAGGAGGTCTTCGAGTCCACGAAGATCGACCCGTGGTTCGTCGACCAGCTCTTCCTGATCAAGGAGATCGCGGACGAGCTGGCCGCCGCCGACAAGCTCGGCCCCGAGCTGCTCGCCGACGCCAAGCGGCACGGCTTCTCCGACACCCAGATCGCCGAGATCCGCGGGCTGCGCGAGGACGTCGTCCGCGAGGTGCGGCACGCCCTGGGCGTGCGCCCGGTCTACAAGACGGTCGACACCTGCGCCGCCGAGTTCGCCGCGAGGACGCCGTACTTCTACTCCTCCTACGACGAGGAGACCGAGGTCGCGTCCCGCGAGAAGCCCGCGGTGATCATCCTGGGCTCCGGTCCGAACCGCATCGGCCAGGGCATCGAGTTCGACTACTCCTGCGTCCACGCCTCCTTCGCGCTCAGCGACGCGGGCTACGAGACCGTGATGGTCAACTGCAACCCCGAGACCGTCTCCACGGACTACGACACCTCCGACCGCCTGTACTTCGAGCCGCTGACGCTCGAGGACGTGCTGGAGATCGTCCACGCGGAGCAGCAGGCCGGACCGGTCGCCGGTGTCGTCGTCCAGCTCGGCGGCCAGACCCCGCTGGGCCTGTCGCAGGCGCTCAAGGACAACGGCGTGCCGATCGTGGGCACCTCGCCCGAGGCGATCCACGCCGCCGAGGACCGCGGCGCCTTCGGGCGCGTGCTGGCCGAGGCGGGCCTGCCCGCCCCCAAGCACGGCACCGCCACCACCTTCGCCGAGGCCAAGGCCATCGCCGACGAGATCGGCTACCCGGTCCTGGTCCGTCCCTCGTACGTCCTCGGCGGACGCGGCATGGAGATCGTCTACGACGAGACCCGGCTGTCCTCCTACATCGCCGAGTCGACCGAGATCAGCCCCTCCCGGCCGGTCCTGGTCGACCGCTTCCTCGACGACGCGATCGAGATCGACGTCGACGCGCTCTACGACGGCGAGGAGCTCTACCTCGGCGGCGTCATGGAGCACATCGAGGAGGCCGGCATCCACTCCGGCGACTCGGCCTGCGCCCTGCCCCCGATCACCCTCGGCGGGTTCGACATCAAGCGGCTGCGCGCCTCCACCGAGGCCATCGCCAAGGGTGTCGGTGTGCGTGGTCTGATCAACATCCAGTTCGCGATGGCCGGGGACATCCTGTACGTCCTGGAGGCCAACCCGCGCGCCTCGCGCACCGTCCCCTTCACCTCGAAGGCGACCGCGGTGCCGCTCGCGAAGGCCGCCGCCCGCATCTCGCTGGGCGCGACCGTCGCCGAGCTGCGCGCCGAGGGCCTGCTCCCGGCGAACGGCGACGGCGGCACCCTGCCGCTCGACGCGCCGATCTCCGTCAAGGAGGCCGTCATGCCGTGGTCGCGCTTCCGCGACATCCACGGACGCGGCGTCGACACGGTCCTCGGCCCGGAGATGCGCTCCACCGGCGAGGTCATGGGCATCGACTCGGTGTTCGGCACCGCCTACGCCAAGTCGCAGGCCGGCGCGTACGGCCCGCTGCCCACCAAGGGCCGCGCGTTCATCTCCGTCGCCAACCGCGACAAGCGCTCGATGATCTTCCCGGCGCGCGAGCTCGTCGCCCACGGCTTCGAGCTGATGGCCACCTCCGGCACGGCCGAGGTGCTCAAGCGCAACGGCATCCACGCCACGATCGTGCGCAAGCAGAGCGAGGGCGAGGGCCCGAACGGCGAGAAGACCATCGTCCAGCTCATCCACGACGGCGAGGTCGACCTCATCGTCAACACGCCGTACGGCACCGGAGGCCGCCTCGACGGCTACGAGATCCGCACGGCGGCCGTGGCCCGCTCGGTCCCGTGCCTGACGACGGTGCAGGCGCTCGCCGCCGCCGTCCAGGGCATCGACGCGCTCAACCACGGAGACGTGGGCGTGCGCTCGCTCCAGGAACACGCGGAGCATCTGACCGCGGCGCGCGACTAGCGGCCCCGAGGGGGACACCGGAAACGGTGTCCCCCTCTTCATGAGCCCCCCGCCCCTTCCAGAGGCGCCCTCACCGGGCACCTCAGAGGACACGATCATGTACAAGCTGTTCTTCGACCTCGTCTTCAAGCGGATGGACCCGGAGCAGGCCCACCACCTCGCCTTCCGCTGGATCCGGCTCGTCGCCCGCGTCCCCGTCCTGCGCACCTTCGTCGCCGCCGCGCTCGCGCCCCGGTACAAGGAGCTGCGCACCGAAGCGCTCGGCCTGCGCATGCACGGACCGTTCGGACTCGCGGCCGGCTTCGACAAGAACGCCGTGGCCATCGACGGCATGTCGATGCTCGGCTTCGACCACATCGAGATCGGCACGGTCACCGGCGAGCCGCAGCCCGGCAACCCCAAGAAGCGGCTCTTCCGCCTCGTGCCGGACCGCGCGCTGATCAACCGCATGGGCTTCAACAACGAGGGCTCCGCGGCCGTCTCCGAGCGGCTGGCGGCCCGTACGCCCGTCTTCAGGACCGTCGTGGGCGTCAACATCGGCAAGACCAAGGTCGTCCCCGAGGAGGAGGCCGTCGGCGACTACGTGAAGTCGACCGAGCGCCTCGCCCGGCACGCCGACTACCTCGTCGTGAACGTCTCGTCCCCGAACACCCCCGGACTGCGCAACCTGCAGGCCACCGAGGCGCTGCGCCCGCTGCTCAGCGCCGTCCGCGAGGCCGCCGACCGCTCCGTCACCGACCGGCGCGTCCCGCTCCTCGTCAAGATCGCCCCCGACCTCGCCGACGAGGACGTCGACGCGGTGGCCGACCTCGCCGTCGAGCTCGGCCTGGACGGGATCATCGCCACGAACACGACCATCGCGCGCGATGGGCTCGGGCTGACGTCCGACCCCGCCGTGGTGAAGGAGACCGGCGGCCTGTCCGGCGCGCCGCTCAAGGCGCGTTCCCTGGAGGTGCTGCGCCGCCTCTACGCGCGCGTGGGCGACCGGATCACCCTGGTGGGCGTCGGCGGCGTCGAGACCGCCGAGGACGCCTGGCAGCGCATCCTGGCCGGCGCCACGCTGGTCCAGGGCTACAGCGCCTTCATCTACGAGGGCCCCTTCTGGGGCCGTGCCATCCACAAGGGACTCGCCGCCCGTCTGCGGACGAGCCCGTACGCCACCCTCGCCGACGCGGTCGGCGCCGACGTGAGGAAGTCCGCATGAGCCTGGAACCCTTCGGCGCGCGCCTGCGCCGCGCCATGGACGAGCGCGGTCCCCTGTGCGTGGGCATCGACCCGCACGCGTCCCTGCTCGCCGACTGGGGGCTCGGCGACGACATCGCGGGCCTGGAGCGCTTCAGCCGCACGGTCGTCGAGGCGCTCGCCGAGCGCGTCGCCGTCCTCAAGCCCCAGAGCGCGTTCTTCGAGCGGTTCGGCTCGCGCGGGATCGCCGTCCTGGAGAAGTCCGTCGAACAGGCGCGGGCGGCCGGCGCGCTGGTCGTGATGGACGCCAAGCGCGGCGACATCGGCTCGACCATGGCCGCGTACGCCGAGACCTTCCTGCGCAAGGACGCGCCGCTCTTCTCGGACGCGCTGACGGTGTCGCCCTACCTGGGCTACGGCTCGCTCGGGCCCGCGGTGGAACTGGCGCGCGAGAGCGGGGCCGGGCTCTTCGTGCTGGCGCTCACCTCCAACCCGGAGGGCGGCGAGGTGCAGCACGCCGTCCGCGCGGACGGGCGGAACGTCGGAGCGACGATGCTCGGGCACCTGGCCGCCGAGAACGCGGACGAGAGGCCGCTCGGCTCCTTCGGCGCGGTCGTCGGCGCCACCCTGGGCGATCTCTCCTCCTACGACCTGGAGATCAACGGGCCGCTCCTCGCGCCCGGCATCGGCGCCCAGGGAGCGACCGCGGCCGATCTGGCGGGTGTCTTCGGGCCCGCCGTGCGCAACGTCGTCCCGAACGTCAGCCGGGGCGTGCTGCGCCACGGTCCCGACGTCACGGCCCTGCGCGAGTCGGCCGAGGGGTTCGCGGAGGAGATCAGGGCGGCCGTGGCGGCCGCCTGAGTACTCCGGACAGCCGTTCGAGGGCCCTCCGACGAGTGCCTTCCGGGCGCCCCGAGTCTGAATACATTCTCAAATCCGGGGAGGTATGTCGCAAATGCCGGGCTCCAGGGAGGCTGACCAGGACTTTTCCTCTGTTCTCGCTGACTCCGGCGCACTTGCCCGCTAGTCTCCGTCGAGTGGAGCACCTCCCGCGCTGTCAAGGCGGCAGGGGGGAACGGGCGAGCGTGTTGCCCAAGGCTCCCGGGTGTGGGGCCACCAGGTTCCTCACCGGTCCGTATCCGACAGTTCGACATCCGAGGTGACGTAGGCGTGGCTCTTCCGCCCCTTACCCCTGAACAGCGCGCAGCCGCGCTCGAAAAGGCCGCCGCGGCTCGCCGGGAGCGGGCCGAGGTCAAGAATCGACTCAAGCACTCCGGCGCCTCTCTTCACGAGGTCATCAAGCAGGGCCAGGAGAACGACGTCATCGGCAAGATGAAGGTCTCCGCTCTCCTGGAGTCCCTGCCGGGCGTGGGCAAGGTCCGCGCCAAGCAGATCATGGAGCGGCTCGGGATCTCCGAGAGCCGTCGCGTGCGCGGTCTCGGCTCGAACCAGATCGCCTCTTTGGAGCGCGAGTTCGGCGGTTCCGGCGCCTGAGTCCTGGACACACCGGGATTGCTGGAATAATCGCTGCATGGCTGCAACACCCCGGGGGACGTCCCCCGTACCCCCGGACGTACGTCCGCGGCTGACCGTGCTCTCCGGCCCCTCAGGGGTCGGCAAGAGCACGGTCGTCGCGCATATGCGCAAGGCGCATCCCGAGCTCTGGCTCTCGGTGTCGGCGACGACCCGCAAGCCGCGCCCCGGCGAGAAGCACGGAGTCCACTACTTCTTCGTCTCCGACGACGAGATGGACAAGCTCATCGCCAACGGCGAGCTCCTGGAGTGGGCCGAGTTCGCCGGCAACCGCTACGGCACTCCGCGTGCCGCGGTCACGGAGCACCTGGAGTCGGGCAAGCCGGTCCTCCTGGAGATCGACCTCCAGGGAGCCCGTCAGGTCCGCGAGTCCATGTCGGACGCGCTCCTCGTGTTCCTGGCCCCGCCCTCCTGGGAGGAGCTGGTGCGCAGGCTCACCGGACGGGGCACCGAACCGCCCGAGGTGATCGAACGCCGCCTGGAGGCGGCCAAGGTCGAACTCGCCGCCGAGCCGGAGTTCGACACCACCCTTGTCAACACCTCCGTCGAGGACGTGGCGCGCGAGCTGCTAGCCTTGGTGGAAGTTGTTTGATCTTTCAGGTCATTTTCCACCTTTCGGAAGGCAGAGCGTGTCCTCTTCCATCACTGCTCCCGAGGGCATCATCAACCCTCCGATCGATGAGCTCCTCGAGGCCACCGACTCGAAGTACAGCCTGGTGATCTACGCGGCCAAGCGTGCCCGCCAGATCAACGCGTACTACTCGCAGCTCGGCGAGGGCCTCCTCGAGTACGTCGGTCCGCTCGTCGACACCCACGTCCACGAGAAGCCGCTGTCGATCGCCCTGCGCGAGATCAACGCGGGTCTGCTGACCTCCGAGGCCGTCGAGGGCCCCGCTCAGTAGTCGTATCAAAAGCTCATCCCAGGCCCGGCGGCGCGACTGCCGGGCCTGTGGTGTGTCATGGAGTCGTACGTTTCCGAGCCCGGGGAGAGACGGTGGACAAGCCGAAGGTCGTTCTGGGGGTCAGCGGTGGCATCGCCGCGTACAAGGCCTGTGAGCTGCTGCGACGACTGACCGAGTCGGGCCACGACGTGCGTGTCGTGCCCACGGCCTCCGCGCTGGAGTTCGTCGGGGCCGCCACCTGGTCCGCGCTCTCGGGCCACCCCGTCTCCACCGAGGTCTGGTCGGACGTCCACGAGGTCCCGCACGTGCGCATCGGACAGCACGCCGACCTCGTGGTGGTCGCCCCCGCGACGGCCGACATGCTCGCCAAGGCCGCCCACGGGCTGGCCGACGACCTCCTCACCAACACCCTGCTCACCGCCCGCTGTCCGGTCGTCTTCGCGCCCGCCATGCACACCGAGATGTGGGAGCACCCGGCGACCCAGGAGAACGTGGCGACCCTGCGGCGCCGCGGCGCCGTGGTCGTCGAACCCGCCGTGGGACGCCTGACCGGCGTCGACACCGGCAAGGGGCGGCTGCCCGACCCGGGGGAGATCTTCGAGATCTGCCGTCGCGTCCTCGCCCGCGGGGTCGGCGAGCCGGATCTCGCCGGACGGCACGTCGTCGTCAGCGCCGGCGGCACCCGTGAGCCCCTCGACCCGGTCCGCTTCCTCGGCAACCGTTCCTCCGGCAAGCAGGGGTACGCCCTCGCCCGCACCGCCGCCGCGCGCGGCGCCCGGGTCACGCTGATCGCGGCGAACACGGGTCTGGCGGACCCGGCCGGGGTCGACGTGGTCCAGGTCGGCACCGCCGTGCAGATGCGGGAGGCCGTGCTGAAGGCGGCCCAGGACGCCGACGCGGTGGTGATGGCGGCCGCGGTGGCGGACTTCCGCCCCCAGGCATACGCTGCCGGAAAGATCAAGAAGAAGGACGGCCAGGAACCGGAGCCGATCGTTCTCGTCCGTAATCCGGACATCCTCGCGGAGATCTCCGGTGACCGCGCGCGCCCCGGCCAGGTCGTGGTGGGATTCGCCGCCGAGACCGACGACGTCCTGTCGAACGGACGGACGAAGCTGGAACGCAAGGGCTGCGACCTCCTCGTGGTGAACGAGGTGGGCGAGCGCAAGACCTTCGGTTCCGAGGAGAACGAGGCGGTGGTGCTCGGAGCCGACGGGAGCGAGACCCCGGTGCCGCACGGACCCAAGGAAGCGCTGGCCGAGACCGTGTGGGACCTGGTGACGCACCGACTGGGGTGAACCCTCACCCATCACACCCGTCACCACAAAGCCCGCAAAATCGGGCGTGGCGACCCTGGCGGAGACCCGTGGCGATGGCGGAGAATGCCCGTGCCGCAGGTCACAGGCCTTCCGAGAGGCGAGACAGGGGTCCCGCGGCCGAGTGCGACCGATAAACTGTTCTCGGACGACGCCGGGCGCAGCCCCCGGCCGTCCACCAATGATCAGCCAGCAGCCGCTGCAACCACAGGGAGCGTTGTGTCCCGTCGCCTGTTCACCTCGGAGTCCGTGACCGAGGGTCACCCCGACAAGATCGCTGACCAGATCAGCGACACCATTCTCGATGCCCTCCTGCGCGAGGACCCGACGTCCCGGGTCGCCGTGGAGACGCTCATCACCACCGGCCTGGTGCACGTGGCCGGAGAGGTCACGACCAAGGCGTACGCGCCGATCGCCCAGCTCGTCCGCGACAAGATCCTGGAGATCGGCTACGACTCGTCGAAGAAGGGCTTCGACGGAGCCTCCTGCGGTGTGTCGGTGTCGATCGGCTCCCAGTCCCCGGACATCGCGCAGGGCGTCGACACGGCGTACGAGTCCCGTGTCGAGGGCGACGAGGACGAGCTGGACAGGCAGGGCGCGGGCGACCAGGGCCTGATGTTCGGGTACGCGACGGACGAGACCCCGAACCTGATGCCGCTCCCGATCCACCTCGCGCACAAGCTCTCGCGCCGGCTGTCCGACGTCCGCAAGAACGGGACCATCCCCTACCTGCGCCCCGACGGCAAGACCCAGGTCACCATCGAGTACGACGGCGACAAGGCGGTCCGCCTGGACACCGTCGTCGTCTCCTCGCAGCACGCCTCGGACATCGACCTGGAGTCCCTGCTCGCCCCCGACATCCGCGAGTTCGTGGTGGAGCCGGAGCTCAAGGCCCTCCTCGACGACGGCATCAAGCTGGAGACCGAGGGCTACCGCCTGCTGGTGAACCCGACCGGCCGCTTCGAGATCGGCGGCCCGATGGGCGACGCCGGCCTGACCGGCCGCAAGATCATCATCGACACGTACGGCGGCATGGCCCGCCACGGCGGCGGCGCCTTCTCCGGCAAGGACCCGTCCAAGGTCGACCGCTCCGCCGCCTACGCGATGCGCTGGGTCGCCAAGAACGTCGTCGCCGCGGGCCTCGCCTCGCGCTGCGAGGTCCAGGTCGCCTACGCGATCGGCAAGGCCGAGCCCGTCGGTCTGTTCGTGGAGACCTTCGGTACCGCCAAGGTCGAGGCCGAGAAGATCGAGACCGCCATCACGGACGTCTTCGACCTCCGTCCGGCCGCCATCATCCGCGACCTGGACCTGCTCCGCCCGATCTACTCCCAGACCGCCGCCTACGGCCACTTCGGCCGCGAGCTGCCCGACTTCACGTGGGAGCGGACGGACCGGGTGGACGCGCTGCGCAAGGCCGCCGGCCTGTAGTCCGCGAAGGCTTCGTCGAGCCGTGAGGCCCGGCACCCCTCGGGGTGCCGGGCCTCACGGCTGCCCGGAGGACGGTGGCCGGGTCCCGCGGCGACCGGGGCCGGGGTCCCTCGCGGAAAAGCGGTGGCCCGTCCGGACCGGAGTTCGTACGCTGATGATCTCCCGGTGCGATGGCCGCGGTTACTTCGGTGGAGTACGCCCACGGCGTGCGGTGAATCTGGAACACGTACCGCTGCCGCCCTGACCTCGGGAGAACCGACGCCGCTCGGCCCGGTCGCGAGCGGGCGGCGCTGTCGGTGCGGTCTGGTAGGAATACTGCTGTGAGCAGCGCGAACGGGCGATCCGACGACAGCGCGGGCGGCGCGGAGGGCGCACCGCCCGAGCAACTCGCGCTGATCCGGGAGGCCGTGCGGCAGGCCAAGGAGCCGAAGGCGAAGCCGCGTACCTGGCGGGGCGCCCCGCTGGCCAGGGAACTGCCCGTCGCGCGGGTGCTCGTCGACAAGGGCGTGCTGCACCTCGACCGCTACTTCGACTATGCCGTGCCCGAGGACCTCGACGAGGCCGCGAGGCCGGGCGTCCGGGTGCGGGTCCGGTTCGGCGCCGGCGGACGCAATGTGCGCCAGGGACGGCGCGAGGGCGGCGGCCTCATCGACGGGTACCTGATCGAGCGGGTCGCCGAGTCCGACTACTCCGGGCCGCTGGCCGCCCTCGCCCAGGTCGTCTCGCCCGAACCCGTCCTCGACCCCCAACTGCTGGGGCTCGCCCGCGCCGTCGCCGACCGGTACGCGGGATCGCTCGCTGACGTGCTGCAACTGGCCGTGCCGCCCCGGCACGCGCGCGCCGAGGCGCGGGAGTCGCCGGCGCCCCCGCCCCCGCCAGGCGTACCGGATCCCGGGACCTGGCGGCGGTACGCAAGAGGGACGGACTTCCTCATCTCGCTCGCCTCCGGCGGCGCCCCGCGCGCCGTGTGGACCGCGCTGCCCGGTCCCGAGTGGGCCGAGGAGATCGCCCGCGCGGTGCGGGCGACGCTCGCCTCCGGACGCGGCGCGCTCGTCGTCGTACCGGCGGGCCGGCCCGCCGCCCGCGTGGACGCGGCCCTCAAGGCCCAGTTGGGGGAGGGTCAGCACGCCGTGCTGACCGCCGACGCAGGACCGGAGCGGCGCTACCGCGACTGGCTCGCCGTACGACGGGGGTCCGTACGGGCGGTGGTCGGCACCCGTGCCGCGATGTTCGCGCCGGTGCGGAACCTGGGTCTCGTCGTCGTCTGGGACGACGGCGACGACGGACACAGCGACGACAACGCTCCCTTCCCGCACGTCCGGGAAGTGCTGGAGCTGCGGGCCTCGCGCGACAAGTGCGGCTTCCTGCTCGGCGGTTGGACGTGCACGGTCGAGGCGGCGCAGCTGGTCGAGAGCGGCTGGGCGCTGCCGCTGGCCGCCGACCGGGAACAGGTGCGCGCCGCCGCGCCGCTCGTGCGGACCGTCTCGGACGGCGATCTCGCGCGGGACGAGGCCGCCAGGGCCGCCCGGCTGCCGACGCTCGCCTGGCAGGTCGTCAGGGAGGGGCTGAAGCAGGGGCCCGTGCTGGTCCAGGTGCCCCGGCGGGGGTACGTGCCCAGGATGGCGTGTGCGCGGTGCCGGGAGCCCGCGCGGTGCCGGCACTGCGCGGGGCCGCTGGAGGCGCAGGACGCCCAGGCGCTGCGCTGCGGGTGGTGCGGGCGCGACGAGAGTTCCTGGCACTGCCAGGAGTGCGGCGGGTTCCGGCTGCGGGCGCAGGTCGTCGGCGCCCGGCGGACCGCCGAGGAGCTGGGGCGGGCGTTCCCGGCCGTGCCCGTGCGCACGTCGGGGAGGGAGCAGGTGCTGGACACGGTGCCCGCGACGCCCGCCCTGGTGGTCAGCACGCCGGGGGCCGAGCCCGTCGCCGACGGCGGGTACGCGGCGGCCCTGCTGCTGGACGGCTGGGCCATGCTCGGGCGGCCCGATCTGCGGGCCGGTGAGGACGCGTTGCGCCGGTGGACGGGTGCCGCCGCGCTGGTCCGCCCGCAGGGGGCGGGAGGCACGGTCGTGGTCGTGGCCGAGCCGGCCCTGCGGCCCGTGCAGGCGCTCGTGCGGTGGGATCCGGTCGGGCACGCGGTGCGTGAACTCGCCGAGCGGGCCGAGCTGGCGTTCCCGCCCGTCTCGCGGATGGCGGCGGTGTCCGGGACGCCGGAGGCGCTCGCCGGTTTCCTGGCGGCGGTCGAACTCCCGGGCGATGCCGAGGTGTTGGGTCCCGTACCGCTGCCGGCCGGTGAGGCGGGGCGGTCCCGGCGGCCCGGTGGGCCGCCTTCCGGGGAGGCCGGGGAGCGGGTGCTCGTCCGGGTGCCCCCGGGAAGTGGCGCGGCCCTGGCGGCCGCGCTGAAGGGCGCGCAGGCGGCACGCATGGCGCGCGGGGGCGGTGAGTCCGTGCGCATCCGGATCGATCCGCCCGACATCGGGTGAGACCCGGTGAGGGCGCGTGGGGCGCGGAGTACCGGGGGCGCGGGGCGCGGAGCACGTGATGCACGGGTGCCGCCGCGGCCGACGGGTGCCTGCCGGCCGTGCCTTCGACGGCCGGCAGGGGCAGGGCGCGGATGCCGTACGCGCGGGGGACCGCCCCCCGGGGTCAGGGCGCCGGGAGGCGATGGTCGTCCCAGGACGTCGGGTCAGCCGTTGCGCGGGCCGGGGAAGGCCGTGGGCCTGACCTCGTCACGGAGCGTCGGGCTGCCGGCCGTCGGCTGGGTCGGCATGGAATGGGCGGCGGGGACCGTCGGCACCGGCGGAAGGGCGGCGTTGACGGAGACCGTGCGCGTGTCGGCCGCCTCCGTCGCGCGCTCCGCCTCGGCGGCCGCCTGGGCCGCGGCGCGACGGGCGCCGTAACGCCGGTGCACCGCCTGCTTGGTGACCCCGAGGGCCGAGCCCACCGCGTCCCACGAGAAGCCGAGCGACCGGTCGAAGTCCACGGCGGCGGTGACCAGCGTCTCGACGCTGTCCCGCAGCTCCTGGGCCAGCCGGACGGTCGGGGCGGGAGCGCGTCCGTAGACGACGAAGCCCGTGGAGGGGCCGGCACGGCGCGGGCGGTAGACGTTGCCCAACTGGGCGGTGAGCGTGCGCAGTGCGTCCACCTGCCGACGGACCCGCTCGATGTCGCGCACCAGCAAGTGCAGGCTGGCCCGAGCCTGGGCGTCGTGGGTTGCATGGTCGGCCATGAACAAGCCTCTCGAACCGGCGTTGAAAGGGATCGGGCCGCTCGTGCACAGCCCGCTGTGGTCAACTCTTTCTTGACCAACGCGTGGACGGGTGAGTGGTCACGGGTGCAAGGGCGCAAGAGCATATGAACGGGGCGTGTCCCGGGCTGTACGCCCCCCGTCGTGCGGTGGACGCGCCCCGTGCGTCCCCGGACGGCCGCGTGACCTGTGACGACGGGCGGTCCGCACCGGCCGTGTCCGTGTGCGGCGCGCTGTCCGTACCGTCCGTCCCCGGGTCCGGCCCGCACCGCCCGTGCCGGCAGGGGGACATGACCCCCGGCTCCCCGGCCCCCCGGAGAACCCCCGAGCCCTCGGGTCCCGCGCGGCATAGACTGGTGCGCTGCCCCGCACCGTGCCCGAACCGGCGCGCGCGGGGGACGGAAGTGCTCCCGCCCGAGAGGCCAACCGCCACCCATGAAGCTCGTCTTCGCAGGCACCCCCGAGGTCGCCGTTCCCGCCCTGGACGCCCTGATCGCCTCCGGGCGGCACGAGGTGGCCGCCGTCGTGACCCGGCCGGACGCGCCCGCCGGACGGGGGCGACACCTCGTCGCGAGCCCGGTCGCCCAGCGGGCCCAGGAGGCCGGGATCGAGGTGCTCAAGCCCGTGAAGCCGCGGGACGAGGACTTCCTGGCCCGGCTGCGGGAGATCGCCCCGGACTGCTGTCCCGTCGTCGCGTACGGGGCGCTGCTGCCCCGCGTCGCCCTCGACATCCCCGCCCAGGGCTGGGTCAACCTGCACTTCTCGCTGCTCCCCGCCTGGCGCGGCGCCGCCCCCGTCCAGCACGCGATCATGGCCGGTGACGAGATCACGGGCGCCACCACCTTCCTGATCGAGGAAGGCCTGGACTCGGGACCGGTGTACGGGACCGTCACCGAGGAGATCCGGCCCACCGACACCAGCGGGGACCTGCTCACGCGGCTCGCCTTCGCCGGCTCCGGGCTGCTCGCCGCGACGATGGACGGGATCGAGGACGGCACCCTCAAGGCCGTACCGCAGCCCGCCGACGGCATCAGCACGGCGTCGAAGATCACCGTCGAGGACGCCCACATCGACTGGGCCGCCCCGGCGCTGCGCGTCGACCGCATGGTGCGCGGGTGCACGCCCGCCCCCGGCGCCTGGACCGTCTTCCGCGCCGAGCGGCTCAAGCTCATCCAGGTGGCGACGGTGCCCGACCGCACGGACCTCGCCCCGGGAGAGCTGTCCGTCGCCAAGAACAACGTGTACGTGGGCACCGGTTCGTACGCCGTCGAGCTGCTGTGGGTGCAGGCCCAGGGCAAGAAGCCGATGCGGGCCGCGGACTGGGCCCGCGGGGTGCGGATCCCCTCCGGGGAACGCCTCGGAGTCTGAGCCGGGCAGCCACCCCCGCGGTGAGGACCGCGAGGCCGCGCCGGCCTCCGCGGCGGGCGCCGCCGAGGCCGGCGCGGCCTCGGCGAAGGCACGGGGCCCGGCAGGGCCTCCCGGGCCCCGCGGGGGTGCCACTTCGGCGCGTGGCCGGGCGCGTACGCCGCGAGCCCCGCGGCGTACGCTGATGAGCGCACCCTTTTTTCCTGGATCCGGAGCACCTTTTTCGTGAGTGAGCAGCCCCGTCGGCCGCAGAAGCCCGGCAAGCCCTACCGCCGCCCCCAGAAGGACCCGGTCCGCATGCTCGCCTTCGAGGCGCTGCGGGCCGTGGACGAGCGGGACGCGTACGCGAACCTCGTTCTGCCGCCGCTGCTGCGCAAGGCGCGGGAGAAGGGCGACTTCGACGCCCGGGACGCCGCGCTCGCCACCGAGCTGGTGTACGGCACGCTGCGCCGCCAGGGGACGTACGACGCCGTCATCGCGGCGTGCGTCGACCGGCCGCTGCGGGAGGTCGACCCGCCGGTCCTCGACGTGCTCAGCCTCGGGGTCCATCAGCTGCTCGGCACCCGCATCCCGACGCACGCGGCCGTCTCCGCCTCCGTCGAGCTGGCCCGGGTGGTGCTCGGTGACGGGCGGGCCAAGTTCGTGAACGCCGTGCTGCGCAAGGTCTCGCGGCAGGACCTCGACACCTGGCTGGAACAGGTCGCCCCGCCCTACGACGAGGACCCCGAGGACCACCTCGCCGTCGTGCACTCGCACCCGCGCTGGGTCGTCTCCGCGCTCTGGGACTCCCTCGGCGGCGGCCGGGCCGGCATCGAGGACCTGCTGGAGGCCGACAACGAGCGGCCCGAGGTGACCCTCGTCGCCCGGCCCGGACGCTCCACCGCGGAGGAGCTCCTCGACGCACTCGACGAGGACTCGGCGCTTCCCGGGCGCTGGTCCCCGTACGCCGTGCGGCTCACCGAGGGCGGTGAGCCGGGCGCCGTCGACGCCGTGCGCGAGGGCCGTGCGGGCGTCCAGGACGAGGGCAGCCAGCTGGTGGCGATCGCCCTGGCGAACGCGCCGCTCGACGGCCCCGACCGCCTCTGGCTGGACGGCTGCGCCGGACCCGGCGGCAAGGCCGCGATGCTGGCGGGCCTCGCCGCGCAGCGGGGGGCGAGGCTGCTCGCCTCCGAGAAGCAGCCGCACCGGGCGGGACTCGTCGCCAAGGCGCTCGCCGGCAACCCCGGCCCCTACCAGGTCATCGCCGCCGACGGCACCCGCCCGCCGTGGCGGCCCGGCACGTTCGACCGGGTGCTCATGGACGTGCCCTGCACGGGCCTGGGCGCGCTGCGCCGCCGCCCCGAGGCCCGCTGGCGGCGCCGCCCCGAGGACCTCGACGGCTTCGGACCGCTCCAGCGCGGACTGCTGCGCACGGCGCTCGCCTCGGTACGGGTGGGCGGTGTCGTCGGCTACGCGACCTGCTCGCCGCACCTCGCCGAGACCCGCGCGGTCGTGGACGACGTCCTCAAGCACCTCGAGGACGGCTCCGCCGAACTGCTCGACGCCCGCCCGCTGCTGCCCGGCGTGCCCGCGCTGGGCGACGGCCCCGACGTCCAGCTGTGGCCGCACCTGCACGGCACGGACGCGATGTACCTGGCCCTGATCCGCCGGACCGGCTGACCCGGCCCCTCGGCACGGCCGCGCCGCTTCGGGCCGTGCCGAGGGGCCGGGTCAACCGCGGCCGACCGCGGTCTCGCCGAGCCGTTCCGTCAGCCGGGTGGCCGAGCCGGTTTCGTGGGGTCTCCGGCTTCCCCGGACTCCTGCGACAGCGCGGGCTCCCCGGACTCGTGCGGTTCCCCCGCCTCCGCGGGGCGGTGCCCGCCGTCCTCGTGCGCGAGCCGGTTGGGCCACCACACCTTCGGGCCGACGTCGAGGAAGAGCGAGGTGACCAGCACCGAGCGCACCACGAAGGTGTCCAGGAGCACGCCGAGGGCGACCGCGAAGCCGATCTCCGCGAAGCCCACGACGGGCAGGGTGCCGAGGGCCGCGAACGTGCCCGCGAGGACCAGGCCGGCCGAGGTGATCACCGCCCCGGTGGTGGCCAGTCCCGTCACCACCCCCTGTCTGGTGCCGTGGCGGGTCGCCTCCTCGCGGATGCGGGTGGTCAGGAAGATGTTGTAGTCGATGCCGAGCGCCACCAGGAACACGAAGACGAACAGCGGGAAGGCGACGTCCTCGCCCGCGTAGTCGAAGACGTGCCGGAAGGCCAGCGCGCTCACGCCGAGGGCGGTGGCCAGCGACAGCACCACGGTCCCGATCAGCAGCAGCGGAGCGACCAGGGCGCGCAACAGGACGCTCAGGACCAGCAGGACCACCACCAGGACGAGCGGGATGACCAGGTAGTTGTCGTGCGTCTGGGCGTTCTCCATGTCCAGCAGGGCCGCCGAGCCGCCGCCCACCTTCGCGTCGGCGCCCGGAACGGCGTGCACCGCGTCGCGCACCCGCTCCACCGTGTCCTTGGCCGCCGCGCTGTCGGCGGGGGCACGGGTGGTCGCCTCGAACAGCACCCTGCCGTCGTGCACGGGCGCGACGCCCGGTGGCACCCCGATGCTCGACGCCACCACGCCCGGGTCCGCCGCCACGGCCTCGCCGACCTGTCTGCCCTGGGCCGTGTCGGCCACGATGACCAGCGGATCCCCGCCGCCGGCGGGGAAGTAGCGCGCCGACACCTCCTGGCCGGTGATCGAGTCCGGTTTCCCGGTGAACTGGTCGGCGTTGGGGATGCCCGCGGCCCGCAGCTGGATCAGACCGAGGGACAGCAGCCCCAGCGCCAGCGCCGTGGCGACCCAGGTGGTCCGGGGGCGGCGGGCGATCCGCCGGCCCATGTGCGCCCAGACGCCGCTCCTGGTCGGATCGGCCGAACCGAGGTGCGGGACGGCCGGCCAGAAGATCCAGCGGCCGAAGACGAGCAGCAGCGCGGGGAAGAGCGTGAGCATGGCGATCAGGCCGACGGCCACGCCGATCGCCGCGACCGGGCCGAGGCCCCGCGTCGAGTTCATCTCGGCGACCAGCAGCACCAGCATGCTCAGGACGACCGTGGCGCCCGAGGCGAGGATGGCCGGTCCGGCCCGGTTCATGGCGAGTGCCATCGCCTCGTGCCGGTCCTCGTGGCGGCGCAGTTCCTCGCGGTAGCGGGCGACCAGCAGCAGGGCGTAGTCGGTCCCCGCGCCGAACACCAGCACGGTGAGGATGCCCGCGCTCTGGCCGTTGACGGTCAGGCCGGCGTGTCTCGCCAGTAGGTAGATCAGCGCCTGGGCCGTGAACAGGGCGACGACCACGCCGAGCAGCGGGACGAACAGCAGGGTCGGGCTGCGGAAGGTGATGAGCAGCATGACGATGACGACGGCCATCGCGGCGTAGAGCAGCGTCGAGTCGATGCCCTCGAAGGCCTTGGCGGAGTCGGCGGCGGTACCGCCGGGCCCGGTGATGTGCACGGAGAGCCCGTCGTCGCCCTTGCCGACCTGGTCACGGATGGAGTCGACGGCGGGGGAGATCCGCTGCCAGCCGGACGCGTCCATGGTGATCGGGACGTACACCTGCGCCGCGCGCGGATCCGGCTGCCGGTCGAACACCGGCCCCCGCGTCTCCGCCCCGCGGATGCCGTGCTCCCGCAGCGTCTTGAGCTGCTGCACGTCCTCGGCGATCTGCCGGCGGTCCTGCACCGTCAGCCCGTCCGGGCGCGCGTAGACGACGACCGCGGGGATCTGCTCGGGCCTGAACCCCTTCGAGATGTCGAGGACCTGGGTGGATTCGGCCGACCCCGGCAGCCAGGACTGGGCGTCGTTGTCCTGGGCGTCGCTGAGCTTCGTCCCGAGCGGCGCCACGAAGAGGAGCACCAGCAGCCACAGGGCGAGGACCAGCCACTTGGACCGTCGGCCGCACACGACTCCGATGGCCCCGTGCTTCCAGACGTCGAGCCGTTTCATGTCCACCCCCGGGACCGGACGCAGCGCCGTCGGACCGTCCAGAATGGCACGGCGGACCGTCGTACGGCATGCGCGGGACGACCCGGGGCCGGACCGGGGCGGGCAACGGGCCCGGGACATGGCAGTCTTGGGGCATGGCCGCGCAGATCAACCCCAGCATCCTGTCCGCCGACTTCGCCCGTCTTGCCGAGGAGGCAAAGGCGGTGGAAGGCGCGGACTGGCTCCATGTCGACGTCATGGACAACCATTTCGTACCGAACCTCACCCTCGGGGTGCCGGTCGTAGAGTCTCTGGCCCGTGCGACGGACACTCCGCTGGACTGCCATCTGATGATCGAGGACGCCGATCGGTGGGCGCCCCAGTACGTGGAAGCCGGTGCCGGCTCCGTCACCTTCCACGTGGAGGCCGCCGCCGCGCCCGTCCGGCTCGCCCGGGAGATCCGGGCCAAGGGCGCCCGCGCCTCCATGGCGCTCAAGCCGGCGACCCCCATCGAGCCGTACGAGGACCTGCTGCCCGAGCTCGACATGCTGCTGATCATGACGGTCGAGCCCGGATTCGGGGGCCAGGCCTTTCTTGACATCATGCTCCCCAAGATCCGCCGCACACGCGAGTTGATCAGCAAGCACGGCCTGGAACTGTGGCTCCAGGTCGACGGCGGTGTCTCGGCCTCGACCATCGAGCGGTGCGCGGAGGCGGGAGCCGACGTGTTCGTCGCCGGTTCGGCGGTGTACGGGGCGGCGGACCCCGCTCAGGCGGTACGTGCATTGCGCACGCAGGCCGAGGAGGCGACGGCCCGTGCGTCGTGGGCGTGCGACCACTGAGCCAAGGGAACGTGAACGCCGTCCATCAGGGCGGATCAAGCGCGCCGGATCTGCGAGGATGAACGGCGAATCCAGAGTGTGAACAGAAGTGAGGAGATGGCCGTGTCGGGTATGTCGGCGGGCCGGTCAGCCATGCGGATGGGACCCGCTGAGCTGGTCCAGGCGGCGGCCATGGCCCGCCGCTTCTACCTCGAGGGCAAGTCCAAGATCCAGATCGCCGAGGAGTTCGGCGTCAGCCGCTTCAAGGTGGCCCGGGTCCTGGAGACCGCTCTCGAACGGGATCTCGTGAGGATCGAGATCCGCGTCCCCGCCGAGCTCGACGCGGAGCGCTCGGACGCGCTGCGGGCCCGCTACGGCCTGCGGCACGCCGTGGTCGTCGAGTCCCCGGCCGAGGCCGAGGAGTCGCCCGACCCGGAGAACCTCGGAGAGGTGGCCGCCGACCTGCTCGGCGAACTCGTCAACGAGGGCGATGTGCTCGGCCTCGCCTGGGGCCGCTCCACGATCCACATGGCGGCGGCCCTGGACCGGCTCCCGCCGTGCACCGTGGTGCAGCTGACGGGCGTGTACGACGCCGGGACCGCCGAGCGCGGCTCCGTCGAGGCCGTCCGGCGCGCCGCGCAGGTGTCGGGCGGCGACGCCCACCCCATCTACGCGCCGATGCTGCTGCCCGACGCGGCCACCGCGGCGGCGCTGCGCCACCAGACGGGGATCGCCCGCGCCTTCGAGTACTTCGACAAGGTGACCGTCGCCTGCGTCTCCATCGGCTCCTGGGAGCCCGGCATCTCCACGGTGCACGACATGCTCAGCGACGAGGAGCGCGCGCACTACGCGTCCCTCGGTGTCGCCGCCGAGATGTCCGCGCACCTCTTCGACGCCGAGGGCCGCCGGGTCGGACGTGACCTCGGAGAGCGCTGCATCACGGTCGAGGCCGACCGGCTGCGCCGTATCCCCGAGGTCGTCGCCATAGCGGGCGGCCAGCGCAAGGCGGCCGCCATCGACGCGGTGCTGCGGTCCGGGCTCGTCACCAGCCTGGTGACGGACACCTCGGCCGCGGACGCGCTGATGACGGCGGGCCCGCCGCCGCGTCCGGCACTCAACCGGGCGGACCCGGACGGGCCCTGAGGACGGCACCGGAGCGCGCCGTGAGGGGACGGCCGTGGCAGCATCGACTCATGCCGCCGCGGCCGTCCCCTCACGCGTTCACGGGCCCTCTGTCCGCCGGACTGCTGGTCTGTCTGACGGTCCTGCCGACGGGCTGCTCGCCGACGGGCACGGCCGGCCCGGGGGACTCCGCGGCCACCGCCGCGAGCCGTGCCGTGCGGACCCCGTCCTGGGCCGGCGGCCTGCCGACCGTCCCCGCGGCCGCGCTCCCCGCCGAGGCGCGGGCGACCCTCGCCCTCGTCGACCGGGGCGGCCCCTTCCCGTACGCCGAGGACGGCTCCGTCTTCGGCAACTTCGAGCGCGAGCTGCCCGGACACGCCAGGGGTTACTACCACGAGTACACGGTGCGCACCCCGGGCGAGCGCGACCGCGGGGCCCGGCGCATCGTCACGGGACGGCACGGGGAGATCTTCTACACCGACGACCACTACAACTCGTTCAAGGCGGTGCTGAGATGACGTACGGTCCGCTCGCGGCGGTGTGCCGTTCGGCCGGGTGGCAGGTCACCGAGCTCGACCTCTCCGGGGTGCTCGACAAGGGCGCCTTCATGGCACGCTGCGTCCGCGACCTCGACCTGCCGGAGTGGTTCGGCCGGAACTGGGACGCGCTCGCCGACGTCCTGGGCGACCCCGACTGGGGACCGGCCAACCCGGGCAGACTCGTCGTGGTGACCGGCTGGCGCCCCTACGCGCGGAGCCGGCCCGAGGAGTGGGAGACGGCGCAGGAGGTGCTGGAATCGGCCTCCGGTCACTACGAGCAGTTCGACGCCGCGCTGTCGGTCGTCCTCTCCCTTGGAGGATCCGACCAACTGTCCCCTGACCAGCCTGGATGATCCGCCCGGGGACCGCGTACAGGGCGGCATGGGACAATGAAGTACGTGCTCTTCCCCCTGGCTGACCTGTCCGGGGGCCACCTCTGATCGACTGGGATGTGCAGCACGTGCGTTTCCTCAACGACATCCAGCCCCCGTACGACCTGACGTACGACGACGTCTTCATGGTGCCCAGCCGCTCGGCCGTGGGCTCCCGTCAGGGAGTGGACCTCGCCTCCCCCGACGGCACCGGCACCACCATCCCGCTCGTGGTCGCCAACATGACGGCGATCGCAGGCCGGCGGATGGCCGAGACCGTCGCCCGTCGCGGTGGCCTTGTCGTCATTCCGCAGGACATTCCGATCGACGTCATCACCGAGGTCGTCTCCTGGGTCAAGGGACGCCACCTGGTGCTCGACACCCCGATCGTCCTCGTGCCCCACCAGACCGTCGCCGACGCGCTGGCGCTGCTGCCCAAGCGCGCGCACAACGCGGGCGTCGTCGTCGACGAGGACGGCCGTCCCGTCGGTGTGGTCACCGACGCCGACCTGTCCGGCGTGGACCGCTTCACCCAGCTGTCCGAGGTCATGTCCAAGGACCTGCTGCTCCTCGACGCGGACATCGAGCCCCGCGAGGCGTTCAACCGGCTCGACGCCGCCAACCGCCGCTACGCCCCCGCCGTGGACGCGGACGGCAAGCTGGCCGGCATCCTCACCCGCAGGGGCGCCCTGCGCGCCACGCTGTACACGCCGGCCACCGACGCGAACGGCAGGCTGCGCATCGCCGCCGCCGTCGGCATCAACGGCGACGTGGCGGGCAAGGCCAAGCAGCTGCTGGACGCGGGCGTCGACACCCTCGTCATCGACACGGCGCACGGCCACCAGGAATCGATGATCAACGCCGTCCGGACCGTGCGCGCGCTCGATCCGCAGGTGCCGATCGTCGCGGGCAACATCGTCGCCGCCGAGGGCGTCAAGGACCTGATCGACGCGGGCGCCGACATCATCAAGGTCGGTGTCGGACCGGGCGCCATGTGCACCACCCGCATGATGACCGGCGTCGGCCGGCCGCAGTTCTCCGCGGTCCTGGAGTGCGCCGCCGAGGCGAAGAAGTACGGCAAGCACGTGTGGGCCGACGGCGGTGTCCGCCACCCCCGCGACGTCGCGATGGCACTGGCCGCCGGCGCGTCCAACGTCATGGTCGGCTCGTGGTTCGCCGGCACCTACGAGTCCCCGGGCGACCTCCAGCAGGACGCCAGCGGGCGCCTGTACAAGGAGTCGTTCGGCATGGCGTCCGCGCGGGCCGTCAAGAACCGCACCAGCGAGGAGTCCGCGTACGACCGGGCCCGCAAGGCGCTGTTCGAGGAGGGCATCTCCACCTCGCGGATGTTCCTCGACCCGTCCCGCCCGGGCGTCGAGGACCTGATCGACTCGATCATCGCGGGCGTCCGTTCCTCCTGCACCTACGCGGGTGCCAACTCCCTGGAGGAGTTCGCCGAGAACGCGATCGTCGGCATCCAGAGCGCCGCCGGCTACGCCGAGGGCAAGCCCCTGCACGCCAGCTGGAGCTGATCCGCCGCTGTTCCCCGCACGGCCCCCGCTCCCCTTCCGGAGCGGGGGCCGCACGCGTGGACGGCCTCCGGCGCGTCCGTCCCGCGGGGTCCGGCGCACGGTGGTCGTCCGGCCGTCCCGGCGGCTCCCCGCCCGGCCGGAAGCGGCCTCGCGCAACCATCGAAAAGTCCCGCGCAACGAACACGCGCCGGGATGCGATGAACGCAACGATCTTGCGGAGATGCGCAAGGTTGCTGCATTACGCCCGTGAAGCCCGAACTCATAGGGTCGGGCGCTGTACCAAAAGGTGTGGCGGGGACCCCGCTCGGCGGGTCCCGGCTGTCAGGGGTGCCGCCGGTTCCCGTTCTCTTCGACCGGCAGCGATGAAGGAGCCAGCGCGTGCTCGACCAAGGCGCACCCCCGCAGTCCCCATCCACGTCCGCCCGGCCCTCCCCGGGCTTCGGCGCGCGCCTCATGCGCCGCAAGCCGGTGGAACGCCTGGTGCAGGAGGGCGGACACGGCGAGGGGGGCTCGCTGCGGCGCTCCCTCGGCCTCTGGCAGCTCACCATGATCAGCATCGGTGCCACGCTCGGCACCGGCATCTTCGTGGTCCTCGGCGAGGCCGTCCCCAAGGCCGGACCCGCGGTCACCCTGTCCTTCGTCATCGCCGGTCTCACGGCGCTGTTCTCCGCCCTCTCCTACGCGGAGCTGGCCGGCACCATCCCGGTCGCCGGCTCCTCGTACTCGTACGCGTACGCGACGATGGGCGAACTGATCGCCTGGATCTGCGGCTGGTGCCTGGTCCTGGAGTACGGCGTCTCCGTCGCGGCCGTCGCCGTCGGCTGGGGCGAGTACCTGAACGAGCTGCTCGACGGCACCATCGGCGTCACCATTCCGGACGCGCTCTCCGCGCCGCCCGGTGACGGGGGCATCTTCAACCTGCCCGCGCTGATCGTCGTCCTGCTCGCGATGGCGTTCCTGCTCGGCGGAGCCCGCGAGTCGGCGCGCGCCAACACCATCATGGTGGCCGTGAAGATAGCCGCCCTGGTGCTGTTCTGCGCGATCGGGGTCCAAGGCCTGCGCTCCGGCAACTACGAGCACTTCATGCCGCTCGGCATGGCGGGCGTCAGCGCCGCCGGCGCCACCCTGTTCTTCTCCTACATCGGCTTCGACGCCGCCTCCACCGCCGGTGAGGAGGCCAAGGACCCGCAGCGCGACCTGCCGCGCGCGATCATGCTCTCGCTGGTCATCGTGACCGCCCTGTACGTCCTCGTCGCGGCCGTCGCCGTCGGCGCGAAGCCCTGGCGGCAGTTCGGCGACTCGGAGGCCGCGCTCGCCGAGATCATGAAGGACGTCACCGGGCAGACCTTCTGGGGGACGCTGCTGGCGGCCTGCGCCGTCATCGCCATCGCCAGCGTCGTGCTGACCGTGCTCTACGGCCAGACCCGCATCCTGTTCGCGATGGCCCGCGACGGCCTGGTGCCCAAGGTGTTCGCCCGGGTCCACCCTAAGACCGGCACGCCCCGCGCCAACACGGTCATCGTCTCGCTGTTCTGCGGTGTCCTCGCCGCCGCGATCCCGCTCGGCCAGCTCGCCGACGCCACCAGCATCGGCACCCTGTTCGCCTTCGCGCTGGTCAACGTCGCCGTCGTCGTGCTGCGCCGGACGCGCCCGGCCATGCGCCGCACCTTCCGGGTTCCGCTCGCGCCGGTGCTGCCCGCGATCGGCTTCCTGCTGTGCCTGTGGATGATGGCCTCCCTGTCCGCCGTCACCTGGGTGGTCTTCGGGGTCTGGATGGCCGTCGGGCTCGTGTTCTACTTCAGTTACGGCTACCGCCGGTCCCGGATGGCGACCGCGGAACCCGCCGTCGCCGAGCAGCCGTAGAACCCGTCGCAGGAACCCTCGCAGAAAAGTGAACCACCCGCAGTGCTGAACGATCTCGACGAACGCATCGTGCACGCCCTCGCCGAGGACGCCCGCCGCTCCTACGCGGACATCGGGCAACTGGTCGGCCTGTCCGCGCCCGCCGTGAAGCGGCGGGTCGACCGGCTGCGGGCCACCGGGGCCATCACCGGGTTCACCGTACGGGTGGACCCGGCGGCGCTCGGCTGGGAGACGGAGGGTTTCGTCGAGATCTACTGCCGCCGCAACACCTCGCCGGAGACCATCCAGCGCGGTCTGGAGCGGTACCAGGAAGTCGTGGCCGCCTCCACCGTCACCGGGGAGGCGGACGCGGTGGTGCAGGTGTTCGCCTCGGACATGCGGCACTTCGAGCGGGTCCTCGAGCGGATCGCGGGGGAGCCGTTCGTGGAACGGACGAAGTCCGTTCTGGTGTTGTCGCCGCTCCTGCGGAGGTTCTCCTCGGGGGCACCTACGTAGTCGGCGCCCCCGCAACTGCTCGTACGCCCGCCGGGGTGAGGGTTCTCGCCGCCGGTGATCGCGGGGGTGTGCGGCCGGGCGCGGCTCCCCGCGCCCCTGACAGGGCGTTCCTGGTACCCGGCGTCAGGAATTTCGCCCCCTTCCCTGTGACTGGGCCGACTACGGTGCTCTCATCGACGGCTTCACCAAGAAGTACGGCATCAAGTTCCAGGTCGAGAGCCCCGACGGCTCCAGCCAGGACGAGATCAACGCCGTCATCTCCCGCATGGGCCAAGGCCGTGCCCCCGACGTCCTCGACCTCGGCAGCTCCTTCGCGCTGGGCGCGGCCCGGCAGGATCTGCTCGCCCCGTACAAGGTGACCGCCTTCGGAGGCTTCCCAGATGGGCATAAGGGCACCGCGGGCCGCTGGTTCAACGACTACGGCGGCTACCGGTAATCATTCGCAGTGCTCCGGCCTTCGGGCCGGGGGTGAAGCGGATCCTGTGGTCGTGACGCGCAGTGGCGTTCCGGCGGAGCCCGACCCTGCCTCGCGCCGGTGACGAGTCGTTCGCACGTTCCCGGTGACGATGCGGGTTCGACTTGCCTGGTGTGATCGTCATGCAGCTCCGGTACGCCTTCAGGCTGTACCCCGACGCCGCTCGGCAGACCGCGCCGGCCAAAGCGTTCGGGTGCGCCCGTGTCGTGTTCAACGACGCGGTCCGCGCTCGTGAGGACGCCCGCAAGGCCCAGCGGCCGTTCCCGACGGCCGGCCAGCTGTCCACGCGCCTGATCACCCAGGCCAAGCGGACGGTGGAGGGTGCTGGCTGGGTGAGGTCTCCGCGGTGGTGCTCCAGCAGTCCCTGCGCGACGCCGAGACCGCCTACCGAAACTTCTTCGCCTCCCTCAAGGGTGGGCGCAAAGGCCCGAAAATCGGTGCGCCGCGGTTCAAGTCCCGCAAGGACGGCCGTCAGTCGATCCGGTTCACCGCCAATGCCCGCTGGAACATCACCGGTTCCGGGCGGCTGACCCTGCCGAAGATCGGCGCGGTGAAGGTGAAGTGGTCTCGCACCCTGCCCGCACGGCCCTCCTCGGTCACTGTGGTCAAGGACGCGGCCGGACGGTACTTCGCCCCCTTCGTCATCCAGCTCTCCACCAAGCTGATCCGCGAGAACCAAGCGATCGGCGTGGAGGACCTGGCGGTGAAGGGACTCGCACGCACCAGGCTGGCCAAGAGCGTGCACGACGCGGGCTGGGCACAGTTCATCGGCATGCTGGCGTACAAGGCGGCCCGGTACGGCCGCACTCTCGTCAGGATCGGCAGGTTCGAACCGACGAGCCAGGTCTGCTCCGCCTGCGGGGTCAAGGACGGACCCAAACCCCTGAACGTGCGGGAATGGACCTGCACCGCCTGCGGCACCACCCATGACCGGGACCGCAACGCCGCGATCAACATCAAAACGGCCGCCGGACTGGCGGCATCGGCCTGCGGGACGCCGGTAAGACCAGGAGCGATCCCGGCACAGCGCGAAGAAACAGGAAGCCACGGAGTCCCGACCGGAAACCGTGCCGCGTAGCGGCACGGCAACCAGTCGAGGAAGGCCGGAATCCTCGCCCTTCAGGAACGAGGAGCATGTCAAATCTCCATCGGCTGCGACGCCGAGAAGGTCAAGGAATGCCCGACGGCCTTCAAGGACCTGCGCAAGCCGCAGTACAAGGGCCAGGTCGCGCTCAACGGCAACCCCGCCAAGTCCGGTTCGGCGTTCGGCGGCGTGTACGCGGCCGCGCTGGCGAGCGGCGGCTCCTTCGGTGGCATCCAGCCCGGCGTCGACCCCGCCGCCTGCGTCGCCGTCGAGGACACCCAGACCGGCGTCACCTCGGCCGAGTCGGCCGGCTGCGCCGTGCTCGCGGTGCCCTCGCTCGCGCCGATCGCGCCCGCGGCCGGCCGCACCGTGCTGGGCAGCCTGGAGGGTGTCTCCCCGGCCCGGCTGCGTTCCATGGTCGCTCCGGGCGAGCTGCGGGTGATGAGCTGGAACCTCTGGCTCGGCGGCACCGAGGTCGACGGGTACCGCGAGAAGCAGCTCGAGGCCATCGCCGGGACCGGGGCGGACGTGGTCGGCCTGCAGGAGACGTACGGGAACGCGGCGCGGGAACTCGCCGAGGCCCTCGGCTGGTACCACCACCGGGCGGGCGACAACCTCGGTGTCATCAGCCGGCACCCGATCGTCGCGGAGCTCGGCGACCCGGACGTCGGCTTCCACGGGGGAGCGGGAGTCCGGATCGAACTCGACGGCGGGCAGCGGGTGGACGTCTGGAGCGTCCACCTCGACTGCGCGCCGTACGGTCCCTACGAGGCCCGTTTCGACGGCCTTCCGGCGGCGGAACTGATCGCGCACGAGAGCGGTCGGCTCGCCAGGATGCGGGAGATCCTGCGGCGGGTCGCCGCCACCGCAGACGCGTCCGTGCCGGTCGTCCTGACCGGCGACTTCAACGCGCCCTCGCACCTGGACCGGCCCGATGTCGCCTGGCCGGTGACCCGGGCCACCGAGGAGGCGGGCCTGCGCGACCCCTACCGGGAGGCCCACCCCGACCCGGTACGGGACCCGGACACACCTGGTCGCCCGTCCACGCCGAGCACGAGGACGGCAGCGGGCGTCCCGAGCCGCAGGACCGGATCGACTTCGTCCTGCACCGGGGCCTGACCGTCCTCGACTCCCGCACCCTGGTCGTCGGCACCCCACGGCCCTGGCCGGAGGTCGCGGGCAACGACTGGCCCTCCGACCACGCCGCGGTCGTCACCGTCTTCGCCCTGCCCGACGGCGGCCGATGATCGGGACCGTGCCGTGGCGTGCCATTTTGTTGAACGATGAGTCAGCCCAGGCCATTGCGGTCCGGGCAGGCCATCCGCTACTTTGAGCCACGATCGCTACCCGCGAGTAACACCTGATGGGTCACCGACCGTCACCCGGCCACCCGACCGTCCTGTCGTCCTGTCGTCCTGGGGAGACCATGCGCTGGCCCTTCGGCCGTACGCCCACGGTCCGTTCGCGGATCGTGGCCCTCTCGATCGCTCCGGTGATCGCCCTCATGACGCTGTGGAGCTTCGCCATGGTGTCCGTCACCGGCGAACTGCGTGCGCTCGTCCGCCTCCAGGGTGTCTACGACGACTTCGGCACCCCGGTCGACACGGCGATCGGCCAGATCCAGATAGAACGGCGCCTCGCCGCCGCGTACTTGGGCACCCGGCACGGAACGCGGCCCGGCGTCGAACTGCTGGCCCAGGAGCGCCGCACCGACCGCGCCGTCACCGCGATGCGCGCGGCCGTCCGGAACGGGGACCGGAGCCGGCTCTCCGGCCACCAGCGGCAGGTGCTCGACACCATGCTCCACTCCGTCGGCGAGCTGGAGGGCCTGCGCGGCCGGGTGCTGTCCCGCGACGTCACCTGGGACCGCGCCGTGGCCGAATACAGTGCCCTGCTGGAACCGGGTTTCGACGTCCCCTCCGCGCTCACGGCGCTCCAGGCGGGACAGCTGGCCCGTGAGGCGCAGGTCGTCGTCGAGCTGGTGCGGGTGCGGGAGTTCGTGTCGCGCGAGGACGCGCTCGTCGCCGGGGCCCGTGCCGACGGGGCGCTCACCGACCCCCAGTACGACACCCTCACCGCGACCATCGAGGACCGCCGGGTCTTCGAGCGGACCTATGTGCCCGACCTGCCGGCCGACTCCCGCGCCCTCTTCGAGGCCTTCCAGCGCGACGACCTCCACCGGGAACTGACCCGGAGCGAGGACGCCCTGCTGCGGGCGGGCGCGCAGCGGGCGGGCGAGGCCGTCGCGGCCGGCTCCTGGCGCACCACCAGTGACCGCGCCGTCAAGCGGTACATGCAGCTGTGCACCCAGTCCGCGATCAACTCCGCCGCACGGGGGCGGGCGTTCGCCTACCGGGAGCTCACCAAGGCCGCGATCGTCGGTGTGCTCGGGCTGGCCGCCGTCGGGCTGTCCCTCTGGTTCTCGGTGCGCGGCGCCCGGCGCATCTCGCGCCGCCTGGAGTCGCTGCGCGACGCCGCCGATCTACTGACCAACCGTCAGCTGCCGGATGTCATGAATCGGTTGAGCGCCGGCGAAGAGGTGGACGCGGCCGCGGAGGCGCCACCGCTGGCGGACATGGAGGCGGTGGCCGACGAGATCGGCCAGGTCGGCCGGTCCTTCAACACCGCCCGGCTCGCCGCCGTCGAGGCCGCCGTCAAGCAGGCGACCCTGCGCCGCGGGCTGTTCGCGGTGCTCCTGAACATCGCCCGTCGCAACCAGGCGCTCGTCCACCGCCAGCTCAAGCTCGTCGACACGCTGGAGCGGCGTACCGACGACCCGGACGTCCTGGACGACCTCTTCCGGATCGATCACCTCACCACCCGTATGCGGCGCCACGCGGAGAGCCTGATCATCCTCTCCGGCTCGGCTCCGGGCCGCCGTTGGCGGCGGCCGGTGCCCGTCGCCGAGGTGGTGGCCTCCGCGGTGAGCGAGATCGAGCAGTACACGCGCGTCGTGGTCCCGCCCATGCCCGAGGTGGGCGTCGCGGCGGACGCCGTCGCCGACGTCGTCCACCTGATCGCCGAACTCGTCGAGAACGCCACCGTGTTCTCACCGCCCCGCACCCAGGTCACCCTGCGCACCGGGCGGGCCGAGAGCGGGTTCGTCCTGGAGATCGACGACCGGGGCCTCGGCCTCGAACCCGACCAGATCGACGAGGCCCACCGCACCCTCACCACACCGGAGGGCTTCGACCCGACCCGGCACGACCGGCTCGGGCTGTACGTGGTGGGCCGGCTCGCCGCACGGCACGGCATCAAGGTCACACTGTGCCGTTCGCCGTACGGCGGCACGACGGCGGTGGTCCTGCTGCCGGAGACGGTCCTCGCCCCGGTGGAGACCGCGCAACCGGCGGCGGGCGCCGACACGGCTCCCGCGGCACTGCCCACGCGGACCGCCACCGCGGTCCTCCCGGCGCAGCGGAAGGTGTCCGAGGAGCGCAGGACCGGCTCCGTGCCGCCCGAGGCCCCGGCTCCGGAACCGCCCGCGCTGCCCACCCGGGTCCGTCAGCGGGCCCTCGCCCCGGAGCTGCGTGACCCGGTGCCGGTGGCCGACGAGCCGCCGGAGCGCGAGATCACGCCGGAGGAGATGCGCGCGGTCTTCGGAGCCTTCCAGCGCGGCCTCGACCGAGGCCGCAAGGGCCTGCCCGCACAGCCGGAGGCCGACGGGCAGGGCTCCGCGCAGCCCGGGCCCGCGCAGCGAACCGACACCGAGGAAGGGACGGACGCCGACGATGCGCCCTGACCAGCTCCCAGAGCACCCCGCCCAGCCCCTGGAGGACCGGCACCCGGGGCCCGCGGGCACCGCCCACGAGTCCGGGGACGACACCGGCCGGCCCGGCACCGATCTCGGGTGGTTGCTCGACGACCTCGTGGCCAGGACCGATCACGTCCGCCAGGCCGTGCTCCTCACCGCCGACGGCCTCCCGCTGAGCTGCTCGGACGGCATGCGCAGACGGGACATCGAACACCTCGCGGCGGTCTGCTCGGGCTTCCACGGCCTCGCCCGCTCGGTGGGCGAGCGCTTCGCCGCGGGCGGGGTGCGCCAGACCATGGTGATGCTCGACGACGCCTACCTCTTCATCACCCCGGCGGGCGACGGCAGCCGGCTCGCCGTGCTCAGCGAGGTGCAGACGGACGTCGGACAGCTCGCCCACGAGATGGCACTGCTCGTCCGCCGCGTCGGCCGCCACATGGCCGCCGCCGTACGTTCGGCGACTGATCCCGCGGGTCTCTGATCCGGCCGTGACCGACGAGCACTGGTACGAGGACGAGACCGGGCCGATGGTGCGGCCCTACACCGTCACCGGGGGCCGGACCCGGCCCTCGGACCGGCACGTCATCGATCTGATGTCGCGGGTCACGGTCCTGGAGACGGACGCCGGGCCGCCCGGTCTCGACCACGCGGCGGCCGCGCTGCTCGATCTGGCCCGCCGCGGCCCCCGCCCGGTCGTGGAGCTCGCCGCGGACGCCGACCTGCCGCTGACCGTCGTACGCGTCCTGCTCGGCGACCTGGCCGAGGCCGGTCTGCTGACCATCGACGAGCCGTACCGCCCGCCGGACGGTTCTCCGGCGGCCGACCCGGAACTGCTGCGCGAGATCGTGGAGCGGCTGCGCGAGCTGTGACCGCGGGGACCGCGAGGACCGCGGGGTGCGGGACCACAGCGGACAGGCACCTCGACCATGCACACCCGCGAGCCGGCCGTCCCGCCCGTCGGGCATCCACCCCCCCCTCGCGACCGGGGCGCCGGGCGTCCTGCCCGAGCGACCGTGATCGCCGGGCATCTTCTGCCCCCCTCGGGGCTGTGGCGCCGGGACCCTGTCGGTGTGATCGTGACCGTCGGGCATCCACCGCCCTCCGTGACCGTGGTGCCAGGAGTCCCGCCTCCGTAGCCCGACCGTCGGGCATCCACCGCCCTCCGTGACCGTGGCGCCAGGCGTCCCGCCCCCGTAGCCCGGCCGTCGGGCATCCACCCCCTTCGCGACCGTGGTGCCAGGAGTCCCGCCCGCGCGGCCCGACCGCCGGGCGTCCGCCCTCTCCCCGCGACAATGACCGCCGGGCGTCCGCCCCAGGTCGCGACCGTCGGACCCCGTCCTGGTGTCTCGGCTCCGTGACGTCTCCGCCCCGTTCGCCCCCGTCGTGTCCGAGGGTGGTCGAACCCGCTTGTGACCTGCGTCTCCCGCGGACGGGGGCGTGTCCGGGGCCCGTGGAGGGGTGCGCAACGAATCGCCGCCGGGAGCCGTGTGCGCGCAACGAATCGTCCAGTTGCGCGCAACGGGTCCTTCTTGTCCCCCCGAGCCGGCCGACCGTACCGTCTATCTGGCCCCCGAATCCCCCTCGTACCGGTGGAGAACCCGCATGCGCACAGCCCTGCTCCAGAGCTCCGGCCGCCCCGGCTCGGTCGTCGAGAACCTCAAGGTGCTCGACGAGGCCGCGGGCCGCGCCGCCGCGGCGGGAGCCGGGCTGATCGTGACGTCGGAGATGTTCCTGACCGGTTACGCCATCGGCGACGACATCGCGCGGCTCGCCGAGCCGGCCGACGGCGACTCCGCCGACGCGGTGGCCGAGATCGCCGCCCGGCACGGCGTCGCCGTCGCCTACGGCTACCCCGAGCGCGAGGCCCCCGGGGCCGACGGCGCGGCGCGGGTCTTCAACTCCGTGCAGCTGATCTCTGCCGACGGCACCCGCCTCGCGAACTACCGCAAGACCCACCTCTTCGGCTGCTTCGAGCGCGAGCACTTCACGCCCGGCGAGCAGACCGTCGTACAGGCGGAGCTGGACGGCCTGCGGGTCGGCCTCATGATCTGCTACGACGTCGAGTTCCCGGAGAACGTCCGGGCGCACGCCCTCGCCGGCACCGACCTGCTGCTCGTGCCGACCGCGCAGATGCACCCGTTCCAGTTCGTCGCCGAGTCCGTCGTCCCGGTGCGCGCCTTCGAGAACCAGATGTACGTCGCCTACGTCAACCGCACCGGTCCTGAAGGGGAGTTCGAGTTCGTCGGACTGTCCACGCTGGCCGGCCCCGACGGCGTCGCCCGTGCCCGCGCCGGCCGCGGCGAGGAACTGGTCCTGGCGGACGCCGACCCGGTCCTGCTGGCGGCCTCGCGCGAGACGAACCCGTATCTGAAGGACCGCCGCCCCGGCCTCTACGGGTCCCTCGTCTGATCCTCCACCCGGCCAGGTCCCCGGCCGGTCCCCACGCCTTCCCCTCACCAGCTTTCGCGCAAGGAGTCCGTACCCCATGACGTCCACCGTGCCCAACGCCGTCCAGCACGCCGACGTGCAGCAGCCGCCGATCACCATGTTCGGCCCGGACTTCCCCTACGCCTACGACGACTTCCTCGCGCACCCCGCGGGCCTCGGCCAGATACCCGCCACCGAGCACGGCACCGAGGTCGCCGTCATCGGCGGCGGACTGTCCGGCATCGTCGCCGCGTACGAGCTGATGAAGATGGGCCTCAAGCCCGTCGTCTACGAGGCCGACGAGATCGGCGGCCGGCTGCGCACGGTCGGCTTCGAGGGCTGCGACCCCTCGCTCACCGCCGAGATGGGCGCGATGCGCTTCCCGCCCTCCTCCACCGCCCTCCAGCACTACATCGACCTGGTCGGCCTCGAGACCCGTCCGTTCCCCAACCCCCTCGCGGAGTCGACGCCCTCGACGGTCGTCGACCTCAAGGGCGAGTCGCACTACGCGACCTCCGTCGACGACCTCCCGCAGGTCTACCGCGACGTGATGAACGCCTGGAACGCCTGCCTGGAGGACGGCGCCGACTTCTCCGACATGAACCAGGCCATGCGCGAGCGCGACGTCCCGCGCATCCGCGAGATCTGGTCCGAGCTCGTCGAGAAGCTCGACAACCAGACCTTCTACGGCTTCCTGTGCGACTCGGAGTCCTTCAAGTCCTTCCGCCACCGCGAGATCTTCGGCCAGGTCGGCTTCGGCACCGGCGGCTGGGACACCGACTTCCCGAACTCCATCCTGGAGATCCTGCGGGTCGTCTACACCGAGGCCGACGACCACCACCGCGGCATCGTCGGCGGCTCCCAGCAGCTCCCGCTGCGCCTGTGGGAGCGCGAGCCGGAGAAGATCGTCCACTGGGCGTACGGCACCTCGCTGTCGAGCCTGCACGACGGCGCCCCGCGCCCGGCCGTGACCCGGCTGAACCGCACGGCGGGCAACGGCATCACCGTGACGGACGCGAACGGCGACATCCGCACCTACAAGGCGGCGATCTTCACCGCCCAGTCCTGGATGCTGCTCTCCAAGGTCGCCTGCGACGACTCGCTCTTCCCGATCGACCACTGGACGGCGATCGAGCGCACGCACTACATGGAGTCGAGCAAGCTCTTCGTGCCCGTCGACCGGCCGTTCTGGCTGGACAAGGACGAGGAGACCGGCCGTGACGTCATGTCGATGACGCTCACCGACCGGATGACGCGCGGTACCTACCTCCTCGACGACGGCCCGGACAAGCCCGCCGTCATCTGCCTCTCGTACACGTGGTGCGACGACAGCCTGAAGTGGCTGCCGCTGTCCGCGAGCGAGCGCATGGAGGTCATGCTGAAGTCGCTCGGCGAGATCTACCCCAAGGTCGACATCCGGAAGCACATCATCGGCAACCCGGTGACCGTGTCCTGGGAGAACGAGCCCTACTTCATGGGCGCGTTCAAGGCCAACCTGCCGGGTCACTACCGCTACCAGCGCCGTCTGTTCACGCACTTCATGCAGGACGCGCTGCCCGAGGACAAGCGGGGCATCTTCCTCGCGGGCGACGACATCTCCTGGACGGCCGGCTGGGCCGAGGGCGCCGTCCAGACCGCGCTGAACGCGGTCTGGGGCGTCATGCACCAGCTCGGCGGGACCACCGACCCCGCCAACCCCGGGCCCGGCGACGTCTACGACGAGATCGCGCCGGTGGAACTGCCCGAGGACTGATCCTCGTCCCGCGGCGCGGGCGGCCGGGTCACACCCCGGCGGCCCGCGCCGCTTCGTACACCTCGGCCGCCACGTCCTTCAGCTCCTCGGCGTCCCGGACCTCGCTCTGCAGATCGAGGAAGATCTCGTCCAGGCCGACCTCGGCGTGGGCGACCAGGTCCTCCACGATCTGTTCGACGGCTCCCTGGAAGGGCCCGCGGTCGTCGCCGACGTACGGTTTGGGCGAGTAGCGCAGGTTCGTGCGCAGCACGGTCCGCAGCGGCCGGGTGCGCCCGCGCTCGGCGGCCAGATCCTGCAACTGGCGCCATTGCACGGCCAGTTGCTCGACCCCCATGCCGACCGGCATCCAGCCGTCCGCGTGGTCGACGAGCCTGCGCCGCGCCTTGCCCGTGTTGGCGGCGAGCAGGATCGGTATCGGCCGGGCCGGCTTGGGGCCGACCACGGCCGAGGCGACCTTGGTGAGAGTGCCGTCGAGGACCACCGGGTCGGGACCCCACACGGCGCGGCACACCTCGATCACCTCGTCGAGGGCCTCACCGCGCTCCTCGAAGGGCCGCGCGGAGGCCGCCGCGTACTCGTCGAGCGACCAGCCCGTGCCGAGGCCCGCCACGACCCGGCCGCCGCTGGCCGCGTCGAGCGAGGCGAGGGCCTTGGCGAGCTGGAAGGGCGTGTGCAGCGGCGCGACCAGGACGCTGGTGCCGAGCTCGGCGCGCCGGGTGGCCGCGGCCGCGAGCGTCAGGGTCACCAGCGGCTCGGCGACGCCCCGGTAGGCGTCCGGCCAGGCCAGCCCCTCGACGCCGTACAGCCCCTGGGTCGGGGGGTCCGGGAACAGGGCCCGCTCGAAGACCCACAGGCTGTCGTAACCGATCGCCTCCGCGGTGCGTGCCACGTCGGGCACGTCCCGTCCGAGGTCGTACTGCTTCATCTGGGGGAGGGCGAGGCCGAGTCGCGTCGTCATACCGGTGTACTCCTTCGCATCGGGGTGTGCCGACACGTCAACGTACAGTGAGTGTCCGGTTGTTCCGGCGAGGACCGCGTCGGGTGGCCGGATCAGTCCGGCAGGGGAGTGAGCAGCATCCGGCCGGCCAGGCCCACCGCCGCGTCGAGGCGGTCACCGAACTCCTCGGCCAGGCCGGGGAGTCCGCGCAGCGCCCACAGGGCCCGCGCCGCCGCCCAGGTGGCCTCGCGGGCCCGCTCCAGACTCCAGGAGCCGAGCAGATGGGTGAGCGGATCGGCGATCTGGAGCAGGTCGGGGCCCGGCATCAGCTCTTCGCGGATGCGTTCCTCCAGTGCGGTCAGGAGGTCGCCCACCCGGTCGAACTCGTCCTCCAGGTCGGCCGGTTCGCAGCCGAGCGACCGGCAGCTGTCCACCACGGCGAACGCGAGGTCGTGCCCGATGTGCGCGTTGATGCCCGAGAGCGCGAACTGCAGCGGACGTACCCCGGGATGGCGGCGGAAGCGCAGCAACGGCCGCCAGCACGCGGGCGCCCGGCCCTCCTCGGCCACCGTCAGGTAGCGCTCCGCGAACCGCACGTCCAGCGTCGTCGCGGCCCGGCGGTCGGGGAAGGCCCCGGCGTCCAGGAGGCGGCCGAACTCCTCGGTGACCGCGAGGTAGACGCGGTTGAAGACCGCGAGGCCGTCGCGCTCGGGGAGCCTCGCGTCCAGGGCGCGCATGCGGGAGACGACCATGTCAACGGGAGCGGTGGACGGTGCCGACTGCGTCATGGAGGCAGCGTCCCAGTCCCGGGCCGGCCGGCGCGCCGCCGTTCCCGGGGCTTCCCCGGAACGGGGGAACGCGGGCCGGGGAGCCGGACGGCCGCCGGGGCGCACCGGGGCCTTCCCGGCGGAGCACCTCTATGAGCCGGCGCGCCGGTCCCCGGGCTCGTCGTACGCGGATGTCCCCGAGTCGAGCAGCGGTTCCTGCCGGAGGTGGGGCGGGGCCATCGCCCGCAGCGCGTGATAGCCGGTGATCACGACGATGGTGCCCAGCGCGATGCCGTTCAGCGAGAAGTTGTCGGTGAACTTCAGGGTGACGCCGCCGATGCCGATGATGATGCCCGCGGCGGCGGGCACCAGGTTCAGCGGATTGCGCAGGTCCACCCGGGCGTTGAGCCAGATCTGGGCGCCGAGCAGCCCGATCATGCCGTAGAGGATGACGGTGATGCCGCCGAGGACACCGCCCGGGATCGCCGCGACCACCGCGCCGAACTTGGGGCACAGCCCGAAGAGCAGGGCGAAGCCGGCGGCGGCCCAGTACGCGGCCGTGGAGTAGACCCGGGTCGCGGCCATCACGCCGATGTTCTCGGAGTACGTGGTGTTGGGCGGTCCGCCGACCGCGGTGGAGAGCATGGAGGCGGCGCCGTCCGCGGAGATCGCGGTGCCCAGCTTGTCGTCCAGCGGGTCGCCGGTCATCTCGCCGACGGCCTTGACGTGCCCCGCGTTCTCGGCGACCAGCGCGATGACCACCGGCAGCGCGACGAGGATCGCGGACCACTGGAACGCCGGTCCGTGGAAGGACGGCAGTCCGATCCAGTCCGCGTTCTCGACCCCGGAGAGGTCCAGCCGCCAGTGGTCGGTGACCTTGCCGCTCGCGTCCGCCGCGTGGATCCTGCCGAAGATCCGGTCGAAGAGCCAGGAGACCGCGTAGCCGAAGACCAGTCCGAGGAAGATCGCGATGCGCGACCAGAAACCGCGCAGGCACACCACGGCCGCGCCGGTGACCAGCATGGTGAGCAGGGCCGTCCACTGGTCCTGCGGCCAGTAGGTGGACGCCGTCACCGGTGCCAGGTTGAAGCCGATCAGCATGACGACCGCGCCGGTCACGATCGGCGGCATCGCGGCGTGGATGATCCTCGCCCCGAACCGCTGGACGGCCAGACCCACCAGGAACAGCGCGACACCGACCACGAAGCACGCGCCGGTCACCGTGGCGCTGGTGCCGCCCTGCGCGCGGATCACGGCGGCGACGCCCACGAAGGAGAGCGAACAGCCCAGATAGCTGGGCACCCGGCCGCGGGTGGCGAGCAGGAAGATCACCGTCGCGATCCCGGACATCATGATGGCGAGATTCGGGTCGAGTCCCATCAAAACGGGCGCCACGAACGACGCCCCGAACATGGCCACGACGTGCTGGGCGCCGAGCCCGAAGGTCCGGGGCCAGGAGAGGCGTTCGTCGGGGCGGACGACCGCTCCCGGGGCGGGGGTCCGCCCGTCGCCGTGCAGTTTCCAGCCCACGCCGAGGTCCATGGTGAGGTCCGCTTTCTCTGTACGTGAATCGGTCCGGACCATTGTCACGTCCTGCCAGCCGCTCTACGCTCGACCGGTCCATCTCATGAACATCGTTCATATGTATGATCGGAGTGTTCTGTGAGTGCACGTCTCAGACTGGGCCTGACGATCGCGGCGGCCACCGCCACGCTCACGTCCCTCGTGGCCCCCTCGGCGTCGGCCCGTACGGCGTCGGCCCGTACGGCGTCCCCGTCCGTCCCCTCGGTGTCCGCCCGCGCCGCGTCCGCGGTGTCCGGCCGGGCCGTGTCCGAGCCGCCGGGGACCGTGGTCCTGGACGGCGGCCGGCTGCGGCGCACCCGCGCCCGGCTGGAGAAGGGCGACCACCGACTCGCTGGCGTCCTGCGGAAGTTGACCGCCCGTGCCGACAACTGGCTGGACCAGGGCCCCTGGACGGTCGTCGACAAGCCGAGACCCGCTCCCGGCGGGGACGTTCACGACTACCTCAGCCAGGCTCCCTACTGGTGGCCCTCGCGGCCCGCCACCGCCGACAACCCCTGGGGGTGCCCGTACGTCCAGCGCGACGGGCAGCGCAACCCCGAGGTGGACACCGGCACCGACCGCCAGGACGTGGAGAAGGTGTTCGACTCGACGTACGACCTCGCGCTCGCCTGGTACTACACCGGCGAGAAGAGGTACGCGGTGAAGGCCGCCCAGGTCCTGCGCACCTGGTTCCTGGACCCGGCCACCCGGATGAACCCGAACCTGGACCACGGCCAGTTCATCCCCTGCAAGTACGACGGCCGGGCCATCGGCGTCATCGACTTCTCGCAGTCCTACACGAGCGTCCTCGACGCGATCGCCCTCCTGGACACCGGCGCCCCCGGCTGGTCCCGGCGCGACCGGGCCGCCATGCTCGCCTGGAACACCGGCTACCGCGACTGGCTGACGGACAGCGCCTTCGGCAAGGAGGAGGGCGCGGCGCGCAACAACCACGGCACCTTCTACGACATGCAGCTCGCCGCCCTCGCGTACGCGACCGGCGACAAGGGCCTCGCCCGGCGGACCGTGCTCGCCGCGGGCGCCCTGCGCGTCGACCCGCAGATCGCCGCCGACGGCGGCCAGCCCCAGGAGCTCGCCCGCACCCGGAGCTGGCACTACTCGACCTTCGACCTGGTGGCGTACACCCGGCTCGCGGAGATCGGCCGGAAGGTCGGCGTGGACCTGTGGGCGTACCGGGGGCCCGACGGCCAGAGTCTGTTCAAGGCGGTCGACTACCTGCTGCCGGCGGCGACCGGCGCCGAGCCGTGGGGCCGTCCCGAGCTGGAGTTCCACCGCTTCGCCGCGAGCGACGTGGTGCGTGCCGCGGCCGACGCGGGGGACCGGGCCGCGCGGGCCGCCGTGCCGCGGCTCGAAGCGCCGCCCGGCGGGGACCTGTGGGAGCTGCGTCCGGCCGCCGAGCAGCTCGACTCCATCGCGGGCTGATCCCGCCGGGGCGGGGCTCCTGAGCGTTTGCTTAGGATGGGGACACCGTTTCAGCCAGGCCCGCGCCGTCCGCGCGTCGCAGCACGTCCCAGGAGCCCCGCCCGTGACCGCCGAAGCACCCGTCGCCCCCGCCCTCCCGTACGGACGGCTCCTGCCCGTCACCGTCCACTTCGACGACCTCGACGCGCTCGGACTGCTGCACAACGCCCGCTACCCGGTCCTGGTCGAGCGCGCCTGGACCGCGCTGTGGAACGAGCGCGGCTTCGGCTTCGACGGCGACTGGGAGGCGGCGGGCGACTCGTGCAACGCCGTCAAGGAGCTGAGGATCACCTATGAGGCCCCGGTCAGCCGCCCCGGCACGTACGCCGTCCACCTCTGGCTGGAAAGGCTCGGCACCACCGGACTGACGTACGGCTTCCGCTTCTGCTCGCCCGACGGCGCGGTCACCTACGCGCACGGGACCCGGGTGCTCGTCCGGCTCGACGCCGGGACGCTGCGCCCGGCGCCGTGGAGCGAGCGGTTCAGGGCCGTGGGCCGGGAACTGCTGCGCTCGGCGGAGCGACCTTCGGGCTGACGCGGTCCCCGGAGCGCAGCACGCCCGCGAACGTGACCAGCCCGACCGCCAGGACCGTGACCAGGGCGAACGACACCGTCAGGTTCGTCGCCTGCGCCACCGACCCGATCAGGCTCGGCGCGATGAGCCCCGAGGTGTACGTGATGGTCGCGACGCCCGCGATGGCCTGACTGGGGTTGGGACCGCTGCGCCCGGCCGCCGCGAAGCAGAGCGGGACGACGACCGCGATCCCGAGTCCGAGCAGCGCGAAGCCGCTCATCGCCACCGCCGGATGTCCGGAGACGACGACCAGCAGGCCGCCGAGCACGGCGAGGACGCCGCCGGCCCGCACGGTGCGGACGGCGCCGAAGCGGTTCACCACCGTGTCGCCGACCAGCCGGGCCACCGCCATGGTCAGCATGAAACCGGTGGTCGAGGCCGCGGCCAGGGCGGCCGAGCTGTCCAGCCGGTCGCGCAGGTAGACCGCCGACCAGTCCAGGCTCGCGCCCTCCGCGAAGACCGCGCAGAAGCCGACCGCGCCGATGAGCAGTGCCGACCGGGGCGGCAGCGCGAAGCGCGGCGGCGGCTCCTCGTCCTCGGTGGGCTGCAGGTCGAGCACCCATCGGCAGGCGGCGAGGCCGAGGAGGGTGAGGACGGCCGCGGCCAGACCGTGGTGCAGCCGCGCGTCCGCGCCCAGGTGCGCGGCGAGCGTGCCGGCCGCCGCGCCGATCAGCGCGCCGGCGCTCCACATGCCGTGCAGCCCGGACATGATCGACTTGTCGAGCCGGTTCTCGACCTCGACCCCCAGCGCGTTCATGGCGACGTCGGCCATTCCCGCCGTGGCGCCGTACACGAACATCGCGAGGCACAGGGCCGGCAGGTTCGGTGCCAGGGCGGGCAGGACCAGGGCCAGCGTCCACAGGGCGATGAGACCGCGCAGCGCCGTACGGCTGCCGAAGCGGTGGGTGATCCGGCCGGCCAGCGGCATCGAGCAGGACGCGCCGAACGCGGTGAAGGCGAGAGCGAAGCCGAGCTGTCCCGCGCTGACCGACGCGTGGTCCTGGATCCACGGCACGCGGGTCGCGAAGGACCCGGTGACGGCTCCGTGCACGGCGAACACGGCCGCCACGGCGTACCGGGCGCGCCTGACCTCGCGCTGGTCGTAGACCACTTCACTCATGTTCGGGTCCCTCCCCAGGTGATGGTTCCACGGTGTGCCGCCGTAAACTATCAGGAACCCTGCCTGATAAATAGATGCCCGCTCGCCGCCCGGTCGTCCGGAGGCCGAGCCGATCTGGGAGGATTCCCGGCATGCCCGCATCCCCGAGCACCGCACGGGCCATCAACGACCGGCTCGCCCTGCGGCTGCTGCAGCAGGAAGGCCCTTTGACGGCCACGCGGTTGAAGCAGCTCACCGGACTGTCCCGGCCGACCGTCGCCGACCTCGTCGAACGCCTCACGGCCTCCGGTCTCGTCACCGTCGTCGGGGAATCGGGGGAGCAGCGGCGCGGCCCCAACGCCCGGGTCTACGGGATCGTCGCGGACCGCGCCCATCTGGCCGCGCTGGACGTCCGCACGGAGGGCGTGTCCGTCGTCGTCTCCGACCTGGTCGGCCAGGTCCTGGCCGAGGCGTCCGTGCCCATCGGCGAGGGCACCGGGACCGGGCCGGCGGTGGAGCAGGCGGTCGCGCTGGTCGAGCGGGTGGCGAAGGAGGCGGGGTCCCTCGGGGCGCCGCCCCCGCCCGGACTCGTCCGGGGATGGGGCAGGCTGCACACCGTCGGCATCGGGGCACCCGGTCTGATCGATCCCGCCAGCGGCGAACTCCGCAACTCCACCGGTCTGCCCGCCTGGCACCGGCGTCTGGTCGCGGCCCTCCAGGAACGGCTTCCCGAGGCCCGCGTCCTCGTCGAGAACGAGACCAACCTCGCGGCCCTGGCCGAACAGCGCGACGGTGTCGCCCGGGACCGCGACACGTTCGTCCTGCTGTGGCTGGGCCACGGCACCGGCGCCGCCGTCGTCCTCGACGGCGCCCTGCGCCGCGGCGCCTCCGGAGGAACCGGGGAGATCGGCTTCCTGCCGGTGCCGGGCACCGCGAGCCTGCCCTCGGCGACCGACTGCGGAGGCGGCTTCCACTCGCTGGTCGGGTCCGCGGCGGTCGCGGAGCTGGCGGCGGAGCACGGTGTCCAGGCCCGGCCCGAGGGCCACGAACCGCACGCCGCGGCGCTGGTGCGGCATGCGCTGGCGGGCCCCGGCTGCCCGGCCGCCGAGGGCTTCCTCGACGCCCTCGCCCAGCGCCTCGCCGTCGGCGCGGCCTCCGTCGGCGCCGTGCTGGACCCCGGGTGCGTGGTCCTCGGCGGCGAGGTCGGCCAGGCGGGCGGCGCGGAGCTCGCCGCCCGGGTCGGGCGGCGGCTCGCCCGCATCTCGCCGCTCCCGACCGAGGTGCGCGCGAGCGCGCTGGGCGGGGGCGCGGTGCTGCGCGGCGCCCTGCTGATCGCGCGCGACGGCGCGCAGGACGAACTGTTCGCCCCGTCGCCGTCGCGGTAGGCCCCGGGCCGGGAACCTCGTCGTCCGAGCCGTGGTGCGAGGTCAGCGCGGGTTCCCGGAGCGCGCCTCCAGGAAGTCCTCGAACGTTCCCTTCCCCGCCGCGTGCCCCGGTGTGAGGTGGTGCCCCTCCCGGAACGCCCGGTAGGCCTTGCCCGGCAGCCGTACCTCCAGCAGCGGACGGCGCTTGCCGACGGCGCGCAGGTGGGCCCGCGCCAGCGAACGGAACGTGCGCACCTCGGGCCCGCCCATGTCCTCGACCCGCCCGGCGGGCGCCCCGGCCGCCAGTGCGGCCAGCCGCTCGGCCACCTCGGCGGTCTCGACCGGCTGGTCCGAGACCCCGGCGGGCAGGAGCAGCACGGGCAGCCTGGAGAGTCCGCCGAGGACCTGGGCCACCAGGTCGTGGAACTGGGTGGCGCGCAGGATCGTCCAGCCGAGCCCGGACTCCTCGACCTGCTTCTCCACGGCCCGTTTGGTCCTGTAGTAGCCGAACGGCACCGCGTCGACGCCGACGATCGAGATGTAGACCAGATGTGGGACTCCCGCCCGCCGCGCGGCCGCGATCAGCTGCTCGGCCGCCCGCTCGTCGCCGCCGCGGGGCGAGGTCGCGCAGTGCACGATCGCGTCGGCCCCCGCGACCGCCGCCTCCAGGCCGCTGCCGCCCTCGCGCAGATCCACGGCGTACGGCTGCGCGTGCCGGCTGAGCACCCGCACCTCGTGGCCGTCCGCCCTCAGCCGCTCGGTGACGAGCCGGCCGAGGGTTCCGGTGCCGCCGGTCACCAGGATCGTGGTCATGCTGTTCGGTCCTCTCCACGTCGGACGCTCCCGGGTGGAGCGCCCCTCGCCGACTGAGACCGCGCAGCCCCCGGGAATGTGACAACGCCGCCGGCGAACGGGCGGAGCCCGGTGGTCCCCCGGCCCGTCGGCTCCCGGGTCCCGGTCACCCCGGAGTGCGGACCCGTTCCAGCTGACGTCCCAGGAACTCCAGCTTGTCAGGGTTCATCACCATGCGCGCCTCCGTGATCACGCCGTCGCGGACCTCGAAGGCGACGACGCCGATCACGTCCGCGACCCCGTCCGCGCCCGCGGGGCCGCGGACGATCAGGGCGTCGTGGCCGTTGACCTCGGCCACCGAGAGGGCGAACCCGTCCGCCCCGGCCCGGCCGGTGACACCGGCCAGGAAGCGCAGCACCTTCTCGCGTCCCTCGACGGGCCGCCGCGCCGCGGAGACCTTGCCGCCGCCGTCGGACCACCAGACGACCTCCTCGGCGAACAGCCGCTCCAGGCCCGCCAGATCGCCCTCGCGGGCGGCGGAGAGGAAGGAGTCGACGAGCCGGGCCCGCTGCTCGGCAGGAGCGTCGAAACGGGCCTCGGGCACGGCGAGGCGCCGCACCGCCCGCCGGTACAGCTGACGGCAGTTGGCCTCGCTCAGTTCCAGGACACCGGCGATCTCCCGGTGGCCGTAGGCGAAGGCCTCCCGCAGGACGTAGACGGCCCGCTCGGTCGGGGTCAGCCGCTCCAGCAGCACCAGCAGGGCCACGGACACGGCGTCGCGCCGCTCCGCCGACTCCAGGGGGCCGAGGGCGCCGTCCGCGGTGACGACCGGTTCGGGCAGCCAGGGCCCCACGTACCGTTCGCGTCGCGCGCGGGCCGAGGCGAGCCGGTTGAGGCAGAGGTTGGTGACGACCTTGGCGAGCCAGGCGCCGGGCTGCTCGACCCCCGTACGGTCGGCGCCGCCGAAGCGGAGATAGGCGTCCTGCACGGTGTCCTCGGCGTCGGCGGCGGAACCGAGCATGCGGTAGGCGAGCCCGAACAGGCGCGGGCGGTACGTCTCGAACTCGTCGGCGGGGCTCGTCGTCACCCCTCCAGCGTCGCAGGGGCCGCGCGTACGCGGATCACGTGGGGGCCGGCCCGCCGGGCCGGCTGGAGACCCGGCGGCGGGGCAAGGGCCTTCGTCACCGCCGCCGGGTCGATCGTGGGGGGACTGGCGATGAATGATCACGCAGTCTTGACCGAGGACACTAAGAGGACTAGACCATAGCGTCAATAGGTATGGACCAGTCGCGGAAGTGCGCGCCGTGGTCCAAGGTCGCGCGGAGGCGGGGGAGTTGACCGGCGGCCCGTTCCGCGGAAGTCCATGCCGAACGCCTGTGAGCCACCCCACAGAGGTGCGACCGCATGACCGCCGATCGGGCGTGGCACACTGGCCATGTACCAGAAGCAGCGCACTCCGGGGTCGGTGTAATTCCGAACCGGCGGTTACAGTCCGCGACCCGGTCGCTTCCAGCGGCCGGTTGACCAGGTGAAATTCCTGGACCGACGGTTAAAGTCCGGATGGGAGGCAGTGCGCGGCGGGCGGGCATTCGTGCGCGCTGCCGTTTGTTGCTGCTCGTCCTGCGGGACGGGTGTCCTTTCGGCGTCGCTCCCGGTGTGCCGCGGTCCGCTCATTGTGTCGTCATCGACAGCCCCGGAGTCCGTGCCCCATGAGGCAGGAGGACCCGGGAAGTGTTCACCGGAATCGTCGAAGAGCTGGGTGAGGTCACCGCCGTCGAGATCCTCGACGACGCCTCGCGTTTCCGGCTGCGTGGCCCCGTCGTCACGCAGGGCGCGCAGCACGGCGACTCCATCGCCGTCAACGGAGTCTGTCTCACCGTGGTCGAGCACGAGGGCGACGAGTTCACCGCCGACGTCATGGCCGAGACCCTGAACCGCTCCAGCCTCGGTGCCCTCACCGTCGGCTCCCGCGTCAACCTGGAACGGCCGATGGCCGTGGGCGAGCGCCTCGGCGGCCACATCGTGCAGGGACACGTCGACGGCACCGGCGCGGTCATCGAGCGCAAGCCGTCCGAGAACTGGGAGATCGTCAAGATCTCGCTGCCCGCCGACCTTTCGCGCTACGTGGTCGAGAAGGGCTCCATCACCGTCGACGGCATCAGCCTGACCGTGGTCGACGCCGGCCCCGACTTCTTCACCGTCAGCCTCATCCCCACCACCCTCGATCTGACCACGCTGGGCCACAAGCAGCCCGGCGACCCGGTCAACCTCGAGGTCGACGTGATCGCCAAGTACGTCGAGCGGCTGCTGGGCGCACGCGGTGAGCGGCCCGGCGCACAGGAGGCCGGTCGGTGAACTGGCTCAACTCCGAGGCCTTCGTCCTCCTCGACCAGCACATCATGTGGTCGGACATGATCGGCAACGTGATCGGTCTGATCGCCCTGGCACTCGGCTGGCGCCGCTCCGTGTGGAGCTGGCCCGTCCAGCTCCTCTCCGGACTCGTCCTCTTCGCCGCCTTCTTCGGCCACCTCGCCGGCAGCGCCGGCAAGCAGGTCGTGGTCATCGCCGTGGCCCTGTGGGGCTGGTGGCGGTGGAACCGCGGCGAGGGCGAGGACGGGCGCGTCTCCGTCCGGTTCGCCACCTGGCGCGAGCGCGCGTCCATGGTGGGCGCCGCGGTCGTGGGCACCCTCGCGGTCAGCGGCCTGTTCCACGCGTACCCGACGCTGTCCTGGGACCCCTGGCCCGACGCCTACATCTTCGTCGGCACGATCGTCGCCATGTACGCGCAGGCCCGCGGCATGGTCGAGTTCTGGTTCGCCTGGCTGCTCGTCGACGTGGTGGGCGTCCCGCTCAACTTCGCCAACGGCTACGCCTTCTCCGGTTTCGTCTACGTCCTGTACGGCGCGCTCGTCCTGTGGGGCATGCGCGACTGGTGGCTGCGCTCCCGTGAGGCCGGGCAGCCCGTCATGGAAGGAGCCCCGGCATGACAACGGCGCCGGTTTGGTACAGCACCGGGCACGATCAGGATGCCTCGGACTTCGCGCTCGACCCCGTCGAGCAGGCCATCGCCGACATCGCGGCCGGCCGTCCCATCGTGGTCGTCGACGACGAGGACCGCGAGAACGAGGGAGACCTCGTCGTCGCCGCCGAGATGGCGACCCCCGAGATCGTCGCCTTCATGATGAGCGAGTGCCGCGGACTGATCTGCGCGCCCATGGAGGGCGACGAACTCGACCGGCTGCGGCTGCCGCAGATGGTCGACGACAACACCGAGTCGATGAAGACCGCGTTCACGGTGTCGGTGGACGCGTCCGCCGCCCACGGGGTGAGCACCGGCATCTCGGCGGCCGACCGCGCCACCACCCTGCGGCTCCTCGCGGACGGCGTCTCGGGGGCCGACGACTTCGTGCGCCCCGGCCACATCTTCCCGCTGCGCGCGCGGCCCGGAGGCGTGCTGGCCCGCAACGGCCACACCGAGGCCGCCGTCGACCTGGCCCGCCTCGCGGGACTGCGCCCGGCCGGGGCGATCGTCGAGATCGCGGGCGAGGACGGCCGGATGCTCCGGCTGCCCGAGCTGATCCCCTTCGCCCGCAAGCACGGCCTGACGATCATCTCCATCGAGGACCTGATCGCCTACCGCCGCTCGACCGAACAGGGCACGTCGGCCGGGGCCGGTGCGGCCGCCCCCACCGTCCGGCGCGAGGCCGAGGTCCGTCTGCCCACCGCCTTCGGGGAGTTCACCGCCTACGGCTACCGCTCCACCGCCGACGGCGTCGAGCACGTCGCCCTCGTCCACGGCGAGATCGGCGACGGCGAGGACGTCCTCGTCCGCGTCCACTCCGAATGCCTCACCGGCGACGTGTTCCACTCGCACCGCTGCGACTGCGGTCCCCAGCTCCAGACGTCCATGGAGCGCATCCAGGCCGAGGGCCGGGGCATCGTGGTCTACCTGCGCGGCCACGAGGGGCGCGGCATCGGCCTGCTCTCCAAGCTCCGCGCGTACGAGCTCCAGGAGCGCGGCCGTGACACCCTCGACGCCAACCTGGAACTCGGCCTGCCCGCCGACGCCCGGGACTACGGCGCGAGCGCCCGGATCCTGGAGGACCTCGGTGTCCGGAGCCTGCGCCTGATGACCAACAACCCCGACAAGACCGACGCGCTCGTCCGGTACGGCCTGCGGGTCACCGGGCGGGAACCGATGCCGGTCCAGGCGGGCGAGCACAACCTGAGCTACCTGCTGACCAAGCGGGACCGGATGGGACACGACCTGCCCTGGCTCGACTCGGCCACCGTGTCGGCCTGCGGGAGCCAGTGACCCCGCACGACCGGCACCACCGGCGGCGCACAGCACCATCGGCACGACAGCACGACAGCACGACAGCACGACAGCACGACAGCACGGCACTATCGGCAACACGGCACAGCGGGACTGAAGGAGAGACGTGAGCGGCAAGGGTGCACCTGAACTGTCCGTACGCAACTGCGGCGACCTGCGGGTCGCGGTCATCGCGGCACAGTGGCACGACAAGGTGATGGACGGTCTCGTCGACGGCGCGCTGCGCGCCCTGCGCGAGCTGGGAATCGACGAGCCGACCCTGTTGCGGGTCCCCGGCAGCTTCGAACTGCCGGTCGCCGCCAAGGTCCTGGCGGGCCGCGGCTACGACGCGATCGTCGCCCTCGGCGTCGTCATCCGCGGCGGGACCCCCCACTTCGAGTACGTGTGCCAGGGCGTCACCCAGGGCCTCACCCAGGTCTCCATCGACACCGGCGTCCCCATCGGCTTCGGTGTGCTGACCTGTGACACCGAGGAGCAGGCCCTGGACCGCGCGGGCATCGAGGGCTCCAACGAGGACAAGGGGCACGAGGCGGTGACGGCCGCCGTGGCGACCGCGGCCACCCTCCGCTCAGTATCTGAACCCTGGCACTGAGGTACGGCCCCGAGCGCGTAGGGTGAGGACCACCATGTCCAATAAGACGTTCGAGGAGCTCTTCACCGAGCTCCAGCACAAGGCCGCCACGGGCGATCCCGCCACCTCGCGCACCGCCGAACTCGTCGGCAAGGGCGTCCATGCCATCGGCAAGAAGGTCGTCGAAGAGGCCGCGGAGGTCTGGATGGCCGCCGAGTACGAGGGCAAGGACGCCGCCGCCGAGGAGATCTCGCAGTTGCTCTACCACGTCCAGGTGATGATGGTCGCGCGCGGGATCTCCCTCGACGACGTGTACGCGCATCTGTAGGGGCCGCTCCGGCGGTACCCCCTTCACCGAGCACGTCCGCCCGTCCCACCCGTCCCGAACACCATCGAGCAAAGGAAGCCGACCTCATGCTGCGCATCGCCGTCCCCAACAAGGGTTCCCTCTCAGGACCTGCGGCGGACATGCTGCATGAGGCCGGCTACCAGCAGCGCCGGGAGTCCAAGGAACTGCGGATCGTCGACCCGAACAACGAGGTCGAGTTCTTCTACCTCCGCCCCCGGGACATCGCGATCTACGTCTCCTCCGGCCGCCTCGACATCGGCATCACCGGCCGCGACCTGCTGGTCGACTCCGGAGCCGACGCCGAGGAGATCCTCCCGCTCGGCTTCGCCCGCTCCACCTTCCGCTTCGCCGCCAAGCCGGGCACCGCCAACGGCGTCGCGGACCTGAAGGGCAGGACGATCGCCACCTCCTACGAGGGCATCGTCGCGGGGCACCTCGCCGACCACGGCATCGACGCCTCCGTCGTCCACCTCGACGGCGCCGTCGAGACCGCCATCGAACTCGGTGTCGCCGAGGTCATCGCGGACGTCGTGGAGACCGGGACCTCGCTGCGCAACGCCGGTCTGGAGATCTTCGGCGAGCCGATCATGAAGTCCGAGGCCGTCGTCGTCCGCCGCGTCGGGGCCGGCCCCACCGAGGACGCCGAACCCAAGGTGCAGCAGTTCCTGCGCCGCCTCCAGGGCGTGCTGGTCGCGCGGACGTACGTGATGATGGACTACGACTGCCGCGCCGAGCACCTGGAGAGGGCCGTCGCGCTCACTCCCGGCCTGGAGTCGCCGACCATCTCGCCCCTGCACAACGAGGGCTGGGTCGCCGTCCGCGCCATGGTCCCCTCCAAGGAGGCCCAGCGGATCATGGACGACCTGTACGCGCTCGGCGCGCGGGCCATCCTGACCACGGCCATCCACGCCTGCCGGCTCTGACGGAACCAATGGACATGTCGGACCTTCCCACCCTTCCCGTAACCTTCCGCCCCTCCCGTACCCGGGCCGTGCTGCTCACCGCGGGCGCCTCGATCCTTGTGGTCATCACCACGGTCGCCATGCTTCTGGAGCAACTCGGCCCGGGGGAGCGGCTCAGCTTCATCCTCACCGCGGCGCTGCTCTTCGGCGTGCTCGTACTGCTCTCGCGGCCCAAGGTCGTCGCCGACGAGGGCGGTGTCACCGTCGTCAACATCGCGAGCCGCCGGCACCTGGACTGGGCGGAGATCCTCCAGGTCAACCTGCGTCCCGGTGACCCCTGGGTGTTCCTCGACCTCAGCGACGGCACCAGTCTCCCGGCGCTCGGCATCCAGCCGGGCATCGCCAAGCAGCGCGCCATCGAGGACGCCCGTGCCCTGCGCGCCCTGGCTTCGGCCCGGGCGATCCAGGAGCCGGACGGGCGCAACGGCGGACACGAGAGCTGACTCTCGGCCCTCCACCCTGCCCCGAGAGCCCATGTCTTGATTAATCTGTCGGCGGAGGCGTTTTCATCGCGCCTCCGCCTCCGTCGTGCTCCGGCCCCCAGAGGCTCCCTGCTACCCGAGGAGTGACTCCCTCCAGCGATGGACGGATCGTCCTGTAGTACCTGCGCCGCCCCCTTCCGACATAGCGAGGCGGCGGCATGACCATCCCCCTGTTGCTCCTTGGCGCGGCGTTCCTGCTGATCCTCGCCAACGGCTTCTTCGTGGCCGCCGAGTTCGGCCTCGTCACCGTCGAGCGCCCCGACGCCGAGAAGGCCGCGGCCGACGGCGACGAACGCGCCGGCACGGTCGTCGAGTCGCTCAAGGAGTTGTCCTTCCAGCTCTCCGGCACCCAGCTCGGCATCACCATCACCTCGCTCGTCGTCGGCATGCTCGCCGAACCGGCCCTCGCCCGGTTGCTGGACGGCCCGTTCGGGGCGCTCGGACTGCCCGGGGGCGCGGTGCCCGGCGTCGCCGTGGTGACCGGCATGCTGCTGGCCTCGGCCGTGCAGATGGTGGTCGGTGAACTCGTGCCCAAGAACTGGGCGGTGTCCAAGCCGCTCCAGGTGGCCCGCTTCGTCGCCGGCCCGCAGCAGGTCTTCTCCCGGCTGTTCCGCCCGGTGATCGCCGCGCTGAACACGGTCGCCAACCGGCTCGTCCGCGCCCTGGGCGTGGAACCCGCCGAGGAGCTGGCCTCCGCCCGCACCCCCGGCGAACTCGTCTCCCTCGCCCGTCACTCGGCCCGCGCGGGCGCCCTGGAACAGGACACCGCGGACCTCTTCGTCCGCACGATGTCCCTGGCCGACCTCACCGCGCAGCACGTCATGACGCCGCGGGTGAAGGTCAGCGCCCTCCAGTCGTCGGCCACCGCAGAGGACGTCGTCAACCTCACCCGTGCCACCGGCCTGTCCCGCTTCCCCGTATACCGGGAGCGGATCGACGAGGTCGTGGGCATGGTGCACCTCAAGGACGCCCTCGCGATCCCCGCGCACGACCGGCTGCGCACCCCCGTGGGCCGGATCGCCCAGGCCCCGCTGCTCGTTCCGGAGACCCTGCCCGTGCAGCCCCTCCTGGAGCGGCTGCGCAGCGAACAGCCGATCGCCGTCGTCGTCGACGAGTACGGCGGCACGGCCGGCGTGGTCACCCTGGAGGACATCGTCGAGGAACTCGTCGGCGAGGTCCGCGACGAGCACGACGACGTGCAGGGCGAGCAGCCCGAACTCGCGGTCGCTCCCCCCGAGGACGGCCGGCCCGCCTGGGACGCCGACGGCAGCTGCCGGGTCGACATCCTGCAGCGCATAGGCCTCGACGTGCCCGAGGGACCGTACGAGACCGTGGCGGGCCTCGTCGCCGACCTGCTCGGCAGGATCCCGGCCCCCGGTGACAGGGCCGAGCTCCCCGGCTGGCGCCTCGTGGTGCGGCAGGTCGGGCACTACCGCGCCGAACGCGTCCGCCTCGTGCGGACCGCGCTCGCCCCGGAGGCCGTCCGATGAGCATGCTCCAACTGCTGTTCGCGGGCCTGCTGGTGCTCGCCAACGGCTTCTTCGTCGGCGCCGAGTTCGCGCTCGTGTCCGTACGGCGCAGCCAGATCGAACCGCTGGGCACCGCCCGCTCCCGGCAGGTCCTGTACGGCCTGGAGCGCCTGCCGCAGATGATGGCGGCGGCCCAGTTCGGCATCACCCTGTGCTCGCTGACCCTCGGGGCGGTCGCCGAGCCCACGGTCGCCCGGCTGCTGGAGCCGGTCTTCGAGGCGGTCCGGCTGCCGCACGGGGTGATCCACCCCCTCGGCTATGTGATCGCGCTCGCCCTCGTCGTCTTCTTCCACCTCGTCATCGGCGAGATGGTCCCGAAGAACCTGGCGATGGCCGCGCCCGAGAGGACGGCCCTGTGGCTCAGTCCCGGACTGGTCGCCTTCGCCCGGGTGTGCCGCCCGGTCACGGTGGCCCTCGGCGCCTGCGCGCAGCTGATCCTCAAGCTGTTCCGGGTCGAGCCCAAGGACGAGGTCGAGGCGGTCTTCACCAGCGAGCAGCTCAACCGGCTGGTGGAGGACTCCGGACAGGCGGGACTCCTCGAACCCGAGGAGCAGGAGCGCCTCGAGGACGCCCTGGAACTCGGCTCCCGTCCGGTCACCGACGTCCTCCTCGACAGCGCCTCGCTGGTCACCGTGGACCCGTCGGTCACCCCGGGCCAGGTCGTCGCGCTCACCGCGCGCACCGGGTACTCCCGGTTCCCCGTGGTCGCGGAGAACGGCGCCTTCATGGGCTGCTACCTCCACGTGAAGGACGTCCTCGACCTGGAGGAGTCCGAGCGGGCGGTGCCGCAGCAGATGTGGCGGCCGATGACCACCCTGCGGTCCGAACTCCCGCTGGACGACGCCCTCACCGTGATGCGCCGTGCCGCCACCCACCTCGCCCAGGTCGCCGACGCCTCCGGGAAGGTCCTCGGCCTCGTGGCCCTCGAGGACGTGCTGGAACTGCTGGTCGGCGAGGTACGGGACCCGGCGCACCGCGAGGTGACGCCGGTGCGGGTCGCGGAACCGCGCCCCGGCCAGGCCGAGGAGGCGCTGGCGAGCTGACCGCGTGCGTGGGCCCCGGTTTCCCGTGGGCCGTGCGACCCGTGACGGTCGTACGGCCCCGGCGGGACCGGGGCCCTCTCACATCCCCGACGGATCCTGCGGGCCCCGGCCCGAGAGGACCTCCCCATAGGCCTGCATGAGGTCGGGCAGACGCAATGTCGACAGGTCGTCGCGCGAGGGCGTGCCGGGGTATCCCGACAGCCGCAGATCGCGGTACGCGCAGCTCTTCTCGTACAGGGTGCGCAGGAAGCGGCCGTTGCCGAGCTCGTCGATCCAGCCCTGGTCGACGACGTGCCCGGCGATCGAGCGGAGCTCGTCCAGCGCCTCCTCGTCCCAGATGTCGCCGTTCTCGGCGGCCAGCACCTCACCGATGGAGGTCAGTTCGAGCGGGCGGTAGGAGGGGAAGTCCACGCGGCTGGTGAAGCGCGAGGAGAGACCGGGGTTGGCGGCGAGCAGGCGGTCCATGCCTTCGGGGTAACCGGCGAGGATGACGACCAGGTGGTCCCGGTTGTCCTCGGCCCGCTTCAGCAGCACCTGAAGGGCCTCGTCGCCGTACGCGTCGCCCTTGCCGTAGCCGGAGTTGGACAGGGAGTACGCCTCGTCCACGAACAGGACGCCGCCGATCGCCGAGTCGATCAGCTCGTTGGCCTTCACGGCGGTCTGGCCGAGGTACTCGCCGACCAGGTCGGCCCGCTGGGCCTCGACCAGATGGTCCCCGCCGAGCAGCCCGAGCGCGTAGAAGACCCGGCCGAGGATGCGCGCCACCGTGGTCTTGCCGGTGCCGGAGGGGCCGGAGAAGACGAAGTGCCGTTTCGGCGGCTGCACCGGCAGACCCTGCCCGGTGCGCAGCCTGGCCATGTTCAGCTGCGCCGACAACGCCTTGACCTGTCGCTTCACCGGCTCCAGGCCCACCATGCGCTCCAGCTCGGCGAGCGCCTCGTCGAGCAGGGCGGGGTCCGTCGGTCCCGCGGGCATCGGCTGCACCGGGATCACGGCCTTCTCCCGGAAGCCGTCGGTCTGGACCGGCAGGGCGCCGGGCGGCGACGGGTCGGGGTCCGGGAGCCTCAGATCGCGCCCCTCGGTGCCGAACAGCGCGTCCATGCCGTCCGGGCCCTCCAGCACGTCCTGCCCGATCCCGGCGAGCGTGATCGCTGCGAGGTCGGCGGCGGCGTCGTCGTACCCGTCCCCCTCGGCGATGGCCGCGAGCCGCGCCGAGGTGTCCATGAAGGAGGGGTCGACCCGGTGCACCGCCCGGTACAGGGGCAGGGCCGCGGCGGAGCGCCCGGTGCCCTCGTGGGCGCGGGCCAGCCAGTACCGCAGCTCCTTGCGCTGCGGCTGCTCGCTGCGGCAGCGCATCAGGGCGGACGACAGCAGCGGCTCGGCCTGTCCGTACATCTCCAGCCGGACCCGTGCCATGCCGCCGAACAGGCCGGCCTCGATGCCGAGCATGGGATCGTTGATCAGCGGATCGGTGTGCCGCACCAACTGCTCCCAGTCCTTGACCAGATAGGCGCGGCACGCGTGCAGGAACCGCACCTGGTGGTCCGCGTCGACCGGCGGCAGACCGGCGAGCGCCCGGTCCAGTTCGGGGACATGGCGACCGTCGAGCCAGTGCGAGGCGTGCGCGAGCAGCAGGTCGCGCGGGCTCTCCAGTACCGGCTGGACCCACCAGCCCAGCCAGTACCAGGAGTTGAGGGTGCGTCGGTGGCGGGAGCGTTGCTCGCCGAAGCGGTCCCGGTGCCGGAACATCCGCAGCAGCGCGGTCGTCGTGTCCACCCGTAGCGCGTGCAGTCCGAGCCAGCCGTCCGCCATGCCGGGGTCCATCCGGACCGCGGCGCGGAACTCCTCCTCCGCCTGCGGGTAGGCGCCCATCGTGTAGGCGTCCACGCCCCGCAGCCAGGCGAGGTCGGCCGGGGCCTCGGGGCCCTGCGTGCCGAAGTCCATCACGTCCCCCACAAACCGTGCCCCCGATGGTCGGGGAGTACCTCGCGGATCAGGACATCCCCTCGCCGCCGGGCCGGTGCCCGTCGGCAGCTCTGGTCGAACGACTGTGCCGCGGACGGGAGTTGAAGCGGTGCGGCAGAGCAGCCGTCCGAAAGCCGTACCGAGAGGCATGGTACCCGCGGTCGACGGGCCTGCCGAAGGGTGCAGCACGGCCCGTTCCACGAGGTGGGAGCGGGCGGGACGCACGGCGGACGGTGACCCAGGGTGAGCGAATCACGCCTCGGGGTGTCCGGAAAGAGAGGGTGTGGGCAGAACGAAGCCCCCGATCACGGGGGAACAACCGGGGGCTTCGCGACTGCGGGCGGTTCCCGAAGGGCCGCTGCTTCAGAACGTAAGACCTGTACGGCCCCCTGGTCAAGCGGAGTTGGGACACCGAGGCAACTTCTCCGGAGTGGGTCTTCGCGACTTCAGCGCGCTGCGGATGGTCCATCACGTTGAGTGATGGACTGGTCCGGTCCAGACGTCCCGGCAGGCCCTGGCGACACCTCGTACCCCTCGGGACACTGCCGCACCACGAGGTCCGCGAACGGCCGTGTGGGGTCCTCGGCGAAGTGCCGGCGCTCGGCCCGGACCCATCCGTCCCAGAAGTCGCTCTGCGCCCGGCCGTCCCGCCGCCGTCCCCGCGCCCAGGCCCGCTCGGGCGGCAACTCCATCCACAGGACGCGCGCGAGCCACGGGCGCAGCGCACGGCGTCCGGCCCCGACGCCCTCGACGATCACCGCGGGCGCGGCCGGCAGTTCGCGGACCGGTCCGAACTCCCGGGCGGTCCAGTCGTAAGGGGCGTACAGCGCGGCCTCGCCGCGCCCGAACGGCTCGATCACCCGGCCCAGCAGGCGCCCGGTCCAGCCGAAGAGCTCCTCGTGGGTGGCGATGTCGTCGAGGTGCAGTACGGGCGCGCCGCCCAGGGCCGCCGCCAGTGACCCGGCGAACGTGGTCTTTCCGGAGCCGGCGTGGCCGTCCACGCCGATCAGCCGGACGGGCCCGCAGGAGGGCGGCAGCCGGAGCAGCCGCGAGGCGAGGTCGTGAATGGGGTTTCCCGGGGTGAGGTGCGGGGTGGGCATAGTCCTGGGGAACATTCTATCGAGGTGCCGTCCACAGCGGATCCATGGGTTCAGGATGGTGTCGCATTGAACTATTCGCTGAACAATCCTCAAGAACTTCACGGGCCCGCTCCCAAAATTCCCGGCCCCGCGGAACCGGCTATTTCGGATAGGGCGTTCCGGTACTCGGAGATGCTGAGTAGGGTTCTTGTCGAGGAACGGCGAAGTCGTACGGGGACGGACAGGGGAAGATGGCCGCGGGTTTATTCGAGGGGCAGTATGTGTGGCATCCAGCGGCCGACGACCGCACTCTCGCGAGTGTCTGCACGGACGTCAGAGCGGGCCGCTATCTGAGCGCCCACCAAGCTCTTGAGGAGACCCGTTCCGACTACGGATTACGGGCCCATCGTTCCCTGGTCCTCGCCTCCGAGGCCGCCGACTCCGACCTCGCCGAACGCTGGCTGGCGGAGGAGCAGACCCCCGAGGCCGCCCTGATGTGGGCCCGCGTGGCCGTGCTGCGGGCGCTGCGCGCGGCCGACGCCAAGGACGACCGGGCCGAGGCGCTGGAACGCATAGCGCTGACCGCCTGCGACCGGGCCGCGCTGATGGACCGGGCCGATCCCACGCCCTGGGTCGCCCGGCTGTCCATGGCCCGGCTGCACGACCTGCGCGACCCGGCCCCGGAGGGGCTGCTGACCCGGCCTCCCGGCCCCTGGCGCCTGTTCTCGCACGTCCTGCGCCTCGACCCCTGGAACCGTGAGGGCCACCACCGGTTCCTGGCGTTCTTCTTCACGCGCTACGGCGGTTCCGTGAACGCCGCCTGGGACGTCGCCGCCTTCCTGAGCCAGCGCGCCCCCGTCTCCTCGCCGCTGCGGCTGCTGCCGCTGGTGGCCCTGGTGGAGAGCTACAACCCCACGCAACTGCTGGTCGACCGCACCTGGGAGCAGCCGCAGTGGCGTTCTACGGCGCTCGCGATCTACCAGAACTGGCTACCGGAAGTGGCCGGATACCGCTTCACACCGGTGCTAGACCTGGCGTACCTGGCGCACGCGCTCTTCATGGCGCAGCGCGAGTTCGAGGCGCGCGCGGTGTTCACGGCCATGGGGCCCTACGCCTGCCGCATGCCGTGGAGCGTGTTCGGCGAACCCGCGGAGCAGCTCTCCCGCGCCCGCCGCGCCTGCGGCCTGCCCGTGCCGGGGGCCGGCTGACCGCCGGCCCTCCCCGTCGTCCCGAATCACCCCCGAGAGAAAGGACAGCCGTGTCAGAGCGAATAACGGCCCCGGGTCGGAGAACCGGCCCCGGAAAGGATTCCGCGGCCTTCGACGACGACGCCACGCTCCATGCGATGGGATATCCGAGAAAACTCACCCGTCGATTCCAGGCGTTCGACAACTTCGCGATCTCCTTCACCATCATCAACATTATTTCCGGTATTTTCTCGTCCTTCGGGTTCGGCATGAACGCCGGCGGCCCGCGCATTCTCGTGTTCGGCTGGATCGGCGTCTCGGTGATGGTGCTCTTCATCGGTGCCGCGATGGCGGAAGTCGCCTCCGCCTATCCGACCAGCGGGGCGCTCTATTTCTCCGCCGGCAAGCTCGCCAAGCGGCACAAGGGCGCCTGGTCCTGGTACACGGGGTGGCTGAATTTCGTGGGTCAGGTGGGGGGTACGGCGGCCACCGGTTACGCGGCCGCCACCTTCATCCAGGCGTTCGTCGCCCTGCAGTGGGACTCGTACCGTCCGACGGCCGAGCAGACGGTCCTCATCACGGCGCTGATCATCGTGCTCCAGGGTTTGGCCAATACCTACACGGTCCAGCTGGTCGCCGTGCTGAACCGGATCTCCGTGTGGTGGCTCCTGATCGGGCTCGTGGTGATCGTGAGCACGCTCGTCGTGATGCCCGACGACCACCAGTCGGCCTCGTTCGTCACTCATTTCGCGAACAACACCGGTTTCACGAACGGGATTTACGGAGGGATGCTCGGTCTGCTGGTCACGAGCTGGACCTTCACGGGCTTCGACGGCAGCTTCCACATGTCCGAGGAAACGGTGCGGGCCACGGTCAACGCACCGAAGGGGATCACCCGTTCGATAGGCTATTCGGCGATCACCGGGCTCATCCTGATGCTCGCCCTCGTGTACAGCATTCATGATTACGACCGGGTCGCCGGTTCCTCGGCGCCGCCCGTGCAGATCCTCATCGACGGGCTTGGCATGGGCATGGCTAAGTTCATCCTGCTCATCGTGATCGGCTCCATGCTCTTCTGCGGGCTGGCCAACCTGACCAGCAACACCCGGCAGATCTTCGCCTTCTCCCGCGACGGCGCGATGCCGGGCTCGCGCTGGTGGCACTCCGTCTCACCGCGCACCCGCACCCCCGTCAAGGCCGTCTGGCTGGCGGTCGCCTGCTCGCTGGCCCTCGTCCTGCCCGGATGGTGGTCGCACACCGCCTTCACGGCCATCGTCAGCGTCAACGTCGTCGGACTCTTCCTCGCCTACGCCGTGCCGGTCTTCCTGCGGCTGCGGCTCGGCGACGAGTTCCAGCCCGGCCCCTGGAACCTGGGCCGCTGGAGCAAGCCCGTCGGCTGGGTGGCCGTGACCTGGATCCTCGCCAGCAGCGTGCTCTTCATGCTGCCCCAGGTCTCGCCGATCACCGGGGACAACTTCAACTACGCCTCGATCGCCCTGGCCGTGGTGCTGACCGTCGCGACGGTGTGGTGGTTCGCCACGGCGCGCCGCCGTTTCCAGGGGCCCGTCAGCTACGGCCGCCCCGACGAGGTCGCGGCCATGGACCTCGTCTGATCACCCCTCAGCCCCGGCCCCGGCGCCCGCCGGGGCCGGGGCGCCCCAGGTCATGTCAGTGGTCCCGACCAATATTGGTGGGTGCGGCACGGGCCGAAGTGCTGGCAGAAGTCGCTCCCCGGCGTCCATAGTTGGCGCACGACAGAGCACTGGGCCCGCCCGTTCCGGACACCCTGGGGGTTCTCCGCCCATGAGCAGAGCCGAACAGCCGTCCCGCAGAATCGTCCTGACCGCCGCGGTCGCCGCGGCGGCGGTGGGGGCCGCGGGCCCCGCGTCCGCCGCCGCCCCGGCCGCCCCGGTCCCCCGGACCAGAGCCCCCGGAGGTCTTGTCGACAACCGCGCCTGGACCTCGTACAGCGACTGGCGCACGGGAAGCGCGGCGGGCACGCGGGTCGTGCGGGGCGCCCGTCCCGGCCTGGTGATCGCCGCCCCGGCCGGCACGGCGGACTACACCGACCCCCACACCGGCAGGACGGCCGCCTGGGAGTACGCGACCTGGACCTCGCCGGTCCACCGGCTCCCGGTCCCCGCCACGGAGGCCATCGCCTCCTGGAACGCGCACACCCCGGCCGGCACGTGGCTCCAGGTCGAGCTGACCGGCACCTACTCCGACGGCACGGACACGCCCTGGTACGTGATGGGCCGCTGGGCCTCCGGCGACCAGGACATCCGGCGCACCTCCGTGGACGACCAGACCGACGGCCGCAGCACCATCTGGACGGACACCTTCTCCATCGACGACGCCGCCTCCGGCCTGCGCCTCCTCTCCTACCGGCTGCGCCTGACCCTCTACCGCACCCCGGGCTCCAGGATCACGCCCACCGTGTGGCGCCTCGGAGCGATGGGCTCCGACATCCCGGACCGCTTCACCGTCCCCGCCTCGGCCCCGGGCCTCGCCCAGGAGCTGAACGTCCCGCGCTACTCGCAGGAGATCCACGCCGGCCAGTACCCGGAGTACGACAACGGCGGCGAGGCCTGGTGCAGCCCCACCTCCTCGCAGATGATCATCGAGTACTGGGGGCGCAGGCCCACCGCCGGGCAGCTCGCCTGGGTCGACCCCTCGTACGCCGATCCGCAGGTGTGCCTCGCGGCCCGTTCCACCTACGACTACCAGTACGCCGGCTGCGGCAACTGGCCCTTCAACGCCGCCTACGCGGCCACGTACAAGGACCTCCAGGGCGTGGTGACCCGGCTCGGCTCGCTCACCGACCTGGAGACGCTGATCGCGGCGGGCATCCCGGCCATAACGTCCCAGTCGTTCCTCAAGTCCGAGCTGACGGGCGCGGGGTACGGCACCTCGGGCCACCTCATGACGGTCGTGGGGTTCACCGCGGACGGCGACGTGATCGCCAACGACCCGGCCTCGCCCGGCGACGACGCGGTGCGCAGGGTCTACAAGCGCTCCGAGTGGGAGAACATCTGGCTGCGCACCAAGCGCTACAACGCCTCCGGGAAGGTCGTCTCCGGTACCGGCGGGGTCTGCTACCTGTACTTCCCGGCGCATCCCTCGGCACGGCAGCGCAAGGCGCTCGCGGCGGTGGGCGTCCGGTGACGTGACCGGCGGTCCCCGCCCGACGGGGGCCGCCGGACCGGCCGGAGCGCCGTCCCCGCGGGGCGATCACGGCCCCGGCCGGGGCCGTGTGACGAGACACACGTGAGGTGGCGGCCGGGCGGAATCCCGCGGGATCCGGCGCCGTCGAGCCGCGGACGTGACCTCGGTCTCTACCGGCGACCGCGGCTCCGGTGGCAAGGTGGCCGGGTCGGTGGGGAGCCGACGGGAGCCGGGGGACGCCACCGCACCACTACGTCAGCGAGATGCCATGACCACGAGCTCCGCCACCGCCCCTCGTCTCCGCGCCCGGACCGGAGGCCCGAAGGACGACGGCCCGAAGATCCTCGAACACGTCGTGGGCTGGATCCTCGTGGTGGCCGTGGCGATGCTGGTGACCCGGCTCGGTCTGATCTGACAGGGCGCCGCCGGGGAGCCCGCGGCACGCGCCCGGGCCCGACGAGCGACGGGCCGATCGCCCCCGGATGACGGTCGGCACGGTTCTGCCATACTGCGCATGTTCCGTCGGCAGTTGGAGACCAGGGCCGGAATTGAATAATAGTCAACAGCGTGAGGTCGACCGTCCCCGTACGCGGGGCACCGACCGCTCACTGGCGCGCCGCGCCGAACTCATCGCCATCGGAAGGAAGTTGTTCGCCGACACGTCGTACGACGCGCTGTCGATGGATGACATCGCACGTCAGGCGCATGTCGCCAAGGGGCTGATCTACTACTACTTCAAGTCCAAGCGCGGCTACTACCTCGCCATCGTCGAGGACTCGGTCGCGGATCTGGTCTCCCGGGCCGCCGACGGTCTGGAGCTCCCCGGGGTGGAGCGGGTCCAGCGCACGATCGACGGCTATCTCCGCTACGCCGAGCACAACCAGGCCGCCTACCGCACGATCATCGCGGGCGGCGTGGGCTTCGACGCCGAAGTGCAGGCGATACGCGAGGGCGTGCGCGAGGCGATCGTCGCGACGATCGCCGAAGGGGCGTACGGCAAGGGCAAGGTCGGACCGCTGCCGCGCGTCGCCCTGCTCGGCTGGCTGCACGGAGTGGAGGGGGCCACCCTCGACTGGATCGACCACCCCGTGCTGCCGCGCGACACGATGCGCGAGCTGCTGGTGAAGATGCTCGGGGGCGCGATGCGCGCCGTCGAAGAGCTCGACCCCTCCTACGTGGCCCCGCCCGACGCCCGGCGGGACGACTGACGGAACGGTGCGGCGACTGACGGAACGGTATGAGGACCAGACCGCCCTGTCAATGGTTCGGACCAATCGAGTGATCGGGTGCGTGCGTCCGTCGGCGTCCGGCGCGGCCGTGCCTCCGTTCGGGCGTACTCCCGGCGCCACGGCCGTCGTTCGCCGGGTTTCGTGAGTCGGGCCGGGAGCATCGGCGGGGCCAGGTGAGACCCGGCGCCGCCGCCCCCGGGCCGGCGTCCGCCGACGTGCCCGAACAGGGAGGAGCGCCGCCGTGCCCGATCGCGCCCCGCAGCCGGTGGACCGTCAGCTGCCCACGGACGAGGCCCGGGAGCTGATCTCGCTCGTCCGCGACATCGCGCGGCGCGAGATCGTCCCGAGGGCGGCCGAGGAGGAGGACGCCGGGCGTTTTCCGCGCGAGGTCTTCGGACTGCTCTCGCGGTCCGGACTGCTCGGACTGCCGTACGACCCTGCCCACGGTGGCGGAGGCCAGCCGTACGAGGTCTACCTCCAGGTCCTCGAGGAACTCGCCATGGCCCGCCTCACCGTGGGCCTCGGCGTCAGCGTCCACACCCTCGCCTGCCACGCGCTGGCGGACTACGGGACCGAGGAGCAGCGGGCCCGGCACCTGCCCGCGATGCTCGGCGGCGGCCTGCTCGGCGCGTACTGCCTCTCCGAGCCGTCCTCGGGTTCCGACGCCGCCTCGCTGCGGACGAAGGCGGTACGGCAGGGGGACGAGTGGGTCGTCACCGGCACCAAGGCGTGGACCACGCACGGCGGGGTGGCCGACTTCTGCACGGTGTTCGCGCGGACCGGCGGCGAGGGCCCGCGCGGCATCACCGCCTTCCTGGTGCCCGGCGACGCCGAGGGACTGAGCGCTTCGCCGCCCGAGCGGAAGATGGGCATGAAGGGTTCGCCGACCGCACAGGTCCACTTCGACGAAGTGCGGGTCGCCGACGCCCGTCGCCTCGGCGACGAGGGCCAGGGTTTCGCGATCGCCCTGTCGGCGCTCGACTCCGGGAGGCTCGGCATCGCGGCCTGCGCGACAGGGGTGGCCCAGGCCGCGCTGGACGAGGCCGTCGCGTACGCCATGGGACGACGCCAGTTCGGCGGACGGATCGCGGACTTCCAGGGGCTTCGTTTCATGCTCGCGGACATGGCCACCCGGATCGAGGCCGGCCGGGCGCTCTGCCTGGCCGCCGCCCGGTCGCGCGATGCCGGCCGGCCCTTCTCCAAGCAGGCCGCCATGGCGAAACTGCTGTGCACGGACGGGGCGATGAAGGTCACCACGGACGCCGTCCAGGTCCTGGGCGGGTACGGGTACACCGCCGACTTCCCGGCCGAGCGGTACATGCGGGAAGCGAAGGCGCTGCAGATCGTCGAGGGCACCAATCAGATCCAGCGCATGGTCATCGCGCGGCACCTCGTGGGTCCCGGGACGGGCTGAGACCGACGCGAGGGTCCGCGCCCGCGCCGAACTCTCCCCGGGGATCCGCGCCCGCGCCGAACTCCCCCCGGGGAGCCGTGCCCGCACGGAACTCGCGCCGCGGGTCCCCGGGCGCGTCCAAGTGCCCGTCCTCGCGCGGGTCCCGGCCCGGGGCGAAGCGTTCCTCCTCCCGCGGTTCCGTGAGCGCGCCGAACCGTCCGTACCCGTACATCACCGACGGCGCCACCAGGCGCGCCCACTCGGGGTCGTGGTGCCCCGGCAGTGCCCGGCCCCGGTCGGCCCAGGCGCGCATCAGGGCACGGTAGATGGGCGGGTCCTGAACCGGCGGGGGTGGTGCCCAGTGAACCGATTCCATCGGAGCCGGGACGAGGATCCGGCGCCGGTGCCCGGTCGCGGAAGGTGTGGGGCTCATACCGGGGCAACGCCCGGGCGTGCGGACAGGTCACCCGCCCGCGGAATCGGGTATGCGTTCGCGGCGGGACCCCCGCGAGGTCCGCGAGAGCGCGTCGTCCGGCCCCGTACGCACCGGTCCCGCACCACGGCGGCCCGCGGGCCGTGGTGCGGAGCGGTCGCTGGGGTGGACCGGACGTCGCCGACGGATGTGGCGACCGGTCAGGCGGCGCGCCGCATCTCGTGGACGCGCATCGGGATCGAGCCCGGTCCGCCCACGTGGGAGAACGGCTGCGTGCGCCAGTCGAGTCCCTGAGGGAGCGTCAGCAGGAGGGCGGTGTCCTGCTGCTGGAGTTCCGCGGTGTCGTCCGCGGACCGCGCCCCGGCGGCCGCGCGTCCCGTGCCCGAGCAGACGGTGAGTCCGAACGGGTTCCACGGGGAGGCGCACAGGGCGTGCTCCGGCAGGACCTCCTCGTCCGCCAGCAGCGCGATGGGCTGCGCGCAGTCCGGGCAGATGACCCGGTACATCTCGAAGGTGTCGTACGCGTCGAACTCGTCACCGTCCAGGGCGTCGGATTCGACATCCTCCGGCTCGGGCTCGAGAACGGCCTGCTGCCGCTTGGGTGCGGTACGACCAGGGCGCTTAAGACTCTGCATGGGATTCTCCCCCTCGGGTGGGCCGACAAGGCGCTGCGACCTCGACCACAGCAAGCACTTCCCGTCCCGTCTCCGGGGTAATCACGCGAACATCGCGGACCCGGTTGCATCCGTGTGTCCTTCGTCACATGCCGCCCGCAGGTGCCCGGCCCCGGCGGAGTTTCTGTCGGCCAGGTGGCGCGCGACCGGGACCGGGCACATCACAAAGCGGGTATGACCTGCACCGCTGAGGTATCCCGGGGGATCGGCGGCCCTGTAGGTTCTTGCGCCATGGAGGAGCTGGACCGACAGATCGTGCAGCTGCTCGTCGCAGACGGGCGGATGAGTTACACCGACCTGGGCAAGGCCACGGGCCTGTCCACGTCCGCCGTGCACCAGCGGGTGCGCCGTCTCGAGCAGCGCGGCGTCATCCGGGGCTATGCCGCGGTCGTGGATCCGGAGGCCGTCGGGCTGCCCCTGACCGCCTTCATCTCGGTGAAGCCGTTCGACCCCAGCGCCCCCGACGACATCGCCGAACGCCTCGCGGGCGTACCGGAGATCGAGGCCTGCCACAGCGTCGCGGGCGACGAGAACTACATCCTCAAGGTACGTGTCTCGACCCCGCACGAACTCGAGGAACTCCTCGGGCGGCTGCGGGCGCTCGCGGGCGTGTCGACGCGCACCACGGTCGTCCTGTCGACACCGTACGAGTCCCGCCCGCCCCGCATCTGAGGGTCCCTCCGGGGTGCGGGCGTCCGGTCCGCGGGTCCGTCCGGACGGGCGGGTCTCCCCGGCCGCCCCGCCGTGTCGCCCCCACCCGGGCGACGGCCGGACGCCGGCAGGCGCGAGACTGTTCCCATGAGTGAGAGCACCGCCCCGTCGGACACCGTGCTGCTGCGCGGTGGAGAAGTCCACAGCCCCGCCGACCCCTTCGCCACCGCCATGGTCGTGGAACGGGGTCATGTCGCCTGGGTCGGCTCGGAAGGGGCCGCCGACGCCTTCGCGGGTGGCGTCGACGAGGTCGTGGACCTCGAAGGCGCCCTGGTCACCCCGGCGTTCACCGACGCGCACGTGCACACCACCGCCACCGGGCTCGCGCTCACCGGCCTCGACCTGTCCGACGCGCCGTCCCTGGAGGCGGCCCTCGCCCTCGTACGCGAGTTCGCCACCGCCCGTCCGGCCGACCGGGTGCTGCTCGGCCACGGCTGGGACGCGGCCCGCTGGCCCGGCGGCCGGCCCCCGGCCCGCACCGAACTCGACGCCGCGACCGGCGGACGCCCGCTCTACCTCTCCCGCATCGACGTGCACTCCGCCGTGGCCACCAGCGCGCTCCTGGACCTGGTCCCCGGCGTCACGGCACTCGCCGGGTACGCGCCCGACGGCCCCCTGACCCGCGACGCCCACCACGCCGTGCGTGCCGCGGCCCTCGGCGCGGTCGGTGCCGAGCAGCGCACGGAGGCCCAGCGCGCCGCGCTCGCCCACGCGGCCTCGCTCGGCATCGGCTCCGTGCACGAGTGCGCGGGCCCCGAGATCTCCTCCGAGGACGACTTCACCGGACTGCTGCGGCTCGCCGCCGAGGAGCCCGGACCACGGGTCGTCGGCTACTGGGCCGACCGCGACGTCGAGAAGGCGCGGGCCCTGGGCGCCGTCGGCGCGGCCGGCGACCTGTTCGTCGACGGCTCCCTCGGCTCCCACACCGCCTGTCTGCGCGAGCCGTACCTCGACGCGGACCACACGGGCGTCGCCCACCTCGACGCGGACGCCGTCGCCGCGCACGTGGTCGCCTGCACCGAGGCGGGCCTCCAGGCGGGCTTCCACGCGATCGGGGACGCCGCGGTGACCTCGGTGGTCGAGGGCGTCCGCGCCGCCGCCGAGAAGGTCGGCCTGGCACGCGTGCGCGCCGCCCGGCACCGCGTCGAGCACGCCGAGATGCTCACCCCGGAGACCGTCGCGGGCTTCGCCGAGCTCGGCCTCACCGCCTCCGTGCAGCCCGCCTTCGACGCGCTGTGGGGTGGCGAGGACGGCATGTACGCCCAGCGGCTCGGAGCCGAGCGGGCCCGGGAGCTCAACCCGTTCGCGGCCCTGCTGCGCGCCGGCGTGCCGCTGGCCTTCGGCTCCGACAGCCCCGTGACCCCGCTCGACCCGTGGGGCACCGTGCGCGCGGCGGCCTTCCACCGCACGCCCGGACACCGGGTGTCCGTGCGGGCCGCCTTCACGGCCCACACGCGGGGCGGCTGGCGGGCCGTCGGACGGGACGACGCGGGCATCCTGGTGCCGGGCGCGCCCGCGGACTACGCGGTGTGGCGCACCGGCCGCCTCCTCGTGCAGGCCCCCGACGACCGGGTCGCGCGCTGGTCCACCGACCCCCGCTCCGGCACCCCCGGACTGCCGGATCTGACCCCCGGCGGCGACCTCCCCCTCTGTCTGCGCACGGTGGTCGGCGGACGGACGGTGTTCGTACGGCCCAACGAGTGATGTACCGGGGTGCCAGGGTCGCGCCGGGGGCCCGGCACCCCGTCGTTCGACCTGCGTTTCCTCGGCGCTGACCTGGGCTTTGCCGGAAAGGTGCAGATCAAGCCAGTGTTGACAGCCGACCGCAGGGGGCGGGTAGGTTCGGCCGGGTCCACCACCGGACGGCCGGCCGGGGAACTTCCGCACGGCCTTGCGGCGCCGCTGGGTCAGGGGTGGTGCGCCGACCGGCGCACCCGCCGCCGGGAGCCAGGCCCAGCGTCGGCGCCGCGAGGAGATGGAACGTTCCGACAGGTCGGCAGGTGCGACCCGGGTGGGGCCCGGACGTTCAGTAGACAACGGCTTTCGGTCGATCCGCAGCCAGCGGGTCCCGGGCCGGCCCGAAGGGCGCCGGGCCCCGATCCGCAGGACGCGTTTTCCGCCACGGGGTGCCCGTCTTACCCGCCTCTTGGCGAATCGACACCCCCGTAGGCATGCTGCGACGCAACAGCGCAGGCTGGGCGCACTATGGTGGACCCCTGCGTACGGATACGAAGGGGCAGCAGTGAACGACGGCGACGGGACCCTCGCGGCGGAAGCCCAGGGGAGGCGGTTCGGCCCGCTCGGCACGGCCTTGGTGATCATTCCGACCTACAACGAGGCGGAGAACATCAAGAAGATCGTCGGCCGGGTGCGATCCGCCGTGCCCGAGGCGCACGTCCTGGTGGCGGACGACAACAGCCCCGACGGCACGGGCAAGCTGGCCGACGAGCTGGCGGCCGACGACGAGAACGTCCAGGTCCTCCACCGCAAGGGCAAGGAAGGGCTCGGTGCCGCCTACCTCGCGGGGTTCCGCTGGGGCCTGGAGCACGGCTACGGCGTCCTCATCGAGATGGACGCCGACGGCTCGCACCAGCCGGAGGAACTTCCCCGTCTGCTGACCGCGCTCAAGGGCGCCGACCTCGTCCTCGGCTCGCGCTGGGTGCCGGGCGGCCGCGTGGTGAACTGGCCCAAGTCCCGCGAGTTCATCTCGCGCGGCGGCAGCCTCTACTCCCGTGTCCTGCTCGACGTGCCGATCCGGGACGTGACCGGCGGCTACCGCGCCTTCCGCCGCGAGACCCTCGAAGGCCTCGGCCTCGGCGAGGTCGCCTCCCAGGGCTACTGCTTCCAGGTCGACCTGGCCCGCCGCGCGGTGCGGGCCGGCTACCACGTCGTCGAGGTCCCGATCACCTTCGTCGAACGCGAGCTGGGCGACTCCAAGATGAGCCGCGACATCCTCGTGGAGGCGCTGTGGCGCGTCACCACGTGGGGCGTGGGCGAGCGCGTCGGCCGCATCACGGGCCGCCGCAAGCAGCCCTGACACCGTCCGGCACTGTCCCGGTACCGCGCGGGCGGGCCCACCGGCCCTCGCGGCGACAGGACGGGCCGGTGGGCCCGCGCTGTCGCCGGGGCCGGCGAGCGGTGCCGTCACGGTGGGGCCGGCCGCCCGGCGGCAGGGATTGAGCGTGCGCTTATCCCGAACAGAGGCGGGCCCAGGCACACTGGGAGCATGACGACAGGCGTTCCGACCCCCGCTCCCTCCCGCCCGCGGCGCTCGCGGCTGCGCACCTTCCTGCCGCTCGGTGTCGCGGTGTGGATGGTGCTGGAGATCTGGCTGCTGACACTCGTCGCGCACGCCACGAGCGGCTTCACGGTGTTCCTGCTGCTGGTCGCCGGGTTCGTCCTCGGCTCCGTGGTCATCAAGCGGGCCGGCCGCCGTGCCTTCCAGAACCTGAGCCGGACGTTCCAGCAGGCACAGGGCGGTGTGGCGTCACCGGGCGACAGCGGCCGGGGCAATGGCCTGACGATGCTCGCCGGCCTGCTCCTGATGATCCCGGGTTTGATCTCGGACGCGATCGGCCTGCTCCTGCTGGTCCCGCCGGTCCAGAAGGGCGTCAGCCGCTACGCGCAGGGCGCCTTCGAGCGCAGGATGCGACTGGCGGCCCCCGGTTCCGTCGGCGACGCCTTCCAGCAGGCCCGTATCCACCGCCCCGACGGCAAGGTGGTCCAGGGCGAGGTCATCAGGGACGAGACCCCGAGCGAGCCCGGCGGCCACTATCCGCCCCTGAACCGCTAGCCGCCGCTCTTCCCCGGGCCGTGACACGGCCCGGGGAAGAGCGGCGGAACCGCCTTCGCCGCGACGCACGAGACGCCACGACGCACGAGACCGCGGGCCCGTACCAGGTACGGTGCCCGCGGTCTCGGCGTGCGGTGTATGCCGCTCGACCCTCGAAGGGGTCAGGCGGACTTGCGGCTGTCCCGCGGATGCACCGCGATGTTCATCGCGCCGGAGCGCAGGACGGCCAGGCGCTCCTCGAGGACCTCTTCGAGTTCCTCGCGGGTGCGCCGCTCCATCAGCATGTCCCAATGTGTACGCGCGGGCTTGGCCTTCTTCTCCTCAGGGCCGTCGCCGTCCACCAGGAGTGCCTGCGCCCCGCAGACCTTGCACTCCCATTCCGGCGGGATCTCCGCCTCGACCGAGAAGGGCATCTCGAAGCGGTGCCCCTTCTCGCATGCGTACTCCACGGCCTGGCGCGGGGCCAGGTCGATGCCGCGGTCCGTCTCGTAGCTGGTCACCACGAGGCGCGTGCCGCGAAGAGCTCGCTCACTCATGAATCGTGCCTCCCGGGCTTGTCGCCCACAGGACAGGTGTCGCTGTCGTCGTCATCCGGTCAACGTCCGGTCGGCGGTAAAGATTCCCGTTGTGGGTCATGCGTCGCCGTCGTAGCCGCCCCTTGTTGTACCCACCGTCGCCCGGTTTGTCACATCTGGCATCAGATGTCACCCAACGCTTCAGTATCATTGACGCGCAGTAACGGTACGCCAGGCAGGCCAAACGCGTACACTACCGCTCTTTGGCCCCGGACGCTAAATCATCTCGGGTACGGGATTGCCCGCGTCCCGCACCGCCCGGCGCACCGGGACCCGCGCCAGCAGGACGAAGCCGATGACGAAGAAGACCACGAGCGAGACGATCGCGTCCCGGTAGCTTCCCGTGAGCTGGTAGGTCAGTCCGAACAGCAGCGGGCCGAGCCAGCTCATCCCGCGGTCGCTCATCTCGTACGCCGAGAAGTACTCGGCCTCCTTGCCGCTGGGCACGAGGTGCGAGAACAGGGAGCGCGACAGCGCCTGGCTGCCGCCCAGGACCAGTCCGATGCCCGCGGCGAGGACGAAGAACCACACGGGCGCGCCCGCGGGCAGGAAGTACCCGACGGCGAGGATGAGCGTCCAGGCGACGAGCGATCCGAGGATGGTGCGTTTGGCGCCGTACGCACGGGCCAGCCGGCCCATGCCCAGTGCGCCTCCGACCGCGAGCACCTGCACCAGGAGTACGGCCGCGATCAGGGTCGACTGGCTGAGGCCCAGTTCCTCGGAGCCGTAGACGGACGCCTGCGAGATGACCGTCTGGATGCCGTCGTTGTAGATGAGGTAGGCGAGCAGGAAGCAGAGTGTGAGGGGCTGCCGTCGCATGTCGCGCACCGTGGCGGCGAGCTGCCGCCATCCGTGGGTGGACGTCTGTCCCGCGAAGGCGGTACGCCGGTCGCGCAGCCGCTTCAGCGGGACGAGGGTGAAGGCGCCCCACCAGACACCCGCCGAGGCCAGGCAGATGCGCACGGCCGTCGACTCGGACACGCCGAAATCTTCATGGGCCGTGAAGAGGACCAGGTTCGCCACCAGGACCACGGAGCCCGCCGCGTACCCGAAGGCCCAGCCCCGGGAGGAGACGGCGTCGCGCTCCTCGGGCGGGGCGATCTGCGGGAGGTAGGAGTTGTACAGGGCCATCGACACGGCCAGCGAGGCGTTCGCGACGACCAGCAGCAGCCCGCCCAGCAGATAGCGGTCGCCGTCCAGGAAGAACATGCCCGTGGTGGCCCCGGCGCCCAGGTAGGCCGCCGCCGCGAGCAGCGGCTTCTTGCGGCCCGTTCGGTCGGCGGCGGCGCCCGCCATCGGCATCACGACGATCGCCACGACGAGCGAGGCGGAGACCGCGTACGCGAAGAAGGAACCGGCGCGGACCGGTACCCCCAGCGGGTGGACGAACCCGTCCGCGTCCGCCGCGTGCTTGGCCACCGCCGTCAGATAGGGGCCGAGGAACACGGTGAGCACGCTCGTCGAGTAGACGGAGCAGGCCCAGTCGTAGAAGTACCAGCCGCGCTGTTCTCGCCGGCGCTCCGCGGCCTCGTCGGCCGCCCCCGCCCGCACGGTGTCCGTGCTCACCCGTGCCCCTCGCTTCCCCGTGAACGGACCGCGCGAGGAGGCTCAGAACCAGGTGCCCCGGTCTTCCAGGACCTTGCGCAGTGTGTCGATGTGATCGGTCATGATGCCATCGACCCCCAGGTCCAGGAGCCGGTGCATGCGTTCCGATTCGTTTACGGTCCACACGTGCACCTGGAGCCCGCGCGCGTGGGCGGCCTGCACGAACCGGCGGTCGACCACCGGCACCCCCGACTGCGTCTCGGGGACCTGGGCCGCGACCGCGGAGCGGCGCACCGCGGCCGGAACGCCCCAGGAGCGCAGCCGCAGGTTGAGCACCCCCCGGGTGCCGAACGAGGTCGCGAGGCGCGGTCCGGCCAGATGCTGGGCACGGGTCACACGGGCCTCGGAGAACGAACCGACGCAGATCCGGTCCCAGGCGTCGGTGCGGCCGATCAGGTCGAGCAGCGGGAGGAGCGCGGGTTCCGCCTTGACGTCGATGTTCCAGCGCGTCTCGGGGAATTCCTCGAGCAGCTCCTCGAAGAGGGGGACCGGCTCCTTGCCCGCCACGCGCGCCTGGCGCACGTCGTCCCAGGGGAGGTCCGCGATCCTGCCCGCGCCGTCGGTCACCCGGTCGAGGGTCGTGTCGTGGAAGGCGACCAGCCTGCCGTCCGCCGTGGCGTGCACGTCGGTCTCGATGTAGCGGTATCCGGCGTCCACCGCCCGGCGGAACTGCGCCAGGGTGTTCTCCAGGCCGTCCGCGGACCCGCCGCGATGCGCGAAGGGGATCGGGCCGGGGTGGTCGAGGTAGGGGTGAAGGGTGCGGGTGCTCACCCGGGCAGTATGGCGCGCTCGGGTTGACCTGGGGCGACAACGGCGCTGACGACCGGTGCCGGACGGGCGGCGAACACCCGCAGGAAGAGCTGCGCCAGGGGGCCGATGGCGACGGCGTAGAGCACCGTGCCGACGCCGACCGTGCCGCCGAGCGCGAAGCCGGTCGCGACGACGGCTACCTCCAGGACCGTGCGCACCAGGCGGACCGAGCGGCCCGTGCGCCGGTTCAGCCCCGTCATCAGGCCGTCGCGGGGACCCGGGCCGAAGCGGGCGGAGATGTACAGGCCCGTGGCCACGCCGTTCAGCACGACGCCCGCCACCAGGAGCGGGATCCGCAGGGCCAGGGAGCGGACGTCCGGCACCAGTGCGAGCGTGCCGTCCATGGCGAGGCCGACCACGAAGACGTTCGAGACGGTGCCGAGGCCCGGCCGCTGGCGCAGCGGGATCCACAGGAGCAGCACCGCGGCGCCCACGACGATCGACACCACGCCGATGGTCAGACCGGTCAGCTCGGCGAGCCCCTGGTGCAGCACGTTCCACGGCTCCAGCCCGAGACCCGCCTCCACGAGGAGCGCCGAGCTCGCGCCGTACAGGGCGAGGCCGGCGTAGAGCTGGACGAGGCGGCCGGGGAGCCGCCCGGGGCCGGGCGCCCCGGCGGGCGCGGAGTCGGAATGTGTGGACACGTGATGCTCCCCAGTGGTGACAGTGGCCTGGCGCATGACACTCTGTGGCTTGGGAACTGGCTTCAACCATGGCCAATTCGGGGAAGGTGGACTGGAATCATGGCGCAGTGGACTTCGGCGGTGGGGGCCGCGCAACTGGCCCGGCTCCTCAACTCCCAGCAGGAGCGGCCCGCCGGGCCGGGGACCCGCCGCCCGCCCGCCTATCGTGCCCTCGCCGACGGGGTGCGGCTGCTCGTGCTGGAGGGGCGGGTGCCGGTCGCCGCGCGGCTGCCCGCGGAACGGGAGCTGGCCCTCGCCCTGTCGGTCAGCCGTACGACCGTCGCCGCGGCCTATGAGGCCCTGCGGGCGGAGGGCTTCCTGGAGTCGCGCCGCGGAGCCGGCAGCTGGACCGCGGTCCCCGCCGGGAATCCGCTGCCCGCGCGCGGCCTGGAACCGCTGCCGCCCGAGACCCTCGGTTCGATGATCGACCTCGGCTGCGCGGCGCTGCCCGCCCCGGAGCCGTGGCTGACCCGGGCCGTCCAGGGCGCGCTGGAGGAGCTGCCCCCGTACGCGCACACGCACGGCGACTACCCCGCGGGCCTTCCCGCGCTGCGCGCCATGCTCGCCGAGCGGTACACGGCACGGGGCATCCCGACCATGCCCGAGCAGATCATGGTGACCACCGGTGCGATGGGCGCGATCGACGCGATCTGTCATCTCTTCGCGGGCCGCGGTGAGCGCATCGCCGTCGAGTCCCCCTCCTACGCCAACATCCTCCAGCTCATGCGGGAGGCCGGCGCCCGGCTGGTGCCCGTCGCGATGGCCGAGGGACTGGCCGGCTGGGACATGGACCGCTGGCGCCAGGTCCTGCGCGACGCCGCGCCCCGGCTCGCATACGTCGTCGCCGACTTCCACAACCCCACCGGCGCGCTCGCCGACGAGGAACAGCGGCGCGGGCTCGTGGAAGCGGCGCGCTCGGCGGGCACCGTCCTCGTCGCCGACGAGACGATGAGCGAGCTGCACCTGGACGAGGGGCTGGAGATGCCGCGCCCCGTGTGCGGCTTCGACCCGGCCGGCTCGACCGTGATCACCGTGGGGTCGGCGAGCAAGGCCTTCTGGGCGGGCATGCGGATCGGCTGGGTGCGGGCCGCCCCCGACGTCATCCGCAGCCTGGTCTCCGCGCGCGCCTACGCCGACCTCGGCACGCCCGTGCTGGAACAGCTCGCCGTGAACTGGCTGCTCAGCACGGGGGGTTGGGAGGAGGCCGTCGGTGTCCGGCGCGGCCAGGCCCGGGAGAACCGCGACGCCCTCGTCGCGGCCGTCCGCAGGGAGCTGCCCCGGTGGGAGTTCTCCGTGCCGCGCGGCGGTCTCACCCTGTGGGTGCGCACCGGCGGCCTGTCCGGGTCGCGGCTGGCCGAGGTCGGCGAGCGCGTGGGCGTACGGGTGCCCTCCGGACCCCGGTTCGGGGTGGACGGCGCCTTCGAGGGGTACGTGCGGCTGCCGTTCACCGTGGGCGGCGCCGTCGCGGACGAGGCGGCGACACGGCTGGCCGCCGCCGCCCGGCTGGTGGAGACCGGTGCGAGCGGAGGGGGCGAGGGCCCCCGGACGTTCGTGGCGTGACCGCACGAGCGCCCTGGGAACGCACGCCGGGGGCGCCCGCTCGCCCGTCCAGACGGGTCCGGTTGCCCGCACGTCGGACGGGTCCGGTTGCGCGTACGCCGGACGGGCCCGGTTGTCCGTACGTCGGATGGACCTGGTTGCCTGCGCGCAGGTTGAGCCCGGTTGCCCGTGTGTCGGGCGGGCCCGGTTGCGCGTACGCCGGAGGGGTCCGGTTGTCCGCATGTCGGATGGGTCTGGTCGTCTGCGCGTCGGTTGAGTCCGGTTGCCCGTGTGTCGGGCGGGCCCGGTTGCGCGTACGCCGGAGGGGTCCGGTTGTCCGCATGTCGGATGGGTCTGGTCGTCTGCGCGTCGGTTGAGTCCGGTTGCCCGTGTGTCGGGCGGGCCCGGTTGCGCGTACGCCGGAGGGGTCCGGTTGTCCGCATGTCGGATGGGTCTGGTCGTCTGCGCGTCGGTTGAGTCCGGTTGCCCGTGTGCCGGGCTGGTCCGGTTGCCGTGTGCTGGACGGGGTCGCTCGCCCGCACGTCGGACGGGCCGGAACCTGGGTCGGGTTCCGCCCGTCGGACATCCGTGCGTTGACCCCAGGGGGCGCGCTCCGTCTTCCGTCCGCCCCCGGCTATCCCTCCGCCACCGCGACCCCGGCGACCCCGGCGGCTTCGGCGGGCGCCGGCTTCGACGCGTCCGCCGGTGTCGTCCGTTCCGGCAGCAGGTCGAGCACCGCCTGCCGCTGCGCCTCGCTCGTGGCGCTGTCGTAGGGGTCCGGTGTCGCGGGGACCTGGAGGCGCAGGACGGGCCCGGTGCCCAGCCGGGCGTAGCCGCGGCCGGGCGGCACGTTCCGGGTCGGGGTGGTGTGCGGGGGCGCCCCCAGGACCTCTTCCAGCTGCGCGGCCGAGGCGGGGCCGAGCACCACGCGCGCGCGGGTGTGCTGCCGTACCGCGTCGCCGACGAAGTCGAGGTTCTCGAAGTGCTCGGCGACCACGACCGTGACGCCCGCCGCACGGCCGTGCCGCAGCGGGATCTGCAGCAGCGACTGGGGATCCTCGCGGCCGTCGGCGGCGGCCAGATGACCGAGCGCGCTCGGCCGGTCCAGCAGGATCCACAGCGGGTTCCTGATGTCGTCGGGGGCGGGATGTCCCGCCTGGCGGGCGCGGTTCGCGGCGGTCAGCCGCCGCTCGGTCTCGTGCGCCGCCCACTCCAGACTGGCGAGCGCCCCGCCCGTCGAGCACTCGACGGCCAGGACGCCCTCCCGCCCGGTCAGACACGCGTACTCGCCGGTGCCCCCGCCGTCGACGACGACGACATCGCCGTACTGGAGGACCTGCAGGGCGATGGAGCGCAGGAGGGTGGTCGTACCGGTGCCCGGTTCGCCGGTGACCAGCAGGTGCGGCTCGGTGGAGCGGGCACCCGTGCGCCAGACGACCGGGGGGACGTCACGCCGCTCCTCGCCGTGGGTGAGGGGGAGCGTGCGCTGGACGTCGGCCGGATCGGTGAACCCGAGGACCGTCTCGCCGGGCGCGGTGACGAAGCGCTGGGCGGCGATGTCGGTGGGCAGGGGCGGAAGGACCGTGACGGTGAGTTCGTTGCCCTCCTCGTCCCAGTCGAAGTGGTACTCACGGCCGCGGCCCGACTTGGCGTGCAGGAGCTGTTCGATGCGGGCGCGGGAGTCGGGTTCGCCGTCCGTGAAGTACGCCGGGTAGTGGACGAGCAGCCGGGAGATCCGCCCGTCGTCGTCGAAGTCGTACGAGGCGAAGGCCTTCTCCCAGTCGCCGCCGTGGGCGTACAGGGGAGCGGGGTCCTCGGCCGCGGAGAAGTACGGGACGAGAGCGTCGTAGAGGGACTGGAGGCGTCCGGCCTGCGCCTCGTCCGGGCCGGTCGCGGGCGGTGGGGTGCGCTCGCGACCGGTCCAGGCCGCCGCCGCCATCAGACCGATGACGGCGAGCAGCGGTCCGTACGGCACCAGAGCCACGATCAGGATCACCGAGGCCACCAGGAACAGCAGCGGCCCGCGCCGGTCCTTGGGGGTGGCGGCCCACCTGCGCCGCCCGGCGGCAGCCAGCCGGCGCAGTCCACGGGTGACCGTGATCAGCGGATGGAGGACATCGGTGGCGCTGTCGGCCGCCGTCCGGGCCAGCTCCCGGCTCTTGGCGATCTGCGCGGTGCCGTTGCTGAGGATGCGGGGGAGAGGGCGCCGGGCCACTGCTGTCTCCTGGAGGTGCGTACGAGGTGGGGGCGTCGTCAGAACTTGATTCCGCCGAGGAGGCCGGCCAGGCTCTCCCCGCCGGCCTTGATGCTCGGCGCGATGGCCGTGCTCGCGAGGTAGAAGCCGAAGAGCGCGGCCACGAAAGCGTGCGACGCCTTCAGTCCGTCCTTCTTGAAGAAGAGGAAGACGATGATGCCGAGAAGGACGACGCCTGACATGGACAGAATCATTTGAGCTCTCCTGGTTCGTGGGGACGGTCACCATGAGTTGTTCCAGGATCACAGCATGTATCCATACGATAAAAGGTGCAACTGGGTGAAAAATGGCGCATTTCATCCGTGTGACGGAACGGTCTTGCGCCGCCTGAGCTGCTCCGTTGCGCCCGATGCGCGTTTTGTGATCTTTGCAGCGGAGGATGCCTGTCGTGCGCCGCCGGAGCCAGTACCCTGTCGATTCACCCGAACGGTTGCAGTGAGAGGCGGTCCGGCCGATGAGCGAAGCCCCCGACCCCGAGGTCGTGGAGCTCGCGACCAAGATCTTCGATCTGGCGCGACGCGGCGAGACGGAGACGCTCGTGGCGTACGTCGACGCGGGTGTCCCGGCCGACCTCACCAACGACCGCGGCGACTCGCTCGTGATGCTCGCCGCCTACCACGGTCACGCCGGGGCGGTCCGCGCCCTGCTGGAGCGCGGCGCCGAGGCCGACCGCGTCAACGACCGGGGCCAGACCCCCCTCGCCGGAGCCGTCTTCAAGGGCGAGGAGGCCGTCATCCGGGTCCTCCTGGCCGCCGGCGCCGATCCGGCCGCGGGCACTCCCTCGGCCGTCGACACGGCACGCATGTTCGCCAAGACGGACCTGCTCGAATTGTTCGGCACATCATGAATCGAACGCTCTGACCAGGCGATACGCAGGAAAAAAGGGAGGCGGAACGGGGCCGCCGGAAATACGGTCGCGGCAGGAAGAACGACCGAGTCATCATGACGACGTGATTCACGGACGCGATGGCTGGGCAGGAGTTGCCGCACCGCGCGGGCCGTGACTCGGCCCGCATGGGCCACCGACGAGAGGCAGAGGAAGATGGTCTACAGCAAGCAAGAGACGGCGGGCGCCCCGACGTGTTGTCACGCGGCCAGGTAATGCAGGATCCCGGTTGCGTCGACGCTTGATGTGAGGCTGTTTCCCATGTTCGATCCGGTCATAGCGCCCAGTGGAACCCTGCTCGGCCTGCTCCAGAGGGGCCGCGGCGACGGAACGCTGCACGCGCTCACCGCACCGCGGGCCGAAGCGCTCGCGGCACTGGACCACTGTGTTCTCAGGGACCCCCGCCACGACTGGCAGGTGGAGAACCGCTCCCTGTACTACGCCCGTCTCTACCTCGACCTGAACGGTGAACTCGACGAGATCGAGCGTCACCTCTTCGACGCCGAGGACATCCTCGACGACTGCGAGTCACGCACGGGGCTCGCCCTCGCCGTCCTCGGGCACCTCGCCTCGTACGGCAGGCGTGACGCGCTCGCGCTGCTGCGCAGGTACGCGGCGGTCGGCTCCAACTGGGCCTGGGCCCTGGACGAGCTGGCCCTGCGCGACGACGACGCGGGCCTGCGCGCCCTCGCCGCCCCCGTGCTCGCCCGGTTCCCCGCCGACCCGGACGGCGAGGCCGCCCTCGCCGCCGCGGTGCGCGACGCCTTCGAGCCACGGCCCTGGCGGCTGTGGGCCGACGATTCCCGTGAGTCCGTCGCCACCCGTGTGCGTGCCGCCCGGGAGGCCGGGTCCTTCGACCGCTGGCAGCGCCAGATGCGGCCGTCGGGACCCCGCCCCGGGTGGAGCGTCGGCGCCGTCTTCGAATGGGCCCAGCAGGGCTTCGAACGCGGGGCCGCACTGCACGTCCCGGCCGCCCGCTGCCTGACCGCCGTCGCCGGGCCGGAGGACCGTCCCGAGATCGTCGAGGCCGCGCGCCACGGGACGGAGGGCGCACGCTGCACGGCCCTGCGCTATCTCGCCGACGGCAATGATCCGGACGCCCTCGACCTGATCGAGGCGGCGGCCGCGGACGTCTCGACGGCCGTCTCCGAGGCCGCCGTCGACGCCTTCGAACGGATGCGGAGCGTCGCCGCCGTCGACCGGGCGCGGGGCTGGGCGCACCGGCCCGACGCCCTCGGTGCCGCCGCCGGCCGTGTGCTCGCCTGCCGGGGCGGCGCGCAGGACCGTGATCTCGTCCTGGCGGCCCTGCGCGAGGCGGTACGGGGCGAGGGCCCCGACGCGCCGACCCTGTGGACCCTCGTCGACGGCACCGGACGGCTCGGCATCGCCTGCGCCGCCCCCGTGCTGCGGCACGTCTACCGGGAGACCGCGTCGTCGCACCTGCGTCAGCGCGCCGCCCGCGCCCTGGCCGCCACCGACCCCTCCTTCCCCGCGGGCTTCGCCGTCGAGTGCCTCTGGGACTGCGAGGAGACCACCCGGGAGATCGCCGCCCGGCACGCCGAGACCGGTGACGCGCGCGTGGTGGACCAACTGCGCCGGCTGGCGGCGGATCCGGCCGAGGAGGCCGAGGTCCAGACAGCGGTACGGAGCAGGATCGGGCCCGACATGCCGGCCGTATGAACGTTCGGTGACCCGGGAGTCAGGAGCGCGTGGACGGGGGCTGACCTGCTCGGGGGCGGAGGGCAACGCTCACGGGACGTTCATCGTTCGCATAGATCGACGTTGACGCGGCCACGTCCAGTGCGGCGAGAACACCCGTATGCGTGTCGTCATCGTGACCGAATCCTTTCCCCCCGATGTGAACGGCGTGGCCCACTGCGCGCTCCAGACCGCCCGGCACCTCGTCGATCGCGGTCACGCTCCCCTCGTCGTCGCCCCGGCGGCCTCGCCCAGGTCCTCGGCCTCCCCCGACCAGGGAGGCACCCCCGCCGGGCACGGGCCCGACACCCTCGCCCCGTGCCCGGTCGTCCGCGTCCCCTCCCTCCCGCTCCCGGGCTACCCCCAGGTCCGCGTCGCTCTCCCCAGCCGGCGCGTCGCCGCGGCCATCACCGAACACCGCGCCGACATCGTCCACCTGGCCAGCCCCTTCATCCTCGGCGTCCGCGGCATGGCGGCCGCCTCCCGGCTCGGCATCCCCGCCGTGGCCGTCTACCAGACCGACCTCGCCGGATACGCCCGCACGTACATCAGCGCGGGTGAGGCCACCGCGTGGCGGCGCATCCGCTCGGTGCACGCCGCGGCCGACCGGACGCTCGCTCCCTCCAGCGCGGCCCTGCGCGACCTGGAGGCACACGGCGTGCCCCGGGTGCGGCTGTGGGCCCGCGGTGTCGACACGGCCCGCTTCCGCCCCGACCGCCGCGACGAGGCGCTGCGCCGCGAGCTCGCGCCGAACGGCGAGCTGATCGTCGGTTACGTCGGCCGGCTCGCCCCGGAGAAGCAGGTCGAACTGCTCTCCGGAGTCTGCGCGCTGGACGGCGTCCGCCTCGTCGTGGTCGGCGACGGCCCCAGCGAGACCGCCCTGCGCGGCGCGCTCCCCGGCGCGGTCTTCCTCGGCCGGCGCACCGGCGACGAACTCGCCCGGATCTTCGCCTCGCTGGACGTCTTCGCGCACACCGGCCCCTTCGAGACCTTCTGCCAGACCGTCCAGGAGGCCATGGCCGCCGGAGTGCCCGTGATCGCGCCCGCCGCGGGCGGACCGCTCGACCTGGTCGCCCACGGGCGCACCGGACTGCTGGTCCCGCCCCGCGACGCCGACGCCGTACGGGACGCGGTGCGCGCCCTGGCCGCCGATCCCGCGCTGCGGGCGGCCTACGGCGCCGCCGGCCGTGCCATGGTCGAGGGCCGCACCTGGGCCGTGGTGGGCGACCAGCTCATCGGCCACTACGAGGACGTGCTCTCCGCGCGGAAGCTGGTGGCGGCATGAGCCTGCGCATCGTACGGCTCGCCAACTTCGTCGCCCCCGCCTCCGGAGGGCTGCGCACCGCGCTGCGGGAGCTGGGCACCGGCTACCTGGCCGCCGGCCACGAACCGGTCCTCGTCGTACCCGGTGAGCGCGCGAGCGACCGCGACACCGGACAGGGACGGGTGATCACGCTGCCCGGCCCGCTGCTGCCCGGCACCGGCGGCTACCGCGTCCTCACCGACAGACGGAGGGTCGCCCGGCTCCTGGAGTCGCTCGCCCCCGACCGCCTGGAGGTCTCCGACCGCACCACCCTGCGCTGGACCGGGGTCTGGGCGCGGCGGGCCCGGGTGCCCGCGGTGATGGTCTCCCACGAGACCGCCGACGGCGTCCTGCGGACCTGGGGACTGTCCGAGGCGATGGCCCGGCGGACCGCCGACGCCCTCAACGTCCGTACCGCGCACACCTACGCGCGCGTGGTGTGCACCACGGAGTTCGCCGAGCGCGAGTTCGTGCGGATCGGAGCCCGCAACGTCGTACGCGCCCCCCTGGGCGTCGACCTGGTGGACCGGCACCCCGCCCTGCGCGACCCGGCGCTGCGCGCCCGCCACGCGCGCGCGGACCAGGTCCTGCTCGTCATGTGCTCCCGCCTCTCGGTGGAGAAGCGCCCCGGCACGGCGCTCGACGCGCTGGAGGCGCTGCTGCGGCGCGGTGAGCGGGCCGTGCTCGTCGTCGCCGGGGACGGACCGCTCAGGGCCCGGATGGAGCAGGGCGCCCGGGAGCGGAGGCTGCCCGTCACCTTCCTCGGGCACGTCGCCGACCGCGCCCTGCTCGGTTCGCTCCAGGCCTCGGCGGACGTGTGCCTGGCACCCGGGCCCGCGGAGACCTTCGGGCTCGCCGCCCTGGAGGCCATGGCCTGCGGCACTCCCGTCGTCGCCAGCGCGCACTCCGCCCTGCCGGAGATCGTCGGCTCCGCCGGAGCCACCGCCGCCGACAGCGGGGACTCCTTCGCGGACGCGGTACGGCTGCTGCTCGGCCGCGCCGAGAGCGAGCGCAGGCAGGCCGCACGCGCGCGTGCCGAGTGCTTCGGCTGGGACGCCGCCGTGACGGGCTTCCTCGCCGCGCACGACGCGGTGGCCGTGCCGCGGCCGCGTCTCCAGGAGGGCGTGGCATGAGACCGGTGCGGTTCGTCGCCCTCGGGGACTCCCTCACCGAAGGAGTGGGCGACCCCGTGGGGGACCGGTGGCGGGGATGGGCCGAACTCCTCGCCCCCGGGCTCGCCCCGGCGGATGCGCCCGTGGACTTCACCAACCTCGCGGTCAGCGGGGCACAGACACGGGACGTCCTCGAACGGCAGACCCGGCGGCGCTCGCCCTGGAGCCCGACATCGTCTCCGTCGTGATCGGCGTCAACGACACCCTGCGGTACACCTTCGACATCCACGCGGTGGCCGAACGGCTCGACACGGTGTACGCGGCCTTCCGCGCGCGGGACGCGACCGTGCTGACGGCCTGCCTGCCGGACCCCGGTTCGATGCTGGGACTGCCGGGAGCCCTGGCCCGCCCGCTGGCCCGGCGTCAGCACGCGGTCAACGCGGTGGTGCACGCGCTCTCGAAGCGGCACGGGGCGATGCACCTGCACGCGGCGGAGGAGGAGTGGATCGAGGACCGCGCGGTGTGGAGCGCCGACCGGCTGCACCCGGGGGAGCTGGGGCACCGTCAACTGGCCCTGCGCTTCCACGCGCTGCTCACCGAGGAGGGCCTCGCCGACGGGACCACCCCCTCGGCCGAGGCCGAATTCCCCGCGCCGACCCGCTCCGCGAGCCTGCTGTGGCTGGCCACGGCGGGAACGGGCTGGGTGGCCCGGCGCTGCACGGACCTGCTGCCCCAGCTGCTCACCCTCGCCGCGTCCGAGGTGCGCCACCGGGCCCGGGGCACCAGCGCCCGCCTCGACCTGAGCGCCTCGCACGCCGTCGCGTCCGCCCTGGCGGCCCTGTCCGTGCCGGAACGGCCTGACGCGGTCTGACGGACGGCGTGGCCGTGGTCCGGCGGACGGGCGGACGCGCGAGGCGGGTACCGGCCGCACGGGCCGGTGCCCGCCTCGCGAACGCCCGTCCGCGGTGGTGTCAGCGGCGGTGTACGGCCACGAAGCGCACCGGGGTCCCCGGGACCGCCTGAGCGGCCGCCGGGAGGTCGCGGTGACGGACGACCGCGATCACCGGGTAGCCCCCGGTGGTCGGATGGTCGGCGAGGAAGACGACCGGCCTGCCGTCGGGCGGCACCTGGACGGCGCCCAGCACCATGCCCTCACTGGGGAGTTCGCCGGACACGGCCCTCTCCAGCGACGGCCCCTCCGTGCGCAGGCCGATGCGGTTGCTCGCCGCCGACACCCGGTAGGCGCGCGTCGTGAGCGTCCGCAGGGCCGGCCCGGTGAACCAGTCGTCGCGCGGGCCCAGGGTCACGTGCAGGATCAGTTCGGCGGGCGGTGCGCGGTGCGCGGCGACGTCCACGCGCGCGTGAAGGGCGCCGGGGCTCCCCAGGGGAAGTACCGCGCCGTCCGTCAGGGGCGGGGGGCCGAGCCCGGAGAGGAGGTCGGTCGAGCGGCTGCCGAGCACCGGATCGACCGCCACGCCACCGGACACGGCCACATAGCTCCGCAGCCCCGCGCGCGCGGAACCGACGTCCAGGAGCGCCCCCGAGGGCACCCGGACAGGAGCCCCCCAGGCGGCCGGGCGGCCGTCCACCCTCACCGGGCAGGACGCCCCGGTCACCGCCACCGTGACCGTCGAACGGGGGCGCAGGGCACAGCCGTCGACCGTCGTCTCCAGCACGGCGGCCTCCACGGGGTTGGCGACGAGCCGGTTGGCCAGTGCCGCCGCGGGCGCGTCGAGCGCTCCGGAGCGCGGTACGCCGAGATGGGCGTGACCCGTCCGCCCCTGGTCCTGGACGGTGGTCAGGGCCCCGGCCCGCACCACCGCGAGGGCCCGGTCGCTCATGGACGTCCCTCCGGCACGAAACGCACCCGCGCGCCGGGGGCCAGCAGCGCGGCCGGCACGCGCGCGTGGTCCCACAGCACCGCGTCCGTGGTGCCGATCAGCTGCCAGCCGCCCGGCGAACTGCGCGGATACACACCGGTGTACGGGCCCGCGAGCGCCACGGAGCCCGTGGGCACCGCCGTCCGCGGGGTCGCCCGGCGCGGCACTGCGTACCGCTCCGGCAGCCCGGTGAGATAGCCGAAGCCGGGCGCGAACCCGCAGAACGCGACCCGGAACCCGGCCGCCGCGTGGATCTCCGGCACCTCGCGCACCGTCACCCCCCAGAAGGCCGCCACGTCCGCCAGATCGGGACCGTCGTACCGTACCGGGATCTCGATCGTGCCCTCCGCGCGCGCGTTCAGCGGGGGGATCTCCCAGCCGGGCAGCGACTCCGCGAGCCGGGCGGGGTCGTCCAGTCCGTCCAGGAGCACCGTGCGGGCCGCCGGGACGATCTCCCGCACGGTGAGCGAGCCCTCCGCGCGGCGCCGCACCAGTTCGGCGTGCAGCGCCTGGGCGGCCTCTCCCGAGGAGACCTCGACGAGCAGCGCCCGGTCGCCCACGGGCAGGGCCCTCACGCGAACGCCTCCACGCGCACGCCCGCCGACTCCAGCCGGGCCCGCACCCGGCGGGCCAGTCCGACCGCACCCGGCGTGTCCCCGTGCAGGCACAGCGAGCGCGCCCGGACCGGAACGCGCTCCCCGGAGAGGGAGACGACCACTCCGGAGCGCGCCAGACCCAGGGAGCGTTCGACCACGGCGTCGGCCTCCGCGATCACCGCGCCCTCCTGGGACCGCGGCACCAGAGTGCCCTCCCCGGTGTACGCGCGGTCCGCGAACGCCTCGGCGACGACGGGCAGTCCGGCCCGCTCGGCGATCTTCAGGAAGCGCGAGGACGGCAGACCGAGCACCGGCAGGCCCGCGCCCGCGAGCAGGACGCCGTCGACGACCGCCGCCGCCTGCTCCTCGTCGTGCACGACGCGGTTGTAGAGCGCGCCGTGCGGTTTCACGTACGCCACCCGTGAGCCCGCCGCGCGCGCGAAGACCTCCAGGGCGCCGATCTGGTAGGCGACTTCGGCCGTCAGCTCGTCGGACGGCACGTCCATCGCCCGCCGCCCGAACCCCGCCAGGTCACGGTAGGAGACCTGGGCGCCGATCCGTACGCCCCGCTCCGCCGCCAGCTCGCACACCCGCCGCATGGTGGCCGCGTCCCCGGCGTGGAAGCCGCAGGCCACGTTGGCGCTGGTCACGACGGACAGCAGCTGTTCGTCGTCGGTCAGCCGCCAGCGGCCGAAGCCCTCGCCGAGATCGGCGTTGAGATCGATGGGGGTCATGGGCTGCCGTTCCTCCTCCTCCGGCCCGTTCAGGCCACTCGGTACTGCTCGTCGCGGGTGTCGGTGATGAACATCCGGCCGGGCGCGTGGGTGATCGCGTACGGCGGACGGGACGCCATCACGGCCGCCTGGGGCGTCACCCCGCAGGCCCAGAACACCGGGATGTCGTCCGGGGCCGCGACCACCGGATCGCCGAAGTCGGGACGCGAGAGATCCTCGATGCCCAGCCCCGACGGATCGCCGCAGTGCACCGGGGAGCCGTGCACGGCGGGCAGCAGACTGCTCTCCCGGATCGCCGTGCTCAGGTGCTCGGGCGGCACCGGGCGCATCGAGACGACCATGGGGCCGCGCAGCCGTCCCGCGGGCCGGCACTGACGTGCCGTCACGTACATCGAGACGTTGCGGCCCTGCTCGATGTGGCGCATCGGGACGCCCGCGGAGCCGAGCGCCCACTCGAAGGTGAAGCTGCACCCGATCAGGAACGACACCAGGTCGGACCGCCAGTGGGCGACGACGTCCGTGGGCTCGGCCACCAGCTCGCCGTGCTCCCACACCCGGTAGCCCGGCAGGTCGGTGCGCAGATCGGCGTCCGCGGCGAGCACGGTCGTCCAGGAACCGGCGTCGGTGACGTCGAGGACGGGACACGGTTTGGGGTTGCGCTGGCAGAACAGCAGCATGTCGTACGCCCAGTCGGCGGGCACCGAGACGAGGTTGGCCTGGGCGTGGCCCGCGGCGATTCCGGCGGTGGGGACCGACAGTCCGGAACGGAACCGCCTGCGGGCTCTGGCGGGGGTCCACGCGCGCGCGTGGACGGGGGATGTCAGCGGGCCGGGCGAGCCGTCGCCGGAGAGGGCGGACGGCCGGACCTGGACGGTGTCGTTCACAGGAGCTCCTTGCCACGGGTCTCGGGGAGTCCGGTCAGGGCGAGTGCGGCGAGTGCGTAGCCGATCGCGCCGAAGACCAGCGCTCCGCCCACGCCCCAGCTGTCGGCCAGGAAGCCGACCGTGGTGGGGAAGGCCGCGCCGACGGCGCGCCCGGTGTTGTACGCGAAGCCCTGTCCCGTGCCCCGCACCGCCACCGGGTACAGCTCGCTGAGGAACGAGCCGAAGCCGCTGAAGATCGCCGACATGCAGAAGCCGAGGGGGAACCCGAGCACCAGGAGAAGGGTGTCGGCGCCGCTCGGGATGTTGGCGTACGCGAGGATGCAGGCCGAGGAGAGGACCGCGAACAGCAGGATGTTGCGTTTGCGGCCCAGCCTGTCGGTGAGGAGACCGCCCGTGAGGTAGCCGAGGAAGGCTCCGGAGATCAGGAGCGTCAGATAGCCGCCTGTGCCGACGACGGACAGTCCGCGCTCCGTCTTCAGATAGGTGGGCACCCAGGTGGCCAGCGTGTAGTAACCGCCCTGGACGCCGGTGGAGAGCAGGACCGCGAAGAACGTGGTGCGCAGCAGGCCCGGGGCCTTCGCCGTGCCGGGCCTGAAGAGCGCGGTGAACGACCCCTTGTCCGCGCTCTTCTCGCGGACCGCGGCCGCCTCGGGGGCGTCCCGCACCTCGCGCCGTACCCAGACCACGAGCAGCGCGGGCAGCGCGCCGGTCCAGAACATCACGCGCCAGGCGAGGCCGTCGTCGAGGTACTGGAAGACCAGCGTGTAGACGGCGACCGCCAGGCCCCAGCCGACGGCCCAGGCGCTCTGGACCGCGCCGAGCGTGCGCCCCCGGTGCCGGGGGCTCGCGTACTCCGCGACCAGGACGGCGCCGACCGCCCACTCGCCGCCGAAGCCGAGGCCCTGGAGGGCACGGAACACCAGCAGCGTCTCGTAGTTCGGCGCGAAGCCGCAGGCCACGGTGAACACCGCGTAGGTGATCACCGTGATCATCAGCGCCTTGACCCGCCCGATCCGGTCCGCGATCACGCCCGCGAGCGCGCCGCCGACCGCTGACACGACCAGCGTGACGGTGGTGAACAGGCCGGTCTGGCCGCTGTCGAGGCCGAAGTAGGCCGCCAGGGCGACCATGCTCAGCGGCAGGGTGAAGTAGTCGTACGCGTCGAGGCCGTAGCCGCCGAACGCGCCGCCGAAGGCGCGCCGGCCCCGCGGGCCGAGTGCGCGCAGCCAGCCGAACGCGCCTTCCCGGGCGGCGGGTTCACCCGTGACGGGTGCGGTGTCGGAGGTCAGGGCCTGGGGTGGAGGGGTCGTGCTCATGGGCACCTCGCAATGAGGGACGGAGGGTGCGTGAGGACTGAGCCGAGCCGTGCGGAAGCCTTGGGGCGCTTGGCAGTTCGGGGTGGTGCGGAGCGGTGTGCGGAGAGCGCCTGTCCGACAAGGTAGAGGATCGTTGAACGATCCCTCAATACCCGTGTTGTTTCGTTCCTGTGTCTGCGGTTGAATTCCGGGCATGGCAGAGCTCACGGAACTGGCCGACGACCGCGCCCTGTTGGGCCGCACCAGCACCGCCGAACGGGTCTCGGACATCCTCAGGAGCCGGATCGCGGAGGGCTTCTTCCCGCCCGGGACGCGACTGTCGGAGGACAGCATCGGCGGCGCCCTCGGGGTCTCGCGCAACACGCTGCGGGAGGCGTTCCGGCTGCTCACGCACGAGCGGCTGCTGGTGCACGAACTCAATCGAGGGGTCTTCGTACGGGTGCTCACCGTCGAGGACGTCGAGGACATCTACCGCACCCGGTCCCTCGTCGAGTGCGCCGTGGTCCGTGGGCTCGGCAGTCCGCCGTACGCCGTGGAGGGGATCGGCAAGGCCGTCTCCGACGGGCAGCGGGCCGCGCGCGAAGGTGACTGGAAAGGGGTGTCGACCGCCAACATCCACTTCCACCGCGAGCTGGTCGCGCTCGCCGGCAGCGCCCGCACCGACGAGGTGATGCGCAGCGTCTTCGCGGAGCTGCGTCTGGCCTTCCACGTCGTGGACGACCCCCAGCGGCTCCACGAGCCCTACCTCGCGCGCAACCACGAGATTTTCCAGACCCTCCGGGCGGGCGACCGGGACGGCGCGGAGCGCCTCCTCGCGGCCTACCTCGACGACTCGCTCCGGGGTCTGGTCGAGGTGTACGCGCGCCGGGTGGCCGACGGGGGGCAGGGCACGGTCTGACGGGCGGGCGTGCCGTGCGGGCCGACGCCCGGCGCCGGCCGTGCGGGCGGGCACCACGGCGTCGGCCGCCCGGGTCCGGTGCTGTGCGTTCGGTCACGGGGGCGGACGCCATGGCGGCGGTCGCCCGGGTCCGGTGCTGTGCGTTCGGTCACGGGGGTGGGTGTCATGGCGCCGCCACGCGGGGCGGGTGCCAGGGCGTCGGCCGCGTGGAGCGGGTGTGTGAGCGGCCGCCCGCGTCCGGGGAGCCACCGCAGACTCCGGCCGGGGCGGGACACCCCTGAGGCGCCACGGGGCCGGGGCGGGATCCCCTGAGGCGCCACGGGGTCGGGCCGTGAGGGACTGAGGGCGCGGGGACGGTCGGCCGACGGTTCGCGGACCGGAGGGGCGGTGGGTCCGAAACCGGGCGGACCGGTGGGCCGGAGCGGGGCCGGCGGGTTGTGGCGCGGTCGTGACGGCGGTCGCTTCTGCGCCGTTTCGGCCGTTGTCGGACCGAGGATTTAGTCTGTGCACCGTGACTTCGCCTGCATCGACGGACAGCGTTCCGCCCCAGCTCAGCGCGGGACCGCGCCCGGCACCGGGCCCGGCCGCCGACGAGGGCCTGGCGCGGCGGCTGCGCGCGCTCGCCTGCACTGCGCCGCTGCACGACCTGGACATGCGCAAGGCGAATCTCGCGGGCGAGTACACGGTGTACGGCATGGCCGAGGTCGCCCTCGCGGCCATCGATCTCGTCACGTTGAACATGGACTTCGACACGGGCGCCGACCACGACCAGATAGTGGCCAGGCTCATCCCGCGCATCGCCGCCCAGGCCCCCGGCCGCCCGGTCGCCGAGCACGAGCGCGTGGCCCGCTGGGTCCTGGAGAACCTGATCAACGTCGGCAGCGTCGACCGGGGCTTCAGGGCGGTGTACGGCACCTTCGCCCCCGACGGCACCTATGTGCGCCGCGACTACGACTTCAAGCTGATCGAGGAAGTGCCGGGCTACGGGGGAGGCGTCTACCTCCGTACGACCGACGAGGCGGTCAACGTCCTCGTCGGCGCCCTCGACACCGATGTCACCAGCGCGCAGATCGCCGCCGAGGTCAAGCTGGAGGTTCTGATCAGCCGCGGCCGGCTGGCCGACGCGCAGCTCGCCGCCGAGCAGGCCCGCTACCGCACCGTCCAGTACGCGGAGACGCTGCGCAAGGCCCTCGACGCCACCCGGCGCAACGTGCGGGCCGTCGACTGGCTCCAGGCCGTGCCCGACATGATCGCCGAGGCCCTGGACCACGTGGCCGACCGGTACCGCCACGAGAACGCGATCCTCACCAACATCCGCAAGGCCCGTGACGAGTCGGAGGACCCCGAGCAGAAGCGGCGCGCCGCCGAGCTCGTCGACATCGTCAAGGACTGCATCCGCCGGCACACCCAGCTCCAGTCCCGCCTCCTCGAGGCCGGCCCCCTGTTCCGCGCCGAGCAGGACCGGCAGGCTTTCGGTACCCCCATGACGACCTCGGGGATCGACCTCTACGGCCATCTGGTCGCGCCGGTGCTGCCCCTGCCGGTGGAGCAGGCGCTATGCGTCACCGACGCCTTCTTCAAGCACGGGACGGGCCTGCGCACCCCCGTCGCCGTGCGGGTCGCGGACCTCGTCGACATCCTGCTGACGCCGCCGCTGGAGCGCGAGCACCTCGGTGCGGAGATGCCCGAGCCCGACCTGATCGCCACACCGGACGACAGCCGCTTCAGCGAGGAGCAGCTGGCCGCGGCCAAGGAACTGCTGAACCTTCCCCCCGACGCGCCGCGACGGCTGTCCGGGCTGCTCGCGGAGGCCCGCCGCCAGGATCCCGAGCTGCCCTATCTGGTGGCCCTCCTGGCCGTGCACGCCGCGAGTCCGCCGGTCGGCACCGCCTACCGGCAGGGCGAGGAACGCCTGCTGTTCGCCGTGGACGACGGGACCGAGCTGGACGACCCGGAGTTCGGCGGGGCCGATCTGATCGTGGGCATGGCCCTACTCGACGCGGCGGGGATGAAGGCGGACCGGTCATGAGCCGTTCACCACGGGACCCCGGGCGCCGCAGGACACCCCGGATCCCCGCGTCAGGTGCCACGGGTCTCACCGGTCCCGCGGAGCCGCACGCCTCCGGTCCGCGAGCCCCGCGCGGGGCACCCGCCCCCGTCCGTGCACGTACCCTCGTACTTTCGAACAAGGAGTCCCAGCCGTGACCGAGCACGTCGAGTGGAGTGAACCGGAGGCCACCGCCGCACCGGCGAACGCCCCCGTCACCCCTGCCGACGCCGCCGACGCGGCGCGGCTCGTCGCCTTCGGGCTCCAGCCCAAACTGCAGCCCGCGCGCGACCAGGAGTACACCGAGCTGCTGCGTCGCTACCGCGAGGACCCGCCCTTCGCGCGGCTCGCCGACGCGGTCGCCGCCGGCCTCGGGCTCGTCGTCCTGGAGGTGTCCCCGCGCGCGGGGATGGCGGTGACCGCCGCCGAGGACTCGGTCTTCGCCGTCCGCATGGGCGACTACGCGCGACGCGCCTCGACCGACTCCGGGGACCGGTTCCTGCACGGACTCGCCCACCTCGCCGTGGCCGCCCTGGCCTTCCCGCGCCCCGAGGACCTCGCCGACGACGGATACATCGGGCGCGTCTCGGTCAACGGCGTCGACGCCTTCGTACGACAGGCCTGCCGGCGCCTGGAGGAGCGGGCCGAGGAGACCGGCGAGAACACCGACCCGGCGACCGACGCGCCCGGACTGGAGGCGGCCTGGCGGATCTGGGCACGGCGCAGCTCCACCGGGGCCACCAAGGACGCGCGAAGACTGGCGGGCTCGACGACGGGCATCATCGCCAAGGCCGTCGCCTTCCTCACCGACTCCGGGTTCCTCCAGCGCACCGGCGACGACGCCGGCGGGACGTACCGGACGACGGCCCGCTACCAGCTCCAGGTCCGCGACATGGCGGGCAGCGCGGCCATGGCCGAACTGCTGGAGCTGGGCATCGTCCCGGTGACGGACGGCACGGCGACGCTGCTGCCCGCCGAGGACACCGACGACCTGGAGCTCGTGGCCGGCGCCGGACTGCCGTTCCACTCCTGACGTCCGCCCGTCCTTCCCGGCTCCCCTCCACGACCTCCCGCTCCACGATCTCCCGCTTTTCGACTACGAGAGTCCGCCGCCATGTACGAGCTGTCCCGGGTCCGCCTCTACTCCATCGGGCCCGCCGGTGCGCGTTACGCCGACACCGTGCTGGACCTGCGCGGAGTCGGCGAACCCGTGCCCGACCCCGCGCCCACCCAGGCGGAGTTCTTCGAGGAGGAGCCCGTCGGCCCGCCGCGCCGCCCCGCGCCCGCCGGTGTGCTCTTCCTGGAGAACGGCGGCGGCAAGTCGGTGCTGCTCAAGCTGATCTTCTCGGTCATGCTCCCCGGCCACCGCAACACCCTGGGCGGCGCCAGCTCCGGCGTGCTGCGCAAGTTCCTGCTCGCCGACGACTGCGGACACGTCGCGCTGGAGTGGCAGCACACGCTGACCGGCGAGTGCGTGGTGGTCGGCAAGGCGAGCGAGTGGCGGGGGCGCCAGGTCTCCAACGACCCGCGGAAGTTCGCCGAAGCCTGGTACTCGTTCCGGCCCGGCCCCGGGCTCAGCCTGGACAACCTGCCCGTCGCCGAGGCCACTTCGGTCCGCCCTCCCGTCGAGGGCGCCTCCGGGGCGCAGGGACGGCGGCGCACCATGAAGGGCTTCCGCGACGCGATCACCGAGGCGGGCAAGGCCTACCCGCACCTGGAGGTGCACTGGGAGGAGATCCACGACCGCTGGAACGAACACCTCGGCGACCTGGGCCTGGACCCCGAACTCTTCCGCTACCAGCGGGAGATGAACGCCGACGAGGGTGAGGCCGCCGGCCTCTTCGCGGTCAAGAAGGACTCCGACTTCACCGATCTGCTGCTGCGCGCGGTCACCGACACCCGCGACACCGACGGGCTCGCCGACCTGGTCGGCGGCTTCGGCAACAAGCTGGGGCGCCGCGCCGAACTCATCGCCGAGCGCGACTTCACCGCCGGTTCCGTGGATCTGCTCGGCCGGATCGTCGACGCCGCCGGGGCGCGGGCACGCGCGCGTGACATCCACACCGGTGCCGAGCGGCGCACCAGGACCCTGGCACGCCGGCTGTCCGCGCGGGCCGTGCAGGAGCGCGTGCGCGCCGGTGAGCTCGCCCAGCGCGTGACCGCCGCCGCGTACGCCGTCACCCACGCCGAGGGCGCCCGTGAGCGCAGCGCGCTGATCGCCGCCGAACTCGCCTACCGCCACGCCTCGCTGGCCCTCGCCGGCGCGGAGAAGTCGGCCGCGGCGCAGAAGCGCGAGCTCGCCGACGCGCGCACCCTGCACGCGGCCTGGCAGGCCGCCGAGGCCGTGCTGCGCCACCGTGCCGCCGCGGACCGCTCCACCCGCGTCGCCGACGCGATCCGCGAGGCGGAACGGGACGCCGCCCCCGCGCTCGCGGCCCGTGCCACCGCCGCCGTCGACCTCGTCCGCGCGCTGCACCGGGCCGCCGAGGGCGCCGAGTCGCTCGCCAACGAGGAGGAGGAACGCTCCGCCGGCCTCCTGGAGGCCGGCGAGACGGCGTACGCCGACTCGACGGCCGCCGCCACCGCCGCGCAGCGCGCCCGCAGCGAGATCGGGCACCTGCGGCAGCGGCTGGCCGAGGTCGAGCAGGAGACCGCCGAGGCGGTCCGGGCCGGCTGGCTCGACGACAGCGCCCCCGACGCCGATCCGGCCCGGGCCGCGCTCGCCGCCAGCGACGCGGAGAAGAGTGCCGTCGCCGCCTGGGACACCGCGCGCGAGGCCTCGCGGCGCGCCGCCGATCACGCGCGGGAGGCGGCGTCCGCCGAGTCCCGCGCCGAGCTGACGGCCGCCCGCGCGGCGGACGCGGCGACGGCGGCCGAGCGGGCGCACGAAGCGGAGCGGCGCACGGCCGAGGCGCTGGCGCAGGAGGAACGGCTCGCGGAACTGCTGGGCCTGCCGGGCACCGACACCCGCCAAGATGTTCCGCAGCCGCACCGCGACGAGGAGTCCGACGGCCCGGCCGGTTCGCCGGGCGCGCCGCTGGCTCCCGAAGAGCTCGACCGGTACGCCGACGAACTCCGCGCACTGCTCGACGAAGGGGTCGCCTCCGCCGAGCGCCAGCTCTTCGACCTGCGCACCGCTGCGGCCGACGACGCGCGGATCCTCGGGGCGCTCGGCGACGGCGGGCTGCTGCCGCCCGGCCCCGACGTCCTCGCCGCCGTCGAGTACCTCGGCGAGCACGGCATCCCCGCACTGCCCGGGTGGCGCTACCTCGCGCAGGCCGTGGACCCCGTCGACCACGCGCGCGTACTGGCCGCCCGGCCCGAGCTCGTCGACGGCGTGATCATCACCGACCCCGACACCCATGCGCGGGCCCGCGAGGTCCTCGGCGACGCGGCGCTGCTGCCGCGCTCGACGGTGGCCGTCGGAACGGCCGCCGCCCTGCTCGCCCCCACCCCGGCCGCCGACACGGACGACGGCGGTGTCTTCCTCGTACCGCCGAACCCCGCCATGCACGACGAACACGCGGCGGACGAGGAGCGCCAGGCACTGCGGGCCCGGACGGTCCTGCGGGACGAGGAGATCCGCGCCCTCGCCGCCCGACTCGGCAAGGACCGGGAGCTGGCCGCCCGCCTCGCGTCCTGGCGCACCGGCTGCCCCGCCGGACGGCTCGCCGAACTGGCCGCGACCGCCCGCGACGCCCGCGCGTTCGCGGAGGAGGCCGAGGCCGAGCTGGCCGAGGCCCGCACCGTCCGGGCGGAGGCCGAGGAGACGGCGGCCGAAGCGGCCCACGTACGCGACGAGCGGCAGGAGGCCGCGCAGAAGGCCCGGCGCGCCGCCGACGCGCTCGCCGGACTCGCCTTCCGGCTGCGCGAACGCGCCGGATGGCAGGTCAAACTCCGCGAACTCGCCGACGAGGCGGCGGAGTCGGAGGCCCGCGCCCAGGTGTGCCTGGAGCGCGCCCGCGCCGCCGACGAGGACCGCCGCGCCGCCCAGCGCGCCGCCGACGACGCCCGCCGTACGGCCCGCGCGCTGCGCGCCGAACGCGCGGAGATCGCGGGCGCCCCCGACGACGTGACACAGGACGGGACGGCGGCGGCCAAGGCCTCGCTGCCCGCCCTGCGCGAGGCTTACCGGGCCGCGTCGCAGCTCTACGAGAAGGTCGGCGTGGGCGCCGACCTGCGCGCGGAGCAGGCACGGGCCGAGAGTGACGAGACCGCGGCCCTCGCGGAGCTGGACCGGCTCAGCAACAAGGTCCGCACCCGCGCCGAGCAGCTCCTGGAGTCACCCGACGGCTCGGACGGCCCCTCCCGGCAGGCGGCCGCGGCACGGGCCGAGGAGCTGGTGCAGCTCCTGGAGACCCGGATGTCGACCGCGAGCGAACAGCTCGGGCGGCTGCGCGGCGAGGCCGAGCGGCACGCGCCCGAGGAGGGCGAGGTCCACACCGAGCTGGCCGAGGAGCTGGTCCCGGGCGACGCCGAGCAGGCCCAGGCCCTGCTGCGTACCGCCACGACCGAACTCGCCTCCCGGACCGAGGCGTTGAACCACGCCCGCGAGGCACACGCGGAGCTCCTCGACGCCCACCGCTCCGCCGAGGACGCGGCCGGCGGCTTCGACGAGGTCGCCGCGCTCCTCAGGGACCTGCTCCGCGACCACGTCGACGAGGAGCAGGACGAGCCCGAGCCCTACTCCGGCACCCTTGAGGAGGCGCGGAACTCCGCGGCCGAGAGCCGCCGTTCGCTGCGCGGCTGCGCCACCGACCTGTCCACGGCCGAGGCCGCGGTCCGCGAGGCGAGCGACATCCTCGTACGCCACGCCAACTCCACGCGCTACGAGCAGGTGCGCACCCCTGCCCGGCAGCAGATCCGCGAGCTGCCCGCCTCCTCGCTGCCCGAGCACGCGCAGAAGTGGGCGGACGCCTTCGCGCCCCGGCTGCGGGTGCTGACCGACGAACTGGCGCAGCTGGAACGCAACCGCGACTCGATCGTGGACCGGCTGCGCGGGCTCGTCGAGTCCTCCCTCGCCACCCTTCGCTCCGCCCAGCGGCTGTCCCGGCTGCCGGAGGGACTGGGGGAGTGGTCCGGACAGGAGTTCCTGCGCATCCGTTTCGAGGAACCCGACCAGGCCACCCTCACCGAGCGGCTCGGCGAGGTCGTGGACGAGGCCACCCGCGCGGCGGTCAAGAAGAACTCCGACATGCGGCGCGACGGCATGTCGCTGCTGCTGCGCGGGGTCAGCGCCGCGCTCCAGCCCAAGGGCGTCGCCGTCGAGATCCTCAAGCCGGACGCCGTACTGCGCGCCGAACGTGTCCCCGTCGGACAGATGGGCGACGTGTTCTCCGGCGGCCAGCTGCTCACCGCGGCCATCGCGCTGTACTGCACGATGGCCGCGCTGCGCAGCAACGACCGCGGCCGCGACAAGCACCGGCACGCCGGCACCCTGTTCCTCGACAACCCCATCGGGCGCGCCAACGCGACCTATCTGCTGGAGCTCCAGCGGGCCGTCTCGGACGCGCTGGGCGTTCAGCTTCTCTACACCACCGGCCTGTTCGACACGACCGCGCTCGCCGAGTTCCCCCTCGTCATCCGGTTGCGCAACGACGCCGACCTTCGTGCCGGGCTGAAGTACATCAGCGTGGAGGAGCATCTGCGGCCGGGGCTGCCGCGTGAGGCGGCCGCCGGAGAGGCCGTGCACACCGAGATCACCGCGACCCGGATGTTCAAGCGTCCGGCGCCGGTCGCCCCGTAGCGATCGAGCAGCGGGGAACCGCGTGCCGTCAGCAGCCGGCCGCGTGGTTCCCCGCCCTCCTCGCGGTGCGCTCGTCCGCCTGGTCCGGCAACTCGTCGTCGGACCACGGAACGTCTCCCGGCACGGTCACCGGAGCGAAACTGTCCGACGGCCGCTCCCCGCCCGCCGAAGTCGTGATAGCCGGCATCGGCACCTGTCGGCAGCGACAGCGTGCTGCGTGAGGGTGCTGTGCGGCCCGGCTCCGTACCGGACACGGGGCCTGCGCCACCGGGCAACCCCACGTCGCGGTCCGGGAGTCGCCCGCCTGCCGCACCATGGCGACTTCGCCGTCCCCGCCCGGCTCCGGACCGAACTGCCTGACGCGCGGATCCGGTTCGCGGACCGGCGACAGGAACCGGACATGGTCCGCAAGGGCGGGGATCACCGAAGACGGCCGACCGAGGGACCGCGGCGGAGAGGGCCGTCGCTCCGTTTACGAGTGCGACAACTGCCCGGCCCCGCCCCGCCTGCGTATCCGCTCCTGGGCCCGCGCCGTGATCCGAGCCTGACGCCTGGCCTTGCGACGCTCACGCCGCAGTGCCCGCGCCGTGCTGCTGGGAACCGACACCACACCGTTCCGCTGGTTCCAGACCTGTCGTGTCACCCAGACGTCCAGGGCGGCCCAGGTGGCGACGACCGTGCTGGCCACGCTGCTGAGGACCATCGGGAAAGCCAGCCAGGACTCCGCCATCGTGCACAGGAAGGCCACCACGGCCTGTATCAGCGTGACCGAGATGACCAGCACCGCGCGCACGGCGGACGTACGCACCGGATCGGGCAGCCGACGCCTTCGCGCGGGCTCCTCGATCCACAACGGCCGGTAGTACGCACGCTCTTCGTTGTCCTCGTGTCCGTTCGTGGCAGCGCCCTTCTCCTCGACTCGGCCTCCCCTGTCCGGGGTGGTGTCCTGGAGGTCCGCCTTGCCGGGCCTGTCCGCCGTAAACCGCGCGTCCGGACGGCCGTGTCCCGCTGCCGGAACACTGTCGTCCGGCTCCCGGGTGGCCAGTTGTGCCGCCTTTCGTGTCGCGACCTCAGCAGCGGGTGACCCGCTCCGCTCCGCCGTGCCCATCAACTTGTCACTCCCCACCGCCCAGCAGCCCTCTCGCACGGGTGTCCTCGAGACCCCCGCCCCCCAGTGGCTGCCCGGCTTGCGTTCTTTTACGCCGACTGAGAGCGGCATGCGGCGCCTGTGGCCGATTCCGCCCTCAATTCCCGTACATACAGACGAGTGGCCTGTCCCGAAGATTCCCGTCGAGCGAAGAATTTCGGCCAACTGACGAAGTTCCCCACTCCGATGGGATCCGGCCCCAAGTGCCGGATCCAGGGGAGCAATCTCCCCCAATGAACGGACAACTCCCCATCTCTCGTTCCCCGTCGGGCCGGGATCGTGCTCAGACGGGTCTTCGAGTTACCTCCGCGTCAGTAGTAGGCTCACGCCGTTTGTTGACGCACATGTGTGCCCCCGGCCGGTGGGGGTCGAGCTGGGGGAGGCCATGCGCTTTCGCGGGAAGTCCATCCGCCGGAAGATTGTGGCGCTGCTCCTCGTGCCCCTGGTGTCGTTGACCGCGATCTGGGCTTTCGCGACCATGCTGACGGGGCGTGAGGCCGGCCAGCTCCTCAGCGTCTCCGAGATCGTCAAGAAGATCGGCCGTCCGACCGAGGACACCGTCAGGGTCCTCCAGCGGGAACGCCGCCAGACACTTGTCTACCTGGCCGATCCTCGCGCGTCCGACGGGCTCGCGGCACTCGAGCGCAGCCGCGGTGCCACGGACCGCGTCCTGGTGAAGGTCCGCAGGAACGCCAGGGACAAGAGCGTGCGCGAGGAACTGGGCGAGGGCACCGCGGAGCGCCTCACCTCCCTCCTCGACGCGGTCGACGGGATCTCCTCGCTGCGCACCGGTGTCGAGGACGGCACCATCAACCGTGCCCAGGCACTCGGCCTCTACGACCGTCTGATCGATCCCTGCTACGTCCTGCTGGCCAACCTCCACGTCGTCGACGACGTAGAGCTGGACAAAGAGGCCCGCGCCCTCGTCAATGTCTCCCGCGCCCGGGAACTGCTCTCCCGCGAGGACGCCCTTCTCGGCTCCGCACTGGTCGCCGGGCACATCACCCGGGACGAACTCCGCGACATCTCCGACCTCGTGGCCCAGCGCACCCTGCTGTACGAGATCAGCCTGCCGTCGCTGCCTTCGCCGGACCGCGAGCGCTTCGAGCGCTACTGGAAGAACGCCGGCACCGGGCCGCTGCGCGCGGCGGAGCAGGCCGTCGCCGCTTCCACGGCCGGCTCGCCGAGCGGTGTCACCGCGAAGAGCTGGGACGGCGCGGCAGGCCATGTGCTCGCCGAACTCGGTCAACTGGAGGACCGGGCGGGCGACCACCACCGGGACCGGATCAGGCCGGTGGCCATGGGTGTCATCCTCCAAGCCGTCGGCGCGGGCGTGGTCGGCCTGATCGCTCTGCTGATCTCGCTCGTCATGTCCGTACGCATCGGCCGGAGCCTCATCCGCGACCTGCGGCGGCTGCGTACAGAGGCCCACGAGGCGTCCGGTGTGCGGCTGCCCAGCGTCATGCGGCGGCTCTCCGCGGGTGAGCAGGTCGACGTCGAGACCGAGGTGCCGCGCCTCGAGTACGACAGGAACGAGATAGGCGAGGTCGGCCAGGCACTCAACACCCTTCAGCGCGCCGCCGTCGAGGCGGCCGTCAAGCAGTCCGAACTGCGCGAGGGCGTCTCCGAGGTCTTCGTCAATCTCGCGCGCCGCAGCCAGGTGCTGCTCCACAAACAGCTCACCCTCCTCGACACCATGGAACGCAGGACCGAGGACACCGACGAACTGGCCGACCTGTTCCGCCTCGACCACCTGACCACCCGAATGCGCCGCCATGCCGAGGGACTGGTCATCCTGTCCGGCGCGGCACCGTCCCGGCAGTGGCGCAAGCCGGTCCAGCTCATGGACATCGTGCGCGCCGCCGTCGCCGAGGTCGAGGACTACGAACGCGTCGAGGTGCGCCGGCTGCCGCGCGTCGCCGTCACGGGTCCCGCCGTCACCGACGTCACCCATCTCGTGGCCGAACTCCTCGAGAACGCAACGGTGTTCTCGCCTCCGCACACGGCCGTCCACGTCGTCGGCGAGCGTGTCGCCAACGGCTTCACCCTGGAGATCCACGACCGCGGCCTCGGCATGACCGCCGAGGCACTGCTCGACGCCAACCTGCGGCTCGCCGAGACCCCCGAGTTCGAGCTCTCCGACACCGACCGGCTCGGCCTCTTCGTGGTCAGCCGGCTCGCCCAGCGGCAGAACGTCCGCGTCTCGCTGCAGCCTTCCCCCTACGGAGGCACCACCGCGGTCGTCTTCATGCCGGACGCCCTGCTCAGCGACGACGTCCCGGACACCAACGGCATCGGATTCCGTCTCGACCGCACCCCGTCCGCCAAGGAGCGCAAGACCGGGGAACGCCGCAGCGCGGCACTCACCGAGTCGTCGGCGCGGCTGCCGGGCCTGCCCGCCTCGGTCCTGGACGGCCCCGTCGAACTGGACGAGCCCGTCGACCTGGACACGCTCACCGGATTCCCCGGCGCCCTCGGCGACGACGACAGCGAACGCGGAGGACTGTTCCGCCCGCGGCGCTCCATCGCGGGGGTTCCCGCGGGGCGGCACCAGCGGACCGGCGACGGCGAGGACACCGCCCGCCCCGCGGAGGACGACCGTCCGGACACAGCTCCCGTCCCGTTGCCGCGACGCCGGGCGCCCAAGCTCGTCAGCTCCCACGGCCGTTCCGTCACCCGGTCCGGGTCGTGGCGCGAGCAGACGGACGAGACCACGGCCCAGGACCTCGAATCGGCACGGGACCCGGAGCCGGGAGGGAACGCGGATCACCGGGAACGCCGGGGGCCCGGACTCGAAGGCGCGAAGCCCCTGCCCGAGCGGCGCGGCGAGCGGTCCGCCGCCTCGGCCCGGCGCGGCGAACGCTCCGGTGCCTCCGGTCCGCGCGGGAGCTTCGCAACGCCCGGAAGGCCCGCTCTTCACGAGGCAGGGGAACTCCCCGGAGCGCCCGGTCTCCGGGAGGGCACCGGCCGTCCGGACGCCCCGGGCTCCCAGGACGCCCCGGCTCTGCCCCGGCGCACCCGCACCACCGCGTCCGCCGCGGCACCGGACGACACGACTTCCCGCCGCGACACCGCGGAGGGGCAGGCGGAACCGGGTACCGCACCGCTGCCCCGGCGTGTCCGGCAGGCGAATCTGGCTCCGCAGCTGAAGGACGGACCGGCACGGCTCGCCGAGCGCGGCAACGGCCGCGACGGCGCGGGGCCGGATCCCGCCGAACGGGACGCCGACGAAGTACGCAGCCGCATGGCCTCGCTCCAGCGTGGCTGGCAGCGCGGCCGCGAAGAGAACGCCGCGGGCGACCAGGCCCAGGACGGCTCAGCAAGAGGAACGACAAAGGGGGACGGTCGATGACCGCACCGAAGGCCGCAGGGCCCGCCGCGACCGGTAACGCGTCCGGCGAGCTGAACTGGCTGCTCGACGAACTGGTGGACCGTGTCGCCAGTATCCAGAAGGCGATCGTGCTCTCCGGAGACGGCCTTCCCACCGGGGCCTCGAAGGACCTCACCCGGGAGGACAGCGAGCACCTGGCCGCCGTCGCCTCCGGTTTCCACAGCCTCGCCAAAGGTGTCGGGCGGCATTTCGAGGCGGGCGGTGTCCGCCAGACCGTCGTCGAACTCGACGAGGCGTTCCTGTTCGTCACGGCCGCCGGCGACGGCAGCTGCCTCGCCGTCCTCTCGGACGCCGACTCCGACGTGGGCCAGGTCGCGTACGAAATGACGCTCCTCGTCAAGCGGGTCGGCGTGCATCTGGGCTCCAGTCCGCGCACCGATCTGCCTTCGGGCGGGTAGTGGGATGGCATGAGCGGAGACGGTCAGGGAAGACGCCACTGGTTCGACGACGAGGCCGGACCGGTGGTCCGCCCGTACGCCATGACCCGCGGCCGCACCACCAGCGCGGCTCAGCACCGCCTCGATCTGATCGCGCTGGTGGTCACGGAACAGCACGCCGAGGACCCCGAGGCGGACCACACGCTGTCCCCGGAACACGTGGACATCGTCGAACTCTGCCGTGACGTCCCCCAGTCGGTCGCGGAACTCGCGGCCGGACTCGACCTGCCCGTCGGAGTGGTACGGGTCCTGATCGGGGACCTGGTGGATGACGAAATGGTCCACGTGACACGCCCCGTACCCCCTGCCGAGCTGCCGGACGAGAGTATTCTGCGCGACGTGATCAGCGGCCTCCGGGCGCTCTGAGCTGGGCGGAAACGGGGAACAGACGTGACAGGCTGGCAGTTCTGGGTCGACCGGGGCGGTACCTTCACGGACATCGTCGCGCGGCGTCCCGACGGCCGGCTGCTCACGCACAAACTGCTGTCCGACAATCCGGCCCGCTACTCCGACGCCGCCGTCGCGGGCGTCCGTGAACTCCTCGGCGGTGAAGGGGACTCCACGGACGCCCCGGTCGACGCCGTCCGCATGGGCACCACCGTCGCGACCAACGCCCTCCTGGAACGCAAGGGCGAGCGCACGCTCCTCGTCACCACCCGGGGCTTCCGCGACGCCCTGCGCATCGCCTACCAGAACCGCCCGGACATCTTCGCCCGGGAGATCGAACTCCCCGAGCTGCTCCACGAGCGGGTGGTCGAGGTCGACGAACGGATCGCCGCCGACGGCACCGTCCTGCGCGCTCCCGATCTGGACACCCTCGCCGTCTCCCTCCAGGAGGCGTACGACGACGGGATCCGCGCGGTCGCCGTGGTCTGCATGCACAGTCATCTCCACCCCGCCCACGAACAGGCCGTGGGCGCGCTGGCGACACGTGTCGGCTTCCCGCAGGTCTCTCTGTCCAGTGAGGTCAGCCCGCTGATGAAGCTGGTGCCGCGCGGCGACACGGCCGTCGTCGACGCCTACCTGTCGCCCGTGCTGCGCCGCTACGTCCAGCAGGTCGCCGCCGAACTCCGGGACGTACGGCTGATGTTCATGCAGTCCAACGGCGGCCTCGCCGAAGCCGGCCAGTTCCGCGGCAAGGACGCCATCCTGTCGGGCCCCGCGGGCGGCATCGTCGGCATGGCCCGGATGTCGCAGCTCGCCGGCCACGACCGTGTCATCGGCTTCGACATGGGCGGTACGTCCACGGACGTCTCCCACTTCGCCGGAGACTACGAGCGGACCTTCACCACCCGGATCGCCGGGGTCCGGCTGCGCGCCCCCATGCTGGACATCCACACGGTCGCCGCGGGCGGCGGATCGGTGCTCCACTTCGACGGTTCCCGCTACCGCGTGGGCCCCGACTCGGCCGGAGCCGCCCCCGGACCCGCCTGCTACCGCAACGGCGGTCCGCTGACGGTCACCGACGCCAATGTCGCCCTCGGCCGCGTCCAGCCCGCCCACTTCCCGAAGGTGTTCGGCCCCGGCGGGGACCAGCCCCTCGACGACGCTCTCGTCCGCGACCGGTTCACCGCCCTCGCGCACGAGATCCACGAGAGGACCGGCGACGACCGCACCCCGGAGCAGGTCGCCGAGGGTTACCTGCAGATCGCCGTGGCCAACATCGCCAACGCCGTCAAGCGGATCTCCGTGCAGAAGGGCCACGACGTCACCCGCTACGCGCTCACCACGTTCGGTGGCGCCGGCGGCCAGCACGCGTGCATGGTCGCCGACTCGCTCGGCATCCGCACCGTCCTGGTCCCGCCCATGGCGGGCGTCCTGTCCGCCCTCGGCATCGGACTCGCCGACACGACGGCCATGCGCGAACAGTCCGTCGAAACCCGCCTCGAACCCTCCGCGATGCCCGGCATCCTCAAGACGGCCGACGATCTGGAGAGCGCCACCCGCGCCGAACTCCTCGACGAGGACGTTCCCGAGCACCGCATCCGGATCACCCGCCGGGCCCAGCTCCGCTATGACGGCACGGACACGGCACTGACCGTCGAGCTCACCGAGCCCGACACCATGACCCGCGCTTTCGAAGAACGTCATCGCGCCACCTACTCCTTCACCCTCGACCGTCCGGTCGTCGTCGAAGCCCTCTCCGTGGAAGCCACCGGTCTCACCGAACCCCCCGACCTCTCCGCCCTCGTCCCCCGTGAAGCCGCACGCGCCTCGCGCCCGGCCACCACGCCGGCCGTCCGACTGCACACGGGCGGCGCCTGGCGCGACGTACCCCTGCACCGTCGCGAGGAACTCCCGCCCGGCGAGAGCGTGGACGGACCCGCGATCATCGCCGAGGCGGGCGCGACCACCGTCGTCGACGACGGCTGGCGGGCCGTGACGACCGACGACGGGCATCTGCTCATGGAACGCGCGGCGATCACGGAGAGTTCCGATCTCGGCACGCAAGCGGATCCCGTTCTGCTGGAGGTCTTCAACAGCCTCTTCATGTCCATCGCCGAGCAGATGGGCGCCCGTCTGGAATCGACCGCCCAGTCCGTCAACATCAAGGAGCGCCTGGACTTCTCCTGCGCCCTGTTCGATTCCGACGGGAGCCTGGTGGCCAACGCCCCGCACATCCCGGTCCACCTGGGCTCGATGGGGACGAGCGTGCAGGAGGTCGTCCGGCGGCGCCGCGACACCATGCGGCCCGGCGACACCTACGCCGTCAACGACCCCTATCACGGTGGCACCCACCTCCCCGACGTCACTGTGATCACCCCGGTTTTCGACACGGAGGGTGAGCGGATCCTGTTCTATGTGGCCTCGCGCGGCCACCACGCCGAGATCGGCGGCATCGCCCCGGGTTCCATGCCGGCGAACAGCCGCACCATCGACGAGGAGGGCGTCCTCTTCGACAACTGGCTGCTCGCCGAGAACGGACGCTTCCGGGAGGCGGAGACACTGACCCTGCTCACCGCTCCTCCCCACCCCTCGCGCAACCCGAAGACGAACCTTGCCGACCTGCGCGCCCAGATCGCCGCCAACCGGAAAGGCGTCGACGAAGTCGGCCGCATGATCGAGGACTTCGGGCTCGATGTCGTCCAGGCGTACATGAAGCACGTCCAGGACAACGCGGAGGAAGCGGTGCGCCGCGTCGTCGACACGCTCGAAGACGGCGAGTTCGCCTACGAGACGGACTCCGGGGCGGTCATCCGGGTCCGTGTCTCCGTGGACCGCGAAGCACGCTCCGCCACCGTCGACTTCACGGGCACGTCCGCACAGCTCGCCACCAACTTCAACGCGCCCCTCGCCGTGGTCAACGCCGCGGTCCTGTACGTCTTCCGCACCCTGGTGGACGACGACATCCCGCTCAACGACGGCTGTCTGCGCCCCCTGCGCATCGTCGTGCCGCCGGGGTCGATGCTCGCCCCCGAGCCCCCGGCCGCCGTCGTCGCGGGCAACGTGGAGACGTCCCAGGCGATCACCGGAGCCCTCTACGCGGCCCTGGGAGTGCAGGCCGAGGGCTCCGGCACCATGAACAACGTCACCTTCGGCAACGAGCACCACCAGTACTACGAGACCGTGGCCTCCGGATCGGGCGCGGGCGACGGTTTCCCCGGCGTCCCCGTCGTGCAGACCCACATGACCAACTCGCGGCTCACCGACCCCGAGGTCCTGGAGTGGCGACTGCCCGTCAGGCTCGACGAGTTCGCGATTCGACACGGCAGCGGCGGCCCCGGAAACTGGCGGGGCGGCGACGGCGCCGTACGACGTATCCGGTTCCTGGAGCCGATGACCGTCTCGACGCTCTCACAGCACCGAAGGGTGCCGCCGTACGGCATGGCGGGCGGCGAGCCCGGTGCTCTCGGCGCCAACCGGGTCGAGCGCGCCGACGGCACCGTCACGGAACTCGGCGGAAGCGACGCGGCGGACGTCGGACCCGGCGACGTACTCGTCGTCGAAACCCCCGGCGGCGGGGGCTACGGCCCACCGCCGCACGACCCCACACAGCAGGAGAAGAGATCGATGATCTTCGGGCGTTCTGAGCGCGGGAAGCCTCCGGTCGAGCCCGTCACGCTCAAGATCCTGGTAGCGGGCGGCTTCGGCGTGGGCAAGACGACCCTCGTCGGCGCGGTCAGCGAGATCAGGCCGCTGCGCACCGAGGAACTCCTCACCGAGGCGGGCCGGCCCATCGACGACACCAGCGGTGTGGAGGGCAAGCACACCACGACCGTCGCCATGGACTTCGGCCGGATCACGCTGCGCGAGGACCTGGTGCTGTATCTGTTCGGGACCCCCGGACAGGACCGTTTCTGGTTCCTCTGGGACGAGCTCGCCACCGGTGCCCTGGGTGCCGTCGTGCTGGCCGACACCCGCCGCCTGGAGGACTGCTTCGCCGCGGTCGACTACTTCGAACGGCGCTCCATACCCTTCGTGGTCGGAGTCAACTGCTTCGAGGACGCCGCCCGTTATCCCGCGGAGTCCGTCCGCCAGGCCCTCGACCTCGACCCGGGTGTGCCTGTCGTCCTCTGCGACGCGCGGGACCGAGAGTCCGTCAAGGAGGTGCTCATCCGCGTCGTCCAGCACGCGATGGAGCATGCCGCCGCCGTCCGTGAGGCCGTAACGACCTGACGCCCGGTCGCCGCCGCCGTCACGGCGCGCAGGTGCGGCCCGTACCCCCGCCGACCGGGGTACGGGCCGCGGTCATGCACGCGCGCGTGGTTCACCCGAACCGTACGCGCGTGTGAACCCCCGTCCCGCGCCGGCTCCGCGCCCGCGCCGCCGCTCCGACGACGCGGGCGCGGGGGTCATCCGACGGTGTCGTCGTGCCAGCCGAAGCTCTTCTCCACCGCCTTGCGCCAGTTGTGGTACTCGCTGTCGCGCACCGACGCCGCCATGGACGGCGTCCATTCGACGTCCTTCTGCCAGTGCGACTTCAGCTCGTCGAGGTCGTTCCACACGCCGGTCGCCAGCCCCGCCGCGTACGCGGCGCCCAGACAGGTCGTCTCGGAGACCTTCGGACGGATCACCGGCACGCCGAGGACGTCCGCCTGGTGCTGCATCAGCAGATTGTTCCCGGTCATGCCGCCGTCCACCTTCAGGGTGGTGATCCGAACCCCCGAGTCCTGGTACATGGCGTCCACGACCTCACGCGTCTGCCAGCTCGTGGCCTCCAGGACCGCACGGGCGAGGTGCGCCTTCGTGACGTACCGCGTGAGACCGGTGATGACGCCGCGGGCGTCCGAGCGCCAGTAGGGGGCGAACAGGCCCGAGAAGGCGGGCACGACGTACGCGCCGCCGTTGTCCTCGACGCTCGCGGCCAGCGTTTCGATCTCGTCTGCGGAACGGATGATGCCCAGCTGGTCCCGGAACCACTGCACCAGCGCGCCCGTGATCGCGATCGACCCTTCGAGGCAGTAGACCGGCGCCTCGGTACCGATCTTGTAGCCCATGGTGGTCAGCAGCCCGTTCTTCGACGGAACGGGCCTGTCGCCGGTGTTCAGCAGCAGGAAGCTGCCGGTGCCGTAGGTGTTCTTGGCCGTGCCGACGTCGTAGCAGGCCTGGCCGAAGACCGCCGCCTGCTGGTCGCCGAGCGCCGACGCGACCGGCACACCGCCGAGTTGGCCCACGGCGGTGCCGTACACCTCGGCGGAGGACCTGATCTCGGGGAGCACCGCCTCAGGTATGTCCATCGCGGAGAGGATGGACGGGTCCCACTGGAGGGTGTCGAGGTTCATCAGCATGGTGCGCCCGGCGTTGGTCACGTCGGTGACGTGCCGCCCGCCGTCGGTGCCGCCGGTCAGGTTCCATATGAGCCACGAGTCGATGGTGCCGAAGGCGATCTCGCCGCGTTCGGCGCGTGTGCGCAGGCCCGGGACGTTGTCGAGCAGCCAGGCCGCCTTGGGCCCGGAGAAGTAGCTCGCGAGCGGGAGTCCGGTCCGTTCGCGGAAACGGTCCTGGCCGTCCGGGCCGCCCAGTTCGTTGCAGAGTGCCGACGTGCGGGTGTCCTGCCAGACGATCGCGTTGTGGACGGGCTTGCCGGTGGCGCGGTCCCACAGGACCGTCGTTTCGCGCTGGTTGGTGATGCCGAGCGCGCTGAGCTGGTCGGTGCGCAGCCCGGCCTTGGCGACCGCTCCCGCGACCACGGCCTGCACCTTGGACCAGATCTCGGTGGCGTCGTGCTCCACCCAGCCCGGTTTGGGGAAGATCTGGCGGTGTTCGCGCTGGTCGACGGCGACGATCGCGCCGCCCCGGTCGAAGATGATGCAACGGCTGGAAGTGGTGCCCTGGTCGATCGCGGCGACGTATTTCTCGGCGTTGTCCGTCATGTCGTCCCCTTACGTGTTCTTCGTCAGGAGGCTGTGTTCTCGTCAGGAGGCCGGACTGCGGCGGTGACGGTGTCCGGTCAGAAGGCCAGGTTGTAGATGCCGGCGCCGACGGCGGCACCCGCGATCGGGCCGACCACCGGAATCCAGGAGTATCCCCACTCCGAAGTGCCCTTGTTGGGAATCGGCAGCAGCGCGTGGGCGAGACGTGGTCCCAGGTCGCGGGCCGGGTTGATGGCGTACCCGGTGGGTCCGCCCAGCGAGAGACCGATGCCGACGACGAGGAAGGAGATGAGCAGGACCGGCAGACCCGCGTCACCGATGCCGGCGACGTGCTTGCCGCCGCCGACCATTCCGAGGATGGGCAGCATGAGGGCGGCGGTGGCGATGATCTCGGTGATCAGGTTCTGTACCGGGTTGTCGATCTCGGGACGCGTGGAGAAGATCCCCAGCGTCTCGATGGCCCCGTCGTCCTCGGCGTTGAGGTTGAACTGGCCGAGGTAGAGCAGCCAGCACAGGACCGCCCCGATGACGGCCCCGGTGAGCTGCCCGAGGACGTAGAAGGGTACGTCCGACCACTTCGTGGAACCCTCGATCGCGAATCCGATGGTGACCGCCGGGTTGATCTGCCCTCCCGACAGGGGAGCCGAGGTGTAGGCACCGGCCAGGACACCGAAGCCCCACCCGAAGGTGATGACGATCCAGCCCGCTCCCTGGGCCTTCGATCTGTTCAGGGTGACGGCGGCGCACACACCCGCGCCGAAGAGGATCAGGATCGCCGTGCCGATCAACTCGCCGACAAAGATGTCTCCGTTGCTCATGGCGGCTCCTAGGCTCTCGCCCGGAACGATCCGCTCCGGGCCACCGTGCAGAGTGCGTTCCCATGGCTGCTTCAGCCGGAGGCAGGGAGGTTCCGCGCCCCGCCCGGCGTCCGTGACGAGCGTGCCGTCGCAGCGGAATCGCCTGTGGGCAACGGCCCTGGGCGCAGGTCGGAAACCCGAGCGGTACGGCGCCTGACAGCGTCCGATTGCGGCGATGCCGACTGACACCCGGAAGTGTTCACCGGCGCCCAGGGGGCGTCAAGGTCGTGGACCGCACCGGTTGGAGGGTGCGAAGAAGACGCGCCGCGAAGGGGCGTCGGCGCCGTACGGGTCAGCCGGGTCAGCCGGTCAGTGTCTGCCCGTACGGCTCCACCGGGCCGTGTCCCATCCCGGTCCCGGTGCCGCGGCGGACCTCATGACCGGGAAGCCCCGCGCGTCCCAGCACCCAACTCGCCCCGTCCAGAGCCTTGGCCGCCTGTTTGAGGGGAGCCAGGGAGGTGGCCGCCTGCCGGTGGTCGACCACGCTGCCGGGCGCGCACAGCACCGTGGCCAGCGACAGGGTGACGGCACGGCCGCCCGCTGCCCAGGGAGCGTCGAGCACCGAGGCGGCCAGCGGGTCGAGGGTGTCCGGGTCGGCGAGGACCAGGAAGTCGTCGCCGCCGATGTGCCCGACCAGGGTCGCTCCGGACGCCGCGTGCTGCAGCATCCGTCCCACCGACCGGATCAGCTCGTCGCCGGCCGCGAACCCCGCTCCGTCGTTGACCTGTTTGAAGTGGTCGATGTCCAGCCAGCTCAGCGCGAACATCCGGCCGTCCGCGATCCGCCGGTCCACCTCCCCGGTGACGGTGTCCGAGCCGGGCAGCCGGGTCAGCGGGTTGAGCCCGGCGGCCTCCTCGACCCGGCTCTCCGACAGCGCCCGTACGAGGTCCGCCAGGCGTACGACGCCCACGCACCGCCCGTGGCGGTCGACGACCGCGACATCGTCGGACGTACGGTCCCGGTCCCCGTCCGCGACGACATCGAGCACTTCCCAGGCCGTGGCGTCGACGCCGACCGTACGCGGCACGTCACCCAGTCTGGCGGCCGGCCGGTCGGCGTACAGCGCATGCCCGTAGCGCCCGGACATCGACAGCAGGAAGCGCGACCGGTGCACCGAGCGGACCGGTGTCCCGGACGGATCCACGAGCAGCACACCGGACACGTCGGGCGACCCGGTGAGCAGGGCCCTGACCTGTCCGGCCGACGCGGTGGCCGGCAGCAGCGCGGCCGGGCGGACGAACTGCCCCACGGACGGCCCGGACCGGGGCGCGCCACGGACGTCGGGCGACAGCGGCGGAACGTATACGTCCGCCGAGGGCCGCCGGGCGGGCGGTGCGAACAGGTCGCCCTGCGCGAGCTGTGCCCCCGCCGACAGCGCGGCGGCGCACTGCAGTTCCGTTTCGACGCCTTCGACGGACAGCAGCGCGCCGAGCTGTTCGCACAGTGTCCGCATCGCGCGCACCGCCGCGGGCCGCGACAACAGGGACACGTCGAGCTTCATCAGCTCCGGGGCGAGATCCGTGAGCAGGCGCAGCGGTACGTCGCCGTCGCCGATCCCGTCCGCGCAGATGCGGAAACCCTCGCCGCGCACCGCGGCCACCGCCTCCAGCAGGGCGCGCTGGGGCACGTGCGTGTACGGCGGGACGACGTCGACGGTGACCTCGCAGGGCAGCCGTCCGGCTTCCCGCACCTCGTCGCGCAGCGCCGAGAGCCGGCCGAGGTCGGCCAGCGTTCCGGCGAACACGTTCACGTGCAGGGGCAGCAGCGTCTCCTTGCGGGCGGCGGCCCTGATCGCCAACGCGGCCAGCCGGCCGTCCAGTTCGGGATCGCGACGCGCCCGCGCCAGGATGTCGCCGGACTCCGGACGGGCGAGTGTCTCCAGCGCCGCGACCCCTCCGGTCGTCAGATTGACGACCGGCTGGAAGGCGAAACGGATCATATCCGTCCAGGAGGGCACAACAGCATGGTGTCGCTGCCGGCGTGCGCCGGTGGGCGATTCACGAGGTGTTCACGCAGGATTCCCGGGTCGTCACGGCGAGTCCGGGAGGGGCCCGGGCGCGCACACGCACGGATCGGCCGGGACCGCCGCCGCGGCGCTACCGCACCGCCACGACCGAGGAGCCGTGGCCGAACAATCCCTGGTTCGCGGTGATCCCCACCCGCGCCCTGGTGACCTGCCGGTCCCCCGCACCGGCGCGCAACTGCCAGGTCAGCTCGCACACCTGGGCGATGGCCTGCGCGGGAACGGCCTCCCCGAAGGAGGCGAGCCCGCCGCTGACGTTCACCGGTATGCGCCCGCCGAGTGCCGTGGCGCCCTCCCGCAGGAGTTTGGCGGCCTCGCCCTCCCCGCAGAGCCCCAGGTCCTCGTACCACTGCAGTTCCAAGGCGGTCGACAGGTCGTAGACCTCGGCCAACGAGAGGTCCTCGGGCCCGATGCCCGCCTCCTCGTACGCCGCTCGGGCGATGGACGCCCGGAAGGTCTCCGCGGCCGGCTCCGCGCCGGCCGCGGAGTCCGTGGCGATGTCCGGCAGATCCAGCACGGTGTTCGGATAGCGCGGCGACACGGTCGACACGGCGCGGATCCGTACGGGCTCGGCGACCCCGTGCCGCCGGGCGAACTCCATGCCGGCCAGCACCACGGCGGCACCGCCGTCCGACGTCGCGCAGATGTCGAGCAGCCGCAGCGGATCGGCGACGACGGCCGACGCGGCGACCTCCTCGGCCGTGACCCTCTTGCGGTAGCGGGCGTTGGGATTGAGCGCGCCCACAGCCGCGTTCTTCACCTTCACCTGGGCGAAGTCCTCCGGGGTGTCGCCGTACAGGGCCATCCGGCGCCGCGCGTACAGACCGAAGTACGCCGGATTCGTCGCCCCCAGGACACGGAAGCGCAGCCAGTCCGGATCGTCCGGCCGGTCCCCGCCGGCGGGGCGGAAGAACCCCTTGGGCGCCGCGTCCGCGCCCACCACGAGGACCACCTCGGCGAGGCCCGAGAGTATCTGCGCACGCGCCGTGTCCAGTGCCTGCGCCCCGGAGGCACAGGCCGCGTAGGCGCTCGCCACCCGTGCTCCCTGCCATCCCAGTGCCTTCGCGAACGTCGCCCCCGCCACGTACCCCGGATAGCCTCCGCGCACGGTGGCGGCGCCCACGGTCGAGTCGACGTCCCGCCAGCCGATACCCGCGTCGGTCAGCGCCGCGCGCGCCGCGGCGACACCGTACTCGACGAAACGGCGACCCCACTTGCCCCACGGGTGCATCCCCACACCGAGCACCGCCACATCACCGGTCACGCCGTCACCTCCGTCCGCCTCGTGTCCTTCACGCCGTCATCCCCGTCGGCCGCCAGTGCCACGTCGTCCAGGTCGTCTCCTCGTCCTCGTGCAGCACACCGGGGACGACCTCCACCTCCATGCCCACCGCCAGATCCGCGACGGTGATCCCGGGGACCGCCTGGCCGAGCACCACGAGGCGCTCGGATTCCAGTTCCACAGCGATCAACGCGCAGGGATCCCACGAGAGTTCCGGGTCGGTCACATAGGGTGACGGAGGCCGGTACCGGCTGTCGGTGTAGGACCAGACGCGCCCCCGGGAGGACAGCGGCACCTCCGTCAGCTCGCCGCCGGCGCACCCCGGATTGCGGCAGAAGGCGTCCTCGCGGGGGAAGAACACCGAGGAGCAGGCCGAGCACCGTGTGCCGAGCAGGCGGAAGCCGTCCCCCTCCCCGGTGAACCACCCGGCGACGACAGGTGTGCGTGTGCGCGGCACGGTCCCTCCAGGGCGCTCGATCTGACGGAACGTCAGAAGTGTGCCACGGGCGCCGCGAATTGGGCAGGGCGTCCGGACGGACCCACGGGTGCTCCCGGGAGGGGGAGCGCCTGCCGGGCGTCCGGGACCACGGGAACGATTCCGGACACCCCGTCCGGACCGCTCCGTCCTGGACCGCTCCGCCCCGGTCCGTCATCCGTCCCGATCCGAAGACGTCCGTTCCGTGATGGGCTACAGTCCGCGGCGTGTCCGAAACCCCGCACCCACCCGCCGACTTCGCGCCCGGCTCCCACTGTTCGAGCTGCGGCGCTCCCTACGGAGAGGGCGTCTCCGGCTGGCCCCGCACCTGCGCCGCCTGCGGCACGGTCGCCTACCGCAATCCGCTGCCGGTCGCGGTGGCCCTGCAACCCGTGTACGACGACAAGGGCGCCTCCCTGGTCGTCATCACCCGGACCATCGCCCCCGCGCGCGGGGGCGTGGCGCTGCCCGGGGGATTCATCGACCACCGGGAGGACTGGCGGCAGGCCGTCGTGCGCGAGCTCAAGGAGGAGACGGGGATCGACGCGGCGAGCAGGGACGTGCGGCTCGCCGACGCGATGAGTTCTCCCGCGGGTCATCTGCTGCTCTTCGGGCTCCTCCCGGAACGTCCCGCCGCCGAACTGCCGCGGTCCGCCGCCACGGACGAGACGGAAGGCTGGCACCTGCTGCGCCGCCCGGCCGAACTCGCCTTCCCGCTGCACACCTCGGCGGCCCGCGCCTGGTTCGAGGGACGGTACATCTGAGGGTCAGGGTCCGGCCTTCCCCAGTCCCCGCACCCGCACCGGGTACGACGGCCCGCTCAGGCCCCCCGCGCCGTCGGTCCGTCGCACCACCACCTCGTCCCCCTCCCAGCGGGACACGTAGCGTTCGGCCTCCGGTTCCTCCCGTCCGTCCCCGCTGTCCGGCACGACGAGCCCGCCCCCGCCCCCACCGCCTCCGCGCGCGGGTGCCCACGCCTCCAGCTCCGGACCACCGTCGGCGCCGCGCACGGGCAGGACGGCACCGGCCCGCGCGAACACCGGGATCCGCGACAGGGGAGCGTCGACGGCCACCTGAGCCGGCCCCTCGTACGCCTCCTCGGTGAGCGTGTCGTACCAACGCCCCCGCGGCAGTCGCACCGACCGCCGCAGCGCACCGTGGTCCAGCACCGGTGCCACCAGAAGGCCGTCGCCGAGCAGGAAGGCGTCCTCGCAGTCGCGCAGTGCCCGGTCCTCGGGGCTGCCCCACCACAGCGGCCGGACGTACGGGGCACCCGTGCGGCGCGCGGTGTGCGCCAGCGTCATGAAGTACGGGAGCAGCCGCCGCCGTTCGGCGAGCACCACGCGCGCGTGCTCCAGCACCTCGTCACCGAACTCCCAGGGCTCCCTGCGCCCGGCCCGGGCACTCGCGTGCGTGCGGAACAGCGGGAGGTACGCCCCCAGCTGGAACCACCGCAGATAGAGCTCGGGCGACGGGCTGCCGTCGAAGCCGCCCACATCGGGCCCCGAGTAGGGCACTCCGCACAGTCCGAGCCCCATCACCAGGGACAACGACGCCCGCAACCCGGGCCAGCCCGTGGCCACGTCCCCGGACCACGTCCCCGCGTAGCGCTGCAGTCCCACCCATCCGGAGCGTGAGAACAGGAACGGCCGCTCCTGGGGAGCGAGTTCACGCAGTCCCTCGTGGGCGGCACGGGCCATGCCCAGCGCGTACACGTTGTGGGCCTCGCGGTGGTCACCGCCGCGGCCCTCCAGGGAATGCCGGGCCGAACGCGGCAGCGTCGACTCCCCGAAGGCCGTGAACGACGTCGGCTCGTTCGTGGCGTGCCAGAACCCCGCGAACCCCTGCGCGAGCCGCTCCTCGTAGAGCCTGCCCCACCACGCGCGCGCCCGCGCGTCCGTGAAGTCCGGGAAAACGGCCTCCCCGGGCCGTGCGACGCCGCGCACGAGCTGTCCCGAGGCGTCCCGCACGAAGGCGTCCTCGGCGAGACCACCGTCGTACACGGCGTTGCCCGGCTCCGCCTTGACCGCCGGGTCCACGACGGACACCAGACGTATCCCGTCGCGCCGCAGTTCGTCGGCGAGCAGCGGAAGCTTCGGGAAGCGGTCGCGATCGACGGTGAACGCCTGGTGGGCGTCGAGGTGGTCGACGTCCAGGTGCACGGCGTCCAGCGGCAGGTCCCGCTCCTGGTAGCCCGCGACGATCCTGCGCACCTCCTGCTCACTGCCGAAACCCCACCGCGCGTGCTGGTACCCCAGCGCCCACGCGGGCGGCAGCGCCGCGGCACCGGTCAGCGACGCCCACGAGTGCAGCACGCGCGCGGGAGTCCCCACCACCACCCAGCAGCGCAGCGGGCCGCCGTCCATGCGCAGCTCGCACGAGCCCGCCCGGTCGTGTCCGGAGCCGGCGCCCTCCTCGCCCTCCCGCAGGGTCACGGTGCCGTCCCACGACGTGTCGTGGAACACGAGGTGCGTGCCCGCGTCGGCGACGACCATCTGCACGGGCATCGTGAGGTACAGCGGATCGTCGCCCTGCCCGAAGGCCTGTCCCGGATCCGTGTTCCACAGCCGGTACGTCCCCTCACGCAGCCGGAGCCCCGCCGCCCGGCCGCCCAGACCGAAGAACCGGGCGTCGGCCGCCACTTCGGAACGCTGCATCCAGCGGCCCTCGCCACCGTCGACGGGTTCCCACCACCGGGGCGGCAGATCCCGGCGCAGGACCACTCCGCCGGGGGTGAGGACCTGGACCGCGCCGTGCCGTGAGACCACGACCGTGACCCGTTCGGCCACGACCCGCCAGCCGCCGTCCTTGTCCGGCTCCAGAACGGCCCGCGGGTCCGGCTCGGGGGAGCGGTCGGCAAGGGCGTACGACGGCTCCGGCGCGGCCGCGTCCCAGCCCCAGAAGACCGCCCCGCCCACCGTGACCGTGATCCGCAGTTCCGAGCGCGTGAAGCGGACGACCCCGCCACCGGGGCCCGGCTCCACACCGAGCACCGGCCCGGGTACCCGCGCCCGCTCCGAGCCCCGCCGCGGCAGCCCGGTGGCATCCGCACGCCTCCTACGCCACGCGGCCCGCACGGTGAGGAACCTCTGAGCGGTACCCCCCGAGCCGACCGCTTTCACCGAACGCACCAGGTCACGACCGTCCATGCCGCTCACCCTGCCACTACCGACGCTCGTCGAGTGCGTCGTTCAACTGCCGTTCACCTGTTGCGACGCCACATCTTCATGTAGCCGACTATGTGGGGCGTGCCCTGGTAAAGAAGTCGATCACATGGCATCGTCCGTGTCAGCCGCGTGACGCGCACACCCCCGCTCGTGCGCGACCGACGCCCACGACGCGCACAGCCCGGGAGACGCCCCATGTCCACCACGAACCCCTCACCGCTCTGGCAGCCCACCGCCGAGGGCATCGGCAAGGCGCAGGTCACGAAGTTCCAGGCCTGGGCGGCCGAACGGCACGGAGCCCCGTCCGACGGGGGCTACGCGGCCCTGCACCGCTGGTCGGTCGACGAGCTGGACACGTTCTGGAAAGCCGTCACCGAATGGTTCGACGTACGGTTCTCGACCCCTTACGCGCGCGTGCTCGGCGATCGCGCCATGCCCGGCGCGGAGTGGTTCCCCGGGGGGACCCTCAACTACGCGGAGCACGCCCTGCGCGCCGCGGAGACCCGTGCGGACGAACCGGCCCTCCTGCATGTCGACGAGACCCACGAGTCCGTCCCCGTGACGTGGTCCGAGCTGCGCCGCCAGGTCGGCTCCCTGGCCGCCGAGCTGCGCGCCCTCGGGGTACGTCCCGGAGACCGTGTCAGCGGCTACCTCCCGAACGTCCCGCAGGCCGTGGTCGCCCTGCTGGCCACGGCCGCCGTGGGCGGAGTCTGGACCTCCTGCGCCCCCGACTTCGGCGCCCGCAGCGTCCTCGACCGCTTCCAGCAGGTCGAACCCGTGGTCCTGTTCGCCGTCGACGGCTACCGCTACGGCGGCAAGGAGCACGACCGCCGTGACACGGTCGCCGAGCTGCGCCGTGAGCTGCCCACCCTGAGCGCCGTCGTGCACATCCCGCTGCTGGGCACCGAGGCTCCCGAGGGTGCCCTGGACTGGTCGGCGCTGACCGCCGCCGACGTGGAGCCCGTCTTCGAGCAGGTTCCCTTCGACCACCCGCTGTGGGTGCTCTATTCCTCCGGCACGACCGGCCTCCCCAAGGCCATCGTCCAGTCCCAGGGCGGCATCCTCGTCGAGCACCTCAAGCAGCTCGGCCTGCACTGCGACCTGGGTCCCGGGGACCGCTTCTTCTGGTACACGTCCACCGGCTGGATGATGTGGAACTTCCTCGTCTCCGGCCTGCTCACGGGCACCACGATCGTGCTGTACGACGGCAGCCCCGGGTATCCGGACACGGGTGCCCAGTGGCGCATCGCCGAACGCACCGGGGCGACCCTCTTCGGCACGTCCGCCGCGTACGTGATGGCCTGCCGCAAGGCGGGTGTCCACCCCTCGCGCGACTTCGACCTCGGCCGGGTGCGATGCGTCGCCACGACCGGCTCGCCCCTGCCGCCCGACGGATTCCGCTGGCTGCACGACGAGGTCCGCGAGGACCTGTGGATCGCCTCCGTCAGCGGCGGCACCGACGTGTGCTCCTGCTTCGCCGGAGCGGTGCCGACGCTCCCGGTGTACATCGGCGAACTCCAGGCCGCCGGCCTCGGCACCGACCTCCAGTCCTGGGACCCCAGCGGAAAGCCCCTCACCGACGAGGTCGGCGAACTGGTCGTCACCAACCCCATGCCGTCCATGCCCATCCGTTTCTGGAACGACCCCGACGGCAGCCGCTACCACGACAGCTACTTCGACACGTATCCCGGAGTGTGGCGCCACGGCGACTGGATCACCATCACCTCACGGGGCTCCGTCGTGATCCACGGCCGTTCCGACTCCACGCTCAACCGAGGGGGCGTGCGGATGGGCTCGGCCGACATCTACGAAGCCGTCGAGCGCCTCCCCGAGATCAAGGAGTCGCTCGTCATCGGTGTCGAGCAGCCCGACGGCGGCTACTGGATGCCGCTGTTCGTCCACCTCGCTCCCGGAGCCGTCCTGGACGAGGACCTTCTGAACCGCATCAAGGGGACCATCCGAGAGCAGCTCTCCCCGCGCCACGTCCCCGACGAGGTCATCGAAGTGCCCGGAGTGCCCCACACCCTGACCGGCAAGCGCATCGAGGTACCGGTCAAACGTCTCCTCCAGGGCGCGTCCATGGAGAAGGCCGTCAACGTCGGTTCCGTGGACGACGTCGAACTCCTGCGCTTCTACGAGAAGCTGGCCCGCGAGCGCGGCTGATCAGCCTCCGTAGGTGGTCTCCGACTCGCCGAGCACGGCGGTGAAGTCGGAGGCCAGGCGGGCGGCGTCGGCGGGCGGGAGTTCCGCGACCGAGATCCGTACACCGGGCGCGGCCGAGGTCCTGAAACGCGCGCCCGCCGCGACCCACCATCCGTGGGAACGCAGCCCGTTCACGACCGCCGACTCGTCCCGCACGGGTACCCAGACGTTCATCCCGCTCGCACCGTGCGCCTTCGTGCCGCGGTCGGCCAGCTCACGGAGCAGCGCGTTCCGGCGCAGCGCGTACGTCTCCCGGGCGCGGGCCACCAACGCGCGCGTGCCGTCGTCCGTCATCAGCCCGTGCACCGTCTCCTGCAGCAGATGGCTGACCCAGCCCGAGGTCAGCAGCAGGCGGCCGTCGTGACGGGCCAGTGTCGTCGGATCGCACGCCGCGGCCGCCCACCGCAGGTCGGTCCCCAGGAACTTGCTCACCGTGCGCACATGGACCCAGCGGTTCAGACCGCCCGCGGTCAGGGTGCGCAGCGGCGCGTCGGCGACCGACGACGCGTGATCGTTCTCCACGACCAGCACATCGGGTGCCTCCTGGAGCACCTCCACGAGCGCGTCCCGCCGGGCTCCCGAGAAACTGCCCCCGCAGGGGTTCTGCGCCCGCGGACTGCACACCACCGCGCGCACCCCCGCCCGCAGCGCTGCCCGCAAGGCCTCGGGGCGGATGCCCTGGTCGTCCACCGCGACCGGAACCGTGTGCAGTCCCAGTGCCGTGACCAGATCCAGCAGATGGTGATAGCCGGGGTCCTCCATCGCGACCGCGTCCCCCGGACGCAGCTCCACCGACAGTAGCCGTCCGATCAGGTCCAGCGCACCATGAGCGAACGTCACGTGTTCCGCCGGCACCCCATCGGGCTCCAGCCAGTCGCGCACGACTCCTTCCAGCCGTGCCAGACGCGGCGTACTGCGGTGGGAACGGGCACCGGGGGAGAGCCGCGACGGCGGCACCAGGTGGGGGAGCAGCCCGGGGTCCGGGTGCCCGCCCGCCAGGTCGCGCAGCCCGTCCGGCACGCGTGGTGGCCGCCGTGACGCCACCGCGGGTGCGGCGGCCACCACGGTCCCGCCCCGCCCGCGGGTCACCACGATCGCGCGCTGCCGCAACTCCTTGTACGCCGTGGCGACCGTCCCGGGACTCACTCCGAGCCGGTCGGCGAGCGCGCGCACCGGAGGCAGCGCCGTACCCGGCTCCAACGCACCCTCGGCCACGCCCCGTTCGACGGACGCGGCAATTCCCTTGGCTGTCGTACCAGTGATCGAATATTGTGCTGCCACGTTTCTAAGTATGTATCAATACATAATTCGAGGCAAGGGGGAGCAGTGAGTCCGACGCGTCGCGCAGCCGCACGGCCGGCACGCATACCAGGAGGCCCCGACGGACGGAGAATGCTCTGGATCTCCCTGGCCGACCGCGTCGGCAGCGGCCTGTGGGCATCCGTCTCCGTCCTGTACTTCACCTACGTGACCGGTCTCTCGGTCGCGCAGATCGGCACCGTCGCGGCCGTGGCCGGAGCGGTCGGCATCGCGGGCCCGCCCCTGGGCGGGATGGTCGCCGACCGCCTGCCGCTCACCCGCGCCCTCATCGCGCTCCAACTCCTGCGGGCCTTCGCCTCCTTCGCGCTGCTGACCACCGACGACTACGCCCTCCTCATGGTGTTCTCCGCTGTCGGCGGCTTCGGGGACCGCGCTGCGAACGTCCTGACCAAGCTCTACGCCACCCGCGTCTCGGGACCCGACCGCGTCCGCTACCAAGCCCTCAACCGCACCGTCGCCAACGCCGGCTGGGCCCTGGGAGGCCTCGTGGCGGCAGCGGCACTGGCCCTCGGAACCACGGCCGCGTACCAGTGGCTGCTCGCCGGTGACGCCCTCTCGTTCGTGATCGTGGCTCTCGCCACCGCCCGCTGCGGCGAACCGCCCTCGGCCGCCCGCACGGTCACCGCGTCGAAGACCCCCGCCCCCGCGGCACGGCCCGTCGGCCCCTGGCGCGACCGCACCTACCTCGCCTACGTCGCCACCGAGACCGTCCTCTTCCTCGACGACGCCGTGTTCAAGGTCGGACTGCCCCTGTGCATCGCCCACTCCGACCGCGCGCCCCACGGCCTCGCACCCCTGCTGCAGGTCCTGAACAGCGTGATGGTCGTGGCCCTCCAGGTCCCCCTGGCCCGGTTCGGCGCCACGACAGCCGCCGCGCGTGCGCTGCTCGTCCCGCTCTCCGCCTTCTTCGCCCTCGGCGGTGCCGCCATGGCCCTCTCCACGACGGGAGGAACCGCGGCCGTGACCCTCTCCCTCACCGCGGCGGCCATCGCCTTCACGGTCGCCGAGATGCTCCACGCCACCGTCTCCTGGGAACTCTCCGTCGCGCTCGCCCCGGACACCGCACAGGGTGCCTACCTCGGCGTCCACGGACTGGCACAGGCCGCGCAGCGCAGCGTCGGACCACTCACCGTCACAGCGGCCATCGCCACCGGCCCCCTCGGATGGACCCTCTTCGGCGCCACCATAGCCCTGACCTGCATGTTTCAACACCGCCTCGTGCGCGACCGACTCACCCGCCCCGCATTGTCAGTGCCGCCAGTTACTGTGAGTGAGCATTGATCGACCGTGCACAGGGGGAAACATGGCACACACCCAGAACCACGGCATGCGACGCGTCCTGCGCCGCGAAATCGCCGGCACCATCGGCCTGCTGACCGACGAACAGGACTTCCGGGCGATGCGGCGCTACCGCACCTTCGCCTTCGACGACCACACGACCTATCTCCAGCAGGTCGAGGCCCTGCTCAAGACCCTCGCGGCCCAGGGCGGCCACACCACGGTGGCACTCTTCGACCCCGAGGAGTACGCCGAATTCTGCGCCGAAAGCGGCCTGGAACCCGACACCCCGGTCAGCCGAACCCGCTTCACCGCCCGACTGGCGGCGACCGGCCCCACCATCCCCTACGACGGACAACCCCTCGACCAACTGGTCCCCGACCTCGTCGACGAAGCGGTCCGCCGGGCCACCTGGGAGTACGCCACCACTCTCCTGGCCCGTATCGGTACCTGTGCGACCTGCGGCGAGGACATCGGCCGCGCCTCCTTCGTCCGCGCCACCCACCTGCTCACCCGTGTCGTCGACACCGCGAGCCCGGGAGACCTCCACCTGGTGTGCAGCGTCTCGACCGTCCCCGACACGCTCGTCGCCGTGCTGCGGACAGAAGGACGCACCGAAGGCACCGCACACCTCGACGAATCAGAAGCCCTCGAATTCACCACTGTCCTGGCTCTCGGCATCGCCACCCGAAGCGCCTGCGGACTCGTCATGCGCACCACCGCACCCGGCACCACCGACCGTGTCTACGGATGGCGCCTGCGCGGCGGCGACCTGGAGCCCCTCACCGCCGGGGAGGTGTTCGACGCCTACTGCACCGACATCGAATCCGGGGATCTGGTCTCCCCGGAATCGGGCGTCGACTATTGCGTACCGCCCGACCTCGGAGACGAGGGAAAGCGGACGGGCCACACGCACTGACGCGAAAAGGGGCGCCCCGTCCACCGATGGAGCGCCCCTCCGTACCGTCAACCGCTGTCGTCGGCCGACGACAGCGTCCGGCTCACTCGCCGGACAGCACCGCCTGCGCCGCGATGCGCGCCTCTTCCGCCGTGTCCGCGGCACGCGCGGCCGAGGCGGCCCGCTCGCACTGGGCCAGCGTGTACTTGGCCAGCGTCGCCCGCACATAGGGAATCGACGCGGCGCCCATCGACAGGGAGGTGACGCCCAGACCGGTCAGCACACAGGCCAGCAGCGGGTCCGACGCGGCCTCACCGCAGACACCACAGCTCTTGCCCTCGGCCTTCGCCGCCTCGGCGGACAGCGCGACCAGGTCGAGCAGGGCCGGCTGCCACGGGTCCTGCAGACGGGACACCGCACCCACCTGCCGGTCGGCGGCGAACGTGTACTGCGCGAGGTCGTTGGTCCCCAGGGAGAGGAACTCGACCTCCTGCAGGATCGACCGCGCCCGCAGCGCGGCCGACGGGATCTCCACCATCGCGCCGAACTTCGCCCGCAGCCCGGCCTCACGGCACGCGTCCGCGAACGCCTTCGCGTCCGTACGGTCCGCGACCATCGGCGCCATCACCTCGAGATAGACCGGCAGTCCGTCCGAGGCCTTCGCGAGAGCGGTGAGCTGTGTACGCAGTACGTCGGGGTGGTCGAGCAGCGTACGCAGTCCCCGCACGCCGAGCGCGGGGTTCGGCTCGTCGGCCGGGGTCAGGAAGTCCAGCGGCTTGTCCGCGCCGGCGTCCAGGACCCGCACCACGACACGGCCCTCGGGGAAGGCTTCGAGCACCTGACGGTAGGCCTCGACCTGCTTCTCCTCGGACGGCGCCGTCTTGCTGTCGTCGAGGAAGAGGAACTCGGTACGGAACAGGCCGACGCCCTCGGCACCGGCCTCCACGGCCGCCGGCACGTCCGCCGGGCCGCCGACGTTGGCCAGCAACGGCACCTTGTGCCCGTCGGAGGTGGCACCCGGGCCGGTCGACGCGGAGAGCGCGGCCTTGCGCTCGGCGGCCGCGGCCTCCATCTGCGCCTTCTTCTCCGCGCTCGGCTCCACGAAGATCTCACCCGTGCTGCCGTCGACGGCGATCACGGTGCCCTCGGCGAGCTCACTCGCGCCGGGGAGCGCCACGACGGCCGGTACACCCAGCGCACGCGCCAGGATCGCGCTGTGGCTGGTCGGCCCGCCCTCTTCGGTGACGAAGCCGAGGACCAGGGTCGGGTCCAGCAGCGCAGTGTCGGCGGGCGCGAGATCACGCGCGATGAGGACGTAGGGCTCGTCGCTGTCCGGAACGCCTGGCATGGGCACGCCGAGCAGTCGGGCGACGATACGGTTCCGCACATCGTCGAGATCGGCCACACGACCGGCGAGGTACTCACCGGCACCGGCCAGCAGCGCCCGGTAGGCGGCGAGCGCGTCGTAGACCGCGCGCTCGGCCGTGCTGCCGACGGCGATCCGCCGGTTCACATCGGCCGTCAGCTCGGGGTCCTG
>NZ_CP174283.1:0-1782500 GCF_045343905.1 Streptomyces sp. AHU1 | reverse complement strand
GAGACCCGATGCCGAGCCGATTGTGGTGAAGTGGATGATCCTATGCTGTCGAGAAAAGCCTCTAGCGAGTTTCATGGCGGCCCGTACCCTAAACCGACTCAGGTGGTCAGGTAGAGAATACCGAGGCGTTCGGGTGAACTATGGTTAAGGAACTCGGCAAAATGCCCCCGTAACTTCGGGAGAAGGGGGGCCACGTCCGGTGATGAGTCTTGCACTCTGAGCTGGGGGTGGCCGCAGAGACCAGCGAGAAGCGACTGTTTACTAAAAACACAGGTCCGTGCGAAGCCGTAAGGCGATGTATACGGACTGACGCCTGCCCGGTGCTGGAACGTTAAGGGGACCGGTTAGTCACTCTTCGGGGTGGCGAAGCTGAGAACTTAAGCGCCAGTAAACGGCGGTGGTAACTATAACCATCCTAAGGTAGCGAAATTCCTTGTCGGGTAAGTTCCGACCTGCACGAATGGCGTAACGACTTCTCGACTGTCTCAACCATAGGCCCGGTGAAATTGCACTACGAGTAAAGATGCTCGTTTCGCGCAGCAGGACGGAAAGACCCCGGGACCTTTACTACAGTTTGATATTGGTGTTCGGTTCGGCTTGTGTAGGATAGCTGGGAGACTGTGAAAGCCGCACGCCAGTGTGGTGGGAGTCGTCGTTGAAATACCAGTCTGGTCGTGCTGGATGTCTAACCTGGGTCCGTGATCCGGATCAGGGACAGTGTCTGATGGGTAGTTTAACTGGGGCGGTTGCCTCCTAAAGAGTAACGGAGGCGCCCAAAGGTTCCCTCAGCCTGGTTGGCAATCAGGTGTTGAGTGTAAGTGCACAAGGGAGCTTGACTGTGAGACCGACGGGTCGAGCAGGGACGAAAGTCGGGACTAGTGATCCGGCGGTGGCTTGTGGAAGCGCCGTCGCTCAACGGATAAAAGGTACCCCGGGGATAACAGGCTGATCTTCCCCAAGAGTCCATATCGACGGGATGGTTTGGCACCTCGATGTCGGCTCGTCGCATCCTGGGGCTGGAGTCGGTCCCAAGGGTTGGGCTGTTCGCCCATTAAAGCGGTACGCGAGCTGGGTTTAGAACGTCGTGAGACAGTTCGGTCCCTATCCGCTGTGCGCGTAGGAATATTGAGAAGGGCTGTCCCTAGTACGAGAGGACCGGGACGGACGAACCTCTGGTGTGCCAGTTGTCCTGCCAAGGGCATGGCTGGTTGGCTACGTTCGGGAGGGATAACCGCTGAAAGCATCTAAGCGGGAAGCCTGCTTCAAGATGAGTATTCCCACCCCCTCGAGGGGTTAAGGCTCCCAGTAGACGACTGGGTTGATAGGCCAGATCTGGAAGCCCGGTAACGGGTGGAGGTGACTGGTACTAATAGGCCGAGGGCTTGTCCTCAGTTGCTCGCGTCCACTGTGTTGGTTCTGAAACCACGAACAACCGTCGTAGCCGTATGGCCTCGGCTCCGGTTGACAGTTTCATAGAGTTTCGGTGGTCATAGCGTGAGGGAAACGCCCGGTTACATTCCGAACCCGGAAGCTAAGCCTCACAGCGCCGATGGTACTGCAGGGGGGACCCTGTGGGAGAGTAGGACGCCGCCGAACAAAATTTAGAGCTCCGGCTCTCGGGAATTCACCCGAGAGCCGGAGCTTTTTTGTTTTCCGGCAGAATCTTCCGATGACGTCCCCGCTCCTGCCTCCCCCTCTGCGCTGTGGCGCCCGGGCTGCGGGTAAGGTCAGGGGGCATCGTTGGCTCGTTTCCCACAGGAGGCCCCCGGGTGGAGGTCCAGGAGACCCGCGTTCAGACGGACCGGGTCCTCACCATCCCGAACATCCTCAGCATGGCGCGCCTCGCCGGCGTACCCCTCTTCCTGTGGTTGATCCTCAGGCCGGAGTTCGGTGGTCCCAACAGCGACGGTTGGGCGCTGCTCGTCCTCATGCTGAGCGGTGTCACCGACTACCTGGACGGCAAGCTCGCCCGGCGCTGGAACCAGATCAGCAGCCTCGGCCGGCTGCTGGATCCCGCGGCCGACCGGCTCTACATCCTGTCGACGCTCGTCGGACTCACCTGGCGCGAGATTCTTCCGATCTGGCTCACGGCCGCGCTTCTCGCACGCGAGCTGGTTCTGCTGGTGATGGTGTGGATCCTCCGGCGCCACGGCTATCCGCCCCCGCAGGTGAACTTCCTCGGGAAGGCGGCCACCTTCAACCTGATGTACGCCTTCCCGTTGTTGTTGCTCAGTGATGCGAGCGGTTGGATCGCGACACTCGGCGCCATTTTCGGATGGGCGTTCGCCGGATGGGGTACAACCCTCTATTGGTGGGCAGGAGTCCTCTACGTGGTGCAGGTCCGCCGGTTGATCAGGGCGGACGCCATGACCGATTGAGCCCGGTCCGATTGGGCTGTGTAGTGCCCCGATGGCCCCCGCTCGAAAACTGCGGGACAATCAGGACGGGTGAAGTCGGCTGTACCGTCGTCTCTTCAAGGAGGACGCTTCCGACATGAAGGCCGTCGTGATGGCCGGAGGCGAAGGCACACGCCTTCGCCCGATGACCTCGAGCATGCCCAAGCCGCTCCTGCCCGTGGCGAACCGCCCGATCATGGAGCACGTGCTCAGGCTGCTCAAAAGGCATGGGCTCAATGAAACCGTCGTCACTGTCCAGTTCCTGGCCTCATTGGTCAAGAACTATTTCGGTGACGGTGAGGAGCTCGGCATGGAGCTCACCTATGCCAATGAGGAGAAGCCACTTGGTACCGCCGGCAGCGTCAAGAACGCCGAGGAGGCGTTGAAGGACGATGCCTTCCTCGTCATCTCCGGTGACGCCCTTACCGACTTCGATCTCACCGAACTCATCAACTTCCACAAGGAAAAGGGCGCCCTCGTCACCGTCTGCCTGACGCGTGTTCCCAATCCGCTGGAATTCGGCATCACCATCGTGGACGAGGAAGGCAAGGTCGAACGCTTCCTGGAGAAGCCGACCTGGGGCCAGGTCTTCTCGGACACCGTGAACACGGGCATCTACGTCATGGAGCCCGAGGTCTTCGACTACGTCGAGGCCGATGTCTCCGTCGACTGGTCCGGCGACGTCTTCCCTCAGCTCATGAAGGAGGGCAAGCCCGTCTACGGCTATATCGCCGAGGGCTACTGGGAGGACGTCGGTACTCACGAGAGCTATGTGAAGGCCCAGGCCGACGTCCTGGAGGGCAAGGTCGACGTCGAACTCGACGGCTTCGAGATCTCCCCGGGCGTATGGGTGGCCGAGGGCGCGGAGGTGCACCCCGACGCCGTGCTGCGCGGGCCGCTCTACATCGGTGACTACGCCAAGGTCGAGGCGAACGCCGAGATCCGCGAACACACCGTCGTCGGTTCCAACGTCGTCGTCAAGAGCGGCGCCTTCCTGCACCGCGCCGTCGTGCACGACAACGTGTACCTCGGGCAGCACAGCAATCTGCGCGGCTGTGTGGTCGGAAAGAACACGGACATCATGCGGGCCGCCCGGATCGAGGACGGAGCCGTGATCGGCGACGAGTGCCTCGTCGGTGAAGAATCGATCATTCAGGGCAACGTCCGCGTCTATCCGTTCAAGACCATCGAGGCCGGTGCCTTCGTCAACACCTCGGTGATCTGGGAGTCGCGCGGCCAGGCACACCTCTTCGGTGCTCGTGGCGTCTCCGGGATCCTGAACGTCGAGATCACCCCGGAGCTGGCCGTGCGCCTGGCCGGTGCCTACGCGACGACCCTCAAGAAGGGTTCCACCGTCACCACGGCCCGCGACCACTCCCGAGGCGCTCGTGCGCTGAAGCGGGCGGTGATCTCGGCGTTGCAGGCCAGCGCCATCGACGTACGCGACCTGGAGAACGTGCCGCTGCCCGTGGCCCGGCAGCAGACGGCCCGGGGCAGTGCGGGCGGAATCATGATCCGGACGACACCCGGGGTGCCCGACTCCGTCGACATCATGTTCTTCGACGGTCAGGGTGCCGACCTGTCGCAGGGTGGCCAGCGGAAGCTGGACCGGGTATTCGCGCGACAGGAGTACCGGCGTGCCTTCCCCGGCGAGATCGGGGACCTGCACTTCCCGGCGAGCGTCTACGACTCGTACACGGGATCGCTGCTGCGCAATGTCGACACCACCGGGATCGCGGATTCTGGGCTGAAGGTGGTCGTCGACGCCTCCAACGGCAGCGCCGGACTGGTGCTGCCCAGCCTGCTGGGCAAGCTCGGTGTGGACTCCCTCACCATCAACCCCGGTCTCGACGAGTCCAGGCCGACCGAGACGGCGGAGACGCGCCGGGCCGGTCTGGTGCGGCTGGGCGAGATCGTCGCGTCGGCGCGGGCCGCGTTCGGGGTGCGCTTCGACCCGGTGGGCGAGCGGCTCTCGCTCGTCGACGAGAAGGGGCGGATCGTCGAGGACGACAGGGCCCTGCTCGTGATGCTCGACCTGGTGGCCGCGGAGCGGCGCAGCGGGAGGGTGGCGCTTCCGGTCACGACCACGCGGATCGCCGAGCAGGTGGCGGCGTACCACGGCACGCAGGTGGAGTGGACGACCACGTCGCCGGACGATCTGACCCGGGTCGGCCGCGAGGAGTCGACGATCTTCGGCGGTGACGCGCGCGGCGGCTTCATCATTCCCGAGTTCAGCGGGGTCTTCGACGGTGCGGCCGCGTTCGTACGGCTCATCGGTCTCGTGGCGCGGACACAGCTCACGCTCAGCCAGATCGACGCGCGGATTCCCCGGGCGCACGTCCTCAAGCGGGATCTCGCGACCCCGTGGGCCGTGAAGGGGCTGGTGATGCGCAGGGTCGTGGAGGAGGCGGGAGACCGCTTCGTGGACACGACGGACGGCGTCCGGGTCGTGGAGGCGGACGGACGCTGGGTGATGGTGCTGCCCGATCCGGCCGAGGCTGTCACGCATCTGTGGGCGGAGGGCCCTGACGACGCTTCCGCGGAGGCTCTGCTCGACGAGTGGTCGGCCGTCGTGGACAGCGCGGGCCGCTGAAACGATCTTCACTCGTACGTGTCGGACAAGTGCCCCCAAGGGGGCCTGTCCGGCACGTCGGTGGGGCCATTCGGAGGTAGTACCCGCGACGTGCGACGATGTGCGGCATGCCGCAGCAGCCCCCCGTTCGGAGCAGCGCTCCACGCCCCTCGCGCCCGGACGCCTCCATGTCGCTGCTCACCAACGTCATGGACCACAGCCTCGACGAGGGGTACGCCGAAGCGGCGGCCCGCAGGGAGGCGGAGGGTGCCGGCGGCATGCCGAAGACGCTGCGGGCCAAGATGGGCCTCGCCGCGGGGCTGGTGCTCGCCGCGCTCGTGGTCACGGTGGGGGCGGCGAACGCCCGGTTGGCGGCCCCCGTCGTGGCCAAGGAGCGCCAGGAGCTCATCGACCGCATCGAGCGGGAGACGGCGGCCGCGGACAAGCTGGAGAGCGGCGTCGACACCCTGCGCGCCGATGTGAGCGCCCGCCAGCGTGCGGCGCTGAAGAAGGACGGCGGGGACCAGGCCGACCTCGTGGGCATCCTGTCCGGCGCCACCGATGTGCACGGACCGGGCGTGAAGCTCGTCGTCGACGACGCCAAGGAGGCCAGTGCGGGCGGTGATGCCGGCAATCCGCGGGAGACCTCGGGTTTCTCCGACACCGGACGGGTGCGGGACCGTGACATGCAGCGCGTGGTCAACGGGCTGTGGGAGTCCGGAGCCGAGGCCATCTCCGTCAATGGGCAGCGGCTGACCGCCCTGTCGGCCATCAGGGCCGCGGGTGACGCGATACTGGTCGACAACAAGCCGCTGGTGCCGCCGTACACGGTGCTCGCGGTGGGGGACGGCCAGCGGCTCAGCACCAGGTTCCAGAACAGCGACGACGGACTGTATCTGCATGCCCTGCAGGAGAACTACGGCATCAGGACCAGCATCTCCGCCGAGGGGGACGTCCGGTTGTCCGCCGCACCGAGTGTGATCGTACGTACAGCAGAGCCGAGAACAGAGAAGGGCACACCGTGATCGCCGTACTGGGCCTCGTCGTGGGAGTCGTGGCTGGACTGTTGGTCCGGCCCGAGGTCCCGGCGGTCGTCGAGCCTTACCTTCCGATCGCCGTAGTGGCGGCGCTCGACGCCGTGTTCGGCGGTCTGCGCGCGATGCTCGACGGCATCTTCGACGACAAGGTCTTCGTGGTGTCGTTCCTGTCGAACGTGGTCGTCGCCGCACTGATCGTTTTCCTGGGTGACAAGTTGGGCGTGGGGGCCCAGCTGTCCACGGGTGTCGTGGTCGTCCTCGGCATCCGGATCTTCTCCAACGCCGCGGCCATCCGTCGGCACGTGTTCCGGGCGTGAGGCCGATGAGCAACGAGAACGAGGACGGGACCCCCGAGAACCCGCTGCGCAAGGAGCTGCCGGAAGAGGTCCCCGCGGCCGTGGAGGAGCCCGAGCCGCAGCCGGCCGAGGAGGGTGACGCGCCGTCGCTGTCCGGCCGCCAGAGGCTGGTCGCCGGGCTGTGGCCGCCGCGGGTGTCGCGTGCCCAACTCATCGTCGCCGTGCTGCTGTTCGGCCTCGGTTTCGGCCTGGCCGTCCAGGTGGCGTCCAACAGCGACGGCGACAGCGCGCTGCGTGGCGCGCGTCAGGAGGATCTCGTGCGCATCCTCGATGAACTCGACAGCCGAACTCAGCGTCTTGAAGACGAGAAGCAGGGCCTCGAGGACCAGCGCACCGAGCTGGAGAACAGCTCGGACCAGGCCGAGGAGGCCCGCAAGCAGACGGTCGAGAAGGAGAAGCAACTCGGCATCCTGGCGGGCACCGTGGCCGCTCAGGGGCCTGGCATCACCCTGACGATCGACGACGCGAAGGGAACGGTCAAAGCGGACATGCTGCTCGACGCCGTCCAGGAGCTGCGCGCCGCCGGTGCGGAGGCGATCCAGGTGAACGGCGTGCGTGTGGTCGCCGGTACCTATCTGGCCGATTCCGGAAGCGGAGTGAAGGTCGACGGGAACAAGATCACCCAGCCTTATCGTTTCAAGGTCATCGGCAAGCCGCAGGACCTGGAGCCGGCGCTGAACATTCCGGGAGGCGTGGTGCAGACACTGGAGAAGGAGCAGGCCACCGTCACGGTGGACCGGTCGACGAAGATCGTCGTCGATGCCTTGCGACCGGCGGAGCGGCCTGACTACGCTCGGTCGTCCTCCCGGTGAACGGCGGTCGGATGAGGGCTGTCGGGCGAGGGCAGGAGGTTGCGGGGGGTCGGCGCACCGAATGGGTGGTGCGTGGTGGAAACTGTCTGGTGGATACGGACGTTGTGAGGGTGTCCGGGTCGACCGGTGTGTTCAATCAGGGTTCGTCCTGCCCCACGGGCGGGTCTGTTTCGGTCAAGGGGAATCGCCCGTGAAGTTGTTTGCGAAGTTGTTCGGCAAGAGCACGCGAGAGGACAGTGGCGACAACGCGACTGCCCGTCACCGCGCACCGCGTCAGGGAGACGCGGAGGCCCAGGGAGGTGACCGTCCGCTGTTCCGGGACCAGGTCGCCGGTCCTGGTGGTCAGGGCGCGTCGTCTGTTGACCCTGGCCAGCCCGGCCGCATAGGTTTCGGAGAACCGTCAGCCTCGAGCGCGGGTGGAGGGTTCGCCTCCGATCCGTATGCGTCCCATGCCCCTGGTGGGCAGCCGCGGCAGGAGGATCCGTCCATGTCGGCCCAGGTGTGTACGAGGTGCGGGAACCGCAACGCGGAGAACAGCCGGTTCTGTTCCAACTGCGGTGCGCCGCTGCGGGGCGGACCGGAGCGTCCGTCGGAGACGACGTCCACGATCTCCATCTCCGGCATCGAGGCCTACGACGCCGAGGTGACGGGCCAGACGCCGTCGCCGATGCTCTCCCCGGAGGCACAGGCGGCCGTCGACGCGCTGCCGGTCGGTTCGGCGCTCCTGGTGGTGCGCCGTGGCCCCAACTCGGGCAGCCGCTTCCTGCTGGACGGTGAGCTGACCACGGCCGGGCGTCATCCGCAGAGCGACATCTTCCTCGACGACGTGACCGTGTCGCGTCGGCACGTGGAGTTCCGTCGCGTCGCGGACGGTTCGTTCACGGTCGCCGACGTCGGCAGCCTGAACGGCACGTACGTCAACCGGGAGCGGATCGACCAGGTCCCTCTGTCCAACGGTGACGAGGTGCAGATCGGCAAGTACCGGCTGGTGTTCTACGCGAGCCAGCGGGGCATCTGACCCTCCCCCAATTCCGTCCGGGGGGACACCGAGGGAATGTCCATGCTTCAAACACCGAGCGGCGGTGCCGGCAGCGGCACCGCCGCCGCGGACAGTGGGCTGATGAGCATCGGCGCGGTGCTGAGCCTGCTGCGTGACGAGTTCCCCGAAGTCACCATCTCCAAGATCAGGTTCCTGGAGTCCGAGGGGCTGGTCGAGCCGCAGCGGACTCCTTCGGGGTACCGCAAGTTCAGCGCGGACGACGTCGAGCGCCTCGGTCACGTCCTGAGGATGCAGCGCGACCACTACCTCCCGCTGAAGGTGATCCGTGAGCACCTGGACGCCCTGGCGCGCGGTGAGCAGGTGCGCCTGCCCTCCGTGGGCCGCCAGCGCGACGCGGGTGAGGGAGAACCCCTCGGGGAGCTCTACGGCGAGCCCGAGGGGCCCACGGTGGCCCGGGTGGGCCGTGAGGAGCTGCTGGCCGCCGCGGAGATCGGTGAGCAGCAGCTCCAGGAGTGGGAGTCGTACGGACTGATCGGCCCCTTGCCCGACGGGGTCTACGACGCGGAGGCGGTGACCGTCGCCGCGCTCGTCGTCGAGCTGGGGCGCTTCGGGATCGAGCCGCGTCACCTGCGGGCGATGAAGGCCGCGGCGGAGCGCGACGCGGGACTGGTGGACCAGGTGGTCGCCCCCTTGCGGCGCCACCGCAACCCGCAGACCCGGGCGCACGCGGAGGCCCGTACGAAGGAGCTCGCGGGTCTCACGGTGAAGCTGCACGCGGCGCTGGTGCAGACCGCGCTGGGTGTGCGGTTGCGCTGATCCGCGCCATCGGCGCGGGCGCGGATCGTCCACCCGTTCTGTGCCCGACTACCCAAACGTCCCGGGCACGGCCTAGGGTTGCTGTGTGAACGAGCTCGATGTCGTAGGTGTCCGGGTCGAAATGCCCTCCAACCAACCGATCGTGCTTCTGCGTGAAGTGGGAGGCGACCGTTACCTCCCCATCTGGATCGGACCGGGGGAGGCGACGGCGATCGCCTTCGCCCAGCAGGGCATGGCCCCCGCGCGGCCGCTGACCCACGACCTGTTCAAGGACGTGCTGGAAGCCGTCGGCCAGGAACTCACCGAAGTACGCATCACCGACCTGCGTGAAGGCGTCTTCTACGCCGAGCTCGTCTTCGCCAGCGGGGTCGAGGTGAGTGCCAGGCCGTCCGACGCCATAGCGCTCGCGCTGCGCACCGGTACGCCGATCTACGGCAGCGACGGGGTGCTCGACGACGCGGGTATCGCCATCCCGGACGAGCAGGAGGACGAGGTGGAGAAGTTCCGCGAGTTCCTCGACCAGATCTCGCCCGAGGACTTCGGCACCAACAGCCAGTGAGACGGCCTGGTGGAGGATCCCTCCGGGGCATTTGCCCGCGGCGAGTGTGGTGTGCCGCGGCCCGCGCCGAGAGCATTCGGCTAGCCTTTCCCCGCGGTAGGGCACGGGAAACCACTCTTAGGGTGATTATCACTCGGCGTGCCGAGTGTGGCGATCGTTGACGAGCCCCTGGTGACTGCCTACCGTCGAGAAGGCAGGTCAAGGACGGAGGTCGGCGTGAGAAGCAGCGGCGACGGTACGGCTGGGGGTGCTCCCGGACGCGGTCCGGGGGAGAGCGGCCCGTACCCTCCCCCAAGCTCTCGGCTCGGCTCGAGCAGGGGGCGCCCCCAGCATGGCAGCGCGGCCGATCATGTTCCACTGAGGCCGGCGGCAGTGCCCGACGAGGAAGGGACCGCTCCCGAGGAGGTCGGCTACCGGGGGCCCACGGCGTGCGCCGCCGCGGGCATCACCTACCGGCAGCTGGACTACTGGGCCCGGACCGGTCTGGTCGAGCCCAGCGTGCGTCCCGCCTACGGGTCGGGGACACAGCGCCTGTACAGCTTCCGGGACGTGGTGGTCCTGAAGATCGTCAAGCGGTTCCTCGACACCGGGGTGTCGCTGCAGAACATCCGCACCACGGTCCAGCACCTGAGGGAGCGCGGCTTCCAGGACCTGGAGCGCATGACGCTCATGAGCGACGGCGCGACGGTCTACGAGTGCACGTCCCCGGACGAGGTCCACGCGCTGCTGCAGGGCGGTCAGGGCGTCTTCGGCATCGCCGTGGGCGTGGTGTGGCGGGACGTCGAGGGCGCCCTGTCCCAGCTGCACGGAGAGCGCGTGGACACCGGGGAGACGCTCCTCGCGCACCATCCCGCCGACGAACTGGCGCGCAGGCGCAACCGCGCGGTGTGACGCGCCGCGTCCGACGGCATGGCGCCCCGGGCCTGCCGGGGGCGTTGTCAGTGGCGTAGGGCAGCATCGGACACGTGAGAACCGCGCCCACGATCCTGCATCTCGACATGGACGCCTTCTACGCCTCGGCGGAGCAGGCGTCCAAGCCGAGTCTGCGCGGGAAGGCCGTCGTCGTGGGCGGGCTCGGGCCCCGTGGGGTCGTCGCCACCGCCTCGTACGAGGCACGCGTCTTCGGGGTGCACTCGGCCATGCCCATGGCCCAGGCCCGCAGGCGCGCACCGAACGCCGCCTATCTCGTGCCGCGCTTCGGACTGTACCGAGAGATCAGCGAGCAGGTGATGGGGCTGCTGCGGGCCCTGTCGCCGTTGGTGGAGCCGCTGAGCCTGGACGAGGCGTTCGTGGACCTGGCGGCGGGCGGGGCGGCGTGGGACGAGACGTCGGCGCGGCTGACCGGTGCCAAGCTGCGCGCGGACATCCGGGCCGTCACGGGACTCACGGGGTCGGTGGGGCTGGCCGCCTCCAAGATGCTGGCGAAGATCGCCTCGGAGCAGGCCAAGCCCGACGGCCTCGTCCTGATCGAGCCGGGCACCGAGCGGGCGCTGCTGGGACCGATGACGGTGCGGACGCTGCCGGGCGTGGGGCCGGCCACCGGCGACCATCTGCGGCGGGCGGGCATCACCACCGTCGAGGAACTCGCCGAGGCGGGCGAGGACGAGCTCGTACGGCTGCTGGGGAAGGCCCACGGGCACGCGCTGTTCGCGATGGCGCTGGCCCACGACGAGCGGCCCGTGGTGGCCGAGCGGGAGGCCAAGTCGGTGTCCGTCGAGGACACGTACGACGTGGACATCCACGACCGGGTCCGGGTGGGGCTGGAGGTGCAGCGGCTCGCGGAACGGTGTGTGGAGCGGCTGCGCCGGGCCGGGCTGTCGGGCCGGACCATCGTGCTCAAGGTGCGCCGGTACGACTTCTCGACGCTGACCCGGTCCGAGACGCTGCGGGGGCCCACGGACGACCCCGGCGTCGTCCGGGAGGCGGCCGCCCGGCTGCTGGAGGGCGTGGACACGACCGGCGGTGTCCGTCTGCTGGGGGTCGGCGTCTCGGGGCTCGCCGACTACACGCAGGAGGACCTGTTCGCGCAGGCACAGGCCGCGGCCGTGGGGGAGCCGGCGGCAGAGGAGCCTGCCGCGGAGGAGCCGGCCGAACCGGCGGCCGTGGCCGAGGAGGCGGTGCCCGCGGAGCGGCGGTGGCCCTCCGGGCACGACGTGCGTCATGCCGAGTACGGGCACGGCTGGGTGCAGGGGAGCGGGCTGGGGCGGGTCACGGTGCGGTTCGAGACGCCCTGGTCCGGGCCCGGCCGGGTACGCACCTTCCGGACGGACGACCCGCGGCTGGAACCGGCCGACCCGCTGCCCCTGGTGGAGCGAGGACCCGATGACGCCGAGGGGCTGCCGCCCGGTTCGGGGCCGTCGGCACCGGAAGCCGGGACGGCAGGCCCCGGGCCGTCGGTGTCCGGGGCCGGGACGCGGGATCCCGGGGCGTCCGTGTCCGGAGCCGGGCCGACGGCCCCCTGACCGCTGGAGCCGGAGGCCGGGCGACCGGCCTCGGGCGTCGGTGCCGGAGGCCGGAACGCGCGGACCCCGGCTGTCGGGCCGACGGGCCGGACATCGGTCTTCGGACCGTCCGTCCCGGGGACGGGGACGTGGGGCCGGGGCCCGAGAGGCAGGAGCGGGACGGTTCGGTTCGGGGGTCAGGCGTCTTCCGAGCCTGCCAGGCGGCCGAAGTCCCGGTCGGGCGGCGGAGGGGACGCCACGTCGAGGCCGTAGTGGTGGTAGAGCTGGAGTTCCTGTTCGGGGGAGAGGTGGCGCCCGACGCCGAAGTCGGGGGCGTCCTTGATCAGGGCCCGGTCGAAGGGGATGCGCAGGGCTCCCTCGACGATCTCGCTGGGCTCCAGGGGCACGAAGGCGTCCCTGCTGAACAACCCGGTGCGTATGGCCGCCCACTCCGGGACACCGGTCGCGTCGTCGAGGTAGACCTCGTCGATCGTGCCGATCTTGGTGCCGTTGCTGTCGAACGCCTTGCGGCCGATCAGGTTGCGCGGATCGATGTCGGTCTGCACGGTCCCTCCAGTGGTCGCAAACTCATCCGTAAGTACTACAAAAGGGCACTTTTGTGAAGGCGGCCACTCGAAGGCTTCCGTCTTGTCCTCGCTGGTAGGCTGGCAAGCGGCTGCTGATCCCGTGCGGGAGAGTCCTCCGGATTTGGTCGGAGGCGCCGAAGGAGCAAATCCTCCCCGGAATCTCTCAGGCCCACGTACCGCACGGACGAGGTCACTCTGGAAAGCAGGGCGGGTGTCGATGGCCTCCGCTCTCACCGACGGTGAAAGCCGGGTCGTCCGCAGGACCATCCGGTGAAACTCTCAGGTTGAGATGACAGAGGGGGAGGCCGTCGGGGTGCCCGTGCCGGGGTGCCCCTCGAAGGTCGCGTCAGACCAGGAGGCCTCCGCCATGACCGCCCATCGCATTCCGCTCTCCGAGCTCGAACAGGGAATTCCCTTCGAGCAGCGTCACATCGGTCCCGACCTCGAGGCGCGGGCCAAGATGCTCGCCCAGGTCGGATACGGCTCGCTCGACGAGCTGACGGCCGCCGCGGTGCCGGACGTCATCAAGAACGTCGAGGCCCTGAAGCTGCCGGCCGCCCGCACCGAGGCCGAGGTCCTGGCCGAGCTCCGCTCCCTCGCGGACCGCAACCAGGTGCTCGGTTCGATGATCGGCCTCGGTTACTACGGCACGTTCACGCCCCCGGTGATCCTGCGCAACGTCATGGAGAACCCGGCCTGGTACACCGCGTACACGCCGTACCAGCCGGAGATCTCGCAGGGCCGCCTCGAGGCGCTGCTGAACTTCCAGACCGTCGTCGCCGAGCTGACCGGGCTGCCCACCTCCGGCGCCTCCCTCCTCGACGAGGGCACCGCCGCCGCCGAGGCCATGGCGCTGTCCCGCCGCATGGGCAAGAACAAGAAGGGCCTCTTCCTGGTCGACGCGGACGCGCTGCCGCAGACCGTCGCCGTCATAGAGACACGCGCAGAGCCGACCGGCGTCGAGATCGTCGTCGCCGACCTCTCCGACGGCATCCCGGCCGACCTCGCCGGGCGCGAGATCAACGGCGTGCTGATCCAGTACCCGGGCGCCTCCGGGGCCGTACGCGACATCAAGCCGCTCGTCGAGCAGGCGCACGAGCTGGGCGCCGTCGTCACCGTCGCGGCCGATCTGCTCGCCCTGACCCTGCTGACCTCGCCCGGTGAGCTCGGCGCGGACATCGCGGTCGGTACGACCCAGCGCTTCGGCGTGCCGATGGGCTTCGGCGGCCCGCACGCCGGTTACATGGCGGTCCGCGAGAAGTTCGCGCGCAGCCTCCCCGGCCGTCTCGTCGGTGTCTCCGTGGACGCCGACGGGAACAAGGCGTACCGCCTCGCCCTGCAGACGCGCGAGCAGCACATCCGCCGCGAGAAGGCGACCAGCAACATCTGCACCGCCCAGGTGCTCCTCGCCGTCATGGCCGGCATGTACGCGGTCTACCACGGCCCCGAGGGCCTGCGGACCATCGCACGGCGTACCCACCGCTACGCCACGGTCCTGGCCGCCGGACTCGCCGCGGGCGGTGCCGAGCTCGTGCACGGCGCCTACTTCGACACGCTCACCGTGCGGGTCCCGGGCCGTGCCGCCGGCATCGTCGCCGCTGCCTGCGAGAACGGCGTCAACCTCCACCTCGTCGACGCCGACCAGGTGTCGATCTCGTGCGACGAGACCACCACGCGCGAGCAGCTGGCCGTGGTGTGGGCCGCGTTCGGTGTCGAGGGCGACATCGAGGCGCTGGACGCGAGCACCGAGGACACCCTGCCGGCCGCGCTGCTGCGCACCGACGCGTACCTCACGCACCCCGTGTTCCACGAGCACCGCTCCGAGACCGCGATGCTGCGCTACCTGCGCAAGCTCTCCGACCGCGACTACGCGCTCGACCGCGGCATGATCCCGCTGGGCTCCTGCACCATGAAGCTCAACGCGACCACCGAGATGGAGCCGGTCACCTGGCCCGAGTTCGGCCAGCTGCACCCCTTCGCGCCCGCCGACCAGGCGCGGGGCTATCTGACGCTCATCCACGAGCTGGAGGACCAGCTCGCCGAGGTCACGGGCTACGACAAGGTGTCGCTCCAGCCCAACGCCGGTTCGCAGGGCGAGCTGGCCGGTCTGCTGGCCGTCCGCGGCTACCACCGTGCCAACGGCGACGACCAGCGCACCGTCTGCCTCATCCCGTCCTCCGCGCACGGCACCAACGCCGCCAGCGCCGTGATGGCCGGCATGAAGGTCGTCGTCGTGAAGACCGCGGACGACGGAGAGATCGACGTCGAGGACCTGCGCGCCAAGATCGAGCAGTACCGCGACGAGCTGTCGGTGCTGATGATCACGTACCCGTCCACGCACGGTGTCTTCGAGGAGCACGTCGCCGACATCTGCGCCCAGGTGCACGAGGCCGGCGGCCAGGTCTACGTCGACGGCGCCAACCTCAACGCCCTGGTGGGCCTCGCCAAGCCGGGCCACTTCGGCGGCGACGTCTCGCACCTGAACCTGCACAAGACCTTCTGCATCCCGCACGGCGGCGGCGGCCCCGGCGTCGGCCCGGTCGGTGTGCGCGCGCACCTGGCGCCGTACCTGCCGAACCACCCGCTCCAGCCCGAGGCCGGTCCTGAGACCGGTGTCGGCCCCATCTCGGCCGCTCCCTGGGGTTCCGCGGGCATCCTGCCCATCTCCTGGTCGTACGTCCGGCTGATGGGCGGCGAGGGCCTCAAGCGCGCCACGCAGGTGGCCGTGCTCTCCGCCAACTACATCGCCAAGCGTCTGGAGCCGCACTACCCGGTGCTGTACACCGGCCCCGCCGGCCTGGTCGCGCACGAGTGCATCATCGACCTGCGCCCGCTCACCAAGGCGACCGGCGTGAGCGTCGACGACATCGCCAAGCGCCTGATCGACTACGGCTTCCACGCGCCGACGATGTCGTTCCCGGTGGCCGGCACGCTGATGATCGAGCCCACCGAGTCCGAGGACCTGGGCGAGCTCGACCGTTTCTGCGACGCGATGATCGCGATCCGCGCGGAGATCGAGAAGGTCGGCGCCGGCGAGTGGAGCGCGGACGACAACCCGCTGCGGGGCGCGCCGCACACGGCCGCCGCGCTCGGCGGCGACTGGGAGCACCCGTACAGCCGCGAGGAGGCCGTCTTCCCGGCCGGTGTCTCGGCCGCCGACAAGTACTGGCCGCCGGTGCGCCGCATCGACCAGGCGTACGGCGACCGGAACCTCGTCTGCTCCTGCCCGCCGCTGGACGCCTACGAGGACTGATCGGCGCTCGGCACGTGGACGCCTACGGGGAGTGACCGTCCTCGTACATGCGTCGGGGCCGGTTCGGAGAGCACGTCTCCGGGCCGGCCCCTCATGTGTCCGGGCGGCCCGTCACGGCCGTCCGGGTCGTGCGGCTCAGGCGGCCGTCATCACCTGCGCGCCGTCCAGCGGGCGGCGCGGGGCGATGATCCGGCCGTCGGGCAGGAGCTCACCGGTGTCCTCGAAGAGCAGAACGCCGTTGCACAGCAGGCTCCACCCCTGCTCCGGATGGTGCGCCACGAGGCGGGCGGACTCCCGGTCGGCTGATTCGGCTGAGGGACACAGTGGCTGGTGCTGGCACATGGATGGGATCTTTCGCTGGGTCGAGATCTGAGTGATGGCTGTGGTGTCTGTCTTGCGGCTCGAGGTACTCATCGCCGCCCCCCGTCGATGTGTGGTCCGGAATCCAGTGTTGCCCCACGGGCGCCGATCCGCAGGGATTTGAGGGCACCGCTTCTCACAGGTTGAGGACGCGTCACCCGTGCGGAGGGTTCACCCCAACTGCGCCGTCCTTTCGGGTGGTTCGAGGGGGCCGGAACGGGCTAGTCCGATCGGGCGCGGAGCACGTTTTCCCTCGTACGAGCGGCTGGAAGCCCTAACGAGCGAGTGCCGCCCGGGGTTGTCGGCAGCGCCGTGCCCCGCAGCCGGGTTTATTTCCGCGGGGCACGGTCCGCGGGACACGGTCTGCGGGGCACGGACGGAAGGTACGGACGGAAGGTACGGACGGAAGGTACGGACGGAAGGTACGGACGGAAGGTATGGGGCTCAGGCGGCGGGCGAGCTGAGGAGCGGCGCCGGGGTGACTCTGTGGGTGAGCACCGGCAGCAGTTCGGTGACGAGGTACGGCCGGTGCGCGGCGATGCCGGGCGGGGCGGGGGCGAGCGGCACCAGGAGGTCGGTGGCGGCCGGATGGCCGGCGGCACCGTCCGCGGCGCAGTCGCCGTGCAGCCAGAGGGTCAGCATGTACAGCTCGGGAACGGACAGCAGGCGTGCCTGGTAGGGCTGTTGCATGGTCTCGGCCTGCCGCAGGGCGTGCTCCGTGGCGGTGACGTAGGGGCCCTCGAAGAAGTGCGAGAAGGCCCAGCCGTCCGCGGTCAGCATGGTGTCGGCGGCGGCCACCGCGCGGTCGCCGCTGCGGATCAGGAAACGCCATCCGGCGAGCCGGGTGGCGGAGGCGCCCGCGGGCGTGATGCGATCCAGGACGTGGACGGGCAGCGGGAGTTCGGGGGTGACGGGTCCCTGGGCCAGGCGCAGGGACGGGGTACGGGCTTCGCGGACAGCGGTGGGGGAACCGAGTGCCGTGAGGACGGTGCGCAGGGCGGGCGCGGGAGCCGGGGGTACGTGCAGCGGCATGGTGGGTCGCCTCTCATTCGACAGGCACAGTGGCGCGAGGGCGGGGGCGGGGGCGGACGGCGCTGTCAGCTCTCGGGTCAGAGGTGGGGCGAGGGGTCTGGATCTGCCGACAGGATGTCGCCTGCCGCCGTCACCGAGACGACAGGACCTGGGACCGCGAGCGCCAACTCTCTGCCTCGGTAGCGGAGTTTATACGACACGTGTTCAGGCGGTGTTTCGTCTAGTCTTCCTGAATACGCGGAACAAGTCGATATCCGGTCGATGAAACGAGAGATTCATCCCGGTTCTGCGCGATCGAATCGCGGTGACCTCGGAACGCTTCGCGCGAGCGGTCGGCCGATTCTCGTCGGTGTTTTTCACGAGATCGTTCCGGCCGGTAAACTTGCTGAATGCCCCATGCCTCGTGAATGTGCCCGGGGCCGATGTCCAGACTAGCGGTCGAAGGGCGTGCGCGGGACGTTATGGATCGTCTTGCCTGGGCATCATCCCCCGTAACCCGGGACGCCAGGGCCGCAACGCCGGCCTGCCCATCCGAGGAGGGACGCTTCGATGGGGGAGAAGGTCGTGGCAGGGACGTTCGGGCTGTCCGATCGGCAGCGCCACCGCGACAAGCTGCGACAGTGCCTGACGGGGCTGGAGCGACTGCTGGAGGAGAAGCGGTTCGACCGTCCGAAGAACCTGATGGGCCTGGAGATCGAATTGAATCTCGCGGGTCCCGACGGTTTGCCCAGAATGATGAACGGGCAAGTGCTCGAAAGGATTGCGAGCCAGGACTTCCAGACGGAGCTCGCCATGTTCAACCTGGAAGTCAACATAGCCCCGCACCGATTGGGCGGCCGCGTATTCGACAGGCTCGCCGAGGAGATCCGCACCTCGCTCGCCTATGCCCACAGGAAAGCCAGCGAGGTCGACGCCGGAATCATCATGATCGGTATTCTGCCGACGCTCGGCCAGGACGATCTGGTGTCCTCGAACCTGTCGGACGCCGATCGGTACACCCTGCTCAACGATCAGATCCTGGCCGCGCGCGGGGAGGATTTCCAACTCGACATCGACGGTGTGGAGCGTCTGGTCTGCAGATCGACCTCCATCGTGCCCGAAGCGGCCTGCACCTCCGTGCAGTTGCACCTCCAGGTCACACCGGACATGTTCGCGGGAGTGTGGAACGCGGCGCAGGCCGTCGTGGCCCCGCAGATCGCGATCGGGGCCAATTCGCCCTTCCTGTTCGGGCACGAGCTGTGGCGGGAGTCGAGGCCCCCGCTCTTCCTGCAGTCCACCGACACCCGGCCGCCGGAGCTGCAGGCCCAGGGAGTCCGGCCGCGCACCTGGTTCGGTGAGCGGTGGATCACCTCGGCGTACGACCTTTTCGAGGAGAACCTGCGGTTCTTCCCGCCCCTGCTGCCCATCTGCGACGAGGAGGACCCGCTCGCCGTCCTCGACGCCGGGGGCGTGCCCCGACTCGCCGAACTGGTGCTGCACAACGGCACGGTGTACCGCTGGAACCGGCCCGTGTACGGCATCGCCGACGGCGTCCCGCATCTGCGCGTCGAGAACCGGGTGCTGCCCGCGGGCCCGACCGTCACCGACGTCATCGCCAACGCGGCCTTCTACTACGGCCTGGTCCGCGCGCTCGCCGAGGAGCAGCGTCCGGTGTGGACCCGGATGTCCTTCGAGGCGGCCGCCGCCAACTTCGACGCGGCCTGCCGGTACGGCATCGACGCGCGGCTGGAGTGGCCGCGTCGCGGCCGCTACGGCGGGACCACGCAAGTGGACGCCGTGAACCTGGTGCGCGACGAGCTGCTGCCGCTGGCGGCCGCGGGCCTGGACGCCTGGGGTGTCGAGCCCGCCGACCGGGACCTCTACCTGGGCGTGATCGAGGACCGGTGCAGACTGCGCGTCAACGGCGCGACCTGGCAGGCGGCCACCTTCCACCGGGCCCTGGAGAAGGGACTCGGCCGCGATGCCGCGCTGGCCGCGACGACGCGGCGCTACGGCGAGCTGATGCACCTCGGCGATCCCGTGCACACCTGGCCGGTGGGCCTGCCGGAACCGGTCCCGCTCGGGTGACGGGCCCGTGCGTCCCGGCGGCCGCGGTCAGTCCGGGCTGCCCGCGCCCGCCGCCGTGATCGCCTTGAGCATCGCCGCGTGGATCTGCGAGGGCTCGTTGACCCGCTGACCGGAGCCGCCGGTCGCCCTGGCGATCTGGTCGACCTCCCGTCGGTCGCTGTCGGGGCCCACCGCGATGGCGATCAGCGGCACCGGACGTTCCGGGTCGGCCAGTTTCTGCAGCTCGGAGACGAGATCGGACCGGGAGATGCTGCCGCGGTCCCGGTTGACCCCGTCCGTGAGGACGACCAGCGCGTTGAACCGGCCCTTCGTGTAGGAGGCGACGGCCGCCTTGTACGCGGCGAGCGTGGTGTCGTACAGCCCGGTCTCCCCGTGCGGGACCGGCTCCAGGGACTTGAAGGCGGCGGACAGCTTCGCGCGCTGGCTGCCGGCTCCCTTCGCGTCGCCGAGCCGCTCGGTCGGTACGAGGACGCGGTAGTCCTTGTCGCCGTCGAGTTTCGTGGAGAACTTCCACAGCCCGATCTCGTCCTCGGCGGTGAACGTGGCGAGGGCCTGGAGCAGGGACTCCTTGGTGACGTCCATACGGGACCGGCCGTCACCCGGCAGCGTCACGCCCATGGAGGAGGAGGCGTCGACGACCGTGGTGATCCGGGCGCTCTCCACCGTGATCGTCCACATGCCGAGGGCCTCCTGGACCGCGCCTTTCGACGAGGAGTCGGCCAGGACGCGCGTGTACGGCTGCGGGGACCTGCCGCCGGCCTCGGCGACGAGCGTGGCCGAGGGACTCTCCGCGTCCGTGCGGAAACCGAACACCCGCAGGAACTGCCGGGGTGCCGCTTCCCCGAGCAGGGTCATGAACCGCAGGGCCGCACGGCCCTCGTCGGTGCTCAGCCGCGGCTCGTCGATCAGTGTGTAGGGATAGTCGAGCAGCGGCGAGCCGTCCTCGGGGTAGAAGAGGTCGAGGTGCTGACCGCCGTCCTGCGCGGTGTTGTGCGTGAACGCCGCCTGCTCGGAGAGGATCAGCGCCTGATTGCGGCCGGGGCCGTCCCGCCCGGCCTCCGAGGGGGCACCGGCCAGGGTGTCCAGGAGGTGGGTTTCGCTGTCGGACGTGCGCCGCGAGAGCGTCTTGGCCGTGGCCGCCGCCCGTACGTCACCGCCCTCGACGCCGGAGGCGGCCGCGCTGATCCTGGCCAGCGCGAGCAGTCCCGTCGAGCTGCGGGCGGGATCGACGGCGCCCAGCCCGAGCCTCTTGCCCCGCGTCGTCCCTCCGGCCAGCTCGGTCCAGGTGTACGTCTTCCCGGGCCAGCCCAGCGCTCTGGCCGCCGAGGGGACGACGGCGACGCCGACCGGGGAGTAGGCGACGTTGCCCAGACGGGTGACCTGAGTGGCGTCGCCGGCCTCGGCGACCCGCTCCACCCACGCGTCGGAGTCCGGTATCCACACCTGCATGCCGGACTTCTTGCCCGACCGGAGCGCGGCGGCGACCTCGTACGACTCGCGCGCGGTCACGCTGACGTCGAGACAGCGGCCGTCGGAGGTGACGTTCTTCTCGCGGGCGTCCGTGGCGACGGCCCTGAGCGCGGGCGCGAGGTCCGGCGAGGCGGTCACCTCGATGTGCACGACGTCGTCCTGACAGGAGGCCTCGAAGGAGAACAGGCTCCCGCGGACCGCGGCGGCCGTGCCTCCGACGACGGTGAGGACGAGGGCCGTCGCGAGGGCCGCGTTGCGGCGACGTGCGCGGATCCGGGGGTCGGCGGAGCCCGCCCGGCGAGCGTCGGGCAAGCTGTGACGTCCCATGACGGTGAGGTCCCTCCCAGATGAGTCTGATCCGTGAGACGGCCGTAGAACAGGCGATGGGGGACGTACGGCCCGTGCGGCGCCCGCCCCCCGACGGCCTGTCGCGCACGATCTTCGTATTTTCTTTCGAGACCCTAGCGGGGCGACGACGGGGATGCGGTGGGAATACCCAACTGGAGGCGGGAGTGCAGGTGGAGGCGGGACCGGTGGCCGATTCTTTTCCGGCCGAGAGGCTGACCCGACGGATTCTCCGGGACGAGACGCTGCTCGTCCTGGCGCTGTCGCTCGGCGCGAGCGGAGTGTCCGCACTGATCAGTTTTGTCGGATCGGTCACGAAGCCGGGAGGCCTCAAGGACCAGGCGGCCACCCTCAACGCCTCGGCGGCGCCGGGCCGGCCCTGGCTCGACCTGGCCTGGCAGCTCTTCGGCATCGCGTCCGCCCTGGTGCCGGTCGCGCTCGTCGCGCACCTGCTGATCCGTGAGGGCCAGGGGCTGCGCGTGATCGGCTTCGACCGCACCCGTCCCTGGCCGGACCTCGGACGCGGCGCGATGGTCGCGGCGGTGATCGGCAGTGCGGGCATCGCCTTCTACCTGGCGGCGCGCGCGTTCGGCGCCAACCTCACGGTGGTGCCCGAGGCGTTGCCGGACGTGTGGTGGAAGTTCCCGGTGCTGATCCTCTCGGCCGTGCAGAACGCCGTGCTGGAGGAGGTCATCGTCGTCGGGTACCTGCTGCGCCGGCTCGGCCAGTTGGGCTGGACACCGGGGACGGCCCTGATGGCGAGCGCGGTGCTGCGCGGTTCGTACCACCTCTACCAGGGCATCGGCGGGTTCGTCGGCAACATGGTGATGGGCGTGGTCTTCGTGTACCTGTACCGGCGTTGGGGCCGGGTCGGGCCGCTCGTGGTCGCGCACTCGCTGCTCGACATCGGCGCCTTCGTGGGGTACGCGCTGCTCGCGGGCAAGGTGGGATGGCTTCCGACGGCGTGAGGGGCGCTCGCGGCGACTGAGGGGCGGAGCCGATCCCGAAAGGGGCGTACGAGAGTCTACGTATGCCCCTTTCGCGTGCCGTCACACGAGCAGGTCGCCCTCGATGACCGTGACCGCGTGGCCCGAGAGCAGGGTGCGGTCGCCGCGCACTTCGGTGCGGACCAGACCGGAGCGCGGGGAGGCCTGCAGGCCGGTGAGGGCGGGGCGACCGAGGCGCTCCGCCCAGAACGGGGCCAGGGCGGTGTGGGCGCTGCCGGTGACCGGGTCCTCGTCGATGCCCACGTTCGGGAAGAAGCAGCGGGAGACGAAGTCGTAGCCCCGGGAGGGGTCTTCGGCGCGGGCGGTCGCGATGATGCCGCGCTCGGAGTGGCTGGCGAGCGCCTTGTGGTCCGGGGTGAGGGCGCGGACCGTCTTCTCGTCGGCGATCTCGACCAGCAGGTCTCCGGTGTTCGGGCCGGTGTCGAAGGTGCTGAGCGGCTCGGCGCCGAGCGCCCCGGCGACCCCGTCGGGGATCTCGACCGGGGTGAGGGGCGCGGTAGGGAAGTCGAGGGTGATCGAGCCGTCGGCTTCCGGGGTGGCGACGAGGACACCGCTGAGCGTGGCGAAGCGCACCGGGCCCTGATGGGCGCCGGTGGTGGCGAGGACGTGCGCGGTCGCGAGGGTCGCGTGCCCGCACAGGGCGACCTCGGTGGCGGGGGTGAACCAGCGCAGCGCCCAGTCGGCCCCGCCCCCTTCGGGGAGGCGGTGGGCGAACGCCGTCTCCGCGTGGTTGACCTCCAGGGCCACGCTCTGGAGCCAGGCGTCGTCGGGGAAGGAGTCGAGGAGGAGGACCCCTGCCGGATTGCCGGCGAAGGGGCGGTCGGTGAAGGCGTCGACGACACGAATGCGCATGTCCCGAAACTAGCGGTCCCGGCGGGCCACCGACCAAGGCCAATCCGGGGGATCTGGCCCCTTGCCGACGAGGGTGGGAGGCATGGGTGCCGCATCCGTGCTCCGCACCGTGGGTGGGAAGGGCGGTGGACGACCTCGTGGCGCGCCAGGGACGGGACGACCTCCTGCGTTTCGCTGCCGTGCAGGAGGTCGCCATCGGGGTGGGACGGCGCTACGCGGTCGTTACCGGGTGTGGCGGCCGCATGTCACTCGCCGGGCACACGGGTGCCGGGCACGAGGAGACGGGGGCGCCCATGGGGCGACGGCGCCCGGGGGTCTCGGTATCTCGCGGGGCGGCTACGCACTCGACCTGAGGACCCCGCGTCTCGAAGCCGGCAGGAAGGCCGACCTGCGCTTCGCCGTCGTACAGGACGAGAGCGGCCGCCACGTCCGCCCCAACGGCGAACCCGGCGACGGCGGGACCCGGTCCGGCCCGCCATCTCCTTCACGGCGACGGCGCCCAGCGCCGGCGCGTACCACCTGTTCCCGGACTTCCAGCACGACGGCGAGCTGCGCACGGCAGCCTTCCCGGTGCGCACGGTCGCCGCAGCAAACAAGCCAATTCCCCGACGGGCCGACGAAGTGTTCCAGGACCGGCGGTCGGTCACCCCCATGAGTCGCTAGGATCATGGCATGGTCACGACTCGGTCGCCCTGGCGCGCCATCAGGATCCGCTCCACTGCGGGTCCGTGGGCGTACGTGCCGACCTTGGTCGTGCTCCTGTTCAGCGTCCTCGTGACGCATGCCGTGCATGTGGAGAGTGCCGACGGGCACCTTTCCACCAGTGCGGCAGCGTCTGCGGTACTCCCGGGCGGTGACGTCCGCCGTGCAGCTGTCGAAGCCGCGCCGCGGTCCGCCGCGGATGCCGGCGAACGCCACGGCGCTCACGAGTCGGCACATCCCGGTGATCACTGCGCATCCGGGCGGCTTCAGCAGGGTCCTGCCCGGGCGGTGCCCCGCTTTGCAGCGTCGATTCGCGAATCGACCGGTGTCGACGCCGCCTCGGTCGTGCGAGTGACCGCCACGGACAGGCGTATGGAAGGCGCCCCACCCGCGGCTCTGAGAGTGGCCTCCGTGGTGCGGCAGGTCTAGAGGTACGGAGTCCTCCGACCGGCCTGCCGGTAGTCATCGGTCCGGCTGATTTCGCGCGACGAGCCTCGCGTCCCGTGCTCATGACGGGGTGTCGCGTTCGTCGAGGCCGTCCTGCCCCCCACCCTGTCTGCGCCCCGCTCCGTCTTCATGGGAGACGCGGTCGCAGCGCGGAGGAATTGTGCCGACATATTCCCGTACGCTCACGCACGCCCCATGGGCCTCGTCCGGCTCGACCCGGTGGCACCGACTCGTCACCGCGATCCGCGGTGCTCTCGTGACGGCGCTCATGCTGTGCGCCGTGACGCACAGTGTGCCCGGCGGAACCCACCGGGCGGTGGCCGTGCCTGCGGGATTTTCCGTGACGGCCGCGGGTGAAGACCCGCACGGGCCCCACGATTCCCACGACTCCCACGGGGCCGACGACTGCCCGGCGGACACGATCGTCCGTGCCGCGGCCCAGTCGGCCGAGGAGCTCCCCCTCGGCGCGATGGCCCTCGTCGTACTCGTCGCCGTATGCCTGGCGGCGGGAAGGGCCCGCGCACCGCATGAATCCCGCAGACGTCGCAGCGCGCGCACCGGACGCGTGGTGCTCGTCCGTACGTCGCGGTGGCGGATCTAGGCCACTCGCTCGCAGCCGACCGACTTCGTCGGCTGCCGCGTGCCCACGGCGTGGACGCGGACGCATGGTCCGTCCCGTCGCCGCGGGCCGCGAGATGAACCCGCACACGCAGCCATCCGCATTCATCGAGCGAGAGCGAAAACACAGACATGCAGTCATTGACCAAGGCCACGGTCGCCTCGGGCCGGTCCGCCTTGTCCGGCCTCGTGGGCGACACCCCGCTGCTGCGGGTGTCGGAGCCCCTCGCCCCGGCCGGGCGGGGCTTCTGGGCGAAGCTCGAGGGGTTCAACCCCGGCGGCATCAAGGACCGTCCGGGCCTGCACATGGTGAAGCGGGCCCGGGCCCGTGGTGACCTGAAGCCCGGCGGACGGATCATCGAGTCCACCAGCGGGACCCTTGGCCTGGGCCTGGCGCTGGCCGGCATGGTCCACGGCCACCCGGTCACGCTGGTCACCGATCCGGGTCTGGAGTCGTCCATGACCCGTCTGCTGACCGCGCACGGCGCCCGGGTCAACGTCGTCTCCGAACCGCATCCCACGGGCGGCTGGCAGCAGGCCCGCCGCGAACGCGTCCAGCGGCTGCTGGAGCAGCACCCCGACTCCTGGTGCCCGGACCAGTACAACAACCCCGACAACGTCGCTGCTTACACCCCGCTGGCCCTCGAACTCGCCTCGGAGATGGGCCACATCGACGTGCTGGTGTGCAGCGTCGGCACCGGCGGCCACTCCGCCGGCATCTCCCGCGTCCTGCGCCAGCTCTACCCGGAGCTGACCGTCGTCGGTGTGGACACAACCGGTTCGACGATCTTCGGCCAGCCCGCCAGGTCTCGCCTGATGCGCGGACTCGGCTCCAGCATCTACCCCCGCAACGTCGCCTACGAGCAGTTCTCCGAGGTGCACTGGGTCGCCCCGCACGAGGCTGTGTGGGCATGCCGCCGGCTGGCCTCCTCCCACTACGCCACCGGCGGGTGGAGCGTCGGAGCCGTCGCGCTGGTGGCGGGCTGGCTGGCCCGGACGATGCCGGCGGACGCACGGATCGCCGCGATCTTCCCCGACGGCCCCCAGCGCTACCTGGGAACGGTCTACGACGATGACTACTGCGCAGCCCACGGCCTGCTGGACTCCCCGCCGGCACCCGAACCGGAACTGATCGCCCGCCTGGACGAGAAGGAAGTCACCCGCTGGACCAGGTGCACCGCCGTGGTCGATCCCCTCACCCTGCGAGGCGCGGAACCAGCGGGACAGGACGAGGCCGAGGACGCTTCGGACGTCGAGTCCGACTCCCCGCAGGAGGGCCGGTGAAGGGGTTGCTCACCCAGGTCCGGTCGTACGAACGCAGCGTCCGGCTGCTGATGGTGAACCAGTTCACCATCAATCTCGGCTTCTACATGCTGATGCCTTACCTGGCCGCCCACCTCTCCGGCACCCTCGGGCTGGCCGGCTGGGTCGTGGGGCTCGTCCTCGGCGTACGGAACTTCAGCCAGCAGGGCATGTTCCTGGTCGGGGGGACGCTCGCCGACCGGTTCGGCTACAAGCCCTTGATCGTCGCCGGATGTGTGCTGCGGACCCTCGGCTTCGCGACGCTGGGGCTCGTGGACTCGCTGCCCGCGCTGCTCGCCGCGTCCGCGGCCACCGGGCTGGCCGGGGCGCTGTTCAACCCCGCCGTACGGGCCTACCTCGCGGCCGACGCGGGGGAGCGCAGGGTCGAGGCGTTCGCCTTGTTCAACGTCTTCTACCAGGCAGGCATCCTGCTGGGCCCGCTGGTGGGCATGGTGCTGACCGGGGTCGACTTCCGCGTCACCTGTCTGGTGGCGGCCGGGATCTTCGCGCTGCTGAGCGTCGTGCAGATCCGCGCGCTGCCCGCCCGGCGGGCCGGGGCCGCCGGCCGGCAGGAGGGCGGCACCGGCCAGGGCGTGCTCGTCCAGTGGCGCGGCATGCTCGCCAACCGGCCGTTCCTGCTCTTCTCCGTCGCCATGATCGGTTCGTACGTCCTGTCCTTCCAGGTCTATCTGGCGCTTCCGCTGGAGGTGCGCCGGCTCGGCGGCGACGGGACGTTCGGCACGGCGGCGGTGGCGGTGCTCTTCGCCGTCTCCGGTCTGAGCACGATCCTCGGCCAGACCCGAGTGACGGCGTGGTGCAAGGGGCGGTACGAGCCCGGGCAGGCGCTCGTGCGCGGACTGGCGGCCATGGGGCTGGCCTTCGTTCCCCTGCTGTCGGCCACCGTCGTACCCGTACCGGAGTCCGGAGCCGGGCTGTGGCTGCTCGCGGCGGTCCCGCCGACGCTCGCCGCGCTGCTGCTGGCGGTCGGCACGATGATCGCCTATCCGTTCGAGATGGACACCATCGTCCGGCTCTCCGGTGACCGCCTCGTCGCCACCCACTACGGGCTGTACAACACGATCTGCGGCATCGGCATCACCGCCGGAAACCTCGCCACGGGCGCCGCGCTCGACGCCGCCCGCTCGGCCGGCATGCCCGCGCTGCCGTGGATCTCCCTGTTCGCGCTCGGCCTGGCCTGCGCCACCGCCCTGTACGGCCTGCATCGCACCGGGCGACTGGCGCCGCCCACGTCCGAGCCACTGCCCGCAACCGTCTGACCCATCGTCCCTCCGACCCGAGGGCGGGGACACCGCATGGTGCCCCCGCCCTTGCCGGGCCCTGCGATACCCGGGGGTGTCTTCGGTCCCCGCCCTGATGTGACCCGTCCCGAGCCGTCCCGGAGGCCGGGCTGACCCCGGTGCGCGACTTCTCTCCCGTGCTGTACTCCGTGCTCGCGCCGACCGTGCTGCTGCCGGCCGTGGTCCTTGCGGCGCACGAACCAGGGGGTGTCACGGCGTACGGACAGCGAGAACGGCGGGCGCGAGTGCTGCCGTTCCGGGAGGCCCACTTACCCCCTCGGGGTATACTGGCCGAAGGTCGTCTCGCCGGAAAATCAGGGGAAGTGATGACAGCACCAGGAGCCTGGGCTCTGCGGACCCGCGCCTCGCGCGGCACCGTCCGCTGGGCGCGAGCCGCCGTCATCGTCCTGCTCACGGCACTTGCCGTACTGGTTCACCACGAGATGCCCACCGCCGAGATCGGCTCGACCGATGCGTCCGCCGTGCATGTGATGACACCTGACATGGTGATGGCGGGCAGCCACGCCGCACCGGGGACGGTCATGTCCGGGCACGGGCACGGAAGCAATACCGGGCGGGCCGCGGAACCGACGACAGCCGTCGCGTCGACGACGAGCGGTTCCCATGGGCCGGCCTGCTCCGGCGCGGACATGCAGCACTGCTCGGTCGCGAGCCTCGACGTCGTGAAGCTCGCGTCACCGTCACGGACTTCGACGCGGGTGGGTCTCGCCGCGTACGGAGCCGTCCCCACCGGGCCCAAGGGCACCGGGATCGTGGACCGGGCGCCCCCAGACCTGTCCGTTCTCTCTCAGTTGCGCATCTAGGCCGTGCCCCACGGCTTCTTCGCCGCCTTTGCCGTGTCGAGGAGCCGTACCAGCACGCCGCCTTCCGTATGCGCACACTGAGATCGAGGACACCCATGAACAGCATCAACCGCCGCTCCGTCCTGCTCGCCGGGCTCGGCGTCGCGAGCGCCGGCGCGCTCGCCGCCTGCAGCGGCGGCTCCAGCGCGACACCCGCCCTGGTCGACCCTTCCGGCTCCGCGGTCGCCGCGGTGGAGAACAAGCGGAAGAGCACCGGCAGGACCCACGAGGTGACCCTGACCGCCGCGCCCGCCGTGCTCGACCTCGGCGCTGGAGTCATGGCCAAGACCTGGGCCTTCAGCGGCCGGGCCCCCGGCAGGGAGATCCGCCTGTCCGCCGGCGACACCCTGGCCGCCGAGCTCTCCAACCAGCTGCCGAACCGGACCGCGACCTCCATCCACTGGCACGGCATCGCCATGCGCAACGACATGGACGGTGTGCCCCCGGTGACCCAGCAGGCCGTCCGGGCCGATGTCGACCACACCTACCGCTTCATCACCGATGCCCCGGGCACGTACTTCTTCCACCCCCACGTCGGCGTCCAGCTCGACCGGGGCCTGTACGCGCCGCTGATCGTCGAGGACCCCCGGGAACCGCTGTCGTACGACGACGAATGGGTCGTCGTCCTGGACGACTGGGTCGACGGAGTCACCGGCACCCCCGACGAGGTCCTCGCCGAGCTGCGCCACGGCATGGGCGGCATGGACATGGGCGGCGACTCCAGCTCCAGCGGCCACGCGGGCCACGACATGGGTGACATGGGTGACATGGGGGGCATGGACATGGGAGAGGACTCCTCGCCCTCCTCCGCTCCTCCCGCGTCCGGTGGGATGCCGATGAAGTTCATGCTGATGGGCGCCGAGAGCGAGCTGCTCGGAGGCGACGCCGGCGACGTGAAGTACCCGCACCACCTGGTCAACGGCCGTGTTCCCGCCGACCCCGCCGTCTACCAGGGCAAGCCCGGCCGCCGGCTACGGCTGCGCATCATCAACGCGGGCGGCGACACGGCGTACCGGCTGGCGCTCGGCGGCCACAAACTGACCATCACCCACACCGACGGCTTCCCCGTCGAGCACCAGGAGGTCGACGCCCTGCTGATCGGCATGGGGGAGCGCTACGACGTTCTCGTCACCCTCGGCGACGGCGTCTTTCCGCTGGTCGCGCTGGCCGAGGGCAAGGACGCCACCGGCATGGCCCTGGTGCGTACAGCATCCGGCAGCACGCCGAAGGCGACCGTCCGCCCCAGGGAACTGAACGGCAAGATCCTGACGGCGTCCCAGCTGCGAGCGGCTGACGACGCCCGTCTGTCCTCCAAGAGGGTGGACCAGGTGCACCGGGTCGAGCTGACCGGCGGCATGGGCAAGTACGACTGGGCCATCAACGGCAAGGCCTTCGACATGGCCGACCCGACCGCGAACCTGCTCACGATCGAGGAAGGCCGGCGAGTACGGCTGGACTTCGTCAACACCACCGAGATGTGGCACCCGATGCACCTGCACGGCCACACCTACCAGCTCGGTGACGCCGGGCCGCGCAAGGACACCGCCATCGTCCTGCCCAGGAAGAAGCTGTCCGTCCTCTTCGACGCCGACAACCCCGGCCAGTGGATGCTGCACTGCCACAACGCGTACCACGGGGAGGCCGGCATGATGGCGCTGGTCGCCTACCAGAACTGATCGCCTGTGCCCGGTGCGGGGGCCGATCCGGCGGGTCGGCCCCCGCACCGGGGAGGCAAGGAGCGTTCGGTGCCTTCGCCCGTGGACGTGGGCAGCCGCTCGGCGAATGACCGAGGCGGCCTTGGCCTGCTTGCCGGCGCGGACCGGCGCAATGGCACGCGCCCGGAACTCCGGAGGACAGGGGCGCGGCATAACTGCCGGCCAGCCACCGGAACCGGAACCCAGGACGTGGGGCAGGTCATCGTGTGACACCTGGTGGGGGCCGGTCTTGGCGTCGTCCCCGGCTAGGCCCTGTCTCCTCGACCGTCTACGGGCTGGGGCGTTTGCGGGTGGTCCATGGTGGTGCCGTCGGGATTCCGCCCGAAGGCGGCTTCCAGAACGTCGGGGAGGTCTTCCTCGGGGACCGTGCTGCGCACGTCGGCCAGAACCCGGGGAAAGTCGTCATCGTCGATGACGCCCATGTGCTCCTGACGGAGTCGGTGGATGATCTCGACGAGCTCCGGTCGCAGTCGCATCCAGGCACGGGAGGTACGGATCTCTTCATCGACCTGGTGCATGAACCAGCGCATGACCTCGTACGGGACGTCAGCGTGCCCCGCCTGCGGGTTGAAGCACACCGTGGGTTCCCGTGCCGGATCCTCGTCGGGGACGATCGCGGTCACGAGCATCCGTTGCCCGGCCACGAGATCCAGCTCCAGATACCAGGCGTCATCGGGCACGGAGTACATCGCGGTGATCGCGTAGTCGCCGTCGGGGTGTCGAAGGACCATTGCCGCATGCTGCCACGCCGGACCGAGAAGGCCGCCTCCCGATCATGCGGTCCGACGCCCCTGTGCCCGGGCCCGGATGAGGAGGGCGGCGACGCAGAGCGCCGCCTGGTGGGCGATGGCGAGTTCGTCCGTTCGCATGGCCGGCCCTCGCCACTGCTTGAGCCGGCTGGTGCATCGCTTACCGGCCATGACGGCCGCAAGGGCCGGTGCGTCACCCGCCTGGCCCGCGGTGACGCGGAGGGCCAAGGGGCGTGCGTGGCTGTCGCCGGCGAGATGGACCTTTGTGCTCGGGCCGCCGCGGGAACGACCAAGTGCGTGGTCGTCGGGCTCAGCCCGATCTGGCGCCCCCTTTTTTCTTCAAGCCGCTGACCTGCGATCAATGCCGGCCGGGAGTCGTCGATCCGGCCCCGGAGTCAGGTGTTCCACCACTCGTCAGTGCCGCAGCCGACCTCGTAGTGCCACCAGCCCTCGTCCTGCCCTTGACTCAGCAATGCCTTGATCCCGGCGAAGTCCGCGTCGGCCGGGACGTTGAAGGCCACCATGGGGAAGTCTGCGCTCATGACCTCACCGCCGAGGTGGAAGACGGCCAGGCGTTGATGCACCGCCCGAGGGCTGCGGCCCAGTGGCCCCGAGGGGACGGGCACGACGCGAACCGTGCAGTTGCCGGCTGAACTGACCCGCCCGACAGCCCAGTGCAGCCCATCCGAGTCGGTCCGGAACCGTACGACGTCCCCCTCGGCCACACCGTCCTGCAGGAACGGGACGTTCTCGATCACGGCCGTGTCGGCACTGAGTCTTGTCGCCCACAGGCCCTCGATGTCCTGAGGGAACCAGCCTTCGCGCGGGACGAACCGGAACCAGACCTTGATCTTCTCGATCGCGCTCTCCATGGCGGCCATCATGCGCGGACCGCCCGCGGTGCCCGGCGTCGGGGTCCGAGCCGGGTGATCAACCTTCACCGAGACGGACGGGCATCCGTTCAATTTTGGTGAGGCGCGTCCAGCCTTCACCGAGACAGGTCACAGGTGTCCGCGAGGAGGGGGTTGTCATGCGAACGGTACCGATATATCGTTGACGCATCGCGACCGATCAACGATGGGATGGAGTGATTGCGATGCGTTCCCGTGGAGAAGACTTCGGATACGAGCACGGACACGGACATGGACACCACGGCGGACCCGGCCATCGGGGTCGGGGCGGCTTCGAGGCGCTGAGGGGGGCTTTCGGGCCCTTCGGGCCGGGTGGTCCCGGCGGCCCCGGTTTCGGTGGTCCCGGCTTCGGCCCGGGACCCTGGGGTGGGCGCGGCGGCAGGGGCGGACCGCGGGGGAGGGCGCGGCGCGGTGACGTGCGCGCGTCGATCCTCGCCCTGCTCAAGGACCGGCCCATGCACGGTTACGAGATGATCCAGGAGATCGCCGAGCGCAGCGGCGGGGCGTGGAAGCCCAGCCCGGGTTCGGTGTACCCGACCCTTCAGCTGCTGGAGGACGAGGGCCTGATCGTCAGCGAGGCGGAGGGCGGCAAGAAGCTGTTCTCGCTCACCGAGTCGGGCCGCAGCGCGGCCGACGAGGGTCCCGACGCGCCCTGGGAAGAGGCCGGGCGCGGGGTCGACTGGGAGACGCTGCACGAGATCCGGCAGGCCGGTTTCGGTCTCATGGAGGCCTTCGGCCAGGTCTGGAAGACCGGCAGCAAGGGCCAGCGCGACAAGGCGCTGGCGGTCATCAACGAAGCCCGCAAGAAGCTGTACCTGATCCTCGCCGACGAGGACTGACGGCGTGCTGTGGTACCTGCCGGCGCCCCGTGGAAGTGTTTCCGCGGGGCGCCTGTCCGCATACGGGGTGCCGCGCGTCGCCCCGGGGGACGCGCGGACGTGCGAGGCTCAGGCCACCAGCCCGGCCAGCTTCCGCAGCGACTCGTCGAGGGCGGCCGTCGCCGAGTCCTTGAGCTTGCCCGCCATCAGCGAGACGGCCGCACCCGTGAACTCCCCGTCGATGCGCACCGATGTGGCGTCGCCGTCGGGGGTGAGCGTGTAGCGCGTGGAGACGTTCACCGACATCGGACCCTTGCCGCGGATGGCCAGGACCCGGCCGGACTCCAGTTCCTCGATGGTCCAGGTGACCTCGGCCGGGAAGCCCATGAGTTTCATGTTCTCCGCGAAGGTGCCGCCCGCCTCGAGCTTCTCCGGGCCGCCCCGCGGGAAGTCGGTGTGCGTCGCGTTCCACTCGCCGTAGGCGGACCAGTCCGTGAGCCGGGCCCAGATCTTCTCGGCGGGCGCCTCGATCCGTGCTTCCGCGCTGACTTCGGCCATGCGACCACCCCTTCGTGTCGGGCGCTGCGCCCGGCGCAGCTACGGTGTCGCGGAACGTAGCTCCAGGTCCCGGAACATTCAATACTGATGAACCGTCAGGAATTGCGGAGGGCGGTAGGCCGCCGGGCGCCGGGAAGCCGGCCGTGAACGTGTGGGGCAGGACGGCGCGCCTCCGGGGGAAAACGGTGCGAAGTCATCCGCAGGGAGGAGAACCCGTGCGGGATGCCCACCCTGTGTCGGACCCGAAGATGCTGCCCGCCGTGGACGACACGGCGCCACGAGGCTGATGAGGTGGAGGTTGTGCTGCCCCGTATTCCCCAGCAGTCCGCCGCGAGCGGGCCGAAGCGTTTCGGCGTCGATGCCGGACTCAGTGCAGAGCTGGCCCCGGTGGTCTCCGGCGCGCGCAGAAGAGCGCTGCGCGACGGGGACCGGCAGATCGACACGGCTCATCTGCTGCACTCCCTGCTGGAGTCCGACCCCGAGGTGCGTGCCGCCTTCGGCGGCGGACCGCAGCTCGACCGGCTGCTCGGCTACCTCGTGCAGCGCAGCATCGGCTACGGACTCCGCTGGCAGAGCGCCGTCGAGGACTTCGGTGCCGGGGCGGTGACGGCCGACGGGAGATGGTCTCCGGTGGCGGCCGACGCGATGGAGGAGGCGCACGAGCGGGCCGTGCTGCGGGGTGACGAGCGGGCCCGTGGTCTCGACCTGCTCGTGGCGCTCGTCGCCGATCCCCGGTCGCGGGCCGTCGAGGTTCTCGGACGTGCCGGTGTCGAGCTCCCGCGGCTGTTGGAGCGCGCCGGGAGCGGGCGCGAGGAGTGCGCCGGCCGGAGTGACGCGGGCTGACGAGGTTCCGGAGAACCCCGGTCTTCGGTCCTGGCCCGCCGCGTTCGGGGGTCCAGCCGTTGAGACAGGTGCTTGTGGGGGTGACGGTCATGTCTTCGCCTGTCATCATGTGCCGGTGCACACCTCTCAGGGCAGTCAGGGCAACCACGGAAGAGGCGTCGGTCTGGGCCTCGCGCTCGTGTCGGCGGTCGCCTTCGGCGGATCGGGTGTCGCGGCCAAGCCGCTGATCGAGGCAGGGCTCGACCCGCTCCACGTGGTGTGGCTGCGGGTCGCCGGTGCCGCCCTGGTCATGCTGCCGCTCGCCGTGCGGCACCGGGCGCTGGTCAGGCGGCGCCCCGCACTGCTCGCCGGATTCGGACTCCTCGGCGTGGCCGGTGTCCAGGCCTGCTACTTCGCCGCGATCTCCCGCGTCCCCGTCGGCGTCGCCCTCCTCGTGGAGTACCTGGCCCCCGCGCTGGTCCTCGGCTGGGTGCGCTTCGTGCAGCGCCGGCCCGTCACGCGCGCCGCGGCTCTCGGGGTCGTCCTCGCGGCCGGCGGACTCGCCTGCGTGGTCGAGGTGTGGTCGGGGCTCGGCTTCGACGCCGTCGGACTCCTGCTCGCACTGGGTGCCGCCTGCTGCCAGGTCGGCTACTTCGTCCTGTCCGACCAGGGCAGCGACGCGGGCGACGAGGCGCCCGACCCGCTGGGTGTGATCGCGTACGGGCTGCTCGTCGGCACCCTCGTGCTGACCGCGGTCGCGCGCCCCTGGACCATGCGCTGGTCCGTTCTCGGGGGCAGCGCGGACATGGACGGGACGTCCGTGCCGGCCGTGCTGCTCCTCGGCTGGATCGTGCTCGTCGCCACCGCCGTCGCCTACGTCACCGGAGTCCTCTCCGTGCGCAGGCTCTCCCCGCAGGTCGCGGGCGTGGTGGCCTGTCTCGAAGCGGTGATCGCCACGGTCCTGGCGTGGGTGCTGCTGGGCGAACACCTCTCGACGCCGCAGATCGTCGGCGGCGCGGTGGTCCTGCTCGGCGCCTTCATCGCGCAGTCGTCGGCCCCGGCGAAACCCCCGCGGGAGCCGGTCGCGAGGGGGACGAGCGACACCGAAAGGGAATTGTCGGCCCGCGGAACGGCCGTCTAGAGTGCGGATCATGCTTGCGATGCTCGTTCTTCCGCCTCCGGCCGCCTGAGGCGGGCGTACCGGAACACCTGCCCGGCCCCGTGCCGGGCGGAACGGCGCTGCCCGCAGAAGAAGTCCGAGGACCTTCCGCACGCCCCTGCCCCACGGCACGGGCGGCGACGCGGTCCCTTCCCGAACTTCTGCGGATCCGCGGAGAGAACACGTGTCGAACAACAACGCTGTCGGCCTGCCCGTCGGGCGAGGCCTGCTCTATCTGATCGTCGCCGGTGTCGCCTGGGGCACCGCGGGCGCCGCCGCGTCCCTGGTCTACCGGGCCAGTGACATGGGGTCGGTCGCCCTCTCCTTCTGGCGCTGCGCGGGCGGACTCGTCCTGCTGCTCGCCCTGCGCCCGCGCCGCCGTCATCCGCGTCCTCGCCACGGCGGGCCCGCGGGCCGTCCCGCCGTGCGGGAGGCACTCGGCTCCAAGGTCCTGCGGATCGGTCTGACCGGCCTCGGGCTGGCCGTCTTCCAGACCGCCTACTTCGCCGCCGTCGAGGCGACCGGCCTCGCGGTGGCGACCGTCGTCACCCTGGGCGCGGGGCCCGTCCTCATCGCGCTCGGCGCCCGGCTGACCATGGGGGAGCGGCTCGGCCGGGGCGGGAGCGCCGCCGTCGTCGGGGCGCTGACCGGGCTCGGCGTGCTGGTCCTGGGCGGCGGGGGCGCCACCGTGCGCCCCTGGGGTGTCGTCCTCGCGGTCCTCTCCGCGGCCGGGTACTCCGCGATGACGCTGCTCACCCGGTGGTGGGGGCGCGACGGCCGGGGCGACGGATCCGGCACGACGGCGTGGACGTTCGCCGTCACCACCGTCTGCCTGCTGCCGTTCGGGCTCGCCGAGGGGCTGGTCCCGCACGCCGCGCAGCCCGTCCGTCTGCTGGTCCTGCTGGCGTACGTCGCGGCCGTTCCCACGGCGCTGGCCTACGCGCTCTTCTTCGCCGGCGCCGCCGTCGTCCGCTCCGCCACCGTGTCCGTGATCATGCTCCTGGAGCCGGTGTGCGCGGCCGTGCTCGCCGTCTGCCTGCTCGGTGAGCGGCTCACCCCGGCGACGCTGGCCGGAACCCTGCTGATGCTCGGCTCGGTCACCGGACTCGCGGTGGCGGAGGCGCGCGCCGCGGGTGCCGAACGGCTCGCGGAGGCCGAGGAGCCGCTTCTCGTGTGAGGTCCGGCGGGTGGCGGATGCCCGAGTGGCGTCCGGCACCCGGGTGGGACCGGAGGGGCGGCCGGCACTTCGGTGAGCCCGGCGGGCGGCCACCCGCCGGGCGGGCCCGGTCCGAGGGGCGGGGGCGCGGGGGCGTTCCCGCCCGTGCCCGGCCGGCCCCGCCGCTCACGGCGCCGTCGGTCTCACAGGGCCGTCAGGTAGTCGGGCAGGCCGATGCCCGGTGCCAGGTCGTCCGCCGGGACCGGGGCGCCGTACCCCTTGGACAGCGGGACCACGCCGGTCCAGTGCGGGAGGGAGAGGTCCTCGGGCTCGTCGTTCGGGCCGCCGCCGCGCACCTTGGCGGAGACCTCGTCGAGGTCCAGGCTGATCACGGCCGTGGCCGCGAGTTCCTTGGCGTTGGCGGGGCGGGAGTCGGCGGAGCGGCCGGGGACGACGTGGTCGACCAGCGCGTCCAGCGCGAGGCGCCGCTCCTCGGGGTCCGTCACCTGACGGGCGACGCCGTGCACGACCACGGAGCGGTAGTTGATCGAGTGGTGGAAGGCCGAGCGGGCCAGCACCAGTCCGTCGACGTGGGTCACCGTCAGACAGACGGGCAGCCCGGGATCGGCCTGGCCGGTCATCCGCAGCGGCCGCGAGCCCGTCGACCCGTGCACGTAGAGCCGTTCGCCGACGCGTGCGTAGAGCGTGGGCAGGACGACCGGCGCGCCGTCACGGACGAACCCGAGATGGCACACGTAGCCCTCGTCGAGTATCGCGTGCACCAGTTCCCGGTCGTACGCGGCGCGTTCCTTGGAGCGGGTGGGGACGGTGCGGTCGGTAGGGGTGTAGCCGGCGGCCTCCGTCGTCCTCGGCTGGGTGCTTGTCTCCGACATTGCCATCTCCATTGCACTAGTGCATAATCTGTTTTGTGCTAGGAGAGTATCGGATCGAAGGGCGTCGCGCAGCCGACATCGCCGCCGACGTGGAACGGGCGGTCGGAGCGGGGGACCTGGAGCCGGGGCAACTCCTGCCGCCCATGCGGGAGCTGGCCGAGGAACTGGGGGTCAACCCGAACACGGTCGCGGCCGCCTACCGCACCCTGCGTGAGCGCGGGGTGATCGAGACCGCCGGCCGCCGGGGCAGCCGGGTGCGCCCGAAGCCGGCCACCACCGGGCGTGAACAGCTGCGCGTCGAGGCGCCCGAGGGGGTGCGGGACCTGGGTGAGGGCAATCCCGACCCCGACCTGCTGCCGGCTCTCGCCGAGGCCTTCGCGGTGGCGGCCCGGGAGTCGGACCGGCATCCCGTGCAGTACGGGCAGGACGCCGTCGAGCCGGAACTGGCACGGCTCGCCCACGCCGCGTTCGAGGCGGACGGAGTGCCCGAGGGGCCCGTCGTCGTCACCTCCGGGTCGCTCGACGCGATCGAGCGCGTCCTGACGGCCCACCTCAGGCCCGGTGACACGGTGGCCGTCGAGGACCCGGGCTGGGGCAGCCTGCTCGACCTCCTTCCGGCACTGGGACTGCGCGCGGCCGCTGTCGGCGTCGACGACGAGGGGCCGCTTCCCGACGACGTACGGCGTGCGCTGGCGGCCGGGGCGCGGGCCCTGATCGTCACCGACCGGGCGCAGAACCCCACCGGCGCCGCGGTCACCGCCGCCCGCGCGCGTGCCCTGCGCTCCGTGCTCGGGGAGTACCCCCGGACCCTGCTCGTCGAGGACGACCACGGCCATCGGATCGTCGACCTGCCCCTGCACCCCCTCGCCGGAGTCACGCACAGCTGGGCCTTCGTGCGCTCCGTCGCCAAGGCGTACGGGCCCGACCTCCGGCTCGCCGTGCTCACCGGGGACCCCGTCACCGTCGACCGGGTGCACGGGCGGCAGCGGCTCGGCCCCGGCTGGGTGAGCCGTCTGCTCCAGAAGGCCGTCGTCCACCTGTGGACCTCGGGTGCGGTCGACGCGGGGGCGGTGGCGGCCGCGTACGGCGCGCGCCGCGACATGCTGATCGACGCCCTGCGGGCACGCGGTGTCGAAGCGCGCGGACGCAGCGGGATGAACGTCTGGATCCCCGTCCCGGACGAGACCGCGGTCGTCTCCCGGCTGCTGCACCGCGGCTGGGCGGTCGCGCCCGGCGCCCGCTTCAGGATGAGTTCGCCGCCGGGCGTGCGAATCACCGTGTCGACGCTTCGGCCCGAGGACGCCGAGCCGCTCGCGGACGCCGTCGCGTCCGCCGTGGGACCGGCCCCCGCACGGCGTTACGTCTGAGCCGTGCGTCGGGTGCCCCCGGTGTCAGTCGCGCGGTCCGGTCTGGGTGAGGGCCGCGCCCGCGAGGACGATCACCGCGCCGACCGGTGTCGACCAGGCCAGCGACTCGCCCAGGATCGCGACACCGGCGGCGGTGGCGATGACCGGGATGAAGTACGTGACCATCTGCGCCGTCGTCGGGCCGACCTCGGCGACGATGCCGTACTGCAGGAGCATGGCCAGACCGGTGCCGAGAGCCCCGAGGGCCGCGATCGCGAGCAGCGGCACCCATGCGACACGGCTCGGGAGCGTGGTGAACAGCGGGGTGACGAAAGCCAGTTGAGCGGTGGCCAGGAGCAGCTGGGCGCCGGTCATCGACAGGTGAGAGTGCCCGGTGCCGGCCAGGGTCCGGCGGACGTAGATCCAGCCGACCGGATAGCTCAGCGACGCCAGCAGGGCCATCGCCGTGCCCGTGGCGTCCAGGCCGTGGAAGCCCTGCCAGACGCCCAGGACCGTCAGGACCCCGAGGAAGCCGATGCCGAGACCGGCCACTCTGCGCCGGGTCGGCCGGTCCTCGGAGAGGGCGACCAGGGACAGGGCCATGCCCCACAGCGGCGACGTCGCGTTGCAGATGCCCGCGAGCGTGGAGGGGATGGTCAGCTCGGAGTAGGCGAAGAGGGAGAACGGCAGCGCGTTCAGCAGGAAGGCCGCGACCGCGAGGTGGCCCCACGTCCGCGCCCCGCGCGGCAGCCGTTCCCGCTTCACCGCCATCGCCGCCACGAGCACCACGCTTCCGAACAGCAGCCGGCCGAAGGTGACCTGGAACGGCGCGTACCCGTCCGTGCCGACCTTGATGAACAGGAAGCTGAAGCCCCAGATCAGCGACAGCACGCCGAAGCGGATCCGCCAGTCGAGGGCGGTGCGGCGGCGGGGTGCGACGCCGTTCGGCGTGACGGGGCGGGAGGAGGCGACGGTGCTCATGGGGTCCAGGATGAGGCAGGGCGATCTCGTAGCACAAGCGAGAATTTTCGAGCTGTATCTCGTAGCATTGCTTACATGTTGAACTTGGAGCGACTGCGCACCCTCGACGCCCTGGCCCGGCACGGCTCGGTGAGCGGCGCGGCCGAGGGGCTGCACGTGACCACCTCGGCCGTCTCCCAGCAGATGTCGAAGCTGGAGCGTGAGGTGGGACAGCAGCTCCTCGCCAAGAACGGCCGGGGGGTGCGCCTGACCGATGCCGGGCGGCTCCTCGCCGAGCACGCGGCCCGCATCCTGTCCCAGGTCGAACTCGCGCAGTCCGACCTGGAGGCGCAGCGCGGCCAGGTGGCCGGTGAGCTGAGGCTGTCCGCGTTCCCGACCGCGGCGCGCGGGCTGTTCCCGGCGGCGCTCGCGCAGCTGCGCGCCGACCACCCGGGACTGCGGGTGCGCTCCAGCGAGCTGGAGCCGGAGGCCGGGGTGGCGGGAGTGGTGCGCGGGGACCTGGACCTCGCGGTCGTGCTCGACTGGTACAACAAGCCGATGCCCCTGCCCGACGGCCTGGTGAAGGCGTCGATCCTCGAAGACCCGGCCGATGTGGCGATGCCGGCCGGTCATCGGCTCGCGGGCCGCGACGAGGTGGACCTCGGGGACTTCGCCGACGACGAGTGGATCACCTGGGCCGAGGGCGAGTTCTGTCACGAATGGCTGATGTTCACGCTGCGCTCCCAGGGGGTCGAACCGCGCATCGGGCACCGCGCCGGGGAGACGCACACCCAGCTCGGGCTCGTCGCCGCGGGGCTCGGCGTGTGCGTGGCCCCGCTCCTCGGGCGCCATCCGATGCCCGAGGGGGTCGTCACGGTGCCGGTGCGGCACCGTGTGCGCCGCCACGTCTACGTCGTGTGGCGGGCCGACGCCGACCGCCGGCCCTCGATCAGGGCGGCGGTGGACGCCTTGCGCAGGGCCGGTGCGGCCGTGGAGCATTAGCGGGTGAAGGGCGGTTCGGCTACATCGGGGGGAGTTTGCGGAAGTCCCACGAGGCGATGGCGGTCGGCGTCAGCCGCATCCACGCGTGCCGGCCGTCGTGCGGCATCTCCTCCAGGCCGAAGTTCTTGCGGGCGAACAGGATCTCCGGGACGTCGAGTTCGGCGCACAGCTCTCCGGTGCGGGGGAACTCGCCGACGAACTCCACCGTTCCGGACAGCTCGACGCCCCGCAGCTCCCCGTACTCCTCGCCGGAGTCGACCACCACCGCGACCCGCGGGTCGTTCCGCAGCTGCACCCAGCGCTTGCTGCGCACCACCGAGTACAACCACAGTGAGGTGCCGTCCCAGGCGAACCAGAGGGCGCTCACGTGCGGGACTCCGTCCTTCGACACGGAGGCGACGCGGCAGGTGCGCTGGGTGGTGAGGAACTCGTCCAGTTCACCGGGGGTCATCATGATCTTCCGGCCCCTGCGCTGGGTGACGGTCATACGGTCCCCTCTTGTCCTGTGTTCTCGCTCTGCGTGATCGGCGTTCTCGTCCTGTGCCGGCCGAGGCCGTGCCGATCCCGTTCCCGTTCCGTGCGTCGGCTCTGTCCGACGAGGCTTTCCGTAAAAATTTCTGACGTCCCGTCAGGAAAGCATGAGGTGTCTTCCGTCCTCACGCAATGGTCGTTACGCTCCGCCGTCCCGACCCGCGACGACAAGGAGAGCCATGCCGTCGTTCGAGCAACTCGGTGAACTCCTCGACCCCGTCGGCACGGTACTGCTCACCGTGGAGTGCCAACAGGGCGTCGTGGGCCCGGACAGCGCGCTGCCCGAACTCGCCCGGGAGGCACGGTCCTCCGGAGCGCTCGCGAGGATCGCCCGGCTGGTCGACGCCGCGCACGAGAGCGGGACGCAGGTGATCCACGCGGTCGCCGAGCGCCGCCCGGACGGCCGCGGCGCGAACCGCAACGCCCGGCTGTTCCGGGCGGCCGAGCGGCTGCCCGTGCGGCAGCTGACCGGTACGGCGGCGGTGCGGATCGCGCCCCCCGTCGAGGTGGCCGAGGAGGACTTCGTCGTACGCAGGCTGCACGGTCTGTCGCCGATCTCGGGCACCGACGTCGACCCGCTGCTGCGCAACCTGGGCTGCCGCACCCTCGTGGTGACGGGGGTCTCGGCCAACATCGCCGTTCCCAACGCCGTGTTCGACGCCGTGAACCGCGGCTACATCGTCGTCGTTCCCGCGGACGCCGTCGCGGGGGTGCCCTCCGAGTACACCCCCGCGATGATCCGGAACACGCTCGCGCTGGTCGCCACCATCACGACGACCGACGACGTGCTCGCCTGCCTCGAACGGCGACGGCGCTGAGGAAGCCGACGCCCCGAGCGGCCGGCGGCCGGTGCCGGAGGTCAGGCGAACTTGATGGAGTCCCCGTCCACCTTGATGTCGGTGACGGCCAGCCCGGTCGTCGCGGGCCCCTTCTTCACGCTGCCGTCGGTGGCGGAGAACTCGCTGTTGTGACAGGGGCAGGTGATGACGCCGTTCGCGATGCCCTTGACCGCACAGCCCTGATGGGTGCACTTCGACGAGAAGGCCTTGAAGGTGCCCGCCGTCGGCTGGGTCACCACGACTCCCTTGTCGGCGAAGACCTTGCCGCCGCCCTCGGGGATGTCGCTGGTCTTGGCGAGTTCCGTGCCGGCCGCGTTCCCGGAGCCCGCGGCGCCGGAATCCTTGTCGTCCGACCCGCACGCGGTCAGCGCGACGGCGATCCCTGCCGCGCCGACCGCCGCCACGACGGTGCGCCGGGCCGGTCCCTGTGCGGAGTGAAGCGATTCGCTGGTCATGCTGGCTTTCCCTTCGGCGGACATGATCTGGATCTGATCAGAGGTACGGTCCGTCATCGGATGCCGTTCAGGCAATGGCGACTTCTTGACCTGATCCACAGCGTGCCGACAGCCGGGTGCGCCCGGTCACCGCCCGCCCCGGCCCCCATGCCGGGGATCGCCCCCGCCTCCCTCACCGGGTCGCGTCCGCCGGCCGGGACCACCCCAGTAACCTGGGGCGATGCTCAAGGAAGTGAACGCCTCCCGCTACATCACGCCGTTGCGCGAGGGCGGCTCGCTGCCGGGACTCGTCGAGGCCGACGACCTCGGGACGTACGTCATGAAGTTCACCGGCGCCGGACAGGGACGCAAGACGCTCGTCGCGGAGGTCGTCTGCGGTGAACTCGCCCGCCGGCTCGGCCTGCGGGTGCCCGGCCTGGTGACGATCGGCCTCGACCCGGTCCTCGGGCTCGGGGAGCCGGACCAGGAGGTCCAGGAACTGCTGAAGTCGAGCGGCGGACCGAACCTCGGGATGGACTTCCTCCCCCGCGCCATCGGCTTCGACCCCCTCGCCTTCGAGGTGAGCGCGCGGGAGGCGGGCCGGATCGTCTGGTTCGACGCCCTGGTCAACAACGTCGACCGCTCCTGGCGCAACCCCAACCTGCTGATGTGGCACGGCGAGCTGTGGCTCATCGACCACGGCGCCACGATGATCTGGCACCACCACTGGCCCGGTGCCGAGACCTCCGCCGCCAAGCCCTACGACATCTCCGACCACGCACTCGCCCCCTTCGCCCCGGACATCGCCGCGGCCGCCGCCGAACTGGCCCCGCGGGTCACCGAGGACCTGCTCGCCGAGGTCACGGCCGAGATCCCCGACGCGTGGCTGGCCGGAGAACCAGGCTTCGACACGGTGGACGCGTTGCGGCGCGCCTACGCGCGGCCGCTGCTGGCGCGCGCCGCCGTCATCCACGAGCGGATCAAGGGCATCGACGGCACCGAGGGGGACAGGTGAACGAGCGGAACGTCTTCGAGTACGCGCTGCTGCGGGTGGTGCCGCGGGTCGAACGCGGCGAGTGCTTCAACGCGGGCGTGCTGGTGTACTGCCGTGCTCACTCCTTCGTGGCGGCCCGCACCCATCTGGACGAGAACAAGCTGCTGGCACTCGACCCGGACGCGGACGTGGTGGGCGTACGGGCCGCGCTGCGTGCCGTCGAAGGGGTCTGCAGCGGAGGGAAAGCCGCTGGTCAAGCGGCAGGCGACGACGCCGGACGGCGTTTTCGCTGGCTGATCGCGCCGCGCTCGACGGTGGTCCAGCCGGGTCCCGTGCACACCGGTCTGACCGCCGATCCCGAGGCCGAGACCGAGCGGTTGCTCCAGCTCCTGGTCAGGTAATGGATCACACGCGCGCGGTGCGCCGTTGACACCGCGTGCCAGGGCTTCTAGCGTCACGTCTGCTGAAGGTACTAAGCGGTCGCTCACCTGACGGGCGTACCGTGTGAGCCGCGGGTCCCCCGGGACCCCGAAGACTCCGCAAGGTTGTCGAGACAGCTTGGCCGGGCTTGGGCCGGCTTTTCCAAGGGCGAGGAGAACCAGCAATGTCCACCACTGAGCAGCGCGTCGCCGTAGTCACCGGTGCCGCGCGCGGCATCGGCGCCGCGACCGCCGTACGACTGGCCGCGGAGGGCCGCGCCGTCGCGGTGATCGACCTCGACGAGGCCGCGTGCAAGGACACCGTCGAGAAGATCACCGCCGCGGGCGGCAAGGCTCTCGCGGTCGGCTGCGACGTCTCCGACGAGGCCCAGGTGGAAGCCGCCGTCGCGCGGATCGCCGAGGAGCTCGGCGCGCCGACCATCCTGGTGAACAACGCGGGTGTCCTGCGGGACAACCTGCTGTTCAAGATGAGCGCGTCCGACTGGGACACCGTCATGAACGTGCACCTGCGCGGTGCCTTCCTGATGGCGAAGGCCGTCCAGAAGTACATGGTGGAAGCCAAGTTCGGCCGCATCGTCAACCTGTCCTCGTCCTCGGCCCTGGGCAACCGCGGCCAGGCCAACTACTCGACGGCCAAGGCCGGTCTGCAGGGCCTCACCAAGACCCTGGCCATCGAGCTCGGCAAGTTCGGCGTGACCGCGAACGCCGTGGCGCCCGGCTTCATCGTCACCGACATGACCGCCGCCACCGCCGCCCGCGTCGGGATGGACTTCGACGACTTCCAGGCCGCGGCCGCCACCCAGATCCCCGTGCAGCGCGTCGGCAACCCCGATGACATCGCCAACAGCATCGCCTTCTTCACCGGCGAGGCCGCCGGCTTCGTCTCCGGCCAGGTGCTGTACGTGGCCGGCGGACCGCTCAACTAGAACCAGGGGAAAAGCACATGACCACCCTCCCCGAACTCTCGGGCAAGGTCGCGCTCGTCACGGGCGCGAGCCGCGGCATCGGCTACGGCGTCGCGGAGGCCCTGGTCGCCCGCGGCGACCGGGTCTGCATCACGGGCCGCAACGAGGACGCCCTCAAGGAGGCCGTCGAGAAGCTCGGCGCCGACCGCGTCATCGGTGTGGCCGGCAAGGCCCACGACGAGGCCCACCAGGCCGTCGCCGTGGAGCGCACCATGGAGGCGTTCGGCCGCGTCGACTTCCTGGTCAACAACGCCGGTACGAACCCGGTGTTCGGGCCGATCGCCGAGCTCGACCTCAACGTGGCGCGGAAGGTCTTCGAGACCAACGTCGTCTCCGCGCTCGGCTTCGCCCAGCTGACCTGGAAGGCCTGGCAGAGCGAGAACGGCGGCGCGATCGTGAACATCGCCTCGGTCGCCGGCCTCGCGCCCTCGCCGTTCATCGGCGCGTACGGCGTCAGCAAGGCCGCGATGATCAACCTGACCCTGCAGCTGGCGCACGAGTTCGCGCCCAAGGTGCGGGTCAACGCCATCGCCCCCGGCGTGGTGAAGACGAAGTTCGCGGCCGCGCTGTACGAGGGCCGTGAGGCGGAGGCCGCCGCGGCCTACCCGCTCGGCCGGCTCGGTGTGCCCTCCGACATCGGCGGGGCGGCCGCGTTCCTCACCTCGGAGCAGTCGGACTGGGTCACCGGTCAGACGCTCGTGGTCGATGGCGGGATGTTCCTCAACGCCGGAGTCGAGTGACACGGGGCCGGCCGGACGTTCCCCGAGTGCGGGGAACGTCCGGCCGGCCCGTCCGCGGCGGGCCGCGGGGGCGTACCGTAGCCGCTGTACGGTCCCGATGTGGGCCCGGAACCGATTGTCAGTGGGCGACGGTAGGTTCTGTGGTCAGGAAGTCATCGCACATCGAAGGAAGTTGACGTGACCGATATCGCCATGCTGCCCGAGTCCTGGCGCGGCGTCCTGGGTGACGAGCTGCAGCAGCCCTACTTCAAGGAACTCACCGAGTTCGTCGAGGAGGAGCGTGCGAAGGGTCCCGTCTACCCTCCGCGGGAGGAGGTCTTCGCCGCGCTCGACGCCACGCCGTACGAGCGGGTGAAGGTACTGATCCTCGGCCAGGACCCCTACCACGGCGAGGGCCAGGGGCACGGCCTGTGCTTCTCGGTCCGTCCCGGGGTCAAGACCCCGCCGTCGCTGCGGAACATCTACAAGGAGATGAAGGAGGAGCTGGGCACCCCGATCCCGGACAACGGCTATCTGATGCCGTGGGCCGAACAGGGCGTGCTGCTGCTCAACGCGGTGCTGACCGTGCGTTCCGGTGAGGCGAACTCGCACAAGGGCAAGGGCTGGGAGAAGTTCACCGACGCGGTCATCCGCGCGGTGGCCGACCGCCCCGACCCGGCCGTCTTCGTCCTGTGGGGCAACTACGCGCAGAAGAAGCTCCCGCTGATCGACGAGGAACGGCACGTGGTGGTGAAGGGAGCGCACCCGTCACCGCTGTCCGCGAAGAAGTTCTTCGGCTCGCGTCCCTTCACGCAGATCAACGAGGCCGTGGCCGCCCAGGGCCATGAGCCGATCGACTGGCGCATCCCCGACCTCGGCTGACGGCCGGGCCGCTGGGCGGGACCGTCACCGGCCTGGCCCAGCGGTGCCCGGGGGCGCCTGAGCGGGATTGCCAGTGGCTCCGGTTAGCGTCGTGAGGGACAGTGACGAGCCTGGAGGACGCGGTGGCGGAGCAGCAGGAGCAGGCGGCGCCGGACGCCATGATGACCCGGATCGGACAGGCCGTCATGCTGCACCACGCCGGTGACCGCGAGGAGGCCCGGGGCCGCTTCCTGGACCTGTGGGGGGAGATCGGCGACGACGGCGACGCCCTGCACCGCTGCACACTGGCGCACTACATGGCCGACACCCAGGACGACCCCGCGGACGAACTCGCCTGGGACCTGCGGGCCCTGTCGGCGGCCGAGGAACTGACCGCCGGCCGCGTCGCCGAGCCCCACCGGTCCCTCGCCGTGCGGGCGTTCTACCCCTCGCTGCATCTGAACCTCGCCGCCGACTACGCGAAGCTCGGCCGCTCGGAGGACGCCCACACCCATCTGCTCCGGGCCCGCGGCGCGGCCGGCGCCCTCGCGGACGACCGGTACGGCGACGGCGTCCGCGCGGCGATCGGCCGCCTCGAACTGAGACTTCGGGAGACCGGCACCTCCGCGGAGACCGGCGGGTCCGACCACTTCGACGGACCGGGCGGCGAGACCCTGGGACCGCCCAGACAGCGGCCCTGAACCGTCCCGAGGGGAGAACCGCCCCGACGGGGGCGTGCCCGAGCCCCGTTCACCGGGGCCACGGACGCCGTCAGTTCCCGTACGCCTTCGCGCAGCGGATCGCCTCCCGGCTGTTCGCTTTCCAGCCTCCGTACTGCCTGCCGAGCGCGCACACGTCCAGGTCCTTCGGAATGCCGGGAACGCCGGGCGGGACGGCCACACGGCGCTCCGGGTGCCGTGGTTCGGGACGCGGGGCCGGGAGGGCGTGCCGTGGAGGGGCCGGGGGCGCCACGGTCCGCGGCGGGGGAGTCGTCCGGTGCCGGGCCGTCGCGTCGGGCGAGGGTTCCCGCGAGGAGCCGCCGCGCCTCAGTGCCTCCTGGGCCGGTGCCTGCGCGGGCTTCGGTGCCCCCTTGCCGTCCGCATGCGGTGCGGTGAGTTCCGACGGGGAGGCCGGAGTGCCGGAGGCGGGCGGCCGCTGGACGGTCACACACCCGGAGAGGGTGGTGACCGCCGCGGCGACCAGAAGCGTTGCGGTCGTCATCTTTCGGTACACCCGCGCAACTCTGCTGGTTCCGGACCGCTCAGGGGGAGCGGAGAGGCGCAGGATGCCCCGCACGGGTGATCCTTCCGCTCCTCCGGCGGGCACGGGCATCGGCGAGCTGACACGCCGTCCGGGTACGCGCCGTCCGGAACCGGCACGGCCGGCCGGCCGCCCCCCGGGGCGTCCGTCCGCCCGCGTACGGCCGCCGCGACGGCCGTATGCTTCCGACGGAACCCGCGTCGGCGACTGAAGGAGACCCCCGTGAAGGTCGGCTGCATCGGACTCGGCGACATCGCGCAGAAGGCGTACCTGCCGGTGCTCGGCGTGCAGCCCGGGATCGAACTGCACCTGCAGACGCGGACGCCCGCCACGCTCGAGCGGGTCGCCGACGGCCTTCACCTGCCGCGGGACCGGCGCCACACCGACCTGGACGCCCTGCTGGCCCAGGACCTCGACGCGGCGTTCGTGCACGCGCCCACCGTCACCCACCCGGAGATCGTCACCCGGCTGCTGGAGGCGGGCGTACCGACGTACGTCGACAAGCCGCTCGCGTACGAGCTGGGCGACTCGGAGCGGCTGGTGCGGCTGGCGGAGGAGCGGAACGTGAGCCTCGCGGTCGGTTTCAACCGGCGTCACGCACCCGCGTACGCACAGTGCGCCGAGCACCCCCGCGAGCTGATCCTGATGCAGAAGAACCGCACGGGGCTGCCCGAGGAGCCCCGCACCATGATCCTCGACGACTTCATCCACGTCGTCGACACCCTGCGCTTCCTGGCACCGGGGCCGGTCGACGACGTGACGGTGCGGGCCCGTACCGAGGACGGGCTGCTGCACCACGTCGTGCTCCAGCTCTCCGGGGACGGATTCACGGCACTCGGTGTGATGAACCGGCTGAGCGGTTCGAGCGAGGAGATCCTCGAGGTCTCGGGCCAGGACACCAAGCGACAGGTGGTCAACCTCGCCGAGGTGATCGACCACAAGGGCCAGCCGACCGTGCGCCGGCGCGGCGACTGGGTGCCGGTGGCCAGACAGCGCGGCATCGAGCAGGTGGTCCTGGCCTTCCTCGACGCCGTGCGCGCGGGAAAGGTGCTCAGCGCCCGGGACGCGCTGGAGACCCACGAGTTGTGCGAGCGGGTGGTACGAGCCGTTCAGGAGCGGTCCGCCGGGGCCTGAACGTGCGCGTGCCCTCCGTCACGCACAGCGCCGCCAGCACCAGCAGGGCGCCCTGCACCGGCCAGTTGCCGAACCGGACGTAGGGAGTGACGCCCCGGCCCAGCGGCACGTCGTAGACCACCGCGCCGCTCGCGTCCGTGCCGAGCCAGGAACCGATGCGCTCGCCGCCCGGGCCGTAGACGGCGGAGACACCGGTGAGGGTCGCGTGCACCATCGAACGGCCGGTCTCGGCGGCCCGCAGCGCGGCGAGCGAGGCGTGCTGCCCGGGGGCCCAGCCGTGCTGGAACGTCGACGTCGAGGACTGGGCCACGAGGACGTCGGCGCCGTCCTCGGCGAGGTGGCGGCCCATGTCGGGGAACGCCGTCTCGAAGCAGATCATGGGGCCGATGCGCAGCCCGTGCCCGACGTTCATCACCACCTGTTCGGTACCCCGCCTGCGGTCCTCGCCCGCGGCCTTGCCGACCGAGGTGGCCCAGCCGAGCAGAGAGCGCGCGGGCACGTACTCGCCGAACGGGACCAGCCGCATCTTGTCGTAGCGGTCGCCGGTCGGGCCGTGCGGTCCCACCAGGACCGAGCTCTTGTAGATGCCGGGCCGGTCGGAGCGGCGCGCGTCGACGTTCACCAGGATGTCGGCGCCGAGCTCCTGGGACAGCTTCGCGACGCGGTGCGCCAGGTCGGGCCGGTCGGCCAGGTCGAAGCCGACGCTGCTCTCGCCCCAGACCACCAGGTCTGCGCCCCGGCCCGCGAGTTCACGGGTCAGTGCCTCCTCGCGCGCGAAGCGTTCGTCGCCGCTCGCGCTCCCGTCCACGACACCGGGCTGCACGACCGCGATGCGCACCCGGCCGTCGACGTCCGGGCGCGGCGACCACACCCAGGCCACCGAGGTCGCGGCGGCCGTCGCGACCAGTCCGGCCACCGCGGGCACCCGGGACTCACGCACCGAGACCAGCACGGCGACCGCGACGTTGACCGCCACCACCAGGAAGCTCAGCAGCCACACCCCGCCGACCGAGGCCAGCCGCAGCGCGGGCTCCACCTGCCACTGGCTCGACCCGAGCAGACCCCAGGGACCGCCCAGGCCCTGCCAGGACCGGACGAGCTCCACCAGCAGCCACCCCGACGGCAGGACGAGGAGCGCGGCGCCGACCCGGCCCGGTGAGGGCACTCCGGCCAGGAACCGCCGGACGAGCAGGCCCCACGGAGCCCACAGGGCGCCGAGCAGCGCGGCTATGACCACCAGGAAGACATGCAGGCTCGGCAGCAGCCAGTGGTGTACCGCCAGCAGGAACCCGAACCCGCCGAGCCAGCCGTCGTACGCGGCACGCCTGCCCGTGGGCGCCGAGCGGGCCAGGAGGATCCAGGGCACCAGAGCCACGTACGCGAACCACCACCAGGACGGGGCGGGGAACGCGAACACCGGCAGCGCGCCCGCCAGCGCGGCGACGACACCGCGCCGCCAGGGGGAGACCAGCCATGGGCCGAACGCACGGTCGGGCCTTCTCATCCTTCGCCTCCCTGCCCCGGGGTCCCTCCAGTGTGCGCGTCGGCGGCGATCTCCGACAGAGGGCGTGGAGATCGCGAAGGGGCGCGCCGACGGCCGAGCGCCCCGGGCCGCGGAGGCGGCGCGGGGACGGTTTCGGCAGGTACCCGGCGGGAGCGCGGGGCGGAGAGGCTCAGGCGGGGACGGCTCAGGTGTTCGCGGGCGCGTGCCGGGGCAGGGGCGTCCGGCGCCATTTCTCCTGGACGACCACCTGGCGCAGCCGCCAGCCGTCGGCGGTGCGCAGCAGGCCGAAGACGTACCGGCCCCCGCACACGAGGTCGGGCGCGGTGGAATCGCCCTCCTGTCCGGCGAACCGCATCGGATTGACGTAGTCCGCCCGCACCTCGGCCGTGTCGCCGGTGTCCTGGTCCAGGACACCGAACCGGACCCGCCGGTTGACTATCAGGTGCTGGCGCATCGCGAACAGGTCCAGGCTCTGCGCGAGCCACCCGGCGACCTCGGCGGCGTCGCCCTCGACGCCGCCGGCCGAGCGGTAGTCGGCGCGGCCTCCCGGCGCGAACAGCCCCTTGTACGCATCCCAGTCGCCGTCGTCCACGGCCACCGCGTACGCGGTGACGACCTCGTCCACGGAGAACCGGTCCAGCACGGTCGCGAGCTCCACACGCTGCGTCATCGGCTCAGTGTTGGCCACTCCGCCTGCCACGCCAAGGGTCCGTGCGGGGATATTCGGCGTCGGCGGGGTCCTGAGTCCGGGACCCCGGGCCCAGGACGGCGCGGATCTGCGATCGTCGGTGATCCAGGACCGGCCGCGGGCGCTCCCGTCCCGGCGGTCCCATCGGCGCCGTTCCCTCCAGGAGGCTCACATGGCACGTCCGGTCACGATCGTCACGGGGGGCAGCCGCGGCATCGGCGCCGCGACCTGCGTCCGGCTCGCGGCGGACGGGCACGACGTGGTCGTCGGCTACGTGAGCGACGGCGGGGCCGCGGAGCGGACCGCTGCCGCCGTCCGCGCGGCCGGGGCGCGCTGCGTCACCGTACGCGTGGACACCTCCGACGAGGCCGCCGTCGAGCGGCTCTTCGACACGGCCGCGGACCGGCTGGGACCGGTGACCGGGCTGGTGAACAACGCCGGGGTGACCGGGCCGCTCGGACGGCTCGCGGACGCCGACGCCGCCGATCTGCGCCGCGTGGTCGAGGTCAACCTGCTCGGCACGCTGCTGTGTTCGCGCCGTGCCGCCCGGTCCATGGCCGCCCTGGGCGGCGGTGCCATCGTGAACGTGTCCTCGGCGGCCGCCACGCTCGGCAGTCCCGGAGAGTTCGTGCACTACGCGGCGAGCAAGGCGGCCGTGGACGCGCTGACCACGGGACTGGCCAAGGAACTGGGCCCCGACGGCATCCGTGTCAACGCGGTCGCGCCCGGCATGATCGACACCGAGATGCACGCGGCCATGGGCGATCCGGGCCGCGCCGGACGCGCCGCCGCCTCGATTCCGCTGCGCCGCGTCGGCGCGGCGGAGGAGATCGCCGCCGCCGTCGCGTGGTTGATGTCGCCCGACGCGTCGTACACGACAGGGGCGGTGCTGAGGGTGTCCGGCGGAAGGTGAGCCCGTGCGCGGCGGAAGCGCGGATCCTAGGCCGCTTCGATGATCTCGCCGCGTATCGCCTCGGCCCACTTCACGATCAACAGCTCGTACTCCGCCCGCTCCTGCGCGGACAGGGAGCCGCCCGTCCGCGTCCACAGGGCGCGGATCTGTTCGTTCAACGCGGCGGCAGAGCGCACGGAACCAGGCGGAGTGACATCGGGGGACATGCGGACCAGCCTAGGCGCAAGGACTGACGCTGCGCTACCGGGCGGCTACTCAAGCCGTATGTGCTGCGTCACGGTGTCCACGGGTGACTCCGCTCCGGCGGTCGGGTCCCGTCCGCCGGCCCGGGGCAGCCGTGCGGGGCTGCCCCCGGGCGGGGCGGAACGGCCGGAGCGGTGGATATGACCGGTACGGGTGAACGAGGGCCGAAACCTCGTCCGGGTGATCCACGGGATCCGCGTGGACTCGACGGCTTCAACTGTGCGGCCCGCCCGCATCGGGCCGTTCCGCCCAGATCTGCGCCGCGCGCTCGTCCGCCTCGTCCTGCGGGGTGCCCGCCCTCACCAGGATGACCCCACGGCTGCCGTCGGGGAACTTCACACAGCGCGCTTCCGTGCCCAGTCGGCCCGGCGCGGGATCCTTCAGCATCATGCTCCACCTCCAGTCGGGGAGGCCACGCTAGAACGCCGCAACCCGGTCCGCAGAAGTGTTCGGCCAGACGGCCTACGGCCCCGGCCGGCTCAGCCGGAGGACTCGGCCGCGTGAGGGCTGAGGACGTCGGCGCCGACCAGCCCGATGATGACGAACCCGAGGGCGATCCGGTACCAGACGAACGGCATGAAGCTCTTGTTCGAGATGAACTTCATGAACCACGCGATGACGGCGTACCCGACCACGAAAGCGATGATCGTCGCGAAGACGGTGGGCCCCCAGGAGACGTGGCCCTCCTCGGCCGCGTCCTTGAGCTCGAAGGCGCCGGAGGCGAGGACGGCCGGCATGGCGAGGAGGAAGGAGTAACGGGCCGCCGCCGCGCGGCTGTAGCCCATGAACAGACCGCCGCTGATGGTCGCGCCGGACCGGGAGACGCCGGGGACCAGGGCCATCGCCTGGCAGATGCCGTACAGCAGTCCGTCCTTGGTGTTCAGTTCCTCGAGCGTCTTGCGCTGCTTGGCCGCCCGGTGCCTGCCGCCCGTTTCGTCGCGGGCCGCGAGCCGGTCGGCTATGCCCAGGACGATGCCCATCACGATCAGCATGGTCGCGGTGACCCGCAGATCGCGGAACGGCCCCTCGATCTGGTCCTTGAGCGTGACCCCGAGCACCCCGATCGGAATCGAGCCGACGATCACCAGCCACCCCATCTGGGCGTCGTGGTCGCGGCGCATCGCCTTGTTCGTGAGCGAGCGGAACCACGCCGACAGGATCCTCCCCACGTCCTTGCGGAAGTAGATCAGTACCGCGGCCTCCGTGCCGAGCTGCGTGATCGCGGTGAACGCGGCACCGGGATCGTCCCAGCCCGAGAAGGCCGCGGTCAGTCGCAGATGCGCGCTGGAGGAGACGGGGAGGAATTCGGTCAGCCCTTGGACGAGCCCGAGGACGAGGGATTGAAACCAAGACATGGAGTTACGTGGTCCAAGTGCTGATCGTGGAACGGGAGATGGGCACGCCGGATCACGGTGCGGGGCGATCGTGGGCGCTGAGGGAAGCCTAACCGGCGCGGATCACGGCCCGGCCACGGGGGTTTCGGGACTTTCGGGGGGAGCCTTCCGCTTGTGTCCGGGGAAGCTCCGGCGGGGCGGCCGACCAGGGCCGTACGACCGCTCGCTGCTCCCTGCTCCCTGCTCCCGTGGCGGCGGTTACCCCGCCACGGGCCCCGTCACTGTCCAGCCCGGGACCTGCGGGTGGTGCGTGAGGGATTCGTGTTCGACCCGCTCTCCGCATTCCCGGCAGACGACCTGGGGGACCAGCTCGTGGCCGCAGGTGTGCTCCAGGACCATGGGCCGGAAGCCGCCCTCCTGGAGGTGCCGGTCGCCCCAGGACATCAGCATCAGCAGGACGGGGCCGAGTTCGAGGCCCGCCCGCGTGGGCCGGTACTCGTAGCGCTTGGGGCGGTCGCTGTACTCCGCCTTCTCCAGCAGCCCGGCGTCGACGAGGCGCTTCAGCCTGGTCGTCAGCACGTCGCGCGGGGCGCCGGTGTTGCGTGCCAGCTGGTCGAAGCGCGTGGCGCCGAGCGACACCTCCCGCAGGATCAGCAGGGAGTACTTCTCGCCGACGAGCGCGAGCGTCTCGGCGATCGAGCAGGGGCGGGGGTCCTTCATGAGGTCAGTCTACGAAGGTGGGTTGGATGTTCCAACTCACTAGGTTACTGTTGGGTCACTTAGTGGGTTTGGAAATCCAACTCACTCGGTTCGGCGACGGGACCCGACCTGTCCGGCCGCCGGTGCTGTCGACCTCGGAGACCTGACAGACCTGAGAGGCATCCCATGCGTGACGCCGTGATCGTCGAAGCCGTACGCACCCCCGTGGGCAAGGGCAAGCCGAACGGCTCGCTCGCCCACGTCCACCCCGTGGAACTCCTCGCCCACACCCTCCGCGCGCTCGTCGAACGCTCCGGGGTCGACCCGGCGCTGATCGACGACGTCATCGGCGGCACCGTCGACCAGGTCGGCGAACAGGCCATGAACACCACCCGGTACGCCGTGCTCTCCGCGGGATTCCCCGAGACGGTCCCCGCGACCACCGTGGACCGCCAGTGCGGCTCCTCGCAGCAGGCCGTGCACTTCGCCGCGCAGGGCGTCATGTCGGGGGCGTACGACCTGGCCGTGGCCTGCGGCGTGGAGTCGATGAGCCGGGTGCCGATGTGGTCCAACGTGCCGGCGGGCGCGGACCCCTTCGGCCCCGGGGTCGCGGAGCGGTACCCCGAGGGCCTGGTGCCCCAGGGCATCAGCGCCGAGCTCATCGCCGCCGAGTGGGGCATCACCCGTGAGCGGATGGACGCCTTCGCGATCGGATCGCACCGGAAGGCGGCACGGGCGTGGGACGACGGTCTGTTCGACGCCGAGGCCGCGCCCCTGGAAGGCCTCACCCGGGACGAGTGCGTCCGCCCCGGCAGCACCCCCGAGATACTCGCCGGGCTGAAGCCCGCGTACTACGACCCCGCCTTCGCCGAGCGCTTTCCCCAGATCGACTGGTCCGTGACGGCCGGGAACGCGAGCCCGGTCAACGACGGCGCGTCCGCCGTGCTCATCACGTCGAGCGAGACCGCCACCCGCCTCGGCCTGCGGCCCCTCGCCCGGCTGCACAGCTTCGCCGTCACCGGTTCCGATCCGCTGCTGATGCTCACCGGTGTCGTCCCGGCCACCGAGAAGGTGCTGCGCAGGGCCGGTCTCGGCCTCGGCGACATCGACCTCTTCGAGGTGAACGAGGCCTTCGCCTCCGTCGTCCTCGCCTGGCAGCAAGAGACGGGCGCCGACCTGTCCAAGGTCAACGTGCACGGTGGAGCCATCGCGATCGGCCACCCGCTCGGCGCGAGCGGCACCCGCCTCACCACGACCCTCGTCCACGCGATGCGTGCCCGGGGCGCCCGCTACGCGCTGCAGACGATGTGCGAGGCGGGCGGACTGGCGAACGCGATGATCCTGGAGGCCGTGCGCCCGTAGGGACCGGGGCGCGGGCCCCGTTTCCGTGCCGGGGCCGCGCGGGCCTCAGCGGCCGCGCAGGTGGTGGCGCTTGCGCCAGGCCACCACCGTTCCGGCCAGGGCGGGGAGAGCGATCAGGGCCATCGCGATCAGGAACGCCGGGGAGGTCGGCGACGACGCGCGGGCGCCGGCGACGGCGTACGCGGCGGTGTTCGGGACCGACCCGAGCGCGGTCGCGACCAGGAAGGGGATCCAGCCCATGCGGGAGACGGCCGCGCAGTAGTTCGCGGCCCAGAACGGCACACCGGGGAACAGCCGGGCCACCATCATCGAGCGGAAACCGTGCCGGCTGAGCTGACCGTCCGCCGCCTTCAGCCAGCGGGCCCGCAGCAGCGGCCGCAGCGCGTCCTGCCCGAGGATCCGGCCGAGCCCGAAGGCGGCTCCGGCGCCGAGCACCGTGCCCGCCAGCGCGGTTCCCAGGCCCACCTGGGAGCCGAACACGGCGCCGGCGGCCAGATTGAGCAGCGGCCGGGGCACGAAGGCGACCGTGCACAGCCCGTAGGCCGCGGCGAACGCGACGGCCGCCGCGGCGCCGCCGAGCTGGGGCGGCCAGCCGTCGGCGAGGAGCCGCTGCGGGTCGAAGAGGAGCACTCCCGACGCCGCCGCCGCGAGCAGCACGACCAGCAGGGAGAGTCGCGACCACGGTGAGAGCAGCGCTCTCAGGCAGCGCGCGGCGAGTCCGGTGCGTGCGGCGGTCGGGACCGCGGGTGCGGCGACGGAGGCCTTCGGGCCGACCAGCAGGCCGGCGGCGAGGGTGAGCTCCGTGGCGGCGGCCTGGGGAGTGGCCGTGGCGGTGCCCCCAGAGCGGGTGGTGGCATCGAGCATCCGGTGACACTAACCGACGGATGTGTGTGATCGCCGTATGGTTCGTCTCATGGGCGTCACAGCTTCCGGAACGTCGGGTACCCGGTTCGAGGTGCCGGAGAGCGTCCTCGCGGACACCGTCCTGGAGCGGCTCACCACCGTCTACCCGGCGGCCGCCGACCCCGGACGGGCCGTGTCGATGCGCGCGTACATGAAGGACGTCGCCCCCTTCCTCGGGCTGACGACGCCCGAGCGCCGCGCCCTGTCCCGCACCGTGCTCCTGGACACCGCCCGGCCGGACGAGCGGGACTGCACCGCGCTCGCCCTGCGCTGCTGGCGGCTGCCGGAACGCGAGTACCGGTACTTCGCCGTCGACTATCTGCGCCGCCACGCGAAGCGTCTGTCGTCGGGTTTCCTGCCGGTGGCCCGGCACCTCGTCTCCACGGACTCCTGGTGGGACACCGTAGACCTGCTCGCCGCGCACGTGGTCGGCGGCCTCGTGGCCGCCGACCCGCGCCTGCGCACCGACATGGACGCCTGGATCGAGGACGACGACCTGTGGGTCGCCCGCACGGCGCTGCTCCATCAGCTCCGGTACAAGGAGGCCACCGACACCGGGCGCCTCTTCGCCTACTGCGTCCGGCAGTCGGGTCATCCCGACTTCTTCGTCCGCAAGGCCATCGGATGGTGTCTGCGCGAGTACGCCAAGACCGATCCGCGCGCCGTACGGGACTTCGTCGCCGCGGAGCGGGCGAGGCTCGCGCCGCTGTCCGTGCGCGAGGCACTCAAGAACATCGGCCCCTGAGACCCCGGAAGCCCCTGGTGCCCCACCGGTCCACCGCGTACCGAAAATCGTTCGACGCGGCGGGACCCGTCGGAGATGATCTCCTCATGTTCCGGTACGCCTTCCTCCTCGCAGCATCCGCAGTCGCGGATGCGCCGAAGGCTGCCGTTCCGATCATCACGGCAGCCGTCGACGGCGCCCGAAGCTGACCCTTCCCGGATCGTCCGGCGGACCCCGCAGGGGGAGGGTCGGTAACTCCTGGGGGTCCCCGTCCCGGCCGGCAGGCGCCGGGACCATCACTCGGCTCCGCCGACATCGAAGAGGCTTCGAGGAACTGTCATGCCCAAAACGGCTTACGTGCGCACCAAACCGCACCTGAACATCGGCACCATGGGTCACGTCGACCACGGCAAGACCACCCTGACCGCCGCCATCACCAAGGTCCTCGCCGAACGCGGCTCCGGCACCTTCGTCCCGTTCGACCGGATCGACCGGGCCCCGGAGGAGGCCGCGCGCGGCATCACCATCAACATCGCGCACGTCGAGTACGAGACCGACACCCGGCACTACGCGCACGTGGACATGCCGGGCCACGCCGACTACGTCAAGAACATGGTCACCGGCGCGGCCCAGCTCGACGGGGCGATCCTCGTCGTGTCCGCGCTGGACGGGATCATGCCGCAGACCGCCGAGCACGTGCTGCTCGCCCGGCAGGTGGGCGTCGACCACATCGTGGTCGCGCTCAACAAGGCCGACGCGGGCGACGAGGAGCTCACGGACCTGGTCGAGCTGGAGGTCCGCGAACTGCTCTCCGCGCAGGGCTACGGGGGCGACTCGGTGCCCGTCGTACGGGTGTCCGGCCTCAAGGCCCTCGAGGGGGACCCCCGGTGGACGGCCGCGATCGACGCGCTGCTCGACGCCGTGGACACCTACGTGCCGATGCCCGAGCGCTATCTCGACGCGCCGTTCCTGATGCCGGTCGAGAACGTGCTCACCATCACCGGACGCGGAACGGTCGTCACCGGTGCCGTGGAGCGCGGCACGATCCGCGTCGGCGACCGGGTCGAGGTGCTCGGCGCGGGCGTCGACACGGTGGTCACCGGCCTGGAGACCTTCGGCAAGCCCATGGAGGAGGCGCAGGCCGGCGACAACGTGGCGCTGCTGCTGCGCGGTGTGCCCCGCGACGCGGTCCGCCGCGGACACATCGTCGCCGCGCCCGGCAGCGTCGTGCCCAGCAGTCGTTTCACGGCGCGGGTGTACGTCCTGTCGACGCGCGAGGGCGGCCGTACGACAGCGGTCTCCACCGGGTACCGGCCGCAGTTCTACATCCGCACCGCGGACGTGGTCGGCGACGTCGACCTCGGCGAGGTGGCCGTCGCCCGGCCCGGTGACACCGTCGTCATGACGGTCGAGCTCGGCCGCGAGGTGCCGCTGGAGCCCGGCCTCGGCTTCGCGATCCGTGAGGGCGGCCGCACGGTCGGCGCCGGGACGGTGACGACGGTCGGCTGACGCCCGGCCGGAGGACGGGGACGCGGGGCCCGCCGTGGTGCGGCGGGCCCCGTTCTCGTCGCCGGCCTCGTCCGCGGTGCCGTGGAAGGTCCTGTTCGCGGCGGTGCGGCCGGTCCCGTTCGCGCCGTCACGGGTGCCGCACAATGGACCCGTGGACGAGCCGATACCCGTGATGCGGGCCGTGGATCACGGGACCGCCAAGCTGATGCCCGACGTGGACCGCGAGCGGGCGTGGCTGCTCACCGTGGACGGCGCGCCCCAGTCGTACGTCGACCTGGACGAACCGACGCACCTGGAGTTCGAGTACACCCGGCGCCTCGGGCACGTGCTGGACACGGTGGCGCGGCCGGGGCGCGCGCTGGACGTGCTGCACCTCGGCGGCGGGGCGCTCACCCTGCCCCGCTACGTCGCGGCCACCCGGCCCGGTTCGCGCCAGGACGTGGTCGAGGCGGACAAGGGTCTGCTGGAGATGGTCGAGGAGTGTCTGCCGGTCCCCGGCGGCACGGGCATCGAACTGCACCGCGCCGACGCCCGTGCCTGGATCGAAGCCGCCGCCCCCGGTTCCGCGGACATCCTGATCGCGGACGTCTTCGGCGGCTCGCGGGTACCGGCGCACCTGACGTCCACCGCCTACGCGAACGCCGCCGAGCGCGTGCTGCGTCCCGGTGGCGTCTACCTCGCCAACCTCGCGGACGCGGCGCCCTTCGCCTTCCTCCGCTCCCAGCTCGCCACGTTCTCCACGGTGTTCGAGGAGATCGCCCTCATCGCCGAACCCGGCGTGCTGCGCGGCCGGCGCTTCGGCAACGCCGTGCTCGTGGCCTCCCACCACCCGTTCGACACGGCCGCCCTGGCCCGCCGCACCGCCGCCGACGCCTTTCCGGCACGCGTCGAACACGGCCCCGCGCTGCGGGACTTCATCGGCGGGGCCGCTCCGGTGCGCGACGAGGACGCGGTTCCCTCACCCGAGCCGCCCGGCGGGTCCTTCGGCATCGGCTGACGCGTGCTCCGCGGCGGACCCCGCGGCGGGAGCGCCCTGCGCCACCGGCCGGGTCCGCCGCGTCAGGTTCCGGACGTCCGGGACGCACAGCACCGCCGCCGTGACCACCACGACCAGCGTCGCGCAGCCCCACAGCGCGGGCGTCCGGCCGAAGGCCTGCTCCGCGGGGCCCGCCAGCGCGGTGGCCAGCGGGACCATCGCGATCGAGCCGAACCAGTCGTACGCCGACACCCGCGAGAGCTTGTCCTCGGGTATCTCCTGGTGGAGTGCCGTCATCCACGACACGCCGAACACCTCGATCGCCAGACCGCTGACGAACATCACGGCGTACAGCGGTCCCACCGGCAGGGGGATCGCGAGCGCGGCGGAGGGCGCCGCGAGCGGGAAGACGCACAGGGTGCCCGCGAGCAGCAGGCGACGGGGCTTCCAGCGGGTCATGAGCAGCGCGCCGCCCACGGTCCCGGCGCCGAACGCGCCGAGCGCCAGGCCCCACGGGCCCGCCCCGCCGAGACTGTCCCGGGCGACCAGCGGACCGTAGACCGCGTCCGCGGCGGAGACGACCGCGACCACCACGGAGAACTGCGCGACGATCGTCCACAGCCAGGGCCGTCCGACGAATTCGTGCCAGCCGTCGCGCAGGTCGGCGAGCAGGCCGCCGCCCTGCTCCCGCGGCGGTATGTGGCTCACGTCGAGGAAGGAACGCAGCGCACCGGCGACCGCGAAGGCCACCGCGTCCACGGCGAGCACCCAGCCCGGTCCGATCACGGCCACCAGCGCGCCGCCCAGGGCCGCGCCGCCGAGGCCGGCGCCCTGCATCGCCATCCGGAACATCGCGAACGCGCGGCTCGCTTGCTCACCGCGGACGGAGGACATCAGCATGCCCTCGGCGGCCGGGTTGAAGAACGCCTGCCCGGTGCCGCCGAGCGCCGACAGCAGCATCATCTGCCACAGCCGGGCCTCACCGGAGAGGACCAGGAAGGCGAAGACCGCCTGCGACGCACAGTTGAGGGCGTTGGCCGCGACCATCACCCGGTGCCGGGGCAGCCGGTCCGCGACCGCCCCGCCGATCAGCAGGAACAGCACCAGCGGCAGAGTCCGCGCGGCGGCCACCAGACCCACGTCGCCGCCGTCGCCGCCCGCTTCGAGCACCGCGAACGCCGAGGCGATCAGCGCGCCCTGGCCGCCCAGGTTGGTGACGACCGCGGCGGCGGTCAGAAGGGTGTAGTTCCGGCCCGCCCAGGAGGGGCGGCGGGAGCGTCGGGGGAGGTCGGCGGCTGAGGTCACCGGGAGACTATCGCCGCCCGGTGCCCGTCTTGCCAAACCGATGATCTACACGCTCGCGGGCACTCACCCCGCCCGGCACCGGCAGCGCGCACCTGGGTGTTCACACCCGCCCGGCGGCCCGCCGCGCCCGCACGCGGCGGCGCCGGAGGCGCGCGTTCCGTTCCGTCGGGCCTCCCGCTCCCGCCCGGGGAGGAGGAGCCGGGGTGACCTTAGGTCGCGCGGGGACGGAGGGCGCGGGGGCGGAGGGCGCCGGGACGGCCGGGGCCGCGCGCCTCGGCCGTGGGGGTCAGGAAGCCGCCGGGTCGCCGTGCAGCCGTACGGTGCTGAGGATCTTCTTCACGGTCGCGTCGGGGATCTCGTCCTTCACGCCCTTGGCGCCGTAGAGCGTCCAGGACACGAAGTCGCCCGCCGAGTTCTTGAAGGCGAAGGTGGTCGCCTTGCCGTCGGAGTCGCACTTGCCCTTCTTGGCGACGCCCTTGGAGTACGTCGTCGCGACGCTGCCCTCGATGCCGGCCGCCGTGGTGTACGCCTCGGGCTTGCCGATCTTCAGCAGCTTCTTCGAGGCGTCCTTCTGGTCGGTGTAGCCGCCGAACACCCACCACGCGGAGTCGTTGCGGGCCACGTCCTCGGTGTTCTTGGCGCCGCTCTGGCCCTTGGTGCCCGCGGCGGCGAGCGAGGTGTCCTCGGTGCGGCCGTCCTTGTCCGAGTCGGACGTGCACCACTTCTCCTTGAGGAACGCGGGCGCGGACATGCCGATGAGCACGGACCCGTCGCCCTTCTTGTCGTCCTCGAAGCCTATGAAGGTGCCGGACGTGCTGACGTTCCAGTCCGGCGGCACGTCGAAGGCGGTGCCCCACTTCGGGTTCACCACGACCTTCCAGCCGTCGATCGTCGCCTTCTCGTCGTCGCCGCCGCGCGGGTTGGCCGCGCTCGCGCTCGCACTCGCGCTCGCCGACGTGGAGGCCGACGTCTTCGGGGACTCGGACGAGTCGCCTCCGGCCTTGTCGTCCTTGTCGCCACCGCCCAGGACGAGGAAACCGGTGACTCCGGCCGCGATCACGACCGCCAGGGCCGCGACGATCGCGGTGACCTTCGTCTTGTTACCGCCACCGCCGTCGCCCCCGGACGCCTGGGGCATGCCGAGGGGATCCGACGGCGCTCCCCACTGCGGCTGCCCCGGCTGCTGCCCGTACGGGTTCGTCTGCGGATACCCCGACTGCTGGTATCCGGGCTGCTGGTACGGATTCGGCTGCTGGTACCCCGGCTGCTGGTACGGGTTCTGGTCCTGCGGATTCTGCTCGCCCCCGGGCGGCTGCTGTCCTGGCCACATGGCTGGTAACGATAGAGGGGCCCCTGACCCGGGTGCCACGGCGGTCCCCGAAACGACCGCGCCGTCACACCACTTGTCCCATTGATCCCGGCTCAGGAGCCGATCGGGCCGCCGTGCGGCCGTCCTCGCCGCCGCCGTGCGGGAGAGGCCGCCCCCCGCTGCCGCTGTCACCGGTGTGCGGCTCCGTCTGTCGCGCCGATCGACTTCCGCGCCGGGCCGCAGGGCTGGTCAAGGATTGCTACTCATGGGTAACATCGCGGCATGAGCGCAGACCAGATGACGATCGGCGAGATGCTCGCCGCGACCGTGCCGATGGCCCGGACCCTGAACCTCGAGTTCGTGGAGACCACTCCGGAGAAGGCCGTCGTGGCGCTCCCGGACCAGGGCGACTTCCACAACCACGTCGGCGGACCGCACGCCGGAGCCATGTTCACGCTGGGGGAGTCGGCGAGCGGGGCGATCGTGCTCGCCGCCTTCGGGGACCAGCTCTCCCGCGCCGTGCCGCTCGCGGTCAGCGCCGAGATCGCGTACAAGAAGCTCGCGATGGGCCCCGTCACGGCCACCGCCACGCTCGGCCGGCCCGCCGCCGACGTCGTCGCCGAGCTCGACGCCGGCAAGCGCCCCGAGTTCCCCGTCGCCATCGCCATCCAGCGCGCCGACGGCGCGGTGACCGGCGAGATGACCGTGATCTGGACGCTCCGCCCGAACGGCTGAGCCCCGCTCCACCCGCAGGGCCCTGATCGGGGAACACGAGCCGATCGGGGCCCCGGTCCGTTCCGGCCCCGTTCAGCCGCGCGGCACCCGTATGTTCACCGTCTGGGTGACCCGGGTGCAGAGCTGCCGTCGGCCGTCCTCGATGTCGCACTCCACGACCGCCGTGTCGCGGCCCACCCGCAGCACCCGGGCCCTCGCGTACGCGGTCCCCTCGCGCACGGGCCGCAGGAAGTGCGTGGTGGAGGTGGTGGTGGCGGGAACGGCGCCCGCGGGGCCGTTCAGCGCGGCGCACACCGCCGAGGCGACGTCGGCCAGACCCATGAGCGCGCCCCCGTGCAACCCGCCTCCCGCCGTGGACAGTTCGGGTACGAAGTCGAGTTCGGCGTCCACGCCCCCGGCCGACAGGGCGGTGAAGCGGACGCCCAGGGTCCTGGCGTAGGGGGCCATCGCGTAGATGTCTTCGGCGGTGACGGTCACATCGGACTCCTTGTGGGAGGGGTGGGACGGAAGTCGATGATCCTTTCTATCAACTCCCTTACTGCCGAGGGGTGTTCATGCGGTGCGGAGTGTGTATGCGATCCGGTCGCCCGGCGCCCCGGGCCGCCGCCGGGCCGGTCGCCGATCGTGCGGCGAACACAAGGCGTCGTTCAACTGACTGCCACCGCCCGGTCATGGCCGGTCGCCACCGTGCATCTGACCCCGATTCCGCTCATCCGGAGGACACATGGGCACGGCAGGACAGCAGAACGGGCCGGACAGACGGGCGCTGCTGCGCGCCGTGGTCGCCGTACCGGCGGCCGGCGCGGCGACCGCGGCCTTCGAGACGGCCCCGGCGCGGGCCGTGACCACGGGAGGAGGAGGCCGGTTCGACACCGAGAGCCCGCGCTTCGCGCTGGCCGTGCTCCCCGACACGCAGTACCTCTTCGACGCCGACAGCGCCGACCCGGCGCCACTGCGGGAGACCTTCCGGTATCTCGTGGCGGAGCGGGCCGGGGCGAACATCGCCTTCATGACGCACCTCGGCGACGTCACCGAACACGGCACCGAGGACGAGATCTCGCGCGCCGCCGACACCTTCCGCACCCTGCACGGCAAGGTCCCCTACAGCGTCCTGGCCGGCAACCACGACATCCCGTCCTCGACGGACGACCAGCGCGGGGACACGGCCTACCTCGCCGCGTTCGGCCCCGAGCGCTACGCCTCGATGCCCACCTTCCGCGGTGCCTCTCCCGACGGCTACAACAGCTACCACGTCCTGCGCGCCGGCGGCCGGGAGTGGCTGGTGCTCGCCCTGGACCGGCGGGTGTCGGACAAGGGGCTGCGCTGGGCCCAGGGCGTCCTGGACGCCCATCCGGCCCTCCCCGCCGTGCTCACCACGCACGACATCGCGTGGCCGGACGACGTCGGCGAGGCGCGGCTCTCGGCCAACGGCGAGCGCCTGTGGGACGGGCTCGTCCGGGGCAACGACCAGATCTTCCTCGCGCTCGGCGGCCACTACTGGCCGCCCGGCCGCACGGTCCTGACCAACGACCACGACAACGATGTCCACGTCCACATCACCAACTACCAGGACCGCTACTACGGCGGCGCCGGGATGATCCGCACGTACTCCTTCGACCTGGCCCGGGGCGTCATCGACGTCGAGACGTTCGCGCCCTGGTTCCTCGCCCGCGACCCGGAGAAGCGGACGCCGCTGGAGGCCGAGACGGTCGAACTGACCGGCCCCGTCGACCGGTTCAGCCTGAACGTCGACTTCGGCGAGCGCTTCGGGGGCTTCGCGCCGACCGTCCCGCCGAAGCCGCGCCCCGCCTCCGCCGTGATGCCGCACGGCACGGTGGCCTACTGGCGCTTCGACGGCTCCGGGACGGCGCCGGGCGCCCCCGTCACGGACGGCACGGTCGTACGGGACCTCACCGGCCACGGGAACGACCTCACCGTGAGCCGGCTGCACGCGAGCGGTCCGGACGTCCTGACTTGGTCGGCGGACCACCATCCGGGCCGGCCCCCCCACGCCGGCCTCCACTTCGACGGCGGCAAGGGCCCGGACCGCGGCGCCGTCCTCACGACGCGTGCCGGAGCCGCCCTGAACAGCGCGAAGCTCCCCCGGGGCTATCGAGTATTTGTCCAGTGCTCCACCCTTCAGGGTGGAAGTGAAGGGCATCCTGCCCATGGCGGCCCGAAGGGTCGCAGCGGCATGGCAGGACCGCCCCGTCGGGCAACAGAGTTGTCCGGCCTACCGCCGGACGGGCGGGACGTCAGGCCTGCGGAGGCCACGTAAGACCGACCCTCACCGGTCGGCTGAGGCCCGTGAAACAGGAACCCGCGGTGGTACTGCGAAGCGGTGCGGACCGGAATCACCTGCCCTCGGGCAGGTGAGGGCGTCAAACCGTCGAGACGTTCATCAGGCTGCCGGACCCCTTCGAGGGCGACCACGCCTGGATGGGCATCTTGAGCTGGGAGGGCCGCAACGGCGACGCGGACAAGACGCCGGTTGGTCTCCTCTGGGGCCCACCTGCAGCCTCAATCTGTCGCCGGAGCGGTTCCTGCAGTTCGTCGTCTGTTCGGCGCGGCAGGACGCCGACCCGACGTCGTGGAGCCACGCCCTGCTCGTACGAGACTTCCTCGAGCCTCCGTCCTCGAGCACCCGTTCCCTTCCGGCCGTCCATGCCCGACCCTGGCCCACGAGCGATGCGCGTACCGCCCGCGGACCGGGGCCGGGCGACGCGCCGGGCAGCGGGACCGAGGAGTGCGGGCATGGACGTGAGCGGGCGGGGCGCCGTTCTGGTGACCGGTGGCAGCGGGTTCGTCGGAAGCCATCTGGTGAGGCGGCTGCTGGAGCGGGGCTACCGCCAGGTCCGCACCACCGTACGGAGCGCCGCGGACACGGCGAAGGTGGCGCCGCTGCGGGAGATGCAGGAGGCCTTTCCCGGCCGGCTGGAGCTGTTCGAGGCGGATCTGCTGGCCGACGGGTCCTTCGACGCGGCGATGAGCGGCTGCCGCGTGGTCTTCCACGTGGCGTCGCCGTTCCTGATGCCGGAGAAGATCAAGGACGGCCGCAGGGACATGGTGGACCCGGCGCTGCTCGGCACGCGCAACGTACTGGCGGGTGTGGAACGGACACCGACGGTCGGGAAGGTCGTCCTCACCTCCACCGTCGGCGCGATCTTCGGCGACTACGCCGACGTCCGGGACATGGACGGCGGTGTCCTGTCGGAGAAGTACTTCAACACCACCAGCACGGTCGAGAACAACCCGTACCACTACGCGAAGACGCTCGCGGAGCGCGAGGCGTGGGCGGCGGAGGCGGCCCAGGACCGCTGGCGCCTGGTGTCCGTCAACCCGGGCCTGGTCCTCGGTCCGTCCCTCACCCCCGCGTCGCGGTCCGGCAGCCTGTTCCTGCTGGACGAACTGTTCAAGGGGTACTTCTTCTACGGCGCGCCCGATTTCAGCTTCACCACGGCGGACGTCCGCGAGGTCGCGGACGCGCACATCGCGGCGGCGGAGCACGACGGCGCCGAGGGCCGCTACATCGTCGCGGCCGGGACGATGACGTCCTTCCACGACATGGCGCGCGTCGTCCGCGGCCGGTACCCCCGCTCCCTCCGGCTGCCCCGCACCGCGCTCCCGCACTGGCCGGTCCGCGTCCTCGGCCCGGCGTTCGGACTGACCCAGGACTACATCCGCAAACACCTCGGCATCCGGTTCCGCGTGGACAACGGCCGGAGCGTGCGGGAACTGGGGATCACCTACCGCCCGGTCGAGGAGACCCTGCTCGACCACTACGAGAGCTGGAGGCACGCGAGGACGTGACGAGCCCCACACGTCCGGGCCGCCGTTCAGGACGACCGGGTAGGCTTCCCCGCGGGCGCTCCGGGGAAACGCACCTCGCTGATCACGCGAAACGCGGTCGCCCGGGTCACGTACACCGAAACGGGAGGAACCGGCGTTGCACGTCCAGGAGTGGCTCGAGACGGTTCCGGCGGTCAGTATCTACGCGCTCGTGGGCCTGGTCATCGGCCTGGAGAGCCTGGGCATCCCGTTGCCCGGAGAGATCATCCTGGTCTCGGCGGCGCTGCTCTCCTCGCAGCACGAGGGGATCAACCCGGTCATCCTCGGCGTGTGCGCCACCCTCGGCGCGATCATCGGCGACTCCATCGGCTACGCCATCGGCCGCAAGGGCGGACGCCCGCTGCTCGCCTGGCTCGGCGCGAAGTTCCCCAGGCACTTCGGTGAGGCCCATGTCGCCACGGCCGAGCGTTCCTTCCAGAAGTGGGGCATGTGGGCCGTCTTCTTCGGCCGCTTCATCGCCCTGCTGCGGATCTTCGCGGGCCCGCTCGCCGGTGTGCTGCGGATGCCGTACTGGAAGTTCCTGGTCGCCAACGTCCTCGGCGGCATCATCTGGGCCGGCGGCACCACCGCCGTCATCTACTACGTCGGTGTCGTCGCCGAGTCCTGGCTGAAGCGCTTCTCGTGGCTCGGCCTGGTCGCCGCGGTGCTCGTCGGTCTCGCCTCGATGCTGATCGTCCGCCGCAAGGCCAAGAAGACGGCGGCGGAACACGGCACGGCGGAGACGGAGCCCGTCCCCGCCGCCGAGTAGCGGCCGTCGTCCGGGCGCTCCCGTGGCGCGAACGCCCGAACGCCCGGACCCGTGACGCGGGCCTACTCGTGGATCTCGCGGTGGGCCTTCGCCAGCTCCACGTAGAAGACGCCGTTCAGCGAGAGGCCCTCGCGCTCCTCGTCGGTCAGCGGGCGCTTGACCTTCGCGGGGACGCCCGCGACGAGCGAGCCCGGCGGGACCCGCATCCCCTGCGGCACCAGCGCCTGCGCGGCCACCAGCGAGCCGGCGCCGATCACGGCCCCGTTGAGCACCGTGGCGCCCATGCCGATCAGACAGTCGTCCTCCACGGTGGCCCCGTGCACCACGGCGTTGTGGCCGATCGAGACCCGCTCCCCGACGGTGATGGGGAAACCAGGGTCCACGTGCAGACTGCAGTTGTCCTGCACGTTGCTGCCGGCGCCGATGACGATCGGGCCGCAGTCGGCGCGCAGCACCGCGCCGTACCAGACGCTCGCACCCGCCTCCAGCGTGACGTCTCCGATGACCACGGAGGTGGGGGAGACGAACGCCTCCTGGTCCACCCGCGGATCCTTACCGCCGATCCCCTTGATCAGCGCCTGCTGCGTCGTCACCGCGTCACCGTCTCGTCGTCTCGTGGTCCGGTCCCTCTGGGTACACCGGGCACCGTATGCCATCACCCCCGCGTACCTCCGGTGGGGCGAAGATCACAGCCGTGTGATCACATCGGGTGCCCCGCCCTGAGTACCGTGAACGCGTGTCCAGGAGCAAGAACACGTTCTCATCATGGCGGCGACGTCTCGCGCAGCGCGCCGTCCACGCGGGCTGGGCCTGGATGCGGCGCGCGGGTACGGTCTCGGCCGAGCGGCCGGGCCGGTTCCGTTTCGGCGCCATCGGCGAGAACACCAAACTGGCCTTCCCGCTGGGCACGGTCTTCGGCGAACCCTGGATCCACCTCGGCTCGTACTGCATCGTCGCCGAACAGGTCACGCTGACCGCGGGCCTGATGCCCGATCTGGACCTCGGTCCCGACCCGATCCTGCGCATCGGGGACGGCGTCGTGCTGGGCCGCGGCAGCCACGTCATCGCCGACACGACGGTCACGATCGGCAACGACTGCTACTTCGGGCCCTATGTGTACGTGACCTCCACGAACCACTCGTACGACGATCCGCACGAGCCCATCGGCAAGCAGTGGCCGCGGATGGAGCCCGTGGAGATCGGGCCCGGCTGCTGGATCGGGACCAACGCCGTGATCCTTCCCGGCGCGCGGATCGGACGGAACGTCGTGGTCGCCGCGGGCGCGGTGGTCCGTGGCACGGTGCCCGACCACTCCGTCGTCGCCGGTGCTCCCGCGAAGGTCGTCCGGCGCTGGGACCCGGTGGCCGGATGGCAGCCGCCGCTGCGCACACCGCCGCCGGTGCCGATTCCCGACGGGGTGACCTCCGAGCAGCTGCACGCGCTCGCGGAACTGGACGAGGAGACCGTCGCGCGGCTCGCGGAGCTGGATCTCGACGTGCGGGACGTGGCCGAGGACGTGCACGCGCAGTCCGGGGACGTCCGCGCCGAGTCCTGAGACGGGGACGGCCCGCGCCGGGTCCTGGCCCGGGAGGGGCGGGCGGGCCGCGGTCCCGGTGAGGTGTCCCGGCGCGTCCCGGCCGCCGGGCAGGTCCGGCCGGCCGCCGCGGTGGAGCCCGCTCAGCCCGTCGCCAGCAGGACCGTGCCGGCCAGCGCCAGTGCCGCTCCGGTGGCCTGCACCGCCCGCAGCCGCTCCTTGAGGACACCGCGCGCGGCCAGCGCCGTGACCACCGGGTAGAGCGAGGCGAGGACGGCGGCGACGGTGACCGGACCGTGCTGGGCCGCGACCGAGTACGTGCCGTTGGCGGCGACGTCGGCGAGGCCCACGAAGGCGAGCGCGGGCAGCGAGGCCCAGGGGAAGCCCCCCTCGGGAAGGGCCCGCCCGCCGCGCCGGACGGAGAGGGCCAGCGCCGCGCCGCCGGTGACGACATTGGTCACGCGCTGCACGAACAGGGCCAGGAAGAGCCCGGTGACCGACGACGACGCCTCCGCGATCAGCACGAACACCGTGCCGAAACCGGCGGCCGCGACCAGGGTCAGGAGGATGGCCTGCCGCTGCACGGGCGCGCCCCGCAGCTGGGGTCCGCCCGCGAGGACGACGCCCGCCACGGCGACCGCGATGCCCGCGATCTGCACCAGACCCGGGCGCTCCCCGAGGAACAGGCCGACGCCGATGGGGACGGCCACGGCCAGCGAGCCGAGCGGCGAGACCACGCCCATGGGCCCGAGCGCGAGCGCCTTGTAGAAGGAGAGCAGCGCGACCGGTCCCACCAGGCCCGCGGCGACCGCGAACCACAGCTGCGGTCCCGCCGCGCTCCAGCCGCCGGTGGCCAGCACGATCGCCCCCAGGACCACCGCGGCGATCGACTGGGAGACGACGACCACCGTGAGGGCGGGCGCGCGCCGGGTCAGCAGGCCTCCGCCGAAGTCGGCCAGGCCCCACAGGAGGCTGGTGGCCAGGGCGAAGAGTGCTGTCACGGGGAGCCTCGCAGTACAGTTCGGTGAACGATCGGGTGCACCACACGATAGTCCACCTGATTGAACTCTGTCATTCAAAATATTGGACGGAATGTGTCGGATCTCGATCTGCTGACTCAATCCCTGGCGCGCAACGTGAAGCGCTGGCGCACCGAGCGCGGCTTCACCCTGGAGGCGCTCGCCGCCCGCGCCGGAGTCAGCCGCGGCATGCTCATCCAGATCGAGCAGGCCAGGACCAATCCCAGCCTGGGGACCGTCGTCAAGATCGGTGACGCGCTGGGCGTCAGCATCACCACCCTGCTCGACTACGAGCAGGGGCCCAAGGTCCGGATCGTCCCCGCCGACCAGGCCGTACGGCTGTGGCACACCGAGACGGGCAGCTACAACCGGCTGCTGGCCGGAACCGAGGCGCCCGGCCCGCTGGAGATGTGGGACTGGCGGCTCATGCCGGGCGAGGGCAGTCCGTCCGACCCGCACCCCAGCGGCACCGTCGAACTCGTCCATGTCCTCGCGGGCGACATGACCCTCACCGTCGACGGCGTCGAGCACCACGTTCCCGAGGGCGCGAGCGTCTCGTTCGAGGCCGACACCCCCCACACGTACGCCAACAAGGGCGAGGTCCCGGTCGAGATGGTCATGGCCGTGTCGGTCCCGCTCGTGCGCTGAGGCTCCGCGCGGCTGTTAGCGTGCCGCCATGCGCGCGCCCATCGGACACTTCGACCACGCCTTCCCGGCCCCCGACCACCTGGACGAACTCGTCGGCCCCGTGGCCGACGCGGTACGCGGGTGGCGCGGTGAGACCCCCGCCGAGCGGATCGTCTACGTCGACACGAACCCGGAGTGGGCCGACACCGCCGTCTTCGTCGAGCACTACGGCAAGGAGCTGCTGGACACGTCGGCCAACTGCGTCGTCGTCGCGGGCCGGCGCGGCAGCGGGACCACGCTCGCCGCGTGTGTCGTCCCGTCCACCGCCCGCGTCGACGTCAACGGCGCCGTACGGCGTCAACTGGGCGCTCGGAAGGCCTCGTTCGCCTCGATGGACGTCGCGACCGGCGAGACCGGCATGGAGTACGGCGGCATCACCCCCGTCGGACTCCCGGGGGACTGGCCGGTGCTGGTCGACCCGGCCGTCGTGAGGCTGCCGTACGTCCTGGTGGGCAGCGGCCGTCGGCGCGGCAAACTCCTGGTGCCGGGCGGGGCGTTCGCGGAACTGCCGAACGCGGTGGTGCTGGAGGGACTGGGCGTCGCCGGATGACGCCCTTCCGTCCGTGAGGCGTGAACGCCCGGCGGGTGTCCGTTCCCGACGGGGGCGCCGCCCCGTTCACGCGGCGGTGTGATGTGCCAGGGCCCGGTGCGGGTCCGCCTCGCCGGGCGCCGGTGCCGGATCGGCGTGGACCAGGACGGCGGTCAGCCTCGGGACGGCGTGCAGCAGGGCGTGTTCGGCGTCCACGGCGATGTCGTGGGCGTGCCGTACGGTCGCCTCGCCGTCCACCACGACCGCCACCTCGGCGCGCAGTCTGTGCCCGATCCAGCGCAGCCGCAGTTCACCCACGTCACGCACCCCCGCGACCTGCCGCAGCGTCCGCTCGGCCCGGTCCACCAGCTCCGGCTCCACGGCGTCCATCACGCGGCGGAAGACTTCCCGGGCCGCGTCCCGCAGCACCAGCAGGATCGCGGCGGTGATCGCCAGTCCCACCAGCGGGTCGGCGAGCCGCCAGCCGAGGGCCGCGCCGCCCGCCCCCACCAGCACCGCGAGCGAGGCGAATCCGTCGGTACGGGCGTGGAGCCCGTCCGCGACCAGGGCCGCCGAGCCGATCTCGCGCCCGACGCGGACGCGGTACCGGGCGACCCACTCGTTGCCGGCGAAGCCGACGAGCGCGGCGACCGCGACCGCCGGAAGGTGCCGGACGGGCTCCGGGTCGAGCAGCCGGCCGACCGCCGCCCAGGCCGCGAAGGCGCCGGAGGCGGCGATCGTCAGCACGATGGTGATGCCCGCCAGGTCCTCCGCCCTTCCGTAGCCGTAGGTGAAGCGCCGTGTCGCCGCCCGGCGGCCCAGCGTGAAGGCGACCGCGAGCGGCAGGGCGGTCAGCGCGTCGGCCGTGTTGTGCACGGTGTCGCCGAGCAGCGCGACCGACCCCGACAGCACGACGACGACCGCCTGCGCCAGGGCCGTCGCGCCGAGGACGGTCAGGGAGACCCACAGCGCCCGCATGCCCCGGGCCGACGCCTCCAGCGCGGAGTCGAGCTTGTCGGCCGTTTCGTGGGAGTGCGGGGTGAGGAGATGGCGCAGTCGGCTCCCGGGGCCGTGCGGGTGGCCGTGGCCGCCCGCACGCGGGTGGGGGTGCGGGTGCGGCCGGCCGGGGGAGTGGGGACGGTGGTCGCCTCCGTCTCCGTGGGCGTGACCCTTCCGGTCCGTGTGGCCGTGGCCGTGCCCGTGCGCCGACCGACCGGTGTCTCCGTGCCCGTGCCCGTGTCCGTGCTCCGGCTGGTCGGTGTCCTCGTGCTCGTGGTCGTGCCGGTCGTTCACGTGCGTCCCCTTCCGTGAGCGGGAGTGGACGCGCTGGTGTCCACGACGCCATTATGTGCGTATGAGCGCACGCATGCACCTATCACCTGCGCACGATGCGCACCCGCGCACCCCGGGCGAGGAACAGTTCGGACTCGCCGCCGAACTCCTGGCCCTCCTCGCCGATCGCACCCGCCTCGCGCTGCTGCACGCCCTGACCGGCGGCGAGGCCGATGTCGCGACGCTGACCGAGACGTGCGGGGCGGCCCGTCCGGCCGTCAGCCAGCACCTCGCCCGCCTCCGTCTCGCCGGGCTCGTGAACACGAGGAAGGAGGGGCGCAGGGTGATCTACTCGCTCGGGGACGGTCATCTGCGCCGGGTGGTCGACGAGGCGCTGAGCCTTGCCGACCACCGGCTCTCCGGCCGCCCGGCACACGACTGAGACCGGCACATGACCGAGACCGGCACATGACCGAGACCGGCGCGCGGCCGGGTCCGCGTGCGGGCGCGGCGGTCAGCGCCTGAGCGTGCTGTCGGCCGTGGACGCGCGGTCACCCGCGGGCGGGATGTCGTCCTCGCCCTCCTCCAGCAGGTTCGCCGCCGCGCCCACGATGCTCGGGTCGGGGCTGCCGACGACCTCCTCGTCCTTGTCGGTGTAGGCGAAGCGGGCCAGGACGCTGCGCATGGCCTCGACGCGGGCCCGCTTCTTGTCGTTGCTCTTCACCACGGTCCAGGGCGCCTGCGCGGTGTCCGTCTCGCGGAACATGGCGACCTTGGCCGCCGTGTAGTCGTCCCACAGGTCCAGCGAGGCCAGGTCCATGGGGCTCAGTTTCCACTGCCGCACCGGGTCGACCTGACGGATCGTGAAGCGGGTGCGCTGCTCGCTCTGGGAGACCGAGAACCAGAACTTGACCAGGTCCACGCCGTCGTCGACGAGCATCCGCTCGAAGGCGGGCGCCTGCCGCATGAAGCGCCGGTACTCGTCGTCGGTGCAGAAGCCCATCACGCGCTCCACGCCCGCCCGGTTGTACCAGGACCGGTCGAACATCACGATCTCGCCCGCGGTCGGCAGGTGCTCCACGTACCGCTGGAAGTACCACTGCCCGCGCTCCCGCTCGGTCGGCTTCTCCAGTGCCACCACCCGGGCGCCGCGCGGGTTGAGATGCTCGGTGAACCGCTTGATCGTGCCGCCCTTGCCCGCCGCGTCGCGTCCCTCGAAGACGACGACGAGCCGTCGGCCGGTCTCCTTGATCCAGCTCTGCAGCTTCAGCAGCTCGATCTGCTGGAGCCGCTTGTGCCACTCGTACTCCTTGCGTTCCATGCGCCGCTCGTACGGGTAGTTCTCCCGCCAGGTGTCCACCGGGCTGCCGTCCGGCCGGACCAGTACGGGGTCGTCGTGGTCGGTGTGGTCCACCCGCATCCCCGCCGGCAGTTCCGTCATCCCGCCCTCCTCTTCCCGTGCTCCGATTGTCCGCCGATCACCCCGTTCCCGCCGTTTCGGTGGAATCGCGGGACGATCGCACGGATCCCGTACGCCACCACGAGGAACGCGATGCGGTCCGTCCCCGATGGAAGCAATCGGAGGCGTACGGCGGGAGAACCGGAGGCGAAGGCGGCGCGAGCCGGATCCGGGAGGCCCGCGCGGCCTCGACGGGCGGCGTCCCCATGGGCCAAAGAAATTGACGGAACGTCATATCGCTTGCCCGTGCGGTGCCGTGCGGATGAGGATGGCCGGCGTGCCGACCTTCATCGCGCCCGACGGAACCCGACTCGCCCATCACGCGAGGGGTGAGGGCGAACCACTGCTCTGTCTGCCCGGCGGACCGATGCGCGCCTCCGCCTACCTGGGAGACCTCGGCGGGCTCACGCGGCACCGCCGGCTGCACGCGCTCGATCTGCGGGGCACCGGCGACTCGGCGCTCCCGGCCGACCCGGCGACGTACCGCTGCGACCGGCAGGTCGACGACGTCGAGGCCTTCCGGGCGCACCTCGGACTCGACCGGGTCGATCTGCTCGCCCACTCGGCGGGCTGCGACCTCGCGCTCCTCTACGCCGTCCGCCATCCGCGGCGCGTCCGCACCCTCACCATGATCACCGGACGGGCGCGGGCCCTGGGCGTCGACTTCACCCCGGAACACCGTGCGGAGGGCGCGGCGCTGCGCAAGGCGGAACCCTGGTTCGAGGGCGCGCACGACGCGTACACACGGCTCTGGGACGGTACCGCGACGGAGGCCGACGTGGACACGGCCCTCCCGTTCTTCTACGGCCGCTGGGACGCGGCGGCTAAGGAACACGCCGCGAGCGAGGTCGAGCAGTACAACGAGGAGGCCGCCGAGCGCTACACCGGTCCCGGCGCCTTCCGGCCCGCCGAGGCCCGCGCCGTCGTGGCCGCCTGGGACGCGCGCGTGCTGCTCGTCGCGGGCGAGCTGGACAGCGGCCCGCTGCCGCGCGTGGCCGCCGCGGTCGCGGACCTGTTCCCCCGGGCCGAACTCGCCGTCCTGCCGGGCGCCGGCCACTTCCCGTGGCTCGACGCCCCCGACGCCCTGCGCGAGACGGTCGCGGGGTTCCTCGACCGGGCGGCCGACCGTCACGACGGGGGATAGGACGATCCGGGGCTCAGCCCAGCCTCAGGTCGATCCATTCCGCGCTCTCCCCGGGGAGGACGTAGCGCTCGGTCTCCGCGAAGCCGTGCCGCAGGGCGAAGCGCAGTCCGTCCTCGTTGGCCGCGAGGACGACGGTCTCGATCACCCGGGCCCCCAGCGCGCGAGCCTGCTCCAGACCACGTGCGTACAGTTCTCCGCCGAAGCCCCGACCGCGGTGCTCGGCCAGCACGCGCGCGATCACGGTCGCCGTCGCGCCGCCGTCGGCGGGCGGACGCACGGTGGTGCAGCCCACGAGGACGTCGCCGAGGTAGGCGACCTCCAGACGGTAGCGCCGGGCGCGCCCGCGCACCTCGTCGAGCGACATGGCGGCGGGCGGGACGATCACATTGTGGACGTGCCGCCAGTCCGCGAGGCGGGCCTCGTCGTCCGGCGCTTCGACGCGAAGAACGGTCACCCGAGCAGGAAACCCGCGCGGGCCGCGTGACGTCAACGGCCTTTTCCCCGGGGCCTTTTCCGGTGGGCTCACCGAGCGGCGGTCCGCCGGTCCACGGGACCGCTCCGCCGGGTCAGCCCAGTCGCGGGATCTCCAGGGCCGGGCAGCGGTCCATCACCATGTCGAGTCCGGCGGCACGCGTCCGCTCGTACGCGGCCTCGTCGATCACGTCGAGCTGGAACCAGACCGCCTTGGCGCCGATGGCGACGGCCTCGTCCGCGATCGGCCCCGCGAGGTGGCTGTTCACGAAGACGTCGACGACGTCGACCTCGAAGGGGATGTCCGCGAGCGAGGCGTACCCCTTCTCCCCGTGGACGGTCTCGGCCTTCGGGTGCACGGGCACGATCCGCTTGCCGTGGCGCTGGAGGAGGTGGGCGATGCCGTGGGCCGGGCGGTGCCGGTTCGACGAGAGCCCGACGATCGCCCAGGTGTCGCCCCGCTCGGTGAGGATCTTACGGATCGTCTCTGCGTCGCCGTACACGCCAGGCCTCCAGGGAATCGGTCGGTGTCCGCTCTTCTCCTCAACGATGAGCGCAGCACCATGATTCCTCGCGCCGGGCGTCCGCGGCGCGACCGCGTGTCCGGAACGGTCCCCACCTCCCCGCGCCCGTCCGTGCGTCCGCCTAGGCTCGCCCCGTGCTCCGTATCCTCGACGCCCGCACGGGCGAACCCGTCGACGCAGCCCCCTCCCGCCGCGGTCTGGTCCGCGTCCACGCTCACCCGCCCGGGGCCGACACCACGGGTCTGCGGGTGCTCCTGGTCGCCGACGTCCTGGTGCGGGCCCTGGAGATCGGCGGCAACGCCGTCTGGGCGACGCTGGCCCCGTTCCCGGCGGCCGCCGAGAACGGGGCGGGGCTCCGGGCGCGCGCCGCCGGGCTCGGGATCCGTCCGTTCGAGGATCACCGGGACACGGAGGAGGGGCCGGCGGCGGCGTGGACCGTCGACGTCGTGGCTCAGGGGGCCGCCATGACGGACGGGCCGCGCGTCGAGGTGGCGCCCGTCGACAGCGGGCGCGGTCCCGCCCCCGTCCCCGGGGATCCCACCACGTTGCGGCTGGCGCTGCTCGCGCGGCGGCGGGATCTCCCGCTGAGCCTGGACGCCGAGGTCCTCGCGGAGGCCGAGGACACGCTCGGGCGCTGGCGCGCCGCCGTCGCCGGCTGGGCGGAACGGCCCTCCGGACCGGTTCCCGAGGACGTGCGCCTGCGGTTGCGCGCCGCGTGGGAGGACGACCTGGACGTGCTCACCGTGCTGGACGTGCTGCGGTCGGTGGAGGACTCCGGCATCCCGGAGGGCGCCCGGTTCGAGACGTACGCCTACGCCGACCGGCTGCTCGGCCTCGAACTCACCCGCGAGATCGGGGCGCCGCTGTGAACGCGCGCGCGGCCTCGGGCCCGAGGCGGAGACTGGTCGTCCTGCGGCACGCCAAATCGGCCTGGCCCGACCGGGTGCCCGACCACGAGCGGCCGCTCGCCGCGCGCGGCCGCCGCGACGCCCCCGCCGCCGGACGCGCCCTGGCGGAAGCCGACCTGATGCCGGACCTCGCGTTGTGCTCGACCGCCGTACGCGCGCGGGAGACCTGGGAGCTGGTGGCACGGCAGTGGGCCACTCCGCCGCCCGTCCGGTTCGACGGGCGGCTGTACGGGGCGGAGGTGCCGGAGCTGCTGGAAGCCGTCGGCGAAGTCCCCGAGCGGGTACGGACCCTGCTGCTGATCGGGCACAACCCCGGACTCGAGGAGCTGGTCCTCGGACTGGCCGGGGACGGCTTCGACGACACGCTGGACCGGGTCCGGACGAAGTTCCCGACCTCGGCCGTCGCGGTCCTGGTCTGGCACGGCAGCTCCTGGCACGAACTCGGCCCCGGCGACGCGCTGTTGACGGACGTCGTCGTGCCGAGGGGCGGGAAGGAGTGAATCCCGGCCGACGCGCGCCCGGGTGACGGGTCCCACGGGTCAGGACTCCTTCCCGTCCGGTGGCCCGTCGGCCCCGCGCGTCCGGCCCGTCGGGCGGACGCGCGCGCAGCGCATACGCTGGCGTGATGCAGGACGAGTACCGCACAGTGGCCCGCGCGGGCGTGCACGAGACCGAGGTCAACCGTTCCCGTTTCCTGTGCGCCCTCGCCCCGGCCGCCACCGAGCGGGAGGCCCAGGACTTCGTCGCGGCCGTCAGGAAGGAACACGCGGACGCCACGCACAACTGCTTCGCGTACGTCATCGGAGCCGACGGCGCCGTGCAGAAGGCGAGCGACGACGGCGAGCCGGGCGGCACCGCGGGCGTCCCCATGCTCCAGATGCTGCTGCGCCGGGACATGCGGTACGTCGTCGCCGTCGTCACCCGCTACTACGGCGGGGTCAAGCTGGGCGCCGGCGGGCTGATCAGGGCGTACGGCGGCTCGGTGGGCGAGGCGCTGGACGCGATGGGCACGATCACCCGCCGCCGGTTCCGGCTGGCCACGGTGACCGTCGACCACCAGCGGGCCGGCAAGGTGCAGAACGATCTGCGGTCCACCGGCCGCGAGGTGCGTGATGTGCGTTACGGCGAGGCCGTCACGATCGAGATCGGGCTGCCGGACGCCGATGTGGAGGCCTTCCGGGCCTGGCTGGCGGACGTGACCGCGGGGACGGCGGGCTTCGAGCTGGGCGGGGAGGCCTACGGAGACGCGTGACGATCCGGGCGATCGCGACCAAACGACCGCCCTTCGGTGGTGGTCACGGCGGGCTGATACGGGAGTAACCGCCCGTGATGTCGGACCCGGCCGATACTCTTCGGGGATCATGAGGCTCCTGCACACTTCCGACTGGCATCTGGGCCGGGCGTTCCACCGGGTGAACATGCTCGACGCCCAGTCCCGCTTCATCGGCCATCTCGTCACGACCGCGCGCGAGCGCGAGGTGGACGCGGTGGTCGTCTCGGGAGACGTGTACGACCGTGCCGTCCCGCCCCTGGCCGCGGTCCAGCTCTTCGACGACGCCCTGCACCGGCTGGCCGATCTCGGGGTGCCCACCGTGATGATCTCCGGGAACCACGACTCGGCGCGCCGGCTCGGCGTCGGCGCCGGACTCATCGGGCGCGCGGGCATCCATCTGCGGACCGATCCCGCGGCGTGCGGCACCCCCGTGGTGCTGGCCGACGCCCACGGCGACGTGGCCTTCTACGGCCTCCCCTATCTCGAACCCGCCCTGGTGAAGGACGAGTTCGGGGTGGAGAGAGCGGGTCACGAGACGGTGCTGGCCGCCGCCATGGACCGGGTCCGCGCCGACCTCGCCGGCCGTGCGCGGGGCACCCGCTCCGTGGTCCTCGCCCACGCCTTCGTCACCGGCGGCGAGGCGAGCGACAGCGAGCGGGACATCACCGTCGGAGGCGTCGCCTCCGTGCCCGCCGGGGTCTTCGACGGCGTCGACTACACCGCGCTCGGCCACCTGCACGGCAGCCAGACCATCGCCGAGCGCGTGCGCTACTCGGGATCCCCGCTGCCGTATTCCTTCTCGGAGGCCGACCACCGCAAGAGCATGTGGCTCGTGGACCTCGGCCCCGACGGCTTCCTGTCCGCCGAGCGGATCGACTGCCCGGTGCCCCGCCCGCTCGCCCGCCTCCGCGGACACCTGGAGGACCTGCTCGCCGACCCGGAGCTGGAGCGCCACACGGACGCCTGGGTCGAGGCGACCCTCACCGACCCGGTCCGGCCCGCCGACCCCATGGCGCGGCTGGCCGAGCGCTTCCCGCACACGCTCAGCCTCGTCTTCGCCCCCGAACGCCCGCCGCAGGCCCCGGAGGTCTCGTACGCCCGCCGGATCGCGGGCCGCAGCGAGGAGCAGATCGCCGAGGACTTCGTGGCCCACGTGCGCGGCGCGGGCCCCGACACCCGGGAACAGGCCGTGCTCCGGGACGCGTTCGACGCCGTCCGGGCCGACGAGACCGCACGGGAGACCGCCCGGTGACACCACACCCGCCGCACACCCAGGGGGCCGCCCGCCCCGAGACCGGGGGAGACCGATGAGGCTGCACCGCCTGGACATCACCGCCTTCGGCCCGTTCGGCGGTGCCCAGCGGGTCGACTTCGACGAACTGTCCGCCGCCGGGCTCTTCCTGCTGCACGGACCGACGGGCGCGGGCAAGACCTCCGTCCTCGACGCCGTCTGCTACGCGCTCTACGGAGCGGTTCCCGGTGCCCGGCAGAGCGGTCAGGGCCTCGGCCTGCGCAGCGACCACGCGGCGCCGGAGACCCGCACCGAGATCCGCCTCGAACTCAGCGTCGCCGGACGCCGGCTGGAGGTCACCCGGCAGCCGCCCTGGGAGCGCCCCAAGAAGCGCGGCACGGGCACGACCACGGAGAAGGCCCAGAGCTGGCTGCGCGCGTACGACTCCGCGGCCGGTTCGTGGAAGGACCTCAGCCGCTCCCACCAGGAGATCGGCGAGGAGATCACCCAGCTCCTCGGCATGAGCCGCGAGCAGTTCTGCCAGGTCGTGCTGCTGCCCCAGGGGGACTTCGCGCGCTTCCTGCGGGCCGACGCCGAGGCCCGCGGCAAACTGCTGGGCCGGCTCTTCGACACCCGCCGCTTCGCCGAGGTCGAGAAGCGCCTCGCCGAGCGCCGGCGTGCCGCCGAGGCCGAAGTGCGGGCCGGTGACACCGCGTTGCTGGCACACGCGCACCGGATGCACCAGGCGGCCGGGCCCGCCGCCGAGGAGCCGCTGCCCGACCTCGCGCCCGGCGATCCGGGCCTCGCGGAGTCGGTGCTCGTCTGGGCCGCGGTCGCCCGCAGCACGGCTCGCGAGGTGCTGGCCGTCGCCCACTGCGCCCGCGAGGCCGCGGAAGCGGCGCAGGCCGCGGCCGGCCGCGCGCTCGACGACGTACGCGAAGTGGACCGGCTGCAGCGCAGGTTCACCGAGGCGCAGGAGCGCGCCGCACGTCTGGAACAGCGCGCCGACGCCCACCGGGACGCCCGGACGCGCATGGAGCGGGCGCGCAAGGCCGAGGCGGTGGCCCCCGCGCTCGACCTGCGCGACGCCACCGAAGCGGAGCACCGGCGCGCGGTCGCCGAGGAAGCGCGCGCGCGTGCCGCCCTGCCGGAGACGTTCGCCGGTGCCGGGGCGGCCGGTCTCGCGGCCGCCGCGCGGAAGGCCGCCGAGGAACTGGGCGGCCTGGAGTCGGCCCGCCGCGCCGAGCGGCGCCTGGGTGAACTCGGCGCGGAGCGCGCCTCCTTGGACCGTCAGGAACGCGCCGACGAGGACGTCCTCCAGGACGCCGAGAGCTGGCTCGCCGACTGGGAGGAGACCCGCGCCGCCGTCGAGGCGCGGATCGACACCGCGCAGGAGGCCGCGGCGCGCGCCGAGCAGCTCGCCGTCCAGCGCGAACCCGCGTTCAAGCGGCTCGCCGCGGCCCGGCTGCGCGACGAGCTGGCCCGGGACACCGAGACCGCCCACGCCCGGAGCCTGGCCGCGCGCGAGCACGCGACGCGGACGCGCGCCCACTGGCTCGACCTGAAGGAACAGCGTCTGCAGGGCATCGCCGCCGAACTCGCCGCCCATCTGGTGGACGGCGAGTCCTGCGCCGTGTGCGGTGCCACCGAACATCCGGCGCCCGCCCGGAAGACCGCGGGCCACGTCGACCGCGAGACCGAGGAGCGGGCTCTCGCCGCCCACCGGAGCGCCGACGAGGAGCGGGCCGAGGCCGAGCGCCGGCTCGGTGTCGTACGCGAGGCGCTGGCCGCCGCGACCGCCGAGGGGGGTGACGCGCCCGTCTCGCGACTCGCCGAGCAGGCCGAGGAGTTGGACCGGCTGCACGCCGAGGCCCGGACGGTCGCCTCCGGGCTGCACGCCGCGCGCGAGGCCCGCGAGCAGGCCGAGCGCGAACACGAGCGGCGGCTGGCCGCCCGGCAGGAGGCCGTACGCAGGGTCGCCGCGCGAGCCTCGCACCGGGAGTCCCTCGATCGCGAGAAGGCTTCGCTGGAGGGGGAACTGGAGCAGGCCCGGGGCCTCGCGGGGAGCGTGACCGAGCGGGCCACGCAACTGGAGCGGCAGGTCGCGCTGCTCACCGAGGCCGCGGACGGTGCCCGGGCGGCGGAGGACGTCGCGCGACGCCTCAAGGACGCCGACGCGCGTCTCGCCGACGCGGCCTTCCGCGCCGGATTCGACACCCCGGGGGCCGCGGCCGCCGCGCTGCTCGACGCCGCCGCCCACCGCGATCTCCAACAGCGGCTCGACGAGTGGCAGTCGGAGGAGTCCTCGGTGCGTGCCGTACTGGCCGAGGCCGACACCGCGGCCGCGGCCCGGCGCCCGGCCGTCGACCTGCGGTCCGCCGAGCGGTCCGCCGAGTCCGCCGCCCGGCGGCTGCGGGACACCGCGTCGGCGCGGGACGCGGCGGCCCGGCGCTGCGAAGAGCTGGACGCGCTCTCCGCCCGCGCCGCCGGAGAAGGCCGCCGACTCGCCCCGCTGCGCGACGAGTACGACCGTGTGGCCCGCCTCGCGGGTCTGGCGGCGGGCACGTCGGCGGACAACGAACGCAAGATGCGTCTGGAGGCGTACGTCCTCGCCGCGCGTCTGGAACAGGTCGCCGCCGCCGCGACCGTCCGCCTCCAGCGGATGTCCTCGGGGCGTTACACCCTGGTGCACTCCGACGACCGGGCGGGCCGCGGACGCAGCGGACTCGGACTGCACGTCGTGGACGCCTGGACCGGACGGGAGCGCGACACGGCGACGCTCTCCGGCGGCGAGACCTTCTTCGCCTCCCTCGCCCTGGCCCTCGGGCTCGCGGACGTGGTCACCGACGAGGCCGGCGGGGTACGGCTCGACACGCTCTTCATCGACGAGGGCTTCGGAAGTCTCGACGACCAGACCCTCGACGAGGTGCTCGACGTCCTCGACTCGCTGCGGGAACGCGACCGCAGCGTCGGCATCGTCAGCCACGTCGGGGACCTGCGCCGCCGCGTCCACGCCCAGCTGGAGGTCGTGAAGGGGAGAACGGGGTCGGTCGTACGGCAGCGGGGCGCGCGGGAGTGAGCGGGGCGCCGGGGCGGTCTCAGCGGCCCAGCGGCCGGCGTGGCAGGGGCGAGGAGTAGACGACGCTCGTCGTCACCGACCCGAGCGCGCCGATCTTGCCCGACACCGTCTCCAGATGGCCCATCGACCGTGCCGCGACCTTGATGACGAAGCAGTCGTCGCCCGTGACGTGGTGTGCCTCCAGGATCTCGGGTGTGACCTCCACGAGGTCGTGGAACGGCTTGTAGTTGCCGTTCGGATATCTGAGCCGGACGAACGCCAGGATCGGCAGTCCGAGGCTCTCGGGGTCGACGACGGCCGCGTACCCCTGGATGACGCCCGCCTCCTCCAGGCGGCGCACCCGCTCGGTGACCGCGCTCGGTGACATGGAGACGGCCCGTGCCAGCTCGGCGAAGCTGGACCGGCCCTCGCGCTGGAGGACGTCGAGGATGCGCCAGTCGGTGGCGTCCGGGGAATACGCGGTCATCCTCGATGGATACCAGGGGAATCCCCGGCCGATCAACCGTACTGCCGGGGATCGTCACTTCAGGGCGGAGGGCGGACGACATAGATTTCTGGTCGGGAAGTCCCGCGGGACGCGGTGCGCAGGAAGCACCTCGATGGCAAGGGCGGCATCCGTCCGGCGGGGCCACGGACCGAGAAAGGCCGATCATGACTGCGACTGCCGAGGGCACCACGAACGCCACGCCGACCGGTTCCACGCCGACGGCGAACGCCGTCCTGCGGGTGCCGCCGGCGTCCCCGGCCGCGGCCGCCGCCTACTTCGGCGCGAGCCTCGCCTTCCACGCGGACGTGTCCGACGTGGCCGCGGCCCTCGCGGCCGGCGGCGACCCCGGGTTCGTCGTCGTCGACTCCCGTTCCACCGCCTCGTGGGACCAGGGCCACGTCCCCGGAGCGGTCCATCTGCCCACCGCGCTCATCCCCGAGCAGGCCGAGCGGCTTCTGGACAGGTCGGTGCCGGTCGTCACCTATTGCTGGGGACCCGGGTGCAACGGCGCGACCCGCGCCGCCCTCGCCCTCGCCGAACTAGGCTTCCAGGTCAAGGAGATGCTCGGCGGCTTCGAGTACTGGGCGCGCGAGGGCTTCGAGTTCGAGACCTGGCAGGGGATCGAACACCGCGCCGCGGACCCGCTGACGGCGCCCGTGGACGCTGAGGACTGCGGCTGCTGACCCCGGGGAAAGGGGGGCCGTTCCGAAGACCCGGGTCCCGCGTCCGGGCCGGTGTCCGGATCCGGTTTCCCGGGAGCGGGCTGCCCTGCGGGGGCGGACGCGTGCCGTGTAACTTCTGCGCATGCCAAGATACGCGGACCCCGGTGCGGTCCAGTGGGTGGAGTCGGGCGGCGGGCCGCTCATAGCGATTCCGGAGACGGTGCTCCCGTTCTGGGCGGGGGCCGACGGCGACGACATGTCCTGCGACTACGACCGGGCCTGTGACGTCGAGGGGTTCATCGGCCTCCTGCCCGTGGGCGACACCAGGGCCCTGGTCCTCGGCGACGACCCCGCCTCGACCACCTACCTCCCCGAGCACGGCGCCTTCGTGCGCTGGTGCGCCGCCGACTCCGAGGACGAACTGCTCGCCGTCGTCCCGGCGGCGCTGGCGCAGGCCGCCTGGGAGCCGGAGGTGGAATGGACGGTGCCCGGCCCCGTCGTCCTCTTCGACGCCGCCTGGCCGGGAACCGCCTCCGAGAACACCGACCACCTGAGGGTGGTGCTCGAACCGGGCCGGTACGGGGTCCGCGCGGCCCGCGTCGAACCGGGACCCGAGACCTGGGTGGGACTCGTACAGCTGCGTCGGCTGACGCCCTGACGCCGGGGCACCCGGACTCCGGGTGACATCGCGCGGCGGCCGGGAGCGGCCGCCGCGCGGGGCCGTCAGAGCCGGGAGAGCTCGTCCACCAGGTCGTCCAGGCCCAGGGAGCCCTGGGACAGCGCGGCCATGTGCCACGCCTTGGCGTCGAAGGCGTCGCCGTGGCGCCGCTTCGCGTTCTCACGGCCCAGCAGCCAGGCACGCTCGCCGAGCTTGTAGCCGATGGCCTGGCCCGGCATCGTGAGGTAGCGGGTCAGCTCGCTCTCCACGAAGTCGGCCGGCCGGCTGCTGTGCGCGCCGAAGAACTCCTGCGCCAGCTCCGGGGTCCACCGCTCGCCCGGGTGGAAGGGCGAGTCGGCCGGGATCTCCAGCTCCAGGTGCATGCCGATGTCGACGATGACCCGGGCGGCACGCATCATCTGCGCGTCGAGGTAGCCGAGCCGCTGCTCCGCGTCGGTGAGGAAACCGAGCTCGTCCATCAGCCGCTCCGCGTACAGCGCCCAGCCCTCGCAGTTGGCGCTGACCTGGCCGACGGTGGCCTGGTAGCGGGACAGGTCGTCCACGACGTACACCCACTGCGCGAGCTGGAGGTGATGGCCGGGCACGCCCTCGTGGTACCAGGTGGAGACGAGGTCGTAGACGGGGAAGCGGGTCTGCCCCATCGTGGGCAGCCAGGTCCGGCCCGGCCGCGAGAAGTCCTGCGACGGGGAGGTGTAGTAGGGGGCCGCCGCGCCGCCGGGCGGGGCGATGCGGGACTCCACCCTCCGTACCGGCTCGGCGAGTTCGAAGTGCGTGCCGTCCAGGGCCGCGATCGCCTCGTCCATCAGCCCCTGGAGCCACCGCTGGACCTCGTCGACGCCCTCGATGTGCCGGCCGTGCTCGTCGAGGTGCGCGAGGGCGACCCAGGGGGTGGCCGCGCCGGGCAGGACCTTCTCGGCCTCGGCCCTCATCTCGGCCAGGAGGCGGTGGTACTCGGCCCAGCCGTAGGCGTACGCCTCGCCGAGGTCGAGATCCGTACCGTTGAAGTAGCGCGCCAGCCGCGCGTACCGCTCCTGGCCCACGGTGTCCGGCGCGCCCTCGATGGTGGGCGCGTACACGTCACGCATCCAGTCCCGCAGGGCGATCACGGCCTCCGTCGCGGTGCGCGCCGCCGCGTCCAGCTCCTCGCGCACGGTGTCGGGGCCCGCCGAGACGAAGTCCTCGAACCAGCCGCGGCCCTGTCCGTCCGTGTCCGACCACTCCGTGAGCTGTTCGACGAACGTCGCGGTCGGGCGCGGCCCGGCGTACAGCTTGCGGTCGAGTCCGAGCGCGAGGGACTCCCGGTAGCCCGCGAGCGCGGCCGGCACCGCGCGCAGCCGCTCCGCGACCGTGGCCCAGTCCTCGTCGGTCTCCGTCGGCGTCAGGGTGAAGATCTCCCGGACCGAGTGCACCGGTGTGTGCAGGTTGCCGACCGTCCGCAGGCCCTCGCCGGCCTCGTGGACCGCGAGCTCGGCGGTGAGCCGCTCGCGCAGCAGCCGGGCGCAACGGCGCTCGATGTCACGTTCCGCGCCAGGACGCCGCTCGGCCTCCTCCAGCCGCGCGAGGGTCACCCGCGCCAGCTCGGCGACGGCCTCCTGGCCGGCGGGCGAGGTGTCGGGAAGCCTGCCGTGGCTCTCCTTCACACCGAGGTAGGTGCCGAGAACCGGGTCGAGGGTGATGAGCTCGTCGATGTACGCGTCGGCGAGCTCACGGGGCAGCTGGTTCTTCGTCTCTGACATGCGCACATACTCATACGCGCACGGGCGCCGCGTCAGCCCGCTATACAGGGCTTCTCACCGCGTCAGCCGGATTTGGCCGGAGACCACGTACCCGGCGCGGCGGGCGGCAGCAGGGGGCCGCAGTCCCACTGCTGGAATATCAACCGCGTCTCGACCCGCGCCACCTCGCGCTGCGAGGTGAACTCGTCGAGCACCAGGCGCTGCAGATCCGCCATGTCCGCGACCGCGACATGGACGAGGTAGTCGTCGGGACCGGTCAGATGGAAGACGGTCCGCGACTCCGGCAGCAGCCGGATCCGGTCGACGAAGGGCCCCACCAGCTCCCGGCGGTGCGGCCGGACCTGCACGGACAGCAGCGCTTCCAGACCCCGTCCGAGCTTCGCCGGGTCCAGCCGCAGCTGATGGCCGAGAATCACTCCCGCCCGTCGCAGCCTGGTCACCCGGTCGAGGCAGGTCGACGGAGCGACGCCGACCTGCGCCGCGAGATCGCGGTAGGTCGTCCGTGCGTCGTTCTGCAGCAGCCGCAGCAGGTGAAGATCCACCGGATCGAGTACGACAGAATCGGCCATGGCGCGAACGTAACACGGGATGGGGCACCGAAGGCCCGCCCGGTGTTCAGGCTTCGCCGCATGGACTCCGTTGTGTACGACATGCAGGGCGCGCTCGGCGCGCGGGACGACCGATGCGGGAACGACCTGAGCGGGAACGGCCGGGGCGTCGCGGCCCCGGCCAGGGCACTGGCCACGGAGGCCGTGCACGCCGGCCGGGAGGACCTGGCCGCTCTGGGGCTGCACGCGGCCCCGATCGACCTGTCCACCACCTACCCCTCGTACGACAGCCGCGGTGAGGCGGCCCGGATCGACGCCTTCGCGGCCGACGGCGCCGAACCCGAGGGCCCGCCGGTCTACGCCCGCCTCGGCAACCCGACCGTCGCCCGCTTCGAGACCGCCCTCGCGCGCCTCGAGGGCACCGAGAGCGCGGTCGCCTTCGCGAGCGGCATGGCCGCGCTGAGCGCCGTCCTCCTCGTCCGCAACGCGATGGGCCTGCGCCATGTCGTCGCCGTACGTCCGCTGTACGGCTGCAGCGACCACCTCCTGACCGCGGGGCTGCTCGGCTCCGAGGTCACCTGGGTCGACCCGGCCGGCATCGCCGACGCGCTGCGGCCCGACACGGGTCTCGTGATGGTCGAGTCCCCGGCCAACCCGACGCTCGCCGAACTGGACCTGAGGGCCGTGGCGCACGCCTGCGGGTCCGTCCCGCTCCTCGCCGACAACACCTTCGCCACCCCCGTGCTGCAGCGCCCCGTCGAACACGGCGCGCGACTCGTCCTGCACAGCGCCACCAAGTACCTGGGCGGTCACGGCGACGTGATGGCCGGGGTGGTCGCCTGCGACGAGGAGTTCGCCCGCAAGCTGCGCCAGGTGCGGTTCGCGACGGGAGGTGTCCTGCACCCGCTGGCCGGCTACCTCCTGCTGCGCGGGCTGTCGACCCTGCCCGTCCGGGTCCGGGCCGCCTCCTCGAACGCGGCGGAACTCGCCCGCCGGCTCGCCGCCGATCCGCGCGTCGCCCGCGTCCACTACCCGCGCATCGGCGGCGCCATGATCGCCTTCGAGGTGCACGGCGACCCGCACGAGGTCATCGCCGGAGTCCGGCTGATCACCCCCGCCGTGAGCCTCGGCAGTGTCGACAGCCTCATCCAGCACCCGGCCTCCATAAGCCACCGCATCGTCCCCACGGCGGACCGGCACGACGCGGGGGTCAGCGACCGCCTGCTGCGCCTGTCCGTGGGCCTGGAGGACGTGGACGACCTGTGGTCCGACCTGGAGACGGCACTGGGGTCCCGCGGCGGGGAATGAAGACCGGGGGAACGGGGGGAACGGGGGGAGGAGCGTCCCCGGCACACGATGGTGCCGGGGACGCTCCTCGGTCCCGGGACGCGCCGGCGGCGCAGGGGCGCTCGGCGCGGTACCGCGGTGGCCGGTGGCGCCCACGGTGTTCGGACCGTCGGGCTAGTCGTGACGCATTCCCGTTCCCGGACCCGTCTCCTTCGCCGTCCCGCTCCGGGCGTGGCCGTGCTGCAGGGCGTACGACGGCTGTGACGCCACCGCCGCCGGGTCCAGGCGGGCGGTGATGACCAGGGTGCCCTCCTCGATCTGGTAGTCGAGGGGGAGGCCGAGGCCGCGCATGGCGGCGACCATGCCGGTGTTCGACGCCTGCGTGACGGCGTACACGCTCTCGCAGCCGGCCTCGGCCGCCATCGCCACCAGACGGCCGAGCAGTTCGACGCCGATCCCGCGCCGCTGCCAGTCGTCCTCGACGAGGAGCGCGACCTCCGTCTCGTCGCCGTCCCACAGGAGATGACCGAGCCCGACGATCCTGCCGGACGCCGTCCGGACGGCGAGGGTGCGCCCGAAACGGGGGCTGAGCAGGTGCTTGAGATACCGGTCGGCGTCCCCGACGGGGCCGTGGTACCGCATGCTCAGGGTGCGCGGCGAGCAGCGCTCGTGCATCGCCTTGGCGGCCTCGACGTCGGAGACGTCGGCGCGCTGCACCGTGATCGGGTTGCCCTCGGGCAGCGTCAGCATGTCCTGTCCGCGCGGGATGCGCGGACCGAGTCGCGCGTCCAGTTCGACCAGGGCCCGCGCCCGGGCGAACTCGGTCGGTGTGAACGGCAGGTACGGCCGCTCCACCGTGATCACCCCGCCCTCCGGCACGCGCAGCCGCATCACCGTGTCCTCGAGCGCTCCCTCCACGGGAGCCCCCTCCGTCGCCAGGCCGGAGACGGGAGAGGCGGCGGGCAGCGAACGGATCGTGCACCGGCCGAGCAACTGCCTCAGAGCGAGCGGGAGTTCGGAGGCGTCGAGGGCCGTGCGGGTGGCCAGGCCGAGCACCCGGGTCGGCGCGTCCACCAGGTCGTGGGCGTCGGCCCGCTCGATCCAGGTCGCGCTGCCGCCGGCCCGCGCCACACCGCGGGTGATTTCGGACGTGGCCAGCTCCGCGGGTGCGCGCAGCAGGAACTCGTCGACCGTTCCGTCCGCCAGCGGGTGCGTCTGGAGGCTGAGGATGTCGACCTGGTGCTCCGCGAGCGCGGCGCACAGCGCGGCGAGCGAACCCGGCGTGTCCTCGACCGTCGTGCGCATCCGCAGCAGCACGGTCGCCCCGGCGTCGGTCAGTGGCGCGGAGGCCGCCGTCTCCTGTCCGGAGCGTTCGCCCGTTCGCCCGTCCGAGGGCGACCGGGCGCCGGTATCACTCGTCGGCGGCGCGTGCCCGTGGCGCCGTGCCCACCATGTGTGGAAGCCGGCCGTGGCGACCAGGAGCACCGCCGAGATCACCAGCAGCGCGGGGCCGTCCGGCCCGTGCCCGATCAGGTTGGCCACACCGTCCGCGACCGCTACGGCCGTGAACAGCGCGGCGAGTTCGACGATGTCCCGTCGCCAGTGGTGAACGGGCCGTCCGTGCTTCGCACGCGTCACATCAGACATGTCTGGAGTCATACAGTCACTGTGAAGGAATGGTGTTGCGTGATCACGAACGGCTTGTGACTGATCGGTTAAGCGTCGTTCTGTCCTTTTTGCAGTTCTTTTTACGGATCTTTTGCCTCGAATGCGAGAGCCGGCTGCCCACCTGGTCAGGGCGGCGTCGCCGGAGACCGGTGGGCCGTCGGACGCTGTCCCCGGCCCTCCCTCCTGGAGTCCGCGCCCGCCGTCCGCCGGGCGCGGACTCCAGGACGGAGGGTCGGGTGTAGGCCACGGTCTGCAACGATCGCGTCATGGAAAAACCGTAGGGGCGACCACTGACAATCGCCTCTGACCTGCGGCGACTTGCTCTCCGGCCGACTCGGGCGGCCGACTCGGGCGGCGGACCGGCCGCGCCGGGACCGTTCCCGGCGCGGCCGGTCCCGCGGTCCTACTGCCCCACACGCCCCGGCTGGAGCACCTGCGTGAACAGCACGGACCCGTCCTGTTCGCGCAGCCGCACCGTCAGCTCGCCGCTGTCACCGTCGATGTCGACCTCGCCGAAGAACTGGTAGCCGCCGGCGGGCGAGACGTTCGAGGCGGCGGGCGCCTTCACGAACACCCGCTCCGGACCGAAGGTGCCGTCCAGCGCGCTCGCCGGGAACGCCCCGGCGTTGAGCGGACCGGAGACGAACTCCCAGAACGGCTCGAAGTCGGTGAACGCGGCCCGCGACGGCTGGTAATGCTGTGCCGAGGTGTGGTGCACGTCGGCGGTGAGCCACACGGTGCCCGTGATCCGCCGGTGCTTGATGAACCGCAGCAGTTCGGCCAGCTGGAGTTCACGTCCGAGAGGCAGGCCGGGGTCGCCCTGTGCCACGGCCTCGAAGTTCGGCCTTCCCTCGGTCGTGTCCGGTACGACGAGCCCGATCGGCATGTCCGCGGCGATCACTTTCCACACGGCCCGCGAGCGCGACAGCTCGCGCTTGAGCCACTCCAGCTGCCGGGCGCCGAGGATGCCCTGCGGATCCGTCGTCTGGTCGTCGGGGGAGTTGGCGTTGCGGTAGGTGCGCATGTCGAGGACGAACACGTCCAGGAGCGGACCGTGGCGCATCACCCGGTACACGCGACCGTCCTTGTCGCCCGGCCGGGGAGCCGACACCGGGAAGTACTCACCGAACGCGCGCCGGGCCCGCGCCGCCAGGACGTCGACGCTCTTCTCCGTGTAGCGCGTGTCCGTGGTGGCGATCACCTCACCGGGGTACCAGTTGTTGCGCACCTCGTGGTCGTCCCACTGGATGACGGAGGGCACCTGGGCGTTGAACCGCCTGAGGTTCTCGTCGAGCAGGTTGTAGCGGAAATTGCCGCGGAACTCCGCCAGCGACTCGGCGACCTTGGACTTCTCCTCGGTCGTGACGTTCCGCCAGGTGGTGCCGTCGGGGAGCGCCGCCGTCGCCGCGATCGGGCCGTCCGCGTAGACGTTGTCACCGCTGCACAGGAAGAAGTCGGGGTCGAGCCGGGCCATCGCGTCGAAGATGCGGTAACCGCCGATGTCCGGGTTGATGCCCCAGCCCTGCCCCGCCAGGTCGCCCGACCACAGGAAGCGCACGCCGCCCCGCCGCCCGTGCGGAGCCGTACGGAACGTCCCGCTCACCGGCTCGCCGGTGCGCCGGGGGTCGTCGGGGTCGGCGAGCAGGACGCGGTAGTGGATCTGCTCGCCGGACGGCAGCCCGTGCAGCCGGGTCGTCCCCGTGAAGTCCGTGTCCGCGCCCAGCAGCGGACCGTGCCATCTGCGCGGGTCGCGGAACGAGGCGGTCGCCGAGGTCTCGACGACCATCCGGGCTGGGCGGTCGGAACGGACCCACACCAGGCCGGAGTCGGCGGTCACGTCACCGGCCTGGACGCCCCAGCCCGCCCTCGGCCGGCCGGACAGGGCGAACGCCGGTGCCGTGCCGAGGGCGGTGGGCAGGGCCAGTGCCGCCGATGCGGCCAGGGAGCCGCGCAGCACGCTGCGGCGGCCGGGGAACGAGCTGAGCGGACGGTGCGCCATGGATACGCCTCCGGGGACGGATTCGGCCAGTGTGCACAGCCACACCTACTGGTGCGCCGCAGCGCGCACGGAAACCACGGGTGAACAACCGGCCCTGAGAAGCACGGGACCGGCAGGCCGCCGCGGCGCCGGACCGGTTTCCGGCGCGTGGGACGGACCCGGGACCGGGCCGGGACCGCCCGGCCCGGTGGACCGGCGGGGCACCGGGCCGGGCCCCCGCAGGCACCCCGTCCCGAGCCGGGGCGCGGGTGCCTCAGAGCGCCGGGGACCCGTCACGGATCCCCTGGCCGCGCACGGCCTCCGCCATCAGCCGCACGCCGTCCCGTATCCGCGCGGGCGGCAGATGGGCGTACCCCAGCACGAGCCGTACGCCGTCCACGGCCGTCGCCCCGTAGTGCGCCGATGACCGGACCACCACCCCGGCCGCCGCGGCCCGCGCGAGGAAGCGGTCCTGCGGTCCGTACCGGCCGGGCAGGGCGGCGACCACGTGCAGACCGGCCGCGATGCCCGACACCTCCGTGCCCGGAAAGTGCTCCTCCAGGGCCGTGACCAGGACGTCACGCCGCTCCCGGTAGGCGCGCTGACAGCGGCGCAGCTGACGGTCGTAGTCGCCGCGCTCGACGAAACGGGCCAGGAGCGCCTGGTCGAGGACCGGGTTGCCCAGGTCCATGGTGCGTTTGCGCTCGACGACCTCCTCCAGGTGGGAGGCGGGGACGAGGAGCCAGCCGAGCCGGAGCCCCGGAGCGAGCGACTTGCTGACCGAGCCCGTGTACGCGACACGCTCGGGGTCGAGACCCTGGAGGGCACCCACCGGGGCGCGGTCGTAGCGGAAGTCGCCGTCGTAGTCGTCCTCGATCACCAGCCCGTCCACGGACCGGGCCCAGTCGAGGAGTTCACCGCGGCGCCGGGCCGAGTACGCGATCCCTGTCGGGAACTGGTGGGCGGGCGTCGTCACCACGGCTCGTACACCGGAGGCCTCGAGAGCGGCGACGGCCAGTCCCTCGTCGTCGAGCGGCAGCGGTACGGTGCCGACGCCGGCCGAGGCGAACAGCGAGCCGTGTTCCGGGCTGCCCGGACTCTCGACGCCCACGCCGGGTGTCCCGCGCGCGTGGAGCACGGATCCGAGCAGTGTCATCGCCTGGGCGACCCCGGAGACCACGACGACGCGTTCCGGGTCCGCGACCACGCCCCGGCGGCGCACGAGCAGTTCGGCGAGGGCGGTCCGCAGCCCCGGCAGACCACGCGGATCCGGGTAGCCCAGTGCCTGGTGGGGCAGTTCGGCCAGCACTCCGCGGTGCGCGGCGGCCCAGGCGGAGCGAGGGAAGAGGGACAGGTCGGGGGTTCCCGCGACGAAGTCGGCCCGCACCCCGGCCGCCCGCGGGGCGCGGTCCCGCGCGCGCGGGCCGACCGCGCGGACCGCCCCGCCGACCCAGGTGCCGGCACCCCGGCCGCTGCGCAGGTATCCCTCCGCCGTCAACTGCTCGTACGCCTCGGTGACCAGCCCCCGCGACACGCCGAGATCGCCGGCCAGTTCACGGCTGGACGGCAGCCGGGTGCCGGGAGCGAGCCGCCCGGAGCGGACCGCCTCGCGCAGCGCGGCCTGCAGGGTGCGTCCACGCGCGCGTGGCGGAGCCGCCGTGGCCGGCAGGAGCAGCTCCCACGCGGCCGACCCGGAGGGCGCCGGTCCGTCCGGAGCGGGATGCGGCGGCCCGCCGGGATTGGTCCCCGATGACGTCATGGAAGTGGACCTTAAACCGGGCCACCTGTGTTCATAGCGTCGAGGACATGAACGCCACCACCACCCGGGGCGCGCTGCTCGCCGCCCTCGCCTGTGTCCTCGTCGGAGGTTCCTTCACCGCCAACAGCGTCATGGGCCACTATCCGTACATGGGCGGCCAGTTCCTGCGCTACGGCCTCGCCTGCGTCCTGCTGCTGCCCCTCGTCGGGCGGGGCGCCGCCGCCCCGCTGCGGCGGCTCACGCTCCGCCAGTGGGGGCGCCTCGCGCTGATCGCGGCCGTCGGCATGGTCGGCTTCAACCTCGCGGTGATCGCCGCCGAGCGCACGGCCGAACCCGCGGTCCCCGGTGTCTTCGTGGGCTGCGCCCCGGTCGTCGTGGCGGTGCTCGTACCGCTCCGGGAGGGCCGGCGGCCGCGACGCCGAGTGCTGTACGGGGCGTCGCTCGTCGCGCTGGGAGCCTTCGCCGTCCAGGGGTGGGGCCGCACGGACGCGGCCGGGATCGCGTACTCCCTGGGTGCGCTGACCGGGGAGGTCGGCTTCGCCGTACTGGCCGTGCCGGTGCTGCGCCCGCTCGGGCCACGGCTGCTGTCGGCCACCGTGTGCGGTGCGGCCGCGGCCGAGTCGGCGCTGGCCGGGACGGTCACCGGCCGCGGAGCGTGGCTGCGGATGCCGGACGCCACCGAGGCGACCGCGCTGCTGTGGCAGGCGGCGGTCGTCACGGTCGTCGGCTTCGTCTGCTGGTACATGGGCGTGCAGCGCATCGGCGCGGAGCGCGCCACGCTCTTCTCCGGCCTCATCCCGGTCTCCGCCGCCTGCACCGCGCCGCTCGTGGGCACGGGTGCCTACGGGATCGCGCAGGTCGCCGGAAGCGCCCTCGTGGGCGCCGGAGTCGCCCTCGGATCAGGCGCGTTGAGCCTCGTCGCCGGACGCGGCCCACGGGCCGCCGCGGGGGACCGCCCGGCCGACGCCCCTCGGGACGGCTCGCCCGCCGCCCACGACCGCCCCGCCGTCACCGCCCGGGACGGCCGGGCGGCCGCCGCCGAGGACGGATCAGCGGCTGCCGTCGAGGATGACGCGGGCGACGAGCGCCGGGTCGTCGTTCATCGGGACGTGGCCGCAGCCGGGCAGCCGCACCAGCCGCGCCCGCGGAATGATCTGCTTGGCCCGGACGCCCTGGCGGCGTATCAGCAGCCGGTCGCGGGTGCCCCAGGCCACGGTGACGGGGAGCGTCGGGATGTCGTCCGTGAACTGGACGTTCGTACCCGCCCGGAGGGTCTCGGCGAATCCCTCGGCGTGGGCCAGCGCGAGGGTCTCGGCGACGACCGCGTCGGGTGAACGACGGCCGGGGCGGGCGTAGATGGTGCTGGTCAGCACCGTCCGCCCGGCCACCGAGCGGGAGAGCCGCTCGACGACCGGGAGCGGTATGCGCCGGGCCGTCTGCCGCATGGCGATCAGCAGGCCGAAGGCGTAGCGCCGCTCCACCGGGGACCAGAAGCCGGCGGGCGAGAGCGCGGTGACGGACCGCACGAGCTTCTCGCGCCCCAGCTCCAGGGCCAGCAGCCCGCCGAGCGAGTTGCCGGCGACGTGCGGCCGCTCGATCCCCAGTGCCTCGCACAGCGCGCCGAGCAGGGGCACCACCGTCGGCAGGTCGTGGGTGAGCCCTTCGGGCAGCGCCGGGGACGCGCCGAAGCCGGGCAGGTCGACGGCTATCACGTCGCGTTCGGCCGCGAGGATGGGGATGACCGGGTCCCAGGCCTGCCGGTGGTGCCCGATCCCGTGCAGCAGGAGCAGCGGCTCGCCGGTGCCCACGCGCGCGTAGGACACGGTGACCGCCTTCGGGCCGCGCGGTGTGGGGAGGCTGACGGTGACCGTGTCGGACATGGGACTGCTCCTCGTCTGGACGCCGTGACGGACCATCTCGTAGACAGCTTGTCAGCAAGTGCTACCGGCGGGTAGCCCCGGACCGTCACGAACCGTACAGCAGACACCGCGGAGCGGTACTGCCGTTCGGGCACCATTCGGTGCGGACCGCGCGGTACGGACCACGCGGTACGGCCCGCGCGGCCCGCACCGCGCGGCCCGCACCGCGTGTACCGGGCGGCCCGCGCTAGCGCGCCCTGCGAACCTCCACGTTGAAGTCCGCGTGTCCCATGCTCTGCATGAGGTTCACCCACAGCGGGAGGTACATCTCCGTGGCCCGCGCGGTCCGGATGCCCCCGAGGTCGAACACGCGCCGCGCGGGCCAGCCGAACTCGCCCAGCAGCGCCGTCACCTGCTCCTTGGCGCTCCCGTCGTCACCGGAGACGAAGACCTGGTGCTCACCCGGCACCCTGGAGGGGTCCACCATCACCTGGCAGTTGACGGTGTTGAGGCTCTTCACCACACGGGCCCCCGGGAACTCCCGCTGGATCTGCTCGCCCACGCTGTCCGACTCGACGGGGGACAGCCGCAGCTCGCCCTCCTCGATCGCCAGGGGATTGGAGACGTCCAGCAGCACCTTGCCGTCCAGGTTCCCCTCCCCGGCCGATCGCAGCACGGCGAGCGCGACCCGCCCGCCCACCGCGTTCACGACCACCTCGCCGAACGCCGCCGCGTCCGCGAAGGTGCCGTGATGTGCCGCGGGACCCGCGGCGTCGGCCCACTCGACGGCCGCCGCGTTGTCCTTGGTGCGCGACCCCAGAGTGACCTCGTGGCCCAGTTCGACCAGCTTGCCGGCGAGGGTGCGCCCCACGTCGCCCGTGCCCAGTACCGCGTACCGCATCGTCGTTCCTCCCGTTGTCGGGACCGCCGGTCACCGGCGGTCCGCGGTCATTGTGCTGCCGGGGCGGCCGTTTCGCCGGGACACCGGGAAATGTGTCGGGTGGGACGGTCCGACGCGGGACGCCGAGAGCCCCGTATTTGTACGGGGGCTTGCGGCGTCGTGTCACGGACGTCGCCCGGTGAGAACACCCCGTGAACGCTCCGCGGCCGGGTGCCGTGCGACCGGCAAGGGATCGAGGATTGGTATTGACCAAGGGTGGGGGCGGGCCTATCGTCGCAGGGATAGGCAGGAACCTTTAATAAACAAGGGCGTTAAAACGCCCCCGGGCCACGGCGATTGCGGAGGACAGGGTGGGGACCACGCAGTTGGAATCGGTGCCGGAACCGAAGTACTGGCATCTCAGGACCGTGCTCAGCGAAGCGCTGGACTCCGAGTTCACCGTGGGCGAGATCCTGCCCAACGAACGCGACCTGGCGGCCCGCTTCGGCGTCGCCCGGGCGACCCTGCGCCAAGCGCTCGAACAGCTCGAACTGGAAGGCCGCCTGCAGCGCCGTCGCGGTGTGGGCACCACCGTCGCGCCGCCGCGCGTGGGTGTGGCCGTCGGGACCGAACAGCACGTGTGGCCGGGGGCGGCCGGTGACGCCTGGCACGCGGCGGACTGCACCATGGCGGCACCGCCCGCATCGGTGGCGGGCATGCTGGAGACCGCCGACGGCGAGTCGGTGCACATCGTGCGCCGGTCCCTGGTGACGCACGGTCAGCCCGCCGCCGCCGAGCTCCTGTACATCCCGGCGGCGTCGGTGCCGGACCTGTCGGCGATCGACGCGCCCTCGGGCGCCGCACGCGCGCGTGCCGTGCTGCGGGAACTCCAGCGCCTGGAACTGGAAGGCCAGGACCGTGCCGTCGAACTGGGTTCGGCCCGCGCGGACGACGCCAAGGAACTCGACCGCCTTCCCGGAGCGCCGGTTCTCGTCGTCACGACCCGTTTCTTCACCGAGGGGCGCACCACGGCGGTGTCCGTGGCCACGTACCGCGCGGACACCTGCCGGCTCACGTTCGGTGATTCCGGCGGCGTGGAGATCCACCACGACCCGGAGCGTCGCGCCTCCTGAGCCGTCCGGTCCGGACCGCCGCGCTCTTCGAGCCGCGCCCCGGACCACACCCGTCGCGGCCCGGAACACTCCGGGGCGCGACGGGTTTTTCCATGGCTGTGGCTGTGGCTGTGGCTGTGGCTGTGGCCGCGGCCGGCCCGGTGGCCGGCGCCGTGCCGCTCGCGCCTCAGCGGCGCGCGGTCACGGTTCCCTCCACCGCGAACAACTGCTCCTCCACGTGGTCGAGGGCGAGCCGTAGCGCCCCGGTCGCCACGGCCGCCTCCCCCAGCATCGAGAGGGCCACCTTGGGCGGGCGCAGGCAGTAGCGCGCCAACTCCGTCCGCAGCGGCTCCAGTACGCCGTCCAGACCGGCCGCCCAGCCGCCGATGACGACCAGCTCCGGGTCGAGGGCGAGGACCAGGGCGGCCACGTCGTGCACCAGTCGCTGGATGAAGCGGTCCATCGCCGCGCGCGCCCGCAGGTCGCCGTCCTTGGCCAGCGCGAACACCTTCGCGACCGCCTGTTCGTCGAGCGGGTGCAACGGCTCGTCCGTCGTCGACAGCAGCGTCTCGGGGGTGACGCCGCGGCCCAGCAGGTGCAGCGCGCCGATCTCGCCGGCCGCCCCGCCGAACCCCCGGTGCAGCCGCCCGCCGATCAGCGCGCCGGCGCCCGGACTCAGCCCCGCCAGGACGAACACCACGTCGTCGGACTCGGTCGCCGCACCCTTCCAGTGCTCGGCGACGGCGGCGGCGTTGGCGTCGTTCTCCACGAGCACCGGGCACTTGAAGGAACGGCTCAGCCGCTCGCCGAGCGGCAGGCCCGTCCACTCCGGCAGCGCCGTGCCCAGGCGTACGGTGCCGTCCGCCTCCACGATGCCGGGGCTCCCCACGCCCACCGCGCGCAGGGAACCACGGGCGACACCCGCCCTGCGCAGCAGTTCGGCGACCGCCACCCGCAGCCGCTCCAGCCGCTCGTCGGCGGACGCCGTCTCGTCCACGTCCTTGGCCGTCGCGCCGATCACGCGCCCGTCCAGGCCCGCGAGCAGCGCCGCGACGCGGTGCGGGCCGATCTCCAGGCCCAGCAGATGTCCCGCCTCGGCCCGGAACCGGAACCTGCGCGCCGGACGCCCCTGGCGCCGCGTGGCGCCCTCCTCGGCCGCCTTCTCGACGACGAGCCCGTTCTCGATCAGCCCCTCGACGACGCCTTCGACCGTCGGCCGTGACAGTCCGGTCACCCGGGTGATCTCGGTGAGGGTCGCGCAGTCCGTGGCACGCAAGGCGTGCAGGACCACCGCGGAATTGATCCGTCGCAGCAGAGAGGGGTCCCCGCCGGTCAACCGCCCCAACGCCCGTCCTCCCAGCTAGTACGCGTATTGGCCGGATCGTACTCGTCGTGGGGGACACCGGCGAGGGCCGGGGACCCTATTCCCGTCCACGGGCCGCCGTCAGCCCGGCGCCACGAACCCCGACTCGTAGGCCGCGATGACCGCCTGGGTACGGTCCCGGGCCCCCAGCTTCGCCAGTACGGAGCTGACGTGCGACTTGACCGTCTCCGTGCCGACGACCAGTCGCGCGGCGATCTCGGCGTTGGACATCCCCCGGGCCACCAGCCGCAGCACGTCCGCCTCGCGCTCGGTCAGCGCGGCCCGCTCCATGGCCGCCCGCGCCGCCGGACTCGCCCCGCCGTCCCCGTACTCGGCCGCCAACTGCCGTACGGAGGCGGGGAACAGCAGGGACTCGCCCTCGGCCACCAGCCGCACCGCGTGCACGATCTCGGCCGGCCTCGCCCGCTTCAGGAGGAAACCGTCTGCCCCCGCGCGCAGCGCCTCGTAGACGTACTCGTCGTTCTCGAACGTCGTCACCACGAGGATCTTGGGCGGGTCGGCGACGGTCCGCAGCACCGCGCGGGTGGCCTCGATGCCGTCCATCAGCGGCATGCGGACGTCCATGGCGACCACGTCCGGACGCAACTGCCGGACCAGCGGGATCACGGCGGCGCCGTCGGCGGCCTCACCGACGACCTCGATGTCGGGCTGTGCCTCCAGGACGGCGCGCAGCCCCGCGCGTACGAGGGGTTCGTCGTCGACGAGCAGAACGGTGACCGGCATCCGGCCAGCGTAGATCAGTGCAGCGGCAGCTCCGCATGCACCTGCCAGTCGCCTTCGTGCGGGCCCGTCCGGGCGCTGCCGCCCAGCAGCGCGGCCCGCTCCCGTATGCCGCGCAGGCCGCTGCCCCGCCCGGATCCGGACCTGCCGTCCGGCAGCGGATTGCGGACCTCCAGGGAGAGAGCGCCGTCCCGGACCTCGATACGGACCCGCACCGGGACGCTCCCGGCGTGCCGGAGCACATTGGTGAGCGCCTCCTGGAGGATGCGGTAGCCCTCCCTGGACACCGGACCGGCCACCGTCTCCACCGGGCCCGACACCTCCGCGTCTACCTTCGCCCCCGAGGTCCGCGCCGACTCCAGGAGCCGGTCGGCGTCGGCCAGTGTGGGGCGGCCGCTCACGGGGCGCTCCGCCTCGCGCAGCACACCCAGCACCCGCTCCAGGTCCTCCAGGGCGGCCCGTCCGGTCTCCTCGATGGCGGTCAGGGCACTCGCGGTGAACTCCGGGTCGCCGGCCGCGCGCGCGGCACCGGCCTGCACCACCGCGACGGTGAGCGCGTGGCCGATGGAGTCGTGGAGCTCACGGGCGATGCGGTTGCGCTCCAGGAGCTGCTCGGTGCGCTCCTCCAGCGCGGCGAGCCGCTCGGTGGGGGAGGGGCCGAGGAACCGCCGCGCGAGCGCCGTGGTCAGCTCGCCGAGGCCGACCACCGTGCCGTACAGGGTGAGCAGAGGCAGAGGGACGAGCAGGGCCAGGCTCCAGTGCGGGTGCAGGAGCCCGATCACGGGATCGCCGGTCGGCCGGTCGCCGAGGGACGCTCTCACCAGATCGACGGCGAAGGCGGGCAGCCACACGGTGCCGAAGGCGGCCACCACGCCGAGCAGCAGGCGCGCCTCCAGCCAGAGCACGGTCCGCCACCGGTCCCGCCATCCGGCCGAAGGAGCGACGGAGAACCCCGTGCCCTCGTCGTCCCGCTCGCCCGGCGCCAGCATGAACCGCGCCTGCACCCCCTCGCCCCGCCGCACGGCGGGGATCAGCCCGAGCGGAATCAGCAGCACCGCGGGCACCCACGGCTCCGACGAGTCGATGAACAGCCACACGCTGACGAACAGCATCGGCACCCACAGGTGCAGCAATCGCGTGTACGTCGTCCCCCACAGCAGCGGGCGCAGAAATCGGGCCATCGCGCCATCGTGCCAGGGGGCACCGACGGCGGACCTCCCCCGGGCGGGGGAGACGATCTCCACCCGCGGGGGAGGTGGCCACGGGGTGCCGGCGGCCAGGCTGTGCCCATGACCAGCATCGACGTCCAAGACCTGACCAAGGAGTACGGCACCCGGCGCGCCGTGGACCACCTGACCTTCAGCGTCCTCCCGGGCCGCGTCACCGGATTCCTCGGCCCCAACGGCGCCGGAAAGTCCACCACCATGCGGCTCGTGCTGGGCCTGGACCGGCCCACCTCCGGCACCGCCACCGTCGGGGGCCGCGCGTACGCCACCCTCGACGAACCGCTGCGGAAGGTGGGCGCCCTCCTCGACGCGGGCGCCGCGCACGGCTCGCGGACCGCCCGGAACCACCTGAGGGCGCTCGCCGCCACCAACCGCATCCCCGAACGCCGGGTCGGCGAGGTGCTGGAGGAGACCGGGCTCGCCCCGGTGGCCCGCCGCCGGGTCAAGACGTACTCCCTGGGCATGCGTCAGCGTCTGGGCATCGCGGCCGCCCTCCTCGGCGACCCGCCCGTGGTGCTCCTCGACGAACCGTCGAACGGGCTGGACCCCGAGGGGATCATCTGGATCCGGGAGCTGCTGCGCCGTCTGGCCCGGGAAGGGCGCACCGTCCTCGTCTCCAGCCACCTCATGAACGAGACCGCCTCCTTCGCCGACCAGCTCGTCGTCCTCGGCCGCGGCAGGCTCCTGGCCGACACGCCCATGCGCGAGTTCATCGACGCACGCGTGCAGCCCCGCGTCCGGGTCCGCAGCACGGACAGCCGCGCGCTGGGAGGCCTGCTCGCGGAACACGGCATCGAGGCCGTCGAGGGCGAGGAGGGCCGCTGGACCGCCTTGGACGCACAACTGGAGGAGATCGGCCGTCTCACCTCGGCCGCAGGCCTCACCGTTCTCGAACTCGCGGCGGAGGAAGGCACGTTGGAGCAGGCCTATCTGGACCTGACCGCCACCGAGACCGAGTTCGCCGCCGCCCCCGCCCAGCCTCAGGAGGCCTGACCATGTCCTTCGCACCCGCACTCCGCGCGGAACTGATCAAGATCCGGACCCTGCGTTCGCTCCTGTGGGGCCTGCTCGCCGTCCTCGCGGCCACGGTGGCGTTCTCGGCGCTCGCCGGGCTCGACGACTCCGACGCCCCGGACTTCGACCCGCTCTTCTCGGCGTTCTTCGGTGTCAGTTTCGGTCAGATCGCGGCCATCACCTTCGGGGCCCAGGCGGTCTCGGCCGAGTACCAGGGCGGCGCGCTGCGCGTCTCGCTGGCGGCGGTTCCCGACCGGGGACGCTGGTTCCTGGCCAAGACGGTGGCGATCGGCGTCCCGGCCCTGGGTGTCGGCCTGGTCACCGGCGTGGTCGGCCTGGCCGTGGGGACGTCCGTGCTCGGCTCCCGGGCGGACGCCCTGACCTGGGCGGAGGAACTCCGGGGAGTGGTGGGCTGCGCGGTCTACCTGATGCTCATGGCTCTCTTCGCGGCGGGCCTGGCGGCCGTCCTGCGCAGCGGGGTCGCCACGCTGAGCATCCTGATCCCGTTCCTGCTGATCGTGTCCTTCGTCGTCGGGAACGCGTCCGGGAGCGTGGCGGACTTCCTGCCGGACAAGGCCGGGCAGACGGTCCTGCACCAGACGTGGAACGGTTCCCTGGGACCCTGGAGCGGGCTCGCCGTGACCGCGCTGTGGACCGCCGCGGCGCTGGCCGCGGGCGCGTGGTGCGTCCGGCGCAGGGACGCGTGAGCGCGCCGGCTCCCCGCCGCCGCACCCCTGGCCGGGGACGGTGAACCGCGGTTCGGGCCACCGGTCCCGGTCACGGTGACGGACCCGCCGTGGCCTACCGGGGCCGGGTGGCCGCCGCCCGCAGCCGGCCGAACTCCTCGGCCATCGTCGCGGTCGTCCAGTGCGCGTTGAGCCCGCTGGGGTTGGGCAGGACCCACACCCGGCTCGACCCGATCGTCCGCTCCTGGGGACCGATGAGGGCCTTGCGGTCGTCGAAGGCCGCCCGGTACGCGGTCACCCCCACCACGGCCAGCCACCCGGGGCGGAGCCGTTCCACCTTCTCGGCCAGCAGCCGCCCGCCCTCGCGGTACTCCTCGGCGCTCAGCTCGTCGGCCCGGGCGGTCGCCCGGGCCACCACGTTGGTGATGCCGAGCCCGTAGGAGAGCAGCTCGTCCTGCTCGGAGGGCCGCAGGAGCCGGGGGGTGAACCCGGAAAGGTGCAGCACGGGCCAGAACCGGTTGCCGGGCCGGGCGAAGTGATGGCCGGTGGCCGCCGTCATCAGACCCGGATTGATGCCGCAGAAGAGCACCGAGAGGCCGTCCGCGACGACATCCGGCACGAGCCGGTCGCGGGCGGCCTCCAGGTCCGCTCGGGTGAGCCGGGTCAGAGGATCGCCCCGGGTGTGTAGCCCGCGGCCTCCGGGTGCTGCTTCACGATCTCCTCGACCCGGCCGACGACGACGGCCACCTGGCCGGCCGCGGCCCCCGTGAAGGACAGCTTGTCGGCCATCAGCTCGTCGAGCTGCGCGCGGTCCAGCGGGATCCGCTCGTCCGCGGCGAGCTTGTCGAGCAGCTCGTTGCGCTCGGCGCCCTGCTCGCGCATGGCGAGGGCGGAGGCGACGGCGTTCTCCTTGATCGCCTCGTGGGCGACCTCGCGGCCGACACCGGCGCGCACCGCGCCCATCAGGACCTTGGTCGTCGCGAGGAACGGCAGGTAGCGGTCCAGCTCACGGGCCACGACGGCCGGGAAGGCGCCGAACTCGTCGAGGACGGTCAGGAAGGTCTCCAGCAGACCGTCGAGGGCGAAGAACGCGTCCGGCAGCGCGACGCGGCGCACCACCGAACAGGACACGTCGCCCTCGTTCCACTGGTCGCCGGCCAGCTCGCCGGTCATCGACGCGTAGCCGCGCAGGATGACCATCAGGCCGTTGACGCGCTCGCAGGAGCGGGTGTTCATCTTGTGCGGCATCGCGGAGGAGCCGACCTGGCCGGGCTTGAAGCCCTCGGTGACCAGCTCGTGCCCGGCCATGAGCCGGATCGTCTTGGCCGTCGAGGACGGGGCGGCCGCCAGCTGCACCAGCGCGGTCACGACGTCGTAGTCCAGGGAACGGGGGTAGACCTGGCCGACGGAGGTGAAGGCCTGCGAGAAGCCGAGGTGCCCGGCGATCCGCTGCTCCAGGTCCGCGAGCTTGGCCGCGTCGCCGCCCAGCAGGTCGAGCATGTCCTGGGCCGTGCCGACCGGGCCCTTGATGCCGCGCAGCGGGTAGCGGCCGAGCAGTTCCTCCAGGCGGCCGTACGCGACGAGCATCTCGTCCGCGGCGGTCGCAAAGCGCTTGCCCAGGGTGGTGGCCTGCGCGGCCACGTTGTGCGAGCGGCCGGCCATGACCAGCTCGGCGTACTCACCCGCGAGCTTGGCCAGCCGGGCGAGGACCGCCACCGTACGGTCGCGCATCAGCTCCAGCGAGAGGCGGATCTGCAGCTGCTCGACGTTCTCGGTGAGGTCGCGGGACGTCATGCCCTTGTGCACGTGCTCGTGGCCGGCGAGGTCGTTGAACTCCTCGATCCGCGCCTTCACGTCGTGCCGGGTGACCTTCTCGCGTTCGGCGATGGAGGCGAGGTCGACCTGGTCGAGGACGCGCTCGTAATCGGCGATCGCGGCGTCCGGCACCTCGATCCCGAGGTCCTTCTGGGCCCGCAGCACGGCCAGCCAGAGCTGACGCTCCAGCTTGACCTTCTGCTCGGGGGACCAGAGCGTGGCGAGCTCGGTGGAGGCGTAGCGTCCGGCGAGAACGTTGGGGATACGGGGCTTTGCAGGCGCGGCAGTCACGTGTACGGAGCATACCGGCTGTTCGGCGCGGGTTCTGTTGTGTCCGCGGCGCCCCGCGGGCGCGGGTCGGGGCGGAGCGGCACCCCCCGGCGGACCGGGGTGTGCGTGAGAGGTGCGGGGACGGGACGGAGGTGCCGCGCTCGGGCGCGCACCAGGGACCGCGTCGTCGCTCCTGCCGTCCGCCGGTGGTCCCGGCGGAAAGACGCTCGACTCCTTTGAACGGAGGGGAGCCGTTCGCCGTATAGATGGACGGATGTCTTGATGGAACGTTTTCGCAGGGTCGTACTCAGGAACCGGAACGCGGGGGGCGGCTTCCGTACCCCGCTTGGGCGTGCGGATCGGGGTGGGACTGCTCGCTGCCGACAACAGCGCGCAGGCCCCCGTACGTCTTCGAGGTGAACCGGTCGTGGGCGAAGGTGAGCTCTGCCGCGATCAGCTGGTTGCGCTCGTCGTTGACTTCCTCGATCTCCTGCATGAGCTCGGAGTTCTTGGCGCGCAGTGCCGCGTTCGCGTCGCGCGCCTCGTCGAGGGCTCTGGCGTGACTGCCGAGTCTGATGGCTGTGATGGTGGCCCTGCGGGCCATGGCTTTCTCTCGTCGGGACAGGTCCAGCTCGCGTTTTTGGATGTCCAGCTCGAGGCGTTGTCGATGCTCCGCCAGGACGCCGAGGTCGTGTCGTGTGCGGGCATCGACCTGGTTCACCGTGTGACGGAGCAGGGACGCAAGTGCCCCTGCCACGCCCATGGTTAACAGGCCGATCCCGACTGTCGCCAACTCCCATGCATGGTGCCAGACGCCCACGCCCACGAACGTCCAGCCGGCTGCGCAGCTGGCGGCGGACGCGGTTGCCAGTCTGTACGCCACGTTTCGTTACCCCCTTGCAGTGGCCCCCCGGCTGTCGTCGGCGTCGAGATCCTTCTGGAGCTCGATAGCTTGGACGATGTTCCCGCTGAGCATTGTGCGGATTCTGAGATCAGTGATTCCCCATGCGTCCATTGCCTCCTCCGGGGTGAGTGTTACTGAGGCTACCCTCCGTGCCGGGGGCTGAGGCCCGTGTTCCGGCGGAAGCATGCCGCTGTTCACCAACATCTCTCGCTGGTCGAGGCCGAGTACTGACGCCCAGGTGGTCAGTTGCGAGGGAAGGGGGAGGGTCTTTCCTTCCAGTGTTCTGCTGATCGTCGTCAGGCTCACTCCAATCGAGGTGGCCAGTTGGGCCCGGCCACCTGCTCGTGGACGGACGTCGTACCCGGCCGCCGTCGCGGCGTCCGTGAGGTACTCGCCCACCCTCCTTGCGAGAGCTTGTCGCTCACCGCGGGACTCGTGGGGGGACTCTTCCATGCTCCGCATGTTTCGGAGAGTAGCGCGCGTGTATGCAACTTGCACGCGACTTGCATGCGTGCATCTTCGCAGGTCAATAGGCATTTGGGCGTCATGCCAGGCCACGGGGGACGGCTCGCACTCCAGTTCCCGGCAAAAAGTCTCGCCGTCATCCGGGCGAAGCAACTTGCGCACGTGTACGCAAGTTGCATATGTTGCATGACTGTGAGTTAGTCGCACGTATGCAAGTCCCTTTGAGGGGACCCTATTTGCACCGCCTCGGCATCGGCTCGTCCAGGCTCCGGAGCTGCGAGGCATCAGCGGGGGGACGCCTCGAAACCTTCGGACACGACGACCCGGTCATCCGGCGCCCGAGCCCGGCCATGGTCGGAGCGGACCGTCGCAGCACCTGCCCACCACAGTTCATCCACTCATGAACGGAGTAGGCCTTGATCGCCGAGGCTAACGCCGCCACACCGCGGTTCGACACCAGAGAACAGGCCCTTGTCACCCGTGCGCTCGCGGGTGACCGGGACGCCTTCGGGGAGCTCTACGCCCTGCACCACCCCGCGGTACTGGCTTACGTACAGCGCCGTGTACGCAATCGGCAGGTCGCCGAGGACATCACCGGCGAGACCTTTCTCAACGCCTGGATGAAACGCGGGACTTTCACCTATCGCGGCATCGGCTTCGTCGGGTGGCTGATCACCATCGCCCGGAACAAGGTCATCGACCATTGCAAGAGCGCGCAGCGCCGTGAGTTCGTCGTCGAGGACATGCTCGGCTTCGACGAGGACCTCACGGTCAGTACCGAGGACACCGTGTTGATCAGTCTTGACGAGGAGTTGTTGCGCCGGGCCCTGGAGCAGTTGCGGCCGCCGCAGCGCGAAGTCCTCACGCGCCGTTTCCTGATGGAGTTCTCGGTGCTGGAGACCGCGCGTCAGATGTCACGGTCCGAAGGCGCCGTGAAGACCCTGCAGTTCAGGGCTCTGGCCAAGCTGCGCAGCGAGTACCTGGGGGTGGCGGCATGACCACCGTGCCCGGGATCCGTTCGGCCGTCGAAGCCGATCTCGCCGAACAACTCAGCACGTTCGCCCGGGAGTTCGTCGCCGATCTGGAGGCGCAGGGGCGTCTGGTGGAGGCGGGCGGGGCCGGTGTCCTCGAACGGCTGCGGACACAGGTCGAGACCTGGCAGAACTGCCCGGAGGCCTACCACGCCGCCGTCGACACGATCGTCGAGGACTGCGGTTACCCGAGCGAGGTCGCGATGCGGATCGCCACCGCGCTGAACCGCAAGGGGCTGATCCCCGGCGACGACGCCGAGCCGCGCCACGACCGGGCACCCGCGTCCGTGCCCGACCGCGAGGAGCCGGGCCCCGGGGCCGAGGACTCCGGGCCGCGGCACGACCGTGCTCCCGTGCCGGACCACGAGGGTCCCGTCCGTGGTGGCGAGGGTCCGGTGCCCCGGCGCGATCACGGTCCCGCGTCCGTGCCGGCCCTCGACGTCCTGGAGCCCGGGCCGCGGCACGACCGTGCTTCCGCGCCCTCGCCGCTCGTGCCGACCGCGCGCGGCGCGATCGTCCTGCACCTCGCCGACCGCGGTGCCGGACGGGTCGTGGCGGAGCACGGGGCGGCGCCGGTGCCGAAGCGCGTCGACGGCCAGGTCCCGCGGGTGCGGCCGGCCGCGGCGCGGTCGCGCGCGGTCGGATGGGGCAGCGCCTCCGCCCGCGCGGTCTCCGTCGCAGCGGGCCTGCAGGCCGACCACCTCGCACGCCTGGAGGCCATGCAGATCACGGCGGACGGCGAGCGGGTGACGGTGGCCATCAAGGCCACCTCCCTGGCCGACTGGGAGTACTGGCTCGACGCGATCGGGGCTCCCCGCAACGTCCGGACCAGGACGGCGGGGCACGCCCAGGTGGCCGCGGGAACCCTCGACGGAGTCGCCGTCCACCTCACCGCGCACGGTGTCCCCGAACTCCTCCAGGAGGCGAACGACACGGCCGTCGATCCCTTCTACCTCTGGGGGCGGATCTACGACCTCGGGATGGGGCAGGTCGACCGGACCGACCGCATCTGGCTGTCCCTCGGCCGGCGGCAGGACGAGCGCGGGATGCCCCTGCTGGTCCTGCGCGGCATGGACGGCCCCCCTTATCCGCTCTCTTCGATCATCATGGCCCACGGCCCGCTGACGCCCACCCCCCTGCCTTCCGGCGGAATGGCCGGGGACAGTGCGTGATCGTCACCGGGGCGCCGCTTCGACTGGCCGTTTCTCACTCGTGGTGCCCAGCGCCTCTGCATGAGGTGAACCGGGGCGACGCGTCCACGAACGCTCACTTTCCGTCTACTGCACTTGGCGCAGAGCGATACCTGCCGGTAGTAGGTGTGGTCACTCGGTATGGCTGGTTTCCCACCCTGTCGACGGCCCGTCGCAGGGGTGTCGATGGGGCACATCGGCCCTGATCGGTCCACCCGTGGCGTGTCGGTGTCAAAAGGTACGCACGGGTCTTTGCCCCGGCCACGCCCGTGGACAGATGCCGACAAGTTCCTCGAGCGGTGCTCAGGGGCGTACTTCTCAGGCCCCCGCATGAGTGCTTGGATGCTTGTTCCGGCCGGAACTCCCGGCTGGCCTGTTACTTGCCATCCTCTCCGGGGTGGCGAGACGGCTCCTCTCCATGCTCCGCAAAGCTGGGGGGGCCGTCGGCGGGGCCCGGCGTACGCGCCGGGCCCGGCCGCAGTTCCGGGGCGCGTGGGAGAGAGCGGGAACGGCGCTCCCGCGCTGTCGAGCGCCCCCCGTGCGCCCTGTGGCGGGCACGGGGTGAACCGGTAGCGTCCTCTGCATGCGGAGCATGGGCCGCCGTGTCACTCGAGAGAGCGGCACGGCGGAAGCCGCCCGCACGGATCACGGACTCAGCCGCCGTGGCCGCCCGTGACAGGACCGCCGTGGACGGGCCCCTCGTAGGGCAGCAGCTCCGGCCGCTTCGCCGGCCGTCCGTCGCCGGACGAGCGCCCCGTCAGCCGCCGCCCGATCCATGGCAGCAGGTGCTGCCGGGCGAAACGCGCGTCGGCGGTGCGGCGCGACACCCAGCCGGGAGGCGGGGTGGGCGCCGACGGGACGTGCCAGTCCGGGTCCTCGGCCTCGTACCCGAGGGTCTGCCACACGGCCTCCGCGACCCGGCGGTGCCCTTCGGCGGTCAGGTGCAGCCGGTCGACGTCCCACGCGCGGGGGTCGGCGAGCGAGGGAGCCCCGTAGAGGTCGACCACCAGGGCGCCGTGCCGCTCGGCGAGGTCGTCGACGACGGTGAAGAGCTCCTCCATGCGGGGCCGGAAGCGTTCGAGGACCGGGCCGTTGCGGCCGGGGCTGCGCATCAGGACGAGCCGTTCGCAGGCCGGGGCCAGCCGTTCCACGGCCTCCTCCAGGAGACCGCGGACGCGCCCCATGTCGACCTTGGGCCGCAGGGTGTCGTTGAGGCCGCCCACCAGCGTGATCACATCGGGCCGCATGGCGGCGGCCACGTCCACCTGCTCGTCGACGATCTGCCCGATCAGCTTGCCGCGCACCGCGAGGTTGGCGTAGCGGAAACCGGGCGTGCGGGCCGCCATCCGGCCCGCGAGGAGGTCGGCCCATCCCCGGTACGAACCGTCGGGCAACAGGTCCGACATGCCCTCGGTGAAGGAGTCGCCGACCGCGACAAGGCTGGTGTATGAGGCATTCATCTGCATGGCGAGAAAGATGGTAACCCGAACACATACCCATCGGTCGGTCGTACGGTCCCACCTGCGGCGGGGGCCGGGGTGCCCTTCTGCCCCGGCCCCCCAAAGCCCTACGCCGGCTGCCCGAACAGCTCTCTCAGGACGTCCTCCATCGTCACCAGCCCCGTGAGCCGTCCGTCGCTGCCCATGGCCGCCGCGAGGTGGGTACGGCTGCGGCGCATCGCGGTCAGGACGTCGTCCAGGGGAGTGCTCTCCCGGACGCGGGCGATCTGCCGCATGTCCTCGACGCGGAACGGCACCTCGCGCGGAGCCGCGTCCAGCGCGTCCTTGACGTGCAGATAGCCGACGATCCGGCGTCCCTCGTCGACGACCGGGAAGCGGGAGAACCCCGACTCGGCCGACAGCCGCTCCAGTTCCTCCGGAGTGACGCCCACGCGCGCGTAGACGACGCGTTCCACCGGGAGCACGACGTCGTGCACGGGCCGGCGGCCCAGCTCCAGGGCGTCGCGCAGCCGCTCCTGGGCGCGGTGGTCGATGAGCCCCGCCGCACTGGAGTCCTTGACCAGGCGGGAGAGCTCGTCGTCCGAGAAGGTCGCCGCGACCTCGTCCTTCGCCTCGACCCGCAGCAGCTTCAGCAGCCCGTTGGCGAAGGCGTTGACCGCGAAGATCACCGGGCGCAGCGCGCGGGAGAGCGCGACCAGCGGCGGTCCGAGCACCAGCGCCGTCCGCACCGGCTCCGCGAGGGCCACGTTCTTCGGCACCATCTCGCCGAGCAGCATGTGCAGATACGTCGCCAGGGTGAGCGCGATGACGAAGGAGACCGCGTGGCCCGCGCCCGAGGGAACGCCCACCGCGTGGAACACCGGCTCCAGCAGGTGCGCGATGGCGGGTTCGGCGACGATGCCGAGCACCAGAGTGCACAACGTGATGCCGAGCTGCGCGGTCGCGAGCAGCACCGAGACGTGTTCGAGGCCCCAGAGCACGCTCCGCGCCCGCCGGTCGCCCCGCTCGGCATGGGGTTCGATCTGGCTGCGGCGCACCGAGATCAGCCCGAACTCGGCGCCGACGAAGAAGCCGTTCACGACGAGGGTCGCGAACCCGATCAGCAGTTGTACGACGGTCATCGCGTGCTCTCCTCGGCGTCGTGCGGGGCGTGCAGCAGCACCCGTGCGGCCCGCCGTCCCGAGGCGTCCACGACGTCGAGCCGCCAGTCGTCGGCCTCGACGGTGTCCCCCTCGGCGGGGATGCGGCCGAGCTCGGCCGCGATGAAACCGGCCAGGGTCTCGTACGGCCCGTCGGGCACCCGGAGTCCCACCCGGGCGAGCTGGTCGGTACGGGCGGACCCGTCGGCCGAGTACAGCGCCCGGCCCTCCTCGTCCGTGCCGACGGGGGCGAGGTCGGGCGTCTCGTGCGGGTCGTGCTCGTCGCGTACCTCGCCGACGACCTCCTCGACGATGTCCTCCAGGGTGGCGACACCGGCCGTACCGCCGTACTCGTCGATGACCACGGCCATCGTGCGCTTGCCGGCCAGCCGGTCCAGGAGCCTGTCGACGGTCAGCGACTCCGGTACGAACAGCGGCTCGCGCATGATCTGCGAGACGGGGGTCTGCGTCCGGCTCGTGGCGTGCACGGTCAGCACGTCCCTGATGTGCGCGACCCCGACGACCTCGTCGAGGCTCTCGTGGTAGACCGGGAACCTGGACAGGCCGGTCGCCCGGGTCGCGTTCGCCACGTCCTCGCAGGTGGCCTGGACGTCCAGCGCGATGACCTGGACGCGCGGTGTCATCACGTTCTCCGCGGTCAGGTCGGCGAGGTTCAGGGTGCGCACGAACAGCTCGGCGGTGTCCGCCTCCAGCGCGCCCTCCTTGGCGGAGTGCCGGGCGAGCGCCACCAGCTCCTGGGGTCCGCGGGCGGAGGCCAGCTCCTCGGCGGGTTCGAGACCGAAGCGGCGTACGACGTGGTTCGCGCTGTTGTTGAGGTGGGCGATGAAGGGGCGGAACGCGGCGCTGAACCAGCGCTGCGGCGTCGCCACCCGCTTGGCCACGGCCAGGGGCGAGGAGATCGCCCAGTTCTTGGGCACCAGCTCGCCGACGACCATCAGGAAGACCGTCGAGAGCGCCGTGCCGATGACCAGGGCCACCGAGTCCGACGCGGAGGGCGGGACGCCCAGCGACTCCAGGGGGCCCGCGATGAGCTTGGCGATCGACGGCTCGGAGAGCATGCCGACCACAAGGTTCGTCACGGTGATGCCGAGCTGGGCGCCGGACAGCTGGAAGGTGAGGTTCCGTACGGCCTTGAGGGCTCCGGAGGCGCCCCGCTCGCCGCGCTCCACGGCACGTTCCAGCTCACTGCGTTCGACCGTGGTCAGCGAGAACTCGGCCGCCACGAAGCCGCCGCAGGCCAGCGACAGCAGAACTGCGACCAGCAGGAGGAGCACTTCGGTCATCGGGTCACCTCCGTCCCATGGTCGGCCAGGGACACGGGGATCGCGCGATGTCCGCGGACGCCGTGGGAATCACGGCCGCGGGTACTGGGAGGCTCGCCCATGGGCGGACGCTCACACCTTTCGTCGGAGGAACGATGGTCCAACAAGGGTAAAGGATCGGCAAAGTGGATTCCTCGGTGGCCGTCGGCGGACGCGGCCTCCTCGTCCGCCGCCGACGCCGGGGGGCTAGTCGGTGAGCGGCTTCACCCAGCGCCGCCAGTGCTCCTCCGGCGTGTACCCCGCGGCCCGCCAGGCATGGTGGGCGGTTTCGTTCCGCTCCAGCACCATGGCGTCCCCGCGCCGCCCCCCGAGCCGTACGAAACGTTCCTCCGCCGCGGCCAGCAGCGCCGAGCCGACGCCGAGGCGCCGTCGGTCCGGACGGACCGCCAGCCGGTACAGATGGCAGCGCCAGCCGTCGAAGCCGGCGATCACCGTGCCCACCAGCTCCCCGGCGTGCTCCGCGAGCAGCAGGGCTCCGGGGTCCCGGGCGACGAGTCCTTCCACGCCACCGCGGTCGTCACTGATGCTGGTGCCCTCGGCGGCCGTCTTCCAGAAGGCGAGCACGGCGTCGAGGTCCTCGGGCCGGGCGGCCCGTACGCGCAAGTCGGTCATGATCCGATCCCACCACGCGGGCCGGGGGCCGGAACGGCATTTCCGCCATGCGGACGGCCCTGCGGACAGCCCTGCGGACGGTCATCGGCCGCGCAGTTCGCGGACCACGGGGGCGAAGGCCTCCAGATTCGGCTCCAGCACCGTCAGATACGAGAACCCGTAGCGCTCGCGCAGGTCCCGGACCTGATCGACGATCTGTTCCACGGAGCCGATCAGGACGACGGGCAGTTCCAGCACCTCGCGCTCGGTCAGGTGCGGAAGCCGGGGCAGCCATGGCCTGGCGGCGGCGCCGCGGTCGTCGGTGACGGTGACGATCTGGATCAGCAGATTGAGCTCGGCGGGTTCCTCGCGGGCGGCGGACGCCTTCCGGTGGAGCGTGACGCGTTCGTCGAGCTCGGTGGCCGTGAGCGGCTCCAGCGTGCCGCTCCCTTTGGTGCGCGCGCCCGTGAACGCCGTGATGTCCGCGTGTTCCGCGGCGATGCGCAGCATCCGGTCGCCGTTGGCCCCGATCAGCAGGGGCACCCGCGGCGGCCCGCCGTCGCCCGGCCCGGGAGTCTTCCCGCCCGGCCACGGAGTGCCGTGGCGGAGCGGGCCGTCCGGGCCGAGGAGGTGCTTCAACTCCTCGACCGTGCGCAGGAGACGGTCGACGCGCTCGCGCGGGGCGCCCCAGGGCAGGCCCGCCGTTTCGTGCTCGGCCGCCACGTATCCGGTGCCGAGGCCGAGTTCGAGACGGCCGCCCGTCAGGGCGTCCGTGGTGGCCACCTCACGGGCGAGCAGAGTGGGGTTCCAGAAGCCCGTGTTGAGCACGAACGTGCCGAGCCGGGGCCGCTCGGTCGCCGCCGCGGCGGCGACCAGCGAGGGGAAGGGGGCGGGCATGCCCAGATGGTCCGCCACGGTGATCACGTCGTAGCCGAGTTCCTCGGCGCGGCGGCACCTGGCGGTCCACTCGGCGGCGGTCGCCGGGACGATCAGGCTGACACCGAAACGGAACGGGCGCGCCATCGGCTTTCCCTTCCTCCGTGGGAGCCGCCCGGACGGGAGCGAACGGGCGGTCGGCCTTCGGCCGGCGCGCCGGGGTGAGCGGGAGCTCTTTCCGGTTGGCGGACCTGGGCGTCGGCCGGCCGGGTGTACGGGAGTGAGAGGGCGGCCCCTCTCCGGCCGGCCGAGCGGGGCGGCGGGTGGTCCGTCCCCGGTCCCGGCCTTGACGGGTGGGACGGACCGACGGCCGGCCCCGGTCCCGGTGGACCGGGGACGGCTCTTCGCGGTCATTCGTGTGCGATGGCCGCGAGTACGTTCATGCGTGACGCGCGCAGGGCCGGAAGCAGCGCCGCGACGATACCGACGACGGCCGAGCCGATCACGACCGCGACGATCGTCGTCCAGGGGACGGCGAGCGCCTTCATGCCCTGGAGCGCCAGCACCTGCTGCACGCAGACACCCCAGACGATCCCCAGCGCCAGCCCGAGGACCGCGCCGAACACGGCGATGACCACGGACTCCAGCCGGATCATGCGGCGCAGCTGGCGCCGGCCGAGACCGATGGCGCGCAGCAGTCCGATCTCGCGGGTGCGCTCCACGACCGACAGGGCGAGGGTGTTGACCACGCCGAGCACCGCGATGACGATCGCGAGCCCGAGCAGCGCGTACACGAGGTAGAGCAGCACGGCGATCTGGTCGTGGACCAGCTCCTTGTAGTCGGCCTGGTCGCGGACCTGGACCTGCGGATACGGCTCCAGGGTCTTCTCCAGCCGGGGACGCAGCTCGTCCGGGGAGGTGCCCGGGGCCGCGTTCACGTACAGCGCCGAGTCCTGCCCGCCCGGCACGTACTTCTCGATCGTGCCGAAGCCGAAGAAGAGTCCGCCCTGCGTCCCGAACCCTCCGCCGCCGTCCTGGTCGGTGAGCGCGCCCACCGTCAGCTCGGTCCTGCGGCCGGCGGGGAACTCGACCGGAATCGTGCCGCCGACCCGCACGTCGTGGTCCTTCGCGAACTTCACGTCCATGGCGATGCGGCCCTCGCCCAGCGCCGCCGCGGTGTCGCCCGCGGCGTACGTGACGTGGGCGACGTCGTCCAGCCGCGGATCGTAGGCCGCGGCCGTCGTCTCCACCCGCTTGCCGTCCGGCAGCCTGACCGCGACCGGGGTGAAGCGCTGCCGGACGACCGGTCCGACCCCGTCGGTGGCGCGCACCTTCTCCGTGACCTCGCGCGAGAACGGCACGAAATTGGCGTTCTGGAGCACGAAGTCGGCGCCGAGGGTTTTGTCGATCTGCTGGTCGAAGGACTTGCTCATGGACGCGCTGGCCACGGACATCCCGCCGACCAGGGCGAGACCGACCATCAGGGCGGCGGCGGTGGCGCCGGTGCGCCGCGGATTGCGCAGCGCGTTGCGCTGGCTCATCCGGCCCACCGGGCCGAAGAGCGCGGGGAACGCGCCGCCGAGGACGCGGATCACCGGGCGGACGAGCAGCGGTCCGGCGATCACCGTCGCGATCAGGGTCAGGACGACTCCCAGTCCCAGCAGCGAGGCCGCGGTCGAGGTCTTCGTCGAGGCCGCGCATCCCGCGAGGGCCGCGGCCCCGGCCGCGCCGACGACACCGCCCACCACGGCCCGTACCCGCAACGGCCTTCCCACGCCCGCGACCTCGGCGTCCGAGAGGGCCGCCATGGGGGAGACGCCCGCCGCGCGTCTGGCCGGCAGATAGGCCGCGATGTAGGTGACGCCGACCCCGACGACGTACGCCGCCACGGGGGTCCCCCAGCCGATCACCATCTCCGTGGACTTGAGGTTCATGCCGAAGGCGGACATCAGCTTGATCAGCCCGACCGCCAGCCCGATCCCGGCCGCGAGGCCGAGGGTCGAACCGACCAGGCCGAGGAGCAGTGCCTCGGTGAGCACCGACCGGCGCACCTGGCGGCGGTCGGCGCCGAGCGCCCGCAGCAGCCCGAGCTCCCGGGTGCGCTGGGCGATCAGCATCGAGAAGGTGTTGACGATGAGGAATATGCCGACGAGCACCGCGATCCCGGCGAAGCCGAGCATCACGTACTTGATGACGTCGAGGAATCCGCCGAGCTGCTCGGCGGACGACTTCGCCTGCTCCTCGGCGGTCTTCACGTCGTAGGTCCCGCCACCGAGTTCGGCCGAGACACGCTGCTTGAGCCGGGCGTCGTCGACACCCGGCGCGGCGTCCACGGAGATGCTCGTGGCGAGGCCGGGGCGGCCGAGCAGCCTGGACTGCGCGGTCGGGGTGTCGAGGAAGATCAGCGCGGCACCGGGGTTGGTGGTGGTGAAGGTGGCGATCCCGGTGATCCGCACCTCGAAGGAGCCGGGCTGCGCCTGCACCGTCAGGACGTCGCCGATGCCGAGGTGCTTCTTGTCGGCGGTGTCCGCGTCGAGCAGCGCCTCGTCGCCGCCGTGCGGCTCGTGCCCGGAGGTCAGCTTCAGCGGACTGCGTTCGGTGAGTTCCCAGTTGGTGACGATGGTGGGGGCGCCCGTCGTCGACCCGACCGGTTTGTTCGCGCTGTCGACGACGGGGGCGTTCTCCACCGACACGTCCACATGCGTGGCGGCGGCCCCGTCGACCTTCGCGAGCCGGTCCGCGAGGGAGGCCGGGACGGTCTCGGTGGCTCCGGTGGGCAGTTGGGACTTCAGGTCGTTCTTCGGCTCCACGGTCACATCGGCCGCGGTGGAGGCGAAGAGCCGGTCGAACGTACGGGTCACCGTGTCCGAGAAGATGAGACTGCCCGCGACGAAGGCCACGGACAGCACGATGGCCAGGGCCGAGAGCAGCAGCCGCCCCTTGTGCGCGAGAAAGCTTCGCAGTGTCGCCTTGAGCACGACCGCCTCAGTCCTTGTCGGGGGTCACGTCACCGGAGCCGCCGCCGGGCGTGCCGCGCTCGCCGTCGAAGGTCACCCGGGCCGTGTCGAAACGCTTCATCCGCTCCAGCACGGCTTCCGCCGAAGGCCGCTCCATCTCGTCCACGATCCGCCCGTCCGCGAGGAAGAGCACCAGGTCGGAGTGGGCGGCGGCACCGGGGTCGTGCGTGACCATGACGACGGTCTGGCCCAGCTCGTCGACGGCCTCGCGCAGGAATCCGAGGACTTCGAGGCCCGCGCGCGAGTCGAGGTTCCCGGTCGGCTCGTCCGCGAAGATCAGCTCGGGCCGGGAGGCGAGCGCCCGCGCGCAGGCGACGCGCTGCTGCTGGCCCCCGGAGAGCTGGGCGGGCCGGTGCTTGAGCCGCTCGCGCAGTCCGAGGGTGTCGATGACCTGGTCGAGCCACTTCTGGTCGGGCTTCTGGCCCGCGATGTCCATGGGCAGCGTGATGTTCTCGGCCGCGTTCAGGGTGGGGATCAGATTGAACGACTGGAACATGAAGCCGATCCGGTCCCGTCGCAGCCGGGTCAGCTCGCGGTCCTTCAGTCCGGTGATCTCGGTGCCGCCCAGCCACACCTGCCCGGCCGAGACGGTGTCCAGGCCCGCCAGACAGTGCATGAGGGTGGACTTCCCGGAGCCCGAGGGACCCATGACGGCGGTGAACCGGCCGCGCGCGATGTCCACGTCGACCGAGTCGAGGGCCAGTACCGCGGTCTCGCCGGAACCGTACGCCTTGGTCAGGCCGCGGGCGCGGGCGGCGATCCCGTCCCCCTCCGCGCGGCCGGGAATCTGCTCCGCAGCAGCTGTGGACAAGACCGCCTCCTCCGTGATGGGTGCCCGGACTCCTCGTCCGGCCCGAGGGTAGTGTGACCGGGGGCACACCCGGTATCCCCCCTGGGTGCCGGGCGGTCTCCGCCTCAGGGTGGGTCCCCGATATCGATGTAAGGGGCAATCTCCACCGCGCCTCTCCACCCTCCGCGTCTCGCCTCCGCATCTCGGCCCTCGGTGCCCCCGCCCTCCGCGTCTCCACCCCGGACCGGGCCCCCTTGCCCGTGCTAGCGGTATGGCGCTAGCTTCGAAGGATGGCGAAGACTCAGCTGAACGTCCGGGTGGACGAGGGCACCGCGAGAGCCGCCCGGGAGCGAGCCCTGGAACGGGGGATGAGCGTGAACCGCTACATCGAGGAGCTGGTCCGGCAGGACACCGGGGAAGCGGGCCGCACCTTCGTGGAGGCCGCCGCCGATTTCATGAAGCAGTACGAGTCCGTGTTCGCCGAGGAGTTCGGCCCGGACCGTGAAGGCACCAGCGAAGGTCGTCGTTGATCCGTTGAGCAGTCTCAGAGTCGATCTCGCCTGGCTCCTCATGATCGCCGAACAGAAGACCCCCGGAGACCCCCAGGTCACCGACTGGGGAGCCCTCGTCGCCGCGGTCGCCCGGCACGAGGCGGAGATCCTCGGCATCCCGGTCTACGACAGCCCGCACGCCCGCGCCGCCGCGCTGCTCCAGCTCCTGCTGCACGTCCCGGCGCTCGAACGCTCCAACGCGATGTTCGCCTCGGCCGTCGCCTACGCCTATCTCGTCGCCAGCGGCCTGAAGGTGGTCACCTCGCCCGAGCAGGTGCGGGACCTGGCCCGCCTGGTGAAGAACGGCGAGGCCACCGTGCACGACATCGCGCACGAACTGCGCCGCTGGAGTCTGTGACACCCGGCGCGCACGGCACGGGGGCCGCGCCCGTCAGTCGGGCGGCCGGCGGGCCGTGCCCAGAACGCAGTACGACGTGGGCAGGCGCGGTCCCTTCTCGGGCATCGACAGCCGCCGGTACGGGCCCAGTTCGAACCCCGCCTCGCGCAGCGCCGCGACCGGGTCGCGCGCCACGTGGCAGCCGCCGCACAGCCGCGGCCACACCGTGGCGTCCAGACCCCGCTGGACGGACCTCATGACCGGTCCGCCGCCCCGGCCGTGCTCGAAGAACCGCACCGTGCCGCCGGGGCGCAGCACCCGCCGCACCTCGGCGAGCGCCCTCGGCACGTCCCGCACGCTGCACAGCACCAGCGAGAGCACGGCGGCGTCGTACGCCTCGCTCTTGACCGGCAGCGCCTCCGCGGCACCCGGCGCCACGTCGACGGGCACCTCGCAGCGCAGCGCCGCCTCCACCGCCAACCGCCGCAGCAGCCGCTCGGGTTCGATGGCCACGACCTCCGAGACGGTGCCCGGGTAGTGGGCGAAGTTCAGGCCGTTGCCCGCGCCGATCTCGATCACCCGCCCGGACAGCCCGGCGAGCAGCCGCTCGCGCACCCGGCCGATCCCCATCCGGGTCTCGGCGCCGACGCTGCAGCGGGCGTAGCAGCGGGCGAACACCGGATGGTGCACGGCCTCCGCGGAGACCTTGCCGGAGCCGGCCGGCCGGAGCGGCTTGAACGGCATGACGGACCTCCCGGGGGACAGGGTTCACCGGGATTGTCCCCCCGGGACGCCCGCCGCACGCCTCGCCCGCCGGGAGCGGAGGAGTTCACCCGGCCGGGTGACGGCGGCCGGTGTCAGGCCGTGTGCGCCGCGGCGAAGACCCCGGCGTTCCAGCGTCCGCCCAGCCGGTGGTCCAGCCAGCCCGGCGCACCGGCACGGAAGTCCGCGGGCGGGAGGATCCCCGCGCCCGCCGGGACCGCGCCCAGCAGGGGTGCCCCGGACACCGCGGGGAGGTCCGCGAGGTTGCACCGCATCGCCAGGTCGGGGGAGTCCGGCCAGCTGCCGATCACCACGCCCGCGAACTCCAGTTCCCGCATCCGCAGTTCACGGGCCGTCAGCTCCGTCGTGTTGAGCGTTCCCAGCCCGGCCGGAGCGACGACCAGCACGGGAGCGTCCAGCAGCCGGGCCACGTCCGCCAGGGTCCCGTCCGCGTCGTCGAACCGGACGAGCAGACCGCCCGCGCCCTCCACCAGCACCAGATCGTGCTCGGTGGCGAGCTTCGCCGCGGCCTCCGCCGCCGACTCCGGGGACACGGCCGGCAGCCCGGCCCGCCGGGCGGCCGTCGCGGGCGCCAACGGCTCGGGGTAGCGGCCCAGTTCGAGGGTGGTGACGGCACCGGCGAGCCGGGCCACCTCGTCGGCGTCGCCGCGCTCGTGCGGGCCCACGCCCGTCTGCGCGGGCTTCAGGACGGCCACGGACCGCCCGGAGGCGAGGGCCGTGGCGGCGACGGCGGCCGTGACGACCGTCTTGCCCACCTCCGTGCCCGTCCCCGTGATCACCAGTACCGTCATCTCAGCCCTCCCGCGCCGCCGCGCACACCGCGCGCGTGATCCGTGCCAGGTCCGTGTCGCCGGTGACGTACGGCGGCATCGTGTAGACGAGGTCGCGGAACGGCCGCAGCCACACGCCCTCGCGCACCGCGGCCGCCGTCGCCGCCCTCATGTCCACCTCGTGGTCGAGCTGGACGACCCCGATCGCGCCGAGCACGCGTACGTCCCGGACGCCCGGCAGCGAGGCCGCCTCCGCGAGGCCGTCCCGCAGCCCCGTCTCGATCCGCTTCACCTCGGTCCGCCAGTCCTGCCCCAGCAGCAGGTCGACGGAGGCGCACGCCACCGCGGCGGCGAGCGGATTGCCCATGAAGGTCGGGCCGTGCGCGAGCACCGGGACGTCACCGCGCGAGATGCCGTCGGCCACCCGCGAGGTGCACAGCGTCGCCGCCATCGTCAGATAGCCGCCGGTCAGCGCCTTGCCGACGCACATCACGTCCGGGGTGACGCCCGCGTGGTCCGCCGCGAACAGTTCACCCGTACGGCCGAAACCCGTGGCGATCTCGTCGAACACGAGCAGGACGTCGTGCTCGTCGCAGGCCTCGCGCAGCACCCGCAGGTAGCCGGGGGAGTGGAAGCGCATCCCGCCCGCACCCTGCACCACCGGCTCCACGATCACCGCGGCGAGCTCGTCGGCGTGCCGCGCGATCAGCTCGCGCAAGTGGTCCGCGTACGACTCCTCGTACGCGGCCGGCGGCGCGTCGGCGAACACCTGCCGCTGGAGCACGCCCTGCCACAGCTCGTGCATCCCGCCCTCGGGGTCGCACACCGACATGGGCTGCCAGGTGTCCCCGTGGTAGCCGCCCCGCCAGGTCAGCAGCCGCTGCTTGCCGGGGCGGCCGAGCGAGCGCCAGTGCTGGAGGCACATCTTGACGGCGACCTCGACCGAGACCGAGCCGGAGTCGGCGAGGAAGACGTGCTCCAGGCCCTCCGGCGAGATGTCGACCAGCCGCTTCGCCAGCATGACGGCGGGCTCGTGGGTGAGCCCGCCGAACATCACATGGCTCATGCGCTCCAGCTGGCCGCGCGCCGCGTCGTTCAGGACCGGGTGGTTGTAGCCGTGGATGGCCGACCACCAGGACGACATGCCGTCGACCAGCTCGCCCGTACCGTCGGCCAGCCGCAGCCGGACCCCGCTCGCCGACTCCACGACCAGCGGTTCCTGGCGGCCGGGCATGGGCCCGTACGGATGCCAGACGTGCCGCCGGTCGAGGTCGAGCAGTTCCCGCACCGACAGGTCAGGCATTGGGCGCGAGATCCGTTCCGGCGCCGCGGCGACGCACGGAGACGAGGTCCGTACGGGCGTCGGCGGGCGCCTCGGCCACGGCCGCCGGCGCCGGAGCGCACACGCCCGCGCCCTCGTGGGACCCGCAGCCCGCCTCGGCGCCCGCCCCGCAGCCGGCGCCCTCGTGCGATCCGCACCCGCTCCCGGCGTGCGATCCGCAGCCGCCGCCGGACGGAGCGCGGTGCTCGGGCAGCGTCACCTCGCCCGCGTTCTCCACCTCGAAGCCGGCGTCCGCGATCATCTCCAGGTCGGCCTTGCCCGCCTGGCCCTCGCTGGTGAGGTAGTCACCGAGGAAGATCGAGTTGGCCAGGTGCAGGGCGAGCGGCTGCATCGTGCGCAGGTGCACCTCGCGGCCGCCGGCGATGCGGACCTCGACGTCCGGGCAGACGAAGCGGACCATGGCCAGGATGCGCAGGCAGCGCTGCGGGGTGAGGTTCCACTCCTTGGCGAGGGGGGTTCCCTCGAACGGGATCAGGAAGTTCACCGGAACGGAGTCGGGGTCGAGCTCGCGCAGCGCGTACACGACGTCCACGAGGTCCTCGTCCGACTCGCCCATGCCCGCGATCAGACCCGAGCAGGCGGACAGCCCCGCCGCGTGCGCCTTCTGGACGGTGTCCACCCGGTCGGCGTACGTGTGGGTGGTCGTGATCTCCCCGTACGTCCCCTCGGACGTGTTCAGGTTGTGGTTGTAGGCGTCCGCGCCCGCCTCGCGCAGCCGCTCGGCCTGGCCGTCGGAGAGCAGGCCGAGGCAGGCGCACACCTCGACGTTCTCGTTCTGGTCCTTGATCGCCTTGATCGTGTCGGAGACCCGGTCCACGTCACGGTCCGTCGGGCCGCGCCCGCTGGCCACCAGGCAGACCCGCTTGGCGCCCCCGGCGAGCCCGGCCGCCGCGGCCTCGGAGGCCTCCTCGGGCTTGAGCCAGGTGTACTTGAGGATGCCGGCCGTGGAGCCGAGACGCTGCGAGCAGTACGAGCAGTCCTCCGGGCACAGGCCCGACTTCAGGTTGACGAGATAGTTCAGTTTCACCCGTCGGCCGAACCAGTGCCGGCGCACCTTGCCGGCCGCGGCCACCACGTCGAGTACGTCGTCGTCGGAGGTGGCCAGTACGGCCAGTGCCTCGTCACGGGTCGGCAGCTCGCGCCGAAGCCCCTTGTCCACCAGCGTGTTCAGCAGGTCCATGAGGTCCGATCCTGGACCATGCGACCGCTCCCGGCCAAGGAGAGTTTGCACAACAGAGATGGTTCGACGTGTGGGTATTGCCACATCATGGGCCGCCGGGGCGACCGCTAGGGTCTGTGCACTGCCTACAAACCACCATCACCGCGCAGGCGGCGAGACCCGGAGGACACATGGCGTTCGGCTGGATCGACGAGCAGGCCGAGGCACGTCGCCGTGCCGGACTCGTGCGTACGCTGCGCCCGCGTCCCGCCGACTCGCCGCTCCTCGACCTCGCGAGCAACGACTACCTCGGGCTCGCCCGTCACCCGGAGGTCACCGCGGGCGCGGCCGAGGCCGCACGCCGGTGGGGCGGCGGTGCGACGGGCTCGCGGCTCGTCACCGGCACCACCGAACTGCACGGCGAACTGGAACGCGAACTGGCCGACTTCTGCGGTTTCGAGTCCGCGCTCGTCCTGTCCTCGGGCTACGCGGCCAACCTCGCCGCGGTCACCGCCCTCGCGCCGTACGGCTCGCTGGTCGTCTCGGACGCGGGCAACCACGCCTCCCTGATCGACGGCTGCCGGCTGGCCCGCGGCACGACCCAGGTGGTTCCCCACGCGGACCCGGACGCCGTGCGCAAGGCGCTCGGCACCCACGACGGACCGGCCGTCACCGTCTCCGACACGGTCTTCTCGGTGGACGGAGACGCGGCCCCGCTCGCCGGACTCGCCCTCGCCTGCCGGGAGTACGGGGCCGGACTGATCGTCGACGACGCGCACGGCCTCGGTGTCCTGGGCGACGGCGGCCGGGGCGCTCCGCACGCCGCGGGGCTCGCGGGGGACCCGGACGTCGTCGTGACCGTCACGCTCTCCAAGTCGCTCGGGAGCCAGGGCGGCGCGGTCCTCGGCCCGGCGGCGGTCATCGACCATCTGATCAACGCGGCGCGCACCTTCATCTTCGACACGGGCCTCGCGCCGGCGGCGGCGGGCGCGGCCCTCGCGGCGCTGCGGCTGCTGCGCCGTGAGCCCGGGCGCGCGGCGCGGGCGCGCGAGGTGGCCACGGCACTGCACACGCGGCTGACGGCGGAGGGTCTCTCCGCGGTACGACCGGACGCGGCGGTCGTCTCCGTGCGGGCACCGTCCCCCGAACGGGCGGTGCGATGGGCGGCCGACTGCCGCGAGGCGGGCCTCGCCGTCGGCTGTTTCCGTCCCCCGTCGGTGCCCGACGGTGTTTCACGACTGCGGCTGACGGCCCGCGCGGACCTCACCGAGGAGCAGATCGAGCACGCGGTGGACGTGATCAGCCGGAACCGGTGAAACGGTGGAGCGATCGATCGACGAGCGGGTGGGGCGATCGGCCGGTGGTCCGCAGGGGCGGCCGGCCGGTGGTGCGGTGGAACGGTGAACCGTGCGGGGTCAGTTCAGCCCGGTGATGAACCCCTCCCAGACGCCCGGGGTGAACAGCAGGGCGGGTCCCGCCGTGTTCTTGGAATCGCGCACCGCGACCATCCCGGACCACGGTCCGGTGCTCGGGCGTGCGGTCTCGACGCAGTTGTTCATCCCGGTACTGCGGCTGCTGCGCAGCCATCGCACATGGCGCAGTGAAGTGCTGGAGGGTACGTACCGAGGCATTGCGGGCATGACGTGTGCCTCCTTACGTGTCGTCGCCTATCGCGGCGATGTAGTCCAACGAGTCCTCGGGCGAAAGGGCGTGGAACCGAAGGGCGTCGAAGGCCTCGGCGTAGGCCCGGAGGTCTTCTTTCCGTTCGAGATAGAGGCTACTCGTCAAGTGGTCGAGAACAACCACATCCAGATCGGCTGTGTTCGGAAATGAGAAAATAACGAAAGGGCCGGTCACTCCGATGTGTGCCCCGGCGGCGAACGGCATTACCTGGAGCCGTACTTGGGGCAGGGCGGCGGCCTCCCGCAGCCGGCGCAGCTGGCCCGCCATGACGTCGGGACCGCCGACCTCCCGCCGTAACACCGCTTCGTCCAGGACGGCGGACAGCTCCAGCGGCGGATCCGAACGCAGGACGTCCTGCCGGGCCAGGCGCACCTCGACCAGGGCGTCGAGCTTGCTCTCCTCCAGCCCGTCCACGGCGGCCCGCGTCACCGCGCGGGCGTACTCCGGCGTCTGCAGCAGCCCGGGTACGACGGAGGTCTCCAGGGTGCGCATGACGCTGGCCCCCGACTCCAGGCTGATGAAGTCGCGGTAGGCCTGCGGGAGCACGCCGCGGTACGCGTGCCACCAGTGGTGACGGCCGCTCCCCTCGGAACCCGCCAGCACGACGAGGAGTTCGCGCAGTCCGGGGTCCTCGACGCCGTACGCGTGCAACAGGCGTTCCACGTCGGCCGGTTTCACCCCGCTGGTGCCCGTCTCGATGCGGCTCACCTTCGACTGGTGCCAGCCGAGCAGGCGGGCCGCCTCCCCGCTCGTGAGACCCGTGCCGGCGCGCAGCGCGCGCAGTTCGGCACCGAGCTTGCGGCGGCGCACCGCGGGACCGTGCTGCATGACTGTTCTCCTTACTCCTTCCAAGTCGTCCGAATACGCTCTGCCGACGCAGAGTTCACCGCATCGAGCGACAGATATATGCATTACTCGGTGGATCGCACCCACGACCGGCCCGGTAGTGGCAGTCTGGCGCAAGCACCAGTCCGGGACCGTACTCGAACCATCCGCTCGGTGTCGGGCTCCGGTCCCGTGGGAAAGGGACGAACGTCGCCATGGCAGACCATCAGGAAGCATCCGTCACGCTGCCGAGCGAACCGGCCTCGGTTTCCGTGGCCCGTAAATTCGTCGCCGAAGTGCTGGCCGAATGGGGCCTGCCGCGCGACTGCGAAGTCGCCGAGACCGTACGCCTGATCGTGTCCGAACTGGCCACCAACGCCGTCCAGCACACGTTCGGGCAGTCGCCCACCTTCACGGTCGGCGTGCGTCTCGACCGGGAGGAGCGCCTGCGCATCGGGGTCACCGACAGCCATCCGCGCTTCCCGAAGCGGCTGCCCGCGGCAGTCCAGCAGGACAACGGCCGCGGCATGGTGATCATCCGCTGGCTGACCGCCGAGTGCGGCGGCAGGCTCACCGTCCGCCCGACCCGGGAGGGCGGCAAGACGGTCTCCATCGAGATCCCGTGGACGGTGCCGGTCCGGACGGTGCCCTCCGGATGGCCTCAGGAGCCCTGAGACATGTCGTCCCGATGCCCCCGGACGTCCGGCCGGCCGCCGGTCCGGTGCCGTCCGGCCCGCCCGAAGGCGCCGCGCAACAGGGCGCGGAACGCGTCGGCCGCGGGCGCCGTCACATCCGTCCGGTGGACGACCGAGATCGTCCGGCGCAGGTCTCCCGGTTCCAGCAGCCTGGTGCCCACCGGTGTCGCCGCCGTCGCCGCCACCATCTCCGGTACGACCGCGACCCCGAGCCCGGCACTGACCAGCGCGCACACCAGGGCGTACCCGGGGGTCTCGACGAGCACGGCCGGCGTGGCCCCCGCCTCGGCGAGCGCGGCCTCCACGCCCTGCCGGGGAGGGTGGTCCGGGGCCATGCTGATCAGCGGCTGCCCGGCGAGCTCGGAGAGCGGCAGCCGCGTCGAACCGCCCGCGAGAAGGTGACCGGGAGCGGTCACCAGCACCAGTTCCTCGACCAGGACCGGCTCGACGCCCACGGACGGGGGGAGCGGTACCGGAGGGGCGGGCTGGTAGGTGTGGGTGAGCGCCAGGTCCACCTCGCCGGCCGCGACCGCCGCGATCCCGTGCGGCGGTTCGTGGTCGGCGACCGCGAGCGCCACGTCCGGGTGGGCCCGGCGGAAGGCGGTGAGCACGGGCGGCAGCAGATGGATGCCCGCCGTCTGGAAGGTGCCGAGCCGCAGCGTGCCGCCCGACAGCCCCGTCAGACGGGCCAGTTCGTGCCGGGCCAGCTCCATCTCGTCGAGGACCCGGCGGGCCCGTACGACCAGCAGTTCGCCCGCGCCGGTGAGCCGGGTCCCGCGATGGGAGCGCACCAGCAGTGTCGTCCCCGTCTCCCGCTCCAGCTTCGCCACCTGCTGGGACAGCGCGGGCGGGGTGTAGCCGAGGCGCTCGGCGGCCCGGGTGATCGACCCCGCCTCGGCGACCGCCACCAGCGCCGCGAGCCGCGTCGGGTCGTACATCGCGCCCCTCCCGGATCCGGCGGCACCCTGCCGGGTCTAAACGACTGCTTAATACCGGCCCAGGATATTCGACATACCCGCTGAAGGTCCGTGCCGGGCAGCCTGGGGGCATGGACGCACAGCTCATCGCCTTCACGGGGGTCGCCGCGGGCATGGTCGCCATGCCCGGAGCGGACTTCACCGTCGTCGTACGCAACGCGCTCGTCTCCCGCCGGGCCGGTCTCGCGTGCGCCCTCGGCATCGCGGGCGGGCTGCTGATCCACACCGCGCTCGCCGTCGCCGGGGTCGCCGCGGTCCTGACCGCCGTGCCGGCGCTCTTCGGGACGCTCCAACTGCTCGGCGGGGCCTACGTGCTGTACCTGGGCCTGCGCACGCTCCGCCCGTCGGTCCGTCCGGGGGAGCCGGGCCCGGCCGCGTCGCCGTACGAGGCGGGGACGCGGGGGACGGGCCGGGGCGCGCGTCCGCTGCGGCAGGGCTTCGTCACCAACGCGCTCAACCCGAAGGCGCCCGTCACCTTCCTCAGCCTGCTGCCGCAGTTCGTGCCCGCGGGCAGCCCCGCGATGCCGCGGACCCTGCTGCTCGCGCTGATCGTGGTCGCCCTGGCCCTGGTGTGGTTCCCGGCGGTCGCGCTCCTGGTGGACCGGCTCGGACGGTGGCTGCGCGGACCGCGGGCCGCACGGGCCGTGGCGGGGCTCACCGGCGGTGCCCTCACCGTTCTGGGCCTCGTCCTGGTGCTGGAGCCCCTGAGGAGCTGAGAGGGCGTCACGGCGGCCGTGAGGAGGCCGGCGCCGGGGCGGCGGGGTTCCGCCGCCCCGGAGGAGAGGGTCAGCCGACCCTGCCGTACCAGACGCTCCTCGTCCAGATCTTCTGGAGCTTCACCACTTCCCCGGTCTTCGGGGAGTGCCAGATCTTCCCCTTCCCGGCGTAGATACCGACGTGGTAGACGTTCCGGCCCGAGTGGAAGAACACGAGGTCACCGGCCTTGCGGTGCGAGGCCGAGACGTGGTGCGTCTTGTTGTACTGGGCCGCGGCCGTACGAGGCAGCTTCTTGCCCGCCTTCTTGTACGAGTAGAGCGTGAGCCCGGAGCAGTCGAAGCGGTGCGGTCCGGTGGCGCCCCACTGGTAGGGGGAGCCGTGCTTCGACGCCGCGACCTGGAGTGCCTTCGTCGCAACGGTGGCCGCCTCGGCGTCGGCTGCGGCGCCGGGGACCACGAGGCTGCCGCCCACCGCGGCAAGGGTGAGCGCCGAGGCCGTACCGGCCCGGGTCCACAGCGACGGGACACGATTGAGCGCAGTCATGCGCAACCCTTCGTCAGCCGCCTGTGAAGGATGACCTGTCGGATTCGGGCTGGCGAAGTTGCCCGGCCGCGGTTGCGGCTTCACCCCAAGGACCGCCCGGAACTGTTCCGGCGGCCCGTCTAGCTGGGTCCTCCACTCCTGCCGATCCACTCCTGTCGACCGGTCATCCGGGCGGCGGCAGGACTCGGCGTCCGCCCGGACCGCCCCGCCGCTGTGGCGGGGGCTTGTCGTCGGAAGGGATCTTCACTCATGAGGGACGGAAAATCCGAGCGGAATCGGCGTTTTGTGGGCTTACTCACCACTCACCCGTTCGGGTGAACATAGCTGCGTTCGAGCACGTGTTGGAGACATCGATGAGGCCCGCACCTGCGGTGAAGGGCCCCATCCGGCCTCCGCGGTCCGCGCGTTGCGCAACTCGGAGGGGTCCCGGAAGGGATCGGGAAATACGCCATCGGGGGGTACACCATCCGGTCCGTTTGAGTCGCGGACCGGACGGCGCGGAGCTCCGGCGCGTACCGGCCCGCCGGTGCGGGTCCGTCAACTGCCGGACCCGGGCGGCACGGTGACCCTGGCCGCCCGCCGCTCCCCGCCGAGCACCCGCAGGGCCTGGGCCAGTGTCGGGGCGTGCACCTCGCTCTCGCCCCGCTGGTGCATCAGGGCGAGGGCGTCCCGCAGCGCCTCCGCCTTGCCGACCAGTGCCTGAGCCGCCCTCAGGCCGCGATAGGTGTCTCCGGGGCGGGACGGGTTGATGCGGCCGACCAGGTCGACCACGTCGAGGTAGCGGTCGATCAGCTCGGCCTCGGCACGGGTCAGCGCGGGCAGCGGGGGCAGGTCCGGGATCATCGGCCGCTCACCTCGCGTCCGGCGTCCGGCGTCCGGCGCGCGGGCCTACGGCTCGGGACGACCCGGTCGACCAGCCCGTAGGCCCGTGCCGCCGGCGCGTCGAAGATCTTGTCGCGCTCGATGTCCGCGGCGATCCGCTCCGGGCTCTGCCCCGTGTGCCGCCCGAGCATCTCCTCCAGGATCCGGCGGGAGCGGACCAATTCCTCGGCCTGGACGGCCAGATCGCCCGGATGGCCCTCGATCGGTTCCGGAACCGACGGCTGGCGCAGGAGGACGCGGGCCCCCGGCAGCGCGAGCCGTTTGCCCGGAGTTCCGGCGGCCAGCAGCATCGCCGCGGTCGAGTCCGCCCGGCCGAGGCAGATCGTCTCGACGTCGCAGGTGACGAACCGCATCGTGTCGTAGATCGCGGTCATCGCGCTGAAGGAGCCGCCCGGGGAGTTGATGTACAGCGAGATGTCCTGCTCGGGCGCCTGGTGTTCGAGGTACATGAACTGCGCCGTCACGTCGTTCGCCGAGGTGTCGTCGATCGGTGTCCCGAGGAACACGATCCGCTCGCCGAGCAGCTTCGAGTACGGATCGAGGGTCTGGTACCCCGTGCTCGTGCGTTCGGTGAACTCGGGCAGGACATGACGGGCGGACGGGCTGTCCATGGCGCGCCTCCTCAGGTCGACGTCTGTAAAAAATGTACAGGATGTACGTCCTCGTGGAAGAGGGCCATGCCGAGAGCGAAAACGGTGGCGCCGCCGGACACGAAGGGGGCAGGGGGCGCCGCGCACCGTCGACCGGGGAGATCCGCACCCCCGCGGGGTGCGGGAGGCCCGGTCTAAGCTGGACGTCATGGCCTACGAGATTCCGGTGACGCAAGCCAGGGCTGAGCTCGCCGAACTGATCAACCGCGTCGTGTACGGCGGTGAGCGCGTCGTCGTGACGCGGCACGGGAAGCCGCTCGTCGCCCTCGTCTCCGCGGCCGACCTGGAGCGCCTCGAAGAACTCCCGGAGCCCGCCGACGAGCAGGTGATCAGCTCTCTGGCCGGCGTCCGTGACGTGGCGTCCGCGCCCCGGGAGCACCAGCGGTTCGGCATCGCCGCGGAGCACCGGGGGACCGGCGCCTCCTGAGGGCCGGGACGCCGGCGACCCGCGGGGCGGCTCCGGCTCCCGCGCGCCGGGCGATACGCCGTATACGGTCCGGCCCCCGATGTCCTCACGGGTTCCCGGGCGCCCCCGCGGCCCGGCCGGTCGGAACCGGGGACGCGGGGCGGCGTCACGGACCCGACGGGGTCCTTCGATCCGGCCTGGGAAGGATCACAGGCCGGTTAACGTCCTCGAAACTCCGTCCGACTAGCGTGCCCATCCACGCCGCCAGGGATCTCGGTGGCCGCGGCCACCGGGCCCCGCACGGTCCGGAGCGAGGATGTGAGGTGGGACGTCGTGCAACTGACCCCGCACGAGCAGGAGAGGCTGCTGATCCACGTGGCGGCCGATGTCGCCGAGAAGCGCCGGGCCCGCGGACTGAGACTGAACCACCCCGAGGCCGTCGCGCTGATCACGTCGCACATCCTCGAAGGCGCCCGTGACGGCCGTACCGTCGCCGAACTGATGTCCTCCGGGCGCAAGATCCTCACCCGGGACGACGTCATGACGGGCATCCCCGAGATGATCCACGACGTCCAGGTCGAGGCGACCTTCCCGGACGGCACCAAACTGGTCACCGTCCACGACCCGATCGTCTGACGAGGGGGAGGCGCCGTGATTCCCGGAGAGTTCCTCTTCGCCGACGAACCCGTCGTGTTCAACGAGGGGCGTGAGGTCACCCGGCTGACCGTCCTCAACGCCGCCGACCGTCCCGTCCAGGTCGGCTCCCACTACCACTTCGCCGAAGCCAATCCCGGTCTGGACTTCGACCGGGCCGCCGCGCGCGGCAAGCGCCTCGACGTCGCCGCCGGGACCGCCGTGCGCTTCGAGCCCGGGATCCCGGTCGAGGTCGGACTCGTCCCGCTCGCCGGCGCCCGTGTGGTGCCCGGACTGCGCGGGGAGACCGGAGGTGCCCTGGATGCCTGAGATCTCGCGCGCCGCGTACGCCGATCTGTTCGGTCCGACCACCGGCGACCGCATCCGCCTCGCCGACACGGACCTGCTGATCGAGATCGAGGAGGACCGCTGCGGCGGGCCCGGACGCGCCGGTGACGAGGCGGTGTTCGGCGGCGGCAAGGTCATCCGGGAGTCCATGGGCCAGGCGCGCGCCACGCGCGCCGAGGGCACCCCGGACACGGTGATCACCGGCGCCGTGATCGTCGACCACTGGGGGATCGTCAAGGCCGACATCGGCATCCGCGACGGCCGGATCTCGGGCATCGGCAAGGCCGGCAACCCCGACACCATGGACGGGGTCCATCCCGACCTGGTGATCGGCCCCGAGACCGAGGTCATCGCGGGCAACGGGCGGATCCTGACCGCGGGCGCCATCGACGCCCACGTCCATCTGATCTGTCCAGGGATCGCCGACGAGGCCCTCGCCTCCGGCATCACGACGCTCGTCGGCGGCGGCACGGGTCCCGCCGAGGGCTCCAAGGCGACGACCGTCACGCCCGGTCCCTGGCACCTGGCCCGGATGCTGGAGGCGATGGAGGGCTACCCGCTCAACTTCGGTCTGCTCGGCAAGGGCAACACCGTCTCGCACGAGGCGATGCTCTCGCAGATCCGGGGCGGCGCGCTCGGCCTGAAGATCCACGAGGACTGGGGCTCGACGCCCGCCGCGATCGACGCGGCGCTCACCGTCGCCGACCGCACCGGCGTCCAGGTCGCCATCCACACCGACACCCTGAACGAAGCCGGGTTCGTCGCCGACACCCTCGCCGCCGTCGCCGGACGCGGTATCCACGCGTACCACACGGAGGGCGCGGGCGGCGGGCACGCGCCGGACATCATGACCGTGGTCTCCGAGCCCCACGTCCTGCCCAGCTCGACCAACCCCACCCGGCCCTACACCGTCAACACCGTCGAGGAACACCTCGACATGCTGATGGTCTGCCACCACCTGAACCCGGCGGTGCCCGAGGACCTGGCCTTCGCCGAGTCCCGCATCCGGCCCTCCACCATCGGGGCCGAGGACATACTCCACGACCTCGGCGCCATCTCGATCATCTCCTCCGACTCCCAGGCCATGGGCCGCGTCGGCGAGGTGATCATGCGGACCTGGCAGACGGCCCACGTGATGAAGCGGCGCAGGGGCGCCCTGCCGGGCGACGGCCGCGCCGACAACCAGCGGGTACGTCGCTATGTCGCCAAATACACGATCAACCCGGCGCTCGCGCAGGGGCTCGCACGCGAGATCGGCTCCGTGGAGACCGGCAAACTCGCCGACCTGGTGCTGTGGGAGCCCGCGTTCTTCGGGGTCAAGCCGCATCTGGTCGTCAAGGGCGGTCAGATCGCGTACGCGCAGATGGGCGACGCCAACGCGTCCATCCCGACACCCCAACCGGTCCTGCCCCGGCCGATGTTCGGGGCGATCGGGCGGGCCCCGGCCGCCAACTCGTTCAACTTCGTGGCGCCGCTCGCCATCGAGGACGGGCTGCCGGAACGGCTCTCGCTGGGCAAGCGGTTCGTGGCCATCGAGTCGACGCGGGCGGTGACCAAGGCCGACATGCGCGAGAACGACGCCCGGCCCGACGTGCGGATCGACCCCGACAGCTTCGCCGTGCACATCGACGGGGAGCTCGTCGAGGCGGCTCCGGCCGCCGAACTGCCCATGGCCCAGCGTTACTTCCTCTTCTGATGTCCCGGGCGGCACTTCTCGTCCTGGCCGACGGCCGCTTTCCCGCCGGAGGGCACGCGCACTCCGGCGGGGCGGAGGCGGCGGTCGCGGCCGGGCGGATCACCGGGGCGGCGAGCCTGGAGGACTTCTGCAGGGGTCGGCTGCACACGAGCGGGCTCGTCTCGGCCGCGCTGGCCGCGGCGGGCGCGCTCGGGGTCGATCCGGTGGCCCTGGACGCGGCCGCCGACGCCCGGACGCCCTCGCCCGCCCTGCGGGTCGTCGCGCGCCGTCTGGGCCGACAACTCGTGCGGGCGGCCAGGGCGACCTGGCCCTCGGCCGAACTCGACGCGCTGGCGAGCCGGTTCCCCAAGGGGGCGCACCAGCCGGTCGTGCTGGGGGCGGCGGCACGGGCCGCCGGCCTCGGACCCGAGGACGCCGCGTACTGCTCCGTGTACGAGTGTGTCAGCGGGCCCGCGTCGGCGACGGTGCGGCTGCTGAGCCTCGACCCCTTCGACGCGACGGCCGTGCTGGCCCGGCTCGCGCCGGAGCTGGACGTCGTCGCCCACGCGGCGGCGGACGCGGCGCGGCGGGTCCTCGACGACGGCGTCGAGGCGCTTCCCGCCGCCTCGGCGCCGCTGCTGGAGATCGGCGCGGAGGCGCACGCGGCCTGGCCGGTACGGCTGTTCGCGTCCTGACGGCCGCACGCTCCCGGACCGTCAGGGTCCGGCCGACCCTTCGCTCCCCCTCACCCACACGCCGAACGAAGCTGGAGCCGTACCGTGCACCTCGATCACGTTCACCACGGGCCGTCCGCGGTCAGTGCCGACGCCCGCCGGCCCGACGGAAGGCGCCGTGCCCTGCGCATAGGGCTCGGCGGTCCCGTCGGTTCCGGGAAGACCGCCACCGTCGCCGCGCTCTGCCGGGCGCTGCGCGACGAACTGTCCCTCGCCGTCGTCACCAACGACATCTACACCCGCGAGGACGCCGAGTTCCTGCTGCGGGAGGCCGTACTGCCACCCGAGCGGATCACCGCCGTCGAGACCGGCGCCTGCCCGCACACCGCGATCCGGGACGACATCTCCGCCAACCTCGAAGCGGTCGAGGACCTGGAGGACGAGACCGGGCCGCTCGACCTGATCCTCGTGGAGTCCGGCGGCGACAACCTCACCGCGACCTTCTCCAGGGGGCTCGTCGACGCGCAGATCTTCGTGATCGACGTCGCGGGCGGGGACGACATCCCGCGCAAGGGCGGACCCGGGGTCACGACGGCCGACCTGCTCGTCGTGAACAAGACCGATCTCGCGCCCTACGTGGGCTCCGACCTGGAGCGGATGGCGGCCGACGCCGAGGCGCAGCGGGCCGGACTCCCGGTGGTGTTCCAGTCGTTGCGCACCGGGAGCGGTGTCACGGCGGTCGCCGGCTGGGTACGGGAACGGCTCGCGGCGTGGACGGCGTGACGACGGCGGGAGTCCGCGCCACCGCGCGGATCGAGGCCAGGGACGACGGCCGGGGCGGGACCTCGCTGCCGGTGCTGGACGGTCAGGGGCCGCTCGCCCCGCGCCGGGTCCGGGGCGGCGGGTCCGAGGCGCGTGTGATGCTGGTCGGGGCGATGAGCGGACCGCTCGGCGGTGACCACCTCGCCGTCGAGGCCCGGGTCGGGCCAGGCGCGCGGCTGCGGGTCGGCTCGGCCGCCGCCACCATCGCGCTGCCCGGACAGGCCAAGGGCGAGGCCCGCTACGACGTACGCCTCGACGTCGCCGACGGAGGCGAACTGTGGTGGCTTCCGGAGCAGTTGATCTCCGCCAGCGGCAGCGAGCTGTCCGTCTCCGCGCGTGCCGACCTCAGGGGCGGTGCCCGGCTCGTCCTCCGGGAGGAGCAGGTGCTCGGGCGCGCGGGGGAGGAACCCGGGCGGCTCACCAGCCGTCTCACCGTACGGCGTGACGGGCGGCCCCTGCTCGACCAGGAGCTGGCCTGCGGTCCCGGAGCGCCCGGCGGCTGGGACGGGCCCGCTGTCCTCGGGGGGCATCGGGCGCTCGGGCAACTGATCGTCGTACGACCGGAGTTCGAGAGGGAGTTGCCGGCGGCGCGACCGCTCGGGGAGCACGCCGCGCTCACCCCGCTCGCCGGCCCCGCCGTGCTCGTGACGGCGCTGGCCCCCGACGCGCTGCTGTTGCGACGCGTGCTGGACAATGCGCTGGGAGATCTCACGTGACGTCAACTATGTTGTCGGGAAGGCTGATTCACATCAGGCTCACCGCTCAGCGGAACACGGCGTACCGGCTATCGGATTGGTAAAGAACACCGGTCACGTCTGTTCTCAGAGACCTCACAGCCGAAAGGATCCTCGTACCAATCACCATGAGGTACGGGGAGGTCACACTTGAGGTCCAAGAGACCGACGAAACGGGTGGCGGCGTTCGGCTCGGCCGGAGTGCTCGTCACGGCGACCCTGATGGCCGGAGCCGTCGCGGCGCCCTCGGCCACCGCCGACTCGTGGCACGGCCACGGACAGAGCCGTGAGCAGCACGGAGCGGCCGTCGCCGCCGAGCGGGCCGCCAAGGCCGGGATCGACTGGAAGGACTGCCCGGCCGACTGGGGCTTCGAGAAGCCGATCCAGTGCGGCTGGGTGAGTGTGCCGCTGGACTACGCGCACCCCTACGGCAAGCAGCTCAAGCTGGCCGTCGACCGGATCGGGAACACCGGTACCAAGGAGGAGCGCCAGGGCGCGCTCGTCTACAACCCCGGCGGCCCCGGCGGCTCCGGCATGCGCTTCCCGCGCCGTGTCACCACCAAGAGCCCCCTGTGGGCGAACACCGCCAAGGCGTACGACTTCGTGGGCTTCGACCCGCGCGGCGTCGGCCACTCGGCGCCCATCTCCTGCATCGACCCGCAGGAGTTCGTCAAGGCGCCCAAGGCGGACCCGGTCCCGGACTCCGAGGCCGACAAGCGGGCCCAGCGCAAGCTGGCCGCGGAGTACGCCGACGGCTGCGCCGAGCGCAGCGGCAAGGCCGTGCTGGCGCAGATGACCACGCCCAACACGGCACGCGACCTCGACGTCATCCGGGCCGCGCTCGGCGAGAAGAAGCTCAACTACCTGGGCGTCTCCTACGGCACCTACCTCGGAGCCGTCTACGGCACGCTCTTCCCGGGGCACGTGCGCCGGATGATCGTCGACAGCGTCGTCAACCCGTCGCGCGACAACATCTGGTACCAGGCCAACCTGGAGCAGGACATCGCCTTCGAGGGCCGCTGGAAGGACTGGGAGGACTGGGTCGCCAAGAACGACGCGACCTTCCACCTCGGTGACACCCGCGCCAAGGTGCAGGACCAGTGGCTGAAGCTGCGCGCCACCGCGAAGAAGGCCCCGCTGGGCGGCGTCGTCGGCCCCGCCGAGCTGATCTCCTTCTTCCAGAGCGCCCCGTACTACGACTCCTCGTGGGTGCCGACCGCCTCGGTGTTCAGCAAGTACGTCGCCGGTGACACCCAGGCGCTCGTCGACGCCGCGTCCCCCGACCTCACGGACACGGCGGGCAACATCTCCTCGGAGAACGGCAACGCCGTGTACACGGCCGTCGAGTGCGCCGACGCGAAGTGGCCCACCAGCTGGAAGAAGTGGGACCGGGACAACACCAAGCTCAACGCCCAGTACCCGTTCATGACCTGGGCCAACGCGTGGATGAACCTGCCGTGCGCCACCTGGCCGGTCAAGCAGCAGACCCCGGTGGAGGTGAAGACCGGCAAGGGCCTGCCCGCCGTCCTCATCGTCCAGTCCACCAATGACGCCGCCACCCCGTACCAGGGCGCCGTCGAACTGCACAAGCGGTTCAAGGGCTCCCGCCTGATCACCGAGCAGGGCGCGGGCTCGCACGGCGTGACCGGTCTGGTCAACCCGTGCATCAACGAGCGGGTGGACTCCTACCTGCTCACCGGCAAGACGGACGCCGCCGACGTGACGTGCACCCCGCACGCCACTCCGAAGCCGTAGTCCCGACAGCACGAGGGGGCGGCCGGGCATCCCGGCCGCCCCCTTCGCCGCGCGGTGCGCGCGTTCGTGCGGGCCGCGTCAACTCATCGGCATCCGGGGGAACCTGCGCCCCGACTCGGCCTTCGCCGCGGCTTCCTCGGCCTTGACGACGGCCGCGTACCGGTCGACGTACTCCTGCTCGGACAGAGCCAGGATCGCGTACATGATCTCGTCGGTGATGGCGCGCAGGACGGCCTTCTCGCCCTCCATCCCGGCGTAGCGCGAGAAGTCGAGGGGCTTGCCGAACCGGATCGTCACGGGGTGGATCCGCGGGAGCTTCCGGCCCGGGGGCTGGGCCTCGAAGGTGCCGATCATCGCGCAGGGAATCACCGGGGCCTGGGCCCGCAGGGCCATCACCGCGACGCCGACCTTGCCCTTGTACAGCCGCCCGTCGTGCGAACGGGTGCCCTCGGGATAGATGCCGAGCAGCTCGCCCTTGCGCAGCACGCCGAGCCCCTCGCGGATCGCGGCCTGGCCCGCTTCTTTGCCGGAACGGTCCACCGGGATCTGCCCGATGCTGCGGAAGAAGGCGGCCGTCAGCCGCCCCTTGACGCCCGGACCGGTGAAGTACTCGGCCTTCGCGAGGAAGGTGATCCGGCGCTTCAGGATGGCCGGCATCAGAAAGTGGTCCGCGAAGGACAGGTGGTTGCCCGCCACGATGGCGGCACCCGACGACGGTATGTGCTCAAGGCCCTCGATCCGAGGCCGGAAGACCAGCCTCAACAGTGGACCCAGAAGCACATATTTGAGCACGTGATAGAACACTGGGGCACTCCCTCTTTTCCCCTGGGGAGCGATCAGTGTAGGCGCGGCCGTCGCCGGGCGTAACCGCTGCGGTGTCACTCTCTGTGGCCTCTTGGCCGGTATCAGACCCCTTGCGTCAGAACTTTCTCCAGAGCCCCGAGAGCCGACTGGAGTTCCTCGGCCGTGACGGTGAGCGGCGGCGCCAGCCGGATGGTCGAGCCGTGGGTGTCCTTGACCAGAATCCCCTCGTCCATCAGGCCCTGGCTGATCTCCCGGCCCGTGCCGATGGACGGGTCGATGTCGACGCCCGCCCACAGCCCCCGGGCGCGGAAGCCCTCGACGCCCCGGCCCACCAGGGCCGTCAGCCCGTCCCGCAGCACCGCGCCGAGCTCGGCGGCCCGGCGCTGGTACTCACCGGTCTCCAGCAGGCCCACGACCGCCGAGCCGACCGCCGCCGCCAGCGGATTGCCGCCGAACGTGGAGCCGTGCTCACCCGGACGCAGCACGCTCAGCACGTCCCGGCGTCCGACGACCGCGGAGACCGGCACGATGCCGCCGCCGAGCGCCTTGCCGAGCAGCAGCAGGTCGGGCACGACCGACTCGTGCTCCACCGCCAGGGTGGTGCCGGTGCGGCCGAGGCCGGACTGGATCTCGTCCGCGACGAACAGACAGCCGGTGCGGCGGGTGAGCTCGCGGACGCCGGCGAGATAGCCGTCGTCCGGGATGATCACGCCGGCCTCGCCCTGGATGGGCTCGATCAGCACCGCGGCCGTCGTCTCGTCGATCGCCGCCTCGAGCGCGGCCAGGTCGTTGTACGGCACGACCCGGAAGCCGGGCGTGAAGGGGCCGAAGCCGGTGCGGGCGCTCTCGTCGGTGGAGAAGCTGACGATCGTGGTCGTGCGGCCGTGGAAGTTGCCGGCCGCCACCACGATCGTGGCCCGGCCGGGCTCGACACCCTTCACCTCGTACGCCCATTTGCGGGCCACCTTGACGGCGCTCTCCACCGCCTCGGCGCCCGTGTTCATGGGCAGGACCATGTCCAGGCCCGTCAGGGCGGCCAGGGACTCGGCGAACCCGGCCAGCTGGTCGTTGTGGAAGGCCCGCGAGGTCAGGGTGAGCCGGTCCAGCTGGCGGTGCGCCGCCTCGATCAGCACCGGGTTGCGGTGGCCGAAGTTGAGGGCCGAGTAGCCCGCCAGCATGTCGAGGTAGCGGCGCCCCTCGACGTCCTCGACCCAGGTGCCCTCGGCGCGCGCGACGACCACGGGCAGCGGGTGGTAGTTGTGCGCCAGGACGGGTCCCTCGGCCCGGATCAGTTCCTCGGAGCTGCGCGCGACGGCGCCGGCGGACGTGGTGGCGCGGGCGGGAGCGGTCATGAACGGATCTCCTGTGTGCAGCACTTGATGCCGCCGCCGGCCTTGTGGAGCTCCGACAGGTCGACGGGGACGGGGACGTAGCCATGGGTCACGAGCTGGTCGGCGAGGGCCTCGGCGCGCGGCGCGATGAAGACGTGACGGCCGTCCGAGACGGAGTTGAGGCCGAAGGCGAGCGCGTCCTCACGGGTGGCGAGCACCGCGTCCGGGAACAGCCGACCGAGCACCTCGCGGCTGCCGGGCGAGAAGGCCTCCGGGTAGTACGCGATGTTGTCGTCGTCGAGGACGAACAGCGCGGTGTCCAGGTGGTAGAAGTGCGGGTCCACCAGGCGCAGGCCGATCACCGGGACGCCGAAGAACTCCTGGACCTCGCGGTGGGCCTCGGGCGTGGTGCGGAATCCCGTACCGGCGAGGATGTAACGGCGCGTCGGGACGAGATCGCCCTCGCCCTCGCACACCGACTCGGGACGGTAGACGTCGAAACCGGCCGTCTTGAACCAGGTCTCGTACGCGGTGGACTCGGGGCGGCGCTCGGGCGCGTGGAAGGACGAGCCGAAGACACGGCCCTGAAGGACGAGCGCGCAGTTCGCGGCGAAGACCATGTCGGGAAGGCCGGGGACCGGCTCGACGGAGTCGACGGTGTGGCCGTGCGCGCGATAGGCGCTGATCAGCGCCTGCCATTGGTCGCGCGCGAGATCGACGTCCACGGGGGTGTCGGGACGCATCCAGGGGTTGATCGCGTACTGCACGGCGAAGTGTCTGGGTTCGCAGACGAGGAAGCGCCGGGAGCGCGGCACACGGCTTTCGGACACAGAGAGGTTCCTCCGCTTCCTGCGGTGTCATCTGGTGGGATGTCTCCACGGTAAGAAGCGGGGGACAGGCACGACAAGCGAGAAGAGCTGCGCGTATACGCAGTACTGCTGCGTGATCGGCGGGGTCAGCGCACGTTTCCTGCGTCGTCCGGGGCGGCGTGGGTCGCCCCCGCCTCAGGGGCCTCGGGCAGCAGATGGGACAGCACCATGTAGCTGATCGTCTTCCGGATGAACGGCTCCACCCGGATGCGCTCCAGGACCTCCTCGAAGTGCTCCACGTCGACCGCCCGTACGTGCAGCAGCGCGTCCGCGCCCCCGGTCACCGTCATGGCGGCGGTGATCTCCGGATGATTGCGCACCACCTCCGCGAGCCGCCGGGGCGGCGCCGCGCCCTCGCAGTACACCTCCACGTACGCCTCCGTGCGCCAGCCGAGCGCCGCGGGCTTCACCGTGGCCGTGAACCCGGTGATCACACCCGTCTCGCGCAGCCGGTCGACCCGGCGCTTGACCGCCGTCGCGGACAGTCCGATCGCCGCGCCGATCTCCGCGAAGCTCGTCCGGGCATTGGCCATCAGGGCAGTGATGATCTTGCGGTCGAGCTCGTCGAACATCGCGGGCTTGCTGTTCATGGCGGCACTGTATCCAGCCGCGACCGCCGGCCGGCCGGGCGCGACGGCCGTGTCCGGCACATGTCCAGCCGTGCGAATCACTCCTACACTCCACTCTCATGCTGCGCGCGCTCGCCGTCGACGACGAACGACCCTCCCTCGAGGAACTGCTGTACCTGCTGAACGCCGACCCCCGGATCGGCAGCGCCGAGGGCGCGGGCGACGCGACCGAGGCGCTGCGCCGGATCAACCGGGCCCTGGAGAGCGGCCCCGGCGGACCCGAGGCGATCGACGTCGTCTTCCTCGACATCCACATGCCCGGCCTCGACGGGCTCGACCTGGCCCGGCTGCTCGGCGGGTTCGCCCAGCCGCCGCTCGTCGTGTTCGTCACCGCCCACGAGGGATTCGCCGTGCAGGCCTTCGACCTCAAGGCCGTCGACTACGTCCTGAAGCCCGTACGCCGCGAACGGCTCGCCGAGGCGGTCCGCAGGGCCACCCAACTGCGGGACACCACACCCCTGATACCCGTCCACGAGCCCGACCCCGACCACATATCCGTCGAACTCGGCGGCGTCACACGCTTCGTGGCCGTCGAGGACATCACGCACGTGGAGGCCCACGGCGACTACGCCAGGCTGCACACCGCGCAGGGCAGCCACCTGGTGCGCATCCCGCTGTCCACCCTCGAGGAGCGCTGGCGCTCCCGCGGTTTCGTCCGCATCCACCGGCGCCACCTCGTCGCCCTGCGGCACATCGGCGAACTCCGCCTGGACGCGGGCACGGTGAGCGTCCTGGTCGACTCCGTCGAACTCCAGGTCAGCCGTCGGCACGCCCGCCAGCTGCGCGATCTGCTGCTGCGCCGGACCACGAGCTGAGGAGCGCCACGTGCCGCAGGACCCCGCCGAACGCCGTGTCGTCGTCACCGGAGCGCCCCGCCGCGCGCGCCGCGCCTCCGGCTACTACCGGCCGAGGACCGAGATCGACGAACAGACCACGCTCGGCCACACCTACGTACGCTCCCTGATGCGCAGTCAGCTCCGGGCCGCGTGCGTCACGTTCGCCGTCCTGGTCCTGCTCGTCGGACCACTGCCGCTGGTCTTCGCCGCGATGCCCGACGGCGCCGCCCTGGAATGGGCCGTCCTCGGCTTCTGCCTCTACCCGCCGCTGGTGCTGCTCGCCCGCTGGTACGTACGGCGGGCGGAACGCAACGAGGAGGACCTCGTGCGCCTGGTCGAGGACCGCTGAACCGTGGACGAGAACTACTCCGTTCCCGCCGTCGCCCTCGTCGTCCTCGCGACCGTCCTGGTCGGTGCCTTCGGGCTGCGCATCTCCCGGACCACCTCCGACTTCTACGTCGCCTCGCGCACCGTCGGCCCCCGGCTCAACGCGGCCGCGATCAGCGGCGAGTACCTCTCCGCCGCCTCCTTCCTCGGCATCGCCGGTCTGGTGCTCGTCCAGGGACCCGACATGCTCTGGTACCCCGTGGGCTACACCGCGGGCTATCTCGTGCTGCTCCTGTTCGTCGCGGCACCCCTGCGCCGCTCCGGCGCCTACACCCTGCCCGACTTCGCGGAGGCCCGGCTCGGCTCCCAGGCCGTCAGACGGCTCGCCGGGGCCTTCGTGGTCGGCGTGGGATGGCTCTACCTCCTGCCCCAACTGCAGGGCGCGGGGCTGACGCTGGCGGTCCTGACCGACGCGCCCGACTGGTTCGGCGGGGTCCTGGTCGCCGTCGTCGTGGTGGCCACGGTCGCCGCGGGCGGCATGCGCAGCATCACCTTCGTCCAGGCCTTCCAGTACTGGCTCAAGCTCACCGCCCTGCTCGTCCCCGCGCTCTTCCTGGTCCTCGCCTGGCAGTCCCACGGCGCCCCCCGCGACGTCTTCGAGGAACCGCCGGCCTTCCGCGAACAGCGCCTCGTCCGGATCGACGCGACGCTCGACCTGAAGCTGTCCCGGCCGCTCACCGTCACCGCGACCGGTACCGTCGACGGCCGGCGGTACGAGGACGCGCGCGTCCGGCTCCCGCGGGGCACCCACCGCATCGACGGCGGCACCCGGCTGACCTTCGCCCGGGGCACTCCGGTCCCGGCGGCCGAACGGGGCGGCGGCGACGCCCTGGCGGCCTCACCGGCCGCCGGGCGCGAGGAACGCCCGCTCTACGCCACCTACGGACTGATCCTCGCCACCTTCCTCGGCACGATGGGCCTGCCCCACGTCGTCGTCCGCTTCTACACCAGCCCGCACGGCGTCGCCGCCCGCCGCACCACCGTCGTCGTGCTCGGCCTGATCGGCGCCTTCTACCTCCTGCCGCCCGTCTACGGGGCCCTCGGCCGGCTGTACGCCCCCGAACTCAGCCTCACCGGCGACGCGGACGCCGCCGTGCTCCTGCTGCCCGACAGGATGATCGGCGGAGTGGGCGCGGACCTGCTCGGGGCGCTCGTCGCGGGCGGCGCCTTCGCCGCGTTCCTCTCGACGGCCTCCGGACTGACCATGGCGGTCGCGGGCGTGCTCACCCAGGACGTGCTGCCCGCCCGCGGCGTACGGCACTTCCGGCTCGGCACCGTCCTCGCGATGGCCGTGCCGCTCGCCGCGAGCGTGCTGGTGGGCGGACTGCCCGTAGCCGACGCCGTGGGCCTCGCGTTCGCCGTGTCCGCGTCCTCCTTCTGCCCGCTGCTGGTCCTCGGCATCTGGTGGCGGCGGCTCACCCCGCTGGGGGCGGCGGCCGGGATGCTCGGCGGCGGGGGCGCGGCACTCGTCGCCGTCGGCGCGACCATGGCCGGCTATCCGGGGACGGCGGGCCCGCTGCGCGCGCTGCTCGCCTGGCCGGCCCTCTGGTCGGTGCCGCTCGGTTTCGTGACCATGGTGCTGGTGTCGCTGGCCACCGCCGACCGCGTACCGGCCGGGACGGCCGCGATACTCGCCCGCTTCCACCTCCCGGAGGAACTCATGGAGGGTCAGGTCCGGACGGCGGCCGGCGGGACGGTGAGCGGGTGAGCGGCTTCGTCGCCGGGCTGTGCGTGGCCGTACTCCCGTTGCTGGCGGCCGGGTTCTGGCTCGGCAGACGTACCGCGCGGCCCGAGAACCTCGGAGGGCTCGGCACCCCGGTCGAGCACGCCACCTTCCAGACCCTGCACACCGCCTCGCTCGCCGCGCCCCCGCTGCGCGCCGGACTCACCGAGGAGACGGCCCGCCGGTCCGCCCGGCGGCTGCGCACCCTGCTCGGCACGGACGCCCTGTGCCTCACCGACCGGGAGACGGTCCTCGCCTGGGACGGCGTCGGCGCCCATCACCGCACCGAGGTCGTGGAACGTCTCGGCGGCCCGCTGGAGACCGGCCGGGGCGAGGCCTTCCGGCTCACCTGCGACGAGCCCGACTGCCCGCTGCGCTGGGCCGTCGTCGCCCCCCTCACCGTCGACGAACGGGTGCACGGAGCGCTCGTCGCCTGCGCGCCCCGGGAGTCCGCGGTCCTCGTTCGCGCCGCGGGCGAGGTCGCGCGCTGGGTCTCCGTCCAACTGGAACTGGCCGACCTCGACCGGTCCCGGACACGGCTGATCGAGGCCGAGATCAAGGCGCTTCGAGCCCAGATATCCCCGCACTTCATCTTCAACTCGCTCGCCGTGATCGCCTCGTTCGTCCGCACCGATCCCGAGCGCGCCCGCGAACTGCTCCTGGAGTTCGCCGACTTCACCCGCTACTCGTTCCGCAGGCACGGCGACTTCACCACCCTCGCCGACGAACTGCACGCCATCGACCACTACTTGGCGCTCGTCCGGGCCCGCTTCGGCGAGCGGCTGTCCGTCACCCTGCAGATCGCACCCGAGGTACTGCCGGTCGCGCTGCCCTTCCTCTGCCTCCAGCCCCTGGTGGAGAACGCCGTCAAGCACGGGCTGGAGGGCAAGACCGACAAGAGCCACATCAGCATCACGGCGCAGGACGCCGGTGCCGAGGCGCTCGTGGTCATCGAGGACAACGGCGTCGGCATGGACCCCGAGCGGCTGCGCCGCATCCTGTCCGGGGAGGTCGGCCCCTCCGGGGGGATCGGACTCTCCAACGTCGACGAACGGCTGCGCCAGGTGTACGGCGACGATCACGGTCTGGTCATCGAGACCGCGGTGGGAGCGGGGATGAGGATCACCGCCCGGCTCCCCAAGTACCAGCCCGGCGTCCACTCCGCGGCCGGGCGCCCCCGGCAGTGAGCCGCCCCGGCCACCGTCACGGCCGGGACCGGCTCCTTAGGGCCGGGATCAGGTGCTGTGGGAGACCACCATCCCCAGCGTGATCAGACCGAGCACGACCCAGCCGAACCACAGCCAGCCGTTGCTGCCCAGCGCCACCGTGTAGGCCGTCACCGCGACGAGCCCGCCCACGGTGAGCACCCCCATCGTCTTCGTCGAACCGGGCATCGCAACACCCTCCTCCAGGCGGGTCCGCGACGCGGGCCGTGGCCTTCGGGGCCATTTTCACCCGGAGGGAGTCACATCGCCAGAGCCGTGCCGACTACCGGGTCCCCGGCGACGGGCGCTGCCCCTTCTCGACGAAGCAGACCACCAGGCGGTACGGCCGGGCCCACACCCCCACGCTGCGCACGCCATGGCTCCAGTACGACGAGGGGTCGTAGTCGTACCGATCCGGTGGCGCGTCGAGCGCGCACTGGTCGTTCGCCTGCTCCAACGGGTCCGTCCCGAGGGGGTGGGCGCCGAGGTGGGTGATCTCGACGACCTTGCCCACCTCCTTCCCGTCGCAGGCGACCAGTTCGAAGTGCGTACCGACACGGGCCTCTCCTCCCACATGGCCCAGACAGTCGCCCCGCTGCATCTGGGTCGCGTCCGTGAAGGTCATCCCGTCCTCGCGCAGGTCCCCGAGCGGACCGAACACCGGGCCGTGCACGCCCGCGAGCAGACAGGCGACGGTACCTCCGGTGGTGCCGAAGCCCTCCCGGGTGGGCACGACGGCCATGCTCCTGACGTTCCACGCGAGCTTGTGGGCGGTGTCCCTGGTCCGTTCCGCGCACCGTCGCGCACCGTCACGGCGGGCCGCCTCGAACGAGGGCGCCCTGTACACCGCCATCACCTGGGCGTCGGGACCGTGGTGACAGCCCGGGTCCAGTGTCAGCCGCGGCACGTCGGTGGTCCTCGACAGGGCCGGTTCGCCGAGGACGCAGTCGCCCCGGCGCAGCGGTTCGGTGAGTCCGACCGCGTCGCCGTACGGCAGCCGGGCCACCCGGTGCGCCTCCGCGTACCAGACGACCACACCGGCCGTCAGCGCGAACGCGAGCAGGGCCGCGGCCACGGCCCGCAGGGCGTACGGCGGCTTTCGCCGGCGCCGCCCCGGAGGGCCGGGGACCGGGGCGGGCGGGGCTCCGTACCAGGGCGGCCCATGGCCCTGCCCGGGCGCCGGACGGTGGAACCCCTCCCAGGGTGTGGCCGTGCCGGAGTCCCGGTCATGGCCCACGGGCGCGTACGGGCCGTACCCCTCGGCCGTCGGCGGGTGTCCGTGCTCCTCGGCCGGTGCCGGGTACGCGTGCCCCCCGGCCGTGGGCGGGTACCCGTACCCCCTGCCCGTCGGCGGGTACGGGCCCGGGGCGGGGGAGTGTCCCGCCGGTACGGCAGGCCCCTGGTCCTGCGTCGGCCCCTGGTCCGGGGCCGGACCGTACGCGGCCGCGCCCTCGGCCGACGGATGCGCACCCGGCAGGGCCCGGCTCCGGTCCTCCGCCGGGCCGGACGCCCCGAAGGACCCGTCGAACGTGCCGAGCCCCGACCACGGCGGCCGCGAGCCCGGGTCGAGACGGGTCGGGGGATGGGGCCCCGGCGTGAGGATCCCGGCCAGCGCCGACGCGGTGTCCTCGGCGGACAGCCGGAGGGCGGGATCCTTGGCCAGCAGCGCCTCGACGACCGGCCGCAGGGCACCCGCCCGAAGCGGCGGAGGGGCCTCCTCCAGGACCACGGCGGTGAGGGCGGCGAGATCGGTGTCCCGGTCGAACGGCCCGTGCCCCTCCACCCCGAAGTACAGGGTGCAGCCCAGTGAGAACAGGTCGGCCGCCGCTGTCGGCGGACCTCCCGTCGCCCGCTCCGGGGCCAGATAGCCGGCCGTGCCCACCAGCACGGACGTCTGGGTCCAGCGCGTCTCCGGGGAGTCGGGCTGGACCGAGATGCCGTAGTCGGTGAGCAGGACGCGGGCTTCCGGGTTCCCGCTGCGGTCCGGGGCGAGCAGGATGTTGGCGGGTTTCACGTCCCGGTGCATGATGCCGTGCTCGTGCCCGGCGGTCAGGGCGTCGAGCACCGCGACGCCGATACGGGCGCAGGCGTCGGGGGCGAGGGGGCCGCTCCGGGCGACCCGGTCGCGCAGGTCCACCGCGCCGGCCACGTACTCCATCACGATCCACGGCAGGCCCTCGTGCTCCAGCACGTCGTGGACCGTCACGACGTGCGGATGCCCCCGCAGCACCGCCGCGTGCCGGGCCTCGGCGCGGGCCCGCGCCGTCCGCGACTCGTGGTCCGCGCCGCTCCCGGGGGAGTCGGGGAACCTGATCTCCTTGAGCGCGACGTCGCAGTCGAGCCGCTGGTCGTGCGCGAGCCACACGTGGCCCATCCCGCCCGACCCGACCCGGTCCACGAGCAGGTACCGGTCGGCGATGAGCCGGCCCACGCCCGACCGGGGCGGCACCGGCGCCATCAGGTCACACCCCCCGCGGACGCGGACGGCCCCGCGGGGCCACCGGCGCCCGCGGAGCCGGTCTCGCCGGTCTCGCCGGTGGCGGTGCCGGCGGAGCTCGCGAGGGTCTCGCCGTCCGTGGGACCGGTACCGGTCCCGTCCGTGGCGGTCGGGCTCGCGGTGGCGGACTCCGTGCCGGCGGGTTCCGTGGTGGTGCCTTCCGTGGTGCCCGTCGTGGTCCCGTCCGTGCTCCCCGTGGTCTCACCGGTGGTCTCGCCACCGGTGGTGGCACCGTCCGTGGTCCCGGTGGTGCTCCCGTCCGTGGTCCCGGTGGTGTTTCCGGCGGTCCCCGAGCCGGACTCGCTCGTGTCGGTCCCGCCCGTGTCGGTCCCTCCCCCGGTGGGAACTCCGGGGGAGGTCCCCGCGTCGGTGCCGGACGTGTCCGGGCCCGGTGTCAGGCCGCCGGTGTCCGTGGGGGTGCCCGGGGTCCCGTCGTCGCCCGTGCCGGACACGGACAGCGTCACCTGGCTGCCCCATTCCAGGGCACTGCCCCCGGCGGGCCGGGACGAGGTGACCCGGGAGTCGTCCGGGGGCAGGGAGGCGCCGTCGAAGGCGAGGGAGAGTCCGGCCCGCGCCAGCCGTTCGCTCGCCTCGGCGAACGTCAGGCCCGTGACCGACGGCACGGTCGTCTCCTTCCGCGCGTCGAACGACGTGTCCTTCTCGCCCTCCGTGCCCAGCGGGCGCGAGATCCCCCGGCCGGGGTCGTCGACGTCCACCAGGCGGAGCCGGTGGAGGGGTTCCTTCCCGGGCGGCGGCTCGACCACCACGATCCGGTCCTCCCGGAAGCCGGACCATTTCCTGTTTCCGCCCTTGAAACCCACCGAGACCTTTTTGATGTCCGCCTTGGAGGGGCGCAATGGATTGCCGCAGGAGCACTTCACCGCGGGCAGCCCCCGGCGGTCGACCAGAACGGCGATTCCGGACTGGAGCAAGGATTCGAAGGGGACGGCCTTGCCGTGCTTGTAGGCGTGATTCGTCACGAGGGTGTCGTGACGCAGGACGACGGGTGTGAGCCGGTCGACATATCCGGAGATCCCGTCCGGCCGGATATCCAGGACACGCGCCCATTCCCGCGCCCTGGCGGAGTTCTCGGGGTCGGTGAGGAATTCCTTGAGCCGCGCGACGGCACAGGTGCCGGGCCGGGCCGAGCCGCCGAAGTCGGGGGCGGTCCCGCCGGTCCTGTCCGGTCCCGGTGTCCCGTCGCTCCCGCCGCCGGTGCTTCCGCCCCGGTCGCCGGTGCCGCCACCACCGGGTTCGCCCGGAGCGTCACCTCCGGCCGTCCCCCCGTACAACCCCGGGCTGTTGCTGGCCTGCACCCCGCCGACCGGCCGGGCCGGCCGTGCGCCGGTGGCGTCCTTTCCGAGTGTGCCGTCCTCCTCGAAGAAGGGATCGGCCTGCGAGACCCCCGCGGCCACGGCACGAATGGCGAACAAATGGTCGGATTTTCCGCACCCGCTGACGATCAGTGCGGAAACCAGTAGCAGGACCGTCCGGCGTGCCGCCGATAATCCGGCCCTTCGCATGGATGCGCGAAACGTCATGACCGCTCCCCCTTGCGATTTCCCCCTGGACTCCGCGGTCCGGAGAGCGGACGCGGAGCTTCACCTCCATGCTACTGAATGGAAATGGCTTTCACGCAAGTGGAATTGATGCGGTGAATTCAGCGACCGCGTGCGTTCAATGAGGCCAGATAGGCGTTGTACGCCTCGAGTTCCTTGTCGCCGTCCCGGTCCGCGGCGCGGTCCAGGCGCTTGGCCTGCCGCTGCTCGGAGTTGTACCACTGGAAGAGCAGCGCGAGCAGGACGAGGACGGAGGGGATCTCGCTGAACGCCCAGGCGATGCCGCCGGCGGCGGTCTGGTCGGCGAGCGCGTCGATGCCGAGGGAGGCCGGCGGATTCTTGTACGACTCGACCATCGGGCCCGACGCCATCATCAGCGCGATGCCGAAGAACGCGTGGAACGGCATCCCCGCGAACAGTTCCAGCATCCGCATCAGGTGACCGGGGCGGTGCGGACCCGGGTCCACGCCCATGATCGGCCAGAAGAAGAACAGCCCGACGGCGAGGAAGTGGCACATCATGAAGACGTGACCCGTCGTGGATTCCATCAGGAAGTCGAACAGCGGGGAGAAGTACAGCGCGTAGAGGCTCGCGATGAACATCGGGATGGTGAACGCCGGGTGCGTCACGACCCGCATGTACCGGCTGTGCAGGAACATCAGCAGCAGTTCGCGCGGCCCCTTGCCGCCCCGCTTCGCGGCCACCGGCAGCGCCCGCAGCGCCAGCGTGATCGGTGCCCCGAGCAGGATCAGGATCGGGGAGAGCATGCTGATCACCATGTGCTGGACCATGTGCACGCTGAACATGACCATGCCGTAGTCGTTCAGCCTGGTGCACATGACGAGCATCACCGTCAGCACGCCGACCACGAAGGAGGCCGTACGGCCCCACGACCACGCGTCGCCGCGCCGGGCCAGCCGTACGGCTCCCCAGCCGTACAGTCCGAGCCCCAGCAGGCACGCGACGAGGAAGAACGGGTCGGCGGACCATTCGAGCCCCCGCCCCAGCGTGAACGGCGGCAGATCCATGGTCATGCCGTGCCCGCTGTGATCCATCCGCCGGCTCCTGTTTCGTACTGGTTGTGCGCTGTCTGTCCGCACCAGAGTAGAACCGCCCCCGGTCGCGGACGCGACCGGGGGCGGTTCTGCCGCGCACGTCTCAGAGCACGCACTCGGCTTCGGCGTAGCGCTCCTCCGGAACCGTCTTCAGCGTCTCGACCGCCTCGGCGAGCGACACCATCACGATGTCGGTACCGCGCAGCGCGGTCATCATCCCGAACTCGCCCCGGTGCACGGCCTCCACGGCGTGCCACCCGAAGCGGGTCGCGAGCACGCGGTCGTACGCCGTCGGGGTGCCGCCGCGCTGGACGTGTCCGAGGATGACCGGCCGGGCCTCCTTGCCGAGCCGCTCCTCCAGCTCGATGGAGAGCTGGCGGGCGATGCCGGCGAAGCGCTCGTGGCCGTAGATGTCCTTGCCGCCCTCGTCGTAGGCCATCGAGCCCTCGCGGGGCTTGGCGCCCTCGGCGGCGACGACGATGGCGAACCGCTTGCCCGCCTCGAACCGTTCGCCGACCCGCGCGGCCAGTTCCTCGATGTCGAAGGGACGCTCCGGCACGACGATGGCGTGGGCGCCCGCGGCCATGCCGGAGTGCAGCGCGATCCAGCCGGTGTGGCGGCCCATGACCTCCACGATCAGCACGCGCTGGTGGGACTCGGCGGTGGTCTTCAGCCGGTCGAGGGCCTCGGTCGCGACGCCGACGGCCGTGTCGAAGCCGAAGGTGACGTCCGTGACCGCGATGTCGTTGTCGATGGTCTTCGGCACGCCGACGATCGGCAGGCCGCCGTCCGACAGCAGGCGGGCCGCCTTCAGCGTGCCCTCGCCGCCGATCGGGATGATCGCGTCGAGCCCGAGGTCCGCCACGTGGCCCTTGGCCCGCTCCACGCCGTCACGCAGGTGCGCGGGCTGGACCCGGGAGGAGCCGAGCATGGTGCCGCCGCGAGCGAGGATGCCGCTCACGGCGTCGAGGTCGAGCTTGAGGTAGTCGCACTCCAGGAGGCCCTTCCAGCCGTCCCGGAAGCCGATGACCTCGTCGCCGTGGTCGACGACGGCACGGTGTACGACCGACCGGATGACGGCGTTCAGGCCGGGGCAGTCGCCGCCGGACGTGAGGACACCAATGCGCATAGCCCGAAATACCTTCTCAACGTGGGCCGGGGACCGGACCACGTTGTCCGGCGAGTATCGCGGCCAGCCTACCGGCGGGAGGGGCCCGCGCCGTACCGTGCGTCCGCCTGCTGGACGCGCCCGCTCACCTGTGCGGATGCCGTTTCAGACGGGCTCCGGCAGGGCCCGTACGGACCGTTTCGTGGACCTGTACGGATCCTTTCGTGAAGCGGAAACGGTTCCTCCCCGGAAACGCCAAGAGGAACCGTTCCTCCATGAGAAACGGTTCCTCTGACCCGCCGGAGCGGACCGGCCCTACGCGGGCTGCTGGGCGGACGCGATGCGCTCGGCGCGCAGCGCCTCGTACCAGCGGTCGTCGGTCGGCGGCAGCGCGTTGACGTCGAGGGCCAGCTTCAGCAGCAGGTCCGCGATCTGCGGGTTGCGGGCGAGGACGGGCCCGTGCATGTACGTGCCGAACACGGTGTCGTTGTACGCGCCCTCGGTGCCGTCGCCCGTGCCGTTGCCCCTGCCGATCCGCACGTTCGCGAACGGGCGGGCGCCGGGGCCGAGGTGGGTGACGCCCTGGTGGTTCTCGAAGCCGGTGAGCTGGGGCAGGCCGAGCCGCGGGTCGATGTCCGCGAGGACGTCGCCGACGCACCGCTCGCCCTCACCGCGCACCGAGACCACGTCGAGCAGGCCGAGGCCCGGCTCGCGCTCACCGAGGTCGTTGATGAACTCGTGTCCGAGGATCTGGTAGCCGGCGCAGACGGAGAACACGATCGCGCCGTTGCCGACCGCGCGCTCCAGACCGCCGTCGCGGCGCAGTCGCTCCGCGGCGAGCCGCTGCGGCCGGTCCTCGCCGCCCCCGATCAGGTAGATGTCGCCGGAGGTCGGGATCGGCTGGTCGCTGCGCACGTCGACACGGGCCACGTCGAGGCCGCGCTGACGCGCCCGGCGTTCCATGACGAGGGCGTTGCCCTGGTCGCCGTAGGTGCTCAGCAGGTCCGGGTAGACCCACACCAGGCGCAGGCTGTTGTCCGTCATCTTCTTCGTCCTCCGTGGCTCAGTTGCCGACACGACGCCTCAAGTCCTGGAATGCGGTGTAGTTCGCGATGACCTCGATGCGTCCGGGCGGCGCCATCTGCACGGCCTGGTCGAGGGTGTCGCAGACCTGGAACTGCTGGTTCGCCACTTCGAGGCGGACGGCGAGGTCGAGCTTGCGGTCGCCGAGAACGAAGATCGGGTGCCCGGTCAGCCGGGTGTAGTCGACGTCCCACAGCCAGGAGGTGTCGGTGCCGTCGGCGCCGCGCGCGTTCACCGACAGGATGACCGGGGTCGGCGGCGGGTCGATCAGGGAGAAGGTCTCCAGCCAGCCCGCGGGGTTCTTGGCGAGCAGCAGACGCAGGTCGCGCTCCATGAACTGGACCACGTCGTAGCGTCCGGCCACCGCCTGCACCTGGTACATGCGCTCCAGGGCGACCTGCGGCGGCACCCCGAAGACGGCGGCCACGGCGGCCGACGAGGCGGCGTTCGCCTTGTTGGCCCGGCCCGGGAGCTGGAGGTGGATCGGCCACGCGGAACCGTGCGGGTCGAGGACGTGGTCCCCGGACAGGGCCCAGGTCGGCGTCGGACGGCGGAAGCCGCACTCGCCGCAGAACCAGTCGTCGCCGGGGCGCTGCATCACGCCGCCGCACGACGGGCAGGACCAGGCGTCCTCCTTCCACATCTGGCCGGCCGCCACCCACATGACGTTCGGCGAGGAGGAGGCGGCCCAGACCACCAGCGGGTCGTCCGCGTTGGCGACCACGACGGCCTTGGAACCGGCCAGCCCCTCACGCCAGTGCTCGGCCATCATCCGCGTCTCGGCGGCGCGGTCGAGCTGGTCGCGCGAGAGGTTCAGCAGCGCGATGCACTTCGGGTCGGTGTCCCGTGCCACACCGGCGAGGTACTTCTCGTCGACCTCGATGACCGCGAACTTGGCGTCCGAGCCCCCGGCCAGCGCCGAGGTGATGCCCGCGGGCATGTTGGCGCCGAGCGCGTTGGACACGACCGGGCCCGCGGCGCGCAGCGCCTCGGCGATCAGCCGGGTCGTCGTGGTCTTGCCGTTGGTCGCCGACACCAGGACCACGTCCAGGTGCGTGGCGAGCCTCGCCAGCAGGTCGGGGTCGAGCTTGAGCGCCACCCGGCCGCCGATCACCGATCCGCTGCCGCGTCCGGCGGCCCGCGAGACGGCTGCCGCCGCCTTGCCCGCCGTCACGGCCAGCTTGGCCCGCGGCGACAGCGGGTCCGAGTTGCCTGACATCGTTTCTCGATCCTCCTTGCGTACGCGCCGCGCCCCTGCCCCCGGCACATGTGGGGGCTCAGCCTATCGAGATCCACTCACGGGCCCGAATCGCGGCACCACCTCGGTGCCGGCGCGACCTGGGCGCGCCTACCAGGACCGTACCCTTGCCGCCATGCGACACGGTTCCATCCCGGGCACCCACGGACGCGTCCGGCCCCTCATCCTGCTCGGTGACCCCCTCCTGCGTACAGCCTGCGAGGACGTCACCGAATTCGGCCCCGAGCTCGCGGAGCTCGTCGAGGACATGTTCGCGACGATGTACGCCGCCGAGGGCGTCGGCCTCGCCGCGAACCAGATCGGCGTCGGTCTGAGGGTCTTCGTGTACGACTGCCCGGACGACGACGACGTCCGCCATGTGGGACACGTGGTGAACCCCCGTCTCGTCGAGGCGGACGGTGTGGTCCTGCGCGGACCCGAGGGCTGCCTCTCGCTGCCCGGTCTGGAGGCCGGGACCGAGCGGTACGACCACGCGGTCGTCGAGGGCCGGGCGCTCACCGGCGAGCCGGTCACCGTGCACGGCACGGGCTGGTTCGCGCGGTGCCTCCAGCACGAGTGCGACCACCTCGACGGCGGGGTGTACGCGGACCGGCTCACCGGATGGCGCCGACGCCGCCTTCTGCGTCAGGTGGGACGGGCTCCCTGGAGCGGCTGAGGACGGTCCGGCACCGTCGGCCGTTCCCGGCGGACGGCGCCGTGCCCCGCGGCGGTCCGGCGCCGTGTTTTTTGACGAGGTGTCCGCCTGACGAGGAGTCCGCGTGAGCCCCGGTCAGAAACCCGGGCCGCCGACACGGTCGCCCGCCGCCGCGAGGCGGCCCCACAGCAGGTCGGCCAGGCTCCGCACCAACTCGGCGCGTGAGCAGGGGCGTTCGCCGAGCCACCAGTCCCCGGCGGCGTGCATCATGCCGACGATGCCGTGACCCCACACCCGTGCCAGCTGCTGGCTGCCCGGTCCGAGGTCCACCCGCTCCTCGATGACCTCGGCCAGTTCCTCGCCCATGCGGCGCAGCACCGGTGCGGAGTACTTGCCCACGTCGAACCCGGCGTCGCCCGGCTGGCCGCCCTCCGCCGGATGCATCAGGAACCGGTACACCTGCGGTCGGGCCTCGATGGCGGCCAAGTACGTGTCGAGCGTCGACTCCACGCGCTCACGCCGTTCGGCCGGGGCGTCCAGTGCCGCCCGCAGCGCTTCGAGGAGCGCGTCCGTGTGCCGCTTGGCGAGCGCGGCGTAGAGGCCGCCCTTGTCGCCGAAGTGGCGGTACAGGATGGGCTTCGTGATGCCGGCTTCCGCGGCGATGGCGTTCATGGAGGCCCCGGGGCCGTCGCGGAGCACCACGCGGTCGGCGGCTTCCAGCAGTTCGCGCCGGCGGCGGTCGGCGGACCTCTGCTGATCGGTCCGCTGTGTGGTGTCCATGTGCTCTCCCCACCCGTGGTGATTCGGTGACGCTTGCGCAAACTAACACTGATCGTCGTATGGGTATCGAACGGGATGCCGAGCCGAACTCGGGAGTTGACTTTTCCTACTAGCCGGTAACACACTCCAGTTACCGCAAGTAACAGCTTAGTCCAGTGCTGGAGGGGACATGGCCGAGTTCACCATGGAGCTCAACGACGAACAGAAGGAGGTCCGGGACTGGCTGCACGGCTTCGCCGCCGATGTCATCCGTCCCGCGGCCGCCGAATGGGACGAGCGTGAGGAGACTCCCTGGCCGGTCATCCAGGAGGCCGCGAAGGTCGGCATCTACTCCCTGGACTTCTACGCCCAGCAGTACTTCGACCCCACCGGCCTCGGCATCCCGATGGCCATGGAGGAGCTGTTCTGGGGCGACGCGGGCATCGCGCTGTCCATCGTCGGCACCGGCCTGGCCGCCGTGGGCGTCCTCGCCAACGGCACCGAGGAGCAGATCGGCACCTGGATCCCCCAGATGTACGGCGATGCCAACGATGTCAAGGTCGCGGCCTTCTGCTCCTCAGAGCCCGACGCCGGCTCCGACGTCGCCTCGATGCGCACGCGTGCCGTCTACGACGAGGCCAAGGACGAGTGGGTCCTGAACGGCACGAAGACCTGGGCGACCAACGGCGGCATCGCCAACGTCCACGTCGTCGTCGCGGTCGTCGACGCGGAGCTCGGCTCCAAGGGCCACGCCTCCTTCATCGTGCCGCCGAACACGCCCGGCCTGTCCCAGGGCCAGAAGTTCAAGAAGCACGGCATCCGCGCCTCGCACACCGCCGAGGTCGTCCTGGAGAACGTCCGCGTCCCCGGCTCCTGCCTGCTCGGCGGCAAGGAGAAGCTCGACGAGCGCCTCGCCCGCGCCCGTGAGCGCGCGAAGGCCGGGGGCGGCGAGCGGGTGAAGAACGCCGCGATGGCCACCTTCGAGGCCTCCCGCCCGGCCGTCGGCGCCATGGCGGTGGGCACCGCGCGGGCCGCGTACGAGGTGGCCCTCGACTACGCGAAGACGCGCGAGCAGTTCGGCCGCCCGGTCATCGACAACCAGGGCGTCGCCTTCCAGCTCGCCGACATGCGCACCTCGATCGACGCGGCGCGGCTGCTGGTCTGGCGGGCGTCCTGGATGGCGGTCAACGGCAAGCAGTTCACCGCGGCCGAGGGATCGATGTCGAAGCTGTTCGCCAGCGAGACGGCGAAGAAGGTCACGGCCCAGGCGATCCAGATCCTGGGCGGCAACGGCTACACGCGCGAGTACCCGGTGGAGCGGATGCACCGCGACGCGGCCATCTACACGATCTTCGAAGGCACCAGCGAGATCCAGCGCCTGGTGATCGCCCGCACCCTGTCGGGCATGCCGATCCGCTGACGCTCCGCCGTGCGGGCCGGGGGCCGGGAACGGCCCCCGTCACGTCCACCGCTCCCGCGCCGCCCCTCCGACTGCCGTCACCCCACCGGACCTGGGACTTCGCGTCGCAGCGCGGTGAACCGGGGGTGACCGTGCACTCTGGTCGCGGGGGCTCGGAGTCAGCCGGACCGAAGGAGCGCGCGATGACGCGGACGGCCAGAGAACTGCTGGAGGGAGTCACCGGGAAACTCGCCCCGGACCCCCATGCCAACCGGCTGCTGCCCCTGGTCGCCCGGGGCGCCGCCCAGCTCGGCACGCTCGCGGCCCTCGCCCTGGAACAGCGCCATGTGATCGCCGCGGACCACCGGGCGTTCGTCCACCTGGCCGAACGCTCGGCGGCCGACCCGGCGACCGCCGCCTTCTTCGAGATGCTCGCCCGGGACGAGGTGACGGCCGGTGAACGGCTCACCGCGTTCGCCGCCGCGGTGGGGGCCGACGAGGCGCGGGCGGCGGAGTACGAACCGCTGGCCGACTGCCAGGCCTATCCCGCGTACGTCGCCCTGCTCGCGCTGAACGGGGAGCCGGCCGACGTGGTCCTCGCGCTCGGCGCCAACGTCGCCGCGTGGGGCGGCTACTGCGAGACCATCGCCGAGGCCCTGCGCCGTCACTACGGCTTCGACGACGAGGTCTGCGGTTTCTTCGACTTCTTCGCCGAGCCGGCGCCCGAGCTGGAGAGCAGGGCGCTCGCCGCCGTACAGGCCGGACTCGACGCCGAACGGATCTCGATGGACGAGGTCCTGCGCCACGGGCGACTGCTCCAGGCCTACGAGGCGAAGTTCTGGCACGCGCTGTGGGAGCTGGACCAGAGGGTCGCCTGAGCCTGGTCCGGCGCTCGGCAGGGGGCCGCCCGAGGCCGCCCGATGGTGACCGTCGGTGCACGGCGGAGGCCTCGACGGGCCGGCCTCCAGGGAGACCGCGGGCCGGCGGCCGGATGTACCGCCGGACGTGACCGCCGACCGGAACGGCGTCCCGCGGGGGACGCCGTCCGTCGCTCAGGCCCGGCGTCGCCGCCGGGGTTCAGCGGCCGCTCGGCCCGCTGCTGTGCGCGATGCAGGCCACGTCGATCCGGTCGGCCAGCTTGGCCAGTTCGATCGTGAGGGCGGCCACCGTGTCCTCGTCGAGGCCGTCCTGGCCGGCCTCCACCAGATGCAGCCACCGGCCGCCCACCGTGCGCAACAGCTTGCTGACGTCGGCGGCCGCCACCTGCAACGTGCCGCGGTCGTCGACGATCAGGGGGAGGGTCACTTCGCGGTTCACACGAGGGATCGTAGCTGCGGAACGCTCACGCTCCGTGCCATACGGTGGTGATGTTGCAGAACTCGCGGATTCCGTGCCCCGACAGCTCACGTCCGTAGCCGGACCGCTTCTCCCCGCCGAAGGGGAACGCCGGGTGCGAGGCCGTCATCCCGTTGACGAACACCCCGCCCGCCTCCAGATCACGGGTGAACCGCTCCACCTCTCCCTCGTCACGGGTCCACACGTTCGAGCTGAGCCCGAACGGGGTGTCGTTGGCGAGGGCCACCGCCTCGTCCAGGTCGGCGGCCCGGTACAGCGTGGCGACCGGCCCGAACGTCTCCTCCAGGTGGATGCGCATGCCGGACGTGATGCCGGTGAGCACGGTCGGCGCGTAGTACCAGCCGCCGTCGAGACCGTCGGGACGTCCGCCGCCGCACAGCACCGTCGCGCCCTTCTCCACGGCGTCGTCCACCAACTCCTCCAGGTCGGCGCGGCCCTGCTCGGTGGAGAGCGGCCCGATCTCGGTGTCCTCCTCCAGGGGGTCGCCGACCTTGAGGGCCCGCATGCCCGCCGCGAACCGCTCGGCGAAGGCGTCGAACACGTCGGCGTGCACGATGAACCGCTTGGCGGCGATGCACGACTGCCCGTTGTTCTGCGCACGCGCGGTGACGGCGACCGTCGCGGCGCGCTCCACGTCGGCCGACGGCATCACGACGTACGGGTCGCTGCCGCCCAGCTCCAGCACCGTCTTCTTCACCTCGTCCCCGGCGACCGAGGCGACCGCGCGGCCCGCCGGTTCGCTGCCGGTGAGGGTGGCCGCCTTGACCCGGGGGTCGCGCAGGACGCCCTCGACCGCCCCCGACCCGATCAGCAGCGTCTGGAAGCAGCCCTCGGGGAAGCCCGCCCGGCGGAACAGGTCCTCCAGGTACAGGGCGGTCCCCGGCACGTTCGAGGCGTGCTTGAGCAGCCCCACGTTGCCCGCCATCAGCGCGGGCGCGGCGAAGCGGACCACCTGCCAGAGCGGGAAGTTCCACGGCATCACCGCGAGCACGGGGCCGATCGGCCGGTAGCGCGCGAGGACCCGGGAGGCCCCGGAGTCCGCCGCGTCGGCGGGGGCGGCCAGTTCGTCGGCGAGCAGGTCCTCGGCGTGGTCGGCGTACCAGCGCATCGCCTTGGCGCACTTGGCGGCCTCCGCCCGGGCCTGCTTGACCGGCTTGCCCATCTCGGTGGTCATCACCCGGCCGATGTCCTCCAGGTCCTCGTCCAGGAGACCGGCGGCGCGGTGCATGAGCCGCGCCCGCTCGGCGAACGAGGTGGTGCGGTACGTGCGGAACGTGGCCTCGGCGGCAGCGAGCCTGCGCTCGATCTCCTCGGCGCCGAGGGCGTCGTACGTCTTGAGCGTCTCGCCGTTCGCCGGGTTCACCGTCGCGATGGGCATGGCCGACCTCCTGAAAGCGGACTGTTCCCCGACCCTCCCGCGCGCCGCGGCGCGGCGCAACGCGGGCGGGTCCCCGAGGCGAGCCGACGCTCCTGGCCGAACGCCGGCTCTTCAGGCCGAGTGCTCGGCCAGCCGGTCGAGAAACACGGTCTGGGCGGCCACCAGCAGGGTCCGGGCCCGCTCCGGGGGCATCCACTCCACCCGGTCGAGTTCGGGGAACTCCTGGAACCGCCCCGACCTCGGCGGCCACTCCATCGTGAACGTGCCGGGGACCACGGCCGCCGGATCGAGGTCCGCCTCGACCGCCCAGGCCGTGACGACCTTGCCGTTCGCCTGGGTGACCTCGCCGAGCGCGACCGCCTCCCCGTCGGGCGGCGGCAGCCCGAGTTCCTCCTGGAACTCGCGCCGGGCGGCGTCCCAGGCCGCCTCGCCGGGCTCGTACTCGCCCTTGGGAAGGGTCCAGGCCCCGGCGTCCTTCCGCGCGAAGTACGGGCCGCCCATGTGGCCGACCAGCACCTCCACGCCGTGGCCGGTGCGCCGGAACAGCAGCAGTCCCGCGCTCCTCTTCCCGTGCTGTGCTCCGCTCATCGGGTCACCTCCGGGTGGGCGGCCAGCAGGGTGTCGACGGTGTCGGCCTCGGCGGCCGGCTTGTCCTCGCGGTAGCGCACGACCCGGGCGAAGCGGAGGGTGACCCCGGCCGGGTAGCGGGGGGAGCGCTGCAGACCGTCGTACGCGATCTCCACGACGAGCTCGGGCCGTACGGTCACCACGCGGCCGTCGTCGGCGACGGCCAGCTCCCGGAAGCGTTCGGTCTGCCAGGTGAGCATCGCGTCGGTCATGCCCTTGAAGGTCTTGCCGAGCATGACGAAGGAGCCGTCGCCCGCGCGGGCGCCCAGGTGCAGGTTGGAGAGCTTGCCGGTGCGCCGCCCGTGCCCCCATTCGGCGGCCAGGACCACCAGGTCGAGCGTGTGCACGGGTTTGACCTTGAGCCAGGCGGCACCGCGCCGGCCCGCGCCGTACGGGGCGTCGAGGGCCTTCACCACGACGCCCTCGTGCCCCCGGGCCAGGGTGTCGGCGAGGAACGTCTCGGCCTGTCCGGTGTCGTCCGGCCCCCGCACGAGCGTCCGCCGCACCCGCATCGGCCCGGGAACCAGCCGGGCCAGTTCCGCGTGCCGCTCGGTGAACGGCAGGTCCAGCAGGTCCCGCCCGTCGACGGACAGGGCGTCGAAGAAGACGGGGGAGACGGGCATGGTCTCCGCGGCCGCCGCCACGTCCACGCGCGACCCCACCCGGGCGGCCGTCTCCTGGAAGGAACGCGGCCGCCCCCGGTCGTCCAGCGCGATCACCTCACCGTCCAGGATGAACCGCTCGCCCCGCAACTCCCGTGCAACAGAGGTGAGTTCGGGCAGTCGGTCGGTGATGTCGTCGAGGGTGCGGGTGTAGACGCGGACGTCCTCGCCGTCCCGGTGCAGCTGCACCCGGATGCCGTCGAGCTTCTCCTCGACCGCGCAGGCGCCGAGCTTGCCGACCGCCTCGGAGACGGAGGAGGCGGTGTGGGCCAGCATCGGCAGCACCGGGCGGCCGACGGTGAGCCGGAAGCCGTCCAGGGCTCCCGGACCGTCCGCCAGGAGGGCCCGCGCCACCGCCGACAGCGAACCCGCCAGCATCACCGCCCGCCGTACGTCCCCAGCGGGCGCGCCGGTCGCCTCCGCCAGCCCCTCGGCCGCGAGCGCGTCCAGCGCGCCCTGGCGCACCTCGCCGGTGAGCAGCCCGAACAGGAAACGCTGCTCCTCCTCGGTCGCCGCTCCCATCAATTCGCCCACCAGGCGCGCCCGTTCGGCTTGTGAACCGGCGCCCGAGACCTTGTCGAGCGCGGTGAGCCGGGCGTCGACCTCACGGACGGTGAGGGTGGGGCCGGCGGCGGGGGCGACCGGTCTGCCCAGCACCTTCCAGCCGACGCCGATACGGCCCTGCGGGAGGCGGCCCGCCAGGTAGGGGATCACGATCGGCGCGTCGTCCGCCTCGGCGTCCCGGAACAGCTCCGCGAGCAGGGCGGTCTTCCGGGACCGCGCCGAGGTGGCGGCGACCTCCTGGGACACACGGGCGAGCCGGCTCAGCAGCATGCAGCCATCGTGCAACGCGAGCGCCCGCGGCACACCCGTAAGGGACCCGGGGCGTGTCCCCGTACGACGTGTTTCGGCCTCGTCCGCGCGATCGCCGCGCCGGGGCCGGTGAAGAGGAGGCCGCCGTCGAGCGCGGCCGCCGCCCGGAACCCGCCGTATTGACAAACCGCTTTGCCGATTCTGCAATGGAGGGATGAGCGATGCGGCCCGGGCGGGCGAGGGTGACCAGGGCGGGCGCGCGGCGGCCGGGGCGGCGACGGACGAGGTCCTCGCCGAGGTGGGTCCGCGGCTGCGGCGCATCAGGAAGGAGCGGGGGGCGACCCTGGCCGGGCTGTCCGAGGCGACCGGCATCTCGGTGAGCACGCTCTCGCGCCTGGAGTCGGGGCTGCGCAAGCCCAGTCTGGAGCTGCTGCTGCCCATCGCGCGGGCCCATCAGGTCCCCCTGGACGAGCTGGTCGGCGCCCCGCCGGTCGGCGATCCCCGGGTGCGGGCCGAGCCGATCGTGCGCCACGGCCGCACGCACTGGCCGCTGACCAGCCGGCCCGGCGGACTCCAGGCCTACAAGGTGCTCGAACCGAAGCGGACGGCGGAGCCCGATCCGCGCACGCACGAGGGCTACGAATGGCTGTACGTGCTCTCCGGGCGGCTGCGCGTGGTCCTCGGCGAGCACGACGTCGTGCTGGAGGCGGGGGAGGCGGCGGAGTTTGACACCCGGGTGCCGCACTGGTTCGGGTCGACGGGGGAGGGGCCCGCGGAGTTCCTGAGCCTGTTCGGGCCGCAGGGCGAGCGGATGCACGTACGGGCGCGGCCCAAGGCCCGGTCCGAGGAAGCGTGAGCGCGGGCGGAGTCCTGCCGGGCGCCGGGCGTGGCGAAGACGACGGGCGTCCGCTGTTCCCAGGTGGGCAAGCGACCGCTTAGTATGCGAAGGACCCCGGTCAGCCGACGCAGTCCCCTGGAGGCCCCGCATGCAGGCATGGCAAGTGCACCAGAACGGCGAGCCCGCGGAGGCGATGCGCCTGCTGGAGGTGGACCGGCCGACCCCCGGTGACGGCCAGGTCCTGCTCAAGGTGCGCGCCGCGAACATCAACTTCCCCGACGCGCTGATGTGCCGCGGCCAGTACCAGGTCAGGCCGCCGCTGCCGTTCACACCGGGCGTGGAGATCTGCGGCGAGACCGAGGACGGCCGCCGGGTGATCGCCAACCCCGCGCTGCCGCACGGCGGCTTCGCCGAGTACGCCGTCGCGGACGCCGCCGCCCTGCTGCCGGCCCCCGACGCCCTCGACGACGCCGAGGCCGCCGCCCTGCACATCGGCTACCAGACCGGCTGGTTCGGACTGCACCGCCGGGCCCGTCTGGAGGCCGGCGAGACGCTGCTCGTCCACGCGGCCGCCGGCGGCGTCGGCAGCGCGGCCGTGCAGCTCGGGAAGGCGGCGGGCGCGCGGGTCATCGGCGTCGTGGGCGGCGCCGACAAGGCCGCGGTCGCGCGCGAACTGGGCTGTGACGTCGTGATCGACCGACGCGCCGAGGACGTGATCGGCGCCGTCAAGGAGGCGACCGGGGGACGCGGCGCGGACGTGATCTACGACCCCGTGGGGGGCGAGGCCTACACCCAGTCCACGAAGGTCGTCGCCTTCGAGGGCCGGATCGTGGTCGTGGGCTTCGCGAGCGGCTCCATCCCGAGCCCCGCGCTGAACCACGCCCTCGTCAAGAACTACGCGATCCTCGGCCTGCACTGGGGCCTGTACAACACCAAGAACCCGAAGCTCGTCCTGCACTGCCACGAACAGCTCACCGAGCTGGCCGCACGGGGCGCGATCAAGCCGCTGGTGAGCGAGCGGGTGCCGCTGAGCGCGGCCGCCGACGCCGTGCAGCGGGTCGCCGACGGAGTCACCACCGGGCGGATCGCCGTGGTGCCCACACTGGAGAACGGAGCCGCCGCATGACCGACGCAGCCGAACTGCGCCGCCGCACCCAGGAGTTGCTGGCCGCGCACCCGCCGGGGGAGACGGACCGGCTGGACTTCCTGAGGGCCCGCTTCGACGCCGGGCTCGCCTGGGTGCACTACCCCGAGGGCCTCGGCGGACTCGGCGCCCCGCGCAGCCTCCAGGCCGTCGTGGACGCCGAACTGGCCGCCGCGGGCGCGCCCGACAACGACCCGCGGCGCATCGGCATCGGCCTCGGCATGGCCGCCCCGACCATCCTCGGCTTCGGCACCGAGGAGCAGAAGCGGCGCTTCCTGCGGCCCCTGTGGACCGGCGAGGAGGTGTGGTGCCAGCTCTTCAGCGAGCCCGGCGCCGGTTCGGACCTCGCCGCGCTCGGCACCCGGGCGGTCCGCGAGGACGGCGAGGACGGCGACTGGGTGGTCGACGGGCAGAAGGTGTGGACCTCCAGCGCCCACCTCGCCCGCTTCGCCATCCTCATCGCCCGCACCGACCCGGACGTGCCCAAGCACCGGGGCATCACGTACTTCGTCTGCGACATGAGCGACCCGGGCGTCGACGTGCGCCCGCTGCGCCAGATCACCGGCGAGGCCGAGTTCAACGAGGTCTTCCTCACCGGCGTCCGCATCCCCGACGCCCACCGCCTCGGCGAGGTCGGCGACGGCTGGCGGGTCGCGCAGACCACCCTCATGAACGAGCGCGTCTCCATCGGCGGCATGCGCATCCCGCGCGAGGGCGGCATGATCGGCCCGGTCGCGAAGACCTGGCGCGAGCGGCCCGAACTGCGCACCCACGACACGCACCAGCGGCTGCTGAGGCTGTGGGTCGAGGCCGAGGTCGCCCGCCTGTCCGGCGAACGGCTGCGCCAGCAGCTCGTCGCCGGCCAGCCCGGCCACGACGGCGCCGGCATGAAACTCGGCTTCGCCCGGCTCAACCAGGAGATCAGCGGCCTGGAGGTCGAACTCCTCGGCGAGGAAGGCCTGCTGTACGAGGACTGGACGATGCGCCGCCCGGAACTGGTCGACTTCACCGGCCGGGACGCCGGATACCGCTACCTGCGTTCCAAGGGCAACAGCATCGAGGGCGGGACCAGCGAGGTCCTGCTGAACATCGTCGCCGAACGCGTCCTCGGCCTGCCGTCCGAGCCGCGCACCGACAAGGACGTCGCATGGAAGGACCTCGCCCGATGAGCCAGGTGAGCACCGAGCCCGATCTGCTCTACACCGAGGAGGAGGAGGCGCTGCGCGCCGCCGTCCGCGACCTCCTCACCGACCACTGCGCCGCGGCGGACGTCATCACCCGCACCGAGTCGGGCACTCCGCACGACGCCGAGCTGTGGAAGGTCCTCGCCGAGGGCATGGGCCTCGCGGGCCTCCTGGTGCCCGAGGACCGGGGCGGCCAGGGCGCCACGCACCGCGAGGCCGCCGTGGTCCTGGAGGAACTGGGCCGCGCCGTCGCTCCCGTGCCGTATCTGACGAGCGCCGTGGTCGCGACCGAGGCGCTGCTGGCCTGCGAGGGACCCGTCGCGGCCGAACTGCTCGCCGCGCTCGCCTCCGGCCGGACCGTGGGCACCCTCGCCGTCGCGCTGAACGCCGGACCGGGAGCCGCCCACCGGACCATCCGCCCGGACAACGGTTCCCTGCACGGAGAGCTGACCGGCATCGCGGACGCCGCGGCCGCCGACGTCCTGCTGGTCCCGGCCGAGGACGGCGGACTGTACGCCGTCGACGCGGACGCCGTCACGATCGTCCCGCAGGTCAGTCTCGACCAGACCCGGCCGCTCGCCCGGATCACCTTCGACGCCGCGCCCGGGCGCCGCCTCACCGCGGACGCGTCCGGTGCCGTACGGCGGGCGCTGCGGGCCGGCGCCGGACTGCTCGCCTCCGAACAGCTCGGCATCGCCGACCACTCGCTGACGGAGACGGTCCGGTACCTCAAGGAGCGCAAGCAGTTCAACCGGCCGGTCGGCGGATTCCAGGCGCTCAAGCACCGGCTGGCCCAGGTGTGGCTGGAGGTCGTGGGCGCCCGCGCCGCGGCCCGGAACGCCGCCGACGCGTTGGCCACCGACAGCGCGGACAGTGACCTGGCGGTCGCCGTCGCCCAGGCGTACGCGGCACCCGTCGCCGTGCACGCCGCGGAGGAGGCGGTCCAGCTGCACGGCGGCATCGGCATGACCTGGGAGCACCCGGCGCACCTCTACCTCAAGCGCGCCAAGGCCGACTCGATCGCCTACGGCACGGCGGGCGCGCACCGCGAGGCCCTGGCCGAACTGGTCGATCTGCGGGCGCCCTGACACCGGTCCCGCGAAGAGCCCGTCCCTCCCCGGGGCGGGCTCTTCGCGGGACCGCTGCACGGGGGGAGAAGAGGGAACGCCGGATCCCTCCTGATCCGGTGAAGTGAACGCGTCACGTCGGTCCGGCCAACTCCCGCCCGCGGCAAGGTTCCCCGGCCTTCGCGGGCCGCATACTCCCTGAGGTCCTGTACGGCATCTCAAGGGAGGCAGAGCATGGCCCACACCACCCGACGCGGAGCCATCACCACCCTCGGCGCCGCCATCGCGGGCTCGTTCGCGCTGCCCGCGTCGCGCGCGCTCGCGGGCGAGGCGAAGCCCCGCACCGAGCCCTTATGGCGAGCCCACGCGCACAACGACTACGAGCACCCCCGCCCCCTCCTCGACGCGCTCGACCACCGCTTCGGCAGCGTCGAGGCCGACATCCACCTCGTCGGCGACCAACTCCTCGTCGCCCACGACCCGGTGGAGCTCGACCCCGCCCGCACCCTCGAATCCCTCTACCTCGAACCGCTGGCGGCCCGCGTCAGGGACGGCCACGGCTCGGTGTACCGGGGCCACCACCGGCCGCTGCAACTGCTCGTCGACATCAAGACCGAGGGCGCTTCGACGTACCTCGAACTCGACCGTCATCTGCGCCGCCACCGGCACCTGTTCACGTCGTACGCGCACGGCAGGGTGCGCCCCGGCCCGGTCACGGCCGTGATCTCCGGGGACCGTGCCGCGCGGGCACCCATGGAGGCGCAGACCGAACGGCTCGCCTTCTACGACGGCCGGCTCGCCGACCTCGGCGGCACCGCACCCGCCTCCTTCGTCCCCCTGATCAGCGACAACTGGACCCTCAACTTCAGCTGGTCGGGCGACGGCCCGTTCCCGGACGCCGAACGCGAGAAGCTGCGCGGCATCACGGCGACCGCGCACGCGCGCCGGCAGAAGATCCGGTTCTGGGCCACACCGGACCTCGCCGGACCGGCGCGCGAGGCGCTCTGGCGCGAACTGCTCGCCGCCGGTGTCGACCACCTCAACACCGATGACCTGGGCGGTCTCCAGGAGTTCCTGGACGCTCACGACCGACGGTAGAAGACCACCCGTTCGGGGGACATGTCAGCCGCCCGGACGATCCCTCCGCTACGCCACACTTACGGCCGAACGCCGCGAAGCGGACGTGGCGGAGGAGGTTGACGATGGCCATTTCCATCTCTGCGGTGCTGTTTCTCCTGGTGCTGGCGGTGATCTTCCTGCGCAACGGAGGGCTGAAGGTCTCCCACGCCCTGGTCTGCGCCCTGCTCGGGTTCCTGCTGGCCAGCACGAGCATGGCCCCGGCCATCCACAGCGGTATCACCTCGACGGCCGACCTCGTGGGCAGCCTGTCCCCCTGACCGGGGCCGCGTCAGGGGCCCGAGAACACCCCGATGCCGTTGGGCACGGGACGCTCGGCGCCGCCGCTCGGATGGTTGAGGACGCTGACGGCGTCCGCCCCCGCCCGCCGGGCGACCATCGTGGTGGACCCGCCGCCGTCCAGGCTGAAGGCGTCCTCGGACCCCAGCCGTCCCATGGCCCGGGTGACCTCGGCGATGGTGAGTCCGGCGCGGAACTCCGGGGCGCCGTCCAGGGCGAGGAGCTGCATCCGGTGCCCGTGGTCGGAGAAGCCCACCGCGGTGCGTACGGCCGAGGTCCTGTCGTCCAGACCCGGGAGCGGCACCCCGTCGGTCATCATCGGATAACCGCCGACCGCGAACCGGTAGGGCACCCGTGAGGACTTCGCGACCAGCCGGTGCCGTACCCCGACCCGTTCGCCCACGGACAGTCTCCGCAGCTCCCGGGCGCCCGCCTCGCGGCCGACCAGCACGGTGGTGTCCCGGGCGATGGTCCCGCTCCCCGGGGTGTCGGCGGTGGACACGACCCGCCCGCGGCGGACCGTCACCTCGTAGGTGTCGGTGCTGCACGGAGCGGCCCGGTCCGTGTCCGTGCCGCAGGTCGCCCGGACCCGGGAGACGCCGCCCCAGTCCCCGGTGAACGCGCCGACGGAGCCGACCGGGAGCGCGTACTGGTTGAACCCGCCGAGCGGCCAGGTGCCGTCGGCACTGCGGACGGACCCGTCCAGGACCACGCCGTCCAGCCGGGCCCGGCGGTCGACGCCGACCCCGAACACGTCCTCGGTGCTCGTGCCGGGCGGCAGCGCCGGCCCGAACCGCTGGCCGTCGGGAACCGCGGCCTTGAGGCCGCGGCCGCTCGCGATCGCCGGGCCCACCGTCGCGCCCGTCGCCTCGACGCCCGGATGCTGGGTCTCCGTGATGTCGAAGAAGTCGCCGTTGACCCCGGCTACCGCGCCCCGGGAGTCGGCCAGTCGGGACACGGGAGCCCGGGACGCCACCTTGCCGGGGTAGAGGAGGTCGACCCGCACATGAGGATTGCGCAGATCGACGTTCAGGACGTGCGCGTGCGCCACTCCCTTGGCCGCCGGGATGTCCAGCTCCGTGTACGTGACGCCGGGCGCGACGCGGGTCGCGTCCTCCGCGCCGCTGGCCGGTGCCGCCCCCGTCAGGGCCGCACCGGCCAGCGCTCCGCTTGCCGTGATGACCGTCAGTGCCGTTCTGAACCGTCTGCCAAGACGCGTCACGGTGCCCCCTGATGTCTCGTCAACTCTGCCAGGACTCAGGGGAATTGCACCAGAGGCGGGGGCCCGGGCCGGTGGCTAGGCGCCGACGACGCGGGAACGGATCAGAAAACGCACTCCTTCGGGTGCTTCGAGGGAGAAGCCGCTGCCACGGCCCGCCACGACGTCCACGATCAGGCGCGTATGGCTCCACAGCTCGAACTGGCTCCTGGACATCCAGAAGGAGACAGGCTCCTCGACGCCCTCGACCTCCAGTTCGGCCAGCAGGACGTCGGAACCGCCGGTGCGGAACTCGCCCTCCGGGTAGCACATGGGCGCGCTGCCGTCGCAGCAGCCGCCCGACTGATGGAACATCAGCGGTCCGTGCCGGCTCCGCAGGCTCCTCAGCAGTTCGGCGGCCGCGGGTGTCAGTTCCACGCGCGGGACGACGTCCATCGGCTTCCCCCCTCGGGTCTCACGGCTGTCGCGGACCAGCCGACCAGACCGGACGTTGCGAGAGGGTTGCACACCCCGGACACCCGGGCACCCCGGACACCCCGGCACCCCGGACACGCCGGAGGCCGGTCCCCGGTGCGGCCCGCGTGGTGCGGGTCGTCACCGAGGACCGGCCTCGGATCGCGCTCGTGCCGGCCGACGGGGTGTCAGCCGCCGCGGCGGGCGCGGACGCGGTGGGTCAGCAGATGCGCGGGAGCTGCTCCCCGAGCGGCATGTCGACCACCCGGGTGCCGCCCAGACCGGTGGCCGCGACCACCATGCCGGGGTGGTCGGGGACGCAGGTCCCGATCGCCACGGACTCCTTGCCCAGCGGATGGGCCCGCATCGCCTCCAGCACGGCGTCGGCGTGCTCGGCCGCCACGAACGCCACCAGCTTGCCCTCGTTGGCCACGTACAGCGGGTCGAGGCCGAGGAAGGCGCAGGCGTTGGCGACCGTCTCCGGGACGGGCAGGGACCGCTCGTTCAGCGCGATGCCGACCCGCGCCGCGGCGGCGATCTCGTTCAGGGAGGTGGCGAGCCCGCCGCGGGTCGGATCGCGCAGCACGTGCAGGTCCGGGCACACGGCCAGCATGTCCGCGACCAGAGAGGCCAGCGAGGCGGTGTCGCTCTGGATCTCGACACCGAACTCCAGCCCCTCCCGCACGCTCATGATCGCCACCCCGTGCACGCCGATCGGCCCGCTGACCAGCACCACGTCACCGGGGGCGGCGCGCTGCGGGCGGATGTCGACGCCGTCCGGGATCAGGCCGATCCCGGCGGTGTTGATGAAGACGCCGTCGCCGTGACCGGCGTCGACGACCTTGGTGTCGCCGGTCGCGACCACCACCCCGGCCGTCCGCGCCGCCTCGCCCATCGCCTCGGCCACGCGCCCCACGACGGAGAGTTCGACGCCCTCCTCCAGGATGAACCCGCAGGAGAGGTAGGCCGGTACGGCCCCCGCCATGGCCAGGTCGTTGACCGTGCCGTTGACGGCGAGGTCGCCGATGCTGCCGCCGGGGAAGAACAGCGGCCGTACGACGAAGGAGTCGGTGGAGAAGGCGAGACGGGCGCCGCCCATCAGCAGCCGGGCCGAGTCGCCGAGCTCGGCGAGGACGTCGCTCCCGAAGGCGGGCGCGAACAGATGCTCCACCAGTTCGGCGGAGAGCGTGCCGCCACCGCCGTGCCCCATCACGACCCTTTCGTGGTCGCGCAGCGGGGCGGGGCAGGTCCAGGAGGAGAAGTCGACGGGAGCGTATGCCGAGTCAGCCAACGGAACTCGCCTCCTTGTCCGGGGTCTCCAGCCGCCGGTAGAGGTAGTAGGCGGCGCACGCGCCCTCGCTGGAGACCATGGTCGCGCCCAGCGGATTGCGCGGGGTGCACTCCTTGCCGAACGCGGCGCACTCGTGCGGCTTGATGAGCCCCTGGAGCACCTCGCCGCTGCGGCAGACGGTCGACTCCTCGGTCTCGATGCCCGTCACCGAGAAGCGGTGCTCGGCGTCGAACTCGCGGTACTTCGGCGACAGCCGCCAGCCGCTCAGCGGGATCGTGCCGATCCCGCGCCAGGCCCGGTCCGTCACCTCGAAGACGTCGGAGAGCATGGCGCGCGCGGCGGGGCTCCCCTCGGGCTGCACCGCGCGCGGATAGGCGTTCTCCACGGTGTGCTGCCCCGCCTCCAGTTGGATCACCGCGCGGCGGATGCCCTCCAGGATGTCGAGCGGCTCGAAGCCCGTCACGATGATCGGCACCCGGTGCCGTTCGGCGAGTTCGGGGTACTCGGCCGTGCCCATCACCGTGCAGACGTGCCCGGCGGCGAGGAAGGCCTGCACACGGCAGTCCGGCGAGTTCATGATCGCGTCGATGGCCGGGGGCACCCGGACGTGCGAGACCAGCAGGCTGAAATTGGGGATGCCCAGCTTCTTCGCCTGGTACACGGTCATCGCGTTGGGGGGCGCCGTGGTCTCGAAGCCGATGCCGAAGAACACGACCTGCCGGTCCGGGTTCTCCTGCGCGATCTTCAGCGCGTCCAGCGGCGAGTACACGACCCGGACGTCCGCGCCCTCGCTCTTGACCTTGAACAGGTCGCGTCCGCTGCCGGGCACGCGCAGCATGTCGCCGAACGAACAGAAGATCACGTCGGGCCGGGAGGCGATCTCCAGCGCCTTGTCGATGATCTCCAGCGGGGTCACGCAGACCGGGCAGCCCGGCCCGTGGATCAACTGGATCTCCTCGGGCAGGAGCTGGTCGATGCCGTGGCGGATGATCGAGTGCGTCTGGCCGCCGCAGACCTCCATGAGCGACCAGGGCCGGGTGGTGACCGCCCTGATGTCGTCGAAGAGCCGCTTGGCGAGGACCGGATCGCTGAACTCGTCCAGGTACTTCATGACCGCGCCTCCTTCTCGGCGCCCTCCAGGGGCGGAAGTCCGGTTCCTGCGGGGCGTTCGGCGCCGGCGTCCCGGGCGGCCCTGCCCCAGGCGTCGCCGAACTCCTCCTCCAGCACCCCGAGGTTCTCGAAGAGTTCCAGGGTCTGCTTGGCCGACTCCTCGTCCAGCCGTTGCAACGCGAATCCCACGTGGACGATGGCGTAGTCACCGACCTTCATGTCCGGCACGTACTCCAGACACACGTCCTTGACGACACCGCCGAAGTCCACCTTGGCCATCCGCGTCGCGTCGCGTTCCTCGATCTCCAGCACTCGGCCGGGTACGGCCAGACACATGGCTTGCTCCTGCCTCGCTCGTGAGCTCCGCCGCGCTAGTCCAGCGACCGGGCGGCGACGATCAGCTGGCCGAGGGCCAGACCGCCGTCGTTGGGGGGAACCCTGTGGTGCCTCAGTACGGTGAAGCCGCCGCGTTCCAGGACGGCGCCGCAGCCCTCGGTCAGCAGGGCGTTGCAGAACACCCCGCCGCTGAGGGCCACCGTGCCGAGCCCGGTCCGCTCTCGCGCCACCGTGCACACCTCCAGGACCAGGCCGGTGACGGCCCGATGGAACCGGCGGGCCACCGGCCCGGCCGGGACACCTGCCCTGACGTCCGCGACGGCGGCGGCCAGGACCGGCGCCGGATCGGCGACCAGCGGCGCCCCGGGGTCCTGACGGACCGCTCTCAGCATGAACCGGTACGCGTCGTTCCGCTCGTCGTCGGCGAGCGGCCCCGCCAGGTCCTCCAGCGCCGCGTTCTCCAGCTCCATCGCCGCCTGCGCCTCGTACTCCACCCGGTGGCAGACGCCCGCGAGCGAGGACACCGCGTCGAAGAGGCGGCCCATGCTGGACGTGGGAACGCAGTTCAGCCCCCGCTCCAGCTGCCGTTCGAGCAGCCGCCGCTCCTCGGGCGTGGCCGCCGCCGCGCACGGCAGCTCGTCGTGCCAGGGCAGTCCCGCGGCCCGCAGGTGCGACAGCGCCATCCGGTAGGGGTTGCGCACGGCCGCGTCGCCGCCCGGCAGCGGGACATAGGCCAGATGGGCGAACCGCCGGTATCCGTCGTAGTCGGCGAGCAGCACCTCGCCGCCCCACACGGCACCGTCGTCGCCGTAGCCGGTGCCGTCGAAGGCGACCCCGATCACCGGTTCCGAGCCGTCGAGACCGTGCTCGGCCATCGCCGAGGCGACATGGGCGTGGTGGTGCTGCACCTGGCGCAACGTCAGTCCCCGGGCCCCGGCGGTGCGCCGGGCCCACTGGGTGGAGCGGTAACCGGGGTGCCGGTCGGCGACGAGCAGGCGCGGCTCGACCGCGGTGAGGTCCGTCAGATGGCCGGTGGCCCGCTCGAAGGCGTTCAGGGTGGCGAGGTCGTCCATGTCCCCGACGTGCGCGGACAGCCACGCGTAGCGGCCGTCCCCGGCGCAGAAGGTGTTCTTGAGGTCTCCGCCCACGGCCAGGGCCGGGACCACCGGCACCGGCAGCGCGATCGGGAAGGGGGCGTAACCGCGCGAGCGGCGCACCGGGAGCTCGGCGCCCGCGCACACCCGGACCACCGAGTCGTCGCAGGGCACGTGGACGGGCCGGTCGTGGGCGAGCCAGGCGTCGGCGAGTCCCGCCAGCCGGGTCAGCGCCTCGGCGTCGTCGGTGACGATGGGTTCGCCCGAGCGGTTCCCGCTGGTCATGACGAGGACGGCCGGGCCCGGCGGATCACCGGGCAGACCGAGCAGCAGCCGGTGCACCGGCGTGTACGGGAGCATGAAGCCGAGGTCGGGGCTGCCCGGGGCGACTCCCGCCGCGATCTCGTCGCCGGTTCCCGCCAGCCGCCGCAGCAGGACCACCGGCTTGCGCGGCCCGAGGAGCAACTCCCGCTCCTCGGGCCCGACATGAGCCAGCCGCTGGACTGTCTCCAGCGAGCCGGCGAGCACCGCGAAGGGCTTGCCGCCGCGGTTCTTGCGTTTGCGCAGGGTGCGCACGGCCGCGGGATCCCCCGCGTCGCACGCCAGGTGGTAGCCGCCGATCCCCTTGACCGCGACCACGGCTCCCTCGGCCAGCAGCCGGCGGGCCTCGGCGAGCGCCTCCCCGTCCCGCAGCTCGCCCGGGTCGTCCGGCCCGGTGCGCAGCGTGAGCCGGGGACCGCAGGCGGGGCAGGCGATCGGCTGGGCGTGGAAGCGCCGGTCGGCGGGGTCCGCGTACTCCCGGGCGCAGTCCGCGCACATCGGGAAGTCCGCCATGGTGGTGCCGGCCCGGTCGTACGGCAACGAGGTCACGATGGTGAACCGCGGACCGCAGTGCGTGCACGTGATGAACGGGTGCCGGTGGCGCCGGTCGGCGGGGTCCGCGAGCTCGCGGAGACAGGCGTCGCAGGTCGCGGTGTCCGGGGAGACCAGCGTGCGGCCCGGCCCGCCGGAGGAGGGGCGGATGGTGAACCCCGAGCCGTCGTTCTCCAGGGGTACGGCCCGGTGCTCGACCGACTCGACGACCGCGAGCGGCGGCGGACGCGTCCCGACCCGCGCGCAGAACTCCGCCACGGCGGCGGCCGGGCCCTCGACCTCGGCCTCGACGCCCCGCGCGTTGTTGGTGACCCAGCCGGTCAGTCCGAGTTCCTGCGCGAGGGTGTACACGAAGGGCCGGAACCCCACTCCCTGGACCACGCCCGTGACGGTGACGTGCCGGCGCTCGCGCCCCGGGGGCGTCCGGTTCACCGCGCCGGTCCCCGCACACCCGGGCGCACATGCCCGTCGGCGTGGGTGTGTCCCTCCGCCGGCGGATGGTCGTGGCCGTGCAGGTGCCGCTCGTGCTGCCGGGCCAGCACCGGTACGTGCGCCTCCTCCCCGGCCGCGCAGCGCAGGACGTGCGCCAGCAGGGCGTCGACCCCCCGGCCGGTGCGGGCCGAGGTCTCCAGGACCGGCACGCCGGGGTTGACCTGCCGGACACCCCCCAGGAACGCCTCCCGGTCGAAGCCGACGGCGTCCGCGATGTCGGTCTTGGTGATCACGACCAGATGGGCGAGCCCGAAGGCGGTCGGGTACTTGACCGGCTTGTCCTCGCCCTCGGTCACCGACGCGAGCGCGATGCGCAGGGTCTCCCCGAGGTCGTAGGAGGCGGGACAGACGAGATTGCCGACGTTCTCGACGAACAGCAGCCGGGTGCCCTCGGGCAACCAGCCCTCCAGCCGCCGCCGGAGCATGCCCGCCTCCAGATGGCACAGCCCGTCGGTGAGGATCTGCCGCACCGGCGCGCCGGAGCGGGCCAGCCGGGTCGCGTCGTTCTCGGTCGCCAGGTCGGCGGTGACGGCGGCGGCCGGGATGCCGCCCGCCACGGCGCGCGCGAGCAGCTGTTCGAGCAGGGCCGTCTTGCCGCTGCCCGGACTTGACAGCAGGTTCACCGCCGCCGTGCCGCGGTCACCCAGATAGCCCCGCAGGGCCAGCGCGTTCTCGTCGTTCTTGGCGAGCACGGCTCGATGCAGGTCAACGGTGCGGCACATGGCTCGCCTCCTCGTCGCGTACCGGCGGCCCGGACGGCGCGGGCAGCGGCCCGTCGTCCGCGCCCTCACCGGCCGGGGTTTCGTCGCTTCCGTCCGGGGTCCCGCCGCCCGTAGCGTCCAGGGGGCCGTCGTCCTCCCCGGCCGCGGGCCCGTCGGCCAGCGTCACCCGGACGATCTCCAGCTCCCGGCCGCCGAGCAGGGCCAGCGGCGCCCCGCACCCGGCGCACCACAGCACCGGAGGCATCCCGGTCGGCGCCTCGCGGCCGCAGCCCTCGCAGCGGCCCCGTGCCTCGACAGTCTCGATCAGCAGGCGTGCCCCCGCCAGCGCGGTGCCCTCCGCCGCGAGCCCGAACGAGAAATCCAGTGCCTCGGGCACCACCCCCGCCAGCTCGCCGATCCGCAGGGTCAGTGACGCGACCGCGCGGCCCCGTTCCCGCACGGCCTCCTCGACCTGCTCGACCACCGCCACGGCGATCGACAGCTCATGCACGGCCCTCACCTCCCGTGACCGGCCCGCCGCGCGGTGCCGCCGCGCCCGGATGTGAGCCCCGCGCATGCCTGGTTACCCTGAGGACACGATGACCGGGCACGAGGTCGAGCGACGCGCTCTGCTCACCCCGGTGCTGCTCCTGTTGCTGGCCGAACGCCAAGGTCATGGCTATGAACTGGTGCAGCGCCTGGGCGCTTTCGGCTGCGGCGACGCGGACCAGGCGCACGTGTACCGGCTGCTGCGGGGCATGGAGAGCAGCGGTGAGGTCACCTCGCACTGGCACGCCTCGGAGAGCGGCCCCGCGCGCCGGGTCTACGCGATCACCCAGCAGGGCGCCATGAACCTCGCCCTGTGGTTCGTGCGCCTGGGCGAGCTCCACGGCACCCTGCATCTCTTCCTGGAGCGTTACGTGCAGCTCGAGGACGTCGGCGGCCGCGCGGGGCGCGAGGGCGGGAGCCCGCACGCCGGTACGCGTCCGCCGGACCACGCGCGTCCGCCCGATCATTCACGTCCGCCGGATCACATGCGCCGCATGCGCAAGTAGCGGCGGATGTCCGACATGTTCCTCGCGACCCCGTAGGCCACTACGAGGCCCGCGGCCAGGCCGACCCATTGCCATTCCATTCCTGCCTCCATCGTGGTCAGTTCCTCTGGGGTACGGAGCCGGCCCGGCGCACCAGGCCGAGCACCAGGTCCCCGGCGGCGTCCACGGCACCGGCCACCGGGGGAGTCAGGTCCATGCCCTCGCCGGTGTCGCCGGGCTCGCAGCCGATGACGTACACCTCCTCGGGGAGGGTGCCGCCCGCGCCCGCGTGCAGATCGTGCAGCAGGGCCAGCACGGTGGCGGGGTCCATGGCGTGCGTGTCCAGCGGGCCGGGTCCGGGCCGTGCCACCGGGGGGCCGGGGCCGACGTCGATCGTGTGGAGCGTGCCCGGCGGACCCCCGCGGCTGACGATGTCCACCAGCACGAGCGTCCGGTAGCCCTCCAGCAGCCGGTAAGCGAGGTGCACCCCGCGGATGCCGGCGTCCATCAGCTCGACGCCGGGCGGCAGTTCGTGCGCGCGGGCGGCGAGCCGCCGTACGGCCTCCACCCCGAACCCGTCGTCCCGGAGGAACACGTTGCCGACCCCGGCGACCAGGACCCGTCCGGTCATGGCGTCTCCTCCCGCTCCTTCAGCGGGGCCACCTCGTCGGGCCTGAAGTACAGGAAGCGGCCCTGGGCCCGGCGCACGTCGGTGCCGGGGTCGTCGTCCACGACGACGGCGAGGTGCGTCTCGCCGTCGAGGTCGCCGACCACGGCCTCGACCGTGGCGTGCCGGCCGTGGAGGAAGGCGTCCTGGGCGTCGGAGCGCCGGGCGCCGGGGGTGAGCCTGACCCTGCTCCCGGCCCCCACCCTCTCGCCGTCGATGACGACGACGTCCGGCACCTCGGCGGCCCCGGCGTCCTGTGCCGGGTCCCACCAGGGGTGCCCGGGGCCCTGGGGCAGACTCAGGCCGGGGCCGGGGCCGGGGCCGGGGCCGCCGGCGGTGGCGGCGGGGAGCGGCGCGCTCGCGGTGTCCTCGCCGGTGATCTCGCGCAGCCCCCGGATCGCCCCGTGCAGACGTTCGCGGACCGCCTCCGGCATGTCGTCGACCAGGTCGACGACCCCGGCGGCGCGGGCGTCCGTGCCGCGTGCCTCCCGCTTCTCCCGGTCGGTGAGCGCGGCCGTGCGCAGCGAGAGGATCTCGTCGATCTCGGTGGCGTCGTAGAGCGGCCCGGGGCTCTCCTCCGCGACGGCGGGATGGTCCTCCAGGATGATCGGCGAGGACAGCATGACGTCGTCCGTGCCGGGCGGGCCCGCGAGCACGGGCCAGGTCCGGTCGTTCCGGCAGCCCGCCGCGGCCGGACGGGCCCACTCGGGCGGGTCCGTCAGGGACAGGAACCGTCCTCCCGGGACGCCGAACAGCAGATGGGTGCCGATCAGGCTGTGGGCGAGTGCGGTCTCGCGGCCGGCGCCGGCGTGCTCCGGGACGGTGGTGGTGTTGTGCACGCTCACCGTGAGCCGCAGCACCCGGTAGGGTCCCGGCAACTCCTCTACCTGTGGCCGCAGTTCACCGGTCAGCCGCTGTCTGCGCCGCACGAGACGGCCGAGCGTGCGGCCCTCGGCGTCGGTCACCGGCTCGTACTCGACGGCGTCCGGCAGGTCGAACCGTACGGCGTGGACGGCCGCCTGATCACCCGTCAGTTCGTCGAGCGACTCGTGGATCAGGACGCGTTCCTCGTGTCCCTCGTCCCAGGGCACCAGCACCCGGTCGGGAAGGTCGAGTTCGGGGACCTCCGTGTAGCCGCCGTCGGCGTCGAGCCGTTCGACCGTGCGCCGCCGGACGTGCAGGAAGCGCAGTTCGGCGTGGAGCCGGTCACCCCCGCGGGGCTCCAGCAGGCACTCGGTGCGCTGGACGGAGTGTTCCCCGGTGGTGGCGGCCTGGGCGGGCGGCACCAGGACACCGAACTGCCAGCGCAGCTGGTTCTTCGCGGCCGAGGCGCGGTAGGGGTAGAGGACGTATCCCTCGAACAGCACGGCGTCCGCCACCGCGCGGGCCTGCTCGAAGCGGTCCTCCAGGGGATTGCTCATCTCAGTCGGCCCCCTTCGCGTCGGCCTTCGCGTCGGCGGTGGCGAGGAGTTCGTCGAAGACCCGCTCCCAGGAGGGCAGGGCACGGGCGGACCGGTAGCGGCGCAGCGCGTCCAGCACGTCCAGCCGCACGCGCAGCCAGCCCGAGTTGGGGAAGTACTCCTCGATCATGTTCCGCCACACGTCCACCGGCATCCGGTACGACGTCTCCTTGTGCCAGGGCACCGGCTCGGCCCGGAAGCCGTCGCGGCCGGTGAACACCGTGCCGGAGAAGAGCAGGAGCAGCGGGACCTCGCCGCGGGACAGCGCCCGGAAGTACGAGGCGGACGCGACCTCGGTGTCGTAGGTGCAGGGCACCGGGAGATCGACCTCGGTCGAACCGGTGAACCCCGGGACCGTGATGGAGGCCTGGGCGAACTGCAGCGGCTTGAGCGTGCTGTTCCACCGGCTCGGCTCACCGAACAGGTCGCCCAGCATGCCGACCTCCTCCGGTTCGTAGGACCGTCCGGCGGGCTCGATGCGGATCTGGCAGCGCAGCGCGACGGCGTGCACCGGCTGGTGGTCCGCCTCCTCGATGCGCAGCTTGAACAACAGGGTGGGCCCGGCTCCGTACGGCTCGGGGCGCACACCGGTGCAGGTGAACCGGAGATCGGTCACGGGGCGCCTCCGGTGGACGGGGCCGGGCCCCCGGGCTCCGCCGGGGGAGGGGGCTCCGCCGGGGTGGCGGAGGGCCCGGGGCGCGTGGACGCGACGGCGGATCCCGCCTCGGCTTCCGGCTCCGGGTCCGGTGCCGTCCCCGTCTCCGTCTCCGGCTCCGGCTCCGGCTCCGGTGCCGTCTCCGGATCCGATCCGGTCTCCGGGTCCGGCGGCCGGGCGGCGGCCGTGATCCGCTCCAGGAACTCCGCGATGTCCGCGCGCGCCTCGCTGCCGCCGTCGAAGCCCTTCCAGTGCAGCCGCATCCGCCCGACCAGTTCGTAGCAGACGTCGACCGGGACCAGCGTGCACGTCACCGAGCCGTCCCGCCCGCGGTGCAGCAGCAGCGCCTCCACGTCGGGTTCCAGCAGCTCCACCAGCCTGCTGCGGCCGAGCACCGCGTCCCAGGTCCGCGGGTCGAGTTCGCTCTCGGTGGCGCCCGCCGGGCTCGGATAGAAGGCCGCGAGCCGGCCGAGCTCGGAGTTGCGGAAGAAGAAGGCGAGCGCGACGGGGATCTGCAGCCGGTTCCAGCCGGCCTCGTCCAGGACGAACCCGGGATCGGAGAGGTACCGGTCGGGGACCGCCCGGAAACGGCCCTGTCCCGCGCCCGGCCGGGTGAAGAGCAGATGGCAGTGCGGGCAGGCGCACTTCAGGGACCGCCGGGAGGTGTCGACGAGATGCCGGTGCTCGGAGGGCAGCGGTTCCCCGCACAGGTCGCAGCGCTCGCCCTTCGGCGGTGGTCTCCGGGTGAACTGCCTGAGGACGTCGGAGGTCATGGCCCCGCCCCCAGCAGCTCGCCGGGCAGCGCCACCCGCACCGAACCGTTCTCCTCCAGCAGCGGTACGGGTTCCAGGTGGCCCTCCTCGCCCCGGCCCGCCCTGCGCACGTCGAACGCGGCGCCACAGCCCGCGCACCGCAGCAGTTCGCCGTCCAGGACCGCCGGAGCGAGGCCCGCCGCACACCGCGGACAGCGGTCGCGGTAGGCGTACAGCTGCCCCGGCAGACGGACCAGCAGCAGGGCGCGGCCACCGACCTCGGTGACCCCGGTGGCCCGCTCGCCCGCCGGCAGCGCGTGGAGGCCGAGTTCGTACCAGCGCGCCGCCGCGCCGGGTTCCCCGGCCGGCGCCGCGCCGCCCGGAGCGTCGTCCGGGCGATGCGGCAGGATCTGGAGCAGCGCGGGCTGCGGGCTTCCGTCGGCCGTGCCCTCGACCTCGATGCGCGCGACCTCGGGGGCGATCCGGGCGACCGCCTCCTCGATGGTCCAGCGCACGGTCTGGGTGGAGGAGGGGCAGCCGTCGCAGCTGCCGCGCAGTCTGAGGCGCAGCGTCGGACCGTCGGCCGCCTCCAGGTCGAGCCCGGTCACCTCGACGTCGCCCGCGTGCGAGCCGAGGTAGGGGCGGACCTTGTCGAGGGCCCGGCCCACCCGGGTCGCGGTGTCCTCGGGGTGCAGGTCGTGCAGGATCAGCAGATCGCTGACGAGTTCGTCGGAGGTGAGGACGGCGAGGGGGTCCGCGCCGTCCGGGGCGGAGCGCAGCAGGCGTACGGCCCGGGCCAGGCCCTCGCCGTAGAACTCCATGAGGCAGCGCACCAGTTCGTCCGCGACGTCGCGCGCCTCCGGTCCCGCCCGCTGCGCCAGCTCGTCGAGCAGCGCGCCCATCCGCTCGCCCGTCTCCTGTCCGGCCATCGGCAAGCCCCTCTCTGAGGAAGGTCGATCGCGAGGAAGGTCGGATCGCGATGAACAACGGATCCGGGGAAGGTCAGCCGGCCAGTCCGCTCAGCCCCGTCGGCATGTGCGTCTCCTCCACGGTCCGTCCGCCGCCGACGTACATGTGCACACCGCACGGCAGACACGGGTCGAAGCTGCGGACGGCCCGCATGATGTCGATGCCCTTGAAGTTCTCGGGCGGGTTCTCCTCGAAGATGGGGGTGTTCTGCACCGCGTCCTCGTAGGGGCCCGGTGTTCCGTAGGAGTCGCGCACGCTGCCGTTCCACGGGGTCGGCGGGTACGGGTGGTAGTTGGCGATCTTGCCGTCCCTGATCACCATGTGGTGGGACAGCACGCCCCGGACCGCCTCGGTGAAGCCGCAGCCGATCGACTCGTCGGGCACGTCGAACTTCTCCCAGGTCTGGGTGCGTCCGGCGCGGACCTCCTCCATCGCCTGCTCGGCGAAGTACAGGGCGGCCGCGGCGGCATACGCCTGGAAGTAGGTGCGGGCCCGGTTGCGTTCGAGGGCGTTGCTCCACTGCGGGATCTTCCACTCCAGCGCCATCTCCGGCTTGGTCATCGTGCGCGGCAGGTTGATCTGCACGCTGTGCCCGGTGGCCTTGACGTAGCCGATGTCGACGAGACCGGAGAGCGCCGTGGACCACAGCCGGGCGATCGGGCCGCCGCCGGTGTCCAGGGCCAGGTGGTCGGTGCCGTCGAACCAGCGCGGCGACATGACCCAGCTGTACTTGTCGTCGAAGTCCCGCTTCTGCGGGGCCGGGATGGTGTGCTGGTTCCACGGGTGCCGCTCGTCGACGGGATTGCCGAGCGGGTCCCGCTCGACGAACTTCTCCATGCCCGACCAGTCCTCGTAGTACGAACTGCCCAGCAGGATGCGGATGCCGAGGTTGATGTCGACGAGGCTGTTGGTGACCAGCTTGCCGTCCACGACGACACCCGGGGTGACGAACATGCGCCGGCCCCAGTCCTCCATGCCGGCGTACTGGAAGTCGCAGTGCTCGGGGTCGTTCAGCGCGCCCCAGCAGCCCAGCAGCACCCGGCGCCGGCCCACGTCCTCGTACCCGGGCAGGGCCTCGTAGAAGAAGTCGAAGAGGTCGTCGTGGAGCGGGACGACCCGCTTCATGAACTCCACGTAGCGGGTGAGCCGGGTCAGGTAGTCGGTGAAGAGCTGCACGGTCGCGACCGTGCCGACGCCGCCCGGGTAGAGCGTGGAGGGGTGCACGTGGCGGCCCTCCATCAGACAGAACATCTCCCGCGTGTAGCGGCTGACCTGGAGCGCCTCGCGGTAGAACTCGCCCTCCAGCGGGTTGAGCGAGCGCATGATGTCCGCGATGGTGCGGTAGCCGTGGTCGGCCGCGTGCGGGGCCTCGGTGCGCTCGGCCTGTTCCAGCACGCCGGGGTTGGTCTCGCGGACCATCTTCTCGCAGTAGTCCACGCCGACCAGGTTCTCCTGGAAGATGTTGTGGTCGAACATGTACTCCGCGGCCTCGCCGAGGTTGATGATCCACTCCCCGATGTGCGGGGGTGCCACGCCGTACGCCATGTTCTGGGTGTAGACCGAGCAGGTGGCGTGGTTGTCGCCGCAGATGCCGCAGATCCGGCTGGTGATGAAGTGCGCGTCGCGCGGGTCCTTGCCGCGCATGAACACGCTGTAACCGCGGAAGACGGACGAGGTGCTGTAGCACTCCGCGACCCGCTTCGCCTTGAAGTCGATCTTCGTGTGGATGCCGAGACTGCCCACGATGCGGGTGATCGGGTCCCACGACATCTCCGTGAGGCCGTCACCGGCCGGCCTGTTCGTCGCCGTCGCCATGGTGCCGCGCCACCTTCCTGTCGAGTGTCCTGCTCAGCGGGTGGCCGTGGTCACCACGGCGCCTTGTAGCCGGTCGTGAGTTCCTCGCTCCTGCCGCGCCACTTCGGTTCCTTGTCGACGGTCTTCGCGGTGATGTTCCGCAGGCGCCGCACGACGGATCCGTAGATCCCGCTCGCCGTGGCGGACACATGGCCGCCCGGCGGTTCGTCCATGAACGGCATGAACTTGTCGGGGAAGCCCGGCATGGTGCAGGCGATGCAGATGCCGCCGACGTTCGGGCAGCCGCCCACGCCGTTGATCCAGCCGCGCTTGGGCACGTTGCACTTGACCACGGGGCCCCAGCAGCCGATCTTGACCAGGCACTCGGGGGATCCGTACTCGGTGGCGAACTGTCCCTGCTCGTAGTAGCCGGCCCGGTCGCAGCCCTCGTGCACGGTGGCCCCGAACAGCCAGGTAGGCCGCAGCTCCTCGTCCAGCGGGATCATGGGGGCCGCGCCCGCCGCCTGGTACAGGAGGTAGAGCAGGGTCTCGGAGGCGTTGTCCGGGTGCACGGGACAGCCCGGGATGCAGACGATCGGGATGCTCGCCTGGGACTTCCACTCCCAGCCGAGGTAGTCCGGCACGCCCATCGCGCCGGTCGGGTTCCCGGCCATCGCGTGGATGCCGCCGTACGTCGCGCAGGTGCCGATGGCGACGACGGCGAGCGCCTTGGGGGCGAGCCGGTCCAGCCACTCGCTGGTGGTGATCGGCTGGCCCGTCTCGGGGTCGTCGCCGAAACCGCACCAGTAGCCCTCGGGCTTGACCCGCTCGTTCGGGATGGACCCCTCGACGACCAGCACGAAGGGTTCCAGCTCACCCCGGTCGGCCTTGAAGAACCACTCGATGAACGTGTCGGCGCCCTCCACGGGCCCGCACTCGAAGTCGATCAGGGGCCAGTGGACCGCCACCTTGGGCAGCCCCGGCAGGGCACCGAGCGCCAGTTCCTCGATGCTCGGCTGGGTCGCGGCGGTCAGCGAGACCGAGTCCCCGTCGCAGCTCAGCCCCGCGTTGATCCAGAGAATGTGGACGGTCGGGTCCTCCCGCGCCTCGTCCTGCGCGGTGGGGTCCGCCGTCGTCGCGGTCGGGGCGTTCATCGAGCCCTCCTGGGAATCGGCGTATTCCAGTCGTAGCCGGCCAAACAGCCTCTCCCAGGGTTACCGCCCGGAGGTGCCGGCGGTAAGTGCGAACCGGCCCTATCGCCGTGCCGCACGTTGTCCGCCGCGGTGAACGGGAGCTCAAAGGCGGTTCGCCGATCCTTCGGGACTTTTGGCCGTTGTCCCGAATATGGATATTTGGGATGGTTGTTGAAGCCAAGGACATTGCGCGAGTGAGATTCGGGGTCTCCGGCCGCGGCAATGCGTGCGCGCCCGCCGGCGCGTGTTTCCCACGAGTGATTCCGCTGGAGCTTTCGTCATGCCTGTGAACACCCTGCCCGTCACCGAGGGCCTGCGTCTGGGTGCCGCGTTCGAGACCGTGCCCGGCCCGGCCGCCCCGGCCGGGCCGCACCCGGGTGCGGTGGCGGTGGTGGGCCTGGGCTACGTGGGCCTGCCCACCGCACTGGGCCTGCTGGCCGCGGGCACCGAGGTCATCGGCATCGACGTGAGCGCGCAGCGGCTGGCCGCCGTCCGCGCCGGCAACGTGGACCTGCTGCCCAGCGACCTGGAACGCCTGGCCCGCTTCGACAACGACCCGCGGTTCACGCTGACCGACGATCCCGCCGCGCTGGCCCGGGCACGGACGGTACTGGTGTGCGTGCCCACCCCCGTCGACCAGCACCTGGCCCCGGACCTGCGGGCGCTGCGGGCTGCGGCGGCCACCGTGGTGGAGCACGCGGTGCCGGGCCAGCTGCTGATGCTGACCTCCACCACCTACGTCGGCACCACCCGCGACCTTTTGACCGAACCGCTGACCGAGCGCGGCTTCACCGTGGGCCAGGACATCTTCGTGGCCTTCTCGCCCGAGCGGATCGACCCCGGCAACGCCGACCACACCCAGGACACCACCCCCCGGGTGGTCGGCGGCACCGGCCGGCAGACCATCGACCGCGCCGTCGACGTCCTCTCCCGCACCGCCTCCTCGGTCTACGTGCTGGACTCCCCCGAGGCCGCGGAGATGACCAAGCTGTGGGAGAACACCTTCCGCGCGGTCAACATCGCCCTGGCCAACGAGTTCGCCGACAACTGCCGGGTGCTGGGCCTGGACCCCATCCCGGTCATCGAGGCCGCCGCCACCAAGCCGTTCGGCTTCATGCCCTTCTACCCCGGCCCCGGCGTCGGCGGGCACTGCATCCCCTGCGACCCCCACTACCTGCTGTGGCAGCTGCGCGCCGAACGCGTCACCTCCCCCCTGGTCGAGGCCGCCATGAACAACATCGCCTCCCGCCCCCACCACGTGGTGCGCCGGGTGCGCGAGGCCCTGGGCGAGCGCGGCAAACCACTGACCGGCGCCCGGATCCTGATCGTCGGCATGGCCTACAAGCCCGGCGTGGCCGACCTGCGCGAATCACCCGCCCTGGAGATCTTCGACGAACTCGCCCGCCAGGGCGCCCGGGTCCGCTTCACCGACTCCATGGTCCGCGCCGCACACGTGGCCGGCGACATCCAGGAGAGCCTGCTCTCCCCCCAGACCCACGCATGGGACCTGGTCCTGGTCCACACCGTCCACCCCGGCGACGACCTGGCCTGGCTCGAGGACCGCGACGACGTCCTCGACGCCACCTACCGCCTCGACACCGTGGCGGCCAAGGAGACACTGTGACCGACCTGAACACGCCGGCCGCCGCGGACGCGGCCCTCGAGGCGGCGTACCAGGTCAGGCCGCGCCTACCGAATCCCACCGCACGACCGACGACCGCACCGGGCGTGCGACCGATCCGATGACCCCCGCCTCGTGCGGACTGATCCTGCCGAACCCGCATCCCAGGACGACCGTGCCGCTGCCGCCGGTCCGCTCGTCCGCCACCTGGAACCGCCCGGCCGGCCGGCTGACCCGCTGGACGAACCGGATGCATACCGACGTGCGCTTCGCGGTGCGGCGGGTGCTGGCGATGTTCTGCCTGCTGCCGCTGGGCCTCATCCTGGCCCGCGAGTTCCCGCTGGTGCCGGAGAAGCCGCTGGTCATCGGCTACGGCATCACGGTGCTGGTCGGCACCATCGCCATGCTGCAGATCGCGTACAGCCGCTACGACGACCCGTCGGTCCGGACGCTCCGCAGGCGCCCGAAGGACCTCGCGTCCTTCCCGTCCCTGCCGGCCGTGCCGAAGGTGTCCTTCCTGCTCGCGGTCAAGGACGAGGCCGAGTACATCGAACGGTGTGTCCGCTCGATGGCGGCCGGCGACTACCCGGCCCTGGAGATCATCGTGATCGACGACCTCTCCGAGGACGGGACCCGGGAGATCCTGGAGGAGCTGGCGGAAGAGCTCGACATCACCCTGCTCAAGCTGGAGAAGAACCTCGGCAAGAAGCACGCCCTCGTCAGGGGCGCGAGCATCGCCACCGGCGATGTGCTGGCGTTCACGGACTCCGACTGCATCCTGGCGCCCGACGCCCTGCGCAAGTGTGTGCAGGCCCTGGTCGACCACCCCGAGCTGGGCGCGGTCAGTGGCCACTGCCGGGCACTGAACGTCGACGAGACGCTCTTCACCCGGGCGCAGGACGTCTGGTACGAGGGGCAGTTCCGGGTGGCCAAGGCGGCCGAGTCGGTCTTCGGATCGGTCACCTGCGTCTCCGGTCCTCTGGCGGTCTTCCGCCGGGACGCGGTGTACAACTATTTCCCCGCCTGGGCCGGCGACCGCTTCATGGGAGCGCCCTTCCGGTTCGCGACCGACCGTCAGCTCACCGGCTACGTGCTGGGACAGCTGTGGGTCGGCAAGAAGCTGAAGAAGCAGTACGCCGACTCCCCGTTCGTCACCGCGCAGGACTATCCCGAGCGCAAGTGGCGCATCGGCTACGTCCAGTCGGCCAAGGTGTGGACCAACGTGCCCGAGCATTTCCGGCCGTTCATGAAGCAGCAGATCCGCTGGAAGAAGAGCTTCATCCGCAACACCTTCTTCACCGGCACCTTCATGTGGCGGCGGGGCGTCGGACCGTCCTGTCTGTACTACGGGCATGTGCTGTGGGTGCTGGCCGCGCCGTTCATGGCGGTCCGCCACATGATCTTGTCCCCGATGCAGGGCGGGATCTTCGTGAGCGTGCTGTATCTGTGCGGCGTGGTGCTCAAGGGCAGCATCTGGGGCCTGGCGTTCAAGATCGACAATCCCGGTGACGCCCGTTGGCGCTACCGGCCGCTGATGAGTCTGCTGTCGGCGCTGCTGCTGTCCTGGCTGCTGCCCTACTCCCTCGCGACCATCCGTCGCGGTGTCTGGTCGAGGACTCGGTGATGAAGGAATTCCTGCGGCGCAAGTCGGTCCGAGTGATCACCGATGTGGTCGCCATCGCGGTGGTGAGCTGCATCTATCTGATCGTTCTGTCGCGAGGGAGCGTGCTCTGATGGCTCTGGAGCGCAAGCGGCGCGAGCCTGCCGGCATCGCCGTGCACGACCACGGACACGGTCCGGAACCCTGTTTCCGCGGTGACTACGCCGAGAAGGCCGGCCACGACCGCAGCCGTGGCCGCGGTCACGGCTGGGGCCGCGGCTGGACGCAGTGGCCCGTCCGCGTCCTGCTCGGGGCGCTCACCCTCTCCGTGGTGGTGGCGTCGGGCGCCGTCGGCATCGAGCGCTACCTCAGCCGCAAGTACATGACCCCGCAGGCGCCGCTGGCCCGGGCACGCATCAGCATGTCGGACCAGATCAGCTGGGCGAGGCGGGGTGCGGCACTGCCGGACCACGCTCCGCCGGTGGTGCTGACCTTCCACGACGTCAACAAGCACAGCAAGAGCCCCTACGTGCTCACCCCGGAGGCGTTCGACGCCCAGCTGACCGCGCTGGAGCAGGCCGGCTACCGCACCCTGAGCGCGAAGCAGTTCACCAACTACATGAACGGCGGTCCGGTGCCGCGACGTTCGGTACTGATCACCTTCGACGACGGCACCGACGGGCTGTGGAAGTACGCCGACCGCATCCTGGCCAAGCACAAGATGCACGGCACGATCTCCCTGATCACCGGGTCGATGGACAAGCACCGGCCCTACTACCTGACCTGGCGCGAGATCGAGCGGATGCACCGGTCGGGCCGCTGGGACTTCCAGAGCCACACCCGTGCCATGCACGGCATGAAGGAGGTGGATGCCACGGGAAACACGGGAGCACCGCTGATGAACCGTCTGTGGCTGAAGGACGAGGGACGGCGGGAGAACCCGGCCGAGTACCGCACCAGGGTGGTCCACGACCTCGCCGGCTCCGTCAAGGACATCACCGGCCACGGCATGCCGGCCCCGTCGATGTTCGCCATCCCCTTCTCGGACGGGCCGGGCCAGCAGGACGCCGACTCGACGGACTCACAGGCCAGGCACCTGCTCAAGGAACTCTTCCCCATCGTGATGACGGACCACTCCAGCGTTCCGCTCACCGCCAGCAGGCGGGCCGCGGCGGAGGGCCTCGTCCAGCGCGTCGAGATCGTCGCCCGGACCACTCCCGGCCAGATGCTGGACAGGGTCGGGCAGAACGTCCAGGTACCCCCCGACGCGCACCGGCCGCTGTCCGAGCCGGAGAACTGGGGAGGACGTCAGACCCGTACGAGCTTCGAGGTCTTCCTGGGCAAGGCGCCCTCGTCGCCGCTGACACCCCGGTACGCCAAGGCGGACTACCGGCTGAACAGCAGCGTCGACTGGACGGACTACAGGGCCACCGCGCTCATCGGGTCGCTGGGCAACGGCACCAACCAGGCCGCGCTGGGTGTACGGACCAACAGCAAGGAACCGATGACCGTGGTCGTCACCCGGGGCCGGGCGACTCTGCTGGCCGACGGTTACAAGGTGGCCTCGCAGCCGCTGGACCCGAAGTCCGACCACACCGTGACCATCGAAGTCCGGCGGGACACCACCACGGCCCACATCGACGGCCGGGCGAAACTGAGCTACGCGTCGGACAAGCCGTCGGAACGGCTCTCCGGCGGTATCACCATCCGGTCCGGCATCAACAAGGACGGAAACCAGTGGCCGGTCTTCAAGTCGCTCGACATCTCGCCGCTCAAGGGCACGGCGAGCCACGGGTGACCTGCTGACCGTCCGGCGCCCGCTCAGGTGCCGCTGTTGATGACGGCGTCGGTCACCGCGCCCTCGCCGACGTTCCACTCGTCCAGGACCTTCCCGTAGGAACCGTCCCGGATACTGGCGTTCAGGGCCGCCTGGATCGCGTCCCGCAGTCCGGTGTTCGAGGCCAGCACCGCGATGCCGTAGGGACCGGTGTTGAGCTGCTCGCCGACCGTCTCGAAGTCCTTGCCGCCGCCCGAGGTCTTCACCGCGTAGGCGACCACCGGGTAGTCGGCGACATCGGCCGCCACGGCACCGGACTTGAGGCGGGCCTGCGCCTGGTCATGGGTGTCGAAGATCTCGATGTCGATCGGCTCGTCGCACTTCTGGGCCTGGAGGAGGTCGTACGCGGTGCTGCCGCTCTGCACGGCCACCTTCTTGCCGCAGAGGTCGGCCGGTGTCTTGACGCCTTCCGGATTGCCCTTCTTCACCATGACCGACGTTCCGGCTTTGAAGTAGTCGACGAAGTCGACGTCCTCGCCGATCTTCTCCCCGGTGGAGGGGTCCAACCCCTCCTGGCGGTCCTTGGTGTCGGTCATCGAGGACATCACGACGTCGTAGTGCTTGGCCCGCAGACCGGTGAGCAGGGTGTCGAACGCGCTGTTGCCGAACTGGAACTTCACCCCCAACTGCCTGCCCAGCACGGCGGCGAGGTCGGGGTCGACGCCGGTCGGCCTGCCGTTGCGGACGAACTCCATCGGCGGGTAGAGCATGTCCGAGCCGACCCTGATGACGCCGGCCTTCTTCACCGACCTCGGCAGTTCGTCGTACAGCGGCGCCTTGCCCGTGCCGGACACGGAGGGCGAAGCGCTTTTGGGGGAGTCGTCGCTGCAGCCGGTCAGGGCGAGAGCGCCGACGACCGTCATCGCTCCGAGCGCGGCGAGGTGTCTCGTCGCGACGGAGCCGCGGCAGGCACGGGCGGTCATGGGCGGTTCCGCCCGAGGCCACCGGGAGCGGTCGGTCCGCCCTCGGCGCGGGCGCTCGACGATCGCGACCCCATGCGGTTTCCGTGTCCCGCCATCCGGACGGCTCCTCTCAGGTGCCTGTTGTGCCACAACTCGGCAAGTTACGCCAATAACTGATCTTTGCTGACTATTGGGGCGATTTGTCGCTTCCTGTGTCAACGCGCCGCGCGTGACACACACTCGCAAATGTTTGCAAAATTGCTGGGTATTTTGTTAACAATCTTGTAGCGTGCGTCACGCCTTGGGCCCGAGGTGTCAGCGGATCACTCGATAACTCGACAAGGGGAGAACCCATGCAGTGGCTCTCGGAATCCTCCGATCGCGCAGCCTCCACCCGTCCGACGGATGAACCGGAAGGACGCGCCCCCGGCCGGGGACGCCTCCTGAGGGGCATGGCGATAGCGGGTTCCCTCGCCCTGACGGCCGCCGCGACGCCCTCCCTCGCGGTCGCGGCGCAGGGGCAGGCCGCCCGGCACGGCCATGCCGGCGATGTCGCGGACCCGCAGGACGCCGCCCTGGCCTTCGATGCCGGCGCCTACACGACGCTCACCGTCACGGTCGACGGCCGGCCGGTCAAGGTCCGCGCCTACAAAGAGATCTGCTACGTCGCCGCCCCGGTCGCCGCGGCCGCGCAGCAGTCCGGCATCTTCGGCTCGACCACCATCGGCAACACCCGCTGCGGCTACGAGAGCATGAACGTCTTCGTGCCCGAGAGCACCTTCGACGACCAGCGCGCGCCGGTCTACTTCGCGGTGAACAACGGTGGCTGGATGGCCAGTTACATCAAGGCGAGCGTCAACGACGGCTCGTCCTACAACAGCGCGACGAGCAACGTGGGCGCGGCGCTGAAGGCCGGCTACGTCTTCGTGGACGTCGCCAACCGCAGCCGGGGGCTGATCGGCGCCGACGGCTCCTCTCCGGGCAAGGCCCCCGCCGCGGTGGTCGACGCCAAGGCGGCGGTCCGCTACCTCCGCCTCAACGACGCCGCCATGCCCGGCAGTGCCGAGCGGATCGTCGTCAACGGCACCAGCGGTGGTGGCGCGCTGTCCTCGATCCTGGGGGCCGCGGGCAACAGCGCCGAGTACGACTCCCACCTCGCCGCGATCGGCGCGGCGGGCATCGACTCCAAGGGCCGCAGCACCCTGCGCGACGACGTGTTCGCGGTCGACGCGTACTGCCCGATCACCGACCTCGGCAACGCCGACACGGCCTACGAGTGGCTCTACAACGTCCTCGGCACCCGTGACGCGACCGGTTCGAACGCCACGCCCGGGGACGCCGCCGAGATCGCGGCCGGGTTCCCCGCGTACGAGAAGAGCCTCAAGCTCCGCAACCCGGACGGTTCCAGGCTCACCGCGGACAGCATGCTGGACACCATCGAGAAGGAGGTCGTCCGCTCCGCCGAGGCCTACATGAGGGCCGACCCGGCCAACACCGTCCCGGCGCTCGGAGCCACCTTCGACATCACCTCCGGCGGGCCCGGCGGATCCACCACGAAGTCGTACGTGAACGACTGGATCGACGTCGACAACGCGGCGGACGAGGTGCTGTCGGTCGACATGGCGAAGTACCTGACGTTCGTCGCCACCCAGGCCAGGCTGAAGACGACGCCCGCCTTCGACGCCGTGGGCGTGCACGGGAACACCACCAGCGGGACCGAGACCAACCTCTTCGGCCCGTACACCCAGAAGTACATGAACTACACCGAGTGGAGCTGGAACCACAACGACGTGGCCGGTGACGGCAGCGGCCTCGACGACACCGGACTGACCTGGGACCAGTACACCGCCGAGAAGAGCACGACCCTCGACGACCAGATCCACCTGATCGACCCGATGGACTTCATCGGCACGAACGCCGACACCGCGCCCAACTGGTACGTCCGCAACGGCACGCGCGACCGGGACACCTCGTTCATCGTCTCGATCAACCTGGACCGGGCGCTGGAGGCCGACAGGCAGGTCGAGAACGTCGACTACCGGCTCGCCTGGAACCAGCCGCACGCCGGCAACTACGACGTGCCCGAGGCGATGGCCTGGATCGCCGGGGTGGTCGAGAAGGCCGGCGACCCGCTCGCCGCACCTCACCACGGTTCCGCCGGACGCTAGGACCTGTCCGGTCGATCATGGCGGGGACGCGGGGTGTGGCACGCACTACCCCGAGCTCTTCGAGCAGGGGGTACCCCCAGCGGCGTTGTCGTCGGTCGACGACGTCCCCCAGCCTTCGGCCGGGAGGTGCCCTAGGAGGGCCGGCCGGGCTGGCGGAACACCCCGCGGTCCGGGCGGAGGTGGACCGCGCGGTGGCCGCCGCCAACACCCGGCTCAACCGCACCGAGCAGGTCAAGCGGTACGAGCTGCCGGCCGAGGAGTGGGGTCCGGCGACCGGCGAGCTGACGCCGTCGCTGAAGATGCGGCGCCGGGTCGTCCGGGACAAGTGCGCCGCCGAGCTGTCCAAGCTCTACCAGGACTGACCCGGGCCGCGTTCGCCCTTGCCCCGCGTCCCGTGCCCCGCGTCCGGCCGCGGCGAAAGCGGCCTGTTCGCCGGTGAGTCGACGGCCCGTCAGGTCCTCCGGGATCCAGGTGCCGTCGACTGCTCGGGCGAGGCCGGGCGGGGTGGGGCTAGCAGGTGAGTTACAAAGATATGGTAAATGTGTCAGCGACTCTCCAGGGATCCTCTGCCGGTATCGTGAGGAGCACCATGAGAGCTGACACGAACGAATCGTGGCTCGCCCGGGCCCTCGACCGGCCGGAGCCCGAGGACCGCACGGGGCGCCGGATCCTCGACGCGGCGCTGGAGCAGTTCACCCTCCTGGGACTGCGCCGCTCCTCCGTGGACGACGTCGCCAAGCGGGCCGGTGTCTCCCGGGTCACCGTCTACCGGCGCTTCCAGACCAAGGACAAGCTGGTCGAGGACACCCTGCTGCGCGAACTCGGCCGGTTCTTCCAGCGGCTGGACGCGGCGGTGGCGGCGCTGCCGACCATGAAGGAGCGGGTCGTCGAGGGTTTCGTGGTCGCCCTGCGCCACACCCGCGCCCATCCGCTCTTCGGCGGCCTGCTGCGCCTCGAACCCGAGGTGGTGCTGCCCTACCTGACCGTGCAGGGCAGCTCCTCGCTCTCCGCCACCGTCGAGTACCTGACGGTCCATCTGCGCCGCGCCCAGCAGGCCGAGGGCCGTCCCGACGACAACCCGCGCCCGGTCGCCGAGCTGATGGTGCGGGTCGCCGTGTCCTTCCTGCTCAACCCGGCCAGTTGCATCGAGATGGAGGACGAGGACCAGGCCAGGGCCTTCGCCCGCCGCTACCTGGCCCCGCTGCTGGACGCCTGACCGACCGGCCCGACCCACCCGGCCGGGGTCGGGCGGGGGCGGACGGAGCGGTGCCGGCCGTTCAGCGGCGCCGGTGCAGTGCCCGCGCCAGCCGCACCGCGCGGTCCCGCGTGGCCGCCGGGACCCCGAAGGAGGTCAGCGCGACCGGCGGGGTGAACCGCTGCACCGTGGTCGACTGCACGGAGGTGAAGGCACGCAGCCCCTCCTCGCCGTGGATCCGTCCGAAGCCGGAGTCCTGCGAACCGCCGAACGGCAGCGCCGGCACCGCCGCGAAGCCCAGCACCGAGTTCACCGACACCGCCCCCGCGCGCAGTCGCGCCGCGATCGCGGCGCCGGCGCGCCCGCCGCGGCAGAACACCGCGGCCCCCAGGGCGTAGCGCGAGGCGTTGGCCCGCTCCACCGCCTCGTCCACGTCGGCCACCTGGTTGATCGCCACGACCGGCCCGAAGGTCTCCTCCGCCATCGCCGCCGCGTCCTCCGGGACGCCGGTCAGCACGACCGGCGAGACGTACGGGGCGCGGACCGACTCGGGCCCGCCCAGCAGGGCCCGCGCGCCCGCAGAGACCGCGTCGGTCACATGCCGCTCGACGACCGCGACCTGGCCCGGCAGGGTCATCGGGCCGTAGGGGGCGTCCGCCCCGGCGCCCGGGCGCAGCTCCCCGGCCCGTTCGACCACCCGTTCGCACAGCGCCGCGTGGATCTCGCGCACCGCGTAGACGCGCTCCACCCCCGCACAGGTCTGTCCCGCGTTGCTCAGCGCGCCCCACACGATCGCGTCGGCCGCCGCGTCCAGGTCCGCGTCCGCGGTGACGATCACCGCGTCCTTCCCGCCGCACTCGGCGAGGAACGGCGTCAGCGTCTCGGCGCACACCGCCATCACCTTGCGGGCCGTCCCCGGCGAACCGGTGAACGCCAGTTTGTCGACCCCGGAGCGGGCCAGGGCGTCCCCGGTGGAGGCCGCGCCGGTGACGGTGGTGAGCAGCCCGGCGTGCCCGGGCACGGCGGCGTCGAAGAGCCCGGCCAGCAGGACCCCGGTGCCCGGGGTCAGCTCGGACGGCTTGAGGACCACGGCGTTCCCCGCGGCCAAGGCGTAACCGACGGAACCCATCGGGGTGTACAGGGGGTAGTTCCAGGGGCCTATCACGCCGATCACGCCCAGCGGCCGGTGCACCAGCGAGGCCCGCTGGTGCACGGCGAACAGTCCGGTGCCCACCTTCCGCCGACGCAGCACGCGTCCGGCGTTGCGGGCGGCCCAGCCTAGGTGCTCCAGCGTGAGCACGGTCTCCAGCGCGGCGTCACCGGCCGGCTTGCCGGTCTCCTCGGCGATGGTGCGGGCCACGGTGTCCAGGTCGGCGGCGAGGGCCTTCTTCCAGCGCAGCAGGTGGTCGCGGCGCCGGGAGGCGGGCAGCGCCGCCCAGCCGGCCTGGGCGGTCCGGGCCCGCGCCACGGCGCGGGAGACCTCTTCCGGCCCGTCCACCGGGTGGGCGGAGATCGGTTCGCCGGTCGCGGGGGAGTACGTGGTGAAGGTCGCGGGGCCGGCCGCGGCGGCCGGGGCGGTGTCGGTCATCGGGTCTCCTGACGGGGAGCGTCGGGGGCGGACGGCCGTGCCGGAGCGGAGGCCCGTTCCGGTGGCGTCTCCTCCCGGAGCGGGGCCGGCGGACGGGAGTGCGCCCAGTGCGGACCCAGGTCGTCCAGGGTCCAGCCGAAGGGGTAGGTGCGCGCCTCGGGCCTGCGCGGGAACCACTCCGGCCGGGCGGGCAGCAGCCTGATCAGCCGGGCCCGGGCGCGGAACGCGCGGTGGACGGCGATCCGCAGCCGGCGCGGCTCCGGGCGGAAGCCGAGCGCTTCCAGCAGCGGCTCGTCCAGGACGCCGAGGGCGACCCGGGACGCCAGGCGCCGTGCCGGGGCCGGGTACCAGGAGGCCATGACGCGCAGGGTGGCCGCGGCGACCCTGCGGTTGGCGGGATCGTAGGCGAACATCTCCCGCTCGTAGTCGTCGTGGAGCCGCTCGAACGCGGCGTAGGTGTCGGGCACGCCGGAGATGCCCATCATCTCGCCCGTCCGTCGGCCCACCAGCGCCAGGCTCTCGGTCTCCTGCTCGCACAGGCGCCGCCAGCCGAACCGGTCGATCCACCGCTTGGGTCCCACCACCGTGGTGGCCAGGACGCAGCGGAAGTCCTCGTCGGCGATCCGGTAACGGCCGTGGATCTGCTCGAAGTCCTGCCGCGGGTCCATCTGCCGGACGCGGCGGAGTCGGCCGTAGCGGCCCATGGGTGATCCCTCCTGCCGGAATCGCGGCGTGAGCGGTCGGATCTGCGGACTGCCGGCGTTCAGGTCGGGACGGCGAAGCGAGTCCCCCCGGGTGAGCCGATGATACTGAAACTATTGAGTTGTTTCATCGGGCGTCAATACTCCGGACGTGACGGAGGGGCGAGGGTGCTCGTGAAGACGCCTCGTTTTATGTGTGCGTCACCAACTCCCCTGAAGGCGGGGGAGTGTGACGGAGCGTCCGACAAGTGGAGCGGACGTCGTCGGCGTCCCGAGGGGGTGCGGGCCGCGTGCCGCGGCCGCCCCCTCCCGGAACGGCGACCCCGAAAAGGGCTCACTGGGTGTCAGATCCCGCTGGTACCGTGCGATTCGGGAAATATGACCGAATTGTCCCAGGGCGTGTCGGACGTCACTGGGCCCGGCCCGGCGTGTTCAACTCGGCTGCGAGAAAGGAATTTCCAGGGGTGCGGGCGTGTTCCGGCGCCGGCCAGGTACTTGCGGATCGAGTTCGCCTCGCGCAGAGTCCATGACCGTTCGGTCCGTCATTTCTCACTTGTTCGGTAAATGACCAAGCTGTCGCATGGGGCGAAAGGTCACGCGTACATGCCAATGAATTGCACAACTGATATTCGGAAACACCGCCGTCCTCGCGCCATGCGAACAAAACTGGGTGTGCTCGCGGTCGCCACCGCCGCGCTCGCCGGAGGCGTCCTTACGCAGACCGACCGGGCGGAAGCCGCCACCCCCGGCGTCGTGGTCGATTCCCTGTCCGTGCCGGCCGCCTCGAACGGACAGTCCAAAGCCGTCGCCACGGTCCACAGCACCAAAACGATCAAATTGCAGGCCCTGACCGTCGCCGTACGATCCGCGGACGGTGGCAAGTACGACTTCCCCGGAGCCGTCGCGACCACGCTGGGAACCCGGTCCACCCCGTACACCTCGGGTTCCCGTGCGTTCCCGGACGGCACCTATACGTATTACGTCGCGTACAAGTTCCACGACCGCTGGTACAGCGCCTCTCCGGTGAAATCCTTCACCACCGGTGCCGGCACCGGCACCGGCTCCACCGCGACGCCGACGCCGACGGCTTCGACCCCCTCGGGCACGGCCACGCAGCCCGCGTCCCCCACGCCGACATCGGTGTCGGCGTCGACCCCCACGTCGAGCGTGACGTCCTCCGCGCCGTCGCCGACGTCGACATCGGCGTCGACGCCCACTTCGAGCGTGACGGCCTCCGTGCCGTCCACGACCGCCGCCGCGCCCGTCGGAATCCCCGGAACCTGGAACCGGGTTTTCAGCGACGAATTCAACGCCACCTCCCTCGACGGCTCCAAGTGGAACTCGAACTGGCTCGGGTGTTCCGGGTGCGTCACCAAACCGGTGAACTCCGCCGAGGCGTCCGCCTATTCTCCGTCGCAGGTATCCGTCAGTGACGGATCCCTCCACCTCAAGCTCATCGAGAAGCCGACCACCGTCGGAGGCACGACGTATCCCTACGTCTCCGGCCTGGTGAACACCAACGGCAAGGCCCAGTTCACCTACGGCGCTTTCGAGGCCCGCATCTACGCGCCCTCGGCCGGGACGAAGATGGCCAACTGGCCCGCCTTCTGGACCGACGGTCAGAACTGGCCGACGGACGGCGAGATGGACATCATGGAAGGCCTGGGCGGTTCCGCCTGCTACCACTTCCATTCCGACGCGGGCGGTCCGGGCGGCTGTGCTTCCGGTACCTATTCCGGCGGCTGGCACACGTTCGGCGCCGAATGGAAGCAGGGCTCCGTCACGTACTACTACGACGGAAAGCAGGTCGGTCAGATCACCTCCGGGATCACCTCCGCCCCGATGTACCTGATCCTCAACAACGGCATCAACCCCGATCACAGCGGGACCAACGTGGTCCCCGCCGACATGATGGTCGACTACGTGAGGGTCTGGCAGCACTGACACCACCCGCGCGCCAGGGCGCCGGCCGCTTCGCGCGACCGGCGCCCTCCGGACCGTCGGCCCCCCGAAGCGCCGACCTCCGTGCGGCAACGCGGTGTCACGTCATGACGGCCCGGCCGCGACGGCCCGCTCCGGTGCTCGCACGCGTGACCGTGCCTCCGCCGCGAACCAGTCGACCGTGTGCCGGAGCCCCTCCTCCAGGGGCACCCGCGGCTGCCAGCCGAGCACCTCGCGGGCCCGGGTGATGACGGGGCGTCGGCGGACGGGGTCGTCGACGGGCAGCGGAAGAAAGCGCAACTCCCCGCTCGATCCGGTGATCCCCGTCACCAGTTCCGCCACTTCCCGAACCGTGCGCTCCTCCGGATTGCCCAGGTCGACCGGACCCGGCTCGGCGGAGTCGAGCATGGCGATCAGGCCGCGGACCAGGTCGTCGACGTAGCAGAAGCTCCGTGTCTGGCTGCCGTCGCCGAATACCGTCAAGGGCTCCCCCTGGAGCGCCTGCCTGATGAAGCTGGAGACCACCCGGCCGTCGTGCGGACGCATGCGGGGACCGTACGTGTTGAAGATCCGGACGATCCCGGTGTCGACCCCATGACTGCGCCGGTACGCCTTGGAGAGCGCCTCCGCGAAACGCTTGGCCTCGTCGTAGAAGCCGTGGGGGCCTATGGGATTGACGTGCCCCCAGTGGTCCTCGCCCTGCGGGTGCACCGCGGGGTCCCCGTAGACCTCGCTGCTGGAGGCCAGGACGAAGCGCGCTCCCCGGCTCTCGGCCAGCCGCAGCATGTTCTCCGTTCCCCGGCTGCCGACCGCCAGGGTCTCGAGCGGATGGCGGTGGTAGTCGGACGGGGACGCGGGGGACGCGAGGTGCGCGACGGCGTCGACCTCCCCGGGGAAGCGGAACCGCTCCGTGATGTCGCACGGAACGCAGTGGAAGCCGGGCCGGCGCAGGAGACGGGCGATGTTGGCCTTCGGGCCCGAGGAGAAGTTGTCCAGGCAGTAGACGCTGTCGCCCCTGCGGAGCAGTTCCTCGCACAGATGGGACCCCAGGAAGCCGCTGCCGCCGGACACCATCACACGCATGAGATCTTCCTTCCGCTCGGCCGAGCCGCGGACGGCCCGGGGCGCTCAGCCGCCAGCCCGCCGATCGCCAGGCCCGGGCGTCGAGGGTGTTGCGGGCGTCGACCATGGCCGGGCTGCGCACCACGGTGGCGAGGGCGGCGGGGTCGAGCTCCTGGTACTGGGGCCACTCGGTGAGGTGCAGGACGACATCGGCCTGTTCGCACGCCTTGGTCACGTCCAGGGCGTACTGCAGGTCGGGGTACGCGGCCCGGGCGTTGTCGACCGCCTCCGGGTCGTGCACCCGGACCCGGGCTCCGCGCCGGCGCACCGCCTCCGCGACCGCGAGTGCCGGAGAGTCCCGCACGTCGTCGCTGCCGGGCTTGAAGGCAGCCCCCAGGACCGCCACGTCACGGTTCTCGAGGCTCCCGCCGACGGACCGCTCGGCGAGACCGACCGTACGCAGGCGCTGCCGTGCGTCGATCTCGTCGACCTGGCGCAGGAACGCCACCGACTCGCCCCGGCCGATCTCCTCCGCCCGTGCGGTGAAGGCCCGTATGTCCTTGGGCAGACAACTGCCGCCGAAGCCGAGGCCGGGAGCCAGGAAGGCGGGGCCGATACGGGAGTCGGTGCCCATCGCCTCGGCGAGGGTGAGCACGTCGGCGCCCAGGGCGTCACAGATCTCGGCCATGGCGTTGATGAAGGAGATCTTGGTGGCGAGGAAGGAGTTCGAGGCCACCTGGACGAGTTCGGCGGTGACGGTGTCGGTGGCGATGAACGGCGCGCCGTCCGCCACGAGGGGCGCGCGGGCCGCGCGCAGCCGTGCCTCGGCCCGCGCCGAGCGGACGCCCGCCACGATGCGTTCCGGCCGCAGGGTGTCCTGGACCGCGGACCCCTCGCGCGGGAACTCCGGGTTCCAGGCGATCTCGGCGCCGGTCCCGCGCAGCCGTGCGGCGAGCCGGTCCGCCGTACCGGCCGGCACGGTGGACTTGCCGACGACGAGGGCCCCGTCGTGGTCCGCGGCGCGCAGCCCCGCCGCCAGTGAGTCCACCACGGCCTCGACGTGGCGCAGGTCGGCGGCGCCCGAGTCGGGCCGCTGCGGGGTGCCGACGCAGACGAAGTGCGTGTCGGCGAACAGGGCTGCCTCGTCCAGCGACGTGGTGAAGCGCAGCAGGCCCGCGGCCACCGTCCGCTGGAGCATCCCGGACAGGCCGGGCTCGTAGAACGGGGGATGCCCGGCGGTGAGCGCCGCGACCCGCTCCTCGTCGACGTCGACGCCGAGGACCTCATGGCCGGTCTCCGTCATGCGGGCGGCGTGGACTGCTCCGACGTGCCCGGTGCCGATGACTGTGAAGCGCATGTCCCTCTCCGAGACGGTCCGTATGCTTACGGCGTATATGTACATATTCGCCCCAGGGCGGGCCGAGGTCAACGTGTGTCGTGGAGAGGGCCGTGACCTCGGCGGTCTCGCGGCCCGGCCTGTGGCGGACGGAAGTGCCCCATCGGCCATCGGCCGACGGGGCGCCGGTGAACCCTCCGGTCAGCGGCGTCCGGCCGGGCCGGAACGCTCCAGTCGTAGCAGGCGCCACATCACCAGCGCCGTGAACCGGATCGTCTCGGCCGCGGCCGGCAGGAGATCGTCCCGGCAGAGCCAGGCCCGCTCGGTGGGCCGCTCGCTCAGGAGGTCGGGCGGCAGCTGACGCTCATGACGCAGCCATGCCGCGACCGACGCGAGATCCAGCTGGCCGGCGACGAAGACCCGCCCCTCGGCCTGGGCGCCGTCCGGCACGTCCCGGCCGGTCAGGTCGAGATGCATGGCACGGACGACGTCGACTCCGTGGACGTTCTCGAAGAGGCGGAACTGGGCACCGGTGCGCGGATTGAAGTCGACGAGCTTGTACTGCCCGTCCCGGCGGTCGTAACGCCAGTCGAGATCCGCCAGTCCGCTGTAGCCAACGCGGCGGCACAGCCGCTCCGCCAGACCGGCCAGTTCGGAGTTGCGCAATGCCACGGCCCGGGCGGTCATGCCCGCGTACGGGGGCCAGGAGCGCAGTTTCAGGCCGGTGAACAGGGCGCGCGGAACACCGCCCGCGCCGCAGTAGATGTGGGTGATCCAGTCCTCCGCCTGCTGCCGGGGGATGTACTCCTGCACGAGGACGGGTGGTGGCGCGGCCTTCGGGAAGCGGTCGAGCATCGCCCGTTCGGTGGGCACCATGGTGGTGGTGCCGCTGACGGCCGGGGTGCGGAGCCTGCTGAACGGCGCCAGGTTCTTGAGCACCAGCGGATAACCGAGCTCGCGGCCCGCGTCGACCAGTTCGTCGTGGCTCTCCGGTGCCCGTGACCGGGGCGAGGGCACGTCGGCCTCGGCGCAGAGCCGGTGCAGGCCCGCCTTGCAGGCCAGCAGGCGCGGCAGGTGGGCCGGTACCGACGGGATCAGGAAACACTCCCTCAGCCGGTGGGCGTACTCCGCGAGCAGGATCGCCGCCTCGTCGTCGGTCGGCACCGCCACGCACCGGGTGCCGATCGCCCGGCCGATGGACAGCAGACCGTCCGCGAGCCGCTCCGGCTCCTCGCGGCCGGTCGTCGGCCACACGATCCTGCTCGTCAGGTGGCGTGAGAGCGCGACCGGGGTGAACCGGTCCTCGACGACGGCATGGACCGGGACGCCCAGCCGCCCGACCGTGCGCACCACGCCCAGACTGCCGTGGTGCAGCGGATAGTTGCCGATCCTGGCGAGGAGCACGGGCACCGAGGTGTCCAGCAAGAGGACCACCCGCCCCTCTCCGGGAAGCTTCTCCCGAAAGGCACTAACATGGACGAAGCTCGTGAATCAACTCAATGGTGACACATCGTCCGCATTCATCGTCCCCGGCAAGCACGGGTCGTGCCGCTGGCAGCCCGGCAAGGTCTGGTATGAAGACACCCTCCAAGATGTCCTCGCTCTCCGGTTTGCTGCCCCTCTACTTCCCGCGCGCGCTGGCCGGTCTCGACGACCGCCTCCGGGCCCACTGGCTCGTACGCGGCGCCGGTCCCAGGGACATCACCGTGGTCCGGCGCCCCACCCTGCCCAAGGCGGGCCTGCTGGTGTTCGAGCTGCGGCACGGCGCGGAGAACCTGGTGCTCAAACACCCCAGGGACGAGGCCGGAGCGGCCGTCACGGCGCGGGAGCGGGAAGTCCTCCAGGAACTCGGCGCCGACGGCCGGCTCACCCCCTGGCGCGCCCTCCTGCCCCGGGTCGTCGGCTCGCCCGGGCCCGCGGGGACCCTCGCCCAGACCGCGCTCCCGGGCGTCCCGGCGGAGCGGCTGATCCCGGACACCTCCGGGGACCCGTACGCCGCAGTGGCCCCCGCCATGCGACTGCTGGCGGACCTGCGGGCCGCCACCGGACGCCCCCGCAAGGCGACCGATCGGGCACCCGCCTGGTGCGAGTCGCAGCTGAGCGCCCTCTCCGCCGGAATGCCCCGCTACCGGTCCGGCCGACGAGCGGCCGAGTTCGAGGCCCTGCGCCACCGGCTGGACGCGGCCATGGCCGGTGCCGTGCTGACCGAGGGCTGGACCCACGGCGACTACCACCCCGGCAACGTCCTGCTCGACGGCACCCCCATCCGGGTCACCGGTGTCTTCGACTGGAGCAGCGGCCGCGCCGACGGGCCGTGCGAGATCGACGCCTACTCCTTCGTACTGGCCCTGCGCAGCACCCTCACCGGCCGTCCGCTGGGCGGCCTGGTCGCCGAGACGCTGCGTGCCGGCCGGGTACCGGACGCCGATCGCCCCCTGCTCGCGCTGGCCGGGCTGGACCCGGACCACGGGGTCGCCGACCCGGTGGCGATCCCCCTGCTGAGCTGGCTGTGGCACGTGGCGAACAACGTCCGCAAATCTCCGAGGTTCGGCCACAGCTATGGGTGGCTCACCCACACCGTCGCACCCGTGCTCGGCGAATGCGCCCGTTGGGCCGGTACGCGGCCGTGAGGGGCTCGGCGCCGCGCGAGAACAAAAGGAACGACCATGCCCATGAACACCGGCTTCAGCGTCCGGCACAGAGCTGCCAGGAAGGGGGGCGTCCACTCCCCGGGGCGGCTGCCCGCCGTCGTCATCGGGGCGGGCCCCTACGGGCTGGCCACGGCCGCCTGGCTGAGCGCGGCGGGAACGCCGCGGCGGGTGTTCGGCGAGCCCATGGAGTGCTGGTACGCCAACATGCCCGCGGGCATGTATCTGAAGTCCGTCCCCGCGGCCTCCTCCATCTCCACGCCCGAGTCCGGATACCGGCTGGAGGATTTCCGCGCCGCGCGGGGACGCGGACCCGTCGGCGACCGGTACCCCATCCCCGTCGAGGAGATGATCGCCTACGGGCGGTGGTTCCAGGAGCGCCGCTTGCCGGAACTGGAGCGCGAGAAGGTCCGTGCCGTCGAGCACGTGGACGGGCTGTTCGCCGTCACCCTGGAATCCGGCGAGGAGTTCCTCGCCGGGAAGGTGGTGATGGCCACCGGACAGGTCCCGTTCGCCTACGAGCCCCCGGAACTGACCGGCGCCCTTCCCGGGGAACTGGTCTCCCACACCAGCCGGCACCGTGATCTGAGCCGGTTCTCGGGGCAGCGGGTCGCCGTCCTCGGCGCCGGGCAGTCGGCCCTGGAGAGCGCCGCCCTGCTGCACGAGGCCGGGGCCCTTCCCACCGTGATCGCCCGCGCGGCGTCCGTGGCGTTCGGCAGTCCGCCCGACACCGACCGGCCGTCCGACCGGCCGCGTCCGGTACGAATCCTCCAGCCGGGCTCGGCGCTCGGACCGGGTTGGTCGCACGTGGCGTGCTGCTACGGCGGCGGTGTCATCCGCCATCTTCCGCAGGGCACGCGGATGCGGCTGCTGCACAACGTGCTCGGACCGTCCGGCGGCTGGTGGCTGCGGCCCCGCATGGACGACATCCCGGTGCTGCGCGGCCGTACGATCCGATCCGCGGGGGCCGAGGACGGGACGGTGCAGCTCGACCTCGTGGACGCCGACGGGCACGCACGGGTGCTGCGGGCCGACCATCTCCTGCTGGCCACGGGGTACCGGGTGGACGTCGGCCGGCTCGGACTGCTGGCACCCGAACTCCGCCGGGAAATAAGGACGTTCCAGGGAGTGCCGCGGCTGTCGGCCGGGTTCGAGTCCTCCGTGCCCGGGCTGTACTTCACCGGACTGGCCGCCGCTCCCACCTTCGGTCCCGTGCTGCGGTTCGTCGCCGGCACCGGATTCGCCGCGCGTCGGCTGGTTCGTTCCGTCGCGGCCGGGACACGCACCCGCCCATGACGTCACGGGGCGCGTTGCTCGTCGTGCTCATGCTGTTGCTGGCGGCGTGCGGCGCCTGCGGTTCCACGCCCGGTACCGCGGCGGTGTCCGGGCCCCCGACGCCCGGTGCCTGGCGACCGGTCCTCCACGACGACTTCGACGGCTCACGTCTCGACAAGGGCCGCTGGACCACGTGCTACGACTGGAACGAGCGCGGCTGCACCATCAGCAGCAACAACGAACTGGAGTGGTACCAGCCCGGCCAGGTCACCGTGAGCGGGGGAGAGCTGACCCTCACAGCCCAGCGCCGCGCCGTCCGCGGCAGCGACGGGAAGCTCTACCCCTGGGTGTCCGGCATGATCTCCACCGGCCGGGACAACTGGTACGCCCGGCCGCGGAAGACCTTCACCTACGGCTACTTCGAGGCGGCCATCCGCATCCCGGTCCAGGGCGGGATGGCACCCGCGTTCTGGATGATGCCCGCGAGCCGCTACACCCCGCCCGAGATCGACATCATGGAGTTTCTCGGCACCACCCGCGAGTTGTCGATGTTCGTGCACTGGCGGGATGCCGAGGGGGACAAGCGGAAACAGAAGGGAACCTTCACAGCGGCCGGTTTCCCCGATGACTTCCACGTCTTCGCGGTGCTCTGGGAGAAGGACAGACTGGTCTGGTACGTGGACGGGGTGGAACGATTCCGGGTGACCGCCCCGGAGCGGATTCCCCACGTACCCATGGAGGTGCTCATCAATCTGGCCGTCGGCCTCCCTTACGCCCCGCCTCCCGGCACCGACTCGGCGCGGATGCTCGTGGACTGGGTCCGGGTCTGGCAGCGTTGACGCGTCGTCAGCGGTCCGCCCGTCCCGCCCACCCGCGGTTCAAGCCGAAATCGCCCGGTACGGCCGTCCGGTCATCGCTCTCACCCGTCGATAGGCCCGCCAACCCCTGGTACTCAGGCTCTCGGAGAACGGTGCGACGGGCGCGCCCTCACCGCTGGCCCAGAGCACGAAGCGGTCCCGGCCGGTATCGGCCCGGACCATGAGCCTGCCGAACCGCAGCGGGTCGTCCGCCTCCGAGCTGAAGGACGAGGCCGCCCGGACGGCGGCGGCCGAGGTCCATCCGGCCTCCCGCACCACGGCGCGGACGGTGCGACTGGAATAGCCGTGCGGGTACGCGAACGCGTCGACGGGGTGCCCGAGCGCGTCCTCGATCTGCCGCTTGCAGCCGGTCACCTCCTCCCGCACCGACGTGCGAGGCAGCGTGTCCAGTTGCGGATGGGTCATGGTGTGTCCGCCGATCTCGATCCCTGCCGCGTCCAGTTCCCTGACCTGGGCCCAGCTGAGCGTCTCCACGGACGGGAACGGTCCGCTCCCCGAAGCCCTCAGGCCGCCCGTGGTCACGTACAGGGTGGCGGGAAGTCCTCGTGCGGCGAGCAGCGGAGCCACGGTGGAGGCGAAGTCCGCGTATCCGTCGTCGAAGGTCAGCACCGCCGACCGGAGCGGCACGGGAGGGCCGCCGTGCAGTGCCGCGACCAGCTGTCGCAGCGGGATCACCTGGAGCCCACTGTCGGCGATCATGTTCAGATGCTCGACGAATGTGCGTGGGCTCACCGTGAACGGCGCGAGCCACGACGGTGCGTCGTTCGACACCGAGTGATAGAGGAAGACGGGGACGACGCTCAGGGACGGCCCGGCGTCGACGGACAGCGGTACGGGTACGACGCTCATGAGCGGCCCTCCGCCGGCAGTTGCGCCGCTCCTTGCGGACGGCGGGAGAAGCCCCGGGACCCCCACTGCCGGACACGTCCGACGAGATATCCGGTGACGGTGACGCACACCCCCGCGGACAGCGCGCCGACGGTGCGCAGCGCGCCGGGACGACCCGTGCGGCGCAGGTTCCGGGCGACCGCTCGGGGGATGACCGAGCGCAGATAGGCGCGCTCGCTGGCCAGCGCGGCTCCCCTGCCGCGGTGCTGTGCCACCAGTGCCTTGGACAGGCCCTCGCCGTAGCAGCGGGAGCGGAAGTAGGACCAGTGGGTACGGGCCTCGGGAACCCGGTGCCGTACCTGTACGGCGGGGTCGTACAGCAGCACGGACTCCGGGTGGCGGGCCGCGATCCGAATGCACATCTCCGTCTCTTCGCAGCCCGCGGGCCGGGTGCCCACCCGACCGAGCGCGTCCAGGAAGCCGCCAGCGGCGAGCAGTTCCGTCCTGCGGAACGACATGTTGGCGCCGATGAAGTTCCGCACGGGGGCGGCCCGTTCGGGCAGTCCACGGTAGGAGCAGCCCACCACCCAGTCGAACTCCGCGGGGAACCACACCGGCCGTCCGGTCGACCAGCGGGGCCGGACGAACCCGCCGACGCCCGCCACGCGGGGGTCGCCGTAGGGAGCCAGCAGACGGGCCGTCCAGCCCGGTTCCGCGGTGGCGTCGTCGTCGAGGAAGGCCACCACGTCGGTGCGGGAGACCGCCACTCCGGTGTTGCGGCCCCCGGACAGGCCGCGCCGCTGCCGGTTGGGCACCACGCGGACGCCGGACAGTTCCCGCTCGGCGCGCTCCAGGAGGGCCTGGTTGTGGTCGACCACCAGCACGACCTCGTCGGCGGGCGGATCCTGGGCCAGCACCGACCCGATCGCGGCCCGCGTGTCGTCCCAGCGGTCGAGTGTGTAGGCACAGATGACGACCGACAGGGTGGGGACGGTGCGTCCGGCGGGGAGTGCGCTGTTCATGGTGACCCTTCGGTGACGGGGACGAGCCAGCGGGACCAGGACACGGCCAGGAAGACGGCGATCACGCACTGGGTGACCAGCCAGGCGACCCCCGCGCCTACGACGCCGAACTCCGGAAGCAGCAGACGGGTGAGGCCGAGCACCAGGACGCACATCGCCGCCTGCAGCCCCACGGCCCAGCGCAGGCGCCGTCGCGCCCTGGCCACGTCGATGGCCACGCTCAGCAGCAGGTTCGGCAGCGCGGACAGGGCCAGCAGGCGCAGCAGTGTGCTTCCTTCGGCCGCGTACGAGGCGCCGAAGAGCGAGAGGATCTGCGGGGCCGCGACGACGATGACGACGGTGACGCCGCCCAGCAGCAGACCCGAGTGGCGCAGGACGCGCAGGGAATGCTGCACGAGTCGTCCGGGTCCGCGCACGGACTCGGCGAGCAGCGAGGTCCCCATGTTGCGGGCGATCAGGTAGGGCACGTAGGCGACGCCCCAGGCCACCGAGAAGTAGGCGCTCTGTTCGGCGCCGATGGTGTTCAGCACGATCAGCGGGACCACGGTGTACGCGGCGACGCGGAACAGGGAGCCGAGATAGTCGGCCGCGGCGTACCCGAGCATGCGGGGCGGTGGCGGCGCGGCCCTCGTCTCCCGCTCGTGCCGGGGGATGCCCCTGCCCATCAGGACGGAGTTGGCCACGATCAGCGAGACCACGAGAGCTCCCGCCCACGACAGGAGGATCCCGGAGAAGAGCCCCAGGGCGGCGCCGAGGGCGAGCAGCAGTATCTTCACGACGGCGAAGATCAGGTTCTCGCCCACGACCCAGCCCGGCATGCGGACCGCGGTGAGCGCGCCGTCCTGCAGGATGAAGACGGCGTAACCGGCGGTCGCCACCACGAAGCAGGTCGCGGTGACCGGTGTCAGCAGGAAGTCGAGCCCTGGCGAGACCACCGGCACCAACGCGAGGAACGCCAGGGCCACCACCACGCTGAAGGCCGTGCTCGCCGCGTAACAGGCGAGGACCAGACGGCGGCTGCGGCGGCCGGCGGTCGGCACGAACCGCACCAGGAAGTCGTTCAGGTTGAGCTGCCCGACGCCGGTGAGCAGGAGGGACGCCATGAGTGCCGAGTAGCTCAGGCCCACGGTCCGCTCGTCGTACCAGTGCGTCGCGAAGGTCCAGAAGAAGAAGCCGAGGCCGGCGTTGACGAGGGAACTGACCGCGAGGACGTGTCCCGTGCGGAGCACGGGCTCGCCCGGGAGCGCGGCGGCGAGGCCGGCGCGCAGCATGACCAGGGGGCGTCGCATGCCGGTGCCTCGCGCAGCCGAGTCGGTCACCGGAGTGGTGTCCAAGCCGCTCACCCCACCATCAGGTCCCGGCGCCGACGCCAGTGAGACGTCCGCGGAGGTAGCCGCAGGGGCCGTAGACCATCCCCCGCACCTCCAGGAGGGCCAGGCGCCGGGACCAGCCGGCCTCGGGATCGGCGCCGCGGGTGCGTGACCTGGTCATGGAGTAGCGGATACCGCGGGGCACCCGCCGCAGCAGGGCGGGCATCCGACGGGGGTTCCTCAGCAGCGCGCCGGTGAGATAGGCGCCGAGGCCAGCGCCGTAGCCGAACACCTGCGCGGCGACGGCGTCCATCGTGCGGCGGTGGCAGTGCCAGACGATGGCGCCCGGCTGGTAGACGAGCGTGTGACCGGCCGTCAGGATCTCGAAGAAGGCGAGCAGGTCGTCACCGCCCTTGCCGGGGGTCCCGGCGCCGGTCGCGGTGTCGAAGCCGCCCAGGGCGCGGAGCGCGTCGGTACGGAACGCCATGTTCGCGCCGGAGCCGAACCGGCCGGCGGTGAACGGGAACAGCGGGTCCGTCGGAGGATCGGACAGTGACCAGGTGCGCGGAGCGTACCCTTTCGCGAAACCGCCCTGCCGTTCGAGGACGCCCTGGGCCGGGGTCTCCAGTTCGGCGGGCACGATCAGCCCGGTGACGCAGCCGATCCGCGCGTCGCGCGCGAAGGTCTCGGCCAGCGCCGACAGCCATCCGGGGTCGACGAGCGTGTCGTCGTCCGTGAAGGCGACGACGGATCCGCGTGCCCGGGCGAGCCCCACGTTGTGGGCGCGGGCCAGCCCGGCGACGGGCTCGCGGACGTAGCGGACCCGTCCGGCGAAGTCTCCGCGGACCAGCGCCTCGGTCGCACCGTCGGCGGGGGCGTTGTCGACCACGATGATCTCGAACTCGGGGTACTTCGAGCGCAGCAGCGACTGCAGGCAGTGCCGAAGCTTCTCCGGCCGGTCACGCGTGGCCACGACCACGCTGATGACGGGCTCCTGGCGGGACTCCTGGTGCCGGGCCCCGCCGTCCGAGGGGCCGGTCCGGTTCCCGGCCAGGTGCCGGGCGAGCTGTCCGGCCAGTTCCGCGTAGGCGGTGTCGGCCAGGGCCCGCCACAGGGCGTCGGGTCCGGAGGCGTCCGTGGCGCTGACCATGCCCAGGGGACGGCCGTGCAGCCGTACGAGGGCACGGGCCCGGCCCTCCGGCCGGGCGGACCCCCGGCCGCCGGGCAGCCGGAACTCGCCCGGCCGGGCCAGGTCGATGTCGACCACCGGCACCGGGGGCCGGACGAGGGAGGAGCGGTCCGGGGCGGAGCTCATGACGCGCTCGTCGCCGGCCGTGCGGCGGAGGCCCGGGCACCCGGCCGTTCCGAGAGCAGGGTGCGCAGCACCCGGCGCCCGTCGGATATGGCGTGGAGGTTCGAGCAGCCGCTGCGCCGGGGCAGTTCCAGGCTGGGGACCTCGGCGATGCGCAGACCGGAGCGCAGGGCGTGCACGATCATCTCGGCCTCGATCTCGAAACCGACGGCGTGCAGGTCGAGTTGGTCGAGGAAGCTGCGCCGGAAGGCGCAGTAGCCGTAGCAGAGATCGGTCAGGCAGGCGCCGTACAGCCGGTTGGCGGCCATCAGGAGCACGTGGTTGCCCATCTTGCGGATGGGGGTGATGTCGAGCGAACCGCCGCCCGCGACGAACCTCGATCCCTTGACGAAGTCGTAGCCGTGGTCGAGGAAGTGCACGAAGTGGGGGATCTCCGCCGGCGACATGCTGCCGTCGGCGTCCATCATCACCACGTAGTCGCCCTTCGCCTCGAGGAAGCCGGTGCGCAGCGCGTTGCCCTTGCCGGGGCCGCTCTGCCGCACGTTGCGCACGGTCGGCAGGCAGTGCTGCGCCATGGGGACCGTGGCGTCGGTGGAGTCGCCGTCCACGAGGATGACCTCGTCCACGCACGGTGGGATCTGCTCGAAGACCCACGCGATGTTGCGCGCCTCGTTGAGCGCTGGGACGACCAGGCTGACGGTGCCGTGCGTGTCGGCCTCTTGCTCGCTGCCGATGATCGGGTCGTTGTACATGATCTGCATCTCCGAGTACGCGCCTACGACATACGTTTACAACGTATATCTACACTTTTACCCGATTTGGGAGCGACGTCAAGAGGGTGTCAAGGGAGAGGCGGGGCTCTTCGGGCGACTCGGGAACGCCCCCGCCCGGCAGGCGGGGGCGGGGGCGGCGCCCCGGGCGGAGGGGGCCGCCGAGGCGCCCTACTCGGGCGCCGGCGGCTCGGGCCGGCCGGTGTCGGCCGTTCGGGGGTCCGGGTCCGGGACGGCCCGCGGCGCCCGGCCCCGCCGTTCGCCGGGCTTGGGCAGCAGGGCCAGGACGGATGTGGTGGCGGCGAGGGCGAGCAGCGCCCGGGTGGCGGTGAACGTGCCCGTCAGGAACAGGGGTTCCGCGACGAGCACCGCCATCGACAGGCTGAGCGTCACGGTCAGGACGCCCCTCTCCAGGGCCGCCGTGCGGTCCCTGATCCGCGCCGCGCCCGGCCGGGCCCACCGGGAGGCCGCCAGGCCGGGACAGACGAGCAGGAACGCCGTCGTCACCACGGCGCGCAGGACCAGGGCGCCCGGCAGGAAGGCGACCACCGCCGCTGCCGCCCAGCCGGACAGCGCGAGCCCCCAGCGCAGGGAGGTCATGGCCCGCTCAGCTCTTCGCGCCCTGGTACCGGTAGACCACCGCGTCCTTGCTGCGGTAGACGGGGATGTAGCCCGGGGCCCTCGACAGGGCCGACTCCATGCGCTGCACGGTGCCGCCGGGCAGGATCCCCCTCTGGTAGAGGTCGGCGGCCTGGGCCCGGCTCAGGATGATGTAGGCGGGCTGCGTCGGGCTGGCCCGCTGGACGAACCCCTCCAGGCCCTTCACCGGATCGTTCACCAGGCGCCGCCGGTCGTCGATGTCCTGCGCGTCCAACTGCACCTGGGGGTTCTCGTCGTAGCGCAGGTACAGGCCGGGCACGGCCGAGGTCAGGGAGACGACGGTGGACCCGGGAGGGGCGGTGGCCGCGACGAAGCGTCCGGCCGCCACCTCCTCCTTGGTGAAGTAGTTCGCCGATTCCTTGCCGTAGTAGCCGAACATGAGTCCCCCGAGCAGGGCGAACAGCAGCGGACAGGCGGCCAGCACCTGAAGGTACGGCCGTCTGCCCCGCTCGAGGAGGAGGGCCGCGATCAGGAGCGAGGCCGCGGGCAGGGCGAAGAGATAGGCACGGAAGATCATCTCTCCGCCGTAGGCGTTCGCCGCCAGCAGCGGCAGCGGAGCCGCGACGAGCAGCGGCAGGCCGGTGCGGCGGACCCAGGGGCGGGCCAGGAAGGCGATGACCGCCAGGACGAAGACCGCGGCGGACAGGCCCCGGTCGACCCAGGACACCACCACCTGACCCGGGGCCGCGACGCCGAGGGCGGCCAGCCCGGAGACGACGTTGGTGTCGGGTTTCAGCAGCGAACCCACGAAGTCGTTCAGGTTCTCCGAGAGGTAGGGGCGGGCGACGGTGGTGTCCCAGAGCACGGCCAGCACCACCGTGCCGGCCAGGACGGGCAGCACGACCCGTCGGTTGCGCCGCGGGAGCGACAGCGCCACCAGTGCGCTGATCAGCATGAGCGGTGTCAGCGGGTGCGAGGAGATGATGACGGCCGCGAGCACCATGACCACCACGAAGCGGCCGACGGGCCACCGGTTCGTGCGCGTCTCGCCCGTCCGGTACAGCGCCGAGGCCGGCAACTGCCCCATGACCAGGGCGATCACCGTCACGAAGAGCAGGAACGCGAAGGCCTGGGGGGCGAAGTAGTCCTGACCCACCCAGGAGCACGAGTAGTAGACCCATGCCGCGCCCCAGATCAGCCGGCGGTCACGCGTCACCGTCCGGTGGAGCAGCAGCAGGGGGGCGAGCAGCACGGCGTTGAAGACGGGCGGGGTCCACGTCGCGTAGCCGAGCGCCGAATGCAGGCCGGTGGCCTGCAGGAAGAACGCGTTGAGGTCGAAGAATCCGGGCCACTGGTTGTAGATGGCGAGCTTGTCCGCGTGGGGCACCTCGCCGTGGTGGCGGATCACCGCGTCGACGACCGCGACGTGTTTCCACGCCCAGCTGTAGCGCAGTGTCGGGTAGAGCAGGGTGGGGGTCGCGTGGATGACCGCGATCAGCCCCAGGACGTATCCCGCGAACCATCCGCCGCCGGTCCGCCGGTCGGCCAGGGCCAGGCAGAAGCCGAGGGTGAGCAGGCCGAGGGCGACCCAGAAGAGCGCCGGCAGCACCTGCAGCAGACCGTAGTCGCGCATTCCGGCGAGATCCACGTGGCGCAGGGACAGCAGCCAGAGGACCAGGGCCGCGGGAAGGGCCAGGCGTGCCGCCCACTGGAGTGCCGTGGTCCGGTCGGAGGGGTGCCCGCCCCCGGCGGCATCGGGCCGCCGGGCCGCGGCGCCGGTGAAGGACGTCACGCGCCCGCCCGTCAGCGTCTGGAGCTTGCCCATGAAGGGGGCTCCCGGAGAACCGGTGCCCCGACGAGGGTCCCCGCGACGCGGAACGCCGGCTCCCCGATGTGACCGGCCGTCCTCCCGCCGCGTCCGACGGGGGCGTTGACTCGACGCATGTGACACCTTCCGGATCCGGCCTGTCGGTCTCCCCCGTCCCCCGGCGGGACGGCCGTCGGCGACACGGCCGTCGGCGCTCCCGCTCGTCGGTCCACATCAGCGCTGGATGCCGACCGGTAAGAGGTATCAATACCGATTGTGATGGTATTTCCGATTGCCGCAAGCGGCGGCTCGCGACGGTCACGCGCGGCGCGTGACGAAACGGCGCCCGGACGGAGAGCGGTGGAGCGACAGGTGAGAGGCGTACGGCGGGGGAGGGGACGCCCTCCGGCGCGAGGGTTCCTCGCGTGGGCGGCCGTGACGGCGGTGCTCCTGACGGCGGCGGGCTGCGACGACGCACCGGCCCGAACCGGGCTTCCCCGTCCGGACCACATCGTCGTGGTGATCGAGGAGGACCAGTCGTACGACGCCGTCATCGGCAGCGCGGAGGCCCCGTACCTCAACCAACTGGCCCGGCGGGGCGCCTCGCTCACCCAGTTCTACGCCCTCACCCATCCCAGCCAGCCCAACTACCTGGCGCTCTTCTCGGGCTCCTTCCTGGGGGTCGACGACGACTCCTGCCCGCACAGGCTCACGTCGCGGAACCTCGGCTCCCAGCTCCTCCAGGCCGGTCTGACCTTCGTGGGCTACGCGCAGAGCCTGCCGCGCACCGGTTTCACCGGCTGCGCCGACGGCGCCTACGTGCGCCGGCACAACCCCTGGGTGAACTTCGACAACCTTCCCGCGTCCGTCAACCGCCCGTGGACCGACTTCCCCCGCGACTTCACGGAGCTGCCGACGGTGGCGTTCGTCGTCCCGGACCTCGAACACGACATGCACGACGGCGATGTGAGGCGGGGGGACACCTGGCTGCGGGACAACCTCGGCCGCTACGCGGACTGGGCGATGACCCACAACAGCCTGCTGGTCGTCACCTGGGACGAGGACGACGGGAAAGGACCCAACCACATCCCCACCGTCCTGGTGGGCGAGCACGTCCGGCGCGGTGACGACACCCAGCCGAACAACCAGTTCGGGCTGCTGCGCATGCTCCTGGACGCGTACGGCCTGAAGTCCCTCCACCACAGCGACGACGTGGAGCCCGTCGACGTGGGGTGAGCACCGGAACGAGGAGACCTCAGGGATCAGGGGTCCTGAAAGCGGATCAGGCGTTTGACGGCCGTCCGCAGCCGGCGATCGGCCGCCGAGACGGGAAGCCGTTCCCGCAGGAAGCGCGGGGAGGGGAAGCTCTCGGCTCCGAACCCCGCCTTGAACTCGGCGAGGGAGGACCGCGGGGCGGACTCCCCCATGTCGAACGTCCGGCAGGACGCCTCGCACGCGTCCTCGATCGCCAGCCGGTACAGCAGGGGCACGGCACGGACCGGATGGGCCAGTTCCCGGTCCATGGCGCTGCGCCACATCTTGGCGTGACCGCCGTGGCGCAGGACGATGCACGCCCCGGCGGGCTCACCGGCGCGCCAGGCCATCCAGATCGCGCACCCGTCCCCGAGCCGGGCGGCCACCTCCGCCAGCCGCTTCTCGGGGAACTCCCGTGTCTGGCGCCAGCGGGCCAACGCCAGCGGCTCGTGCTGCTGTTCGGCCCAGCGCACGATCGACTTCCGGTACAGCTGGTAGAAGACGGGGACGAGCCGGCCGGTACGGTCCACCTCGACCTCGACGTCCGAGCGCTCGGCCCGGCGGACCTCCCGCCGCATGCGGCGTCCGAAGCGCCGCTCCCAGACGGCGCCGAAGCCGCCGTCGAGGTCCACCATCTGGGTCATGTGGGGTTCGAGGCGGAAGCCCGTCGCCGCGTCCGCCCACCCGGCCTGGTCCGCCGGCCGCAGCCGCACGGCGACCCGGAGCGCGCGCAGCCGCGCGAGATCGGCGAAGACCGCGCGTGCCTCCGCCGGACTCACGCTCTCCGGGCACACCGGCCCTCCGATGCCCCACTGGGCCGGCCAGGACTCCTCCGCGCCCAGGATCCGCGGGCGGTGCCTTCTGCAGACGAGGGGGAGCACGAGCCGCCGGCCCCGCTCGAACTCGTAGAGGCGGCTCGCGTCCCGGTACGGGCCCGTGGCGCACAGGCAGTCCAGCCAGAGCGGAGTCTGGCTGGGATTGGTGTCCGGGTCCTTGCCCGCCAGCTCCCACCAGACGTCACGGGGGGCCGGCGTGGTGACGCGCGCGAGACCGACCGGGGTGTCGATCAGGATCTCAGCAGGTGCGTTCACGGGCTTCTCCCGCCGGGCGAGGGGGTCCCGCGAGGACGACGCTCGCGGACCGAGGACCCACGTGCCCACGTCCGATGCTAGGCGGGGCACCCGTGCCGGGCATCTCGGTGGGACCGGGCGTCACTCGTCCTTGAAGCCGATGAGGCGCTTCACCGCGCTCCGCAGCAGTTGATCGCCCGCCGTCAGGGGAAGCACTTCCCTGCGGTAGCCGAACGACGGGTAGCCGTGGGCGCCGAGCCGTTCCTTGAAGACGCTGACGGAGGAATCGGGGACGGAGTCGCCGAAGTGGTAGAAGCGGCAACCGGTCGCGCAGGCGTCCTCGATGGCGAGCTTGTGCAGCAGGGTGTTGGCGCGGATCGGATGGGCCAGTTCCTTGACCATGCCGCTCCGCCAGTACTTGGCGTGAGGCCCGTGGCGGAGCACCATCATGGCCGCCACGGGCTGGCCCTGGTACGAGGCCAGCCACACGGCGCAGGACCCGGCGAGCGTCTCGGCGACGGTCTGGAACTTGCGCAGCGGGTCGATCCGGTTCCTGCGCCAGCGGGCGAGCGCCAGCGGCTCGTTCGCCTGTTGTGCCCACCGGGCGACCGAGTGCTGGTAGAGCGCGTAGAAGGCGGGCACCAGACGCCCGGTGCGGTCGACCTCCACGTCGACCCCCGCCTTCTCGCCCTTGCGCACGGCGGTCCTGACCGACCCCTTGAACCGTCCCCACACGTCGTCGAAGCCGCCGTCGAGGTCCAGGACGTACGTGGTGTGGCGCGAGGCGGTGAAACCGGACGGTACCGCCGACAGCCACACGGGGTCCGCGTTCGGCCCGAACCGCACGGACACGCGGTTCGAGGGGAGCCGGGCCAGATCCTCGAAGACGGCGCGCACGTGCTCCGGGTCGGGGGTCCCCGCGGTGACGGGAGCCCCGATGCCCCACTCGGAAGGCCAGGCGTCCTGGGCGATCAGGCGGGCGGGCCAACCGCGCCGGCGGGCCAACGGCACGACGATCCCGCCGGAATCGCCGAATTCGTAAAAACGGCTGGCGTTGTCATAGGAATCGGTCGCGCAAATGCAGTCCAGCCATCCCGGGGTCTGGGTGATCAGGGCCTCGTCGCTCTTGTCGACCAGACTCTGCCAGGTGTCCCGGGGGGCCGGACTCGTTACGTCGAGACGATCCCGGGGCGACGAGGTTCGCGGGCCCGAAAAACGCATGACGCTACTTCCTTACGCGTCGCGAACGGTAGGCGTTTTGAACCTTCCCTGGTCCAAGGGTGCTCTGCCGCTCACCGGGCCGCATCTCGGTCATGGCCCCCGGACGTGCGGTTCCCGGTGGATCCGGCGGACCGGACGGGCCCTCGCGGGCCCGCCCGGAGCCCGCCGCCGCGGTCGCGCCGGGACGGACGGCGGCCTTCGATTTCTCCCTGCGGGCGCCAAAGTGCGGAATGTCGAAATAAAAGGTATTGTCGCCTTGAAATGGTAATGCGAGCGACCTTGATATCGCCAGTCGATAGAGGTACCCGTGAACCAATCCGATGGAACTCAGGCCTCCACGCTCAGGGTGCGCCTCCACCAGCAATTCCCCTCGCTCCGGTCGATGAGCAACGCCCGCCGCAAGCTCGACGACGCGATCGATCTGGTCCGCCTCAAGCTCGACGCGCTGCCCGACGGCATCTACCAGCCGGTCCCGGGCATCCCCGTGCGGAAGGCGAAGCGGTCCCTCGGCACCGGGTCGCGATGGACGGCGATGGAGCCGGTCGTCGAGCGGCTCAAGGTAAAGAGCGCGCTGGACGTGGGCGCGAACGTCGGCTACTTCCCGATCAAGCTCGCCATGCGCGGGATACCCTCCGTCGCGCTGGAGTCCGATCTGAAATGCGTCCGGACGGCGACGACGGCCGTGCGGCGCAACCGGCTGGACAACGTGGCGGTGATGAGCCTCGAGTTCCGCCCCGACACGCTCACCCTCCTGCCCGCGACCGACTGCACCCTCCTGCTGTCCCTCTGGCACCACCTGGTGCGGGGGCTGGGTCTCGACACCGCGACCCAACTGCTCCAAGGGCTCTGGGACCGGACCGGCAAGGTGATGTTCTTCGACAGCGGCGAGGACGAGATGCCCGAGTCGTTCGGACTGCCGCGCATGGTGCCGACACCCGATGTCTGGCTCACGGAGTACCTGTTGAAGAGCTGCGTCGGCGGACGGGTCGAACACCTCGGCCGGCACCGCGCCTTCGACGCCGAAGGACTCCCCACGGACCGGGCGCTCTTCGCCGTGATCCGGGAAGAGCCGTACGAGTAGCGGGAAGAGCCGTACGAGTAGGAGGCGCGGTCCCCTCCGTCGGGGCGGGTCCGTCAAGGCAGACCGCGCTCCTCCCCCTGCCGGCGGACCGCTTCGGGTGCCCGCCCGTGGCCGCCGCGGGCACCCGTGTGCCGTGACGCCCGCAAGACTCGCCGCGAGGTACGTTTATCACGTACACGTACACGTCTGTGCGTATATGCGGTGCGGCCCGAGGACGGATCGCCGGCGGTTTCGCCGCTCGTGCGAAGGGCGCTGGTGTGGAGGACGAGGCGATGACCGAGGAGGAGCGGCCGGCGCGCCGCGCCAGCGACCGCGGGCGCTACGGCCGTCTGAGCCGGGAGCGGGTGCTCGCCAGCGCACTGGAACTGGTCGACCAGGAGGGCCTGTCGGCGCTCAGCATGCGGCGGCTGGGGTCCGAGCTCGGTGTGGAGGCGATGGCGCTCTACCGGTACGCGGCCAGCAAGGACGCCCTCCTCGACGGGCTGGTGGAGGCGCTGTACCTCGAACTGGAGGAAAAGCTGGGGGTCGCGCCCGAGCCCGAGCCCGCCGCCGGGGAGCCGGACTGGCGCGCCCGACTGCACCGGATCGCCCGGGCGATGTACGAGGTGTGCCTCGCCCATCCCCGGGCGGTGCCCCTGCTGGCCACGCGCATGCTGGCGGTCCCGCTGGCGCGACGGCCGGGCGCCGTGCTGCGGGACCACGAGCGGGTGCTCGCCCTGTTGCGGTCGGCGGGATTCGACGAGACCCACACGTCCGCCGTCTTCCGCGCCTTCTCCGCCTGGCTGCTCGGCTACGTGTCCGTCGAACTGCAGCCCATGGTCGACAACCCGGACGAGCCCGACCCCGCTTTCCGGCTCGGGCTGCACCACCTGTCGCCGCGGGAGCTGCCGACGCTCCGGGAGATCGCGCCCTCGCTCGCCGAGCGGGGCGGACCGGAGGGTCTGGCGGCGGGCCTCGACGCGCTGCTCGACCGCTTCACCCGCCCGGACTGATCCGAACGGCCGGGCGCGGGGCGGTGGCCGCTCGCCCGACGCGGCGTGGTGCGGGCCTTCTCCCGGGAGGAGCACTCACCTGGCGATGCGTGCCCGGGCCGTCCTGAGGGGACGTCGGGTCAGTACGGGATGGCCGGATCAGTACGGGATGGGCGTCCCGTCGTCCTCCGGCTGTTCGAGCCAGCGGACCAGGTTGGCCCGGGCGATGCGGGTGTAGGGGTGGTCCGGGCCCAGGACCCGCAGCATGTCGCGCAGGAGTTCCTCGGTGAGGGAGACCGCGCCCGCGCGGTCTCCGGCCTCGCTCCGCCAGCAGGCGAGGTTGCTGCGCGTGGCGAGGGTGCGCGGGTGGTCGGGGCCCAGGACGCGGGAGCGGTCCTTCAGCAGCGCGGCCAGGGAGTCGGCGGCGCCCAGGGCGTCCCCGGCCTCCCCGCGCCAGCGAGCGAGTTCGTGGCGGGTGGTGAGGGTGTCCGGGTGGTCGGGGCCGAGGATCCGCTCCTGGTCCTCGAGGAGTTCCGCGGTCGCCGCCGCGGCGGCCTTGTGGTCGCCCGCACGGCCGCGTACGTGAGCGAGGTGGCTGCGCGCGGTGAGGGTGTGGGGGTGGTCCGGACCCAGGATCCGCAGCATGTCCTCCAGCAGTTCGCCGGTCGCCACGGCGGCGTCGGCCGGGTCGCCCGTCCGGCCGCGCCAGTACTGGAGGTTGCTGCGTGTGGAGAGGGTCAGTTCATGGTCCGGGCCCAGGATCCGCGTCCGGTCCCGGAGCAGGTCGGCCGTCGCCGAGGCGGCCCCTTCGGGATCACCTGCCTCGCCCCGCCACCGGGCGAGGTTGCTGAGCGTGGTGAGGGTGTGGGAGTGATCCCGGCCGAGGACCCGCAGGACGTCCCGGAGCAGACCGGCCGTCTCGTCCGCGGCGCCGGAGGCGTCGCCCGCCTCGCCCCGCCAGCGGGCATGACCGCCCCGCGCGAGCAGGGTGTCGAGGTGGTCCGGGCCGCAGTACCGGCGCAGCTTGCCGACGAGGTCGTCGAAGTAGTCGCGGGCCGCACTGACCTGACCCGTCTTGCCGAGGCTCCGGCCGATGCGGTGCAGCACGGGATGCAGGTGCGGCCGGTACAGGGCGTCCTGCCCGTGCAGCATCAGCGCGGTGGTGTTGGCCCGCAGGGTCTGGGCCAGGCCGGTGTCGCGCTCGATGTCCGGCCATACGGCGGTCAACGCGTCGGCGGCGGCCCGCACCAGCCGCTCGTACTCGGCCGGGGCCAGCGCGTCACGGACCGTGCGCTGGATGAGCTGGTGGACGCGCACGCCTTGAGGGGAGGCACCCGGCGTGTGGTCGATCAGGTTCAGACGGTGGAGCGCCCGCAGGGCTCCGAGGGCCTCCTCGGCGGTGCACTCCCCGTGCTGCTGTCCCCGCCGGTGCCGCCCTCGTACCGAGGTGGACAGGTGATCGAGGGCCGGGCCGCCGGTGAGGACCTCGGTGGGGATGCCGTTCGCGTCGAGCATGGCGGCCAGTTGGAGCATGGGCCGGGCCAGGCCCTCGGGGCGCAGACCGTTGGCGTGGTCGATCGACAGGGCCCAGGCGGCGGCCATGGGGGCGTCCTGGTCGTCGGGCAGGGTCCGCTGTTCGGGCAGGAGTTCGGCGAGGTTGCGGGCTCCGTCGGCGAGGAGGTCGCGATAGGCGGCCGCGTCCAGACCGGCGTCCAGCATGAAGGCCACGCCCTGGGAGAGCGCCAGGGGGAGGTATCCGAGATCCTTCGCGAGGTCCGCGAGGGTGTCCTTGGACTCGTCGCTGCCGTGGTCGGACAGACTGCTGGACAGATAGGCGACGGCCTCCTCCGGTTCGAACAGGCCGACGGTCACCATGCGTCGGCCGCCGCCGCTCAACGCCGCGTCCCGGCGTCGAGTGGTGACGACCGTGCGGCCGTACGGACTGTCCGGGGGCCACAGGTGCCGCAGGTCGCCCGGGTCGGAGACGTCGTCCAGCACGATGAGCCAACGGCAGGGCCGTGCCTGAGCCTTGTGCTCCAGCCAGGCGAGGAAGGTGACGGCGGCCTGCTCCGGGCTGCCGGAATCCGCGCCGAGCAGCTCCGAGGCGGCCTGTGCGTACACGGTGACGACACCGGCCCGGGTGTTGGCGTTGATCCACAGCAGCAGGTCCAGTCGGCCGGACCGCCACGCGTCGCGGACGTACAGGGCGGCGAGCTGGGTCTTGCCGACCCCGGCCGTCCCGGTCAGCACGTGGGTGCCCGTGGTCTGGTCGGCGGCCGACTCCTGGCTCAACGCCGCGACGGCGGTTCGGCGTTGGTAGCAGTCCGCCTCCCGGGGGATGGCCCCGATCTGGTGCGGACGTTCCGTCCGCCGCTGGGGGAAGGCCGGCACACCGCCGTGAGGCACGGCGTGATAGGTGCCGATCGCGATGCCCCCGGCACCGGCCTGCGCGCTCACGCCTCCCGGCCGGTCCCCGAAGATCCCGGACCGCGTGGGGTCAGGGCCGCCGAGTGCCGGTCCCGTCACCCATGGGAGGGATCCCGCGTCGTAGGGAGGCCGATGTGCGCGCCTCCGAACATGTTGTACGCCGCGATCGACTGGTTGTCGGCCCGTACGGTGATGTCCTGTTCCACGACGACCCCCGCACCGTCCGCCCGTGCGCGGGGGACCGCGTACGGGGCGAGCAGGCGCCACAACTCCGCCGCCGCCCGCTCCTGTTCGTCACTCTCCAGCCCTTCGAGCACGGCGGCGATACGATCCCGCCACAAGGACTCCTGATCGGCCCTCACCCGTGCCGACCCGTCCGCCGCCCGCAGTTCGCCCGCGGTTCCGTTCAGCCGCTCCAGCTCGTCTTCCGCCAGCCCGGCGTGTCCTCGCCCGAACCACTGGGCCACCCGCCTGCTCAGCTGGTCCCACGCATCCGTCCCGGCGGCCTGCACCACCGCGGTACCGCCGGAAGCGGCTAACCCCACCAAGACCTCGGGAAGCATGCGTCCGCCCTTCCACACCCTTTTCGTACCATCAGCTGAATGCAGACCGTACCGGTCCGGACAGAGGGGAATCGGGGGTTTCGGAGAAGAGGCGCCGTCCATCCAAGAGGACGGGGAACGCCCGCACTTCGGCGTCCGGGCCGGGTGACGACCTTGTGCCCGCCGCCACCTTCTCCGGGCGTGGCTCTCCCCCGGGGAGGTGACCGTCAGACCGGTTCGGCGGCGGTCGCGCTCTGCTCCTCGGACGGCCGAAGGGCCGGCGGGGCGGTGGTCGTGGTCCGCAGCGCCCGGGAGCGGAGCGCGGCGGTCCCGGTCACCGCCATCGCCGCCGCGCAGGCCAGGATCGCGGTGGCCGGGCCGGCCAGCCGCGCCACGTTGCCGAGGACGTTGTTCATCGCCAGCAGGGACACGCTCTGCACCAGGGTGAGCAGGGCCTGCGTCCTGGAGAGGTGCGAGTGGGGCGCGCTCGTCAGCACGAGCGGTCCGATGTGCGAGGCGAACAGTCCCGACCCCATGCCGATCAGGACGGCCGACGGAACGGCGGCGGCCGGCGCCGAGCCGAGCACGCCCAGCCCCACGGCCGCGACCAGCACGCCCGCACCGGCGGTCGGACCGGGGCGGTTGCCGGCGCCACGGACCATCACCGTGAAGGTGACCCCCAGGAGCCCCAGACTCTGCGCGCCGAAGAGCAGGCCCGTCCATCCGGCGCTCCAGTGCTCCTCGCGGGCCATCAGGGGGAGCAGCAGCGGGACGACCGGGAGGAGGAAGCCCGCGACACCGCCCGTGACGAGCAGCGCGGCCCGCAGCACGGGATCCTTCACGCCGGTGCCGACCCCGTCCAGGGCGTCGCGCACGAAGCCGGTGCCCTTGGCCGGCGGTGTGTCGAAGACCGGGCGGACGACGGTCAGGACGATCAGGACGACCGCGAAGGTCGCCGCGTCCAGCAGGGCCGTCCCGGTGAGCCCCACCGTGGCGACCAGCGCACCGCCCAGCGGGCCGGCGACGAAGGTCACCAGCTGGGTGCCGCCCTGTCGCATGGCCAGGGCCCGGGGGAGCGCCTCCTTCCCCACCAGCCGCAGGGGCATGGAGCCGGAGGCCGGAAGGTAGAAGGCGTCCATCACGCCGACCAGCGCGCCGGTGACCAGCAGCAGCCAGACGGCCGGGCCGGCGTGGTGGGAGACGACAGCCAGCAGGAGCGTGCCGGCCAGCATCACCGCGTCTCCCGCGATCATCACCCGCCGGGCCCCGAACCGGTCGCCCACGGTGCCGCCGACGATCAGGAGCAGGACCCGGGGGAGGTTGACCGCGGTGAGGACGAGACCCGCCACGGCGCCGCCATGCGTGGCCGCCGCCCAGCCGAGGGCGAAATAGAGAACGGCGTCACCCAGGCCGGAGGCGAGCGCCCCCGCGAGCCAGAGGTGGTACACCCGGGGTAACGGGCCCTTGACCCGGTCTTGTCTTCCGGTCATGGGCTGGACCCTACAGCCGGACTTCCCGCCCATGAGGGTGGGCAGTGGCCGGCGTCGTCGCCGCCTACCGCCCGCTCCTCGAATCGCGGCCGTGCGGCACCCTCGCCCGATAGTTGACCAAAAACCACTGGCGACCGGCACGTCGTGCTGCTGTTTTATGAACGGAGTGTTGCCGGACGGCCCGAAACTTGGCCGGAATGGTGTGGCGGGGGTGTTCGCGTGCGGACGGACGTGGTCCGCCCGTCGGCCCCGCAAGTCGTCAAGCGGGCCCTGTGAATGCGGGCGATCGCCAGGTCAGACGGGGTGGCGAGGATCGATGATGACTGTGTGTGATCCTGTTGACATCCTTTGAGAACGCTTGCGATTGTTCTGCCCGCCGCGTCGCCGAACGAGCAGTCGGCGCGGGACGGGGGAGGGAAAGTGGACGCAGTGCGTGCGGGCGGGCCGGACGAGGGCTGTCCGGGGAACGCGGACGAGGACTGTACGGGGAGCAGGGACGACGTCCCCGCTCTCGTAATCGTCGGCGCCAACCCGACCGTGGCGAGGGCGGCGGCGTCCTTACCCGGCGAGCTGATCCACGTCCAGCTGCCCGGCGCCCCCGCCCTCGACCCGGGAACCCGGGTCCTGACGGCCGACTTCCGGGACCTGCCCGCCTTCCTGGCCTTCACCGACGAGGTGCTGCGCCCCCTGCGGCCCACCGCCGTCGTCTCGCTCACCGAGTTCGGCCTGGAACCGGCCGCACTGGCCGCCCGCCGACTCGGCGTCACCGGCGTCGATCCGGCCGTCGTCCGCGCCACCCGCGACAAACTCGCCATGCGGCGGATCCTGGAGCGCCGGGCACCGCATCTGAACCCGGCCTTCGCGGCGGGTGACGACGCCGAGGCGGTGGACCGGCTGTTCGCCGCCCACGGGCGGGTCGTCGCCAAGCCGGTCGACGGGGTCGGCAGCGCCTCCGTCGCCCTGGTGGAAGGCGTCGACGCGCTCCCGGCGGACCGCCGTACGGCCGCCACCTTGCTGGAACAGTTCGCCGAGGGGCGGGAGTTCAGTGTCGAGGCCCTCTCGGAGGGCGGACGGCACACCGTCATCGGCATCGCCGAGAAGGGCACCGCGGACGGCTTCGTCGAGGTCAGCCACATGATGCCGCCGCCCTCCCTGGACCCGCACCGCCAGGAGCTGGTCGCCCGGGCGGTCGGCGAACTGCTCGACGTCCTCGGGCTCACCGACGGCCCCAGCCACACCGAGATCATGGTCGACGGCGACAAGGTCGTCGTGATCGAGACCCACACCCGGCTCGGCGGCGACGGCATCGCGGACCTGGTCCGGCTCACCACCGGAGTCGAGTGGCGGCGCGCCGCCCTCGGCTGGGCGATCGGCGCGGAGGTCCACCGGGGCCCCGCCACCGCGGCCGCGGCCGCCACCGTCTTCCTCACCGCCCCGCCCGGGCGCGTGACGGCCGTCGCGCCGCCGCCGGCCCTCGCCCACGGGCGGATCCACGCCTGGGACCTCTCCGTCCGGCCCGGCGACACGGCCCGCCCGCTGCGTTCCTCCGCCGACCGGCTCGGCATGGCCGTCCTGACCGCGGCCGGCACCGAAGCCTGCGCGGCGGCCGTCGCGGAACTCACCGCCCGGCCGGTGGTCACCACCGCGCCCGAGCCGCAGCTCTGACACGGAGCCGCGCCGCGGCTCCGTGTCCTCTGGTCAATTCCCGCTCCGTCCCACCTTCTTGCCTCGTTCCTGAAGGCACCACCGCACCGGGGGTCACATGTCCGTCCAGAATGCGCCGATTTCCTACGATTTCCATGGCGATGTACCGTTCTCCACGCCCTTCAAGGACATCGAGCCCGACGACATCCACATCTACCTCGACCTCGACACCAAGGTCGGCAGGAACACCTGCGGCCAGAAGTGCGCGCACTGCTGGTTCGTCAACTACGAGAAGGTCTACGACAAGTCCTTCGCCATGGAGGAGGGCCCCCGGATCCTGGAGGGCCTGCAGTCGCACGGGTACCACGTCTACCCCCGCTACGTGGACAGCTTCGCCTACGACGGCGAGTTCATGAACCTCTACGGACCGGCCAACAACCGTGAGTTCCGGCAGGAGCTGGACCACACGCCGACCGCGACGATGGAGAAGGGCGACGCCTGGACCAGCGGCCGCCCCCTGCTCGCCGACAACTGGCGGGAGCTCCTCGACCGGGCGGTGGAGAACGGCTACGGCACCATCTCCATCACCTACCACGGCGTGATCGACGAGAACCTCGAGGTCACCGATCACAAGACGTACCCGATCAAGGGTGTCTTCTCCGGCGCGGACACGGAGGAGGTGCTGCGCCGCATCGAGGCGTACAACGAGGGCGTCGCCCCCGAGGACGCCTTCCGCGTCAACATCGGCGTCACCGTCGGCCGTCACAACCACGGCCGTACCTCACTGGAGCGCTACGCCCACTACTTCAACAAGCTGGGCGTGGCCACCGTCCGGTTCAACAACTTCACCGACCACGGCAACCGCCACCCCGAACTGCGCCTGAGCCGAGAGGAGGTCGAGCAGGCGTACCGCGACTTCAAGTGGCTCCACGAGACCGTCCCGCTCGGCTTCCAGCTCGGCGTCAGCGAGGACTTCGGCACGTTCGGCATCAAGGCCATGGGCTTCCCCGGCCACGTCGGCTGGTGCCGGGCCGGCCGACAGCTCTTCGCCGCCATTCCCGCGCAGGAGGAAGTCCTCTCCGAGAGCCCCGAGGGCCGCCGCGAGAAGATCGGCGACATCGTCGGCTGCGTCAACACCTTCGAGCCGCACCTCGGCATCCTGACCCGCACCGTCGCCACCGGCGGTACCACGTACGACGTGGAGTTCGACCACGACGAGATCGAGGCGTTCACCGCCAAGCGGATGTCCGGCACGTACAAGGACGGCTGCTTCGCCACCGAGCTGTCCGAGGAACTCGGCCTGATCTCCCGGGTCCCGGAGCGGCGCCGGCTGCCGCTCCTCACCGACTCCGCGTCCTGAACCGAGAGAAAGACCCCGCGATGCGCCACATCCTCGTCTTCGCCAAGACGCCCCACGCCAAGACCCCGTACGACCGGTGGCTGGCCGGCTCGGGGATCGTCCCGGTCGTCGTGACCGCGTCCGAGTACGCGGAGGGCTACTCCCATCTCCAGCACGTGCACGCCTTCGACGGGTACGACACCAACCAGCTGGTCGAGAAGACCGCGCTGCGGCTGGCCCGCGAGTTCGCGGTCGAGGCGGTCTTCGCCCGGGCCGAGGCCGATGTCGTACGCGCCGCGCGGTTGCGGGAGCTGCTCGGACTGCCGGGCCAGCACACCGCGAGCGCGCTGGCCTTCCGCGACAAGGTCGTGATGAAGGACCATCTCGCGGGCGGCCCCGTCGACGTGCCGGCCTACCGCCTGCTCGAATCGGCCTACACCGCCCTCGACTTCGTCGCCGAGCACGGCTACCCGGTCGTGATCAAACCGGTGTCCGAGTCGGGCTCGCTCGGCGCGGCGGTCATCCGCGACGAGGCGGAGCTGGACGCCTACCTGGCCAGTCCGTGGCAGGGGACCAGCGAGATCGAGGTGTTCGTACCCGGGCAGATGTACCACGTGGACGGGCTGGTGGCCGGCGGGGAGGTCGTCTTCGTCCACCCCTTCCGCTACCTCAACGACTGCCTGTCGTTCCGGAGCAACGACTGGGTGGCCAACCTGCCGCTCACCCGGCAGGACCCGCTGTACGACCGGCTGGTCAAGGCGGCGCGGGCGGTGCTGGCCGAGCTGCCGACGCCGCCGCAGACCGCCTTCCACGCCGAGTTCTGGATCACCCCGGACGACCGGCTGGTCTTCTGCGAGATCGCCAGCCGTACCGGCGGGGGCATGATCAGCGCGATGGTCCGGCACGCCTTCGGGATCGACCTGGACAAGGAGTGGCTGTACGCCGAGTGCGGTCTGCCGTCGACGGTGGACACCTCCCGGTACCGGCCCGCCGGGGCCCTGTGCATCCCGCCGCGGAACGGAGTGCTGGAGCAACTGCCCACGGCGGCCGAGCAGCCCGGGTGCGTCCGCGAGGAGATGTTCACCGGGGCGGTCGGCCAGGAGTTCCACGGCGGGGTGAAGTCCGGTCTGTTCCTGGCCGGTTATGTGGTCGACGGGGACAGCGAGGAGGATGTGGCCGCCAATCTCGAACGCGTGGCGGGCTGGTTCTCCGACAACTCCCGGTGGCGGCCCGCCCATTCCTCCGGAGGTATCGCATGAGCGCCACGACTCCCGCTGGAACCGACGCCGTCGGCCTGCCCGGCCCGCTCGTCGGAGCGGACTGGGTGGCCGGACGGCTCGGGAAGGAGGGCCTGGTCCTCTTCGACGCCTCCGTCGGCGCCCGCCGGGGCGGCGCCCCGCACATCCCCGGAACCCGCCCCTTCGACCTCGACGGGGACCTCTCCGACCACACCTCCGCGGTGCCGCACACCATGCCCGGCACCCGGGAGTTCACCGAGGCGCTGCGCGCACTCGGCGTGCACGACACCGACACGTTCGTCGTCTACGACGCCCAGGGCGTCTACTCCAGCGCCCGCGCCTGGTGGATGCTGCGGGCCATGGGCTTCGACCGGGCCGCCGTCCTCGACGGCGGACTGCCCGCCTGGACCGCGGCCGGTCACCCGGTCGACGACGGGCCCGCCGCGTACGACGGCCCGCGCGGCACGTTCACCGCCCGGCCCCGGTCCGGCCTGATCGTGGACGCCGACACCGTCGCCGCCGCCCTCGCCGAACCGCGTGCCGCCGTACTCGACGCACGGACCCGGGAGCGCTACGCGGGCACCGCCCCGGAGCCCCGCCCGGGCCTGCGCGGCGGCCACATGCCGGGCTCCGTCAGCCTGCCCTTCGGCGAACTCCAGCACGACGGCGGGCGGATGCGTCCGGCGGACGAGCTGCGTACGGCACTGAAGGAGGCGGCCGGGGACCGGGAGCAGCTGTACTTCAGCTGCGGCTCCGGGGTCACCGCCTGCGTCCTCGCGCTCGGCGCCACCCTGGCCGGATACGACCGGCTCGCCGTGTACGACGGCTCCTGGAGCGAGTGGGGCCTGCCCTCCGGGCGCCCGGTGGTCACCGGCGCCGACGAGGGCGACTCGTCGTGAGCGGGGGGCGCGCCGACGGCGGACTCGCCGCGAAGTACCGGACGTTCACCGGTCTGCCGTCCGCGCTCAAGGCCCTGATCGTCCTGTCGTTCGTCGTCGCGCTGGGCAGTTACATGGTCACCCCGTTCATCGGGGTGCTCATGGTCGAGACCGTCCACCTGGACGTCCGGGTGGCCGGGGTGCTGGTGGCGGTGGCCACCTTCATCCAGTTCGGCGGCAGCATCCTGGGCGGCGCGGTCGTGGACCGGCTCGGACTCAAGCGGACCATGGTGTTCGCGCTCACCCTGCGCACGGCCGGACTGGTGGCGCTCGGGGCGGCCGTCGAGGTGTCCTGGGCGGCGTACCCGGCCGTCGTCCTCGTGGCGGCCGGGCCGGCGCTGTACCTCCCGGCGAACAAGGCGTACATCGTCACCAGCGTCTCCGACGAACTGCGCCCGCTGTTCCTCGGGGTGAGCAGCGCCGCGCTCAACGCCGGTATGGGCCTCGGTCCGTTGCTGGCCGCGCTGTTGGTCGACGCCGAACCGATGGCGCTGCTCGTCGGCCTCGCCGGACTCTTCGCGCTGATCACCGCGGCCCACCAGGTCACCCTGAAGCAGACCGGGCGCCGGCCGGCCGCGGCGCCGGAGACGGCGGGACAGGAGGAGCCCACCGGGAAGTGGACGGCACTGCGGGGAGCGCTGCGGCCGGTCCTGTTCACCGCCCTCGCCTACTACCTGTACTTCTTCTTCCAGAGCTTCATGGGTCTGTACGCGGCCGGGGTGTCGAACATCCGGGCGCTGGGCTGGGTGATGCTGCTCAACTGCGCCATGGTGGTGGTGCTCCAGCCGGTGCTCGCCGACCGTATCGCGCGGGCCGACCACCGCCTGCTGATGACCGGCTCGTTCACCGTGATGGGGGCCGGCACGGCGGTCATGTCCCTCGACGGCACCCCGGCCCTGCTGGCCGGCACCGCGCTGTTCACCATGGGCGAGATCTTCCTCTTCCTCCGCTGCGACCTGGAACTCGTCCGACTCCTGCCGCGCAACGCCGCGTTCGCCTTCGGTGTGCAGCGGCTCACGGGCGGTGTCGGCGGACTCCTCGCCGGTGTCGTCGGCGGATTCGTCTTCGCCCACTACCGGTCCGGCGGCCGACCGGGCATGTTCTGGCTGGTGGTGGCGGCCCAGTGCGCGATCGCGGCGCTGCTCGCCCTGGCGCTGGGCCGCCACCGGCAGCCCGCGGTGCCCGAACCCGCGGTTCCCGAAGTGGCGGTGGGCCGGTGAAGGAGCCCCTCGACTCGCCGGAGACACGGTACGTGCACGCCGGTTCGGACCCGCACCGGCAGGGCGGCTACGTCAACCCGCCCGTGTACCACGCCTCCACGGTCCTCTACCGGGACGTGGCCGAGATGGACGCCTCCCAGGCCGATCCGCTCAAGCGGGGCGGCCCGGTCTACGGCCGTTTCGGCACGCCCACCAGCCGCGCCTTCGAGGAGGCGCTGACCGAACTGGAGGGCGGCCACGCCGCGGTGGTGACCTGCTCCGGCCTCTCGGCGATCACCACGACGATCCTCGCGTACGTCCGGGCCGGCGATCACATCCTCGTCAGCGACTCGGTGTATCTGCCGACCCGGAAGTTCTGCGACTCGCTCGCCGCGCTGGGAGTGGAGACCGAGTACTACGCTCCGACCGCGGACGGCGCTGCCATCGCCCGGCTGATCCGCCCGCGAACGCGGCTGCTGTACCTGGAGTCCCCGGGCTCCACCACCTTCGAGGTGCAGGACGTCCCGGCGCTCGCCGCCGTCTGCCGGGCCCACGGGGTGGCCACCGTCGCCGACAACACCTGGGCCACCCCCGTGTTCCACCGCCCGCTGGCACTGGGCGTGGACGTGGTGGTGCACTCCGCGACCAAGTACCTGACGGGGCACGCGGACAGCATCCTCGGGGCGGCCGTCTGCACCGAGGAGAGCTACCCGCTCGTCCGGGGCGCGGCGATGCGGCTCGGCCAGTGCGCGAGCGCCGACGACGCCTATCTGGGCCTGCGCGGACTGCGCACCCTCGGCGTGCGGCTGGCCCGCCACCAGGAACAAGGCCTGGAACTGGCCCGCTGGATCGCGGGACGGGAAGGTGTGGCGGCGGTCCTGCACCCCGGGCTGCCCGGGGACCCCGGCCACGATCTGTGGCGCCGCGACTTCACCGGCGCGGCCGGCCTGTTCGGGGTGGAGCTCGATCCGGTCCTCGGCAAACCGGACGTCGACGCGATGCTGGACGCCCTGCGCCTCTTCGGGCTCGGTCACAGCTACGGCGGCTACGAGAGCCTGGTCGTCCCCGCCGACCCCGTCTCCCGGCGCCTGCCCGGGACCTGGGCGGGCCGGGGACCCCTGATCCGGGTGCACGTCGGCTTCGAGGCCCTGGCCGACCTGAAGCAGGACCTGAGGGCGGGCTTCGAGGTCCTGCTCCGCGGACGCGTTCCGCGCCGCGTCGGCTAGGCGACCCGGAAGACCATGAGGCGCCGGCCCCCGCCGCGTGAGCGGCGGGGGCCGACGCCTCCGACGGGCTCAGGCTAGGTCGAACCGGTCGAGGTTCATCACCTTGTCCCACGCCGCCACGAAGTCGCGTACGAACTTCTCTCCCGCGTCCCGGGACGCGTAGACCTCCGAGACTGCCCGGAGCTGGGAGTCCGCACCGAAGATCAGGTCGACGGCGGTGGCGGTCCACCTGGCCTCGCCGGTGGCGCGGTCCCGGCCTTCGAACACGTTCTCGTCCGTGGCCGACGCCTTCCACTCCGTGCCCATGTCGAGCAGGTTCACGAAGAAGTCGTTGGTCAGGGCTCCCGGCCGGTGGGTGAAGACACCGTGGGGAGACCCCTTGAAACCGGCGTCCAGGGCCCGCATGCCGCCGATCAGCACCGTCATCTCGGGAGCGGTCAGCGTCAGCAGGTTGGCGCGGTCCAGCATGAGGGTCTCCGGCGACAGCTTCTCGCCCGCCGGAAGGTAGTTGCGGAAGGCGTCCGCCGTGGGCTCCAGCACGGCGAACGAGGCCGCGTCGGTCTGCTCCTGCGAGGCGTCCGTACGCCCCGGCGCGAACGGAACCGTGACGTCGTGCCCGGCGTTCCGCGCGGCCTGCTCGACGGCCGCGCACCCGCCGAGGACGATCAGGTCGGCGAGGGAGACCCGCGTTCCGTCCGTCCGGGACCGGTTGAAGTCCTGCTGGATCCCCTCGAGCGCGCGCAGCGTCTCGGTCACCTCGGGGACGTCGTTGAGTTCCCAGTCCTTCTGCGGCGCGAGCCGGAGGCGCGCTCCGTTCGCCCCGCCGCGCTTGTCGGTGCCGCGGAAGCTCGCCGCGGACGCCCAGGCGGTGGTGACCAGCTGGGAGGAGGAAAGGCCCGAGGCGAGGATCCTGGCCTTGAGGGCGGCGACGTCCTCGTCCCCGACCAGTTCGTGGTCGACGTCGGGAACGGGGTCCTGCCACAGCTGCGGCTCGGGGATCCACGGGCCGAGGTAGCGCGAGAGGGGTCCCATGTCGCGGTGCAGCAGTTTGTACCACGCCTTGGCGAACGCCTCGGCGACGAGGTCCGGGTTCTCGTGGAACCTCTTCGTGATCGGGCCGTAGACCGGGTCCACCTTCAGCGCCAGGTCCGTCGTCAGCATCATGGGGGCGTGCCGCTTCGACGGATCATGGGCGTCGGGCACGGTGTCCCTGGCCGCGGGATCCGTGGGAGTCCACTGGTGGGCGCCGGCCGGGCTGCTCGTCAGCTCCCACTCGTACCCGTAGAGATTGTCCAGGTAGCCGTTGTCCCACCTGGTCGGATCGTTGGTCCAGGCACCCTCCAGACCGCTGGTGAGCGTATGGGGACCCGCGCCGCTGTCGTATGTGTTCCGCCAGCCGAGGCCCTGCTGCTCGATCGGGGCCGCCTCGGGCTCCGGACCGACATGACTGGCGTCGACCGCGCCGTGGCATTTGCCGAAGGTGTGGCCGCCCACGATGAGCGCGACCGTCTCCTCGTCGTTCATCGCCATGCGCCCGAACGTCTCCCGGATGTCCTGGGCGGCGGCCAGCGGATCCGGATTTCCGTTGGGCCCCTCCGGATTGACGTAGATGAGTCCCATCTGCACGGCGCCGAAAGGACCGGTGAGTTCCCTGTCGCCGCTGTAGCGCTCGTCTCCGAGCCATGTGTCCTCGGGCCCCCAGAAGATCTCCTCGGGTTCCCAGATGTCCTCTCGTCCGAAACCGAACCCGAACGTCTTGAATCCCATGGATTCCATCGCGCAATTTCCGGCGAAGACCAGAAGGTCGGCCCAGGAGACCGCCCGGCCGTACTTCTGTTTGACCGGCCACAGCAGACGGCGCGCCTTGTCCAGGCTCGCGTTGTCCGGCCAGCTGTTGAGGGGGGCGAAGCGCTGCGCGCCGCTGCCGCCGCCACCGCGGCCGTCCGCGATGCGGTACGTTCCCGCGGCGTGCCAGCTCATCCGGATGAAGAGCGGCCCGTAGTGACCGTAGTCGGCGGGCCACCAGTCCTGGGATGCCGTCATCACCTCGAAGACGTCACGCTTCAGCGCGTCGACGTCGAGGGCCGCGAACTCCTTCGCGTAGTCGAAGTCCTCGCCCATCGGGTTCGACCGGGGCGAGTGCTGCCGGAGAACCTGAAGGTCCAGCTGATCGGGCCACCAGTCCCGGTTCGTCCGGGGCCGCCGGGTCGGTGTGGGCGTCGGTGAAGGGATTGCCGGATTCTCGCTTTCACTGCCGGACATGCCCGTCCCTCTTTCTGTCTCGGTGTTCCTTCTGTCGGCGGCCGCTCCTGACGCCCTCGGCTTTCCGGTGTCGAGAACGGCGATTCGCACGATCGGCACGCCATGACGTCCACCGGCCGGAGAACGTGCCGTGTCCGCATTCTTATGGTCGCGCACCGCGTGCCACACCTCTATGAAACACGCAGGGAGCCCCGTGTGGCATACGTGAGAGGAGGGGCGGCTTTTCCGCTCCCGTGCAGAATTCCGGGGCGAGCCGAATCGGATACGGCAGCCCGGGTTCGGACGTGCCGGACGAGCCCTGTTTTCCGAAGCCCCGGGCCAGGCGGTGAACAACTCCCTGCTTCCGCGTGGCGACTCATTGTCACAGGACTGTCCTGGCGGGCACCTCGGCCGGTTCCCCGGCCAGACGAGCGTGGTGCGCCTCCGCGCCTTCGAGGGCCGCGGCGCCCTGAGGGTCCAGGCGAGGGTGAGCACACTCATGGTCGTGTCATCAGCAGGCCGCACCGCGCGGCCGGACGCACGACCGAACCGGGCGACACGCGCCGTGCACGCCACGCCTGTCGGGCCGGGGCCGGGGAACGGCCGCCCGGCAGGCACGGAAGCGGTCGTACGGACAGATGGGCACCCGCGGTCCGACCAGTGCCCGGCGTGCGGCTCCGGACCCGGTCGGCCACCCGGTCGACCGGACCCCGTCACCAGGACCGTTGGTCCTTCTTCCGGCCGCCCGGACCGGCCCACTGGGCCCCGCGGACGGGACGTTGGACCCCCTCACCGCCGCGACACTTCGCGTTAGGTTCGCCCGAGCAGCGCTGATGAGGGCGGAGAGCGAGGCACGAGACATGGCATCGACGAACCGCCAGGCCCCGCGGAACACCCCGTCCCCGGCGACGGGCCGGCCGCGGACCGCATGCCCGGACACCGGCCGCCGGCCCGCCCGGGCACCCTCGCCGCCCCCGTCCCGCCCACCCTCCGAGGAGACGTCCGCATGTCCGCCACCGTCATCACCGATCTCGCCGCCGAACTGCCGCTGTCCGAGGACGGCACCCTCAGTCGCGTCCTCTACCGCGACGACCGCCTGCGCGTGGTCGGCTTCGCCTTCGCCGAAGGCCAGGAACTGACCGAGCACACCTCGGCCCTGCCCGTGGTCATCCAGGTCGTCCAGGGCCGCCTCGACCTCGTCCTCGGCGACGAGAAGACCGAAGCCCTCCCAGGCTGCTGGATCCACCTGCCCGCCAGGCTGCCGCACACCGTGCGCGCCACCGAGCCCACCATCATGCTGCTGACCATGCTGCCCGCCCCGGAACCCGCCGGCCCCAGCGGCCCCGCCGGGGCCTGACCAGCCCCGCGCCGAGGCCGAACGGCCCCACCACGACGGTCCGGTGGGCTCTGCCCGACCGGCCGCGGGTCCGTCACCGTCAGTGGGGTGAAAGCTCGGCGCCGGTCGCACACGAAAGGACACGCCCATGCGAGGACGGGCCAGCGGGGTGCCGCTGTGGCGCCGGCGGCACAACCCGCTCGGGCGACACTCCGACCTCGCCGAGGCCCGGCTCGCCGTAGCGGCGGCGGCACTGCTCCTCCTCACGACGCGGGCCGCGTCCATGACGCGCCACCCACCTCGTCCCGGGCCAGGTCTCGGGCGGCCGGGTTCGGGTGGTTCGGGGACACCGGGAAGGACGAGGAAGGAGAAGAGCCGATGTGTGAGTACTGCGGCTGCCAGTCACTGGCGTCGATCGACGAGCTGACCCGGGAGCACGACGAGGTCGTCCGCCTGATCAGCCACCTCCACCCCGCCCACCAGGCCGGAGACGTGGCCCGGATGGCAGAGGTCTCCCGGGAGATCGCGAGGGTGCTCGGCCCGCACACCGAGGTGGAGGAGCACGGCCTGTTCCCCGCGATGGCCGCGGACTTCCCCGACCAGATCGCCGCCCTGGAGGCCGAGCACCGCCGCGTCGAGGCGGTGCTGGCCGAGGCCGCCGACGGGGCGACGCCCTCGGATCCGGGCTGGCCGGAGCGGCTCGTGGAGGCGATGGCCGTGCTGCGCGACCACATCCTCAAGGAGCAGGACGGCGTCTTTCCCGCCGCGCTCGCGAACCTGGGCACCGAGGAGTGGGAAGCGGTCGAGGCCGTGCGTGCCGGGGCGGGCAGCGCCCTGCCCCGGCCGGCCGCCTGACCGGCCGCACTCCGCCCCCGCCGGGGGAGCGGTCCGCATGAGCCTCCTGTGCAGGTGCGGTCGGGCGGGGGCACAGGAGGCCACCGGTGCAGGTGCGGTCGCGCAGAGTCCGCCACCGCCTCTGCACGCGGACGGTCCCTACCGAGCCGCACTCTGTTCGTGGGGCGGCCGTCGGCCTTCGGGGCCCGGGAGCCGCACGCGGGTCACTCCCGGCGGGCCACCAGGCGGTAGGCGTTGGACACGCCGAGCCGGTGTGCGAGCGGGCGGACCGCGAACCGGTCCAGCAGCGTGCCCAGGACGAGAGCCGGGATCCCCGCGACGAGCAGGGCCGTCCGTACGGCCCGGCGCGGCGCGTTCGGCGGCCGCGGCAGCCAGGGCACGTCCTCGCGCGGAGCGGCGTGGTCCAGCGCCAGCCATACGGCGGCGAGCAGGTCCACCGGATCGTGCGGCTCGGCATGCTGCTCCGCCACCACCGTGAACCCCAGCTCCGCCAGCCGGTGGCGCAGATTGGCGACCGGCACGAAGTGCAGGTGCTGCGGCTGGAGCCAGGGCAGCCACCAGCGGCCCAGCAGCCGGGCGTAGCGGCTCTCGGGGTCCGGGACCTCGACGATCAGATGGCCGCCGGGCCGTACCGTCTGCCGCGCGGCCCTCAGTTCGCGGTCGGGGTCGGTGCTGTGCTCCAGGTAGTGGAACATGCTCACCACGTCGTAGCGGGCGGCGAGTTCCGGTGCCAGTTCGGGGAAGGCGCCGCGATAGCCGTGCTCCACGCGGCCCTCGCGGGCGGCGAGTTCGACGCCGTCCGTGAAGTCGAGACCGTCGAACGCCGTGCCGGGCAGCACCTCGCGGGCGGTCGCGCAGAAGTGGCCGTGCCCGGTGCCGACGTCGAGCCAGGTCTTCGGGGCGGGGTCGTACGGCAGCATCGACTCGGCGCGGTCGCGGTACATCCCGGTGCGGCCGCCGAAGGTGTCGCCGAGTCTCTTCTCGCCCAGCCCGTCGTAGAAGTCGCGGTAGTAGAACTCCAGCCCCGCCTCGCTCAGCCGGGGGTTCTGGAAGACGTGCCCGCAGGCGTCGCACCGGTCGAGGGCGAACCGGCCCGGCTTGTGCTGGAGCAGGTCCGTGGTGCGCAGACGGGTGGTCAGCCGGCCGGAGCCGCACCAGGGGCAGGTGGTGCGCGGCGGCTCGAAGAAGCGGTCCGTGCCCTCGGCCAGATCGGCCAGGTAGCCGGGGCGCAGCGCGGCCACCCGCTCGGCACGGCCCGGCTCCCCGGCCGGCTGTCCGCCCGCCGCCCGCCCGGCCGGCTCCTCGGCGCTCTGCCCGGCCGGCTGCCCGGTCCGCTCACTCATCGGCACTCCCTGGCGAGTTCTTCGAGGCTGTCCGCCGCCGCCGGTGCGCCGCCGGCGGCGCGGAACGCCGTACCGATCCGCTCGGCGGCGCCGCGGTGTCCGGGTTCGTGCAGTACGGCGTCGAGTGCGGCGCCCAACCGGGCGGCGGTCAGCCGGCCGAACCTGACCCGGACGCCCGCCCCCGCGTCCACCACCTGCCCGGCCACCACCGGCTGGTCGTCGCGGATGGGCGCCACCACGAGCGGAACCCCGTGCCACAGCGCCTCGCACACGGTGTTGTGACCGGCGTGGCAGACCACGGCGTCGACCCGTTCGAGGAGGGCGAGCTGGGGTACGGACGGCAGGACCAGCAGGTCCTTGTCGCGGCCGTACGGAGGCCGGGCGCCGTCCGGGGACGGGGCGCGGTCCGCGCCCAGGGTGTTTCCCGGGTCGACGACGACCGCCTGTACCCGGTCGGCCCGTGCGCGCAGGCACTCCCGGGCGACGGCGAGGAAGTGCCCGCCGGCGTCCGCGTTCGCGGTGCCCAGGGTCACCAGCACCGCGGCCCGGCCGGGGTCGAGCCAGTCCCAGGGGAAGCCGGCCGTGGCCGGTCTGGCCGTGACCGACGGGCCGACCCAGCGGATCGGGCCGCCCCGCGCGGCGGCCCCCGGACCGGCCAGCTCCACCGTGCTGAACGCCAGCACCAGATGCGGTGAGAACCGCGGATCGGTGTCGCCCGCCGGGTCCCCGACGGACGCGCGCAGCTCCGCGAGGCGCTCCGCCAGCCACTGCCTGACCCTCGGCAGCCCGGCCAGCGGGTCGGCCAACTCGGCCGAGGTGGTCGCCGAGGTGGCCCACGGCAGCCCCGCCCGCTCGGCGACCAGCGCGCCCGCGAACGCCTGCTGGTCGGCGACGACCACGTCCGGACGGAACGCCTCGACCGCCGCCCGCACCCCCGGCGCCATCGCCTCGGCCAGCGGCAGCAGGTAGCACTCCCACAGGAACTTCAGCGCCTCGGGACCCCGCAGGTCGGGTGGCCGTCGCGCCCCGCCCACCCCCGGTACCGGCCCGGCGCACGGGAACACCGGGGCCCGCTCACCCGCGAGGCGTCCCACGAGACCGGGGTCGGCGCACGCCCACGCCACCCGGTGCCCGCGCGCGAGCAACTGGTCGGCGACCCCGACGGCCGGGTTGATGTGCCCGACCAACGGCGGTACCACGAAGAGGAATCCGCTCACCGCGTCTCGACCCCCACCCGCCGGCCCGCCGAAGTCCTCTGGATCAGCGCCAGGACGTGACCGCCCACGGTCCCGGCCGCCTCCACCAGCACCGAGTGCTCGTGCCCCGGGATCACCACCGTCCGGCAGTCCGGCAGCAACGATCGCAGCCAGGGAGCGAGTTCGGCGAGGTCGGAGTCACCGCCGTACACCCCGAGCACGGGACGGCGGACCGCGGCGATCTGATCCTCCGTCAGGACGCGGCTGGCCGGGATGTCCCGGCCGAGGCTGGTGTCCCGGGCGAGCCGGGCCGCTCCCCGGGCCAGCCGCGCCGTGTTGTGGCCCCGGTTCGCCGTGATCCAGGCGAGGGCGTCGGGCTCGTTGTGCGCGAGCTGGGTCACCACCCGGTCGAGGATGCCGCCGAGCTTCGACGCCCAGGCCGCGGTGGCCGGTTCGGACTCGATCAGGGACACGCTGGCCACCCGCTCGGGACGGCGGGCCGCGTAGCCGAAGGCGATCGTGCCGCCGTAGGAGTTGCCGACCAGGTGCACCGGTCCGGTCACCGCCAGTCGGTCAAGGAGCGCCCCGAGGTCGTCGATGTTGTGGTCCAGGGTGTAGCCGTCGGGCGGGCGTTCGCTGCGGCCGTGGCCGCGCAGGTCGTACATGACGACGTCGAGGCCGGCCGCCGCGAAGGCGGGCGCCACGGTGAAGTAGTAGCTGGCCAGGCTGTCGGTGAGCAGACCGTGGACCAGTACCGCGGTGGCGGTGGCCGCCCGGCCGTCCCGGGGGCCGATCCGCTGTACGTGCAACCGGAGTCCACCGGTGTCGACCATCGCCATGCGTCAGCTCGCCTCCGCCGCCTTCAGGCTGGTCACGACGTACTCGACGAGCCGTCCGACGGTGAGCTCGATGATCTCGTCGAACTCCATCCCGGCCAGGAACTCGGCGAAGTTGACCCGCCCGCCGTACCGCTCCTCCAGCAGTCCAGCCAGGGTCACCAGGTCGATGCTCTCCAGCTCCAGATCGCGGTTGAACGTGGTCTCCATGCCGATCTCGGCGTCGTCGAGGCCGTATTCGTCCTCCAGGAGCCGGGCGAGCAGTCCGGCGATGTCGGCGAGGACCAGGTCCGTGTCGGCGGGGCGGGGGGTGGCGTTCATGGGGCGTACTCCTCCTCGTGGGGGTGTCCCGTCGGTCCGATCGGTCCCGTGGTCCAGGCCACGACATAGGCCCGGCCGGTCAGTCCGGGCGGGTTCGCGGCGGGCGCGCACCGCACCGCGTAGGCGCGTTCCAGGCGGCCCGAGACGGTCAGGGCGTCTCCGGCCCGGGACGCTTCGAACACGGCGAAGTCGCGCGGCCGGCCGCCGAAGCCGGTGCCCTCCGCCTTGGCGACGGCCTCCTTCGCGGCCCAGAACCGGGTGAACCACAGTGCCTCGGAGTCGCCGGTGGCCGCGCACAGCCCGTGCAGCAGCCGCAGTTCGTCCGCGCCTAGCACGCTCGCCACCGCCTGCGGGGCGCGGTCGGTGACCTCCTCGATGTCGATGCCCGGCCCGGGACCGGGCGTGTGCGGCCGTACGATCGCCACGCCCGCCTCCGCGCGGTGGGCCAGCGACACGTCCAGCGGGGGCAGTTCGCGGCCGTACATCCCGGTGACGTACGGGCGGCCGACGTCGTCGTTGCGCACCCGCAGCTCCGCCGGGAACACCGGGCCCTCGCCGTGGTCCCACAGCCACTGTCGTACGGCGTCCTTGACCGCGATCCGGCCCAGCAGCCACTGCCTGCGGCCGCGCGGCGCGTGCTCGGCGTACTCCGAACGCTCCTTCCCGCCCAGCGAGTTGCGCATGATCAGTTCGCGCGAGGCCAGGTCCGGCCATCGCTCGTGCACCAGCGACCAGCCCCCCGGGCGGGCCTCGGACAGGGTGTTGCGCTCCGGGAAGCGCTCCACCGGCCGGGTGTGCGGATCGTTGTCGAACCGGCGGTCCTGCCAGCCGCGCAGCTCCGCCCACACGGCACCGTCCACCGACAGCTGTACGTCGGCCTCCAGCACGGTGTCGGTGAGGGAGGTGATCCGCACCAGACACGCCACCCGCGTCCCCGCGGCCGGATGCGGGCCGTGGAAGCGCATCTCCCGCATCCCGACCGGGAACACGACCGTCCGCTCGGTGCGGGTCGTCATGATCCAGTAGCCGAGGAGCTGGCCGACGTTGTCCAGCAGGGCGCCGGGCGCCGCCGGGGCGGTGATGATCCCGCGGATGTGCCGCTCGCCGAGCGCGGTCAGTTCGGTCACCCCCTGGAACGCCGGGCCATGGAACATCCAGCGCTCGCCGTACAGTTGGGCCGCCGTGTGGCCGGGCACGCGTTCGCCCGCGGGGTCGGTCCGCCAACGGGTGGGCGGCGGGGCCGGGTAGCCGGTGGCGAGTTCGACGGTGGCACGGGCCCGGGGGCCGAAGGACACGGCCAGGCGGTCCGGTGCCACGAGCTCCGCCGTGACCCGTACGTCGACGGCGGGGGTGGCCGTCAGCCACTCCTCGAACCGGGCGCCGTGCACCGCGACCGGAACCTTGCCCGGCGCCGCCCACCGTGCCGCGTCCATCAGGTGCCGCACGATCGTGGTCGCCGGGACGACCGGCCAGCGGTCGGCCACGTCCGGCCAGTCGGCCCGCTGGGGGAAGAAGCAGTGGTCGAGCAGATAGGGCATGGTCTCCGGCGAGACGCGGACGGTCCAGGTCCGTGCGTGGGTTCCCGTCGTCGCCACGTCGCCGACCGCCGCTCGCGTCTCGGCGACGGGCCCGGCGACGGGCTCGGAGGCGGGAGCGGAGGCGGGGACGGGGGGAGGGGGCGTGGCGGCCGGTCGGCGGGCGGGCCGCGCGGTGATCAGCGCGGCCGCCGTGTCCGCGGTGTCCCGCAACAGGGCGTCCAGTTCGGCGGCGCCGGGGAACCGATCGGTGAGCGCGCCCAGCGCACCCGGTGCGTACCCGGCGACGGCACCCGGAGCGGTGGGAGCGGCCCGTAACTCCGCGCGCAGACCCGCCAGTTCCGGGCCGTCGAGCGAGATCAGCGCGCCGCCCAGGTCGAGTCGCGCCAGGGGCCGCGGCGACGGCGCGCCGCCGCCGGCGGATCCGGGCCCGGATCCGGAGACGGTGTCCGTACGGGGCCCGGTGGGCAGGGCGGGGGCCACGGCCGCCCCCGCCGTCCACAACGCGGCCGCCACCCGGCGCAACTGGGCGAGGCCGGTGCGGTGCGGGGAGTTGGCGGCCACGGCCAGATGGTCGCGGTCGCCGAGGGTGTCGCCCACGAGCGACCCGAGCTGTCCGGGGCCCACCTGGACGAACGTCCGGTGCCCCGCCGCGTAGAGGGCCTCGGTCAACTGCCGGAAGCGCACGGGTTCCAGCAGGTGCCGGACGAACAGCTCACGTACCTCCGCCTCCCGTTCGGGGAACGGCGCCGCGGTCGTCCCCGACCACACCGGGACGGCCGCCGGGTACAGCCGGAAACGCTGCGCCGCCTGTCTGATCGGCCCGAGATAGGGCGCCAGCATCGGCGTGTGGAAGCCGGACCGGAACGGCAGCACCTGGCCGAGCACACCGCGGGCCCGGAACGACCGGACGAAGTCCTCGACCGCGCCGTCCGGCCCGCACACCATCGACTGGCCCGGCGCGTTGTCGTGGGAGAGCACCAGGCCGGCGCCCGTCCACTCCTGCTCCAGGGCGGCCAGTACCCGGTCCGCGGGCGCGCCGACGGCGCCGAACGCGAGACCCGGCACCGTCACCGTGTCCGGGTCGAAGCCCGCCATGAAGGCGTCGACCTCGTCCCCGGAGTACAGTCCGGCCACCGTCATCGCGGTCCACTCGCCGACGCTGTGCCCGGCGACCGCGTCCGGAACGACGCCCGTGCGACGCAGCGCGGCGTCGAGGAGGCGTCCGACGGCGACCACGCCGAAGCCGTGGCGGCCCACATCGCCGACGCGATCGTCGACGCGATCGCCCGCGGGCGCCGCGCCGGGCAGCCCGAAGTGCGCGGCCACGTCATCGACACGCGGGGCGAACTCGCCCTCCAGGCCCGGGAAGACGAAGACGAGCTTGCCGTGCCCGGGGCCGAGCAGGGGGCCGGGCCGGAACCAGACGTCACCCCGGCCGTGCCAGGCCCGGCCCCGGCCGACCGCCCGGCGGGCCAGGGCCAGCCGTTTCGCGGTCGGGCCGACGACGGCGAGCCGGGCCCGGCCCGCGGCCCGATGGGGGAGCGCGGGGTCGAGTCCGGCGGCGCGTACCGCGTCGTCGTCGGTGTCCAGCAGGGCGGCGAGCGGTTCCGGACCGTCCGCGGCGAGCAGCAGGACCCGCTCGGGCTCGGCGACCCGCCCGGCCGGACGCCCGGCCGTCGGAGCGGGCGCGGTCGCGACGGACGCGGGTGCCTCCTCCAGCACCACGTGCGCGTTGATCCCGCCGAAACCGAAGGCGTTCACGGCGGCCCGCCGCACCGGGCGACCGGGTGAGCTCTCCCAGGGGACTGCCTTCTCCAGCGCACGGAAGCGGGTCGCGGCCAGCGCCGGATGCGGGTCGTCGCAGTGCAGGGTCGGCAGCAGCGTCGCGTGGTGCACCGCGAGGGCGGCCTTGACCAGTCCGGCCACCCCGGCGGCGGGCATGGTGTGCCCGATCATCGACTTCACCGAGCCGATCACCGCGCGGTCCGCGCCGGATCTCCCGGCCGGGCCGAACACCGCGGCGAGCGTCGCCAGTTCGGCCGCGTCGCCGGCCGGGGTCGCGGTGCCGTGCGCCTCCAGCAGGCCGACCGAGCCGGGCGCGGCGGGGTCGAGTCCGGCGGCGAGCCACGCCTGCCGTACGGCGCTCGCCTGACCGCCCGGGTCGGGGTTGACCAGGCCGGCGGCCCGGCCGTCGCTCGCCACCCCGGTGCCCCGGATCACCGCGTAGATCCGGTCGCCGTCGCGCCGGGCGTCGGCCAGCCGCTTCAGTACGACGACCCCGGTGCCCTCGCCGACGAGGAGGCCGTCGGCGTCCCGGTGGAAGGGGCGGATGCGCTCGCTGGGCGAGAGGGCGCGCAGTTGGGAGAAGACGCTCCACAGCGTGATGTCGTGGCAGTGGTGGACGCCCCCGGCGAGCATCAGGTCGCAGCGCTCCGAGGAGAGTTCGCCCACCGCCTGGTCGACCGCGACCAGCGACGAGGCGCAGGCGGCGTCCACGGTGTAGGCGGGGCCGCGCAGGTCGAGCCGGTTGGCCACCCGGGAGGCGGCCAGATTGGGCACCAGGCCGATCGCCGAATCGGGGCTGTCGGGTCCGAGCCGGTCGGTGAACGCCGTCCGCACACGGTCCAATTGACTGCCCGTCAGTTCGGGTAACAGTTCGCCCAGGGTCCGCACCAGCTGCCCGGCCGTGCGCACGCGCTGGTCGAGCCGGACCAGGCCCGGGGTGAGATAGCCGCCCCGGCCGAGGACGACGCCGACGCGCCGCCGGTCGGGCAGCCGGTCCGTGCCGCCCGCGTCCGCGAGGGCCGCGGCGGCCACGTGCAGCGCGATGAGCTGGTCCGGCTCGGTGCCGGCCACCGAGTTCGGCATGATCCCGAACCGGGTCACCTCCACCTCGGCCAGCGTGTCCACGAACCCGCCCCTGCGGCAGTACACCTGGTCGGCGACGGCCGGTGCGGACGCGGTGCCGGGGCGGTAGTACCCGGCGTCCCAACGGCCCCGCGGCACCTCTCCGATCGCGTCCACCCCGTCCCGCAGGTTGCGCCAGTACGCCTCCAGGTCCCGGGCCCCGGGCATCAGCACCGCCATACCGACTATGGCGACCGGTACGTGACGCCGCGTCGGTGAGGAACGGCCGTCCTGTACCGCGGCGGGGCTTCGCGCCGGATCCTCCGCGGGACCCGTCACCGGAGCCCTCACCAGCCCGAGGAGGTGTAGACGACGGCGGTGGCCGACGCGTCGCCCCAGGCGAGCTCACGCAGCAGGGCCGCGGTGCCCTCCTCGGGGTCGATCAGGCCGATGCCCCGCCGGCCGTAGGCGCGGGCCAGCTCCGGTCCGACCATGCCGCCGTGCCGGGCGGCGGGCGCCCACGGCCCCCAGTGGACGGTCAGTGCCCGGTGCCCGGTGCGGGCGGCCCAGGCCGCGCCGAGCGTCTGGAGCGCGTCGTTGGCCGCCGCGTAGTCCGCCTGGCCCGGGTTGCCGAGGACGCCGGAGACACTGCCGAACAGAACACTGAACGCGGGCCCGCCGGGCAGCTCCTCCAGTGCGCTGAGCAGGGCGTCCGCGCCGGTCGCCTTCGTGCCGTAGACCCGGTGGAAGGACTCGGCGGTCTTCTCGGCGATGATCCGGTCCTCGATCACCCCGGCCGCGTAGACGACACCGTCGAGGCGGCCGTGCTCGGCGTGGATCTCCTTCACCGCCTGGAGCACCGCCTCGGGCTCCCGGAAGTCGACGCAGCGGTAGCGGACCTGGCTGCCGAGCGCCCTGAGCTCCGTCAGCGTCGCGGCGATCTCCCGCTGGGCGAGGAGGAGTTCGGCCTCACGGTTGATCGCGGCCGGTTTCGTCCCGCCGCGCGCGGCGAGCACCGCGCGCAGTGCGGACGGGGTACGGGCGGCGGCCGTGTCCGGGTCCTCCGGGCCGTCCGGGGCGGGTGTCCTGCCGAGCAGTTCGAGCCGGCACCGGCCGGCGGCGGCGAGGGCCGCGGCGCACTGCGCGGTGATGCCGCGTGCCCCGCCGGCCAGCAGGACCACCGCGTCCCGGTCCAGGCCCAGCGCGGCGGCCTCGGCGGCCCCCGTGCCGGCCGGTCCCGCGCCGGTGCCGCCGAGGATCCCCAGCGGTGACTCGACGAGCTCCGGAGCGAACCGGCCCTCCGGCCGGCGCAGGACGACCGGGGCGCGGTCGGGCGCGCACACCTCGTCGACCAGCGCGTCCGCGAGCAGCAGCGCGTCCGCGACGGCCGACGCGGTCGCCACCTCCACCGTCCGCGCGATCGTCTCCGGGTACTCGCGTGCCACGGTACGGAAGAAGCCGCGCAGTCCCGCCGCCACCGTGTCCGGAACGTCCCCGGGGGCGGCCCGCATCGCCAGCAGTCTGCGCGGCCCCCGGGCCAGGACGGCCTTCAGGACGGGGAAGGCGCCCGGAAGCACCGGCGAGCCACCCGTCACGAGATACAGGACCCCGTCCACCCGGCCGTCGTCCGGCGTGAGCAGATGCTCCCGGTCGCGTACGACGACGTCGGCGCCGTGAGAGGCGAGCCGGGCGCCGATCTCGGGGGCGTCGCCGAGGACGACCCACCGCGTCCCGGACAGTACGGCCGTCGGGTCCGCCGCACCGCCCTCCTGCCCGAGGGGCACCGACCGCAGCAGATACCGCTTGGGAGCCTCGCCGCTCACCACCGCGTCGTTCACCACATCGTCGTTCACCATCACGTCGTTCGTCGTCGTGCCGGTGGCCGTCTCCACGGCCTCGGCCGTCCCGGACGCTTCCGGCGCCTCGGCCGTCCCGGACGCTTCCGGCGCCTCGGCCGTCCCGGACGCCCCGACGGCCCCGGCCGTACGCCCCGCCTCGGCCGCCGGGGCCGTCTCCGCGTCCTCGGCGGGGATCACGGTCGGCTCCGCGGGGCCGGAGAGCCGCGCGGTCAGCCAGTCGGTCACCGCGGCGGCCGTCCGTGCCTTCGCCAGGTCCTCCAGCTCGGCGTCGTCGAGCCCGGTGAGGTCCGTGCCGTCCCCGGAGCCGAGGCGCCGGGCCAGTTCACCGGCGATCTCCGCCCGCTTGATGGAGTCGATGCTGAGGTCGGCCTCCAGATCGAGATCGGGTTCGATCATGTCGAGGGGATAGCCGGTCCGCTCGCTGATGATCTCCAGGACCGCCTGCCGGATGCCGTCGCCCCGGACCGGTGCGGGCCCGGTGACGGGCGCCCGGTCGGTCGACGCCCCGGTGACCTGGGGTGGCCGGGGCACCGGCGTGGCCGCCAGAGGCGGCTCTCCCAGGGCACGGCGGCCGCCGTGCCCCGCGGTGCCGGCGGGGCGACGGGCGCGGGCGGCCCGGCCGTCCGTTCCCCGGCCACCGCTCCGAGGTAGGTCATCAGCACGTCACGCTGGGCCGCGATCATCTCGCGGCTGGTGCGCAGGAATTCGGAGATCAGCGCGTCCTGGGCGTCCTGGCGGTCCTGGCCGTGCATGCCGTGGCGGCCGTCCCGGTCGGACGGGACCGCGTGCGGGGGGTTCGTCGGCACAGTCGTCTCCACGACTCGTCGGGCCGGTGCGAGCGCACCGGGAAGGAGGTCTCCGGCGGTGGTGCGCACCAGCTGTCCGTCGACCGTCCAGCCGGGCCGCTTCGGCACCGGCGTGCGCACCGCGTCGACGGCGTCGCGGCCCCGGAGCAGCCAGCCGGTGCGCACCGGCAGCCCGGCGACGGCCAGTCGGGCCAGGGCGTCCAGCCAGCCGCGCAGGCCGCTGTCCGGGCGCGGCTCGGGGGCCACCGCCCGGTGCGGCCGGTCGCCGAGGATCTGTCCGACCAGCCCCGTCAGCACGGATCCGGGCCCGGCCTCGACGAAGATCCGCGCGCCCGCCTCGTACATCGCCTCGATCTGCTCGACGAACCCGACCGGGGCGCCGATCTGCGCGGCGAGTTCGGCCCGCACCGCGTCCGGGTCCGCGGTGTACGGCGTCGCGGTGCGGTTGGCCCACACCGGGAACTCCGGCGCGCGCACCGGTCGGGCCGCGAGCGCCTCGGCGAACCGGGCGCCCGCACCGGCGATCAGGGGGCTGTGGAAGGCGCAGGCCACGGGGATGCGCCGGGCGTCGTACCCCGCCTCGCGCAGCAGGCGCACGGCGTCCGTGATGTCGTCCGTCGGGCCGGATATCACCGTCTGGCGGGGCGCGTTGCGGTTGGCGACGACCACGGAAACCGGGGCCGCCGCCGCCCGAAGGGCCCGTACGACCTCCGCGGCACCGGCCGTGACCGCGGCCATCGTCCCCGGGTCCGCTCCGCGGTCCGCCCCGGCGGCCGCGAGAACGGCCGCCGCCCGTTCGGAGCTGAGTGCGAGGAGCGTGCCGGGGCTCAGGGCGCCGGCCGCGCTCAGGGCGACCAGTTCGCCGTAGCTGTGCCCGGCGGCCATGTCGGGCCGTACCCCGGCCGTGGTGAGCAGGGCGTGGGAGGCGAGTCCGGTGATGCCGAGGGCGGGCTGTGCGGCCCGGGTGTCGGTGAGCGCCGCCCGCTGCCGGTCGCGTGCGCCGTCGTCGAAGGCGGCGGGCGGGTACAGCCGGCCGACGTGGTCGGCGCCGAGTTCGAGGTAGTGGCGCAGCTCGGGGAAGGCCACGAAGGGATCGGCGAGCATTCCGGGGCGCTGGCTTCCCTGGCCGGGAAAGAGGAAGGCGACCTTGCCCCCGGCCGGGTCCTGGGCGGGAGGGGCGGTGGGACCGTCGGCGAGATGGACGCCGTGCGCCGGATCGTGCTTCCCGGCCAGCGCCCGCCGCAGCCGTACGATCAGTTCGTCCACGTCCGCGGCCACGACCGCCACCCGTGCCGGTTCCGGGCAGGCATCGGCCCGGCGGGCCGAGCTCAGCGCCAGGTCGCGCAGCCGCCACGGCCGGCCCTCGGCCTCGGCGGCCCCGAGCAGCTCCTCGACGGTCCGGTGTGCCGCCGCCGTGTCCCGCCCCCGGAACACGAACAGTTCGGCGGGCCAGACATCCAGTGCCTGCGCCGGTGCCGCGCCGTCCGCGTACGCGCCGAGCACCACGTGGAAGTTGGTGCCGCCGAAGCCGAACGCGCTGACACCGGCGAGCCGTTGCGAGGCCGGAGCCACCCAGGGCCGGGCCCGGGTGTGGAAGACGAACGGACTGCTCTCCTCGTCCCAGGCCGCGTTGGGGCGCTCCAGGTGCAGGGTGGGCGGCCGGACACCGGTGTACAGCGCCAGGACCGTCTTGATCAGACCGGCCAGCCCGGCGGCACACTTGGTGTGCCCGATCTGGGATTTGACCGAACCGAGCGCACAGCTCCCCGGTTCGGTACCGGCCTTGCCGAACACCTCGCTCAGGACGGTCAGTTCGGTGCGGTCGCCGACCACGGTCCCGGTGCCGTGCGCCTCGATGAGCCCGACGTCCGCCGGTGAGACGCCCGCGTTGCGGTAGGCCCGCTCCAGCGCCGAGCGCTGCCCCTCGGGGCGGGGCGCGGTCAGGCCCAGTGAACGGCCGTCGCTGGAACTGCCGAGCCCCTTGATCACGCCGTAGATCCGGTCGCCGTCCCGCTCGGCGTCCGCGAGCCGCTTCAGGACGACGCAGGCGACGCCCTCACCGAGCGCGATGCCGTCCGCCGAGCCGTCGAAGGAGCGGGAGCGGCCGGTGGGGGAGAGCGCGTGCACCGAGGAGAACAGGACGTAGTCGTTGATGCCGTTGTGCAGGTCGGCGCCGCCGCACAGCACCACGTCGCTGGTGCCGCCGGTGAGTTCCTTGCACGCGACGTCCACCGCGGCCAGCGAGGAGGCGCAGGCGGCGTCGACGGTGAAGTTGGCGCCGCCGAGGTCCAGCCGGTTGGCGATCCGGCCGGAGATCACGTTGGCGAGCATGCCCGGGAAGGAGTCCTCGGTCAGCCGGGGCAGCTGGCCGTCGAGGCCTTCGGGGACGCACCCGTGGTACGACGGGAGCACGGCGCGCAGCGTGGCCGCGTTGGACAGGTCGCTGCCCGCCTCCGCGCCGAACACCACCGACGTACGGGAACGGTCGAACTCCCGTCCCCCGTCTCCGTATCCGGCGTCCTCCAGGGCGCGCCGGGCGGCCTCCAGGGACAGGAGCTGGACCGGCTCGATGCTGCCGAGGGACGCCGGCGGGATGCCGTAGCGCAGCGGGTCGAAGGGGATGCGGGGCAGGAAGCCGCCCCACTTGGAGGGGGTGGCGCCGTCGGTGCCCCGCCCGTAGTGCACGGCCGGGTCCCAGCGCTCGGGCGGGACCTCACCGACCGTGTCCCGGCCGCCGACGACGTTCGCCCAGAAGGTGGGGAGATCGGGAGCCTGCGGGAACATGCAGGCCATCCCGACGACCGCGATGTCCAGTGGCGCGGGTGCCGCCGACTCCTGGGTCCCGGACCCGCCCGGCCGCTCGCCCAGCCGGTCACGCAGGTCCGCCGCCCGCTCGGTGAGGAAGCCGGCGGCCCCGGAGGTCACCGCCCGGTGCAGCGCCGCGACGGTGGTGGTGGCCGAACGCAGCACGGCCACCTCCCCGGCCATGAACATGCCGTCGCCGAGCTGGCGGTCCTCGCCGACGGACCTGAGCGCCCCGCCCCCGTCCCGTTCCACGCCCTTGCTCGCGAGGCGCAGCCGCCCGATGTTGAGCCGCTCCAGCTCCTCCCAGATCCGCCGGTCGGCCACGCCCGCGGACCGCAGCCGCCCTTCGTGCTCGCGGTACCCCTCGGTGAAGGGGCTCGGTACGCAGCGGGTGGCGTGGCCGGGCGCCGTCTCCAGGAGCGTGGTCCTCTCGGCGGCCCGCACCTGGCGCTGGAAGAGCGGCTGGATCGCGCCACACGCGACCGCCTCCTCGGTGAACAGGTACGCGGTGCCCATGAGGACCCCGACAGCCACCCCGCGCGAGGTCAGCGGGGCCGCGAGCGCGGCGACCATCGCCGCCGAGCGCTCGTCGTGGACACCGCCCGCGAAGAACACCTCCAGCGCCTCCGCCGTGCCCCCGCCGCTCACATCCTCGCCGCCGCCCTTGCCGTCCCTGTCGCTCTTGTCGGCGGCGTCGTCCAGGAAGTCCTCCAGAACCGCGAGCTGCGCCTCCCAGAGCGGGAAGCTGCCGCGCGGACCGACGTGCCCGCCGCACTCGGACCCCTCGAACACGAACCGGCGGGCCCCGGCCTCCAGGAACTGCCGCAGCAGCCCCGGCGAGGGCACGTGCAGGAAGGTGCGGATCCCGTCCCGCTCCAGCGCCCGTGCCTGGGAAGGGCGTCCGCCCGCGATGACGGCGTGCGTCGGCCGCAGCTCCCGCACCGCCTCCAGCTGGGCGGCACGTGTCTCCTCCGGCGCGAAGCCGAGCACGCCGACGCCCCAGGGCCGCCCGGCCACGGCGGCCCGGGTCTCGGCCAGCATCGCCCGGGTGCGCGCGCAGTCCGCCAGCGCCAGCGCGAGAAACGGCAGCGCGCCGTCCTCGGCGACCGCCGCGGCGAACTCGGCGCGGTCGCTGACCCGGGTCATCGGCCCCTGCGCGACGGGCAGCCGGGTGCCGAGCGCCCGGCTCATCGGGGAGCCCGCGCCCAGCGCCACGGCGGCCACGTCGTCGCGTACGACCTCGCGCACCGCGTCCGTCAGAGCGCGTACCGTCCGGCGCACATCACCCCAGCGCCGCGCGAACCGGGCGGCGAGGAAGCCGTCCTGGCCCACCGGCAGCAACTGGGTGCGCGGATCCTGCGCCCCCAGCGCCGCCGCGACCGCCGCCGGGTCGGTCCCGTCGACGCGCGGCGCGTCCGGACCACGACGCAGCAGTACCCGGTGACCCGCCAGCACGGTCGTCTCCGAGCCGTCCAGGGACCGCAGCCGCTCGGCGGCCGCCTCCGGCAGCGACGACTCGGCCAGCAGCGCGAGTTGGCCGTCCAGCACCACCCCGGCCGCCCCGCCGGCCATCGCGGCGGCCGCCGTCCGGGGGCCGATTCCACCGCAGGCCCAGACCGGGAGCGGCACATCGGGCGCGGCGAGAAGCCGCTGGAGCAGGACGAAGGCGCTCAACTCCCCGACCCGGCCGCCGCATTCGCTGCCGCGGGCGATCAGCCCGTGCGCCCCGGCACGCACCGCGGCCCGCGCCTCGCCGAGGTCCGTTACCTCCACCAGCACACGATGGTCGCCGGCCAGGTCGCCGACCCGCCAGGGCGCGTCGGCCGCGAGCACCACCGTGTCCGGCCGGCCGGCGTCACCGGTCCCCGGAGCGAGGTCGGCGGGGTCCAGCCGGCAGCGGGCGCCGATCCTGACCCCGAACGGGCCCGGTGCCAGGCGGCACAGGCGTTCCAGCGCGTCATGGGATCTTCGGTCCCCGTCGCCCAGGTCGAGCACACCGAGCCCGCCGGCCCGGCACACCGCCGCGGCGAGCCGGGCGTCGGGTTCGCCGAACGGGGTGATGCCGATGATCATGTTCTCGGAACGCACAGCAGACGTCATGATTCTCCGAATCAAGCTGAGACTGCCCGGTGGGGGATGCGGTACGACAACGATGGCGGCACGTCGGATTCCAGCGGGATCTGGGACGACCCGGGAACACCGGTTGAGGAAAGCCTGATCGAAACGCGTTGAAAGGTAGTCCTGTTGTTACTGACTGGTCAATGTTGAACCAGTGGGGCAGGATGCGAGCGCATTGATCCGGTCAATCATGGACACCGGAAGAGGTGCCGGGAATCGGAGCAATTCCTTGGTGGTGGCGCCTCGTTCACTCCCCTCGCACGTCATTGAAACGCCAACAGGTGAATGAGGAACTTTCTCTGGTGCGGCATGTCCGAATCGGGTCACCTTTTCCCCCGGGTGGCGGGCGCGGGAAAATTCCATGTATCGATCTTGAAGTGACCGGGAAGGGTGCGTGCGGGGTTTCGCGGACGCCGTACGGGCGTCGCACGGACGCCACGCGGCCTCGTGCGGACGCTTTCGGTGCCTGCCGTACGAGAGCCTCGTCCTCTGAGCGACCATGACTCCATGAAGGGGCCTGAGCGCTGCGGCCCCGGGTCTGGCGGTCAGCCGCTCTCCCGCCCGAGGTCCGTGATGAACTCGGCCCATGCGCTGCCTGCGTGTTCTTCGCTCGGGGTTGGCGTGACCTGGATCTCCACATGCCGTGAATGCCCTGTCCGGAGGAGCTGTTCCAGCTGTCCGCGCTGTACGTCCGGCCCGCCGAAAGGCCGGCGCAGGACGATCTCTCGAACGGTCGCGCTTACCGTGGGCGGCGGCCATCGCGTCATCAATTCCTGGCGAGCCGTCCTCGCGGCCACGCGCTGCCCGATGGTCTCCTCGTCGAAAAACGGCTGTCGGCCGGCGAACACGGCACGCGCGTACTCCCGGGTCTGAAACAGCCCTGGAACCGCCTGGTTGACGAAGCGGCGCAGCTCCACGGCCTCCGCCTCCCACCGCGCGCAATCGCGAAACCACTCCGGATGCCGCACCCTCCGCCGAGTCCTCGCCCGTTCCGCATCCTCTGCCGCAGCGGTCAGCGGGCCCCGCGGTCCAGCACAGGACCGGCGCCCCGCGCCCCGCCTCTGGCACACCGACCGCGTGGTCCCGGGTCACGCAGTACCTCCGTTGACACGGCCGGGCCACCGGGCCCGGCGAGGATTGCCTGGCCCGCGGTAATCCGTCCCCGCCCGGCTCGCCCCGGCCGCACTCTCGTCGTACCGACCACGCGCCGACGGCGCCTCGTACGACGGGAGTCGAGTGCCCCATGCCCTCACCCTCACCCTCACCCACTCCGGAGACGCTCTCCACCGAACTCGCCGTCCTGCGGCCCCGCATGGACGCCGTCAGCCTGGCCATCCACGCCCGCCCCGAGCTGAAGTTCGCCGAGTTCCACGCCCAGCAGGTGCTGACCCGCTGGCTCGGGGAGTCCGGGTTCACGGTCGCGGCGGGCGCGGGCGGGCTCGACACCGCGTTCGTCGCGGTGCACCCCGGGACCGCGCCCGGGCCCTGTGCCGCCGTCCTCGCGGAGTACGACGCGCTGCCCGGCGTCGGGCACGGCTGCGGCCACAACCTCATCGCGGCCGGAGCGGCGGCGGCCGCCGTCGCCGTCGTACGCGCCCTGCCCGCACACCCGGGAACCGTCATGGTCATCGGCACGCCAGGAGAGGAGATGGGCGGCGCGGGCAAGGCCAGACTGGCCGAGGCGGGCGTCTTCGACGGGGTGGACGCGGCGCTGATGTTCCACCCCGGGGACCGCTGGCTGACCGGCCGGCCCGGTCTCGCGGCGGCGCACCTGCGGGTCGCGTTCACCGGGGTCGGCGCGCACGCCTCGGTGTCGCCGTGGCAGGGGCGCAGCGCCCTGGCGGCCGCCCAGCTCTTCCTCAACGCCCTCGACTCGATGCGGCAGTTCGTGCCGCCGACCGCACGGCTGCACGGGATCGTCTCCGACGGCGGCCAGGCGCCGAACGTGGTCCCCGCGCGGGCCGCCGTGGACCTGTACGTACGGGACCGTACGGCCGGCTCGGCCCTGGCGCTGGTGGACCGGGTGCGGGCCGCCGCCGAGGGCGTCGCGCTCGCCACCGGGACACGCGCCGAGATCCACGAGACCGGCCCGATGTACGCCGAGCGCCGCAACAACACCGTGCTCGCCGAGCGGTTCGGGGACGCCGTGCGCGCGCTGGGCGCGGACATCGGGCCGTACGACCCCGACGGTCCGGCCGGCTCCTCCGACATCGGCAACCTCTCGCAGCTGATGCCGGTCATCCACCCGTACGTCCAGATCGCCGACCCCGGTACGCCCGCCCACTCCGACGCGATGCGCGAGGCCGCGGCCACGCCGTTCGCCCACGACCGCACCCAGGTCGCGGCGGCCGGACTCGCCGAGGTGGTCACCGCGCTGCTCACGGAACCGGAGGTACTCGCGGCGGCACGGGCCGAGTTCGCCGCGGGAGCCGGGGTGCCGGTGTGAGCCCCTACACTCCCGCCCATGTCGGTCGTGATCGTCCTGGAAGGGACCGCCCCGGACCGGTTCACGGTCGTCGTGTCCCCCCACGCGGAGCTGGCCGCGAGCCTGCACGTGCTGACGGAGTACGGCCACCACACCGAACACGCGGCCTGGGCGCGGGAGGTGGCCGCGTCCGCGCCGTCCGGCTTCCGGACCGGACTGCGGCGTTTCGCGCCGCTGTGGACGGCACTGCGCTGGCGGGGCTTCTACCCGGGACTGGGCGAACCCCTGGCCGGCCTGTCCCCCGACCGGTTCGCCGAACTCACCGCGTACACCTGCGCCAGTGGCTACCGGGCCTTCGACTTCTCCCGGGTGCTGCACGACCCGGCACAGGCACACGTGCTGCGCCAGACCGCGTCCGTGCTGCCGGAGCCGCACCCGGCCCTGGCCGAGGACCTGCTGCGCGACCCGGAGCGGCTGCGCGACGACCTCCTCGCCTTCCTCGACCTGTGCCGCGGCGTCGTCTTCGACCAACTGTGGGCCGAGACGATGCCCGCCCTGTCGCGGGCCGCGCACCGGGTACGGCAGCGGCTCGCGGACGAGGGGCCCGCCGCGGCCCTGCTCTCGCTCAGCCCGTCGAGCGCCCGCCTGGACAACCCCGCCCGGGTCGTCCTCGACAAGGTGCACCACGCGGTGATCAGCCCGGCCCGCTCGCCGGTCCTGCTGCTCCCCACCCGGTACGGCGCCCCGCACCTGCTGGTGAAGGACGAGCCGGGGCTGCCGCCGGTCGTGCACTTCCCGGTGCACGCCCCGGAGACCGGGGTCACGCTGGCCCGCAGCCGCATGCTGGCGCTCACCGACCCGCGCCGGGTGCGCCTGTGCCGGCTCATCGCCCGCCAGTCGATGACCACCGCCGACCTGGCCGAACGGCTCTCGATGACCCGCCCGCAGGTCTCCCGCCATCTGCGTGCCCTGCGCGACCTGGGCCTGGTCCGCGTGGAACGCAACGGCCGCTACGTGCACTACGGCCTCGACCTCACCGCGGTCGAACGCATAGGGCGGGACGTGGCCACGGCACTCCAGTACTGACGCGCACCCGCACACCGGCGCACCCCTCGACGGGAGGAACGGCCTCATGAGGAACCGCTACCCGATCGTCCGCCACCGGGAACTACGGCCCCGCTGCCGGTGGGACGCCTGGCGCGAGCGGCGCAGCCCCCTGATCGCGGGGACCGGCCAGGTCCTCGTGCACGAGACCGACGGGGTGTACGGCACCGGGCCGTCCGTCCCCGGTCCGGCCGCGGCGGTGACCGTGGTCGACGTCCACCAGGGTGCGCGGGTGTACGTCCGTCGGCTGCTGACCGCACCGGGAGGGCACCTGGAGTACCCCGTCACGGTCCTCTTCCGCTGCACCGTCGTCGACCCGGTCGCCGTGGTGCGGGCCCGTCGTACCGGTGGCCCGTGGGACGTACGGCGTGCACTGGCCGGGGACCCCAGGTACGGGAACCTGACACGGGCGCTCCCGGAGGACGACGAGAACGGCGTGCGCGAGGCCCTGACCGCCCTCCTCGCGCCACGGCCCGTCCACCGGGACATCCCCGGGGTGCGGGTGGAGTTCGAGAGGGCGGACGTGGAACCGGCCCGTCAGATCATCGACTACGAGGCATGAGCGCGGTACGGGCCGCCCGCCGCGGTCATGTCCCGCGACGTGCGGCACCGTTGCTCCTGGCGGGCGCGTTGTCGTCGAGGGCCCGTCCGTCAGGGACCGCCTCGGGACGGAGGGCGCGCGTCCGGGCCGTTCGGGGAGCCGGTTCCGCGGGCGAGCCGAAGCCGTCGGGCTGGAACAATCCCCCTCGTGACCACCGACGGGATCCGCGTTCGCGGGTGGTCTGTTCGCGCACTCCGCCGGGGCGGGACGACGGCGCCGCTTGCTGACCAGATGGCTGCCATGACGGGGCCCTGGACACAGGCGCCCGGCTCCCGCTCGGGATGTTCGCTGCGTTACTCGACAGCTCGTCCGCGGCATGGGTACTGAGTGAGTGGGTTGCGTCCGGGGCCGAAGCGGCGTGCCTTGTGGATGCCGCCTGCCCCTCCGACCTCTACTGCGACCTCGCCGCCCTGGTGTCCTCCTCGTCCACTGTGCCGGCGTCATGGGCCTCGGCTTCGGCACCGTCGTCATTTCCGACAGCGAGACCGAAGCCGCAGCCGACTCCACTGCGGTGGCCCTCCGCGTGCCCTGCTGCGTCATGGTCACCCGCGCCCGCGAGCGGGGTTGCTCCCGGGGCCGCAGGGCAGCGATTGCCGCGCCATCCGGGGCCCACGCGGGCAGGCGATGATGCGCTGAGCGCCCACCGGGTGAGATGTCCGAGGGAAGGGCGGCCGCCCGACCCGTACGTACGACAGGACCCCCGTATCCGCCGTGCCGCCGCCTCCCGGCAGCGAAACTGGACGCATGGACACGACGATCACCGTCCCCCGCGCCAAGGTGCTGCGGGACCGCTACCGCAGCCGACTGCCCGAGCGCTTGCAGGAGGTGGCCGGCCCCGTCGAGGGTGACGTGGACCTGCCGCTCCACATCGTCTGGTCCGGGCGGACGAGCTACAGCCTGGATCGTCCGAAGTCCCGCATGACGCTCTACCGGACCGTCCTCGCCGAAGGGCTGAGCGAGGACCTGGTGGCTCTCCTGCACCACCGGCTGCTCACCGAGCAGTGGCCCGTGCTGCGACGCTTGATCAGTCCCTACATCCGCGAGGTCTGGGAGGACGCCTTCCCCGAGCTGCTCCGCACCGCTCCGGCCGGCACGACCGCCGCGTGAAGCTCACTCCACTCCCCGTGCCCCTGCCAACAACCGGCTGACCATGTAGGACACGGTGTTAGGCGTTGCTCCACCCAGTTGTGCTGGAATATGAGTCCAGCAGGTCCACCACGAAGACCAGGGTCGAGCCCGGCGGGATCAACGGCGAGGGTGACTGATTGCCGTACCCGAGACGCGGGGGAACGATGATCTCGCGTCGGCCGCCCACCTTCATCCCTCTCACCCCCCGGTCCCAGCCCTTGATGACCTTGCCGCTGCCCAGGGTGAACTTGAACGGCTGGTCCCGGTCCCAGGAGGCATCGAACTCCTTCCCGGACTCGAAGGTCACCCCGACATAGTGGACCCTGACCACCATGCCCGGCTTGACCTCGGCTCCGTCCCCGACGACCAGGTCCCGGATGGCCAGCTCGGCAGGAGCGTCGCCCTCGGGAACGTCGACCTCGGGCTTTGTCAGTTCACTCATTGCAGCCTCATCACTTTCCGTCGGAAGCCGTCGGACCATCCGGGGACATATGGACTCTCCGTGCAGCAGATGATCACGCTACCGAGAGCGCCGGTCCGCGCCTTCGCTTCTCGATCGCGGTCCTGAGCCCAGGTGGTACCTGCGTTTGGACAGACCCCAGTGCGCCTGCTCACCGCGGTGATACCAAGTGAGTCCACCCTCTCGGCCCCGCTCCGAGCTCGCACTCGTCCACGGACAGGGGTCGAACCGGCTCCGGGTGGACCGTGTGCTGTTGATCCTCAACTCGCCTGACGATACGTCGGGCAAGTCGGTGTCCACTCGGCATCAGTCCCACACGGTTCTTCGCGCGTGGGTCGAGCCGGTGGTGCCGCGGCAGCCTGGTCGGCGCAGAAACGCGCAGGCGGGGTGCCTGGTCGTAGCAGCGCACGATGTTCCTGGAGGTCTTCGAGTCGAAGGCGCGTCGATGTACAGTGTGGGCCGCCCTTGACCTGCAAAAAGCGGGCAGGGAGCAGACGATTCGGGAGCTTCTTCATGCTTCGTACCATGTTCAAGTCCAAGATCCACCGCGCCACGGTCACCCAGGCCGACCTGCACTACGTCGGATCCGTCACCATCGACGCCGATCTGCTCGACGCCGCCGATCTGCTGCCCGGCGAGCTCGTCCACATCGTCGACATCACCAACGGTGCCCGCCTGGAGACGTACGTCATCGAGGGGGAGCGTGGATCGGGGGTCGTCGGGATCAACGGAGCGGCGGCCCATCTCGTGCACCCCGGTGACCTGGTGATCATCATCAGTTACGCTCAGGTGGCCGATGCCGAGGCGCGGACGCTGCGGCCGCGGGTCGTGCACGTGGACCGCGACAACCGGATCGTGTCCCTCGGCGCCGACCCGTCCGAGCCGGTACCGGGTTCGGACCAGGAGCGCAGCCCGCAGGCCGTCACCCTCTGAGCGGCGGCGCGGCGGTATCGCAGGATTCCAGGACCCAGGACCGAGGAGTACCCGTGAGCGACATCGAGATCCGCGACGACCGGCCGGCCGGCCGCCTCGAGGCCTTCGCAGAGGGCCAAGTGGTCGGACACATCGAGTACTTCGTCCTGGAGGAGCCCGCGCGGGCCCTCGTCCCGGTGCACACGATCGTGGAGCCGGAGCACGAGGGCAAGGGCATAGCGGGCTCCCTCGCCCGCGAGCTGTACGGCATCGCCGCACGCGAGGGCGTCGTCGTGGCCCCGCTCTGCCCGTACGTCGTGAGGTGGGCCGAGCGGCACCCCGAGGAGGCCCCGGCGGCCGATCCGGAGCTGCTGAAGGCGGCGACGGAGTGGCTCAAGGCGCATCCGGGACGTTTCTGATGGCCCCGGATCCGGTTCCGGCCCCGGCCCTGGGCCCGGATCCGGTTCCGGCCCCGGCCTTGGTTCCGGATCCGGTCCCGGCCCCCGTCCCGGATCCGGCGCCGCTCCCGTCCCCGTTCGGACCGGTCGCCCTGCTGCACACCTCGTCGGCGCACGTCCCCGTCTTCGACGCGCTGCGCGACGCGGACCACCCGGGCCTGGAACTGCGCCACCTGGTCGACGAGGAACTGCTCGCGAGAGCCCGGCGCGAGGGGCCCGACGCGGTGGCCGGCGAGGTGCGGACACTGCTGGCCTCGGCCGTCGCCGACGGTGCCCGCGTCGTCCTGTGCACCTGCTCGACCATCGGCGCGGTCGCCGAACGGACCGACGCCGGGGTGCCCGTGCTCCGGGTGGACCGTCCGATGGCCGCCGCCGCGGTCGCCGCGGGACCCCGGGTCGTCGTCCTGGCGACGGTGGCGAGCACCCTGGGACCGACCCTCGCCCTGGTCGAGGAGGAGGCCCGCCGCGCGGGCCTCCCCGTCGAGGCCCGTACGGCCCTGGTCGACGGCGCGTGGGCGCTGTTCGAGGCGGGGGACACGGACGGCTGCGCCCGAGCGGTGGCCGATGCCGCCGACGCGGTCGTCGACGCCGACGCGATCGTCCTCGCCCAGGCGTCCATGACCGCGGCCGAGCGGCTCACCACGACCCCGGTGCCGGTGCTGTCGAGCCCCCGGCCCGGACTCGCCGCCGCGGCGGACGCGGCCCGCGGGGTGCGTGCCGGATAGGGCCCGCGGGCCGTCCGGGTGATGCGCCCGCCGGTTCGACGGACCTTCCGGTACGGTCCGCGGTCGTCGCCGGGCGCCTCGGCCCCGGCGCGTCCGCTCACCTCACGGCACGGTCCGGGTTGCGCCACCCGGGCGCCGTTCCCCGCGCGGCGGGGTGAGTGGGGGCTCGGGCGCTGGGTACGCGGGAGACAAGTCCAGAGGGCGACGTACCGACTGGCTGGAGGATTGCCATGACACAGCCGTATCCCGATCCCGTACCGCCGGCACCCACCCCCGGGCCGAGCCCCGAACCCCCGGGGCCCTCTCCCTTCCCCGACCCCGTGCCGAACCCGGGCGGACCCGATCCGGGGCCCGGACCGTCCCCCGGTCCCGGCCCGGTGCCGAACCCGGGCGGGCCCGACCCCGTACCCGGTCCGGAGCCCGTACCGTCCCCGTCGCCGGTCCCGAAGCCGCCGGGTCCCGACCCGGTACCGGAACCCCAGCCCCGGCCGGAGCCGCTGTCCTGACGGGCACTCTCCGTACGCACGCCGAAGCCGTCACGACCCCTGACGCGGGCCGTGACGGCTTCGGCGTGCGTACGGTGTGCGGCCGGGACGAGAGGAAGGGGAACCGTCCCGGCCGTCGGGGGCCGGGACGGTTCACTACACTCCCCGGGTGAACGAAATGCGGTGCACCCAGTGCGGTGTCGTGGGGCTGGAGCCGGGCTTCGTCGAGGACTCGGGGCAGGGGGCTCGCGGGTTCGCGCGCTGGGTCCAGGGCGCTCTGGAGCGGGGCCCGCTGGGCGGCGCCAAGCTGATGGGCCGCCCGCGCTGGCAGATCGACGCCTTCCGCTGCCCCGACTGCGCCCACCTGGAACTGTTCGCCGCCCGGCGGAGCTAGGTCCACCCGGCCCCGCCGAGGGTCCGCGTCCGGGCCGCTACGCCTCGACCTCCGAGCGGTCACCGCCCCACAGCGTGTGGAACGATCCCTCGCGGTCCGTCCGGCGGTACGTGTGCGCCCCGAAGAAGTCCCGCTGCCCCTGGGTGAGCGCGGCCGGCAGGCGCTCGGCGCGCAGGGCGTCGTAGTAGGCGAGGGCCGCCGAGAAGCCGGGGGTGGGCACGCCCTGGAGGGTCGCGGCGACGAGCACCTCGCGCCAGCTGTCCTGGGCGGCCGCGATCTCCTGGGCGAACGTCTCGTCCGACAGCAGGCTCGGCAGGTCGGGCCGGGCGTCGTAGGCGGCGCGGATGCGGTCGAGGAAGGCCGCCCGGATGATGCAGCCGCCGCGCCAGATCGAGGCGACGGAACCGAGGTCGATGTCCCAGTCGTACTCGTCGCTGCCCGCGGTGATCTCGTGGAACCCCTGGGTGTACGAGACGATCTTCGACGCGTACAGCGCCTGCTCGACCCGGTCCGCGAAGGCCGCGGCCTCTGACTCGTCGAGCTTCTGCGCCGTCGGACCCGCGAGGCCGCGCGAGGCCTCGCGCAGTGCGGCGTGACCGGACAGCGAGCGGGCGAAGACCGCCTCGGCGATCCCCGACACCGGGACGCCCAGGTCCAGCGCGATCTGCACGGTCCAGCGGCCGGTGCCCTTCTGCTCGGCGCGGTCCTGGACGACGTCCACGAACGGCTCGCCCGTCGCCGCGTCCACGTGCGACAGCACCTCGGCGGTGATCTCGATCAGATACGAGTCGAGCCGGCCGGTGTTCCACGTGCGGAAGATGTCCGCGATCTGCGCGGGGGAGTACCCGGCGACGTCGCGGAGCAGCTGGTAGGCCTCGCCGATGAGCTGCATGTCGGCGTACTCGATGCCGTTGTGGACCATCTTCACGAAGTGTCCGGCGCCGTCGGGACCCACGTGCGTGACGCACGGCGCCCCGTCGGCGGCCTTCGCGGAGATCTTCTCCAGCATCGGACCGAGCGAGGCGTACGACTCGACCGAGCCGCCCGGCATGATGCTCGGCCCGTTCAGCGCGCCCTCCTCGCCGCCGGACACGCCCGTGCCGACGAAGTGGATGCCCTGCTCGCGCAGCGCGCGCTCACGGCGCCGGGTGTCCGCGAAATGCGCGTTGCCACCGTCGATGATCATGTCGCCGGGCTCCAGGAGCGGGGCGAACTCCTGGATCACCGCGTCGGTCGGCTCGCCCGCCTTCACCATGATCACCAGACGTCGGGGCCGCTCCAGCGCCTCCACGAACTCCTTCGCCGTCTCGGCCGCCACGAACGTGCCCTCGTGGCCGAACTCCTCCACCAGCGCGTTCGTCCTCGCCACGGTGCGGTTGTGCACGGCGACCGCGTAGCCGTTGCGTGCGAAGTTGCGGGCGAGGTTGCGCCCCATGACCGCGAGACCCGTGACGCCGATCTGGGCTGAAGTGCTCATCCGGTTGGCTCCTAAGAAGTGCGGTAGGTCCGTCGGCCGGTCCGGGAAGATCCCGGTACCGGCACGGTCGGTCGTGCTCGCCAGTATTGCCCCAGGCCATCCTGACGTGTCGCGGGTGTCCGCGCAGGGGAACGTCCCGGCGCCGCGAGGGCGGATTTCGGACAGGCCGTGCGGTGCCGGAGGGCAGCGACCGGTGTGTCGGGCGGACCGGACGCGGTCGCCGCTCCCGCGCGGCCGGGGCCGGCGAGCGGGCCGCGAGCCCGGCGCCGGACCCGGGAACCCGATGTCGGCGGGCCCCGGAGCGGTCGGCGGCGCCCCTCGGCGCGGCGCCTGACCGGTCACCCACCGTGCCGGGGGCATCCGGTCCGAGGGCCGTCCGGGACCCGGTCGACCGCCTTTCGGGAGCGACCGGTTGCCGTCTTGTCCCGTCCTGTTCCCGGCGCTTACTTTTGCCGCTCCTGACGCACGTCTAGGGGGGCTCCTTCATGGCCGTACGCGGCCGGCACCGCCGGTATCAGCCGAACAGGATCAACCGCGCCTCACTCACCGTCACGGTGGGCGGCGCCGGGATCGCGCTCCCGCTGGTCGGTGCCTCGGGCGCCCACGCGGCCGACGTCGGGACCTGGAACAAGGTCGCCGCCTGCGAGTCCAGCGGCAACTGGAGCATCAACACCGGCAACGGCTACTACGGCGGACTGCAGTTCACCCGGTCCACCTGGGAGGCGTACGGCGGCCAGGCCTACGCCCGGCGCGCGGACCTGGCCACGAAGGACCAGCAGATCGCCGTGGCCGAGAAGGTGCTGAAGGGCCAGGGGCCCGGCGCGTGGCCGGTGTGCTCGGTGCGCGGAGGGCTGACCGCAGGGGGCGCCGCCCCCGACATCAGCCCGGAGGGGGCCGCGACCCGGACGGCGAACGCGACACGGACGGCGAAGCAGCGGTCCGTGCGGGACGTGAAGCCGCAGGTCACACCGCAGTCGCGGGCGGGAACCGCCGAGATGTACACCGTCGTGCGCGGCGACACGCTCTCCGGCATCGCCGACTCCCGGCACGTCCGGGGCGGGTGGCAGGGGCTGTACGCCGCGAACCGCACGACCGTCGGTTCCGACCCGGACCTGATCCTGCCGGGCCAGCGGCTCGCCCTGAGCGGCGGTACCCAGGCACCCGCGCACACCCGGCAGGCGCCGGCGAAGAGCCCGTCGAAGACGCACCCCCGGACGCCGGAGAAGAAGACACCGGAGAAGAAGACACCCGCTGAGAAGGCCCCGGCCACCAGGACGCCCTCGCACACGACGGCCCCGGCCAGGACCGGGACGCACGGACTCGTGGCCCCGGTGCACGCGGCGACCGGCACGGCCTACCACGCCGCCGGCTCCCACTGGTCGAAGGGCTACCACACGGGCGTCGACTTCCCCGTGCCGACCGGCACCTCCGTCGCGGCGGTCGCCGCCGGGCACGTGCTCAGCTCGGGCTGGGGCGGATCGTTCGGCTACCAGGTGGTGATACGGCACGCCGACGGCCGCTACACGCAGTACGGCCACCTCTCCGCGATCTCCGTGAAGGCGGGGCAGAGCGTGGTGGCCGGTCAGCGCATAGGCCGCTCGGGGTCCACGGGCAACAGCACGGGCCCGCATCTGCACTTCGAGGTGCGGAGCGGGCCCGGCTTCGGATCCGACATCGACCCGGTGGCTTACCTCCGGGCCGGCGGCGTCAGGATTTGACTCGGGTGCGGTGGTGGTTGACGAACGGCATGGGCACGTAGGTCGCGCCGAGCACGGCGGTCAGGTACGGCAGCTCGTGCCCGGCCGCCGGGCGTTGCGCGGCGGCGGCCCCCGCCGCCGGAACGGCGGCCTCGGACGGAGCGGGTACGGACATGGCCTCGGACGGAGCCGGTACGAATGCGGTCGCGGGCTGCGGAGCCGGGAGGAACACGTCCTCGCCGCCCGCCCGCTGAGCCCGCGGTACGCTCCCGGTACCCGCCTGCGCGGCCGCCACGAAGCCGTCCGCGCCGTCGGCGGGACCGGGCAGCCCGGCCAGCAGTTCCGCCACGGCGGCCTCGGCGTCCGTGAGGGCACCGAGCCCGGCGGTGACCGGGACGGCGGGCTCCGCGAGACGCGGCCGCGAAACGGCCGGCTCGGGGAACCGGGGTTCCGACAGGGCCGCGACGGCCGCCGGTGCGGGGGCGTCGGCGGGCCGGTGCGTGTCGTCGCCCGGCTTCCCGGCATCCGCCTCCGGCACGGAAGCGGACTCCGGGACGGCGGCCGCGGATCGGTCGCCGCTGTCGGCCCGCTCGGCGCCGATCCGCTCGGTGGTGAGCAGGATCAGACCGCCCGCCGCGACGACGCCGCAGCCCAGGGCGAGCACGGTACCGGTCGTTCCGTAGCGGAAGGTCTCGCCGAACATCGTGATGCCGACGGCGGCCGCCACGACGGGGTTCACGACCGTCAGGGTGGCCAGCGGAGCCTCCAGGCCCGCACCCCGGTAGGAGGCCTGAGAGATCAGCATGCCGGCCGTCGCGAAGGCGCCGATGGCCGCGAGGCTCGACAGGTCGGCGAGCGAGACGTGGTGCGACCAGTCGACCGCCACGGTCTTGGTGAACACGGAGGACATGCTGAAGGCGATGCCCGCCGCGACCGCCAGCAGCACACTGCGCACCGCGGGGTGCCGGTGCGCCGCGCGTCCCGCCACCATCAGGGCCGCGACCGCGCCGCCCGACACCACACCCAGCGCCAGGCGCTGGGTGTTGCTCAGGGACTGCGCGTCGGACGCGCCGACCAGGGACAGCAGGCCCGCGAGACCCACGGTGGCCATGATCGCGCCGCGCCAGGCGGCGGCGCCGGCCCTGCGGCCGACGAACAGGGCCGCCATCGGAAGCGCGAAGACGATGGTCAGCGCGCCGAGCGGCTGCACGAGGCTCAGCGGGCCGAAGGCGAGGGCGACCACGTGCAGCAGCCCGCCCAGGCCGGTCAGCGCCACGGCCGCCCACCAGCCGGGCCTGCGCAGGGGAGCGTAGGTCTGGCCGGGAGAGGTCATCGCGACCTGCTCCTGGATGATCGCGCCGCCCGCGTACGCGACGGCTGAGACGAACGAGAGCACCACGGACAAAGCGAGGGCACTCATGAGTCCCTCCTCTGCGTACGGCGCGGGTCGGCGGCCCGGCGCGACGAACGGTCGGCTTCCATGCAAACAACGATGCCGCGCGAATTAGTTCTCGTCGTCGTCCCTGAGCATTCAATGGGTCCTACTGCCGATGGAGTACGAATCGCCGGGTGTCCTCCCCAGGGTGGGCGACACCACGTCCTGATCCACTGGTGGTTCCCCCTAGGGGGCTTGGTACTACTGCTCCTCGTGGACCTCGACCCCGAACTCAAGGCGCTCGACGCGCTCGGCGGATTCTCCGTACTACGCACCGGCGTACCGCCGCGCGGCCCCTTGCCCACCCTCGCGAGCGCCTTCGCCGACCCGGGATCCGAGGGGCCCGCGGAGGTTTACGGAGATCCGATGACTTTCCGCGTCCGGAGGGTCGCGCGGAGTCTCCGGACGCCGGAACCGAGGGTCGCGGCCTCGGTCGCGCAGCAGGGGCTCGCGGCCCGCTTCTGGTCGATCGCCCTCGGCGCCGCCGCGCTCTGCGGGGAGCTGCCCGACCTCGATCCCGAGCTGCTGCACTGGGACCCGGACGCCGGCGCCCCCGACGACCTCTGGCTCGGCGAGGTCCGCTTCCGGCCCGTGAGCGATCTCGACGCGGTCGTGCGCGCCGGGCTGCTCGTACCGCTGAGCGCGGCCCTGCGCTCGCGCCACCGCGTCTCACCGGCCCTGTTGTGGGGCAACGCGGGCTCGGCCCTGGCCGGGACCGTGCGGCAGCTGGGCCGCTGGGCACTCGCCCACGGACGTCCGGACGTGGGGGAGCGGGCGAGGGCCCTCGCCGGCCCGCTCCTCGCGCACCCCGACCTGGCCGGCACCCTCGACCCCGGGACGCTGCGCCGCCGCAGCTGCTGCCTCTACTACCGGGTGCCCGGCGGCGGAGTCTGCGGCGACTGCTGCTTCGAGCGCCCGCCACGTCCGACGCCCGGCCGATCCTGACCAGGATTCCGCCGGCCCGCCGGGCCCGGCAAGCGGTGTGCTCCTCGCGGTCTTCCGTATCGGCTTCAACTGAGTGACCATGAAGGGCACCATCCGACCAGGACGGGGGTTGTGCGTGCGCGTGGGACTGCTGACCCGGGAGTATCCGCCGGACGTCTACGGCGGCGCGGGCGTCCACGTCGAGTTCCTCGCGAGGGAATTACGGGCCCTCACCGAACTCGACGTGCACTGCTGGGGCGAGGGCGCCGCCGGCGGAGTCGTCCGGCACCGGCCCTGGCCCGCCCTCGACGGCGCCAACGACGCCCTGCGCACCTTCTCCGTGGACCTCTCCATGGTCGCCGCGCTCGAAGGCCGCGACCTCGTCCACTCCCACACCTGGTACGCCAATCTCGCGGGACACCTCGGAAAGCTCCTGCACGGCATCCCGCACGTGATGACCGCCCACTCCCTCGAACCGCTGCGTCCCTGGAAGGCCGAGCAGCTCGGCGGCGGCTACGCCCTCTCCGGCTGGGCCGAGCGCACCGCCGTCGAGGCCGCCGACGCCGTGATCGCCGTCTCCGGCGCCATGCGCGACGACATCCTCGGCTGCTACCCGGACCTGGACCCGGCCAGGGTGCGCGTCGTGCACAACGGCATCGACACCTCCCTCTACCGCCCCGACCACGGCACCGACGTGCTGGAGCGGATCGGCCTGGACACCGGGCGCCCGTACGTCCTGTTCGTCGGCCGCATCACCCGGCAGAAGGGGGTGCCCCATCTCCTGCGCGCGGTACGGGACATCGACCCGGCCGCGCAGGTGGTGCTGTGCGCGGGTGCCCCCGACACCCCGGAGATCGAGAGCGAGTTCCGCGAGCTGTACCGGGAACTGAGCGCCGTGCGCGACGGCGTGCACTGGATCCCGCAGATGCTGCCCCGGCCCGATGTCGTCCAGCTCCTCACGCACGCGGCCGTGTTCGTCTGCCCTTCGGTGTACGAGCCGCTCGGCATCGTCAATCTGGAGGCGATGGCCTGCGGGACGGCGGTGGTGGCCTCGCGCGTCGGCGGCATTCCCGAGGTGGTCGAGGACGGCGGGACGGGTCTTCTCGTGCCGCTCGGGGACGACTTCGAGGCGGGGCTCGCGAGGGCCCTGGACTCGGTGCTCACCGATCCCGGCACGGCCCGGCGCATGGGCGAGGCCGGACGGCGGCGCGCGGTGGGGGAGTTCGGCTGGGACACGGTGGCCCGCAGGACCGTCCGGTTGTACGAGGAAGTCCTCGAAGCGGGGTAACCGTCCGGACAGGCGAACTTCGGTCAGGTGAACTTCGGAACGCGGGGCACGTCCGGGCAGCCGGACGTGGCCCGACCGGGCGTGGAAGGGGCGGCAGCATGCGGCGTGGTGGGCGCGGTGGACCTTCGGTGCTGGGAATCGTACTGGCGGGGGGCGAGGGCAAGCGGCTGATGCCGCTCACCGCGGACCGGGCGAAACCGGCGGTGACCTTCGGCGGCACGTACCGCCTCGTGGACTTCGTCCTCTCCAATCTCGTCAACGCCGACATCCTGCGCGTCTGCGTGCTCACGCAGTACAAGTCGCACTCGCTGGACCGGCACATCACCACCACCTGGCGGATGTCGAGCCTGCTCGGCAACTACGTGACACCGGTTCCGGCCCAGCAGCGGCTCGGGCCCCGCTGGTACCTCGGCAGCGCGGACGCGATCCTCCAGTCGCTCAACCTGATCCACGACGAACAGCCCGAGTACGTCGCGGTGTTCGGCGCCGACCACGTCTACCGGATGGACCCCCGGCAGATGCTCGCCCAGCACATCGAGAGCGGGGCGGGCGTGACGGTGGCCGGAATCCGGGTGCCGCGCGCCGAGTCGTCCTCCTTCGGCGTCATCAGCCCCGGTCCCGACGGCCAGAGCGTGCGGGGCTTCCTGGAGAAGCCCGCCGACCCGCCGGGACTCGCGGACGACCCCGAGTCCGTCTTCGCCTCGATGGGCAACTACGTCTTCACCACCAAGGCGCTGATCGAGGCGCTCCAGCGGGACGCCGAGGAGGACGGCTCCGTGCACGACATGGGCGGCTCGATCCTGCCGGCGCTCACCGAGCGGGGCGAGGCGCAGCTGTACGACTTCGGCGACAACCACGTGCCCGGCGAGACCGCCCGCGACCAGGGCTACTGGCGCGACGTGGGCACCCTCGACGCCTACTACGACGCCCACATGGACCTGATCGCCGAGCGCCCCGCGTTCAACCTGTTCAACCGGAGCTGGCCCGTCTACACGAGCTCGGGGCAGCTGTCGCCCGCGCGGTTCAACGCCGGGGGCATCGCCAGCGAGTCCATCATCAGCGCGGGGTGCCTGATCCGGGGGCAGGTGACCCGGTCGGTGCTCTCGCCGGGGGTGGTCGTCGACCCCGGGGCGGTGGTGCAGGGGTCGGTCCTGCACGACAACGTCAAGGTGGGGCGGGGCGCCGTGGTGCGCGGAGCGGTGCTCGACAAGAACGTCGAGGTACCGCCGGGGGCGACGATCGGTGTCAATCCGGAGCGGGACTCCGAGCTCTACACGGTCTCCGGGGGCGGCGTGATCGCCCTGGGCAAGGGGCGGCGCGTGCTCTGACCGGGGCCCGGGGGCCGCACATCCGGGGCTCCGGGCCGGATGTGCGGCAGGCCGGAAGCCGCCGGGTCGTGCGGCACGGCGACTTCCGGCCGTTGTCGGGCCTTGCTTGTCATGTCCCTGGACGGGGTGCGGAATCCCGTGCTGTCATGCCAACTGCCGTCGATGACAACGTCGTACAGCTCTGACAACGATGTCATCGCTCGGGGCGGTCCGGGAAGCGCCCTGTCCGGACGCGACGCGTCCCACGTGATCCCCTCCGGTTGCCAGGAAAGCCGGTCCCCCGCCCCGACCATGCAAGAGGACAACGATGTCGATCACCCACCGGAGGTCTCCCGCATGCGATGGACCCGGCGCCTGCGCCTGTGCACGGCGGGGCTGGTGACAGCGTCCGCGCTGTTCGCCCTGCCCACCGCACAGGCCGCCGAGCCGCGCGACGGCCAACTCACCGACCTGGTCAACCCGTTCATCGGAACGCAGAACGAGGGCAACACCTATCCCGGCGCCGCCGTGCCCTTCGGCATGGTGCAGTTCTCCCCGGACACCGGCCACAACACCGGCTACGACCACTCCCAGAACCACGTCCGCGGCTTCTCCCTCGTCCACCTCTCGGGCGTCGGCTGCGGCCTCGGCGGCGACCTGCCCGTCCTGCCCACGACGGGGGACATCACCCGGACGGACGACGCGCAGTACGCGGCGGAGTTCGGCCACGAGACCGAGGAGGCGCACCCCGGCTACTACCGGGCGGACCTGAAGTCCGGGATCGGGGCCGAGCTGACGGCCACCGCGCGCACCGGCGTGCAGCGCTACACCTTCCCGGCCACCGACAAGGCCAACGTGCTGCTGAACGCGGGCCAGTCGCTGCACAGGACGGTCGCGACGAAGGTCGAGATCCTCGACGACCACACCGTCCGCACGGCGATCACCGGCAGCGGCTTCTGCCAGTCCACCAAGCCCTACACGGTGTACACGATCACCCGCTTCGACCGGCCGTTCACCACCGCGGGCACCTGGAACGGCGACACCGTCACCGGTGCCAGGGAGGTGACCGGCACCACCGGGCGCACCGGGGCCTTCGTGCGCTTCGACACCACCGAGGACCGCACGGTCGAGGCGACCACCGCGCTCTCGTACGTGGACGCCCGCGGCGCGGCCGTCAACCTCCGCTCCGAGGGCGGCCGTTCCTTCGACGCGGTCCGTTCCGCCGCCCGCCGGGCCTGGGCGGACCGGCTCGACGACGTGAGGGCGAAGGGCGGCACCGAAACCCTGCGGCGCACCTTCTACTCGTCGCTCTACCGCTCCTTCCTCGCGCCCAACATCGGCAGTGACGCCGACGGCCGCTACACCGGCTGGGACCAGCGGATCCACCGCGCCAAGGGCTTCACGTACTACCAGAACTGGTCGCTGTGGGACACCTACCGCACCCAGTCGCAGCTCCTGTCCCTGCTCGCGCCCCGTGAGGCCCGGGACATGGCGATCTCGGTGATCAGGATCGACGAGGAGAGCGGCTGGCTGCCCAAGTGGGGCTACGGCACGGTCGAGACGAACATCATGACCGGCGACCCGGTCACCCCGTTCCTCACCAACGCCTACCAGCAGGGCCTGCTCAAGGGGTACGAGGAGCGGGCGTACCGGGCGCTGAGGAAGAACGCCGACGGCGTGCCGCCGGCCGACTCGCCCGCGGTGGGCCGCGAGGCGAACAAGGAGTACATCGCGAACGGCTTCGCCCCGTACCTCAAGGGGGTCCGTCCGCACGCGAAGCCCGGCGACTCGGACTTCGACCACGGCGCCTCCGTGACCCTGGAGTACGCCCTGTCGGACGCCGTGCTCGGCGTGATGGCGAGGGAGCTGGGCCACGACGAGGACGCGGCGCGCTATCTGGCGCGGTCCCGGAACTACCGGACCGTCCACGACCCCTCGACCGGTTTCTTCCGCGCCCGGGACGCCTCCGGGGCCTTCACCGGGCCCGTCGACCCGGCCCAGGGCGTCGGCTTCCACGAGGGCACGTCCTGGCAGTACCAGTGGCTCGTGCCGCAGGACCTGCCGGGCGTGATCGACATGATCGGCGGCAAGCAGGCGGCCAACGACCGGCTCGACTCGTTCTTCGCCTACGGGCAGTTGCTGAAGGACCCCGCGAAGACGGCCCGCGAGGTCTGGGTCAACGGCCCGTACGCCTACTACAACGCCGACAAGTACAACCCGCAGAACGAGCCCGACCTGATCGCCCCGTACACCTACCTGTCCACCGGGCAGCCGTGGAAGACGACCGACGTCGTGCACGCGGCGCTGACCCTGTTCACCGACGCGCCGACCGGCATGACCGGCAACGACGACCTCGGCACGATGTCCGCCTGGAACGTCCTGTCGTCCATCGGGATCTTCCCGGTGCAGCCCGGCCACGACACCTGGGGCCTGTCCACACCCGTCTTCGAGCGGGTCGACCTCACCCTCGACCGGCGCTACTACCCGCGCGGCGCCCTCACGATCACGGCACCCGGCACCTCGGACACCGACCGGTACATCAGGTCGGCCCGTCTCGACGGTTCGCCGTACGCTCGTACGTATCTGACGACCGACACCCTGAAGAACACCCGGTCGCTCCGCTTCACCGTCGGTCCGGAGCCGTCCGAGTGGGGAACGGCGGCCTCCGCGGCACCTCCGGTCCTGAAGTGACACCAGACGTGTCCTGAGGCGAGCGAGTCCCGTCCCTCCTCCGAGGGGCGGGACTTAATCCGCTGTTAACTGTGCGTAACTTGATCGTACTTGACCGTAATCACCGGTACGGGTTGACTGCAGGTCCACCCACCCGTCGTCGACGCGAGAGCAGGCCCTTGATCTCCGACCCCCTCGCACCACTCGACCTGGCGTTCTGGAACATCGAGTCCGACCGGCACCCGATGCACCTCGGAGCCCTCGGTGTCTTCGCCGCGCACTCGCCCACCGCCGGCGCCCACGCCGCGGACCTGCTCGCGGCCCGCGCCGCGGCCGTCCCCGGGCTGCGCATGCGCATCCGCGACGTGTGGCAGCCCACCGCCCCGCTCGCCTTCGGCGGCGCGGCCCGCGAGAGCGCGCCCGACTTCGAGCCGCTGGACCACGTCCTGCTGCACAAGCCGACCGCCGACTTCCACGCCGAGGCCGGCCGGCTCATGGAACGCCCGCTGGAGCGCGGCCGGCCCCCGTGGGAGGCGCACGTGCTGCCGGGTGAGGACGGCACGTCCTTCGCGGTGCTCTTCAAGTTCCACCACGCGCTCGCCGACGGACTCAGGGCGCTGATGCTCGCCGCCGCCATCATGGACCCGATGGACCTGCCGGAACCCCGCCCGCGTCCCGCGGAGCCGCCCCGGGGCCTCTTCCCGGACGTCCGCAAGCTGCCCGGTCTGGTCCGCGACACCCTCTCCGACGTGAGCCGCGCCCTGGACATCGGCACCTCGGTGGCCCGCGCCACACTCACCGCGCGCTCCTCGCCCGCCCTCACCTCCGCGCCCACCGGAACCCGGCGCACCGCCGGGGTGGTGATCGACCTCGACGAGGTGCACATCGTCCGCAAGACCGTCGGCGGCACCGTCAACGACGTCCTGATCGCGGTCGTCGCGGGCGCCCTGCGCCGCTGGCTCGACGAACGCGGCGACGGCAGCGAGGGGGTCTCCCCGCGCGCCCTGATCCCCGTCTCCCGGCGCCGGCCGCGCACCGCTCAGCCGCAGGGAAACCGGCTCTCCGGCTACCTGATACGGCTTCCCGTGGACGACCCGGACCCGCTCGGCCGGCTGCGTGCCGTGCGGACGGAGATGGACCGGAACAAGGACGCCGGGCCCAACCGGGGCGCGGGCGCCGTCGCGCTGCTCGCCGACCACGTCCCGCCGCTCGGACACCGGCTCGGCGGGCCGGTGGTGGGCCAGGCCGCCCGGCTGCTGTTCGACATCCTCGTCACCAGCGTGCCGCTGCCCAGTCTCGGTCTGAAGCTCGGCGGCTGCCCGCTCGCCGAGGTGTACCCGTTCGCCCCGCTGGCCCGGGGCCAGGCCCTCGCGGTGGCCGTCTCGACGTTCCGCGGGAAGGTCCACTACGGCCTTGTGGCCGACGCCGAGGCCGTTCCCGACCTCGATCTGCTGGCCCGTTCCCTGGCCGAGGAGGTGCGCGTACTGATCACCGCCTGCACGCCATGATCACAACGGGTTTGGTGCCGCGCGCGATTGGTCCGTAAAATTCCGCCTTCGAAAGCGAGCGCGGTTTCGAACGCGGCGCACAACCCGAGGAACGGCAGCGATGACGGTGACAGAGGACGGCCGGGCGACCCCCGCCGTGGACACGACAGAGGCGGCCGTCGCGTTCGGTCCCGGTATCGACCCCGAGCGGCTGGCCGTCTGCCTCGGCGTGCTCGACGAACTCGAGAAGCTCGAGGTCGACCACCCCGACGCCATCGCCGTGCGCCGCGCCACCGCCGGCATCTACCGGACCGTGAAGCAGCGCCGCCGCCAGGAGCGCCGCGCCGCCAAGACCGCCCACGACAAGATGGTCACCGAGTCCACCGCGACCGGCTCCGCCCAGCGCATCGACGACGAGACCGAGGGCATCCTGCCCTCGTCCGTCACCGAGGCCGGCCAGATCGCGGGCATACTCCAGCGGCCGCGGTCCTGCTACACCTGCAAGACGCGGTACGTCGAGGTCGACTACTTCTACCACCAGCTCTGCCAGGACTGCGCCGCCCTGAACCGCTCCCGCCGCGACGCCCGCACCGACCTCACCGGCAAGCGGGCGCTGCTCACCGGTGGCCGCGCCAAGATCGGCATGTACATCGCGCTGCGCCTGCTGCGCGACGGCGCGCACACCACGATCACCACGCGCTTCCCGAACGACGCGATCCGCCGCTTCAAGGCGATGGACGACTCGGCGGAGTGGATCCACCGGCTGGAGGTCGTCGGCATCGACCTGCGCGACCCGGCCCAGGCCGTGGCGCTGGCCGACCGCGTCGCCGAGCAGGGTCCGCTCGACATCCTGATCAACAACGCCACCCAGACCGTGCGCCGACTGCCCTCCGCGTACGCCGCGCTCGTCGAGGGCGAGAGCGCCCCGCTGCCCGCGGGCGAGCTGCCCGCCCAGCACCTCATCGGCGCCTTCAACTCCGGTGCGGTCGACGGACTGCAGGCGCTGCCCGTCGGCGTCTCCGGCCTGGAGGCGCAGAAGGTGGCCGACCTCGCCCTGGTCGCCGGCAATGCCAGCGTCGTCCGCCACCGCGAGGGCACCGCGATCGACGCGGGCGGTCTGCTCCCCGACGTCGTCGAGAGCAACACCTGGGTGCAGACCATCGAGCAGATCTCCCCGGTCGAGCTGCTCGAGACCCAGCTGTGCAACTACACGGCGCCGTTCATCCTGATCAGCAAGCTGCGGCCGCAGATGGCCGAGGCGGCCCGGGCGGCGGCCACGGGCCGCGCCTACGTCGTCAACGTCTCCGCGATGGAGGGCGTGTTCGGCCGCGGCTACAAGGGCGCGGGCCACCCGAACACGAACGCCGCGAAGGCCGCCATGAACATGGTGACCCGCACCAGCGCCCAGGAGATGTTCGAGACCGACGGCATCCTGATGACCTCGGTCGACACCGGCTGGATCACCGACGAGCGCCCGCACTACGACAAGCTGCGCCTGGCCGACGAGGGCTTCCACGCCCCGCTCGACCTCGTCGACGGCGCGGCCCGCGTGTACGACCCGATCGTCCGCGGCGAGCTGGGCGAGGACCTGTACGGCGTCTTCATGAAGGACTACGCGCCCGGCAAGTGGTAGGACCGCCGGCTACCGCGCGGACCCCCCTCCACCGGGGGTCCGCCGGCGCAGCCGTTCGTGGACGGCGTGGGCACGCGGGTCCGGGCGTGCCGCCCGGACCCGCGTGCCCCCGTCGACCAGCAGGTCGGCACCGGTGATCCACTCGGCCGCGTCGGAGACCAGCCAGGTCACGGCGCGGGCCACGTCCTCGGGCCGGCCGATCCGGCCGAGCGGGAGCGAAGCACCCAGTTCGTCCTCCGCGCCCTCCCACACGAACCGGGCCATCTCGGTGCGGACGAGGCCGGGCGAGACCGAGTTGACCCGGACCCCCGGCGCCAGCTCGCCGGCCAGCTGCCGGGTCAGATGGAGCAGGGCCGCCTTGCTGGTGCCGTACGCGCCGACCCGGGGTCCGACGTGCTCGGCGCCCTCCGTGCAGACGTTGACCACGGCTCCGCCGTGCTCGCCCATCCAGGCCCGCCAGGCGCACTGCACCAGGCGCAGCGGCGCCTCGACGTTCACCGTGAACGCCTCGCGCCAGCGCTCCGGGTCGGCGTCCATGAGCGGGCCGTAGGGCTGGTTGGTCGCCGCGTTGTTGACCACGATGTCCAGGCGTCCGAAGGTGCGCAGCGCGAGTCCGGTCAGCTCCTCCAGATGCGCTCCGTCGGCGACCGAACCCGCGAGCCCGATTCCGCCGACCTGTTCGGCGGCGTGCCGCACCCCGTCCGGATCGCGCGCGCTCACGCAGACCCGGACACCCGCTCCGGCGAGCGCCTCGGCGACGGCGAGGCCGATTCCGCGCGAGGCGCCGGTGACGACGGCGGCCCTGCCCTGGAGTCCGTACGGCGGCGTCATCCGCGTACCGTCTCATGACGGGCCGTCAGCCGACAGACCCCGGCGACGGCCGCCGCCCGCCGGGGCGCCGGTGCCCTCAGTCCGCGGCGCCCAGCCGCACGGAACGTTCCGCCACCAGTTCCAGCAGGGTGCGCCAGTCCTCCATGTCCCCGGCGTACAGGCCGGGGACATGGCCGGCGTCGTCCGCCTGCCGCAGGGTCACCGCGTCCTCGGCCAGCGGGTCCTGCTCGAACGCCGCCGCCTCGTGCGGGGTCATCGCACCGTCCTGGGCGGTCACGGTCAGGGGGCCGAGCGGGGACGGTCCGCGGTCCGGCGAGACGGCCGCCAGATAGCGCTCCGTCGGGACGTGCAGACGTACGAGACCGGAGACCCGCTCGCCGAGGAGCGGCCGTACCGCGTCCGCGGCGTGGTCGGCGTGGTCGGCGTCGTCGCCCGGCCTGAGCAGGTGCCCGATGTCGTGCACCAGGCCGGCGACCTGGAGCTCCTTGTCGCTGGGGTGCCCCCGGCGCAGCAGCGCGGCGGTCTGCAGCGCGTGGTCGTGCAGATCCACGGAACCGCCGACGGGGTTCCCCCCGCCCGGGCGGGGCCGTGCGTGAGGGAGCGCCGGAGGCTCGTGGACGCCCCGGCAGGCGTGCAGCAGGTCCATCAGCTCCTCGACGCTGCGCAGCTCCATGCGTCAGTCCTCCCGCGAGAAAAGCCGTTGCCGTGCGACAGCAGAGCATGGGCTCCTTGCGAACCGGCCAACGGGAACTGAACTGCGTGACGTCTTCGGTGCCGGATGCGTGCGACGGCCGTCGGCCGATGGTGACCCAGTCCCGCCCGTGAGGGGCCCCGACGCCCCGTCCGAGGGCGATATTGAGCCGAATGGGTGGCCGCGAAGAGGGCATCATGTTTCAAATCGCCGCAGATCGAGGCCTGGTGGGTCCTGGATGACGTGTGATGGTTACCTCAAGTTTTCAGCCCCATAGAGCGGGGCCCCGCTCATTTGGTTAGGCTGTAGCCGACGGACAGACTCACTGGGGTCCACCCACACCCACGGTCCGTCCCGGGACAAGCCGGTCACCACGGCCTGCTCTCACACGAGTTACCGGCGCCACCGCGTCCCTAACTGCTTCGACTCAGACCCGAGCGGACGTCAGGCGGCCCGAGAGCACCGGGCCCTGGCGTCCCGAGGGTGACCCGACACATAAGGAGTGCGCGGTGACACCAGAGAAGACGAAACTCGACCAGGGCCCCAAGGAACGCATGGAGCGCCTCGGCGACGGTTCCGACACCAAGCTCGGAAGCCTGGACGTGTGGGCCAGGTCCGCTCCGATCCGCCTCGCGGGCTACGAGGACGACCTCGCCGAGCCCCACATCCTGCCCAGCGTCGACTGACCGACACCGGGATCCGGCGCGATCGGGCACGGCACGGGAGTGCCGGACCCGCGCTCGTGCAGAGCAGGGGAAGCCGCGGCCGACGAACGGCCGCGGCTTCGGCGTGTGACGCCACGGCCCGGGCGGACGGGAATCGTCGGACAGCCCTTAGCCGAGCGGGGCCGTGCGGCGCCACGGGTGGAGTACTTCCAGTTGCCCGGCCACGTCCAGCAGGGCGGCCTCGGAGCCGGGCAGGCCGACGAGCTGGACGGCGCAGGGGGTGCCGTTCGGCAGCTTCCCGAACGGCACCGACATCGCGGGCCAGCCGGTGAGGTTCCAGGGCGGGGTCATCGGCGAGTAGGTGGTGTTGGCCAGGACGTTGCGCAGCCAGCCCCGCTTGTGCCAGTCGACGGAGGAGGGACTGCGCCGGGCGAGCGCCGGGGTGAGCAGCACGTCGTGCTCCGCGAAGAACGCCGCCAGGCGTCCGCGCAGCTGCTCGCGGCGTTCCCCCTTGCGCACCCCGGTCACGAAGCGGCGCCCGATCGCGGCGTGCACGCGGGTGCGCCGGGCCAGCCTGCGCGGGTCGAGGTCCTCGGCGTCCACGGCTGTGCCCGCCGTCCAGTGCGCGAGTGAGGCCGTGCTCAGCCAGAGCGGGTACGGCGGGTTCGCGGTCCGCACCCGGTGGCCCGCCTCGGCCAGCAGGGCGGCGGCCTCCCGGGCCGCGTCCGTATACGGCCGGGTGACGTGGACACCGGCCAGCGGGCTGCGTACCGAGAGGGCGATCCTGCGGGTGACGGGCTCCGTGGGCGGCGCCGGCTCGATGTCCGCGAGGAGGGAGAACACCAGCCGGGCGTCCTCGACCGTCGTGGCCAGCGGGCCGTTCTCCGACATGCCGAACCAGTCGCCGTGGCCGATCCCGGCGGGGATCACCCCGTGGCCCGGCTTCAGGGTGACCAGACCGCAGTTGGCGGCGGGGATGCGCAGCGAGCCCATGCCGTCGTTGCCGAGCGCGATCGGCACCATCGCGGCGGCGACCGCCGCCGCGCTGCCCCCGAGGAGCCGCCCGCCGTGCGCGACAGGTCCCAGGGGTTGCGGGCGTTGCCGTACACGCCCTCCGTGGTGCCGAAGACGCAGAGCTCGGGCACGTTCGTCAGGCCCACCACGACGGCGCCCGCCGCACGCAGCCGGGCCACGGTGACGTGATCCTCCTCGGCGGGGGTGTCCGCGGTCGCGGCGGAACCGTTGCGGGTCGACTCGCCGCGCACCGCGAGGTTGTCCTTCACCGCCACCGGCACCCCCGCCAGGGGGAGCCGGCCGAGGTCCCGGCCGGCCAGCTCGTCGGCCTCCGCGAGGGCGGCCTCGGCGCGGACCGTACGGAAGGCGCCGACGCGCCCGTCGAGGCGTTCGATCCGCGCGAGGTGTTCGGCCACCACCTCGCGGGGGGTGACCTTCTTCTCGCGTACGGCTGCGGCGATCTCGGTGGCGGTCCGGCCGGCCCAGATGGTCACGGGCGCTCCTCACTCGTGTCGTACTGGTGAGTAGTTACGGGAGCACTCTGCCCTCAGCCGAGGCACCGCGTCGAGAGCCCGAGGCCCCGGACCTTCGGCGACTCCGGGGCTCCGGGCCTCGGTCCGGCCTCCCGGATCTCGCGGCCGGGCCGTCCCGGCGGTACCTTCCGGTCCGCCGGCCCCGCCCGGCGGCCGGCCGGTGACCCGAAGGAAGGACCCGCATGTCGGACTCCCAGGACTTCGACGTCCCGGCGGCCGTCCTCGGCCGGAGCGGCGTTCCCGTCAGCGCGCTGTCCTTCGGCGCCGCCGGTATCGGCAACCTGTACACCGAGGTCACCGACGAGCAGACGCACGAGGCGGTCACGGCCGCCTGGACGAGCGGCATCCGCTACTTCGACACGGCCCCGCACTACGGCCTCGGCCTGTCCGAACGGCGCCTGGGCGCGGCCCTGCGCGAGCTGCCCCGCGCGCGGTACACCGTGTCCACCAAGGTGGGCCGTCTCCTGGAGCCCGTGGACACGGGTGGCGACGACCTGGCCGACGGCTTCGCCGTGCCCGCCACGCACCGCCGGGTCTGGGACTTCAGCGCCGACGGCGTACGGCGGAGCCTGGACGCCAGCCTCGAACGGCTCGGCCTCGACCACGTGGACGTCGTCTACCTCCACGACCCCGACGACCACGGCGAGCAGGCGCTGCGCGAGGCCTTCCCCGCACTGGCGGAGCTGCGCTCGCAGGGCGTGGTGCGCGCGATCGGCGTGGGCATGAACCAGACGCGGATGCCCGAACGGTTCGTCCGCGAGACCGATGTCGACGTGGTGCTGTGCGCGGGCCGCTACACCCTCCTGGACCAGGACGCCCTCACCGGACTGCTGCCCGCGGCCCGGGCCCGCGGCGTCTCCGTCGTCGTCGGCGGCGCCTTCAACTCCGGTCTGCTGGCGGACCCGCGGCCCGGAGCGACGTACGACTACACCGTGGCGCCGAGCGCGCTGCTGGACCGCGCGCTGCGGCTCCGGGAGGTCGCGGGACGGCACGGCACCACTCTGCGCGCCGCCGCCCTGGCCTTCCCCGCCGCCCATCCGGCCGTGGCGAGCGTCCTGGCCGGGGCCCGCACGGCGGCCGAAGTCCGGGACTGCGCCGAGCAGTTCGCGACCGATGTCCCCCCGGACTTCTGGCGGGAACTGCGCGCGGAGGGTCTGCTCCCCGCCGACGCACCCTTCCCCGCCCCGGAGCAGGAGTGAGGGTCGACGCGCGCCGGCGCGAGGTCCGTCACCGGTGCGGGACCCGTCGCCCCGCCGTGCCCTCCAGCCGGGTCGGCGGGAGGAAGTCGCGCACATAGGTCCGGTGCCAGCACGCGCCCGTCCCGCGCAGCTCGCGCCAGGTCGTGTACCGGTAGCGGAAGAGGCGGGCGCGGACGTAGCGGGGCGGCGCGTCGGCGGGGAACGGGGAGCGGCGCAGCAGCCGCAGAGTGTCACGGTCGTTCTCCAGGAGCCGCTCCACGAGGCCGGAGAACCAGGTGCCGGCGTATCCGGGAGAGAGCGCCACGAACCACATCAGCCAGTCGAGCCGCAGATGGTACGGGGCGAACTGGCGCGGCCAGTGCCGCGGGTCGCCCGGCTTGCCCTTGAACTCGTACTCCCGCCACTCGGAGTCCTCGCGCGGCACCTCGTCCGCCGTGCCCTCGACGACCACCTCGTGGCGCATCCTGCTGACGCTGCCGAACGCCCCGTAGGTGTTCACCAGATGGAGCGGGTCGAAGGAGCGGTTCATGACCTGCCGACGGGAGATCAGATTGCGGGCCGGGCGGTAGCTGAGGGTCACCAGACCCGCCGCCGCCACCAGCACGACCACCTCGTACCACAGCGGCGCGGCGGGGACCCCCGGAGCGGTGCCGGGCAGTTCGGTCATGCTCAGGGCGAGCACGATCGTCGTCCAGTTCAGCCAGGAGAAGTTGCCGGACAGGACCAGCCACAGCTGGGTCAGGATCATCAGCGAGGCCGCGGCCGTCGCGATCGGCTGCGGGGTGAACAGCAGCACGGGAAGCACGAGTTGGGTGAAGTGGTTCGCGGCCGCCTCGACCCGGTGGAAGGGCTTCGGCAGATGGTGGAAGAACCAGCTCAGCGGACCCGGCATCGGCTGGGTCTCGTGGTGGTAGTAGAGGCAGGTCAGCTTCCGCCAGCAGGCGTCGCCCCGCATCTTGATCAGCCCCGCGCCGAACTCCACGCGGAACAGCACCCAGCGCATGAGGAACAGGACGACCACCGGCGGCGCCACCTCGTCGTTGCCGAGGAAGACCGCGAGGAAGCCCACCTCGAGGAGCAGCGACTCCCAGCCGAACGCGTACCAGGTCTGACCGACGTTGACGACCGACAGGTACAGGGCCCACGGGACGAGCCACAGCAGCATCGCGCCCCACAGCGGCAGCAGCCCGTCGAGTCCGGCGGCCAGCGCCGCCGACACCGCGCAGCCCGTCCAGCACCAGGCGGCGTAGAAGCGGTCGGAGTAGCGCCAGTGGAACACGCTCGGGGCGTCCCGGAACGCGACCCGCCGCACGAAGCGGGGCACGGGCAGCATCCCGCGCTCCCCGGTCAGCGCGCGGAACTGCAGGACCGCGCCCAGGAACGCGACCAGATACAGCACGGCCAGTCCCCGCTGGAACACCAGCCGGCCCATCCAGTAATCGGGTGCGACGAACCACTCCATGGCGCGTGCTCCTCTCCCCTCCATTGTGACGCTGGGTGACCGATTTCCGCTTGCGTGCGCCAAGAGGGTGACGCAGACAATGAGGCACCAACTGCCCGGGACGAACGGGAGAGACGTGGTGCACATACCCACCAGGACCTTCGCCGCGGCCTGCTCGCTCGCGGCCGCGCTCCTCGTCGTCGCGGGCTGCGGCGGCGGTGGCGGGGACACGGCCCCGAACGGATCCACCGGCGGCGAGGTGCTCCTCCAACCCCTCGCGGACCCGGGGCCCGACCCCTTCACGGCACCCACCGACACCACCCCCGCGCCCCGGCCGCCCGTCACCCGAACGCCGCAACCGTCCTCCACCGGCACGCGGGGGACGCGCTCCGTCTCGGGCGCCACACCGGGCCTGTACGGCGGCACCCGGAACTCCGGCAGCTGCGATGTCGAGAGGCAGATCCGCTACCTCGCCGCCGACCGGGCCAGGACCCGCGCCTTCGCCGAGCTCTCCGGCGTCTCCCCGGGGTCCGTCCCGGACCACCTGCGCGGGCTGACCCCCGTCGTGCTGCGCGCGGACACCGTTGTCACGGACCACGGGTTCGCCGCCGGACGGGCGACCGGCTTCCAGGCCGTGCTCCAGGCCGGCACCGCCGTCCTCGTCGACGACCGGGGCGTCCCCCGGGTGCGCTGCGCCTGCGGCAACCCGCTGGGCCGGCCCACCGTGACCGACGGTGACCCGGACACCCGGGGCAGGCCCTGGAGCGGGTACCGGCCCGGCCAGGTCGTCACGGTGACGCCGGCGCCCGACGCGATCACCGACATCACGATCGTCGACATCGGCGACGACACCTGGATCGAGCGGCCGGTCGGGTACGAGGGACACCGCCACGACCACGCCGTACCGCCGCCCGACGGCCCGACCCCGGGGCCGTACGACTCCGCTCCCGGGCACGAGCCCTCCGCCGACGCCTCGCGGGGCGGCCGCAGTCCGTCCCCGGACGCCTCCGCGTCCGACTGCCCCACGCCAACCGCGACGGTGACCCCGACGCCGGGGACCGGGGAGGGCACCCCCGACGAGAGCGCCGGGCCCGGCGCCGAGCCCACCGGCGCTCCGACGGACGGCGCCGCCATGGACGTGGCCGGCCCGGGCGCGCGCCCGAGCGCCGAGCCCCCGCACTGCCCCCGGGCCACCGTCACGGCGACGCCGACGACGACGGAGCCCGGGACCTCCCCGGCCCCCTCGGACGACACCACGGCCCCGCGGCCGGACCCGACCGCCCCGGACCGCTCGGGCGCCCCGGAGCCCTCGGCGTCGCGGGTCCCGCCCGACGAACCGGGCGCGCCCACCGAGGACCCCGAGCCGGAGGACCCCGACGCACCCGAGGGCGGGCTGATCCCCGACGGACCGACCGGTCCGGACAGCGTCTTCGACGTCTCGGCCGACGCTCCGGGGAGGTGAACGCCCTCTCGTCCCGGGCCCGGAATCCGGGCCTCCCAGAAGTCGAACAATCGGGCAAATGCTGGCATGGTTGCCCCATGGTTGATCGGGGAGCGAGCGCCCTGTCACTCCCGGACGACTGGCCCGCCCACCCGGATCCGATCCTGGCGCTCAACCGCATGGGCAGCTTCGACTGGGACCTGGACACCGGCATCATGCAGATGGACGCCCAGGCCCACGAGGTCTTCGACGTGCGCCCGGACGAATACGACGGGAACCCCGCCACCCTCGGCATGCGCGTTCCTCCGGCCGAGGCGCGACGGCTCGACACGATGGTCTCGCACGCCCTCAAGGACGGCAGCGAGAACTACGGCGCCTACTTCCGCATCCGCCGCCGCGACGGCAACCTGCGCTGGACCCACACCCAGGGCTACATCCGCCGCGACGAGACCGGCCGGCCGCGCCGGATCATCGGCATCGTCCGCGACGCCACGGCGGAGCTCGACGAGAGCGTGGCGCGCCGCGAACAGACCGTCCGGCACGAGGTACGGCGCCAGCAGACCAGCGTCGTCCAGCTGACCACGGCCGCGCTGGCCCACGCCGTCACCGTGCAGGACGTCATCGACGTGCTGCAGGACACCCACGGCCTCACCCACCTCGGGGCGGCCAGCCTGGTCATGGGCCTGGTGGAGGCCGGCCGCATCCGCATGGTCGCCACGGGCCCCGAGCACAGCTACGTCCCCGGCACCCGCATCACGCGCCTGGACGCGCAGTACCCGATGAACGAGGTCGTACGGACCCTCGTACCGCACTTCATCGAGTCGCCCGAGGAGTTCGCCGAGTCGTATCCGCTCCTGTGGCCGAACATCACCGACCTGAAGATCACCTCGGCCGCCTATCTGCCGCTCATCGTGCAGGCCCGCCCCATCGGCGCCATCGGCCTGCTCTACAACGACCGGCACGGCTTCTCGGAGGACGAGCGCAACGTCCTCGTCGCGCTCGGCAGCAGCATCGCCCAGAGCCTCCAGCGGGCCATGTTCTTCGAACAGGAGAAGGACCTCGCCCAGGGCCTCCAGCAGGCCATGCTGCCGCGCTCCATCCCCAGCGTGAACGGCGCCGACATCGCCGTCCGCTACCGTTCCGCCTCGCTCGGCCGCGACATCGGCGGCGACTGGTACGACCTGATCCCGCTGCCCGGCGGACGCGTCGGCGCGGTCATCGGCGACGTCCAGGGCCACGACACCCACGCGGCCGCCGTCATGGGCCAGCTGCGCATCGTCCTGCGCGCCTACGCGGCCGAGGGCCACACCCCGGCCACCGTGATGGCCCGCGCCTCGGTCTTCCTCCACGAACTCGACACCGACCGCTTCGCGACCTGTCTGTACGCGGAGATCGACCTGTCCACCGGGGTGACCCAGCTGGTCCGCGCCGGCCACATCGACCCGCTCCTGCGGTACGCCGACCGGACCTGCCGGCGGCTGCCCCTGGAGGGCGGCCTGCCGCTCGGCCTGTCCGCCGAGTTCGGACGCCTCGAGTACCCGGTCGCCACCGTGGAACTCGACCCCGGCGAGACCCTGCTGCTGTGCACCGACGGGCTCGTCGAGGAGCCGGGCGTCGACCTCGCCGAGGGCATGCGCATCCTCGGGGAGCTCATCCGCGGCGGCCCGGACGACGTCAGCGACCTGGCCGACCGGCTCATCGACATGGCCGAGGAGCGCGGCGGCGACGACGACGTCGCCCTGCTGCTCCTGCGCCGCCACGGTCTGATCGACCAGCGCTCGGGCGGACGCCTCCAGCAGCACGTGGCGCCCGGCGACCCGGAGGCGCTCAGCGAGGCCCGCCACATGATCCGGGCCGCCGTCCGCGCGTGGGGAGCCGGTGAGCGGGCCGACGAGATCGAGCTGGTCGCCGACGAGCTGATCACCAACGCCCTCATGCACACCGAGGGCTCGGCCGTCGTCACCCTGCGCGTCCTGGCCGGGTCCGACCGCAGACTGCGCGTCGAGGTCGAGGACTCCTCCAGCGCGCTGCCGCGCCGCCGCGAGGCGGGCGAGTCCGGTGTCTCGGGCCGGGGGCTGCTGCTCGTCGACCGCCTCACCGACGTCTGGGGCGTCGAGGCGCGCGGCGGCGGCAAATGCGTGTGGTGCGAGTTCATGGTGCGGGAACGCGGCTGATCCCCGGCGAGTGACGACGCCGCCGCCGGGGTCCCCGGGCTCTTCGAGCAGGGGTACCCCGGCGGCGGTGGAGCGCTCCCACGGGTCGGCCGACGGGCGTCCGACTGTTCGAACGGCCGGCTCCTCGGTGACCCGAGCGGTGAAGCGGCCGTGGATCAGGGGGAGTTGAGCGTCACGAGGTGTTCGCCGTCCGACGTGCGCACCTCGAACCGGCGGATCTCGTCGGTCCGCATCGACGAGCCCCCCTGCATGGTGATGGCGTCGTCGTTGTGCGCGGGCTCCATCCAGCTCGTCACCGACTGCTCCGAGCCGTCCTTGCCGATGGCGACGAGCTCGCAGGAGCGGGGGCCCTTGACGTCCCTGACCGCGACCTCGACCTCGCTGCCCCAGAGCCGTTCCCGGGTGGTCACCTGGGCCCAGACCCCGGTCTCGGCGTCGGTCCTGGCCATCTGGCTCGACGGGGGGCCGTCCGCGACGACCCTGTCGGAGGGGGAGTCGTGGCCGACGGCGAGCGTCATCGCGGACCCGCCCACCGCGAGCACCACGGAGGCCGCCAGGGCGAACAGGAGGCGCCGGCGCCCGGCCCGGTTGCGTGTGGCCACCTCGCCGAGCAGCTTGTCGAGCAGTCGCGGACCGGGAGCGGCGAAAGGGTGCACGCTGCGCGGCGTCGAGCGGCGGTACAGCATCAACTGCCGTGTGGCGGGCCGGTACTCGCTGACGAACGCCGTGCACTGAGCGCACTCCACGAGGTGGTCCTCGAAGCGGAAGGCTTCCGCCTCGCCGAGCACGCCGAGCGCGTAGGCGCCGACGTCGCGATGCCGTTCCAGGGACCTCATACCGAATACCGAATCCTCGTGGCGTGGGTGCGGACTGTGAGTGGTGTTGCTGTTGCCCACGGGTACGCATCTGAGCGCCGAATCACTCAAGACTCGCCAGGAATCGGGGTGAAGACATTCGGAGCGGGGGTGCTCGCGGATTGGTGCGAGTGCGGGAAAGTTGTTCCCGGCCTGGTCGGGGCCGCCGCCGGAAGTGCTTCCGGCGCGGTCACGGCCGTCGTCAGAAGAGGTGGATGGCCAGATGTCCGAGCGGCAGCCCCAGCCGCCAGGCCGCCGTCCACACCTTGGGACCGTCGTCCTCGCCGGGCACGGAACCGCCGCCGGGCACCGCGTCCAGGTCCGGAGCGAGCAGTTCCGTCTCCTCCAGCCACCGCCAGGCCGCGGCCGCCAGTTCCAGATCGGGGTCGGGCGCGGTGTGTCCGCCGGCCTCGGCCGCGCGCAGCGCGAGGCGCTCGCGCACCCAGGTGTGCCAGGGCTGGTCGTACGCCGTCAGCGAGAGCCAGGTCTCCAGCTGGGTGATGACCCGGATCCCGGAGAGTTCGCCGCCGCTGTCCGACAGGAAGACCGTCAGCGCGAGGGCGTCGCGCCCGGCGCGGAACTCGAAGGAGGTGGGCGGCATCAGGTCGCCCGTCCGCAGCAGCTCGTCGGCGATGTACTCGGCGTACAACCAGGCCATGGGAACGGTGAGTTCGCCCCCGCCGGTGCCGTCCGTGCTTTCTTGCCCTCTGTGCAGCATCCCTTCCTGCCTTCCTCCGGTGCGTGCGCGTCGCCCGACCCCGGGCCCCAGTCCGGAACACGGATGAGCCAAGCTGATTGCTCAACCATGGTCCTCAGCAAGGCGCTTTACGGAGGCTTGACCAAGTCTTCGGTTTCATCGCAGGTCGGCCGCGTATCCCGGAAGGACCCGGCGCAGGGCGCGCAGCGCGTAGTACGCGCGGGACTTCACCGTACCGGGCGGGATCCCCAGTGCCGCGGCGGCCTCCGCCACACTCGCCCCCTGGAAGTACACCAGCACCAGGACTTCACGGTGTTCGGGAGTGAGAGTCTTCACAGCCTCCCGCACGTCGAGCGTCGCCGCCGACCGTTCGGCGTGATCGGCGCAGATCCGCGCGTTGTCGAGGACCGCGTCCCCGACCTCCGGCGGCCGTGCCTGCCGGGCCCGCCGCGCGTCGATGGCCAGCCGCCGCCCCACGGTCAGCAGCCAGGGCCGTACGGAGTCGAAGTCGTCGGCACGCAGGGCCTCGGGATGCTGCCAGGCGCGTACGAACGTCTCCTGCAGCAGATCCTCGGCGCGCTGGCGGTCGCCGTCGGACAGGCGCAGCAGCAGGGCGAAGAGGGGGCGGCCGTGCTCGCGCTGCAGTGCGGCCAGCTCGTGCTCGGCGGTCGTCCTGGGGGTGATGGTGGTGGTTCCGGCCGTCATGGCGTGTATGCCAGCGCCCCGGGCCCCGCGCGGACAGGCCGGGGACGCGGTTGTGCGGTGGGCGGTCGAAGCGGTCGGTGAACGGTGCGCCGAACGGTCGGCCGAGGTGGAGCCCGGGATTCCGGAGCCGCCGCCTCCGTACCGCCGTTCGCCCCGACGGGCGGGCCGGTGAACGCCGGACGGGTGAGCCGCCGTGATGCCTCCTTGACCGCGGGCGGTCCACGTACGTGGATTCATATCTATTAGTAATTAAATGCGACCGCAGGGGCCCGGCATGATCACACGCGCGCGGAAGGTCAATCTGGTCCTCGCGGCCGCCCTCGTCGCGGCCGCGGCGGCCAGTCAGGCCCACGACACGGCCGCGCACCACCGCGTCGGGCGGCCCGGGCCCGCGGCGGCCGCCCGCGGCTTCACCCTCGTCGCCGCCGGCGGCGTCCTGCCGGACAGCTCGGTCCTGGACCGGGCCGCCTCCGACGCGGGAGGCGGCGGATACGACTTCCGGCCGATGCTCGCGGGCGTCCGGCCCGTCGTGTCCGGCGCCGACCTGGCGATCTGTCAGCTGCGGACCGTGTACGACACGGACACCGGCACCGACCGCACCGGCACCTCCGTCCTCAAGACCCCTCCCCAGGTGGCCGATGGCCTCGCCGCCACGGGCTACGACTCCTGCTCCACCGCCTCCAGCCACACCCTGGACGACGGCGCCGACGGCGTCCGGCGCACCCTGGACGCGCTGGACCGCGCGGGCGTGCGGCACGCCGGATCGGCCCGCAGCGCACAGGAGGCGAACGGGGCCACCCTGATGAGGGCGGGCGGCGCCCGGGTCGCCCACCTCGCGTACACCGACGGCACGAACGGGCTCCCGCTCCCGCAGGGGCAACCGTGGGCGGTCGGCCTGGCCGACCCCGCCCGGATCGTCGCGGACGCCCGTGCCGCCCGCGGGGCCGGCGCCGACGTGGTCGTCGTCTCCCTCGACTGGGGCACCGAATGGCAGGACCGGCCGGACGAGCGCCAACTGAGCCTGGCGAGGCGGCTGACCGCCTCCCGCACCGGCGGGCGCCCCGACATCGACCTGATCCTCGGCACCCACGCGCACGTCCCGCAGGCGTACGAGAAGGTCAACGGCACCTGGGTCGTCTACGGCACCGGCGACCAGGTGGCGGGCGAGACGTACAACGACAAGGGCGTCCAGGACCCCCGCGGAGACCAGAGCACCCTCGGCCGCTTCACCTTCTCCCCGCCCGCCCGGGGCTCGCGGCGGTGGGAGGTCACGAAGGCCGAGTTCGTCCCGCTGGCCTTCGACCTCGACGCCGGCCGGGTCGTCGATCTTGACGCCGCGCTGGAGCGGGGCGCCGACGTCGGCGCCGTGCGCGACCGGATCCGTGACGTCGTCCTCGGCCGGGGCGCGGCCCGGGACGGCCTCGTCATGGCCGAGTGACACCGGCCCTGTACCGGTCCGGGCACGCTCCCGGGGCTCGGTCCGGGCACGCTGCCCGGAGCCGGTGACACGGACCCGGCACCGGTCCGGGCGCGCTCCCGGGGCCCGGCGACATGGGTCCCGCACCGGGCCGGGCGCGTCCTACGGCACGACCGTGACCGGCCAGCGGCCCGCCTTCACCAGCCGGATCGCCACCGAACCGACGATCCGGTGCCCGGCCTGCTCGGAGGCCCCGACCACCACGGCGTCCGCCTTCAGCTCGTCCGCGGCGGTGACCAGGCCGTTGTAGGGGTCGCCGCGGACGGTGTGGAACTCCCAGCGCACGTCGAATATGTCCTTCACCCGCTCGGTGGCGTCGCGGATGTACTGCACCAGATCCTCGGCGATCTCGTCGGTCGTCTCCGCGACCGGCACCCCGAGCGCCGCTCCCGCCGCCATCACCGGCTGGACGTAGACCACCGCGAGCAGCGCCCGCTGCCGCCGGGCGAGCCCACCGGCGTACGCCGCGGCGCGCAGTGAGGAGTCGGAGCCGTCCACACCGACGACGATGACCTTGGGACCGTCCGTCCCGCGCTCGAACCGATGCGCGTGCTGCTCTTCCGTCACGGCTGCGAGGCTATCGGAACCCGCTGGTACCCCGGCCGCGGGGGAGCGGCCGAGATCCGCTCGACGGGCGGGGCGCCGCCGCTCTTCCTACAGTCGGAACCATGAGTGCTCCCGTGCAGGCCCGCCCGCCGAAGACCGCCGGCGGTCCGCCACGGCCGCCCGGGAACGACTTCCTCGGCAAGGTCCCCGAAGGCTTCGGGACCTTCTTCGCCGCCATCGGCCTGCTCTGCACCCTGCTCGCCTTCATCCCCCCGCTGCGCGCGCTGCTGCGTCCGGTCGTGCGCTTCCTCGACCTCCTGATCATCCCGGTCAGCGCCAACCTCGCGTACGCCGTCTTCCTCTTCCTGCTCGCCGCCGCGACGGCCGCCCGCAAGAAGATCGCCTGGTGGCTCGTGGTCGTCTACCTCGGCCTGCTCGTCCTGACCGACGTCCTCGGCATCGCCGCCGGCCTGTACGCCGCCTCGATCCCCTCGCTGATCGTCTGCGGGCTCCTGCTCGCGCTGCTGATCGTGGCCCGCCGGGAGTTCTACGCCGACTCGCGCCGCGCGGCCGTACGACGGGCCCTGCTGGTCCTGGTCACCGGGCTCGTCCTGGCGATCCTCCTCGGGTGGGCCCTGGTCGAACTGTTCCCCGGCACCCTGGCGGAGGGCCAGCGGCTGCTGTGGGCCGCCAACCGGGTCTGCGGCGGACTCGTCTCCGGGCGCTCGTTCGACGGCCGTCCGCCGCGCTGGCTGTTCTTCGTCCTCGGCCTGTTCGGCGCCCTCGCCCTGCTCAACGCGGCGGCCGCGCTCTTCCGCTCCCAGCGCCTGGTCGCGGCGCTGCACGGTGACGAGGAGTCCCGGATCCGAGCCCTGCTCCAGGCGTACGGCGGCGACGACTCCCTCGGCTACTTCGCCACCCGCCGCGACAAGGCCGTCGTCTTCTCGCCCAGCGGCAAGGCGGCCGTCACCTACCGCGTCGAGGCCGGGGTGTGCCTCGCCAGCGGGGACCCCGTCGGCGACCGCGAGGCCTGGCCGCACGCGATCGCCGCCTGGCTCGACATCGCACGCCGCTACGCCTGGGCCCCCGCGGCGATGGGCGCCTCGGAGGAGGGCGCCAAGGCGTTCGCCCGCTCCGGGCTCGGCGCCCTGCAGCTCGGCGACGAGGCGATCCTGCACGTCGCCGGCTTCGACCTGTCCGGCCGCGACATGCGCGTCACCCGGCAGGCCGTCAACCGCGTCAAACGATCCGGCGCCACCTGCCGGGTCCGCCGGCACTCCGACCTGTCCGACAGCGAGATGGAGGAGATCGTGGGCCGGGCGGACGCCTGGCGCGACACCGAGACCGAGCGCGGCTTCTCGATGGCCCTCGACCGGCTCGGCGACCCCGAGGACGGCGACTGCCTGCTCGTCGAGGCGATCGGGTCCGACGGCAAGCTCCTCGCGCTGCTGTCCTTCGTGCCCTGGGGCCGCGACGGGATCTCCCTCGACCTCATGCGCCGCGACCGCAGCGCGCCCAACGGAGTCATGGAGTTCATGGTCGCGGAGCTGTGCGCGGTCGCCGGCCGGTTCGGGGTCCGGCGCGTCTCCCTCAACTTCGCGGTGTTCCGCTCCGTCTTCGAGGAGGGGGCCCGCATCGGCGCCGGTCCGGTGCTCAGGCTCTGGCGCAGGCTGCTGCTGTTCTTCTCCCGCTGGTGGCAGCTGGAGGCCCTGTACCGCTCCAACGCCAAGTACCACCCGGAGTGGTACCCGCGCTTCATCTGCTACGGCGACACCGGCGCCCTCGCCCGCATCGGCCTGGCGTCCGCCATCGCCGAGGGCTTCGTCTCGGTGCCCTCGCTGCGCAGTCTGTGGGGCAAGGGGCACGCGAAGGGCGCACCCGCGCCCGCCACGACCGCGGGGCTGCCGTCGCTGGAGGCCCTCGGTCTCGCCGGGCGGGGCGGCGACGGGACCGAGGGCCCCGCTAACGGCGTGTCCGACCAGGTCCGCGTGCGGCACCGCAAACTCGACCGGCTGCGCGCGGAGGGCACCGACCCCTACCCGGTCGGCATCCCGCCGCGCACCCACGTCCTGGCCGACGTCCGCGGCGGCGAGGACGTGACCGTCGCCGGCCGCGTGATGCTCGTACGCGACTTCGGCGGGATCCTCTTCGCCGTGCTGCGCGACTGGTCGGGAGATCTCCAGATCGCCCTCACCCGCGAGGAGTCCGGCGCCGCGCTCGAACGCTTCCGGCAGGTGATCGACATCGGCGACCACATCGGCGCCGACGGTCTCGCGGGCGCGAGCGACACCGGCGAGCCCACGGTCTTCGTCACCGCCTGGCGGCTCACCGCCAAGTGCCTGCACCCGCTGCCCGACAAGCGCAAGGGCCTCGCCGACCCCGAGGCCAAGGTCCGCCGCCGCTACCTCGACCTGGTGTCCAGCCCCGCCGCCCGCGAGGTCGTGCGCGCCCGCTCCACGGCCGTCCAGGCGCTGCGCCAGGGACTGCTCGACCGCGGCTACCTGGAGGTCGAGACCCCGATGCTCCAGCAGATCCACGGCGGAGCGAACGCCCGGCCCTTCACCACCCACATCAACGCCTACGACCTGAACCTCTATCTGCGCATCGCGCCCGAGCTGTACCTCAAGCGGCTGTGCGTCGGCGGCATGGAGAAGGTCTTCGAGATGGGCCGCACCTTCCGCAACGAGGGCGTCTCCTACAAGCACAACCCCGAGTTCACGATGCTGGAGGCGTACCAGGCCTTCGCCGACTACGACGTGATGCTCGACCTCGTCCGCGAGCTGATCCAGGGCGCCGCGACCGCCGCGTTCGGCACCCCGGTCGCGCGCAAGGACGGCGTCGAGTACGACATCTCCGGGGAGTGGCCCGTCAAGACGGTGTACGGCGCGGTCTCCGAGGCGCTGGGCGACGAGATCGACGCCGACACGCCCCTGGAGCGGCTGCTGCGGCTGTGCGACCGCGCGGGCGTGCCGTACACGGCGGACGACGGACGCGGTGACGTCGTCCTGGAGATGTACGAGCGCCTGGTCGAGGAGAAGACGAAGCTCCCCACGTTCTACAAGGACTTCCCGACCGACGTCTCCCCGCTCACCCGGCAGCACCGCACCGACCCGCGGCTGGCCGAACGCTGGGACCTCGTCGCGTTCGGCACGGAACTGGGCACCGCCTACTCGGAGTTGACCGATCCGGTCGAGCAGCGCCGCCGGCTCACCGAGCAGTCGCTGCTGGCCGCCGGGGGAGACCCCGAGGCGATGGAACTGGACGAGGACTTCCTCGACGCGCTCGAGTACGCCATGCCGCCCACCGGCGGGCTCGGGATCGGTGTCGACCGGCTCGTCATGTTCCTCACCGGTCTGACGATCCGTGAAACGCTGCCGTTCCCGCTGGTGCGTCGCCGCTGAATGGTCCGGGCGGGTGCATTCACGGGGCCCTGCGGGTGTCGTTCGGCGTGGCGTCCGTTCCGCCGGGTGACTGATTAATCATGAAAAAGGATCAGCTGTTTACCCGGCGCCGGGCGTTGATCGCCGGCGCCGCTGTCCTGGGAGCGGCCGGGGCGGCGGGCACAGCCCGTGTCCTGACCGACGGCCAAGCCGCGGAGCGGAGCCTGTCGCACTCCGGCCCGCAGGCGTCCCGCGCCCTCAAGCCGTCCGCCTACCGCCTCCAGCCGCTCGCCGGGTACGGTCCGCCGTCGCACGGCGCGCAGTCCCGGACCCTCGTCCGGCACGAGCCCTTCAGCCGGGTGTCCGGGCGCGGCCGCACGATGGTGCTGACCTTCGACGACGGACCCGATCCGCACTACACCCCCGAGATCCTGCGGATCCTGCGCGAGTACGACGTGCACGGCATGTTCTTCGTGTGCGGGCAGATGGCCGCCGTCGGCAAGGACCTGCTGGGCGAGATGGCCGACGGCGGACACGTCGTCGGCAACCACACCTGGAGCCATCCGCTGCTGACCAAGCTCTCGCGCTCCGAGATCCGTTCCGAGATGGAGCGCACCAGCGACGTGATCGAGGACGCCTGCGGCGAGCCGCCGGCCTGGTTCCGCGCGCCGTACGGGGAGTGGAACCGGGCGGCCTACCAGATCGGCGCCGAACTCGGCATGGAACCGATGGCCTGGACGATCGACACGCTCGACTGGTCGAGGCCGGGGACCCGCACGATCGTCGGCACGGTCCAGAAGCAGGCCGCGCCGGGCGTCGTCGTCCTCCAGCACGACGCGGGCGGCGACCGCTCGCAGAGCGTCCAGGCGCTGCGCACCTACCTCCCGCGCCTGCTGGACGCCGGGTACCACATCACGGTGCCGCACCGGAAATACGCCTAGACCCGAGAAGGGCCCCGCGCGCGGTGCGTCGCGGGGCTTTCGGCCGGACCGGCCGCCGGGGGGGGCGAGGAGCCCGGGGGCGGTTCGCGCGTCCGGGCCGGGAACGCTCAGCGCACCTCGGAAAGGCGCGCGAAAACGACCACGTTCCCGTCGTAGCCGTGCTGCTTGGAGAAACCGCCTCCGCACGTGATGACGCGCAATTCCGGGGTCCCCTTGCTGTTGTACACGCGGTCTCCGGGGAAATTGCTCTTCGCGAAGACCTCGATGCCGTAGATCTCGAACACCGCGGTCTTTCCGTCCTTGCGCAGGACCTCGACCTTGTTCCCCTTCTTGAGCGCCCCGAGCCCGTAGAAGACGGCGGGACCCCGCGTGTTGTCGACGTGGCCCACGATCACGGCCGTGCCCTTCTCTCCGGGCGAGACCGCGCCGGTGAACCAGCCGGCGAGATTCGGGTCGTCGGGCGGCGGCGCGTCGACCCATCCGTCGATGTCCAGGCCCACCGGCATCACCGGGGCGTCGACGCGGATGGCGGGGATCCGTACCCGGTCGACCACGGAGTACGGCAGCGCGTCCGGGGTCTTCGCGAACGTGCCGCCCGGCGTGCGGCTGTCCGCCGCGGCCGCCGAGGCCGGCTGCGGGGGGCCCACGTCGAACTCACCGGAACCGTTCCGGATGAGTGCGAGTCCGGTCAGCAGGACAAGCGCTATCACGCCCCAAGGAGCGCGCTTCCGCTGCCGCTCCTCCTCTTCGGCCAGCTCGGACGCAGACATTCGCAATCCCCTCTCGACGCGGCCGTCGCCTCGTCATCCGCGCATATGAGCACGCTAATGGCAGCAGGGCCACCCGGCGACGGGGCGCGGGCGAAAGGGTGGCCGGACGAATCCCCCGTGCGCCATCCGAGTTGCCGTGACCAGGAATTTTCTGACAGTCCGTGACCTGCGGCAATATCCGATTGTGTGGAATTCCTTCGGCGTGTCCTCTCACCAGGACGGACCATTCCCGAAATGCGGCCCCGTGCACGGCATCTGAGGGTCTGACTGGGAGGCGCTTTCTCGCCGATCCACCGGGGACGGTTCCCGGGGCGCCCCCGCGGAGGATCACATGCGTACTACTCGTGCCCTGGCGGTGTCCGCCGCCGCGGTCGCCGCGGTGGGGCTCGCCGCCCCCATGGCCGTGGCGTGGAACACGCCGAGCAACATCGTCGCGACGCCCAGCGTCATCGCCCGCGGCGGACAGCTGACCGTGACGGTCGACGGGTGCCCGCGGGGAGGGACGATGACCTCCCCGGCATTCCCCCAGGCGAGGCTCTCGCCGCTCCTGGGCAGCCGCAACGAGTCGGCCAGCGGTACGGCCACCATCAACCAGGACGCCCGCCCCGGCTCGTACGACATCACCGTCAACTGCGAGGGGACGGGCCCGCTGACCCGTCCTGCCGCCTTCACCGTCATCGGCGGTGTGCGCGGCGGTCTCGGCGGCAGCAGCACCGTCGGTGCCACGCCCACCGACATGGCGATCGGCGGCGGTCTGGTGGCCGCGGCGGCCGTCGGCGGCGGGGTGTTCTGGATGCGGCGCAGGTCGGAGCGGCACATCTGACCGGTCCGCCGGCGGGCGGCCGGTCCCGCCCCCTTCGGAGGCCGGCCGCCCGCCGCGCGGAGCGCGTGTGGCGCCCCTTCGCCCCGGACCCGCCCGGCAGGGCCCTTCGCCCCGGACCCCGTCGGACGGGTGCGGCGAAGGGCCCTGCCGCTCCGTCAGGACTCGTCGGAGGCGGTGCGCCGGCGGGACAGGTACCAGGCCGTGCCGACGGAACCGGCGATGAGCGCCGTTCCCAGCCCGATCTCCTTCAGGTCGAAGCCGCCGACACTGCCGCCGACACCGGCCCGGACGCCCCGCTGCAGGGGCACCGGGGTCGGTGTGACCGGCCGGCGGCCGGCGATGGTGAGACCGGTGGTGCCGCTCGCCCCGCCGCACGAGAACGTCACGTCGTACACGGCCCCGGGTCTGGCGTCCCAGTCGACCGTGGCGGTGGCCGAGGACTGCCCCGGCGGGATGGTGACGGTGTCGAAGACCCCGGAGGTGACCGTCGCGGTTCCCCGGCACCCGCCGTCCCGCTTCAGGAGCAGCGAGACCTGGCCGCCCGCGGCGACGGTCGACGGCTGCACGCTGAAGGCGAACGGGGTGATCGGGGTGAGGCCGTGGTCCCCGTCACCGGCGACGGCGGCGGGTGCGGCGAAGGTCAGGGCGGTCACGCCCAGCAGTGCGGCCGAAGCGACGCGTATCGCGTGCATGTGGTGAGCCTCCAGGTCCCCGAGGAGCCTTGCTGCGGACCTTTTCCGCCTGCGCCAGAAATGCACCTCGACGATCGAAACGCTAGGAAAGGGCGAACAGGGGCGCGATCCCAGTAGCGCGAACGGGGCAATCGTGTGGGCCGTTCGGGGGATGGCGCGCGTGCGGACGGGGGACGGGCCCGGCGTGGCGCCCGCCCCCGTCCGTCAGGAGCCCCTCCAGGGTGGCCTTCCGGGGGCGCGTCAGCCGGGAAGCTGCGGGAACAGCGTCGTGAAGGGTTCCGCCGACGCCGTCATCCCGCGGCTGTAGGGCGAGTCGAAGTCCCAGATCAGGAAGAGCAGGAAGGCGATCAGGGCGGAGAACAGCCCCGCCAGGACCAGTTCCCGGGCGGTGCGCCGGATCTGCAGCGCGAAGATCATCCCGACCGTGACCACGGCGCCGGTGATGAGCCCGAACCACACCACCCCCGGCATGGTCGCCCCCGTGGAGTCGGCGCGGGCGCTGCGCGCGGTGTCGGCCGCCGTCACCTGGTCGAGGAGCGGCTGGTAGGCCTGCGCCTCGAAGTCCGACTTCGGCTCGTAGTCGGTGACGTCCTGCCGGACCCGGTCGAGGAGCCGGCCGCCCTCGTCGGTCACCCGGCCCTGCTCCTCCATCGTCCTCCACTCGGTGGTGACCACGTGGTGGACGTAACGGTCGACGTCGCCGCGGATCCGGTCGCGGACGTCGGGCGGGTAGACCCGGACCCGTTCGGAGATCTCGTGCAGGGCCTGCGCCTCCGTCTGCACCTGGTCCTGGGCGGCGCCGCGGGCCTCCCAGACCCCGGCGATGGCCAGACCGAGGACGATGGCGTACACCACGCCGATCATCATCGTCATGTACTCGATGACGTCCGGCGTCTCGGTGGGGTCCTCGTCCTCGCGGGCCCTGCGATGGCGCAGAAGGGTCACGACGAGGACCACGAGGCACGCGGCCGCCATCGCGAGGGCGAGAACAAGCCAATCCGACACAGTGTGCCTCCAGGGGTCAGCGCGGGCGCAGCGCCGCGACGGCGAGCACCGCGGGCGCGGTGATGAGCAGGGTGAACGAGACCAGTGACGGACCGCCGCGCGGCGCGTGCTTGTGCGGCGGGGTGCGGTACGCCGGATAACTGACCGGAACCGGCGGCGGGGCGGGACGCGCGCTCGGTGTCGGCGTGGGCTTCGGCGTGGGTCTCGGCGCCGCGGCCGGAGCCGGCCGCGGCGGCAGGGGCCTCGGCTTCGGCGGCGGCGGAGGCGGCGGCGGGGGTGGAGGCGGAGGCGGAGGCGGTGGAGGCGGTGGTGCGGGCTTCGGCGCGCGGGTGGGCGGCGGGGGCGGCTTCGGGGCGGGTTCCGGCTTCGGTTTCGGCTTCGGCGGCGGCTCGGCGGCCGGTGGGACCGGCGTCGGCGTCGGCGTCGGCGGGCAGGGCGGGGTCGGCGTCGGGGACGGGCACGGGACGGCGTGTCCGGCGACGGCGACCGCCCCGTAGCCCGCCACGGCCACCGCGGTGGTCCCCTCGCCGTCCAGGCCCGTGGAGGCGTACGCGCAGGCGTCGGCCGAGGCCGTTCCGCTCGGCGCGCCGACGAGTAACCAGGTGAGCGCCGTCAGCGCCAGTACCCGTATGACGAGGGCGGATCGGGTCCGCTGGGGTGCGTGCACGACGGAGATCATGGGGCGCCAAGGGCCGGGTCGCGCCGAAGTGTCCTGGATTGGCCACGAATTGGGTACCCCCGGCCTCCGGTGGCTTGACGTGCGTGGCCGGGAAGCGCGGGTGTTGATCGAAAGCGTGTGCGACACCCGTCGAACGCGTCACGGTCTTCCGAAAGAAATTTGAAGCACCTTTGAACGCTCCCGCACCTCTCGCCCGTACCTAGGGCCATGCGTGGCGCTGCAGGGCGCTGCAACACTATGCGAACAGCGGGAGTTACCAATGAAGACCTCCTGGCGGAGCGCCTCACTCGTAGCGTCAGCTGCGGCCGTGCTGGCGCTCACGACGGCGTGTGGTCAGGAAAATGGCAACGCTGCGTCCACGGGTGCCCAGAACGTGGGTGCCACCGCGGCGGCGGGCGGCTACGGGACCAGCACCACCGCCGGTGCGGGCAACGGCTACGGAGCCGACTCCAAGGACGAGGCCGCCGCCAAGCCGGAAGCCGCGGGCAAGCTGGCCGTGGCGGAGAACGCCAAGGTCGGCAAGGTGCTGACCGACGGCGCCGGATTCACCCTCTACCGCTTCGACAAGGACACCGCCGAGCCGCCGAAGTCGAGTTGTGACGGAGACTGCGCGAAGGCCTGGCCGCCGGTGCCCGCCGAGGGTGCCGAGGCCGCCGTCGGCGTCGACAAGGCGCTGCTCGGCGAGGTCACCCGGACCGACGGCACGAAGCAGCTGACCGTCGGCGGCTGGCCCATGTACCGGTACGCCAAGGACACCAAGGCCGGTGACGCCAACGGCCAGGACGTGGGCGGCACGTGGTTCGCCTCGGCGCCCGACGGCAAGAAGGCCACGCTGGCCTCCCTCCCCGGTCTGTCGGTCCGCAAGGACCCGAAGCTCGGCGACATCATCGTCGACAAGAACGGCATGACGGTCTACCGCTTCGCGAAGGACCAGGCCTGGCCCGTCTCGAAGTCCGCCTGCACGGGCGCCTGCCTGGAGAAGTGGCCCGCGGTCGCCCCGGTCTCCGAGGACGACACCAAGGGCATCAAGAAGAAGGGCCTGATGCCCTTCACCCGCCCCGACGGCGTGAAGCAGATGTCGGTCAACTGCTGGCCGATCTACACCTTCTCCGGCGACAGCGCTCCCGGCGACACCAACGGTCAGGGCGTGGGCGGCACGTGGTACGCCGTCTCGCCCGACGGAAAGACGGTCGGCGCGGCCAAGTAGGGCCTCAACACCCCACGGTTGCAAGCAGGGCATCGACACCCCACGGTCGACCGCCCACCCGAACGAAAGCGCCGCCCAGGGTCCGCCCCCTCCGCCGGAGGGGGCGGACCCTTGTGCGTCCCCTCCGGCGCGGGCGGAGCGTTCCGGCCGCGCCGGAACGTGAAAGATCCGGGCTCCGGCCCGGATGTGAAAGAACGTCCGGGCCCGGTCCGGTACTTGGCCACGCTTCGTGACCTCCCGGAGCTTTTTGGAATGCTTCGGAACGATTTCGCGTGGGCGGTGAGTGGCGTGCGCGGTATACGTTCGCAGTTGCCAATTCGGCACGTGCCTAAGGCAGTGACCGGGAACGGATGGTCAATTTCCGGTTCAGCTCGCTCCTTTGGCGAGCGATCAGTAGCCTCAGCTCGAACACCGGATCGTCCGTGCCGTCGCCTACGCCTTGGAGAGATAGATGGAGCGTCCCGCCTGGGCCCCTCGCAGCATTGACATCTCAGTGCCGAGCGTGTCCCGGATATACGACTACTACCTGGGCGGTTCGCACAACTTCGAGGTCGACCGGGAAGCGGCGCGCAAGGCGATGGAGTTCATGCCGGGCCTTCCCAAGATCATGCAGGCGAACCGGGCGTTCATGCGCCGGGCCGTCCGCCACGCGGCCGGCGAGGGCATCGACCAGTTCCTCGACATCGGCTCCGGCATCCCGACGTTCGGCAACGTCCACGAGATCGCCCAGGCCGCCCGGCCCGGCGCGCGGGTCGTCTACGTCGACCACGACCCGGTTGCCGTCGCACACAGCCAAGCCGTCCTGCAGGAGAACGAGGACGCCGACGTCGTCGCCGCGGACCTGCTCAAGCCCCAGGAAATCCTGGTGAGTCACCAGGTTCAGCGGCTGATCGACCTGAAGAGGCCGGTCGCACTGCTTCTCGTTGCCATACTTCACTTCGTGGAAGACGCGGACAACCCGTACCGGGCGGTGGCCGAACTGCGCGACGCCCTCGCGCCGGGAAGCATGCTCGTCGTCACGCACGCCTCGTTCGAGGGAATTCCGCTCCCCCGGGAGCAGGCCGAGGGCACGGTCGACGTCTACAAGGACATCCGCAACCCGCTGATCATGCGCACGCGCGAGGAGATCGCGCGGTTCTTCGAGGGGTACGACATGGTGGAACCCGGACTGGTGCCGATGCCGGAATGGCGGCCCGACACGGCACCCGAGGACGAGGATCCCTATTCCTTCTCCGGGTTCGGCGGCGTGGGACGCAAGGCGTGAGCGCCGAGCCGGACGGGCCGGAGGACAGACTGCGCCGGTTCGCGACGATCTGGAGCCGCGCGGTCTTCCCCGTCACCTCCACCTCGCTGACCCGGCCGGAGTTCGAGGAACAACTGCTGCCGCTCGCGAGGCGGTTGAGCGAGGCCCTGCGGGCCAGGACCTTCGAGGCCGCCCAGGGGCGCAGCGTCGGCGCGGCGCTCGTCGCCGCGCACTGCACCGACCCCGAGGCACTCAGCCGGGCCCTCGACTGCGTCGACGCCTATCTGGTGCTCTACTGCGGCGAGGACGGCCCGAAGGAGGCGCTGCGGACCCGCTCCGCACGGCTCCAGCACGCCATGGCCGCCGGATACGCCGAGGCGCTGCGCGAGCGCACGCTCACCGAGCAGCAGGCCATCTCGCGGGCCGCGTTGACCGCGCGCAGCGCCGTCGCCGAGGCGCTGCACGACAGCGAGGCCCGCTTCCGCGCGGTGTTCGAGGGCGCGGCCATAGGCATCGGCATCGCCGACCTCGAAGGCAACATCCTCCAGTGCAACGGAGCCCTGCTGCGGATGTTCGGCGGCTCCGAGCAGACCATGCGCGGCCGCAAGGTCACCGAGTGGACGCACGCCGAGGACGCTCCTCAAGTATGGCGGCTGTACGAGGAGTTGGTGCGCGGCGAGCGCGAGCACTACCACGTCGAGAAGGCGTTCTACCGCCCCGACGGCACCGCCCTGTGGACCAACCTGACGGTCTCCCTGCTGCGCGACGCGGACGGTGAACCCCAGTACCAGCTGGCGCTGATGGAGGACACGACCGAGCGGCGGCTGCTCAATCTGCGGCTGCGCTACGAGGCGACCCACGACGCGCTCACCGGACTGCCCAACCGGACCCTGTTCTTCGAGCGCCTGGAGAAGGCGCTGGCCGCGGGGGAGGGACAGCGCTTCGGGCTCTGCTACCTCGACCTCGACGGCTTCAAGACCATCAACGACAGCCTCGGGCACGCGGCCGGCGACCGGCTGCTCGTCGAGGTCGCCGACCGTCTCCAGTCCTGCGCGACCGCCCCCGGCGAGATGGTCGCCCGGCTCGGCGGCGACGAGTTCGTGGCCCTCACCACCGGCCCGGACACCGAGCGCGGGGTCGACGAACTGGCGGGGCGCATCATGAACGCGCTCGTCACCCCGGTCAGCATCGACGGCCGTGACCTGACCGTGCGGGGCAGCGTCGGCGTCGTCGAGGGCCCGGCCGGGGAGCGCGGCGCCGCCGAGGTGCTGCGCAGCGCCGACATCACGATGTACCGGGCCAAGTCCGCGGGCGGCAACCGCTTCGAGCTGGCCGATCCCGAGGCCGACGCCCGCGCCATCACCCGCAACGGACTCACCACCGCGCTCCCCGCGGCCCTGGACCGGGGCGAGTTCTTCATCGAGTACCAGCCACTGGTGCACCTCGGCGACGGCAGCGTGCGGGGCGCGGAGGCGCTGGTGCGCTGGCTGCACCCGCAGCACGGCGTCCTCGGGCCCGACCGTTTCATCCCGCTCGCCGAGCACACCGGGCTGATCGTGCCGCTCGGCCGCTGGGTCCTGGAGCAGTCGGTGCGCCAGGCCCGCAGCTGGCAGGAACGGAACTCCGACGCGGGCCCGCTGCGGGTCAACGTCAACCTCTCGCCGTGCCAGCTGACCCATCCCGGTCTGGTCCAGGACACGGTCGACATCCTGGAGCGCGAGGGGCTCGACGCCCAGGCGCTGTGCCTGGAGGTCACCGAGTCCGCGCTGATCGGCGCGGACGACGACCTGCTCAAGCCGCTGCGCAGGCTCGCCGAGATGGGCGTCGACATCGCGCTCGACGACTTCGGCACCGGCTACTCGAACCTGGCCAACCTCCGCCGGCTGCCGGTCAGCATCCTCAAGCTGGACCGGTCCTTCACCCAGGGCATGCAGCAGTTCCCGGCGGACCCGGTCGACCTGAAGATCGTCGAGGGCATCGTCTCCCTCGCCCACAGCCTCGACCTGGCGGTCACGGTCGAGGGCGTGGAGACCGGCGCCCAGGCCGAACAACTGCGGATCCTGGGCTGCGACACCGCCCAGGGCTGGTACTACGCCCGTCCGGGCCCGCCGGAGCGGCTGCACGAGCTGGCGCTGGTCGACGCGGTCGGCTGAACACCTCCGCGTGGGCGCGGCTCCCGGCCCGGGAGCCGTGCCCGCGCCCCGTGCCCGGCCCGCCGCGTCCGCCGGCCGGTGCCCGCCACCGGTCCCGGCGGCTCACGGGACGCCTCGCGCGTCCTGCCTTCCGTATGTCTCACTGGCAGAAGTGAGCGCATCCCCCACACATGGAGCTGAGACGGATGAGCAGCGGACTTCAGGGCAGGACGGCCGTGGTCACCGGAGCGAGCAAGGGCATCGGGCTCGCGGTCACCGAGGCACTGGCCGGGGCGGGTGCGACGGTGGTCGCCGGCTCCCGCGGCACCTCCGCGGGCCTGGACGCCCTGGTGAGGCGGGGGAGCGTGACCTGGGTGCCGGTCGACCTCGCCGAACCCGACGCCGCGGCCAGGCTGGTCGAGGCGGCGGACGGCCGGATCGACGTCCTGGTCAACAACGTGGGTACGGCGCCCGCGCGCACCGGTGGCTTCCTGTCGGTCACCGACGAGGAATGGCGGCGCACCCTCGACCTGAACCTGCTCACGGCCGTACGGGCCACCCGTGCGGCCCTGCCGTCGATGCTGGCCGCCGGTGCGGGCTCGGTCGTGACGATCGCCTCCGTCAACGCCACCCTGCCGGACCCCTTGGTCATCGACTACAGCGCGGGGAAGGCGGCCCTGGTCGCGTTCTCCAAGGCGCTGTCCAAGGAGGTCGGCCCGAAGGGCATCCGCGTCAACACGGTGAGCCCCGGGCCGGTGGAGACCGATCTGTGGCTCGGCGACGGGGGAGTGGCCGAGACGGTCTCGGCCGTCGTCGGGGCCGCCCCCGGCGACGTGGTCGCGAAGGCTTCCGCCGCGACCGTCACCGGCCGCTTCTCCCAGCCGTCCGAGGTGGCCGAGCTGGTCCTCTTCCTCGCCGGGGACGGCGCGCGCAACATCACCGGCAGCGACTTCGTCATCGACGGCGGGCTCATCCCGACCTGGTGACCCCCGCGGCCCGCCGTCAGCGTTCCAGCAGCATCCGCTGGAGTTCCCGGGCCGCCCGGGGCGGTGCCACGTCGCTGCGGTGCGCCAGCGCGATGGTCCGTTCGAGTCCGGGCGGGGCGAGCGGTGTCACCCGCAGCCCCGACCCGGACCGCGCGGCCACCATGCGCGGTACGACGGCCACGCCGAGGCCCGCCCGGACGAAGCCCAGAACCGCGTCCATCTCACCGCCCTCGACCGTGAAGTCGGGCTCGAAGCCCTCGGCACGACAGGCGGCCACGGTCAGTTCCCGCAGGTCGTAGCCGTGCCGGAACATCACCAGGCGTTCGCCCTCCAGATCGGCGACACGCACCGTGCGCCGGCTGCCGCCGCCGGGCGCCGGGGCCTCGGGCGAGGACACCACCACCAGGTCCTCGCGCAGCAGCTCCACCGTGGTCAGCGCGGGGGAGGGGGTGGGCAGGGGCAGGACGACCAGGGCGAGGTCGAGGGCGCCGCGCGCGAGTTCCCGTACGAGGTCGTGGGAGCCGCCCTCCTCGATCAGCAGCCGGATGCCCGGATAGCGGTCGTGGAAGGCGCGCAGCACGTCGGGCAGCAGGCCGGTGCACAGGCTCGGGGTCGCGCCGAGCCGCACCCGGCCGCTGTGCAGCTGGGCCAGCTCCTGCACCTCGTACCGGGCCGTGTCCGCGTCGGCGAGGATGCGCCGGGCCAGCGGCAGCAGCGCCTCTCCCGCGTCGGTGAGCGTGATGTTCCCGCGCGCCCGCAGGAACAGATCGGCCCCCAGTTCCCGCTCCAGCGCCTTGATCTGCTGGGACAGCGAGGGCTGCGCGACATGCACCAGGTCGGCGGCCCGGGTGAAGTGCCGGGTCTCCGCGACGGCCACGAAGTACTGGAGCTGTTGGAACTGCACCTTCCGACGATAGCTCACTCCTATGGAAACCAGCCGCTTCATGTCTTGGACCGATCGGGACCATCGGCCCTACCGTCGGGTCCCATGGCTCTGGCAACGCGGACGGACCGACGGCCGTCCATGGCACGCACCGTGTGGGACTCCACCGTCGGCAAGAAGACCGTGATGGCGGTCAGCGGGCTGATCATGCTGCTGTACCTGGTCGCCCACATGATCGGGAACCTGAAGATCTACTTCGGCGCGGGGGAGTTCAACCACTACGCCCACTGGCTGCGCACCATCGGCGAACCGTTCATGCACTACGAGTGGACGCTGTGGCTCGTCCGCGTGGTCCTGGTCGTCGCCGTGGTCGCGCACGCCACCTCCGCGTACCAGCTCAGCCGACGCGACATCAAGGCCCGGCCCGGCAAGTACGTGCACAAGAAGCGCGGCGCGAGCTACGCCACCCGCACCATGCGCTGGGGCGGGGTCATCCTCGGCCTGTTCGTCGTCTGGCACCTCCTCGACCTGACCACCGGCACCGTGCACTCCGGCGGCTTCCAGGAGGGCCACCCGTACCAGAACGTCGTGGACACCTTCTCCACCTGGTACGGCAACGTCGTCTACATCGTCGCGATGCTGGCGCTCGGCCTGCACATCCGGCACGGCTTCTGGAGCGCCGCCCAGACCCTCGGGGCCGGCGGCCGCACCCGCGACCGCGCCCTCAAGACCGTCGCCAACGTCCTCGCACTGCTGCTCACGGCGGGCTTCATCGCCGTACCCGTGGGCGTCATGACCGGAGTGGTGAGCTGAAATGACCTCCGAATACGCCCACTTCACGACCGGGGAGCCGGTCGCCGACACCAAGGCACCGGCCGGACCGGTCGAGGAGCGCTGGGACAGGCGCCGGTTCGAGGCCGGACTGGTCAACCCGGCCAACCGCCGCAAGCACACCGTGATCGTCGTCGGCACCGGCCTCGCGGGCGGCTCCGCGGGCGCCACGCTCGCCGAACAGGGCTACCACGTCGTCCAGTTCTGCTACCAGGACTCCCCGCGCCGGGCCCACTCGATCGCCGCGCAGGGCGGCATCAACGCCGCGAAGAACTACCGCAACGACGGCGACTCCGTGCACCGCCTCTTCTACGACACCGTCAAGGGCGGCGACTTCAGGGCGCGCGAGTCCAACGTCCGCCGCCTGGCGCAGATCTCGGTCGAGATCATCGACCAGTGCGTCGCCCAGGGCGTGCCGTTCGCGCGCGAGTACGGCGGCCTGCTCGACACCCGTTCCTTCGGCGGCGTCCAGGTCTCGCGCACCTTCTACGCCCGCGGCCAGACCGGTCAGCAGCTCCTGCTCGGCGCCTACCAGGCGCTGTCCCGGCAGATCGCCGCCGGGAACGTCGAGATGCACCCGCGCACCGAGATGCTGGACTTGATCGTCGTGGACGGACGGGCGCGCGGCATCGTGGCCCGCGACCTGATCACCGGGCGGATCGACACCTACTTCGCGGACGCCGTCGTCCTCGCCAGCGGCGGCTACGGCAACGTCTTCTACCTGTCGACCAACGCCATGAACTCCAACGCCACCGCCATCTGGCGGGCCCACCGGCGCGGCGCGTACTTCGCCAACCCCTGCTTCACCCAGATCCATCCCACCTGCATCCCGCGCACCGGCGACCACCAGTCCAAGCTCACGCTGATGAGCGAGTCGCTGCGCAACGACGGCCGCATCTGGGTCCCGAAGGCGCACGGCGACACCCGTCCGCCGAACGAGATCCCCGAGGACGAGCGCGACTACTACCTGGAGCGCATCTACCCCTCCTTCGGCAACCTCGTGCCCCGCGACATCGCCTCCCGCGCCGCCAAGAACGTCTGCGACGAGGGCAGGGGGGTGGGCCCCGGCGGCCAGGGCGTCTACCTCGACTTCGCCGACGCCATTCGCCGCATGGGCCGTGCGGCCGTCGAGGAGAAGTACGGCAACCTCTTCGACATGTACGCCCGGATCACCGCCGAGGACCCGTACACCGTGCCCATGCGGATCTACCCCGCCGTGCACTACACGATGGGCGGACTGTGGGTCGACTACGACCTCCAGACCACCGTCCCCGGCCTGTTCGCCATCGGCGAGGCCAACTTCTCCGACCACGGCGCGAACCGGCTCGGCGCCTCCGCCCTCATGCAGGGGCTCGCGGACGGCTACTTCGTCCTGCCGTCCACGATCAACGACTACCTGGCCCGCAACCCGCACCGTGCCGACGACGGCCTGGACGACGAACACCCCGCCGTCCAGGAGGTGCTGGCCGAGACCGAGGACCGGCTGCGGCTCCTGCTCGCCGTCGACGGCGACCGCACCCCCGACTCCTTCCACCGCGAACTGGGCGAACTCATGTGGGAGCTCTGCGGCATGGCCCGCACGGAGAGCGGACTGCGCAAGGCCCTGGAGCGCATCCCGCAGATCCGCGAGGAGTTCTGGCGGCGGATCAAGGTGCCCGGCAGCGGAGAGGAGTTCAACCAGTCGCTGGAGAAGGCCAACCGGATCGTCGACTACCTCGAACTCGCCGAGCTGATGTGCCTCGACGCGCTGAACCGCGCCGAGTCCTGCGGCGGCCACTTCCGCGAGGAGTCCCAGACCCCCGACGGCGAGGCGGCCCGCCGCGACGAGGAGTTCTCGTACGCGGCCGCCTGGGAGTTCACCGGCACCGGCACCGCTCCCGTCCTGCACAAGGAAGACCTGGTCTTCGAGTACGTCCACCCCACCCAGCGGAGCTACGCATGAAGCTCACCCTGCGCGTCTGGCGGCAGAAGAACGCCGACGCCGACGGAGCGATGTCCACGTACGAGGTGGACGGCATCTCGGCCGACATGTCCTTCCTGGAGATGCTCGACACCCTCAACGAGGAACTCATCCTCGCCGGCGACGACCCCGTCGCCTTCGACCACGACTGCCGCGAGGGCATCTGCGGCGCGTGCAGCCTCGTCATCAACGGCGACGCGCACGGCCCGGAGCGCACCACCACCTGCCAGCTGCACATGCGCTCCTTCCGCGACGGCGACACGATCGACGTCGAGCCGTGGCGGGCCGCCGCCTTCCCGGTCGTCAAGGACCTCGTGGTCGACCGCTCCGCCTTCGACCGGATCATCCAGGCCGGCGGCTACATCACCGCCCCGACCGGTGCCGCGCCCGAGGCGCACGCCACCCCCGTGCCCAAGCCCGACGCCGACTTCGCCTTCGAGCACGCCGAGTGCATCGGCTGCGGCGCCTGCGTGGCGGCCTGCCCGAACGGCGCCGCCATGCTGTTCACCTCGGCCAAGATCAACCACCTGAACGTGCTGCCGCAGGGCGCCCCCGAACGCGAGACCCGCGTCCTCGACATGGTGGGACAGATGGACGAGGAGGGCTTCGGCGGCTGCACCCTCACCGGGGAGTGCGCGACCGCCTGCCCCAAGGGCATCCCGCTGTTCTCCATCACCGCCATGAACAAGGAGTGGCTGCGCGCCACCCGCAAGGCGGGCCGGCGTTAAGGCCGAAGTCGTTCGCCGTACGGTGCGGACGGGCGGGACCGGGTGTGGTGCTCACGCCCCGGTCCCGTCTCGCTTTCAGGGACACCCCTGTCATTCAGCATCCCCACATCCGCCCTCCTGGCACTGGTCACGCAAGCGCCAACCGGCGTCGGAAGAACAGGAGCGCGCAGACCGTTCGGATCCGGCCTGCCTCCCCGGGCTCGCGACTCCCCTCGAGCACGGGGTCCCCCCTCGCCGAACCGGCCCGTGACCAGGAGAGTGCCATGACCGGCGTTTCCACCCTCGACAGCCCGCCCCAGCCCGTCGCCCCCACCCGCTACACCGTCACCCTGGCCCGCGACGAGGCCGACGTCCGGGCCGCACAACGGCTCCGCCACGACGTCTTCGCCGGGGAGATGGGCGCCCTCCTGAACACCCCGCAGCCCGGTCTCGACATCGACGCCTTCGACGCGTACTGCGACCACCTGCTGGTCCGCGACACGGAGAGCGGCCAGGTCGTCGGCACCTACCGGCTGCTGCCGCCCGAGCGCGCCGCGGTCGCCGGACGGCTCTACTCCGAGAGCGAGTTCGACCTCGGCCCGCTGGCCGGAATACGCCCCGGACTGGTCGAGGTCGGCCGCTCCTGCGTCCACCCCGACCACCGCGACGGCGCCGTCATCGGCCTGATCTGGGCCGGGATAGCCCGTTACATGGTCGACGGCGGCCACGAATGGCTCGCCGGCTGCTGCTCCGTACCGCTCGCCGACGGCGGCACCCTCGCCGCGGGCACCTGGGACCGGGTGCGGGCCAAGCACCTGGCTCCCGAGGAGTTCCGCGTCCGCCCGCTGCTGCCCTGGAGCGCCGAGGGCGTCGCCCGCCCCGCCCGCACCGAACTGCCCCCGCTGCTGCGCGGCTATCTGCGCCTCGGCGCCTGGGTGTGCGGCGAGCCCGCGCACGACACGGACTTCGGGGTCGCCGACCTGTACGTGCTGCTGTCGATGCGCCGGGTCAACCCGCGCTACCTGCGGCACTTCCTCTCGCTCGTCCCCGCCTGATGAGAACGCCCCGCACCGGAGCACCGCGCCCGCCGGCCCTCCGCCGTCCCCGGTCCGGCGGAGGACCGGGGGCGGCGGTGCCCGCCGACGCCGTCCCGGCGCCCGGACGGCCCGTCACCGGTCCCGCCGAGGCCCTGCGGCCCAGCACCGGTCCCGTCCAGGACCCGCGGCCCGGAGCCGGTCCCGCCCGTGCCCCGCGGCCCGGCGTCCGATCCGTACGGGGCGGGCGGCCCGGCGCCGGACCGGCCCGGGCGGCCAGTGCCTGGCTGCCCACCGCGCCCTGCTCACCGCGCGACTGCGTGGAGTCCGGGCGCCCCTGGACGGGCGTGCCGCGCGCCCTCCTGCGGCTCGCCGCGCTGCTGGCCGTGGTCGCCCTCGGGGTCGCCCTGGTCCCGCTGATCGCACGGTTGCGGGACCCGTCGCGCCAGAAGTGGATCCGCCGCTGGTGCCTGGCCGTGGTGCGCACGGCCGGGGTCCGGACGCGGATCACCGGAGCCGCGCGGCCCACCGGCGGAGTCCTGATCGTGTCCGACCACGTCTCGTGGCTGGACATCCCGCTGCTCGCCGCCGTCCGCCCGGCGCGGATGGTCGCCAAGGCCGAGGTGCGCGGCTGGCCCGTGGCGGGCGCGCTGGCGGCCCGCGGCGGCACGCTCTTCATCGACCGCGACCGGCTGCGCGCCCTGCCCGGCACGGTGGAGCGGATCGCCGCGGTCCTGCGCGGCGGCTCGGCCGTCGCCGCGTTCCCGGAGGGCAGCACCTGGTGCGGCCGGGCCCGGGGCCGCTACCGCAGGGCCCTCTTCCAGGCCGCGCTGGACGCCGGTGTGCCGGTCCAGCCGGTGAGCATCCGGTACCGGTCCGCCGACGGAGCGACGAGCACCGCGCCCGCGTTCGTCGGCGAGGACTCGCTGCTCGCCTCGCTGTGGCGCGTGGTGTCGGCGCGCGGTCTGGTGGCCGAGGTCGGGCTGCGGCCCCCGCTCCCGGCGGGCAGCCACCCCGACCGCCGGTCCCTGGCCGGGGCGGCACAGGGCCGCGCGCACGAGCCCGGCCCACCTTCCGGGGCGCACCTCTGAGGCGCGTGTGCCGGCGTCCCTCAGCCGTCGCGCATCCGCCGGCGGTACGTGGTGACCGCGGTCAGCGCGAAGACCAGCGGCAGGCCCACCCCCAGCGCCACGAACGGATGCAGCACCGACTCCAGCCATCCGGGCATGTCCACGAAGAGCGGCAGCAGCGCCGCCACCATCAGCGGGACGAACGCCATCATCGTGACGGCGAAGGCGTTCAGCATCGCGCCGTGGCGCGCGTCGTGCCGGTCGATGCGGGCGGCGGCCACGGGGTCGGGCGTCCAGTCCTCGCCGCGGAGTTCCTCCCAGGCCTCCAGCAGGACCGCGACCTCGCGCTCCACGTTCACGTGCAGGTCGTCGAGGAAGGGCAGCAGCACCTTCCTGCCGTTCCGGCCGAAGGCGTACACCAGTACGTCGGGCGCGTTCTCCTGCAATGCCGCGCCCGGATTCCGCTCGGCCCTGATGCCCTGGACGTCCTCCCAGGCCAGCCGGCGCCGCTTGAACATGGCCCGTACATGGATCGCCTTGAGGTCCGCCGTGGTGGAACAGCGCAGGGTGGCGTGGAAGAGCCAGCCCATCAGCGCCACCCACAGGGCGAGGAAGGGGTACGTGAACGAGGTGGGCAGGTCGTCCGCGCTCAGCAGCGTCAGTGCCACGCTCACCGTGCCCATCGCGATCACCCAGAGGAACAGACGCATCCTGGACCGTTTCAACCGGTACTCACGCGGCAGCCTCTCGTACCCCATGCCCACCACCCTGCCCCGACTGTTCCGGCCCTTGCCGCAACACCATGGTGTGGCTTCAAATCCCTTGTGTCGAGGGCTGTTTGACGCCTCACGCGATGGACGACGGGTGCTCGTCCCCGACGCGTGGGCCCCCTTTCCGGGTCCTCCTTCAGGACGGCACGTTCTCCAGGTCCAGGAGCCGCCGCTTGCGCTCCAGGCCCCCGGCGTAGCCGGTGAGCGCCCCGCTCGCGCCGATCACACGGTGGCAGGGGCGGACGATCAGCAGCGGGTTCGCCCCGAGCGCCGTGCCGACGGCACGGACCGCGGCCCTGGAGGCGCCGATCCGCGCGGCGACCTCCCCGTAGCTGACCGTGGTGCCGTACGGGACGGTCTCCAGAGCCTTCCAGACGCGCCGCTGGAAGTCGCTGCCGCTCGGCACGTACTCGATGTCGAAGGCGGTCAGCCGGCCGTCGAAGTACGAGCGCAGCTGGGAGACGATCTCCCGGAAGGCGTCCGCGTCCTCGCGCCAGCCCTCCTGGACGACCGCGCCGTGCTTCTGGTCCGGCACGGACAGCGCGGCGAGCGCGGTGCCGCCCTTGGCGGTGGCGGACTCCTCACCCACCAGCAGCAGTCGGCCGAGCGGGCTGTCCATGGTCGTGTAGACCGTCATCGGTCCGGTCCTTTCCGAGGTCTCACAGCGTGTTCACCCCCAACAGTGCGCCCTGCGCGGTCTTCCGTCCGGCGGGATTCGGACAGAGCGCTGACGGCGGGGTCCGGCGCGGCCGTACGGGACGCGCCCTCCCGTCCGCTGGGGTCGCGCCGGGGCCGGTGCGGGCACACGATCGAAGTCGACCACTCCGCACGGCCCAGGAGTCCCCATGGTCTGGATCCCGCAGATCCCCGACCTCGTCGACCGGCTCGGCGACGCCGAGCTCGCCGACGCCCTGCGCGATCCGGCGGAGGCCACCGTGCCCGTCGCCCTCGACGACCCGGAGGCCGGCCGGATCAGCGGTGTCGTGGTCCTGGAGGCCTGGCTGGCCGTGCAGGACACCTGGCGGGCGGAGCACGGGGCGGACATCGAGGAGGTCGCCGTCACGCTCGGCGAGCGGCGGGCGGTGGGGGAGTGGGTGGTGCGCCTGGAGGGCGCGGGCGGGAAGCGCATCGGGCTGCCCGTGGCCGCCGCGGTGGACCTCGCCTCCGCGCTGCCGGTGCGGATCCACCACTCCCGCCTGCCGCTGCTCGGCCGGCACGTGGTGCGCCGGCCGATGGTGCCGCCGGACCCGCTGGCGCGCCCCTCCGACGTGGTGGGCGTCTACAAGGCGGCCCTGGACGCGGGGGACACCGCGGCGGTCGTCGCCGTCTTCGGGCCGGACGGCTCCTTCCGCGGGCCGGCCGACGACACGTCCCGGCACACCGGGACCAAGGAGCTGACCGAGCTCTACGACACCTTCTTCTCCACGGGCGGCGGTATCCCGCTCAAGCTGTGCACCGTGACCGAGGACGGCACCCGCAGCGCGTTCGAGTACATCTGCGACCGCTGGGGCGACGCCGATCTGCCCCCGCAGCCGGGTCTCGCGGTCTGCGCCCGCGGCGGCGATGGCCTGATCGTGTCGGCGCGGGTGTACGACGACGTCGAAGCCCCGGTGGAGTAGGGCTGCCGGGTGTCCGCGGCGGGCAGGGATCCGTCCTCGGATCTCCCCATCCCCACCGGCAGCGAGAGCAGGAGTGAGCATGCAGTACGTGAAACTCGGTTCGACGGGTCTGGACGTCTCCCGGATCTGCCTCGGCTGCATGAGTTTCGGCCTGCCCGGCCGGGGCGTCCACGAATGGACCCTCGACGAGGAGGCCTCGCGTCCCTTGATCCGCCGGGCACTGGAGGCCGGGATCACCTTCTTCGACACGGCGAACGTGTACTCGGACGGCACCAGCGAGGAGATCGTGGGGCGGGCGCTCGGCGAGTTCGCGCGCCGCGACGAGATCGTCGTCGCCAGCAAGGTCCACGGCGCCATGCACGAGGGCCCCAACGGCCGCGGCCTGTCCCGCAAGGCGATCATGACGGAGATCGACAACAGCCTGCGCCGCCTCGGCACCGACTACATCGACCTCTACCAGATCCACCGCTTCGACCGGCGCACCCCCGTCGAGGAGACGATGGAGGCGCTGCACGACGTGGTCAAGACAGGCAAGGCCCGTTACATCGGGGCGAGTTCGATGTACGCGTGGGAGTTCTCCAAGGCCCAGTACACGGCCACGCTGCACGGCTGGACCCGCTTCGTCTCCATGCAGAACCACTACAACCTCCTCTACCGCGAGGAGGAGCGCGAGATGCTGCCGCTCTGCGCCGACCAGGGCGTCGGCGTCCTGCCGTGGAGTCCGCTCGCCCGCGGCCGGCTCACCCGCGACTGGGACACGGCCACCGAGCGCAGCCGGGGCGACGCGTTCGGCCGGAAGCTGTACCAGGAGGGCGACCGCGAGATCGTCGACGCGGTCGCCCGCATCGCCGCCGAGCGCGACGTGCCGCGCGCCAGGGTCGCGCTGGCCTGGCTGCTGCGGCGCGACGGGGTGACCGCGCCCATCGTCGGCGCCACCAGGGCGGGACACGTCGACGACGCGGTCGCCTCGCTCGATCTGGAACTCTCGGACAAGGAGACCGAGGAACTGGAACGGTCGTACACCCCCCGGGCGATCAGCGGTCACTGACGTCCGCCGGGAGCGCTCCGCGTCGTTCGGCCGGAACCCCGGGGGGCCCGTGCCGGGGTGACGGGAATTCCGTGCGGAAAGGTGCTCGGATGAGCGCGTGAGAGCGCTCCCATTGTGGAGGCTTCGGGACGGAAGGTCGGAGCGCCGGGTTTTCGAATTTCTTTTGGAGCGGGCTGACTGACATTCGGTCAATATTCGCGGTGGGGCCGCATTAGGAGAAAATCCGGGATCGCTTGTTACCGCTCGTCGCTCTGTGCAATGGTGTGCGTTGTCGGCGTGCAGACAATAGTGGCTTCGTTCTGCGCGCGTGCGGCGCGCCCGCTCACTCCTGCCCGAAAGGGCTGCCGGAGGTGGTCGTTCGCGACGCCACCCCCATGGGTAGGCCCTCCGGTTCCGTCGGGTGGTCTACATACCCATTGGTATGGACTATCTGCCGCGCTGCCTATGGGAGGAAAGCGGACGTGAATGACGGAACGCTGTCTCATTCGTCCGGCCCCGACCGCTGGTTCGAGGTGTCGGATGAACGGCTCGCGGCCGAGCTGAAGAGGCAGGGAGGCGCACCCGCGAACTATCCCGTCGGAGAACTCCTGGACCGCCACTGGGAGGCGGTGTTCTCTTACGCGCGGCTGTGCACCGGCGGTGTGCGTCCCGCCGGAATGCTCACCACCGCCTCATTCACGCGCCTGTTCGGGGATTCGCTGCACCAGAGCGGGCCGAGCGCCGCCTGGCGGCCCCAGCTGCTCGTCACCGTCCGCCGCATGGCGGCCGAGTGGTACGCGGACCAGCGACGCGAACTGCTCGATCCCGGGCTCCTCGCCGAAGCCGGCGGGGAAGGCGGGGCGGCGGCCCGGCTGCTTCCGCCCGAGAACAGACGTCTGATCTCCCGGGCGTTCCAGCGGCTGCCCGAACCGGCCCGTTGCCTGCTGTGGCACGGGGAGGTGGAGGCCGAACGCCCGGAGGTGCCCGCCGCCCTGCTGGGGATCTTCCCCGAGGACGCGGTCACCGAACTGGAGCGGGCCAGGGAACGTCTGCGCCAGGGCTGTCTGGAGATCCACCACGAACTCGCCCCCAGCCAGGAGTGCCGCCGCTACCACCGCATGCTCGACGTCTCCTTCCGGCGCGGCGGCATCGGCCTCGACCCCGACCTGCGCGCCCACATGGACGAGTGCGGCCACTGCCGTCACGCGGCGGACCAGTTGAGCGTGTTCAACGGCGAACTCGCCGTCCCGCTCGCCGAGGCGGTGCTCGGCTGGGGCGCGCGCGCCTACGTGGCCTCGCGGTGGGAGCGGGCCGCGGCGGCCCTGGAGTCCCAGGGCGACCGGAGCGGCCCCGCCCACGACGGCGGACCCGCGGACGCCCTCGGCGAGGCCGTCGCGGACGGAGCCACGGGAGCCGGCGCCGGTCCGGCTCCCACCGGCGGAGGCGGTGGTGCCTCCTTCGGCACCGGTACCGGCCCGGCTGCCAAAACCCCCGGGATCGTCGAGTTCCGGCCCGACGCCGACGACACCCGCCCGCCCGGTCTTCCCCCGCGCACCGCGCCGGACGGCTCTCCCCGCCCCGGCACCCCGTCCGCGGCCCACGGGACCACCGCGGCGCAGCCGGTGGCCCCGTCCGGGCAGGACGCTCCGGCACCCGGCGGGGACGACCGCCCCTCGCGCCGCCGGGCCGCGCCCCGCACCGGCACACGCGCGTCCCGCAGGGCCGCCGGACGCAAGGCGTCCCGGCGCGCGCCGGGACGCCGCAACGTGGCCCTCGCCGTGCTGACCGTCAGCGCGCTGATCACGGTCCCGCTGATCCTGTGGGCGGCCGACGCGGACTTCGACGGCCGGCACGACACGGCCGGCGGCCACTCCTCCGCGGCGCCGAGCCGGGGCACGAACCCGTCGTGGACCCGGACCGGGGAGAAGAAGGACGGCACCGTGCGCGGCAGGCTGCGCAACGCCGCGACCGGGCTGTGCGTCGGCTTCGTCGCGGCGAAGCCCGCGAGCGGTGCCGAGGCCCGGCTCGTCCCGTGCTCCTCGGAGTCGGCGACGCAGTGGTCGTACGCGACGGACGGCCTGTTGCGCGACGCGGACCACCCGAGCCTGTGCCTCGACTCGCACCTGGGCTATTCCGTCCAACTGGCCGCCTGCGCGGGCTCGTCGAAGCCCGCCGCCGAGAACGTCCGCTACGACTTCACCCTCCGGGGCCTGCTCGTGCCGCGCTGGGACCAGGAGCTGGCCCTCGCCCCCGCGGCGGCCGAGGGGGAGTCGGCGCTCGTCCTCAAACTCCGCGAGGACGAGCCGGTCCAGCACTGGACGTTCGACACCTCGTCGCCCTCGCTCCAGCTGGAGGTCGTCAACTGGGACTCCACGAAGGGCGACGCGAGGGGTTCCACCACGGGAAAGCCGTCCGAGCCCGCGACGGCACCGGCCGGCACCCGGACGCCCACCGCGACGGCCGCGACCCCCGGCACTCCGTCCGCGGAACCGTCCGGTACCTCCTGCTCCTCCGTGTCCGCCCCCTGCTCCGGGGACGGACCGGGCGGCTCGGTCCGGGAGGGCGGATACGGTACGGGCTCCGGTTCCGGCGGTTACGGATCGTTCGGCGGAGGGGGCCGGGGAGGCCGCCGGTGACGCCACGGACTCCGGCGGCCCCCGTCGTGCGGACCCCTCAGGACGAGGCGGTGCCGGAGGACGAGGCGGCGGGATCCGCCGCGCCGGCCGTGCCCAGGAACTCGGCCCAGCCGCCGAGCGGCGACTGCCCGGGGCCGAGCGTGCGCAACTTCCGCAGGACCGCGGGGTCCTGGGCCTCCAGCCACTTCACGAGCTGGCGGAAGGAGACCATGCGGACGTCGTCGTGGCCCGCCATCCGGGAGAGGGACTCCTCGACGGCGTCCATGTAGATGCCGCCGTTCCAGCGCTCGAAGTGGTTGCCGATGAAGAGCGGGGCCCGGTTGCTCTCGTAGGCGCGCCGGAATCCGGCGAGATAGCTGTCGCGGGCCTGCGCGCGCCAGGCGTCGTAGCGGGTGCGGTCGCCGAGCGGGTCGGCGTTCGACTGATTGGCCATCAGGTTGTAGTCCATCGACAGGACCTGGAAGGAGTGGCCGGGGAAGGGGATGGACTGGAGCGGGAAGTCCCAGATCCTGCCGCCCTGCACCTTGGAGGGCCACATCTGGAGTCCGCCGGGCGAACTGGCGTCGTACGTCCAGCCGAGGGCGGCGGCGGTCGGCAGCAGGTTCGACTGGCCCTCCAGGCAGGGGGTGCGGCCGCCGGTCAGCTCCTTCTCGTAGTCGAACGGCAGCGGTTCCAGGTCGGTGAAGCCGGTGTTGGTCCGCCACTCGGTGACGAACTTCTTCGCCTGCGTTATCTCGTTGCGCCACTCGGCGGGCGACCAGCGGCGGACCCCGTCCGGGCCGCAGAAGTGACCGTTGAAGTGCGTGCCGATCTCGTGGCCCTCCAGCCAGGCCGCGCGTATCTGCTGGAGCGTCGCGTGGATGTGCCGGTCGGAGAGGTAGCCGATCGCGGAGGCGCCGACGGGGTGCCGCGGCGGGTGGTAGAGGTGCTTCTTCGACTCGGGCAGGGTGTATATGCCGCTGAGGAAGAAGGTCATCGACGCCCCGTGGTCGGCGGCGACCTTGCGGAAGCGGGAGAACAGCCTGTTGCTCAGCTCACCCGCGCCGTCCCAGGAGAAGACGACGAACTGCGGGGGGCGTTCACCGGGCTCCAGCCGCTTTGCCCTCGGCTGCTTCGGCTGGGCTCCGGTGTCCGCCGTGGAGCCGTCACCGATCGGCCTGACCGTCCGGAGCCGCGCCGAGCCGTCGCCACCGCCTCCCATGGACCAGTCCCTGGCCGAACAGGCCGCGAGGGCTCCCAGCGCGCCCGCCGAAGCCGTCGCGGTCAGCAGTCGCCTGCGTGAGACACCGCTCATGATCCGTCCCCCCGATGCTCCGGCACCGGCCCGGGCCGTGGGGCCGGTACCTCCGTCAGTACGACGCGCCGTTGACGGGGTGCGTCAAACGGTGGGATGCGCGAAACCCCGGAAAGGGTCGCGGCGGGCGGGACACGTTGCCGTTCTGTGACAAACCGTGCGATTCGGGAGGCGGGTGGTACGCGTGTACGGTCAGGGGGCGGTCCCGGGGCTGAGGACCGTCAGACGGACCGACGACGCGTTGCCGGACACGGGCACCTCGCCCTGCGTCCACGCCACCGTCAGGGAGTCCAGCTCGTCGGGCGGCGTGACGATCAGCGAGGCGGGGGTCGCCGTGGCCGCGCCGCTGATCCCCGGATTGGAGAAGGTGAGGCCCGACCACGCGCTGTGCCCGGGGGCGAGCACGACCGTCGTCGGCGTGCCCGGGGACCGCCGGGGGTCGGGCCCGAGCTGCTTGCCGGACGCGTCGACGAAGGCCGCGCCGGGGTAGCCGCGCACGGTGCAGGTGCGCCCGGACCTGTTGGTCAGGACGACGGGGAAGTTCTCCTGCCCCGCTCCGGGATCGTTGCGGCCGACGGAGGCGCGCAGCTCCGAGGTGTGGCAGCGCCCGCTGCCGCCGCCGCTCCCCGAGCCGGTCGTGGCCGTGGCCGTGGCCGGGGCGGATCCGCTTCCCGTCCCGGTCCCCGTCTTCTTCGACGGGGTGCTCGCGGCCGGGCTGGCCGCCGGGGTCGAGCCCGCCTTCGTGCCCGTGTCGCCGGAAGCCGGTCCGGCCGTGCCGGGAACGGTCTTCGGAGAGCCCTGCGGGGTGCCGTCGTTGCAGGCGGTCAGCAGGCTCAGCAGGGCGACGCCCACGAGCAGCGCGGCCCGCCGGGCGGTGGGTGAAGCGCGGTGCGCGGACACCGCGCCGGTCCGGTCCGTGTCCGCCACCGTGCGCGAGAAGGTCGACATGTCACCACTCCTTGCGAGTCTCCGTACGAGCTCATCACCCATGCGCGGGGCGTGTCACCCCTCGTCACTCCTCTTGGATGCGCCCGGGGACCGAAAAGTTCTCGGGATCCCCGACGAATTCCGCCGGGTCCCGTCCCCCCGGGGTCAGGCCTCGACGCGCAGGGAGTCGATGACACCGTCGGCCGTGCCGTCGTCGCCGCTCTCCTGGCGGATCTGGACGTACACCTGGGGCCGTCCGCCGCTCCCCGCCGCGGTCAGCGCGGCCTCGGTGAGCCGGCCGTCCGTGCCCGCACAGCCGTCCCAGGTCCGTATCAGCCCGTGCCAGCGCGCGCCCGAATAGGCGCGGCTTCCGGTGTAGCGGCATCCCGGGTGCGTGATGGCGCGGACCCCACCGGTCACGTCGCCGTGCTCGCTGAGTCCGACGAAGGCCCCGTCGACGCCGGCCCGGAGGTCCGGCCAGCTCGCCAGGCGGTCCGCGACGACGAGACCGGGTTCGGTGCCGTCCCGGAGCCCCAGCGACCGCGGGTTCCACCCCGAGTCGCGCAGCTGTCCGCCCCAGGCCGCGGGTACCTCGACGCTGATCCGGCCCGTGCGGTCCGCGACCGGCAGGGTCCTCGCGCCGGGCCCGTCCGCCAGCAGGACGGCGGTGACGCCGACGGCGCAGGCCACGGCGACACCGGCGGACACGAGGAGCGGGTTGCGCCGGAGCCACCGGTTCCGCCGGGGCGCGGGGACACCTTCGTCCCCGGACTCCTCGGCCTCCCCGGCCAGCCGTTCGAGCTCCGCGGCGAAGGCGTCCGCGCTGGGCCAGCGCCGCTCCCGGTCGGGTTCCATGGCGCGCAGCAGCGCCCGTCCGACGTCCGGACCGACGCCCGTACGGAGCCGGTCGGGGCGTTCGACCTTCCCGGGCGGACCCGGAACCGAACCGGTGACGAGGTGGTGGCCGAGGGCACCCAGGCTGTACACGTCGGCCCGCTCGTCGATGCCGGAACCGGGCCGGGCCTGCTCGGGCGGGGTGTAGCCGGCCGAGCCCGCCGCGACGGTGAGTCCGGAGGCCTGGGCCAGGCTCTTGGCCAGCCCGAGGTCGGCCAGCAGCACCCGGTCGGATCCGCCCGGTGTGCTGCGCAGCAGCACGTTGGACGGCTTGATGTCGCGGTGCACGATCCCGGCCGCGTGCAGTGCGACGGCGCCCCGTGCCGCCAGCGCCGTCAGGCGCAATGCCTCCGCCACGGGCAGCGGCCCGGCTTCGATCCGGTCGGCGAGGGTGCCTCCGTCCGCGTACTCCATGACGAAGTAGGGCCTGCCATCGGGGAGTTCACCGATGTCGTAGACCTGGACGACCCGGCTGGAGTCGGCCTTGCGCAGCAACCGGGCCTCGGAGAGGAAGCGTTCCCGGACGTCCAGGCGGTCGGTCCAGTTCTCGGTGAGCACCTTGACCGCGACGGCCGCGTCGAGAACGTCGTCGTGGGCGAGCCAGACCACGCCGAAACCACCGGCGCCCAGGCGCCGTTCGAGGCGGTAACGGCCGATCCGCTCCAAAGGGTGCATACGACTATCATGCCTGGCCTCTGGCCGGCATCGAGGGGAGCTCCAGGTGGGGGACGCGGCGGAGACCGAGGAGCTCGCGCGGAAGGCGGCGGCCGGTGACCCGGAGGCGCTCGACGTGCTGCTCCGGCGGATCCGGCCCGAGGTCGTGCGGCGGTGCGGGCGTTTTCTGCCCTGCCGCGAGGACGCCGAGGAGGCGGCCCAGGACGTACTGCTCCAGATCGCCCGCGGGATAACGGCGTTCGAGGGCAGAAGCCGGTTCGGCACCTGGCTGTACACGGTGGTCGCCAACTGCGCCCGGCAGAAGTACCGCGAGCTGAAGCGCCGGGCCGCCGAGCGGCCCGAGGCCGTCGACGCCGCGCGGTACGTCGACCCGCGCACCACGAGCGTCATCGCGGGTTCCAGGATCGACCTCCTGGAGGCGCTGGAACGCCTGGAACGGGAACACCCGCATCTGGTCGGGCCGTTGGTCTACCGCGACATCTGCCAGCTGGAGTACGCGGAGGCCGCGGAGCGCGTCGGCGTTCCGCTCGGAACGCTCAAGTCCCGTCTGCACGAGGCGCGCAGAAGGGTCAGGCCCTGGCTGTCCGACGCTTCCTGACCGGCTGACCGGCTGACCGGCTGACCGGCTGACCGGCTGACCGGCTGACCGGCTGACCGGCTGACCGGCTGACCGGCTGACCGGCTGACGGGCTGGCGGGTTCAGCTCGTCCCCGGACCCGCCGGGTTCCCGCCGGGTCCGGGAACCCGGCGGGAACGAGCTCGCGGTCCGCCGCCCGGTCAGCGCAGGGTGTAGATGAAACCGATCTTGTCGACCTCGTCCCCCGAGCGGCCGTGGAAGCCGGCGATCTGCCGGCCGCTCGGCGCGGTGCGGGTCACGCAGTCCGAGGTCGTCGTGCCCCCGGCCAGGGAGCGGCCGAGGTTCGTGGTGAACTTCGCGTAGAAGATGCGGGTGTGACCGCCCTTCGCGCCCTCGCAGAGCTGCGCCGAGGTCACGTACTCACCGCTGCCGAGCGTCAGTGAGGCGGTCGTGCCGCCGGTGCCGCCGTGCGCGAACGTGGTGCCGTCGCTCAGCGTCAGCCCCATCCGATCGACCCGTGAGCCGCTTCCGATGGAGACGACGGAGGCGCGGGCACCGGCCGGCACACGGGCGATGTCGTTGAAGTGGTCGCCGTGCGGCCCGCCGAACTGGTCGCTGAGCTGGAAGGCGGTGTCGCGCGACCAGGTGAACGACGCGGTGATCGGATCGTGGTCGGAGAGCATCAGGCCGTCGGAGGTCAGGAAGCGCGTGTGCTCGTTGTGGTAGCTCGTGGCGTTCAGCGTGACGAGCTTGCTGCCGCGGTAGAGGATCTTGTCGACGACCTCGCAGGTGTCGGGCACGGTGGTGCCGCTCTGGTCGCAGACGAGGGCGTCGCTCCCCTTGGCCGGCGCGGTGCCGCCGCGGACGGTCTGGACCCAGGCGTCCGTCAGCCCGTTGGCGGCGGCGAACTCCGCGATGGTGTCGCCGGAGCGGGTGTAGCGGGTGTTCGTGTCGCCCATGACGACGACGGCGTTCCCCGCGGAGTGGGTGGCGATGAACGCGGTGAGCTGGTTCAGGTTGTCGGCGCGGGAGGCGAGGTCGCCGGTACTGGTGCCCGCGTTGGTGTGCACGTTGTAGAAGTCGACGTAGACGCCCTCGGCCAGGCGTTCGCGCATGAAGGTGAAGCCCTTGGGGGTCAGGCAGTCGCCGGAGTCGAGCTGGCAGGAGTTCCAGCCGATCCGCTCGAAGTCGTCGGTGTCGTACGGGATCTTCGAGAGGGTGTTGAGACCGCTGCCGATGCCCGCGCCGCCGCTGGTGGGAGTGCGGTGGGCGTGTGCGGTGTCGGCGGCGTACAGCGCCGCGTGGTAGTTGAAGTCCTCCTCGACGTGGACGACGTCGTAGGGGGCGATGAGCCCGCCGATCGCCGTGGTCGCGGACTGACGGGGTGTCGGTGCGCTGGAGATGCCGTCGGGCAGTCCCGCGACGTTGTGGCTGAGCACGCTGAAGGTGCCGGAGTCGGCGGCCGCGGCGGGGGGCGCGGCCGCGGTGAGTCCGCCGAGCGCGGCGGCGGCCGCCGCGGCACCGGCGAGAAGTCTGCGGAGTGGGGACATCGGGGGTGTCTCCTGGGGACGGGGAGGGACGTCGGGAACCGACCGAGGAGGCGGCGCCGGGCCCGCGGTCCGGTGGGACGTGGTGTCCCGCGCGAACGCCGCGGTCCGTCGTTCACGGCGGGCGCCGTCCGGTGGTCGCCGTGCCGCAGGTGCCGCAGGTGGCGCGTCGGGTGGTGGACCGGGGGCGTCGACGGAGCCGACTCGGTTCGGAATACCGGATGCTGTGCGACATGCTGTGCGGGCTATCACGGTAAGGGCTTGCCGGTGATGTGAACAGGGCCTGGAGAGACGGAAGTTGAGCTTGTTCACGCCTCTTCGCGTTGCCGGGGAGGGGTGTTGCGGGCCGTCCGTTGTCGGAGCCGCTGTCTAGGCTGGTCCGCGTGAAGGAACAGAGCAGCAGACCACTCGCCGTGTTCGACCTGGACGGCACGCTCGCGGACACCGCGCACCGGCAGCGGTTCCTGGAGCGCGTACCGCGGGACTGGAGCGGGTTCTTCGCGGCGGCGTCCGAGGACCCGCCGCTCGCGGAGGGAGTGGCGCTCGCGCTGAGCAGCGCGCGGGAGTGCGAGGTGGTCTATCTGACCGGCCGCCCCGAGCGGATCCGGCGGGCGACCGTGGACTGGCTGGCCGAGCACGGCCTGCCCGAGGGGCGCGTCTGGATGCGGCGCAACGACGACCGCAGGCCCGCCCGCCGCACCAAGCTGGAGATCCTTCGCCGGCTGGCCCGCGACCGGGAGGTCCGCGTCCTCGTCGACGACGACGAATTCGTGTGCGAGGAGGCGGAGCGGGCCGGCTTCACGGTCGTACGGGCACGGTGGGCGGCCGCGTCGGCGGCGCTGAAGGACGCGCAGGAACGGGAGGGGCGGACCTGAGGGAGGTTCTCGGCGGGTGTGGCGGACCCGCGGGGCGCGGGTCGGGTCAGTCGGCCTCCTCCAGCCGGAAACCGAGCTTCAGACCGACCTGGTAGTGCTCGATCCGCCCGTTCTCGATCTGGCCCCTGACCTGCGTGACCTCGAACCAGTCGAGGTTGCGCAGGGTCTGCGAGGCCCGGGTGATCCCATTGCGAATGGCCTGGTCGACGCCTTCGTGGGAGGTCCCGACGATCTCGGTGACCCGGTAGGTGTGCTCGGACATGCGGCTGCTCCTCTCCGCCGTGGCGGGAGTGCCAGGCGTGGTTCCACGGTGCCCCACCGGGTGGCGCTCCGCGAGACGGCGGGGTGACCAGGGTGATGCGGGACCGGCCCCGGAGGCCCGCCAGGGCCCGTCCGGCGATTCCCGCCCGCCCGGCGACACCGCGCACGTCCTCGGGCCGGCCGGGCCGAGGACCGCGGTGTGCTTGAGTTGGCCCCTGCGACCGTCCTCGGCCCGGCCCTGGCGTCGCCGTCCACGCATCACTCCGCGGAAGGGAACCGGACGTCGTGCACGTACTGATCCTGGGTGGTACGACCGAGGCCCGCCGTCTCGCCGAGAACCTGGCGGCGGAGGCGCGTCCGGACCTCAGGGTGACGAACTCGCTGGCCGGGCGGGTGGGCGTGCCCCGGCTGCCGCCCGGCGAGGTGCGCGTGGGCGGCTTCGGCGGCGCCGAAGGGCTGGCGCGGTGGCTGCGCGAGCACCGGGTGGACGTGTTCGTCGACGCCACGCACCCCTTCGCCGGAACGGTCAGCTTCAACGCGGCGCGGGCGGCCGCCGCCACCGGTGTCCCCCTGCTCGCCCTGCAGCGCCCCGGCTGGGCCCCGGTCGAGGGCGACGTCTGGCACGAGACCGGCTCCCTGGAAGAAGCGGCCGGCCTCCTGCCCTCACTGGGCCGCAGGGTCTTCCTCACCACGGGCCGGCTGGGGCTGGCGGCCTTCGCGGCCCTGGAGGACCTGTGGTTCCTCGTACGGTCCGTGGACCCGCCGGGGACGCCGGCTCCGGCCCGCATGGAAGTACTGCTCGACCGCGGCCCCTTCACGCTCCAGGGAGAACGGGAACTGCTCCTGCGCCACGCCATCGACGTCGTGGTGACGAAGGACAGCGGCGGACGGGCCACCGCACCGAAACTGACCGCGGCCCGTGAGGCCGGGCTCCCGGTGGTCGTCGTGCGCAGACCCCCGGTCCCCGCCGGTGTCCCGGTCGTGACGGACCCCGGGACGGCCACCGACTGGATCACGGAGCGGCTCCGCCCGGACGCCTTCCCGGGACGCACCGGACCGTGACGCGCTTCGCCGCGGCCGACGCCGGCTCAGTCCCGGGCCTCGACGGGTGAGGACCCGCGCCGACGGACGAGGACGAAGGCGGTGAGGCCGGCCGGCACCAGTGCTCCTCCGCCGACGGCGGCGACGGCCCAGGCCGTCGGACCGGAGCCGCCCGCCGGACCGGAGCCGCCCGGCACGCCGATGGCTTCGACGGTGATGGGAGCCGTGCTGTTCCCCGGATCGGTGTCGCCCTTCAGCCGTTCCGCCGGGGCGTCGACACGTAGGCGGCCGCCGCCCAGCTCCGAGGTGTCGTCGATCCGCACCTCGAAGGGAAAGTCCACGTGGAACCCGTCCCGGAGCATGGGGACGTCGAAGCCGGTGGTGAGCAGACCGTACTCGCACAGGTAGAAGGGCTTTCTCGTCCTGCTGTTGCCGAGCTCGCAGAGCTCCGGAACGCTCAGCACGGTCACGCCCTCGGGAAACCGCACTTCGACCCTGGCGAACGGAACGGAGTTCTCGGCGTCCAGCTGGGCCTGGACGGGGGCGCCGTGGAAGTCCATGGACAGGTCGGCCGTGAGCGTTTCGCCCTTCCTGCCCTTGAGCGCGTCCCCCGTCACCTCCATGTCCCACCCCTTGCCCCCGTGCGTCACCGCCGAGCCCCCGAGCAGGTACCAGCCCAGGCCGGCCATCGCCGCCGCGCACGCCGCACTCCACCGGAGCCGTCTGGTCATGTCTCCCTTTCGGACCTCTCCCCGACCCGGGTGAGCGCCGGGGCGACATCGCGGGTCCCGGGCACGTCGCCCGGTCCCAAGAGGACTCGCCGGGCGCCCAAGGGGTTGTACGCCGAAGCCGGTTCACCGGACGGGCGAGGTCAGGGAACCGGTTCGTGGACGGGGGCGGGCACCGGGGGCTGGTCCGGCCAGGTGAACGCGTACCGGGGATCCCCGTCACGGCTCAGCCGTACGAAGCGCAGGAGTTCACGGACGATGCCCGCGTTGCCCATCGCCCAGCCGGTGCGCGGTTCGAGGTCGCTCGGGGTGGCCCTGTGCTCGGAGTTGGACCAGCGGACGCCGTCCCCGTCCCGGATCGCGCGGGCGGCGAGGTCCGCGACGAGGACGCGGGCGAAGTCGTACGGGTCCCGCTGCTCGGCGACGCGGTCGCAGGCCAGGGCTAGGACGCCCGCGGTGCCGCAGCAGCGGCCGTTGTTGTCCCAGAAGCCGGGGCGCACCCGCCGGGGCAGGCCGGAGCGGGTGACCGTGTGCCAGCAGCGGTCGGCGAGGGCGGCCCAGACGGGGTCGGCCGTGACGTCCCGCAGCAGCCGGAAGACCTGGGCGTCGCCGGCCGGACCGTGGCACCAGCCGTAACTGATGGGCTCGACCACGTCAGGGCGGTACTGAGGGGTGGAGTGCGGCACCAGGAAGCCCTCCGGCCCCGCCTCGTCACGCGCCACGACGTCCGCGGCACCGGCCAGCGCGAGTTCGACCAGGTCCGTACGGCCGGTGGACCCGCCGACCCGGGCGAGCCCCAGGACGATGCCGAGCGTGCCGTGCGAGATGTGGTGCAGACGGGAGCCGACACCCGTGCGATGGGCCCAGTGGACGCCCGCCGGGGTCCGTTCCGCCGTCCGCAGGTACGGTTCCACGGCGAGGACGGCCAGTTCGGCGTCGCCGGCCAGGAGCGCCCCGAGACCGATCCCCGCGTTGCCGCCCATCAGCTCGTACAGCTCGCCCCACCGGGTGCCGTCGAAGCGTGACCGTACGCGTTCCAGCACGCGGTCGGCGGCGGCGCCCGCGGCCGTGTCGCCGAGTTCCCGCTGGAGGGCCCGCAGGACGAGCGCGATTCCGGTGCGGCCGAAGTAGAGGGAGTCGTCGTCGACGCCGTCGGCGGCGTCCGAGAGACCGCGGGCGGCGCGCAGGGCGGCGTCGGCGTAGGAGTCGTCCCCGAAGTGCCGCCAGGCTTCCAGGAGTACGGGGACGTTCCCGGCCGTACCGCTGTAGAGAGTCGGGTCGGGACCGTCGTCCGAGGGCCCGGCCGTCCAGGTGAGGCCTCCCCCGGGGGTCTCCCGCGCCGTCCCGATCAGCCACCGCAGCCCGTCGACCGCGAGTCCCTCGACTTCGTCGACCGTCACGACCGAGGCTTCCGATGCCGTCATGGGCCCACTCTCGCATGATCTTCCGGACCCGCCCAGAGGGCGGCCCGGCTCGCACCGGGAGTGCGAAGCCCTGCCGGCCGGCGAGGCCCGCGCGGGTCCCTCAGCTCTCCTTCTCGCTCGCGATCGCGTTGACCGCGGCCGCGGCGATGGCGCTGCCGCCGCGGCGGCCCCGTACGACCAAGTGGTCCAGGCCGGAGGGGTGTTCGGCCAGGGCTTCCTTCGACTCGGCGGCGCCGACGAAGCCCACGGGGACACCGATGACCGCGGCGGGGCGCGGCGCGCCCTCCTCGATCATCTCCAGGAGCCGGAACAGCGCGGTGGGAGCGTTGCCGACGGCCACCACGGCGCCGTCCAGGTGGTCGCGCCACAGTTCCAGGGCCGCAGCGCTGCGCGTGGTGCCCAGTTCCGCCGCGAGTTCGGGGACCGACGGATCGGAGAGCGTGCAGATCACGTCGTTGTCCGCGGGCAGCCGCTTGCGCGTGATCCCGCTCGCGACCATGGAGACGTCACAGAGGACCGGCGCGCCCGAGCGCAGGGCCTCGCGGGCGCGGGTCACGACGAGGGGTGTGTAGGCGAGGTCGTCGACGAGGTCCACCATGCCGCAGGCGTGGATCATCCGGACCGCGACCTGGCTGACATCGGCGGGCAGGGCCGCGAGATCCGCTTCAGCGCGGATGGTGGCAAAGGACTCGCGGTAGATGGCCGCGCCGTCCTTCTCGTAGTCGAACACAGTCTTCTCGCTCATCCGTCGGCGTTCCGGGCACGTGCGGCCACCGGAGACCGACCGGAGGGCACGGGTACGGGCGCGAGCATACCGATCATCATGAGAGCGCCGTTCCGTCCGGGCCGTCCGGGCCGTCAGGGGTGAAGCGGGCGTCCGGCTCGTGGTCCGGGACGTTCATCCGTGCGAGGTCTCGGCCATGTCGACGGCTTCGGAGCCCTCGCGGCGCATCCGCTCGATGCCCCAGGCGCCGAGCGGCCCGAGCGCTTGATTGAGCGTGCGCCCGTGCTCGGTCAGGGAGTACTCCACCCGCGGCGGCACCTCGGCATGAACCTCCCGGTGCACGAGACCGTCCTCCTCCATCTCGCGCAGGTGCTGCGTCAGCATCTTCTCGCTCACTCCCGGCAGACCGCGGCGGAGTTCGGCGAAGCGGCGTACGCGATGGGAGTCGAGTTCCCAGAGGATCAGTCCCTTCCATTTGCCGCTCACCACGTCGAGCGCGGCGTCGATGCCGCAGATGTAAGGCCCGTTTCTCGGCGCCTTGGCCATCGCTGATCCCCCTTACGGAAAGGTAAGTACCCAAGAAAATAGTAGGTACTTCTGAAAGTGGTGACACTCTTCGACCATGGAGGGGTGAACAGGCGACAGAACCACACCATCAGGCAGGACAGCGCTGTCACCGTGATCGGGCTCGGCCCGATGGGCCGGGCGATGACCCGCACCCTCCTCACGGCCGGTCACCCGGTCACCGTCTGGAACCGCACCGCCGGTCGGGCCGACGGCGTCGTCGCCGACGGAGCGACACTCGTGGCGACACCCGGCGAAGCGGTCGAAGCGAGTGGCCTCGTGATCCTCAGCCTCACCGACTACCGGGCGATGTACGACATCCTCGACGACGCCACCGGATCGCTCGCCGGCCGGACACTGGTCAACCTGAGCTCCGACACCCCCGACCGCTCACGCGAGGCAGCCACCTGGGCGGCGGGCCACGGCGCCGCCTTCCTCACCGGAGGGGTCATGGTCCCCGCGCCGATGGTCGGCACGGAGGCGGCCCATGTGTACTACAGCGGCCGCGGCCACGTGCTGGAGAGCCACCTGGCGGCGTTGACACCGCTCGGAACACCGAAGTACCTGGGCGATGACCCGGGCCTCGCCCAGATGATGTACCAAGCCCAACTCGCGGTGTTCCTCACCACCCTCTCCGGACTGATGCACGCCACCGCGATGCTGGGTACCGCGGGAATGCGGGCCGGGGAGGCGCTGCCGGAGCTGCTCTCCTCCGCCGACTCGCTCGGCGACATCCTGAGGGCCGGTGAGGAGAACCCCGGCACCGCGCTCGACGCCGGAGAGCATCCCGGCGACCTCAGCACGGTCACCATGATGGGCGCGACGTCCGACCACATTGTCGAGACCAGCACGTCACTCGGCCTCGACCTCGCGCTCCCCCTCGCCGTGCAGGCCCACTACCGGCGCGCGATCGAGAACGGACACGGCGGCGACAACTGGACCCGCATCATCGACGGCATCCGAGGACCGCGCCCCCGTACCTGACCCGGTACGGGGGGCGGTCTCAGGAGAAGGGGCGGTCTCAGGGCGAGTTGTCCACCGCCCCGCTCAGCGACAGCGCGAACCGGCCCTCCGAGTCCGTCCACCAGTGGGTCAGGGCGAACCCCGCCGCGGCCAGTTCACCGCGGACGCCGTCCGCGCGGAACTTCGCCGAGATCTCGGTCCGCAGTTCCTCGCCCTCCGCGAAGTGGACCGCCAGGTCCAGTGCCGGGATCTTCACGGTCTGCGCGACGCGCGACCGCAGCCGCATCTCGATCCACTCGTTCTCGGGGTCCCAGAGGGCCACGTGCTCGAAGGCGTCGAGGTCGAAGTCGGCGCCGAGTTCACGGTCGACGACGCTCAGCACGTTCTTGTTGAACGCGGCCGTGACCCCGGCCGCGTCGTCGTAGGCGGTGACGAGCACCGACGCGTCCTTGACCAGGTCGGTGCCGAGCAGCAGGGTGTCGCCGGGCGACAGCAGCGACCGTACGGACGCCAGGAACGTCGCGCGTTCGGCGGGGAGCAGATTGCCGATCGTGCCGCCGAGGAAGGCCACGAGCCGCGGCCCGGGGGTGTCCGGGAGCGTGAGACCGGAGGTGAAGTCGGCGATCAGCGCGTGGACGTTCAGGCCGGGCCGCTCGGCGATCAGCGCGTGACCGGCTTGGACGAGCGCGCTCTCGCTGACGTCCACGGGAACGTAGGTGTGCAGCTCCGGCATCGCGTCCAGCAGATGGCGGGTCTTCTCCGAGGAGCCGGAACCGAGCTCGACGAGCGTGCGCGCTCCGCTCGCCGCGGCGATCCCGCCGGCTCGCGCGAGCAGGATCTCGCGTTCCGCCCGCGTCGGGTAGTACTCGGGGAGTTCGGTGATCTTCTCGAAGAGCGCGCTGCCGTGGGCGTCGTAGAACCACTTCGGCGGCAGGGTCTTGGGCTGGTGTCCGAGGCCGTGCAGGACGTCGGCACGCAGCGCCGCGTCCGTGGCGTCCTCGGGAAGGGTGCGGGTCAGCAGGAACGGACTCACGTACGGGGCTCCTTGCGCTGTGCGGGTGCCGTGTCTTCGCTCATGTCCTTGAGCGGGGTGAGCAGTACGTCGGTGCGGTTCGCGGTGAGGAGGGTGCGGTCGGGGACCTCGCGCCAGAGCGGGTCGTCGTCGTGCGGCTCGGAGGCCACGAGGGTGCGGCGGCCGGGTTCGATCAGGTACCAGAGGGTGTCGCCCCAGGCGGTCGCGGTGATCGTCTCGCCGTCGGTGAGCAGCAGGTTGAGCCGGGAGCCGGGGGCCGCCTCGGCGACCTCCACGACGGTGTCGGCCATCGCCTGGCCCCCCTCGTCACCGGAACGCAGCCGGTGCAGGAGCAGCGCCCACACGAACGCCGAGTCGCACCGGGCCTCCAGCGACAGCAACTCGGCCGGGGGCAGGCCCAGCACGAGCGGGGCGAGCGCCCCGGGCCAGCCGGTGACCGCGCCGTTGTGGCTGAACAGCCAGGGGCCCGCGGCGAACGGTGCCGCGGCGGCCTCCCCGTCCGCGCCCGCCACGGTCGCGTCCCGCACCGCGGCGAGCAGCGCCCGCGTCCCGACCACCCGGGCCAGGTCCGCGAACGACTGGTCGCCCCAGACGGGACCGGTGCGGCGGTAGCGGGCGGGGACCGGGTCCCCGTCGGCGTACCAGCCCACGCCGAAGCCGTCGGCGTTGACCGTGCCGTAGCGCTGGCGGCGGGGTGCCCAGGACTGCCGGTAGAGGCTGTGCTCCGGCTGGAGGAGGAGCGTTCCGAGCCTCTCCTCGTCCCCCAGGTACGCCAGATGACGGCACATCAGGCGTCCCCGTCGCGTGCCGTGCGGAACCCGGAGAAGATCTGCCGCCGGATCGGATGGTCCCAGTTGCGGAACGTGCCCCGGCAGGCCACCTGGTCCACCGCGAACGAACCGCCGCGCAGGACCTTGTACTCCGGGCCGAAGAACACCTCCGAGTACTCCCGGTAGGGGAACGCCACGAACCCGGGGTAGGGCTCGAAGTCGCTCGACGTCCACTCCCACACGTCACCGATCAACTGCCGTACGCCGAGCGGCGAGGCGCCCGCCGGATAGCTGCCCGCCGGAGCCGGGCGCAGATGGCGCTGGCCCAGGTTGGCGTGGACGGGCGAGGGGTCCTCGTCACCCCATGGGTAGCGCGTGGAGCGGCCGGACACCGGGTCGTGGCGGGCCGCCTTCTCCCACTCGGCCTCGGTGGGCAGCCGCCGCCCCGCCCAGCGCGCGTACGCGTCGGCCTCGTACCAGCACACGTGCAGCACCGGCTCCTCGGGCGGAACGGCCTCCGTCACCCCGAACCGGCGCCGCAGCCACTGTCCGCCCTCGCGCCGCCAGAACAGCGGTGCCTCGATGCCGTGCGCGCGGATGTGCTCCCAGCCCGCGGGGGTCCACCAGCGCTCCTCGCCGTAGCCGCCGTCCTCGATGAAGGCCTGGTAGGCGGCGTTCGTGACCGGAGTGGTGTCGATGAAGAACGACGGGACCGTGCGCCGGTGCGCGGGGCGCTCGTTGTCGAGCGCCCACGGTTCGGCGGAGGTGCCCATCACGAACGGGCCGCCGGGCACCAGGACTTCGGCGGGTCCGGTGAACGGCGCGGCGGGAGCCGGGTCGGGTGCCGTGAGGGCGGCGGGTCCGCGCCGGAGCTGATGGGTGATCAGCATGGTCTCGTCGTGCTGCTGTTCGTGCTGGGCGATCATGCCGAAGGCGAACCCCGACTCGGTCAGCCGGGCGCCCTCGAACGCGGCGCCCTCCAGGACGTCCAGCGCCCGGCCGCGCACCTCGGCCGCGTACGCACGGGCCTCGGCGGGCGGCAGCAGCGGCAGCGATGGCCGTTCGGAGCGCGCGTGCTCGAACGCGTCGTAGAGCCCGTCTATCTCGGGCCGCATCGCCTCGCGCCCCGCGACCGCCCGCAGCAGCCACAGTTCCTCCTGGTTGCCGATGTGCGCGAGGTCCCACACGAGCGGTGACATCAACGGCGAGTGCTGCGCGGTCAGTTCGGGGTCCTCCACGCAGGAGGTGAGCAGGGCGGTGCGGTCGCGGGCGGTGGTGAGCGCGTCCAGCGCGCGCTGCCGGAGCGTCTCCGGATCGGTGAGGCGGTCGGAGGCGGTCGTGCCGGTCATGTGCTGATGTCCTTCCCGTGGGGCCGACCGTGCGGGCGGTGCCCGGGACGGCCGTCGTGGTGGGACGCGGCCGCGCCGGCCAGGTCGTCCGCGGGGCAGCGGCCCCGGGCCACATAGCGGTCGGTGAACTCGGCCACCGCGTCGAGCACCTCGGTGGTGGCGCCGAGCCGGGGCAGGGCCTCGTACGCCGCCGCGAAGCAGATCGCCGCGGCCTCGCGCAGCTCCGGATCGGCGAGGCCGTACCGCGCGGCGTCCCGCCACAGCGGGTTGCGCGGCGCCGGAGCGGAGCCCGCCCGCTCCGCGAGGGGCTTGACGGTCCGGTACGCGGTCTCGGCCGCGTCCGGGTCGTCGAACAGCGCCGCCGTCACCGCGAGCGGCACGATCCAGCCGTCCTCACCCGGCTGCGCGTCGATCATGCGGAGCTCCAGATGACCGCGCGGCCGGACCGGCGGGAACAGCGTGGTCATGTGGTACGCGAGGTCCTCCCGGTCCGGTGGCGCGGCGGACCGCGTCCAGGCCCGGAAACTGAGGTCCTCCGGGACCTCCCAGGGCCCCCGGGCCGCCCGTACGCACATCACCGGCGCGTCCAGCACCCGCCGGGCCCAGGCCGCACGGGGATCGCCGCCCAGGGGCGGAGCGTCGGTGCGCCCGGGGTCCATCGACGCCCACAGCGACTGCCGGGTGGAACGCCAGCCGGTGTGCCGTCCGCGGGCCATCGGGGAGTGGGCGAACGCGGCCACCAGGACCGCGCCGAGCTGATGGGCCAGCCACCAGCGGCGCCCGTGCCCGAGCGGGCCCGGCTCCTCGTACCCGGCGTCCAGGCACACCTGGACCGAGGCCGACGTGCACATCATGGCGCGGCCCTCGGGCCCCGTGCGGTCGAGATACCGCTCCATGGCGTCGTACCTGGGCTCATGGAGATAGCGGCTCGGGGGGTTCCAGGGGTCCTGGCCGAAACCGCTGAGGCCGAGGTCCGCCTCGCGCAGGACGGCGCGTACGGCGTCGAGATCGGCCGAGACGGACCCCACGCACTCCATCAGGGAGGTGGCGGGTGCGGAGCTGAGCTCCAGCTGTCCTCCGGGTTCGACGGTGAGCGCCGAACGCAGGGGCAGGGTCCGCAGTGCGGCATAGGCCGCTTCGAGTCGTTCGGGTGCCACGGGGAGCCGCGGGCCGCGCAGCTCGTGGACGAGCCATTCCACTTCGACACCGAGGAAACGGGGCGGACCGGTCTTGAAACAGATGCCGCGGACCAGTGCTTCCACCTCGGCCTCGGTGACGTAGGAGCGATGTTGCTCCGTACAGTCACTCACCGAATCGGACATGTCGGGATCCTCCTGAGATTCCACCATGCCGCCGGCCCGGGGTCTGGTGGGCCGGACCGACAACGACCGTTCCACCCAAGACCTTCTTCGCGGTTCGCACAAGGGTGCAAATCGTTTCTTCGGGGACCGGGAAGCACTGTTCGCGGAGCCGCGAAACTCTGTTGCGCCGCATGACCAGCATCGCTCACGATGCGTTCATGGGCACGACGGGGGAGTACACGCAGGCCGCGCCCGTGGCGCGTACGGGGGTGGCGCCATGAGCGCGCGCCTGCGTGCGATCGCCCGGGAGACCGAGGAGATCGTGTCCGCCGGCGGCTACCGCGCTCCCTCCGGGGGCGCGGTGTCCATCGCCGAGGCGGTGGAGGCGGCACGGGCCGGGACACGGATGTACGGACCGGAACCGGTGGGGACGCCGTCGGTGACGCCGGTCGTCACGTCCTTCGAGGTCACGGGCGAGAGCAGCCTGGAGGCGGCCCGTCGGCTGACCTCCGGGGGCGGGGACCCGGTCGCCGTGCTGAACTTCTCCTCGGCGCGCAATCCCGGCGGCGGCTATCTGAACGGCGCGCAGGCCCAGGAGGAGGCCCTGTGCCGGGCCTCCGCGCTGTACACCTGTCTGCTGCGGGCCCGTGGTTTCTACGAGCACCATCGCGCCCACCGTGACGCGTTCTACACGGACCGTGTCATCCATTCGCCCGGTGTGCCGGTCTTCCGGGACGACCGCGGCCGGCTCCTCGACGAGCCGTTCCGGGCCGGTTTCCTGACCGCGGCGGCCCCGAACGCCGGGGTCGTCCTGCGCACCGACCCGCGGCGGGCGGCCGACCTGCCGGAGGCGCTGGCGGTCAGGGCCGAACGCGTCCTGGAGACGGCCGCCGCCCACGGCTACCGCCGCCTGGTCCTCGGGGCCTGGGGCTGCGGGGTGTTCCGGAACGACCCCGCGCAGGTGGCGCGGGCCTTCCGCGGGGTGCTGGCCGGGGGCCGCCTGGACGGGTACTTCGACCAGGTGGTGTTCGGCGTCCTGGACCGCACACCGGGCCGGACCACCTACGAGGCCTTCGACCGGGTGTTCGCATCCGGACTCCGCCGAGTCTGAGCCCTCACCCGGCACCTCCCACCGGACCCCGCACAAGCCACGCCTCGCGGCGCCCGGCACGCCCCCGATCCCCACGCCTCCCGACGCACCCCTCGCCCCGACGCCCGACGACCGTGGCCGGAGCACCCGGAGCGCCGCGGGATCGTGCGTCCCGCTCCGGGCGACCGTGGCCCGTGGTCGGGCACCGGGGGAGTGTGTGCCGCGTCGGGCGGCCCGTGCTGCCTGGACGCGTGTGGCCGGAGTACCCGGGGTCGTGTGCTGTGTCCGGCTGCCCGGCGACCGTGGCGGGAGCGCTGCGGGATCCTGAGCCCCGCCTCGGGCGACCGTAGCTCGTGGTCGGGCGCCGGGGGAGTGTGTGCCGCGTCGGGCGGCCCGTGCTGCCTGGACGCGTGTGGCCGGAGTACCCGGGGTCGTGTGCTGTGTCCGGCTGCCCGGCGACCGTGGCGGGAGCGCTGCGGGATCGCGCGCCGCGCCCCGGGCGACCGTGGCCTGCGGCCGAGGTGCCGGCGGCGTGCGCCGCGTCCGGCGGTCCGTGTCGCTCGGGACCCGTGCCACGCGTCCGCCGTTCGCGGCGTGTACCCCGTGCCTTGAGAAGCGCGTCCGCCGCTCGCGGCGTGTACCTCGTGCCCCGTGTCCCCGCGAGGCGCGCCCGCGTGTCCCGCGGCGTCAGGGGCGGGCCGCCGCCGGGGTGGCGGAGGCGTTCAGCGCCAGCCGTACCGTTCCCGCAGCCGGTGCACCACGGAGTTGAACCGCATCCGGTCCAGCGCGCACGCCTCCCGGCGCATCCCCTCCTCGTGCAGCCGCAGCACGCGGTCCACGTTCACCCAGGAGTCCCGCCCGGTCCGGTCCCACGGTCCGCTGCCGATCGCCACCCACTCGCGGTCGCCGTTGTGCGCCTTGCTGGAGAGCTGGACGGCGAGCAGGGTGCCCGCGGCCTCCCGCGCCACGACCAGCACCGGGCGGTCCTTGCCCCGGCCGTCGTTCTCCTCGAAGGGCACCCACGTCCAGACGATCTCACCGGGATCGGGGTCGCCGTCGTGCGCGGGGGAGTACTCGGTCCTCACGGGGCCGACCTCGCGAGGCTCGGCCTCGGTGGTCGCGGAGGGGCCGTAGCGGCCGGGGACGTCTTCTTCGGTCTCATCGGTAAACGCGTTCACGCGGGCCACGGTAGAGCCTGTGTTCGAGGCCACGGAGGGCGGGTCCGGGGCCGGAGGGCATCGTGCGGAGCCGGGACCTGGTCCGACTTCCCGGCGGCACCCGCCGCACGGCGCCACGCGCGCCGGCGGAACGGCGTCGGGCGTACGGGAGCCGTGACCCGACTCCCGTACGCCCGCGCCCCGTTGATCGGAACTTACGGTGCCCGCGCGCCTCAGCGCGCCGGCCTCACCCCTCCTTCTCCACGGGCACCTTCTCGCTGACCGGCGCCGCGAACCCGTTGAGCTCCGCGGTCGGGTTCTTGGCCGGACCCCCCTCCGGGTTCATCGAGGCGAGCAACTGGCGTGCCAGGCCCAGGCCGGTGCCACCCATGGTGAGCGCCTTGGCGAACAGGTCCGACATGCCGTCGGCACCGTTGAGCAGCACCATGTGGTCCACGTTGCCGAACGCGCTCGCACCCGCCTGGACGATCTCCGGCCAGTTCTCGGCGAGTTGCTGGGCGACGACCGCCTCCTGGTTCTCGGCCAGCGCGGCGGCCCGGGCCTGGATGGCCTCCGCCTCCGCGAGACCCTGCGCCCGCGTCGCCTCCGCCGCCGCGAGGCCCTTGGCCTTGGCGGCGGCGGCCTCGGCCTCACCGGTGGCCCGGGTCGCCTCCGCGGCCGCCGCACCCCGCGCCTTGGTCGCCTCGGCCTCGGCGGTGGCCGCCGTCTTGACCCGGGTCGCCTCCGCCGCGGCGGCGAGCTCGGTCTCCCTGGCCTTGGCCTGTGCCGCCGAGATCCGCGCGTCGCGCTCGGCCTCGGCCCGCGCCCGGATCTCGTACGCCTTGGCGTCCGCCGGCTTGCGGACGTCCGCCTGGAGCTGCTGCTCGCGGCGGTGCGCCTCCAGTTCGGCGACCCGGGTCTCCTGGACGACGACGTCCTGCTGGGCGGCGGCCGCCGCGAGCGGGCCGGCCATCTGGGCCGTCGCCGCCGCCTTGTCCCGCTCGGCCTGGTAACCGGCCTGCTGGATCTCGCTGTCCCGGGTCGCCTCCGACATCCGTGCCGCGGCCTTCTGCTCGGCCTCGGTGGCCAGCCGGTTCGCCTCGGCCTGCGCGATACGCGCGTCACGCTGCACGGCGGCGGCGTGCGGCATGGCCAGGTTCCGGATGTACCCGGTCGGGTCCTCGATCTCGTGGATCTGCAGCGAGTCGACGATCAGACCGAGCTTCTCCATCTCCGTACCGCACGCGGCCCGGGTCTGACCGGTCAGCTTCTCCCGGTCGCGGATCATGTCCTCGACGGTCAACCCGCCGACGATGGACCGCAGATGACCCGCGAACACGTTGTGCACGCGCTCCGCCATCATCTTCTGCTGGTCGAGGAAGCGGCGCCCCGCGTTGGCGATCGACACGAAGTCGTCGCCCACCTTGAAGATGACCACGCCCCGCACCTTGAGCGGAATGCCCTGGGTGGTCACGCAGTCCACGTGCAGCTCGGTCTCGTTGAGGTCGAGCGAGATCTTCCGCACCGCCTGCACACCCGGTAGCACCAGAGTGCCGCGCCCCGTCACGATGCGGAAACCCATGCCCTCTTCGAGGCCCTCGGTCCGGTGTTTCGAACCGGAGATGATCAATGCTTCGTTGGGCTCCGCGACGCGCCACATGAGCTTGAAGACCACGACGACGAAGACCAGTGCGAGAACGACGGCCCCCGCAACGACGCCGACAACCATCGGCATACGCCCCCTTTGGATGGTGCCCTTTCGGCACCGAACGAACGGGAGTGTGCTCCTCGCCGACAACGGGGTACAGGGCTCGGCGAATCCTTGTCGCGTTCTTGACGCGTACGGTTCTCACCTGGGACAAACGCAGCTCAACTGTCGTATGGACGCAGCGAGTTCGGCCATCGATTCCGCGGGTCGCCGGAGCCGGCCGGAGCGGGAGTCAGTTGTCGTACGCGGCCGAGACGTACACCGTGCGCGGGGGCAGGTACTCCACCACCATCACCACCGTGCCCCGCTCGATGCGGTCCCGCGGCGAGGCCGGATACGCGAGGAAGTGCTCGGCGCCGCCGCGCACCCGGACCATCACCTCGCCGACGAGCCCGGGTCCGACCGTGCCGGTGACCCGTCCCATCAAACCGACCATCGGGGCATCGTCCATGGTCACAGCGTAAGGCTCGAACTCGCCTACGCGGCCGGGGAGTCCGCGACGGTTTCCCGCGGGGGCCACAGTTCGTGCCAGCGCCGGTCCGCCTCCAACTGCGCGGCCAGCGACACCAGCAGGGGTTCGCTGTCGGCCGGGCCGAGCAACTGCGCGCCGACCGGGAGCCCTTCGCCGACGAAGCCCGCGGGGACGTTGACGCCCGGCCAGCCGAGGACGTTCCACGGCCAGGCGTACGGGCAGGCCGCGATCATGGCCCGGTCGGTGCGGACACCGCTCAGGCCGAGCATCGAGCCGATCCGCGGCGGGGGAGCGGCGGTCGTCGGGGCGAGCAGCACGTCGTAGGTGTCGAAGAGCGCGCCGACGCGCCGCTGCAGTCCCGCCTCGGCGCGGCGGGCCGCCCGCAGCGGCGCGCCGCCGAGCAGTCGGCCGAAGCGCGCCGCGCCGTGTGTGCGCGGGTCGAGGAGTTCGGGGAACGGCACGGCGCGGACGTGTTCGGCGATGCCCGCCGTGGCGCGCGGGACGAACGTGAGCCCGATCGGCCCGTAACGCGGGTCGGCCTCCTCGACCGTGTGCCCGAGCGCGGCGAGCCGCTCCGCGAGCGCGAGGACCTTCGCCCGTACGGCGGGGTCGAGCCGTGCGGGCAGCGCGGTGAAGGGCGGTTTCAGCGACAGCGCGATGCGCAGCCGGCCCGGATCGCGGCCCACGGCGTCGCTGACGCGCAGTGCGGCGGGCCGGTGCAGGTCGCCCGCGTGGCTGCCGCTCGCCGCGTCCAGCAGCAGGGCCGCGTCCGCGACGGTGCGGGCGAGCGTGCCGTTGACCGTGATGCCCTGGAAGGACTCCGGGCGCGGCCAGGTCGAGATCCGGCCGCGCTGCGGCTTGATGCCGACCAGATGCGTCCAGGCGGCCGGGATGCGGACCGACCCCGCCCCGTCCGAGCCCAGCGCCGCGGGCACCAGACCCGCGGCCACGGCGGCCGCGGAGCCCCCGGACGAACCGCCCGGGGTGTGTTCGTGGTGCCAGGGGTTGCGGGTCGCGCCGAAGGCCGGGCCCTCGGTGAAGGGCCACTGGCCCAGCTCGCAGGCGTTGGTCTTGCCGACCACGACGGCACCGGCCGCGCGCAGCCGGCGGACCGCCTCGCCGTCCTCGGCCACCGGGGGGAAGTCGCCCCGGCAGCCGAACGCGGTCGGTTCGCCCGCCACGTCCATGTCGTCCTTGACCGCGACCGGCACCCCGAGCAGCGGCCGCCGCCCGCCCGCCGCCAGTTCCGCGTCCGCCGCGTCCGCCTCCGCGAGGGCGGCCTCGGCGCGGACCAGCCGGAAGGCGTTCACCGTGGGCCGGGCCGCCTCGATCCGGGCGAGCGTCCGCTCGACCAGCTCGCGCGAACTCACCTCGCCCGCGTTCAGCGCACGCGCGCTCTCCACCAGCCCTGGGGCACGGTCGGGAACCATCCGGGTCACCTCCGAAGCGGTCGTCTACCGAACGGTAACCTCTGGGCCCGCGCGGCGGTACAGGACGGTCAACCTCCTTTACGGAAGCGGGAGTTCCGTAAACGACGAGTTCGATCGGGTGCCCCGGCGCGAGGCGGTGTCCGGGCCCTCTGCGAGGATGCGTCGCGTCATGGTGCAGATACCGAAACAGTCCGCCGGCCGGCCGGCGCCCGCACGACGTCCCGTACCGACCAGTGCCGACGTGGCACGCCTCGCGGGTGTCTCCCGCGCGACCGTCTCGTACGTCCTGAACAACACCAGCGCCGTCCGGATCAGCGAGCCCACCCGGCGCCGGGTCCGCGAGGCGGCCGAGGAACTCGGGTACGTCCCGCACGCGGCCGCCCGCAGTCTGCGCGCCGGACACAGCCGCATGGTCCTGATGCCCGCCCCGGCCGTTCCCGTCGGCCCGCTCTACCACCGGTTCTTCGCCGAACTCCAGGCGGAGCTCGGCCGGCTCGACTACACCGTCGTGCAGTACGGCAGCGTCGGCCTGCGCGGTGACGAGGCCGCCCGCGCCTGGGCGGAGCTGCGCCCGGTCGCCGTGCTGGTGCCCGGCAGCGGCCTCGGCCTCCAGGGCGTGGCGGTCCTCAAGCGGGCCGGGGCCCGCGCCGTGGTCACCCTGGGCCCCGAGCGGGTCGAGGGCGCCCACGCGCTGCTCATGGACCACGACCGGGTCGGCCACTGCGCGGGTGTCCACCTGCTGGCCCGGGGCCGCCGCCGCATCGGCGTGGTGATGCCCGAGGAGAGCGGCCTGGAGATCTTCTCCCGGCCCCGTCTCGACGGTGTCCGGCGGGCCCTGCGCGACACGGACGCGACGGTGGCCGAGCTGCCGCTCGCGTACGAGGAGGAGGCCGCCGCCCGGCTCGCGGGGCGCTGGCGCTCCCTCGGCCTCGACGCCGTCTTCGGGTACAACGACGAGTACGCGATGCTCCTCATGCGCGCCCTTCAGGACGAGGGCGTCGCCGTCCCGGAGGAGACCGCCGTCGTCGGTGCCGACGACCTCATGCTCGGGCGGCTGCTCAGACCCCGGCTGAGCACCGTGCACCTCGACCTGCCCTCCGGCCGTGACCTGGCCGAACTGGTCGACCGGGTGGTCCGTGAACCGGGTGCCGAGCCCGAGACTCACGAGGTGCTGGGCGCACGCGTCGTGCACCGCGCGTCGAGCTGAGGGAGGCTGGTGCAGCGGCGGGCGACGGGCCTGTCCGCCCGGCCGTGCCGGAGCCCGGCGGCACCGGACAGCGGAGGTGTGTCATGCGGACCACGGTCGGCATCATCGGCGCGGGCCCGGCGGGGCTCCTGCTGGCCCGGCTGCTGCACCGGACGGGGATCGACTGCGTCGTGCTGGAGAGCAGGACGCGCGCGTACGCCGAACGGCGCCAGCGGGCCGGCATGCTGGAGCAGGGCACGGTCGACGTCCTGCGCGCGTGCGGAGCGGGCGAGCGGCTGGACGCCGAGGGTCTGGTCCACCACGGGATCGAGCTGCGCTTCGAGGGGGAGCGCCACCACATCGACTTCCCCGCGCTCACCGGCGGCCGGACCGTCACGATCTACGCCCAGACGGAGATCGTGAAGGACCTCGTCTCCCTCCAACTGGCCGACGGGCCGCCCCTGTTGTTCGAGGCCGAGGCGCTCGCCGTGGAGAAGCCGGAGAGCGCCTCGCCCGTCGTACGGTTCGTGTGCGGGGGGCGTGAGCGGACGCTGGCCTGTGACTGGGTGGTGGGCTGCGACGGCGGCCACGGCGTCGCGCGTGCCGCGTTCCCGGCCGGGACGGGCCGCACGTACGCGCACGACTACCCGTACTCCTGGCTCGGCATCCTCGCCGACGTGCCGCCCTCCTGCGAGGAGTTGGTCTACGCCCGGGGCGCCGGCGGCTTCGCCCTGCACAGCATGCGCTCCCCGTCGGTGTCGCGGCTGTACCTCCAGGTCCCGAACGGCACGGACCCCGGCGACTGGCCCGACGAGCGCGTCTGGGACGAACTGGCCGCGCGTTTCGCGGTCGCCGGGGACTGGCGGCTGGAGCGCGGACCCGTCACCGCCAAGTCGGTCACCCCCATGCGCAGTTGGGTCCACGAGCCGATGCGCCACGGACGGCTGTTCCTGGCCGGGGACGCCGCCCACATCGTGCCGCCGACCGGCGCCAAGGGGCTCAACCTCGCGGTGTCGGACGTACGGCTCCTGGCGCGCGGCTTCGCCGAGCTGCACCGCTCCGGATCGACCGAACTCCTGGACCGGTACTCGGAGTTGGCCTTGGAAAGGGTGTGGCAGGCGACGCGCTTCTCGTACGACATGACTAAGATGTTGCACGCTCAACCAGATGGGGACGCCTTCGAACGCCGGATGCAGCTCGCGCGACTGCGCCGGATCGCGGTGTCCCGCCCCGCCGCCGCCGAACTGGCCGCGAACTACACGGGACTTCCACTGCCCGCAGCCGCGGGGCCCGCCGAGTCCCGCTGGTGATCGGTGGCTGGCTGGTGGTCGGTGGCCGGGTGGGTCGGTACCCAGGAACGGTCACTCGCACGAGTGATGCTTGTCGATGGCGTGGGCGGTCGGGGAACGTGCGGGCTAGGTTCGCGGTCATGGCACGGTTTCGGATGTACCCGACGGGTGAGCAGGCGGGCGTCATGCTCGGCCACTGCGCGCACGCCCGGTACGTCTGGAACCTGGCCGTCGAGCAGCACGCGTACTGGCGCAAGGGCCGCGGGGCGGCGCCCGGCTTCGCCGAGCAGTGCCGTCAGCTCACCGAGGCCCGGCGCGACAACGCATGGCTGGGCGCCGGGAACGCGGACGTGCAGCAGCAGGCGCTGAAGGACTTCGCCAAAGCCAAGAACGCCCGCTTCACCTCTGGGTTCGGTGAGCCGACCTGGCGCCGGAAGCACGTGCACGAGGGCTTTCGCGTCATCGGCACCGACCGCATCGGGGAGTTCGAGGCGGACGGCTCGCCGAAGCTGAACGCGAAGACCGGAAAACAGGTCATGGGCCGCTCGGTCGTGGTGCAGAGGCTCAACCGGCGGTGGGCGCGGGTGAAGGTGCCCGGCTGTGGCTGGGTCCGCTTCCGTCTCAGCCGCAACGGCAAGGGCTCCCGGCTGCCGCAGGCGAAGACGTTCCGTGTCACCTTCCGCAACGGCCGATGGCACATCGCGTTCGCCGTCGTCCCCGCTCCCGTCGAGGGGCCCGGCACGGGTGAGGTCATCGGCATCGACCGGGGCGTGGCCATCACTGCCGCCCTCTCCGACGGGCGGAAGCTGAACTGCCCGCAGCTCACCGTCAGGGAACGCGCGCAGGTCCGCAAGCACCAGCGCCGGGCTGCCCGCGCGCCCAAGGGCAGTGAGCGCAAGGCCGCCGAGTACGCCAGGGCTGCCCGTATCAAGGCTCGTGAGGCGGAGCGGCGCAGGGACTGGTGCGAGAAGACCAGCACGATGCTCGCCCGCGACCACGACGTGGTGCGGTTCGAGAAGCTGGACATCAAGACCATGACCCGCTCGGCCAGGGGCACCGCCGAGCAGCCTGGCAAGCAGGTCAGGCAGAAGGCTGGGCTGAACCGAGTCATCCTCGCCCAGGGCTGGGGCCTGCTGCGGCAGCGCACCGGGCACAAGGCCCCCGGCCGCGTCGAGGACGTACCCGCCCCCTACACCAGTCTGCGCTGCAGTCTCTGCTGGGGGCACCTCCCACGCCCTTGAGGCAGTGGGGGAGGATCGACAAGAACTCGCGCAAGAACCAAGCCGAGTTCTGCTGCTCCTCCTGCGGCTTCACCTGCAACGCCGACACCAACGCAGCAGCCAACGTCGCGGCAGGACAGGGCGGGATCCCCCGCCCCCGGCGAACAGCCGGTGCCGGAGGGGTGACAACGGCCACCAGCCGCTCGAACACCCGTGAACCCCGGCCCCCACGGGCTGGAATCCCCCTCTTTTGAGAGGGGGAGGATGTCAAATCAACGACCAGACCGTCAACGACGAGGCCGTCGCTCCCTTCGGCGGCACGGCCGCCTCCGGAACCGGCGCCCGTTTCGGCGGCGAGGCCAATCTGGACGCCTTCACCGACCTGCGGTGGACGACGGTGCGCGGGGACGTGGCGGGGTACCCCTTCTAGGGGCCGGGAAGTGCGCCGAGGGACTACTCGGCGTTCTTGGCCTGCTGGGCCGCGACCGACTTGCGGACCTCGTCCATGTCCAGCTTCCGGGCCTGCCCGATGACGTCGTCCAGCGCGGCGGCGGGCAGCGCCCCGGGCTGCGCGAAGATCGCGACCTGGTCGCGGACGATCATCAGGGTCGGGATCGACTGGATGTCGAAGGCGGCGGCCAGCTCCGGCTGCGCCTCCGTGTCGACCTTGGTGAAGACCAGGTCGGGGTTGGCCGCGGCGGCCCTCTCGTAGACCGGGGCGAACTGACGGCACGGCCCGCACCACTCCGCCCAGAAGTCGATCAGGACGAACTCGTTGTCCGTGACCGTCTGGTCGAAGTTCTCCTTGGTGAGCTCAACGGTGCTGCTCATTCCATTTCCCTCTTCCTCACGTCCGGGTCATGCCGGTCAGCACAACGCCACCCACCGGGGACCTATTCCGGCTGCGTACCCGTGTGGCCACGGCGCACACCAGCAACCAGACTGGCCCCATGACGGAAACGGAATCCATCGCCTACGACGTCGTGGTGCTCGGTGCCGGACCCGTGGGGGAGAACGTCGCCGACCGCGCCCGCGCCGCCGGCCTCTCCACCGCGGTCGTGGAGAGCGAACTGGTCGGCGGCGAGTGCTCGTACTGGGCGTGCATGCCCAGCAAGGCACTCCTCCGCCCGGCCATCGCCCGCGCCGACGCCCGCCGTGTACCCGGCCTGTCCGCCGCCGTACAAGGCCCTCTCGACGCCTCCGCGGTCCTCGCCCACCGCGACTGGTTCACCTCGGACTGGAAGGACGACGGCCAGCTCGCCTGGCTGGACGGCATCGGGGCCGACTTCCACCGGGGCCACGGCCGGCTCGCCGGAGCGCGCACCGTGACGGTCGACGGACCCGACGGCGAACGCAAGGTGCTGACGGCCCGGCACGCGGTCGCCGTCTGCACCGGCACCCGCGCCCAGCTCCCCGACCTGCCGGGCCTCGACCAGGTCAAGCCGTGGACGAGCCGCGAGGCCACCAGCGCGCACGCCGTGCCCGGACGGCTGATCGTGGTGGGCGGCGGTGTCGTCGCCGCCGAGATGGCCACGGCCTGGCAGGCGCTCGGCTCGCAGGTCACCCTCCTGGTCCGCGGCAAGGGCCTGCTGCCCCGCATGGAGCCCTTCGCCGGGGAACTGGTCGCCGAGGCGCTGGCCGAGGCGGGCGCCGACGTGCGCACCGGCATCTCGGTGACCGCCGTCTCGCGCGAGGGCTCGACGGTGGTCGCCCTCACGGACACCGGCGACCGTATCGAGGCCGACGAGATCCTGTTCGCGACCGGCCGCGCGCCCCGCACCGACGACCTCGGCCTCGAGACGGTCGGCCTGGAGCCGGGCGGGTGGATCGAGGTCGACGACAGCCTCCGCGTCGTCGGCAGCGAATGGCTGTACGCGGTCGGTGACGTCAACCACCGCGCGCTGCTCACCCACCAGGGCAAGTACCAGGCCCGGATCGCGGGTGCCGCCATCGCCGCCCGTGCCGCGGGCGTACCCATCCTCGAGACGGACCCCTGGGGCGCGCACTCGGCCACGGCCGATCACGCGTCCGTCCCGCAATGCGTCTTCACCGACCCGGAGGCGGCGGCCGTGGGCCTGTCCCTCGCGGAGGCGGAGCGGGCCGGACACCGCGTCCGGGCCGTCGACGTCGACATGGCCTCGGTGGCCGGCGCGGGTCTGTACGCGGACGGCTACCGCGGAAAGGCCCGCATGGTCGTCGATCTCGACCGGAGGATCGTCCTCGGTCTCACCCTGGTCGGTCCCGGTGTCGGAGAACTCATCCACTCCGCGACCGTCGCCGTCGTGGGCCAGGTACCGGTCGAGCGCCTGTGGCACGCCGTCCCGTCCTACCCGACGGTCAGCGAGGTCTGGCTGAGGCTGCTGGAGGCGTACCGGGACGCGTGAGCACGGGTGTGGCGGCGGGCCCGCCGTGCGGCCGGTGTCCGGCCACGCGGCGGCCCGCCCCGTGACCCGCTCAGGCCAGGGTCACCAGTTCCCGGTACTCCTCGCTCCACAGGTCCTCGTCCGCGTCCGGAAGGAGCAGGACCCGGTCCGGGCGCAGGGCGTCGACGGCGTCCTCGTCGTGGGTGACCATGACGAGCGCGCCCGGATACGTGGCCACTGCGGCCAGGACCTCGGCCCGGGAGGCCGGGTCCAGGTTGTTGGTGGGCTCGTCCAGGAGGAGCACGTTCGCGCCCGAGTGGACGAGCCCCGCCAGGGCGAGCCGGGTCTTCTCGCCCCCGGAGAGGACCCCGACCCGCTTGTCGGCGTCGTCGCCCGCGAACAGGAACGAGCCGAGCACCCTCCGCACGTCGCCGTCGTCGAGGTGCGGCGCCGCGGCGGCGAGGTGGCCGCGGACCGTACCGGCCGGGTCCAGGGTGTCGTGCTCCTGCGCGAAGTAGCCGAGGCGCAGCCCGTGCCCCCGCACCACCCGCCCGCCGTCCGGATCGTCGTGACCGGCGAGCAGTCGCAGCAGCGTGGTCTTGCCCGAGCCGTTCGGGCCGAGGACCACCAGGCGGCTGCCCCGGTCGACGGCGAGGTCGACGCCCGCGAGGACGCGCAGATCGCCGTACGACTTGGCCAGCGCGACCGCGCCGAGCGGCATCCGTCCGCACGGGGCCGGTTCGGGCAGCCGGATCCGGGCCACCTTCTCCGTCCGCCGGACCGCTTCCAGTCCGGCGAGCAGGCGGTCGGCGCGGCGGTCCATGTTCCTGGCGGCCACGGCGGTCGCCACGTTCGAGCGCATCTTGTCGGCCTGCGCGTGCAGGGCCGCCGCCTTGCGCTCGGCGTTCGCGCGCTCCCGGGCCCGCCGCCGCTCGTCGGCGTCGCGCTGGGCGAGGTAGGCCGTCCAGCCGGTGTTGTGCACGTCGAGCGTGGCGCGGTGCGGGTCCAGGTGGAAGACGCGGTTGACCACGTCGGCCAGCAGGGAGGTGTCGTGACTGATGAGGACGAGCCCTGCCCGACGGGTCGCCAGGAACCCGCGCAGCCAGGCGACCGAGTCGGCGTCCAGGTGGTTCGTCGGCTCGTCGAGGAGCAGGGTGCCGTCGTCCGAGAAGAGGATGCGGGCCAGTTCGACGCGCCGCCGCTGTCCGCCGGACAGGGTGCCTATCGGCTGGTCCATCACCCGGGCCGGCAGACCGAGACCCGCGGCGACCCGGGCCGCCTCGGCCTCGGCCGCGTACCCGCCGCGCGCCTGGAACTCGGCCTCGGCGCGCGCGTAGGCGTTCATCGCGCGTTCGGATCCGTCGGCCATCGCGGTCTCGGCCGCCCGCAGGGCCCGTACGGCTCGGTCGAGACCCCGGGCGGACAGGATCCGGGCGGTGACCGTGACCGTGGGGTCCGCCGCGCGCGGGTCCTGGGAGAGGTGACCGACCGCTCCGGTGCGGGAGACGGAACCGGTGGCGGGAGACCGCTGCCCCGCGAGGGTGCTCAGCAGGGTGGTCTTGCCGGCGCCGTTGCGGCCGACCAGGCCGATGCGGTCGCCGGGGGAGACGGTGAAGGAGATGTCGGACAGCAGCAGACGGGCGCCGACGCGCACGTCGACACCGCGAACGGTGATCATGGGAAAACGCTCCAGAGGTCAATCGGCTCGAGGACACACGTGTGGCGTGGAAGCGGGTCCTGGAGCTAAGAGACACGGGGCGTGGACATGCCCGCAGGCTATCGGAGCGGGGGCCGGAGCGCCTGCGATTTACCGGCCGGGGAGGCCCGGCGGCCGCCTCCCCGGGGAGGCCCGGCGCGGCACCCGGCCGAGGCGGACCGGGGCGTCACCGGCAGGCGCGGCCCGGAGGAGCGGAGGCCGGGCGGCCCGGCGGGAAGGCCGCCGAGCGGTCATGGCCGTGGTCCGGCGGGCGGAGCCGGCGGCCGGGTGCGGAGCCCAGGGCCGACTGCGACGCGGAGGTCCGCGGCCGGGCGTGACCCGAGGGCACCCTGCCGGACTGATGCCCGGGGCGGGCCCCGGGCATCAGTCCGGCAGGGTGAAGCCCAGCGCTTCGGCGGCCCGCTCCGGCGTCGGCTGGGACCAGAGTTCCGCCGCCGCCTGGTTCGACGACAGCGAGCGCGGCTCCGCGCGGTCGAGGTAGAGCACGCCGTCCAAGTGGTCCGTCTCGTGCTGGACGATGCGCGCGGGCCAGCCGCCGAACACCTCGTCGACGGCGTGCCCGTGCTCGTCCAGCGCCGTCAGCCGCACCTCCGCGTGCCGGGCCACCACGGCCTGCCAGCCCGGAACGCTGAGGCAGCCCTCGAAGAACGCCGCCCGCCGCGTGCCGATCCCGTCGTACGAGGGATTGACCAGCACCCGGAACGGCTGCGGCACCCGCCCGCGCACGAGCCGCACCTCGTCCGGGACCGGCGCGGGATCCTCGATGACGGCGATCCGCAGCGGCACACCGACCTGGGGCGCGGCGAGACCGACACCGGGCGCCGCGTGCATCGTGGCGCGCAGGGCGGCGACGAACCGGGCCAGCAGCGCCGGGTCCAGCTGTCCGTCGAACGGCTCCGTGCCCCGGCGCAGTACGGGGTCGCCGGCCGCGACGATCGGCAACGGCCCCTCGTGGCCGAGGAGTTCTTCGACCAGGTCGCTCAGGGGGATGCGCGGGGCGCTGCGGTCACGTTCGGATGCCATCCCGCCAGGATGCCAAGCCGTACCAGGGTGATCGAGGCGGCGCGAGGGGAGTCCGCCGACTTTCCCCGCGCGCCGCGGGTCACCTCGATCTCACCCGGACAGGCCCCGGGTCACCGGGGCGGGGCCGGTCGAGCCCCCTCGAACTCGCCCCCGAGCGCGGACGCGATCCGCAGGTGCGACGCGGCCTCCTCGGGGCGGCCGAGGCGCTGGAGGGTGCGGCCCAGCATCAGACGGGCGTAGTGCTCGACCGGGTCGATTTCCACGAGGGTGCGCAACTCGGCCTCGGCGCGGCTCAGTTGGGCAGAGTGGTAGTAGGAGCGCGCCAGCAGCAGCCGGGGTCCGGTCTGCTCCGGCACCTCCTCGACCAGTCCGCCCAGGACGCGCGCGGCCGCCGCGTAGTCCTTGGCCTCGAAGAACATCCGCCCCCGCTCCCAGCGTTCCGCGGCCGTCCCGTGGTCGTAGTACGTCGTGTCCACCGCTGACCTCCTTCGGCGCCCACAACCACGAGGATCGGTTGAATATTCCACGACCTTGCGGGGGTGCGGGAGCGTGGCTCCGGGGCGTCCGGCGGCGCTCCGCGCCGGGTCACTCCCCGGCGAGTTCCGCGTCGGCCCGCTCCGTCACCAGGGCCAGCACGCGTGCGACGACGGCCAGGTCCTCCGCCGGGATCCCGGCGTACACCCGGGAGGCGATCTCGTCGCCCGCGGCGCGGATCGACGAGAACAGCTCCCGGCCGGCGTCCGTCAGGGACACCCGCTCGGGCGTCGGCTCCTCCAGGAGCCCCCGGGCCGTGAGTTCCCCGACGGTTCGCCGGGCCGCCGACTCGTCGATCTTCAGGCCGGCGGTGAGCCGGCCGACGACCAGGGCCCGCTCGACGGTCCCGCCGTCGCCGGACGCCGCGGCCCGCAGGGCCACCGACTGCTCGAAGGTGGTGCCGCTGCGGGCCAGCACCCGCTCCAGGGCGGCGCGGCTCGCGTAGTGGGCGAGGCCGATGGCCTGGCCGTTGAAGGGGGCGACAGGAGTGGTCATGACTGCTCCTCGGGTGAAATCTCTGCGGAAGGTGGGGGCGTCCCGCCGGGACGCGGCCCGGCCCCGGTGCGCGGATCGAGCGGTACGTCGAGCAGGACGGCCAGCTCGTGACCGAACGCCCGTGCGCGTTCGCCGCCGAGCCCGCCCAGTGGTTCGAGGAGCTGCTCCAGCAGGTCCTGGACCACGGAGATGGCGCGGAGGGTGATCTCGCGCCCGTCGTCGGTGAGGGTCAGCCGCACCGCGCGGGGGTCGGACGGATCCCGGGTGCGGTCGAGAAGGCCGGCCGCCTCCAGGGAACGGGCCAGTTTCGAGACGTAGAGCGGTTCGAGTCCGGTGTGGTCGGCGAGCCGGCGCTGACTGGGGTGCTCTCCGGCCCGGTGCATGCCGTACAGCGACGCCACCAGCGAGTACTGCGCGTGCGTCAGGCCCAGCGGGCCCACGGCCCGGTCCACCGCGACGCGCCACTTCGTCGACAGGCGCCAGACGAGGAACCCGGGCGTCGCGTTCTCGGAAACCGGCTTCACTGAACTCATGCAGGAAACATTACATGGCTACTATGTCCATGGCTACCGTTTTCGTGAACGATGGACGGTGCGCCGGGGGCCCCGGCCGCCACGTCGGTTCCGGGCCGAGTGTCCCTGAATGGGCGGATCGATGACCTGACGAGAAGCCCCCGGCGGGACTAGGTTGTGCGCCATGAGCAATCTTGATCGGGAACCGGTTCCCGCCCCCTGCGGCGGCCGCGGGTTCGTGGTGGCCGAGCCGGTGCGCGAACTCCTCAGCCCCCGCCGGGTCAAGCTCGGCGAGTCCAGCGAGGTCCGCCGTCTGCTGCCCAATCTGGGCCGGCGCATGGTCGGCGCGTGGTGCTTCGTCGATCACTACGGTCCCGACGACATCGCCGACGAGCCCGGCATGCAGGTCCCGCCGCACCCGCACATGGGCCTGCAGACCGTCAGCTGGCTGCACGAGGGCGAGGTGCTGCACCGCGACTCCACGGGCAGTCTCCAGACGATCCGCCCCCGCGAACTCGGCCTCATGACCTCGGGCCGCGCCATCAGCCACTCCGAGGAGAGCCCCCGAGCCCACTCCCGCCTGCTGCACGGCGCCCAGCTCTGGGTCGCGCTGCCGGACGGTCACCGGCACACCGACCCGCACTTCGAGCACCACGCCGAACTGCCCGTCGTCACCGCCCCCGGACTGCGGGCCACGCTCCTGCTGGGCACGCTCGACGGCGCGGCCTCGCCCGGTACGACGTACACGCCGATCGTCGGTGCCGACCTGGCCCTCGCGGGCGGCGCGGACGTACGCCTGCCGCTGGAGCCCGACTTCGAGTACGCCGTCCTCTCCATGTCCGGCGAGGCCGAGGTCGACGGCGTACCGGTGCTCCCCGGCTCCATGCTCTACCTCGGCTGCGGCCGCGCCGAGCTCCCGCTGCGCGCCGTGAGCGACGCGGGCCTCATGCTGCTGGGCGGTGAGCCGTTCGAGGAGGAGCTGATCATGTGGTGGAACTTCATCGGCCGCACCCAGCAGGAGATCGAACAGGCCCGGGAGGACTGGGCCAAGGGCGCGCGCTTCGGTGAGGTGAAGGGGTACGACGGGGTGCCGCTGTCGGCCCCGGAACTGCCCCCGCTGCCACTGAAGCCGCGCGGACGGGTGCGCTGACCCGAGGTCCCGGCCGTGGCGCACGCCCCTCGCGGGGACGCGATCGTCCCCGCGTCGGCCGCGCCCGTCACTCCTCGCTCATCAGCACCACCTCCAGGGTGCGCGGACCGTGCACCCCCTCCACCCGGTCCAGTTCGATGTCGCTGGTGGCGGACGGGCCCGAGATCCAGGTCAAGGGCCGCGCCGGGTCCAGGCGTTCGAGCGCCCGGGGGACGGAGGTCACCACCTGGCCGGGGACCCGGACGACGCAGATGTGGTGGTCCGGGACCAGGGTGATCCGGCGGCGGCCCTGGTCCGGGCCGCCGTCGAGGACGATCGTGCCGGTCTCGGCGATCGCGACGGCGCAGCCGGTCACCACGCTCTCCACCCCGTCGAGTTCATGGGGCGTGCCGGCGGCCCGGTCGTGGACCCGGACGGGATCCGCCGCCGACGTCCACGCGGGCGGGAGCCCCGGAGGCACGAGCACGTGCCGGGACCCGCGCCGGGCGAGCAACCGCGCGACGAGGTCCGGCAGTTCCCCCTCGGTGGCGCGGTGCACGACCGCCCGGTAGTCCGCCAGGTTCTCCGCGAGGAGGTCCACCGTCCGCGCGACACTCCGCGCACCGTGCTCGCGCAGATAACCCCGGCCGACGGCCCGCTCGTACGAGGAGTCCTCGCCCGGCCGCCCGGGCCCCGGGGGAGTGTCGTCCCGGGGCACGTCCGCGAGGGCCCGGCGCACCCGGCCGAGGATCAGATCCCTGCTGCTCACTTCGTCATGTCCTTTCCGCCCCGCGTGCGCTGCCACCACGCACGGAACGACTCCGCCGGGACCGCGGGCAGTTCACGGGTCCCGCTCCACGCCCGGCCGGGCCCCGGCAGGGTCCGCGGGTGGAAGCGGCGGGTCCCGGACGCCAGCCGCTGCCCGGCCCGCAGGGCACCGGGACGGGCGAACGCCCAGCGTGCCGTGCGCATCGCCGCCCGTTCGGCGGCGTGTCCCTTGGCCGGCCTCAGCACGACCGTGTCGCCGTCCCGCGTGGCCCGCCCGCCCTGCGCGATCCTCTCCCGCAGGTGCACGAGGACCTCGGGGATGTCGATCGCGACCGGACAGACCTCGTAACAGGCGCCGCACAGCGAGGAGGCGTACGGCAGGGAGGCGTCGATCTCGCTCGCGGTGCCCCGGAGCTGGGGGCTGAGGATCGCGCCGATCGGGCCCGGGTAGACCGAGCCGTAGGCGTGGCCGCCCGCCCGCTCGTACACCGGGCAGACGTTGAGGCACGCCGAGCAGCGGATGCAGCGCAGGGCCTGGCGTCCGACCTCGTCGGCGAGCGTGTCGGTGCGGCCGTTGTCCAGCAGGACCAGATGGAAGGTCCGGGGGCCGTCCCCGTCCGTGGTGCCCGTCCACATCGAGGTGTACGGGTTCATGCGCTCGGCCGTCGAGGAGCGGGGCAGGGTCTGCAGGAACACCTCCAGGTCCCGCCAGGTCGGAACGGTCTTCTCGATGCCGACGACCGAGATCAGGGTCTCGGGGAGCGTCAGGCACATCCGGCCGTTGCCCTCGGACTCGACGACCACGAGCGTGCCGGTCTCGGCGACCATGAAGTTGGCCCCGGAGATGCCGACCTTGGCGCGCAGGAACTTCTCGCGCAGGTGCAGGCGTGCCGCTTCGGCCAGTTCGGCGGGTGCCTCGGTGAGTCCCTCGGGCGCCGCCCGGCCCCAGGCGCCCATCTCGCGGACGAAGATGTCACGGATCTCGCCGCGGTTGCGGTGGATCGCCGGGACGAGGATGTGGGAGGGCCGGTCCTCGCCCAGCTGCACGATGAGTTCGGCGAGATCGGTCTCGTACGCGCGGATGCCCGCGGCCTCCAGCGCCTCGTTGAGCCCGATCTCCTGCGTGGCCATCGACTTGACCTTGACGACCTCGCTCTCGCCGGTGGCCCTGACCAGCTCCGTGACGATGCGGTTGGCCTCCTCGGCGTCGGCGGCCCAGTGCACGACACCACCGGCCGCGGTCACCGACTCCTCCAACCGCACCAGGTACCGGTCGAGGTGACGGAGCGTGTGATCCTTGATCCGCTTGCCCGCCTCGCGCAGCTCCGCCCAGTCGGAGACCTCGGCGACGGCCTTGGCGCGCTTGGTGCGGATCGTCTGCGTGGCGTGGCGCAGATTGCCCCGCAGGGTCGCGTTGTTCACAGCCTCGTGCGCCGCCTTGGGGAAGGCCGGCATACCGACGAACGTTCCGCTCATGCGTTCGGCTCCTTCGTTCCGCTCGCCCGCGGACCCGCTTCCGTGCTCGCCAGGATCTCCGCGATGTGCACGGGCCGCATCCCCGTCCTGAGGCGGCCCATCGTGCCGCCGATGTGCATCAGACACGAGTTGTCCGCGGCGCACAGCACCTCGGCGCCCGTCGACTCGGCGTTGCGCACCTTGTCGGCGCCCATCGCCGCCGAGACGTCGGGGTTCTTGAGGGCGAAGGTGCCGCCGAAACCGCAGCACTCCTCGGCACCGGGCAGCTCCCGCAGCTCGAGTCCCCTGACGGCCTCGAGCAGCCGGCGCGGGCGGTCGCCAAGACCCAGACCGCGCAGCCCGTGACAGGTGGGGTGGTAGGTCACGGTGTGCGGGTAGTACGCGCCGACGTCCGTCACACCGAGGACGTCGACCAGGAACTCGGTGAGCTCGTACGTCTTCGGCACGACCGGCGCCAGCGTCCTGGCCAGGGTGTCGCCGCGTCCTTCCGCGCGGGCCCGTTCGCCCATCCGTGGATACAGTTCCCGCACCATCGCCCCGCACGATCCGGACGGCGTCACGATCGCCTCGTACTCCCCGAACACCTCGGCGAAACGCCGGGCGAGCGGCTCGGCTTCATGGCGGTAGCCGGTGTTGTAGTGCGCCTGGCCGCAACAGGTCTGCCCCATGGGGAAGTCGACCTCGACACCCAGTCTGGTCAGCAGGTCCACCACGGCGCGGCCGGTGTCCGGATACAGCGTGTCGTTGACACAGGTCAGGAACAGGGCGACACGCATCGCGGCTCCTCGGGACGGTTCATGGACGGGTGCAGGGTACGGGGCGGGCGCGCCCCGGGAAGGCGGCGCGCGCCTCGCGGTGTCCACCGCGCGCCTTCCCCGGCGGGTGCCGCGAGGTGTGGTTCTCGGGGTGCGGTCCTCATGGCGTGGTCCTCATGGCGTGGTCCTCATGGTGTGCCGAGCCTCGCCTCGGCCGCCCGCCACGCCGCCGTGTCGCCCCGCGGCTCGTAGCGGCGGAGCGGCTGGGTGCGCGCCACCAGATCGCGCATCTCGGCACGGTCGCCGACCAGTCCGTGCGCCCGCGCCTGGACGAGGACGTTGCCGAGCGCGGCGGCCTCCGCCGGGCCCGCCACGACCGGCAGCCCGCAGGCGTCGGCGGTGAGCCGGCACAGCAGTTCGTTGCGGGTGCCGCCGCCGACGACGTGCACGACGTCGACCGGGTGGCCGGCGAGGGACTGGGCCCGCTCGATCGCGCGGCGGTGCGCGAGCGCGAGGGAGTCGAGGATGCAGCGGGTGATCTCGGCGCGGGACTCCGGGACCGGCTGCCCCGAGGCCCGGCAGGCGTCGGCGATCCGCGACGGCATCCGGCCCGGCGCGAGGAACGCCGCGTCACCCGCGTCCACGACGGACCGCAGCGGAGCCACCTCGGCCGCGGCCGCGAGGAGTCCGCCCAGGTCGGGGTCGCCCCACTCCCGTACGCACTCCTGGAGCAGCCACAGGCCCATGATGTTGCGCAGATAGCGGACCGTGCCGTCCAGGCCCAGTTCGTTGGTGAAGTTGGCGGCCCGGCTCGCCTCGGTGCGGACGGGCGCGTCCAGCTCCAGGCCCGCCAGCGACCAGGTGCCGGTGCAGATGTAGGCGAACCGCTCCCCGGTCGCGGGAACGGCGGCCACCGCCGAGGCGGTGTCGTGCGAGCCGACGGTCGTCACCGGTACCGGGCCGGTCATTCCGGTCTCGTCCAGCACGCGCGGCAGCAGGGTCCCGGCCGGGTCGCCGGGACGGCGCAGCGGCGGGAACAGCCGCAGGTCGATGCCGAGCCGTTCCGCGAGGCCGTACGACCAGTCGCGGGTCCCCGGATCGATCAACTGCGTGGTGGAGGCGTTGGTGAGCTCGGTGCCCATCTCGCCCGTGAGCCAGTACGCCAGCAGATCGGGGATCAGCAACAGGTGTTCGGCGGAGGCGAGTTGCGCGGAGGCGCGGGCCGCCGTCAGCTGGTACAGGGTGTTGAAGGGGGCGTACTGCAGTCCCGTGGCCGCGTACAGTTCGGCGGCGGGCACGCTCGCCCACACCTTCTCCGCGATCCCCTCGGTGCGGGCGTCGCGGTAGTGCACCGGGTTGCCGAGCAGTGCTCCGTCCGCGTCCAGCAGACCGTGGTCCACCGCCCAGCTGTCGATGCCCACGGAGTCGACCTGCCCGGCCGCGCGCAGTCCGTCGAGGACGCCCGCGTAGAGCCCGAGGATGTCCCAGCGCAGCCCCTCGGGGACGCGGACGGGCCGATTGGGGAAGCGGTGCGCCTCGGTCAGTTCGAGCGTGTCCGGGCCGACGCGCCCGACCATGACGCGCCCGCTGGACGCGCCGAGGTCGACGGCGGCACAGGCGCGCGCCCGTGCGGTGCGCGCGGCGGAGGAGTGCGGGGCGCTCATCGGGGTCATCGCAGGAAGGCGGCGGCGACGCCGGCGTCGACCGGGACGTGCAGCCCCGTGGTGTGCGTCAGGTCCCCGCCCGTCAGGGCGAACACGGCCGCCGCGACGTGCTCCGGAAGCACCTCCCGCTTGAGGATGGTCCGCTGGGCGTAGAACTCGCCGAGCTTCTCCTCCTCGATGCCGTACGTCGCCGCCCGCTGCGCTCCCCAGCCGCCCGCGAAGATGCCCGACCCGCGCACGACGCCGTCCGGGTTGACGCCGTTGACCCGGATGCCGTGCTCGCCCAACTCGGCTGCCAGAAGCCGTACCTGATGGGCCTGGTCGGCCTTGGTCGCGGAGTAGGCGATGTTGTTCGGGCCGGCGAAGACCGCGTTCTTGGAGGCGATGTAGACGATGTCGCCGCCCAGCTTCTGCGCGGTCATGACCCGGGCCGCCTCGCGCGAGACGAGGAAGGAGCCGCGCGCCATGATGTCGTGCTGGAGGTCCCAGTCCCTCGCGGTGGTCTCCAGGAGCGGCTTGGAGATGGAGATGCCCGCGTTGTTCACCACCAGGTCGACGCCGCCGAAGGCCAGCACCGCGGCCTCGAACGCCTCGGCGATCTGTTCCTCGGAGGTGACGTCCACGCCCACGGCGACGGCCTTGTCGGGACCTCCGAGTCCGGCGGCGACCCGCTCGGCCCCCTCGGTGTTCAGGTCGGCGACCACGACGCACGCGCCCTCGGCCACCAGCCGTTCCGCGATCGCCCGGCCGATCCCGCTGCCCGCGCCCGTGACCAGGGCGACCCGGGTGGCGAGCGGCGCGGGCTTCGGCATCCGCCGGAGCTTGGCCTCCTCCAGGGCCCAGTACTCGATGCGGAACTTCTCCGACTCCTCGATCGGCGCGTACGTCGAGACGGCCTCGGCCCCGCGCATCACGTTGATCGCGTTGACGTAGAACTCGCCCGCCACCCGCGCCGTCTGCTTGTCCTTGCCGAAGGAGAACATGCCGACCCCGGGGACCAGCACGATCGCCGGGTCCGCGCCGCGCATCGCGGGGGAGCCGGGCTCGGCGTGCCGCCGGTAGTAGGCGGTGTACTCCTCGCGGTAGGCGGTGTGCAGCTCCCCCAGCCGGGCGGTCACGTCCTCCAGCGGCGCGGCCGGCGGCAGGTCCAGCACCAGCGGGCGGACCTTGGTGCGCAGGAAGTGGTCGGGGCAGGAGGTGCCCAGCGCGGCCAGGCGCGGATGCCCGGCGCGGGCGAGGAAGTCGAGCACCTCCTCGGAGTCGGTGAAGTGGCCGACCTGCGGGCGGTCCTGGGACGCGATGCCGCGCACGTACGGCGCGAGGGCGGCGGCACGCTCGCGGCGCTCGGTCTCGGGCAGCGCGCCGTAGCCCTCCAGGACGGGACCGAACGGCTCGGCCTCGCCCTTCTCCTCCAGGAACGCCTCCGCGGTGCGGATGATGTACAGCGAGTTGCGCTCGCACTCCTCGGCGGTGGCGCCCCACGCGGTGATGCCGTGGCCGCCCAGGACACAGCCGACGGCCCCCGGGTTGGCCTCCTTGACCGCCGCGATGTCCAGCCCCAGCTGGAATCCGGGCCGGCGCCAGGGAACCCACACCACCCGGTCGCCGAAGCACTCGGCGGTCAGCTTCTCCCCGTCGGCCGCGCAGGCGAGCGCGATTCCCGAGTCGGGGTGCAGGTGGTCGACGTGCGGGGCGTCGACGAGTCCGTGCATCGCCGTGTCGATGGAGGGCGCGGCGCCGCCCTTGCCGTGCAGGCAGTAGTCGAACGCGGCGACCATCTCGTCCTCGCGCTCGACGCCCGGGTACACCTCGGTCATCGCGCGCAGCCGGTCGAGGCGCAGCACCGCGAGCCCGTCCTCGGTGAGGGTGCCGAGGTCCCCGCCGGACCCCTTCACCCACATCAGCTCCACGTCACCCCCGGTCACGGGGTCGGTGTCGGTGCCCTTCGCGGAGGCGTTGCCGCCCGCGTAGTTGGTGTTGCGGGGATCGGCGCCGAGCCGGCGCGACCGGGCCAGCAGAGCGGCGGCTTCGGGATGGGGTGCCATGTTCCAGGTCCTTTGAAAGAGAGGGAGGGGAAGCGCCCTTCAGGGGCGCGGGGAGCTGCGCGACCGGCCACGGCGGCTCGCGCGGCCCGCGGACCACCGGGTGGGGCAGACGCGGCCCGGCGGGCCCGGCACGGAGGGCCGGCTTCGGCTCCGCCGGGCTCGTGGGGAAGAGGGGTGAGCGAGGGTGCCCCGTCAGGGGCGCGGGGAACCGCGCGACCTGCCACGACGACACCCGTGCCCCGCGAACCACCGCCGTGGGGCAGACGCGACACGGAGGGCCGACCGACCGAGCCCGCCCCGCCGGGGAACCCGTAAGCGGGCCCCGCGCAAGGGGCTAGGCCCTGTCGTCACATTCCCGCCTGCCCCGCGACGCCCGGCACTCCCCCTAGCTCTTCGAGCAGGGGGTACCCCCAGAGCACGCTCCCCCGAGCTCTCGGCTTCGCTCGAGCAGGGGGGACCCCCACGACGCCGCAGGGCCGCCCTTCGGGCGACGACGGGAATGTGACGACAGGGCCTAGGCCCCCCACCCCGCCTGGGTCCCCCCGACCCGCTCCGCGGCGATCCGCTCCGCCCACCCGGACCGGCGGTACGCCGCCACCGGATCCGGGTCGAGCCCCAGCTCCGCGCGGACCTCCGCGAGCAGCGGACGCACGTCCGTGTTGTAGGCGTCCATCAGCACCGCGTTCGCGGCCAGCACGTCCCCGCCCCGCTGGGCCTCGGCGAGCGCGGCGCGGTCGACGAGGAGGGCCTTGGCCGTGGCCTCCTGGACGTTCATCACGGACCGGATGATCGCCGGGATCTTCGCCTCGATGTTGTGGCACTGGTCGAGCATGAAGGCGACGTCCGGGGTGAAGCCGCCGCCGCGGATCACCTCGTACATGATCCGGAACAGCTGGAAGGGGTCGGCCGCGCCCACCATCAGGTCGTCGTCGGCGTAGAAACGGGAGTTGAAGTCGAAGGCGCCGAGCTTGTCCTCGCGCAGCAGCGTGGCGACGATGAACTCGATGTTGGTGCCGGGCGCGTGGTGACCGGTGTCGACCACGACCCGCGCCTTGGGGCCGAGCTTGAGGCAGTGCGCGTACGCGGTGCCCCAGTCCGGGACGTCGGTCGCGTAGAAGGCGGGCTCGAAGAACTTGTACTCGAGCAGCATCCGCTGGTCGTCGCCGAGCCGTTCGTAGACCTGTGCCAGCGCCTCCGTCAGCCGGTCCTGGCGCTCGCGCAGGTCGTCTTGGCCGGGATAGTTCGTCCCGTCGGCGAACCACAGCTTCAGGTCCCGCGAACCCGTCGCGTCCATGATGTCGACGCATTCGAGCAGGTGGTCGACGGCCTTGCGGCGTACCGCCGGATCCGGGTGGCAGACGGAACCGAGCCTGTAGTCGTCGTCCTGGAAGGTGTTGGAGTTGATCGCGCCCAGCCGCAGGCCGCGCTCCTCGGCGTGCTTGGCGAGCGCCGCGTAGTCGTCGGTCCTGTCCCAGGGGATGTGCAGCGCGACGGTGGGGGCCGCGCCGGTGAACTCGTGCACCTTGGCCGCGTCGTCCAGCTTCTCCCGCGGGTTCCTGGGCACGCCCGGCTGCGCGAACACCTTGAACCGGGTTCCCGAGTTCCCGTACGCCCACGACGGCGTCTCGACGGCCTGGGTCTTGAGCGCGGCCTTCACCGCGGCGAACTCGGTCACTTCGGGACTCCTACGACTTCGAATGGAACTGCTTCTCTGAAACGATTCAGGAGCGAAGCTATGAGTGCCCCGAAGGGCTGTCAACCCCTCCGGCCGGGGCCTTTCGCCGTGACCCTGTTGTGACGCAAGGCGGTCGAAGAATTTCGACACGAACCCATTGACGCGCCCTGGGTGGCATGCCTAACGTCCCGGCAACCCAATTGAAACCTTTCACGACGCTGTGGGGCCCGTCCCGCCGACGTCGTCGAGGAGCCCCTCATGACCCACCCGTCCGACACGGGTCCGGCCCCGGTGCTGGCGCTGAAGGACATCTCGAAGTCCTTCGGCGCCGTACGCGCCCTGCGGGACGTGTCCCTGGAACTGTTCCCCGGCGAGGTGCACGCGCTCGCCGGAGAGAACGGCGCGGGCAAGTCGACCCTCATCAAGACGCTCGCCGGCGTGCACCGACCGGACGCCGGCCAGGTGCTGCTGGACGGCGCTCCCACCGTCTTCCACGGCCCCGCCGACGCCCGTGACGCGGGCATCGCGGTGATCTACCAGGAGCCGACGCTCTTCCCCGACCTCTCCATCGCCGAGAACATCTTCATGGGCCGTCAGCCCAGGCGGGCCCTCGGCCGCATCGACCACAAGGCCACCCGCGCGGCGACCGCGGCCCTCATGAAGCGCCTCGGGGTCGAGCTCGACCCCGAGCGTCCGGCGCGCGGACTGTCCATCGCCGACCAGCAGATCGTCGAGATCGCCAAGGCGCTCTCCTTCGACGCCCGCGTCCTGATCATGGACGAGCCGACCGCCGCCCTCACCGGCAGCGAGGTGGCCCGCCTCTTCGGCGTGGTCCGCGCCCTGCGCGAGCAGGGCTCCGCGGTGCTGTTCATCTCCCACCGGCTGGAGGAGATCTTTCAGATCTGCGGACGCGTCACGACCCTGCGCGACGGGGCCCTGATCTCGTGCGAGCCGCTGGAGGGCATGACGGAGGACGACCTGGTGCGCCGGATGGTCGGCCGCGACCTCGACGAGCTCTACCCCAAGCAGGACGTCGAGGCGGGCGAGGTCGCCCTGAGCGTGCGCCGGCTGACCCGCGAGGGCGTCTTCACCGACGTCTCCTTCGAGGTCCGGCGCGGCGAGATCGTCGGACTCGCCGGCCTCGTCGGCGCCGGCCGCACGGAGGTCGCCCGGTCGGTGTTCGGTGTGGACCGCTGGGACGCCGGAGAGGTGGAGGTCGAGGGACGCAGGCTGACCAACGGCGCCCCCTCCACCGCCATGGCCGCGGGCCTCGCCCTCGTCCCCGAGGACCGGCGTGCCCAGGGCCTGGTGATGGACATGTCCATCGAGCGCAACATCGGTCTGACCGGACTGCGCACGACGGTCAGGGCGGGCCTGATGGACCGGGGGGCCGAACGCAGCCGCTCCCTCGACTGGGCGGTGAAGCTCCAGGTGAAGTACGCCCGGATCGCCGACACCGTCTCCACGCTCTCCGGCGGCAACCAGCAGAAGGTCGTCCTCGCCAAATGGCTGGCCACCGGCCCCAAGGTGCTGATCGTCGACGAGCCCACCCGCGGCATCGACGTCGGCACCAAGGCCGAGGTGCACCGGCTGCTCTCCGAGCTGGCCGCCGAGGGAGTGGCCGTCCTGATGATCTCCTCCGACCTGCCCGAGATCCTCGGCATGGCCGACCGCGTGCTCGTGATGCACGAGGGCCGGCTCACCGCCGAGATCCCACGCTCCGAAGCCACCGAGGAATCCGTGATGGCCGCCGCCACCGGGAGGGCCGCCGCATGACGGTCACCACCCCGCACGAGACCACCGTCGCCGACGCACCGAAGTCCAGCGGCACCCGGCTGGTGGACCGTGTCTTCAAGATGCGCGAACTCGCCATCCTGGCCGTCTTCCTGGTGATGATCGCCGTCACCCAGACGGGCAACAGCGAGTTCCTGTCCGAACAGGGCATCAAGGACCTGCTGCTGAACGCGACCATCCTCGTGCTGGTCGCCACCGGCCAGTCCCTCGTCGTCATCACCCGCAACGTCGACCTGTCGGTCGGCTCGACCCTCGGCATCAGCGCCTTCGCGGCGGGCACCTACCTCCAGGGCGGCGGCGACCCCGTCCTCGCCGTGCTCCTCGCGGTGCTGCTCGGCGTCGGCTGCGGACTGGTCAACGGACTGCTCGTCAGTCTCGGCCAGGTCCCCGCCCTCGTCGTCACCCTCGGCACGCTCTACATCATCCGCGGCATCGACTCCATCTGGGTCGGCTCCCGCCAGATCACGGCGGCCGATCTCCCCGGCGGCTTCGTCGACTTCGGCTCCGGCGGCATCTCCGCGGTCCCGTACCTCGCGCTGATCGCCCTGGCCGTCCTCGTGGTCGCCGCGTACTACCTCAGGCACTTCGGCAGCGGCCGCGAACTCTACGCGCTCGGCTCGAACCCGGAGGCCGCGCGCCTGGCCGGCATCCCGGTCCGAAAGCGCGTCCTGACCGCCTACACCGTCTGCGGCGCACTCGCCGGACTCGCCGGCGCCCTGTACCTCGCCCGGTTCGGCAACGTCGACTCCGGCACCGGCAACGGCTACGAACTCACCGTCGTCAGCGCGGTCGTGGTCGGCGGCGTCGTCTTCACCGGCGGCTCCGGCAGCGTCTACGGAGCCGCGCTCGGCGCCCTGCTGCTCACCTCCGTCAACAGCGTCCTGCCGGCCCTCGGCGTCAGCTCCGTGTGGGTGCTCGCCATCAACGGCGTCCTGCTCATCCTCGCCATCGCGGTCGACCGGATCGTCGCGCTGCGCGTGGCCTCCGCACTGAAGAAGAGGAACGCCCGCCATGGCTGACTCCGCCCTCTCGCGCGCCGTCCGCTGGGACACGGTCGTCGGCGCCCTCCTCGTCGTCCTGCTGCTCCTCTCCTTCTCCTTCGTGGACGGCTTCGGCAACGCGCTCAACCTGTCGTTCCTGATCGGCAACACCCTGCCGATCGCGCTGATCGCCCTGCCGATGACCCTGCTCGTGGTGGCCGGCGAGATCGACCTGTCCGTCGCCTCCACGGCCGGCCTCTCCGGATCGGTCATGGGCGCCCTGTGGAACCAGGGCATGGCGATTGAGACGATCATCCCGCTGTGTCTCGTGCTCGGCGTGGTGTGCGGGCTCGTCAACGGCCTGCTCGTGACCCGGCTCGGGCTGCCGTCGCTGGCCGTCACCATCGGCACGCTCGCCGCCTACCGGGGCATCGCGCAGATCGTGCTCGGCTCCGACGCGGTCACCGACTTCCCCGTCCAGTACCAGGACTTCGCGGCCGGACGCATCGGGGACACCTTCGTGCCGCAGGCGTTCCCGCTCTTCCTGGCGCTGCTCGCCGTCGCCGTGGTCGTGCTGCACGCCACCCCCTTCGGGCGCTCCGCGTTCGCGATCGGCGCCAACGAGGAGGCCGCCCGGTTCGCCGGCATCCGGGTCAAGCGGCAGAAGCTGCTGCTGTTCGTCGCGACCGGCCTCATGGCCTCGCTGACCGGCGTGTTCTGGGCCCTGCACTACGCCAGCGCCCGCTACGACAACGCCACCGGGCTCGAACTGTCCGTCGTGGCCGCCGTCCTGCTCGGCGGCATCGACTTCGACGGCGGCAGGGGCACGCTCGGCGGCGCGATCGCGGGCGTCTTCCTGCTCGGCTCGCTGCAGAACGTGATGAGCCTCCTCAACGTCTCCGCGCAGTCGCAGATCGTCGTCACCGGCGTCCTGCTCGTCGTCTCCGTGCTCGGCCCCCGGGTCGGGCGCCAGATCTCCGTGGCGAGGGCGGGACGCAGAGCCGCCGCCTCGACTCCGGCCCCGTGACCCCGTTCCGCCCACCCTCGTAAAGGAACCCTCACCCATGCGCAAGTCATCGATCCGCCGCACCTGCGCGGCGCTCGCCGCCGTCACCTCCCTCGCCCTGGCCGTCACCGCCTGCGGCGGCACCACCAAGAACGACGTGAAGGATTCGGGCGGTTCGGGTGCCGCCGCAGGCGCCAAGGCCGACCCGAACGCGGCCACGAAGAAGGGCCTCACCGTCGGCTTCCTGCCCAAGGCGGTCAACAACCCGTACTTCACCTCCGCGGACAAGGGCGGCGAGAAGGCGCTGACCGAACTGGGCTCGAAGTACAAGGAGGTCGGCACCAACAGCGCCACCGACACCAGCGGCCAGGTGAGTTACGTCAACACCCTCACCCAGCAGCAGGTCGACGCGATCGCGGTCTCCGCGCAGGACCCGGGCGCCCTGTGCACCGCGCTCAAGCAGGCCATGACCAACAAGATCAAGGTCGTCACCTACGACTCCGACACCAAGGCCGACTGCCGCAACGCGTTCGTCTCGCAGGCGAGCGCCGAGGACCTGGGCCGCACCGAGGTGCAGCTGCTCGCCGAACAGATCGGCTACAAGGGCGAGATCGCGATCCTGTCCGCCGCGCAGACCGCGACGAACCAGAACACCTGGATCGACTTCATGAAGGACGAGCTCAAGGACCCCAAGTACAAGGACGTCAAGCTGGTCAAGGTCGCCTACGGCAACGACGAGGCCCAGCAGTCCTTCCAGCAGACCCAGGGCCTGCTCCAGGAGCACCCGGACCTGAAGGGGATCATCTCCCCGACCACGGTCGGCATCAAGGCGGCCGCCCAGTACCTGTCCGGCTCCAAGTACAAGGGCAAGGTCAAGCTGACCGGCCTCGGCACCCCCAACGACATGCGCAAGTACGTCAAGAACGGCACCGTCGAGGCCTTCGAGCTGTGGGACCCGGCCAAGCTCGGCGAACTGGCCGCCCGTACGGCCGTGGCGCTCTCCTCGGGGCAGATCACCGGCAAGGAGGGCGAGACCTTCAAGGCCGGTGACATGGGCTCGTTCACCATCGGCGAGGACGGTGTCATCAGCCTCGGCAAGCCCACCGTCTTCGACGCGAAGAACATCGACCGGTTCGACTTCTGACGTCCCGCCGGGCCGGTGCTCCACCGTTCGCGCCGGCCCGACTCCCTGGCCCCGGAGGGTCATCGATGCAACGCGTGTGCTTCCTGCTGAAGGTCCGTGCGGACCGCCTCGACGAGTACCGCGAGCGGCACGCCGCCGTGTGGCCCGAGATGCTCGACGCGCTCTCGGCCACCGGATGGCACAACTACTCGCTCTTCCTGCGCGAGGACGGTCTGCTGGTCGGCTACCTGGAGACCGAGGACTTCGCGGCCGCGCGGGCCGCCATGGAGGCCACCGACGTCAACGCCCGCTGGCAGGCCGAGATGGCGCCGTTCTTCACCGCGCTGGACGGCGCCCGCCCCGACGAGGCCATGAAGCCCCTCACCGAGGTCTTCCACCTCGCCTGACCCGCCCCACCCGCCCGCGGTCCGACCGAGGAGCCCGTACATGAGACGACGCACCGTAGTGACGACGGCCCTGCTGGGCGCCGTGGCAGGACCCGCCCTCGCGGCGGGGACGGCCCGGGCGGCCGCCCCCGGCCCCTCCGTCACCCGGACCGGCACCACCCTGCTCGACCCCCAGGCCCTCTACTTCGTCTCCTACGACGGGCTGGTCAACAACAACTCGTTCCAGAAGAACGGCCTGTTGACCTACCGCGGCCACCAGTACGCGGCCTGGTACACCGCCGACCGCAGCGCGGTCGTCGCCCGCCGCGCACTGGGGGCCGGCAGCTGGTCCACGATCACGCTCGGCCACAAGCTCAAGAGCGACGACTCCCACGACGTGATCTCCATGGGCGTCTCCCGGACCGACGGCCGTCTCCACCTGAACATGGACTCGCACAGCGACGGCTTCTTCTACGTCAAGTCGGTGGCCGGGCTGCTCGACGACCCCGCGTCGACGGCCTGGACCCCCGCCGTCCTCGGGGCCGTCCAGACCTCCCTGGACGGCCTCGCGCTCACCACGCGGTTCACCTATCCGCAGTTCGTCGCGACGCCCGAGGGCCGCCTCCAGCTCAGCTACCGCACCGGTGTCTCGGGCAACGGGCGCAACGCGCTGGCGGAGTACGACGGTTCGTCCTGGACCGCGCTCGGCGAATGGTCCGCCTCCACCGGGACCTACACCAGCGCGCACGGGTCGAGCACCGCACGCAACATGTACCTGCACGGGATCGACTACGACGTGAACGGCCGGCTGCACTCCTTCTTCACCTGGCGCGAGCAGAACGCCGCCGTGATGTGCGGCGCCGGCGGCATCACCAACCACGACACCGGCTACGTCCACTCCACCGACCGGGGCCGCACCTGGCGCAACGACGCGGGCACCGTCGTCGGCACCACGGGGACCACGGACACGGTCTCCGTCACCGACGCCGGACTCGTCGTCGACCCCCTCGGCCCCGACCACTCCCTGATGAACCAGGAGAGCCAGGCCACCGACTCCGCGGGCCTGCCGCACGCGATCATCAGTTACGTGCCCGGACGCTTCGGGCAGTGCACCACCGGCTACGTGAAGGACCGCACCGCGAACGGCCGGGCCTTCCACCTCCGCAAGGGCTCCTCCGGCGGCTGGACCAAGACCGAGATCCCCATCGCCCTGAACTCCAGCCAGCGCACCGGACTGGTCCTGGACCGGTACGACAACGCCTACGCGATCCTGCCGTTCGGGCGGATCGCGGGCGCCTCGAAGGCCTCCGGTCACACCGACTGGACGCTCCTGTTCGACGGCGGCGGACTGAACGCCTTCGGCGAGGTCGTGATCGACGAGACGCGTGTCCCACAGGACGGAACACTGTCCGTGATGTACCAGGAGAAGTCCGCCGGGACCACGCCGTCGGCCCTGCGCGTCATCGATCTGAGGCTGCCCTCATGACCACTGGTTCCGGCCCGCTCACGGGTAATCTGAGGGCCGGCCTGCCGCTTCTCGTTCTTCTGGAGGTTCCCGCCTGATGGCCCAGTCGGTGGGTATCAAGGACGTCGCCCGCGCCGCCGGGGTCTCCGTCGGCACGGTCTCGAACGTGATCAACCGCCCGGAATCGGTGGCCTCCGAGACCCGGGCGCGCGTCCAGTCCGCCATAGACCGGCTCGGCTACGTGCGCAGCGAGTCGGCACGCCAGCTGCGGGCCGGGCGGAGCCGGATCATGGGCCTCCTCGTCCTCGACATGGGCAACCCGTTCTTCGTGGACGTCGCGCGCGGCGCCGAGCGCGCCGCCCGGCAGGCCGGGCTCGGGGTGATGGTCTGCAACAGCGCGCAGTCCCCGAGCGAGGAGGCCGACTACCTGTCGCTCTTCGCCGAGCAGCGGGTGCGCGGGGTGCTGCTGACGCCGTCGGACGCGAGCGGGCGCAACATCGAGGCGTTCCGCCGCAACGGCATCCCCTTCGTGCTGGTCGACCGGGTCGCCGAGGGCACCACCGAGTGCTCGGTCTCGGTCGACGACGTGGCGGGCGGCGCGCTGGCCGTCCGCCACCTCGTGGACGCCGGACACCGCTCGATCGCGTACGTCAGCGGCCCGCCCGGACTCAGCCAGGTGAGGGACCGCCGTACGGGTGCGCTGAACGCCCTGCGCGAGGCGGGCCTCGGCCCGGAGAACCTGCGCGAGCTGCCCACCGAGCGCCTCGACGTGGCCGCGGGCCGCGACGCGGGCGCCCGGCTCCTCGGCCTCGCCGAACGGCCCACCGCCGTCTTCTGCGCCAACGACCTGCTCGCGCTCGGCGTCCTGCAGGCCATGTACGCGGCCGGTGTCGGCGTGCCCGACGACCTCGCGATCGTCGGCTACGACGACATCGAGTTCGCCGCCGCCGCGGCCGTCCCGCTCACCTCCGTGCGTCAGCCGGCCGTGACCATGGGCGCCCTCGCGGCGGAGCTGCTGCTGGAGGAGATCGACGCGGAGACCGCGCCCGTGCCGCACGAGCACCGCCGGGTCGTGCTCCAGCCGGAGCTGGTCGTGCGCCACTCCAGCCTGGCGGCGCGCTGACCAGCGGTTCAGTTCCCCGTCACCGGACTGCTGAGTCACTGTTCAGTTCATTTTCCCGGTCCCCGGGCCGCGGAGCCGGGCCGGCATGTGCTCAACTGGGACGCAGCCTGGAGTCCGTACGTCTCGGGAGACCTGTTGACCGTCAGCTACCGCCAGCCCGGTGTCGTCCTCACCGACCACCGTTTCACCGTGCCCCTCGACCACGACCGGCCGACCGGCGAGAGCATCGAACTGTTCGCCCGCGAGGTCGTCGCGAGCGACAAGGCGCACCAGAACCTGCCGTGGATGGTCTACCTCCAGGGTGGCCCCGGCTTCGGGGCGAATCGTTTCGTCGGCCGTCAGGCCTGGCTCGACCGGGCGCTGAAGGACTTCCGTGTCCTCCTCCTCGACCAGCGCGGCACGGGAGCCTCCACCCCCGCCAACCGGCAGACGCTCCCGCTGCGCGGCGGCCCCCGCGAGCAGGCCGACCACCTCGCGCTCTTCCGCGCCGACTCCATCGTCCGCGACTGCGAGGCCATCAGGCCGGGACTCACCGGCGGAGCGCCCTGGACGGTCCTGGGCCAGAGCTTCGGCGGCTTCTGCACCGTGCGCTACCTCTCCAGCGCCCCCGAGGGGCTGAGCGCCGCCGTGATCACCGGCGGCCTGCCCTCCCTCGACGCCCACGCCGACGACGTCTACCGCGCCGCCTACCCGCGCATCGAGCGCAAGGTCGCCGCGCACTACGCCCGCTATCCGCAGGACGTCGAGCGCGCCCGCCGGATCGCCGAGTACCTGCTCCAGCACGAGCCCGTCCTGAACGGCGGATACCGTCTGACCGCCGAGGCCTTCCAGTCGCTCGGCATCCTCCTCGGCGGCAGCGACGGCAGCCACCGCCTGCACTACCTGCTGGAGGACGCCTTCGTCCGCACCCCGCAGGGCCACGCCCTCTCCGACGCCTTCCAGGAGGAGGTCCAAGGGCTGCTCTCGTACGCCGGTCATCCGCTGTACGCCCTGGTCCACGAGGCGTGCTACGCCCAGGGAGACCGCCCCACCGCCTGGTCCGCCGAGCGCGTGCGCGCCGAGTTCCCCCAGTTCGACGCGGCCAAGACCCTCGCGGACGACGGGCCGCTGCTGTTCACCGGCGAGTCCGTGCACCCCTGGACCTTCGAGACCGACCCGGCGCTGCGCCCGCTGCGCGACACCGCCGAGGAACTGGCCGCCCGCACCGACTGGGCGCCGCTGTACGACCCGGCCCGCCTCGCGGCGAACGAGGTGCCGGTCGCGGCGGCGGTCTACCACGACGACATGTACGTGGACGCCGGGCACTCGCTGCGCACCGCCCGTGCCGTCCGGGGGCTGCGCACCTGGGTGACCGACGAGTTCGAGCACGACGGGCTGCGGGCCGGCGGCCCGCGCGTACTGGACCGGCTGCTGGCGCTCACGCGCGACGAGGTCTGAGACGTCCGCGCCCCCTTCACGGCATCCGTGCCCCCTGGGATTCTGACGGCCTGTCAGAATCCTGAGGGGGTACGGATGATCGACACCACCCGCACGGACGTCCCGGAGGGCGAGGAGCGGCTCCGCCTCGACGTCGAGGACGGGATCGGCGTACTGACCCTGTGCCGCCCGGCGAAGCTCAACGCGTGGAGCTGGGAGTCCACCCGCCAACTCGGCCTGCTCGCCGACCGGATCCGCTTCGACCCCTCGGTCCGGGCGGTGCTGCTGCGGGCCGAGGGACGTGCCTTCTGCGCCGGGATCGACGTGAGCGCCCCGGGCGGCGCGATCACCGGCCGCTCGGGCGCCGAGCGCGCCCGCGCCTACTACGAGGGCATCCGCTGGGCCCACGAGCGCTTCACGGCCTTCGCACGGCTGCCGCAGCCCGTCGTCGCGGCCGTCCAGGGCCACTGCCTCGGCTTCGGGTTCGAGCTGGCGCTGATGGCGGACATCAGAATCGCCTCCCGCGACGCCGTGTTCGCGCTGCCCGAGACCCGGCTGGGGCTCGCCGTCGACGCCGGCGGGGACCTGCGGATCGCCCGCGAGGCGGGGGCGGGGTGGGCCAAGTTCCTGGCGCTGACCGGGAGGCAGCTGGACGCCGCGACGGCCGAACGCCTGAACCTCGTCCAACTCGTGGTGGAGAGGGCCGATCTGGAGGAGACGGCTCGAACCGTCGCCGAGGAGATCGCGGCGAACGCGCCGCTCGCCGTGCAGGGCGTCAAGCACGACATCGACGCCTATGCCGAGACCCCCGTGGCCGCGGCGCTCGACCGGACCGCCCTGTCGGCCGCGCTCACCCTCACCTCCGACGACGCGGCGGAGGGATACGCGGCCAAGGGCGCCCGTCGCGCGCCCCGTTTCGAGGGGAAGTGACCCCGTGTTTTGATCGGTCACCGTGGCGCAGGACGAGACAGGGGGACCGATGCACGACAGCGAACTTCTCGCCGACGAGTTCGAGGAGCACCGGGGCCGGCTGCGGGCGGTGGCCTACCGGATGCTGGGATCGCTCAGCGAGGCGGACGACGCCGTCCAGGAGACGTGGCTGAAGCTCGGCCGCACCGACGTGGACGGGATCAAGAACCTGGGCGGTTGGCTGACCACCGTGACCGGCCGGGTGTGCCTGGACATGCTGCGCTCGCGCGCCGCCCGCCGGGAGGACCCACTGGAGCCCTCCGGCACCTTCGTTCCCGACCCCGTGGTCAGCCCGCTCGACCGGATCGACCCCGAACAGGAAGTGCTGCTGGCCGACTCGCTGGGACTCGCCCTCCTCGTCGTCCTGGAGACCCTGGAACCCGCCGAACGGCTCGCCTTCGTGCTGCACGACATGTTCGCGGTGCCCTTCGACGACATCGCGCCCGTCGTGGGCCGCAACGCGGCCGCCACCCGCCAGCTCGCCAGCCGGGCCCGCCGCCGGGTCAAGGGAGCCGCCGCCCCCGAGCCCGAACGGAACGTCGTCCGGCAGCGGGAGGTCCTCGGCGCCTTCCTCGCGGCCTCGCGCGCCGGGGACTTCGAGGCCCTCCTCGCGGTCCTCGACCCCGATGTCGTGCTGCGCGCCGACGCGGGCGCGCTGGTCGGCGGTGTGACCGTGTCCAAGCTGGTGCGCGGCGCCGAGGCGGTGGCCGGGCAGGCGCTCACCTTCCGCCGGTTCGGGGCGAGTTCGCGGCTCGTGCAGGTCAACGGGGAGGCGGGCGCCGTCGCGATCGTGGAAGGCCGGCCGCAGTCGGTCATGGGTGTCACCGTGGCCGACGGCAGGATCGTCGCGATGTACATCCTGGCCGACCCCGAACGGCTCGCCCGTCTTGATCTCGCGGGGGAGAAGCCGTGGGAGTGAGCGGCGACGGACGACGGTCAGCCGGTGAAGGGACCGCGCCCCAGCTGGTCCCGCACCGGCGTGACCGGCGGACCGACCAGATCCCTGCGCTGCCAGTTGGCGCCGTCCACCACCAGGGTGTGACCGGTGATGAAACGGGCGTAGGGGGACGCCAGGAAGGTGGCGGCCCAGCCGAGTTCACGGGGCGCGCCGACGCGCAGGGCGGGCTGCCGCCGGCCGAGCGCGTCGCGCCCCCCGTCGTCCTCGCCGTCCGCCGCGGCCCGTGCCAGATTGCCGCGGATGTCGTCCGTCATGTCCGCATGGGGCATCAGTCCCGGCACCAGACCGTTGACCTGGATGCCGTACGGTCCCCACTCGACGGCCAGGGTCCGCACGAGGCTCTCCACGCCCGCCTTGGCCGCCGCGCTGTGTGCGAAACCGGGGCCGCCGGTCCAGGCGTAGGACGCGCCGACGTCGATGACCGACCCCGGCGTGCCCGCCGCCAGATGCCGTCTTCCGAACTCACGGGTCATCAGGAACGTTCCCGTGAGGGTGATGTCGACGACCGCCTGCCAGGCGTTGGGAGACATGTCCTCCGTGGGGACCGGGAAGTTGGCGGCCGCGTTGTTGACCAGCACGTCGGGCAGCGCGCACCCGTCGAACACCTCACAGATGCGCTTCGGGTCCCGGATGTCGCAGACGGCGGACGTGACCCGGGTGCCCAGCTTCGCCAACTCGTCCCGGGCGGGCGCGAGATGCCGCTCGCGACGGCTGACGATCAGGAGATCTGCGCCCAGCCGGGCGAACTCCGCCGCGATCGCCCTCCCGAGTCCGGTGCCACCACCGGTGACCAGCACCAGCGAGCCGTCGTACGTCCCGGCCGGCAGCGCGCTCGTGCCCAGCGGGGGAGGGGCGGGGAGACCGGGGAACGCGGTGGAGTCCATGGCTGACCCGATACCCGGTGTCGCCGCCGGACATCCGGGCAGGGCGCGCCGGGAACCCTCGCGAGCGCTCTCGGACACCATGCGGGCACGGCCGGGACCGTCGCGGCTGAGTAGGCTGGAACGCATGCACGCGAACGGCAGCACATCCCCTGAGCCCCGAACCGAAACCCGAACGGAACCGCGAACCGATCCGCGAACCGGGCTACGGGCCGACTGCGGCCGGTGTTTCGGACTGTGCTGCGTCGCCCTGCCCTTCGCCCGGTCGGCCAACTTCGCGATCGACAAGGGCGCGGGTGAACCCTGCCCGAACCTGCGGAGCGACTCCCGGTGCGGCATCCACGACCGGCTGCGGGGGACGGGCTTCACGGGCTGCACGGTCTACGACTGCTTCGGCGCCGGGCAGCAGGTCTCCCAGGTGACCTTCGGCGGAGTGGACTGGCGCTCGGGCTCCAAGGAGCGAGCCCGCCGTATGTTCGACGTGTTCCCCGTGGTGCGCCACCTCCACGAACTGCTCTGGTACCTGAACGAGGCGCTGACGCTCCCCGCCGCACGTCCGGTGCACGCCGACGTCCGGCGCATGATCTCCACGACCGAGCGTCTCACCCGGGGGACCCCGGAGGAACTGGCCGCGCTGGACGTCGGCGCGCACCGGCAGGAGGCCGGCGAGCTGCTGCTGCGGGCCAGCGAGCTCGTCCGGGCGGGGACCGGCGGGGGCAGGAGGAAGGACCGGCGCGGCGCGGATCTGATGGGCGCCCGTCTCAAGGGCGCCGACCTGCGGGGCGCGAGTCTGCGCGGATCTTTGCTCATCGCCGCCGATCTCACCGGGGCCGATCTGCGCGGCGCCGATCTGCTCGGCGCCGACCTCCGGGACACCGACCTCACCGACGCCGATCTGACCGGGGCCCTCTTCCTCACCCAGCCGCAGCTGAACGCGGCCCGCGGCAGCGCCGGCACCCGGCTCCCGGACTCGGTCGAACGCCCCGACCACTGGACCTCTCAGGCCTGAGGGGGATTTCCCGGGCCGAGGGCGGGGCCGGGCCCCCGGTCGGCGGCGCCGGCCAAGGTCGCCTCCCGCCCCGGTGCCACCGGCGGGCGCCGTTCGAGGTGCAGGCGCAGCCCCTCCGGCATCAGGGTCAGCCGCTCGGCCACCCGCAGCCGGTAGCCGGGGTCGGGCCGCAGGTCGTAGCGGCGCAGCAGCAGCCCGAGGACCAGGGTCGCCTCGTGCAGCGCGAACTGGCGGCCGATGCAGGCGCGCGCCCCGGTGCCGAACGGTTTGAAGGTGTGCGCGGGCCGGGCCCGTACCGCCTTCGCGTCGAAGCGGTCCGGGTCGAACTCCTCCGCGTCGGCGCCCCACACCTGCGGGTCGCGGTGCAGCATCGCGGTCAGGACCAGGGCCCATGCCCCCTCGCGCATCGGGTGGACCCCGCCGAGCACGGTGTCGTGCCGGGCCTCGCGCGCGAAGGCCGGTGCCGTCGGCCAGAGCCGCAGCGACTCGTCGAGGACCCGGCGGACGTGGCGGAGCCTGGCGACCTGCTCGTAGCCCGGCCGGTCCGTGCCGCCCCAGACGCGTTCGACCTCGGCGCGCGCCCGGGCGGCCGTCTCCGGGTGCCGGGAGAGGTGGTGCAGGGCGAAGGACAGGGCGCCCGAGGTGGTCTCGTGGCCGGCGATCAGGAAGGTGATGACCTGGCGGCGGATGTTCTCGGGGGTCAGCCGCTCCCCGGTCCCGGGGTGCGCCGTCTCCAGCATGCGGTCGAGCAGGTCCCCCTCGCCGCCGCCGCTCCGGCGGGAGGCCACCACGGCGTCGACCGTGCGGTTGAGGTACGCCATGTCCGCGGCGTTGCGCCGGGTGGCACCCCGCAGCAGCAGCGGGGCCAGCGGGACCGGGACGACGTTGAGGCGCTGCGCGTAGGTCAGCGTGCCCACCATCGCGTCCACGAAGGGGTGCGGCCGGGAGCGCTCGAAGGAGGCGAAGTCATGGCCGAAGCCGGTCCTGGAGATCGTCTCCAGCGTCAGTTTCGTCATGTCGCCGGGCACGTCCACGGCGCGGCCCGCGGCCTGCTCCCGGTCCCAGTGGTCCGTCAGCCGCTCGGCCACGTCCAGCATCATCGGGTGGTAGCCCTCCATGGCCTCGCGGCTGAAGCCGGGGGCGAGGACGTCGTGCGCCAGCTGCCAGTTGGGCTCGTGGTTGTAGGCGGTGAACAGCCCGTCCCCGGCGACCGGACGGAGGTTGGCGACTCCCAGGCCCACGTGCTTGGCGAACCGCGACTCGTCGGCCAGCTCGGCGGCGAGATCCGCGCCCCAGACGAAGACGATCTCGTTGCGGAAGGCCCGGCGCCGGAAGATCGGTCCGAGCTCCCTTCCGAACCTCATGGAGTCCTGGAGCGGGGAACGGACGCTCGCGCCGAGCACATCGCCGACCAGCGGGACGCGGCGCGGCGGGTGCGGGATGCGGTGCAGCTCCGGCCAGCCCAGCTCCGCGCTGCGGAAACCCCTGGGCCGGGCTGCCTCCTTCGTCTCCGCCATGACGCCAACTCCCTTGTGTACCAAGCAGGTCGAGTCTGTTGTACGTGAGTTCAATAACGGAGTTCAGTCTGGTCCCGTTGTTGAACCGGCGTCAAGTAAAGTGCGGGCATGACGGGGAAGCGGGGGGAGGGCGCACGCCGCCGGCTCAGCACCGGGGAGCGCCGGGAGCAACTGCTGTCGGTCGGCGCCCGCCTGTTCTCGGAGAGTCCGTACGACGACGTCTGGATCGAGCAGGTCGCCGAGATCGCCGGGGTCTCGCGCGGACTCCTGTACCACTACTTCCCGACGAAGCGGGACTTCTTCGCCGCCGTCGTCGAGCGGGAGAGCGGGCGGATGCTGCGGATGACCGCGGCGGTGCCCGGCGTCCCGGTGCGCGAGCAGCTCGGCGCCGGCCTGGACACCTTCCTCGGGTACGTGCAGGAGCACGCGCACGGGTTCCGCGCCTTCCACCGTGCCGACGCGGCTGGTGACCAGGCCGTGCGCAGGGTCTACCGGCAGGCGCTGGCCGCCCAGGAGCGGCAGATCCTCCAGGCGCTGGCCGCGGATCCCGAGCTCGGCCGGTCCTTCGAGGACCGTCCCGAACTCCGTGTCGCGGTCCGCGGGTGGCTGGCCTTCACCACGGCCGTGTGCCTGGAGTGGCTCCGGGGCGCGGACCTGACCCGCGAGCAGGTGCGGGACCTGTGCGCGCGGGCGCTGCTCGGCGCGATCACGCCCTGAGACCCCCGCGACTCCTCTTCTCCGGCGGGCACGGATCCCGGCGGACGGTTCATCGGCAGGTGGCGCGTGGTTGGCGTACGCCCCGATCTTCGATAGGTTAGGCAAGCCTTACCTAAGGAGGAAGTCGATGAGTGACCGTCACACCTGGACGGCCGCGCCCGCCGCGGCGGAGCACGCCCGCTCGATGCTCGCCGCGGCCTGGTCCTGCGCGGTGAGCGCCGAGGGCGGCCGGGAGGAGTTCGTCGGCTCGCACTCCGTCACCGAGGACGGGCGGGTGCTCCTGAGCGTGCCGGAGGACAGCGCGCTGTCGGCCGCGGCCGTCTGCTCGCCGCGCGGAGAGCCGTCCGCCGTCCTGGAGTTCGCCGACGTCGCGCCGGTTCCCGTGCGGAACCGGATCCGGGCCCGGCTCTGGCTCGCCGGCTGGTTCGTCCCCGAGGACGGGCGGCTGGCGTTCCGCACCACCCGCGCGGTGCTGCGCCGGCCCGGCGGGACCGTGGTGGTCGACCTGGACGAACTGGCCGAGGCCCGGCCCGATCCGCTCGCCCTCGCCGAGGCCCACCTCCTCACCCATCTCGCCGACGCCCACCCGGACGCCGTCGAGCGGCTCACCCGTCTCGTCGAACCGGACAGTCTGCACGGCGCGGTGCGCGTCCAGCCCCTCGCCGTCGACCGCCACGGGCTCACCCTGCGCATCGAACGGGCGCGCGGCAACGGTGACGTGCGCCTGCCGTTCCACGCGCCCGCCGACGACGTCTCCCAGCTCACGGAACGCATGCACGTCCTGCTCACGCAGGCGGGCCTCGCCTCCTGCCCCCGTCCCCTACAGCGGCAGCGCACAGACCGCGAGGGGTGAGGCGAACGGCTCGCCCGTGCGCCTCAGCCCACCGCTCTCCTGATCGACCTCGAAGACCGTGACCGTGCCGGAGCGCTGGTTGGCCGCGAACAGCAGCCGTCCGTCGGGCGAGAGGGCGATGTGGCGCGGGAAGTCGCCGCCGACCGGCACCGTGTCCAGCAGCCGCAGCCGGGCGCCGTCCGCCTCGATCGCGTACCGCGTCAGGCTGTTGTGTCCCCGGTTGGCGAGGAACGCGTACGAACCGTTCGGCGTGACCACGAGCTGCGCGGGGTAATTCGTCCCGCCTCCCGCGCCCGTGGACTGCGCCTCGCCCACCGTGAGGCGGCCGGTCGCCGGGTCGTAGCCGCAGACCGTCACCGTGTCGTCCACCTCGTCGGCGAGATAGGCGTACCGGCCGCCGGGGTGGAACGTGAGGTGGCGCGGGCCTGCGCCCGGCCTCGTCCGCGCCCGGGAGACCTCGGCGAGCGTGCCCCGCCCCTCGTCGAGGCGGTAGGTGTACACCGTGTCGGTCCCCAGGTCGACGGCGAGCAGGTGCCCGCCGTCGGGGGCCGTGACGAACTGGTGCGCGTGCGGGCCCTGTTGACCGGGGCCGGGCGCCGGGGACGTGTGCGTGACCAGGTCGGTGCGCTCACCGAGCGCGCCCGAGGCGCCGACGGGATGCACCGCGACGCTCCCCGAGGCGTAGTTCGCGCTCAGCAGCCAGCGGCCGCCCGGATGCACGGACAGGTGGCAGGGGCCCGCGCCACCGGTGGAGCGGCTGCCGAGCACCTCGTTCTCCGGGAGACGGACGGCCGTCACCGCGCCCGCGTCCTGCTCGTCGACGGCGTACAGCGTCCGGCCGTCCGGATGCACCGCGAGGAAGGAGGGGTTCTCGACGCCCGCCACCACGCCGCCGCCGGTGATCTCGCCCGTCACCGGGTCGTACGTGGCGACACCGATCCCCTTCCCGCCGCCGTCGCCCGAGGTGTAGGTGCCCAGGAACAGCGGACGCGGACCGGAGCGGGGAGCCGGGGACGGCGGGGCCGACGCGGAAGGGGAAGGGGAAGGACCGGACGGGGACGCGGCGGCGGAGGGGCCGGCCCCCGGCGCCTTCGGGAGCGGCGTCGCCCCGGCGGGGTCGGCCCGGGGCGCCGCGCACGCCGGGACCGCCGTGATCGCGGCGGCCCCCGCCAGCGCGCCGACGAAGCGGCGTCTGCTCCAGTCGCCGTCCGCTCCGCGCGACGGCCGCGCACCACTGCTCATGCCTGCACCTCGGGTGTCGATCGCCTCGGTCCGGACGGCCACCTTGACGTGCGACCCCCCGGAAGCGCAAAAAGGTCCTGCGCGTTGCGCCGGGCGCAACGCATGGCGACTACCAGTCGCCGTCCTCGACGGGCTTGCCCGGCGCGTCACCGAGGGGCTGCACCTGGTGGGGCGAGGGCTGCTGCCAGGGCTCGTGGTCGTCGCCCAGCCAGTCGCCGACGGGTTGCACGGAGCCGAGCGCGTCCGTGGGCGCCAGATCGGTGGCGTCCTGGTCGTAGTAGTCGAACCAGGGGAGCCCCGCGCGGGTGTACGCCGCGCGGTCCACCGGTGACGGCGGTGGCGCCTCACCGGTGATGCGGCGCCACTCCGGAGGCGTCACCAGGTGGACGAACACACGTCCGGCCGGCTCCTTCGCCCAGGCCTTCAGCGGCCGGTCGTCGCGGTAGACCTCCTGGCGCATCGAACCGCCGATGCCGAGGCCCATCGCCGGGGCACTGCGCGCACGGCCCGGGGCGGCCCCGCCGGGCCGGGGAGCGGCACCGGGCGCGGGCGGCGCGGCCATCATCGGCATGGCCGCCCCCGGCGTCCGGGGCATCCGCAGGCGTTCCTCCGCCCGGCGGCGCTCCGCCTCCCGCCACGCGGCCAGCTCCCCGGCCTCCAGCGGGAACGACTGGAGCTGGACACCGCCCCAGACCTCCTCGCCGGTGACCTGGCCCTCGACCGTCGCGCCCAGCCCCAGCGGCACGGCCACGAACTGGCGGACCGTCCCCTTGCCGGAGTTGATCCCGTCGAGCCAGGGCTGCCGCGGCAGCACGATGTAGTTCTGCGGGTCACGGGTGAGCCGGGAGGTCCACGGCTCGCCGGAGACGGCACACACCTTGCCGACGCCCACCTGCAACGCGGCCGGCTCCGCCGTCCCGGCGAAACTCAGCCACATGGCCTCGCGCAGGTACACCGGCAGCATCACACCGCCCCGGGCCCGCCACTCGGCGGGCACCCGGTCCCCGTAGTCCTCGACGCGCCGGACGGGGAACTCGCCGAGCCCCGGCGGCAACGCGTGCGTGCCCGTCTCGGGCAGGCGCAGCGTCCGTATGAACCGCACCTGCACCCCGCCCGGCAGCCGCAGTGCGTTCCCGTCGATCCGTACGGTGTCCCCGGTCATCCGCCCGCCCCCTCGCTCGCCCTGCTCACGGCCGTGCCGGGCGGCTCACCGCCCCACGGCGTCGTGCCGTCTCCCCACACGGAACTCCTCACGAACTCCTCACCTAGAACGCCCGGAGGCGGTGGAACGGTTCCGGTCCCGGTGCGACAGGCGCAGCCGGCCGCGCAGCCGGGTGAGACGGGGCCGGCGCTCGCGCTGCTCACGGGTGCAGCGGTCCAGCTCCTCGAACAGCCGTCGGGTGCGGTGCTCGGTGTCGAGCTCGTCGAGGATGCGGGTGATCTCGGCCAGGACCGAGCCGTGCAGCTGCCACTGGCTCGGGTCGCGCCGGACCTCCTCGAGGAACAGCTGGGCCAGTTTGTCGCGGGTGGCGGAGGCGGCGGCGAGTTGCGAGCTGAGCCGCTCCTCCGCGGACTCCGCGTTCTGCGTGACGTCGGTGGTCACCAGCACCGCGAAGCTGACGATCGCGTCGGCGACCTCGGACAGCAGTTCCTGCAGGACGACCCCGGCCTGCGGGTCGAACAGGGGCCGGGGTTCGCGCTCCTTGGCCAGGTCGGTGAGGCTGCGCGCGATGACCCGCAGGACCACCGTGCAGATCTCCAGGGTGTCCAGGCCGGTGCGCAGCACGACCCGGTGCAGCAGCCCCTCGCGCACCCGCGGGTTGAGCTTCAGGCTGTCCTCGGCCTGCCGCAGGGCGGCGTCCACCCCGGCGATGTCGTTGTCGAGCCGGCGGGCCTCGTGCAGCCGCTCGGCCGCCACGTGGGACGGCGTGTGCGCGACGGCGCCCTCGCCGACCCGCAGCATCAGCTGCCGCATCCGGCGTGCCAGGTCCTCGATCTGCTCCCCGGCCACGCCGACCCACACGGGGGGCGCGAGCACGAGGTTGCAGGCGAGACCCACGACCGCCCCGATCAGCGTCTCCAGCACCCGGGCCCACGCGGTGCTGCCCACCCGGGTGACACCGAGGACCAGCATGGCGCTGATCGCCACCTCCGGCACGAACTCGTCGACCCGGACGAGATGTCCCACCACCAGCGAGGCGAGGATGATCAGACCCAGACTCCACCAGGTCAGCCCCACCAGGCTGCTGAAGCCGATGGCGATGACGACGCCCACCACCACGGAGTTCACCCGCCGGATCGCGGTGGTGATCGTCGAGTACAGGGTGACCTGTACGACCAGCAGCGCGGTCAGGGGAGCGGTCAGCGGCGCGGGCTCGGGACCGAGATGAAGGGCCACCACGTACGCGATCGTCGCGGCGGCCGTCGAGCGAAGCGTCTGGACGACCACCGGCTCCCGGCGCCGCTCCACGATCTTCGCGACGGATGCCGTCCACTCACCACGTGCCTCGTGCATCCTTGGTGCCTTCCCGCTGAACACGGATACCGAACGTGTCAATTGCGGACCGTTCCTGTCCGCAAGGGGTTCTAGATTGAAGGCATCAGCTGGATCGGACCGCATCAGGAGGCACGGAATGAGCGCGATGAGCAACGTCGAGGGCATCGAACTGCTGACGCTGTCCCATGACCGGCTGCGTGCCGTGGTCGCGGGTGTGCCGGAGGGCGCGTGGTCGGCGCCCACGCCGTGCAGCGAGTGGACGGTGGCCCAGGTGCTCAACCACGCCCGGCTCGACCAGCAGGCGTACGGCGCGGCGGTCACCGGCGCCGGGTGGCCCGAGGCGGACCCCTTCCATCCGGCCGACGCCCTGGAGGCCGACGCGGCGACGGAGCTCGACAAGGTCCTCACCGGCGTCGCCGGCGTCTACGCGGACCTGCCCGCCGACGCGGAGGAGGTGGCGACGCCGCTCGGGCCGCTGCCGCCGCGCGTGGCGGCAGCGGCGGCCGCCATGGACGCCGCCGTGCACGCCTGGGACATCGCCGTGGCGACCGGCCAGGCGTCGCCCCTCGACGACGACCTGGCCGGGGGCGTCCGGCTCGCGGCGGACCGGCTGGCCGACCACCTCCGCGACGCGTTCGGCGTGTTCGCCGCCGCGCGCAAGGTGCCGGAGGGCGCCGGCCGGGCCGAGGCGCTGCTCGCCTTCCTGGGCCGCGACCCGCACTGGACGGCTGCCGGTTCCTGACGGTCCCCGGCGCCGGAGCGGCGGCCGCGGTCCACGGTCGGACATGCGCCCGTGCTCTCAGGCGTACAGCTTCGCCAGGAAGGCGGACAGATTGCCGACCGTCCGGGCGATCTGCTGCTCCGTCGTGAGGGACTCCTCGAAGCGGCTGCCCGACAGGGGGGTCTTCTTCCCCCGGACGTAGAGGGAGCATGCGAGGTCGGCGCAGACATAGACGCCGACCGAGTTGCCCTCGCGGCCCGCCGCTCCCGCCTTGCGGGCCGTCATCAGGGAGACGCCGCCGCCCGGGTGCGTCGTCAGGCACAGCGAGCACATGCTCCGGTGCAGGAACCCGCGCCGGGACGAGGGGAGGCGCAGGGTGACGCCGACGAGACCCCCGTCCCGTTCGGACACGAGACAGCTCCGGTCGGGCGCGCCGGGATCCCGCCAGCCCAGGAAGTCCAGGTCGTCCCAGGGGAGCTCGTCGAGACCGCGAGGCGTGGCGAGCCGCTTGGCCTCCCCCCGGGAACAGTTGACGAACGAGTCACGGATGGCCTGCTCGGTGAGCGCGCGCACGGGGTTCTCCTGGTTTCCGGGTGCCTTCGATCGAAACCTAGGGGTACTAGGTTTTAATCGAATGTACCTAGCCTCGTGGGGCGGGTCCAATGGATTTCGGGGCGGGCGGTACGCCGTCGCGCAACGGCTGCGGACGCGCGGAGCCACCTGGCACAGTGGTCCCATGGGCGAGGGGGACGCGGGAGCCGGCGCGGACGGGTGGGAGCGGGCCGGGCGGGCCCTCCGGGAGGCCGGGCTGCCGTCCGGGAGCCTCGTGGACCGCCGGGCCCTGTCCGGCGGCACGTACAACGCCGTCGAGGAGCTGAGGCTCGCCGACGGCAGCCGATACGTGCTGAAGGTCCCGCCGCCGCCGACCGTCCCCGCCCTCGCGCACGAGCGGCGACTCCTGGTGTCCGAGGCGGAGTTCTACCGCCGGGCGGCCGCCGTCGGCGTCCCGGTGCCCTCGCCGGTGGGAGACCGTCACGACGGCCACCTGCTGATGACCCACTGCCCCGGAGAGCCCTGGGGCGACCTCCCGGACAGTGAGCACCGGCCGCTCCGAAAGGAGTTGGGCCGCCTGGTGGCCCGGCTGCACCGGGTGACGGGCCCGGGCTTCGGCTACCCCTCCGGCCCCCTCGGCCCGCTCGCCCCCGACTGGCGGACCGCCTTCACCGGGATGTACGAGGCCCTCCTGGACGACGCCCGCCGGTACCGTGCCTGGCTGCCGCGCCCCGTGGACGAGGTGGCCCGGACGGCGCGGACCGCCCTCCGGGCCCTGGACCGGGTCACCGTCCCCCGGCTCGTCCACTTCGACCTGTGGCGGGGGAACATCCTGGTCGAGCGGACGGAGGCGGGCCCGCGCGTCGGCGGTCTGATCGACGGCGAGCGCATGTTCTGGGGCGACCCGCTGGCCGATCTCGTCTCCCTGGCCCTGCTCGGGGACATCCGGCAGGACGCGGACTTCCTGAGCGGTTGTCGAGAGGCCGGCGGAGTGATCGAGTTCGACGGTCCGGCGCGGCGGCGCCTCGCCCTGTACCGCAGTTACCTCTACCTGATCATGATCGTCGAGACCGTCCCCCGCGCCTACGGCGGCGAACGCGTGACCTGGGTCCGCGAGACCGTGGCACCGCGGCTGACGGCCGCCCTCGACGAGATCGGCCGGGGTGCGGACACCCCGGCCGACGACGGTTCCTAGGGCCGCTCAGGCCGCCCTGCTCGCGCCCCCGCGGTGCTCCCGGACGATCTCCGCGTAGCGGTGGCCGCTGCTCTTGATCGTCCGTACCTGCGTCTTGTAGTCGACGTGCACGAGACCGAACCGCTTGTCGTAGCCGTACGCCCACTCGAAGTTGTCCAGCAGCGACCAGGCGAAGTAGCCGGCCAGCGGGGCGCCCTTGCGGACCGCCGACGCGCAGGCCGCCAGGTGCTGTTCGAGGTAGTCGACGCGCTCCGGGTCGTGGACGGTGCCGTCGGGGCGTACGACGTCGGGATAGGCGGAGCCGTTCTCCGTGACGTACAGCTTCCGGGCGCCGTACTCGTTCGTCAGGCGCAGCAGCAGGCTCTCGATGCCGGCGGCCTCGATCTCCCAGTCCATGGCCGTGACGGGCACGCCGGGCCGGCGGATCTGGCGCGCGTACGGGGCCGGACCGGTCGGGTCGTCGACCACGCTGGACGGGAAGTAGTAGTTCAGGCCCAGCCAGTCCAGCGGCGCGGCCATCGTCTCCAGGTCACCGGCGACCTCCGGGAGTTCGACCCCGTAGACCTCGACCATGTCGGCGGGGAAGCCGCGGCCGTGCACCGGGTCGAGCCACCAGCGGTTGGTGTGCCCGTCCAGTCGCCTCGCCGCCGCGACGTCCTCCGGACGGTCGGTGGCCGCCTCGATGCTGCCCAGGTTGTTGACGATGCCGATCCGCGCGCCCGGCGCGGCCGCGCGGATCGCCTGGGTGGCGAGTCCGTGGCCGAGCAGGAGGTGGTACGAGGCGCGGACGGCGGCCGTGAGGTCGGCCAGGCCGGGGGCCATCCGGCCCTCCAGGTGGCCGATCCAGGCCGAGCACAGCGGCTCGTTGAGGGTGGTCCAGTGCTGGACGCGGTCGCCGAGCCGCTCCGCGACGGCCGAGGCGTAGGCGGCGAGGTGGTGCGCGGTGTCACGGGCCGGCCAGCCGCCCCGGTCCTGGAGCACCTGCGGCAGGTCCCAGTGGTAGAGGGTGACCGAGGGCGTGATGCCCGCCTCCAGGAGGCCGTCGATCAGCGCGTCGTAGTGGTCGAGACCCTTGGTGTTGACCGGGCCGTCGCCGCCCGGCATCACCCGGGGCCACGCGACGGACAGCCGGTAGGCGTCGGTGCCGAGCCGGCGCATGAGCCCGATGTCCTCGCGCCAGCGGTGGTAGTGATCGCAGGCGACGTCCCCGTCGTCACCGTTGTCGATCTTTCCGGGCGTGTGCGAGAAGGTGTCCCAGATGGAGGGGGAGCGGCCGTCCTCGGCGACGGCGCCCTCGATCTGGTAGGCCGACGTGGCCGTGCCCCACAGGAAGTCCTCGGGGAGGGCGGCGAGGTCGATGGTCACTGAAGTCCCTTCTTCGTCAACGGGGTCGGTGGGGTCGGTGGGACCGGTCACTTGACGGCTCCCGCCGTGAGACCGGCGACGAGATAGCGCTGGAGCAGCAGGAAGCCGGCCACCACGGGGACGCTGACGACCAGCGAGGCGGCCATGATCTGGTTCCAGTACACGTCGTTGAGCGTGGAGTAGCCCTGGAGGCCGACGGCGAGGGTGCGGGTGGTGTCGTTGGTCATCACCGACGCGAACAGCACTTCGCCCCAGGCGGTCATGAAGGCGTAGACGGCGACCGCGACGATGCCCGGGATCGCCGCCGGGACGACGACGCGGAAGAGCGCTCCGAGCGGCCCGCAGCCGTCCACCAGCGCCGCCTCGTCGAGATCGCGGGGCACCGAGTCGAAGTACCCGATCAGCATCCAGATCGAGAACGGCAGCGAGAAGGTCAGGTACGTGAGGATCAGACCGCCGCGCGAGCCGAACAGCGCGATGCCGGTGGCGTTGCCGATGTTCACGTAGATCAGGAACAGCGGCAGCAGGAACAGGATGCCGGGGAACATCTGCGTGGACAGCACGGTGACCGTGAAGACGCGCTTGCCGCGGAAGCTGTAGCGGCTGACGGCGTAGGCGGAGAACACGGCGATCACGACCGAGCAGCCCGTGGCCGCCCCCGCCACGATCAGCGAGTTCACGAAGTACCGCGCCAGCGGCACGGTCGACCAGATGTCGACGTACGGCCGCAGGGTCAGGCCGCTCGGGATCCAGCGGAACTTCCCCGAGACGTCCGCGAGCGGCTTCAGCGAGCTGGAGACCATGACGTAGACGGGCACCAGGACGAAGCCGGTGAGCAGGGTGAGGAAGATCCGCCGGGACCACAGGAAGGACCGCGGCGGGGCCATCGGGGAGCGGGGCGTGGTGGAGGTGCTAGACATCGGCCGTCTTCCTTCCCCGGGAGGTCAGCAGCAGGTAGACGCCGGTCACCACGAGCAGGAAGAGCAGCAGCAGCACGGACATCGCCGAGCCGGTGCCGAAGTTCCAGGTGACGAAGGACGCCTGGTAGATGTGGACCGAGATGAGGTCCGCCGAGTCGGGGGCGGTCCTGCCGAACAGGACGAACGGCGTGTTGAAGTCGTTGAACGTCCACAGGAACAGCACCAGCACCAGCACCTGGTTGACCGGCCGCAGCGACGGCAGGGTGATGCGGCGCAGCTGCTGCCACAGACCGGCGCCGTCGAGGGCGGCGGCCTCGTACAGCTCGCCCGGGATGTTCTGCAGGCCGGCCATGACGATCAGGAAGGCGAACGGCCAGCCCTTCCACACGGACACGGTGAGCAGGGCGTAGAAGCTGTTGTCGCCGATCAGCCAGAAGGACGGCTTGTCGGTGAGGTGCAGCTGGTCGTGCAGGACGTGGTTCACCAGGCCGTTGTCGTGCTGGAACATGAACACCCAGGTGATCACGGCCGCGTACACGGGCAGCGCGTACGGCACCAGGAACAGGGCCCGCAGCACACCGCGCCCGATGAAGTTGTCCTGCATGTAGATCGCGGCGGCCGTGCCGATCAGCCAGCACAGGCCGACCGAGAGCACGGTGAAGCCGATGGTGACGAAGAAGGAGTGCAGCAGCGCCTCGCCGACGGGCTCGTCGAAGTGCACCGACACCGAGTAGTTGTCGAGGCCCGCCCAGGGCGCCGTGCCCCAGTCGCGGATGTAGAACTGCGTGAGCTCCTTGAAGCTCATCACGATGCCGATCACCATCGGCACCAGGTGGACCAGGAGTTCGAGGGCGAGGGCGGGCAGGAGGAGCAGGTAGGGCAGTCCGATGCGCTTGATCCGCCCGGTGCGGCGCGGGCCGCGCGCCGCACCGGGGGAGCTCTTGCGCACCGTCCGCTCGCCGGGTTCGGCGGAGGCGGCGGTCGTGGTGGTCATGGCGGTGTCCGCACTCACTTCTTCGGCATCTGCTGCTGGGCCTTCTCGAGCGCCGCCTTCACCGACGCGGTGGTCACCGCGCGTCCGGCGGCGGCGTCGGCGAACAGACCCTTGATGGCCGTACCGACCGCGGTCTCGAACTGCGACTCGTCCGCGACCTGCGGCAGCGAGGCCGCACTCTTGGCCAGGGTGTCCTTGATGACCGCGTTGGAGGAGGAGGCGAACGCGGTGTCCGTCTGGGCGGCCTTGATCGGCGGGATCGTGGTGTAGGCCTGGTTGAGGATCTTCTGCTCGGCGTCACTGGTCAGGAACTTCACGAACTTCGTGGCACCGTCGAGGTTCTTGGAGTTCTTGAACACCGCGACGTTGATGCCCGCGACCATCGAGTTGACGTTCGTGCCCGGGCCCGGGGTGCCGGACTGCACGGGCACCGGCGCGATGCCGTACGCGTCCTCTTCCATGCCCTGCGACTTGAGGTTGGCGACCGCCGACTGCCACAGCAGCATCGCGTTCTTGCCCTTGGCGAAGTCGCTCACGGACTGGTTCTGCGCGTACTCGGCGTTGCCCGGGGCGATGATCTTGTCCTTCGCCATCAGGTCGACGTACTGCTTGACCGCGGAGACGACCCCGTCACTGGTGAAGTCGGCCTTGCCGTCGGCGGTGAAGAAGTCGGCGCCGTGCTGCTTGGCGAAGACGAAGGCGTGGTGGATGTTCTCCGAGGGGTTCGAGCCCTCCGCGCCGAGCCCCCACTTGCCGTTCTTCGAGAGCTTCTTGCCGTCGGCGACCAGCTCGTCCCAGGTGGCCGGCGGCTTCTGGATCCCGGCGTCGGCGAACATCTTCTTGTTGTAGTAGAGCGCGTACGACATGGAGTACAGCGGTATCGCGGCGGGGTCCTTGCCCTCGGCGCCCGTGGAGCCGAGCACCGACTCGACGAAGCGGTCCTTGCCGCCGATCTTGGCGAAGTTCTTCGCGTCCCAGGGCAGCAGCGCGCCGGTGGCCTGCAGGGAGGCGCTCCAGCTGTTGCCTATGTTGAGGACGTCGGGGCCCTGGCCCGAGGTCGTGGCGGTGAGGATCCGGTTCAGCAGGTCGGTCCAGGGAACGACCTCCAGCTTCACCTTGATGCCGGTCTGCTTCTCGAACTTGGCGAGCTCGGGCGCGAGGACCTTCTTGTCGATCTCGATGCTGGCGCCCTGGTTGGACGCCCAGTACGTGAGCGTCTTCGGCGAGGAGTCGGACCCACCGCTCGACGAGCCGCCGCCACAGGCGGTCGCGGCGGTCAGCAGGGAGATGGTGACCGCACCGGCGGCCGCGGCTCGGATTCTGCGCATGACTGCTTCTGTCCCTTTCCCGGAGGGAGCGACGACGGCGTCCGTGTTCACTTCCCGAACGACCATCATGGCTTAATTTAGGACGTGAGTTAAGACCCGGAAGAAAGTCGCGTCAAGGGATCGCGCAGGGGTATCTTGCAGGTCGGGCAGGCCGGAAGGGACATCACATGGCGGGTCGGAACGGACGGACAGTGCGTGACCTGCGGCGGGGCAACCGGACCGCCGTACTACAACGGTTGTATTTCGACGGGCCGATGAGCCGCTACGAACTCGGTCCCGCGACCGGGCTGAGTTCCGGATCCATCAGCAACGTGGTCGCCGAACTCGTCGCCGACGGCCTCGTCGAGGAGGCCGGAAGCGTCGACTCCGACGGCGGCCGTCCCCGCACCCTGCTGCGCGTCGTGCCCGGCAGCGGTCACATGATCGGCGTCGACGTCGGCGAGACCCGCGTCCGCGTCGAGCTGTTCGACCTGACGCTCACCGAACTCGCCCGCACCGAGAGGCCGTTGGAGCACCAGGGCTACGAGGCCGACCGGTCGTCGAGACGTCAGGAGTACGACGTCGACGTCATCGTCGGCCACATCCGCGACGGCATCGCCGAGGTCCTGGCCGAGGCGGACATCGCCCCCGAGCGGCTCCTCGGCGTCGGCATAGGGGTACCCGGCATCGTCGCCCGCACCCCCGAGCGCGGCGCGGTCGTGCACGGCCAGACCATCGGCTGGGACGCCGTCCCGCTGGAGTCCCTGCTCCGCTCCGCCTGCGAACTCCCCGACGCCGTCCCGTACTTCGCGGACAACGGGGCCCGCACCCTCGGCCAGGCCGAGATGTGGTTCGGCGCCGGACGCGGTGCCCGCAACGCGGTGGTCGTGCTCTTCGGCTCCGGCGTGGGCGCCTGCCTGGTCACCGAGGACGTCGAGAACGGCCGGTCCGTCGAGTGGGGCCATCTGACCGTCCGGGTCAGGGGCCGTCGCTGCCGCTGCGGCGCCCTCGGCTGCCTGGAGGCGTACGCGGGCGCGGAGGCGCTCCTGGACCGCTGGCGCGAGGAGGGCGGACGGCCCCCGGAGGGCACCGACGAGGAGACCGCGCTCACCGCGATGCTCGCGGCCGCCTACCCGCCCGAGGGCACCGAGCCCGACCGCATCGCGCTCGCCGTCCTCGAGGAGACCGCGGAGTACCTGGGCGCGGGCCTCTCCGACCTGATCAACCTCTTCCAGCCCGAACGCATCCTCATCGGCGGCTGGGCCGGCCTCCAGCTCGGCTCCCGCTTCCTGCCCGCCGTCCGCCGGTACGCCTCCTCCTACGCCCTGCGCTATCCCGCCCAGCACGTCACCGTGGACCTCGGCCGCCTCGGCCCCGACGCCGTCACGGTCGGCGCCGCGATCCTGCCGCTGGCCGACTTCTTCGCGCGCGGCGGCCGGCGCGCGGAACCCGTACCGACGGGACCGTCACCCGCCTGGCGCACGGCCCTGGAGGAACGGGCGCCGCACTGAACGCCTCCGGTGGCGACCGGAGGGCCCCGCGCGTTCGCATGACCTCCGGGGTAATCGACGCCGTCACCGCCTCCCGGAAGCATGGAGGGCACAGCGACCCGCCCTCGTACCACCGGATCCCGGGAGGACCCCATGCCGTACTTCGCGAGCCCCGTCGACGGCGCCCGGCTGCACTTCGTCGACTACGGCCCCGCCACCGGCCAGGTGATCGTCTTCGTGAACAGCTCCTACTTCGGCACGGAGATGTGGGAGTACCAGATGCTGCCGCTCGCCGACGCCGGCTACCGGTGCGTCGGGTTCGACCGGCGGGGGCACGGCAGGTCCGACGACGTCTGGGGAGGCTTCGACCTCGACAGCCTCGCCGACGACGTCGACGGGCTGCTGCGCCACCTCGACCTGCGCGAGGTCACCCTGGTCGGGCACTCCGTCGGGACCGCCGAGGCCGTCCGCTGTCTGACCCGGCACGGGGCCGGGCGGGTGGCGAGGCTGGCGCTGGTGGCGGGCATGACACCGGGACCGGTACGGTCCGCGAGCCATCCCGAGGGTGTCGACCCGGCGCTCGTCGAGGCGGGCAACAAAGCATTCCGCCACGACCGGGCCGCGTTCTTCGAGGACGGCGCCCACGCGTTCTTCGCCCTCGGCCTCCCCGGCAACGACCTCTCCGAGGCCTACGTACGATCCATGATCGACCGCTGCCACGGCGCGACCGCACGCGCGGGAGCCGCCCTCGGCGACCTCGTCGCCGCCCTGGACGTCGCGCCCGAACTCGCGAAGCTCGACCTGCCCGCCCTCGTCGTGCACGGCACGCACGACGTGTCGGCACCGCCGGAGCTGACCGGCCGCCGGGCGGCCGAGCTGCTGCCCGACAGCACGCTCAAGGTCTACGAGAACGCCGGTCACGGCCTGTTCGCCACGCACCGCGAACAACTCACCGCGGATCTGCTGGAGTTCATGGCGGACAGGTGAAACACCCGGTGCGGCCGGGGCCCGCCCGGTTCACCCGGAGGCGTTCACCCCGGCCCGGGTGCCGTCCGCCGGAGAGGTCGATCCCGTTTCGGCCCGGGCAAGGGGAAGGCCCCGACCGGACGGGGGAATCTCGGTCGGGGCCGCCTGTGGTGGGCGCCGATGGCGGTCGCCTCGCGGCGAAACGCTCCACAGGGCTTCAGCCGGACGATCGTCCCTGCGGGCAGAGGTGAGGCCCGGGGACACTGTCCCATCCGCACCCACGGTTTGTTCAACGGGTAACTACTTGTGGGTGTTCCCCGGAATGCCGCCGCCGGCGGTGACGTGCGTCACGGAGCCTCACCCGACCGGACCAACGTCCCGATGTCTTTCGCTGCGCCCGTGCCGGGCCCTGCGGACGGCGGGCTCCCGGTGCTCCGCCGCTGACCAGCGGGAAGAGCGGAGATCCCTTTACGCTCTAGTCATGACCGAAAGCGAGAGCCCGCGCATCTCCCACCCGCGGATCATGGTGCTCGGGGTGCAGCCGGGCACCCCGCCGTTCCGGATCATGGAGATCGACGGCGAGATGGTGGGCGAGGCGAAGGCGATCACGGACGTCCTGGAGTACGCGGCGGCGTACGGCATCACGGTCGACGATCTCGACGACCCCGACGTGGTCCGCTGGGTGGGGGGCGACAAACTCACCTGGCATCCGCACTGACGCGGTCGCGGCGCGGGCCCTCGTCGGAGGTGCGCGCCCGGGTTCGGTGACGCGGCCGGGCCGGGTCCCGTCCCGCGGGTCCGAGCCGGAGCCCGGACCCGCGGGGCGCAGCGGTCCGTCAGCCCACCGTCCACTTCTGGTTGCCTCCGCCGGTGCACGTCCAGATCTGCAGGCGGGTGCCGTTGGCCGCGTTGTTGCCCGTGACGTCCAGGCACTTGTTCGCCTGCGGATTCACGATGTCGTGCGCCGCGGTGACCGTCCATTTCTGGTTGGGTCCGCCGGTGCAGTCCCAGAGCTGGACCGTCGAGCCGTCCGCCGTGCCGTTGCCCGTGACGTCCAGGCACTTGCCGAGCGCGCGGATCGTGCCGTCGGCGGACACCGTCCACTGCTGGGCGTTCGTCCCGTTGCAGTCGTAGAGCTGTACGGGCGTCCCGTTGGCCGAGTCGGCGGCGGCCACGTCCACGCACTTGCCCGCGAGCCCCTTGATCGGTCCGCTGGTGCCGCCCGGGCTGTCGCCCGTCGTCACCTTCACCTCGTCGACGACGAGCTGCTGCGGGAAGGAGGTGGAGCCGTCGGGGTCGCCGGGCCAGTATCCGCCGACCGCGAGGTTCAGGATCAGGAAGAACGGCTTGTTGAACACCCAGGTCTTCCCGCCCAGGTCGGCGGGGGTGCGCCGCTGGTAGGCCGTACCGTCCACCGACCAGGTGATCGAGTTCGGTGCCCAGTCGACCGCGAAGGTGTGGAAGGCGTCCGCGAAGGCCTGGCCGTTCGGGAGGGAGTAGCCGGCGCCGATGCCGGCGGATCCGGAGTATCCGGGACCGTGGATCGTGCCGTGCACGGCGGAGGGCTCGAAGCCGACGTTCTCCATGACGTCGATCTCACCGGAGTTCGGCCAGCCCACCTGTCCGATGTCGCTGCCGAGCATCCAGAACGCCGGCCACATGCCCTGCCCGCGCGGGATCTTCATGCGGGCCTCGACATGACCGTACGTCGACGTGAACTTCCCGGAGGTGTTCATCCGGGCCGAGGTGTACTGACATGTGCCGTACCAGCACTGGTAGTTGGCGGGATTCTCCCTGCGGGCCGTGATCACCAGATGGCCCTGGCCGTCCAGAGCGGCGTTCTTGTTGCCCGACGTGTAGTACTGCCGCTCATGGTTGTTGACGTTGTCGCCGGTCTCCAGTTGCCACTTGGAGGAGTCGACGGCCGCACCGGCGGGGCCGTCGAAGGTGTCCTGGAACGTCACCGCCGCGGTGGCCGCCGCCGGGCCGGCGTGGGCGGGAGCGGCGACTGCGGAGGCCGAGGCGGCGAGCGCGGCGGACAGCGCGGCGAACAGACATCTGCGGAGCAGGCGCGAAGAAGCCATGACTCTCGTTTCCGTACGGCCGCCCCGGGGCGGGGCGGCCGACTGAGGTGGGGGGTTCACGGTGGGGGGTCCATGCTTCGCCTCTTGATTTAAGGAGTGAACTAATGGGGTGTCAATACTCTGGTACGGACCAGCGGTCGAGACGCGGAATCAGGCGCGAAGACGCTTCCTGGGGTGCACGGCACGGCCGAGCCGCCGTCCCAGCAGCAGGTAACCCACCAGCGCGCCGGCCGTGTTGAGGATGACGTCGTCGATGTCGAAGGAACGTCCGGTGATGAGGGCTCCCTGGACGAGCTCGACCAGGAACATGACCACCGCGGTGAGCGCGAGGACGCGCAGGATCCCGCGGGTCTTCGGGAACACCACCGGCAGCAGCACACCGAAGGGGACCCCGAGCAGCAGGTTGCCGCCGATCTGCTTGACGGCGTCGCGCAGTTCGGGCTGGTCGAGATAGGCCCGCAGGGAGGCCCCGGGGTGAAGATTGTTGTGGATCAGCTCCGTGGACGCGGGCGAGGGCTCCAGCGTCAGCCGGGCCAGCACGACCGCGAACGCCACCATGGCCGTGAACGCGACCAGCATGGCCAGCACCCGGAAGGGCAGCGCCAGGGCTCCGGTCTCCCGTGCCGGTTCCCGCTCCGTCGTCCGTCCCGGAGTCCTGCGGCCGAAGAACGACCGCGACTTCCCCGGCTCGCTCCGCTCCGCCCTCGGCTCCGACCTGTTCCGCGCGGTCGTGTCCCGCCCGGCTTTCCTGCGGTCCGGTTCCGGTTCCGGCTTCGGTGCCGGTTTCCGGACGGCCTTCGCGGCGCGGGCGCGCAACGCGGTGCGGACCATGAGACCCTCCCCTTTTCAACTGCCCTCTGGTGCAGCCCGCTTACCCCCGGCGGGGCCGAGAATGCCCGGGGTTCCGGCGCGGGGGAAGACTTTGCGACACGGGGAGGCCGTGCGGCGCGCGTCCCGGCAGGGACCCGCGCCGCACGGCCCTCCCCGGCGCCGGCGGCGCCGCCCGGACTCAGGCGCCGTAGGTGACCGTCACCTCCGTGAAGCCGAGGGAGCGCAGCAGGCCCTGGAGCATGGCGGTGGTGTTCTCCTCGGCCCGCGCGGTGAGGCGGCTGTCCTGTGCGGCCTTGCCGATGTGCTTGGCCGCGAGCCGCTGCACGGCCCGCTCGTCGTTCGGGTTGTCCGAGAAGACGTCACCGAGCCGGTCGAGGAGACCGCGCTGTTTCGAGACGGCATAGGAGTGGTCGGGGTCGAGGGCGGGTTTGCCCAGTGCCGCGTGCGGCAGACGGAGCGTGGCCGACGTGCGGTCGTCGTCGACCGTCACGTCCTTCCGGCCGATGCGTCCGAGATCGACGTAGGCGTCGACGGTGCCGGCTCCCACGTACAGCGTGCGGGTGCCGCGGATCGCGTCGGGCAGGTACTTCGCGTCCTTCTCCAGGTCCACGACCACCTGGAAGTTGCCCGACGCGGCGTCGTAACGGCTCATGTCCTGGATGGACTTGAGCAGCGCGGGGCCCGAGTTGTCGTGGGTCTCCGTGCCGAACACATCGCGCAGCCCCGGCAGCACGGCCAGCCGCAGCCCGGCGAAGAGCACCACGAGCACCAGCACGAAGGCGGAGACGACCTTCGCCCAGCCGGGCATGCGTTTGATGGACGTCGTCATGTCGACGGTCCTCCTTTCGACTGTCCGTCTACCCCCCAAGTCCCTTGGCAGACCGCCAGGTCGGCGCGCGGGTTCCGGCGCCGGGAGCCCGCGGTGCCGGCCCTTTCGGGGCCGGGGCGGGGCTGCCGGGCACCCGGGGTGCCGGTCCCCGGCCGTCGTGCCCGGTGCGCCGGGGCCGGGTCCTCGGGGAGGGGCGATCCGGTACGGCCCGTCGCCGGGTGTCCGCGGGGCCGGACCGGCACCCCGCGAGCGGATCCGCAACCGGAAATCCCCCGGTCGTAGGCCTGAAGGGGGCCCAGTAGCATGAGGTGCGAGCTCCGGGCCGATCTTGCGCCCGGCGGACGCGAGATCCGGTTCGATCATGCGAGGAGCGGACGTGCGTGACATCGCCGTGTTCAGCGGTAGTGCCCATCCCGAGCTCGCGGCCGAGCTCTGCGCGCACCTCGGTGTGCCGCTCAGCCCGACCCGGGTCAGCCGGTTCGCCAACGACTGCCTGGAGGTCCAGCTCCAGGCCAACTGCCGCGAACGTGATGTCTTCCTGGTGCAGCCGCTCGTCGCTCCGGTGCAGGAGCACCTGGTCGAACTGCTGATGATGTGCGACGCGGCACGCGGCGCCTCCGCCGGACGGATCACCGTGGTCATGCCGCATTATTCGTACGCACGTTCGGACAAGAAGGACATGCCGCGGATCTCCCTGGGCGGCCGGCTCGTGGCGGATCTGCTGGTGGCGGCCGGCGCGAGCCGTGTCCTCGCGATGACCCTGCACTCCCCGCAGGTGCACGGCTTCTTCTCGGTGCCCGTCGACCACCTGCACGCCCTGCGGGAGCTGGCCGCGCACTTCCGGGGCAACGACCTGACGCGCACGACGGTGGTCTCGCCCGACCTCGGCAACGCCAAGGAGGCCGCCGCGTTCGCGCGGCTGATCGGCGCCCAGGTAGCCGCCGGCGCCAAGCAGCGGTTCGCCGACGACCGGGTGAGCATCAACTCGGTCATCGGCGAGATCTCCGGACGCGATGTCATCGTGCTCGACGACGAGATAGCCAAGGGCAGCACGGTCCTCGAACTCCTGGACCGGCTGCGTGAGCTGGGTCCGAAGTCGATCCGGATCGCCTGCACCCACGGCCTGTTCGCGGCGGGCGCGCTCAAGCGCCTCGGCGAACAGCCCGACGTACTGGAGATCGTCTGCACGAACACCGTGCCGGTCCCGGACGAGGAGTACACCGAGAAGCTGACCGTCCTGTCCATCGCCCCGGCGCTCGCCGAGGCGGTGCGGCGCATTCACAACGGTGAGTCCGTCAGCGCCCTGTTCGACGCGCCCCGCAGCCAATAGACAGGAGGGAGCGGAACTTCCCTCCCCGTCGCCCGGTCACCAGGAGCGGCTGCCGTGCCCGGCGGGAAGCCGCGGAGCAACGCTCGGCGTCACCCAGGTGATCAGGAGGGCTCGCAGTGGCCAAGGCGAAATTCGAGCGGACCAAGCCGCACGTGAACATCGGCACCATCGGGCACATCGACCACGGCAAGACGACACTGACGGCGGCCGTCACCAAGGTGCTGCACGACCGCTTCCCCGATCTGAACCCGTTCACCCCGTTCGACCAGATCGACAAGGCGCCCGAGGAGCGGCAGCGCGGAATCACGATCTCCATCGCCCACGTCGAGTACCAGACGGAGAACCGGCACTACGCGCACGTGGACTGCCCGGGACACGCGGACTACATCAAGAACATGATCACGGGGGCCGCGCAGATGGACGGCGCGATCCTCGTCGTCGCCGCGACCGACGGCCCGATGCCGCAGACGAAGGAGCACGTCCTGCTGGCCCGGCAGGTCGGTGTCCCGTACATCGTGGTGGCGCTCAACAAGACCGACATGGTGGACGACGAGGAGATCCTGGAACTCGTCGAGCTCGAAGTGCGTGAACTGCTCAGCGAGTACGAGTTCCCCGGTGACGACGTCCCGGTCGTCCGGGTCTCCGCGCTGAAGGCGCTGGAGGGCGATCCGGAGTGGAGCGCGACGATCCTCGAACTCCTCGCGGCCGTCGACGCGTTCGTGCCGGAACCGGTGCGTGACGTGGACCGGCCCTTCCTGCTGCCGATCGAGGACGTCTTCACCATCACCGGCCGGGGCACGGTCGTCACCGGCCGGATCGAACGCGGGGTCCTGAAGGTGAACAGCGAGGTCGAGATCATCGGCATCCACGAGCGGAGGACGCGGACCACCGTCACCGGCGTCGAGATGTTCCGCAAGCTCCTCGACGAGGGCCGGGCGGGCGAGAACGTCGGGCTGCTGCTGCGCGGGGTGAAGCGCGAGGACGTCGAGCGGGGGCAGGTCGTCATCAAGCCGGGGTCGGTGACCCCGCACACCCGGTTCGAGGCGCGCGCCTACATCCTCTCCAAGGACGAGGGCGGCCGGCACACGCCCTTCTTCGACAACTACCGCCCGCAGTTCTACTTCCGCACGACGGACGTGACCGGAGTCGTGACCCTGCCCCGGGGGACGGAGATGGTCATGCCGGGTGACAACACCACCATGGAGGTGCAGCTGATCCAGCCGATCGCGATGGAGGAAGGGCTGAAGTTCGCCATCCGTGAGGGCGGCCGGACGGTCGGTGCCGGACAGGTGACGAGGATCCGGGAGTAGAGCGCGGGCCCCGGGGGCCGCTCAGGACAGGTCCTGTGCGGCCCCCGGGCGGCTCAGCGCCTCCTCCGGCGAGGCCGAGGGAGGCAGGATCCGTGAGAGCCCGGTCAGCCGGAACATGCGGAGCGTCAGCGGGTGGACGCAGACCAGGTGCAGCCGGCCGCCCCGGTCGAGGACGCGGCGCCTGGCGCGGTACAGCAGCCGCAGGCCCGAGCAGTCGAAGAACTCGACGCGCCGCAGGTCGATCACGACCTGCGGCGCGGGGCCCGAGGTCACCGCGTCCAGGAGCGGGCCGATCTCCGTCGCGGTGAGCAGGTCGATCTCCCCGTGCAGCTCCAGCACCACATGACCGTGGTCGTGGCGGATCCGCAGATGCCTGGTGCACGGCGCGAAGTCGCTCGCCACGCGGACATCACCTCCAGCCGGCTGTCGGCCCGCTCTTGACGGCGGGATGGCAGGCTCACCGGAGGCCGGGGCGACGACACGTCAAGCGATCACTGGACACGACCCGGACGCCGGTTCGATGCAAAACCGTTTTCTGCTCTGCAAGTTACCCTCGTTGAGGTGAATTCCAGCATGTTCGATTGACATATGTCTTCGCTGTGTGTGGCGAGTTGGCCAATTGTGCGCGGCCGGGCCCTCTTTCCGTCGTCAGTCGACCACCAGCACGAGCTTCCCCGTGGTCCGGCCCGTGTCGCCCAGGGCGTGCGCCTTGGCGGCGTCGGCCAGCGGGAAGGTCTCGGCGACCGTGGCGCGCAACGCGCCCTTCTCGACGAGACCGGCGACCGCCCTCATGCCCGCCTGGTCGGCGTCGACGAGCATCCGCACTGCCCGGACCCCGAGCCGCTCGGCCTCCTCGTAGAACTCGTCGGGCCCGACCGGCAGGATCGAGACGACCACGCCGCCCGGGCGCAGCACGCGCAGTGAGCGCAGTCCCGTCTCGCCGCCGATCGTGTCCAGGACGACATCGACGTCACGCACGGCCTCGGCGAAGTCGACGGAGGTGTAGTCGACCGGCTCGTCCACGCCGATGGACCGCAGGAAGTCGTGCTTGCCCGCGCTCGCGGTGCCGATCACGTGCGCGCCGAGGGACTTCGCGATCTGCACGGCCACATGGCCGACCCCGCCGGCCGCCGCGTGGATCAGTACCCGCTGCCCCGGCCGCACGTCGGCCCGCTCGGTCAGTGCCTGCCAGGCGGTCAGGGAGACCAGCGGGAGGGCCGCGGCCTGCGTGTGGTCGATCACCGACGGCTTGTGGGTGAAGGCGCGGGCCGGACCGGTCACGTACTCGGCGTGCGAGCCGTGGCCGTAGGGGTAGGGCAGCATGCCGAAGACCTCGTCCCCGGGCCGGAAGGCGGCGACGCCGATCCCGGTCGCCTCGACCACGCCGGAGACGTCCCAGCCGAGGACGAAGGGCGGCTTGCCGAGGAACCCGCCGGTCGCGCGGTGCTTCCAGTCGGTCGGGTTGACGCCCGCGGCCCGTACCCGGACCAGGATCTCGTTCGGCCGCGGCGAGGGCCGCTCCAGGGTGACTTCCTCGAGGACCTCGGGGCCGCCGAGGACGGTCTGGTTGATGGCTCGCATCGTGTTCACAGTGCTCATGGTGACCAGCCTGCCGGGGAGAATCCCAACGGGAAATGGCAGAATTGCCAATATCCGATAAGATCGTGCCATGGAGCAGAGGCAGGAACAGAGGCAGAAGCAGGAGCGGGCGGAACGAGTCGCGGTCCTGGCACTCGACGGCGTCTACCCCTTCGAGCTGGGCATGCCCAGCCGGATCCTCGGCGCGGCGGACGGCCACTACGAGGTGGTGACCTGCACCGTCGACGGAGGGCCGGTCGCCACCGCCGCCGACTTCTCCGTCACCGTCGACCACGGTCCCGAGGTCCTGCGCACGGCGGACACGGTGGTGATCGCGGCCGTCACCCCGTCCCGCATCGCCGCCTCCCTCACCGACGAGACGGCCGCCGTCCTCGCGCTCATCCGCCCCGGCACCCGTGTCGTCTCCATCTGCACGGGCGCGTTCGTGCTGGCCGCCGCGGGTCTGCTGGACGGACGGCGGGCGACCACGCACTGGTGCGTGACCGACGAGTTCCGGCGCATGTTCCCGCGGGTCGACCTGGACCCGGACGTCCTGTTCGTCGACGACGGAGACGTCCTCACCTCGGCCGGAGCCGCGTCCGGCATCGACATCTGCCTGCACCTCATCCGCCGCGACCACGGCAGCGAACTGGCCAACAAGGTGGCCCGGCGCTGTGTGGTCCCGCCGCTGCGCGAGGGCGGCCAGGCCCAGTTCATCGAGCAGCCCGTCCCGGAACCCTCGACGGCGAGCACCGCCGCCACCCGCGACTGGGCGCTGGCGCGTCTGGGGGACCCGCTGACCCTGAACGATCTCGCCGCCCACGCGGGAATGAGCCTGCGCACCTTCGCCCGCCGCTTCAACGACGAGGTGGGCCTCAGTCCCGGCCGCTGGCTCATCCAGCAGCGGGTCTCCCGGGCCCGCCACCTGCTGGAGGCCAGCGACCTGCCGGTGGACAGGATCGCGGGCGAGGTCGGCTTCGCGACGGGTGCCTCGCTGCGCCAGCACCTGCACGCGACGATCGGCGTCTCGCCGCAGGCGTACCGGCGTACGTTCCAGGCCGCGCGCTGACCACCGAACGATCTCCCCCGCCCGCGCGTCACAGGAGGGCGAACGGAAGCCGGGCGGAAGCCGGAGGGGCAGGGGTGGGCATGCGCAAGGGGATCGTGGCCGCGGTGGTGCTGGTGGGGCTCGCGGCGGTGGGGTGCGGCGGGGGCGGGCACGACGCCCTGGTGGTGACCGGCACCGTGCCCGCCACCCCGTACGCCGGACCGCTGGACCTTCCGTACGGGACGGGGGACGACGGGGACGCGCGGGAGAGTTCGGGCGCGGCGGGCCGTGCGCTGGAGTGCGACGGCGCGATCCGCGCGGGCGACGCGGGCGACTCGTGGAGCAAGGGTGACGGCGGTTCGACGCCCGAGGAGGGGCTGGAGGCGTACTTCGACATCTACCAGCCCGAACTGCCGGAACAGGGCTACCGGGTGGAGCGCACCCAGGGGGACCGTGTCCTCTTCTCGTACGACGTCGGCGGCCGCACCAAGGTCGCCGTGGTCGTCGCCAGGGACCAGCCGCGGCGCCCGGGCTGGGGGCCGGAGACCAGCGCGTCCTGCGACCCGTCCGAGTTCCCGGCGAGCTGGACGAAGGCGCACGGGTACGAGATCTGGACGGACCGGTACGGCCACCGGGTGCCGACCACCGAGGTGTCCAGCACGGCCGGTTTCGAGCACTGCGACTGGCAGAGCGCGCACTTCCTCGATCTGGGCGAACACGGCCGGCAGTACGTGCGCGATCCGCGCGGGATCTTCTCGCTCGACGTGCTCACCGCCGCGTACGACGGCGACGTCCGCATGCCGACGGACGCGCGGGACACCGGCTACCGCTACGGCGACCGGCGGCTGTGGCTGACGCCGGACAGGAGGACGGCGTACGTGAAGACCTCCGACGGGGTGGAGGCCTGGCCGGCGGCGAAGCCGGGCCGCATCGGCTGCAAGTGAGGTGCCGGCGGGGCCCGACGTGTCACCGGCTCATGTGCAGGGCGACGAGGAGCTGCCAGACCTCGTCCGCGACGGTGTCCGGGGTGCCCTCCAGCAGACCGTGCAGCCAGTCGCCGAGGACGCCCGCGAAGGTGGCGGCCACCGCGGAGGCGACGAGGGGGGCGTCCGGCGCACCGGCGAGGGTGCGTTCGGCCAGGCTGCGGGCCCGCAGGTCGCGGTGGAGCACGAGCCCCAGCGGGCCGCCGCCGCCCGGACTCAGCAGGCTCCGGTAGAGACCGGCGTGCGGGGCGAGTCCGGTGAAGAAGGCACGCAGCGCGGGGGGAGCGGACACCGGATCGGGCCGTCCTCGCCAGGCGTGCAGCGCCTCCACGGCCTCCCGTACGACATCGGCGCACGCGTCGACCGCCAGCGCCTCCAGATCGGCGTAGTGCACGTAGAAGGTGGCCCGGCCGACCCCGGCCCGCCGCACCAGCGCGGCGACGCCGGTCTCCTCCAGCGGGTGTTCGGCGCACTCCTCCAGCAGGGCCTGCCGCAGCTTCGCGCGGGTCCGGGCGGCGCGCGGGTCGTCGGGGGTCATCCGGCGAGCAGGACGGCGGCCAGGGCGAGCGCTCCCGGCAGCGCCTGCGCGAAGAGGATGCGGCGGTTCGCGGTGACCGATCCGTACACACCCGCGACCACGACGCAGCACAGGAAGAAGACCTGCGCGTCATGGCCGGTCGGGTCCGCCGCGATCAGCCCCCACACCAGGCCCGCGGCCAGGAACCCGTTGTAGAGCCCCTGGTTCGCGGCGAGCGGCGCGGTCGCCCGGGCCATCGGCGCGTCGAACCCGTGGAGCCCCCGCCCCGGCTTCCTCTCCCACAGGAACATCTCCAGCACCAGGATGTACGCGTGCAGCGCGGCCACCAGGCCCACCAGCACGTTCGCGGCCGTCTCCATCGTCGGTGGACTCCGATACGCCTCGGGACTTCATGGACAGGTGCCCATCGATTTCATGGACAGGTGTCCACTATAGCTGGACGAGTGTCCATGAAGTCCCGGGGCCGGTCCGGTCAGGCGTCCGGCGCCGCGTACACGCGCTCCCCTCCGACGTAGGTGAGCGCGACCCGGGTCTCCTTGATCGCCTCCGGCGGTCCCGCGAACGGGTCACGGTCCAGCACGACGAGATCCGCGAGGGCGCCCACCCGTACGGTCCCGGTGTCGTCGAGGTGGTTCACGTACGCCGATCCCGCGGTGTACGCCGTCAACGCGGCGGTCAGGCCGACGCGTTCGGCCGGCAGGAACACCGGCCCCCGCTCGTCCGGGCTCACCCGGTTGACCGCGACGTGGATGCCCTGGATCGGGTCCGGGCTGCTGACCGGCCAGTCGCTGCCGGCCGCCAGCCGTGCGCCGGAGCGCAGCAGTGACCCGAACGGGTACTGCCGGGCCGAGCGTTCGGGTCCGAGGAACGGGATGGTCAGCTCGTCCATCTGCGGTTCGTGGGCGGCCCACAGCGGCTGGATGTTCGCCGTGGCGCCGAGCGCCGCGAAGCGGGGGACGTCGTCGGGGTGCACGACCTGGAGGTGCGCCAGATGCGGACGGGTGTCGCTCGGCCCGTTCGCCTTCCGCGCCGCCTCCACGGCGTCCAGGGCGTGGCGTACGGCGCCGTCGCCCAGTGCGTGGAAGTGGCACTGGAACCCGAGCGCGTCCAACTCGGCCACGTACGCGGGCAGACGGTCCGGATCGATGAAGCTCTTGCCCCGGTTCGACGTGGCGCAGCCGCACTTGTCGAGGTAGGGGTCGAGCAGTGCGGCGGTGCCGTTCTCCGCGACCCCGTCCAGCATCAGCTTGACGCTGGTCGCCCGGAACCTGCCGTGCTCCAATGCGGCCCGCCGCTCGACGAGTTCGGGGATCTGCTCGGCACCGCGCGCCCGGTCCCACCACAGGGCGCCGACCACCCGCGCGGTCAGCGAACCGTCCCGGGCCGCCGTCGTGTACGCCTCGGAGGGATCCTCCATGCTCGCGAAGGTGCCGACGATCGCGTCCTGCCAGGCGGTGATGCCCAGCGCGTGCAGATGGCGCTGGGCGCGCAACAGCGCGGCGAGCCGGTCCGCGGCGGTGGCCGGGGGAGTGAGCCGGCCGACCGCCTGCATGGCCCCTTCCTGCAGCATGCCGGTGGGCTCGCCCGACGCGTCCCGCTCGAAGCGCCCGTCGGCGGGATCGGGCGTGTCCCTGGTGACACCGGCGAGTTCGAGGGCCCGGCTGTTGGCCCAGGCGCCGTGGTGGTCCCGGTTGGGCAGGTACACCGGCCGGTCCGGTACGACCGCGTCCAGGAGCTCCTTGGTCGGCGTACCGCCCGCGAAGGCCTCCATGGACCAGCCGCCGCCGGTGATCCACTCCCGCTCGGGGTGGGCCTCGGCGTACGCGCGGACGGCGGCGAGGGTCTCCTCGGCGGTCCGCGCGCCGGTGAGATCGCACTGGGAGAGTTCCAGGCCCGCGGGCAGCGGGTGGACGTGCGCGTCCTGGAACCCGGGCAGCAGCAGCCGTCCGGCCAGGTCGACGACCTCGGTGCGGGGGCCGGCCAGTTCATGGACCTCGGCGCCGCCGACGGCGGTGATCCGGTCGCCGGTGACGGCCACCGCGGTCGCGGCGCGGCCCTCGGGGGTGAACACCGGGCCGCCGGTGAGGAGAAGGTCAGCGTGCATGGTTCCGTTTCCTTGTCCGGGCGCCGGAGGCGCTCAGTCGGTGATGGCCAGGAGTTCGGGCGCGTCGGCGTCGGTGCCCCGTCCGGTGGTGAAGTACGCGGACCTGCGGCCCCACTTGGCCCACGCTCCGGCCACGAAGCCCGAGGCGATCATGACGGTCGGCGTGAGCAGCAGGAACCAGCCGTTGTCCGCGCTGACCTCGAGATGGTCGGCCGAGTCGTAGAAGGACCAGGCGAGATAGCCGCCGAGGCCGAGCAGCGCCACGGCGCTCAGGGCGGGCAGGACGACCGCGCGTATCCCGTCCCACCGGTTCTCGCGCAGCAGTCCGCGGAACCGGGCCGCCGCCGCGAGGGCGGTGAGCGCGTACGACAGGGCCACGACGATCCCGACGGCGTTGACCGTCGCCATGATCATGTCGGCGAGCCGGGGGATCACCGGCGAGAGCGCCGCCACGGCCACCGCCATCGCGCCGATGAGCAGCGTGCCGGCCGCCGGAGTCCCGTACCGGGCGCTGACCCTCGACCACACGGGTCCGAGCGTACGGTCCCGGCTCATCGCGAACATCCCGCGCGCCGTCGGGATCACCCCGGCCTGCAGCGAGGCGACCGCCGAGAACATCAGCGCCACCAGGGGCAGCGCGGCCAGCGGCTGGTCGGCGAGCCGGTTCCCGAGGAAGGCCAGCCCCTCGGCGCCGTGCCCGGCCAGCTCGTCCTGCGACAGCACCCGCTGGAAGGCCACCGAACCGAGCAGGAACAGCCCCAGCATCGTCACCAGCGTGATGGTCCCGGCCCGCGAGGCGTCCCGCGGATCGCGCACCTCCTCGTTCACGGTGAACGCCGCCTCGAAGCCCCAGTAACAGAAGACCGACAGCAGCAGCCCCTGCGCCAGCGCGGTCGCCGACGGGATCTGGAAGGGGTCGAACCAGCTCAGGCTGAAGGGGTGCGGACCGCTCACGATGCCGTACCCGCAAAAGCCCAGCAGGACGACGTACTCGAAGACCAGCAGCCCGGTCTGGAGCCGCGCGGCCGTCCTGACGCCGGTCACCGCCGTGAGGGTGACGGCGACGAGGACCAGCACGCCCACGGCCGTGGTCTGGGCGGTCGAACCCGGATCCAGCGCCAGCCCCGCCACCTCGTGCAGGCCCGCCTGCCCGGCGAGCTGGATCATCGCCGAACCGGTCACCGCCGTGGTGTACGCGAGGAAGGCCACCGTGGCCACGATGCTCACCCAGCCGACCAGGAAACCGAGCCAGGGACTGAGCGAACGGCCCACCCACACGTAGCCGTTGCCCGCGTTCGGCTCGACCTTGTTCAGCCGGGAGAACGCGCCCGCGATCCCGAGGACCGGCACGAAGGCCAGCAGCATGATCGCGGGCAGGTGCAGCCCGACCACCCCCGCCGTCACCCCGAGGCCGATCCCGATGCTGGTCGTCGCCGCCGTGCTGGAGGCGGCGATGGCGACGCCGTCCAGAACACCGAGCGTCCTGCGCAAGGACGGGGGATCCACACCGTACGACTTCTGCGTCATGGCCTGCTCCGATCGCACCCGGGGCCTGGTTCCGGCCCGATGACCGGAAATGAAACTGCCGGGGGCCTTAACAGGTCAACGCCGTTGACATAAGGTGCCCGCACCGGAGGGGGACCGCCCCGGAGGGAGCCACCATGACGTCCACGAACGACCGCGTCGTCCCGCCCGCCGCCCGGCGGCGCCGACGCCCCACCAAGACCGGCGTCGTCCTCTCCGGGGAACTGATCGTCGAGACCGCGCTGCGCCTGATCGAGGAGCACGGCGCCGACGCCCTCACCGTCCGCCGCCTCGGCCTCGCCCTCGGCGCCGACCCCAGCGCCCTGTACCGGTACTTCCGCGACACCGACGATCTGCTGCTCGCCGTCGCCGACGAGCTGATCGGCCGGACCCTGCGCGACTGGCGCCCCACGGGGGACTGGCGCGCCGACCTCCGGGACCTCGGCCTGCGCGTGCACTCCGGGTCCCTCGCCCATCCGCAGGCCGCCGTGCTCAGCTCCTACCGGGTGACCGGCCGGGCCCACGAGATCCAGGCGGTGGAGACGATCCTCGGCGTGCTCCGCGGCGCGGGATTCCCCGACGCCGAGGCCGTACGGATCTACCACGCCTTCGTCGACCAGGCCCTCGCCTTCGCGGCCCTGGACGCGGCGAGCACCGCCCTGCCCCCCGCCGCCCGTGAAGCAGAGGCCGGCGTGTGGCGGGCGACGTACGCCCGGCTGCCCGCCGACAGCCACCCGAACATCGCGGCGACGGCCCGCCACCTCGTGCACGACATGCGGCGCAGCGCCTATCCGACGGCGCTCGACATGCTGCTGGGCGCGGCGGCGGCCCGGCTCGCGGAGATCACCGGGGGCGGGCGCGCGGCCGGAACCGGCCCCGTGCGGGACGGCACGCGGCCGGTGGCCGACTGAAATCCCCGGACGGGGCAACCCGGGACGACGGGGCTTGGCGGCCGGACGCCGCCCCGTCGTCCCGGAACCCCCTCAGGGAGGAAAAATGGCACTGGTCACGGCAGCCGTCGTGGTGCTCGACTGCGCCGAGCCCGAGAAGCTCGCCGCCTTCTACACGGAACTGCTCGACGCGCGGCAGACCGACGCCGGCAGCAACCGCGTCGAGATCAAGGGCGCCGACGGAATGCGGATGGCCTTCCGGCGGGACGTGAACATCACGCCGCCCAGCTGGCCACGTCCCGAGAACGCCTTCCAGGTCCACCTCGACTTCCACGTCGACGACCTCGACGAGGCGGAACTCAAGGTGATCGGCCTGGGCGGGCGCCCGCTCGAGACGAAGGGCGAGCCGGGCCCGCACGAGGAACGCGGCTACGCCGACCCGGCCGGACACTCCTTCACCCTGCGCGCCGCGCGGTCGACAGCCCCGAAGCAGGGCTGACCGGCCGGTCCCTCCCGCGCACGCACGTGCCGCTCAGTCGCGGCCGGACGCGTCGGGGGAGGGCCACACGCCCGTGGACCGTTCGATGGCCTTCGCGCCCGAGCGGTCCACCGCGCTGCGCACGACGGCGAAGATCGCGCCCTGGAGGGCGGCGGCGAACAGCACCTCGCCCCAGCCGCGGTCCCGGTCCAGGGCGTCGGGGGCGTTCTCCTCGTGACGTATCGCCATCCAGGTCTTCTGGAAGGCGAGACCGGCGAGAGCGCCTCCGGCCCAGCTCAGCACGAAGCCGACCGGCTTGTAGGTCAGGGACAGTTTGCGCTTCTTCTGCTTCTTGGACACCGAGGCTCCTTCTCCGCTCCCGAGGCCGCCACGTGTGCCGGCCTCCTGCCACCGGGTACGAGTGCCCTGTACGCGGCCTTCGTACCCGGCCCTGTTTCCCCGGCCGATTCTCCCGGCCCGCCCGGTGTGAGGCGGGGGGCCGGGGGAAACCGGCCGGTGTGAGCGGCGAAGAGACGACAGGACCGGTGGAAGGGACGGGTCGCGCCCCGTCGGGGCGGCGGGGACGGAAGGAGGACGGCGCCGACAGCAGGACCAAGGTCACCGTGATCGTGGCGCTGGGCGCCAATCTGCTGATCGCCGTGGCCAAGGCGGTGGGCGGCCTGATCTCCGGGTCTCCCGCGCTCCTCTCGGAGGCCGCGCACTCCGTGGCGGACAGCATGAACGAGGTGTTCCTGCTGGCGGCGCTGCGCCGCAGCCGCCGCCCCGCCGACCGGCGGCATCCGTTCGGCTACGGCAAGGAACGGTTCTTCTGGTCGCTCCTCGCGGCCGTCGGCATCTTCGTCATGGGCGGCTGCTTCTCCTTCTTCCAGGGCTTCGAGGCGCTCCGCAACGGCGCCGAGGAATCCTTCGGCGGCTACATGACCGGGCTCGCGGTGCTCGTCGTGGCCCTGCTCGCGGAGGGCGCCTCGCTGCTGCGGGCCGTCTTCCAGGTGCGGGGCAAGGCGGGCGACGGCCTGCGCGACCCGGCCCTGCGGACGGTCGTGGCCGAGGACGGCACCGCGGTACTGGGCGTGAGCCTCGCGATCGTCGGCATGGTGCTCCACATGGTCACGGGCCAGGTCGTGTGGGAGGCCTGCGCCTCCTTCGCCATCGGACTGCTGCTCGTGTGCATCGCCTTCTGGCTCGGCAGCGACGCCCGTGAACAGCTCATCGGACGGGCGGTCGACGAGGAGCAGTGCGGCCGGATCCGCGAACTGCTGAAGGCGCAGCCCGAGATCGACAGCGTCGAGGCGCTGCTGACCATGGAGCTCGGCCTCGACTCGACCCTGGTGGCCGCCCGGATCGACCTGGTCCCCGGGCTCGACAGCGAGGAGGTCGAGGAGGTCGCCGTCCGTATCAAGCGCTCGGTCGCCCACGCCTTCCCCGGGGCCGACCAGATCTTCCTCGACGTGACCGACGCCGGAGCGGCGCGAGCCGCCGCGCACCGCGACGGGTGACCCGGCCGTCGCGGCGGGCCCCGCCACAGCGGGAAGCCCCGCCGCGACGGGGGAGCGCGGCGGGGCCTGAGGTACGGGTGCCCGGCGTCCTTCGGTTCATGCACGCCGGTCCGGTGGGAATCCGGGAGTCCCGGCGTGCCGTTCCCCGTGGTGCGCCGGGATCAGCCGGCCGGCTCCAGCACGAAGACGGGGATCACCCGGTCGGTCTTCTCCTGGTAGTCGGCGTACGGGGGGTACGCGGCGACCGCGCGCTCCCACCACTCGGCCTTCTCCGCGCCGGTGATCTCCCGGGCCGTGAACTCCTTGCGCTCGGGCCCGTCCTGGAGCTCGACGTGGGGGTCCGAGGTGACGTTGTGGTACCAGACCGGGTGTCGGGGAGCACCGCCGAGCGAGGCGACCACGGCGTACCGTCCGCCGTGCTCGACGCGCATGAGCGGGGTCTTGCGGATCTTGCCACTCTTCGCGCCGCGTGTCGTGAGGATGATGACGGGCAGACCGGTGTCCATCAGGGTCGTTCCCTCGGTTCCACCGGAACTCTCGTACAACTCCACCTGGTCCCGGACCCACTGGGTGGGGCTCGGCTCGTACTCGCCCTCGAGTGGCATGACTTCCGTCCCGTCGTCGTATCGGACTGGTCGTGTCTCGGGACGATTCAACACCAGCACGGACGTGAATCTTCCGTATCGCGGCCCGCGCGGCCCCCCGCGTCGGGCCGATCCCCCGGTGGGGTGTACGGGGTCCGTCCCGGGCCCGCGCCCCGGTCCTCATGACGAGGACACCAGGACGCGTACGGCCAGCAGCATGATCACGGCGCTCGACACGAGCCCCGTCACCAGCCGCCCCCGGTGCCCCGTCAGGGTCCGGCCGAGCAGGGCGCCGCCCCCGGCGATCAGGAGCTGCCAGCTCGCGGACGCGGCGAACGCGGCGAGGACGAACACCCCCTGCTCCAGCGGGCGGACCGCCTCGGCCGTCCTGCTGCCGAGCACCAGCGCGGCGAAGTAGACGACGGTGGTGGGGTTGAGGAGGGTGATCCCCAGCAGCGCGAGGTAGGCACGGCCGGGGTGGGGCGGGTCCTGCCCGGTCCGTTCGGTGAGCAGGCGCTCGCGGTACTGGCGGACGGCCCCGATCGCACCGCGAACGGCCAGTGCGGCCAGGACCAGCGCGGAGAGCCGGCTCAGCGGGAGCATCACCGGCTGGAGCGCGGCGGCGAGCACCGTACCGCCGAGGGCGGCGGCCAGGGCGTACAGTCCGTCGGCCGTCGCGACACCCAGCGCGGCCGAGGCGCCGATCCGCAGGGACGTACGGGCGGTGAGGGAGACGAGGTAGGTCGCGACCGCTCCGACGGGCATGGCGATGCCGTAGCCCGCGAGAAGCCCCGCGACGAGCGCGGCCGTCACGACCGGGGAAGCTCGGGCCTCCGGGGTCGGCCGGGCTGCTGCTGGACCCGCACCGGACGGACGGTGGCGGAGGTCGGCGGCAGGAAGGCTTCGTTCGTGGACATGGGCAGATGTTCGGGCCGCCGGGAGCGCCCGCGCAACCCTTTTTCGGAAGGGGCGTCCCGGGGACTTCGAGCCAGGAGCGGGCGGGCGGGGCGCCGGCGGGGGCCAGAAGCCCGTGGGAAACGGAACCGCGCCCGCCGCCCTTCGGCCAGATCGTGCGGGCGGCTCATCTGGCCGAACTTCACGTGGCCGTATAGATGCCCGGGGCATCTAATGATGATCGGAAAGAGGGAACCGTCGCTTGCGAGGTCACTCATGACAGAAACCCCCCTGACCCGACCCCCGACAGACCGACCCCCGACAGACCGGCCTCCGACGGGCCGGCCTCCGGCAGACCGGCCTCCGACAGACCGGCCTCCGGTCTCCGGGCCCGCGGAATCCGGGCCGCCGTCGGCCGCCCTTCCGGTCGTTCCGCCGTCCGTCGCTCCGGCCGCCTCTCCGGCCGTCCCCGCGGTCGCCTTTCCGCAGGACCGGACCTGCCCCTACCACCCGCCCGCCGCCTACGCACCGCTGCGCGAGGAGCGCCCGCTCGCACGGATCTCCCTCTTCGACGGGCGTGACGTCTGGGTGGTCACCGGCCACGACGTCGCCCGTGAACTCCTCGCCGACCCGCGGCTGTCCTCGGACCGCACGCTGCCCCCGTTCCCGGCGATCACCGAGCGGTTCGCGGCGACGCGCAACCGCAGGATCGCGCTGCTGGGACTCGACGACCCCGAGCACCACGTCCAACGCCGCATGCTGGTACCGAGTTTCACCCTCAAGCGGATCGCCGCGCTGCGCCCCGGCATCCAGGAGACCGTCGACCGGCTGCTCGACCGCATGGCCCGGAAGGGCCCGCCCGCCGAGCTGGTGAACGACTTCGCGCTCCCCGTGCCCTCCATGGTGATCTGCGCGCTCCTCGGAGTCCCGTACGGTGACCACGACTTCTTCGAGGAGCAGTCCCGTCGGCTGCTGCGGGGTCCGGCCGCCGCCGACACCGAGGACGCGCGCGACCGACTGGACTCCTACTTCGGCTCGTTGATCGACCGCGAGGAGAAGGAGCCCGGGGACGGGCTCCTCGGCGAACTCGTCCGCGACCGGCTGCGCGAGGGAGAGGTGGACCGCGAGGAACTGATCTCGCTGGCGACGATCCTGCTCGTCGCCGGACACGAGACGACGGCGAACATGATCTCGCTGGGCGTGTTCACCCTGCTCCGGCATCCGGAACGGCTCGCGGAACTGCGGGCCGAACCGGCTCTGACGCCCGCCGCCGTGGAGGAGCTGCTGCGGTTCCTGTCCATCGCGGACGGGCTGCTGCGGGTGGCGGTCCAGGACGTCGAGATCGCCGGAACGACGATCCGCGAGGGCGAGGGCGTCGTCTTCTCCACGTCGGTCATCAACCGTGACGAACGGGCCTTCCCCGAGCCCGACGCCCTGGACTGGCGGCGCCCGGCCCGGCACCACGTGGCGTTCGGTTTCGGCATCCACCAGTGTCTCGGCCAGAACCTGGCGCGGGCCGAGATGGAGATCGCGCTGCGCTCGCTCTTCGACCGGTTCCCCGGCCTGCGGCTCGCGGTCCCCGCCGACACCGTGCCGTTCAAGCCCGGAGACACGATCCAGGGGATGCTGGAACTCCCCGTGACCTGGTGAGGGACCGCGCGATCATGGACATCGGCATCACGATCGACAGGGACGTCTGCATCGGCGCGGGTCAGTGCGCCCTCGCCGCTCCGGGGGTGTTCACCCAGGACGACGACGGGTACGGCACGCTGCTGCCGGACCACGCGCGGGGCGGCGACGACCCGATGCCGCGGGTGGCGGCGCGGGCCTGCCCGGTCGGCGCGATCACGGTCACGGAGCGTGCCACGTGACCCTGTGACCAGGCTCTACTTCCCCGCCTCCAGCAGGAGCCGGGCGGCGGAGCGCGCCTGGGCGGCGGGTTCGGCGCTCCCGTCGATGCCCGCCGTGACCATGGCGCCCTCGGCGAGGAGGAACAGCTGGTCGCCGAGCGCGGCGGGCCGCCCCGCCGCGCTCACCAGCCCGGCCAGATACGTCCGGAACGCCGCCTTGTGCGCACGGGTCCGCGCGGCCACCCGCTCCGAGCCGGTGCCGAGTTCGCCGTACGCGTTGATCCACGCGCAGCCGCGGAAGCCGGGCTCGGCGAACCACAGGCCCAGCCAGTCGAAGACGGCCAGGATCCTCCGCTCGGGTTCCCGCCACCTGTCGACGTGCTCGGCCAGCCGTGCCCGCCAGCGGAGGTCGCGCCGCTCCAGGTATGCGTCCACCAGGTGTTCCTTCGCCGGGAAGAGCTGGTAGAGCCGCTTGAGGGAGACCCCCGAGTCGCCGCGGATGTCGTCCATCCCCACGGCCTGGATGCCCCGGCCGTAGAACAGCCGCTCGGCGGCGTCGAGGGCCTGCTCGCGGGCGAGCGCGAGGGCCTGTTCCCGGGTGCGTGAGGGTGCCGCCTGATTCCGGGCGGTCGTGCTGTCCATGCGGCGGGCTCCTTGACCTGAGAACGATCGTTCTCTACTTTAGCGGCCAGAAGCGGAGAACGTGCGTTCTCCATCGCTCCCGCTCGCACCCAGGAGTCACCGTGGCCGACCGTCCGCCCCTGCCCCCCTTCACCCGCGAGACCGCCCTCCAGAAGGTCCAGGCCGCCGAGGACGCCTGGAACACCCGTGACCCGCACAAGGTCTCGCTCGCCTATTCCGAGGACTCGGTCTGGCGTAACCGGGACACCTTCGTCAGGGGCCGCGCGGAGATCGTCGAGTTCCTCACCGGCAAGTGGGCCCGGGAGCACGAGTACGCCCTGCGCAAGGACCTGTGGGCCTTCGACGGCAACCGCATCGCGGTCCGCTTCCAGTACGAGTCACGGGACGCCGACGGCCGGTGGTGGCGCTCGTACGGCAACGAACTCTGGGAGTTCGACGAGCACGGTCTGATGACGAGGCGCGAGGCTTCCATCAACGACGTGCGGATCGAGGAGACGGAGCGCCGGATCCTCGGCCCGCGCCCGGAGTCCGACCGTGGACAGGGCTTCCCGCTCCGATAGCTAGGGTTCGCACGTGAGCGAACCCACTGAACCCGGCGGACCGGGCGGCCCCGGCGAGAAGCCCTTCCTCTACGTCGTCGTCTGCGCGGCGGGCGTCGCCGAGGGCGTCGGCACGCTGATCGCCGCGGCGCAGGAGCGGGGCTGGGAGGTCGGTGTCGTCGCGACCCCCCAGGCCCTCGGCTTCATCGACGCGGCGGCGGTCGAGGAGCGGACCGGCCGCCCGGTCCGCTCCGCCTGGCGGGCCCCGGGCGACCCGCGCCCCTTCCCCGCGCCGGACGCGGTGGCCCTCGCGCCGGCCACCTTCAACACCGTCAACAAGTGGGCGGCCGGGATATCCGACACCCTCGCCCTCGGAACGCTGTGCGAGGCCTACGGACTCGGCGTCCCGATCGCCGCACTGCCTTGCGTGAACGAGGCGTTGGCGGCCCACCCCGCCTACCGCGCCAGTGTCGAGCGCCTCCGCGGAATGGGCGTCCGCTTCGGTGACCCGTACGGCGGCGAGGAACAACAGGCCGGAGGCCGAGGGGATTTCCCCTGGGAACGGGTGCTGGACCTGCTGACACCCGAGGCGTGAGTCCGCTCCTGACCCCCTCCACGACCTCGGCGTGCCCGTCGTCCGGCGTCAAGGGCTCGACGGTGCGCGACTGCCCGCCGGACGAGGGGCCGGTACCGGACCGGGTCAAGGCCTCCGGAAGAGCGTGATCGAGTGGCCGACCTCGTCGATCCGTCTGCTCGTGGCGAGCAGGGCCTTCAGCCGGGTGTCGGCCTTGTCGATCGAGGTGTCGGACACGACGAGCAGTCCGTGCACCCGGTCCGCCGGCACCGTGAGCGGATCGGCCGCGTGGATGCCGTAGGCGGACGGCACGCCGGCGCCCTTGTAGACGAACCACACCTTCTCGTGCGGATAGCGCCCCTCCAGCCGGTCGGCGAGGCGGCCGAGGTCCTGGCCCCAGTCGACGTTCGAGTCGTGCAGACGCAGATAGGTCTTCTCCGGGCCGCCGAACGCCTCGTTCGAGTAGGTCAGGTAGTACGGGTACGTGAGCAGTGAACTGACGGCGACGTACAGGACCAGCGCCGCCGTCACGGCCCCCGCCCACCCCGGCCGGTGCCGCACGGCCCCCGCCCCCGCGGGCCGGCGCCCGCGCACGACGACGACGGCGCAGCCCGCCACGACCGCGAGGAACACCGGCACGAACAGGGCGTAGCGCACGCCGAGATCGCGGGAGCCGGTCATCGCCGAGGCCAGCAGCAGTGCCGGCGGGACGAGGAGGTACGGGACCGCGGGGCGCAGCCGGCGTACGGACAGGAGGGCGGACGAACCGGCCGCCCACAGCGCCGCCATGCCGAGCGGGGTCTTCACCAGCAGCGCGGCCGGCAGGTAGTACCAGAGCGATCCCTCGTAGAGCCGGCCGAAGAGGAAGCCCTGCCAGGTCGCGTTCTCGAAGCCGAACTGGATCCCCATCCCGTCCCGGTAGGGCCGGGGCAGGGGCAGGTGGTCGATGAGCAGCGCGCGCAGTCCGTGCACGGTCGGGAGGTCCGCGGGCGCCGTCCAGCGCAGCCGGGGATCGACGGCCAGATACGTCGCCCACACCACGGCGACGGCCGTGACGGCCATTCCGGCGGCGGCCGCGGCGGCGAGCCCGAGCAGCCGGGCCCTCGCCCGGGTGCCGCTCCCCGGTGCCGTGCCCCGGCCGAAGCCGCCCGCGTGGCAGACCGACACGACCGCGAGGGACAGCACCACCGGAACGGCCGGCAGCATGCTCATCTTCGTCGCCACCGCCGCGCCGAGCGCCGTCGCCGAGAGCGGCAGGTACAGCGACGGCCGTCTCCTGGCCCGCCACACCAGCCACACCGACGTCAGCAGGAAACCCGACGCCGGCACGTCGAACGTGGCCAGCGAGCCGTGCGCGATCACGTCGGGCGAGAACGCGTAGAGCGCGAGGGCCACCAATGCACCGGTACGGCCCGCGAGTTCACGCGCGAACGCGAGGACGACCAGACCGAACAGCAGCGTCAGGACGATCACCGGCAACCGCGCCCACAGCATCACCCGCCAGGGATCGTTGCCGGACTCGTACAGCACGTGCCGTCCGAGTTCCGTCTGGTCGCCCTCGAAGGCGGGGTCGAGGTGCGGGTGCGCGAACAGCAGCCCGGTCGCGACGATCAGCTTGCCCAGCGGCGGATGCTCGGGGTTGTACCGCAGGTCGTGCTGCTGGACGTAGACCGTCGCGGTGCCCACGTACACGGGCTCGTCGATCGTCGGGGTCTGCTCCACGGCCGTGCTGAGCATGGCGACGGCCATCTGGACCAGCAGCAGGACCACGACCACGACGAACACGGCCCGTCCGTGCCGCCGCAGCCGTTCGAGGAGTGTGCGCGGCGGCGTCACCGCGTCGTTCACCGGCACGCGCTCGTCGTGCCTGCCGGCCAGGGATGTCGACATGCCCTTTGTTACGTCCGCTCCGTACGAGCCTGCTCATCGGGCGGCCCACGGATTCGGGTTCGCGCCGAGGCGCCGGCCGGACGATCCGGCCGGCGCCCGGCAGGGGAGTCCCGAGTATGCCCGGTCCTCCGCACGGAGGAATCGCGGGCGGCGGTGTGCGAAGAGCGGGCGGTGCTCGGCCTCCTCCGTCCCGGCCCCGCCTCAGTAGGGGGAGGCCGGGTCGCGCGGGGTGAGGGCGACCGCCCGGCGCAGGGCGGACCGCCAGGCGAAGGCCACGGCCAGTTCGACCAGGCCGATCAGCACCATCCACAGACCGAGCAGCCGGGTCAGGGCACGGGCCGACTCGGTCGGCAGCGCCAGGACGACGATGCCCGCGATGACACCGATCGCCGCCCCGCACAGGACGAAGCCGCGGTGCGGCAGGTCCCTGGAGGCGAGGGCGGTGTACGCGGTCAGCACGCCGGACACGAGCCAGACGATGCCGAGGATCAGGGAGAGCGCGGCGATGGTCTGCATCGGGTTGCGCAGACACAGGACACCGGCCAGTACGTAGAGCACCGCGATCAGCAGCGTCGCGAACCGGTTGCCCTGCTCCCGGTGGCCGAAGACCGACACGAACCGGAAGAGGCCGATCACCAGCAGGTAGAGGCCGAGGAGGACCGCGAGGACGTGCAGGGTCTCGTCCGGCCAGACCAGGATCAGGATGCCGGGGATCAGCGTCGCCACGGCCGAGCCGAGGAGCCAGGTCCAGGAGGCGCCGACGCGGTCCAGCAGCACCGCGGGGTCACCCGGTGGCGCGTAGGCCCGGCCCCCGGGCCCGGGTTCGGGGCCGGTGTGCGGTGCCGAACCATGCGATTCCGTCATGGTTCCTCCTCACGCGGTCGAGCGGACCGGTCGGGACCGCCGGCGGGACGGTGGGTGGATTCCCGGCATCCACGGTCCCGTGCGCCGGGTTCCGGCGGCTCACCCCCGGCGGGTGATCCTCGCCGGACCCCGGATCCTCGCCGTCACCCGGGCAGTTGGCGCATCTCCACGACCCGCAGTCCGAGCGATCGGCAGCGGGCCAGCAGCCCGTACAGGTGCGCCTCGTCGACGACCGGGCCGAACAGGATGGTCTGGCCCGAGATCAGCACGTGGTCCATCTCCGGGAACGCCTCGGAAAGCGTCTCCGACAGATGTCCCTCGACACGGATCTCGTACTGCATGCGGGGCTCCCCCCGGCGGGCGGCCTGGGGCGGGCGGACGGCACCCTTCCCCCACGATCATCCGGCACCCCGCCCCGCGCGCCCTCACCCGCAAGAGGTGAACCTGGGGCCGAGGAACCTGAGGGCCGGGGAGGCTGAGGGGTCCGAGGGGCCGGGGAGCCGTCCCACGCGGTCACGCCTGTTCGAGGGGGACGCCCGGGGTGCCCGTCCCCGGGTCCTTCCCGCGGCCCGTCCGCCCGGTCGGCAGGTGGGTCGTGACCAGCAGACTGGCGAGCGTGATGCCGCCGGCCGCGAGGATCGCCGCCTTCAGGCCGTTCAGCTGCGCCGTCGCGTAGGAGTCCGTGACGGCGTCGACCTCGGCCGGCGGCAGCCCGGCCCGTTCGGCCGCCGAACGCACCTGGTCGGTGGGGACGAAGCTGATGCCCGCCTCCAGCGCGATGCTCGTCTGCTGCCGCGCCTCCTGCGACACGTCCGGGTTCTTCGCCACCTGGGTGGTGAAGGCGTGCGCCAGCGCGCCGACGAGGATCGACCCGATCAGCGCGGTGCCGAGCGCGGAGCCCAGGTTCTGGGCGGTGAACTGGAGCCCGCCGACCTCGCTGCGCTCCTCCTCGCCGGCACTGGACTGCACCACGTTGCCCAGCTGTGAGGCGAGCAGCCCCATGCCGACGCCCAGCAGGGCCATGGCCCCGGCGAACTGGGCGTCGTCGATGACCGGCTGGATGGTCGCCAGCAGCCAGGTGATGGCTCCGAGCAGCGTCAGCAGGGCCAGTCGGACGACACGGCGCGGCCCCATCACCCGCCCCAGCCTGGACGCCAGCACGGAGGCCAGCAGCATCGTGACGGACACCGGGAGCAGCCGCAGTCCGGTCTCGAACGCGTCGAACCCCTGCACCACCTGGAGATAGAGCGGGATGGCGAAGAACAGCCCCAGCAGGATGAGGTTCTGGCTGACCAGGGTCAGCAGGCCCGAGCGCAGGGGCAGCCGGTGCAGCAGCGACAGGTGGATCAGCGGGTCGGTGCCGTGCGCCTCCCTGCGGCGCTCCCACTTGGCGAACGCGGCGAGCACGACCACCCCGGCCGCGACCACGAACAGGGTCGGGGCGAAGCCGAGGACCGTGAAGGGAGGGTTCTGGGGCTGCACCCATCCCCAGGTGCCGCTCTGGAGGACGCCCAGCACGCCCAGGCCCAGACCGGCCGCCGACAGGAAGGCGCCCACGCCGTCCAGCCGGGGACGGGTCCCGGACTCGGGAGATTCGGGGATCGCCCGGCGGAAGAGGAGCATCGCGACGACGACCACGACCTCGCCCGCGAAGACCAGCCGCCAGGTGAGGTACGTCGTCACCCAGCCGCCCAGCAGCGGTCCGACCGCGATGCCCGCACCCGCGAGCCCGCCGATGACTCCGTAGGCGACGGCCCGGTCCCGTCCGGTGTACGACTCCGCGACCAGGGCCGCCATGGCCGGCAGCACCAGCGCGGCACCGAGCCCCTCGACCACCGACCAGCCGAGGGCGAGCATCCACAGCGTGGGCGCCACCGCGGTCAGGGCCGACCCGACGCCGTAGACGACGAGTCCGACGAGGAACAGCCGGCGGCGGCCGAGGATGTCGCCGAGCCGCCCGCCGGTGGCCATGAACGCCGCCATGACCAGCGCGTAGAGCGTGATGACGGCCTGGATGGCGGTCACCTCGGTGTCGAAGTCCTCCACCAGCTGGCTGATGGACACGTTCATGACGGAGGTGTCCAGGACCATCAGGAACTGGGCCGTCCCGAGCACGGCCAGAGCGCGCCACTGTCTCACCGGTGACCACCTCGTCGATTCGGCCCGCAAGGTCGCCGTGCCGGACGGGGCGTCCGGCACGGTTCCGCTCCCATGACACAGGAAGCGCCGGGCCCGCGCCTCACCCGTCGCGGGGGACCGGAGTCCGCCTTGCGACATCCGGGACAGCGGGTGACGATCAGTGTGCGGGGGTTGCACCGGGGAGGGAACCGTGGACCCGGATCACATCGGATCGGACGCGTCGCCGCTGCCGAGAGAACGCGGAGGCAGGACCCCATGGCAGGGCTGCTGACCCCAGGTGGCGACCCCCTGCTCGCCGTCCGGTTCACCGTTCCGGACCTGACCGAGACCTTCGTCCGCAGGCCGCGGCTGGTCGCGCGCCTCGACGAGGGCGTCCAGGGCCCCCTGACCCTGGTCAACGGGCCCGCGGGCGCGGGGAAGACGCTCCTGGTCGCCCACTGGATCTCCACGACGGACCGTCCGGACGACGTGGCCTGGCTGACCGTGGAGCACGAGGACACCGGTCCCGGCATCTTCTGGACGTACGTCCTGGAGTCCCTGCGGCGGCACGGAGCGGCCGTTCCGGACGACATCGGCAGCCCGTCCAGCCCCGGCGACGTGGACCACTCCCTGCTGACCCGGCTGGCCGCCTGGCTGAGCGAGCGCGCGGAACCCGTGATCCTCGTCCTCGACGAGTTCGACCGGGTGGGAGCCTCCGCGGAGGTCGCCGACGAGCTCCAGTTCGTCCTGCGCCACGCGGGCGGCGGACTGCGCCTGGTCGTCGTCAGCCGTACGGAACCGCAGCTGCCGCTGCACCGCTATCGCGCCGCCGGGATGGTCGCCGAGGTCCGGGGCGCCGACCTGGCGTTCGTCCCCGGTGAGACGGCCGCCCTGCTGAGCCGTCACGACATCCGGCTGTCGGACGACGGCGCGCGGTCGCTGACGGAGTGGACCGGGGGCTGGGCGGCCGGACTGCGCCTGTGCATCCTCGCGGCCCAGCACGTCGACGATCCCGACACCTTCATCAAGAACTTCGAGGCCGGTCGGAGCACCCTCGCGGACTTCCTGCTGGCCGAGGTCCTGGAGGCGCAGTCGCAGGAGACACAGGACCTGCTCCTGCGTTCGAGCATCCTCGACCAGATCCACCCCGACCTGGCCAACGCCCTGACGGGCCGGGACGACGCGGACCCCATCCTGGCGGGGCTCCAGCACGCCAACGCCTTCGTCGAGGCCATCGGCCATTCGTGGTACCGGCTGCACCCCCTGTTCGCGGAGATCCTGCGGGTCCACCTGCGGGTCAGGCTGCCGGGCCTGGAGCCGGAGCTGCACCGGCGGGCCGCCCGCTGGCTGAGCGCGGCGGGACTGCTGGCGGAGGCCCTGCCGCACGCGGCGGGGGCGGGTGAGTGGGAGCTCGCGGCGGACCGGTTCGTCGACGAGCTGGCCATCGGCGAGCTGCTGACGGGACTCGACGCCGAGCGCCTCGACGGACTCTTCGCCGCCATGCCCCCGGACGCGGCCGGACCGGCCGCGTGTCTGGTGCGCGCCGCCCGCGAGCTCGTCCGCCACGACGTCGACCGGGGCCTGGAGTATCTGCGCCGGGCCGGGGAGAACCTGGCCGGCGACGAAGCCGGCACCGCGGCCCTGCGGCTGAGCCACGCGCTGCTGCGGGTGTTCGCCGCCCGGCTGACCGGCTCGGCGGACCTGGCACAGGCGGCGGCCGAGGAGATGACGGCGGCGCGGCTGTCCCTTCCGGCCGAGCGGCTGGAACGGCACCCGGAACTGCCGGCCCTGATGCTCACCGGCCTGGGATCGGCGCAGCTGTGGGCGGGACGGTTCGACGAGGCCCGGACCTCGCTGTCCGCCGCCGCGCGGGTCGACGACGGGCCGTCCACCGCGCACCCCCGGCACGAGTCCCTCGGCCGGCTGGCGCTGATCGACCTCCTGTGCGGCCGGCCGGGCCGCGCGGAGTCGCACGCGCAGGCGGCGGTCGCCGCGGCGGAGCGCTCCGGCCTGCCGCCCCCCGCCCGGACGGGGGTCGCCCAGCTCGTCCTGGCGGCGGTCGCCGTCGACCGTGACGATCTGGCCGCGGCGCAGACCCAGCTGGACCAGGCGACCGCCTCCAGTGCGGCCGCGCACGATCCCGTGGCGACGGCGGGCCTGGTGCTGCTGCGCTCCCGCCTGCTGCTGGCCAAGGGACATCCGAAGGAGGCGCTGCGCGTCCTGCAGGAACTGAGGAGCCCGCCGCACGGGGCCGAGCCCTCGCCGTGGGTCGGTGAGCGGGTCGCGCTCGCCGTGTCCGGCGCGTACCTGGCCCTGGGCGAACCGCTCGCCGCGGTCGAGGTCCTCGCGGAGGAAGGGGCGACCGGGCCCGAGGCCACGGCGGCCGCCGCCCGCGCCCGGCTCGCCGCCGGTGACCGGGAGGCGGCACGCGCCCTGCTCGACGGACTCTCCACCGAGCCGGACGAGGGTCCCGGCATCGTCGTCCGGGTGCTGCTCGCGCGGGCGCAGACCGCGGACGCGCTGGGCGACGACGCCACCGCCCGGCGGCTGGTGGCGCGGGCCCTGCGGACGGCCAGGCCGGAACGCCTGCGGCGGCCGTTCATCGAGGTGGGGGCCTGGCTGCGGACCTTCGTGCGGCACCGGCCCGTGCTGGCCCAGGGGCACGAGTGGCTTCCCGGGATGGTCGCGGTCCGGGGCGCCGCGCCGGCTCCGCGGCCGGGCGAGGAACCGGTGATCATGCCGGTGCTCGAACCGCTCAGCGAGCGCGAGCAGGAGGTGCTGGAGCGGCTGGCGCAGATGATGTCGAGGGACGAGATCGCCGCCGACCTGCATCTGTCGGTCAACACGGTCAAGACCCACCTCAAGAGCGTCTACCGCAAACTCGCCGCCACCCGCCGGGGCGAGGCCGTACGAAGGGCCCGCGATCTGCACCTCCTGTGAGCCGCGGGCCCGGCGCGCCGGGAGCCGGCCGTCGCGGGCCGGCTCCGTCGACGTCCGGCCGGGGCCGGACAGGTCCTAGTGCCGCGACAGGCAACGTTCGTTCGCCCCGTCGCGACGCCCGGCACGCACTCTCGCCGCACCGGCCGAAAGCCCAAGTACATCCAGTACGAGGACTTCCGGCCGGCACGCCGAGAGCACGCACCGGACGCCGCTCCTTCACGGGCAAACATTGCCTGCCACGGCACTAGACGCCGTCCTGGTCCGGCTTCGCCACGCAGAGCGCCCAGATGACGAATCCGTACAGGGCTATCAGCGTCAGCGACCAGACGGGGTAGTACGGGATGTCGAGGAAGTTGGCGATGATCAGCAGCGCGGCGATGCCGATGCCGATCACCCGGGCCCAGGTGGCCGCCGTGAACAGGCCGAGGCTCACGACCACGGCGAGTGCGCCGAGCGCCAGGTGGATCCAGCCCCAGCTCGTCAGGTCGAACTTGAAGACGTAGTTCTGCGTGGTGACGAACACGTCGTCCTCGGCGATGGCCATGACGCCCCGCAGGATGTCCAGGACGCCGGAGACGAACAGCATCACCGAGGCGAAGATCATCAGGCCGCCGGCGGCCGTCATCGTGGCCTTGGAGCGGGTGTGGTGCTGGGTGGTTGCCATGGCGAGACCTCCGTTGCACGGGCTGCGACCGCAGCCACTCACCACCGAGCGTGCGGCAGCGGGCCGCCCGCGGCCTCACCCGCCAGGGGTGACGATGAACGGACGTCCGTCGGAGAGCCTGGAACGGGCCGGGCAGGGCGCGGGGGCGAGGAGGGGCCGGCGCGGGCGGTGCGTGCCGCCGCCCGCGCCGGAGAACCGCCGGAACCCTCAGTTTCCGAGCAGCGCCCTCAGCTCGGGCTGGAGCAGCTCCCCGTGGGCCCGTACGAGGTCGTCGCACAGGTCCCAGATGCGCTCGACGGGGAGGGCGGCGGCCGTCGCGGGGTCGGCCATCGCGGCGTGCCGGATGTGCCGCGGTTCGTGATCGGTGGCGGCGCGGACCACCAGGTCGGTGACGGAGACGTACGCGCTGTTCAGCGCCGCGCACTGCGGGGGCAGCGCGCCGACCCGGGTCGGCCGCACCCCCGACGCGTCCGTCAGGCACGGGACCTCCACGACGCAGTCCGCCGGGAGGTTGTCGATCAGACCGCGGTTGGGCACGTTGCCGTAGACCGTGCGGGGGGTGCCGGTCAGGGTGCTGTGGATGATCTGCGGGGCGTACTCCAGAGTGCCCTCGACGGGGAGCGGCACCCCGGAGGCGAGGGCGTCGCGGGTGCGCCGGTAGCTCTCGGCGTTCTCCTCGACGATCTCCAGATAGGCGCCCACCGGGAGCCTCAGCCGTTCGATCTCGCTGTCGTGGTGGAGGTACCACGGCACGTACTCCGAGGAGTGCTCGCTCGTCTCGGTGGGGTAGTGGCCCAGGCGGCGGTACATGTCCACGCGGACCCGGCGCAGCAGCTCCGGATCCTTGGCGATGGCCTCGTCCAGGAGGGGGTAGAGGTCCTGGCCCGCCCGCTCGAAACGCAGCACCCACGCCTGGTGGTTGACCCCGGCGGCCACATGGGTGACCTCCTCGAAGGGGACCCCGACGAGCTGGGCGAGGTCGTGCATCGTCCAGTGCACCGAGTGGCACAGGCCGGTGACCCGCAGCTCCGGGGCGATGCGGCTCAGATAGAGGACGTTCATCGCCATGGGGTTGGTGTAGTTCAACAGCAGGGCGTCCGGGCAGAGTTCGGCCATGTCGGAGGCGAGCGCGCGGAGCACCGGGAAGGTGCGCAGGGCGCGGAAGATCCCGCCGATGCCGAGGGTGTCGCCGATGGTCTGGCGCAGTCCGTAGCGGGCGGGGACGGCGAAGTCGGTGCGGGTGGCCCCGTCCATGCCGACCTGGATGATGTTGATGACGAAGTCGGCGTCCTCCAGGGCCGCCCGCCGGTCGGGATGCGCGGTGATCACGGGCTCGGCGCCGCGTACGCCGGCGATGTACCGGGCGGCGCCCTCGGCGGTGTCGAGCCGCTCCGGGTCGATGTCGTGCAGCGCGATCCGCGCGTGCACGAGTTCGGGGAACGTGAACAGGTCGGCCAGCAGTCCCTGGGTGAACACCACGCTCCCGGCTCCGATGAAGGCGATCTTCGGGGCGGTGACGTCGTTCATGAACGGCTCCTGGTGTCGCGGGTGCGGGATGTCCGTGGTGCGGCCGGGTCCTCGGCGGTGTCCGGGGCGTTCGTGCCCGGCGGGACGCCCGCGTCCTGCCCGGGGCCGGCGTGGGCCGCGGCGAGGGCCTCGTCCCAGGTGGCCTGGGCCGCCGTACCGCCGTGGGCCCGGGTCGAGAGCGAACCGCAGGCCGCCGCCACCGTGAGCGCGGAGCGCAGGCCGAGGCCGCGCAGGGTCGCGGCGACGAACCCGGCGTCGAAGCTGTCGCCCGCGCCGACGGTGTCCACGGGGTCGACGGCCACGGCCGGGGCGCGTGTCAGCCGGATTCCGGTGTGGGCGAGGGCCCCGTTCGGGCCGTCCTTGACCACGATCGTCGGCCCCCGCCCGGCCAGGACGGCGGCGGCCCCGACGAGGTCGTCCCGCCCGGACAGCGCCGCCGCCTCGGCAGCGTTGGGCAGCAGGAAGTCGGTGAACCTCATGACCGGGTCGAGGAGTCCGGGGTCCCAGCGCCCGGCCGGGTCGTCATTGGTGTCGAGCGAGGTCGTCGCGCCGTTCTGCCGCGCCAGGACGAACACCGCGGCCAGGGCGCGCGCCAGACGGGGCATCAGGAAGAACGAGGCCGCGTGCACGTGCCGACAGGCCCGTACCAGGTCCCGGGGCACGTCCTCGGGGCCGGTGGCGGTGAGGCAGCCCTGGGCCGTGAGGACGGCCCGGTCCCCGTCCCCGGCCATGACGACCGTCGTGAGCGGGGTGGGCCGGACCGGGTCGGTGACCAGGGAGCCGACGTCGACACCGCGGGCGGCGAGCTCCTCGCGCACGAAGGCGCCCGCGGGATCGTCACCCACCCGGCCCGCGAAGGCGACCCGCAGCCCGAGCCGCGCGGCCCCGCACGCCATGATCGCCGCGGAGCCGCCGAGCACCAGTCCGGCGTGCTCGACGAGCTGTTCGCGCTGCCCGAACTCCAGCGGGCCGCGCAGCGGGCCGACGACGACGTCCGGATTGGCGTCGCCGACGACCAGGAGGTCGAAGGATGTCATCGTGTCCTAGCCCTTCAGGCCGCTCGAGGTGAGCGACTGGACGAAGGTCTTCTGCGCGAGCAGGAACGCGACCAGCACGGGCAGGACGGTGATCACGTTGCCCGCCATCACCGCCGACCAGCGCGTGTGGTGCTGTCCCTGGAACGTCGTCAGACCGAGTTGCAGCGTGTACCGGGTGTCGTGGTTGATCGCGATGAGCGGCCAGGACAGGTCGTTCCAGGTGCTCAGGAACGTCAGCACCGCGACCGTGGCCAGCGCGGGCCGGGCCAGCGGCAGCACGATCGAGAACAGCACCCGCAGCCGCGAACACCCGTCGATCCAGGCCGCCTCCTCCATCTCCCGGGGCAGGCCGAGGAAGAACTGCCGGAACAGGAAGACCGCGAACGGGGTGACGAGCGACGGCACGATCAGCGCGCCGAGCGTGTCGATGAGACCCAGCTCCTTCATCACCAGGAAGGTCGGGATCATCGTGAGCTGGAAGGGGATCACCATCGTCGCGAGCATCAGGGTGAGCAGGACCCGCGATCCGGCGAACCTCATGCGCGCGAAGGCGTACCCGCCGAGCGCGCCGAGGAGCAGGTTCGACAGGACGGCCGCGACCGCGACGGCCAGCGAATTGGCGAACCAGCGGGGGAACATCGCGTTCCCGAGCACGTACCGGTAGCCGCTCAGGTCGATCCCCTTCGGCCACAGCGCGGGCGGGAACCGGTTGATCTCCGCGTCGGACATCACCGAGCTGAGCACCAGCCACACCAGCGGCAGCGCGAAGCACAGCGTCAGCGGCGCCAGCAGCAGGTGCCAGCCGCTCGGCCGGCGGGAGGTTCCGGGTGAACTCATCGGACCGCTCCTTCGGTACGTTCCTGCCGGCGCCGTACGAGCCGCAGCGCCCCGCCCGCCACCAGCAGGGCGACCGCGAGGACGTACGCCGCCGCGGCCCCGTAGCCCGCCGTGAACATCTGGAACGCCTGCTGCCAGACGAAGTAGACGACCACGCCGGTCGAGCCGAGGGGGCCGCCCTTGGTCGTCACGTAGATCAGGTCGAAGACCTGGAGCGCCGTGATCAGCTGCCACAGCAGCAGGAACACGGTGACCGGGGTGAGGGTCGGCAGGACGATGCGGCGCAGCACCCGCGCGCGGCCCGCCCCGTCGATCCGCGCGGCCTCGACGAGTTCGGGCGGGACGTCCTGCAGCGCGGCCAGGTAGACGACGACGCAGAAGCCGACGCCGCTCCACAGCGAGATCAGCACCAGCAGGTAGATCGCCTGGTCGGGGTCGGTGAGAAAGCCCTGCGGGGAGAGCCCGACCTGGTGCAGCAGGGAGTTCGCGACGCCGAACTCGGGGTCGAGGATGAACGAGAACAGCACGCCCTGCGCGGTCGCCGAGACCACGAACGGGACGAAGACGAGCGTGCGGTAGAGGCCGATGAACCGGATGCGGCGGTTCAGCGCCAGGGCGAGCGCCAGCCCGCCGACCAGGCTGAGCGGCACGTACAGGGCGCTGTACAGCAGCGTATTGCCCACGGCGGTACGGAAGTTGGGGTCCTGTGCCAGTGCCCGGTAGTTGTCGAGGCCGACCCAGCGTCCCGGGGTGACCAGGTCGTCGGCGCGGAAGGAGAGCAGCAGCGACCAGACGACGGGCACGATGCTCAGACCGAGGATCACGACGACCGCCGGGCTGATGAAGGCCCAGGCGGTGGCGCTCTCACGACGGCCGCGGCGGCGGGCGGCGCGGCGCCCGGCGGCCGGCGTCACCGCGGGGCCCGGTACGACGGTGAGGGCGCGGGGAAGGGTGGACATGACGGCCTCCTTCAGCTGGACGTCAGCTGGGAACGTCTGAAGTCGGGGTCACCGGGGACGAGCCGGGGTCACCGGGGGATGAGCAGGGCCGCGTCGGCCGTGCCGGCGCACCGGCGGACGGCGTGGGCGGGGGAGTCCTTGCCGAGCAGGACCGAGACGATCGCCTCGCCGAGGGCCTGCGAGATCTGCGGATAGGCCGCGTGCACGGGCCGGACCCGGGCGGAGGCCAGCGTGCCGGTGAACACGTCGAGTCCGGTGGTCGTCGCGGAGTGCTCGCGCCACTCCGGACGGCGGGCGGTGGCCGAGCCGAGCGGGAGACTGCCCGCCGAGATGTCCCAGCGCGCGTCCTGGGCCGGCCGGTTCATCCAGCGGACGAACTCGACGGCCGCCCGGGAACGGGCGCTGCCGTTGTCGAACACGGTCCAGGTGTCCGGCCCGGATATGGTCATCGGCCTGCCGCTGTACGTCGGGAGCGGGACGACGCCGTAGTCGACCTTGGCGGTGACGACGTCCGGAAGCTGCCAGGGGCCGGTCGCCACCATCGCCATCCGGCCGCCCAGGAAGACCTGGTACATCTGCTCGCTGCCGGGCTTCGGGTCGACGTACACGCTCTTGTCGCGGGCCAGCCGGGCGAGGGTGGCGAGGGCCCGGGTGCCCTGCTCGGCGAAGCCGATCCGCTTGCCGTCGGCGGCGATCACCTCGCCGCCGAGGTCCCAGATCATCGGCCACAGCCGCCAGACGGTGTCCTCGTCGCCGGTGCCCGGCCAGCCCGTGCCGAACGTCCCGCGTCCGGGGTCGGTGAGCCTGCGCGCGGTGTCGGTGAACTCGTCCCAGCTCCAGCCCGCCTCCGGGAAGGGGACCCCGGCCCGCCGGAACAGCTTCTTGTTGTAGACGACGGCCAGCGAGTCGAGCACCGCCGGGGCGGCGCGCACCCTGCCGTTGACGGTGACCGCGTCCCGTACCGGCTCCCAGAAGGAGTTCCACGGCGGGCTGCCCCCGCGCAGCGCGGACGTGAGGTCGACGACCCGGGGGCTGCGGGCGACGCTCGCCAGGTCCGAGCCGAAGACGTAGGCGATGTCGGGGTACGAGCCGGCGGCGAGCGCGGCCGTCACCTTCTGGAGCATGGCGTCGGCCACCACTCCGCCGCCCGAACTGTCCACGCGGATGCGCGGATGCGTGCGGTTGAACTCGGCCACCAGGGCCTCCAGGGCCTTCCTGGCCGTGTCGCTCTGGCCGTGCCACAGCTCGACGGTCACCCTGCCGTCGGCGCCGACGCCGTCCGAGGGGGCGCCGCAGCCGGCCAGTGCCCCGGCGGCCGCGGTGCCCAGGAGCAGCCGGCGCCGCGCGATCGCGCGTGTCATCCGGGCCTCCCTCAGCGGGTCCTGCGGACGTAGTCCGCGCTGCCGGGCGTCGAGACGTTCACGTCCCGGCGCACGATGCTCAGCCGGTCGCCGAAGGCCGAACGGGCCTTGCGCAGACCGCTGTCGGTGTACTCGATCACCACCACCCGGTCGTGGAAGGCCTTCGCGTACGTGCCGCACTCGTCGTACTCGCCGCACTCCTCCGCCACCGCGAAGTCGAGCCCGGTCCGTGCCCGCAGTCCCGCGAGCTCGGCGGTGTTCTTCTGGCCGATCGCCAGATGCCGGGCGTGCGCGTGCCGGGAGAGCAGGGTGATGAAGGCGGTGGCGTCGTCCGCGGTCAGCAGCTTCTCGGAGCGGGTGTAGCTGTCGTAGTTGTCGGGCTCGACGGCGTCGAACCCCTTGTCGGCGCAGTCGTCGATCCACCGCTCGACCCGCTCGGCCACCCTCCGCCGCTTGTCCGGCGTCCGGATGTCGAGGAGCGCCTCGTTCCAGTCCTCGTCGACGACGACCTCGCCGTCCGCGTCCCGCAGCAGCAGGTCGGCGGGCCACTGCCCGCGTTCCTCGGGCTGGGCCTGGAAGGCGTTGACGTAGCAGATGTTGTACAGGCCCCGGGCCGGGGCGGAGGAGCGGTCGCGGCTGACGACGCGGACGTCGGCGGCCGGGGGGTAGGCGCCGCCGATCTGGTAGTCGAACCCCGCGTGGAGCGGGGGGAGTTCGACGGCGGTGGCGGTCCGGACGGGGCTTGCCGCCGGGCCCGGCGAGGCGCTCGTGTCCCGGCCCGCGCCGCAGCCCGCGAGGGTCAGGAGAGCGGCCAGGGACGTGGCCGTGCCCAGGACTCCGCTGCGGAGAACACGTTTGACGGGGGGCATGTCCGCTCCATCAAATCGCGAGTACGTCCCCGCCTCGGACGCTTCGAGCGGTCCTGGCGACTTTGGCCGGACTTGAACCTGGTCCGTTACCGGCTGGGCGCACCTCTGCGTGCCGGGTCGCACCGCGGCACGCAGAGGATCAAATCGTGCATGCCCGACTTCGTCAAGTGCCTGCCCGGGCGGAGGGCGCCACCGGGAGTCCGGACCCCGCCCTCAGGGATGCGGGTGGTGCGGAGGGTGCGGAGGGGGCGGGAGCGTCGTGACGTCCGGCGCCGGTTCGGGCCACACGAGCAGAACCGGGCAGGGGGCGTGGTCGACGACGAAGCGTCCGGCCGGCCCCAGGCTGTGCGGGCCGAGCCGGCTGCGGTCGCCGTCGCGGGCCAGTACGAGCAGACCGGCGCCCTCGGCCGCGGCGACCACCTCCCGCTCCACCCGGCCGGTGCGCTCCAGGGGGGTCGCCGGGACCCCGAGCCGCCGGGCCGCCGCGTCGAGGAGCTCGACGGCGGAGACCGTGCCGAGGGTCTCCAGGAGGTCTCCGGGATCGGGCTCGGAGCGTCCGCGTCCGAGGAGCCCCGCGAAGGCGCCGTGCGCGAGACCGGGCACGGCGGGGTCCGTGACGTGCAGCAGCACCACGTCCGTCGCGCCGGGAGCGTGCGTCCGCACGGCGTCCACGCACGCGGGCCAGGTTCCCTCGACCAGCCAGACGACCACCCGCATGCCCATCAGCCTCCGATGACGTGGAGCGAGACCCACAGCGCCAGCACGGCGGGCACCAGTGCCGCGGGCACGGCGATCAGGCCCAGCCGGGTGAACTCCTTCAGGTCGACGCCGTGTTCGTGCTGATGCACGATACGTCGCCACAGCAGCGTCGCGAGGGAACCGGCGTAGGTCAGATTGGGTCCGATGTTGACGCCGAGCAGGACGGCCAGCACCGCCCCCGCGCCCGAGTCGGCGGCCAGCGGCAGCAGGACGAGGACCGCGGGCAGGTTGTTGATCAGGTTGGCCAGGACGGCGGCGAGCGCGGCGACGCCGAGCAGCGCCGGCAGCGAGGCGCCGTCCGGAAGGAGGTCGTCGAGGGCGCCGGCCAGACCGTTGTCGACCACCGCGCGGACGACGATGCCGAGCGCGAGGACGAAGGCGAGGAAGGACGGCGCGGCGGCGCGCGCCACGGCGAGCGGGGTGGTGCGGCGGCGGACGAGGGCCCGGCCGGCCAGGACGAGCGCGCCCGCGGCGGCGGACCAGGCCGGGTCGATGCCGACGGCCGAGGCGAGGACGAAACCGGCCAGGGTGCAGCCCACGGTGACGAGGGCGAACAACGGCACCTCCGGCGCGTCCTCCGTGCGCGGGGAGGACGCGCCGGCCGCGAGGTCACGGACGAAGAAGCGCCGGAAGACCAGGTACTCGGCGCCGATCGCGGCCAGCCAGGGCAGCACCATCAGCGCGGCGAACCGGGTGAAGCTCAGGCCGCTGGCGGTGAACGCGAGCAGGTTGGTGAGGTTGGAGACCGGCAGGAGCAGCGAGGCGGTGTTCGACAGGTGGGTGCACGCGTACACGTGCGGCTTCGGGCGGGCCCCCATGCGCGCGGCCGTCGCGAACACCACCGGGGTGAGCAGCACGATGGTGGCGTCCAGGCTGAGGACCGCCGTGATCGCCGAGGCGAGCACGAACACCGCGGTCAGCAGCCGGCCCGGCTGCCCGGCGGCCCAGCGGGCCATCCAGGCGCCGCACGCCTGGAAGAGCCCCTCGTCGTCGCAGTACTTGGCCAGGACGAGGACGGCCGCCAGGAAGCCGATCACCGGACCCAGGTGGGCCGCCTCCGCCCGGGCGTGGTCCCAGGAGATGGCCCCGGTGGCGAGGACCAGCCCCGCGGCGGGCACGGCCACGACCGCCTCCGGCCAGCCGAACGGCCGTACCACCGCGCAGACGAGGACCGCCGCGAGCAGGACGACGGACAGCGCCTCGGCGAGCGGGCTGCCGAGAGCCGCGGCCAGTGGCCCGGCGAGAGCGGTGCCGGCCGTGCCGGGGATGCCTTGGACGAGCGGGCTGTTCAGGATGGTGTCCTCCGGACGGTGATGACGGCACCCTCCATCACATCAGACGCGGCCCCGCCGACCTGCGAACACCCTCCCGTCACACCACCGCGCCGCCCCGGACCCGTCCCGCCCCCGAGGGGCCGTCACTCCTCGCCGAGGAGGGGCAGTTCCGCCCAGATGGTCTTGCCCTCCGGGGTGTGCCGGCTGCCCCAGCGCTGGGTGAGCTGGGCGACGAGGAGCAGCCCGCGCCCGCCCTCGTCGAAGGTCTTCGCCCGGCGCAGGTGCGGCGCGGTGTGACTGCTGTCCGAGACCTCGCAGATCAGCGTCTCGGAGTCGTGGATGAGCCGCAGCCGGATGGGTGGTTCGCCGTAGCGGATGGCGTTGGTGACCAGTTCGCTCACCACCAGCTCGGCCGTGAACGTGGCCGCGGTCAGTCCCCAGACCTCCAGCTGCCCGGAGACCTGCTTGCGGATCGGCGCGACGAGGGCGGGGTCGGCGGGGATGTCCCAGGTCGCCACGTCGGACGCGGCGAGGCCCCGGGTACGGGCGAGCAGCAGCGCCACGTCGTCCGGCGCGCCGCCCGCGGGAAGCAGCGCCCGCAGGATCGCGTGGACCGCCCCCTCCAGGTGCTGTGACGATTCCTCCAGGGCCCGGCAGAACAGCCGCAGACCGGTGTCGACGTCCCGTTCGCGGCTCTCGAGCAGGCCGTCGGTGTACAGGGCGAGCACCGTGCCCTCGGGCAGGTCGAGCTCGACCGACTCGAAGGGCAGCCCGCCCACGCCGAGCGCCGGACCGGACGGCATGTCGATCCGCCGGGGCGGTCCGTCCGGCGGCAGGACGACGGGCGGCGGATGGCCGGCGCCGGCGAGCGTGCAGCGCCGGGAGACCGGGTCGTACACCGCGTAGACGCAGGTGGCGCCCACCTCCGCGGCGGTCCCCTCGGCCCCGGCCTCGGTGGACAGCCGTACGACGAGGTCGTCGAGGTGGGTGAGCAGCTCGTCCGGTGCCAGGTCGATGTCGGCGAGCGTACGGACGGCGGTGCGCAGCCGGCCCATCGTCGCCGAGGCCTGGACGCCGTTGCCGATGACGTCGCCGACGACCATGGCGACCCGCATCCCGGACAGCGGGATCACGTCGAACCAGTCGCCGCCGACCCCGGCGCGCGCCGCGGGCAGATAACGCGACGCCGCCTCCAGGGCCGCCGTCCGGGGAAGGGACCGGGGGAGCAGGCTGCGCTGCAGGGCCAGCGCGGTCTGCCGCTCGCGGGAGAAACGGCGGGCGTTGTCGATGCAGACGGCGGCCCTGGCCGTGACCTCCTCGGCCAGCAGCACGTCGTCGGCGGTGAAGGGGTCGGGCCGCCGGAACCGGCTGAGGACGACGACCCCGAGGATCCGGCCGCGGGCCCGGACGGGCACCGACATGGTGGCGTGGACGCCGTACTCCCGGACGTGTCCGCCGTGCGGTCCGTCCCAGCTCAGCCATTCCTCCAGCGTTCCGTCCCCGTTCGGCGCGACGAGGGGCCGGTCGGCGATCAGCGAGTCGGCCTGCGGCGAGGACGCGGGATAGACGTCGGCGTCGCCGGGCCGGATCACCGCTTCCGGGTCGCCCGCGTTCACCGACCTGTGGGCGGCGCGGCGCAGCGTGACCGGGGCGGCCGGTGGCCCGACGCGGTACTCGCCCCCGTTCTCCGGGGGGTCCAGCAGATCGACGCTGACGAAGTCGGCGAGGGCGGGGACGCAGACGTCGGCCAGCTCCTGGGCCGTCAGGGTGACGTCGAGGGTGGTGCCGATGCGCACGCTCGCCTCGTTGACCAGCTGGAGCCGCTCGCGGGCCCGGTACTGCTCGGTGAAGTCGTGCGCGGCCACGCACACGCCGATCACCCGCCCGTGGGTGTCGGTGAGCGGGGCGATCCGCGCGAGCCAGTGGTGCGCCCGGTCCTCGCCGCCCGCACGCGCGTACGTCTCCACGTCACGTCCGCGGCCGGAGGCGAGGACCTCGGCCATCGCGCGCTCCAGCCGCTCGCCGGCCCCCCGGGAGCTGATCTCGGACACCCTGAGGCCCCGGACGCGGTCCTCCGGGAGGCCGATCACCTCGGACATCGCGTCGTTGAGGCCGTGCAGCCGCAGCCGCTCGTCGTAGACGGCCATGGCGCAGGGCGCCTGGGCGAGGACCGCGCGCACCAGCGGGTCCTGCGGGGGGCGGGGCTCCCGGCCCTCCAGCGGGGTGAGCACGAGCCAGCCGCCGTCCCTCTCCAGGCGGTGGGCGAGCAGCCACACGGACAGCACCCGGCCGTCGCGGTGGCGCAGTGCGAGCACTCCGCTGCGGCGGTCGTCGCCCGCCCCGGGGAGCGCGCCGGTGTCCGGGGAGGCCAGGAGATCCGCCGCCGGGCGGCCCTCGACCTCCTCGGACGGGTAGCCGAGGAGTCGGCGGGCGCCCTCGTTCCAGTGGATCAGGGTGCCGTTCCCGTCGATGACCGCCTGTGCGGTGGCGGCCTCGTCGAGAGGGTGGAGCGGGCTCATCGTCGCCACTTTCCCTCGTGCGCACACTCACAGTGAACAGGCGCGTCGTCCGGGTTCCAGCCTAGTGGCTGGGTGTCCCGCACACCCCCGAACCCGCCACGGCCGGACCCGTGAGCTCCGTGCGTCCCGCGTCAGGGTCCGCGCGAGCACGGGCAGTTGCCAGGCGACGGCCCGGGGAGCGGGAGCCCGCGGCTCGTGGCGGGCGGGTGCGGCTCGATCGGCGGGCGGCGGTGCCGAGAGCCCGGGGCGTCCCGGGCGCGGGTCCCCGCGCCGGACGTCGGAGCCTTCCCGGGGCCGCCGACCGAGGGCGGGAGGAACGGGGTCGGCGGCCGGGTTCGCGCGGGAGAGCCCGCCGTCCCGCGCGGGGCCTTCGAGAAGGGCCGGTCCCAGTGGACTACGGAGGCCGGTGGGCGGGGAGCGTGCGCGAGAACCCGGTGTGTGCGCACGATTCACACGGGGCGCACGGAATATCGAAAGCCGGGTGCGGCCCCGCGGGAGCGCCGATCGCTTTTGACATTCTTTCAATAAGGCTGATCTCGCCCATGCGCCTTGTTGGTCACGAGTGTGTTGTGCGAGGGTGAGCCTCCCGCGCTTGGTCAAGGGCCGGGTCTGAATCGCTGTTCGCCATTCCCGGCTGTCGACGAGCTCAAGAGGCTCCCTGAGCGACGGTCGCCGCACGGCCTTCGTCCCCGGCCGTTCTCCCGGCGCTCCGTCAAAAGGTCCACACCAATCGGGAATCCTTTTCGACGGGCAAGCACGTCCTGTGTGCCACCTTGCACCTCGGAAGGAACCCGCTCCCGTGCGCACCCCCCACCCGCCGCTGCCCGACCGTCCGCCCGGCGGATATTTCGGCGAGCCCGACGAGGATCTCGCCGCTCTGCTGAGAGGCGGGGCGGGCGCCGACACGTCCCGTCCCGTCGCCCTGCTGACAGCCCGGCACTGGCGCCCGGCGTACGACTACGCGGTGATCTGTCTCGCCACCTCGTCACAGGTCGCCTCCATGGTCACCGAGGCTTCCTTCCACCACGTCCTCGACGGCCTCGCCGCGGGCGAGCCCGCCCTCGCGCTGCGGCCCCTGCTCCTCGTGACCGTACGGGACACGGTCCGGAGCTGGGCGGCGGACGACCGGATGTGCGAAGCCCTGCCGGCCCTGCGGAAACCCGCGGGGGGCCGCGGTATGCGCGCGGCGAAGTCCATGACGGCCGAAAACCGCCAGCTCGCCGAACACGCTTTCCTCGCCCTTCCGGGCGCCGCCCGATGCCTGTTGTGGCACACCGAGGTGGAGGCCGAGTCGCTGTCCGTGCCGGCCGGCCTTCTGGGCATGGAGGCCGACGTCGCGACGGCCGCCTGGGAACAGGCCCGTGAGCAATTCCGCAAGGGCTGCCTGCGCGCCCATCTGGAATTCGCCCCGACCAGGGAATGCGGTTTCCACAACCGGCTCCTCGACGTGCCGATCCGGCGCGGCGGCCCCTTGCTGCCGGATGTCCAGCAGCATCTGTCGGAGTGCTCCTACTGCCGCAACGCGGCGGCACAACTCAGCCATTTCGAGGGCGGGCTGGGGGTCCTGATCGCGGAGTCCGTGCTCGGCTGGGGCGCCCGTCGCTACTTCGACTCCCGCCGGGCACGCGGACGGCAGTTGCTGCGGTCCCGTGCCGGCTCGCCGTTCGGCGGCAGGCGGCAGCGGGGCGGTGAGCGCCCCGGAAAGAGCGGGCGCCTTCTCGGCGAGGGACGTCCGGCGGGCCGTGAGCGCCCCGGGAAGGGCGGACGCCCCGGGGGCGACGCGCGCCCGGAGAACGGTGAGACCCCGGCGGTCCGCGGGGGATCCGGCACGGACGGACGCCCCGGCGGCGAGGAGCGCTCCGGGAGCGGGACGAGCCCGGCGGCCGGCGGGCGGTCCGGTACGGGCGGGCGCCGTCGTGCGCAGCCCTTGTTCTCGTCGACCGGACGCCGGGCCGCCAGGCCGGCGGAGGGATCCCAGCAGGCGCTGGTCACCGGGGCCGGTCTGTCGGCCGCCCTGCTGGCCACGGTCCTCGCGGTCAGCCTGTGGCCGAACGAGGAGGGCGGCACCGACACCGCCGCCTCCATCGGCGCGAGCAGCAGCCGGACCCTGTCGCCCGCCCAGGATCCCCAGGACCCGCCCGTGACGTCTACGCCGTCCGCCGCGGCCGGAGCCTCCGTCAGGGGCGAGCGCACCCGGCTGCGCAACGTGGACTCCGGCCTGTGCCTCGACGTCCGGGACGCCAGGGCCGTGGAAGGCGCCGAGGCCACGCAGGAGGCGTGCTCGTCCGCCCCGACCCAGCAATGGGTCCACGAGCGGAACGGGCTGCTGCGCAGTGCCGCCGACGGACGGCTGTGCCTCGACGCGCGGTCGGACGACGGGGTCCTGCTCCTCGGCCCCTGCGCCGACGAGGGCGACGAGCGGCGCGAGGACCAGCGCTACACCCTCACGGCGGAGGGCGAGATCCTGTCCCGCGGCCGCGGCGGACTGGCCGTCGCGCCGGCGTCCACACACCCCGACGCGGACATCGTGGTCAAGGTCCGCGACTACTCCGGCATACAGCGCTGGCGGTCCGGGGGCTAGGCCCTGTCGTCAAATTCCCGTCGTCCGCCCGAAGGGCGGGCCCTGCGGCGTCAGGTGCGTGCTCTCGGCGTGCCGGGCGCAGGCCCTCGTACTGGATGTACTTGGGTCTTCGCCCGGTGCGTCGAGTGGGGGTACCCCCTGCTCGAAGAGCTCGGGGGAGCGTGCATGGCGTCGCGGGGCAGACGGGAATTTGACGACAGGGCCTAGGGAAGCCTCCGGTCCGCCGGGTGCGCGGACGGCTACGAGACGACGTCCCGGGGCGGCTCGCCCGCGACGAAGTCCGCGGCGTTGCGGACCGCGGCCAGCGCTATCCGTACGAGGGTCTCGCGGGTGACACCGGCGACGTGCGGGGAGAGCACGACGTTCGGCGCCTTGAGCAACCGCAGGGCCGGGGTGGGCGGTTCGGGGTCGAAGACGTCGAGGCCCGCTCCGGCGAGGGCGCCCGCGTGCAGCGCGTCCGCGAGGGCGTCCTGGTCGATCAGGGCGCCCCGCGAGGTGTTGACGACGAACGCGGTCGGCTTGAGCAGCGCGAGCCGCTCGGCGTCCAGCAGATGGCGGGTCGCCTCGGTGAGCGGCGCGTGCAGGGTGACGTAGTCCGACACGCGCAGCAGTTCCTCCAGTCCGACATGGCGGGCGCCGAGCCGGGCCTCCGTCTCGGCGGAGGCGCGCGTGGGCCCCGCGTACACGATGCTCATGTCGAAGGCGAGGGCGCGCCGGGCGACCTCTTCGCCGATGTGACCGAGGCCCACGATGCCGAGGGTCTTGCCGGACAGTTCGGTGATCGACTGCTGGAGCCGGGGCAGCGCCCAGTCCGCCTCGGTCAACGCGGTGTGGGCGGGCACCAGTTGCTTGGCCAGGGCGAGCATCAGGGCGAAGGTCTGCTCGGCCACGTTCTGCTTCTCGGCGCCGCTGGAGCCGATGTTGCACACGGGCACGCCCCGCTCGCGCGCCGCGTCCAGGTCGACGTAGTCGAAGCCGTGGCTCGCGCACTGGATGAGTTCCAACTCGGGTGCGGCCGCTATGTGTTCGGCGGTCACCGGGCCGAGGCCGGTCACCACGACATGGGCCTCGCGCAGCGCGGCGGGGTCCTCGTCCGTGGCCTCCACGACGGTGACGCGGGCCTGCCCGGGAAAGAGCGTGGCGAGCGCGGCTCCCGCCGTACGGCCGCCCACGTGCGGGGAGACGACGGCGAGCACGTTCTTGGTCTCGGTCATGCGTTGTCCTCGATCAGGTCGTCGGGGCCGACGGAGGCCGGGCGGGCGTGCCCGGACAGGGCCAGGGTGAGGTCGAACTCGGCGAGCAGACAGCGGACGACGTGTTCGACGCCCGCCTGCCCGTCGAGGGCGAGACCGTAGGCGTACGGACGTCCGACGAGCACCGCCCGCGCGCCGAGGGCGAGCGCCTTGAAGACGTCGTCGCCGGTGCGGACGCCGCTGTCGAAGAGCACGGTGAGCCGGTCGCCGACCGCCGCGGCCACCCGGGGCAGCGCGTCGGCGGCCGCGACGGACCCCGCCACCTGCCGGCCGCCGTGGTTGGAGACCACCACGCCGTCCATCCCGGCGTCGGCGGCGTGCCGGGCGTCGTCCGGGTGCAGGATGCCCTTGAGGACGATCGGCCCGTCCCAGTTCTCCCGCAGGAAGGCCAGGTCGGGCCAGGTCTTGCCGGGGTCCGCGAACATGCTCACGAAGTGCATCACGGCCGCGTTCGGGTCCTCGTGCACGGGCTTGGCGAGCCCCGCCCGGAACGCCGGGTCGGAGAAGTAGTTGGCGGTGCCCACGCCGTGCAGGAACGGCAGGTACGCCTGGTCGAGGTCGCGCGGGCGCCACGCGAGCAGCGGTGTGTCGAGCGTGACGAACAGCGCGGTGAACCCGGCCGCCTTCGCCCGGTCCAGGAAGCTGCGGGTGACCTCGCGGTCCTTCGCCCAGTACAGCTGGAACCAGCGCTCGCCGTCGCCCATGGCCTCGGCGACCTGCTCCATGGGGGTGCTGGAGGCGGAGGACAGGACGTACGGCACGCCCTGCGCGGCGGCGGCGCGCGCCGCGGCGCACTCCGCGTCCGGATGCATGATCGACAGCACGCCGATCGGCGCGAGCGCGAGCGGCGCGGGCAGCGGGCGCCCCAGCACCTCGACGGACAGGTCGCGTTCGTGGACGTCCCGCAGCATGCGCGGCACGATCCGGCGCCGGGCGAGGGCCTCCCGGTTGGCGCGCGCCGTGCTGCCGTCGCCCGCGCTTCCCGCCACGTAGCCGACCGGACCGGGGCCGAGCCGCCGCTCGGTCAGCTCCTCCAGCCGCGTCAGATCGGTGGGCAGCCGCGGCACGGCGCCCGTCATCCCGTTCAGATAGATCTCGTACTGGAAGTCGGCCCAGTGCTTCGCCATCCGTACGTCCCGCCTCTCGTCCCCAAGACCGCGCTGTACGGGGTCGATCCTTGCGAGGGTGACAAGCCCCGTCCACCGTGGTGCGCACAACGTGCGGCTGGAATCATCACGGTGTGATGAACAAGCCGTCCGGGATCCGGGAACGCATCCGGCAGGAGATGGTCGCCGACCCGCGGGTCGTGGAGACGATCGTCGCGGCGGTCCACGAACAGGTCCCGGTGTACGCGGCGCTCGACGACAGCCGGCTGCCCGAGGTACGGGCCATCGCGGCCTGGGGCCTGGAGCGGCTGCTCCACCTGTGGGCCACCGACGGCACCCTGGGACCGGCCGACCTGAGGCGTTTCCGGGGCATCGCCTCGGCCCGCGCCGCGGACGGGCGCCCGGTGCGGGCGGTGCTGCGCGCCTACCGGGTCGCGGGCACCGTCCTCACGGACGAGGTCGCCGCCCGCGCGCCCCGCCTCGGCGCCGCCGACGCCTTCGCGCTGGCCCGCATGCTCCTCGTCAGCCTCGACACCCTCTCCGAGGAGATGGCCACCGCGTACGCCGCCACCAGCGAGGACCTGGCCGGCGACCGGAGCCGGGCACTGCGGCTGCTGCTCGACGACCTGATCGCCGGACGGCACGCCTCGGTGGGCGCGCTGACCGACCGCTCCGCCCTGCTGGGCGTCCGGCTCCCGGACCCCTGCGCCCTGCTGGTGGCGGAGCCGGCCGCCGCGGACCGGCCCGATCCGGCGCACGGGACGGCGACGGACCTGCTCGACGCGCTGGCCGTCCCCGGGGACGAGACGACGCCGCTGGCGACGGTACGGGGCTCCCGGGCCGTCCTGCTGCTGCCGCTCGCGGCGGCGGCGCGGGTGGAAGCGGTCCTGGGCGAACGGTCCTGGCGCGGGTGCGTCGTCACCGGCGAGGGCCTGGACCGGATCGCCCTCGCGCACCGGCTCGCCGCCGACGCGCTCGACACCGCCCCGGCCCACGCCCACCGGTCCGGGCACGTGCTCACCGACGCCGACGCGCAGGTCCTCGCCCTGCTCGCGGGGCGTCCGGCCGCCACGCCGGACCACATCGCGCGGCTGGTGCTCGGGCCGCTCACCGAAGCCGCGCAGGGGCACCTGCTGGAGGCCCTCACGACGTACATCGACGCGGGCTCGGCGAACGCCGCCGCGCGGGCCCTGCACCTTCATCCGCAGTCCCTGCGCTACCGCCTGCGCCGGGTCCGTGAACTGACCGGCCGTGACCCCCGCGACCCCTGGCACCGGCTCACCCTGGACATCGCCCGGACGATCCGCGACTGAGGCTCCGGGGGCCCGGCACGAGTGACGCCCGGCCGGCCCGGCGGCCGCGCGGGGCGGGACGGGCCGGGCGCCGGTGTCGGGTGCCCCACGCCGTGTGGCCGGGACGCGCCGGTCCGCTCACTCCTCGTCGCCGGGAGCGTCCCCCGGTCCCGCGTCCGGGCCCTGCGCGCGGACCCGCTGCACGTGCTCCAGCGACTCGCGCAGTTCGCCGAGCCAGTCGTCGGTGTGCCGCTGCACGAGACGAACGCACCAGGCCAGGGCGTCACTGCGGCTGCGGGCTACCCCCGCCGCGACGAGCGTGTCGAGGACCTCGCGCTCGGGCTGGCGCAGCCGCGTCATGACGGGCGCGGCGACATGGGTGAACAGGGCGCGCTCGGTGCCGCACTCCACGCCCCAGGAGACCTTCTTGCGGAAGCGGTGCTCCGCGTCGCGGGCCACCTCCATGCGCTCCTCGCGGGTGCGCTCGCGGAATTCCTGGATACGGGCCCGGAGCGCCGCCTCCTTCTCGGCGTCCGAGGCGCCTTCGGCGAGCCTCGGCTCGGGGATGCGGCCGACGACGGTGATCTCCTCCCGGTCGGCCGTCACCTCCGTCAGGCTCTCGAAGAGATCGTCGGGCAGGCGGCCGGCGAACCAGCCGCGCAGCTTCTCGCGTTGCTCCGATGTAATCATGTAATCACGATTACTCTCCCGCGATCGAAGCGCAAGGGGTGCCGGAGAAGTCCGCCGACAGCGGAAGTCGAGGAGGCGTGCCGGTCCGAGCGGAATGTTTCAGGCCTATTGCAGAGCCGTGTCATTCCGGCCAGCCGACCGTCGGTGATCGTCGGAGGCCGCTCAGTTACTGGCCTCGGTCGTTCGAATTCTGTGACTTCACGCCACTGATTCAATACTCAAAGTTACTGAAATGTGTGGGGTCGATGTGTGTTTCCTGTGCGTTCTCGGCAGACTCGCGCTCGCCGATCCGGCACCGACCGAGCCGGTATCGCATTTCGATCGAGCGGAAGGATGCACACAATGCCGAACACCGCGCGTTGGGCAGCGACTCTCACCCTGACGGCCACCGCCGTATGCGGCCCCCTCCTCGGGTCCGCCCACGCGGCCCCGTCCGGGCTCTACGCCCCCTCCGCCCTGGTGCTCACCACGGGCCACGGCCAGACCGCCACCGCCGCGACCCCGGAACGCGCGGTGACCCTCAACTGCGCCCCGACGGCCTCCGGCACCCATCCCGCCGCACCCGACGCCTGCGCCGAACTCCGCGCGGTCAAGGGTGACTTCGACGCGCTGACACCCAGGAACGACGTCTTCTGTACCAGGCAGTACGACCCCGTGGTCGTCACGGTGGAAGGCGTCTGGCAGGGCAAGCGCGTCTCGTACGAGCACACCTTCGCCAACGAGTGCGTGAAGAACTCCTACGGGATGACGGTCTTCGCGTTCTGAGAGACCGGGATCGCGTGGCCGTCGTGGACATGGACCGGGATCCGTAGCTGGGGAGTGCGGGCTCCGTCACGAAACGCCATGTGATTTCGCACCGAGGGCCGGTCAGACGGAGTGGGGCCGTCGACCGGCCCTCGGCATGTCCGCGTGCGGCCGCCCGCCCGTCCCGGGCCCCTGCTCGCGCCGTACCACGACGGGACGGTCCGTGCGCCTCGCGGCCCACCGGCGTCACCGTTCCGGGGGACCCGGGATGCGGGAGGGGCCGGAGTGGGGTAGCGGTGGACCATGGGTGCACTCCTCGACTGGGACCAGCGGCTGTTCACACGGGTGGCCACCGCACGGGTGCCGGGAGCCGATCCGGCGCTGCGGCGGCTGAGTCACGCGGCCAACCACGGCCGCCTGTGGTTCGGCGCGGCCGCGGGGCTCGGCCTCGTCGGAGGGCCGGCCGGACGCCGGGCGGCGCTGCGGGGCCTCGGCTCGCTGGCGCTGGCCTCGTTCACCGTCAACACGCTGCTGAAGTGGAGCGCCCGCCGCCCCCGCCCGCTGCTGGAAGGCGTCCCCGCGATCCGGCACCTGGCCCGTCAGCCGCACACCACCTCCTTCCCGTCGGGACACTCCGCCTCCGCCGCGGCCTTCGCCACCGCGGTCGCCCTGGAGTCCAGGAGGTACGGCGTCCTCGTCGCGCCCGTGGCCGCCGCCGTCGCCTTCTCGCGCGTCTACGTGGGGGTCCACTATCCGGGAGACGTCCTCGCCGGCATGGCCATCGGCGCGGGCGCGGCCGCCCTCACCTGCCGCTGGTGGCCGCCGCGCCCCGTCGTGCCGGAGCGGGAGCGGCCCGCCGCGCGGGCGCCCGCGCTGCCGCTCGGCGAGGGGCTGGTCGTCGTCGTCGACGGCCCGGCCGGCGCCGGGGACCCCGAGGTGCAGCCGATGTACGCCCGGCGGCTGCGCGCCCTGCTGCCCGAGGCCGAGGTGATCGAGCGGGGCCCCGGCGACGACTTCACGGAGCTGCTCGCCGCGGCGGCCGACCGGGCCGCGGAGGCCGGCGGCGCGCTCGGTGTCTGCGGGGGCGGCGCCGGGATCGCCGCCGCCGCCCACGAGGCGGCCGAACGGGGGCTGGCGCTGGCCGTGTTCCCCGACGGCGCCGCCGACCGCTTCGCGCTGGACGTGGGCGTCCCGGACTTCGAGTCCGCCTCCGTCGCGGTCGCCCGCGGCGAGGCGGTGTCGGTGGACATCGGCGTCGCCCGTTCGGGGGCGGGAGAGGACACCTGGTTCCTCAACGAGTTCAGCATCGGCCCGTACCCCGAACTCGTGCGGCTGCGGGCGCGGTCGGAGCGGCGCTGGGCCGACGTGCCGGCCGCGGCCGTCGCCCTGCTCCGGGTGCTGGGCACCGCCCGCCCCGTCGAGCTGAACGTCAACGGCCGCCCCCGCCGTCTGTGGCTGTTCCTCGCGGGCAACGGCCACTACGTGCCGGAAGGGATCGCTCCCGCCTTCCGGCCGCGGCTGGACGACGATCTGCTCGACGTGCGCCTGGTCGACGCCGGCCGCCGTCTCGCCCGTACCCGGGCCGTCGCCGCCGCGGCCCTCGGGACCCTGGAGCACGCACGGGTCTACGAGGCGGAGCGGGTCCCCTGGGTGGAACTGGAGGGGATCACCGGCGCGGACACCCTCGCGTACGACGGTGAACCGCGTCCTGGCGCGGCCGGGTTGAGGCTGGAGAAGGAGTACCGGGCCCTGGTCGTGTACCGGCCCGTCACCGGCGACGGGTGAGGGGCCGCCGTCTCCCTGCGGACGGCGGCCCCTCGGCCTGACGGGTGACCGGGCCGGAACCCGGTCAGGGCCCGGTCACATGTGGACGACGGGTGCGGCGTCCGGGTCCTGGGGCGGCCTGCCGCGGCGGTAGAGCACGAGCGCGATGAGGGCTCCCGCGGCGAAGAAGCCGGCCGACCACCAGAAGGCGGTGGTGTAGCTCTCGATCGTCGACCGGGCCTGGACCAGCTTGTCCGTCACGTCCTTGCCCGCGAGGTAGCTGGTCGCGGCACTCGCGGCGAGTGTGTTCAGCAGCGCGGTGCCGATCGAACCGCCCACCTGCTGCATGGTGTTGACGGTCGCGGAGGCGACACCCGCGTCCTCGGGGGCGATGCCGTCGGTGGCCAGCGACATGGCGGGCGGCATCACCATGCCGAGGCCGGCGCCGATCAGCAGCAGCTGGGGCAGGACGTCGGACGAGAAGGACGAGCCGACGCCGATGCCGGTCAGCCAGGCCATGCCGAGCGCGGCGACCGCGAAGCCCGCGGGGATGACCGCCTTCGGCCCGATCCGGGGCACCAGGACCGTGGTGGAGACCTGCGCCATGACCATCAGGGTCGCCATCATCGGCAGGAAGGCCACACCGGTCTTCGTGGGGCTGAAACCGAGGTTCAGCTGGAGGTAGTAGGTGAGGAAGAGGAAGACGCCGAACATGCCCGCGCCGGTGATCAGGACCGCGAGGAACGAGGCGGCCCGGTTGCGGTCGAGCAGGACGCGCATGGGCAGCAGCGGGTGCGCCGCCCGTGTCTGCCACCACGCGAACGCGGCCAGCAGGACGCCGCCCGCGACGAGGAAGCCCCAGGTGGCGGGCGAGCTCCAGTCGTGCGTCTCGGCGTTGGAGAAGCCGTAGACCACGGAGAAGAGGCCGGTGGAGACCAGCAGGGTGCCCGGCAGGTCCAGCTTGGAGTCCGCCGCGTCGCGGTGACCGCTCAGCAGGACCCAGCCGCCCGCGAAGGCGACGACCGCGAAGACGAGGTTGACGAACAGCGTCCAGCGCCAGTCGAGGGCGTCGGTCAGCAGGCCGCCGAGCAGCAGGCCCACCGCGCCGCCGGCCCCGGCGATGGCGCCGTACACGCTGAACGCCTTGGCGCGCTCCTTGGCGTCGGTGAACGTCGTGTTCAGCAGCGAGAGGGCGGCCGGGGCGAGGAGGGCGCCGAACACGCCCTGCAGGGCTCGCGCGGCGACCAGCATCCCGAACCCGGTCGAGGCGCCGCCCAGGACTGAGGCGGCGGCGAATCCGGCGACGCCGACGAGGAACGCGGGCTTGCGGCCGAAGAGGTCCGCGATGCGCCCGCCGAGGAGGAGCAGGGAGGCGAAGGCGAGCGAGTACGCGGTGACGATCCACTGCCGGTTGCCGTCGGAGAAGCCGAGGTCCGCCTGGGCGGAGGGCAGGGCGATGTTCACGATGGTGGCGTCGAGGACCACCATCAGCTGGGCGATGCCGATGATCGAGAGGATCCACCACCGGCGCTTCGACGCGGCGGCGGACGTGGTGTCCGCGGCGCCCGCGCCGGTGCCTTTGGTCAGGGTCTGGGACATGGGGGAAGCACTCCAGGGAAGTCGCTCGGGACGTGCACGTAAACGAAACTGTTTCGTACATGTCGATGACCCGACCTTAGACCTCGCCGAGCGAAACGGCAACGTTTCGTTAGGCGGCCGGATGTGACCTCCGTCCCATGGGGCCGCCTCACGCCCACCGGCGTGCCCGCCGCCCGGACGCCCCTTCGGTGCCCCCGTCCCGGGCGCGGGCCGACCGCTCAGGTCAGCTGCCGCCGCACCAGCTCGTACAGCCGCCCGCCCGTGTCCGCCAACAGCTCGGCGGGCGGGCCCTGCTGGGCGATCCGGCCGTTCTCCATCACGAGGACGCGGTCCGCGTCCAGCACCGTCGACAGCCGGTGCGCGATCACCACCCGGGTGGCGTTCAGCGCCTTGGTGCTCTCGATCACCGTGCGCTGCGTCGCGTTGTCCAGGGCGCTGGTCGCCTCGTCGAGGTAGAGGACGCGCGGCCGCCGTATCAGCGCCTGGGCGATCATCAGGCGTTGGCGCTGGCCGCCCGAGATCGCGCCGCTGCCCGACACCAGCGTGTGCAGCCCCATCGGCATCCGCCTGATGTCCTCGGCCAGACCCGCCATCTCGGCCGCCTCCATCGCCTCCTCGGGCGTGTACGCCCCGGTGCCGCGGATGCAGTCGAGGACCGACCCGGTGAAGGGCTGCGCGTGCTGGAGCACCACACCGCACTGCCGTCGTACGGCGGACCGGTCGAGGGCCGCCAGGTCCTGGCCGTCGTACAGCACACTGCCCGAGACCGGCCGGTCGAAGCCGATCAGCAGCCGCAGCAGGGTGGACTTGCCGCAGCCGCTTGGGCCGACGACCGCCACGAACTCGCCCGGCCGGACGGCGAACGACACGTCGTCGAGGACGAGCGGGCCGTCGTCGGCGTACCGGAACGACAGCCGCCGTGCCTCGATCGCGCCGGACAGGACGCCGGGACGCGTACTCGCCCCGCGTACTTCCGGCGTCGCGTCGAGCACCGGCCTGATCTCCTCGAACATCGGCAGCGCGGCCGCCGCGGAGACGAGCGCGCCGGTGATCTGGGTGACCGACGTCAGCAGCATCGTCATGGCCGTGCTGAAGGTGAGGAAGTCCGCGGCCGACAGTGAACCGCGCGCCGGGCCCGCCAGGAGCATGAACATCAGCAGGGAGCACAGCGGCAGGTACACCGCGCCCATCACCGTCGTCAGGTTCTTGACGCGGCCGACCCGCCGCTGGAGCTCGCGGCTGCGGGCGAACTCGCCGGCCCAGGCCGCGTACGCGTAGTTCTCGGCCGCCGCGACCCGCAGCTTGGGCAGCCCGCGCAGGGTCTGGAACGCCTGGTTGTTGAGCTTGTTGCCCAGCGCGACCAGGCGGCGCTGCCCGCGCACCTGCCACAGCCCGAGACCCAGGAACACCGCGGCGACGACCACGAGCATGGCGATCACGGCCAGCGCCATCGGCACGCTGTACCAGAGCAGCAGGCCGAGGTTCATCGCGCCGACCGTGCCCGCCTGCACGAACGTGGGGCCGATGCCCGCCAGCAGACGCCGGATCGCGCTCACGCCCATCGCGGCACTCGCGAGCTCACCGGTCGAGCGGGCGGCGAAGAACGAGGTGGGCAGCCTCAGCAGGCGGTCCCACACGGCCGGTTGGAGCGTCGCCTCGATCCGCCCCTCCAGCCGCAGCAGCGTGAGGTTCTGGAGCAGCACGAACGCCGCCGAGACGACGCTCGTGATCATCAGCGCGAGACAGACCCGCACGATCGGGCCGTGCTCCGCCCTCGGAACGTACGCGCCGAGCACCCGGCCGGTCGCGATCGGCACCAGCGCGCCGATCGCCACGGTCACCAGAGCGCTGACCACGAGGCTGCGCAGATCCCCGCCCGTCCCCGTCAGGGCGAACCGCAGCAGCCGCAGCGGACCGAGCCCGCGCTCGGGCAGCGGGCGGTAGAACATCACGGCCCGCGGCTCGAGATCCGGTGCGTCGGCCCGTCCGACCGGCGTCTCCCGCCCGGACGACGGCTGTACGGCGACATAGCCGCCGCGCCGCCACAGCAGCGCCACCGGAGCGCCGGACACCGCCCGGCTGCCGACCAGCGGGCCGATGTCGTCGCGCCACCAGCGTCCCTCCAGACGTACGGCACGGGTGCGCAGCCGTGAGGCGAGCGCGATCCGTTCGACGGGGTCGAGCCGGTCGCTCTCCGCGCCGCCGCCCGTCCGCTCCGCGAGGGTGATGCCCGCCGCGCGGGCGACCAGCTCGCAGGCCGCGTACGTGGCGTCCGCCTCGGCCGCCGTCGGCCGCTTGGACGACCGCCTGCCGATCGAGGCGAGCAGCGCCCGGTCCGCCTGGTCGCGGACGGCCTCGCCGGCCTTGATGCCCGCCGCCGCGCGGTCCTCGTGACCGGCCTCCAGCTCCTCGATCCAGCGGTCGAGCGCCGACAGCAACCGGTACTGCTGGTCGACCATGCCCTGCCAGAGACCGGGGTCCATCAGCAGATCGGCGGCCGCCTCGGCCCCGTACGGCGAGCCGTACCGCACGCTCCCCGGCGGGACCCGCATCCAGAACACGTCCTCGTCGGTGGGCGCGGGGACGTTCCCGGCGGCCGTCGGCGCCTGGAAGAGGACGGAGAGACCGCGCCCGACGCCGAGCGCGAGGGCGTGCTCCAGCGGGCTCGACGCGGGCGGAACCAGCTGCGGGTCGCCGTACGCGTCGTACGACCAGGTCGCGGTGCCGGCCGCTTCGTACAGCTCGCGCAGCCCGATCCGGCGCAGTGCGCAGCCCCGCAACGGCCGGCCCACCAAGGTGTGCTGAGGACCCGTCACCGGCCCGAGCAGCAGCGAACCCGCTTCGAGCCGGCCGAGGTGATGCCAGTGACCATCCTGGGCCGCGTCGACCGCGAACAGGTCCATGGTCCCCGCGGCCACGAGCCACAGGACCTGCGGACCCTCCAGATCGAGACGGCTCAGGCCCGCGTGGCCGACCGGGGTACCCATGCCGCCGAGCGCCCCGAGCACGAGGTCCTGCTCGTGGACGCCCTCGTGAACCGTGGTCATCTCAACGCTCCCTGACCAGGGCGGCGTAGGGACCGCCGGCCGCCACCAGTGCCTCGTGCCGCCCGCGCTCCACGACCGAGCCGTGTTCGAGCACGACGATCTCGTCGCTGTCCCGCACCGTGCTCAGCCGGTGGGCGATCACCACGCAGGCGCAGCCGCGCCGGCGCAGGTTGTCCATGACGGTCTGCTCCGTCTCCGCGTCCAGGGCGCTGGTCACCTCGTCGAGCACCAGGACGCTGGGCCGGCGCACCAACGCCCGCGCGATCTCCAGGCGTTGCCGCTGACCGCCGGAGAAGTTCCGCCCGTCCTGCTCCACCCGGCTGTGGATCCCGCCGGGCCGACGCGCGACGACGTCGTACAGTGCCGCGTCCCGGAGCGCGGCGGTCACCGCCTCGTCGGGGATCGAGGGGTCCCACAGCGCCACGTTGTCGCGGACGGTCCCCTCGAAGAGGAACACGTCCTGGTCCACGAACGACACGGACGCGGCCAGCGCTCCGCGCGGGATGTCCTCCAGCGGGCGGCCGTCGATACGGATCGTGCCCTCCCACGGTGTGTACAGGCCCGAGATCAACCGGGACACCGTCGACTTGCCGCTGCCCGAACCGCCGACCAGCGCGACCTGCCGCCCCGGCCCGACCGTGAGCGAGAACCCGGTGAGCAGCGGCTCGTCGAGCGGGCTGTATCCGAACGTGATGTTCTCCAGCTCCACGAGACCCCGCAGCCGCCGGGTGGACCCACCGGTGGCGGGGCGGTCGTAGAGCGGGTCGGCGCGGAAGTCCTCCACGTCCTTGAGCCTCGCCACGTCGGCCGCGAAGTCCTGGACGCGGCCCGCCACACCGTTGAGCCGGGTGATCGGCGCCGTGAACCGGGTGACCAGCGCCTGGAAGGCGACCAGCAGACCCACGGACACCTGGCCCTCGACCGCCCGCAGCCCGCCGATCCACAGGATCAGCGCGCTGTCGATCATCGCGAGCGTCGGCGCGACCACGCCCAGCCACGCGCCCGGCACGCCGAGGCGCTGCTGCTCCTCCAGCGTGGTGGCGTGCTGTCCGGCCCACTTGCGGAAGTAGCCGTCCTCACCGCCGGTGGCCTTCATCGTCTCGATCAACTGCAGCCCGGTGTAGGCGGTGTTGGTCAACCTCGCGGTGTCGGCGCGCAGTTTGGCGGTGCGGGTGGCGCGCAACCGGATCACCACGCGCATCGCCACCACGTTGAGCAGCGCGACACCGATGCCGACTGCCGTCAGCTGCGGGTCGTAGGTGTACAGCAGGACCGCGTACAGCACGACGACGACCGCGTCCACTCCCGCCGCGGCGAGATCGCGGGCCAGGGTCTCGGCCACCACGTCGTTCGACTGGAGCCGCTGCACCAGGTCGGCGGGGCTGCGCTGGGAGAAGAAGGTGACCGGCAGCCGCAGCAGATGGCGCAGGAACCGCGCGCTGGAGAGCGTCGAGGAGATGAGGCGGCCGCGCAGCAGATTCGCCTGCTGCAGCCAGGTCAGCACCATGGTCAGCAGCACCGAGGCGCCCATCGAAGCGAACAGCACGCCGAGCAGCGAGCTCCGACCGCCGATCAGGTACTGGTCGATGAACGTCCGGCTGAGCGCCGGCACGGCCGCGCCGACCGCCACCATCAGCAGACTCGCCAGCACCGCGACGGGCATCGTGCCCGAAGTGCCGCGCAGCCGGGCCGGCATGGCGCCCAGCACCCCCGGCCTGCGACCGCCCCTGCGGAAGCCGGGGCCGGGCTCCATGGTCAGGACGACCCCGGTGAAGCTGGTGTCGAAGTCCTCCGTCGGCACGAAACGACGGCCCTTGCCGGGGTCGTTGACGAACACGCCCCGGCGTCCGAAGCGGCGGCCCGTGCCGTCGTACACGACGTAGTGGTTGAACTCCCAGAACAGGATCGCGGGCCCCCGCACCTCGGCGAGCGCGGCGGTGTCCATCTGCATGCCCTTGGCGGTCAGACCGTAACCGCGCGCCGCTTTCAGCAGGTTGCTCGCGCGCGAACCGTCCCGCGAGACACCGCACGCGATGCGCAGCTCTTCGAGCGGGACGTGCCGGCCGTGGTGGCCGAGCACCATGGCGAGGGACGCCGCACCGCACTCGACCGCCTCCATCTGGAGCACGGTGGGGGTGCGGACACTCCTGACCCGGGTCTTCGGGACGCCGCGCCGGGGCGGGGCGGCGCGCCGTCCGCCGCGGGTGTCCGGTGCGGCGCTCACGGCAGGAGCCAGTCGAGGGGGCGCTGACCGGCCAGCCGGACGGACGCCGTGGCCAGGGTCATGGAGTCGAGCGCGTAAGGCGGTCCGTCCGGGGACGACCACTTCAGGCCGCTGCGGGTGGCGGACGAGCGGTCGAGTCCGACCAGCACGGCGACCGGCCTGCCCTTCTGGCTGAACTGTTCGCCCAGTTGGGCGTCACCGAGGTAGGCGGCGATCCGCTGCCGGGTCTGCGCGCTGCGCCCCACCGTCCTCACGTGGCCGCGCAGCACTCCGTAGCGCTGGGCGGGCACCGACTGGACGGTGAGGTCGACGGCGGCGCCCGCGGGAATGGCGGCGGCGCCGGCGGCGGAGACGTACACCGTCGCGTACAAGGGGTCCCCGGCGTGGGCGACCTTCTCGACGGCGGCGACGTTCGCGCCCGTCGGGATGATCGCGCCGATGGTGGCGGCCAGGGCGGTGACCCGGCCCGCGGCGACCGTGCGCACGACGGCCGTATCGCCCTGTGCCGTACGCACCTCGAGGACGGGAGCGTTCTCGGCGAGCCGCTCGCCCTCCTTCGCGAGGACCGCGGTGACCTGTCCGGCGACCGGGCTCTGCAGGACGTAACTGCCCTGCGCGTGGGTGAGGACGGCGGGCGCGCCGACGGTCGGGGCGACGGTGCCGGTCACGGCCCAGACGGACGCGGCGGTCATGGCGAGGACCGTCACGGCGAGGGCGAGCCGGCCCTGCGGGCGGGCGAGGCGCACCGGAAGGTCGAGCTCTTCGGGCGACCGGAGCCTGTCGAGGGCCTGTTGGCGGAACTGCACGGGATACTTCTCACCTGTCCGGGAGGCTCACGGCATCCGGGAGCCCCGGAACCGGTGGGGCGGTTCCGGGGCCCGTCGGCGTGAGACGCGATCAGAGACCGGCGACCAGGCCGGTGACCGGGGCGGTGTTCAGACCGGTCACACCCTCGACGGTGCCGATGGCCGTGCCCACGACGCCGGAGACCGGGGCGACGCCGTCCACCAGGCCGGTGACGGTGCCGACGGCGTTCAGCGAGAGGCCGCCGGAGACGTTGTCGAGGTCGGCGTCGGAGATCTCGGCGGTCTCGACACGGGGGGTGGAGTTCATGACGGAACTTCCCTTCACATGGGTATTCACAAGGGGGGAGGGCGGCCCTGCTGGGGGACAGACGGCGGCCGCCACCGCGGGGCGCATCCGGCTCCCGGGAGCCGGTCCGCGACCTCCGCGGTGCCACGGATCAAAGCACGGCCGCTCGTCGCGCTTCCACTCAACCAGGGCTCTCACCTGGGAATTTGTGCTCCATGAGCGGGGAAGAGTGCAGGGGCGCACACGCCGCCGCGGCCACTTCTTCACATGCTGCGCGGCATCGGTTCACCCGTTCTCTTGCCACTCCCGCGCCGAATCGGACAGTCCCGGTCCATCGGTGCACAGGGGGGCGCGCGCGTGTGCAGATCCCCGGGCCGCGGTGACCCCGCTGGGCACGGGCTGTGCAGATTCCCTGAATCCGGGATTCCGCGGCGGATCGTCGACTTAGCGTCGTCGGCCGGTGGCGTTCCGTACCCGCCGGGGGAGTGGTGCGGCGGGTACGGCGCCCGTCGTGGTCGGTCAGCCGAGGATCGCGTACACCGTGCTCGCTCGCGCGGCCGCCTCCGCCGAGCCCTCGGCGGTCATCGTGATGTCCGCGAAGGCCATGCGGCGGCCCAGTTTGGTGAGGACCGCCTCGATCAGCACGTCCGCCTCCGTCACCGCCCGCTGGAAGCTCGTGGACTGCTGGACCGTCGTCATGGGGACGAAGGCGCCGCGGGCCGCGGAGACCGCGATCACCGTGGCCGTGTCCGCGGCCGCCATCAGGGCCTGGCCCGACAGGGAGCCGCCCTCCCGGGCCAGCCGCGCGGACCACGGCAGCCGCAGGACCGCGCGGTGTTCGTCCAGTTCCACGACGGACAGGCCGAGGTCGAGCACCCAGGGGGCGAAGTTGTCGGCGAGGATCTTGTCGGCTTCGACGGGGGTCAGTGTCATACGGCGCATTGTTCCCCTCCCGGCCGCCGATCCCGCCGCGCGGGACCGGCGGTCTCTTCCGGGTCGGGCGGTCCGCCCGACCCGAGGGGTCCCGCCCGCACTCCGGTGATCTTCTCGCGGAGGAAATGGACTGATTGACTCCGCAATCGGCGCCTATGGCGAAACCAACTTCCGCGATTTGCAATGGCAGTTGAACACCCCGGGCGGCACGCGCGTATCAACAGGCAACCAGGCGCCCCCCAGTCAGCTGCCGGACGCGGCATCGACCCCGTCCCCAGGAGGTCAAGAGTTGAGCCACAAACGGATACCCAAGCGCAAGGCCGCCATCGCGGTGGGCGGCGTCGCGGCGCTCGGAGCGGCGGCTCTGCTGCTGCCCAACGCCAACGCGTCGCAGTCGAACGGGGACGCCGCCACTCCCAGAACCTTCAAGACGAACGACGTCGCGAACGTCGCCTCCATGCTGGCCACCCAACTGGGTGACACGTACGCGGGCTCGTACTACGACGCGAAGCAGAAGCAGCTCGTCGTGAACATCGTCGGTAACAACAGCAATGCCGTCGACCAGATCGAGAAGGCCGGAGCGGTCGCCCACCAGGTGCAGAACAGCACCGCCGCGCTGCAGACCGCCGCCAAGACGCTCAAGGCCGACGCGTCGGTCCCGGGTACGGCGTGGTCCGTCGACCCGAAGACCAACGAGATCCGCGTGACCGCGGACTCCACCGTCACCGGCGACAAGTGGGACACGGTCGAGTCGACCGTCAAGGGCCTCGGTTCCGGTGTCGCGACCCTGACGAAGTCCGCGGGAACGCTCAAGCCCTTCGTCGACGGTGGTGACGCCATCTTCGGCGGCAACGCCCGCTGTTCGCTCGGCTTCAACGTCACCGCGGGCGACGGAACCCCCGCCTTCCTGACCGCGGGCCACTGCGGTGTCGCCGTCGCCAAGTGGTCGGACTCGGCGGGCGGCGCCCCCATCGCCACCGTCGACCAGGCCACCTTCCCCGGCAACGGCGACTTCTCCCTCGTCAAGTACGACGACCCGGCCACGCAGACGAACAGCGCCGTCAACGTCGGCAACGGGCAGAGCGTCCAGATCAACGCGGCCGTCGAGGCCGCCGTGGGCCAGCAGGTCTTCCGGATGGGCAGCACCACGGGTCTGCACGACGGCAACGTGACCGGTCTCAACGCCACCGTGAACTATCCGGAAGGCACCGTCACCGGCCTCATCCAGACCGATGTGTGCGCCGAGCCGGGCGACAGCGGCGGCTCCCTGTTCACCCAGGACGGCGGCGCGGTCGGCCTGACCTCCGGCGGCAGCGGTGACTGCACGAACGGCGGCGAGACCTTCTTCCAGCCCGTCACCACCGCGCTGGCGGCGGTCGGCGCGACGCTGGGCGCGGGCGACGCGGGCGCGGGTGCCGGTGACGCGGGTGCCGGTGCCGGTGACGCGGGCGCCGGTGACGCAGGCGCGGGTGCGGGTGCCGGTGACGCCGGTGCCGGCGGCGCGGTGGACCCGAGCGCGAGCGCCGAGGCCCCGGGCGCCGGTGACGCCGTGGACCCGAGCGCGAGCGCCAGTGACGCGGCGGGCGCGGGCGCCGACCAGAACGGGACGCACCACAAGTCCCACCGGAAGCACCAGTAGTCCGGTGCCGCGGCCCCGCAGCGGCCGCGGCCACGGGTGACGGTCCGGACCTCGTGTCCGCCCCGTGAAGCCGGTGAATCCGGCGATCAAGAACCATCGACCGGCCAACGGAACAGGGAATTCCGGCCGACGGTGGACAGGTCCGGCCCTCCGGCGGGAGGGCCGGGCCGCTCCTCATACGGCGCCGGTCCCACCGGGCGGCCGTACCCGCAGCAGAAGCAGCGCGACATCGTCGGGCCGCTCCCGCGCGACCCCGTCGCCCTGCTGGAGCAGTGTGTCGGCCAGCTCGTCCAGGGACCGGTGCCCGTTCGCCGCGAGCCGTCGCGCCAGGTCGGCGAGGGCGTCCTCGATGTCGACGCCGGGGGATTCGATCAGACCGTCGGTGTAGAGGGCGAGCACGGACCCGGGGACCAGCGGAACCTCGGTCGTCGGATAGACGGCGCGGTCGTCGACCCCCAGCAGCGGCCCCCCGGCCAGGTCGAGGACCCTCACCTTGCCGTCCGGCCGCAGCAGCAGCGGCGGCGGATGCCCCGCCCGGGACATCACGGCGGTCCCGTGCGCCGGGTCCAGGCGCAGATACAGACAACTGGCGAGCAGTTCGACGCCCAGGTCGATGAGCAGCCGGTTGGTGCTGCCCATCACCTCCTCCGGCGCCTGGCCGACCGCCGTGTACGCGCGGACGGCGGTGCGGATCTGTCCCATCAGCCCCGCGGCCGTCACGTTGTGCCCCTGCACGTCCCCGATCACCGCCGCCGCCAGACCGTTCGAGGGCACCAGGTCGTAGAAGTCCCCGCCGATGTCCATGCCCTGGGTCGCCGGCAGGTAGCGCGCCGCCGCCTCGACCGAGGCCAGCGGCGGGAGCGAGGCCGGCAGCAGCGCGTCCTGCAGGCCCTGCGCCAGATGGAGACTGGCGTCGTAGAGGAGGGCACGTTCCAGGGCCTGGGCGATCAGCCCGCTCAGACTGGTCAGCACCGCCCGCTCGTCGGCCGCGAAGTGGTGGGACTGCGCGTACCCGAGGACACAGGCGCCCACCGGCCGTCCGGAGGCGACCAGGGGCAGGTACGCCCACGCGCCCATGCCGTCGGGCGTGGCGTTCCGCGACGGGTACAGGCGCTCCAGCTGCTCGCGCGAGTCGAAGAACGCGGGGACACCGGTGTTCAGCGCCTGGGTGCCCGGGGTCTGCTCGCTCAGCGGCATCCCGTTGAAGCGCTCCACGACGTGCGCGTCCGGATAGCCGCGGTGACCCAGCACGTGCATGCGCCCGGCCCGGCCGGCGAGGACGACCAGGGACTGGCTGCCGACGGCGGGCGAGATCTCGTCCGCCACCAGCTGCACCACGTCCTGCACGCCCGCCGCCTCCGTCAGCGCGCTCGCCAGGCTCAGCACGTGGGAGATCGTCACCAGACGCGGGCTGCCGTCGCGCCGCTGCGGCCCCGCCCGCGTCATCTCGGACACCGGCCGGGCCCGCGAGATCCGCACGCTCAGCCCGTTCGTACTCGGATACAGGCGGAAGGAGAGCCAGTCGCCCGGCGGGCGCAGCGCGACGAAGGAGGTCACGTGCTGGCTGATCAGCGCCGCCCGGTAACGGTCCTCGTAGACCGGGTCGTTCAGCCAGGGCACGGCCGCCCACAGCTGGGTGCCCAGAAGACCGCTGACCGGCACGCCGATCAGCTCGGCCGCCGCCGCGTTGGCGAAACCGACCCGTCCGTGCAGGTCCAGCGAGCACAGCCCGTACGGCAGCCGCCCCACCATCCGCGCGGCCTCCACCGAGCCGAGCGTGCCGCCCGGCACCGCCGCGGGCCCCGTGAGCAGGTCGGGCTCGGGGTGCAGCGGGCGGTTCTCCGCGACGGCCCGCTCCAGGCGCAGCGCGAGCCGGTCGCAGGCCGCGGTGAGACGTTCGCGTTCCCGGTCGGACAGGTCGGGCGGATGGGATCCGGGCCAGGTCACGTAGACGGCGCCGTAGACGGTGGCCGCCGTCGCCACCGGGAGCGCGGCGAGCGCGAAGGGATACGGGAGCACTACCGCGATCCGGGGAAACCTGCGGGCCATCTCGTGCTCGCCGCCCACCCAGACCAGCCGCCGCTCCCGTACCGCCTCGGCGACCGGGATCGGCGCGCTGAGCCCCACGCGTTCCCACGGCGCGGCGAAGGCCCGGGGCAGCCCGGCGGAGACCGTCATCTCCAGCACCGGCTCCTGGGAGGCCAGCAGATAGACGGCCCCCGAGTGCGCGTGCACGTCGTCCATCATCGCGGCCAGCGCCAGCGACAGCAGCGGACGTCCCACCGGGGCCGGCCGGGCGGCCGGTGCCTGTGCGGCCTCCTGTCCCTCGGACACGGCGACCACCTCCTCGCGGAGCCGTCCACGGCCTCCGCACCTGTCAGGGATCAAGGCTCCTCCCTGGAAGCCCATCGCGCACGGCGAGCGGAGCCGGAGGACTCGCGCGGCCGTACCCCGCGGGCTCCGAGCCATGTCCCCCAGTCGAAGCGCGGAGGGTGCGGGGTGCCCCTCCGCGCGCCCCGCACCACCTCTTGGCCGATTCTTCGCGACCTCGCGCGGTCCCGAACGCCGAACAATGGGCACGCGCACAGGGCGACCGTGCCGTCGCGAAGCCACTTGGAGGAGGAGACGTGATCCGGGTACTACTGGTGCACGACGCGTGCCTGGTGCGGCAGGTGCTGGCCGAATGGCTGGACCGCACGCCGGACCTGGGCGTCTACGACACTCCGTGGGACAACGCGGCCGGCCGGGTCTGCTCGGTCGTACCGGACGTCTGCGCGGTGGACCTGGACAGCGCCGGCTCGCACGGCGTTCCGCCGCTCTCCGACCTGTTCGCCCGGGGAACGGGCGCCCCGGCACCCCGACTGCTCGTTCTCGCCAGCGCGGAGAGACCAGGACAGCTCAGGCGGGCCGCGGAGGCCGGCGCGCTGGGGTACGTCGACAAGGAGGGTTCGCCCGAGCGCCTGCTGTCGGGGATCCGCAGGGTCGCCGAGGGGGAACGTTTCGTCGACGCCTCGCTGGGCTTCGGTTTCCTCAGGGCCGCGGAGATTCCGCTGACCAGGCGCGAGCTGAGCGTGTTATCCCTCGCGGCCGCCGGCGCCTCCATCGCCGAGATCGCCGGCAATCTGCATCTGTCCCACGGGACCGTGCGCAACTACATGGCCGCGATCACGCGCAAGACCGGGGCCCGCAACCGCATCGACGCGATCCGGATCTCGCGGGGCGAGGGCTGGCTGTGACGCCGTCCCCGGCCAGTTGCCGATCAGGTCGCGGTAGAGCGGTGATCGTTCCACGAGGTCCTCGTGGTCGCCGAGGACGGCCCGCTGCCCGTCCATGACCAGCACTCGCGCCGCACGGCGCGCCGAACTGATCCGGTGCGCCACCACCAGGAGGGTGCCGCCGGGGCGTACGGTGAAGGCGCGCTCCGCGCGTTCCTCCGCCTCCGGATCGAGGTGACAGGTCGCTTCGTCCAACAGGGAAAGGGGTGCGTACGAGAGATACGCCCTGGTCAGCGCGATCAGCTGTCGCTCGCCCGCGGACAGGGACCGAGGATCGACCTCGGCCGCCGGGCCGCCGAGCCGCTCCATCAGGGGGGTGAGCCCGATCGCCTCGGCCGCCGCGCGCAGCTCCGCTTCCGGCACGGGCCGCGGCCGCAGCTGACCCAGGTTCTCCGCGAGCGTACCGGTGAAGACGTACGCCTCCTGCGGGATGAGGACCCGCTGCCCGGCGGCCGGCCGGCCCCGCACAGGCTGCCCGTGCACTCGGACCGTGCCGCTCGTCGGCTCCAGGAGTCCCGCGACGAGCCCCACGAGAGTGGACTTCCCGATGCCACTGGGGCCCACGACGGCCAGGTGGGCGCCTCGGGGGACGCGGAGATCGAGGTTCTCGATGACGGGGGCGGCCCCAGGGCCGTAGGCGAAGGTGAGGCCGGTGACGGAGAGGGCGGGACCGTGGCCCGGGGGGTGATCGGAGGAGGCCGGAGCGACGGAGGTGCGGGACGGAGGGGGTGTCGGGGGAGGGGCCTCGGGTGCCGGGGGCTTCGCGGGCTGCCGGGTACCGGCAGGGCCGCTCGCCGCCGGGGGCGGGTCCGGTACCAGTCGGCGCAGCACCACCGCCAGGCGGGCGCCGCTGGTGCCGAGGCCGTGGACCAGGTTCTGCAGGGCCGGCAGCAGGGACTGGCTGACGTAGGCGAGCGCGCCGACCAGGGCGCCGGGGGTGACGTCATGAGCCAGCAGCCAGGGTGCCGCGGCGAGCAGCAGCACGAGGGGGAGCTGTCCGCCGACGGCGAGGGACACCGTGCGCAGGATCCCCCAGAGCGCCAGCGCTCGCGCCGCCCGCACCTCGACGGCGATGCGCGTTCCCGCGTCGGCGGCGACCCGGGCCTCCGCCCCGGCCGCGGTGATGTCCCGCAACCCCGGGCAGATCCCGCCCAGGTGGGCGGCGATCTGCTCGTCGGCGACGAGGAACGCCTCCTGTCTGCGCGCCAGCGGTCGCAGCGTCAGGAAGAACAGGGCCACTCCGGCCGCGAGCGGTGGTGCCACCACGAGGAGGAGCAGGGGGTCGAGCGAGCAGAGCCCGATCAGGGTGCCCGCGGCGGTGAAGAGGAAGGAGCGCGAGACCATCACCAGTCCGGCGAAGGTGTCCCGGGCGATCTCCACCTGCTGGGTGAGTCCGGAGAGCGCGCCGCTGTCGCCCTCCCGCACTCCGCGCGTGACCACGTGCCGCACCAGTCGGTCCCGCACCGGTTCGACGAGCGCGGCGACACCCCCGTACACCCGCCCGGTGCCGTACGCCCCGACGAGGACGGCGAGTGCGGCGAGACCCAGCCAGCCGAGTCCCGTGCGGGCCCGGTCGGCCAGGAACCCCTCGTCGAGGGCGCGCGCCAGGGCGTACCCCATGAGGAAGATCTGCCCCGTCTCCAGTACCGACCAGGCGGCGAGCGCCGCGACCGCACGCCACCGGGAACGCAGGAACCGCAGCCCGTACCGGTACACCGTCATGAGGGACCGTCCTCCCGCCCGGGGGCCGCCGCTCCGAGGGGGCCGCTCTCCTCCCTCTCGTCGTCGGCCGCCCCGGGGAAGCTGCTCGTGTCCTGTACCGCGCCGCCCGCTCCGAACAGCGCGCGGTACTCCGCCCTGCGCCACAACTCCGCATGCGTTCCCAGCGCCCGCACCCGTCCGCCGTCCAGCCAGGCCACCCGGTCGGCGCGGGCCGCCGTGGACACCCGGTGCGCGACGATCAGGCGGCTGGAGCCGGGGGAGGGACGGAACAAGGCCTCGGCGACGTGGTGTTCGGTGACCGTGTCGAGGCTGGACAGGGCGTCGTCGAGGATCAGGAGCCGGCCGCCGTGGGCGAAGGCCCGGGCGAGGCCGAGGCGTTGGACCTCGCCACCGGAGAGGGGGGCGTCGGCGCAGCGGGTGGCGTAGCCCTCGGGGAGCCGGCGTACGAAGGCGTCGGCACGGGCTGTGCGCGCGGCGTCCCGGACACGGTCGCCGTGCGCCGTGCCGAGGCCGAGGGCGATGGTGTCCGCGATCGTCTCACCGAGCAGCGCGGGCCGTTCGAAGGCGTAGCCCACCGCTCGGCGCAACGCGTCGCGGGACAGCGCGTTCAAGGGCACTCCGTCGAGACGGACTTCGCCGTCGTCGGGGTCGGCGAGCCGTCCGGCGACCGCGGCGAGCAGGGACTTGCCGGACCCCGAGCGGCCCACGACGGCGAGTGTGCCGCCGCCGGGAACGGTGAGGTCGATCCCGTCGAGCACGGGACGCCCACCGTGCCGGACGGTGACCCCTCGCAGCTCCAACTCCCCCCGTCCGCAGGGCAGGAGGAGCGTTCCGTAGGGTGTCGGCGGCTCCGCGAGCACCGCGGCGAGCCGTCGTGCCGCCGTCCTGGCGCGGACCAGGGCGGACAACTGACCCACCAGGACGCCGACTCCGGTCGCCAGGACCGTGTACCGGGACGCCGCGAGCAGATCGCCGACGGAGAGCCGGTGATGGACGAGCAGTGCGCCCGCCACGGCCAGCACCCCGATCTGCAGGAGCGGGGCCACGGTCACCGCCCGCGCGGCGGCGCGCCCCTGGACCCGCCACATCAGGCGGCCCGCGCGGGAGAGTTCGGGCAGTGGCCGGAGTATCCGCGCCGTCTCACGGGCGGCCGTCCCACCGGCCGCGATCGTACGGAAACCGCCGATCGCCTCCGCGAGACCGTCCGCGATCCGGCCCTGCGCCTCCTGATAGCGCGTCACGCAGCGCGCCGAGTCGCGCGTGAAGGCGCGCAGCAGCAACGTCAGCACCGGGGCGCCCCCGAGGAACACCGCGGCCAGCAGCGGATCGACGAGCCAGAGCGCCACGATCGCGCCGGCCGGCGCGGCGAGGGCCGCGAGGAGCGCCGCGATGGTCGTGGGCGCGGTGCCCGCCTGCGCCGCGTTGCCGACGAGCCGTGCCACCAGGTCGCCCGCCCCGAACCGGTCGACGGCCCGCGGGCCCACGGCGAGCAGGTGTCCGAGCAGGCGCTCCCGCAGCCATGCGGTGGCCCGTGCGGTGGTGGTCGCGCCGAGGACGGTCTGGCCCGCGTCGAGCACGGCCAGAAGCAGCACGAGGGCGGTGCAGATCAGCGCCCAGTGGGTGGCCCGCGCTCCTTCGGGGTCCGTCAGCAGAAGGTCGAGGGCCCGGCCGAGCGCGAAGGGAAGGAACAGGTTCGCCGTCGTCGAGGCCGTGGTCGCGACGCACAGGACGGCGCAGCGGTAGCCGCTGTGCCGGGTGGCGGCGCGCAGCAGCGGCGTGCCGGGAGCGGCGGCCGCGGGTCGGGTGTCGGCCGGAGTGGTCACTCGTGGAGGTCCCTCGTGTCCCGGCGCCGCCCGGGGCCGGGCCGGCGCGCTGCCGTCAGAGACAGAGCAGAATGCTCGCGGCGGAGATGCAGGAGAGCAGGCTCACCGTGCTCTCGGCGCCGCCGCCGTTGTGCTCGTCGGACTCCATCGTCTGCAGGTCGAGAAGTGCCATCTCGTGTCCTTTCCTTTGATCGGGGACGTGGTTCGGCCGTGCCACGGCTGCGTCAGGTGCGCAGCCGCGTGTGAGGGCCGCCGGTGGGCGGCGGGAGGAACGGCAGGTGGGCCGGGACCGAGTCGTCGAGCGCCGCGCCGAGCGCGAGCAGGCACCCTGCCGTTCCGGTGCCCAGGTCCATGGAGAGCCGCATCATCTGGTGTCCGGGGAAGGCCAGCCGGCCCTCGTACGCCATCGCGAACCAGCCGAGCCCCGAGACCTGTTCGGCGAGCCGTTCCCGGACGGCCCCCGGCGCGTCGGTGCGGGCGAGGTGCAGGATCATCCCGGCGCGGCCCTGGAAGAGACCGGGGTGCGCGTAGAAGCGTGAGGACGCGGCGGTGAGGATCGCGGAACGCGCCCGCTCGTACTCCCCGGGGCCGCGCACCGTGTGGACCAGGAGGTCGTCGAGGACCATGCCCACTCCGGCGCTGCCGTCCCCGAGATACGGCAGGGTGCGCCAGCCTTCGTCGACCTCCAGCGCGCCGTTCTTCTGGACGACGCAGCGGTCCAGGTCACGGCGTAACGCCTTCTCGACCGCGGCCAGGAGCGCCGGGTCGCCGTCGTGCTCGTACCGACGGAGCAGGAACAGCGCCGGGCCGCTCGCGCCGCGCAGCAGACCGGCGCGTCGGTGAGGGCTGTCGGCAGTCGGTTCGGCGAGCCGGTCGACGAGGATCCGCGCGGCCTCGGCGGCGCGCTCGGCCAGTTCGGGCTCACCGGTCGTGCGGGCGAGGTGTCCGAGCACCAGGCCGAGCCCGGCGAGGCCGCCGCGCAGGTCGGAGGAGAGTTTCTGCCACCGCTCCCGGAGGATGCCGTCGACCAGGTCGAGGGCGCGACCGCGGTGCCCGAGCAGGTCGAGGACGTAGGCGACGCCGGCGAGTCCGTCGTACAGCCCGAGCGGCGTGCCGGCCGGTGCCGGGTCGGTGTGCTCGAGAAGCCAGCGCTCGCCCTCCTCGTAGCGGCCGGCCCCCGTCGCGGTCAGCGCGTACAGCACGCCCGCCGCCCCGTGTTCGAGTCCGAGCCCGCCGCCGTCGGAGAACTGGGCGATGTCGCCCGGGAAGAGCCGGTCGTCGCGCTCCGGTGTGGCCGACGCCAGGATCGCCCCGGCCATCGAGTCGCGGCTCGCCGGCCAGTCGCCGGGCTCGGGGAGCGAGGAGACAGGACCCCGGCGGAGCGAGGAAACCGGCTTGCGGAGGGCGGAGGCCGACGGGGACGCGCCGGCCCCCTCACCGTCGGGAGCCGGAGCGCCCGCGTCACCGTCGTCCCTCGTGATCTCGGCGACCGCCTCCGCCAGGAATGCCTCGGGTACGTCCGGGAACTGACCGGCGACGACCTCCGCCAGATGCGCCGCCTTGTTCCGGTCGACCGCGAAGAGCGTGGTGACCGGCATGAACAGGGCGAGCCGCAGACACGCCAGCGCGTACCGGTCGACGGCGGTGCCCCTGCGGTCCGGCGGCGCGAAGAACCCCGGGTGGGCGACGATCTGGCGGCCGTTCTCCTCGACCGGCGCGGCGGCCTCGAAGTCGAGCAGCGACACCGACTCCCCGTCGGGCGCCACCATGATGTTGAAGACGTGCAGGTCGTTGAAGACGATCCCGCGGGCGTGCACGGCCTCGACGGCCTCCTCGACCCGGCGGTGGACGCGCAGCGCCCAAGCCGTGTACGAAGCGACCGCGTCCGCGGCCGGGTCGGGGGTGAGCAGCGGATGGCGCTCCGCGAAGAAGGAGTTGAGGGGCCGCCCTTCCAGGAAGTCCATGACGAGGAAGCGGTGGTCACCGAGCGTGAACCAGTCCCTCACCCCGGGCACCACGTCCAGGCCGGCCACCCGCTCCAGGGCCCGCTTCTCGCGTGTGAGACGGGCGACCGCGTCGGCACCGTCCGCGGCGAGCCCCGCGTGCGGCCGCCCCTCCTTCAGTACGACCTTACGCCCGTCGCGGGCGTCGGTGCCCGCGTACACCCCGCCGCCGTTGGAGAAGTGCAGGGCCTTCTCCACGCGGTACGGCAGATCGCCGACCGTCGTCGTGTTCCGCGCCGCGAGCTGCGGTTCCAGGAAAGCGGGCAGGGTCACCCACTCCGGGACCAGGAAGGAGGGCTGTCGGCGGTCCGGCACCGGCTTTCCCGCGCCGTCCCGCACCGCCGGAACGAGTGACCCTCGCTCGTCGACGACGAAGGAGCGGGCGAAAGCGCCGTACCGCACGTACAGCGGGCCCTTGTCCCAGCGCAGATCGGTGAGGATGTACGGCCCCTCGAAGCCGTCCAGCAGCGCGCCCAGCTCGCGCAGGACCAGGTGGAGCTGCTCTTCGTCCGCCGGATAGATCGTCACGAACTTGCCGCTGGAGTCGCGGGCCGCGTACTTGGTGTTCCGCAGGTGCAGCAGATGCGGGCCCGGCACGAACTTGAAGGGGATACCGCGCGGCACGCAGTAGTCCCACACGATCGCGGCCGTCTTCTCCGCGTTCTCCCGGGTGGCCGAGGCGTGGATCTTCCAGCCCTGGGCCGGCCCGGGGAGGGGGGCGCCGCTCCGGTCGACCGGTGTCAGCGTCATCCAGTCGCCGATGCGTGCCGAGCGCCAGCCCTCCGGCACCTCGCGCGATGCCGGCTCGTAGGCGGGCGGATCGCTCCGGCCGCCTGCGGAAAGCCTGTCCGGCGTCTCGTAGAAGTGCCGGTCGGCGAGCGCGTAGACCTCGTACCGCTTGTCCATGCAATGCCCCTTCGGCCATCGGCCCTGTGACATCGAGCCTTCCAGCCCACCGGGGGCACGAACAGTCACGCCTGTCACGAGACCACCGTGCGAAACGCACGGATGAAGACGGATCCGATTCCGTTCGATCGGCCGTCCCGTAAGGGATCCGCCGCAGGCCCGACCCGTCCGGAACGGTCACAGGGGCTGCGCCCGGGCCCGGGAAGCGCTGTAATGACGGCGTGGTCAGTGAGGGTGCTGCGGAACGCGGAACGAGAACGTCGCGGGCCGAACTCGCCCTGAAGACGCTCACCGCGGATCTCGACCCGCGCGAACGGCTGCACCGCCTGCTCGAACAGGCACTCGTCTTCACCGGTGCGGCCGTGGCCGCCGTGTACTCACCGAGTGTGAGCGGCGGTGAACTGCATCTGGCCGAGTCCGCGGGGGTGCCCAGGACGCTGTACGGGCTCCGCGACAGCTACCCCCTGGCCGGCGACTCCCCGGCCGCGGAGGCGCTGCGCTCGGGGCTGCCCTGCTGGCTCGGACCGGAGGAGCTCGCCCGCTGCGCCGACGCCCGGCGGCTGGCCTCCCAGGACTTCTCACTGGCCGTGCTGCCCCTGCGGGACGAGGGCTGCCTGGTCGCCGTCAGCGACGGCCCCGCCGGCTTCGGCGACGAGGACCGGGCCTGCCTCGGGCTGGTCGCCGAAGCCGTCGTCGTCCCGCCCGCGCCGCCGCCGGACGCCGCGGCGGACCTGCCCGCCAGCTCGTTCAGCCTCGCCATGGACACCGGGCACGTCGAGGTCGACCACGAGGTGCTCGACCTGTTCGGACTGTCCCCCACCGCCTTCGACGGCAAGGTCGAGACCCTGCTGTCGATGGCCGTGCCCGAGGACCTCCCGGCGCTGATGTCCGCGGTCGAACCGGACCACACGGTCGTCGGCGACCGCGAGCTGGAGTTCCGCATCCTCCAGCCGTCCGGCGGCCACAAGTGGCTCCGGCTGCGCGCCCGGCTGCTGCCCTCCGCCGAGGGCCGCCCCGCACGGCTCGTGGGCACCGTCTCCGACGCCTCCAAGCTGCGTTCCGGCCTGAACGACGTGGGCCGGGTCCAGCGCCTCGCCGCCGCCCTCGCCACCGCGGGAACCGTCCGCGACGTCGGCCAGGCCGTCGTCGCCGCCCTGCGCAAGCCCCTCCAGGCCGACCGGATCGCCGTCTCCGAGCTGGAGGGCGACCGCCTCGTCGTCACGCTCCTGGACCCGCCCCAGCCGGAGTTCTGGCCCGAGCTGTGGCGCAGCGAATGGCGCTCGGAGTGGCCCGACGCCCCCGTCCGGTCCATGCCCACGCTCGCGGCGGCCCTCAACGAGGGACGGCCCGCCATCTGGCCCGCCGGCGCGGACCTGGAACCCGCGCTCGCCGAGGTCGGCCCCGGCGGGCTCGCCGTCCTGCCGCTGCCCGCGGGCGGCCGTATGGCGGGCGCCTGCCTGATCGGCTGGGACACCCCGCACGAGTTCGGCCCCGAGGAGCGGGCCCTGCTCACCGCCTCCGCGGGTCTCGCCGGGCAGGCGCTGGTGCGCGCCCACGCCTTCGACGCCGAGCACGAACTGATCGGCATGCTCCAGCGGACCCTGCTCCCGCGCCGGCTGCCCCGGCTTCCCGGCGCGGTCGCCGTCGCCCGCTATCTGCCCACCACGTCGGGCCTGGACGTCGGCGGCGACTGGTACGACGTCATCCCGCTGCCCGACAACCACGTCGCCCTCGTCATCGGTGACGTCCAGGGCCACAACGCCTCGGCCGCGACCGTCATGGGCCAGATGCGCACCGCGCTGCGCGCCTACGCCGTCGAGGGCCACCCGCCGGACGTGGTGGTCTCGCACGCCAACCGGCTCCTGCTCGACCTGGAGACCGATCTCTTCGCGACCTGCTGCTACGTCGACATCGACATGGAGGAGGGGTCCGCCTGGTACGTGCGCGCGGGACACATCCCGCCCGTACTGCGCCACCCGAACGGCCGTACCGAGGTCCCCGCGTCGGAGACCGGGCCGCCGCTCGGCGTCGTCCGGCAGACCGACTTCCCGATGAGCCCGATGCGGCTCCAGCCCGGCACCATCGTCGCGCTGACCACCGACGGCCTGGTCGAGTCCGTCGACGTCGACATCGAGGACGGCCTGAAACGGCTCGCCGAGGGCCTGGCCGGCTCCGACCCCGCCCACCTCGGTCTCGTCGCCGACGAACTGCTCACGAGCGCCAACCGCAGCGACGACGTGGCGCTCCTGCTGATGCGGTACGACGGCATGGAGGTCCTGCCGCTCCGCGAGAGCTGGACCGTCTGGCGGGTCCCCGAGGCGGTCCGGCACGCCCGCCGGTACACCCGGCGCGCCCTGCGGAGCTGGGGCGTCGGCGCGTACACGGACGCCGCCCTGCTGATCGTCTCGGAACTCGTCACCAACGCCCTGGTGCACACCGACGGCCAGGTCAGGCTCGACCTCACCCTCGTCAACCACCGCCTGCGCATCGCGGTCGCCGACAACTCGCCCCGCACACCGATCAAGCCCACCAGCATCGGCTGGGAGGCCACCGGAGGCCGCGGCATCCTCCTCGTCGAGGCGATGTCGGCGACCTGGGGCACGGTGCCGGTGAGCGGCGGGAAGCAGGTCTGGAGCGAGATCGCGCTCGACTGACGAGGGGAAGCCGTGCGACTGCTGCTCATGTCCGACACCCACCTGCCGAAGCGGGCCCGGGAACTCCCCGCCGCGCTGCTCGCCGAACTCGCTCCGGCCGACGTCGTGATCCACGCCGGGGACTGGGTGGACACCGCCACCCTCGACCTGCTGGAGGCCAGGTCCCGGCGGGTCGTCGGGGTGTACGGCAACAACGACGGCCCCGCCCTGCGGGCCCGGCTCCCCGGGACCGCCCGTGCCGAGCTGGGCGGTCTGCGCTTCGGGGTCGTCCACGAGACCGGCTCCGCGCGAGGCCGCGAACAGCGCTGCGCGCGGCGCTTTCCCGACCTCGACGTCCTGGTCTTCGGCCACAGCCACATTCCCTGGGACAGCGTCGCGCACACCGGCCTGCGCCTGCTCAACCCCGGCTCCCCGACCGACCGCCGCCGCGAGCCGTACTGCACGTACATGACCGCCACGGCGACGGACGGCCGCCTGACGGACGTGACCCTGCACCGCCTGCCGCCGCGCACCGCCTGATCCCGTGGCCGGGGCCGGCGGGGACGCAGGTGCGGGGCCCTGACCGGTGCCGAAGTCGCCGGTGAACGCATTCACGGGTCCGGTCACCGGAATTCCCGCGTCTCGGGCCCGACCTGCGGCACCCCTTCGTCCGCGCGATGAGCCGTTCCGGAACCCGGCGTCACCTTACTCGTGAGTCAGAGGTGTTGACGCCCTTCGGTACCGGCAGGATTGTTGTGTACATGTCGAAGTTGCGTGCGCGTCTGCTGGGCGTCCTCGTACTCCTCACCGGGCTCGTCGCGGCGGCGGGCACCCGGCCCGCCGCCGCCGACGGACTTCCCGACTCCCTCTGGTTCGACCAGCCGGCCGCCGCCGCGCTCACCGTCGTGAACGGCCGCTTCACCGACGGCCTCGGCCGCGAGGTCGTCCTGCGCGGTTACAACGTCTCCGGCGAGACCAAGCTGGAGGAGAAGAGCGGACTGCCCTTCGCGTCGGTCGCCGACGCGGCGAAGTCCGCGACCGCCCTGCGGGCCCTCGGCGGCGGCAACTCCGTGCGCTTCCTGCTCTCCTGGGCGCACGCCGAACCGGTCCGCGGCCAGGTCGACAGCGCCTATCTCGCCGCGGCCACCGACCAGATGAGAGTCTTCCTCGACGCGGGAATCCGTGTCTTCCCCGACTTCCACCAGGACCTCCACTCCCGCCACCTGTTCAACACGGGCAGCTGGTACTCCGGCGACGGCGCCCCCAAGTGGGCCGTGACCGCGGGTGGTTACCCCCAGGAGTCCTGCGGCATCTGTCTCTTCTGGGGTCAGAACATCACCCAGAACAACGCCGTCAAGGCGGCGCAGTACGACTTCTGGCACAACTCCTACGGACTCCAGGACGCCTTCCTCACCACGGCGCAGGCCACCATGGCCTACGTCCGGCAGCACCTCACCGCCGCCGAGTTCGCGGGCGTCGCCGGCTTCGACCCGTACAACGAGCCCTACGCGGGCGGTTACGACCCGGGCCAGACCAGCCGGACCTGGGAACGCGACCTGCTGTGGCCGTTCTACGGGAAGTTCCGGGCCCGCATGGACGCGGCCGGCTGGCAGGACAAGCCCGCCCTCGTGGAACCGAACCTCTTCTGGAACGCCAACATCAGCTCCCAGAAGCAGGAGGGCGGACTGCTCGACGCGGGCACCCTCGGCCCGCGCTATGTCCTCAACACCCACTTCTACGATCAGAAGGCCATCTCGGGCATCCTCATGTGGGGCAAGGCGGGGGACGGCCAGTACGCCAACGACTTCGGCACGGTACGGGACCGGGCGGCGGCCGCCGGGACCGCGGCCGTCGTCTCCGAGTTCGGCCACCCGCTCTCCGGAACGGTCGCGGACAAGGCCCCCACCGTCGACAAGGCGATGTACCAGGCCCTGGACTCCCGGCTCTCCGGCGCGAAGTGGTGGTCGGGGGCGGCCTCGTCCGGACCGGTCCTGTCGGGGACCCAGTGGCAGTGGGACATCTACAGCGGCCGTCACCACGAGCTCATGAACGACAACCCCGACAAGGTCCTGACCTCGGGCGACGCCTGGAACGACGAGGACATGTCCGCCGTGCGCCTCGACGACTCGGGCACGGCCGTGCTCCGCCAGGACGCCCGGCTCCTCGACCGCCTCTACCCGGTCGCCACCGCGGGCTCCGCCCTCGCCTTCACCTACGAGGACCGCTCCCGCGACGGCTCCACCACCCTGACCTGGAACCCGGTCCCGACGAGCCTGCCGCAGGTCTCCCGGCTGGTGGGAACGGGCCAGTACGGCCTGCTCGTCTGGCGCTCCGACGGCGGCACCGCCCCGACGGAACTCCATCTGCCGGCCTCGTTCCCCGCCGCGGCCACGACGGTGGTGTCCGACCTCGGCGCGGTCTTCGGGCCACCCGCCTACACCACGGCCACGCCCGTGGCCGTGGCTCCCGAGCCGGGCGGCACTGGAAGCCGCCGCCTCCTGCTCACCGCGTCCGGCCCGGGAACCGTGCACTACGCGCTCGTGACGAACGGGGCGAGCGCCCCGTCCGCCGCCCTGCTGGAGGGGGCCCGGAGCGAACTCGCCGCCTGGGCCGCCGCCCGGTTCGGCTGAGCGAGGGCCGGTCAACTGCCCGACGGGCCGCTCCAGTCCGCTTCCACATGGCCGAGCCGGACCCGCTGGGGGTGGTCGCCGACCGGCACCGACACCGTCTTCTGTCCCGTTGCGAAGTCGATGGCGGTGACCTGGTCGGCGCCGCTCTCGGAGACGACGCAGTCCTTGCCGTCACCGCTCACGGTGGCCCAGTACGGCTTGGAGGCGGGGACCAGCGGACCTTCCTGGAGGGTCGTCCGGTCGACGACCGTCGCGTAGTCGTCCATCGTCCCCGCGACGCACAGCTTGGTGCCCGAGGGGTTCATCGAAATGCCGTGGTGGCGCGAGTCGTTGACCCATTTCGTGCGGTCGCTGCTCGTCGCGGGGTTCTTCGGGAGGGTCTTCACCCGGGTGATCCTGTCGGTGGCCACGTCGTACTCCAGGAAGCCGTTGAAGAACGACACCTGGAAGTACAGCTTGGACTCGTCCGGCGAGAAGACGGCCGGGCGGACGGCGTCGGAGAAGTCCCTGAGGCCGATGGCGTCGAGGCGCTGGCGCATGTCGATCACCTTGACCTGCTTGAAGGTGGCCGCGTCGACGACGGTGATCTTCCGGTCGCCCTTCGTCCAGTCCAGCCAGGGGTCGTCGAGCGCGGTGGTGACGTCACCGATGGCCATGTTCCAGATGTACTTGCCGTCGTGGGTGAAGATGTTCTCGTGCGGTTTGTCGCCGGTGGTGAACGAACCGAGCTGTGCGCCGGTCGTGATGTCGAGCACGTGCACGGTGTTCGCGGTGGAGGCCGAGACGGCGACCCGGGTGCCGTCGGGGGACACGGCCATGTGGTCCGAACGGTAACCCGCCACAGGAAAGCGCCAGTTGATGCGACCGGTGGCCAGGTCGATCGAGACGACGTCGGCGAAGCTCGGGCGTGAGACCACCACCGACCGGCCGTCCGGCGTGGAGTACATGTCGTCGACGAACTGGTCGTGCCCCTCGCCGACGCCGTTGCGGATGCCCATGAAGTAGGCCCACTTGATGGGATCGGCGTTGATCGCCGCCATCCGCTCGGCCTTGTCCGGGATGACGTCGATCCGGCCGATCCGCGCGAAGTCCCCGGAGGACCTGATGACGTCCGAGGTGCCTTCCCAGTTGTTGCCGACGAACATCACCTCGCGCAGACCGGCGGCGGAGGTCCCCGCCCCGACGGCGGAAGCGGCGGTCGCCGTGCCGCCGAGGGTGAGCGTGAGGGCCGCGGCGAGCGTGCAGAGGTGTCTGGTTCCGAGGACGGGCATGGGGAGTCCCTGTCGTAGTGGGGGAGTGCGGGTGACGGCACGGTGAACCAGGAGCGTGCTGTGTGCGCTGCGTAGAGAAATGTCGTGATCATGACAAGCTAGAATCTGAACACGCCCGCTTTCAAAGTGCACTTACTGGAAAGTAAGGACTGGGGGAGCCTCTTCACAAGGGGCGGTACGCGAGAAAATCGCCGAAGGGGAGAACGCCGGTCCGGACCGGCCCCGGGGAGGAACGCGTGGCGGGCAGGCTCAGACAGCCCACCGGCCGCTACGGCGGCAGGACGGCCGAGGAACGGCAGGCGGAACGCCGTCGGCGCTTCCTCGACGCCGGGCTCCAGCTGTTCGGTGCCGGACCCGGGTACCGGTCCACCACCGTGGCGGCCCTCAGCGAGGCGGCGGGCCTGTCCACGCGCCAGTTCTACGAGGCGTTCCGCGGCCTCGAAGACGTACTGGCGGCCCTGCACCTCCAGGTCAACGACTGGGCCGAGCAAGCCGCCCTGGCCGCGCTCGCCGAGGCCCGTGACCTGCCGCTCGCCGAGCGTGCCGCCGCCCTCTTCCGCGCCTACGCGGCGAACGTGACGAGCGACCCGCGCCGCATCCGCATCACCTTCGTGGAGATCATCGGGGTGAGCGCGCGGCTGGAGGAGCAGCGGCTCGCCCGCCGGGCCCGCTGGGTGGAGTTCATCTGCGGCGAGGCGGCGGGTGCCGTCGCCCGCGGGGAGGCGGCGCCGCGCGACTACCGGCTGGCCGCCACCGCCTTCATCGGCAGCGTGAACGGCCTGCTGCACGACTGGAACGCCGGCTGGGTGGACGCGACCCTGGACGAGGTGGTGGACGAATTGGTCCGCCAACTGCTCGCGATCCTGCGCCCCGCCGACTGGAGCGCGGACGGGGCCGCCGGCCCGCAGGCCGACACGGTCACGGGCCCGTGAGGACCCCCGCCCGCGCCGAAACAGCGAAGCCGCCGGGAGCCGCCGGAGGCCACTGGAACCGCCGGCCCTGCCGGCCCTGCTGGTCCTGCCGGGCTGCCGGGCTGCCGGGCTGCCGGGCTGTAGGGCTGCCGAGCCGCCGGGCTGCCAGTCCTGCCAGGCCTGCCAGTCCTGCCAGTCCTGCCGGGCCGCCGAGCCGCCGGTCCTGCCGGGCTGCCAAGCCGTCGGTTCTGCCAAGCCGCCGGGCTGCTGGCCTTGCCGAGCCGCTTGCCCTGCTGAGCCGTCGGTCTGCCGGCCCTGCCAGGCTGCCAGGCTGCCGGGCTGCTGGGCCGTCGGACTGCCGAGCTGTCGGGCTGCTGGTCCTGCCGAGTCGCCGAGTCGCCGGGCTGCCGAACTGCCGAGTTGTCGGGCTGCTGGTCCTGCCGAACCGTCGGTCCTGCCAGGCCGTCGGGTCGGTGGTCCTGCCAGGTTGCGGGTCTGCCGGGTCTGTCGGGCCCGGCCGAGTCGCCGGCCGTCGGTGTCGGTGAAGGCATCGGCGCGGGCGGTGTCGGCGTGGCCGGGGGGCTCAGGGGTGTTCGAGGCGGTCGAGTGCCTCCGCGACCGGCGTCACCCCGTCCTCCCCGCGAAGACGTTCCGCGAGGGCTCGCGCGCGCCGCCGGTACGCGGGCTCCGCGGTCGCCCGGACCAGCGCCGGCGCCAGCCGTTCGGCGCGCAGTCCTCGTGGCGACAGGGCGCCGGGCGCGACACCGAGCGCGACGAGCCGGGCCGCCCAGAAACCCTCGTCGAACTGGACCGGCACGGGCACCGCCGGGACCCCGGCCCGCAGCCCCGCCGCCGTCGTACCCGCCCCGGCGTGGTGCACCACCGCGGCCATCCGGGGGAACAGGACGGAGTGCGGCACCTCGCCGACGCTGAACATGTCGTCGCCGGTGGCGCGCAGCCCGCCCCAACCCCGCTGGATCACCCCGCGCAGCCCGGCGGCCCGCAGGGCGCGCACCAGCTCGGCGCTCAGCCGCCCGGGATCGGGGACGGTGGCGCTGCCCAGGCCCACGAAGACCGGGGCCGGGCCCGCGTCCAGGAAGTCCCTCAGCGAGGCGGGGAGCCGGGGGTCCTCGCCGTCGTGGGGCCACCAGTACCCGGACACGTCGAGCCCGCGCCGCCAGTCCCGCGGGCGGGGCACCACCGAGGGACTGAACCCGTGGTGCACCGGCCAGGCCCCCCGCTCGCGGTCGCGTCGGGCCGCGAGGGGACCGACGGCCGGCAGACCGAGCCGCTCGCGCAGGTCCCGCACCGCCTCGGCGAAGACCCGCTCGACGGCCAGGTTCACCGCGTACCCGGCCGCGCGGTTGACGACGGGTCCCCAGGAGCGGGCCGTGGCCACCGGAGGCGCGAACTCCCTCGTCGGTGCCAGGGGCTGGAGGTTCACTCCCATGCTGGGCAGGCCCAGCCCTTCCGCGACGCAGTGCCCGAGCGGTCCCAGCGAACCGGACAGCAGGAGGACGTCGCTGGAGCGGGCGGCCGCGACCATGTCGTCGGTCAGCCGCCCGGCGAGCGACCGGGCCATCTCGACGAGCCGGACGATCTTTCCGGTGCCCGTGGCGCTCCGCCCGAGCCGCCGCCCCCGCTCGGACTCCAGCTCGGCCCGCGGATCGACGGGCAGCGCGTGGAACCCCACCCCCGAACCCGACACCAGGTCCGCGAAGCACCCGTGCGTCACGAGGGTGACCTCGTGCCCGGCCCGTACCAGGCCGTGCCCGAGTCCGGTGAACGGCGCCACGTCACCTCGTGAACCCGCGGTCATGATCGCTACTCGCACGACGGTCAGTATGGCGGGATTCACGGCCCCCGGCCCCCGCTTCACCGGCGGGGAAGGGCGCCGTCAAGGAACGAGCCATGGCGCGAAGTTGCTCCGGTTCGTCATCATGGCCAATGATCGAATCGGTGCTCGAACAATTCGGTGGTGGGGGTGGACTGGGTGCGAGTGAAGTCGTACGTGGATCTGCATCGGGAGATGTCCGCGGACATCCAGGCGGAGCGGAGGTCGGCGCTCGATCTGCTGGGTCCGTCGGCCGCCTCGGTCCGGGCGTCGGTCGCCGAACTCCTGGAGCACAGGACGTTCGCCTATCCGCTGTCCGTGCTGCCGATGATCGTCCACGCCGTGGAGACGGGAGCGCCCGGACCGGCCGTTCCCCTGGCCGTCGTCCACGAACTGTGGTGGACCTCCGCGTGCCACCTGGACGACCTCGCCGACGGCCAGGCCGTCTTCACCGCCGGGGGGCTCGGTGAGAGCGAGGCGCTGCTCGCCACGGTCATCAGCGGAATTCCGCTTCCCCTGCTCGTCGTCCAGTCGCCGCGGATACCCGAGAAGGTGCGCGGCGCGCTCTCGGCCGAGGTCGTGAGGTGCTGGATCACCGCGACCGAGGGGCAGTTGAGGGACCTTCGCGCGGACGTGGGCGCGGCCACGCGCGACGCCGTGGTCGCGGCGTACCTCGGGAAGTCCGGCGCGCCGTTCAGCATGGTCACCGCCATGGCCGCGCAACTGGCCGGCTGTCCGGACGAAAGGGTCGAGCTCTGGCGGGAGTTCGGCAATGTCTTCGGCATCCTGTGGCAGCTGTTCAACGATCAGCAGGACATCCTGACCGGCCGCAACGAAGACCTCGCGAACGGCACGGTGACGTATCTGCTGGCGTGCGCGCTGGAGGGCGCCGGTCCGGACGCGGCGGGCCGTGTCCTGGAACTGCACGTCGCCGCACGCCGCTCGCCCGACGCCGGAGCGGCGCTCACCGACATGCTGCTCGCGCCGGAGGTGCTGCGCCGGTACGAGGAGGGCATCGGCGTCTTCCGGGACAGGGCTCACTTCCTCCTGTCCGGACTCGGGGGCGACGCGGCCTATTCGGCCGTCCTGCACGACCTGGTGGACCGGGCTTCCCCGATGCTCCTCCGGGCCGCGGAACCCGTCGCCCAGGCGGTTCCGGCCCGGCGCTGACGGCGGTCCCGCGGTCCTCGAGGCCGGCGCGCGCCCGGTCGCCGGGCCCGCGCCGGTACGGTCCCCGCCGAAGACGCCGAGAAGGTCCAGGCCGGACGAGACGTGACCTGGACCTTCGGTCGGTTCCTCCCTACTCGTCCCACGCCTGTACCAGTGTCTGCTCGACGATCTTGCCGTCGCGCAGCGACATCATCGACGTGCTCAGCACCCGCACCCCGTCCGCGTAGACGCAGGTTTCGGTGTAGGCGACGTGGTCGCCCTGGACGACGCACTGGTCCATCGTGTGCGTCATGTCCCGGCTGTAGACGTCTTCGAGCATCTCGGCGATCTCGGCGCGACCGTGTTTGATCATCGGGTGACTGGGCTGGGTGTTGCGGTCCACGACGCGCAGTTCCGCGTCGTCCGCGTAGAGCGACAGCAGATCTGCCGCACTGTGTCCTTCAATGCCCCGGCGCAGTGCCTCGGTGTCGAAGGCGGGGGCTGCCGCTGTGCCCATGGGGACCTCCTCAGGAAGGCGCGGGCCGGCCACGAGCCGACCGCTCGGCGCCTCAGTACCGAGCGTCCTCCGCCTCGGTGCCCACGGCAAACGCAAGGTCCGGTGCGCCGCTCGGGTGGGCGCGGGGGCCGGTCCGCCGTCCGTGCCGCGGGGGCCGGCGCGCTCGCGGACCGTCCGGTCCGCTCACGGACCGGCGGGGCACCCGTGCCGTGGGGTGTCGTCCCCTCCGCCGTGTGCCGGGGGGATGCCCGTGCCCCGTTCGCGCACCGTGGTGCGGAACGCGATGGGGGCCTGGCCGGCGCGCTGGTGGAAGTACTTGGCGAAGTTCGTGGCGCTGGAGAAGCCCAGCCGGTCGGCGATGCGGGCGACGGCCAGGTCGGTGTGGGCGAGCAGCCGCTTGGCCTCCAGGACGACCCGGCGGTCGATGAACTCCTTGGCGCCCATCCCCGCCGATTCGAGGGTGGCCCGGGACAGCGTGCGGGCCGAGTAGCCGAGGGCGAGGGCGTAATCGTCCACCCGGCGGGTGCGCGCGAAGTCCCGCTCGACGCCGGCGCGGAACCGAAGAAAGGTTTCGCTCGGCCCGGTGGCCGGGTCGTCGGACTCCTCCAGATGGGCCAGACGCAGGACCAGCACGTCCAGCAGATGACGCAGTACGGCATCGTGCGCGTCGCGCGGCAGTCGTCCCGGTGTCCGGAACTCGTGCTCCAGATGTGCCGTGGCCACCCGCAACGAGGTGGCGACCTCGGCCCGCGGGACGCGCAGCACGCGGGCGTGCGGATCGTCGAGCCGGGCCGCACGGACGGTAGCCTCGCCCGGGAAGTCCCGCTCGAAGGTGATCAGGGTGCCTTCGGCCCGCGTGAGCTCTCCCCACTGCAGGACCTGCCCGGGGCGCGTCCACAGCCAGGAGCCCCGCCCGACGTCATGGGCCGTGAAGTCCACGGTCGGGCGCAGCGCGCCGGAGGTGAGCGTGAGCACCTGGTGGAAGGCGGGACGCTGCGGCGCGCCGAGGTCGGTGCCGCGGACGCGGGACCGGGCGCGCAGCGCGGCCAGCGAGATCACTTCCAGGCCGGCGGGTGCGCCGGCGGGTACCGCGAAGATGATCTTGGGGACGGCCTGCCCGGCCGGGTGTCGGTTCTTGGCCATGATCAGTCGCCTGGGTATCAGGGTGGGACGTGCCTCGCCGCCGGTCGGGGACGGCCGTGCGCGGCCGGCCGTCCCTCGTGGCGGAAAGAAGGCATCACCCTAGAGGAGAGCCGGGCCGGCGCCAAGGAATTGCCGCGGACCTTTTCGCCGGGGCGCGGTCGTGGCGCGGGGGTCATCCGGCGGTCACGAGGAACTGGGTGGCGGCCAGTTCGGCGTAGAGCGGGTCCGCCTCGACGAGTTCGCGGTGGGTGCCCACGGCGCGGACGCGGCCCGCGTCCATCACGACGATCCGGTCGGCCGACGTGACGGTGGACAGCCGGTGCGCGACCACCAGGACCGTGGTCGTACGGGCCACGTCGGCGACCGTGTCACGCAGCGCGGCCTCGTTGACGGCGTCGAGCTGCGAGGTGGCCTCGTCGAGGAGCAGCAGCCGGGGGCGGCGCAGCAGGGCCCGTGCGATGGCGACGCGCTGGCGCTCACCACCGGACAGCTTGGTGCCGCGGTGCCCGACGAGCGTGTCGAGACCGCCGGGCAGCCGGGCCACGAGGCCGTCGAGGCGGGTCGTCCTCAGCACCCGGGTCAGCTCGTCCTCCTCGGCCTCCGGATTGCCGAGCAGGAGGTTGTCGCGCAGGGAGCCCGACAGCACCGGCGCGTCCTGCTCCACGTAGCCGATGGCGGACCGGAGCCGGGGCAGTTCCCACTCGCCGAGCGGGAGGCCGTCCACGCTGATGAGGCCCGCCTCGGGCTCGTAGAACCGCTCGATGAGCGAGAAAACGGTGGTCTTGCCCGCGCCGGAGGGACCGACGAACGCGGTCAGGCCCCGGGCCGGGACGGCGAACGTCACGCCGTGGTGGACGTACGGCAGGTCGTCGGCGTACCGGAAGCGGACGTCCTCGAAGGCGAGTGCCGCCGGCTCCGCGCCCGGCGCGGGCAGCGGGGCGGGCGGGGCGGCGGGTTCGGCGGGCAGCCGCAGGGCCTCCTGGATGCGGGCGAGCGCGGCGGCACCGCTCTGGTACTGCGTGACCGCGCCGACCACCTGCTGGATCGGGGACATCAGGTAGAACACGTACAGCAGGAAGGCGACCAGGGTGCCGACGTGGATGGCGCCGGTCGCGACCCGGGCGCCGCCCACCCCCAGGACCGTGATGAAGGCGACCTGCATCGCCAGGCCGGCCGTGTTGCCGGCGGCGGCCGACCACCTGGCCGCCCGTACGCTCTGCCGCCAGGACTCCTCGGCGGCCTCGTGGACGTTCCGCTCCTCACGGTGCTCGGCGCCCGACGCCTTGACCGTGCGCAGCGCGCCGAGGGTCCGCTCCAGCGAGGCCCCCATCGCCCCGACGGCTTCCTGGGCCTGCCGGCTCGCCCGGTTGATGCGCGGCGCGATCAGTCCGAGCACCGTGCCCGCGCACAGCACGACGCCCAGGGTGACCCCGAGCAGCACCATGTCGACCAGGCCCATCATCACCACCGTCGCGACGAGGGTGAGGCCGCCGGTGCCGAGACCGACCAGGGAATCGGTCGTGACCTCGCGCAGCAGGGTCGTGTCGGAGGTGATGCGCGCCATCAGGTCGCCGGGCTCGCTGCGGTCCACGGCGGGTATGCGCAGCCGCAGCAGATACGACGACAGGGTGCGCCGCGCGTCCAGCACCACCGACTCCGCGGTGCGCCGCAGCACGTACGAACCCAGCGCTCCCACGGCCGCGTTGGTCACCACGAGGGCCGCCATGCCGAGCAGGGCCCCGCCGATCGGCCGGTCGTGCGACAGGTCGTCGATGAGCCCGCGCGCCACCAGCGGCAGCAGCAGACCGGTGGCCCCGGTCGCCAGTGCCAGCAGCGCGCCCCCGAACAGCGCCCGGCGGTGCGGTCGTACGTACCCGAGCAACAGGCGCCACGCGGGCACCTCGGGCACGGTCTCGGTCAGGCTCACGGCGCTCCTCACGGGAGTTGGGACGGAGCGTTCAGGCTACGTGGGCGACCCGCCCGTACCGGCCCCGGCCGCCGTGACGGCGCGCGGACTTCAGGACACGCGCTCCGCGAGTGCCGCGAGGGTGGCGTCGAGATCCGCCGGGCGGGGCCGGTTGTGCGGGAGCTTCGAGAGCAGCGCGGCCATGCCGCAGGTGTCGGTGAGGGCGGAGAAGGCCAGACCGCCCGCGACCCCGGCGGAGAGCAACTGCCAGGCGGGGTGCAGGAGTCCGAGGCCCAGGCCGGCGAGGACGAGGGTGCCGGCGGTGAGGCGGACCTGGCGTTCCATGGACCAGCCGGCCCGGGTGCCGCCGGCCGGGCGGCGCAGCTCGTGCCCGCGCTCCGCCCAGGCGACGGTGCCGCCGGTGAGCGTGGCCGCCGGCACCCCGTGCTCGGCCAGCAGGGCGCAGGCGTTCGCCGAGCGGGCGCCGGAGCGGCAGACCAGGAGCAGCTCGGCTCGGGCGTCGCCGAGCACGGGCAGCGCGCGGTGGAGCCGGTCCAGCGGGATGTTCAGGGCGCCCGGCAGATGGCCGGAGGCGTATTCGCCGGGGGTGCGGACGTCGATGACGGTCAGCTCGCGGAGGCGGCCGTGGGCCCGGTCGACGTCGAGGGAGAGGGGGCTGTTCATGCGGAGTGTCATCCTTGCTCTTCGGGGGGTGCCCCGCAGGGCGGAGTAAGATACCCCTAGGGGTATGGATCGAGGAGTGTTCGTGGAACTGGAACTCGCGGGTGACGAACTGAAGTCGGTGCTGAACCGGCTGCGCCGGGCGCAGGGACAGATCTCCGGAGTGATCCGGATGATCGAGGAGGGACGCGACTGCGAGGAGGTGGTCACCCAGCTCGCCGCCGCCTCCCGCGCCCTGGACCGGGCCGGTTTCGCGATCATCGCCACCGGGCTCCAGCAGTGTCTGACCGACGTCGAGAACGGCGCGAGGAACGGTGAGACCAATGAGCAGATGCGGGCCCGGCTGGAGAAGCTCTTCCTGTCGCTGGCCTGAGCCTCACAGCGCGACGTCCAGGAGCATCAGCCCCGCCACGGCCAGCAGCGCCCAGGCGAAGATCCGCTGGAGCGTGCCGCCCGAGACCCGGGCGGCCAGCCGCTTGCCGTCCCAGGCGCCGAGGACGGCCGCCCCGGCGAACGGCGCGACCACCGCCCAGTCCAGGCTCCGCGCCGTTCCCGCGCGGGCGAGCAGCGCGGCGAACGAGTTCGCCGTGATCACCAGCAGGCTGGTGCCGACGGCGGCCCGCATCCGCAGTCCCACGACGTTCACCAGGGCCGGTACGGCGAGGAAGCCGCCGCCCACACCCAGCACTCCGGTCACCGCGCCGAGACCGGCTCCCGTTCCGGCGATCCGGCCGGCCCCCGCGGGTGCGGCCCCGGGCCCGTCGGCCGCCGGCCGGAGCATCCGGACCGCCGCGAGGCCCGCGATCAGTGAGAACGCGCCGGTCAGCACGGCGGGCGGCAGCCGGCCCGAGAGGGCCCCGCCCAGCGCCGCGGGGACCAGCCCGGCCGCCGCGAACAGCGCTCCGGCACGCCAGCGGACGGTGCCCTGCCGGGCGTGCGCCGACAGCGCGGTCGCCGAGGTGACGGTGACGATGACCAGGCTCGCGGTGGTGGCCGCCGAGGGAGTGAATCCGAGCAGGTAGATCAGGGCGGGCACGGTCAGCACGCTGCCGCCGCCGCCCAGCGCCCCGAGCGCGAGCCCGGTCACGGCCCCGGCGGCGAGGGCGAGGACCAGGACGCTCACGCGGCGGGGTCCTCGGTCTCGGGACGGCCCTCGGCGGGAGCGGTCCGCGCCATCGGCAGGCCCGCCGCGGAGGCGGCGGCGAACGTGTCGTCGACGGCCACGACGTCCCGGCCCGCCGCGTCGAGCAGCGAGGCGGCGATCGCGGCCCGCGCGCCACCGGCGCAGTGCACCCAGACGGTCCCGGCGGGTATCTCTCCGAGCCGGTCGCGGACCTGGTGCACGGGGATGTGCACCGACCCCTGGACATGGCCCCCGGCGCGCTCGGAGTCGCGCCGGACGTCCAGGACCACGGGCCGGCCGGAGGAGCCGTACGCCTCGGCCAGTTCGGCGAAGGAGGCGCGGCGGAAGGCGCGCGGCCGCTCCCCCTCGCGCACCCATTCGGCCGGCGAACCGATCGCGGCGGCGGCCGGACGGTCGACGCCGACCTGCGCCAGCTCCCGCTGCGCGCGGGCGAGTTGTCCGGGGGAATCGGCGAGCAGGGTGACCGGCTTGCCCCAGGGCAGCAGCCAGGCCAGATGGACGGCGAACTGCCCGTCCGCCTCGAAGTTGACCGTTCCGGCGACATGTCCCGCGGCGAACGCGAGCCGGCTGCGCAGGTCCACGACCCATTCGCCGGCCGCGAGCCGCGCGGCGATCTCCGTGGCGTCCGCGAGGGCGGGCGGGGTCAGGTCGACGGGGGCCGGACCCCGGGCGTTGGCGGGACCCATGTGGGCGTAGTACGCGGGCACGTCGTCGAGCCCGGCGAGCAGGTCCGCGACGAACGCGTCGACCTCCTTGACCAGGGCCTCGTTGCCGGCGCGCTCGCGCCCGATCGTCGTCGCGTCGCCCTCGGCGGTTCCGGCGGAGCAGAAGCTGCCGAAGCCGTGGGTGGGCAGGACGGCGGTGTCGTCGGGCAGCTCCGCGGCGAGCCGGTGCGCCGACGCGTGCTGCGCGCGGGCCAGTTCCCCGGTCAGCCGCGGCTCCACCAGATCGGGCCGGCCGACCGTGCCGATGAGCAGGGAGCCGCCGGTGAAGGCCGCGACGGCCCGTCCGTCCTGCTGGAGGACGTACGAGGTGTGGTGCGGGGTGTGGCCGGGCGTGGCCAGCGCCCGCAGCGTCAGTCCGGCGTCCACCTCCGTCGTGTCCCCGTCGGCCACGGGCACCCGCTCGAACGCGACCCGGGCGCCGGCCGGGACCAGGTAGGCGGCCCCGGTGAGCCGGGCCAGCTCCAGGCCGCCGCTCACGTAGTCGTTGTGCAGGTGCGTCTCGACGACGTACGCGATCCGCACCCCCCGCCGGGCCGCGGCCGTGAGCATCCGCTCGGCGTCCCTGGGCGGATCCACGGCGACGGCGGTGCGCGGGCCGCCGGCCAGATAGCTCCGGTTGCCCAGGCCCGCCACCTCGATGGTGTCGACGAAGAACACGGCTGCACTCCTCTCCCGCGGGAAGCCCGAGGGCTTCCCGGCTCGGTGAAAATTACCCCCGGGGGTATATCCACCGTAGCAGAGGTACCCCCGGGGGTATCTGAGAGGTGTTGCCGACGGGGTGGCTGCGGGTGTCCGGGGGCCGTCGCCGGGGCGGCGGCGCGGATCACGGGGCGGCGGTCCCGGGCGGGGGCGGCCGTCCGCCGTACCGCGTCCGGAACCGCCGCGGCCCACCTGGCCTTCTACCGGCGGGTCACACCGTAGGGTCGGTCGGTGGAAGGTCCATCTAGGGAAGGGCTCATTCACATGGCGCAGGAAGTACGGGGCGTGATCGCACCGGGCAAGAACGAGCCGGTGCGCGTCGAGACCATCGTCGTGCCCGATCCGGGGCCCGGCGAGGCCGTGGTGAAGATCCAGGCCTGCGGGGTCTGCCACACGGACCTGCACTACAAGCAGGGCGGCATCAACGACGACTTCCCGTTCCTGCTCGGCCACGAGGCGGCCGGAATCGTGGAGTCGGTCGGCGCCGGTGTCACGGACGTGGCCCCCGGTGACTTCGTGATCCTCAACTGGCGCGCGGTGTGCGGACAGTGCCGTGCCTGTCTGCGCGGACGCCCCTGGTACTGCTTCGACACCCACAACGCGAAGCAGAAGATGACGTTGAAGGACGGCACCGAGCTGTCCCCGGCGCTCGGCATCGGCGCCTTCGCCGAGAAGACGCTGGTCGCGGCCGGACAGTGCACCAAGGTCGACCCGGCGGTCTCACCGGCCGTCGCCGGACTGCTCGGCTGCGGAGTGATGGCCGGCATCGGGGCCGCCATCAACACCGGCAACGTCGGACGGGGCGACACCGTCGCCGTCATCGGCTGCGGAGGCGTCGGCGACGCGGCGATCGCGGGCTCCCGGCTGGCGGGCGCGGCGAAGATCATCGCGGTGGACATCGACGACCGCAAGCTCACCACCGCCGAGAAGCTGGGCGCGACGCATACCGTCAACTCCCGGTCCACCGACCCCGTCGAGGCGATCCGCGAACTCACCGGCGGCTTCGGCGCCGACGTCGTCATCGAGGCCGTCGGCCGTCCCGAGACCTACCAGCAGGCCTTCTACGCCCGTGACCTCGCCGGCACGGTCGTCCTCGTCGGCGTGCCCACCCCCGACATGAAGCTCGAACTCCCGCTGATCGACGTCTTCGGTCGCGGCGGCGCCCTCAAGTCGTCCTGGTACGGCGACTGCCTGCCCTCCCGCGACTTCCCGATGCTGATCGACCTGCACCTCCAAGGACGCCTGGACCTGGGCGCGTTCGTGAGCGAGACGATCGCCCTGGACGACATCGAGGCGGCCTTCGAGCGGATGCACCACGGCGACGTGCTGCGCTCGGTGGTGGAGTTCTGATGGCCGCGCGCATCGAACACCTCGTCACCTCGGGCACGTTCGAGCTCGACGGCGGCACCTGGGAGGTCGACAACAACGTGTGGATCGTGGGCGACGACCACGAGGCCGTCGTGATCGACGCCGCGCACGACGCCGACGCCATCGCGAAGGCGGTCGGCGACCGCCGGCTGCGCGGCATCGTGTGCACCCACGCCCACAACGACCACATCGACGCCGCCCCCGCCCTGGCGGAGCGCACCGGGGCCACCATCTGGCTCCACCCCGACGACCTGCCGCTGTGGAAGCTCACCCACCCGGACCGCATGCCCGACGCCTGGCTCCAGGACGGGCAGGTGATCGAGGCCGCGGGCACCGATCTGACCGTGCTGCACACCCCCGGCCACGCTCCCGGCGCGGTCTGCCTCTACGACCCGGGCCTCGGCACCCTCTTCTCCGGCGACACCCTCTTCCAGGGCGGCCCGGGAGCGACCGGCCGGTCCTACTCCCACTTTCCGACGATCATCGAGTCCATCCGCGACCAGCTGCTCACCCTGCCGGCCGACACGGTCGTCCGCACGGGACACGGCGGGACGACCACGATCGGAGCGGAGGCACCGCACCTGGAGGAGTGGATCGCGCGCGGCCACTGAAGCCCCTCCCTCGCCCCGGACGTCCGTCCGTCTCCGCCCCGGACGTCCGTCCGCCTCCGCCGCGCGGCGGAAACGGTGACGACGCCACACGGATACCTGACAGAAGATGTCCGGCTTCCGCGAGACGCTCGTGGAAACCACGGGTGAGCGCCCGTGGACGCCACGGCGCACGGAGGTCGGACATGTCAGGGCTGTCGGAGGGCACGCTGCGGGACAGGGTCGCGCTGGTGGCGGGCGCGACCCGCGGCGCGGGCCGCGGAATCGCCGTGGAGCTCGGCGCGGCCGGCGCCACCGTCTACGTGACCGGCCGCAGCACCCGGGAGAGGCGCTCGGAGTACGACCGCCCGGAGACCATCGAGGACACCGCCGACCTGGTCACCGCGGCGGGCGGCCGGGGCATCGCGGTCCCCACCGACCACCTCGTCCCGGCCGAGGTGGAGTCCCTCGTCGCCCGGATCGCGGACGAACAGGGCCGTCTCGACGTCCTGGTCAACGACATCTGGGGCGCCGAGAAGCTCTTCGAGTGGGACACCCCCCTGTGGGAGCACGACCTCGACAACGGGCGCAGGACGCTCCGGCTCGCCGTCGAGACCCACGCGATCACCAGCCACCACGCGCTGCCCCTGCTGCTGCGCCGTCCCGGCGGCCTGGTCGTCGAGATGACCGACGGCACCGCGGAGTACAACCGCGACACCTACCGGGTCTCCTTCTTCTACGACATCGCCAAGTCGTCCGTGCTGCGCATGGCGTTCGCCCTCGGCCACGAACTGGGCCCGCGCGGCGCCACCGCCGTGGCGCTCACCCCCGGCTGGATGCGCTCGGAGATCATGCTCGAGGCCTTCGGCGTGACCGAGGAGAACTGGCGCGACGCCGAGGAGGACGAGCCCCACTTCGCCATCTCCGAGACGCCCTTCTACGTGGGGCGCGCCGTCGCCGCGCTGGCCGCCGACCCCGAACGCGCGCGCTGGAACGGGCAGTCCCTCTCCAGCGGGCGGCTCGCCCAGGTGTACGGCTTCACCGACCGCGACGGCAGCCGTCCGGACGCCTGGCGCTACATGGTCGAGGTGCAGGACAAGGGGAGACCGGCGGACGTGACGGGGTACCGCTGACCGAGGCCGTCCGGGGGAGCGGAGACGGGCGCGGGCGTCTGTCGCCGCGGCGATCATGGAGGTAACTTCCCTGCCATGACTGCGATGAGGCGCTTCGAGGGACACGGGGTTCTGATCACGGGCGCGGCCCGCGGCATCGGGGCGGCGACCGCCCGCCGCCTGGCCGTGGAAGGCGCCCGGGTCCTCGTCACCGACGTGGACCTCGCCGCGGCGGAGGAGACCGCCGCCGAACTGTGCGAACTCGGCTCGCGGTCCGAGGCGTTCAGCTGCGACGTGGGGCAACGGGCCCAGGTCGAGGCCGCCGTGGCGTACGCCGTGGACGCCTTCGGCTCGCTCGACGTCCTGGTCAACAACGCCTACCGGTGCACCCCCGACGCCCCGCTCTTCGAGGACGGGAGCGACGAGGACTGGGCCGCCGACCTGGACATCACCCTGACCGGCGCCTACCGCTGCGCCCGCGCCGCGCTCCCGCACCTGGTCGCCTCCGGCCGCGGGGCCATCGTCAACATCGGCTCGGTCAACGGCATCCAGGACTTCGGCAACCACGCCTACAGCGCGGCGAAGGCGGGGCTGATGTCGCTCACCCGCACCCTGGCCGGTCACGCCGCCGACCGGGGTGTGCGGGTCAACCTGGTGGCCCCGGGCACGATCCGCACCACGGCCTGGGAGGGCCGCGAGGACGATCTCGCCTCCGCGGCCCGGCTGTTGTATCCGCTCGGCCGGGTCGGCGAGCCGGAGGACATCGCGGCCGCCGTCGCCTTCCTCGCCTCCGGCGACGCCGCCTGGATCACCGGCACGACCCTGTGCGTCGACGGCGGCCTGCTGGGCGTCAACAAGCGGTTCCGCGAGGCCGTCGGAGGAGAGGGCGGGGACGAGGACGGAAGCTGAGGCGGGCGAGGAGGCGTGGCGCCGGTCCGTCCCGCGCCCTTCCTGACAGGATGGCCGCATGGAACGTGTGCTTGGAATCGGCGGATACTTCCTGAGGGCCGCCGACCCGGCGGCCCTCGGCATCTGGTACCGCGACTGCCTGGGCCTGGACACCGACGAGAACGGCCTGTGGCGCCCGGAGGCCGGGCCGACGGTGTTCGCGGCCTTCGAGTCGGGGACCGGCTACTTCGGGTCTCCCGCCCAGCAGACCATGCTCAACTTCCGGGTCCGCGATCTGGACGCCATGCTCGCGCAACTGCGCGCCCGGGGAACGGACGTGGCCGAGGAGACCCAGGACATGGACGGCGTCGGCCGGTTCGGCTGGGTCACCGACCCGGAGGGCAACCGGATCGAGCTCTGGCAGCCCGCCTGACGCGAGGACGGGCCGGGGCCGGCCGCGCGGATCCGTCCCGTCCTCCGGCGCGGACCTTCACAGGCACGGACCGTCACAGGCGCGGCTCCGCGCAGTGGCGCTCGACGGCCGCGAACACCCGGTCCGTGTCCGCCTCCGACGTACGCCAGTTGCTGAACGCGGCGCGCAGCCCGTGCGTGCCGTCGTAGCACGTCGGTGTCACGAAGGCCTCGCCCGAGGCGGCGACGGCGTCGGCCAGCGCGTGGACCCGCCGCTCCGTCGGGTCGTCGGCGAGGGTGAAGCACACGACGTTCAGCCGTACCGGCGCGAGCAGCCGCAGCCCGGGAGCACGGGCGATCCGCTCGCCCAGGCGCCGGGCGAGCGCGACGTTCCGCTCGACGATCTCACGGTGCCCCTCGCGCCCGTAGGCCGCCAGCGAGAACCAGGCCGGGAGCGCGCGCAGCCGACGCGAGTTCTCCGGCGTCAGGTGGAGGAAGTCGGGGTCGCCGCCGGGGAGTCCGAGATAGGGCGAGGCGTTGTGGAAGACGCGGACCTGGAGGTCTCGGCGGCGGGTGAACTGGACGGCCGCGTCGTAGGGGACGTTGAGCCACTTGTGCAGGTCGACGCAGATGGAGTCGGCTTCGTCCAGACCGGCCACCAGGGAGGAGAACTCGGGTGACAGCGCGGCGAATCCGCCGAACGCCGCGTCGACGTGCAGCCAGAAGTCATGGCGCTCCCTGAGCGCGGCGACGGCCCGCAGGTCGTCGAAGTCGACGGTGTTCACGGTCCCGGCGTTCGCCACGACGACGGCCGGGCGCCCGTCCAGCGCGCCGAGCGCGGCGTCGAGGCGCTCGACGTCCACGGCCTCGCGATTGCCGGGCAGCACCGGCACCCTGCGCAGACTGCCGCGGCCGAGACCGAGCACGGACAGGGCCTTGGTCACGCTGGAGTGGGGGCTGCCCGACAGTACGTCCACGGGACCGAGCGCGCCGACGCCGTCCTCCGTCACCGACACGCCCCGGCGCTCGCCGAGCCACTCCCGTGCGACGGCGAGCCCGACCGTGTTCGAGACCGTCGCGCCGCTCACGAACGCCCCGTGGTGCTCCTCGCCCAGCCCGAACAGCTCACGCAGCCAGCCCAGCGTCTCGTGCTCCAGCGCGCTCGCGAAGGAACCGGCGGCGCCCGAGACGTTCTGGTCGTAGGCGCTGGTCAGCCAGTCCCCGGCGAGTGAGGCGGGCGTCGCGCCGCCGGTGACGAATCCGAGGTAGCGCGGGCCCGCGGAGCCGGAGAACCCGGGGGCCCAGCGGTCGGCGAACCGGGCCAGGGCGCCCTCGGTACCGGCACCCCCGTCCGGAAGCGGATCGGGGGCGGGCGCCTTGCCGAGCCGGGCGACGGGACGGTTGTCGAGGCCGCTCACCTCCTGGACGGCGAAGTCCCTTGCGGCCTGCAGGAGTTCGGGGAGACGGTCGAGGTCGTCGGAGAGAGCGGGGTCCATGACGGCAGCCTAGAAGGAACGCCCGCCGGACGAGCGGTCCACTTCGGGGAAACCGGACCGGTACGAGGCGGACGCCCCACCATGCCTCACCGCGCCCACCGCGCCGGGCGGGTCCGGGGCGGTGGTGTGCCACCCGGGCACCGGTTCCGCCGCAGCGAGGAATGTCACTGTTTCGTCCCTGTCTGACCAGCCGTACAACGCAATACCCTCGAAGGCCGTCTACTCAGGCAGACGAAACGAAGGACACGACAGGAAGGCCCGTCATGGGGGACATTCGAAGGCGAGGGGTCGTCGCGCTCGGACTCACCGGACTGGTGGCGCCGCTCACCCTCGCGCTGGGCTCGACGCCCGCGCAGGCCGCGAGCTGCACGACGGCCACCGGCCCGAACCAGAAGCAGGTGGAGAAGTTCCTCGGGCGGCCCGTCGACGGCCGGCAGTCCGCCGCCGACTGCAGGGCGATCCAGGCCTTCCAGAACAAGCACGGCATCACCCCGAACATCGGGTACGCGGGGCCCGTCACCTGGGGCGTGATGGACCTCATGAACAAGCAGAAGGCGGTGGGGAGCAACCCCAACCGGGACGGCAGGTGTCCGGTGAACAAGGGCCGCATCGCCTGCGTCAACCTCACGCTCCAGCTCAGCTGGATCCAGGACGGCAGCCGGCTGGTCTACGGGCCCGTCCCGGTCCGCACGGGCAGGAACGGCTACGAGACCCGTACCGGCCTGAAGAAGATCTACTGGCGTGACATCGACCACGTCTCGACCATCTACAACGTGCCCATGCCGTACAGCCAGTTCTTCGACGGCGGTCAGGCCTTCCACTCGGTGGGCCTCAGCATGTGGAACCCGCCCGGCTCGCACGGCTGCGTCAACATGACCCCGACCACGGCCAAGAAGTACTGGTCGCTGCTCAGGAACGGCGACGACGTCTACGTGTACGGACGCAAGCCCGGCACGTGATCGAGTGACGAGCTTCACGGTCCGTTATGTCGCTCCGTGGGGCTTTACTCACATCATCTTCACGTCAAGGGCCGTATGCTTCACGACATGAGCACCACTCTTGACAACGACACTCAGCGGTCCGCTGCCGAAGTCAACGAGGAGATCCGGGCTCTCTGGTTCCGGGCAGGTGGGTCGCTGAACATGGACGAGCGGCGCGAGTACCAGCGCCTCGTCCTCGAGTGGGCGAAGGTCGCCCCGTCGTCCTCCGCGACCCGAGCCGCCTGACCTTCCGCGTCCGGCCGGGCTCCCCGATCCAGGGGAGCCCCCGCCTCGGACCTCGGCACCGGATCTCCGGCGCCCCGGAGTCGGCTCCGTTCACCCGGGCCCGACTCCGAACCGCCATCCCTGACCACGAACGGCCGGGCCCCGGCTCCGCGGAGCCAGGACCCGGCTTCGAACCGCTCGGCCGGGCTCCGCGAGCCCGGCACCGGCCTCGTGGGCCGCTCAGCCCCAGCTCTGTGAATACTGCCGCCGGTAGGCGTTGCGGTCCTGTTCGGTACGGATGAACCGGGTCGCCACGAACGCGATGACGCTTCCTCCCATGATGAGCAGACCAGGGCCGACATTGTTCGGGTCGGTGAGCGCGGAGACGAACGTCTGGGCCGCCCCGCTCTCACCCCCCACCGCCTCCACGGCGCCCGGAGCCGCCGAACCCGGCGCGCCTCCCTGCGAGGCCATCGCCGAGGCCGCCGCCGAGGGGGCCTGGGAGGACTGGGCCGCACCGCCGGCGGAGCCCTGCGCGGGCTGACCCGCGAGTGTCACCCCCAGCGCCGTCAGCGCTTTCGTGACGGGCTGGAAGAACGTCGTACCGCCGCTCTTGCAGTCGCCGTTGCCGCCCGAGGTCACCCCCAGCGCGATGCCCTCGGAGAACAACGGGCCGCCGCTGTCGCCCGGTTCGGCGCACACCGTGGTCTCGACCAGCCCGGTGACCGTGCCCTCCGGGTAGTTGACCGTCGCGTTGAGCGCGGTCACCTGGCCGTCGTGCAGCCCGCTGGTGCTGCCACTGCGGAACACCCGCTGGCCCACGGCCGGATCGGCGACGCCGGTGATCCGTACGCCGTTGCCGCCGCCGATGGCGACGACGTTGGTCCCGGCCGCGGGCTGCTGCCCGTTGTCGTACTGGATGAGCGAGAAGTCACTGCCGGGGAACGCCGTGGTGACCGTGCGGCCCACCTGCTGCCGGCCCGTGTTGTCGGAGAACCAGACCGATCCGGCGGGGCCGCAGTGACCGGCCGTGAGGATGAACGCGCCCTGCGCGTTGGTCACGTTGAACCCGGCCGAGCAGCGTCCGCCGGTCGAGAAGATCGCCTGCGCGCCGTTCACCCGCGTGGTGAACGTGCCCTGGGTCCGCTGCATCCGGACCGAGTCGCCGATGCCGTCGGCCAGCTTCGTCATGCGCTTCCAGTCGGTGGCCGAGACCGTGCTGTCGGCCTGCACCACCACCTCGTTGTTCCGGTAGTCCACCGCCCACGCCGTACCCGGCACCCGGGGTGCCGAACTCAGTTCCTGGGTGGCGGACTTGAGGTCCTGCATGCTGTGCGTGACGACCTTCGGGCGGGCGCCCGCCCGCTTCACCGCGTCCGCCGCGTCCGCGTCGGTGACCGCGACGACGGGACGTCCGTCGGCGGCTATCCAGTTGCCGGCCGTCCGCGAGGTACCCAGTCGGGACACCAGTCCGGCACCCGTGTCCGCCGCGGTCTGCGCCGAACTCGCCGTGGTGCGCGACGCGTCGGACGGTTCGCTCGCCATGGCGCGTGTCACCATGAACCCTCCGCAGAGCAGCCCGCCGACGGCCGCGAGACGCGCCCCCCGTCGGACGATCCGTCGTCGTGCGTGCCTCATTGCATGGGCTCCCGAAGCCGTACGGAGCGGCGTGTCCGCCGCCGAAGGCCCCGGTCGAGGGCCCTCCCCTCATACGTGCGCTCCGGCCCGCGCGTTCACCGCCGTCCGCGGCTCTCGCGAAGGTGGCCGGTTCGTGCCGGGAACGGCCGGGACGATCACCGCATACGTGTGCCGATGCCGCCTCCCGGCCACGGCCCCGACGCCGGCGAGGGAGCGGCGCGTCCTGATTCCGCCGGCCGGGGCCGGAGCCGCCCAGGGTTCGAGCCGCTCAAGGTTCGAGCCGCTCAGGGTTTGAGCAGCGCGGCCATCACGGCTGCCGTGTACGCGGGGTCGGCCCGTACCGAACCCGGGACGGCGTGGGCCAGTTGGGCATGGCCCACATAGCTGGTGTAGGCGAGGACGCCGCGCCGGCGGGCCTCGGGCGGCGGGAAGCCGAGCAGTTCGAAGAGGTGGGCGAGGTAGCCGATCCGGCGCTCGGTGACGCGGGCGAGCGCCGCCGCGACCCCGGGGTGGTCGGCGGCGGCGAACAGCCGTACCTCCAGGGGGTCCTCGGTGGCCGAGGCGGTCGCGCCGCGCAGGAGCGCGCCGAGCCGGGCGGCGGGGTCGGGCTCGGCGGCCTCCATGGCCCGGATGATCCGTTCGGTGGACAGCTCCTCCCAGCGGGCGAGGGCCGCCGCGACGAGCGCGTCCCGGTTGGCGAAGTGCCAGTAGAAGCTGCCCTTGGTGGTGCCCAGGCGGACCGCGAGCGGTTCCACGGCGATCCCGGCGAGGCCGCGCTCGCCGAGCGCGGCCAGGGCCGCGTCCGCCCAGTCGTCGGCGGTGAGGCGCTTGCGGGGTGGCCGCTTCGGGCGGGCCGACTGCTCGTGCATGTTTCCATACGCTACCGTATGGTCGAACATACGCTCCCGTACGGAGGTGCGGTATGCGCGGCACGCGCACGCTACGCAACGTTCACGAGCGGATCGTCCAGGCCCCGGCCGAGGCCGTCGGCGCCCTGCTCGACCGGCTCGCCACACCGGACGACGCCCTGTTCCCCACCCCGGTCTGGCCCGCGATGGTCCTCGACCGCCCCCTCGCCGTCGGCGCCGACGGGGGCCACGGCAAGATCCGCTACCAGGTCGCCGCCCACGAGCCGGGACGGTCCGTCCGCTTCGACACGACCGGCGACGGCCTCGGCACCGGCTGGCACCGGTTCGACGTCGAACCCCTCGGCCCCGGCCGCTGCCGGATCTCCCACGTCCTCGAAGTGACCATGAGCGCGGGCAGGTTCGCCTTCTTCAAGCTGGCGATCGAGCCGGTGCACGACACGATGGTCGAGGAGGTCTTCGACAACGCCGAGCGCGCCGTCCTCGGCTCCCTGCCGCACCCGCCGGCCCGTCGGCCGCGGCGCGCCCTGCTGGTCAACCGGCTCCTGTGGGTCCGGCCGACCGGGGTGCCGGTCCCGGCGGACGCCCGGCTGCTCCACGGCGCCTTCGAGCGGCCCGACTTCACCGACGCCTGGCGCATACCGCTCGCCCCGGGCATGCCCGGCGATCCGCGGGCCTGGCGGCACGTCCTGCCCTTCACCGAGCGGGGTGCCGAGGGCAACGAGCTGATGCTCGGCGAGGACGCGTCCCACCTGGACTTCCGCGCCTCGGTCCTGGTCGACGACGACTCCGTGACGCTGGCCACCGCCGTGCGGCTGCACGATCCGTACGGGCGGCTCTACTTCGCGGTGGTGCGCCGCGTCCACCCGTACATGGCCCGCCGCTCGCTCCGCCGGGCCCACCGCCGCGTCGCGTTCGCGGCCCGCCCCGCCGGAGAACGGAACGCGCGGGCCGCCGTCCCGCCGTCATGACGGTCACAGCAGGACGGGAGGCGGGCCCGCCGCCGGACGTGGACCGGACCGGCCGGCATCAGCGGCTCGGTCCGGTCACGCGTCACCTCGGTCGTCACCGACCGGACGGACACGGCCGATCGGCCGGCCGACCGCTCGAAGCGACGCGCGTCAGGCCATGGCGCGGGTCCGGGCGGCCACCTCGTCCCGGGACAGATACACGTCCGTGCGCTCGAAGTCCCGCAGGGTTCCCTTGCGGTCCGCGAGGAAGCCGGTGCGGACGAAGTCGTCGCCCGCGACGGCGTTGAGGAGCCAGTTGGCACCCGTACGGAAGCGGGCGGCGCCCGTGCGCAGGGCGTACAGGTGGTATCCGCGGGCCACCAGCTGCGCGGGCGCGCCCTTGAGGTCGATGCCGAGCGGTTTGGACACGGCGTCGTGGCCGCCGAGGTCGACCACCAGACCGAGGTCCTTGTGCCGGTACGGCAGGGTGGGCTGTCCGCGCAGCTTCGCCGCCAGGACCTTGGCCGCGTGCCGGCCCTGCCGGGCCGCGTGCTGGGCGGTCGGCGGGCAGGGAGAACCGTCGCCCTTGGCCAGGTCGGGCACCGCCGCCGCGTCGCCCAGCGCGAACACCCCGTCGAGTCCCGGGACCCTGAAGTCGGGCTCGGTGACGAGCCGTCCGCGCACGGTCTCCGTGCCCAGCGAGTCGACCAGCGGACTCGCCGCGACACCCGCGGTCCACACCAGCGTCCGTGACGGCAGCACCCGCCCGTCGGTGAGGGTGACCTCCTCCTTGGTGACGGAGGCGACGGAGGTGCCCAGGGAGATCTGCACTCCGCGGTCGCCGAGCATGCGCAGCGCGCTCTCGCCCAGTTTCTCCCCCAGTTCGGGCAGCAGCTTCGGGGCGACGTCGATCAGGTGCCACTTGATGAGACCGGGGTCGAGGCGGGGGTGGTAGCGCCGCGCCGCGGCGGTGGTCAGACGCTGCAGACAGGCCGCCGTCTCGGTGCCCGCGTACCCGCCGCCGACCACCACGAACTGCAGCCGTGCGGCCTGCTCGTCCTGGTCCGACGTGGCCGCCGCCAGGTCGAGTTGGGCGATCACGTGGTCGCGCAGGTACGCGGCCTGGGCGAGCGTCTTCATACCGCGCGCCTCCTCGGCCAGACCGGGGATGTCGAAGACGCGGGTCACGCTTCCCGGAGTGAGCACCAGATAGTCGTAGCGCAGATCGACGAGGTCCCCGGTGATCTTCCGGACGACGCACACCTTGGCCCCCGGGTCGACACCGATCACCCCGCCCGGCACCAGCGCGGTGCGGCGCAGCATCCGGCGCAGCGAGGGCGCCACCGACTGGGGTGTGACGACACCGGCGGCGACATGGGGCAGCAGCGGCAGATAGAGCTGGTAGTCGGTGGGGCTGATCAGGGTGATCCTGGCCTCGCCGGGGGTGAGCGCCCGTTCCAGGCTTCTGGCGGCCTCGACCCCGGCGAAACCGGCGCCGACGATGACGATGTTCGGTCCTTGCATCAGAGCAGCCTCTCTCCACTGGTGCCAGCCGCGAGCCCAGGCTCACACGGGTCGCGGACGCGTGCCACTGCACCGTGCGTACCCCGATGGAGGGGAAACACGTACGCCGCGCGCACCCCGAGGCGTGTGAAACTCGATCTCTACCGATCAGTAACTACCTCTTCCCCCTCCGTACACGCGCTGCCAGGATCATCTCTGCCGTGGCGACGGTCCCGGGCACCGTCGCCGTCGTGATGTGTGGGCTCGACCGACTCATGCGATCCGACCGACAGATGTGAAAAGGGGACAGGAATGACGAGACACGGTGTGGCGCGGCGAATAGGCGCGATGTCGGCGGTCGTGGCACTCGGGATCGGGGGGACGGTCACCGCGGCCGGGTCCGCCGCCGCGGCCCCGGTCCAGGCGGTCGCGAGCGTCTCCGCTCCGGCCGGTGTCGACTACGCCACCTGGCAGAGCGACGTCCAGGCCGTCATCGACCAGGCGGTGCCGTACGTCGGGCAGCGCACCGCGAACGCCGGCGGACAGAAGCTCGCGGTGGTCTTCGACATCGACAACACCACGCTGGAGACCGACTTCCACCCCTGGTACGAGCTGCCCACCCCGGCGGTCAAGGCCTCGCTGGCCCTCGCCCGCTACGCGCACTCCCGAGGCGTCGCCGTCTTCTTCGTGACCGCCCGTCCGGGCATCATCGCGAGCGAGACGAAGTGGAACCTGAAGAGCGTCGGCTACCCGGTCGACGGCCTCTACGTGCGTGACCTGCCGGACCTCTTCGACGAGGTCAGCACCTACAAGACCGGCAAGCGCGCGGAGATCGAGTCCCTCGGGTACACGATCATCGCCAACGTCGGCAACAACACCACCGACCTGGTCGGCGGCCACGCGGAGCGCACGTTCAAGCTGCCGGACTACGACGGCAAGCTGTCCTGACCCGGACGCCCCCGGCACCGTGGGGACCGGGGGCCGGTCCGCTTACACTTCGGCCATGGACGAGGGCTCGCTGGACGCGCTGGGATCGGGCAAGTACCTGCTGATCACCAGCTATCGCAAGAACGGTACGGGAGTCGCGACGCCCGTGTGGGTGGTGCGGGACGGCGCGGCGCTGGGTGCCTGGACCGTGGCGGACAGCTGGAAGGTGAAGCGCATCCGCAACCGCGCCGATGTCCTCGTCGGTCCGTGCGACGTGCGCGGCAGGCCGACGGGGGAGCCGGTCCCCGCCACGGCCGAGATCGTCGACGCGGCGGAAACGGCCCGCTACCGCAAGCTCATCGCCCGCAAGTACGGGGTGACGGGCCGTCTCACCCTGTTCGGCAGCCGCCTGCGCCGCGGCGAGGCCGGCACGGTCGGCATCCGCATCACCCTTTCCTAGCGGCACGGCGTCACCGCCGGCGGCGGTGACGCCGTCGGCGGGTTTCGCCGCGAGCCCCCTCGACGTTCGTCGAGGGGGCTTCTTCCGTGCCGTGCCCCGGGAGGGCGCCCCGAGCACCCTCCCGCCGGTCCGCGCGTTCGCGCCAGGAGCGGGAGTTGGCCGGATGTGTGCTGCGGCAGCCGTTGACTAGAAAGCGCTTACCCTCTACGTTCCCGTTCAGCAGCATGACCCGTGTGCGACATCTCGTATGCGAGACATCAGATCTCCGAGCCGCATCACCTGGGCAAGTCGCCTCATCTAGTTCCTGTTCGGTCTCTGGGTGCCGTGCCGCGCGCCCTGCATCGTTCAGATACGAGTACGACGTCTGCGTACATGCCCACGGTCAACTCTGAAGGGACACATCCGCATGTCTGCTCGCCCCCCACGCAAGCGCTTCCGTCCCGCCCTGCTGACGGCCGGGGCCGCCGCCTTGGCGGTCACCACGGCACTCGTGCTGCCGCAGTCGGCCGGAGCCGCCGAGACCGCGCCGGTCGGCTTCGGCGCGGGGACCACCGGAGGCGGCGGCGCGACCGCCGTCACCGTCACGACGCTCGCCGCTTTCAAGACCGCCGTCACCGGTGACACGGCCAAGGTGGTGAAGGTCAGCGGCCTGATCCCGCTCGGCGGCCAGGTCGACATCGGCTCCAACACCACGGTCCTGGGCGTCGGTTCGGCGTCCGGATTCACCGGCGGCGGACTGCGCCTGAAGAAGGTCACCAACGTCGTCGTCCGCAACCTGAACATCAGAAAGCCGGTCGCGCCCGCCGACGGCATCACCGTGCAGGCCTCGACGAAGGTGTGGATCGACCACAACTCCTTCTCCTCCGACCGCGACCACGGCAAGGACTACTACGACGGCCTGCTCGACATCACCCACGCCTCCGACCACGTCACCGTCTCCTGGAACACCTTCAAGGACCACTACAAGGGCTCGCTCGTCGGCCACAGCGACAACAACGCCGGTGAGGACACCGGGCACCTGCGGGTGACGTACCACCACAACTGGTTCGACAACGTCAACTCCCGTATCCCCAGCCTGCGTTTCGGCACCGGGCACTTCTACGACAACTACGTCGTCGGCGCCGACATCGCGGTGCACTCCCGCATGGGCGCCCAGATGTTCGTCGAGAACAACGTCTTCCGGAGCACGGCGGTCGCCGTCACCACGAACCGCGACAGCGACGTGGACGGCTACGCCAACCTCACCGGCAACGATCTCGGCGGAGCCGCGACGGAGATCTCGCAGGTCGGCACGTTCACGAAGCCGTCCTACGGCTACACCGCCGAGCCGGCCTCGACCGTCGTCGCCTCGGTGACGTCCGGCGCGGGCACCGGAAGGCTCTGACGGCCACCTCGCCGGAGGACCGGCGAGGCCATCCCACCCCACCCCCACGGGAAGAAGGCACAGGGACATGACGTCATCAACACGCCCGCGCGCCAGGCGGCGCGCTCTCACCGGCACCCTCGCCGCACTCGGCCTCTCGGCCGCCATGATGATGGCCGACGGCGCCCTGACACCGGCGAGCGCCGCCACCTGGCCCACCGCGACCGGCAGTCAGGCCGTCTCCTCCACCATCTCGGTCTCCGGCACCAGGGACTACGGGATGAAGCGTCTCTACGGCACCGGTGACCTGGGCAGCGGCAGCCAGGACGAGGACCAGGGACCGATCCTGGAGCTGGCCGCGGGAGCGGTCCTGAAGAACGTCATCATCGGCGCACCGGCCGCCGACGGCATTCACTGCCTGGGCAGCTGCACGCTGCAGAACGTCTGGTGGGAGGACGTCGGCGAGGACGCGGCGACGTTCCTCGGCTCCTCGTCGTCCAACGTCTACACCGTCAGCGGCGGTGGCGCGAAGGAGGCCAGTGACAAGGTGTTCCAGTTCAACGGGGCCGGAACGCTGAACGTCTCGAACTTCGCGGTGCAGACCTTCGGCACGTTCGTCCGCTCCTGCGGCAACTGCAGGACGCAGTACAAGCGGACGATCAATCTCAACACCGTCGAGGCGACCTACAAGGGCAGCAAGCTCGTCGGCATCAACACCAACTACGGCGACAGCGCGACCCTGAAGTCCATCAGGATCGTCGGGGACAGCGGCAAGAAGATCGTCCCCTGCCAGAAGTACACCGGCAACAACACCGGCGCCGAGCCGACCACGAACGGCAGCGGCCCCGACGGCACCTACTGCAAGTACGCGACGTCCGACATCACCTACGGCTGACGGTCGTCGCCCGGCGGCCGAACGGTCCGGTCCCGCGTGCCGGTCCGTTCGGCCGCGCACGGCCGTCCGGTCCCGGCCCGCCGCCGCGTGGTCCGCGCGGACAGCGGTCGTGTGCGGGACGCCCGCCTCAGTTCCAGCCTCCGTAAGGGCCGTCGGTCAGCTGGAACACCGGCTGCCGGCGCACCGGGTCCTGGGCGGTGGAGAGCTGCACCCGGTCACCGCTGTGGATGGTGGCGGGCGAACCCATGACCCGGCCCCGGACCGTGAAGCCCTCCGCCATCTCGACGAGGGAGACGTTGCGGGCCGCCGGGGTGTTGCGGTGGATCACCGTGGAGTGGCGCACGACGCCCGTGCCCGCGCTCGCCTCCGTGCGCAGGTCGCTTCCCCCGCACACGTGACACAGGAGGCGGTTGTACATGGCGGTGGCGCACCAGTTGCACCGCTGGAAGAGCAGGACGTCCCCGGCACGTTCCGCCGAAGCGGTGTCGAGGCGCTCCACGGAACCTGAGCCGAGCACGTCCGTCACGGCGTCGAGGCCCGGGTGAAGGGCGATTCCTGGGTGGTACACGATGTCATCTCCCTGCGCTCGGCCGGAATCTGATGTGCGCGGGTCCCGTGCACGACCACAGGTTATGGCACTGAGTGTCACCCGTAAAGGCACTCCGTACCCTCAAAATAAAGACGGGCCTCGCGGCCGGCCCGCGCTCAGTCCCGCGCGAAGGCCGACTCGATCTCCTGGACCACGCGCCACATGGGTGCTCCGCGCCGCGAGACGACCACCACCACGTCCTCCGCCCCGGTGCGCGCCGGTTCGGCGGGCGCCGGGGCGGAAGGCGCGGAGCCGAACGTGTTCTGCACGTACCCGAGGGCCTGGTCGACCGCCGCCTCGGCGTCCTTCGTCCCGTCCGAACGCAGCCACGAGCGCAGGGCGTTGTTGTGCGCGGCGACCACGGCGGCGGCGACGACGTCGGCGCGCAGCGTGTCCGCGCGGGCCCCGGTGGAGCGTCGGCGCAGATACTCGGCGAGGGCGCGCTCGTACCTCCAGACGACCGACAGTTCGTACGCGCGCAGGCCGGGCACCTTCTTGGTGAGGCGGTAGCGCTGGACGGAGAACGTCGGGTTCTCCGCGTACATGCGCAGGACGAGCCGGGCGGCGTCGCAGACGCGCTGCACCGGGTCCTGGACGTCGGCCTCCTCGTCCAGGAACGCCGTCATGTCGGCCAGGCAGCGCTCGTGGTCGGGGAAGACCACGTCCTCCTTGGACGGGAAGTAGCGGAAGAACGAACGCCGGCCGACCCCGGCGAGCGCCACGATGTCGTCGACGGTGGTCTCCTCGTAGCCGCGCTCCAGGAACAGCTGGAAGGCGGCTCCCACCAGGGCGTCCCGCATCGGCGGTCTGACGGTGGTCGCGTCGGCGGGTTCGCGGCGCCCCGGTGCCTCGTTCATGGTCGGAAACTAGCATCGAAGCCGAGACGGTGGCACTCGGTGCACTCCTGGCAGGGAACTGAGTTCCCTGTTCGATTCGCGGGTGATCCCGGCGGCCCGGATCGCCCGGCTCCCTTCGGAGCGCTGGGTTCCTCATGTGGCCGAAATGTGTTGGCTCGTGAACTCCGTTTGTGTACAGCGAAGTTGACAGCCCATGGGTGGTGATCGACTATGTGGTCGAGCTGTGGCCCGCATGACCGGGGGTCCGGTGTTCTCGGCCACTCATCCCCGGGGCGGGCACGTCCGCCGTCCCTCGCCCGGACGGCCGTCCTCGTCGCCGGTGCCGCCACAGCTGTCGCCGCAGGCGTCGGCGTGCGACGGGCGGCCGCTCCCGGCCCGCCGGGTCGTCGTCCCCCGGACGACCCGGCGGGAAGAGCCTCGGCACTCGTTCCCGCACGAGTGCCGAGGCTCGATGTGTTCCCGCCGGCGTCCGCCGGTCCGTTCAGTGGTCGTTGCAGGTCGCGGAGAAGATGTCGTCGCCCGCCATGTGCCCGTTCCGATGGGCCTGCAGGGCGACGCTCACCAGGGTCAGCAGAAGGTCGATGTCCGAGTCGACTTCGAGATGGATGGTCACCCAGCGGGAACCGGGCACCATACGGACGGCCGTCGAGGTTTTGAGGTGGTCCTCGAAGCGCCGGATGGCCCGGTCGGTGAGGTGCAGATCGACGTCGCGATCGGAATGGAAGTGGACGATCTCGCACTGCGCCGCACACAGTGCGCGCCCCGTGCCGCAGCTCGGCAGGGACTCCGCGAGGTCCGGCCAGCCGGCCAGTCGCGTCATGGCTCTGGAGGCCAAGGTCATATGCCCATCATGACGAGCACACCTCCCGGCCACCAGGACTTGGCACGGATGTCACCCCTCGACCGCCTGGGAATGTCCGGTTTCGGCCTGGTAATTGAAGACGCTTCAACTTTCCGCACCGCACCGGGACAGCGGAGTGCGGCCCCGGACCCGAGGGTCCGGGGCCGCACTCGACACCGGGGCCGCACTCGACACCGGGGCCGCACTCGACACCGGGGCCGCACTCGACACCGGGAACCGGCCGGAGCCGGTCCGGGTCACGCCATCCAAAAGAAGACGGCGGTCATCCGTTTGTCCTCCATGGTGGTCCCGCGGTAGCCGGTGGCGCTGTGCATCAGGTTGGCGTTGTAGAGGAGCAGCCGGTTGTGGCGGTGCGGGACGCGGACGTCCTCGACGAAGGAGTCCGGCGGGACGAAGCGCGTACCGAGGGCCTCGACCAGGTTGTCGTGCGGCGCGACGACGACGTTGCCGCCCAGCCGCCCGCCGGGCAGGGCCTGCCGGAAGAAGCTCGTTCCGCAGTCCTCGGTGACGTTCGGATTCAGGTAGAGCACCGCGGCGTAACGGCACAGGGCGCGGGAGTCCGTGTGCGGGCGGGGCTCGCCCTCGTCCTCGCCGACGACCTGGACGCAGTTGTGGTTGAGCGTGGCGCCCGAAGGAGCCGACTGCTGCCACAGCCTCCGGGCGCCGGTGGCCTTCCTCACCAGCCGCTCCACGCAGGCCAGTTCGTCCGGTTCCAGCCCCGGCATCGTCCGCAGTCCGGGCCAGCTCTCCGAGGTGTACGGATGGCCCCTGGCCCAGTCGTCCCTGCCGACGCACCGGGCTCGTACGGCATCCGCGTCGGGCAGTACGTCGTCGAAGACCCAGTAGTCCCGGTCGCGGGTGGGTTTCCGGTAGGGGAGGACCGGCAACGCCGGTGACCTCGGGGAATGTGGGGGCATGTGGTCGACCATAGGGACGCGTCCGTCAGCGATCTCCAGGGAATCGGTCAACCTTCCGCCAACTCGGTTCATGGATCCCCCAAGGCCGTCCCGGGACAACCGAGTTCACCTGTCCGGAGCGAGGGCGCGGCGGCGCGGTGAACGCCCCGGCCCGTGTCCGCGTATCACTGCACAGGGACGGCGGGAGACCGCGTGCACGGAAGGAGAGCAGTGTGCCGACACGGCCCGAACGCGGGAGGCCCACCGGGCGCTCCGTGATCGAACCCACGCGCGTCGAGCGTCGCGGCGGCTCCGATTCCCTGGCGGAACTGCTCCGGCAGGTGCGCGAGAAGGAGGGGATGACCGACGCGGACGACGGCTACGAGCCGGTCTCCGCGCCGACGCCCCCCGTACGGTTCCTGCCCGTCCCGGAGGAGGACGAGACCGAGGAACTGCCCCCGGTCTTCGAGGGGGAGGACTACACGGCCGACAACCCGTCGCCTTTCGTGTCCGCCGCGTCCGACGGGCCGCCCGCCGAGGGCGGACGCCCGTCCGGGAGGAGGCCCGAAGGCGGCCACGGTCCTGAGCGCGGCGTGGGCCTGCGCCGCGCCGCGATCGCGCTCGCCGTCGTGGCGGCGGGTCTGACCGGCTTCGCCCTCGCCCTCCTGGTGCCGGGCGCGAGCCGGGACGACGCGTCCTCGGCGGGAGCCGGAGGACACCGCTCGACGGCACCGTCAGGTCCCGCCGACCCGGATGGTGCGGGCACCCTCCGGGAGGGCGACAGCGGCCCCGAGGTGACGGCCCTTCAGCAACGCCTGCTCCACGTCCCCAACGTGTACGAGAACGGCAGCACCAGCGGTACCTACGACGCCACGCTCGCCGCGGCCGTCGCCCGTTTCCAGCTCTGGTACGGCATCCGGGGCGACGAGTCGGGCGTCTACGGCAACGACACCCGGGCCGACCTGGAATCCAGGACGGCGGCCCCCTGAGACGGCCGGGGCGGCGGCGCGGTGACGGTCGCTCCCTCCGCCCCGGCCCCCCTTCGCGCCCGCCGCCGGCCCGCGCGTCCACGGCGATCCCGACGCGGGCCGGCGCCGCCTCGCCCCCTCCACGGCCCTCGCAGCGGACCCCGTGCCGGGAGCCCTACTCTCCGTCGGCCGCCGCCCCGCCGGCCTCGCCGACGGCCGTCCCGCCGGCCGATGCCGCGACGACCGCCGGTCCGACGACCAGGTCGGCGCGGTCCCGGGTCGCGGCGACCAGCTCCGCGTTGCGCTGATCCGTCCCGAGCACCCACGCCACCGCCGTGTCGTGGTCCTTCCCGAACTCCTCGTGGCGCGCGACCAGTCGCCGGACGCGGTCGGCCTCGTCGAGCTCGCAGAACCACACCTCGTCGAGCTGGGCGCGGGCCCGCGCCCACGCGTCCTCGGGCAACAGCAGGTAGTTCCCCTCGGTGACGACCAGACGCGCGGCCCGGGGAACCGGGAGGGCTCCCGCCAGGGGCTGTTCGAGGACCCGCTCGAAACCGGGCGCGTAGACGAGCTCCTCCTCGTCCTCGCGCAGCCTGCGCAGCAGCGCCGCGTACCCCGCCGCGTCGAACGTGTCCGGCGCCCCCTTCCGGTCCCGGCGCCCCAGCCGGTCCAGTTCGGCGTCCGCGAGGTGGAATCCGTCCATCGGCACATGGGCGACACGGAAGGGTCCGTCCCCGTCGAGCCGCTCGACCAGTCGCTCGGCGAGCGTCGTCTTGCCCGCCCCGGGAGAGCCCGCGATCCCGAGGAGGGCGCGCCGGCCGGGCCGTACGAGCGCGGCGGCCCGCTCCACCAGATCGTCGAAGGACGGACCGGTCCCGGTCATGCGGGCCCGGACGGGGGCGAGGGGGCGGCGATCTCCATGCCCCCAGTATCGGCGACGCGGAGCACGGGGGAGTCCCGCGACGGCCGGGCCGGGCAGCGGTCCGGCGGCGGCCGGGGACGGTCCCTCGGCCAGGCCGGTGATGTGGCGCTCGCCACCCGGTGGAGACGGCCGACGGGGGCAGACTCCCCGTATGACCGATCTCGGCCTGCCGAAGCAGATCCTGGCCTGCCTCTTCGACCTCGACGGGGTCATCACGAAGACCGCCGTCGTCCACGCGGCCGCCTGGAAGAGGACGTTCGACGACTTCCTGCGGGAACGCGAGGGCGACGGATTCCGCCCCTTCGACGACGCCGACTACTCCGCGTACGTCGACGGCATGCCCCGCGCCGACGGCGTACGGTCCTTCCTCGCCTCGCGCGGCATCCACCTCCCCGAGGGGACCCCCGGCGACCCGCCGGAGCGGACCACCGTCCAGGGCCTGGGCAACCGCAAGAACCGGCTGCTGCTCGACATGATCCGCACCGACGGCGTCGAGGCCTACGACGGCACCCTGCGCTACATCGAGGCGGTCCGGGCGCACGGCCTGCGGACCGCGGTCGTCTCCTCCAGCGCCAACTGCCGGGACGTCCTGCGCTCGGTCGGGGCGGAGGACCTCTTCGACGTACGCGTCGACGGTGTCGTCGCCGCCGAACGGCACCTGCCGGGCAAGCCGCGCCCCGACACCTTCCTGGCCGCGGCCGAGGACCTCGGGGTCGAGCCGTCCGAGGCGGCCGTCTTCGAGGACGCGCTCGCCGGCATGGACGCGGGCCGCTCGGGCCACTTCGGGTACGTCGTCGGCGTGGACCGCGTGGGCCAGGGCGCCGCCCTGCGCGCCCACGGCGCCGACGTCGTCGTACGGGACCTGGACGAACTGGGGGAGCGCGCGTGATCACGCACACGTCGTACGGGGTCGAGCCCTGGGTCCTGCGCGAGAGCGAGCTGCACCTCGGACTGCTGCCGCAGAGCGAGTCCGTGTTCGCCCTCGCCAACGGCCACATAGGCTGGCGCGGCAACCTCGACGAGGGCGAACCCCACGGCCTGCCCGGCTCCTACCTGGGCGGCGTGTACGAGACGCACCCGCTGCCCTACGCGGAGGCGGGCTACGGCTATCCGGAGTCCGGGCAGACCGTCATCAACGTCACCAACGGCAAGATCGTCCGGCTGCTCGTCGACGACGAACCCTTCGACCTGCGCTACGGACGGCTGCGCTCCCACGAGCGCGTCCTCGACCTGCGCACCGGCCTGCTCACCCGCACCTGCGAGTGGACCTCACCGGCCGGATCCACGGTCCGGGTGCGCTCCACCCGGCTCGTCTCCTTCACCCAGCGGGCGATCGCGGCCGTCGCCTACGAGGTGGAGCCCGTCGACAGCCGGATCAGGGTGGTCGTCCAGTCGGAGCTGGTCGCCAACGAGCAACTGCCCGGCCGGGACGGCGATCCACGGGCGGCGGTCGCCCTTCAGGCGCCGCTGGAGCCCGAGGAGCACTTCGCCGAGGGAGGCCGGCTGCGGCTCGTGCACCGCACCCGGCGCAGCGGCCTGCGGGTCGCGGCGGCCGCGGACCACACGGTCACGGGCCCGGAGCGGACCAGTGTGAGCAGCGAGAGCAGCGACGACCTCGCCCGCCTCACGGTCACCTCCGTACTGGAGCCGGGCAGCGCGCTGCGCCTGGAGAAGCTCGTGTCCTACGGCTGGTCCGGCAACCGCTCGCTGCCCGCCCTGCGTGACCAGGCCGACGCGGCCCTCGCCGCCGCCCGGCACAGCGGCTGGCGGGAACTCGCCGACGAACAGCGCGCCTACCTCGACGACTTCTGGGCCCGCGCCGACGTCGAGGTGGACGGCGACGAGGAGATCCAGCAGGCCGTCCGCTTCGCCCTCTTCCACGTCCTCCAGGCGGGCGCCCGCGCCGAACAGCGCGCCATCCCCGCCAAGGGACTGACCGGCTCCGGATACGACGGCCACGCCTTCTGGGACACCGAGACCTTCGTCCTGCCGCTGCTCACCTACACCTCGCCCGGCGCCGTCGCCGAGGCGTTGCGCTGGCGCCAGAGCACCCTCCCGGCCGCCCGCGAGCGGGCCGTCCAGCTCGGCCTGCGCGGGGCCGCGTTCCCGTGGCGGACCATAGCGGGATCGGAGGGTTCGGCGTACTGGCCGGCCGGCACCGCCGCCTTCCACGTGAACGCCGACATCGCCGACGCCGTCGTCCGCTACACCGCCGCCACCGGTGACACGCGCTTCGAACGCGACACGGGCGTCGAGCTGCTGACCGAGACGGCACGGCTGTGGCGCTCCCTGGGCCACCACGACCCCCAGGGGAGGTTCCACATCGACGGGGTGACGGGACCCGACGAGTACAGCGCCGTCGCCGACGACAACACGTACACCAACCTGATGGCCCGCGCGAACCTGCTGGCCGCCGCCGACGCCGTCGAGCGCCACCCCCGGCGGGCCGCGGAACTCGGCGTCGACGAGGAGGAGAGCGCGGCCTGGCGCGACGCCGCCGACGCCATGCACATCCCCTACAACCACGAACTGGGCGTCCACGAGCAGCACGCCGGCTTCACCCGCTACCAGCGCTGGGACTTCACCTCCACCCGCCCCGACCAGTACCCGCTGATGCTGCACTTCCCCTACTTCGACATCTACCGCAAGCAGGTCGTCAAACAGGCCGACCTCGTGCTCGCCCTCTACAAGTGCAGCCCGTTCTTCGACGAGGAGCACAAGGCCCGCGACTTCGCCTACTACGAACCCCTCACCGTCCGCGACTCCTCCCTGTCGGCCTGCTGCCAGGCCGTGATCGCCGCCGAGACCGGTCATCCCGGACTCGCCTACGACTACCTGGTCGAGGCAGCGCTGATGGATCTGGAGGACCTGGAGCACAACACGCGCGACGGCCTGCACATCGCCTCGCTCGCCGGGACCTGGACGGCCCTGGTCGCGGGCTTCGGCGGGCTGCGCCACCACGGGGACACCCTGGAGTTCGCGCCCCGGCTGCCGGAGCGGCTCAGCCGTCTCGCGTTCTCCCTGGAGGTCCTCGGCCGCCGGCTGCGCGTGGAGATCGGGCAGGACGCCGCCACCTACACGCTCGCGTCCGGGGAGCCGCTGGAGATCCGCCACCACCGCGAACCCCTCACCGTCGACGCGGACAAGCCGCACAGCCTGCCCATCCCGGCGCAGAGACCGCGCCCGGCCCCGGACCAGCCGCCGCACCGGCGGCCGAACTCCCGGGGCTGAGACGCGGCGCGGCCCCCGGCGCGTCAGTCGAGGGTGACCGAGGGCGCGATGTCCTCGTGCCGCTCCAGGGGTGCAGTGCCGGGCGCGGCCTCCCGTGCCGCGGCCCCGGTCGCGGGCTTGCCGCAGAACGCGGGCTCCAGGGTGCGGTACATGGTGTTGAGCACGGTGTCGTTGTTGGAGGTGTTGGCCAGGGCGGTGAGGCTGCGCCTGCCGTCCTTCGTGGTGAAGGCGTACGTGTAGTAGCCCTGCACGGTGCCGGTGTGCCCGTACACGGAGATCCCGCACGACAGGTCGCGGCGGCGCAGCCCGAGGCCGTAGGACGTGGTGCTGTTGACCCGGGTCCACTTCGTCATCTGGGTGAGCCGGTCGGCGGACATGAGCTTGCCGCGCATCAGCGCGGAGAAGAAGACGTCCAGGTCGTGCGGGGTGGAGATGATGGCGCCCGCGCTCTGCGCCCAGGAGGCCGTCTGCTTGGTGGAGTTCACCAGGGACGCGCCGGGCGTGTCGGACGTGAGGTAGCCCTGGGCGTGCCGGCCGGGGATCGTGGTCGAGGGGTGGACGTAGAAGGTGTCGGCCAGGTTCAGCGGGGTGAAGACGCGTTTCTGGTACTCGGTGGCGACGGTGTGCCCGGTCAGCTTCTCGATCAGCATGCCCGCGACGACGAAGTTGGTGTTCGAGTACGAATAGGCGGCGCCCGGCGCGTTGGTGCGCGGCTTCCGCAGCGACAGCTTCACGAGGTCGCGGTAGCCGAACACCTTGTTGCGGACGGCCTCGAAGCCGGAGACGGACCGGGCGAACATGTCGTTGGTGTAGTCGTACAGACCGCTGCGATGGCTCAGTACGTGCCGCACGGTGATCCTGTCGTCGGGCAGCAGGCCCGGCAGATAGGTGTTCACCGGCTTGTCGAGCTTCAGCCTGCCCTCGTCGACCAGTTGGAGCAGCACCACGGTGGAGAAGGTCTTGGTGACGCTGCCGACGCGGAACCGGTCGTTCGTGCTGATGGTCCGTCCGGTGGCCCGGTCGTCGACGCCCTCGACCAGCCGGTGCACGGTGCCGTTGTCGTCGATTCTCGCCATCGCGCCGGGAGCCCCCTGGGCGCGTGCCGTCCGCAGGATCGCCCGCAGGCCCGCGTCGTCGGGCGCCGCGGCGGCGGCCACCGCGGCCCGTCCGGTGCCGGCGCGTGCCGCGTCCGCCGGTGTCACGGCCTGGGCCGGGGCCGTCAGCAGGGACACCACGACCGCGCCCAGCGCCGTCCCCGTAACCGCCGTTGCTGAGACCATCTGATCCTCCCGAGTGCCATCTGCCGGTGCGACCTCCCGGCCCGGACCGCGCCGCGGACGCGGGCGACGGCACCATCTGTACGCGCTGGAGGGGCGCGTGGGCCGCATTGCCGGGGGGTGGAGCGGAAACGGCGGGGCGAAATCGGTGAATTGGCGGAAAGGCGACGTACCGGTGCGGTCCGGTCCGTAGGCGGTCGAGGGCTGACGCCGGATCAGCCGCCGAAGAGCTGGGTCCAGTACGTGCCCGCCCTGCCGCCGCCGGCCAGGCCGATGCCTATGTGGGTGAAGTCCGGCCCGAGGATGTTGGCGCGGTGTCCGGGGCTGTCCATCCAGCCCTGGACCACCTCGGCGGGGGAGCGCTGTCCGCAGGCGATGTTCTCGCCGATGGCGCGGTGCGCGCAGCCCGCGGCGGCGGCACGGTCCCACGGCCGGCCGCCCTCGGGGGAGGTGTGCGCGTAGAAGTCGCGGGCCACCATGTCGGCGCTGTGGGCCTGGGCCGCGACGGTGAGCCTCACGTCCGCGGTGAGGGGGGGCGAGCCCGGCCGAGGCCCGCTCGGTGTTGGTGAGCGCGATGACCTCGCGCGCCGTCCGCTCCAGGCCCGCCGGGCTGAACGGCGTCGCCCACAGTGCCGTCCAGTACAGGTCGCCCGTGCGGGCGTCGGGGACGCGGGCCAGTCCCGCCTGGCCGAAGGCGGGATCGCACAGCGTGCGCCGTGACCGCTCGTCGGAGAGGCAGTACTCGACGAACTCGCGCGGGGTGCGCGGGCCGGAGACCAGGTGCTCGCCGATGGTCAGGTAGGAGTAACCGGCCGAGAGGACGCGCTGATGGACGGAGACGCCGTCCGGGCTCTCGGAGGCGAGGACGCCGTGGGCCGCCATGGCGCCGGCGTGGGCGCGCGCCGCGGCGGTCAGCCGGGGGTCGAGGCGGACGGGAGGGGAACCGGCGGCGGCGCGCGCGGAGTTCACCGGCCCCAGGAATCCGTCGGGGTCGGGGCCGCCTCCCGGTGTCCCCGGTGACGCGTCCCGCGCGGCCGTGACCGGCCCGGCGCCCGGCGCGGCGTTCGCCGCCGGGCCGCCCGGCGGCGGGCCGGCCTCGGTGACCTCGACCCCGAAATCCCGCGCGACCCCCGCCAGCCCGTCCGCGTAGCCCTGCCCGAGGGCGCGGAGTTTCCAGGCCGTACCGCGCCGGTACAGCTCGGCGAGGAGCAGCACGGTCTCCCGCTGCGGCCGGGGCGGGGTGAACCGGGCGAGGGCGCGGCCGTCCGCCGCGGTGACCTGGACCGTGGGGGAGGGCAGCCGGCCCGGGGGAGTCGTGAGGTCGGCGGGGCTGACGACGAGGGTGACGCGGGACGCTCCGGGCCTCAGCCGCGGCGGATCGACGGTGAGACGGCCGCCGTCGAGCCGGACGCCGGGCGCGGCCGGCTGGTTGTAGAACACGAAGTCCCCGTCGCCGCGCACCTTGCCGTCCTCGCCGGTGACGAGCGCGGACACGTCGAAGGGGCCCGGGACCCTGAAGGTCAGGGGCCCGTCCGGCAGGGGCGTGTTGCCCCCGGGAACCAGCTCGCTCATGCCACTGCCCGTCGATGTCGTGAACCGTGCCCCCGCCCGGGGGCGGAGCACGGGCCGTCGACCGCTCAACGGACCGCCCGCGTCCTGCGGTTCCCGGGATCTACGGCTTCCGCGCCCTGTCCGTGACCGGGCGGGCGCCGCGCGGGGCGGGAGCGGTGCGCGGCCGGAGCGGCACGGAGGGCACGGCCGCGCGCAGCGAGCGCAGGGCGAGCAGCAGGACGCCGATGTCGTCCAGGTAGACGGGGTCGGGCAGCAGGTCGACCGGCAGCACGAGATAGGCGACGGCGCCCCAGAACACCCAGCGGGGCCCGGTCGGCAGCCCGGCCCGCCGCAGGTCACGGCGGGTGCGGACGAGCCGGCGCAGCAGCACCAGCGCCACCGTCAGCGCGACGGCGGCGAGTACCGCGACGACGACGAGGACCTGGGTCCACGAGATCGAGTCCATGCTTTCCGTCCAGAGAGGTCGTCGGGTGCGCTTCCTTCCCGTCTGCCCGCTCGCGCCCGCCCTATCTCCCCGGGCAGGGCCGCCCGGGGGGACAGGGCGGGCGTTCCCTCACCGGTGGGTGTCGCGGAGGCAGAGGACGAAGTCGTCGAAGACGTGCCGGCCGGGGCGTGAGCCGACGGACTCGACGGCCCGGCGGACGTCCAGGAGCTGGGCCGTGGTCATCTGGAGCGGCGGCTCGTCGGGCTGGTAGGTGGTCCGCACGGGGTAGTCCCGCCCCGGTTCCCGGGTCATCTCGATGTGGCAGCCGAGGACATGGGTGACCGGGCGGCTCCCGCAGAAGTCGATCAGCCGGTCGACGGTGCGGGCGAAGGCGGGCCCGTCCTCGACGTACAGGCGTCCGGGATAGACCGTGTCACCGGTGAACAGGATCCCGGTCCAGGGGTCGTAGAACGTCACCGCGGCCTCGTGGTGCCCCGGTGTGGCCAGGCATTCCAGCACCCGGCCGCCGAGATCCACCCGGGCTACGGCGTCGGGATCGGCGTGGAACCCGAAGAAGTCCCAGGCGCTGTCGAGGGCGGCGTCCACGACCTCGGTGCCGGGACGGCCGGTGAACTGGCCGTCCCCGGCGATGTGGTCGCCGTGCGGATGGGTGTGCAGCACCAGCAGCCCGTAGTCGTCACGGGGGTGTCCGGCCAGCCAGGACTCCATCACCTCGTCGACGACCCGGCGCAGCGGGAAATGGTCGGCCGAGGCCGTGGCGCCCGTGTCGATCAGGACGGCCCGCGCGGTCCCGAACAGCAGGAACATGAAGGGCGCCTCGTAGTCGATCGCCATGTTCTGGCGAAGGATCACCGTGTTCTCGTCGTAGGCGTGGACCTGGATGTCGGGGTCCGTGTTGTGCTTGGCCGAGGGCGAGCCGTGGATCCACCGCACGTCGAGCGGCGCGGCCGCCGCGCGGCCGTCGCCCCCACGGGCGCCGTCGGTCTGCTGTCCGGCACTGTCCACGCTGTCTCCCGAGGTCTGGGTCCCGCCGGCCCGGTGGCGGGGCCCGCGACCTCAGTGTCGCGGATGCGCGTGGCCCGCGAGCGCCTGGGACACCGTACGGATGCTCCGGGCGATGTGCTGGAGCTGCATCACCTCGGCGGCGTACATCTTGATCGAGTGCTCGATGACGCCCTCCGGCAGGCCGAGGCCGGGCAGCTCGGAGCGGGCGGTCTGCAGTGCCGTGCGCGCGACCCTGATCTCCTGCTGCACCTGGAGGTGCGCGTGGCGGGCGAGCAGGACGGGGTGCTTGTGCAGGACGGGGTAGCTCGCGTAGCGGCTCGGCACCAGCTCGCGCAGCCACTTCACCGCCGATCGTTCCCAGTCGAAGCTGCCTGGGGTCTTGACCTGGCACGGCCAGTCCGAGGTGATCGGTGAATACGTCAGGGCCATGTTCATCGCTTCCGGGTTACGTCGGCGGGGGACTCTGGGGCGGCCCCGGCATAGGGGTACCGGGGCCGCCACCACGGGTCTCGCAGGCGAGACCCGCTCGAACACACGGGACCCGATGCGGGTAGGAGCGGACGACCCCGGGTGTTCATGGGTCGTGACCTGGAAGCCTCCGGGGCACGATCCGAAAGAAGTATTTATATATGCCGCCAGAAGCGCAAGGACATGAAAACATTCATGCGCGCTTTGTTGTGAATGATCCCGTGATGCCGGGGTGACCGTGCGTGCGGATGTGACGTCCGCGTGATAAAAGGCCCCGCTCGTGACAGGGGCCCGTCCGCGGGGCGGCGGGGCTTCCTCCGCCTGCTCCCGGTGCCGGGGCGGGGCCGGGGTCAGTCCCTCAGGAAGAACTGGTGCTGCTCGGCGACCTGCTCGTACTCCTCCAGGCGCGCCTGCGTGCGCTCCGGATCGGCGTCGGTCATGGCCTGGAGCAGCGCCGCCGACAGCACCACGGGCGCCGCGTAGGAGTCGAAGACGAGGCGGGAGCCCGTGCCGGTGGCGAAGGTGACGTCGGCCTCGTCGGCCAGCGGGCCGAGCCCGAGGTCGGTGACCAGGGCCACCCGGAGACCCGCGCTGCGCGCCACCCGCATGGCCGTGAGCGTCTCCTGCGCGTGCCGGGGCATCCCGAAGGCCAGGACCCAGCTGCCGCCCGCCTCCCGGGACTGGAGCAGCGCGTCGTAGGCGACCGAGCCGCCGCGCGTCACCACCCTCACGTCCGGGTGGATACGGCGGGCGGCGTACGCGAAGTACTCGGCCAGCGAGCCGGAGATCCGCAGCCCGAGGACCGTCAGCGGCGTCGACTCCGACAGGGCCCGGCCGACACGGATGATCTGGTCGGGATCGGTGAAGTCCCGCCGCAGGTTCTCCAGGTTCTCGATCTCGGCGTCCACCGCGGCCTGGAGCTCGTTGCTGGTGACCTCGGCCGGGGTCCCCGGTGCGCTGCCCAGGGTGCTGAGCGCGATGGCCTGGAGGCTCTCGCGCAGCGCGGGGTAACCGCTGAAGCCCACCGCGGCCGCGAAACGGGTCACGGAGGGCTGGCTCACGCCCACCCGTTCGGCGAGGTCGGTGATCGACAGGAAAGCGGCTTCGGTGATGTGTTCGATCAGGTACTGGGCGATGCGCCGCTGGCCCGGGGAGAGCCGGGGGCCGTCGAACAGCTCCCTGAGCTGGGACGTGGGCGCGACGCCCGCCTCGGGCGCCGTCTTTCCCGAGGTGATCGCGGATGCCTGTGCGCGTGCCTGCTGCGGCGATGGCACCGGTGCGCCTCCTTCACGTCCCACGAGAACTCAACATAGCTCACGGACCTTTCTGACCTGGGCCGGTACGGACGCGAGCAATGCCTGCGTTCCTCGTTTGGCGCCTGATCGCGGGGTACCCGCACAATCGATACGACCTGCGACGTCACGATGTGCCCGTCCGTGGGCGCGCGTGCCTGTCTCACCGACGCGAGGGAGAGGGTTTTCATGAGCGTGCAACAACTGCCCGCGTCAACGGTTCACGTGATGCTGGGTGACTGTTCCGCGGCCGACGCCAAGAGCGTGCTCGGTGTCCTGTGCGGCCGCTTCACCGCGGACCGGGAGGGCGCGGACGAGCCCCACGAGTCCGGGAGCGGGAGGCCGACGGTGTGGACCGTGCTGTTCGACACCGCCGGTGACTCCGGTGGTACTCCCGGGCCTGTCGTGGAACTTTCGGGGCAGCCGACCGTGGAGGCGCAGGGCGGCCCCCTGGCGACACAGCGTCTGCGGGAGGCCCTCGACGCCGTCTTCACCGTGCACGAACTGGGCACGGAAGCCGGTGACCAGGAGGTTCAGATGAAGCTGAGGCTGGATTCGCGTACCGGGCACGAGACGCGGCCCGAGTGAACGCCGGGACGGTGGCCCACGAGGGAGAGATCGGCGCCCGCCGCGCGGCGACCGGCTCGGCCCGTGAGGGCGCGGCCCGTGCGGGGCTGACCGCGCGGGGGGTGATCTACGTCCTGGTCGGCCTGCTGGCCCTGCGCATCGCCTTCGGCGACAGCGGAGGGCGGCAGGCCGACCGGGGCGGTGCCCTGCAGGAGATCGCCACGAAGCCGTTCGGGGCTGTCCTGCTGTGGGCGCTCGGCGTCGGGCTCGTGGGCATGGCGCTGTGGCGGCTGTCCGAGGCCGCCTTCGGCTCGGCCGGGGAGGACGGCGGCAAGGCGGGCAAGCGCCTGGCGGCGGCCGGGCGGTGCGTGTTCTACGCGTTCGTCGCCTACTCCGTGCTGGCCTTCGCGGCCGGCGCGCGCGGCAGCGGTTCGGGCGACCGGCAGTCCCGGGACGTCACGGCCAAGGCGCTGGGGATGCCCGGTGGCCAGTGGATCGTCGGCGCCGCCGGGGCGGGCCTCGTCGTCGCGGGTGTCTGGATCGCCGCCCGGGCCGTGATGCGCAAGTATCACAAGCACCTCAAGCTCGGTGAGATGTCGCGGCGGGTCCGCAAGGCGGTCGACGTGACGGGCGTGGGCGGCGGGGCCGCGCGCGGCGCGGTGTTCGCGGGGGCCGGGGTCTTCGCGGTCCGGGCCGCCGTGAAGTACCAGCCCGACCAGGCCAAGGGCATGGACGGCACGCTGCGGTCCTTCGCCGGAACGCCGATGGGCCCGTGGCTGCTGGTCTGCGTCGCCGCCGGTCTCGTCCTGTTCGGGGTGTTCTCCTTCGCGATGGCCAGGTGGCGCAGGGTGTGAGGCCGAACCCTCGCGCGACGACGTGATGACGAACGTCCGGGTGCCCCCGCCGCGTGTGCGCAGGAGGCACCCGGACGTTCGCGCACCGGTCAGGGCCGCGCGGCGAGTGCGAAGCTCTGGGAGGCCGACCCGTCGCAGCCGCGCTGGGTGAGCCGGGCGCCGTTCGCGGCGGAGGCCGCGGCGCTCAGGCACTTGCCGCTGTGCCGGGCGACGAAGTGGTACCGCCCCGTGCTCTCCCGCACCGGCTGCCACTGCTGGTTCTGGCCGCTCGACCAACTCCACAGTTGCAGAGGGGCGTTGTCGGCCGTGGAGCGGTCGGTGACATCGACGACCTGCTGCGGGTCCAGCCGCAGCGCGATCCGTGTGTAGCCGCTGTCCGTCGGACGGAACTGGAACTGCTGTGCCTGTGTGCCGTTGCAGGCGTACTGCTGGATCGCGGTGCCGTTCACCGTGGCGGCCGAACGGGCGTCCACACAGGTGCCGTTGCCGTCGTTCGTCAGCGAGTACCAGGCCGTCTCGGAGATCGGGCCGGTCGGCGGGGTCGTGCCGTCGGACCCGCCCAGCCACTTCAGCCCGTCCAGCAGGAACCGGTTCTGCGTCTCGCTCGCGAACGTCGACGACAAGCGGGTGTTCGTGTCGTAGTTCATCGCGTTGTGGCCGAAGTTCGCGTACAGCATCCGGTACTTCGTGTTGGTCCACAGGATCGGGTAGTAGCCGCTGTACCAGCTCTGGTTCGGGTCGGTGCCCAGTGGGAAGCTGCTGGGGTCGACGGAGGCCAGGATCCTGATGTCCGGGTTCTGCCGCAGATCGTTGGACCAGCTGTACCACTCGCTGACCGCCGAGGTGAACGTGGCCGGCAGGTTCCTGGTGGCCGGGTGGGTGCGGTCCTCGACCTTCAGCACGGCCGAGGTCGGCCCCCAGGTGTTGGAACGGAAGTTCCCGCTGCCGAGGAACTGGTCGTGGTACCAGGGCCAGCTCGCCGCGTCGGTGGTGAAGGCCGAGACGTGGAAGCCCAGCCAGGCGCCGCCGCCCCGCATGTACTGCTCGAAACCGGCCCGTTGGGCGGCCGTCTGCGGCAGGTCGTCGAGGAACAGCACCACTTGGTAGGCGTTGATGCCACCGTTGCTCAGCAGGTTCCAGTCGGTGCTGGCCGTGTAGGTGAAGCCGTTCGCCGCGGCCTGCCGCGGGAACCAGTCGTTGGCCTCCTTGTCGAAGTCGATGTGCGCCGCGTCCCAGGTGCCGCTGTAGAGCGCCAGCACCTTGAACGGGGCGGCCGCCGTGCTCGCCCGGGCGGCGGGCGGCGCGGCGAGGGTGAGCAGGGTCGCCAGCAGCAGGAAGACCCGCAGGGCCGCACGTGCCGTACCGGAGGTGAAGGTGTTCATCGGCTGACTGTCCTCTCCACGCGGGTCACGGGTAGCTGACGAGGTTGGCGACGTTCGTGGCGGAGTCGGACGGCCCGCCCCGGTCGTTGACGACGTGCCGGATGGTCCCGGTGCCCCCGAGGGAGACGGTCACCATGTCCTTGAACCTCACGTTCGCGGTGTTCGGGGCCTCGATGGCGTGCTCGGCGGCGACGGCGGGATTGACGTTGAAGTAGCAGTAGCTGCCGAAGCCGTACACCTGATGGCTCGTCACCGAGTTCGCCACCTTGTAGGCGGCGTAGCCCTGCGTGGAACCGTTCGTCCAGGACGCCTGGTTGGGCGGGTCGTACGGCATCTCGTTCTGGTAGAAGTACGTGCGGCCGCCGTTGCCGTTCCAGACCGTCTGGTACTTCTGGTAGTGCTCGACGAACAGGCCGTACATCGTCACGTCGTCGCCGTTGACGACCAGGCCGGTGTCGGCGGTGTTGCTGGTCCAGCCCACCCCGCCGCCGTGGTCGGCCCGCCACAGCCACAGGTGGTCACCGATGACGTCGTCGCTGTTGACCGTCAGGCTGGTGGTCGCCCTGCCGACGCCCGCGCCGCCGATCCGGAAGAACACGTCGTGCAGCGAGCTGGGGTCGGCACTGTGGTCCGCGGCCGAGCCGCTCGGTCCCATCTCCATGAGCTGCGCGGAGTTGGTGGTCCCGGCGTCGATCAGCAGGCCGGCCAGTCGGACGCCGTCGACGTCGGCGACGGAGACCGCGGTGATCCCGTTGTCGGGGACGAGCGTCGCCAGACCCAGGCCCAGCACGACCGTGTCGGCCCGGTTCACCTTCAGTGTCTGGTCGAGGTGGTAGACCCCCGGGGTGACCAGCAGGTTCTTGCCCTGGGCGAGCGCGTCGTTCAGCTGCGCGGCGGTCGCGCCCGGCTTGACCACGAAGAAGTCGGACAAGGGCAGCGAGGTGCCGGCCGGGGTGCCGGCGCTCCAGGTGGTGCCGCTGGTGTTCGTGCGGACTGCAGGCACGAACACCTTCCAGGCGCCCGCCGCGTCCACGTACAGGAAAGGCTTCTCCCGGGTGACCGGCGCCTGCGCGACGGTGGTGTACGGCGGGCTGGGGAAGCTGTTGGCGGGCGCGTTCATGGCGCCGACGAAGACCATGTTCCAGTTGGAGCCGGTCCAGCTGCCCCACTCGGTGTTGCGCGACAGCCACTGCTGCTGCGAGCCCGAGTCGACCCGCCCGTCGATCTTCGTGTCGGCCATGTAGCCGCCGCTGGACCAACCGCCGTCGTCCAGGGCGAGGTTGCCGCGCAGATGCATCCGCCGGTACGGGGCCGCCTGCGACACCGCCCAGCGGTCCGCGCCGCCCGTCGGGGTCACCGACAGGTTCTCCGCCGACCGCCAGAAGTTCTGGGTGGCGTTGCCCTGGAACCAGTCGGCCTCGGCGTGCACCGAACCGCGGATGTTCACGTCGTCGGGGGAGAGGCCGAGCCCCGCCACCTGGGTGTAGAACCCGACGTCGGCCTTGGCGTCATAGGTGCCGGGCTTGAACAGGAAGGCCTTGCGGGCGGTGCCGAACTGGTTGGTCTCCTGCTGGGAGAAGGCCGCGTCGAGGCTGCTCTGGACGGTCGCGGCCGGGGTCGACGGGTCGAAGACGGTGACGTTCGGGCCCAGGTCTGGCGTCCCGGGCGGCTGCTGGGTGTCCGCGGCGTTCACGTAGAAGGACTGCGCCGCCGTGCCGTTGCAGGTGTACTGCTGGAGCTGGGTGCTGTCGGCGGTGGACGCGCCTGGCACGTCCAGGCACTTGCCGCTGTTCCGGTTCACGAAGTGGTAGGCGCCGCCGGCCTCCGCCACGGCCTGCCACTGCTGGTTGGCGCCGCCGCCGTACGTCCACAGCTGTACCGGCGCGCCGTCCGCGGCCGAGACGTCGGTGACGTCCCACGCCTTGGTGGAGTCGGCCCGGTTGCCGACCTGGGAGTACCCGCCCGACGTGGTGGTGAACCGCCACTGCTGCGCCTGGCTGCCGTTGCAGGAGTACTGCTGGACCGCCGTGCCGTCCGCCGTGCCGGCGGCACGGGCGTCGACGCACTTGCCGCTGCCCGCGTTGACGACGGCGGCCCAGCCGGCCGGCACCGCGGCCGCCTGCGCGGCAGCGTCGCTCGGGGCGGCGGCGTTCTGCGCGGTGGCGCTCTGCGGGGCGGCCGTCAGGCCCGACACCGTGGTCGCCACGAGAGCGGTCACGGTCAGCAGCCCGGCCGTTCGGCGGCGCCCGGAGTCCCTTCGGGATCCGGGCAGGGGGAATCTGGACATGCGGGACACTCCTGAATCGATGGGGGGTTCATGTCCGTGAACATTGGATGCATTCATGGAGTCATGGCGATCGGTGAACCTAAAGGTCTGCACCATGGGCGTCAAGACGTGAAGCAGAGAACGCTTCCAAGTTGCCTGTAAGTGTTAGGAGTTGAAGGATCCTGTGGGGAAGTGACACCGAACTCGGCCTCCTCGCCGCGGTGTTCACCTGCGCGGCGTCGGAGTGGTCGATGCCGTCTCGCGGTTCGCGCCTCGCGGGTCCGTCACATGCCTTGGAGGCAGGGTGATGGACGTCGATCCCGATGTGCGATTCCTTACATGGTGATGACATGACGGTGAATCACACCCGCCCCACTCGTCTCACAGTGCACTCTGGTCCCGGGTCGGTGACTCCATGCCCTGGAGAGGCACGGAGCTCCACCGGTCACCGCGCCGACCGGCACCGCCGGTTCGTGTCCTGCGGCGAGGGAAGCGGCTGCCGCGGAACAGCGCCCCGGAGCATTCCGGGGCGCCGTGCGTGCCGGGCTCCCGCGGAGCGGGGCCGGCCACGGTCGTCCGTGCGGTCCCCGGAGGCCGCCACGGCTCCTCCCGGACCGCTCCGGCGCCGCGCCACCGCTTCCGGAGCCCGGCGGCACGGCCGGACGCCGGGCCGTTGCTCCGCCGGAGGGACCCGGCTACTTCCAACGGCCGAGCGGGGCGGGTCCGCCGTCGCCGACCCGCGGCGGGAGTGATTGCCTCGGTGCGGGGCCGCCGAACCCGGAGCCGCCCCGACCACGGTGGACGGGAGACGGCAGTGACCTCAGGCATGGACACCGCCGCGCAGCTGGCGGCACTGCCGCTGCTGCGGGGCCAGAAGGCACTGGTGACCGGGGCGAACTCCGGCATCGGACTGGCGACGGCGGTCGCGCTGGGCCGGGCGGGCGCCGACGTCGTCGTCAACTACGTCTTCGGCCAGGAGGCCGCCGAGGACGTGGTCCGGCAGATCCAGGGCTTCGGGGTGCGGGCCTTCGCGTGCGAGGCGGACGTGTCCGACGAGCGCCAGGTCGTCGGGATGTTCGCCCGCATGCTGGAGGAGTTCGGCACGATCGACATCCTGGTGGCCAACGCCGGTCTGCAACGGGACGCGCCGGTGACGGAGATGACCGTCGAGCAGTGGCACAAGGTCATCGACGTGAACCTCACCGGTCAGTTCCTGTGCGCCCGGGAGGCGACCAAGGAGTTCCTGCGGCGCGGTGTCGTGCCCGAGGTCTCCCGCTCCGCCGGAAAGATCGTCTGCATGAGCTCCGTGCACCAGATCATTCCGTGGTCCGGTCACCTGAACTACGCCGCGTCCAAGGGCGGTGTCCTCATGCTCATGCAGACGCTGGCACAGGAACTGGGCCCGCACGGGGTCCGGGTCAACGCGGTCGCGCCCGGCGCCATCCGGACCCCGATCAACCGCAGCGCCTGGGAGACCCCCGAGGCGGAGGCCGAACTGCTCAGACTGATCCCCTACCGCAGGGTGGGCGACCCCGACGACATCGCCGCCGCGGTGACCGTACTGGCCTCGGACCTCATGGACTACGTCGTGGGCACGACCTTGTTCGTCGACGGCGGGATGACCCTCTTCCCCGGCTTCGCCACCGGCGGCTGAGACGGTGGGCGCCCGCGCTCCCGCAGCCCCTCCAGGGCGCCACCGCCACCGCCGACGCCCGGGCCGGCACGACCTCCCTGCCTCGTGCCGGCCTGCCTGACCGTCCAGGAGGCGGACCGCGGCGGATCCGCCGCCGGCCGACACGACCGGCAGGAGACAGCCGTGACGGAAAATCAGATCCTCCAGGGCCTCGGACTGATCGCCGTCCTCGCCGTCGGCTCCCAGCTCGTGGCGAGCAGGCTGCGGATCCCCGCCCTGATCATCCTGCTGCCGGTCGGCTTCACCGCGGGCGCGCTGACCGACATCGTCGACCCCGACGAACTGCTCGGCGACGCCTTCTCCCCGATGGTCTCGCTCGCCGTCGCGGTGATCCTCTACGAGGCCGGGCTGGGCCTGGACATCAGCAGGCTGCACGGACACATGCACCGGGTCGTGGTGCGGCTGATCTGGATCGGTGTCCTGCTCACCTGGGGAGCCGCCGCCGTTCTCGCGGTACCGCTGCTGGGCATGTCGAAGAGCTCGGCGGTCATGCTCGGTGTGATCCTCGTCGTCTCGGGTCCCACCGTCGTCGGACCGCTGCTCCACTTCGTGCGCCCGACCGAACGCCTGCAGCGCATCCTGATCTGGGAGGGATCGCTGATCGACCCGGTCGGCGGCATCCTCGGCGCGCTCGTCTTTCACGCCGTCGTCGCGAGCGGCAGCAGCGACCTGAGCGGCAAGATCGGTCAGTTCGCGGAGAGTTCCGCCGTCGGACTGATCGGGGGCGCGGTGGGCGCCGCCGTCCTGTGGCTCCTCCTCGGCCGCCTGCACCTGGGCGAGGTCCTGGGCACGACGGCCCAGCTCGCCGCCGCGGTGGGCGTGGCGGCGGCCTGCGACGCGATCCGGGACGACACCGGGCTCATCGCCGCCGTCGTGATGGGGATGGCCCTCGCCAATCTGCCGGGCGTCTCCCTCCCGGCGCGCCGCCCCTTCCTGGAGACCCTCGTCTCCCTGATCATCGGGCTGCTGTTCATCTCGATCTCGGCCACGGTCACCCCCGCGTCCCTGCGGCACGTCGTCCTGCCCACGCTCGCCCTCGTCGCCGCCCTGGTCCTGGTGGTCAGACCACTGGTCGCGCTCCTGTCGACCCTGGGCACGGACCTGCTCCGCGGTGAGAGGGCGTTCATCGGCTGGATGGCACCCCGCGGAATCGTCGCCGCGTCCACCGCCTCGACCTTCTCCGCCACACTCGTGGCCGACCACGTCGGCGGCGCCCGGAAGATCCTGCCCGCCACCTTCCTGGTGATCGTCGCCACCGTGACGCTGTACGGGCTGAGCGCGCACCCCGTCGCCCGGCGGCTGGGCGCGCTGCGTCCGGCGCGGGCCCGCCCGCTGCTCGTGGGCGGGGACGCCTGGGCGATCGACCTGGGCCGCGCGCTGCGCTCCGCCGGCCTGGACGTGCTGATGTGGGCCGGCCGGGAGGAGCAGCGCGACCTGATCCGGGCCGCCGGACTGAGCCTGGCGCCGGGAGCACTGCTCGCCGCGGCCACCGGCGAGGGGGCCGAGCTCGAGGGGATCACCGGCGTCCTGCTGCTCACCGAGGAGGACGACTTCAACGCGCTGGCCGCGGAGACCCTGCGCGGTACGGTCGACGGGTTCGTCCACCGGTTGGGGCCGCCCGGTCTGAGCCACGGCGTGGTCGCGCCCTACACGAAGGGCGACACCCTGTTCGGGGCCGAGCTGAACAGACCCGGGCTGGCCCGCCGTTACGGGGACGGCGCCCGGATCGTCCTCCGCCCCGTCGCGGACGGCATCCCGGACGGACACGCGCTGCTGTTCCTCGTGCGCCCCGACGGGCGGCTGGACCCGGTCACCGGCACCCGCACCCCGCTGCCGGAGGCCCGTGACACCGCGATCCTGCTCTCCCCGGCCCGGACACCGGGCGCGGTGCCGGCGGACTGACGGCGCCCGGCGCGGGCCGGCGTCACCGGCTCCGCCGGGCCCCCTGCGACACCAACGGTCCAGTGCGGATTGCGGTCCGCCCTCCGGCTGGATCTCATGGTTCCCATGCAGCGACAAGTTTCCGATCCGGACGACCTCGTACCGCCGATGGAGCGTTCGCACTGGGTGGCCTTCGCCGGAATCCTGCTGATGGTCAGCGCTCTGTTCAACCTCCTCACCGGCTTCGTGGCGATCTTCAACCACGGCTACTACTCGAAGGTGTACTCCGGGGGCGACCGGCTGCTGATCCTCAACTACACGGCCTGGGGCTGGATCTTCGTCGCCATCGGCATCGTCATGGCCCTGCTGGCGCTCGGCGTGCTCGTGGGCTCCAGGGGAGCGCGGCTGGCGGGCGTCTGCCTGGCCGCGTTCTGCCTCGTCGCGCAGATGATCTTCCTGCCGGTCTACCCGTGGTGGTCGCTGTTCACGATGCTCGTGTCCCTGCTGGTCGTCTACGGCCTGCTGGTCGAGCCGAAGCACGTGCACGGGGTGCGGGTGTGACGCGTCCGGTCCCCGCGCTCCCGCTCAGCCGCGCCGGCGGTCGAGTGCCTCGTCGAGCGTGGTGGCGGCCATGATCAGTGACAGATGGGTGAACGCCTGGGGGAAGTTGCCCAGCTGCTCGCCGCTGGGGCCCACCTCCTCCGCGAAGAGCCCGACGTGGTTCGCGTAGGTGTGCATCTTCTCGAACGTGTAGCGCGCCTCGGCCAGCCTGCCGGAGCGGGCCAGCGCGTCGACGTACAGGAAGGTGCACAGGCTGAACGTCCCCTCCGAGCCGCGCAGGCCGTCCGGGGAGGCGGCGGGGTCGTAGCGGTGGACGAGGCTGTCGGAGACCAGCGTCCGGCCCATCGCGTCGAGCGTCGACAGCCAGGTCGGGTCCTTCGCGCCCAGGAAGCCGACCCGGGGTGCGAGCAGGAGCGAGGCGTCCAGGACGTCGCCCCCGTAGTACTGGACGTACGCCCTCTCCTTCTCGTTCCAGCCGTGCTCCATCACCTGCTCCAGGATGGTGTCCCGGGCCCGGGTCCAGAGCGCGGTGTCCGCCGGCCGGCTCCAGTCGCGGGCCAGCCGCAGACCGCGGTTGAACGCCGCCCAGCACATCACCCGGCTGTAGGTGAAGTCCTTGCGTCCGCCGCGGGTCTCCCAGATGCCCTCGTCGGGGCGGTCCCAGTTGCCGGCGAGCCAGTCCAGGGTGCGGGAGACGGCCCTCCAGCCCGCGTGGTCCGCCTGGAGGCCGATCTCGCGCCCCTCGGAGAGGCCGTAGAGGGCCTCGCCGTAGACGTCGAGCTGGAGCTGGTCGGCGGCGGCGTTGCCGACGCGTACGGGGAAGGAGCCGCGGTAGCCCTCGAAGTGCTCCAGGATCTCCTCGCCCTCCAGGGGCGCGCCGTCCACCCGGTACATGATCTGGAGCGCCTCGCCCTCGTGGTCCAGGCGTTCCGTCAGCCGTCCGCGCAGCCAGTGGGTGAACGCCGTCGCCTCCTCGACGAACCCGAGGTCGAGCAGGGCGCGCAGCGACAGGGCTCCGTCCCGGACCCAGGTGTAGCGGTAGTCCCAGTTGCGTTCGCCGCCGATCTGTTCCGGCAGTCCCATGGTGGCCGCCGCGACCGGGGCGCCGGTGGGCGCGTAGGTCAGGAGCTTGAGGGTGACGGCGGAGCGGTGCACCATGTCGGGCCAGCGGCCCCGGTACCGGGAGTTGCGCACCCAGCCCTGCCAGAACCCGACGGTTTCCGCCAGGTCCTCCTCGATCTCCGGCGCGGTGGGCGGCGGCGGTGCGGTGGCGTCCGCGCCGTCCACGGTGAACACGGCCGCGGCCCTCTCGCCGGCCCTCAGGGTGACGGTGCCGCGGACGTCCCGGCCGTCCCGCTCCAGGGGGAAGGTGCTCTGCAGGAACGCGGTGATGCCCGGGCCGCGGAAGGCGGCGCCGTCGGGACCGAGGACGAGTTCGTGGCCGGCCCGGCCGTAGTCGAAGCGCGGCCGGCACTCCAGGGCGAACTCCATCGTCCCCCGCACCGTCCGCACGGTCCGCACGAGGCGGTGCCGGGCGGAGGCGGTCCCGGAGCGGTCCGGCGGCATCCAGTCGAGGATCTCGCCCACCCCGTCGGGTGACATGAACCGGGTCACCAGTACGGCCGTGTCCGGGTAGTAGAGCTGCTTCCAGGCGCCCTCCGGGTGGGAGGGCGCCAGCCGGAGGAAGCCGCCGCGGTCGTGGTCGAGCAGTGCGGCGAAGACGCTGGGGGAGTCGAAGCGCGGGGCGGCGAACCAGTCCACGACGCCCTTGGCGGACACCAGGGCGGAGCACTGGAGATCCCCCACCAGGCCGTGGTCGGCTATGGGCGGATAGCGGTCCATGCTGATCCAATCTCGAGGATCCAGGCACCTTCACTATCCGACATGGCGGGCATGTGTGCTTGTCCGTCCCCGGAGGGGACCGTTCCACGGCGGCGAGGCGCGCGGGGCGGGGAGACCCGGTCCGGCCCGGGGGAAGTGACAGACTGACGTCATGGACGAGCGCGCATTCGACAGGTCTGGCCAGCATGCTTCCGTCATCGGCCTCGGCACCTGGCAACTGGGAGCCGACTGGGGCGACGTGAGCGACAAGGACGCCCTGGCCGTGCTGGAGACGGCGGCGGAGTCGGGGGTGACCTTCTTCGACACCGCCGACGTGTACGGCGACGGGCGGAGCGAGGAGACCATCGCCGGCTTCATGCGCGGCAGGCCGGACCTGCACGTCATGGTCGCCACCAAGATGGGCCGCCGCGTCGACCAGATCCCGGAGAACTACGTCCTCGACAACTTCCGCGCCTGGAACGACCGTTCGCGCCGCAACCTCGGCGTCGACCGCCTCGACCTGGTGCAGCTGCACTGTCCGCCGACACCCGTGTACTCCTCGGACGCGGTGTACGACGCCCTCGACACGCTGGTCGAGGAGGAGCGGATCGCGGCGTACGGCGTGAGCGTCGAGACGTGCGACGAGGCACTGGCCGCCATCGCCCGCCCGAACGTGGCGAGCGTCCAGATCATCCTCAACCCCTTCCGCATGAAGCCCCTGCGCCAGGTCCTGCCGGCGGCCCGGGAGGCGGGCGTCGGCATCATCGCCAGGGTCCCGCTGGCCTCGGGGCTGCTCTCCGGCAAGTACACCAAGGACACCGTCTTCGCCGCCGACGACCACCGGACGTACAACCGTCACGGGGAGGCCTTCGACCAGGGCGAGACCTTCTCCGGGGTCGACTTCGCGACGGGCGTGGAGGCGGCGGCCGAGTTCTCCGCCCTCGTCCCCGAGGGGTACACGCCGGCCCAGCTCGCGCTGCGTTGGATCGTCGCGCAGCCCGGAGTGACCACGGTCATCCCGGGAGCCCGGTCACCCGAACAGGCCCACGCCAACGCGGAGGCCGCGAAGCTGCCGGAGCTCTCCCGCGCGACGCTGGACGCGATCGACGAGCTCTACGAGCGGCGGATCAAGGAGCAGGTGGAGAGCCGCTGGTGACGGCGCGCGGGACCCGGCGCCGCGCGGTCTCCGCCCCGAAGGGCCGCGCGGCCGGCGGCCTCAGTCCCCGGAGGACCGCGCCGCCAGGGCGTCGAGCTGGCGGTCGTGCACGCGGCTGAGCACCAGCGCGGAGACGGTCGCGCCGATCAGGGCGCAGAACATGTCCCACTGGGTGTCCCACACGTCGCCCTGGGTCGCCAGGAAGGCGTCCGCGCCGTGGCCGCCGATCACGGCGGCCGCCCACTCGAACATCTCGAAGAGCGCGCTGAAGGCGAGGCAGGCGCACACCGTCAGGGGCGCCAGCCACCTGCTGCCGCGCAGCGGTGACGTCCTGCTGAGCAGCTCCCGCACCAGGACGGCCGGTACGAAGCCCTGCATGAGGTGTCCGAACCGGTCGTAGGGATTGCGGTCGAGTCCGAACGTGTCGCGCACCCAGTCGCCCAACGGCACCTGCGCGTAGGTGTAGTGGCCGCCCACCGCGAGCACCAGCGCGTGTGCCGCGAGGAGGCAGTACAGCAGGCTCGTCATCGGGAACCTCCGTCGGCCGAGGATCACCAGCGGCAGCCCGACGAGCACCCACACGGTCTCCAGCAGCCAGGTCGTCCCGTCGTGCGCGTGCCACGCGGAGAGCGCCATGCCCGTGACGACCACCGCCACGAGCACGGCCGGGAGGGCCTTGCGCGGGGCGCGCCCGGGGAGGGCGGGGTGCGGTGCGGGCGGTGCGAGGGCTGATCCGTGCATGGCGGGCTCCTTCGTCCGGGTGGCCCCATCGTGGTGGAGCGCCGGGGGCGGTGGCATGAGTACGCGTACTCACCCGGTCACCGCGTCGTCACACGCATCCGGCGCCGGGCGGGACGAACATGTCCGTGACGTACGTGTTCGCGGCAAACGTGTACGCGGCGAACGTGTACGTCGTCCCGGGGAGCGGCAGGGCGTCCCGCCCCTCCGTCGCGGTGACCGCGCGGCCGTGCGGGAACGCCCGTTCCCGCACGGCCGCGCGCTCCCTCACTCCGGGCCGGCCGCCCCGCGCAGCGCCGCGATGGCGGTGCCGATCGCCTGCTGGAGCTCCTCCAGGCGCTGCACCATGTCGTCCTCGTAGATGTCGTCGGCGTCGTCGAAGGTCAGCTCCTCGAACACCTTCGTGGCCTTCTGCAGACTGCTGTAGAACTTCGTCCGGCGTTCCTGGACGCGCAGTTCGGGGTCCGCCTCCACCGTCTCGACGACGAGGTTCCTCATCGTGTCGTACGCCTCCGCGGCCCACTCGCCCGCGTCCTCGCCCTCGTCGAGCTCGTCGAGGAGGGACAGGTGCCGCTCGGCCTCGGAGCGCAGCCGTGCCGGGGCGTCCAGGGTCTGTCCGGCCGGTGTCCTGATCTGGCCCTTCTCCGCGATCTGGCGCACGTAACCGATGCGGTCGGCCGCCCTGTTCTCGGTGGCGACCGCCTTCTTCAGCTCGTCCGTGCGGGCGATGTCGCGGGCCAACTCGGTCTGGAGCGCCGGGTCTTCCTTCACGCGGTCCAGCAGGGCGGCCCGTGCCGCCTTCGCCGTGGAGGGGTCGGCGAGGATCGCCGCCCGCAGCGCGGTCGGGTTCTCGGCCACCTCCAGGGCCTTGGTGGGACGGATGCCCTCGGCCTCGGCGGCCTCCGTGATGGCGGCGCCGCGCTCGGAGGCGGCACTGGAACGGGAGGCGTAATAGGCCGGCCAGGCGTCGGAGTCCGGCAGTTCGACGTCCGCGCCGGGGAGCAGGGTCTCGAAGTGGGGGACCAGGCCGTCGTCGGCGGCCCTGTCCCAGGCCTTGTAGTAGCGCATGACCCGCTCGGGCGAGCATCCGGCCAGCTCGGCGAACTCCTTCGCGGACACCTTCCGCGTCTCGTCGGCGGACTGCCCGCCGGGACGGACACTGCGCGCCACCTTCAGCGCGAAGGCCCAGCCGCCGTTGCGCGCGTAGGCGCCGAAGTCGTGCGCGTCGCGCTCGACGGGGTCCGGAACGCCGGGCCGCGTGGCGGCGTCTTCGGATGAGGTGATGACTGCGCTCACCGGGAACTCTCCTGGGATGGTGGGGCGTTGATGTCACGGAGGATGAAGCTATGGCCTAAGGTCTGCGTGGAATCAAGGTGACACTCGGAGACCGTAGCCAAGCGGACATCCCAGTAAATCCGAAATGTGCAAGCCCAGAAACAACGCGATGTGATGACCTTCACCCCGATGTGGCAGAAAGTGATGAATTCCTTACGGCCGTGTCACGTACGGGTGTGTATTGGCCATCGCGCGACCGCGGGAGGATCTTTCGTGCGACCGTTCACTCTCAACTACGCCCGGCCCTCAGGGCAGTCGGCCGCAGTACCCCCGTACCACTTCGACGTGTCCCTGCAACTGAACGTGCTGCCCGACGGCAGACCGGCCGTCAGCGACCGCGCGCTGCTGATGGCCGCCGGCACCACGACGTCGACCGCCGGCTCCCAGACGCACTTCGACGACTGACGGACGCCGCGCGCATGACGGTTCTCATACTCACGGCCGAACAGGACGTCACCGCCGACATGGTGGTGGCCCGACTGCACGAGCGGGGCGTGCCCATGGTGCGCCTCGATCCGGCCGACGTGCCCGGCAAGGCGGTGATCTCAGCCGACTACGCCCACGGCGACTTCGACGGCTATCTGTCGGTCAACGGCCATGTGCTCAGCATGGGGGGCCTGCGTTCGGTGTGGGTGCGCAGACCGGGCGAACCGGCGGCCCACGCCGCCGAACCCTCGGCATGGCTCACCGCCGAGACCCGGCAGGCCCTGTTCGGCATGCTCTACTCCGCCTCGACCCGCTGGATGAACCACCCGCGCCGCGCCGAACAGGCCCGGCACAAGCCCTGGCAGCTGCGGGTGGCCCACAGCAGCAAGTTCGCCGTGCCGCCCACCGTCATCACGACCGCTCCCCGGGTGGCCGAGCAGTTCGTCCGGGAACACGGGGAGGTGGTGGTGAAATCCGCCTCGGGGCCGCCGCCCGGCGAGCCCCCGGCGGCCCTGCCCACCACGCTGGTCGGACCCGGCACGGACTTCTCCGGCGTGGCGGCCGGTCCCGCGCTGCTCCAGCGCTACATCCCCAAGCGCGCCGACATCCGGCTCACCGGCATCGGCACCCGGATGTTCGCCGCCCGCAAGGCCGCCGAGCCCGGTCAGGTCGACGGCCGGTTCGGCGAGACGGGGAACGGCTGGGAGCCCACACCGGTGCCCCACCGCATCGCCCGTTCGGTCCACGACTACCTCGCCTTCACCGGACTCGCCTACGCGGCCTTCGACTTCGCCGAGGACGAGGACGGCATCTGGTGGTTCCTGGAGTGCAACCAGGGAGGCCAGTTCGGCTTCATCGAGCTGGAGACCGGACAGCCGATCGCCGACGAGGTCGCCGTGTGGCTGGCGCAGCGGAGTCCGGGTCTGCGCATTCCGGAAGGACACTGACATGAGTACTCGGTGACGGACCGTCACTCCTCGCCCGTCCGGAAGGAGTCGAAGAAGACCTTCAGCGCCTGCCGGTCGGCGGCGCTGTCCCAGTCGTCCGCCGGGGTCGTCCAGCGCAGCGAGAACCCCCGGTGGCCGTCGATGAGGAAGCCGCGGCCGAGGGTGCGCAACCGCACGCCCCCGACCACGGAGTACCACTCCATGTCGGCGCCCTTCAGGCCGCGGTAGGTCACCGGCCGGATGGTGCCCACGCGTTCGTAGCCGGTGATCACGGCCCGCAGGTTCGGCTCCTTGGCGCTCCAGACGGCGACGGGGTCCGGTCCCAGCCGGGTGCTGTAGGTGACGGCCAGGGTGCGCGGGTCCCCGCTCGCCCCGAAGGTCACCCGATAGGCCAGGTCGCCGGAGGACTGCGTCTCCAGGGGCTTCCAGCCCGTCGGCAGGGCGACGGCGAAGCCCTGGGGCGCCCGGTAGAGGGAGAAGCCGGACGGCAGCGCGGAACCGGCGGTGGGTGAGGGGGAGGAGGGGGACGGCTTCGAGGACGCCGTGGGCGTCCGGCCGGCGGGCGTGCCCGTGGTGGGGGCCGCGGACGGCGCGCCGGCGGCGGTCCGTGACGGCGCCGGGCCGGACGCGGAGGTGCCGTCCCCACCCGGCAGCCCGGCCGTCACGGCGAACACCAGGGCGGTGACGACCGTGACGGCGAGGGCCGCGCCCAGCAGGACCGGACGGCGGACGGGCGGACCTCCCGGAGCGCGTCCCGTGCTCCCGTCCTCCGCGCCCCCGTCGCGGTGGTCCCCGGCGGGACCGAGGAGATCGGGCAGCGGCTCGGGCGGCGTGACCTCTTCGAAGTTCTGCCGGAGGATGCGGGTCAGCGCCTCGCGCACGACGGCCTCGGGTACCCGCTCCACCGGGTCCCAGCGCAGCAGGCCCGACATGGCGGGCGCGAGCGGGCCCGCCTTCTGCGGCTCCCTGACCGGCAGCCGGTCCACGGCCCGGAACGTGGCCTCGGCGCTGTCCCGGTCCTCCACGAGAGGCCGCCCCTCGACCAGCGCGTACATCATCGCGCCCAGCGCCCAGAGGTCCGCCGCGGGCGTGCCGCCCTCACCGCGGGCCTGCTCGGGGGAGGCGTACGCGGGGGCGGTGGCGCGGGGTGCGTCGGCGGACGCCGCCAGACCGAACCCGGTCACGGTGACCGTGCCGTGCTCGTCGGCCCACACCTGGCTCGGGCCGAGTTCGCCGTGCGTGACTCCCTCGTGGTGCGCGGCGCCGAGGACGTCGAGGACGCCGAGTGCGACACCGGCCACCCGGACGGGGTCGAGGGGACCGTGCGGAAGGAGTTCGGACAGCGGGTCACCCGGGGGCCGCTCCGTGACGGTCCACACAAAGCCGGGCTCCTCGACCACGTCGAGGACCGCGGCCACCCCGCCGTGGCAGGCCGGACCGAGGATCCCGGCGATGCGCAGGATCCGGTCGGCTGCGGGCTCCGGCGTCCCCTCGCCGGGCTGCCCGGCGGCGCGTGAGCGGGTCAGGACGACGGGCCGTCCGAAGGCGGTGTCCTCGCCGTGCCACAGGGTCCGGCCCTCTTCGCGCAGGAGGACGTCTAGCAGCCGGTATCTCCCGGCGATCAACTCGCCTCCGGAGTCATGCGCCTTGGCCATCGTCATCCCTCGTCGTGTACCGGACATTCGCCTTTCCCAGAAGTACGCGGGACGTGACGATGAGTGTTCAACGAGAGACGGCTGGAGAGAGTGTTTTTTTTACCCGGCCGTGTCGTCGTCGCGTGCCCGTACGAACAGTTCAGGCCGGTGTTACCCGTCGGTTCACCGCCCGGCCTCCCGGCCGGAGCAGGGGCGCGCCCTCTGTCGGTTCAGTCAACTCGCCGTTCAGTAAGGGGAGTTGGCGCAAAGGTGAGAGTCCCGAGGGTTCGAGGCCGAGAACCAGGGTGCCGTCGCCGCCGGGACGTGGACAGCGGGGAGCCGTCCGGGAAAGATGCCGGATGCACCCAATACCCTGTCCACCGTGTCCAGCCGCCGCCCGCTGTCCGCCGCCCGAGCCCCCGGAGGCCGTCCGTATGAGTGCCCGACCGCTGCCCCAGAGCCCGCCCGCCGAGCAGGGGGTCGACGCCTCGGGCATCAGCGCGTTCCTCGACGCCGTCGAGGCCGACCCGGACATCGAACCGCACAGCCTGATGATCCTGCGCCACGGGCACCTCGTCGCCTCCGGCTGGTGGGCGCCGTACGCCCCCGGGCGCCTCCAGCTGCTCTACTCGCTCAGCAAGAGCTTCACCTCCACGGCCGCCGGATTCGCCGTGACCGAGGGACTGCTGGACCTCGACCGTCCGGTGATCTCCTACTTCCCCGAGTTCGAGTCCGACATCACCGATCCGCGCAGCCGCGCGATGCTCGTCCGGCACGTCGCGGCCATGGCCAGCGGTCATCTCACCGAGACCTGGGCCGACGCGCTGCGGCTCGACCGGGCGGAGGCGGTACGCGGCTTCCTGCTGATCCCGCCGGACCGCGAGCCCGGCACCGTCTTCGCCTACAACCAGTCCGCCACCTACACGCTCGCCACGATCCTCCAGCGGGTGACCGGCCTGTCACTGACCGCCTACCTGCGGCCCCGTCTGTTCGACCCGCTGGGCATCGGGGAGACCGCCTGGACGCGGAACCGGGCCGGCCGGGAGATCGGCTTCAGCGGGCTGCACGCCACGACCGACGCCGTCGCCCGGCTCGGCCAGCTGTACCTGGACGACGGCGTCTGGGAGGGGCGGCGGATCCTGCCGGCCTCCTGGATCGCCGAGGCGACCCGCGCGCACGTCGCGAACGCCGACGGCACCCCCGAGGGCGCCCGGTCGGACTGGCAGCAGGGCTACGGACTCCAGTTCTGGCGGGGACGGCACGGATACCGCGGCGACGGGGCGTTCGGACAGTTCTGCGTCGTGCTGCCCGGACACGACGCCGTGATCGCGACGACGGCGGCGACCGACCGGATGCAGGAGCTGCTGGACCTCATGTGGCGCCATCTGCTGCCCGCGTTCGGGACGGCGCCGTCCGCCGCGAACGGGCGCGACGAGACGCTGCGCGGACGGCTCGCCCGGCTCGCCCTGCCGCCGGTCGAGGCCGCGGCCGAGCCCCCGGAGCGCCGGGACGCCTGGTCGCGGACGGAGTTCGTTCCCGCCGGAGGCGTCTGCGCGGCCCAGCGGACGCTGACGGGCGTGGTCGTCGCCGAGGACGGCAAGGGCACCGGCGTCACCCTGGTCGAGGACGGCCGGCGACTGGAACTGCGGCTCGAAGGAACCGGCTGGAGCGTCGGTACCGGTCCGACGCCGACGGCGGTGAGCGGAGGCTGGACCGACCGGGACACCCTGCGCGTCGACGTGCTCTTCCTGGAGACCCCGCACCGGCTGACCGTGGAGTGCGCCCTTCCCGGCCGCACCTTCACGGCCCGCTGGCACACGACCCCCCTCCACACCCGCTCCCTGGAGTCCCTCCGCGCCCCGTCACCACGGCCGTCGACCGGCCGGCGGAAAACGCCATGCCCCGCCACCCCTTCCGCCACGTAGAGATATCCACCACCATGCGTATGCCGAGGTCCTGACGATCGACCGCGGGCCTTTCGGCCCGTGCCTCCCGCGTACCTGCCGGGCGGAGGGAACCATCTCCGGGGTGATGCATGACGAACCTGATGTGGGCGCGGAGCGTGGAGTGGCTGGCGGCGGCCGCCACGAATCCGAGGGCGTGCAAACGCCAGTGGGACCAGGGGAGCGGCAGTGTGCTCCTGGAGGCCGGGCGCTACTGGGACGTGCTGAGCGTGCCCGAGCGGCTCGGCCTGCTCGCGCTCGACATCCTGTGGTCCGACCCGCTCCAGGTGCCGGGGCCCACGCTGGCCGACTGCGCGGCCCGGCGCGTGGGCTTCTTCCTGCCGCCCGACCCCGCGAGCCGGTGGGAGGGCTCGGGGCTCCGTCACCTCGGCAGGGGCTCCTGGATCGCCGTACCGCCCCCCTACCGTTCGGCGGGACCGCTGGAGTGGATCGTCCCGCCCGACGGGACGGGCGTGCTGCACCCCGCCCTGTCACTGGAACTGGCGTTGCGTCAGGCCAACGGGACACTCGTCGCCCTGGAACCCCCGGCCGGGGAACAGCCCCCCGCGGCCCGTCGGCCCGGGTGAGCGCGCCCCGTACGGAGCAGCGCCAGGAGCCGGGGTTCCCGGGGAGCCCCGCCCGCTATCCGGTCCCGTAGAAGTGCGCCTGGCCCCCGCGCCACTTCACCCATGCCGGATCGTCCAGCAGATCCTCCGCGTCCGGGAGTCCGGCCCGGCCGAGGAACTCCAGGAGATCCTCGTCCGAGAACGCCACGCCGAGGTTCTCACCCCGCGCGGTCACCTCGCGGCCGCTGGTATCCAGGGCCGGATGCACAACCAGAGGAGCCCGTCCGGACATGTATCCAGGATCGTCCTTCGCGCCGCGCCGCGCATCCCGGCGGACGGACCGGTGCGGACACCGGTCGCCGGCCGGTGTGAAAGTGGTTGTGTCCGGTACTGGGTACGGTGCCGGTTCTCCGAGTGAGGAGCATGTGATGGGTACGACGGACCTGCCCGCGATCGAAGCGGAGCGCCAGCGGATCAAGGACGCCCACCTGAGGCCGCAGAGGCCGGCGAGCACGGCCCGCGGCGTGCACCACGTCGCGCTGCTCTCCTCGGACGTGGAGCGGACCGTACGGTTCTACCAGGGCGTCCTGGGCTTCCCGCTCACCGAGATGATCGAGAACCGGGACTACAAGGGCTCGACCCACTTCTTCTTCGACCTCGGCAACGGCAACCTGCTCGCCTTCTTCGACTTCCCCGGCCTCGACCTCGCCCCCTACGCGGAGGTCCTCGGCGGACTGCACCACCTCGCCATCTCCGTCGACCCCGGCACCTGGCGCCGGCTGCGCGAGCGGCTCGACGCCGCCGGGGTCGAGTACATGGAGGAGAGCGGCACCTCGATCTACTTCCGCGACCCCGACGGCGCCCGGGTCGAGCTGCTCGCCGACCCGCTCGGCGAGATGTACGGCAACAAGGTCCTCTGAGCCCGCGGCCGGGTCCCGGCCGGGGCCTCAGCGCAGCGTCTGGGCCCAGTCGGCCGGAACACGTCCGGCGGGGCCGGGCGCGGGCTGGTCGAGCGGACGGCTCACCGGGGGAGCGAGCTCGGGACCCGCCTCGTAGAGCTCCGAGGTGTCGTAGTCCCAGAACCAGTCCTCACCCGGTTCGAAGCTCTGGATGACCGGGTGCCCGGTGCTCCGCGCGTGCGCGGTGGCGTGCTTGGCCGGGGAGTCGTCGCAGCAGCCGATGTGCCCGCACCGGGCGCAGCGCCGCAGGTGGACCCACCATCCGCCGACGGCGTCGCACTCGGCGCAGCCGGTGCCGCTCGGCGGTACGGACGGGTCGATTCCGTTCGATGTGGTCATGACGGCTCCTCGGAGGATTCCGCGGCGGTCAGGGGCAGGCGTACCTGGAAGCGGGTGTCACCGGGCACGGACTGCACCAGCAGACTGCCGTGGTGCTTGTTGACGACGATCCGCCAGGAGATGTCCAGGCCCAGACCGGTCCCCTCGCCCACCGGCTTGGTGGTGAAGAACGGGTCGAAGATCCGGTCGCGGATCTCCGCGGGCACCCCGGGACCCGTGTCGCGGAACTCGACGAGCAGATGGTCCCCGTCCAGGGCGGTGCGCACCGTCAGCGTCCCCTCGCCGGCCATCGCCGAGACGGCGTTGTCGATGAGGTTCGTCCACACCTGGTTCAGCTCACCCGGATAGGCGGGGATCCGGGGCAGCGTCCGGTCGTACTCCTTGACGGTCTTGACGCCGGAGCCCATCTTGCCGGCCAGCATCATCAGGGTGCTGTCGAGCAGCTCGTGCACGTCGGCGACCTGGTAGGGCGCGCGGTCCATCTGCGAGTACTGTTTGGCCGCGTCCACGAGGTGCGAGATACGGGTGGTGGAGTCCTCGATCTCGTTCATCAGCAGCTCGGTCTCGACCGTGTAGTTCAGCCACCGGACCGCGCCTTCGAGCGTCGGCCCGTCCACGGCCGCGGCGACCTGGTCCAGCCAGTCCGTGTCGAGCCCGGCCTGCACGAACGTCGGGGCGAGCTGCCAGCCGCCCGCGATGTCGTGGTCGTCGAGCCAGTCGGCGAGCGCGTCCTCCCGGTCGGAGGCCTCCAGCGGGCTCAGCGGCGTGGCCTTGGCGACCTGCTCGGCGGTCCGCTCCTGGATCTCGACCAGTGTCTCCAGGGCGTCGCGCGCGTACGGTCCCGCGGCGATCATCCCCAGTTTCTGCCGCATGTGGGCCACCCGGTCGCGCAGCGCGGAGGTGGCCCGCACCGCCGCCGCGGCCGGGTTGTTCAGCTCGTGCGTGAGCCCGGCCGACAGCGAGCCGAGCGCCAGCAGCCGCTCACGCTGTCCGACCGTGCGCTGGGCGTTCTGGCTGCCGAAGAACATGCCCTCCAGCAGATGGACGGCCATCGGGAACCAGTCCCGCAGGATGGCGGCGAAGGTGGCCGCGGGCAGCACGAAGAACCGGGACGGCTCGGTGACCCGCATGGACCCCTTGTACTGCGCGTCGCCCGGGTCGGTGAGATAGGCCTGCATCGCGCCCGCGTACACCCCGCGCTTGGAGGTGCGGCTGATCTCCACGTCGTCCCCGCCGACCCGGCGGGACATCACGACCGTGCCCTCCAGGAGCACGTAGAAGCAGGTGGCCGGCTCTCCCTCGGTGTACACCGGCCCGGGGTCGAACTGCTCCGTCCGGCCCTCCCGGCACAGCCGCTCCAGCTGGTCGTCGTCGAGCTTCTCGAACAGGAACAGCGTGCTCAGCTCCGCCGCGTCGCACGGCACCGGCCGCCCGCTCACGACTGCTCCAGGTAACGGTGGACGAGCATGACGGCCATGGCTCCCTCTCCGACCGCGGACGCGACCCGCTTCGCCGACTCGGCGCGCGCGTCCCCGGCCACGAACACGCCGGGCACATTGGTTTCCAGGTGGTACGGGGGCCGGTCCAGCTCCCAGCCGTGGGGAGGCTGCCCGTCGGGTGTCATGTCCGGGCCCGCCAGGATGAATCCGCGGCCGTCCCGCAGGACCGTCTCGTCCAGCCAGTCGGTGAGCGGGGCCGCGCCGATGAACACGAACATCCACTGCGCGTCGACGAGTTCGGTGTGGCCGCTCTCCACGTCGCGCAGCGTCAGCTGCTCCAGGTGGCCGTCGCCGTGCGCGGACTCCACGACCGTGCCGGTGCGCACGGAGATGTTCGGCGCCTCGGCGATCTGCTCGATCAGATAGTGCGACATCGAGGCGGACAGCGAGGAGCCGCGCACCAGGACGGTGACCGACTTGGCGCCCCGGGCCAGGTACATCGCCGCCTGGCCGGCCGAGTTCGCGCCGCCCACGATGTACACGTCGTGGCCCTGGCAGGCCGCCGCCTCGGTCAGCGCCGAGCCGTAGAAGACGCCGCAGCCCGTCAGCTCGGCCAGGCCCGGTGCCTCCAGCTGCCGGTACGACACGCCGGTCGCGAGGATCACCGCGTGCGCGGAGATCGCGGAGCCGTCGGAGAAGCGGATGGTGCGCGAGGCCCCGGTGACCTCCAGTCCGGTCACCTCGCGCGCGGTGAGGATCTCGGCGCCGAACTTGGCCGCCTGCCGTCGCGCCCGGTCGGTGAGCTGTCCCCCGGAGACGCCGTCGGGGAAGCCGAGGTAGTTCTCGATCCGGGAGCTCTGGCCCGCCTGCCCGCCGGTGGCGGACCGCTCCACCAGGACGGTGCGCAGCCCCTCGGACGCGCCGTACACGGCCGCCCCGAGCCCGGCCGGACCGCCGCCGATGACGACGAGGTCGTAGAACTCGGAGGTGGGGGTCGTGGCGAGCCCCACGTGCGCCGCGATCTCCGGGTCCCGGGGCTCGACCAGCGGTGTGCCGTCCGGGGTGACCACCAGCGGCAGCCGCTCACCGTCCTGCCCGGCGGCGCTGAGCAGGCGCTGCCCCTCGGGGGTGTCGGACGAGTACCACCGGTAGGGCACCTGGTTGCGGGCCAGGAACTCGCGGACGCCCGACGAACGCGCCGACCACCGGTGCCCGACCACCTTGCAGGCGCCCACGGGCCGGTAGTCGCTGGCCCGCCAGGCGTCCAGGAGGTCGTCGACGACCGGGTAGAGCTTCTCCTCCGGCGGATCCCAGGGCTTGAGCAGATAGTGGTCGAGGTCGATCACGTTGATCGCGTCGATCGCCGCGTTGGTGTCCGCGTACGCGGTCAGCAGCACCCGGCGCGCGCCCGGGTACACGTCGAGGGCCTGTTCCAGGAACTCGATGCCGTTCATCTGCGGCATCCGGTAGTCGGCGAGGATCACCGCGACCTGGTCACCGCGCAGCTTCAGCTCGCGCAGCGCCTCCAGTGCGGCCTCCCCGGACTCGGCGCGCACGATCCGGTGGCCCTCGCCGTAGCGGCGCCTGAGGTCCCGGGCGACGGCCCGCGAGACCCCGGGGTCGTCGTCGACGGTCAGAATGACGGTCCGCGCCGGACTGGCGGCCTGGGTCATGCCTCTCCCACCCCGAGCAGGTCGGTTGCGTTCCGGCCGAGCGGACACCGCGGGCGCCGCAGGGCGGATACAGAGCCAATCGTATGTACGATCGGTCACCTTTGCTCGGGAACCGGACACCCGCCGGGCGGCTCCGGACGTCCGCGGCGGAGCCGCCCGGCGTCTACGGGCGGCCGTCCAGGCGGAAGACGCGCCGGGCGTTGCCCGACAGGAACAGCTCGGCGGTCTCCTGGTCCAGGTCCAGCTCGTCGAGGTGCTCCAGGGCCCGACTCGGCTCGATCATGGGGTAGTTGGAGCCGAACAGGACCTTGTGCCGTCCCCGGCCGCGCAGATACGCGACCAGCTCCGGGGGATAGCGGCGGGCGGTGTAGGCGCTGGTGTCGATGTACACGTTCTCGTGCTTGTCGGCGACCGCGATCATCTCCGTGGTCCACGGGTAGCCGATGTGCCCGCAGACGATGGTCAGTTCGGGGAAGTCGAGCGCGACCTGGTCGACGTACGGGATGGGCCGGCCGGTCTCGGAGGGGCGCAGCGGTCCGGTGTGCCCGACCTGGGTGCAGAAGGGGACACCGAGCTCGGCGCAGGCGGTGTACAGCGGGTAGTAGAGCCGGTCGGTGGGCGGCAGCCGCCACAGCCACGGGATGATCCGCAGGGCCACGAAGCCCAGCTCCTCGACCGCCCGCCGCAGTTCGCGCACCGCGGCGACGGGACGGGTGAGGTCGGCGCCCGCGACCCCGCGCAGCCGGCCGCCCGACCGCGCCACGAATCCGGCGACCTCGTCGTTGGTGATCAGGGCGCCCTCGGGCCCGTACCAGGCCGAGGCCAGACCGGTGTCCACGTCGGCCGCCGCCAGCGCGGCCAGGGTGACCTCGATGGGCAGCTCCTCCTCCAGCGTCTTCATGCCGGTCCAGCGGCGCAGTGACGCGAACATCTCGTGGTTGGAGTGGCGGAGAGTGGGGTGCTGCATCCACGCGTCGACGACCGGCATGCTCCTGTGCCCTTCCTGGACCGATGGCTGAGCGCTTGCTCACCCTCGACCCTAGGGCGCCCGGTCCTCGACGGCTACCTTCCCGGGGTGCCGACGCTGCGGGTCCACTCGTCCACGGCGTCCACGAGCGTGGTCAGGGCCGCGGCGAGACGGGGGAACCCGGGGCCCACCGGGCCTCCCGGCTCCTTCATGTACGTGTCCCTCCGGATCTCCACCATGAGCGCCGTGACCTCCGGCTCCCGCTCGTAGTACCGCAAGGGGACGTACGCGCCCGAGAACGGGCTGTCGATCCCCACGCCGCCGAGCCCGGCGAACGCCTTCTCCGCGAGCGCGACCAGTTCCGGCGGGGTGTGGAAGGAGTCGGTTCCCAGGCACACCGGCGGCCGGGGTCCGTCACCGTGCAGTTCGTAGGGCAGCCGGGCCGTCGGGTACGAGTGGACGTCGATGATCACGGCCCGCCCGGTGGCGGCCAGCCGGTCGGTCACCGCCTCCGTCATCGCCCGCGCGTAGGAGTGGAAGTAGCGGTCGATCAGCGGCCGCGGATCGGCGCCCGCGGGCCGCAGCGGCGCCCGGTGCGTCGTCCGCGTGTAGACCGCGCCCATCCCGACCGCGAGCATCTCCTCCCGCTCGTCCGGGAAACGCTCCGGATCGACGACCAGCCGGGACAGCCGGTTGACGAACCGCCACGGCCTCAGCCCGGCCGCCTCGGCCGCCTCCGAGGCCAGTTCGGCGGTGTGCGCGTCCGTGATGTGGTCCAACTCGTCCTCCAGCGACGTGTCGTCGAGGAGGATGCCGTCGCGGACCGGCGCCGGGATCTGCCGGGAGGAGTGCGGCACGTGCAGGATCACGGGCGAGTGGACCGCTCCGGGCAGGAGGGCGAAGGAGCCGGGGGTGTCCGGGGAAGCAGGATCGTCGTTCATGGGATCACTGTCGCAGCCGGGTCCGACAACGGGCCGGACCGAGCCCCGGCCCCGCCGTCTCAGCGGCTGCCTCCGTGGCGCGCGTAGTGCTCGATGAGCACCGCCCGGGTCGTTTCGAGGCGGTGGGCCAGGATGGCGCCGACCGTCCGGGTCAGCGACAGCTCCAGTGTCGGATCCTGGTCGAACAGGGTCCGTACCTCACTGGCGTCGAACTCGTACGCGCGCACCGGACTGAACGCCTCGGCGCCGAAGTCCCAGGTGTGCGGGCGGAAGAGCCACGACCAGCCGAGCAGATCGCCGGGCCCGAGCTGGGCGACGGTGATCCGCCTGTCGGCGATCACCTGCTGGTACAGGGAGACCGTTCCGGAGCGGACCACCCAGAAGCGGTCGGCGGTGCCGCCCGCCTCGAAGATCTGCCCGTCCGCGGGAAAGGAGACCTCGCGGGCCACGCTCATCAGCCGGTCGCGGTGTTCGGGGGAGAGTGCGTGCAGGAGCCGGAGAGCAGTGGGCATCGCGGACCTCCATCGGGTCGCCGCGCGGCCACGGGGGGCGGCGGCTCCTGTCGTGCCGGTGGTATCCCGTCATCCTCCATTGGAGCCCTGACGGAGCGATCCGTCGCGTCCTGGGCGGGACGACTTCGCCGCAGGACGGCCGTGGGCACCGCGTTCGTCGCGTCACCCGGCGGCCCGCGAGGTCACCGAGAAGCGGGCCCCGTCGGGATCGACGATGAGGGCCTCCACCGAGCCGATGCCCTGCTGGTGCGCGACGCCGCCGTGGGCACGCGCCGCGCGGACGCAGGCCTCCACGTCGTCGACCTTGAAATGGATCTGCCAGTGCGGTCTGAGGGCGGGGTCGGGGGCGGCGCCCAGCGCGCCGGAGTGGATCCGGGCCACCACGTCGCCGAAGCTGCGCAGGACGACCTCGTTCTCCTCGTAGTCGACCTCGCAGCAGCCCGGGTCCGAGGTCGCCCACTTCAGCACCTCGCCGTAGAAGATGGCGGCGTCGAAGGCGTCGCGGGTGTGCAGGCGGATGAAGCAGGGGGCCGCGTTGCGCCAGCGCTCCCAGCCGGACACCAGGTCGCCCTCCCAGATCCCGAAGACCGCGCCGTCGCGGTCGGCCAGCAGCGCGGCCCGGCCCGGGGGCAGCGAGATCGGCCCCACCGCGGTGGTGCCGCCGCGCTCCTGGCTGCGGGCGACGGTCTCGTCGGCGGAGGCCACGGCGAAGAACACGGTCCAGGCGACCGCCGTCCTCGCCACGAAGCCGACCTCGGAGACGCCGGCGACCGGAACCCCGGCGACGCTGGCGACGCGGTACTGCTCGCCCATCCTGGTGCCGGGGGCCCACCTCCAGCCCAGGACCGCGCTGTAGAAATCCTGGGCCCTCCGCAGGTCGCGGGTGGTGAGACTGACCCAGCACGGCGCGCCGAAGACCGCCTCACTGGTGACGACACCGGTGTCGAGAGTTCCGTCGCTCTTCATCGCCGCCCGTCCTGGCCGATTGGTCGGCAGCGGTCTCGCGGGGTGCGGGGCCCTCGGAGGGGTCCCGGACGTGGGTTCAGCCGTGAGAGGCCTTCCGTGCCGAAAGGCCTCCGACGGCGTCAGTGGCACCTGCGGATCCGCTGTCCCGTCACCAACAGCATCTCTTGCTTCGGCGCCGCGCGCACCACACGACCGCTACACGCGCGGTCGTTCCAGGGTGAGCAGCAGTCCCTCCACGGCACCGGGGCCTATGCGGCCCTTGACGTCCGCGGCCGTGATCGCCTTGAGCGCCCACCCGTCCTCGGCGTGCTTGTTCAGGACCTTTTCCAGCTTGTCGCTGTCCAGCGCGTCACCGATCAACGATTCGCGGAACGTGACGACCTTGTATTCGAAGGTGTACGGGGTGCTCATGGTGGTGGAGCTCTCCTGGGTGTCGGACGGTATGGCCGACCCCACCCAATCATTCTTCGCGGCTGTGGCCCAGGGACGAACGGGACCGTGGGGACACCTTTGTTGAATCTTCAGAAAGCGCCTCGCGAGCAGGCGCCCGGTCGACCGGTCGGCGGGCCGGTCGGCGGGCCGGTCGGCGGGCCGGTCGGCGGGCCGGACGATCGGAGGGGGCCCGGCGAAGGCGTCGTAGCGTGGAGACGGGCCGACGGGAAGCCGTGACGGCGGATGCAGGGGGACGCGATGTGCTGGAGCGCGACGGCCGATCTGGTGGCCGGTACCGGGATCGCCGCGGTCGGGGCGGTCTGTGTGATCCGGGCGCGGCGGAGGGCCGATCTCCCGCTGGCCGCGCTGCCGTTGCTGCTCGGCGCCCATCAGATCGTCGAGGCCCGGGTCTGGGACACCGGTGGCGGTACGGGTCCCGCCACCGTGGCCTGGGCCGTGATCGCCCTTCCGCTGCTGGCGGTGTGGGTGCCGGCGGGCGTGCTGTGCGCGGCGCCGGGCCGCGCCCGGCGCCGGCTGCTGTTCCCGCTCGTGACCGGTGCCGCGACCGCGGCGGCGCTCGCGCACGCCATGGCCGTCAGCCCCGTCAGGGCCGAGATCCGCGGCCACACCATGGGCTACGTCGTCGACCTGCCCCGGCCCGAACCGGTCGTCGTGGGCTACCTGTTCGCCACCGTCGGCGCGCTGCTGCTCTCCGGCGACCGCGGACTGGTCCTGCTCGGCGTCCTGACCGGGGCGGGCGCGGCGGTCTGCTGGTGGCTGTGGGAGACGGAGTTCGTCTCGACCTGGTGCGCGTGCGCGGCGGTCGTCTCGGTGACCCTGCTGGGCCGGGTGAACGCGCGGGAGCCCGTCGCCCCGCCGGAACGTGTGGACCACGGGTGACGGGACGGACCGCGCGGGAACGGGTGGACCACAGGTGACGGGACGGACCGCGCGGGATCTCCACGGCCGGGCGGGGAAGCGGTGATCCGCCGCATTCCGGGTACGCGGCGAACCGTGAACGACCTGACGAGTTCCTCATATGTGTCGGCCAGGGTCGACGCATGATCAATCCCGCACACCGTGTCCGGGCGGCGATCGTCGCCGCCTCATTCCTGCTCGCCGGCTGCGGCGGAGGCACGGCCGAGAAGCTCGGCCCCGGAGCCGGCGGCCCGCCGGCGCGTCACGGCGAGGCGGTTCCGGCGCCCGCCCCGACCGCCTCGCGCACGGCGGCTCCGGGACGACTGCCGGGACTCGGCCCCGAAACCCTGGCCGCGGTCCCGTCGCGGACCCGTCAGGCCGTCGTGGTGACCGGCCGGGGCAGGAACTCCTCGGTGTCCACCGCGGTGCTGTACGAGCGCACGGGGACGGGCTGGCGCGCCGCGGGCCCGAGCCGGCCCGCGCGCAACGCCCTCAAGGGCTGGACCGACCACCATCGCGCCGGTGACCTGCGGTCCCCCATAGGCGTCTTCACCCTGACGGACGCCGGAGGGCTGCGGCCCGATCCCGGCACCCGGCTCCCGTACGACCGCTCGGGCGCCTTCACCTCACCCGGCACGGGCTTCGAGGGCGAACCGCTCGCCGGCTCCTTCGACTACGTGGTCGCCGTCGACTACAACCGCAGGCCCGGCACCACACCCCTGGACTGGACCCGGCCGCTGGGCGCGTCCCGCGGCGGGGGCATCTGGCTGCACGTGGACCACGGAGGCCCCACGCACGGGTGCGTCGGTCTGCGCGAGGGCGACCTGGTGGAACTGATGCGCGCTCTGGACCCCGCGCTCCACCCCGTGGTGGTCATGGGGGACGCGGCCTCGCTGGCGCGCTGACGCCCCCGGGAACGGTCCTCGGCCCGCGCCGGACCCGCCCGCAGTGTCCCCGGAGGATGTCAGGAAGGTGTCAGGGTGTGGGAAGCCCCTCTCGCTGGTCGATTCGCGCTCCAGGACCCCTAACATCGGCCGCGTGTGCGCATATGTGCTGGTCGCGGAGGACGACGAGAAGCAGGCGGAGCTGATACGCCGCTCGCTGCTGAGCGAGGGGCACACGGCGGCCGTGGTCCACGACGGGCGGGCCGCCCTCGACGAGGTCCGCAGGAACCGGCCCGACCTCGTCGTCCTGGACCTGATGCTCCCGGTGGTCGACGGTTTCGGAGTGTGCCGGGCGCTGCGGGAGAACGACGACGTCCCCGTCCTCATGCTGACCGCCCGGTCCACCGAGGACGACGTCCTACTCGGCCTGGAGCTCGGCGCCGACGACTACATGACCAAGCCGTACAGCCCGCGCGAGCTCATGGCCCGTGTCCGTACCGTGCTCAGACGCGCGGGACGGCCCCCGGGCGCACTGCGCGGCGATCCGGTCGTCAGGGCGGCGGGGATCGCGGTGGACCCGCTGCGGCACACGGTCCTGTGCGACGGCTCGCCGGTGGACTGCACCCCGGGCGAGTACGAGATCCTGCTCGCGATGGCGGCCGAACCCGAACGGGTCTTCTCCCGACGGCAGTTGCTGCACCACACCCGGGGCGCCGACCGGGCCTCGACCGAGCGGGCCATCGACGTGCACATCATGAACCTGCGCAAGAAGATCGAGGCGGACCCGCGCCGGCCGACGCGTCTGATGACCGTGTTCGGCGTCGGGTACAAGCTCAGGGGTGACCGGGCGTGAGCCGCGCCCTGCCCCTGCGCAAGAGCCTGCTGGTGCGGCTGCTGATCACCTCCGTGCTCATCGCCCTGTGCTCCGTGGCCGCGACCGCCTGGCTCGCGGTGCAGACCACGACCCGGGCCATCCAGGAGGAACAGGGCCAGGTGCTCGCCGAGGACATGGACATCCTCCGGCAGCTCAGCGGGTACGCGGCCACCCACCGCGACTGGTCCGGTGTCACCGGGACGCTGCGCGCCCTCTCGCACCGCACGGGACGGCGCATCGCGCTGACCGCGGGCGACCGCACCCCCTTCGCCGACTCCGCCGCCCGCGGGACCTCCCTGCCGCCCCGGGCCGCCGCCACCGTCGACCCGCTGCGCACCGACACCTACACCGAACCCGGGGCGCAGCTCACCGGTGTCGACCCGCGCGCCGTGGGACCGTACCGGCTGACGGCGGACGAGCGCCTGAAGGTGGCCAAGCTGGCCGTCGTGCGTCAACTCTGCTTCGAGCGCAGCGGAGTCCGGACCCGCACGGAGCGGATGCCGAGCGGCAGGACCGTGTTGAAGGGCGTGGACGGGACGCTCGACCCCGGCTACGTGCCGACCGAGTGCGCCGACGGGAGGCTCAACACCCCGACCCCGACCGAACAGAAGGCGCTGGACGTCCTGTCGGCGCTCAGCCGGACCTGCCTGGACCGGCACGGGGCGCACCTCGACCACCCCCTGGCACTGCCGCTGGAGGCCGCGAGCGGAGCCACCCCGGTCCCCTATCTGACGGGCAAGAGGCCGGCCGGCCGGGACGGGCCGCCGGCCCGCACGGCGAACGCATGCGTCGCCGAGGCCCGGCGCACCCAACTCGCGCCCTACGTCGCCCCGGTGGCCGAACTCTTCCTCGGCACGGGGGACAGGCCCGTCCCCCGCTTCGACATGTCGGCCGCCAACAAGGCCAAGGTGTTCGGTGTCGCCGGACTCGTCCTCGCCCTCACGGTGGCCGTGACCGCACTGGTCGCCACCCGGCTCGTACGCCCTCTGCGCGCGCTGACCCAGGCGGCGCAGCAGCCGCCCGAACGGCACGTGCGGGTGCCCGTCACCACCCGGGACGAGACCGGCATCCTGGCGCTCGCCTTCAACGAACTGACCGAGCGCCGCGAGCGGTTGGAGGAGCAGCGCAAGGCGATGGTCAGCGACATCGCGCACGAGCTGCGCACGCCGCTCACCAACATCCGCGGCTGGCTGGAGGTGACCCGCGACGGCCTCGTGGAACCCGACCCGGAACTGCTGTCCTCGCTGCACGAGGAGGCCGTGGTCCTGCAGCGCGTCATCGACGACCTCCAGGACCTCGCCGCCGCCGACGCGGGCACGCTGCGACTGCACCGCGAGGAGGTGCGCGCCGACGAACTCCTCGAACAGGTCGCCGCGGCACACCGGGTCGGGGCGGAGAGCGCCGGCGTCCGGCTGGTCACCGAGGTGGCCGGCGCGCCGCGGCTGGACGCGGACCCGGTGCGGATGCGGCAGGCGCTCGGCAACCTGGTGTCCAACGCGACCCGTCACACCCCGGCCGGCGGAACGGTCACCCTCTCCGCGCACCGCGAGGAGGACGAGGTCGTGTTCGAGGTGGCCGACACCGGCGACGGCATCGCTCCCGGAGACCTGGCCCGTGTCTTCGACCGGTTCTGGCGGGCGGAGAAGTCCCGCAGCAGGCGCACCGGCGGCAGCGGCCTGGGCCTCGCCATCGTCCGGCAGCTGGCCGCCGCCCACGGCGGAACCGTCCTCGTCACCAGCGAGGCCGGCACCGGCTCGGTCTTCACCCTGCGGCTGCCCCGCGCACAGGAGCCCGCCACGCCCGCCGCCGGTTCCGGCTGACGGGCCCGTGAGGGGGTGCGGGCCGGTCGCCGGCGTCAGCGGAACACGTTGTCGGAGTCCTCCAGGATCGACGGATCACCGAGCGCCGCCTCCCGGGGAAGACGCGAAGAGGTCTGGTACATCGCCTCGATCTCGGCCGCGTACCGCTGGGCGATCGCGTCCCGGCGCAGTTTCAGCGAGGGCGTCAGCAGCCCGTTGGACAGGTCGAAGGGTTCCGGGAGGACGCGGAAGACCCGGATGGACTCGGAGCGGGACACGGTGCTGTTGGCCGCCGCGACCGCGCGCCTGACCTCCTCGCGCAGCTCGTTCTCCTCGCGCGCGTCCCGGGCGGGCGACTCCCCCTTGGCCCGGGCGGCGCGCCAGTGCGACAGGAACTCGGGGTCCAGGGTGATGAGGGCGCCCACGCAGGGCCTGTTGTCGCCCACGACGGCCGCCTGATGGATGAGCGGATGGACGCGCAGCCGTTCCTCGAGAGCCGCGGGGGCCACGCTCTTGCCCCCGCTGGTGATGATGATGTCCTTCTTGCGCCCGGTGATGGTCAGATAGCCGTCGGAGTCGACCTGGCCGAGGTCCCCGGTCGCCAGCCAGCCGCCCCGGAACGAGGCGGCGGTCGCCGCGGTGTCGTTGATGTAGCCCTGGAACACGGAGGGCCCCCACACGAGGATCTCCCCGTCGTCGGACAGCTGGATCTCCGTGCCCGGCAGGGGCTGTCCGACGGTGCCGAACTTCTCCCGGCCGACCGGCTGGGCGGTGATTCCTCCGCTGGTCTCGGTGAGTCCGTACCCGTCGTGGACGAAGATGCCGATCCCCGCGAAGAACAGGGCGAGTTCACGATTGAGCGGGGAGCCGCCCGAGACGGCTCCGCACACCCGTCCGCCCAGCGCGGCGCGCAGCCGCTTGTACACCGTCTTCTCGTAGAGGGAGTGCTGGAGCCGCAGATCGAAACCCGGGCCCGGACCCGTGCCCAGCCGCTGCTGCTCCTCGGCCAGGGCGAAGTCCTGCGCGGTGCGCACGGCGCGCTCGAACAGCATGCCCCGGCCGGCCCGTTGGGAGGCCCGCACGAAGTTCTTGTAGATCCTCTCGAAAACGGACGGGACGGCGTACAGATAGGTCGGCCGGAAGGAGAGCATGGCCTCGGAGAGGGTCTCCTCCCGCAGGTCCGGTTCGTGCCCCATCAGGATGCCGCCGCGCAGACAGATCCCCTGGACCATCAGGCCGTACGCGTGGGAGAAGGGCAGGAAGGCGAGCACGGCCGGCTGCGTGTCCGGCGGAGCCGCCGTCTGCCTCCAGCCCTCGAGCAGGGTGTCGCAGGGACTCGCCAGGCTCCGGTGCGTCAGGGCGCAGCCCCGGGGCTGTCCCGTGGTGCCGGAGGTGTACGCGACGACCGCGGTGGAGTCGGCCAGCACGATCCGGCGCAGCGAGTCGACCGCGGTCACGGGTATCGTCCGGCCGCGCTCCACCAGCTGGGCCATCGCCCCGGCGTCCAACTGCCAGACGTGGCGCAGGAACGGGAGCGCGGCACACGCCGAGCCGACCGTCATGATGCCCTGCTCGTCCTCGACGATCACACCCACGCAGTGCGCGTCCTGCAGGATCCACGCGACCTGTTCGTGCGACGACGTCGGGTAGACCGGCACGATCTCGGCGCCCACCGACCACAGGGCGTAGCTGAGCACCGTCCACTCGTAGCGGGTGCGCGCCATGATGGCCACACGGTCGCCCGGCCGGATGCCGGACCGGACGAACCCCCGTGCCACGTCGACCACTTCGTCCCACAGCTCGGCCGCCGTCACCTGGACCCAGCCGCCCGGGCGCCCCTCGGCGCGGCGCGCGAGCTGCGGCAGGTCAGGGGTGCTGAGGGCCGCTTCGCGGAGGCTGTCGGCGAGTCCCCCCTGGGTGGGCGCGGTCGGCGGTGCGGAAAGGTGGGACTGATGCATGCGCCGCTCCGGAATTCTCCTCGACGTGACCTCACCCCCGGAGGCGCCCATGCCAAGGATTACCGAATGTAGCCCACTGGGGAGCGTTCCGTGGCCTGTTCCGCCATGCGGTCGCCCGCCGCCGGGACCCCCTTTCCCGGCATTCCTCCTCCATCGGCCGAAACCCCTTCGGCCACACGCCCGGACGCTGCCCCGGCGGCCGTGACACCGCGAGCCGGCGCTTCATCCGTCACTCGGGCGACGGATCACTCGTTCTCCCTTCCGGGAAGCGGCACGGTGCTGACAGACTCCGCGGGTGCGCGACTTCGACATGATTGTCATCGGATCCGGCCCGGGCGGGCAGAAGGCCGCCATCGCCGCGGCGAAGCTCGGCCGTCGGGTCGCCGTCATCGACCGCCCCGACATGGTCGGCGGGGTCTCCATCCACACCGGGACCATCCCCTCCAAGACCCTGCGCGAGGCGGTGCTCTACCTCAGCGGGATAGGCCAGCGGGATCTGTACGGTCAGAGCTACCGCCTGAAGGAGGACATCACCGTCGCCGATCTGACCGCTCGCACCGAGCACGTGGTCCGGCGTGAGGTGGACGTCATCCGCAGTCAGCTCTCCCGCAACCACGTCTCCCTGTTCTCCGGCATCGGCCGCTTCGTGGACGACCACACGGTCGCCCTGGTCGAGGCGAACGGCAACGAGAAGCGGCTGAGCGCCGACCACATCGTCATCGCCACGGGCACGCGTCCGGCACGGCCCGGCACCGTCGCGTTCGACGGGCGGACGATCATGGATTCGGACAACGTCCTGAACCTGGAGCAGGTGCCGCGCTCCATGGTCATCGTCGGCGCCGGTGTGATCGGCATGGAGTACGCCTCCATGTTCGCCGCCCTCGGCTCCAAGATCACGGTGGTCGAGAAGCGGGCCGGGATGCTCGACTTCTGCGACGTCGAGGTGATCGAGTCGCTGAAGTACCACCTGCGGGACCTCGCCGTCACCTTCCGGTTCGGCGAGACCGTCGCCGCCGTCGAGCGCCATCCCAAGGGCACGCTCACGGTCCTGGAGAGCGGCAAGAAGATACCGGCCGACGCGGTCATGTACTCGGCGGGACGGCAGGGCCTCACCGACGAACTCGACCTCGGCAAGGCGGGGTTGTCCGCCGACCCGCGCGGCCGGATCACCGTCGACGAGCACTACCGCACCGAGGTGCCGCACATCTACGCCGTCGGTGACGTCATCGGCTTCCCGGCGCTCGCGGCCACCTCGATGGAACAGGGCCGTACGGCGGCGTACCACGCCTGCGGCGAGCCGGTGAACCGGATGCACGACCAGCAGCCGATCGGCATCTACACCATCCCGGAGATCAGCTTCATCGGCCGCACCGAGGACCAGCTCACCGAGGACCGCGTGCCGTTCGAGGTGGGCATCTCCCGCTACCGGGAACTGGCCCGGGGGCAGATCATCGGCGACTCGCACGGCATGCTGAAACTGCTGGTCTCGCCCGAGGACCGCAAGCTCCTCGGCGTCCACTGCTTCGGCACCGGCGCGACCGAGCTCATCCACATCGGCCAGTCCGTCATGGGTTGCGGCGGAACCGTCGACTACCTGGTCGACGCCGTCTTCAATTACCCGACCCTCGCCGAGTCCTACAAGGTCGCCGCGCTGGACGCGACCAACAAGATCCGGCAGATCGACCGCCTCAGGGGCTGACCGCGGTACGGGACTTCGCGAAGGCACTGCGCGGCACGGTCCCGGCGTGGGACCGTGGACACCGGGTCCGGCCCGTCGCTCCCCCCGTGGCGACGGGCCGGCCCTTTTCGCCGTGAACGGCCGACGCCCGCTCGCCCACCGCCGGCCGGCCGCCGGGGACCGCCCGCGGCGGCACCCGACGCGAGCCCGGGAGGAAAGCCGCCGGTGCCGGAACTATCGTGAGGAACGGCCGGTCCGTGCCGGAGCCCCAGGACCCGACGGGACCGACTCGACGGCGGCCGTGTGCCGTCCCGAGGAGGAGGATCCTGATGAACGGCACGATGCGCGCGGTGCGCGGCCATCGCAGGGGCGGGCCCGAGGAGCTGATCTACGAGGCCGCGCCGAAGCCGGTTCCGGCCCACGGCGACGTGCTGGTCGAGGTGCGGGCGGCGTCGGTCACCCCGGGTGAGCTCGGCTGGGACGCGACCTGGACCGACGGCCTCGACGGTGGCAGCCCGCGCCTGCCGGTCGTACCGTCCAAGGAGGTCTCGGGGGTGGTGGCCGAACTCGGCCACGGCGTAACGGAGTTCAGGCCCGGTGAGGCGGTCTACGGCCTGATCCCCTTCACCCGGGACGGGGCCGCCGCGGAGTTCGTGACCGTTCCCGCGGCGGTGCTCGCCGCGAAGCCGGGGTCGCTCGACCACGAGCGGGCGGCCGCGCTGCCGCTCGCGGGCCTCACCGCCTGGCAGGGGCTGGCCGACCACGCCGGCGTCACGTCGGGAGCGCGGGTGCTGGTGCACGGCGGCGCCGGCGGCGTGGGCTCGCTCGCCGTCCAGATCGCGGCCGCGCTGGGGGGCGAGGTGACGGCCACCGCCTCGGCCGGCGACATGGACTTCGTGCGGGGCCTGGGCGCGGACGACGTCGTCGACTACGCCCGGCAGCGCTTCGAGGACGAGGTGAAGGACGCGGACATCGTCTTCGACACCGTCGGAGGGGACACACTGGCCCGGTCCTGGGAGGTGCTGCGTCCGGGCGGGGTCCTGGTGAGTGTCGCGGAACCGGCCGAGCCGCCACAGGGGTCGGACGCCCGCGGCGTGTTCTTCGTGGTCGAGCCGGACCGCGCCGGTCTGGAGGAGCTGACCGCACTCGTCGAGGTGGGCCGGCTGATCCCGCAGGTCGACCGGATCGTTCCGCTGGAGAGCGCCCCGGGGGCCTACGCGGCCCTCGAACGCGAGCACCGCCGGGGCAAGATCGTACTGCGGGTCTCCTAGCCCGGCCCGCCACTCCCGTTCCGGGGGCCGGCGCCGGCGACGGCCGCTCCGTGGGGGCCGTCACACGTGACAGCGGGGGTGAACAAGCGCTTAGATAGTGAACCCGACCTCGTCCGCGCGTGCTGGAGGCCCCGTTGCTGTTCACATCCGTCGACGACGTCTCCGCACGCCTCGCCGACGCGGGCTATCTGGCGTCGCCCGCCGTCGCCACCACGGTCTTCCTGGCCGACCGGCTCGGCAAACCCCTCCTGGTGGAGGGCCCGGCCGGCGTGGGCAAGACCGAACTGGCCAAGGCCGTCGCCGAGGTCGCCGGAGCCCGGCTCGTCCGCCTCCAGTGCTACGAGGGCGTCGACGAGTCACGGGCGTTGTACGAGTGGAACCACGCCAAGCAGCTGCTGCGCATCACCGCCGGCCGGGACGAGACGTGGGACGAGACGCGCACGGACATCTTCTCCGAGGAGTTCCTGCTGCCGCGCCCGCTGCTGACCGCCATCCGCGGCGACGACCCGAAGGTCCTGCTGATCGACGAGACCGACAAGGCCGACATCGAGGTCGAGGGCCTGCTCCTCGAGGTGCTCAGCGACTTCCAGGTCACCGTCCCCGAGCTGGGCACGATCACGGCGACCAGCCGCCCCTTCGTGGTGCTCACCTCGAACGCGAGCCGTGAGCTGTCCGAGGCCCTGCGCCGCCGCTGCCTCTTCCTCCACATAGGCTTCCCCGAGGAGGAGTTGGAGCGCCGGATCGTCCGGCTGAAGGTGCCGGGACTCGACGACGCGCTGACCGAGTCCGTGGTGCGGGTCGTCGGGGCGCTGCGGGAGATGGACCTGCGCAAGGTCCCCTCCGTCGCCGAGACCATCGACTGGGCCCGCACGCTGCTCGCGCTGGGCGCCTCCACCCTCGACGAGAACGTCGTGCGCGACAGCCTCGGCGTGATCCTCAAGCACCAGGACGACGTGCTGAAGGCGGCGGCCAAGCTCGACCTGGGCGCCGTGTGAACGCCGCCGCACCGGCGGACGGTGTCGCCGACCGGCTGACGGGACTCGTCGGCGCGCTGCGCTCGCACGGCGTGCGGATCGGCACCGGTGAGACCGTGGACGCCGCCCGGGCGGTGGCGGCGCTCGGCTTCGCCGACCGCGACCGGCTGCGCGAGGGGCTGGCCGCCACCCTGCTCCACAACCCGGGACAGCGCCGGGTGTTCGACCCCGTCTTCGACGTGTACTTCCCGCGCGGCGTCGGCGGGCCGGACGGCGGGGCGCCCGCGGACCGGGAGGAGCTGCGGGACCGGCTCACGGCCGCTCTGGCCGCGAACGACCAAGCCCTGCTGGGGCAGTTGGCGATCGAGGCCGTCGACGGTTTCGGCGGCTACGGAGGCACGACGGCGACGGACGGCTGGTCCTCGTACCAGACGCTCGACCGGCTGCGGCCGCAGACGCTGATGGCCCGTGTGCGGGACACCGTCCGCGGGCAGGGGGGCGCGGCGGGGTTCACCGACCGGCTCCTCGAGGACGAGATCCGGCGGCGCATCGAGGTGTTCCGCGCGCAGGTCGCGACGGAGGCGCGACGCCGGGTCGCCGAGCGGCGCGACCGGGACGAGATCGCCCGGCGCGCGGTGGCCCCGACCGCCGACCGCGTCGACTTCCTGTTCGCCGGCCGTGACCGGCTCGCCGAACTGCGCAAGGCCGTACAGCCGCTCGCGCGCAAGCTGGCCACCCGCCTCGCCGCGCGCCGCCGCCGGGCCCGGCGCGGCACGATCGATCTGCGCCGGACCCTGCGCGGATCGCTGTCCACGGGCGGGGTGCCGATGCGCCCCGTGCTGCGCAGACGCCGTCCCGTACGGCCCGAACTGGTGCTGCTGTGCGACGTGTCGGGGTCGGTGTCGGGTTTCTCGGACTTCACGATGCTGCTGGTGCAGGCGCTGCGCGACCAGTTCAGCAAGGTGCGGGTGTTCGCCTTCGTCAACCGGGTCGACGAGGTGACCGGGCTGATCGGGCCCGGCGCCGCCGACCCCGAGGGGCTGAGCGCCCGGATCCGCGCGGAGGCGGCGATCACGGGCTGGCACGGCAGCAGTGACTACGGCGTCGCGTTCGGCGAGTTCGCCGAGCGGTACACCGGCGCGGTCGGCTCCCGGACGACCGTCTTCGTGCTCGGGGACGCCCGCACGAACATGAGCGATCCCAATCTGCCCGCCGTCCGGCAGCTCGCCCGGCAGGCCCGCCGCTTCTACTGGCTGAACCCCGAGGGGCGCTCGCAGTGGGGCACGGGCGACTCGGCGGCCCTCGCCTACGCCGAGCTCGTGGAGATGCACGAGTGCCGCAACGCCCAGCAGCTCAGCGCGCTGGTCGGCCGTCTGCTGCCCGTCTGAGACGGCCGCGGGCGCGACGGGCGCGCCAGGCCCTCACCGCCGCTGCCGCCGTCCGTCACCGCCGCCGTCCGTCACCGCCGCCGTCCGTCACCGCACCGGTCGTGACCGTGCCGGTCCTCACCGCCGCCGGTCGTCACGGCGCCAGGAGCCTGCGCAGCCAGGCGATCCGGGCCGCGCGGGCGGTCCGGGCGAGCACGGTGTGCGGGGCGAAGGCGTCGAAGCCGTGGAAGCCGCCGGGCCACACGTGCAGCTCGGCCACCCCGCCCGCCCGCCAGATCCGCGACGCGTAGTCGACCACCTCGTCCCGGAAGGTCTCGGCGGAGCCGACGTCGAGGAAGGCCGGGGGCAGCCCGGACAGGTCCGAGGCCCGTGCCGGGGCGGCGTAAGGGGGGACGTCGGGGCCGCCGCGGGCATCGCCCAGCACGGCGGTCCAGGCGGTCTCGTTGGCCGTACGGTCCCAGGCGCCGACGCCCGCCATCTGGTGCGCGGACACGGTGTCGTTGCGGTCGTCGAGCATCGGGTACATCAGGACCTGCCCGAGCGGCCGGGGCCCCTCGCGGTCCCTGGCGAGCAGGGCGAGCGCCGCGGTGAGGCCGCCGCCCGCGCTGGCCCCCGCGACCACGATCCGTTCCGGATCGCCGCCGAGCTCACCGGCGTGCCGCGCCGTCCACAGCAGACCGGCGTAGACGTCCTCCACCCCGGCCGGGTACGGGTGTTCGGGGGCCAGCCGGTACTCCACGGACACGACGACCGCGTCCAGCTCCCTCGCCCACTCCAGGACGAGTTCCACCCCGGCCCGGTTGTTGCCGAGGACCATGCCGCCGCCGTGGGAGTGGTAGATCACCGGGCGCGGCCCCTGCCGGGGAGGCGCCACGGGCCGGATGACGAGCAGCGAGACGTCGGGAGAGCCCTCGGGCCCCGGCACCGTCAGGTCCGTGGTCGTGAAGGTGCCGCCGTCGGTGAGGTCGTGGGCGGGCACGGCGGCCTCGGGGACCGCGCGCAGGGCGGCGATGTCCGCCAGGCTCGGCCCGGACGGCGCGGACGGTCCGACCGCCGCGAGCGCGGCGTCCAGCTCGGGGTCGAACGGGGGCGGTACCAACAGCATGACGTCTCCTCGCGCCGAGCCCGGCGGCTCCCGGATCCATGATCGGGCGCCGTGCTCCCGGTCCGGGAGCCGCCGTACGGCGGAACCTGCCCGCGACCCGGCCGGACATGCGCGCCGCAGTGACGCCCGAAGGCGCCACCGCGACGGACCCGGGGACGGGTCGCGGGGAGAGGGTCAGCCCACGATGCGGTGCGTCGTCCAGAACGACGTCAGGTCCGTGGTCGTGGCGGCCTGCGCGGCCGCCTTGAACTCGGCCGTCGTCGAGACGCCGTACCAGTGCGAAGTGGCGTAGCTCTTCAGCAGGTTGGCCATCGCGGTGTCGCCGAGCACGCGCCGCAGGTCGTGCAGGGCGCACTTGCCGTAGGTGTAGACGACGGTGGAGTAGCGGGACGAGTGCGCGTCCCAGTAGGCCATGGAGTTGGTGATGTTCTCCGCCGAGGAGGCCCAGGAGACGTTGTTCCAGCAGTTGGCGCCGGTGATGTTCTGCGCCAGGTCGGTGGCGTAGTCGGTGAACGACTCGTCGAGCCACGGGCTGGTGTACTCGTCGTCACCGACGATCCCGTAGAACCACTGGTGAGCGATCTCGTGGGTGAGCGCCGTGGTGCTGACCAGGTCGAGGACGAACCCGGGGTACTCCATGCCGCCGAACCAGTAGTTGTTGTCGATCACCGCGTCCAGCTCGCCGTACGGGTACGCGCCGAAGCGTGCGGCGTGGGCGTCGACGGCGGACTTGGCGGTGGTGAGCATCGACTGCGCGCTGGATGAGCTGATGCCCGTCACGGAGTAGATGTTGATCGCGGTGCCGGCGGGGGAGGTGCCGGAGATCTTGGTGAACGGCCCGGCGGCCCAGGCGAAGTCACGGACCTTGGAGGCCGTGGCCGTGGTGACCGTGCGGCCGCTCGATCCGGCGGCGTCGACCGAGGTGCCGGTGGCCGGGACGAGGAGGCTCGTCGGGTGGTCGAGGGTCACCTTGAAGTCGGCGGCCAGGGAGTAGAAGGACTCCCCGTTGTTGGTGTACGGGTCGAGGTGCCAGCCGGCCCCGTCCTTGACGGCGAGCACCGGCAGGGCGTTGCCGATGTTGACGAAGGAGCCGTCATAGCCGAAGCGGTCGGCGCCGCTGGGCACGGTGATGGCCAGGTCGAAGCCGATCGTCGCGCTCTGGCCCTGGGCCACCGGTGACGCCAGGCTGATCTGGAGGGCCGTGCAGCCCACCGAGAGCGAACCGGCGGTGCCTCCGCTGACGTTGCTGACGACGATGGGCATCGCGGAGCAGGTGCCGTGGTAGTTGTCCCACAGCCTCAGGTACACCTCGCTGAGCGCGGTGGAGGAGGCGTTGGTGAAGGTCACGCTCTCGTGACCGGTCCAGCCCTTGCCGGTGGTGTTGCTGGTCAGGTTCACCGTGTACGCGGGGGCGGCGGGCGTACGGGTGGAGTCCGCCGGCGGGGTCGTGTCGCCGGAGGTGTTCAGAGCGATGTCGTCGAGGACGAAGCTCGTCTGGAGGCTGGAGTCCTCGGTGCCGGTGAACGCGAGGGTGACGGTCTGGCCCGCGAACGCCGAGACGTCGAACGTCTTCTGGGCGTACCCGGACGCCTTGTTGAGGTTCGAGTACGTCGCCAGGGTCGTGCTGCCGATCTTCGCCGTCAGCTTGTCGTAGGCCGTCGACGAGGTGGTCTCCGCCGTGTCGATGTGCAGCCAGAAGGTGAGGCTGGCACTGCTGCAACCGGACGGGATCGTCACGCTCTGCGAGAGCGTGTCGGTGTGGGTGCCGCCGGTGCCGTCCAGCCAGGCGAAGCTGGTGCCGCCGTGGGCACTCTGGCCGGCGCGGCTGGTGATCACGGAGGTCGAGGACTGGGTCCAGGGCGAAGTGCCGCTCTCGAAGCCTCCGTTGGTCACCGCCTGGGCGGGTGTGCAGGCGGCCGCGGCGGCCGGCGCGGTGTCCGTCCCGGCGGCCGCGGGGGTGCCGGGGAGCGAGACTGCGGCCAGGGCGGCGACGGTGAGGACGCGTGCCGCCAGGGCCTTGAGGGGGGTCGGTCTCACACGAAACTCCTTTGAGGCGGCCGGGATTCCGGCCTGCTCGGTGGCCGTCCGGGGCGACTGGGGTGCGCCGCTGGCCGGCCGCGGCCACGCGCGGGTGCGCGCGGTCGCTCTGGTGAGATTTCCGTGCCGTCACCCTGGGGTCAGGGCGACGGCACCGGAAAGCCTCGCAGATTTGACCGAGACATGCCATCAATCTGCGGAAAGGGAACCGGACCCCCCGCTCGCCCGTGCTCCCCGCTCGCTCAGGGCCGGCGTCAACCGCGCCCACGGGTTGGGGAGTTCGCCCGTCACGGGCCCGGCCACCGCCGCACCGCGGTCACGCGCGGTGCGGACGGCGAGCGGGACGAGGGCCTCGGGAACGCCGTAGACGAGATGGCAGAACAGCTCGGGCGGGTGGCGCGCGGTCCACACCGGTCTGCTGAACGCCGACACGTAGGTGGACCAGTGGCCCTCGAACGTGACGATCAGATCGGCGAAGCGGGCGTACCCCGGGGCCGGGTGGACGCCCGTGTTCAGCACGACCGGAGCCGTCCCGAGCCGGCGCAGGCCCTGCACCAGCCGCCTGCAGCCGGGCAGCGCCGCCGGGGTCGGCGCCACCCGGTCCAGGAAACACCCCTGCGTCCCGTACCAGTCCCGGTGCCGCGCGACCTCGTCGGCGACGATCTCCGGATCGCGCGCGCCGTAGTCGGTGTCCACGTAACCGAGCAGCCGGGCACCCGCCGCGTGCAGCGCGTCCGCCGCCGCGGTGAACGCGGGATCCGGGCCCTCGCCCGGCCCGTCGGCCGGGTTGATGACGACCCCGTACGTCCGGTCGACCGCCCCGATCAGCCGGTGCCAGGCGCCCGGGTCCTCTCCCGGGTGGACGTACAGCGGAATCAGCAGGCTCATGGCGTGCGGTCGCCTCCGGCCCGGGGGACCGGACCGGTCCCGGCCACGGCCGTCCAGAGCGCGGTCAGCGAGTCGTCGAGCGTCAGCTCCGGCCGCCAACCGAGGGTCTCCCCGGCGGCGGTGATGTCGGAGCACTGCCACGAAACGTCGCCCGAGCGGGCCGAACCGCCGCCGTTCTCCTCGATGCGTCCCCGGAACCCGGCGACGCGCGCCAGGCCGTACACCAGGTCGCGCACCGGGACGGCCTTGCCGCCCCCGATGTTGAGGACCCGTGGCAGCTGTCCGGGAGCCGTCGCCGCCGCGGCCGCCGCCCGTGCCACGTCGCGTACGTCCACGAAGTCGCGGTACGCCGAGAGGTCGCCCAGCCGGACGACCGCGTCCGGGTCCGGGCCGGCCTCGCGGAGCAGCCCCGCGATCCGGCCCGGCAGCCCCGTGGACGGCGCGCCCGGACCCACGGGGTTGCCCACCCGCAACACCACCGCGTCGAGGCCGGAGGTGGTGACGGTGACCGTGCCCGCGAGCTTGGTGGCCCCGTACGGGGTCAGGGGACGGGTGGCCGCGGACTCGGTCGTGGTGGTGTCCGGGACACCGGGGCCGTATTCGGCCGCCGAGCCCAGATGGACCAGCCGCGCGGTCGGTGCCGCCTCGCGCAGCGCCGCGCAGAGAGCCGCGGGTCCACGGGAGTTGACCTCCGCGAGGGTCACGGCGTCGCCGCCGGTCGCGCCGGCGCAGTTGATGACGGCGTCGGGTTCGGCCGCCGCCAGGGCCGCGGTCAGCCGCTCCCGGGGGGCGGTGGCCAGGTCGATGCCGAACTCCGCGGCGGGTGAGCGCCCGGCGCCGAGCACCCGCACGCCCGTGAGGGTGCGCAGGTGCTCGGCGACGTGGCCGCCCAGATAGCCGGTGAAGCCCAGGACGAGAATGCGCATGCGGTGGTCAGGCTCCCTTGAGCAACAGCGACTTGCGGGTGGTGAACTCGGCGTTGGCCCGGTCGTAGTCGTCCGGCCGGCCGATGTCGAGCCAGTACCCGTCGAACTCGTAGGCGTGCGGCTCGTCGCCGCTTCGCAGCAGGTCCAGGACCAGCTCGTCGAAGCCCAGCGGCAGCCCCGGTGTGTAGTCCTCCAGCGTGGAGCGCGACAGGCCGTACACGCCCATGGAGACGCGGTAGTCCATGCTCGGCTTCTCGGTGAAGGCGACCACCTTGCGGTCGTCGGTGGTCAGCACGCCGAAGTCGATGCGCACCTTGCGCGCGTACGTCGCGATCGTCAACGGCGCGCCCGAACCGCTGTGTTGCCGCAGCACGTCGCCGAAGTCGAGATCGGTGAGCACGTCGCCGTTCATCACGAGGAACGACTCGGGCAGCCGGTCGCGCATGGTCAGCAGGGGTCCCATGGTGCCGAGCGGACTCTCCTCGGTGGAGTAGTCGACGGCCATGCCCCACTGGGAGCCGTCGCCGACGTAGGCGCGGATGATCCCGCCCAGGTGGCCGACGGCGATGGTGCAGCTGGTGAAGCCGGACGAGGCGAGCTGGCGCAGCACGATCTCCAGGATCGCGTGCTGGTCGCCGATGGGGACGAGAGGTTTGGGCAGCGCGGTGGTGTAGGGCCGCAGCCGGACGCCCTTGCCTCCCGCGAGAATCACTGCGTGCATGGGGTTCTTCCTTGGTGGGACGTGCGGGACGGGTCAGATGTTGTAGATGCCGGTCTTGTAGCGGGCCAGGTTCGCCGGTTCACGGAAGAACTCGGCGGTCCGCGCGAGCCCTTGCTCCAGATCGTGGGCGGGACTCCAGCCGGTCGCCCCGGCCAGCCGGGTCGCGTCGGCGACGAGCCGCATCACCTCGGAGTCGGCGGGCCGGACGCGTCCCGCGTCCTCGCGCACGTCGAGGGCGGTGTCCATCACCTTGCCGATCAGTGCCACCAGGTCGCCGACCGAGATCTCGCCGCCCGTACCGGCGTTGAAGGTCCTGCCCACGACCCGGTCCGCGGGTGCCGTGCCCACGGCGAGGAACGCCCGCGCGGTGTCCTCGACGAAGGTGAAGTCGCGGGTGGGCCGCAGATCGCCGAGGGTGATGGTGCGTTCGCCCGCGGCCACCTGGCCGATGACCGTGGGGATGACCGCGCGCATCGACTGGCGCGGGCCGTAGGTGTTGAACGGCCTCAGCGTCACCACCGGAGTGCCGAAACTCGCGTGGTAGCTGTCGGCCAGCCGGTCCGCGCCCGCCTTCGAGGCGGCGTACGGGGACTGGGTGTTGATGGGGTGGTCCTCGGTGATCGGCACGGTCCGCGCGGTGCCGTAGGTCTCGCTGGTGGAGGTGTGCACGAGCCGGGGCGTGCCGAGCGCGCGCACCGCCTCCAGCACGTTGAGGGTGCCGGTGACATTGGTGTCCACATAGCTGTGCGGCGCCTGATAGGAGTACGGGATCGCGATGAGCGCGGCCAAGTGGTAGACGCAGTCGGCGCCTTCGATCAGACCACGGACCGAACCCGGGTCCCGGACGTCGCCCAGGACGATGTCCACCTGGTCCAGGACATCGGGGTGCAGGGTCTCCAGCCAGCCGTACGAGGAGAAGGAGTTGTACTGCGCCATGGCCCTCACCCGGTGCCCGGAGGCGACCAGTGCCTCGGTGAGGTGGGAGCCGATGAAACCCTCGGCTCCGGTGACGGCGGCGAGTGGTTGGGTGGTCAACTCGTTTGTCCTTCCGGTTGGTTGCTCATGTGACGGGTGATGCGGACAAAGGCACGGCGGTCCTCCGGACGCGTCCGGACGGGGGCTGTGCGGGGTGGGGTGGTTCAGGCGTGCGGCGCGGGCCGTCCCAGCAGCCGCACGGCACAGGCCGTGAGACAGAGGCAGGCCGTGCCGCAGGACAGGGTCAGTACGACGGCGTCCGGCAGGGAACGGAGCACCGTGGCCGAGGCGGCACCGCAGGCCGCCGCCAGGCAGACCGCGGCCGGCTGCCAGGCGACCCCGAAGGCCTGGAGCAGCAGCGCGGTCCACAGCGTGGCCGCGAGCAGCAGCAGCGGGGCCGGCTCCGCGCCGGTCAGCAGTGCCGCGGGCAGCAGCGGGAGCACGTAGGACAGCAGACAGAAGCCGAGGACGCCGGTCGAACGCAGCCGGAAGGCGGCCGGGGTCGCCGTCGCCCGCAGCGCCGCCACCGCCATCCCGCGGTACCGGTACAGCAGCCACTCCGCCGGTCCCATGCTCACGGTCAGCACGACCACGGCGTACGGGTGCTGTCGGCCCTCCAGCAGCACCAGCACTCCGGCGGACAGCCCGAACACGCCGTACGGCAGCGACCGCAGCGGCGACGGGCGGGCTCCGCCCGGCACCGGGGGAGCGGTGAGCGCGGCCCGCAGCGCCCAGCCGGCCGCGACGACCGCGCCGAGCACGGACAGCAGCGGCAGGGCGAGCCGCGCCCCGGTCCCGGGGTCCCACCAGGGCAGTGCCGCCGCGCCGACGGCCAGCGGGGCGAGCGCGGCGAGCAGGAGCCGCTCCCCGTCCAGCACGAGCAGCACCCCGGCCGCCGCGAGATACACCGACTGGGCGGCGGCGGCCCCGGCCGCGACGCCGGACCCGCCGGTGAGCGCCCCGGACGCCGTCGCGGCGAGCGCGCCGAGCGGCGCCCCCTTGAGCAGGGTCCGGCCCGCCTCGCGGCGGCCCGTGGCCATGCGCAGGTGGGCGCGGTGCCCGAGCGCCTGGCCCCATGCCCAGGAGACGAGGCCGGCCACGACCAGGACGCCGAGGTCCCGGCCCGCGTGCCACATCGGCCCGGTCAGCAGATAGGCGAGGCCCGGCAGGGCGAACAGCGCCCCGCGCAGCCCGCAGCGCACATGGTCCGGACGCCAGGGGTCGGCCGACCGGGGCGGTTCCGGAAAGGTGCGCGGCACCCGCTCGTACAGCGCGGAGGCGAGCGAGAAGAGGTTCGGATGCCCGTACCGCTCCTGGATGATCTCGGCGGTCAGCCCCTGCGACTCCAGCAGGGCCGCCACCTCGTACGGGTGGACCGCCGGACCGATGTCCTCCGCGAGTTCGGCGGCGAGCCGGTCGACCGTCTCCCCGTCCGCGTCGTGGCCGGGTGCGCGCCGGGCGGGCGCGCGGTTCCCGGCGAGCCGCAGGGACAGGGTGTCGCCCCCCGCGCCACCGGGTTCCAGGGCCATGGGTCCGCTCATCCGGCCAGGCTCCTCGACCTGGGCGCGGCCACCCGGCCGCCCGGCACCGTGAGCGGGGCGCCGGACGGCCCGGGAGGGCCCGGGACGATCCGGCCGAGCGCCGACAGTTCCAGGTAGACGGTCCGGAAGGTGTCGACGGTCTGCCGCAGGGTGAACTGCTCGATGACCCGCAGCCGGGCCGCCTCGCCCATCGCCGCCCGCCGCCCGGTGTCGCCGAGCAGCTCCAGCGCGGCCGCGGCCATGGCGCCCGGATCGCGTGGCGGGACGACGAGACCGCTGTCGCCGACGGCCTCGCGCACCCCGCCCACGTCCGTGGACACGGTCGCCCGCCCGCACGACATGGCCTCGATCAGGGTGAACGGGAAACCCTCGCTGATGCTGGAGAGCATCACGACGTTGCCCGCCGCGTAGGCGTCCTTGATGTCGTCCACCCGGCCCTCGAAGCTGACCGCCTCCGCCTGCCCCAGCTCGGCGGCCAGCGCCTCGCAGCGCTCGCGGTAGGCCTCGCCGCCGCGCGGTGTGCCGCCGAACAACCGCAGCCGCGCGTCCGGGAGTTGCGCCCGTACGAGGGCGAACGCCCGGATCAGCGTCTCCAGGTCCTTGATCGGGTCGACGCGTCCGGCCCAGCTCAGCGTCGGCCGCTCCGGCTCCGGACCGGCCGGCGGGAACGCGGCCGGGTCCACGCCGTTGTAGACGGTACGGATCGACTCGGGCGCGGCACCGCCCTGTTCCTCCCACAGTCGGTTGTAGCGGTTGCCCGGGGTGATCAGGGCGGCGCGCCGGTACGTCTCCTCCGCGAGCAGCCGGAAGAAGCCCAGCGCGACCGCCTTGACCGGCCAGCGGTACGGGGCGGTGCGGTAACCGAGATAACGCTCGCGCAGATAGACGCCGTGCTCGGTCAACAGCAGGGGGACACCGTGCCGTTCGAGCGCGGCCAGGCCCGGCAGCACGGCGACACCGCCGCTGACCGCGTGGGCCACCCCGTGCTCGGGCAGCGGCGCGGTCAGCGGGCGCAGCGCGTGCTCCAGCAGGGCGGTCGCGGTGACGGCGTCGTGCAGGGTCGGCCGGGCCTCGCGGACGGCCAGTCCGGGGCGGTTCCACACCCCGGCCAGGACGCCGATCGCGCGGTCGCCGCGCAGGAAGGGGCTCAGCATCCCGTCCGCCGCGGCCCGCGCCATCGTGTACAGGGCGGTGGCGAACCGGTCCTCGGCGCACGGGTCGAGCAGAGCGGTCAGGAACTGCTCGTAGGCGGAGGTGAGTTGGTTGCGGCGCCGGCCGCGGGGCGGACGGCCCCCGGGCGCGGGGCCCCACAGGGGGACCGCGACGACGTCCGCGACCTGTGCGGGGACGTCCCACACGATCGGTTCACATCCGGTGCCGGTCACGGCGATGACGTCGAAGTCGACGTCGGGCATGCCGGTGACGAGTTGGTCGCACCAGACACTGACACCGCCGTGACTGTGCGGGTAGGTGCCTTCGGTGAGCAGGGTGACGCGCGTCGAGGTGAGGCTGCGCGCGTCGCGGGGAACGTGCATGGATGTGCTCCACGGCCGAGGTCGGGGTGGTCGGGCCCGTCCCGGCCGCGCGGGGCGCGGCCGGGACCTTCGGTCGGTGTACGGCTCAGCGGTCCGGGCTGTGGAGGACCCGCTCGGGGACGTCCGCCGGCACACGGGCGCCGTTCGGGCCGAACGGGTCGATGAGCGCGCCTTGTCCGGGCGCGGTCGAGTGAATGGTCCGCTTCATGCGGTGAAGTCCCCTCCCCGGGCAGGGGTGAGTACCGCTCCCATGGAGCCGGCCACCCCCTGACGCGACGCCACAGCCCCCCTCAGACGTGGTCGTCACGTGTTCGTCGCGTCACATAGTGGTGTCTCTGTGGAGTTTTCGTGCGCCTGCCGCGGAACGTGACGGAAAAGCGCGTCCCTCGAACGGGTGGTCATCGGAGCCGCGTCGAAGGCGCGAGCGTCACTCTTCGGGTTCTCGCGATTACTCAGTGAAACGTTACTGTGCTTGCCCTGTCCGGGTCGGCCCGGAAGCGGAGCGTGGCGGTCCGTGCTGTCGGGGTGTCGGTGGTCCAGGCCGCAACGAATTCCGGCTGGAACGTCGGTTTTCGGTCACTCCGCATCGGGTCTGTGAAGAATCTGTGTGCGGACGGGTTCGTTCCGAAGGACGGGGACACCCGGTGGACCGCGGCGGAAGGCACGCCGGGAAACGGTGACCGCGCTCCGGTCATCGACGGGCGCACCCGCGGACCCGTCCGGGTCCGCGGCGCGCATCCGCGGACGAGTGGGAGGAATCCTTCGTGAACGAGCACCTCTGGGGTTACGGCCCGACCAGTGGGCACACGCCCGACGACGATCTCTCCGGCTACCGGGTGGAGGCGGCCGACGGCCACATCGGGAAGGTCGACAAGCACTCCGACGAGGTCGGTTCCCAGTACATCGTCGTCGACACCGGCGTCTGGATCTTCGGCAAGGAGGTTCTGCTGCCCGCCGGGACGATCACGTCGATCAGTCACGAGGACAGGACGATCCATGTCGCCCGGACCAAGGACGAGATCAAGGCGGCGCCGGAGTTCGACAAGGAGAAGCACCTCGGGGACCCGCACTACCGCGATCAGCTCGGCGGCCATTACGGCTCCGGACACTGACGCGACGCCGACCGCCGGCGCCACCCGTGTCACGGGTGGCGCCGGCGGTTCGCTGTCGTCGGGCGACGTGGGAAACGGCGCCGGACGTACAGGGGACCCCGGCTGGACGGGGGAGACCAGCCGGGGCCGCTTACCTGGTGTGCGGAGGCCGCTCCGCGTCACACGTAGGGGAACATCCGCCCATACCGTTCTATTCCCCCCGCGGATCCTCGGAGTCCTCGGAGTCCTCCGACGCGGCGCCTCAGGCACGTGGCGCGGTCCACCGGCGTGGTCCCGCATCCGCCCGGCGGCCCCGGCGGGAAGATCGGTTCGGGAGGGCGCGTGCGACGGCGCGGGACCGCCGGCCCGCGCCCGGACCACTCACGCGCGCCCGCCGGCGCGCGGACGGACCGGCTGTTCGGAGGATGGTGCCCATGAGCGCGAAGCGCGATGCGTCCGATGTCCTGATCGTCGGCGGCGGGCTCGCCGGTCTGGCGTGCGCCCGCGATCTCGTCGGGTACGGCTTCGCGGTCCGGCTCCTGGAGGCCTCGGACGGGGTGGGCGGCCGGATGCGCTCCGACACGCACGAGGGTTTCGTCGTCGACCGCGGCTTCCAGGTCTTCAACACGTCCTACCCGCAGGTCCGGCGCCGGCTCGTCCTGCGCGACCTGCGGCTGCGGCCCTTCACGCCCGGCGTCCTCGTCCACACGGAGGACGGGCCGCTGCGCTTCGAGGACCCGACCCGCGGCCGGAGGCGACCGGGCGACCTGCGTCCGGGGCGGCTCGCGGGAACCCGTGACCTGCTCGCGCTGGCCGCACTGTCCGGCCGGGACATGCTCGCTCCCGCACGGTGGCTCAAGCGCGGCGAGGACCGTACGACACGCACCGCGCTGGCCGCGGCCGGATTCTCCGAGGAGTTCGTCGAGCGGTTCTTCCGGCCGTTCCTGTCCGGGGTCTTCCTGGAGGACCAGCTGGAGACCTCCGGCCGGGTGTTCCACCTCGTCTGGCGCAGCATGCTGCGCGGCACCCTGTGCCTGCCCGGCGCCGGCATCGGGGCGGTGCCGCGTCTGCTGGCCGAGGGGCTGCCCCCGGGGACCGTGCGCCTCGGTACCCCGGTCACGCGCCTCACGGACGGCGGGGTCGAGGTGGACGGCGGGGGCGGACTCGCCGCGCGGGCCGTGGTCGTGGCCACGGGACCGGGACCGGCCGCCCGGCTGCTGCCCGGCCTCGGCCTCCCGGCCTACCGCGTCGTGACGACGTACTACCACGCCGCGACCCGTTCACCGCTGGCCGAACCCGTCCTGCTGACGGACACGAGGAGGCGTTTCCTGAACACCTGCGTCCTGAGCGAGGTGGTCCGGGGCTACGCCCCGCCCGGGATGTCGTTGATCGCCACCTCGGTCCTCGGGCACGACCGGGAGGGCGGGGAGACGCGGCTGCGCGAGGCGCTCTCCGAGGTGTACGGCACCGGCACCGCGGACTGGGACCTGCTGACGGTCCGCACCGTTCCCGACGCCCTGCCGGCGATGCCGCCCCCGCAGCCGCTCGGCCGGACCGCACGGGTGGCCCCGGGCCGCTATGTGTGCGGGGACCACCGGGCCACGGGTTCGGTCCAGGGCGCGCTGGCGTCGGGAGCCCGGGCGGCGCGCGAGGTCGCGGCCGACCTGGCACGGTAGGGGCGGTACGCCGGACGGCGCGTCCGCGGTCCGCCCCGGACGGCTGCCCCCGGAGCCCTCAGGGCAGCGTCTGTTCCGTCCAGATCGTCTTGCCCTGCGCGGAGTAGCGGATGCCCCAGTTCCGGCTCATCTGCGCGCAGATGAACAGGCCGCGTCCGCCCTCGTCGGCCGTGCGGGCGTGCCGCAGGCGCGGGGCGGCCCAGCCCGCGTCGTCGACCTCGCAGGTGAGCGTGGAGTCCATGACGAGACGCAACCGGATCGGCGGCGCTCCGTAACGCAGGGCGTTGGTCACCAGTTCGCTGACGATCAGCTCGGTGGCGAAGGCGGTCTCCTCGCCCACCCGCCACGTCCGGAGCCGCTCCTGGGCGTGGTGCCGTGCCGTCGCGGCCGCCGTGGGCGCGAAGTCCAGGGACCAGGTGGCGACCTGGTCGGGCGGAAACGCCCGGGTGCGGGCCAGCAGCAGAAGGACGTCGCGACGGCCCGCGGTGTCGCGCAGCCGGTAGAGCACGTCGTCCCGTATGTCGCCGAGGGGACGGTCCAGCCGGGTCAGCGCCACGCGCAGCGGGTCCGCGGGGTCGTGGTCCGGGCCTTCGGGGACCGGGAACGACGTGCTGCGCAGCGCGAGTACGCTGCCGTCCCGCATCGGGACGGAGGCGGTGGCGAAGGGGGGCCCGTCGCGGCTGCCGAGAAGGGGGCCGGTCGGGATCTGCGGGACGTGCACCACGCCGCCGGGGTGGGCCACCACGGGCGCGGGATGGCCGGCGGAGGCCATGACGCAGGTCTCCTGGAGCGGGTCGTGCACCGCGTACACACAACTGGCCCTGAGCGGCTGCCGGCGCAGGGGATCGCCCGCCGGCAGGGCCGAGCGCTCCTGGGCGAGCCGTACGACCGCGTCGTCGAGGCGGGCGAGCAGTTCGTCGGGATCCAGGTCGAGCGCCGCGAGCGAATGGATCACCGTCCGGAGCTGGCCCATGGTGGTGGCGGCGTCGATGCCGCTCCCGCTGACCTCCCCGATCGCCAGGGCGGTGCGCGCCCCGGGCAGACCGAAGGCGTCGTACCAGGTGCCCGCCCCGGCGTCGGCCGGGACGTGCAGCGGCGCGAACTCCATGGCCGTCTGCGACGGGGGCTCCGGCGGCAGCAGATGGCGTTGCAACGCCGCCGCGATCGTGTGCTCGCGTGTGTAGCGGCGGGCGTTGTCGAGGCTCAGCGCCGTGTGCGCGGCCAGTTCCCCGGCGACGGTGAGGTCGTTGTCGTCGAAGGCGTCGTGCGGCCGTACGCGATAGAGGCTCAGCAGTCCGAGCACGGCGCCCCGCAGCGTCAACGGGGTGGTGAGCAGGACGCGGGCGCCGGAGGCGCGGATGGCGCGGGCCCGCTCCGGATCGGCGTCCAGCCAAGGGGCGCCGCCGTCCAGGGTGACGGCCCGCGGCTTGAGGTCGCCGAGCATCTGCGAATACGGCGTGGGCGACGGCACGGCCCGTACGTCACCGACGGGATGGGCCTGCGCCCCGTGGGCGGCCCCCTCGATACGGAAGGCCGCGCGGCGCAGCGGGACCTCCCGCCCGAGAGGGCTGAGCGGGGGATCCTCGCCCCGCACCACCGCGTCGACCACCTCGACCACCGCGATGTCGGCGAAACCGGGCACCAGCGCGTCCACCAGTTCCTGGCAGGTCGTGACGACGTCCAGGCTCCGGCCCACCCGCTCCCGCACCGAACCGAGCGCCTCAAGCCGCCTCACGCTCCGCAGGTACTCCGTGACCTCGGTCATGGAGACGACCACGCCGCGCGAGTCCTCCAGCGGGAACACCGAGACGTTCGCGAAGCGCTCCGGCGACGAACCGTCCAGCGGGGCGAGCCGTACGGTGTGGTCGGTGACGGGCGTGCCGTCCGTCAGGGCGCCCCGCAGGACACCTTCGAACTCCTGCGGACGGGAGGGGCGGCACACATCGCCGACCGGCCGGTCGAGGGCCTTGTCCGCCGCGACGCCGCACAGCGCGCTGGCCGCCTCGTTGACGCTGAGGACGCGCAGTTCGGGGTCCAGGACGAAGAACGCCTCGCGCGTGTTGGAGCGCAGGATGTCGAACACCGCGGTCCGCGTGCCGGCGGGGGCGGCACCGTCGCCCGCCTCGAAGACGCCCCAGGCGAGGGCGCCGCCGGAGAGCGGGACCACCTGGACGCGGAGGTCGACCGGGTTTCCGCCGACGTCGTGGATGACCAGGGGGCCGGATCCCGGTTCCGCGCGGTGGCCGGGGGCACCGTCGCCGGAGTTCCCGGCGCCGGGCGCGACCAGGGCGAGGGCCACCCGGCCCACGGCCTCGGAGTCCGGGCGCAGCCAGATCTCGCGCGCCCTGCGGCTCCACCGGACGACGACGCCCGCGCCGTCGACGACCATCAGCGGGGTGGCACCAGTCACCGGAAATCACCTCTGCTGTGTGCCCGGCCGGGCATCCCCGCGTCACGGGACGGCTTCGACGGCTGGATCACCGGAGGAGGTCATGTCGCGGACCATGTCCTCCTTGGCCGATGAAGTCCGCTTTGTCTACAAAGCCATAATTCTACGGTGCGCCGCGGCCGTGAGGCGAGGCGGCGGCGCGAGGCGGTGATCCTTGCCGCGCGCCGTCCGGGACGGACGAGGGCCCCGGCCGCCGGGGCACCGGGGCACCGGCTGCCGGGGCCCTCGCCCGTCCACGCGTGAACGCCGCCCGCCACGACGTCAGTCGCGGGCCATGTCCGACTCGGCCGAACTCACCGCGGACTCCGCGCCGTCGACCAGTTCCTGCAGACGGGCGACATCCGTGGAGGCCGGGCCCGGCGACGCGGGGGCGTTCCCGGCGTCACCGTGGCCACCGCACGCGGTCAGGAGCAGCGCCGTCACGGCGAGCGCCGCCGCCGCACGTCCCGCGCGCATCAGGAGCCGGCTCCGTCGTGGTGGCTCGCGCACCACTTCTCGACGTCCGCCAGGTCCTTCCGGCGGCCCTCCAGCGTCGGGACGAGCGAACGCCTGAAGGTGAGGCGGTCGTCGAGGTACGTCTCGATCTGCGTATGCCCCGCGGACCTGGCGTCGGCGACCCGCTGCTCCAGCCGGGCGATCGAACCGCGCTGCGAGGCGTCCCCGTTCAGCCGGCCGAGGATGCGGTCGATCCGCTGGTCGATCTTCGGGGCGCGCTTGCAGAGCGCCTTCGCACCGTCACCCGTCGGCGCGCCCGACGGATGCGTCCCGGCGCCGTCGGCCGACGCGGCCCCCGCGGCTCCGAGCAGCGCGCCGACCGCCAGCAGTGAGACGACGGCCGTCCTGGTCCTCGATGCCACCGGCGTCGTCCTCGGTGTCCTCGGTGTCCTCGGCATGCTGAACTCCTCTTCGCTTCGGGGCGGTTGCCCGCACGCCCGGCACGCTAGGAGTCCTCTTTGTGGAATTCTTGTGGCCGGGCGCCGGCTGTCGTGATCACCCAGTTGCGCTGCGGCGGGAGCGTCGCCCCGGCATCCTCCGCGCCGCCCGGCAGCGGGAGCGAGACCCCGATCCGGGTCCCCGTTCCGGACGGCGGTTCGAGGACGCGGACACGGCCCCGGTGCAGGTCGATCTGCTGGGCGACCAGGGTGAGTCCGAGGCCCGACCCCGGACTGTCCGGGCGGCGCTCGAAGCGTTCGAAGACCGTGGTCCTGCGCTCGGGCGCGATACCCGGCCCCTCGTCGTCGACGAACAGGACGGCGCGGTCACCGCTCGCGCGCACCGTGACACCGACGCGCGCGGGGCGTCCGTCCGCGCATCCGCCGTGCACCAGCGCGTTGACGAGGAGGTTGTCCAGGACCGTGCGCAGTCCGGGCTCCCAGCCGTGCACCCGCAGCCCCGGCGGACAGTCGGCCACGATGTGCGCGAGCGGACGGCGCCGCCGCTGCTCCCGGACGCTCGCCTCGACGACGTCCGCGAGGTCCACGGGGCCGAAGGCGTCCGCCTCGACCAGGTCGCCGCGGCCGAGCTCACGCAGCATGACCAACAGCCCCAGCAGCCGGGCGTGTTCGCGCCGCAGGTCGTCGAGGACCTCGTCACGGTCGGGCGCGGGAAGGGCCGGGTGCTCGGTGAGGATCTCCAGATTGGTCTGCATGCTCATCAGCGGGGTGCGCAGTTCGTGCGCGGCGGCCGAGGCGAACGAACGGGCGGTGGCGAGCGCCTCCTCGGTCCTCGCGGCCTGTTCGTCGTAGCGGCTCAGGACCGTCCGGAGGGTGTGCGCCAGATCGTCGACCTCGGCGATCCGGGCCGGCGTGTGGTCGAGACGGGCGGCGCTGGTCCGCGGATCCAGACCGCTCGCGCTGTCCCGCAGCCGCCGCAGCGGACGGCTCGCGCGTCCGGCCACCGCGCCGGCCAGCAGCCCCGACAGCGGAGCGGCGAGCAGTGCCACCGTCACCACGCGCCTGCGCACCAGGCGCAGTTGGGTGCTCGCCGCGGTGTCGGGCGCGAAGAGCCAGAGCGTGCCGCGCACCCCGGGACGGGTACCGGACACCCGCGTCGACAGGACCCGCCAGGAGTCCTTGCCGGTCCGCAGCGTGACCGGCACCGGCGCGCTCGCGGGAAGCGTCACCCCCTGGTCCGGCTGCGGGCCGCCCGTGAACGTCTCCGACGGGCCGACCAGCCGTACGCCGACGTCCAGGGCGGACGTGAACAGCCGTCTCTCCCGGGCCTGTTCGATCCGCGCCGACCGGTCGGCGGCACTCGCGCGCAGCAGGCCGCGGGCGTCCTTCGCCACGGCCGCCGCGCTCCGCCGCAGGTGCGCGTCCTGCTGGTCGTGCAGATCCGCCGCGACCAGCCGCAGCAGCAGCCAGCCGGTGGCCAGCACCAGGACCGGCACGGTCGCCCCGACGGCGAGGGCGATACGGGTGGACAGCCTCATCGTCCGGCCTCCGGTCCGTCGTCGCGCAGCACGAACCCCACACCCCGCACGGTGTGGACGATCCGGGCCCGGCCCGCCGCCTCCAGCTTGCGCCGCAGATAGCTCACGAACGTGTCCACCGCGTCGGTGCGCACATCGAAGTCGTAGCCCCAGACCCGGTCGAGGAGCTGATCGCGGCTGAGCACGATGCCCGCGTTGCGCGCCAGGACGTGCAGCAGCTCGAACTCCCGCCGGGTCAGCTCCAGTCGCCGTCCGTCCAGGCTGACCGTGCGGGCCGCGGGATCCAGCGACAGCCCGCCCACCCGTACGGTGCCGGTGTCCTTCGGCGGCCGGCGCCGCAGCAGCGCCTGGAGCCGGAGCACCAGCTCCTGCAGGGCGAACGGCTTCACCAGGTAGTCGTCCCCGCCGGCCTGCAGCCCCGCGATCCGGTCACCGGTCTCGTCGAGCGCGGAGAGCATCAGGACGGGTACGTCGTCGTCCTCCTCGCGCAGCGTCCGGCACACGTCGATGCCGCTGAGACCGGGCATGGAGATGTCCAGCACGATCGCGTCCGGCGGGGTCCGCCGGACCAGGGCCAGCGCGGACCGGCCGTCGTCGGCGAGATCCACGGTGAAACCGCCCAGCCGCAGACCGCGTTCGAGTGACCTTCGTATCGCCGCGTCGTCGTCGACGACGAGGACGCGGCCCCGGTCTTCGCCCATCATCACACCCCGGTTCGCAGGAACGGACCGGTCGGGCCGGCCCGTTTCGTCGCCCATGGTGCACCAGGGGTTCCGCCACCGGACCCGCGCGGTCCACCCCGTACACGGCTGTGGCCAGGCACGAAACGGTAACGAAGGACTTCGCGGGGGGTGAGGGAAAGTCAGCGCAGCGTAATGTCCCGCATGTCCTGGGCGCTCGTGGGGGGTGGCCCGGCGCGGGGAGGGGGGTGTCATGCCTGCCATGACGCGGGTTCGAAGAATGCCCACCGACATCCGGGTCCGGCTGGTCGCGACGGTCTGCGCGGGTCTCCTGTGCGCGTCCCTGGCCGGGTGCGGGAAGCACGGCGCGCCGACGGCCGACGCCTCGACGGCCTCCGCCGGCACCTTGGCGTCCGCGGCGCCGTCGTCGGCGCCCGCGTCGACGCCCGAGCCGACGCCTTCGGTCAGTGACGTGGCGACGCCGACGCCGACACCGGCCACGGAGGAGGCCACGACGGCCGCCGCCTCCCAGGAACCGGTGTCGGCCGGCGGCTCGGGGGCGTCGGCCCTGTGGGGAAGGGCGTACAGCGGTACGGCGAGCATCTCCGTCGACATCTACGACTACTGCTCCACCGACGGGTCCCGGCGCCTGGCGGACAGCCGGACCTACTCCATGAACAGCACCCTCGACCTGAACCGGCCGCGGACGGGCGGCGACCAGACCGAGAACAACCCGTTCTCGATGCTGTTCGCGGCGGGCAACTCCTCCCAGGCCGGCGCGGTGTCCTTCTGGTCGTCGTCGGTCAGCACGGTCTCGAGCCAGGACCTGGCGGGCAACTACCGGGATCCGAACCTCCTGCTGACCTACTGGGACATCGACTGGTCCGACGGCGAGCTGGACGCACGGCTCACGGATCCGCACGCCCGGGAAGCCGTCGTCCTGAACCTGCTCAACTGGCCCGGCCTGCTCGTCGCCTGCCGCTCCGACCTCGGCCAGATGCCCGGAGGCTTCCCGCACGCGCTGGCCGCCGGCACGACGTTCACGGGCCGCCTCGACAGCTCCGGGGCATCGCTGACCGCCGCGGGAAGCACCACCGACGGCGTGGTCGCGTTCAAGTTCACCTTCGACGGTACGGCCTCGTGACGAGCTCACCGGCCCCCTTACCGCGGACGGCGGTGGCGGGAGGCCTCGGAGGCGGGGCGATCGCGTCGGGGGAGGCCGGATGACGACACCGGACCGGCTGGACACCTGGAGCGTGCGGATCGCCGAGCGGGCCGCTCCCGGGGAGATCGGGTTCGCGGTGCAGACCGCTCGCGCGTACGCCGCGGGCGGCGCTCCCCGCCGTGACCTTTTTCCGCGCCCGGTCGGGCGCCCGGAGGCATGGGCGGCGGAGCGGTCGCCGTTCTTCCCGCCGTGCTGGACGGGCTCGCGTACGCCGCCAGATCGCTGAAATCCGCCCTGGGCAGTCCCGAGTTGAACAATCTCCTGTCCGCGACCGGCCTGCTGGTCGGGTTACGGGCCCAGCGGCGCGCCGAGGCCGCGACCCGGCGAACGGGGGAGGACGGCAGCGCCTCACCGGACGACGGCCCGCCCACCGGGCGGGGCACGCCGTCGGCGTCGCCGCCGCCGTCATCGCCGCGCCCGGTGCCGGACGCCGGGGGTGACGGCGAGGACCCGTCAGGAGCGTCACCGGGTGCCGTGCCCGGAGCGGCGGTTCCCCCGGGCGGCGACGCCGGTCCGGGTGCTCCCACTGCGGACGTCGTACGGGCCGCCCTGCGCATGAGCGCGCGGCTCCGGGACCGCGGGCTGGCCCCGGAGGAGGCCGACGAACTGACGGCGCGGCTCATCGCCCGGATGGTCACCGAGGACGACCCGGTGGAGGCCGCGGCCTTCCTCGACGCGCTGGTCGGTGACGAACCGCCCCCGCCGCCGCGCGGCCCCGGCACCCGGTGCCGGAAACTGCGCCGACTGCGTTCGGCGGCGTCGGGCATGCTCCGTCGTGCGGGCCGCCCCCCTACGACCCCGCACGGCCCGTCGGCCGGTCCCGACGGTACGGACCAGGGATGAGTACGGCGTCGACCGCACCGGTCCGCCGACCGTCTCGGCGCACGGACCGATGCCGTACGACGTCATGAGGAGGCCGCCGCTCCGGCCCGCCCGGTCGTGGGGGCCGCCGCCCTGGCTGTGGCTGACCCTGGCGCTCTTCCTCGCTCAGCTTCCCGCGCTGATCGGGCGCACCCTCGACGTGAGCGCCGGTCTCGGCCGGACCGACGAGGCCGGACGCGGCGGCTTCGTCACGGCGGTGCTCGGCCTGGTCCAGCTCCTGCCCCAGTTCTTCCTGCTCGCCGCGGTCCTCGCGCTCCTCGCCCCGCGGGCCCGCCGTCGTCTCGTCGAGCGCCGCTACGGGCTCCTGGCCCCCGACGATCCGCTGATGGCGTCCCCGGCGGCACCCGGAGGCCGGGGCGAGAGCGCCGAGCCGCACTTCGCCGCCGAGATGACGGCGTTCGTCCACGCGCACGCCCCCGGCACCCGGCTGCGTCTGAGCACGCAGGACGGACTCTCCGCCCGTGTCTACCCCGGCGATCGGCGCACGGCACGGATCGGCGTCTTCGCCCCGCTCGTCCATCTGTGGCACACGGACATCGAGGCGGCCCGAGCGGTCCTCCTGCACGAACTCGGCCATCTGCGGCGGGGAGAGCAGCACGTCACCGGGCTCGGCAGTCCCTTCACCGCGCTGGTCCGCGTCTGGCCGTACGTCCTCGCGGGCTTCGTCGTCCTGCCGGTCACACTGCTGGCCGTCACGGGCAACGCGACAGCGGTGCTGGTGTGCGCCGAGGTCGTACTGGTCCTGGAGAGCGTTCCGAAGGTGCTGCTCCTCGTGGTGGCCGCGCTCTGGTCGGCGGAGCTCGGCGCGGACCGCTTCGCGGCCCGGACCGCGGGCGCCGACACCGTCGTACGCGCTCTGCGCCGCCTCGAGAAGGGTGATCACGGGGGCCTCGCACGGCTCTACCACCCGCCCGTCGGGATGCGTGTCCGGTGTGTGTCGCGAGCCGGGACCACGGGGGTCCGGCTCCTGTCGACGCTGCTGTGGCCCCTGGCGCTGTTCGCCCAGCTGCTGCTGATGACGCTGGGGGCGTTTCCCGCGTACGTGCTGCTGGGGGCGTCCGCCGACCGGGCCGCCCGGCAGGTCCTCGCCCTGGCCCACGAGTCGCTGGCCGGGCAGCCCGCCTGGTGGGCGACCCTCGCCGTCGCGCTGGTCTGGCCGCTGGTGGGCGGAGCGCGACCCGCGCGGAGGGACCCGCCGCCGACTGCCGCCCGGTCCGCGACGGCCGCCCGGTCCGCGACGGCCCGGTCCGTGACCGTGTACGTGGCGGCCGTCCTGTTTCCGGCGGTCCTGCTGCTCGTCGGGCTGCTGCCTCTCGCCCCCCGCCCGGCCGGCGGAGTGTTCGCCGACGACGCGGCGGGACCGACCGCCCCGGTCACGCGGGCACCGGACGGCGGCACCGGAGCCGATGACGGGCCCGGAACCGAACCCGGAACCGGAACCGGCCCCGGTTCCGGTTCCGGGGCGACGGCCGCGGCGTGTCCCGGTCGTGCCGCGCCGCCCGATCCCAGCCGTCCGCCGGGACTCCCGGCCCTCACGCCCGGAAAGCCGTCGCCGTCCGGCGGTGGCCCGGCCCCCTCGCGGGGACCCCGCACCTTCCGCACGCTCGCCGTCATCTCCGTCGATCCCGTCTCCGGGACCCGGTCCCAGGCCCAGGAGGTGGCCGACCGTCTGCGCGCGGCCCGCTGGACCCTGCGCGACGACGGCACCCGGGTGTCCGACCCGGCCGAAGTCCCCGTCCTGCGCACCACGTCCGTCGACGGCACGACACGCCTGCTGACCGGGGAGCGCACCCGACGCACCGAGGTCAGCGCCACCACGACCTGGGTGGAAGCCCGTTTCGTCACCGGCACGGGCCCGACGGTCCGGCTGGACCTCGTCAGGGCCGTGACCGGAGCCGTGCGGGCGGTGGTCGACTGCCGGGAGTTCACCTCCACCTCGACCACCGTGCAACGCCTGTCGCTGACCTTGGGAAACGGCTAGCACTGCAACGGTTTTTGTTTTGCTTTCCGGGCAGTTCAGATGAGCCGGGAGGATCCGTTTCTGCTTTCTCCGCATCCAGCCGGCGGGCCGGCAGGACGGTCAGGCAGGCGCAGGCAGCGATGGCCGGGGTCATGTGGCGGTGCAGCCGGGGCGGCTTCTGCCGGGGCGGACTGGGAACAGGTCGTGGACGGGGTGGTCGAGTGCCCGGCTGGTGACGACGGCGTCGTGCCGGGTGGTGGCCGCGATCAGCGGTAAACGTGCCACGTCATCGGCCGGGCGAACGTGGATTCGGTGAAGGGTTTCTGAGCTCCTGTCAGGTCGCGGGAAGCCCCGTGTGGACGTCTCGGACCAAGTCGGCGAAGCCGTCCGGGTCTTGCAGCGGGAAGAGGTGGTCGCCGGGGGCGTGTGTGAGGTGGGCGGTCGTGCCTGCGGCGCGTACGGCTCTGAGGAACGTCTTTTCCTCCTGGCGGAAGAGGAGGTCACGGCGCCCGTTGACGAACCGGGTCGGGGTCCGCAGGCGGGCGGCCAGGTCCAGGACGTCCACGCGGCGCAGTTCCCGAACGGCCTCGCCGAAGGCGTGCCGGGCGAAGCCGCCGGCTATGACGGCCTCGGCGCACTCGGGGATGGCGCGGCGGCGGAAGAGGCGGGCATTCGCCTCGGCGCTGTGCTCCTCGCTGCGGCGCTGGTCGATGTGTGCGGCCGCGGTGTATGCGAGTGCCTTCCAGCCGCGGGCCCGGGCGGTCGAGCCGCAGATCAGCAGGCCGCGCAGCTGCCCGGGACGGGTCGCCGCGTGGGCCATGGCCACGAAGCCGCCCAGCGACATGCCGACGACCAGGGGCCGCCCGCCGGTCGCGGCGCCGGCCTCGGCGACCGCGGCGTCGAGAGCTTCGACGGCCGAGGCGAGGGTGAACGTCTCGTCGTGCAGGATGCCGTGGCCGGGCAGGTCCAGGGTGCTCACCCGGAAGTCCGGCGCGAGCCGCCGGGCGTGGGGCAGCCACATGGACGAGGACACGCGGATGCCGTGCACCATCACCACGGCGGCGGACGTCGCACCGCCGTCGAACACGTGCAGTCCCGGCAGGGTCATGGCAGCCTCCGTGCGACGTCCGCGCGGAGCCGGGGAAGTCGTGCCGTGACGGGTCGGAGCCGGGCCGTCCTCCGGCCGAACCGCTCATGGGCACCGACGTACCGAGGAGCCCCCGGAACCTCCACGGAGCGAGCGGTCTCCTCGGCCGGGAAGCGGTCCGGGACACCGGCGGCCGTGTCCCCGGAACGGAGTCCGCCGACGCGCACGGCCTTCTGGAGTGGCGCGTCCCGGCCGGCCGTGCGGCCTTTCGCCGACGGCAGGACGGCCTTGCTCCACAGACCGTGCCGGGGCGGTGCACCGGGACGGGGCGGGGAGGACGGGAAGGGGCTCGGAGGGGCGGAGCGCGAGTCCCGGTGCGCCGGGGCCGCCCTGACGGGGCCGTCGGGCACGGTGAACGGTTCTGCCGCCGCGGCCGCTCGGGGACGGCCGACGTCGCCGTGCGGCCGGGGCTCGGCGAGCAGGTCCCGTGCGGCGAGGCGACGGGTCCTGTGGCCGGCGCTCGACAGGCGGGGGGCGACCGTGCCGGGCGGGATGTGCCCGGTGCGGGAGTCCGCCGGGGCACTGCCGGAGACGGTGGGGGACGTGGCCATGGCGGGTCTCACCTCACGACGGTCGGGGGAGTGGTCCGGGGGTGGAGTGGGCCACGGGACGGGGTGTCAGTTCGAGCGCGTGGGCGCGCCGGTAGCCGCGTCGGTCGTAGACGTGCGAGCCCAGCAGGCCCAGCAGGGCGGAACCGAGCGCATACGCTCCCATGACCAGCCACGCGGTGGTCACCTGCGGGGCGTCACCGCCGTAGAACAGCAGGGACCGGACGCCTTCGACGACGTGTCGGGCCGGCAGGAGCCGGCCGAGTGCGTCCAGACCGGCCGGCAGGGCCTCGGGCGGAATGGCGCCGCCCGACAGCGGGACACCGATCAGTGTGACGACGAGGAGGGCCAGGATCTGGCCGGGGGCGCCGAGCAGCGCGAACAGGGCGAGGGTCAGCAGCGTGATGGAGGCGCAGGCCAGGCCGCAGAAGACGACCAGCTGGCCGGGGGCCCGCGCGCCGAGTTCGACACTGGCGAGCCCCACCTCGGCGACCACCGCTCCGGCGGCGAACCCCATGACGGTGCCGATGACCGCCTTGGCGAGGAAGGTTGAGGAGCGGGCGATCCCGACGATCGGCTTCAGCAGTCGGCGCGGTCCGATCTCCAGGGGGAGGTAGCCGAGCCGGGCGTCGATGAGCATCGTCAGCAGGGTCGCGGGCAGGAGCCCCGAGATGAGCAGCGCGACGGCGAGGTAGAGCGGGACGGTGCCACCAGAGGGTGCGGAGCCGGCGGCTACGGGCTGCTGTTCCGCTTCGATCCGTACGGGGTCGTGGAGGAGGACGAGGAAGCCGGGGGCGGTGGCGGTGCTCCGGAGCCGAGTGCCGCGGCGGGCGGTGTCGGACGCGGCTGCCGCCGAGGGCTCGACGCCGGCGGCTTCGCCGGTCGTGGCGGATGCGGACTTCCCGGCGGCGCCGTCGGCCGGGGTGGCCGTGGCACGGGTGACGAGTCGGGTGCCCAGCTCACCGGAAGCCTTCGCCACGGTCGCGCGTACGGCTTTGTCCGCCATCGAGGCCGCCATGCCGCCCACTCCGCGGTGGGTCAGCACGGTCAGTGTGGGGCGTTCGGCGGCGCTGTTCCCGGTCAGCAGGGAGAGCGACGCGCGGGTGAAGTCGCGAGGGACGTCCAGCGCGGCGTAGGCGTGCTGATCGGCCAGTGCGCGCTCGGCTTGCGCCCGGTCGGCCACGACGGTCCACTCCACCCGGTCGTCCCGCGCGGCGGCCCGGGTGATGCCGCGGACCAGCTGCGTCCCGAGGTCGACCTTCGAGCCGTCCGCCGTCGTGACGCCCTGGTCCTCGGAGACGAGGATCAAGGGCAGCCGGTGCAGATGGCCCTCCGGATCGGTGGCGGGGAGCAGGTAGCTGAGGGTGCTCAGGGCGGCCAGAACGCAGCCCACCACCACGATCAGCCAGGCGCGTGGCTGCTTCCAGACAGTGCCGGCTCGCACGGTGGTGTCCTCTCGCTCGGCAGTCGGATTCGTCGTCTTCACCGGGCCACCGCGCCGGCGTCGGACGTGTGGGCGGGACGCGTGGGGTCCAGCCGGTCGCGCAGCGTCCGGCGGACACGTTCGGCGCGCGGTGGCAGCACCCGGCGCTCGCGCAGCAGGGGCAGTGTCAGGCGGGTGAAGACCTCCAGCGAGGCGGGCCCCGCGGGGAAGTCGAGCAGCAGGCCGTACGGCCGCTCGGAACGGATCAGCTCCTCCAGGAGCTCGGCGCTTGCCGCGGCGTTCACCTCGGGGTCCGACGACGGTGTCCGCGGCAGGGTCACGGGCCTCAGACGTGGCAGGGGCGCACTGTCGGACCCGTCGCTCACGTGACAGTCGGCGGTCGACGGCGTCCATGTGGTCAGGACGACCGGGTGGCGCTCGGGGTCGCCGTGGAAGTGCTGCCGTACGGTCACCAGGTAGTCCTCGGCGTCCGGTCCGCCTGCGTCGTCCAGCAGGAGTCCGGCGCGGCCTTCGGAGACGAAGTCGAGCGTGGCCAGTTCACGGGCCAGGTGATCCGGTGGGCAGGAGACCGGAGAGGCCTCGGCGACCAGGCCGAGTGCGACGGTACGGGCGGCGGTCACCGCGAGCAGGCCGGTGGGCTCGACCGTGGGCCGCCCTGCCGGGTCGCTCCCGCGGATGACGAGGGCGTCGACACCGGCCCGGTCGGCGGTGATCGCGGCGTCGGCCAGCGCCCTGAGGCCCGCGCGGGCGGGCCGGTCCGGTGTCACGGTGGCGGGCATGGCCGCCAACAGGTGCACCGGAGCGGGAAGTCGGTCATGCATGGACGCCTCCCGGGATGGGCGCGTGCTCCGGCAGACCGAGGGTGGCGCGCAGGTTCGGGCCCTCGTAGGCGTTGGGGAACAGGCCGCGGCGCCACAGCTCGGGGACGACGTGGTCGACGAAGTCGACGAGCAGGCCCGGCTGTTCGGGGAAGGAGAGCAGGAAGCCGTCGGCCGTACGTTCCTCGTGGCACCGCTGCAGGTGGTCCGCGAGACGGGCGGGGCCGTCCATGGTCGACACCGTCAACTCGCTCCAGATGAGGACGTGTTCGGGGTTCCTGCCAGCCGCGCGGACGCCGTCCGCGATCGCGGCGTAGCGGCGGCGGGCCGAGCGTCGGTCCCGCGGGGCGGTGAGGACGACGTCGGCGTGCCGCGCGGTGAAGGTATCCCTGGTGGCGGGTTCATCGGTGCGGAAGAGCACCGGCTGCCGCTGTACGGGCGGTACGGCCCCGGGCGTGCCGTCGCGATGGGCGGCGGTCCACAGCCGTAAGGCCTCGTCGGCCGGCGTCCCCGCCGGGTCTGTGAGGTGCCAGCCGGCCCGGCCCGTCGAGAGGACGTCCAACGAGGTGTGCCGACGGACGAGTTGGTGCGGCTCCCAGCCGCTCGGCGAGCCGGCCGCGACGAGCCCGATGTGGTCGGTGGCCCCGGAGAGGCCGGACAGCAGGGTCACGGGGTCCGGCGCTTCGGCCGTGTGCGGGGCCGGCGCGAAGAGCGCGTCGACGCGGCCCCGTTCCGCCTCCATGGCCAGTAACTCCTGGGACGGATGGTCGAGTCGGGTGGGCAGTAGGACGCCCAGCGTCAGACGCCCGGGTGGTGCGTGCAGCATGGCGGTGTCCCTCGGTCAGCTCGTCTTGTACGGGTCGTGGGCCGGTGTGCGTCCGGCGGCGAGCGAGCGCACGAGCCCGCCCAGAAAGCGGGGCACGCTGTCGCTCGCCCAGGGGAAGAAATGGTCGCCGGGCAGCACCCTGAGGCCTTTCCAGAACCGTGCGTGGCGCTGCCAGCCGGCCACCTCGTGCGGTGGATGGACGGGGTCCCCGTCACCGGCGAGCGCGTACAACGGGACGGGGACCTCGCGGACCTCCGTCCGCCGGGCGCGGCCCAGCAGACGGAAGTCCGCCTGGAGCGGACGCAGCACCAGCGCCCGCATCCCGGGATCGGCAAGCACGGGGGAGGGGGTGGAACCCAGGCCTGCCACATGGTCCATGAGCGCCTCGGGATCTTCGGCGAGGGCGTTGCTCCGCGCGGAGTCGAGGAGGTCGGGCGGGCCCATCGCGGAGACGACGAGCGCCTGCGGGGGAGTGCCCGACCGGTCCAGGGCGTCGCACAGCTCGTACGCCAGCAGGCCGCCCATGCTGTGCCCGAACACCACCAGCGGAGCTGCCGGGTCGCCGAGGCGCGGCAGCAGGTCCGCGACGACGTCCTCGGCGCGTTCCAGGGGGCGCTCGGGCAGCCTGCGGCCGTGTCCGGGCAGCTCCGGGGCGATCAGCTCGCAGCCCTCGGGCAGTGCGGACGCCCAGGGCCGGTAGCTGTCGGCGCCGCCGCCCGCGTAGGGCAGGCAGACGAGTCGGACGGTCGAGTTCATGCGGTTCCCCCTGGGCGCCGGACCGTGCGCGAACGCGCCGTCGACTCCATCATGTGCAACACATTGCAACGCAACGGTGCGTTGCAATTCTTGATCCTAAGGTCCGGATAACATCAACGCAACACGACGTTGCGTTGATGTCTGGTGTCCTGGCGCGTCGGTGGCCGGTATGGAGGCGACAGTGGTGGAGAACGGCGCGGAGCGGGAGCGGGTCTGCGGGCGGAGCGGCCCCCGCCGCAAGGAGGAGATCTTCGCGGCCGGTCTGGAACTGCTGGCCGGGCGGGGGTACGACGCCTTCACCATCGAAGGGGTCGCCCAGCGCTCCGGGGTCAACAAGACCACCATCTATCGCTGGTGGCCCTCCAAGTCTGAGCTCCTGCGCGACGCCCTGCTGCACTCCGGAACGCTCGCCTTCGACCTGCCCGACACGGGGAGTCTCACCGGTGACCTGACCGAAATGGCCGCCCGGGTGCAGGACTTGCTTGCCGATCCGAAGACGCGGGCGGTGGTGGAGGCCGCTCTGGTGGGCGCCGTACGCCATCCCGCCATGCGCGAGCTGGTCACCCAGTTCCTGGACGACCGGCTCGGACGCCATCAGCCGCTGTTCGCCCGGGCCGTGGAGCGGGGCGAGCTGCCCGCCGAGCTCGATCCGGCCCTGCTCGTCGACGCTGTCGCCGGTGCCTTGTGGATCAGACTGCTGGTACGGCGCAGGCCGGTCTCGGACGACTTCGCCGGCCAACTGGTCGCGCTGCTCGCCGACGGCGTCAGCGCGGCGCGGGAGCGGACCGGGCGACGGCGCGGGTGACCTCGTCGAGGTGTGCGAGGACCTCGCGGTAGGAACGGGCGGCGCCGACCTCGTAGTACGGCAGGCCGATCTCGGCGCAGTACTCCCGCACCAGAAGCCGGCAGCGACGCAGATGCGGCCGGGGCATGGTGGGGAACAGGTGGTGCTCGATCTGGTAGTTGAGGCCGCCGTAGAGGAAGTCGTGCAGGCGGGAGCTCACGATGTTGCGGGAGGTCAGCACCTGGCGGGTGAGCCAGTCGGGCTCCTCGCCCTCGTGCACCGGCATGCCCTTGTGGTTGGGGGCGAAGACGCACCCCAGATAGGCGCCGAACAGGCCCTGGTGCACCGCCACGAACAGCACGGCGGGAAGCGGGGAGAGGGTGGTGAGGACCACGGCGGCGTAGGCGATCGCGTGCACCGCGAGCAGGGTGAGTTCCAGGCGCGGACGGCGCACCACCCCGCGCCGGATGGCGAGGACCGAACCGATGCGCAGGCCGATCGACTCCAGGCAGAGCAGCGGGAAGAACAGCCGCGCCTGGTGACGGATGACGAAGGCGCGCAGGTGGGAGACGTCCTCCGCCTGGCGCGGGGAGAAGGCGACCACCCGGCGCAGGATGTCCGGGTCGAGGTCGAGGTGGTTGGGGTGGTTGTGATGGCGGGTGTGGTGGCTCATCCACCAGCCGTAGCTGAAGCCCAGGGCGACATTGCCGTGCAGCAGTCCGACGATCTCCATGGTCCGTCTGCTGCGGGTGACCTGGGCGTGGCCCACGTCATGGCCGAGCAGCCCGGTCTGGCCGTAGGCGAAGGCGAGCGGGACGGCGCAAGCGAGCTGCCACCACGAGTCGCCGAGCAGGGCGAACAGGGTCCAGGAGCCGGCCAGCAGGGCGGTGTTCGTGGTGAACTTGGCCGCGTAATAACCTCGGCGTGGGGTGAGCAGGCCCTCGGCGCGTATCCGTTCCTTGAGCGGTGCGAAGGACCGTTCGTCCGTCGTGAGGGTCATGAACGGCACTGCCTCTCTGTCGGTGTGTCGGGCGGTCACGTCGCGACGGCCTGCTTCAGTCGCCGCAGCGTGGTGCGCATGCCGGCCCGGTTGGCTGCCGCGCGGGCTGTGGGGCGGGTCCCGGTGAACACCAGGCCGAGCAGCTCCGTGAAGCGCGCGCCGGGCCCGTTCCGCAGGTCTTGCCAGTACTCGGTGACGCGGGTCCCTTCGCCCTCCGGCTCCAACCGGTAACCCCACAGGGCCACCGGCAGGCCGAAGGTGCTGACCCGGAACGCGAACTCGCGGGGCGCGTCAGCCACGGTGACCTGGCAGTTCGTGAACCACACCAGGGGACCCTTGCGATTGAATCCCACGAACCCGGTCCCTTTACGTGTCGTTTTGTCGCGATGCCATACGTAGAAGCATTCCGGGCTCCATTTGGCCATGTTCGGAAGATGGGTGAGGGCTGCGTAGATATCCGTGAGAGGCGCATCGATCATGATGCTCTCCTGCAGTCTCCACAGGCGTTTCACAGGCTCTCTCTCCTGAGATTATGAATTTGATTCAAGGAATCGGACGCCGGCCTGGATCCGGCGGACTGTAGCGGCATCCCCGTCGGCTGCGCAATGAGGTAAGTGGATTTCGGCGCTCCGCTTATCGCTGCTAATTTAAAGCGAAACTATTCACTAGAGTGTCACTTGACGCGATCGGGATTGCGAACGTAGCTTAGAACGAGACGGATCGTTCTGGGCTTCGGCTCTGTGACCGTTCTTGCACGTCAAAGGCGTACCCACGGGGGTGGTGCGTCCGGATCGGCACGTGCCGACCTGTGACGCGTCCCCTTCTGGTCGAACCAGGGGGATATATGCACAAGATTGCGAGCGCTGTCGGGAACGCGCTCTGTGACGTCGCGTCCGTCCTTCAGCTGCTCTGGAACAGCTGGGACCGAACCGGCCGATGAGTGAATTCCGTGCCGAGCGCGCGGAGCGTGATCCATTACCTCTCCCCCCTGTATCCGATGGGTCGGCAGCGGTGCCGCCACGGGAACTGACAACCGTGTCCAGCATTCTTCACATGGTTGTTCGGGAGATGGAATTACGAATTCCGCGGCCGACCTTTTCCGTGCCTTCCTACGATCTTCGAAAAGGTGGATGAGAATTGAGCCTCCTCATAGACAAATGCGCTTCCTATACGCGGGCTCGCGACGCCAGGAACGCCGGCCTCTACCCGTACTTCCTCAACTTCGACGCGCGGGACGCGGGTGTCGCTCGCATGGCCGGCGGCCGGGAGGTGGTGATGTGCGGCTCCAACGACTATCTGGGGCTGAGTACCGACCCGCGGGTCGTCGCGGCCGCTGCCGAGGCCTCGGCCCGCTACGGCGCCGGGTGCACCGGCTCGCGCTTCCTCAACGGCAATCTCGACCTGCACGACCGGCTGGAGCGGGAGCTCGCCGACTTCTTGGGCAAACCCGCCGCGCTGGTGCTGACCACTGGCTACCAGGCCAACCTCGGGGCCGTCGCCGGGCTGTGCGGACCGGGCGACCTGATCCTCATCGACAAGGAGGCTCACGCCTCCCTGATCGACGCCGCCCGGCTCAGCCGCGCCAAGATCCAGTGGTTCGCGCACAACGACACCGCCGACCTCGCCGACAAGCTGCGCCGCACCAGTCACCGAGGCGGAGTGCTCGTCGTGGTCGACGGCGTCTACAGCATGGAGGGCGACCTGTGCCCGCTGCCCGAGATCGTCGACATCTGCGAGGAGTTCGGCGCCACCCTGCTCGTCGACGACGCCCATGGCGCCGGTGTGCTCGACAAGGGCCGCGGCACCTGCTCCCATTTCGGCCTCACCGACCAGGTCCCGCTGATCACGCTCACCTTCTCCAAGGCATTCGGTTCCATCGGCGGCGCGGTCCTCGGCGACGAGGCGGTCATCGAATACCTCCGCCATCACGCCCGTGCGCTGATGTTCTCCGCCAGCGCCAGCCCCGCCAACGCCGCCGCGGCCCTGGAATCCCTGCGCATCCTGCGCGACGAGCCCTGGCGCTGCACGGCCGTGTCCGACAACGCCGCCCACATGCGCCGCGAACTCACCGCGCTGGGCTACCGGGTCGGCACCGGAACCACCCCCATCGTGCCCGTCGACACCGGCGACGAACTGGCCACCCTGCACGCCTGGAACCTGCTCATCGAAGAAGGGGTGTACGTCAACGCCGTGCTCCCGCCCGCCGCCTCACCCCGGCTGCGCACCAGCTACACGGCCGTGCAGACACAGGAGCACCTCGACCGCGCGGTGGCCGGCTTCGCCGCCGTACGGGAACGGGTGCTGGGGCAGCCCGCCACGGTCTGAGGACAAGCCTCCGCCAAAGGAATCCTGTCCACCCCGGGCCGTACGCCCGTCAGGGGTGTCGCCTCCACCGCAAGCCGCCCGCCCACCAAGGGCGTTCCGCCCGCCGTCACAGCCCGCCTGTCCGCCCATGGCGTCGCGCGCCGAAGCCGCCTGTCCGACACGGGCGTTCCGCCCACCACGGGCCCCCGCCGACAGGCGTGATCCAGCCACCCGTACCCACCAGCCACGACTGGGAGGCACCACCATGCCCACCGCCCTCGTCACCGGAGCCACCGCCGGACTGGGGAGCGCCTTCGCCCGCCGTCTCGCGACGCAGGGATACGACCTGGTGCTGGTCGCGCGCTCCGAGACCGATCTCAAGGAGCGCGCCGAGGACCTGCGCGAGGAGGGGGTCGAGGTCGAGGTCATCGCGGCCGACCTGACCAGTGACGAGGGCTGCGACGCGGTCACCGCGCGTCTGGAGGCCGCGCCCGCCGTCGACCTGCTCGTCAACAACGCCGGCATCGGCCACGAACGGCCCTTCCTCACCACGGGTATCGCTGCTGAGGAGCGCTTGCTCGACCTCAACGTCCGCGCCGTGCTCCGGCTGACGAACGCGGCCCTGGCCGTGATGACCGAGCGCCGCGCCGGAGCCATTCTCAACGTGGCCAGCGTCGCCGCACTCGGCCCGGCCTGGCTCAGCTCCACCTACCCGGCCAGCAAGGCGTGGATCCTCGCCTTCACCGAGTCCCTCGCCACCTCCCACCAGGTCACCTCGGCCGGGGTCCGGATGACGGCCCTGCTGCCCGGCTACACCCGCACCGAGTTCCACCAGCGCGCCGGGATCCCCACCACGTTCCCCGCGCCCTGGTTGTGGCTCAGCGCTGACGACGTGGTGCGCGCCGCGCTCGCGGACCTCGAGAAGGGCACGGTCGTCAGCATCCCCAGCATCCGTTACAAGATCGCTGCCTGGGGCCTGCGCCATCTGCCGCGCGGCCTCTCGCGCGTCGCCGCCTGGGACATCAGCAAACCGGCGCACTGACCGGCCCGTCCCCGGCGCACCGACGAACAGACCGACGAAGAGAGAGACAGCATGACCGAGCGCCGCTCAGCACGGCCGGCCACCCCGGCGCAGCTGAAGCTCCACACCCACAGCCAGCTCTTCACCAACAACGCGGCCTTCAACCTCGCCGGTGCCTACCGCATCACCGGACCCGTGGACCTCGCCCGGCTGCGCATGGCGCTCGCCCGGCTCGGCCGCGGCGTCCGCGCCCTCAACACCGTCTTCGAACAGCGTGACGGCCAGGTCCTCGCGTTACACCGGCCCGCACCCGAGCCGCGCGCCGAGGACGTCCCGCTGATCCGGCTCAGCGGCGACCAGCGCGGCGAGGTCGCCCGGCGCCTGGCCGAGCGCGCCGACACCCCGCTGCCGCCGGACGCCCCCACGCAGTACCACTTCACGCTCTACCAGGACGACCACGCCGTCTACGCGGCCCTGCTGTTCTCGCACATCGTCATGGACGGCTACTCCTACTTCAACTTCGTCGCGGAGCTGGAGCGCCTGTACGCCGACCCGGACGCCGAGCTCTCCCCGGCCACCCGGGACGAGCCCTCCGAGCTCGTGCCCACCCTCCCCCCGCGGCCCGACGCGATCGCGTTCTTCCGCAAGCAACTGGAGCACCTCACCACCTTCGGCGACGACCGCCTCCAGGGCCGCCGCGCCTCCGACGGAAGCCTGCTGGGCGAGGAGCGGCGGCTACGCCTGGACGCCGAGACCAGCGGCCGCATCCGGGAGCAGGCCAAGGAACTCGGCTGCACCCCCTTCTCCTACTTCCTCGCCGCCTACCTGGTGACCTACGCCCGGGTGACCGGCGGCCGGCAGCTGGTCACCGGGCTGCCCCTGGCGGGCCGGCGCGGACTACGGCAACGGCAGTCGTTCGGGTACTTCGTCAACACCCTCCCGCTGGCCGTCGACCTCACCGGGCACGACACCTTCGCCGACCTGTGCCGCTCCGTCCAGGCCACCACAACCGGCATGCTGCGCCACCAGTCCTTCGACCTGGCCGCCGCGGCCCGCGAGGTCTGCCCGCAGGCCGTCGGCGGTATCCTGAGCACCGACAGCACCTTCACCTACTACAAGGAGCCGCTCCAGCCGCGTCTGGAGGGCTGCGAGGTGGAGTGGCTCATCCAGCCGCGGCGTCTGGTGAAGTACCCGCTCTCCATGAACGTGGAGGACTTCGGCCGCTCCTTCACCGTCAACGTCGAGTGCTCGCACGAGCAGTGGGCCACCGATCCGCTGGCCGTGATGCGCACCGTCCTCGACAGCGTCCGCGACGACCCCGGCGTCGCCGTCACCGACATCCCGGCCCTCGACGCCCGGGCCGAGGCCGAGCTCGACTACCTCGTCAACCCGCACCGGGCCCGCCCGGCGTACGCGGTCGACCGGTCGCTGGACGACTGGTTCAGCAAGATCGTCCGCCGCTTCCCCGGCCGCACCGCGGTGAGCGCGGGCGAGGACCGGCTGACGTACGCCCAGCTGGACGAGGCGTCCGACCGGATCGCCGGGCGGCTGGTGCGGGAAGTGCCCGGACAGCATGTGGGCATCGCCATGCGCCGGGGCACCGCACTGATCGCCGCGATCCTCGGCGTCCTCAAGGCCCGCAAGACCTATGTGCCGCTGGACCCGGGCTCGCCCGCCGCGCGCATCGAGCAGATCCTGCACAGCTTCCCCGACGGCCTGCCCGTCGTGGAGGACGAGAGCCGCTGGCAGGGGCTCGGCGTCACCGCCCTCGACGCCGACCGCCTCCTCGCCCCCGGCCCCGGCGGCTCGGTGCCGTCCCGCCCGGCCGACCCGGACGACGACGCGTACGTCATCTTCACCTCCGGTTCCACCGGCCGTCCCAAGGGCGTCCAGGTGACCCACCGCAACGTGATGCGGCTGATGCGCTCGACCGAGGAGCACTTCGGCTTCGGACCGCGCGACGTGTGGAGCCTGTTCCACTCCTACGCCTTCGACTTCTCCGTCTGGGAGATCTTCGGCGCGCTGCTGTACGGCGGCCGGCTGGCCGTCGTCCCGGACACCGTCGCCAAGTCGCCCGACTCCTTCCGCGACTTCCTCGTGCGGGAGCAGGTCACCGTCCTCAACCAGACTCCGTCCGCGTTCGGCCAACTGCTGAAGGTGCTGCGCCCGGAGCACCGCGACGCGCTGGGCCTGCGGTACGTCGTCTTCGGCGGCGAGGCGCTGCGCTACGCGGCCCTCCAGCCCTGGTTCGAACTCATGGGTCGGCGCACCCGGCTGGTCAACATGTACGGCATCACCGAGACGACCGTGCACGTCACCTTCCACCCGGTCACCGAGCAGGACGCGCAGTACGAGTCGGCCTCCGCGATCGGACGGCCGCTGTCGGACCTGACGGTGCGCGTCGTGGACGAGGACGGGCACCTGTGCCCGGTCGGCGTGCCCGGTGAGATGGTCGTCGGCGGCGCCGGTGTCACCCGCGGTTATCTGGCCCGCCCCGAACTGACCGCGGAGCGCTTCCCGGTGCGGGGCGGAGCGGCCGTCTACCGCTCCGGCGACCTGGGCGTGGTCCGTCCCGACGGCTCTCTGGTGCACCTGGGACGTATCGACAGACAGGTCCAACTGCGCGGTTTCCGGATCGAGTTGGGCGAGATCGAGTCCGCGCTGCTGTCCCTGCCGGGCGCGCAGGAGTGCGCCGTACGCCTCGACGAGCGGGACCCGGAGCATCCCGCGCTCGTGGCCTTCCTCGCCGGTGACGGGCTGCCCGGCGACGGGGAGGTGCGCTCCGTGCTGCGCCGGCTGCTGCCGCCCTACATGATGCCGTCGCGCATCGTCCGGGTGGACGCCCTGCCGCTGACCGTCAACGGCAAGGTCGACGAACGGGCGCTGCCCTGGCCACCGTCGGCCGCCGACGCCGCACCGAGTCCCACCACGGCCGGCTCCACCTCCGACGCCGTCCAGGACGTGTGGCGCAGCGTGCTGCCGGGGGCGCGGTTCGGGCCCGACGACAACTTCTTCGACATCGGCGGCTCGTCCATGCACGTCGTCGAGGTGTACCAGCGCCTTCAGGAACGGTTCGGTGTCGAAGGGCTCGAAATGATCGAGCTGTTCACGCACACCACCACGCGGCAGCTCGCCGCGCACATCGACGCCATACGGGGGACCACTCATGCCTGACCGCACCGATCCGCTCACCGGCCCGATAGCCGTCGTCGGCATGGCCGGCCGGTTCCCGGGCGCTGCGAGCGTGCCCGAACTGTGGGAGCTGCTGCGCTCCGGACGCGAGGCCGTACGGCGCTTCACCGCCGAGGAGATGGCGGACGCCGGAGTGAGCCCGGCGGACGCGGACGCGCCCACCCGGGTGCCCTACGGCGCCGATCTCGCCGATGCCGACCTCTTCGACGCCGACTTCTTCGGCATCACCCCGCGCGACGCGCGACTGATGGACCCCCAGCAGCGGGTGTTCCTCACCTGTGCCTGGGAAGCAGCCGAGGACGCGGGCCTGGTCACCGGGGGCGGCGCCAACGTGGCCGTCTACGCGGCCGGAAGCCTGTCCACGTACCTGCTCTTCCACGTCCTGCGCTCCGCCGAACACGCGGACGACATGCTGACCTATCCGGTCCTGCTCGGCAACGACAAGGACTTCCTCGCCACCCGCGTCGCCTACAAACTCGGCCTGCGCGGACCGGCGATGAGCGTGCAGACGGCCTGCTCCAGCTCGCTGACCGCGGTGCACCTGGCCTGCCGGTCCCTGAACGACGGCGAGGTGGATGCGGCGCTTGCGGGGGGCGTGAGCATCTCTTTCCCGCAGACCGCCGGATACGACTACCAGGAAGGCGGGATCCTCTCCCGCGACGGGCACTGCCGGGTCTTCGACGCGGAGTCCTCCGGCACCGTCAAGGGCAACGGCTGCGGCGTCGTCGTCCTCAAGCGGCTGGCCGACGCCCGCCGCGACGGCGACCGGGTCTACGCCGTCATCCGCGGCAGCGCCCTCAACAACGACGGCTCCGCCAAGATTGGCTTCACCGCGCCGGGCACCGCGGGCCAGCAGGCCGTCATCCGCCGGGCGATCGAGGTTTCCGGCGTCCCGGTCGGCGACATCGGCTACATCGAGACCCACGGCACCGGTACGGCGGTGGGCGACCCGCTCGAACTGAGCTCGCTCGCCGCCGCGTACCGCGCCGAGGGCACTCCCGCCGGGGACACCCTCATCGGCAGCCTCAAGGCCAACCTCGGCCACCTGGACGCGGCCGCCGGCGTCACCGGACTGATCAAGACCGCCCTCGTACTGCACCACCAGACGGTGCCGCCGCAGATCAACATCGGTGAACCCAACCCCTACCTGGGCCTGGACCGGCTGCCGTACGAGGTGCCGCGCGCCGAGGTTCGCTTTGACGCCGAACCGCTGTCGGCCGCCGCGGTCAGCTCCTTCGGGATCGGCGGGACCAACGCACACGCCGTTCTGTCGCGGGCACCGGCCGCTGAGCCCACCGAGGAGCACCACCCGGCGACGCCGTACCCGATCGTCCTGTCCGCACGCGACGCGGAGGCTCTCACCGACCTCGCCCGGCTACTGCGCGCCCACCTCGACGAGCACCCCGGCATCCGACTCGTCGACCTCGCCCACACCTTGGCCACGGGCCGCACCCGGCACTCGGTGACCCACACCTTCATCGCCGCTGACCTCGCCGACGTACGGGCCGGACTCGACCGGCTCGCGGCCAACGGGCCCAACGGACAACTTCCTTCCGAGGAAACCCCGTTCGCCTCCGCTCGCAAGATCTCCCTGCCGGGTCACCCCCTGCGCCCCCAGCGCCACTGGATCGAGCCGGAGACCCCCCGGCCGGTGCAGCCGCAGCAGGCCACCGAGCCTCTGCCCGGCGCTCCGGTGCCGGCCTCCGCCGCCACCGCGACGGAGACCGGCACCGACGGCGGCCTGCTGGAGCAGATCACCGCCGTGCTGGAGGAGCACCTCGGTGTCCGCGGGATCGCCCCCGACGACGACTACCACGACCTCGGCGGCGACTCCCTGCTCGCGGTCGAGATCGTCAGCGTCTTCCGCGGCCGGTTCGGCGTCACCCTGGAACTCGACGACTTCGCCACCCTGCGCACCCCTGCCCGGATGGCCGAGGCCGTGCAGGCCGCACAGGCCGGCGAAGCGACCGGACAGGAGCTGGTCACCGTCCGCGAGGGAGACGGCACACCCCTCTTCCTCGTGCACCCGGCGGGCGGTACCAACCTGCTGTACGTCAAGCTCGCCGAACACTCGCACTCCACCGTCCCGCTGACCGCCCTGCCCTTCCCCGCCCGCACGGACGCCGGCCGGCCGCGCACCCTGCGCGAACTCGCCGCCCTGTACGTCGAGCGGGTCCGCACGGCGCAGCCGCAGGGCCCCTACCGGCTCGGCGGCTACTCCTTCGGCGGCAACGTCGCCTTCGAGATGGCCCTGCAACTCCAGGCCGCGGGCGAGGAGGTCGGCCCGGTCCTGATGCTCGACACCCATGTGCCCGAGAGCTACGTCGGCGGACGGCTGAGCCCGCGCGAGTTCGACGCGGCGTTCGACGTGCTGTCCGACCAGACCTCCCTGATGCGCGGGATCGACCTCGACATCCTTCGCGAGGAGGGCTTCCTGACGATCTGGCAGGCCAACCACGACATGCTCAAGTCCTACTACCCCGATCGCCGCTTCGACGGCGACGTCCTCCTCCTCCAGGCCGAGGAGTGCGAGCCGGAGGAACTGCTCGACGCGCTGCGCATCAACGTGCGCGACAAGTCGCTGTGGCAGGACCACATCACCGGCCGGCTGCGGGTGCAGAAGGTCCCCGGCCACCACTTCACCATGTTCGAGGACGGCGAGCGGATCACCGCGCTGGCCGCGGCCTTCGACGACGCCGTCGCCCGCTACCGGAAGCGGTGAGGCCGATGCTCAGCTACGGTTCCTACATCGGCGGTACCGAACAGCCGGGGCAGCAGTGGATCTACACATTGCGCGCCTCCGCCATGCTGGACGACTTCTTCGGCGCCGTCCGCCTCAAGCGCGGTCTGGAGCGGGGCCGCGTCCGGCCCGAGGAGTCCGGCGCCGACGTCGTCGGCCGGTGCGCCACCGCCGACGCCGCCGACATGAACGCCGCCCTGGAGCTCGCGGCCGGTGCCGCCCGCACATGGTCGGCCGAGCCGCTGGAACGCCGGATGCGGGTGGTGGAGGAGTTCCACGACCTGGTGCGCACCCACCACGACACCCTTGTCGACCTGATGATCGCCGAGGGACACCCCAGAGCCCTGGCCCGGTGGGAGGCGGCCGGGATGCTCGCCAACACCGGCGCCGCCACCCGGTCCTTCCTGGCCCGCCAGATGCAGTACACCGCGCACGACGGCCCACGCACCCTCCAGGTCCGCCGGGTCGCCGACGGGGTGGTCTGCCTCAACCCGCCGCAGAATGCCACCGTCGCCAATGCCCTGCTCGGCATCTGGGCGCTCGCGGCCGGCAACGCCCTCGTCGTTCGCGCGCCGCGCAGCGCCCCCCTCGGCGTCATGTACGCGCTGCGCGAGCTGATCGCCCCCGCTCTCGAACGGGCGGGAGCCCCCGCGGCCGCCTTGTCGGTGCTGTGCTCCGACGCACGCGGCACTCTCGACCAGTGGCTCGCCAGCCCCCTGGTCGACGACATCATGTACTTCGGCAGCAGCGAGCAGGGCATCCCGTTCGGCGCCCGATGTGTCGCCCACGGCAAGAAACCCGTCCTCGAACTCGCGGGCAACGACATCTGCGTCGTCTGGCACGACGCCGACCTCGACCTGGCCGCCGAGGCGCTCGCCGAGGCCTTCTACGGCTCCGGGCAGATCTGCATGGTGCCCAACTGCGCCGTCGTCCATCCCCGCGTCGCCGACGAACTCCTCGCCCGGCTGCGGGAGCGGGCCGCCGCGATCAGGCCCGGCCCCCCGGAGGCACCCGACGCGCTGCTGTCGCCCGTCCTGCGCCCCGACAAGTTCTACGACGTCCTTGCCCAAGCCACCGGGGCAGGCGCCGAGCTGGTGTGCGGCGGCCGCCGACTGGACGTGCACGGGCGGCCCGACGACACCCGTGGGCTCTTCCTGGAGCCCACGGTGCTGCGTGTGGGCGGCCTGAAGACGGCCCGGGAGGTGGATGCCGTACGCCATGAGACGTTCTTCCCGCTGCTGCCCGTGGTCGTCCCCGAGGAAGCCGACGACGCCGAACTGCTCGTGACCGTCGCCGATTTCGTCAACATGAACGAATACGGACTGCGCAACTCGCTGTGGTCCGGCAGCGAGCGGACCATCGACGCCTTCCTGCGCCGGATCCGCAACGGTGGCCTGCTCAAGGTCAACGACTCCCACATCGGCTTCCTGCCCCTGCTGCCCACCCACGGCGGCACCGGACTGACCGGCGGCCCGGGCGGCGAGGCCAATTACCCCATCCTGCGCACCTCCCATCTGCAGGGAGTCAGCGTGGCCCGCGGAGTGCGTCCCGGCGCGGCGGTGTTCGCGCAGCCCGGATCGCACGACGCCGAAGCAGAGGAGGTGTCCACGTGACGCGCGGCATGGACAGCGCACGTGAGGCGTGCGAGAAGTTCCTGCCCGGACTCGCCGAGGTCCTGGCCGAAGTGCCCCTGACGCGACTCGAGTCGTCCGGCAGCCCCGGACCGGAACTCTTCCGCCGCCACGGCGGACCGGGCCTGCTGGTACCCACGCCGTACGGCGGAGCGGGTGCGAGCGCGCTGGAGGCGGCGCGGGTGTCCCGGGCACTGGGCGCTCTGTCACCTTCCCTCGGCGTGGCCACGGCGATGCACAACTTCTCCGTCGCGAGCCTTGTAGCGCTCGTCGCCTCCGCCGACGCGGGCGGTCTGGAGTGGCTGGTCATCGAGGGCATCGCCCGTGACCGGCTGCTGGTCAGCTCCGCGTTCGCCGAGGGACGCACCGGCACGGGCGTTCTCGACTCCGGCGTGCTCGCGGTCCCGGTCGAAGGCGGCTACCTCGTCAGCGGCAGCAAGAAGCCGTGCAGCCTGTCGGCGTCGATGAACCTCATCACCGCGAGCGTCGCCCTGCCCCGCGAGGACGGCGGCACCGAACTCGGTGTGGCCCTGGTGCCCGCCGACTCGCCGGGCATCACCCGCCGCCCGTTCTGGAAGGCCCCCTTCCTCGCCGGCGCCGAGAGCGACGAGGTCGTTCTGGAGGAGGTGCACATCCCCGAGGAACTGATGCTGAGGCCCCAGACCGAACTGGGCACGGGCCTCGACACCCTGCAGACCGTCGGGTTCGTCTGGTTCGAGCTGCTGGTCACCAGTGTCTACACGGGCGCCGTCGCGCGGCTCGCCGAGAGCGCCCTCAGCGCCGGCAAGGGCAGCGCCACCGACCGGGCCGCACTGCTGACCGGGGTGGAGGCGGCCATCGGGCTGGCGGAGAACGTGGCCCGGATCGTCGACGAGCACACGGTCGGCAACGCCGAACTCGCCACCGTCCTCACCGCCCGCTACGCCGTGCAGGAACTCCTCGTCTCCGCGGCCGATCGAGCCGCCGAACTCCTGGGCGGCCTGGCCTTCGCCACCGCCTCCGACGTCGGCCACCTGCTCGCCGTCAGCCGTGCCCTGGCCTTTCACCCGCCCTCGCGCGGGGCCACCGCCCAGGCGCTGCTCGACCACCACGACGGCGCCCCCCTGCGGGTGCGGTGATGGCGAGCGCCGAGGGCCGGGAGACCGCCCGTCTCTACAAACAGCACCTCAGCCGCGGGCGGGGAAAACTCGGCGAGATGTTCGGCGGACAGGTCGAGGTCGCCTCCGCCGGCTCCTGGGTGTACACCGAGGACGGCCGCGCCTTCCTCAACTGCGGCGGATACGGCGTCTTCCTCGTGGGCGCCCGCCACCCGCGGGTCGTCGCCGCCGTGGAAGGCCAGCTGCGCACCCATCCGTTGGCGACCCGGCTGCTGCTGGAGCCGCAGGCCGCGCGCGCGGCGGCCGCCCTGACCGGAGTGGCGCCGGCCGGACTGGAGCGGGTGCACTTCGCCGGCTCCGGTGCCGAGGCCGTGGAGACGGCCCTGAAGCTGGCCCGCAGCCGGGGGCACCGGCGCATCGTGTCGACCGTGGGCGGTTTCCACGGCAAGACCCTCGGCGCCCTGTCCGCCACGGGCAAGCTCCTCTACCGCGATCCCTTCACCCCCCTGCTGCCGGACACCACGCACGTGCCCTACGGCGACGCGGACGCGCTGCGCGAGGCGCTGGGCACCGATGCCGACGACGCCGTCGTGATCGTGGAGCCCGTGCAGAGCGAGGCGGGCGTTCTGATACCTCCCGAGGGTTACCTCAAGGACGTGGCGGCGGCCTGCGCCGCCTCCGGCGCCTTCTTCGTCCTCGACGAGGTGATGACCGGCCTCGGACGGCTCGGTGAGTGGTGGGGAGCCGACCGCGAAGGAGTCACTCCCGACGTGCTCCTCGTCGGCAAGGCACTCAGCGGGGGCGTGGTCCCCGTGGCCGCGGCCGTCGCCACCGCCGAGGCCTTCGCCGCCTTCGACCGCGACCCGTTCCTGCACACGTCCACCTTCTCGGCCGCGCCCTTGGCCATGGCCGCCGCCGAGGCCGCGATCGGCGTCGTCGAGGACGAGGGACTCGTCGAGCGCGCCGCCTTCCTGGGGCGGCGCATCCTGGCGGAGTTCCGGGCCGCGGCGACCCGGCACTGCCCGCACCTGGTGCGCGAGGTGCGCGGTCTCGGCCTGCTCGTCGGCGCCGAGTTCGCCGACGCGGGGCTGGCGGGAGAGTTCCTGCTGGAACTCCTCGACCGTGCCGTGATCGCCAATCACTCCCTCAACGCGCACACCGTCGTACGCCTCACCCCGCCGGCCGTGCTCGGCGAGCGTGAGCTGGACCACCTGGACGACGCGCTCGACGGTGCCCTTCGTGCCCTGGCCCAGCGCTTCCCGGCCGCGTAGTGCCGCGGCCCGCATCGAAAGGAACTCCACCCATGCGTTCGGTGGAACTGCTCTATGACGACACCCGCCTGTCCCCCCACGAGGCCTATGCGCGGGTGCGTGACTTCGGCCGCTACCCGGACCTCGTGGACCGGGTCCGCTCCGTGACCGTCCATCCGGCCCCGCCCGGCTCGTCCGTCCTCAGCGACTGGGAGGTCGACTTTCGCAACGGGGTCCTCGCGTGGAGCGAGGAGGACGTCTTCGACGACCGGGCCCGGTCCATCGTCTTCCGCCAGACCGAGGGGGACTTCGAGTCCTTCGACGGCCGGTGGGACGTCACCGCCGGACCGCATGGCACCGCGCAGGTCGGCTTCGCCGCGACGTTCGACTTCGGCCTGCCGAGCCTGGCGGGGATCATCGATCCGGTGGCGGAGCGAGTGCTGCGGGAGACGATCGAGCACATTCTGCGGACGCTGCTGGGGGACGAGGAGCCGGCCGAGAACGTCCGTGGAAGGGCCGCGTGATGGATGCCGCCAACCGTTTCGAGACGCCCACCACCTTCAGGCTGCTGCGGGCCGAGTACTGCGCCGGTCTGGCCTTGAGCGCGGGTCTGTTCCTGTGGCATCTCGGCGAGGTGCGCTGGCTGGTCGCCGTCGCCCTGTTCTCGTACATCGACGTCATCGGCTACCTGCCCGGCGCCCTGGCCCACCACCGTTTCAAGGGGGGCGAGATCCCGCGCGTGTACTACGTCCTCTACAACGCCATGCACAGCTGGCTCACCGCGGGAGCGGTCGTAGCCCTCTGGGCCTGGCTGGTGCGCCCGGAATGGGCCCTTCTCGCGGTCCCGATCCATCTGTGCGGCGACCGCGGACTGCTCGGCAACTTCCTCAAGCCCTTCGCCGTGGCCTTCGAACCGGAGCCGCACCCTGCTTTCGTACGTCTGGAGAACGAACTCAAGCCCGGTGCGGACGTGGTGGGTTCACGCCAGGAGCGGCCCGAGCGGGCGGCGATATGAGGGCCCCCGCCGAGATGCCGACCGCGCTCGACGTCCTCAGGGAGTACGCCGACCACCCCAGCGCCTTCCTCGCCGTCAACGCCGGCACCCGCCACTACCGCAGCGGCACGGTGCCCGGGGTCGTCGCCCACCTGCCCGGTCGCCGCCATCACATCCAGTTCGCCGCCCCCTTCACCGAGCCGTCCGCACGTGGCGACCTCCTCGACGACTACCTCCGGCACCTCGGCCCGGGTTCCGTGCTCACGGCTGTCCAGCTTCGACACGAGGACCTGCCGCTGTACACCCGCCGCGGCTTCGCGGCGAACCAGATCGGCAGCTCCTACGGCATCGACTTGAGCCGCTTCACGCTCCGTGGCAAGGCCCTGGCCAAGGTCCGGCAGAACGTCTCCCGCGCCCGCCGTGAGGGAGTGACGGTCGTGGAGGCCGGCCCCCAGGACCTCTCCGACCAGCGGGCCCTGGACGACATCGACCAGGCCTGGCTCCGGGCCAAGGGACGGCACGTCAAGGAGCTGTCGTTCCTGATAGGTGAACGCGACGGCCCAGGAAGGCCGTTGCGCCGCACTTTCCTCGCCCGCCGACACGGTGACACCGTCGCCTACATCACCTACTCGCCCGTCTGGGGCAGCCGTCCGGGCTGGCTCTACGACCTCACCCGCCGCTCGCCCCGGGCGCCGGTCGGCACGATCGAACTCGTCAACCTGACGGCGCTGACCGCGTTCGCCGATGAAGGCGCGCAGTGGCTGCACCTGGGCCTCACCCCGTTCGCCGGGCTCCACCCGGACCTCGAACCCGCCACGGCCTCACCGCTGTTGACACGAGCGCTGCGGCAGGTGTTCCGGCGTGGCGCGGCCCTGTACCCCGCCCGTACCCAGGAGGCGTTCAAGCTCAAGTGGGCCCCGCACGTGGTCGAGCCCGAGTACGTGGCCTTCCAGGACCGGGTGCGGGCGGGCGCCGTATGGCACCTGCTGCGGGCCATCAGCGCCGTATGACCTCCACAACCACCAAGACAGACAGCCACCGGAAAACGAGGACTGCACCATGACCCAGACCCAGCCCCAGACCCAGATTCCAGTGGTTCCAGTCGAGGCCGACTGGGACACTGCTCCGGGTGTACTGGAGGGTGCCCGGAGCCTGGAACTCACCCCCGGCATCTGCAATTTGCCGTACTGGATCGAGCACGTGGCCGGTTCCATGCTGCGCCGACTCGCCGACGGCACGGTGCGGGCGGATGCCCCGACCGAGGCGGTGACCCGCCCCGGCCCGTTGCACGATGCCCTCGTCGACGAGTTCACCTTCCGCACCCTGGCCGAGGAGAAGGCAGCCCGCGCGCTGTCCTTCCTCGTCTTCCACGCGCCGGACAACGACTGCCTGGAGTTCTTCTCCACGCAGTTGATCGACGAGGCCCGGCACGCGCGAGTCTTCAGGGAGCACCTGCTTACGGCCGGAGTCCCGGCCGGTGAACTCGCAGGGGCGATCGCGCGTACTGCCGCCTCCTCGGGGGCGGCTGTCCTGGACCCGCTGGAGGAGTTCGGCCTGCATGTCCTGCGCGACCAGGGCGACTTCCACGGTGGTGTGCTCGTGCTGACAGTCCTGGTGGAAGGCGTCCTCGCGCCCGCGGCCGAGCTGAGCGAGCGCAAGTGGAAGTTGCTGGATCCCTCGGCGGCCCTCGTCGAACGGGGGGCCAACATGGACGAGATCCGCCATCTCGCCGTCGGCAGCGCCGTCATCCGCGACCACCTCACCCGCCACCCCGACCAGCGGCCCCGTCTCCAGGCCCTCATCCAGGAGGGCCGCCGCCTCTGGGAGAAGCTGCCCATGGCCGAGGTGCTCTTCCGCCGCGAATCCCTGTTCCAGGAAGGCCTCGCCGAACACGGTCACCTTCTGGGCGACTACGAGATCTGGCCGGGCCGCCGCCTGGTCGACACCGGTGTCCAGGAGCGGATGGAGGCGGCGGAACGGTGGTCCCGTGAGACCCAGGAGGCACGGTTGGCGTACATGCTGCTCGACGGGACGCTGTGATGGACGGGCAGGGGGAGAGGGAAGCCGGAGCCGAGGTCTGGCGGATCCCGCTGAGGGGGGCTGAGGGGCCGCCCCCGTCGTCCCTTTCGGCACGCGTCACCAGTCCCGTCGACCCGCCGCGTGCAGTGATCGTGATCTGGCCGGCGCTCGGGGTCGACGCAACCTACTACGACCCGTTCTGCGAGCAATTGGCCGCCCTCGGCATCGCCGCGGTGGCCGTCGATCTGCGGGGCCAGGGCGCGAGCCGCCCCCGTCCCGGCCGGAGCACACGTCACGGCTACCACGAACTCGCCTCTCGGGACTGGCCGGTGGTCCTCGACGCCGTGCGCGGGCGCTTCGGCCCCGGCGTGCCGCTCTACCCCCTGGGCCACAGCATCGGCGGCCAGGTCGGCGTGCTGTACCTGGCACGCGAACCCAAGTCGGTGGACGGCCTGCTCCTCGTCGCGGCCGGCTCGGTGGACTTCCGCGGATTCCGGGGTGTGGCGCGCTACCGAGTGCTGGCGTCCACGCAACTCGTCGCTCTGATCGCCACCCTCTGGGGCTTCTGGCCGGGGCATCGGCTCGGTTTTGGAGGCCGTCAGCCGGCCCGGCTGATGCGCGACTGGGCCCGGATCTGCCGTACCGGCCGCTTCGCGCCGGCCGGAGCCGACATCGACTACGGGGCACGCCTCGGCGCGGTCACCCTGCCGGTACTGGCGGTGTCGGTGGCGGGCGATCACTTGGCCCCCGCGGGCGCGGTCGACCGTCTGTGCGCCAAACTCCCTGCGGCCGAAGTGGAACGTTGGCACTATCGCCCCGACGGCGGCGAACGTATCGACCACGTCCGCTGGGCCCGCCGTGGTGCGGGGATCGCCGAGCGGATATCCGGCTGGCTCGCGGAGAGGGAGACGACGGTTCAACGACCCTCGTGACCTGGGTCCTGATGCATGACGGCTCGAGACCACGCGAGAGAGCACGGGGCAAGGACCTCCCCGTGCTCTCTGGCTTCCATGGCGGTACGACAATCAGAGTGTCGGGCTTGAGTAATGGCTCGGTGCCCCTCATCATGCAAGAACGAGACGGCTCGTTCTGGGGCCGTTTGCTACGGCGGTGCGTGCCTCCGCCATGCGCGATCGGAGGACTCATCAACCCATGGGACAAAAGAGAACTCTCGCCCCGGTGTCGGACGAAGGCGGTCAGCGGATGCGGGACCTGGAAGCGCGCGAGCGCATCCTCTCGACGACGCTGCGGATGCTCGGAGCCCTCGGCTACTCCCGGCTGACGATCGGGGGCATCGCGCAGGAGGCCGCGGTGGGGAAGGCCACCATCTACCGGTCGTGGCCCAACAAGGCGGCACTGGTACTCGACGCCGTGCGCGTGCAGCTGCCGGAAGTGCCCGTCGCCGACATCAGTGACAGCAAGGAGGAGATCGTCGCTGTGGCCGAGACGCTTGCGGAGATCTACGGCTCGCCCAAGGTCAGGCTGGTTCTGCCGGCCCTCGTCTCGGACGCGGCGGCCGACCCCGAACTCGGTCAGCGCCTGCGCGAGGAACTCATCGAGCAGCGCAAGAAGCAGTCGCTCGTGGTGCTCGACCGTGCGGTTGACCGCGGCGCCCTCCCGCGGGATGCCGACACCTCCACGGTGCTGGACATGTGGGCCGGACTGATGTTGTTCCGCAGCCTGTTCTACGGCGTCAGCCCCGACAAGCAGTCCATACGCAACCTGGTGAGCGCGACTCTCGCCTCCCCGCCCCGCACCACCGCCACGGGCGAGCCGCCGGTGGGCTGAGGTGCGGGCGCCTCCCCGCTTGGCGCACGGCCATGACATGGCATGGCAGGACTGCTGTGGCTGTGCGCCGGAGGGGGAGGACAGCGGCCCCGGTGCCGAGGTCCGTCTTCAAGGATCAGCGCAGAGCAGTGCCTCGAACCGCGGTCGGGGACGCACCACCCTCAGGTCCGGCGGCACAGGGCCGAGATCTCGGATGAGGTGACCCCGTCCGCTCATGCGCTCCACGGAGGCACTGCCGCCCATCCCTCTGCGGCAAGGTCAAGCGATCTTGGAACCTTATGGCAGCCCTGTCGCTGCCCGTCGACCTGACTTGGCCGAACGGCAGGTGCCTTCAGAACTCGTGACGATCCGCGAAGCCCTCAACCGGACCCTGACGTCAGAACTCGGCTCTGGCGCAGACTTTGGGAAGCGGTCACGGAAAGTCACTTCGGTGTCCGATGGTGGGAGACGGCGGCGCGTGAGACGCCGTGCCCGGACTGCGGTCGCTTCTCGGCCCCGGTGCACGACCGCTGTCACCGTAGGTCGAAGGACATTCCGCTCGCTGAACAGGGCTTCGTCGTTCGGTTGACGGTCCGGCGCTTTGTCTGTGGGGCGGGGCTGCCCGCGTCGGGCGTTCGCCGAGCCGTTCTCGCCTTGGCGGGGCGGGCCGACGCCCGGCCGGCCGCTCATCTGGGCTTCGGCACGGGTCGGATGACCCTGCTGCGCAGGGTCATGGCGCTGCCCGACCCGCAGTTCGGCACGCCGCGTGTCTGGGCGTGAACGACTTCGCGATCCGGCACGGTCAGACCTACTCCACCGTCCTGACCAGCATCGAGGACCATCGCGTGGTCGAGGTCCTCCCGACACGTGAAGCCGGGTCTCTGGCCGCGTGGCTGGTCCGTCACCCAGGAGTGGAGATCATCTGCCGGGACCGGGCGGGCGCCCATGCCGAGGGTGCCCGGCTCGGTGCTCCGACGCTCTGCGGGTCGCTGACCGGTTTCACCTGTGGCGGGGCCTCGGCCGGGCCGGCTTTCACCCGGGCCGGTACCGGGAAGCCTCCGCGAGCTGCCTGCCTGTGAATGGGGACGACTCGGAGTCCCCGCCCTCCTGGCAGGCGTCCGCACGGTCACCTGCCAGGTACGTCAACCCCGGCAGCCGACGGCCGCGGCGAGGTCGGACCGCTTCTGTCACCGGCGCCGCCCCATCCCGGTCGACCACATCCTGCACCGGTCTGCACAGCGCCTCGGGCGGCGACACCAGGCCCGCTTCAGCCACTGCGAACGACGCGGACACAGCCCCTGAACCGCCCGGCAATCAGAGCAAGCACCGTCGCGGTACCAGGACCTCTTCCGTGCCCCGACCGGACGGACCGCGGCCGCCGTCCGGACCGGTGGTCCACGGTGACCGGTAGCCGTCGCGTCACCGTCGTGTCACAGGCCTGTGCGCAGGTGAACCACGGAAGCCGTCCGGCGATCTGTAGCGACGAGTGCCGGTGAGCGACCGGCACCTGAACAGCTCGATCGGGGGACACCATGCAGTACGGGATGCACTTCGGGTCGCGTGCCCGCGGAGCCGCTCTGGCCGTGGCGGCCGTGTCGGCGGCCGCACTTCTCATGACCGCGTGCCAGCCGGGTCCGGAGGCCGCGGGTTCCACCACCTCGCCGTCGGGCGCCGCGAAGAAGCCGACCGCCTCGGCCCCCGGCTCCCCGGCGACCGCGAAGCCCTCCGGCGGCACGGGAGCCTCGGCCGAGCCCGCGGGCGACTCCTCGACCAAGGCCCCGGCCTCGGTGCCCGCCACCGCGACACCGGCGACGAAGAAGACCAAGACGTGCGCCGCGGAGTCCCTGAAGGCGTTCATGTACCAGGCCGACGTACGGCCTCCGGGCACCGGAACCGGAGCCGCGATCGTCGAGTTCACCAACATGTCCGGAGCGACGTGTGTCCTGCAGGGGTACCCGACCGTGGCGGGGGCGGCCAACGGCTCCCCCGAGAAGAACAAGCCGCTGACCGTGACCCGCACCGGCCCCTCGGCCGAGGTGGTGCTCGCACCCGCCGCGAAGGCATGGGTCAAGATGACGTTCGTCCAGGTCCAGGGCGAGGCCGACGGCTACTGCGTGTCCGGGTCCACCCCGGTCGGCTACCCGACCCTGGTGGTCGGTCTGCCCGGCAGTGGAGCGACCCAGCTCGCCCTGGAGGGCGGCGGCGTGCTGGCCGAGTGCGACAACAAGGCGACGGTCACGGCCGTCACCGCGACGAAGCCTTCCTGACCGTCACCGGTGCGCCGCCGTCGCCGCCCCCGCCGCGGCGGGAGCGCGGTGGAGGTGGGTGTCGGGGCGGAGCCGTCCGTAGGCTGCCGGAACCGGGCCGCGCGGGCCCGGTCCTGCGGGCGGTGACCGGAGAAGCCTGTTGCGCCGGACCCGTGGAACGGGCCGGGTCCGGACCTGCGGAACGGGTTCGGTCCGGACCTGCGGAACAGGCGGAGACGGTCACGCCGGCACGGTCCTCAGCGCGGTGACCGCCACCGTCGCGCAGGGCATGGTGAAGCGGCCTCCCAGAGCGTCGACGGCGGCTCCCACCTCATCGAGCACGGATGCCAGCGCGTCCGCGGGGAGCCGGGTCAGGATGCCCTGGGTCGGCATCACGTCCAGCCACGTGTCCCGGGTGCAGGACCACTTCCAGTCGAAGCCCCACTCCGCCGGTGCGGCGAAGCCGCCCACCTCGCGGAACCCGTCGGCCGCCTTGTCGAGCATCGGCCGGTACGGGTCCGCGGTCGGCCGTGTCATCGCCTCGAAGTCGAACGGGGAGCCGGGCATCGTCCTCCGGCAGGCCGCGGCGGTGGCCCGTGCCACCTCGGCAGGCAACTGGAACGTGTTCCAGAACGCGGCGAACCGCCCGCCCGGCCGCAGCACCCGCCTCACCGCGGCGGCTCCCGCGACCGGATCGACCCAGTGCCAGGACTGGGCCGCGACGACCGTGTCGAACACGCGCCCGGCCGGATCCCAGGCCTCGGCGGTCGCCACCTCGACCTCGGTGCCGAGCCGCCGGGCCGTCCTCGCCATCCGCGCGTCGGGATCGACACCGAGGACGGTGCAGCCCGCGGCCTGGAACTGGCGGGAGGCGATCCCGGTGCCGCAGCCGAGGTCCAGGACGTCGGGGCCGGGACTGCCGGAGACGATCCGTTCCACCAGGGCTTGCGGATAACGCGGCCGTGCCCGGTCGTAGCGTTCGGCGTCGGAGCCGAACGACTCCGCCACCTGTCGGTGCTCATGCGGTTCGCCCGTTGGGGGGCGCGGTTCCTCCGACGGTAAAGTGGGCATGCGCCCACTATGAGTGGGCGCGCGCCCACTCGTCAACGAGTGCGCGCCCTCCAAGCGGGCGCACGCCCACTTGCTGTCGATGGGACAGGATCCGCCGGGACCCGGTGGGCCGTCCCGCGGGGAAAGGCGGACGCCCGCATGCCGACCGGGGTGGCCCTGCGCGACGCGCGCGAGCAACTCTTCGCCGCTGCCGAACGCGTCCTGCTGCGCGACGGGCCGAACGCGCTGACCAGCAGGGCGGTCACCGCGGAGGCGGGCTGCGCCAAAGGTGTCCTGCACCGGCACTTCGCCGACTTCGACGACTTCCTCGCCGAGCTCGTGCGGGACCGGATCACCCGGCTCGATGTCCAGGCCGCCGCCCTGCGCGAGTCCGCCGGGACCGGCACCGTCGTCGGCAACCTCACGGCCGCGCTGGGCGACGTGTTCGGGTCCCTCGCCCTGGGGATCCTGGGTCTCGTCGTCGCCCGGGACGCGCTGCGCGCCCGGCTCCGGACCACCACCCCGGTCGGCCTCCCGCTGCTGACCGAGGCGACGGCGGTGATCGGTTCCTATCTCCGCTCCGAACGGGATGTGGGCCGCATCACCCCGGAGGCGGACGTCGAGGCGCTGGCGCTCGCGCTGATCGGGACCGGTCATCTGCTCTTCGCGGGCCGGGAGGGCGCCCCGCCCGACCCGGAGGGCGTCCGGCGGACGGTGGCCTCGGTCGTCGCCGGGGCCGTGCGCGAGGCGTAGCCGAGCCGGACGACGGCCCGCGCGCCGTGTGCCGCCCGCCGCCGGGAGCGTGTCGCACGCCACGTCCGAGGTCCGGGAATGCGGACGCCCGGTGCGCTGTTGGAGCCCATGTAACTGATTGGCATGCGCGAGTCAAGATCCGCGCATGGTGGGCGAAGGAGGACCTCATGGCCCGCAGTACCGCGCGCCCCGTCGTCACGCTGAAGTCGACGGCCGGGACCGGCGCCACGTACGTGACGCGCAAGAACCGCGGAAACGACCCCGACCGGCTCGTCCTGCGCAAGTACGACCCGCTGGCGGGCAGGCACGTCGCGTTCCGGGAGGAGCGCTGACCGCACGCCGGACATGCCCGGCGGCGTGACCGTCGTATCCGCGAACGCATCCGCAGTGACCGAGGAGGAAGCCGCATGAGGCCCGACATCCACCCCGAATCCCGTCCGGTCGTCTTCCGGGACCGTTCCGCGGGCGTCGCGTTCCTGACGCGATCCACCGCGCGTTCCGCGAAGACGATCGAGTGGGAGGACGGCGTCGTCCGTCCGCTCATCGACGTGGAGATCTCGTCGGCGAGCCACCCGTTCTACACCGGGACCTCGAGGGTCCTGGACACCGCGGGCCGGGTGGAGCGCTTCGAGCGCCGCTACGGCCGCGCGGCGTCGAACCGGCGCTGACCGCCGGAACGCGCCGAGTCCGGCAGGAGGAGGACAGAGTCATGAAGGTGCGCAAGTCGCTGCGCTCGCTGAAGTCCAGGCCCGGGTCCCAAGTGGTCCGCAGGCGCGGCGTGGTCTTCGTCGTGAACAAGAAGAACCCCCGTCTGAAGGCCCGCCAGGGCTGACGGAGCATCAGACGGAGGGCATCCGGTCCGGCCGGCGCATCGCGCGTCGGCCGGACCGGCCGTACGTGGGCCGCACGCGGACCGTTCCCGGGACCCTCTTCGAGGACGTGGCCATGAAGATCATCACACCATGGCATCTTTTCGCTCCGTCGACGGAGCCCGCGGCTCGATGACGCGCCGGTCCGCCGGGAGTTACGATCACGATCGTGACGTGCCCTTCCTCCGCGGGCGATCGGATCGCCCGCGGAGGGTGGCGCGGTGGACGCGCTGGATCCGATGCGTGACGGTCGCGCCGGGCGAAGTACTCCGAAGGGAGCCGTTCGTGACCACGGCCAGGGACTTGTTCATCATCACGATGGACAAGGAGCCGGAACGTTCTGTGGGGCAGGGCGACCTGTCGCTGGCCCTCGCCGGAGCCGAGGTGATCGATCTCCTCGCCGGCGAGGTCATCACCCTGGACGGCGACAGGATGACGCCGGCGAGGCAGCCGGCGACGGACGACCGTTTGCTGGGCGAGGCGGCGTCCTCGCTCGTGCGGCAGGTCCCGTACGAGCGGGTCGAGGACTGGCTCTGGCGCAGGGGCCGCGATCTGGCCAAGGCCTACCAGGCCGACCTCGAACAGGCGGGCCAGCTGACCCGGCAACGGCGGAGCCGGCTGCCGTTCGGCGGCGAGCGGATGGAACTGGTGGACTCACCGGCCCGTAGCCGCGCGATGCACCGCTGGGCGGCGGACGAGCCCGTCCTCGCCGCGCTCGCCGAGGTCGTCGGGATCCCCGTCGAGCAGGCCGACGACACCTCGTCGGTCGAGGACGAGGCGGTGACCACCGTCCTGGTCGCCGTGCACGACGCGGTGATGGAACTGGAAGCCGTCCGGCAGCGCCGGGCCATCGAGAACGCGGCGTTCGCCAACATCTGGCGCGGCGCCTGACGGAACCCGCGCCGAGGGGCGGGCCCGGAGCGGCACGCGTACCGCTCCGGCCCCACGGGAGGTCACTCGGAGGCCTCGCGGGCCCGTTGCTCGCTCTCGCGCGCTTCCTGGAGGTGGGCGTCGACGCGTTGCGCCCGCCGGGGCAGCAGCGAGTCCGTGACGCGCTGGAGCGTCTTCGTCAGGGGATGCTTGTCCTGCCCCCGGGCGGAGTTCCGCACGGCGGACGCCGCCTCGCGGTACTCGACCATCTCGGCGAGCGCCGCGTGGGCGAGTTCGGTCGCCTCGCGGTACAGGTCGCGCGACTTCGTCATGGCTTCGAGGGCCTCCGAGTACGAGGCCACCAGGGCGCGCGCACGGGCGAGTTCCTCTTCCATGGTCAGCAACTGCCAGTCCTCGCGCAGTGCCGTGAGCGCCGCCGCCGCCTCGTCCGGCAGCGGCCAGGGGAGTGCCGCGAACTGCGTGATCTTGTCGAGGAGTTCCGTCGGTTCGGAGCCGTCGAGGAAGACGCTGCGCACCCTGAACGCCTGCTCGTCGAACCCGACGCGGGCGGGTGTGCCGGACAGGATGACGGCCCCGCCGCGCGGTACGGACGTCCCGAGGTCACCGAGCGCCCAGTTGACGGCGTGGAACTGCTCGGGCGTGGCCCGGTGTTCCACCACGCGGTGCCGCAGGGCGGGCGGCAGCAGCCGGGTCAGCGGGAGGCGGCCCTCGGCGTCGGGGGTCATGGCCTCGTGGACGACGACGTTGATGCTCCAGCTGTGCCGGGCGATGTCCTTGAGCAGGCGGCGCAGCGCCGCGTCGTCCTTCGGCAGCGGGTTGATGTCCTGGAGCAGCAGCCCGGCCGCGGCGTCACGGTCCCAGGAGAGGTCGCTCCGCTCGGGCCACAGCAGCGCGGCGGGGGAGGGCCACCCGGGATCCCAGGGCCGCTCCGCCTCGGCCGCCAGCGTCCAGCGCCGCTCGCCGTCCACGTGTTCACGTCCGTCGGTGGCGAGCCGCGCCCGCACGGTGACGTCGTCGTCGACGAACCAGCGCGCCTCGAAGACGTGGCCGTCCGGCGTCGCGGCGTTCTCCTTCTCCAGGAAATCCTGGATCTTCTCACTGTTCTTCAGTTCCCGCAGGTGTTCCCGGAGAGCGTTCTGCGGGGCGGGGCCGGTGTGGCGCCCCGCGGTCAGCCAGACTGTTTCCGGGGCGGTGGGACGCTCTGTGGAGGACTTCGGCATGAGTCACTTTGCTGGTGGGGTGCGGTGTGCCCTCCCAGTATGGTCGCCTTTGGCCACGAGCCGGGCGGCGAGGCCCCCCTGAGATCACGGACTTCCGCCATCGGGTGACTATGGCTGTTTCGTTGACGGTTGACCGTATTGGGGCCATTGCGAAGAATTCGGACGGATCCCGTCGGTCCCGCCGAACTCTCACCGGTGGAGGCGGTTCCCGGTCGTCTGCCGGGTGCATGGCGGGACCCTGCCTGAGCGCGGCCGTTCCCCTCGGCGCGAAGCCGGGGCCGGGCGGCCGGCGAGGATCAGCCGGGCGGGGGCAGCAGCGTGCCCAGGGGGCCGAGGTCGAGGTTGAGGTCCTCCAGGGTGAGGCCGTGGGCCGCGCACAGGTCCGCCATCCGGTCGTGCAGGACCATGAGCGTTTCCCCCAGGCGCTCCTCGTCCTCCTCGCTGAGATCACCCTGGTCGACCCGGTGCAGCGCCTGCCGTTCCATGACCTGGCGCAGCAGTTCGACCAGCGTCAGGACCAGGCGCAGGAGATCGCGCTCGACGGTGTCGGGGTCGGTGTTGATCCGGCCGGCCGCGCGGTGGCCCCGCACGCCCGGCGGTGGCCCGTCCATGGGCTCGGCCGGGAGGAGCCGGAAGGCGCGGGCCGCGGCCTCGGCCGCCGCCTCCAGGGGATCCGCAGGCCCCAGGGCGCCGTCGCCGTCAGCCGTCATGGCCGCCTCGCGGGGGACCGGAGTGCTCGAAGGGTGACGGGTTCTCCGGGCTGACGGACACGATCAGCGCGCGCAGCGAGACGCGTACGAGATCGATGTCGGCGATGGACAGCACCACGTCCCCGGTCAGGACCGCCCCTCCGGCGAGGAGCCGGTCCAGCAGGTCGATGAGCGCGATCTGGCGGTCCGGCAGCGGTTCGGCGGCGGCCGGGCGGCCGGGCCCGCTCATGACGTGGCACCTCGTACCACCGTGCCGTCGCTGCCGTCGCTGCCGTCGGCACCGGCCGGGTCGGCCGCGCTCCTCGTGTCGTCCGTACCCCGCGTGCCCTCGTCGTCCTGGGGCACGGCGAAGGAGTACGGCGCCCACGGACCCGTGACCTCCACGCGGACACCCGCCAGTCCGTGGCCCGCTCCGGCGGCCTCGGCGCGGAAGGCCTCGCTCCGCCCGCGGGGCACCAGGAAGGCGTCGTTGAACACGTTCTCCCCCGCGTCGCCCGCCAGGACGCCCTGCTGGGGCCGGTGGGCCGCCCGGTCGGTCGCGTACGCGCGCGCCACCTCCCCCACGCGATCGGCCGCCTCCTGGGCGGCCCGGTAGGCGGCCTCCCGGTCGCTGCGCTGCCGTCTTCGGGCGCTGAGGTAGGCACGTCCCGGTGTGAGGTCCGCCGCCCGGGCGGATTCGGGGGCGGCCTCCGCGGCGGGCGCGGTCGCCTCGACGTAGATCTTCACTCCCCATTCGACCTGGTCGGCGAGGTGGTCCAGGCGCTCGGAGAACAGCCGCACCGCAGAGCGCAGCATGCCGCGCGCACTGTCGTCGTCGAGATAGACGGTCGCCAGCCGCAGCGGGAGCGCGGGGGTGCGGGCCGCGACCGCCTCGACGACCGCGTGGTGCGCCCGCGCGACCGCCTCCAGCCAGTCCAGGTCCTCCAGGTGCCGTCTGAGCCCCTCCTCGCCGAAGTCCGCCGCCGACACCGGACTCGCCACGAGCGCGACGTCCCCGCCCCCCTCCTCCCCGGCGCCCTCGGTGATCAGGTGCACCGGGGCGCCGGCCACTCCCACGAGCCCGGTCAGGGACCGTGCCAGGTCCGGGTGCGCGCGTGCCACGGCGTACGCGTAGGTGACCGGTTCACTCGTGCTCGTCGTCATCGTGATCAGCCCTCCGGCCGGTGGTGCCGTGCGGTTCCGCGTCCACCTCGGGGATGCCCCTGTCCCGGCGCAGGGCGTTCAGCTCGGCGCGCAGCCGGCGGTTCTGCTCGGCCAGCGACCGGTCGTCCCGGGCTCCTGAGGACAGTGAGGGGTCGTGTTCCCACCAGTCGATGCCCATCTCCCTGGCCTTGTCGACCGAGGCGACCAGCAACCGGATCTTGATCGTGAGCAGTTCGATGTCGAGGAGGTCGATCCGGATGTCGCCCGCGATGACGATGCCTTTGTCGAGGACGCGTTCCAGGATGTCGGCGAGATTGGCGGACGAGCCCTGTGAGTACGACGGAGCGGCCCGGGACGGATAGCCGCCCGTTCGGTTGGCGAGGGGTTCGCTCACGACAGGCCGCCCTGTTCGTGGAGCTTGATCTCCTCCAGGCGGTCGAGCAGTTGGTCCTCGATCTGGTCGAACGTCTCCTCGTCGATCTCTCCGGCGACCAACTGCTTTTCCAGTTGGGCCAGTTGGGCTCGAATCGGCCCCGGGTCGTAGTACTCCTCCTCCGCGGCCTCCAGGACCCGGTCCATCACCCAGGCGACCCCGCGCACGGGTGCCAGGGGGAGCGTGGCGAGTTGTGTGAGCAGTCCCATGGCGTCTCCGTCAGCTGAAACTGTACGGAGGGAGCGGGCCGTTGAGCCGGAACTCGAATCCCTCGCCCATCTGGTGCGTGAGACTCAGCTCCGTGGCGAGGAAGAGTTCCTCCTGCTCGTCGTTCACCAGGAAGGAGACGTTGAGGAAGTCCTCCCCGGTGGGCGGAGAGGAGTCGATCTCCTGGGAGAACGGGCGGAGCGCCTCGATCACGCCCGAGGCCAGGGACTCCTGGCGGGCCTGCACCTCGCCCGCGACCATCTCGCCGAGCCGCAGCGGCGCGTCGGGCTCCGCCGTGCCGGCGCGGATCTCGTCGTTGAGCCGCCGGGCCGCCTCCGACTCCGTGAGGATCTCCCGCAGCAGCATGTCCTCGTCCTGCGACGCCTTCAGGTTGTACTCGACGCAGCCCTCCACCCGGCGCATCCGGTCGGCGTACTCGTCACCCCGTTCCTCCAGGGCCTGCTTGACCGCGTTCTCGTCCGGGGCCGTGTAGCCGAACCGCAGAGGCAGCACGGTGCCGTCCTCCAGCAGGCGCTGCTGGACCTCCTGGTGCCGGCCGATGTCCCTGCGTTTGGGACGCAGTTCCTCCGGCGCGTCGCTCACGACCGCGCAGAGGGGTCCCGCGGTCACCGTGCGCAGCGGAGGGGACGACGGGCCGACTCCCTCGAGGCCGTCCAGGCGCAGTGGATGGTCCTTGGTCGTGATCGAGTAGATGTATACGGCCATGGCTCACTCCTCCTCGCGAGACGTGCTTTTCTCCCGCCGGGAGGAGCGCCGGGCCGGCCGCTGCCGTCGCTCGGCCGTCTCTTCCTTCTCCTCGTCGTTCCTGCCCGTCACTTCCCGGATCGTCTCGGTGATCGCGTCGGCGGCGCCGCCCAGGGCCCCCTTGGACTTGCCCCGCGCGCCGGATTCCAGGGTGTCGCCGACGAGATCGGTCAGCTTGGAGGGGGCCTTCCTGCCGGACTCCAGGTCGAGGCGGTTGCACGCCTCGGCGAAGCGCAGGTAGGTGTCGACGCTGGCCACGACGATGCGCACGTCGATCTTCAGGATCTCGATGCCCACGAGGGACACGCGGATGAAGACGTCGATCACGAGCCCGCGGTCGAGAATGAGTTCCAGAACGTCGTAGAGATTGCCGGATCCGCCGCCTCGGGCCAGACCGCCACCACTCTGCGGCACCACAGTCATGGTGCCTCCCTTCACCGGCTGTGATGTCTCAGCGCCGGTCGATTTGTCCACGTGTGTAGCGATGTTTCCTCTCGTAGGCCACCAGGTCGCCCTCCTCGTCCAGGGTCACTCGGTAGGTGGCCATCACGCTGGTGGTCTCGGGGATGCGCTCCAGTTCGAGTACCTCCACATCGGCCTCCCAACCGCCGTCCGTGGGTTTGATCGCGGAAACGGACTCGGGGGGCTGGCCGAGCAGCAGACCGAGCTGTTCCACCGCCGACCGGATGGCCCGGGCTGCGCCTCCGGAGCGGGACGGGGCCGCCTTGCCGTCGGCGGGCCGGCGCGTCGTACCTCGGCTGGTGCTGGGTCGCCGTTTCGCGGGCTCTGCTGCGGCCATGGCGTCTCCGGTCGTCGGAACGGACCCCGTACTCGGACATTGGCGTGCAATCTCATCATATAGGGGTACTTGGGGCGTCAGGTACGGATGGCTTCCCTTGAGGCCGCCCCGTCGAGCACGCGGTCCCAGGGGAAGCGCGGGCTGCGTGCTCGAAGGGAGAAGGTTCATGGATGACACAAGCAAGATTGCTCTGGCCGCGGCCGTCGCCGGGGGCTATCTGCTCGGGCGTACGAAGAAGGCCCGTCTCGCGTTCGGCGTGGCGACCTATATCGCCGGCCGCAGATTCAAGCTCGACCCGCAGCAGTTGGCCACGGAAGGGCTGAAGCGGCTTTCGGACGTTCCCGGTGTCTCGGACCTCCAGGAGCAGGTGAAGGGCGAACTGATGGACGCCGGCCGCCACGCGCTCAAGGCCGCGGCCGACCGCCGTCTCGGCGAACTGGCCGACACCCTCCGCGAACGGAGGCTGCGCATCGGTGAGGAGGACGAGAAGGGGGACGAGGCCGAAGAAGAGGAAGAGCCGGAGGACGAGTACGACGAGGACGAGGAGCCGGAGGAGGACGAGGAGCCGGAGGGCGAGGCCGAGGAAGAGGAAGAGCCGGAGGAGGACGAGGACGAGGAGCCGGAGGGCGAGGCCGAGGAGGAAGAGCCGGAGGAGGACGAGGAGCCGGAGGAAGAGGAAGAGCCGGAGCGGCCGCGAAGGCAGCGCCGGAGTGCCGGAAGCGCGTCGGGCAAGCAGGCCCCCGCATCCGCTTCCCGCAAGGGGGCCGCCAAGAAGACCGCGGCGAAGAAGGCACCCGCCAAGAAGGCGGCGGCGAAGAAGACGGCTCCGGCCAAGAAGACGGCGGCGAAGAAGGCGCCCGCCAAGAAGGCGGCGGCGAAGAAGACGGCTCCGGCCAAGAAGACCGCGGCGAAGAAGGCACCCGCCAAGAAGGCCGCCACGAAGAGGTCTTCGTCCAGAACGGCCAAGAGCACTTCCGGACGCCGGAGGTAGTGTCATGGCGACCAAAGAACGCGACAAGGACGACACGGAACTCTCGGGCCTGGACGCGCTGCGCGGAGAGCTCACCGACTACCTCGGCGCCCAGTTGGAACACCTGGTGGACAAGGCCGGGGACAAGGTCGCGGACGCGACCGACCACCTCTTCGACGTCGCCGAGAACGGCGGCCCCCTTCTGAAGGCCGGTTCTCGCATTCTGCAGGGGGACTCCCCGCTGAAGGCGATCGTGGGGGAGAAGGCCAAGAGCGCCAAGGACAGCGTCGTGGACAAGGTCAAGGGGGCCTTCGGCGGCAAGAAGGGGGGGCGGGGCAAGGGCAAGTCCGGCAGCACCAAGACCATGAACATCATCGAGGTGCTGGACGTCGGCGTGCCGATCCGGAAGGCCTACGACCACTGGTGCCAGTACGAGAAGTTCAGCAGTTTCACCAAGGGGGTGCGCAGCGCCTCCCAGGACGGCAAGGGCGGCAGCGACTGGAAGGTGAAGGTCGGTCCGTCCACCCGGGGTTGGAAGGCGACCGTCCGGGAACAGATCCCGGACGAGCGGATCGAGTGGAGCTCGGAAGGGGCCAAGGGCAGCACGCGCGGCTGCGTCAGTTTCCACGAGATCACGCCGACCCTGACCCGCATCGTGCTCGTCGTCGAGTACTACCCCTCCGGCTTCTTCGAGAAGACCGGCAATCTCTGGCGTGCCCAAGGCCGCCGTCTGCGGCTGGACTTCAAGAACTTCCAGCGCTACGTCACGCTCACCGACGAGGAGGCCGAGGGCTGGCGCGGCGAGATCCGCGGCGGCGACGTGGTCCGCACGCACGACGAGGCGCTGGAAGAGGAGGAAGCGGCCGCCGCCGACGAGGGGGAGGAAGGGGCGGAGGACTACGACGACGAGGAGAACCCGGAGGAGGACGAGGAGACCCCGGAGGACGAGGGGACCCCGGAGGACGAGGAAGGGGAGGAAGAGGAGCTCCCGGAGGAGGACGACGAGAACCCGGAGGAGGACGAGGAGGACGAGGAGAGCCCGGAGGACGACGAAGCGGGGGAGTACGACGAGGAGGACGGGGAGTACGACGAAGAGGAGGAGTGAGGGACGGCGTACGAGCGCGTCGCGTCCGGGTGCCGTCGGGCCACTGGCCCCCGCCACCCGGCCGCGGTTCCGTTCCGTCGTGATCCGTCCCGCCGGTGACGTGCGCGCGTGCGCGTGGCTCGATCCGTCGCCCGCGCGGTGCGTGAGCCCAGGACGCGAGGGCCCTCAGGTCTCGTCCTCCATGCGGATCACCTTCCTGAGGTCCTCGTGCGCCTTGCCGGGCGCGCCTTCCTGCACCTCCAGCAGTGCCGAGGCGATGGCGTCCAGCTTGCGCTGGATCGCCCGCTCGGACCGTAGCTCGGAGTTCTTCAGCAGCGCCAGGAGCAGCAGCGTCACGGCGGTCATCGCGTCGCCGGCGAGAAGGAGCCATTCCCCGGAGAGCCCGGCGACGTGAACGGCCACCGTCAGCGAGACCAGTCCGACGCAGAACGCGAAGAAGACGGGCGAGCTGGTGAACCTCGACCCGGCCTCGGCGAGCCGCTCGAACCTCCCGCGCTCTTCGCCGCCGCGGTCGGCGGGATGCTGGAGGGTCATGTTCAGTGCTTGGCCCACTTGCGTACGCGCGCCGAGGCCTTCTCCGTCATCTCCTGGGCCTTGCCGCTCAGTTGCTCACGACGGCCCGCCCTCTGCACCGAGGTGTCGCCCAGCGCCTTTCCGACGGACTCCTTCACCTTTCCCTTGATCTGCTTGACCTTCGCGTTGCCCTGGAACATCGTCGTCGCCGTCCTCCACGTGCGCGCCGTGCCACCGCACGGCGGGTCGGTTGCCTCTTCCTCACCGTGTGGCCTCGCGGACGGCACCGCAAACCGGCCTGTCCGTCCGCGTCGGCAGCCCCGGGACGGACGGCCGGTTCCTTCCCGCGACGACGCGCGGCCGGTTTCCCCCGGACACGGAGGGGGACCCGATGACGACAGCCCGGAATCATGAGACGGGCCGGACCCGACGGGGCCGGACGCAGAAGGAGCCGGGGCCGGACAGCGAAAGGACGGAGAAGGGCCATGACCGCGGACGTCGGTACCAGGAACACCTCGCGGCCGGAGACGGGATGGGCGAAGGCACGCCGCCCGGGGCGGACCGGGCCGCGGACCTGCCTTCCGGCCACGGCCGGTGAGACGGCGCGGCAGGAGCGGAACACCCCGGAGGGGAACATCATCAGGGGCGAGGACTGACCGCCCGTCACCTCTTCGCCGAGGGCCGCGCCGTCACGGGCCCGAGGCGGCGGAGTCCGTCTCGGAGCGCAGCCGGCGGACCTCGTCCTCGGGAGGACGGCGCAGGTCCTCGTCCAGCAGGCGCTCGGGTATGTCGTCAGGGAGCAGGTGGACGGCCGGCCGTCCCTCGGGGTCCGCGTAGCCGTCGACGCCGACGTCCTCGGCGATCATGTCGTGCTCGGCGTCCTCATGGGCGCCCACGTCGAGGGCCAGGATCCGTTCCTCGGGATCCACCTCGACCCCGTCGTCCAGGAACCCGTCCCCGTCCCCGTCGCCCGTCGGACCGTCCGCGCCGTCGTCCTCGTCGGGCTCCCGCAGCGCCGGGTCCGCCCGCTCCTCGGCCAGCTTCTCGTCCAGGCTCTCCCCCTCGTGCTGCTCGCGCGCCGTGGTGCCCCGATGGTCCACGGCGAGCGGGCGCTCGGGTGGCGACCACCCTTCGTCGAAGGGGTCCGCGCCCCGGTCCTCGAGGGTGTCCTCGGGATCGAGGATGCCTTCGTCCTCGCGTATGTCGGGACCTCCCGGCTGGTAGACCTCATCACCCATGACGTCGTCCTCGCTCTGGCTGCCCGGGATGGGCACGACCCTCCGGACGGATCCGAGTGTCATCGGCCCATGTCTCCAGGCTCACCCAGCCCACCCGTTCCGGCATGCCGGAAACGCACGCGACCACGGAGGGTAACTGAACGGCCGGAGGGTGATTCCCGATCTCCACGTTTGGCACCGACAGGACGGGTCACTCGTTGCCTTGGCACTCGAAGCCGATCGTGATGAGGAAAGTGAGGCATCGTGAGTGGCGAGCAGAAGGCCAAGGCCAAGATGGAGCAGGCCAAGGGCAAGGCGAAGGAAGCAGCCGGGCGCGCCGTCGGCAACGAGCGGATGACCGCCGAGGGCCAGGCCGAGAAGGCCAAGGGCGACGCACGGCAGGCCAAGGAGAAGACGAAGGACGTCTTCAAGGGCTGAACGGCCGATCCGGCAGGGCCGGCGGCCCGGATCCGGGGATCCGGCGCGGCCGCCGGTCCGAACCACGTGGGGCCCGCTCCGGGGAGCGGGCCCCACGGTCATGCGCCCGGCGTGAGACCGGACCCGTGTTGCCGCACGTCCCCACGGGCCGAAGATGGTGGGGTGGCGGAGAGGAGTCCCCGGCGTGGAACCGGACGCGCGGACAGACGGACGGGGAGACCGTGCGCGGGGGCCGGCCGAGGGAGCCGATCCGCGGCGCTGGCGCGCCCTGTGGGTCACCCTGACGGCGGGGTTCATGAGCCTGCTCGACGTCACCATCGTCGCCGTCGCGCTGCCCTCCATGCAGCGGGCCCTGCACGCCTCCGCCCCGTCGATCCAGTGGGTCGTCTCCGGGTACGCCCTCACCTTCGCCCTGGTTCTCGTGACGGCGGGACGACTGGGCGACGCGATCGGCCGCCGACGGATCTTCCTGCTCGCCCTCGCCGCCTTCGTCCTGTGCAGCGCCGCCGCCGGAGCCGCGCCGACCATCACGCTCCTCGTCGTGGCCCGGCTGGCCCAGGGCATGGCCGCGGGGTGCCTGGCACCGCAGAACTCCGCCCTCATCCAGCAGATGTTCCGGGGAGCCGAGCGGGGGCGGGCGTTCGGGCTCTTCGGAGCGACCGTCGGCGTCTCCAGCGCGGTGGGCCCCGTCATCGGCGGTTTGATCCTGATGCTCGCCGACGGCCCCCAGGGCTGGCGCTGGATCTTCTACGTGAACGTGCCGGTCGGAGCCGTCGCCTTCCTGCTGGGCCTGCGCCTGCTGCCCGAGGTCGCTCCGCGCCGCCGGGAGCGGCTCGACCTGCGGGGCGTCCTGCTGCTCGGCTGCGGGGTGCTGGCGCTGATGCTTCCGCTGATCCTGGCCGAGTCCGGCGGTCTGCGAAGGCTGTGGTGGCTCTTCCCGGTGGGGCTGGGCCTCCTCGTGGTGTTCGCGTGGTGGGAGCGGCGGCTGACCGCGGTCGGCGGTCAGCCGCTCCTGGATCCGCGTCTGGTGACGAGCACGCGGGGTTACGCCGCCGGGGCGGCCATCGCGGCCCTGTACTTCGTGGGGTTCAGCGGGGTGTGGCTGGTGTTCGCGCTGTACTTCCAGAACGGCCAGGGCTACTCCCCGCTGCGCTCGGGCCTCGCCGTGACGCCCTTCGCCATCGGTTCGGCCGCGGCGGCCGTGGTGGCCGGACGGCTCGTCGAGCGGCTGGGCCGGCTGCTGACCGTCTGGGGTCTCTCCGCCGTCGCCCTGGGGCTGGGCGGCGCCGTGCTGGTCCTGCGCCTCGCTCCCGGGGACCCGGCCGTGTGGTACGCGGCTCCGGCCCTGTTCGTCGGCGGGCTGGGCAGCGGCTGCGTCATCTCGCCGAACGTCACGATGACGCTCCGGGACGTTCCGGTGCGGATGGCGGGCGCGGCCGGCGGAGCCCTGCAGACGGCCCAGCGGCTGGGCGGCGCCGTCGGTACGGCAGCGCTGCCCGGACTGTTCTACGTGGTGCTCGGCACGGACCGGCACGACTTCCGCTCCGCCGTGGCGATCTCCGTCGGCTCCGGGATCGTGGCCGTCCTCTGCGCCCTCGGCCTCGCCGTCCACGACTGGCTGCGCGACCACGGGTCCCGGTCGCCGGGCCGCCCTTCCGAGGTGTCGCACGACCACAACACCCACGCGCGTCGGCCCTGAGACGGGCACGCGGGAAGCCGGTGCCGTGGACGCGCGGGCCGTCGGCCACGTCCACAGTCGCCCCACAGCGGCCGAAAAGGTGTGACGGGCGGATGAACTCGCAGTAGGCATTGATCAGTTCAAGCCGTTGTCTTGTCGTCTTCATGACAAGGCCGCCGGAATGATGTCACTCTGCTGTCGGAAGCTCACACTTCGTTCACACCCTCTCCACCCTCCTCCGCGTCACGCGCCCCCGTGCCACCCCCTCCACAACCCCCACCCCCTCCACGCCCCCACCCTCTCCGCCGCCCCCGGCCCCCCTCGCCGCCTTCGCGTCCTTCGGCCCGGCCCGGCCCCGGCCCCACGAGGCCCGGTCCCCGCCGGTGCACCCGCACCCTCGCGATCCACGCGCCACCGACTCCGCGAGCGTCTTCGTGCGGCACTCCGTGCTGCCCCGCCCGCCCGGCCCTCCTACCTCCGCGAGGCCGGCCGCACCCCGCCGGCCCCGGACGCCCGGGGCTCCCCCCGGGCCAACCCCCCGCAGAAGGAGATGGCATTGAACCGGCAACACACCTCCGTCCGTCGGCGCAGACGCGCCGCGGCCCTCGCGCTCACCGCCGCGAGCTCCTTACTGGCGCTCGCCGTCCGGCCGGACTCCGCGTCCGCCGCCCCCGCGGACCTCGTGCCCACCCGGGCCGTCACCGGGATCACCGCCTCCGGGAACCCGGTTCCCGCCGGGGCCGGCGCCCGGATCGTCTCCGAGCCCCGGTCCGGAGCCCTCCAGGCCCCGCTGTCGCCCACCCGGCGCGCCGCGCTCGTCAAGAGCGCCGGAGCGGCGGCGGACGCCACCGCGAAGCGGCTCGGCCTCGGCGCCCGCGAGCGGCTCGTCGTCAAGGACGTCGCGCAGGACCGGGACGGTACGACCCATACGCGGTACGAGCGCACCTACGCGGGACTGCCGGTGCTCGGCGGTGATCTGGTCGTCCACCTGAAGGACGGCGGGAGCACCGTGTCCGAGGCGCACCGGACCGCCGTCGCCGTGCCGAGCGTCAGGCCGGGGATCCCCGCCAGCGCCGCCGCGGCGAAGGCCCTCGCGGTGAGCCGGAAGGCGGCCGTCACGCGGTCCCGTGCCGAGGGAGCGCCCCGGCTCGTCGTCTGGGCCGCGGGCGCCCGCCCGGTCCTGGCCTGGGAGTCGGTGATCGGCGGCGTCCAGCGCGACGGCACCCCCAGCGAACTGCACGTCATCACCGACGCGTCCTCCGGCAAGATCGCCTCCCGCTACGAGGGCGTCGAGACCGGCACGGGAACGGGCCAGTACGTGGGTACGGTGCCGCTCTCCACCACGCCGTCCGGATCGTCGTACCAACTGGTCGACGGTGACCGCGCCGGCCATCGCACCTACGACCTCAACCAGGGGACGTCCGGCACCGGAACCCTGTTCACGGACGACAACGATGTCTGGGGCAGCGGCGCCCAGAGCGACCGGCAGACCGCCGGCGTCGACGTCGCCTACGGAGCGGCGGCGACCTGGGACTACTACAAGGAGGTCTTCGGCCGCAACGGGATCCGCAACGACGGGGTCGCCGCCTACAGCCGGGCCCACTACGGCAACAACTACGTCAACGCCTTCTGGCAGGACAGCTGCTTCTGCATGACCTACGGCGACGGTTCGGGCAACACGCACCCCCTGACCGCCCTGGACGTCGCCGCCCACGAGATGAGCCACGGCGTGACCGCGGCCACCGCGGGCCTCACCTACTCGGGAGAGTCGGGCGGCCTCAATGAGGCGACCTCGGACATCTTCGCCGCGGCGGTGGAGTTCCACGAGAACCTCGCGGCCGACGTGCCCGACTACCTGGTCGGCGAGAAGATCGACATCCGCGGGACCGGAGCGCCGCTGCGGTACATGGACAAGCCGTCCAAGGACGGCTCCTCCCGCGACTACTGGGACTCCTCGCTGGGAGGCATCGACGTCCACTACTCCTCGGGACCGGCGAACCACTTCTTCTACCTCCTCTCCGAGGGGAGCGGCGCGAAGACCGTCAACGGGGTGTCGTACGACAGCCCGACCCACGACGGTCTGCCGGTGACCGGCGTCGGCATCGAGAACGCCGCCGCGATCTGGTACCGCGCGCTGACCACCTACATGACGTCCTCGACCAACTACGCCGGTGCCAGGGTCGCCACGCTGCGGGCCGCCGGCGATCTCTTCGGGCAGTACAGCCCCACCTACCTCGCGGTCGCCGACGCCTGGGCGGCCATCAACGTCGGTGACCGCATCGCCCTGGGGGTCAACGTCGCCCCGGTCGCCGACCAGACCTCCGGCGTCGGCCAGGAAGTGTCCCTCCAGGTGAACGCGTACACCACCAACACCGGAGCGAGCCTGACCTACACGGCCGCCGGGCTGCCCGAGGGCCTCGCCATCGGGGACACCGGACTGATCTCCGGGGCCCCCGTCACGCCGGGGACCAGCGACACGACGGTCACCGTGACCGACAGCACCGGCGCGTCAGTGTCCGCGGCCTTCCACTGGCGGATCGCGTACGTCTACGCCAACAGCACACGCGTCGACATCCCCGATGTGGGTCCCGCCGTCGAGTCGCCCATCACGATCACGGGCCGGCCGGGCAACGCCTCGGCGACCACCGAGGTCTACGTCAACATCGTCCACACCTACCGCGGTGACCTGACGGTCGATCTGGTCGGCCCCGACGGAACCGTGTACTCCCTGCTGAACCGCAGCGGGGGCTCGGCCGACAACGTGGACCAGACGTTCACGGTGGACGCCTCCGCCCAGCCGGTCGACGGCACCTGGAAACTGCGGGTCCGCGACCTCGCGTCGATCGACGTCGGCTACATCCAGCAGTGGAGGATCACGCCCTGATCCAGGACTGACCCGATCCCGTCCGGACCGCCCCCGCGGTCCGGACGGACGAGCTCCGCCCGCCGAGTGTCCGCGGGCGCCTGCCGTAGTGGCGGCAGGCGCCCGGGGTACTCGGCTTCTTTTGTGTCCGGCCGCGTCCCGCCGCGCCTTCAAGCCTTGACGGATCCGAGCGGCTTCCGGACCGTCTGTGACGCCCCGAACCAGGTCACACCCCCTTGAAGGCCCCATCAAAGCGGTCTCGGTGAACACGAGTTGAAGAAACCCGTGTCACGGGCCTTGCCACTCTGACTGTTCATTACTTAAATCAAAGCGTGAACTAAGAGAGCCGCTCGGTCAGTTCACGTTCATCCCTTCGCAAGCAGCTGTGTCCACAGCTGCTCAACAAGTGTGTCCACTCCGCTCGTCACCCCACCCGCATGGAGTCACGGCATGAAACTCAGAACCCTGGGTGTCGCGTTGGCCGCTCTGGCCGCGCTCGTCACCCTGCCCCTGCAGAGACCGGCCGCAGCGGCCGACCTCCCGCTGTCCCAGGGCAAGACGGCCACGTCCTCCTCGGACGAGAACGGCGGCACTCCCGCCGCCTACGCCGTCGACGGCAACACCGGCACCCGGTGGTCCTCGGCCGCCACGGACACCCAGTGGCTCCAGGTCGACCTCGGCGCCTCGGCGACGATCACCAAGGTCGTCCTCAACTGGGAGGCCGCGTACGGCAGCGACTACCGCATCCAGACGTCGCCGGACGGCAGCACCTGGACCGACATCAAGACGGTGACCGGCGGCGACGGCGGCACCGACAGCCTCGACGTCTCCGGCCAGGGCCGCTACGTCCGGATGTACGGCGTCCACCGCGCCACCCCGTACGGTTACTCCCTCTGGGAGTTCCAGGTGTTCGGCACCGCCGGGACCGGCACCCCCACCACCTGTGACACCGCCAACGCGGCGAAGGGGAAGACGGCCACCGCCTCCTCCGCCGAGAACGCGGCGAGCTCCGCCTCGGCCGCCTTCGACGGCGACACCGCGACCCGCTGGTCGAGCGCCTTCGCCGACCCGCAGTGGGTCCAGGTCGACCTGGGCGCGTCCAGCGACCTGTGCCGGGTCGACCTCAACTGGGAGGCGGCGTACGGCAAGGCCTTCCAGATCCAGTCCTCCACGGACGGCCAGAACTGGACGATCCTCAAGTCCGTCACGGACGGCACCGGGGGCACCGCCTCCTACGACGTCTCCGGCAAGGGCCGCTACGTACGCATCTACGGGACGACCCGGGGAACCGCGTACGGGTACTCGCTGTGGGAGGTCGCCGTCCACACCGGAACGGGCACCAGTGTCCCGCCCGTGCAGGGCGGCGGGGACCTCGGGCCCAACGTCATCGTCGTGGACCCCTCGACGCCCGACCTGCAGGGCAAGTTCGACCAGGTCTTCGCCCAGCAGGAGTCGAACCAGTTCGGCTCCGCCCGCTACCAGTTCCTGATGAAGCCCGGCACCTACAACAACATCAACGCCCAGGTCGGCTTCTACACCTCGGTGTCGGGACTCGGCCAGAACCCCGACGACGTCCACATCAACGGTGACATCACCGTGGACGCGGGCTGGTTCAACGGCAACGCCACCCAGAACTTCTGGCGTTCGGCGGAGAACCTGTCGATCACGCCGTCCAACGGCACCGACCGCTGGGCGGTCGCCCAGGCGGCCCCCTTCCGCCGCATCCACGTCCAGGGCGGGCTCAACCTGGCCCCGAACGGCTACGGCTGGGCCTCCGGCGGCTACATCGCCGACTCCAAGATCGACGGCACGGTCGGCCCGTACTCCCAGCAGCAGTGGTACACCCGTGACAGCTCCGTCGGCGGCTGGACCAACGGCGTCTGGAACATGACCTTCACGGGCGTCCAGGGAGCACCGGCGACGAACTTCGACTCCGGCCCGTACACCACGCTCGACAACACCCCGGTCTCGCGCGAGAAGCCCTACCTCTACCTGGACGGCAGCACCTACAAGGTGTTCGTGCCCTCCAAGCGCACCAACGCGCGCGGTGTCTCCTGGCCGAACACGGCCGGTACGTCCATCCCGCTCGACCAGTTCTACGTCGTCAAGTCCGGCGCGACCGCGGCGACCATCAACGCCGCCCTCGCCCAGGGTCTCAACCTGCTGTTCACCCCGGGCGTCTACCACCTCGACCAGACGATCAACGTGACCCGGGCCAACACCGTCGTCCTGGGCCTCGGCCTCGCGACGATCGTCCCGGACAACGGCATCGACGCGATGCACGTGGCCGACGTGGACGGCGTCAGGCTCGCCGGATTCCTCATCGACGCCGGACGGTCCAACTCCAACACCCTGCTGCAGATCGGCCCTTCGGGTTCCTCCGCGGACCACTCGGCCAACCCCACCACCATGCAGGACGTGTTCGTGCGCATCGGCGGCGCGGGCCCCGGCCTCGCCACCAACTCGGTCGTGGTCAACAGCGACGACGTCGTGATCGACCACACCTGGCTGTGGCGCGCCGACCACGGTGAGGGAGTCGGCTGGGACACCAACCGCGCCGACTACGGCCTCGTGGTCAACGGTGACGACGTCCTGACGACCGGCCTGTTCGTCGAGCACTTCAACAAGTACGACGTGCTGTGGAACGGCGAGAGGGGGCGCACGATCTTCTTCCAGAACGAGAAGGCGTACGACGTGCCCAACGCCGCCGCCGTCACCCATGACGGCATCGTCGGATACGCGGCCTACAAGGTCGCCGACTCCGTGACCACGCACGAGGCGTGGGGCCTGGGAAGCTACTGCAACTTCACCACGGACTCGTCGATCGTCCAGGCGCACGGCTTCCAGGTCCCGGTGAAGACCGGGGTCAAGATGCACGACATCCTGGTGATCTCGCTCGGCGGCAAGGGCCAGTACGCCCACGTCATCAACAACACCGGCGCGCCCACCTCGGGCACCGACACCGTCCCGTCGAAGGTCACGCAGTTCCCGTGATCCTGAACGGCGCCGGCTGACAGGCACATGGGTGCCGGCGCTCCCCCCTGGTCCGGGGGAGCGCCGGCCCCTTCGCGCATCCGGCGTTCAAGGCCGGGCTCCCGCCGTCGGCGTCCGTTCGGGCCGCCCGCTCACACCGAGCGGGAGCGCGTCACGGTCCACGCCGTGCCGGGAGACGCGTCGAGCGACAGGCCATGAGCCCGGGGCGTCTCCTGGTCGGGCGGCCCCGCCGGCTCCACCCCGGCGGCGTGCACGAGGAGACGACGGGCGAGTTCACGCGCCTCGGCGGGGGTGAGAGAGGCCCACACCCCGTGCTCGTCACCCTGGTCGGGCCCCACGTCCAGCGTCACGCGGCCGATCGGCCGGCCCGGCGTGGGCAGCCTCAGTTCCTTCACGAGGATCCTGCGGCCGCAGGACGTCACCAGGGGCGACTCGCCCGCTCCGGCCGCTCGTTGCCGCCGCTGTCCGGACGCCGTCATCTCTCTCACGCCTTTCCACGAGCAGGACCACCGACGGGTCCACCGCACCTGATGGAATTCCGTGCTCCGGCATCCGCCGGGCCGTTCACATCAGCGCCGAGTGGTCCGGGTTTGTTCCCGGACCCCGCGCGCCCCGTGACCGGCCGGCGGCCGGTCCGTGTCAGCGGTCGGTGGAACGCTTGCCGCGCAGGGCCCCGAGCCGCTCCAGGAGGAGGCCCTCCCTGGTGGACCAGGGGGAGATCTCCACGCTCGTGGCCCGGCAGGCCTCCATCAGGGCTTCCGCGACCAGCGCCCCGGCCAGGGACTGTCCGGCCCGGTGACGTGAGATGCCGGGCAGCCGGCCGCGCCCCGCGGACCCGTTCTTCGCGAGGACGCCCACCGCGGCCCGTACTTCGTCGAGGGTCAGCCGCTGCGGGGCCCGGGAGCGGTCGCGGCCCGCGGTGGTGTAGCGGGCGAGCTGGGTGAAGGTCTTGGAGCAGGCGAGCACGCGCCCGTCCGGCTCGGCGCGCGGCAGATCGGCCACCTCGGCCAGGCGGCCGCTCAGATGGTCGCGCACCTCGGCGAGCCGCCGCTTCGAGGACACGGCCTCGTCGAGCTTCCAGGCGCGGGTGACCGTACGGGCGCCCAGGGGCAGGGAATGGGACGTCCGGGGCTGCCCGGACGTCCCGGACGCGACCTCCACGGTCCCGCCGCCGATGTCGAGCACCAGCAGGGAACCGGTCCGCTCGCCCGCCCAGTGGCGCGCGGCCACGTAGGCCAGACGGGCCTCCTCCTCACCGGACATCACCCGCAGCCGGGTGCCGGTGGCACTGGCCACCTGGGCGAGGACCTCGTCGCGATTGGGCGCGTCGCGGATCACCGACGTGGCGAACGCGTACACCTCCGGCAGCGAGTCCCGGTCCTCGGCGAGCGTTTCGGCCACGGCCCGCTGCACGCTGCGTACACCCGACTTGTCCAGCCGTCCCGTGGCGTCCAGCGTCTCGTGCAACTGGAGCCGTACCTTTCGGGACAGTACCTCCTCCATGGCGACCCCGGCGCGGCGCCGCGCCACGGTGAGAAGAGCGCTGTGGCACCCGACGTCTAGTACACCTGCCTGCCGCACGTTGTTAACCACCCGTTTCCTTGTCGAAGGCGACCCGCGAACTCATCATTGTCCCGCAAAGCGGCCAAGGTGACGCGGCACAATTTCGTTTCGGCTCGTCGGACACCTTTCGGGGCGTCATGAGGGCGCCGGGCGGCGGCCGGAGGGGACTTCGGACGCGCCGCCGTGTGTCTGCCGTCACACCGGTGACGGAGGCGGGCGTCAGATGCCGGAGCGGCTCAGATCGGTGTCCGGCGTGTCGGCCAGTGCCACCACGGCGGTGATCCGTTTGCCGACGGGTTCCCGGTGCACCTCGAAGGCGTGGCACAGGGCCATGACGATCTCCAGCCCGTGCTGGCCGACACGGCCCGCGTCGGCGGCGCGCGCCACCGGAAGGGTCGGGTCGGAATCCCACACGGTCGCCCTGACGGAGCCTCCGTCCACCTCCAGGGACAACAGGCACGGTCCGCCCGCGTACTTGACCGCGTTGGTCACCAGTTCGCTGACGACCAGCGGGACCGTGCCCATCACCCGTCCGGAGACGGGCAGTCCGGCGACCGCCTGCACCTGTGCCAGGAAGTCGCGGGTGAACGCCCGCGCCCGGGCGATGCACGCGGAGTCACCGTCGTACGCGACGGAGGCCTCGATCAGCGCGCCCCGCTGTCCCTGCTGTTCCGCTTCGCTCACCGGCTGGCCCATACGATCCGTCCCGCGTCCACCTCTTCGACGTTCGCCGTCTGCCCCGGAAATCCGGCTTCATTCCACCCGGCCGCACGATCGTCGGGACCGCCGCGCCGGGCCCGGCGCGATCAGGCGTCGGCGACCGTCACGGTGACGGGGGTGCCGGCCTCGATCGTGCGGCTGACCGTGCAGAGCCGGTCGTGCGAGGCCTTCACGGCACGGGGGAGGATGTCACGGGCGCGGTCGCCGGGTGCGCCGTCCGGGAACGCCACGGAGAAGGTGACCGCGAGGTCGGTCATCCGGTTCCCGTGCTCGTCGCTGATCTTGTCGCCGGTCACCGTCAGGGTGAACCGCGTGGGCTCCGCGTGGCGGCCGGTCGCGACGTCGACATCGGCCGCGGTGCAGCCCCCGATGGCGGCGAGCAGCAGCTCGACCGGGGTGAACTCGTCCTCCCCGGCCGTCCCGAAGGCGATCGTCCCGCCGCGCGCGTTCGTCGCGGTGAAGTGCCCGGTGCCGGTCCGCTCGACGGTGACGCGGCGCAGGTTGTCGTCAGTCATACCGCCGACCCTAATGTCGTACCGCGTCGCCCGCCTCGGCGGCGCCCTCGGCCTGGCCGGGTCCTCGGCCCGGTCGGGGGAGGCGCGCGGTACCGCGGTATCCCTCGGCCACGGCGCTCGGGCGACCCCGCCCGCCAAAATGGCAGGGCTGACAATTGACAGACCCGGCGCGCGGTGGCGAGGGTGGCCCCATGCCAGAGAGAACCGAGAAGCCAGGTCTGCGGGAGCGGAAGAAGGAGGAGACCCGGCGCGGACTGCGCGAGGCCGCCGGCCGGCTCTTCGCCGAACACGGTTTCGCGCAGACGACGGTGGCCGACATCGCCGCGGAGGCGAACGTGTCGGAGCGGACCTTCTTCCGCTACTTCGACGGCAAGGAGGCGCTGCTCCTCCCGGACGGGATCGAGCTCTTCGCCCGTATAGAGGAAGCCTTCCTGGCCCGGCCGGACAGCGACACGCCGCTCGAAGCGGCCTGCGGCGCCATCACGGACGCGGTCTCCTACTTCGCCGCCAGCAGCCTGACCGCGCTCGCCCATCCGCTCGGCGAGATCCGCGAACAGGCGCGCGAGGGCCTGTCCCGGCAGTTCCAGCAGTTCGAGGCACGTCTGACCGCGCTCGTCCTGGAACGCCTTCCGGAGGCGGAGCCGGACGCCGACCTGCGGGCCGCCGTGATCGCCAACTGCGCGCTGGGAGCCGCGCGCGGCGTCCTGCGGACCCTGCGCGACCGCCGCACGGCCGGAGTGCCGGTGGAGCCCGACCGCCTGCTCCCGCAGGCGTTCACCTTCCTGACCACGATCGGAGCCACCCCCTCGTGAACCGTCGCCGTCGTTACGCCGTCACCGCCATATCCCTGACCGCGGTGGTCGCGGCGGCCGTGGCCACCGACCTCGTCATGGAGCACGAGGTACGGGGCCGGGTCGCGGAGACCGCCGCGTGCCGTCTCGGCGCGACCAAGGGGGTGCGGGTCGACCTCGACGACACCCTGGCCGGACTCAGGGCGCTCACCGGCACGGTCGGGGCCGTCCACGTCAGTGCCGAGGGCGTGCGCCGCGAAGGCACCGAGATGGACGTCGACGCGCACCTGCGCGACGTGTCGACCGGCGGCGCCACCTCGGGCGGGACCGCCACCGCCACCGTCGCCTACGACGCGCTGGACCGGAGCGCCGGTGTGCGGGGCGGCGCCGGCGCCGACGGGCTGAGGACGGGCACGGACGGCACCCGTCTCACCCTCACGGGCTCGGCGGGCGCGACAGGTCTGCCCGTCACGGTGGCCACCACCCTGTCCACCACGTCCCACAGCCTCACCATCACCCCCGTGAGCGTCCTGGTCCTCGGCCGCGAGGTCCCGGTGTCGCGGCTCTCCGCGCTGCCGGGCGCCGGGGGGCTCGCGGCCAGGCTCGAGCCGCGCGCCATCCGGATCCGGGAGCTGCCCCGGGGTACCGCGCTCGTCGGCGCCCACGCCGAAAGCGCCGGTCTCGTCCTGGACTTCACCGTGGCGCCCGCCGGTGCGCGGCAGGCGGCGCGGACGGCGGGCGCGGCGTCCGCGTGCGCGTCGGGGAAGGGGCGGGCCGAGGGCTGACTCCACCGCGCCGGGCTCCGGCCGCTCGTCCGTGAGGCCCGGGGTGCCGCCTCCCGTCCGGGAGGCGGCACCCCGTCCGCGTTCCGTGCGTCCGCGGGGCGCGGAGCGCGGAGCGCGGAGCACAGGGTGTCAGCAAAAATGGCAGAGATGACAATTGACGGTGCTGTCATCTTCCCGGTTAAGTTGTGGCAGCCCTGTCACTTCTCCTGGAGGCGCGGTGTCCCTTCCCCCTGCCCAGCTGTCCCCGGCGCCGCTTCCCGTCGCGCCCCGGCCGCCCGTCCTGCACCGCACGGGCGCCTTCTGCGCGCGGCACGCCGCATGGGTGATCGCCGCCTGGCTGGTGGTACTGGCGGCCGCGTTCGCGGGCCGGCACGCGGTCGGCGCGAGCTTCGGCGACGAGGTCACCCTCCCCGGCAGCCAGGCGGGCATCGGCGCCGACCTGCTGGCGAAGTCCGACCCGGCGGCGGGCGCGCCCGGCGGAAAGGTGGTCTTCCACGTCGGCTCGGGCAAGGTGTCCGACCACGCGGAGGGCCTGGAGTCGACGCTCGGACGGCTGAGGGGCCTGCCTCACGTCACCGCCGTCGCCGCACCGGTGACCAGCACCGACGGCGCGACCGCGTACACCGCCGTGTCCTTCGACCGGAAGCTCAAGTCCCTCGGCCACGGCTACACCGGGCGGCTCGACGCGGCGACGGCTCCCGCCAGGGACGCCGGGATCGGCGTCGGCTACGGAGGCGACCTGCACGACATCGTGCGCGCCCCCGCCGACGACGCCACCGCCGAGGCCATCGGCGTCGGCGCCGCCCTGATCGTGCTGCTGCTCGCCTTCGGCAGTGTCGCCGCCGCTTTGATGCCCCTGGTCACCGCTCTGATCGGGGTCGGTGTCGGCCTCGGCGTGGTCGGCATCGTGGCCGGCACGCTCACCTTCGCCACCTCGGCACCCACCCTGGCCACGATGATCGGGCTCGGCGTGGGCATCGACTACGCGCTCTTCCTGATCACGCGGTTCCGTCAGTACCTGATCGACGGGGACGATCCGCTCACGGCGGTCGGCCGTACGACCGCCGTGAGCGGCAGGGCGGTTCTGGTCGCCGCGGGCACGGTGGCCGTGGCCCTGCTCAGCCTGTACGCCTGCGGTCTGACCATGATCGGGCGGCTGGGTCTCGCCGCCACGGTCGCGGTGGTCGTGACGGCGGCCGCGGCGCTCACCCTGGTGCCGGCGGCCATGGGGCTCGTGGGCCGCCGGATCGACGTGCTCCGTGTCCGCCGGAGGCCGGTCGCCGAGAGCTCCGGCGACCACGACGGGTGGCACCGCTACGCGCGTCTGGTCGCCCGGCACCCGTGGAGGTTCCTCACCGCCGGGCTCGCCGTCGTCGCCCTCTGCGCGACACCGCTGTTCTCGATGCGCCTCGGGCACATCGACGACGGCGCGGACCCGGCGGGCAGCACCACCCGCGACGCCTACGACTGGATCGCCGGTGCCGACGGTCCCGGCTTCGGGCCGGGTGCCAACGGCCCCTTCACCCTCGTCGTCGACCTCACCCGCGCGAGCGTGTCCGCCGACCGGGTCGCGGGCCTGGTCGCCGACGGTCTGGCGGGGACGGACGGCGTCGCCCGTGTCACACCCCCGCGCACCAGCCCGGACGGCAGGATCCTCGTCACCACCGTCGTCCCCGCCACCGGCCCCCAATCGGCCGGCACGGACGCCCTGTTCGCCACGCTCACCGGTACCGCCGTGCCCGACGTCCTCGAAGGCACCGGTGCGACGGGGCACCTGACCGGCAGCACCGCGGGCCAGCTCGAGTTCCGCGACACCGTCACCGAACGCCTGCCACTGATCATCGGCATCGTGCTGGTCGCCGCCTTCCTGCTGCTGACGGCCGTCTTCCGCAGCGTGGTGATCCCGCTCAAGGCGGTCGCCCTCAACCTGCTCACGACGGGCGCGTCGTACGGCGCCCTGGTCGCCGTCTTCCAATGGGGCTGGGGCGACGGCCCGCTGGGCCTGGGCGAGCCCGTGCCGATCGAGTCCTACGTCCCGATGATGATGTTCGCCATCGTCTTCGGTCTGTCGATGGACTACGGGATCTTCCTGCTCTCGCGCATCGCCGAGGAATGGCACGCGACCGGTGACAACGAGCGGTCGGTCGGCACCGGTCTCTCGCTCACCGGACGGGTGATCACCTGTGCCGCGCTCATCATGACGGCCGTGTTCCTGTCCTTCACCGGCTCTCCGGCCGTCGTGGTGAAGATGCTCGCCCTCGGCCTCGCCATCAGCGTCGTCCTCGACGCCACCGTCGTCCGCCTCGTCCTGGTGCCGTCCCTCATGTTCCTGATGGGGCGGGCCAATTGGTGGCTGCCGGGATGGCTGGACCGCCGGCTGCCGCGTCGGACCGTCTGATGCCGGGGGACTCGGGGGCGGGGCGCGGCTGCCGGCCGAGGAGGCGGCGGGGCCTTGCCCGACACCGGAGCCGCCGAGGGCACGCTCAAGGGCGGTCTCGGTCCGGAGGACGTCCTCCGGCGGCCGCGTCCCGGACCGGCGGTCCGACGGATCCGGCGGGGAAGCGCCGATGTCGGATCCCGCCATCGCGGTCGTTATCATCCAGTAGAGACGATTTCCCAATATTTATTTAATTTGCGGCTTTTCTTTCGGGGTGGTCGATGTTCCGCAAGTCGTCGACGGCTGACGGCGACGAGCTGCTCGCCAGGCTCGGATCGCTGACCGCCCAGGCGCGTGAACGCGCGCAGTTCCAGCGCTCGCAGGTCGAACTGGCCATCGCGCTGCAACGCGGCATGCTTCCGGGAGACCTGCCCTCCGCCCCGGGATTCGACGTCGCCGTCGAGTACGCGCCCGCCTGCCACGGCCTCAACGTGGGCGGGGACTGGTACGACGCCTTCGAACTGCCCGACGGGCGCATCGGCCTGTCCATAGGCGACGTGCAGGGCCACAACATCGAGGCCGCCGCGTTCATGGGGCAGGTCAGGGTCGGCCTGCGGGCCCTCGCCTCCGTCACCGGCGACCCCGGGGAGCTCCTCGAGCGGACCAACGACCTCATCCTCTCCATCGGCTCCGACCTCTTCGCCACCTGCACCTTCATGCGGCTCGACCCGGCCACCGGCGTGCTGGAGAGCGCTCGGGCCGGGCACATACCCTGCGTCTGGGCGACGGCGGACGGGAAGTCCGGCGTCACCGCGGACGAGGGCGGGCCACCGCTCGGCATCGGGGCCGGGACGCGGTACCCGGTGACCCGGCACCGGCTCACCACCGGCGGAGTCTTCGTCCTGCTGACCGACGGCGTCGTCGAAGGGCCGGCGATGGACGTGGACGACGGGCTCGACCAGGTCGTACGCCTCGCCGGAGTCGCCGTCGGCGCGGGCCTGTCGGCCGGTTCGCTGGCCGCGGCGGTGATCAAGGGCGCCGAAGGGGTGGGACACGAGGACGACGCGGCCGTGCTCGTGGTCCGCCACGGCGCGCCCACCGTCCCGTTCCGGTGAGGCGGTCGGCGCCGTTCGCGGCGCGGGGACGCTCGCCTCGCCGACGGGGCTCCGGCGGTGTCTGATGACTCTGTGGTGGCTGCACAGAAGATGCGCCGGCCGGCCGTCGTCGCTCTTCAGACGCTCGTGATCGCCGCCTGCTACTACGGAGCAGGACGGCTGGGACTCATGCGGCGGCTCACGGTCGAAGGGGCGGTGTTCACGCCCATCTGGCCGCCCACCGGTGTGGCCGTCGCCGCCCTGCTGCTCATCGGGCTGTGGGCGTGGCCCGGGATCGCGATCGGGGCCCTCCTGGTCGTCCTGTCCCTCTCCTCGTTCTCCTCGCTCGAGCTCTCCGCGGCGGGCATCGTCGCGGGCAACACCGTCGCCCCCGTGTGCGCCTGGCTCCTGCTGCGCGCGGTGCGCTTCCGCACCGATCTCAGCCGGTTCCGCGACGGGCTGGCCCTGGTGTTCCTGGCGGCCCTGGGCGCCATGACGATCAGCGCGAGCGCGGACGTCGGCCTGCTGGTGGGCACGGGCAAACTCGCCCCGGGCGACTTCTGGCCGGTCTGGCTGGCGTGGTGGGTGGGCGACGCGATGGGCGTCCTGATCGTCACCCCGGTCATCCTGATGCTGTACACCGTACGGCCCCCGATAAGCCTGGCACGGTGGAAGGAGGCCGCCGTGCTCCTCGTCGCGGCCGGCGTCATGGTGCCGGTCGCCACCCGCAGTTCCATCAGCATGCTGTTCCTGATCTATCCGCTGCTGATCTGGGCGGCCCTCAGATTCGAACTCCCGGGCAGCCTGGTGTGCGCCCTCTTCGCCTCCGTCATGGCCACCGTCGCGGCCACGCAGGACGTCGGTCCGTTCCACCGGCTGAGCCACACCGAGGTCATGATCAAACTGCAGGCCTTCAACGGGACCATGGCCCTGACGGCCCTCCTCCTGTCCGCCGTGATCACCGAACAGCGCAACACCCGGCGCTCGGTGGAGCTGGCCTGCCAGGAACTGGTGGAGGTCCTCGAGCACCTGACCGCCGGGAACCCCACGCCCAGACCGCCGCCCGAGGAGGGAGGAGGCCGGGGCTGACGCCGTGGTCCCCCGCCGGTGCCCGAAGGCACTGTGCCGCTGCGCGGTCCGGTGGGGAAAGATGGGACCACCAGCGATGAACCACCGACGTGGAGGTACGGGCACATGCAGCACGAGAGAGCGGGCCGGCCGGCCGGCCCCGAGGACCTCGTCGACGTGGCCCGGTTGGTCACCGCCTACTACGCGCTCCACCCCGACCCGGCCGAACCCGGCCAGCGTGTCGCCTTCGGCACGTCCGGGCACCGCGGTTCGTCCCTGGCGACCGCGTTCAACGAGGACCACATCGCCGCGACGAGCCAGGCCATCTGCGAGTACCGCGAGGGCCAGGGCATCGACGGCCCGCTCTTCCTGGGCGCCGACAGCCACGCGCTCTCGGAACCCGCGAAGGTCACCGCCCTGGAGGTGTTCGCGGCCAACGGCGTGACGGTGCTCCTGGACGCCGCGGACGGCTACACGCCCACTCCGGCGGTGTCGCACGCCATCCTCACGTACAACCGCGGCCGGTCCGCGGGCCTCGCCGACGGTGTGGTGGTCACCCCCTCCCACAACCCGCCGGCCGACGGAGGCTTCAAGTACAACCCGCCGAACGGCGGCCCGGCCGGCTCCGAGGCGACCTCCTGGATCCAGGACCGGGCCAACGAACTCATCAGGGACGGACTCAAGGACGTACGGCGCGTCCCGTACGCGAGGGCCCTCGCCGCACCCGGCACCGGCCGGTACGACTTCCTCGGCACCTACGTGGCCGATCTGCCGCAGGTGCTGGACCTGGACGCGATCCGCGCGGCCGGGGTCCGCATCGGCGCCGACCCGCTGGGCGGGGCCTCGGTCGCCTACTGGGGACGCATCGCCGAACAGCACGCGCTGGACCTGACCGTGGTCAACCCGCTCACCGACCCCACCTGGCGGTTCATGACGCTGGACTGGGACGGCAAGATCCGGATGGACTGCTCCTCGCCCTACGCGATGGCCTCGCTCATCGAGCGGCGCGACCGCTTCCAGATCTCCACGGGCAACGACGCCGACGCCGACCGCCACGGGATCGTCACCCCCGACGGCGGACTCATGAACCCCAACCACTATCTCGCCGCCGCCATCGCCTACCTCTACACCCACCGGGAGCAGTGGCCCGCCGGCACGGGGATCGGCAAGACACTGGTGTCGTCCGGAATGATCGACCGGGTCGCCGCCGACCTCGGCCGCCGGCTGGTCGAGGTGCCCGTCGGATTCAAGTGGTTCGTGGACGGGCTGGTCGACGGCTCCCTCGGGTTCGGCGGCGAGGAGTCGGCGGGCGCCTCCTTCCTGCGCCGCGACGGCTCGGTCTGGACCACCGACAAGGACGGCATCATCCTGGCCCTGCTCGCCTCCGAGATCACGGGCGTGACCGGCAAGACGCCCTCCGAGCACTACGCCGGGCTCACCTCACGCTTCGGGGAGCCCGCCTACGAGCGCATCGACGCCCCGGCGACGCGCGAGGAGAAGGCCCTGCTGGCCAAGCTCTCGCCCGCGCAGATCACCACCGACACGCTCGCCGGGGAGACGGTCACCGCGGTGCTCACCGAGGCGCCCGGCAACGGCGCGCCCATCGGCGGCATCAAGGTGACCACCGAGAACGCCTGGTTCGCGGCCCGCCCGTCGGGCACCGAGGACGTGTACAAGATCTACGCGGAGTCGTTCCTCGGAACCGGCCACCTGCGACAGGTGCAGGACGAGGCGAAGGCGGTGGTCTCGGCGGCACTGTCCGGCTGAGACCGCGCCGGAGGCGCCGTGGCCCCGCGCCACGGCGCCTTCAGCCGTACATCGCCACCCGGTACAGCGCCGCGAGCGCCCCGTCGACGGGATGGGGCTCCGGCATCCCGGAGGAGTCGAGCCTGTTCCACCGCTGCGCGTTCACCGCGACCGCCAGCTGCCTCCCGCCGTCCGCGCGGGTCATGGCCAGTGTCCCGCCGCCCCAGACCGTGCCGCCGTGGCCCCAGAAGGCGCCCTGCCCGGGACCCTCCATCGGGTGCAGGCCCAGGCCGTAGTCGACGGTCCTGAGCTCCTGGGAGACGACCGGGACCGTGCTCCGCATCTCCGCCAGCGACGACGGTCCGACGATCTCCCCGGCCAGCAGCAGGCGGTAGAAACGGTTGAGGTCCGAGACGGTCGATATCAGCGAGGCCGACGGTCCCACCCATGACATGTCGAACACGCTGTAGTCGCGCGGCGGATCGATCATGCCGAACCACATCTCGTAGAGCCGCGAGTGCGGCCCGTCGACGTACGGCCCTTCGGGGAATCCGGTGTCCCGGAGGCCGGCGCGCTCGACGACGTTCTCGGTGATGCACCGCTCGGCCGTCGTGCCGGTCACCCGCTCCAGGAGCTGCGCGAGGAGCAGGTAGTTGGTGTTGGAGTACACCCCGGGGGTGCCGCCCGGGGCGCCGAACGCGGGGGCGGTTACCCCCGTCGCGATCAGTTCGAGGGGGTCGAACCGTGTGAACCGGTGCTCGTCCAGGCTCTCGGGTCCGGTGTCCGCGAGGGCGGGGTACGGCTTGAGCGAGGGATAGGCGTACGGCAGGTACTCGGCGAGGCCGCTGGTGTGGTTGAGCAGCATCCGGACCGTGATCGCGTCGCCGCGTTCTCCGGGGACCAGCGCCGGGAGGTACCGGCCGACCGGTGTGTCGAGCCCGATCCGGCCCTCCTCGACCTGCTGGAGCACCGCGGCGGCGGTGAAGGTCTTGGTGACGCTGCCGACCCGGTGCCGCATGCCGACGGTGACGGGGCGGCCGGTGGTGACGTCGGCGACCCCGGCGGCGCCGCGCCAGACCTCGTCGCCGTCCCGCACTTCGGCGAACAGGCCGGGCACCCCGGCGCGGTGGACGTTCTCGAGGGCGGCTTCCAGCGCCGCGGGATCCAGTGCGTTCTTCACGTCGTGCGTCCTTTCGCGCGTCCCGGGGGGACTCCGCCCCGGTCGCCCGGCCCCGGACGACAGGGCACGAGCGGCCTGTCGGCCCGCCCCCCGGAGGTTTCCGGCGGGCCCTTGTCCTCATTATGCACGCGGTGCGTGCAACGCCAAGTGCAATATTGAGTGCAATGCCGGGCGCATCGGCTAGGCTGAAGTTCGGCGAGAGGAGTGGGATGACGGGCCGAAGGCGTTGGTCGACCGAAGAGATCCTGGACGTGGCGGCGGAGCTGCTGCGCACGAGCGACCCGGACTCGTTCAGCGTGCGCAAGCTGGCCGTGGCCCTCGGGACCGACTCCTCCAGCCTCTACCGGCACTTCCGCAGCAAGACCGAACTGCTGCGCGCGGTCGCCGACCGGATCCTCCTGACCGCCATGGACGGCTACCGCGCCGAGGGCGACTGGAGACAGCGGATCATGGCCCTGGCCCTGCGGGTGAGGGACGCCTTCGGCCGGCAGCCCCAGCTCGCGGCGGTCTGGGGACGCTACGTCTCGAGCGGCGCCGGTTCCCGGCTGGTCATGGAAGAGGCGCTGCAGGCGCTGCGCGCCTCGGGGCTGCCCGACGAGGAGATCCCGGCGCGCTACCACCGGATCGCGGTCCTCGTCTCCGCGCTGATCGCTTCCGAGGCCGGGGTCGGCACGGTCACCCCGGAAGAGCGCGAACAGGGCATGGAGCTGTTCCGGGTGGCGGTGCTGGGCGCCGACCCCGAACGCTTCCCGGCCCTGGCCCACTTCGCCCGTGACATCCGCCCCCTCGTGGTGGACCGCCGCGCCGCGTTCGAGGAGATCCTCGCCGCCCAGCTCGACCGGGTCGAGGACGCGGTCCGCGCGGGCCGGCCGGCCGGTTCCGGGGTGCCCGCGGACGGCTGAACGGCCGCGGGCACGGAGGGGCCCACGGTCTGGCCGCGCGGGCCCGGCGGCCGCGTGTCAGTGTGGATCGAGGGCCGTGTGACCGCGGGACCGCCAGGATCTCGGGCGCCGGGCCCTCGGACCGCCGAGCCGTCGGACCGACGATTCAGAAGAGGAGGCGGCGCGTGGAGGAGAGGGAATTCGTCCGGGCGGTGTCGGAGCGTACGGGCCTGTCACGACAGGAGTCGGCCGATCTGACCCGGGCCACGCTGGAGACGCTCGCCCATCGGCTGAGCGGGGGCGAGGACCGGGCACTGGCGCTGAAGCTCCCCGAGGGGCTGGCCGAGTCCGTCCGGCGGGGTGCCACCTCGGCCATCGAGGTCTTCGGCTACGACGAGGCCGTACGGCGTGTCGCCGAACGCAACGTGCTCAAGAAGGAGGAGGCCGACAGCGGTGTCCGGGCCGTGCTCGTGACGCTGCGCGAGGCGGTCGGCGAGAAGGAGTTCGGCAATGCGATGGCGCAGCTCGGAACCGATTTCGCCCGCCCGGTCGAGGAGTTCGTCGGCTGACCCGCCGACGCCCTCTTGCGGGGCGTGATCCAGGGACTCCGTTCCCGCGTCCGGCCCGGTCCCGTTCCGTCACGGGGCCGGGCCGGAGCGCTCCTAGGGCTGTTCCTCGACGGCCATCTCGCCCAGGAGGGACCAGTCGTCCTGGGGGATCTTCACGTTCACGATGCGCGGTGTCGAGGTCAGGTGGTCGGGCATGAGCTGCTGAGCGGCCTTGAAGTGCGCGGACTGCACGTGGGCCGCCCCGGCCTCGTCGTCCCGGAAGGCCTCGACCAGGACGTACTCCGTCGGGTCGTCGAGGCTCCGGGACCAGTCGAACCACAGGCAGCCGGGTTCGGCGCGGGTGGCGGCCGTGAACTCGGCGGTGATCTCCGGCCACTTCTCCGCGTACTCGGGGCGGACGTTGAACTTGACGGTGATGAAGATCATGAGGGCTCCTCGGATCGCTGTCGAGTCATTCTGTAGCCGTCCGTGGCCGCTGAACATCATGAGCCCGTAGGCCGACCGGGGGGAACCCCGCGACGCGGCCCTTCCTTCCGGAGCCGTCCCTCGAACTGTCTTGCGGGGCACCGTCGCGCTATGTATCGTTTTTCGATAACATCGATAATCGATGCGGGGGAGTCATGGCGAGGGTACGCAATCCACTGGAGCCGATGTCGAGCGCGGTCACGGTCCTCGTGACGCTGTTCGCGCTGATGACGGTCCTGGGCGTGTTCGGTTCGATGTTCCTGGACGGAGTGCACGTCCTCGGCGTCGGCGACAAGTCCATCTGTGTCACGGACACGGCCGAGACGGTGGGCACCGACGCGGAGCCGTACATGGGGTTCAGGGCGGCACCGGGAGCCGTGATGGGTCTGGACGCCAGCCCGAGATACTGCACCGACGACCCCAGCACGGCGCAGAGCCTGCTCAACACCGCGACCGAGGTTCCCGCTTTCGTCTTCACCGTCGGGGCGCTCCTGCTCGTTCTCCTGCTGATCCGGGGTGCCGAGGGCGACGGCCTCTACACCGCGCGGACGGCGGAGCGGCTGCGCAGGGTGGGCTGGTGGCTGCTGGCCGGCAGCGTGCTCGCCGCGATCGGGCGGTCCGTGAGCGAGAAGGCACTGCTCGGCTCTCTGAGCAGGGGCGGTGACGTCAGTACCCTCTCCGGGCTGATTTCGTGGGACGCTCCTTACATGGCGATACTCACCGGCCTCGGCGTCCTCTCCTTCGCACGGATCATGCGCGTCGGCGTCACCATGCGGGAAGACCTCGACGGAACGGTCTGATGCCCGAGGACAAGGAGGAGCACGCGATCGAGGTCCATCTCGACCGTCTGCTCGAAGAACGCGGGATGACCCTGACGGAGCTCGCCGACCGGGTCGGTGTCACCCATGTGAACCTGTCGATCCTGAAGAACGGCAGGGCGAGAGCCGTACGGTTCACGACGCTGACGCGGCTCTGCGAGGTGCTGGAGTGCCAGCCCGGAGACATCCTCAGCCATCGTCCGGGCTGAGGACGGAGCCCGCGGGCCCCGTCCTGGTGGCGGCCTCCGCCTCGTCCACGCGCCCGGCCCCGTCGGGCCGTCCCCGGGCCGTCCCCGGGCCGTCCCCGGGCGCGGGACGACGAGCCGAACGGACCGTCAGGTGACGGCCCGTTCCTCTGCTCCGTCGGAGGCCCCGGCCTCGGGCCGTTCCTCGGTGAGTTCGGGTTCCAGGCCTTCGGCGACCGGGGCCCGGGGCCTTCCGGTGTCGGCCCGCCAGGCCTCGAACGCCCAAGCCGTGAAGGCGACGACGGTCAGCCCGAGCAGCCAGCCGCCCAGCACGTCACTGAACCAGTGGACGCCCAGGGCGACACGGGTGAAGCCGACGCCGACGACGGAGAGGACCGCGGCGCCCCAGCACGGCGCGCGCCAGGGACGCGGCACCATGGGCAGCAGGACCAGCAGCAGGACGGCGAACGAGGTCGTCGCGGTCATCGCGTGGCCCGACGGGAAGGAGAAGCCCGGGGCCCGCGCCACCGGATCCTCCAGCGACGGACGTGCCCGCTCGACGACCGTCTTCACCAGGAGCCCGATGAACCCGCCGGCCACGGCCGTCACCGCGGCCCACGCGGCCAGACGCCAGGCCCGGCGGTACACCAGCCAGACGGTCAGCAGCGCGACAGCCGTACGCAAGGTGACCGGATCCCAGACCCGGTCGGAGAGGAAGCGCAGCATACTCGTCCAGGCGGGATGGTCGAGGGCGACGACGTGCAGCCGACGGGCGGCGCCCGCGTCCAGTCGGCGCAAGGGCCGCCACTGTCCCTCGACCAGGACGAGGAGCAGGCCGAACGGGACCGCGGTGACCGCGGCCGCCGCGGCCGCGCCGAGCAGCCGGGCGCCGAACCGCCGGTCCGCCTCCCGGCGGCGGTCCCGCAGGTTCCGGACCATGGAGCGCGTCGCCATCTCAGACCCCCGGATCGGGTTGGACCGGACCGGGGCGCCGCGCGCGCGAGGCCTCCAGCTGCGCGGCGAAGGACAGTCCGAGGAACAGGGCGATCGAGGTCAGATAGGCCCAGAGCAGCAGCGACATGAAGGCGCTGAGGGGACCGTAGACCGTGTCGAAGGAACCGCTGAACTCGAGGTAGAAGCTCAGCAGCCAGGTCAGCGCGGTCCAGAGCACCAGGTACACGGCGGCGCCGAAGGCCAGCCAGGTGTAGCCGGGCTGGCGACGACGGGGCGAACGACGGAAGATCGCGCTGGCCGAGATGAGGGCGAGGAGCAGTCCGAAGGGCCAACGCAGCACGTCCCAGGCGGTCTTGGCCCCTCCGTCGAGGTGGTAGACGGTCACGACCGCGGACGCCAGGTCGTCGCCGGCCACCATCAGGACGAAACCGAGGCCGAGCGGGATTCCCGCGCTCAGGGACATGACCAGACCGCGCAGGTACTTCCGGTGGAAGACGCGGTCGCGCTCGTTCCCGTAGATCCGGTTGGCGCCGCGCTCGATCTGGCACATCGCGGTGGTCACGTTGACCAGGGAGAAGGCCAGCCCGAACCACAGGGCGACCTGGGCCCCGTCGCCGGCCGTGCGCCGGCTGCGGCGCAGCGCGTCGTCGACGACCTCGGCGCTCGGCCCCGCGCTGAGCCGGCGGATCGTCAGTTCGGCGACCCGGCCGACGTCCTCGGTGTGCAGGGCCGAGGACAGGCCCACGAACGCGATGGCGAGCGGGACCAGGGCCAGGACCGTCTGCAGGGCGAGCGCACGGGAATGACTGAACCCGTCGGCGTAACGGAACCGGATGAACGCGTCGCGCAACAGGGGCCAGCCGCCGTACCGGCGCAGGGACGCGAGGGCTTCGTCGGCGGAGAGTTCGTCGCCGGACATGGCATGGGTCTCCGGGACCCTCGTCGCGGTACCCATTCACTTCTCCCGGGAGGGCAGCATGACGGTCAGCGCGCCGGGTTCGACCTCGGCGGTGAGGCGTCGGCCGGGGCCCACCGGGTCCCCGTCGAGTTCCCGGGACTGAGGCGTGTCGAAGACGAGTTCGGCGCGCCGGAAGGTGAAGAACTCCACGGGGACCTCGTCGTGGTCCCCGCCCTCCGCCGCGAGGGTGCGCACGGTGGACGGCCGTGGCGGCGTGGCGCGTCCGCGCAGCAGCGTCCGCACCGCCCGCAGCCAGCCGCCCGGTCCGCGCGGGTCGAGGACCAGGAGGTCGAGCAGCCCGTCGTCGGGGCGGGCGGCGGGCAGCAGGGTGACTCCGCCCTGCACGGCCGCGACGTTGGCGACGAGCACCATACGGGCCGTGCGGCGCAAGGCGGGGGATCCGTCCAGCCGGATCGTCACCCGCATGCGGGGCGTGCGCAGGGTCCCGATCCCGGCCAGCGCGTAGGCCGGCCAGCCGAGGGCGGCCTTGGCGCGAGGATCGGTGTGCTCCATCATCGCGGCATCGAGACCGGCCCCGGCCATCGCGGTGAACCGGGTGGCCTTCAGGCCGTCGCCCTCGATGGCCGCGAGGTCGAGCCGGTGCGGACTGCCGCCCAGCGCGGCTTCGAGCGCGGCGACGGGGGAGAGCGGCAGACCGAGGTTGCGGGCCAGGAGATTGCCGGTGCCGCAGGGGACCACGGCCAGCGGGACCCCGCTCCCGGCCAGGGCGTCGGCGACCGTGCGGACCGTTCCGTCCCCACCGCAGACCACGACGAGTGTCGCGCCCTCGCGGACCGCGCGGGCCGCCTGTCCGGCCCCGGGGTCGTCCGCGGTGGTCTCCAGGAACACGGGTTCGCGGTGGCCGTGCCGTTCGAGGATCCTCCGCAGCTCGTGGCGCTCGGACTCGTCGGTCACCGTGGGGTTGAGGATCACGGCGGTCGTGCCGGGCGGACGCTCGTCGGCGGTCCGGCCCGCGGGTGTGCCGTCCGTGGACGGCGCGGCAGCCACGGACCGGTCGACCAGCAGGGCGCGCCCCACGATCAGCAGGGACAGCGCGCCGTTGACGAGGCCGCCCAGGACGTCCGTGGGGTGGTGCATGCCCCGGTAGAGCCGGGCGGCCGCCACGAGCAGCGGCAGGAGCAGCAGCAGCCCGGCCACGACCTTGCGCCACGGCCCGCGGATCCGGGACAGCGCGAGAACCGCCAGACCCGCGTAGACCGCGGTGGCCGCCCCGGTGTGTCCGGAGGTGTAGCTCGACGTGGGCGGTGACGCGTCGAGGCGGTCCACGTCCGGCCGGTGCCGGTCCACCGACTCGGTGATCGCCAGGAAGACCAGCGACTGGAGCGACACGGCGACGGCGAGGAAGACCGCCTGACGCCACATCGGGAGACGGGGTACCAGGAGCAGGCCCAGGCAGGCCAGGAGCGTGACGGTGATGACCGTGAGGGTGTTGCCGGCCTCCGAGGCGATGGACGACAGCGCGGTGAGGGTGCCGGTCCGGGCCTGTTCGAGGCGCTCGTTCACGGTGTCCTCGGCCGTCAGCGGCCACAGCCCGCGGGCGGGACCGGTGATCAGGAGACCGAGCCCCACCATCGACGCCGCCTGGCACGCGGTCAGCGCGGCGATACGAGCGGCGGTCCGGCCGGTGCCCCGGGGCAGTGCGAACGAGCGGGCGGAGCCCGTGACTTCGGTTCGGCTGCCGGACATTCCGGCGGCTCCGTCCGGTACGGCGGTCGGCATGGAGGGCTCCCAGGGGCAGCGCGGTGCGTCCGGATTCCGCCCGGGACGCGCTTCCTCCCGGGTCCATCGCCGTCTGCCCCGGATCGTCCCGGACAGACGTGTCCCGGCACGGAACCGGATCCGCCCCGGGCGGAGCGATCAGGTGATCGCTCCGCCCGGGGCGGTCGTTTCCGGGTGGACGGAGCCCGGCGGCCGGACGCAGGCGCTCCGCTCAGCCGTGGTACGAGATGTAGCCGTTGCCGTCACGGTCGTCGGCCGACTTGGTGTACGAGTGGACGTCGGCGCGGGCACCGGACGACTTGTACAGGTAGATGGTGTCCTTGTCGTTGTTCCAGATGAAGTTGCAGTTCTGGCGGTAGACGACGTTGCCGGCGTCCGAGGCGGTGCCGTGGCCGCCGCGGAGCTTGATGTAGTCCCCGGGCTCCAGGTAGTGGTTCGCCGGGAAGGTGAACTTGTTGCCCGTGGCGTCCTTGACGACGTAACCCTTCAGGTTGACGGTCGTGCTCGACGAGTAGTTCTTGATCACCAGGTACTCGGCCTTGGAGTTGCCGCTGGAGCAGCTGTTGGAGTCCCGGCCGGGCGCGTCGTACTGGACGCCCTTGATCTTCAGCGCGGACGAGTACTCCGCGGCCTGGGCCGGGGCCGTGGCGACGACGGCGAGCGTGCCGGCCGCGGCGGCGGCGACGGCCAGGGCATGACGGATACGCATGAGGAATCCCCCCTCGGTGGTGCGGATGGAGCTCCAGGAGCATACCGATGATGTGATCAACGGATGGTGGAGATGTGGGGGACGCGTGAGCGCCCCTCGGTCGTGGGTGTTCTGGGCGGCCCCCGCGGACGGGGCCGCCGGTCCGGCGCGGGGGCGGCCGTCACGGCCCCGACCTGCTGTGACTTCGCCCACCTCCTCTTGTCCCGACAAGAAAGGCATACCTAAGTTCTCTCCCATGGCCCCACAAAATCCCCCGCTCCCGCACGGCCCCGGCGAGGCCGGAGCGCCGCTCCCGACGGGTGCCGGCCGGCCGGACGCCCCCGGACTGGTCGAGTTCACCGTCGACCTCACCGCCCAGGAGGTCCTGCGGCAGGCCCAGGTCCTGGCCGTCCTCGGTCCCGACTGGGACCCGATGGAGGTGATGCGCCAGGAGGAGGCGGCGTACGCGCTCCTGTACTCCGGCCTCGACGACGGACAGCGGCGCGTGTACGACGACCTCGTCGCGGCCGGAGTGCTGCCCCGCCGCGGAGACGGCCGTGCTGCCGCTTGACCCCCAGGCGGACGTCGGGCGGCGCGCCTGGGTGAGGTGCCCGAACTGCGCCGACAGTCACGGATGCGCCTCCTGCGAGCAGCGCCGGTCGTGCTCCGACCACTGGCGCTACCTGCTCTCCACCACCGGGAGCCTGCTGCATCTGCAGTGCCCGTCGTGCACCCATGTCTGGGTCCACGAGACCGGATTCGGCGCCACCCGCTCCTTCTGGGAGCGCGTCAGGGGCGGCCGCTCCTGACGCCGCCCGGCGGACGGGCACCGCGGGAACAAATCTTTGCCCACCCCGAAGGGTCCGCACGTCAGAGCGGGGTTATCCTCAGGGCCCCAGGCGGGTCGGACTCGTCCGACGTGCCGCTGTGGGAAGATCGCAACCCCGCGCGACAGCAGTCCGGGCCCGCGCACGCCATCGCTCGCAGATTCGAGGACGCTCGCGGCCCACCGGTGAATGACGGACCGGCCCGCGCGGGTAAAGAAACTCCATGCGCATCAGCGCGAACACCCCACTGCCGAAGGACTGCCGGTCTTGGACCTCCCACACTCAGAATCCCCTGCCGCGCGGCGTCCCGGACGCACGTGGACCGTCCGCATCTCCGGCCACAGCGACCGCACCGCGTCGGTCACGTGCTCCTCTCCCTGCGCCATGCCGCCGCGGTCCCGCGACCTTGCCGCGCTGCGCCGCTTCGCCGAAGCCCATGTCGGGGCGCACGCCCGCGCGGCCACCGTGCACGCGGACGCCGCCTGTGCCTGCCGGCAGACGCAGTGCGCCTCCCACGAGGGCAGTCCGGTGCACTGCATGGGCAGCGTGCTGCTGGTGCTGCGCCACGATCCGGCCATTGCCCAGGTGTGGACCCTGAAGGAAGTCTGCGCCGCCTGCGCCCCGTTGATGACGCACACCCGCGTCGTGGGCCGCGCGGTGCCCCGCACCCGTACGCCGTCCGCGCCCTCCGCGCCGACGGCCGCCACCGGTGCCCCCGCGGCCGCTCCCGCGGTTCCCGGTGGATTCAGCGCCCCGAGCGGGCCCGGTTTCAACAGCGCGGACGCGCCCCCGGCACCGTCACGTCGCCGCGCCGGCGGCCGTGGCCGCACCCAGCCCCGGCAGGGCCGGCGGGACCAGGGCAGATCTCGCGGCTGACCATGCCCGCACGGCCGTCCGCGGCGGGGCGGTGACGGACGTGGCATGCCGTGTCGAAGGCGGGCGCAAGACCTGGGCGGGGACATTTCGGTGAACGGCGCCGGTTCGGTTGAGGCTTCATCATCGACTGAAAGGCGTTGCATGACTTTGCGCAATTCTTGCAAGCGTTGCAGGGTGGCACCGCGCCGCGGCTCCACGGCCGCCGCTTCCGCCGACATGAAGGACGCCGCCATGTTCACCACCAGCCGCTCCGTACGTCCGCACGCGCTCAGGACGGCTCTGGGGCTGTCCGTCGCGGTCCTGGGCCTGTTGGGCGCGGCCGGAGCGCCCGCCGCCGCGCGGGACGCCGGCCGGGGTGCCCCCGTCGGCGATGTCGTCGACGCGACTCCCGTCCCGGACTGCGTCCACTACTACAGCGACTGGCGCTACACGACCGTCGTCAACGACTGCGACACCACCGTGGACGTCACCGTCCGGTACACCGACGGTCAGGGCGCCCCCTGCCGCACCCTGCTCGCCGGGGCGATCGCCACCTTCGCCGGCTACGGCCCCCAGCTCAACTACGTCACCGGCCTGAGCGCCTGCACGCCGTCGGGCGTGTGAGACCACAGGGCGCCCGGCGGCTCGGCGGCCGTGTCATGGGCAGCTGTACGTGAGCTCCGTCGAGACGGTGCGGCGCACGGGTGAGAGCAGGTGCAGCTCGGCGCGTGCCTCGTAGCGGCCGTCGCCCTGGAACGTCCACAGCAGATGGAGCCTCGACTGTTTCTGATTGCTCGTCAGGTCCTCGTGCAGGACCTTCGAGGAGGTGCCGTCGCTGCGGACCCAGCGGTACGTGAGCTCGCCGGGCCTGCCGTTGGTGGTGACCGTGCCCGTGATGTCGGCGGTCTCGTCGCATTCCGGGGAGGGGGACGCGGTGGAGACCGTGACGTCCTCCACGCCGAGGGACGGCGCGGAGCGGTGCCACAGGAGAAGGGCCACGACGGCCAGCAGCACCAAGGCGGGGAGCGCGTGACGGCGCCAGGTCCGGCGGCGGGCCGGAGCGACCGGAGGAGCGGCGCCGATCCGGCGCACGGTGTCGGCGTTCACGCCGGGACCGAAGCGCAGCAGGGTGCCCTCGACCCGGTCGGGTGCGACGCCCTCGGCCGTGGTGCCGCCCCCGGCACCGGCCCCGGCGCCCGACAGCGCGAGTGTCGCCGAACCCTCGGTGAGGGCGAGCGTGTCGGAGGAGTCCGGCCGCTGGATCCAGTGGCTGGCCAGCACGGTCGCGCTGTAGTCGTCGTCGGGGGAGGAGGCGCCCGAGGCGCTCTGGTTCTGGTTCATCCGATCGAGCACCGCCGGGTGAGGAGCTGTTGCCAGGCGCCGCCGTCGGCGGAGGCCGGCTGGGTGTCGGCCCGGACGCCCCAGTAGCAGCCCGTGCCCTGGAACGTGTGGTCGAGGGCGATGGTGTACTGGGTCGCGCCGCTGCGCCGGTAGGTCTCCGCCGTCCCGTCCTGGGTGCCGGGCCGGCCACTGACCTCACCGGTGAACCAGGCGACCGTGATGGTGACCGGTCCGGTTCCGTCGGTGGTGACGGTGGCGGTCGCGGCCGCCGTCGCGTTGCCCGTCTGCCGGAAGCCGCTGAACGAGACGGACTTGACGCTGACGGTGGGGGTGGGCGTGGGCGACGGGGAGGCCGTGGTGGGCGGCTCGGCCGTCGGCGTGGCCGTCGCCGTCGGAGGCGCGGCCGTGGGCGACGCGGACGCGCCGGTGGTCGCGGACGCCGAGACGGTCGGTTGCGTCGTGGCGTCCGAGGCCGAGGCGGACGGCGTGGGCGGAGCCGTCGCGGACGACGAGGGGGACGGCGTCGGGGAGCCGGGGTCCGCCGTCGTCGTGGGGCCGCCGTCACCGGTCGGCCGCGCGCTGGTGGTGGCCAGTGCCTCCGCGGCCCTGCGGGGCGTGCCGAAGTCCGGGGAGTGCCGGTCGATGCCGTACGTCAGGAGGAGGGCCGCCACGAGCGCGGCCCCCGACACGAGCAGGGAGCGAAGACTGGGCCGCCAGGCCCGGAGCCAGTCGGGTGCCCCGCCGAGGACCGTGCGTGCCATGTCCGTGGCGTGGCGCGGCACGGAGGGGGCGGAGGGCAGCAGCAGAAGGCACAGGGCCACGAGCGCCGCGAGTTGCCGACGGCCGCGGTCCTCCCAGTCCGGACCGTACGCGCCGCCGGCCGTCGCCTCGAGTTCCGCGACGAGGTCCTCGGCGTGGGCGGGCCGTTGTCCGGGCGTCTTGGCGAGGCCGCGCAGGACGAGCGGGCGGACCGGCTCGGGGACCTCGTCGGCGGGGATGGCTCCGTCCACGTGCTGGAGGGCGAGTTCGGCCAGGTTCGCGCCGGTGTAGGGCTTGCGGCCGGTCAGGCACTCGAAGAACGTCGCGGTCGCGGCGTACACGTCGGCGGCCGGCGAGGCGGGGGCGCCGGTCCACTGCTCGGGAGCCATGTACGACGGGGTGCCCGCGATGCCGGCGGTGGTGCCGTCGGCGGTGGCGATCCCGAAGTCGACGAGCTTCGACGTGCCGTCGGCGCGGACGAGGACGTTCTCCGGTTTGTAGTCACGGTGGACCACGCCGAGGCGGTGGGCGTCGGCGAGGCCGAGCAGTGACCCCTTGAGCAGGACGAGGGCGGCTTCGGGTTCGAGGGGAGCCTGCCGGCCGAGCAGGGTCCGCAGCGACATCCCGTCCACCAGCTCCATGACGATGGCCGCGCCCTCGGGCCCCTCCACGTACTCGTAGAGGCCGGCCACGTGGTCGCTGCGCAGCCCGCCGAGCAGCCGGGCCTCCGCCCGGAACTCCTGCACGAAGCCCGGACGCGTGCGCAGCGCGTCACTGAGGTACTTGACCGCGACCGGATGCCCGGTCTCCTCGTGAACGGCCAGCGCGACGCGCCCGCTCGCCCCCGAACCGAGCTCGCGGGACTCGGCGTAGCCCGGTACCGCCCATGTGCTCATGACCCATGCCTCCCCGAGACGTGGGGCGCGTGGGCTGTTCCGGTCCCCGCGCGCTCCAGTCGTGTGCTGAGACACGATCGGGGCCGCTTCGGTTGCAGGCGGCGCGGAACGGATCGCCGGGCGTTCGTCACCCCAGTTCGGCGAGGTCCTCGGCGGTCAGTTCGAGGGAGCCGGCGGCGATGTTCTCCTCCAGGTGTGCCGGGGAACCGGTGCCGGGGATGAGGAGGATGTTGGGCGACCGGGCCAGCAGCCAGGCCAGGGCCACCTGCGGGGTGGTCGCGTCGTGGCGTGCGGCCACGGACTCCAGGTGCTCGGCGGTGACCGGCTGGAAGCCGCCGACCGGGAAGAAGGGGACGTAGGCGACGCCGGCCTCCGCGCAGGCGTCGACCAGGGGATCGTCATCGCGCCGGGACAGGTTGTAGAGGTTCTGGACGCAGGCGATCGGCGCGATCTTGCGGGCCTCGGCGAACTCGTCGGCCGAGACGTTGGAGACACCCAGGTGCCGGATGAGGCCCTCGCCGCGCAGCGCCAGCAGTGCCTCCAGCGGCTCGGCCAGGGACGCCGCGTCGGCACCGACCGCATCACCCATCCGGAGGTTCACCACGTCCATCCGGTCCAGGCCGAGCGAACGGAGGTTCGCCTCGACGCCGCGGCGCAGGTTGTCGGCGGTCAGGCCCCGCTTCTCGGCCGCGGGCAGGGCGATGTCGGCTCCCTCGACCAGCGCGCCCACCTTGGTCACGATCACCAGGTCGTCCGGGTAGGGGTGCAGTGCCTCCCGGATCAGCTCGTTCGCCGACACCCCGTCACGCGCGTAGTAGTACGAGGTGTCGATGTGGTTCACCCCGAGTTCCACGGCGCGGCGCAGAATTCCCAGCGAGGTGTCCCGGTCCGGCCGTTCGCCCCTCGGCCAGCCGGTCAGCTTCATCGCGCCGTACCCGATGCGCGCGACGCCCAAGTCGCCGCCGAGTTCCCATCGTCGAGTCGTCACGACCACCACCATAGACGCCGGGCGCGAGGCGATGCCGCCGGTGCGGGCCGCCGTCCGGAGGCTTCCGGACCCGACCGCCGCCGGGTCACAGGCTCCGCGCGGGCCAGTCCAGCAGCCGGGCGCCGATGACCGCGGTCTGCAGTGTGTAGCGGTGCGCCGGATCGGCGGGGTCGGCGCCGGTGAGCTGGTGGACGCGTTCGAGACGGTACGTCAGGGCCCGCACGCTCAAGGAGAGCCGGCGGGCCGCCGCCGCGGCGACGCAGCCCGTGTCGAAGTACGCGGCCAGCGTGTCCAGGAGCGGCCGGGCACCGCCGCGGGCGCCGGTGAGCGGGCCGAGGGTGACGAGGACCAGGTCGGCCATCGCCTGGCGGTCCCGGGTCAGCACCGGGTACACGAGCAGGTCGGCGGCGCGCAGTACGGGCGCGTCCAGGCCGAGCCGCTCGGCGAGTTCGAGGGCGTTCAGCGCCTCCTCGTAGGACTGGACGATCCCGCGGGGGCCGGGCTGGGGACGGCCGATCGCCACCTGTCCGCCGTCGGCCGCCGCGTGCGTCTGCTTCGCGAAGTGGGTGAGGACGTCGGCCTGTTCGCCGGGGGCGACGCACAGCATCCTGCCGTCCTTGGTGGTGAACAGGATGCTGCGGTCGCCGAAGCGGGCGATGAGCTCCCGTTCCACCTGGCGGGGCACCGGCGCCGACTCGTCGTAGGCCGCCGGGCCCCGTGCGACGGCGACGGCGTGCGTGGGGGAGAGCCGCAGACCGAAGCGCTCCGCGCGCTCGGCCAGACGGCCCAGGTCGCTGTGCCCGTAGAGGAGGTCGTCGATGAACTCGCGCCGGGCGGCCTCCTCCTTGCGTACGGCGAGGAGCTGGGCCCGGCCGTAGCCCTCGGCGAAGGCGTCGACGACCTGCTGGACCGTGGCGAGCGCGTGGTCGGCCGAACCGGGTGAGGCGGGCCAGGCGGCGCGGGCGGCGGAGAGGTGGGCGCTGACGAGGGCGGGCAGGCCGTGACCGGCGTCGGCGGCCCGTTCGCCCAGGGACCGCCGGGACTCGATCTCGTCCCGGGTCAGGCGCCTGCCGGTGGCGGAGACCTCGGCCAGTATCCGGGCGTAGCCCTCCAGGTACTGCTCGGGCGTCTGCCGTTCCATCAGTTCGTCCCCCGGTTCCTCGACGGTCCGGTGACGACTGCTCGAAGGTGACCGGCACACAGAGCCTAGGCAACACTGCCGGAAACCGGCAACGCGCGTGCCACGTACGGAGATGCGCGATGTCGGCGGGGAGCTCGGCGGACGGTCCCCTGCCGGCCGCCGGTGCGCGCACGGCGGGCGGGGACGCCGGACTCAGGAGGCGGGCCAGTTCCGCAGCAGGGCGTCGAGGGCGTCCATGACGCGGGCCCAGCTTTCCCCCGAGTCGGGGGCGCTGTGGCTGAAGCCTCCACTCATCTCCAGACTCACATAGCCGTGGAACACACTGCCCAGCATCCGGACCGCATGGGTCTCGTCCGGTTCCGTGAGGTCGTACCCCCGCAGGATCGCGCGCATCATCCGCGCGTGCTTGACGCCCGCGCTCGCCGCCGCGGTCCCCGGGTCGAGTCTCAGTTGCGCGGCGGCGTACCGGCCGGGGTGTTCCCTGGCGTAGTCGCGGTAGACGTCGGCGAACGCGGTCAGGGCGTCCTTGCCGGCCCGTCCGGCCAGTGCGGCGGCGCCCCTCTCGGCGAGTTCGTCCAGGGCCAGCAGGGCGATCCGGGTCTTGAGGTCCTGCGAGTTCTTCACGTGCGAGTACAGGCTCGCCACCTTGACGTCGAACCGCCTGGCCAGTGCCGAGACGGTCACCTGGTCGAAGCCGATCTCGTCGGCCAGCTCGGCCCCCGCCCGTGTCAGGCGTTCGGTGTTCAGCCCCGCGCGGCCCATGTCCTCCCCGCCCTTCCTCTTCTCGGTGTAACCGATTATGCATTTGCCTAAACCCTTTAGGCAAATTACCGTGAGTGTTATGAAGCCGTTGACCGAGCAAGAGATCCGTACCGCGTTCGTGAACTGCACCAAGGGTGAGGCCAAGCGCCTCTCCGTCCCGCGCGACCTGGCCGAGAGGCCCTGGGACGACCTGGACTACCTCGGCTGGCGGGACCCCCAGGCGCCCGACCGCGCCTATGTCGTGGCCGAGCTGGGCGACGGCCTCAAGGGCATCACGCTGCGCTGCCCCGGTACGACAGTGGGGCAGCTGCGGCGCAGCATGTGTTCCATGTGCGTGACCACCCACACCGGCGGTGTCTCCCTGATGGTCGCGCCCAAGGCGGGCAAGGCCGGCCAGCAGGGCAACTCGGTCGGTGCCTACATCTGCAGCGACCTCGCCTGTTCGCTGTACGTGCGGGGGAAGCGGGACGCGGGCGTCGGCGGGCGGCTCCACGAGTCGCTGACCCTGGAGGAGAAGATCCAGCGGACCGTGGCGAACCTCGCCGCGTTCATCGCCAAGGTGACGGCCTGAGCGGTGCTGTGCGGTGGCAGGGCACGGCGGCGGGCCGCGGCGCGAACGCCGCGGCCGTGGCACCGGACCTCACCGGCCCCGCAGGACCTCACCTGTCGCTCTGCGGGACTTCGCCTGTCGTCGCAGGACCTCGCCTGTCGTCGCAGGACCTCGCCTGTCGTCGCGGTGCCGGAGACCGCCTGGGGGAGAGGGGTCACCCATGGAGCCGAAGAAGCCGCGCGGACGTCCAAGGCCCCCAAGGCGAAACGGGGTTGAGCGGTTCGTTCAGTCGCCGGCCGTCCCCGCCTCCGCCTTCACCGGCTGCTCCGTGCTCGGCGACGGCACCGACGGCTCCTCGGCGTCGACGGCCGTGTAGAACACGGAACTGCCCTGCTTGGCCCGGTGCACATGGCTCTTGGCCACCAGGTTCTCGAGGCTGGTCCGGACGACGTTGGTCTGGATGCGACGGCCGGGGTGGGTCTGGCCCAGTGCCGTGGAGACCTCCGCCGCGGAGCGCGGTTCCCGCTGCTCCGTGAGGTAGCGGCGGATGAGTTCGATGAGGGTGGGCTGGTCCGAGGTGGCCTTGGCCGCGGGCTTCTTGGCCGCGGACGTCCGCGCCGCCGTGCTCTTCGCGGCACCGGTCTTCGCGGCACCGGTCTTCGCGGTGTCCGTCTTCTTGGCGTCGGCCTTCTTCGTCCGCGCGCGCTTGCCCTCGGCGGACTTGGCGGACGTCTTCTGACGGGGTACCGCGGGCGCCGCCGTCGGCTCGGGGGCGGTCTCGACGAGCGCGCTCGTGGCTCCCAGCGCCTGGTGCAGGTTGGTGAGGACGGCGTGGTCGTGCCGCAGGGCGTCCAACTGCTCCTGCAGCGCCTCCATTTCCGCGCCGATACGTTCCTGTTCCTTGGCGTTGCGTTCCAGGTCGGCGACCACCTGGGCCGTGTACTGCGATGTCAGTCCGGTGGGAGTCTTGGTGTCGGGCACGATGGGACCTCTCTTCGGTGCGCGGTCGCCACATGAACACGCGGGGAAGGTGCCGCGGGGCGGGGCGTGTTGGTGTTGACCGGGCTGCATGGCTGGACGACCGCACGTGATGCGTGTGCCCCGGCTTACAGATAGTACGGACAGTGTTGGCTTGTTGTTCCTTTCGCGTGATGGTTCGCCCCAAAGTGGAGTCCGGGCAGTGGTGCGGTATTGACTGCCCCACGGGTCGCCGGGGTTGTGCGAGGGGCACATGAAGTGTCGCCCGAACTCGTCGGCGGGGCAGGTGCGGAGGGGAGCCGCGATGTGCCGGGGCACGGGCGGTGGTGCTGACTGCGCGGACGGCTTCCGGGTACACGGCCGGGAGAGGACATGACGGCGAGAGCGGAAGCGAGGTCGGACGATGGCGGTCAAGGCGATGGGCTGGGCGCACTCGTTCCCGGTTTCCGGAGGGGTGAGCGCCGGACGGCGCTGGACCCGTGGGCACCTGGAGTCCTTGCCGTGGACGGCGGAGGAGCCCGAGACGGTGGACGCCGTCGTGCTGACGGTGTCCGAGCTGCTCACCAACGCCCACGTCCACGCCCGCAGCGACGCGCACCTCGTCCTGACCTGGGACGGCGACTGCCTGCACGTGAGTGTCCACGACGAGGACCCCACCCTGCCGCTCCAGCGGACCCCGGAGCCGGGAGCGGTCTCCGGCCGGGGGGTGGGGATCGTGCGGATGCTCGCCGACGAGTGGGGCATGAAGTGCCAGCGGCACGGGAAGACGGTCACGGCGTGCTTCCGCCCGGCCGGCGCCCGACAGCACGGTGACGACGGCTGAGGCCCCTGTTCCCGGGCAGTGGCTCCGCCCGTCCGGCCCATCCACCGGGCACGCCCATGGCCCGACACCTATCTTGAACGGGTGAGCGGCTCCAGCGTTCCGCCTGAGAGCGGGGACGGCGCGGACCGGTCGGGGAGCCACCGGACCGACTACGCCGGCGCCATCTACGGCTCGATCCTGGCCGCCTCCGTGGTGGCCACGGCCGGAACGGCGGGGGAGTACCCGCGGCTCCAGGCCGTCGTGCTGCTGATGATCACCGGCCTGGTCTTCTGGGCGACCCACGTGTACGCGCAGCTCGTCGGGGAACGCGTCGTGGGCCAGCGCTGGTCCCTGCGCCAGATCCGCCGGACCGCCGCGCACGAGTGGTCCATCGTCGAGGCGGCCACCCTGCCCGCCGCCGCGGTGGCCCTCAGCGCCGTGTTCGGCCTGAGCGTGAACACGGGCCTGTGGATCGCCCTGGGCGTCGCGGTGGCCCAGCAGGTCATGTGGGCGTGTCTCGGAGCCGTCCGCGCGGGCGCCCCCCGCGGGCTGGTCGTCGCCGAGGGCTTCGTCAACCTGGCCCTCGGACTGATCATCGTGGCCGCCAAGGTCGTCCTGAAGCACTGAGCACTGAGCACTGAGCACTGGGCACCGAGCACCGAGCACTGGATATTGAGCCCTGAGCCCTGGGCTCCGGGACCCGCATGCCCGAAGGCCCCGGCCCCACATGTGCCGACCTCCCGGACCCCGGACGACTCGTTAGCCTGGAGCGGAGGGGGAGGCTCGGGACGACGGCCCGGAGGAGGCCGGTATGGCCGGTACGGCAGACATGTATTCCCTGTCCGGAGCCGACGACGGGGCCCATGGCGTGCCCGGTGGCCCGTACGGCGACGACGGAACCCGTGGCGCACCCGGTGGCCCGTACGGCACGGGCACCCCCCGTTACCTGCCGATCGCCGACCACGGTCTGATCGGCGACCTGCGCAGCGCGGCCCTGGTCGGCACCGACGGCACCATCGACTGGTACTGCTGTCCGCGCTTCGACGCGCCCAGCGTCTTCGCCTCGATCCTGGACGCCGACCGCGGCGGCCGCTTCGAACTGGCCGCGGACGTTCCGGCGCGTACGAAGCAGTTCTACTTCCCCGACACGAACGTGCTGATCACCCGGTTCTTCGCGGACGACGGGGTCGGGGAGATCCAGGACTTCATGCCGGTCGCCGACGAGTCCCGCGAGGCCGGCCGGCACCGTCTGATCCGCCGTGTGGTGTGCGTCCGGGGAACCCTGCCGTTCCGGGCGCGGGTGGCCCCCCGCTTCGCCTACGGGACGGTCCCGCACACCGTACGCGTCGAATCCGGCCACGCCGTCTTCTCCACGCCCGCGCTCAAGCTGGCCCTGACCTCGACGGTGCCGATCGAGGCCGCGGGACCCGACGTGTGGTCGCTGTTCAAGCTGCGCGAGGGGGAGTCCGCCGTCTTCACCCTCGACCGGATCACCGACGAAGTGGCTCCCCGGTTCTGCGCCGTGACGGAGGCCGAGCGGGAGTTCGAGGCCACCGTGCGCTACTGGCGGCGCTGGCTGTCGCGGTCGCGCTACCGGGGCCGCTGGCGGGAGATGGTGCACCGCTCGGCCCTCACCCTGAAACTGCTCACCTACGCCCCCACCGGCGCCATCGTCGCCGCGCCGACCACCAGCCTGCCCGAGCGGATCGGCGGCGAGCGCAACTGGGACTACCGCTACGTGTGGATCCGCGACGCCGCGTTCTGCGTGTACGCGCTGCTGCGCCTCGGCTTCACCGACGAGGCCGAGGCGTTCATGGGCTTCCTGTCCGAACACGTCCAGAGCGAAGTACCGGAGAACATCGGCCCCGACGGCCCGCTGCAGATCATGTACGGCATCGACGGGCGCCGCGAACTGCCCGAACAGGAGCTGACCCACCTCGAGGGCTATCGCGGATCCGCACCCGTACGGATCGGCAACGGCGCCGTCGGCCAGCTCCAGCTGGACATCTACGGCGCCCTCATCGACTGCCTCTACCTCTACGACAAGTGGGGGCAGCCCCTCTCCAGCGCGCACTGGGACAACATCCACGGACTGGTCGACTGGGTGTGCGAGCACTGGGACCAGCCCGACGAGGGGGTGTGGGAGACCCGGGGCGGACGCAAACCCTTCCTCTACTCCCGTGTCATGTGCTGGGTGGCCATCGAACGTGCCATGCGGCTGGCCCGGCACCGCGGCCTGCCCGCCGACATCCTGCGCTGGGGCGACGCCCGGGACGCGATCTACCAGCGCATCATGAGCCAGGGCTGGTCCAGCAGACGCAACGCCTTCACCCAGTGCGAGAACAGCGACATCCTCGATGCGTCGCTGCTCATGATGCCCCTGGGCAAGTTCATCTCCCCGACCGACCCGAAATGGCTCGCCACCCTCGACGCGCTGGGCGAGGACCTGGTCTCCGACTCCCTGGTCTACCGCTACGACCCGCAGACGAGCCCCGACGGCCTCAAGGGCGAGGAGGGCACCTTCTCGATCTGCTCGTTCTGGTACGTCGAGGCGCTCACCAGGGCGGGCCGGCTCGACGAGGCCCGGCTCGCCTTCGAGAAGATGCTCACCTACGCCAACCACCTCGGCCTGTACGCGGAGGAGATCGGCCACACCGGTGAACAGTGCGGCAACTTCCCCCAGGCCTTCACCCATCTCGCGCTGATCAGCGCCGCCTTCAACCTCGACCGCAGGCTCGGCTGACCCCTCGGGCCCGCGGTGGAGAGCGGTCCGTGCGCTCAGGGCGCGGTGAAGAGGCCGGGGAAGCGGGGCGCGAGCCAGGGCCTGCGCCCCCGGACGAGGATGCGGCCGCGGAGGATGGGGCCCACCTGTCCCTGGCGGCCGAGCGCCATCAGCAGGAAGGTGACCGGCTCGATGGAGATGGTGCAGTCCGCCCCGGCCGGCGGCCGCTCGTCGACGGTCACCGCGCCGTCGGCCAGCGTCACGCCGAACGCTCCGCCGCCCCACAGCCGTACGGCGTAGCGGGCGTTCATGCCGGCGGTGTTGCGCGGCTCCGCCACCCGCGGCATCACCCTGAGCAGGAACGGCAGGGTCAGTCCGACCCGTGCCCGGTCGAGCATGTGCGGCCGGCCCAGCGCGCGGGCGAGGTCGTAGCCGTGGCCGAGCATGTGCGTGAGCAGGTACGAACCGAGCTCCTGCGGACTCATGGTGCCCAGCGGAGTGTCCACGGACCCCTCCGGGGGGCCTTCCTCCAGCGCCCTCGCGCAGGCGTCGGCGTGTTCGACGATCATCGCGGCCAGGGGTTCCGCCCGCCGCTCCCCGAACTCCGCCAGCGACCGCTCGTTGGCCCCGGCGAGGCTCTGCGGCGTGCCGTCCCCGTAGGGGCGCGGTCGCCCCGCCGCTATGTGGGCCATCAGTTCGTTGGCCAGGCCGAGATGCGCGGCCGCCTCGCCGACGTTCCACTCGGCCCCGGGGATCCGGCGTTCCATGTCGGCGTCGGCCCGCAGCAGCGCGGCGATCTCCTCGGCGGTCCCGTGTATCGCCGCGCCCAGTCCGTCGGGCAGAGCCCTCCGCGCGGCCTGCCCCGCCAACGAGTCCACGTCGTTCGCCTCTCCTGCCGGCCCCGCCCGCCCCGGGCCGCGGGCGGACCGTGATGCGGCGGGGCGCCATGTGTCCACCGGGCGTACAGAAGACCAGGCATCGGGGGGCGGCGGCAAGACCCTGAACAGGAGGTTCTCGCGGCCGCCCGGGCACGCCGCCCCGATCCGCCGCTTACCTCCCGGGTAATCGACGCCCCCGCGCGTGCCTGGCAGGGTCGTCCGTGTACGGAGAACGGACAGCAGGAAGGGACGACATGACCGCGTACGTCATAGGGCACCTGCGGGAAGCCGCACCCCACCCCGAGATCGCCGAGTACATCGAGCGGATCGGTGCCACCTTCGAGCCCTACGGCGGCAGCTTCCTCGTGCACGTCTCGCGGCACGAGGTGCTGGAGGGCGGCTGGCCGGGCCATGTCGTCGTGATCGGCTTCCCCGGCGTCGCCGAGGCGCGTGCCTGGTGGGACTCGCCCGCGTACCGGGAGATCGCTCCGCTGCGCTCACGGCACATCGACGGGGACATCGTCCTGGTCCCGGGTGTTCCCGACGGCTACGACCCGACGGCCACCGCGAAGGCGATGAGGGAGACGCTCCCGGCCGCCCCCGGGGGCACGGACTGAGGGGACGGCGCCGCCCGGACCTCGGGTGGCGCCGTCCCATCGGGGCACCGTGCGGCGGGAGGCCGCGAGCCGACGGTCACGGACGGAGCACCCGTGGGGTGTCCCGTCCGTGACCGCTCAGGTGTCAGCAGGCGCCTTCGTCCTGCCACGGGCCCCAGTCGGCGCCGGTCGGCGCCTCGTTCTGGGTCCACCACTTGGCCTTCCAGTTGTGGTGGTTGTACGAGGCCTCGTTGCCCGCGGTGTAGACCGTGGCCGCGTTCCAGGCCGTCTTGCAGCCGCCGCCCGGCGGTGTGGGCGTGGGGGTCGGGGTGGGCGTCGGGGTGGGTGTGCCGGTGGGCGGGGTCGCGCCGGCGAACTTCACCGAGTACTTCGCGAAGTCCCAGGAGTTCTGCGCCACGCTGGAGCAAGTGCCCGACGTGCGGCCGCCGTTGTCGGCGGGCGAGCACTGGCGGTCGCGGTTGAGGGACCAGAAGGTGAAGCGGTCCATGTTGTGGCTCGTGGCGAAGTCCAGCACCGTCTGGAAGTCGGCCTGGGAGAAGTACTCACCCGTGTCACTGCGGCCGTTCATCCCGGAGAAGCCCTCGTGGGCGTACGCGGTCGCCTGGTCCCAGCCGAAGGTCGACCGGAGGATGGTGTTGAAGTTGGCGAGCGCGCTGGTCTGGGACGCGGCGCCGTTGAAGCCGCCGTCGAACGGCATGATGGAGAAGTTGTTCGGGGTGAAGCCCTGCGACTTCGCCTCCAGCAGCATCTGCTTGCCGAACCAGCCGGTGCCGTCCGCCGTTCCGGCCGTGGTGACGGACACGTACAGGCCCGGGTTGTTCTGCTGGAGGATCTTGGCGGCACCGATCTCGTTGTGCACGGCCGCCGTGTTCTCGTACTCCGGCTCCTCGAGGTCGAAGTCGATCGCGTGCAGGCCGTACTTGGTGATGACCTGCTGGTACGCGGCGGCGGTGGCGGCCGGGTCCGAGCAGGCCTGGCCGAGCTTGGTGCCGCCGTAGCCGCCGATCGAGACGGAGACGTCGCCGCCCTTGGCGCGGATGGCGTTGATGACCGACTGCACGGCGGTGTCCGAGGACACCGCCGACGTTCCGCCCCAAGTGGGGGAGCATCCACCGCCGTTGGGGGCGAGGACGAAGGCGAGCTGGAACGCCTTGAGGCCGGTGGCGTCCATGATGGCGCCCGCGTCCGGCGGATCGTTGTCCGTCGGCATGAGGTAGGGGGCGGCGGCGTACCACCGGTTGCCGAGCGCGGTGGTCGCGCCCGAGGCGCTGCCCGCGACGAGGGCGGTCGTGCCGACCGCGGCCAGGCTCACGGCGGCCGCCGCGCCCAGGCATGCGCGAAGACGTCTCACTGTGCCTCCAGAGGGGTGGGGGAGGCTTCAGCTTCCGGGCTCTGTCGCGATCACGTCAATATGTTGGACTAGACCAAATCGGTTTTGGACTAGACCAGGTGAATTCTTTACCCGCGGGTCGCTCCGGTCCGGCTCGCGCGGTGGCCCGCGGTGCCGACTGCCGGGTCCCGGGGCGCCGTTGTCAGTACGGCAGGCCCTCCGACGCGGCGTGGAGCGCGGCGTGCAGACACGCTGCCAGGTCCTCCTCCGAGGTCCGTGCCGCGTCGGCGAAACGTACGGCGAAGTCCTCCGCCGCCGCGCGCAGCGCCCCGTTGACGGTGGCCGCGTGCACCTTCACCCGCAGGTCGTCGGCGCTCCCGCCGGAGCGCCGGGCGAGGACCTCGGTGAGGACGGGCAGCGCGTCGTCGTGCGCCTGGAGCCAGACGGCGCGCAGTGCGGGCTCGGTGGGGGTCATGCGGATCAGGTCGAGCACCGCGGGGTCGGCGGACGGCAGCGTCCCGTGGCGGCAGGAGCGGGTGAGGAAGTCCAGCAGGCCGGTCTCCGGCGGCCAGTTCCGCAGTTGGTCCGTGGCGGCGTCGAGTCCCGCCGTGAGCAGCGGGCGTACGCAGCTCTCCTTGGTGGGGAAGTGGCGCCACAGCGTGCGGGTCGAGACGCCCACCGCCTCCGCGATCTGGTCCCCGGTGGTGTTCGTGACGCCCTGCGAGAGGAACAGGCGCACGGCCTCGCGGGCTATGTCCAGCCGGAGGGCCTCCTTGCGTCGTTCGCCCAGTGACGGCCGCGCGGCCGTCGTGGTCCGGTCTGCGGGTGCCGCTTCGCGCACCGTCGCTCCACCACCCCTGTCTCATCGACCGGAGCAGCATATCGAGCCGCGCGGAACTGACGCGTGCAGACATCTTGTCACTGAGTGACATCCGCTCCTACTCTCCTGATGTGACTCGGGAGTAACTAGCGGGCGTCGCACGGGACTTCGACGTCCGTCACTTCCGGGAACGAACAGAGCAGGACCAGGACGGCGCAGGACAGCGGGAAACGGAACGCGACGGCGGAGCAGCCACGAGCCCCCAGGCTCCGCCGAACACGGAACCCTCCGGCCGCGCCGCCCCGCCCGATGTCGTACGACGTGCGGGCGGAGGCCGTACCGCGTGCCGCCGGGCCGACGGCGCGCGGGCGGCGCCCTCGTCCTGCCCGCCTCCGCGACGTGGCCGGGCGTGGTCCCGCCCTGCCCGCGTCCGGACCGGGGCACCGCCCTTCCCCCTTCACCGACCCGGAACGCCACCGGCAGTCCCCCGGTGGCGGCCCGGTCGGCAACCCGGCCGCACCCGGCGTCACCCCCATGGACGCCGGTACCCCAGCCACACCCGGCGTCACGCCATTGACGCCGTCGGCCGCCCGCACGACCCCCACGTTTTGACGAAGCAGGGAGTGAGCCGCATGGAACGACCCCACAGCACTCGTGCCCCCCACAGCACCCCTCAGCCGCATCCGGTGTCCGGCCGGCGTCCTCGCGCGGAGCGGCCCTCGCCCTCCACGCCCCCCGGTCCCGCCGCACGGAACCGCGGCCGCCTCCTCGCCACCGCACTCGCGGTGCTCGCCTGCCTGGGCGTCCAGGCGCTCCCCGCGGCGGCGGCCGGCGCGGACGACGTGGTGTCCAGGGGAGTGACCATCCCCGCGTTCTACACGCCGCCCGCGAACCTCCCCGCCGCCAACGGCGCCCTGATCCGCAGCGAACCCCTCCCCCTCGCGCTCAGCCTGCCCGGCGTCGACGGTCCGCTCCCCGGCACCGCGACCCGGCTGATGTACAAGTCGACCGACTCCAACGGGAAGCCCGTCGCCGTGACGGGCGCCTACATCGAGCCCACGGCCGACTGGAAGGGCGACGGTCCGCGCCCCCTGGTGGCCGTCGCCCCCGGCACCATGGGCCAGGGCGACCAGTGCGCGGCCTCGATAGGCCTGCAGCACCCGATCACCCTGAACGACGAGACGGTCTCGGTCGGTTACGAGGACCTCGCGATCTACCGGCTCCTGGCCACCGGCGCGGCGGTGGTCGTCACCGACTACGTCGGGCTGGGCGCGACCGACCGGCTCCACACGTACGTCAACCGCCTGGACAGTGGTCACGCGCTGCTCGACGCCGTCCGCGCGGCACGCGCGCTGACCGGGGCGTCGGTCACCTCCGCCTCGCCCGTCGGCCTCTTCGGCTACAGCCAGGGCGGCGGCGCGAGCGCGTCGGCGGCCGAACTCCAGCCCTCCTACGCCCCGGACATCACCCTGGCGGGCACCTATGCCGGAGCGCCGCCCGCCGACCTCACCGACGTGATCAAGGGCATCGACGGCAGCTCCCTCGCCGGAGCCCTCGGCTGGTCCCTCAACGGCTTCATGCAGGCCGACCCCGCCCTGCGGGCCATCGCCGACGAGCACCTCAACGCCGCGGGAAAGGCCGCGCTGAACGACCTCTCCACGACGTGCGTCGGCGACGCGATCCTCGGATACGCGTTCAAGAAGAGCACGTTCTGGACGAAGGACGGCGAGTCCGTCAGCGAACTCGTCGCGAACACGCCGGCGCTCCAGGCCACCGTCGACAACCAGCGCATCGGAAACCTGAAGCCGACCAGCCCCGTGCGCCTGGTCACCGGCGTCCAGGACGACATCGTCCCGCACGCCCAGGCGCGCCGACTCGCCGTCGACTGGTGCCGCAAGGGCGTCGACATCACCTACGACGCCGTCATCCTGCCGAACCTCGGCGACAAACTGGCCACCAACCACATGGCACCCTTCATCACCGACCAGGGCGACGCCATCGACTGGATCACCGACCGCCTCTCCGGCAAGCCCGCCTTCTCCAACTGCTGGACGATGCCCCTCCAGCCCTGACCCGCGCGGTGCGGGCCCGGCGCCGGTCCACGGCGCCGGGCCCGTCCGCACGCGCGGGTCCGATCCGAAAGGCAAGCGGTCGCCATCGTTCAAGGAGTGCCTTTTAGCAGCAAAGCACCGTGAAACCGTCCGGGAATTCCTAGGCTCGCCTCCTGTTTCTCAGCATCCGGGAGGACCCGCGTGCCGCAACACCATCGGACGAACGAGAACGATCTCGTCCTCCCCAGCGGTTTCGACGACATCGTCCGAGTGATCGACCGGTACGTTGCCGACCGCCGGACGGGCGTCCCGCACGGGCGGCGGCACCCGAGGCACCGGCTGCCCGCCCTGCTCCTCACCCGCGAACCCGCGCCTGGCACGACCGCGGACGCCGCCACCGCGCCCGGCGCCCCGCCGACGGACACCGGACAGGGCGAGCCCGACCCCGCGCTCCCGGCCCTGGTGCACGTCTACCACCATCGTCTGGTGCGCCTCGACGCGGGCGGGACGGGCCACCTGGCCAGCCTCGCCCCCCACGCGCTGGTCGACGAGGAACTGCTCGCCTGCGAACACCCCGGGGAGGGCGCCGAGGGGCGGGACGGCCCCCACGTACGGCTGCTGGACCGGGTGGCCAGACAGCTGCGCGTCACCATGCCGGACGGTTCCGGCACCTTGCGGCTGCCCGAGTTCGACGCCTGCCTGTCGGTGCTGCGCGCCCCCATCGTCGACGGGGACGTGCGGGACGAGCGGCGGGCGCTGCGCGACCGGATCTACGACAAGTACGCCTGGAAGTTCGGGTTCGCCGCCGAGGTCGGCGCCCTCGGCGAGGAGCTCGGCGCCAGGCACTGGTCGGCCCTCGTGAGACTGGTGACCACACCACTGGCCTGGCTGTGGCGGTGGTCGTACGGTCTGCGGGTCGACCGCGGTGCCCGCTTCCGCTGGGTCGGCGTGATGCTGGACGAGCCGGGGCGCAGCTTCCTCGACGCCGCCCTGTCCCTGCGCGACGCCCACCTGCGGTCCCGGGCCCAGGACAGGGCCGACCGGGAGGCGCCCGCCGACGCGGGGGCCCCGGCGGACCCGGCCAGGTCCGCGGCGTCCGCCGTGTCGGCCCGCGACGAGGCCGTGGTCCGGCAGGTCCTGCTGACCGCGCTCATCCACGACCTGGCACGGGCGGCCCGCCCGCCGGTGTGGAGCGTGCGCAGGCCGCGGAGGCGATGGCCCTTCGTCCTGCTGCTGCCGACGGTCGGCGGCGACGGGTCTCCGAGCCGGGGACTCCTCAACTCCTTCTCCGCCGTGGCAGAGGAGACCGGGAACTGTCCGCTGCTCGTCCTCGGCGCCGCCACGGCGGACATCCCGCCCTACGCCGTCGGCCTGCCCGGGCCGGGGGTCCCGAGCCAGGACTCCAGGCCGAGCACCTACGGCGCGACGGCCCGTGCGGTGGCCTCGGTGCTCGCCGCGGGTGCCTCCGGGCAGTCGGCCGAAGCGGTGCGCGCGGTGCCGTTGTCCCGGGTGCCCGGCAATGGGACGAGCGCCGAACGGCCCGCGACGCAGCGGACGGTGCGCTCCCGCGAGCGGCGCGCGAGCGACTGGCTGCGTCCCGTCGTGGCCGCCGCGGCCGTGCTGGCGGTGGTCGCCGGACTGTTCCAGGTGCCGTGGCCCGGTGCGGCACACACCCGCGCCGGAGCCGCCCCCGCACCCCGTGCCACCGACACCTGGTGCCCGAAGGTCGCCACCGGCGAACGGGTGGGAATCACCGACGGCAGCGACGGCTGCGAGCTCGCCCATGGTCTGTACGCGGACGAACTGCGTTCGCTCGAAGCCCGGTTGGGCCGCCAGAACGCGGAAGTCGACCGCACCGGGCCGTATCGCACGCTGGTCTTCTTCGCTCCGCTGAGCGTCGGCTCCACCTCGCGCCGGGCCGTGCCCACGGGCTTCCAGATGCTGCGGGGCGCCCTGCTCGCGCAGAAACAGGTGAACGGCCTGAACCTCAAGTCCCAGATGCCGGTCCGGCTGCTCGTCGCCAACGCGGGGGAATACTTCACGTTCGGGTCGCGCGGCGGACTCAACACGAAGAACCACAGCCGCGTCGACGTGGCCCGCATGATCGTCGACCGCATCCACCGGGACCGCATCGCCGGTGTCATCGGTCTCACGCAGAGCCGTCCGGAGTCCCTCCAGGCGGCGGTCGAACTCGACGCCCGGGGCGTCACGGTCCTCGGTACCGGGGTCTCCGGCCAGCCCATGGTCGAGGGCGACTCCCCGGTGTCGTACTTCCAGCTCTCGGCACCGGACGCGCGGGTCGCGCGCGTCATGGCGTCCTTCGCCCGGCGCTCACCCCGGCTCGCGGCCCTGACCAAGGTCCCCCAGGGGCACACCGCCCCCGCCGCCGTCCTGGTCTTCGACCCGCACGACACCTACTTCAGCGCGGACCTGAAGAAGCGGTTCACCGACGCCTACGGTTCGGCGGGGCCCGTCCACCCGGTGCCGTACGGCGAATCGGGCAACGACAGCCGGACGCCCTCCGTGGCGGCCGGTATCTGCGCGCTGATCCACCGGACCGACGGCTTCGTCCTCTACGCGGGCCGGTCCAGCGTCATGTACGACCTCTTCTACTACCTGCAGAACGACAAGCAGTGCCGTACGCACCGGGGCCGCATCGCCGTGCTGGCCGAGAGCGCCGCCCCCGGTCTGGTGCTGCATCCGGAACTGATGGCGCGGGAGTACGGCTCGCTCAGCCTCTTCTACAACCAGTTCAGCCTGCCCGACGACAAGGGCCCCTTCGGCGCCGACTTCCGGAAGGCCTACGGGGTTTCCTCCGACGGCGACGCCGCCTCCGGTTACGACGCGCTGAAGGTCTTCTTCAAGGTGATGAACGAGATCGCGGTCACCGACCCGCAGTTCACCCCCAGCGCCGTGGTCACCTTCCTCCAGTCGACCGGAGTCACCGACTACGTCGGCGAGTCGGGGATCATGACCTTCGGGAAGGGACACAAGTACCCGGTGAACAAGGAGATCGACATCCGGGAGATCACCGGGGACGGCACCACGATCACCGACCTGACGTGCGGAGCCGTGGTCGCGAAAGCGGCCCCGGTGACGCGCTGGGGCCCCTCCGGGAACTTCCTCTGTCCCGAGGACGACTGAGGGCGGCCCCGCGTCACGCGTCCGGGCACGGCGGCCCGGACGCGTGACGGCCCCGGTTCCCCCGTCGGCACCCCCGCCCTCCCGTCACGCACCCCGTGCCCCACCGCGATGTCCGACGTCACTCCTCCGCAAGGGAGTTGAGGCCGAGAAACACCGGTGGCACGAGGCAACCCCCCGGCTTCCTCCTCCGTCCTCGTGGGACGGGGGAGCGCTTCGGGACCGACGGGGCGACGGGGGTGCATGCCGACCAGGAGGAGAAGAACCTTGTTCCGTGTCCGGCGGATAGGGATCGTCGCTGCGGTGTTGCTCGCAGCGGTCGCGGGATCACCAGGATCGACCCAGGCACAGCAGGACATGGCCGGCTCCGCACGGCCCGCGGGATCCGCGCCGGCCGCGGACGCCGACGGCGGACTCCCCGCGGGGTGGAGCGTCACCGGTGAGGGAGCGGCGCGACAGCTGGTCTGGCACTCGGACGAGCCGGTGCCCATCAGCGACTCGGGCGTCGCGTTCTACGCCGGGGACCGGTTCCTCGGCCGGCCCGTCGGGGCGCCGGACGGCCGTTCCTTCCGGCTCGCACTGGGTCCGGCACGGCTCGGGAACCCGTCCGCTCTCCAGGCGCGGACCGGGGAACGGCGCCTGGACGCGGCGGGCACCGGACAGGACCGGCCCGCCGGGCCGGGCCGGCCCGGAGAACGGCACGGACTGTCGGCCCGGCCCGCGACCAGGCTTCCCGCGAACGCCGTCGACCCCGGCAGGCCGGGCTCCTACCGGACGGCCACCGGCGACTACCGGCTCCCCTCGGTCCGCCTGCCCGGCCTCGCCGCGCGCGTGGAGATGCGCGCCGTCGTGGTCGCGCCCACGAACGCCCCGGGACACCGGCCGCTGGCCCTGTTCCTGCACGGCCGCCACGCCACCTGCTACGGCCGCGGCGACGACACGAGCGGCGCGTGGCCCTGCCCCGCGGGCACCCGGTCCGTCCCCAGCCACCGCGGTTACCTCGCCGACCAGGAACTGCTGGCCTCCCAGGGGTACGTGACCGTGTCCATCGCCGCCAACGGCATCAACGGGCAGGACTACGCGGCGGAGGACGGCGGCGCGCAGGCCCGCTCCTCCCTGGTGCGGCAGCACCTGGCCCGCTGGGCCACCTGGTCCGCGCATCCGGCCTCCGCGCCCCCGATCGTGCGGCGGACGGCCCCCGCCGACCTCTCGCGCGTCCTGCTGATCGGCCACTCGCGCGGCGGCGAGGGCGTGAACCGGGCCGCCATGGACAGCCTGTACCCCGCCCCGGCCGACCAGGACGGCTACCACGGGCCGGTGCGCTGGCACATCCGCGGCACCGTCCTCATCGGCCCCACCGTCTTCGGGCACAACCCGACGCCCGACGTGCCCTCCGTGACGATCCTGCCCGGCTGCGACGGCGACGTGTCCGATCTCCAGGGCCAGATGTACGCGGACGCGACACGCGGGGTCAGCCGCGGAGCCGCCCTGCACAGCGCCGTCTACATGGTCGGCGCCAACCACAACTTCTTCAACAGCGAGTGGACACCGGGTCAGGCCCAGGCACCGGCGGAGGACGACTTCTGGAGCGGGGACGAGCGCGACCGGGTGTGCTCGCCGGGAACCGGCACGCGATTGACGGCCCGTCAGCAGCACACCGCCGGCGCGGTCTACATCGCCGCCGCCGCGCGGCTGTTCGTCGCCGGTGACGACCGCGTACGGCCGCTGCTCGACGGTTCGGGGCGGCGCGCGCCCTCCGCCGGTCCCGTGCGGGTCCTCACCCACGCGGTCGGCGGACGCCGCGCTCCGGCGTTCCTGCCGGACGGGCGGGTCAGCGTCGACGGCGGCAGGCTGTGCGAGGAGGTGACCGACGTCGTGTCGGCGGCCTGCCTCGGCTCCGGCGGGAGCGGGGTCTCGCCGCACTTCGTCCCCTGGGAGGCGTCGAAGGAGCCGGGCCGGCGTGCCGTGGCACTGCGGTGGTCGGCCGCCGGCTCCACGGTCCGGGTCCGCTCGGCGGGGCCGGTCTCGATCGCCGGCTCCCGGGCCCTGGCGATGCGCCTGATCGTTCCGCCGAACACCAGGGACACCCGGCTCGACGTCGGACTGACCGACACCTTCGGCCACCGGGCGACCCTGGGACGCGTTCGTCTCGACGGCCTGCCCGGAACCGACCGCACCGCCTCCTACTGGGGACAGGAGGTCCGGCTGCCGCTGGCCGCCGCCGTCCGCGCGGGAGTCGACCTGCGCCGGCTGAAGTCCCTGGAGATCGTCCCGCGCACCGGCTCCGGGCGGGCGTGGCTCGTCGACTCGTGGGGATGGCGCGCCGGAACTCCCGCCGTCCGGGCCGCGGACCTGGCACGCGTCGACATCGGCCGGCTGACCGTCGAGGAGGGCGGCACGGGCGTGCGGACCTACCACGTGCCGGTCAAGGTCACCGGCCGCGGGAGCGGACGGGTCCGCCTGTTCGTCGCCGACCCCGGCACGGGCCGGACCACCTCGCGCGAGGTGACCGTGACCCCCGGTGGTCCGGTCCCCGACGTGCGGGTGGAGGTCCAGGGCGACACCCGCTACGGCTACGACGTGTCCCACGACGTCTTCGTGAAGGCGGTCCGCGGCGCGGTGGCCGGTGCCTACCGGGGCGGCGTCACGGCGCGGAACGACGACCCGGCACCCACCGTCGGGGTGACCCCGGCCTCCGCGAGCGCCACCGAGGGCGGGAAGCTGACCTGGCGGATCACCCTCTCCGAGGCGGCCGACGTGGAGATCTCGGCCGACGTCGCCGTCCTGCCCGTCACCTCCGGCACGGAACTGTCCACCACCGACGTCGATCCCCGGTGGCTGGAGGCGAACTCGGGAGAAGGGCCGCTGCCGTCACGGCCGCTGTCCCGGCTGCGCGGACTCTCCCTGTACGCCGACGTCCCGCCCGGCCGGACGAGCGTGGAGATCACCGTTCCCACGGTGGCGGACACCGTGACCGAGCCCGCGGAGACGGTGCGGCTGCGGCTGCGGGTCTACGACGAGAGCGGTACGCGGCACGACGGGCCGGAGTTCACCGGCACGGTGCGCGACCCGGCGTAGCACCTGCCGCCGACCCGCGCGCCGGCCGGCTCCGGACCCCTCGGGGCCCTCGGCCGGCGCGCGGGCGGACAGGCGCGTCCGGTTCAGGCGGTGTGCAGCCGCAGCCCGTAGCGGTTCAGGATCTCGTTCACGGGCTGGTACCAGGTCTGGCCCCCGCTGCTGCAGTTGCCCCAGCCGCCGGAGGTGACGCCCTGCGCCTGGTCACCGCTGATGAACGAGCCGCCCGAGTCGCCGGGTTCGGCGCAGACGCTCGTCTTGGTCATCTGGTGCACCGCGCCCTGGCTGTAGTTGACGGTCTCGTTCTTCGCGAGGACGGTGCCGCAGTGCCAGTGCGAGGTCGAACCGGAGCGGCAGATCGACGCTCCGACGGGGGCTTCGGCCGACCCCCGGACGAGCTGGTCGGAGACGGTGCCCCAGCCGAGGACGACGGGTACGGTCCACCAGCCGCTGCCCACGTTGACCCAGGCGTAGTCGTTGTCCGGGAACGAGGAGCCCTGGAAGGTGCCGATGTAGCTGCCGTCCCAGCCGCGGACGCCGGCGCCCGGCTGGGCGCAGTGCCCGGCGGTGACGAAGCCGCCGTACACCGAGAAGCCTATGGAACAGCGGACGTTGCCGGTGTAGTAGGGGTCCCCGCCCACCGTGCCGGCCGCGAACGTCCTCGGTGCCTCGTCGGTCTTTTGCACGGCGACGGGACCGGCCGCCCGGGCACGGGTGACGAAGGCCCGGACATCGTTGTCGTCCTGGTGCGCGGACACCACGTCGACGACCACCGAGTTGGCCCTGGGGTCGACGTGCCAACCGCCCACGCCCGCCGGTGCGTCGAGCGCGTCGAGGCGCGCCATGGCGGCGTCGAGCTGTCGCCGGCTGTGTTCGACGAGGGTGACGCGCGCCCCGGTCGCCTCGACGGCGTCGCGTGCGGCGGCTTCGGTGACGGCCACGACGAGCCTGCCGCTCCCGGCGTCGAACCAGGAGCCCCCGTAGGAGGATCCGGCCGCGTGCCGGGCGGCGGGCTCGATGCCGCGTGCGGCGGCTTCCCGGGCGAGCCGGGTGATCGCCTGCTGTCTGGTGAGTCCGAGGTCGTGCTGCATGGCCGAGACGAGCGCCGAGGAGGCGGGGGCCCGGGACGCCGTGGCGGTGAGGGGGGCCTCGCCGGCGGCGGCCCGGGTCAGGCCGAGCGTCGTGGCGCAGGCGAGCAGGCCGGCGGATAAGGCGATGCGCAGAACTGTGGTGCGTCTCACGGTGGTTGCCTTTCGTCGATCCGATGGTCGGTGAGTGGGGCGAAGGGCAGGAGAGAGCGCTCTCAGAGTTGCGTGAAAGAGGGTAGTGTCAGGTTCCGACCAGGTCCATACCAAATGCGGAGGCTGCTCGGTCGGTTCGTGTCCGAAGTGCGGGGGGTTCTCGTGGTTCACGGCCGTCGGGAAGCCCTTCCGCACCCTGTCCGGAGGGTCCCGGGGTGGCTCCCGGAGTCACGTTCGGTCAGCGTCCGATGGCGTACCGAAGGGTTCTCCGCGATCTTGAGGCCTAGGGTGAACAGCGTCTGATCACTGCCTCGTTGGCAGTAGGCTCGACCTGCTGCGGCGCCCCGATGATCACTCATGCTCGGTAGGGCATCGAGCCGTGGTGACCGACGGGAACCCAACAGTGTGAGGATGAAGCACAAGTGCTGATAGCGGGGCGGTATCGGCTGCAGACCACTCTCGGGCGGGGCGCGATGGGGGAGGTGTGGCGGGCCTACGACGAGATGATCGGCCGGTCCGTGGCCGTGAAGCTGCTCCTCTCCCAGGACGCCGACCCGACGGCGGCGGCCCGGTTCCGTCTGGAGGCCCAGACCGCGGGCCTGCTCAACCACCGCCATGTGGTGGGCGTCCTGGACTTCGGGGCCTACGACAACCGGCTGTTCCTCGTGATGGAGCTGGTCGAGGGCGACAGCCTCGCCGGTGTCCTCACCGGTGCCGGCAGGCTCCCCGCCGACCGGGTCGCGCGGATCGCCGCCGAGGCCGCCGCGGGACTGGCCGCCGCGCACCAGCAGGGCATCGTGCACCGGGACATCAAGCCCGGCAACCTGCTCCTGGACGCCGAGGGGAGCGTCAAGATCGGCGACTTCGGGATCGCCCGTTTCATGGACGACCCGGCGGGCGGTCTGACCGCGACCGGGCAGATCGTCGGCACCAGTCTGTACCTGGCTCCCGAGCGGGCCCTCGGCAAGACCGCCGGGCCGCCCTCCGACATGTACTCCCTGGGCTGCGTCCTGTACCAACTCCTCACCGGCCGACCGCCGTTCCAGGCGGGAAGCCCCGTCGCGGTCCTGCACCACCACCTCGACACCGCCCCGACCCCGCCGCGGGAGCTCGGCGCCGACCTGCCGCCCGCCTTCGAGAACTACCTGCTCGGCCTTCTCGCCAAGCAGCCCGAGGACCGGCCCACCGCGCTCCAGGCGGCCGCCTGGTACGGCTCGGGTGCCTGGCGGGGGCGCCCCGAGCCGCTTCCGGCCGCGATGCCGGAACCGGGACGGCGCCGGCAGGACGTCAGGGCCGCGGGCCCCGCGACCACGTACGCCCTGCCGTCGGTGGTGAGGGACACCTCGGGCGGCGGTCACCGGTCGCGCAGACGGCAGCGTTCCTCGGGAGTCTCCGACCTCCTCGCGGACCGGAGGAGGATCGTGGGAGCGGCCGCCGGAGCCGTGGTCTTCCTGCTGGCGGTGCTCGTGGGCGTGGCGGTGTTCTCGCCGGACAGCAGCTCGGCGGAGACCCCGGAGCCCGGCTCCACCGGAGGGGTGAGCACGTCCTCTCCCGCCGCCACGGCACCGGCCGGCCCTCCCGCCGGTTCGTGACCGGCGGGACGTGGGCCGGGGGCGGCGGGGCGGTCCGGAGCCAGGCCAGGGCGCACGGGCGGGTCGGTGCCGGATGTGGCCGAGGGGGCGGCAAATGAGATAAATCCCCTGTCTTTGTGGGGAGTTCGCCAATCTGGCACATGTGAGACGTGGCGCTTTCGTGCCAGCGCCCGCTGTTCCCTCCGCAGGTCCGGGGCCGATAGAAAACGCTCCATGATCTCCCCCATACCTCCCCGCCGAAGCAGCCGAAGAGCGCTCGCGGCAGCGGTCGGTACCCTCGCGGTCCTGACATCCCTGGCCTGGCCGCCCGGTCTCGCCGTGGCCGACGTCCCGGAAGGAACCGGCGCGGCCCGACTCGCCGCGGCCCGACTCGCCGCGGCCCGACCCGCCGCGTACGCGGGCACGGGGCAGCACACCGTGACGCTCCTGACCGGTGACGTCGTCCGCGTCACCGACGCGGGCGACGGCAGGCAGACCGCGGACGTGACCCGTCCGTCCGGCGCCACCGGCGGCGTGCGCACCGAGACCGTCGACGGCGACCTCTACGTCTACCCGGACGAGGTGCTGCCCTACCTGGCCGCGAACCGCCTCGACAAGCGGCTGTTCGACGTCACCTCCCTCATCGAGCAGGGCTACGACGACGCCCACAGCACCGGCATCCCGCTGATCCTCGGCTACGGACCCAGGACCGCGGCCGCCGACCGGACCGCGCCGGCCGGCACCACCCGGGTGCGCTCGCTGCCCGCCATCCGCGCCACCTCCGTCCGGGCCGCCAAGAAGAGCGCCCGCAAGCTGTGGAAGTCCGTCGCCCCCGCCACGGCCTCCGCCGCGCCCAGGCTCGGCGACGGCCTGTCCAAGATCTGGCTGGACGGCAAGGTCAAGGCCACCCTGGCGGACACCACCGCCCAGATCGGCGCGGCCACCGCCTGGCAGAAGGGCTATGACGGCAAGGGCGTCAAGGTCGCCGTGCTGGACACCGGCGCCGACCTCGACCACCCCGACCTCGCCGGGCGGATCGGCGGGACGCGGAGCTTCGTACCGGGCGAGGCCGTCCAGGACGGCCACGGCCACGGCACCCACACCGCCTCCACCGTCGGCGGCAGCGGCGCCGCGTCCGACGGCGCCGAGAAGGGCGTGGCGCCCGGCGCCGACCTGCTGATCGGCAAGGTGCTCGCCGACAGCGGATACGGCGACGAGTCCTGGATCATCGCCGGCATGGACTGGGCGGCGGACCAGGGCGCCAAGGTCGTCAGCATGAGCCTGGGCACCTCGACGCCCTCCGACGGCACCGACGTGATCAGCCAGGCGGTGAACCGCCTCACCGACGAGACCGGCGCGCTGTTCGTCATCGCGGCCGGCAACTCCGGGGCCGAGAGCACGATCGGCAGCCCCGGCGCCGCCGACAAGGCGCTGACCGTCGCGGCCGTGGACTCCGCCGACAAACGGGCGTCCTTCTCCTCCCAGGGCCCGCGCTACGGCGACTACGGCCTCAAGCCGGACATCTCCGCCCCGGGAGTGAACGTGCTGGCCGCCAAGGCCGGCGGCAGCGCCGCGACCGGCTGGTACCAGAAGATGAGCGGCACCTCGATGGCGACCCCGCACGTCGCCGGAGCCGCCGCGATCCTGGCGCAGGAGCACCCGGACTGGAAGGCGCAGGAGCTCAAGGACGCGCTGATGAGCACCTCCGAGGAGCTCCCGGCGTACACCACCCACCAGGTGGGCAGCGGCCGCGCCGACCTCGCCGCCGCCACCGCCGCGACGGTGACCGCGACGGGCTCGGTCGACTTCGGCATCGACTCCTGGCCGCACGCCGACTCCAAGGCCGTCGACCGCACGGTGACCTACCGCAACTCCGGTGACGAGCCGGCGGAGCTGCACCTGTCCCTGAACGCCGCCGTCACCGGCGGCCCCGTCGACACGAACCCCACCGCCGACAAGGGCAAGCCCGCCCCGGAGGGGATGTTCACCCTCTCCGCCGACACCGTGACCGTGCCCGCCCACGGCACCGCGACCGTCACCGCGACCGCCCGGCCGGGCCTGGGTGCCGACGGCCGTCGCTACCTGGGCCAGATCACCGCGACGGACGGCTCCGGCGCGGCGCCGGTCCGCACCCGGTTCGGCCTGTACCGGGAGGACGCCCGCCACGACCTGCACGTCACCCTGAAGGACCGTTCCGGCAAGCCGGCCGCGGGCTGGGTCGAGATCCAGCGCCTCGGCAGCACCGAGGACCCGTACGCCGCGACCATTGACGACAGCGGCGAGGTGAACCTGCGCCTGCGCGAGGGCACCTACAGCCTCCTGACGTACCTGGACGTGGCCGGCAGCCACGGCCCCGACTCGGTCGGCATGGCGGTGATGGGCGACCCGGAGGTCGTCCTCGACCAGGACCGGGACGTCGATCTCGACGCGAGCCGCACCCGTGAGGTCACCGCCGAGGTCCCGCGCAGGACCGAGGACCGGTCGCTGTCCATGAACTGGTACCGCGCGGACGGCCAGGCGAGCAACGCCTGGGGCGTCGGCGTCGTCGAGGTGCAGTACCTGCTGAACGCCTACTACGACAGCATGTTCGTGCTGCCCACCCGCAAGGTGACCCAGGGCACCTTCGAGTACGAGACCCGCTGGCGCAAGGCCCTCCCGCTGCTCACCGTCACCGACGACGGCAAGCCCGTCCGGGTCATCGGCCAGGCACGCACCGCCCTGTACGACGGGAGGAAGCGCCTGGAGGCGGTGTACGCGGGTACCGGCACCCCCGCCGAGTACACCGGGCTGAACGTCAAGGGCAAGGTGGCGCTGGTGACCCGCGCGGACGCGCTCACCGGCGCCCAGCGGGCGCAGGCGGCGGCCGACGCCGGGGCCGCGCTGCTGCTCGTCGTCAACGACGAGCCGGGCAAGCTGATCGAGTCCGTCGGCACCTCCGCCGCCAACAGCGCCGTGCCCGTGTTCTCCCTGACCGCCCGCGACGGGGCGCCGCTGATCGCCGACGCCAGGCGCGGCCGGCTGCGGCTGGACGTCGAGGGCGTGCCCAACTCCCCGTACGTGTACGACCTCTCCGACCCGCACCCGGGCCAGATCCCGTCCACCGGGCTCACCTACCGTCCCCGTCCGTCCGAACTGGCCACGGTCGAGATGCGGTTCCACGGCGCCACCACCACGCCGAGCGGCGAGTGGCGGTCCGGCTTCCGTCCGTACCGCAAGTACGGCTCCGGTTTCCTGCTGCGCCAGGACATGCCCGGCACCCGCACCGACTACGTCTCGGCGCAGGAGGGGACGCGGTGGGTGGAGAGCCAGGGCACCGGGCCGGGGGTGCTCCTGTCGAGCCAGAGCACGCGCACCGCGTACAAGCCCGGCTCGTTCCAGGTCCGCAACTGGTTCAAGCCGGTGACGCGCCCCGCCAACGGAGGCACCTACTGGTGGTCGCAGCGGCAGAAGACCTCGCTCGCGTTCAACATCCAGCCCTGGTCCGACAGCGGTGAAGGCCACGGCGGAGTCATCCAGAGCAACGGTCCGGCGAAGGTCAGCCTGAAGGTCTACCAGGACGGCACCCTGCTCAAGACCTCGAACACGTCGGCCGCCAACTTCACCAACCCGCCGGCCGTCCCGTCGGTCTACACCCTCGACATGACCGCCGAACGCGACGCGGACACCTACCGGCTGTCCCCCCGCACCCACACGGTGTGGCAGGTCGAGTCCGACCCGGTCACCGACCCGACGGTGATCGACCGGGTGGCGGTGCTGCAGATGGACTACGACGTCGTCACCGACCTGGCGGGCGACGCCCGTGGCGGCCGCCAGACGCTCCGGCTCACCCCGCACCACCTGGACGGCGCGGCCGGCGCCGGGAAGATCCAGGGCGCGACGCTGTCGGTGTCGTTCGACGACGGTGCCACCTGGAAGCCGGTCAGGACCACCGGCAAGTCCGGTACCTGGACCGCCCGTTACCTGGCCCCGCACCATGGCTACGTGTCACTGAAGGCCGAGGGCTGGGACGACGCGGGCAACCGCATCGACCAGGAGGTGATCCGCGCCTACGGGCTGAGGTAGCCCGTGTGCGGAGGGCCCGGAGGGCTCCCGGACCGCGGCGAGGACGGCGCCCCGTCCTCGCCGCGGTCCGGGCAACCAATACGGGTGCTCGGTCGTCCTTTGGTCAAGGATCCCGGAACGGGAGGCGCCGATGGGCCTGGTGCGTGCACTGCTGCCGTTGTCACGTGCGGCGGCCCGGCTCGGCCCCGGCCCGGGGCGGCGGCTGCTCGGCGCCGCGCTGACCCGCTGCCTGGCGCCGGGCTGGGTGCTGCTGCGGCCGCCCCCGGCACCGCGCCGGCTGGCCTGGGCCGAGGAGGCGACGGCCGTGTACCGGGCGCTGGCCGAGACGGAGGGCGCCCGCCCGCGGGACCGGGACCTGCTGGCCCGGAGTCTTGTCTGGCACGCCTACACGCTGGTGCTCGTCGGCCGCTGCGAACAGGCGTACACGGTGCTGGACGACTCCTCGGCCGTACCGGGCGCGCGGTGGCCGCCGGCGCAACGGGCCCTCCAACTGCATCTCCGGGCACAGGCGTTGTTCGGCCTGGCACGGCTGGACGAAGCGCTGGACTCGGCGGGGGAGGCCGTGGCCGCGTACCGTCGTCTCGTTCCCACCCGCCGGGACCGGACCCTGGGGGGTCTGCCGGGCGCGCTGCGCACCTACGCGCTGGTGCTGACCGCCCTGCGCCGCCCGGAGGAGTCGGTGGCCGCCTACGAGGAGTGCGTCGGGCTGTTACGGGACATGTCCATGGGTGAGTTGAGCCACGCGATCCTGGTGCGCGTACGCGCGCTGTGCGAACTCACCTCCGGCCTGGAGGCGTTGGGCCGGTACGAAGAGGCGCTGTCCGTCGGCCGGGAGGCCCGGGACGCCGCGGACCCGGTCATGGTGCGGGTCGCGCCCGAGATCGTACGGCCGTTGAGGGTGAGGCTCTTCGCGGACCTGGCCCGCTGTCTGGAGGTCACCGGGGACCTGGCGGCGGCGCGGACGACCGCCGCGGAGGCCGTGGCCGAGGCCCGGGCCCTGGCGGGCCGGGACCGGGCGGTGGGTGAGCCGCTGCTCGTCATGGCGCTCGACCGTCTCGGCGACCAGCTCGGTCAACTGGGTGACCGGGCGGCGGAGTTGGCCGTACGGCGGGAGCTGGTGGACCTGTCCGCCGCCCTCGCCTCCGAGCGGCCGGACGTCTGTGACCCCCTCCTCGCCGTCTGTCTCGAGCGGCTGGCCGACTGCCACGAGGCGTCGGGCGACCGTCGTGACGCGGTCCGGGCGGGTGAACGCGCCGTGGCCGCGTACCGGCGTGCGGCCGCCCTCGACCCTCCGGTGCACGAGCCGCAACTCGCGCGCGTGCTCGCGGACCTGAGCCGGCTGCGGCAGGACGACGGAGACCTCGACGGCGCGATCGGGGACGCCCGGGAGGCGGTCGCCCTCACCCGGCGTCTGGCCGAAGCCGACTGGCCGGTCCACCACGCCCTGACGGCCGGGCGTCTTCGGGTGCTCGGCCGTGCCCTGCACCGTGCCGGCGATCACGGCGCGGCCGTCGCCTGCTACGCGGAGTCGGAGGCCATCCTCGTCGACGAGTCGGCGGATTCCGGGGCCGGCCGGTACGCGGAGTCCCTGGCCGCCGCGCGGTCCGGTCTCTCCCTCGCGCTCGACGCGGAGGCCCGCGCCCACCTGGCCGAGGGCCGTGCCGACGACGCGGTCGCGGCGCTGCGCTCCCTGCTGGCGCTCACCCGCCGCGCCGACGGGACGCACGTCCACGCCCGCTGTGTCACCGCCTTCGCCGACACCCGCGCGGAGTACCGGGACACGGTCGTACCCGCCTGGACCCGGGCGACCGGACAGGACTTCCCCACGTTCGTGTACCGTCCGTCCGGGACCGTGAGCGGGGAGCGACCGCCGGGCGGGAACTGAGTCCCGGCGGCCGATCGGGCGGATCCGCGACAGACCGGACGGATCGAGCCCCGAAGCGGAACGCTCCTTCTTAAGTGCGGGTTAAACACGTCTTAAACAACTGTGGGCGTCATCCGCTTCATCAAGTAACCGCAGGTCAGGGCGATTTGGGGCGCGTCGGCGGCAGTTGGTCTCCCCGTGACTCGTGCGTAGCATCGGGGCCCACCGGTACGGACCAGTACGGACAGAGAGCGCTCTCAAGGACGGAGGGCCGCTCTCCCCGCTCGCGCAGCGGGCGTGGTCGCCGTGCCGGTTCACGCTCCCCCACAGCCGCACAGACAAGGGGTGTCCAGCCATGGCTGTTCATCGCGCACGCAGATGGTCCCTCGGCGGGCTGGCGCTGCTGCTCGCCGCCGGTGCCGCCGGTGGTGTCCTGTTCACCGCCACGGGCCCCGCCGCGAACAGGGCCAACGCGGCCCCGGCCGTCCAGACCTGGTCCGACGAATTCGACGGAGCCGCCGGAACCGCGCCGGACTCCGCCAAGTGGACCCTGGAGACCGGTGGTTCGGGCAACGGCAACCACGAGCTGCAGTACTACACGAAGAGCGCCGACAACGTTGCCCTCGACGGGAACGGCCACCTGGTCATCACCGCGCGCAAGAACGGCGACAGCGGGCTCCAGTGCTGGAACGGGACCTGCCAGTACACCTCGGCCCGGCTCAACACCGCACGGACCTTCACCCAGGCGTACGGCCGCTTCGAGGCCCGCATCAAGGTGCCGCGCGGACAGGGCGTCTGGCCCGCCTTCTGGATGCTGGGCGACGACCTGGGCAGCGCGGGCTGGCCGAACAGCGGCGAGATCGACGTCATGGAGAACATCGGCAAGGAGCCCGGCACGGTGCACGGGACCATCCACGGTCCGGGGTACTCCGGTGCGGGCGGCATCGGCGCCGCGTACACGCTGCCGAACGGCAAGGCCTTCGCGGACGACTTCCATGTCTTCGCCGTCGACTGGAGCCCCACCGCCATCACCTGGTCCGTGGACGGACAGACCTACGAGACCCGCAAGCCGTCCGACGTGAACGGCAACAAGTGGGTCTACGACCACCCGTTCTTCGTCATCCTGAACCTCGCGGTCGGCGGCGACTGGCCCGGCAGCCCGGACTCCGGCACCTCCCTCCCGCAGAGCATGACCGTCGACTACGTGCGGGTCACCGCCGCGGACACCGGCAAGCCCGCCGCCGGGACCGGCGCCATCAAGGGCATCGGCGGCATGTGCGTCGACGTGGCCGGCGCCTCCGGCGCCGACGGGACGCCGATCCAACTGCACGACTGCAACGGGGCCGACGCCCAGAAGTGGACCGTGGGCGCCGACGGCACCGTACGGGCCCTCGGCAAGTGCCTCGACGTACGGGCCGCCTCCACCGAGAACGGCGCCCCGGTCCAGCTCTACGGCTGCAACGGCACGAAGGCGCAGGCGTGGAACCTCACCTCCGCCGGTGACCTGACGAACACCGGCTCGGGCAAGTGCCTCGACGCCAAGGACAACTCCTCGGCCGACGGCACCCGGTTGCAGATCTGGACCTGCGCCGGAACGGCCAACCAGAAGTGGACGCTCGGCTGACCGGTCGTCACCCGGCCCGGCGCGGACGGCCCGCCGCCCTCGGACACGGCCTCGGCCGGTCCTTCCGGCGCCCGCCCTTCCCGCCATCCCCCCACCGCCTCCCAGAGGCACGAGCACCAAGGAGCACAGAACACATGACGCCTCGTCACCAGCGGAACCTGACCCGCCGCAAGGCCCTGTTCGCCCTCGGCGGCGCGGCCGTGGCCGCACCCGCCATCGCGGCGATCGCGCCGTACGCCATGGCGGGCCAGACGGACGCCTCCACCAAGGCCGCCACGGGCTCGCTCCCGCTGACGATCGTCAACAACAGCGGCTCGTTCGGCAACGGCTCGGTGCACGTGTACATCGTCGGCAACCAGGACGGGAAGCAGGTCCGCGTCACCCAGGACGGCAAGCTCGCGCCCGTCTCCCTCTCGGACAACGGCGCCGACGGGTTCACCGACTACGCGATTCCCCTGGCCGGCGGCGGGGAGACGCGGATCGACCTGCCGTTCATGTCGGGCCGCATCTACGTCTCGCTCGGCGCGAAGCTGAAGTTCAAGGCGGTCCAGGACGGAAACGGCAACGCCGCTCTCCAGTTCCCGGCCGGCTGGGTCAAGTCCGACCCCAGCTTCGGGGTGCTGCACGACTGCGCCGAGTTCACCTTCAACTCCGCCGGCATGTTCTGCAACACGACCATGGTCGACATGTTCAGCGTGCCCATGGACATCCGGCTGGACGGGAGCAGGCAGCAGACCATCGGCACCATCCGCGACGGCGGACGGGCCGCCGCCTTCGCCGCGATCAAGCAGAACGAGGACTTCGCGCCCCTCGTGGTGGACGACCTGCGCATCATGGCGCCCGGCCACGGTCTGGACGCCGGACTGTTCGCCAAGGACTACTTCGCCCCGTACATCGACGAGGTGTGGAGCACCTACACGGGCAAGGATCTGACCGTCAAGACCAACGCGGGCACGTTCACCGGCCGGGTGCGCGGGGACAGGTTCACGTTCGACGGACCCGCCTCCGTCTCGTTCGCCAAGCCCTCCACCCGTGACGTCCTGTTCTGCGACGGCAACCTCGCCGCGCCCAACGACGGCACGACCGGACCGGTGGCCGCCGTGCTCGGCGCCGGGTTCAACCGCTCCACCCTGCTCAGCAACCCGGCGCAGCCGACCACCTCCGCGGCCGACTTCTACCGGACCGAGCTGACCAACCACTACTCCAAGGCCATCCACGCGGCCACCGAGGACGGCAAGGCCTACGGTTTCGCCTTCGACGACGTCGCCGACTTCGCCTCCTTCATCCAGGACAACGCACCGACGGCGATCCGCCTGACCCTGTCGGCCTTCTAGGGCCCCTGTGCCCCGCCCCGCCCCGCCCCGCCCGGCGCGGGGCACCCGGTCCGGCGGCGCTCCGGTCGCGCGTCGTCGGTGAGCGAATATGGTGGAAGCCTGACAAACCGGAATGTATAGGTGGTAAACGGCCTACGGAAGTGTCATGGGTGCATCGCTGGGCGGACGTGGCCGACTGGACGCGGAGCTGGACAAGGCCGTTCTCGGGGCACTCTTCTCCGAGTCGACCGTGGGTCTGCACGTCCTCGACACACAGCTCCGTCTGGTGCGCTTCAACACGGCCGCCCGCTACGTCAAGGCGTTCGCCCTGGAGGAGGCCCTGGGGCGTCATCCGAGGGAGTGGGCGGGCGACTTCTACACCGGGAACTATGAGAAGATCCTGCTCCAGGTGCTGGACACGGGCGTGCCGGCGCTGGACGTGGAGGTGCGGGGCCATCTGAGTCCCGACCGGCCCGAGCTCGTGCTGTCGCTCTCCTGCTTCCGCCTGGAGGACTCGGCCGGCGGCGTCCTGGGGCTCGCGACAGCGGTCGTGGACATCACGGAGCGGACCCGGGCGGCGGCACGACTGGCCCTGCTGGAGCGGGCGGGCGGGCGCATCGGCACGACGCTGGACATCTTCCGCACGGCGCAGGAGTTCGCCGACGAGATGGTTCCCGCGCTGGCCGACACGGTGGTGGTCGAGGTCCTGGACTCCGTCCTGCGGGGCGAGGTCAGCGCTCCGGGCACCGCCATGGAGTACGGGGCCCTGCGGTGCACGAGCCGCCGTTCCACCGCCCTGGACGCCGAGCGGTACCTTCCTTCCATCGGTGAGGCCGTGGGCCTCTCCTCGGCGACACCTTTCACGCAGTGCCTGTCCGACCTCCGGCCGCGCATGGTCGAGCACCTGGGCCCGGACGCGGACTGGCTGAAACGGGAGCCGGTGCGAGGACGGCGCCTGACCGAGGCGGGGGCGCATTCGCTGCTCGTGCTGCCGCTCACCGCCCGCGGGGCCGTGATCGGAGTGGCCCACTGCTACCGGGACCGCACTCCGCACTCCTTCGACGAGGGCGAGCTCGCGCTGGCCGCCGAACTCGCCGACCGCGTGGCCCTGTGCCTGGACAACGCCCGGCTGTACGCCAGGGAGCGGTCGGCCTCCCGCGTCCTCCAGCTCAGCCTGCGGCCGGCCCGCGTCCTCGGACACGACGCGGTGGAGACCGCCTACAGCTACCATCCGCTCGGCGCGGGCGGGGACTGGTTCGACGTGATCCCGCTGTCCGGGGCGCGGGTGGCCCTGGTGACGGGCGACACGGCGGGCCGGGGCCTGGAGGCCGCCGCCACCATGGGCGAGGTGAGGGCCGCGATCAGCGCGCTGGCCGTCCTCGACCTGGCACCCGAAGAGGTCCTGGAACGGCTGCACGCCCTGGTGACCCGGCTCCACGGGGAACGGCTGCGGCGCGCGGACGCCATGGCGGACGACGGGCGCCAGGACACCACGTGCCTCTACCTGGTCTACAGCCCCGTCACCCGCCGCTGCGCGGTCGCCAGTGCCGGGCATCCGCCCCCGGTGCTCGCCCGGCCCGACGGGACCGTCGAGTACGCCATGGTGACCGCCGGGCCGCCGCTGGGCCGCGGCCTGGCGAAGTACGGAACCGCCGAGTTCGACATCGCCGAGGACAGCGTCCTCCTGATGTCCAACACCGCCATGCTGCGCGCCGTCTCGGACGACCCGGACGAACAACTGAGCCGTATCGGGGACGCGTTGCTGCCGATCGGCCGGCCGCTGCAGGAGATCTGCGACGAGGTGCTCTACAAGCTGACACCGGAACAGATGGAGAACGACGCCGTCCTGCTGCTGGCCCGCACCCGGAGCCTCGGGCCGGACAAGGTCGCGTCGTGGACACTGCCCAACCACCCGGCGTCCGTCTCCGAGGCCCGCACCCGCACCGAGCGCGCGCTGGCGGACTGGGGGCTGGAGCCGCACGCCTTCACCGTCACCCTGGTGGTCAGCGAACTCGTCACCAACGCGGTCCGGTACTCGGACGGTCCCATCGCGGTGCGCCTCATCCTCGACGGACCGTCCGTCGTCTGCGAGGTGACCGACGACAGCAGCACCGTGCCGCACCTGCGGCACGCCGAAGAGGTGGACGAGGGCGGCCGGGGCCTCTACCTCACCTGGCAGGTCAGCCGGCGCTGGGGGACCCGGCCCGAGTCCCGCGGCAAGACGATCTGGGCGGAAGTCGCCCTGTCCGAGGACGGGTGAGCGCGTCGGCCGTCCCCGCCCGGACGGCCGTCCGTTACGCTCGCAGCGCCACACCGGGCCCGAGGACACGGAGGGCAGGACAACGGGGATCAATCGCGAGCGCCTCGTCCGGACGCTGACGTTCTGGCTGCGCCCCGCCTTCGCGCTGCGGGTCGTCAACCGGTTCCAGAAGATCGTGGGCTTCGACCGCTCGATGGCCCTGGCCTCCAGCGCGCTCACCGCGCTCATCCCGCTCACGATCCTCATCGGCGCCCTGCTGAGCAGCTTCTCGGACTACGACGCCGCCGAACGGATCATCCAGCGCTATGGTCTCACCGGCCAGGGCGCCGAGGCGGTCAAGTCGTTGCTGGACCCCGCCGAGAGCGCCGGCGCGAGCGTGGGCGTCTTCGGGAGCCTGTTCCTGGTCATCTCCGTGCTGAGCTTCGCGCGCGCCTCGCAGCGGCTGTTCGAGCAGACATGGCAGCTGACCCCGCTGAGCGTCCGCAACACGAGGAACGGGCTGTGGTGGATCCTCGGGCTCGGCGGCTACGCGGTCGTCACCGGGTGGCTGCACGCGGTTCTCGGGGGGAGCAAGCTGGGGGTGGTGGCCTCGGTGTGCGAGATCCCGGTGAGCGTCGCCTTCCTCGTCTGGACCGGCTGGGCGCTGTCCGCGAAGCGGATCCCCTGGCGCGACCTGCTGCCCTTCGGCATCACGGCGGGCGCTCTGACCGCGCTCTACTCGGTGGGCGCGGCCGTCTACCTGCCGCGCCTCTTCAACTCCTACTCCAAACGCTACGGGGCGATCGGCGCCGTCTTCGCGATGATCTCGGCGCTCTTCGCCGCGATGTTCGTGGTCGTCGCCTCGGCGGCCCTCGGACGCGAGATGCGCGACGAACTCGACCGGATCCGCGCGGGCGACCGCCCCTCCGACGACGAGGTCCGCCGCGAGTGGGACAGCGTGGTCGAACAGGCCAGGTCACGCTGGCGCACCACACGGGAGCAGGTCTCCTCCCGCCGCCGCTCCAAGGACACGAAGGAGCCGTAGGGCTACTTCGCGCGGGCGACCAGGAGGGCGACGTCGTCGTGGTCGTCGGAGGTGCGCAGGCCGTACAGGAGGAGGTCGCAGATCTCCTCCAGCGGTCTGTCCGCCTCGTCGAGGAAGTCGAGAAGGACGTTCAGACGGTCGTCGATGGGGTGCAGCCGGGTCTCGACGAGACCGTCCGTGTAGAGGACGAGCAGGTCACCGGGGTTGAATTCGACCGTGGTGGCCTCGAAGGAGATGCCACCGACGCCCAGGGGGGCGCCCGGGGGCAGCTCCAGCAGCGAGGGGGTGCCGTCGGAGGGGACCAGCGCGGGCGGCATGTGTCCGGCGTTGGCGATGCGGCACCGTCTGCTGTGGGGGTCGTACACGGCGTAGAGACACGTCACGATGTAGTGCTCCAGATCGCACGTGATCTTGTCGAGGTGCTGGAGCACGTCGCCGGGGTCGAGGTCGAGATCGGCGTAGGCGCAGGTGGCGGTGCGCAGCCGGCCCATCGTGGCGGCGGCGTCGATGCCGTTGCCCATGACGTCGCCCACGACCAGGGCGGTCCGGTCGTCGGCCAGCGGGATCACGTCGTACCAGTCGCCGCCGACCTCGCTGGTGGACTGGGCCGGCTGATAACGGGACGCGACCTCCAGGCCGGTGAGGTGCGGTGGATGTTCGGGCAGCAGGCTGCGCTGGAGCGTGACCGCGGTGTTGCGCACGCTCTGGAACCAGCGGGCGTTGTCCATGGCCACGGCGGCACGGGTGGCCAGCTCACCGGCGAGCACCACGTCGTCCTCGTCGAAGGGGCGCGGGTTGCGGGTGCGCTTGAGGTCGAGGGCGCCGAGCACCTCCCCGTGCGCGATCAGCGGCACCGCGAGGTACGAATGGACACCGGCCCGGGCCAGGAGGCTCGTGCCCTCGGCGTCGCGGGCGATGCGCGGCAGGTCGCGCTCACCGACGTGCGGCACCAGGACCGGCCTGCCGGTGTGGACGCACAGGGTCACCAGGCGGTCGCCGTCGTACGTCGTCAGGTCGCCGGGAGGGTCGGCGGCGCGCAGTGCCACGGTGGGGTGCGAGGCCTTGAGCGCGAGGGCGCGGAAGAACTCCGGGCCGTTGTCCGGCCTGCGCTTGCGGCGGCAGGCCAGGACGGAGTCGAGGACGTCGACGGCGACCACGTCGGCCAGTTCGGGGGTGGCGATCTCGGCCAGTTCGCGGGCGGTCTGCTCCACCTCCAGGGTGGTGCCGACGCGGGTGGAGGCGCTGGCGACGAGCGCGAGGCGGCGCCGGGCGCGGTCGGCCTCGGCCGCCGCGCGATGGCGTTCGGTGACGTCGACGACCGAGGTGGCCGCGCCCAGGACGCGTCCGCCCGGGTCCGCCAGCCGGTAGAAGGACAGGGACCAGGCGTGTTCGTGGTCGGGATCGGACGGCGGGCGGCCCACGTGGTACTGGTCGAGCAGCGGTGTGCCGGTGGTGAGCACCTGACGCAGCGCCGATTCGACGGTGTCCACGTCGGGGAAGGGCAGTGTCTCGCGCAGATGACGGCCGACGTGGTCCTCGGCGGGGATGCCGTCGATCCGTTCCAGCGCCGGGTTGACCATGAGGTAGCGCAGGTCGGGGTCCATCAGGGCCAGCCCGATGGGGGACTGGTTGATCAGCTGCTCGGAGAGGGCCAGGTCGGTCTCGACGCGCTGGAGCAGCGTGTGGTCGGCCGCGATGCCCAGGGCGTAGACGTCCCCGAGGTCGTCCAGGAGCCGCATGTTGCGGAACTCCATGAGACGGGTGCTGCCGTCCTTGTGCCGGATGGGGAACGCGCCCGCCCAACTGCGCCCCGTCTCCAGCACGTCGGTGAACAGTTCGGTGACGGACTGCAGGTTCTCGGGGTGGATGATCAGCCGCGCCGCGTACTTGCCGAGGGCCTCCTCCGCCGTGTACCCGATGAGTTCCTCGGCCTGAGGGGTCCAGAACACGATGCGTCCGTCGGCGTCGAGGACCAGCGCGCCCACGCGCAGCAGGTCCAGCAGGCCGGTCGGCCGGGAGGCCGCGGATCCATGGCCCGCACCATCGGACTGTGTGGACTCGGCTGTCATCCCTGGCCCTCCTCCACCGGCCGGCGCGGTGTGCCGGGCTCCGTCGCCGCCGTCGGGCACCTGTGTGCCGACTCCGGCCCTTCCATGCTGCGCCCTGCCTCCGGGCTTGCCCACTCCAGGGCTCTTCGCCGGTGGGTCCGGGACCGCGGGGCGGGCTTCCATGCGGTCCCGTCCCGGGGCGCGGACCGCCGGCCGGGCCTGCAGATCGGGCGGACAAGCAGGAACATGGTCGTGTAGAGGATGAGAGCTTCATGGTTTCTGCGCAGGAAGGTTCCGACGCGCCCGTGTCCGAAGGACCGGGCGGTCCCCTTGACGCGTCCAGCGACGCGGCGGCGGTGGTGTCCGGCGACGGGGTGGTGATGGGCTGGACCAGGGGAGCCGAAGCACTTCTCGGCCACCCGGCGGCCGAGGCGGTCGGCACCCCGGCGGCCCGTCTGCTCGCCCTGCCCAGGGACCCCGCGCGCGCGGCGGCGGTCGCGGAGCGCTGCCGCGGCGGAACGGGCTGGAGCGGTCACATCCCCCTGCGGCACCGTGACGGCCGGAGCGTCGACGCGGACCTGCGCGTCTCCGCGTCCTTCCGCATGGGGGAGAGCGAGTGCTTCCTGATCTCGGCGCGCGACCGCAGACGGCAGTGGACGGTGGGCCCGAACTTCCTCGACGGGTTCCTGACCCGCTCGCCGGTCGGCATGGCGGTGCTCGATCTGCAGCTGCGCTACGTCTGGATGAACGACACCCTGGAACACCTCGGCGGCGTGCCCCGCGCGCAGCGGCTCGGGCGGCGGCTGACCGAACTGCTGCCGGGGCTGCAGGCGGAGACCATCGAGGGACTGATGCGCAAGGTCCTGGCGACCGGCGAGCCGATGATCGACTACGAGTACCTGGGATGGAGCTGGGCCGACCCGCACCGCCGGCACGCCTACTCCTCCTCCTTCTTCCCGCTGCTCGGCACCGACAACTCCTACACGGGCGTCTGCTACATGGTCCTGGACGTCACCGAGCGGTGGAACGCCCGGCAGATCCTGTCGCTCGTCAACGAAGCGGGGACCACCATCGGCGGGACCCTCGACGTCATGCGGACGGCACAGGAGATCGCGGACTTCGCCGTTCCCCGCTTCGCGGACTTCGTCATCGTCGACCTCCTGGAATCGGTCCTCAGCACCGAGGGACACGGAGCCTGGCTGTCGGACGCGGGTCCCGCACCCGTCAAGCCGACGATGCGGCGCGCGGGCATGAGCTCGGTGCGGGAGGGGTGCCCGGAGGCCGTGGCCCGGGTCGGCGACCGGGCGGACTTCCTGCCGCCGCCCCACGACGTGCACCTGCTCACCAGCGGCGAGCCGGTCCTCATCCAGGTCCTCGACCCGGACGACGACCTGTGGCTCACCGAGGAGCCCGAGAGGGCGGCCAGCATCCGCCGGTACGGGCTGCACTCCCTCATCTCCGTGCCGATGCGGGCGCGCAACACCGCCCTCGGACTCACCACGTTCCTCCGCTCGCTCAACCCGGTCTCGTTCCAGCCCGACGACGTCCTGCTGGCCCGCGAGGTGGTGGCCCGCGCGGCGCTGTGCGTCGACAACGCCCGCCGCTACACCCGCGAACACACGGCGGCGGTCACCCTCCAGCGCAGTCTGCTGCCGCACGCCCTGTCGGGCGGGACGGCCCTCGAGGTGGCCTCCTCCTACCTGCCGGCGGACCCCAGCGGCGGGGTCGGCGGCGACTGGTTCGACGTCATCCCGCTCTCCGGAGCCCGGGTGGGCCTGGTCGTCGGCGACGTGGTCGGCCACGGCATCACCGCGGCGGCCACCATGGGCCGGCTGCGCACCGCGGTGCAGACCCTCGCCGACATGGAGCTGCCCCCCGACGAACTGCTGGCGCACCTCGACGACCTCGTGCTCCGGCTCAGCGAGGAACGCACCCAGGAACAGCGGGCCGGCCGGAGCGCCACGGAGCGGGAGGCCGACCGCGACACGACCTCCTCCTTCCTCGGGGCGACCTGCCTCTACGCCGTCTACGACCCTGTCACCAGGCGCTGTTCGATGGCCCGGGCCGGACATCCGCCCCCCGTGTTCGTCGCCCCCGACGGGCGCGTCTCCTATCCGGAGCTGCCCGCCGGTCCTCCGCTCGGCCTCGGCGGCATGGCCTTCGAGAGCCGGGAGGTGGAGCTCGACGAGAACAGCCTCATCGGCCTCTACACCGACGGCCTCGTGGCGGGAGCGCACTACGACATGGAACTCGGCATGACACAGCTGGGGGAACTGCTCGCCCGGCCGGACCCCGATCTCGAAGCACTGTGCTCGGCCGCGGTGCGACAGCTCGTGCCCGTTCCCCAGCCCGACGACATCGCCCTGCTCCTGGCCCGCACCCACAGCCTCGGGGACGACCACGTCGTCTCCTGGGAGGTGCCGGTGGACCCGGCCGCGGTCTCCGAGATGCGGGCCCGCGCCACCCGTACGATCGAGGCGTGGGGACTCGGGGAACTCACCATGACCACCGAGCTCATCGTGAGCGAACTCGTCACCAACGCGATCCGCTACGCCGTACCGCCGGTCCGGCTGAGGCTGCTCTGCGACACCCGCCTGACCTGTGAGGTCTCCGACGCCAGCAGCACCGCCCCGCGGCTGCGGCACGCCCGGAGCACGGACGAGGGCGGCCGGGGCCTGTTCCTGGTGGCCCAGCTCTCCCACCGCTGGGGCGCCCGCCACACGGCGGAGGGGAAGATCATCTGGTCCGAACAGGAAATCCCGTGAGGATTCCCGGCCCCCGGGACCGTTCGGGACCCTGAGCACCGGGCCGGATCCGCCGCCCGTCCGGGACGGTCCGCGGGCGGGGCGCCGCTCAGCCGAGACCCGCCTCCGGCCGGGCGGTTCCGCCCGGGCCGCCGTCCTCGTCGCCCGGATCGACACCGTGGTCGCGGCACCAGGAACGGTACGCGGCGACCGCCGTGGGCAGGGTGGGGAAGATCCGGTCCTCGCCCACGGACCCGCTCAGCCCGTAGGCGTCCAGGTCGTCGCGCAGATCCTGCTTCACCCGGGCCATCGCGAACTCGATGCCCCGCTCCCGGAGTTCGCGCCGCAGCTCGTCCAGCGAGTCCAGGGCGGTGATGTCCACCTCGACGTTGGCCTCCGCGTTCAGGACGAACCACCTGACCGGGACCTCCTGTTCGGCCACCGCGAGGAGGGCGCTGCGCCGGAAGTCCTCCGCGTTGGCGAAGAACAGCGGGGAGTCGTAGCGGTAGACCAGCAGACCGGGGATCACCCGGGCGTCCGGGAAGTCGTCGACGTCGTGCATGCCCGCGAGACCCGGCACCAGCCCCTGGACCGCGTCGTGCGGGCGCGCCACCCGGCTCAGCAGCTCGGCGACCGACAGCCCCACGGCCACCAGCACCCCGTAGAGGATGTCGAGGGCGAGGACGCCGATCAGGCAGCCGACGGCCAGCAGGAGTTCCCGGAGCCGGAAGGACGCCAGCCGCCGGAAGCCGGCCAGGTCGATCATCCGGATCGCCGCGTAGACGACCAGCGCGCCGAGGACGGCCGAGGGCGTGTCGGTGAGCAGGGGACTCAGGAACAGCAGGACGGCCAGCACGGAGAGCCCGGCCGTGAGCCCGTACGCCTGGGTGCGCGCGCCCGTGGACTGCGCGAGGGCCGTACGGCTGGCGCTGCTGCTCACCGGGAACCCCTGGAGGGTCCCGGCACCCAGGTTCGCGGCGCCCAGGGCCAGCAGCTCCTGGTTGGCGTCCATCGCCGTACCGCCGTCCTCGGTGGTGAAGGCGCGCGCGGTGAGGATGAAGTCGGTGTACGCCACGAGCAGCACCCCGACCGCGGGCAGCAGCAGTTGGGGCAGTGTGTCGAGCGGGGGGAAGTCCGGGCGGGGGAGTCCGGCCGGGATCTCCCCGATCACCGCGAGACCGTGGTCCTTCAGGTCGAAGGCCGCGGACACGGCCGTACCGGCGACCAGGACCAGCAGCGGCCCCGGGACGCGCCAGCGCAGCCGCGTGGCCACGTACAGCACGACCAGCGTCGCGGCGCTGCAGGTCACCGTGGCGAGGTGGATCTCGTCCAGGTTGCCGAGGAAGGAGGCGAGTTTCGGGAAGAATTCCTCGCCGTCCGTCGGCACACCGGTGAGCTTCGTGAGCTGATCCACCATCATGATCAGTGCCACGCCCGCCAGATACCCGATCAGCACGGGCCGGGAGAGCAGATCGGCCACGAACCCCAGCCGTGCCGCCCACGCCACCAGGCACATCAGCCCCACGGCGACGGCGAGCGCCGAGGCCAGCACCGCGTACCGCTCCGGATCGCCGCCCGCCAGCGGCCCCACGACCGTCGCGGTCATCAGCGCCGTCGTCGACTCGGGCCCCACCGACAGCAGCCGGGAGGACCCGAGGAGGGCGTACAGCACGATGGCGGGCAGGATCGCCCACAGACCCACCACGGGCGGCAGCCCCGCGACACTGGCGTACGCCATCACCTGCGGCACCAGATAGGCCGCCACCGTCACCCCGGCCAGCAGGTCGCCGCGCAGCCAGTCCCGCCGGTAGTGCCTGAGCACCGGGAGACCGGGCAGCGCCGGCACAGGGGGACGCCACCCTCCGCTCGGGATGCCGTGGTGCTTCGACACGGGCCAGTCCTTCGGATCGCGCCGACAGGTTCATGGACAGGGCCCGCGTGGTCAGTCGGTGGCCCGCGCCCTGCGAGCCAGGAGCTTACCCACCTCCCACACGGCCAGAAGAGCGACCGCGGACAGCAGGGCCCAGCCGAACTGTCGTGCGTCGATCTCGGTGGTGCCGAGGATGCGGCGGAACCCGTCCATCTGCGTCACCGCGACCGCGAGGACGAACTGCGCGAGCGCCGTCCAGTTCATCTGCTTGCTGTCGAACGTGCTCGCGGTCAGCACCGAGTCCGTCTCGCTGCGGCACTCGAACGCGGCCACGATCAGACAGAGCGCGAACGCGGTGAACGCGATCGAACTGCCGGTCTCGACACTGTCGTAGCGGGACTCGCCCAGCTTGATCAGCCCGAGCAGGATCAGCGTGATCGCCAGCCCGCTGAGGCCGACCGTCACCATCACGGGCCGGGTCAGCACCGACTCTCCCCGGGGGCGCGGCCTGCGCCGCATCAGCCCCGCGCTCTCCTGGTCGAAGCCGAGCGCGAAGCCGAACGAGGCGTTGACCACGAAGTGGATCCACAGCACCTGCGGCGGGGTGAAGGGCTCACCGGCCGCGATGTTGAAGACGGTCGCCCCGAGGAAGGTCAGCACGAACGTGACCAGCAACAGCAGCACGAAACGGATGTACTTGGTGAGGTTGTCGTAGAGCTTGCGGCCCTGCTCCACCGCGTACACGATCGTCGTGAAGTTGTCGTCGGACAGGATCATCCGCGCCGCGTTCTTCGCCACGTCCGTGCCGCTGCCCATGGCGATGCCGATGTCGGCGGCCTTGATGGCGGGGGCGTCGTTGACCCCGTCGCCGGTCATCGCGACGACGGCACCCTTCTTCTTGAGCGTGTCCGCGAGCATCACCTTGTGTTCGGGGGCGACCCGCCCGACCACCCCGATGCCGTCGATACGGGCGAGCCGCTCGCTCTCCGGCAGCGCGGCGAAGTCGGCGCCGAGGACGGCCTCGCCCGGGATCCCCAGCTGCCGGGCGATGGCGGCACCCGTGGTGACGTCGTCCCCGGTCACCATGCGGACCCGGATGTGAGCCGCCTGGGCGCTGGCCACGGCCGCCCTGGACTCCTCACGCGGCGGGTCGACCATCCCCACCAGACTCGTCATCCGCAGCCCGGTGACATAACCGAGCAGGTCGCCGCCGGGATCGAAGTCGGCCGGATCCAGATCCCGGGTGGCCGCCGCCATCACCCGGCGTCCCTCCCCGCCCATGCGCTCGCCCTGTTCGTCCGCGCGCCGGTTCAGGTCGGCGTCCCACGGGATCGTCGTGTCGCCGGACAGGGCGGTCGTCGCGCGGGCCTGCACCGCCGGAGCCGCGCCCTTGACGAAGCAGCGCACCACCGGACGCCCGGTGGCGTCCACGGTGGAGTTGAAGGTGGCCATCAGCTTGTACGTCGGGTCGAAGGGCAGCGTGGCGAGCCGGGGCAGCCGCTCGCGGGTGGCCTCGATGTCCAGCCCGGCCTTGTGGGCCAGCACCAGGAACGCGCCCTCGGTGGGATCGCCCACGACCTCGCCGTCCACCAGCTTGCCGTCGTTAGCGACGAGGTAGGGAAGGATCGCCTCCTCGATGCTCGCGGAGGAGCCCGCCGCGTGGTGGATCCTTCCCTCCAGGCCGTAGCCCGTGCCCGAGACGGTGTAGCGGTCGGTCGGCGTCACCACCTCCACGGCCGTCATCTGGTTCATGGTCAGGGTGCCGGTCTTGTCCGAGTTGATCGCCGACGTGAACGCCAGGGTCTCGACGGACGGCAGCTCCTTCACGATCGCGTTGCGCTTCGCCAGATTGAGGCTGCCGACGGACAGGATCGCCTGGGTCACGGTGGGCAGGGCCTCGGGAATGGCGGCGATGGCCAGCGAGACCGCGCTGACGAACAGGGCGTCCCACGCCTGGTCGCGGCTGCGCCCCAGCGCGAACATCACGATCATGGTCAGGCCCGCGGCGGCGGTGATCCACAGCGTCAGCGTGTCGAGTTCCTTGGTGAGCGGCGCCTCCTCCTTCTCGGTCGCCGACAGCATCTCCGAGATCTTGCCGAGCTCGGTTCCCTCACCGGTCCCGGTGACGATGACGAGACCGCTGCCATGGGTGACCGGCGTGTGCATGAACGCCATGTTCGACTGGTCCCCGGGCCCGAGCACGACCTTCGGCAGGGTCGCGGCGTCCTTCGACGCGGGGACGCTCTCACCGGTGAGCGCCGACTCGTCGATCTGCAGCGCGTGGGCCTCGATGATCCGTCCGTCCGCCGGAACCTGGTCCCCGGCGGAGATGTGCAGGACGTCGCCCACGACCACCTGCTCCGCCGGGATCTCCGACTCGCTCCCGTCACGCCTGACCCGGGCCGTCGCGGTGAGCATGGACTGGAGCGCGTTCATGGCGCTCTCGGCCTTCCCCTCCTGCCGCAGTCCCACGACCGCGTTCAGCAGGGTCAGCAGGACGAGCAGGATCGCGGTGGTCCACTCGGCGATCGCCAGCGAGACCACCGCCGCCACCACGAGGACGATCTGCATGTAACTGCGGTACTGCTCGACGAACCGCCGCCACGTCGGCTTCGGCTTCTCCTCGGGCAGCGCGTTCGGCCCGTTCTCGGCCAGCAGTTCGGCGACCCGGGCGGCGCCGAGTCCGGAGGCGGGGTCGACACCGAAGGCCGACGCGACGTCCTGCGGATCACGCGCGTACCAGAGCTCCGGAGCGGCACGCTCCGGAGCCTTCGGGCCGCTCGACTGCATCGCCATCTCAGCTCTCCGATCCGGATCCGGTCCGCCGCCCGTGCCCCGTGCCCCGTGCGGTGTGAGGGACCTACTTGCGTTTGCGCTTCCCGGCCCGCGAGGCCCCGCCGTCGGCTCCCGGAACCGGATGCCGGGCCGCGTACGGATCGGCCGGCGCACCCTTCGGAGCCTCGGCCTCCAGTTCCCGCCTCGCGGCCCGGAGATCCTTGCGCGCCTCCTTGCCGACCACCGGGTAGGCGGGGTCGATGTCCATGAGCGTGTGGACCAGGACCGCCGCCGTGGAGATGCGCGCGAACCACTTCCGGTCCGCCGGCACGACGTACCAGGGCGCCCACGGCGTACTGGTGTGCGTGAGCATCTCGGAGAACGCGTGCTGGTACTCGTCCCACCGCCGGCGCTCCCGCACGTCGGCGGCGGAGAACTTCCAGTTCCGCTCCGGCAGGTCGAGCCGCTTCATGAAACGGGTGCGCTGCTCTTCCTTGGACAGGTTCAGGAAGACCTTCACGACCTTGAACCCGTTGTCGGTCAGGTAGCGCTCCCAGTCGTTGACGGCCCGGTAGCGGCGGCTCCAGATGTCCGGCCCGCACACGTCCGCCGGCAGCCGCTGCCGGTCGAGGACCTCCGGATGGACCCGGACGACGAGCACCTCCTCGTAGTGCGAACGGTTGAAGATCGCGATCTCGCCGCGGGAAGGCAGCCGGGCGGAGTACCGCCACAGGTAGTCGTGGCCGAGCTCCTCGGCGGAGGGCTGTTTGAAGCTGCTGACCTTGACGCCCTGCGGGTTCACCCCGCTCATGACGTGCCGGATCGTGCCGTCCTTGCCCCCGGCGTCGAGCGCCTGGAGACACAGCAGCACGCCGTACGTGTCCTGGGCCGCCAGCCGTTCCTGGTACTCGGCGAGCAGCGACACGCCCGTGCGCAGCATCTCGACCCCCTGCTTCTTCTTCAGCCCGGCCTTGTACCGGGGGTCGAAGTCCTCGCCCAGATCCACCCGCGATCCCGGCACGACCCGCAGCGGCTCGATGAACCTCGCGACGCGTTCGGTCCTGGAATCCGTCATGACGACCCGCCTCTTCTCCTGTCACGGTGGGCACCGCACGGTCATGGGCCCTCACCGGCACCGCCCAGGTCGGAGGCGGAGGCGGGTGCGGGCCGGAGCCTTGCGGGTACCCACCGGCCCGGCAAAGAAGGCCTCCGGGGGTTCCCGGCGGGCGGTCCGCGCCGTCCCCGGCCCCCCGGGACCCGGGCCGTTCCCGGCCGGCCGTGCGGACGCGATCCCGTTCCCGTTCCCGTCGAGGCCGGCGAGCAGCGCGCGGACCCTGCGCTCGACCAGGATCGGGACGTAGGTCCTGACCTTCGCCTGCCGGAAGGAACCGCGGGCCGCGGCGACCACCTGGTCCACGACGGACGGCTCGACCGAGGGGTAAGCGGCCTTCAGCCTCACGGCCAGGCGATGAAGGGCGACCGCCTCGTCCTGGCGGACGCCCTCGGGAGCCGCCGGGTCCTCCGCCGGATCGGTGTCCGCGGGCGGGGCGGGAGCGCGACTCGCCCCGCCTGACGCTCTGCTCCCGTCGGCCGTGGCTGCCGGCTCGTCCGTCTTCATCGTTCGACCACCCGCGCGCTCGCAAGTCCCGAGCCTCAAGGGGCCGGGACCGCAAGGCCAACGGTCACGATCCGGCTGCCCCGAGACGGCTCGACGGCCGGGGTACGAGGCCGTCCCCTTCATTCTGGGTCCGCCCGGTCGAAACCGCCTCACGGGCGACACGTCGGTGTCAGGGCCCGCCTTGTCGCGGGCGCGGCCATCGCGACCGGGCCGCTCGCGGGACGGCGCAAGGGCCGCGCCCGCGCAGCGGCCGGTCCTGCGGGGCGGGGTGGCGGCTCGTCGCCGGAGCGCTCGCGGAGGTCAGGTGGTGCGCAGCGTCCGCTGGGCGAGTCGGTACGCGGGAAGCATCTCTGTGTGCTCCCCGGTGTCCAGTCCGCCGAGGTGCACGACGACCGGGCCGTCATCGGTGGTGACGGCGAAGGCGGACTCCTTCTTCGACTCCTGGAAGGCCTCACTGGTGTAGACGTACTCCACCTCGGCGCCGGACAGGCCGCCCGCGTCGAACGTGCGGTAGACCGCCTTGCCCGCTCCGTGCTCGGCGGCCACGAAGGCCTTGAGCACGGTGAGGGCGTCATCGGCGCCCGGTCTTCCGGTCCAGACCCGGAGGTAGCCGATGTTCCCGGCGGGCTTGGCGTCGATCTCGCAGACGAGGGTGACCGGTCCCTGCCGGAACAGCGGATCCGTGACGTCCCTGGTGCCGTCCGTTCCGATCGGGGCCTGCGCCGCCGCGTCGATGGACTGTGGTTTCCAGTCCTCGGCCGTGTCGAAGCTGACCGGTAGTTCGCAGGCCGAGCCCGCGGGACCGAGTGCGGCACCGCTCTTGGCCGTTGTGCCGGTGGCACTGGAAGCCCGGTCCGTGGACGTCGCGCTCGTGCCTGCCTTCGGACCCTCGTCGGCGGTGGTCGAGCAGCCCGTCGCCACGACGGTCGACAAGGCCACGTACACCGCCCCCCGCCACCCGCCCCGTATCCCTGCAACCATGATGTGTTCCCCCTGCGGTCCAGTGGGCACAATGTAACCGAGGCACGGCTGGTGGGCGTGGGGCGGGCGGTACGGGGCCGACCGCAGACCGGGAAGGCAGTGCCCGTCGTGATGGACTGAGAACTGACAGTCCGTCATCGGCGTTCGGCCGGAGCACGGTTGGCTCGAATCACACCGAGGTGCGGGCGGACATGTGTCACCGGCCGATCGCACCGTGAAGGGTTTTCCCCATGTACGGGCCGGGCGTCAGCCGAAAGCCTTGACCGCCTGGTAGTAGGTCCACGCGGTGCTGTCGCAGGAGGTCTTCGTCGCGCCGCTGTAGTTGGCGCAGACTCGCCCCAGGTCCGCGTAGAACATGCTGTCGAGACGGGACTTGTTGGCATCGAAGGTGCCGGCGGCCTTGTAGTTGCGATAGCCGAAGTCGTGGCGGGCGCACGAGGTGGCGAAGGGGAAGCCGAACGGGTTGTCCGGTGACGTGGAGCAGTAGTCGGTGGACCAGTCGAAAGCGTACGCCGACCAGGCCGACTGATTGGCGCGGGCGGCGACCCAGGCGTTGTAGCTCGACGCGCTGGTCTGGGTCCAGTTGGAAAGGACCTGGGGCTTGTCGGCGGGGGCGGCGCTAGCGGCTGTAGCGGTCGCCGTGACGGCTACCAGGGCCATGGCCGATGCGGCGAGGCCGGTGGCGAGTTTTCGGTGCATCCCAACACCTCCATGAGGCTGCGACCCGCCCATCGGGCTGCAGGTTCATGACAGGAATGATCGGCACCGTGACCCCCTTTGACTAGTGCTTGGACCCCAACAATCAATTAACTCGCGGGAGTTGGGGGGACATGTTTCATGTCTGCGACCACCATGGCGGTCTATGGCTGGATCTGTTCCTTGGGGTTGGGGGTGTCCTGGTCGGACCCCATTGGCCGCCCGCCCGCTCGATGTGCGACCGCAGGGTCGCGGACCGCGACGGGTACCGGACCCGGTGCCGGGCGGCCCATGTCCCATGTCCCATGTCCCGCGGTGTTCATGTCGCATGTCATCGAGCGTTCATGTCCGTCCGGTGTACATGGGTGGGGCGCCCCCGTGTTCATGTGTCCGTCGGCGGTTCCCCGACCGGCTCCCGTCGTGACCGGATCGGTCCGCACCCCGACCCGATGAGGCCTGTCCCCGTGCCCCGCGCGCCGGTCAGAGTGGAGACATGACCCGAGCACTGATCGTCATCGACGTCCAGGAATCCTTCCGCGCCCACCCCCTGTGGGAGACCATCTCCGACCCGAAGATCACCCGCCAGGTGGACCGGCTCGTCGGGCTCGCCCGCCGGGCCGGCGACACGGTGGTGTGGGTGCTGCACTCGGAGCCCGGCAGCGGCGGCGTCTTCGACCCCGCCCTCGGCCACGTCCGGCTGATGGACGAGCTCTCGCGCCGGGACGGGGAACCGCTGATCCACAAGACCTCGCACAACGCCTTCACCACCACCAACCTGCAGCAACTCCTCACGGAACGCGGTGTCCGCGAGCTCACGGTCTGCGGGATCCGGACCGAGCAGTGCGTGGAGACCACCACCCGCCTCGCGAGCGACCTCGGCTACCGGGTCACCTTCGTCACCGACGCCACCGCCACCAACCCCGTCCCGCACCGCGACGCCCCCGCCGGGCAGAGCGTGGCGGAACTGCTGGCCGACCCCCGCACACTGAGTGCCGAGGACGTCATCAGGCGCACCGAGTACGCCCTGTCCGGGCGCTTCGCCACCATCGCCACGGTCGACGAGCTGGAGACCTCCGCCGCCTCTCGGGCATGATGACCGGATCGTGAGCCACATCGTCTTCTTCCTGGTGCCCGGAGTCCATCTGCTGGACCTGGCCGGCCCCGCGCAGGTCTTCTCCACGGCCGCCGACTTCGGGCACCCCTACACCCTCGGCTACGTCGCCGAGCAGCCGTCGACCGTCACCGCCCAGGGACTGCCGCTGGTGACCCGGCTCGACTGGCCCGAGCTCGGCCCCGAGGACCTGATCGTCGTGCCCGGCTGGCGGGCGCCCACCCTCGGCGACGGCCCCCTCATCGGCGAGGCGGCTCTGCGGGCCTTCCGGGACCACCACGCGAGAGGCGGCACCGTCGCCAGCGTCTGCGCCGGAGCCGACGCGCTCGGCCGGGCCGGGCTGCTGGACGGCCGCCGGTGCACCACCCACCACGACGTCCAGGACGAACTCGCCCGCCGCCACCCCCGGGCGACGGTGGTCCGCGACGTCCTGTACACCGAGGACGACCGGGTGGTCACCTCGGCGGGCATCGCCAGCGGGATCGATCTCGCCCTGCACCTGATCGCCGGTCGGCACGGCCCGGCGGCGGCCGCGCGGGTGGCCCGGGACATGGTGGTCTACGCACGGCGCAACGGCCACGAATCCCAGGCCAGCGAGATGCTCCGGCACCGGTCGCACCTGGACGACACCGTGCACCGCGCCCAGGACCTGCTCGACGCCCGCTTCGACCGTCCGGTACCCCTGCCCGAACTGGCCGCGGCCGTCGGCGTGAGCGAACGCACCCTCACCCGCCTCTTCGCCCGCGCGACCGGAGGTCTCACACCGCTGCGCTACCAGCAGGCCCTGCGCCTGGAGCGCGCCGAGCACCTCATCAGCCACGGGGTCACCGTCGACGCCGCCGCCCGTGCCGTGGGCTTCGAGGACGCCCGCATGCTGCGCCGCCTGCGGGCCCGCGCGACCTGACCTCAGCCCTCCTGGCCCGCCCCCGTGAGCGTCGTCCGCTGCCGCGCGGCGCGCACGGCCTCCGTCAGCGAGACGATGTCGTAGGCGCCGTAGTGGCGGCGGCCGTTGACGAAGAACGTCGGCGTGCCCGAGACGCCGCTGAGGTCGGCCGACTCCACGTCCATGGCGATCCGGGCCGCGCCCGCACCGCCCCGTAGGTCCTCGCGGAACCGGGCGCTGTCGAGGCCGATCCGGGCCGCGTACCGGAACAGGTCCTTCGCGCCCAGCTCGCCCTGGTGGCCCATGAGCAGGTCGTGCATCTCCCAGTAGCGGTCCTGGCGGGACGCGGCCTCGGCGGCCTGCGCGGCGAGCTGGGCGTTCGGGTGCACGTCGTTGAGCGGCAGATGCCGCCACACATAACGGACGTCCCCGAAGTCGGCGAGCAGCTCGCGCACCACGGACTCGGCCAGACCGCAGTAGGGACACTCGAAGTCCCCGTACTCGACGAGGGTCACCGGCGCGTCGAGCGGCCCGCGCACATGGTCGCGCTCCACGTCGACGGGCTCGCTCAGGTCGACGATGGCCTGGCCGCTGCCGAGCAGCGCCCGCGCGCGGGAGCGCCCGGTCAGGGCACCGAGCACCAGGGTGACGAGCCAGGTCAGCAGGAACGAGCCCGCGACCGCGGCCAGGATGCCGATCTTCGCCTGTTCCAGCCGGTCGCCCTCGAAGGCCAGCGACGCGATCAGCAGGGCCACGGTGAAACCGACCCCGGCCAGCGTGCCGCCCGCGGTGATGGCGCCCCAGCCCACGGGCGGGTGCAGCCGCCCCCGCGCGGCGCGGGTGGTGAGCCAGGCCCCGCCGATGACGCCGACGGGCTTGCCCACCACGTAGCCCAGGAGGATGCCGAGGGTCACCGGCGAGGTGAAGGCGTCGGCCAGCTGACCGGCGCTCAGGGTGATCCCGGCGTTGGCCAGGGCGAACAGCGGCACGATCACGTAACTGGTCCAGGGATGGAACATCTGCTGGAGCCGCTCGTTCGGGGAGAGCGTCGAGGCGAGACCCCGCCGCACCGTGCGCTCCAGCTCCGGCGTCGGCTGCTCGCGAAAACGCCGGAACAGCCGGCTGGCGTGCTCCAGATCGCCGCGCTCGGCCGCGTACGCGTAGGTCAGCATCCCCATCGCGAGACCCGTCACCACGGGGTCGATGCCCGACTTCAGCAGCGCCACCCAGATCGCCACGCCCAGCACCCCGTACAGGGACGGAACCCGGGCCCCGATCGTGCGCCGCAGCAGCAGGACGACCGCGAACAGGGCGAGCGCCGTCAGCAGCGCGGGCACCGCGACGGTGTCGCTGTAGACGAGGACGACGACGGCCAGCGCCAGGAAGTCGTCCACGACGGCGATCGTGAGCATGAAGACCCGAAGGGCGCCGGGCAGCCGGGAGCCGAAGACGGCCAGCATCCCCAGCGCGAAGGCGGTGTCCGTCGACATGGCGGCACCCCAGCCGTGCGCGTCAGGGCCGTGGCCCGCGGTGACGGCCAGGTACACGACCACCGGGACCACCATGCCGCTCAGCCCCGCCAGCAGGGGCAGCGTGACCCGGCGCCGCTCCCGCAGCTCGCCCAGGTCGAACTCGCGGCGCGCCTCCAGACCGACGACGAAGAAGAACAACGTCATCAGGCCGCTGTTCACCCACTCGCGCAGGTCCAGCGACACCCCGCCCGATCCGAGGCGGACCGACAGCTCGGTGCTCCACACCTTCTCGTACGAGCCGGGGCCGAGGTTGGCCCAGGCCATCGCGACCAGGGCGGCGGCGAGCAGCACGGCGGCGCTGCCGGTCTCCGTCCGCAGGAACGCGTGCAACGGGCTGCGGGCGCGGGCGCCGCACTCGGTGCGACCTGACATGGGCGACGTGGCGGAAGGCATGGTCACCCTCCGATTCTCGCCCCTGACCCGGTACTTCCCCAGGCGGTCAGGATCCGAGAAGCGCCCGGGGCCGTGTCTCGCCTAGCGTGGCGCGAAGCGGACCCCGCGTGCCGAGCGCAGCTGGTTGGATCGGGGCAGGCGATGCCGGCGGGGACCATGAGGACGGCCCCGCCCGACAGATGGAGACACGATGAGCAAGGACACGAGGACGGACCCGGGCCCGTTCGCGCCGCACGGCGCCGACAGCCACGATCTGATCCGCGTGCTCGGCGCGCGCGAGAACAACCTCAAGGACGTCAGCATCGAGATCCCGAAGCGCCGGCTGACGGTGTTCACCGGTGTGTCCGGTTCCGGCAAGAGCTCGCTGGTGTTCGACACGATCGCCGCCGAGTCGCAGCGGCTGATCAACGAGACCTACAGCAGCTTCGTGCAGGGGTTCATGCCCACGCTCGCGCGGCCCGAGGTCGACGTCCTCGAAGGACTGACCACCGCGATCATCGTCGACCAGCAGCGGATGGGCGCCGACCCCCGCTCCACGGTCGGCACCGCCACCGACGCCAACGCGATGCTGCGCATCCTGTTCAGCCGGCTCGGCGAGCCGCACATCGGCCCGCCCAGCGCGTACGCCTTCAACGTCCCCTCGGTCAGCGCGAGCGGCGCCATCACCGTGGAGCGCGGTGCCAAGACGGCGGTGAAGGCGACCTTCAACCGCACCGGCGGCATGTGCGTGCGCTGCGAGGGCCGGGGCACGGTCTCGGACATCGACCTCACCCAGCTCTACGACGACTCCAAGTCGCTGAACGAGGGCGCGATCACCATCCCCGGCTACGGCTCGGACGGCTGGAACATGCGGCTCTACAAGGAGTCGGGCTTCGTCGACCCGGACAAGCCGATCCGCAGGTACACGAAGAAGGAGCTCCACGACTTCCTCCACCACGAGCCGACCCGCATGAAGATCGCGGGCATCAACATGACGTACGAAGGACTGATCCCGCGGATCCAGAAGTCGATGCTCTCCAAGGACAAGGAGGCGATGCAGGCGCACATCCGGGCGTTCGTGGACCGGGCCGTCACCTTCGCCGCCTGCCCCGAGTGCGAGGGCACCCGGCTCGGCGAGGGCGCCCGTTCCTCGAGGATCGGGCGGATCAGCATCGCCGACGCCTGCGCCATGCAGATCAGCGACCTGGCCGAATGGGTCCGCGGTCTCGACGAGCCCTCGGTCGCGCCCCTGCTCGCCGCGCTCCGGCAGACCCTCGACTCGTTCGTGGAGATCGGCCTCGGCTACCTCGCCCTGGACCGCCCGGCGGGCACGCTGTCCGGCGGTGAGGCACAGCGCGTCAAGATGATCCGCCACCTCGGCTCCTCGCTCACCGACGTCACCTACGTCTTCGACGAGCCCACCACCGGTCTGCACCCCCATGACATCCAGCGGATGAACGACCTCCTGCTGCGGCTGCGGGACAAGGGCAACACCGTGCTCGTCGTGGAGCACAAGCCGGAGACCATCGTGATCGCCGACCACGTCGTCGACCTCGGCCCCGGAGCCGGCACGGGCGGCGGCTCGGTCTGTTTCGAGGGAACGGTCGAGGAGCTGCGCAACGGCGGCACGGTCACCGGCCGGCACTTCGACGACCGCGCCAAGGTCAAGGAGACGCCGCGCGAGCCCACCGGGACGCTGGAGATCCGCGGCGCGTCGGCGAACAACCTGCGTGACGTGGACGTCGACATCCCGCTCGGGGTGCTGGTCGTCGTCACCGGGGTCGCGGGCTCCGGCAAGAGCTCGCTGGTGCACGGGTCCATCCCGGCCGACGAGGGTGTGGTGTCGGTCGACCAGGCTCCGATCCGCGGGTCGCGGCGGAGCAATCCGGCGACGTACACCGGTCTGCTCGACCCGATCCGCAAGGCCTTCGCGAAGGCCAACGACGTGAAGCCGGCGCTGTTCAGCGCCAACTCCGAGGGTGCCTGCCCCGCCTGCAACGGCGCCGGCGTCATCTACACGGACCTGGCCATGATGGCCGGCGTCGCCACCACCTGCGAGGACTGCGAGGGCAAGCGGTTCGACGCCTCGGTCCTGGAGTACCACCTCGGCGGCCGTGACATCAGCGAGGTGCTCGCGATGTCGGTGGACGAGGCGGGGGAGTTCTTCGGCGCCGGGGAGGCGTACACGCCGGCCGCGCAGCGGATCCTCGCCCGGCTCGCCGACGTCGGACTCGGCTATCTCACCCTGGGGCAGCCGCTCACCACGCTGTCCGGCGGCGAGCGCCAGCGGCTCAAGCTCGCCACGCACATGGCCGACAAGGGCGGCGTGTACGTCCTCGACGAGCCGACCACCGGCCTCCACCTGGCCGACGTCGAGCAGTTGCTCGGACTCCTCGACCGGCTCGTCGACTCGGGCAAGTCGGTCATCGTCGTCGAGCACCACCAGGCGGTCATGGCGCACGCCGACTGGATCATCGACCTCGGGCCCGGAGCCGGCCACGACGGCGGCCGGCTCGTGTTCGAGGGCACTCCGGCCGATCTCGTCGCCGCCCGCTCCACCCTCACCGGCGAACACCTGGCGGCGTACGTCGGTGCCTGACGGGGGTCCGCGCGAACGCGGGGGACGGCTTCCGACAGCCGCCGGAAGCCGTCCCCGCGGCCGGCGGCCACGGGCTGCCGACGGCCGTGCCGATGACGGTCGGCCGGTCGCCGGACACCGAACAGCGCCTGCCCGGACCGCGGGTGGAGACCCGTGCGCCAGGAGCCGGCGGAGCCGGGACGGGCGTCGGTCCGGTCACGACGGGAGCCGCCGGCTCCGCGCGCGCCTCGCCCGGATCGCACCTACGGTTGACGCACACAGCGGCGCGCGGACAGCGGCTCCTTCCGCCCGCGGCGCCCCGTCAGCGCACCAGGAGGCCGGCCACCATGACCACAGCATCCGACACCCCTGTCCTCGACACCATCGCCGCCATGACCGTCGACTCCGTGGAGCGGTGCGAACTGCCCCCGGACCAGCTCCTCCTCACGCGCATCGCGGCGCTCGCGGCCTCGGACGCGCCTCCCATCTCCTACCTCGCGCACATCGAGCCCGCCATCCAGGCCGACCTGACCATGGATCGGGTGCAGGACGTCCTGGTGGCCATCGCCCCCATCGTGGGCACGGCCCGTGTCATGACGGCGGCCGGCAACATCGCCAGGGCGTTCGGCATGGCGATCGCGGTGGCCGAGGCGGAGATCGAGACCGAGCCCGACGCCTAGGCCCTGCCGGACAGGCCCTAGGGCGTGTCCGGCCCCGGCGGGTTCTGCTGGCTCCTGCCCTGCTGGACCGCCGACACGAGGAGCCGGGCGGCCACGCCGATCAGCAGCACGTTGACCACCATCTGCCCCGTGACCAGCAACCGGGCCGTCTCGCTGCGCGCGGTGATGTCCCCGAAGCCGACCGTGCTGAAGACCGTCACGGTGAAGTACAGGGCGTCGGTCCGCGACAGCGTCTCGCTGAAGCTGCCCGCCGCGCTGCGCTCCATCAGGTAGTAGGTCGTGGAGAACAGGAGCATGTAGAGCGGGGCGCTGGTCGCCAGCGCCTCCATGGCCCGCAGTTCGGGCCGCCGGGCCCGGGTGATCTCGCGGATCTGCCAGGACAGGAGCAGCGCCACCGCCGCGACGCCGCCGACGAGCGTGACGACGGTGGTCGGGGTGAAGGCCTTGTCGAGCGGGAGCAGGTAGTAGAGGGTCACGAGGACGGCCGAGGTCAGGAGTGATCGCAGGGTGGAGCGGATCGCCTCTCGGTGACTCCTTCTCGGACCCCTGATCACCGCTTCGCCCCGTCGCCTTCCGCCGTGACCGTGCGGCCGTGCCGTCTCGCGGGTCCAGCCTTCCCGATGCCACGGGCGGCCCGCGGCAGGCGCACCACGTGGTCACCGGGATGGCGGTGCCTTCTCCCGGGACGAACACGGCGGTGCGTCGCCCACGCCGCGCGCGGGCGACGCACCGCCGTCCGAACGGGTTCGGTCCGCGGCACGGACGCGGCGACGGCGGGAACGGGGACGGGGACGAGGACGGGGGGCGAAGGCCGGAGCGGGGACCGCGGGCACGGCGGTCGGCGTGGGTCCGGGCCGACCGCTCGGACGCTCACGGAGGGCCGGGAACCCGGGCACGTCCTCGATGCGCGTGATGCCGAGCCGCCGAGCGCGGCCCACACCGTCGCCGTGAGCAGGACGGCCGGTCCGACCGCCGGTGCGCCGCCGTCCGTCGGGGACGTCTTCGGGACCGCCGCGAACACGTGGGCCGGGATCGACGAACCGCCGAAGGAGGAGGGCAGCTCGACCGCGATCCCCGAGGTCACCGCAAGCAGCAGGAAACCCGCGACGAAGCACACCGGGGCGCGTACGGCGGCGGGGCGAGCCGCCTCACGGAGGACACCCGCGCCCAGCACCACCGCGGCCACCACGCCGAGCAGCACGGACCCCCAGAGCCATCCGCCGAGGTCATGGAGGCCGAACAGGGAGACGGCCGTCTCCGACCCGGCACCGCCCGGGCCCGAGGACGACGTGTCCGTGACGGTCAGGGTGCCGATGAAGTCGACGGAGGCTCCGGAGCCCAGGACCAGGAGGGTCGTGGCGAGATTCGGGGCGAGGAGCACTGCGGGTACCAGCGCGGGGAAGCCGCCCTCGGACACCAGGAACACCACGGCGGCGAAGCCCGCCAGCGAGAGGGGCACGGCCAGCGCCACGCCCGCCCGGCGGCCCGCACGGAGCCAGCCACCGAGCCCCGGCCGACGGGCGGCCCAGACTGACAACGATGTCCGGCACAGTGTGGGGAAGAGCACCGCGGACGCCAGCGCCAAGGTCCACCAGGCCGCGCGCAGTGGTGAGCAGGTCACCGACGGCGTGACCTCCGGAAGGTGCAGCAAGCGCGCCGGGAGCGGCACCGGCGCGTCGGAGCGTGCCGCCGAAGATCCCCGGGAGTCGCCCGGGGTGCGGCCGGCGCTAACCGTGTCACGCGGGGAGGACGGGTCGTCAAGGGCTCTCTCAAGTCACCTGAATGTGAAGACCATGTAAGCAAGACTTGATCATGAATATCAGGACGTGGCGTCGTGATCAAGACTTTTGGGGTGACTTGTTGTAGGCCGCATGAGTCGCCTGGGGCATCCTTGTCGAGCCAGGTGGCGGGGGAGCGGAGCAACGGTCTCGCCCCGCTCCGATCGCCTCATGGCCGAATGAGCGTCACCTCACGACGGTGGGCGTCCTGGATCTCGGGGGACCAGTCGCCGGTGCAGTAGACGGACACCTCGCTCATCGAGCCGTCGCGCACCTCGGCGCGGATCAGTTCACGGCAGTACCAACTGCCGTCGGCGTCCTCCCACCGCTCCTCGAACTCGACGACGAGACCGGTCCCGGTGACGTCGACGCGGTGGCGCGGAACGGTGCCGAGAGCGGGATGGCTTGCGCGGCGCAGGGCCACGAGGTCGTCGCGGCCGGCCGTCTGGAGCCGCCACCGGGGCAGGCTGAGGTCCAGGAACACGTCGTCCGTGAACAGTCCCTCAGGAGCGCTGTTCGTCCGCAGGAACTCCACGAACAGATCGGCGAGTTCCTTGGCCCGGCGGGCGTCGAGGGTGCTCATGACGCCGCCTCCGCGAGATTGCGGCCGACGGTCCGCATGGTGCGGTCCAGTTCGGCGGTGGGGCTGAACTCGACCACTTCGGTGCCGGCGAAGAGGAGGGGCAGGTGCCCCGGTGCGCCGTAGTAGGCGTCTCCCGCGTGGAAGACCTCGTCGTGGTCGGTGTAACGGAACACGATCTTTCCGGAGATCACCTGACCCCAGTGCGGGCACTGGCACCGGTCGTCGGGCAGCCCCCGGAAGAGCGGGCCCGGGTCCATGTCCGCCTTCATGGTCTCGTACGAGACGGTGTACGGGCCGACCTCGGCGTACCGGCCCTCGATCACCGGCTCGTCCACCTTGAGTTCCGCTTCCGCCTTGGCTGTGCGCGGCATGATGTCTGCCCTTCCTTCCCGGCCGTACCCGGTTTCGTACGGCGTCCTCACCCCTCAGGCGTGAGGCCGGACGGCACGATGTGAGGCGACCGCTCACCCGGCCCCGGCCCGCCGGGGCGCGGCCCCGGGGTTCACAGACGCCAGGCGGGCGGGTCCTCGGGCTCGTAGACGCACAGGGTGCCCGTGCGGACGGCGGCCCGCAGATGGCGTCCGAGTTCCGGGTGCACCGCGGCGACACGGCGTACGGCGGCGCGGACGCGGGCCGTCACGGCCGTACGGGCGCGTTCCGCGGGGGAACCGGCGCGGCGGACGCGGCCGCCGATGCCGTACGCGGCGGACAGCTGACGGACGAGCGCGTCCTTCTCCTCCGCGATCCGGCACGACCGCGCCGCGTCACCGCCCGCGTCGGCGTCCTCGGCCTCCTCCTCCAGCTCCCGCAGCCGTCGCCGGTACGCGGCGCGCGCGGTCGCGTCGATCACCTCACCCAGGTCACCGGGAGGGTGCAGGCCGTCGCCGCCCGTTCCGACGTCGCCCGCGCCGGCACCGGACGCCGCCAGATCGACCGCCGGGACCGGGGTGCCCGGGCGGCCGAGGAGCACCGCGATGTCGTGCAGGCCCTTGCTGTCGGGCAGGCGGACCTCCCGGCCCGCGTACACCAGGAGCCACAGCGGTCCTTCACGGCGGAACTGTGGTGCGGGCGGCGGAACGTCCGTCCGCCGTCCGTCCGCGGTGGGCCCCGTCGCGGCGAGGTCCGCCGGGTCCTCGGACCGCGCGTCGCCGGAGACCGGGACCGGAGGGCCGTCGCCCGGGCCGTCCTGCGCCCGGACGGTGCCGTCGCGGAACTCCGGCGGTGCCGAAACGGCTGCCCCGGGCACGCCGCCGCTCCCCGCCGTCTCTTCCGCGATGCGCTCCGCGAGCGCGACCGCTCCGGCCTCCACGGCGGCCCGCACGGCGCGGTCGCGGTGGTCGCGGGCCGCCCGGTCGTCACCCAAGGACCGGGCCAGAAGCGCCAGATGACGGTCCACCGGGCCCCGGATCGCCGCGCCGATGCCCTCCACCGCGAACAGCCCCGCGTACGGTGCCAGGGCGTCGTAGAGCGCGGGCGCCGACGGATGGGTGCCCACCGCGCCGACGGTCTCCGCGGCCTGCGCCATCATCGGCAGCCACTCGCTGTCCCGGGGAGCCCCGAGGAGCGACGGCATCACCCCGGCCAGACGACGCGACGCCTCCTCCCGCCGCCCCAGCTGCGCCGCGAGCAGCGCCAGGGTGACGCGCGGCCACACTCCCGGCATCCGCTCCAACGGCGCCCGCTCCCGCAGCCTCCGCAGGCCCTCGCGGTCACCGGAGTCCGCGTACAGGCACCAGCGCTGTGTCTCCGCGAGCAGCACGGCGTTGGGGCTGCCCGCCGCGCTCCCCAGTGCCTCCACCTCGTCGAGCGCGGCGGCGCAGTCCCGGTGACGCCCCTCCATCAGCGCCCGGGTGCCGCGCCACAGGGGCACGTACCACGCGTACAGCGGCTGTCGCAGCGGCCGGGCCGCGGTGTCGTACGCGGCCGCCTCGGCATCCGCCCCGGCGAACGAGCCGGTCTCCATGAGCGCGACCAACCGCAGCCGCCGGCCGAGCAGTTCGAGCGGGAGGTCGCGCCGGGCACGGGCCACGTCGATGATCTCCCGGGACCTGTCGAGGCGGTCGCGGCAGTGGTCGGGGCCGGACCGGGCGTCGCACAGCGCCGCCAGCGCCGGTCCGAGGGCGGCCGGGTCGCCGGCCCCACGGGCCGCGGCCACCGCCTCCTCGGCGAGGGCGACCCGGTGTTCCTCCGGTTCGAGGAACGCCGTCGCGAGGGACAGCCGGGCGGTGACGGCGGCGCGCAGCGCGGTGTGCGCCGGATCGCCCGCCAGGGCGGAACGCGCCTCGCCGAGCAGATCGGCCTGTTCGCGGTCGGCCACGTCGACCTCGAAGCCGACGGGACCCGTGCCCAGACCCAGCGCGGCCCGTGCCAGCAGATCGGGGCGGCCCGCCCGGCGCGCGAGCGAAGCGGCACGCAGCAGCGCGGTACGGGCCTTCGCCCAGTCCCCGGACCCGAGCCGTGCCGCCCCGAGCCCGAGCAGCACCTCGACGAGTTCCTCGGCGTGACCGGGCTCCTGGCCGGCCGCCCCGCCGTCCTCGACGGCTCCGGCGGTCGCGTGCGCCTCCACGGCCCTCTCGTACCAGCGGACCGCCTCCTCGAACGCCAGGAGCGCGGCGGCACGGTCGGCGGCCTCCCGGCAGTACCCGGCGGCCTCGCGCGCGTGTTCCGGACCGGAGAGGAGGAGGTGGTGGGCGACCTCGGCGGGGCCGGTGTCGCGGCCGCGCCCGGAGTGGTCGGCCAGTACGGCCGCCAACGCGCGGTGCAGCCCGGCCCGCTCACCGGGGGCCGGCCTCCCGGAGACGGCCTCGCGCAGAAGATCGTGCCGGAAGCGGCCCTCGTCCGCCCCGGCCTCCGTCAGCAGTCCGGCCCCCGCCGCCTCCCCGAGCAGCGCACGCACCTCGTCGAGGGGCACGGCCGCGGCATCGGCGAGCACGTCGAGCCGGAACCGTGTTCCCAGCAGGGCGGCGAGGTCCAGCAACCGCGCGGCCCGGGGCGACAGTTCGGCGGTACGGGCGCGCACCGCGTCCCGGACCCGGACGGAGACGGCCGTCTCCGGGATCTCGGAAGCGGGCCCGCCCCGGCCTCCGCCCGACCGGAGGAGCTCGGTCACGAAGAACGCCTCACCGCCCGTGTACCGGGCCAGGGCGCGCACGGCCGAAGGCGCGGAAGTGCCGCCCGTCGCCGCGTCGAGCAGCGCCCCCACGTCCTCGTCCCTCAGCGGTCCCACCGGCAACACGCTTCCGCGGCGCATCAGTTGGGCACGCGCCCAGGAGCGGTCCTGCCAGGCGGTGTCCTCGTCGCGGGCCGTGGCCAGCAGCAGGACCCGGGAGACGCGCACGGCGTCCGCCGTCTCCAGGAGCAGGCGCAGCGAGGAGGCGTCCGCCGCGTGGACGTCGTCGACGACCAGCAGCAGCGGCCGCCGCCGTGCCGCCGTCGCCAGGATCTCGGTGACGTCCCCCGCCAGTCTCACCCGCGCCGCTCCCGGGTCCGCCTCGGTCCGCCCGCCCGCCGCGGACCCGGCCAGCACCGCCCGCAGCGAGGGGGACGCGGCGACCAGCCGCCCGCAGCGCACGTCGTCCACGACGAGTTCGCGCAGCAGCCGTGACCAGGGCCCGAGCGCGTGTTCCACGGCGTCCGGCGGGCACCACGTCCACACCGTGCGAAAGCCCTCGGCGCGGGCGGCGGCCTCCTCCGCGACACGGGTCTTGCCCGCGCCGGCCGGTCCCGTCAGGGTGACGAGTCCGCCCCGGCCCGCGGCGGCGCGCTCCCACGCCCCCCGGAGCTCACCGAGTACGTCCTCGCGTCCCACGAACGGGAGACCCGTCACCATGGCAGTCCTCGTCGGTCCATCTCCACCGCACCCTCCCGTAGAGCCTAGGCAGGACGCACGAGGACCGCGAGGCACGGGCACGCCGGGGACGCGCGCGGTGGGCCGGGCGGGGTCAGTCCGCGGTCGCCGTGCGGTAGGGGCGGAAGAACGCGCTCAGTTCCTCCGCGTAGAGTCCGGGTTCCTCGAACGGGGCGAAATGGCCGCCGCGCGGCGGCTCGGTGAGGCGGGTGAGGTTCGTCGTGCGCTCGAGCCACGCCCTCGGTGGCCGGACCAGGTCGGCGGGGAACAGCGAGAAGCCGGAGGGCACCTCGACCCGGCGGGCCAACTGGGCGCGCGGGATCGCCCCGTTCGCGGTGTACATCCGCATCGACGACGCGATCGTCCCCGTGAGCCAGTAGAGCGTCACGTTCGTGAGGATCTCGTCCCTCGTGAAGGCCCGTTCGACGTCGCCGGCGCAGTCGCTCCACGTCCGGAGCTTCTCGACGATCCAGGCGGCGAGCGCGGCCGGTGAGTCGTTCAGCCCCACGGCGGCGGTCTGGGGTTTCGTGCGGTGCATCGCGGCGTAGGCGCCCTCGGTGGCGCCCCAGGCCGCGGCGCCCTCCAGCCACGTGCGCTCCTCGGGCGTGAGGTCGGCCGGGTCCCCGGTGAACACGGGCAGCCCCCCGTCCATGCGGTGGACGGCCACGACACGGTCGGGGTGGTCGAGCGCGAGGTAGCGGCTCACATGGCTGCCGATGTCACCGCCGGCCGCGCCGAACCGCTCGTACCCGAGGACGCCCATGAGTTCGGCCCACAGACCGGCGACGGCGATCGAGTCGAGCGGCGGTCCGGTCGGGCGGTCGGAGTATCCGTAGCCCGGCATGTCGGGCACGATCACGTCGAACGCGTCGGCGGGATCGCCCCCGTGTGCGCCCGGATCGGTCAGCAGCGGGATCACCTTCGTGTACCGCCAGAACGAGTCCGGCCAGCCGTGGCCGAGCACCAGCGGAAGGACCGGGCCCGCCGGTGCCACGGCCCGGGCGTGCACGAAGTGGATCCCGAGACCGCCGAGCCGGACGCGGAAGCGGGGAAACCGGGCCAGCTCCGCCTCCCGGGCCGGCCAGTCGAACCCGTCGGCCCAGTACGCCACGAGCTCACGCAGGTAACCGAGGTCGGTTCCCAGCGACCATCCGGCGTCCTCGGGGGCGTCCGGCCAGCGCGTCGCGCGCAGCCGTGAGCGGAGGTCGTCGAGCGCGGACGGATCGGTCCGCGCGGTGAACGGCTCGGGGCGGGGCGGGAGATCGGGCATGCGTCGCATCCTAGGGAAGCCGCGGGGCGGTTCGCGTGACGCGGCCTCACACCGTGACGCCGCGCCCCTCCGGACGGCCGCGGCGCGGTGAGACCGAGATGACGCGTCGGCGTCAGCCCGCCCGTTCCCCGTACGCGGCCCTGCTGGCCTCGATCTCCGTGATGTGCTCCATCGCCCAGCCGGCCAGCGCGAGCGCGGGCGGGATGAGGCTCTCGCCGGTGGGGGTCAGCGCGTACTCGACGCGGGGCGGGACCTCCGCGTACACCGTCCTCGACACCAGGCCGTCGCGCTCCAGGTTCCGCAGGGTCAGCGTCAGCATCCGCTGCGAGATGCCGGGGATCTGCCGCTGCAGGTCCGTGAAACGCAGCCGGCCCTGTTCGAGGGTCGTCACGATCAGCAGCGTCCACTTGTCGCAGATCCGGTCGAGGACGGCGCGGATCGTCCGTCCGCCGTCCCCGCGGATCATGCAGGTGTGCTCGTACTGCGACACGACAGCTCCCTGTGGGTAGCGCACATCCATGTGCCTTTTGTAAGCCCCTCGTCAGTAACTCATCATGGGGCCACTTACGCCTGGTAACCATTGTGCGAGGGGCCGCCATGAACGTCGCCTACTGGATCGTCGCAGCGCTGCTGGCGGCCTTCTACCTCTATGCCGGAGGCATCAAGGTCCTGCGGACCCAGGAGCAGTTGCGGCCCATGATGGGCTGGGTCGACCGCGTCCCCATGCCGGTCGTGAGGATCATCGGGACGCTGGAAGTCCTCGGCGCGGCGGGCCTGGTCCTGCCGCCGCTCACCGGGATCGCGCCCTGGCTCGCCGTCGCCGCGGCGACGGGCCTCGTCCTGATCCAGGTCGGCGGCATAGCCGTCCACGTCTCGCGCGGCGAGGCACGGATGACCGGCCTCAACATCGCCCTGCTGGCGGCGGCCGCCGCGGCCGTCTGGCTGGGAACCACCTGGCTCTGACCGTCCGGCGGACAACGGCTCCGGCACCACGCGAAGGGCGGGAGCCCGGCACGTGGTGCCGGACTCCCGCCCCGGGAACGCGACCGCTCAGGTGCGGTAGGCGTAGTACGCGGCGTTCGGGTACGACGCGATGATGCTCGCCAACGACCGGTTGTAGGTGTTGGTCGAGTGGTACGACAGGTACGGCACACCCTGCGGGCTGCGGTACGTGACGATCATCGTGTGGTCCTTGGACCCGTCCTTGTTGAAGTCCACCTGGACGACGTCACCGATGTCGGCCTGATAGACGTTCGCGAGGCTGGTGACCCGCTTCGAGGACAGGGCGAACCACGAGAACTCGTTCACACCGACGAACGAGTCCGACTGGATGTCGGCGTTGCCGAACCACTTGTGGAAGTCGTTCACGTAACCGGGAACGTGCTTCCAGCCGCCCGCCTTCAGGGACTGGCTGACGAAGTTCGTGCAGTCTCCGCCCGCGCCCTCCCCGTTGAAGTTCGGGTACGCCGGGTTGTAGTTCTTCCAGTACTTCGCGGCGTACGCGGCCATCGCCTTGTAGTCGTAGCCGGTGGCCGAGAGGTTCTTCGGCTTGGCCGGCGCAGGCCACGTGGTGGCGGAACGGGTCGCCGAGGGCGGCGTGGTGTCACCGGTCATCGGCGTGGCGACGAACGTCGTGGCCTCGACCTGGTTGACCGCGACCCCGTCGTCCGTGTCCTGGATGCCCGTGAGTTGCCAGTCGCCCTTGCGGTCGGCCTTGAAGGTCAGCGTGTGGTGCGCCTCGAAGCCGGTGGTCTTCGGCTCGGTGCCCGTCGCCTTGTCGTAGGCCAGCGTCGTCGTCTCGGTGACGTCGACCGTGGCGTTACGGCCCTTCACCCGCGTACGGTCCAGCGTCACCTTGGTGTCGCCCGAACGGTACTCCTCGCCGAGCTCCGCCAGACGGGCCTTGCGGCTCTCCAGCTTCGCCAGCGCGGACTTCTCGGCACGCGACTGGGTCGAGGACAGCCGTACGTCGCCGGAGAACCGCGACGTCTTCTGCTTCGTTCCGTCGTCGCCGACCAGGGCGTCGGTGCGGTCGGTGAAGACCGCGTCCGCCAGCCGCTGGAAGGTCGCCTTCGTGGCCGCGTCCACCGTGGGGTCGGCGTTGACGCTCGCCGCGCCCGCGGACCAGTTGGGCAGCAGGGCCGCGCCGGCGACGACCGAGGCCGCCGCCGCGGTGACTATGGCTGTGCGTTGCCGCTTACGGCTCAGTTTCCTTGATTTCAATGGGGATCCCCTCTACACCGGTATTGAATACCGGAGCCGCATCCTCGCACGGCGTGTGTGGCTCCTGTGAAGGGGGTTGCCGAAGCGGTACCGAGGCACGGAGACGGAAAGCCGCAGCTCCGCGCTCGAAAGGGCAATCCCGGCAGCCGGCCGTCCTGTCGGCGACCGGCGGCCCGGCCGAAGGGCGTCCGGACCGTGACGACGGAGCTTACGCCGATTTCAGTGCCGGAGCGTCACATACGCGTGTGAGCCGGAGTGCTGGAGGGGAAGGCGCTCTGCCGGACAGCTCTGCCGGACGACTCCGGCGGGCCGCTCCTGCGGGCGACCCGGCGGGGCGGCCCGCCCGCGTACCCTCTTCACCGTGCCACCATCCCCCCTGCGCCGCGTCGCCGTTCTCGTGCTCGAGGGTGCCAAACCGCTCGATGTCGGTATTGCCGCGCAGGTGTTCACAACTCGGGCGAGCATGCCGTACGAGGTGCGGGTGTGCGGTGCGGAACCCGGTCTCGTGACCGGCGGCGACGGCCTGTCCTACCACGTCGCCCACGGCCTCGGGCAACTCGCCTGGGCCGACCTCGTCTTCGTCCCCGGCTACCGCTTCCCGGACCGTGAGGACCCCCCGCCCGCCGTCGTCGACGCGCTGATCGAGGCCCATGCCCGGGGCGCGAGGCTCGCGGCCATCTCGACGGGCGCGTTCGCGCTCGCCGCCACGGGACTGCTCGACGGCAGACGTGCCACGACGCACTGGCACTACACACGTGCGCTCGCGGCGAAGCACCCGCTCGTCAACGTCGACGAGAACGTCCTGTTCGTCGACGAGGGGAGCGTGCTCACGTCGGCCGGCGCCGCCTCCGGCATCGACCTGTGCCTCCACATCCTGCGCGGTGATCTCGGCGTGGCCGCGTCGAACCACGCGGCCCGCCGTCTGGTCGCGGCTCCGTACCGCAGCGGCGGCCAGGCGCAGTACGTGCCGCGCAGCGTGCCCGAACCGCTGGGCGAACGGTTCGCCGCCACCCGCGAATGGGCACTGCACCGGCTCGGCGAACCCCTCTCCCTGGAAATGCTCGCCCAGCACGCGGCCGTGTCGCCGCGCACCTTCTCGCGGCGCTTCGCGGAGGACACGGGATACACGCCGATGCAATGGGTCATGCGGGCCCGCATCGACATGGCCCGCGAACTCCTGGAGCGCTCGCAATGGAGCGTCGAGCAGATCGCCGCGGGCGTCGGCCTCGGCACCGGTGCCAATCTGCGGCTGCACTTCCACCGGATCCTCGGCACCTCCCCGAGCGAGTACCGGCGCACCTTCACCCAGGGTGAGTGAGCGGTCGCGGACGGCCCGCTCCCGCGGCTGGCGCGATCCTTGCGGACCATGGCGATCTCGCCGCTGTCACCGCCCGGCACGGCGCGCGAGTCTTGAAGGGAGCCGAAGGGACATCACTCATGACTCGTATCGCCATCAATGGATTTGGCCGCATCGGACGCAACGTTCTGCGGGCCCTGCTCGAACGCGACACGGACCTGGAAGTCGTCGCGGTGAACGATCTGACCGAGCCCGCCGCCCTCGCGCGGCTGCTCGCCTACGACTCGACGTCCGGCCGGCTCGGCCGACCGGTGACCGTCGACGGGGACACCCTCGTCGTGGACGGCAGGCGCATCAAGGTGCTGGCCGAGCGCGACCCGGCGCAGCTGCCCTGGGCCGAACTCTCCGTCGACGTCGTGCTGGAGGCCACCGGCCGCTTCACCTCGGCCAAGGCCGCGGGAGCGCACCTCGACGCCGGTGCGCGCAAGGTGCTCGTCAGCGCCCCTGCCGATGGCGCCGACGTGACGCTGGCGTTCGGCGTCAACACCGACGCCTACGACCCGGCCCTGCACACGATCGTCTCGAACGCGTCCTGCACGACCAACGCGCTCGCCCCGCTGGCCGCGGTGCTCGACGATCTCGCGGGCATCGAGCACGGCTTCATGACGACGGTGCACGCCTATACCCAGGAACAGAACCTCCAGGACGGCCCGCACCGCGACCCGCGCCGGGCCCGTGCCGCCGGCGTCAACATCGTGCCGACCACGACCGGCGCCGCGAAGGCGATCGGCCTGGTGCTGCCCAACCTCGACGGCAAGCTGTCGGGCGACTCGATCCGGGTGCCGATTCCGGTGGGTTCGATCGTCGAGCTCAACACCACCGTGGCCCGTGACGTGACGCGCGACGAGGTCCTCGCCGCCTACCGCGCGGCCGCCGAGGGCCCGCTCGCCGGTGTCCTCGAATACTCGGAGGACGCGCTCGTCTCGTCCGACATCACGGGCAACCCGGCCTCGTCGATCTTCGACTCGGCCCTCACCCGTGTCGACGGCCGCCACATCAAGGTGGTCGCCTGGTACGACAACGAGTGGGGCTTCTCCAACCGTGTCATCGACACGCTGCAGCTCCTGGCCGCGGGCTGACCCCGGCCGACGGGGCACCGCCGGGCCCGGGCCGGGCGACACGGGAGCGGAAGGGCCGTCCGGCGCGGGCGTCGGGCGGCCCCTGAACCTCCCGCGGGCCGCGGTGCGGCAGGATGGACCCATGAGCGTAGTCAAGATCAACGTCCTGACCGTGCCCGCAGAACAGCGGGAAACCCTCGAGAAGCGCTTCGCCTCGCGCGCCGGCGCCGTGGAGAGCTCCGACGGCTTCGAGTGGTTCGAGCTTCTCCGCCCCGTCGAGGGCACCGACGACTATCTGGTGTACACGCGTTGGCGTGACGAAGCCTCGTTCCAGGCGTGGATGGAGGGCCCGATGAAGTCGGCCCACCAGGGCGGCGGCGACCGTCCCAAGCCCGCCGCCAGCGGGTCCTCGGTCTGGTCGTTCGAGGTCGTGCAGCAGGCGGCGCCCAAGAACGCGTGACACCCTCGCGAACGGAACGTCCGTGGGCCCCGGCTCCGGACACCGGAGGAAGCCCACCGGGAAGGGCCCGGGCCGGCACTGCCGGCCCGGGCCCTTCCCGTTTCCACGCCGGTCACCTCGGGTCGAGGCCGGCTATTTCAGGTCGAGTACGTCCGCGGTCGACGTCTTCCGCGAGGTGGTCGTGGTGCCGGGGAAGTACCAGCGCCAGCTGCCCGCCGAGGTGACGGTCACCTTGGTGGTCAGCTTTCCGGCGTCACCCGTCGTCACGGTCCTGACCGTGCCGTAGTGGGCGGCGCCCTTCTTCCTGAACTGGAGTTCCACCTTCTGCCCGGTGAACCCGTGGTACTTCAGGTCCTCCCAGTCGGCCCGCGACAGCTTGCCGGTGACGGTCGCCTTGGTGCCCCTGGTGACCTTCTCGGGTGCGATCACCGTGGTGAGCCGGGCGGCGCGCTTGACCTTGTACAGGGCGATACGGTCGGAGATCCAGTAGTCGCCGTCGTTCGCCTTGACGGTGGCGTTGACCTGCCAGACCCCCGCGGCCTTGTTGCTGTCGCTGTCGCTGTAGTCGGGGATCCAGGCCGGCGTGACGGACATCGTGGCCCTGCACACCGACGTCGTCGCCGACTTCTCGGTGCAGGAGGCGCCGGTCCATTCCACGAAGCCGCCGCCGACGGCGCTGGAGGTGTTGTACGTGCTGACGTGCGTCAGCCCCTTCACGCCCGAGCCGTCCTTGACGGTGATGTCGATCGGGTACCGGACCGTCTTCGACGTTCCCACGATGACGTTGCCGCCGTTGTTGACGACGGTCTTCACCACCCGGATGTCGCCGCGCCCCTCCGCGTGCGCTCCGGTCGCCGTCGCCAGTAACAGGGCCGCTGCCCCGCTGGCCGCCGCCCGCCGCCCGCGGGCCGTCCTGCCGACCGTCGTGCCGGCAGGAGGCGTTTCACCGGCCGGAAGCGGAGTCCGGCCCGGGGACCGGGAAGCCGCCGGTGCCGAGGGGATCCCGGCTGCGGGCGGGTGTCGAGGGACGCGCGTCGCCGCTGTCCGCGTCCAGGCCCGCGAGCAGGCGCAGCCCGTCCTCGGTGAGGCTGCCGGGGGCCGCGGACAGCACCAGCAGCTCCACGTCCGACCCGTCCGGCGACGCGAAGTTCTCCTGGTGCAGTTCCAGCAGCCCGACCAGCGGGTGCCGGTACGCCTTGCGTCCGTGCGTGCGGGCGCGCACGTCCGCGCGGGCCCAGAGGCGGCGGAAGCGCTCGCTGCCCATCGCCAGTTCGCCGATGAGCGAGGCCAGTCGGGGGTCCTCGGGGTGTTTGCCGGCGGCCAGGCGCAGATGCCCGACCACGTCGAGGGTGCAGTTCTCCCAGTCCGCGTAGAGGCCGTGCTCGGCCTCCTCGAGGAAGATGTGCCGGGCGATGTTCAGGCCCGGCATCGGCCGGCCGAAGAGGAGTCCGGCGAGGCGGTTCCCGGCGAGCACGTCCAGGCGGTGGTTCATGAGCAGCGCGGGCGCGTCGGCGACCAGGTCGAGGACGCGCAGCAGCTCCGGCCGGACCTTCCCGCCCGGCGCCTTCGCGCGGCGGCGGCGCTGCCGCGCGAGCCGGTGGAGGTGGCCGCGCTCGGTCTCGTCGAGGCCGAGGACACGGGCGAGCGCGTCGAGGACCTGCTCGGAGGGCTGGGTCGCGCGGCCCTGCTCCAGGCGTACGTAGTAGTCGACGCTGACCCCGGACAGGTGGGCGACCTCTTCGCGGCGCAGCCCCGCGACCCGGCGGCGGCTGTCGGTGGGGATGCCGGCGGCCGCCGGGTCGACCCGGGAACGCCGGGTCCGCAGGAAGCCCGCGAGATCGTCCATGCCCCCAGTGTCGCTTCGGCGGCGCCCGTGAAGGTGGTCCTGCCGTTACCAGGAAGTCCGGTCCTGTGGAAGAGGCGTCCCTGAACGCCGGGCGGCAGGGCGTCCAGGATCGAAGGCATCCGATCCGAAGGAGTTCCCGTGAAGACGCTGATCGTCTACGCCCACCCGGAGTCGAAGTCGCTCAACGGCTCGCTGAAGGACCTCGCGGTGTCCACGTTGGAGGGCGCCGGGCACGAGGTACGGGTGAGCGATCTGTACGCGATGAACTGGAAGGCGGTGGTGGACGCCGCGGATTACGGTCCCGCCGCCTCGAGTCCGCTGAAGGTCGCGGCGGACTCGGGCCGGGCCTTCGACGCCGGGACGCTCACCCCGGACGTCCTCGCCGAGCAGGAGAAGCTGCTGTGGGCCGACACGGTCGTCTTCCAGTTCCCGCTGTGGTGGTACTCGATGCCCGCGATCCTCAAGGGCTGGGTGGACCGGGTGTTCACCTACAACTTCGCGTACGGCGTCGGCGAGCACAGCGACACCAGGTACGGCGAGCGCTTCGGCGAGGGAACTCTCGCGGGGAGGAAGGCCCTGCTGTCGGTGACCGCCGGCGGCCCGCGGTCGCACTACGCCGCTCGCGGGATCAACGGTCCCATCGACGACCTGTTGTTCCCGATCCACCACGGCATCCTCTACTACCCGGGCATCGAGGTGCTGCCCCCGTTCGTGCTGTACGGCACCGACCGGATGACCGGCGAGGACTACCCGGACGTGGCCAAGGCCTGGGAACAGCGCCTGCTCACCCTGGAGTCGACCGATCCGATCGCGTTCCGGCGCCAGAACTTCGGCGACTACGAGATTCCCTCGCTGCACCTGAAGGAAGGGCTGGAGCCCGCGGGCCGCACGGGTTTCGGGCTGCACGTACGCGACTGACCGCCGACGACGGACAGGGCGGGCCGGGCACGGATCCGAGCCGCGCCCGCCGGCGCCCCTCTCCCTCAGCCGGAGCGGCCGAGGAGCATGTCGAGCGCCTTGGTGCCGAGGAGGGGGGTCACCTGCGCGGACGGGACGGTCAAGGGGGTGTCGCCAATGCCGCCCGCGAACGCCCGGGTACCGCCCGCGCCCGGTTCCGAAGGAGCTGTCGCGGCCATCGCCGGTGCCACCGGGACGGAGACGACGGCGAGAGCGGCCAGGGCGACCAGAACGCGGGCGGAGTTCGAGAACATGCGGGACCTTTCCTGAACGGTTTCGGCCCCCATCCTCCGGCCGCGGCGGCGCGGCCTTCCCGCCGACGCGCGGGGCTCACCCGAAGAGGCGCAACCACCCGGCGACGCGGGGGGCCGGGCGGGGCCGGTGCCTACCGGTCGCGGGTCACGCTCCAGGCCGGGAGGTGTTCGAAGAACTCCACGGCCTGCGTCCGCCAGCGTCCGTGCCACGTGGCGGCCCGGGCGGCCGCTCGGCGCGCGTAGCGGTCGGCCTCGGCCCGCAGCGTCCGGTCGATGCCGTGCGTTCGCGCGATGCGGCGGATCCGGCGCAAGGTCTCGTCGTCGCAGTCCGGGTCGCCCAGGGCGCCCTCCAGCACCTTGCGCTCGGTCTCGTCGGCCGAGGCCAGCAGGGCGGCGAGGACGTAGCTGCGCCGGCCGGAACGGACGTCGGATCCGGGCGACTTGCCGAGGGCGGCGGGGTCGCCGAACAGGTCGAGCCAGTCGTCGTGGATCTGGTTGGCGATGCCCAGCGCGCCCGCGTAGGCGCGCAGTTCGCCGTCGTACGGGGCGAGGTCGGCGCCGGCGGCGAGCAGGCCCAGTCGCAGCGGGGCGAGCACGGAGTAGCGGGTGGACTTGTACTCGGTGACCGTGTGCAGGAGTTCGGCGTCCGGGGCGGGGTGGAAGTCGCGTTCCAGGTCGAGGATCTGCCCGGTGACCGTGGTGGCCCCGGCGTCGGCGTGGACGGCGGCCATGGCCAGGGCGCGGGCGGGGGGCAGGTCGCCGGTGAGCAGCACGCGCACGGACAGGAAGGCCGCCAGGTCGCCGGCGAGGACGGCCAGGGCGAGGGCGGTCGCGGGCCGCTCGGGGAACTCGTCCCGGTAGGCGTAGTAGGTGGAGGGGCCGCCGCGGCGCCGGGGCGTGTCGTCGATGATGTCGTCGTGGATCAGACCGTGGGTCTGCAGCAGTTCGACGCTGATGGCGGCCTCGTCGAGCCCTGGCACGGCCTCGTCGGTGACCAGCGCCGCCGCCTCGTGCAGCAGGGCCACGCGCAGGCGTTTGCCGCCGCGCAGCGACAGCTCGCGCACCAACTCCAGCGCACGGGCGGGGAATCCGCCCCGCGGCGGAATCTCCAGGGCGCCACCGGCCGCATCGGTCAGGGAGGCGAAGTAGTCGGCGAAGCGGGCGTCGAACCGGCGCTGGTGGCCGGCCGCGCGCTGCAGGGCGACGGCGATGGGGTCGTTCACCGGCCCAGACTTTACGGCAACCGGCGCCGGGCACGCGGCACGGGTCGCCCCCGGCCGACGGGCCGGATGACGACACCGGGCCGCACGCTGTCATCGGGGTTCGGGGCGCTCGTCGACGTGCCGCGCGAGGGGCAGGAGTCCCGGCCCCGTTCTCTTCACAGGCACTCGACCGAGCCCGGCCGGCCGGTGCGGAGGAGGCACGGAAGGCGATCGCCACCGTCACGCGTCTCGCACGACCAGGCGCCCCGGCACGCCTTCAGAGGAAGACGCGCGCCACCTCCAGCCATTTCCGGGCGTCCTCGCCGGTCGCCGTCATGCCCGTCCCGGACCAGGGGCGGCGCCGGGTGACACAGAGGCAGAAGTCGACGGCGTCGCCCCGCACCCGTTGCGCGGCGGTCTCGGGGCCCCACGCCCAGGTCCGTCCGTCGGGTGCCGTCAGCTCGACGCGGAAGGGATCCGCCGGTTCGGGCAGTCCGGCGGCGGCGAAGGACAGCGCCCGTCCCAGCACCCCCAGCGACGCCACGTGCCGCAGCCGGTCCGTCGGGCGGTGCGTCACGCCCACGGCGTCGAAGACGTCCTGTCCGTGCGCCCAGGTCTCCATCAGCCGAAGGGGCGTCATCAGGGCCGGGGTCACCTCCGACATGTACCAGGGGAACGCGTGGTCCCACGGCGTGTCGCGCAGCGCCGCCGCCAGTTCCGCCCGGCCGGCCCGCCACTCGTCCAGGAGCACCGGCCGCGGTTTGGCCGCTCCCGCGGCGGCGGCCTCGTCCGCGTACCCGCCGCCTTCGGCTTCCGCCCGGCCGAGTTCGGCGCCGAACGCGTCGGGAGTGCGTAAGGCGCTGAGCGCGTTCGCGTCCGCCCACGCGAGGTGGGCTATCTGGTGGGCGATCGTCCAGCCCGGTGCCGGTGTCGGTACGGACCAGTCGTCCACCGTCCTGACCAGGGCGTCGAGTTCGTCGCCCTCGGCCACCAGGGCGGGCAGGGCACCGGCGTCGTCCGCATCGGGTACGGCGAGGTTGTAGTTCAGCATGTGCGCCATGCTGACACTCCTTCCCGGCCGACGGCGGGGACGAGATGCGCGGGCGGACCCTGCGGCCGCCGGGGCGCCGGTCACGGAACGCCGACCTCGAACAGGACGTATCCGGCGTAGGAGCCGGAGGCGAGTGCCGCGACGGCGAGGACCGCGCACAGGACCGGAGTGCCGATCCGGCGCATGGCGGTGGCGCAGGGGATGAGGAGGGGGAAGGCCGGGAGCAGGTAGCGGGACACGTTGCCGAAGATCTGCTGGCTGCCCAGGACGAGCGCCATGGTCAGGAGGGTGCTGACCGTGAGTACGAGGGGAGGGCGCAGCCGGAACAGCAGGGGCAGGGCGATCAGGGCCAGCAGGACCGTGCCGGCGGCGATGACGTCCTCGTGGGGGAAGGCGTAGAGGTAGTCGTAGTGGCCGACCATGAGGGACGTGAACACCTTGACGGTGTGCCGGCCCCCGTCGAACGAATGGCCCCAGGCTTTGTCCTGGAGGGTGAAGTAGCCTCCGTAGTCGCCCATGCGGTGGCCCACCCAGCCGAGGTAGCCCGCCAGACCCAGGGGGGCGATCATGACGGCCGCCACCGGGCGCACGACCGCGTCCCGGAGCCGGGCGCCTTCCGGGACGGGGGAGTCTCCCCACCGGCGCGACGCGCGCCGGTGCCGGACCACTTCCACGAGCGCGGCGGCGGCGAGCGCCGCGATCAGTGCGCCGGCCGTCGGCCGGGTGAGGCCCGCGGCGCAGATCAAGAGGCCCGCGGTGAGCCAGTTCCGGCGCATGACGGAGTGACAGGCCCAGGCCGCGAGGGCGACGTAGAGGGATTCCGAGTAGCCGGACCACTCCACGCCGGAGCCGGGCCACACGGCCCACAGGCCTGCGGCGGCCAGCCCCGCGCGCCGGCCGCTGACACGGGCGGTCACGGCGTGGATGCCCAGGACGGCCACGAACGAGGCGACGACGGAGACCACCAGGCCCGCACCGAGCAGACCGAGCCCGGTGTAGGAGGAGACCAGGCGCATCAGGGCGGGGTACAGCGGGAAGAACGCGGCGGAGTTGCCCTCGAGGGTGATCAGTCCGGTGGCGCCGGGCACCGGCACGAGGGCGGGGTGGTAGCCGTGCGCGGCGATCTGCTGGTACCACCAGCCGTCCCAGGTGGCCAGGACGTCCCAGACGTGGGCGCCGCCGCCGAAGCGGGGGTTCTTCCGGCGGAAGTCGCCGGAGGAGTCCAGCAGGTACATGAAGACGCAGAAGCCGACGAGCTTCATCGTGCCGTACAGCGCGAGGGCCGGACCGTACCGTCTCGCCGCCGCGCACAGCTGTCGCCGCCGGACGTGGGCCCGGTCCGGACCCGTGCCGCCCGGGTGCGCGGCGTCCGGGGCCGCCCTGTCCGGCCGCGCGGGCATGGGCCAACGGACGGCGGCTCGGGGATCGTTGCCCTGGAGTGCCGGGGTCGCGGTGAGACCGGGCTCGTTCATCGTGCTCCGCCTCCCGTGTCGTCGTGCCGGGCGGCGGTGGTGAACACCCAGGTGCGCAGGAGCAGGAAACGCAGCAGTGTCGCCGCCAGGTTGGCGGTGACGAGGACCACGATCTCGGCCGGCCGTCCGGGTGCGTGCGACCAGTGGTGCAGCGCGGCCAGTGAGCCACTGGTGAGCGCGAGGCCGAGGCCGAGGACGGCCAGCCCCTTGGCCTGGTGGCGCAGTGCGCCGCCCCGGCCGCGCAGCCCGAAGGTGAGCCGTCGGTTGGCGGCCGTGTTGGCGACCGTGCAGACCAGCAGCGCCCATACGTTGGCGGCCTGAGGCCCCGTCACCGGGCACAGGACCGCGTACAGGAGGACGTATCCGATCGTGCTGAGGGCGCCCACGGTGCCGAACCGCAGCAGCTGAGCCGTCAGGGACGCCCGTGGCGGGTTCTCGAAGGCGCGTCCGAGCCGTGCCGTGGGCAGTGTGCCGCGGGCCAGCGCGCGGCCGATCCTCGCGATGCCACGCAGGTCGGCCACGGCGGTGGAGACCAGGTCGACCCGGCTGTCGGGGTCGTCCACCCAGTCGACCGGCACCTCGTGGATGCGCAGCCCGGCCCGTTCGGCGATCACCAGCAGCTCGGTGTCGAAGAACCAGCCCGAGTCCTCCACCAGGGGCAGCAGACGTGTCGCGACATCGCGGCGGATGGCCTTGAAGCCGCACTGCGCGTCGGAGAAGCCGACGGCGAGGGCGGACCGCAGCAGGAGGTTGTAGCAACGGGAGATGATCTCCCGCCGGGGACCGCGGGTCACCCGGGAGCCGCGGGCCAGCCGGGAGCCGATGGCGATGTCGGAGTGCCCGGATATCAGCGGGGCGACCAGCGGCAGGAGCGCGTTCAGCTCGGTGGACAGATCGACGTCCAGATACGCGAGCACCGGTGCGTCCGAGTCCGACCACGCGGTGCGCAGAGCACGGCCGCGCCCCTTCTCGTCGAGCCGTATCCACGTCGCCTCGGGCAGGTCGGCGGCCAGCCGGGCGGCGATCAGCGGGGTGGCGTCGGTGCTCGCGTTGTCGGCGACGGTGATGCGGAACGGGTACGGGAACGTCTCGCGCAGATGGGCGTGCAGGCGGCGCACGCTCGGCTCCAGGTCCCTCTCCTCGTTGAACACGGGGACGACCACGTCCAGAACGGGTTCCGTGCGGCCGACCGGCAACGGAAGCCGGGCGGGCAGGCGGTCGGCGGGCGGGTGGTCGGCGGGCAGACGGTCGACGGGCGGGCGGTCCACGGGAGGCCCGCCCGGCCGCGTCCGCTCGCCGGGCCTTCGTTCCGGCGGCGGCCCACTGCCGTGTTCCTCGAAGTCCTCCACGTTCTCGAAGCCTTCGAAGTCCGCGAGGTTCCCGAAGCCCGCGGGGACGTGTGGCGATGCCTTCGTCATGGTGTGTCCTGTTCTGTTCGCTGTCGTGGGGCAGGCCGAAGGCACTCACGGCCGGACCGCGCCGACAGGGTGCGGACGGTGAGTGCTGTGCGGGCAGGAGTGGTGCCGGAGGAGGTGGTGCCGGGCTTACCCGGCGCTGGCCCCGGCCGACGACGACGGTTCGGGTCCTGACGGCGGTGGCGAGGACGTCGGGGTCCCGCTCGGTGTCGCCGGTCCGGTGGCGGGCGGCGCACCGGTCGTCGCCGTCCCCCCGTCGCCGGGGCCGCCGGCGCCCGACGTCGGACTCTCCGTCGTGGTGGACGTGCCGGGCGGACCCGAGACCCCGGTGGTGTCCTCGGCGGTGGTGGTGGCCGACTCGGTCGGGGTCCCGCTCGACGACGGGGTCGGTGACAGGGTGGAGTACGGGGAGACGGGGGTGGTCGCGGGCCGCGGCGCGGGGCCCAGGGGCCGGTCGCGGTCCGGGGCGTGCGGCAGCAGGAACAGGCCGGCGCTGATCCCGGCGGCGGCCAGGACGAGGCTCGCGGCCTTCTGCGCCGCGCGGATCCGGCGGCGGGCGCGTACGCCGTCCCGGAGACCGTTCTGCTGCGCGGGCTCGAAGGGGGTGTGCTCCTGGGTGTCGCGCATCATCCGCGCCAACTCCCGCTCGAAGTGATCCATTCTTCCCTTCACCCCACCGGCTCGATGACGTCCGCCAGGATCTGGCGCAGCCGCGCCACACCGCGTGACGCGTGGGAACGGGCGGTGCCCAGCGGGCAGCCCAAGACCTCCGCGACCTGTTTCTCGGGCAGGTCCTGGTAGTAGCGCAGCACTACGGCGGCCCGCTGCCGGGGCGGCAGTTGGGCGAGGGCCGCCTCGAGGCGCGACCGTTCCACGACGGCCGCGGACTCGTCGCCGGTGTGCGCGAGGTCCGGCAGTGCTTCCACGGGGCGTTCGCCCCACCACCGCCGCCGTGCGGAGCGGGCTGCGGCGCGGGCCAGGATCTTGCGCACGTACGCCTCGGGCGCCTCGTCGGCCACCTTCCGCCACACGAACCAGAGCTTGACCAGCGCCTCCTGGAGCAGGTCCTCGGCACGGTGCCGGTCGCCCGCGCAGAGCAGGCGGGCGAGGTGGAACAGCGCCGACCAACGGGCCGCGACGAACTCGTCGAAGCCGTCGGTCCCCTCGGCTTTTGTCTGTTCCATCCGCACCGTCCCCGCACTTGCCGGCTCGTACACCTGGAGAAAGACGTCGGCGGGTGCCTCGCTATGCACATGCGTCACGTGATCTGGGTCACGCTGGGTGAGGTCGAGGTCGAGGCCGAGGTCGAGGCGCGGGGGAGGGGACCCGGCGTACGTGCGGAACGGCCGTCGGCCCGGGCCGACGGCCGTTCCGCACGGAGATCTCAGCGGTCGGCGGCCCCCCGCCGGACCCGGGCCGCGCCCTTGCGCCGCTCCGTCCTCAGCTCCCTGAGATAAGCCCCCGCGTCCACCTGGATGGTGTGCCGTCTCGAAGCGACGTAGCGGCGCGCCAGCTTCGCGCGGTACGCCCTGGTCTCCTCGCGCATCCGCTCCGGCGCGGGCAGCGCGCACCGGCCCTCGATGAGGTCCGCCACCCAGTGCGACTGCGCCTCCGCGAGCGGCATGATCGCGCCGAGGGGCTGGACCAGCCCGATGAAGTAGAGGCCGGTACGGTCCGGCGCGACGACCCGGTGGTAGAGGTCGACGTCGTTGTCGGACGGATCGATCACCTCGTCGTCGAGGAACGGGAACGCGATGTCGTAGCCCGTGCAGTGGACGATCGCGTCGATCTCCTCCGCGCTCCCGTCCTCGAACACCACCCGGTCGCGCTCCAGTCGTACGGGAGCGGGCTTCACGGTGAGGTCGCCGTGGCCCAGGCGCGAGAGCAGGTCGTCGGAGATGGTGGGGTGGGCCCCCAGCACGCGGTGCCGGGGCGTGGGCAGCCCGTAGTCCTCCAGCCGTCCCCGGCTGAGCCGCAGCAGGAGCCGCAGGCCCTGTTCCTGCACGGACAGCGGAGCCCTCGCCAGCCAGGAGCCGGTGAGGTGGTCGGTGGGCACGCCGAAGAGGTACTTGGGCAGGATGTGCGCGCCGCGGCGCATGGCGAGGACCGTGCGCCGGGACACCCGTGAGGTCTCCACCGCGATGTCGCAGGCCGAGTTGCCGATGCCGAGGACGAGGACGCGCTTGCCGGCGAAGGGTTCCGGTGTCCGGTAGTCGTGCGAATGCGTCTGCGCGCCGGTGAAGTCCTCGGCTCCCGGGAGGGCCGGCCGGGGCCAACGGGGCTTCCAGTGGTGCCCGTTGGCGACCAGGACGGCCCCGTAGGCCCGTTCCGCGGTCTCACCCGAGTCCAGGTTCCGGGCCGTGACGCTCCACCGTCCGCCGGGCAGGGGGTCCACGCGCACCACCTCGGTGCGGAAGGCGATCGACGGCCTCAGCCCGAAGTGGTCGACGAAGCTGTCGAAGTACCGGGCGATGTGGAAGTGGCTGGGGTAGACCGGGCAGTCCTCGGGCATGGGGAAGCTCGCGTACTCCATGATCTGGCGCGAGGTGTTGATGTGCAGCGAGCGGTAGGCGGACGACATCCCGTTGTCGTTCAGGTAGCGCCAGTTGCCGCCGACCTCCGATCCGGTCTCGTAGCAGTCGTACGCGATCCCGCGCGCCGCGAGCACCTGGCAGGCGGCGATCCCGGACGAGCCCGCCCCGATCACACACACCCTGTCCATGTCCGCCCCTTCCTGTGGCCACGCTCATGACCACCCGGTCACATGACCGGGCGGTCACAGGCTGCTGTGCGGCGAACGCCGTGTCAATGACCTTGACATGAGCGGTAGTTCGGACCCGTACGGCTCAACGGAGTTGTCCCGGGCCCCGTTTCCCGCCGGACTCGTTGACAGGGCACGTTCACCGCGCCGACGATGACCGGGCGGTCACATGACCGCCCGGTCATACGCAGGAGCACGCATGCCCACTTCCACCTGGACCCGTCTGTCACCGGTGCGCCGCGAACGGGTCCTGGTCGCCGCGATGGACGAGTTCGGCACCCACGGATACTCCACCGGAAGCCTCAACGTCATCGCCCGCGAGGCCGGCGTGGCCAAGGGCTCGCTGTTCCAGTACTTCGAGGGCAAACTCGACCTGTTCGCCTACGTGGCCGAGCAGACCTCCCTGCGCGTCTACGCCGCCATGCGGCCCTGGCTCGACGGGTACGACGGCTCCACGGAGTTCTCCCGCCACCTCACCGACGCCCTGGAGGCGTGGTTCGACTACTTCGCGAGCCATCCGCTGGAACGCGGGGTCACCGCCGCCACCAACATGGAGATCGACCCGGCCGTCCGCAACGCCGTACGCGCTCCGGTGCAGGACATCTACCTCGCCGGGCTGCGCCCCCTGGCCGAGCGGGCGGTCGAGACCGGCGACCTGCGCAAGGACGCCGACGTCGACGCCCTGCTGTCCCTGCTCCTCATCCTGCTGCCGCACTTCGCCCTCGCGGCCCACACACCCGGCCTCGAAGGACCTGTACGCCTCGCGGGCGAGCACCCCGAAGTCCGCCGGGCGAACATCGCGCGCCTGCTCGGCCCGGTCCTCGCCGACTTCGTACCGAAGGGGTCCTGATGGACACACCCGACTACGACGTGCTCGTCATCGGCTCCGGATTCGGCGGCAGCGTCACCGCGCTGCGCCTCACCGAGAAGGGATACCGTGTCGGGGTCCTGGAGGCAGGCCGCCGCTTCGCCGACGCCGACCTCCCCCGTACGTCCTGGCACGTGCGCGACTACCTCTTCGCCCCGCGCCTCGGCTGCACGGGCATCCTGCGCATGACCCTGCTCGGCGACGTCCTCGTCCTCACCGGCGCGGGCGTCGGCGGCGGCTCCCTCGGCTACGCCAACACGCTCTACGAGCCGCCCGCGGCCTTCTTCCAGGGCTCGCCGTGGGCGGACATCACCGACTGGCGCGGCGAACTCGCCCCCTACTACGCCCGGGCCCGCCGCATGCTCGGCGTCACCCCCAACCCGCTGCTCACCGACGCCGACCGCCTCCTGCGGGACACCGCGCACGACCTCGGCCGCGGTGACACCTTCAGGACCGTGCCGGTCGGCGTGCACTTCGGACCGCCCGGCACGGAACCCGGCGCCCGCGTCGCGGACCCCTACTTCGGCGGAGCCGGGCCGGACCGCAACGCCTGTCTGCACTGCGGCGCCTGCATGACGGGCTGCCGGCACAACGCGAAGAACACCCTACCCAAGAACTACCTGGGACTGGCCGAACGCGCCGGCGCCGAGGTGCTGGCCCTGCGCACCGTCACCGACGTCACCCGGGACGGCGAGGGCTGGGCCGTCACCTCGGTACGCACCGGCGCGGGCCCGCCGCGCCGCGGCCGGACCCTGACCGCCCGGCACGTCGTCTTCGCGGCGGGCGCCCTGGGCACCCAGAAGCTGCTGCACCGGCTGCGGGAGCGCGGTTCCCTGCCGGAGGTGTCGCCCCGCCTGGGCCGGCTGACCCGCACCAACTCCGAGGCCGTGCTCGGCGTCCGGTCCCGGGAGAGGACCACCGACTTCAGCCGCGGCGTCGCCATCACCTCCTCCGTGCACCTCGACGAGAACACGCACGTCGAAGCCGTCCGGTACGGCCGCGGAAGCAACCTGCTCGGGCTGCTCGGCGCGATGCTCGTCGACCCGGTCCCCGGCCGCTCCCGGCTGCTCACCGGTCTGGCCGCGATGGCACGCAACCTGCGCGACCTGCCGAGCCTGCACAGCCCGCGCCGCTGGTCCCAGCAGACCGTCGTCCTGCTGGTCATGCAGTCCCTCGACAACTCCGTGACGACGTACCTCCGCCGCACCCTCACCGGACGCGAGCGGCTGACCAGCCGTCCCGGCGAGGGCGCCCCCAGTCCGACCTGGATACCCGCCGGACACCGGGCGGCCCGCAGGGCGGCCGAGCGCATCGGCGGCCAGGCCTGCGGCACCTGGGCCGATCTGTTCGACATCCCCACCACCGGACACCTCATCGGCGGATGCACCGTCGGCGAGGACCCGGAGACCGGTGTGGTCGACCCCTACCACCGGCTGCACGGACATCCGGGCCTGCACGTCATCGACGGTTCCACGATCTCGGCGAACCTCGGTGTGAACCCCTCCCTCACCATCACCGCCCTCGCCGAGCGGGCCGTCGCCCTGTGGCCGAACCACGGGGAGGAGGACCCGCGGCCCGCACCCGGCCTGCCCTACCGCCGGGTGCGGCCGGTACCGCCGAGGCACCCCGCCGTGCCCGCCGGCGCACCGGCCGCCCTGCCGCCGGCTCCCCCCACAGGAAAGGACACCCCGTGACGAGCTACCCCGAGGAACCCTGGCACCTGGCGGGCCAGATGTACCTGTCGCTGTGGCTGGTGCCGGAGCGCGAACTGCCGCCGGTGGCGGACGGCACCCGGCCGGTCACCGTCGCCGGGCGCGGCGCGGTCGGCGCGGCCTGGGTCGTCTACGAGAACGACAGCGTCCTGCGCTACAACGAACTGCTCCGGGCCGTCCTCGTACGGGACGGCCGCCGCCCGCGTGTCTGCATCACCGACATCTGGGTGGACAGCGCCGCCTCGATGACCGGGGGCCGGGAACTGTGGGGCATCCCCAAGGAGATGGCGGACTTCGACATCGACCGGACCGCGGGCCTACGGGCCGGGGCCGCGACGGAGAAGGACGTCCTGGCCACCGCGGCCTTCGAACCCGGCCGCCGGATACCGGGCCGCTGGCCCCTCACGTACCGGGTCGTCCAGACGCTCGACGGCGCGCTGAAGACCAGCGCCGTCCGCTCGCGCTCCGCCGTGCGGCCGGCGCGGGCTCGCTGGATCGCCCGACAGGGCAGTCCGCTCGGGGAGTTGAGTCGGCGCACCCCGCTGCTCAGCCTGGCCCTGGAGGACTTCACCCTCCGGTTCGGGGACACGGCGCCCGTGCCTTCCGAGAGGTCGGCCCCCATGACGTAGCCGGGCGGCGCGAGGACGCTCCCCACCGGGCACCGTGCCCGGATGGATGAGAGTTGGACAAGTGGAGGGCGATCAAACCCTGTTCCGGCGGCCTACCGGCCGGTATACAGACCGGGTTGGGTCTGCCGGGCAGGAGCCGTCCGGTCCCCCGCGGCGCCGCGACGACGTGCGCCCGCGGGCAACCGGTACCCGTTCAGCAGGCTGTCATGGCACCAGGGGAGGGCACGATGAACGATCACACGCGTCCGGAGAACACCGCTTCGAGGCGACGGGGCGGTATGGCGCTGGGGGCCGCGCTGAGCAGCTGCGCGCTGGTCGCGGGCGTGGCGGCGGCGGCCCCCGCCGAGGCGGGCGAGGGACACGGGAAGCACGGCGTGGACTATGTCGCCCTGGGCGACTCGTACACGTCCGGGCCCCTGATCCCCCAGCAGGTCGACGCGAACTGCGCGCGGTCCGACCACAACTACCCCTCGATCACCGCCGCCGCCCGCAAGGTCGCCTCGTTCACGGACGTCAGCTGCTCCGGAGCGAAGACCGACGAGATGTGGAAGGCGCAGGGGACCAACGGACCCCAGCTGAACGCGGTGAAGCGGGACACCGACCTGGTGACCCTGCAGATCGGCGGCAACGACATGGGCTTCGGCCCGATCATCTCCACCTGTGCCGGGCTCAGTTCCAAGGACCTCGCGGGCAACCCGTGCCAGCAGTACTACAACGCGGCCGGGTACGACCAGCTCACCGTGAACATCCTCCAGACGGCTCCCAAGGTCGCCCGGGTGCTGCGCGAGATCCACGCGCGGGCTCCGCACGCCCGCGTGGTCGTCGTCGGCTACCCCGACCTGCTGCCCGACGACGGCAGCGGCTGCTACCCGACGGTGCCCTTCGCCGCGAAGGACTTCCCCTACCTGCGCGACACCGGCAAGAAGCTCAATCTGATGCTCCGCACGGTCGCCTTCCTGAACCGGGCCGAGTACGTGGACACGTACAAGCCGACCGTGGGCCACGACATGTGCAAGGCGCCCGCCGACCGCTGGATCGAGCCGCTGCGCCCGACCTCGCCCGCGGCCCCCGCACACCCCAATGCCCTGGGCCAGGAGGCCATGGCCCGCGCGGTCCTGGCCGAACTGAACCGGGGGTCGGGCCACCACCACTGACCCGGTTGCGGGGCCCGTCCCGGTTCGGGCCGGGACGGGCCCCGTACGCACCTGTCGGTTCAGGACGACGGCACCTCGTCCACGAACGCCGTTCCGGCTCCGCGGTAGGCGGTCACCTTGGCGGCGACCTGGGCCGGGGTGAGGACCTGGTCCTTGACGTGCAGGACGTAGTCGACCTGCTCGTCGTACGCGCGGGCCGTGGTCGAGGTCTGTCCGGCGAGGTCGATCAGCCACTGGTTGAAGTTGATCGACATCGGCCGCTCGGGCAGGTACTGGGCGTCATGGGTGCCGAAGAGCTGCCCGTCGACGTAGTACTTGATGCTGCCGCTGTCGATGGTGAGCACCAGGTCGTGCCAGCCGGCGTAGCTCTGACGTGATTCGGTGTGCTGGTTGACCGCCTGCCAGGGGTCGGGGTTGTACGTCTCCCAGGAGGTCGTGTACAGGATGTTGCCGGTCTCGCCCCAGCCGCCGTTGGGCAGGTACTCGAAGTCGTACTCGGCGTAGTCGTCGGCCATCGGCGCCTTGAGGTCGTTGATGGTGAAGAACGTCTGCACCAGGTGGTCGCCGTCCGGGCCGGACTTCGGGGCGTCGGCGAATTTCACCCGCGCCGCGTAGGTGCCGTTCTTGAACTTCATGCTCTTGGTGAGGACTTCGGTCTGCCGGGTCGATTCGCCGGTGCCCGCGGTCGAGGTCTCCAGGTTCATGACCTTGTTGCCGGACACGGTGGGGAAGGTGACCTTGGACGGGTCCCAGGTCGCGCCGGGGACGCCGGGGCCGCCGGAGTTGGAGCGGACGTTCCAGCCGTGCGCGGAGATCGCGGGGTCGGTGTACGACGAGTAGCTGAAGTCGTCGAACAGCGCCTGGCCGCCGCCGGGCGGGTCCGTCGGATCGGTGGGATCGGTCGGATCCGTGGGGTCGTTGCCCGCGGGCGCGGTGCCCCACACGGTGGCCCCGGCGAGCTGGGCGGTGACCTTGTTCCAGTCCGCGTACGAGGTCTGCGCACCGTTGAAGGAGTAGTCGTCCGCCTGGTTCAGGGGCTGCCAGCTCGACTGGTAGAAGCGCAGTTGCATGTCACCGGTGTCCGCGCCCGGTACGAGCGATCCGGCCGTGGAGGTGAAGCCGATCTCCAGGTACCTGTCCGCGGTTCCGGTGGGGTGGGCCAGGGTGCCGAACGTGCCGGTGACGTTCGCGCATCCCTTGACGGCCCAGGAACAGGCGAAGCGGTAGGTGGCGCTCGCCGAGTCCGCCTTGAAGTAGTAGCGGATCTTCACCTGGCTCAACTGCACTGCGGCGGAGCCGGTGTTGCGCACCTTGAACCAGGGCTCGCTCTGGTCGGCGGTGGCCCCGCTCGCGCTGGTGCGGTACTGGACGGCGAGTCCTCCGGCCGCGGCGGCGGGGGTGGACAGGGGAACGGCCACCAGGGCGGTGCCGCCCAGGAGGGCCGACAGGGCGAGGGCTACGCGGCGGCGGCCCGAGAGGGGACGGTTGCTCATGTGGGTTCCTTTCGGTGGGCTCCCGCCGACCGCGGGAGGTGGGGGTTCGCAGGAACACGAGGAGACATGCCGTGCTTGACCAGTTGGCGTTGGCCTGAAAGTGGCATAGACCAATGCGTGCGTCAACCCCCTTGCCAGCAAGGGGATTTGGCCGGACGGGGTGGCGTGTGTGGCCCACCGGGTGAAGAGACGCGGAAGCAGTCCCTCTGACCAGCGGACCAGTTAGGGTCGGGAGCTGTACCAGTGGCCGGCACCGACGACGAACGGGGTTCCGCATGGAGATCGATCCCGCCGCCTCCCGCGCGGTACTCAAGCGGGAAAGGGTCCGGGACACGATCCTCGAACTCATCGAGGAACGCCGTCCCGGTGACGCCATCCCTTCCGAACGCGCGCTCTGCGCACAACTCGGGGTCTCCCGGCCCACTCTGCGGGCCGCGGTGGATCAACTCGTCGTCGCCGGGCTCCTGGTGCGGGAGCACGGACGGGGCATGTTCGTGGCCGCCGAGAAGATCACCCAGGAACTCGTCCCGGACCGGCGGACCTTCAGTCTGCCCCGGGCCGCGGGCACCTGGACCAGCAGACTCCTGGAGTTCAGCACGGTGTCCGCCGGCGCCCGGGTGGGCCGCAGGCTGCGCATCTCTCCCGCGGCGGACATCCGGTACGTGGCACGGCTCCGTCTCGTCGACGGCTCACCCATGGCCATCGAGTACCTGCACGTCCCCGCCGACCTCGTGCCCGACCTGACCAGTGACGAACTGGAGAACGGCGACCTGTACGAGCACCTCGGGGAGCGGCACGGCATCCAGGTCGGTGAAGCGGTCCAGTCGATCGAGCCCACCGTCCTGACCCGTGACGAGGCGGGCCTGCTCGACGTGCCGGAACTGTCCCCGGCCCTGCTGTTCGAGCGCCTCACCTCGGACGCCTCGGGCCGGCCGGTGGAGTACGTCCACTCGATCTACCGCGGAGACCGCTACCGCATCGTCTCCCGGCTGGCCCTCGGCCCCCGCTCCGGGCGCCCGTCGCCCGGCGACGGGCACCATCCGGGGATCCCGCCGGGAGACTCCCTGCCGGGCGAACCCGTCACCTTCTCCACCAGGGGCGTGGTGGCCGGCGGTCTCTTCGGGCCCGGTGGCGGGCAGGGGGAGGGCGGTCCCGTGACGTGAGGGCGGCGGGTCCTGGACGGTGTGGGCGGTGTGGTCGTCGCCCCGACGGCTCGGTCCGGCCCGTGGGCGCGGAGGCGGTGTCCGTCCGCCGCGACGCCGCGTGGCACCTGGGCTAGTGTGATGTGGGTTACACGCCCATTCCGGTCATGCGTGCTGCTGATCGTCCCCCCGCCCCTCGTGCGTCCGCCACTGATCCGCGGCCTGGCACGGAGGGGCCGTGGCAGGGACGAGCCGTGGGCCGTCATGGGGAGCGACTGCCGGACGTACCGCCGGCGACGAACCTGCCGGCGGCGCCGTCGACAGGTTCGAAGCGGGCGTCGGCAGCGTGTGAGGCGCGGAATTCCGGACCGGATTCGAGAGGACCCGTACATGCCCTTCGCCACCGCCAAGGACGGCACGCAGATCTTCTACAAGGACTGGGGGTCGGGCCGGCCGGTCGTCTTCTCCCACGGCTGGCCACTGACCGCGGACGCCTGGGACGCCCAGATGAAGGTGATGGCGGACAACGGCTTCCGGGCCGTCGCCCACGACCGGCGCGGCGGCGGACGCTCCGGCCAGCCCTGGGACGGCAACGACCTCGACACCTACGCCGATGACCTGGCGGCGGTCATCGAAGCGCTCGACCTCCAGGACGTCATCCTGGTCGGTCATTCGACAGGCGGTGGTGAGGTCACCCGCTACATCGGCCGGCACGGCTCCGGCCGGATCGCCAAAGCGGTCCTGGTCGGCGCGATCCCGCCGCTCATGCTCAAGACGCCGGAGAATCCCGAAGGTCTGCCGATCGACGTCTTCGACGAGATCCGCAAGGGCGTCGAGACCGACCGGTCGCAGTTCTACAAGGACCTCAGCGGCCCGTTCTACGGCGCCAACCGTGACGGATCGACCGTCACCCAGGGGACACGGGACGAGTTCTGGCTCTGGGGAATGACCGTGGGCATCAAGGGTGCCTACGACTGCGTCAAGGCGTTCTCCGAGACCGATCTCACCGAAGACCTCAAGAAGATCGACGTCCCCACGCTCATCGTGCACGGAGACGACGACCAGATCGTTCCCATCGTGGCCTCCGGCGACAAATCCTCGAAGCTCGTCAAGGGTGCGGTCTACAAGGTGTATCCGGGCGCTCCTCACGGCCTCGCCATGGTGCCGAAGTACGCCGAGGTGTTCAACGCCGACCTGCTGGAGTTCGCGCGCGGTTGAACCGGCCGCCTCCCGTCGGGAAGCGGGACGGGCCTGCCGGGCCCCGTCGGACGCCGTCTCAGGACGGAGGACCGGGGGGCCCGACGGGCCCCTCGTCGTCCGCCTGTTCCGCCGCGCCGGGGAGGGCCTGTTCGGTCCAGATGGCTTTGCCGTCCGGGGTGTAACGGCTGCCCCAGCGCTCGCAGAGGGCGTTGATGAGCTGGAGCCCTCGGCCCCCCTCGTCGGTGTCCGTGGCGCGCCGGATGCGGGGCATGGTCAGACTCGCGTCGGACACCTCGCAGACGAGCGTTCCGCTGCACAGGAGGCGAAGGCCGATCGGGCCGCCGGCATGCCGGATGACGTTCCCGACCAGCTCGCTGGCCAGCAGTTCCGTCGTCATGACCAGGTCGTCCAGATGCCATTGGGCGAGTTGCTCCCGTACGTGGCGACGGGCCTCGCCCGCGGCCTCCGGGCCCTCGGGCAGGTTCCATGAGGCCACCTGCCGGTCGGCCACGTGGTGCAGACGCGCGATCAGCAGGGCGGCGTCGTCGGCGGTGGGCCCGCCCGGCAGCAGCCCCGAGGCCACGGAGTCGCACAGGTCCTCCAGATCGGGACAGCCGGCCTGGCCGGCGAACAGACCGGCGAGCTGGGACATGCCCTGGTCGATCTCCCGCTGCGGCGACTCCACGAGCCCGTCCGTGTAGAGGACCAGAAGGCTCTCCGCCGGCAGTTCCAGTTCCGTCGTCTCGAACGGAGGGGACGCGGCGCCCAGCGGAGGGTTGACGGCGATCTCGGGGAAGTGGGCACTGCCGTCCGGCCGGACGACGAGCGGCGGCGGATGGCCCGCCCGCACCACGGTGCACGATCCGTCGGTGGAGTCGTACAGCGCGAACAGACAGGTCGCGTACGCGTGCTCGCCGAGGCCGCCCACGATGTCGTTGAGGTGGCCCATGATCTCGTCGGGAGGCAGCTCCAGGGCGGCCAGCGTGTGCAGCGCGGTGCGCAAGCGCCCCATGGTCGCGGCCTCGGACAGACCGTGGCCCATCACGTCACCGACGACCAGGGCCACCTGGCCGGCGGACAGCGGGATCAGGTCGTACCAGTCCCCGCCCACGTCGGAGGTCTGCCCGGCCGGCAGGTACCGCGCCACCGCGGTGGTCTCGGGCACGGTGGGGAGCCCGCGGGGCAGCAGCGCCTGCTGGAGTTCCTCGGAACGGGTGAGCTCGGCCTCGTAGAGCCGCGCCCTCTCCAGCGCGTGCGCCACGAGGGCGCTGATGGTGATGAGGAGCGTGCGTTCCTCGGACGTGAGGTGCCGCGGGGCGTCGAAGGCGATGACGCACACGCCGAAGGTGTGTCCGGAGGCCGTCAGGGGGAGGAACGCCCAGGCCTCCTTGTCGGTCGGGGGCCGGCTGCCGGCGCCGGGGAAGGCGGTGCTCCACTCCTCGCGCGACGAGTAGAAACGGGGTTCGCCGCTCAGGACCGCCCGCCCGACGGGATCGGCGTCCGTCGGTTCCATGCCGTGCGCCCCGTGCATCTGCCGCAGGAAGGGGGCCGGATAGCCGACCGACCCGATGTGCACCAGCCTCTCGTCCTCGAGGACGAGCACGAGCAGGCCCTGGGCGCCGAACGGGGGCAGGACGCGCTGGGCGACGGCCGTCACCACGTCCTCGGAGGTGGTCGCCGCCGCGAGCTGCGTGGTCAGCTCCGCCGTCCGGCTCGCGCGCTCGGCGGCGGCGCGGACGGCCGCCGCCTGTTCGGCCTCACGACGGCGGCGCTCGGTGACATCGGTGAAGTACACGGTGAGGCCGCCGGGGACGGGGACGATCCGCAGGTCGTAACAGCGTCCGGTGTCGGCCAGCGTGATGTCGAAGCCGGCGGCCGTCGACCGCGCGGCGCCGCTCCGGCACCGCTCCTCCAGGTCCGGCACGTGGCGCAGGGCGGGCAGGTCCCACAGGTTCCGGCCGAAGAGCATCTCGTCGGCCGAACCGAGAACGCGTTCCGCCTCCAGGTTGGCGAAGGTGATCCGCCAGTCGTCGTCCACGGACAGGAAGGCGTCACTCATGTACCGCAGGGCGCGGCTGAGCGCGTCGCGGGTGGAGCGCGCCGCGTCACTGGCCCAGCCCTTCCCGACGATGCGCGCGACCTGGCCCTCGTCGTCGAGCACGACATGACCGGACGCGCGGGTCCAGGTGTAGCCCCCGTCGCTGCGCCGGATCCGGTACTCGGCCTCGAAGGGCGCGTGGGTGCGGATGCTGCGTTCGGCGGCGGCCAGGGTGCTCGCGAGGTCGTCGGGGTGCACCACCTTCATCCAGGTCTCGACGACGGGCGCGAACTCCCGCGGCTCGGTCTGGTAGACCTTCATGGCGGTCCGGTCCCAGACCAGTTCGCCGGTGCGCACGTCCCACTCCCAGGAACCGACCGGAGTCATGTCGAGGTCGGTGCCCAGGCGCGCGGGCTCCGGCATCTTCCTCAGCCGGTTCATGGTCCATCCGGCCACCGCGGTGAGGAACGTCCACTGCTCGGACGTGGGCTCCTCGTTGTCGCCGGTGAGGCACGTGATCGCGCCGATGGCACGGCCCTCGTGGACCAGCGGTACGGAGAACCAGCCGGACTGCGACAGCAGTGGAGCGGTTGGCTCGTCCAGGTCGGAGGGGAGCGCGGCCACCCATACGTGCTCGCCGGAGCGCACGGCACGGGCGGTCGCGGTGGGTCCGTCCTGGTCGACGATCTCCCACGCGCGGGTGAGCGACGACGGCAGTCCGGTGGAGTACACCAGACGCAGGGCCGACATGGGGCCCCGCAGGTAGACGGCCCCGCCGACGCAGCCCAGCTCCGCGATGGAGTGCTGAAGGGCGAGCCGGAAGACCTCGCTTTCCGTGATGCCGTCGTCAGCGGTGTCGAGTAGGTCCAGCCGCCTGATCACAGACCCAATATAGGGGGGAATGTCGTGAATGACATTAATGGCCTTGTCTGCTATTGGACGTCCCTTCGGCCGGGGCGGCGGCACGCCGGTCGTGGCCGGGGACCACGTGCGTCCCGGGTTGCGGGGCACGGTGCGCGACACCACGCTGGCCAGGACGCCCGCGTGGCGGGTGGCCCCGACGACGGGAGGACGGTGGCACACAGGTGAACGCCGGATCGCGTCGTCCACGCCGAGGGCCGGACGAGCCCGGCAGGGGGCGCGGCGGGCGCCGGACGCGTCACGTCGTGGGGAACCGTTCCTCCCGGGGTGCCCTGTCGGTCGCGCGGGCGCGCGGCGACGCCCGGCGCGGCACCGGGGACCACGAGGGGGACCCGGTCGGCCACGGGCTGCGGACGGCCGCCGCGTACGCGTGGCGGCTGCTCGTCGTCGGGGTCGTCGCCTACGTGGTCTTCGCCCTCCTGGGGAAACTGCAACTGGTCGCCGTGGCGCTGTTCCTCGCCCTGGTCGTCACGGCGGTCCTGCGTCCGCTCGCCGACCTGCTGGCACGGCGCATGCCGAGGACCGCGGCGGTGATCGTGAGCTTCATCGGAAGCATCCTGGTGGTGCTGGGCGTGATGGCGCTGGTCGGCCGGGTCGTGGCGGGCGAGGCGGGGCAGCTCGGCCATGAGTTCGCCGGGGGACTGGGGCGGATCGAACGGTGGCTCGAGGGCTCCCCCTTCCATCTGAGCCACGCGGTGCTGTCGAACCTCCAGGGCAAGGTGGCCGACTTCGTCTCCGGACACCGTTCCGAACTGATCAGCAGCGCCCTCAGCGGTGCCGGCCGCGCGGTGGAGTTCGCCACCGGGCTGGTGCTCGCGCTGTTCTGCTCGCTGTTCTTCGTCCATTCCGGGCACAGGTTCTGGCGCTGGTTCCAGGAGCTGATGCCGCAGGGCGCGCGGGACCCGTGGGACCGGGGCGGGCGGGCGGCCTGGCGGACCTTCGCCGGTTACACGCGCGGCATCATCATCGTGGCGGCCACCAACGCGATCCTCGTCGGCATCGCCCTCTACGCGCTCGGCGTCCCGCTGGCGCTGCCGCTCACACTGCTGGAGTTCTTCGCCGCGTTCATCCCCCTGGTGGGCTCGCCGGTCGCGCTCGGCGTGGCCACCGTCGTCGCGCTGGCCACCAAGGGACCGGTCGTCGCGATCATCGTGCTCGCGCTGATCGTCGTGATCGGCCAGCTGGAGGGGCACGTGCTGCACCCGCTCGTCCTGAGCTGGGCGGTCCGGCTGCACCCCGTGGTCGTGGCCGTCACCGTCATCGCGGGGAGCATCCTGGCCGGCGTGACCGGTGCCGTCGTGGCGGTACCGATGGTGTCGGTGGCCTGGTCCGTCGTCACCGAGCTGCGGGCACGCCCCGGACCGGAACCCCCGGGGCGCCCACTCGGCGAGAAGCCCGCCCCGCCCTGAGCGCGGGGCGCCGTCCCGTGTTCCTCAGGAAGCCTCGACGGCCGTCTTGATCCGCTTGCCGAACGCGTCGGCGTCCTTGCGGGCCGCGCTCAGCGCGAGGCCCACCAGGAGCTTGCCGATGCCACGCCCCTCGAGGACGTTGAAGATCCTCACCCGGGTGGTCCGGGCGCCGGTGGACTCGAGGTCGTAGCCGCCCTCCGTCGCCATGACGGCGTTCTTCGAGACCTCCGCCCAGCGGATCCGGTGGGGCGGCTCGAACTCGGTGATCCGGAACCTCCGGCCCGTCTTCATGCCGGCGTCCTTGACCGTGCTGGTGAACACGGTGCCCACGGCCGTCGGGCCCTCCGGGGTCTTCGTGATCGCCTGCACCCTGGGGCTGAACCGGGGGTCGTTCGTACCGGCGGCGAGGTAGGCGAAGACCTCCTCGACGGGGCGGTCGATCTCGGTTGTCGCCTCGAACTGACCGGACACGGCTCCTCCTGTGCTGCGATCACGGACCGCCCGCTGAGGGCGCGCGGCTTCACCACGCCCGCTCAGACTAGGGGGCGAAAGCCCCGCGGGCGCGTCGCACGGGCATGTTCAGTGCTCGAAGCCGTCGGTCAGGCGCACGGTGTAGCCGTCCTCCTCCATCAGGACGACGGTGACGCCGAAGGGATTGGGATGGTCCAGCTCCATGGGGGTGAAGGCGTAGTCGACGGCGGCCCGGACGGGCGGGGGGAGCTCGCCGCCGGGCCGCGGCGCGGGGGCCCGCTTCCAGTCGAGGACGGTCGTGGGCCCGTCCGTGCCCTCGGGGCCCGCGGACGAGGACTCCTCGGTGTAGGGGAACTGGTGCAGTACATGGCCGTCCGGAGTGGCGCGGACCATGTTCAGGCACGGGGAGGGGCCGAGGACGGGCAGCTCACAGGCGGTGGCGACGTCCTGCGTCTCCCAGGCCAGGACGACCTCGTCCGCGCAGGCCGCCGCAGCGATGTTCGACAGCGCCGCGATGCCGGTGAGCGTGTCGGCCCCGGGCTTCGCCGGCCGGAGCCAGACCAGCCCGACCAGTTCGCCCCGTACGAGCGGCATGATGACCGGCCGGGGCACCGCACCCTCACGCACGCCCTTGTCGTACGCGCTCTTCATCGAGCCGACCAGCGCGTCCCACGTTCCCGTGTCCACCCGAGCCCCCTTCGCCGCAGTTGTCCCCGATCACCGCCGACCCTGTCACGCAGGGCGTCCCCGTGTCAGCGGGACGCCCGGCACACGACCCCTTCGGTGCCCCCGCCCGCGAATCCGCGGACCCTTCGCGCGGACGTCGCCTAGGCTCGATGGGATGGGACGTGTGGAAGTCCTTCAGCTGCTGGTCTCGGCCGTGCACCGGTTCGAGGGCCGTCCGGGTGACGGAGTGCCCCCGCTGCCCGGGACGGAACTGGTGACGACGGCCCGGGTGCGCGCCGGACTCGGCATCGTCGGCGACCGCTACTTCGGCCGTCCGGCCCATCGCGACGCATCGGTCACCGTCATGGCCGCCGAGCGCTTCCCGCCGGGACCGGACGCGGCGGCGGACCTCCGGCTGACCCGGCGCAACGTTCTGCTGCGGGGCGTGGACATCGACGCCTGGGTCGGCGCGACGGTCTCCCTGGACTGCGGCTCCGGACCCGTGGTGCTCGCCGTACGCGGCGCGGCCAGGCCCTGCGCGTGGATGGACACCACGCTCGGCCCCGGCGCGCGACGGGCGCTGCGCGACGGCGGGGGAGTCCGCTGCCGCCCGCTGACCGACGGCACCCTCACGGTCGGGCCCGCCGAGTTCACGGTGGTGGAGCCGGCCCCCGCGAAGGACTGACCCGTCACCCTCCCGTGCGGGCCGCGGTGTCGCGGGAGGCCGCCGGTCGCGCTCCGCCGTCCCGGACCGGAGGCGGCGGCTCGTCCGGACCGCTCCCGCCGATCGCCGTCAGCTCCGCCGCGAGGGTCCGCAGCCAGGTGTCGACGTCGACCAGCGCGGGCAGCACGGGCGCCGGGGCGGCGGAGACGACCTCGTGGGGGAGGGGCACCGGCGCCGCCAGGACTCCACCGGGAGGGAAGGCCGCCGCGTCGTCCATCGCCGCGGCCAGTCGCGCGGCCGACTCCCGGGCCCACCGGACCGCTTCGGGCGGCGCCGGACCGTACGCCTGACGGGGCAGCCAATGGGATCCGATCACCGCGTGGGAGGCGCAGTTGAGCGCCAGGTGCCAGTCCGGTCCGCTGGCGACGGGATCCCTGCCGCCCTCCGTCCGGTACTGCGCGTAGGCACCCTCGGCGATGCGGAGCCGGTGCCGGGTCAGCCGCAGCGCCTCCTCGGCCGCACCGCGTCGGGGCCGGGCGTCGCCGGAGGCGTGGACCACGGCGGAGGCGGTGGCCCGCACCAGGGGCGCCGCCGCGCGCAGCACCTCCGCCACCCCGCGCCGGACCTCGGCGTGGGCTCCGGCGGGCCACGCCAGCACGCCGCACACCAGCCCGATCGTGCAGCCCGCCAGGACATCGAGCAGCCGGGTCTCCGCGAGCCGCCAGTCGGCCGGAGCGAGCTGGCTGAAGGCGGTGGCGACGACCAGGGTGAACAGCCCCTGCGCCCAGGCCGGTCCCGCGATCGGCCCCACCGAGAAGGCCACGAACATCACCGGCACCAGCACGGCGGCGTACACCTCGACGGTGTCCCCGGCCCCGAAGATCAGCGCCCCGGCGGCCAGCGCGCCCACCAGCGTGCCGACCGCCGCCGAGCGCACCGTGGACCAGGTCGCTCCCGCGGTCGTGCGCCCCAGCGTCAGCACGGCCAGCAACACCCAGAAGCCGTGCGAGAGCTCCAGGGCTCCGGCCACGAGACGGGCCGCCCCGAGCCCCAGGGCCGTGCGTACGGCGTTCTGGAACAGGACCGAACGCAGGGTCAGGTTGCCGGTCAGGCGCAGTGTCAGGAGCCGCGCCGCGGACGGTCCCGCGTACCAGAACTGTTCGGGCGGCAGTCCCGCCGAGTCGCGGCGCCCGCCGATCGCCACGGCCACCGCCGCCTGGGCGGTCAGGGCCGAGGCCGCCGTGACCAGCAGGTCGGACCGGCATTCCAGCAGCCGCAGGGACGCCTTGGCGTCCGCGTCGGGTCCGGTGCCGGACGGACGTCCGCGTACGGCGACGAAGTCGGCGACCATCTCCTCCAGGGCCTCGGGTCCCGGAACGGCGCGAGTGCCGCGCAGGGCGCCCGCCGTCGCGGCGCAGCCCGCCGCGACACCGCGCAACAGCGCCTCGGAGGGCGGATCGGCGGCGGTCGCGGAGTCCGGCCGCTCGGCCGTCCGGGCCAGCTGGTCCAGTACCCGCCGGGTCGCCGCCCCGGCCTGCGCCAGCCCGCGGTCGGTGCGGCCCGCCCCGGTCGGACGCGAAGCCGGCGGCGCCTGCGACAGGCGCAGCGCCAGTCCCGCCTCGCGCAGGCGCCGTGCCCGCTCGGGAGCGTGACGGTGGCCCTGGGCGGACGCGAGTGCCGCGGAGGACGCGAGGTCCAGGGCGGCGGCGATCCGCGCGCGGTACGGCTGAACGGGCGGGGCGGGCAGGAGCAGCAACTCGCACAGGACCAGCAGGACGCCGCCGGCGAGCAGGCCGCCGAGCCGCTGTGGCAGGGTGTCCGGCGCGTACGGCGGGAAGCAGGCCAGTACGTAGAAGAGCAGCAGGCCCGGGAGCACGCTCGCCGCGGCCGGTCCGTACGCGGAGGCGAAGGAGAAGGTGAAGCCGATCACCAGCATTCCCGCGACGGCGGAGCCGGTCGTCACGGCGAGAGCGGTGCCGAGGGCTGTCAGCGCCACGGCCACCGGCAGCGCGAACAGGACCGTACGCGCCCGGTCCCGGCCGCCGCCCGGGACCGGGGAGAGGATGCCGAGCGCGATCGGCGTGAAGAGGGCGTAGACGGCGACGACCGGCCGGTCCAGGGCGTAGAGGGCCGAGTAGAAGCCGGTGGCGGACGCGACCGTGACCCGTGCCGACTGCCGCGCGGCCCGTACGCGACCGGGAGAGGGGGGCCGCTTCGGCATGGACGTTCCTTCCCCGGCGCCTCCCCGGGCCCGTCCCCGCCGTACGTCCATTGTCGGCCGGGAAGGAGGTACGGGCAGCACGACCGCGGTCGGCCAGGGGAGGCTCGGCCGACGGGACACCGCTCGGCCGGCCGGGCGGGCCGGTGGCCGAAGCGCTCCCGCGACCCGCGGAGGCCGGCGCCCCGCCGCCCGGACCGGGAGCCCCGGCCAGGACTTCACCGCGACCGCGCCAGGGACCGTACCCGAGGTCCTGACCCACGGCACGCCCGGCCGGCGTCCCCGATCCGCGCGGTCACGGGGCCACCGCCGATTTCTGCCTCAACAAGGTTTTCCCGTAAGGCAGTTGAACGGATCAGGGCGGGCGGGCGGCCGGTTGTCCGCGCTGCCCGCGACACGGTCCGCAAGCACATCGTCACCCGCCGGGCAAGAGCGCACCGCCTGATCAGGGGTTTCTCTATCCAGAAGGCGGACGAGCGCATAACATCCGGACGGGAAGTCACCCAAAAGGCCTGTGGAGGCAGCCTGCTGGACCCGGGCCCCCGCCTCCGACCCCCCGTCACATCTCCACCTGCTCGACCGTTCAGTCCCGCACGAAGGAACCATCAGTGAGCGAATCCGGATCCTCCGGAAGAGTCCAGCCGGCTCACGCCGGCGATCCCTCCCGAATAGGTCCGTACCGGATCGTCGGTCGTCTCGGTGCCGGAGGCATGGGTACCGTCCATGCCGGAGTGGCCCCCGACGGAATGCGTGTGGCGGTGAAGGTGATTCACCCCTCACAGGCTCAAGACCCCCATTTCAGGGCACGTTTCAGGCGCGAAGTGGAAATGTCCTCCCGTGTCGCCGGGCCCTACCTGATACCCCTGCTCACCGCCGACGCGAACGCCGCGAACCCGTGGCTGGCCACCGAGTACGTCGCCGGACCGACGCTGAACCAGCAGGTGCTCGCCCAGGGACGGCTCACCGGTCCCGGTCTGTACGCCTTCGCGGCCGCCACCGCGCAGGCGTTGTCCGCCGTCCACGCCGTCGGCGTGGTGCACCGCGACGTGAAACCGCAGAACGTCATCCTCACGCCCTCGGGCCCCCGGGTCCTGGACTTCGGGATCGCGCACGCCGACGACGACACCAGGGCCACCCACCCCGGAGCCACGACGGGCACCCCGGGCTGGATCAGCCCCGAGCAGTACCGGACGGGGGCCACCGGGCCCGAGGGCGACCTGTTCGCCTGGGGAGCGCTCGTGGCCTACGCGGCCACCGGAAGACCGCCCTTCGGGACCGGCGCGCCCGACGCGGTCGCGTTCCGCGTGACGTCCGGTGAACCCGACCTGGACGGCGTCCCCGCGTCCCTGCGCGAGATCGTGCGGAGGGCACTGTCCAAGGAACCCGGCGACCGTCCCTCGGCCGACGACGCCGCCGAGGAGTGCTTCGAACTCCTGGCCGCGCAGCTCATCCAGGCGATGCGCGCCGACACGTTGTTCACCCGGGCCGAGGACATGATCACAGCGGTCTGGGACATGCCTCCCGTGGACGATCCGGCGTGGCCGAAGCCCGCGAGACGCGGACGAAGGCCATGGGGCGGCATGCTCGTCGTCGCGGCGGCGGTCATCGGGGGGCTGGCGGGCGGAGTGATGGCCCTGATGCCCGGCAAGGCGGAGGGCGGCCGTCACGGAGCCTCCGACGTGTCCTCCGTTCCGGTGTCCTCCGTTCCCGCCTCCTCCACTCCCGTTTCCCCCACTTCCCTCTCCTCCGCTCCCGCCTCACTTCCGGCCGGACTCCCGAAGCCGTCCGGGGCGAGCACGAGGGCGAGCACGTCGAAGAAGCGGAAGCCGGCCGTGAGCGGCGGCCCGGCGAGCGCGGAGAGCTGGGCCGAAGCACGGCCGGCGCGGGGCGAGGGCGAGCACGACGTGGCGCGTGCGGTCCTGCGCGACCAAGGTCTTCTCGTCCAGGAGCTCGGCGACGGCATCGACCTCACCCCGGGAACCGTGAGGTTCCACGTCCCGCGCGGGGAGGTCTACCTCTCGTACCGGCTCTCCTCCGACGAGCCGGGAACGATGTACGCGGAGACGGAGGTCGCCGACCTGATGTGCCGGACGCTGCGGGACGCCGTCCTGCGGCTGCACCCGGACCTGCCGTACCGCACCTACGTCATGGTGAAGGAGACGACGGGCCATGACCCGCAGGTGACCTGGGACGACGGCTTCACCACCGGCGCGCGGTGCGCGTCGGCCGACGACGACGCCCTGGACCCCTCCTACGCGGGGCTGGGCTGGGAGCCGGACGAACAGGGCCTCGGCCAGGCCATGATTCCCAGTACCGACAGCGACGAGATCGACGTCGCGGACCGTGCGACCAGGAAGATCATCGAGCGGACGAACGGGATGCGCGGGACCCTCGGCACCGAACGCGAGCTCGGCAACGCCGAACTCAAGATGGGCTTCGATCCAGGGCACTCGGCGATGTACGTGTGGTCGGACTACAGGACCTGGAACCAGGAGCAGACCGCGGCCTGGGCCGACATGGCGGCGGGCGAGGCGTGCCGGGCCCTGGTGAGGCAGCGGGACGGCGCGGGCGACACGTGGCCGTACTCCCGCTACGCCGTGGCGGAGAAGAGCGGGTCCGGCTATCTGATGATCCGTTGGGGCACGGCCGGAACGCCGGCCGACTGCCCGGTCTGACCCGGGCCCGGCCGAGAGCCACCCGGGCGTGACCGGAGTTGACCCTCGACATGGTCGAGGGTCCAGGGTTCCGGGTGTGGAGAGCGAGATGCGCAGCATCGGTGAGATGGCCCGGGACAGCGGGCTGAGCGTGAGCGCCCTGCGGTTCTACGACCGTGGTGGCGTGCTGGTCCCCGCCTGGGTGGATCCGGTGAGCGGCTACCGCTGGTACGACCCCGGGCAACTGGAGGAGGCACGGTTGCTGGCCCGGCTGCGCCGGGCCGCCATGCCGTTGGCGGACATCCGCATGGTGCTCGCCGGCTGGTCCGGCGCGGACACCGACCTGGTGCGCAAGCTGCTCCAGGAGCATCTACGCCGCCTCGAGGCCGGTCTGTCCGACGCCCGCAACGAGTTCTCCACGCTCCGAGCACTTCTCGAAAGCAGGGAGAAACCCATGACGTCCCCCAGGACCGCCGCCGTCCGTCTGTCCGTCCCCGCGCCGGAACTCGCCGACGCGCTGGACGCGGTCCGTTTCGCCGCGAGCAGGGACCCGGAACTGCCCATGCTCGCCGGTGTCCTGTTCGACATCGAGGGCGGGACGCTCGACGTGGTGGCCACGGACCGGTACCGGATGGCCGTCGCGCGGGCGAGCGCCGACGGGCACACCGGCACCCGCGTGCAGACCATCGTTCCGGCCCCGCTCGTGGACGCGATGCGGGCCCTGCTGAACGGCGGGGAACCGGTCCGGCTCGCCGTCGACGGCGACCGCGTGACGCTGGAGAGCGGAGACGGGCAGACGGCCGGCCACTGCCTCGACCACGACTTCCCCGACTACCGCCGCCTCGTCCGCACGCCGGACGGCCGCGAGGCCCTGGTCGACACGGCGGCCTTCCGGGAAGCGGTGAGGACCGGCCCCGTCGTCACGGGCGAAGCGAGCGGACCGGGTGGGACGGCCGCCGACCTCAGCCTGCTCAAGGTGACGGACGACGGAACGGTGACCCTCGGTGAGGACCGGTGGGGCGACCAGAACCAGGTCGCCGTCAACCGGGAGTACCTGCTGCACGCGCTCGACGCCGGAGCCCGCGACCGGCTCGTTCTGGAGATCGGCGCTCCCACCGCGCCCATCGCGATCCGGCGGCCCGACGACGAGCACACGTTCTCCGTACTGATGCCGGTCCGTCTGGAGAACTGAGCGGGTCCGCCCGTCAGGGGGGGGCCGGGACGCACGAGTGCTCGGGTGAAGGGCTCGCCGATGCGTCGCGACACGCTTCTTCCGCGGGACCGGACCGGAAGGGTGTTACTCACTTTCGGGTGACCGGCCGGTGACGTGTGCTGACGCGAGAGATGCCCTGATTCGACCAGGATGCTTCGGGAGTAAGGGAGTTGAGGATGACAGTCCATCACTTTTCAGCTTTCCGTAGTTAAAGGCCATATACAGATGCCTGTAACTGATATGTCCGTAATCTGTAACAGCGGTCGGGTGTCGTCCGTCCCGGGCGGGGATGTGGAGCAAGTTATGAGTCCTCGGCCACCGGGCCGGGACTCGCACAGGGTCGCACCGTGCGGGTTCCCCGCGAGGGGGGCCCGCACGGGGTGTGCCGGCTCTCGAACCTTGAGGAGCTTTCATGTCCGTTTCCACGTCTGTCACTGCCCGCCGTGTGGCGGCCGCGGCCATCGCGGCCGGCGCTCTGGTCGGTTCGGCCTCCGTGTCGGCCTCGGCCGCGGAGCCGCGCTTCGAGCGCTCGCACGTCTCCATCAGCAGGGTGCAGGCCAACGCGCCGGGCTTTGACGACCGCTCCGCCCGTTCCCTGAACGCGGAGTGGGTGGAAATCACCAACTCGGGCCGTCGCGGCATCGACCTGGACGGCTGGACGCTGTCGGACCGGGACGGCAACCGCTACACCTTCGACGACTACCGTCTGGCCGGGCGTTCCACCGTCCGCGTCCACACCGGCTACGGCCGCGACACCAGCCGTGACCTCTACCAGGACCGCCGCAACGAGGTGTGGGACAACCACTCCGACACCGCCACGCTGCGCACCGAGCGCGGCCGCTTCGTCGACAGCGTCTCCTGGGGCCGACACCACGACCGTGACGACCACTGGGGCCACTGGGACGACCGTGGCCACGGGCGTCACGACCACCGGGGTCACGGAGACGACCGCGGTCATGGCCGTCACGACCACCGGGGTCACGGGGACGACCGCGGTCACGGCCGTGACGACCACCGCCGTGACGACCACGGGCGTGGAGACAACCGCGGCCACGGCGACAACCGTGGGCATGGCCAGGGTCACCAGGGTCAGGGCCAGGGTCAGGGCCAGGGCCAGGGCCAGGGCCAGGGGCAGGGCCACCAGGGCCAGGGCCAGGGCCAGGGCCAGGGCCAGGGCCAGGGCCAGGGCCAGGGCCAGGGGCACCAGGGACAGGGCCAGGGGCAGGGCCAGGGACAGGGCCAGGGGCACCAGGGTCAGGGCCACCAGGGTCACTGAACAGCGCCTGAAGGTACTCCCGTTCAGGATGCTTCCGGTGGCATCCGGTCGGGACGTGGAGATGACCGGCCGTAGTGCCGGACCCGATCGGACCCGGTGAAGGCACGAACCCGCAGGACGGCATCACCACGGAAGACCCGCACCGACCGGTGCGGGTCTTCCGTTTCCGGGCGCGGACGGGATCCCGGCCCTCACAGCACCCGGCGCCTGCGCCCCAGCCAGGTCTGCGCGATGACGACGACGCCCAGGAAGGCGCCGTACTCTTGGTAGATGGTGGAGATCCCCGCGTGCTGCGCCTGGAGCGGGGTGGCGAAGCGGACCGGGGCGCCGTCGTACGTCACCTCGCCCTCGTCGGGCCGGTGGACGCCGGTGAGGACCTTGATGAGGGTCGACTTGCCCGCGCCGTTATCGCCGATGAGGGCGTGCGCCTCCCCGGTGCGGGCCGTGAAGTCCATGGAGGACAGGGCCTTCACGCCGGGGAAGGTCTTCGACAGGACTTCACCGACAACATGTCAGTAGGCCTTGCCCAGGTCGGACTTGGCGTTGTCCTTGGTGTACGCGCTGTCCTGGATGACGATGTCCTGGGAGACCTTCTCGCCCTTGGTGAAGGTGTCCAGGGTCTGGAAGGCGAGCGGCCCGAAGCGCGGGTTGGACTCGACGACACCGTCGATCCAGCCGTCGACGATGCCCTGGACGGCGTTGCGGGTGCCGTCGATCGTCACGATCTTCACCGCGCCCGGCTTCTTGCCGGCCCCCTTGAGGGCGTTGACCGCGCCGAGCCCCATCTCGTCGTTCTCGGCGTAGATCCCGGTGATGCCGGGCTTGGACTGGATGAGGTTCTCGGTGACCGACTGGCCCTTCTCCCGGGCGAATTCACCGGTCTGCTTGAAGACGATCTCGAGGCCCGGGGCCTTCTCCTCGATGCGGTCCTCGAAGCCCTTGGTGCGTTCGGTCGTCACGTTGTTGCCCGCGGCGCCGAGCAGGATCGCGATCTCGCCCTTGCCGCCGGTCGATTCGATCATCTGGTCCGCGGCGCGCTTGCCCTGCTCCACGAAGTCGGAGCCGATGAAGCTCACGTAGTCCTTGCAGGCGGTGGCGTTGATCTTGCGGTCGATGGTGACGATCGGGATGTGCTTGGCGGACGCCGAGCGCAGGACCGGTTCCCAGCCGTCGGAGTTGAGCGGCGCGATCACGAGCAGGTCGGCGCCCTTGGCGATGAGGTCCTGGACGTCGCTGATCTGCTTGGAGAACTGCGACTGGGCGTTGGCCGTCAGCAGTTTCACGCCCTGCTTGTCCGCCTCGGCCTTGATCGACGCGGTCTCCGCGATCCGGAAGGGGTTGGCCTCCTTCTCGGACTGGGAGAAGCCGACGGTGGCCGACTTCAGATCGATCTTCTCGGCGCCGTAGGCGTCGATCGCGCAGGTCGGTCCCGAGCCCGTGGACGGCGAGGCGACGACCTGTCCCTGCTCGCTCCGGCTCGCGGAGCCCTTGTCCTTGTCCGCGGTGTCGTCCTCGGACTTCGCGCACCCGGAGACGAGCGCGAGGCTCGTGACGAGGCCGGTGGCGAGGAGGGTTCTGGCGGAGGTGCGATGACGTGGTGCGAGCGGCTTCATGGAGTCCCCAAACGGCGCGGCCCCGGCGCTGAGAGCGCTCCCGGGGATGATCGGCTCTTGCGATCAACTCGGTGTACTCGTCGTTCCGGGGAGGTTTTTATATCGTTGGAAGAAGCCTGTAAACCCCTCCGTCCGAAATCCCGTCAGCGCCGTCCCAGCGTGCTCTCGCGCTCGACCAGCGTGAAATCCGCGGTCAGTTCACGTCCGCCGGGCTCGGTCCGGCCCGACAGGCTGCGCAGCAGGGAGGCCACCGCCATCCGGGCGATGGCCTGCTTGTCCGGCGAGATCGTCGTCAGGGTGACCGCTCCGAAACGCCCCTCCTCGATGTCGTCGAAGCCCACCACCGCCACGTCCCAGGGCACCCGCAGACCGCGTTCGTGCAGCACCCGCATCGCACCGATCGCGACCAGGTCGTTGTACGCGAAGACGGCGTCCGGACGGACCCCGGAGTCCAGCAGCCGGGCCATGGCCCGCGCGCCCTCGTCGCGGTCCCAGCCGCCGACCGGCACCACGAGTTCGTCGGGCGCGGGCACCCCGGCCTCCGTCAACTCCTCGCGCCAGCCCGCCAGTCGCAGATGTGCCGGCCGGTTGGCCGAATCCGTACGGGCGCCCAGGTAGGCGATCCGCGAGCGTCCCCGGCTCAGCAGGTGGCGTACGGCGCTGCGCGCGGCCGACACGTTGTCGATCGCGATGTGGTCGTAGGGCAGTTCGTACTGCCGCTCGCCGAGCAGCACGAGCGGCACGTCGTCGGTGCGCGAGCGCAGGTCCTCGTCCTCCAGCTCCAGCGGGCTGAGGATCAGACCGTCGATGACATTGGCCCGGAAGCCCTGGCTGACCAGCACCTCCTGCTCGCGGTCGCCGCGGGTGTGGTCGAGCAGCACGGTGAACTCGTGCTCGGCCGCCGCGTCGATGACGGCCCCCGCCAGCTCCGCGAAGTACGGGTTGCCGAGCTCGGGGACGGCGAGGGCGATGATGCCCGTGCGTCCTTTGCGCAGGTGGCGTGCCGTGAGGTTCGGCCGGTAGCCCAGCTCGTCGATCGCCTCCTGGACCCGTGCCCGCATGGCCGGGGTGACGTGCGGATAGTTGTTCACGACGTTCGAAACCGTCTTGATCGAGACGCCGGCGCGCTCCGCGACGTCCTTCAGGCTGACCCGCAAGGGATCTCCTCTTCATCGATGTGCGCCTCTGCCGCCTGGGCTTTTGTCATGACCCTGGACAGGGGTCGGGACCCGTGCTGTGATGCCCACTCCCGCTACTTCCAACGTTGTACAGACTGAAGCAACGAGCCGCCACCCTTCCTCAGCCAAGGAGGATCCGTGCGCAAAAGCAGACTCCGAACCCATATGGCACTCCTGTTCGTCGCGGTACTGGGCCTCGCGGGGCTCACCGCGACCCCCGCCGCCACGGCCGCCGGCGACCCCGTCGAAGTCCACGGCCTGAAGGGCGAGTACTACACCCAGTCCGCCCCCGGCGCCTTCGACTTCCACGAGCTCAAGGCCACCGGATTGGACACCAACCTCGACTTCGACAACCTGGAGCCCCGGCTCTCCTTCGCCACCGGACGGTCGGACGACGTCAACGTCCGCTGGACCGGCCGGATCGTCCCCGAGAAGACCGGCCCGCACACGTTCTCGATCATCGGGGACAACGGCTTCAGGCTGTGGATCGACGGACGCCTCGCCATCGACCACTGGGTCGACGACTGGGACCGCGAACAGACCGCCCGGCCCATCGACCTGACCGCCGGACAGGCCTACGACATCAAGGTCGAGTACTTCGAGCACTTCGGCGGCTCCAACCTGCACCTGCGCTGGACCCCGCCCGGCGGCACCAGGACCGCCGTCCCGCAGTCGGCGCTCCGGCTGCCCGAGGGCTACGCCTACGACGGTGCGATCGCCACCACGGTCCAGGGCGACGGCCGCACCCTGCGCCTCGACTTCGCCCAGCCGCTCACCGCGCCCCCCGCCGGTCTCACCGACCACGTCGAAGCCGTCATCGGCGGCGCCAAGTGGCCGCTGTCCACGGCGAAGCTGGACCCGGCCGACCCCAAGTCCCTCATCGTGGGCCTGAAGGAACCCGTCGTCGGCAACAAGACCGGCACGGCCAAGGGCACCGCCGACCTGCGCTACGACGGCAAGGGCGGCCTCTCCGGCACGAACGGCAACGTTGTCAGCGCCTTCTGGAGCAGCGGCCCCAACCGCTCCACCCACGAGCTGCGCACGAAGTGGGCCGACCAGGTCGAGGCCGGCAAGACCCGCACCGAGTACCCCCGGCCCCAGCTCACCCGGACCGACTGGCGCGGCCTCGACGGCACCTGGCAGTTCGCCCCGGCCAAGGCCGGCGAACAGCCCCCGGTCGGCAAGAAGCTCGCCGAGAAGATCCGCGTGCCCTACCCGGTGGAGTCCCAGCTCTCCGGCATCGAACGGCACGAGGACCGCATGTGGTACCGGCGCACCTTCACCGTGCCCGCCGACTGGAAGGTCGGCTCCGGCAAGCGCCTCCAGCTCAACTTCGGCGCCGTCGACTGGCGGGCCGAGGTCTACGTCAACGGCACCGAGGTCGCCGAACACCAGGGCGGCTACGACAAGTTCAGCGCCGACATCACCGCCGCGCTCAAGCCCGGCCGCCGCACCCAGGAACTGATCGTCGGCGTCTACGACCCGACCGACGCGCAGAACGGCGAGAACCCGCCCGTCGGCAAGCAGCGCATCGACCCCAGCGGCATCTGGTACACCCCGTCCTCCGGAATCTGGCAGACGGTCTGGATGGAGCCGGTCGCCTCCGCCCACGTCGACTCGCTCGAGCTGACGCCCGACGTCGAGAACGGCCGGCTCACCGTCGAGCCGAAGGGCGTACGGAACGGAGTGCGGGTCACCGCGACCGCGTACGCCGGACACCGCGAGGTCGCCACCGTCAAGGGCCGCACCGGGCGGCCGCTCGTCCTGAAGATCACGAACCCGCACCTGTGGTCACCCGACGACCCCTTCCTCTACGACCTGAAGGTGAGCGTCGGCGCCGACCGCGTCGGCAGCTACTTCGGCATGCGGTCCATCGCCGTGGAGCAGGTGGGCGGAACCCCGCGCACCGTCCTCAACGGCAAGCCCGTCTTCATGATGGCCACCCTCGACCAGGGATTCTGGCCGGACGGCCTCTACACCGCGCCCACGGACGAAGCCCTCGCGTACGACCTGAAGGCGCACAAGCGGATGGGCTTCAACGCGGTCCGCAAACACATCAAGGTGGAACCCGACCGCTGGTTCTACTGGGCGGACAAGCTCGGCCTGATGGTCTGGCAGGACATGCCCGCCATGACCGCCGGGGTCAACCCCGGCGGCGCGTCCCGTGCCGAGTACGAGCGCGAGATGAAGCAGATGATCGACGAGCACATCAGCAGCCCGTCGGTCGTCATGTGGGTCACCTTCAACGAGGGCTGGGGCCAGTACGACGAGGCACGCATCGCCGACCAGGCCAAGTCCTGGGACCCGACGCGCCTGATCAACTCCATGTCGGGCATCAACCTCGGCGTGGACGGCGGCACCGGCGACATCATCGACGAGCACGGCTACCCGAGCCCCGCGCTGCCGCCGAACCCGGACGGGAAACGGGCCCTGGTCAGTGGCGAGTACGGCGGCCTCGGACTCGCGGTGCCCGGACACGCCTGGTCCGTCCAGCAGTCCTACGTGGACGTCGACCCCTCGGCGTACACCGACGACTACCTCGCCCGGCTCGCCGAGGTGCACAAACTCGCCTGCAAGGGCGGCAACGGCGCCGTCTACACCCAGATCTCGGACGTGGAGGGAGAACTGAACGGCCTGATCACCTACGACCGCAAGGTGGTCAAACCCGACGTGGCCCGGCTGAAGGCCGCCCACGAGGCGCTGATCCACGACGCCTCCCAGGCGGCACCGGCCGGCTGCTCCTGACGACGAGGCGCCCGGCACACGCCTGCCCGCTGCTCCGCGTGCGCCTCGCCCAGGCCCCCTGACGGGCCGTCGGCGTGGTCCGTCCTCCCCTCGCGGGAGGGCGGACCACGCCCGGCGGCACGTCGGGCCGGACCGCGGCGGCCCACGACGTTACTGTCGGCGGCATGGACGGTGATCGCCGAGGATGGAGCCGGTGTCTGCTCAGCGGGGCGGTGTTCGCCGTCTGCATGGCCGGCACCACACTGCCGACCCCGCTGTACGGCCTCTACCAGGAGAAGTTCGGATTCTCCGAGCTGACCGTCACCGTCGTGTACGCCGTGTACGCCTTCGGGGTCATGGGCGTGCTGCTGCTCGCGGGCAACGCCTCCGACTCGGTGGGCCGACGGCCGGTGCTCCTGTGGGGCCTCGGATTCGCGGCGGCGAGCGCCGTCTGCTTCCTGTGCGCCACCGGCCTCGGCTGGCTGTACGCGGGACGGCTGCTGTCGGGCCTGTCCGCGGGCCTGTTCACCGGGGCCGCCACGGCCTACGTGATGGAGCTGGCACCGCCGGGCGGCGCCGCCCGGGCCACCTTCGTCGCGACGGCCGCCAACATGGGCGGACTCGGCTGCGGTCCGCTGCTCGCGGGCCTCCTCGCGCAGTACGCGCCCTGGCCGCTGTACCTGCCGTTCGTCGTCCACCTCGTCCTGGTGGCCCTCTCGGCCGTCGTGCTGCTGCGGCTCCCGGAGACCGTACGCGAACGCCGGCCGCTGAGCACCGTACGACCGCAACGGCCCGGCCTGCCCGCCCAGGTGCGACCGGTGTTCGGACCGCCCGCGATCGCCGCGTTCGTGGGGTTCGCCCTGTTCGGGGTGTTCACCTCCGTGAGCCCCGCGTTCCTCGCCGAGTCCCTGGACGTGACCGACCGCGCGGTGAGCGGACTGGTCGTCGCCCTCGCCTTCTTCGCCTCGACCGCAGGTCAGCTCGCCGTCGGCCGGGTCGGCGCGGTCCGGTCGCTGCCCCTGGGCTGCGCCGCGCTCCTCGGCGGCCTCGCGCTGCTCGCCGGCGCGCTGCGCTGGGACCTCCTGGTCCTGGTGGTGCTGAGCGCGATCGTCGGCGGGGGCGGTCAGGGCCTGGCGTTCCGCGGAGCCCTCACCACCGTGGCCGAGGCCTCTCCCGAGCACCAGCGCGCGGCGGTGATCTCCACCCTGTTCGTGGTCGCCTACGCGGGCATCTCGGTACCGGTGATCGGAGTCGGCGTGCTGGTGGGCCCGATCGGCCTGGAGGGCGCCGGGCTCGTGTTCATCGCCTGCATGGCCGTCCTGGTCTCGGTCGCGGGCGTCTACCTGCTCCGTCGGCCGACTCCGGCCGAGCCCGGTCGTAACGCCTGACTCACCCTGGGGTTTCACGCCCTGAGGTGGTGCGAGGCCCTTGGCGGGGCGGGCGCGGAAGAGCAGGTCGCTCAGGACATGATGTCCGGCTGTCGGGGTCCGTCGCCGTGGTCGGCGCACGACCTGCGCACCCGCCTCGTGGCCATCACGGACGAGGGCTTCTCCGCTCGCTGCGCGCGTTCCGGCGAGGAGGGCGCGAAGTGCGCTCTGCGGCACACCGCGTTCGTGCCGGCAGTGGGCGCGGCGACATGCGTCCGGGTGCCCGGACCGGGGCAGCGGCGGACCCGCCCGCCTGCGGTGATCGTAGGGTGGGCCGTCGCCTGTTCGTGGTGGGCCGGAGCCGTCGGCGCGTGTGCGCTGTCCGGTTCGCCCGCCCGGTCAAGAGGAGTTCGCCGTGCCGCCGCGTTTCGAGACCGCTCGCTTCCACGTCGAGTCGGGCCCCGATTCCCTCTTCGTGCGGGTCCGTCACATCCTGCGCGAGCCGGTGCGGTTGACGGCCCGCGGCGGCCATGTCGTCGAGCGCGCCGGCCAACGGGACTCTCCCGTCGAGGAGTTGGTGTGCTTCGACCCGGGTGGCTGGGAACTGGTCTCGGCCGAGGTACGTACGGACACCGGCAAGTGGGTGAAGTCGACCTGGCGGGTGCGGGCGGACGGGCGGGACTGGTGGGTCGTGGTCGGGTTGGGCAACGCGCTCGTCACCGTCATCGACGTGGACCCGTGGCGGCGGGGGAGGGGCCAGGGCGTCGTTGTCGAGGGGCCCTTGTACGCCAAGGTCGCCGCCGTCAACACGGAGCTCATGCGGGGGGCCTGAAACCCGGACCGGAGCCGGTACGAGTGGCGCGGTGATGCCGGCGGAGAGGCCGGGCCACCGGACGTCGGAGATCGAGGCCGATCGGTGAACGAGAGCATCGCCGTGGGCGAGCCGGCCGCACCGGCCGGACGGTCAGGGACCTTCGGAGGGAGGCACGGGTGGTCCGGGCGGGGCGACCGTCCGGGGCACCCTTCGCGCGGTGGGTGTGTCCGCCGCTTCCTGGGCCGCCATGACCTCGTCACCGTACTCGAAGGCCCATGCGCCGGCGGCGTCGATGGGGGCCAGCAAGGTCCGGCCCAGAGCGGTGAGCCGGTACTCGACCCGTGGTGGCGCGCCGGGATGCGCCTGCCGGTCGACCAGCCCGTTGGACTGCAGCCGCCGCAGGGTCTCGGTGAGGACCTTGGAGCTGATGCCCCCGATCCGTTCGCGTAGTTCGACCGGGCGGCTGGGGCCGTCACGCAGTGCCCAGAGCACCACGGCGTTCCAGGTGTTGGAGAGCAGGTCGAAGGCGAGGCGGGCGCGGCAGTCCGCGAGGAAGGCGTCGGTCGTCACGTACCGAATGGTGCCCGAACGGCCTTCTAGTGTCGGTGCGATCGCTCGAAGCGGACACGGAGAGGGAACGTGTGATGAGGATCGGCGTACTGGGAACGGGCAACATGGCCGACGCGCTCGCCACCCACTGGGCGCGGGCCGGGCACGAGGTGACCATCGGGGGGCGGGACCCGCACAAGGCGCGGCGGCTCGCGCAGCGCGTCGGGGGCGGGGCGGAGTCCGGCAGCCCGCGTTCGGCGGCCGAGTCCGGCCAGGTGGTGCTGGCCGCGCTGCCCTTCGAGGCGGGAGCGGCGGTGGCGGGGGAACTGCGCGCGGTTCTGGAGGGCAAGGTGGTGATCGACTGCTCCAACCCGGTCGGGCCGGGCTTCCGGCTGCTGACGCGGGGAGGTCTCTCGGCCGCGGAGCGACTGGCCGCGGCGGCACCCGGAGCCCATGTGGTCAAGGCCTTCAACCTCTGCCACGAGGACGTGTGGCGCATGCGGCCGCCGGTCTTCGACGGGCGGCCGTTGGCCGTGCCGGTCTGCGGGGACGACGGGACGGCTCTCGCGCGGGTGCGCGAGCTGGTGCGGGACGTGGGCTGCGAACCCGTGGCCGGCGGTGGTCTCGAACGGGCGGGGCTGCTGGAGGCGACCGCCGCGCTGTTCATCGCCCTGTGGGTCGGCGAGGGAGCGGACGCGCAGGCGATCGCACCTCCGCTGGCGTACGCGGCCGGCCCGGTGCAGTAGGGGCAGGTCCGGATCGCGGCCTTCACCCGGCCGGCCCGGGAACGGGGTCGCGAGCGGACAGGATCCAGCTGCCGGTCCCGGGGCGGCGGGCGTCAGGAAGGCGCGGTGCCGCTGGTCACGGTGGTCCATCGGCCGCCGGCCACCGAACACACCGTCAGACGCCGGTTGCGGGTGTCGCCGTACTCGTCGAAGGCGACGCGGCCCGTGACCCCGTCGAAGGAGAGCCGGGCCACGGCTTGTGACATCTTCGCGCGCGCGTCCTGGGGGAGGGTGCCGCCATTGTCCTTCACGAGGGACTTCACGGCCTCGACGAGGCTCCAGGTCGCGTCGTAGGCGTACGGTCCGTACCAGTCGGTCTGGTCCTGGTACCCGGCTTCGCGGTACCGGGCGAGGAAGTCCGCCCCGCCCGCCTGTTCCTCGACGGGCACGCCGATGTTGACGGAGAGGTCGCCGTCGGCCTTCGGGTTGGACGCGATGAACTCCTGGTCGAGGATGCCGTCGCCACCCATCAGCGGGATGGCGGCCCCGGCCTGCTTGAGCTGCTTGGAGAGCGGCCCGGCGGTTTCGGAGTAGCCGCCGAAGTAGACGGCGTCGGCGCCCGAGGCCCGGATCCTCTTGGCGAGGCCGGAGAACTCGCTCTGTGCGGAACCGACCTGCTCCGTGCCGACCACGGTCCCGCCGAGCTTCTCGAACTCGGCCGTGAAGCCGGAGGTGAGGGCGGTGCCGTACGCGCTGTCGTCGTCGATGACGTACAGCTTGCCCTTCCCGGCCTCGGTGTGGAGGTAGCGGGCGGCGAACGGCCCCTGGTCCACGTCCGTGGTCATGGTGCGGAAGTACGTGCCGTACGGACGGGACCTGGTGCCCGCGGCCCAGTCGGGCCCCAGCGTCAGCTCGGGAGCGGTGTTGCCCGGTGAGACGTTGACCAGGTCCGCCTCGGCCAGGGGTGCCGCCATGGCCCGGGCCACGCTGGAGCTCAGCGGTCCGACGACGCCCAGCACCTTGGCGTCGGACACGAAACCGGCCGCGTTCGACGTGCCCTTGGCGGGGTCGGAGGCGTCGTCCAGGGCCTTGATCTCGAACTTCACGCCGGGGACGTACTTTTTCTCGTTCGCGGTCCTGACCGCCAGGTCGGCGGAGTTCCGGATGCCCACGCCCGTCGGGGACACGGCGCCGGTGAGCGGTGCGTCCACCCCGATCACCACCGTGACGGCGGGAGCCGCGGCGCCGTTGCCGGACGCCTTGCCGCCGGTCCCTCCACCGGGTGTCCCGTCCTCGCCCGAGAGGGTCCAGGTCAGGACGGAGCCGGCCGCGAGTGTGGCCAGTGCCGTGGCCAGGACCACGGAACGCCGGGTGAGGGCGCGCGCCCGTACCGGCTTCGGCTCGCCCGGCTCCATCTCGGCCGTCGTTTCCGGCGGGACCGGATCCTCGGCCGGGGGCACGGGGGCGGGGATCCGCGGCGGGTCGGCCGGTCGTTCCGGTACGGGGCGCGGAGTGTCGGCCGGGGACGCCCCGGAGTCCAGGAGCGTGGGCTCATGCGGCACATGTCGCTCACTCGGCTCGCGCGGCTCGCGCGGCTCGCGCGGCTCGCGCGGCTCGCGCGGCTCGCGCGGCTCGCGCGGCTCGCGCGGCTCGCGCGGCTCGCGCGGCTCGCGCGGCTCACTCGGCTCGCGCGGCTCGCGCGGCTCACGTTGCCCGCGCGGATCGGAGGGCTTGGGGGGCTTGGAAGGCTTGGGGGGTACCGGGAGCGGTGCCCGCTCCGTCGCGGCGTCCGGTGAGGGACCGCCCTCGGGCCCCGGCTCCTGCTCGGCGGCCGCCTCCTCCCGGGCCGGGAGGGAGCGCAGCGCCGCCGCCAGCATCGCGGCGGCCTCGATCGTGCTCACCCGCTGCTCCGGGTCCTTCGTGAGCAGCGCTTCCAGTACGGGCGCGAGCGGTCCGGCGTGGACCGGCGGCCGGTACGGGCGGGTGAAGACGGCCACGGCCAGGGCGTGGAGCCCTTCCGCGGCGAAGGGCGGCTGCCCCTCGACGGCGTGGTACAGCGTGGCGCCGAGCGCCCACAGGTCGTTGGCGGGGGTCGGGCGCTTGCCCTCCAACTGCTCCGGGGACATGTACTGCGGCGTGCCGATGACGATCCCGCTGTGGCTCAGCTTGGTCGTGGCGTCCGCGAGGTGCGCGATGCCGAAGTCGGTGAGGACGACCCGGTCCTTGGACAGGAGCACGTTGTCCGGCTTGATGTCGCGATGGACGATCCGCGCCTCGTGCGCCTCGGCGAGCGCGTCGAGCACGGCGGCGCCGATCTCCGCCACTCGCCGCGCCGGCAGTCGGCCCTCCTGGCGGATGACGGCCGCCAGGGACTGCCCGCGGACGAGTTCCATGACGATCATGGGGGCGCCGTTGTGCTCCACGACGTCATGGATCGTGATGATCCCGGTGTGGCTGAGAACGACCGCCGCCTGAGCCTCGGCGGTGAAGCGCCGGAGCAGCGTGGCGCGGTCGTCCTCTTCCATCCCCGGCGGGAAGAGGATTTCCTTGATGGCGACCTCGCGTCCGAAGAGCTGCTGGTCCAGGCCGCGCCAGACCTGGCCCATACCGCCCTGGCCAATGCGTTCGACCAGCCGGTACCGGCCGGCGATGAGTTCGGAGTTCTGCTCGGTCACGCGCACACTCTAGATCCTGTTGAGCCATTCAGGTGAGGGGAAAATGGCTTGATCGAGCTGCTGGGGGTGAGCGTGGGAGTGAGCCGGGTGCAGGGCCCGGAGCAGATTTCCGCCGCTCCGTCGGGACCCCGCTCGCGCTTGCGGGCCGTCCCTCCTGGACCTCACGGTCCGCGACGCCTGGCGTCGCGGACCGCCGCACCGGGGGCGACACCACCGACGTGTCCGATTCCCGGCCCGGCCGGAGAAGCCGGGGAAAGGGGCTGCGGGAGCGGCCGCGCGGTGGGCGCGCGGACGGGCACGGCGAGGACCGGTCCGAGCGGAACCGGCCCGTCAGGCCCGTCAGGCGGTGACCTGTCCGGTGCCGGCCGGGGGAGGGCACCGGGAGCCGAACCGGCCCGCGGAGGTCAGGACAGCGGGGGCAGCTCTCCTCCCGAAGCCTGATCGCCTTCGGAGGCGAGCGACTCCTTGATCGCTCGGAAGAAGGACCTCCGCTCGACCAGCTGCGCGCCCGGCTCCTCGGCCAGCGGCTCGGGGCGGTGCCCGAAGCTGGCCGGGGGCGCGGGCAGTCCGAGCGCCGCGAACGCCTCGTCGAGGTGCTGCCGCGGATCACCGGTGCCCCGCAGGATCGCGGTGAGGGGGCGGGGGTCCGGTATCCCGTAGGCCGCGGCCAGCGCGGTCGCCCGCTCCGCCGCCTCCTCCTGGGTCGGCATCTCGGCCGGGTCGGCCCACCAGGCGTGGACGGTCACCGGGCGGCCGTCGCGGTACAGGTGGAGCGTGTAGTCCGCACCCTCCTTGACCGCCACCAGCACCGGCCACTTCGCACCCCGGCTGAACGTGCGCGCCAAAGAGGGCAGTCCGCCCTCGCCGAGCAGGGTCCCGCGTACGCCCTTGCGGCGGCCCGGCGGATCCGCCGAGGGCGCGATCTCGACGAACGTGCCGCCGCGGCGCGCCGGAGCCAGGCGCATGGTCGTTCCGGTGATCAGGATCGCCTCGCGGACGTCGCGCAGCGGCGCGCCGGCGAGCGCGACGGCCATGGCGGCGCGCTGGACCGTACCTTCCGCCGGGGCCGCCGGGGTCGCCGGGGCCGCCGCGTCCGCCGTGCCGCCGAAAGCCGGCGCCGGTACGGAGCCGTTGAAGTACGGCGTCCGGCGGGCGACGTGCACACGGACTCCCCGGCGCATCAGAAGGAAGATCTCCCTGGGGTCACCCAGGTACGCCCAGGGGAAGGTGCGCGCGTCGGTGCCGATGAGGCGGAAGACCTCCAGTGCCTCGGCCTCGCGCCGGGAGCGGATCAGACCGAGCGCGAGATGGTTGCGGAGGTCGGACGCCCGCCGGTCGCCCGGCCCGTACCCGGCGGACAGGCTCAGACCCGCCTCGACATGACCCTCGATCCGGGACCAGTCCACCGGGCCCCGCCGACTGCCCGCCTCGTGTTCCACCGCGTACTCGGTGACCGCGTGCAGGGGCAGTCCGCGCAGCGGTGAACCCTCGGGGGCCGACGCGGCGGCCGACTCGGCGAACTCGAACATCTCCGTGTGGGAGCCGTACCACTTCCGGGCCAGGTACTGCACCGCGCGCGCGTGCAGCCCCAGATGGTGGGGGTCCGCCTCGCGCCCCCGTGCCAGGTACTCGTCGAACACGGGGCGGGGAGCGGCGAGCCCCATGGCGTGGGCGATGAGGATCCGCCAGGGCACGGGGTCGCCGGGGTTGAGGTCGGCGGCCGTCCGCAGGACCGGCTCGGCGTCGCGCAGGAGGGTGTGGAACGCCTGGAACTGCTCCCGCGACACATGACGGGCGCGCGCGGCGGTGCGTATCTCCCAGGCGCGGTCGATCTCCAGCTCGGCCGCGACCAGGGCGAGATCGGGGTCGCCGGGCCGCTTCCGGTGCCAGTCGTCGAGCCATCCGGTGTGGTGCAGGGCGAGTTCGGCCAGCCCGGCGCCGTACCGGTTGCGCCGGTCCCAGTCCCGGGCGGTGCGGGTCCGCGCCATCAGTTCCGACGCCGGCTCCCAGTCCCCGGAACGGGCCGCGGAGAGCGCGGTCCGCAGGGCGGAGTCCGGCGCGTCCACCTCCACCGCGCCGTCCGGCGGCATGTGCTCGCCGGTGGCCCCGAAATGACGGAGCATCCGGGGCAGCGCGAACACGCCGGGCAGATCGCCCACGACCCCTCCCTCCCCAACGGCCCCTCGACCGCGCGTGGTTGATCTTCGTCGAGTCGCACACCCTACCGACCGGCCGCGGGTTCCACGACGCCGAAGGGCGTGCCGACCCGCGAGCCGGGAACGTGACCGTGGCGCGGACGGGTCGCCGATTTTACGGTGCGCACCCAGCTGATTATGATCTTGGTCATGTCTGTGCAGAACTCCGACAAAGCCCTTTCGCGCAAGCAGCGACTCCAGGAGAAGCAGCGCCGTCAGCTGGCGGTGGTCGACACCGTGGACAAGGCCGAGAACAAGGTCCGCAAGGCGGAGGTCGAACTGGCCATGGCCGTCGCCGAGGCGGTGCAGGTGTTCGGCGGCATGCAGGCGGCGTCCGAGGGGCTCGACATGCCGGTCCAGACGGTCCAGCGTTTTCTCGGCATGGCACAGGACGAAGCAGCCGCCACCGCCGACGCGGTCGAGCCCGTCGACAGGGTCTCGGCAGGGTGAGGCACGCGGGCGCCCGGCGCCCCGGGACGGACTGAAGGCCTGCCGGCCCGACAGCGGTGCGACCGCCCGACAGCGGTGCGACCGCCCTGGTGGGGCGGTCGCACCGCTGTCGGCGAACCGTGCGCGGGCCGGTTCACGACCCGCGACCGTCGCCCCGGGCGCGTACCTCTCCGCCTGGAAGCGCCGTGCCCGCGGCGGCTGCTGCCGCGGAGCCGCGGATCACTTGGTGAAGGTGAACCAGTTGATGTTGGTGAAGTCCGCGCCGCTGCCCGAGGAGAAGACCAGGTAGACGTCGTGGACCCCGGTGGCGGAGGCGACGATGTTCGCGGGAACGGTCTGCCAGGTCTGCCAGCCGCCGCTGCTCGCGAAGTTGATCTCGGCGATCTTCGTGCCGGTGGTGCTGTCGAGCCGCACCTGTACGGCACCGCTGACACCGGTGGCCGCGCCCGACGCCAGTCGGGCCTTGAACTGGGCCGGGGAGGCCGAACCGAAGTCGACGGAGGAGAACTTCAGCCAGTCGCCGTTCCCGATGTAGCCCACGTCGCTGCCGCCGCCGGTGTCGGAGCAGCTCTCCGTGGTGGTCCCGCTCTGCGCCGAGTAGGACTCGGCCTGGACGGTGCTGTAGGCGCTGACCGCTCCCGAGCCGCCCCCCGAACCTCCGCCGGTGCCCCCGGCGCCCAGGGTGATGCTCCACGAGGTGGGCGCCCCGTCCTGGATGTGCCCGTCGACGGGGGCCGAGCCGGTGGGGCCGACGTCGTCGTAGGGGAAGGCGTAGCCGATGCTGGCGTACTTGTGGACCAGCCGCGCGTAGTGGTTGGTGATCGAGTCCGTGTAGTACTGCGACGGGTTCACGCCGTCGGGGTTGTTGTTCCCGCCCGAGACCAGCAGCGAGCTGCGGTTGATCGCGGCGGCGAGCCGGGCGGCGATCGCCCCGCGGGCGTCCCCGCCGGAGTTGTAGAGGGGACCGGACGCGCACCCGAAGATGTCGACGGCGCTCGGCTTGGTGAACGGCACGCCGTTGGTGTTGAGGCCTGAGAAGACGATGGCGTCGCCGGAGACCCTGCCGGTGTAGGAACCGATGCTGCCTTGGCCGTTGATGGTCAGCGGGGTGGTGGCGTAGTGGCTCCAGACCCGGTTCAGGTAGTCGTTCCAGTAGCCGCCGAAGTCCACCGGCGAGTGCGCGGGCGCCATGACGCGCAGCACCCCGCCGGAGGAGTCGGTGACCACCAGCCTGTCCCAGGGTGCCCCGTCGGAGGCGTGCTGCGCCTGCAGGCCGGAGGCGATGGAGGCGAGGGCGCCGGAGGGCAGCGGACTGACGGACTGGTTGCCGCCGCTGCCGGTGCTGGACATCGAGATCGGCAGCGCGACCATGTCCACGTAGGAGATGTTGGCGTACAGGTTGGCGCTGTTGAAGGTGAACTCGCAGAACGTCCAGTTGGTGGCCCAGTTGGGGTCGGAGCTCACCAGGGCGGGCTGCACCACGCCGGGCGGGGAGCCCGGGTTGGCGAAGAACTGGAGTTTCTTTCCGACCGAGAACCAGACACGGCCGCCGATGATGTAGTCGGTCAGCGTGACGGTCTTGGCGGCCGACCCGGAGGCACCCAGCGCGATGGAGTAGTCGGCGATGGGGGTCACCGGGGACGACGGGCTGGGCAGCCGGTTCAAGGCGCCGTTCGCCGAGACGAAGACCGGCCAGCCGCTGCTGTCGGTGCCGGATATGTAGGCGTAGACGGTGTCCTGGCCGGAGTTGTTCGCCAGTTTCACGGGGAGCGAGACTCCCGCTGCGGTCGCGGTGGACGTCAGCGGCGAGACCGGTGAGAACGGGCTGAGCGCGGCCGTACCGGTGACGGCAACGGCTCTGGCCAGGAAAGAACGTCGGGAAACCACGGGGGCCCTCCCGGAGGGGGTGACAGGCCGTCAACAAGATGACGGTTGGGGGGAGTTGGTTCATGTGGGGTTCTGTGCGGGGGCGACGCTATTGGACCGGACCAATGCAGTCAAGGTTGCGGAACGATTACCTCCGTGTAACGGCGTCAGCTCCTCGCCGGAACTCCCGTGCCCGAAGTCCGCGCCGTCCGGACGCGGCGGACCGCGGTCCGCCGCACCCGGCCACGGTGACTCGGAGGGCGGGCCGCGCGGCCCCTGTGTCCGGAGGCGGGAAGGGGGTCCGGAGAACGGGAAGGGGATCCGGAGGAGAGGGGAGGGGATCCGGAGGAGAGGGGAGGCCGCTTCGCCTCCTCGCGGGATCGGCGCGGGCCTGATCTGAGCCCGAACCGATACCCACTCCCGAGGCGTCGAAACGCCGGCGGATGTTTCCCGGAACACCGGATCGCGGAACCCCTGTCACCGTGTTGTCGGCGACAGACCTCGCGTGAAACAAGTCACGGCTGCGTGCTGTGCCGAACAGCCCGCTCCACCATGTAAGTTCCTGCGTCCAAGGGGTGCGGACCTCCCCCTTGTCGAACTTCTGTGCCTCCACATCCGTGCCCCCCGAGGGAGACATCGCCATGCCCGCACAAGAACCGGCCCACCACCCGCCCCAGCGCATCGGAGTGGTGGCCGAGTCCACTCCCGGGGAGACCCGTGTCGCGGCCACGCCCGCCACGGTGCGCCAGTTGGTGGGACTGGGCTACGAGGTCGTCGTCGAGTCGGAAGCCGGTGCGGCGTCGGGCTTCACGGACGACGCCTACGGCGAGGCGGGAGCCCGGATCGGCGACGCCTGGCAGACGGACGTCGTGCTGAAGGTCAACTCCCCCTCGTCGAGCGAGATCGCGCGGGTGCCCGACGGCGCGACGCTGATCGGGCTGATCAGTCCGGCCCAGCGGGCGGACCTTCTCGCGGAGCTCGCGGGCCGGCCCATCACCGTGCTGGCCCTGGACGCGGTACCGCGGATCTCGCGGGCGCAGTCCATGGACGTGCTCAGCTCCATGGCCAACATCGCCGGCTACCGGGCCGTGGTCGAGGCGGCGCACGCGTTCGGGCGCTTCTTCACCGGCCAGGTGACGGCCGCGGGCAAGGTCCCGCCGGCGAAGGTGCTGGTGGCCGGTGCCGGTGTGGCCGGGCTGGCCGCCATCGGCGCCGCCTCCAGTCTCGGCGCGATCGTCCGGGCGACCGATCCACGGCCGGAAGTGGCCGACCAGGTGAAGTCGTTGGGCGGCGAATACCTCGCGGTGGACGTGGCGCAGGAGGAAAGCACCGACGGCTACGCCAAGGCGACCTCCGCCGACTACGACCGCGCCGCGGCCGAGCTGTACCACGGACAGGCGAAGGACGTGGACATCGTCATCACGACCGCGCTGATCCCGGGCCGCCCCGCCCCGCGGCTGCTCACGGCGGAGGACGTGGCGGCGATGAAGCCCGGCAGCGTCATCGTCGACATGGCCGCCGCCCAGGGCGGCAACGTCGCGGGAACCGTCGCGGGCCGCACCGTGGTCACCGACAACAACGTCACCATCATCGGTTACACCGATCTCGCGTCCCGGCTGCCCACCCAGGCCTCGCAGCTGTTCGGCACCAACCTGGTGAACCTGCTCAAGCTGCTCACCCCCGGCAAGGACGGCCGGCTGGTCATCGACTTCGACGACGTGGTCCAGCGGGCGGTGACCGTGGTGCGCGAGGGCGAGGTCACCTGGCCCCCGCCGCCCGTGGCGGTCTCGGCCGCTCCCCAGCCCGCGCCCGCGGAGGCGGTCGCACAGGCGGAGAAGCCCAAGGAGCCGCGGCTCACCCCGGCGGTCCGGTTCGCCCTGATCGGCGCCGGCATGCTGGCGATGTTCGCCCTGGTCGCCTTCGCTCCGGCGCAACTCGCGGCGAACTTCACGGTCTTCACGCTGGCGGTGGTGATCGGCTACTACGTGATCGGCAAGGTGCACCACGCGTTGCACACGCCGCTGATGTCCGTCACCAACGCGATCTCCGGGATCGTGGTGATCGGAGCGCTGCTGCAGATCGGACACGAGAGCGCGGTCGTCACCACGCTCTCGTTCGTGGCGATCCTGCTGACGAGCGTGAACATCTTCGGCGGTTTCGCCGTCACCCGCCGCATGCTGTCCATGTTCTCGAAGGGCTGAGCCACAATGACGTCAACCACAGCCTCCCACGCTGCGGACCTGGTCGCCGCCCTGCTGTTCATCCTCAGCCTGGCGGGACTGTCCCAGCACCGCACCTCCCGCGCCGGTGTCGTGTACGGCATCGCCGGCATGACCCTCGCCCTGGTCGCCACCGTCGTGCTCGCGGCACAGAGCATCACCGCGGGCGCGGTCACGCTGATCGTCGTCGCGATGGCACTGGGTGCCGCGATCGGCGTCTGGCGGGCGCGGCAGGTCGAGATGACCCAGATGCCCGAACTCATCGCCGTGCTGCACAGCTTCGTCGGCCTCGCCGCGGTGCTGGTCGGCTGGAACAGCTACCTGGAGGTCGAGGCGCACGGGGACGCGCAGAAGCACGTCACCGCCGACCTGCTGGGGATCCACCACGCCGAGGTCTTCATCGGGATCTTCATCGGCGCGGTCACCTTCACCGGCTCGATCGTCGCGTTCCTCAAGCTGTCGGCGCGCATCAAGTCCCGTCCGCTGGTCCTGCCGGGCAAGAACGCGCTCAACGTCGCGGCGCTGGTGGCGTTCGTGGCGCTGACGGTCTGGTTCACCATCAGCCCGAGCCTCGGCCTGATGATCGCCGTGACCGTCCTCGCGCTCGTCCTGGGCTGGCACCTCGTCGCCTCGATCGGCGGCGGCGACATGCCGGTCGTCGTCTCCATGCTCAACAGCTACTCCGGCTGGGCCGCGGCGGCGGCGGGATTCCTGCTCGACAACAACCTGCTGATCGTCACGGGCGCGCTGGTCGGGTCCTCGGGCGCCTACCTGTCGTACATCATGTGCAAGGCGATGAACCGCTCCTTCATCTCGGTCATCGCGGGCGGCTTCGGCATCGAGGCTCCCTCGGGCGGGGACGAGGAGCAGGGCGAGCACCGCGAGATCCAGGCCCGGGAGGTGGCCGAGCTCCTGACCCAGGCCCGGTCCGTCGTCATCACCCCCGGCTACGGCATGGCCGTGGCCCAGGCGCAGCACCCGGTCGCCGAGCTCACGCGCCGGCTGCGGGAGCGCGGTGTGGAGGTCCGCTTCGGCGTCCACCCCGTGGCGGGCCGTCTGCCCGGACACATGAACGTGCTGCTGGCCGAGGCCAAGGTGCCGTACGACATCGTCCTGGAGATGGACGAGATCAACGACGACCTCGCCGACACCTCCGTCGTCCTGGTCATCGGCGCCAACGACACCGTCAACCCGGCCGCGGAGGAGGATCCCGCCAGCCCGATCGCGGGCATGCCGGTGCTGAAGGTGTGGGAGGCGGAGCAGGTCGTCGTCTTCAAGCGCTCCATGGCCTCCGGCTATGCGGGCGTGCAGAACCCGCTGTTCTTCCGCGAGAACAGCAGCATGCTCTTCGGCGACGCCAAGCAGAGCGTCGAGGAGATCCTCCACGCCCTCACCTCCGACCCCCGCACCCAGGCGCCGAGCGAAGCCGCTCTCGCCCGCTGAGGTCCGTACCCCGGGTGGCCCGCCCGCGCTTCACGCACGGCCGTGTCACCCTCCCCGCCCCCGTCTCCGGGCACGGCCCACCGGCCACCGAGCGCACCTCGTGTGCGCGAGGGCGGCCGGTGGGCCGTGGGCTTCCCCGACCCACCGCGCCTCGCGGTGCGGCGGACGCGACGGAGCGGTCCGGCGCGAACCCGCCGTCAGGCCGAAGCCGTTGCCACGGTCCAGCGGTCGAGTGTTTCGCCCTCGTCGTCGTAGGTGAGCCAGGTGCCGTCCCCGAGCGGGCGCACGTGGCCGCGGACACGGCCCGTGGGGTACACGACCGCGTCCCGTACCCGCAGGGTGCGGGCATCGAGCATCCAGTGGAGGGGCCGGTCGGGGTCCTCGTCGGATTCGACCGTCGAGGCGATGACGGTGTCGGCGTCGACGAAGCCGCAGTTGTGGTCCCAGCGGGGCGGGTCCTCCTCGTCGGACGGCTCGGGCACCCCTTCGGCGAGCACGGTGCCGTCCAGGGCGTGCAGTGTCAGGTCGGCTCCGTGGTGCTCGACCGTCAGGAAGCCCGGACGGCCGGGGTGGACGTCCATCAGGATGCGGTCCGAGGACTCGTCGAGGTCCCGACCGGTCAGCTCCTCGCCGTCCCGGCGTGCCCAGTGGAGCGGGATGCCGTCCTGCCCCATGTCGGCGCAGAGCCCCATGTGGAGGCCGTCCGGGTGGGACATGTGGTGTGAACCGGAGGCCGCGCCGTCCAGCGGCAGCCGAGCCGGTTCCCGTCCGTCCCGGGCGTCGAGGACGCCCCGGCACTCCTGCCAGTCCTCCTCCGGGCCGAGCACGACATGTGCCCAGACGAGCCGGCCGTCGTCGGAGACGCGGCAGGACCCGTGTTCGATCCCGCTGCACACCTCCTGCTCGTCCCCCGTGTGCGCGTGGCCGAGTCCAGGCCCCCAGCAGCCGTGCCGGTACTCCCACAGCGGCTCTCCTTCCGGACCGACGGCCCGGACCGCGCGCTGACCCGCTCACGAGCGCCTGGACGATGGTTCGGCCGTGTTGGGGCGCTGCCGGGCGGGGTGGAGCGCGCGCCGGCACGGCCAGGTCCCGAGGGACAGCGGCAAGGCGGCGACCAGCAGCCGGAAGACGCCTGGGCCGGGCAGGACGAAAACGCGTACGGCCGCGTCGATCACGACGCCAGGCAGGGTTCGCAGGGCCGGACGACGTGTCGGGAAGTGCGCAGGACGCCGTGTACCGTCCTCTGGCTGCGGCCCAGCTCCGTCGCGACCGCCGGCACCCGCAGCCCCGACCGGCTCGACTCGATCATCCGGGCCCGCATCACCACGTCCCGCGGCGCCTCACACGCCCGCGACAGCCGATAGATGACAACCCGTTCGTCCTCGTCACGCTCTGGGCGTACCCATAAAACCATCGCCCAGCACTCGCCCCCGAGCACCCGCAACTACCCAGCCATCAGGGCATATACCCAGCCAAAGGGGAAGCCGACACCAGCCCCGCCGCAATGACACGCGAATTGCAGCCACTTCTCGCGGCCCGGGACCGTCGCCTGTCCCACCTGTCACGCGATATTCCGAAGCCGATATCAAGCCTGGCCGAGACGAGTCGGTAGGACCCGTGCGGCGAGGACATACCCCGCGTCTCGCCCTTCGGCGGCAACGGGACGGTCCCTGCTCATCGTTGCCCGGCTTCTTCCCGCAGGGCGACCGACGCCGGCCCCTCCGCAGAGGCTGTTCTTGATCGAATCCGGCACGCGAACATAACTCGATCATTCCTCGAGGTACAGGTGAACAGTGCGTGATGAGATCGACGTAGCCGGTGACGCCCGGGCTCGGTGCCTCAGCCGGGAACGCCACTCCCGCAGGTGGCGTTCTGGAGATCACGCCACTTGCGGGAGGGTCGCGGCACGGGGGCTGCCACCGCTCCGTGAATCGACGTTTGCGCGACGAGCCTCAGGCTGAAGCCGTCATGGCTGCCCCGTCGACGCGACGTTCCGGAGAGGTAGGCGGGCGGAGGCCCCGGGTGAAGCCCGGCGGGGCGGCGGGCCTCCCCCCTCTGACCCCTGCGCCGCCACGCGGCCGGCTCACCGGCGGCCCGGGGCCGCATCCGCCACATCGGACCGGGGCTTCCCGGCCGACTTCGGGCGGTGCGGTTCACTCACCGTCGTCGAGGTCGTCCATTCCGTCGAGCAGGTTCGACCGGGCGATGCGGAATCCGAGGTCGGCGCGGCTCTGCGCACCGACGCGATTCATGAGGCTTTTGATGTGCTCACGGTAATTCCGGATACTCAGGCCGGCGCGGCGGGCGCCGACTTCGTCCGTGTGCCCCTGGATGAGGAGCCGGGCAACGGCGAGGCGGGTACTGTCCACGGCCTGCCTCGAGATCTCGCGCGGCTCTTCGGCGGCAAATTCGACGCCACGTATCCAGGCGCGATCGAACACACCCCTCAAGAAATGCACGACAGCCGAATGCCGCAAAGCAAGGGCGGATGACCTGTCATCCGCAAACGGAATGAAGGCAACGGTTTGGTCGACGATGATGAGGCGGTCGAAGAATTCATCGAGGGTGCGTACTTCGCCGCCGATCTCGGAAATCCGCTCGACATAATATCGCGTTGCCGGGTTGAAGCGGGCCGTGTGCTGATAGAGCGTCCGCACGCGCATTCCTCGCTGGATCAGTTCCGTTTCGCGGAGAAGGGAATCCTCGAGGGTGCTGGCGGACCGGCCGCCTCCGGGCTGGGCCGTGAGAACCTCGACCTTGGCGTCGCGCAACGCATCGGTGATCACCATGTTGATTTCGTCGAACCCCGACAGCACTTCGAATCCGGAACTTGGCGAATCATTTCTTGCCTGCCAGGCGGCGAAGCCGGCGACAAGCGGTGTGAGCTGCTCATGGCAGCTCGCCACCTGGGCCTCCACCGCGGCGGCTTTCTGACGCAACTCGCTCTCCGCTCGTCGCAGCAGGCGCGAGGGGTCACGCAGGCGAGGGGTATCCGGGGTTCCCGCGACCAAAGCCATGGACTTCAACTCCAGCCACGCCTGATCACTCACCTTCCCGGGCCGCCGCCCGCTCGACAACGCCATGAACAGTTCGGCCGCGTCAGAAGTGAGCGGCGGCCATTCACCGAGATCCACCTTGTCCACTTTTCCCCCATTTATACACCATCAACTTGTCGCGGAGAACATGATGATAGTGGCATCGGCTGTGGCGTGATGATCTCTGCTGCAACAGTGATCCCACCGGGCGAACAGATCACCGGTCGGCCCGCGATCCTGAGGAGCTTAGAACTAATGAAGAGACTCGCTGTCATCGTCACGCTGGTCATGGCAAGCGCTTTCGCGATGCAGGCGGGAGCAGGGAACTTCGACGGCCGCACGACCGTCGCCGCAGCCTCGTCTCGCGACGTCGGATGGGACTGAGCCGCCCGACATCAACAGTTGACACTTTCGAATCCGGAGGAATTCAAGTGAGCCCGCTGCCCGAATTCGGGGATGTTTCTCAGTTGATCGCAGAGATGATCGGGGTCCCCGAGCCGAGCCCCGACGACAGCTTCGTGGAGCTCGGCGGCGATTCCCTCACCGCTCTACAGGTCGCGATCGTCGCCGAAGAGCGCTGGGGAGCGGAGGTCGACGTCCAGGAGATCGTCGTCGCCGGCACCGTCCGAGAGATCCACGAGCGGCTCCTCGCGTCCATCCGTAGCGCCGCCCCGCAGAACACCTAGTCGCCCCGGCGCGCACAGATCATCCGACAGGAAGGCACCCATGGCTTTGCCGCATCACGCCAGGCTCGGTGACAGCGAGTGGCTGATCTGGCGCGACGCTCTGCTGCGCAGCACCGGTTTCCCGGCCTCAGGTCTGCAACGGTTCGCCGCGCCGGACTGCGCCGCTGCGGCCGACGCGCATCTGGCCGGCGACGCGGACCATGAAGCGTTCCTCGGTGCGTTTCTCGCGGCGGTCGACCGTACATCGACCGAGGTCAACCGGGTCGCGGCCGACCCGCGCCTGCGCGAGGCGATCGCATGGCAGAGTCCCGCCGTCGTCGGCCTGTTGGACTCGCTCCTGCGCAACCAGGAGCCGATCCGCCGCAATGCCAAGCGCCGTTACCGGGAGGAGCAGCTCAGCAGGTTCTGGCAGCGCTACTGCGCCAAGACCGAGACCATCGGCTTCTTCGGTCCGTCGCTGTGGATCACCCTGGATCCGACGTCACCGGACGTCACCGCGACCGTCGGAGACCGCCTGACCGACGGCCGAACGGTGTTCCTCGAACCGTGGGCCGTACTGGCCTACGGCGACCGGCTGGCCCAGGACCCGGAGATCCGCCCGTGGCTCCCGCCCGCGCGGCAGCCACACCATCGGCTGGACGGACGACAACTGCACCGGCCCGGCCTGCCGTCCGTGGAGGTCTCCGCGGCGCAGGCGGAGATCCTGGCGGCGAGTGACGGTTCACGGCCCGCATCGCAGATCGCCGCCGCTCTGATCGCCGCGGGCGCGCCCGGCCTGGAGCAGCCCGCCGACGTCTACGCAGCCATGGCACAGCTGGTGGAGCAAAAGCTGCTGACCTGGAACGCCCATCTTCCCCTGGACACCACCGCCGAGTCCGTCCTCGAAGCGCGTATTGCGGCGATCGGCGACCCGGCAGCGCGGGAGCGGGCGACGCTCGGGCTGCGCCGGCTGACGGATGCACGGGACAAGGTGGCAGTCGCCGCAGGCGACGCGCATGCCCTGACCGACGCTCTCGGTCTGCTGGCAGAGGAGTTCACCTCACTCACCGGGTGCGAACCGCGGCGGCACGGCGGCGCCGTCTACGCAGGACGCGGTTTGTGCTACGAGGACACGACGCGCGATCTGCAGCTGACCCTAGGACGGCGGTTCCTCGACGAACTGGCGCCCCCGATGGCGATAGTCCTGCAGGCGACCCGCTGGCTGACTGCCGCACTCGCCGAGGCCTTCGAACGCGAACTCCTGCACGTCTGCGCGAAGGCCTCGGACAACGGTGCGGACGTCATGCTCGGCACCATCTGGTACAAGGCGCTCTCGCTCTTCATGGGCAGCGGGCCCAGTCCCGCCGAGGCCGTGCTCGACGAGTTCGCCGACCGCTGGGCACGCCTGCTCGAGCTGCCCGCGGACACCCGCGAGGTCCGGGAACTGCGCTGGACGGCGACGGACTTGGCCGGGAAAGTGGACGAAGCCTTCCCCGCGGACCGGCCCGGATGGTCCGCGGCCCGCCTCCACAGTCCGGACCTGCACATTTGCGCCCGCTCGCCGGAAGCGGTCAACGAGGGCGACTACCGCGTCGTACTGGGCGAGCTCCACGCGGCCGTCCCCACCATGGAAGGACAACTCTTCAGCTGGGCCAGGCCCGAACCGCGGTGGGTCACCAAGCTCGTCACCCAGGACTACGGGATACGGCGCGTCATGCCGCTCTTCCCCGCCGTGTGGCCGCGCAACGCCGGCCGACTCGTGCCCTTCGAACGAGACGCTGACGACCACTTCCTCGGATTCGCCCCCGCCCCTGGTGCCGATCTGACGAGGACCACGCCTGTGAGCGGCATCCCGGTGGCGCTGCGCGACGGTGCGCCGACCGCCACCGTCGACGGGCGGGATCTTCCGCTCATCGAGGTGTTCTCCGCGTTCCTTTCGACCGTCGCGGCGGACGCCTTCAAACTCGTGGCCCCGGCCGAGCACACTCCGCGGCTGGTCATCGACCACCTGGTCGTCGTCCGTGAGACGTGGCGGACGACCTGCGAGGCCACCGGCCTGACGGCGATCAGGGACGAGGCGGGCGAGTTCCTGGCCGCGCGCCGCTGGCGCGGCCGGCTGGGGCTGCCGGAGCGCTGCTTCGTGAAGATCGCGACCGAGGCGAAGCCCTTGTACATCGACTTCACGAGCCCGCTGTACGTCTCCGCGCTGTGCGCCTCGCTGCGCGCCGCGCTGAAGAGGCAGAGCGGCGATGTCGCCCTGACCGTGACGGAGATGCTGCCCGACCCCGCCGAGGCGTGGGTGCCGGGACCCGACGGCGAGAGCTACTTCGGCGAGCTGCGATTCCACATCACCGACCCGCGACCGGCTGCCGCAGCCGTCGCCACGCCCACCTTGGAGGAGACGACATGAGCCTGGTCAACGCCCACAACGAATGGGACCCGCTGGAGGAAGTGGTCATCGGATCCATCGAAGGCGCCCGGGTGCCGCGCCCGGGCACGGATCTGTTCGCCATCGAGTTCACCCAGTACGGCTCAGCCGACAAGATTCCCTCGGGGCCGGTCCCCCAGCAGGTGTTCGAGGAGACCCGTGACGATCTGGAGCGGCTGTGCGAGTCGCTCAGGGGTCTGGGCATCACGGTCCGCAGGCCGGACCCGACGGATCTGTCGGGCACGATCAGCACCCCGGACTGGCAGACCGACGGCTTCTACAACTACTGCCCGCGCGACGTCCTGCTCACCATCGGTGACACCGTCATAGAGACCCCGATGGTCCTGCGCTCCCGCTTCCTGGAGCCCTTCGCGTACAAGAACATGCTGATCGAGTACTTCGACAGTGGTGCGAAGTGGATCTCGGGCCCCAAGCCGCGGCTCGCCGACGACATGTTCGACGCGACCGCTCGGGCGGGGCACCGCCTGCTGGACCTCGAGCCTGCCTTCGACGCCGCCAACGTCCTCCGGTTCGGCACGGACATTCTCTACCTGGTCTCCGACAGCGGGAACGAAAAGGGCTGGCGCTGGCTGCAATCCGTCCTCGGTGACAAGTACACCGTCCACCCGTGCCGTGACCTCTATGCCTCCACTCATGTGGACTCCACGATCGTCCCGCTGCGTCCGGGCCTGGTCCTCCTGAACCCCGAGCGGGTGAACGACGACAACATGCCGGGATTCCTGCGCGACTGGGAGAAGATCTGGTGCCCGGAGTTGGAGGACATCGGTTTTGTGGGTGAACGCCCCTACTGCTCCACCTGGATCGGTATGAACCTCCTCGTTCTCAAGCCGGGCCTGGTCGTGGCCGACGACCGCCAGCCCGAGCTGCTGCGGACGCTCGAGAAGCACGGGGTCGACGTCCTGCCGCAACGCCTGACCCACGCCAGGACGCTGGGCGGCTCCTTCCACTGTGTCTCCCTGGACATCCGGCGCACCGGCGGTCTGGAGACCTACCGGTAAGCGCCGGCGTCCCGGAACACCCCCTCGCCCCACGTTTGGAGGTCCCGTGGAAGCGGTCAAGGACCGGCTCCACCTGTTCACGGTGCTCAAGGCGGTCGGCCCCCTGGTGGTGGCCACGCTGAGCGTCGCCCTGCTCGTCGAGAACCTGGTGCCGGCGGCGACGGCGGGCGCACTGGCGTTGCTCGTCGGGAAGCTGGACGCTGCCGGTGTCCCGAACGTCTACCAGGCGGCGCTGGCACCCCTGACCCTGTTCGGCGCCGTCCTTGCCGCAGGTCATCTCGCCACGGCCGCCACCGGCCCGCTGACGTTCCTCGCCGCGAGCCGGATCGACGGCCGCCACCGGGCCCGGGTCAGCGAAGTGGCAACGAGCGGCGAGAACTACGCGGCCCTCGAACGCCCGGCGGTGCAAGCCCTGATCAAGGAGGCGATGGCCGACCGCAGCCGCGGCTACGACTGCACTCCCTCCGACGCCGCCATCGGGCAGCTGCGCTGGCTGTGCGGCCTGGTCGGCGCCGCCGCGGCGTGCGGGGTGCTCCTCGGCTACGCCTGGTGGCTGATCCCGTTGGTGCTGGTCCCCGCAGCCCTGAACCGGATGGTGCGCACCCGGCAGGACTTCGGCCTGTCGCAGCTGTGGCAGGGGGCGACGAAGGGCGAGCTGCACGCCGATGTGTGGAGGCGCGCGGCGGTCTCGCCCGGTGAAGGCAAGGACGTACGGGTGTTCGGCTTCGCCGACTGGATGGTCGAGCGGATGCAGCAGCACATCCGTGAGGCCAACGCACCGCTGTGGGGCTACATCACGCGGATGCTCTTCGCCAGCTGGAAGCAGTTCCTACTGGTCTCAGTGGGCCTGATCCCGGCCTACGTCATCGTCTCGCTCGACGCCGCACGCGGACACAGCACGGTGGCCGTCGCCACGGCCGTGCTCGCCGCGGGCTGGTCGCTCTTCCAGGTGCTCGGCCCCAACTCGGACATGTACCAGATCGTCGGCGGCATCCGGGTGCTGAAGGCGTTCGCGGAACTGCGCGAGGCCATCGCCGAGCCCGACGCGGAGACCGCCTCGGAGGGTGAGCCCGTGGAAGCCGATGACCTCGGCTCTCCTCCATCGGTCGTCTTCGACAAGGTGTCGTTCTCGTACCCCGGGACGGACCGCATGGTGCTGGACGGTCTCGACCTGGAGATCAAGCCGGGAGAACTCCTGGCGATCGTCGGGCTGAACGGCGCCGGCAAGTCGACGCTGATCAAGATGTTGTCCGGCCTGTACAGGCCCACCGGGGGAGAGATCCGCGTCGACGGCGTTCCCTTGGGCCGCCACGGCCTCAAGCACTGGCGTACCCGGCTGTCCGTCGTCTTCCAGGACTTCGTGCGCTACCACCTGTCTGCCTCCGACAACGTGGCGCTCGGGCAGGCCGGCGTGCCCCGTGACCCCGCGCTGATCGAGGCGGCGGCCCGGGACGCCGGTTTCGACGAGGTCCTCTCCCGGCTCCCCCAGGGCTGGGACACCCCTCTGGCCCGCTCCCGGAGCGGTGGTGTCGACCTGTCGGGAGGCCAGTGGCAGCAGGTGGTCCTGGCCCGTGCGCTGTACGCGGTGAAGCAGGGCGCGCGCCTTCTCGTTCTGGACGAACCCACCGCCCACCTCGACGTGCGTACCGAGTTCGACGTGTTCCAGCGCCTGGCACGGCACCGCGGCGACACCAGCGTGGTGCTCATCTCCCACCGCCTGTCCACCGTCCGGCAGGCAGACCGCATCGTCCTGCTGGACCACGGCCGGATCGCCGAGGCAGGCACGCATGACGAACTGATCGCGCTCGGGGGCGTTTACGCCGAGATGTTCGCCGTTCAGGCGGAGCGCTTCCGACGCGGACACGATGACAGGCTCGAAGAAACGGCAGTGTGATGAAGGCGTATCTGGCCCTGTGGGCCGAACTGTTCGTCTTGTCCTGGCGGCGTCAGCGCCGACTGACCGCGGCCACGTTGGCCTCGATCGCCTTGTCGGTCGTCGCGGTCGCGGTCAGCGCGCTGGCCCTGCGGGCCACGGTCGACGCGATCGTCCGGGGCGACACCACCGGTGCCGTGGCGGCTGCCGTCGCCGCGGGTCTGACCTATGCCCTCAATCTGGTGCTGCACGACACCTCGGGGCTGCTCCGCATCACCACCACGGACCGGGTGGGCAGGCTCGATCTGCATCCGCGCGTGCACCGGGACATCGCCCGTCTCGAGGGCCTCGAACATCTGGAGCGCACCGACTTCCTCGACCGCGTCAGCCTGGTCAGGGCAGGCACCGGCCAGCTGGTGGCGAGCATGTGGAACGCCCTGCTGGCCGTCGCCAGCGTCGCGAAGCTCGTCCTCGTGATGCTGCTGCTGGGGACCGTCAGCCCGTGGCTGCTCCTCCTGCTGCTGGTCGCAGCCGTGCCCGTCTGGTGCGACCACCGCGGCCAGGCCGTGGTGAAGCGCGTCGAGGTGGAGACCGCGGAGGCCCAGCGGCTGGAGCAACATCTCGCCGACCTCGCGGCGCAGGCGGCGAGCGGCAAGGAGATACGGGTCTGTGGCGCCGGTCCCGATCTCGCGCGGCGCCAGCTTGAGGCTTGGCGGGCCGCGATGGGCCCCCGGTACCGGGCCCAGCTGACGGCGGCGGCGTGGAAGTTCACCGGCTGGCTGCTCTTCGTCGCCGGCTTCGTGGGCGGGCTCGGGCTGGTCGCCTACCGCACCGCGCACGGCCACGGCACCGTGGGCGACCTGGTCCTCGCGGTGACGGTCGCCGCGAGCCTGCGGCAGAGCGTGCAGACGACCGTCGTCAGCACCACCGCGACCGCCGGCGCCGGCCGATTGATCGAGCCCTACCTGTGGCTGCGCGAGTACGTGACCGAGGAGGACGCTGCCGCCCGCGAGGGCCTCGCGGCACCCGCCGCGCTGCACGCCGGCATCGAGCTGAGGGACGTGAGCTACGCCTATCCGGGGACCGACCGGCTCGCCATCGACAGCCTCAGCGTCCGCCTGCCCGCCGGATCCGTGGTGGCGGTGGTCGGCGAGTACGGCTCGGGCAAGACGACGCTGGTCAAGCTGCTCGGCAAGTTCTACCGTCCCGACAGCGGGCGCATCACGGTGGACGGGACCGACCTGGCCGACCTCGACACCCGGGCGTGGCGGGACCGGTCCAGCGCCGCCTTCCAGGACTTCGGCCGTTTCCACACGCGCTTCTCGGAGGTCGTCGGTCTGGGCGACCTGCCCAGCCTGCAGGACCGCGCGCGCATCACCGAAGCGGTGCGCGACGCGGACGCCGAAACGCTCCTCGCCACCCTTCCCCAGGGGCTGGACACCCAGCTGGGCCGCGAACTCGACGGGACCGACCTGTCGGAGGGGCAGTGGCAGCGCACCGCACTCGCCCGGGCGTCCATGCGCCACGACCCGCTCCTGCTCATCCTGGACGAGCCGACAGCGTCCCTCGACGCGCCGAGCGAGCAGGCGATCTTCGAGCGGTACATGGACCGGGCCCGCCGGCTCGCGCGCGCCACCGGGACAGTCACCGTCATCGTGTCGCACCGCTTCTCCACCGTCACCGGAGCCGACCAGATCCTGGTCCTGGACAAGGGACGACTCGCCGAATGCGGCACCCATGAGGAGCTGATGCGGCTCCAGGGCCGTTACGCGGACCTGTACGGGATCCAGGAAACGGCGTACGCGGAGAGGCGAGCACGATGACTGGCACGACACTGGCCCCGTTGTCCCCCCAGCAGGACGAGATGGTCCGCAACCTGCTGGACTACCCCGAGTGTGTCGACCGCTACGACTTCGTCTGCCTGTTCCGGCTCGACGGCCCGGTCGACCGCGCCGCCCTGGCCGGAGCGCTCGAGGACGTCGTCCGGCGCCATGCCGCGCTGCGGACGGTGATCCGCCGCCATGGCGACGGGTACCTGCAGGAGATCCACCCCGAGCCCCTGGTGGCCCTCGACGAGTCCCGAACCGACGGGGACCTGGCGGCGCTCACCGACGCCCTCGCGGCCGGCCGGCACGGCGCCGATGCCGTCCTGTCGGGAGCGCCGCTCTTCCGGCCGGGGCTGCACGTCCTGTCCGGTGGTGTCTTCCTGTCGTTGACGATCCATCACATGGTCTACGACGGCTGGTCGCTGTCCGCGCTGTGGCGGGAACTGTCGGAGTGCTACACCGCACGCGTGGAGAAGCGGTCGGCCCGGCTACCGGAACTGGACTGGAGCTACGCCGACTTCGCTGCAGAGCAGCGTGCACTGGTCTCCACCCTGCTGCCGGAGGCGGTGACCTTCTGGCGCGAAGCCGCCGAAGGCTTCTCCAGCCAGGTGCCCTGGCCTGCGCCCACGGCGTCCGCCGGGGAGCCGCCTCTGGTGCTCGGCCACGTGCCGCTGCGCGTGCCCGACCATGCCACCGCCGCCCTCCGGAGCGCAGCCCGTCAGGCCCGTGTCTCACCGTCAGCCGTGCTCCTGGGCGCGACGGCGGCTGCCGTCGCGCGCACGACGGGGTGGCGGTCGCAGCTCATCGGTACCGACACCGCAGGTCGCGAGGACCGACGCAAGCGGCACCTCGTCGGACACTGCGTGAACTCGCGGTTCACCGCCGTGACGGTGGAGCCGGGTGTTCCCCTCGTGGAACTCGCCCGGCGTGTCTGGGACCAGTGGGCGGCGGCCGAGAAGTACCGCGACGTCTACTCGGACCTGATCCTGCAGGAACTGGGCCTGTCCCGCTTGTTCAAGGTCAACCTGAACAGCGGCCGGGTCACGGCGCAGGACGTTCCCGCCCTGCCCGGCGTCGGCGTCACCCCCGTACCCGTGCCCGTGGTGATCCGCGACTGGCGGCCGCTGCACGTGGTGTGGAACGTGACCCCGGCGCAGATCGACGCCCGTCTGAATCATCAGCGCGCCGGAGTGGACCGGTCAGTGGCCGACGCGTTCGGCCGGCATGCGCTGACCGTGCTCGAAAACCCCCTGGACGCCATCTGACGACGAGCCGCGCACCACGTGCGGCCGAAAGGAGGTGAACCCGTGCATACCGATGTCACCGCTGCCGACGTGCAGTTGGCACACCGTCTGGCGAAGACGGCATCCGACATAGCCCTTGCGTACTTCCGGCGCGGGGTGGCCCACCGCAGCAAGCCGGACGGCACCCCGGTCAGCGACGCAGACCTGGAGGTCGACGCCGCTCTCGGTGACCTCCTTGCCCGCACGTGCCCTGAAGACGGGGTACTCAGCGAGGAGTCGGGCGACCGTACGGGGCGTTCGGGCCGTCGCTGGATCATCGACCCGATCGACGGCACCGTCCCCTACCTCGCGGGAGGACGAGCCTGGGGCGCCCACGTCGCTCTGGAGGACCAGGACGGACTCGCCGTCGCCGTGCTGACCCGGCCCACCGAGAACCGTTGGTGGTGGGCGGTCCGCGGGGGCGGGGCCTACGTCGTCGACGCGGCCGACACCCTGTCCGTGACCGCGCCTCTGAAGCTGTCGCACACCGCCCGGCTGACCGGGGCCCGGGTCGGTGGATTCGTTCCGCCCGGGGAGTCGCCCGCTGCCGCAGCGATCGCCCGTCATGCCCAGTGGTGCGAGGACGAGGTCTCCGTGATCGCGGCTCTCCTCGAAGGCCGCCTCGATGCGGTGCTCGACGAAGGCGGCAATCCCTGGGACCAGGCGCCGGCCGCCCTGCTGGTCGCCGAGGCCGGGGGCGTGTTCGCGGACCCCGCGGGCGGCCGTCGGCTCGACGCCGCCTGGTTGCTGTACGGCGGCGCCGCCATGCACGCGGCACTGCGGCCCGTGCTCGCCGCCCATCTGCCGGCCTTCGAGGACCACCCGGAAGGAGCCCGAAGTGCTGCTGCCACCTGACGATGTCGACCTGGACCAGCTGGGTCGCGAGATCGACTTGCACTACGACGCGGACCCGCAGCCGTTCGAGTTCGTCCCTCTGGGTGAGGACAGCTGGTCCTTCCGGCGCGGTGCCCTCTGGGTGAGCCTGCGGCGTGACCTGCGCGGCCACGTGCCGGGCGCCTACCACGCGGCGCATCTGCTCGAGCGGTCAGGTACGGCGCGGGTGCTGGCGCCGTTGATGGGCGCAGACGGGCGCATCGTGCGCACGGTGGGCCGGTACCCGGTCGTGGTCTTCCCCTACCGGGAACTGGAGCAGCTCACCCCGCACGGCATCACCGCGGACGACGCCACGGCGGTCGTCACCCTGCTCGACCAGGTGCATCGCGCCGGAAAGGCCGCCCTTGCGGCGACGGAACTGCCCTGCGAGAGCTACGAGATCGCCTTCCGCGACGATCTGACGGCCGCCCTGGACTTCGCCGACGCCCCACCGGCCGTGGGCAACGGCTACCGTGCCCGCCTGCACCGGCTGCTGCGCACACACCGCGACGCGATCCGGGCGATGCTGCGCGAGCTCGCGGATCTGGCAGCCGTCTGCGCCGCACAGGGGGAGCCGTTCGTCCTGACCCACGGTGAGCCCAGCGCGGCCAACATCCTGCGCGGCGCGGACGGACTGGTCCTCGCCGACTGGGGCGGCGCCCTGTGGGGGCCGCCGGAACGGGACTGGTTCCACGTCCGCCGGACCCTCGGCATCGATGTACCCGACTGCCGCCGGCCCTTCCTGGACTTCTACCGGGTCCGGTGGGTGCTGAGCGAGATCGCCGAGTACGCCACGCGGTTCGGCGCACCGAGGGCCGAGGGCGCGGAGGACGCCGAGGACGTGGCCATGTGGGGTCGTCTCCTGCGCTACCTCCCCGAGGACTGAGCACGCCGTGCGCAGTACGCACCACCCACACGACATCAGTGAGACGAGGAGAGATTCCGCCATGACAGCAGCGGGAATGCGCATGCGCCCGATCCGGCTCGGAGACGTGAGTTACCCCTACCACTACGGTCACGACTGCATCGACGACATCCTCGCCGCGCTCGGCGAGTACGACGCGGACCGCTTCCTCGTCGTCACCGACGACAACGTGCTCGCTCTGCACGGCGAGGCTCTGCTGGAAGGCCTGCGTGCCCTGGCACCCGTGGAGGTGCTCTCCCTCCCCGCGGGCGACGGCATGAAGTCCCTGGAGCATCTGGCCGGCCACCTGGAGCGGGCGGTGGCCGCGGGAGCCACCCGCAGGTCTGTCGTGATCGCCTTCGGCGGCGGAGTGCCCGGCAACCTCGCCGGAGTCCTGGCTGCGCTGCTCTACCGCGGGGTGCGCATGGTTCATGTGCCCACCACGACGGTCGCCGCCATGGACTCGGTGATCTCCCTCAAGCAAGCCATCAACAGCAGCCGCGGCAAGAACCACTTCGGCACCTATCTCACACCGCAGGCCGTCTACCTGGACGTGGCCCTCCTGCGGACGCTGCCGGACAAGCAGTTGCGCTCGGGGCTGTGCGAGGCCACCAAGAACTGCCTGGCGATCGCCCCCCACGCCATCCCCGCGATGCGGAAGCTGCTGGCGGACGGCGACCTGACGGCCCCGGAATCCCTGTTGTGGTTGTTGGAGGAGAGCCTGGCCGCCAAGACGGGCGTCACCGCCAAGGACGCACGGGAACAGGGATCGGGCCTGATCCTGGAGTACGGGCACACGGTCGGCCACGCGGTCGAGCTGTGCGACCAGAAGCTGCGCGGCGCCCAGGGCGTCTCGCACGGTGAGGCCGTCATGTTCGGCATGCTCGTCGCCGCGCGGATCGCGGCCGAGCTGGGCGTGCTCACGGCCGACGAGGTGGCTGTGCACGACGAACTCGCCCGTGCCCTGGGTGCTCCGCTCACCGTGCCCGCAGGGATCACCGTGGACGAGATCATGGCGACGGTCCGCTCCGACAACAAGCGCGGCTACATGACCGCCGGCCCCGACGAGGCGGTCATGGTCCTGCTGCGCGGATTCGGCGAGCCCCTGGGTTCCCCCGACCTGCCGCTGGTGACCGTGCCGCTGTGGCTGGTGGAGGACGTGGTCTCCGGGCTCCTGCCGGCCGCCGCGCGGCTCGCCGAGGAGGTCGCGGTATGACCGGGCGACTGGCTCTGGCGGGCGGGGCGCCGGTGTGGTCGGGGGACTGGCCGGGCTGGCCGCAGCTCGGGCCGCACACGGCGGAGCGTGTCGCACAGGTGCTGAACGGTGAACGCTGGGCCATCAGCGGCCACTGGACCGGCAGGCCGGCCGTCGAGGTCGAACTCGCGGAACGCTTCGCCGAGTTCGTCGGGGCGCGCTGGTGCGTGCCGGTCGACCACGGCTCCAGCGCGCTGATCACCGGGCTGCACGCGCTGGGCATCAAGCCCGGCGACGAGGTCATCGTCCCCGGTCTGACCTGGGTCGCCTCGGCCTCCGTCGTCGCGCGGACCGGGGCCATACCCGTCCTCGTGGACGTCGACCCCGACACCCTGTGCATCGATCCGCAGGCGGTCGAGGCTGCCATCACGCCGGCGACCGTCGCCGTCATGGCCGTGCACCTCTACTCGGCGATGGCCGACATGGACGCCCTGCGAGCCATCGCGCGGCGCCGTTCGCTCGCCCTGGTCGAGGACGCGGCACAGGCCTACGGCTCGACGTGGAACGGCGCGGGCGCCGGAAGCCTCGGTGACTTCGGGGCCTTCAGCGCCCAGCAGGGCAAGACGCTGACCGCCGGGGAGGGCGGGCTGTTGGTCACCTCCGACCCCGGGTTGCGCGAACGCGCGGAGATGGTACGTGGCGACGGGCGGCGCTACGCCCTGGGCCCGCGTGAGGTCGGCCGCCCTGAACTCGAGGAACTCTCCCTCGTCCAGGGCTGGAACATGCACATCAGCGAGGTGCAGTCGGCGCTGCTGCTGGACGGGCTGGAGCGTCTGCCCGAGCAGAACGCCTGCCGGGCGGCAGCGGCGGAGGTCCTCGACAAGGCACTGGGCGCGGAGGGAGACCTGGAGCCGATCAAGCCGTATACGGCCAACGACCGGCGCGCCTACTACCACTACGCGATCCGGCTGCGTCCGGGAGCCTTCGCGGGCCGCAGCGCGGCCACCGTCTGCCGGGCGCTCAGCGCGGAGCTCGGGTTCTGGGTGCACACGCCCTACCGCCCGCTCAACGGCCACCCGCTCTACGACCCGCGCCGTCTGCCGGGCCTGGCGGACCAGGACTTCGCCTGGAAGTTCGACCCGGCGCGGTTCGAGCTGCCGGTCGCCCACCGCGAGGCCGAGCGCACCGTCCTCCTGCACCACCCGATGCTCCTGGGGTCCCCCGGACACACCCAGGCCGTCGTCGACGCCTTCGACAAGATCCGCCGCCTCGCCGACCAACTGCCGGCCTGACGTCCCCATCGACCATCGAGAACGAGGAGACCATGGGCAAGACCATCGTCATCACCGGCGCGAGTTCCGGCATCGGTGCTGCGGCGGCCGTCGAACTCAGCCGCCAGGGGCACAGCGTCCTGGCCCTCGGCCAGACCCCCGCCAAGCTGGCCCGCGCCCACCAGCGCATGCGCAAGGCCGCACCCGTCGGCGTCGAGGTTCCCGAACCCGTCCGCGCGGATCTGTCCTCCCTGCGCGCCGTCCGTGAACTGGCCGCCACCCTGCTGGAGCGGTACCCGCGGATCGACGTGCTGGTCAACAACGCCGGGGTCCAGCCCGGCAGGCGCCGACTCTCCGCCGACGGCCACGAACTCGGTCTCGCGGTGAACCACCTCGCGCCCTTCCTCCTGACGATGCTGCTGCAGGAGCGGCTGCGCGAGAGCGCCGGCCGGGTGATCACCACGTCCTCCGACACGCACGTCGACGGCCGCCTGGACCTCGACGACCTGGAGATGGAACGCGACTGGAGCGGTCCCGCCTCCTACGCCACGTCCAAGCTCGCCAACATCCTGTTCACCGCCGAACTGCGCCGTCGTACGGGGCTGGCGGCCAGTTGCTTCCACCCCGGTGCCATCAGCACGGACCTCAACCGCGACTCGCCCTGGTTCCGCCTGGTGAAGCCCTTCGAGCGCTTCTACTACGGCCGGCCGGAGGAGGGCGCGGAGACGTTGGTGTGGCTGGCGACCGACGACGAGGGCGCAGCGCCCACGGCCGTCTACTACGAGAAGCGGCAGCCCGCTCAGGAGTCGGCGGCAGCCCGGGACGAGGAGTCGGCCGCCCGCCTGTGGCAGGCCAGCGAGGCCATGGTCGAACAGCACCTGGCCGTGTGAGCGCGGGGCGTCGTTGTCGTGTCGTGTAACGGAGTTGATGTGGTGAGCGGGAGCCAACGGAATGTGCCGGTCCTCATCGGGCCGACGGTGGAACGGGAGGTCCCGTACGGACTCGTCGGGCTGATCAGGCAGCAGTCGACTGCCACCCCGGACGCGACGGCGCTCGTGGACACCGACGGCAGTCTGACCTACGCCGAGCTGGAGTCGGCCTCCGACCGGGTCGCCCGCGCACTGGCCGCGGCCGGAGCCCGGCCCGGCGACGTCGTGGCGGTGTGCATGCCGCGCGGAACAGCCCTCGTGGTCGCTCTGCTCGGCGCGCTGAAGGCGGGCACCCCCTACCTTCCGCTGGCCATGGACGACCCGGCCGAGCGCCTGCACACCCTGGTCCGGGACTCCGGGGCACGTATCGCCCTGGTCGCCTCCGGCTCGCACCGGTTCCCGGCCGACACCGGTGTGCCCCTGGTGGACGTCGAGCACGTCGTGCGGACCGACGCGTCGGATGCGCGGCCGTGGGACCCGCCCCGGCCGTGTCCGGACGAGCACCCGGTCTACGTCCTGTACACCTCCGGGTCGACCGGCAGGCCCAAGGGCGTCGTGGTGCCCAGTCTGGCGCTGTGCAACCGCTTGCTGTGGATGTGCGAGGAGTACGGCTTCGGCCCGGACGACCGCATCCTGCAGAAGACCCCGTACACCTTCGACGTCTCGGGGTGGGAGTTCTGGGCTCCGCTGATCAGCGGCGGCCGGCTGGTGCTCCTCCCGCCGGAGGCCCATCACGATCCTGCCGAGATCATCGACTGGATCACCCGCCACGAGGTGACCCTCTGCCATTTCGTGCCCTCGATGCTGGAGGAGTTCCTCCGCTGGCCGGGCGTGGCGGGGTGCCGGTCACTGCGTGCGGTGATGTGCAGCGGCGAAGCCCTCACCGAGGGGCAGGTGCAGCGGTTTCGGGCGCAGTTGTCCGGTACGGAGCTGCACAACCTGTACGGCCCGACCGAGGCGGCGATCGACGTCACCTTCTGGCCGTGCCCACGCGACGGTGAGCCGCTCGATGCCGTCCTCATCGGCCGGCCCATCGCCAACTGCACCCTGCTGGTGGTGCGCGAGGACCTCTCTCCCGTCGGCGAGGGCGAGACAGGCCAGCTGGCCATCGGTGGACAGCCGCTGGCTCTGGGGTACCTCGGCCGGCCCGATCTGACCGGCGCGGCCTTCGTGGACGCTCCCGCGTGGAGTCCGGTACCCCGCATCTACCTCACCGGCGATCTGGTCCGGATCCGGGGCGACGCCCTGGAGTACCTGGGCCGTTCGGACGGGCAGGTGAAGATCAGGGGCCAGCGCGTCGAACCGGGGGCGGTCGAGGACGTCCTCAAGGAGTGCGCACAGGTTCGTGACGCCGTGGTGGTTCCCGTGCACGACGGGCACAGCACGCAGCTGGCCGCCTTCGTGGTCGCGACCGGTATCACCGACGACGAGGCCGAGCTGTTCGCAGCGGTGCGACGCTCGGTCGAGAGGCGTCTTCCCCCGGCTCACCAGCCCGCCCGCTACCTGAGCATCGACGCCGTCCCGCTGACGTCGAGCGGCAAGACCGACCGTGGCCGGCTCACCCGCGTGGTGGCCGAGACCCGCCCGCCGGCCGCACCCCAGCAGGACATGGACGAGCTGACGCGCTGCTGGGCGGAGGCGGTGGGCTCCGCGCCGGAGCGCTCCGATCTCGGCTTCCTGCAGGCAGGCGGACACAGCCTGGCGGCCGTACGGCTGGCCGGCAGCGTCCTGCAGCGGTGGGGCGTACGGGTCCCCCTGAGCGAGTTCCTGCGCCAGGACCTCTCCCTGGACGGACTGCGCGCGCTCCTGCCCGAGGCGCCCGCCGGCTCCCGCCCGGACGTGCCCCGACGCACCGACCGGGAGCGCGCCGAGTTGCTGCCCGACCAGCGCCGCCTGTGGCTGCACCGGCAGATCCACCCGGACTCGCCCGCCTACAACGTGGTGGGTGTGCTCGAGTGCGACGGACTCCTCGACACCGCTGCCCTGCACCGGTCCTGGACCCGGTTGGTCGAGACCCATGAGGTGCTCCGCACCACGATCGAGGAGGACGGCAGCGGCCGCGCCCACCAGCGCATTCACCCCTTCACAGCGGTCGGCCGCGAGGCCGGGGTGCTGCGGGTGGAGCAGGCCGGGGACGCTCCCTGGGACCAGTGCGTCCAGGAGTTCGCGCGCACTCTGTCCGACGATCCGTTTCCGGCGGACCGGCCGCGCCGAGCCGTCCTGGGCGCTGTGACGGACGCTGCCCGCCGACGGACGGCTCTCGTCATGGTCGTCGACCATCTCGTTTCCGACCAGCGCTCCCTGGACCTGTTGTGGGGGGCGCTGGAGGAGCAGTACACGGCCGAGCTGTCGGATCTGCCGGGCCACGACGGCACCGCGCCCGTCCAGTACGGCGACGTGATCGCCGCGGCCGGGACGGATCCGCTCCGGCGCGAGCGGGACACGGAGTTCTGGCGCACCACCCTGGCCGGCGCCGTTCCCGAGATCGCGCTGCCGTTCCAGCGGCATCCGGACCGGCCCTCTTTCCTCGGGGCGGCCGTCGAGGAGGACCTGGGCCCTCAGCTGTCGGCGCTCATCAGACAGCTCGGGCGGTATCGCCGGGTGTCCCCGCCCATGGTCGTTCTGGCCTGCTACGTCCGTGTGCTGGCGGACTGGTGCGGCCAGCCCGAAGTCGTCGTCGGCGTGCCGGTGTCCGGCCGGGAGACGGCGCAGGCGCACGACGCCGTCGGCTTCTTCATGCGGACGATGCCGGTACGCCTGACGACGCCGGCGGAAGCCACCTCCGACGACCTGCTGGAGCCCGTCGCCGACGCACTGCTCGCGGCGGCGGACCACGGATCAGTGCCGTTCGACGAGATCGTCCGGGCCGTGGGCGGCTCCCGCGACCTGGCCCGAAACCCGCTGTTCCAGGTCTGGTTCAACGACCTGACCCAGGCCGCCCCACCGCGGTCCTTCGGTGGTCTCGGGGCGCGGCCGGTCATGGCCGACGTGCGCTGGTCGCTGTTCGACCTCGGTCTGTACCTGCACCTGGACGCGTCGGGCGACTACCGGATCCAACTGGTCCACGCGACCGACCGCTGGGAACGAGACGTTGCCCGGGAGTTCCTGCGGCAGTGCGTCACCGAACTCCAGACCCTGACTCTTCTGCCACCGCCTCCGTCGCCCCGCCCCGCGTCTTGCGGGATCAAGGCCGCCCCCGAGCTCCAGACGTGCACGGACCTCGTACGGCAGGTCCTCGGCCACGCCGCCGCGGATCCGGGCCGTCCGGCGATCGGGTCCGGCCCCGACCGCGTCACGTTCGGTGAACTCGGGGAGCTGATACGGCGTTCAGCGGCACGGATCCGGCAGTGCGCTCCCCCCGGTGCCCTGGTCGCCGTGCTCGCCGAGCGCCGTCCCGAGTTGCCGCAGGCCGTGCTGGGCGCCTGGTACGCGGGAAACCCCGTGCTGCTGCTGGACGGCGCGGCCCCGGGCGAGTGGATCGCCTCCGCCATGGCGACAGCGGACGCGGAGATCCTGCTCACCCTCGATGGTGCCACCGCGGTCCCCCCGGGTCTGTCCACGCTCCCCCTCGACCGCGCCGCCCTCGCCGGTGTCCCGCCGACGACGGAAGCCCCCGAGGACATCCCCATCGGCAAGCCCGGACATGCCCTGGTCACGTCGGGCACCACCGGAACGCCCGGTGTGGTCCTCCTCCCGGCCGAGGCTCTGCCCGAGGCGCTCACCGCATACAGCGATGCGCTCGGCCTCGACCGCGAGGACAGGTTCTGCTTCACCGTGCCGCCCGCCCACGATCCGATGTTCCGCGACCTGATCCTGCCGCTCCTCCTGGGGGCCCTGGTGCAGGTGCCGCGGACCGAGGAGAGCGGTGGCCCCCAGGCTCTGCTGGACCTCCTCGCGACCTCGAGGACGACGGTCTGGCACCTCACCCCCTCGCTCGCACGCATCGTGACCGCTGTCGCCGGTCCGGACCTGCGGCTGCCCTCCGTGCGCCATGTCGTCCTCCACGGCGAGCGACTGCGCAACGCCGACGCGCGCGGCCTCGCCCGGCTCTGTCCGCAAGCCCGGATCCACAATCTCTACGGCACCACCGAGACCCCTCAAGCCAGCGGCCTCGCCCTCTGGCGTGACGGGGCCGAGGACGGCGCACCCGTGGCCGCAGGCCTGCCGCACCGTCGCCTGGCCGTGCGTACGGCCAGAGGGGAGGACGCCGCCATCGGCGTGCTCGGAGAACTCGTGGTGACAGGCCGCGGACTCGCGCTGGGATACCTCGGCAACAGCGAGCGCTCCGGGCCCGTACGAGTGGCGCGGGGCCGGTGCGGCGAGGCCGTCTCCCGCTACCGCACCGGTGACCTGGCCAGGCGCGCCCCGGACGGGACGATCGACATCGTGGGCCGCAGGGACCGGCAGGTGACGGTCGCGGGCTATCGAGTGGAACTCGACGGCGTCGAAGGTGCCCTGGCCAGTGTTCATGGCGTACGGGTCTGTGCCGTCGGCATGGACGGTCCGGACCAGGCCGGCGACCTCATCGCCTGGTACCAGGACGAACAGCCGCTTCGCCCCTTCGACGTGCGGGCGGCTCTACGGCAGCGGCTGCCCCGGTGGGCCGTGCCGACGCGGTTCGTACGGGTGGAGCAGTGGCCGGTGACCCGCAACGGCAAGGTGGATCTCGCGGCGCTACGCACCCTGGCCAGAAGTACCCGGGAGAATCCGGCGGTACCCGACGACGTGCCTGCGTCGGCGCCGTCGCTGGCCCGACGTATCGCCGACCGTGCGCGCAGCCTTGCCGAGGAACGACTGGGAACCGGCGACGGCCTGAGCCCGGACACGGAATTCTTCCGCGCGGGCCTCACCTCGCTGGACCTGCTGCAGCTCTATCGCCTGCTCGTCGCCGAGGAAGGCCTGCGCTTCCCGCTCGCCGACGTCTTCAGGTTCTCCAGTGCGCGCCGACTGGCCGCGCACCTCACCGCCGCTCCGGACCGTGCGGTCCCGGCACACGCCCCGGCGTCGCACGCACCCCTGAGCGCGTCCGGGGGCGATGAGCGCGCCCTGCGCAAGTCCGCGCGAGCCCGCCTGAAACAAATGAAGAGGAGCTGACCCATGAGGGATCCGATCGCAATCGTCGGACTCGCCGCCCGGCTGCCGGACGCCAGGAACATCGAGGACTTCTGGGCCAACCTGGTCGCGGGGCGCGACTCCATCCACCGGCTCACGGACGAACAGCTGGCGGCCACCGGCGAGGACCCGCAGCTCCTGGCCCACCACCGCTATGTGCGCGCCCGCCCCCTGCTGGACGACGTATGGCACTTCGACCACCGCTACTTCGGCATGTCGGAACGCGAAGCCCTGCTGCGCAACCCGCAGCACCGGCTGTTCCTGGAGCTGTGCTCGACAGCCCTCCAGCACGCCGGCCAGGTGCCCGACGACGATGTGCAGATCGGTGTGTACGGGACCTGCGCCTCCGACCGTTACGCGGAGGACCACATCCGGGCGCACCCCGATCTGATGCCGCTGGTCGGCGAGACCGGGCTGATGCTCGGCAACAATGCGGACTACCTGGCCACGTTCGTCTCGCACCGGCTGGGCCTGACCGGTCCCGGCATCACGGTCCGTACCGCCTGCTCCTCGTCCCTGGTGGCGGTCCACCTGGCCTGCCAGGGGCTGCGCCTGGGCGACTGCGATGCCGCCGTCGTCGGAGGCGTCGAGATCGAGATGCCCTACGGCCGCGGCTACAAGCACGTGCGAGGCGGTATCGAGTCGGCGGACGGCCGCTGCCGCCCGCTGGACGCCGAGGCCAGCGGCACGGTCTTCGGCAGCGGTGGGGGCGTCGTCGTCCTCAAGCGGCTGGAGGACGCACTCGCCGACGGCGACACGGTCCATGCCGTGATCCGCGGCTCCGCGGTCAACAACGACGGCGCGGACAAAGCCACCTTCACCTCGCCGAGTGCGGGCGGGCAGCAACGGGTCATCGCCGAAGCCCTCGCCGCGGCCGGGGTGGACGCCGCAGACCTCGACTATGTCGAACTGCACGGGACGGCGACCCAGGTCGGCGATCCCGTCGAGGTGCAGGCCCTCGCCGAGGCGATGCGCTGCATGACCGACCGGGCGCTGCCGGCGCAGGACTGCGTCATCGGCTCGGTCAAGTCCAACATCGGGCATCTCGGACCCGCGGCCGGCATCGCCGGCCTGATCAAGACCGTGCTCGCCCTGCGGCACGAGCAGATCCCTCCCACGGTCAACTTCCGTTCGCCGAACCCTCTGCTGAACCTCGACGAGTCGCCCTTCCGGGTGGCGGACCGGCTGCTGCCGTGGCCGCGCGGTGGCACCGGCGCACCCCGCCGCGCCGGGGTCAGCTCTTTCGGCTTCGGCGGCACCAACGCCCACGTCGTGCTGGAGGAGGCGCCCGAGATGCCTGCCTGCGGCGAACCCCTATGGGAGGACGACGAGTTGCTGGTGTGGTCGGCCCACGACGACACCGCGCTCGCCCAGTTGCGCAGCAGCTTCGCCGACACCCTCGCGGATGCCGGGGACGCCTTGCCGGACGTGGCCTTCACCGCCCAGGTCGGGCGAACCGCGCTGCCCGTCCGGGCCGCGCTGCGCGTGTCCTCGGCCGAAGAGGCAGCAGCCCTCCTGGCGGATCCGGCGGGGAGGGTCACGACGTGTTCCGACGGTGTCGTACGCGAACCCGTGCTGCTGTTCCCCCCGCTCGAGACCGCGGGTCAGCGCTACGCGCCCCGGCTCGCCGAGCGGCTGCCCGGTTACGCAGAGGCCTGGCGGGAGTGTGTGAAGCACCTGCCCGACCGGCCGGGCCCCGAGGCCACGTCCGAGCGTGAGCCACGCACCGCGACGGTGACCGGCTTCGCCGCGCAGTACGCACTCGCCAAGGCCCTGACCGGGCTGCTGCCCGAGGCCTCCCGAGTGTCGGGCACCGGCTCCGGAACGATCACCGCATCGGTGGTCGCCGGGACTCTCGACCTCGCCGACGCGGTGCGCATGCTGGAAGAGGGCACGTCGCCGCCACCGTCGCCGACGTCGCCCTCCCCGTCGCCGCTGTGGGTGCTGTGCGCCCCCGGAAGCGCCGGTGCGGACACCGCGCACCCGACGGGGCCGGTCGTCACGGCCCTGGCTCGAACGGGCCCCGAGGACGACTGGCGGGCGCTGTTGAACACCCTGGCCGCGGTGTGGGCGGCCGGCGGCACCGTCGACTGGTTCGCACTTCCCCGTCCCCGGAGGACGAGCCGGGTCGCCGTGCCCACGTACCCCTACCAGAGACAGGAGTTCTACGTGCCGGCGTTCACGAGTGCGGAGGTCGAGCGGCATGCCGCAGCTCGCGGATGAGACCACCATGCCGGACGCCGTTCCCGACTGGTGCCGGGGCGACTGGCCGCAGACCGTCCTCGGCTTCGTCGACGAGCAACTGCTCGCTGCCGGACTGCGGCGGACCGGCACGGCCGTACCCGTACGGCAATGGTCGATCTCTGCCGTCCTGCGCATCCCGACCACCGCGGGCACCGTCTGGTTCAAGCGGGTGCCGGACCTGTTCGCCCATGAGGGCAGGGTCATGGCCTGGGTCGCCGACCGGCGGCCGGACATCGCCCCTGGCGTGATAGGCGCGGGCGACGGCTGGTTGCTCAGCGCGCACATGCCGGCCCAGCCCGGCCACGCCCCCGACCAGGCCTTGGCCTCCCTCGCCCGGTTCCAGCGCCAGACCGTCGGGAAGGCGCGGGAACTCGCTCTCCTCGGCTGCCCGGACCGAGGACTGGAGCACATGCTCGCGGACACGGAGGCGCTCGCGGCCCGAACGGACCTCCTCGGAGCGGAAGCGGCGCACGCACTGCGGGCCGTGCTGCCGGCCTTCGCCTCGCTGCTCGACGACGTATCGCGGGCAGGCCTGCCCGCCACGCTGGTCCACGGCGACGTCCAGAAGGACAACGCGGCCTGGACCGGGGAGAGCTGGATGTTCATCGACTGGACCGACTGCGGCATCAGCCATCCCTTCGTCGACCTCGCCCGCCCCCTCAAGACCGCCTCGGCCGCGCAGTGGACGCGGGCACGGGCCGCCGTGGCCTGTGTGTGGGCCGATCTGGTCCCGGAACAGGACCTCGACGTGGCGCTCGACGCCGCACCGGCCCTGGGAGCCGCCTACCAGGCCGAGAGCCACCGCCGCATCGTCGACGCCGTCGGACCGGGCGACGGCTTCCTCGAACACGTCCAGGACTGGGTCCACCGTCTCGTGACCGCCCTGAACTCACCCCCGCTGTCCGCTTATGCCCAAGGAGCAAAGCCATGAGCTTTCGCCAGAGCTTCGCCTGGTGGTCCTTCGCCGAGGCTCCCGTCCAGCACCCCGACCTGCTGGGTCTGGCGGCCTCCATCGGGTTGGAGGGTGTGGACTTCCTCCCGGAGGAACTCTGGCCCCGGGCCCGCGACCTCGGTCTCGACCTGGTCGTCGTCGACGGGCACGAGTCCATCGACATCGGCTTCAACAACCGGGTGCACCACGCCGACCTCAGCGATCAGGTGCTGCGGGCCCTGGACCGCGCGGTGGACGCCGGCGTCCTGAACCTCTCCGTCATGTCCGGGGACACCGGCGCCGCGACGGACGAGGAAGCCATCGCCATCTGCGCGGAGGGGATCGCTCCCCTCGCGCAGAGGGCGGAACAGGCCGGCGTCGGCCTTCTGCTCGAACCGCTGAACACCAAGGTGGACCACCCCGGCCACCAATGCCGTACGACGGCGTGGGGCGCGGCCGTCGTGGACCTGGTCGGCTCGCCTGCCCTGCGGCTGCTCTACGACGTCTACCACATGCAGCTGATGGAGGGAGACCTGCTGCGCACGATCAGTACCCACCTCGACAGGATCGGCCACCTCCACACCGCCGGCGTGCCCGGACGCCAAGAGCTCGACCACCGTCAGGAGGTCAACTGGCCCGCCATCGCCCTGCTGCTGCGCGAGCGCGGCTACGGCGGCTTCGTCGGTCACGAGTTCATACCGCGGGGCGATCCGGAGGACGCGCTCCGACAGGCCCACGCCCTGTTCGCCCCCGCCCCGTCCCCCTCCTCCGACAGGAATGCTGCATGAAACCCGCCACCGGCACACCCCGCACCGTCATCGTCGGCGGCGGCTTGGCAGGACTCGAACTGGCCCGGAAGCTGGAGACGTACGGGGTGGGCGACGTCCTCGTGCTCGAAGCCGGAGCCCGGACGGAACTTCGCCATGTGAACATGACCGGGACCGGCGACGACGCCCTCCGCCTGTGGCTGGCCCCGGACACCGACAGCACCTTTCACCGGCCTTGGACCTCGCTCACTCCTCCGCACTACGCCGGCGCTTCCGGAGTACGCCGACGGCTCGGCGGCAGATCGCTCTACTGGTACGGCGTGACGCTGCCGCTGGAGAACTGGGCTCTGGCGGAGCCGCACTGGCCGCGCTCCGTCGTCTCCGACCTCACCGAGTCCTGGGAGGGCGGATCCCCGCTGTACGACCGTGTCGGCCAGGAGTTGCGTGCCTGGCAGGGCGTCGACGGGGCCGCCGAGGACACCGAGGTCAAGTTCGCGGGTACCGTGCTGCGGGCGACCCCACGGGCGAGACGGCCCAGTCGTGACGTGCCGGGGCGCTGGTACGCCTATTCGCCCCTGGACGCATGGCGCGACGGCGAGACGGGCACGGGCACCCGTGAGCCGGAGGGCATCCGCTTTCTGACCGGTGTCACCGCGGTGCGCGTGAAGGTCGACAACGGCGTCTGCCGGGGCGTCGTCATCCGTCCCGTGGAACCGGAATCCGGGCCCGAAACGGTTGTCGCGGCGGATCGAGTGGTTCTTTGCGCCGGCACGGTGGAGAGCACCCGGCTGGCCATCCAGGCGCTGGTCGACTGCGACCGCGGCCGCCGACCGCGCCTCGGACGGCTTGCGGACCACATCGTGCAGGGGGTCTTCCTCCGGCTGGAAGGCGACGAGGCCGCCCGCCTCATCGAGGCCCTCCCGCCCGGCTCGTACATGGCCCCCGGTCCGCAGGAGGCGCGGTCGAACCTCTTCGTCGACGTTCACCTCCGCCCTCTGGGGGACGTGCTGCTGGAAGTGCGAGCCATGGGCGAGCAAATGCCCTGCGACGAGAGCTACGTGGAATGCGTGCCCGGCCCGGTGTATCCCTGGCCCGTCCGGGTCAGCTCGGCTCCCTCGGTCCACGACCGCGACTTGCTGGCCCGCCAGCAGCACCTGCTCACGGAGTACCTGGCTGCCATCTGCGAACTGCTCGGCGTCCCCGCCGCGCCCTTGTCGTTCGCCGACTACGACCGGCCCGCCCGCGGCAACGACTGCGCGCTGCCGGAGGCCGTGGACGCCATGACGGTCAACACACCGGTCACCTGGTGCAACAGCGTGGGAACGGAGGACCACGAAGGCGGGACCCTCCCGCTGGGCGACATCCTCGACGACGACCACCAGTTCCACGCCGTCAGGGGCCTCTACGCCGCGGGCCCCGCCACGTTCCCGCGGCTCGGCGCGGCCAATCCCTCCCTCACCACGCTCGCCCTGGCCCACCGGCTGGCCAGGAAGCTGGCACAGCCGGGCGCGACGAGCGGGACCGGGAGCGCGCCATGCGGATGATCGCGCTGAGCGATTTCGACCCGGGCCCGGGCCGGCTCGTGGAGTGGCGCGTCACCGCGTCCTCGGCGCCACGACCGCACCATGCCCCCGCTTCCTCCAACCAGTGGTCCCATCTCACCGCTCGGTCGGGGCGCGCGCCGTCGGCGCGCGCCCCGCGGTGGTACGCGGCGTCCCTGGACCTGCAGGGACGGGTGAACCTCGACGCCCTCGGTACGGCGCTGCGTTCCTTCGTCGCCCGGCACGACACGCTGCGCAGCGGTTTCGACCCGGTGGGAGGCGGCCTGCGGCGGTGGGTGCTTCCTCCCGCCGCGGTCGCCACACGGCCCACCGATGCGGGGACGTACACCTCGGGACGGCAGGCCGTGGCGCGGCTGGGCCGTATCTTCGACAACCGGACCGACCCGGCCCGGTGGCCCGCCTACACCTTCGCGGCGGTGCTGAGGCAGGAGGGCTGCACCCTCCTCATGGCCTTCGACCACAGCGTGACCGACCTGTACTCACTCGCCCTGGCCGTCGACGAGATCAGGGAACTGTACGCGGCCGCGAGCGACGGGCTGCCTCCCGCCGTCCCCCCGGCGGGCAGCTTCCTGGCCCACTGCGCCGAAGAGGCCGCGGACGTCTCGCGGGAGCGAGTCGCCGCGGCTGCGGCCGCGTGGCACGACATGCTCGGTCCCGGGGACTCACCCGCCGTGCGCTTCCCCGTCGACCTCGGCAAGCCGGACGGCGACCTGACGCCGCTGCGGGCCGAGGAGTTCCCGCTGGCGGATGCGGCCGGCGCCGACCGGCTGGAGCGGCGGTGCAGACGCAGCGGGAGCGGATTCCTCGCGGGTCTGCTGGCCGCTCTTGCCTTGTGCTCCGGTGCCGAACGGTTCCGTACGATCATCCCGGTGCACACCCGCGACGATCGTACGAAGGCCTCGATGGGCTGGTTCGTCAACGGACTGCCCATCGCCTTCGACGTACCGTACGGCCGGGATTTCGACCCGGTCCTGGCCCGCGCCGACGCCGCCGTGCGGACGGCTCTGCCGCATCGTTCGGTGCCGGCCGACAAGGTCCTCGCACAGCTGCGTCACCCCGCTCTCGACCGGCCCGCGTCCTGGCTGTCGTACGTGGACTACCGCGGGTTCGCGGGGTCCGCCCAGCACGAGCGCGCGCGGGCGCACATCCTCACCTGCTCGCGCAGCGGAGCAGGAGTGGACATGTGGGTCAGCAGGACGAGCAGTGGTCTGTTCGCGCATGTGCGGTATCCCGCCACCGATACGGCGAGGAAGAGCGTCCGGACCTACGTGACCTCATTCGCCTCGGTCATCGCGGAGGCGGGCGGGGACACGGCGCCGCTCGATCGTGGCCACGGCGTCGGTGCGCAGGCCCTGGAGCTCGTGCTCAAGCCCGTCCGAGAGCACGACAGCACGTAGCCGCGGGGCTTCGTCGAGCGGAACCGGTCCGCTCACGGGGGCGTCATGGTGGGCCAGCACCACCGACGGGCGCGCCAGCGGACCGAGATCGAGGATCAGGTCCGCCTCGTCACCGGGAATGGCCACGTCGACCGCACGCGAGGCGACGGGGGTGAAGCCGAGCCGGCTCTTGAAGACGAACAGGCCGGGCTGGACGGTGTGTCCGTACAGCGCGGGGTCGTTGCCGAGCGAGATCCAGTCGCAGCCTCGCTCGCGGGCGGCCTGGAACATCTTCAAGTACACGGCGCGCACCGCGCCGTTGAGCCTGCCGCTGGTGTCGGTCGCGGAGAACCGCAGGTGGAGCAGGGCGCCGTCGCGCCGGATCCAGCCAAGGCAGCCCGCGACCATGACACCGTCGGCCGAGGCGAAGCCCGCGATGACCTGATCGCGCTCGGCGCGTATCCGCTGCAGCTGTCTCCTCAGGAAGTTCACGCCGTGAGGCATGCGAGCGACCTGCCGGTCGTAGAGCGTCAGGAACCGTTCCAGGTCGCCCTCGTCGATGCCGTGCGTGACATGGAGCGTGACTCCGTCACGCTCCATGATCCGCCGGATCCGCCGGACCTCCTTGCGTTCCCCCGGAACCAGCCCGGCGAGGTGTTCCTCCTCGGAACTCCGTACCCGGGCTGTCCAGTTGACCCAGCCGGGGGTGACTAGGAAACCGGCCTTCTCGAATTCGTCCCGCAGCGTGGGATCGGGATTCCTCACGCGCACGATGTGAGCGTCCGGGGGATCGGCGACAAAGTCGCGGTGCAGTGCTTCGTCGGCGCTCACGTAGGCAATCACCAAGCGCGCCGATTCGGTGGCCGTCATGGCACGTCACGCTACCCGTCACTCGGCCCGGCCCAGGGCCGAGCGCCACCCCGCCGGCCATCATGTTCCGGCGGGACGGCTTCCTGATGCCCGGCGCCGACACGGGCGATCGCGTGGGGAGTCGACCGCATCGATCAGCCCGGTCCCGGGGTTCCGGGCATGGCTGCGGACCCGGCCGGTCGTTCACGCACGTCGGCTCTCGAAGACGCAGCCGGCGTACGCCTTGTTGTCGTACGAGATCACATCGCCGCGGCCGGTCGGGAGCCCGCGCAGGAATGCTCCTGCGTACTGGTGGCCGATGAGGAAGGCGCCCCAGTTGAGGGTCCAGGGAGAGAGCTCTCCGGTGTCCGGCGTGGGGAACTGCTCGGGGCTCGGCCGGACGAGTTCCTGGACGACGTAGCGTTCCTTCACCGCCGTGTCGACGGCCGCGGCCCATTCCTGGTCGGACATGCTTCGCCCGACAGCCGTACCCGTACCGCCGAGACCGTGCGAAGGCTTCAGAACCAGGTCGCTGCGGTGGTGCAGGCAGTAGGCGGGCAAGTCCTGCTGCTCGCCGCGGATGAGGGCGGTCCCGGGCCGCAGCTCGCGCGTCCACGGAAGGAACCTGTGTACCAGGTCCTGCTCGACCGGAGTGTACGTGGCCTGGCAGCGGTCGTCCCACAACATGGCGAGCGCCCGTTTGTTGCCGTGCATGGAGGTACGCAGCGGCGACAGCAACGGGGTGGCACAGCGTGTGAAGGCGTCCAGGAGTTCCTCGGCTCGTGCGAGCGACGAGGCGTCTGCGGTCAGCTCGCCGAGCGTGAAGTAGCGGTAGACGACGTCGATGGGACGGCCGTCGACGGTGATGCGGCCGCCCGTCTCCCGCACCTGGCCGGTGTGGCAGGGGATCGCCTCGATTCCGTGCGGCTCCAGCAGCCGTGCCAGGGCTCGGATCTCCGGCTCGGTCTTGGCGTAGCCGGCGTGCCAGTCCATGAGCGCGACGCGAGGTGTTTCCCGGGATCGGCCGAGATCGTACGCGGCTTCGAGGATGACGGCCGCGAGCGCCCCCACGGTGTCGGGGAATGTCAGGCCCTCGGATGCGGCGAAGGCCGCCAGGTCGTCGTGTGCCAGGAGCAGCCGGTTGAGTTCGGGAGTCTGCAAGCCGCCCAGGGCGCTGCTCAGGTTGAATTCCAGGAGGCGGAAGCGGGTGCCGTCGTGGTACAGATCCGCTCGGCCTATCCTCGCAGGCTGCTGCCCGGGGGTACGGAGGGCCAGCCGTGCCTGCTCGGGCCGGAGCCCCGTTGCGGCGGCATAGGCGTGGACGTCTCCGCCGAAGAGGCGATCGGGCAGGGAGAGCAGGAGGTCCACTGTCCCGTTCAGGTCTTTTTCGAGGGCCTTGGTCTCGTCGGCCTCGAGGAAGGCGGGGCGGGTCAGGAACCGGTCCTCCAGGCCGTCGAGGACCGTCTCGTACCGTGCCGCATCGGGCTGGTCCGGCCAGACCGGCGTCGCGCCCGTGGACGAGCCGAGCCAGCGTGCGGTCAGGGAGTTGCGCGCGGTGAAGGGCGGGGCGGGGGCGGCGGACGTCATCGGCTGTCTCGATTCTCGGGCGCCTGCTGGGGCGCTACGACGGTGTGGACGGTGACGAGGCTCAACGCGGCACGAGCACGGTCGAGGGCCTCGTCGGGGGTGGGGGCGGCTGCGATCAGCGAGCCGCACCGGTCGTCCGATCCGCCCAGTGGCGCCACGGTGTCCCCGGCCCGCACAGCGGGCGATACAGCCACGACTCCCGGCTGTTCGGCGGCAGCCTGCCATCCGGACACCTCGGTGACGAGCCCGGGGTCCGTGGTCAGGAACCAGGTGGCCGCGGCTCCGGCCCGCTCGCCGTCCGCCGCGGGCAGCGGCTCGCCTGCTGTCTGGGCCGCAAGCAGGTCCCGGAGGTCGAGGCCCGTGACATGACGGACGAGATCGACGATGCCGTCGCCGCCCGGGCGGTTGTGGGACTCGACGACACGAGGTCCCCGCGGGGTGAGGATGACCTCGGTGTGGGCCGGGCCCTCGAGCAGGCCGATGGCGTCGAGGAAGTCGCCGGTCGCTTCTTCCAGGGTGGCGTACTCGTCCGCGCTGATCCGTGCGGGGACGAGGTGACCGATCTCCACGGCGCCGGGTCCGGTGAATTTCTCGGTGATCGCGAGCAGGCGGTGGCTGCCCTGGTCACTGAACGTCTCGACACTGAACTCCGGCCCGTCGAGGAATTCCTCGGCGAGCAGGGCTTCCGGACGGGAGCGCACCAGCTGACGGGCCGCCGCCATGCCGGAGGTGTGACGGATGATCGTGATGCCCTCGCTGGCGGATCCGTCCCGGGGCTTGAGGACGATCGGCAGGCCGACCTCCGCCACGAAGGCGTCGACCTCCTCCACGGTCCGCATCACCTTCGCGCGTACGGCGCTGTCCGGGGCCCGCCGCTGGAGGAGCTCTCGCATCCGGGCCTTGTCCTTGAGCGCCCGCACGGTCTGCAGGGGATTGCCGGCGAGCCCGAGGGCGTCGGCGATCCGCGCTGCGGTGGTCAGGAACCGCTCCCGGACCGTGACCACACGCTCGAAGGGAATCTGCTGGTGCAGGGCCACCGCCCGGGCCACCCAGGCGTCTTCGGAGCTGCCGGAGAGCAGCCATGCCTCGTGGCAGGCCTCGTGGTGCGCGGCGGTGTACTCGTCGGTGCCACCGCCGTAGACGACGTACATTCCGTGGTTGCGCAAGGCTTTGGGCAGCCTGGTGCCGCCTCCCAGGACCAGGACCGCCGGGCCGGGCAGGTCCGCACGGTCGAGGTGCTGGTCCTTGGGCACACCTGTGGGGGAGGGGTCGAGAACAGTCATGCGGATTCCTGTACGGGGAGGCGGAGGGGGGAGGAGGGCGGTTCGGCGCCGGTCCGGGCCGCCTCGGCACTCCCGGCCCAGCGGGTCGCGCGGGGTACGGCGGACGCGGCGGCGGCGACGATCAGTCCGAGGAGCAGCCAGCCACCGACCGGACGCCAGTCGGCGCCGTCGGCGAGGCAGACAGTGGTGACCACCAGGGGGGCCAGGGCCGCGGTCAGGCCGCGACCGAGCGAGAAGAACCCCTGGTACTCGCCGTGTGAACCTGCCGGGGCCAGTTCGTAGCTGAGGCCGTAGCTGCCGGCCGAATGCCACAGCTCGCCGACGGTGTGCAGCACCATGCCCACGACGAGCACGGCGAATGCCAGAACGGGCGAGTCGGCGAAGACGGCACAGGCGATCACTGCCCAGCCCGCACAGAGAACCCAGCCCGAGCGGCGTACCGCGCCCGCGGCTTTCGCCGCCTCTCCCGTGCCCCGGGAGAACGGCACCTGGAGCAGGACCACGAGGACGGTATTGGCCAGGATGACCGCGGAGATGCTCCACTGCGGGGCGTTGCTGTGCCCGGCGATCCACAGCGGCAGGGCCAGGGACAGCACGTCGTAGTGGATGCTGGTGATCCCGCACAGGGCCGTGACCGCGGTGTAGGGCCGGTTGCGCAGCACCGCGCGGCGGGGCGGCCCGGCCTGCCCGCGGCCGATGGGTGCGACGGCGGGAACGCGTACGAGAGGCAGCGCGGCGCCCAGGTAGGCCACCGCGTTGGCGAACACCACCGCGAGGTAGGCGGAGCGGGTGTCGGCCGTGAGGGCGAGCGCGGCCAGGGCCGTCCCTGTGCTCAGTCCCGCATTGGTCACCGACTTGAGCATGGCCCGCAGCCGGACCCGTGCCTCGCCGGTGCCCACGCCCCCGATGACGGCGCCACGGGCGGCGGCGCCTCCTCGCTCGGCGAGTGCCGCGAGCGTGTTGACCAGGACGAAGGCCCACAGCGAGTGCACCAGCGCGAAGGATGCCGTTGCCGCGGCCTGGCCGAGCAGGGCGATCGCGTAGGTACCCCGGGCACCGAACCGGTCCGCGATCCGGCCGATGGGGACGGCTGCCGCCAGTCCGATCAGACCGGCAACAGCGAGCCCGAGTCCGACCCTGGACGGGGCGAGCCCCACGGAGCGGGTGAAGAAGAGCGCGCTGACGGGCAGGAACAGCCCACTGCCGGTCTGCCCGACGAGGGTGGACAGCGCCAGCGCTCGGGGGGCTCCCGGGGCCGGGACCAGGGCTCGGACCCGGGAGGCGAGCGTGGTACCGCCCTCAGTCACGGTCGGCCTCGGCGGTTTCCTCGGCCTTGAGCTGCGCGATCTTCTCCAGGACCAGCGCGGCGTGACGCTCCGGCTCCGGCACCGGGTGGAGCAGGGCCCGTACCTCGCCGGTCCGGTCGAGGACCACCGCGGCCCGGGCGAACAGGGTGCGGTCGTCGGCTCGTACCTCGGGTACGCCCAGGGTCCGGCCGAGCGTCAGGTCACCGTCACCGATGAGGGGGTAGCCCAGGTCCCGGGTCCGGGCGAAGTCGGCCAGGTGGCCGGGGGCGTGCGCGCTGACGCCGAGCGCCCGGACCCCGGCACGGGCGAACCGGGCGGCGTCGTCGCGGACGGAGCACAGGCCCGTCGTGCAGCCGGCCAGTTCGGGAAGGATCTCGCCGATGCCGGGTTCGGTGATGAAGAACAGGGCGGTCCATTCGTGGTCCGGGGAGGGCACGGCGATCGGGCCGTCGGTGCTTTCGGCGGTGAAGTGCATGGTGGTGGTTCCTCCATGAGTCGGCAAGGCGGTCATGGCGGCCGGCATCGGCACGGCCGCCGGCGGGTCAGACGGTCTCCGCGTACTGCTCCATCTCCCAGGGGGTGACGATGCGGTGCCACGCGGACCACTCCGCTCGGGCGCCCCGGTCGACGGCGTGTACGGCAAGGTCGCCGAGGGCGCCGCGGACGGTGGTGTCCTGTGCCAGGGCCTGCAAGGCGGACGGAAGGTCCGTGGGCAGAGCGGTGATTCCGTGCACGGCGAGGTTGTCCGCGGTCAGCTCGTCGGCCGGCTGCTCGCATGCGGCGGCGAGCGGGAGATCCCTGTCCTGGCCGTCGGCGAATGCCGCGAGCACCCCTGCGAACAAGAGATGCGGATTGGCCGCGGGATCCGGGCTGCGCATCTCCAGCCGCATCGAGCGTGGTGCGGCGTTGTCGCCGACGACCTTGAACGCCGTGGAGCGGTTGTGCCGAGCCCAGCTGCGGTGCACAGGCGTGCCGGAGGCCGGGACGAGCCGCTTGTACGAGTTGACGTTCGGGTTGCCCAACGCCGTCAGCGCCGGAGCGTGTTCGAGAACACCGGCGAGAGAGCTGCGGAAGAGCGCGGACATGCCCTGCGGGTCGGCGGCATCGTGGAACAGGGGTGCCGAGTCCGCTCCGGTGCCTTCGAGCGAGACATGGACGTGCAGGGCGTTGCCGTAGAGATGAGCGAGCGGCTTGGGCATGAAGACCGCCGCCATGTCACGACGGCGTGCCATGACCCGGGCCGTGTGCTTGAGCAGCAGCAGCCGGTCCGCCGTCTCCAGGGCGCCGCCGTGCCGGAAGACGATCTCGCGCTGTCCGTGGCAGACCTCGTGGTGGTGCCCGTCGACGGTCAGCCCCATCTGCTCCAGTGCTTCGCTGATGTCCCGGCAGACCTCGTCGGCCTGTTCGTCGACGCCCAGGTCCCAGTAGCCGGCGTTGTCGGCCGGCTGCCCGGTGGCGCCGGGGTCCGATCGGCGCAGCAGATAGAACTCGGCCTCCACACCGAAGACCGGGCGCTGTCCACGGGCTTGCGACCTCTCGACGGCCCGGCGCAGCACGGCTCGCGGGTCGGCCGCGAACGGCCGGCCCGTGGCGTCCAGGACGTCGCAGAAGACCATCGCGACCGTCCGCCCGGAGGGGGTGGTCCAGGGCCGGCGCACGAGGGTCGACGTGTCCGGGACCAGCCGGAGGTCGCTGTGCCGGGGGTCGCCGTACCCGAGCAGCACGGCCCCGTCGAGCGTCCAGCCCCGGTCGCGTACCTCGGCCCAGCGGCCGGCGGGGATCTCCAGTGTCTTCAGGCGTCCCGCGATGTCGGTGAAGAGCAGCTGGACAAAGTCGATGCCCTGCTCCAGGGCTTCGGTCATCGTCTGTCGGGTCACGGGTGTGCTGCTCCTGCGTTGGTGGAAGGAAGGGAGAACCGGCTGCCGGTCTGCTCGGTACGGGACGTGGCTGGGGATCGGCCCGTGCGGCCGCGCGCGGACTCGCGGTGCGCCGAGGGCGTGTAGGCCGCCAGCACCCGGTCGGAGAGAAGGCCGAGGGAGCTGAGATTGGGGAACCCGGGGCCCTGGGCGAACGCCGCGAGGTTCGGCAGGTGCAGCGGTGCCGGCAGTCCTGTCACCGCGAGCGAGGCGTCGATGGCCCGTTCGACACCGTCGCGGGTCACGGGGCCGCCGAGCGCGGCGCGCAGGGCGCCCTCGGCGCGCGGGCCGAGGATCTGGCCGAACCACAGCGGATCGCCGCCCGTCGCGTCGACGACCAGGTCGGTGGGCAGCCTCCGCTGCTTCTGCGCGTACACGAGGTCCACCACGAACTGCCCGTCGTCCGTGTGACGCGTGCCGACCACTCGGCCGGGCTCCCAGGTGACATTCGCCGCGGGGGCCAGCTCGCGCTGCACCTCCTGGGAGAAGACGGCACGGTCGGTGCGTCGGATGAACTCCCGCCGGTCCGCCTCGGTGAGGCCGGCCCAGCCGGTGGGGTCGCTGTAGTAGCGGTTCTCGAAAGGACTCTCGCCACGGCTGTAGACGGTGGCCCGCGGGGTCACCACCGTGACGTCACGGTCCAGTGACAGAGCAAGTTCGCGCACGATCGTGCCCGCGGTCTCACCGGCTCCGACGACCATCACCCTGCGTGCCCATCCGGGCAGTCCCTCGGCGGTGAGACGCCAGAAGTCGCCGGTGCTCAGGACACGGTCGCCGTCGGTGGGCACGACACCGGTGGCCGGGCCCGGGCCCGAGACCACGAGTCCGCAGCCGTGCACCACAGTCTGGCCGTTGCCGCTGTCGACGCCCAGGGCCCAGCCGCCGTCGACGAGTTCGGCGCGCCGCACTTCTCCGATGACGGTCCTGAGACCGACCCGGTCCGCGGCCCACTCCAGGTAGTCGGCCCATTCCCGGTGGCTCGGCTGGGGCCGTCCGCGGTCGATCCAGCGCGCGTACCCGCCCCGGTCGAGAAGGTGACCGGTCCAGCTGAACCCGGTCATGCGCTGAGCCAGCTCCCCCATCACCGGGTCCTGGGAGTCTCCCCACACGGCGCAGTCGTAGGGGAATCCGAGGTCCTTCTCGGGGAGGGTGCCCAGAGGCTGCCGCCCGTTGGTCCAGCCCCGCCCCTCGCACCAGTTCGCGGCCGGGCGGTCCCGTTCGACGGCGATCACCTCGGGGACGTCGAATCCGACGGCGCGCAGCACGTGCGACTTGACCGCGAGGGCGATGGCCTTGGGGCCCGCACCGATGACCAGCAGGGGCGCACCGTCGTGGCCGGAGACGGTCCAGGACTCGTCTGCCGGTGACGGCGAAAGCGTTGATGAATGCGACATGGTTGCTCCGGCTCAGAGGAAACGGGCGGGATCGAAGGCCGTCGGTATGCCCGCCCCCGGGCCGCCGAGGATCCGTTCCGCGAGTTGTTCCGGCATGACCTGCGAGTACGGCATGCCGTGGCCGTTGAACGCGGCCATCACCCACAGGCCCTCTCGGCCCGGCCAGGCCCCGACCAGTGGGCAGCGGTCCGGAGTGAAAGCCATCACTCCGCTCCATGCCCTGACCACCGGTACGCCGGTGGTCTCCGGCAGCAGTGCGGGGAGCGCTGTGGCCAGCCGGTCGGCCAGCTCCGGCGAGAAGGCGGGTGTGTTCCCGTCCTGCGGCAGGTCGATGCCCTCGTCCCGGCCCGGGACGGTGGTGCGCAGTCCGCCGAGGAGCAAGGAGCCGTCCGGTGCCTGGCCTCCGTAGACGAGGCCGCGATCGAGACCCCATTGGGGGATGCGGAAGGGCACCGGTGCGGTCTGGACGAGTTGTCCGCGCACGGGTTGGACGACCGGTGCCAGCTCTGGCAGCAGCCGGGGCGTCCACGCGTTGAGGGCCACGACCACGTGCTCGGCGGCCACTTGGCCGGCATCGGTGGTGACCAGCCAGCCGCCGCCCTGCACGGGCTCCACGGACGTCGCCGTCACCCCGCACACGAACTCGGCACCTGCGCGGGCCGCCGTGTCCGCCATGCCCCGGACGTAGGCGACCGAGTGGACCGAGTCCTGGTCCGGCCGGTACAGCCCGCCGAGCACGGTGTCGGGCAGGTCGGTGCCGAACACCTCGCGGGCGGCCGGGAGGTCCAGCCATTCGGCGGGAATGCCGTCCGAGCGTAGGGCTTCGGCGGTCCGCTTGAGTTCGAGTGCCTCGTCCTCCTCGACGGCCAGGTCGAGTTTGGCAGTGGCGTGGCGGGTCGTCTCCAGTCCTTCGCGCGCGACCACCTCGCGCACCAGGTCCCGGTTGACGAGGGTGGCCTGGTAGAGGGCCAGCGCCTCGGCGTGGCCGTGACGTTCGATGGCGACGGCATGCTGGGCGTGACCGCCCTGGATGAGCCGGCCGGCGTTGCGGCCGGAGGAGCCCATGGCCGGGCTCGGGTTACGGTCCAGGACTAGGGGGCGCTGTCCGGCGCGGGTGAGCCAGTAGGCGAGTGTCGAGCCCATGACACCGGCACCGAGTACACACACACCGGTGTGCCGGGGCAGTGCGGCGCTGCCGCGAGTCCACTCCGGCCCGGTGGTCAGCCAGTAGGAGTCAGGCGATTGCATGGAAGTCCTTGTCGTACTGTCGCGGCCGGTCATCAGGTCCAGCACTCCGCGCTCGGCAGGCGACGGGCGGGCGGTTCACCCTCGGCGGACGGGGAGGTGCGGATGGAGACCGAGGCGGCGACCTCCTCGGCCCGCGCGACCGCGGCTGCCGTGTCCTCACCCACGGCGATGACGTATCCGAGCCGGTGCAGATTGGTGGTGACGGTCTCCACGACATCACCGGGCCGGGTGAGCAGGACCAGGCGCTCCTTGGCACGGTCGAGCAGGGCCGAAGCCTCTGCGACACCGTCGACGCGGCGGACGACACCAGGCTCCGCCGTCAGGAAGCGGATGGCCGCGCCGCCGGTGGAATCGGACCGCTCGAGGGTGTCGACGTCGACGGGCCGGCCGAGGGCGAGGTCGGCGGCGATGTCGTACACGTCGGTCCCGGTGGTGAGCCGGATGAGGTCGAGGATGCAGTCGCCGGCCGGCCGCGGGTTGACCTCGATGATCCGCGGACCGTCGGCCGTGAGGATCATCTCGGTGTGGGCGATGCCGTAGTCGTAGCCGACCGCCTTCAGCGCCGCGACCGCAATGTCCTTCACCTCGGCCTCAAGGCTTTGGCCGAGGCGTGCGGGGACCGCCTGGCCGAGTTCGACGAACGACTCGCCTCGGGTGCTGAGCTTCTCGGTGCAAGCCAGGACCACGGTTCTGCCTGCGACTGTGACCGTCTCGACGCTGATCTCGTCGCCGATCATCTCCTCCTCGGCGAGGAGGGTCCCCGTCTTGGTGAAGCGCGCCGCGGTGTCCCAGGCCGCGTCGAGTTCCTCGGCGCATCCGGCGCGTATGACGCCCCGTCCGGCCGAGGAATCGGCCGGCTTGACGATGAATGGATAGGCGAGGCCGTCGACCGCGGCCTGCCTGTCCGCAGAGGAGGTGGTGGCCGCGTTCAGTACCCGGAAAAGCGGGCCGGGCACCTGGGATTCGGCGAAGCGCTCACGCGCCCAGGCCTTGTCGGTGAGCATCCGAAGCGTCTGCGAGGAGCAACCCGGCAGGCCGAACTCCTCGGCGAGCCGCGCTACGAGGGGCAGGGTCGAATCAAGGAAGCCGATCACCCCCTTGCCGCCAGGTGCGGCGGCCAGGGCCGCGCGACAGGTCTCATAGACCTCCTCCGCGGGACGCTCCGGGGAGAGCGGGATCTGATGGTCGGCCAGGCGGAGGTACGCGGCGGTGGCACTCTCGGCCATGGCCAGATCGAAGTCCTGCCGGGCCGTCCAGGCAGCCAATGCACCCTCGCGCAGGCAGCCCACCCGCACCAGCATCAAGAGGTCTTTCGCATCCATCATGTCAACTTTCGTTCGGGAAGATGTCGTCCGGTTGCCCGACGGGTGGCGCCGGGCCGGACTTCCCCATCCCCCATCGGTGTCCTCGGACAGCGTCCTGATCCGGACGGTCCGGCCACCATCTGCTTCGGCCTGTGGTGTACACAGCACGCACCGGACTGGTGCGGGAGTCCGTGACCTGTTCCCGGCCCCATTCCGATCATGGACGCCCATCTGAACGGTGACCACAACCACCAGGGATCATGATCAGCCGATGACGAATCATGATGGTTGGGCAAAGGGGGCATGAACGGGCGGTTAACGACAAAAGGGAGGAGCCGTGCGAGTTCCCCTGGACGACGTGCTCGTCCGGAGCTTCGACCAGGGCGTGAGCCCTGGGAGCAGGGAGTGCGCTGCGCTGCGGGCGGCAGCGGCGGGCGGGACGCGACCCGGCTCGTCCTCAAGAACGCATCCGACGGTCGGGATTCAGCGTTCACCGCATTCCACGTCGCGGTCCTCGGGTTCGCCCCCAGCGGGGGTCCGCCGATAAAAGAGCTGGTCGGCATGTACCGCCGCTTCGAGGTGATGCTCGGAGCCCGGGCTCAGGTGGACCACGGTTACGGTCACCATCAGTTCCAGGGCTACGTGGGGAACTGGCGGGCGGCCGGGTGCGACTACCGGACCTGCGTCAACCTCTGACTGGCTGTTCTCTGTCCGCTCGCGCGGTCGGACAGGTCCGAACGGGGGCGGGGGACGGCCCGTGTGCGGGATCGCCCCGGCCGGGCCCGCCGTTCCGTGGGCCGAGAGGCCGTCATGCTGCTGGTTCGCGTTCCTGCGGGGGAGGCCTCTTCCCGCAGGAACGCGAACCGCTTCCGGTCCGAGCACCCGTCCCCGCACCGGTTCCGGGAACGGCCGTGAGTGGCGCCTACTCCCCGTCGGTCCGGAAGTAGTGCCCCTTGTCGAGGTCCTCGATCAGGCCCGGCCCGGTCGGGTGCCAGCCCAGCAGTTCGCGGGTCCGTTCGCTGGAGGCCGGGCTGTCGAGGCCGATGAATCCCGACAGCCAGGTGAAGTGTTCGGCCGCCTCCTCGGCGGGGACGGAACGGGTGGGCACGTCGAGGTGGCGGCCGATGACCTCGGCGACCGAACGGAGCGGTACGCCGTCCTCCGCGCTCGCGTGCAGGACCGATCCCGCCGGGGCGCCCTCCAGGGCGAGGCGGAAGACGCGGGCGGCGTCGTCGCGGTGCGTGGCCGGCCAGCGCTGGGTGCCGTCGCCGACGTACCCGGCGACGCCCTTGTCGCGGGCGATGCCGATCAGGGCCGGGACGAATCCGCCGTCACCCTCGCCGTGCACGGTCGGGGGGAGCCGTACGACGGACGAGCGGACGTTCCGGTCGGCGAGGGCGAGGGTCACGTGGGCGGTGCCCATCCGGGTCCGCGGGCCGCCCGGCAGATGTGCGGTCGCCCCGTCCGGCGTCCGTCCGTCCGCTTCCGTGCTCATACGGCCCGGGGCCACCCCGACCAGGCCCGACGCGATGACGAACGGCTTCCCGGAGCCCGCGAGCGCGTCGCCGAAGGTCTCCACGGCGCGGCGGTCCGCGTCGGCGGCGTCCTGGAAACCGCCGGTGAAGGCGAGGTCGTGCTTGAACGCGAGGTGGATCACGCCGTCCGACGCCTTCGCCGTCCCGCGCAGGACGTCGAGGTCGTCGAGGGTGCCGGACACCGCCTCGGCCCCGGCCTCGGTCAGGGCCGCGGCCGAGGCGTCCGAGCGGGCGAGCCCGACGACCTGGTGGCCCGCGCCGATGAGCTCGGGGACGAGTGCGGAGCCGATCCACCCGGACGCCCCGGTGACGAAAACACGCATGAGTAAGCCTCCAGTCGGAGTGGCCGCCCCCGCGCCGGAGGACGCGTGCCCGGGGCGGCCAGCGATGTCAGTGACTGTCATCAAACGTAACACCTGATGTCAGTGACTGTCGTCGGGTCTCACGGTCCTGATGTCAGGGACTGCCATCGAGTACGATGCCGGGCATGGGTCGATGGCAGCCGGACGCGCGCGGCCGCCTCGCGCGGGCGGCACTGGAGCTCTACGTCGAGCGGGGTTTCGACCGCACCTCGGTGGCGGAGATCGCCGAGCGGGCGGGGCTGACGGAGCGGACGTTCTTCCGGCACTACGCGGACAAGCGCGAGGTGCTGTTCGCGGGGTCGAGCGAGCTCCAGGACGTGCTCGCGCGTGCCGTCGCGCAGGCTCCCGAGTCCGCCACCCCGATGGACGCCGTGGCAGTGGCCCTCGAAGGCGCGGCGGCCGTGCTGGAGGAGCGCCAGGAGCACGCCCGGCAGCGACAGTTCGTCATCGACGCCAACACCGAGCTGCAGGAACGCGAGCTGATCAAACTCGCGTCGCTGTCCACGACGCTCGCGGACGCGCTGCGCCTGCGCGGTGTCGACGAGGCCTCCGCGGGCCTCGCCGCGGAGGTGGGGATCGCCGTCTTCAAGTTCGCGTTCCGGCGCTGGATCGAGCGGACCGAGCAGAAGGAACTGGCCCAGTTCGTCCGGGAGTCGCTGGCCGGTCTGAGGGCGGTGGCCGCGGATGCGTGACCTCGCCCCCCCGGACGGCCCGAAGTCGCCCTCGGCAGCGGGTGGTTCACCGCCGGTACGGCGAGGCGCGCCCCGGGCCCGGCCCGCGCGCGGAGGACACGGCGGACGGGCGGCGCCGCCGACCGCCGGTACTCGGCTCCTGCCGTAGGCCACAGGCCCCAGGCCGCGGACCGCCCGCCGTTCGGCGGACCCTGCCGCAATCCGTAGGTCCTCCACCGGACCGCCGACCGTCGGTGCCCGCCGTCGGCCTGGATCAGGGCAGCAGCACGATCTTGCCGTGTGCCCGCCGCAGTTCCAGCTCGCGGAACGCGTCGCGCACCCGCTCCAGCGGGTAGGTGGCGGCGATCGGTACCTCCAGCTCACCGCGCGCCGCGAGCCGGGCCAGTTCGCCGACCACCACCGCGGACGCCGCCGCCCCCTCCCCGTACGTGTGGGCGCCGACCCGGGCCGCCGCCCGCCAGTCGCGGATCGTGTTGATCCGCTCGGGCCGCACGCCCAGTTCGACGGCCAGATCCACATAGCCGTCGCCGAACGTGTCGATGAACGCGTCGACGCTCCCGGCGGAAGCCTCCCGGATCCGCTCGGCGACGCCCTCGCCGTAGCCGAGGGGGACGACGCCCCGGTCCTTCAGCCAGGCGTGGTTCCGCTCGCTCGCCAGCCCGATCACCGTGGCTCCGCGCCGCCGCGCGAGCTGCACGGCGAGCGATCCGACACCACCCGCCGCGCCGGACACCACGACGGTGTCCGACGGCCCAGGGTCCACCGCGAACACGGTCGCGTACGCGGTCGTACCCGCCACGTACAGCGACCCGGCCACCTCCCAGGGCAGCCCCTCCGGACGGGAGACCAGCTTCACATCCTCCACCACGACGAACTCCGCATGGCTCGCCCTGTCGTGGGTGAAGCCCAGGACCTCGTCGCCCACCGCGAAGCCGCGCACGTCCGGACCGGTCTCCACCACGACCCCGGCCAGGTCGCTGCCCTGTCCCGAGGGGAAGGTCGCCGGCCAGCGTCCGTGCCGCGCGCCCTCGCGGATCATCGCCTCGCCGGGCTGGATCCCGGCGGCGCGGACCTCGACCAGTACCTCCCCGGGGCCGGGCGTCGGCCGTTCCACCTCCTCCACCCGCAGCACATCGATCCCGCCGTACTCGTGGAACCGCACCGCCTTCATCGCACGATCACCGCTCTTCCCCGCTCGGACGGACCTCCCACAGACCTCGGACAGCGACACCCCGCAGCGGCCGGAGCCCGGCAGTGTCGTCGCCCTCAACAGCGGGGGGACGGTGCCGTGTTCCCGGGGCCGGGAATCCGGGGAGCCCGCGTTCGGTGACCTCGACGCGGCCCGCCCGAACCGGGTTCGGCGAACGGGGACGTCGAGCCGTGCGGCCCTGTCGTGCCGGCACCCCTGAAGGAGAGGACCCCATGCCGACGGGCCCGGAGTGGTGCTGGGCGGTGGTGCTGGGCGGTGGCGCGGTGGCCGTTCACGGGATGGGGCGTCCCGTCGCCGCCGTGGTCATGGCGATCGTCGTGGTGGTGAACACGGCGGTGGCCGAGACGCTGCGCCGCGGCGGGCCGACCGCGCCCGCGGGGCCGCGGGACGCTACCGGACCGGCGGAGTCCCGCTCACCGGAGTCCGGCCGAAGTCCGCCGGAGCGGGTCCGCGCGGGGAGGCGGATCAGGCCTGGAACTCGGTGAGATCGATCGCGTGGACGCTCAGGGGGAAGCCGTACTCGGGGTGTTCGATCGTCCTCTCCGGCTCCATGCCCAGTTTGCGGACGACGTTCAACGAGGCCCGGTTCTCCGTCCGGTTGACACTGATCACACGGTCGAGGCCGCGGTCCTGGAGGGCGAACTCCAATGTGGCGTGGGCGGCTTCGGAGGCGTAGCCCTGTCCCCAGAACGGTGAGCCGAACCGCCAGCCGATCGCCACGGCGGGCATCACCTCGGGCAGGTACCCGGGCACCGACAGTCCCGCGAGACCGGCCAGCTCGCCCGAGGCCAGCAGCTCGACGGCGAAGACACCGAAACCCTCCTCGTCCCACTCCTCCTCCCAGCGTTCGATCTCCTCGGCCGTGGCGTCCAGGTCGCGGACCGAACCGTCGCCGATCCAGCGCATGACCGCGGGGTCCGCGTTGATGTCCGCCATGGGGGCGAGGTCGTCGTCGTACCAGCGGCGGAGGAGGAGGCGGGGGGTGCGGATCTCGGTCATGACGCCCATCCTGCCCCATGGACGGGACACCGGCTGCCGGCCGGGCACGGCGGCACACCGTTTCGGAGCGGTCGGCCGGGGCAACCGGCCGTCATGGAGACGAATGACGGCACGGGCGAAGTGGTCGAGACCCAGGGCGACGAGCATCACGTCGTCCTCAGCGCCGACACCAACGGCGACGGGAGGACCGACGTCTGGATGACCGACACCACGGGCGACGGCAAGGCCGATCTCTACCAGTTCGACACCACCGGTGACGGGCGGATCGACCTGACGATGGTCGAACGGGGCGACGAGCCGGGCGTCGACCGGGTCGTCGTCGAGGGCGACGGCGGCCACCCGATGGAGACCTGAGACCCCGTCACATGACCGTGCCCGGGTGGTCCGAGAGGCACGGCTCCCGGCCCGGGCGGACGAACGGGCACCGTGGTGCTTCGTCCCGCCCCCACGGACCGGTGCCTCGGTACGCGTCTACGAGGTGCCCGTCAGGGGCCGCAGGGCGGCGGCGCCGGCGCGCAGGAGCGCGGACACCGGCGGCCCCACCCAGCGGCCGAGTTCGCGCGGCAGTGCGGGGTCCAGCTCGATCGTCACCCGGACGTACCGCGTGTGCAGCCGTGCGACCTTGGCGTGACGGGGAGTGGCGGTGTCCGGCTCCCGCCGCAGGGCGGCCCGGTAGGTGTCCTTGCGCTGGTTCACATCGTGTCCTGACGCTTGGCGAGCTCGTCCGCGAGATCCATGTACGCCGAGCCCTTGACCGTGATAGGGCTGCCGAACGACTGGGAGTACAGGTCGAGTCGGGGAATGTGGGTGGACAGCACGTCGAAGCCGCGTTCCGTGAGCGCTTCGCGGGCATCGGCGTCGGGACCGGTCCGGGTGGCGTCCGGACGGTTCGTACGGTTCAGCAGGACGGCGGAGCGGGCGGGCCTGGCCCGCAGGGACTGCACGTCGCCCATCTCGCGGCCGATGGGCGCCATGCGGTCCAGTTCGATGGGGGACGGGGTCACCGGCACGATCCACTCGCTCGCGTACCGCATGACGCTCCGGGCGATGTGGGCGTGGTCCTCCAGCTGCGGGGCGTCGAGCACCACGGCCTGCCGGTCGCCGAGGAAGTCGTTCACGCGCCGGTGCACGTCGCCCACCGGGAGGGAGACCACGGGGAAGGGGAAACCCCCCGCCAGTTCGCTCCACCGCAGCGCCGAGGACGCGGGGTCGGAGTCCACCAGCAGGGGTGGGCGGCCCGACTCGTGCAGCGCGTGGGCCAGCCACACCGCGCTCGTCGTCTTGCCCACTCCGGGTTTCAGGTTCACAAAGGCATAGCTCATCGACACAGGCAGCCACGCTAGTGACCGCGGGGGACCGGTGACGGGCCACGAGGGGCGTACCGTCCCGTCGTTCACCCCGCGGTGCCCGTGAATCATTCCGATGGACCAACGCGGTCCGAGGGACCGACGGGGTGTGCTCCCGCACAGATCCGTCCCGCGGGCACTGTGCGTGTGCCTTCCGTGAGCACCGTCCCCTGTACGTCCCCCCGCTCGGCTGATGCCATGCCCGGCATGTCTTCCGCAGCTCCCGCAGCTCTCGTGTCCTCCTCGTCCCCGGTGCCGGGCGCACCGGCGGGCCCGTCCGTGCCGACGGCGTCCCAGGGCCGTCGATGAGCGGCGGCGACGGAGAGTCGCTCGCCGTCGTGGTCTTCCTCGGCTTCGTCGCCGTGTCCCTGCTGCTGTGCGGCCTGGCGGCGGCCGACCTGGACGACCCCGAGCACTTCTACGCGGGCGGCGGCGCGGCCTTCGGACCGGTCGGGGGCGGACTGGCCGTCGCCGGTGACTACATCTCCGCCGCCACCCTGCTCAGCACCACCGGCGCGGTCGCCCTCGACGGGGCGGACGGCGTCCTCTTCGCCGGCGCCACCGTCGTCTCGCTCTGGCTGGTGATGCGGTTCCTGGGTGAACCCCTGCGCCGCAAAGGGGTGTTCACCCTGGGGGACTTCCTGGCCGACCGCCTCGGCACCCCCTCCGTACGCCGGGCCCTCGGTGTCGCCTCCCTCGTCGTCCTCACCCCGCTGCTCCTGGTGCAGCTCTCCACCGCCGGACGTGTCATGGCGGCCATGTTCGGACTTCCGGACGGCGCGCTCACCGGGTGCACCGTCGCCGGAGGGACCCTGATGGTCTGCTACGCCGCGTTCGGCGGGATGCGCGGCGTCGGATACGTGCAGATCCTGAAGGTCGGTGTGGCGCTCACCGCCATGCTGCTTCTCGCCGGGGCCGTCCTCGCCCGGTACGGCTGGTCGCCGCCGGCCCTCTTCGGTGCCGCCCGGGAGCACTCCGGAGCGGGCGCCGGCTACGCGCGCCCCGGACTCCACTTCGGGCACTCCGTCGCCGGGCGCCTCGATCTGATCGGCTTCGGGGCCACCCTCGTGGTGGGCGCCGCCTGTCTGCCGCACATCACCATGAGGCTGCATCCGGTCGGGGAGGCCCGCACCGCGAGGCGCGCCGTCGGCTGGGCGGTGGGCCCCGTGGCGGTGGTGTGCGCCGGGGTGGTCGTGGCCGGACTGGGTGCTTGCGCCCTGCTGGGCCGGGGGCCCGTGCGGGCCGCCGATCCCGGGGGAGCGACCGCCCTGCTGATGGTGACGGGCGCGCTCGACCCGGTCGCCGGGGGCGCCCGGCACAGCATGCTGTTCGCGGTCGTCGCCTGTGCCGTCTTCGTGACCACCCTCGCGGCCGTCGCGGGCATCACGCTGGCCGCCGCCTCCACTCTCGCCCGCGACTTCGGCGGGCGGCCCGCCCACGGGAGCGGGGACCGTTCGCCCGCAGGGGAGATCCGCCGGGCACGGCTGGCCATCGTCCTGGTCGGCGCGGTCGCCGTCGTCGTGTCGGCGGCCCTCGGGGACCGCGGCAGGATGACGCTGATCTCGCTGTCGTTCGCCGTCGCGGCCTCGGTGCTCGCCCCGGTCCTGCTGTACGCGCTCTTCCTGCCCGGCCACTCGGCCACCGGGGTGCGCTGGACCGTCTACGGGACCCTGCCGTTGATTCTGCTGCTGCTCGCGGGGTCGCCCGCGGTGTCGGGCACCCCGTTCGCGGTCTTCCCCGGTCATGACTTCCGCTGGTTCCCGCTCCAGACACCGGGGCTGATCAGCATTCCGGCCGGCTTCCTGCTCGGGCTCGTCGGCCGTACCCGCCCGCGCTCCCGTTCTTCCCGTCCTTCGTGGCAGGACGGTTCGCCGTACGTGAGGCAGGGGTGAGTCCGGCGCCTTCGCCGGGCTCACCCCTGTCGTCTCATCCGTGCCGTGCGGGCACGTCCGGTCAGAGCGACGTCATGACGTGCTTGATCCGGGTGTAGTCCTCGAAGCCGTACGCGGAGAGGTCCTTGCCGTAGCCGGACTTCTTGAACCCGCCGTGCGGCATCTCGGCGACGAGCGCCATGTGGGAGTTGATCCACACACAGCCGAAGTCGAGCTTCCTCGACATGCGCATCGCCCGCGCGTGGTCCTTCGTCCAGACCGAGGAGGCCAGCGCGTAGTCGACGCCGTTGGCGTACGCGACGGCCTGGTCCTCGTCCGTGAACGACTGCACGGTCATGACCGGGCCGAAGACCTCGTTCTGGACGATCTCGTCGTCCTGCCTGAGGCCGGAGACGACGGTCGGGGCGTAGAAGTAGCCCCTGTCGCCGACCCGGTGGCCGCCGGCCTCGATCCGCGCGTGCTCGGGCAGGCGCTCGACGAAGCCGCTGACCTGGGCGAGCTGGTCGGCGTTGTTGAGCGGCCCGTACAGCACGTCCTCGTCGTCCGGCTGCCCGGTCCTCGTCGCGGCCGCGGCCTTGGCCAGAGCGGCGACGAACTCGTCGTGGACCGACTCGTGGACCAGGACGCGGGTGGCGGCCGTGCAGTCCTGGCCGGCGTTGAAGAAGCCGCCGACCACCAGGTCCTCGACCGCCTTCACCAGGTCGGCGTCCTCGAAGACCACGGCCGGGGCCTTGCCGCCCAGCTCCAGGTGGACCCGCTTGACGTCCTTGGCCGCGCTCTGCGCGACTTGGATGCCGGCGCGCACCGAGCCGGTGATGGAGGCCATCGCCGGGGTCGGGTGCTCCACCATCAGGCGGCCCGTCTCGCGGTCGCCGCAGACGACGTTGAAGATGCCCTTGGGCAGGCCGAGCTCCTCCAGGACACCGCCGATGATCTCCGCGAGCAGCACGGTGGAGGCCGGGGTGGTGTCGGACGGCTTGAGGACCACCGCGTTGCCCGCCGCGAGCGCCGGGGCGAACTTCCAGACCGCCATCAGCAGGGGGTAGTTCCACGGCGCGACCTGGGCGCAGACGCCGACCGGCTCGCGGCGGATGATCGAGGTCATGCCCTCCATGTACTCGCCGGCCGAGCGGCCCTCCAGCATGCGGGCCGCGCCCGCGAAGAAGCGGACCTGGTCGATCGCGGGGCCGAGTTCCTCGCTGAGGGTGAGGTGCAGCGGCTTGCCGGTGTCGCGGCTCTCCGCCGCGACCAGCTCCTCGGCCCGTGCCTCCATCACGTCGGCGATCCTCAGCAGCGCGCGCTGCCGCACGGACGGGGTCGCGTCGCGCCAGACGGGGAAGGCCGCGGCGGCGGCCGCCATCGCCGCGTCGACGTCGGCGGCTCCCGAGAGCGGGGAGGTCGCGTAGACGTCACCCGTGGTGGGGTCCACCACGTCGAGCGTCCGGCCGTCGGCGGCATCCGCGAACGCGCCGTCGACGTAGTTGCGGAACGTGCTGCTCATGGAACGTCTCTCCTGGTCAGGCGGTGGTACGGGGGGACAGGTGCTCGTGGACGGCGAGCCAGGCGCCGTCCTCGGAGCGGGCGAAGACGATGGTCTCCCGCTCGTGCACCGTCTCCTCTCCGGTGTGGGTGGCGACGCGGGTCTCCACGTCGTGGCTGAAGACCGCGGTGTCGCCGAAGGGCTGGACGAGCGGTGCCGACGAGACGCAGCCGAGGACGCGGAAACCGTCCTCCTCCACCCACCGCCGCCACAGGGCGCGGTACTCGGCCGTGGAGCCGAGCCGCCGCGGCGTGGTGTGGAAGACGAACGTCGCGTCCGGGGCGAAGGCGCCGAAGTAGTCGTCGAGGCGGCCCTCGGCGAAGGCGGCGACGAGCGCGTCCGCGGCGGCCCGGATCTCCTGGGCGGTGGTGGTGCTCATGCTCGGCTCCTGATCGGGGCGCCCGGTGGTCAGGACCGGGCGCCCGGTTCGTGGGGGTGGCGGTGGCGGGTCAGACGGCCGCGGCGGGCTCGGCCGGCCTCTCCTCGGCGCCACCGGTGATCGGCGTGATCCCGGTGTCGGACGACGGGACGAAGCGGGGTCCGTCCGGGCCGAACACGGCACGCGGCTCGGGGAACACGGTGAGCGCGGCGAAGTAGAGCACGACCGCCAGGACGAGGCCGACCGGCAGCGAGATGTCCGCGCCGTCGGCGAGGTCGCCCAGCGGGCCGACGAACTGGCCCGGCAGGTTGGTGAACAGCAGGGCCACGACGGCGCTGACGATCCAGGTGCCCATGCCGCGCCAGTTCCAGCCGTGCGCGAACCAGTAGCGGCCACCGCGCTGGCGCCGGTTGAAGACCTGCAGCGCCTCCGGGTCGTACCAGCCGCGCCGGGTGACGTAGCCGAGCGCCATGACGACCATCCACGGCGCGGTGCAGGTGATGATCAGCGTGGCGAAGGTGGAGATGGACTGCGTGAGGTTGAGCGCGAAGCGGCCGAGGAAGATGAACCCGATGGACAGGACGCCGATGAAGAAGGTGGCCTGGACGCGGTTGAAGCGCGGGAAGACGCTGGCGAAGTCGAGACCCGTTCCGTAGAGGGACGTCGTGCCGGTGGACAGGCCGCCGATCAGGGCGATCAGGCAGAGCGGCAGGAAGTACCAGCCGGGGGAGATCGCCAGCAGTCCGCCGACGTAGTTCGGGGCGGCCGGGTCGACGTACTTCGCGGCCTTCGTCGCGATGATCGACGCCGTGGCCAGACCGAAGACGAAGGGCAGCAGGGTGGCGATCTGCGCGAGGAACGCGGCGCCCATGATCCGGCGGCGCGGGGTGTTCGCGGGGATGTAGCGGGACCAGTCGCCGAGGAACGCGCCGAAGGAGACCGGGTTGGACAGCACGATCAGCGCGGCGCCGATGAACGACGGCCAGAACAGCGGGTCGGCGGTCGAGGCGAAGGCGCCCGCGTATCCGGGGTCGAAGTCACCGGCGAAGGCGAAGGCGCCGAGCACGAAGAGGGCCGAGGCCGCCAGCACCGCGATCTTGTTGACCAGCAGCATGAAGCGGAAGCCGTAGATGCACACGACGAGCACGAGTCCGCCGAAGATCGCGTACGCGATGCCGTACGTGAGGTCCGACTCGGGGACGTCCACCAGCCGGTGCGCGCCGCCGACGAGCGCGTCTCCCGAGGACCACACCGAGATCGAGAAGAACGCGATGGCGGTGAGCAGGGAGAGGAAGGAGCCGACGACCCGGCCGTGCACGCCCAGGTGCGCGGAGGACGAGACGGCGTTGTTCGTGCCGTTGGCCGGGCCGAACAGCGCCATCGGGGCCAGCAGCAGCGCACCCGCGACCAGCCCGAGGACGGTCGCCGCGAGCCCCTGCCAGAAGGAGAGGCCGAAGAGGATCGGGAAGGCGCCCAGCACACAGGTCGCGAAGGTGTTGGCGCCGCCGAAGGCGAGCCGGAACAAGTCGATCGGCCGGGCCGTGCGGTCCTCGTCCGGGATGCGCTCGACGCCGTATGTCTCGATTTCGGTGACCGAGGTCGTCACGGCTCCTCCAATCTACGTTTATGCACCACTCAAATATTGGCACCCACAGTGTGAGGCCCCCGGTGACCTGCGACAATGGTGGCCATCACAGATGCGTACGATGTCATTTGTGGCCAGCGACAAACTCACGATCCGGGACCTGCTCTCCTCGCCGGCGCTCCAGCTCTCGCTGAAGGCCGACGGCGGCCTGGACCGGTCCGTCTCCTGGGCGCACGCCAGCGAGCTCGTCGACCCGACGCCCTGGCTCCTGGGAGCCGAGCTGATCATGACGGCGGGTCTGGCGATCCCCCGGACCGCGGCGGAACAGCGCGCCTATCTGGAACGGCTGGACGACGCCGGGGCGTCCGGTCTCGCGCTCTCGGCGCAGCTGCACATGCCGCCGCTGCACGACGCGTTCTTCCGGGCCGCCGAGGAGCGGGACTTCCCGGTCCTGGAGGTGCCGCTCGCCGTTCCCTTCATCGCCGTCGCCCAGGAGGTCGCGGCCTCGGCCCAGGAGGAGGCCCGGCACCGGCTGGGCGCGCAGCTCCAGGTCTTCGGCGCGCTGCGCTGGCTGGTCGCGGAGGACCTCGACACACCGACACTCCTGCGCCGTCTCGAAGGCCTGTCGGGCTACGACGTCTTCCTCTGCACGCCCCAGGGACGCCCGCTCCTGCCCGGCGTCCCCGTACCGGACCCGGCCGTCCTGCCCGCCTCCGTCGACGCCCCGCCGGCGATCCCCGGCGGATTCGTCCTCCCCGTCCCCGCGCCCGGCGGTCCCGCGGGCTTCCTCGTCGCGTACGAGCGCGAGGGCGCCCGGCCCGCGGGGCTCGCCGTCGTCCAGCACATCGCCACCGTCGCGGCGCTGCGGCTGGCGATGGTCCGCAACGAGCGCGAGACGCTGCGCCGCGAGGGGGCGGAGACGTTCGCCGAGCTGCTGCAGGAGGTGCTCGACCCGGAGGCCGCGCGCCGCCGGCTCGCCCGGCACGCGATCGAGGGCGACACCGTGCTGCTCGTCGTGCGCCGCACGACCGACGAGGCGCTGCTGCGCTGCCTGGAGGACCGGCCGCATCTGCTGCTCACCCGGGGCGAGGACCGCTATGTCCTCGGAGCGCCGGAACTGGCGGCCGCCGTCGGCGCGCTGCCCGCCGTGGCGGCCGGGGCCAGCCGTCCCTTCCCGCCGGGCGCCGCGCTGAAGGTCGCCCAGCGCGAGGCCCTGTGGGCGGTGTCCAAGGCCGTCGAGTCGGGCCGTGCCGTCGTCCACTACGGCGACGACGGAGCGGGCCGGTGGCTGCCGGACGATCCCGCCGTCCTGACGGCGCTGGTCGAGCACGTGCTCGGTGACGTACTGCGGTACGACGAGAGCCACGACTCGCAGCTGCTGGTCTCCGCCCGCACCTGGATGGAGCGCGACCGCCGCACCGAGACGGCCGCCGCCGCGCTGCACATCCACCCCAACACCCTCGCCTACCGGCTGCGCCGTTTCGGGGCGCTCGCCGACCGTGATCTGACGTCGACGGGGGCGCTGGCCGAGGTCTGGCTCGCGATCCAGGCGGCGGGAGCGCTGGGCCTGACCGACTGAGCGGGGGCCGTGCGTACGACCTGGTCGCCGCCCCGCGCGTCCGGGGCGCGGATCACTCCTCGTGCCGCGCGACCGCCTCGACCAGGCGCGTGATGTCGGCGAGATCGGCTTCGAACTCGGCGGTGAGGTCGAGGGGAAGGTCCAGCCACGGCCCGAGGGCGCGGTGGCCGGGGAGCTCGCCGTCGTCGGGACGGCCCCGACGGCCGCGCGGGTCCTCCGCGCCGGGAGTGAAGCGGCCCGAGGCCTCCGAGGCCGCGAAGCCGATGACGAAGGTGCTGATCAGGCGTTCCAGCCGGGGTACCTGGGGCTCGGGGACCCCGGCCTCGATGAGCGCCGTGTAGATGATGTCCACCGCACGCAGGCCGTCCGGGGTGACGGCCGGCCGTGAGAAGAGCAGATGCGCTGCCCAGGGGTGCTGCTGGGTCACCTTCCGGGCCGCGTGCGCGAGGGCGCGGAGCCGCTCGTCCCAGGTGTGCTCCTCGGCCGGATCCGTGGGCAGCAACGCGGTGAGCAGCCGTCCGACCATGCCGTCCAGCAGTGCCGCCTTGTCCTTGACGTGCCGGTACAGCGCCATCGGTGTCACCCCGACGCGATCGGCCAGGGCGCGCATCGAGACGGCGTCGACCCCGCGCTCGTCGGCGATGGCCACGGCGGCGTCCAGGATCTCTTCCCGTCTCCCACTCATGGGTCTACAGTGTAGACGTATACGGTGTAGACCTCATGAGGGACGGATGATGCTGATCGCAGAGGGGCTGGTGAAGCGCTACGGGCCGCGCCGCGCGCTCGACGGCTTCGACCTGACGGTCCCGGCCGGGGAGATCGTGGGCCTGATCGGTCACAACGGCGCGGGCAAGACGACGTTCGTGGAGACCGTCTCCGGTCTCGTACGTCCCGATGCGGGCCGGATCACCGTCGCGGGCCTCGACGCGCTGCGCGACGGCCGGGCCGCGCGGTGCTTCCTCGGCGTGGCCCCGCAGGAACTCGCCCTGTACGGCAGCGCCACCGCCCGCGAGAACCTGCGGCTGTTCGCCGGACTGGCGGGATTCCGCGGCCGGCGCGGGGCCGCGGAGATCGCCCGGGTCCTGGACGAACTGCGTCTGACGGACGTCGCGGACCGGCCCGTCGCGGCCCTGTCCGGAGGCCAGCGCCGCCGGGTCCAGGCGGCCACCGCCATGGTCGGCTCACCACCGCTCCTCCTGCTGGACGAGCCGACCGCCGGAGCCGATCCGGAAACCCGCTCGGCCCTGCTGGACGCGGTCCGGGCCCGGGCCGAAGCGGGCGCGGCCGTCGTCTACACGACCCACTACCTGCCGGAACTCGTCGACCTCGACGCCACGCTGGCACTCGCGCGGGCCGGACGGATCATCGCGCGCGGCACGCAGGAAGAACTCACCCGGCACCTGCCCGGCGAACTCAGGGTCACCTTCGCCGACCCGGCCGAACCCGAACTGCGCCGGCCGACCACGGACCCCGGCGCCGATCTGGCGGCCCTGCTCGCGTCCGGCCGTACACCCGCGTCCGTCGACGTACGCCGCCCCGGACTGGACGACCTCTACCGATCCATGGAGACCGCGGATCCCGCGACCGCCGCGACGCGCACGGAGGTCCGTGATGCCGCGTGAGTCCGCCGCCCGCCTGTGGGTGCTGATACGCCACAACGTGCTGCTGATGGCGCGCGAACCCGGTCCGCTCCTGAGCCGGCTGGTCCTTCCGCTCGTCTTCGTCACGCTCCTGCGGCCGCTCTACACGGCCGGGCAGGGCGAGAGCGCCGGCACGGAACAGGCGGTCGTCGGCACGCTGGTCACCTTCTCGCTGCTCGCGATCGGCATCTGCGGCAGCGCGATCCTGACCGAACGGCTCGGCCGCACCTGGGACCGTCTGCGCGGGACCGTCCTGCGTCCCGCCGAACTGCTCGCGGGCAAGGCCGTCCCGGCCTTCGCGGTCCTGCTCGCCCAGCAGTTCACCGTCGTGGGTTTCGCCGTGTGCGCCTTCGGCCTGCCCGTCCCGCACCCGTTCCTGCTGCTGGGCGTTCTGCTCAGCTGGAGCTGGGCGCTCCTCGGACTCGGCGCGCTGCTCGGCGTGCTGGTCCGCAGCCTGGGCGCGCTCTCGGCCGCCTACGACATCGGCGGCATGCTGCTGAGCAGTGTCGGAGGCGCGCTCGTCCCGCTCGCCGCCCTGCCGGCCTGGGTCTCGGACGTGGCCCCGGCCTCACCCGGCTACTGGGCCGTGCGCGGCATGCGCGCCGCTCTCGCCGGCGACGCGTACGCCGTGGCGGAGTCCTGCGGCACGCTCCTCGGCGTGGCACTGGTCTGCGGCACCGTGGCCTCGGTCCGACTGCGGGGGCGCGGCGGGCGGTTGGTGGCGCTCTAGCCGGGTGGCTCCTTGAACTCGCCTTCCGAGAGGGTGAGTTCGGACCGCCCCGCGGTGCCCGACCGGACGGTCACCCGGGGCGGACCTCGCCCCCCACGAGAAGTTCGGCATCCCGCAGGCGCTCCTCGACCCGTCGCTACGACGACGCCGACCGTCCCGGTCCTTCTTCGGACCCGGTGACCGGCTCCGCCTTCAGCACCTTGGCCGCGGCACCGGCCCGGGGCGTCCCGTCGACCGCCACGCAGATGCCGAACACACGGCCGTGACCGGTCCAGCCGTTGACGTGCCCCCGGTTGTTGCTGATCTGCACCCGCTTCTTGGCCGGATCCACGGAGGACACCAGGTGCAGGTACACGGTGCCGGCCACACGGGCGAGGACGATGTCTCCGACCGCGAGCTTCGACGGGTCGACCGGAGCGACGGCCACGAGCTGCCTACTGCGGATCAGCGGGACCATCGAAGTGCCGCTCGGCCGGAACTCCACGGTCTCCCCGCCGGCGACCCTGCCCGCCACACCCTCCAACGCTCCCATGCGACGAGCGTGACAGGCCCGGCCGGGCGTGCCCACCGGTTTTCCGGGACGGCTCCGCATATCGCGGGCGTATCGAAAAGCGCATACGCCCCCGCAACCGGCCCTTCCCTTCACTGGGAGCATGAGCCACGACGCATCCTCCTCAGCACCCCGTCGCGCCCTCAGGACCGTGTTCCTGAGCCTGGCGGTCCTCGGCGTGGCGGGCGCCCTGTTCTTCATCCGGCGGCCGCTCATGATGTCCGCCCCCAGGTGCATGGCCGGGCGGTGGCACGGCTGCTACGACACCTTCAACGGCGTGGTGCTCATGACGCTCGTCGCGGTGCCGCTCGCCGTGCTGGTGGCGTGGGCCCTCGCGTCCTGGCGGCGTGCCGCCGGCGCCGCTTCGGCCCGGGCGTGGCGCTCGTCGCTGGCCGAGGTGGGCATGGTCCACGGGACGGTGCCGTTCCTGTGGCTGACCATGATGCCGGGCCTCGCGCCCGGCGTCGCTCCCCGCCGGGTCAGCCTGGTACCGCTGCGGGACCTGGCCACCATGGGGACGGGCGGGATCATCGGCAACCTGCTGGTCTTCGCGGCGCTGGGGTTCTTCGCCCCGATGCGGTTCGCGGCGTTCGCGTCCGTGCCGCGGATCCTGGCGTTGGGGGCCGGCTGCTCGGTCCTGGTCGAGGTCGCGCAGTACGTGCTGTGGCTGGACCGGGTGTCCTCCGTGGACGACGTCCTGGTCAACGCGACGGGTGCCCTGCTCGCCGGGCTGGCGTCACACCGCTGGTGGCGCACCACGGCGGGAAACCCGTCCGACCGGCCCGGTCCCGTGCCGACGGCGGTGGGCTGATCGTGCGCCCCGGGCGCGACGTGGTCGCGATACGCCGGCGATACGCTCTGCTGCTTAGGCTTCGGACATGCGTGTACTGATCGTGGAGGACGAGCCCTTCCTGGCCGAGGCCGTCCGTGACGGTCTGCGGCTGGAGGCGATCGCCGCCGACATCGCGGGCGACGGGGACTCCGCCCTGGAACTGCTCGGCGTCAACTCCTACGACCTCGCGGTCCTCGACCGGGACATCCCCGGCCCCTCCGGCGACGAGGTCGCCCGGCGCATCGTCGCCTCCGGCAGCGGCATCCCGATCCTCATGCTCACCGCCGCCGACCGGATCGAGGACAAGGCCTCCGGGTTCGAGCTCGGCGCCGACGACTACCTCACCAAACCGTTCGAGCTGCGGGAGCTCGTCATGCGGCTGAGGGCGCTCGACCGCAGGCGCGCGTACGCCCGGCCGCCGGTCCGCGAGCTCGCGGGCGTGCGCCTCGACCCCTTCCGCCGGGAGGTCTTCCGCGACGGACGGCACGTCGCCCTCACCCGGAAGCAGTTCGCCGTGCTGGAAGTGCTCGTCGCCGCCGACGGCGGTGTCGTCAGCGCCGAAGAACTGCTCCAGCGGGCCTGGGACGAGAACGCCAACCCCTTCACCAACGCCGTCCGCATCACCGTCTCGGCCCTGCGCAAACGGCTCGGCGAGCCCTGGATCATCGCCACGGTGCCCGGCGTCGGGTACCGGATCGACGCGCGCCCGGACACCTCCCGGTCCGACGGCACCCATGAATAGACGCCCGGGGCGCAGCGCCCGACTGAAGCTCACCCTCAGCTACGCCGGCTTCCTCTTCGTCGCCGGCACGCTCCTGCTGGTCGTGATGTGGGTGTTCGTACTGCGCTGGCTGCCGACCAACGACCCCCGGCTCATCCAGAAGACGTACGGCGCCGTGATCATCGTCGGGCCCAGCCGTTCCGACCTCCTGCGCGGATTCGCCCCCGCCGCGGCCGTCGCGCTGGTGTTCCTCCTGGTGTTCGGCCTCCTCGGGGGGTGGGTCCTCGCCGGCCGGATGCTCTCGCCGCTCACCCGGATCACGGACGCGGTACGGACGGCCGGGAGCGGATCGCTGTCCCATCGGATCCGCATGAAGGACCGCCAGGACGAATTCCGCGAACTCTCGGACGCCTTCGACTCGATGCTCGACCGACTCGAGTCCAAGGTGGCGGAGGAGCAGCGGTTCGCCGCGAACGCCTCCCACGAACTGCGCACCCCGCTGGCGATCTCACGGACACTCCTGGACGTCGCCCGCAAGGATCCCACGGGGGACCGGGACGAACTCATCGAACGCCTGGACACCGTCAACACGCGGGCGATCGACCTCACCGAGGCCCTCCTGCTGCTCAGCCGCAGCGACCGCGGAAACTTCCCCCGCGAGAGCGTCGACCTCTCCCTCGTCGCGGAGGAGGCCGCCGAGACGCTGCTCCCCTTGGCCGAACAGCGCCGGATCACGCTCGACGTCACCGGCGAGGCGGCCCGTACCAGCGGCTCCGGAGAGCTTTTGCTGCGGATGGTGACGAACCTCGTCCAGAACGCCGTCGTCCACAACCTCCCCGAGGGCGGCACCGTGACGGTCCACACCGGGCGGGACGGCGACACGAGCGTGCTGCGGGTCGAGAACACGGGAAGCCGGCTCCCACCGGAACTGGTGTCGACCCTCACCGAACCGTTCCAGCGGGGAACGGAACGCGTGCACACCGGCGAACACGCCGGTGTCGGCCTCGGCCTCGCCATCGTGGCCGGGGTCGTCCGCGCCCACGGCGGGACGCTCGACCTCGCCGCCCGCCCCGCCGGCGGCCTCCTCGTCACGGTCCGGCTGCCCGCCACGCCGTAGAACCCGACTGACCATTCCCGTCCGCGCGGCGAGGACCGGCGCGCTCGTGAAGCAGAAGCAGGCGGTGGGCTGAGGTACCCCGCGCCGGGCGCCCGGACGGCACCCGGCCCGTGCGCCTCGCCGGGGGAACCCCGGGACCGGCGCCCCGCCTCGTCTTCAGGGCGCGGCGGCTGATCCGGGCGTCGTCAGCGCCCCCTGCGTACCCGGGCCGCCGCGCGGGCCTCCGCCGCCTTGCGGGCGTCCGCGGCCTTGCGCGACTCCTTGGGACGTCCGGGACGCGTGCCCATGCCGCGGAAGGGCGCGTTGCCGGTGCTCGACTTCGGCAGTGTCGGCGGACGCCTGGCCCCGGTGATGGCGGTCAGCGCCGCCTCGCCCGAGCGCACCTGCGTGACGGTCGGCCGGATGCCGGCCTCGGACATCAGACGGTTCACATCGCGCCGCTGGTCCGGGGTGACCAGGGTGACCACCTTCCCGGACTCCCCGGCCCGCGCGGTGCGCCCGCCGCGGTGCAGATAGTCCTTGGCGTCGGCGGGCGGGTCGACGTTGACGACGAGGTCGAGCGCGTCGACGTGAATGCCCCGGGCCGCGACGTTGGTGGCCACCAGCACGGTGATCTCGCCGTCCTTGAACTGGGCGAGCGTGTGCGTGCGCTGCGGCTGCGACTTCCCGCTGTGCAGGGCGGAGGCCCGGATGCCGCTGGCCCGCAGATGACGGGTGAACTGGTCCACGCCCGCCTTGGTGTCCAGGAACATCAGCACCCGGCCGTCCCGGGCGGCGATCTCGGTCGCCGTCGCGTACTTGTCGGCGCCGTGGATGTTCAGCACGTGGTGTTCCATCGTGGTGACCGAGCCCGCCACCCGGTCGACCGAGGCGAGCACCGGGTCGTGGAGGTGGTCCCGCACGAGTTGATCGACGCCCCGGTCGAGCGTGGCCGAGAACAGCAGCCGCTGTCCGTCGGGGCGCACCTGCTCCATGAGGTCCGAGACCTGGGGCAGGAAACCCAGGTCGCACATCTGGTCCGCCTCGTCCAGCACCGTGATCCGCACCTGGTTCAGGAAGCAGTCCCGGCGCGACACCAGGTCGGTCAGCCGTCCCGGCGTCGCGACGAGCACCTCGACGCCGGTCCGCAGGAGGGCCTGCTGCCGGTTGATCGACAGGCCGCCCACCACCGTCCCGAGCCGTACGCCCAGGGTCCGCGCGTACGGTTCCAGCGCGTCGCTCACCTGCTGCGCGAGTTCCCGGGTCGGCACCAGGACCAGCGCGAGGGGCCGCTTCGCCTCCGCCCGGCGGCCCGCGGTCCGGGCGAGCAGGGCCAGTCCGAAGGCCAGCGTCTTGCCGGAGCCGGTGCGCGCCCGGCCGAGGACGTCGTGTCCGGCCAGCGCGTTGGGCAGGGTCGCCGCCTGGATCGGGAAGGGCTCCGTCACCCCGAGCCCGGTCATCCTGTCCAGCAGTTCCGGGGGCAGGCCGAGGGCGTCGAACGACGCGGCGGGAGACAGGCCCGCCGAGCGGGACGGTGATGCCGTGACGTCGTCCCGCGGCGCCGGCTGACGGTCGCCGGTGTCGGGGAGTCCAGGGGCCGGCGGCTTCGCGTTCATGGGGAACCTTCCTCGGTCTGACGCCCGGAACGCCCCGGGGCCCGTACCACTCGGCACGGGCCCCGGCGACTTCGAAGCGTGCTCCCCACTTTACCAGCGGGCCCACAGCCGCCCACCGGACCGCCGCCGGTGTGATCTTCTTCCTTGCCCATCGCGCACCGGTGTGAGAAGCATCTGCGAACGAGTCTCCGGAGAACTGTTATTCGAGGTTCCGTGGGTGGTCTCCCATGCAACGGCAGCATCGTTCGGAGTCGAGGACAGGGAAGTTTTCATGAGGAGACAGCACGGGGTGGAGCCGACGGCACTGGTGACCGCCGCCCGAGCGGGTGACCCGGCGGCCCAGGACGCCCTGGTCGGCGCCTATCTCCCCTTGGTGTACAACATCGTCGGGCGCGCGCTGAACGGATCCGTCGACGTCGACGACGTCGTGCAGAACACCATGCTCCGCGCCCTGGACGGGCTGGACGGTCTGCGTGCCCCGGAGAGCTTCCGCTCCTGGCTCGTGGCGATCGCCATGAACCAGGTCCGGGCGCACTGGCGGGACCGGCAGGACGCTCCCGGCGGAGTGGAGGAGGCGGAGGACCTCGCGGACCCCGGCGCCGACTTCGTGGACCTCACCATGGTGCGGCTCCAGCTTTCCGGCCAGCGGCGGGAGACCGCGCTGGCGACCCGCTGGCTCGAACCCGACGACCGGGGCGTGCTCTCGCTGTGGTGGCTGGAGTGCGCCGGTGAGGTGACCCGGACCGAGATGGCCGAGGCGCTGGAGCTGTCGCCGCAGCACACGGCGGTCCGGGTGCAGCGGATGAAGGCGCAGCTGGAGACGGCCCGGGGGGTCGTACGGGCCCTCGCCGCGCGCCCGGCCTGCGAGGAACTGCGGGATGTCCTCGCCTCCTGGGACGGCCGGCCCTCGGCGCTGTGGCGCAAGCGGATCGCCCGGCACGCCCGCGACTGCGTCCGCTGTTCCGGACTGTGGAGCGGACTGATGCCCGTGGAGGGGCTGCTGGCCGGACTGGCACTGGTCGCCGTGTCACCGGGGCTGACCGCGGCGCTGCGGAGCGCTTCGGGCGGGATGGCCGCCACGGGTTCGGCGTCGGGGGCCGGGCACCGGGCGTCCGGCGGGAGAGCGGCCTCACGCGGCGAGGCGCGCCGGCGCCGGCGCGTGAGGCGCCGGGCCCTGGGCGGAGCCCTCGTGGCGGTCTGCGTGGCGGGCGGCGGCCTCTGGTACTTCGACCTCGGGCCCGGATCGGGAACCGACGAGGCGTCCCCCTCGCGGACGGCGGGTGCCCCCGTCGCGGACCTCTCGGCGCCCGACGCCTCCGGCACCGCTTCGGCGTCGGCCACCGCCACGGCGTCGGCCTCTCCGTCGCCCTCGCCGTCCGCGTCGAAGAAGGCGAAGGCCAAGGCGTCCAAGACACCCCGTCCCGCCGGGCCGAGCAAGTCGGCCGCCGCCTCCTCGGCCGCGCCGACCCGCCGGGTGTCCGGCCTGGCGCAGACGCAGTCGGCCCCCACGACCACGGTGGCGCAGGTGGTCGCGCTGGTGAACAAGGAGCGGGCGGCCGCCGGCTGCGGTCCCGTCACGGAGGACCCGCAGCTGGAGGACGCGGCTCAGGCCCACTCCGCCGACATGGCCGCCCGGGACTTCTTCGAGCACACCAACCCCGACGGCGCCGACCCCGGTGAGCGCATCACCGCCGCGGGTTACCGCTGGTCCACGTACGGCGAGAACATAGCCATGGGCCAGCAGACCCCCGCGGCGGTGATGGACTCCTGGATGAACAGCCCGGGGCACCGCGCGAACATCCTCAACTGTTCGTTCAAGAACATCGGGGTGGGCGTGCACAAGGGGTCGGGCGGCCCGTGGTGGACGCAGGACTTCGGGGCGAAGCTGTGACGCCGGGCGCGTCCTTCCGGGCGGGAGCCCCACCGGTCGTGGCCGGGCCGCCGGGCGCGCCTCGGGCGCGGAAACCTCTCAGGTGACGTGCCAGCCGGGTTCGAGGCGGTCGAGGAGGGCGTGGAAGGCCGCGTCGGCCTGCTTCCGGCCGCCCTCGGCCAGCGAGGCGACGACCAGGCCGAAGGACGCGTCGACCAGCAGGGCCGCCTCCGTCCGGGCGCGGACCTCCGGCATGCCGAGGCGCTGGAAGGCGGAGGCGAGCAGGTCCGTCCACTCGGCCAGCACGTCACGCAGGACAGGCCCGTACCGGTCGGGGTCGATCAGGCCGGCGGCCATGATCTCCACGTAGAGGGGGAGGGCGGGGCGCAGGTCGGGGGCGCCGAACCGCTGCCAGGTCTCCTCCATGAAACGGCGGATCCCCGCCGGGTCCCGCGGGGACTCGGCGGAGTCGAACACGGCCCTGGCCTGCATGAGCGGTCGCCTCTCGTCCAGGGCGAGTGCCTCGGCGACCATGCCTTCCTTGGTCCCGAAGTAGTACAGGAGCATGCGGTCGCTCGTGCCGAGGGCTCGGGCGAGTGGGCGCAGGGACAGCCCGGCGAGGCCGTTGCGCACCAGGTACGCGCGGACCCGGTCGGTCAGCTCGCGGCGTTTGTGCTGGTCAGGCGGTCGTGCCATGAGGGCTCCCGGCGGCCGTGAGGTGGCCGCTGTGCGGTCGTGTGACACCAGACACATTCCATATGTGCCGATCTGTACTCTTGGAAAGGATTTTTACCGTAGCGATCGCTACATGCATATTTGTTATCGTGACGGGCGTTACGTGAACGCGTGACCTGACAATGTCCGGACCGGTCGTCTCCGACGGGTCCGTGCCGCTCAGCGGTGTGGTCGCCTTCAGTGCAGAAGGGACTGATTCCCATGGCCCCTGGGGCCATCGACCTCCTGGCGACCTCTCGCCGGGGGCGCTTCGCCCGGTTCTACCGCCGGCCCGAGGAGCAGGGGCGCGAGGAAGTCATGAGACGCGGCGAGGAGAACGAGGTGTCCGAGGAGGCGGCCGCGCCCACCTCGTGGCTCGCCCGGAACCGGGCCCTCTGGTCACGCGTGCTGGAACCCATCCGCCCGTTCGACGCGCCCCGCGCCCGCGTCACCCGCTGGGAGGCCTCCTGGCCCCTGTCGCGGGAACTGACCTCTGCCCGCCGGGCCCGGCGCCTGGTGACGGCGCAACTGGACGAGTGGGACCTGGAAGAGCTGGCCGAGACCGCGGAGCTCCTGGTCAGCGAGCTGGTGACCAACGCCCTGCGCCATACGCGCGGCCCCCTGCGGCTCAACCTGTGCCTGCGCGACGACCGCTTGCAGTGCGAGGTCGAGGACACGGAGCCGCTCTGCCCCGTACGCCGCGAGGTCGACGCCGACGCGGAGGGCGGCCGGGGCACGGAACTGCTCGACCTGCTCGCCGAGAGCTGGGGCAGCACCTGTACGCCCACGGGCAAGACCATGTGGTTCGAGGTGCCGACGGAGGGCGTGGCGTAGTACCGGCCGGGGCGCTCAGGTGCGGGTGATCACCCGGGTGGCCAGGAAATCGAGGAGCGCGGCGTTGAACCGTCCGGGCTGTTCGGCACCGGGAAGGTGGCCGGCGCCGTCGATGACGGTCAGGGTCGCGTGCGGGACGAGCCCGTGGATGGCCTCGGCGTCGCCGACCGGTGTGTAGACGTCGTCGGCGCCGACGACGATCAGCACGGGGGACCGCACGGCGGCGAGCGTGTCCCGGTAGTCCGGGCGTTCTGCCCGGCCGCGCAGGGCCGCCGCGGCACCGCGGGGATCGGTGGCACGCATCATGCGCAGGACGCGCTCGGCGACGTCGGGCATCGCGGTGACGTTGTAGTCGGCGAGCATCCTGTCGATGACCTCGTCCGCGTAGCCGTCCATCCCTTCCGCCAGGAGACGGTCGGCCAGCCGGTTGCGGAAGGCCTTGCCGTCGTCCGTCTCGGCCGGCGCGGAGGTGTCCGACAGGACGAGCGCGCGGACGCGGTGGGCGTGACCGCGCTGCATCTCCATGGCGATCTGCCCGCCCATCGAGACACCGCCCACCACGGCCCGGTCGATGTCCAGGTGGTCCAGGAGGGCGACGAGGTCGTCGGCGAAGTCGGAGAGGTACACGGTCCCGGCTTCCACCCCGCTGTCGCCGTAGCCGCGCAGGTCCGGGGTGACGACCCGGTGTCCGGCCGCGACGAGCGCCTCGGTCTGCGGAGCCCACAGGGACCGGTTGAAGGGGTGCCCGTGGATCAGCAGGACGGGCAGCCCGGCCGAGGATCCGGTGTCGTCGTAGTGGAGCGTCGTACCCCGTAAGGCAGCGGAAGTCATGCGAGGCACCCTAGTCCCGAGATCATCCCGAGATCATCCCGAGGGGGCCGAAGCACGTCACCGCCGGTGCCGTCGCGCGGACCGGGTACGGCCGCGGCTCCTGCCCGGCGCGCCGGAGGGGCCCCGTGCCGAAACCGTCTGACGGAGACGGAGACGGCCCGGCACGAGCGCGAGGTCGGTCGCGTCGGCCGGGCCGTCGAGGGGCGCGGGAGGCGGTTACTCCCCCTCGTACCGGGTTCCGTGGGGGACGCCGGTGCTTGGGTCGCCGTACTGGGGGGCGTGAACGTCGGCGGCGGGCCACTGGGGCGCCGCCGACGACCAGTGGTCGGCCTGCGGGACGCTGTGCGCCATCGGCAGCGAGGTGTCCTCGACACCGGGCAGCCGCACGGGCATGACGTTTCCACGTGCGACGACCTTGGAGCGGCGCCCCTTGGCCGGCTTGTCCCAGCTGTTGTCGCCGAGGATCAGGACCGGGTCGAACATGACGATGGCCGCGGCGAGGATGAGGAAGATGATCGGGCCCAGGAGCATGGGCAGCAGGAGCGACGAGCCCTCCTGGCCGGTGACGGTCGGGGCCGTGTCGATGCTGTTGTGGACGTGGACGCTCACGGCGGCCATGCCCGTGTAGTGCATGCCGGTGACGGCCAGGCCCATGACGAGGCTGGCGCCGAGCGTGCGGACGAAGCCCTGCACGGAGACGGCGGCCCACAGCGCGGCGGTCGCCGCGACGAGGGCGATGATCACGGACAGGGCCACGGTGAACGCGTTGTAGCCGAGATCTCCGTTGAGCTGCATCGCGAACATGCCGAGGTAGTGCATCATCGCGACGCCGAGGCCGGTGATGGAGCCGCCCACGGCCAGGGCGAACCGCGTGGCGCCGCGGTGCCCGACGATGAAGACGCCCGCGGAGACCACCACGACGGCCACGAGGAGACTGAGCACGGTCAGCGGGATGTCGTAGGTGATGGGCGTCTCCGCCACGGAGAAGCCCGTCATGGCGATGAAGTGCATCGTCCAGATGCCGCAGCCCAGGGAGGCGGCTCCCAGGGCGAGCCAGCCCAGCCTCCATCCGGGCTCGTGGTGCACCGTGCGCACCACACAGCGCAGCCCCAACGCCGAGCCCACACAGGCCATGACGTAGGCGGCCACCGGTGTGACCAGCCCGTAGCTGAAGCCGTCGATCGTGCCGTTCATCCGCTCCCTAACGCTTCACTGCTTACATGCGAAGGACATTGAGCCCTTTTCATGGTCGCGATAGCAAATTCTCAAGCCGATGTCGGTTGAAACTTGCGCGATCGTTATCGATCTCGTGCGGGCGCCCGCTCCCGGAGTCCGGGCGGGGGCCGGATCCCCGTCGCGTCCCGGGTGCCGGACCGGGAATTTCGAACGGCCCTTCCGGCCTTGTGCAATGCGGTGCCACGTCGCTGTGAGGGCGGGGCGGACGGATCGCCGGCGGCGCGCGAAGCGGTGCCGTGCGAGTCTGACGAGGACTAGGAAGAAGGGGTGCGTGCGATGAGCCGGAACGAGGAGAAGGCGCTGCTGGCCGGTGGCTGCTTCTGGGGCATGCAGGAACTGATCAGGACGTTCCCGGGTGTTCTGGACACGCGGGTGGGGTACAGCGGTGGCGACGTGGCTGATGCGACGTATCGCAACCACGGCACGCACGCCGAGGCGATCGAGATCACCTTCGATCCCGCGAAGACCGACTACCGGACGATCCTGGAGTACTTCTTCCAGATCCACGACCCGTCGACGAAGAACCGGCAGGGCAACGACATCGGTCTCAGCTACCGGTCCGCCATCTTCTACTTCGACGACGAGCAGAAGCGGGTCGCCGAGGACACCATCGCGGATGTCGACGCCTCCGGACTGTGGCCGGGGAAGGTCGTGACCGAGGTCGCGCCGGCCGGTCCGTTCTGGGAGGCGGAGCCGGAGCACCAGGACTACCTGCAGCGTTACCCCGACGGCTACACCTGCCACTTCGTGCGTCCGAACTGGCGGCTGCCGAGGCGCGCGGAGGCCTGAGCGGAGGCCGACGTCCGCGGCCCGTGCCGGCCGCGGACGTCGGCCACGAGCCCGCGCGGGTGTCCCGTCTCCGGGCCGGTCGCCGGTACGCGCCTCGGGTCCGCGCCGGTCACGGGCGTGAGCCGTCCGTCCGCGCGCCCGTGGCGTCGGCCGGTCCTCGGCGGGCGGCGCGGCGGGTGGTCATGACCGCGGCCGACACCGCCGCGGCGGCCAGGACGGCCGAGGCGGTCACCAGCGCGTGCTCGGCCGCCGTGCGCGCGTCGCCGGACACCCCCAGATAGACGCCGCCGACGACCGCGACACCGACCGTCCCGCCGAGCTGCTGCACGGCGTTGAGCAGACCGGCGGCCGAGCCGGTCTCCTGGGGGCCGACGCCGCTGAGCGCCGTGCTGAAGAACGGCGGGGTGAACAGGCCGGTGCCCAGCCCGGCCACGGCGAGGGCCGCGGGCAGCGCGGCCGGATACGAGCCGGGGTCCGCGCCGCGGTACGCGAGGACGGCGGCCGCCAGGCCGATCGCGAGGACGGCGATGCCGGTGTGCATGACACGCGTCCCGTACCGCGTGACCAGATGCGTGCCCGCGGCCCAGGAGCCGGTCGCGAGTCCCACGGACCACGGCAGCAGGGTGAGACCCGCGGTGAGCGGTCCGTCCCGGAGGCCGAGTTCGAGGTGCAGGACGACGGTGATCATGACGCCGTTCATGACGGCGAAGAACAGGGCGGACGTGGCCAGGGCGGCGGGGAACGCCCGGCCGCGCAGCAGGGCGGGCTCGATCAGCGGGGCGCGGCCGCGGCGGCCGGCCCGGCGCTGGTGGACGACGAACACGCCCAGGACCACGGCACCCGCGGCGGCGAGGGCCCACCTGGCGGGTCCCGGACTCCCGGAAGCCAGAGGACATACGACCAGCGCGGTGCCGAGCACGGCGAGGACGGTGCCGGCCGGATCGAGGCGGGGCCGTGCCGGTGCGCGGTCCTCGGTCAGGAACACGGACGCGGCCAGGACCGCCGCCGGCGGGAGATTGACGAGGAAGACCGCCCGCCACGAGGAGCCGAACACGTCGGCACGGGTCAGGACGCCGCCGAGAACCGGGCCGAGGACCGCGGACAGCCCCATGACCGGACCGATCGTGCCGAGAGCCCTGGTGAGTCCGCCGCCCTCGTACATGGCCCGGATCAGTCCGAAGGTCTGCGGGACGACCGCGGCCGCCGCCGCACCCTGCACGGCACGCAGCGCGATCAGCGTCGCGGCGCCCGGCGCGAGCGCGCAGGCCAGGGAGGCGGCGGCGAACACCACGACGCCGGCGCGGAAGACCCTCCTGCGGCCCGCGATGTCGCCGAGCCGGGCGCCGGTCAGCAGGCCCAGGGCGAACGCGAGGGTGTAGGCGGCGCTGAACCACGGGATCGTTTCCCGCGCACCGCCGAGGTCGGTGTGGATGCAGGTGGCCCCGGCGCATCTGGACACGGTGGCGACGGCGCTCGCCGGCCACGACGAACTCGCGGTCGTCGCGGCGACGACCGGTCCGACGAACCTCGTCGCCCACGCGTTGTGCCGGGACGCGGAGGCCCTGCACCACTATCTGACGCGTCGGGTCGCCTGGGACGCCGTCACACGGATCGAGACGGCGCCGGTGCTGTGCACCTACAAAGCGGCCGTGACGCTGACCGCGAACTGACCACGAACCGACCCCGAACCGTCCCGGCGATCACGGACAGGCATTCCGTCCGAGTCGGATCACCCGGGCACGGTGTTCGTGGACCTTTCCGTCACGCATGGTGAAGGAAAGGCCGCACCGTCCACCGGAGACATCGACCCGGACCGTGAACCGTCGAGGCACCTTCATAGCGCTGCCGCGCGCGAGAGGCAAGCGGCGCTCACTCGTTGGTGTGGTGCCGCACCGCAGATTGAGTGGCGGTCCTCGAAAGGCGTAGTGTCATATGCCTGTTGCCCAGGGCAGAAGGGCAACTCGCAGGCGGGGGCCAGGGGAGAGGACGGCATCACGAGATGACGAGCACCGACTGGAGCGATCGAGGACTGTGCCGTACGGCCGATCCTGACGACTTGTTCGTCGAGGGCGCGGCGCAGAACCGGGCCAAGCTGCTGTGCATCGGCTGCCCCGTGCTCACCGAGTGCCTTGCCTATGCGCTGGACCATCGCATCGAGCACGGCGTCTGGGGAGGCATGACCGAGCGTGAGCGCCGTGCTCTGCTGCGCCGCCGGCCGACGGTCACCTCCTGGCTGCACCTCCTGGAAACGGCCCGCATGGAACACGAACGTTCACAGGACGCCGCGACCGCCGTGTCCAGGGCGAGCTGACCTTTCGCGCACGGGGCGGGACAGCCCCTAACCTCTGGAGCATGTACCGGTTCCGAGGTCGAGACCGGCGTCCGGCCCGCCGCGAGGAAGTGGAGTCCGCCGGGCTCCGGGACGTACCCGTGGCGGTGGCGGGCGCCGACGTCATGCTCGTCGGCTTCTTCTCCGCCAAGGAGAAGGACTTCGCCGCGCTCATGGACGCGGCGGCGCTGCGACTGACGGCGCGCGGCGCCCGGGTCGTCGGGCGGATCGTGCAACGTCGTGGCGTCTCGGACGGCGGGGCCCGGAAGATGGCCCTGCCGTACTCGTCGCGCACGCTGCTGAGCTCCGGGAAGGTCCGTGAGGTGGCTGAGAGCTGCGAAAGGGCCGATGCCGACCTGGTGGTCTTCGTCGCCTCCTTGACCGAGCGGCAGCAGCATGTGCTGACAGGGATGCTCGGCCGCCCCGTGATGGGTCTTTCCGAGGTCCCCGCCGTCGGCTGAGCCGGCACGGCACTCGGCGGAGACCCGCACCGGTCCGGAAGCGGCTCAATGAGACAGACCGCCGGAAAAGGCTGAATTCCAAAAATCCGCCGCGCATGCGATTTTACAGGCCGTCGACAGCGATTGAATCAAGCCAGTTGTGTGGCCTTGCATTGTGCGCGCGGGCGTGAACTGTCACCGTCATGCGCGGAAAGACAGCCCGATCATGATTTTCTGAGACCTCAACTCCCTTCCTGCACGAGGCTGTTGGTGAGCAATCGTGCCCACCTGGCCGAAATGTCAATTTCTCCGCTATTTACCGGCCGTAAGCCTGAGGTGGGCGTCTGTCGGGCGGGCGAAGCCTTCCATGAACGACACATCACGGCAGCGTGCGGTTTCGGGTCGGCCGACGGTTCGACGGTGATCCGCATATCCGGCGAAGGAGATGTCTCGAAGTCATGAGAACGAGTTCATTTCGTGGTGACACCGGCAAAGCGCTCATCGGGCATCGGGGCCCCACGGGCGCGAGACCGGGGTGGAGGGGCAGAGCCGGGGTCTTCGCCGTCACGGCGGCACTCCTCTCGGCGGGCACCCTGCTCGGGGCCGGTCCGGCGTCGGCGGCGCCCGCGGCGATCAGACTGACCTCCTCGTCCTGTCCCGGTGTGATCCGGCAGGGCCAGGTGAGCGGCTGCGTCACAGAGTTGCAGAACCTGCTCAACGCCCACGGCGCCGGTCTGGTGGTGGACGGCAGCTTCGGGGCGAAGACGCTCTACGCGGTACGCGAGTACCAGTCCTCCACCGCGATCGCCGTGGACGGGCTGGTGGGGCCCCGGACCAAGGCCAAGCTGTACGCGACCGGTGATTCGGCCCCGCCGCCGATCAAACTCACCTCCTCGTCGTGCCCGGCGAACGTCGTCCGGGGGAACAAGGGCGGCTGCATCACCGAACTGCAGCGGCTGCTCCGCCACTTCGGCTACTCGATCGACGTGGACGGCGATTTCGGACCGGCGACCGACAGCGCGGTCCGTGACTTCCAGTCCACGCACGGCCTTTCCGTCGACGGCCAGGTCGGCACGAACACCAAGCGGGAGCTCTACGACACCGACGAGTCGCCGTCCACCGCCCTGGACCTGCGATCGACGTCCTGTCCGTCGAACATCGTGGAGGGGCAGAGCGGCGGTTGCGTCGCGACGCTGCAGGCCCTGCTCAACGGCAAGGGGCAGCACCTCGACGTGGACGGCCAGTTCGGTCCCCTGACCCTGGCCGCCGTGAGGGCGTTCCAGTCCTCCGCGGGCCTTTCCGTCGACGGCGAGGTCGGGCCGAACACCAAGTCCGCGCTGTACGCGAACATCAGCACGGGCGGCGGCAGTGGCGCGCCGGCGCCGGTCAACCTCAACTCCGGCTCGTGCCCGGGCAACATCGTGAAGGGCCAGCGCGGCGGCTGCGTCACCGAACTGCAGAGCCTGCTCAACCATCACGGGGCCGACCTCGCCGTCGACGGCGACTTCGGGCCGCTGACCGACAGCGCGGTGCGGGACTTCCAGGCCGAGAAGGGCCTGTCGGTCGACGGCCAGGTGGGTCCGAACACCAAGGCCGCCCTGTACGGCGCGGTCACCCCGCCGTCCTCGCCCGCGCCCGGCGGCGGGTACGGCAAGATCCTCGACGTGGCCGCGGCCGAGGTCGGCACGGTCGAGGGGAGTGCCCGGGCGAACAGCTACGGATCGGCCGTGGGCCTGTCGCTGTCCACCAGCAACTACGCCTGGTGCGCGACGTTCGTGAGCTGGGTGGCCAAGCAGACCGGGGCCAGCTCCTACCGCAACTCGTACGTCGTGGGCTGGGTCAAGCAGGCGCGGGCCGGCAACTACCACCTCTCGGTGACGACGAACCCGCAGCCGGGCGACATCGTGGCCTTCGACTGGAACGGGGGCAACGACTACACCGGCGGGCACGAGCACATGGGCATCGTGCGCACGGTGAGCGGCGGTTCCGGCTTCACGACCGTCGAAGGCAACACCGGCAACCCCAACGGTGGGTCGGACGGCGTCTACGTCAAGTCCCGCAGCACGAACAGCGGATACGACGTGCTGTTCATCCGGGTCCGCTGACCGGCTGTCTCCCGGCCCGGGGGAGTGGTGCCGTGTGCCGAGCGTCACCCCTGAACCCGGCCGTCGCCCCGAGCGGGTCTTCCCGTTAGGCTCACGAGCCCGACCCGCCCCGTCGCACCGGAACGCCGCGGCCGACACCGCTCCTCGGGCGCCGACGGGCACCGACACCCACGTCCGCGTACCGACACCCCTCACAGAGGTCCGATGCCTACCCTCAGATTTGGCAAGTACCTGACATTAGCGACGGCGGCGCTCCTGTTGCTGGCCACGGCTCCCGGGGCGGTCGCCACCACCTCGGATCCCGCGGGCGGCGCGCAGGGAGCTTCCGCCGCCGCTCCGGCGGCCGAGGCGTGGCAACCGCCGCTGTCCACCCGCGGGCGGTACGTCGTGGACGCCGACGGCGACCGGTTCCGGCTGAAGTCGGCCAACTGGGACGGCGCGCAAGGCTCCTGGACGGGCAGCGGCAGCGCCGACGACCCGGCCGATCAGCACGCGGGCCAGAACTCCTACGGCATCCCCCTCGGCCTGGACCGGGCGTCACTGCCCCGGTTGCTCGACGACTTCCACGAGCTGGGCATCAACAGCATCCGGCTGCCCTTCTCCAACGCGATGATCCACGCGACGGCACCGGTGCCGGACGCCGCCGTCACGGCCAACCCGGGGCTGCGCGGCAAAACGCCCCTGCAGGTCTACGACGCCGTGGTCTCGGCACTCACCCGGAGCGGGTTCGCCGTCATCCTCAACAACCACACCAACACCTCGCGCTGGTGCTGCGGCGTCGACGGCAACGAGCGCTGGAACAGCAGTCAGTCCACCCAGCAGTGGGCGGACGACTGGGTCTTCATGGCCCGCCGTTACGCCGGTGATCCACGGGTGGTGGGCGCCGACCTCTACAACGAGGTGCGCCGTGACGTACTGGACGACCCCAACTGGGGCCTGGGCGACGCCCACGACTGGTACGCGGCCGCCCAGCTCGCCGGTGACCGCATCCTCTCCGAGGCCAATTCCAACCTCCTCATCGTCATCGAGGGGATCAACTGGACCGGCATCCCGGTCGACGGATTCGCGCACGGCCGCCCCACCCTCACTCCCGCGCGCAATCTGTCCCACACCCTCGTCGCCGCCCACAAGCTGGTGTACTCCGCGCACTTCTACGGATACACCGGTCCCAACCACAGCGGGGCCACCGGAATCGGCGAGACCCACGACGCCCGCTACCAGGACCTCACCCGCGACCAGCTCTACCAAGTCCTGAACGACCAGGCCTTCTTCGTCTCCTCCGAAGCGAACCGGCACTTCACCGCTCCCGTGTGGATCAGCGAGTTCGGCATCGGGGCCGGCGAGACCGGCGCGGCCGCCCGGACCTGGTTCGGCAACATCACCGACTACTTCGCCGACCACGACGTCGACTTCGCCTACTGGCCGCTCGTCGGCTGGGAGGGGCACGACGACTGGTCGCTGCTGCGCTACGACACCTCGGGCAACCGGTACGGGATCCTCGACGGGTCCGACTGGCGCGGCACCGCGTGGAACCGGCTCATGACCGCCCCGGCCCGTACCGGATCCGTTCCCGCGGTTCCCGGCTGGCACATGCTCGCCACCGATCACGGCGATCACGTGCAGTCGCTGCGGGTGCGCGCGGGCGGCGACTGGAACCCGGGCGCGTCCAAGGCCGTCTGTCCCGACGGCGAGCGGCTGATCGGTCTCGGTCACAGCGGTGTCCGCGCGCTGTGCACCGACGTCTCCACCGGTGACCTCCGCTCCTCCGCCGGCACCCAGACGGTCGTCACCGACGAGCGCCATGTCCCGGCGGGCGGCGACTGGGCCTCCGGGTACACCAAGTTGCAGTGTCCCGCGGGGAACTTCCTCATCGGCTACAGCCGCCGGGGCGGACGGACGTCGGCGGCCCTGTGCGTTCCGGCCGGCACCCCGCTGGCGGGCGCCGGGCGGACCGTGTGGTTCGACCGCTCCGACAACCGGCCCGCCGACGCGGCCGGGGGCGACTTCGCGAACGGCGACTACAAGGGCCAGTGCGCCGATGACGAGTACGCCGCCGGAATCGCCTTCACGACCCGCTTCGGCGCCAGTCAGGGGCCGGCCGCCCTGCTGTGCCGCAAACTGAACTGACCGCGACCCGGCCGGCGTCGGCGCGCTCCGCGCACCGGGGCGGACGACGCCCGGGCCGGGCCGCGCCATGCCGCGCCGTGCCGTGAAGGACGTACGGCCGCACCGAAACCGCCGGGACCCGGCAGACCGGGCCCGCACGTACGGGCCGGCCGGGTCCCGGCGGTGTCTCCGGTGGCGTCCACGTGCATCCCCGCGCGTCGGCCCACGGGGCGGCCGGGCGGGGCCCGCACCCGGGCGGGGACGTCTCAGAACCGCCGGGCCGACTCCTCCGCGTGGGCCATGCGCCGCAGGCTCAGCAGCACCGGTTCGTACAGCACCGTGAGGGCCACGGCCGCCTCGATCTGCCCGGCCGGGGTCGGCTGCTCCTCGACCATGTCCAGGTCGGTGACCGCCAGTTGCGCCGCCAGCCGCCCGTACGGCAGCAACTGCTCGGTGTCGCAGGGGTAGCCGAGCCGGACCAGCGCGGCGACCGAGTCGATGAGCCGCCGGTGGGCGGGGTTGAGCATGTCCACACCAGGGTCGCAGGACCAGCCCAGCCGCTCCAGCAGCGCCTCCACCGAGCGGCAGGCGATCGCCACCGCGGGATCGTCCTCGGCGGGCCTCTCGGCGCAGGGCAGCGCCCTGGTCGCCGCGCCCAGCCGCAGATGGTGGTCCAGGGAATCGTCCTCCGCGGCGGCGATCACCTCGCGCGCGTCGGCCACCGAGACCCCGCCGATCTGGATCAGCGCCCGCACCAGGCGCAGCCGCCGCAGATGCTCCTCCCCGTACTCGGCCTGGGTGGCGGAGATCCGACGTCCAGGCTGGAGCAGTCCTTCGCGCAGGTAGTACTTGATCGTGGCGGTGGACGCACCGCTGCGCTCGCTCAGCTCCGCCAGTCGCATGCTCTCGCGCCCTCCATCGCTCTTGCGCCCTCCATCGGACAGTGACACTATCCAAGCATGGATCGTGCCACTATCCAACACGGGAACAGGGAATCTCATGGGTAATGCACCGACATCCGGGCGGCGGGTCACGGCCGCCGCCAAGGGCGACGTCGTCGTCTTCCTCATCGGTATGCGGATCAACCGATGGCGGGCGGTCCGCCACTGGCTGCCGGCCCTGACGGCGATGCCGCGCATGCTCAAGGAACTCTCGCGGAACGGCGACAGCGGCTTCCTGGGTCACCGGGGGCTGGGCGGCGGTCCGCGCGTGTTCACCGTCGCGCAGTACTGGGAGTCGCGCGAGAAGCTGCTCGCCTACGCCTCCGACCAGTCCGGGGAGCACCGTCCCGCGTGGGCGGCGTTCAACCGCCGGCTGCGGAGCAGCAAGGGCAGCGTGGGGGTCTGGCACGAGACGTACATCGTCCCGGAGGGTTCGTACGAGTCGATCTACGTCGACATGCCACCGGCCGGTCTGGGCGCGGCATGGGGGGTCGAGCCCGTGGAACGACGCGGGGAGCGGGCGGCGCAGCGGCTGTCCGGCGGGGCCTCCTAGCGGCGGGTGCCGGTGCGTCCCGGCGCGTACCGAACCGGACCACCGGCCGCAGCACTGAGCCGGCGCACCCGGTTCAGCCCCGCCCGGGGTGGGTCCAGATCCGCAACGGGCCGATCGGCTCGAAGCCGTGACGCACGGCGGCGGTCAGGTCGTCGCCGTGCTCGTAGCCGACCAGGGGCAGGGCGGGGAACAGCGAGTGAACCACGCCGGGCAAGTCGGACCAGACCGTGTCGGGACCGCCGTCGTGTGCGAAGACGTTGGAGATCCCGGCCACCTGGCCGCCGCGGCTCACCACCGCCCCGGCGACCACCCGGCCGTCGCCCGAGCGCCCGGCGAGCACGGAAGCGGCCGGGTCGTCGAGCAGTTCGGGGCGGAACAGATCCGCGTCGCCGTTCCCGTCGTCCCAGGCCAGCGCCCACGCGCGCAACGCGTCCGCGTCGTCCGCCACCTCCCAGGCGAGACCCGGGGGCCCGGCGGGCTCGTTCGCCGGACGGTGGATCCACCGGGCCTCGAACAGGACCTGGAAGCCGGCCCGCGTCAGGTCGAGGTCGGCGAAGCTGTCCTTGACGGAGGCGCCGGGTGCGGCGGTGTCGATCCGGGCCAGCAGCGCGTCCGGGGCCGCGCCGGGCACCAGCGTCACCGCGTCCGGGTAGTACGGCGGAGTACGGGCCGGGGCGGTCCACGCCTGCTCCCCCAACTCGCCCTCCACACCGTGCGACCGGCTCATCGCGGCGCACCACTCGGCGTTGTTGCGGGCGGCGGCCCGGACCATGGACGGGTTCGGCGTCTTCATGAGTGGGGATCATGGCATGTCCCGCCGGGCGGCACGGGCCCTGACCGGGCGGGGCGGTGGAGGGGGTGAGGGCCCGAGACCGGGCAGGGATTCGGGCCCTCACGTCGCGCATCCGTCGGGGGCGTTTGCGCGCTGACCACTTCAACGAGCTTCGCGCCAGGGGGATACGTTTCGCCGATCGGCCAGGTCGCGGGGGGTGCCGACGGGTCATCCGAGTACCGCCGGGGCGTGGGAGGTCGACGTACGTCTCACGGCAGCCGCTCGACGAGCCGGTCCACGAGAGGGGACGGGCGCGACAGCGCGGCGAGGTGCCCGCCGGGGATGGTCTCGGCGTCGATCCCGAGGCGGTCACGGGCCACCCGGCGCTGGAAGTCCACGGGGAAGAGCCGGTCCCCGGTCGCGGCGAGCACCCGCGTGGTCGTGTCGGGCCACCGCTCGATGTCGCAGGGCTGACCGAAGGCGATGTCGGCCTCCGGCCGCTCATGGCCCGCCCCGGCGGCGGCGACCTCGGCCGGGACGTCGTGCAGGAAGCAGGTGTCCAGGTCGAGTCCGGTGCCGTATCCGCCCGCTTCGGCGGCGGCGATGCGGGCCGGCTCCGATCCGGTGTTGCCCCACCACTGGCCGGGAGTCTCGCCCGGCAGCGGCACCATCGCGTTGACGAGCACCAGCAGTCCGACCGGAACACGGGCGCAGACCATGGGCGCGGTGAATCCGCCCATCGACTGCGCGACCAGCACGGTGTCGGTACGACCGCCGATCACCGCGACCACGGAGTCCGTGTACTCGGGCAGGCCCGCGGACTCGTCGGGGCCGGGCAGATCGACCGCGACCGCCTCGTGCCCCCTCGCCCGCAGCTCGGACACCACACGATGCCAGTACCAGGCCGCACCCCCGGCCCCGGGAACCAAGACAAACACGTTCGTCCTCGCTTTCGTCCGCCCACCCTCACGAGGCAGACCACCGGGAGCGGCGAAAGTCATCGGTGGCGGTACCGGTCCGGCGGCCTTCCCGGTCGATGTTCCAGCCGGGTGGCAGGGCTTCGTCGCAGAACACGCAGACGAAGTGGTCCTCGCGCACGACATTGACCTGCCGGCACGACACACAGCGCCGGAACACCACCGGGTGGGTGAAGCCACCGGGGTGTCCGATGCCGGCGCGGTCCAGGGCGCGTGCGACGGCCGGCCACGAGTCGACGTCCGGGCAGTATCCGGTCGACAGGTTGGTGATCTCGTCGACCACCCACCGCCCGCACTCCTCGCGCAAGCCCACCTCGCCGGCGCTCAGCACCGCTTCTCCGCCCGCGCACACCACGTGCTCGCTGCGTCGCGGCGCCAGACGCAGTGCCCCTTCGGCGTCCACCACGAAGGTGAAGGGCTCGGTCCGTTCCTCGGCACCGCGGGCGAACACCCATCGGGCGAGGTCCGCCGCCGACCGGATGCGCGCGCCCTCTTTGGCCGCCCGGACGAGAGCCAGGAGATCGCCGGGCCCGACATAGCGGTAACCCGATCGAGTCGTGTCCATGCGGGCCAAGGTAGTCCGCTTCCACGACGTCGGCCGTCCCGCGCGGCGGCGGGCGCGGCCGGGGCGCCCTCCCGTCAACCGGCCGCTGCCGCGGACACGTCGGCGGTGAGGGGCGGCGGTGGAGTGAACAGGGCGCCGAGTACGTCGAGTTGGGCGTCGATCGCGTCGAGGGCGGCGAGAGCGGCCGGAACGGACCGGTCGGTGGGGGCGACCGTCCCAAGTGTCCGGAACCGCTCCCGCGGGGTCGTCTCCGCCGGGGCGGGCGGGGCCGGGCGCCGGCCGATCGCACGCCGTACGGCCAGTGCGTGGGCCGCGACCTGAGCGCGCCGTCGCGCCACCGCGGCGTCGGCGCTCAGGGTCTCCGGCGCCGAACCCGCCGCGTCGGTCAGGTCGTCCACGGGATCGGCGCAGTGCCGCAGCGCCGCCACGGACCGGAGCGTGAAGGGGTCCGGACGCCAGCGGGCGGACACGGCCCGGGGGGCCGGCACGGCGGCCAGGACCCGCACCGGAGCCGTCACGGTCGCCAACTGCTGGACACGGTAGGCGAACCGGGCCCGCGCCGTGCGGACGGCCGGACCGTCGCGCCAGTCGGCCTCCATCAGCTCGCCCAGACCCGACAGCGCCGCCGCGGTACGGGCCCGTACCACCGCCTCGGTGCGGACGGGCAGCAGGAGCCAGGAGGCCGCCACGCCGAGGACCGCGCCGACCGCGATCCCGGCCAGCCGGGTGTGCAGCAGATCCCCGGGGCTCTGCCCGAACCAGTCGTAGAGCAGCGAGAGCACGGCGGTGACGCAGCCCGCCCAGTACGCGTAGCTGAGTTCACGCAGCCATGTGGCCACGGCGAGCACGGCGAAGATGACGACGACCGCGGTGTCCGACCGCGGTCCGAACTGCCCGGAGACGGCCGTCGCCACCACCGTGCCGGCCGCGGCGCCGAGCGTGCGCCAGGCCCCTTTGACCAGGACGTCGCCGCGGCTGCGCGCGCCGCTGCACACCAGGAACGCCGTGAGGACCACCCACGCCCAGTGGTCCGGCCACAGATTCCGGCCGATCGCGAACGCGGCGGTGAGCGCCGCCGCCATCTGCAGGGCCATCCGGGTGCTCGCGGCCGGCCGGCGGCGCGGGGCGCGGGGCACCGTGGTCACCTTCGCGGAGGGCGGTCGCGGTACGAGACCGGTGCGCTGGGCCGTCCACGTCACCACGGTTCCCCAGACGACCGCCGCCAGCGCCGTCACGGCCGCCCAGGCGGTGTGTCCGTGCCCGCCGGCCGGCACCGCCCCGGCCGGCACCACCAGGACCGCTATCAGGGGCAGGACGACGAGCGTGCCCGCCCGGGTGGCGCGGGCGCCGAACCGGCGTACCCAGATCGCCCCCGCGACCCCCACGACGAACGCCGCGTCCCCCGCGTCGGGGTGCTGCTGGATCAAGGTGCTCAGCTCGGTGCCCGCCGCCGCCGCGCACGGCAGCACGGCACAGGCCAGCAGCCGGTCGGTCCGGTCGAAGAGGCGTTGCACCCGGCCGAGCGCCGAGGCGATCACCACCGCCTGCACCACGCTGTCCACGCGCAGCCCCGCCTCGTGCTCCACGAGCAGCGCCAAGCCGTACGTGCCCAGCACCGTGGCCATGGACACGGCCGTCGTCCGCAGGTGCGTCCCTCGCGGATCGAAGTGCAGCGCACGATGTGCCGACCTGAGAAAACTACGCAACACGTAGAACCACCGCCAAGGAAACTGCTGGAATGGGCCATAAATGAGCCATCTGGAGACTCACCCTCCGGCGGGTATCGTAAGTGATACCTTAGCAATGTGATGGGAGAGCGAACAGAACACGAGGACGCGGGACGATCCGGGTCCGAGCGACGGGACGGCCGGGCCTCCGCCGAGATCCGGCAGGGCGTCATCCGGCTCGCGCGCAGGCTGAGCGCGGAGCGTCCCGCGGACGGGCTCAGCCTCAACAAGAGCAGCGTCCTCGGCCATCTGCGCCGCAACGGCCCGATGTCCGCCGGCGCGCTGGCCGCCGCCGATCATCAGCAGCCGCAGTCCCTGACCCGGGTCTTCGCCGACCTCGAACAGGAAGGCCTGATCAGCCGGACGCGCGACGCCCAGGACGGACGGCAGCGCGTGGTGCAGCTGACCGAGGCGGGCCGCGAGGCCCTCGCCCGTGACATGGCGCAGCGCGACGCCTGGCTCGACATCGCCCTCGTCGGCCTCACCGAGACGGAGCGGCAGGTCCTCCTGCTCGCCGCCCGTCTGATGAACGGCCTCGCCGACTCCCCGGTCACCGTGCCCGGCTCCACGACCCGACCCCATTGACGGAGGCTCCCGTGTCCTGGCCCGACCACGCCATCTGGTGGCACGTCCACCCCTTGAGTTTCCTCGGGGCGGAGCCGGACGCGCTGCCCGCGGGCGCGCCCGTGCGGCACAGGCTGCCGGTCCTGGCGGACTGGCTGGACCACCTGGTCGGGCTCGGCTGCAACGGCCTCGCCCTGGGCCCGGTCTTCGCCGCCGAGACCCACGGCTACGACACGACCGACCACTTCCGCGTCGATCCCCGCCTGGGCACCGAGACCGACCTGGTCGAACTGATCGACCGTGCCGCATCGCGCGGGGTCCGGGTGCTGCTCGACGGGGTCTTCAACCACGTCGGCAGGTCCTTCGCCCCCTTCGCCGACGTGGCGCGGCGCGGCACCGCCTCCCCGTACGCGGACTGGTTCGTCCCCGAGGGCGACGACTTCCGGACCTTCGAGGGGCACCGTCATCTCGTCGCCCTGAACCACGCGTCCCCCGCGGTCGCCGACCATGTCGCCGAGGTCCTCGGCCACTGGCTCGACCGGGGTGTCGACGGCTGGCGGCTGGACGCGGCCTACGCGGTTCCCCGGTCCTTCTGGCGGACCGTCACGGACCGGGTCAGGGCGCGTCACCCCGGTGTGTGGTTCAGCGGCGAGGTGATCCACGGCGACTACGCGGCGTACGTGGCCGAGGGCGGACTGGACACCGTGACGCAGTACGAGCTGTGGAAGGCGATCTGGAGCTCGCTCAACGACCGCAATCCGCACGAGCTGGCCTGGGCGCTCGAACGGCACAACGCCATGATCGACACCTTCGCACCGCAGACGTTCGTCGGCAACCACGACGTCACCCGGCTCGCCAGCCGGCTGGAGGAACCCCGTCACCTGGCACACGCGCTCGCCGTGCTGTTCACCGTCGGGGGGACGCCGTCGATCTACGCGGGGGACGAGCGCGCCCGGAAGGGCGTCAAGGAGGACCGCGCCGGCGGGGACGACGCCATCCGTCCCGCGTTCCCCCGCTCCCCGTCGGGGCTCGGTGCCGAAGGGCTGGCCGTGCAGCGGCTGCACCAGACCCTGGTGGGCGCGCGCCGCCGCCACCCCTGGCTGGTACGTGCCCGGACCCGGATCCACACGCTCGACGGCGCCGTCCTCGGCTACACCCTGACCGCGCCCGACTCCGACTCCACCGTCGCGGTCGCGCTCAACTTCGGCCCCGCCCCGGCCACCGCCGGCATTCCGGCGGCTCCGTGGACGCCGGTCGCGGGCGACTCCTCCGTCGATTCCGCCACGGGTGTCGTCTCGCTCTCCCCGACCGGCTGGTTCATCGCCACGACACCGGAAATCCGTCATTGATCTCATGTCGGTGTTCGCGGATTTTCCGGCACCGCCCACGGCGAGAATCCGCCGGCGCCGCACCGGCTGCGGCGACAGAACGTGAGAAAATCATCAGTGTACGAAATGCGCCCTGCCGGGAAACGCTTCCATCGCGTTGATGTGTTCATGGTTTTCGCATTGCTGAAATGCTCCCGCAAGTCGATTCATGGCACGTCCGTCACGCGGCATAGGTGCTGAACGCGCGAGCCCATGCGGTGCGCCAGAGCGCAATCCGGCGCCCGTTCTGCCCGCATGCCCGGACATAGGCGACGAGCAGTTCCTCGGACGGCATACGAGAACCGGCCAGAATGTCGGCGACCGTGCTGCGCGGCAACGGTCCGGCGCCGAGGTCGCGGGCCTTCTTCTCCATTTCGCGCAGGGACGGCTGGCCGGCGGCGAGCCGCGCCTGGTGCATCGCCTCGAGGAGGTGGGCCGGGTGGTAGACGAGCTCCAGTTTGCGTTCGGCGCGTGGCGCGGACGCGACCTCGCGGCCGTCGGGAGTGTGGCCGGACTGCCGTGCCGCCTGCTCCCAGCGCAGTCGGGCCTCGCGCCGCGTGGCGCCGCAGACCTGCGCGTACGCCTCCACGACATGGCGCCGGGGCAGGAAGGTGCCGCGGTCGGCCCGGGACAGGGTGACGGCGGAACAAGCGGGATCCGCGATGCGCAGTCCCTCGGTCAGCTCCGCCATCTGCCGGTAGGTGAGCCCGGACCGCTGGCGCAGCGAGCGCAGCCATTGAGCCAGTTCGTAGCACGGCGCGGATCGCGGTATCGATGTTCGGCTCCGCCCCACCACTGCCCCCTGGATGTCGAGACTTTCGGATGCGCGACGCGTCCGATGGTATGTCGATCGACGACGCCCACTGATTCGGTCGATGCCGGGACCCGCGTATTGCGCACCGCTAGGAGGGCCCGTTTTGGTCTTTACTTGGGCTCACATAGATCGACGCTATGGATGGCTTCGACGAAGAGTCAAGACGGCTTTACCCTACTTTACTCTGCATGGGGATCCCTTTTCTTTCGGTAGATGTTTGGTTCATTTTGTCCGAGAAGTGGAGTGATGAGATCCGTGCGTCCACATGGGGTTTTGCGTGAACTCCGCCCGAGCGCCCCAGTGAGTGTCCTGAGTCCTGCTGCATAACGGCCTTGCTGGCTCATTCGTCGCTCTGCTGACATGGATTTGCCCGGCCGGAGGCGCCGGCCCGGCCTGATCCTGTCGAATCCGCGGAGGAACGCAATGACCACCGTTTCCAACACCGCCCTGGCCGAAATCATCGAGCTGCTCAAGGAGGTCAAGCCGGGTACAGCGGACCAGACCGTCGAGCCCGGACACTCCGTGGTCGAGGACCTGGGTCTCGACTCGCTGGACCTGCTGCAGCTCGCCCGCCGCATCAACCGGCGCTTCGGCATCGAGTTCGACCTCGACCAGTGGAACGCCGAAGCCGACCAGCACCACCGCAGCATCGCCTCGATCGTGGCCGTCGTGGCCGCCGGCAGTCGTGCCTGAGCCGGCCGCGGCCGCCCGCGTCGCTCTCGTCACGGGTGGTTCACGGGGGATCGGCGCCGCGGTCTCGTACCGTCTCGCCGCCGACGGACTCACCGTGCACCTCGTCTGCCGCAGCGCCGTGGACGCCGGACGGGCCGTGGTGAAGGAGATCGAGGCCGCCGGAGGCCGCGCGGTCCTGCACCGGGCGGACGTCGGCGACGAGACCGAGGTCGAGAACCTGGTCGAGAGGGTGACCGCACAGGAGGGCGCCCTGCACGTCCTGGTCAACAACGCCGCGGTGATCGACGACCAGCTCCTCGCGGTCACCCGGACCGACCGCTGGGAGAACGTCCTGCGGACCAATCTCACCGGCCCCTTCCTCACCAGCAGGGCGGTCCTGCCGACGATGCTGGACCAGGGCTGGGGCCGCATCGTCAACATCTCCTCCAACTCGGCGCGTACCCCGGGACCGGGACAGAGCGCCTACGCGGCGTCCAAGGGCGGCCTGGAAGCCCTCACCCGCGCCCTGGCCGTGGAGGTCGGACGCAAGGGCATCCGGGTCAACTGCGTGGCACCCGGCAAGGTCCGCACCGAGATGACCGAGGCCGTCGCCGACCGGCTCGGCTCGGACGGCGACGGCACCCGCTGGGGTCTGCCCGAGGACATCAGCGGACTCGTCGCCTTCCTCACCCGCGACGAGGCGGACTACATCCAGGGCCAGACGTTCACCGTGGACGGCGGTCGCATGATCATGCGCAGCCCGGGCCGGCGGTCCCGGTGAACCAGGGGCGGACGGAGGAACAGCCGTGGGGGACGTGAAGTACTGGGAGGACCTGGCGCACGCACCGGTGCGCCGGTTCGGACCCGTGGTTTTCAGCAGTGAGCTTCTCGACCGACTCCTCGACCTGATGGGGGAGAAGCACCCGGTGCACGACAGCGACGACTTCGCCCAGGGCACGGACCGCCGACGGCGCATCGTGCCCGGAGGGTTCATCCACTCCATCACCTCGGGCTGGGTGGTCCAGCACGGCTCCCCGGCCGCCATCGTCGGCATGCGACGGCTGAGCTGGGACTTCGTCAGGCCGCTGTACCCCGACACCCCGTTCTGGTTCACCACCGCCACCGACCGGGCGGAGGAGATCGACGACCGGATCGGCCTGGTGGAGACCACCCGCCGGGTGTTCGACGAGAACGACCGGACGTACGCCATCGGACGCATGAGCGTCGTACTGCTGCGGCACGCCGCGCAGCGGACCGCAGCGACAGGAAGGGTTCAGTGATGGACAGTCAGTACCAGCCCCTCAAGGGGCGGGTGGCCCTGGTGACCGGCGGCTCGCGCGGCATCGGCGCGGGCATCACCCGCAAACTCGCGGCCTGGGGAGCGACCCTGGCTGTCAACTACGTCGACCGGGAGGGCCCGGCCAAGGAACTCGCCGAGGAACTCGGCGAGCAGGGTACGGAAGTGACCCTGCACCGCGCCGATCTGAGCGAGCCCGCGGAGATCGAGAACCTGATCGCCGAGATCGGCGAGATCCACCACGACCTCCACATCCTCGTCCAGAACGCGGCCGCCACCAAGTTCGCCAGGCTCGCGGAAGCCTCCCTCGGCGACTGGCAGTTCGTACAGGACACCAACTCCCGGGCCACCTGGCTGCTCGCCAAGCACGCGCTCCCGCTGATGCGTGAGCGCGAGGGAGCCCGCTTCATCACCATCACCAACTCCACGACCACGCGCATCATCCCGCGCGCCGGACTCTTCGCCGCGGCCAAGGCGGGGCTCGAGGCGCTGACCGACTACCTCTCCTACGAGCTGGCGCCCTACGGCATCGTCGCCAACTGCGTACGTCCCGGACTCGTGCAGACCGGGGTCTTCAAGGTCCGCCCCGACTTCGCCCACGGCGTCACCAAGGAGCTGTCCGTCTCCCCGTGGCCCGGCGACCGCATGACGACGCCGGAGAACAGCGCCGACGTCGTCGCCCTGCTCTGCCTGGAGGAGGCCTCCTGGATCGCCGGACAGACCATCACGGTCGACGGCGGATACCGGCTGTGGGGCGGCATCAGCGGCGGAGGCCGGCGTGCCGAGTGAACGCGCCGGACGGCAGGACCGTCCCGACGTCGTGGTCACCGGCCTCGGGGTGATCTCCCCGGCCGGCATCGGCGCGGCCCGGCTGTGGGAGGCCATGGCGGCGGGCAAGACGTTCTTCGACACCGGCGGCCACGACGGACCCGCCCCGGCACTGCCGTGGCCCTCGGCCTCCGTCGACACCACGGAGATCACCTGGCCCGCCGGCCGTGACTGGGCCAACGCCGGCAAGTACGCCAACCAGTCGGCCCGCTGGGCCGTCGCCGTCGCGCGCCAGGCCCTGGAGCAGGCCGGGATCACCGGTGACACGGAGGACGTGCGCGGTGGGACCGTGATGGCCGTGGGCAGCAGCAGCGACGAGCTGAGCGACGTCATCCCGCAACTGGCCTCCCGCTTCCGGGGCGACCGGCGGCCCCTCGCCAAGTTCCTCCACGACGAGGTTCCCGACTACTCCTACATCCGCGGAATCCCCTCCCAGCTGGGCCAGTTCGTCTCCATGGCCAGCGGATTCCGGGGCTCCAACGTCGCGGCCTACGGCGAGGCGGCGGCCGGCGGCACGGGCGCGCTCGCCCTGGCCGTACGGCTGCTGGAGAGCGGAGAACTCGACCGGATGCTCGTCGTGGGCGTCGCACCGCCGCTGACGACCACCGCGATGGCCGCCTTCGACCAGGACGAACCCCTCGGCACACGTGCCACCGCCGGCGCCGGACCCTTCGACGCCGACAGGTCGGGGACCCTGTTGGGACAGGGTGCCGCCGCCGTCCTGCTGGAGCGTGCCGACATCGCGCGCGGCACGGCCCGCGCCCGGCTCGCAGGCTGCGAGGTGCTGGCCGCCGCCGACGTCACGGCCTCGGCCGGACTCGTCGTCGACACCGTGCTCGCCGACGCCGGCACCACCCCCACCGCCTGGTGGGCGCACGGCGCGGGCTCGGTCCGCCTCGACCGCGTGGAGACGCGGGCGGTGCTGCCCCGCGCGGGCGGCCTGCCCGTCACCGGCTCGAAGGGCACCATCGGCAACGCCTTCGAATGCTCGGCGCTCATCGACACCGCCCTGGCCGTCGAGAGCTTCGCACGGGGAGGACTTCCTCCCGTGGGCCTGCTGCGCCGCCCCGACCCCGGACTCGGCGGCCTGGATCCGGTCATGGGGGAGACCCGCCCCCTGGGGCCGGCGCCGACCGCGCTGGTCACGGCGTTCAACCAGGGGCAGCACTCGACGGCGGCGGGAGCCCTCGTCATCGCATCGACGCACGGCGACCCGGCCGACGACGGGAAGGCACGGACATGAGCGACGACATCGTCATCACCGGCATGGGGGTGATCACCCCCATCGGCGGGGACGTCGAGACGTTCTGGTCGGCCAACCTCGAAGGCCGCTCCGGAATCGTCCTGGAGGAACGGATGGACACCACCGGACTGCCCTGTGGGTGGACGGCCGGACTGATCCCGGAGGACGTCAAGGCGAAGGTCGCCGCCGACTACGGCGCACCCGACAGGTCCTGGGGCGACTCCCTCATGCTCGCCTCGGTGGACCAGGCCCTCGCCGACGCCCGCCTCGGCGAACTGCCCGCGGAGGACGGGCCCGCCGCCCTGGTCTACGCGCGCGTGTGGCCGGGCCCCACCGGCTCGTTCCCGCAGGACTACGTCACCCACATGGAAGACCTCGCCGAACGCTACGACAGGATCGGCAACGAACCCTCGGCCGTCCTCGAACACCTGCGGGGCAGGCACCTCCCGCCCGAGACACGGGACCTGTCGGCCTACCCGACCGAGATCGCCGACCGCCTCGGGACGGCCGTCGTCCCCGTACGGCTGGAGGCCACCTGCTCCGGAGGGCTGCGCGCCATCGCGGAAGCCGCCCGGCTGCTGCGCTCGGGACGCGCCCGGTACGCGGTGGTGTCGGCGTCCGTCTCGCGCAACACACCGTACGTACTCTCCCAGTACGGCCAGCTCATGGCGCTCTCGCGCTGGAAGGGCGACCCCGCCCAGGCGTCCATGCCGTTCGACAGGCGGCGCACCGGCATGGTCATCAACGAGTCGGCGGGCGCGCTCGTCCTGGAGACGGCGGAGCACGCCGCCCGGCGCGGGATGACACAGCCGTACGCCGTCATCGGCGGCTGGGGGCTCGCGGTGGACACCCGCCACATGACCGCTCCCAGCGTGGACATGATCGAACGGGTCATGCGGACCGCCCTCGAACAGGCCGGCGCGCACCCGGACGACGTCGACACCGTCAACGCCCACGGCACCTCGACCCGCCTCAACGACGTCACCGAGGCCCGCGCACTGCACCAGGTCTTCGGCGAACGGATGGCCGACCTCGACGTCAGCGCCGTCAAGTCGCTGACCGGGCACGGCTCCGCGGCCTCCGGCGTCGTGGAGACGGCGGTGGCGGCCCTCACGATGTGCCGGGGGGTCATCCCGCCCGTCACGACCACCACCGAGCCCGACCCGGCCTGCGCCGTGCGCACCTCCCTCACCCCGGTCCGGCGACCGGTCGGGACCGTGCTGAAGAATTCCTTCGGCTTCGGCGGCCAGTACGCCTCGATGCTCTTCCGCCGTCCGGCCACGCCACGGCCGGCACCCCGGCCGGCATGAGCACGATGGACCGGCTGCAGTACGAGACGGCCGACCCGACCCGACCGCACCGCGGCACCGTCGTGTGGCTGCACGGCATCGGCCAGGCGCCGGGCGACCTGATGGCCGTGACCCAGCGGTTCCGGCTCGCCGAGGCGGGAGTGCGCGGGGTGTTCCCGCGCGCCCCCGTCGAGGCTCCGAGCCTGCTGAGCGGTCTGGCGGTGCCGTGCTGGTTCCCGCAGAACCTCCTCGCGATCGACCGGATCGACGTCGAGGGCCTGCTGGCGGTGCACCGGCCGCTCTCGGCACTGCTGGACGCGGAGGCCGACCGGATCGGCGCGGGACGGATCGTGCTGGCGGGCTTCTCCCAGGGCGCCACGGTCGCCCTGACCACGGCCCTCACCTACGCGCGGCGGCTGGCGGGCGTGGCGCTCTACGCGCCCTTCATGCCCCCCGACCTGCCCGCACTGCTCCCGGCGGGCGGACCGTCGCCGGCCGGCAGCGGCCTGCCGGTGTGGATCGGCCACGGGGCACGGGACTGGGTCGTCCCCGAACGCAGCGGCGCCGTGCTGAGAGATCTGCTCACCGACTGGGGGCATCCGGTGACATGGCAGCGCTATCCCGGCGGACACGAGCCGTTCGCCGGAGTACGGGCTTCCCTGCCCGCCTACCTGAGCGACGTCCTGAACGTCCACGTGCCGCGGGTCCCCGGGGCGGGACCGGCGGCACGGGTCCGCTGACCCGGGGCCCGAACGTGCCCCGCACCGACCGGACTTCCGGAACCGGTACGCCCCCGGTTCCGGAAGTCCGGGGCATCCGCACCGGGAAGGGACTTCAGAAGGTGTCCGCACCGATGTCACAGGAGTCGTCCCCGCGGACGGCTCCCCGTACCGAGGCCGTGCCGTTCGGCGTCGGCCTGCTCTTCCCCGGCCAGGGAGCCCAGCGACCCGGCATGGGCGAACCCTGGCGCGACACTCCGCACTGGAAGGTCGTCACACGCCTCTCCGAGGTCTCCGGGCGGGATCTCGGCCAGCTGCTGCTGGATGCCGGAGCCGAGCGGCTGGCCCGCGCCGATGCCGCTCAACTGGCCACCTTCACCATGGAGATGGTGGTGCTCGACGCGCTGCGCACGGTGGTGGGCGATCTGCGGCCCGCGGTGTGCGCCGGGCACAGCCTCGGCGAGTACGCCGCCCTGACCGCCGCCGGGGTGCTCGACGCGGAGGACGGTGTCCGGCTCGTCGCCGAGCGCGGGGCCGCCATGGAAGAGGCCGACCGGCTCGCACCCGGCACCATGACGGTGCTCGTCGGCACCGGCATCGTGCCCAGGGCCCAGAGGCTCGCCGCCCGGATGCGTGCCGAACGCCGGGCCCAGGTGTGGGTCGCCAACATCAACGGCGCCGAACAGGTCGTGGTCTCCGGCACCGTCGAAGCGGTCGCGGCGCTGACCGACGAGGCCGAGCGCGACGGCGCACGCGCGCTGCGCATCCCGGTCGGCGGAGCGTTCCACACCCCCCTGATGGCTCCGGCCGCCCCGCGCCTGGCCGCGGCCGTCGACCGCACCCCGCTCCACCCGGCGCGCTGCCCGGTGATCGCGAACGTCGACGCCCGCGCCCACCTCCACGACCAGGAACGATGGCGGGCGTTGATGCTCCGTCAGCTCGTCATGCCCGTGCGCTGGGCTGGCTCCATGCGTACCCTCACGGCCATGGCGCGCGGGCGCCTCCGCGTCGTCGAGGCAGGTCCCGGCTCCGTACTGGCCAACCTCGCCCGGAGGACCCTGCCGGAAGGGATCCCGGTCCGTTCCGTCTCCACCCCGGCGCAGGTGGAGGCTCTCGCCGCCGAGTGGTGGCGGTGACCGGGGCCGGTGCGCGCCGTGAGGATCACCAAACCTGTCCGTGAGGGGGAGGGCCGTGGCAGACTGCTCCGCGGTGGACGTCCGCAAGGAGACAGAACGATGAACCACGCCGTGAACGCCGCCGAAGAGCTGGGAGCCCAGGGGTGGAGCAGGCCCTGGGGCTCCGGCAGCGACAGCGGTTGCGTCGAGATCAAGGAACTCGGCGGCGGCGTCGTGGCGGTCAGGCAGGCGACGGACCCGGACGGCCCCGCCCTCATCTGCGCCTCGTCGGTCGTCGCCGAGTTCATCGGCGGTGTCAAGAAGGGACGGGCGGACTTCCTCATCGCCTGATGTCCGCCTTCCGGGGCGGCACCCGGTCCCGTCCGATCGCGCGGTGAACCCGCCGGGTTCCTCGGCGGACCCGAACTCCCCTTCCCCGGCATCGAGTTCGCCTCCCGACGGGACGTCGGGGGAAGACATCGGCGCACCGGGGGCGAACGGATCCCCTGCACGCGGGCGGCGCCCGGAAGCCGTGGAGCGCGGGGCGCGGCGCGGTCGCGCCGGCCTCGGCGCGGTCCGTTCCGCCGACGCCGGACGGCCTCTCCCGAAAGACTGCGGAATCGGGCATGATGGACCATCCGTACCGATCAAGCGACTCTACGCCGTTGTCAGACCGAACAGTCCGCCGTTCCCGTACGTCGAGCGAGTGTCGCCCCGCCCTACCTGTCGCACCCTGCCCGGCCATGCCCGCGCGGAGGGGCGTGCCGGTGGCGCCGCGACAGCAGCGATGTTGTCAACCTGGGGAGGAAATCCAGTGGCGCCGGTGCTTGTTGGACGCGAAGGACTGCTGGCCGGAGAGCGGATACCGGTGATCGGCACCCGGGTCACGTTCGGACGCAACCCCGAGAACACCGTCGTGGTCTCCAGCCTGAGCGTCTCCCGCTTCCACGCGGAGATCGTCCTGGACGACACCCAGGGCTATGTGCTGCATGACTGCGGCAGCAGCAACGGCACGCTGGTGAACGGCGAGGAGATCGACTCCCGGCTCCTGAAGCCCGGGGACGACATCACCATCGGTGACCAGGAGTTCCGCTTCGAGGTCGCGGACGCCATGGAGACGATCATGGCGCTCTCCTTGCCGCGGTCCCTGACCCTGGACGACGACGAGATCGAACGGGGGCCGGTGCTGCGGGTCACCGTCGCGGGCGGAGGACCCGTCGGCCTGTCGCTCGCCCTGCTGCTGGAACACTTCCTCGGCGCCCAGGTGAACATCACCGTCTACGACGGCCGTTGGCGGAAGCAGGGCCGCAAGATCGTCTGGAAGGACGAGAGCCAGGGCAACGTGCGGCGCCAGCAGGTGGTGACCATACAGAGCCGCCAGTACCTCAGCCTGCCCGAGGAGGTGCAGGCCCGGCTCTTCGACCCGGACAGCTACACCGAGATGTGGCCTTCGGGTCCCGACTCCATCGGCGATCACCACCCGCGCAACATGCGCATCGCCTACATCGAGGACCGGCTCCTGGAGGTGGCGAACGAGAAGCGGGGCCGGATCCGGCTCGTCCCCGCCCGGTTCAGCGTCGAGGAGCAGCAGGACGCGCTGGCCGGCCAGCACGTGCTCGCCATCTGCGACGGCGGGCGGTCGCACACGCGCGAGCACTTCGCCGCCAAGTTCGGCAAGGCGGACGAGTCGATCTACTCGCTGAACGGCCGTCATCTGCAGGACGTGGTGCTCGGGCTGCGCGTGAAATCGGTTCTGGCCGACCCCATGGCCGTCCTGCTGACCGTCGGACAGAACCGCTTCCTGCTGAACTCCCTGCGTGGCGAGGGCTTCCTCAACATGCGCCTCACGGAGGCGGAGGCCGCGGAGGTCGTCGGCATCGATCCGGTCCGTCGTGTCTTCGAGGAGTGCATCGCCTCCCGACCCTGTCTGATGGGACGCGACGAGCACGGCGACTTCCGGTGCTCCACGCACAGCACCCTGTTCCTGCCCGCCCTCATCAGGGGCTCGGCCCTGTGGAAGCGGGTGGGCGAAGGACTGCGCCTGTTCGGCGTCGAGCCGGGGGAACTGAGCGCGGTCACCTCGTTCCGCCTCGACATGGTGCAACGTCCGCGCTTCACCGCCGAGTTGCTGCCACCTACGGCGAACTCCCCGGGCACGTACGGATTCCTGCTGGGCGACGCGGCCAACGCCATCCACTTCTGGCCGGGCCGGGGGCTCAACAGCGGTCTGGCGTCGGCGATCTCACTCGCGCGGTCCCTCAACGGGGCGTGGAACGGCAAGCCCTTCCGGGACGCGGACTTCCTGCGCCACGAGGCCGCCATGTCGATGCTCCAGTACCGCCACAAGAGCCGTGCCTGGAAGGCGATGGTGACCACCGACGACAAGGGCGACACCTGGGCCATCAAGGACATCATCGCGCACGGCATCGACGGGATCGCCGAGGAACCGGACCGCGAGGCCGACACCGCGACGCTGCTGGAGCGGCTGCGCGGGATCCGCTCCCGCCTGGCGAAGCGCATGACCGGCCTGCCGGACGACGAGGCGATCCTCGAACGGCTCGGGACCCTGGAGAGCAGCACGCTCCGCATGCTGGTGCTCAGCGGTGCCTGGGACACCCTGACCATGGGCGGCGAGGAGGTCGACATCGACATCTTCTACGGCCGGGACTCCGCCGCGGCGGCGGCGGCCGTCGAGGCGCTCGAGCCGGCGGCCCAGGTCTGAGGTGTGCCCGGGCCCGCCCGCGCGGGAACCGGGCGACCGGCCCGCCGTTCGCCGGCCGACGGACCGCGCGGGTAAAGTGGGCGTTCAGTCCCTTGTCACCAGCAGCCCATCAAGGCGAGACCCGAGCGGGAGCGAGCGAGCGTGCCCAGCGAGCGAGAGCCGGGCGTCCCGGTCGTCAGCCGATCCGCCCAGGCCGCGGCGACGAGACGGCAGATCGTCGAGACGGCCCAGCGGCTCTTCGCCGGCCGTGGCTACCAAGCGACCTCGTTGCAGGCGATCGCCGACGAGATGGGCCTCACCAAGGCCGCGGTCTACTACCACTTCCGGACCAAGGCGCAGATCCTCCAGGCGTCGCTCGATCCGACCGTCGAGGAAATGACGGTGCTCCTGGACGAGTTGGCGGGCATGCCGTCGCGCCAGGAGAGGCTGGAGGCGTACGCGGTCGGCTGGGTCGATTTCCTGGTACGGCACCGCGAACTCGGAACCATGCTCCTGCACGACCCCGAGATCCGGGCCGCCAGCGTCTACGCCGAGAACGACCGGCGCAGGCGGCGCATTCTGCGGGTGCTGTTCGGCAGCTCGCCCACGCCGGCGGAACGCATGGCCTACGTGATGTGCGTGTGGATGCTGGAGGGCCTCGGCGAGCTGTCCGACCTCTCGGACGACGACCTGCGGGCCACCCTGCTGCTGACCGTCCGCGGTCTTCTGGCCGCGCCGGGGGCCGCGGAGTCCGTCGAGGCGTGAGTCACCGGCCTTCACGGCCGGTGATGGACGGTGTTCCCGCCGAGGCCGACGGCTGCCCCGCCAGGGCCCTTGCGGGGCGCTCGCCGTGCCCGTCCGGTCTTCCGCTCCGATGCGGCACACGATTCACTAGCCATCGGCTAGTGAGCGGCTATTGACTGCTAAAGTGATGTCCCGGGCGGGTGGTGCTGTCGCGGCCCGCGGCGCGCGGCCCGGACCGTCACCGTCCACGCGGCCGACCGCCGGCCGGTCGGCAGCAGTCGGCCGCGATCCCGGGGGCGCGGGTGGGCTCGTGCCCGGCCGTCCCCGAGCACCGCGTGCACACACCACCCCCGAGCAGTCCCTGGAGCCCTGACCACGATGACGACGACCGCCACGCCCTCCGCCGCCACACCCGGGCCCGAGGAACCGCACCCGGTCTGGCACGTGCTCACCGAGCGCGCGCGGACCGGCAGTCGCCCCGGCGCGCGAGCCGACGGACACCGCGTCGCCCTGGCCATCGAGGGCGGCGGGATGCGCGGCATCATCGCCGGCGGGATGGCTCTCGCCCTCCACGAACTCGGGCTGACCGACAGCTTCGACGCCGTCTACGGCGCCTCCGCCGGCGCCGCCTCCGGCGCGTGGCTGCTGAGCACGAGCCCGCAGTCGCTGCGCTTCTGGGCGGTTCCCAAGTACGCCAGGACGCTGATCCGGCGCTCGAACCCCCTGCGCGGCAAGCCGCTCGTGGACCTGCACGCCTTCTACGAGGTCCTCTACCGCTACGGCGACCAGGACTGCGCGCCGATGGACTTCGCCTCGATCCTCGCCAGCGACATCGAGTACCACCCCCTGGCGACCGATGCCGAGACCGGGGAATCCACCGACCTGCGGCCCTTCGTGGGTGATGCCGCGGAGCTGCGCCTCGCACTGCGGGCGAGCGCCTCCCTGCCGTTCCTGGCGGGCCGGCCGGTGACGCTGCGCGGGCGCCGGTTCTACGACGCGGGGGTCTCCGAATCGGTGCCCTACCGAACCGCGCTGGCCCAGGGCGCGACCCACGTCATGGTGCTGCGGTCGCGTCGCACGACCGACGTCGCGCGGCCGTCGCGCTCCGCCCCGCTCATCGCGAAGACGGTGCTGCGGCGTGAACCCGCGGCCCTGCGCCAGGTGTTCCTCGACCGTGAGACGCGCCTGGCCGAGGACGACGCCCGCCTGGCCGACCACGCGGCGATCGTCTCGATCCGCCCCGCCCCGGACTCGCCGACCGTCGGCCGCCTGGCGCGGGAGGGGGACCTCCTCGAAGCCGCGCTGGAAGCCGGGCGCACCGCGGTGCACGGCGCCCACGGTCGCCTGTACGGCGCCGGAGACCGCCCGGCGGCCGCCGGCTGAGGGCCCGGTGAAGCGACGTACCCGCGCCTGGAACCGGCCGTCGTGCTCCTCGCGCGTCCCGGAGGGCTCCCGGATCCTCCGCGGGTCCGAGCCCGAACGTCTCGTCACCCGTCTCGTCACCGCGACCGGTGTGATCGTCTGGTACTATTGATCTTGAGCTGGTCGGAGCAAGCGCTCCGGGCGGTGCTGCGTTGGTGGTCCAAGGAAAGACGCCCCGCTTCCTGCGGGGAAATGCAGGTGCAAGGCCTGCCCGGCGCTCCATGAAGGCCCTGTCCCGTACTGAACGGGACGGGGCCTTTTCCCGTCCGGTCATCCGTGCCGAACGGTGATGCCGAAGCCGGCGCGCGGAGCGGGTCCGCTGGGGGCGGCTCCTTCGTGATACTGGGAAGCATGGCCATCTATGACACGCTCGGCGCGACGTACGGCCGGACCCGGCAGCCGGATCCGCGCATAGCCGCGCAGGTGCACGCCGCGCTCGGGGACGCCGCGACAGTCGTCAACGTAGGGGCGGGTACCGGTTCCTACGAGCCCCGGCAGACGGTCCTCGCCGTCGAGCCCAGCCAGATCATGATCGACCAGCGCCCGCGCGGCTCCGCGCCCGCCGTGTGCGCGGTCGCCGAACGCCTTCCGCTGCGCGACGACGCCGCCGACGCCGTCATGGCACTGCTGACCGTCCACCACTGGACCGACCTCGTGGCAGGCATCGCCGAACTCCGCCGGGTCGCGCGCCGCCGCATCGTCATCCTGACCTGGGACCAGGAGATCTTTCGCGAGAGGTTCTGGCTCGTGCGCGAATACCTCCCGCAGGCCGCGGCGTTCGACGACGGCCGGGCCGTCCCGATCGACCGGCTCGCCGCTCTGCTCGGCGGGGCGGAGCAGGAACCCGTCCACGTCCCGCACGACTGCACGGACGGGTTCGGCGCGGCGTACTGGCGCAGACCCCACGCCTACCTCGACCCCCAAGTGCGCGCCGGTATCTCCCTGTTCGCCCAGACGGGAGAAGACGCCCTCGCGTCCGGCCTCGCGGCGCTCACCGACGACCTCGCGACGGGCCACTGGCACCGTCGCCAGTCCGACCTGCTCGCGCTCGACACCATCGACGTCGGCTATCGGCTCCTGGTGGCGGACGCCTGATCCTGTGAAGACCCTGTCCCGTGTTTCTCCGGGGCAGGGTCTTTTTTTGTCCCTCCCCGTCCTCGCCGCTCGCTCGTCCTGTCCGGGAGCGATCGTCGCTGAACAATCAACTGCCCTTATTCTACGGCTAGTTGAAGCACACATGAATGCAAGGCGGGGGCGTGGGAACGCACGTGACATATCGGCGCGCGGTGATACCGGCACTGGTCGGAAGTCTGCTGATCACGTTGTTGCTGTGGGGGGGGGCGGCGGAAAGCGCCCAGGCACTCCAACCGCGAGGCGTTCCCCATGTGTTCGACGCCGGGGTCGTGAGCGAACTCCGGATGTGGCTGCGCCCCTGGACGTACCACCGTTCAGCGGCCCTCCTCGCCGGCGGACCCGAGGACGTCGTCGCGGACCGGAGCGCGGACCTCGACAGAGGCGCCTACGCCGACCTGTACACCACCGCGATGCGGATCAGATTCGTGGCGGTCTTCGCGTTCTTCCTGGCCGGCGCACTGCTCCTGATCCGCAGGATCCCTCCGGCACAGGGCCGCACTCCGGCCACCGTGCTCGGGCTGTGGGCCTGGGCCCCGATGGCCGGGGTGCTGGCCGTCACCGTCTCGGCGCCGTGGGAGATCGCGTCCGGCGGGCACATCGGGTTCGGGCTGCTGCCGCGACTGGCCTCGGTGAGCGTGTCCAGCGGGTCGGCCACCGTGCCCGCGGGCCTGCTGACCGCCCTGGTCACCGTGCTCGTGGCGCGGGCCACCGCCGAGGGGGCGGAGCCGTCGCCCCGCCGGACCGTGGCACCCCGCGCCGCCCGCCTGGCCGCGAGCGCGGGAACCGCGGTGATCGCACTGTCGTTGGTGGTCCTGTCGTACCCGTCGGTGGCCGCCTGGATCCAGACCTCTTTCGACGGCAGAGGGCGGCTGTCCGAGCCCGGCGCGCTGCTGCGTGTCTGGCTGCTGCTCGGCAGCTGGACTGGCCCGACGGGCATCCCGATCGGCGACGGGCCGCTGTACCGAGCCGCCGACGCGCTCATGCTGGTCGTGGTCTGGTGGGCGCTGCGGCTGCTGCCCGGACTGCTCACCCGGACCACGGCGCCGGCCATGGCCCTGGGCGGGGTCTGCGCGACCGTACTCGCCCTGTCGGTGGGTCGGACGGTGCACCTGGCGTTCGACGACCCGTTCCCCGTCCGGGGGCCGGTGTCCCTGATCACCCATCTCGACGTGGGTGTCCCGGCCGCCCTCCCCTTCGGCGCCATCGCGGGGCTGACGGCCCTGGTCACCCTGCGGCTGACGGGAGGCCGGGACACGGGCGGGGCATCGGAGCCGGTGGCCGATTCCGGCGAGCCCGTGGCCGACACCGCCCGCACCGAGGAGTAGGAGCCCGGTCACCACGTTCCCGTGCCGCCGGTGGGCAGCCACCGCCGCGCACCGGCAGCCGCTCCGCCTCGCCCGGGCGATGTCGGACCCCCGTGGCACACTCCGGTGCATGTCTCTCGCTGATCTCACTCTCGACCACTGGCGCTCGTTCGACCTGCGGACCGCGCGTGGAGTCGCCCAGGAAGCAGCCGACACGGTGGGCGGCCGGGTGACCGCGGTCGAGAGCGCCGAGCACCTCGGGTCCCCGTTCCACCGCGTCCGGATCGAGCGGAACGCCCAGGAATTCGCCCTCGTACCGGGCGGCACGGTCGAGCTCGGATTCGACGCCGACGCGTGGCGGCCGACGGCCGAGCAGACCGCCGACTACGCGCGGAGCCTGGAGGCCGGGTTCGGCCTCGGCGCCGATCTGCGGGCCTACCTCGCGCAGGTCCTCAGCCCCCGGAGAAGCGTCACGCTGGCCACCGTGCTCATGGCGGTGGAGGACGAGAAGCTGATCGAGTTCCCGGCCGACACACCCGCGGAGCTCGCGGCGCGCGGACTGCGCATGCCCACCTCCGACGAGTGGGAGCACGCCTGTGGAGCGGGCGCCCGCACCCTGTTCCGATGGGGCGACGAATGCCCGCTGGACCGCATTCCGTACGGGGACCGCACCGGGCCGCACCATCAGCCGAACGCCTTCGGCCTGCGCATCGCCTATGACACGTACAGCACGGAACTGACGAGCGACGTCACCGCCGTCCACGGGGGCGACGGAGGAGAGTCGGTGTGCGGCGGCTACGGCACCCTGCTGGCGTGGCTGCCCCTGGCCACCGCCAACCGCAATCCCTCCATGGCCGAGTTCGTGTACGGCCCCGAGGGCGAGGACATGTGCGAGGACTTCTCCGTCCGGCCCGTGCTCACCCTCTGAGGGGCGGTTCCCGCCGGACCGGGACGCGGGCCCGTACGACGGAGCGGGCGGACTCGTTCCGGTGGTGCGCGACCGTTCGACCGCTCGCCGGCCGCGCTCCATGTGAAGATCCTCCCGAGCACCGGGCCCGAGCCGCCCGGCGCGGCGGCCCGAGACCGGGGAGAAGAACATCGGATGAGCGCACGTTTCGAGGAGATCGACTGGCGGCCGACGGCCATGGGCGAGATCAGCCTGCGCCGCCGACGGGACCCGCTCTCGGGCGACGACGTGTACGAGGTGAAGCTCGGCGACGAGTACCTGATGTCCTCCCTGTTCACCACGGGAGAGGTCGAGTTGGCCCGGCTCGGCCTGGCCGGGCTGTCCGAGGGCCCGCTCGACGTCGCGGTGGGCGGACTCGGCCTCGGGTACACGGCCAGGGCGGCCCTGGACGATCCGCGCGTACGGTCGCTCGTCGTCGTCGACACCCTGGCCGAAGTGATCGACTGGCACCGGCGCGGGCTCGTGCCCCTGGGCGCGGGACTGGCGTCCGACCCCCGGTGCCGGCTGGTCCGCGGGGACTTCTTCACGATGGTCACCGGGGGAGCGGGGACGGCCGGACCGCCGTCCGCCGACGGCGCCGTGCCACGCGGCCTCGACCCCGAGACGCCCGGGCGCCGTTTCCACGCCGTCCTCCTCGACGTCGACCACTCGCCGCGCCATGTGCTGCACCCCGACCACGCCGTGCTCTACACACGGGCCGGTCTGACGGCTCTGGCCGAACTGCTGCGTCCCGGCGGGGTGTTCGCGCTGTGGTCGAACGACCCGCCGGACGACGAGTTCGGCGCGGTGCTCGCGGAGGTCTTCACGGACACCGCGGCACACGTCGTGGACTTCGACAATCCGCTCCAGGGCGGGACCGCGGCCAACACCGTCTACGTCGCCCGAAGGCGCGACGGCTGACACCGCCCGGACCGGGACGGCCGCCGCCCCGGGTCCGGCTGTCAGGCGGAGCCGGTCGCGGGGACCACCGGAAGCGGCGCCCGGCCCGGCAGCTCCCGCGGGACGCGTTCCAGGACACCGCCCGCGAAGACGTCGTACAGCGGCAGCGTCTCCAGGTGTACGTAACCGATGTGGCAGTCGCACGCGGTCAGGGGACAGGGACGCGGGACGAGCGCGGCACGGTAGGAGCCGTCGTACAGCCGGCCGATCTCGGTCCGGACGAAATGGCAGCGCCGCACCGCTCCGTCGCCGTCCACCGAGATGACCGACTCGCCGGTGCGGCAGGGCAGACCGGCCGAGCGGTGCGGGTGGCGGCTGAAGGGGAAGAGGGGGTCGAGCGCGGTCCACTCGGCGGCCTGCTCGTCCGTGTAGGTGTGCCCCTCGGCGGCGTTCACCCACAGGTACACGTGCTCCGGGAGTTCCGCGCGCAGCCTGAGCGCGGGTTCCCTGTGCTCGGGCAGGCCGACGACGCCGACGCTGAAGCGGACGCCCAGCTCACCGAGCCGCCGGGTCTTGGCGACGAACCGTTCGTGCGGTGTCTGCCCGGGGTGGTACGTGCACCACAGCGCCACCGTGTCCCGGTCCGCCTCCCGCAGCCAGTCGGTACGGCAGCTGAGGTTCGTCTGGATGGCCACCCGCTTGACGTGGGGCAGGTGCGACAGCTCCACGAGGGCGCGGCGGTACCAGGAGCGGACCAGGCCCTCGCCCCACGGGGTGAAGAGCACCGACAGCCGGTCCTCGCGCTGCTCGCCCGCCCACGCGGTGAACCGCTCCAGCGCCGCGCGGTCGGTCCGCAGCTGCTCGGTGCTGTCGCGGCGCTTCGCGAACGGGCAGTACGGACAGTCGTAGTCGCAGGAGGCGAGCGGGCCGCGGTACAGGATCGTCAGGTCCACCGGGGCCTCACTTCGTCTCGTAGGCGGCCATGGCGTCCCGGACGGCCGGGGAGAAGAACTCGGGGCCTATCGCGTCCGAGTGGGCGAGGCCTTCGGCGGAGAGGCGGAGCCGTTCGTCCTCCTCGTGCGCGAGCCATCCCCGTGCGACGAGCGTGCCGATCTCGGACGGGAAGTCGTCGCGGGGATCCGATCCGAACCGCAGCCGGTAGTCGGCGACGGGCAGGCCCTCGGCCTGGAGGAGGGACTGGAGCAGATGCCGGCGCCGTGCCTCGTCCTCGTCGACACGGCGGCCGTGCAGCGCGCGCGAGAAGTCCTCGGTGGCGGTGTAGTCGTCGATGATGCCGCGGATCTCCCGCATCGACACCGCGTAGTCGAAGGAGTAGTGCAGCGTCGAGGTGTACGAGCGGGCACCGCAGCCGAGGCCGATCATGCTGTCGGTCTGGCAGGCGTAGTCGTCCGGCCCCTGCGGCGGTGCGTCGGCGCGCCGGAACATGCGCATCGACACCTGCTCGTAGCCGTGCGCCAGCAGATGGTCGCGGCCCTCCCGGTAGCGCCGCAGCCGCTGTTCGTCCCACTCCAGATCGGCCGTCCGCGCGTCGGCGTGCCGGCCGAGGCCGGTGAGGGGGCGGATGTAGAGGGGGTAGAGGTACAGCTCCTCGGGCCGCCAGGCCAGGGCCGCGTCCAGCGAGTGGCGCCAACTGGCCGCGGTCTGACCGTCGATGCCGTAGATGAGATCGATGTTGAGGACGGGGAAGGCCGCCTCGCGGATCCGTGCGAGCGCCGCCTCCACCTCGGAGCGCCGCTGCGGCCGCACGGCGGCACGGGACTCCTCCTCGACGAAGGTCTGCACGCCGAGGCTGAGACGGGTGGTGCCCCGCTCGGCCAGCACGGCCAGCCGGTCGGCCGTGGCCGTGGACGGCGAGGCCTCGACGGACAGCGGTATCGCGCGGAGATCGGCGCCCATCTCCCGTTCGGCGATGTCGCACAGCCGCTCCAGCTCGGCGGCCTCCAGGAACGTCGGTGTGCCGCCCCCGAACGCGGCGTTGGCGAAACGCGGGGTCTCCCCGTCGCCCAGTGCCTCGCGCATCGCGGCGGCCTGGCGCCGCACCGCGTCCAGATAGCGTCCCGTCAGGTCGCCGGGAGCGCCGATCCGGGTGAACAGGTTGCAGAAACCGCAGCGGACCTCGCAGAACGGGATGTGCAGGTACAGCGAGAGCGAGCGCCGGGACTCGCCCGCCCACAGGTCCCTCAGCGCGGGGCGCGGGTCGAGGGGCCGGTAGGCGGTCTTGTGCGGATAGGCGTAGGTATAGCTCTGGTAGGGGCGCGGGGGGCCGGTGGGGGCGGTCACGGGGGCGGGCGTCATGCGGTCGGCTCCAGGAAGAAGTGGCTGTAGGGAACGGTCCACACGCAGTCGTGACCGAGACGGTGGCCGGTGTAGCCGTCGTCCCCGTAGGCCGTGCCGTGATCGGAGCAGACGACGGCGAAGCAGCGGCGGCGCGAGCTCATCGCGCGGAACAGCCGTCCGACATGGGCGTCGACGTACTCGAGGGCCGCCGCGTGGGTGGCCCGGCTGTCGCCCGCCTCGCGGGTGGCACCGGGCAGGTGGAACCAGTTCGGCTGGTGCAGCGCCGACACGTTCAGGAACAGGAACAGCCGCTGCTCCGCGGGAAGTCCGGCGACGACCTTCTCGGCCCGCGCGACCTGGGCCTCGAACGAGGTGGGCGAGGCCACCCCGAACTCCGGCTCCCAGTGGCTCTCCTGGAAGAGACCCGGCAGCACGCTCCCCAGCGCGCCCTGCTTGTTGAAGAAGCCGACGCCTCCGACGCACACCGTGCGGTAACCGTGCGCGGCGAGGCCGGACACCAGGTCCGGGGTGTCGAAGACGAACGTGCGGTCCGCCGTCGTCTCGCTGCCCGCGAACCGCGCCGCGAACAGCCGCGGATGCGGTCCCGGTGCCGCCGGGGTGGGCAGGAAGCCCGCGAACATGGCCTGGTGGGAGGCGTAGGTGAAGTTCCCCGGCGCGTGCCGCCGCTCCCAGGTGCCGCCGGGCAGGTGCGCGGCCAGGTTCGGCAGGCGGCCGGCCGCGGCGAGTTCGACGGCCACGTCGTGGCGCAGGGTGTCGAGGGTGAGCAGGAGCAGGTCGTCCCGGCCCACCACCTCGTTCATGTCGGGTGTCCCGGCCGGTCCCGGGGCGGAAGGTGTCATGGCCGGTGCGCGGCCGGGGTCAGGCTGGGGCATGTGCTGTCCTGGTGGGGGTGTCGAGCAAAAGCGCGGGTCGTACGGGGAAGTGTCCGGGGGAGAGGGAACGGAGCGCCGCGACCTGCGCCGCGTACGTGTCCAGGCCCTCCGCGCCGCTGCCCGGCAGGCCGGTCAGCCCAGGGAGCAGGTCGCCGAAGGCGTTGACCTCCCCGACGGCGAACCGGCGCCAGCCGACGGCGGGCAGCAGATCGACGCCCACGCACAGGGTGCCGGGGAAGCAGGCGGCGGCCCGTTCGCCGATGGAGAGGGCCTCCGCCCAGCGGTCACCGGCCAGGGCGCGCACGGCCGCGAGATCGCCGCGTGCCCCGCCCAGATGCAGGTTGGTCAGGGGAGAGCGGCTCGTACGGACCACCGCGTGGGTCGCGCGACCGGCCACGACCACGACGCGCAGGTCCGCCGACCTGCTGCCGAGCGAGGCCTTCGGCAGCCAGCGCTCGATGTGCAGTCCGTCCGGCGCGAGCGTGTCCACGATCGCCGCGATCTGCGCCTCGTCCGTGTAGCGGCGGATCCGCAGGGAGTTGTGGAGGTCGCCGTCCGCCGTGCGTTCGACCGAGGTCGTGGCCCGGATCCGGCCGGAGGCGGTCGTCTCGACGGCCAGCACACCCGACGCGGACGAACCGTGCGCGAGCTTCACGAAGACCCGCCGCAGCGCGGCCTCCGCCATGAGGTCCCGGACGCCGTCCCAGTCCTCCACGGTCCGGAGGGCTCCGGAGGTGGGGGACTGAGGCACCGGCACACCCGCCGCGTGGAGACGGGCGTGGCACAGCCGTTTGTCGAAGAGCACGGCCAGGTCCGCCGGGTCGTCGAGCCGGCGGCCCCCGCGCAGCGAACGCACACCGTCCAGGAAACCCGCGTACCAGCGCGCGGAGCCCTCCACCCTGGTCGGCTCGTCGATGCCGCGCAACAGCCGGTCCACCTCGGCGTTCTCTCCGGGGGAGTCCAGCCGCACGACCTCGTCGTCGGCGAAGTCGTGCCCGCCGTCCCGCAGTACGTCCCGCCACTCGACCACCCGCGGTGTGCCGCAGCCCGCCGCCTCGGCCGCCGCTGCGAACAGAGCCACCCGGCGGTTCTCCCCGTTGGCCACGACCGCCCACTTCACCGGCGCGCCCTTCGGCCGCAACCCGCCCATCCCGCCTCCTCGTTCCCCGCTCCGGTGCTACTCGCCGACCGCGACGAAACGCCAGACCGTCCCGTCCTCCTCCTCGTCGGAGTCCGCGTCGTCCTGGTCGGCGTGGACCACGACACCGGCGGGCTCCAGCGTCTCCAGCAGGCGCGCCCGCACCCCTTCGCTGAGGTAGTTGTGGTGCAGGTCGAGCACCTCGAGGTGGGTCAGCGGCTGGCCCGACAGCAGGGCCGTCGCGCCGTCGTCGGTGAGCACGCCCATGGAGACGTCGAGGTGCGTGAGGCGGGCCACGACGGGGGCCGAGGCCAGCGCCGCGCAGATGGCGTCCTGGATCTCGCTGTTGCGCAGGGCCAGACGGGTCAGACCGGGCAGCCGGGTGCCCGCGAAGAACGGCTCCAGGTCGGCGACATCGGCGTCGCCCCCGTACTCGGAGGTGCCGAGCCACAGGTCCAGTGCCACCAGCGAGGGCAGGTCGCAGGCGGCGATGCCGCGCACCGCTTCGACGGGCAGGCCGCCGGTCTCGACGGTCAGCGTGCGCAGCCCCTCGTGCCGGAGGGCGGGGAAGACCAGGCCGTTGCCGCCGCGGACGCCGAATTCGACCAGGGCGGGGAAGGCCTCCAGGAGGGGCGACACGTCACCCTGGACGATCCAGGAGATCTCGCACTCCTCCGCCACGATGTCCGCGAGGAACAGCGCGCGCAGCGCGGGCAGTCGGTCGCGCGCGGCCACCAGGGCGTCGATCACCGCGTGGGGAGACGTGTCGTAGACCTCGCTCCACGCGCCGACGATCAGCGCCCGCACCCGCTCCGTGTCCACGGCGTCCAGGAAGCGCGCGAAGGCGTCCTCCCACTCCTCCTCGCTGTCGTAGGCGTCCACGGCGATGCGCCAGGCGACGGTTTCGGGCGAGGGGAGCGACCTGGCCCGGGGCGACTTGTCGTCGGCGTCCGGGAAGGTGAAGGCCGGCAGGCCGTGGAACTCCTCGAGGTGCCTGTTGACGGTCATGCGCGCCCGCTCCTTCGTGCCGGTTCCGGTGGGTCGACGGTCGTGGTGGAGAGTCCGGAGCGCGCGGTTCGCACCCGGACAGACGAGTTCTACCAAGTCCCACCGACATCACGGCGAACCGGGTCGGCACCTGGGGACGGAAGCGGGGCGGCGCCCGCCGGACGACCGGCCCGAGCGGCCCGGCCGGGGCGCGACCACCGGTCATCGACGACATGATGCCTGGTCAGCCAGGGTGTACGTGCGGCCGGAGGCCGATTGTCAGTGGTCGCCCCTACGGTTTTTCCCATGGCACATCCCGTGCCGCGCCGGGAGGGAGACCCATGTTCCGCCAAGGAGACGTGCTGATCGTGCCGTTGGACGAGAAGGCGGTGCCGGACCACGCCCTCGACGCCGCGTCCGAGCCCCGCGACGGCCGCGGACGACTCGTGCTGGCCCTCGGGGAAGTCACCGGGCACGCCCACGCCGTGGTCGGCCCCGGGCGCCTGGTACGGGACGGCGGGGTGTTCGGCCCGATGCTCCTGCACGTTCCCGACGGGGCGCGGGTCGTGCACGAGGAGCACGGGGCGATACCGCTCCCCAAGGGCTGGTACCGGGTGATCCGCCAGCGGGAGTACGTGCCGGGTTCGGTGCGGATCGTCGCCGACTGACGGGTCCGTCGTGCCGCTCGGACACAGGGGATATCGGAGAGGAACGGTGTGATGGAACAGGGCAGTTGGCGTGCCACCGCGACACGGACGGGGGCGGGCGACCGGGCGGCGGCCGAGGAGGGCGTCAGGCTCGCCTACCGCAAGGCCGGGCTGGACGAGCCCGAGCGCGTCGTCTGGGCGCGCTCGCCCCACGAGGCCGTACGCATCCTCATGGGCAGGGCGTCCGCCGACGGCCCGGAACTCGGGGACACCGGCCCCAGCGTCCGGAGCGCCGTCGTCACCGGACCCTGGGCGGCGGAACGCGCCCGGGCGCACGAACGGCTGGGACCGGAGGGATGGAGCGGGCACTGGCGGGCCACGGCGGCGGCCCTGTGGGAGTCGGCCCGGGCCCTGGCCGACCGGGTGCGCGCGGGCGTCGTCGAGGACCTCGCCGCCGACCGGCACGAGGAGAGCCGGGTGCGGCTGCTGCTCCTTGACGCGACCCTCGGCCAGCACGACGCGGCGTGGCTGTGCGCCTTCGACCCCGACGGGACGAGTGCCCTGGCCGGGGTCGCGGCGGTGGCGCGCGAGGCGGGCTGGTGGTGGCCGTACGAGAAGGTGGCGGTCGTCAGCGAACGCCCGCTGGTCCTGCACCGCGACGAAGCCGGACGCCTGGACCGGGGGGACGGCCCGGCGCTGCGCTACGCGGACGGCTTCGAGCTCTACGCGTGGCGGGGGATGCCGGTGCCCCGCACCTTCCTCGACGAACTCACCGCGCTGACGCCCGAGCGGATACGCGACGAGGAGAACGCCGAACTGCGCCGGGTGATGCTGGAGCACTACGGCTACGACCGGTACCTGGACGAGTCCGGGGCCGTTCCCGTCCACCGCGACGAGACGGGGGTGCTGTGGCGGGTCGAACTGGCCGGGGACGAGGACGTGGTCATGGTGGAGGTCGTCAACTCCACGCCGGAGCCCGACGGGACGAACCGCACGTACTGGCTGCGCGTCCCGCCGACGACCCGTACGGCCCGGGAGGGGGTGGCCTGGACGTTCGGCCTCGCCGCCGAGGCGTACGAGCCGTCCCGGCAGACGTGAGGACGACCGGCGGGCCCGCGATCCGGTGGGCTCAGGGGCGCTGCCCCCAGGCCGTCACCATGCCGGGGCCGAGCTCGGCGAGCCGGGGGGAGGCCAGGTAGGCCAGCGCCTCGTCGATGACGACGGAGTCCACTCGTCCGGTTTCCTCGAGGGCCGGCCGCATGCGGTCCAGCGTCTCGGACCAGAACCGGGCCAGCGGGCCGCCCGCGACCAGCGGGGGGCAGACCAGCTCGGCGCCGACGCTCCGGAGCCCTTCCTCCCTCAGGAAGTGCGGATACGCCGGGACGTCCGACGTGTCGGTGCCGATGGTCGACCGCAGTGCCTGCCACATGGCGTCCATGGTCCGCCGGTAGGCCGACGAGGTGTCCAGGGGGTTCGGCACCTCCACGGCGTCGCCGAGCAGCAGCCAGCCGCCCGGCTTCAGCCATCGCGCGAGACGTGAGACGAGCCGTCGGCGTTCGGGCAGGTGCATGAGGACGAATCTGGCGTGGATGAGGTCGAAGCGGCCGAGGTCCAGGCCCTCGTCCCGAAGATCGGCGGTGACCACCCGTACCCGTGGGCCCGCGAGGGTCCCCAGGCCGCCGGTGTCCCGGTCCAGCGCGACCACCTCCGCGGCTCCCGCCTCCTCCAGCAGCCACCGGACCACGGTCCCGGTCCCCGCTCCCACCTCCAGGCAGCGGCTGCCCGGCCCTGGGCCCAGCGCGCGCAGGCGGTCCGTGGTGAAGGGGTCGTAGACCAGCGCCGCCGCGTCGATGCGCTCGGCCTCCTGCGGATGTTCCGGCTCGAACAGATCTTCCCCGTAGCGGCCGCCGGAAGCCGGGGAGCCGGTCACGGCCGACTCCCCGTCCTCGGTCCAGAGATGGGTCTCCTGCCTGTCCGCGCCATGAAAACCCCTGAGCGTCGAAGAATGATCCACAGTCAGAGTGGCAGTATTCGGGCGCTTCGGCAGATCGGCGGGCACGGAATCCGTGGGCCTTTGCACAGGCTGTGACCCTTGAAACGCACCTGTGACGCTCATAGCATGATCGAACTCACGACGATTGCCCTGATCGTCCGTCCTTCACTAGAAGAACACGCCGTCTAGCGCGAAGGGTGAGTCATTTGATCAATATCTAACAAAACGGCCAAACAGTTGATATCTATAACATCCCGAGTAATTTCACGAATAAACAAAATAATTGACTTCGACGAACAGAGCCGACCGCGGGTGATCCTGTGGACCGTCGCGGGTGTCGTGACCTTCGGGTTCCTCGTCGCGATGGAGATCATCGCGCGCCACTACGGAACGCCGGGGCCGATCGTCAACCAGGCCGGAGAGGCGATCTTCGCCCCCACCTCGGGACCGCTGCTGTACGCCGGTCTGGCGCTGATGATGGTCGTCCTCTCCTGGCGGCAAAGACTCGTCGCGCTGGGGATCGCGGCCGGAATCGACGTCGTCTTCTTCCTGGTGCGCTGGGCGGTCGACGCCGACGAGATGATGTTCGGCAACGGCGCGCTGTGGGTGATCCTGGGCCACGCGTTCATCGCCGTCACGCGCCGCACGGGCAAGGAACGCGTCCTGCTCCTGAAAGGCGTCGGGCTGGGCCTGCTCCTGGTGGCCGGTCACAAGACGGGCGACACCTGGCTGATGATCACGTCGGAGACCCGTCCGACGGTCCTCGACGCGTACGTGGCCACGGCCGACCACGCGCTGGGCAACCCGTCGTGGGTGATGGGCCGGATCGTCAATGCCACCGGCCCGATCGGCTACCAGGCCATCCACCTCGTCTACGGCCAGCTGCCGCTCGCGGCGGCCGTCTTCGCGCTCTACCAGCTGCGCCACGTGGCGAAGGAGGGCCGCTTCCCGGGCCATCATCTGGTGCGCACCTTCCTGGCCATCGGCCTGGTCGGGCCCGCCATCTACATGATCTTCCCGGTGGCCGGACCGGTCTTCGCCTACGGCGCCGAGGGCGGGCAATGGGCGGCGGCCAACCTGTGGCCGCACACCCCGGTGCCGGTCGGTACCCCGCACGCGATCCCGTTCGACGAGGTCACCCCGCGCAACTGCATGCCCAGCCTGCACACGGCCTGGGCCACCACGCTCTTCATCCACACGCGCGAGGGCTCACGGCTCCTGCGCTACGCGGGCGCGTTCTGGCTGATCGGCACCCTCACGGCGACGCTCGGATTCGGATACCACTACGGCGCGGATCTCGTCGCGGGCGTGGTGTTCGCGCTCACGATCGAGGCGGCCATGCGCTCGTTCCACCGAGGATGGGACCGGGCGGGAATCGCGCTCGTCGGTTACGGCTCGGTGATCTTCACCCTGCTCCTGCTGTCGTACCGCTATCTGCCGGTGGAGATGGCCCGGCACGCCTGGGTGTTCGGACCGGGCCTTCTCCTGGCGATGGCCTCGGTGATCTACGGATACGTGCGGACCACCCGGCTGTGGGACCCGCGGACCGCACCCGTGCAGCAACCGGAACCGCAGCTCGTACAGGCGTGACGGCTCCGCGCCCCCCGTCCGCAGCGCCCGGGAACGTCCCGGACCGGCCGCGGCGGCCCTTCGGACGGGGGGAGCCGGTGTCCGGCCGCGCCCGGGGAGGCCGGACTTGCGCTGGAGCGCACTCGAAGGTGTTGGGTGGCAGGAGTGGCGCCGCGGCGACGTGGTGACCGAGCGGACGACGCCTTCCACGAGGAGCACTCCATGACACAGAAGACCTGGTTCATCACCGGCGCCTCCCGCGGCTTCGGGCGGGAATGGGCGATCGCCGCACTGGAACGCGGCGACTCGGTGGCCGCGACGGCCCGCGACCTGTCCACGCTGCACGATCTCCGCGAGGCCTACGGGGAGCGGCTGCTGCCCCTGCGGCTCGACGTCACGGACCGCGACGCCGACTTCGCCGCCGTACGGCTGGCGCACGAGCGGTTCGGGCGGCTCGACGTGGTGGTCAACAACGCCGGCTACGGGCACTTCGGGATGGTCGAGGAGCTCACCGAGGCGGAGGCCCGCGCTCAGCTGGAGACCAACCTGTTCGGGGCGCTGTGGGTCACCCAGGCGGCACTGCCGTTCCTGCGCGAGCAGGGAAGCGGCCACATCCTGCAGGTTTCCTCCATCGGCGGGATCAGCGCCTTCCCGCTGGTCGGCATCTACCACGCGTCGAAATGGGCACTCGAAGGCATGAGCCAGGCGCTGGCACAGGAAGTGGCGCAGTTCGGCATCAAGGTCACCCTGATCGAACCGGGCGGGTTCGCCACCGACTGGGCCGGTTCCTCGTCCAGCACGTCCGAGCAGCTGTCGGCGTACGCGGAGTTCCACGAGGAAGTGCAGGAACAGCGGCGCAAGCGCGTCGGCACCCCGGGCGACCCGCGGGCCTCCGCCGCGGCGGTGCTGGAGATCGTGGACGCGGAGGAGCCCCCGCTGCGCTGCTTCTTCGGCTCGGCGCCGCTGGGCATCGCCAGGGCGGACTACGAGCAGCGCCTGGCGTCATGGGAGAAGTGGCAGCCGGTGGCGGAGCTGGCCCAGGGCTGAGCGGTGCCGGCGGGTCAGGAGCGGTGGCCCTGGTAGTAGCCGCCGATCTGGTCGCGGTAGTCGGCATCGCCGACATGCCGGGCACTGTCGAACTCGGGGGACTCCCTGATCTGCTCCTGGGTGAGCGCGACGTAGATCTTCCGTGCGTCCCGGTCGACCCGCTTCACGGTGCCGGCGGGCAGCATGACGTGCCTGCCGAAGATCCACACGCCGATGTCGACGATGAGGTGCGCGGAGTCGACGTCGTCCGAGTGCTTGTCGACCTTGCCGATGGCGCCGTCGACGGCCTCGACCTTGTACCCGACCAGATCGGTGCCCGCGGCGTGCCCGGCGGCCGGGTCGTAGCCCCAGATGCTGTCAGTCATGAACGGCTCCCTCATCGAGAATCCGCGCTCGTCCGCAGCGGAACCGGGGAGTCGCGCAGGCGCTTTCCACGGTAGACGAAGCCCGCGCCGGACGACGGATGCGGCCGCCCGGACCCGCCCCGCACGGCCGGGGCGGTGCGGGGCGGGGGACGACGTCAGTAGAAGTCGCCCCGTCGCCCGGGACCGGCGGTGTCACGTCGCTGCTGCTGCCGGCGCGCCGCCCTGAAGGCCGATATCTCCCGCAGGTGCGCCTGGCTCTGGAGCATCATCATCGACCCCAGTGCGTGGCGCTCGGTCATCGGGTTGTCCACACAGGACTGGTACATCACGGCGGCGCGCTCGTTGTCCTGGTAGAGGGTCCGGTAGATCTCCGCGGCACGGTACTGGCCGTAGGGATGGTTGCGCGTGGCGGCCGCCAGGAACTGCTCCAGGGCGTGTTCCGCGGGAGCCCTGCCGGCCGGAATCAGCCGCTCCAGGTACAGGTCGCCCAGGACGAGCATCGCCTCGGGCTCGCCCAGTTCGGCCGAGGCGTGGTACCAGCGGGCCGCTTCTTCCAGCGACTGGACGATGCCCGCCTGCGGGCATCCGTGGTGGTAGAGCGAGGCGAGGTAGAAGGCCGCTCGCGGCGAACGGCTGCTGTGCCGCAGCCGTGGCACCGCGCTCGCGTACCGCCCCTGCGTGTAGTCGATGTGCCCCAGCAGTTCGATCGCGGCACTGTGACCGGTGGACGCCGCGGTTTCCAGGAAACGGATCTCCGCACCGGGGTGCTGCCCGGTGTTCCAGCAGTGCAGGCCGATCCGGTAGTACTCCTCGGCGCTGGTCGGCTCGTGTCCGTCCACGGTGAAGTTGGTCCCCTGCCACTGCACCATGTCGCTGCCTTTCGCGTCGTGGCCCGCCCCGACGGACACGTGCGGCTCATCGCTCCACGGCCTCGCGAGGAGGGCCGGGACCGATGACGGGGACGAGCCGGCCGTTCCCGTACGACGTCCCGGTGCGCCGGGGTCTCAACAGATGGTACGGCTCGTCAACCGGCACAATCGTAGGGCTGGTTGTCCGAGGGGCCGCCCGTTCTGCGGCGGGGACCGCCGATGTGGCCCGTTTTCGGCGGCGGTGGCGGCGGTGGCCCGGTGTGTACGACCGTCGCCGGCGGCGGGGTCCGTCGTACGGAACCGCTTCATGCCGATGACCCGGCCGACGGTTCCGGGCGTTCCGGTGGTACGCGCGCGGCCGCGGCATCGAAGAAGCGCCATCCGTCGACCTGGGTGGCGTGCCCGAACCGCTGTCCGTCCGCCAGGGCCTCTTCGATCAGCTCTCGCACGGTCGCGGGCCGGTGGAGGTTGAGGTAGCCGCCTCCCGCACGACTGACGCCCCCTTCATGAGCCCCCCAGCCACCCCCGCCCACGACACGACCGGGGCCCGAGGCGAAGACGATGCGGATCGCTCCCGGAGAACCCTCGCGCGCGACGGAGAGGACCTCTTGGCACGAGTGTCCGAGAGCACCGCCGGAATCCGGAGCCGGTGCGTGGCGATGGCTGACCCACCACCGGAACCGATCGTTCCCCATGACCAGTTGCCGGTGTCGACGACGTCCCATGCCGTCACGGTAGCAACGCCCGTGGCGGCGCCACCCGTGGTCGACGGGCGCCCCGGACTCCACGCCACAGGTGACCCCGGGGAAAGCCCACCGATGCGGGAGTCGGGGGTGCGAAGCGCCCCGTCCCCTTCTAGCGTGGAGCGCGGACGTCGTGCCGGGCGTCCCGGCGATCCGGCCATCGAGGACGGCCGTGGTACCCGTGCGGGGCGAGCGGCTCCGCCCCGGCCCCGGCCGCCGTACGAGCGATGCCGCAGTTGTCCGATGCCTGTCCCGCACTTCGCCTGCGCTGGAGATACGCGTCATGCTTTCCAACACGTCCCGACCCGTCATCACGGCGACGCTGCCCGTCGTCGGTGAACACATCGGTGAGATCGCCCAACGCTTCTACCGTCACATGTTCGCCAACCACCCCGAACTCCTGGACGGGGTCTTCAACCGGGGAAACCAGGCGCACGGAGAACAGCAGCAGGCGCTCGCCGGATCCGTGGCGGCGTTCGCCAGTGGCCTGGTGAGCACACCGCAGCGGACCCCGGAACACCTGCTGAAGCGCATCGCGCACAAACACGCCTCCCTCGGGATCCGTCCGGACCAGTACCAGACCGTCCACGACAATCTGATGTGGGCCATCGTCGACGTGCTGGGCGACGCGGTCACCCCGGAGGTCGCAGCGGCCTGGGACGAGGTCTACTGGCTGATGGCGAACGCCCTGATCAACCAGGAGCGCGGCCTCTACAGCGCGCGAGGGGTCACACCGGACACGGTGTGGCGCAAGTGGGAGGTCGAGAAGAAGATCAGGGAGACCCGGGACGTCGTGACGTTCGTGCTCAAACGGGTCGACGACCGCCTGGTGACGACCTCGCTCCCCGGCCAGTACGTCACGGTGCTGATCGACATGCCCGACGGGGTGCGCCAGCCGCGCCAGTACAGCCTGACCCGGGCCGACGACGGCGAACACCGCCAGTTCTCGGTCAAGCGGGTCCGCGGCAACGGTGAACCCGAGGGCGAGGTGTCCGCCCTCCTGCACGACACGGTCGACGTGGGCGACGTCCTCACCCTGTCGCTGCCCTACGGCGATGTCGTGCTCGACGACTCGGGACGGCCGGTGGTGTTCGCCACGGCGGGCATCGGGATCACCCCCATGGCCGGGATGCTCTCCCACCTCGTCCAGGCCGAGTCCCGGCTGCCGATCACCGTGCTGCACGCCGACCTCGACGAGGCGTCGTTCGCGCTGCGCCGCCAGGTGGTCAGCGACGTGCTCGAACTGCGCAACGCCGAGATGTACCTCTGGTACGAGAAGGGCGCGGAGACCAACGAGCCGGTGAAGGGCGTCTTCGCGGGGATGATGGACCTCTCCCACGTCGACCTGCCGGACAACGCGGTGTACTACATGTGCGGCCCGCTGGCTTTCATGCAGCCGTTGCGGAGCGCGCTCCTCGGACGCGGCGTCGCGCCGCACGACATCCAGTACGAGGTGTTCGGCCCGGACCTGTGGCAGGCGGACCTCGACTGACGGCGTCCGCTCCTCGCCCCGGCCGGCCCCGTCGACCGAGCCCGAGGCCGACCGCGAGCGGCGCCGGGAAGCACGTCGGCCGAACCGGGAGGCCGGCCGACGCGCCCGCACCCGCCCGTCCCGGGGGCTTGCCGCTCCGTCAGCCGTGCTCGGGCTCCACCGGGAGCCACAGTTCGGCGTCGGCCTCGGTCCCGTCCGGCGACAGGCGGGTGCGCAGGATCTCCGGGCCGGGCCGGCTGCGGTACGGGTTCGACGGGAACCACTCGGTGAAGACGTCCCGCCACAGTTCCTGGATGGCCTGTGGCGCGGGTCCGGAGGTGGTGAAGACCGCCCAGGTGCCGGCCGGGACGGCCAGCGCGGTCGCACCCTCGGGCGCGGCCACGGAGGTGATCACGCCCTGGTAGTAGTCGAGTTCGGTGCCCTCGGCGCGGCTGGGGTCGAGGTCGTCGCAGACCGCGACGATGCCGTGCGGCTCCTGGTCCGACAGTTTCTCCAGGCGTTCCAGGGTTCCCGGGGCGATCCCGCGGACGAAGTCGATGATCGCCTGGTTCGGTCCCGAATGCACCAGCGGTACCCGGGCCTTGAGCCCGACGACGGTGAAGTCCGCCTTGTGCGCGACGCGGTATCGCATGCTGCTGCTCCCTTCGACGGTGAGACGGAAGGCCATCCGGGGCTGGGAGTCGAGCGCGGCCCCGGTACGCCGGGCCTCGCCCGGTCCGATGCCGTGCATGGCGCGGAACGCCCGCGCGAACGCCTCGCCCGAGCCGTAGCCGTAGCGCACCGCGATCTCCAGGAGCGTCTCGCGCCCCGCGAGCACTTCGGCACCCGCGAGGGTGAGCCGACGGCGCCGGACGTACTCCGACAGCGGCATGCCCGCGAGCGCGGAGAACATCCGGCGCAGGTGGTACTCCGAGGTGGCCGCGATGCGTGCCAGCTCCTCCACCTCGATGTCCTGGCCGAGATGGCGTTCGATGTGCTCCATGGCCTGGTTCAGCCGTTCCAGCACGCCCGGTCTCCTTCCTCTTGACGACCACCACGCTAGGCGGCGTCCACCGTGCCGGACCCGACATCCTGTGCCCGATCGAGTCGGGTGCGCAGGGTGGCCGCTCACGTCCGGTCCCTGTGAGTTACCTCACCCGTCGTGGCCGTGGCCGTGTGCGAACTGCCTGGCCAGCGGCCCGTAACTCCCTTCGGGTGGCCGTCTGTTGGCCGGATGCGTCAGTGATCTGTCATTGCAGTCAGTCCGAGATCCGATACAGGCTGTGACCGTGTCAGAGCGACGTGTTGTTGTGGTGGTGTACGCGGGCGCCATGGCGCTGGACATCACCGGACCGATCGAAGTGTTCGACCTCGCGAACCGGCTCCTCCCCCGGGGGGCCGTTCCCTATCGGATCGACCTGGTCTCCGCCGACGCGCCACTGGTGCGCACGGGTTCGGGGGTGAGCGTGGAGGCCTTGCCGCTGGAGGCGGGACAGGGCCCCGTCGACACCCTCCTCGTCCCGGGCGGATGGAGTGTCGGTGAAGCGCTCCAGGACCAGGCGCTGGTCTCGTGGATCCGGGCGGCGGCGGCCCGGTCGCGCAGGGTGGCCTCGGTATGCGGCGGATCCTTTCTGCTGGCCGAGGCGGGCCTGTTGGACGGCAGACGCGCCACCACGCACTGGGCGTACAGCGAGGCGATGGCCTGTCGCTATCCGGCGGTGACGGTGGACGCCGAGCCGATCTTCGTCTGGGACGGCCCCTTCGTCACCTCGGCGGGCGTGTCGACCGGGATCGACATGGCGCTGGCCCTGGTCGAGGCCGATCACGGAGCGGCACTCGCCCTGGAGACGGCACGGTTCCTGGTGCTCTTCCTCAAACGGCACGGAGGGCAGTCCCAGTTCAGCGCGGTGCTGGACGCCCAGTTGGCCGACCATCCGCCGATCCGGACCGCGCAGGAGTGGATTCTGGAGAACCTCCACAACCCGTTACCCGTGGCCGAGATGGCCCAGCGGGCCAACATGAGCCCGCGCAACTTCTCCCGGGTCTTCCGGCGCGAGGTCGGCACGACTCCGGGCCAGTACGTCCAGCGCACGCGGATCGCCCGCGCCCGCGAACTGCTGGAGACCACCGACCTGCCGATCGGCCAGATAGCGGGCCGCTGTGGATTCGGGGCCCCCGAGACCTTCTTCCGCTCCTTCGGGCGGGCCCTGGGGCTCACCCCGAAGGAGTACCGGCACCGCTTTCAGGTGATCACGCCGGCCGGCTTCGTCGACCGGCGCCAGGAGAGGGAGGGGAGCCCCGTATGACCACCGGCACGCAGACGCCCGGGGCCGAGACGGTACGCGTGGCCGACTATCTGGCCGGCGAGCTCGCCGGGGCCGGAGTCACCCATGTGTTCGGTGTCGGCGGCGCGAACATCGAGGACCTGTACGACGCCGTGCACCGTGGCGGAACCGTCCGCGGTGTGGTCGCCAAGCACGAGTTCTCGGCCGTCACGATGGCCGACGGATACGCCCGGACCACCAGGGGCCTGGGTGTCGTCGCCGCCACGTCGGGCGGTGGCGCGATGAACCTGGTGCCGGGCCTCGCGGAGGCGTACGCCTCCCGGGTGCCGCTGCTCGCGCTGGTGGGCCAGCCGCCGACCGTCCAGGAGGGCCACGGCGCGTTCCAGGACACCAGCGGCAAGGGGGACTCCTTCGACGCGGGCGAGGTCTTCGCCCCGATCTCCCGGTTCTGCGCCCGGGTCGAGGACGCGGACTCGCTCGTGGAACTGCTGCCGCGGGCGATGGCGGCGGCGCGGACCGAGCCGCGGGGGCCGGCGGTGCTGCTGCTGCCCAAGGACGTGCAACAGGCACGGATCCGGTTGTCCGGCCGCGATCCGGTGCCGGCACCGGTCGTGCCGGCGCAGGCCGCGTCTTCACCGGCCGCGCCTTCGTCCGACGTGGTGATACCGCCGACGGCGCCGGCAGATTCGTCGGCCCCGGCGGTACGGCTCGACGACGCGGCTGTCACCGAGGTGTCGGACGTCCTGCGCGGCGCGGACACGGTCCTCGTCATCGCGGGTGAGGGCGTCGCCGCGGCGGACGCCCGCGCGGAACTGTCGGAGCTGGCCCGGAACCTCGGGGCGTGGGTGGCGGTCACCCCGGACGCCAAGGACGTCTTCGACAACCGTGATCCCCGGTTCGCGGGCGTGGCCGGGGTGATGGGCCACGCCAACGTCGAGCACTGTCTGCGGCGGGCCGACGTGTGCCTGCTGGTCGGCACCCGGCTGCCGCTCCTGGCGCGCGGCGGGCTGGAGCGGGCCCTGGCCGCCACCGAGGTCGTGTGCCTGGACCCCGAAAGGCCCTACGTGCCGGGCACGGCGCTGGGCGGGGACCTGCGGGACGCGCTGCGCGCGGTGACCGGCCGGCTCCCGTCGGACCCGCGTGCCTGCCCCCGGCACCCCGGCCCCCGCCCCGCCCCCACGGAGGGACCGGACTCACCGGCCGTCCGCGGCCGGACCGTCTCCTATCCCCAGGCCCTCGCCGCGGTGGAGGCGGCGCTGCCCGAGGACGCGCACGTGTTCGTGGACGCCGGCAACACGGGGGCCAGCGCGGTCCACCTCCTCCCGGCGCCGCGCCACGGCCGTTTCGTGGTGGCGCTCGGCATGGGAGGCATGGGCTACACCTTCGGCGCCGGCATCGGCGCCGCGCTCGCCACCGGGCGACGCACCTACGTACTCGCCGGCGACGGGGCCTTCTTCATGCACGGCGCGGAGGTGCACACCGCCGTGGAGCACTCGGCGCCCGTCACCTTCGTCGTCTTCAACAACAACGCCCACGCGATGTGCGTGCTGCGCGAGGAGTTCCTCCAGGGCGGTGTCCGCGGCGACGACCTCTTCGGCCGGACCGACATCGCCGCCGGAATGGCCGCCGCCTTCCCGTCCCTCGACGTCACCGGCGCCGAGGACGCGGCGCAGCTGCGCGAGGCGCTGCTGCGCGGCAACACCGGCGGCGGCCCGGCGTTCGTGGCGCTGGACTGCGACCCGAGGGAGGTCCCCCCGTTCCTGCCCTTCCAGTCCTTCGCCGAAGCCGGCGGTCGTGCCGAGCGTGCCGACCGTGCCGACAACAAGGAGAGTTCAGATGAGCGACGAGTCGTCCACGTTGGCTGACATCCCCGGCCTGATGCGGATCGAGAACCCGGGCAGGGACGAACTGACCGCCCACTGCGTGGAACTCACCCACTCCGTCTACCCCCACCACCAGGTGTACGGGCAGTACTGCACCATCCACGAGTACGTCGACTGCCCGCCGGAACTGACGTACGACTACCTCCGTCAGGGCCACCACCTGGAGGAGTGGACCTGCAGCCTGCGGGACTTCGCCCCCTCCGGCACCACCCCCGGACTGTGGGTCGGCCGCGACCGGCTGGAGGACGACACCCGGATCTACTGCAAGGTGGTCGCCAACCCCGAGGCCATGACCGTGGATTACCACTGTTCCTGGGACCAGGGCGACAAGCTGTGGATGATCTACCTGATGCGTGTCGTACCGGCCCGCCTGGTGCTCGACAAGCCGGGATCGGTGATCACCTGGACCAACTGCCGTCATCCCTACTACGACGCGAACCCGCACCCCGGCCTGGCTCCCAGCGCCGACCGGCCCTGGGTGGGCGACTACTGGGACCTGTTCTACGCGGGGCACACCGTGGAGATGAACAACCTCAAGGCGATCCTGGAACACCGCCACCGCAACGGACAACCGGTGAGCACGGTGCCCGCGAAGGCGGTGGCCCGGTGACCACGGTCAGCCTCACCGACGTCGCGGCCTACCTTCCGGGCGATCCGGTACCGGCGGAGTTCTACACCGACTACCCGGGAGCCGAGGACAAGCTCCGCAACAACCCCATGTTCAAGGCCCCGCCGGCACGCCACCACGTCGCCCCGGACGAGACCAACACGGACATGATCGAACGCGCCGTGCAGCCCCTGATCGAACGGCACGGCAGGGACGAGATCCGGGGCGTCGACGTCCTGTTGGTGCACAGTCAGCTGCCGGATCTGCCGTTCGTCGGCGCGGGCACCGAAGTGGCACGCCGACTGGGGCTGAACCCGGAATGGCTCATCGACGTGGCCAACGCGGGCTGCGCCTCCTTCGTGTACATGCTGAAACTGGCCCGGCAGATCCTCGGCACCACCGACGCGAGGACCGCGCTGATCTGCAACGCGCAGAGCGCCGCCGGCCAGTGCTTCACCCAGTCCGAGGTGCGCCGGCTCGCGCAGGCCGCGATCCCGGGCGACGGCTGCGGCGTGGGATGGGTGACGACGTCGGCCGGGAGTCCGGTCCTGGACGTGGAGACCCGGCACATCGGAGAGTTCGCCGGCGACATGACCGTGGCGGTCGACGACGGCCGCAAGTACTGGGAGCCGGGGGAGTCCCAGCTGCGGATCGGTTTCACCGACGCGAGCGTCGCCAAGGTCCTGGCGCGCGGCAACCGCCTGGTCCCGGAGGTGGTCACGGATCTGTGCCGGCGGCTCGGCGTGGCGACCGGCGACATCGACGTCCTGGTCACCAACCAGCCGAACCGCACCTTCCTGCGGAACTGGCGGGAGGCGCTGCAACTGCCCGCCGAGCGGCACCTGAACACCTTCGACCGGTGCGGGAACCTCTTCGGGGCCGCGATCCCGGTCACCCTGGACCACGCGATCGGCTCGGGCCAAGTCAAGGACGGCGACCTCGTCGTGCTGGGGGGATTCGCCCACGCCGGCGACTTCGCCGGTGCCGCCGCGGTCCGATGGGGCGGCGGGCGATGACGGTCCCACGGGGCTCCGGAACACCGGCCGCCGTCCGCCGGTCACACGAGGTGATCAGCCGCCGATGACTCCGTCGGCGTGACATACGGCCGCGGACGCAACCGAAGCCGCTCTCGCGGAACTCTGGAGGGGTAGTCCGCAGCACATACGGTGAGGAGCCGGAGATGACCTCTTGGAGCAGCGAGAACCCCGGTTCCCGTGCCTTCGTCGACCCCTACGCCGTGCACCCTCAGGACAGCGCCTGGACGGCCGCGGCCCGGTCCCGCGACGACATCGACGCACTGCTGCCGCCGCCCGACCCCGCCCAGCGCCTCGGCTTCACCCTCGACCCACGGGACCAGCGGCGCCTGGCACTGCACGCGACGCTGACCGCCGTCGGCGTCCCCCCGATGCCGGAGGACCGTGCCGCCATCGACCAGATCAGCGCCCTTCCGGAGGACGTCAACGAGGTCCTCCAACGCTGGCTGCGGCACACCGTGTAGCCCCCAGGGCAGCGCTTTCGGCGCGGGCGGGTCCCGGTGGTCTTGAACGCGGGTACTACGCCGCAGGGCTCTCCAGCGTGTCGCGCCGGAAGTCGTACACGGTCCAGTCGGTGAGCGTGCGATAGCCGAGGCGCTGGTAGAGGGCGTTGCTGGTGGGGTTGGACAGGTCCGCGAACAGCACCACGTCCCTCGCGCCCGCGTCGAGCGCGGCGCGGCTCACCTCCGTCGTCACGGCGGCCGCGTATCCGTGGCCGCGCAGGTGGGCCGGGGTGTAGACGATGTCCACCTGGATCTGGCCGCCGATCAGCGGGTTCATGCCCGCGACGGAGACGGGGGTGCCGTCCGGGGTCTCCCAGAGCGTGTAGCGCTTGTCGGCGAAGCGGGTGTCGGCCCACGTGTCGGCGCTGATGGACACGTCCTCCCCGACCGCTCGGGCGAACTCGCCGCACCAGAACATGACGTGTTCGAGGTCCCGCTCGCCCAGGACGCGGCCGCGGCCCGCGGGCATCGGATCCGGTGGGGTGAGCGTTTCGAGGCGGTACAGGCGCAGCCGCGGGTCGCGCGGTTTCGGAGTCGCCCCGGTGTGCCGCCGCCAGGCCTCGGCGAAAGCGGTGGCCGTACGGTGGTCCGCGCTGACGTGGGGGACAAAGTGCCCGAGGGCGGCCAGGCGGACGGCGAGGGCGTCCGCCTGCTCGGGAGTGAGCGGGGAAAGGCCGAAACCGCGGGGCGGGAGACGGTAGAAGGTGGCGTGGACCTCGCCCCCTCGCTCCAGCACGCCGAAGAGGGGCGCCACGGCGCCGAACGCGTCCGCCCCGCGCTTTCGTACCCTCTCGGCCCAGGTGAGCTGCATGATGTGCCGGCCGGGCCGTGAGCGCAGAAAGTCACCGGCGCGGGCGAGGAAACTGTCGACGTCTTCGGTGAGGTGCCAGTCGTCCGGTCGCATGGCTCATGATCCCAGCGCCGCGAGTGCGCCCGGTGGCTTTCCGCCAGGGGAGACCCCGGAGCCCGGGCCGCCGACGAACAGCGTGCGCTCCGGGACCACTTCACGAAGCCGCCGGAAGCCGATGGGTCGGAGCCGGTGGGCCGGAGGCCGGTGCCGCCCGACGGTCGGCGGGTCGGTCCGTCTGCCGCGGGTCCGTCTGCCGCGGGTCTGGTGGTGCGGCCGCACCCGGGCCTAGACTCTCGCGATCTTGCTCGATGCCGGAGGTACCTGATGACGCCCGACTCTCGCGGTCGCACGACGAGGCGCACCGCGAGCGCCGTTCTGTGCCTGATGCTGCTCGCCGCGTGCGGAGGCCGGGCGGGGAAGGCGGACGGCGGGGCGCCTTCCCCGACCAGGCCGGTGCCGGTCGCGTCGAAGAGCGACAGGACCACCCCGTCGCCGTCGCCGTCGCCCGCGGACGCGAAGCCGGGCAGCTGGAAGGTCTCGTACTCCGGCACGTCGGACGACGCCATGCTGATCGATCTGGCAGCGGCCTCGGAGCGGGACGCCTGGGCGCTCGGAATCACACTGGGACGCGACGGCAAGACCTTCTTCCTCCATTACGACGGCCGGCAGTGGCGTGACCACGACGCCGCCGCCGAACTGCCGGTACTCGCGGACCTCACCGATCAGCGGCCCCGGCTGCGGTCGTCCGGACCGGACAACACCTGGCTCTTCGCCGGTGACCCGAGGAAGGACTTCGCCCTTCTCACAGCCCGCTGGGACGGCCGCCGTTGGCGGGAGGTACCCCCACCGCCAGGACGGGTCGACAGGCAGTACCAGGACGCGGCCGTCTTCGCCCCGGACGACGTGTGGATGCTGGCAGGACCTGCCGTGCCCCCCGACCAGTGGCCCGCCGAGGCGCGGACGATCTGGCACTGGAACGGCGCGCACTGGACGGAGGTGCGACTGCCGGCCGTGGCGACGGCGATCGCCGGACGGGCGCCCGACGACATCTGGGCGGTCGGCTCCCTGCCCGGCAAGGAGGTGTACGGCACCCGCCGTCCCGAGCCCGCCGCGATGCACTACGACGGACGCACCTGGCGGCTCAGTCCCGTCCCGCACTTCGATCCTCCGGCCCCCGCCGCACCCGGCGACGATCACGGCGCCGAACTGCGGAAGGTGGTGATCTCCGGTCCGGACGGGGTGTGGGCGGTCGGCACACAGTCCTACCGGGGCGACGAACCGGACGAGGGCGACGACGAGGCGCCGATCGTCGCCCACTGGGACGGCAGCCACTGGGAGAAGCGGCTCCGGGCACCCTACGACGCCACTCGCCCGGTCGCCTCGGACGGTGCCCGGGGCCTGCTCGGGCCGACGGCACGGCTCCACGTCGACGGCACGGTCGACCCCGTCGGCGCACCGCCCCTGATACCGGGGAGATCCGGCGGGATCACGGATTTCGACCGGAGCCAGCGGCTGGAGCTCTACGGCCTCGTCCAGGTGCCGGGCACACGCCAGGTGTGGGGCGCCGGCGACATCTCCGCCCGGGGAGTCGAGGAGTTCAACTTCCAACGCCCGGTGGTCGTCGTCTACACGCGACCGCCGGACTAGGCCCGGTGCGACGCCGTGATCGGCCAAGTCGCCCTCAGGGGTCGTCGATCCGGGGCGTGGAGGCGCGGAGGTGGGGCCGGCGAGCAGCCCCGGAAACGTCCGTGGACGGCACTCGCTCAGCGGATCCTGACGGACGCTGTGTTGTTGCTCGGGTCCGGGTCGGGATTGAACACCCCGCTCGCGGTCGCCGACTCGCTGTCCTCGAGGCGCACGAGGCCCTTCCCCGGCCTGTCGAGGCGCAGGACGAACTCGAAGGTGCGGGACTTTCCCGGTCCGAGTTCGTCCACGTCGCAGGCGTAGGCGAAGTCCTTCGACTTGCAGTAGGGCCCGTACTCGCCGTCGTCGACCTCGTACATGGGCTGCTCGAGCACGCCCGAGCCGACGGGCGGGGTGAACTCCAGCCGGGTGGAGCGGCCCGGGTCGCCGGGGCCGTTGTTGCGGACGACCAGCCGCAGTACGCGCTTGTCGCCGGAGGAGCCGGGCAGCACGACCGCGATGACGCCGAAGTCGGCGCCGGTGCCGAGGCGTACGTTTTCGGAGGCCGAGTCGCCGCTGGTCCATGTGCCCTTCAGATCGGCGGGCCGTGCCGGGAACGCCTCGAGGACCGGACCGTCGCCGAAGTCACCGCCCTCCAGGGCCACACTGTGCGGGCCCGCCCCGGCGTCCAGCGCCCACACCTGCCGGGTGTAGGCGCCGTACATCCGTGTTTTCGAGGCGCGCATCCGCACGGGCGGCCGGATCACCACCGCCTGCCCCGGATCGATCCGCACCTCGGGCAGGCGGCAGACGGCGGCGCGTCCGTTCATCTGCGTCGGGTAACGGCAGTTCGCGTACCGCTGCCGGAACTCCAGGTCCCCGGGGTCGAGCAGCAGACCCAGGCCTCTGACGGGCACTTCGCCGGCGTTGCGTACGACCACGGGGACGGCCACGTCGGCTCCCGGCGGGACGTCCTCGAACGTGGTGGCGCGCACCTGCACGACCGGTTCACCGACGACGACCCGGGTACGGGCGGTGAGTTCCTTCCCGTCGGCGGTGGTGTACGTGATCCGCAGGACGCCCGAGTCGCCCGCCGCGCTGCCCTTCGCCGCGACCGGGACGAGATGCCCTCCGCCGTACCAATCACCGGACATGTCCTGCACTTCGCATGTGACGTGTGTGGAGCTCCCCTTGCAGTCCTCGATCATGACGCGCAGCCGGACGGCGTCCTGCGCGTCGCGCGGCACGTCTATGGTCAGTCGGCGGGGGGTCGTGGTCCGCGCGCCGTTCTTGACGCCGAGTCGGAAGACCGTCTTGTTCGAGGGGCGGGACGTGTCGCCGTAGGGGCGGACGTAGAAAACCCCTGGTGCCGAGAGCGAGGCGTCCTCGTCACCGTCACACGCGACGAGCCCGCCGAGCAGCAGGGCGCCGCAGAGGACGGCGCGGGCCGAGCGTCTCCACGAATGTGCCGGTAAGGTCACGCTCACAGCCGCTCCGCCCTACGTTCACTCGTTCGACGAATCCCGTGGATCAGTGGATCACCAGTCTGCCGCCTCCTCCCGTGCCCATCAGCCCTTTCGGCCCTCACGGTTCGACGCGCGTCATATCCACCGCCTCAGCTCGAGGAACCGCCCCCGCCGGGCCAGTTCCATACGGCCTGATCCGGGACGGGAGGAAGGCCTCACGGAGTCCTGCTAGTTGTCGCTCCTGCAGCCGGCCGCTGACGGCACGTCATGGCACAGGCGATCCTGATGGGACTGCACCGCAGCCCCGCTGAGGACGAGTACACAGATCAGGACGGCCATGACGGCCTGGGCGACGACCGTCACGACAGCCCCGACCCACGCGGCGATCACGGCCGCCGCGATGGCGAGGAGCCCCACTCCGCCGACGGCAGCCAGGTACTTCCACAACGAGTCGCTCGTGACGGTCTTGGCCGGATCCAGGTTGAACCCGGACAGGAACCAGAGTCCGAAGACCACTGCCAAGGCGATCAGCTCCAGGAACACCAGACCGCATCCGGCTCCGATGTCGGCGCCTCGGTCGGCACGGCGGCGCTGCTTCGGGCCGGTGGTCGCGTCGAAGGCCGGTGGGGCAATGGGTAAGTCCATGCCCTTGATCCTGCTCGTGCAGGCGAGGCGGCCGCATGAGTACGAGTGCTCAGGTTGATCCCATGATCTGCCTGATGACCCTGCGAAGGATCGTGCGCCCCTGCCACAGGGGACGGAGGGCGAGGGGCGCGGGAGTGGCAAGACCCTCCTGGTGGAGCAGTAGGAGATGCCGTGGACCGATTCATCGAGTGGGAGTCGCGGCAGTCACGGCGTACAGCGGCTCTGGCCTGCGCGTTGCCTGGGACGGTGAACCAGAATGTCGTGGACGTCCTTCTCGGCGGGCAGGACGGCGTCGAGTTGTACGAGTGGCTCAGAGGCATGTCGCGGAGCGACGAGCCGACAGGATAGGAGACGCTGTCGGTCGTCGAGCGCGCGGACGAGGCCGGCCAAGGCCTAGTCGGACCTGACGGAGTCCTACGGGAGGCTTGTCTCCGGCCGCGAGGCGGCCGCGGCCGCGACGGCCACGGACAGTGGATCGCGGGCCGGGCGGCCGAGGAGGTCCGTGAGGTCGGGAGAGGTGCCGTCCAGGAAGCCGTGCCGGATGCCCGTGGCGATCGAAGCGAGCATGGGCGGCTGGAACGGCAGGAGCCCCGGTGTCCCGTGGAGGAGCCTGTGCCGGTACTCGCCCAGCCCGATGGCGCGGTGCGGGACCCCGAGCAGATCGGTCACCTGGCCCGCCGTGATCGGCGTACCGACGAGGTCGTAGACCCGCCCGCCGTGTCGGGCCGGACGCGCCGCTACGGCCGCCGCGGCAGCGGCGAGATCCTCCCGCGCGACCGCGGCCAGGGCACCGTCCCCGAACGCGGACTCCACACCGTCGCCGTGCCATGTCAGCAGGCCGCCGAAGAGTTCGGCGTACAGGCCGTTGCGCAGGATCGTCCAGGACAGTCCGCTCGCCCGCACCAGACGCTCGGTGGCACGGTGCGCCAGGGCGAACCCGAGATGGTCGCCGGCCGTGGTCAAGCTCGTGTAGACGACGTGGTCGACGCCGTCGCGGACGGTGGCGTCCAGGACCGCCGTGTGCCGGGCGACGACCCGGTCGTCCTCGGCGTAACCGGCGGAAACCAGCACCAGGGTCGACACCCCGGTGAGGTCGAGGCTCGCGTGGTCGTCGAAGTCGAGGTGCCGCGTCCCCGCGCCCGGTGTGCGGCTGCCGCCCGTCGCGGTGGCGCCACCGCGACGCAGCGCCGCAAGGGTGGCCGAGCCGAGGTTCCCGTTCGCTCCCGTAACCAAGATCATGTCAATCGCAGTCTTCCGTCGTGGTTCTCATCGGTAACTACGCTTGATCCTCGATCGCACGTCCACCGGCCACAAGGAGGCAGTTCCATGTCACTCACGCACACCGGGGTAACCGACCCCGCCGACCTCGACCCCTGTGGCCGCGAGGACCACCCCGACTGCGGCATCCGTGACGTCCTGGACCGCATCGGCGACAAATGGTCGGTGCTCGTGATCGTCGAACTCGCGGGCGGACCACGCCGGTTCCGTGAGCTGCAGCGCGCCGTCGACGGCATCTCCCAGCGCATGCTCACCCTCACCGTCCGCAGGCTCGAACGCGACGGCCTCGTGCTGCGCACCGTGTACCCGACCGTCCCGGCCCAGGTCGACTACCGCCTGACCGAGACCGGAGCCGGCCTGACCCACCTGGTCAAGGCACTCGCCGACTGGTCGCTCGCCCACCGTGCCGTCATCGCCGAAGCACGGCACGCGTACGACCGGACCCATCCCGACCACGACATCCGCTGAATTCGCTGAATTCGCCGACGAGAAGACACCGTTGTCCGGCGCCGGCGTGGCCGGAGCGAGGCCGGTCCTTCCGGGCGGTGATCACCGGTGCGGTCGACGACCACGGCCCGTCCGGCGAGTCGAACCGCCCCCGGCGTGCCGAGTCACGGACGTCAGCGCCTCCAGGCATGACTGGTCAACAGCCTTGACTGCATTGGTCCGGTCCAATAACGTCGCCCCGCACAGAACTCCACAAGGCTCAACACCACCAGCCGTCACCTGTGTTGATGGTGCGTCCGTCGGCTGAGGGACCCGAGCCCGGCCGTCCACTGCGGGTCTGTCTGTCCATGGCAGCCCATGTGTGAAGCGGTACGGCGAACGAACGCGATCATGCCTTTCCCCCGGAGGCCAGACCTATGCAGTTACTCCCCGCAAGAGCACAGCGCCGCGCGTGGAAGAGAGCGCTCTCACTGATTCCCGTCGTCGTGATGACGGTGGCGGCCACCGTCACTTCGACGTCGACCGCCCAGGCCGCGGTGCCCCCGACGCCGTCGGGCTTCTCGCTCACCTGGAGCGACGACTTCAACGGCGCCTCCGGCACCGGCATCGACCAGAGCCTGTGGAAGTACGACACCGGTCCGGGCAGCAACTTCGGCACCGGTGAGATCGAGACCATGACCAACAGCACCTCGAACGTCTACTACGACGGTCAGGGCCATCTGGTGCTCCAGGCGCTGCACTCCGGTTCCGACCCGCGGGCCGGATGGACCTCCGGGCGTGTGGAGACCCAGTCGGCGGGCTTCGGCGCCGCGGCCGGCGGCGTCGTACGCATCGAGTCCGTGCTCCAGCAGCCCAACGTCACCACCGCCAACGGCGCGGGCTACTGGCCGGCGTTCTGGATGCTCGGCGCGCCGCTGCGCGACGGTGTGACCTGGCCGAAGTCCGGCGAGGTCGACATCATGGAGGACATCAACGGCCGCAGCTCGGTCTTCAGCACCCTGCACTGCGGTGTGAACCCGGGCGGGCCGTGCAACGAGTCGACCGGCATCGGCTCGGGTGAGCGCGCCTGTCCGGGCTGCCAGACCGGCTTCCACGACTACGCGGCGGAGATCGACCGCTCGGTGTCACCGGAGCAGATCCGGTTCTACCTCGACGGGAACAACTTCTTCACCGTCAACGCCAACCAGGTGGACGCGACGACCTGGGCCGACGCGGTCGACCACCCCTTCTTCATCATCTACGACCTGGCGATCGGCGGCGGCTTCCCCGACGCCTTCGGCGGGGGCCCGAACGCCTCCACGGTCTCCGGCGGCAAGCTGGTCATCGACTCGGTGGCCGTCTACAACAAGGGACCGGGCTCCGGTGGCGGCGGTGGCGGCGGTGGCGGCGGCGGTTCGGTGACCGGCCAGACGATCACCGGTCCGGGCGGCAAGTGCGTCGACGTGGCGGGTGACGACACCGGCGGCGACGGCACCGCCGTACAGCTGTGGGACTGCCAGTCGACGGCCAAGGACCAGCACTGGACCTGGAACGGCCAGACCCTGCAGACCCTCGGAAAGTGCCTGGACATCGCCGGCGGCAACAGCGCCGGGGGCACGAAGCTGCAACTCGCCACCTGCAACAGCGGCGGCTACCAGTCCTGGGTGCGGCAGACCGACGGCACACTGCGGAACCCGGCCAGCGGCCGGTGCATCGACTCGCCGTCGGGCGCCACCGCGAACGGCACACGGCTGCAGATCTGGGACTGCAACGGTTCCGGCGCCCAGCAGTTCGCCATCGGCACCCCGATCTACGGTCCGGGCGGCAAGTGCGTGGACGTGGCGGGTGACGACACCGGTGGTGACGGCACCGCGGTCCAGCTGTGGGACTGCCAGCAGGCCACCTCGCTCGACCAGAAGTGGACCTGGAACGGCCAGACCCTGCGCACACTGGGCAAGTGCCTGGACATCGCGGGCGGTGCCAACGCGAACGGCACCAAGCTCCAACTGGCCACCTGCAACGGCGGCGGCTACCAGAACTGGGTGGCCAACGCCGACGGCTCGATGTCCAACCCGACCACCGGCCGGTGCGTCGACTCGCCCTCGGGTGCCACCGCGAACGGCACCCGGCTGCAGATCTACGACTGCAACGGCTCCGGTGCCCAGAAGTTCGCCCTGGCATGAGAGAGGATCACGACCGCTGACGGCAACCCCCTCGTGCCCGACCCGGACAGGGCAGCAGCCGTACGACCGCACGCCGCCGTACGAGCCCTGCGACCGGCCGACACGAGGTTCCGCCTCACTCTCGTGAAGCCCGCGTGCCCGTCGGGCGGGTTCCACGAGTGATGCGCCCTTCGCTTCGCCTCGCCCGCGCGGACCGGGCGAGGCGAAGTGCTGTCAGGGAGTTCACCGCGCCACGCCTGCCGGGCCGACTATCACCCTGTGCTGAGGTGTCAGTCCCATGGGATCGGGCCTCGGTCGGCTCCGGTGGAGCGAGAGGGCTTTCGCTCCGTACACACGGCCCGGGCGGGCGGGCTCCCCATGGTGGTGCGACCGGCCCGGCCCCGAGGATTTCTCCGGATACCCTGCCTTGTCCCGAACCGGCCAGGGAGGTCCCGCCATGAGCAGCACCACGTCGTCCTTTCCCGAGCGGATAGAGCTCTCGGGGGAGGGCCTCGTCCTTCGTGACTGGACGGAGGCGGACCTGGCGGCGATGCCGGAGCTGTTCGACCACCCCGACATCGCGTACTGGACACCGCTCGTCTCCCCCTTCGACGAAGCCGCCGCCCGCGCACGCCTCGCCCGGGACCGGCGAATGCGCGAGGAGGGCACGGTCGTGCTGCTCGCGATCACGGTCGACGGCGGAGCGCCGCTCGGCGAGGTGATGCTGCGCCGCACCCCCGAGGACATGGAGATCGGCTACGCGGTCGGCCCGGCGCACCGCGGCCAGGGGCTGGCGGTGCGGGCGGTACGGGTGATGGTCGCGTACGCCTTCGAGCGGTGGGACGCGCGGCGGGTGATCCTGGAACTGGAGGCCGAGAACGCCGCCAGCGTCGCCGTGGCCACCAAGGCGGGCTTCACCCTGCTCGACGTGCCGCTGATCACGGGCGAGGAGAAGGGACGGCCCTACACCCTGCAGACGTGGGGCCTGAACCGCCCGTGACGGCAAGAACTCCTGACGGAAGGGCTTCAAGACCAGGCCGCCCGGCACCATGCCCAGGCCGGAAGCCTGTCCGCCCCGAAACCGGAGTGCGGGGGCGTCGGCGCGCTGCGATACTGCCCCGATGATCACCGTGCCCACTGCTGTGCTGGACTCGTTGTACGGGCTCGCGTTCGGTGACGCCTTCGGCGATCGTTGGTTCGGCATCCTGCGCTGGGAAGGTCCGGCGGTTCTGGAGGCCCGGACGCTGCCCCCGGAACCGCTGTGGCGGTGGAGCGACGACACCGCCCAAGCGCTCGTCCTCGTCCGGGAACTCGCCGAGGGCGGCGGCACCGTCGACCAGGACCGCCTCGCCCTGCGCTTCGCGGCGGCCTACGCCGACGACACGCACCGTGGCTACGGAGCGTCGATGCATGACGTGCTCCGCCGGATCGGTGCGGGCGAGCCCTGGCAGGAGGTGGTCGCCGGACAGTTCGGCGGCCAAGGCTCCTGGGGCAACGGCGCGGCCATGCGCGCCGCCCCGCTCGGGGCCTGGCACTCCACCGACCTCGACGCGGTCGCCGAGCAGGCCGCCCGCCAGAGCGCGGTCTCGCACCACCACCGGGAGGCGGTCGCCGCGGCGGTGGCGGTCGCCCTCGCCGCGGCGCTGGCAACCCGCAGCCGGGGCGGGCGCACCCCGGCCAGGCCGGACTTCCTCCGAGCGGTCGCCGAACGGCTTCCCGACAGCGACGTCCGGTCGGGAGTGCGGATCGCGGCCCGGATGCCGGAGCACACCTCGGTCCGGCATGCGGCGGAGGTCCTGGGATCCGGCTACCGCATGTCGGGGCCCGACACCGTCCCGTACGCCCTGTGGTGCGCGGCGGGGCACCTCGACGACCTGCACGAGGGCCTGTGGTCCACGGTCGCCGGGCGCGGCGACATCGACACCACCTGCGCCATCGCGGGCGGGGTGATCGCCGCCCGCACGGGCGTCGCCGCCCTCCCCCCTGCCTGGCACGCGGCCCGTGAACCGCTACCTCCGGTCGTGACGGAGTAGGACTCCTGCCAGGACGGGTCGGCGTCTCCGGCGGACGAGCGCGCATCCGAGGGATCGACACGGCGGCTTCGCCACGAAGCAGTGACCGGCCGGGCCCCGATCGGCTTCGTCCACGGCGAACGGCAGCAGTACGGCTGCCTGTGCTCGTGAGGGTGACGGGTCGTGCGGGTGGTGGGGATCAGCGGGCCGTGTCAGCCGGCTGACGGGGTGAGGCTGGTGCGGTCGAACGGGCCACCGTGCGCGGCGGCGTACGCGACGGCGTCGTTGACGGCGTCGAGGCCGAACGACCGGACCCGTTCGGGGGCGAGGTCCAGGGTGCCCGAGGCGAGGAGCCGGATGATGCCGACGTTCGCCGTGCGCGGGTACATCCACTGGCCGCGCACGGTGATCGAGTTGCGCATGATCCAGGGGTACGGGAGCGCGAGGTCGTCGCCACCGAGCATGCCGACGCCGCCCATGAGGACGACGCGGCCGTACTCGCGCACGGTCATGGCCGCCGCGCGCGAGGCCGAGCTGGGTGCGCTCGGCGGGAGCAGGTCGATCACCATGTCGATCGGGCCGCCGGCCGCCGCGGACATCGCCGCGCGGTCGCCGGTCTCCTCCCCGGTCAGCGGGACCGGGCGCAGACGCGGACCGAAACGGTCGGCGAGGAGGCCGAGCGCGGCCCGGTTGCGGCCCGGGGCGACCACGCGGCCCGCGCCCATGGCGAGCGAGACCGCGACCGCGCTGCTGCCGAGGTTGCCGGTGGCCCCGCTGACGAGCAGCGTCTCACCGGCTGCGAGCCCGCCGGCCAGCAGCCCGCCGTAGGAGATGGCGTGCACCGTGAGTGCGGCCCAGCGGGCCGGATCGTCCCCCGCGGCCGCGGGCAGCGGGAAGACGTTCTCCGTCGGGACCCGCATGAGCTCGGCGAACGCGCCGTCGTGCAGGTACTCGGCGAGGCGCGCGCCGCCCTCGCCGCGCGAACTCCAGCCCTGGAGCGTGATGTCGGGCGTCAGGGCGTCGTCCCGCGAGCGCACCGTCGAGTCGCACCACACCAGGTCGCCGACGCGCAGCCGGGTGGCGTCCGGGCCCACGTGGACGATCCGCCCCACTCCACCGACACCGGGCACGACAGGAGGGACAAGGGGGTAGTTCCGCTCGCCGCTGAAGACCTCGGCCGCGTACGGGGCCACGCCGGCGGCGAGGACCTCGACCACCACCTCGCCGCTTCCGGCCTCGGGGTCGGGCACCTCCCGCACCGTGAGCGGGGCGCCGAACCGCGTCAGAACCGCTGCTCGCACGTGATGACCTCCGTGTTCGTCGATGCTCGCGGGATCGACACTAGGAGCCGGGGGAGTATGCGGGAAGCGAAGATCTGGCATCTCTGGTATGCGTATTCGGCATGGACGTCTCCAGTACGGGCCTGCGGGTCCTGCGGCAGATCGCCGAGTCCGGCAGCTTCACCGCGGCCGCCACCCGGCTCGGCTACACGCAGTCGGCCGTCTCACGCCAGGCCGCCGCCCTCGAACGCAGCGCGGGCACCGCCCTGTTCGAACGCCGCCCGGACGGGGTACGGCTCACTCCCTCCGGCTTGACCCTGCTGCGGCACGCCCACACGGTCCTCGCCTCGCTCGCGGCGGCCGAGCGTGAGCTCACCGGCACCGTCCCGCGGACCGAACCGGTACGGCTCGGGGTGGTCCTGAGCGCGGGCGCGGCGATCCTGCCCGCCGCACTCGCACACCTCGCGGCGGCCGACCCGCAGATCACGGTCACCACCCGCGAGGGCACCACGCCCTCACTGATCCGGGCGCTGCGCGCGGGCTCGCTCGACCTCGCCGTACTGACGTCCCGCCCACCCCACCGGCCCTTCGACGGCGACTCGCCGCGCCTGCACGTCGAGACCGTCGCGGACACCGAACTGGTCGTGGCGGCGCCCTCGACCGGAGACTTCGCCGGACGCACCACGGTGCACGTCGACGAACTGGCCGACGCCGCATGGATCGCCACCCCGTCATCAAGCTCCGAGCCGCTGCTCGGCGTCTGGCCCGGCCTGCCCGGACGGCCGCGCATCATCCACTCCGCACGCGACTGGCTGACGAAACTCCAGTTGGTCGCCGGCGGCTTCGGCGTGACCACGGTGCCCTCCCGGCTCTCACCGGTGCTGCCGCCGGGAGTGAGCCTGCTGCACGTCGACGGCGCACCCCGCGAGATCCGCCGGATTCTCGTGGCACGCCTCCCCGGCCACCCCGCCCCGGCGATCACGGCCGTCACCCGAGCGATCGCTGCGGCCGTCACCCGAGCGATTGCTGCGGCCGTCTGAACCGCCGCCAAGGCCGCACATGACGGCCGCCGGGCAGCCGGCCTTCCGCCGGGGCCGGCAGACTCGTTGATGGTGCCCTCGACTCCTGAGCGAACCGCGTAGCGGGCCTTCCAGTCGGGGGCCTACTGCTCGGCGCGGACGGCTGGACGCCGCTCGCCAAGGCACTCACCGCGCTGATCGACCACAACGACGGCCGTCCGCTGAGCAAGGGCGCGGACGACATCGGTTCCGCCGACCGGGCGGCGCCCCCGCGTGACGACAGCCGCGCCGCCCGGACCGCGATCACCTGCGCGGACTCCAGTGGCGGTGATCGTTCCACTCACCCGCCCCATGCCGGACCAACGGGCCCGGCAACCCGGCAGGACCGCCTGGTGGACCTCCGGCATGCTCCGGATGAGATCGAGCAGACGATCGCTCGAGGCCATGACATCGACGATCGTCAGGGCCGCTGACGAGCTGGGACCGAGCGCGCTCCACAGACGCGCTCCGCAGATGCCGAGTGGGCGCCCACTCGGCATCTGTGGTCGCAGCAGGCTGCTTTGAAGCGATCCTCAGCGGACGGTCCAGACCTGGTTCGCCCCGTAGTTGTACTTCCACTGAATCATCTGCGTGCCGTTGGCGCCGCTGGCCCCCGGGTCGTCGATGACCATCCAGCTGTTCCGGTTCCTGACCATGACCTGGTTGTTGGCGTCCTTGCCCGAGACCACCCAGTGCTGGTTGGCGCCGTTGGTGCACTCCCACTGCCGTACGGGAGCACCCTGGTCCGTACGCCAGTCGGCGACCTCGAGGCAATTTCCGGTCTGCACGTTCACGATCATGCTGTAGCCGTCAGCGGTGGGATACACCGCCCACTTCTGGTTGTCGCCCCAGTTGCAGCTCCACTGCTGGACCGGTGCGCCGTTGTCGTAGTTGCCCCAGGGCACTTCCAGGCACTTGCCGCTTGCCGCGTTGACCAGAAACGTGTTGTACGGAGCGGCACTTGCCGGCCCCGCGCCCGCGAACGTCACTGCGAGCGTTGCGCAGAAGGCCACGGAACCCGCGCGAAGGGCCGTCTTGGCACCTGACTTCACTGTGAAATCTCCCCCTAAAATGGTCAGTTGGCCAAGATCGTATCTTGGTCGGCAGGAGTGCTGCATGGCCCCGACTCAGCCCGACCCGATTGCGCTCCCGGGTCGCCGATCCGTAGATCGGGCAAGGCAGTTGGCCCGGTGAGGGCCGGACCCGAGCTGGGACCGAGCCGGGCTCACGGCCTCGCGAGAACGCGTGCCCGCACACTCGGACGCCGTTTGCCGGGTCCCAGGCTGACGCCTGCCGCGCTGCCGGGTATTGGAGAAAAGCGCACTGCTCGGGGCCGACGGGGCGTGGACGGCCGGCCAAGAGCGCCGTCTGCGGATCCGCCGGACAGGCCATGGTGACCTGAGTCAGAGATTCGTCGGCGGCAGGCTGCGACTTCGTCGAGGACCTCGTCGGCTGTCTTGGCCCGTGCGAAGGGCCGAGAGCGCTCGCTCCAGTCGGCTGGCCAGGCTCCGATGTCGCGTTTCGTGCGGATCGGGCCCGCAACCTTCCCACAGCGCGATTACGGACGAAAGTCCTGCCCCCGGTGAGGAAACACCGGCGCGTCGCCTGTCGGGCGGCCTTCCCGGCGGAAGCCTTGGGCGTGGAAAGGGCACGCTGGGTCTGACCGGTACCGCAGCGGAAGCGAGTTTCGCCGATCCCGGTTCCTGAGTCGAACTCTGTCGGCACCGCAGGGCGGGGTCCGGCTGCTGGGCGCGTACCGCTACTACAGGACGCCGGTGTCGATGGAGTGGGCTTTGCCCGAAATTGCCGTCGGTCGGGTGCGGGAGGTCTAGCGTTCCCTCCCGGCGATCAAGGGGGCTGAGGTGCAGGCGATGTCGCTGTGCAAGGGGGAGAACGCGGCACTGGCCGTGAGGCCGGTGGTGTTGTCGGTGTCGGTTCCGGGACTGGCCGCGGACGTGTCGGCGCTGCTTCTGGGAGCGGACGGCAAGGTGCGTGGCGACGACGACCTGGTCTTCTACAACCACCCGGTCCAGGACGCGGTGTCGATCGCCGGTTCGGCGGTCACCGCCGACCTGGCTCGTGTGCCGCAGAGCGTGGACCGCGTGGTGATCGCGGCGAGTGCCGATCCGCAGCAGCCGGGGGCCGTTTTCACGCGGGCGCCGCAGCTGACGGTGACCCAGGCCGGATCCCCGGACCTGTCGTTCACCGCACCGGACTTCACCTCCGGGGAGACCGTCGTGGTCCTGGCAGAGCTGTACCGCCGCAGCGGCGGCTGGAAAGTGCGTGCCGTGGGACAGGGCTACGCCTCCGGCCTGGCGGGACTGGCCACCGACTACGGCGTCGACGTCGAACCCGAGCAGCCCGCCGCCCCCGTCGCGCGTGTGCCGGGCCCAACAGCCCTGGCACCGGGACCGGGACGGTCTGCGATCGATCTGGCGAAGGTCGAGCGACGGGCACCCGGCTTGGCGGCGCCCGTACGTCAGGCAGGCCAAGCCCTCGCCGACCGCGGGATCGCGGAGCGGCGGGCCGCGGTGTACCTGATTCTCGACCACGACTGGCACATGGAGCAGTTGTACGAGTCGTTCGCGGTGCAGGCCTTCGCCGAGCGGATCCTGGCACTGTCGGCGAACCTCGACGACGACGGCACCGTTCCCGTGATCTTCTCCAGCCAGGACCAGCCGTTCCTGGAGGAGATCAGGCTGGACAACTACCGCGGCCGCATCGGCCGGCTGCACACCCAGATCGACTGGGGCTGGGGCGACGTCGCCGCGTCGATGCGTCGCGCCGTGGGTCACTACCAGGAATCCGGAGCAGCCGACCCCGCCTTCATCGTGACCCAGGTCGGCGACGAACCCTGTGACAAGGCCGAGATCCGCTCCCTGCTGCAGAACACCGCCTCGCTCGGGGTGTTCTGGCTGTTCGTCGGCTTCGGCCGGGGCAAGCTCGCCTTCTACAAGAACCTCAACGCCTCCGCGTCGGCCACCTTCACCAACGTCGCCTTCTACGACGCCGGCAAGAACCCGGGCTCGGTACCGGACGACCGGTTCTACACCGGTCTCGTCCAAGCCTTCGCCACCTGGATCGGCTCCTCGGCCTAGAGATCAGGACGCGTCGCTTGCGCATCCGCCTCGGCGGGCGCGACGCGTGCCCCGGTGGACTCGACCCCCGCCGGTCGGCGGGTGCCGTCCCGCCGACCGGCTGCTGTGCCGCCGCGCTCCGGGCGCGGCGGCGTAGCCTCGGCGGATGTCCCGAGTGATTCGTGTGGTGGTCGTGGACGACGAGGCGCTCGTCCGTTCCGGGTTCGAGTTGATCCTGAGCGTCTCCGACGACGTCCGGGTCGTCGCGACCGCGGCGGGCGCGGAGGCGGTCGAGGCGGTGCGCCGTGAGCGCCCGGACGTGTTGCTGCTCGACATCCGGATGCCGGACGTCGACGGGCTGACCGTGCTGCGTGCCGTGCGGGCACTGCCCGAGCCGCCCGTGGTGGCCATGCTGACCACGTTCGACACCGACGAGTACGTGCTGACGGCGCTGCGCAGCGGCGCGGCCGGCTTCCTGCTGAAGGACACCGAGCCGGAACAGCTGGCGCAGCTGGTGCGCACGCTCGCCGCGGGCGGCGTGGTGCTGTCGCCCAAGGCGTCGCACGCGGTGCTGCGGGGGCACCCGGAGGCGGACGAGGACGTGGCCAGGGTCGGGCGACTCACCGAGCGGGAGCGTCAGGTTCTCGTCCTGGTCGCCGAGGGACTGTCGAACGGGGAGATCGGAGCCCGCGTTCACCTGAGCCCGAGCACGGTGAAGGACCATGTGAGCACGATCCTCGGCAAACTGCGGGTGGGCAGCCGGGTGCAGGCCGCGCTGCTGGCCCAGCGAGCCGGCTTGCTCATGGACCGGGGGACGAGGCGGTGACCGCCGTGCGGTCGTGGGGTGTCGACGCGCTGGTGGTCGCGGTCGCCGCCGCCGACGCGGCGGTGGCGCTGTGGGACGGGGGCGGCGCCCCACCGGTCACGGTCGTCCTGGCCGTGCTGGCCTGTGCCGTGCTGGTCGTACGCCGCCGCTTCCCCCTCGCGGTCTTTCTGCTCACCCTCCCCGCCACCCTCGTGCTGGACCTCGTGTTCGCCCCGTCCGCCGCGCTGTTCACGCTCGCCGAGCGTGCTCGCGGCCGCCGTTCGCCGACACTGTGCGCGCTGCTGTTCGCGCTCGCCGCCGTTCTGCCCTGGCCGCCGGGCGAGGTCTTCTCGGGGGAGCGGACCTGGACCGCCGTCAACTTCTTCTACACCCTGGCCACCGCCGCCTCACCCGTCCTGCTGGGCCAGCTCGTCCAGGCCCGCCGGGACCTGCGCCGCCGCCTCGCCGAGATCGAGGAGGTCCGCGAGCACGAGCGACTGCTGCACGCCCAGAGGGTCCTCGCCCGCGAACGCGCCCAACTGGCCCGTGAGATGCATGACGTCGTCTCGCACCAGGTCAGCCTGATCGCCGTGCAGGCCGGTGCGCTCCAGGTGGCGGCCAAGGACCCCGGCACCCGGGAGGGCGCCCGCACGATCCGGGCGCTGAGCGTGGACACCCTCGACGAACTGCGTCACATGGTCGCTCTGTTGCGTGTCTCCGGCGGCCGTGCGACGGAGCTCACCCCACAGCCGACCCTCACCGACCTCGACCGGCTCGTCGCGGCAGGCGGTATCGAGGCCGAGCTGACCGGAGCCCTGCCCGCGGACCTCGGCGCCCCGGCGCAGCGCGCGGTCTACCGCTGCGTCCAGGAAGCCCTCACCAACATCCGTAAGCACGCACCCGGCGCCACCGCGGCCGTACGCCTGTGGCACGACCCCGACGCCTGCGGCGTGACCGTCACCAACGCGCCCGCCACCCGTCCCGTACTGCCGCTGCCCGGCTCGGGGCACGGCCTGACAGGCCTGCGGGAACGCGCCGAGACGCTGGGCGGCGTCCTGGAAGCCGGACCGGTCGCGGACGGGGGATACCGGGTGCGGATGCGGATTCCCTACGGAACCCGCCGGTCGGCGGGGAACTGAACGTGGCCCGGCGGGTACCGGTCGCCCCGTCGGGACGGAGATCGTGGCGACGGACAGCCCGATTCCGACCTTCTGAGGAGAAGGACTTCATGCGACGCAGGAAGAACCTGGCCGTGGCCCTGACCCTGGCAATCTCGGCCTCTGTGCTGGTCGCCCCCGCGGTCTCCGCCACCGTCACCACCCCGCGGTGCGACACCCGGCCGCTCCGGTCGGCACTGAAGTCACTGCGCGGCGCCGGGGCCTCGGGCATCAGCGTGGCGATCGAGAGCCCACGCTGCGGTGCCTGGAAGGGCGGTGTCGGCCTGGCCGACCTCCGTACCGGCCGCCCGGTCACCGGCGACGAGCACAGCCGGATCGCCAGCGACACCAAGGCATGGGTGGCCACCGTGGTCCTGCAACTCACCGCCGAGGGCCGGATCCGGCTCGACGACAGCGTCGACCACTACCTGCCCGGCCTCATCCGCTCCAGGCACTACGACGGCCGCCGCATCACCGTACGTCAGCTCCTGCAGCACACCAGCGGCTTGCCCGATTACCTGGACGCTCCGTACTGGGAAGACGAGACAGCCCATCGCTGGGAGCACTTCGAGCCCCTGTGGACGGTCCGGCAGGCCCTCGAGCTCCCCCCGCCCACGGACCGGCCCGCCTCCGGCTTCTCGTACTCCAACACCAACTACAACCTGGCCGGCCTGATCGTCACCGAAGTCACCGGTCACAGCATCGCCACCGAGATCCAGCGGCGGATCACCGGCCCCCTCGGCCTGCGACACACCTCCTGGCCCGGCGACCGCACCACGCTCCCGTCACCGGCCCTGCGGGCCTACGTCGAACGCGGCGGAAGGCTGCGCGACCGGACCGACTGGAACGTCTCCGGCTCCGACGCCTCCGGCGCGCTGGTCTCCACCGCAGCGGACGTGACCGTCTTCTGGACCGCTCTGATGGGTGGCCGACTGCTGCCCCCGGCCCAACTGGCCGAGATGAAGCGGACCGTGCCCGACGGAGAGGGCGGCCGATACGGCCTGGGCGTCGAGCGCTACGAGAAGGATGGGCTCGTGACCTGGGGCCACAGCGGCTTCATGGAGACCGGGCACAAGCTTCGCAACGCCGTCACCGGGAACGGCTCGCGGTCGGTGACACTGCTGGTGGGTTCGGAGGAGTTCGACGAGGACAGGGTGGACGCGACCCTGGGAAGGCTGATCCGGGATCTGCGGTGACCCGCGCCGAGGCGGCGGAACCGCGCCAGCAGGGCGACCGCGTCAGGTTCGGATCTGCCACTCCAGGCAACGGTGGCCTGACTCGTCTTCGTAGGGTGTGGGCCAGTAGTGGAGGAACGGGCCGTCGGATTCCAAAGCATCGGTCAGGGTTCGAAAAAGCTGTGTCAGGCTGGTTGCCCACAGGGTTCCGTCCAGGTCCCCGGATCCGACGCCCATCTCATACACGTGACCGTATGAGGGTCCGGGGCGGTGATCGACAAAGGCAACCCCGCCATCGTTGGGAAGCGCGAACGGCACGGAGTAAGACAGATTCACGGCCAGTTCATCGTCCTCCCACAGGTCGGCATCGATGTTGTCCTTGCCGATGTCCACGAGCACGTCGTACATCATCACGATGTCGTCCACGCCGCTGAGGCGGTGTCCCAAGGGAAGAAAAGCACCAGCGGGAAGACGTCTGCGGGAGCCAGGAGCGACAATGGATTCAGCGGCTCCGTCATGCTGCTGCAGCAGTGCCTTGAGCTCCGGATGCAGGTCGAAGCCGAGTCGCGACTCCAGCTCGACGAGCCGCTCGCGCTCCGCCGGCCTTCGCAGCATGGCGTGATCGGCGGGCGAGTTCGAACGGAGCCACGACTCAAACCGAATCCACTCATGCTCGAACGCAGGAAGATCTATCTGTGTCATCCGCTGAACATAGACGGTCGCACTGACGGCGAGCTCCCGGGCGGCCGCCGCGGCCCGGTGGTCCTGCTGCGGGGCACCATGGACGCCCTGCCCGTACGGGAACTGGCCGACGTCCCCTACGCCTCACGCATCGACGGCGCGACGCACGCCTGCGGCTACGACCACCACACCGCCATCTGCGTGTTCCCGCAGGAGAGGGCGCGCCGATCGTTCAGCCACCGCACTCCACTGCGAGGCGCAGGCGTCACCGCGGCCACCAGGGAACGCGGTGCGCCGAAGGCCCGGGCCCGGAGATGTTCTCCGTGGCCCGGGCCTTCGCTCGTTTTATGCTCCGGCAGGGTTTCGGCCGGGTGGCGTCACGCCGTGGTACGGGCCTTGCGGATGAGTCCGGTCGCGATGTCGAGGACGAGGAACGCGAGGAGGGTGATGCCGAGGACGGGCAGCGCCCAGCCGAGGGCGGCGACGGCGGGGACGCCGAGGATCAGGACGGGCAGGGGCAGGGTGCGCCAGGTGCCGCGTGCCGGGACCTTGCCGAGACGGGTCGTGCGGTCCTCGCGGGTGGGGCGGCGCTGCCACCACATCCGGTAGCCCCACAGGACGATGAAGGTCAGGCCCAGGGCGATGACGGCGAGGAGGATCTGGTTGGCGATGCCGAAGAGCCGCCCCATGTGCCCCTGGACGCCGAGCTTGGTGAGCTTGGCCAGGGCGGGGTAGTCGGCCCAGCGGGTCTCGGCGGTGACCTCGCCCTTCGCGGCGTCGACGGCGACCTTGTCGTAGTGGACGGGCCAGCTGGGGTCGTCCTGGGCGACGGTCCAGGCGCTCGCGGGGTCGGCGGGCGGGGTCAGTACGACCTTGCCGCCCAGGCCGTTGTGGCGGGCCACGGAGAGAACGGTGTCGAAGGCGGCGGGGTCGGCCGATGCCGCGTCCTGGCCGGTGTGGTGTCCGGCGTGTCCCGCGTGCTCGCCGCCGTCGGTGGCCTTGGCGCCGGGAAGCGCGGTGTCGAGTTCGGGGGCGTGTCCCTTGACCGTGTCCAGGAGCTGTCCGAACCGGTCGCCGGCGTAGTGGGACCAGGTCAGGCCGGTCGCGCTGAGGAACAGCAGGCCGAGGGCGATCCACACACCGGTGGCGGCGTGCCAGCCGCGGGTGCGGCGGACACCCCGGGCGGACCGGTCCGGCAGCAGAACACCGCGCGCGGACCTGGCGCGCTGTCCACGGGCACGTCCCAGCCACAGGACGAGTCCGCCGGCGACGAGCACCCACAGCCAGCTGGCGGCGACCTCGGAGTACAGGCGTCCGGTCTCACCGAGGTGGAGGTTGCGGTGCAGGTCGTCCAGCCACGTGGTGAGCGGGGTCGAGCCCCACCAGGTGGTCAGTTCACCCTTGACCTCGGCGGTGTACGGGTCGACGAACACGGTGCGCTGCTTCTCGCCCAGTTCCGGCACGGACAGCACCACCCGTGTGGTGTCCCCCGGGCCGGGCGGAGTGGTCACGGAGGCCAGGGTGCCCTCCGGATGGGCGGCGCGGGCCGCGGAGATCTGCTCGGCCAGCGGGCGCGGCTGCCGGCCGGACTGCTCCACGTGCAGCACGTCGCCGTAGACCAGATCGTCCAGTTGCGGGGTGAACGTGTAGGCCAGCCCGGTCAGGGCGGCCACGAGCAGGAAGGGGGCGACGAACACCCCGGCGTAGAAGTGCAGTCGTACCAGCAGCGCCCGCACGCCCCGCCATGAGCGGACCGGCCGCGTGTCGGCGGCCGCTGCGCCGGGGGCCGCGGCGTCGGGGGCCGCGGTGGCAGGGGTCTCGTCGAGAACCGTGTCGGCGGCCTCGAGATCGTTTTGTGGTTTTTGTTCCTGAATGGAAGGCATGGATGCATCCCCAATGGGCACCCGGCGTCGGCGACGCGGGTGCGAGTGAAGTCGGCAGGTCGATCCGCCGGGAAGCGGCGGCACGGCGTGCGCGGCGGACCACTTTCCGGGAACGGCTCGACGAGATACGGCCGTTGTGGGAAGTGCCGTCGAAGAGGGCACGCCGGACTGCGCCCGTCACCACCGGTGGGCGGGACGGACGGTCAGCAGCAGACTGCGGGCATCGGGGGACCACGGCGTGCGATGTCGTGCCGCAGGAGCACACCACGCACCGGGAGCACCGGCACGAAGAACCGTGCCGGACGTACAGGGGGCGGCAACTGGCAGACGGAACGGATCCGTTCGGCCCGGCGCAGCGGAGCGAAGACGGACACCGCCAGCGCACGGCCGGCACGGAAGACGGCGGCCTCGCCACGCCACAGCCACAGTCCGCACAGCACCGCGGCCAGGGAGTGCGCCGCGACCATGCCCAGGGACCAGTGACTCGTCATCGGGCCGTCCATGGGCATGGCGCCCATCGCTGACGACGCGTCATGAACCATCCCGGCCCCGGAACAGGGCATGGCGGGAGGGCCGGCGGAGGCTTGGGCGAAGTCGAACCACCTGTGCAGAGCGAACTGCGCCGCCACCGTGGAGCCGGTCACCGCCAGCACACCGCGCTCGCGGCGCCCGGCGAGCCACCAGGCCCCCGCGGTCGTGGCAGCGAACCCGTGTCCCACCGCCCGGGCCGGCACCCCCTGGGACATCAGGGCGTGGCCGAGACTCGTCACCGTCACGCACACGGCGGCGAACACCGCGGCGCGCGCAAGACGGAAAACGAGTCCGGATGACATGGTCAGCCATCATGCCAGCCGTCCCCCGGCATCACCGCAGCGCATCGAAGCACGTCCGGCGTGCGGACGACCGGATGACCGGAATCACCCGATAGGCGTGGCGGGACGCGGCCTGAACATCTCGCAGCAATTGCCTTGAATCCCGGTGTAGTTCACGTCACATTCGCCGTGGTCGAGAGGTCGGGAGACCGAGAACTCCGGTGCGGGTGACGGCGGCTGGGCCCACGAGGAGCCCGACGGTCACCGACCTCATTCGGGAGCGCCTGTTCGACGGACCGTCACTGCACGGCGCCGGCCCGGGGATCGACCTCACAGCGATCGATCGCGTCCACGGGTCCCATGCCGGCAACGGCCACCCGCACCCTCTCCGTGCTCTTGGCCGGCACCGACACCTGGTCGTAGGACTCACTCATGGCGAAGCCCTGCGCGTTCTTGTATCTGATCTTCACCGCGAAGGTGCCCTCGCGCCCGTTCGGATTCCTGACTTCGACGGTCACGTACGGGTCGTCGGTGTCCGCGCAGTGGGTGAGCACGGCGGTGGCGTCCTTCAGGGGCCGGGTGGCGGTGACGGAGGGGGACGCCGTGGGGGTGGGACGCCCGGTCGGCCGTGAACGCCGCGTGCCGCCGCTTTCACCGGTACTCGGCCCGGAGCCGGCAGCGGGGGTGCCGACCGCGCTGCCGGACCTTGCCGTTGGCGCAGGCCGTGGAGCGGACTTCGCTTCGCCCGGCTCCGTGGCACTGCATCCGGACAAGGCCATGACTGCCGCCGTAACCACTCCGGCGGTCGTGTGCACCCGCTTGATCACGTCACTCTTTCGAAGAACGGGGCCGCGGGATCGATTCCGGACGGCCGCGCTGGTCAGCGCGTGCAGAGGCTACCAGCGGGCGGGGACCTGGAACCGGCCGCCGCTGAGCGTGCGTCCGTGGGGCACCGGCGAAGCTCGGCCTTGTGCACGGCAGTGACCAGCACACTGAACACCGGTGCCACCGAAGCTGGTTGAGGCGGTCAGGGGTTGTCGGTGGCTGGTGGCAGGATCACCGGCATGGTTTTCGTACGTACTACTCCGCCGCGGCCCGTGGACGTGACCGCGGTCTTTCCCGAGCTGGCGCCGTTGGCGCGTCCTGTGATTCGGCTGCACCCGCGTCCCGGGTCGCCTTCGGTCGGGGAGAGCTCGGTCGGGGGGCCGTTGCTGTGGCCGGCCGATGAGCCGTGGCCGCACTGCGAGGCCTCGCACCTGCACGTGGACAGTGGGTTCCGCCAATCGCCGGACGACGTGCGGCTCTTGAGGTGCATGAGGGTCCGGTGGCACGGCGATCACGGCGGTCCTGGGACAACGCCCGAGGAAGCGGCGGTCAAGGAGCGGAACGCCGCGAGGCTCGCGGAGCGATTCGCCGCCGGCCCGCAGCCCGCGGACTGCCCGGTCCCCCTGCTGCCCGTGGCCCAGCTGTACCTGCGCGACATACCCCTGCTGCGGCCGCCCGGACAGGCCGATCTGCTCCAGGTCCTGTGGTGCCCCTACGACCACGATCCGGATCACAAGCCGTCGACCGCACTGTTCTGGCGGTCCGCCGCCGAGGTCGTCGACATCCTCGCCACGCCGCCCGAGCCGTTCGAGGTGAACTGTGAGGGCTATCTGCCGGAGCCGTGCGTGCTGGCACCGGAAGCGATCACCGAGTATCCCGACAGCCTCGATCTGAGCCCGCAGATGCGGCTGATGGTGGAGGACTGGGGCAGGTGGCAGGCAGCTGGCGCCGGTGTGGACAGCTCCTACGCGGACTGTCCGCGGGACTTCTATGACGTCCATCTGGCCGACGCTCCCGGCTGGAAGGTCGGCGGCTGGCCTCCGTGGGGCCGCACCGACCCCAACCCCCGCTACTGCACGGTCTGTGATGTGCAGATGGTCCCGCTGCTGACCATCGCCTCCTACGAATGGGACGGCGGTGAGGGACACAGCTGGGCACCTCACGAAGACCAGGCCGCCGCCTACGCCGCCAACACCGTCGGGAGCTGCTGTGGCCAGTGCCCCTCGCAGCCGACCAAGGTCGAAGTCGGCAGCACCGACAACATGCAGATCTACGTCTGCCCGACCTCTCCCGAGCATCCGCACACCGACCTGATCCAATGAGCTGTCCGGCCTGTCACAGACCCTCCGACGTCGGGTGAGGCAGAGCCTTCATTCCGGTGTCGGCTCGGGCCGATGCGCCTCGTGGCTGCCGCCCTCCGGGCGCTTCGGTTCGGAGACGCTCACATGGTCGCCCGTCGGCCGGCATCAGATCTTTCGAGTGGTCGAGCGCACGTCGTCGGGCACGGCCCACCACTGATCCGGCCGGTCCACCACAAGAGCCTTCGGACCTGTCTCGATGAACCGGCCGAGGCGCAGGAGATAGGCCGCGATGCCCGACGCTCCCTGCATCCACGCGGTGCCGGGCGGCAGCAGGGGCTCGTCGTTCCGGTACTCCACAAAGCGCCAGCGGGCACCTGACTCGTCCTGGATCGCCCGCTCCACAAGCGCGTCGCCCATGGTGCGGGCCCCGCGCAGAAGCGTCTCCGCCCAGTCCGTGCCCGCGTAGTCCTGTGCGGCGTCCAGGAGCACGTCGCCGACCCCCGCCGTGCCGCAGCACCGGCCGTCGTTGTCCCAGAACCCGGGGCGCAGCCGCTCGGGGATGCCCGACGTGAGGAGGGAGGTCAGGCAACGCCGACGCAGCTCGTCGACCTGGAACCCGGCCACCTCCGTGACGCCGGCGTGCGACAGCGCCGAGAACAGATGCGAGGTTCCCGCCGGGCCGTGACACCAGGTGTAGGTGAGGGGCTCCACCTCTCGTTTCGACGGCGGGATGGTGTGCGGTACGACGAACCCGCCGTCGTCGAACACACCCACCGACAGGACGTGCCGGGTGCCCTCGACCGCCGCCTCGACGAAGTCGTCACGGTCGAGCGCCGCGCCCGCCACGGCCAGCGCGGCGGCCACTCCGGCGGTGCCGTGGGAGTAGTTGGGCGCCCGCCACGGCGTACTCGCCGCGATGCCCCAGTCCAGGCCCGCTTCCGTGCGGTCCGCCGTACGGAGCAGCGCCTCGCACCCCGTCGTCGCGATCGCGTCCGCGACGTCTCCCCCGGCCCAGACCGCCGTCATGACGATGCCTGCGGTACCCATGATGATGTCGTTCAGCGGGGCGTCGGAGTCCGGTTCGAACTCCAGGGTCGTCCTCCAGCCGTCGGAGGTCGTCAGATCGTGCAGCCGCCGCAGGGCGACGGATTCCGTGCCCGGCGCGAGCAGACGCAGTGCCGTGCCGTCACCGGCCAGCCCGTCGTACAACGACGGCTCGACACGTCCTTCGGCCTCTGCCGACAACCTGGTCACGATCCCGTCGGCCAGGACCCGCTCCCGCTCGGTCGGCTCACGGTGTTGCGCGATCTCCGCCACCACCGGTGCCAGGCCCGCGATCCCCGAGTACAGCGAGTCGCGGTCCTTCGCCGGTGTCACGGCCCGGCCGTCCCCGGGCACCGTCTCCGGGAGCCACGGGCCCTCGTCCTCGCGCACCTGGTCCAGCACCCACGACCACGCCGCCTCGCCCAGCTGCTTGTACGCCTCGCTCGTCGCCACCCGGCGACGATACATCCGCCCGAAAAGGCCAGGGGATCGCGAGTGCGGGGACTGCGGCCTCCTGATCGCTTCAGAGTGAAGCCCGTTGCCGGGCACTGCAGTTCCAACAGGTGATGACAGCTACGTCGACCCTGTGTTCCCCCGGGTGCCGAACGCTTCCAGCGCCTGACCGCGGCGTTGCGGGGCCCGGTGAGGCCGACCCTGGGCGATGTCCTCGGGGACGGCGGGATCTTCCTCGTCGGCCAGGGATCCAGGGCGTGTCCGCGCGTCCGAGAAACCCGAAGGGCCCCCGGCGGCCTGTTGTCAGCCGTGCTCCGCGGTGTCGGGGGAGAACCGCACAATCACCAGGGTGGGTATGTCACCGACCAGGCTTGCCCGCCACCCTTGTCGACGTCGCAATGGAGTGGAGTGGGGTGGGGAGGGCGGAACCGGTGATTTTCACGGCTCTGGCCGCGGTTCCGTGAACCACGGTGTCTGGTAGGTCGGCCGAGACGGATGCGTCGATGGTCCCGTCTCGCGACGGTAGGGCATGCTGTTGCGATAAGTGATCCCCGACCGGCGTGGCAGGAGTGGCTGGACAGCCTGGACGCGCCGCGGAAGGCTGCCGCGGAGTCGCTGCGTGCCCAGTTCAGTGCCCTCGGCGTGACTGATCCTCTCGACCTGATCCAGTCGGAGGTCATGGAGGACCTTCCGCAGCTCGCGCGATTCGTACTGCTAGGGATGGCTCTGCGACCGGGCGGGCCCTGTCGGGTCTGCACGAAGACATCCTGACGATGGATCCCAGCGGGCGCGACGGGACTGACCTCTGGCGATGAGGACAGCGCTTGGGATTTCATGTGCCCCATGACACAGCGATCTTTCGTGGGCAAGATCAGGCGCGGCTTCAGCCCGCACCCGGCTCGAATGCCGAGAACGACCTGGCAGAAACTGAATCGAGCAAAAACGGATTCAGGCTGGCCGCTACTGACGCTCAATTTCCTTGCTCTCGCCCTTTTGCCGCAATTTTCATAAGTTCGGCAGCTTCCGCGCGCGTATTCGCAGCCCTCTATTGGTGGTTGAGCGTCGGCTGCGTCCTTGATCTGTTGCGGACCGGACAGGTGATGGTGTGCGTCGCCAGAGGCGGGGCAGGACAGCTCGCACCACAGGCGCCCGAGACTTCTGCAGGGGGCAGCGGGTACCTGGGGAGGCATACCTGAAGCCAGGACGCGGCCGGACCGCTGCACGGCCCCGCAGTTCCACTCCTCCAGGCTGGTGCTCATGACGTGCCCGAGCGCCGACTGTAAGCTGCGCCGACAGTCATGACCATCCGAGGAACACCATGGAGCTATCGCCATCGGCCCTCAACCGTCTGGCGAACAGCAGCCTCGGAATCCTTCCGGCAGTTGTCGGTATCGCGTACGCGGCGCAGGCCGATGGCGGGGTGCCGAGGCTCGCGGCCGGTCTGTCCGTGATCGGGTTCGTCGTCCTGGCGGTCCGGGGACACCGACTCGGTACGACGTGCGAGCATGCGCGGATCACGGTCCGTGGCTACCTGCGCACGCGGGTGATCGACCGGGAGCGCATCACGGAGATCACGGACTTCCCCGCGGTGAGGTGGACGGCTCGCAACGGACGCAGGCGTTGGACCCCTCTGGTGGCGTTCATGACGGATCCCGGCGGCGAATCCTCGGCAACCCGTCCCCGCAAGGAGCGCGCTGTCGGAAGACTGCGGGAGTGGGCACGCCGAGGACGCGGTGGACAAGAGCGCGTCGAGACCGGCGTCTGGCGCACGATCCAAGCTCACAGCGTGTGCCACGGCCGTGCCGGAACGGACGGGGAACAGCGGGGAGCGGTGGACACCGACACGAGTCGACTCGGCCACTGAGGCTCCACCGGTCTCACGTGATGTCGGTCCACGGGCCGGTGGTCTCGTCCTTGGGAATCCAGAGCAGTGGTTGTCCCGCGCGGCAGGGCTCGTCCGTTCCCTCTTCCCAGGGGAACCGCCCGGCCCTGTCCGGCCAGAGCAAGTGGGACCATCCATGGATGGCCGACGCGCGACTACCCCGAGGATGGACCCTCCAGCAGATCCGCGATGTATCGGGGGACCGAGAGGCTGCCGCCCTGGATCCCGATCGGTCGGTGAAGTGGGTCGGCGTCGGCGTCGGCGTCGGCGAGGCCTACGAGATGCCACGCCCGGAGATCGTTCTCGGGTTTCAGGGCCTGTGTCTCGTGAAGCCTGTCGATGATGACGACTGGTACATGGGCAGCCTGTACGACGACGGCAGCATCGACTGCTGGACCGCCTACGGCGACCTGCACCAGGCGCTACGCGGCCTCTAGTGCCGCATCAGGCAACGTTCGCCCTGTTGAGGCGCCACGCGAACACAGCCGCGCCGACGGGTATCGCGACAAGGCAGCCGATGAAGATGCCGGCCTCCGAGTCGGCCGACGCCGGAAGGGCCCAGTTCACTGCTGCGGCCACGAGCAGTGTCACCGTTGCCAGCGCAAGGACAGCGGCGACGACGGCAGCCCGTCGGGGCGGCCCCGCACGGTACAGCTCGACTGCGGGCCAGACCGCAGGCCCGGTCACGATCAGGCCCGTAGCCAACGTGTCGGAGTCGGGCAGGGTGAAAACCCCGAAGAGAGCGAGGCCGTCGAGTTCCAGCAAGACGGTCTCCACCACCAGATCCCACACCAGGTCCCGTGGACGTCGCTGGATCGAGCCGTTCCCGCTGTCCTTCTCGTCGGCCACGTCGGCACAGTACCCGCCGACAGGGCGAACGTTGCCTGCTGCGGCACCAGGACCTGTGGGGCGTAGTGATCAACCAGTTGTCCTCAGGAGGTCGTTGATCCAGATCGTGGAGGTGCGGAGGTGGTGGCAGACGGGTCCGGTCGTCCTCCAAGGGCATGGTCGAACGCGATTTCACCATGGGCGAGGTTCCCGGTGTCCTCTGGTCGCCCGCATCCGGCACAGCCGGTCGTACGCCTCTGATCCTGATGGGCCACGGCGGCGGCAACCACATGAAGCACCCCGAGATGGCGGGCCGCGCCCAGCTCCTCGTGAACGGCTGCGGCTTCCACGTCGCCGTCATCGACGCACCGGGTCACGGCTACCGGCCGCGCACGGCACACGACGAGAAAGAGATCGCCGAACTGTTCCGGGCGAGGGCGGCGGGCGAGCCGGAAGGCCCGATCACCGTCCGCTACAACGCCCACCTGGCCGAGCTCGCCGTGCCCGAGTGGCAGGCGACTCTGAACGCTGTCCAGGAACTTCCGGAGATCGGCACCGACGGGCCGGTCGGCCACTGGGGCATCAACATGGGCACCGCGATCGGAATACCGTTCGTGGCAGCCGAACCCAGGATCACGGCCGCGGTCTTCGGTCAGCACTGGCCCGACGTCCTGGCCGAGAAGGCGAAGCAGATCACCATCCCGATCGAGTTCGACCTGCAGTGGGACGACGAGCACATCCCGCGCGAGGCCGGCCTCTCGCTGTTCAACGCCTTCGCCTCGAAGGAGAAGACCCTGCACGCCAACGCGGGCAGGCACAAGGAGCTACCGCGGCCTCAGGCCATCCACCGCTCGCGCCGTATGCCGGTGAACGTCGAGCCGGGGGTTCCAGGCGGTGGTGCCGATGCCCCCGTCGGGTCCGATCCGGAACACGTCGAGCTGATCGGCGCTGCGTGACACGACGGTGAACGCATACGTGGCAGTCCGGCCCGCGCGGCCTCACATCCGGGATCTGAGCACGTCGACCTCACAGCCCGGCGCGAAGGGGTCGAAGCCGTGCTCGATCAGCCAGCGAACTATCAGCAGGCTACGCAACGACCACCACGCGTGGATCACGTCGAGGTCGACGCCGGTGCCGTAGCCGGCGATGACGTCGTCGAGGTGCTCTTCGTGTCCGAGCGTGAAGGTGGCGAGGTCGTACAGGGCGTCACCCCGGCCCGCCTCGGACCAGTCGATGATGCCCGTGACCTCGTCGCCGTCGACGAAGACGTGCGCGATCTGCAGGTCGCCGTGCGTGAACGCCGGGGTCCACGGCCGGAGCGCGGCCTCGGCGACCTGGCGGTTGCGGGCGACCAGGTCGGCGGGCAGGACGCCGTTCGTCACGAGCCGCTCGCACTCGTCGTCGAGTTCCGCCGTCAGAGCGACGATGCTCCGGCCGGCCTGGCCCTGCCGGGGCGGCAACGGCGCGTCGTGCAGCTTCCGGATGGCGGCGCCCGCCGCGGCCCACGCCGTCGGCGACGCGGTCGACGGTTCGCCGAGACGCCCGAGCGTCGTCCCCGGGAGCGCGGCGATCGCGAGCACGGGCGGCTCGCGCCACAGGACCTCCGGGGTCGGGACCGGCGCCAGGGCCATCGCCTCGACCTCGGCGTCGACGCGCGCCTGATCGGCGTCCACCTTCAGGAACACGTCGCCGACGCGCAGGGTCGCGCGCTCGGAATGGGCGACGACGACCTCGACCTCATCCACGGCGACCAGTATCCCGGGGACGGCCGCCGACGTCGCCGGGTTCGTCGCGTGCGATGAAGCGGCCGACCGCGCCCCGCCGCTCGGCGGCCTCGTGCGCGACACCATTCCCCGACCAGGTCGAGCCCACCGCTTTTGTCGCGAGTCCTTGGCGACAGTCCGGTGTGCGACACCTTCAGCTGCGGGACGCGTCCGGCCCTGTCTGGTGGATCGTCAGATTCCCGTTGACGACGGCGTTCACGGTCCCGTGGTCGTACGCCCGGTTCTCCTGCCGGGGCGCGGCCGTGGACGCGGGGCCGGGAGGCGGCAGTTCGGCGATCGCCGAACGGAGTTCGTCGGCGGCGTCGGGATGCTCCGCCAACAGATTCTGGAGGTGCAGGCGCCAGGTGCGGCGGGCCTCGGCCAGTTCCTGCCGGCTCCCGGGGCGCTGGACGAGGCTCCGCAATGCGTCCAGGTGCAGGGCTGCCGTCCGGGTGTGCTCGGCGTCGCCCCGGCCCAGCAGCCGGGCGAAGCGGTCGCGGGCGGTCTGCCAGGCGTCGGTGGAGGCGGCACCGACCAGGGCCGCGGAGCCGGCTGCGGCGAGGGTTGTCAGCCAGTCGGGGATCAAGGGGTGTCCTTTCGCGGTCACGAACCGGAGCGCTGCGCGGTCCAGGAACCGGAGGTGTCGTAGCAGTCGGTCTTGAAGCTGCCGCGCATGGTGTCGCCGTCCACGCTTCCGGTGAACGAAATGGTCCCCGCGCTGTTCACGTTGCCGAAAGTGATGCGGTCGCCCTTCAACGTGCCGGTGACGGATCCGTCGAGGGAGCAGGGCACTCCGTCGACCGTCAGGTCTCCGGTGAGGCGTTCGCCGTCCTGGGACAGGGTGGCCGTGAACCGGCCGGAACCGAACGACGTGGACCAGTCTCCCGTCCACCTGCCCGTCAGGGTCTCCTTCTCGGACGACGTGGGCGCGCCGCTCGACGGCGGCGCCGATGCGGTCACCGCCAGTCCGAAGTCCCAGTAGCGGGCGGCGACGGGCAGCCGGTCGGGTGAGCCTTGGGTGGTGAGGCGGACGAGCCGGCCCCGGTCGTCGATACGTGCTGTGAAGTCCACCGGGGAGACATCGGCCATCGGGGTGGAGGTGGTGGCCACCGGCTCGGCCGAGGTGACGCCGAACCGGGCCACGGCCGGTTCGGCGGATGCTTCGGGCGCGGTGGCGGGGGGAGCCAGAGTGCCGGTGAAGGCGCAGCCGTCGCGCCGGGCCCGGATCACCGACCGCAGTCCGCGGGCCGGGGCGGCGGGGTCGACGGCGTCGATGAAGGCGCCGTCGGCCCGTACCCACCGGGGATCCGCTCCGGACGGTGTGGTCACGCCGGAGGGCAGTACGACCTTGCCCTGGTCGATCGTGCCGCTCGTGTCGGTGCCGCCTCTGACGCCTTGTCGGAACCACGCCGTCCGCGCCTGCGGGTCCGCCGCTCCGGTGACATGGTGCCGACCACGGGTGACGTCGTAACGGAAGCTCGTGAGTTCCACGCGTCGGGCGGCCTCCGCCAGGATCGCGGGCGCCGAACGGTCCCCGGCGGCCGCGTCGCAGGAGGCGCCGCCCATGATGCGTGGCACGACAACGATCACCGTGGTGACCACGACCACTACGACCGTGACCACGGTTGCCACGACGGGCACGCTGACACCGGCGGCACCCGCACCGCCGAAGGTCGTGGCTTTGGTGACGGCTTTGGCGACGGTGGCGGCCTTTGCCAGGACCGTCGCGCCGCTCAGGCTCGTCGCCGCGGCGCCCGGCGTCGACGCTCCCGCGACCGAGGGGGAACCGGCGGTCTGCGCGGCGGTGGCGGATGCCTGGGCCGGGTCGGCCAGCGGCGCCCCGGGCAGGTGGCCGACGCCGGCCTGCTTCACGGCTTCGGCGGCGAGATGGTTCGTGACGGCGAGGCCACCTGCCGTCGACACGGCGCCCGCACCCAGTGCGGTGGCGGCCGCCTTGCCGAGAGTCGTCCTGCGGGGTCTTGGAGCGAGGCCGAGTACGACCTGGTAGTAGATGTTGCCGTTCTGGACGGAGTTGACCGTGCCGTGGCCCGTCGCCATGGCCATCTGGGTCGTCGTGCCGTCGGGCGGCGGCAGAAGCGACTGCACGGAATCGGCGAATCGGCGGGCCTCCTGCGCCCGTTCCGGGTCGTCCGTGAGAGCCGCAGAGATCTGCTGTTGCCACTGCGGCAGCGAGCGCGTCAGGAAGCGGCTCAGGTCATCGCCCTCGTGACGCGCCGCCTCGGCCGCCCAAGCCTCGATCCGCTCGCCCACTTGTGGATCGTCGTCCGGCAGAAGGCCGGTCACTCGCTCCCGTGCCTCGGCCCAGGCCGGTGTCCCGATCGCCGCGGCGAGATGTTCGGCCGCGTCCACGGCCGGATCGTCGGACCTTCCGTACGCACTGTCGTCCTGCGTGCCTTCGGCCATGAAGCCTCCCCCGATCGCCGCACGCCGAGTGGCGCCAAGCTAGCAGCGCCGCGAAGGACGGAAGGCGGCTTCGCGGGACGCTCGCCCGACGGCCGGCGGCGTGAGGAAGCGCGCAGGGGCGCGTACGGCGCAACGGAGCGGGGCTGACGACACGCATCGTCGGCCCGATCCCGTTCGTGGCGATGGCCGCTCCGCGGCTCGCGCGCCGGGCGGCGCGTATCCGGCGTGGCTGCCCGAGGGGGAGCGGGGAGCGGGCCGGATCTGGCCACGCACACCGCCGACACCGCGACTCGAACACAAACGAACGCGCGGCTTCGATCCGTGTCCAACCGGCCGCTAGGTCGAGGCACTTGGCGAGATGTCGAACCCCTCCCGGCAGTCGTCTTCCATCACAGTCGAACAAGTCCTACCGTAAACGCGCATCGATGACACGTACATGTCGCCATCTCTTTTTCGCGAGTCGGAGGAACGTAACGATGCGTCACCCTCACGCCCGCACCATCCGCGCCACCCGCACCATCCGCCGAAGAGTGGCCGGAGCGTTCGCCGCGGGACTTCTGTGCGCGACCGGGCTCGCCGCCCCCGCCGTCGCCGCTCCCGCCGGCGCCCCGGCCGTGCCCGCCTTGGGCGACGGCCTCGCCCTGACCCCGCCGATGGGCTTCAACAACTGGAACTCCACCCACTGCCGGGCCGACTTCGACGAGGCGATGGTCGAGGGGATCGCCGACCTCTTCGTCGAGAAGGGCCTGAAGGACGCCGGCTACCAGTACGTCAACCTGGACGACTGCTGGGCCCTGCCCTCGCGGGACGCGGACGGCCGGCTGGTGCCCGACCCCGCCCGCTTCCCCCACGGCATCGAGGCCGTCGCCGATTACGTGCACGCCAAAGGGCTCAAGCTCGGCATCTACACGAGCGCGGGTACGAAGACCTGCGACACCGTGGGCTTCCCCGGCGCGCTCGGACACGAGTACGGCGACGCCAGGCAGTTCGCCGACTGGGGTGTGGACTACCTCAAGTACGACAACTGCAACAACTCCGGCGTGGACGCCAGAACCCGCTACACGACCATGCGGGACGCGCTCAGGGCGACCGGACGGCCCATCGTCTACAGCATCTGCGAGTGGGGCGAGAACAAGCCCTGGGAGTGGGCCTCGGACGTCGGTCATCTGTGGCGCACCACCGGGGACATCAGTGACAGCTGGGGCTCGATGCTGTCGATCCTGAAGCAGAACCTGCCCCTGGCCTCCCACGCCGGTCCCGGTCACTGGAACGACCCGGACATGCTGGAGGTCGGCAACGGCGGTATGACCGACACCGAGTACCGCTCCCACTTCTCCCTGTGGTCGGTCATGGCGGCCCCGCTGCTCATCGGCACCGATCTGCGCAAGGCGTCCCCGGCCACGCTGGACATCCTGGGGAACGAGGAGGTCATCGCCGTCGACCAGGACCCGCTCGGGAAACAGGGCACGGTGGTCTCCTCCGAGGGCGGGCGCTGGGTCGTCGCCAAGGAGATGAAGGACGGCAGCCGCGCGGTGGCCCTGTTCAACGAGTCCGGCGCCCCCCAGCGCGTCACGACGACGGCCCGCTCGGTCGGACTGCCCGACGCCCCCGCCTACACACTGCGCGACCTGTGGCGGCACCGGACCCGCAACACCGCCGGAACCATCTCCGCGACCGTCCCGGCGCACGGCACGGTCCTCGTCCGGGTCGCGGCCGACCGGCGCTGGGCCTCGTATCCACCCGCCGTCGAACTCGGCCTGGACGGCGGCCCGTTGGTGGAGGCGGGTGCACCGGCCGCACTGACGACGACGGTCACCGACCTCGGCCGTACGCCCGCCGTACGGGTGTCCGTGTCGCTCACCGGCCCCACCGGCTGGACCGTCGCACCGGCATCGCCGACGCGTGCGGCCGCCCTGCGAACCGGCCGCACGCTGCGCACCGACTGGCGGGTGACCGCGCCACGGGGGACGCTCACGGGGTCGTACGACCTGACGCTGCGGGCCGTCTACCGCTCGCCGTCCGGAGCGCGGGTCGACAGCACCCTGCCGCTGGACGTCCCGGTGGTGGTGGCCCCGCCCCCGGGGACGTCGTACCTCGGTGACCTGCCGTGGATGTCGGCCACGAACGGCTGGGGTCCGGTGGAACGCGACACCAGCAACGGGGAGAGCGCCGCGGGAGACGGGCATCCGATCACCCTGGGTGGGGCGGTATACGCCAAGGGGCTCGGCGTGCACGCCGAGAGCTCCGTCGCGTACTACACCGGCACGGTGTGCGAGACGGTCAGCGCGGAGGTCGGTGTCGACGACGAGAAGGGGGCGCGGGGGACCGTCGCCTTCGCGATCTGGGCCGACGGCGTCGAGGTCGCCTCCAGCGGCACCCTGACGAACGCCGTGCCGGCCCGGCCGCTCACCGCGGACGTCACGGGGGCCCGGGTGGTCCGCCTCGTGGTCACCGACGGCGGCGACGGCATCGACTCGGACCACGCGGACTGGGCGGACGCCGAACTCGCGTGCTGAGCCGGACGTTCATCGCCGTCCGCCGAAGTGCCCGGAAGCGGGACGTCGGACCTGTCGTCCCGCTTCCGGGGCGAGTTCTGCGCGGCCGTCGACGCGTGGCCGTGACCGGCGCGTCGTGTCAGCCGTCCCGGCCCTGCCATGTGGTGACGCAGGCTTCGTTCCCCTCCGGGTCGGCGAGCACCCAGAAAGCGGGGGCGCGGGTCGCGGACACGAGCCGGCCCCCGGCTGCCAGCGCGGCCTCGATCCGCCGGGGTGCCTCGTCATGCGGAACGCTGATGTCGATGTGGATGCGATTGCGCTGCGGCCGCGCGCTGTCCATCTGCTGGAACCAGATGGCCGGGCCCTGCCCGACCGGGTCGACGACGGGATCCTCCGGCCCCTCGGCGCCCGCCTCGTCGGCATAGCCCGTCACCGCCTTCCAGAACGGTCGGATCCCGGCGATGTCCAGGGCGTCGATCGCGATCTCCAGAAGCTGGACGGACCGTGGTGTCCCCGCTCCGAGTCCGGGCTCCGGCCGAAGCCCGGATTCGCGGGCGGCGGCGGAGATCCGACGCGCGAGTTCGACGTCCCGGGCGGTGACCGCCGCGTGGTCCGACGACTGCAGGGTGAAGACGGCCAGGCCGGGGCGGACATCGACCCGGAGATGGCGATCGGCGTCGTCGCCGCACACCGCGACAGCGTCCGCCGCCAGGCTGACCGCCTGAGCCAACGTCCCCACCGGAACCGACGTCTGCAAGGTGCCCAGCACGTAGCGCCACCCGTGATCCTGGACCGCCTCCGACGCTTCCCGCCGACTCGGTGTCTGCTCCATGACCACATCCTCGCAGCCCCGCCCGCCGGTACTTCCGACAAGGGAAGACCACACCACGGTCACGCTCCGCGGGGTCGGGCCGCCGCCTCGGCCCGATCAGGCGGTCGAAGCTTTTTCCGCAGGCACGAGCCGCGCCCGCGGAGCGTGCCGATGGCGTTGTGCCCAGCGGACAGCGGGTGGTGCTGCCAAGCCCGTCAGCGCGAACATGGCCCCCACGGCATACCACCCGGGGCGGCCCCAGGTGATGCAGAGCGCGATGAGCAGTCCTGGTCCGAATGCTTCGGCAAGCCCGGCACCGAGACCGAACACGCCCAGGTACTGGCCTGTGGCGTGCTGCGGGGCGAGGGCGAACGAGGGCGAAGGAGATCTCGAAGCCCGCGGCGGAGTGCCACAGTTCGCCGATCGTGTGGATCACCACCGCGGTGATGAGCAGGGCTCCGGCGGCCCACGCCGGTGTGCCCGCGGACAGGGAGACCAGTGAGCAGGCGATGAGGAAGGCCACGCCCGCCCGGCGGTAGGCGTGTGCGCCGGCGGCGGGGGAATCGACGTCGCGGCCGACCCGGACCTGGAAGGCGACGACGATGACGGTGCCGGTGAGCATGGTGGCCGAGACGATCCAGTGCGGGGCGGTGGTGGCGTCGACGATCCAGAGCGGGATGGCCACGGTGAGCACCTTGAACTGGACGGCCATGATGCCGTCGAGGGCGGTCAGCAGCAGGTAAGGGCGGTCCCGCAGGGCGATCCGGCGAGGACCGCGGGCCAGCGCGAGAAGACCGGCGATGCCGAGCCCGAGCCCCACCTGGCCTGCCGGCAGGTGAACCGCCTCGGTGAAATACAGCACTCCGGCGGTGAGGTAGAGGCCGCTTCCGACGGTGTAGACGAAGTTCGAGGCCGCGAGGACGCGCTGCGGTCCGGTGTCCGGCATCAGTCGGGGCATGACCAAGACTCCACGTCCTCGGCAAGCGGTGAGGGAGCGGGGCCGGCCGGACCGGCGGACGCCGGGTGAGAAGACGATCACTCTCCAGGAAGGACACGCCGACGGACGGAAGGCCCTCGGACACCGAAGACTGACGGGCCGACCCCGCCGGGGACCATGTTGATGCATGCCATTCGTTGTTGCAAGTTATTCGCAATAAAGGCATAGGCTGTCGCGGGACGATCACCCGCACCCGTGAAAGGGGACGTGCCTGATGGGCACCTACGCGCTTCCCGACCTGCCCTACGACTACGCCGCGCTGGAGCCGGCCATCACCGGGCAGATCCTGGAACTGCACCACGCCAAGCACCACGCGGCCTACGTCAAGGGCGCCAACGACACCCTGGAGCAGCTCGCCGAGGCCCGCGACAAGGACCTGATCACGCCCACCTCGCTGGTCGGCCTGGAGAAGACCTTCGCCTTCAACCTCTCCGGCCACGTCCTGCACTCGATCTTCTGGCAGAACCTCTCCCCGGACGGCGGCGACCGGCCCGACGGCGTCCTCGCCGACGCCATCGACGAACACTTCGGCGGCTTCGAGCAGTTCAAGAAGCAGCTCACCGTCGCGACCGCGTCCGTCCAGGGCTCCGGCTGGGGCGTGCTCGCCTGGGAACCCCTCGGCGAGCGACTGATCGTCGAACAGGTCTACGACCACCACGGCAGCGTCGGCCAGGGCACCACCCCCCTGCTCGTCTTCGACGCCTGGGAGCACGCCTACTACCTGCAGTACAAGAACGTCCGCCCCGACTACGTCACCAAGCTGTGGGACCTGGTCGACTGGGAGGACGTCGCCACCCGCTACACCGCGGCAGCAGGCGCCTGACCGGCACCATCACCATGTGATGAGCGGGCCGGGAAGCCTCCGCGCTCACCGGCCCGCGCTCCGCGTCGCCGCCCGACCGTCCGGAGAGCCGGAGCCGGTTCCCACGTCGACCTGACAGAGCGACGCGGTACCAGGGCGGCGACGACGGCTGCATCGGGTACCCCAGTCACCCGTACCGAGCGCGGAACCGGCCTGCCTACTCCTCGTCGGCCTCCCGGGCGGCGGCTTCGTTGGCGCGGTCGATCTCGGCCATGTGCTCCTCCGCCCAGGTCCGCAGCCCCGCGAGCGCGGCTTCCAGGGACAGCCCGAGTCCGGTGAGCCGGTAGAAGACCCGCGGCGGCACGGTGGGTTCGACCCGGCGCGCCACCAGTCCGTCGCGGGTCAGGCTTCGCAGCGTCACGGACAGCATCTTCTGCGAGACGCCGGGCATCCGGCGTCTCAGCTCCGCGAAGCGCACCTCGTCCGGTGCGGCATCGGCGAGCGTCTTGACGGCCATGGACGTCCACTTCGTACCGATGCGGTCCAGCAACTGCCGCGTCGGGCAATGGGGATCGAACAGATCGCCGCGCGCCCCGTGACCGGCGGCCCGGGCTCCTCGGGTGGTCACCTGTGGCTCACCACCTTCCCTGAAAGTGCCGTCTAGGAAGCGGTCGGTCGGTTACCTATCGTTCTGTGGTCACCAATGGTAACCATCCGGGAGGAGCCGTCATGCCCGTCACCACCGCACACCACCTGCGCCGCATCGCGACGAACGGCGTCCGACTCAATGTCGCCATCGCCGGGGACGGACCCGCGGTTCTCCTGCTGCACGGCTTCCCGCACACCTGGCGACTCTGGAGCGGCATCATGGGCCGACTGGCCGGGCGGTACCGGGTCATCGCCCCGGACCTCCGAGGCTTCGGTGCCAGTGCGCGCGCCGTCGGGGGTTACGACGCGGGCACCCTCGCCGCCGACGCCGAAGGGCTGCTCGACGCACTCGGCGAGCCTTCGGCAGCGGTGGTCGGCATCGACGCGGGCACCGCCCCCGCCGTCCTGCTCGCGCTGCGCCGGCCCGGCCTCGTCCGGCGCCTGGTCGTGATGGAGGCACTGCTCGGCCGCCTGCCCGGAGCGGAGGACGTCGTCGCGGGCGGTGCCCCGTGGTGGTTCGGATTCCACGCCGTGCCCGGCCTCGCCGAGACCGTCCTGGCCGGCAACGAGGCCCCGTACGTCGACTGGTTCCTCGACTCGGGGACGCTCGGGCGAGGAGTACCCGACGACATCCGTGCGGCCTTCGTCCACGCGTACACCGGGGGTGAGGCCCTGCGCTGCGCGTTCTCCTACTACCGGGCCCTGCCCACCAGCGCGCGGCAGATCCAGGACGCCGTCGCGACGGCTCGGCTGACCATGCCCACCATGGCCGTCGGCTCTCACCCCGTCGGCCGCGGGCTCGAGCGCCAACTCCGCCCCATCGCCGATGACCTGGTCGGACACCGCCTCCAGGACTGCGGCCACATCATCCCCCTGGACCGCCCCGACGCGTTGTTCGCGCTCCTTGCTCCCTTCCTCTCCGCCGATCTGCCGAAGTGACCGGAGCGGGGCCGAAGGTTCACGGTCGGCGGTTCGGGCGTTCGTCCCAGCGGAATGCCGTATCCATCCGTCATGCCCGAGCGTTTCGGTCCCTGTTCGCCGCGGCCGCTCGGGCAGCGGGGCCGCGAATCGGTCCCGGAGTGGTTCGGTCGGCCGTGATGGAAGCACGGGCACGGGTCTCCCCGGTGATCACAGAGCGCCGTAACTCCATGATCACCGGGACCTGTGCCCGTTCTCTGTCGCCGGTGTCCCCGACCGCGCCTGTCCGCGCGACCTCTGAGTAGGGTCGAGGCATGACTGGTACGAACCCCGCTCGGCAAGCGCCGATCGACATCGCGGCACTCGCCGACGACCCCTACGCCGTCTACGCGCAGTTCCGCCGAGCCGGGCCCGTACACCGGATCACCGGGACGGACGGACTGCCCGCCTGGCTGGTGACCGGCTATGACGACGTACGTGAGGCCCTCGCGGACCCGCGGCTCTCCCTCGACAAGCGCAATGTGACGCCCGGCGGCTACCGGGGCATGGCCTTACCGCCGGCACTGGACGCGAACCTGCTCAACATGGACCCCCCGGACCACACCCGCATCAGGCGCCTGGTCTCCCGGGCCTTCACCCCGCGCCGGATCGAGCGGCTGCGCGAGCCGGTCCGGCGTACCGCTGACGAGCTCCTCGACGCCATCGCCGCGGACGAACGCGCGGACCTGATCGCCTCGTACGCCGCGCCGTTGCCGATCACCGTCATCTGCGACCTGCTCGGCGTGGCCCCGGCCGACCGGCTCGACTTCCGGTCGTGGACCGACGCTCTCGTGGCCCCCGATCCGACGCGTCCGTCCCTCGCCAGGGAAGCGATCGGCAACATGCTGTCCTTCCTCACCCACCTCATCGCGGGCAAGCGAACCGCCCCGGCCGATGACCTGCTCTCCGCGATGATCGCCGTCCGCGACGAGGAGGACCGGCTGAACGAGGACGAGTTGACGTCCTTGGCCTTCCTCATCCTGTTCGCCGGGTACGAGAACACCGTTCATCTCATCGGGAACGCGATCCTCGCCCTGCTTCGCCATCCCGACCAGTCGGCCGAGTTGAGGGCCGATCCCGCGCGCCTGAGTGCGGCGGTGGAGGAGTCGGCCCGCTACGACGGCCCGATGCCCCTGGCCGTCCGCCGGTTCCCGACCGAGGACACCTCCATCGGCGGGGTGACCATCCCGGCGGGCGAGACCGTGCTGCTGTCCCTCGCCGCGGCCCACCGGGACCCGCGCCGCTTCACCGACCCGGACCGCTTCGACATCCACCGGGACGCCACCGGCCACCTCGCCCTCGGTCACGGCATCCACTACTGCCTGGGCGCTCCGCTGGCCCGCATGGAAACCGAGATCGCGCTGTCCGCGCTCCTCGACCGCTTTCCGGACATGGCCCTGGACGTGCCTCCGAGCGAACTGCGCTGGCGGCCCTCGATGCGCTCCCGCGGTCTGCTCGCCCTTCCGGTCCGCACCGGCGGAGCCGAACGGACCGTCGCGGATCGATCGATGACGGGGTTCGCGGCCTCGATCCGAGACGGGTGTGGTTCCTTTCGCGGAACGGCTGAGCCGGGAAGACGCTGACCGGCGTGTGGTCGGTGCCGTCGTGCTTCTGCCTCGCCCGGCTCAGGCGCGTATCGTTCGCCACGTTCGAGAAGAGCCGGCGGTCTGGGCCACCGTGCCGACGAAGTACGCGTCGAGGAAGTCGCCCTCACGCGCGCTGCGGGGGAGTCGGCACCGATCCCGCCGCAGTACGGGTCAGGATGTGGCGGGCCAGAACTGCACGAGGTAGCGCTCCACGCCGTGGCCGGTGCCCTCGTCCTCCGACAGGGCGGCGGCCTCGGCCCGGCCCGCACAGTGGACACGGACGTGCCACCGACCGCCGGAATCCGCCAGCGTGATCAGGTCGTCCATCCGGCCCGTGTGCATGGACCACACCGCCATCTGTCCACTGGTCGACTCGAATGCGGCTTCGGCCGTCTCGTCCCAGGCGGCCCGGTCCTGCCGGGGCGGTGGCCCGTCCCACACTTCCACACCGACCGTGGCGGTGTGGGTATGGCCGCCGCTGGTGATGTCCAGGCGCCCCGGGTGAGTGCTCAGGAACGCGTGCCGGTCGAAGTCGTCCGGAAAAGGCACCGGCAGGTCCGCGTCGTCGGACTCCTGCAACCCGAAGGCGTGAAAGCCCACGTACGCATTGACGTCCTGCTGCCGCACGAGCTCAGCCATGAGTGCCTCTTCGACGTGACAGACGACTGGTCCTTGCCCTGATCGTAAGTCGACCTGGCTGTGCGCTTGGTGCCCTCTTGGAGGGTGCACGCGCCACGGCGTCAGGAGCGGCCTGCCCCCCGATACCGACCGGCGGTCGTGCGGTGCCGGTCGGCTGTCGGTCAGGGGCGGGTGGGGCCGCGGTGGGGCAGTGTTCGGCTGTAGACGACGCTCGTGGTCGTGCTGCCGAAGCCGGCCAGTTCGTCCACGAGTGTCTCCAGGTGCTCCATGGAGGTCGCGGCCACCTTCAGGGTGTAGCAGTCGTCGCCGGTGGTACGCAGGCACTCCAGGATTTCGCGGCGCTCGGCGAGGAGGCGGTGCAGTGGCTGGTGCCGGTTGCCGGGGTACTTCAGGCGGACGACGGCGAGTACCTGGTAGCCGACCTTGGCCAGGTCCACGGTGGCGTGGTAGCCGGTGATGACGCCCAGCGCCTCCAGATTCCGCACCCGCTCGGTGGTGGCCGACGGGCTGAGGTTGACGCGGCGGCCCAACTCGCTCAGGGAGATGCGGGCCTCCTGCTGGAGCTGCTCGATGATCGCCCAGTCGAGGTCGTCGAGGTTCACGGCCATGGCGCGACATTACCGGGAGATTCACCGTAGGAGGCGGGAACCACCGGGAAGGTCCGGTTCCCTTCGGCGTGATCGCCGCAATAGCCTCGGAGCATGCAACTTGGTGTCAACGTACCGAACTTCGGGCCGGGGACCGACCCCGGCGTGCTGCGCGAGTGGGCGCGGGTCGCGGCGGGGCTCGGGTTCGACCTGCTGATGGTGTCCGACCACGTAGCCGTCACCCCGGATGTGGCGCAGCGGTATCCGGAGCCGTTCTACGACCCGTTCACCACCCTGTCCTGGCTGGCCGGAGTCAGCGGTGGCGAACTGCGGCTGGGCACCACCGTGTTGGTGCTGCCGTACCGGCATCCGCTGCTGGTGGCGCGGATGGCGAGCAGCCTGCAACGGCTCAGCGGCGGGCGGTTCGTGCTCGGAGTGGGGGTCGGGTGGGCGCGACAGGAGTTCGACGCGCTCGGCGTGCCGTTCGGCGCGAGGGGCCGGCTGACCGACGAGTACCTGGCAGTGGTGCGGGACACGTGGAGGGCGGAGGAGGGAGCCGCGCCCGCGGTGTGGGTCGGCGGGCACAGTGCGGCGGCGATCCGGCGGGCGGTCAGGTTCGGCGACGCCTGGCATCCGCTGCGGCTGCCGGTGACGCGGATGCGGTCGGTTCTCGCGGACAACGGGTTGCCGGGGTTCGCACCGCGGATCGCGCTGCGGCTGAGCGACGCTCCGGTCCATGAGGTCGAACGGCCCGCCGGTGTCGGGGACCTGGAGCGGATCGTGGGTGATCTGGGGGAGCTTCGCGGGCTCGGTGCGCAGACCGTGGTGCTCGACCCCTATGACGGGGATCCGGATCAGACCCGTCGGCCCGAGGCCGCGTGGCGGGCGCTCACCGCGGTCGCCGAGCGGTGGAGGATGGTGTCGTGATCGATTCTGCTGACGAGGCGCTGCTGCGGCAGGCCATCGGTATCGCGGCGCGCGCGGTGGAGCTGGGCGACGCGCCGTACGGCTCGCTGCTGGCCGGACCCGAGGGGACGGTCCTCGCGGAAGCGCACAACACGGTCCGGCGGGACGACGACATCACGGCCCATCCGGAGTTGAAGCTGGCCCGGTGGGCGGCCCGTGAGCTGGACGCGGACACGGCCGCCCGCACCACCATGTACACCAGCTGCCAGCCGTGCGGCATGTGCGCGGGCGGCATCGTCCGCTCCGGCATCGGCCGGGTCGTGTACGCGCTCTCCACCGAGCAACTCGTGGAACTCAACCCGCGATCGGGGGAGTGGCCGTCCGTGGCACAGGACGGCCCGGCCCTCTTCGGCGAGGCACGCGCACCCATCGACGCGTACTACGGGCCGAACCCGTCGGACGGCACGTGACCCGCAGAGCGCGGCATTCCGCCGTTCCTCCAGGAGGCCCTCGAGAGCTCGGCGGTGGCGGGCCGGCCGGCGGACCGTTTCGAGGGCGTCGGCCTGGCGCGTGCGGGCTGTTCGGCGGAGCCCAGAGGGCGTTTCAGCACTGAGGTGGAGTGACGGGTGGCGCCGGTGGCGGTGGCCGGTGCGCTTCCCAGTCCGCGCGGCCGCCCGCGCCCAGGACCCCTACGGCGTCGTGCAGTTCGGCCGCGGAGAGATCGGCGAGGGAACGGCGCGCGATCCGGGAGACGATCAGGGGCAGCACGGGGCGCAGCGGCTGTACGAGACGCAGCCAGGGCGGGGCGTAAACGCTGGTCGCGCGCCTGTCGATGCCCCGCGTCAGCCAGGCGGCGACCTGGTCGGGGCTGTGGACCCGTCGCGCTGGGCGGGGCTGGTGGGAACGCAGAGCGCGCAGCACGGGGTGGTCGTCCAGTTCGCCGATCATGTCGGTTCCGGTCCAGTGGAGATAGGCGATACCGACCCCCACGCCCTCGGTGCGCAGTTCGGTGCGCAGTGCCTGGGCGAATGACTCGACCCCGGCTTTGGACGCGCAGTAGGCGCTCATCAGGGGTGCGGAGCCGAAGGCGGCGGTGGAGGCGATCTGCAGGTAGTAGCCGCCCGTCCGCGCGAGTTGCGGAAGGAAGGCGCGGGCCGTGTTCGCGCTGCCGATGAGGTTGACCTCGATGACCCGGTCGAACAAGGCGGCGGGGCTGTCGGCGAAGGGACCCCCCGTGGCGATCCCGGCGTTCGCCACCACCACCGAGGCCGGTCCCAGGCGCGCTTGAACGCTGCGGGCGGCGCCGCGCAGTGCGGGCTCGTCGGTGACGTCCACCTCGATGCAGCACGCTTCGGTCGGCAGGGTGCCCGCGACCCGGCGCAGGGATTCCAGCTCGCGTCCCAGCAGCGCCAGCCGCAGTCCGCGGTGCGCGAGCCGGCGGGCCGTCGCCTCTCCCACTCCGCGCGCGGCACCGGTGACCACCGCCACCCGTTGGTACGCCCGGTCCTGCACCATCGCTGCCTCCCTGCCGGGAGCGCGGCCCGGTACCGCCTTCGGCCAGTCGATCACGTCCCCGCCACTTCCACCCGCCGTGCACGTTCCATCGGGTGAGAGCCCCCGCGAGTGCGGATCCCGGCATGGTCCGGAAGGGCAGACCGGCGTACGGGCACCCGGGACGGCGTCTGCCCCATCGGGCAGCGGTGGCTGCACTCCCGTGGACAGCCGCACGCCTGTACCCGGCGCGCGCACTGAGGCAGTGTCAGGGTGAGAGAGGTCTGCCGCCAGCCGTCCCGGGGAGTGAGAATGCCCGATCACCTGCACGATCATGACCACGATCACGATCACGACCACCGGCAAGCCGGCCACGGGCAGTCCCGGACCGACGACTCGAGGCTGTTCAAGGCGGCGGCCGCGGGCCGCCCCGACGTCCTGGGCCCGTCCGGCATGGGCACGCTGCAGCGTGCCGTCGGCAACGGCGCGGTGGGCGCCATGCTGCAGCGCGAGCAGGACGAGGAGCCCCTCTCGGACCGGCGCTCGCCCGTGCACGACGTCATCGGATCCGGCTCCGGACAGTCCCTCGGTGCCGATGTCCGCTCCGACATGGAGGCGAGGCTCGGAGCGGACTTCTCCGACGTGCGGGTGCACACGGGCGACGCGGCGCACGAGTCCGCGAAGTCCGTCGGAGCGCACGCCTACACCGTCGGCAGCAACGTCGTCTTCCAGCGGGACGCCTACGATCCGTCGTCCCACGCCGGGCGTACGACGCTCGCGCATGAACTGACCCATGTGATCCAGCAGCGCAGCGGTCCGGTCGACGGGACCGCGGCACCCGGTGGGATCCGGGTCAGCGACCCCTCGGACCGGTACGAGCGGGAGGCCAGCGCGAACGCCGAACGCGTCATGTCCGCCCCGGCCCCGGCCGCACACGCCCCGGAGGGGACGACGGCCGTCGCCGGGCCGTCCGCGGCGGTTCAGCGGGAGGCCGAGCAGGAGGACGAGCAACCCGCCGACGTGCAGGGGCTGTTCGTGCAGCGGACCGAGGAGGAGCAGGACGAACCGGGTGACGCGTGACCGGAACGGCCCCGGGCCCGGCTCGAGTCCGCCGCTGCCCGGGGCCGTTCCGGCTCGCCGTAGGGGCTCGACCCCGCTCGCCGGGATGCCGGACCGGCCGGTGGCCCCGGCCGGTCCGGTCGGCTCAGGCCGGTCCGGTCGGCTCAGGCCGCGGAGGGGGAGGCGCTGGGCACCGACCGCAGCGTCCCGCCGACCAGCACCGACTCCTCGCACTGGCCCGGTTTCGGAGCGCCCACCGGCTGTCCCACCTTGGCGCAGGTCACCGTCATGGTGATCCGTCCTCCGGCGGGCACCGCGATCGGGGTGACGAAGTGGTAGTCCTGGTCACGGAAGTTCTGCAGTGCGAGCCGCAGCAGGGTCCGGTCCTCGGCGGCGATGACGACGGTGCCGGAGTCGCCCTGCGGGTTCTGCACCACGAGGTCCGTCAGGTCCAGCACATGGTCCTTCGGGACACGGAACACCGTGCCGGCCGTGGGATCGCCGCCCGTCGAGTCCTTGACCTCGACCTGAGCGCTGCGCGGATCCCCCGCACCCCCGCCGCCGCTTCCTCCCGTGCCTCCGCCACCCGTCCCGCCCGTGCCCCCGCCGGTGCTTCCGGCCGTCGATCCGGCCGAGGCGCCGGGGCTCGGTGAACCACCACCTGCCGCGTCCTGTCCCTTTCCGCTTCCGCCGGCGCCCGCCGACGCGCCCCCGCCGCCCGTGGCGCCGGGCGCGGCGGGACTCGGTGACATCGCGGCCGCCACCTGTTTCTTGGACTCCTCCTTGGCCGCCGACCGCACCACCGGGCGCAGCAGGGCGAACCACAGGACGGCCAGGGCCACCACCGCGGCCACCGCCGCCATCAGCGCGCGCGGCAGCCAGCGGGGCAGTATCGCGTTCTGCTGGTAGGTGCCGTCCAGGGACACCGCCTCGTGCGGCAGGTCGCCCGCGGGCGTCACCACCACCTGGAAGGGATGCACGACGGGAGTGCCGCGCCACAGCCGTCGCGTCGGACGCAGGGTGAGCCGCGACAGCTCGGCCGCGCCCGGCAGCAGTTCGACGGTCTCCCGGGAGAGGCTCAGCCGCACCCGGGAGCTGTCCCCCTGGGCCGCCAGTTGCACGGTGATCGGAGTGTTGCCGTGGTTGTCGACGGCCACGTCCGTACGGCCGCGCCAGGCGCCGTCGAACCCGCGGGGCACCAGCTCCCCGGTGATCGAGGCGAACGGCAGGACCGTGACGACGCCCTCGGGCACCACCGTCGTGTCGGGAGCGCTGGTGGGCACCACCCGTACCCCGAACGGGACGTCCCCGGCCAGTGCCTCCGAGCTCCGGGGCGGGCTCAGCGCGAGGACCGCGGTGCCCGTACTGCCCGGGAACAGCGAAAGGCTCGCCGGTTCGACGGTCGCCCAGGCCGCCGCCGGGCCCACGACCTCGAAGCGGTACTCCTCCACCGTGCTGCCGGAGTTGCGTATCTGGAGGGGCACTTCCGTCCGCCCACCAGGCTCGACCGTCACAGCGGTCGTGTCCAGGCTCGCCGCAGTTGTCATGAGCGGCACGGTAAGACCGGTGACGGCGGGCTACACGGGCCTCTCAGGAAGACTTTCGGGAAGCTGATGTGCCCATTGATGCCTTGTTGACTTCGTGTGGAGTCGCCTGCCGCATACTGCTCGACGCGCCGAGAGGCGCTTGACCAGGGGGGAGACCGTGGTGGACCGGATAGTCGTGTGCCTGCGCGCGGATGACCCGATCTCCAGAGCGGGGGTCGCCTCACAGCTGCGGCCCCGGCCGGAGATCCGGCTGCAGGAAGAGGGGGAGGAAACGGCCGCCGCGGTGGTGGTGGTCGTCGTGGAGACCATAGACGAGGAATCGCTGCGGATCCTCCGGCACATCCGGCGGACGACGGCGGCCCGGATGGCGCTGATCGCCACCCGCATCGACGACCAGCAGCTGGTCGGTGCCGCCGAGTGCGGAGTGGCGGGCATCCTGCGCCGGTCCGAGGCGACGCCGGAGCGGCTGGTGCAGGTGATCAACGCGGTGGCCAGGGGAGAGGGATGCGTTCCCGCCGATCTGCTGGGCCGCCTGCTGGAGCAGGTCGGCCAGCTGCAGAGCCAGGTCCTGGCGCCGCGCGGCCTGAACTTCAGCGGGCTCACCGACCGCGAGATCGAGGTCGTCCGACTCGTCGCCGAGGGGTACGACACCGGGGACATCGCCTCGAAACTCGCGTACTCCGAACGCACCATCAAGAACATCCTGCACGAACTCGTCACCCGGCTGCACCTGCGCAACCGCTCGCACGTCGTCGCCTACGCGCTCCGGCAGGGGCTGATCTGAAGGAGGCGGCCCGCTGATCCGAAGGAGGCGGCCCGTCGGGCCCTCCGACGGCTCGTCGCGGCGTCGCTGCGGAAGGGCCCTGGGGGAGGGGCGGATTGCCCGGAGGGGCAGGCCGCGCTTCCCCGGGGGGTGTCCCAAGCGCCGCTCCGCCGAAGGGTGGTGCCGGGGACGGTGGGGCGGACGCCGATCTGGGAGGGGATGTCGTGCGGTTGCTGCGGCTGCGTGCGGGCCTGATGGCCGCGGTCCTCGGGCTCGGCGCGATGGGAGCCGGCATCGCCGACCCGACGCCGCGGGCCCGGACGACGGCCTCGCCCTCGCCGTCCTCCTCGGCCTCACCGTCCGTGTCCTCGGCAGTGTCCCCGGCACCTCCGGTCACACCGGCGCTGGTGGAACGGTCGCTGGCCCCCGGTGCCTCGATCACCGTGGACAAGCAGGTGCGGACCCCGGCGGTGCCGCCCAAGCCGGACGTCGTGCTGCTGGTGGACAACACCGGGAGCATGGGCGGTGCCATCGGCAACGTGAAGAACAACCTGCCGACGATCGTCGACCGGGTCTTCGCCGTGCAGCCCGATTCCCGGTTCGCCGTCGCCAGTTACGGCGACGCGAGGGACGTCGGTGGAAGCAGGCTCTTCTTCCTGCACCAGCCGTTCACCACCGACCGCGACGCCATCCAGCGGGGCGTGAACGCCCTGACCGCCTCCGACGGCGACGACGTGCCGGAGGACTGGGGGAACGCCCTCCACGAGGTGGCGACCGGCGTCGGCGGCCGGAACACGTTCCGGGACGGCGCCAGCCCCATCGTGGTGCTGGTCGGTGACGCCCCCACCCACGACCCCAGCAACGGGCACAGGTTCACCGACGTCGTCGGGGAGCTCCAGGGCCGTGGTGTGAAGGTGCTCGCCGTCTCCGTGAGCGGCAACGGACTCGACAGCCAGAACGGCCAGGCCACCCTCGTCACCCGGGCCACCGGCGGTACGTACCTCCAGGGCATCGACACGGACCAGGTGTCGAACGCCATCGTCCAGGGCCTGACGAACCTCCTCGTCTCCGTCGGTCACCAGCTCGTCGACTGCGACCGCTCGCTGAGCGTCTCCCTGTCCCCGGAGAGCGTCCAGGTGACCAGCGGTCAGACCGCCTCCTTCAGCGAGCGGATCACGGTGTCCCCGGACGCGCCGCAGGGTGCCACGCTGTCCTGTACGGTCCAGTTCTCCCTCGGCTCCGCGGCCGATCCGGACTTCCGGGAGCAGATCCGCATCACCGTCGACGACGTGACCGCTCCCTCGGTGACCGTCGACGACCGTACGGTGGAGGCCACCGGCCCGGACGGCGCGCTCGTCGACTACCCGGTCACCGCGTACGACAACGTCGACGGCGACGTACCGGTGAGGTGCGAGCCGCCCCCCGGCTCCACCTTCCCGATCGGGAGGACCACGGTCACTTGCACGGCGACCGACAGGGCGGGCAACACCGGCCGCGACACGGCCGTGATCACGGTGACCGACTCGACCGGCCCCGTCGTCACCGTCGAGGACCGCACCGCGCAGGCGACCGGTCCTGACGGCGCGACGGTGGAGTATCCCGCGTCGGCGGAGGACAAGGTCGACGGGAGGGTGCCGGTCACCTGCGTCCCGCCGTCGGGTTCGGTGTTCCCGCTCGGGGAGACCAAGGTGACCTGCACGGCGACGGACTCCCACGGGAACACCGGTACGGGCAGTGCCGTCGTCACCGTCGTCGACACGACCGCGCCCATCGTGACCGTCGACGACCGGACCGTGGAGGCGACCGGTCCTGACGGCGCGACGGTGGAGTATCCCGCGTCGGCGGAGGACAAGGTCGACGGGAGGGTGCCGGTCACCTGCGTCCCGCCGTCGGGTTCGGTGTTCCCGCTCGGCCCGACGACGGTGACCTGCACGGCGACCGACAAGGCGGGCAACACCGGCACCGACACCGCCGTGATCACGGTGGTCGACACGACCGCGCCCGTGGTCACCGTGGAGGACCGCACCGAGCCGGCCACCGGACCCGACGGCGCCGTGATCGAGTACACCGCCACGGCCCAGGACCTCGTCGACGGAGCCGTGTCCGTCACCTGCATGCCCCCGTCCGGCTACACCTTCCCGGTCGGGAAGACCACCGTGACCTGCACGGCGACCGACAAGGCGGGCAACACCGGCACCGACACCGCCGTCTTCACCGTCGTCGACGACGGCAAGCCCGTCGTCCGGGTGGACGACCGGACCGTGCGGACCATGAACCCGAGCGGTGCCCCCGTCCGCTACACCTCCACCGCCCAGGACCTCGTCGACGGCACCCTCCCCACCAAGTGCGCCCCGCCCTCCGGTTCCACCTTCCCGGTCGGGAGGACCACGGTCACCTGTACGGCGACCGACAAGGCGGGCAACACCGGCACCGACACCGCCGTCGTGACCGTCATCCTGATGACGCCCGGCCCCGTCCCGCCCGCCGCCGACCTCGCCGTGACCGCCGCCGCCGGCCCGCAGCCCGCCTTCACCGGCGGCACCGTCACGGCGACGTTCACCCTCACCAACGCCGGACCGGACGACGCGACGGACGTCGTCCTGACCGCCGCATCCCCCGGGACTGCCACCGTGGTGAGCCCCCAGGACCGCTGCACCACCGCCGACCCCTGCGCCCTGAAGGCCGGCGGCCGGATCCAGGTCACCACCCGGCTGTCGTACGACAAGGCCACCAGCGGCACCCTGACGGCCCGGGTCGCCGGCACACCGACCGACCCGGTCCCCGCCAACAACACCGACACGGCCCGGCTCCGCGTCCTGCAGCCCGTGCTGACCGTCGAACCCCTCGTCGCCCGGCTCGGCGACGTCGTCCTCGCCGAGGGCCGCGATTTCCCGGCCGGGACCGTCGTGGGTCTGAAGTGGAGCGCGGGCATCACCGCCGCGACGGTTCCGGTGCGGGTGGAGGCCGACGGGACGTTCCGCACCCAGGTCCTCGTCCTGCGCAAGGACCGGACCGGATCGCGGCTGCTGCGCGCGACGGGGCCCGGGTACGACCCGGTCGGCACGGAGAAGGTCCTCGTCGTGCCCCGCAGCCTCCAGCCCCCCGACTTCAGCGGCCGCGGATGACCACGACGGAGGTGGAACCGTGATCCACGAGGTGGACGACGCACTGCGCTCCCTCGTCCGCAACGACGCCCTGGGCGGCACACAGGTCAGCGTCGTGTTCGACGCGCCCACCCGCGAGTGGGCGGCCAAGGTCAACGCGCCCACCGTCAACCTGTACCTCTACGACATCCGGGAGGACATGCGCCGCCGCTCCCGCGGCCTGTCCAACGAGTACGACGAGCGCGGCACCGTCGTCGCCCGGCACCGCCCGCCCCGGTACTTCAAGCTGTCCTACCTGATCACCGCCTGGACCCGGCGTCCCGAGGACGAACACCGCCTGCTGTCGTCCCTCCTGCTGTGCCTGCTGGGCAGCGACGCCATGCCCACCGAGCACCTGACCGGTTCACTGGCCGGGCTTCCGCTGCCGGTGCCGATGACGATCGCGCTGCCGCCTCCCGAGGACCGGTCGTTCGCGGACGTGTGGAGCGCGCTCGGCGGTGAGCTGAAGCCCTCCCTCGACCTCGTGGTCAGCGTCCCCCTCGTCGGCACGGGGACCGTTCCGGTGGGGCCGCCGGTCACCGAGGAGGGCGGCCTGCGACTCGGAGTGGAGAACACGGAGCACACCGAGCACACCGGGCAGGGCGCCACGGGAGCACGGGAGGCGGACGAGCCGGCGGCACCGCGCCGCCCGCGGCCGGCGCTGTCCCGGCGCGTCCGTGAATGAGCGGGAACCGCCGGGACCTCCGGGACACGTGTCGCGCCCCGGCACGGAGACGTGGCGGACGAGCCGACGCCGCGTCGCCCGTGCCCGGCGCCGGTGTCGTCCCGGATCGCCGGGGCCGGTGGTGACACCGGGACCCGGCGCGGGCCCGCCCGTGCCGCACTCGCGGCCGTGCCGGGCCCGGCACGGCACCGCGCCCCGTGAGGGGCCGGCAACCGTGCGGCCGGCCACCCACGAGCCGCGCCACCCCACCCGCGCCCACCGAGCGGAGCGAGGAGCCTCCCATCGCCGAGAACCCCAGCCTTCGCCACCTGCTGGACCGGGTGGTCCTCGTCGAGGAACGGGTACGCCGTGCCGTCGCCGCCCGCAGACGGACCGACCCCAATCCCGACGACGCCTTCCGGGGGCTCTACCTCACCGACGAGGCCGTCGGCCGCCTCCTCGACACGCCACCCCGTCCCGCCGCCCCCGACCGCACGGACGCCGCCCGGCACGCCGAGGCCGAGACGCGGGCCGGCGCCGCCGAGCCGCCCACCAGCCTGCGCCGCCTCACGGCCGGCCTGGACCTGACCGACCTCGACGTCGAGATCCTGCTCATCGCCCTCCTGCCCGATCTGGACGCCCGGTTCGAGTCCTTCTACGGCTACCTCAACGACGACGTCACCCGGCGTCGGCCCTCCGTCGGTCTGGCCCTGGAGCTGTGCGGACTGTCCCCGGCGGACGCCTCCGCCCGCGCCCGCCTCGGCGCCGGCGCGCCGCTGCTCTCCGGCGGCCTGCTGATCGTCGAGGATCCGGACCGCCCGTTCCTCGGGCGCGCCCTGCGCGTACCGGACCGGATCACCGCACACCTGCTCGGCGACGACACCCCCGACCCCCGGGTCGCCGACCTGCTGACCCCGGCCCCGCCCGTGCCCGGCGCGGGCGACGCCGCCCCGCTGGCCCGGGCCCTCACCGCCGGGATCCCGCTGGTCTATCTGCGGGAGGAGCAGGGCGGCGCGGGCCCCGCCCTCGCCGCCACCGCCCTCGCCGAGGCCGGGCGCCCCGCGCTCACCCTGGACCTGGCCCGCCTCACCCGTGACCCGGTCCCCGCCGACGCCGTACGCGCCGCCGTCCGTGAGGCCCGGCTGACCGGCGCGGGCCTGGTCTGCGTCCCGGTCGACGCCCTGGACCGGGACCGTGAACGGGCCGCCCTGTCGAGGCAGTTGACGGAAGCCCCGGTCCCCGTCGTCCTCGTCGGACGGATCCCGTGGGACGCGGCCTGGTCCACCCGCCCCCCGTTGCTGCTGCACGCACCGCGCGTCGAGCCGACCGCGCGAGCCGCTCTGTGGCAGACCGCGTACGGGCAGCCGCTTCCCGCCGACGTGAACCTCGTGAACCTCCTGGCCCCCTTCCTCCTCAACCCCGAACAGATCACCCGCGCCGCCCGGAGCGCCGCCCAGAACGCCGTACTGGACGGCACCGAGCTGCGCCCCGGGCACGTACGCCGCGGCGCCCGGGCCCAGAATTCCGCCGGACTCGACCTGCTCGCCCGCCGCGTCGAACCCGCCGTCGGCTGGGACGACCTCGTCCTGCCCCCCGACCCGCTGACCCAGCTCCGCGAGCTCACGGCCCGTGCCCGCCACCGCGACGTCGTACTCGGCGAATGGGGCATGCGTCCCGGCGGCGCCCGCGGCCGGGGCGTCGTCGCTCTGTTCGCGGGGGACTCCGGCACCGGCAAGACCATGTCCGCCGAGGTCATCGCCGCCGACCTCGGCCTGGACCTCTACACCGTCGACCTGTCCACGGTCATCGACAAGTACGTCGGCGAGACGGAGAAGAACCTCGAGCGCATCTTCTCCGAGGCGGCGGGGGTCAACGGGGTCCTTCTCTTCGACGAGGCCGACGCCATCTTCGGCAAGCGCTCCGAGGTCAAGGACGCCCACGACCGCTACGCGAACGTCGAGAGCGCCTACCTCCTCCAGCGCATGGAGTCCTTCGACGGCCTCGCGATCCTCGCCACCAACCTGCGTGCCAACCTCGACGACGCCTTCACCCGCCGCCTCGACCTGGTCATCGACTTCCCCGTCCCCGACGCCGACCGGCGCCTCGCCCTCTGGCGGCGCTGCCTGGCCCCCCTCATGCCGGGCGCCGACGACCTGGACCTCCCCTTCTGCGCCGACTCCTTCGAACTCGCCGGCGGCAACATCCGCTCCATCGCCGTCACCGCCGCCTACCTCACCGCCGACGCGGGCTCACCACTGACCATGCGGCAGCTGATCCACGCCATCCAGCGCGAGTACCAGAAACTCGGCCGGCTCACGCTGGCCAGCGAGTTCGGCCCGTACGTCGACCTGCTCGTTCCATGACCGACCGACCGACCGACCGACCGATCGGAGGAGGACCGCTGTGCGCGCCCATGACGAACGGCCGGCGGAGCAGGCCCCGGAGCGGACACGCCGTCCCGCGGGTGCCGTGCGCGCCGGTGAACCGTGCGCCTCGCCGCTCGCCGCCCTGTCCGCCCTGCAACGGACGGCCGGCAACGCGGCGGTGGTGCAACTGGTGACCGCCCAGCGGATGCTCGGTCCACAGCGGCCCAAACGCAAGGCGGTCTCCGACTCCCCGTACGGCAACCGACCGGTGTCCGCCCGGCAGCAGGCCGCGCAGGGCTTCGACCCCGACATGCCCCGGGCCCCGGAGCTCCCGAGCCGGGGCCCCAGGGACGAGATCATCTGGAGCGGCACCCGGGACGACATCGGATTCACCCCCGCGACGACGACCGCCGTGCTGGACGCGGCGCCCAGCCAGAACGCGAACGGGCGGACCGAGTACGCGTGCGCGGAGTGCGGCACGTACATTCCCAGGCTGAGCGACGCGACGCCGGCGGACGGCAACCGCCACGTCACCATCGACCACATCACGGAGATCATCGCCTACGTCCAGGCCAACGCCACGGCGGTGAACTGGCAGGTCGACGGCCGCAATGTCAGCGCGATCACCCGCGCGGAGGCGAAACGCTGGGCCAACGACGTCGCCAACCTGCGCGTCCTGTGCGCCCAGCCCTGCAACGGCGGCACCCGAGCCGCCCACAGCGCCAGCCGCGACTACGACACGAACAAGGCGGTGTGGTGGACGGGGTAGGCGGCTGCCGCGGGGCTTCTCGCCGACGACGGGTCCGCTGCGGATCCATACGGCGGCTTTTCACTCCCACTCGATCTCGTGCAGCGCTGCCGCGCCCCCTTCCGGATCGGTGATGATTTCCTCGTCGTCCTCGTCGGCCAGCGAGAGGAGCCGGGGAGACAGCTCGATCAGCGAAGCGATGAACGCCCGCCAGGTCTCCTCCGACAGCGACGACTGGTCACGGATGATCAAATCAAGAATCTCGCGGGGGGAATCCTCGAAGGCGATGGAGAGCTGCGCCAGGTGCTCCTCGGATTCGAAATCGAACCGGAGTACGTCGACCTTGGGCAGGTAGCGGATCCGTAGCGTCGCGCTCTCGTTCTGGTACGTATGGTCGACCCAACGCCACCCTTCACCGCTGTCCGCGCGCCATCCCTGGCTCTCCAGTCGTCCCTGGATTTCGTCGATCAGATCATTCTGTCCGGGTGATGTCGTCATGCGTCAGGTACCAGCCTTGATCGCGTCCATTTTTGCCGCTTCGGCATTGATATTTTCGACAATGGGTTTGAGGCCGTCAAGTCGGCCCTGCAGCGCCTTTATTGAGGTTTCGTCGAGTTCCTCGCCGCCGTACTCGCTCAACACTTCCGCCAAGGTGGGTACGCGCAGCTCGTGCCCTTCGCTCCGCAGCTTGATCATGGCATCGATGCTGGCCTGTTTCTCCTCGTTGGTCCCCTTGCCCCGATAGAGGCCGATCATGGACAGGGTCAGGTGGACATTCTTCGTGGAAGCGTACGAATGCAGTCGTACGCCACAGCGCTCGCACGGACTCTTGGTGATCGTCACGTTCAGTCGGTCCTTCTGGCCAGCCGGGGCGCTGGGCAGTCGGTCCCGGTTCGCCTCGATGAAGGCGGTGAGTACGTCCTCGGCGTGGTGGTCCTTGTCGAAGCTTTCCTGCCGGGGCAGGGGCTCGCCGTTCCATTTGCCCACCAAGGCTGTGTGCGGAATTCCGGTCGCCCGTCCCGTTTTCTTCGATACGCGTACGGCGAAGTCCTTCTTGCGGAACTTGATGGCTTTGTCGAACTCGGCGGTGGTAGCCAATTCCTCAGGTGACGCGGCTACGTAGACATTGAACACTCCGAAGGTGCCCGGCCTGACGTCGATCCTGTGAAGGCCCAGCGGACTGTTGGTGCGGTGGACATCCTGAACCACGGATTGCAGATGGTCCGCCGAGTTCACTCCGGAGGCGAGTCTGGCCCGCAGTTCACGAGAGGCCTTCGCCTTCACCTCGGACGGGCTGAGAGGCCCATCGTGTTTTGCGGAATCCGGCGACTGTTCGCTTCCCTCGCGCTTCCCCGTTTTCCGCTTGAACTTCGACCACAGTTTTTTCGCCGCCTTCGCGATGAAGTCGACGATCCTGTCGATGGCCTTGTTGACCGGGCGGGCGACCGCCGTGAAGACCTGGCGGACCTTGCCCGCGAGGTTGCCGATGCCCAGCAGGGCGGCGAGGAAGCCGATGAGGACGGGGACGGAGGCGGCGAGGGCGCCCTCGATGAGGGCGGGGACGCCGCCTCCGCCGCCGTTGGCGATGGCGACGACCGCGTCCAGGATCGAATTGACGAACTGGACGATCTGGCCGCCCTGGGTCACCACGAACGTGACGAGGTCGATGATGCCCTTCACGGCGCGGACGAAGGCCGAGGCCGGGGTGAGCAGGGAGGTGATCCAGGTGATGCCGGCGACGATGACGGTGGGGATCAGGTAGGCGGTGAGTTTCTGGAGGATCGTCGACTTGAGGTCGCCCACGGACGCCTTGATGTGCTCGACGGCACCGGCCGGGCCCTCGCGCTGGAGAGCCTGGGCGACGGGTACGGACTGCTCGGCGGCGCTGACCGCCCGGTCGGGGACGCCCTTGCGGGTGATGCGGGCACGGATGTTGGACCAGGTCAGCCCCAGCAGACCGGCGATGAGCTGGATGACGCCCTTGAGGTCGAACCTGGCGGGCAGGCTGAGGCCGGCACCGGCGGCCGCGCCCAGCAGCCAGGAGACCAGGCCCTTCTTCAGGTGTTCGGCGATGTTGCCGACGAACTGCCGGAGACCGGCGCTGACGGCGCCGACCAGGTTGCGGAGAAACCCGATGGGGTCCTTGAGGATCTTCATCACCGCGGAGGCGGCCTTCGCCAGGACACCGAGCAGCATGTTCTTCAGCTCGATGACGGTCTGGATGACGCCGACGACGGCGTCCCTGGCCTTGGCGACCAGGCCCTTGTTCTCCTCCTGGAGCTTCTTGATCTCGTCGTCGACCGCGTTCAGCGCCTGGGTGTACTTCTGGGCGAGGTCCTGGACCAGTTGGTCCGACTTCGCGTTGACGTCGGCGTCCAGTCCGTCGAACTTCTCCGTGAAGTCTTTGGCGGCGTCCTGGCCGAACCTCCTCAGGTCGGCGGGGAGCTTGTCGACCTCCGCTCTGAGTTCGGCCCGGCCGCGCGCGACGCGCTCCTTGGCCCTGCCGAGTTCGGCGCCGATGACGTCGGCGACGGAGGAGATGACCTGCTGCATCCGCGCGACGTAGAGCTTGCGTGATTCCTGGAAGAGCTGGTTGGCCTCCTCCGGCATGCCCGCGAACTTGTCCTTGACCCACCTGAGTTTGCCGGTGAAGCCGGAGTAGCGCTTGTCCTTGTAGGCGTCCATCCGGCGTTTGTGGTCGGCCGTGAACGCGTCCCGCGCGGCCTTCTCGCCCGCGGTGAACTTCTCGTCCACCAGCTTGTCCAGGCCCGACAGGGTCTTCTCCACGTCGGCCTTGGTGGTGTCGAAGACCTTCTGCAGACGGGCGGTGACCTCGGCGCGCTTGCGTTCGTCGGCGGACTTGGTGGCGCCCTTGCCGCCGTCGACCTGCTTGCCGGTGGCGGTCCGGGCGGCGGCGAGGCCGGTCATGGCCTGGGCGCCGGCGGCCGCCGCGCCCTGCTTGGCCGCGGCCAGTTGCTTCGCCTCGGCGCCGCGGGCCTGTCCCGGTGCCGCCGCGGAGTGCCTCTCGCCCTCCTTCTTCGCGCCGAGGGCGTCGGTGAACTGGGGCTCGTTGCTCCTGGCGAGCTGGTCCTCGGTGACCTCGGCGTCGGCCATCTGCTGGTCGATCTGCCGCGGGCCGCCGGAGAAGTCGGTGACCGCGTCCGGTTGCCTGGCCGGGACCGCGCCCGCCGGGTTCGGGGTGCCGGGGACGGGCGGGGGAGCGTCGGGGCTGAGCGGGGTGACCGGCTTGTCCTTGGCCGCGGACAGGTCCGGGGCCGCCTTGGTGGCGGTGTCGATCTCCTTGGCGGAGGCGGCCTTCCCCTGGCTGACCTGGCCGCTGACCTGATCCTTGACGGCCGCGGCCTTGCCGGACCCGGAGAAGTGGTCGGCCTCGTCGAGGTTCTTCGGAGCCTGGGCCGCGATGGCCTGGTTGACGGCGGCGACGAAGGCGGCCTTGTCGAAGGTGCCGGGCTTGGCGGCGTTCATCTTCTCGGCCTGCGCGGCCTTGCCCTGGGCCTGCTTGTCGTCCGGCGGGGCGACGGCGGCGTCCTGCGCGGCCTTCGACTCCGCCGCGGCGGGAGCGTGCCGGGAGGCCGCGGTCTTCTTCGCCCGCACCTCGGACCTCAGGTCCTGGAACGCGGGCGACGCGGACGGCGGCGGCTTGACCGGCGGAGCCGGGGCCTCCGAGGAGGACGGGGCAGGGGCTTCCACGGGGGACGGGGCAGGGGCGGTCGTGGACGGCGGAGCCGCGGTCTGGCGCTGCGCGACCAGCCGAGCCACCGCCGCGTTCCCCGCCCGTGCCTGCAGCAGACGCAGCTGTTGCGGGGCGAGTCCGGCGGAAGGGGAGTTCTCCGGCCCGGCCACCGTGGTGGGCGATCCGGACCCCTCGGCCGTGGACCGGTCCTGGGCCTGGGCCTGGGCAGGGACGGTCGGGCGGGCCGGCGCCGCGCCGGTCCTCGTGCTGGTCTTTTTGTCCGGCACCGCCTTCATGGCCGCAAGTGTTCGTGTTCGTGGCCACGTCGTACACGAGAACGGCGGGTACGGCCGGGGGAAGGGCGACTTGCCTCATCGGGCAGCGGGCTGTGCACCGCGGCGCGGCCCGACGACGCGTTCCGGGTGATCGGGACCGGAGTCAGAATCGGCTTCGGCCGCTGGTCAAGGAGGAGTGGGTATGCCGTCGTATCTGTCCCCGGGCGTCTACGTCGAGGAAGTGGAGGCCGGGGCACGGCCGATCGAGGGAGTGGGCACCTCGGTCGCCGCGTTTCTGGGCTTCGCCCCGCAAGGGCCCCTGAACGAGCCGACGCTCGTCACCAACTGGAGCCAGTACGCGGGTGTCTTCGGCGACTTCGTCGAGGGTTCCTATCTGGCGTCCGCCGTGTACGGGTACTTCGCCAACGGGGGCGGGAACTGCTACGTCGTCCGGATCGGCGGCAGCGGTGACGGCGTCCCGGGAGAACCGCCCGCCGGGGTCGCGGGCGGAACGGCGAGCGGCGGGTCCGCGGCCGAGGCGCTGCTCGGCGGGTTCCGGGTCCGGGCGCTGCCGGGAGTCACCGGTGAGATCACGGTCGAGGTCGGCGGGGCCGACGGCGAGGCACCGCCGAACGAGGCGTTCAAGCTGGTGGTCAAGGTGGACGGGGAGGAGAAGGAGACCTACCCCTCGGTGTCCGCCCGCCGCGGCAAGGACAACGTCGTCACCAAGGTCAAGGAGAAGTCGCAGATCATCGTCCTGGAGGAGGTCAGCCGGGCCGCCGCGTCGACGAAGCCCGACTCCGGCACGGTCGTCCTCGCCGGGGGGTCCCCCGCGGCCCCCGCACCGGCCGCCTCCGGCACGGTCGAACTGTCGGCCGACGACTACATCGGTGACGCGGACCAGCGGACGGGCTTCGGCGGGCTGGAGGCCATCGACGAGATCACGATGGTGTCCGTGCCCGACCTGATGAGTGCCCATCAGCGCGGCATCCTCGACGCCGAGACCGTCATCTCGGTGCAGCAGGCCCTGATCGCCCACTGCGAGTTGATGGGCGACCGGGTCGCCATCCTGGACGTTCCCCCCGGACTGTCACCGCAGCAGATCAAGGACTGGCGGATGGACACGGCCGGCTTCGACTCGAAGTTCGCGACGCTCTACTACCCGTGGATCAAGGTCTTCGACCCGTCGGTGGGCCGCAACACCTTCGTTCCGCCCAGCGGACACATCGCCGGAGTATGGGCGCGCAACGACGCGTCGCGCGGTGTGCACAAGGCGCCGGCGAACGAGGTCCTGCGGGGCGCGGTCGGCCTCCAGACGCAGATCACCAAGGGCGAGCACGACCTGCTGAACCCGATCGGCGTCAACTGCGTCCGTTCCTTCCCGGGCCGCGGGATCCGGGTGTGGGGCGCCCGCACCCTCTCCTCCGACGCCGCCTGGCGGTACCTGAACGTACGCAGGCTCTTCAACTACATCGAGGAGTCGATCCTGACGGGCACCCAGTGGGTCGTCTTCGAACCGAACGACGACGCCCTGTGGGCGCGTATCCGGCGCACCATCTCGGCGTTCCTGGTCAACGAGTGGCGCAAGGGCGCCCTGTTCGGGCTCACCCCGGACGAGGCCTTCTACGTCAAGTGCGACCGGGAGACCAACCCCGCCGAGAGCATCGACTCCGGCCAGGTCGTCTGCGAGGTCGGGATCGCCCCGGTCAAGCCCGCCGAGTTCGTGGTGTTCCGGCTGGCACAGCTGTCGGGCGGCACGGGATCGGTCGACGAGTAGCAGGGCGGCAGGCGGGTCACGGTCCCACGGCGACGGGCCGCCCGCCGATCGGTCCCGGGGCGACGGAGAACCGCCGCTCCCCACACCAGATGAGCCATGGAGGCTGGGATGGCACTTCCCGAACTTGACAGCTCTGTCGGCCATTCCTTCGGGCTGGAGTTCGACGGCGTGGTGATCAAGCAGATCACCGAGGTCAGCGGCCTGAAGATGGAACAGGACGTCATCGAGCTCAAACAGAACACCGCCGACGGCAAGTACGCCGTCAAGAAGCTGCCGGGCCGCCCCAAGGCCGGCGAGGTCACCGTCACCCGCGGTCTGACCGAGGACAACAGCTTCGAGAAATGGATCAAGTCGTCCCGGTTCGGGAAGATGAGCGACGCCCGCAAGAACGGCGCGATCATCGTCTACGACTACGAGGGCAGCGCGATCAAGCGGTACCAGCTGGTCAACGCCTGGCCGAAGTCGCTGGAGATCGGCACCCTCAAGGCGGGCGACACCTCCGTCCTCACCGAGAAGCTCTCGATCACGTACGAGAGCATGGAAGTCGAGTGATGCGCAGGGCGATGCCCGCCCAGGCGCGGCCTGCGGCACAGCAGTTCCCGGACGCACCGGGGCAGGACCACGTCCAGGGACCGGGCGAGGGCCCGGGCGGTGCGGGGCGTGACACGCTCCGCACCGAGTTCGCCTTCGAACTGCCCCGGGGGTACGTGGACGAGTCCGGCACCGTGCACCGGCACGGTGTGATGCGGCTGGCCACCGCCCGGGACGAGCTCATCCCGCTGCGGGACGACCGGGTGCGGGAGAACTCCGCGTACCTGTCGGTGGTGCTGATCGCCCGGGTGATCACCCGGCTCGGCACCGTCGAGGACGTCCACGCGGGCATCGTGGAAGACCTGTTCGCCTCGGACCTCGCCTTCCTCCAGGACTTCTACCGGCGGATCAACGCGGAGGGCCACACCCGCGCCGCGGTCACCTGCCCCTCCTGCCAGGAACACTTCGCCGTGGACCTCGCCGGGGGCCGCCTGGGGGAATCGTGACGTACGCGGTCGAGCGCCTCTACGAGGAGATCGCGTACCTGGCCTACCACTTCCACTGGCCACTGGACGAGCTGCTCGATCTGGAACACCCCGAACGGCAGCGGTACGTCGAGCAGATCGCCCGTCTCAACGGGCGGTGAGAGGACACCGAGATGGGACTGCTGTCCTGGCTGACGAGGAGTGACAAAGGCTCGCGGGGCGCCACGGAGCCCACGGTGCGAGCCGGCGTCGACGCCGGGACGACCCCTGCCGGACCGGACGCGGTGACGGGCGTACCGGCCACGGCCGGCTGGCGGTCCACGCCCCCCGTGCAACGGACGCTGGGCGCGCCCATGGGGCTGGTCACCGACCCCGGCGGGTTCGGCGGACGGCTGGGTACCTGGCAGGACCCGACGGTCACCGGACCGCTCGGCCATCTCGTCAGCGCACAGGCGCCGTCCGGCGTCGCCCACGGGCTGGCGCAGCCCACGCCGCCGGTGCAGCGTACGGGCGTACGGCCCCAGGCGCCCGCCCTCGGCGCACCGCGGGCCGTGCAGGACCCGGTGTCGGCGTGGGCGGGCGAGTCCGGCGCCGCTTCGGCCGTCGCCCCCGGGGCCGGTGACCGCCAGGGTGATCACGGAGGGTCCGCGGACCGGTCGGGTGACCCGCACGGCGCGGGTGGCCCGGTCGTCTTCCGGTCGGTGTCCCCGGCCGGGAGCACGGCGCGTGACCCGGGCCACGCGCAGAGCCCGGCCCCGGTCCCGATACCGACGCCGGCCCCGATCCCGGTCTCGTCCCCTCCCGGACCGGCGCCGCTTCCTCTTGTGCCGCTCCAGCGGGCGACCGTCGCCCCGGCCGGCCCGGTGCCGCCCGCTCCGGTGATGGTCATGCGCGTGCCGTCCTCCCCGGCGGCCCCCGCTCCCGCCCGCCCCCTGACCGTCGCGGAACCGCCGGGCGTACCGGCGCGGGAACTCGCGGCCGTCGCTCCGGCCGAGCCGGACGAACGCCCCGGTCCCCTGGCCCCGGACGCACCGGCCGAGCCCGTCGCCGATCTGCTCGCCACGCCCGGCACGCCCACGGAGCGGGACGGGGAGGACGGCGTCGTCCAGCGGACCGGGGCGGCGGACACCGCCCGGCCGTCGACGCCGGGGGACACCGCCCCGCTCCCGCTTCCGCTCACCGTGCCGCGCACCGGCACGGCCGCCGACCGGGGACCGGGCACCGCCACCGCTCCGCTCGTCGGCGGAGCGGACGGCACCGGGCCCGTCGTGCGGCCCGCCGTGCAGCGTGATGTCACGGCCCCGCCGCGTCCGCGTCACCGGGGTCTCGGCGAGCCGCTCCCCGCGCTGCCGCCCACCGCCCTGCCGCTCCCGGGCCCGGCGGCGCCCCCGGCCGGGTCCGCCGCGTCCCCTTCCGCCCCGTCCGGGCCGTACGTCTCCCGGACCGTGGAGGAGCCCGTGGTGTCCCGGATCCCGCAGCCCCTGGGCGTCCCGCGGCCACCGGCGGTGCCGGACGCCGTCGCGGGTCCGGCCGGGCCCGGAGCGCCGTCGCCCGGGGACGAGGGCACCGCGCCGTTGCTCGGCGACACACCCCCGTTGACCACGGACCGGGCGGACCTCGGCACGGCGTCACCGCCCGGGACGGTGACCGGCGTCGGTGCCGACGCCGTGGAGGCCGGTTCGCCGCCCGGCCCCCGGCCGGACCTCGGCCCCGGTCCGGGACCGGACGACGTCTTCGGCCCGTTCACCGGTACGGGTGGCACCGCGCCGTCGGGGCCGGTCGCGCTGCAGCGGTTGGACGTCACCGCGAGCCCGTTCCGCACGGCTCCGTCGGCCGACGTGACGCCCGCGCCCGCGGAGGGCGGCCGGGCACCGCTGCTCGGGGACGCCGGCCCGCTCGCGGTGAGCGACCCGGTGGTGTCCGAGGCGCCCGGTCCGGGAGAGATGGTGACGGCCTCGGCTCCCCTGCCGCTGCGGCGGCTGGACGCCGTGGACGAGGCCGCCCTCCCCGGTCCGGTGGCCGGGGCGGAGGGCGGTGCCGGGACGGTGGCACGGGGCAGTGGCCCGGTGTTCCCGCTGGTGGCACAGCGGTCGCTGCCTCTCTACACGGTGCCGCCACCGTCCGCCGGGGCACCGGTCACCGACGGGCCCCCGGCCGTGGTCCCGGTCCGGTGGGAGCCGGCCGGGGGCGGGGCGTCCGCTTCGGGGACCGGCGGTTCCGGAGGCCGTGCCCGGTCCGCCGACGCCGCTGCGGGCGGCTCGGGCGGCTCCGACGACCACGGCGGCCCCGGCGGTGGGCACACCGCGACCGGCGGCGGCAGCGCGTACTCCGACGCGGCCCCCGGCGGTACGGGCGGCGTCGTACAGCGGTCCGTGGGCCCCGGCGCGGGGGCCCTCGCCGATGGCGCCCTCCCCGCCCGGAGCCGGCGAGACGCCGTCCCCGGGCTTTCCGGCCGCCCCGGGTTCCCCGGACCCGCGGAGTTCCCCGGCGTCCCGGACACCGGTGCCCCTCTCCCCGGCGGCGCCCTCCAGCCGTCCGCCCCGTCTCAGGGCCGGGAGGCCCTCGGCCCCGCGGTCCCGCTGCAACGGCTCGCGCCGGTGCCCGGTGCCGCTCCGCCGCTCGGGCGCCGCTCCGTCCCGCCGACGCCCCCGTCCCCGCCCCTCCAGGGGCAGGAGCCGTCACTCTCCACGCCGCCCGGCGTCAGCGCGGGAGCCGCGGCGGTCGCCGCCGGGGTGGCCCGGTGGATGCCGGACGGATCCGTGGAGTTCACCGCGCCCGCCGTGCAACGCGCCGAGGAGGGCGTGGCGGCCACCGAGCCGCCGGCCGACCCGCCGGAGCGGCCCGAGCCGGCCGGTCCACCGGTGGCGGAGCCGCCGCCGGGGACGACGGCCCCGGCCGGCACCTCGGGGGAGACCGGCGGGGGCGGCGCCCCCAAGGTCACGGACGAACTGGTCCGGGCCCTGGTGGCCCCTCTCAGCAGACTGCTCAGGGTGGAGCTGCGCATCGAACGTGAACGCACCGGCTCCTTGATGAACATCCGGCACTGACAGAGCACCCGGTACCGACAGGAAGGCAGGGCATCGGATGTCCATCACCCAGGACCCGGCGGTCTCGGTCTGTTTCGTCGTCACGATCGACGGGATCGAGCTGGGGTCGTTCAACAGCTGCGAGGGGCTGGGCTGCGAGGTGGTGCTCGAACCCCGTGAGGAGGGCGGGAACAACGGCCACGTCTGGCAGTTGCCGACACGCCTGAAGTACTCCAACGTCAAGCTCTCCCGGCCGCTGACCCGGGACACCCAGAAGGTGGCCAAGTGGTTCGCCAGCATGACCACCGGGTTCGCCCGCAAGACCGCGCACATCGAGGCGCGCACCGGCGACGGCGTGATGGTCGCCCGCTGGGGCCTGCTGGAGGTGGTGCCGGTGCGCTGGACCGGACCGACGTTCAATCCCGAGTCGCCCAGGGTCGCCACCGAGACCATCGAGATCGCGCACCACGGCTACATGATGGAGCCCGGGGCATGAGCGGGCCCGTGGCGTTCAGCGCGGCGGGCGGCGGCGCGAAGTCCGCGTCGGCCGCGGGCGGCAACGCGCGGCCCAAGCTGGAGCACGCCTACCTCGAACTGCGCACCCCGCCCTCGGGCGGCAGCCTCACCCCCGGAGGCCCCTGCGGCCGGATCGACTTCCAGTTCAACCCCAAGGAACTCAGCCTGGGCAAGTCGGCGTCCTGGAAACGCACTCCCGCCAAGGGCGCCAAGAGCGCGGGCCCGCCGGAGTACCAGGGGCCGCAGCCCAGCAAGCTCACCGTCGAGATGTTCTTCGATGCCAGCGACACCCAGGACACCAGTGTCGTCAAGGCGGTGGAGAGCCTGTTCGCCTGCTGCGTGCCGACCAACGAGACCCGGCAGGCGCAGCGGTCGTCGCCGCCCTGGGTGGTCTTCCACTGGGGCGGCATCACCGGCTTCCCCGGCTACGTCAGCCAGGTGCAGGTCAAGTACACGCTGTTCACCACGTCCGGGGTGCCGATCCGCGCGGTGTGCCAGGTGACGATGGAGGAGATCAGCGGAGAGACGGCCGGCCAGAACCCGACCTCGGGGGCGTTGACCGCCCGCCGTGTCCACCGGCTCCGCGCGGGCGACACGCTGCAGGGCCTCGCCTGGGCCGAGTACGGCGACGCGGGGGCCTGGCGGGCCATCGCCGAGGCCAATGGCATCGACGATCCGATGCGGCTGGCCGAGGGGCGGGAACTGCTGCTCCCCGCGGCCGACGAACTGGACGCGGTACCGGGCGGGGCGACGGAGCCCCTCGCGTACGGGTCCGGGGCGTCCGGCGGACGGAAGGGCGTCTGATGGCCCACGACACCGTCGCCAAGAGCCTGGTCGTGGAGATCGGCGGGACCCGGCTCCCCGCCGACCTCGCCAACACCCTGGTGGACGGCTACGTCGACGACAGCCGGACGCTGCCCGACACGTTCGTGCTGCGGTTCCGCGACCCCAGCCGGGTGCTGATCGACAAGGCCGGCATCAAGATCGGCTCCGAGGCGCGGCTGCTGGCCTCGTCCGGAGCGGGCGGCTCGCCGAAACCGCTGCTCAAGGGCGAGGTGACCGCGCTGGAGCTGGACTTCGACGAGACCGGCACGTTCACCGTGGTCCGCGGCATGGACAAGGCGCACCGGCTCTTCCGGGGCCGACGGGTCGCCGCCTACCAGAACATGACCGTCGCGGACATCTGCCGCCGCGTCGCCCAGCGCGCCGGGCTCTCCACGGGGAGGGTCGACGTCTCCGGACCGGTCCTCGAACACGTCGCCCAGGCGAACCTCTCCGACTGGGAGTTCCTCCGCGGCCTGGCCGAGGACGCCGGAGCGCAGGTGTACGTGATCGACGGCGCCCTGCACGTCACCGGCCCCACCGCGGCGTCCGGCGCGCCCGGCTCCTCGGCCCGCGCCGACCGCGACCCGCTGGTGCTGGAGCTCGGGAAGAACCTGCTGCGCTGCCGCGCCGGGGTGACCGCGGCCGACCAGGTCTCCCAGGTCCAGGTGCGCGGCTGGGACACCAGGACCAAGCAGGCCCTGGTCGCCACGGCGGACGCGGGTCGGGCGGACACCTTCCAGCTGGGTGCCTCCCCGGCGGACGCGACGAGCCCCTTCGGCAAGGCCGACTTCCTCGTCACCGACAACACCTACGGCGCGCAGGCCCGGGTCGAGCAGGTCGCCAAGGCGCTGGCGCAGCGGATCGCCGGGTCGTTCGCCGAGATGGAGGCTGCCATCCAGGGCAACCCCGAGGTCCGGGCCGGCGGCGCGGTCGCGCTGTCCGGGGTCGGCGCCCCGTTCGAGGGCCGGTACACCGTCACCTCCTCCCGGCACGTCTTCGACGCGCACCGCGGCTACGAGACCTGGGTGACCGTCTCCGGCCAGCAGGAACGCTCCCTGTCGGCGCTGGCCGGCGGCGGCGCCGGCCGGGCGGGCCGGCTCCCCGAGATGGACGGCGTCGTCATCGGCGTCGTCTCCGACACCAAGGACCCGGACAAACTCAGCCGCGTCAAGGTGAAGTTCCCCTGGCTGTCCGACGACTACGTCAGCGACTGGGCCCGTTGCGCGCAGACCTCCGGAGGAGGCGGCAAGAACGGCAAGGGGACCTCCGCGTTCGTCCCGGAGGTGGGCGACGAGGTGCTGGTCGGGTTCGAACAGGGCCGGCTCGACCGCCCGTACGTGCTCGGCTGCCTCTTCAACGGGCAGGACAAGCCGTCCACGGCGAGCGGCGAGCTGATCGACGGGACCAGCGGCGCCGTCAACCGGCGGACGTTCTCCTCCCGCAGCGGCAACCAGCTCGAACTGCTCGACAACGCCTCCGGCCCGCAGGGCGTACGGATGGTCACCGGCGACGGCAAGCTCACCATCGACCTCGACCGCAAGGGCACCAAGATCGTCGTGCACAGCGACGGCACGGTGGAGATCGACGCCAAGGACAAGGTCACCGTCAAGGCGGGCAACGGCGCGCTCATGGACGCGGGCAACGGCACCCTCGAACTGACCGGCAAGTCGGTGAAGGTGACCGCGCAGACCGGCGTGCAGGTGGACGGCGGCAGCGGCCAGGTCGGACTCGCGACCAGCGGGAGAGTGGAGGTGAAGGGCGGCCAGGTCGCGGTGAACGGCACCACGCGCACGGAGATCAAGGGCGGGGCGACCTGCACGATCAACGCGGGCCTGGTCCGGATCAACTGACGGGGCGGCACGCGGCGGGTACGGCACCCGGCACGACGGCGACCGGCCCCACGACTCCCCATCCACGAATCGACCCCCACCCCACGACCGGTCCCGGTCACGACGGACAGCCGACGAAAAGGAGCCCTTTCCATGCCACCCGCCGCTCGCGTCGGCGATCCCACCGGCCACCCGGGGACGGTGGGCCCGCCCGGCGCCCCCACCGTCCTCATCGGCGGCATGCCCGCCGCCACCGTGGGCACCACCCACGTCTGCGCCTTCCCGCCGCCCGCCGTGCACCCGCCGTCCGTGATCATCCCGCCGGGGTGCCCCACCGTCCTGATCAACGGCAAGCCCGCCGCCCGCATGGGTGACACCGCCGCCTGCGGGGCTCCGATCGTCGCGGGCTGCCCGACCGTCCTGATCGGCGGGTGAGCGGCTGATGGGACAGCAGTTCGTCGGCGCGGGCTGGGCGTTCCCGCCGCGCACCGACGCCACCGGGAGCATCGCCCTGGTGCGCGGCGAGCGGGAGATCGAGGAGTCGATCCGGCTCGTGCTCGCCACCTCCCCCGGGGAGCGCCCCATGCGGCCGGAGTTCGGCTGCGCCATCCACGACTACGTGTTCGCCCCCGCCGACGCCGGCACCGCGGGCCAGGTCGCCTACGAGATCCGGCTCGCCCTGGACCGCTGGGAGCCGCGGATCGAGGTCGTGGGCATCGACGTCCGGTTCGACGCGGTGGAGGACGGCGTGCTGTACATCGACATCAGCTACACCGTGCGGGGCACCAACGACCCCCGCAACCTCGTGTTCCCGTTCTATGTGATTCCCGCGCACGAGGAAGGTACGGGCCCGTGACGCTGCCCAGCCCCCATCTCGACGACCGGCGGTTCCAGGGGCTCGTCGACGACGCCAAGCGGTTCGTCCAGCAGCGTTGCCCCGAGTGGTCCGACCACAACGTCTCCGATCCGGGCGTGACCCTGATCGAGGCCTTCGCCACGATGGTCGACCAGCTCCTCTACCGCCTCAACCGCGTACCGGAGAAGAACTACCTGGCCTTCCTCGACCTGATCGGCGTCCGGCTGCACCCGCCCACCGCCGCCCGTACGGACGTCACGTTCTGGCTGTCCGCGCCGCAGCCCGAGACCGTCCGGATCAAGGCCGGCACCGAGGTCGCCACCGTGCGCACCGAGACCGAGGAGGCGGTGGTGTTCACCACCGTCCGCGACCTGCCGGTCGTGCCGTGCGAGCTGGCCCGGCTGGCCACCTGCCCCGCCGGAGGCGGAGCCGACGACCGTACGCAGGAACTCGCCCTCGGCCGTGACGTGCCCTGCTTCGACGAGGAGCCCGTCCCCGGCGACGCCCTGTACGTCGGCCTCACCAACCCCGTTCCGGCCGGGGTCGTCGTGCTGCGTCTGGACTGCCGGGTCGACGGCGTCGGCGTCGACCCGCGGCGCCCGCCGCTGCGCTGGGAGGCGTGGGACGGCACGGCCTGGGCGCGCTGCGACGTGGAGGAGGACAGCACCGGCGGCTTCAACCGCCCCGGCCAGGTGGTCCTGCACCTGCCGGGCGACCACGCGGAGTCCACGATCGCGCGCCAGACCGCGGGCTGGGTGCGCTGCCGGCTGATCCCCGCCGAGCCGGACCAGCCCACCTACCTGCAGTCGCCGACCGTCCGTGCGGCCGAGGCCTTCACCATCGGCGCCACGGTCGAGGCCGTGCACGCGGAAACGGTGACGGACGAGGTCCTGGGCCTGTCCGAGGGAGTGCCCGGCCAGTCCTTCCAGGTCGCCAGGCCCCCCGTCGTCCCGGGCGACGAACCGTTCGTCGTGGAGGTGGCGGACGGCTCCGACTGGTCGCGGTGGCAGCTCGTCGACGACTTCGCCCACTCGGGGCCCGGCGACCGGCACCTGACGCTGGACCCGAGCTCCGGCCGGGTCGACTTCGGTCCGGCCGTCCGCGAACAGGACGGGACGGTCCGTCACTACGGTGCCGTGCCGGCCAAGGGCGCCCCGGTACGGATCCGCGCCTACCGGACCGGCGGCGGCAGCCGGGGCAACGTCGCCAAGGGGTCGCTGCGGATGCTGCGCACCTCGCTGCCGTTCGTCGCGCGTGCCGAGAACCGGAGGGCCGCCGTCGGCGGGGTCGACGGGGAGAGCGTGGAGAGCGCCAAGGTCCGCGGCCCCATGACCCTGAGCACCCTGCACCGGGCGGTCGTCCCGCGCGACTACGAGGTGCTGGCGCGGGAGGTCGCCCCGGACGCGGCGCGGGTCGCCTGCGTACCCGCGGGGGAGGGCGAGGAGGGCGGGGTACGGCTGCTGCTGGTGCCGGCCGTGCAGGGCGACGCCCAGGGGCGGCTGCGCTTCGACGACCTGGTGCCGCCCCGGGAGACGCTGCGAGGCCTCGCCGACTACCTGGACCAGCGCCGTCCCGTCGGCACCCGGCTGGTGGTCGAGCCGCCCTACTACCAGGGCGTCACCGTCGTGGCGTCCGTCCTGGCGGCCCGCGGCGCGGCGGCGGAACCGGTCCGCACCGCGGCGCTGGCCGCCCTGTACGGGTACTTCAACCCGGTCACCGGAGGCCCGAGCGGGCAGGGCTGGCCGTTCGGGCGGCCGGTCCACGCCGGTGAGGTGTACGCCGTCCTGCAACGGGTGCCGGGCGTCGACCTCGTCGAGGACGTCAGGCTCTTCCCGGCCGACCCGCTGACCGGACAGCGCGCCGAACCGGTCACCAGGCTCGTGCTCGACCCGCACGCCCTCGTCTTCTCCTACGAGCACCAACTCCGAATGCGGGAGGCCTGAATGCGCGGATCAGTCGAGGGACTGCCCACGCCCCACCCACTCATCTACCAGCTCCCCGCCGTGTACCTGGGGGAGGACTTCGTCCAGCGGTTCCTCGGGGCGCTGGACGACGTGCTCGCGCCGGTGCTGCTGACCATCGACAACCTCTCCGCCCATCTGGACCCGCGAACCGCCCCGGAGGACTTCCTGGAGTGGACGGGCGCGTGGGTGGCCGCCGACCCGGCCCCCGGTCAGTCGGCCGGACAGCGCCGGGCCGCGGTCCTCGGAGCGATGGAACGGCACCGCAGACGGGGAACGCGAGGCGGACTCGCCGAAGCCGTACGGCTGGAGTTCGGCACGGAGGCGGAGATCGAGGAGACGGGCGGGACGTCGTGGTCCGAGACGGCGCACAGCCCCTTGCCCGGGGCGGCCGGTGCCGCGCCCCGGGTCACCGTACGGGTGCGGGTGGCCGAGCCGGACGCGGCGGGCGCGGAACGGCTGCGGCGGCTGGTGGCCGGTGAGGTACCGGCGCACGTCGGGTACGACACGGAACTGCTGCCCCTCAAGGAGGCGTCATGAGCGGCCCCGCCGGCCCGGTCTGCCCGGACTGCGGCCACCACAACGCGCCGGACGCGGCGTTCTGCGTGTCCTGCAACGCCTTCCTCGAGTGGGAGCAGGACGGCGCCGGCTCCGCCGAGGGCGGCCAGGCTCCGGCGGCGGCGCCCCGCGCGGCCGTCGCGGAGCCCGCGGTCGCCGGACCGACGGGGCCCGCTCCGGTGGCACCGGACGTGAACGGTTCCGTGCCGTCCGTCCGGACGGCGTCGGCCGGCCGTTCCGCGCCGGAGCCGACGGCCACCCGGACCGATCCCGTCCCGTCCCGGCCGGAGACCCCGGCACCCGTTCCCCCGCGGCCCCGGACACCACCGCCCGGTTCCGCACCGGAGCAGGCCGTCCCGGGTCCGGCGGTCCCGTCCGTCCCCGCGGGACCGGCCGAACCGGTCCGGCCCCGGACGCCCACCGAACGCGGGGCCTCCGGGACCGTACGGCGGCCCGGTGAGCGGTCGGCGGACCCGGACGACCTGCCCGTGCCGCCGGCCACGCCGGACGCCACCGCGACCGCGCCCCCGGCCCACGACCTGGTCTGTCCGGCCTGCGACCGGGCCAATCCGCGTACCCGCACCCTGTGCCTTCGCTGCGGCGCCGTTCTCGACGCGGCCGTGGTGGAGGAGGAGCGGCTCTCGTGGTGGGCGCGACTGCTGCGGCGGCTGCGCCGCCGCCCGCCGCGCCCGCTCACGGCCGGGCAGCGTCCCCGGGTCCGGGCATGGCGACGGCCGAGCCTGGCGATCCCGGTCACACTGGCCCTCCTGCTCGGCGGCGGCTACCTCGCCCGGCCCCACCTGAGCGGCCTCATCGACAGCCTCCGGAACAAGACGGCCGAACCCACCCCCGTCAACCCGAAGTTCGCGAAGGCGTCCAGCCACCTCAAGAACCACGGGCCGAACCTTGCCTTCGACGGGGCGAACAACACCTACTGGGCACCCGCGTCGGCCGGTGCGGGCACGGGGGAGGAACTGGAGGCACGCTTCGAACAGCCCGTCACGCTCGAGCAGCTCATCATCCACACCGGTGTGTCGGTCAACAAGGACGAGTTCCTCAAGCAGGCCAGGCCGTCCGTCCTCGACGTCGAGCTGGGCGACCCGGGCGGCCACGTCACGAAGAAGCGGCTCGACCTGGAGGACAAGCCGGGGCCGCAGACGCTGGACCTCGAAGGCAAGGACGTCAGCTCGGTGCGGTTCGTCGTCCGGTCCGGTTACGGAGCCGAGGCGAAGAACCGGCACACGGCGATCCTGGAGGTCGAGTTCTTCGGACTGCGATGACATGGGTACGGGACGCCCGTCATCGAGGTGTCCCCTCGTGACGGCGTCCGGCCCACGACGCGCGGCGGAGCAGGGGTTCGGCCGCAGGCCCCTGCGCCCGCCGCTACATCGGATGGGGGAGCACGCCGGACGGCGGGATGCCCAGGGAGGCCAGCATCGCCGAGTAGCCGCTGCGGGCCCGCGCGCTGTCGGCCGCGAGCCCGGCGGCGTCGCACGCCTGGATCAGCACCCGCCACGCGGCGTCGCGGTGCCCGTCGATCTCGAGGCAGCGTTCGGCCGCGTCCGCCGCTTCGACGGGCCGGTTCTGGCCGAGCCGTATCTCGGCCAGAGCCACGGCCGCGCCGGCCGCTTCCCGGCGCAGCCGTTCCCGGTCGGCGACCACCCACTCGGCCTGTCCGTCCCCGGGCAGCAGCTCACCCGCGTAGTGCTCCAGAGCGGTGCGGAACGCGTCGGCCGCCTCCTCCGGCCGCTTCTGCGCCCGGGATCTTCGGCCGTCGCGCACCGCACGCTCGAACGCCGCGACATCGCTCACATCGCCGGGCGCCAGCACCAGCCGGTAGGAGTCGCCCTGCCGCGCGATGAGCCGCGAACCGCCCCTGGGGCGTTCCGGTTCCAGGAAGGAACGCAGACTGGAGATCGTCACCTGGAGGTTGTGCAGGGTGGACGGGGTCGCCACTCCGTCCCAGAACGCGATCAGCAGATGGTCACGGTGGACCGCCTGCCCGGCGCGTACGGCGAGGAGCCGCAGCAGCGCCTGTGCCCTGGGGCGCAGCTTGGCCCAGTCGTGCGCGCGCCCGGCCAGGGTGAACTCGAAGCCGCCGAGGCAACGCACCGTCAGCCCCGGTACCGGCGGCGCTTCGTGGGAGCGTGGGGACGCGGTGGTGTGGTGCCCGCCGCTTCTGGTTCTTCCGGTCGCCGCCGCGCCGTCCCCGGCCGGGTCGGCGGGGGACGCGAGGGCGGTGAGCCAGGAGCGCAGCCCGGACACCGGCAGTCGCGCGGACCGGGCCGTCGACCAGGCGGCTTCCTGCAGCTCGGCCCGGTTCGCCGCGTCGGGCGTCGCCACGGCCATCGCGCCGATGGCCAGCGCACGTGCGCCGGGTACGCCCGCCGACCGGGCGAACGCCTCCGCCTGGGCGGCACGCTGTTCCGCGTCCGGCAGGTCGTGCGCGGCCTCCACGACGGCGAGGGCGGCCCGGCCCCACGCCTCCAGCGTGCCCCAGCCCAGTGCCCGGAAGCGCCGCACGGCCTCTTCCAGTTCGCCGATGGCGGGGCGCCCCCGCCACACCGAGCGCAGGCACACGGCCGATGCGGCGAGCGCCGCCCCTTCGGCGTCACCGAGGCGAACGCACTCGTCCAGCACGACGGCCGGCTGCCCGGCATCCTCGGAGTGAGGCCCCAGGCCCAGCAGGCACCGGGCGGCACGGCTCAGCCACAGCAGGTCCAGCCGTTCGGCGTCGTACGCGATCCGCTGGAGCTCCGGGTAGGGGACCGGCCCGGCCGGGCCTCCGGCCAGCACGGCCAGCACCACCCGTACCAACTGCCCGGACAGTGCGACCAGGGCGTCTTCCGTCGCCTCCGCCAAGGCCCGGCGCACGGTGTCACCGGCCGTCCCGTCACCGGACAGGGCGGCGGCGACGCCCTGGACGAGGAAGGCGGCGGAGCTGCCGGAGCCGGCCGCGGTGACGCGCCCGCCGGAGCGGCCGGGGAACACGTCCGGAGTGCCCGCGAGGACGGCGCGCAGCGGGTCGGCCCAGTCGGCGGTCCCGGGGCGACGGCGCACCGCCGAGGACGGCAGGTCCTGCTGACCGCCGGCACCGGCACCGGCCAGGCCGCGCAGCCGCGCGAGTTCGACGTCGGTCAGCGCCTGGGTGAGCCGCGCGCGTAGACATGCGCGGAGCAGGGGTTCGGCGACGTAGGTGCGTCCGTCCGGGGCGGCGCGCAGGACCCCGTGCTCGTGAGCCAGGGAGTACAGCATCTCGGCGCTGTCGGCCCGGCCGGTCAGCGCGTGGCAGGCGTCGGCGGTGAGCCGGTTCAGCAGACAGGTCTCCGTCAGGAAGCGTCTGAGACGGCCGGGGAGCGGGGTGAGGACCTCCCGCTCCAGGTATTCGCGGCCGAACGACCCGTCGGTCAGGATCTGCTCCTGACCCGTGCCGGGGTCGGCCGCCACGGCTCTGCCGAACAGTCTCAGCACCGCGGCCCGGCCGCCGGTGGCCCGGACCAGGGGTACCGCGATTCCAGGGCGCAGAGCCGTGCCGTGGAGAAGGGGGAACAGCTGCTCGACCTCCCAGGAGCGGAAACGCAGCGCGTCGGCGTTCACCACCGTCGCGCTCGACGCCTCCATGGAGGTCACCGGTAACCCGGTCGCGGGGCGCGTTCCGATCAGGACCAGCGGGTGCGGCGGTGCCAGCTGGCCGAGCCGGACCGCGAGCGCCTGCGCGGCCGGCGAGAGCAGGTGCATGTCATCAATGACGATCAGCCGTCCGGCCGTTCCGCCGCCCCCGGCGTCCCGGCGTCGCGGCATCTGCTGGATCGCGCCGGACGCGCCGACGAGTTCCGCCGACGTGTCCGGCGGGTACCCGAGTGTGGTCAGCAACTCCCGCGGATCGGCGCCGGGCCGGGCCTGATACCACGTCACCGGGCCCGGATGGGCCCTGGCCGCCTGTGCCAGCAGCGCGGTCTTGCCGAAGCCGGGCGGGGCGACCACCAGGCCCGACGGGCAGCGGGTGAACTGCTCGGTCAGACGGCCCCGGGACATGGTCTCGGAAGCCGGTATCCGGAACGTGGTCCGCTGCTGAGCCGGTAAAAGACTCGTCATATGTCTTAATCTCCGTGTACCGGACGCCCTGGCGCGAGTGTCCCGTTTCGGCTAATTCTTCTTTTGCGCTGTTTTTGATATGTGAATGCCCGTCAGGTTACGGGGTGTGGGGCTTCTGTGTCCGCGGGGTGTCATTTTCGTGCTTTCCCTCATCCGGAGTGCCCGGAAACGGCCGACGGCGAAGAGAATTCCGCTCCAGGCCCAGGAGTTCCGCCCGCCCCGTCCGGAGGCGGGCCGTCACGATGACCAGGGAACACGTTTCGGCTGACCGGCCGGGCGGACATCGACGAGATCGAAGCCGTCCTCGTGGCGCACGAGATGTTGAACCCGACCCAGGACGGATTCACGGACGAACCCGACCCACCCTTGCGTGGTCGCGTATCGGAGAAGCCACCCGACGACGTCCATCATCACCCCGAAGTCGTCCTCGTGGACGGAGGTCCGGACGGTCAGGGCCCACGGTTCGCCGCCGTCCGAGTCCGGCCTGTCCGTGGCACGGACCAGCAGGGAGACGTCGGCCCCGTCGAACGAGTGGCTCGCCGAGCCGCCGTCGAATGCCTGCCAGGGACCGCCCCATGACTCCCAGTCGGCCGCCTTCGACTCGGGTGGCATGTCCGCCTCCCCCAGGAGCCACCTCAGTTCCAGAAGCACCGGCTCGGGCAGGTCCGGCGGCAGGTCCACGGCCAGGAACAGATCGTAGTGGTCACTCACATCGGGGACCCTAACCCCAGCCACTGACCGTGGAACGGCGGCGGTTCAGGACACCACGGGAGCGACGTCCGTGACCTCGCTCAGCCGGACCGTGCACAGCCCGCGGGCCTCGCTCTTCACCTCCGTCACCTTGAGCTGGGTACCCGGCGTGAGGATGTACTCCTCCTCGCCGGTGAAGGCGGAGAAGCTCTTGATCCCGACCGCCCGGGCCGGCGTCACCTCGAAGAGGGTCCGCTTGCCGCGACTGCCCAGGAACGCCCTGGCCACCTTCAGTTCGGAGGTGCACGAGGAGACGCCCCACCAGGTCACCGTCCGGCCCACCGGGTACTGCGCCCGAAGGTCCAGCGACACCCCGCGCCACAGCGGGTGCGTGTAGGCCGGCAGCTTCGAGACCGCCGAGAACAGCAGCCGCAGGTACGGCAGGTAGGGCGTGACCCTGGTGCGGTCGGGGGAGCGTAGGACGCTGTTGATCTCGCGGTAGAAGGCCGACTCACAGGTGTAGAGGTGCAGCGCGGCGATCGCGTCGGCGGACAGGCCGCCACCGGCCGTCTGGTCCGCACGCAGCTTGCCGAAGTCGCGGGAGCGCCGGATGTGCCCGGCGAGACCGGACAGCGCCGCGGAGACCGGGCCGACGGCTTCCTGGAAGTCCATCAGCGGGGTGTCGAAGACCCCGGTGATCGCGGGCAGGACCAGACCCTCGTCCTTGACGCTGGTGAGGCGCTCCAGGTACAGCTGGTGCAGGTTCATCGTCGACTCGATGAAAGCGCCCATGCGCGCCGCGACACCCCCGTCCGCACCGCCCGCGCCGGCCGCCGTCTCGTTCCACCCCTTGCTCGGCAGCCAGTCGACGCCGTCGGCACCCAGCGAGGCCAGAGCGTCGTTGACCTGGGCGAAGTGGTCGCCCTCGCAGAAGATGTCGCCCTGCGCCGCCGGGTTCGCGTGGTCGAGGTGCCGGACCTCGACGTCCGGGTACTTCTGCTGGAGCCGCAGTACGACCCGCTTCAGGCTGCGGGCGTGCGCCCCCCACCACGCGAACACGACCCCGCGGTCCTCCCCGGTCGCGTCCTGCTTGGCCTTGAGGATCTCCTCGACGATCCGCTCGGCCACCGGCCGCCAGAACGCCGTGTGCTGGTCGGCCCCCATCGCCCCGTCACCGCTCGCGGTCAGCGACGCGTTCAGCAGGAGCACGCCCTGCGTCAGCATCGCCTGGAACCACTCCGGCGGCTGGACCGTGTCCCGCTCCTTCAGCAGCGCCCGCACGTCGGCGATCGGGGTCTTCTTGGCGATGCCGTACTTCCACATCGCCGCCGCCTTGATGAGGCACCGGATGCTGACGACCCGGCCGAACTGGCTGTCCTTCCAGTCGCTGAAGGTGTTGTCGAACATGGCGATGCCGGTGGCGCTCTCCGGCCGCGGATACGGGTTCTGGCCGAAGACCACGACCTTCCACTTGTGCGGCGGGTTCGGCTTGAGCGCCTGGAACGTCAGCTCGCGGACCGGGACCACCTCGGGGCTGCGGCCCTTCCCGATGAACCGCGCGGCGTCCGGCTGCGCCTCGATGACCGGCTTCAGCAGCGGGAACCAGGCCTCCCCACCGCCGTCGAACAGCTCGGCCAGGGCGAGGGGGTCGTTCACATCGGGCTGGGGCTGCTGGTCCGGGGCCGGGGCGCCGGTCGTCGATCCGGTCATGGCGGAGGCGCTTTCAGCCGTCGTGGCAGAAGGAGAGGAGGGAGCGGGAGCGGCAGTTTCAGGTGCCGGCGCCGACACCGGCGCGGGGGCGACGGGCGTGACGGCCACCGGCGGCACGATGCGCACCCGCTGGTCGACGGGCGCGTTCTCGATCCCGTGGAGCTGGGAGACGATCGTGGAGCGCAACTCGTCGTCGTCCTCGAACCAGTGGTCGTGGAAGAGCGTGTAGCCGGTCCACATCAGATTGGCGCACACCCGGGCCGGCACCTGGCCGGTCTGCGCCCCCAACCCGACCAGCGCCACGGACCGGATGCTGCCCGGCTTCTTCCGGTTCTGCCGGTGGACGGCCTGGAAAGCGGCCGCGCACGCCAGCGCCACGTTCAGCGTGGCGCTCACGTTCTGCGAGGACCGCACCATCGTCGGCGTCGATATCAGGTACCGGGGGACGGTCGCGCCGGACGGGACGCAGACCGCGCTGCCCACCGGCATGGGTCCGGCGAACCGGTCACGGATCGCCCGCTGGACGCGCACCTGGATGCCGGACCCCAGGTACCGCTTGATGACGGCGTCGACCCCGCCGTCCATCCGGCCCCGGGAGTTCGTGGGGGTGACCCAGGCGTCGACGTCCTCGTCGAGGATCGAGCCCTTGCGGATCTCGATACCGGGGGTGTCGGCGAACGCGGCGCGCCACGCCTCCACCACACGCTCGTTGACGTCCGTCAGCACCACCCTGAGCGCGGGCAGCACACTGCTCTCGGTCATCGTCCACTCCTGTCGTGCAACAGCGGTTCCAAGACCTCGAACGTATCTCCCACCACTGACAACGCGGCTCCGACAAGGGGACGGTGACCTGCCGTCATGCCCCTGCGGACCCACACCGGCCGATGGTCGCGCACGCCCGTTTCCCACCGGCAGCGCATCCACCGATCGGAGATAGTCGTCCAGGACGAGAGCGGTGCCGGTGCCGCGTCAGGGGCGAGCAGTACGAGCTCGACCTGACCGTCGATGTGGTCCGCCGCCCGGGACGTGGTGTCGATGAAGCCCGACTCGCGGATCTCGTCCCAGCCGGCGGCGCCGATGTAGTGGAACAGGGCGTTCGACGTCGTCACCGTCCCATGGCGAACGGCCCCTCCCGGCCGACGGCCTTGGGGGCACGGGACCGCCGGAACCTCCTCGTTGTCCTTGCCGGATGAGAGGCTGCCCGGTGACACCAGGACATGGACGGAGAACCGGCGGGATGGGTTTCGAGGGCGAAGTCTGGCGACTGATGCGGCGGGAGGACCTGCTCGGCGAGATCGTGATCGACGAGGCCGATTTCCCATGGCTGAACGGTCGTTTCGTTCCGACGCCGATGTTCGGAGAGGTGAAACCCTGGTTCGACGAGTCGCTGGCTCTGCTGGAGGCGGAGGAGTACGAGCGGTTCGACGACTCCTACGACCGGATCGCGGACACCTTGTCGCTGGTGGCCCCGTCAGGCCCGGTCGCGGAGTTTCTCCTGCACATCGGTGACGGTCGTGCCTGGTTCAGATGGAGTGACGAACCGTTCGACGACGTCTGAGCCCGCCGGGCCCCGGGGAAATGCGTGACCACAGTCCCTGGAGAACCACGCCGTCGTCAGCACACGAGAACCGAAAGTCCTCGTACCCCGCACTACAGCGGTGTTGACCTGCGCAATAAGCTCGCACCAGTCGCCGCGTGCGACGGGGGAGGGGACACATGACGAGCGTGAGGGACCACTGGAGCGAGAGCGCGGCCTGCCACAGCGTCGACCCTGAGGAGTTGTTCGGGGAAAGCGCCCGGCAGAACAGGGCCAAGGCGGTCTGTTCGGGGTGCCCGGTCCGCACCGAGTGCCTGGCCGAAGCACTCGACCACCGCATCGAGTTCGGCGTGTGGGGCGGCATGACCGAGCGCGAACGCAGGGCGCTGTTGCGCCGCAGGCCGGACGTCGTCTCATGGCGGCGAGTTCTGGACGGCGCCCGCCGTGATCTCGAACAGTCACAGTCCGACCGACAAGGAGCCGGCGCACTCTGAGCGGATCCCGACAGAGCCCGTACGGCGCGAGGCTTGACGGGTGAGGGCCGATGCCGTGTCATCGTGAAAGGGGCGACGACGACGGGGGACGTGATGGTGACAGAGGGATCTGACGGGCCTGGTGCCGAGGCCGCACGCGACAACACGAGCCCCCGGCCCGGCGTTCCGAAACCACCACGCGATCAGGGCAGTTGGGCCGCGGACAACGTACCTGTGATCATCCTGGCTCTCATCGTCCTGGTGCTGGGAATCGTGGGCATGGCGTCCAACGACAGCGTCACCTGCCCCGGCGGAGCCACTAGTTGCGGCACTCCCTGAACCCGGCCGGCGTATCTCGACCTCGGGTGCTTGATGATCGAGTCGAGGGCGGACGCCGGTAGAAGCGTGGCGATGCGGCGCGCTTGCCCGTGCACGGTCGGATCCCCGTAGCCGACCTGGACCTGGTGCGCCGCAAGGTCCGCGGCGAGCCCCTGCGGGTTCTGTTCCCCGAGGCTTCGCCCAAGCGGCAAGTGACTCTCTGCCCCGGATCGATTCCTCATTGTCACGGAATTGTCATGACCGGCATGCCTGCCGGGAGGGTGTGCCAGCGTGACACCTGATCATATTTCTGGACTTCGGGGAGACCCTGTGCACCACCGTACGTTCCCGGCCGCCCTCGCGCTGGCAGCCCTCGCGCTCATCACCGGCTGCTCCGGCGATGACACGGGAAATTCCTCCGGTACCGACGGGCGGCAGGCGCCGGGCGTCTCGGCCGGTTCGGGACTGCCCGGCTCGTCCGATGCGACCGAGGGTGGGGGAACTTCCGACGTGCCGGACGGGTCGGATGACCAGGGCGAGGCGGACCCGGGGCACGCCGACCCCGCCGGCCAGTGCGTCGTCGCGATCCTCGCGAACCCGGACGGCGGCGTGCCCGGCGAATGCGAGGGCCTGTCGCCCGAGCAGCAGGACGAGGTAAAGGACGCATTGGAGATCAGCGGGGAGCTCGACCAGAAGGGGCGGGATGCCGCCCGCGGTCTGATCGGCTGATCCCGCCGGGCGCGCGGACGGAGGTCGGCCCCCGTTTCTCCCGTTGCCGAGAGTGGCGGACGGACTTCGTGGCGGCCTCCCGGCAGACGGGCAACCCCCCTTACCGATACGGGGGTTCACCGGATGTGAGGGGCCCGCCGAATCCGTGAGGCTCGTCCGCATGAAGCAGAGCAGAAGTTTACGGGCAGCCTGGCTCACCGTCTCCGCGGCGCTCCTCGGCCTCGCCACTCCGCTGAGCGTCTCCCCTCCCGCGACAGCGGCACCCTCGTCGCCCGCCCTCCACTGGACCCGGTGCGCGGGCGACGGGCTCGACGCGCGTCAGCAGTGCGCCTCGCTGAAGGTGCCGATGGACTACGCCGCCCCCGGCGGCCGCACGATCGACGTCGCCGTTTCCCGGATTCCCGCCGAGAAACCGGCCGCCCGGCGCGGGGCGCTGCTGCTGATTCCGGGCGGGCCGGGCAACACGAGCCTCACCGACCCCTCCGGGAAGGGCCGGAAACTGCCGCAGGCCGTGCGGGACCAGTACGACCTGATCGGCTTCGCACCCCGTGGCCTCGCACCGTCCACCACCGTCAGCTGCGCCCTCCGGCACGCCGACCTCGCCACCTCGACCTTGCGTCCCTGGCCGGCCCCGGACGGTTCGATCACCGGGAACCTGGCCACCGCCCGCCGGTTGTCGGGGGCCTGCGCGCGCAACGGGGGCGAGCTGATCCGGCACATCAGCACCCTTGACGAGGTCCACGACATCGACCGCATCCGCGCCGCGCTCGGCGAGCACCGGCTCGCCGCCTGGGGTGTCTCGTACGGCACGTACGTGGGCGCCGTCTACAGCCAGTTGTTCCCGCAGCACACCGACCGCATCGTGCTGGACAGCAACGACGATCCGGATCCCGACCTGGTCGAGCGCGGCTGGCTGCACGCGTACGAGCGCGGGGTGGAGGACACCTTCCCGGAGTTCGCCCGGTGGGCCGCGACCGCCGGCAATCCGGACCGGGTGGCGACGACCGCCGAGGAGGTACGGCCGCTGTTCCTGCGCCTCGCCGCCCGCCTGGACCGGGCACCGCTCCCCTGGCCGGGCGCCAACCCCCCGGAGCTGAACGGCAACGTGCTGCGCCAGACCATGCTGGACAGCCTCTACGCGCCCAGCCGCTTCCCCGTCCTGGCCGAGCTGATGCTGGCCGCCCGGCGCGGCACGGTGCCTCCCGCGCCGACACCGCCGCCGGACCATGCGCTGCAGAACCTCGTCGCGGTCGGCATCGGCACGATCTGCAACGACGTGGCCTGGCCGACGTCGACGGCCGACTACCGCGAGGCCGTCGCCGACAGCCGCCGCCTGCATCCACTCACCGCGGGCATGCCCCGCAACGCGATGGTCTGCGCCGCCTGGCCCTACCCGCCGCGACGGTCCCCGGTACGGATCACCGGCCAGGGCCCGTCCGACATCCTGCTCGTGCAGAACGCCCGTGATGTGGCCACTCCGCTCAGCGGCGCCCTGAGGCTCCGCCGGGCCCTCGGCGCACGCGCCGTCATGGTCACCGTCGACTCCACCGGCCACAACGCCTACCTCGCCAACGGCAACGCCTGCGGCGACCGCACCGTCTCCCGCTTCCTGGCCACCGGGAAACGACCCGACGGGGACGTGTACTGCCCCTGATGTCCTGAGCCGGGAATTCGCTTCGGACATCCCGCGAGGCGTTCGAGGCTCCCGTCCGGGCGCTCCGCGGTGCTCACGACGACCTCGCCGGACCCCTCCCCTCCTTCGAGAGGGGAGGGGTCAACCTTGACGGGATCGAGTTCCCTCGGTCTGCGATCCGGTCTGCGACGAGGCCGATGTCCCCTCCCGGATCTCGTGCAACGCCTCGTCGAACAGGGCGCGGGCACGGGTGAACCAGTCCGCCAGTACGGCGATCTCCTCCGGTTCGTAGTCACCGAAGAGGGATGCCAGCCGCTGGTAGACGGGGCCGTAGATCTCGAGGACGCGTCCCTGGGCGGTCTCCTCCATGACCACGTACACGCGTCGACGGTCCTCCGGGTCCGCGGTGCGCCGGATGTAGCCGGCCTTCTCCAGGCGGTTCAGCACGCCGGTGACCGCTCCTGTGGTCAGCCTGGCCCGTTCCGCGAGATCGCCCGCGACCAGCGAATCGCCCGCCGTGGACGCCTCGATGAGGAAGCCCAGACAAGTGAGGTCCGTGACGTTCAGGCCCATCCGGCGGGCGATGTCCTGCTGCCCGAACTGGGCGGTGGCGATCATCCGGTCCATGGCGTAGAGGGCCTCGCCCGCCGTCGCGGCCGGGCGCGCCTTGTGATCACTCACGAATCCTCTTAGTATCTAAGATAATTAGCTCGCGAGATAAGGGATCTCGCGACGGGTTGGCCCCACCATCTTCACAGCTCGAGGAGCACGATCATGTTCATCCACGGTGACGACGACCACGACCTGGGCCACACTGTCGCCGGCTGGAGCGGTGCGGGCATCGCGGTGCTGGGTTTCGGGCTGTGCGGGCTCGCCATGGTCAAAGCCTCGGGGCTTCTCGCGCTCGGGGGAGCGGGGGTGCTGGTCCTGGCGCTGTCGACCACGTGGATGCTGCACTTGGCGGGCTGGGGCAAGCCGAGCGGTCCGCGCCCGGTCACCCAGTGGGACTGGCGCGTCAAAGACCTCGCCGCCCGGGACGGTCACGCGGACTGCCTCGGCTGCCGTCTCGCCGGGCGGCGGACGCCTCGCCGGCGGACCGGGGGCCGGTCCGAGGAAGTCGCCGTCACCTCCGCCCTGTCGGTCGATCACGGATGAGCCGCTTCGGCCGCCTCATGAGGTGAGCCGTCCCCGACTCGCCTCCGGGCGGGCTCGATCGACGCGGACAGCCCGTATCCGGCGGTGAAGCTCATGAGGGGCGCGTCGCCCGACCGGTGGCGGGAGTGAGTGAAACGCGGCAGTACGGGGACCCGCCCCATGGGAGGAATGGGCAGAATCGTCCCGCGAGGAGCGTGGAACCATGTCGACGGGGACCCTGCCGGCCGTCATCGCTCTGATCGTCGTGGTGATCGCCCTGGTCGTGGCGGCTGTTTCCTCGGTGCGGCGCCGTCGCTCGCGGGAGCGTTTCGGCCCGGAGCACGACCGGACCGTCGAGCGAGCCGACGGCCGGCATGCCGCCGAACGCGAACTCCGGGAGCGTCGGCGCCGGCACGACGCGTTGGACGTCCGCCCCTTGTCCGACGTCGCGCGTGACCGCTACACGCGGGAGTGGACCGCAGTCCAGAACGAGTTCGTGGACCGGCCGGAGGACGGCGTGCGCAGCGCGGACCGACTGGTGACGGCCCTCATGCGGGATCGCGGGTACCCGACGGAGGGGTTCGACCAGCAGGTACGGGACCTTTCGGCCGACCACGGCCGGACCCTCCAGCGCTACCGGGCCGCGCACCAGGCGGAGCACCTCAGCACCCGTCACCGGGCGACGACCGAGGAGCTGCGCGGCGCGATGGCGCACTATCGCGCGCTCTTCGACGAGCTCCTCTCCGATGACGGCCAGGCACGTCGGGCCGCGTCCTGATCACGGTCACCACCCCGCGAGGAGTACACACCTCCCGCGCCTCCCGGGTGCCGGTCCGCCCCCGGCGAATCCACGGCGGCGCCGGGGGCGGACGACTGGGTGACTGGACGTCAGGAGCCGACGTCCACCAGGACCTTGCCGACCGTACGGCTCTCGACCGCTCGGTGCGCGTCGGCGGTGCGGTCGAGGGGGAAGCGGGTCAGCGGCAGGCCGTGTTCCTCGCCGACCGGCAGCGCGCCGTCGCGCACCGCGGCGGCGACGTCCTGGGCGGCCGCGGCGCGTGCCTCCGGGCCGGCCAGGTAGAGGATCAGGAACTGGAAGCGTGCGTTGAGCACCATGTTCCGCGGTACGTCCAGTTCGACCGGCACTCCGCCGTCGTTGGCGTAGGTCGAGATCGTGCCGCGCGTTCGCAGTACGGCGAGGTCCAGGGCGAGGTTCGTGCCGAGCGCCACCTCGGCGATGATGTCGACGCCGTCCGGGGTGATCTCGCGGATGTCGGCGGCCGGGTCGCCCCCGCGGTAGTCGATCACGTGGTGGGCTCCGGCGGCGCCGGCCAGCCGGGCTTTCTCCGGGCCGCTGACCGTGCTGATCACGGTGGCGCCGGCCCAGCGGGCGAGCTGGATCACCGCGTGCCCGACCGCTCCGGCCCCGCCCGCGGCGAGCACCACCTTCCCGTCGAGCGCCCCGGGCCGCAGCCGGTGCGGCCCGTCCTCGGCGACGGTGAGCGCGCGGTGCGCGGTCAGCGCGGGGACGCCGAGTGAGGCGCCGACGTCGAAACCGGCCTCGTCGGGCAGCGGCACGGCCTGTTCGGCGGGTACGACGGTGAACTCGGCGGCGGTGCCGGTGGGCCGCCCCGCGGCGGCCATGAACAGCCAGACGCGCTCACCGACCCGGCTCCGGTCGACACCCTCACCGACGGCGTCGATCGTGCCGGCGCCGTCGAGGTGCGGGGTGATCTCGGAGAAGCGCTTGGGGTGACCGGCGCCGGAGCGTGCCTGCCAGTCGGTCGGGTTGACCCCGGACACGGCGACCCGTACGCGAACCTCGCCGGGGCCGGGCTCGGGCAGGTCACGGTCGACGAACCGGAGAACGTCGGGGGCGCCGTTGTCGTGGTAGATGATGGCCTTCATGATCCGTCCTTGGTGATCGATGGCGCGGGATGTCCCGGCGCGGCGCGGCGGTCGGTCAGGGGTCCGGCTCGGGGCGCGGTCGTGAGTCGGACCGCGCTGGTTCCGGTCAGCCGATGGGGACTTCGCTGGAGCGGGACTCGATGCCGTCGAGGGTGGCGAGGGCCGCGGTGTCGAAGGTGATCCCGCCGACCGCCAGGTTGGCCTCCAGATGAGTGGCGTCGGCGGTGCCGGGGATGAGCAGCACGTTCGGGGCGTGGTGCAGCAGCCAGGCCAGGCCGACCTGGGAGGGCGTCACGCCCAGGGACTCGGCCACGGCGTGCACGGCCGGCTCGTCGGTCGCTTTGGGCAGGCCGGGGAAGGCCCCGCCGAGCGGGAAGAACGGCACCCAGGCGATGCCCTCGGCCGCGCACAGCCGCAGCATGTCCTCGTCGTCGCGGGAGACGACACTGTAGGCGTTCTGGACGCAGGCGACGCCGATGGGCAGGGCTCGGCGCAGACCGTCGAGGGTGACGCAGCTCAGGCCGATCGCACCGATCTTGCCCTCGTCGCGCAGGGCGGTCATCACCGCGAGCTGGTCGTCGAGGTCGACGATCTGGTCCCCCTCGGGGCGCAGCCCGGGGCCGGCGTCCAGACGGCGCAGGTTGACGACCGCGAGCCGGTCGACGCCCAGGCTGCGCAGGTTGTCCTCGACGCTGGCGCGCAGCTGCTCGGGCCGCTGCGCCAGACGCAGCGGCAGGTGCCCGCCGGGGTCGGGGTCGGCCCCCACCTTCGTGACGACCAGGACGTCGTCCTCGGGGCGCAGTGCTTCGCGGATCACGTCGTTGGCGAACCCGAAGCCGTAGAACTCGGCGGTGTCCACGTGGTCGACGCCCAGCTCGACCGCGCGGCGCACCAGCGCGACGGCCTCGTCGCGGCGGTCGCGCAGGCGCTCGAGCTGCAAGGCGCCGTAGCCGATGCGGAAAACGGTGCGGGTGGCTAACGGAGCGGTCGCGGTGGTCATGAAGCTGTCTCCTCGGTCGGTGATCGCAAGGCGGTGTACAGCAGTTCGGCCTGGTAGAGCGCCATGACCCGGTGGGCGATCGGGGCGGCGCGCTCCCGGGCCTCGGCCGGATCGTGGTGCTCGACCTTGATCAGCCAGGCCGTGACGCAGTCGTGCAGCATCGCGCGCATCCGGTCGGTCGCGTCGACGATGATGTCGCGGATGGCCGGGTCGGTGGTCGCTCCGCCCCAGGTCTGCACGCCGACCCGGGCCTCGGCGGGGTCGATCGCGGTGACCAGGCGGGAGAGCAGTTCGTCGGGGTCGGGCGGGGCGTCGGCCGCGGCGTACTCGCCGATGGTGCCGGCGCGCTTGTCGAGCATCTCCCTGGCGGAGGCCTGGACCAGGTCGGCCTTGTTCCGGTAGTGCGCGTAGATCGAGCCGGCCGAGAGGCCGGACTCGGCGGTGATGTCGGCGATCGAGGTCCGCTCCAGGCCGTTGCGGCTGAAACAGCGGACGGCGGCCTCGGCGATCTGGGTACGCCGGAGTTCCTTGCGCGCGTCGGTGAGCCGAGGCACCGCACCCCCCACAAAAAGAATACTCGTTCTGCTTGCGAGGGATGCTAACAGAATCATTGTTCTTTTTGTGGTGACGTCCTGGCGTCGGGGCGGCGGCGCGGTCCGGAAGGCGAGGATCCCTGCGCAAGAAGTCGACTGCAGCTTGCAGGATTCATACTTCTGAATGGAAAGACGTGTTCGACGTCTTGTACGGGTGGTCGTCGCGCCCTAATGTCCCGGTACGCAGCGGCACGGTCCGTTCCCTCCGTTCCGCCGCGCACCGAGCGGCCCTCGGTGCCCTCCGTTCCGAGAGAAACGAGAACCCGATGGCGCGGTACACCCCTCGCGCGGCCGCGGAACGGGTCCGCGGTCGCGTACGGAGGCCGGCCCGGACGGCCGCGGCGGTGACCGCCGTCGCCGCCGGGCTCGTGCTGGTGCTCGGCGCTCCGGCCCCGGCGGCCTCCGCGCACGGTGGCGACGGAGGTGCCCCGGTGGTGACCCGGGCCGCGCTCGATCCCGCCCTCGTCGCGGGGCGCGGCGCCGCGGTGGACTTCGCCGAACAGGAGGCGGAGAACGCGTCGACGGACGGCACCGTCATCGGCCCCGACCGCGCCGCCTACACCCTGCCCTCCGAGGCTTCCGGCCGCGCGGCGGTGCGCCTGAGGCCGGGTCAGCACGTCGAGTTCACCCTGCCGCGCGCCGCCGACGCGCTCACCGTGCGCTACAGCATCCCCGACGCCCCCGGGGGCGGCGGCATCACCGCGCCCCTCGACGTCTCCGTCGACGGCCGGCACCGCACCACGATGACCCTGACCTCGCGGTACTCCTGGCTCTACAACCAGTACCCCTTCAGCAACGACCCCCGGGGCGACCTGCTGCACCCCGACTGGTGGATCACCGAATGCGGCTGCGTCCCCGCGGCCACCACCCCGGTGCCCGCCATCGACAAGCCGTTCCGGCCCAGCCACTTCTACGACGAGCAGCGGCTGCTCCTCGGCAAGAAGTACGCCGCCGGTGACACCGTCCGCCTCACCGCGCCCGAGAACACCGCCGCGGCCTGGACCGTCATCGACCTGCTCGACACGCAACTCGTCGGCGCCCCCCACGTCGAGGAGCACGCCGCGAACGTCCTCGCGTTCGGGGCCGATCCCACCGGCCGACGCGACGCGGGCGACGCCTTCGACCGGGCCGTCGCCCACGCCAAGAAGCGGCACCTCAAGGTGTACCTGCCGCCGGGCACGTACCAGGTGAACCGTCACATCGTCGTCGACGACGTGACGATCGTCGGGGCGGGCAGCTGGTACACGATCGTCAAGGGCCACCAGGTCACCCTCGACACCCCCGCCCCCGACGGATCGGTCCACACCGGTGTGGGCTTCTACGGCAAGGACGCGGCCGACGGCGGCAGTCACGACGTCCACCTGTCGGGCTTCACCGTCGAGGGGGACGTCCGCGAACGCGTCGACACCGACCAGGTCAACGCCATCGGCGGGGCGCTCGGCGACTCGACGATCGACGGCCTCTACCTGCACCACACCAAGGTCGGCATGTGGTTCGACGGCCCGATGAACCGTCTGCGCATCACCCGTACCGTGATCGCCGACCAGATCGCCGACGGCATCAACTTCCACACCGGCGTGACCGGTTCGAGCGTCTCGGACACCTTCGTCCGCAACACCGGCGACGACGGCCTGGCCATGTGGTCGGAGAGGACGGGCGACGCGCGCAACGTCTTCGCCCACAACACCGTCCAGAGCCCGGTCCTCGCCAACGGCATCGCCCTGTACGGCGGCACCGACAACACGGTCACCGGCAACCTCGTCGCCGACCCCGTCCGTGAGGGCAGCGCCATCCAGGTCGGCTCCCGGTTCGGGGCCGAGCCGTTCGGCGGACACCTGTGGATCACGGACAACACCACGGTCCGCTCAGGGCCCTTCGAGCTCAACTGGAGGATCGGCCTCGGAGCCATCTGGTTCTACGCCCTGGAGCGGGACATCGACGCCGACATCGAGGTCACCGGCGACCACTTCCTCGACAACACCTACAACGCGGTCATGCTCGTCTCCGACTTCCCGGTGAAGGACGAGTACGCGATCCGGGGCGTCCGCTTCGAGGACATCCGCGTGGACGGCACCGGAACCTCCGTGCTCAGCGCCCGCTCCGCCGGATCGGCGTCCTTCGAGAACGTGGACGCCCGCAACGTCGGTGCGGTCGGGATCGACAACTGCGGATCCTTCAACTTCCCCGCCTCCGGCTCCGAGTTCACGGTGAACGACCTCGGCGGCAACGACGGAGGCGGCACGACCGGTCCCTGGCTCGCGCCCTGGGAGCTGCCGAACACCATCACCTGCGACGACCGGCCGCCGGTGGTCCCGCCACCGGCCCCGGCGCCCTGGTGAGGAACACCCGCCCCCGGCGTCACACCGCCCTCCCCGGCGTCGCGCCGCAGCACCCTGCGCTGCCGGGGATGGTGTCTGCTCAGATCAGGGAGGCCCTCGTGGGGTTCTGCGGGGCGGGTGTCAACCGAAGATCACGGTGGGTTCGCCGGTGTACCAGGTGTTGTCGATGCGAAGCCGACGGATGACCCAGCGGTCGCCGTCGCGGACCAGGTCGACGTCGTAGGGGTTCTTCAGCAGCGCGTGTGTGGCGGGGTCGGCGATGAGCACGTGCTGGGCTTCCACCAGGGCGGTGAGCCGGGCGGCGTCGCCATCGATCGTGATCCGCGTGTTGGCGATCTGGTGTGTGGTGTCCACCCGGCCGGTGAACATGGCCAAAACGGTGGTGACGATGGTGTCGCGCCCGGACATCGGCGGCGGCTCGGAGCCCCACTTGGAGGCGGCCGGGCGGAAGTCCAGCTCGGCGTCGGCGGCGAAGGCCGAGGCGAACAGCTCCTTGTCCTTGAGGTCCTGGCCCAGGCCGAAGCGGTGGAGCGCGTCGGTGATCTCCGCCCGGTCCCTGAGTTCCGCGACGGCCGTGGCGGTGTCGTGCGCGGGGGCGCTCAGGGCGCGGTCGCCGGTGACGTACATGATGTTCTCCTGTACGGGTGAGGTGGTCTTTCAACACCTCTGATCCTGCTGGGGTCCTGGCAGGGCATCAATGCGCACCTGCGCAACGACCGTGAAGCCTCGATTAACGACGGGAGGGTGCGGGGATGCTGGAGCGGCACGAGCTGGAGGCGTTCCTGACGCTCGCCGAGGAGTTGCACTTCGGCCGCTCCGCCGAGCGGCTGCACGTCTCCACGGCACGGGTCAGCCAGACCATCGCCAAACTGGAGCGCCGCATCGGCGTCCCGTTGTTCAACCGCACCAGCCGCCGGGTGGAGCTGTCCCCGGTGGGACGGCGGTTGTATGAAGAGACGCGCCCCGCCTGGTCCCGGATCACCGGTGCGTTCGAGCGGGCCGTCGACGTGGGGCGGGGCCTGACCGGGCTGCTGAGGGTCGCCTTCACCGGGCCGGCGGCCGGCCAGCTGCTGGTCGGGGCCGCACAGGAGTTCCGCAACCGGCACCCCGACTGCGACGCCCGGATCAAAGAGGCGCACCTGCCGGAAGTCCTGCCGTGGCTGCGCAGCGGCGAGGTGGACATCGCGCTGACCTGCCGTCCGATCCACGAAGAGGGCATCGTCATGGGGCCGGTCCTGGTGCGGGAGGCACGCATGCTCGCTGTGCCGACAGGGCATCCGTTCGCCCGCCGCACGACCGTCTCCGTCGAAGATCTGGCTCGCGTGACCGTGCTGCAGATTCCCGAGACGCTGCCGGAATCCCTGCGCGAGGACCGGGCGCCGCGCCGGACTCCCTCCGGGAGACCGATCGCACTCGGACCGTCGGCCATGACGTTCAACGAGACGCTGACACTCGTGGGCGCCGGGGAGGGAGTCTTCGCCGTCGGCGCCCACACAAGGCGTTACTTCGCCCGCCCCGACGTCGTCTATGTCCCCTTCGAGGATGCCGCGTCAGTGGACTGGGGTCTGGTGTGGCCCGCCGACGGTGCGACAGCCCGCGTTCGCGCCTTCAGCGAGGCGGCACTCGACCTGGTGCGGGCACCCGCATCGAACCCCTGACCGTCTCCGACGGCCCGGACGCCATCCGGGCAGAGCGCGCGAGCACCGGATCGACGCCCCGAAACACGGTGGCGAGGCCCGCCAGGCGCAACCACTCACGAGCACGTGGACGATCGCGGCAAAGACCGCCTCGTCATCGATGGCGGCGACCCCGCCGCCTCGCGGGCGCACCCACGCAGACGGCAACAGGGGCCTCGCCGACTCCTGCGGACCGTGAGGATGCCGGCGAGGTGCGGTGCGGCCCGGTGGGCGATGGCGAACTCGCCCTCAGGTCCGACGACACGCGTCACACACGTGACTGTCGATTGCTGCCATCAGTTCTCTCGCCGCTGTCCGCACTCCAGGATCTCCGTCCTCGGTCAACACGTGGAGCGTATTCACGCCGGCCAGCACGGCAAGGTGAGCAGCCGACTGGACCTCGATCCGAGCGGCACTGCGCTCGAGCACGGCCTGGATCAGTTCGACCACTTCGGACCGGCAGGTCACCGTGTCGGTCGCCGCGAGATCCCACAGGAAGGGAACCGCCGCCACGGTCGCATCGAAGACGGCCAACTCGCCGAGCCACAGACCGAGATCACTCAACGCGTCACTGCTCGTCGCGGCGTCCCCCCCACGCCACTCGGGAGAGCCGGCCCGGAACGCCCTCCGCAGTTCCGTAAGCATGCGTCAACTCGTGCCACGGAACGCGCCACATGCCTTTGAGCATGGTCCCCACAACGCTCTCCCCACCTGCTCGCCGCCCCAGGACTCCAAGCACGCCCACGTACTCCGACATGTTCGCGCGGTCGCCACGGTCACCGGAAACGGTTTCCGTCGGCCGCGAAGTGAGCCCCCTTCGAACCGGTCGGATCTCGCCCGTTCGAGGCCTGCCCGGTCGCCTTCCTCCCGGAGTTCGACAAGCGCACGGTCACGTCACTCGTGACGAGGTGCAGCCGAGGTGCGCCAACGCCCGGTCAGGACGTAACAGGCCAAGGACGTTTGCGTCCATTCGTCATCCCTTCCACCCCGCGTGACCTGCGGCGAAAGTAGTTCTTGCCACCGGGCGCCACACCCGAGACAACCTTCACGGCTGCACCTGCAGGGCAGCTGTTTGGGCCAGGGAGGTGCCTTTACGCGCTCGATCCACTCACCGCAGGAGCCAACATGAAGCTGAGCCATGCCCTCCGCCGTACCGCTGCCGTGGCCGCCGTCGGCGCGATGTCCCTCGGCCTGGTCGTGATCACCGGGGAAGCCGCGCACGCTGTGGCGTCGTGCACGGGTGACGTGTCGATCTACGGCACGCTGTCGGACGGACGGCTGACGTATTCGCAGGTCGCGCCGAACACCGGAGACCGGGTCAAGACGCTCATCGGCCCGAACCTGGGTTTCACGCCCAAGGCGATGGCGACGCTCAACTTCAACACGGTCCTGGTCACGTCGACCACCGGCGACCTCTACCGGGTCGACGTGCAGACGAACAACACGTCGCTCGGGGTCGCGGGCGTCACCAAGATCTGGGACGGCGGCTGGACCTTCGACAAGCTGGTCTACGACGGCGCCGGCCACCTCTACGGGACGGTCGACGGCCAGCTCCACCAGTACCTGGTGTCGCAGGCCAAGCCCGCGGGGTCGGCCCACATAGGCCAGCACGTCGTGATCGACTCCGGTTTCGTCCTCAAGACGCTCGCCGCCGCGGGCGACGACCGCATCGTCGCCTCCACCGCGGACGGCCGGCTGCTCAGCTACAAGATCAACGGAGTGGGCGACTGGGACCGCACGGTCCTGAAGTCGAGTGGCTGGTCGGCGGTGGACTCGCTCTCCTCGCCGGGCGGCGGCCTCTACTACGGCCGTACCAACGGCGGCCTGTACTGGTACTCCGACGCGGACCCGACCGACGGTGACGGCAGCGACATCGCGTACCACTCCGACGACCCGGTGGACGCCTCGGGCTGGACCCAGAGCCTGCTGTCGGCCTACGCGAACAACTGCTCCTACGTGGTGCCGACACCGCCCCAGTCCGTACAGGGAGGCACCATCTCCCGCAACGAGGTCATCGCCCGGGCCAAGAACTGGTACACCCGCAATGTCCAGTACAGCCAGAGCGCCTACGCCTCCGACGTCGACGGCGACCACACCTACCGCACCGACTGCTCCGGCTTCGTCTCCATGGCCTGGCACCTCACCACCTCGCTGACGACCCAGACCCTTCCCGGCGCGAGCACACAGATCTCCAAGTCCGACCTCAGGCCGGGTGACGCGCTGAACTACAGCGCCGAGCACGTGGTCCTCTTCGCGGGCTGGAAGGACCAGGACGCGGGTACGTTCTACTACTACTCCGAGGGAAGCCCCTCCACGGACATGAACTACTCGACCGCGAACGTCTACAGCGGCACCATCGACAGCCACCCGGCTTCGTCGTACGTCGCGCTGCGCTACGACAAGATCGCCTGACGATCCGCCTGATGCTCCGAGGGCCCTGCCGATCCCGGCAGGGCCCTCTCACGTTCCGGCCGGCCTCGACCTACGGGGGATGCGGGCACAGGACCAGGAGGTCCGGCGCTGCGACCGCACAGGTTCACCGGCTCCGTGAAGAGTCGGCGGGGCGGGTTGTGTTCTCGGCATGAACGATGCTGAAGTCGCCTCACTCCTGGTCGGATGCGTCCGTTGCCCGTACCACGGAGCGTGGCAGCCCTCACCTTTCGCCGAACGTGCGGTCGGCAATGTTCGGTGTGCCATGGTCGCGGTCGACCCGGGGTTGAGTGAGCTCGTCCTACGGCGTGACGACGGCTCGCTGTGGTTTCTGCCGGAGGTCGGCGGCCCCCTGCTGGTCAACTCCAGTGTGGAGGCGTTCGTCGCCTTCAACCGCGCTTATGAGGAGGCCGCTGCCGAGGCCGACGCGTACGAGTGGCCCGCCGACGGCCTCAGTGAGGACGAGACCGTGGACCTGGTCGAGAAGGCCGGTGACGCGCTCACCGAAGCGTTGCTCGAACGATTCGGAGCGCTTGACGCCGAAGCGGTCGCCGACGAGAACTCCTTCTGGCACATCGGGGCCGAGGAACTGGGTTACGAGATGTGACATGTGACCACGCAGAACACCGGGGCAGGCCGCTCACGCTGCCATCACGAGGGGCGTCCGCCTCCAGCCGGCGGGGGCGGCCGAGCCCGGCGAGGCGGGTGGTGGCCGTCGCCACGGCGCGTCCCTCGTCGATGCTTTTCGAGCGGGCGGGGACGGCCTCCCGCCCATCGAGGGTCCAGGCGGGCCCGACCACCCCGAGCATCCGCCGAAAAGGGCGGCGCCCCCTCGAAGCGAGGGGGCGCCGCCCTTTTCGGCCCGGTGATGTCAGTACCAGGTGTTCGCCTGCCAGAAGTTCCACGCGCCGCACGGGGAGCCGTAACGGCCGTCGATGTAACTCAGACCCCACTTGATCTGGGTGAGGGGGTTCTCCCTCCAGTCGTCGCCCGCGACGTCCATCTTGGTGGCGGGCAGCGCCTGCGGGATGCCGTAGGCACCGGAGGAGGAGTTCGTCGCGTTCCAGCGCCAGCCGCTCTCATGGTCCCAGAGCGTCTCCAGGCAGGCCCACTGCGCGGAGGTGGCCCAAGAGGCGTCCTTACTGTTCATCAGCTGCCGACCGGCGGCCTTGACCTCGGTGATGTTGTCGCGGTCGACCGCCCCCGCGGGGGTGGTGCAGGTGTAGGTGCCCGGCTGGGCGGAGAGCAGCTTCTGCGTCCAGCCGCTGGTGTTGACCGGGTCGTCGAGGTGGTACGAGATGTCGGACCCGGAGCCGTCGGTCGGGTTGGCGTCCTTGTACCAGTACATGGCGCCGCTGGACAGGCGGCCGTAGTACAGGCCCGCGCCGGGCGAGACGAGCTGGTTGAAGCCGGACCAGCCGGAAGACTTGAGAGTGTTGCCCTTCCAGGAGCCGGCGCCCGCGACGGAGTAGTCGAGCAGCCGTCCGTCCTCGGTGGTGGCGCCGAGCCGGTCGTCGCCGGTGGCGGTGAGGGTCTTCAGGACGAATCCGGTGTCGATCTCGGTGCGGGCGCCGATGTGCTGGGAGCCCGCCGGCTTGTCCTCGGTCACGTTGTAGCGCAGCAGCAGACCGGCGGCAGTGGTGCCGTACAGGTGGCCGTGGCCGTCGTAGGTGAGCTTGTCGTGGGTCCAGCCGCTGTCGGCGATCTTCACCGGTGCGTTCAGCAGGGCGAGGCTGGTGTTGTTGGTCTTGATGTCGATGCGGTAGAGGGCACCCGTGGTCGACGTCACGAGGATGGTGTTGAAGTTGAGGGTCGCCATGGCTTTCGGCTCGAAGCCGAGGTCGGGCCCGACGAGCACCTTGGCGAGGTCTCCGGTGGCCGGGTTGATCTGGCTGAACGTGAGCCTGCCGTCGTCGAGCACGCCGTAGATGTTGACGCCGCCCGAGCAGGTGGTGGCCGCTTCGGCGGTCGGAGTATTCACCGCGAGGAGTCCGATGCCCAGAGTGCCGACGGCCAGCAGGCTTGCGAGTCTGCGGCTGACTTTGCGGATGTTCTTCACTTCTTGTTCCCCCTGGGATGCTGGCGGTGAGGCAGGCGTCGGACGGTGGACGTGGCATGGCCGGAAAACGGCGGAGAGAGGATGTAACCGATCAGCCACTGGCGGCTTCGCGGGTGGACGACGGTCGTCGGGACGGGCGACCGGCTGTGAGAGGGCTACTGCCGGCCGGCGTCCGTCGGGGCGACCTGCCAGCCCGCGTCACTGGCAAGAACGGAGGAGGTCGCAGCCGCGTCGGCCTCGGACATGAACGCGACGGCCGGGGTGGTGAGAGAGGCCGCGATGACGACGGAGGCGACCGCGGCGGCCTGGGCGATACGGCTGCGAAGCATGGCTGTTTTCCGTTCCTTCCGGAGGCGAAATGCGCTGTCCGGTCTGCCTCGCGTCCCGCGGTGACGCTCCGGCCGGCCGGTGATCAATAGCTTCGTCGCGGCCCAGGCCTGTGAGAAGAGTTCACAGACGGACGGAAGCGGCCTTGGACTCATGCGTCCACACGGGCCGCCTCGGTCCACCGGCCGCGGTACGAAGGCCGGCGGCATCAACGGCACCCCGGCTCCGGTCGGCCGCGCCGTGGCCAACTGCTGTACGTCACGAAGAAGTCGGCCTCAGACCCGAACCGCCCGCTCCTCGGCCTCCTCGAGTACACCCGCCAGGACGTAGGGGCCGAGCGTCAGCACCAACGCGGAACGTGGGTGTACGGCGACATGTTCGACGCGGTCACCGACTGTGATCGCAGAGCGCACCACGGCCCTGATGTCCAAAGGCAGTTGTTCACCCGGGGCAGAGCCGGATGGGCATGGGCGAGGTACATGTGCTCCAGGGTCGCAACCGATACCGCTTGCCTGGCCATGCCGCGACAGGCCGGTTGCAGCCGGGCCTGTTCCGCCCTTCGCTGGTGACGATCCATCGCCTAACTGAGAAGATCTTGTTCCAGCAGAGGATGATCCGCGACCTCGTAGACGTCCACGCCGTTTCCCCGTACCGCACCACCGACGACCTCGAAAACGCTCGGCAGCCGGCACGCACGGGATGCGCGTCCGGCTCTGATCGAATGGCGTGTCCCAACGCGGGCACTCGGTCCCGGTGACAGGGAACGCGCGACCGCCCATGACCTCCGACAAGCACTACGTCGTCCTCAAGGGCCGGCGTTGGCGTGCCACTGATCCGGCCGTTCCGTCCGACGTGAGCGCTCGGCTGCGCGTTCATCTGATGGCGGCCCGTCGGGAGGTCGGCGTTGCGCGGCGTGCGCAGGACAAGGAGGCGGAGCGTGCCGCGCGGGAACGGGTGCACAGGGCGAAGGTGGCGCTGGGAGAGAGGGGCGTGCCTTGGTGGGAGCAGGGCGCGGCGGAGCGAGAGGCCCGTTGGCGGGAGGGGTTGGCGGCGCTCGACGGCTGACATCGGGCTGAGTGGGACACCGACCCAGTGGCGCGACCTGCGCCAGGAACCATGGGTGGCCACGCCAGTACGAGGGCGGCGACCGGCACGGGACGACGACTGCGACCGGCGGCGCGGACGCTCTGGGACTCCGCGCTGCCGCACGAGGGAGACCGCGCTCCGCCGACCGTGTTCAGTGGTCTGTCTGCCGGTCAGGGGGCGAGGACGAGCGCACCCGACGGTTCCTTGCTGCCGGAGTCGTCCTCATGCCGGAACGCAAGCGGCTCAAGGCCCGTATCCGGGGCACTTCGTCCTGTCGCGGATACCCCGCCAGGTCTGTCGGGGTCGTGGGTGGCCGACACCGGTCTTCCTCATCGGATGCCGGCACGAGGAGTCCGGGGCGCCCGGGCCCGTCAAAAGGCGTATCGGACGCGCAGCCAGGGCGCGTGGGCTGCGATCAGACGTTGGAGGGAGCCCACGGCTTCGGCCTTCTCGGAAGTGCGGTACCGGACGTTCCAGCTGCCGTTCTCGGAGCGTTTGGCCTGCTGCAGATCGGGACGCCAAAGGACGTCCTCCGCCCGCGGATGCCAGGCCAGGTTCAGCTCGTGGAGGTCCCTGTTGTGCGTGAGCGTGATCACTTCCGCCGCGGCCTGGTCCTTCACCGCCCGCGGAAGGACGTCGTCCATGTGTTCCAGGAGGAGGCCCCAGTCCGCCTCCCACCCGGGCCGGACGACGACGGGCGAGAGGTTGAAGTGGACCTCGTACCCGGCCTCCAGGAAATCCGCGGCCGCTGCGATGCGCTCTTGAACGGGACTGGTGCGGAGGTCGAGCAACCGGGAGTCTTGCGGCGGCATCACGGAGAACCGGATCCTGGTACGGCCGCGCGGGTCCAGGAGCAGCAGATCGGGGTTGACGAATTTCGTGGCGAACGACGCCTTCGCTGTGGGCCAGTGGGCGAAGGCGTTCACGAGGTCGGCGACGTTTCCGCTGATGAGCGCATCCACCGAGCAGTCGCTGTTCTCGCCGATGTCGTAGACCCAGGCCTTCGGGTCGCACTGGTTGGCTTCCTGCTTGGGACCTTGGCGCGCGACGTGGCGGGCCAGGTGGGCGATGATCGCCTCGATGTTGGTGAAGACCGTGATCGGGTTGGCGTAGCCCTTGCGGCGCGGCACGTAGCAGTAGGCGCAGGCCATCGCACAGCCGTTGGCCGGACCTGCAGCGATCCAGTCGGCCGATCTGCCGTTCGGACGTGTGGCCAGGGTCTTCTTCTCGCCCAGGACCAAAACCTCGCTCTTGATACGGACCCAGCGTTCGAGGTTTCCCGCGTTGCCGTGGAGTTGCGGGATGCGCCAGTGCGAGTCCACGTCGATGATCCGAGCGCGGGGGAAGCGGGCGATGATCTCCTGCCCACGGGGTGATGCCGCAGCCGCGGGCTCGGCGTGGATCTCCCGCACGGACAGCAGACGCCGGGCGGCGGGGGAGTCGCGGAACAGCGGACCCACAGGCGAACCGGGGTTCCCGGCCGGTGAACGAATCGGCCCGGATCTCAGGTCTTCCAGACCGAACAGGGTGTCGGTCCGGTCTTCGTGTCCTTCTGCCGTGCGGGGTCGGCTGGAGTCGTCCGGTCTCCGGTGCTCGCCCATGAGTGCACTCCCAGCCGTGTGCGTCGCGATGCCGTGCGGTCCGTCGATCCTAGGGTTCTTCATGACCGCCCCTGTGCCTCGCCAGGTGTCATCGACGGCGGTTCCTGTGACACGAGTGCCCTCTCTCCCGGTCCTTGACCGGCCGGTCGGCCGCTCAGTGCAGGACGCTGACGGCACAGGCGATGACCAGCAGGGGGTCAGGAGCGCGGCGATGCTTTGAACGCTCATCAGCAACTTCGCGCGTGCGGACAGCGGCATCGTATCGATGGGGCTGGAGGTGGTGGAGTTCGTGACGGACATGTACAGGTGGTCCACGAGATCGGGCACCCGGTCGGAGCCGATGCCGGGTTCACCGTCTCGCGTGTTCGAATTCTAGTTCGATGACGTGGGTGGGGAGGTGGGTGCTGTGGAGACAGTGACGGCACCCGGCAGGTGGCGAGCGTGATGCATGTGCGCTGCCGGGACCGCCTGGGGGAGGACGGGTACCGGCAGGTCCTCGAGCGGATGGCCGAGCTGTCACCGGTCGTCCAGGAGCTGTCACCGGCCGTCCAGGCGCTGCCGCCGACCGCGGCCCTCGCCGGGCTGAAGGGGGCGCTGCGCCACCAGGGCGTGGACGCTGCCTGGCTGGGGGGAGAGACCCTGCGGATCCGGACCGTCTCCAGGCTGGGCGTCGACCTCCCGATCGGCGTCAGTTCGTCCGTCACCGTCGCGGCCACCGTCCTCACCCTCGCACCCGACGATGTCACCCGATGGCTCGGGTCACTCTCCGTCGAGGCCCTGAGCGGCATCGGCTCCCACCAGGTCCAGACCCCGCGCGACTACGGCGTCCACCGCGTCGGCCTGCTCGCCACGCTCCGCCCGCACCGTCCAGCGCCTCCTGGGCGGCAGGGCAGGACGGCAGGCCGCCGACCGGGCCCGCGGCATCGACCCCTGGCCCGTCACCCCTCGCACCCTGCCTGCCGCCGCGAGCATCCACCGCGCCTTCCCGCGCCATGCCCTGGAGGGCGCCGCCCTCCTCGACCTCGTCGTCACCCTCGCCCACCGACTGCGCCGGCGCGGCCGGGCGGCCCGCGGCCTGACCCTGCGTTTCGCCGGAGGCACCTCCTGGGACAAGACCCGTCGGCTCACCGAGCCCTCCGCGCACGACGACGACCTGCGCACGACGGCCTACCGGCTCATCGACGCGGTCGGATCACCGGCATCCCCCTGAAGGCCGAGGACCTCGTCCCCGCCGCCCAGGTCGCCGAACGGATCACCCTCGACCAAGCCCGCGAGGCCCGCCTGATCGCCGAAGACGTCAGCGACCGCATCCGCGCCGAGTTCAGACCCGACACGATCCGCGCACCGACACCACCCCGCTACGCGTCTCCTGAGCGGTACCGGCTACGGCGCGCCGTAGCCGGTACCGGCCGGCCTGGCTGCCCACGGTCCTCCACGCCAGGCCCATTGGCTCCTCCGGGCGCCTTCTGCGCCAGGAAAGCGTCTCCGCAGTGCGGTCGTCGACACCCACATCCGCGGCGGACAGTCGGAGGCGTACTGCCACCGGAAGACACTGATGCCCTGCGGCAAGCTCCAGCCGAGCCACCTGGTGGTCCGAGCCACCTGGTGGTCGTCAGACGTCCAAGCCCCATAGGGCGTGATCACTCACGACCAGGATCAACTTTTCGGTTGACCTCGGTTGACCCGATTGAGGCTCAGGACGCGGTCCACCACTCGTCGACGCCGTTGAGCCGCAGCCGTCCGTCTGTTCCCAGGATCTGGCCTGCTCCGACACCAACGGTGGGGGCGAAACACCCGCGGGTGAAGCCGGGGTTGAGAGTCGTGGCCGCACAGTCCACGTCGCTCCCGAAGTTGCTGGTGACTTCGCCCCCGATCGAAACTGCCACGCTGGCGTTGTTCTGCACGACCAGCACGGCCTGGGCGTCGAGATTGCTGTTGACGACGATGCAGACCTTGAAGTTGACGTTGTTGGACACCTTGTGCTGCTTGTACGCGCTGCAGGTCCAGTTGGAGTTGGTGCTCACGGCCTGCCAGTTCTGGGCGGCACTGGCCGGCGCGCTGGTGGCGGCGAGGGTGCCGGCCGCTACAGCAGCCACCAGCAGGGCCTTGGGACGCAGAGCATTGAAAAGCATGGGGTGCTTCCTCCTGATTCCTGTTCCGCGAAGACGGAGCGGGCGGGACTGCACGACCTGAATCTTGGTCCTGCACGTGATCGAGAATGACGCACGCGCCGTCCGGCGGTCATTGGTAATCCGTGCACGCTCCGTTGGCCATGCGTCTACACAGGCTCGGTCCCCTGACACTTCTGACGCGGGCGGTGCAGGAGCAGGACTCCGATGGGATGAGCCTTCAGCGAGCCCGTCGAAGCGTCCCTGCCCCCTGACAACCAGACGCGCGTACCCGGCCATGCGGCCTCGACGGCCCCGGGAGCAGGCACCCTGAATCCGGAAAGGTGGTGTCGGAGAACCACCTGGATTCCGTCGTGCATGTTAAAGATGATGACGTAAGTGTCCGGCGGGTAACCGGTGGGGGATGGGATGATCGGGACGGTGTTCCGGAGCGAGGATGTGCCTGAGTCAGACAGGTTCGACTACTGGCGGGAACTGATCGCCCAGACGCGCTCGAACGATTTCACCAGCGCCCACTCTGCCGAATTCTGGGGAGAGGTGCGTTTGTTGGAGCTGGGACCGACGACCGTGATGCATACGTCCTTCCTGCCCACACGGTTCCGGCGGAGCCCGAGAATGGTGCGCCAGTGTGACCGCGAGCTGTATCACCTGACGCTGATGCTCGACGAAGGGATGGCTCTCGACCACGCCGGGCGGACCACCACGTTCAACTCCCATGACCTGCACCTGGCCGACAGCTCGCACCCCTACGACTTCCGGCCGGCGTACGACCGGGAACGCCGGGTCGTCAGAGGAGTCGGCGTGGACGTCCCCAAGGCGCTGCTGCCCCTGCCGCAGCACCGAGTAACTGACCGTTTCAGAATGAGCTGGACGTGCGATGCGACATCACACCTGCGCGTAAGAGCAGTCACAGGACTTCATCCCAGATGTCGCCGCCGTCAGCCCAGGTCCACAGCCATTTTCGTAGTGAGGCGGTCGCATGGCGAAGGCCGTCGTGAGGGCCTTCCCCGAAGGTGTAACCGTCGGCGTCGTAGAGAAGCACTGGGTTGTCGACTGCGCTCAATGAGACATGCCATTCCATCGTGCAGCCGCCGTAGGTGAGAAAGAGCCACGATGGCGGCATGCCCTCTGACAGGTTGCGTTCGTGGACGCTGGCCGCGCACGGCCAGTCGCGCACGTGCCCTGGGGCCCGGTTGCCGTCGGTCAGGGAGGCAAGTCCGCCATCGGGTCCGAATCCTCCGTTGGCGACCTCGGCGTAGAGGCGTCGAAGCAGTTCGGGAAGGCGGCGTCCGATTCTGTGCTCTGCATTTTCGATGTCTGACAGGGGGATCGGAGGGAACAGCGGCTCACGAGGGGCGTCGGCGTAGTGGTCGGTCACCTCCTCGGCCCCGGCCTTGAGCTCAACCGTCCCGTCACTGCCATACGAAACTATGTCGTCTCGTATCCGCTCCAACCGGGGCTTTCCGTAGCGCTCGATGATCCACGCGACAGGGACGTCCGCGCGGTCGAATCGCAGGCCCGGATCCCATGCGCGAGCCTGCAGAGCTTTGATCAACGCGTCGTCGTCCGCCTCTTGCCTGGTCTCCGGGCTGGGCTCATGGCGGAGTGGCGTAGGTGCGCCGTGGGGAGAAGAGGTCACGCGTCAGGAGCCTACTGCTGCACGTTGACAGCCTTCAGAAGCCGTCGGAGGCAGATGATCCCGCAGGCGAGTTCGAGCATGCCTTGATGGAGGTCGGCGCGTCGCTCGTAGCGGGCTCGGAGTCGTTTGAACTGGTGGAGCCAGGCGAAGGTGCGCTCGACCACCCACCGGACCTTGCCCAGGCCGGAGCCGTGGGCGACACCGCGTCGGGCGATCACGGGTTTGATGCCACGCTTCCACAGCAGGCGGCGGTACTTGGCGAAGTCGTAGCCTCTGTCCGCGTACAGTCGCCGTGGCTTGCGACGGGGGCGTCCCCGCAGACTCCGGATGGATGGGACCGCGTCCAACAAGGGCAGGAGCTGGGTGACATCGTGGCGGTTGCCGCCGGTGAGCGTGACGGCGAGTGGGGTTCCGTGACGGTCGACGATCAAGTGGTGCTTGGAGCCGGCGCGGGCTCGATCGACGGGCGATGGGCCGACGTGATCCCCCCTTTGAGGGCCCGGACGTGCGATCCGTCCACGGAGCAGTCGTCCAGGGCCAGCAGGTCGGCGCGGCGCAGTTCGGTCAGCAGGGTGGCGTGCAGGCGTGGCCAGACGCCGGCCTCGGTCCAGTCCCGCAGTCGGCGCCAGGCCGTCACCCCGGAGCAGCCCACAGTCTCCGCGGGGACGTCACGCCAGGCGACACCGGTCCGCAGCACATACAGGACGCCGGCGAGTGCAATTCGGTCAGGAACGCGCAACCGCCCCGGATGGCGGTGGCGCCGCTCGGGAGCGGGCGGCAGCAGCGGAGCCACCCGCTCCCACAAATCGTCAGGAACAAGATCAGAACGCACTCCGGACACCCTGCCGACCAAGATCACTAAGTGCAAGACCTGCAGCTCAACTCATTCTGAAATGATCAGTAAGGGAGTTGCTGAACCGGCGCCTGTCGGGGCATGAGGGGATCGGCGCCCTGCTGACGGACTTCCTCGCCGGGCTGGACCGACAGGCCGACACCCTCCGGCCCTCCGAGGCGTCCCACATGGGCAGGGTCGTCGTGGACCTGCTGGCGGCCTGGATCGGCCAACTGCTCGACGCGGACACCGCCCTGTCGTCCGAGACCCGCCGGACGGCCCTGGCAGAACGTATCCGCGCGTTCGTCCGGCAGAACCTTCACGACCCCGAACTGACGCCCTCCGCGATAGCCGCCGCACACCACATCTCCGTCAGCTACCTGCACCGCCTCTTCCAGCAGCAGACGCAGGGCGAAACAGTCGCCGCCTGGATACGCGGCCAAAGACTGGAAGGTGTCCGCCGTGACCTGGCTGACCCGGCCCTGGGCACCACACCGATTCACACCCTTGCCGCCCGCTGGAACTTCCCCCGCGCAGCCGACTTCACCCGAACCTTCCGAGCCGCATACGGCCTCACACCCAAGCAGTACCGAATCCAGGCGCTGTCCGAGAGAGCGTAGACGCGACCCCGACGGACTCTGCGCCCGCACTGAAGGACAGCCGGGCGACACCAGGGGCATCACCGCTCGCGGAATCCGCCGAGCGGCAGAACACCCGACCGGCCAAGCGTCGTCGTAGCTGCCCCAGGGCCGTCGTCGGCAGGGGGCGAACGCCCTTGTCTGCCCCGAGACCCGGGTTTCGGCTGAGCGGGCCACTGATGGCCGCTGTCAGTGTGTCTGCGGTTGCCGGCCGGGACGGTTGTGCGGCTCGCGGTCGGGGGCTGCTGCCAGGAGGTTCTGCATGTGCAGCAGCCGCCGCCGCTGGCGGTTGCCGCTGACGGCGGCCCAGATCAAGAACGCCACGGTGAGCAGAGCGAATCCGACGGTCTGGCGGACGCCGGCGGTCAGCGCCGTCAGCGCCACCACGGCGCTGAACAGAACAGCGAGCAGGGCCAGAGCCGCCTTATGGTGCCGTGTGCGGTGCAATCGCCGCTTCACCAGCTCGCGCATGGCCTCGCGCCGTTCCGGACCGGTGGGTGCTTCGCCGGTGCGCAGATGCTGGTCGAGTGCCACCAATCCGGCTGTCGAGCCGCCGGTCGTCCGCTTCTCCCTGGACCGGATGCGCACAGCGACCCAGACCGCACCCACAGAGGTCACCGCGATACGCGCCAGCACCCCCAGCGCCGAGCGCCCCGGATAGATCAGCAGGACGATGGCGGTGGCCGCCGCCCACGACAGGGCGACCTGGAGCCACAAATGACGGGCCAAGACATTGGAGAGCTTCTCCACGGACGGCCTCCCTCCCTCGACGTCATTTCCACTGATCCACGTCCTGCGAGCGACGCACGGAGCCTTCCGCCTACCCGCGCAGCGGCCCCGCATGCCGGTCAACTCCCCCACCAGGGAGTGTGGTTGCCACCGCAGGGCGGCCGGACTGGAAGAACGCGACGGCAGATGGTGGCCTCGCTTCGACCGGGACGTGATGATCCGCTCGCTGGCGGAGAACGCCCAGCGTTCCTTCCGGACTGTCACGGCCCCCGTCGTCGCTGTGATCGTCCCGATGGCGCACAGCGGAGGCGGACAGGACCTCTTCGCGGGGCAGTAGCATCCGTCTGCCCACATGGGCACCGACATCAGGCGCTGGGCGAAGAACGCCCGGCGCATGTCCGGGGCGACGACGGTGTCGGCCGCGGACGCCCCGCACCGGCGGTACGGCCTAGAGCAGCAGGATCAACCGAGTGAAATCGCCGCGCCTCCGGTCAGCAAAGGGGTGCGAGCACCGCGTCACCTGCTCGGTACGACCGGTGAAAGGCATCGTGGTCGAGAAAGTCTGGTCGGCGAGGCAGTCGAATCTCCTTCCGTACCCGTCTTTACGGGGGAACGAGGGAGGGCGCATTGAACGCCGACGAGGAACGCCAGTTCCGCGAGTTCGTGGCGGCGCGGTCGAGATCGCTGCTGCACACGGCCTACCTGCTCACCGGAGACTGGGAACAGGGCCGTGACCTGCTTCAGAGCGTGCTTGCCTCCACTGCTCGGCGCTGGTCGCAGCTGCGCGACCGGCAGCAGCCGGAGGTCTACGTACGCCGGGCGCTTTACCACGCCCAGGTGGACCGCTTCCGACTGCTCAGCTGGGGACGGGAGACGGTTACCGACACCCCGCCGGACCAGCCGGCCGCGCATGACACCGACTGGACCGACACCGTGGTCCAGCGGCAGGACATCATGGCCGCGCTGCGGCGACTCCCCAAGCGGCAGCGGGCGGTGATCGTGCTGCGCTACTTCGAGGACCAGCCGGACGCCGAGATCGCCGCGATTCTGGGCGTCGCCCAGGGGACCGTCCGCAGCCAGACCCGTAAGGCCCTCCTCTCTCTTCGCACCACCCTGACCGAGGCGGGGCCATCGACTGCCGCCTCTTCCACTGCCTCCGGAAGGGGCGTCATCGCATGAACGACTCGACCGAAAACCCGCTGCACGAAACCTTGCTGCACGATGCCTTGCACACCCACGTCCGTAAGAGTGGTGATGCTGCCGGTCCTTATCTGGTCGGCCTGGCCGACGGCGCGTTGCAAGTCGCCCGGCGACGGCAGCGGTTGGCCCGCGCCGGGATCGGCATCGCCGCCGCCGCCGTGGTCGGCACCGCCTGGACAGCTGTCGCGGACGGTGCGCCCCGGCACGAGCACGTGGTTCAGCCCGCCGTAGGAGGTACCGGGAACACCGAGGAGGTGGCCCTGATGTCCATCCTGCCGGTCGTTTCGTCCACGGAGCACGCCTGCGCCCATGGCAGCGGCGGCTACACCGTGCCCGCGGGCGCGAGCCATCCGACGTTCTGCATCCGCACTGACGGGGCCAGGGGCATGACCGACATCCGTGTCGCCTCCGCCAAGGCCGGCAGAAGCTCCGTCGACGGCGCCTGGAACGTCGAGGTGAGCCTCGACTCCGCCGACCGGGCCCGTTTCGCCGCCCTCACCGGTTCCCTCGCCACGGCCCCGTTCCCGCGCAACGAATTCGCCGTCGTCATCGACGGCAAGCTCTGGGACACCCCCGCCGTGACCTCCTCCATCACCGGCGGCCGTCTCGAAATCGTCGGGGGCTCCGTCAGGGACCTCACCAGCGCCACCGCCCACGACCTCGCCCGACGACTGGATACCGGCCGCGAGAAGTGACTCCTTTCTCCCGGATCAACCGGGGGAAGGGCCTGTCGGCGGCCAAGCCCCGTCGGGAAGGGCCAGTCCGGCCCTGACGACGGCGTCGGGTGCGCAGACCGTGTCGACTTTGGCCGTTGCCGACCTGGACGGCCTGCTGCTGGACATCCACGGGTGACGGACCGAGGACGTCGACGACGGCGTGGCCCTGCCCACCGAGTTGTCATGGCGGCCCGGCGGCCGTGCCCTGTACGATCCGCGCCCCGGCGAATCCCGCACACCCGGGCCGGGCGTCAGCTGTCGCTTCCACTGCTCCGGCGGTACACCCTGACCACAGGCTCGACCATGAGTCCGATCACGGCACCGGTCGCCCCGACCAGCGGCCCGTCCGCGGCAGCTCCAGAGGCTCGGGGCGGCCTGGTCGTAGTTCCCTTGTCGCCGTGCGGCTTGCCGGGCCTGCGACGACCGGCCGCCGGTGGTCCCGCCACCGGCCCCGGCGCCCTGGTGAGGAACACCCGCCCCCTCGGCGTCACACCGCTCTCCCGGCGTCGCGCCGCGTCCTCAGCGTCGCGCCGCCCCGCCGGGGCGCAGGGCCATCGTGCCGGCGAGTGCCGCCGCGCCGACGAGTTCCGCGTTCTCCCCGAGCCGGGCGGGAACGATGTCCAGGGACGCGGCGATCGCGGGCTGGGCATCGCGTCGCACCGCCGACGCGATGCCCTCCAGGAGCGGACCGCCCCTGGAGCCGAGCTCGCCCCCGATGATGAGCGCGGCCGGATTGAGGAGGTTGCTCAGGACGGACAGGACTCCTCCGAGCATGTGGCCGGCGTCGTTCAGGATGCGCCGGGTGGTGGGGTCGTCCGGTTGGTCCCGCGGTGAGGCCCCGGGACCGAGGCCGGGATGGGTGTGGGCGACCTGGGCCATGACCGAGGAGACGGAGACGACCGCCTCCAGACAGCCGCGTCTGCCGCACCGGCACAGCTCCGTGTATCCGGGCAGCGGCGTGTGGCCGATCTCCCCGGCGAAGCCGAGGGAACCCCGGTAGGGCTCGCCGCCCAGCACCATGCCCGCGCCGATGCCGTGGGAGACCTTCACGTACAGGAAGTCCGTGTACCCCTGGCCGGCGCCCCGCCGCAGTTCCCCGTAGGCGCCCAGGACGGCGTCGTTCTCGATGTGGACCCGCAGGCCCAGCCGCTTCTCCAGTTCCCGTCGTGGATCGAGGCCGACCCAGCTCGAGAGGATCGTGGGCGAACGGACCAGGCCCGAGGCGGAGTCCAGCGGGCCGGGAATGCCGACGACGACGGTGGAGAGGGCGTCGACGTCGTGGTCACGGCGAAGCGTTCCGAGCATGTCCGCGGCGGCGTCCATGGCGTCGGCCGCGCCCAGGTCGACGTCCAGGTCGGCGCGTCGCTGGGCGATCATGTGGCCGGAGCCGTCGACGACGGCGGCCTTGACGTGGGTGTGCCCGAAGTCGAGCGCGGCGGAGTTGGTGCGGCGGGGGACGCACCGCAGGAGGCCGGCGGGGCGCCCGCTCCCGCTGCCCGGCCCCTTGACCGCCGGATCGCCCTCCGTCACGCGTCCCTCGGCTATGAGCCGCGTGACGGCGTGGTTGACCGTGCTGCGGGACAGGCCGGTGGCCTCGACGAGGTGTGCGCGGGTGAGCGCCCCGCCGCCCTGCATGACGCGGAAGATCTCTTCCCGGGTCCTGTTGCGCGGTGAGGAACGATCGGAGGTCACATCCATGCGCCCCGAGGGTAGCGGCCGTCCGGCATTGCGCCAATCATTGGCGAATTCGTTCCGCAGGGTTATCGCGAAATCCGAGAAACGCGGGCGGTTTTCAGTTATTGACGGAGCAAAAGGTGCTCCATACGCTCCTCTTGCGTCCGGCTCCCGGTCGGGCTCGGACTGAGAGGACGCCGTCGATGACCTTCCTTCCGCGACACTCCCGGACCAGACCGGTGGTCGTGGCCGTGGGGTCCTTGGTCGTGGCGGCGGCCCTGATGTTCGACGGATGGATCCCCGCCCGGGCGGAGAGCACCGACCTCCGGTCCTCCACCCTGGAGCAGACCTACGCCACCCTGTCCCGCCAAGCGGCCGAACAGGGCATGGTCCTCATGGAGAACCACGACCGGGCACTGCCCGTCGCCCCGTCCGGCGACATCGCCCTCTACGGCGTCGGCGCCTACCGGACCGTCAAGGGAGGCACCGGCTCCGGCGACGTGAACAACCGGTACACCGTCACCGTCCGCCAGGGCCTGGAGAACGCCGGTCACAAGGTCACCACCGGCGACGCCTACTGGTCGGCCATGACCCGCGCCTACGACACCAAGTACGGCGGCGTCGCCTCCTCCCTGCTCGCCCCGGCGGTCGACTACGCCTCCGTGGAACAGCCGTTGACGGCGGACACCGTGAAGCCGACCGCCAGGACCGGCACCGCCGTCTACGTCATCGCCCGCAACTCCGGCGAGGGCTTCGACCGTTCCCCGGGCAAGGGCGACTACCTCCTCGGCGACACCGAGCGGGCCAACCTCGAACTGCTGGGCCGTACCTACCGGCACGTCGTCGTGGTCATCAACTCCGGCGGCATCCTCGACACCGGCTTCTACCGGCAGATCAACGCCGCCGAGAAGGACCCCGACGGCGGCCGGGCCCTGGACGCGATGCTGCTGATGAGCCAGGCCGGACAGGAGAGCGGGAACGCGCTGGCCGACGTCCTGGACGGGACCACCACCCCCTCCGGGAAGCTCACCGACACCTGGGCGGCCGACTACTCGGCCTACCCCGCCTCGGCGACCTTCGCCGGCAACGACGGAAACTCCGCGACGGAGACCTACAGCGAGGGCGTCTACGTCGGGTACCGCTACTTCGACTCCTTCTACCGCTCGATCGACGAGGCCGACCCCGCGTCCGTCGTCGACTACCCCTTCGGCTACGGCGGTTCCTACACCGGCTTCGGCATCCGGGTCCGGAAGGTGACCGCGAACGCCGAGCGGGTCACGGTCACCGCCCAGGTCACCAACACCGGGCACCGCTACGGCGGCAAGGAGACCGTGCAGGTCTACGTCTCCGCACCGCAGACCGGCGCCGACAAGCCCTACCAGCAGCTGGCCGGGTACGCGAAGACGGACGACCTGGCCCCCGGCGCCTCGCAGACGGTGACCATCGCCTTCGACACCTCCTCGCAGGCCTCCTACAGCGCATCGCGCGCCGCGTGGGTCCTCGACGCCGGTGACTACGTGATCCGCGTCGGCAACTCCTCCCGCGACACCCACGTCGCCGCGAAGCTGAACCTGGCCGAGGCCGTGGTCACGGAGCGGGTCCACAACGAACTGGACGACCAGAAGCCCCCGGCCGAACTCACCAGCACACCGGCGGACTTCTACACCTACCCCGGGGAGAGGAAGGAGATCGCCGCCGCCCGCAGGATCACCCTCGACCCCCGCTCCTTCCGTACCCGGGACGCGGCCTCCGCCCACGAGCAGGACGTCACCGTCGACGCGGGCTCCCCGTACCACGCCCTCGACGGTCCGACGATCTCCTCCACCACCGTCTACCTCGATCGCGACGAGAAGGACTGGGAGGGAACCGGCGCCCCCTACACGCCCAGGACCGGCGAGAACGTCCGCCACGTCCGCACCGACCCCGGCAGCACGCTCTACGACGTCGCCAAGGGCAGGACCACGATCGAGCGGTTCGTCGCCGGGCTCTCCGTGAGACAACTGGCCGACGTGGTGGAAGGCTCCGGCGTCCCCGGCACCGCCGCGTCGACCGTGGGAGCGGCCGGATACACCACCGGCGCCCACGAGGACCTCGGCATCCCGAGCATGACCCTGTCCGACGGCCCCGCCGGACTGCGCCTCGGCCCGCAGCCGCCCACCACCCCCGCCGCCCGCCGGTACGCCACCGCCTGGCCCATCGGCACCCTCCTCGCCCAGACCTGGGACCGCGACCTCGTCACCCGGGTCGGCACGGCCGTCGGCAAGGAGATGAACGCCTTCGGCGTCTCCCTGTGGCTGGCGCCGGGCATGAACATCCACCGCGACCCGCTCAACGGACGCAACTTCGAGTACTACTCGGAGGACCCCCTCGTCTCCGGGCTCACCGCGGCCGCCACCACCCTGGGCGTCCAGGGCAACCCCGGCGTCGGCGTGACCGTCAAGCACCTCGCCGGCAACAACCAGGAGACCTCCCGCACCTCCGGCAACGTCGTCGTGAGCGAGCGGGCGCTGCGCGAGATCGAGCTCAAGGGCTTCGAGATCGCCGTCAGGTCCGCCCAGCCCATGGCCGTCATGAGCTCGTACAACAAGATCAACGGCACCTACGCCTCCGGCGACTACGACCTGCTCACCGACGTGCTGCGCGGCGAGTGGGGATTCGAGGGCACCGTGATGACCGACTGGGGCGGCGCCCACGGCGCCACCGCCACCATGTACTCCGGCAACGACCTCATCGAGCCCGGCGGCAGGCCCTCCGACATCGTCGACGCGACCGTCAGGACCGATCCCACGATCGACGTCGACGGCCTGCCCGCCCGCACGAAGACCGTCAGGAGCACCGGCTCCGTCCGCTACGCCTTCCAGCTGGGCGGACTCGTCCTGGCGGCCGACGGCACCACCACCGTCTCCACCACCGTGGACTCCTCGACCGACCTGACGGGGACCCCGCTGTCCGGAACCATCACCGTCGACGCGTTCAACAATCAGACCTACACCGCCCGCCCCGCGTACACCTCGGTCGACGACGCCTACCGGGCCGTCCGGGACCTGCTCGCCTCCTCCGCGCTGACCGCCGCCCGGAAGGCGGCGATCAGGGTCTCGGACGTGCGGCACGTCACCGCCGGGGACGGCGCGAGCCCCGTCTCCTCCTACACCGTCACCCTGACCGGCGACCATCGCGCCGCCGACGCCTACACGATGCGTCTGGGCGACCTGCAGCGCAGCGCGATCCGGATCCTCACCACGGCGTCCCGGACCACCGCGTTCCAGCAGCTCGCCCGGTCCCGGAAGGTGAGGGGGATCGAGGTGGGTCCCTACACCGGGCGGTTCAAGGACCTCGACCCGATCGTCACCTCCGTCAAGAGCCGGGTCGACCGGCCCCACCGGGAACGCTGACCTGACCGGGCGGCTATCCTTGCTCACCGGCCGGGGCCGATCACCGCAGCCAGGGGGACCGGGCTCGCCCCGACGCCGCGAACGCCGGGCGATCTTGGAATGGACGCGCCCGCCTCATTGCTGCACTCCCGGGGACCCACCCTCTTCCCGGGGCGCTCCGGGCCACGACGCCCGGTGCGACGGGACGAGGAACCACGGGCGGTCCCGCACCGCCCCGCCCCCTGGTCCCCGGCCCGTCGTCTTCGAAAGGTTCTCCTGCACCATGCCCTTGGCTCTGCTGGCCCTCGCCGTCGTCGCGTTCGGCATAGGCACGACCGAGTTCGCCACGATGGGGCTGCTGCCCCAGATCGCCGACGGGATCGGTGTGTCCGTGCCCCACGCCGGCAACGTCGTGTCGGCCTACGCGCTCGGTGTCGTCGTCGGCGCGCCGCTGCTGACGGGCATATGCGCGCGCGTTCCGCACAAGCGGCTGCTGCTGCTCCTGACCGGGCTGTTCGTGATCGGCAACACGGCGTCCGCGCTCGCCCCCGGCTTCGGCACGCTCTTCGCCGCCCGCTTCCTGGCCGGTCTGCCGCACGGCGCGCTGTTCGGCGTGGGCGCCGTCGTCGCCTCGCGACTGGTGGCCCCGGACCGGGCCGCGCGCGCCGTCTCGAAGATGTTCCTCGGTCTCACCATCGCCAACATCGTCGGGGTTCCGGCCGCCACGGCCCTGGGACAGCAGCTGGGCTGGCGGTCCGCCTACGGCGCGGTCGCCGTCATCGGCCTCGTCGCGCTGGCCGCGCTGGCCGCCTTCGTCCCGCACCAGCCGCGCGGGGAGCAGTCCGGGATCCGGCACGAGCTGCGGGCCATGGGCAACAAGCAGGTCGCCATCGGCCTGGCCACGGCCGTCGTGGGCTTCGGCGGTTTCTTCGCCGTCTACAGCTACCTCGTACCGATGCTCACGCACCTGACCGGGGTCCCCGACGCGTCGGTCACCTGGGTCCTCGCCCTCTACGGCGTCGGCATGACCCTCGGCACCCTGGTCGCCGGACCGCTCACGGACCGCGCGCTGCGTCCGACGCTGTACTGGGGGCTCGTCCTGCTCGCCGCCGCGCTGGTGGTGTTCTACTTCGCGGTCCACAGCACCGTGCCCGCCCTGGTGACGATCACGTTCATCGGCGCGATGGGCTCCCTCATCACCACTCCGGTCCAGATGCTGCTCATGGCCAAGGCGAAGAACGCCCCGACGATGGCGGCGGCCTCCAACCACTCGGCCTTCAACCTGGCCAACGCCGGTGGCGCCTGGCTGGGCGGCCTGGTCATCTCGGCGGGCTGGGGCTGGGCCTCGCCCAACCTGGTCGGCGCGGTCCTCGCCCTGGCCGGTCTGGGCCTCGCCTTCACGGGCGGTGTCATGGACCGGGGCCGGCGGCCCTCCGAGGTGATCACCCAGGCCTCGCCGGTGACCGGGCAGGAGACGCCGGTCCCTGCCGCGGACTGACCGGTCAGGACCGGTCCGCCGCGCCGGCGTCGCCCGTGACGGCGGCGGCGCGGTGGGCCGGGGCGGCCATCCCGCACGGCGCGCATCCGGACGCCTGCTCCGGACGCAGCGGTACGCCGTTGTCGCGCAGTACGTCGCGCAGGTCGAGGATGAGCGGGAACACCTCGTGGTTGTGGTCCTCGCCCTGCTCGTCCCAGGCGCGCTGTTCGGCCTCGACCGCCATCCGGTCCTGGGCGAAGACCCGCTCGGTGAACCGGCGGATGAGCGGCCAGGCGAGGTGGAGCGCCCCGGGGACCGACGGTTTCGCGATCGTGAGCAGACCGTAGGCGTGGTTGACCCGCTGCTCGGCGTCCTCCGGCACGTAGGCGGCCCAGAGCGAGAACACCGGGAGCTCGCTGCCCTCGGGGACGTCCCTGAGGGTCTGGTACGGGTACTCGGTGCGGATCGTGATGACGTCGGGCCGGTCCTGGCCCCCGAACCCCTCCGCGGACAGCAGGCCCGCGCCCCGGTCCTTGCGGCCCCCGGCGGGGACGAAGAGGTACCGGGCCTCGACGTGCCGGGGCCCGGTGTCGTACCCGAGCAGTTCCGGCCGGATCCGGCCGAGCACGCTCCGGTGCAGGAACTGGTGGTTCATGTCGAGCAGGTTCTCGTGCATGAACGAGTAGTGGCAGCGCACGGTGCGGGAGAACGTCATGGTGCGGTGGCCGGCGGAGTGGTACTCGGGCAGGAAGGGGAACGGCGCCTCCTCGGCCAGCGCCGGGTCACCGGGGAACACGAAGACCAGGCCGTAGGCCTCCCGGACCGGATACGAGCGCACCCCGCGCGGCGGCCGCTCGCAGCCCTTGGGCAGGTACGGGATCTGCGAGACGCGTCCGTCGCCCCGGTAGGCCCACGCGTGGTAGCAGCAGCGCAGGACGTCACCCTCGACCACGCCCATGCTCAGCGGTACCTGACGGTGCGCGCAGCGGTCCTCCAGCGCGTGGACGACACCGCCGCGTCCCCGGTACAGCACGATCCGCTCACCGGCGAAGACGGCCGCGAACGTCCGGTTGCGCCGCACCTTCCGGGAGGTCGCCACCGGATACCAGTGGTCGGGGGAGATGCCGACCCGGCGGAGGTCGGTGACCGGACCGGGCCGGGCCGCCGGACGGCTGTCCGAGTGGCGCGGCACCGAGGCCTCCGGGCGGGAAGCGGAATGCCGGTCCGGTCCGGGGCGGTCGTGCCGGGCCTCACTCATGTGCGGTGCTCCCTTGAACTCGGGGCGCGAGACCGCGTCGTGCGGCAGCGGGGAGCGCGCGGCGGGGCATGGTCCGCGTACCGCCGCGTCGCCACCCCGTCCAGGGAACTCACCCCGCGGCAGTAGGCGGTTCAGCCCCGCCGCGGCGGGGCTCCACCTTTCCACCGTCGCCGCGGGCGCGGCGGCCGTCAACCGCGGAGGTGCGTTGGTGTTACGCGGTCGGGGCCGCCCGGCTCTCCCCGGGCCCCACGAGTCCCCTCGGGCCCTACGAGGCCACGGCCCCAGTCTTCTCGGGCCCTACGAGGCCACGGCCCCGGTCTTCGCGAACTCGGTGACGAAGGCGTCGCAGAACTCGGGGAGGTCGTCCGGCTTGCGGCTGGTGATCAGCACGTTGGGGCCCGCGTCGCAGACCCGCACCGGCTCGTCGACGTGGGTGCCGCCGGCGTTCCGGATGTCGGTGCGCAGGCTCGGCCAGGACGTCAGGGTGCGTCCGCGCAGCACGTCCGCCTCGACCAGGGTCCAGGGCGCGTGGCAGATCGCCGCGACCGGAAGTCCCTGCTCGAAGAACTCCTTCACGAAGGCCACGGCGGTGTCGTTCATCCGCAGGTTGTCGGGGTTGGCGACTCCGCCGGGCAGCACCAGGGCGCCGAAGTCCCGTGCCGTCACGTCACCGACGACCGCGTCGACGGGGAAGGTGTCCGCCTTGTCCAGGTGGTCGAAGGCCTGGATCCGGCCCGGCTCGGTGGAGACCAGGACCGGGATGTCCCCGGTCTCCGTCACGGCCTTCCACGGAGCGGTCAGTTCGATCTGCTCGACGCCTTCGGGCGCCACCAGGAATGCGATGCGCATGACGGTCGCTCTCCTCTCGTTAGGAATGGAGGGCTCCGCGCGGGTCGGCGTGCGTCCCACGGCCTCCGCGACGCGGGCCGCCGCCTCTCGCGTCGACACCGTCACGTACCGACCCGCCCGGAGCGTCGGCACACGCGTATCCGGAACAACCGGTGTCAAACGCCTCCCCCGGACGCCCGGGAGGTCCCCGGCCCGGCGGGGACGCGCAACGCGAGCAGGGCGATGTCGTCCCTGGGGTCGGGACCGGCGATCCGGTCCGTGATCTCGTCCAGCAGGGCGTCCAGGGGGCGGCCGGTGTGAGTGGCCAGCATGCGGCCGGCCGCGTCGATGGCCAGGTCCATGTCCCCGCCGGGGCGTTCGACCAGCCCGTCGGTGTAGAGCAGGAGCAGGCTGCCGGGCGGCAGGAGCAGCCGGTGCTCGTTCCGGGGCAGTGTGTTCAGACCCGGGAAGAGCATGATGTCGTGCCGGTCCAGCCGGTCGACGGCACCGTCGGGCCGTACGAGGAGCGGGGGCGGGTGCCCGGCGTTGGTCCAGGTCAGCTCCCAGCTTCCCTCCCCGGGCCGGCGGCAGGGGCGCAGATGGGCGTGGACGAGGGTGCCGCTGGCGTCGAGGCCCAGGGCGGCGTTGGCGTGTTCCAGCGCGCTGACCGCCGGCGCGGGTCCGGCGCCCGCGTGGTCGAGGTCGGCCTGGCGGAGCATGCTGCGGACCTGTCCCATCAAGGTGGCCGCCCGCATGTCGTGGCCCGTGATGTCGCCGACGGACAGGGCCAGCACGGCCGGGGCGGCGGAGTCCTCCCCGCCCTGGGCCGCGGTGGGCAGAGGGTAGGCGTCGTACCAGTCACCGCCGACCAGATCCGTGCGCGCGGCCGCCCGGTACAGCGCGGCCAGGTCCAGACGCGGCACCGAGGGCACGTCGGTGAGCAGGGACTCCTGCATCTCGCGGGCCGCGTCCACGCGGTTGTCCACGAACAGCGCCCGTTCCACCGCCCGCGCGGTGTACCCGGCCAGCGAGGCGAGCACCGCCTGCTCCACGATGTCGATCTCGTGCGGATGGTCCCAGCCCAGCACCAGCGCGCCGAGCGGGAGGACCGTTCCCGGCAGCGGCACGCACACCGCGGTCCGCAGCCCCAGGGCCGTGAACGTCTCGGCCACCTCGGGCGCGTAGTCGCGCTCGAGTCGCGCCGTGTCCGTGACGGTGATCGTCCGGTTCTCCCTGACCGCCCGCGCGGTCGGCCAGGCGGCGTCGAGCGAGTAGGTCTCGTGGGTGCGCCCCATGGGCGTGTCGCCCATCATGTCGACCATGCGCCGCAGCCGCCGCGCGGTGCCCCCCTCCACCAGCACCAGCCCCACGTACGCGGGCTTGAGGTCGCTGCCGACCAGGTCCCGCACCTGCTCCCGGACGTCCGCCAGGCCGGTGGTGTCGGCCAGCGCGTCCGCCGCCCGCAACAGCAGCTGGGAACGATCCAGCGCGGCGCGGTGCCGCCTCGTCGCGTCGTCCGCCTCGGCCCGCGCCCGCGCCTCGTCGGCACGGGCCTGCTCGCGGTGGCGCGAGACGATCCGCAGCCGCAGTTCCGCGCTGCACGCCGCCGCCAGGTCCTGGAGCAGGTCCAGCTCGCGGGCGGTCCACTCCCGCGGACGGGTGTCGATCGCGCACAGCGACCCCAGTACGTGTCCGGCTCCGTCGTCCAGCGGCATCCCCGCGTAGCCGATGATGCCGAGGTCGGGGATGGCCGGACTCGCGGAGGTCAGCGGGTTCCGGCGGGCGTCGGGCAGGACGAGCGGCCGGCCGGTGGACACGACATGCCGGCACAACGAGTGCGTCAACGGTGTCCGGCGGGCGTCCGCCCACGGTTCGGCGAGTCCCACCATGCCGGGGAACACCTGACGCGAGGACTCCACCAGGCACACCAGCGACATGGGCACGCCGAGCACGTCGGCCACGAGCCGGGCGAACCGGTCCATCCCCGGATCCGCCGCGGCCGACAGTCCCGTCTCGCGCAAAGCCGCCAGCCGTCCCCCGGGCACGACCTCGGACGGCTCTCCCACCCTTGCCACAAGTTCGCTCCCGAAACCCTCTCGCAGACGGCAGGACGACCGCCGGACGGTGACGAGGGACCTCCTACCCCCGATGCGTCCTCTTCCCACGGCCTGAAAAGGGGACAACCACCGCCGGGACCTTCCAGTATCGCCGCAGCCCGTGAGAACGCGGCCGACTCCACGGCGACGGACAGCGGCCCCGCCTCGTCACGCCTCGTGAGCAGGTGATTCCCTCGCGTCGCGCCGTACGGATATTTGTTTATTATCCGGAAATAGGGGGATTTGAAAAGCAGTGCTTCGGATAAAAGGCACGTCCGTGAGAGCGTTCGCTCCAATGCACGGGTGTGTCCCGAAATTGTGTGCGCCCCCATGGTGTTTCTGTCAGTCAGCAACCCCCCTGAGGGAGCTGTCGCACATGTCTTGCACCACAACCACGCAACGCCGTCGGTACGACGACGCCCCTGACACCGACGCGGCCTTCTCGCACCTCGCGGGGCTTCCCGACGGGCCCGAGAGGCAGGCCCTGCGCGACGAGATCGTGGAGGCCTGGATGCCGATGGCGGAACGCATCGCCGGCAAGTACCGCGGCAGAGGCGAGTCCGTCGAGGACCTGATCCAGGTCGCCGCACTGGGCCTGGTGAAGTCCGTCGACCGGTACGACCCCGGCCGGGGCAACGCCTTCGAGAGCTACGCGGTCCCGACCATCGTCGGTGAGATCAAGCGTCACTTCCGCGATCACATGTGGGCCGTACACGTGCCGCGCCGTGTCCAGGAAGCGCGCAACAGGGTCCGCGGCGCCGTGAAGGACCTGACACCGGCGAACTCGGACCGGTCCCCGGGCATCGCCGAGATAGCCGAGTACGCGCAGCTGAGCGAGGACGACGTACGCGTGGGGCTGGAAGCCCTGGACAGCTTCGCGACCCTGTCGCTGGACGCCCGGATCACCGACGGCGACGACGGGTACTCCCTGGCGGACGCGATGGGGGAACCCGATGCCGGGTTCGACCTCGTCGTGGACCGCGAGGCGCTGAAGCCCGCCCTGCGCAGACTGCCCGAGCGCGAGCAGACGATCCTCTACCTGCGGTTCTTCCGCGACATGACGCAGAGCGGCATCGCGGAGCGGCTGGGTGTCTCCCAGATGCACGTCTCGCGCCTGCTCAGCAGTTGCTGCGCCGCCCTGCGCGAGGAGGTGCTGGCGGAGACCGGGAACGGAGATTCCCCTCCGTCCGCCGCGGACAGGTGAATGTCCGGCCGATCGGGCTACCCATGAAGCCATGAGCGATCACTGCGGGAATCCGGAAGAGGCCCAGCAGCGTCCCGACGGTGTCCCGGACGCCACCGTGGACGCCCTGGGCGCGTTGTCGAAGGCCTTGGAGACGACCGAACGGGCTCGGGGGCGTCTGTACGACTTCCACCAGCTGACGGGCGGTGCCGACTTCGAACTGGACCGCGCCGTGAGGCTGTTGCGCGAGGCCGGTCACGCCGCGTCCGCCGACCGGGTCGAGCGGGAGATCCTGGGACGCAACGTCATTCCCGGCCATTGGACGTTCCAGATCGTCGAGGCGTACAACGCCACCTACTACGAGGCGTTCAAGACGGTCGAGGCCGAGATCCGCGAGGAACTCGCCGGCGGCGCCGACCACCTCTTCGAGGCCCGGCTCAAGGAGGAGCGCCGTACCCATGGGCACCCGGACCACCGGGCCACGCCGGACGCGGCACCCGGGACCTGACCGGACGCGGCACCCGGGACCACCGCGGGAACCGGCCGTGCCGCCCGTCCGGTACGGTCTGACGACCCCGGTGCCGCCTCCTCGCGCGGCAGGCGCGGTCCGCTCCGTCCGCGCGGCAGCCCCCGTCCGTCCGCGCGGCCGCTCAGCCGACCAGCTGCTGCGCCTCGGCCTTCGCCGGTCCGGCGGCGGTCTCGTCCTCGTCGGAGAAGAGGGCGTCCAGGCACTGCTCGGTCATCCGGGCCGGATCGTCCTCGCCCTGTCGGCCGAGCCTGACGCCGTCCGTGCCGACGCGGTGTACCGAGGTGCCCCCGGCCGACCCCGGTGTCAGCGCGGTGACGGAAACGCCGGTTCCCCTCAGCTCGGCCCGCAGCGCCCGGGCGAAGGACCGCAGGAACGACCTGGACGCGTCGTACACCGCCTGGAACGGGCCGGGGGTCGCCGGCGTGGGCGGGGAGGCCATCAAAACCCTTCCCTCGCCCTCGTAGACCATGTCGCACAGGAACCGGTTGGCGAGGTGCACCGTCGCACGGACGTTCAGGTCGACGACCTCCAGCTCGTCCAGGAGGTCCGTCTCCAGGAAGGCGCCGCCGTGCCCGCCCCCGGCGTTGAGGGCCGCCACGGCGACCGGCCGGCTCATGACCCTGGTGGCGGTGTAGAAGCGCTCGGCTTCCTCGAAACGCCTGAGGTCGGCCACGGCCGTCTCCACCTGAGCGCCTTCCGCCCGGATCCGTGCCGCCGCTTCCTGGAGCCGGTCGTGGTCCTCGGCGGTGACGATCAGGTCGAAGCCCCGTGCGGCGAGCTGCCGGGCGAGTTCGAAGCCGATGCCGCTGGAGCCGTCGGTGACGACGGCCAAAGGTCTGTTGGGGGTCATGCCGTGATGAGTACCCCGGGTGCTCGGGCCATGCGGGAAACGGAACATCACCTTCCGGTGCGGGTCATCACTCGGGGCGGTACCCCGAGTTCCGTCCGCGGCCGTTCAACTGCCCACGCGAGTGCCGCATGAGGGGCGAACGCATGGGAACCCGCAGTGGATACGCAGAAGCCGTTCCGCGGTGAAGGTCCCGGTGAGGAGCCCCTGATGTTGTCCCGCAGCCTCGATCACGGTGTCCTGGTCGTCACGGTCCACGAGGACCCCGGCGCCGGGCCCCGGGCCGAGTTCACCGCGCAGATCCGTGACCTCGTCCACGCCCACGAGCCGGCACCGGTCGTCGTGGTCATCGACGAAGCCGCGGCCACGCCGGGGGTGGTCGGGGCTCTCGTGGACGCCTACGGCGAGTGCGGAGACCTCGATGTCCTCACATCGGTGGCCACCCACAGCGCGTTCGCGCGGAGGCTGTTCGAGGCCGCCGCCGCCCTCAACGGCTCCCGGCTCGTCGTCCACTCCCGCATCGACGTCGCCGTCACCACCGCGTACACCGTCACGGCCTGACGGACTGCCGGGCACCGCCCTCGGCATCGCGCGCCAGGACGAGGGCGCGGCGGTCCCCGGGGCGTCGGCGCCGTCGTGGCCCCATGCCCTTCCCCTTCCTCGACTCCTCGACGTGGTGATGCGGCGGATTCCCGTCGCGCGCGGGAGGCGATCGCGCGAACAGTGCGTACGGGCGTGCGCCCGGCCGGGCGGCGATCCCGCCCGGCCCCGGGGCGCCCTCGGGTCACCAGGTCGTCGGCCAGGCTCCCACGGCCCGCCGGTAGGCCACGTGTCCGCCCAGCGCGCCGCTGACGCCGACCGCCACCAGCCCGCCCAGCGACCACAGCCTTCCCCGTGCCGGGTGGTGGCGGAGCCGTGCCGTGAGGGACGCGGCGTAGAACGCCACCGCGGCCACGTTCGCGACGGCGTGCACCAGTCCGACGCGGGCCTGCTCGGGCGCCAGGTCCGCCCAGTCGACCCACCCGGTGACCGCGGCCGGGGCGACCCCGGCCAGTCCGACGGCCGTCAGGGTCGTCGCGGCACGCTGCCCCGCCGGCACGGCGTCCATGACGGCGGCCGACAGCCAGCAGCCGATCGGGACCTGCACCAGAACGGGGTGCACGGGATGGCCCAGTGGCCTGCCGCGGAGCAGATCGCGGGCCCCGCCCAGCGGCAGCGAGCGGATTCCCCGCTGCAGCGTCCGGATCACGGGGTCCGTCGCCCCCGACCGCTCGATGCGGGCCAGGCCGGTCAGCCATCGAGCCGAGACGGTGCCCGATGTCCGGACCGTCCGTTCCTCTGTGGAAATGCCGGAATCGTATTCGTTCATGTCCAACGACTACCCGGCAGGACGGGGCTCTCCCATCGGCCGTGGGTGTGGCACGGTCCCGGCCCGCGGTGCCGAGGCCCGGTGAACGAGGGGCGGATCGTACGTGCACCGCGCACGCCGAGGGCGCGCCGCACCGGCGGCGCGCCCTCGGCCCGACGGGCCCGTGGCCCGGTCCGTTCAGCAGGAGAGGTTGGCTCCCGGCGTGACGCCGAGGATCGACGTGAAGCGCTGGTAGGCGTCGACACGGCTCTGCACCTGCGCCGGGTTCCTGCCGTCGCACTCCAGCGAGCCGTTGATGCTGCGGATGGTCTGGCCGAATCCGGCGCTGGTGACCATCGCGTTGTGGGGGGTCATGGTGCCGGGGCCCGACTGCGTGTTCCAGTACCAGAGGCCGGTCTTCCAGGCGACGGCGGCGTCGGTCTGGACGAGGTTGGGGTTGCCCAGCAGGTCGATGCCGAGCGCGTCGCCGGCGGCCTTGTAGTTGAAGTTCCAGCTGAGCTGGATCGGCCCGCGCCCGTAGTACGCCGACTGGCCGGCCGGGCAGCCGTAGGGCTGGCTCCAGTCGCAGTAGTGCGAGTAGTTGGCGGTGTTCTGCTCCACCACGTGGACCAGGCCGCCCGTCTCGTGGTTGACGTTGGCGAGGAACGCCGCCGCCTCCTGCTTCTTGACGGTGTCGCTGCCGGTCTTGGCGAAGCCGGGGAACGAACTCAGGGCGGCCTTGAGGCCGTTGTAGGTGTAGAAGGAATTCCGGTTCGGGAACATCTGGTTGAACTGGGCCTCGCTCACGACGAAGCCGTCGGAGGGGTTCGTCGAGCCGCCGCCGTCGCAGGTGTAGGGGTCCCAGAACCAGGTGCTGATGGTGGGGTCGTAGCCCGGGTTGTCGTGTTCGGCGATGTAGGCCTTGCCGTCGGTGTACCGGACGACGTTGCCGGTGACGTACGACCTGCCCGCCACCCAGTCCGGGTAGCTCGCACAGGATCCGCCGGTGTTGCCCGAGCCGCTGTCGCAGCCGTAGGGCTCCCAGTACCAGGTGCTGATGGTGGGGTCGTAGCCCGGGTTGTCGTGTTCGGCGATGTAGGCCTTGCCGTCGGTGTACCGGACGACGTTGCCGGTGACGTAGGACCTGCCGGCCACCCAGTCCGGGTAGCTCGCGCAGGAGGCGGCGGAGGCGCCGGCGGCCGGCAGCAGAACCGGTGCGGAGCCTCCGATCAGGATCGCGGCCAGGAGGGAGGCGGCGCGACGTTGTGACACGGAATCAGTCCTTTGCGGGGCAGGGCCGTTCCGGAGGCAGGGGGAGCCGCGCGAACGCCGACGGAACGCCGGTGCCGCGGAGTCCGGACGACCGTGGTGGGGGGTGTGGAGCCATACTCAACCGCTTTGGTCTGTACCAGTCAAGGTGTAGACCAATCGAGTTCCGTGTCATTGGCGAAAAAGTGCCGTGTGTCGCAGGACGCCCAACCCCTTTGCCTGTCCCGGTAGTTGGGTCGGGCGGGTGGGTGCGGTCTCTGGTCGGCGGCGGTATCGGCGGCCCTGTGGGGTCTCGCGGGCCGCGGCCGCCGACACGCTCCGATTTCCGGCCGTCGGTGATCCCGCTGCCGCCACGCCCGCCCGGGATCGCCACCGCCGAGGTGGAGCTCAGCGCGCGAGGCGGGTCACGGTGCCGGAGCCGGTCGCGCGACCGTGGCAACGGAACGCGAAGGACTGGCCTTCCTCCAGCGCGACGGCCTGTTCGAGCGTCACGACCGCCTCGGCCCGGTGGAGCGGACGGATCACGTCGGTCCCCTCGGGGAGGGAGACGGTGCCCAGGACCGTGGCGCTCCGTATGTGGAACTGGAGACGGTCGCCGGAGCGGATCTCGGTGCCGCCGTGCTCCTCGGACAACACGTCGATGTCGGCGGTGAAGCCGGCGAGGGCGCTGATCGAGCCCGGCGTCGCGAGCACCTGGCCGCGTTCCAGGACGAGGGCGACCGAGGCGGCGCCCGGCAGCAGCACTCCCACGTTCATGTCCGCACCCGCCTCCGCGACGGACACGTGGGAGTGCTCGATGTCCGCGACGACGGCGGTCAGGCCGGCGTTCGGGCCCACGATCTCCACCAGGTCGCCCCTGCGGATCCGGCCACGTTCGATCCGGCCCGCCGCCATGACCGGCCTGCCCCGCCGGGGGGCCGAACTGACCCGCCGTGGGGGGAAGACGCCTTCGACCGACATCAGGAACGGAGCTTCCGCGGGGTGCGCCGGTGACGGTTCCCGGGGAGCCGGCCTCACGTCCGGGGGAGGGGTTCGGCGGGAACGGTGGCGCTGAGCGCGGCGCTCTGCAGCGACGTGATGCGCTCGATGACGAGTCCGAGCAGCACGGCCGCCGCGATCATGGAGACCTCGGCCACCACGAGCAGGGCGAGCGACTTCGGGGCCACCTGGTTCGCCGTCACGAGCGCCAGCCCGTGCACGATCCAGGCGGCCCACCACAGATCGACCAGCGTGGTGCCCCGCTTCTCCTCCCACGACGGGGAACTCGCGCGTCCGATGTCGAGGACCGACCGGCGGGGCGCGAAGAGGTTGACCACGGGGATGAACCAGGCGCCGATCGTCCAGCCCGGCGTCGGGAGCGAACTCCGGGGGGACAGCAGTTGGGCGTTGCTCCGGGATTCGGCGAGCCACATGAGGAACAGCACGATCGCGAGAGTCATCAGGTAGACGAAGACCATGGAGGCGTTGCCCGATTCCGGGGACGGATCCGAGGGGTGCAGCCTGTGGTTCCGTAGCGCCGTCGCCCGGAACGCGTCCGCCACGGCGGCCACCCCTATCGCCGCCTGGGCGCAACGGGCGAGTGTTCTGGGGGCTTTGCGGGTGGTGCTCGTCATGTTCTTCCCGGCCTGTCTCGGAGGCGTGCGCGATCGCAGCGGTCGCTGGGGCGGAGTGATCATAGAGCCCGGTCGCCGTACGCGTGTGCGATGTTCGAGTCTTCCGTCCGGGGCGCGAGTCCCCGGCGGTGGCCGGCCGTTCAGCGGTCGAGGGTGACCGCCGGCGTGCGGGCCCGCTCGTTCCGGGCCGGGTGGGAGCCCTCGGGTGCCGAAGCGCTCAGGCGCTCGGCCGGGGAGTGGCGGGCCGGGAGGTGAAGGCGCGTTCCAGGAGGGAGTGGAGGGTGTCCCGCTCCTCGTCGCTGAGCCTGTCCAGGCCGGCGCGCGTGGCGTGCATCTTCCCGCGGATCACGTCGATGACGCGTTCGCCCTCGGCCGTGAGGACGACGTTCTTGACGCGGCGGTCGGTGGGGCTGGGCTCGCGCCGGACCAGGCCGCGCTTCTCCAGCCGGTCGACGATCCCCGTCATGTTGGAGGCGTCGCAGGTCAGGATGGTGGCGAGGGCGCGCATCGCGGCCGGACCGCGACGCAGCACGTTGAGCGTCTTGCCCTGGCTGGCCGTGAGGTTCTCGCTCGCCGCGGCCACCGTGAAGTCGCCGTAGTAGGCACCGAGCGACACCGACAGGAGCTCCATGAGCTGGTCCGAGTCCACACCACTGGTTCCTGTCATGTGGGTCACCCTACGCCAGGAAGTTTGACCATCTCAAATATCGGCGGCTACGGTCAGCTATTGCTTGAAGTTCTCAAGCATCGAGGTTGTTAAGTAGTTAGGGCGGACTCTCCGTGTCTCACACACAGCAAGCGGCGTCGTCGAGGTCCTCCGGGCACATCAGGATCGTCCTGGTGCTCGGGCTCGCCGCCATGGTCGTCTCGATGATGCAGACCCTGGTCGTCCCGATCCTGGGGATGATCCAGAGCGATCTGAAGGCCAGCACGGCGAGCGTCAGCTGGGTGACCACCGCCACACTGCTGTCCGCCGCCGTGTTCACCCCGCTGCTCGGCCGCTTCGGTGACCAGCACGGCAAGAAGCCCACGCTCGTCGGCGTGCTGGTCGTGATGATCGCCGGGTCGGTGCTCGCCGCCACCACCACCTCGCTGACCTGGCTGATCGTCGGACGGGTGATGCAGGGGGCGGCGACCGCGATCTTCCCGCTCGCCCTCTCCGTCCTGCGCGAGGAGATCGCGCCGGAGAAGCTGCACGGAGCGATGGCCCTGGTCAGCGGAACGCTCGCGTTCGGCAGCGGGCTCGCTCTGGTCGGCGCGGGCCTCCTCACCCAGGGCTCCCACCCCGACTACCACCGGCCCTTCTGGCTGGCGGTCGTGCTCGCCGTGGTGGCCCTGGCGGGCGTACTGATCACGGTGCCCCCTTCCCGGACCAAGACGGGTGGACGCACGGACTGGCTGGGCGCGCTGACCCTCGGGGCGCTGCTGGTGCTCCTGCTCCTGCCCATCTCGCAGGGGCACGAATGGGGCTGGACGTCCGGCCGCACGCTCGGCACCTTCGCCGGCGCGGTCGTCATGGCGGGCGTGTGGGTGTTCACCGAGAACCGGGTCGAGGAACCGATGGTGGACATGAAGATGTTCGTCCACCGGCCCGTCCTGTTCACCAACCTGGCCGGACTGCTGCTGGGATTCGCGATGTTCACCCAGTTCATCGGCGTCTCGTACCTCGTGCAGATGCCGGAGAAGCTGGTCGGTTACGGCTTCGGCGCCTCGGTGCTCGCCGCGTCCGTCGTCTATCTGCTGCCGACCACGCTCGTCTCCCTCGTGGGCGCCCAGTTCGGCGGGGTGCTGGTGCGCAGGCTCGGCGCGCGCGTCACGCTGGCCGCCGGAGCCTGCTTCGGAGTGCTCGGCTTCACCTGGCTGACCGCCGCCCACGACACCAGCGCCTCCGTCATCAGCGCGGGCATGCTCATCGGCCTGGCGATCAGCTTCGGTTACGCCTCCATGCCCGCCCTCATCGTCGCCGGGGTCCCGGCCCACCAGACCGGCATCGCCAACGGCATCAACTCCATCTCCCGCTCCGTGGGCAGCGCCGTCGCGAGCGCGGTGATCACCTCGCTCCTGGCGTCGAAGTCCGTACCGCTGCCGGCCGGAATGCCCGCCCTCCCGCAGGAGAGCCAGTTCACGCTGAGCTTCGCCATCGCCGGAGGGGCGTTCGTCCTGGTCGCCGTCGTCGCCCTCGTCGGACTCAAGGCGGCGCACGCGCCGCGCACTCCCGTGGTGCGCAAGGCCGTCACGCCCGAGGCCACCGAGCTCGCGTCGGCAGGGTCCGAGACCACGTCCGTGTGATCGATCGGGCCGGTCCTCGCCCGCGGGACCGGCCCGCCGCCGTCCGACACCCCGAGTACGTCGGCCTGTTCGGCTGCCCCTGACCGCGGACCGGCTGTTCGACAGAGCCGGACCCAACCCTCGTAGAAAGGCACATCGACGATGATTTCCTCGGACGGCCACGCACGTGGAGCGACTCCGGTCGACCATCGCGCGGCGATCGCGGTGGAGACCGCCCGATTCGTCGCGGCGCTCAAGGACGCCGACTCGACGACGGCGGTGCCGAGTTGTCCCGGCTGGACGCTGGCGGACCTGGTCAGACACACCGGCAGCGTCCAGCGCTGGTTCTCGGCCCTCCTGCACGCCCGCGTCCAGGAACCCCCGCGAACCCGTGACGTGGACCTGCGGCTTCCGGACGGGTGGGACGGCTACGCCGACTGGCTGGCCGAGAGCGCGACGGTGGCCGCGGAGGCCTTCGCGGCCACCGGCCCGGACCTCCCGATGTGGGCATGGGGTGTCGACCAGCACGCCCGTTTCTGGGCGCGCCGGATGCTCTTCGAGACCCTGCTGCACCGGGTGGACGCGGACCTGGCGCTCGGCCTGCCGCCGACGGTCGACCGCCCGCTGGCGGTCGACGGGATCGACGAGTTCCTCGTCAACCTGCCCTTCGCCGGTTCCTTCGCCCCCGCTGTCGCCAACCTGCGCGGTCCCGACAGGACCATCCGCTTCCTGGCGAGCGACGGTGACGGCGACTGGCTGGTCCGGCTGCGCCCCGACGGCTTCGGGCTCGACACGTCCGGTACGGCGGACGGATCCGCCGACGCGACCGTCCGGGGAACCGCGGCCGACCTGTTGCTCCTCGTCTACGGCCGCCTCCACCGGGGAGCGGAGGTCTTCGCGTACGACGGGGACGAGGACCTGATGACCCTCTGGTTCGACAACTCGGCGTTCTGAAAGGCCGGTCGGGCCGGTCAGGGGCAGCCGGGTCGGCCGGCGCGGTCGACGGGCCGGTTCCGGTGCGGTCCGTGCAACCAAATCCATGACCGTCATGTCGTACATGGCAGGCAACCGAGAGCCGCGAGTTCAAGGGGGAACCATGCGTACGAGACGATCCATGGCGGTGCTGGCCGCCCTGACGATGGCCGGTGTGGGCGTGGTCGTGGCCGCACCCGCACCGGCGGGCGCGGCCACGGCGGCGGTCACCTGTCCGACCGGCTGGGGCAGCCTTCCGAAGACGGCGGCGGACGCCGACGACGGTTCGCTGACCGACATCAGGACCGGACGGCACGATTGCTACGACCGCATGGTCTTCGACGTGCCCACCGCGGGCACCACGGGGATCGGGTACACCGCGCACTACGTCGACGCCTTCATCCAGGACCCGTCCGGCATCCGCATACCGGTCTCCGGCGGGGCGATCATCGAGATCCTGGTGTCCGCCCCCTCCTACGACCCGGAGACCAACACCGCGACCTACCCCGGCCGGGGCGGCCAGCCCCTTCCGGGCGTCGACCTGACCGGCTACCGGACCTTCAGGGACGCGAAGTTCGGAGCCAGCTTCGAGGGGGTCACCCAGGTGGGACTCGGGGTGCGGGCCCGCCTGCCGTTCCGGGTGACCCAGCTGTCCGGCCGCCTGGTGATCGACGTCGCGCACAGCTGGTGAGGAGCCGGTGAGGGCGGTGTCCGGCCTGATCGCGGGGTGTGGGAGCCGTGGCGACCGCCGCGGCTCCCACACCCGGCTTCCGCCACGAAGGGACCGGACCGCGGCCCGATCCCGTCCAGGTCTGCCGCGAGAGCGGTGACAACTGCTGCTGTGAGTGCCGATGCCACCGGCTGCTACCTTCCGGAGCCATGACCGACAACGTGTACGTGGGCAATGCCGGCAAGGACGCGGCGCTGGACCGGGGATGGCTGCTGGGACATTTCAAGGACGCCTCGGATCCCCGTCACAGCGAGGACGTGGAGATCAAGTGGGGCGTCCACCCGCGGGGCGACGAGCGGGCCCAGTGGGTCACCGGCGAAGAGCGTACCGCCCTGTTGGTCCTCGTCAGCGGGCGCTTCCGAGTGGAACTGCCCGGGCGCAGTGTTCTCCTGGCCGAGCAGGGGGACTACGTCGTGTGGGGTCAGGGCGTCGATCACTCCTGGTTCGCGGAGGAGGAGTCCGTGGTCCTGACGGTTCGCTGGCCTTCCGTCCCCGGCTACAAGGTGACCGATCGAGGTGACTGATCAAGGTGACCGATGAGGATGATTCCGCGATCCCGCGTCGGCGCGGGATCGCGCGGTTCTCGTGACAGGCCCTGAGCTTGTTCCTCATGCTCCGGACGACGTCCCGGAGACGATCGCCGGACGGGTGGTCGTCGGACATGAAGAACGGTCAGCGAGCCGTGAGCGCCTCGTCGGTCAGGCTCAGGTGACGTCGGAAGGCGTCGCGCCCCTGGTCCGTCAGCCGCACGACGCGGGAGCCTTCGGCCGGCACGAGCCAGGACTCCTGAACCGCGTGGTGGAACAGGGCCGCGGCGACCGCGCCCGCCAGGTGCAAGCGCCGCTCCGTCCAGTCCAGGCACGTGCGTACGTGTGGTTCCGTGTCCTGGGTGATGCCCGTGTCCGTGAGCCACGCGGCGCCCGAGGGAGTGAGGGACGGGCCGGACTCCCAGTCCAGGAATCCCCGTTCGGTCATCGCGTCGGTGATCGCCACGGACAAGGAGCCGCCGAGATGGTCGTAGCAGATGCGGGCGAAGGCCATGGCACAGTGCCGGCGGGCAGCGACGAGCGAGCGGACCGGAACGGGTCGCCGCGGTGCCCGGGCGGCGAGGGCTTCGATCATCTCGGCGACGGCGGGGTCCGCCAGGCGCACATGGCGGTGCCGGCCCTTGCGCTCCTCGGCCGGCAGGCCGCCGGTCACCAGCCGGTTCAGGTGGCTGGTGACCGTGGACGGTGCGATCCCCGCGAGCTGTGCCAGTTCCGTCGCCGTCCACGCGCGGCCGTCGAGCAGCGCGAGGCAGAAAGCGGCGCGGGTGCGGTCGGCCGGCAACGCCCCCAGGGCGGCGAGGTCCGGTTCTTCGGCGTACGTGTCGGGGCTGATCACAGCACCATTGTCGTCGGCCGACACTTCGACGCCCATCGAAACGTCCCGCCCCTAACGTCTTGAGGCATGACGACTGACACCCACCGAGTGGTCCGGCCGAGCATCCTCCACTTCGGTACGCCCGTGGTCCTGCTGACCACCGAGAACGACGACGGCACGTTCAACCTCGCCCCGATCTCCTCCGTCTGGGCGCTGGGGCAGCACATCGTCCTGGGCCTGGGCCGTGAGAGCCGGACCGCGCGCAACCTCGCGGCGCGCTCCGAGCTGGTGGTCAACGTGGCCTCGCCGGAGCTGTGGGAGCAGGTGGAGCGCCTGGCACCGCTCACCGGGGCCGACCCGGTGCCCGAGAGCAAGCGCGCGGTGTACCGGTACGAGCCCGACAAGTTCGCCGCGTCCGGGTTCACCCCGGCCGGTTCCCACATCGTGAAGCCGCCACGGGTCGCCGAGTGCGCCCTGCAGTTGGAGGCACGGGCCCGTGCACTGACACCGGGCGGAGCAGGGCTCTTCTTCAGTGTCGAGTGCGACGTACTGCGCGTACACGCCGACGAACGCGTCGTCGTGCCGGGCACGCACCACATCGACCCCGCTCTCTGGAGCCCGCTCATCTACAACTTCCGCCACTACCACGGCCTGGCACCGGAGGTCGGCCACGGCTTCCGCTCGGAAACGGCGAACACGACGACCCGTGCCGCATGACGAGGACCGCGGCACCCCCACCCGGACGCGAGACGCTCACCGGCCGCCGCGAGGAGGTGGGGCCCGCGTCGCAGGGCCCGGGTGGCGTCTTTCGGCGGGGCGCCGCGTCGTGTCAGTGCGGGGCCAGGACGCAGAACTCGTGGCCCTCCGGATCGGTCAGGCACGTCCACGGCACGTCACCCTGGCCGACGTCGAGGTCGGCGGCGCCCAGGGCCCGCAGCCGGGCCACCTCCGCCTCCCTGTCGTCACCGGGGTACGGCAGCAGGTCGAGGTGGACGCGGTCCGGCACGGTCTTCACGTCGGGCGTGCGGAGGAACTCGAGGTAGGGACCGACGCCGTCGGCCGAGCGCAGCGTCGCGTGATCGTCGGCCACCTCGTGCAGGGTCCAGTCCGTCGCCTCACCCCAGAACCGGGCCATGGCCCGCGGGTCCGCGCAGTCGACCACCACCGCGGCGATCGGCCCGGTGTCCCGGTAGACCTCCCGGGGTTCCAGCACGCAGAACTCGTTGCCTTCCGGGTCGGCGAGGACGGTCCACGGCACCTCGCCCTGGCCCACGTCGACGGGCGTCGCGCCGAGAGCCCTCACACGCTCGACCAGCTCCGCCTGATGCGCCGCGGAAGTGGTGGCGAGATCGAGGTGCACCCGGTTCTTCGTCGTCGTTCCGGGCTCCGGCACCGGAACGACGTCGATGCCCACGGCGACCGGGTGCGGCCAGATGAGGCCACCGGAAGGCCCGACGTAGGTGCCCACGCCGGGACTGTAGGCGGTCCAGCCCAGCGCCTCCGCCCAGAACCGGCCGACCGCCGAGCTGTCGAGAGCCTTGACGATCACGTGAACAGGTCGCAGTGCCATGCGGGCGATCCTATGCACGTGCCCTGCGGCGACGCGCTGCCGCCGAGCGGGGGGAACGTCCCGCCCGCCGGTCGAGAACCCCGTCCGCCGGTCGAGCACCTCGCCCGCGGCGCCGGCCGGCATACGCTCCGAGGCAGGAGTCTCGAGGTCTGCCGCCGGGCGGCGCCCGGTATCCGGACGACCGCGGTTCCTCCGTCGAGATCCACCGTGGTCCGGTTCGGCGGCGCTCCGTCCTCGTCGTCGCGCAGCAGCAGGGCGGACTGACGTTCCTTGTGGGGGTCCGACCCGGGCGTGCGCCTTTCCTCGGTGGCGAGTGCGCGTTCGCGACGCGCCCGTACGGTCAGGTGATGTGACGCACCACGTAGGCGGTACCCACCCTTTCCGCCTCGGAGGAGTCCGCCTGGATCGTGAGACTCGGTTCGGCCGTGGTGAAGTCGAACCGGTTCGTCATCGTCCGCGCGCAGTCGACGCGCTCGGCTTTCCTGGCGGTGCCCGAGACGGCCGTGAAGGTGACCGTGCCCTCTCCCGCGCATGCCACCTCCACCCGCAGGGCGGTGCCGGACTCGACGGTGTCGTCCACGTTCTGTCCGGGTATCGCGAGGGAGCCGGACGAGACCAGGCCTTCGTCGTCCGAGGCCCAGGGGTCCGTCCTGTCGAGCAGGTCGCGGGCCTTCTCGTCCAGCCGCTCCTGGCCGGACCGGGATGCCGGCTGCGCCGTGGGCGCGGCGGCGGAGCCCGTCGCCTTCCGGGACTGCGGCGCCTTCGGTGTCGCGGGCGAGCCGGAACAGGCCGTTGCCGTGCCGGTGAGCAGCACGACGGCAGTCAGAGCTTTGCCGGCATGGCGGACGAAGCGGTACACGAGATCCCCCCGGAGTGCACTCGGAAGTCGGCAAGCGTACGGCGAGCCCTGTCGTACGTCGATGTCGGCGGGTCGTTCTCGGACAGCACGGAGGCCGATCCGAGTCCCCTCCACCCACGTGGTCACGGCCGCGGTGGCGACGAAGTCCGCTTCACAGTAAGAGTCCTGGGAGAGTGTCAGGTCCATCATGCCTGCTCGGAGGCGTTCGCGGTAGGACGGAGCGCACGTCCGTTCGGTCTTGGCACGGGCACTGTCCCGCCCGCAGACTCGTCGTCATCCACTCACCGGCATGCGTGCCGGCACCCGTATCGGGCTGCCGGTGCGTTCGTCGTGCTGCCTCGTCGTGTGACGGGGCGGACCGGGAGTGGCGGAACGAAGGGGGATGGACCGATGGATCAGGACATCGTCATGCGGGCGAGGGTCATGCTGCTGAGCACCAACCGGCGGGTGGTGCGTGGCGTCGAAGGGCTGTGGATCTACCGGACCCTGACGCGGGTCGATCCGGAGGCGTACGGGTCGAAACTGGCGTACGTCCTGGTGGAGGCGAGCACCTCGCCTCTGGTGCGGGACCTGCCCGAGCAGCGGATGGCCCTGCTGGACGAGGCGGTGGCGGTGGCGACGGCCCTGAGTCCCGCGAACCCGTTCCGGGACAAGGTGCTGACGATGGCGCTGGTCGCCAAGCGGCGCGAACTTGGGGGGACTTCGGCGTCGTAGGGAGGATGCGACACTCGCCCTCTCCGCCGTTCCGGCCGTTGTCCGGCAAGCCGGGTGGTCGGCAGGGCGGGACGTCAGCAGGGCAGGTCGACGGTCACGGCGGCACCGCCCGCGGAGTTCTCCGCGTGCGCGGTGTCGCCGTGGGCGGTGCCCGGGAAGCGGCACGGCCGCCCGCGTCACTTGCCGCTTTCCTCCGCGAGGGTATGGGCGACGAGTGCGTTGGCGTGTCCGTGGCCGAGTCCGTGTTCGGCCTTGAGCCAGGCGACGAGCTCCATGTGCTTGGTCAGGGGCGAGGCGCGGATCAGTTCCTTCCAGTCGGCGATCGGGCGGCCGTACTTCTTCTCGATCGACGGGAAGTAGCTCGCGGGTCCCTTTGCCGGTGCGGTCATCATGATCTCCAGTCGGTGGTGCCGGGCGGTCGGTCATGTGCGGGAACTGCCCGTGCCCGCATCAGGTGGGCGACGCCTGCGGCCGGTCGCGACGGTGTCGCCGGTGCGTTTCCCTCAGCTTCAGAACTAGACGGTGTAGTACTTGCTGCGTCCTGGGGGTTACGGTAGCCATGACAGAACTAGACTGTCCAGTACTTGTCGAGGGAGGTGGCATGGAGGCCAACGCGCAAGGTCCGCAAGGCCGGTCGGCCCGCAAGCACCAGGCGATCATGGAGGCCGCGACCCGGGTGTTCATGGAAAAGGGCTACTCCGGCACCAGCATGGACGACATCGCCAAGGTGGCCGCGGTCTCCAAGCAGACCGTGTACAAGCATTTCGCCGACAAGGAGAAGCTGTTCACGGAGATGGTGTTGGCGACCACGGACCGGGTGGATGCGATGATCGACATGGTCGCCGACATCCCGGCTGACGCCGCGTCCCTGACCGAGAACCTCAACCTGCTCGCCCGCCGTTTCCTGGGTGCCCTCACCCAGCCCCAGGTCCTCCAGTTGCGCCGTCTCGTCATCGCCAACGCGGAAGCGTTCCCCGACCTGGGCACCGCCTGGTACGAACGGGGCTTCGAGCGGGTCCTCGCCACCCTGGCGGCCACCTTCCGGAGACTGGCCGACCAGGGGTTGCTCCACATGGACGATCCGCTCCTGGCCGCGAACCACTTCGCGGGCCTCCTGCTGTGGATCCCGGTGAACGAGGCGATGTTCACCGGCTCGCCCCGGCACAGCGAGGCCGACCTCGACCACTACGCGGCGGCCGGCGTCAGGGTTTTCCTCGCCGCATACCGTTGACCACCCTGCCCGGCGGTCCGCGCGGATCAGGGCTGACCGCCGGGCAGAGTGAGCTCCGTGCGGCACGCGAGCCAGGCGTCGGGGCTCAGCGAGTCCTGGAGCCTGGCGAACAGGGCGAGCAGTTCAGGTCCCCACTTGTCGCGGAACGCGGGGTCGATGTCGGCGAGATCCAACTCGTTGGCGGCCGACAGTTCGGCGAAGTCCCGGCGCGCCTGCGGTTCAAAAACGCCGGACCGGCCGGTGAACCTGTCGTGGAGGGCGGCGTCGGCCCGGCCGAGTGCCGGGTAGGTGGCCTTCCGGTCGCATGAGGCGTACAGGTACACGACGGCCTCCGCCTCGACGCCGATCACCGCCGCGAGATCGTCGCGGCGGTCCAGTGGGAGCAACGCGGTGGCGAAGCCGTCCGTGCCGTAGAACGCGTGGCACAGGCCGGCGAGTTGGAGAGCGGGACGGGCGTTCCAGGCCGCGAGCCGTGTCCGTGTGCGCTGGAGGTGGGACAGGAGGGTGCCACCGGGGTGGGCGATGTCCTCGGCGCCGAGCCGACGCAGCAGGGCGACCGCCTGATCGGTCGCGGCGGGGAAGGCGGGCATGGCGTCCGTGTCCCTTCGGTGACGGTCCGGTGGGTGCCCGCACGGGGCCTTCGCCGGCACGGAGTTGCACGAAAGCGTCGTACGGAAGCGTCGTGCGAAGGCACCGTACGGATGGCCGTCCGTGCCCGCCGACGATCCTCCGGCACCCCGGAACCCCGGTCAATCCTGGGAAAACGCTCCATGTGTCCAAGATGCGGCTTGGGTCTCGCCGAGGATCGACACCTCTCGCCGGCCCGCTACCGGGACGGGTCGGTGTCGTAGTCCTGCCGGGCCCGTTCGACCTTGTCCAGGTTGGCGGCGGCCCATTCGGCGAGGTGCGCGAAGAGGGGGGCCAGGCTGCGGCCGAGCTCGCTGATCTCGTACTCGACCCGAGGGGGGACTTCCGGGTGGTACGTGCGGACGACCATGCCGTCGCGCTCCAGCTGCCTCAGCCGCTGGGTCAGCACCTTCGGCGTGATCGTGCCGATCAGTCGTTCCAGCTCGACGAAGCGGAGCCGGCCGTGCGTGTTGAGGGTCCACAGGATCGGGGTGGTCCACCGGCTGAACACGATGTCCACGACTCCGCTGGTCGGACAGGCGAGTTGGGGGTCGGTCGCAGCGGCCGTCCAGTCGGTGTCGCCGGCCATGCGCACCCCTCGGGATAGTCACTTTCCTCTAGGTACCTACTATATCGACGCTGTTAGCGTCCCCGTGTCGCCCGGAGAGCAGTCGTCCGCGGCGGTCCCCCCCCCGCTTCGGGTGGGTCAACCATGCTGAATCGACACGGGAGTTGTTCATGTTCGTAGTGACGGGGGCAACCGGCAACGTCGGCCGGTCGCTCGTCCGGGTCCTCGCGGCGGCAGGGGTGCGGGTGACCGCCACCTCCCGGAGGATCTCGGGCACGGATGTGCCGGAAGGGGTCGCGCACACACGGGCGGACCTGGCCGATCCCGAGAGCCTTCGGCCCGTGTTCGACGGAGCCGACGCGCTGTTCCTGCAGAACGGAGGCCCCGGCGCGCACTTGTTGAGCCCACGGGACATCCTCGACGTCGCCAAGGCCGGCGGTGTCGGACGAGTCGTCCTGTTGTCCTCCCAAGGAGTCGCGACCCGGCCCGAGTCGGTGTCGCACGGGGACACGGCGCGCTCCATCGAGGACGCCGTCCGCCAGTCGGGCATGACCTGGACGATCCTGCGACCCGGAGGCTTCGACTCCAACGCGTACGCCTGGGCCGAGTCGGTCCGCGCCCGAAGGACCGTCGCCGCGCCGTTCGCCGACATCGGCCTGCCGACGATCGACCCGGACGACATCGCCGAGGTCGCCGCCGTGACCCTGCGGGAGGACGGCCACGCCGGGCAGTTCTACGAGTTGACCGGACCCGCGCTCAACACGCCCCGGCAGCGGGCCGAAGCGATCGCCGACGCACTCGGTGAACCCGTCCGGTTCATCGAGCAGACCCGCGACGAGGCCCGCGCGCAGATGCTGCGGTTCATGCCCGAGCCCGTGGTCGAGACCACGCTGGCCATCCTCGGCGACCCCACCCCCGCCGAGCGGCGCGTCAGCCCCGATGCCGAGCGGGTCCTCGGCCGCGCGCCCCGGACGTTCGCCGACTGGGCCCGGCGGTACGTCGACGCGTTCCGGTGAGACCGCTGCTTCCGGCTCCGCCCCGGCCCCGGCCCGGCACCCGTCCCTCGGCCGTTCGAACGGTGGCCTGTCAGTGGGGCTGGCTACCCTTCGGGCATGACTGAGGGCCTTGGACAGCTGTCCTTCGACGCGGGGGACGAGGCGGCTTCCGTGCCCGTTCCGGGATTGCGCCACATCGACGGCTGGCTCGGTCCCGACGCGTGCCGGGAGATGCTCGCGTCGATCGAGAACGAGGCGTGGTCGACGGAGCTCAGGCGACGGGTCCAGCACTACGGCCACCGGTACGACTACGGTCGGCGCTCCGTGGCGGCCCCTCGGGCGGCGGCCGCCGCACCGCCCCTGCCGTCGTGGGCGCTCCAGCAGGCCGCGCGGCTGGCCCGGGAAGGGATCATGGACCAGCGGGCGGACCAGGTCATCGTCAACGAGTACCAGCCGGGCCAGGGCATCAGCGCTCACGTCGACTGCGTGCCCTGTTTCGGACCGGTCGTCGCCGCGATATCCCTCGGCTCCGGCTGCGTCATGGACTTCACCCACCCCGAGGAGGGGAGGAAAGTCTCCGTGCGTCTGGCTCCCGGCAGCCTGTGCGTGATGACGGGGCCGGCCCGGTACGACTGGCGCCACGGCATCGCCGCCCGCAAGAGCGACCCGGAGGGCGGGGGCAGGGTCCCTCGCGGCCGACGGGTGTCGGTGACGTTCCGTACCGTCCTCGGCCCCGCCTGACGATGGCCGCGAGGCCGGTCACCGGGCCGGTCGCCGGGCCGGGCCGCGGATTCAGACGCCGCGCGCGTCGGCCAGGACGGAGGCCTGTTCCAGCATGCGGGTCGGCTCCCGGCCGTCGGCCCAGGAGTCGTTGAAGGACGGTACGGATTCCACGTGGGGGCCGAACCGTCTGCGGATCGCTTCCAGCAGTACCGCCATGGCCTGTACTTCGAGGTTCCGGTCGCCGCCCGACTCCTTGCGGATCGCGCCCTGTGAACACAGGGAGCCGTATTCGTCCGTCAGCGTCCCCGCGCACCAGCCGTCCGTCCGCAGCCGCAGCGATGCCCGGTGCAGGAGTGCCGCGACGGGTGTGGTGTCCGGGTCGGGACCCGGGGGAGTGGTGAGGGGCAGCACGGCGGGAGCCGGTGGAGCGCCGATCCGGGTCCAGTCGACCGGAGGCGTCTCGATGTGCGCCGTGTTGACCTCGTAGGCGACGGCCGCCAGCGCGAGACGGGCGTCCATCTCCTCTTTGACCGCGGCCAGACGGGCTTCCAGGCCGTCGCCGGGAGGTGTTGGAGGCGCGGGAGGTCCGGCAGGCCGCTCGGGCTTCGCGGCCGCGGGCGGGGCGACGGCTGCTGCGGATGCGGATGCGGATGCGGATGCGGATGCGGATGCGGATGCGGCTCGGCGGGCGGCGACGGCGTACGGCGTGAGGGACTGCATGGTGAATGGGTTCCTGGCGCGCCCCGCTTTCAGCGCCGCCGAACGGGCGGTACCGGGAGCGGGGCGGCAGGGACCGCGGTACGGGCGCGTGGGTCGGCCGCGGCACGGTCAGGTGCCGGACGGCCCGCCCACGGCACGGTCGGCCGAGGCCGGGCGCTCCGGGGCGGCGGGTTCGGCTGCCGTGCCCGGCCCCCTCCGCCCGGTCACGCGGGTGCGCTCAGTCCGCCCGCCAGTACCCGAGCGCGTTGACCCGCTGCTTCGGGACCGACAGCTCCTTGCGGACGTGCGCCGACAGCGCGCGCGTGGTCGCCGTGTCGCACGCGATCCACACGTAGGGCTGGGGGCAGTCCTTCAGCAGTTCGGGCAGGCCCGCCTTCACCTCGTCGACCAGATGGCGTCCGGCGTCCCGGCGCGCCACCTGCCGTACGTCGTGATGCGCGGCGGTCCGGCAGGGCAGGCCCTCCAGGCTGCCCTCGAACCAGATCGTCGCGGGGATCGGGCCCAGCGCGGTGAGCAGGGAGTTGAGGGCGGGCAGGGAAGCGGCGTCGGCCACGGCGATGACGTGCGAGGGTTCGGGTGCGGGGTGTTCGAAGCCCGTTCCCTGGACCGTCGCCTCGATGGTGTCGCCTGGCTTCGCCGCCCTGGCCCAGTCGCTCGCGCGTCCCTCGTGCAGGGCGAACTCCAGGCTGAAGGTACCGGCCGCCGGATCGGGGTCGACCAGGGTGTACGCCCGCTGGTGGGGCTTGCCCGCGTTGTCGAACCACAGCCGCACCCACATCGTGGGGTGGACGCCGGTCACCGCCAGCATGCCGCCGTCGGTGAAGCGCACCCGTCGGTACTCCGCGGTGACGTCCTCCGAACCCGTCATGGTGAACACGTAGTCCTTCGCGCGCAGGAGTTTGAGAACCGCGCCTTCCCAACCCCGCCCTTGCGCCTGCCCCATGACCTCTTCGCCCTTCGGTACGACCGCATCTCGGTAAATAGTTAGGCGAGCCTAACCTAATATGACCGGGTGGCGCACAGGAGGGTCACAGGAAGCCGCCGGGGCGCGCACGCGACCGGCCGAACGAGGGAGACCGATGTCCGACACATACGCCACGCGCACGGCCCTGCACGAGCAGCTCGTCGAGGGATACGGCACCGTCCGCGTCCTGCCCCTGGACGCCGGGCTCGACGCTCCGGTGGTCCACGGCTGGGTGAACGCGGACCGGGCCGCCTTCTGGGGCATGAGAGACCTGACCGTGGATCAAGTCGCCTCTACGTACGCCCACATGGAGACGCTCGACACCCACCACGCACACCTTCTCGTGAAGGACGGTGAGCCGGTCGCGCTGCTGCAGACGTACGAGCCGACGGCCGACCGCGTCGGTGAGTGCTACCCGGTCGAACCCGGTGACATCGGAGTCCACCTGCTGCTCGCGCCGGTCGGGCCGGGTGGTGGGCGTCCCGGCTGGACCACCGCCCTGCTGAGCGCGGTGGCGTCGTACGTCCTGCTGGGCCTGGACCGCGAGCGCGTCGTGGTCGATCCCGACGTACGCAACGAGAAGGCCATCGCCCGCTTCCGTCGTCAGGGATTCACCCCGGGCCCGGTGGTCGTGCTGCCGGAGGTCGACCTGCCCGACGTGTACCTCCCCGAGAAGCGGGCCCAACTCGCCTTCTTGGCCCGGGAGACGGTTTTCCCGGAGGGGATTCCGGACGCCCCTGCCCGCCGGCGGCCGGTAGGGGTGAACGGCCTCTGACGCGTGTGACCGCGCCGCAGGTGCTGACCGGAAGCGGAGTCCCGGCACTTCTCGCTGTCGTGCGTCACCCGTCGGCGAGGCGTTGGATGGTGGTGCTCAGCCAGGCCTGGAGATCGGCGGGGTCGCCGAGTTCGGAACGCAGGACCCGGCGGCGGGTCGAGACGCCGAGCACGAAGGCGTCGATCGCCGCGGCCCGACTGCGGGCGTCCGCGTCGTCCAGGCCGCTGTCGCGCAGGTAGCGGTGCAGCGGTTCCAGCGAGTGCGCGTCGAGGAAGGCGGCCAGCGCCTCCGCCGCCTCCGGGCGTTCGCCGGAGGCGCGCTGCAGCACGAGCAGCGGATCCTCTCCGGGTGCGCCGAACCAGCGCTGGACGATGCTCGCCGCGAGGCGCGGACCCAGCGTGGAACGGTCGCCGTCGAAGGAGGTGGAGACCGGGATCTCCACCTGGGTCGCCGCCAGGAAAAGGCCGTCCTTGCCGCCGAAATAGCGCGTGATGAGGTTGGGCGACACCCCGGCCGCGTCGGCCACGCCTTTGACCGTGATCGCCGCGTACCCGTGCTGGGCGAACTGGCGTCGCGCGTGTTCCAGGATCCGCTGTCTCGTGGCAGCCGCGTTGCGCGAAGTCATGTGTACGAGCATACACATCATATGTACGCTGATACACATGGATGACGAGACGCGGGAACGACTCCGGCGGACGCGGCGTGTCGCGACCCCGTGGAGCGAGGACGGGACGCGCGGCATCGGTGGCGCCCACCTCGACGAACTGCTCGAACGCTGGACGAACGGGTACGACTGGGGCGTGCACGAGCGCCGCATAGGCGAGTTCCCCTGGGTGACGGTGCGGGCGGGCGACATCGACCTGCGTGTGATCCACCAGCGGTCCGCGAGTCCCGGCGCTCCGGTCGTCGTGCTGCTGCACGGCTGGCCGGACTCGGTGCTGCGGTTCGAGCGTGTCCTGCCTCTGCTCACGGACGTGCATGTGGTGGTTCCCGCGCTGCCGGGCTTCCCGTTCGCGACCCCGCTCACCACTCCCGGTATGTCGGTCAACCGGATCGCCGGGATCGTCGCGGACGCCCTGGACGAACTCGGTCACCCGCGGTACACGGTGTCCGGCGGCGACGTGGGCGGTACCGTCGCGGAACTCCTCGCCGCCGAACACCCGGACCGGGTGGCCGCCCTGCACCTCACGAACGTCGCCCCGCAGCGTGCGCTCACGGCGGACCCGGCGAAGCTCGCGCCCGACGCGGCGGCCTACCTCCGCCGGTCGGCGCAGTGGTTCCGGACCGAGGGCGGGTACATCGCGGAGCAGTCGACGCGGCCGAACACGCTCGCCGTCGCACTCGGCGACTCACCCGCCGGCCTCGCGGCCTGGATCATCGAGAAACTGGAGTCCTGGTCCGACGAGTCGGCCTTCACTCCGGACGAACTTCTCACCTGGGTCACCGCCTACTGGGTCACCGGCACGATCGGCACCTCGTTCACCACCTATGCCGAACCGGCCGCCCTCCCCGACCGGATCGACACCCCGACCGTGCTCTCCGTGTTCCCGCGCGACATCAAACCGGAGCCGCGAAGCTACGCCGAGGCGTTCCTGAACGTCCGCGACTATGTGGAGCACCGTGCCGGCGGCCACTTCGCGCCCTGGGAACAGCCCGAGGCCTACGCCGCCGACCTGCGCCGTGCGGTCGAGCTCGGCGGCTGAGACGGAGCTCGCAGATGCTCCGCCCGACGCCGTGCGCCCGGACCGGCCCATGGCACGGTGGCCGCCCTGCCATGGATGTCCGTGGTCATGGCACTAGTTCTCGATGTCCAGGGCCGTCCCGTACAACCGCTCCACCCGCAACCGGATGACGATCCTGCGCTCGGCGACGAGTTCCTCGAGGAACGCCTCCTCGTCCGCGGGCCGCGCCGCCGCGGGGATCATCTCGAGCAGTTCCCGTCCGACGGCGTCGCCGGGAACCGTCGTCGGTCCGGAGGCCTCGGCCGTGCCCTCGGCGACGGCGAACGACCAGACGTCGCTGCCCTGCACGTGCAGGGCGGCGTGCGGGTCGTGCTTCAGGTGCTTGGCCTTGACGCGGTCGGCCGTGGTGGACATCCGTATGACGCGGGCGGTGGGATCCCAGTCGTAGAGCATGGTGGTCAGGTGGGGGTGGCCGCTCTGCCTGACCGTGGCGAGGGTGCCGAACCGCTGCTCGCCGAGCAGGGCCGACAGGGCCTCGTCCGACAGGGGGCGGGGTGCTGGTCCTTGAGTCATGGCAAGGTCAACTCCGTTGAGCGGCAGGGTATTTCCCCTCGCGCCCGCACAGGGCCGCCCCGGATTCCTATGGCACGCACAGGCCGCTGACACGGTATCCCGAAGTGTTGACGAAATCGTCAGGGTTATGGTCAACGAAAATCACGGACACAAGCCGCGTACCCGGGCCGCCCACCGTTCCCGCCGGTGGTTCATGAACAAGGCCCTGCTCACGGGCGGCGTCTCCGCCGTCGCGGTCATGGGCGGCTGGGCCGCCTCCTCGGCCGGCGCCGAGGAGGCGGGCTCCGCGGACGCCACGGCGAGCGCGTCCCCGTCGGGCCCGCCGCCCGGCGGCGGCTTCGGCCGGACGATCGCGTACGACGACTTCGTCGGCGTCACCACGGACGGCACCGTCCTCGGTGATCTGTACGCCGTCCACTCCACCGGTGTCTCCACCGTCCCGGTGGTCCGCGCGGCCCAGGCCTTCGTCGCCTCGCTCACGGACGAGCAGAAGGCGGCCACCCTCTTCGACGTCGACTCCGACCAATGGCTCGACTGGACCAACGTCGACTCCGACGACCGTGACGGGGTCGCCCTGCGCGATCTGACCGAGAAGCAGTACGCGCTCGGCACGAGGCTGCTCAGGGCGGCACTGTCGGCCCGCGGTCTCCGCCAGGCCAACGACATCCGCAAGCTCAACCAGTTCCTCGGGGAGTACGAGGGCGACACCTCCAAGGCGCTCAACGAGGACGCCTACTGGTTCACCGTCATGGGCACCCCGTCGGCGACCGGGGCCTGGGGATTCCAGTTCGAGGGACACCACCTCGTCATCAACTACTTCGTCCTGGGCGACCAGGTCGTGATGACCCCGACGTTCATGGGCTCCGAGCCGACGAAGGTCACGTACGAGGGGAAGGACTACCACCTGTTCCGGGAGGAGACCCTCGCGGGCCTCGAGCTCCTCCGCTCCCTGGACGACGCACAGCTCGCCCGGGCGCTGTCCGCGAACGAGAAGTCCGGCACCGACCTCATCGCGGGCGCCGGCCAGGACAACGCGGTCGTCCCGTACGCCGGGGTCAAGGGCTCGTCCCTGAACCGCCGCCAGCGGAGGCTGCTGCTCGATCTGGCCGGGGTGTACGTCGGCTACCAGGACGAAGGGCACGCGCGGGTACGGCTGCGCGAGATCGAGAGGCATCTCGACGACACGTACTTCCACTGGATCGGCGAACACGACGACGACTCGGCGTTCTACTACCGCGTCCACAGTCCCGTCGTACTGATCGAGTACGACGCCGAGTCCCCGCTCGGGTACCACGAGAGTGGCGGCGGCACCTCGGCCTCCCCCTCCGCCTCCGAGCCCGCCTCGGCCTCCGCGTCCGCGAGCGCGGGACCCGGTGGACCGGGCGGTCCCCAGGGCACCCCGACCCAGCAGCACATCCACACCATCATCCGCACGCCCAACGGCAACGACTACGGAGTGGACCTGCTCAAACTCCATCTGGAAACGGACCACTGACGACGTTTTCGCTCCTCCGAGCTGCATGTTTTCACAATCGTCACGAGATCGTCACGAGTGCTGCACGGAGTGCTTTCCTTCTGCGAAACTCGCAGCTCACCACATGACCGGGCGCGGATCCCGCCGCGGCGCGAAACGGCTGCCGAGGCGGGTCCGTGCTGTCACGGTCGCCTGCGAGACGAGGCCGCGACGCCCCTGGCGCGCGCGGCCCGACTGAAGGAGAAACACCACATGGGCAAGCGCGTAGCGCTGTCTGTCGCCGCCGCGTTCGGGGTCGTCGGCCTCGTGGCACCGGCGGCTCACGCCGACGGCGGCTACGGTGACACCGAGATCCTCGGTGTCACCGTCAACCACGGCTCGGACGTCGTCATCGGCACCACCGCCGCGAAGACCTTCGACGTCACGATCCACGCCTACGACGACTGGGGTCTGCTGTCGGCGGACACCACTCTGGAGGGTCCCGGCGCCGGCTACGCGAGCGACGAGACCATCTGCGAGACCGACAGCGAGTGCACGCACTCGTTCACCTTCGATCCCCGGGTCGACCTGTACAACGACCAGGCGGGCACCTGGTACGTGGGTTCCTGGGTGGACGCCCTCGACGACGACTACCGCTGGGACGACCGCATCGACAGCTTCCACCTCAAGCGCGCGAGCACGCTGACGGTGAACGCGTCGCCGGAGCCGGTGACCAAGGGCAGGACCATCACCGTCACGGGCACGCTCAAGCGCGCGAGCTGGGACGACTACAAGTACCACGGCTACACCGGGCAGTCGGTCAAGCTCCAGTTCCGCAAGAAGGGCTCCAGCACCTACACCACCGTCAAGACGGTGAAGACCAGCAGCACCGGCACCCTGAAGACCACGGTCACCGCCTCCACCGACGGCTACTGGCGCTGGAACTTCGCCGGCACCACGACCACCGGCGCCAAGGCGGCCACGGGTGACTACGTCGACGTGAAGTAGGACCGGCACGAGACGTTCGTGCGGCTGTCCCCCCGTCCGGCCGGACGGGGGGACAGCCGTGTCGCGTGGCGCGGAACGCGGTCCGCGCGGCACCCTGGTCAGGCCAGTGTGACCTCGACCGGCAGCTTCTTGATGCCGTTGACGAAGTTGGACAGGACGCGGGGCGCGTCGCCGGCCAGCCTGATGTCGGCGATCCTCGGGATCAGCTCCTCGAACATGATGCGGATCTCGGTGCGGGCGAGCAGGTTGCCCAGGCACAGGTGGGGGCTGCCCTTGCCGAAGGTGATGTGGTCGTTGTTGGTGCGCGTGACGTCGAAGTCGTACGGGTTGCCGAAGACCTCCTCGTCACGGTTGCCGGAGGCGAACCACATGACCACCTTGTCGCCCTCCTTGACCTGCTTGCCGCCGAGCTCGACGTCGCGGGTGGCGGTGCGGCGGAAGTGGTAGACGGGGGAGGCCCAGCGCAGGAACTCCTCGACCGCGCCCGGGATCAGGGACGGGTCGTCCTTGAGGCGGGCGAGCTGCTCGGGGTGCTGGAGGAGCGCCAGCATCGAGTGCGAGATGGTGTGGCGGGTGGTCTCGTTGCCGGCGACGACCAGCAGCAGGAAGTAGTTGTCGAAGTCCTGCGCGGACAGCGGGATCCCGTCGCGCGGAACGGTGTTGACCAGCTTGGAGACCAGGTCCGTGCCGTTGCCGCCGCGGCGCTGGCGGGCCAGCTCGCGCCCGTACTCGAAGACTTCGAGGGAGGCGGGCGAACGGAACGGCAGGTCGCGGTACTTGTCGCTCTCCGCGCTGTGCAGGAGCACGTCCGCGTAGTCGGGGTCGGTGTTGCCGATGATGCGGTTGCCCCAGTCGATGAGCTGCTGGTTGTCCTCCGGCGGCACGTCGAGCAGGCGGGCGAGCACGTTGATGGGGAAGTCGGCGGAGACGTCGGCGACGAAGTCGAAGGTGCCCTTGGCCAGGGCCGCGTCCAGGGTCTGCGCCGTCAGCCCGCGCAGGAAGTCGCTGTAGCTGTTGATGACGCTCGCGCCGAACTGGCGCTGGATGACGCTGCGCATCGCGCGGTGGCGGACGCCGTCGAGCTCCAGGATGGACGCCCGCTTCTTGATCTGGTCGTCGTCGAGCTCTTCGAGGTTGACGAACTTCGAGGAGGTGAACGTCTCCGCGTCGCGGTCCACGGTCGCGATGTCCGCGTGCCGGGTGACCGCCCAGAAGCCGGAGTTGGGGGCCTCCTCGGGCTGCCAGTGCACCGGGTCCTCGTGGCGCAGGGTGTGGAACATCCGCCACGGCTTGATGCCGTCGGCGAAGTTGTCGAGGTTCGCGAGGTCGACCTCCTCGAGCGGCAGCGGCTCGGCGAGGGCGGCGCGCAGTTCGGCCGCGGTGGTGGGCGTGGCGGGAACGGTGGGGCTGGTCATGGTGGTTCTCCTGGGTCGGGCTTCGAGGGGATCAGAGGTGGTAGGCGTACTCGGTGAACTCCCAGTCGGTGACGTGCCGCCCGAAGCGCTCGACCTCGTCCCGCTTGTAGGTCAGGAAGGACGTGGTGAAGTCCTTGCCGAGGATGTCGGTCAGGGCGGTGTCCGCCTCCAGGGCGTCCAGTGCGGCGGACAGGCTCGTGGGCAGCAGGGCGGAGCGGGCGGTGTCGTAGCCGTAGCCCTCCAGCGGGGCCTCCGGCTCCTCGCCGGCCTGGACGCCGAGCAGGGCGGCCGCGATGGTTCCGGCGACCAGCAGGTAGGGGTTGGCGCTGGCGTCGCCGAGCCGCAGTTCCAGGCGGGCGCCGGAGCCGCGCTCCGGCGGGATGCGGACCATGGCGCTGCGGTTGTCGAGCCCCCAGTCGATCAGCCAGGGCGCGAGCGTGTCGGGTCCGAAGCGCTTGTACGAGTTCACGGTCGGGTTGGCGAGCGCGGCGAGCGCGGGGGCGTGGGCGAGGATGCCCGCGATGGCGTGGCGGGCCGTGGCCGACAGGCCGTACGCGCCCGACGGGTCGTCGAAGGCGTTGCGGCCCTCGGTGTCCTCGCAGGACAGGTGGAGGTGGAAACCGGAGCCGCCGGCGTCGCCGAAGGGCTTGGCCATGAAGGTGGCGAGGTTGCCCTCCTTGCGGGCGAGCTCCTTGACGGCGGCCTTGAAGCGGAAGGCGCGGTCGGCCGCGTCCAGGGCCGAGGAATGGGTCAGGTTGATCTCGTACTGGCCGCCGTCGAACTCGTGGTTGCCGGTGACGACGCCGAGGCCCAGGTCGCGCAGTGCGCGCAGGGTGCGGAGCAGGTGGTTGCCCGGGTCGGCGCGCAGTCCGGCGGTGTAGACGGCGCCGGTGGTCTCCGGGGCGCGGCGCCAGCCGGTGGGGGTTTCGGGGGCGGGCTCCAGCAGGAAGTACTCCAGCTCGGGGCCGACGACGGGGCGCAGGCCCTGCTCGGCGCACCGGGCCAGGACGGTGCGCAGCAGGTCGCGCGGTGATTCGGGGGCGGGGGCGGAGGTCGCCGGGTCGGTGACCTCGCCGAGGCAGGTCGCGACGCCGGGCTCCCACGGCAGTACGGCCGCCGTGGACAGGTCGGGGCGTACGGACACGTCGGGCAGGCCGGCGTCCAGGCCGCCCGCGACGGGGACCACGTCGCCCTGGGGGGTGGTGTGGTAGACGGCGCGGCAGAAGGCCAGTCCGTGCTCGCAGGCCGAGGGCAGGTGGTCGAGCAGGACGTCACGGGCGCGGTCGGTGCCGATCAGGTCGGGATAGACGACCCGGACCACGTCGACGCCCTCGGCGGCGAGCCGCTCCATGTGCCGGCGGATGTCTGGGGTGTCGGATGCGCTCACCGTTGTCTCCTTGGCGGAAGGGTGGATGTCCCCGGGGACTGAGGCGCCGGGGACGCGTGGTGTGCAGAGAACGGGAGCCGGGGTGCGGGGGAGCCGGGGATGTCGTTCGGATCAGCCCGGGTCTGCAGGGCCTGGCGCGGCCCTCGCGGCCTTGTCACCTCACCCGGGCACACGTCCCGTACGCGGATGAGGCTCCGCGTCCGCGAGGCGCCGCACCGGGCCCTGCGGCCTGGTCCGGACTGCCCCGGACGACACCCCCGGGTCGGACCCCGAGTCGGTCGTTTGAATCCGAACGGTATGAGCCGGGGTCTGGCCCCGCAAGGGGGTGACGGCAAGAATTTATCCACCTGGACAGGTATTGACCAGGGTCGAACGGCTTCCTATGTTGTTTGAAGCCAAACGAGTCAGGGATGCGGCTCCGCATCCCTTTGGCCGAGGGGCCCGGTCCGACACCGGTCGGGCCCCTCTCTTCCCCCTTCTCCCTGCTCAGGCGCCCGTATCCCCAGGAGGACCGGCCATGAAGGTCGTCGTCGACATGATCAAGTGCCAGGACCACGGCCAGTGCGTCTTCGCCGCCCCCGACGTCTTCTCGATGGACGACGCCGGCCACCTCGCCTACGTCTCCGATGTGGACGAGGCACTGCGCGACGAGGTCGAGGAAGCCGCCGACGTGTGCCCGCTCCAGGCCATCCGGATCGAGGGCTGAGGGCCATGACCGGACGCGTAGTCGTCGCGGGCGCCTCGATGGGCGGCCTGCGGGCCGCCGAACAACTGCGCGCGGCGGGCTGGACCGGCGCCGTCACGGTCGTCGGCGACGAGCCGCACATGCCCTACAACAGGCCGCCCCTCTCGAAGGAAGTCCTCGCGGGCAAAGCCTCGTTCGAGTCCCTCGCCTTCACCCCGAAGGCCGCCGCGGCCGACGTGGAGTGGCGGCTCGGGACGCCGGTCGTCACGGCCCGCCTGGACGAGCGCGTCGTCGAACTCGCCGACGGCGAACGGCTCTCGTACGACGGACTGGTCGTCGCCACCGGAATGCGCCCCCGCCGGCTCCGGTGCCCCGGCCCGCTCGTCGGACGCCACACCGTCCGCACCCTCGCCGACGCCCAGATCCTGCGCGACGCGCTGATCCGGCCCGGAGCACGGGTGGTCGTCGTCGGCGCCGGATTCATCGGCTGCGAGGTCGCCGCCACCGCCGTCGGCCTCGGCGCGGCGGAGGTCACGGTCGTCGATCCGCTGCCGCTGCCCATGGCGGGACCGCTCGGCGATCTGCTGGGCGGCGCGCTGCTCAAGCGGCACGAGGAGCGCGGAGTGCGTTTCGTGCTCGGAGCCGGAGTCGCCGGGTTCGAGGGCGACCAGCGGGTCACCGGAGTCGTCCTCGGCGACGGAACGGTGCTCCCGGCCGACGTGGTCGTGGAGTCGGTCGGCTCGGTCGCCAACACCGAGTGGCTGGACGGCAACGGCCTCGACCTGTCCGACGGTGTCCTCACCGACGAGCACCTGCGCATCGGCGGACGGCCCGAGGTCGTCGCGGTCGGCGACGTCGCCCGCTTCCCCAACGCCCGCTACGACGGCGTACCCCGCCGGGTCGAGCACTGGTCCATCCCGACCGACACCGCCAAGCACGCCGCCAAGGTCCTCGCCGCCCATCTCGGCGGCACCGAAGCCGAGTCGACCCCGTTCGCCCCGCTGCCCACCTTCTGGAGCGACCAGCACGAGTTCCGGCTCCAGTCCTTCGGCTCGCCCCTGCTCGGCAAGGACGACGTGCGGATCCTCGAAGGCGACCCGGACGGCGACGTCGTGGTCGGCTACCACACCGGCGACCTGCTGGTCGGCGTCGTGGCCCTCGGCGGCCAGTCCGCCGCGATGCGCGCGGCACGCTACCGCGCCCAGCTGCTCAAGCAGCCCGCCCTCACCGCGTAACGAAGCCTAAGGAACCCCAAGTGACCAGTGTCCGTGGATTCTTCCACCCCAAGACGGCGACCGGTGCCTCGTCGCTCGTCCCCTCGCCGCCGTGGCTCTACTCGGGCGACCTGCTCACCGTCGAGTACCGCACGGACCCCGCCCGCGTGCGTGAACTGCTCCCCGAACCGCTGGAGTTGGCCGACGAGGACCCGGGCGCGGTCGCGCTGATCTGGGCCGACTGGCAGTCCTGCTCCGGCTCCGCCGAGGAACTGCTCGACCCGGTCCGCGCCCAGTACAAGGAGGCCTTCGCGGTCGTCCGCTGCCAGTACCGGGGGCAGACCTACAGCCGCTGCGTCTACATCTGGGTCGACAAGGACTTCGCGATCGCCCGCGGACTGCACCAGGGCTACCCGAAGAAGCTCGGCTCGATCCACCAGACCCGCCCGCACCCCTACGGCCCGGCCCCGCGCATCGAGGCCGGCGCCCGCTTCGGCGCCACCCTCGCCGCCGCCGACCGGCGCCTGGCCGAGGCCGTGGTCACCCTGCGGGAGCCGTCCGAGACCAACGGCTTCGTCAACGGCCACCCCATGGCCCACCACCGCTGGCTGCCCTCCGTCGAGAAGGGCAGGGGCCTCGCGCTCGACGAGCTCATCGAGACCGGCGCGGCCTCCTTCGAGGCCGGACAGGCCTGGGTCGGCGACGCGGACCTGACGCTGTTCGAGGCACCCACCGAGGAACTGGCCCGCCTGGAGATCCGCGAGCCGATCGCCGCCTACTACCGGCAGGTCGGCGTCGTCTGGGACGGCGGACGCCTTCTGGAGTCCGGCACCTCCGGCGCCGAGTGACCCCCGTACCCACCACAGGACTTGGAGTCCGGACATGACCGAGCACACCCTCACGGTGGCCGGGGTCGCCGTCGACACCCGGCACTGGATCGGCGGCGAACGCATCGCCTCCGCCGAGACGTTCACCGATGTCTCGCCGATCGACGGCAGCGTCATCGGTGAGATCTCCCGCGGCACCGAGGCGGAGGCCGCCGCGGCCGTGGCCGCAGCGAAGGCGGCCTTCCCCGGCTGGGCCGCCACCCCCCGTGCCGAACGTGCCCGCGTCCTCCACGCGATCGCCGACGGCGTGGAGAAGCGGATCGAGGACCTGGCGATCGTCGAGACCACCGACAACGGCGCCCTGCTGCGCTCCCACCGCCGGGGCGTGATGCCGCGCGTCGCCCACAACTTCCGCTTCTTCGCCGACTGGCTCCTGAACCTGGAGCACGGGGACTTCGAGACCCGCGGCCACACCAACCACGTGTCCTGGGACCCCGCGGGCCCCTCGGTGCTCATCACCCCGTGGAACGCGCCGCTGATGCTGTCGACCTGGAAGGTCGCCCCGGCCCTCGCGGCGGGCAACACGGTCGTCCTCAAGCCCGCCGAGTGGACCCCGCTGACCGCGTCCCTGCTCGCGGACATCGCCGCCGAGGCCGGACTGCCCGCCGGCGTCCTCAACATCGTCCAGGGCTACGGCTCCGAGATCGGCGACGCCCTCACCTCGCACCCCGACGTGCGCCGCATCAGCTTCACCGGCTCCGTGCCGACGGCCAAGCGGATCACCGCGTCGGCGGCCGCGAACCTCACCCCGCTCAGCCTCGAACTCGGCGGCAAGTCACCCCTGTTGGTCTTCGCGGACGCCGACCTCGACCTCGCCGTCGACCTCGCCGTCGAGCAGTACGACAACGCGGGCCAGGTCTGCCTCGCCGCCACCCGCATCCTGGTCGAGGAGTCCGTCGCCGAGGAGTTCACCCGCCGGTTCACGGAGAAGGCCGCGACGATCGTGCAGGGCGACCCGCGCGACGAGGCCACCGACATCGGCCCCAACATCCACGAGCGCCAGCTGGAGAAGATCGACGGCTTCGTGCGGCGCGCCCTCGATGCGGGCGCCCGCGCGGTCGTCGGCGGCCGGCGCGGAGAGGGCCAGTACTACGCGCCGACCCTGCTCACCGACGTCGCCCAGGACTCGGAGATCGTCCAGGAGGAGGTCTTCGGCCCCGTCCTGACCCTCCAGACCTTCACCACCGAGGAGGAGGCGGTCCGCCTCGCCAACGACACCCGCTTCGGGCTCGCCGCCACTCTCGCCACCGGCGACCGGGACCGCGCGGCGCGCGTCACCGAACGGCTCGTCGCCGGGACGGTCTGGGTCAACTGCTTCTTCGTGCGCGACCTCCAGGCGCCCTTCGGCGGCTCCCGGCACTCCGGCGTCGGCCGCGAGGGCGGCACCTGGAGCTTCGACTTCTACTGCGACCTGAAGAACACCGTGACCGCGCCGAAGGGTTGGAAGGACCATGGGTGAGATCGTCGGGGCGGGACTCCTCGCCCATGTCCCCACCATCGTGCTCCCCGAGGAGATCCGGCTGGAGCTGAACGAGGGCAAGGAGATCACCCTCGTCACCGGCCTGGAGGAGCTGCGCAAGGACGTCTTCGAGCGCGACGACTACGACACCGTCGTGGTCCTCGACTCGCACTGGGCGACCACCGTCGAGTTCGTCGCCACCGCGCAGGACCGCAGGGCCGGCCTGTTCACCTCCGAGGAACTGCCGCGCGGCATGAGCCGGATGCCGTACGACTATCCGGGCGACCCCGAACTCGCGCACAACATCGCGAGGTTCGCCGACAAGCACGGCACCTGGATCACCGCGATCGACGACGCCTACTTGCCGGTCTACTACGCCACCATCAACCTCTGGAAGTTCCTCGGCGAGGGGCTGCCCGACAAGCGGTGGGTGACCATCGGGGTGTGCCAGACCGGCGACATGGAGGACCACCTCCGTCTCGGCCGGGCCCTCGCCGACGGCATCGCCGCCACCCCCGGCCGCCGGGTGCTGCTGATCGCCTCCGGCGCCCTCTCGCACACCTTCTGGCCCCTGCGCGAACTGCGCGACCACGAGTCCAGCGACCCGGCGCACATCTTCACCCCCGAGGCGCGCGAGGCCGACCTGGAGCGCATCGCCTGGTTCAAGGAGGGCCGTCACGACAAGGTCCTCGACACCATGGACGAGTTCTGGAAGTACAAGCCCGAGGCGAAGTTCTTCCACTACCTGATGATGGCCGGCGCCCTCGGCGAAGGAGCCTGCGTCGCCACGGCCCGCCAGTACGGCGCGTACGAGAACTCCATCGGCACCGGCCAGGTACACCTCTGGTTCGACCGTCCGGCCGACGGCTGGACCGGCGCGGGGACCCCCGCGGCCGCCGCACCCCACAACCCGCACCGTCGAGCCTAGAAAGGCACCTCCATGCCCGAGTACCGCCGCATCCTCCTGGACGGCGCCGCCGTCCAGGTCACCGTCGACGGGGACGAACTCGTCGCCGGTGACGGCCGCCGCGTCAAGACCGAGGAGGCGCACCACCTGCCCCCGGTCGTGCCCTCCAAGGTGATCGCCGTCCACCTCAACCACCAGAGCCGCGTCGACGAGTTCGGGATCGACCTCCCGCCCACTCCCACGTACTTCCACAAGCCGACCTCGGCCCTCAACTCCCACAAGGGCGCCATCGTCCGCCCCGAGGGCTGCAAGTGGCTCAACTACGAGGGCGAGGTCGCCATCGTCATCGGGAGGACCGCGCGGAACATCTCCCCGGAGGAGGCGGGGGAGTACATCGCGGGCTACACCGTCGCCAACGACTACGGCCTGCACGACTTCCGGGACACCGACGCCGGCTCCATGCTCCGCGTCAAGGGCTCCGACACCCTCTGCCCGCTCGGCCCCGGCCTGGTCACCGACTGGGACTTCCGCGGCAAGAGCCTGCGCACCTACGTCAACGGCGAGGTGGTGCAGGACGGTTCGACCGACGAGATGCAGTGGGACATGCACTACCTCGTCGCCGACATCGCCCGCACCATCACCCTGTACCCCGGCGACGTGCTGCTGTCGGGCACCCCGGCCAACTCCCGCCCCGTGCAGCCCGGTGACGTCGTCGAGGTCGAGGTCGAGGGCCTCGGGCGGCTCACCAACCACATCGTGACCGGACCCACCGCGATCCGCACCGACGTCGGCGCCCAGCCCACCGAGTCCGAAGAGGTCCTGTCCACCGCGCTCGGCGGGGACTGGGAGTTCCGCGGCATCCGCCCGCCCCGGCGCTGATGCCCCCCGTACGAGGGCGCCGCGCCGGGCAGGACGGCACGAGCCGCCCGGCGGGGCGCTCCACCAAGCGGCGCGCCGAGCCCGGCTCCGGCGCGCCCACGGGGCCCGTGCCGACCCGCGCCGGGTCCCGTGAGCAGGCGGGTAGGGTCGGGGCCGTGACCGAAACCGCCGAGACCCCTGAAGGCCGCAAGCCGCGCCGGCGCATGAACTACGGGGAGGGCCGCGAGGCCCTGCTCAACGCCGCCGTGCGCGTCGTGGCCCGGGGAGGGCTGCGCAGGCTCACCTACCGGGCCGTGGCGGAGGAGGCCGGCACCACGCACGGTCTCGTGGTGCACCACTTCGGTTCGCGGGACGCCCTCATCGAGGAGGCGGTCGCCCACGCGATCCGCACCTCCCTGGACACCAGCGCGCTCGAACCCGGCACCGGCAGGATCGAGGACTTCTCGGTGGGGGTGTCCGAGATGGTCACGGCCGATCCGGACATCCAGTCGTTCCAGTACGAGCTGCTGCTGGAGGCCAGGCGCCGCCCCGAACTGCTCCCGCACCTGCGCGCGCTGTACGACCAGTACTTCGACGCCACCGGACGGGAACTGTCCCGCATGCTGCCCGACGCCGCCGGGCAGCCGCTCACCCGGCTCGTCTTCGCCGCCCTCGACGGCCTGGTGCTGCACCAGCTCGTCTTCGGCGGCCCCGAGATCACCGACGCCGCCGTCGAGGAGCTGCGCTCGCTGCTCCGGCTGCTGGAGGACCGGCGGCGCACCGGCGCCGAGGGTCACGACTGACGGTCCGGCCCGCGTGCTCCGAGGCCCTGGACGTCCCTCGTCCGGGGCCTTGCGCGTTCAGCGGAGGGAAACCGGGCCCAGGCCCTTGTCAAACGGATAGTTCCAGCCCAGTATGAGGCAACTCGTTTGGCCTGAAACGAATCCCTCTTTCCTCACTGGCAGGTGATCCGAGTGGACAGTCAGACCGCGGTCGTGAACCAGACCGCGCCCGACGCCCCCACGGCAGGCAAGCTCAAGCCCAACTCGCTCGGCGTTCTGGGCATCCTCTTCTTCGTCCTCTCCGCCCAGGCGCCGCTGACCGGCGTCGCGGGAGCCGTGCCCATCGCCGTCGGCGTGGGCAACGGCGCGGGGGCGCCCGCCGCCTACGTGGTGGCGGGCCTGATCACACTGCTCTTCTCCGTCGGCTTCGTGGCGATGGGCCGGCACGTCGTGGACGCCGGCGCCTTCTACACGTACATCGGCAAGGGGCTCGGCCGGACGGTCGGCACCGGCAGCGCCGGGGTCGCGCTGTTCGCCTACTGCGCGATCCAGGCGGCCATGTACGGCCTGTACGGGGCGACCGTCAGCGGTCTGCTCGCGCACTACACCGGTCTCGACGTGGCCTGGTGGGCCTGCGCCCTGGTCACGATGGTGATCGTCCAGGTGCTCGGAAGCGCGGGCATCGAGATGGGCGCGAAGGTGCTGGCGGTCTTCGTCCTGGCGGAGTTCAGCATCCTCAGCGTCTTCGCGCTGGTCACCTTCTTCAAGGGCGGCGGGCCCGAGGGGCTGGCCTTCACGGAGTCCTTCTCGCCGAGCGCGGCGTTCGACGGCGCCCCGGGCGTGGCGCTGATGTTCGCCGTGGCGTCGATGATCGGCTTCGAGGCCACCGCGATCTACGGCGAGGAGGCGCGCGAACCCCGCAGGACCGTCCCGCGGGCCACCTACGCGGCCGTCGCCTTCGTCACCGGCTTCTTCGGCTTCGCCTCCTGGATGCTGGTCTCCGCCTACGGCCCCTCGAAGGTGTCCGGGGCGGCGGGCAAGGCCCTGGAGAGCGGCGACTCGACGGGCTTCGTCTTCGCGCCCATCGCCGACCTGTTCGGCACCTGGGTCAACGACGTCCTGCCCGTCCTGCTGGCCACCTCCCTCTTCGCGGGCATCCTCGCCTTCCACAACTCCGCCAACCGCTACCTGTTCTCGCTCAGCCGCGACGGACTGCTGCCCAAGGCGCTGTCGTCGATCAACAGCCGGCACTCGCCCAGCGTGGCCGGCCGGGTCCAGACGGCCGTCGCGGTCCTGCTGGTCGTCCCGTTCGCGCTGGCCGGCAAGGACCCGGTGCTGACCCTGTTCTCGTGGGGCAGTGGCGTGGCCGTCCTCGGCATCATGGCGCTGTACCTGATGACCTCGGTCTCCGTGGTGGTCTTTTTCCGCCGTGAACGCCTCGACACCCGGCCGTGGAACACCCTGATCGCCCCCTCCCTGGGAGCCCTCGGTGTGGCCGGGGCGATCTGGCTGATCGTCCAGAACTTCACCACGCTCATCGGCGGCGAGAGCGGCACCGCCCTCGTGCTCGAACTGATCGTCCCGGCCGTCCTCGCCCTGGGCGTCGTGGCCGCACGGCTCACCCGCGACAAGGCCGGTTCCGCCGGCGGCTGACGCACACCGGGCCGGTCAGCCGGCCCGGTACGCCGTCCGGCCGAGGAAGCCGTCGACCAGCCGGCGGGCGTTCGTCCGGGCCATGGGTTCCATGGCCCGGCTCCGCTCCAGCAACTCGCCGGGGTCCACGCCGTGGCGGACGCACTGCTCCGCGCCGCCCGCCTCGATCCAGCCGCTCACCATCGCGGTGGTGATCTCCGGGTGGAACTGCACGCCCAGGCCGTGCGCGGTCTCGAAGGCCTGGACGCACACCTCGTTGCGGGCCACCTCCTTGGCGCCCGGAGGCAGGACGCAGCGGTCGAAGTGCCACTGGAACCAGGGGCCCGGTCCCACCAGGGACGGGTCGTCCGTGGCGACCTCGACCCAGCCGATCTCGGGGCGCGGCGACGCCTCCACCCGGCCGCCGAGCGCGGTGGTCAGCGCCTGGGCGCCGAAGCAGACACCGAGCACCGGGACGCCGAGGCGGTCGGCCTCGCGCAGGAGGGCCAGCTCGCCGTCGATCCAGGAGCCGACGGCCGTCCGGTCGTACACCGACCACGGGGCGCCGAGCGACACGATCAGGTCCCAGTCGCCGGCGGCCGGGAAGTCGAACTCGACGTCCGGGGCGTGATGGCGGTGCTCGGGCACGACCGTCAGGACGGTGAGGTCGTACCCGCGTTCCTCGAGCCGGGCCCCGACCAGCCCCGGCTCCGTCACGTGGTCGTGCTGGACGACGAGTGCGCGCACGTGGCGCTCCCTTCCCCGCGGGGTCCGCGGCCTGCCGGATCGATGCCGGGAGCCCTTGCCCCCGCTCGGCGCCCACTCTATCGTTTGGATTCAAATGAGATTCTGGAGGTCCCCGTACGATGGACATCACCCATGAGGAGTGGCTGCTCCGAGCCAAGTCCCTGGACCTTTCCGGTGCCCATCACATCGACGGCACCGACGAGGACGGCTCGGGAGCGGCCTTCGACGCCGTCTCGCCCCGCGACGGCCGGGTGCTCGCCCGGATCGCCGACGCCGGCACCGCCGAGGTGGACGCGGCCGTCGCCGCCGCCCGCCGTGCCTTCGACACCGGACCCTGGCCCCGCCTCGCACCCGCCGAGCGCGGTGCGGCGCTGCTGCGCGTCGCCGACCTCCTCCAGGAGCGCCGGGCCGACCTCGCGCTCACCGTCAGCCTGGAGATGGGCAAGCCCGTCACCGACGCGTACGAGATCGAACTGCGCGCCCTGATCGACACCTTCCGCTGGTACGGACAACTGGCCGACAAGGTCACCGACGAGTCCCCGCACACCGCCGCGGACGCGCTCGCCCTGGTCACCCGGGAACCGGCCGGAGTCGTCGGCGCCGTCGTGCCGTGGAACTTCCCCCTGACCCTCGCCGGCTGGAAGGTCGCCCCCGCGCTCGCCGCCGGCTGCACGGTCGTCCTCAAGCCCTCCGAGAACTCGCCCCTGTCCGCGCTCCTCCTGGGCCGGATCGCCGCCGAGGCCGGACTGCCGCCGGGCGTCCTCAACGTCGTCGGCGGCACCGGACCGGTGGCGGGCCGGGCGATCGGCCTCCACCCGGAGGTCGACGTCCTCGCCTTCACCGGCTCCACCGAGGTCGGCCGTCACTTCCTGCGCTACGCCGCCGACTCCAACCTCAAGCGCGTATGGCTCGAACTGGGCGGCAAGTCACCGAACATCATCCTTCCCGACGCCCCCGACCTGGAGAAGGCGGCAGCCACCGCCGCCTGGGGCATCTTCTTCAACCAGGGCGAGATGTGCACCGCCCCCTCCCGGCTCCTCGTGCACACCTCGATCGCCGAGCAGGTCATCGAGTCCGTCGTGCGACGGGCACGCGAACTGCGGATCGGCGACCCCCTCGACCCGTCCACCGAGATGGGCGCCCTGGTCGGCGAGGCGCACCTCGGCCGCGTGCGGGACCGCATCGCCACCGGCCTGGCCGAGGGCGCCCGGCTGCGCACCGGCGGCGCCCGCACCCTCACCGAGACCGGCGGCAGCTACCTGGAACCGACCGTCTTCGACCGGGTGGACCCCGGCATGAGGCTCGCCCGGGAGGAGATCTTCGGCCCGGTCCTGTCGGTCCTCACGTTCGACGACCTGGACGAGGCCGTCCGGCTGGCCAACGACACCGAGTACGGCCTCGCCGCGGGCCTGTGGACCTCCGACCTCTCCACCGCGCACCGGGTCTCCCGCGCCCTGAGGGCCGGCACGGTCTGGGTCAACTGCTACGAGGAGGGCGACCTGACGGTCCCCTTCGGCGGCATGAAGCAGTCGGGCAACGGTCGCGACAAGTCCGCCCACGCCCTGGAGAAGTACACCGAACTCAAGACGACTTGGATCCAGCTGTGACGCGCCCCCTGATCGCCGTCCCCGCCCGCTTCTCCGCGACGACCTCCGCCCTGCGGTACGCCGCCGAGGTCAACGCCCGCGCGCTGATCGAGGCGGTGTGGCGGGCCGGCGGTGAACCGGCGACCGTCCACCCGGCCGACCCCGCCACCACGGACGTCGCCGAACGCCTCGCCCGTTTCGACGGCGTCCTGCTCCCCGGCGGCGGCGACCTCGCTCCCCACCGCTACGGAGCCGCCGACACCCACGACAGCGTCTACGACGTCGACGACCTCCAGGACGCCTTCGACCTCGAAGTCGCCCGTCGGACACTGGACCTGGGCCTTCCGCTGCTGGCCGTCTGCCGCGGCCTGCAGGTCGTCAACGTGGCCCTCGGCGGCACCCTGGAACAGGACATGGGCGGCCCCGAACGTGAACACCGGCACGTCGTGCACCCGGTGGCCGTCGAGCGCGGGACCCTGCTGGAGGGGGCCACCGGCGCACAGAAGGTGGAGGCGTCCTGCTACCACCACCAGCGGGTCGAGCGTCTCGGCCCGGGTCTGACGGTCGCCGCACGCGCGGCGGACGGGACCGTGGAGGGCCTCGAACTCCCCGGTGCGCAAGGGTGGTTCACCGCGGTGCAGTGGCACCCGGAGGACACCGCGCACGAGGATCCCGCGCAGCAGGCCCTGTTCGACGCGCTGGTCGGCGCGGCGCGCGACGGACGCTGATCCCCCGCGGGACTGTCGTGCGGCCATGGCTCATGGTCCCGGCCGCCGGGACCATGAGCCACGGCCTTTCGCCCGTCGGCCCTGCCGGCCCCCGGCCCCGTCAGCCCTTCGCCCGCCGGCCGCTGCGGCGGGGTGCCGGTTCGGCGCCGTCGAGGAGGGTGAGGCGGCGTTCCTCGCCCTCCTCCTCGACCTGGCGCACGACCTGCCGCAGCCCTTCGGCGACGGTGTGGCACTCCTCGCCGCTGAGCCGTGAGGCGACGAACGCCTCTTCCTCGTTGAAGCGCGGGAACAGGCGCTGCATCAGCGCCTCGCCCTCGTCGGTGAGGCCGAGCAGCTTGAGCCGGCCGTCGGAGGGGTGGCCGGTCCGTGTCATCAGCCCCCGTCCCTCCAGGGTCCGTGAGACACCGGTGAGCGTGCCCTTGGAGATTCCGGCCTCCTCGGCGACGTACCGGGTCTCCGTCTCGCCCCAGACCCAGACCACCCAGAGCACGACGAAGGACGTCCAGGTCAGATCGGCGTCGCGCAGGACCGAGTTCTCGAGGTGCTGGCGGACCGCGGAGGCGGCGCGGTAGATGTTCGCGACGACCGCCATCTGCTCGCGGTGTATCGGTATGCCGCCCAGCTTCGCAGCCGCCAGCTTTTCCGCTTCGGTGATGGACCGATGGCCGGGCACGGGCACGCTCCCTTGATCGTTCGGACCCAAATTGTACGGGACGGCCTCCCGGCCCCGGCTCGTCGGTTCGTTCGTGGTGCGGGCCCGCGGTCGCCTGTTCCTGCGCGAGCACGGCCAGGACATGGAGCAGCGTGGGACAGCCTTGCGACGGTCCCAGGTCGGCAGTCATGGACGGCTGAACGTCCATGTCCGAAAAGTGCGACCGTGCCCGGACGCGCGCGGTTTGCGGGCGGCAAGTCCTTGCCATGGCAAGGACTTGCCGCCACCCGGCCTTCACGTCCGCCTGAACCGGCCGGTAGACCCGTGCCATGTCTTCCCCCTCCCAGCCTTCCGCCTTTCGGCGCAGGCGTCGGCGGCTGCTGTCCGTCGCTACCGCGTTGCCGTTGCTGGCGTCGGGGCTTGCGCTTCTGCAAGCGCCCGCACAAGCCGCTCCGAGCAAGCCCGCGGTGCCCGCCAAGCCCTCAGCGACCCACAAGGTCACCCTGGTCACCGGCGACGTCGTCACCGTCACCACCATGGCCGACGGCAAGCAGACCGCCGCCGTCGACCGTCCGGACAGCGCCGTCGGGGGCGTGAAGATCCAGCAGGTCGGGGGCGATCTGTTCGTCGTCCCGGACGAGGCGGCTCCGTTGCTGGGCACGAAGAAGCTGGACCGGCGGTTGTTCAACGTCACCGACCTGATCGAGATGGGCTACGACGACGCGAAGTCGGCCACGGTGCCGCTGATCGCGTCGTACGCCGCGTCGAAGTCCCGCTCCGCCGCAGAGCCGACGGCCCCCCGCGGCAGCAAGCTGACCCGCAGGCTCGAAGGCGTCCGCGGCGCCGCGCTGAGCACCGAGAAGCGCAAGGCCCGCACCTTCTGGACCACCGTCGCGCCGCAGGGCGGCAAGACGTTGGGCGCGGGTGTGTCGAAACTGTGGCTCGACGGTCGTGTGAAGGCGAACCTGAAGGAGAGCGTGCCGTTGATCGGCGCGCCCGAGGCCTGGAAGGACGGCTACACCGGCAAGGGCGTCAAGGTCGCGGTGCTCGACACCGGAATCGACGTCAACCACCCCGACTTCGCCGGCGTGATCGACGGTACGACCAGTTTCGTGCCGGGCGAGGACGTCACCGACGTCAACGGCCACGGCACCCATGTGGCGAGCACGATCGTCGGCTCCGGCGCCGCTTCCGGAGGCGACTACAAGGGCGTCGCCCCCGGCGCCGACCTGTTCGTCGGCAAGGTGCTCGGCGGCGCGGAGGGCTACGGCCAGGACTCCTGGGTCATGGCCGGCATGCAGTGGGCCGCCGAGTCCGGTGCGGACGTCGTCAACATGAGCCTCGGCGACTCCTACCCGACGGACGGCAGCGACCCGATGTCGCAGACGGTGGACGCGCTGTCCGCGCGGTACGGCACCCTGTTCGTCGTCGCCGCCGGCAACGCGGGCCCGGAGAGCATCTCCGCCCCGGGCGCGGCCTCCTCGGCGTTGACCGTGGCCGCCACGGACAAGCAGGACCGGCTCGCGTCCTTCTCCAGCACCGGCCCGCTGACCTACTCCGGCGGCATGAAGCCGGACATCTCTGCGCCCGGCGTGGACATCACCGCGGCCCGCTCGCAGGACATGACCGACGGAGGGGAGGGTCTCTACCGCACCCTCAGCGGCACCTCCATGGCCACCCCGCACGTGGTCGGCGCGGCGGCGGTCCTGGCCCAGCGGCACCCGGACTGGACCGGCGCTCAGCTCAAGGAACAGCTGATGAGCACCGCGAAGGGTCTGGACGACGAGTACTCGCCGTACGAGGTCGGCACCGGCCGCGTCGACGTGGCCGCCGCCGTGCGCACCACGGTCCGCGGCACCGGATCGCTCTTCTTCGGCAGCTACACATGGCCGCAGAAGCCGAGCGACGTCGCCGTCACCAAGGACCTGACCTACACCAACACGGGTTCGGCCGACGTCACGCTGAAGCTGGCGCTGACCGACGGCGGCGGCCCGTTCGCGCTCGGGGCGACCGAGGTGACCGTCCCCGCGGGCGGCACCGCCGCCGTCCCGGTGACCGGCGACCCGCGAGCCGCCTCGGCCGGTCGGCACGTCGGCTACGTGACGGCCACCGACGCGGCCACCGGGAAGCCGGTGACCCGCACGTCCGTGGCGCTGCTCAAGGAGGACGAGCGCTACGACCTGAACATCAAGCTGGTCGGCCGGGACGGCAAGCCCGCTGCCGGCTGGGTCGGGATCAACCTGGCCGGCGACTCCTGGCCGTGGAGCATCTACGTCGACGGCTCGACCACCATGCGCATGGCACCCGGTACGTACACCGTCGCGGGATACCTCGACGTGGCCGGTGAGAAGGCGGACCGCTCGGGTCTGGCCGTGCTGGTCGCCCCGGAGACCGTCCTCGAGGACGGCTCCGCGGACGTGGTGCTGGACGCGAGCAAGGCACGCCTGCTGCGGACCGAGGCGCCGCAGCGCACCGAGGACCGTCAGCGCAAGGTCGACTTCAACGTCCACTACGAGGGCCTCGACCCGTACCTGGACTACCGCAGCGCGTACGTGCTGCCGCAGACGTACGACGACGTCTACGTCGCGCCGACGGAGCCGATGAAGCAGGGCGAGTTCATCCTGACCACCCGCTGGCGCAAGGGTGAGCCGCTGCTCGGCCTGACCACGCAGGGCGGTCGCCTCCGCTTCGACGCACTGGTGCAGGCGGGCAGTGCCCTGGGCACCGCCACGGACACGCTGGGCGCCGTCTACGCGGGCAACGGCTCGGCCGCCGAGTACGAGAAGGTCAGGGCCAAGGGGAAGGTCGTCGTCGTCAGGCGCAGTGACGAGGTCTCGCCGCAGGAGCGCGCCGAGGCCGCGGCGGCGGCCGGTGCGAAGGCGCTGATCGTGGTCAACGACGGTGTCGGTGCTCTGGCGGAGTACGTCGGCGAGTCGGCCGTCCCGGTCGCCGCCGTGCACCGCGACGCGGGCAAGACCCTCGTCTCGATGGCCAAGGCCGGTGTCTTCAAGCTGACCGTGAAGCAGACCGAGTACACGCCGTTCGTCTACGACCTGACCCGGAACTACCCCGGCCAGGTGCCGGACCGGGCCCTGGTCTACAAGCCGGCCAAGCGTGACCTCGCGCGGATCGACGCCCGCTACTACTCGGCCGCGGACGGCGGGGCGGCGGAAGGCTACCGGTCCGACTTCACCCTCAGCCCGTCGTTCAACCTCCCCGAGCGCGAATGGCACCCGGGCACCCGCACCGAGTGGGTGACTCCGGGCCAGGACTGGAGGGAGTTCCACACGCAGGGTGTCGACGGCGCCCTGCCGTGGTCGATGGTGTCGGGCGACAACACGTACGCCAAGGGCAGCACCACCCGTCTGGACTGGTTCGCCCCGGCGACCCGGCCCGGCCAGAGCGAATCCTTCGGTGTGTACAACTCCCGCTGGCAGAACCACATGACCTGGAACGTGCAGGCGTGGGCCTCCGCGAGCGACACCATGCGGCTGGGCGGCTACCTCCCGTGGGGTGAGACGCCGTCACACCTGCAGGTCTTCCAGGGCGACACGCTGATCCACGACAACCCGGTCAGCGGAGACATGCAGTGGGAGGAGGTGCCGGCGGGCAACCTGCCCTACCGCGCCGTCCTCGACGTGGAGCGGCCCGGTGACGTCTTCCGGCTGTCGACGCGCACCCACACCGAGTGGACGTTCATGTCCGACACCGTCGACTCGGACGCCTTCGAGCCGTTCTCGGTGCTGAACCTGGACTACAAGCTGGAGTCGGACCTGCACGGCGACGTCAAGGCCGACGCGACCCAGCGGATCGCGCTCAAGCCGGTGTCGATGGACCTCGGCACCGTGCCGGGCAAGGTCACCACGGTGAAGTTGGACGTCTCGTACGACGACGGCGCCACCTGGCAGAAGGTGACCCTGACCAAGTGCGCCGACGGCTACTGGAAGGGGTCGTTCAGGACGGCGAAGAAGCGTGGGGGCTTCATCTCCGTCCGCGCGAGCACCGGGACGGACCGCGGCTTCAGCGTCAAGAACGAGATCATCCGGGCGTACGGCCTGCGATGACCCGCACCGTCGGGCCCCGGGGAGGTGAATCCCCGGGGCCCTTCCCGTCACACCCGCTCCCAGCAGGGGCTACTCAGGGTCTGCCGCCATGGCGCATACTCTCCCCGCTGCGGCAAGCGGAAGGAGCACGGTCGCCGATGCTGGATGTCCTGGGCCTCGAACCCGATGACGAGTCCGTCTACCGGGCGCTGGTCAAACGGCCGACCTCCACCGCGACGCTCCTGTCGGATCTGCTCGCCGTGCCGCGGGCCCAGGTCGACAAGGCCTTGTCCCGACTGGTCGATTGGGGACTGGTGATCGGGACGGCGGACGAGCGGTTCACCGCCGCGCCACCGGCCGTGGCGTTCGGCGCTCTCATCACCCAGCGCCGCGACGGGCTGCGGATGGCCGAGCAGGCGCTGGTGACCCTCGCCGAGGAACACCGGGCGGCGATGACCGGGAACAGCATCAGCGATCTGATCGAAGTCGTCACGGGCCGCGACGCCATCCGCCATCGCTTCCTCCAGGTGCAGCAGGCGGCCCGCACGCAGGTCCGCACCTTCATCACCGCGCCGTTCCTCGCCGTCCCGCCCGACGAGAACACGGCCGAACCCATGGCCATCGGCCGCGGCGTGCACTTCCGGGCAGTGCTGGACCGGGCGGTCCTGGCAGAGCCGGGCATCGTCGCCGATGCCGTCGATTCCCTGCGCAACGGCGTGCTCCTGCGTGTCGCCGACCGACTGCCGATGAAGCTCGTGCTGGCCGACGCCGACCTCGGCCTGGTCCCGCTCGCCGTCACACCGGCCGGAGAGCCGGGAGCCGTACTACTGCACCGCAGCGGCCTGTTGGACGCGTTGGACGCGCTGTTCGAGACGGTATGGCGCACCGCCCACCCGCTCGAACTGTCGGACGCCGGCACGGAAGCCGACACCACCGTGGAGGTCGGTGCGGAAGGACCGACCGACCTCGACCGGAGGATCCTCGCGCTCCTGCTGGCCGGTCTGACCGACCAGACGGCCGCTGCCCAGCTGGGCGTGTCACCGCGTACGCTGCATCGACGCCTGCGCCACCTCATGGACATGGCCGGAGTCCGTACCCGGCTGCAGCTCGGCGGCCACGCGGTCCGGCACGGCTGGGCAGAGCCACTGCCGGGACCGACGCGCTGAACCTCGACCTGTCTGCCGCAACGTACCCGGCCGGATGCCGGAGCACCACCGTGGCCAACTCCCTCGGCGCGCATGACCGTCTGGAGCCGGGCATCTCGACGAGTGCGACCTGCAGCGGTAGTCGGCCGGAGGAACCGAGGTGATCGCCGTCGGGCCTCCTTTGCGCGAGGACGACCGGCCGCTGTGCTCGGCGACGGTCGGCCCGTGCGTGCACGTCCTGGCGGGCGGCAGGATCAGACCTTGCCGCCGAAGAAGACCTGCACCTCTCGGATCAGCCCGTCGCGCACCGTGATCGCCTCGACATTGCGATGACGTTCGCCCGTGGTGAGCTCGTATTCGTAGTGGGCGAAGACGAGTTCCCGATCCGCGGGAGTCACGTGCAGCAGTCGCTGCTCCGTGAGCCGGCCGGCAGTGGGGAAGCACCGTTCGAAGAACGCCGCCTTGTCGATGTGGTCGTCCTGCGGACTGGTGAAGGTGAAGTCGTCGGCGTAGAGGGGGAGAGCCGCCTCGCGATCCTGTGACCGGTAGTGGCGGAACGCCGCCTCGACGATGTGTGTCGGAGTGTCATTCATTCGACGTCCCTCGGTCGGAGCCGGGCAGTGCGCCGGGGGCCGCGCCAGGTGCGCCGCGATCGGCGAAACCGCGACCCGACGTCGGCCGGGAGCACCGCGGGGCCCGAGCCGGAACGGCGGGTCTTCAGAGTAGCCGCCCGCCCGGCGTTCGGCGATCCGCCGGGCTCGGCGCTCGCGGGCTGCCGCATCGTCCCCGTCTCGTGGGCTGCCGCAGCAGTCGGGGCGTCCTCGCGTTGCCGCCTCGTCCGGCGGCTCAGAGGTGGTCGTCCAGCAACTTCCGTACCTCGGTGGTGGTCATGGGCCCCGTGGCGTGTGCCACCGCCTCCCCGTCCTTCAGCAGGACGCAGGAAGGGGCTCCGGTGACCCCGTGGCGCTTGGTCGTGTCCGGGCAGCGCGTGATGTCGGCGCGGACGGCCGTCAGACGGCCGGCGTACTCGTCGGCGACGGCACCCACGACGAGGTCCATCGTCCGGCAGGGCTCGACGGCCTTGGGCCACGTCCCGGTGAAGTACGCGAGGACCGGGACCGCGCTCATCCTGAGGATGAAGTCGAACTCCGCGTCCTCACGGGGTCGGTGAACCCGCTTCACCATGGAGGCTCCTGACCTCGCGTTCCGTCATTTGCTCCCCATCTTCCCCTGCGCGATGAGGGCACGTGGTCAGGGGTTCTCCGCGATCGCGGCCCGGCACTGGCCGAGGAGGCGTCGCAGTGTGTCGCGGTCCGCCGGGGCGAGGGCGTCGTACATGCGCTGCTCGACCGCGCCGGCGGCGGAGTCCGCGAGGCCGATCAGGCGCTGTCCCTCGTCGGAGAGGCGGTTGGGCCGGCTGTTGCGGTTCCAGTCGTCCTGCTCGCGCACGACCAGGCCCTTGGCCTCCAGGGTCTTCAGCGTGGCCGCCGATGCCTGAGGGGTGACCAGGCACGCTCTGGCGATGCCCGCGCCGCTGATCCCGGGGTTGTCGCGAAGTGCCAGCAGGGCGGCGTACTGGGCCACCGTGAGGCCCATCGACCGCAGGGCCTCGGTCTTCGCCGTCATGAACGCGATCTCGGTGGCCTTGATGTCGTACCCGAGCCGCTCGCTCACCGTCAGTGCCATGCGTCCAGCTTACGGCCCTTGAAGACCATCAAGCTCTTGATAATCTTCAAGGCATGAATACTGCTTTGGTGACAGGGGTCGCCTCCGGGCTCGGGCGCGAGATCGCGCTGGACCTGGCCCGGCGCGGCTGGAGGCTGGTGCTGCCCGTGCGCACCGCGACGCGAGCGCACGACGTGGTGGCGGCCGTGAGGGCGATGGGGGCGCCCGCACCGCTGGTCGTCGAGTGCGACCTGTCCGACCACGTGGCGGTCCGGCGGATGTGCCGGACCGTCGCCGGGGAGGGCCGGTTGGACCTCGTGGTGAACAATGCCGCGGTCGGTGGCGGAGCCGATCCCGCCCTCAGGGAGACCAACGCCGCGGGGGTCGAGCTGCGGATGGCGGTGAACGCGATCACGCCGCACCTGATCGCCCGGGAGCTGTCCGGTGCGCTGACCCCCGCGGGGCGGATCGTGCAGGTGGGCAGCATGGGACAGCTGCCGCTCGACCTGGACGATCTGAACCACGAGCGCGACTACGCCGGGATCCGGGCCTACTGCCGCAGCAAGGTCGCCCTGGTGATGTCCGCGATCGAGCTGGCCCGAGACGGTGTTCCGGTGAACGTCGTCCACCCGGCACGGGAGATGCCCACCCCCATGGTCGTCGAGGGAGGATTCCCCATAGCCTCGACGCTCGACGACGGGACGCTGGCGGTCCTCCGGGTGGCACTCGACTCCGAACTGGCCGACGTGCGCGGCGCGTACTTCCATCGGTTCGAGCGCGCACAACCCCACGAGCAGGCCCTCGACGCTCGCGCGCGGGGTCGCGTGGTGGCCTGGATCGAGGACCGGGTGGCGTGAGGGCGTCACTCCGGTAGGTCGCGAGGTTTCTCCCGTCGGGTCCGGTCGCAGGGGCCCGTCCTGGGGGAGTGCGTGTCTCCGATTCCGATGCGGCCACTCGCGCCGGCATCGGCGAGAGGTTGCCCTGCTGCCTGCTGCCTGCTGCCTGCTGCGTGCTGTCGCTGGGTGCCCCGCCTGTCATTGCCGCGTGCGGTGACCGGCGGACCCCGGCGTCGGCCCCGCCGTCCCGGACGCCTCCCCGCCTTGACTGAACCTGACAAGTTTCGGTAGTACTTCATTATGAAGCACGTAACTAATGCGGATGAGCTCACCCGTGACGCGGACGGGCTGCTCCACGACCCTCAAGTCCGCGCTTCGATGGCCGAGTTCGCGGCAGGGGAGGACATCCTCCGCCTGGAGGCGGCAGCCGCCGCGCGTGCCGCGCACAGGTCCGTCGAACGGCTTCGCGCACACGGCTCGGAAGGCCGGGGCCTCAGCGCCGGAGCCGTCGACGTCCTGATCCGGCTGCGCACTCTCGGGGAGGCCGGTGCGCATCTCGGCGACCTCGCGCGCTCCGCGGGCATGACGGCCCGCAACGCCACCGGCTTGGTCGACACGCTCGAAAGCCAGGGACTCGTACGACGCGACCCCGACCCCGGGGACCGCCGGTCCGTCCTCGCCCGCATCACCCCGGCCGGCCTGACGTGGCTGGACGAGTTCCGGGCGCCGACGCAAAGGGCGATGGCGGCGCTGTTCCACGGATTCACCGACGCCGAACTCCACCAGCTCCGCCACCTGTGCCTGCGCCTCGTCCAGAACCAGCAGCGCATCGCCGCCCACCTCGCCGCCGCCGAAGGAGCCACCTCCGCATGACAAGCGCCACGACCACGACACGCGCCACCGTCCGCGCCTACCACCAGGCCCGGTTCCGTGGCGACGTCCCCGCCGCCGTCCGGACTCTCGCCGAGCCCTTCCGCTTCCAGAGCCCCCTGCTGACTTCCGACAGCCCGCACGGCCATCTCGGCGGGCTGGACGCCTTCCTGGGGATCGTGAGCGGCGTCGATCTGGTCAGCGAACTGTACGGCGAGAGCGAGGCCACCCTGCTCTACGACGTCCACACCTCGGTCCCGGCCGTCGGAACCCAGCGCACGGCCGAACACTTCCACCTCACCGACGGCCGGATCGATGCCATCCGCCTCATCTTCGACGCCACCCCCTGGCACGCCGTCATGCGGGCGGTCACCCCGTCCTGACACCGGCCACGGCCAGGCCGCGCCCGGCCGCCTCGACGACATCGGCCGGGGCACCGATGGAACCCGTCGGGGGCGAGCGGCGAAGGAGAGGTGAAAGCCCAAACCTTCGAAGCATGTTCCCCTGAACGAGAGGAGCCCCGATGACCGTCGAGCCAGGCGTCCGCACGGGGGCGGAGAGCGATGCCTCGGTGATTGCGCGGTCCCGGGACGAACCCGAAGCATTCGCCGTGCTCTTCGACCGGTACGCGGATGAGGTGCACCGCTATCTGGCCCGCAGGCTCGGTGACGAGCCGGCCGACGACCTCATGGCGGAGACCTTCACCACCGCTTTCCAGCAGCGGCACCGGTACGACCCCTCGCGGGCCACGGGCGACGGCGCCCGGCCCTGGCTGTTCGGCATAGCGACCAACCTGGTCGGCCGGCACCGGCGGGCCGAGGGCCGCCGTTTCAGGGCCTTGGCCCGCGTCCCGGTCCCGGCCGACCACGAGGAGCCACTGGCCGACCGTGCCGCGGCCCGGGTGGGAGCGCAGGCCGTACGCCGCGAGCTGGCGGCGGGACTGGCCGCGCTGTCCGCACGGCACCGGGACGTACTGCTGCTGGTGGCGTGGGGCGGTCTCGGCTACGAGGAGGTGGCCCAGGCCCTCGGCGTTCCCATCGGCACGGTCAGATCACGGTTGCACCGGGCTCGCGGCAAGCTGCGTGAAGCGCTGGGCGGATCCGATCCGACGACACTGCGAGAGGTACCCGGCCATGACTGACGAACTCGAACTGCTGCGGGACTGGGACGCGGACGCCGCCCCGCTCACCGACCCGGCCCGGGCGGAGGCCCGCCACCGACTGCTCAACACGATCGCGCGTGCGCAGCGGCACTCCGCCGCGGTCCTCGGCCGACGCCGCGCGCTCCGGCTCGCGACCGCCGCGGTGGTCGCCGTGGCGGTCACGGGAACGGCGGTGCTGATCACCGAGGGCGGCGCCGACGGGGGCGATCGCTCCGACCGCGTGTCGGGTACGGCGACCCCGAGGATGAGCAACGTCAGCGCCGTGACCGTGCTGAACGGGGCGGCGGCGCGGACGGGCAGGCACGAGAGGCCCGTGGCGCCGCGCGACGACCAGTACATCTACTCGAAGCGGATCATCAAGGAGACGGAACGCGGGACCGGCGAGGTCAAGACCTACGAGGACGTGAACTGGGACTCGGTGGACGGCTCCAAGCGCTCCTTGACCATGGAACTCGGCCGGGTGATCTGGGAGAAACCCATGAAGAAGGGCGAAGGCGTGTGGCCGCCCCGGAAGTGGAGCGAGCTGAAGAGGCTGCCCACCGACCCGGAGAAACTGATTCCGGTCATCACCGACATCGGGTCGTCCAGCAGGTCGACGAGCGACTTCACCGCACAGGACTGGTTCGACGCCTACTTCATGCTCGGTGAGCTCCTGAAGTGGCCGGTGCTGCCCCAGGGGCTGCGTCCCGCCGCGTACAAGGCGCTGGCCCTGGTGCCCGGTGTCGAGGCGGTCCCGGGAGTGAAGGACTCCGCCGGGCGCGCCGGGGTGGGGATCTCCTGCCCCGAGAGCCCGTTCGGGAAGGGCAAGTACCTCATCTTCGACCCGGGGTCCTACGAATTCCTGGGCTTCCGCGACGAACGGACCTCGGCGTCCGGCGACAAGACGTACATCCAGCTGTCGCACGTGGTGGAGTGGGCGATCGTCGACCGGCTGAAGGAGCGCCCGTAGCCTCACGGTTCCGTTCGGGCGAGGCCGTCGTCGGTGCGGAAGCGTGAAAGTGCCCTCCCGGCCCGGGAACTCCGGGCCGGGAAGGCACTTTCACGGTGGGGTGGCGTGACCTCGCTCCGGGGTGCCCGTGCCGGTCGTGGACGGAGGTCCGTGTCGTGGACCGTCCGGCGGGAGCGGTTCCGCCGATGAGTTCACCGTCCTCGAACGGTCTACCCGGCGACGCGACCGTTCTCGACAGGAGTGCCATGTCCACCATCCAGCCAGTGATCATCACTGCCGACCAGGACGTCCTGGCCGGCTTCTACACGAAGTTGTTCGGCGCCGAGGAGATCTTCCGGGTACCGGCAAAAGGCCCGGCCTTCTACCTCGGCCTGCGCATCGGCGACACCGACCTCGGGCTGGTGGCCAAGACGGAGGCGGAGGCGGCGGCCGGGGCGGCACCGCGGATCGTGCTCAGCATCGGTGTCGACGACGTCGACGAGACGCTCGGCCGGGTGGAGGCGCTGGGCGGCTCGGTCCACGGCGGCCCCGACGACATGCCCTGGGGACAGCGCGTCGCCCACATCAAGGACCCCGACGGCAACCCGGTGAACCTCACCCAGCCGATCCCGGCCCGGTGACGTGTTCCGGGACTGTGGCCTTGACCGCTGCCTGGCCGGCAGGGCGTGTCCGGGTCACGCCTTCTGCTTGGTGTCGATCTCGGCGATCAGGCCCTCGATGAGGCCCTTGATCTCATCCCTGATGGGGCGGACGGCCTCGACGCCTTGGCCGGCCGGGTCCTCGAGCTGCCAGTCGAGGTAGGTCTTGCCGGGGAAGTACGGGCAGGCGTCGCCGCATCCCATGGTGATGATGTAGTCCGACGCCTGCGCGGCCTCGGGGCTGAGGACCTTGGGCTTCTGGTCGGAGATGTCGATGCCCAGCTCGGCCATGGCGGCCACTGCGGAGGGGTTGATCCGGTCGCCGGGCATCGAGCCGGCGGAGCGGACCTCGACACGGTCCCCGGCGAGGTGGCGCAGGAACCCGGCCGCCATCTGGGAGCGGCCGGCGTTGTGGATGCAGACGAACAGGACGGACGCGAGCGGGTTCGCGGGCATCGGCTCTTCCTTGTGGTGGCAGGCGCGGCTGCGGCACCACCGTCGTCCGGCGGCACGGTTCAGCCAGGGCTGGTATCAGCTCGTGGTGATGTGACAGTATCAGCGGATGATGACGTCAGTCGACACTGATCTGATCCGGGTGCTCGCCGACCCGCTCAGGCTCAAGATCGTGACCCTGCTCGCCCGCGAGACGCTCTGCACCACCCACCTCGTGGAGGAAACGGGCGCCAAGCAGACGAACCTCTCCAACCACATGAAGGTGCTGCGGGAGGCCGGGGTCGTGGAGACGGAGCCATGCGGGAGGTACATCTACTACCGCCTGCGCCCGGAAGTCATCGAAACGCTCGCCGGTCAGTTCGCCGACCTCGCCCGGACCGCGCGAACCACCGCCGAGGCGAACCTCAAGCGGTCCTGCCCGTAGGCCCTCGCGCCTTGCCCGCCCTGCCTCACCTGCCCGAGGAGAACCTTCCTTGACCGCCACCGAGCCCGCCGCGAGCGACGCCATGGCCGCCGACACGGCGCCGCGGACCGCGCCCGGCGCGACCCCGCCCCGTACCCCGCTGATCGCCCGTGCGGCCGCCGAACTGGTCGGCACCGCCGCCCTGGTCGCGATCGTGGTCGGCTCCGGCATCCAGGCCACTGGGCTCACCGACGACGTCGCCCTGCAGTTGCTGGCCAACTCCACCGCCACCGTCTTCGGCCTCGGCGTCCTGATCGCCCTCCTCGGCCCGGTCTCCGGCGCCCACTTCAACCCCGCCGTCACGCTGGCCGAGTGGTGGACCGCCCGCCGCGGCGGCGCCGGTGTGAACGCCCGCGAGCTCGCCGTCTACGTCCCCTCCCAGGTCGCCGGTGCGATCGCGGGCGCGATCCTCGCCGACGCCATGTTCGGCGAACCGCTGGTGAAGTGGTCCCAGCACGACCGCTCCGCCGGCAACCTCCTCCTCGGCGAGGTCGTCGCGACGGCCGGCCTGATCCTGCTGATCTTCGGCCTGGCGCGTACGGACCGGCTCCGCTTCGCCCCCGTCGCGGTCGCCTCCTACATCGGCGCCGCGTACTGGTTCACCTCCTCCACCTCCTTCGCCAACCCGGCCGTCACGATCGGCCGCGCGTTCACCGACACCTTCGCGGGCATCGCCCCGGCCTCGGTGCCCGGCTTCATCTGCATGCAGCTGATCGGCGCGTTGTTCGGCCTGGCGCTGGTCGCGGTCATCTTCATGCGCGGCAGGACCGGCGCCGGGACGCCTTCGGCATGACGCAGCGCACGGACGTGGTGGTGATCGGCGGCGGCCAATCCGGGCTTGCCGCCGGCTACCACCTGCGCCGCCTGGGCATCGAGCACGTCATCCTCGATGCCCAGGCGGCCTCCGGCGGAGCGTGGCAGCACACCTGGGACTCCCTCCGGCTCTTCTCGCCCGCGGAGTACTCGTCCCTGCCCGGGCGGCTCATGCCCGTCCAGCCCGGCCGGACCTACCCGGACGCGCGGCATGTCGAGGACTACCTCGCCGACTACGAGAAGCGGTACGACCTGCCCGTGCGGCGCGGGGTGCGGGTCTCCGCGGTCCGCCGGGACGGCGCCTTCCTGCGGGTCGCGACGGACGGTGGTGACTGGCAGGCCCGTGCGGTCGTCGGCGCCACCGGAACCTGGACCCGCCCCTTCGTCCCGGCCGTCCCCGGCCGCCGCGAGTACACCGGCCGCCGGCTCCACACCGTCCAGTACCAGGACCCCGCCGAGTTCGCCGGACAGCGGGTCGTCGTCGTGGGCGGCGGCAACTCAGGCGCCCAGATCGCCGCCGACCTCGCCCATGCCGGCACCGACCTGACCTGGGTCGCCCAGCGCCCGCCCCGCTACCTCGCCGACGACATCGACGGCCGCGCCCTGTTCGACGCGGCGACCGCCCGACGCCGCGCCCTGGACGAAGGCCGCACCGACACCGGGGGCGTCGCCTCCCTCGGCGACATCGTCGCCGTCCCGTCCGTACGCGCCGCCCGCGACGCCGGACTCCTGGCCGCGGAGCCGATGTTCGCCCGGCTCACCACCACGGGCGTTCGGTGGGCTGACGGCAGCGCGGCGGAAGTAGACGCGGTCATATGGTGCACCGGCTTCCGACCCGCGCTCGCCCCCTTCGCGGGGCTGCGCCTGCGCGGCAGCCGGGGGCGCATCGCCACCGCCGGCACCCGGGCCGTGGACGAACCGCGCCTGCACCTGCTCGGCTACGGCGACTGGACGGGCCCGGCCTCCGCGACGCTCATCGGGGTGGGCCGCCCGGCGCGCGAAGCCGCCCGCGAGATCGCCGAACTCCTGCGGACCTGAGCCGGGCCCTCGGGCCGGGCCCGTGCCGCCGGAGCGTTCAGTCGATGCGGGAGCTGCGGCGCTCCAGCAGCACGACGTCGCGCCAGGCCCCGTGGTGGCGGCCGATCCGCTCGCGGGTGCCGATCACCCGGAACCCGGCCCGGGCGTGAACGGCGAGGCTGGCGGTGTTCTCGGGGAAGATCCCGGACTGGATCGTCCAGATCCCCGCCGCCTCGGTCGACTCCACCAGGGCGGCCAGGAGCCGCCCGGCAACGCCTTGGCCGCGGGCGGCGGGGTGGACGTACACGGAGTGCTCGACGACGCCCGCGTACGCGCACCGGTCGGAGACGCGGGTGGCCGCGATCCAGCCCAGCAGCTTCCCGTCGGCGTCGACGGCGGCGAACCGGTGCTCGGGCAGTTTCGCCGCGTCGAACTCCGCCCAGGTGGGGGCGGTGGTCTCGAAGGTGGCGTCGCCCTCGTCGATGCCGGCCTGGTGGATCGCCAGGACCTCGTCCGCATACGCCCCGGTCAACGGCGTGATGCGGATGGTCATGCGCCGGCTGCGCGGGTGAGGAGCCGGCCCATGGCGGCGAGCACGGACGGCTCGACGCGGTAGTACACCCAGGTGCCGCGCCGCTCGGAGGAGAGCAGGCCGGCCTCGCGGAGCTTCTTGAGGTGGTGGGAGACGGTGGGCTGGGAGACCCCGACGTCGGAGATGTCGCACACGCAAGCCTCCCCGCCCGCGTGGGAGGCGACCAGGGAGAACAGGCGTAGCCGCACCGGGTCGCCGAGGGCCTTGAACATGACCGCGGTCCGCTCGGCCTCCCCGGCCGTCAGCGGTCGTTCCGACAGCGGCGGGCAGCACGGTGCCGCGGCCTCCGGCTCCAGCAGCGGCAACACCTTCGTAGTCATGCCCCCATCGTCCCCGAAGCTTCGATGAATGTCTATGTTGACGAACGTCGATATCGGTGCCAGGCTGGAACCCAGGACATCGATACTTGTCGAATTAGCTGGGGAGTCCCGTCGTGAACGCATCCACCGCAGACCTGCCCGTCGTCGTGATCGGCGCCGGCCCCGTCGGCTTGGCCGCAGCCGCCCGCCTCATCGAGCGCGACACCGAGCCCCTGGTGCTGGAGGCCGGGCCCGCCGCGGCGACGGCGGTGCGTGCCTGGTCGCACGTGCGGCTGTTCTCCCCCTGGTCCGAGGTCGTCGACCCGGCCGCCGAGAAGCTCCTCGCCCCCACCGGCTGGGTCCGCCCCGACGGTGCCACCTACCCCTCCGGCGGCGACTGGGCCGACCTCTACCTCCAGCCGCTGGCCGACGTCCTGGGCGAGAAGGTCCGCTACGACGCCACCGTCACCGGCGTCTCCCGCGCGGGCCGTGACCGCATCGTCGACGCCGACCGTGACGCCCAGCCCTTCGTCATCCACTGCACCGGCCCCGACGGCACCGAGGAGCGGATTCACGCCCGCGCCGTGATCGATGCCTCCGGCACCTGGTCCACCCCCGGCCCGGCCGGCGGCAGCGGCCTGCCCGCCCTCGGCGAGAAGGCCGCAGCCGAACGGATCTCCTACCGGATCCCGGACCTGAAGGACCCGGCCGTCCGCCCCCGGTACGCCGGCAGGCGCACCGCGGTCATCGGCTCCGGCGCCTCCGCCTTCACCGCACTCGCCCACCTCGCCGACCTCGCCAAGTCCGACGACGGCGCCGGCACCCACACCACCTGGATCCTCCGCCGCGGGATCTCCGGATCCACCTTCGGCGGCGGCGAAGCCGACCAGCTGCCCGCCCGCGGCGCCCTCGGCCTGGCGGCGAAGGCCGCCGTCGACGACGGCCACGCCGACGCCGTCACCGGCTTCCGCACCGACGCCGTCGAACGCGACACCGACGGCCGCCTGGTCCTCGTCGGCGAGGACGGCCGCCGCCTCGAACCGGTCGACGAGGTCATCGTCCTCACCGGCCTGCGCCCCGACCTCACCTTCCTCGGCGAGCTCCGCCTCGGCCTCGACGAGCGCCTCCAGGCCCCGACCGCGCTCGCGCCGCTGATCGACCCCAACCAGCACTCCTGCGGCACCGTCCACCCCCACGGCGAGGGCGAACTGTCCCACCCGGAGAAGGACGTCTACCTCGTCGGCATGAAGTCCTACGGGCGCGCCCCGACCTTCCTCGCCATGACCGGCTACGAGCAGGTCCGCTCCGTCGCCGCCCACCTCGCCGGCGACCAGGAAGCCGCCGAACGCGTCGAACTCACCCTCCCCGAGACCGGAGTGTGCGGTGGCGCCGGTCTCTTCGATCAGCCCGCGGCCGCCGAGGAGACCGGCGGAGGCTGCTGCGAGGTCCCCGCCACGCTGGCCATCGGCGGCCCGGTCTCCGCTTCCGGAGGCTGCTGACCCCGGGCGTCCGCCTCGAACGACGTGCGGGCCGTGACCGGGACGGGGGTCCGGTCACAACCCGCACGTTCCGGGCGTGCGCCCACCTGGCCGACTGCGAGTCGCAGTCGGCCAGGTGGGCGTCAAAGTCACAGGAACATCGTCCCGGGCGATGTAGAGAGCGGCTCGGCGGCTCCGTTCATAGGGGGAGTGCGTCACACTGGGCGCGCCGACGATCAAGGAGTTCACGTGCCGAAGTTCCTGCTGATGGTCAACCACGACGGTGGAGAGTTCGAGCAGCCCATGGACGAGTGGGCTCCGGGGGACATCACGGCGCACTTCGACTACTACGCGGCGCTGACCGAGGAGTTGGTCGCGAGTGGCGAGATGGTGCAGTTCACGGGGCTGGCCGATCCGCGTCTGGCCAGGATCGTGCGCTCGGACGGTGCCGCCGCCCCGGTGGTGACCGACGGGCCGTTCCCGGAGTCCAAGGAAGTGCTGGCCGGGTTCAACGTCGTCGACGTGGAGTCCGAGGCCCGCGCCCTGGAGATCGCGGCCCGGATCTCGGCGGTGCCCGGTCCCGGCGGGGTTCCGACGCGGCAACCGGTCGAGGTGCGCCAGGTGATGGACGCCGTCGCGTTCGACCTGTGACCGACGGACCTGGTGTCGAGGACCTGCTGCGCTCGCTGGCGCCGCAGGTCCTCGGCCTGCTCGCCCGGCGGCAGGGTGACTTCGACGCGTGCGAGGACGCGGTCCAGGAAGCGCTGATCGCCGCCGCCCGGCACTGGCCCGTCCACGGGACACCGGAGAATCCGCGCGGCTGGCTGCTGCTGACCGCCACGCGCCGCTACACGGACCAGGTGCGCAGCGAGGCGGCACGACGGCAGCGCGAGGAACGCGTGGCGCGGGAGCAGGTTCCGGCCCCGGCCGCGGAGCAGGCCGACGACGACACCCTGGCGCTGCTGTTCATGTGCTGCCATCCGGCACTGACACCCGCCTCGGCGATCGCCCTGACCCTGCGGGCGGTCGGCGGACTGACGACCGCGGAGATCGCCGCCGCCTACCTGGTGCCCGAGGCGACGATGGCGCAGCGCATCAGCCGGGCCAAGCAGCGCTTGAAGGCGTCGTCGGTGGTGTTCGAGGTGCCCGTGCCGGGCACGCCGGACCGGTCGGCACGGCTTCGCTCCGTACTGCACGTGCTGTACCTGCTGTTCAACGAGGGCTACACCGCCTCCACGGGCCCGGTGCTGCATCGCGCGGACCTGTCGGGGGAAGCCGTCCGGCTGGTCCGGCAGCTGCACCGGATCCTGCCGGCCGAGGGCGAGGTGGCCGGACTGCTGGCCCTGATGCTGCTGACCGAAGCCCGTCGGCCCGCGCGCACCGGCCCGCACGGCGAGCTGGTCCCCCTGGCCGAGCAGGACCGCACCCGCTGGAACCGCCGCTTGATCCGGGAGGGCGCCGCGCTCCTGATCGGCACGTTCGCGCGCGGGGGGCGTCCCGGCGCATACCGGTTGCAGGCCGCCATCGCGGCCGTCCACGACGACGCGGCCCGCGCCGAGGACACCGACTGGCCACAGATCCACGGCCTGTACGAGCTGCTGGAACAGATGACGGGCAGCCCGCTGGTCACCCTCAACCGGGCGGTCGCCCTCGCGATGGTCGACGGTCCGGCCGCCGCCCTGGCCCTGCTCGGTCGACTCGACGCGCAGGACCGCGGTCCCCTCGAGGGCCACCACCGGACGCACGCGGTGCGGGCCCACCTGCTGGAGATGGCCGGGGACCCGGCAGGGGCCCTGTACCACTACCGCCGGGCGGCCGCCCTCACCACCAGCGTCCCCGAGCAGCGCTACCTCACGACCAAGGCCGCCCGGCTGGGGCTGGCGCACGACACGGCTCGCTGATGTAATAGACACATGCCTTCTTCGTCACTTACATGTACGCCTGTCGTGGAGGACTGGGTCTCCGGCTGGGTGGTGTCGCGAGGGGCGTCCGACCCCATGGCGCGGCCGTGGGGCTGGACTGTCGACGTGGGGCAGCCGGCGCAGGTGGCGCGGCACGTGGTCGTCGACGCGGACGAGACGCGGGTGCGCGAGGCCGCCGCGCAGGCGAGGGGGGAGGGGTGGTGGCTCAAGGTCTTCCTGCCGGAGCCGTGCGAGGCGCCGGAGGCGCGGGTCCGTACCTGGCTCGGACCGGAGTGGGCGTTCGACGAGGCGGCGTTCCTGATGTCCGTCGAGTTGGAGCCGGTCACGCCCGGCACGCTCCCGCCCGACTACGCGCTGCGCGTCTGGACCCGGGGCGACGTCGTCCGCGTGCTGGTCGCGGCTCCCGACGGAGCGCTCGCCGCGCGCGGGCAGATGGGCGTGGCGGGCGAGGTGGCGGTGGCGGACCAGATCCTCACCGCCCCGGCCCACCGGCGGCGCGGCCTCGGCTCCGTCGTCATGCGGGCGCTCCAGCGGCAGGCTCTGGCCTCGGGCGCCACCCGCGCCGTCCTCGGCGCGACGGACCAGGGCCGCGCGCTGTACGAGTCCCTCGGCTGGCGCACCCACACGGCCTTCGCCAGTCTCTGCCGCACCACGGGGGCGACGGAGGCCCGGGCCGTTTCGTCCGGGCCGCGCGAGACTCGCCGTACTTCCTCGAGGGAGACGCGAGCCGCATAAGTAAGTCAAGCCTTACTTTCGAGGAGATCTCGCTGCATAGTGGGGGCCGAATCGAGGGAAGGGCCGCTGTTGCCGCAGTTCCATGAGGGTGCCGCAGAACAGGTCGAGGCGGAGCAGGTCCACGTGGCCGCCATGTACGGGCTGCTCGACGAGCGGTCGGCGGACGTACGGGCGCAGTTGGCGGAGGTGCTGAGGTCGCCGGCCGACAGCGCGGGCGAGGTGTACGAGCGCGATGCCGCCGCGGAGCGACTGGCCCGTCGTCTTCGCCGGCTGGAGGGAGCCGAGGAGGGGCTGGCGTTCGGCCGGATCGACCGTGCGGACGGAACCGCCCTGCACATCGGACGGGTCGGGCTGCACGTGGACGACCGCGACGTGCCGCTGCTCGTCGACTGGCGGGCGGACGCGGCGCGGCCCTTCTACGAGGCGACGGCCGTCCACCCGATGGGGCTGCGGCGACGCCGTCATCTTCGCGTCGAGGACCGCGCCGTACGTACGGTGAGCGACGAGCTCCTGGACGGATCCGCGGCCGCGGCCGACGACGTCGTCGGCGACGGCCCCCTGACCGAGGCGCTGGAGGCGCGGCGCACGGGACGGATGCGTTCGGCGGTGGCGACGCTGCAGGCGGAGCAGGACACGATCGTCCGGTCCCCGCACCGGGGTGTCACGGTGGTGCAGGGCGGCCCCGGTACGGGCAAGACCGTGGTCGCGCTCCACCGGGCGGCCTACGTGCTGTACGCGTTCCCGGGCGTCGCCGCCCGGGGCGTGCTGGTGCTCGGGCCCAACACCCGCTTCCTCGACTACGTGTCCCAGGTGCTCCCCTCCCTGGGGGAGAACGACGTGCTCCTGGCCACCTGTGAGGAGCTGGCCGGGGTGCTGCCCGCGGCCGTGGAGCCGTTCGACGTCGCGCGCCTCAAGGGGAGTTCCGCGTTGGCCGAGGCGCTCGCGGACCTGGTGCGCTCCCGGCAGGCACCCGGCAGCGGTTTCGCGGTGCGTGTCGGGCAGGAGCGGGTCCACCTGGAGAGCGTGGACGTCGCCGCGGCGCGGGAGGCCGCGACGGCGAGCGGCCTGGCGCACAACCCCGCCCGGGAGGTGTTCAAGGAGCACCTGATCGGCACGGTCACGGGCGCCCTGGAGCGCGGCGCCGTCGAGACCCTCGAACGCATCGACGCCGAGATCGCCGAGAGCACGGGCATGAACCTCGACGCCGCGGCCGCGGCCGACCTGCGGGCCCTCGGCCTCGACGACGCTCCGGCCGCGGACCCGGCCGAGGTGTTCGACGCCGACGCCGTCCGCGCGAACCTCATGGACGACGCCCACGTCGACCGCGCGGTGGAGTCCCTCTGGCCACGGCTGACGCCCGAAGGGCTCGTACGGACCCTGCTGGTGGACGCGCGCGCGACGACCGGGCACCTGGCGTCGCTCACCGACGACGAGCGCGCCCGGCTGGCCCGACCTCCTGAGGCCCCGTGGACCGATGCCGATCTGCCCCTGCTGGACGAGGCGTCGGCCCTGGTGGACGGGCCGCCCGAGCAGACGTACGGGCACGTCGTGGTCGACGAGGCCCAGGAGCTGACCGCCATGCAGTGGCGGATGGTGATGCGCCGGTGTCCGGCCAGGTCGATGACGCTGGTGGGCGACTTCGCCCAGGCCGGCGCCGCGACGGTGGCGAACGACTGGTCCCAGGCGCTGGGCCCCCACCTCGGCAGCCGGTTCGCCCTGCACACACTCACCGTCAGCTACCGCACGACGCAGGAGATCCTGGCGACCACCCACGGCCTGCTGTCGCGGATCGCCCCCGGACAGACGCCGAGCCGGTCGATCCGCCGCGGTGAGCCGCCGCGTCGGCTCACCGCGGCACCGCACACGATCGCCACCACAGTGACCGAGGAACTCCGGGCGCAGGCCGCGGCGCACCCGGGTGAACTGCTCGCCGTGATCTGCGCGGACGACCGGGTCGAGGAGCTGGAATCCGCGGGTGTCGCCCGGTGGGCACGCCTCGTACCGGCCTCCGAGGCCCGGGGCCTGGAGTTCGACGCGGTCGTCGTCGCCGCCCCGGAGGAGATCGCCACGGCCCGCCCCAGCGGTGGGCGTGACCTGTACGTCGCCCTCACGCGCGCCACCAAGAGACTGTGCACGATCGCCGTGGACACGGCATCGCGGCACGACGCCTCATGAAACCGTGATGGACGCTCCGCGAGACTAGTCCTCGTCCGCCCCCCACCGTGCCACCAGCTCTGTCCGGTTCGCGCAGCCGCGTTTGCGCAGAATCTTGCTGACGTGGGTTTCCACCGTGCGCTCGGAGATGAACAGGTGCGCCGCGATCTCCTGGTTCGTGTGTGCCCGTACCACGAACTCCGCAATCTCGCGTTCCCGCCGTGTGAGGGGATCCGTCTCCTCCCGCAGACCGGCGATCTCACCGAGCCGACGCACCGCGGTGGCGGCCGGACCTGGCTGGCCGAGTTGCCCGGCCATCGTCAGAGCCTCGCCGGCCAGTCCGGCCGCCTCCGTCAGCGCGTCCCGCGCGCCGTGCTCACCCCGGTCGCGCAGCACGGTGGCCAGATCCAGACACGTCAGTGCCACATCCGGACGCGCGCCCAGCGCTCGGTTGCGCCGCAGTGCCTCGCGCAGCAGCTCCTCGGCCTCCGCCGGACGGCCCGCGATCGCGGCTAGACGACCGAGGTCGCGGCTGACCGTGCCCGAGAAGTACGCCGTGGGCGCACCGACGGCACCCGGGTACGGCCGGATCGTCGAGAGCTGGTCGTACACGAGTTGTGCGCCCTCCGCGTCCCCGACCAGGGCGATCAGGTCGACCATGTGCAGCAGCACCGCGGGCCAGGACGGATTCACCGTCGGCAGCGGCAGCATCGGTCGCAGCCGGGCGTAAGTCTCCCGTGCCTCGTCCAGCCGTCCCGCGAGGAACAGCGCCCGGCCCCGTACGGACTGGTACAGAGGCAGGGGCAGCTGCGGCGCCCGGTCGAGGAGGGGCCAGATGTCCTCCGTCAGCTCCGAGGCGTCGCCGCGCACCAGGGCCAACTGCAGGCGCAGGACGTGGTTCATGGCGATCGCGGTCTCGTCCCCGCTCGCCAGCGCCAGTTCTGACGCGTCCTCGTTGTGCTGACGGGCGGCGTCGAAGCGCCCCTCCAGCACAGCCCGCGCGGCGCTCACACGCAGCAGGTGCCAGCGAGCCAGCGGCAGCCCGCACCGGTCCGCGATGTCCCCGATGCCCCGGACGGCCTGGTCCACCAGATCCAGACGGCCGAGCAGGTATCCGGCCTGTACGCGCCACTCGTGGCCCATCACCGCGGAGAGGGGGTCGCCGAGCCGCTCGGCGCGGGTCACCGTCAGCTCGCCCAGTCGCAGGCGTTCGAGAGTGCCGTTCGGATGGGCCAGGGTCATCTCGACCGCCCGGGCCGCGTCGAGTTCGGCTCTCGGATCACCGGTGGACCTGGCCAGAGCGAAGGCGGCACGGGCGTGTCCGACCGCCGTGTCGAGCGCACCGAGATCGGCGGAGGCGGCGGCGAGCTGGGCGAGCAGCCGGGCTCGTACGGCACCGGGCTGGTCCTCGACCGCGAGCGCGGCCCGGCACAGCCGGATGACCGCCTCCGACGCCTTCGGGAAGCTGACACCCTGCAGGACCAGGGCGATGTCGGCGAGCAGTTCCGGCCGCCCGGCCTCGCGCGCCGCCGTCGCCCCTTCCGCGCAGTGGCGCAGGCAGGCGTCGTAGCGTCCGCAGAGGTACTCGGCGCGGGCCAGCTCGACGAGGACGGCCGCGCGATCGGGGTCCGCCGAGGTCAGCGCGGCGGCGGCGTGCGCCAGGTGCCGGGCGGCGTCGTCGTACGCGTGCTGTCCGCGGGCCAGTTCCGCAGCGGTCCGCGACCAGCGCGCGGCAGCGGCGCGGAAAGCAGGCTCCCGCCCGGCGCGTTGCCAGTGCGCGGCGATGCGGGCCGGCTCGGCGGGGTCGCCGACGGAGGCCTGCTCCAGCTCCAGTGCCTCTGCGGCCGCCCGGTGCAAGGCACGGGTGGCGGCGGGGGCGGTCCGGCCCAGCACCTCTTCCCGTACGAGATCGTGGGCGAAGAGGTAGGCGCGGCCGGTGTCCGCCGTGGTCCCGGCGGCGGTGAGGAAACCTGCGTGCCAGGCCGCCGTCAGCGCCTCGGCGACAACGGTCTCGTCCGACTCCGGCAGCACGGCGGCGAGCAGCCCGGGTTCGAGCCGCTCCCCGAGCACGGCCGCAGCCCGTACGACCTCTCGCTGCTCGGCGGTGAGCCCGGCCAGTAGGCCACTGACGACGGTGCCGAGGTTTTCGTTCGCGTACGTGCGCAAGGTGGCGACGAGCAGCGGCAGCCCGCCTGTGCGCCGGTACGCCTCCTCGACCGCCTCCGTCGCGCCCGGCGCCCGCGCGCCCAGGCACTGGGCCACCTCCGTCTTGCTGAACGGTGTGAGGCGAAGGGTGTCGGCGCCGTACCGGCGAAGGTCCGTGAGGGCTCCGGCGGCCTCATCCGGCACCGGCTCCCGGACGGTCCCCAGTACCAGCAGCCCGTGGTTGTCCCCCTGTCTGGCCACTTGGCTCAGGAGGTCGAGGCTGGCGGTGTCGGCCCAATGCAGGTCCTCCAGCAGGATGAACAGCGGGCGTTCGGCGGCCGCCGCGGTCAACGCCTCACTCATCCGGGCCAGTTCCAGAAATCGCGCCTCCGCCGCGTCGGCCGGAGCGAAGGAAGTCCGCACCGACTGCCCCGCAGACAGCCTCGGATCGACTCCCGCGTGCCGCAGCGCGCGCTGCCACGGCCACAACGGGGGCGCCACCTCGTTCCGGGAACAGTGGCCTCGTACGACGGTATGACCCGAGGGGTCGGCGTGGCGGCGCAGCGCCTCGGCCGCGAGCGTGCTCTTGCCGATGCCCGCCGGGCCCGCGAGCAGGACCACCGATCCGGTGCCGTCGGCCGCGGCCTCGATCCGCCGGGCCAGGGACGCGAGCTCGTCGGCCCGCCCGACGAAGTCGCCTGCCATGGCGGCAGTATCCCGCGAGCCGGGGCCGTGAGGGACCGACATCGCTTCTACGTACGGGGGGTAAGTGCCAGTACTGACGACCCGGGCGACGTACGGGGTTCATCGTAGGCGCACCGATGCCGGGGCCTTCCGTGTCGGCGTCGGCTCCCGGGAGTCGGACCGCCACGAAGGGGGCTGCCGGCGGGTGTTCTCCCGTCATCACGCATTCTCGGAAGGGCCGCCATGGGGCGCATCATTCGAACTCAACTCGCCGAGGCCGTAGTCGGCCTGGTCATTTCCACGGTCCTGGCACACTTCGGTCACCTCGCCGCCTTCACCGGACTCACCGGCACCGGTGTGGTGATGGCGGTGACCGCGCTGGCGGCCCGATCGGCCAAGCTGGTTTTGGCCGTGGTGGCTCTCGTCATCCCCTTCGCCTCGGTCACGGCGCTGGAGACATCGCTGGACACGTCCCTCACCGCGATCGCCCACGGGCCGTCCGACGAGGGCGGCGTGACCACCGTCCGGGCCGTGTACGACAAGTACCGCGCCAAGGTGGCCACCACGCCCGACACCACCCCCACCCCCACCACCGGTCCAGGGACGATCGATCCGGACGCGGGCGCCGGGGTGTCCCCGGCCTCGGTCGAACTGTCCTGTCTCGGCAAGGAGTGCCGACAGGAAGTGACCATCACGAGCACGGGTGCCGCACCCCTGCGGCTCACCTCGATGACATTCGAGGGTGCGGGCGCGGCTGCCTGGCACCGGAGCGGCGACTGTGAGCACAAGGTCATACAGCCCGATCAGGACTGCAGGCTGAGGGTCTGGGCCGTGCGGAGCGACGAGCCGACCGGGTACACCGCGCAACTCGTCGTCCACCAGAATGCTCCCGGACCCGCCTCCCGGGTGGACCTGACCGCTCCGGCCGACACCCCCTCACCGACGCCGGGCACCACGGACTCTTCGCCACGGGCGACCCTCACCGACGCCGGCTCCACCGGCATCGCCCCCGCTGACTGCTCCGCACTCGACGGCTCTGTCACAGTCCTCGCGGCCGACGGCACGGTCGAGTGGAGCGCGGGCCTCGGCGGCACCGCGGACGCCTCCGGCTCCGACGCCCTCTCCGGCGTGATCGTGGACCCGCCTTCGGGATCGGTCCCGGCCGGGGAACGGCAGACCATCGCAGTCCACGGGACCTACACCGGTTCCGACGAAGGATTCCAGCTCTCCATCCGGTATGCGGACAAGAGCGTCGACTTCCATGTCGGCTGCTGATTGCCGTGGTCCGCTCACCGAGCGTTCAGGTGCTCATGAGGCCGAGCTCGGAGAGAGCGGGCCGTCCGGTCTGCCTGGTCGGCCTTCACACGCTCCCGCGCCGGCCGTCGAAGCAGCTCGAAAATGCCCGGCCCGCGATGCTCCGGCGGCAGATCCGCCATGCGCGGAACGATGCGGAAGTGCGCATGCGCGAAGCCCTCGGCATCGGTCAGGGTGTGAACCGCGGCCACGTGCCGCCGCGGCAGCAGAACCAGCCGGCCGGGCACCGCGGTGTCGACGGCGTGGGCCACCCGCCAGTGCTGGTCATGCACCACGCATTCACGTGGTGGAAGGTCGTCGAACTCCGCTTCCTTGCCGCACGCGTAACAGCCGGGAGTCGTCATGAACCGAGATCGTAGGACTGTCTCTCCGGATGCGACGCCCCCACCCGCGGGCTCGGTGCCGGTGGGCGGGGGCATTGCGGATCGGTCCTCAGCGGTCGGCGGACCGCGATCAGGGGGTCAGCGGGCGAACGGGCCGCCCAGTCGTGCGTACGACAGCTTCAGCGAGGTCACGGAGTACGACTTCGAGCCCGTCGTCGTGACGCCCGAGGCGGATCCCTTCAGCAGGTGGACGAGGCCCCAGCGGTCCTCGTAGCCCAGCTGCTCGCTGGTGCCGATCACCAGGTCGGCGCGGCCGTCGCGGGTGTAGTCGGTGAGCTTCAGGTTGGAGCCGAACTGGTCCTGGGTCTCGGCGGCGCCGGTGATGCCGGAGGTGTCCTGGGTGTAGGACTTGGCGCCGGTGCCGGACAGACCGCCCGCGCGGCCGAAGAGGACGGTGACCGAGCCGGCGTTGCGCATGGTGCCGAAGTCCTCGCCCCGGGCGCCGACGGCGAGGTCCGCGTAGCCGTCGCCGTTGATGTCGCCGGCGGCGACGGCGGAGCCGAAGTAGTCCTCGTTCTCGGAGGAGCCGGGGACGCCGGTGGTGTTCTGGGTGAACTTGACCGGCTTGCGGGCGGTGTCGGGACCGCTCGGGCCGCCGTACTGGACGGTGACGTAACCGCGCTCGCTGTCGTCCGTCTCATAGCCGCGGCCGATGGCGAGGTCGCCGTAGCCGTCCTTGTCGAAGTCGCCGACGGAGAGGATGTCACCGCCCTGGTGGCCGCGGTCGTCGGGCACCCGTACCTCGCCGGCCTTCTGGGTGAAGGTGCTGCCACCGCGGTGGAAGAACGCCCGCAGGTCGCCGTCGCTGTTGCGCTGGAGGTCGGAGCCGAGGATGTACAGGTCGGTGGCGGAGTCGGCGGTGACCTTGCCGGCAACCAGGTTGGGGGCCCACAGGTAGCCGTAGGAGCCGCCCAGGGATTCCCAGCCGCTCTTGCCGCCGGCACGGGTGAAGGGGCCCTTCAGGAGGACCACGCCCGCCTGGCTGTTGCTGGTGACGGCCAGGTCCTGGTCCCCGTCGCCGTCGAAGTCGCCGGACACCACGTCCTCGCCGAACGCGTCGCCCGAGCCCTCGTACTCCTGGGGAACCGGCGAGTTGAAGACCGTGCCCGGGCCGAGACCCTTCGCGCCGCCCCAGACCACGGTCAGCCCGCCGCGCATCTGTACGTCGCCGACATCCTCGCCGGGCGAGGAGACGACCAGGTCGGCGTAGCCGTCGCGGTCGAGGTCGGCCGTGGTGGCGGCGGATCCCCACCCGTCGTCGGTCTCCACCGCGCCCGGGATGCCCGGGGAGTCCTGGTGGATGACCTGGACGCGGGTGCCGGGACCGGACGACGTGCCGTAGACGACGGTGACGCGGCCGTCCTTGCCGTGCGAGCCGCCCAGCATGACGAGGTCGCGGTAGCCGTCGCCGTTGAAGTCGTCGGACAGTTTGGCGGGGGCCGCCGATGCCGCGGGGGCCATCAGGACGGGTGTGCCGACTACGGCCGCGAGGGCCACGGCGACAGCGAGGGCGGTATGTCTGGCGTGCATGGGTCTCCGTTGTCGAGAACGTGCTGCGACCGACCGGTGAACTTGATCGACCGCGCTCTACGACATCGCCGGCGGCCGAATGGTTGTACGGCGAGGACGATCGATGACGGGGACGACGGAGCGGGCGTACCCGCGGACCGCCATTGCGGGATCCCGTAGGGCAAGCCCCCCGATCGAGGCCAAGCTGTACCGGCTTCGGGTCCGCCCAGGCGTGGTGGCGCGCCCACGCCTGGGCGACATGCCGTGCCGTGGGTGGCTGCAGCACGCGGCCGACGGCCGGCGGAGCGCGGCGTGGCTCTCCCTCGACGCACGCGACAGCCGGTCCGAGTCCTTCTGGACCTACGTGGTCACCGCCCTGCAGCGGGCTGCACCTGGCGTGGGCGCCGGGGTCCTGCCGCTGCCGCAGTCGGACCGGACGTCCGGGCATGACGTTCCTGCTCGGCCACCTCCCGCCGCGGGTGCACCCGGTGATCTGGGCCCGCGCCGACCCGGCGCTGCCGCTCGCCCGGCCCCGAGCCCGCGGCGAGCTGGTCGAACTGCGCGCCGCCGACCTCCGCTTCACCCCCGACGGGGTCGCCGCCCACCTCAACGACGCCGCCGCGCTGAACCTGACGACCGGGGACGGGAGGACGTCTCGGGCTTCGTCGCCGGATTCGCGGGCGACGACCTGTACGTCGTCGACTGCCTGGTCGAAGAGGTCCTGGGACGCCAGAGCGATGCTCGAAGTCCTCGACCGGCCAACCCGTTCGTCGTCCGGCTCGACGACGGGCGCCGCTGGTGACCACCGGACAGGCGCTCGTGGCCGTCCGCGATTGGACGTTCCTGCCCGGCCCGTGCTTCATGCCCTGCGTCGACGCGCTGCTGTTCGGCACGCTGCTGTACCGGTTCCGGCTGGTGCCCCGGTCCATCCTCGTCATGGGCCCGGTCGGAGCCCCGCTGCTGCCGCCATGACCGAGCAAGCCTGAACGGCCGCGAGCCGGTTTCGAACCACGCCGCACACGGGCCGCGCAGCAGGGAAGGGCCGCGGCCGTTCAGGCCTCCTTGATCGCCGAGATCTCGAACTCGAGCTGGATCTTCTCGCTCACCAGGACACCGCCGGTCTCCAGCGCGGCGTTCCAGATGACGCCGTAGTCCTTGCGGTTGATGGTGAGCGAGCCTTCCAGGCCGACGCGGATGTTGCCGAACGGGTCGGTGGCGGTGCCCTCGTAGGTGAAGGGGATGGTCACCGACTTGGTGACGCCCTTGATGGTGAGATCCCCGGTGACGTCGAAGCTGCTGTCGCCGCTGCGGTGGACGGCCGTGGAGACGAACGTGATCTGCGGGTACTCGTCCATGTTGAGGAAGTCGTTGCTGCGCAGATGCTTGTCGCGATCCGCGTTGCGGGTGTCCACGCTGTCGGCCTGGATGATCACCTTGCCCCCCGACCGGGACGGGTCGGCGCCGTCGAAGGACATGCTGCCCTCGAACTCGGTGAACGCGCCCCGGACCTTGGTGACCATCGCGTGCCGGGCCACGAAGCCGATACGGCTGTGCGCGGGGTCGATGGTGTAGCGGCCGGTCAGCGGGGACAGATCGGTCGGGAACGCGGTCATCGCGGGACTCCTCGGGTCAGCACGCCGTTCGGTGCACAGCGGACATGCAAAACGTAACGGTCGTGCTGTGGACGCGCCCGCCGGTACGGCGCGACGCGGCCCCCCCCGGCCGGGAACACCCGTGGAACCTGCCGCCTTCCGAGTGAACCCCGTCCCACCCGGGCCTGGCGGGAACGCAGGCCTTCCGGTGCCCCTGGGCGACCGACGGCATCCCGCTGCCCCGTCCGCGCGCCGCCGCCGGACAGCGGAATCCGCAGCGATACCGATGTCCCCTGTGCACCGGTATCGCTGCGGCGCACCGCCCTCCGCCGAGTACTGACGGCAGGCGGGTGCACCCGGCCGCACACCAGGATGCCGGGGCGCCGGGATGCTGTCGTTGCCTGTGCGTCGACAGTGACTTGGCTCAGCGTCCACACGGACGCACCGAGGAAGCGGCCGGACGCGGATGGATGCGGAAGAACGTCCCAACCCTCAGCCGACGGGCGCCGGTTCGGGCTTTCCGGTGGGCCCGGACAGCGCCTTGAGCCGGTATTCCCTGGGGGAGAGACCGCAGGCGGTCCGGAAGGCGCGGGTGAGGTCGGGAGCGCGGGGCAGACCCCAGCGGGCGGCGACGGCGTGGATCGGCGTGCCGCGCAGCGCGGGATCCGCCAGGTCACGGCGGGCGCCCTCCAGCCGTTGGCGGCGGATCCAGGCCGCGACCGTCTCACCCCGGCATCGCTGCTGGAAGATCCGGTGGAGGTAGCTGACGGAGATGTGGTGCGCGGCGGCGATCGTGGGAGGAGCCGGCTCCGGGTCGTGCAGGTTCTGCCGGATGAACGACCGAACGCGTTCCGCCACGGCCTGCTGCCGCGCCTCCGGTGACAGGGCGTCCTCGGAGTCGAGCTCCTGGGCGAACAGGGCCGACACCGGGCCGAGTACGACCGTGCCCAGGCGCGGTGCGTCGGACGGCCGGAGCGTCTCGGCCTGCCGGCCGAGGCCGACCAGGAAGTCTGCGAGGAGCGCGCCGGCGCCCTCCCGACCGGACAACGCCCGGCCCGGCAACTCCCGCATCCGGTGCGGTGGTACGGGCAGGAGCGCCTTGGGGAAGTCGACCCCCCACTCCACTGACGGCCCGACGCTCCCCGTCGTCGACCGGCTTCAGGTCGTACGGTCGCGAGCTGTCGACCAGGTGCAGGTCGCCCGGCCCGAACACGGTGTTCCGTCCGGCGTGGTCGAGCCTCAGTCTGCCTTCGAGGAGCAGGGTGAGGTGGTAGGTCTCGGGGTCGGACCGCCGCACCTGACGGGAGCTGCGCCGGTAGCGGGCGGGCAGGAACGAGGACGGCCGTACTGCCGTCGGCCCCAGTTCCATCAGCCGGTGCTCGGCCCGGAAGTCGATGGTGTGAACGCTGGTGATCTCGTGAGGAGAACGTGTCCGGCCGACCGGTTCCCGCCGGTACTCGAACCGGCCGGCCGCCGACACGTCCTCGCTCCGGAACAAGGTCCCGAGCGTTCGGCCGTCCCCGACATCTCCGTCGAGCCGCATCCGCGGCGGTCAGAGATGGGTGAGGACGTTGATGACGTTGCCGTCGTGGTCCCGGTAGAAGAAGCGCCGTACGCCCCACTCCTCGTCCGCCGGTCCGTACAGGATCTCCAGACCGGCGGCGCGGGCCCCGGCCAGGGCCGCGTCCAGGTCCTCCACCTCCAGGGAGGCCGCCGGGTTCACCGGCCCGGTGGGGTCCTTGGTGATCAGGCTGACCTGCACGGAGTGGTCCGTGGGCGGGGCGAGGGTGGCGATCCAGCCGTGATTCATGATCACTTCCATTCCGGTGACCCTGATGTGGGCTTCCACCGCGGAATCGAGATCGCTCACCGTGAGCAGCGGCATCGCGCGGAGTGCGGACATGTGCGCCAGCGTAACCGGCGCACCGCGAGGCCCCGGGGCCTTGTGGGTTGCCGCCCCGGGGGCGGCCCCCGGCCGGGATCGTGGTCGGGGGCCGCTCCCGGGCCCGCACCGGCTGCGCGACGGGTCGGCGTCCGGCCGGGCTCGGCGCTCGGTTTCGTCAGGCGGGGGTTTCGGCGGTGGCGGTCAGGACCGCGCGGCCGAGGACGTGGCCGGCCATGGTGAAGCCGAGGGCGGCCGGGGTGGCGTCGGCCGCGACGCCGATGGACTCGACGTCGAGGGCGTGCACCACGACGAAGTAGCGGTGCGGGCCGTGTCCGGCCGGCGGGGCGGCACCGACGAAGCGGGCGGCGCGGGCGTCGTTGGGCAGCTGGAAGGCGCCTGCGGGCAGGCCCGATCCGGTGTCGTCGCCGGCGCCCTCGGGCAGCCCGGTGACGGTGGCGGGGATGTCGGCGACCGCCCAGTGCCAGAACCCGGACCCGGTGGGGGCGTCGGGGTCGTAGACGGTGACGGCGTAGCTCCTGGTGCCGTCCGGGGCACCGCTCCAGGACAGCTGCGGGGAGGTGTCCTTCCCGCCGGGGACGCCGAAGACGCCGGAGAACTGCTCGGGCGGTAAGGCGGCACCGTCGGTGACGGTGGTGCTGGTGACGGTGAAGGAGGCCGCCTCGGGGAGGCGGGCGAAGGGGTCGTTGGCGCTCATCGCGTCGTTCCTCTCGGGCCGTACTGCGGGACGGCGGTGACGTGGCCGACGAGAGGGCGCGCGGAGGCACCGCCGTCGCCCTCTCGTCGACCATGAATCGACTATAGTAATAATAATCGATTATTCTCGGGATCGTCTATGCTGACGGTCGTGACGCAGACGGCCCCCACCTCGACCCAGCCGGCGAAGCAGATGCTCTCCGAGCAGGTCCACGCACACCTACGGGACGCGATCATGGGCGGGCGCCACGCCCCCGGAGACGCCCTCAAACCGCAGGACCTCGCCAAGGAACAGGGCGTGAGCCTGGCCGTCGTGCGTGAGGCGCTCGTGCGGTTGGTCGGTGAGGGCCTCGCCGACCGGCTGCCCAACCGCGGCTTCGCCGTCCCGGCCGTCTCCGACCGCCGCTGGCAGGACATCGCGGAGGCCCGCCGGACCATCGAACCGGTCGTGCTGCGCATGTCCATCGAGCGCGGCGACGTCGACTGGGAGGCCCGCGTACGAGCCGCCCACCACCGCCTGGCCCGCACTCCGGTGTACGTGCCGGAAGAGGGCGAGTACTACAGCGGCGCATGGTCCGAAGCCCACCGGGTCTTCCACCGCACCCTGCTGGAAGGCTGCGGCAACCGCGTCCTGCTGGAAACCTTCGACCGGACGTGGACCGCGAGCGAGCTGGCTCGCCGCTGGTCGGCGAACCGCCACCCCGACCGGGACCACGTCGGAGAGCACCGCCGACTGGAGGAGGCGGCGCTCGTCCGCGACGCCGACACCGCGGCCGAGGTACTGGCCCAGCACCTCACCCTGACCGCGGCCGGACTGACCGGATGTGCCCGCCGGGAACCCGCGAAGGAAGCCTGATGCGCCTCGCCCTCGGTAGATCGGCTCGCATCCGCCGTCTTCCTGCTCAACGGGAGCCCGGGGCAAGGGACTTCAGGCCTTCCTTTTTGATCGCCGGGGACGCCATGATGTCCGCATGGGGCATGTGAAGCGGGTGCGACGACTGTCCAGGGCGTGGCGTTGGCCTCTGGGCGGCCTCGTGCTCTCCGCGGTGGGCGCGCTGTTCGTGCCGATCGGCACGCTGCTCTGGTTACAGCTCTGCGTGACCGTCGGCGCGATCATCACACTCGTGCGTATCGCGCACCGTGAGGTTCCCTTCCCGATCGCCGTGGCACAGTGGCGGCTCGGTGGGGATCACCCCGAAGTGCTGCGCGCCCGGGCGATGACGGCGGCAATGGCACTGCAGCAGGGGCAGGCGGGCCTGGCGGTGCACCGGCTGGAGCACGTGCTGCCGGACCTCGTCCGCGTACTCGGGCCTGATCACCCCGACACCCTCTCCGCCCGCAGTCTGAACCTCCAGGTACGAGGTGAACACGGTGGCCTGCCGGACCGCCTCGCTGCCGTGGCGGACCTGATCGAGGACCTCACCCGGGTCCTCGGCCCCGGACACCCCGACACCCTGGCCGCTCGCTACTGCCGTGCCGAGTGGCTCTCCCAGGACGGCCGCACCGACGAGGCCGAGACGGCCTTCGGCGGCCTCATCGCCACGGCGACCGAGAGTGTCGGCCCCGACAGTGACATCACCCTCGTCGCGCGCAGTTCCCTGACGATCCTGCGCCACGAACGCCCCGGCGCCACGCCCGCGGACAAGGCCGCCGCGGTCGACGAACTGACCGCCGTCCTCGACGCCATGGACCGCGCGCTCGGCACCGACAACCCGACGACCGCCTCCACCCGCCGCCTGCTCGGCCAGTGGAGGAGCACGCGCACCGACCCGATGCTTCCCCCCGTCGACTGACTCCGCGCCCCCGCTCCGCTCCGTGGGGGAGCGCTCACTCGTCCCAGAAGTCCTCCTCGAAGTCTTCCTCGAAGGGGTCGGGGTCGGTGACCCAGCCCGCGTTGAGGACGAGCCGGGAGGTGCGGTGCAGGGCGAGGAACCCGAAGGGGCGGTCGAAGCTGACGTTGATCCTGCGGGCCCGGAAGGGGTGGTACGGGGCGCTGCCGGCCGCCACGCCGAAGGCGGTGACGGCCGCGGAGCGGAAGCCGTGCGCGCCGAACGTGGCCGTCATCGACTGCGCGGCGGCCTGGACGGCAAGCGGCTCGGCACTGATGCCGGGGAAGTGGCCTCGCGAGGAGTCCGCCGCCGCGCGCAGGCCGAACAGGTCGGGGTGGTCGAGCAGGTCGTGGTGGGCCTTGACGGTGAACGGCACGGTGGACACGTGGAGCGCGGGTTCGCCGTCGACGCTGGGGACGCGAGCCACGGACAGTCCGGGGCCCGGGGTGCCGAGGGCGAGGTGATCGCCGGAGACCACCGCCCGGCGGTCGTGCAGTGCGCCCACGGCGGCAGTCAGCACCTGGCCCGCGGTTGCCTCGGGTGTTCCGAGGTACAGGTGGACGTCGATGCCATGGGTACCGATGATCTGAAGTTCGGTGAGGGGACCGGCTGCCGTCTCCACGACGCCGACCCGGTTCAGGAGACGGGTGGTCCGGGACAGGCCGGCCAGGTCCCTGTCGCGCCAGGGCCCTGTTTCGGCTCTCAATCCGTCCTGGGCGAAGGGCCGGATCCAGTCGGTACGGAGGGTCAGGGCGCTGGCCAGCACCAGCAGGGTCTCGTCGCTCACGGTGACGGGCATCGTGTCGACCTGTCCTTGGGTGCACTTGGCCGCCCATGCGTCGAGGTGCGACTGGTCGCTGACGGGGTCGCCGGTGAGCTGCCCGTGCACGTCGGCGGGCAGCCGGTCCAGCCAGGCCGGTTCGACGGGCAGGGTGCCGCGGGTCCACAGTCCCAGGGCCGCGCTCAGACCGCGTGTCGCCCCCAGTGCGGAGAGCAGGTCCCGTGCGGCCGTCGCGGCGCCGTCCGCCGGGATGCCGAGCGCGTCCGAGAGCTCCTGCCGGGCGGGACCCGTGGCACCGTCGGCGAGGAGGCCGAGCAACGGCCACACCCCGGCCGCGGCGAGTACCGTGCCGTCGTCGTGGGGCAGGGTCGCGGCCCAACGCGTGGTCAGTCCGTTGATGGCCTTGACTGTGCCGTTACTGGCCATGCCCGCCCTTTCATCGCTCCTGGATCATCGCGAGAGTAGAACCCGAAAGCGCCGACCGGCGAGCGAATTGAACGTCACGGCCCCTGGGAGAACTCCAGCCGGACGGCTGCCGACCGGGCGAGAGCCGCCGGTACGGGCGGTTTTCCCGGGCGATCCCGGGGCGGACGCGGTGCCGGGCGGCGGCCCTGCGGTGATGCGCACACGGGGTTCGTTCGGCCAGTGGGTGGTGTTCAGCTGGAGTGCACGCTGCGTCAAGGCTGTGACAGCACAGTTCGGCCTCGTGCCTTTCTCTCACTCGCGTAAGCGCGTCGCCTCGGTATGCGCCGGGGCCTTGACGGTCTCAAGTCTGCTCTTCACAGGGCTGGTCGCCGCGCCGGCCGCGGCCGCCGCGGCCCCGGCCGGCTACCAGAACGTCCGGATCAACGAAGTCACCTCGTCGGGCAACGACACGGTGGAGCTGTACAACGCCGGTTCCGCCTCGGTGAGCGTCAGCGGCTGGAAGATGTCCGACGACAGCTTCTCCCAGCAGTCGTTCACCCCGTCGTCCACCACGATCGCGGCGGGCGGCTTCGTCACCTTCAACTCGCCCAAGGGACTGGGGGACTCGGACAAGCTGGTGATCTACGCTGCCGACGGCACCGTGGTCGACCGCGTCGACTGGGCCACCGACAAGGCGAAGCCCGCGATGGCGCGCTGCGGCGGCGACGGCACCGGCGCGTGGATGACCACGACCACGGCGGCCACGTTCGGCGCCGCGAACGCCTCCGGCTGTCCGTCGTCGATCCCCGCGGCGAGCAAGGTACGGATCAACGAGGTCACCTCCGACGGCGCGGACACCGTCGAGCTGTACAACGGCGGTTCGAGCGCCGTCAGCCTCGCTTCGTGGAAGTACGTCGACAACGACACCACCCACTCCGCGGTCACCGTCTCGTCCTCCTCGCCGAGCGCGACCAGCATTCCCGCGGGCGGCCGCGTCACGTTCAACTCCACCCTCGGCCTGGGCGACAACGACTCCGTCCTCCTCCTCGACGGCAGCGGCAACACCGTCGACTCGGTGACGTGGGCGGCCAATGGCGCCAAGCCGTCGGACGAGCGCTGCGCGGACGGCACCGGCTGGTTCCAGACCTCCGCGACCGCGACCCTCGGCAGCGCCAACTCCTGCTCCGGCAGCGGCGGTGGGGGTGGCGGTGGCACTCCGACCGGCCAACTGCTGGGCGGTGGCGGCTCGCTCACCAGTGGCTGCGCCCCCGAGGCACCCAGCGGTACGGGTTCCACCCCCTCGGGCACCCTGGCGTGGCCGGGTGGCCTCGACGTCACCATCGCCGACAACGTCTGCGCGTTCACCACGTCGACCGGTCCCGAGGGCCGTGACGTGAGCGGCCTGGCCTTCGACCCGTCGAACCCGTCGGTACTGTGGGCGGCCAAGAACAAGAACTGGCTCTACAAGCTGGTCAAGAGCAACGGGCTGTGGGTCCCCGACGCCTCGTGGAGCGCGACCGGCAAGCAGCTCCGCTTCCTGGGCGGTTCGGGCCAGCCGGACTCCGAGGGACTGACGGTCGGCGGCAACGGCCACATCTACGTGACGTCCGAGCGCGACAACGCCAACAACACGGTGCCCAAGGACACGATCATGGAGTTCGATCCGACAGCCACCGGCACGACGCTGACGCCGGTCCACCAGTGGGACATGACCTCGCAGTTCCCGCAGCTGAACACCGGCAGCAAGGACGACGCCAACCTGGGCTTCGAGGGGGTCGGTCACGTCCCGGACAGCTGGCTGACCGCCAACGGCTGGGTCGACCCGCTCACCGGTGCCGCGTACAACCCGGCGAACTACCCGCTGCACGGTTCGGGTCTGTTCTTCGCCGGCCTGGAGTGGGACGGCACGCTGCACGTCTACGGCCTCAACTCCGACGGCACGTTCACCACGTTCGGCACCATCGCGACCGGCAAGTCCTCGGTGATGGACGTGACGTACGACGCCGGAACCCAGCGCGTCATCGCGACCTGCGACAACACCTGCGGCGAGACCCACACGTTCATGAAGGTCAACGCCTCGGGCGCGATCGTGCCGGACGTGACCTACACGAACCCGTCCGTCATGCCGGCCGACAACCTGGAGGGCTTCGCGATCGCGCCGACCTCGACGTGCGTCAGCGGCTTCCGTGAGGCGGTCTGGTCCGACGACGGCATCTACGGCTTCGGCTCCGGAAGTTCCTCCTACGGACACGCCGTCTACAGCGGCACCTTCCCCTGCTGAGTCCGCGGACCGCACGACGATGAAGCTCCTGGCGGACGGGGTCACGACCATGACCACCGCTGACCGCCAGGAGCTTCATGCCGTCTCCGTCGTCGGGGGAGAACTCGTACTCTGCAGGAGCACACTCCACGCGACGACCGCCGCGCGGGCCGGGTTCCACACCCCCCGACCCGCCGGCAGACCAAGGAACGCGACATGCCCACGTGGACCCGCACGCTGCGCGAGACCGGTATCACGGAGCCGGACCTGCGGACCGCGTACGGCCGACAACTCGGGTTCGTACGGCGCTTCAAGCCCGCGGAGTTCCTGACCGTCCGGCTCCTGCTTCCGGCACGCCTGCACCCACCGGCCGTCGCCGCGGTCGCCTTCATGCACGAGACGGACGACCGCATCGACACCGGCACCCGCGAGGCGCGCGCCGCGGCGCTGGAGTCGTGGGCGTCCGCCACACGTTCGGCGCTCGGCGGCGCGGCCACCGGCGACGCGACGCTCAGGGTGCTCGCGGACGCGGTCACGCGGCACGACCAACTGCGGCAGTACGTGGAGGACTTCCTGCGAGGAGCGCGACACGAGGTCGACTACGCCGGGTTCGACACCGAGGACGAACTGCAAACCTATGTCGACGGGTACGCGCTGCCCGGCTTCATGCTCCTGGCCTGCCTGTTGGAGCGAGAGGACACCACGGAGGACGAGATGTTCGCGCAGTGCTGCCGCGACCTCATCGAGGCGATGCAGCGCATCGACTTCCTCGACGACCTCGCCGAGGACGCCGGACAGGGACAGGTCGGCATCCCGGGCAAGGATCTCGAACGCCACGGCCTGTCGGTGGAGGCTCTGCGCAGTCCCACGGACGCTGTTCGAGCACGGCTGGGTCAACTGGTCGCGGAACAGGTCGAACTGGCCCGTCCGCGACTGTCCGCGAGCGGGCAGTTGGTGAGCTTGGTGCGTCCGCGGACGCGCCCCTTCGTCACCGCCCTGCTGCAGGTGCAGGAACTCCAGTTGCGTGCGGTCGGCCGGAAGGGCGGAGGCCTCGTCGACGGCGGCGCACGTCCTTCCGTACCGGCTCTGCTGGGAGTGCTGCTGCGCCAGTACCGGGCCGTACGGCGGATGCGGTAGGCATCAGCCCGTGCTGAGCCGGTCCGGCCGTCTGTCCGTTCGGACGGACCGGCGCACGGTGCTTCCCCGGCTCCGCGGGACCGAGCGCCCGCCTCTGTACGCCTGCGCGGGGGCGCGGCCGTCGGACGCCGTTCTCAGACCCGGGTCGCGGACGGCGCACGCTCGCGCACCGCGATGCGGGCCAGCTTCGTCAGCATCATGCCGTTGCGGACCGCGACGATGTAGTCCACGGGGAGTCCGTGCATCCTGGTGCCGGGTCCCCGGAGAGGGTGCCAGTCGAGGGTGAAGAGGGTGTGCTCGCCCCAGGGAATCAACTTCATGGCGATGCGCGCGGCGCCGAAGGGATCCGCCTTCGCCTCCAGTTCCAGGCGGTGTCGCGGTTCGCAGACGCGGACGACACAGGTGTCGTCGAGAGTCAGGGGGCCGGCACCGACGCGGACCTTCAGCCGGGCGCCCACTTCCGGCCAGTGCGGGTCTGCGGCGAGGACCTGCTGGGTTCCTGTCACCCACTCCCCGTAACGGTGGCCGTCGGACAGCAGACGCCAGACCTCGGACGGCGGGCTCAGGATCAGACGGCGGTTCCGGGCCATGATCACGCTCCTGGAGGACAGGCAGCACGCGTTCGCTTCCAGCGTCGGGCCAACGCACCACGCGCACAGTCCGGCGCATCCAGACGGGTGAGCCGCCCCCCCCGGGGGGAGGCGTAACGCCGACAGGGCTCGAAGCCGTCACCACCGGCGCAGCCGCATCCGCCGGTGCTGTCAGTGGCTGTCTGTAGCATCCGTGGCCGGGTTGCTGGTCCGACCACCCGCGGCGGGGAGGGACGGAGTCGTGAACGGACTGCGAGGAGCGTGTGGCGATGGCGAGCTGTGACGGGGCCGACGGGCTGATGCCGGACTCCGATGACGAAGCCGCGCTGTTGCGGCCGTTGGCGTTCGCCGAAGGCGAGGGCCTGCCCCTTGCCCTGTGGGTGGTCCTGGCACGCGCCCTGTCGGGTCGCCCGTGGACGACTCAGGACGTGAGCGTGTTCCGGGACCAGGCGGGCGAACTCCTGGTGGAGACGCGGACACCGGCGGGCGCGGTCTACCGGCTGCGTGCCCGGGGAGACCGGTCGGGCGAGCGGCGGACGCAACAGGCGGTCACGAACGCGTTGCTGGACGAGGTGCCCCTCGACGGGGACGGCGGGCACCGCGACTGGTCGGCCGCCGCGCCGTACATCGTCGACCATCTCGCCGCCCACGCCGCCGCGGCAGGTGTCCTGGACGAGGTGCTGGAGGACGCCGAGTACCTGGTGCACGCAGCCCCGCGGGGGCTGCTCCGCGCGCTCAACACCCCCGGCTCCGCCCAGGGGCGGGTGCGGCGGAGCATCTACCGGGCATCCGTCCACGTCCACGCCACCGCGAGCCTGCCCGAAAGACGGGACATCCTCGCCATCGACGCCGCGCGCCACGGTGAGACCGGCCTCGCCCGGGAACTGTCCCGCGGCCGCCCGTGGCGGCCGCGCTGGGCGACCGGCACGACGGTCCACCCCGCGCTGCGCTTCACCCGGACGGGACTGGGCGTGGACGCCGCCGCGTGCACCGTCATCGACGGGCGTCCCCACGCGGTGACCGGCTGCTACGACTCGACCGTCCGCGTCTGGGACCTGGTGGACGGTACCGAACGCCTCGTCATCACCGAGGACGACGGGGTCTACGCACTGGACTGCGCCGAGATCGACGGACGTCCCCATGTCGTCACCGGAACCAGCTCCGGCGGCGTACGGGTGTGGGATCTGGAGACCGGGGCCGAGCGGTTCGCCCTCAAGGGCCACAAGGGCTGGATACGCGCGGTGGGCTGCACGGTGATCGACGGCCGGCCGCACGCGGTCACCGCGGGGGAGGACTGTCTGGTCCGGCTGTGGGACCTGGTCGACGGGTCGGAACGGGCACGGATGCCCGGCCACACCGAAGAGGTACGAGCGGTGGCGTTCGCCGAGGTCGCCGGTCGCCCCGTGGCCGTGACCGGGGGCCAGGACAGCACGGTGAGGCTGTGGGACCTGGAGGACGGCGTCGAGCGGGCCGTGCTCACCGGTCACACGTCCGCCGTCTACTCGGTGGCCTGCACGGTGATCGACGGCATTCCCCACGCCGTCACCGGGAGCGGCGGGGAGCGCGCGGCACGGGTCTGGTGCCTGACCGACGGCTCGGAGCGCGCCGCGCTGGGCGGGCACACCTCGTGGATATCCGCCATGAGCTGCGTCGACCTCGGCGGACGTCCCCACGTGCTGACCGCCGGCGGTGACTGCACCGTACGTGTGTGGGACCTGACCGAGGACACGGAGCGCGCCGTCCTGACCGGACACCAAGGCTATGTGGACGTGCTGGCCTGTACGGAGTTCGAGGGGCGTCCGTACGCCGTGAGCGGCGGCCATTCCGCGAGCCCGCGCGTGTGGGACCTGGGTGACGCCGTCCTGCCCGCGGCACGCGAGGGGCACACCGGGACCGTGCGGGCCGTGGACGCCGTGGAGATCGACGGACGTCCGCACGTCGTCACCGGAGGCGACACCACGATACGGGTCCGGGACCTGGCCGACGGGGCGGAACGACGCACCCTGTCCCACGGTCACCGGGTGGAGGCGCTGGCGTGCACGACGGTCGACGGCAGCCCTCACGCCGCCGCCGGAGGCTGCTGCGGCGTCACCCGGGTCTGGGACCTCGCCGCGGGGACCGGACTTCGGGATCTTCCCGGCCCCGACCACCGGGTGGAGACCGTGGCGTGGGCGGACGTCAAGGGCCGTCCCCACGTGGTCACCTCCGACCAGGACCGCACCGTACGCGTGTGGGATCCGGACGAGGACGTGGAGCACCCGCTCCTCACCGACCGCACCCGGTCGGCGGTGCGGGCCATGGAGTCCGTCGTCGTCGACGGCCGCCCCCACCTCCTCACGGGCAGCGATGACGCCGCACTGCGGCTGTGGAGGCTCACGGGAAAAGGCCGACGCGTCACCGCCACCGTCCATACGGGGCACCACTGGATACGGGCACTCGCCGGCACCGTCCTGGACGGCCGTCCGCACGCGCTGACCGTGGGCGCGAACGACACCGCAGTACAGGTGTGGGACCTGACGGACGGCACCCTGCGGTCCACCCTCCCCGGACACCGGGCAGGAGTCCTCGCGGTGGCCTGCGCCACGCGGGACGACCGTACGGACGCCATCACCTTGGACGGCAGCGGCACGGTCCACGTCTGGGACCTCGCTCCGGCCCGGCTCCTGGAGAAGGTCGCGCTGCCGACACGGGCCCAGTGCGTGACGGCGGCCGGTCCGGCCCTCGTCATCGGCATGGGCGACGACGTGGTCGTACTCGACCGCAACCACTGACGCACACGCACGGCCGGATCGCTTCGCGGCGTATGCCGCCGTGACCGCGTCGGCCTGAAGGCGCGGGTCCCGGAGGCGGGCGTCCTCGTCGACGAGGACGCCCGAGCCCGCCAGTTGGCACTGTCCCCCGGCCCCGTGAGACGCCCGACCCCGGGACACGGAGCACGGGGCGAACACCCCCGACACCCCGAACGGTCAGGGCGTCGTTCCAGTTGGTCGTGAGCCGTTTCATGGCTGCGGCGCCGTTGTCAGACCCGGCTGGCACAGTTCCCGGGCATGGAGACCGCTGAGTTCTGGACCACGATCGAAGCCGCTCGCTCGGCCGCCACGGCGGACAAGCCGTTCGCCGAAGCGCTGACCGACGAGTTGGCCACCCGCACCAAGGAAGACATCCTGCGCTATCAGGAGCGCTTCGACGAGGTGAGCGGTGCCGTGTACCGATGGGACGTGTGGGCGGCCGCCTACCTGATCGGCGGGGGCTGCTCGGACGACGGTTTCATGGACTTCCGCGCGGGCCTCATCGCGCAGGGCCGGGACTGGTACGAGAAGGCGGCGGCCGTCCCGGACCGACTCGCCGAGCACCCGGCGGTGATCGCCGCGGCCGGGGCGCACCACGACGAGGCGCTCTTCGACGAGGAGACCAACTACGCGGCCGCCCGCGCCTTCGGGCGCGTCACCGGCGACGAAGAGGACTTCTACGAGGCGTGGACCGAATACGAGGCCTCGAGCGACCGTCTCGCCCGCGGCAGCGGCGACATGGGCGAGGATTTCGACTTCGACGACGCGGCCGAGATGCACAGCCGCCTCCCACGGCTGGCCGCCCTGTGCCTCGGCGACATCGCGGGCCAAGGGTTGCCCGAAGAGGCGTGAGAGCCACCTTTGTGGTTTCCCGTGGTTCTATTGCAGAGTCGCAGCCATGAGGGTGACGTTCCCGCCTCCGTGATTTCTTTCAAGTTTGATGTTCACTTCGAGCAGAGAGGGCTCCGGGGTGCGACATGTCAGTTTGTAAACCCGAAAGTAGCTCGTATTGAGTTCACCCGACTCCGTATCGGCCGTATCCGTGTAGGAGTGTGAGCTGTCACCTCGAAGGGATGCGGAGAAACGGATTCCACCTTGGCGGTAGGAGACGTACAGGCGGAATGTACGAGTGGTGGCCGTTGTGGGAACGAGGACGCGGAATCCTGCACCAGGGCCGCCCTGGTAAACCACGGAGCGGACACCGCTCGCCGATTGATGCGGGGCGCTGCCTCCGGTCCAGGAGAACGAGACAGGCTGCCGACCGGCGTACAGCCTTGTCGGGGGCTCCGTACCGAGCGATCGGAAGTCGCCGATCTCGAAGGAGTCCGCCTTGCGAGTGACGCAGTAGACATTGAGATGCTGACACTCCGTCTCCGCCGGTCCGCCGGAGAATTCTGCTGTCACGTCTCGATCTTTGGACAGATACCCCCACTGCACCCAGTCGATCTTTCCCTCCTTCGACAGATCGACATTACCGGAGAAACTGCTTTTGGCGCCCTCGAGCAGACTGTTGCCAGTCGACGACCCTGTGCCGGTGAAGTGCGAGAAAACGCCCCAGCCCACCCCGGTGAGCACTGCAACCAGAGCCAGTGCGGCGAGGATCTGTCGGCGGCTGCGGACCGCGTGCCGCCCGGCGCCGATGCCCGCGACATCACTCAAAGCCCCGTTTGGTGCGGATGAAGACGGCGGCGCGGCGGTGGGCCCGGCTTTCGAGGAGGGGAGAAAATAGAAGCTCCCTGATGAAATGTCCGTGACGACCCGTAGTGTCTGTGGAGCTCCCCTCTTCGCGTATGCGCGATGCAACTCTGCCATCCGGCCCTGGACGGTTTCCTTGAATTCATCGAGTGCGAGCATCCCGGTCGCGGGCTGGACGGAAACGGCGTCCGAGACGGACCGGGAGAAGAGGCTGAAAGATTCACCCGGCTCGATGCCTTCCACCGCTTGGATCGGCGACTCCTGCGCGCGTACGAAAAGCGCGAGTTGACCTGGTGAACAGGCGTATACGTATGCCACCTTGCGTCGCAGTGCCGCGCTGATCTTCTGCCGGCTCCACTGCTGGACACCGGCCATACCCATTGAGGCCTGCTCGATCCCTTCGCGGCAGGCATCGATGAGGAAGACGACGTGGCCGGCGAGAGTCTCATCGAGGTGCTGCCGCCAGTCGATCGCCACGCACCCCGACTCGAACGGGTGTGTGTCCTCGTCGATGTCCTCCGGCACGAGGTAGTCGCGCCCCCTGGAATGCACACCGTGTCCACTCAGGAAGATGAGCAGGGTGTCGCCCTGGCGAGCGCGCTTCAGGAATCCGATGACACGCGCGTTGACATAGTTGGCGGAGACTTGCTTGCCGCCCTCCCGCGCTGCCAGGACCTGGACTTCGTCGAACCCGCGCTCCTTGAGGGCTGTGCCGAGACGGGCAAGGTCGTCGGGGATGAAGGGCAACGACGAGACCCCCGACACCTCGTAGCCGCTGGCTCCGATGAGCAGCGCTCTGTGACGTCCCATCACGTACCGATCACTGCTTGAAAACCAGCACGATGCCGCGGTTGCTCTGCGCCTGAGCGCTGCCGATGAACTGGACGCCGCCGCTGGCCGTCACCTGGAAGGACAGATGCGCCTCTCGCAGCGGTAGCGGACCTCCGCGCGCGACGGCTTCGGCGAAGAGGAGCTGTAACGCGTCCACGGCCTCCGCGAGGTTGTTCCGCAAGGGCCCCAGGGGCACATTTCGCAGGGTTGACTCGGTGCTTCCACCGCCCCCGAACAGGCCCATGGAGTCACCCTCGTCCCCGGGCTCCTCGTCGTACGACACCCAGAAGGACAGAGCGGGCTCGTCGGAAGATGAGGCTGGTGAGGTCATGGATATCCCCCTTGGCGAACGACGTCCGGCCAACTCTATTTAGTGCAACGGCAATCCATGACGTCCTCGGTGAAAGAAGCAGTGAGCCTTTTCCGACCTCGTGCACCGGTTGAGCGGTTGGCCTGACGGACGGATGAAGCCTCTCGTAGACGGGTTTTCGACCAAGAGAGCCGCCTCCCCCCCGGGACTTCGCGTGCTTGTCTACCTGTCCGGTGTCGACGTGTCCAGCTCTGCCCTTTGCTTCACTGCCACCCGCGTGAAGGGAAGCCGTCACGCTCCCGGCACCCGATGGCGGCGCCTGAGCGCGGGCCGAGAGGCACCGCTCACTCGTCCACCTCCGCAACGGCCGGCCTTGTGACCGGCTCTCGCCCGGGCCGGCATCAACTGCTGGGTGGACGACAGGCCGTCAACCGGTCCCACGCAAAGGTCTCGGCACTGGTCGAACGGGCCATCGCCACCCTTGAACCCTGACGGTTCCTCCGCGAACTCCGGTGCTCGACAACCCGAATCACGAGCCTCGGCCAAGCTTCCACATCACGGACTTACACGATCTTTCGGAGTTGCTCCGCGGTCTTGGGCGCGCCTCAGCGCGGGCATGAGGTGGAGCGCGTTGCCGCGGTTGATGCCGCGACGTTGGCGGTCGGTCAGGACGGGGTCGGTCTCGATGGCGGGCACCGTGAAGTCGGTGATGATGTAGGCGGAGGCGGCCGGCCAGTCGGTACCGAAGAGGATCCGGTCGGCGCCGGCCGTGGCCACCAAGGTGCCCGAGGGGGCCAGCGGGCCCGCCGTGTCGTAGTAGAAGCGGTGAAGATGGTCCTGCACACGGGCAGGATCGAGGGGTGGGGTGCAGAAGCCGCCGAAAGCCTCCATGCGGGTGGCGATCTGAGGGAGGAATCCGCCGGCGTGCGGCAGGACGACAGACAGGTGCGGGTAGCGGTCGAGCGTCCTGGTACGGATCAGGTTCACGGCGGCACGCGTGGTGTCCAGCAGGAAATCGCACATGAAGTTCGGAATTCCGGGGACAGTGGGCACACCGGGGGGCCCGCCCGGGAGGTCGAGCGGGTGGGTGAAAACGACCGCAGCGCGTTCGTCGAGCTCTGCGAGGAAGCGGTCGTACGAGGGATCACCGAGGTAGACACCGTTGTAGTTGGCTTTCACACTGGCTCCGACGGCACCGAGCTCGTCGAAGGCGCGTCGGAGGGCCCACGTGGTCACTTCGGGATGGTCCAGGACAGCGGGGCCGAGGACGGCGAAACGGTTCGGGTGCAGGGCCACCAAGTCGGTCAGCGCTTCAAAGACGACAGTGAGACCTTCCCTGGCCTGCGCCGCGGAGCGGTACCGGTCCTGCATGGTCGGGTTGAGGACCGCGGTCGCGATTCCCACCCGGTCCATCAGCGCCAGAGTGGAGTCCAGATCCCAACGCGCCCACCACGGCAGCTCCTGCCGCCGCACCAGGCCCTCGCGCTCGGCCCAGTCGACCCATGCCGGAGCGGTGAAATGGTGATGGACGTCAATCCTCGCCCGGTCGGCGTCATCCCCGCTTCCCGCGCCCCGCGGCACCGCTTTCTCCCTGGCCAGAGCACTGGACCCGCCCGTGGCAGCGACGGTGGTCGCCACCGCTCCACCGGTGATGATCAGACTGCGCCGACTCATGGCCCGGGTCGATTCCGGCATCCGCGTATCCCATCCGTAGCGCCATCGGCTTGCCGCACCACGATGGTCCGGTGACCGGCCCACGATCACCACGGCGCGCCCTGTCCGAGGTCGGTTACCTCGGACGGAGTGCGGTCCGGAGAGAGGGGCCTCGTCGGACCGTGTGCCCCGGGCCGCGCGGCGCGGTGGCCCGGCGAAAGGGTTCGGGCGCCGGAGCCGGGTCAGGGGAAGTCGGGCGTCCGGCGCAGAACCAGGGACAGGAAGCCCCAGGTGTCCCGGTAGACGCGCAGCCATTCGGAGCGACGGGTGGTGGCCGTTCCGAGCACGTACGCGCTGTCCGGATCGGCCTCGTGGTCCAGGGCCCATGAGGCCAGTGACCCCCAGCAGGCCCATTCGTAGTCGTCCAGCTCACGGCGCGTGCTGACGTGCCCGTGGACGGGAGTCCAGCCATCGGCGACGACGCGGTCCATCGTGGTCGCCAGGTCGGTGAAGTCCCCGAGCATCTCGACGGCCTCCTGCGAAGGAGTGCGGTCCCAGAACCCTTCACCGATGAGGACACGGCCGCCGGGAGCCAAGTGCTCGCGTGCCGCCGCGAGGGTGGGGAGCAGACCACCGAAGGCGTGCGTGGCCCCGACGCTGAGCACCAGGTCGAACGACTGCGAGGACGCGAAGTCCGCGGCCTTCCGGTGGTGGAGGACAAGGCGCTCCTGGACGCCGAGGTCGCCTGCCGCCCGGCGGGCCTGCGCCAGAGCGTCCTCGGAGACGTCCACGCCCTCGGCGTGCAGGTGCGGACGCGCGGCCAGGGCGCGCAGAAGCCACTCCCCGCTGCCGCATCCAAGGTCGAGCACGCGCTCGTCGCCGCGTGGGAGCCCGCGTTCCAGCAGTTGACGCACCGAGTCGTCGTCGAGCGGAGACCTTATCGGGTGGTCGGCATGGGCGATCATGGAGATCTGTTCACGGTTCACCGGCGCAGCCTGTCAACGACGAAGGCCGCGCGCACCTCGGTTTCGTCCACGGGCCGAAGCCTCGCGGGGCGACCGCCGATCCACAGGTCTCGACGATCGCTCGCCCTCCGCGGCCATCTTCAGGGACGTGGCCGCTCCGCCCGCATCCGCGCCGAAGAGGGGAACCACCGGTAGGTCCCGGGAATGCCCCGCCCCCCAGGCCTTGTAGGTCCGAGGGGGCAGGGGCGGTCGTTCCTGTTCGGTTCCGCTCACGGATGTATCGGCAGTGAAGGGTTGAGGGTCTCGACGACCTGGTCGTAGTCGCCACGGGCCTCGCCGTAGCGCAGGAACTTCACACGTTCGACCTGGATCTCCTTGGCGTCGGGCCGGGATTCGATCAGGCTCATCACTTCGGCGACGAACTCGTCGAGCGGCATGGCGTGTTCGTTCTCCTCATGACCGGGCATCAGCGCGGTGCGCACCGCCGGCGGTTCGAGCTCCACGACGCTCACCGAGGTACCGGCGAGTTGCAGCCGGACGGACTCGCTGAGCATGTGGATCGCGGCCTTCGACGCGTTGTAGCTCGGCGTGATCCCCAGCGGGGTGAACGCCAGGCCCGAGGACACGGTCATGATCGTGGCGGCCGGCCGGGTCTGGAGGTGTTCGACGAACGCGGCGATGAGCCGGATCGGACCGAGCAGGTTCGTCGTCACGGTCGACTCGGCGCTGGCGAGGAACGACTCGGGCTTGCGCCAGTCCTCGGCCTGCATGATTCCGGCCATCGTCACCAGGACGTCGAGGTCCGGATGGGCGGCCAGCACCTGCCGTGCGGCGGCGGTGATGCTCGCCGCGTCCGCGGTGTCGACGCGTACGGTGTCGATGCCGGGGTGCTCGGCCGCGATCCGTTCCAGCAGGTCGGCGCGCCTGCCGCCGACGATGACGGTATTGCCCCTCGCCTTCAGCGCGAGGGCGAGGGCGAGACCGATACCGCTGGTGGCCCCAGGGATGAAGACGGTGTTTCCGGAGATGTTCATGCTCCGATCCTCACCGCCCCGTCGACGCGGGTGCAGAGACCACTTATCGGGGGATCGGCGATCCCTGGTTCGTCCTCGGGGAGCGGACGACAATGGCCCCATGGACCGAGCAGCACTGGCTGAATTCCTGCGCCGCCACCGCGAGGCGCTACGGCCGGAGGACGTCGCCCTTCCTCCGGGCGCACGGCGACGGGCCCGGGGCCTGCGGCGCGAGGAGGTGGCGTCCCTCGCGGTGATGTCGACCGACTACTACACCCGGCTGGAGCAGCGGCGTGGCCCGCAGCCCAGTGAGCAGATGCTGGCCTCGCTCGCCCGTGCCCTGCGGCTGACCGATGACGAGCGCGCCTACCTCTACCGGATCGCCGGACGCAACGCGCCGGCCAGGCTGTCCGCCCACACGCATGTCGCTCCCGCACTGCTGCGCGTGCTGGACCACCTCGACGACACGCCCGCGATGATCCTGACCGACCTCAACGAAGCGCTGGTGCAGAACCGGATGGCCATCGCCCTGTTCGGTGACGCCTCACGGCACACGGGGCTCGCCCGCAGCGCGATCTACCGTTGGTTCACCGATCCGTCGGAACGCGCCCTCTACCCCGAGGACGATCACGAACGGCAGAGCCGCGCCCAGGTCGCCAATCTGCGGGCGGCCCACGGGCTGCGCGGACCGGAGTCACGTGCCGGGACACTCGTACGGACTCTCCAGAGGACGAGCGCGGAGTTCGCCGAGCTGTGGGACCGGCACGAGGTCGCGCAGCGCTTCGAGGACCACAAGACGCTCCTGCACCCCGAACTGGGCCCGATCGAGCTGGACTGCCAGGCGCTCTTCACCGAGGACCAGTCCCAGACCCTCCTCGTCCTCACCGCCCCGCCCCGCACCGAGGGCCACGAGAAGCTGGGTCTGCTCGCCGTGCTGGGACTCAATCGCTTCACGGAGGCGCAGACCGATGTCTGAAGCCGCTGTGGGCGTCGCCATGTCGTGGCGGCCGGGTCCGTGACCGCGGGGGCCGGGCACGCTCGGCCCCCGCGGGGTGGGGCGATTCAGCGAAGGGGGTCGATCACGACGCCGGGATTGAGGATCCCGGACGGGTCCAGTACGGCCTTGCCCGCCCGCAGGGCTGCGGCGAAGAGGTCCGGGCGCTGCCGGTCGTACCACGGCCGGTGGTCCCGGCCCACCGCGTGGTGATGGGTGATGGTGGCACCGTGCGCGATCAGCGCCTCGGAGACCGCCTGCTTGATCTCGTCCCACTGCTCGACGGTCCTGCCCCACGTGCCCGCGGCGTAGACCCCGAAGTACGGGGCGGGGCCGTCGGGATAGACATGGGTGAACCGGCAGGTCACGACACCCGTGGCGCCGACCTGGCGCATGGCGTCGCGGGCCGCCGCGTCGACGGCCGCCCGGAGGCCGGCGAACCGGTCCCAGGTGCAGGCCGTCTCGAACGTCTCCACGATCATGCCCTGGGCGGCGAGGGCGTCCCGCTGGTAGGGCATCCGCAGGAAGGCGGAGCGCCAGGTGTCGGCGGCCGAGGTCCGGGCGCCCGCGTCCGCGGTGTCGGTGTGGCGCGGCGGCTCCGGCAGCGTGCCCCCGTGATCGCGGCAGAGCTCCAGCGCGCGTTCCATCCACGCGGTGACGGGGTGGTCGGCGGACTCGAAGCCGAGCACCAGGACCGCGGTCGGGCTGCCCGCGTTGATGAACGCCTCCGTCGGGTCCAGCAGCCGGCAGTTCGCCGGGTCGAGCCCGGACTGCGCCAGGGCCCGTACGGCCCGGACGCCCGCCTCGTAGTCCCCGAAGGCGACCGACGCCCCCGCCCGCCACCGCGGCCGGTCCTGGAGGCGTACCCAGGCCTGGGTGACGACACCGAGCGTTCCCTCGGAACCGAGGAACATCCGGTCGGGCGAGGGACCGGCCCCCGAGCCGGGCAGACGGCGGCTCTCGACCACACCGGCGGGGGTGACCACCCGCAGCGACTCGGTGAGGTCGTCGATGTGGGTGAGGCGGGTCGCGAAGTGACCGCCGGCCCGGGTCGCCAGCCAGCCGCCGAGGGTGGAGAACTCGAAGGACTGGGGGAAGAAACGGAGCGTGTACCCATGGGGCCTGAGCTGCTCCTCCAGGTGCGGGCCGAGGACGCCGGCCTGGACGAGCGCGGCCCGGCTGGTCCCGTCGACCTCCAGGACCCGGTCCAGGGAGCCGAGATCCAGGCTGACCACTCCGGCGTACTCCGCACCCGTACGGGCCTCGACGCCTCCCACCACGGAGGTGCCGCCGCCGAACGGGACGACCGCCGCGCCGGCGCCGTCGCACCACTCCAGCACCCGCACCACTTCGGCCTCCGACGTGGGGCGCATGACGAGGTCCGGCACATGGGGCAGTCGTCCGAGCAGCGCGCGGACGACGTCGCGGAACGCCTGGCCGTGGCTGTGCGCCAGCCGGTCGCGGACGTCGTGCGAGGCGAGCCCGGCCAGCGAGGGCGGAGGCGAGATCCTGCCCGGGGCCACGTCGAACGATCCGACCGGAGGAGCCGAGTGCACGGTCAGATCCGCGTCGGGGAGCAACTCGGCGGTGCGCCGGGTGAGTTCCGCCCGCTCCGCGCCGGTCACGGCGTCCTCGACGTTTCCCCAGCCCCACCACGAACGGGTCTTGCCGCTCATCGTTCCTCCAGTCGTCCGAACTGAACGTCGGGTAACTTACCGGGCGGTCACTTTGGCATAGGGTGGTGACATGAGCAACCACGCGAAGGAGACACGGGGCGTGGGCACCAAGGGGATGCCCCGCAAGGACCGGGAGCGGCTGATCCTGGAGGCGGCCGCCGGGGAGTTCGGCGCGAAGGGCTACGCGCGCGGGTCGACCGCGCAGGTGGCGGCACGGGCCGGCATCACCAAACCCATGATCTACGAGTACTTCGGGTCCAAGGACAGCCTGTACCTGACCTGCCTCGAACAGGCCGGCACCCGCCTCGTCGAAGCCGTCGCGTCCGCCCAGCAGGGGCCCTCCGACCTCTCGCGCGCCGTGCGCACCCTGGAAGCCGTCTTCCGCGCGCTCGAATCGCGCCCGCACGACTGGGAACTCGTCTACGACGGGACCCTTCCGGCCGAGGGCCCGCTGTACGAGGCGGCGACCGGGTACCGGCGGGAACTCAACCGGATGGGCGCGGTGGGCGTGGCCGAATTCCTGCGGGCGTCCCCGGCCGTCGAGCCGCTCGACGCCGATCTCGGCACCCACCTCTGGTACGGGACGGTGAGCGCCGCCGTCGCCTGGTGGCGGCACCACCCCGAGCAGACCGCCCACGAGATGGCCGCGCGCTTCGAACGCATCGTCGCGGTGCTCTGCCCGGACCTGTGGGCGGCCTCCGACACGACCGGAGGACCATCCGGCATCCGCTCGACGTAGCAGAGCGGGCGGCGCTCCCGCAATCCGTGCGATGACGATGGACTCGCCCACGGTTGTGGTGCCGGACGCCATGTCATGGCGGTCACAGGCGGCCGACCCTGGGGTTCCGCAACGCCCCGCTCGTCCGATGGCCAGGGACGGCTCCGGACGGGCGGGGCCGGACACCCCCAGAGAGGGAGCCGCGCATGCACCGCCCTTCACCAGCACCACGACGGCGCCGGAACCGGCCGGCCCGCCTGACGATCCGCCTCCTCACGGTCGTGGCCCTGGTCCTGGGAGCCGCCCTGACCGGCCCCGCGCCCGCCGCCCGGGCCGCCGTGCCGGTCACCCGGGTCGCCGACTTCGGTTCGAATCCCGGCCAGTTGAACATGTACGTGTACCGTCCGGCGTCCCTGCCCGCGCACCCGCCCGTGGTCGTGGCGCTGCACGGATGCACGCAGAGCGCCCAGGTCTACGCCGACAACTCCGGGCTGCCCCGGCTCGCCGACCGGGACGGGTTCGTCCTCGTGCTCGCGGAGACGACCTCCTCGAACAACATCCAGAAGTGCTTCAACTGGTTCCAGACGACGGACAACCGGCGCGGCCAGGGCGAGGCCCTCTCCATCCGGCAGATGGTGAGCCACGCCGTCTCCGCCTACGGGGCCGACCCCGGGCGCGTGTACGTCACCGGTCTGTCCGCGGGCGGCGCCATGACCTCGGTCATGCTGGCCACCTACCCCGACGTCTTCGCCGCCGGCGCGGTCGTCGCCGGTCTGCCCTACGACTGCACCCGCGACAACAGCCCGTACACCTGCATGAACCCCGGAGTCGACCTCGCCCCGAGCGCCTGGGCCCAGCGGGTCCGCGACGCCTACCCGTCGTACGACGGTCCCTGGCCCCGTACGGCGATCTGGTACGGCCAACAGGACACCACCGTCGTGCCGCTGAACGCCGCCGAACTGCGCGACCAGTGGACGGCGCTCCAGGGACTGTCCCAGACCCCCGCCCGCACTTCCGTGATCGGGCCCGACTCCACCCGGCACGACGAATACCTGGCGGCGGACGGCACGGTCGCCGTCGAGGTCGACGCGGTACCCGGCATCGGGCACGGCACACCGGTCGAACCGGGCAGCGGTGACCGGCAGTGCGGCGCCACCGGCGCCCCGTACTTCCTCGGCTCGATCTGCTCCAGCTACTGGATCGCCCGCTTCTTCGGCCTCGAAGGTTCGTCGCCCGGCGGGGGATCGCTGCCCGCACCCACCGGACTGGCCACGACAGCGGTCACCGGCACCGGCGTCGGTCTGCGCTGGGACGCGGTGAGCGGCGCCGCCGACTACGCCGTGTTCCGCGACGGCGGCCCGGTCGGGACGACGAGCGGCACGTCGTACACGGACACCGGACTGACGGCGGGCACCACGCACACCTACGCGGTCGCCGCGCGCGACGACGCCGGCACGGCGGGCCCCCGCTCGGGGACGATCACCGTCACGACCACCGGCGGCACCGCGGCCTGCTGGACGGGCAGCAACTACGCCCACGTCCAGGCGGGCCGGGCCGTCACCGGCGGCGGCTACACCTACGCCAAGGGCACGAACCAGAACATGGGCCTGTACAACACCTTCGTCACCCACACCCTCAAGGAATCACCCGTCGGCACCTACACCATCGCCGACGGCGGCTGCCCCTGACCGGACCTCAGGTCCCGTCCGCACACGGGAACATGGACCGCCATGGTGGCCGACGCTGCTCCCGCCCTCGCCATCATGGCGGTCCGGCACATGTTCCCACGGGTCCTCGTGTCACTAGCCTCCGGCGCGTCCACACCGTCCCCACTCGGATTCGAGGTCCCGGATGCCCCACCCCAGTACGGACGTCACCCCACCCGGAGGACGGCGGCCCCGATGGCGCGCCGCGCTGTGCGCGCTGGTGCTCGCGACCGCCGGTCCGGGCGTCCTCGCGTCGGCCGCACCGTCGTCCGCGGCCGGCGCCCACGGCCCGCGCACCGGGGCCTGCGCCGCGGGCGCTCAGCCGCGGGTGCCCGGGGCTGATCGCCAACAGGCCGTCTGCCTCGACGAGTTGACCACCGCCGGGACCGTGGCCTCCGGCCACACCGACCCCGCCGACTACGCGGGTCTGACGCCCAAGGACCTGCCGACGCCCAGCGGGGTGCCCGGAACCCAGATCGACGGCTACTTCCCCGACACGTCCACCACCAACACCCATCACGGCTGGAACCACGACGCGCAGTTCGTCATCCGGCTGCCCGACCGCTGGAACGGCGGACTCGTCGTCGCCGGAACACCGGGCAACCGCGAGCAGTACGCCAACGACCGCGCGATCTCCGACTGGGTGCTCGCGCGCGGCTACGCCTACGCCGCCACCGACAAGGGCAACACCGGCCTCGCCTTCCACCGGGACGGCCGCCGCCCCGGCGACGCCGTCGCCGAGTGGAACACCCGGCTCACCCAGCTCACCCGGGCCGCCCGCGCCGTCGTCGAGGAGCGCTACGGGAAGCCCCCCTCCCGCACCATCGCCACCGGCATCTCCAACGGCGGCTACCTGGTCCGCTGGCAACTGGAGAACCACCCCGAGCTCTACGACGGGGGAGTCGACTGGGAGGGCACGCTCTGGAACTCCGACGGCGGCCTGCTCGCCTTCCTGCCGCCCGCGCTGCGCGCGTACCCGGTCTACGCGGCCGGCGGACCCGGCGCCGACGCGGCTCGGGACGCCCTGCACGCGGCCGGCTATCCGGCCGGGTCGGAGTTCCTGTGGCCGTACCACCACAAGACCTACTGGGACCTGACCCAGCGCCTCTACCGTGAGGAACTGGACCCCGGTTACGACGGGGAGACCGAGGCGGGCACCCCGTTCTGCGCCTCCGGCACCCCCGGCTGCGACGCCGACTACGACTACGGGACGAGACGGCGGGCCGTGCACCGAGCGGTCGACCGCATCGCGCTGACCGGGCGCATCGGCAAACCGCTCATCACCCTCCAGGGCACACTTGACGTGCTGCTGCCGATCAGTCGTGACGGGGACGTCTACGCCAGGATGGTGCGCGCGGCCGGGCGGGGCCCGTTGCTGCGGTACTACCGCATCGAGGACGGGACGCACACCGACTCGCTCGTCGACGCGTTCCCCGACCGGCTCCGTCCGATGACCCCCTGTCACCGCTCGGCCTTCACGGCGCTGGAACGCTGGCTGGCCGGTGAAGGACGCCCGTCGGCCGGCCACACCGTGGCGCGCCCGGCCGACGCGGACGCTTCGGCACTGCTGGCCGAATGCCCCTTGGCTTGACGTCCTCACCTGCCCGGGGGCAGGTGATTCCGGTCCGTACTGCTCCGCAGTACCATCGTGGGTTCCTGTTTCACGGGCCTCCGCCGACCGGTGAGGGTCGGTCTCACGTGGCCTCCGCAGGCCTGACTTCCCGCCCGTCCGGCGGTAGGCCGGACAACTCCGTCGTCCGGCAAGGCGATCCTGCCATGCCGCTGCGGCCCTCCGGGCCGCCATGGGCAGGATGCCCTTCATCTCCACCCTGAAGGGTGGAGCACTGGGCAGACATTCGGTAGCGGCCGGGCCAGCCGATCCCCCTGCCGCGTCCTCGGCGGCGCGGGCCGCGGGCCGCGCCGCGACACTGCCTCGCGGCGGGCCCCGGCACCAGTACCTCCTGAGCGCACCGCCTCTCCTCAGGCGCGACCCGGCGCCGGTGCCGCCTCCGCCCCGGCGGTACCGGGCGCCGCGGCCCGCCGGGGGAGCAGCAGCGGGGTCGCCAGCAGGAGGACGCCGGCCAGGGCGATGGCCGTGCGCGGGCCGAGCAGGGCGCCCAGTACGCCCCAGAGCGCGGTCAGGAGCGCGGTCGAGGCCTTGGTCGTCACCGCCCAGGCGGTCAGCGTCCGGGCGACCCGGTCGTTCGCGGTGCGTTCGAGGCGGCAGGTGGAGGAGACGGGGTTGAAGACCCCGCAGCAGAAGATGAGTCCGAACTCCACGCCCATCACCCATGCCAGTCCGCCGGTGCCCTGCCCCAGGAACGCCAGGCCGAGCGGCCAGATCGCGCGCAGCGTCCCGGAGGCGACCAGGACCCGGGGCTGCCCGAAGCGGGTGACCAGCGGCCGGGCCAGTCGCGAACCGAGCAGCCCACCGATCGAGGGCGCGGCGAAGGCGAGGCCGTACTGCCACGGTGTGAACCCGAGCCGGCCGAGCATCAGGACGGCCAGCAGCGGCTGGGTGGCCATGACCAGACCGTTGAACAGGGCCGTGTTGAAGAACAGCGGACGCAGCGTGGGGTCGGCGAGGACGTACCGCCAGCCGTCGAGCAGGTCCGGGGCCCGCACGCGCGCGGCCTCCCGGCGTTCGGGCCCCGGTTCGTGCCCGCCCGTCGCGCGGACGCCCAGGGCGGAGAGCAGGTAGCTGACCCCGTCGGCCACCACCGTCGCCACCGGGCCCAGCAGGCCGATCGCCGCGCCGCCCAGCGGCGGTCCGACGATCGTCGTCGTCCACGCCGTCGACTCGAACCGGGCGCCCGCCACGAGCAGGTCCTCGGCCGGCACCAGCGTCTTCAGGTACGCGCCGGAGGCGGCACGGAAGGCGATGTCGGCCGCCGCGACGACGACCGAGACGAGCAGGAGCTGAAGGAAGGTGAGCACTCCCAGCGCGAACGCGGCGGGGATCGTCAGCAGCGCCGCGAACCGCACCAGGTCCATCGTGATCAGCACCGGCCGCTTGCGGCGGAACTCCACCCACGGCCCCAGCGGTGCCGCCACGGCCGCGCCCACCGCGGCCCCCACGGAGGCGAGCGCGGCTACCTCGGCCGGCCCCGCGCGCAGCACCCGGACGGCGATCAGCTCGAACGAGCCGAAGGCGAGCCACGTGCCGAGCGCGCTGGTTCCGTAGGCTCCCCAGAACCACCCGAACCGCCGCCCCAGCCGGTGCCCGCTCCTCATGCCCGCCCCTCCTCACCACTCGCCCGTACAACCGATCCGCGTCCGAGGACATCAAAGCGAGCGCGGTGAGCCGGGATCAAACAACCGGGAGACCGCACGCCACAACCATCGGTTGTGGAGCTAGGGTGAGGCGTGGACCTCGACACCGTACGGACCTTCGTCGCCGTCGCCGACGCGGGGCAGTTCCAGGAGGCCGCCGCCGAGCTGGCGGTCACCCAGCAGGCCGTCTCCAAACGCGTTGCCGCGCTGGAACGCACCCTCGGCGTGCGCCTGTTCACCCGTACGCCGCGAGGCGCCGAGCTGACCATCGACGGGCAGGCGTTCCTGCCCCACGCGCGCGAGCTGCTGCGGGTGTCCGAACGCGCGGTCTCGTCCGTGCGCACCGGCCGCCGTCCGCTGCGCGTCGACATCATCGCCTCGCGCGGCGCGGCCTCGGGCCTGATGCGCGGCTTCCACCGTACGTACCCCGAGGTCGACCTCGACGTGGTGATGCTGTTCGACATCGAGACGGCCGTCGCCGCCATCCGGTCCGGCGCGATCGACGCGTCCTTCCGCGCCGTCGCCGTGCCCGGCCGGCCCCTCCCCGAGGACATCGAGTCCGTACGGGTGCTCGACGAACCGCTCCAGCTGCTCACCGGCCCGGCGCACGCGCTGGCGGGCGCGAAGTCGGTGACGGTCGCCGGGCTCGCCGGTCACCGGATCTGGATGCCGGGCATCGTCCCCGGGACCGAGTGGGCCGCCTACTACGAGGACCTCGTCGCCGAGTTCGGCCTCACCATCGAGGCGACCGGCCCCAACTTCGGTTCCGACGCGCTCCTCGACACCGTCGCCGACACCCCGGCGCTCGCCACCTTCATGGGCGAGCAAACCCGGCTCGTCTGGCCCGCGGGCCACGGTCTGCGCCTGATCCCGGTGACCGACCCGACGCCCGTCTACCCGCACTCGCTGCTGTGGCACCGCGACAACCCCCACCCGGCGCTGGCCACCCTGCGCACCCACCTCGCCGCCACGGCGGCCGGCCGCGACGCCGCCGGGACCTGGACCCCGGACTGGGTGATCCCGCGCTGAACGCGGCTCCTACGAGCCCTCTCCGCCGTCGGCGCCGTGGTCCTGCACCCAGTTCTTGTGGGCGTTCGACCCCTCACGTCCGGGTGAGATCCTCAGTACGGCCTCGTTGTCGATCTGTTCCAGGCTGGTGATCACGTAGGGGGATCCGGTCCTCACCGCGATCCGGATGCTGCCGTTGGCGTACTCCGTCACCCGCAGCGTCCGCCCGCCGGACAGGGGGAGGTCCCGTTTGCCGACTTCTCGTGGTCTCTCGTCCGCCGCAGCCATGGCCTGCCCCTCGTCTCGCACGGATGGAAGGGCGTCACCTTACGCCGTCCTCGCTCCGGCCCTCCACGGCGGCGGCCGGGGACCTCGCCGTCGGATCCCTCGGGGCGGTCGCTCGTGCCCGGCCCCGCGCCCGGTCAAGGGGAGGCGGGGCCGTCGGCCGCGGCGCGCAGGACCTGGTCCAGCGGTGTCGCCCGGTGTCCGGTGAGGTCCTCGACGGCGGTGGTCACGGTGGCGAGGGAACCGTCGGCGATCGCCGCGTAGGTGGACACCCATGCGTCGAGCTGCCAGTCGGGTGCCCCGTACACCGCGCGGGAGGCGTACGCCTCCTCGGTCGTCTCCCGGACGTAGGAGACCGGCCGGCCGCCGACGGCGGTGAGGATCCGGGCCACGTCGGCCAGGCCCAGCGCCTCCGGTCCCGTGAGCTCGTAGGTGCGGCCGGCGTGCGGACCCGGATCGAGCAGGACCGCCACCGCGGCGTCGGCGATGTCGTCCTGGGCGACCAGGGCCGCCCTGCCGTCCCCGGCCGGCCCGCGGATGGCGCCGTCGGCACCCACGAGGGCGGGCATGAAGTCGGCGTAGAGGTTGTCACGCAGGAAGGTGAAGGGGATCCCGGCGGCGCGGACGTGCTGTTCGGTGTGCCAGTGGTCCCGGGCCAGGGTGAAGGTCGCGTCCGGCGCGGCCCCGTGGAAGGAGACGTAGACCAGGTGCGCGACACCGGCCCGGGCCGCGGCATCGACGAAGGTGCGGTGGTCCCGGAGCCGGTCGGGGGACTCCGAGGCCGAGACCATCAGGACGCGGTCGGTGCCGCGCAGGGCGCGCACCAGGGCTTCGTGGTCGTCGTAGGAGCCGGGGACCGCGATCGCGCCGGGCAGCCGAGGAGCGCGGGAAGGGGTGCGGGCCAGGAGGGTCTGCGCGATGCCGGCGGCGGCCAGTCTGCGCGCGACGCGCCCGCCCAGGCGGCCGGAGGACCCGGTGATCGCGTAGGTGACATCGGTGGGGGCCAACGTTCTCCTCCTCGGGCGGGTGCCGGGTGCCGATCCGCCGCGGTGGCCGTCGCGGACGGACGGTCCGCGGGGTGGCGGGCGGGAGTGAAGCGGTACGGGACGAGTGTGACGGTGGACCGGGGTGGCGCGCCCGGCGGCCCGCTGACAGGTGTGCTCCGGTGTCACGTCCCGAGGCTCGTCAGCCAGCGGCCCGGATGGCCGGGAGGCAGCCGGAGGTCCTCGCGCACGGCCGCGTAGTAGCCTTCGCGACCCCTGCGCTGGCGCTCCAGGAGTGCCTGCCACGCCTGCGGATCGAGGGTGCCGGCGCGCTGGAAGCGTTCCATCTCCATCACCACGGTCACCCAGTCCCGGGCCCGGTCCACCACTTCGCGGCTGCCCAGCATGATCAGGGCCTCGCCCGCGGGATCGCGGTCGTCGGTGGCCCGGGCCAGGAGCGGTTCGGCCTCGGCCAGGGGCAGGGGGTGCGGGTGCGGGTCGTTTCCCATGTGCGCGGCGACGCGGTAGGTGAGCGTCACCGACTTCTTCAGCGACCGCGCGTACTCGGAGTACACGGCGAGGCGCCGCTCGTCCCACCGGTCCGCGCGGTCCCGTTCGAAGCGCTCGCGATCGCTGCGGACGAGGGCCAGATACGAACCCAGGGCGCCGATCACGACGCCCACGAGAGCCGGGAGTTGCTGAAGGAAGGCGGACATGTCCGCACCGTACACAGCGAATCAGGCGAGCAGGGAGCGTCCGATGATCTCCTTCATGATCTCGGTCGTCCCGCCGTAGATGGTCTGGACACGGCCGTCGGCGAACGCCTTGGCGATCGGGTACTCGGTCATGCAGCCGTAGCCGCCGTGCAGTTGCAGACGGCGGTCGACGCTGCACTCCAACCCGATCGTCTCCGGCACCACACCCGTCGGCTGGACCGCCGGCTTTTTGGACGGCGGCAGCAACACGTACACCGCGGCCGTCCACGCGATCTGCCCCAAGACCGGCTGACCGCTCACCCCGGCCGGGAAACGGCCGAGGGGCCCGGTGCCTTGCTGGGTCCCTCGACGCCGGGCCCCTCGACCGCCCGCACCTCGGTGCGCGGCGGCACGGTCCCGGCGGCGTTCACCCCTGGCTCTGCTGGACACACTCGGTGACGACGTCCCGCAGGCTGCCCGTGCGCTCCCACATCCGGCGCTGCTCATGGGCGCCGGTACCCCGGCGCAGCAGTTCCGCGAGTGTCCTGTCGACGAGGTCGGTGTCGCCGTTGCGCGTCAGGGCGTCGTCGACGTGTTCCCGCAGTGTGCGCAGGACGTGTGCCGCGGGCCGGGGACGCATGGTCGTGGGGTCGAGGAGGTCTTGTTCGAGGCCGCAGCGGGCGGCTTTCCAGGCGGCGAGCCTGAGCACGTTCACGCTGTGGTCCGGTGCGGGCCGGCCGGCCCGCCAGTCACGTGCGGCCGTGTCCACCAGGGCGCGGGCCAGGGCCGCGATGAGGACGGGGGTGTCGGAGCGCAGGCACACGTCGGCCACCCGGATCTCCACGGTGGGGTAGTTCGCGGACAGGCGTGCGTCGAAGTACACCATCCCTTCGTCGAGGATGACGCCGGTCGCCACCATGTCCCTCACGCGGCGGTGGTACCGCTCGGCCGTACCGAACGGCTCCGAGGGTCCCGCCGAGGGCCAGCGGTCCCACGCCCGGCTGCGGTAGCCGGCGTAGCCGGTGTCCTGCCCTTGCCAGAACGGCGAGTTCGCGCTGAGCGCGGCCAGCACCGCCAGCCAGGGGCGCAGACGGTCCAGGACGGCCACGCCCTCCTCGTCGGACGCCACGGACACATGGACGTGGCAGCCGCACACCAGCTGCTCGCGTGTCGTGGTGCCGTACTGCTCGGCCATCCACCGGTAGCGGTCGTTCACGCTGACCGACGGGCTGACCGGCAGAGGGGAGGTCGCCAGGGCGGCGACCGCGCAGCCGATCTCACCGGCGAGGCGTGCCGCTTCCTTGCGGCACCGCACGATCTCGTCCCCGAGGTCCGCCAGGTCCGACCGGGGATGCGTGGCGAACTCCAGCATCTGCCCGAACAGTTCTTTCTCGAAGACGTCCTGCCCGGGGTCGTCCCGGTCGGCGTGGGCCAGGACCGCCCCCGACAACGCCTTCGGCTCCCCGGTCACCGGATCGACCAGGAGAAGCTCCTCCTCCACCCCGACGGTACGCAACGTCGTGCCACCTTCCTGCCACAGGCATCGGGACACACCGTCGTCGGCGACTGCCGACGACGGTGTGCGCAAGACCCCGAGTCCCCAAAAGTGACCCCTCGACACCCACGGCCGAGCGGTGTCGGCGTACGGCCCGGGTTCCCCTTTTGCGTACGGATGAACGTCCCCGGCCGTGCTCGCGGACCGGGCCCGCCGGGGCCGTCGGTCAGGACAGGATCTCGACGTACCCGTCGGTGCCGTGCACCCGGATCCGCTGTCCGTCCCGGATCAGCCGGGTGGCCCCCTCCACGCCCACGACGGCCGGCAGACCGTACTCCCGGGCGATGACCGCGCCATGGGTCATCAGACCGCCCACCTCCGTCACCAGCCCCGCGACCGCGACGAACAGCGGCGACCAGCTGGGGTCCGTGAAGGGCGTGACCAGGATGTCGCCCGCTTCCAGATCGGCCTCCTCCATGTCGAGGACGACGCGGGCCCTCCCCTCGACGGTCCCGGCGGAGACGGGCAGGCCGACCAGGGCGCCGGCCGGCACGTCGTCGCGCCGGTACGACCCGGTGACGGCCTCGCCGTCCGAGGTGAGCACCCGGGGCGGCGTGAGCGCCCGGTACGACCGGAACGCCTCCTCGCGCCGCCGGACGAGCCGGTCGTCCACCCGGTTCGTGCGCACGGCGTCGTGGAACTCCTGGAACGTGAGGTGGAAGACGTCCTCCTTCTCGCGGAGCACGCCCGACCGCACGAGCCGCTCGGCCTCCTCCAGCAGGGCCCGCTTGTAGACGAAGGAGCGGCTGACGATGCCGTACTTCGGATACTCCCGGTACCCGGCGAAGGCCCTGACCTGGTCGATCATCCGTTTGGTCGCGTCGGCCCTGCGCTCCCCGTCCGGCAGGGACCGCAGGCGCGACAGCACCTCCCGCTCCTTCTCCCGGGCCTTGCGCAGCCCTTGCTCGAAGCGCCGCTCGGCGGCGCCCGGCCCGAAGTTCCTGACGTTGTCGAGGATCACGGGCACGAGCGTGGTGGGGCGCTCGCGCCACCGCGGCCTCGTGATGTCGATCTCGCCGACGCAGCGCATGCCGTACCGGTCGAGGTACGCCTCGATGGCGTCGCGGGCCTCGGTCCCGCCCGGCAGCTTCACCAGCTCGTCCAGGAAACCCTCGTCCTCGACACCTTGCAGGAACGCCACCACCTCCGGGTGGGGCCGGATCACGTCGGCGACGTCGAGCAGTTCGAGGCCCATCTCCGAGGTGATGTTGTCGGGGGCGGACAGCGTCAGCGTGTCGGCGGCGTTCTTCTCGCCCAGCCACTCCAGGAGCTTGTCGTTGAGCCACCACGTGGCCTCCATCCCCGCCATGATCGCCCGGATGTTCAGAGGATCACCGAGGACCCGCTTGTGCTCCTCGAAGGCCTCCAGCAGGAACTCGAACAGCGCCGGTCCGGTCTTCGTGCGGATGTCGCGCTCCAGGGCGGCGACGGACGCCCGGCTGCGCTCGATCAGCTCCGTGACGATGGCCGGATCGGCCTCGGCCGGAATGGACGCATCGGCCACCGGCGGACCGCCGGGACCCGTGTCAGGGGGCGACGGGAGACCGTCCTCGTGGCCGAGGACGGTCTCCAGGGCGTCCCTGACCAGTGGATCGCCCCTCCCCATGACGTCCAGGAGCGCGGCGCGGCTCGCGGGCGAGGCCAGGCGCGGTGCCACGTCGACGAACAGCCTCCCGCCGGCCTCGTGCATCGGCACCATGGCCGTCAGCCGCCACATGGACAGCCCCAGGGACTTCATGGGGTCGGTCATCATCTGCTGATGGCCGACGGAGACGTAGACGTGGTTCTCCTGGTCGTCGCTCTCGGGGACCGGGAACAACGTGGTGACCGGCCGGCTCTGGACGATCCGGAAACCGTCGTCGACCAGGCACCATTCGATGTCCTGCGGGCGGCCGAAGTGCGCCTCGATCCGCCGTCCCAGCCGCACGAGCCGTACGGCCTGCTCGTCCGTCAGCGCGGGCCGCTCCTGCGACTCCTCGTCGACCGCCACCTCCCGCGTGCCGCCGGTGGGCACGGCGTGAACGGCACGCCGCTTGGCGGAGATCGTCCTGGCGACGACCTCGCCGTCGCGCACCTTGAAGACGTCCGGGTTCACCAGGCCGGAGACGAGGGCCTCGCCGAGGCCGAAGCCGGCGTCCACGGTGGCGACCTTGCGGTTGCCCGTGACGGGGTCGGCCGTGAACAGGATCCCGGACGCGTCGGGGAAGACCATCCGCTGCACGACCACGGCCATGTGGACCGTACGGTCGTCGATGCCGTTCCGCCGCCGGTAGATCACGGCGCGCTCGGTGAACAGCGACGCCCAGCACCGGCTGATGTGCCGCAGGATCTCCGCGGGCCCCACGACGTTCAGGTACGTGTCCTGCTGGCCGGCGAAGGACGCCGTCGGCAGGTCCTCCGCCGTCGCGCTGGAGCGGACGGCGTACGCGGAACGCTCGCCGAACCGGGCGAGCGCGCCGGTGATCGCCGCCGCGAGATCGTCCGGGACGGCGACCTCCTCGACGGTCCGGCGGATCCGCGCGCTGAGCGTCCGGACCGCCTCCCGGTCGTCCGGGTCCACGCGTGACAGCCGGTCGAGCAGCTCGTCGGCCGACGGCGCCTCCGCCATGACGCGCCGGAAGGCGTCCGTCGTCACACAGAAACCGTCCGGCACGCGGACGCCCTCGATCCGCGACAGCCCGCCCAGATGCGCGCCCTTGCCGCCGACGACCGCGCCCAGCGTCTCGTCGGCCTCCTGAAGATCCAGCACGTACCGCTCGGTCATCGCGACGCCTCCGAGGCGGCCGTGCTCCCTCGTACCGCGGTGTCCGGTCGCATCACCGGCGTCTCCCACTCCGTCGAACCTCTTGTCGGGCACGTTCCCATCCCTGATCGTCTTCCCGTCCGCGCGCCGCCCGGCCGCTCCGCCGGTCGGGCGGCACGCCTGCGCGTCTCCGCGGGCCGTGGCACAGGCCGACGATTGTGCGCCGTGACGGGGGCCTTGCGGCAAGACCCCCGGTGCGCTATACGTTGAGAGAGGCAAGGAGAGGGCTCTCCTTGCCTTCGCCATGTGCGGTCCGGACGGACCGGCGCTCTCCTCTCGCGGCCTTCTCCCGCGGCGCGACGGCGCCCGGGGCGAGGGAACGCCCCGTCGGGTTCAGGCGACGAGCAGGCGGAGGCCGAGCTCCGCCGTGTCGAGGGCGACGATGTCGCGGTTGCGCTCGGCCCACCGGCCCGAGGACAGGTCGTCGCGGAGGCCGTTCACCGCCCGCCGCTCGGCCTCCGGCCCGACCCTGGTCCACACCGACACCGCGCGCCGCACGGGTTCCTCCAGGTAGGCCTCGGGCCGGCGCCAGTAGGCCTCGAAGAAGCCGTCGGCGCAGTCCCACGGAATCAGCACCGGCTCCGCCCGCCCCCCGATCGCGCGGGTCAGGTCGGCCAGCGAGGGCCGGCCGACGAGCAGGTCGGCGAACTCGGGCAGGTAGTCGCGCGCGAGCCAGAACCGGTCACGTCCGCCGGTGGCACTCGCGTCGTACGTGAACACCACCACGCGGCGGGCCACGCGCCGCATCTCGCGCAGCCCGGCGATCGGGTCCCGCCAGTGGTGGACGGTGCTGAAGGCCATCGCCGCGTCGAAGGTCCGGTCCTCGAACGGGAGGCTCTCCGCTTCGGCGGCCACGCACGGTGCCGCGCCCGCGGGACGCTGGGCCCGCATGACCGCCGACGGCTCCACCGCGGTCACGTCGCGGTCCGGGGGCTCGTAGGAGCCGGTACCGGCGCCGACGTTCAGTACCGTCCGGGCGTCCCCGAGCGCGTCCCAGACCCGTGCGGCGATCCGCGGCTCGGTCCGCCGTGTGGCCGGGTAGGCGGACCCGATGGTGTCGTACAACTTGGCTCCGAACATGGTCAGTTGTTCCTCCGGCGTGGTCCTGATCCCCATGGCCCGTGCCTCCAGTTCCTCGTCTATCGCCGTCACCATGGCGGCGGCACGGTCGCGTTGTTCCAGCAACAGGCCGCGCAGCCGGCGCAGACGCGCGACCGCGTCGGTGGCCGGGTCGTCGACCAGATCCGCGATCTCCCGCAGTCCGAAGCCGAGCCGCCGGTGGGCGAGCACCTCCCGCAGCCGCTCCACGTCGCCCGCCGAATAGGCCCGGTATCCGCCCGCTGTTCGCGCGGACGGCCGTACGAGGCCGATCTCGTCGTAGTGGTGCAGCGTGCGGACGCTCACGCCGGCCAGTTCGGCCACGCGGCCCACGGTCAGGTGTTCCTCCATGCGGCCGACGATGCGGCATGACGCCGCGTGAGGGTCAAGTGCCCGGATTCCGGGGCCGCGTGACGCGGTCGCCGGGCCGGGCACGGACAGCCGGGCACATACACGGCCTTGTCAGGGCGAGAGGAGCACCCTGATAGTTTGTCCGTCCGGTGGGGTCGGTTCAGGTGACGAGGGGGCGGAGCCGTGCGACGCGGTGGGAACGAGGCGGAACTCGGTGCGAGACGCGGGAGTTACCCGATAGCGGGCGTCACCGGGACGCTGCTGCAGATGTTCCGGCGGTTCGCCATACTCTTCTGTCTCATCCTGCTGGGATTCAATATCTACAAGGGGTCCGACGGCGACCTCTCCAAGGGACTGATCGCGGCGGCCGTGATCCTCGGTCTGGTCGGCCTGCGGGCGGCGTGGGGCTGGACGTCCGCGCGCCTCGGGGTGCGCGTGTGCCACATCCACACCGGCGGTCTCGTCGTCACCGGTCTGTTCGGCCAGGTGAAGCACGTCGTGCCGTGGGACCGGCTCGCCGTCCTGAAGCACATGTCCAACCTGACGCCCCTGCTCACCTTCCACCGGTTCGATCTGGTGCGCACCGACGCCAAGCCGGTGGCGATCCTCGTCCTGAAGGCGAAACCGGAGTTCGTGCCGGCGCTGAAGAGGGCGACGGAGCTGGCCGGTATGCGCTCCGAGGAATGACGTGACGGAGGACCGGAGCGGGCGTACGGACACCATCCCGTTGAGCCGGGGAGACCTGCGGTGGGTCTTCCCCGAGGTCCGGGACCCCGGCACGGTCCGTGGTGCCCTGTCCGAGGCGGACGTACAGGTCCGGGCCCTGGCCCGGCACCTCGGTGTGCTTCCGGGCGGGGCGGGCGGCGGCCTCGAATTCCACCGGGTCGAGGGGATCGTGGTGGCGGGCCTCTTCGGCGCCGCCGAGGCGGAGGGCCTCACCTTCACCGCCGAGCTGTACTTTCCCCGCCGGTGTCCGTGGGACCTTCGATGGGGTCCTCCCTGGGAGGTCACGGCGGAGGTCATGGCCGTGTGCGACCAGGTACGGGAATGCGGCGGCCACATCCTCGCCGAGAAGGCGGGGACCTTCACGACACCGCTCGAAGCGGCCGGAGGACTGGTGGAGGCGACGGCCTGGCTGCTCGACCGCGGAGTCACGGAACCTCCGGCCTCGTGGCGGTCCCGGGACGATGCACGTTGCCGCGGCGCGACCCCGTAGAACACGGGGTTCGATCACCCCGGCTCAGGACGCGCACATGAGGTGCTTCAGGGGGTGCCCGGACCGTCCGGTGACGAGGTGCCCGGCACCTCGTCACCGACGAGGAAGAGCCTGAGGCGGCACTCGTCCTCCGCCTCGACACCCACCTGCCGCCCCCAGTGGGCGGTGAGACGGTGGGCGACGTCGACCAGCCGCCGGCGGTCCTCCCGGGTGTACGCGGGGTACCGCGCCCATCCCTCGTCGGCGATCCTGCTGCCGAGCTCGGTGAACAGCAGGGCCCGGAAACGCGCTTCTTCCTCGGTGGTGAGGGGTTCGGGCGCGTCCTCCGCGGGCCGCGTCCGGACGTTGTAAAGGTCTCGTATCACCGCTCGGCCCGCCCTCTGCTCCAGATGTGTTCGCGCGAGCCTACCGGCCTCCGGTGAGCGGCTCGGGGGGACCGGCCACGCCGACGCAGGCCTCGTTGCCCTCGGGGTCGGCCAGCACCCAGTTCGACGGGGCGTCGGCGTCGCTCACCAGGCGGCCGCCCGCCGCCAGGGCCGCGGCGATCCGTGCCTCGGCCTGGTCGTAGGGCACCCACACGTCGATGTGGACGCGGTTGCGCCGGGGCCGTGGGGCGTCCATCCGCTGGAAGTAGAACGGCGCCCCGCGGCCGCCCGGGTCGACCAGGTCCTCGTCGCTCTTCGCGCGGTCCCGGTAACCGAGCAGGGCGCGCCAGAACGGCACCACGTCGGCGCCGGAGAGCGCGTCCACGGTGACCTGGACGGTCTGGACGGCGGACGGGTCGGCCGGGAGGGCCAGCGAGCGCGCGATCGCCGAGATCTGTCCGGCGAGATCGATGTGCCGCTCGGTCAGTCCGTAGTAGTCGTCCGTGAGCGCGATCAGTCGTACGGTCACACCCTCCCGGCGCAGGTCGACGTCCGGGTGGTCGTCGACCACGCCGGGCAACTCGCTGATGGCCCGGACGAGTTGGGCCCCGGCGGCGAACGATCCGGTACGGAAGTACGCGCACGCCCCCTCGCCGACCACGCGCCAGTCCTCCAGACCGGCGGTCTCGTGGAAGCGGCGCGGCCGGATGTGGCCGGTTCTGTTCTTCTCCTCGATCATGTTGCCAACGTAGCGGGCCACTCGGACAACTTTCCCGACCTCCGGGGCCCGGTCACCCGCCGTCGGGAACGCGCGGATGCTCCACCTGGGAGAGCCAGGCGGTGAGCAGCGTTTCGAGCGACTCGGCCTCGGCGGGCGTCAGCAGGTCCAGCAGGCGGCGTTCGTTGCGCATGTGGTCGCTGAAGGCCCGGTCGATCAGTTCGCGTCCGGGCCGGGTGAGCGCGACGATCCGGCCGCGCTGGTCGTCGTCGGAACGGCGGCGGGTGACGAGTCCGGCCCGCTCCAGGCGGTCGATCCGCTTGGTCATCGCGCCGGTGGTGACCATGGTGTGCGCGGCGAGTTCGCCGGGTGCCCGTTCGTAGGGCTCACCGGCGCGGCGCAGCGCGCACAGGACGTCGAACTCGCCCTCGCCCAGACCGTAGCGGTCGTAGACGAGGCGGAGTTCCTCACCGAGCCGGTCGGCCAGGCGGTGCAGTCGGCCGATCACTCCCTGCGGGGTGATGTCGACGTCGGGTCGCTCGCGACGCCACTCCGCCTGGATGCGGGCCACGCGGTCCAGGGATTCACCGTGCTCCATGGCTGGCATTGTAGCTTCCCGGGAAGTTATATTGTCTTCCATGGAAGCTAATATGCGATGGGTGGCGCTGACCGCGGTCGCGCCGGTGGCCTGGGGGACCAATTACTTCGTGACGCACGAGTACCTGCCGGCCGACCGGCCGCTCTACGGGGCCGCCCTGCGGGCGCTGCCGGCCGGCCTCGTCCTGCTCGCCGTGCGCAGGAAACTGCCGCGCGGCGCGTGGTGGTGGCGGTCCGCGGTGCTCGGGCTGCTCAACATGAGCGTGTTCTTCGTCCTCGTCTACGCCGCTTCCCAGCTGCTTCCGACGAGCGTGGCCTCGACCGTCATGGCGGTGGCCCCGTTGACGATGATGCTCATCGCCTGGCCCCTGGTGTCCGAGCGGCCGCGGACCGCCCATCTGGCCGGCGCCGTGATCGGACTCGGAGGGGTCTGCCTCATGCTGCTCGGCGGGGTGGGAAGCGTGAGCGTCCCGGGGGTCCTCGCCTCGGTCGCCGCCATGCTGGTGTCGTCCTTCGGCCACATCCTGGCCAAACGGTGGAACACCGGTGCCGACGTGCTCGCCTCGACCGCCTGGCAGCTCACCGCCGGGGGAGTGTTCCTGCTTCCGGTCGCCGCGGCCGTGGAAGGCCGTCCCCCCGCGTTCTCCGGGCAGACGCTCCTGGCGTTCGGCTACGTCGCCCTGATCGCCACCGCGCTGGCCTTCGCGGCGTGGTTCACCGGACTGCGGCACCTGCCCACGGGGACCGTCGGACTGATCGGACTGCTCAACCCCGTCACCGGCGTACTGCTCGGCATGGTGGTCGCCGAGGAGGTGCTGACCCCGCAGCAGCTCGGCGGACTGGTCCTGGTCCTGGTCGGAGTCGTCCTGGGCCGGCCCCGGCGCGCGGACCGGCGAAGCGTCACCCGGGCGGCTTCCCGCGCATGTCCGGCGCCCGTCCGCAACGAGTGATCCCGTGACGCGCGTCCGCGGCGAGTGGTCCCGTGACGCGCGTCCGCGGCGAGTGGTCCCGTGACGCGCGTCCGCGGCGAGTGGTCCTCCCGCGGGACGGCGCGTGCCGCCCGTCGGTGAGCGGACCGGGCGACGGCGTGGCGCCGCGGGTGTCGGGCGAACGCCGGGACCGGGGGCGCTACCCCCGCAGCCGCAGGGAGAACTCGTTGCCGTCGGGGTCCAGCAGCAGGGCCCGGTCGTCATCGCCCGCGCCGGTGGCCGTACGCGTCGCGCCGAGCGAGACCAGACGGTCGATCTCCGCGTCCCGGTCGGCGTCGGCGGGGAGCGCCAGCTCGAAGTACAGCCTGTTGGGACCCGTCTTCGGCGCCACCGGGGGACCACCCCAGGTGATCTTCGTGCCGCCGCCCGGCGACTGGATCGCGGTCTCCTGGTCCTGGTCCCAGACCAGTGGCCACCGCAGCGCCTCGCTCCAGAAGTAGCCGACCTCCTGCGTACCGTCACAGGCCAGGGCTCCGATGACCCCGGTGTCGGCGAGGAACTTGTTGCCCGCCTCGATGACGCAGAACTCGTTGCCGTCCGGATCGGCGAGCACCACGTGCTCCTCTTCGGGGAGCTGGCCCACGTCGATGTGCCTGCCGCCGAGTTCCAGGGCCCTGGCCACCGTCTGCCGCTGCTCCTGCGGGGAGGCGCTCGTGAGGTCGAAGTGCGCCCGGTTCCGGCCGGTCCTCGGCTCCTGGCCCGGCAGGAAGCGGATGCGGAACCCGGCCGCGTCGGGCGGCAGGATCGCGACGCCGTCCTCCGGACCCTCGGCCGGCTCCCAGCCCAGGACACCGGACCAGAAGCGCGCCAGTTCCGAGGGCCGGGTCGCGTTGAAGCAGATCGCGAACAGTTGGCTGCTCATACCCGGGCATCTCCGATCCGCTGACGGTCGATCCGACGTCTTGCCCTGTGCGCGCGTGCAGCCTAGGGGCGGTCGTGCGGTGTCCGCATCCGGATTTTCGCCGCGAGGAGGCCGGGAGGCGCGCCGGGCGTGGATCCGTCCGGTGGGGCCGCCTACGGCGGGTGCGAGCGGGTGCGAGCGGGTGGCCGGGTCAGAGGGGCAGGTCGTGGTCGATGAGGAAGTGCCTGCAGGTGCTTCTCTTGCACGTGCCGAGCGGGCCGCCGTGCTGGAAGTCGGGGCACGGGCAGGACAGACAGGGGATGTGCTCCTCGAGGCCGGGCTCCCAGCCGTGAGCCGTCAACCGTGCTCGGGCGGCTTCCTGGATGCTGCGCCTGTGCTTGTCGAGTTCGAGGAAAGCGGCCTTGTTCTCCTCGAAGGCCTTCTTCTGGGCGTCTGTCAGGTCGTCCTTCTTCATGGTGCCTCCGGAGCGGGAGATGACGGCGAGGGCTGCTTCATCCTCACGATCACGATGGCCCGGCGGACGCCCGCTCGCACGTCGGACACGGCCTTCCCCGCCCGTAGGGCTCCGTTCACCGGCGGACGGCCGTGACCAGCCACGCCCCCGTTCGCATGAGGACGCCCGGCGCCTGTTCGTACGGCGTGAGAGCGGCGGAGAGGGCGGCCCGCACGCGGCTCGCCCCGTCCCCGTCGCCCGCGGAGCCGAGCAGCTCCACCAGGTACCGCCCGGGCCCGGACCCCAGCAGGTGCTCGGCGGCGGCGTCGACGTCCCGCCCGAAGTTCCCGAGCGCGTCGACGGCCTCCGTGCGTACGCCGTCGAAGCCGGCCTTCGTCAGGACCTCCCGTACGACGACCGGGTCGGCCAGCGAGAACATGCCCGGCCCGGCGGAGGCGCCGGACGCCCGCGGCGGGGAGGGCAGCGCCGCGCTCGCGGCGCCGTACACCTGGGCCCACTCGCAGCGGGCGGGGTCCGCCACGCACACGAAGGCGAGCCGTCCGCCGGGGCGCAGGGCGCGGGCGATGTTGCCGAACGCGGCGGCCGGATCCGCGAAGAACATGATCCCGAAGCGGCTCAGGGCCACGTCGAAGGCGGCCCCGGGCAGAGGATGGACCTGGGCGTCGCCCTGCTCGAAGCCGATGTTGCCCAGGCCCTCCTCCGCGGCCAGCCCGCGTGCCCGGTCGAGCATGGGGCCCGACAGGTCCAGGCCCAGCGCCGATCCCCGGGCGGCGGTACGGGCGGCCAGCCGCGTGGTCTGTCCGGTCCCGCAGCCGACGTCGAGCACGCGGTCCTCCGGGCCGATCCCGGCCGCGGCGAGGAGGGGCTCGTCGAAGCCTTCGTTGACGGCGTTCCAGCGGTCGTGGTGGTCGCTCCAGTGCCGGCCCTCGTCGCCGTTCCAGGCCTGGAACTGTGCGGTGTTGACGAGCTCGCGCATGGGACCGCTCCTGTCGGAGAGCTAGTATGGGCGTCTGCTCATACCAAGGTATGAGCGTTCGCCCATACTGGCAAGCGCCGTCCGGGAGGACTCGATGTCACCACGCGGAGTAGCGATCCCCGATGTCAGGGAGCGGCTCTTCGCCGCGGCGGAGCGGGTCCTGGCCCGGGAAGGAACGGCCGGGCTGACCAACCGGTCCGTCACGGAGGAGGCGGGCTGCGCGAAGGGGCTGCTCTACAACCACTTCGCGGACCTGGACGACTTCGTGACGCAGCTCGTCCTGGACCGGTTCGCCCGGATCGCCGCGGAGGTGGGCCCGCTGCCCGGCCGGGCGGGCGGCGGGGACGTGCGCGAGAACCTCGCCGCCGCCGCGCTCGCGATGCTCGGCACGAGCGGTCCCGCGATCGCCGCGGCCGCCCTCTCCCGCCACGAGGTCGCCCGGCGGGTGGCCCGGTCCTGGGCGGACGGCGCTCCCGGACCGGGCGCGGTCGAGGACGCGATGACCCGCTACCTCCAGGCCGAACAGCGGCTGGGTCGAGTGGCGCCGGACGCCGACTGCCCCATGCTCGCCCTCGCCCTGACCGGCACGGTCCACCACCTCCTGATGCACCCGGGTCCGCGACCGCAGGACAGCGCCCCGCTGATCCGCCGTCTGGTCACGGCCCTGGTGCCCGTGCCGCCCGGGTCCACGGCGGCGCCCTGAGCGGACCGCCGGGCGTCCCGGTCTCCCCGGCTTCCGCGCGCGGGTTCTCGACGCGCGGTCCGGCGGCGACGGATCAGGGGTAGTACGGGGTGTACGTGATCGAGGAGACCTTGAGGTAGCGGGCGCCGTCCGCGGTGGCCCAGGTCGAGGAGTCCGGGTTGCCCGGCCAGTCGCCGCCGACCGCGGTGTTGACGATGAAGCGCATGCCGACGCCGGGAGCGGTGGTGTACCACTTCGTCCCCTGGAAGGCGCCGTCCACCCAGAAGTCGATGTGATCGGGCCACCAGCTGAACGCGTAGACATGGAAGCTGTTGGTCCAGCCCCCCGGGTTGTTCACGGCCCACTGGGTCTGCGCGTTGCCGGTGTCGTGGAAGGTCTGGTACACGGTGGTGGGGTTGGACCCGACGATCTCGGCGGCGTCGATCTCGGGGAGCCAGGGGTTCAGGTAGGCCGCCCACACGGCGGGGAGCAGCCCCTGCCCGTTGGGCATGTTCGCGGTGAAGCTGTAGGTGCCGTAGCCGTAGAGGGCCTTGGACTCCACGCGGCCGGAGTAGTAGACCCCGCCGCCCGCGTCGTAGGTCTTGATCATCAGGGTGTCGCCGTCGTACCAGACGCAGTTCGGTGTGTACGTCTCCAGCTCGTTGTTGGCCGTCCATCTGCCGTTGATGACGTTCCAGGAGTTGACGGTCTGCGGTGCGCCCCAGGAGCCGGCGTACGCGGGTTGCCAGGCCGAGAGCAGCATCACGCACACGGCGAGCACGGTGACCATGAACCACCTGGGCCGTACGGGGATCGTCGTCATCGGAGCTCCGTTGCTCGATGGGTGAGACATGGCGTGGGAGCGGTCCCACGTCGTCATCCGGAACGTAGGACTTTGTTCAGGACCTGACAATAGGCGCGGCATGGATTGCCGTCCGTGTTCCGGACCTGAACGAAAGGCCGTGCCGCCTTCGGTCGTCGGGCCGCGCCGGGAGGGCCGGCGCCGCCCGTTCCGGCGGTGACCGGGGCCGCTGCCCCCAGGTAGGGCCAACCCCCCGTCACGGACGCCGGTCCACCGCAATGCACGGACACCTGTGCACAGACGACTGTGTACGCATGGCACAGGAACCCGCGACCGCCGGACCGCACGCGCCCGCCGGACAGGCCCCGGCGCCGCCGGCCGGGAACGGTGGTGGCGGGACGTCCCGGGAGGCCGTCGACCACCGGGACCGCCTCGGCGTTCACGGCGATCACGACGGTCACGACGACTGCGGCGATCGCGACGACCGCGGCCCCGGTCCCGCACACACCACGAATCCGCCCGCCACGAATCCGCCCACCACGAAGAGGACCGATCCCTCATGATGCTGCGCTATGCCCTGAAGTCGGTCCGTGCCCGCAAGGCCGCGTTCTTCGGTGCCTTCCTCGCCCTGATGTGCGCGGCGGCCCTGATCACGGCCTGCGGCACCCTCCTGGAGACGGGCTTACGCGGGTCGATCCGCACCGAGCGGTACACCGCCGCCCCCGTCGTGGTCTCGGCCGACCAGAACGTCCACCGGACCACGGTGAAGCACAAGAAGGGCAAGACCAAGACCAAGCACAAGGCGAAGCCCGTCGCCGAGCGGGCCTGGCTCCCCCAGGGGCTGGCAGGCACCCTCGCGCACACCCCGGGCGTCGCCCGCGTCGTACCCGAACTGACCTTCCTCGCCCAGCCGTTGACCGCGAACGGTACGGGCGGCCGTACCGCCTACGGGCACGCCTGGGACTCCGCCGCCCTCACGCCGTACAGGCTGACCGCGGGGAGCGCGCCGAAGAACCCGGCCGACCTCGTCGTCGACCCGTGGCTCGCCGGGCGGGCCCGGTTGAGGGTCGGCGACCGGCTCACCGTCCAGTCGACGCGGGCACCGCGCACCTACCGCGTCTCCGGGATCGCCGCGCCGGCCGTGGAGGTACCGCACCAGACGTCGCTGTTCTTCTCCGCCGGGGAGGCCCGCAGGCTGGCCGCGCACCCCGGGAAGGTCACCGCGTTCGGCGTGTTCCCCGACCGGGGAACGGACACCGGACGGCTGCGCCCCGCCGTGGTGCGGGCACTGCGGGGCACCGGCGCACAGGTCAGCAGCGGGGATTCCCGCGGTGCCGTGGAGTTCCTGGACGCCGCCGCGGCCCGCACCAGGCTGGTCAGCCTCGGTGGCGCCATGGGCGGCACCTCGCTGCTGGTGGCCGTGCTCGTGGTCGTCGGCACCTTCGCGCTGACCGTGCAGCAGCGCCACCGCGAACTCGCCCTGCTCCGCGCCGTCGCAGCGAGCCCGGGACAGATCCGGGGCCTGCTGGGCCGCGAGGCGCTGATCGTCGGTGCGGTCGCCGGTCTCACGGGTGCTCTGCTCGGGCTGCCGCTGGGCGGCCTGCTGCACAGCAGGTTCGTCGCGATGGGGGCCGTCCCCGCGACGCTCCGGCACACCGCCAGCGTTTTCCCCGTGGCCGCGGGTGTCGTCGCGACACTGGCCGGAGCCTGGGCCTCCGCCCGGGTCGCCTCCCGCCGGATCACCCGGATCCGGCCGGTCGAAGCGCTCGCCGAGTCCCGCACCGAGCCCGCGCGGCTTCCGTGGGGACGTGTCCTCGCGGGACTCCTCCTGCTCGCCGGCGGTACGGTCCTCGTCGTCGTCCTCACCTCCCTGCGCACCGAACCCGCGTCGACACCGGTCACCTTCCTGGCGGTCGTGGTCCTGTCCACCTCCGTCGCACTGCTGGGGCCGCTCCTGGTCAAGGCGGCCATGCTCCTTCTCGGCGGCCCGCTGCGCCTCGTCGGGCCGGGCGGCCGGCTGGCCGCGGCCAACCTGCGCGGCAACGCCGCCCGCATGGCGTCCGTCGTCACTCCTCTCACCCTGCTCGTCGGCATGACCTGCACGATCCTGTTCGTGACGCCCACCCTCGGCGACGCGGCCCGCGCCCAGGCCCGTGAGGGCGTGCGCGCCGACTGGGTCGTCGTCCCGGCCGGCCCGGGCGTCCCGGCCGAGGCCGCACGGCGGCTGCGCGCACACCATGACGTGGCCACCGAGGTGGTGCGTACGACCGTCCGGGTCGGCCTCGACAAGTACGCCGCGCAGGGCGTCACTCCCGCCGGGCTCACCCGCACCTGGGACCCGGGCGTCACCGCGGGATCCCTCGGCCGGCTCACCGACCGCACCGTGGCCGTGAGCGAACTGGCCGCCGAACAGCTTCACTTGAAGCCCGGCAGCACACTGAGGCTCACACTCGGCGACGGCACGCCCGCCGAGCTGACCGTCGCCGCCGTCTACACCAGGGGTCTCGGCTTCGGGGACCTCACCTTCACCCACGACCTGGTGGCACGCCACGTCGACAACCCCCTCGCCGCCGCGGTCCTCGTCGGCACGCCCCGTACGCGGACGCAGATCGCGGCCGCGCTCCGTGACGTCCCCGGCGCCCGCGTCGTCTCCCCGCGCACCGCCGACCACCTCCAGGCACAGCGGCAGCAGGCGAACGCGGAGGTCAACCACCTCGCCATGGGGCTGGTCCTGGCCTTTACCGCCATCGCCGTCGTCAACACGCTCGCCATGTCGGTCTCCGAACGCGTCCGTGAGTTCGCCCTGCTGCGGCTCGCGGGGGCCACCCGGCGGCAGGTGCTGCGCATGCTGCGGACCGAGGCGCTGTCGGTGGTGCTCCTCGCCACCGCGCTCGGCAGCGGCATCGCCCTCGCGGTCCTGACCGCGTTCGGCGTCGGCATGACCGGTCGCGCCGCCCCGTCCGTCACTCCGCTGCCGTACGTCGCCGTCGTGGCCGTCGCCGGACTCCTCGCCCTCGCCGCCACCGCCCTGCCCGGACGCGCGGCACTACGGGTACGCGCGGTGACGGTGGCCACCGCCAAGGAGTAGCGCCGGACTCGCCGACCGAGACCCTGCTCCGTCGGCCAGGGCCTCACCGGGCCCTTCGGCGCCGGGGCCCGGAGCTCAGCGCCGGGGCCCGGCCGTTCTCACGGGGTGCTCGACTCCTGACCGGCCGTCGCGGTGAGGCGCCGCAGGGAGGCCTGGGCGGGTGGGCCCCAGCTGGGCTTGCCTCCGGGGCGGCCGTGGACGCCGGCGTCGGCGATGTGGAGACAGGCGAGAGCCCGCAGCACCGCCCAGCCGCGGGCGCGGCGAAGGGTCGCGGGGTCCGGGCTCGGCCGGTAGGCCTCGTGGAAGCGGTCGACGGCGCCGTCCGGCAGCAGGATCCACGCGGCGGCGAGGTCGAAGGCCGGGTCGCCGGCGAAGAGGTCCCCGAAGTCGATCACCCCGGAGAACGTGCCGTCCGTGGTCAGGACATTGGCGGGATGCAGGTCGCCGTGGAGCCAGAGGCGCGGGCCGGTCCAGTCGGGCGCGGCGGCCGCGTCCTCCCAGACCGCGCGGACGGCGGCCGGGTCGCGGACCAATCCCAGTTCGGTGGCCGAGGCGAGTGCCCGGGTGAGGTGTCCGGCGGTGTCGGCCAGCGGGCCGCCGCGGTCCCGGCCCGCCGGCGCCGTGTCGGGAGCGGGCCGGTGAAGGGCGGTCAGGAAGGCGGCAAGGGCGTCGGCGGCCTCGGCGGGGCGTGTGGCGGGGGCACGGTCGGCGGGCTCGCCCGGCACCCAGGTGGTGACGAGCCAGGGGCGCGGGAACCGCTCACAGGGCTCACCCAGGTGCTGCGGGACGGGAATCCGCAGGGGAAGGCCCGGGGCGAGGAGGGGCACCCACTCGTGCTCTTTGCGCAGCAGCGCGTCCGCGGACCCTGTCGCCCAGGGCAACCGGACGGCGAGGTGGTCGCCGAGCCGCCACACCTGGTTGTCCCAGCCGAGCGCGCCGAGTTTCAGGGGGAGATCCGCCAGATCGGGGTACTGCTCGCGCAGCAGGCCCCGGATCAGGTCCTCTGTGATGTCCGGCTCGGTGAATGTCATGCGGAGCAAGGGTAGTTGGGTGGCGGGCCCCGGGTTCCGACCAGATCCGTGCCGGGTGCCGTGGGCGGCCGCTTGTTAGTCTTTCCGATCATGCGAGCCCTCTTCCCAGGATCCTTCGACCCGATCACTCCAGGGCACCAGGACGTACTCCGGCGCGCCGCCCTCCTGTTCGACGAGGTCGTCGTGTGCGTGATGTTCAATCCGAACAAGACCGGCCGCTTCCCCGTCGCGGAACGGCTGGACCGGCTCCGCGCGGCAGCAGCCGGCTCGGGCAACGTGACGGTCGACTCCCACACCGGCGGCCTGCTGGTCGACTACTGCCGCCGAGCCGGAATCGACGTCGTCGTCCGCGGGGTCCGGAACGTCGCCGACCTGGACCACGAAATGCCGATGGCCCGCATGAACCGTGAACTGGCCGGAGTCGAGACGTTCTTCATCGCCGCGGACCCCGCCCTGGCCCACGTCTCCTCCACCCTCGTCACCGCGATGAGTCGACAGGTCCGTGTCCCGAACGGTGATGTGAGCGAGCCCCTTCCGGCGGGTGGGGGCGGCGGCGAGGGCCCCTGAGAGGTCCTTACGAAGGCGGCGGAAGCCGTGGATCCGGGCGACGGCGCGTTCGACGACCCGGCGGAAGACACCCGGGCCGGAGCTCACAGTGGGGCAGTGTGACGCGTCACAGACAACACGGCGTCACTGTGGGAACTTCAAGGGCCCTTCTTGCCAGTCGAGTTGCTGAAAGCCGAGAGCGAGGTCCGGTCGACCGCACGGATCATGACGCTCGTCCCGTGTGTGCGGAAGAGGCGGAACCGCGGGCCGGCGAGGGAACCTGCGGGAGGGGCGGCCTCCATGCGGAAAGGATCGAATGCGCTCTTTGGAAGCTCTGACGCTTGATCAGGTGGTCGACACGGCCCGCTATCCCCTGCCGGACATCGCGAGCGCCCGGGGACAGGCCGTGGTCTCCCGTGCCCGGCGCGACCTGGCCACTCTCGGCTGCACCGTGCTGCCCGACTTCATCCGCCCGTCGCTGCGCGATGTGCTGCGGCAGGAGTGCTCGGCCATCGCCCCCCGGGCGCACCACGACGTCGAGACGGTGAACGTCTACAACATCGCGGTGGACTCGGAGCTGCCGGACGGCCATCCGGGCCGGAGGACCTTCGAGCGGGGCAACGCGTTCGTCGCGCGGGACCGCATCCCCGCGGACGCCCTCATCAGTCGGCTCTACTCCGACACGGTGTTCCGGGACTTCGTCGCCCGCTGCTTCGAGCTGACGGAGCTGCACGAGCTGGCGGACCCGCTCTCCGGGCTGGTCCTCAACGTCGTCGCGCCGGGTATGGAGCACCCCTGGCACTTCGACACCAACGAGTTCACCGTGAGCATGCTCACCCAGCAGGCGCAGGCCGGCGGCGTCTTCGAGTACTGCCCGAACATACGGACCGCGCGGGACGAGAATTTCGACGACGTCCGGGACGTGGTGGACGGCCGGGGCGAGCGGTTGACCCGGCGCCTCCCCCTGCAACCAGGTGACCTGCAGTTGTTCAAGGGGCGCTACTCGCTGCACCGAGTGAGCCCGGTGCGCGGCGAGGTCGCGCGCCACTCCGCGATCTTCGCCTACAGCGAGCGCCCCGGCGTCATCGGGAGCGTGGAACGGACCCGGCAGCTCTTCGGCCGGGTGCTGCCCGAGCACCTGGCGGCCGAGGGGCGGGCGGTCCGCGGCGACCGGCTCCTGGACTAGGCCGTGTCCGGCCGACCATTCGCGTCGTCGCCCGAAGGGCGGCGCGAGAACGCGTCGTGGCCCGAAGGCCGGCGCGAGAAGGCGTAGTCACCGTAGGCCGTCCCCCTGCGCGATCCCACGGAGGAGTAAGCCCTGTGCGTTTCGACGTGACCGGAAAAGTCTCACTCGACCACATCTACGACCAGCCCGACCCGCGCACCTATTTCAGAGTGCTGCGCCCGCTCGACTACGGTGTTCCGCAGCTGGCCAAGCCCTACTTCACCAAGATCATAACGGAGTACCGGGAGTCCCGGCACGTCGCGGTGCCGAAGGTGCTGGACATCGGATGCTCGTACGGGATCAACGCCGCCCTGCTGAAGTACGACGCGACCATGGACGAGTTGTACGCGCGTTACGGCGACGAGGAGCACGCGGGGGAGAGCCGCGAGGCCCTGCTGGCCCGCGACCGGGAGCTGGCCCGTTCACGCCAACCCCCGCAAGCGATCCGCTTCACCGGCCTCGACACCTCCGGCAGCGCGCTGTCCTACGCTCGCGAGGCCGGGTTCCTCGACGACGTGGTGCACGCCGATCTGGAGGAGCACGAGCCCACACCGCGACAGCGCGCCCAGCTCTCGGGTACGGACCTGGTGATCTCGACGGGCTGCGTCGGCTACGTCACCGAGCGGACGCTCACGCGAGTCGTCCGGGCGCAGGGCGTCCACCGGCCCTGGATGGCGCACTTCGTGCTGCGGATGTTTCCGTTCGACCCCGTCGAGCGCGCGCTGGCGAGTCTGGGCTACCGGACCGTCCGCGTCGACGAGGTGTTCAGACAGCGGCGCTTCGCCTCCCCGCAGGAGCAGGCACTCGTGCTCGACGGCCTGTCGGCCGCAGGGGTGGATCCACAAGGCCTGGAGGCGGAAGGCTGGCTGTACGCACAGCTCTACATTTCCCGGCCGCACGACGTCACAGGTACCGACGATCCGAATCGAGACCAGAGTTGAAGACCAGTCAGGATGGTTCGGGCAACGCGACCTTCGCCCAGGAGGACAGCCTCCCGCGCGTTCCGCTGCCCACGCTGGATGCCAGCTGCGAGAGGTTCCTCGCATGGTGTACGCCGCTGCTGACCGCCGACGAGCGGTCGGAGACCGAGGCGGCGGTCGCCGCCTTCCTCCGGCCCGGTGGCCCCGGCCGGGTGCTGCACGCGGCCCTGGAGGAATATGACGCCACGGAGGGTGTGCACAGCTGGCTCGACACCTTCTGGCCGTACCGGTACCTGGGCCGCCGGGACCGGATCGCGCTCAACGCCAACTTCTTCTTCCTGTTCCAGGACTCCGGCCAGGCGCAGGTGGAGCGGGCGGCGGGGCTCGTCGCCGGAGCCCTCAACCACAAGCGGCAGCTCGACCAGGGGCTGATCGCACCGGTGGTGCAGCGCGGAGCACCCCAGTCGATGGTGCAGAACAAGTTCCTGTTCTCCACCACGCGTATTCCCGGCGTACCGCAGGACACCGTCCGCGCCCCCTACACAGAGGAGTGGCCCGGTCCGTCCGAGGCCCGGCACATCGTGGTGTTCTTCCGGGGCGGCATGTTCCGGCTGGACGTGCTGGGTCCGGACGGTGTCCCGCACAGCCTGGACGACATCGAGGCCGGGCTGCGCGCCGTGATGAAGGCCGAACCGGCCGGCGCGGACACCTCGGTGGGCCACCTCACCACCATGGCCCGCGCGGAGTGGGCGGCCGCCCGGGAGTCCCTTCTCGCCTGCCACCCCCGCAACGCCGACGCCCTCGACGATGTCGAGACCGCGCTGTTCTGCGTCGCCCTGGAGGACTTCGCCCCCGCGGACGTCCAGGACGCCTGCGACCAGCTGCTGTACGGCGACCGCGGCAACCGCTGGTTCGACAAGGCCGTGACCTTCGTCGTCTTCGCCGACGGACGGGCGGGCATCAACGTCGAGCACTGCGAGCTGGACGGGACCACGATCCTCTCCTTCACCGACGCCCTGCTCGGCACCCCGGCCGAGGAGCACTCCCGGCAGTCCGGAGCCCGCTCGCAGGGGCTGCCGGCGCTGGAGCCGATCGTGTTCGAACTGGACGACGCGCTGAGGGAACAGGCGCGTTCCGCCGCCGAGGCCTTCGCGGCGTACGGGGAGAACACCGCGACCAGCACGGTGTCGTTCACGGACTTCGGCAGCGGCGCGGCCAAGGCGCTGGGGGTCTCGCCGGACGCGTTCGTCCAGGCCGCCTACCAGCTCGCCCATCAGCGCGCCAAGGGGCACCTGGGCGCCACGTACGAGTCGATCGCCACCCGGCAGTACCGGCACGGGCGGACCGAGGCGATGCGCGTCGTCACCCCCGAGATGGTGGCCTTCGTGGCGGCGATGGAGGACCCGGCGGCGGACGCGGACGCCCGACGCGACGCGTTCCGGGCGGCCACCGAGGCTCATGTGGCGCGCGCGAAGGCGTGCCAGGCCGGGCAGGTGCCGGAGCAGCACCTGTGGGAACTGGAGTTGATCCAGCGCCGGCGGGGGGCCGGGCTCGGGGTGACCGAGCAGCCCGCGCTGTACCGGACGCCGGGCTGGCTGACCATGCGGGACGACTACTTGAGCACGAGCTCCGCGCCGTCCGTCAACATCCAGTACTTCGGCTTCGGGTCGACCAGCAGCCGGTGCATCGGTGTCGCCTACGTGCTGCTTCCCGAGCGGTTCAACCTCTACCTGAGCACGCCGTCGGCGGTCGCCGCGCAGATGCGCACGTTCGCCGACCGGCTCCGGGAGGCGGTGGACGAACTCCGGGAGCTGCTGGCGCCCGAGGGGTCCGAGGACTGAACGGACCCCGCCGGACCGTGGTCCCCGACCGGAACTCCCGGTCGGGGACCACGGTCCGGCGGCCCGGACGGCTTCAGCGGTCGGCGGTCGACGCCCGGTGGCCGGCGCTCACGTCGTCCGCTCCCCGGCTCCAGTACTGGGCGAGTGCCCCTTCCTTGTACGGGGCCGGGCTGACACTGAGCTCACCGGCGAACGGGCGGTCCAGGACGAAGACCAGGAGCAGGCTGAAGCCGACGAGCCCGGCGACCGACGCCACGAAGAGGATCTGGACCCTCAGTTTGCGCATGCCGTAGAGGAACGTGAGCGGCACCAGGACCAGTGCGCCGCCGAAGGCCAGGACCTGGAGCAGCGGGGGGAGTTCCTGGCGGGCCATGGTGATGCGGGCGCGGCGCTGGGAGGCGACGTCGTTGAGACGGGTGACGGCCTCCTCGTAGAAGACCTGCTCGCTCCCGCCCTTCGGGTCGTACTCCTGGAGCGTCTTGAAAGCGGCTCGCAGGTGGGTTTCCGTGGCCCCGTAACTGGGGTCTCCCGCGCGCATCCGGGGCCACTGGTCCTCGACGACCGCGTGGACGTATCCGCTCATGGTGGCGTCGAGACGGTCGCGCACCGGCGCCGGGAACGCGGCGGCGTCCCGGGTGATGAGCGCCGCGTCGGTGGCCTCGGAGGCCACGATGGTCTGGGTGTCCTCCAACTGGGTCCACAGGGTGACGATGACGAAGGCCAGGATGATCCCGTAGATCGCGCCGAACATGCCGAGCGTCACCCCGACCATGTCGTTGTGTTCGCCGCGGGCCACCGAGGGATACCTGCGGCGCAGCAGCACGCTGCCGCCGACGGCGAGGAGGACGGTTCCGCCGACGGTGACGACGGCCAGCGTGAAGGTGCTGAAGTGGTTGAGCAGCCAGAGCGAGACGTGTGTGGAGTCTGGAGGGGACACACCTGCCCAAACGTACGGCGCCGATCAGCCGCTACGGGTGTGACCGGCAAGTTCACACCACAGGGTGAGGGACCGATTCCGCCGGGCCTCGCGCGCGCTCGCGTCCCGTCCGGCGGTCCCGCGGGCGGTCCCGTCGTACCGGCGTCGGAAACGAGGGATTCGGGTGCGCGGGTGCCGGAATGCCGACGCGTGGGGCGGTGGGGTGAGGGATGATCCGGGAGTGACCCTCACCGCGCGACAGCTCACCCTGGCGACCCTGGACCGTCAGCTCCTGCTGGAGCGCGGGCGTCTCGACGTGGCGGAGGCGGTCCGCCGGGTCTGCGCCGTTCAGGCGCAGGCGCCCGCGTCGCCGTACGTGGCCCTGTGGAACCGGGTGGAAGGATTCGTGCCCGAGCAGCTCGACGCGGCGTTCACGGAGCGCCGGGTCGTGAAGGCGACCCTCATGCGGATCACCCTGCACGCCGTCCACGCCGACGACTACGCGCCGTACCACGCCGCGATGGTCCGGAGCCTGCGGGCATCGCGGCTGTACGACCGCCGCTTCACCTCGACCGGGCTGACCGACGCCGACGCCGACGGGCTGCTTCCGTGGCTCGCGGAGTTCCTGGAGGGTCCCCGCACCGGTGCCGACGTGGAGAAGGAGGTCATGGCGCGCTTCGGCGAACAGGCGCGCCGCGCGTGGTGGGCGCTGCGGACGTACGCGCCGGTCCAGCACGTGCCGATCGGTGGTCCGTGGTCCTTCAGACTGCCGAACACCTACCTGGCCTCGCCCGTCGTCCCCGGGGCCGAGGCACAGGACGCGGCGGCGGGAGTGCGGAGGCTCCTGCTCGCCCACCTCCGGGCGTTCGGACCGGCGTCGGCACAGGACTTCGCGCGCTTCACCCTGCTGGGGCGCCCCGTGATCACCCAGGCGCTCGGTGAACTCGGCGACCGGGTGGTACGGGTTCCCGGTCCGGGCCGCGCCGTCCTGTACGACCTGCCGGGCGCCACCGTGCCCGACGAGGACACCCCCGCACCGCCGAGGCTGCTGCCGATGTGGGACAGCGTGCTGCTGGCCCACGCCCTCCCCGGGCGCGTCATGCCCCCGGACCACCGGCCCCTCGTCGTCCGGCGCAACGGCGACATCCTGCCCACCCTGCTCGTCGACGGGCAGGTCGCCGGGGTGTGGCGGGCCGTGGACGACGGCCTGGAGCTGACGGCGTTCCGGGTACTCGGCAAGGCGGCCTGGCGCGGGCTGACCGAGGAGGCGGAGAAGCTGGCGGCCCTGCTCGCCGACCGGGACCCGGCCCCGTACAGCAGGTACGACCACTGGTGGGCCAAGGGGATCCCCGGTGCCGAGACCAGGACCGTCAAGGGCCGCTGAACCGGTCCCGGGCCATGCGTCGGTCCCGGGCGCGTGCGTCGCCGAACGGCGCCCGGACGGGCCGTGGTTCCCGCGGAGGAGGGGCCGGGTCCGCCCCGGCCGGGGCCTCCTAGGATTCCTCGTATGGCGAAGCGCAAGGTTCAGCGGAGGATGCGGACGATCCTGGGGGAGGACCCCACGGCCATGGTCTGGTGCGAGATCCACAAGGCGATCCCGAAGCCGCCCGCCGACGTCCACCGCGCCGCCGGCAAGGGCCGGCTCAAGCCGAGGCGCCACTGGCTGCTGTACGTCGGGGCGGTCGTGTTCTTCTTCGTGGTCGTCCCGATGATGCTGATCGACAAGCTCGGCGACCGTCTCGGCGGGCCGTCGGAGGGGAGACGGTCCCGGAATCCCGGAGCGGTCCGTGACCGGACGCCCGTCGACGGGCAGCCGACGGCGGGGAACCGCGGGCGGGAGGACCGGACCGACGGCGTCTTCGACGGGGACTGGGACCTGACCGCGGGCAGGCTGCTCCTGCGCTGGTACACCCAGTCGCCCGAGCCGAAACGGCTCGTGATGCTGGCCCGCGACCGGGTCTGCGTGGCCGCCTCTCCCCGGCGCCGTCTGTCGCCCACGAAGGCGGACGACTTCCGGATCGTCGCGGAGTACCCGGCGCACGAGATCCGTGTGGAGGGCGAGGCCGGTCAGCCACGGGGTTTCGCCACGTTCCGGCTGTGCTTCACCGACGGCTCCTGGCTGGAGCTGGGCCGCCTGGCGGAACCCGATGACGCCGACAACTTCCTGAGGCGCGTGGCCACGGGCCGCTGACGAGCCGTCATGAGGCAGGCCTTAGGCTGTCGTTGATCAACGCCGAGGCCAGGGTGAGGCCAGGGTACGGGGTCGGGGGGACCAAGTCCGATGAAGAGCGCAGCCGAGACCTTCCAGCCGCTGGAGGCGGACGATCCGCCCCTGGTGGCCGGCTACCGTCTCGCCGCCAGACTCGGCGCGGGCGGCATGGGCCGGGTCTACCTGTCGCACACGCAGGGCGGCCGACCGGTGGCGATCAAGGTCGTACGTCCCGAGCTCGCCGACTCACCGGACTTCAGGCACCGGTTCCGCCGGGAGATCCAGGCGGCCCGGCGGGTCCGGGGCGCCTACACGGCCGAGTTGATCGACGCGGACGCGGACGGCACACCGCCCTGGCTGGCCACGCTGTACGTGCCCGGTCCCTCCCTGGCGGAGGTGGTGGCCCGGCGCGGGCCGCTTCCGGTGCAGGCGGTGCTGTGGCTCATGGCGGGGGTGGCCGAGGCACTGGAGGCCGTCCACGGCGCCGGCATCGTGCACCGCGACCTGAAGCCGTCGAACGTGCTCCTGGCCGCGGACGGGCCACGCGTGATCGATTTCGGCATCTCGCTGGCTTCCGGCGTCACCTGGCACACGGCCACGGGCGCGGCCATCGGCACACCCCAGTTCATGGCACCCGAACAGGCGTCGGCGGGTGAGGTCACCGCCGCCACCGACGTCTTCGCCCTCGGGCAGACGGCCGCGTTCGCCGCCTTGGGCGAACCGCTGTACGGGGACGGCCCTTCGGTCAGCGTGCTCTACCGGATCGTGCACTCGGAACCCGACCTGTCACCGCTGCCCGAGCAGATACGGCCGGTGATCGCCCGCTGTCTCGCCGCCGACCCGGAGGAGCGGGCCACTCCCGGAGAGATCGTCCGGTGGTGCCGGCAGCACCTGGGCAACGACGCGGACGACGGCGCGGGTCCGGCCGTCTGGCGGGAGGTCACGGGTCCGGAGGTGACCGTGCCGGCTCCCGTGCCCGCTCCGACCCCGGCACACACCATGCCGTTGATCGTGTGGCCGCAGGCGGCGCGTCCGGTCCGGCCCCCGTCGCGACGGCGGCGCGTCACGCGGATCGCGGCGTTCGGCGCGGCGTGCGCGCTGCTGTTCACGGGGCTGGTGTGGATGGTCGTGGAAGCGGGTGAGCAGTTCCGCCGGATCGACGCGCTCGCCACGTCGACGTCCACGCCGGGCGCGTCCCCGAGGACGTCGGCCCCCGCGAAGGGATCCGGGACGGTGTCCGGCACGGACCGCCGGTCGCCGAGGCCCTCCGACGCCCCGGCGACCGCGTCCGCCTCCCCGCTGCCCGAGGCGCATCCGCTCCAGTGGCTGGACGACCAGCACTCCCTGTACATCGAGCAGCCGGTCGACCGCGACGACGCCAAGGGCGACATCCGTTTCGTCTGCGACGCGAGCAGCTGCGCTCTGGCGAGCGACACCAGTGTGATCACCATGCTGTACACCGAGAAGCCCGGCGCCACCCTCGACTCGTGCCGCATCGCCCTGACCGGCGCCACCAGCCACCGTCTTCCGCTCGCCGCGGCGGCGGCCGGGAGCGAGATCTGCGTCAAGCACCCCTCCGGAGACATCGCGCTGCTCGTCATCCAGGTCAAGTCGACCGCGCTGGCGGACAAGGGCAGCTTCCTGACCGCGGACATGACGGTCTGGCGGGCCCCCGCCTGACCCCGTGCGACACGCTGTCGGTCCTGCCCGGGCCCGCCGGTCCTGCCCGGGACCTCAGTCCGTTCCGTGCGGCCCCTGCGGGGAGATCAGACCGCTCTCGTAGGCGAGGACGACGGCCTGTACGCGGTCCCTCAGGTCGAGCTTCGACAGGATGCGGCCCACATGCGTCTTGACCGTGGTCGGGCTGAGGAAGAGGCGGTCCGCGAGTTCGGCGTTGCTGAGGCCGGTCGCCAGCAGCCGGAGCACCTCCAGCTCGCGCGGGGTCAGCCCGGACAGATCACGGTGGAGGCCGGTCCGCGGGGACTCCTCGCGGTGCGCGAAGCGCTCGATCAGCCTGCGGGTGATCGAGGGCGCGAGCAGCGCGTCGCCGGAGCGCACCAGGCGCACGGCCGCCACGAGGTGCTCGGGGGTGACGTCCTTGAGCAGGAAGCCGCTCGCTCCGGCGGTGAGCGCCGCGTACACGTAATGGTCGAGGTCGTACGTCGTGAGGATGATGACCCGGGTGTCCCCGGAGCCGTCCGGCCCGTCGCCGAGGATGCGCCGGGTGGCCTCGATGCCGTCCATCCGGGGCATCCGGACGTCCATGAGGACGACGTCGGGCCGGGTGCGCCGGACGGCGTCGACCGCCTCGGCCCCGTCCGCCGCCTCGGCCGTCACCTCGATGCCGTCGGCGGCGAGGATCATCCCGAAGCCCGTACGCACCAGGGCCTGGTCGTCCGCGATGACGGCGCGCAGAGCGGGGCCGTTCACACCGCCTCCCAGGGGAGGCGGGCCGTGACCTGGTACCCGCCGGTGGGCGTCGGTCCCGCGGTGAGCCTGCCGCCGTAGAGAGCGAGCCGCTCGCGCAGTCCGATCAGTCCGCGGCCGTTGCCGTCCACCGCGGGAGATTCCCGGACGGCTCCCGTGTCGCTGACCTCGATCTCCAGCCAGGAGCCGGTGAAGCCGACCGTGACCCGCGCGCCGGCGCCCGCCGCGTGTTTGATCGTGTTGGTGAGCGCCTCCTGCACGACGCGGTACGCCGTGAGCTCCACCCCGGGCGGCAGCGGCACGGGCGGCAGCGACACCGCCAGGCCCACCGGCGTCCCCGCGGCCCGCACCCTCTCGGCGAGGGCGTCGAGCTGTCCGAGACCGGGCTGCGGCTCCAGGCCGTCGGCGGGGGTGTCGGTGCCCGCGTCCGGGCCCGCGAGCAGGCCCATCACATGGCGGAGCTCGGCCATGGCGGCGCGGCCCCCGGCCTCCACCGCCAGCAGCGCCTCCTTGGACCGCTCGGGGGCCGCGTCCATCACCTTGCGCGCCGCGCCCGCCTGGATGACCATCACGCTCACATTGTGGGTGACGACGTCGTGGAGCTCGGCGGCTATCCGGGCGCGCTCCTCCTCGACGGCTCTGCGCGTGGCTTCTTCCTGGGCCTGCTGGAGGTCCGTGAAGCGCTTCCGGCTGGCTTCCAGCCGCAGGCGTCCGAGGCGCACGAGGCTGGCCAGCACCCCGACGACCAGGAGCACCACGGCGGGGCTGGACCAGCCGGGGAGCATGGGGTCCGCGTCCCGGAACGCGACACCCGCCAGCACGGCGGCGGCGATCAGCGCGGCCAGGGCCCGCGTTCGGTAGCGGCTGTGCGCGACGGCTCCGTACGCCGCGATACTGCAGGTCAGCACGTTGATCCAGGAGACGGCGTCACCCAGGGCCAGCGCGGCGGCGGCGATCACACCGAACGCGAGCAGCGGAAACCTGCGCCTGGCCACGAGCGGCAGCGCCGACAGCACGACCAGGCCCCAGGGAGCGGAGGACCGCGGGTCGTACACGGCCTCCGCGCCGGGAACCGGAGGCCGGACCGGGTACGGCAGACCGTCCCGGCCCACGGAAACGGCCCGGGAACTGATCCGTACCGGCCCGTCGCCGGGATAGCGCGTCGCCACGACCAGCGCGACGACGGTCAGCACGAGTGCCAGCACCACGTCCAGGACCACCGCCCGCCGGGTCAGCGGGGCGGGCTCGCCCTCCGGCCGCAGCGCGTCGCGGACGTGCGCCCACCACGTCCCCGGCCGCAGCACGTCGCCGGCCCTTTCCCGCCATGTGCCCGCCCACGACGCGTCGCGCGGCCGCCCGTACGGGCCCTCCTTCTCCATCCGCACATTGTGCGGTCCCGCGGCACGGGTCCACGTCCACCTGCGTGACCGGCCCACCTGCCCGCCAGGCGTACTCCTCGAGGAGGACCCCGTGGCCGGATCCTCCGCGGGGAGGGCCGTATGTCGGTGCCACGGCCGACGCGCCGCCACGGCGTCCGCTCGTACGTTCACCTGGCCCGCACCGGGCATCGGCTCCCCGACCACGAAGGACGGACACACCCATGACTCACGTGATCGAACTGGAGGGCGTGGCCAAGCGGTACGGCGGCGCCGACGCCCCGGCGCTGGGACCGGTCGATCTCGGCGTGGCCCAGGGCGAGGCCCTGGCCGTGACGGGGCCGTCCGGCAGCGGCAAGTCCACGCTGCTCAATCTCGTCGCCGGTCTCGACCGGCCGAGCGAGGGCACCGTGACCGTGGCCGGACAGCGCGTGGACCGGATGGGCGAGCACGCGCTGGCCCGGTTCCGCCGCGAGCGGATCGGCATGGTCTTCCAGTTCTTCAACCTGCTCGACGACCTCACCGTCGCCGACAACATCCAGCTTCCCGCCCAGCTGACCGGGACCGCCCGGCGGGCGGCGGCGTCCCGTGCCGGGGAGCTGATGGAGGTGCTGGGGATCCAGAAGCACGCCCGCGCCTACCCGGGGAGGCTGTCCGGCGGCGAACGCCAACGGGTCGCCGTGGCACGGGCTTTGATGAACAAGCCCGCCCTGCTGCTCGCCGACGAGCCGACCGGCGCGCTGGACACCGCGTCGGGGCAGGACGTACGGGAACTGCTCGTGGACCTGCACCGCGGCGGACAGACCCTCGTCCTGGTCACGCACGATCCGGAGCTGGCCCGGGCGTGCGCGACCCGCACGATCCACCTGGTCGACGGTCACGTCGCCGTCGACACCCACGCGGAGGCCGTCCGATGATCCGGTTCGGCAGCGGTGCCCTCGGGCGGGTCGTGCGCTCCGGGGTCGGCAGACGGCGTGTCCAGACGCTGGTGATCGCCGTGGCCACCATGATGGCGGTGGCCTCGGCCGTGGTCGCCGGGTCCTTGATGGTCGCCACGAACGCTCCCTTCGACCACGTCTTCGCGCGCCGGCACGGCGCGCATCTCATCGCGCAGCTCGACCCGAAGCGGGCGGACAGTGCCCAACTGGCGGGCACCCGGGGCCTGGAGGGGGTCACGGCGAGCGCGGGACCGTTCCCGTCCACGACGATCAACCCGGTCGGGCCGGGCGGCGGACACCTGCCCGCGCTGACGCTCGTCGGACGGTCCGGCCCCGGCAAGGACGTGGACGCACTGGACCTGAAGTCGGGCCGGTGGCCCCGCAAGTCGGGTGAGATCGTGCTGTCCGCCTCGTTCTCCGGCCAGTTCCTCCCGCTCGGTGAGACTCTGAGGAGTTCCGACTCCGCGGACGCACAGACACTGACCGTCGTGGGCTTCGCGCTGTCGGCCAGCAAGAGCGCCGAGATGTGGGCGACCCCCGCTCAGGTCAGGTCCCTCGCCACCGGGGAGAGCGTCCTCACGAACCAGATGCTCTACCGCTTCGACTCCGCGGCCACGAAGGCGCAGATCACCGCCGACCGCGAGAAGCTCGCCGCCGCCCTGCCCGCAGGGGCGCTGGTCGGCACCCAGTCGTGGCTGGACACCAAGCACTCCGCCAACCAGGGCGCGGCGGCGACGATCCCGTTCCTGTTCGCGTTCGGCGTGCTCGGCATCGTCATGTCGGTGATCATCATCGGCAGTGTCATCAGCGGCGCCGTGGGCACGAGTCTGCGCCGGATCGGCATCCTCAAGGCCATCGGATTCACCCCGCGTGAGGTCGTACGGGCTTATGTGGCCCAGGCGTTGATCCCCGCCGCGGCCGGCATCGCGCTCGGGGTCGTCCTCGGCAACCTGCTGGCCGTGCCGCTGCTGAACGACACCGAGTCCGTGTACGGCACCGTGTCGCTGTCGGTGGCCTGGTGGGTGGACGTCGTGGTGCCGGCCGGTGCGCTGCTCGTGGTCGCGGTCGCGGCGCTGGTGCCCGCGCTGCGGGCCGGGAGGCTGCGTACGGTCGAGGCCATCGCCGTCGGCAGGGCGCCGCGCACCACGCGCGGACAGTGGGCGCACCGGGCCGCGGGACGGCTCCCGCTGCCGCGCCCGGTGACGTACGGCCTCGCGAGTCCCTTCGCACATCCCGTACGGGCGATCGCGATGGTGCTCGCGGTGACGTTCGGGACGGTCGCCGCGACGTTCGCGGTGGGACTGACGCAGTCCCTCGACGCGGTGGCGAACGCGCAGGACCCCGAGAACCGCGCCGATGTCACCGCCGTCAGCGGCGGTCCCTCCGGTTCCGGGCCCGGCGTGGTGGAGAAGAGGCAGAAGCCGTCCCCGGGCGGCTCCCGGCAGGCGCCCGCGGGCTCAGGGGCGAACCAGCCGTCGGCGGATCCGGCCGCGGTGCGTGCCGCGATCGCGGCGCAGCCCGGCACCGCCTCGTACTACGGCACGGCGACGGGCGACGCCACGGTGTCCGGGATCTCCGGCACCGTCCGGGCCACCCTCTACCAGGGTGATTCCCGCCCCGGCGGTTACGAGATGATCGCCGGGCACTGGATCTCCGGGCGGGGCCAGGTCGTGGTGCCCACCGGTTTCCTGGAACGGACGGGCACCAGGATCGGCGACAGCGTCCGGGTGACGTTCCAGAAGGAGACCGTGAGCCTGCGGATCGTGGGCGAGGCCTTCGACACGTCGGACGACGGCATGCGGGTCCACGCGGACCTCGACAGCTTCACGAAGGCGGAGCCGGGAGCCTTCCACATCGAGGTCAAGTCGGGCGTCTCTCCGGCCGATTACGCGCGGAAGCTCGCCGGGGTGGTCGAGCCGCTGGGCGGCGACGCCTTCGCCGAATCCGCCCCGGAGGGCGAGAACATGATCGTCCTGCTGGAGGCGATGGCCGCCCTCCTCACCTTGATGCTGGTCTCCGTGGCGGGCCTCGGAGTGCTCAACTCCGTCGTCCTCGACACCCGTGAGCGCGTCCACGACCTGGGGGTGTGCAAGGCGCTCGGCATGTCACCGCGGGGGACCGTGAGTCTCGTGCTCGCCTCGGTGGCCGGGATCGGCGTGGTCGGCGGACTGATCGGCGTCCCGGCCGGGTTCGCGCTGCACGACTACGTGCTGCCGGTCATGGGACGGTCCGCGGGCACCGGCCTTCCGCCGTCGGTCCTCGACGTGTACGACACCTGGCAACTGGTGCTGCTGGGCCTGGCCGGGGTGCTCGTCGCCGTGCTGGGCGCGACGGCCCCGGCGGGATGGGCGGCCAAGGTCCGCACGGCCACGGCACTGCGCACCGAGTGACGGACGGACGGGCGGTCGACGCCGTGCGGTGCCCACCGGGACACGGGGGGCATTGCACGGCGTCAGGGACATGGGGCCGTCGGCAGTGGCGCGAAGGGGAGGCGGACCGGGGTCAGCCGCACGTCAGCAGGCCCGCCTTCTGCTTGGCGTTCAGGACGCGGTGGACGCTCTGATTCACCTGCGTGCGGAAGGCCGCGCTCTGCGTCATCCGGCTCTGTACCGCCTTGGTCATGGCCGGGATCAGATTCGGCTCGACGGTCAGGACCAAGTCACCGCCGGCGGAAAGGAACTTGACCGCCCGGTCGCCCGGGGCCACGGCCTTCACCGCCACCGCGTTCCCGAGGTCGTCCGAGATGACCACACCCTTGAAACCCATGTTCTTGCGGAGCATCGTCTGGATCACCGTGGGGGAGAACGCGGCGCGGTTCTTCGCGTCGATCCTGCTGTACGTGGCGGAGGAGATCATGACGAACGGCGCCCCGGCGTCGATGCCGGACTTGAACACCGCGACGCTCGGGCTCGTGCTCGTCGTCACCGTGTCCACGACGCCGGCCGTGGTGTCGGTGTTGCCCCGGACGTAACCGAGCCCGGGGAAATGCTTGAGCGTGGCCAGCACCCCGGACTGCAGGGAGCCCGCGAGGAACGCGTTGCTGTGGGGGGCCACCACCGCGGCGGTATGACCGAACTCGCGGTTGAACTTGCCGATCGGAGGGTTGGCCGTGCCCAGACTCGCGGGGACGACGTCCGCGACGGGCGCGAGGTTCAGGTTCACCCCGGCCGACTTGAGCTGCTTGGCCCATACGGCCGACTCGCCGCGCAGTTTCGTCGTCGTCCACGTGCCCTGGGTCAGCGCGCTCGGGATGGTCGAGAACCCGGGGCCGGACAGCACCTGCACCTGCCCGCCCTCCTGGTCGGTCGAGACCAGAAGACCGACACGGTGCCCGGCCACGCTGTCCGCCTTCGCCTGCAGACCGTCGACGAGGCTCTTGGTCGCCGCCGTCCCGGCCTTGCTGCGCCCGGCGAGGAAGACCGAGCCGACGTGGTACTGGCGCATGAGAGCGATCCGTTTGCTGTCCGGGGCGGACGGCACCACCGATCCCATGAAGAGCTGGCCCACCCGCTGCGAGGCCGTCATCGCCGAGTAGGTCCTCTCGGCGCAGGTGGAGGCGGCGAACTTCGAAGGCGGGGCTGAGGGGTCGGCCGGGGCGGCCTGCGAGACCTGCACGGTCACTCCGACCGCCACGAGGGACACCGCCAGCGAGGACGCGAGCCAGACACGTGGGCTGATACCGGAGCGACGGGTGGGCGACTGGTGTGATGCCATGAAGATACTCCGAGGGTGCCTGCTGCGGGCAGCTTGTATCTCGAGCGGTTCGTCAGTTGCCGGTCCCATTTTACATCCAGGCACCTCGGCCGGTCCTGGTGGGAGCGGACCGGGACGCGTGATGCGACGACAGCCGGCCGGGACGGCAAACTAGGGTGAGCGCATGCCAGTTCCGCCGTACCTGCAAGAGATCACCCCCGACAACTTCGAGGCCGCGATCGGCCTGAGGGTCCGCCCCGACCAGGAACACCTGGTGGCACCCGTGGTGAAGTCGCTCGCCGAGGCCCATGTCCACCCCGGGGTCGCCTGGCCGCGTCTCATCTGCGCCGACGGCGAGGCCGTCGGGTTCCTCATGGCCTTCTTCCGCATCGACTGGACCGGCGACGGCACCGACTTCCGCTCCGGACTCTGGCGCCTCAACATCGCGGACGGACAGCAGGACCGGGGTTACGGACGCTTCGCGGTGGAGTCCGTGGCCGCCGAGATCCGGCGCCGGGGAGGCACGCGCCTGACCACCACCTGGCACCCCGGTGAGGACGGCCCGTCAGGCTTCTACGCGAACCTCGGGTTCAGGCCGACCGGAGAGACCAGCGGAGACCAGACGGTGGGCGTGCTGGAACTGGGCTGAGGGCCGCAGAATTGGGCCGGGTCCGTCCCGCACTCCTACGATGCCGGGCATGGCACGCTTCGAAGACCTTCGGCACTCCTTCTGGGACACCGGCAACGACCACGAGGTGCGGCCGGCTCTGACCGACCGGATGGTGGAGGAGGCCGAACGGCTGTTGAAGGTCACGCTCCCCGCGCCGCTCCTGGACCTGCTCCGGGTCCGGAACGGCGGCCAGGTCGACGACAGCCGGGCCGCCTTTCCCACGAGCCGGCCGACCTCGTGGAGCTCCGACCACGTCCCCTTCGACAGCTTGATGGGCCTGGGGCATCGCGAGCGGACGCTGTCCGTGCTCGACAGCCCGTACCTGGTCGAGGAGTGGGGCCTGCCCACGGCCGTGGTCCTGCTCTCGGGCGACGGGCACTACTGGATCGGGCTCGACTACCGGACGTGCGGCCCGCACGGAGAACCGTCCGTCACCTGGTTCGACGCGGACGACGGATCGGACCTGGCTCTCGCCCCGGACTTCCGCTCCTTCGCCGAAGGGCTCACCTCCGCCGACGCGTTCGAGGACGGAGAAGGCGAAGACGTGACCGGCTGACCCCGCGGGCACGGCCGTCCGCCGGACGTCCTCCGCGGGAGGGGATATCGTCGCGGGTGTGGTGGACCATGATGCTCTGCAGGTCGTCCGTGACGCCTACGACGCCGTCGCTTCCGAGTACGCGCGGCTGTTCCGGGACGAGTTGAGCCAGAGACCCCTGGACCGGGCGATGTTGGGTGTCTTCGCCGAGACCGTCGGGGCAGGTGGGGGCGGTCAGGTCGCCGACCTGGGGTGCGGGCCCGGTCATGTCACCGCCCATCTCGCCGGTTCGGGACTCGACGTGTTCGGTGTCGACGCCTCTTCCACGATGGTCGAGCTGGCCCGGCAGACCTTTCCGGACCTGCGGTTCGAGGTGGGCACGATGGCCGCGCTGGACATCGCCGACGGCGCGCTGAACGGCGCGCTCTCGCGCTGGTCCATCATCCACACCGCGCCGCACGAACTCCCCCGTCTGCTGGCGGAGTTCCATCGGGTGCTGGCGCCCGGAGGGCATCTCCTGATCGGTTTCTGGGGCAGCGACGACCCTTCCCGGCCGACGCAGGTCTTCGACCACGCGGTCACGCCGGCCCACCGTTGGTGGCCCGATCACCTTTCCGCGATGCTGCGCGGGGCCGGGCTGGACGAGGTGGCCCGGATGGTCCGTGAGCCCCAGCCCACCGACCGGCGGCAGTTCCAGGAGGTCCATCTGCTCGCCCGCAAGGCCGCTGTGCCGACCGTTGACTGACGGGGCATCAGTTCACGGTGACGCGGAACGGGTGTCCTGCCGGGCCGGTGAGGGTGCGGGCCTCGGTGCCGTGGGGCTGGTGATCCGGTTCACCCGTGCCCAGCTCCAGCGGCCTGGCCTCGGTCGTGTCGTCGAAGCTTCTCCGATCCGCGGCGCGGTCGACCGGGTCGCGGTGGGCACTCTCCGTGCCGGGTTCGCTTCCAACGGTGATCGCCTCTCCCCGTCATCGCCCCCGCTCGGTCCGCGGCGTCTCGCCCGCCGCCGTGGTGACGGCGCGGGGCGGGCGCGCGGTCGGCGGCGGTGTGGCCGGTTGCACATCCGGCACCGGAGCGGAAAACGGCTGACGCCGAAGAGCCGTTTTCTTGGCGCCTGTTGGGCCCGGGTGGGGCGCGGGGAACGGCCTCGCGCCCGTCCGGCCGCGGCCTGCAGGGCGCCCGGAGGGGTCGCGGACGCCCCGAGCTGGACGGAAGGGGGTCGTGGGGCCCGTACACTCGGCAACCGCCTCCGTTTCCGGCGCGAGGCCCCGACAGGAAGGACGCGTTGTCCGTGTTCCAGGAAGCCCCGATCTACCGCCAGCTCGTCGCCGAGCGCGGTGACATCCCCGCGCAGGTCCGAGGCGAGGCCGAGCGGATCAAGAGCGACCTGCAGCGGGTGATGCCGCCTCTCCGGACCTCGGCGCCCGCCGCGGCCGAGCCCGTCTGGTCCGGCGCCCCCGCCGGCCTGGCGCTCCCGCCCGGCGCGCAGCAGGGCTGACCGCCCGTATCCAGCCGGCCCCGTATCCGGCCGGTGCGGCCGTCCCGGAAGCCTCCGGCTTCCGGGATCAGGGCAAACCCGACCTTTTCCCCGTCGGTCCTCGCGTCTCTCCCGCCGGCTCTCGCGAGCCGGCGGCGGGGCCCGGTCCCCGGGTTCAGCGCACCGGGAAGCCGAACGTGTGGCCCTGCTCCTTGAGCCAGGGCAGGATCCGGCGCAGGGCCTCGACGGTCTGCGAGCGGTCGCCGCCCGCGTCGTGGAAGAGGAGCGTCGGGCCGTTCGGCGACTCCCGCTCGACGGTGGCGACGACGGCGTCCGTGCCCGGCCGCTCGAAGTCCTTGGAGTCCACGTTCCAGCCCAGCGGCCGCATGCCCCGGGAAGCGGCCAGCTTGCGGCTGTACGGGGTGAAGGCCCCGCCGGGCGCCCGGTAGTACATGGGCCGTACGCCCCCGGACGCCTTGGTGATCATGCGTTCGGCGTCGAGTATCTGCTGCGACTGGTACGCCTCGGACTTCTTGTCCATGGCGGTGTCGTGCGACACCGAGTGGTCGCACAGCCGGTGCCCTGCCGCGACCACCTTCTTGACCAGGTCCGGGTGGGCCTGCGCCTGCGTTCCCACCATGCAGAAGGTGGCCTTCACGCCGTACTCGCGCAGCACGTCCAGCACCTGAGGGGTCCACACGGGGTCGGGGCCGTCGTCGATGGTGATGTTGACGCCGTGCGCCCCCTTGTCCGAGGCGTGCGCGATGGTCACCGCCACCGGCTTGACGCGGTCCGCGTCGGCCGACGCGGACGGGCGCGGCGTCGAGGGGTGTACGGCACCGGCCTGCGCGGTCCACACCGAGGCCCCGGCGGCGAGCAGGGTCACCCCGAGTGCCGCCCCGGCCACCTTGCCGTACCAGCCCCGCTTGCTGCCGTGCCGTGCCATGTCCGCCCCGCTCTCCCGCAGTTCCCCGGTCGCCTCCCGACCATCTGGCAGGACGAGCGGCGGCGGCCGGAGGATCCCTCTGTTACAGATCACGGACAATTCCGAGAGGGAATGGGGACAACTCGGCGGGGAGCGGCGGGAAACGGGGACCGGCACCGACTCCGTGACGCCCCGCACCGACCGCTCGGACACCGGTCGGCCGGGTGATCCCCTGCCGGTGACAGGTCCTACCGTTGGCCCATGTCCGAACTGTCATCACGCGTCGAACTGCGCCCGCTCACGCTCTCCGACGAGGACGAGTTCTGCTCGCTCGTGCGGGCCAGCGCCGAACTGCACCTGCCCTGGATGCAACTGCCCTCGACCCCGGAGGAGTTCAGGGCCTGGATGCGCCGCTTCGACGACGGCGCCAATCTGGGCTTCCTGGTCCGCGTACGGGAGACCGGCGCCGCCGCCGGCATGGTCAACATCAACTCGCTGATCCGGGGCCGCTACCAGGGCGCGTCCCTCGGCTACGCGGCCTTCGCCCCGTCCGCGGGCCGGGGGTACATGACGGAGGGGCTCGCCGCCACGCTGCGGTACGCCTTCACCGAACTGCGGCTGCACCGGCTGGAGGCCAGCATCCAGCCGGGCAACGAACCGTCCCTGGCCCTGGCCCGGCGCCTGGGATTCCGCTACGAAGGGCTGTCGCCCGCCTACCTCTACATCGACGGGGCCTGGCGCGACCACGAACGCTGGTCCGTCACCGCGCCCGACCCCTGGCGGCCCGATCCCTCGCTCCCGGAGGTGTGAGCCGCACCGCACCGCTCGTGAGTACAACCTGTTTTTCCTTCAACTTGCGCGCCGGTAAAGGCAGTTGAGCTGCACGGTTTCCCTGCTACGGTGATCCGATGTCATTCGTCAAGCAGTTCCAGGTCACCTTCGACTGCAAGGAACCCGAGCGCGTCGCCCGCTTCTGGTGCGAGGTCCTCGGGTACGTCGTACCGCCGCCGCCGGCCGGGTTCGACACGTGGGACGCGTTCACGCTCTCGCAGCCGCCCGAGGCCCGGGGCGCTTGGTTCGCCTGCGTCGATCCGTCGGGCGTCGGCCCGCGACTGTACTTCCAGCGTGTCCCCGAAGGCAGGGTCGTCAAGAACCGGGTGCATCTCGACGTGCGGGTCGGCACCGGACTCGTGGGGGAGGAGCGCCTGGCCGCGCTCGAGGCCGAATGTGCGCGGCTGGTCGCGCTCGGCGCGGTCCACGTGCAGACGCTGTACGCCGATGACGAGAACGAGTCCTGCATCCCGATGCAGGACATCGAGGGCAACGAGTTCTGTCTCGACTGACAGGCCGCGTTCCGGACGGGTGCGGCGGGTGAGGCGGTCGGCGACGACGCCCCACCCACCGCCCGGCGGCCGTGGAGGACGGACCGTTACCGTGGTGTGATCATGGCCGTCCGGCGTTCGTACGGAGGGCCCGGGGCCGTCCGCGGGGCGCCGGCTCCGCGAGCGGCGGGCGGCGGCGGGTGCGATGACTCCCGGGCCCGGCAAGCGAGTTCGGGTCTCCGTCCCCGGCCGGGCGGAAGCGCCTCGCGCGAGCGGCCCGGGGCCTTCCTGCCGCCCGTACCGGCCCGAGCCCCGTGGATCAAGAGAAATTCCTGTTCACAGGGCTTTCGCAGAACCTTCACACTGCCCTATCTTCTCCATCCATGCTCCCAGCCGATGATCAGCGCGGCGGCCGTCGCCTTGCCCGCGTCGTGTCCCTCACCACCGTGGTCGTCCTCGCGGTCCTCTGCGCCGTCCTCGGCCATGTCGACGGGACCGGACTGTTCGCCCCGGAGAACTGGCTGGACGCGGGTTTCCTGCCCGGCAACGCGACCAGCCCGGCGTGGGCCACGGTGGTGTTCCTGCCCCTGCTGATCGGCGGCAGCACGGTGGCCGTCCACCGGGTGGTGCGTGCCGCGGCTCCCGGGGCGAAGGCGCGTTGGGTCTTCGGCGCCGTCTGGGCGAGCCTGATCCTCGTGGCGTTCGTGGCCAAACTGGCCTACAGCGTGCTGCTGCTGGCCGTCGCCGGACCGGCCGGACTGCACATCTTCCCGACAGCCGGGGCGCTGCTCGGCGAGTGCGGGCTCACCGGTGCGAAGTACGCCGTGTTCGGACCGCTGGTCGCGGGCGTCTCGGCGGCCGCGTACCGGATCGGCGCCTGGCGCCTGCGCCGCGAGGCGGGCGAGGGCGGTGAGCCGGGCGAGAGCGGCGAGATCGCCGCGGAGGTCTCGGGGACCGACATCAACGAGATCGCCGGGTTCGCGTGGCTGCCCGCCGGTGCCGCCGTGGCGCTCCACGCGGGCACCGGCATGTTCGCCTGGGCCGCCGGCCCGGTACCCGGCGGCCTCGGCGTGGCCACGCTGATCGCCGGCGTCGCCTCCGTGCTCGCCGGTATCGGGCTCTGGCGCCGGGTGGTGTCGCCCGGACTCGCCCACGCCGGTACCGGGGTGACCCTGTGGTCGCTCGCCACGACGCTCACCGCGGCGGGCGCCCTCGGGTTCGTGCCCCTGTGGCTGATCGACGCGGGCCTGAACGGATTCGGCGGGGCCCTGTTCCCGGTCGCGTCCGCGCTCACACGGGTCGCGGAGGGCGTGACCGCGGGCGTGTGCGCCGGCATCGTCTGCGTGCCCTGGATCGCGGAAATGGCGTGGAGGCGACGGCGGGAGCCCTCGGCCGAGCGCGGCGGCCTCGCCCGCGCCGTCCGCTGGGCGCCCCCGGTCGCGATCGCCGCGGTGCTGGCACTCGCCGCCGGCACCCTGGCACCGGGACCGGCGACGGAGGTCGCCTCCGTCGCCGCGCCCACACAGGCCGCCGGTGGCGACCGGGACGAGCTGCTGCCGCTGACCGTGCTGCGCCGCGAGGGACAGGACCCGGTGATCGGCGACAGCACGGGACGCCAGGTGCTGCTGCGCGGCGTGAACGTCAACCAGCTCATCGACTACGGACAGCCCGACCCGGCCAAGCCCACGGTGTGGCCGCTGAAGGACTCCGACTACGCGCTGATGGCGCGGTACGGGTTCGACGTCCAGCGGCTGGCCCTGTCCTGGTCGGCCCTGGAGCCGAAGCGGGGCGTGTTCGACGAGGGATATCTGGAGCGGGTGCGCACGGCCGTCCGGCAGGCCGCCGCCCACGGGATCCACACCGTCCTCGACATGCACCAGGACACGTTCTCGAAGTACGTCAGCGCCGCGCCGGGAACGCGGTGCCGCGCCAACGCGTCACCGGAGTTCGGCAACGACGGCGCCCCCGAGTGGGCGACCCGCACCGACGGAGCCAAGGCCTGCGGCTTCCTCGGCCGCGACCTCGCGCCCAATGTGCAGCAGGCGTTCACCAACCTTTACAACGACACCGACGGCATCGGTACCGAGTTCGCCCACGCGTGGGGCCGCCTCGCCAAGACCTTCGCGGACGACCCCGCCGTCGCCGGCTACGACCTGCTCAACGAGCCCGGCCCCGGCAACGCCCCGGGCGTGACGTCCTCGATCCTGCTCGGACGCCTCTACCAGCAGGCGATCACCTCGATCCGGGCCGCGGAGTCGAAGGTGCCCGGCAGCTTCCACCACCTGGTGTTCTTCGAGCCCTCGATCCTCTGGTCGGGCCTGGGCTTCGACACCACCCCGCCGGCCGGGTTCTCCGACGACCCCCTGCTCGTCTTCTCGCCCCACCTGTACAGCGAGTCGATCACCATGGACCAGGGCCTGGGCGTCACCCTGACCTCGATCGAGCAGGGCTACACCACCGCCGAGCGCACCGCCCGGGCGTACGGGGTCCCGCTGTGGTCGGGCGAGTGGGGATGGTTCGGGGAACCCGACGACTTCCACGCCCGGTTCGACCGCTTCCTGGAGCGGCAGAACAGCGACATGCTCGGATCGGCTATCTGGGTCTGGAAGAAGGCCTGCGGTGATCCGCAGAACGACCCCGCGGCCACCACCTCGGGCGGAGGCGTCGTGCTCCACACCTGCCCCGAGGGCAAGCCGCTGGCGAGCCCGGCCTTCGAGATCACGGCCCTGTCCCAGGCGTACCCGCGCAGCGCCCCCGGTCGCCTGAACTCCCTGAAGTCCTCCCTCACCGAGCGGGACCTGCGGCTGGCGGGCTCCGGGAAGGGCACCCTGGACGTGTGGGTCCCCGGCCCGGCCCGCCCGGAGGCCGAGGGCGGAGGCCTCACCGGCATCCGGCTGGAGCGGCGTCCCGGCGGCTGGCGGCTCACCGCGCACACCTCGGGCCGGTACACCCTGCGCGTGGCGTAGCGGCCGCCGTCGGCCCGGCCCGCCCCGAGGTGGGCCGGGTCCGGGCCGACGGCACCGGACACCGCGCGCGGAGGACGACACGGGTGCCGGGCGACCCGCGCGTCAACCCGTGCGTCGATCCGTGGTCCAGAGCCTGAGCTTCTCGGGATTGCGCACCACCCAGATGTTCTTGATCCGGTCGCCCACGACCTCGAACGCGAACACCGTCACGACGGTGCCGTCCTGCTGGGCCACCAGTCCCGGCCGGCCGTTGACGGTACGTTCCAGGAGCAGCGTGCCGACGGGCCTGCGGCGGGCGAGTTCGGCCCAGGCGTGCGCGATCCGCTCACCGCCCTCGATCGGGTGCGGGAAGGTCGGGGCGAGACCGCCGCCGTCGGCGGTCGCCGTGGCGTCGGGGTCGAGCAGACCGACGAGGGCCTCGATGTCCTTGGCCTCCCACGCCCTCTTGAAAGCGCCGACCACGTCGGTACGCCGGCCCGCCGCGGTCGCGGAAGGCCGCGCGGCCCGGACCCGGCGACGGGCAGAGGAGGCCAGCTGGCGGCACGCCCCCGGCGTACGGCCGACGATCTCGGCCACCTCGGCGAAGGAGTGGCAGAAGACGTCGTGCAGGACGAACGCGACGCGCTCGGCCGGGGTCATCGATTCGAGCAGCACCAGGAACGCCAGGCTGACCGACTCGTCCAGGGTGACCCGGTCCGCCGGGTCGACGGCCGCGCCCCCCTGCCGCCCGCCGATCCACTCCGCGCCCCCGGGCAGCGGCTCGGGGATCCACTCACCCACGTAGGTCTCCCGCCGGGCCCGCGCCGAGCCGAGCACGTTGAGGCAGACACGGCTCGCGACCGTCGTCAGCCAGGCACCGGGGGACTCGACGGCGTCCTGCTGCCGCCGGGACATGGCGTACCAGCGGGTGTACGTCTCCTGGACGGCGTCCTCGGCCTCGGTCAGGGAACCCAGCAGCCGGTAGGCGAGGTTGAGCAGATGACGCCGCTCGCTCATCACCGCGTCCAGGCTCGGATCGGGGCGGCCGTGCCCCGGGGCGGATCGGGTGGTCATGGTGCCGACAACTCCCTCGGTCGCATGTGTTCTCACCGGTACGACAGGACAGCGCACCGGAACGTGAGGCCGGAGCGCCGCCTCCCGGCCGGCCGGACCGGGGCCGCGCCTCACATTCCGCGGGGCTGTGCTGTCGGACAGGTGGGACCGGAACATCATCCAGCGGAGAGGAAGAGCGAGGACATCATGACTGCCTCGACACCGACGACACCGACGACAGCGACGACACCGTTCACCGCCCCGGCTACCGACGAGCGGCTGGAACGGGTGGCCGCCGCGCTGAAGGAGAGGAACTTCGACGTCGAGATCCTCGACGACGCCGCCGCGGCGCGGACCCGCGTCAAGGACCTGATCCCCGCGGGCAGCACGGTGTTCACCGCGGCCAGCGAGACCCTCCGCCTGTCCGGCATCGACGAGGACATCAACGGCAGCGGCCGCTACGACTCCGTCAAGGAACGCGGGCTGGCCATGGACCGCGCCACGCAGATGACGGAGATCCTGCGGATGCTCGCCTGCCCCGACGCCGTGGTGGGCAGCGTCTGCGCGGTCACCGAGACCGGCTCCCTCGTGGCCGCCTCGGCCAGCGGCAGCCAACTGCCCGCCTACGCGGGCGCCGCGCCCCGCGTGATCCTGGTGGTCGGGGCGCAGAAGGTGGTGCCCGACCTGGACACCGCGCTGCGCCGCGTCGACGAGCACTGCGTCCCGCTGGAGGACGAGCGCGCCAGGCAGGTCTACGGAGTGCCCAGCGCGCTCAACCGCCTCCTCGTCCTCAACGCGGAACCCCACCCGGGGCGCGCCACCGTCCTGCTGCTCCGTGAGGCGATCGGATTCTGAGGCGCCGGGAGCCGTCCGCGGTCACGTCGTGCTAGCCGCCCCCGGGACGCCGACGCGCCGCGCCCACTCCGCCGCCGGCGACCAGCGTCCGGCGCCGTCGGCGGAGCCCGCTCCATCGCCTCCGAGCGGCCTGAGGACGGCACCCGCGCCCTCGCGGGCGCCGCCGTTCCCGCCGGCCCCGACCGGCCGGTCCTCCCGGTCCGTGGGCTGGAATCCGACCGTGTAGGTCCGGGTGACCGAACCGTTCGCCGAGGTCACCCTGATGGTGCGGGTGGTGAACCGGGAACCGGCCGACGACAGGACCGGGCCGCCGCGGGTGACCTTCACCCGCGCACCGGGCCCGGCCGGTACGGCGGACACGGCGGGGATCCTCGTGTTCTTCGGCCAGTCGACGACGTAGGTGGAGACCTCCGGGCCGAACCCGTCGATCGGGACGCCCCCCACGGTGATCGCGGCGGCATCGGCGACACTCGCCCCGGTGGCGTCCGCGAAGTCCGTCACCGTGACCGACCCGTCGGCGTTCACGGTCACGTGCGCCGCCATCGCGGCCGCCAGGTTGATCCGCTGCCAGCCCGCCCCGCCGTCCGCGGTGAGGTCGAGCGGGTACCCGGAGTCCGTCGCGGTCTGCTCCAGGACCTGGGTGCGCTGCTCGGCGGTGAGGCCGGGGAAGGCCGTGATCAGCAGGGCCGCCGCGTCGGACGGCGTCCTGAGCGCCTGCCCGGGCTTCGCCACCCGGGAGAACCCGTAGGTGAGGCGCCGCGTGTACAGGTCGACGTCCTGCGCCGTGCTCAGGCCGGCGTAGGCGTCCCCCGCGCAGACGACGAGCGTGTCGCCGTACCCCTCCTTCTCGCACTGCGCGAGCAGCACGTTCTCGATCTCGGTGTGGGCCTGCGTCAGCAGTTCCCGGAAGCCGGGGTCCGCCCACCGGTGGGCCACGGTGGCCTGTCCGGTGATGCGTCCTCCCATGACGTCCAGCGGGTAGTGGAACCCGAGGACGACGCGGTTGTCCCCGTACTCCGAGGTGCGCGCGAGGATCGACGGCGCCAGCTCCGGCAGGAGCGTGGCGAGGACGGTCCCGGCCTCGTAGCCGCCGTAGGCGTGGCCGCTCGGGTACGAGCCGCTGGTCGCGAGGCCGCTGTAGGAACCGTCCTGCGACTCGTAGACGGCACCGCCGTCGCCGACGAACCCGAGCCGTACGTAGGGCCGCGGATAGCCGTAGTGGTTCTTCGCCGCGTCGACCTTGTCGAGGTTCTTCGTGACGCGGGAGAACAGGGCGCTGGTCCTGGGCAGTCGCCCCTCCTCGAGGGCGTCGCCGTAGATCCGGCCGAGCCGGGAGCCGAGGCCGTCGGCCAGGGTGACGGTGGCGCTGTTCGTGGCGTCCGCCTCGGCCCGGTCCACTTCCTCCTGCGTGGCCGCGTTGTTGATGCGCACGGCGATCCTGTCGTTCTCGGCGGTGGGCGAAGTGCCGTACGGCACCTTGGTGTCGGTGCCGAGAACATCGGTGCGCAGAGCGCCGACACCGCGGAGCAGACCGTCGAAGTAGTCGCTCCCGTCACTGGTCGCCGGCCAACTGTCCGAGGAGTAGGTCGCGTTCAGCACGTCGTCCGGGAAGGGGGACGACACGTACGCCGGGCCGGAGGCGTCCGCCGAGGCGGTCACGGCGGATTCCCGTGCCGGGACGGCCGGATTCCGCGGCTCGCCGCCGCCGGTCACCACGGGTGCCGTGGCGGCGCTCGGGTGCGAGGTGCCGACCGCGTTCACCGCCCGGACGCGCGCCGTGTACGACCGGCCGGTCCGCAGCCGGGTGAACGTCGTGCTCCGGCTGTCCGGGTCGTGGATCTCGACCCGGTGGCCGTCGTCGAGGGTGATCCCGTAGCCGGTGACAGGTGAGCCGCCGGTGTCCTTCGGCGCGGACCAGGCGACGGTCACGCTCGTGCCGGACGAGGTCGCCGACACGGCGTCGGGCGCGGTGGGCACCGTCCTGGGCCTGGTGGTCAGCGACGACACGGCGTGGTCGAGCGCTTCGTACCGTGCGGTGAGGGTCTCGTCGGTGGCCGAACCGTCCGCGACCGCGGTCCTCGCCTCGGCGAGCGCCGTGGTGAACGCCGTCCACGAGGCGTCCGTGTAGCGGTCGTCGTCGAGGCCGGACGCGGTCGCGACCAGGTCCTCCAGCCGCAGCCTCGGGAGGGGGACCAGCTGCTCGGCGGCGAGGGTGAGGCCGCGGGTCCGGGTGTGGGCCTCGGCCTGGGTGGCGTCGTCGGCGTCGACGAGGGCGCGCGCGGCGGTGAGTTCGCGCCGGTACACACCGAAGTCGACCGTGTCGTAGCGATCGGCGTGGTCGGACAGCCCCTCGTACCGGTCGATCGCCTTGCGCAGGGCGGACTTGTCGGTGGCGGCGGGCGTCTCGACGTGGTCGAAGGTGATCCGGCCCAGGTTGGCGACGTAGGGGTGCGAGGCGTCCGGGGTCGTCACCAGCCGGAGGTGGACGGCATGCGTTCCGGTGATCGCCTCGGGCAGCGTCAGGCCCGTCGTCCCTCCCGACGACCACGCGGCTCCCGTGACGGGCAGGGGTACGGTCGCGTACGGCGTGCCGGGGTCGCCGGGGTCGAAGGAGTCCAGGTAGAGCTGGACGGCGGAACCGGTGCCGCAGCGGGCGGAGTTGTTGACGTAGGTGATCGTGACGGTGTTCTTCGGGGAGCCGCCGAAGTCGATGTCCCCGTAGTCGAGCCAGGCTCCGTCGTACGTGCCGCCGAGGTCGGTGGTGGAACCCGCGCCGCTCCAGCCGGCCGGCTCGCTCTTGAGCCCGCCCCCACTGTGGGAGCGGAACGCGGTGGCGTCGAACGACACGGGTGAGCAAGCGTCCTGAGTCAGCGTCAGCGAATGGACGTTGGCCACGTAGGGCTGGGTGGACGACTGCGTGGAGGAGACGAACACGGCGTACACGTCCTGGACGCCGGCGAAGACGGCCGGATCGAGCCGCACGGACGTGGTGGCGACGGTTCCCCAGCCCGAACCGGTGTAATCGAGGGGGATGTCGGCCTTCTTCGGACCGTCCTTCGAGCCGAGGCGCAGTTCGATGCGCGAGTCCGACGCCGCGCGCGACCGGGGCTTGTCGTAGCGGACGGTGACGGTGTCGGCACCGGAGCGGAGGTCGATGCCCGTCCACCGGGCCCACGCGCCGTTCGTGGTGTTCTCGAAGACGCCCTTCGTGAGGTCGAGCGGGAGTGAACCCCCGCCGGTCGTGGTGCTGTCGGCGGCGGTCAGCGTGGCGAGCGTGGCCGTGGTGGACGAGGAGACCCCGTCCGGCGAGAACTGGTACCGGTCGAAGTTCGACACCCACGACTGGCCGGACGGGGCGTGGAAGACGAAGGTCGCGCTCGCCGCGTCCGACAGGGCGTCCGGATCGGTGACGGCCGCCCGCACCGTGCTGTAGTACTGCCAGCCGCCCGTCCCGGGGAGCTGGACGGTGGCGACGACGGGGCCGTCGGCGGTACCGGCGTGGATGTCGACGCTGCTCGGCCTCGCGGTCGTCGCCTGCGAGTTGGCGTAGCGGACCGAGACGCTCCGCGGGGCTACCCCGCCGAAGTCCAGCCTGCCGAACCGCTCCCACGACCCCTCGGTGACGCCGCCGAGGTCGCCGTCGGAGTAGTACGCCTCCTTCACCAGGCTCGGGCCCTCCATCTGGTCGGGGTCCTCCGCCTGCAGGACGGCGTAGCCGCCCTCGTCGATGGTGAGCGCGTCGGCGGCGGACCGCAGCGCGTCGTCCGCGGCCATGATCGTGCCCGTCACGGAGGCGGGGTCCGCCAGGACGGTCCGCGCGTGTTCGAGCGCCGACCGGAACACGGTCCACGAGCCGTCGGAGTAGTTGCCCTCGCGCACCAGCACGGCCTGGCCGACGAGTGCGCCGAGCGCCTCGCGGTGCACCGCGGCGACGGAGAGGACGAGCGGGTCGGTCGGGGATGTCCCGGTGCCGCGCACCGTCCCGGCCCCCACTCCGTGCGCGAAGGCCGCGTCATGGAAGGTGATGCCGAGACGCGCGTCGACCCGCGTGCTGCCGGTGAGCGACAGCGTCGCCGTACGCGAGCCGCTGACGCGCAGGTCCGCCGTGACACCGCCCGGCAGACCGGTCACGGTGGCCGCGCCGGTCCCGGTCAGGCTGGTTCCCCCGCGCGCGGCGAACGACGCCGGTCCGGTCAGGGTGAGTCGCACACGGCCGTCGACGGTGCCGTCCGCGGCGGCGGCGACGGTGCTCGGGCGGGCGGAGACGACGGTGCCGCCCCTGCCCGTCCCCGCTCCGCCCTCGCCCGCGTCGCCGGAGTCGGTGTTCAGCGAGTACGCGGGCCTCGTGCGGGCGCCCCACCGCGAGGGCTCGGAGCCCATGGTGAGGTCCAGGGTCCCGCCGGAGACGATCCGGGAGTAGTCGAGCCATGTGTCGTCGAACCGCGAGCCGTTGAGGGTCGCGCCCTGCACGTAATAGTCGTCCGGTGACACGCCGTCGGCCTTCACCGTGAACCGGGCGCCGTTGGCGTAGGTGATCGTCGTGGAGTCGAAGAACGGGCTGCCGATCTGGAACTGGCCGGAACCGGCGGTCACCGGGAACAGGCCCAGCGCCGCGCCGACGAACATGGTCGACATGGTGCCGGCGTCGTTGTCCATGGTCGGCAGGAAGCCCTTGGGGGAGAGCTTGTAGACCTGGGTCCTGACCGGCGGGCGGAACTCGCCGCCGGAGCTGGGGGCTTCGTTCGAGGAACCGGTGGCGATGTAGCGGTTCCAGGTCGTGCCGGTGTAGATGGCGCGCACCCACTTCTGCGTCAGGCTCGGCTCGCCGACGTAGTTGAAGAGGTACGGGGCCTGCAGGTCGATCTCGTTCGCGTTGGAGTGCAGCATGGTCGAGCCGTCGTCGGCGCCGGAGTCCTCGCCGAACATGTGCTCCACGGCGGCCCTGCCGGCCTTCGCGCCGCCCATGGCCTCGATGAGGCCGCCCATGTCGTACGCGTCGTACCAGTGGTACTGCCAGAGCGTGCCCTGGTAGAGGCCGGCCGCCTCGAACTTCTCGTGATCGGCGCTCTGCCAGTCGCCGTTCGCGGCGCGCGGGGTGAGCAGACCGACCTTCGTGCCGTCGGCCGCCGTCCAGGTGCCGGACTTCACGAGATGGTCGATCGCCATCGTCGCCTGGGTGCGCAGCCTCTTCGCGTCCTCGTCCTTGCCGAGCGCGGCGGCGACGACGGACAGCGCCCACTGGTCGTAGCCGCGCTGGACGGTCGTGCCGGGATCCCCGGTGATGTAGCCCTGCCGCAGCTGCGCCCCGGTGTAGTACCCGGAGTACGACATCAGCGCCGGGTACGCCTCGTCGAGCCGGTCGAAGTCCTTGTAGCCCTTCGACAGCGCGTCGGCGACCAGCACCGCCGAGCGCTCCCAGCGCACGGTCGGGACCGAGTGGGTGAGCTTGCCGAGGCTCTTGCCCGAGGCGTGCGCGTCGGCGAAGAGCTCGACGAGCGACTGCACCATGTCCCGGTAGCCGGCCGGGTCGATGTACGCCTCGACGGAGTACTTGCGGAAGTCGTCCCAGGTGGACCAGCCGTCGTAGTACGTGAAGCCGTTCGTCCTGTGCACCGCTCCGTCCGCGCCGCGGTACGTCCCGCTGGTGCTGGTGGCGTTCACCGGCAGCGCGTACATGCGGTACAGGTGCGTGTAGAACTCCTTGGTGAGCGTCGCCCCCGGATCGGACTTCTCGGAGGCGCGTACGTCGACGGCGCCGAGCGTGCGGTTCCAGTCGGCCTTCGTCCGTGCGCGCGCCTGGTCGAAGGTGAGCCCGCCCACCTCGTTCCGCTGGTCGGTCGCGGCCTGTTCCGCGCTGATCGGCGACAGCGTGATGCGCAGTTCGATGTCGTCCCCGGCGGCCTTGTCGAACCCGAGGACGACGCCGGTGTCGGTGCCGTCCTGCGCGGTGGCGTCGCTCAGCCTGCCGTCGCCGCCCCAACTCCGCAGGGAGGTCACGGGGACGTTGGTGGTGGCGTCGTAGTACAGCTGGTACGAGGCGCCGTTGAACGACCCCGCGACGAGCCCGGTGATCGAGGTGGTGCCGTCCGGGAGCGTCGTCGCCTTCAGGGTCGAGCGGGTGCGGCTGGTGAAGTTGTTCGCCAGGTCGAGGACGAGTTCGGGCTCGGCCCCGGAGGGGAAGCCGTACCGCTCCAGCGCCGTGCGCGTCGTCGCGGTCGTCTCGGCCTCGACGGTGCCGGGGTCCCGCGTCACCGACGACGCGGTTCCGGAGACCGCCCCGAGGCCCACCCGGTAGTAGCCGGGCGTCGCGGTCTCGTCGTCGTGCTTGTACGCGTGGGAGTACGTGCCGGGGGCGGGGCGCTTGTCGTAGCGGACGGAGGTCGGGACGACGAGCAGGTCGCCACCGCCTCCCGAGCCGCCGACCCCGTCGAGGTTCGTGGTGGTGAACCCGGCGATGTGGTTCACGTCGTAGTCGTACCCGGAGTGGTTGCGGCCTGGCGTGGTCATCGGGTTGACCTTGGCCAGACCGTGGGGCGCCTGGGCGCCCGGCAGGTCGTTGCCGTCGTCGCCGGCGGTCGACACGAACGGATCGACGAGTTTCGTGTAGTCCGTCCCGCCGGATGCCCCGCCGGATCCTGCGGACGTGGTCGGGGAAGGCGCCGCTGTGGCCGCACCGCTGCCGCCCGGCGCGACGAGGGCGAGGGCCCCGGCGAGCAGCGCGACGACCGTCGCGCGCAGTGGCCGGCACCGGCGGGCGGTCCTCGGACGGATCACGGGGGATAAGGAGGACCGGGATCTGATGGGCACGTAACCTCTCCACGTCGCTCGTACGCACGCACGGTCCGGCCCACCGGAAGACAACGTTGTCGGCCCGGTGCGCCAGGCGTGCAACCCAGGGTGAGTCGGAAGTGGACACACAGGATCGCACCCGCCGCGTTCACGACCGTCCGCAAGGGGACACGGTGAAGGCGTACGGCAGGCGAACGTCATGTGTAGTCCGGTGGAACCGCACGGGCACGGCTACGGGATCGGCGGACAACTCGCGCCGCACCAAGGGCTCTTGGGGCATGTCTTCCACGAGGCGCCCTCTTCGGGCGGCCGCTCGCCGGACCGGGGCGCCTCCGGGTCGGACCGGGAGGCGCCCCGGGGGCCGGGTCGGTCCCGTCGTGCTTCAGTCGTCCTCCTCAGCCCGTTTCCTCCGTGTCCTCGCCTTCGGCCTGCGAAGGAGTCGTTCGAGGAACATCGGTGTGGGTCTCTTCCGCGTCGTCGTCCGTGCGTTCGCCCTCTGCCTGGGACGGGGTCGGGAACTGATCGCTCATGATCGGCCTCGCTGACCGGTGTGTGTGGGGTCCGGTGTCGTGGTGTTCGCCGGAGCGCCGTGACGGCCCGGTGGAGAACCACTCGCACGAGCGCCTGGATGTGCCCGGCGCCGTGCGGACCGTCGTGCTCCTCCGGCACGGGTACCCACGGTCCACGGGTTCTCACGTCGTGGTCCCGCCCGGTCCCGCCGGCCCGACGGCGGCGCACGCCGTGTGTCGGTCGCGCGGATCGCGAAAAGCGTGGCCTGTGCCGCCCCGCGCGGTCATCGTGGCCGGATGCGCCGTCTCGTCGTCATCGGTCGACAGCCCCGCCCCCGGGGCGTCCCGTCGGTGCTCCTCGTCGACGCCTCCTCTCCGCGTCCCGGGGCGGCATCCCAGGCACTGGCCGTCTCCGCTGGTCGGAGGGGGTGGGACGGTCCCACCGTTGCACGTCGGGCGGTAGTCGTTGTGGTGGGTCCCGGGCGTCCCGGAAGCTCTGGGTGTCGCACCGGCCGGCGTATCCGGCAGGGGAGCCGGAAGCGGCCAGGGGCGACCACAGGGACCCGGAAGAAGAGGGAAGAACACATGAGCAGGAACATGCGCGCACACCGTCGTTCGGGCCGTCTGGCGGCCGTCGCCGCCGGCCTCGTCCTGGCCGCCGGGCTCGGTGTGTCGGCGCAAGGGTCGGCGCAGGCGGCCGTCCACGCGCCGGTGAAGGTGTCCGCCGCCGCTCCGGCGTCGGTCAGCGGCACGACCGGTCAGGCGGTGACCCGGGTCGCCGACTTCTACGGCGCCTACATCGACGCGAAGGGTGACTACGAGGACCCGGACGGCACGCTGGCCACGGCGCTCCGCCGGCACTACCTGACGTCCGACTTCGCCGAGCGGCTGGCGGCCTGGGAGGAGCAGAACGGGGTGGACGGGATCCTGCGCGCGCAGAACGTCCCGGCACGGTGGTCGGTGACCGACAACGGCCCCGTGGGCATGGGCCATGAGGTCGTCGTCACCCTGACCTTCGGCAGCGGGGAGACGACGCAGAAGACCAAGCTCTTCGTGCTGCTGGAGCGGTACGACCACATCGTCGACATCACCACCACGAGCAACGGCTGACGACGGAACCACTCCGCCCCGCTCCCGGACGTACGGGGCGAGCCGGGAGCGGGGCGGGGGACGGGCCGGCGCACCTCGGGTGCGTCGGCCCGCCTCGCCGTCGGCCCGCCTCGCCGTCGGCCCGCCTCGCCGTCGGCCCGCCTCGCCGTCGGCCCGCCTCGCCGTCGGCCGGCCCGCGCGGCTTCGGCCGGTGCCCACTCCCGGGAACCGCCCCGGCTTCGTGCTGCGTCCGCTCGGCGGACCGTCGGTCGGTCTCGCGCTCACCGGCGCTGACCGGGCCGTCTCGTGGGCGACGATGACGGCCCGGACACGCGTCAGACGGTGATGACGACCTTCGAGCGCGCGTGCTCCCCTTCGAGGTAACGGATGGCTTCGGGCGCCTCGCCCAAGGGGTAGGTGCGGTCGATGACGGGGACGAGCTTTCCCGATGCGGCGAGTTCCCCCAGCGTCGCCAGGTTCTCCTTGCTCGGTGTCGCGGTGAGGACGAACAGCCGGTGACGGGCGAAGCGTGACATCACCTGCCCCTTGAGGAGGAGGCCCATCGGCCCGACCGCACTCCCGCCCTCGAACACGCCCCCACCGGAGAGGACAAGCGTCCCGGTGGGTTTCAGCGCGCGGCGGAACCCGGTCAGCGAATGGTTTCCCACCAGGTCGAACACGAGGTCGTACCGCCGTCCGAGCCGGGTGAAGTCCTCCCGGGTGTAGTCGACGAGGTGGTCCGCGCCGAGCGACCGGACCAGGTCCGTGTTCCTCGTACTGCACACGCCGGTCACCTCCGCGCCGAACGCCTTGGCGATCTGTACGGCGAAGGTGCCCACCCCGCCCGACGCGCCGTTGATCAGCACCTCCTGGCCGGGCCGCACCTCTCCCAGGTCGCGCAGGCCCATCAGCGCGGTGTTGCCCGCCAGCGGCAACGCGGCCGCCTGCTCGAACGACAGTCCGGCCGGTTTCGGCCCCACCGCTCCGTCCGGGGCGCACACGAACTCGGCGAAAGCGGCGTCGGCCTCGCCGAACACCTCGTCGCCGGGACGGAACCGCTTCACGTTCCTGCCCACCGCTTCCACCAGGCCCGCGAAATCCGTGCCCCGGATCTTCGTCTTCGGGCCGCTCAGCCCGAGCCCCAGGCGCGCCAGGTACGGGTCGCCCCGCATGAGGTGCCAGTCGCGCGCGTTGACCGCGGCCGCGCGCACTCGGACGAGCACCCCGTCGTCGGCGACGACCGGCGCGTCGACCTCCCTGAGTTCCAGGACGTCCGGTGAGCCGTACCGGTCCTGGGCGATCGCCTTCATCGGTCCTCCGGTCCTCCGTGGCGAGCGAGTGCGGTGCGGAACGAGCCGGCTGAGCGGAAGTCCAGCACCCTCCACGAGGGTAGGCAAGGGACCGCGGCGCGGGTATCGGGGCGAATCCCTAGGTGACGCGTGGAACGCAGTGACGGTGTGGGCGACGCCCCGCACGGTGCCTTCGGGTTCCCGGGCGGGCGGTCAGCCGCCCTGGCCGGCGTTTCCCACCGGGCCGACCTTCACCGGGTCGCCGGAGCCGTCCGTGACGGGCAGGGTCGCGGCGCCCGGCCAGTCGAGGGTGACCGTCCTGGTCTCGTTCGGCGGGGTCACCAGCAGACCCGTGACGCGGACGCCGGAGCCACCCGTCTCGTTGAGCGGATAGTTGATGCCGAACGCCGTCGACTGCCCGTTCTTGAGGACGGCCCGGCCGGCCTTCTCCCCGGTGCGCTTCGCGGACAGCGTCCCCGCGCCGGTCTTCAGGTCGACGCCCGCGTACCCGGAGATCACGCAGTCCCGGCCGCTGCGGTTCCGCAGCTCCACCGTGACGGTGCCGCCGGGGTCACCGTCGATGGTGCCGTCCTTCGCCGTGATCTCCAGCCCGTCGGTGTGGCACCTTTCGGCCTTGCCGCTTCCGCCGGCCCCGGCACCGGCGTCCGTGCCCGCGCCGCCGGTGCCCTTTCCGGTTCCGGTGGCGTCCGTACCGCCGTCCTGGCCGGAACCGCCCGAGGCGGAACCGCCGCCCTGATCCGAACCCTTCGAACCCGAACCGCCGTCCGGGGACGACGCGGTGGACCCGGCGGACGGTGCGCCCTGTCCCGTGCCGTCGTCCCCGTTCTGGCAGGCGGTGAGCGAGAGACCTGCGGCGACGGCCAGGGCGGCGAAGGTGAGCTTGTGAACGCGCATCGTTTTACCTCGGTATCGGTCGGCAGTACGGGCTGCTCGGTACGAGCGGGCGTTTCCGACCCCCAAGACCCCTCGGCCCGGCACCCCGTTCCGCTCGACCGGACCGTAGTGCAGGGCTGTTACACACGCCGCCGGACGCGACATGTGCCGCCGGACACGACGCACGCCGCCGACGAGGCGCCGCCCCGGGAGACACGGGTCACCGTGCGTCGCGCAGCCGGAGGAGGTACGTCGCGGTCAGCGCGACGGCACGGTCCGTGTCCCGCGACAGTTCCACGAGCGCGTGTGACGCCCTCGTCCCCGGGATGCCCGCCAGCGCCTGGGTCAGCCGTCCGCGTGCGGGTGCCCGCGTGGTGGGGCGGGCGAGGAGGTCGAGGAGCCCGGCCGCGAGCCGGTCCGCCGTGGCGTCGTCGCCCGCCAGCACGCTCAGGGCGTCGGCCGCGTCGGTGTCGTTGCGCCCCTCCACGATCATGTCGATGAGCGTCGGGACCGCGTCGGCCACCCCTCGCGCGCCGAGTGCCAGAGCCGCGTGCCCGCGGACCACGGAGTCGGGGCTCGCCAGGGCGGCCCGCAGATGCGCGGTGGCCTCGGCGCCGGGCATCTCGGCGAGCGACCTGACGGCCCGTTCCCGTACCGCGGCCGTCGGTGAGCCCAAGCCCTTCGCGAGCAGCGCCGGGCCGCGGTCACCGGAGCGCGCCAGTGCCCAGCGAAGGGCCCCGGCGACGTTCGGCTCCGTCTCGCTCAATGCCGCCTCGACCAGGGCTTCCACCGGCACCGGAACCTCGCCTGCCGAGGAGAGCGCCGCGCGCTGGCGCGCGTCGGCGTTCTTCGAGGCCAACGCCTGCAGGAGCGCGACGACCTGGAGCACGTCCTCCCAGCCGGCCGGCTCCGCGGCCCGGATCCTGTCCAGCCGCGTGAGCAACTCGGTCTCCGCCGCGATGCGTTGACGTGTCTGGGTGATGAGGTCCGCCACGAGCGAGGAGGGCGTGAAGCCGGGGTCGTCGAGCGCGCGCCCGATCTCCCGCAACGACAGCCCCAGCGACCTCAGGCTCTCGATGTGGAAGATCCGCCGGATGTCGTCCTCGGAGTACTCCCGGTAGCCGGAGCCGGTGCGCCCCGAAGGGCGCACCAGGCCGAGCGACTCGTAATGCCGCAGCATGCGGGCACTGACACCGGACCGTCGTGCCACCTCACCGATCAACACGCCCTATCGTCCCTCCTGACCGGGCCCGTCGAGGACCGCGACGCGCTTCGCCTCCTCGATCGCGAGCTCGAATCCGGCGTCCGGGTCGCGCAGCAGCCGCTGCGTGGCGAGCGCGTGCGTCCGTACGCGCGGGTCGAGTGACGTCGTCGCGGCGAGCAGAACCGGCACGATCACCTCTCCCAGCGCGACCAGCGCCTGGCTGAGACTCAGCTGCGTCTCCCGCCCGCCGCGTCCGAGCAGCGTCACCAGCTCCGCGGCCAACACGGCCTCCTCGCCCGCGGGCACGAGCACGACCGCGGCCCGCCAGGCGCTCCGTGCGACCTCGTCCTCGCTGTCGGACAGCAGAGAGGACGTGATCGCCGGCCACGCCCGCCGGTCCCCGATCTTGGACAGCGTGTGCAGCGCCTGGCTCCGTGCCTGCGCGCGGTCCGAGCGGACTTCGCGGAGCAAGGCGGGAAGCGTCAGGGACACCGGGTGGCGGGTGAGTGCCCAGGTCAGCATGTCGCGGACGAAGAACTCGGGCTCGATCGCGCACCGGTGGACGAGACCGGCGACGAACCGCGGGTCGGGTGTCGTGCCGGCCGCCAGAGCGGCCCGGAGCCGCACCGACGAGCGGCCGTCCTCGAGCCCACGGAGAATGCGTACCGCATCCACATCCGCATCCACCTCAGTGTCCTGTCCCGTGACCGTCATCGAGACCACCTCCTCGGCGAGCAGTGAAGGCCTTGTCACCGTGTCAAGGTCAAGCGCCCCGCCCCGCACCCTGCCTGCCCGGCGCAGCGGTGTTCAGGCGCGTACGGGCCACCGGTCCGGTTCCCGGCCCAGCAGGCGCAGCGTCTCGTCGAGCGGCCCCGACCCGTCGGGCACGTCCAGCGCCGGGGCGAAGGCGTTCCCGGGGCCGCGGACGGCCGGATCGTCCGGTACCCGCCGGGCCGTGGCGAGCGCCGCGCCGAGGACGTCGGCGGAGAGGTCCAGGACCGTTCCCAGGGTCGCGGCGACGTCCCAGGCGTGGACCACGTAGTCGACGAAGTGGAAGCGGACGGCCTGCCGTCCGGGAAAACTTCCGCCCAGCTCGGGGAGCGCGAACTCCCGCTCCGTCACGCCGGGTTCGGCGAAGGCCGCGAGCACCGTCGCGGCGGCCGCCTCGTGGACGCGGGCCGGCTCGCCCATGTCCCGGGGTTCCCGCCAGTGCGCCGCCTCCCGTCCCGCTCCGCGTGCGGCCGCCGCGAAACCGAGGTGCTGTGCGGTCATGTGCGCCACGAGCCGTCGGAGGTCCCAGCCCGCGCACGGTGTGGCGCGGTCCCAGTCCGCGTTCTCCGCCAGCCCCACCACCCGCAGGGCCTCGTGCACGGCGATCCGGTCGAGTTCCACGACATCCGCTCCGGTGACAGTCATGGTCCGACCGTAAAACTGTGCGACCGGTCGTGCAATTTGTTTTCCGGCCAGGGATCCTCCGGGATCCGGGCGGGACGAGCCGGGGAATCACTCCCCTCGGGACCCGGGCGCCCCGTCCGCCGAGGCGTTCCGCAACCGGTCCGCGATGCCCACCCGGGCCCGGTCGTAGGCGGTCTCCTCGTCGTGCAGCACGGAGACGGCGTTGGCCGTCTCCATCAACGCCACGAGTTCGAAGGCGAGTTGGGGGACATCGGTGTCCGGACGCAACTCCCCGCCGGTGCGGGCCTCGTCGATCGCGCGCTCCATCAGGCCCGTCCAGGCCCGGTGGGCCGACACCACCGCGTCGTGCACCGGCCCGGACCGGGCGTCGAACTCGGCGATGACCCCGTAGAAGAAGCAGCCGCCCGGGAAGACCCGCCCGCGGGAGTACTCGAGCCACAGCTCGCACAGCCGCCGCACCCGTCCGACCCCCGCCGGGACCTGTTCCGCGGGCCGGATCACCCGCTCGGCGAAGATCCGTCCGGCTTCGCGCACGGTCGCGAGCTGGAGCTCCTGCTTGGACCCGAAGAGGGCGAACACCCCGCTCTTGCTGAGCCCCAGCTCGGTCGCGAGCCGTCCCGCGGACAGCGCTTCCAGCCCTTCGACCGACGCGATGTCGACCGTCCGGTCCAGCACCGACTGCCGGGTGCGGTTGCCCCGTTCGACCCGCCCGTCGAGCCGGGTCATCGCCGCGCTCCCCGGTGCGGCGCCGAACAACCGGCGACCGAGGCGCGGGAGCCCGGTGCGGTATTCGTGAACCCCGTGCCCCGCACCCACGACAACCCCCTGCCCGGGACCCGGGGCTTCGGCGCGTCCTCTGGGGACATGTGGCCTCGCGCGTCGGATCCGGGGAGCAGAGTGCTGCCACCGGGGAACATCGGATCGTCGCTCACGACAGACCACTCTAAGCCTCACGGAACGACTGACGGCATGGCGTGAAGTGAGCCCGTCGTCTCCCCGGCCGAAATCCCGGGCAATGGAGTGCGGACGGTTCGTATGATCGCCTGTGGGACGGGGTCCGTAGCGCAGTGGTCGTCGCGCCTTCACCTCATTTGACATCCTCCCCCTCTTGGAAGAGGGGGATTCCAGCCCGTGCGGGTTGGGGTTCACGGGTGGTCGAGCGGCTGGTGGCCGTTGTCACCCCTCCGGCACCGGCTGTTCGCCGGGAGCGGGGGATCCCGCCCTGTCCTGCCGCGACGTTGGCTGCTGCGTTGGTGTCGGCGTTGCAGGTGAAGCCGCAGGAGGAGCAGACGAACCCGGCTTGGCTCTTGCGCGAGTTCTTGTCGATCCTCTCCCACTGCCTCAAGGGCGTGGGAGGTGCCCCCAGCAGGCGCTGCAGCGCAGACTGGTGTAGGGGGCGGGGACGTCCTCGACCCGGCCCGGGGCCTTGTGCTCGGTGCGTCGCCGCAGCAGGCCCCAGCCCTGGGCGAGGATCGCCCGGTTCAGCCCGGCCTTCTGGGCAACCTTCTGGCCGGGTTCGGCCACGGTGCCCCTGGCCGAGCGGGTCATGCTCTTGATGTTCAGCTTCTCGAACCGCACCAGGTCGTAGCCGCGGGCGAGCATCGTGCTGGTCTTCTCGCACCAGTCCTTGCGCCGCTCCGCCTCACGGGCCTTGAATACGAGCGACCTTCGCGTACTCGGCGGCCTTGCGCTCGCTGCCCTTGGGTGCGCGGGCGGCCCGGCGCTGGTGCTTGCGGATCCGGGCATGTTCCCTGACGGTGAGCCGGGGACAGTTCAGTTTCCGGCCGTCGGAGAGGGCGGCAGTGACGGCCACGCCCCGGTCGATGCCGATGACCTCACCCGTGCCGGGCCCGTCGACCGGGGCGGGGACGACGGCGAAGGCGATGTGCCACCGGCCATTACGGAAGGTGACCCGGAACGTCTTCGCCTTGGGCAGTTCGGGCCAGGTGAGCCGGAAGCGGACCCAGCCGCAGCCGGGCACCTTCACCCGCGCCCACCGCCGGTTCAGCTTCTGCACCACAACCGAGCGGCCCGTGACCTGCTTTCCGGTCTTCGCGTTCAGCTTCGGCGAGCCGTCCGCCTCGAACTCCTCGACACGGTCGGTGCCGATCACGCGAAAGCCCTCGTGCACGTGCTTCCGGCGCCAGGTCGGCTCACCGAACCCGGAGGCGAACACGGCGTTCTTGGCCCTGGCGAAGTCCCTCAGCGCCTGCTGCTGCACATCCGCGTTCCCCGCACCCAGCCATGCGTTCTCACGCCGGGCCTCGGTGAGCTGACGGCACTGCTCGGCAAAACCCGGCGCCGCCCTACGACCCCGGTACCAGTGCGCGTGCTGCTCGACGGCCAGATTCCAGACGTACCGGGCGTGCGCACAGTGGTCGAGCATGACGCCCGCCTGCTCGCCCGTCGGATACATCCGAAACCGTGCCACGACCATCAACCTAGCCCGCACGTTCCCCAACCGCGCACACCATCGACCGACATCACCCGCGCGAGTGATCACCCCGGCCACCGATCACCAGTCAGCCACCGTCAAGTGCCCATCGTCGCCCCCGAGCTGCCGCACCTGCTCGAGGCCAGCCTCACCGCCATCCCTCCCGAGAAGCCGAACTGCCCTGGCGGTGATTCGGCTTTCCCCGCCCCGACCTGCGGGAGCGGGCATTCACCCCGGCCTCGAAGGACGCTCACCGAAGTCCCTTCCCTGCAGGGCCTGTTCACTGATCTCATGGCGGACCGGGGTCCGGACGCGCGCCGGGGCCGGGGCGTGCCGCAGCCGGCCGCCGCCCCGGCCCCGGGAAGCGGGGTGTTCAGGAACCGCCGCGTTCGCGCGGGATCTTCAGGCCCGCCTCGATCGCCACCGGCAGCCGGTTCTCCGCCGGGGGGAGCGGGCAGGTGGCCAGGTCCGTGTAGGCGCACGGCAGGTTGGCGGCTCGGTTGAAGTCCAGGACGACCGTCCCGTCGGCGGCGGGCGCGCCGACGTCCAGGGACCGGTTGGCGGCGTAGGTGGTGACCCCGGAGGTCGCGTCGGTGAACAGTACGGTCAGCCGGTCCCGGCCGTGCCCGGGGAACGCGGTCAGCGCCAGCGGGCGCCCGTCCAGCTCGAACTCGATCCTGCCGGGGGCCTCGTACACGTGCTCGAGACCTTCGACCGCGGCGCCCACGGTGGTGGGCCGCGGCTCGTCGAAGGGGACGTAGCGGCCCGTCACGGCCCAGCGGGGGTCGGGGGCGTAGGCGGGCGTTCCGGCGAAGGCCGTACGCAGCGGGGCGTCCGGGTGCCGGGGCCGCACGATGTCGTGACCGCCCCGCTTGGCGACCTCGATGACGGCGTCCTTCCAGACGGCGTCGACGCCACCGCGTTCGGGCAGGACGCCGAACCGGTGCTCACCGCGCACCGGCGTCCCGTCGACGGTCAGTTCCTCGCCCTCGTCGAGGGTGACGACGACCCCGTCGGGGCCGGTGCGCCAGGTACCGGGCGCGTCGGGGAAGCGCTGCGGCCGGTCGTCGAGCCAGTGCAGGCCGGTGATCGCCAGGAACCCGTGCGGGTGGGCGAGCCGGGCCTCCTGGGCGCGGTACCACTCCAGCCATCGCTCGGTGAAGGCGTGGAGGTCCGTCGAGGTCGCCTCGGTGGTCATGAATTCTCCTTCGGTGTACGAGGTCCGCTCCCGCACGGGGATGCCGTGACGCGGGAACGCGGGAACGGTGAACCGGGGGATCGTGAGGGGACGGTGGGGCTCAGCGGGCCAGTTCGCCGAGGAGGGCCCAGGTGCGGCGCCGGGCCCCCTCCCCCGCCAACTCGGTGCTCGAGAACACGACTTCGGTGGCCCCGGCGTCGCGGTAGCGCCGTACCTCGGCCTCGACCGCCTTCTCGTCGCCGATCACGGCCAGGTCCGCGGCGCGCCGACCGCCGGAGAGTTCGATGACCCGGGCGTAGGACGGGACCTGTTCGTAGAAGGCGAGGCTCTCGGTGGCCCTGGCCCGCACGGCGTCCGCGTCGTCCGTGACCACGCCGGGCACCAGCGCCACGATCCGGGGAGCGGGCCGTCCGGCGGCCTCGGCCGCGGCGGTCAGGGCGGGCACGATGTGTTCGGCGAGGGCGCGCGGCCCCGCGAGGTAGGGCAGGATCCCGTCCGCCAGCTCACCGCTGACCCGCAGCGCCTGGGGGCCCATCGCGGCGACCAGCAACGGAACACCGGTCTCCGCGCCCGGCACGTTCGCGGGGAGCGGGGTGGCGGCGGTGAGCAGCTCACCGTGGAAGTCGGCCATGCCGGTCTCGGTCAACTGGCGCAGTGCGGTGAGGAATTCGCGCAGACGGGCGACGGGGCGTTCGAAGGGCAGACCGAAGCCGGTCTCCGTCACCAGTTTCGTGCCCAGGGCCAGTCCGAGGTGGTAGCGGCCGTGGGTGGCGGCCTGGGCGGTCAGGGCCTGGCTGGAGACCAGCAGCGGATGGCGGCCGAAGACGGGGATCGCGGAAGTGCCCACGTGCAGGTCCGGTACCGCGCGCCCGACGATCGCGGCGAGCTGCGGTGAGTCCGCGCCGAAGGTCTGGCCGAACCACACGGACCGCAGACCGGCGGCCGCGGCCTCCTCGGCCAGTTCGACACTGGCGTCGACCTGGTTCCGCGCGTCGGACGCGTTGAGTGCTGCTCCAACAGTCATGTGAGTTGGAACGAGCCCTCGACGAGCCCGCATTCCGTTCGTGTGTGACGGCTGTATGGCAGTCGTGTGACGCGCGGTCCGCCAGGTCTGCCGGTCCGCGGGGTCGTGGGTCCGCGGGGCCACCGGAGGGGTGCGGAGAGGCGGGACGCGGCAGCCACGTGCGTCGTTCCCTCGGCACGAACAGTGCGTTGACGCCTTCCGCCCCGCGTGATTGCATCCCGCCATGCCGTTGTCGGAGCCCTTGACCCGCCGCCGTGCCGTGGACCTCGTCCGTGTCGCCGCCGCGCTGTGTCGGACGACCGGCTGATCACGAGTTTTCTCACCCCCTTTCTCAACTGTTTCTCAACTGCCGTCAGGCGTAATAAGCCGGTCGGGCGCGCACAGGCCGACCCGGGCAGGACCGCGCCTTCTCCCGCAGAGCCCTCTCGTTCGTCTCACCCCGTCATGACGAGGAGCCGCCATGTCTTCCCCCGTCCCCGCCGGCCGCCGCCACGAGACCGAGTACGACCGCCGCAGACTGCGCCAGTGGCTCGCGGGTGAGGCCAGAGCCGACGGGGTCACCCGCCGCCAACTGCTCACGATGCTCACCGCGACCGCCGCCGGGACCGCGCTCGGCACCGCTCGGCCCGCTCACGCCGCCGTGGCCGGAATCGTCAAGCCGCTGCCCGCCGAGTGGTTCATCGAGCGCGGCACGAACGCGGAGACCCGCTGGGAGGCGCTGCGCGGAACCGGCCACCACACCCCGAACGAACTGTTCTTCGTGCGCAACCACACCGCCACGCCCGTCCTGAAGGCCGACGACTGGCGGCTGCGGCTGTGGGGGAGCGGACTGCGCGGCAGCCCCGGCGAGGACCGGCCGGTGGAGTTCGGGTACGACGATCTGCGCGCGCTCCCGGCCGTCACCCGGACCGCTTTCGTCGAATGCACCGGAAACGGCCGCTCCTTAAGCCGCTGCCCGCCGAGTGGTTCATCGAGCGCGGCACGAACGCGGAGACCCGCTGGGAGGCGCTGCGCGGAACCGGCCACCACACCCCGAACGAACTGTTCTTCGTGCGCAACCACACCGCCACGCCCGTCCTGAAGGCCGACGACTGGCGGCTGCGGCTGTGGGGGAGCGGACTGCGCGGCAGCCCCGGCGAGGACCGGCCGGTGGAGTTCGGGTACGACGATCTGCGCGCGCTCCCGGCCGTCACCCGGACCGCTTTCGTCGAATGCACCGGAAACGGCCGCTCCTTCTACACGACGCAGCAGGGGGAGACGGTCGCCGGAACCCCGTGGACCCTGGGCGCGATCGGCGTCGCGCGCTGGCGCGGGGTGCGCCTGGCCGAGGTGCTGCGCAGGGCCGGGCTGTCCCCGCGCGCCGTGGACGTGCAGCCGCGCGGTCTGGACGCCGAGTACGTCAGCGGCGGCGAGAACCTGGGCCGGGTACGCCGTCCGCTGCCGCTGGCCAAGGCACTGGACGACGTCCTGCTCGCGTACGAGATGAACGGCGAGCGGCTCCCGTACGACCACGGGTATCCGGTACGGGTGCTGGTGCCCTCCTGGATAGGGATCGCGTCGATCAAGTGGGTCGGCGACATCGAGGTGTCCGCACAGCCGCTGTTCTCGCCCTGGAACACCACCTTCTACCGGCTGTTCGGCCCCGCCTACCCCGAGGGCGGCAGCGCGCCGCTCACCCGGCAGACCACGAAGAGCGCCTTCGAGCTGGCGAGCGGGGCCACGTTCGAGGCCGGCCGCAGGCACGTACTGCACGGACGGTCGTGGTCGGGCGCGGGAGCCGTCGTCAGGGTCGACGTCAGCACCGACGGCGGCGCCCACTGGCGGCCCGCCCGCCTGCACGACAGACCCCGGACCGGCACCTGGACCCGCTGGTCGCTCGACTGGAACCCCGACACACCCGGCACCACCCACCTCCTGGCCCGCGCCACGGACACGGCCGGCCGGACCCAGCCGGACACCGCCGTCCCCAACACACAGGGGTACCTGTTCGACGCGGTGGTACGGCATCCGGTGAGCGTGGTCTGACGGATCTGTTCCCAACAGGCCTTCCACACAGGGCCGTTCGGCCCCACGGTGACAGTCCTTCGGCATCGGGCACCCGGCATCGCGCGGGACGACAGTGAGACGCGTCAGGCAACGATCCGACCGTCCCCGAAGGGATCCCCGCCATGGCCGTTCACCAGCACCCCCACCGCGGTTCCGGCTTCCGTCTGTCCGCCGTCCTCCGCGGGCACCGGACCGCGTCCGCTTCCGGTACCGCCGTGGCGGCGGACACCGCCCCGGCCTACGCCCTCGCCCTCCTGCGCCTGCTCACCGGGTTCGTCTTCCTGTGGGCCTTCCTCGACAAGACCTTCGGCCTCGGCTACGCGACCCCGTCCGGCAAGGGCTGGGCCGACGGCGGATCGCCGACCAAGGGATTCCTCAGCGGAGTCGCGGCCGGACCGATGGAGTCGACGTTCCACGCGTGGGCCGGCGCAGCCTGGGCCGACTGGCTGTTCATGCTCGGTCTGCTCGGCATCGGCCTGGCCCTGATCGGCGGGGTCGCGCTGCGGTTCGCCGCCGTCGCCGGCACGGCCATGATGGCCCTGATGTGGCTCGCCGAGTGGCCGCCCGCCCGGCACCTCTCGGACGGTTCGCCGAGCATGTCGACGAACCCGTTCGCCGACTACCACCTCGTCTACGCCGCCGCCCTGGTCGTCCTGGCCGTCACCGCCGCCGGCGACACCCTGGGCGCGGGCCGGCTCTGGGCCCGGCTGCCGTTCGTCCGCGACCACCGCTGGCTGCGCTGAATCCCCACGGCATCCGGTCCCGGCCGACGACCGGTGTCGCCCGCACCAGGGCCCCGAAGCAGCCCCCGAAACCCGATCCGCCGCGTCACAGGAGATGAAGACCATGTCCCGCACCGTCACCGTGGGTCTCGACGGCTCGCGCGAGAGCCGGGCCGCCGCCGAATGGGCGGCCCGCGAAGCCGAGTCGCGTGACCTGCCGCTGAAGCTCGTCCACGTGTGGGAACCGGCGCCCGAGCCGATGGCGCAGGCATCGCTCCTGGACGCCGGGACGCGGCAGCACTGGAGAGAGAGGATCCCCCGGGAGGCCGCCGAGGCCGTCCGGCTGCGCCACCCGGGGGTCGAGGTGGCCGTCGAGCAGCTCCCCGGCCGCCCGGCCGACGTACTGGTGAAGGCGGCGGAGAGCGCCGAACTGCTGGTCCTCGGCTCCCGCGGCCTCGGCGGACCGGTCGGCTTCCTGGTCGGCTCGGTCGGTCTGTCCGTCGTCGCGCACGTCGATCGCCCCGTGGTGCTGGTCCGGTCTACGGAGCCGGCCGCCGACGGGCACGGGACGGACCCGAAGGGCACTCCGTCCGCCGCGACCGCGGTCCGGCCGGTCGTGCTCGGGCTCGACGTCGAGCACCCGGACGAGGCGCTGATCGCCTTCGCCTTCGAGTCCGCCGCGCGGCGGGAGACCTCGCTGCGGGTCGTCCACACCTGGTACCCGCCGCCCTACTACGCGTACGGCACCCCCGTGAACCCCGCCCTGAACGAGGCCCTGGCGCTGAGCGCCGAGGCGGAACTGGCGAAGGCGCTCAGCCCTTGGCGGGCCCGGTTCCCGGACGTGGACGTCGTCGAGGTCACCCGGTACGGCAGCCCCGCGGAACACCTGGTCGCGGCGTCCCGTGACGCCTCGCTGATCGTCGTGGGCCGGTGCGCCCGCCGGATCCCCGTCGGGGCCCACATCGGCCACACCGCGCACTCCGTCCTGCACCACGCCACCGTCCCCGTCGCCGTCGTCCCCCACGACTGACCCCCCGAGGAGAGCAGACCCATGAACGCAGCGGTCGTACGAGCGTCCGGCGAGCCCCTGGCCGGTGAGGCGAACGGTGGGGCGGACAAGGCTGAACTGCCCCTGGTCGTCGGCGTGGACGGCTCCGAGCCCAGCCTGCGCGCCGCCGACTGGGCGGCCGACGAGGCCGCGCTGCGCGGTGTGCCGCTGCGGGTGGTGTACGCCTCCCTCTGGGAGCGCTACGAGGGCACGGCACTCGCCGGGGAGCACAAGCCCTTCGAAGAGGTACGCGCCGACGACATCGTGACGGTGGCCGCGCGCCGGGTCCTGAAGCGTCACCCGGACCTGGAGGTCTCGACCGAGATCCTGGCCGAAGAGCCCGAGTACGCCCTGGTGCGGGCCGGACGCGACGCCTCCGCGCTGGTCCTCGGCACCCGGGGCCGCAGCGGTTTCGTCGAGATGCTGCTCGGCTCCGTCAGCCTCGCGGTGGCCGCGTACGCCGACTGCCCGGTGATCGTGCTGCGCGGCGGCCACGACAACCACGTCGACGACGCCACCGCGCGCCGCGTGGTCGTGGGGGTCGGCGAGACCGGGAAGGACTCGGCGGCGGTGCGCTTCGCCGCGCAGGAGGCGCGGCTGCGCCGGGCGCCCCTGGACGCCGTACGGGCCTGGCGCTGCCCCGCGCACGAGAGCGTGGACCACCCCCTGCTCGCCGGTGAGCCCGCGCGGCTGCACGAGGAACAGGCCGTCGAGACGCTGGACGAGGCGCTGAGGGACGCACCGGCCGGCGTCGACGTGCACCGCCGCACCGTGGAGGGTCCCGCCCGCCACGTCCTCCTGGGCGCGTCCCAGGGCGCCGGTCTGCTGGTGGTCGGCGCCCGGCGCCGTCCCGGACGCCTCGGGCTCCAGCTCGGCCGCGTCGCCCACGGGGTCCTGCACCACGCGGCCTGCCCGGTCGCCGTGGTCCCCGAGCCGGCGTGAGGCGGGACGGCCCGCTTCCGCGGCCGTCCCGCGGCGGAGGTGGGCCGGTCGGCGGCGCGGGAGGGCCGACCGGCCCCGGAGCGGCCCGGTCGGCCCCTGGGCTCCTTGTCCGCTCCGCCGGACGATCGAAGTACCGAGTGATGGGAGGAGATCCGTGATGACGGACGACCTGCTCGAACGGCCCCCCGTCCATGCCCTGCTCGCCGACGGCACCATCGCGCGCATCCGGCCGGCGCTCCCGGGCGACCACGACCGGCTGCGAGGGTTCTACGAGGAGATGGCGCCGGAGAACCTCCGGCTGAGGTTCTTCTCCGCGAGCAGGCGCTCGGGCACCCGGGCCGCCGACCGGGCCTGCGCCCCCGCCCACCCGGGCTACCGCGCCCTGCTGGCCGAGACGGACGGCCGGGTGATCGGCCTCGCCGAGTACGACACCGGCGGGGAGGAAGGCACGGCGGAGGAGAGGAGCGCGGAGATCTCCATCGCCGTCGCGGACGGCCTGCACCACCGGGGCGTGGGCACCCTGCTCGTCGAGCACCTCGTCTCGTCCGCCCGGTCCGAGGGCATCACCGCCTTCACCGCCGACGCCCTCGGCGAGAACCACGAGGTGCTCCGGCTCTTCGCCGACCTCGGCCTGCGCACCATCCGTCGCTTCGAGGGGCCGGAAGTGCGCTGTACCATCCACCTCGACCAGGACGACGCTTACCTGGCCGCGGTCGAGGCCCGCGGCCGCGCCGCCGACGTGGCCAGCCTGCTGCCGCTGCTGCGGCCCTCCACGGTCGCCGTGGTCGGGGCGGGACGCACACCGGGATCGGTGGGCCGGGCCGTCCTGAACCACCTGCGCACCGGTGGCTTCACCGGTCGCCTCTTCGCCGTGAACCCCAGCGTCGAGTCGGTGCTCGGGGTGCCGTCCCACCCGTCGGTCGCGGCACTGCCGAAGACGCCCGATCTCGTGGTCGTGGCCGTACCGGCCGCGAGCGTGCCCGCCGTCGCCGAGGAGTGCGGAAGGGCCGGGGTCCGTGCCCTCGTTGTGGTCACCGCCGGCCTCGACCGCACGCAGGCGAAGGCGCTGCTGACCGCGTGCCGTACCCACGGCATGCGGCTCGTCGGACCCAACTGCCTCGGTGTCTCCAACACGGACCCGGAGCTGAACCTCGACGCGACCTTCGCCGCGGGCCACCCGCGTCCCGGTACCGCGGGCATCGCCGTGCAGTCCGGCGGCATCGGCATCGCCCTGCTCGACGGGCTGTCCCGGCTGGGCATCGGGGTCTCCTCGTTCGCCTCGCTGGGCGACAAGTTCGACGTCAGCGGCAACGACATGCTCCAGTGGTGGGAGAGCGACGGCCGCACCGACCTCGCCCTGCTGCACCTGGAGTCCTTCGGCAACCCCCGTGCCTTCTCCCGCACCGCCCGGCGGGTGACCCGCCGCATCCCGGTGCTCACCGTGGATGCCGGCCGTACCGACGCCGGTCGGAAAGCGGCCGCCTCCCACACGGCCGCCGCCGCCACCCGCACCATGACCCGCCAGGCACTGTTCACCCAGGCCGGTATCACGGCGACCCGCTCGGTCGGCGAACTCCTCGAAACGGCCGCTCTGCTGCACTCCCAGCCGCTGCCCGAAGGCCCGCGCGTCGCGGTCGTCACCAACGCGGGCGGAGCCGGAGTGCTCACCGCGGACGCCTGCGCCGAGGCGGGACTCGTCCTGCCGCCGTTCACCCCCGCGGTGATCGACGATCTCCTCGCCGTCCTGCCGGACGGCGCCTCCGTTGGCAACCCGGTCGACGCCACCGCTGCCGTGTCCGAGGAGCAGCTCACGGAGTGCGTCGACCGCCTCACCCGGTGCTCCGGCGTCGACGCCGTCGTCGTGGCGCTGGTCCCCACCGCGGTCGCCGCGGCCACCGGCGACGACCTGGTGCGGGCCCTCACCTCGGCTCCCGGCCGACGGGCGCGGCCCGTGGTCGCCGTACGGCTGGAGCAGGACCGGTCCGTGCGGCTGATGGCCGCCGCGGACGGAGGCACGATTCCCTCGTACGCCGAACCGCAGGCGGCGGCCCGCGCCCTGGCGCACGCCGCGAAGCGCGCCGCCTGGCTCGCCCAGCCGGCCGGAACCGTCCCCGTGCCGGCCGGTATCGAGTCCGAACGGGCCCGTGAGGTCGTCGAGGAATACCTCGCCTTCCACCCCGAGGGCGGCTGGCTCGACCCGCGCACGTGCGCCGAGCTGCTGGCCTGCTACGACGTCCCGCAGATGCCCTGGGCCTGGGCCGAGACCGAGGACGACGCCGTGCTCGCCGCCGACCGGCTGCGCGGCTTCGACGGCCGGGTCGTGATGAAGGCCCACTGGCCCGGACTGCTGCACAAGTCGCAGCAGCGGGCGGTCCACCTGGACCTGCGCGGCGACGCCCAGATCCGGGCCGCGTTCCGCGACCTGGAGACCCGCTTCGCGGGCCTCATGACCGGCGTGGTCCTGCAGCCCCTCGCCGACCGCGGCACCGAACTGTTCGCGGGCGTCGTCCAGGACGAGGTCTTCGGTCCGCTCGTCCTGTTCGGGCTGGGTGGCACGGCCACGGAGGTCCTGTCCAACCACGCGGCGCGCCTCGCCCCCCTGACCGACCGGGACGTGCACGAGCTGATCACCTCGCCGCGGTGCGCCCCGCTGCTGCTGGGCGCGAACGGAAACACCCCCGTCGACCTCGAACGGCTGGAACAGCTGCTGCTGCGGCTGTCCCGGATGGCGGCGGACCTGCCGCAGCTCGCCGAGGCCGACTTCAATCCCGTCCTGGCGACACCGGGCGGCGTCACCGTGCTCGACGCACGGGTGCGTCTGCTACCGCGCCGCCCCCAGGACCCCTACCTGCGCCGACTGCGCTGAGGAGGAACGGCCGTGCGACACGACAAGGTCGGATCCGTGATGACCGCGGACGTGGTCCGTGCCGAGTACGGAACACCGTTCAAGGAGGTGGCGCGGCTGCTCGCCGCCCACCGGATCAGCGGACTGCCCGTGGTGGACGAGGATGACAAGGTCATCGGCGTCCTGTCCGAGACGGACCTGCTGACGCACCGGGCGGCCGCACCGGACCCGTACGAGCCGGACCACCACGCGAGGCTCGCCGGCCTGATACCCGGCGCCCGCCGGCAGGCCGCCAAGAACAACGCCCGTACCGCCGGCGGACTGATGACGGCACCGCCCGTCACCGTGCACGCCGACGACACCGTCGTCCAGGCGGCCCGCACCATGGCCCGGAAGCACGTGGACCGGCTCCCCGTCCTCGACGAGGAGGACCGGCTCGTCGGGATCGTCACCCGAGGCGATCTCCTCCGTGGCTTCCTGCGGCCGGACGAGGAGATACGGCGCGAGGTGATCGACGAGGTGCTGGTGCGCTCGCTGTGGCTGGCGCCGCGCGGCGTCGAGGTATCCGTGACGGAGGGAGTCGTCACCCTCACCGGAGACATGGAACGGAAGAGCGACACCGAGATCGCCGTGGCCATGACGCGCCGGATCGACGGTGTGGTCGACGTGGTCGCCCACCTCACCCACCGGCTGGACGACGCGCACCTGCGCCCCGACGACCGCGCACCGCGAGGCGTGACCGAGGACTGGCTGCGCCGGTTGTGAAAGGAGGCGGACCACCATGGCCGACACCGTGCTGGTCACCTATGGAACGACGAACGGATCCACGGCGGAGATCGCCGAAGCGGTCGCCGGCACCCTGCGCGAGGAGGGGCTGACCGTCCGGGCCCTTCCCGCCGGTTCCGTGACGAGCGTGACGTCCTACGACGCCGTCGTGGTCGGCGGCGGGCTCTACGCGGGACGCTGGCACAAGGACGCGCGGCGGTTCGTCCGCCGGCACCGCGCACCGCTCACGGACCGTCCGGTCTGGTTCTTCAGCAGCGGACCGCTCGACGCCTCCGCCGCGGAGCGGGACATCCCGCCCGTGCGCGGGGTGCGGCGGGCCATGACCCGGCTGGACGCCCGGGGACACATCACCTTCGGGGGGTGCCTGAAGGAAGGAGCCAAGGGACGGATCGCCAAGATGATCGTGAGCTCCGGCAAGGGCGGCGACTTCCGGGACTTCGGCGCCGTCGAGAAGTGGGCCAAGGGCATCGCGGACTCCTTGACCCACGCGTAGCGCGTAGGTAGGAGGGACGAAACCGTCGGACTTGTCCACCTGTCCCAGCTCACGGGCCCGGACCGCCTCTGCGGTCCGGGCCCCGAATCCGTGTCCGCGGTCAACCGGTCCTGTGACCCCATCGCGGTTCCACCAGGACCCACTCCCGGCCCCACGCGTCGACACGGCGCCGGTCGAGCCGTCGGCGGGCGACCGTGCCGACGCCGAACGCCAGACCGGCGACGGCGGTCACGGCCGCGGCACCCGCGAGGCCCGATTCGACGGCCGCCGTCGCGGGAGTCGGCGGCGCGAAGGTGAGACGGCCGCGGTCGTTCTGCCAGACCGTCACCGCGGACCCGGCCGTGGTTCCGGTGTTCACCAGGGTCCGTCCCGTGCGGAGCGAGTCGTCGGGCGCCTTCCAGCGCACGGTCGTCATCAGGCGGCCGGAGGTCCCGCGCGGCACGGTGGCGGCCGGCGGGACGTCGTGCAGGACCACGGCGGTGACCGACCGCCGTTCGGCTCGTTGCCGTGCGAACGCGTCGTTCGCGACCCGGGCGGTCACCAGCCCGGCGACGGTTCCGCCCACGCCGAAGACCGTCCAGACGGCCAGGACGATCCAGGCCTCGATGACGTCGTCGCGTCGCCGCAGCGGGTTGTCGCACCACCGCCACAACCGCTTCTTCGCGTACCCGCCACGGGGCATCGGTCCGCACCTCCTCCTTCGTCGTGGTGACACCTCCGACGGTGACAGCCCGGGCGGCGCGAGGGCATGGGTCGACCAGGCGTCGTGGCAGGGCCGCTCGGGACCGACTCCGGCGCCGGGCGGCGGACGACGGGGGCCGGTCGGCCCAAGCGGAGCACCCCACAACGGGACAAGCTGGACTCGAGGAGCCACCTCGGACCGAAGAGGGAAGGGTGAGGAGACCATGAAGGGATACGTCTTCCACGGTCCCGGGCAGTCCGCCTGGGAGGATGTCCCGGACCCGGCGATCAAGGAGCCCACCGACGCCGTCGTGCGGGTCGATGCCGTCACCATCTGCGGCACGGATCTGCACATCCTCAAGGGCGACGTCCCCGAGGTGCGTCCGGGAACGGTCCTCGGGCACGAGGCGGTCGGCGAGATCGTGGAGGTCGGCAGCGATGTGCGGACCGTGCGTCCCGGCGACCGGGTGCTGGTCTCCTGCATCACCTCCTGCGGCCGCTGCCGCTTCTGCCGGGAGGGCATGTACGGCCAGTGCCGGGGCGGCGGAGGCTGGATCCTCGGCCACCTGATCGACGGCACCCAGGCCGAGTACGTCCGCGTCCCCCACGCCGACCTCTCCGTGCACGCACTGCCCGGAGCCGTGGAGAGCAGGGACGCCGTCCTGCTCGCGGACATCTTCCCGACGTCCTACGAGGTCGGCGTTCTCAACGGGCGGGTACGTCCGGGCGACACGGTCGCCGTCGTCGGCGCCGGACCCATCGGCCTGGCGGCGATCGCCACGGCACGTCTGTTCTCGCCCGAGCGGATCGTCGCCGTCGACCTCGCCGCGTCCCGGCTGGAGGCCGCCCGGCGGCTGGGCGCCGACGCGGTGGCCGACGCGGGGGAGGACCCGGAGCAGCTGATCGCCGATCTCACCGACGGCCTCGGGGCGGACGTGGTCATCGAGGCGGTCGGGGTGCCGGAGAGCTTCGAACTGTGCACGCGCATGGTGCGGCCCGGCGGGCACGTGGCCAACATCGGCGTCCACGGCAGGCCCGCGACGCTGCACCTGGAAGACCTGTGGATCAAGAACGTGACCATCACCACCGGCCTGGTGGACACCCGTTCCACCCCCACCCTGCTCCGCATGGCCGCCGCCGGCCGGCTGCCCACCGCGGAGCTGGTCACCCACACCTTCCCGCTGGAGCACATGGAGGAGGCCTACGACGTCTTCTCCCGGGCCGCCGACACCGGCGCCCTCAAGGTGGTGCTCGGCGCCCCGTCGCACGACGAGGTCGCCGTCCCCGCGGCCTGACGGTGGGCGACGGTGGTGAGCAGCCGGTTCGAGTCGTACTGGTTGTACCGGGTCGCGTCCCCGTGGACAGCGGGACCGGCCGGCGCGTGGGCGCCGGCCGGTCCCGCTGTCCTCATGGGCTCACGCCGTCCCGGACTCTCCGCCGCGCCACGGCGGGGCCGTCGTGCCGCGGCCGTCGTCCCAGGCGTGGGCAGCCTTGTCGGTCTGGCGGCGCAGCCGGTCCTGGAGCCGGTCGACGAGTTCCGTACCCGTCGCCTCCTCGGCCACCGCCACGACCTGGCGGCGCCCGACGCGCACGTCGGCCGTGGCCGACCACGGGTGGCCGGCGTGGTGGGCCGCCGCCCGGGCGATGCGTACCTCGCCGGTGACGGCGGGCAGTCCCGGCCGGGCGAGGACGGCGTCGATCTTCGTACGGGCGTACGCCAGGGTGGCTTCGTCCACGGCGCCGTCGGAGCGCAGCCGGACCAGCGGGGTCCGCCGGGTGCTGTCGGTGGTCACGGGGTCCTTCTTTCGGAGGTGGAACGGCGGAAGGGAGGGGGTCAGGCCGCGGTACCGGGCAGCCACAGGTCGGGGCCGAAGACCTCGTAGCGGATGTGGCGCGGGGGGACACCGGCGGCCAGCAGTTGTGCGCGCACGTTGCGCATGAAGGGGAGGGGGCCGCACAGGAACACCGTGGCCCCGTCGGGGATCTCGGTGTCGTCCAGGTCCATGAGCCCGGCCCGCGCGTCGGGCTCCTCCGGTCCCGGGTGCTCGTACCAGAAGACGGACCGGGCGTCCGGCAGCCGTCCCACGAGCGCCTGCGTCTCGGCGCGCAGGGCGTGGTCGGCGGGGGAGCGGTCGGCGTGCAGGACCAGGACCGGCCGGGTCGAGCCGGTGGCGGCGAGGTGGGCCAGGATGCCGGTCATCGGGGTGCAGCCGATGCCCGCCGAGACCAGGACGACCGGGGTGGTGGCATCGGCCGGGTCGTCGAGGAAGACGTCGCCGAACGGCGCGGACAGCGACAACTCGTCACCCTCGCCCAGGGTTTCGTGCAGGAGGGTGGAGACCTCGCCGTCCGGCCCGCCGCCCTCGCCCGTGGCCCGCTTCACGGTGATCCGCCGCAGCTCACCGCCCGGATCCGAGGACAGGGTGTACTGGCGCAGCTGGTGCACCCCGTCGGGCATGCGCACCCGGACGCTCACGTACTGGCCGGCGCGGGCCCGCGGTGCCGGCTCGCCGTCCGCCGGGCGCAGCAGGAAGGACACGGCGTCGGAGGTCTCCGGGCGCCGTTCGACGACCGTCCACGGCCGCCAGATCCCGCCGGGCCGTACCCCCGCGTCCTGGTAGAGGAGGGCCTCCCGGCTGATCAGGGCGCCGGCCATCAGCCAGTAGACCTCGTCCCAGGCGGCCGCGACCTCCGGGGTGACCGCCGCCCCGAGGACGTCCGCGATCGCGCCGAACAGGTACTTGTGGACGATCGTGTACTGGTCGTCGGTGACACCGACGGCGGCGTGCTTGTGGGCGATCCGCGACAGCAGCGCGTCGGGCCGCTCGTCGGGGTTCTCCAGCAGCGCCGTGGCGAATCCGGCGATCGAGCCGGCCAGCGCGCGGCGCTGGGCTCCGCTGGCCTGGTTGCCGCGGTTGAACATCCCGTCGAGCAGTTCGGGCCGTTCGCGGAACATGGTCGCGTAGAAGCGGGTGGTGATCTCGTCGAGCGCCCCGGCCACGGCGGGCAGGGTGGCCCGTACGAGGGCTGCGGACTCCGCGGACAGCATGGAACCTCCAGGAAAGGGTGGTGTGAGGGGGAGGGACGGGGACTCGGTCAGGCGGAGGAAGCGGCGGCGGCACCGTCGCGCGCCTCGCGGCCGTAGTAGGCCGTGCGCATGAGTTCCCGCATGTCGTCGAGCATCGGCATCCGGGGGTTGGCGGGCGCGCACTGGTCCTCGTAGGCGTTCAGGGCCTGTTGGGGCAGCGCGTCGAGGAAGGCGTGCTCGTCGACGCCGAGGGCCTGGAACGTCGGCTCGATGCCGACCCGGTCCCGGAGCCGCTCCACCGCCGCCGCGAGGGACTCGACGCCCTCGGCAGGGGTGGCGGCGGGCAGACCGAGGGCGCGGGCGATGTCCTGGAAGCGTTCGGGGGCCTGGTAGTTCTCGTACTTGGGCCAGCCGGTGAGCTTCGTCGGGACGGTGCCGTTGTAGCGGATGACGTGCGGCAGCAGTACGGCGTTGGTGCGGCCGTGCGCGATGTGGAAGGTGGCGCCCAGGGTGTGGGACATGGCGTGGACGATGCCGAGGAAGGCGTTGCCGAAGGCCATGCCGGCGATGGTGCCCGCGTTGTGCATCTTCTCCCGCGCCCGCTCGCTCGCCGCGCGGTCGTTGACCGCGGCCTCGATGTTCTCGAAGATCAGCCGGATCGCGTGCAGGGCGAGACCGTCGGTGAAGTCGTTGGCGTAGACCGAGACATAGGCCTCGATGGCGTGGGTGAGGGCGTCGAATCCGCTGTCTGCGGCCAGGGTTCGCGGCAGTCCGGTGGTGAGGAGCGGGTCGACGATCGCCACGCTGGGGGTGAGCGCGTAGTCGGCCAGCGGGTACTTCTTGCCGGTCGCGGGGTCGGAGATGACGGCGAACGGGGTCACCTCGGCTCCGGTGCCCGACGTCGTCGGGACGCACACGAGCCGCGCGAGCTTTCCGAGGACCGGGAAGCGGAAGGCGCGCTTGCGGATGTCGGAGAACTTGTGCCGCATGTCGGCGAAGTCGACGTCCTTGCCCTCGGCCTGCTGCTCGTACAGCAGCCACATCACCTTGGCCGCGTCCATGGGGGAGCCGCCGCCGAGGGCGATGATGGTGTCCGGGCGGAAGTCGCCCATGAGCCGGGCGCCGCGCCGCACGGAGTCGATGGTGGGCTCGGGTTCGACGTTGTCGATGACCTGGACGGTGACCGGTTCCCGGCGCCGGCGCAGGACGTTCTGGATCCGGTCGACGAGGCCGAGGCGGGTCATCGTCGCGTCGGTGACGACCGTGACGCGGTGGACGTCCGGCATCGAGGCGAGGTAGCGGATGGACTGGGGCTCGAAGTAGATCTTGGGAGGCACCTTGAACCACTGGAGGTTGTTGCGGCGCACCGACACCCGCTTGATGTTGAGCAGTTGGGCGGCCGAGACGTTGTTGGACACCGAGGTGCTGCCCCACGAGCCGCAGCCCAGGGTCAGCGAGGGCAGCAGGCTGTTGTAGATGCCGCCGATGGCGCCCTGCGAGGACGGGGCGTTGACGATGATCCGTACGGTCTTCATGCGGCGGCCGTACGCCTCGGCGAGCTCGGGGTCGCCGGTGTGGATGACGGCGCTGTGGCCCTGGCCGTGGAAGGCGACCATGTCGGCGGCCAGGTCGAAGCCCTGCTCCGCCGAGTCGGCCCGCAGGACGGCGAGGACCGGGCAGAGCTTCTCGCGGGTCAGCGGCTCCTGCGGGCCGACCCCGTCGGCCTCGACCAGGATCAGCGAGGTGTCCCGCGGCACCGAGAACCCGGCCTGCTCGGCGATCCAGGCCGGACTCCGGCCCACGGCCGCGGAGTTGACCTTGGGCTCGCACCCCGCGCCCGCCGTGCCGACGGGGAACAGGTACGCCTCCAGCTTCGCCTTCTCCTCGGTGGTGGCCAGATGGGCGTGCAGGGTGCGGAACTCGGCGAGGACCGCGTCACGGACCTCCTCGTCCAGGATGACGGCCTGCTCGGAGGCGCAGATCATGCCGTTGTCGAACGACTTGGACAGCACCAGGTCGTTGACCGCGCGGCGCACGTCGGCGCTGCGGTGGACATAGGCGGGAACGTTGCCCGCGCCCACCCCCAGAGCGGGCTTGCCGGCCGAATAGGCGGCCCTGACCATGGCGTTGCCGCCGGTGGCGAGGATCAGGGAGACACCGGGGTGGCGCATCAGGGTGCCGGTCGCCTCGACGGACGGCGTCTCGATCCACTGCACGCAGTGCTCGGGAGCTCCCGCCGCGACCGCCGCGTCACGGACGATCCGCGCGGCCTGCGCGCTGCAGCGCTGGGCGGAGGGGTGGAAGGCGAACACGACCGGGTTGCGGGTCTTCAGCGCCATCAGCGCCTTGAAGACCGTGGTCGAGGTCGGGTTGGTGACGGGGGTGACCGCGCACACCACTCCGACGGGCTCGGCCACCTCCGTCATGTCGTCGATGTCGTCCCGGGCCACGACGCCCACGGTCTTCATCGGACCCATGCTGTGCGTGACGTACTCGCAGGCGAACATGTTCTTGGCGGCCTTGTCCTCGAAGACACCGCGGCCGGTCTCCTCCACCGCGAGCGCCGCCAGCGCGGTGTGCTGGTCCAGCGCCGCGACCGAGGCCTTCTTCACGATGTGGTCGACCTGCTCCTGGTCCAGCGACTCGTACGCGGTGAGCGCCTTGAGGGCGTTCTCCACGAGGTGGTCCACCGCGAGGGCGATGTCGGACGGAGCGCCCGCGCGTTCGGCCGGCACGCCCGCGACGGGGGACGGCACGCCTGCGGGATCGGTGGTCGCGGTGCGGTCGTCGTGGCGGGTCATGGGAACGGGCCTCCGTGGTCGGGTGAGGGGCGCAACGCGGGTGGGGCGCTGGGGCGGGAGCGGTGCCGCGGGGCCGCGGGCCGTTCCTGCCGTACCCACAGCGTCTCCCACCGGGTACGCCGGTGATCAGGTCCCGTTGGGTCCTCGCCGGGGGCCGACCGGCCCCGAAGTGCGGGGCCGGGTCAGCCCGTTGACGACGCGCACCCCGACCGTGGGCCCGCCCGCCCGCTCGCTCCGGGGCCGATGACCTCGTGCGTACGGCCCGGGCCTGTCGACCCGGGCCGTACGCGTCCTCCCCACGTCACCTGCTGTCGCTCGCCTCCGTCCCGGAGAGCGCGGCACGCCCGGCCTCCAGGCGTGCGACGGGGACGCGGAACGGCGAGCAGGACACGTAGTCCAGTCCCGCCGCGTGGAAGAAGTGCACGGACTCGGGGTCCCCGCCGTGCTCACCGCAGACGCCGATCTTCAGGTCGGGACGCGTGGCGCGGCCCTCGTCCACCGCGATGCGGACCAGCCGGCCCACTCCGTCGCGGTCGAGGGTCTCGAACGGCGAGGTGGCGAAGATGCCCTTGTCGAGGTAGGCGGAGAAGAACTCCGCCTCGACGTCGTCGCGGGAGAAGCCCCAGGTGGTCTGGGTGAGGTCGTTGGTGCCGAAGGAGAAGAACTCCGCCTCCTCCGCGATCCGTCCGGCCGTGAGCGCGGCCCGCGGGAGCTCGATCATGGTGCCGACCGGGAGCCGTACGGGGACACCGGACTCCTGGGACACCTCGGCCAGGACGCGTTCCACCTCGGCCCGCTCGATGCGCAGTTCCTCGACGGCGCCCACCAGCGGCACCATGATCTCCGCCCTGGGCCGGCCCCCGGCCCGCGTCCGCTCGACGACCGCCTCGGCGATCGCGCGGACCTGCATGGCGACCAGTCCCGGGACGACCAGCCCCAGGCGTACGCCCCGCAGCCCGAGCATGGGGTTCTCCTCGTGCATACGGCTCACCGCGCCGAGCAGATCGGTGTCGTGCGGGTCCGGCCGCTCGCCCCGGCCCTCGACGGCGGCGATCCGCACGGCGAGTTCCGTGCGGTCGGGGAGGAACTCGTGCAGGGGCGGGTCGATGAGCCGGATGGTGACCGGCAGGCCGTCCATCGCCTCCAGAATGCCGCTGAAGTCCTTCCGCTGCAGGGGCAGCAGCGCGCCGAGGGCCCTCTCCCGCTCGGTCTCGTCACTCGCCAGGATCATCGCCTCGACCAGCTTGCGGCGCTCGCCGAGGAACATGTGCTCGGTGCGGCACAGCCCCACGCCCTGTGCGCCGAACCGCCGGGCGCGTGCCGCGTCCTCGGGGGTGTCGGCGTTCGCCCGCACCTCCAGGCGCCGGGCGCCGTCGGCCCGCTCCATGACACCGGCGACGGCCCCGACCAGCGCGTCGGACCGCTCACCCGTCTCGAAGTACCGCATCACCGCGGAGTCGACGAGCGGAGCGGCGCCCAGGTACACGGCGCCCTCCGAACCGTCGACGGAGACGACCGTGCCCTCCTCGACGACGGTGGCCCCCACGGTGAACCGGCGCGCCCCGGTGTCCACCGTGATCTCCTCGGCCCCGCACACGCACACCCTGCCCATGCCCCGGGCGACGACGGCCGCGTGGCTGGTCTTCCCGCCGCGGCTGGTCAGCACCGCCTGCGCGGCGATCATGCCGGGCAGATCGTCCGGGGTGGTCTCCTGGCGCACCAGGACGACCTTCTCGCCCGCCGCGGACCGGCGTACCGCCTCGGCCGAATCGAACACCGCGGCGCCCACGGCCGCGCCCGGGGAGGCCGGCAGGCCGTGTGCGAGGGCCTTGCCGACGGCCGAGGTGTCGAAGCGGGGGAACATCAGCCGGGCGAGGCCCTCCCCGCTGACCCGGGCCAGGCTCTCGTCGGGGGTGATCAGGCCTTCGTCGGCCAGCTCCGTGGCGATGGCGAACGCGGCCTCGGCGGTGCGCTTGCCGACCCGGGTCTGCAGCATCCACAGCCGGCCGCGCTCGATCGTGAACTCGATGTCGCACAGGTCCCGGTAGTGCGTCTCCAGCGTGCTCATGTGGGAGCGGAGCTGTTCGTACGACACCGGGTCCAGCTCCGCGAGGGCCGTCAGCGGGACGGTGTTGCGGATGCCCGCCACGACGTCCTCGCCCTGCGCGTTCGCCAGGTAGTCGCCGTACAGGCCGGGCCGCCCCGTGGCCGGGTCCCGGGTGAAGGCGACACCGCTGCCGGAATCGGCGCCGAGGTTGCCGAAGACCATGGTCTGCACGTTGACCGCGGTGCCCAGGTCGTCGGGGATGTGCTCGCGGTGGCGGTAGATCCGGGCGCGCTCGCCGTTCCAGGACTCGAACACGGCGAGCACCGCCCGGCGCAGCTGCTCGGCCGGGGACTGCGGGAAGTACTCGCCGGTCTCCTGGCGGACGAGGTTCCGGTACGACTCGACGAGTCCGGCCAGGTCCTCCGCCGTCAGGTCCAGGTCGCTCGCGGCGCCCCGCGCCCGCTTCAGGTCGTCCAGGACGCCTTCGAAGAGGGAGCCGTCGACGCCCATGACCGTGCTGCCGAACATCTGCACCAGGCGGCGGTAGGAGTCCCAGGCGAAGCGCTCGTTGCCGGAGGTCTTGGCCAGACCGAGGACGGACTCGTCGGTGAGGCCGATGTCGAGGATCGTCTCCATCATGCCGGGCATGGAGAAGCGTGCCCCGGAGCGCACGGACAGCAGCAGGGGGTCGTCCGGCTGCCCCAGCCGCCGCCCGGCCGCCTCCTCCAGGGTCGTCAGGTGGTCGGAGACCTCCCGCATCAGACCGTCCGGTTCGGTGCCGGTGGCGAGGAAGGCCCGGCAGGCGTCCGTGGTCACGGTGAATCCCGGCGGGACCGGCAGCCCCAGCCGGGCCATCTCGGCGAGGTTGGCTCCCTTGCCGCCGAGCAGGCCGGCCAGGTCGCGGCCGCCTTCTGCGAAGTCGTACACGTAACGGACCATGACGCCGGTCTCCTCTGACGGGGTGCGGACTGGGCTGGGTCTCCAGCCTCCGGCCCGTACGGACGGACGGGCAGGTGCTGTCGGGCCCCCGCACGGGGCCGGTCGGCCCACCGGGGCGAGCCGGGACCTTCCCTAGTCGGCCCCGGGGCCGCGAGCCGCTCAGAACCACGGGGTGAACGGACCCGTGGTCCTGATCCAGCGGCCCAGCAACCTGATGACCTGCAGCACGGTCAGCGGCCACATGACCGCGAAGCACCAGAGGAGCGCGGGCTCCGACGTGCGGATGCCGACCACCGCGAGCACCACCGAGCACACCAGCATCAGTGCGACCACGACGGGCAGTCGGCGCCCGCCCGTCGAGCGGCGCGGCGTCGGCGCGGGGTCGTGGTCCTGTCGCAGCCCCTCCTCGATCTCCGCGAGCGCGGCGCGTTCGCGTGCTGTGAGACGGACACCGTCCGTCCGGTCCCTGTCGTCCACGGCGACGCACCTCCTGGGGGTTCTTCCCCGGCGGCCGGTGGACGGCGGGCCTCCGGTGCCGGGGCGGCGGGTCACGTCGGGACGGGTCACGTCACACGCGGGCCGTCCTGCGGCTCCTCGTCCGGTTCGTCCGGCAGGCGCACGTCACCGACGGCGACGTTCACCTCCACGACCTCCAGGCCGGTCATGCGCTCGACGGCGGTGACCACGGCGACGCGCATGTCCGCGACCACATCCGTGATCGGGTACCCGTACTCGACGACGACGTCGAGATCCACCGCGGTCTGCCGTTCACCGACCTCGACGCTCACACCGCGGGTCTGACCGGGGCGCCCGGCGGGCACCCGGTCGCGGACGGACCCGAGGGCCCGGGTCATGCCGGTGCCGAGGCCGTGGACGCCGAGCACCTCGCGTGCGGACGCCGCCGCGATCTTGGCCACCACGCCGTCGGCGATGGTGGTCCGTCCCTTGCCGCCCGGATCACCGGCGCCGGGGCGCCGGGTCCCCGTGGCGCCGCCCGTTTCGTTCGTGGTGGTCGCGGGGTGGGTGGTCAGGTCCGTCATCAGGACCTCCTCGGTCTTCCGTGCGGACACCTCGCGTGGCTCGAGGGGGGACGGTCGGCCTCTGCCCCCTCCAGCCATCGTCACACGAACGGCTCAATTCGTGCGATCCGGGACGAAAGGTGCGCCCTTCGGGGTGGGAGTGAGGGCGGGGTGCCGTCACAGGGCTCGCGCCGCGTAGGCCCGTACGTCGGCGTCCGGGTCCGCGGTCGCCGAGGTCAGGGCCGCGCGGGCCTCCTCGCCGGCACGGTGCCGGGCCAGCGCCAGCACGGCGGCCTTGCGCACGTCGGCGTTCGGATCGGCCAGGGCCTCGGCGAGGGCGGGCACGGCCGGGCCCGGGTCCGCGGCGGACAGGGCGGTCGCGGCACCCGCCCGGACCTGCCAGGCCGGGTCGGCCAGGGCGGCCACCGCCCCGTCGGCCAGCGGCGCCGGGCAGCCGGTGGCGCCCAGTGCCTCGTAGGCGGCCGCGCGCACCAGCGCGTCCGGATCGTCGACGAGCACGGCCAGGGCCGCGCGGGCCGTGCCCGGCGGGGAGCCCGCCCGCCCCGTGTCGCCGGGCCGTGCCGCGGTGGTGCCCAGTGACCTGGCGATCGTCACCCGGACCTCCCGGGACGGGTCCGAGGACGCGCGGGCCACCTCGGCGGTGGCGTCGACGGACACGAGCGCCCGTACGGCCTCGATGCGCACGGCGATGCTGGAGTCCGACAGGGAGTTTCCGAACAGGTCGGCGTCACCGAGGTGCAGGGCACGCAGGACGTCCAGTGCCGCGGCCCGTACGACGGGGTCGTCTCCGGACAGCCCCGCGACGAGGCCGTCGCGCAGGGCCTGCTCGGCCGGGAGGGTTTCGACGAGTTCGCGCAACGAGCCGGCCGCGGCCTCGCGCACCGAGGCGTCGGCGTCGGCGAGTGCCCCGGCGAGGGCGGGTCCGGCACCGGGCGGCACGGTCTCCGTCAGGACGGTGACGGCCGTCCGGCGGACGACGGGATCGGGATCGGTCAAGTAGGGCGTGAGGTCGGAGAGTTCGGGCTCCTCCTCCGCGAGCGCGAGGAGCTGGAGCAGGCGTGGGGTGGCGGGCGCGCCCGCCACCCCACCGTGGTGGGCGGCCGGGGCGGGGCGGGGCGACAGCGCCACCGGCGCGGCTTCCCGGGCCCCGGCCGTCGCCACCTGCTGCGCGTGGACCTCTCCGAGGTGACGGGCGGGGCCGCCGGCCGGGGCGAACCCCTCCACCGGAACGAGGTACGGAGCCACCGGACGGGCTGTGAACTCCATCGCTCCGGAAGGGGACTTGTACAGGTCCAGGTGGTGGAACCAGGACGTGTCGTCGCGCTCCGGGTGGTCGAGGCGGTCGTGGTAGAGGCCCCAGCGGGACTCCGTACGGGCCAGGGACGCCCGCGCGGCCATCTCCGCGCAGTCGCGGATGAAGGTGACCTCGGCGCAGCGCATCAGCTCGTGCGGGGTACGGGCACCCATCGCGGCGACGTCGGCGCGCATCCGCTCGAACGCCTCCAGGGCGAGGGACAGCCGGGCACCCGACTTCGGCGGGGCCACGTAGTCGTTCACGAAGCGGCGCAGCTTGTACTCGACCTGGGGCTGCGGCGGGCCGTCCGGATTGCGCAGGGGGCGGTAGATCAACTCATGTGCCTCGCGCAGCTGGTCCGGCGGCAGTTCGCCCTCGTACGCCGTGTACCGGGCCGCGTCGGCTCCCGCCAGGTCGCCGAACACGAAGGCGCCGATCATGTAGTTGTGCGGAACGCAGGCCAGGTCACCGGCCGCGTACAGGCGCGGGACGGTCGTACGGGCGTGGTCGTCCACCCGCACTCCCGAGGCCGAGTGGCCGCCGCACAGACCGATCTCGGAGATGTGCATCTCGATGTCGTGCGTGCGGTAGTCGTGGCCGCGCCCGGAGTGGAACGTGCCCCGGGTCGGGCGCTCGGTCGAGTGCAGGATGGTCTCCAGGGCCGCGACCGACTCCTCCGGGAGGTGACTCAGCTTCAGGTACACCGGACCGCGGTCGGAGGCCACCTCGGCGGCGAACTCGGCCATCATCTGCCCGGACCAGTAGTCGGAGTCGACGAAACGCTCGCCGTGCCGGTTGACCTGGTAGCCGCCGAAGGGGTTCGCCACGTAGGCGCAGGCCGGACCGTTGTAGTCCTTGATCAGCGGATTGATCTGGAAGCACTCGATGCCGGTGAGTTCGGCGCCCGCGTGGTACGCCATGGCGTAGCCGTCGCCCGCGTTGGTCGGGTTCTCGTACGTGCCGTACAGGTAGCCGGAGGCGGGCAGGCCGAGGCGGCCGCAGGCGCCGGTCGCCAGGATCACGGCACCGGCGTGGACGGTGACGAACCGTCCGGTACGGGTGTTGAACCCGGCGGCTCCCACGGCCCGCCCGTGGGCCGTCAGGACGCGCACCGGCATGACCCGGTTCTCGATGCGGATCCGTTCGCGCATCTCACGCCGCCGCAGCTGCCGGTACAGGACCTTCTTGACGTCCTTGCCCTCCGGCATGGGCAGCACGTAGGAGCCGGAGCGGTGCACCTGGCGGACCGCGTACTCGCCGTGCTCGTCCTTCTCGAACTTCACCCCGTACGACTCCAGGCGCCGCACCATGGCGAAGCCGCGGGTGGCGGTCTGGCGGACGGTGGACTGGTCGACGATGCCGTCGTTGGCCCGGGTGATCTCGGCCACGTAGTCGTCGGGTTCGGCGCGGCCGGGGACGACCGCGTTGTTGACGCCGTCCATGCCCATGGCGAGTGCGCCGGAGTGCCGGACGTGGGCCTTCTCCAGCAGGATCACCCGCGCACCGTGCTCGGCGGCCGTCAGCGCCGCCATGGTGCCGGCGGTGCCGCCGCCGATCACGAGGACGTCGCACCGGAGTTCCTCGGCGTCGGCGAGGTCGGGGATGACGGGAGGGGTGTTCACGGGGGTGGTCACCGGACATGCCTTTCAGGTACCGAGCGAGGAGAGGACTTCGCGGCGCAGCGCCACGCGTGCCGGATCGTCGTGCGCCGTACGGTCGCGCGGGCGGGGCACCTCGTGCAGCGCGGCGAGAGCGCCGGAGCCGAGCAGCGCCATCCGGTCGCCGAGGAACAGGGCCTCGTCGACGTCGTGGGTCACGAACACGACGGTCGCGCCCGTGCCCCGCAACACCTCCACCAGCAGGTCCTGCATGCCGGCGCGGGTCTGGGCGTCGAGCGCCCCGAACGGCTCGTCCATGAGGACGGCGCGCGGCGCCGGTGCCAGGGCCCGGGCCAACTGCGCGCGCTGACGCTGGCCGCCGGAGACCCGGTGCGGCAACTGCCGTGCCTGTTCGGCGAGTCCGACCCGGGCGAGCCAGGACCCGGCCTGGGCGCGGCGTTCGGCGCGGGACACGCCCTGGACGGCGAGGGGCAGTTCGACGTTCGCGAGCAGGGTGCGCCAGGGCAGCAGGGCGTCCTCCTGGAAGACCAGGGCGCGGTCGGCGGAGGGGCCCGTCAGCGGGCGCGTGTCCTGGGCGGCCTCTCCGGCGAGGGGGGACAGCAGTCCGGCGAGGGTGCGCAGCAGGGTCGACTTGCCGCAGCCGGAGGGGCCGACGACGGTGAGGATCTCGCCGGGGGCCACGTCCAGGTCCACCCCGTGCAGTACGGGAGCGTCCGGGTGGCCGAGGACGGCGTCGCGCAGGGTGAGTCCCGCCCCTGTGCGCGACACCGGACGGACGTCAGACGAGCTGGTCATGGGGTACCTCCTTCTCCGTCGCGGGCGCCGCCGGTACGGCGGTGAGGGGGCCGCGCGCCCGGCGCGGGGCCCGCGCGCCGGGGACGTACGACGTACGGGGCAGCCAGCGGGTCAGGCGGCGGCCCAGCACCTCCACGGCCGTGGAGGTGATCCAGCCGAGGACGCCGATCGTGACCATCCCGACGAACACGCCCGGGTAGTCGACGATCGTGTAGTCCTGCCAGGTGCGGTAGCCGACGCCGTACTGGCCGGAGATCATCTCGGCGGAGATGACGCAGATCCAGGAGACGCCGAGGCCGACCGAGAGGCCGCCGAAGATGCCGGGCAGCGCACCCGGCAGGACGACCGAACCGAGGATGCGCAGGCGGCCGGCGCCCATGGTGCGCACGGCCTCCTCCCAGACGGGCGTCAGCGCCCGGACGGCGTGACGGGTGGAGACCAGGACCGGGAAGAAGGCCGCGGTGAAGGTGATGAAGACGATGCCCTGTTCGTTGGTCGGCAGCAGGAGGATCGCCACGGGGACGAGCGCGATCGCCGGGACGGGCCGGACCACTTCCACGAGCGGGCCGAGCAGGTCCTCGGCGAGACGGGAGCGGGCCACGAGCACGCCCGTGGCCACGCCCAGGACGGCGGCCAGCAGGAAGCCGGTGAGGATGCGGGTGAGGCTGTCGGTGAGGTCCGTCCAGTAGTCGGGTCCCGACAGGCGGTCGGCGAAGGCGCGTGCCACGTCGGCGACCGTGGGGAACTGCGAGAAGCGCAGCCACAGGTCGACGTCCAGGCCGGTCAGCAGCTGCCAGACGCCGAGGGCGGTCGCCAGCGAGCCGAGGCGCAGTGCGAACCGGCCGTACCGGCGCGGATACCGCGGCGCGAACCGGCCGGCCCGCCGTGGATCGCGCGGCGCGAACCGGCCGTCCTGTCGCGCGTCCCGGGTCATGACGCCCGCCGCAGGGCGTCGGCGTAGGTGATGACGTGGGCGCCGGGGTGTCCGGCGGTGTACGCCTTCGCGGTCGCCGGCGCGACGAAGGGGAGCAACCGCTCGCCGTCGGCCACCCAGACCGCCCGGTCGGCGAACCAGAGGGTGCCGGTGGTGGCGTCGGGCACGTAGGCGGCGCGGATGCCGGCCTTGTGCCCGGCGAGATGACCGAGCAGTTCCCTCGGTGACTTGAAGGTACGGGTCTGCCGGGCGCCCTTGGTCCACACCTCGCTCGCGGCTGGTGGGGGACTCGCGGCGAGGCGCTCGGCGTAGGCGGCGCCGAGGGCCTTCCTGACGTACCGGTCGTCGACGAAGGCGTCGACGTCCACGTCGCCGGTGAGCTTCGCCGACCTGAGGATCGACACGTCCTGCTTCAGGGCGGAGACGAGCCGCGGCTTGACCGCCGGGTCGAAGGTGGAGATGCCGTGGGCGCCGTTGTACAGGTAGACGACCTCGGCGGGCAGTCCGGTGGCCTCGGCGACCTTCTCGGCCGCGGACACGGGGTGGGCGTCGAGATAGTCCGTGGTCTTCGCCTGGGCCTTGAGGAAGGCTTCCAGGACGGCGGGCCTCTTCTCGGCGAAGTCCTCGCGGACGGTGACGCCGTGGAAGGTCGGCAGGTCGAGCTGGGCCCCGTCGTACAGGGCCTTCGCCTTGCCCTGGTAGGCGAGCAGACCCGGCCAGGCGACGAACTGGGACAGCGCGTCGACGCTCCCCGCGGAGAGGGCGGACGCCCCCACCGCCGGCTGCTGGTTGAGCTTCCCGATGCCCTTGTCGGGGTCGACACCGGCGCGTCGCAGGGCCCGTACGAGTGTGCCGTCGGCGGCGGAGCCGATGCTCGTCGAGACCTTCTTGCCCTTGAGGTCCGCGAGCGAGTCGATCCTGGAGTCAAGGGCGGTGACGATGGTGTTGAGGCCGCCGCGGAGGTTGTAGCCGGTGACCGACACGAGGTGCGTGGGGCGGCCGAGTTGCTTGCCCCGGGCCGCGTTGATGAGGAGGGGGAAGTCGCCCATCGAACCGATGTCGATCTTCCCGGCGGTCATCTGGGCGGTGATGGGGGCGCCGGTCGCGTAGTCCTGCCAGTCGACCTTGTAGGTGTGGCCGTCGTGGAGGGCGCCGAGCTCCTTCTCGAACAGGCCGAGGGAGCGCAGGAGGGTGCCCGCGGTGACGGTGTTGATGGTTTTGGACTGGTACCCGACCGTGACGGTGACGGTGGAGCCGTCACCTCCGGCCGCGGCCGTGCCGCCGCACGCCGTCAGGGGGAGGAGCAGCAGGAAGCTCGCGGCAACCGCTTTGTGCTTCATGGGAGTTCGGGACCTTTCACCGGAGCAGATAGGGCATGTTGACCGTGACGGCTCCGGTGGGACAGCGGGCCGCGCACGGGCCGCAGTACCAGCACTCGTCGACGTGCATGTAGGCCTTGCCGCTGCTGTCGTCGATGGCGAGGGAGTCCAGCGGGCACATGTCCACACAGAGTGTGCAGCCGTCGATGCACTTCGACTGGTCGATGGTCACGGGCACGTCGGCCCGCTGGGGCGCCAAGGGCATGGCTGTCTCCGGGAAGGTCGTGCGGTGGAGGAAGGGGGGTGTCAGCAGGAGCGGCGCAGGAGGCCGCTCATCGTGATGCGGTCGCCGCGGAACCGGATGAACTCCAGGTCGACCGGGCGGCCGTCGTCGAGGTGCGTGAGCCGTTCCAGCATGAGGACGGCCGTGCCGCGCGGGGCTTCGAGCACGGCGGCGGAGTGGGCGTCCGCGGTGACCGCCTCCAGGGTGATCTCGGCGTGGCCGAGGGGCCGGCCGGTGATGGTCTCCAGGAGGCGGAAGACGTCGGTGTTCTCCAGGTCGGCGCCGAGCAGGGCGGTACCGATGTCGAGGGGGATGTAGGTGAGGTCGAGGGACAGGGGGAGACCGCCCAGGCGGCGCAGGCGTTCGATGTAGAGGACGTCGGCGCCGGGCGGGACGTGGAGCCGCTCGGCGACCGGCGCCGGAGCGGGCGCGGGACCGGCCGTGCGGACCTCGTTGGTGACGCGGCCCTGTTCGTGGAGGGTCTCGGCGAGGCCCATCAGGCGGTCGAGGCCGTGCTGGTACTTCCGGGCGACGACCACGGTGCCGACGCCCGGCTGGCGTTCCACCAGGCCTTCGGCGCGCAGCAGGTCGAGGGCTTCGCGCACGGTGTTGCGCGAAGCGCCGTAGTCACCGGCGAGGATCGACTCGTGGGGCAACGTGTCCGTGGGGAATCCGCCGGTGAGGAGTTGGCGGCGGAGGAGGTCGGCGAGTTGCCGGGCCCGGTCGGCGCGCAGCCGGCGCCGCGCGCGGTGGGCGGCGACGGTGGTCGCGCCCTGGCCGGCGTGGTCGCGGATGCGGTCGGTGGGAGGCACGGGTCGAACCCTACCGATCCGATGGGAAAAGTCGTGTTGCCGGAATGTTGCGCCACTTCAGGAGGGGCCGGACACGTGTCCGGCCTGGGGTTTCCGGCGCACGGGGGCCACATGTGCCATCGGCCCCGGGGCGCGGGTCCGGCGACACGCCGCGACGGCCGCGGTCGGTCGGCCGCCGGGACCTTCGCCCACCGGGGCACACCTCCGTGCGCCGGGTGCGCGGGCCGGGGTGCTCAGAAGTGCCAGCTCACCGTGTTGTCCGCCGCGGTGACGAGAGCCAGGACGACCAGGTCGGCGGCACCGAGCAGTATCCCGAGGTAGGCCCGGTGGCGGTGGGTGGTGCCGCGGTGCAGGGCGAGGAGCCCGAGAACGACGGCGGTCGGCCCCAGGAACAGGTTGAAGACCAGGAGTCCGACCAGGCCGAGGACGAAGGACGCCGCGGCCAGGGCGTACGGGTCACGGCGCGAGGCCGTCCGCGTCGTGCCGGTCACGGGGCGGCTCATCGGGCCTCCCCGCTCCGGGAGGAGGCGCGCCTTTGCGCCGCGTCACCGTCCGGACGGTGTTTTCGCAGGCCGTAGACGAGCAGCCAGCAGCCGATGGCCACGGACGCGGCGAGCGTGACGGGCAGCGGCAGGTGCGCCGCGGCACCCACTACCACTCCGAGGAGCAGGAAAGCGGCGACGAGGAAGAGCATGTGTCTCCTTCCGGGTTCACGGGGCCGCGCGGACGAATGATCAGCGGAGCCCGGGTGCCCTGAGCGCCACCCGGAAAACTCCGGCCGCTCCGTCGGCCGCCAGGTCGGCCTGAACCGTTCGGCCGCGCCCGGCGGTCCCGGTCCGGGGAAGGAGTGTCGGTGGGGAAGGAATTCGGAGACGGTGTCGCCGTCACGGGTGGTGCGGGTGCGTGGTGTCAGGGGTTGGCCCAGGCTCCCGGGGCGTCGGTCAGGGCGCAGACGTCGGGGGGCAGTTGGGCCGACGCCACGTCGGCGAGCGAGACCCCCTCGAGGATCTCGCGCACGTTGGACCGCAGCGCGATCCACAGGGGGAGCAGCGACTGGGCCGGGCCGGTGTAGGAGAGGTCCGGGGGGCGGACGCCACGCACCGAGACGAGCGGTCCGTCCACGGTGCGTATGACGTCGGCGATGGTGATGGACCCGGCGGGCCTGGCCAGGCGGTAGCCCCCGTTGCCGCCGCGCTGGCTGAGGACGAGACCGCCCCGGCGCATGTCGTTCAGGATGCCTTCGAGGAACTTGTGCGGAATGTCCTGGGCGTCCGCGATCGCCTCGGCCTTCAACGGTGCCTCGGCCCGTGACGCGGCGAGTTGCAGTGCGGCACGTACCGCGTAGTCCGCCCTGGCTGAAATCCGCATGCGCGCATTATCCCGTACGGTTCGGGCCGGTATCCACGCCCTTCCGCCGCTCTCCGGTTCAGACGGGCAGGACGAACGGCGGGTGGGCGCCGTTGAGGAAGTAGTCCCCGACGTCACGGAGCCGGTGGCCGACGGGCTCGTACAGGGTGTGGGTCCGCGCGTTGCGCCAGAACCGGTCGAAGCCGAGCCGGGAGGACGCGGAGCGGGCGCCGATGACGTCGAGGGCCCGCGTGGTGGACTCCTGCGCGGCCCTGGACGCGGCGGCTTCGGCCATGGCCACGAGGACGGAGATCTCCGCGTACTCGTCGTAGCTCAGGTCCTCACCGCGTGCCAGTCCGCCGTGCACCGCCCGCACCGCCTGCTCGGTGAGTGCCGAGGCGGAGCGGGTGAGAACGGTGAGTTCTCCGTGCAGGGTCAGGATCCGCGGGTCCGAGGGGGAGCCGATCGGCCAGGCGGGATGCCGGAGCGAGTGGCCCGCCCTGCTGTACTCGCGCACTTCGGTGAGCACTCCCTCGGCGATGCCGAGAAGGATCTGGACGGAGAGGAGGCGTCCGACCGGCGAGGTGAAGGCGGTCAGGGGGGACAGGACCTCCTCGTCCGCGGACAGGGATCCGAGCACGCTGCCGGCGGCGACCGGTACGGCGTCGAAGTCCACACTGCCGCCGGCCGCGAGCCGCTGGCCGAAGGCGTCCGGGTCGCCGTCGATCCGCACGCCGGGACGGTCGGTGTCGACGACGACGGCGAAGGGCTCGCCGGTGTCGGTCCGCTCGCCCCGTACGGCGAGGCGGTCGGCGACCAGGACCCCTGTGGCGTAGCTCTGCCGTCCTTCGAGGACGTAGCCCCCGGCCTTCCTGGTCAGCCGCAGCGGCGGCTCCTGGCGGGCGAGACCGCCGCCCCAGAGGAAGGGCTTCCTCGTGGAACGCTGCACGGCCTCGGTGGCGCGGGCGGAGTCGGCGAAGGACAGCGCGCTCCACGACAAGAAGTAGTGACAGCCGAGCAGTTGACCGATCGCGCCGTCGGCGGCGGAGATCTCCCGGACGACGGCGTAGGCCGTCGTCCAGTCCGCGCCGCCTCCTCCGGCGTCGGCCGGTACCAGGAGCGTCAGCAGTCCCGCCTCGCGCAGCCGGGCCACCTCGTCGAAGGGGGCCTTGCCCGCCTGCTCTCTGGCGACCGCGTCCGTGGCCAGGTCTTCCGCCGTCTCACGGGCCGCACGCAGCCAGTGCGTGCGGTCGGGTCCGGCCGCTTCGGGTGCGCTCGGGCCGGCTCCGGAACCGGCTCCGGACGGCGCGGTGGCAACGCCCATGATGTTGGTTTCCTCAAGGTCGGCGGCAAGGTGCCGTGTCGGGAGTCTCTTGCCGGTCGGGTTCGCCTGATCGCCCGGGGGCGGGAGAGAGGGGGCGGCACGCGCACGACGTGGGTGCCGGGTGTGCCCTACGCGCTACAACAGACGGCGCTGGCGACGCGACCGAAGTCGACGTGCCGGCGGCGAACCAGTCGCTGCTGTGTGGGGGGCATGTGCATCATCCTGCGCAGCCACCGGACGCCCGGTCAATGCTTTCCTAGTAAATCGATAGGAAATATAGGGAGCCCGGGCCCGCGGATGCGGGAGGACCCGACGACTATCGGCCAAGGCCTGTCGTCCGGCACGCGGTCCGTGCTGACGGGAAGTCAGGCGTACTGCTCAGGTGCGGAGTTGACGGGCGCCGTGGCAGGTCCGCGCGGATCCGCGAGCCCTTCTCCTCGGCCGGTCCCGTGGTGCAGACCGAAGCTCCATGAGGCCGACGCCCTGGCCGCCATGAACCTGCGGCAGTTCCTGTCCCAGGACCTGCGCCTGCACGAGGCGCTGATGGTCGGGGCGCGGGCCTTCGCCATGGCCTCGGACGCCGAGGAGAACCTGGTCGTGATCGGCGGTCCGGCGCACGACGGGGTCTGGCAGTTGATGACCGACCGGCTCGACGTTCCCCATGTCTTCAGGGAGTTCTCCGGGGAGTACCGCATCGTGTGCGTGCGGGACGGCGCGGAGCACGGTGAGTCGGAGCCGGGCGCGACCACGCTGGTGGACCACGCCATCGTCGTGCCGGCACGCAACCCGTTCGCGGCCGGGAGTCGCCGCCGACTTCCCTCGGTCCCCGCCGGTACGCACCGACCCCGCTCCCCGTTCCTGACGCGCACTCGGCCTGACGCGCCCTCGGCCGGTCGCGGCACGGACCGGCCGTCAGGAGAGGCCGGCCTCGATCCCGTCGAGGAACTCCCGCTCCTGTCCACGGATCCGGTTCCGTTCCCGGACCTCCGCGCGGAACGCGGCCAGCGCTTCGGGATCGGCCGCGAGTCCGCTGTCCACGACCGTGCGGGTGCCGTCGCCGACGTCGACGATCGTCTGGTCCGTACGGCCGCTGCCCAGGATGCCCATGACGGTCAGCCACTCGTCGTGGACGGCCGGCGTCAGGTCGACGTCCAGTCGAACCCGGGACGGCGGATCGTCCGGACCGGCGGGCTCGGTCATCGCCCCGATGAGGGTGAGGACGAGGGTGCGCAGGTCCGCGTACTCCTCGGGCTGCATGACGTCCTCGAGCGCGTCGAGGTAGAGCCTGGCGAGTTCGTGGGCTCCGGGTTCGGGCGTGGTGGCGGCGGACTCGTGATCGCTCGAAGGACGGTGGCTCTCGTGTCGGATCGCCGGATGGACGGTCGAGGCTACCCGTCGACCGGCGGCCACCGCGTGAGCGCGTATCCGTCGTACGCGCCCTCGGTGGTGCAGGGCTCCGCCCACGGCGCCCGCCAGGCCTTCGGTCCCTCGGGTGCCATCAGACCGTAGACGCAGGAGTGGGGGGAGCCGATGGCGAAGACCGCGATGCCGTGCTCGACGGCGATCGACCGGGGCGTGCCGGAAGGGAGGTCGGCCTCCCGCAGCACCGCTTCGACCGCTCCGGCAGTGGATTGAGTGATCGTAAGGCGCGCGGTTCGCCCAGGTCGCGTGAAATACGGCCACCACTGCCGGCCGTCCCGGACGGGACCGGTCCCGAGACGGCCGGGGTCCGTCCGCAACCGCGTGGGTCACTCGTGCGGGACGACCGCGACCGGGCACCGGACATGATGCAGTGCGGCGTGGGCGACCGGTCCCGTGTGCGTGCCGAGCCGGGCCGGACGGATCCGGCGGCCGACCACCAGCAGGCAGGCGTCCCGAGCCGTGTGCAGCAGCAGTTCGGCCGGACGACCGTTCTGCACCTGCACGCGGACCTCGACCTCCGGGAACCTCTCGCCCCACGGCCGCAGGAGCGAGGTCACCGCCTGCTCGGCGTCCTCCTGCCCGATCAGATCCTCCGCGCCCGGCCCCAGGGCGCCCGGCGGACGCCACGCGTGCACCACGCGCAGCGGGGCCGAGCGCAGGGCGGCGCTCTCGTAGGCGAACGCCAGGACGTCATGGCAACGATGGTCGGTGTCCACGCCCACCACCACCTCGCGGTACGGGCCGCGCTCCGGGGCGACGCCTCCGGTGGCGGGCTCCCGCTCGCCCGCGGGCGTCTCGTCGGCCCGCACCAGCACCGCCGGACGGGTCAGGCGGGCCACCGTGGCCAGGGCCACGGAACCTGCCAGGAATCCGCCGACACCGCTGAACGCCCGGCTGCCGAGGACCAGGAGTTCGGCTTCTTCGGCGGCCGCGACGAGAGCGTCGACCGGAGGCCGGGCGAGCTGTTCGGAGCTCAGGTGGACCTGCGGATAACGCTCGTCGAGCCGGTCCATGGCATCGCGCAGGATCCGCCGGGCCCAGTGGCGGGGCGCGTCGAGCTCGGGGAGCGTCGACGGCTCCTTGCCCATCGCCTCCCACGCGTGCACCAAACGCAGCGGCGCACCGCGACGCAACGCCTCCCTGGCCGCCCAGTCGGCGGCGGCAAGGCTCTCCCGTGAACCGTCCAGTCCTACGACAACGGGGCGAAGCACGGTCAACACCTCCCGCATCGATGCCCGCGCCCGGCGCCGGGGCCCCGGGCCTTGTACCACCAGGGTCGTGGAGCACGGCTCCGGCCGGCAGGGGCCGCGGAGCCCTTCCCCGAGGCCGAAAGGCCCGAACGCCGTGCCGGAACCCCGAGAGTGACCGGCCGCCAGGGGCCGACCGGGCCGTCGACGGGCCCGCTCGGCCCACGCACGCCGTGCCGTGGCGCGGGACCCTGGAAGTGGGGAAGGGGAGGAGGGAGAAGATGAACGGCATGATCGAGCGGTTGCCCGGCTGGCCGGCGTTTCCCGACCTGTTCGGGTGGATGGAGACAGGACTTCCGGTCACGCACGCGATCCCGGGGCTGCACAACATCCGGATCGAGGAGCACCTGACGGACGGCGTGTACGTGCTGAAGGCCGAGCTTCCGGGCATCGACCCCACCAAGGACGTGGAGATCACGGTCACGGAAGGCGTTCTGACCCTGCGGTCCGAGCGTGGTGAGGAGACGACCGAGAAGCACCGTACGGAATTCCGCTACGGCAGTTTCGCCCGTTCCGTCCGGCTGCCGGCCGGAGCGAAGGGGGACGAGGCCACCGCGGAGTACCGGAACGGTGTCCTGACGATCAAGATCCCGGTGCCGGAGACCAAGACCGGTACCCGGACCATCCCGGTGCGGCACGGCTGATCGAGCGTACGTGCCGTGGCGCGCCGGATGCGAGCGGCCGGGCCTGTTCCTGCCCGGCCGCTCGCGCGACCGAGCGCCGCGCCTCGGCCCACCGGTACCGTGCCGGGTCCGCCGTAAGACGACCGCGTACGGTCGCTTCAGCTCATGAGCACGCCGTCGTCGGCGCCGGACCACACGTCCTGCGCCAGGGCCTGGCGGACCGTGCGGCGCGGTGAGGCCGGTCCCCGCGGGCCGTAGCCGAGGCGGAGCACCATCTGAGCGAACCTCCTCCGGCCGCCCACCAGTTGTCCCCGCAGGTCCGGCCATTCCAGTGCCTGATGCAGGAGTGATGTCCGTACGCCGTGGGCGGTGGCCACCAGCAGGACGCGTTCGAGCGCTTCCCCGGCGCGCAGCCAGTCCGTCCGGCGGTCGTGAAGGGTGGAGAGCACCGCGAGGACCGGCCGCTTCTCGAAGGGGCGGGCCAGGAGTTCCGAAGGACGTGGGTGGGCGGCGAAGTCACGCATCGGGATCCGGTCCCGGAAGTCCTGGGGACCGACCACCTCCGGCGGCATGCCGAGGGACCCGCCGTCGGGCGGTCGAACCCAGCGTCGACTTTCCGCGGACCGGTCGGCGTCAAGGGTGTTGCGCCGCTCGGCGTCCCGGGTCAGCCACAGCAGCCGGTCGGTCTCCGCGAGGCCCGGGAAGTCCAGCGCGGCGCCTTCCGCGTGGGCGGCCTCGCGCAGTTCGGTCAGTACGGGAGCGGGCACCGGCAGGTCGGAGAACGGGAAGCGGCTGCTGTGCCGGCGCCACAGGGCGTCGTACAGCCGCGGAGTCGCCGAGGGGCGAGACGTTCCGGCGAGCTGCACGGTGGCCAGCAGGTCCGGTCGGCCGGGACGGGGGAGACGCCTGGGCACGGGTTCCCAGCCGTGGTGGGCGACCGCCACACGCAGGTTGAACAGGGCGCAGCCGACGGAGACGTGCAGGGCCCGCCCGGACGGGTCGGTGTGCCGTAAGCCCCGTTGCGCGGCGGCCCGGATCTCCAGCGTGGCGGTGTCCGGGTCGAGCCGGAACCGCCAGGGCTGGGTGTTGTGGATGGAGGGGGCGGCGACGGAGGCCGCGACCAGCCGTTCCAGGGTCGGGACGTCGAGAGCCGTGGTGGACATGGTGTCTCCTCCCGTGCCCGCGCCCGAAAGGCCGCCGGGCCGTTGGCTGTTCCCGCCCAGCCTGATGCCGTCGGCAAGGCCGCGGGGAGGGGCCACCCGGCCCCCGGCCGGGGCCCACCGGCGTTCGGCGGGGACCCCTCGGCACCCTGTGCCACCGGGGCGTCCGCGGTTCGATGGAACCGGGAAAGGCGACCGACGGACAGAGGAGGTGAACACCGTGGGTACGACCTTGACACCGGAGTTCTGGAAGCAGTTCACCGTCCTGCTGGTGATCGCGACCGCGGTCGTCGTCGTGGTCGGTGCCGCGCTCGACGCCCTGGTGCTGCGGATGCGCGGCCGCCGGATCCCACCGACCCCGTCGACTTCGCCGACCCCTGCGGAGGCGTGGAAGCGGCAGGCGGCGCACGGCGTTTCCGTCCGGCACTGACCCGGAGCCGTCGGCACGGTCCACGACAGGCCCGCGACGCCGCCCCCGGAAGACCGGTGGATCAAGAACGTGATCGTCACCACCGGCCCGGTGGACGCCCGTTCCCTCCCATCCCGCTCTGCACGGCCGCCGCCGACCGGGCGTCCCCCGCGACAGGGGCCGTCCGGTCGGCGGCGTCCGGGACCAACGGTCCCGGACGGGGAAGTTCGGCCGCTGACCACGACCTCTGCCGCCGACGAGAATCATGAGGTCTGCTCCTCACCCGCCTCCGCCGACGTCGACCACCGGGCGGAGAACCAACCGCACACCGTCGAGGCCGTCCTGGCCGTCACCCTGGAGGACCGAGTCATGCGCATCGTCATCGCCCTGGGCGGCAACGCCCTGCTGCGCCGCGGCGAACGTCCCGACGCGGCCGTCCAGGAGTCGAACATCGACCGCGTCACCAGCGCGATCGCGGCCCTCGCCCATGACCACGAGATCGTCGTCACGCACGGCAACGGCCCCCAGATCGGCCTGCTCGCCGCGGAGAGCGCCGCCGACCCGGTCCTGAGCGCTCCCTACCCGCTCGACCTGCTCGGCGCGCAGACCCAGGGCCTGATCGGCACCCTGCTGGTCCGCAGCCTGCACGACGCCCTGCCCGGACACCGGACGATCGCGTTGGTCACCCACACCCTGGTCCGGTCCGACGACCCCGCCTTCGAGCACCCCACGAAGTTCGTCGGCCAGGTGTACCCGTACGACATCGCGTCGGCGCTCGCCCGCAGGCGCGGCTGGCACATCGCCGCCGACACCACCGGCTGGCGCCGCGTCGTCCCCTCCCCGGCACCCGAACGGATCCTGGAGACCGAGACCGTCCACGAACTGCTCGCCGGCGGCGCGCTCGTCGTCTGCGCGGGCGGCGGGGGCGTCCCCGTGACCGCCGACCCGGACACCGGAGCGCTCACCGGGGTGGAGGCCGTCGTCGACAAGGACCTCACGGCGGCCCTGCTCGCCGAGGAACTGAAGGCCGACTTCCTGCTCATCCTCACCGACGTGCCCTGCGTCTACGCCGACTTCGGGACTCCCGGCCAGCGGCCGGTCCTGGGCGCCACCCCCGCCGACCTGCGCGGGCGAAGCTTCCCCGAGGGTTCGATGGGCCCCAAGACCGAGGCGGCGGCCCGGTTCGTGGAACGCACCGGGGGACTGGCCGCCATCGGCGCCCTGGACGCGGCGTACGAGATGGTCCACGGTACGTCGGGCACACTCGTCCGCCCAGACCTGCCGGTCATGTGACCCTCCCGAGTCCGCCGTCGCCTGCGACGGCGGACCGCCGGGTCAGACCTTCCCGGAGCTCCCGCCGTCGCCGGAACGCAGGACGGCCAGGCGGCTTCGGTACTCCTCCTCGTCGATCTCCCCGCGGGCGAAACGTTCCGCGAGGAGCTGCTCCGGGGCGGGACCGGACCCTGCGTGTCCGGTGCTCGCCCCGCTGTCCGCGGGCCGGGCCAGGGACCGGAACAGCAGGACGGCGAAGACGATCAGCACGGCCCAGAAGAGGATCATGCCGACCGACATGGTGAACCAGCCCCACCCGCTCGGATCATGTCCGTACCAGAACATCACGGTCACCCGCTTTCTCGTGGCCGCACCGGACGGGGGTTTCCTGCCCGCGGTACCGGCGCGGCACGGTCGGTTTCGGTCTCGGGCCGCTCACCTGCCGTAACCCGAAGAGCCCGCACGCACTGGGGCGTTCGGCCCCGTCCGCCCGGAGCGGGCGGCATCCCTGCCGGGCCGTCTCAGGTCTCCACCTCGATGCGGACCCCGGGAGGCTCGTGAAGTGTGTTGTGGACCGTGCAGTGCGAGGCGACGGCGAGCATGGCTGCATACCGTCGAGCCGACAGCTCCGGAGGCGGAACGACGACCACGCGCACCGAATCGACACGGGCGGGCCGGTCCGTCGCCATGGTGAACTCCGAACGGACCCGCAGTCCCTCCCGGGGCAGCCCGTGGCGCCGGAGGTAGCGGCCCGCGTAGAAGGCGACGCAGGTGGCCAGTGACGCGGCGAACAGCTCGACCGGGGTCGGCGCGATGTCCGTTCCGCCCGCGTCCACGGGCTGGTCCACCAGGAGCCGGTGTCCTCGGACGTCCACCTCGTACACGTCCCCGTCCACATGGGTGACATCGAGCCGGTGTCCGGCCGCGGGCCGTGGCTGTCGCGCGGCCGATGGGTCCGGTGCCGTGTCCGTCATGGCGTGGCCTCCGCCGACTCGCCGGTGAGCTGCGGTACGACGTCCACGACGCCCTCGACCGCATGCACGAGGCGCACCGCCACGGAGACGAGCGAGGTGTCGCGGACGTGACCGCGCAGGGTGACGACCCCCTCGTCCACGTTCACGTGGATGGCGTGGCTGAAGCCCGGGAAGAGGTACGACACCACTGTGCGCCGGACCTCCTCCTCTATCTCCGCGTCGGGCCGCAGGAACACCTTGAGCAGGTCGGCGCGGCTGACGATGCCTTGGAGCATGCCGACGGCGTCGACCACGGGCAGCCGCTTGACGTGGCGGACGGCCATGATCCGGGCCGCCTGCGCGAGAGTGGCGTCCGCGTGGACCGTGACCGCCGGAGTGCTCATGAGTTCCGCGGCCCTGGTCGCACCGGCCTTGGCGGCGTCGGCCAGGCGTTCCCGCTGCCGGGAGAGGCTCTGTTCCTCGTCCCGGAACTCCTCCTTGGGCAGCAGGTCGGCCTCGGACACGACACCGACGACGCGTCCCTCGCCCTCCAGCACGGGCATGGCGCTGACCTTCCACTGCTCCAGGGTCCGCACGATCTCCTTGAACGGAGCGTCCCGTCCCACGGCCACGACCGTCTGGGTCATCACATCGCTGACGATGTGCGGAGTGCCGGTCATGTCCCAACACCTCGATTCGTTGTCATCTCGACCGGTCGCCGCCGGTCCGACGGATGCACGTGGTTCGTGCGGCGACCCGGACGGGTCGGTCGGGCATGAACTGCGGCCGCGTCCGGGGTGCCGGCTCCAGGGCCGTTCACGTGGCCAGTCCGGCCCGGCGTGACGTTCCGGTCCCCGGAGCCACGGGGGCGTCGTCCAGGTGGTGGTGCAGCTCCGCGGAGACGTCGACCACCCCGTCCACGCCTTGGCACAGGCGCACGACGACCGGGACGAGCGACTTGCGTTCGACGGTGCCCTTCAGCGACACCCGCCCGTCGACGACGTGCACGGCGACCGCGCCGGGAGCGACGTCGAGGGTGCGCACGAGCACGTCACCGGCTATCTCCTCCCGGATGGCGCTGTCGCCGCGCAGGAAGACACGCAACAGGTCCGCCCGGCTGATCAGGCCGACCAGCCTGCCGGACTCGTCGACCACCGGCAGCCGTTTGACGTGGTGGCGCTCCATGACCTGCGCGGCCTCGACCGCCGTCCACTGGGGCCTGGCCGTCACGGCCGGGCCGTTCATCAGTCCCTCTGCGGTCGTGGCCTCCGCCTTCGTGCGGTCGGCGGGACGGGGGCGCAGGACGGGCAGCAGCCCGGCCGGATCGAGCCGGTCCGCCTCCTTGCGCAGCAGATCCGCTTCGGAGACCACGCCCACGACGCGCTCGTCGTCGTCCACGACCGGTACGGCGGTGATGCCGTACTCCGCGAGAAGCTTGGCGATCTCCTTGAATCCGGTGTCCCGGCGAACCTCGACGACCGACGTGGTCATGAGGTCGCCAACTGTCCGGTGCCTCATGGTTCCCGCCTCCTCGTGCCGTGCGGATCCCCCTTTTCACTCTCGCCCGGCACACGGAAGCCCGCATGGGCCGGATGGTCCAGTTCCCTGCCCCGGGAGGCCCTGGCCGCACCCGCCTGTAACGGCTGCCGCGCCGTCAGTTCACCGAGGGCCGGACCGGTGGCGCGGTGTTCAGCGGTGTTCAGAGGAACCTGAGAGATTCCTGTGCCAGTCTGGCGCGCCTGATCGACACGGTGAGTACCCACCCATCTCAAGGAGTTGCCGATGAGCCTGGTCAACGGCCTGCCCGCGCACGTACTGCTGGTGCACTTCGTGGTCGTCCTCGTTCCCCTGACCGCGCTCGCCCTCGTGGTCTGCGCGATATGGCCCGAAGCGGCCCGGCGCCTGGGCATCGCGCTGCCGCTGCTCGCCCTGGTCACGCTCGTGAGCGTGCCGCTCACCTCGAACGCGGGCGAATGGCTGGAGGGACACGTCGCCGACGACGCGCTGGTGCGCCGCCACGCCGAGCTCGGGGACGGCCTCCTTCCCTGGGCCGGGGGTCTGTTCGTCCTGGCGGTCGCCCTCTGGTGGAAGACAGGCCGCACCACGGCGTCCGGGGACTCGGACGTCTCGCGCCGGCCCGCCGCGTTCGTACGGGTCGCGGCCGCGGTGCTGACGCTCGTGGTGGCAGTGGGAGCCGTCGTGGACGTGTACCGCATCGGCGACTCCGGGGCGAAGGCGGCGTGGCACGACGGCTATTCCAAGACCGCCTCGCACGGAGGCGACGGGGACTGACCCGCGACCGGCCCGCCTGCCCGCGCGCCCCTCACACCTCGTCCGTGTGCAGGGCCAGGCGTGGGCAGGCGGCGACGGCCCGCCGGGCATGGCCGCGCAGCTGGTCGGGGACGGTGCTGTCCTCGAGTACGGGGTAGCCCCATTCATCGAGGTCGACCAGCTCGGGGAGCAGTTCGGCGCACAGGCCCCGGCCGGTGCAGGCGACGCGGTCGACGCGCAGGGTCCTGGTCATCGCCATGCCTCCGGGGGTGTGGCGGGCGGTACGGGGATCCGCGGCGGCTCGTCGACCGCGGGTCAGATGGTGGTCGACGTCCTCGGTGAAGGTACGCAGGGCGGAAGCCGCCAGACGGGCGGCCCCGTCCGGGCGGCCGCAGGCCCCGCGGCCGGGCAGCAGACCCGTCCGGCGACGAAGGCGGACCATGAGTTCTCCGTCGGTCCGCCCGCCGGCCGGCGCGGCGAAGTCCTCGGCCACGGCGGGCAGACCGTAGCGGCAGGGGCCGCACCGGCGTGCGCCGTGGGCGGCGAGGTAGCCCAGTAGGAGGGCCGTCTCCCTCAGCCCGCAGGCCTGGTGGGGGAGCGCGACGAGTACACCGGCGCCGGGTGCGGCCTCCAACGGCGCGAGTTCGCGGCGGGCCAAGGGAGTTCGGAGGTGCTCCACCGGCAGCCAGGTGCCGCCGAAGCCGCCGAGCAGGACGGCCCGGAGGGGCTGTGTCGCGCCTCCGGCACGCTCGAGGACGGTGGCGAGAGGCGTGCCGAGCGCCGCTTCCAGGACTCCGGGAGCGGCCACCGCGCCGGGGACGGTGAGGAGCGTGGTGCCGGGCTCTTCCGGGGTGCCCGTCCGCCGGAACCAGTCGGGTCCGTGACGGGCGACGAGGGCGAGATGGGCGAGTGTCTCGGCGTTGTGGACGAGGGCGGGGCGGCGGGCCACGCCGCGTTCGTCCCGGCTCTCCGAGCTTGCGGCGCAGCGCGGCGATGTGCACGTCCAGCACCTTCGTCGGCCCGTACCAGTGGGCGTCCCAGGCCCGCTCCAGGATCTGCTGCCGGCTGACCACCCGGCCCGGATCGGCGGCCAGGCACTCCAGGATGCCGAACTCCTTCGGCGTCAGCGCCACCGCGCGTCCGCCCACCGACACCCGCCGGGTGCGCAGGTCGAGTTCCAGCGGCCCGTGCCGGACGATCTCCGGCCCGGCCGGCCGCCGTCGGCGCAGTACCGCCCGGATCCTGGCCAGCAGCTCGGCCGGCCCGAACGGTTTCACCAGATAGTCGTCCGCCCCCTGGTCGAGTGCCACCACCCGGTCAGCCTCCTCGCCCCGCGCGGTCACCGCGATGATCGCGGCGTCCGACCGGGCGCGCAGCATCCGGCAGACCTCGACACCGTCGATGTCCGGCAGCCCGAGGTCCAGCAGTACGACGTCGGGGGTGACGGCCGCCAGCGCGGCCCCGCCGCTCCGCACGTCCTCGACGGTGCAGCCGGCCTGCCGCAGCCCGCGCGCCAACGACTCCGCGATGCCCCGGTCGTCCTCCACGACCAGCACCCGGGTCTCCTCGTCCGCGCCGGTGCTCCGAGTGTTCATGTGCGTATCCGTCTTCCGGACGGTGGGATCGGCGACCCCGGTCCGTTTCCCCGCGCTCTCCGTCGGGCGCGGGTTCCTCGCGACCGTGGCGGCACGGCGCCGAGCGGTCAGGCCCTGTTCGGTACGACCGCCACCGGGCAGGAGGCGTGGTGCAGCAGGGTGTGGCTCACACGGCCGAGCTGGAGTCCGAAGCGACCGGACCGGCGACGCGCTCCGAGGACCACGAGGTCGGCGGCGGCCGAGCGATGGACCAGCACCTTGCGTGCCGCGCCCTCGACCGTCGTCCGGCGCAGCCGCACGTCCGGGTGGGCGGCGGACGCGTCGGCGATGAGGCTCTCGACGAGAGCGGCCGCCTGCTTCTCGTGCCGGTGCTCCGGATCCTCGGTCGGTGCGGTGTCGTCCGCCGCCTCCCGAGCCGGGCATCGCCAGGCCCGCACGACATCCAGCTCACACCCGCGAACCTCGGCCTCCTCGAACGCGAATCCGACCGCCGCCCGGCAGGTGTCGAGGTCACCGGCGCCGAGCAGGACGCGCTCGTGGGATCCGGTCAGAGCCGCCTTGTCGCCCCTGACCACGATGACCGGGCAGTCCGCCCGGGCCGCGACCGCGAGAGACACGGAACCGAGCAGCGCCCCCTTCAGTTCGCCGCGGCCCCGCGAGCCGGTGATCAGGGCGGTGGCGTTCCGCCCTTCGTCCAGGAGCGTGGAAACGGCTTCGTCCGGCACTGCCTTCGTCGAGATGCTCAGGTCGGGGTTGTGCCGGCGGGCCCGTTCCGCCGCCGAGCCGACGATGTGTTCCGCCAGCACCTGCTCGGAGGAGCGTTCCCGGCTCAGTGAGGGGAACGCTCCCTCGTACCGTTCCCAGAGCGACGCGTGGACCAGCCGCAGCGGAAGCCCGCTGCGCGTGGCCAGGTCCACCGCCCAGTCGATGGCCAGGAGGCTGCCGTCCGATCCGTCGACGCCCACGACGAGGGGGAGTGTCATTGTCTCCACCGCCTTCTCTCTCGACCGCACGGGTGCGGTAGGGGGTGTCACTTCCACGGTGGTACGCGCCGACAGATGACGGCAGGGGCCATTCAGCCCTCACCCGGGACTTTCAGCCCCGGTACGGGATCGGTATGGTCGGCGCGCCCTTCGGCTCATCGGCTCCTGCCGTGCGGCACTACCGTGGGAACGGTCCCCGTGCGGGATCCGTGCGCGCCGGGCGGGAGAGACCGAGAGGCGGAGCCGGCATGGAGCAGAACCCGGGCGAGTTCCGCCAACCAGGTCCACCCGTTTCCGCGGAACGCCCCACGATGCCGGTCGTCCCACGGCGGGGCCGGAGACGACGGCCGAGGACCACGGCGCGTCTCACGGCCGGGTCGTGGCAGGTGAAGGCGGCGCCGGTGATTCCCTCAGGATGTTCCAGGCGACCGGGCCGAGCAGGTCGGTGAGCCTTCGGGAGACGTCGAGGAACAGGTCGTCGACCGTCAGCACGCCCACCACACGGCCCGCGCACAGAACCGGCAACCGGCGGACCCCTGTCCGGCGGAACGCCCGGTAGGCCACCTGGAGGTCGTCGTCGGCGTCGACCGTGACGGAGCACGGCGACATGACCGTATCGACCCGCGTGCCCGGGTCCAGGCCTTCGGCCATGCCCCGTACGGCGAGATCCCGGTCGGTGACGATGCCGCACAGCTCTCCGTCCTCGATCACGAGGACCGACCCCACGGCGCGTCGGGCCATCTGCCCGGCCACCTCGGCCAAGCTCGCGTCAGGTGACACACACACCGGGGAAGTCGTCATCACCTCCGAGATCCGCATGAGACCGCTCCTCGCTTCCTCGCTGATGTGAGCTGATGTGAAGGGGGTTGTGAAGGCCGGGCGGGGGGTCAGACGAAGTCGAGCACCTCGGTCACCGGCCGCCGCGGGCTCGCCGCGCCCTCGGGGCCGTACCCGAGCCGGATCACCATCTGGACGTTCGCCATGGCGGAGACCGGATCACGGACGGCCCACCGGATGTCCTGCCACTCCAGCGGCTGGGACGTGATGGAGGCGACCAGCCCGTCCGCGGTGGCCCGGAGCAGAACCCGTTCCAGCGCCTGACCCGCGCGCACCCAGTCCACCGGCTCGTCACGGGCTGTCCCGAGCAGGGCGATGTTCGGATTCTCCTCGAAGGCTTTGCTGTCGCGCCCCGGCATGGGACGGCCGACGGCGAAATCACGTGCGGGCACCGATGCGTTGCGCTGCCGCGGACCGAACGCCTCGCCGGGGATGCCGTCCGCCACGGCGGTGACGGTCGACGGCTCCGTGCGAGTCCAGCGGACCGTCTCCTCGTGCACTCCCGGGTCGAGTGTTTCGGATTCCTCGGCGTCCCTGATCAGGTCGAGGATCGACCGCACGTGCCAGGGGTCGGGGAAGAACAGTTCCGTGCCTTCGAGGCGGGCCGCCTCGGACAGCCGTTCCTTCGTGGCGGCGGGGATCTCCTCGTCGCGGAAGGGAAGACGGCTGGAGTGCCGACGCCGGATCGAGGGGGCCAGCGGCGCGAGCGTGTCGTCGGACGGTCCGGTGCCGGACAGATGTACCTCGGCGAGGAGTTCCGCCGAGGCGGGATCGGGCAGCAGCAGCACCCTCGGCGTCAGCCCGGCCGCCGCGGCGGCCACCCGCAGGTTGAACAACGCGGCGCCGCAGCCCATGAGCAGGCCCCGGTTCTCCGGATCCGTGTGCGGGAGCGCGCGCTCCGGGTCGGCGTAGAGCCGGATGACGCCGGTGTCCCGCACGTAGCGGAACACCCAGGGCTGGGCGTTGTGCAGCGAGGGCGCGGCGACGGCGTCCGTCACGAGTGCCGTGATGGTGTTCGTGTCGAGGGATTCTGCGTTCACGGTGCTCTCCCTTCGTGCGGCTTCTCGTCCCACCCTCTCCGACGACGGCGCGGGCCGCAGGAAAGGCTGCCGTCGGGATGACGGGTTCCGGCGATCCCGGTCTCCCGTGCCACGAGGCGCGGCACGAGGTTCCGCATACGACGGCCTCGCCGCCGACGACTCCATGAAAGGCCCCCGAAGCGTCGGCCCGGCAGGGGCCATTGGTCCTCGCCACGGGCCCGGCCGACCCTCCCGCGCGCCGGGCCCGGTCGTCCCGTGCGGACGGGCGCCGGCGAGCCGGGCGGTGATCGCGGTCCCCCTTCCGGCGCGCCCGCGGTCCTCTCGGGGCCGTTCGGCCCGGCCCCAGGGACGAACGGCCACTACCCGGGCCCGCGTACGCGGTGCCAGCGTGGAACGACCCTGAACCTTGGAGGGATCATGCCTGCCGTACGCGGACCGGTCGTCGTGGGGGCGGATGGATCCGAGGGCGCCGCCACGGCCGTGCGGTGGGCCGCTCTCGAGGCCGCGTGCAGGGACGCGCCACTGCACATCGTGTGTGCCACCGAACTGGACACCTTGGCCGCGGACGTGCCCTCCGAATCCGTGGCCCGGCTAGTGCTCGACGCCGCTTCGGCCACCGTGGAGAGCGCTGTCGCGGTGGCGGAGGGCGAGGCGCCCGGCATCCGCGTCATTCCCGTGGTCAGCCAGGGGGCCGCCGCCCAGACACTGCTCGAGGCAGCGGGCGACGACGGCCTCGTCGTGGTGGGCACCCGCGGGTCCGGCGGGTTCTCCGCACTTCTGGTCGGATCGGTCGGGCGCTGTGTGGCCGCCTACGCGACAGGCCCCGTCGTCGTGGTGCGCGGCGAGCGCGATCACGTCACCACAGGAGTCGTCCTCGTCGCCGTACGTGACGAGCGGGACCTCGGGGTGCTGCGCTTCGCGGCACGGACCGCCGTCCGGCACAAGGCTTCGCTGCGCGTGCTGAGCACCTACGCCTACTACCAGTACGCGGGCAGCATGGTTCCGATGCTCGGTGACCTCACCGAGGTCGCCGAGGAGCAGGCGAGCTATGCCAACCGCCTCATGGCGCCCGTACGGGACGAGTTTCCCGGCCTGACGGTGACCAGCGATCTGGTCCGGACCCACTCCACGGCCGGAGCCCTCGTCGACGCCTCCGCCCACGCCGATCTGGTCGTGGTCGGAGCCCGTCGGGCCGAGCACGCCCCCGGGGCGCCGCTGGGGCACGTCGTCCACGCCGTGCTGCATCACGCGCACTGCCCCGTGGCGGTGGTCCCTCACCGGTGAGCTTCACCGCTCAGGGTCTCCACCTGTCCGCTCCGGCGCCGTACGCCCCCCGGTGACCGCGGCAGCGCAGCGTGAACCCGTACTCGGAGAGCGCCGGGAGGGGCACCGGGCCGAGCCACAGGGCGTCCTCACGGGTTTCCAGCCCGGTCAGCCGGCGTTGGACCAGGTCGAGGGTCCGGCCATCGCCCCGGGACGGATGCCCTCGCCGGTCGTCCCTCCCCGGATGTCGGCGACGCCGGCCTCCAAGGCTTCCTGGACGTACTGCCAGGTTTCGGCCCGCCGCGTCCTGGCGGGCACCAGGCCGTGCACGAGTCCGCTGAGGGTGGAACCGTGGCTGGTGCGCCGGAGGTAGTGGTCGACCGTCCTGCGCCAGACCTCGTCGTCGACGGTGTGGCCGAGGCGCGCGAAGAGCCGTCCGAGTTCGGCGGGGGGGGGGGGAACAGATGACCGAGCATGAGGACGTCGGCCTGCTTGGACGCCTTCACCGCCGGATCCCGGAGCCTGGCGCGTTCCGCGCAGGCGGCGACGATGTTCCGTGCCGTCACCTCCCCGGCGGGACCGCCGGTCGTGAACGGCGGCAGCGCTCGCTCGTACCGTTCCGACCGGGCGCCGTGCACCAGCCGCAACGTCGGTCGGTGCCGGGCCGCTTCGTCCACCGCCCGGTCGACCGCCGGCAGGCTGGACTCCGATCCGTCGACGCCCACGACCAGCGGGAGTTCCATGGCCGCCACCGCCTCCGCCCGGTTGCCGAGAGGCTCCCTGCGAAAACCGTCGCACCGCCGGCGGCCCGTCGCGGCACCGGCCGTCCCTCTTCGGCCGGGTCGCGGTGGTACGGGCCCGGTGGGGCGCCGAGGAGGGATCCGCGGGCGAGGTGCCTAACGATCGGCCGCGGTGATCCTTCGGCCGGTCAGGCTCGTGGGCCGGATCGACACCCACATCCCGCGGTCACCGCCCGGCCAGGGCGTGGTGTGGGCCCGCGCGGTGAGCTCACGCACGGCAGCGGGGTCCGTGGTCACGCTCGCCGGGCCGACGGCGAGCACGCTCCAGCCCTGACTCAGGGCGTCGTCCACGTGGTCGACCTCGAAGGCGACCTCCGTTCCGACGGCGGCGGCGGGCAGAGAGTCCGGGGCGGTCCTGAAGGCGATCGTGTCATCGACGACCTCGTAGTTGACCGGGACGACCGCCGGCCGTCCGTCGGGTGCGGTCACCGCGAGGCGCCCCACGCCATGAGTGGAGAGCAGGGCGCGGCACTGGTCCGGGCCGAGGTCCTGGAAGCGTGGACGCAGCAGCGCGTGGCCCTGACCCGGTGGCAGGTCCACCCCGGCTCCGCGCAGCGCGGTCGCGGTCGTGCCCAGTGCGTCGGCCAGCCTGATCAGGGCAGCCGTGCTCGGATCGGCGGGGCGCTCCTCGATGTACGACAGATATCCGGGCGACATGTGTGCCAGGCGGGCGGTCTCCTCGAGACCGAGCCCCTGCCGACGGCGTTCGACGGCGACACGCCGGCCGATGTCACCGGGACCGGCGGAGACTGCCGTCGGGCCGCTCGGGGCAGCGGCCTTCGCGTCGCCGGTGTCCGGGGAGGCGGTCCCGTGAACCGTCTCGGGCCCGCCGTGCTCCAGATGGCGGACACGCGCGTCGGGCCCTGGGAACACGAGCGCCACCTCGTCCGTGTCCGACCAGCGCACGTCGTACGGCGGTGTGCCGTCCGCGTGGTGGAGTCCCACGATCTCCCCGTCGCGCCGGGCCGCGCCGGACTTCGTGCTTTCGATGACGAGCTGGTCGCCGAGGTGAGCTCGCATGGTGGCCGTCCTCTCCTGGAGTCGGTGCTGTGTCTCGCGTGAGCATCCGGGTTCAGCCGGTGGTCTCGATGCGTTGCGGCCGTCCCTTCCCGGTCCCGGTGACTCCGACCGTCAGGACGCGGTTGCCCGGTCACGAGCCGATGGGGTGCCGGCGTTCGGCGGCGTCGCGCGGCAGGAGAGCCGCTCCCGGACTTCGGTCTCGCACGGGTCGCGGCTTCATGTCGCGCTTCACAGGGACCAAGCGGCGTTCTCGCCGGTGTCCGGCAGTGCCGCGCCCGCGCCCTCGATATCGCGCTCGGCCGCCCGCAGGAGCTGCCGGGCGAGGTCGTCCAGCGCTCGGCCGGCCGCCAACTCGTCACCGATCTCCGGGACGTCGGCGTCCCCGGGACTGCAGTGCGCGGTCCCGTGACCGGTGAGTTCCGTGGTGCCGGTGTCCAGCACCATGCGTGCCTTCGTCGTTCCGTCGTCCTCGAAGAGGTGGAGACGGCACTTCCATTCCGATGTGTGCGGCATGGCTGTCCTCCTCATGTGGGTACCGGCTGCTGCGACGCGAGCCGCTCCTCGATTCGTGCCGGACGCGGGCGGTGAGCGCCGGCAACCGCTTCGAGGCCGTGGCGCGAGGCGCGACCGGCGCCCTGATCCGGCGGGCCGCGGGGGGCAGCGAGCCCAGGTGCGCGGCACATCTGGCCCGGCACCCGTCGAGCGTGGGCCCTCCGACAGTGCGCCGCCCGTTCTCCAGCACCGTCTCCAGCAGCGCGGTGCCGCCGTCCGGCGGCCGTTCGTCGGCGAGAGCGATCACGTGCGCGAGGCCGGGCCGGCGGAACACCTGCTTGGGGCCGGGTGCCGTGACCTTCGCCGACGACAGCTTCATCACCGGGCGGCCGTCGTACTCCACCATCTTGTACGCGGAGTCCAGGTACGGCGCGTCGGCCGACACCCCCACGCGCGTTCCGACGGCGTAGGTGTCCACCAGCAGGGTCACGGGCCCGGGGTGGGAGCGGGCGAACGCCCGGAACGCCTCCATGTACGAGTGGGCCATGGTGCCGACGGCGGGTATGCCCAGGGCGGTGGCCGCGGCCACGTTGCCGGGCCCGGTGAAACCGGCCACCGCGCCGAGGCGGGCCGCCTGGAACCCGGCCTGCGGACCGTGGGTGCGCCGCAGGGAGAAGTCCACCACCGGCCGGCCGGCCGCGGCGAGCACACAGCGCGCGGCCTTCGAGACGATCGTCGTCCGATGGCTCGGCAGGTCGAGCACGTACGTCTCCACCAGTTGCGCCCGGGGGAGGGGAGCGGTCACCTCGAGCAGGGGCTCGCCCGGGAGCACGACCCGCCCTTCCGGCACCGCCCGCACCCGGCCGGTGAACTCCAGGCCGAGGAGCGGCTCCAGGTCGCCCGGCGGCCGGTGCGGCGCGGAGGCGAAGGCACGGACGTCCTCGACCCCGACACGGAAGCCGGACGGGTGGTCCAGGGCGGACTCCGGCCCGGCCCCGATCAAAAAGCCACGTCCGGGAGGCAGGTCCCGGACGAACAGGCCGAACGTGGCCGGGGCGGTCATCCCTTCCCGCGGGTAGGACGTGGCCATCGTCACTTCGCACAGATCCGTGGTCCTCGCGTCCGTCATGAGTGCCGCCTTCTCGGCCCGTGTCCGGTCACCGACCCGTCACCGGCGGAAACGCGCGGACCACAGCGGCTCCGCCCGCTCCCACTCGGTGTCCCACTGCCTGGACCTGTGGCGGTTCAGCAGCACACGCGTGCCCGCCCAGACCCCGTAGACCCCGAAGGCCGTGCCGAACGCCGCCGCGCCGCCCATCACCCAGCCCGTGGTCCTCGCGTCGAGCGTGCTCGTCGGCGGGCCGGTGACGGTTCCGTTCCGGTCCACCCACACGCGTACGGCGGCGCCCTCGGGCGTTCCGGGCTTCACCAGCACCGCCGCCGTCCGCACGACGCCGTCGGCGCCGGTCCAGCGGACCCGCGTCGGCTGCTTCGCCATGTAGGTGTCGCGCTCGGCGTCCTCGGTCAGCCGGGCGGTGACCTCGTGCCGCTGCGCCGCCTGGGTGCGCGCCGCGCTCATCGACGTCTCGTACGCGGTCATGCCCGTGCCGTAGGCGGCCAGCGGCAGTCCGACGGCGAGGACGACCATCAGGAGACGCCGGAACCACCACTCGAACACGTCCGACGGGCGCTTCAGCGGATTCGCGCTCCTCGGCACGTGTTCGTCGCGCGGCGAGGGCGGACCGGACGTGTAAGGCGAACCTCGGGTGTTCATGGGCCGGCCTCCAGCGGTTGGCTGGTCGCTGTCCCCCCGCTCCTGCCCCCAGTCTCGAACGCGGACGGGTCCGGGTCATAGGCCGAAGGTCCCTGACGGACCGGTTTCCGGCCCCGGGAGCCGTGGCGTGGGCCGAGGGAAGCCGCCACGAGGACGTCCGACGCCTCGGACCGCCGTCCACATGCGCGCCGGAGGGGAATGAGGTACTTCTCGAAGGGAGGGAACGCGCCGTACCCGGCAGGCCGGCGACGTCCGGCCAGGGCGCGCCATCGGACTCGTCCCACGCCATGCACCGTCATCTCCCGCCTCGTACCAGACGGAGGCCTCCGCCATGCAACCCGTCGTCACCGTGGGCCTCGACGGCTCACCCGAGAGCCTCGCCGCCGCCCGCTGGGCCGCCGAGGAGGCCGAGAAGCGCGGACTCGCCCTGCGGTTGCTGCACGCCTGGCCGCTGCTGGCCCCGGAACCGGCCGACACCGCCGCCGAGGTCGACCAGAACTACTGGGCCAGGCGTCTGGTGCACACCGCACAGGCCGAACTGCGGGCACACCACCCGGACCTGACCGTCGTCGCCGATCTGGTCCCGGAGGACGCGCAGGAGGCCCTGATCAAGGCTGCCTCGGAGTCCGAGATGCTCGTGCTCGGCTCCCGCGGGCTGGAGACCGTGGAAAGTTACTTCATGGGCGACGTCAGCATGCCGGTCGTCGCGCGGGCCGAGCGGCCCGTCGTCCTGGTCCGTGCGGAACCGGCGGAGGGCGGATCGCCCCCCGCACCGGCGGAGCGCGTGGTCGTGGCGTTGAAGCTGAACGGCTCCGCCGAGGCGTTGCTCGGCTTCGCGTTCCACACCGCCGCGGCCCGGCAGGTGCCGCTGCTGGCCGTCCACGGCCGCAGCGTGCCGCTCCACGCGCGCATGCCCTGGGGTGCGGACCACGAGGTCGCCCAGGAGATCACGGGGGAGGCGCAGCAGGAGCTGACCAGGATGCTCCGTCCGTGGCGCGAGAAGTACCCACAGGTGCGGGTCGCCGACAGCATCCGCCTGACGAGCCCGGGCAAGGCCGTCCTCCAGGCCGCCGAGGGCGCCGCGCTGCTGGTCGTCGGCCGGCGCGCGCACCGGCACGGTGTGGCACCGCACCTGGGCCCCGTGGCCCACGCGGCCCTCCATCACGGACGCTGCCCCGTGGCCGTCGTCCCCCATGGCTGACCCCGCTCGTTCCCCGGGGCCGCCGTCCCGGGCGGAGGTGTGCGAGACCCACACCGCGATCGTGTTCTTCGCCGACGACCGTGCCTACAAGGTCAAGAAGTCCGTGGACCTGGGGTTCCTCGACTACACGACAGGGGCGGCACGCAGGGCGGCATGCGAACGCGAGGTCGCCCTCAACCGCCGTTTCGCGCCGGATGTGTACCTGGGCCTGGGGGAGGTCTCCACTCCTGGTGCCGACGTGGGTGAGCCGCTCGTGGTGATGCGCCGGATGCCGGCGGACCGGCGCCTGTCCCGGCTCGTGCGATCGGGTGCACCGCTGGACGACGTGCTGCGCGCCGTGGCCAGACGGCTCGCCGCCTGGCACGCGGAGGCGCCCCGAGGCCGGGACGTGGACGCACAGGGCACACGGGACGCGCTCGCGGCCCGGTGGGAGGCGAGCTTCGCGCAGATCCGCGCGTTGGCCGGGGAGGGCCCCGTGCCCGACGGGGTACCCGAGGTCGAGCGGCTGGTACGCCGCTATCTCGCCGGGCGCGGGCGGCTGTTCGACTCCCGCATCGGACAGCGGCGGGTGGTGGACGGGCACGGCGACCTGCTGGCCGAGGACATCTTCTGCCTCGACGACGGTCCCCGTGTCCTGGACTGCCTCGAGTTCGACGACCACCTGCGGTACGTCGACGGTCTCGACGACGCCGCCTTCCTCGCCATGGACCTCGAACAGCTCGGCGCCCCGGAGGCGGCGGCTTACTTCCTCGCGTGCTACGGCGAGTATTCCGGCGACCCCGCACCCCCGTCACTGTGGCACCACTACGTCGCCTACCGCGCGTTCGTCCGCGCCAAGGTGTCGCTCATCCAGGCGGAGCAGGGGGCACCGGGTGCGGAGCCGGCCTCACGGCGTCTGGTCTCCACGACCCTGCGCCACCTGCGTACCGCCGCCGTCGGACTGACACTCGTCGGCGGGCTGCCGGGAAGCGGGAAGTCCACCCTCTCCGGAGCCCTGGCCGACCGGCTGGAGGCCACCCTCCTCAGCAGCGACCGCCTCCGCAAGGAACTGGCGGGCATCCCGCCCGAGCGGTCGGCGGCGGCCGCCTACGGTGAGGGTCTGTACACACCCGAGTGGACGGCCCGGACCTACGCCGCCCTGCTCGACCGCGCGGCCGTCCTGCTGTCGTCCGGCGAATCCGTGGTCCTGGACGCCACCTGGACCTCCACGGAGCAGCGTACGGCGGCCCAGGCGGTGGCCGAGCGCACCAGCGCCGACCTGGTGGCCCTGCACTGCGAGGTGCCGGACGAGGTCTCGGCGGCCCGCCTGGGCGCGCGCTCCCCGGGGCCGTCGGACGCCGGTCTCGACGTGGCCGCCGCCATGGCGGCCACGGAACCCGCCTGGCCCGAGGCCGTCACCATCGACACCAGCGGGCCGCTGGAGTCCGCCGCCTCCCGGGCCCTGGCCGCCGTACGGCCGTCCGGCACGGGCCGGGCACCGGTCTTCCGCAGGCCCTACATGGAACCCGACTAGCCAGAGCCGGGAGCCACCGAGGGAGACGGAGAACGCTTCCCCCGGCGGGCGACCCGGTCGCCCGGGAGCCGGGCCGGAGCGACCGTGGAACCAGGGGGCGGGGGAGTGAGTACCGTGCGAGCGCTCGTCCACCACGGCCCGGGACAGAGTTCCTGGGACACCGTCCCGGACCCCGTGATCGAGGAGGCGACCGACGCGATCGTCCGCGTCGACGCCACCACCGTCTGCGGCGGCGACCTGCGCATTCTGCGGGGCGACCTACCCGAGGCGAAACCGGGCACCGTTCTCGGTCACGAGGGCGTGGAGGCGGGACCCGGCGTCCACCACCTGCGCTCCGGCAACCAGGTGATCGTGTCGGCCGTGTCGGCGTGCGGCCACTGCCGGGAATGCCGTGACACCACCTTCGGACGCTGCGGCGCGGGCGGCGGGTGACTTCTGGGCGACGGGATCCACGGAACGCGGGCCGAGCTGGTGCGCGTGCCCTTCGCCGACCACTCCGTCCACCGTCGCCCGCAGGGTGACCTGCCCGTCTCCGGTCTGGTCACCGACGCCTTCCCCTCGACCGGACGGAGGACGCCTATGAGACGCATCGCCCGAGGCGCCACCACGGGTGCTCTCAAGGTCCTGCTGCGGTGTTGACGCGAGGCCGACCGGTACGGCGGGCGTGGGCCGGTCGGCCGGTCGCCGGGGCCCTCCGGCCCTACACGTCGCCGAGGTGCCGAGCTGTCATGGAAGTGAGCCGAGGGCCACAGGAAGGCACGGAGAAGCGGAGCGAAGCCGCGCACCGTGTGATTCGGGCCCGCAAGAAGCGGGCGGCCCCCGGCTCCACGACGCCGTGACGTCTCACCGTCCACGGCCTGACCCGCCAGGCCTTCACCCGGCCGCGGGCACCCGACGAGCCGGCAGGGCTCCCCGGCGTCGGCCTCGACATGGCTCATGAGGCGGCCGGTCGGCACACGGCCTCGGGCGACGCCGAGAAGGCCGTGCCGAGACGCGTGGCCCGGGACGACTCCGTCTCCACCGTCCCGTACGCCGAACCGTCCCGAAGGGTGAGCCCGCCTGCCGACGACCACCAGGGACGCGTGGTGGGAGGCGTCGACCCACCGGCCCGCCGGGCTGCCCGCGCGGAACTCCTCGGCCGCTTCGAGGGACGGGTACTTCTGGCGCCGTCGGGTCAGCGCCTCGCCGAGTGCGGATGCGTGCCACCGGGCGATCCGGTCGTACCTCTCCAGCACGGTGGTCGGGCGGTCGAGGTGGTACGGGGGGCTCCAACCGTGTACGCCCCTCAGGCCGGTGCCGCTTCCACTCAGCCCCCGCGAGCCGAGGACGAGCAGCTCGGCCTTCTCGGCGGTTGCGGGCAGCACCTCGCCGGGGCGACCGGCCACGTGCTCGGCGGTCACCTCGACGCCGGGGTGGCGCAACCGGAGGTCCTCGGCGGAATCGCGGAGAACCTCGCCCCAAGGCTGCCCGGTCCCGGTACCGGGCTGCGGGGCCTGTGCCGTGGGCTCCGGCACCCGCTCCCACATGTGCAGGATGTTGACCGGCACCCGCGCAGCCCGGCTTCACGGGCCGCCCGTTCGACCGCGGCCCGGCTCTCGGGCGGGCCGCCCGCGCGCCGTCGCCGTGCGGGGGACGACCGGCCGCGGCACGGGCGGCGGTACGACCGGGCCGGCCGGCCGTGATCCGGCCCCGGCGTGCCGGCACCGTTGTCCCGGGCTCTCCGCGGTCCGTCCGCCGGAGTCCCGCGGAACGGGAGGCCGGGACAGCCGAACCCCGCGCCTTCACCGAGGGGCACCCGGTCCGGGGCCTCCTGCCCGACGGCAAGGTGATGACGCGTCCGGGGAAACGAGTTCGCCCACGAGCGCCGCGACCTGTTCCACCTCGATGAGGAAGCCGTCGTGGCCGTAGGGGGATTCGATCAGTCTGAGACCGTCCGCGGTGGGGATGCCCGCCGCCAGTTCCGCCTGCTGGGCCGTCGGGTAGAGGCGGTCGGAGTCGACCCCCGCAACCAGGGTGGGGGCGGTCACCCGGCGCAGGGCGGCGCGCACGCCACCGCGGTCCCGGCCGATGTCGTGGCTGTTCATGGCCTCGGACAGCACGACGTAGCTGCCCGCGTCGAAGCGGCGCACCAGTTTGCCGGCGTGATGGTCCAGGTAGGACCCGACCTGGTACCGGCCGCCGCTCCAGGGGTCCTCCGCGCCCTGGGGCGTACGGCCGAAGCGGACGTGGAGCTCCGGCTCGCTGCGGTAGGTGACGTGGGCGATCCGCCGGGCCAGGCCGAGTCCGGTGTGCGGGCCGCGGCCGGTGTCGTGGTAGTGGCCGCCGAGCCAGTTCCCGTCGGAGCGGATGACCCGCGTCTGGACGTCGGCCCAGGCGATCTGTTCGGCGCTCGCCGCGGCGGTCGTGGCGAGCAGCAGGAGCGCACCGGTTCGCCCGGGGTACGACACGGCCCACTCCAGCGCCCGCATCCCGCCCATCGAGCCGCCGACCACCAGCGCCCAGCGGTCGATGCCGAGCGCGTCGGCCAGGCCCGCCTCGGCCGCCACCTGGTCGCGCTGGGTCAGGAAGGGGAAGTCACCGCCCCAGCGGAGCCCGTCCGGTGTGAGCGAGGAGGGACCGGTACTGCCCTGGCAGCCGCCGAGGACGTTCGGCGCCACGACGAACCAGCGGTCCGGGTCCAGGGCGCGTCCCGGTCCGACGAGGCCGTCCCACCAGCCGGGGGTGGGGTGCCCGGGTCCGGCAGGTCCGGTGACGTGACTGTCCCCGGTGAGGGCGTGCAGCACGAGGACGGCGTTGGAGGCGTCCGGCGCGAGCCGTCCCCAGGTCTCGAACGCGAGCCGCATCTCCGGCAGTTCACCGCCCGCCTCCAGCGAGAGCGGCTTCTCGCGGCGGTACCACCGGCGTCGTCCCGGCGGGTCCCCCTCCCGCCAGGCACCGGTGGCCGGCGGAAGGGATTCCTGAGGAGGCGTCACCGTCGTGTTCAGGACGCGCCCTTGGCCGCGCGGAAGCCCGCCTCCAGGTCCGCCTTGAGGTCGGCGAGGTTCTCGATGCCGACCGACAGACGCACCAGGCCCGGTGCGGCGCCGGTCGCCGCGAGCTGCTCCTCGTCCAGCTGGCTGTGGGTGGTGGACGCCGGGTGGATGATCAGGCTGCGTACGTCGCCGATGTTGGCGAGGTGGCTGAACAGCTCGACCGCGTCCACGAACCGCTTGCCCGCCTCCACTCCGTCCCGCAGCTCGAAGGAGACCACGGCGCCGGCGCCGCGCGGAAGGTACCGCCGTCCCGCCTCGTACCACCTGCTGGACTCGAGGCCCGGGTAGTGGACGGCGGCGACCTCGTCGCGCCGCTCCAGCCACTCGGCGAGCGCCCGGGCGTTCGCCGAGTGCCGCTCGATGCGCAGGCTCAGCGTCTCCACACCCTGCAGCAGCAGGAACGAGGAGTGCGGGGAGAGCGCCGGGCCGAGGTCGCGCAGCAGTTGCACCCGGAGCTTGACCGCGAAGGCGCCGGGGCCGAGGGCCGGCCAGTACCGCAGGCCGTGGTAGCTCGGGTCCGGTTCGGTGAAGTCCGGGAACCGGTCGGGGTGCGCGCCGAAGTCGAAGGTGCCGCCGTCGACGACCACACCCGCGATGGCGGTGCCGTGCCCGCCCAGGAACTTGGTGGCCGAGTGCACGACGATGTCCGCGCCGTGCTCGAGGGGTCGCAGCAGGTACGGGGTGGGGACGGTGTTGTCCACGATCAGCGGCACCCCCTCGGCGTGCGCGACGTCCGCGACCGCGCGTACGTCCAGCACGTTGCCGCGCGGGTTGCCCAGCGTCTCCGCGAACAACGCCTTGGTGTTCGGCCGGACGGCGGCCCGCCAGGCCTCGACGTCGTCGGGGTCGTCGACGAAGGACACCTCGATGCCGAACTTGGGCAGCGTGTGCCGGAAGAGGTTGTACGTGCCGCCGTACAGCGACGTACTGGAGACGATGTGGTCGCCCGAGCTCGCCAGCGTCAGGACGGCCAGTGTCTCCGCCGCCTGCCCGGAGGCGAGCGCGACGGCCGCGACGCCGCCCTCGAGCGCGGCGATCCGCTGCTCGAAGACGTCCTGGGTGGGGTTGTGGATGCGCGTGTAGATGTTGCCGGGTTCGGCCAGCGAGAACAGGTCGGCCGCGTGCCGGGTGTCCCGGAACACGAACGACGTCGTCTGGTAGATCGGGGTCGCCCGGGCGCCGGTCGTCGGGTCGGGAGCGGCCCCGGCGTGAACCTGCTTGGTCTCGAAGGACCATGCCGAGGTGTCAGGTCCCGCGGGCACCTCTTCCGGGGTGTGGCCGGCGGTGACGGAATCGATGGGCTGGCTCATGGTGCTGCTCCCTGTACGGAGGGTGAGATGGGGAAGGTGCGAGGAACCACGGCGCCACGGACCACTGCCGGTACGACGGCGGAGGTCGGCGCTGCGCGGTGAAGGAAGGGGTGAAAGAAGTGCTGGTCAGAAGCCCGAGCGTGTGGTCAGCTCGTGGCGGGACAACCGGTGGTGGTGACACGCACGTAATCGACGTGGCGGCGGGTCACGAGCACGGTCATGAGCCCAGATAACCACATGGCGCCGTCACGAACCAGCCAGACGTGCGTTTCATCCGCCGAAGGCCGCGGCGGATCCGCCGCTCCGGACGGGCGCCGATCCTGCTCCGGGGTCCGCCGGCCTCACGCGCGGGAGGGTGCGCGACCCGCACGGGGTCGGCCGCTCCGCCCGGCCCTCTCCGCCCCCGTCCGCACCGGCCTGGCGCGAGCCGTCGGCCGACGCGGAACCGTCCTGCCGGGCCAAGGAGTTCCGGACAAACGGAGAACCCCTCCGTGTCCGCGATGCAAGACCCGCTCCGATTTTCTTGACCACTCCGGCGGACGTCTGCTGAACTCCCGTTCCATGAACCCGCCCGTGGAACTCACCCGGCGGCGCCACATCGATCTGGCGCACGTCGCCAGCGCCTTCTGTTGTCGCTGACCCGGTAGCCGTCCCCGGCAGCGACCGGTGCGCACCGACCGCGCACCTCGCACCGATGCAGCCTACGTGACTGACGCAGTGTCAAACTGCTTTTCCGTAGCTGCAGTTCCGCGGGATCGCCGCATCCGACCTCTCGGCGACTTCTTCCAGGTCCTTCACTCGTACCTCTCCTTCCCGGCCCCGGCCGGGAGTCCGCGGCGCAGGGCGCGCACGGGCGGCGAGGCCGTACGAGCGGACCGACGCGGTCGTTGAAGGACCTGTGAACCGGTAGCCGGCCACAGGCGGACAAGCGGCCCGGCATCGGATCCGACGGTTGGCCATCGGCCCCTCGGTGAGCGGATCCGTCCGGCCGTGCCTCCCGCAGGGACGACGTCTGCCCGCCCCCGCGTCGTGATCGCGGCCCCTTTCCCGTTCCCGCCCGGCGGCGGGGCGATCCGTCATCGCCGCCGCCCGTTCCCCGGCGCACGGTGGTACGCCCACCCCTCCCGAGAAGGACCTCCTCATGCCCGTGTCCATCCGCAAGCTCACCGGCCGCATCGGCGCGGTGGCCGAGGGCGTCGATCTGACGGCGCCACCGGACGACTCCACGCTCACGGCACTGCGTGACGCCCTCGACGAGCACAAGGCACTCGTCTTCGACGACGCGGGCCTCGACGACTCCGGCCAGGAGCGCGTGGCCCGCTGGTTCGGCGAACTCACCACCGCCCACCCCAACGTGGCGGCCGTCGACGGCACGACGAACGTGCTCGCCGTCGACAGCGAGACCTCCAAGGCCAACGAGTGGCACACGGACGTCACGTTCGTGGTCAACCCGCCGCAGGTCACGACACTGAGGTCGCTCGTGACCACGCCCTACGGCGGCGAGACGCTCATCGCCGACGCCGCCGCGGCCTATCGCGACCTGCCCGCACCGCTGCGCGCCCTCGCGGACTCGCTGCGTGTCGTGCACACCAACCAGTACGACTACGCCCGCCCCGCGGCCGCCACGGCACGACAGCAGGAGTACGACCGCGTCTTCGTCTCCACACCGTACGAGGCCGAGCACCCGGTCGTGCGCGTGCACCCGCTGACCGGCGAACGCGGCCTGTTCATCGGCGGGTTCGCCAAACGGATCGTCGGCCTGTCCCACAGCGACTCGGCCGATCTGCTGCGCATCCTCCAGTCGTACGTGACCCGTCCGGAGAACATCCTGCGCTGGACCTGGTCCCCCGGCCAGTTGCTGATCTTCGACAACCGGATCACCCAGCACTACGCGGTGGACAACTACGACGACCACCCGCGGCTCCTGAACCGGGTGACCGTCGCGGGAGAGGTGCCGGTCGGCGTCGACGGACGCCGCAGCGAGCAACTCGTCGGTGACGCCTCGCACTACACCGGCGTCCTGGCGGTGGCGGCATGACCGAGGTCCGCATCCCGGCTCCCGCCGTCCTCAAGGGCCCGGACGCCGTGACGGAGAAGGAGCGGGAACGCGAGGTGTTCGTTCCGCGCGGCGCGCGCCGACGGACGACGCTCGGCGCGCTCCGCGAGCGGCTGCGCTGGCCGCTGGGCATCTACACGACCCCGGTCGTGATCCTCATCGCCTGGGAGGCGCTCGCCCGGACCGGGGTGCTGACGAAGACCTACGCCCCGGCCCCCACCTCGATCGTGAAGTCCGCCGTCGATCTGTGGCAGCAGGGAGTGCTCGGGCCGGACCTGGCCATCTCCCTGCAACGCGCCGGCCTCGGACTCGCGCTCGGTCTGACGGTGGGCATCGTCGCCGGAGTGCTCGGCGGACTCCTGCGCAGCGGTGAGTACCTGTTCAACGGCGTCGTACAGGTCCTCAACACGATCCCCCTCCTCGCGGTGCTGCCCCTGATGATCGTGTGGTTCGGCATCGACGAGCTCACGAAGGTGCTGCTGATCTCCTTCGGCGCCGGTGTCCCGATGTACCTCAACCTGTTCGCCGCGATCCGCGGTGTCGACCAGCGGCTGATCGAGATGACCCGCACGACCGGGGCGGGCACCTGGCGTCTGGTGACGCGCGTGCTGGTGCCCGGATCCCTGCCCGGCTTCCTGGTCGGCCTCCGCTTCTCCCTCGCGTACAGCGTCCTGGGTCTCGTCGCCGCGGAAACCGTCAACGCCGACCAGGGGCTCGGCTTCCTCATCACCCAGGGACAGACCTATCTGCAGACCAACCAGGTGTTCGTGGGGCTGGTGATCTACTCGCTCCTCGGTCTGCTCGCCGACCAGCTCGTCCGGGCTCTCGAGCGGGTGCTGCTGCGGTGGCGCCCCAGTTATGAGGCGTCATGAGCAGCACGGTCGCGACCGATCTCCGCCGCGGGACCGGTGTCGTCGTCGAGCGGGTCGTCCGGCGGTTCGGCGACCGGACCGTACTCGACCAACTCGATCTCACCATCGAGAGCGAGGAGTTGGTGATCCTGCTCGGCCCCTCGGGCTGCGGCAAGAGCACCCTCCTGCGGTTGCTCGCCGGACTGGACCGGCCCGACGGAGGACGCGTCGAGGTTCCGGCGAAGCGGGCGGTCGTCTTCCAGGCCGACCGGCTGCTGCCCTGGCATCGCGTCCTGCGCAACGTCACACTCGGCCTCCACGGACCCGACGCGGACCGGCGCGCCCGCGAGGTGCTCGCCGAGGTCGGCCTCTCGGGCCGCGAGAAGGCCTGGCCCAAGGAACTCTCCGGCGGCGAGGCCCAGCGGGTGTCCCTGGCGAGGGCGCTCGTCTCGGAGCCCGAACTCGTCCTGCTCGACGAGCCGTTCGCGGCCCTCGACGCCATCACCCGGCTGCGCGTGCACGACCTCGTACGCGCCCTGCGGACGAAGCACCAGGCGGCCATGCTGCTCGTCACCCACGACATCGACGAGGCGATCGCCCTGGCGGACCGCATCCTCGTCATGAACGACGGCCGCATCGGCAGCTCCCACGAGGTCCACCTCACCGCCGCCGACCGTGAGGCGAGCGTCGCGCGCGAGGAACTGCGCGCCCGACTCCTGGAAGACCTCGGCCTCGCCGGCCGGCACTGACCTTCCCCACCACGACACCCAGCACAGAAAGCCCAGGACATCACCATGCGCAAGACAACCAGCAGGATCGTCGCCGCCGCCGCTCCCCTCGCCCTGGCGAGCACCCTCGTCGCCTGCGGATCGTCCTCGGACACCTCCGCGCCGTTGAGCAACGCCGGCAACGCGAGCAGCGCGAAGCACCCCGAGTGGAGCAAGTACACCTTCACCATCGGCGACAACGGCGGCGACGGCAGCCAGGAGCTGGCGAAGGTCACCGGCGTGTTCGACAACGCGCCCTACAAGGTGAAGTTCGCCCGCTTCACCTACGGTCCGCCTCTTGTGCAGGCCGCGGCGTCAGGGGACATAGACCTGGGCAGCGTCGGTGACGTACCGCCGATCACCGGCGCGGCGAAGGAGTACGGCTTCAAGATCGTCGCCGTGAACCGCTCGCTCACGCCCGATCAGGCGGTCGAGAACATCATCGTGCCGAAGGGCTCGAAGCTGAGGACGGCCGCCGACCTCAAGGGCAAGCGGATCGCCGTTCCGCAGGGCAGTTCCGCCCACGGACTGGCCCTGAACGCGCTGAAGAGCGTCGGCCTCGGCCCCGAGGACGCCGAGCTGGTCTTCCTCGACCCCGCGGCCGCCGCGACGGCGTTCAACACCGGCAAGGTGGACGCCTGGTCGATCTGGAACCCGCAGTCCGCGATCGCGGTCAAGAACGGTGCGCGGATCCTGGTCAAGGGCCTCCCGCCGATCGACCAGACGAGCAGCTACTACGTCGCGACGGACAAGTCGCTGAAGGACAGGACCAAGCGCGCGGCCCTCACCGACGTCCTGAAGCGGCTCTCCCGTGAATACGCCTGGGCGATCAAGCACCCCGACCAGTACGCGAAGGCGCTCTCGAAGGAACAGGGCATCCCCCTGGCCGACGCCAAGGCGTCCCTGGCCGCCTACTCGAACCGGGTGACCCCGGTCGAGAAGTCCGACATCGAGCTGGAGCAGAAGCTCGCGGACGTCTTCCTGGAATCGGGCCAGATCACCAAGAAGGTCGACGTCGGGTCGATCACCGACAACCTCCTCCCGGCCGGCTACGACAGCTCCGAGCTGACCTTCGACTGAGCCCCCTCATCCACCTCGACACCCGAAGGAGAGAACCCATGACCGCGACACAGCGCCGGCTCCACCTCAACGCCTTCCTCATGGAGGCCGGCCACCACGAGGCGGCCTGGCGGCTCCCGCGCAGCAACCCCCGGGCGGACTTCGACCTGCGCCACTGGATCGAGCTGGCGAGGCTCGCCGAGAGCGCCAAGTTCGACTCGCTGTTCCTGGCCGACGGCCCGGCACTCATGGGAACCGGTGAGTTCAGGCCACCGGGCCAGCTCGAACCACTGACGCTGCTGACCGCCCTGTCCCAGGCGACCAGCAGGATCGGCCTCATAGCGACCGTCTCGTCGACCTACAACGAGCCCTACAACCTCGCGCGCCGGCTCGCCTCCGTCGACCACGTCAGCGGCGGCCGCGCCGGCTGGAACATCGTCACCTCGGCAGGGGCCGACGAGGCCGCCAACTTCGGCCTCGACGACCGCCCCGGCCACGCCGAGCGCTACGCCCGCGCCGACGAGTTCCTGAAGATCGCCAAGGCCCTGTGGGACAGCTGGGAGTCCGACGCCGTCGTCGCGGACAAGGCCGGCGGACGCTACGCCGACCCCGAGCGGCTGCACCGGCTCGACCACCGGGGCGCGTACTTCAAGGTGGCGGGCCCGCTCAACGTCCAGCGTCCGCCCCAGGGGCACCCGCTGCTCGTCCAGGCCGGCTCCTCGGAGGACGGGAAGGGCTTCGCGGCCCGTCACGCCGAGGCCGTCTTCACCGCCCACACGACCTACGAGCGCGCGGCCGCCTTCTACGCCGACATCAAGGCACGGACCAGGGCCGCGGGCCGCGACCCCGAGGGCGTGATCGTCCTGCCCGGCATCGTCCCCTACATCGGGTCGACCGAGGCGGAAGCCCGGTCGCTGGCCCGGGAGTTCGACGAACTGCGCGTTCCGGAGTACGGGCTGCGCCAGCTGGCCGCCGTGTTCGAGACCGAGCCGTCGGCCTTCGAACTCGACGCGCCCCTGCCGGACTTCATCCTCGCCAGGCCGAAACTGGAGGGCTCGCAGAGCCGTTCCGACCTGATCATCGACCTCGCGGCGCGGGAGAACCTCACGGTCCGTCAGGTCATCTCCCGGCTCGGCGGCGGGCGCGGCCACTTCGAGTTCATCGGCACGCCCGAGCAGGTGGCGGACACGATCATCGCCTGGTTCGAGGGCGGTGCCGCGGACGGGTTCAACATCATGGCGCCCGCCCTGCCCTCGAGCCTGGAGGCCTTCATCGAGCACGTCCTGCCGATCCTGCGCGGCAAGGGCCTGTTCCGCGAGGAGTACGAAGGCACGACCTTGCGCGAGCACTACGGGCTCCCGGTCCCGGAGAACCAGTTCCGGGCCTGACCCGCTCGCGACCTCCGCCGCTTCCGCCGGGGGAGGAGGGCCGCCTCGCCCCGGGCGGCCCCGCCCCTGGCGGAGCGGGATCCCGGCGGCCCGTCCGCACCGCGGGCCGCCGGGATCGCGACGGCGCGCGGAGGGCCGGACGGACGGGCGGGGCGGCCCGGCGGACCGAGAACGGGAAGGCCGCGAAGCCGGTGCCGCCGGTCCCGGGGCGGGCCTCCGGGCTCGGCGGCCACCCCGGAACCCGGGGCCGGCCCCGGCGTGACAGAGTGTGCGTGTGCCCACCACTGATACCGCCCGTGCCACCGACACCGCCGACGCCCCCCATGCCGTGAACGCGGCCGGTGCCGCCGCCGACGGGCCGGGTCACCTCATCGACCTGCGCAGCGACACCGTCACCCGGCCCGGCGAGGCGATGCGCCGGGCGATGGCCGAGGCCGAGGTGGGCGACGACGTCTTCGGTGACGATCCCACCGTCAACGCGCTGCAGGAGCGGATCGCCGGACTGCTCGGATTCGAGTCCGCGCTGTTCGTCTCCTCGGGGACCCAGAGCAACCTGTCCGCCCTGCTGACCCACTGCGGCCGCGGTGACGAGTACATCGCCGGCCAGATGGCCCACATGTACCGGTGGGAGGGCGGTGGAGCCGCCGTGCTCGGAGGCATCCAGCCCCAGCCGCTGCCGCACCGGGCGGACGGGACGCTGGACCCGCTGGACATCGCGGCGGCCGTGAAACCGGACGACCCGCACTTCGCGCGCACGCGGCTGCTCTGCCTGGAGAACACCATCGGCGGCCGGGCGGTGTCGACGGACTACCTGAAGACCGCCACGCGGATCGCCCGTGACCACGGACTCGCCACGCACCTGGACGGGGCACGGCTGTTCAACGCGGCGGTGGCCGCCGGGGGCGACCCCTACGAGCAGGCACGGCTGATCGCCGGCCACTTCGACAGCGTCTCCGTCTGCTTCAGCAAGGGCCTGGGCGCGCCCGTCGGCTCGGCGCTGCTGGGGTCACGGGAGTTCGTGGCCGAGGCACGACGCTGGCGCAAGGTCCTGGGCGGCGGGATGCGGCAGGCCGGCGTGCTGGCCGCCGCGGCGCTCCACGCCCTCGACCACCACGTGACGCGGCTCGCGGACGACCACGAGCACGCCGCGCTGTTCGCCGAGGGCCTGAAGGACGTGGAGGGCCTGACCATGGAGCCCAGCGGGACCAACATGGTCTTCGCGAGGTCGGCCCCCGGCCTCGCGACCGACGAGGTGCGCGACCGGCTGGCGCGCCGGGGCCTGCTGTGCGCGGGCTATCCCGGCCAGCTGCGCTTCGTCTTCCACCTGGACGTGACGCGCGCCGACACGGAACGCGCGGTGCGGATCGTGCGCGAGACCCTGGCGGAGACGGCCACGGACTGATGCCCGCGCACCGAGGTGCGTGAGTCAGTCCACCGGCCACGTGTGGACCGGCGCGTTGAGGTGCATGTAGTCGATGTACTGCCGCGTCATGCGGCGCAGGGCTTCGTGACGGCCGCAGTGGTCCGTCGCCTCGAAGCGGTGCAGCATCTCCTTCTGCCAGACCGCGCCGTTGCGCGCGGTGACGCACCGCTGCTCGATGATGCCGAGCAGCGGCTCGCGCCAGGCCTCGTCCATGCCGGAGAGCTCCAGGCCCTGGTGCGCGAGGGGCAGCAGCCGTCGCAGGACGAGTTCGGGCGCCGGCACCTCACCCGCTCCGGGCCAGTACAGACGGGCGTCGATGCCGTGCCGTGCCGCGGTGTGCAGGTTGTCCTCGGCGGCCGAGAAGGACATCCGCGACCACACCGGCCGGTCCTCCTCCACGAGCGCGCGGGTCAGACCGTAGTAGAAGGCGCCGTTGGCGAGGGTGTCGGCGACCGTCGGGCCCGCGGGCAGCACACGATTCTCCACCCGCAGGTGGGGCCTGCCGTGGACGACGGCGTAGACCGGCCGGTTCCAGCGGTAGATCGTGCCGTTGTGCAGGGTGAGTTCGGGCAGCTCCGGCGTGTCCCCGCGCTCCAGGGTCTGTGCGGGGTCCTGGTCCTCGCACAGGGGCAACAGCGCCGGGAAGTAGCGGAGGTTCTCCTCGAAGAGGTCGAAGACGCTGGTGATCCACCGCTCCCCGAACCAGACCCGGGGCCGTACGCCCTGCGCCTTGATCTCGAGCGGGCGGGTGTCCGTCGCCTGCTCGAAGAGCGGGATACGGGTCTCGTGCGCCAACTCCTTGCCGAAGAGGAAAGGCGAGTTGGCCGCCAGCGCGACCTGGACCCCGGCGATCGCCTGCGCCGCGTTCCAGTAGTCGGCGAAGTCCTCGGGAGACACCTGGAGATGGAACTGCGTACTCGTGCACGCGGCCTCCGGCGTGATGGTCTCGGCGTAGGTCCGCAGCCGGTCGACCCCGTCCACCTCGATGAGCAGGTCCTCTCCGCGCGCCGCGAAGACCTGTTCGTTGATCAGCCGGTAGCGGGCGTTCTCCGACAGGGCCTCCGGCCCCACGTCCGACTCCCTCAGGGTGGGCAGGATGCCGATCATGATCAGATGGACGCCGATCGACCTGGCACGCTCGTCCGCGTGGTTCAGCGCGGCGCGGATCTCCTCCTCCCAGGCGTCGGGGCCACCCGCGACCAGCCGCCGGGGCGGAATGTTGATCTCCAGGTTGAACCGGCCCAGCTCGGTGTCCCAGGCGGGATCCGCGATGGCGTCGAGCACGTCGGCGTTCCGCATGGTCGGCTCGCCCTCGGTGTCGGTCAGGTTCAGCTCGATCTCCAGGCCCACCCGGGGCCGCTCCACGTCGAACCGTGACTCCCGCAGCATCAGTGCGAAAGCGTCGAGGCAGTCCTGCATCTTGATCCGGTACCGGCGTCGGTCCTCGCGGGTGAAGACCATCGCCGGAACGTCGCGTCCCATCGGTCCTCCCGGTGGTCCCACGGATACCTCTTGCATCCAGCGTCGCACCATGGAGCGGGTCTGACCATGCGGGACGCGGCTCCGCACCGTGGCGGGCCGGTGACCTGGGGCGGCCGCGGCCGCCCGTCCGGCGGGCGGACGGACGGCCGCGAAGGGATGAAGGACCGACCGGACGGATCCGGACAGGACGGGACCGAACGTGTCAGCGGGCGGTGCCTCCGGCCGGTGCGGAGGGTCCGGCGGCCTGCCGGGCCGTCCACTCCTCACGCAGCAGTCCGAACAGCACGCCGTCGTACCACTCCTCGCCCACCCGCACGCTCGCGCGCCGGCGTCCTTCCTCGACGAAGCCCGCCTTGCGGAAGGCGCGGACGGCTCGTTCGTTGCCGCTCCAGGTCTCCAGCTCGACGCGCCGGAGCCGGCAGGCCCCGAACAGGTGCCCCAGCAGGAGCCGCAGCGCCTCGGAGCCGTAACCGCCGCCCCAGCGGTCGTGCTCACCGATGACGACACCGACCGTCGCCCGGCCCGCGAACGGATCGAGGTCCCGGTAGTCGGCCGTGCCGATCACCCGGCCGTCCGCCAGGTCCTCCACGGTGAACGTGGCCTCGCCGCGCGGGTCCTGACGGAGCCGGGCGTCATGGAAGCGCTCCATGGACTCCCGCGTGATGGGCCCGAAATGCGGGTCGCCCCCGGTGGCCCAGTGGGCCACCTCCGGGTCGTTGCGCCAGCGCAGATAGGAGTCGAGGTCCTCGGCCATCGGCGCACGCAGTCGTACGAGTTCACCCTTGATCATATGAAGATCATATGGATCGCCCGGATCGTGTGGATCATGGGGAGCGAGGTCCGGTCAGCGGAGGGGCGGCCGCTCCGCGAGTCGTGCGAATGGACCGTCGGCCGTCCGCCGGAGCGGGTCAGGCGCCGGCGTCGGGGCCGAGGTAGTGCACCGCGGTCCGCTCGGCGTGCGGGGCGAGGAGTTCGCGCAGTTCGTCGGCCGCGGTCCTGAGGAGCCGGCCGTCGCGGGTGGCGTGGAGGGTTTCCAGGGCGAAGGCGACGTGGGTGGAGTCCTGGGTGACGCGGGTGCGGTGGGAGTCGCGGTGGTTCCAGTGCCGGGTGAGCACGTCGGTGGTGTCCGTGTAGATGATCTCGCCGGGCCTGGGGTTCTCGACGGTGTCGGGTTCACCGAGCGGCGTGAAGGTCTCGCTGCCGTCGGCGTGCCGGATCTCGACGTCGCCGGTGACGTGATCGAGGTCGAAGGCGCCGGCGGGCAGGCCGTGACGGACGGAGACGGCGTTGTAGGAGTCGACGGCCGGGTTGATGCGGGGCAGGGCGCCCTTCTTGGCGAGGCGGCGGCCGAGGGCGTCGACGCTGGGCCGGATGCGGCGGGGGTTGGTGCCGAAGGAGCGGTAGGCGGTGTGCCACGCCTCGATGCGCGGGTCGCTCTCGTCGGCGGGCTGCCAGGTGCCGTCGGCGAGCTGCCGCTCCAGCTCCTGGAGGGCGGCGGTGGTGGCGGGCCAGGGTTCGTGGCCGCGCAGTCCGGTGGCGGTGACGACGGCGATGAGGGCGCCGGGGAAGGCGTCGGCGACGGCGGGGGCGAGACGGAAGGCGGTCATCGCGAGGGGTGTCCGTTCGGGTAGGGGGCTGGCGCGGCGGGGTCAGGTCTTCCAGGGGCCGATGCGGTCCAGACGGCGCAGCTGCTGGGCCGCGGTGGACGAGTCCAGGCCGGTGGCTCGTTCGGTGAGCCTGCGGGCGGTGTCTGCGCGCTGCTCGACGGGTTTGTGGTCGTCGTACTTGAACTTCGCGCGGACCTCGGTGACGTCCAGGCGTAGGCCGCGGATGCCGGTCAGCATCCGTCCGTAGGGAGGCCGGCCGGTCTCGACGGGGGCGTGGTCGCCTTCGGGCTGGAAGTGGGCCAGCTGGCGGCGCAGCAACTCGGCCTTGGCCTCGGGATCGTCGATGACCGTTGCCCGGCAGGTGAACTGGACGGCCGCGTAGTAGCTGGTCGGGACGCCCTCGGCGGGAGGGGCGCCGGGCTTGGCGCGCCACGGGCCGGGGACGAAGGCGTAGTCCCCGGTGACGGTGAACGTGACGCCGGGGCCGGCCTCGATCGCCTTCCAGACGGGGTTGGGGCGGGCGAGGTGGACCAGCAGGCAGGTGCCGTCGACGGCGAAGTGGGTCGGCACGACGACGGGCGCGTGCCCGGGCGGACCGTTGACGCTGAGGACACCGAAGTCATGGCCGTCGGCGATCCAGGCCCGCCACTCGGCGTCGTCCAGGGCGGCGTCCCAGGGCTGGATGAACATCGGGGGGATCCTTCCGGGCGAGGGCGAGGGCGAGGGCGAGGGCGAGGGCGAGGGCAGGTGAGGGCGAGGGCGAGGTCGAGGTCAGGTGAGGGCGAGGGCGAGGTCGAGGTCAGGTGAGGGCGAGGAGGCTGACGGCGACCGCGGCGGTGCCCAGACCGATCAGCTGCCCGCGGTGGATCCGCTCGGCGAGCACGCCGCGGGCGAGCAGAACGGTGCCGGCCGGGTACAGGGCGGTGATCACGGCGACGACCGCCAGGTCGCCGCCGCGGGCGGCCAGCAGGAACAGCAGATTGGCCACCGAGTCCAGCACGCCGGCCGTCGCCGACATCGCGTACGCGGGCTTCTCCGAACCGAGCCGGCGGTACATCAGCCCGGCCGCGGCGAGGGTGACGGCGGAGGAGACGGCGCGGCCGACGATCAGCGGGCCGATGCCGCTGTCCGCGGGTGCCTGGTGCAGGAAGACCAACTGCAGCGCGATGGCCGCCCCGGCGCCGAAGGCCAGCAGCAGCGCGGTGCGCGACGGGCGCGCGGTCCCGGCGCCGCCTCCGGCGCTGACCAGCACCACCGCCGTCAGTGCCAGCGGCAGCCCGATCAGCCCGGCGGAGCCCAGGTGCTCGCCCTGCAGCAGCCCGACACCGACCGGCAGCATCGCCGAGACCAGCGCGGTGACGGGGGACAGGACGTTCATCGGGCCGATCGCGAGCGTGCGGTAGAGCAGGGCGAACGCGGCGGCCGACGCGACACCGGACGCCGCGCCCCACGCGAGGGTCGCCGGGCCGAAGGAGGCGCCGAGGAAGGGCCACAGCAGCAGCTCGACGGTGAGCGAGGCGGGAGCGGCGATCACCACGGTGCGCAGGACATGGGCTTTGCGGGCACCGAGACCGCCGAGGAAGTCGGCGCATCCGTAGGCCAGGGAGCTGCCCAGGGCCAGCAGCAGAGCGATCACGGGTACATCCCTTACTATCAATGGAACGACTGAACTGTACAACGCACCGACCGGAAGAAGTCAACCGAACGACCGTATGGTGCAGTGCAGTGATCCATCTGTCTGGAGGGGCGAAGCGATGGCCGAGACCGAGGCGGCACTGCGGGCACTGGCGCACAACGTCAGGAGCGCCCGTACCCGCGCCGGGCTGTCCCTGGACGAACTCGGCCGCCGCGCCAAGGTCAGCAAGGGAGCCCTGGTCGGGCTGGAGAAGGCCCAGGGCAACCCGAACTTCGCCACCCTGGTCCGCCTCGCCGACACCCTGGGCGTCTCGGTGTCCGCGCTGATGGAAGGACCCGCCGAAGGCCGTGTGCGGGTCGTCTCCGCCGATGCCGTCATGCCCTTGTGGGCGGGGGAGAGGGGCGGTGAGGCGCGGCTCATGCTGACCACGGCGGGACCGGCCCCGGTCGAGGTCTGGCGCTGGAAACTGGAACCGGGCGAGGAGTACCCCAGCCACCCGCACCAGGCGGGCGTCGTGGAGACCGTCAGTGTCACCGAGGGGCGGATGGTGCTCGTCGTCGACGGTACCGAGCACGCCGTGGAGGCCGGGCAGACCGCCACCTTCGACGGCGACACCCCCCACGCCTACCGCGGCTCGGGCGACCGGACCTGCCACCTGATCATGACCGTTCACATCCCGCCCGGTCCCGGCTCCACGGCCTGACCTGCGTTCCGCGTTCCCGGGGGCCGGATGCCGAGCCATTGCTCGGCGTCCCAGGCATGGAACCGCTCCACCTCGGTGAACCCCAGTTTCGCCGCGAGGCGCATCGAGCGGACGTTGGCGGTCTGGGTGTGGAGCACCACCGGCTCGCCGGGAAGGACGTCGGCGAACCAGCCGAGTACCGCCGCGCACGCCTCGGCGGCGTATCCGTGTCCCCATGCCCGCGGAAGGAACAGGTAGCCGAGATCGACCTTTCCCGCAGCGGCCGGGCGAAGCCGCTCCGTATCCCTGGTGAGCGTGACCTCGCCGATCATCGCTCCATCGAGATCGACCGCGAAGCGCCCCGGGCGCCGACCGGGTGCGCCGGGCATCGCACGTTCGATCTCGGCACGGGGTCGAGGACCACCGACGAAGCTGCCCACCTCCGGTGAGGCGAACAGTTCGATGACCGCCGCACGGTCCCGCGCTTCGGGCTCACGGAGCACCAGCCTCTCGGTCCTGATCGGTGCGGGCGGCCAGGTGACGGGTCCGAGATCGGTCATGCCGACCAGCCGATCAGCAGGCCCGGCAGTGATCAAGACCCGCGGACCCTCTTGGCTTCGCGGCCCCCTGGGATGTCTCATCGTCGACCGTCCCGGCGCCCCGTCGTGCCGACCCCGGTCCGGATGTCCGGGCGCCGGGGGCGGGTGGTGATCAGGCGGCGTCGAAGTGCTGCGGCGCCCGGCCGGCCGGGCCCTGGGGCCGGCCCGTGCCGTGGACCAGCCGCAGATGACGCCCGCGGGCGTGGCGCGCTGTCGAGGGGCCGTTCCGGAGCCAGTCCTCGACGCGGTCCATCCCGTAGAGCAGAAGACCCAGCCCGGGCAGCAATGATGCGGCGACGACGATCACGGCGGCAGATCCTTCCGGTCGGTGACACCGGCCTGGGTTCCCCGCGCCGGTGATACGACACCCCGGCCCGGGGTGCCCGGCGGCGGGTCTCCGGCGGCGAACAGCCGCGACCGGCCGTCAACGGTGGGTCAGGCGCTGGTCGGCGGGCCCGGAATCCGCTGGTTGTAGCGGTGTGCCGCCCGGTCGTTGAGGCTGCTGCCCAGCCTGCGGACCTTCTCCGTCCACGTGGAGGCGTCGCGGTCGACGCCGTGGCCCTGCTCGATGCCGTCCCCCGCTCGGCCGACGGCACCGTCCCCCGTCGGCGGCGGGGGCAGGAGCCGGGCGACGAGCCCGCTGAGCCGGGTGACCGTGGCCGGCGCCACACCGTGTGCCAGCGAGGCGGCACGTGCCGCGGGAGTGAGGACCAGCCGGGTCCTGCGCTTCTCCAGGGCCCGCACGACGCGCTCCGCCGCGCGATCGGCGTCCATCGAGATGACGGGCGTCCCCGAGAGCGCGGAGAACCAGGCGAACTCCTTGGAGGACTGTCCGCCGAACTCGGCCTGAAGGTGCGAGCCGGTGCGCATCAGCCCGGGATGGACCGTTGTCACGCTGAGGTTGCCGCCGGCCGTCTCGGCCCGTATCCCCTCGCCCAGCGCCGCGACGGCGGCCTTGGCGCACGAGTAGGGCAGCAGGTGCGGAACGGCGAGCAGCCCGCCGATGGAACCGATGAGGCACAGCCGGCCCCCGGCCCCGCTGGCGCGCAGACGGGGGAGCGCCGCCATGGCGGTGTTCACGGTGCCGCCGAAAATGGTGGCCATCGCGTCCTCGAAGGCTCCGCTGTCGAGCGACGCCACGGGGGCCACCTGGATGACACCCGCGTTGGCGACGACGATGTCCAGCCCGCCGTGCCGGTCGTCCGCCCGGCGGACCGTCGATTCCACCGCGTGCCGGTCACGGACGTCACACACGGCGGTGGAGACGGCCGCGCCGGTCCTCTCCTCGACCCATTCGGCACCGCGCCGCAGCTCGTCCTCGTCGCGAGCCGCCATCGTGACCCGGCATCCGCGCCGGGCCAGCCGTGCGGACAGCAGCAGCCCCAGTCCTCTGGACCCACCCGTGACCAGTGCGGAGAGCCCGTCCAGATCCGACCGGTGTGGAGTCGGTGCCACTTTCATCACCTCGCTCGTCGAAGAGGCCCCCCGGGTACCCGGATCGGATGCGTGTATCGGATGCGTGTGGACGACGAGGACGAGCCGCGGCGCGGGCCGCGGCTCGTGAGGACCGGTGAGACGGGGGCGTGCGGTGGCGCCCTGGTCGTCAATCGTCGTCAGGGCCGACCCGGGAGGTGCCCTCCGGGGCTGTTCCGGGGCCGGCGTGGAGGACTTCGCGGGCCTGCTCGGCGGCGCGGACGATGCTCTCGCTGATGAAGTCGAGGAAACGGGCGACGTTCTCCAGGCGGCTTGCGGCGGGGGTGCCGCGGCCGAGGACGGCGACGCCCTGGCGGGCGGTCCTAACGACCTCGTCGTTGGCCCGGGCGCTGGCGATCGTCGCCTGGTAGAAGAGGTCGTTGTCGACGATGTAGCGGTCGCGGCGGCCCTCGCCGCGTTCCCGGCGGACGAGGCTCTGGCTCTCCAGGAACGTGATGGCCTTGGAGATGGACGCCGGACTGACCTGGAGCCGCTGGGCGAGCTGGGAGGCGGTGAGGCTGCCCGTGTCGGAGGTGAACAGGCAGGTCAGCACCCGGGCCGGGATCCTGGACATGCCCGAGGCCATGAGGACGGTGGTGAACGTCTCCTCGTACTCGGCCACGGCTTCGGCGTCGCGTCCGTGCGGCTGGGGGGCCGACTCCGGTCCGCGGGAGGGGGCGGTCCTGCGCCGGTGGGCGCGGCGCTCGGTGGCGCGGTGGGCCAGGTTGGCGCGGTAGGCGGTGGGGCCGCCGTTGCGCATCACCTCACGTGTGACCGTCGAGGTGGGACGGCCGAGGCTTCGGGCGATCTCGGCGTAGGGGAGGCTGTCGGTCAGTCCCAGCGCGATCTGCTGGCGTTCCTGCTGGGTGAGCCTGCCTCCCGGCATCGCGGCCTCCTCGGTGGTCCTTCGCGGCGGTCCTTGATCTCCCGCACTATAGCGTTCACTTCTCGCTCATTGCAATGACTGAGACGTTTTGCGTTGCGTTGCCGTCAGGGTTGTTGCAACGTTTTCCGTCAACTCACCTGCAAGAGTTCAAGTTTGGTGCAATAAATAAGTTGCCGCCGAATGGAACGCAACGTAGCGTTTCCGGTGCGAGAAACGATGGGGCGGGGTCTTGCGGTACGAGAGGCGCGCGTTCCGGGAAGCGAGCGGACCGAACGGGCGACCAAAGGGGTGGGGATCATGAGAACGGCACGGAACCGGCGGCGGAACGCCGCGCCCGGTGCCCTCGGCGCCTTCGCCCGCTTCGTGCTCTGCGGCGGGGGAGTGGGGCTCGCCTCCAGTCTCGCCGTGGCGGCCCTCGCCTCCTGGATCCCCTGGGGGCTGGCCAACGCCCTGATCACCGCGGCCTCCACCCTCCTCGCCACCGAACTGCACGCCCGCTTCACCTTCGGCGTCGGCGGGCACGCGACCTGGCGCCAGCACGCGCAGTCGGCCGGATCCGCCGTTGCCACCTATGCGGCGACCTGCGGGGCGATGCTCGTCCTGCACCAACTGGTGGCGGCGCCCGGTGCGGTGCTCGAGCAGACCGTCTATCTGTCCGCCTCCGCGCTCGCCGGTGTCGCGCGGTTCGTGGCCCTGCGTCTCGTCGTCTTCGCGCGCAACCACAAGCCGGGCGTGGCCACCGTCGACCGCGACCACGCGCAGGACGTGGTCACTGTCCACGGTGACCGCGCGCAGGACGCGGCCGCCGCCCGCACCGCCTGCCCCGTGCCCGCGGTCCGCGCCACGCCACCGGCCGGTCGGGCGGCGCTCTGCCGCGCCGCCTGACCGCTCGGCCGCGCGGGCCCCGGCCGGAGCGTCACATCCGCGGGTCGGGCTTCAGCAGTGCGAACGCCGCGCCGAAAGGGTCCGTGAGCCAGGCGATCCGGCCGACCTCCGGCACGTCTGCCGCCGGCATCAGAACGGATCCGCCGTTCGCCGTGGCGGACGCGGCCGTGGCATCGGCGTCCTCCACGTTGAAGTAGGGCACCCAGCGGGGCTGTTCGGTCGCGCCGTCGCCCGTCGGCGCGACTCCGCCGAAGGCGGCCTCCCGCTGGTCGCCGTCCTTGGTGCTCAAGACCCGGTACGTCATGCCGGGCGCCTGCACGTCCTGGCTGCGCCAGCCGAAGAGGCCCTGGTAGAAGGCGATGGCGGCGAGGGGGTCGGGTACGTGCAGCTCCGCCCAGAGCAGCGTGTTCGGGGCGGAGGTGAGTTCCAGTCCGGTGGTCCTCCCGGGCTGCCAGAGCGCGAACTCGGCGCCCTGAGGGTCGGTGACCTGGGCCAGATGGCCCTCGCCCATGACGTCCATGGGCTCCACCCGCACGGTGCCGCCGCCGACCGTGACGGCCGAGACGGTGGCCCGGATGTCGTCGGCCTTGAAGTGGATCATCCAGGCGGACTTCGCCCCTTCCTGGGTGAGCGGCCCGAGCGCGGCGACGGTCTTCCCGTCGACCTGGAAGAACCCGTACCCGCCCGCTTCCGGTCCGGCGGAGGCGAACTGCCAGCCGAAGACGGCGCCGTAGAACGCGGCGGCAGCTTCGGTGTCGGGGCTGCCGAGGTCGAGCCAGTTGGGCGATCCGGTGCTGAAGTCTGTACCGGGCATGAGGAGTCCTCCAGGACGTCGGTCGATCGGGCGGGGGCAACGATGCCGACCCGGCCCGCGGTGGTCGCGCGCGACCACCGGCAAGGCCACCGGCTTCATCCGTACGGAGCAACCCGTCGTACGGAGCAGCCCGTATGCCGTGCCGGGCGCCGGAAGCGCGTCCGACCCGCTCCCGTCGGCGCCCGTGGCGCGGCGCCCTCCGACCCGGGGGTGGCGCTCCCGCCTCGCCTCCGGTCATAGCGTTCATCTTCGCCCATTGCAACGACCCTCAGGGGGATCCGTTGCGTTAATCGCAGGACCGTTGCAACAAAATTTGAGTATCTACCTGCAGAGATGGGGACTTGGTACCGCAGATGCGTTGCCGGATCTGTGAATGCAACGTAGCGTTTCTGTTGTTGGAAAGAAGCGGGCCGACAGGGCGCGCGATCTCGGAGAAGGAGAGCACGATGCAGAAGTTCGACACCCCCGCCCCCGTCTCGGCCGTCCTCGACATCCCCGCGGGACGCATCCGGTTCATCGCCGCCGACCGCACCGACACCACCGTCGAGGTCCTGCCCGCCGACCGCTCCAGGAACCGCGACGTGAAGGCGGCCGGACAGGTCCAAGTCGCCTACGCCGACGGCGTCCTGCGCGTCGAGGCCCCGGCGGTGAGGAACCGGATCCTCGGCCCGTCCGGGTCCGTCGAGGTGACCGTGCGGCTGCCGGCCGGCTCCCGCGTCGAGGCGAAGGCGGCCGCCGCCGAGTTCCGGGGCGTGGGACGGCTCGGTGACGTCGCCTTCGAGGGCGGCCACCGCTCGGTCAAGCTCGACGAGGCCGACAGCGTCCGCCTCACCGGCCTCGACGCCGACATCACGGTCGGCCGCCTGAACGGCCCCGCCGAGATCAGCACGCAGAAGGGCGACCTGAACATCACCGAGGCCGCGCACGGCACGCTCGCGCTGAGCACCCGGATGGGCGACATCACCGTCGGTGCCGCCCCGGGGGTCTCCGCCGCCCTGGACGCCGGCACCACCCACGGCCGGATCAGCAACACGCTCAAGAACGCCGACGCCGTCCCCGGCCTGACCATCCGCGCGACCACCGCCCACGGAGACGTCACCGCCCGCAGCCTGTGACCCGCAGCTTCCAGAAGGAGCACCCCATGACCGCCCCGGCCATCGCCGCACACGGCCTGCGCAAGTCCTACGGCGACAAGACCGTCCTCGACGGCATCGACCTGACCGTCCCCGAGGCGACGGTCTTCTCCCTGCTCGGCCCGAACGGCGCCGGCAAGACCACCGTCGTCAAGATCCTCTCCACGCTCGTCTCCCCGGACCCCGGTTCCGGCCCGATCCGCGTCGGCGGCCACGACCTGGCCACCGGGGCGCAGGCCGCACGCGCCGCGATCGGCGTCACCGGCCAGTTCTCCGCCGTCGACGGCCTGATCACCGGCCAGGAGAACATGCTCCTCATGGCGGACCTGCACCATCTCTCCCGGTCCGAGGGCCGACGCGTCACCGCCGAACTCCTGGAGCGCTTCGACCTCACCGAGGCCGCCCGCAAGCCCGCCTCCACCTACTCCGGCGGCATGAAACGCCGTCTGGACATCGCCATGACCCTGGTCGGCAGCCCGCGGATCATCTTCCTCGACGAGCCGACCACCGGTCTGGACCCGCGCTCCCGCCACAACATGTGGCAGATCATCCGCGAACTGGTCACCGGCGGTACCACGGTCTTCCTCACCACCCAGTACCTGGAGGAGGCCGACGAACTCGCCGACCGCATCGCCGTCCTCACCGACGGCAGGATCGCCGCCGAGGGCACCGCGGAGGAACTCAAACGGATCGTCCCCGGCGGACACGTCCGCCTGCGCTTCACCGACCCGGCCGCCTACCGCTCCGCCGCCGCCTCGCTGGGCGAGGCCTCCCGCGACGACGAAGCCCTCACTCTGCACCTGCCCAGCGACGGCAGCCAGCGCGAACTGCGCGCCGTCCTCGACCGCCTGGACGCGGCCGGCGTCGAGGCCGACGAACTGACCGTGCACACCCCCGACCTCGACGACGTCTTCTTCGCCCTGACCGGCGGCACCGTACCGAAGCAGTCGGGCAAGTCGAACCAGCCGAACCAGCCCGAGGAGGCTGTCCGATGAGCTCCTTCTCCCTCGCCGTGCGCGACTCGTCCACGATGCTGCGCCGCAACCTCCTGCACGCCCGCCGCTATCCCTCGCTCACGTTGAACCTGCTGCTCACCCCCGTGATGCTCCTGCTGCTGTTCGTCTACATCTTCGGCGACACCATGAGCGGCGGCGCGGGCCGCTCCGCGTACATCGCCTACATCGTCCCCGGCATCCTGCTGATGACCATCGGCTCCACCGTCGTCGGCACCGCCGTCTCCGTCGCCACCGACATGAACGAGGGCATCATCGCCCGCTTCCGCACGATGGCCATCCACCGCGGCTCCGTCCTGTTCGGGCACGTCGTCGGCAGTGTGCTGCAGGCGGTCATCAGCGTCGTCCTGGTCGGCGCCGTCGGCGTCGCCATGGGATTCCGCTCCACCGACGCCACCGTCGTGGAATGGCTGGCGGCCTTCGGGCTGCTCGTCCTGTTCGCCCTGGCCGTCACCTGGATCGCGGTCGGCATGGGGATGGGCAGCCCCAACGCCGAGGCGGCCAGCAACAACGCCATGCCGCTGATCCTGCTGCCCCTCATCTCCAGCGCCTTCGTCCCCCTGCACTCCATGCCCGGCTGGTTCCAGCCGATCGCCCGGTACCAGCCCTTCACCCCCGCCATCGAAACCCTGCGCGGACTCCTCCTGGGCACGGAGATCGGCGACAACTGGTGGATCGCCCTGGCCTGGTGCCTGGGCCTGAGCGTCCTCGGACACCGCTGGTCGAAGGCGCAGTTCGACCGCGACCCCACATGACCCCGCGTCACATGACCCCGCGTCCCGCACCGGACTCCATCAGGAGTACGGTGCGGCGCTCCATGACACCTGTCATGTGAAAGGGCGTACACCAGGCACTGGGGGAGCGGGACGCCCCGGTCCTACCTTCTTCCCATGAAGAAAACGGACGGGACCGAGCAGCAGAAGACCGACGTCAAGGTGAGCCTGATGGGCGGTCACCGTCTGGAGGGCGAGACGCTGCACGAGCGCACGCTCACCGTGTCGCTCGTCGGAGGGGCCGACATCGACCTCACCGGCGTCGAGATCCCCGACGGCGCGGAACTGCGCATCACCAAACTGAGTCTGATCGGCGGTGTCAGCCTCAAGGTCCGCCCCGATGTCGTCGTGGAGGTGCACGGCATCCGCCTCGGCGGGGTCAAGGACGACGGCCCGGCCGAACCGGGCGGCCCGACGGTTCGCGTCGACGCCTGGGGCCTGCTCGGCGGGGTCACCGTCACCCGCTGGTGACGTCGGTCCGAGGCGAACGCGCCGTCACCGGCCGAGCCGGGTCCGCGCGGGCCGTCGCCGCCTCACCCGCTCAGCAGAGCGGCGAGGCGGACGGCGGTCCTCTCGCCCGCCCGCTGCTTGATCAGACCTTCCTTGGCGGCGGCACGAAGCCTGACCTCCGAACCGTCCACGCCGCCCCTGGTCACCAGCACGGTGACCACCACGGGATTCAACCCCCCGGCCCCGCCGCCGACGACGGCACGGATCGTCTCCTGGTCCGTGCCCGGCCCGAAGCGCAGGGGTCCCGTCGCTCGTCCGGCTCCGGCGAGCACATCGACGACACGCTCGACAGCACCCTCGAACGGCAGGGGGACGACGAGGTCGATCTCATGGACGTTCTTCCTCATCCGCCTGGCCACCAGCCGGGTCAGGTGACCACTGCCCCCGCTCACGGCACCCAGAGCGGCAAGCTCTTCGACCAGGATCTCGTCCTCACTCCGGTCCACGCGCCCCCACCTTTCCCTGCCCGACTTTCCCGACCGTTCCGAGACTGCCCTTCGCCGGGGTCAGCAGCCGCTGCCCGTGGGGGTGAAGTCCATGCGGGTGTGCTCGTCCGTGCCGACGGCCGCGGAGTAGGTCGTTTCGTCGACCTGGTACCAGACGTCGTCCCGCTTCGTGTCGCCGCCGACGTCGTCCAGGCTGACGCACCACCGTTCCGGCCGGACGACGCGCGTGTAGGTCTCGGTCCCCTTGCGGACCTGCTTGCAGCTCCTGGAGTGCTCGGTGGAGTACCAGGTGCGGGTACGCCGCTTGGTCCCCGAGCCGCTGCTCGTCGTGTGCTTGACCCGCCGTGTGGCCGTGGTGCACTTCTTCGTCATGTGCGGCCGTGTGGCCCGGGCGGTCCTGGCGGTGCGATGGCGTACCTCGTCCCGGAGGCCGAAGACGCCCGCGTCCATGGTGGCGGCCGTGTCCGGCCGGGACTTTCCGGCAGCACTCCCGCTGTCCTGACCGACGTCGACCGAGTAGTCCGAGCCCTCGTCTCCGCTGCCGCACGCGCCGAGCCCGGCTATCAGGACCGCCGTCACGGCGGCCGCCACAAGTCGTCTGAACATGTCTTCCTTCGTGATCGACGGCCCGCAGCGTAACGGATCACCGGCCGAAATCGAACGCCGGCCCGACCGGCGACCGCGGGAGCGCCGTTCGGCACGGCCGGGCAGGTCCACCGGACGCCGTTCGCGACGGGGCCGGTCCCCGAAGAAGCGTCTCTGAGAGGATCGGGCGCATGTCGAACCCTCCCCTGCGGGTCAACGCACTCATCGTCGATGCCGTCGACCCCGAGCGGCTCGCCGTGTTCTGGTCCGAGCTGCTCGGCAGACCGGTCGTGGGCCGCATGGGGCCGTACGTATGGCTCCGGCGGGAGAACGGTCTCGGCCTGGGTTTCCAGCGGACCGATGAACCCAAGTCGGGCAAGAACCGCATGCACTTCGACGTCACCTCACCCGACCCCGCGGCCGAGCAGCAACGGGTGGAGAAGCTCGGCGGGCGCAGGCTGGAGCAGTACGACGAAGGGGGGTTCCTGGTGATGGCGGACCCCGAGGGCAATGAGTTCTGCGTCATCCCCGAGGGCGCTTTCGAGCTCGACGACGAGGGACGCGCGGACTACCTCGGCTGACCGCCCGTGGGGCGGCCTCGCCGGTGCGTCAGACCATCGCGTAGGCGCCCGTGTCGATGTCCTCGATCAGGGTGGGCCCGCTGGGCTCCCAGGACAGGAGCCGCCTGGTGGCGTCGCTGGTGGCGGTCATGGTCGAGGCGAAGAAGCCGCCGACGAAGCCGAAGTGGGCCCCGGCGTTCTCGGCCGCGACGGAGACGACCGGCAGTGCGAGACTGCGTCCGATCGCTTCGGCGATCTCCCTGGTCGTGACGGCCTCCTCGGCGACGGCGTGCAGACGCGTGCCGGCGGGTGCCCGCTCCATGCCGAGACGGACGAGGCGGGCCGTGTCGGTGCGGTGCACGGCGGACCAGGCCGCGGAACCGTCACCGACGTATCCGGAGACACCCCGCTCACGGGCGGCGGCCGTGAGGAAGTTGACGAAGCCCCAGTCGCGGCGGCCGTGAACGCTCGGCGCGAATCGCATGATCACCGTCCGTACGCCCTTCGCGACGTAGTCCAGGGCGAGGTTCTCGCCGCCGCCACGGTTGGAATCCGGGCCGAAGGCGGGCGAGGCGTCGGCCTCCGTGGCCGGCCGGCCCTCGACCAGACCCGACAGCGCGGCGGCGACCATGAACGGACGGCCGGTGCCCGCCAGGGCATCGCCGAGGGCCTCGACCGCGGCGTGTTCGGTGTGGTTCGACCCGGCCTGGTCGCCCCAGTCGTGCTTGTTGGCCAGGTGGACGACCGCGTCGGCCCGGGCGGCGCCTCGCCGCAGGGCATCGAGGTCGTCCAGGTCACCGCGGAGCGCCGCGGCGCCCTTGGCCGTCAGGACCCGCTCGGCGTCTTCGGACCGTGCGAGGCCGATGACCTGGTGGCCGGTCGACAGGAGTTCGTCGACGACGGCGGATCCGATCCAGCCGGTTGCTCCGGTGATGAACGCACGCATGAACGTTGCCTCCTTCGCCCCCGGGAGGGGGAGTGTGGTTTTGACGAAGCCGGTCGGAAGTCCCCTGGCCACGGCACTTCGCGCCGCGTACGGGGGAGTCTGCGGGGAGGAGCCCTGCCGCCTAGCGCCGGGCCGCCCCGGCGGCGTACCGGGAACCCGCGACGACGAGGGCCCCGCCGACGAGGACGACGAGAGCGGCCGCGCGCAGCGCGGTGTCGGCTCCATGGGTGAACGCTTCGGTGACGGCGGCGCGGTCCGAGGGCGCGAGCGTGAGCGCTTCCCTCACGGTGCGCGGCGCGGGCGAGTGCTCACCGAGTGCGGCGGGAAGGTGCCGGGTGAAGCCGGCCGTGAGAACGGTGCCCACGACAGCCACGCCCAGGGCGCTGCCCAGTTCGCGGGTCGCCGACTGCAGGCCTCCGGCGATTCCCGCCCGCTCCACCGGGAGGGCCGAGGCGATCTGCGCGGTCAGGCACGGTGCGGCCAGCATGATGCCGAGTCCGACGACGACCAGCCCGGCCGCGTAGACGGGGTAGGCCGCGTTCGAGGCGTACGAGAGCCACAGCAGGCCGGCGCCGGTGAGACCGAAGGCCGCGGCGAGCGTCGCGGGGACCCCGGCGCGACGGACGAGTCCGGGAACCCAGGGGGTGCCGACCAGGAGCGGGACGGTCAGCGGGACGATGCCGAGCCCCGTCTGCAGGACGGAGAACCCGCGGCCGTACTGCAGCAACGAGGCGTTGACGTAGAAGAGGCCGAAGCTGCCGAAGAACGTGATGGCCATGCCGAGCCCGGCGCTGCCGAGCGCCGGGCTGCGGAACACCCGGGGATCGAGCATCGGGTGCGCGACGCGCAGTTCGACGAGCACCCAGCACACGCCCAGCAGGATGCCGCAGGCGAAGGCCGTGAGCACCACGGTGCTGCCCCAGCCCTGTCCGGGCCCCTCGATGATGCCGGTCAGCAGGGCCACCACGGCGGCCACGAACAGCAGGGTGCCGGGGACGTCCAGGGTGCGTTCGTGGCGGGCGCTGCGCGGCGCCGATCGCGCCGCCCACACCAGACAGCCGACCGCGACGACCGCGACCGCCACGAACAGGGACCGCCACGACCCCCCGGTCAGGACGGCGCCGCCCCCGACGTTGCCGACGACACCGCCGATGCCGGTGGCCGCCGCCCAGACCGCCAGGGCGTGCGTCCGGCGCTCGGGGGCGGTGGCGTGCAGCAGAACGCCGACACAGTTGGGCAGGACGCACGCGGCGCCGAGGCCGGTGACGGCACGGCCGGCCAGCATGACCGCCACGTTCGGCGCGACGGCCGACACGACCGCTCCGGCCGCGAATATGCCGAGCCCCGTCAGGAGGGTCCCCTTGCGGCCGAGCTTGTCACCGACCGCGCCGGCGGGGATGACCAGGCAGGCGAACATCACCACGTAGGCGTCGACGATCCACAGCAGCTCCGACGAGGTCGGATGCAGGGAGCTCGCCGCCAGTTTCGGCACGGCCAGGTTGATCGCCGCGACGAACCCGACGACCAGGGCGGTGCACACGCTCGTGCAGGCGAGTACCAGGCCTGACCTCTGCGCAGGACGCGCGGGCCTTTCCAGCGTGACAGTCATCGCTCTCGTTCCTTCACAGGGGGCGGTACACGAAGCACGGAGGAGGCGCGCGGAGGCTGTCACAGCATTTCCGAGACACCGTGCACCGTAAAAGTAGCACATGCGGTACACGGTGCCTCGTTTATAGTGGCGACATGGTGGACGGACACGGTCGCGGACGGCCCCGCAGCGAGAGCGCGCGGGCCGCCGTGCTGCACGCGGTCGACGACCTGCTGGTCGAGGTCGGCTACGCGGAGCTGACGATGAAGGGCATCGCGGAACGGGCCGGTGTGGGCCGGCAGACCGTGTACCGCTGGTGGTCCAGCAAGGCGGAGGTCCTGTACGAAGCGAGCGTCCTGGACGCCCGGAAGGAACTGTCGGTGCCCCGCAGCGACGACCCCCGCAAGGACGTCGAGGCCTATCTCGGCGCCCTGGTCGCCTTCTTGGCGCGTTCCCACGCCGGGGCGGCTTACCGAGCCCTCATGGGAGAGGCCCAGCACGACCCGGATGTCGCCGCCCTGCTCGCCTCCCGCGACATCCTCGGGGAGAGCGCCGCCGACGTGGTGGACGCGGCTCGTGCCGCCTGCGGCACCGCCCTGTCGTCCGAACAGGCGACCGCCCTCCTGATCGGTCCCGCCTTCTTCCACGTCCTGTCCGGACGCGACGTGGACGGCATCGACACCACCGCGCTCGCGGAACAGTTCATGCGGGTCCTCGAGGCGCCCTGAGGCCGTCGGCGGCCCGCGCGCCCGCGCCGTGCCGCGGTCGGTCGGCTACGCGGTCCGCCGCGGTTCCCGGGTCCGCCCGGCTACCGTACGAGCCGCCCTGGCCCGCCGCACGAGGGACGTGGCGGCCCCTTCCCACTCGGGGTGCGTGAAGGTGAACCCGGCCGCGCGCAGCCGACCCGGTACCACGCGGCGGCTCTTGAGCAGCAGCTCCGTGTCCGAGCGCAGCACGAACGCCCCCAGTTCGGCCATCCGGCGTGTCGCCGGCAGGCCCACCGGGACACGCCAGGCCGCCCGCAACGCCCGCATGAAGGCGCGCTGGGGAAGAGGGCCGGGCGCGGCGAGGTTCACCGCCCCCTCGATGTCGTCCCGGGCGATCAGGAACTCCACCGCCCGCACGAAGTCCTCGTCGTGGATCCAGGAGACGTACTGCGCCCCGCCGGCCACCGGACCGCCCAGCCCGAGCCGCGCGAGCCACGACAGCACGTCGAACACGCCGCCCCGGTCCGGGCTCATGACCATCGCCGAGCGCAGCGCCACCTTGCGGGTCGCGGGAGTCGGCGCCTCGGCCTGGGCCCGCTCCCAGTTCTTCGCGATCTCGACGCTGTACGCCCAGTAGTCCGGCACGCCGGCCTCCGAGCCGCCGATCACCCCGGTCGTCTCGTCGTGCGCCGCGTCGAAGCGGTGGGCGTAGACCGTCGCCGTACTCATCTGCAGCCAGACGCGCGGCGGGCGCGCGGCGGCGGCGATCGCCTCGCCGACGACCAGGGCCGAATCCACCCGGGAGTCCATCATGGCCCGCAGGTTCTCGGCGGTGTACCGGCACGAGACGCTGCGTCCGGCCAGGTTGACCACGACGTCGCAGCCGTCGATCGCCTCGGCCCAGGGGCCGAGCGTGGCACCGTCCCATCCGATGTGGTGCGCCCGCACGGGACGCCGGGTCAGCACCATGACGTCGTGTCCGGCCGCCGTCAGCGCGCGGTCGAGGATCGCGCCCACCTGTCCGGTTCCCCCGGGCAGCACTACCTTCATCGAACCCCCCTCGGCTTCGCTCGGCAGCAGCGTAACCCTGATTTTTGAACATGTTCAACTCTGGGGTGCGGCGTGCCTCGTGGCCTGATCACGAGAAGAGGCGGCCCCGAGCGTCAGGGGCCGCCGACGGGCGGGAGGACCGCCGCGGAGGCGTGACGTGCTCTCCGCGGCGGTCTTCCCGCCCGGTACGACTCAGCGGTCGGCCAGTGCCTTCAGAGTGGCCTCTGCCGTGGCGGTGCTGGACTGGGGGTTCTGTCCGGTGATCAGGTTGCCGTCCACGACGACCGTGTTGCTCCACGGCGCCCCGGTCTCGACCGTGGCACCGCGCTCGCGCAGCAGGCTCTCCAGGAAGAAGGGGGTGTTCTCGCCCAGGCCTCCCTGGCGCTCCTCCTCGTCGGCGAAGGCGGTGAGGGCGCGGCCCGCGAAGGTGAAGCCGCCGTCCCCAGTCGTGGCGCTGAGCAGGGCGGCGACGCCGTGGCACAGCGCGGCGACGACCGTGCCCTGGGCGTCGGCCTCGTTGAGGAGCCGTCCGAGACCGGTGTCGTGAGCGAGGTCGGCCATCGGCGCGTGACCGCCGGGGATGTAGAGCGCGTCGTAGTCGCCCAGGCGCACCTCCGCCAGCGGCAGCGGGCTGGAGAGCTGGTCGTCGAGGCTGTCGAGGTAGGCGCGGAACTCCTCGGCGTCGCTCTCGGACACACCGCCGCGGGCGTCGAGGCTGAGGGCGTCGACCGTCGGGCGGACGGCCCCGGGAGTGGCGATGTCCACCTGTGCTCCGGCGGCGCGCAGCACCTTGTGGGAGGCGGCGACCTCTTCCGCCCAGAAACCGGTCGGGTGGGTGGACCCGTCGGCCAGGACCAAGCTGTCTGCGGCTGAGACGATCATCAGGATCTTCGACATCGGAATGCCTGCTCTTATCTGTGGGACGACTTCGAAAGGTGGTGCCCGTCACCCGCGGACCGTGGTGCCGCGGTGCTCGGGACAACTCCAGGATTCATCACGGAAATGCCCTGCCGCTTTTTCATCCCATAAGAAGAGTTATGGATCTGGGCGCTCCGTCCCCTGCGGACGCACGGCACGGCCCGGCAGGATCGACGGTCGTGCCCGGACCGCCGACTCCATCACTAGGATTTGATCGACCGGAGCGGACCATAAGCTCAGTGATGGACGGAGATGCCCTTGCCAGGCCTGGACCTACTGGCGACGTTCCTCGAGATCTACCGCACCGGCTCGCTGTCCGCGGCGGCCGCGCGGCTGGGGGTGAGCCAGCCGGCCGTCACGGGTCAGCTGGCCCGCCTCGAGGAGCAACTGGGCGAGCCGCTGTTCGTCCGGTCCAGCAAGGGCGCCCAGCCGACACCCCGGGCGGCGGCGCTGGCCGCCCGGGTCGGCCTGCACGTCGACGGGCTGCGCACCGCGCTGGTCCCCTCGGGGGAGGAGCGCATGCTGCAGGGCACGGTCCGCCTCGGCGGAGCGGCCGAGCTGATGTCCCTCCAGGTGATTCCCGCCCTGGCGCCGCTCTCGGCCCGGGGCCTCCGGATCCGGGTGACGCTGGGCCTGGCCGAGGAGCTGCTGACGGCGCTGGCGGCGGCAAGGCTCGACCTGGTGATCTCCGCGGTCCGCCCCCAGCGGAAGGAACTGTCGGTGACACCGCTGGTGGACGAGGAGTTCCTGCTGGTGGGGCCACCCGCGCTGGCGCACACCGTCGACCAGGAGCGGCTGGCCGAGGACCCGGTCGCCGCGCTGTCCCACATGCCGCTGGTGGCCTACGCGGCCGACCTCCCGATCATCCGGCGTTACTGGCGCAGCGAGTTCGGGCGGCGGCCACCCAATCAGGTCGCGGTCGTCGTCCCGGACCTGCGCGCCGTGCTGGCCGCGGTGGTGTCCGGCATGGGCATCTCCGTACTGCCCCGCTACCTCGTCGCTCCGGCACTGGCCGCAGGCCATGTGGTGCAGATGCACCGGCCCGAGGTCGAGCCGTTGAACACCCTGTACCTCGCGTCCCGCCGCGACACGTCGGCGAGCCCGGCGCTGGCGGCCGTATGGGAACACCTGGCCCGGGAGGCACGGGGGTGGAGGAGCCTCTGACCCTCCGTGGGCCGGGGTGGCGGTCCTTCCTGCCGTCGACGGCCTGGAAAGTTCCCGGGGCGTCCACGTCCACCCGGCGTTCGCGCTCCTTCTCCCACTGCTCCTTGTGGAGGACGCTCTGGCGCGGCCGGTCACGCCGGTGGTCGCCGAGGACGGTCAGGGCCGGGTGCGCGGCGCTCCTGCGATCGCCGCGGGCACGCAGTGACCACGCGATACCGAGTACGAGGTAGACGCAAGCGGCGACCGCCAACGCCAGCCCTGCCAACATGAAGCCGATCGTGGCACCGGGATCCGGCCGTGACCGGGTTCATCGCGCCCGGCCGGGCGTTTCCCGGCGGTGTGCCGCGGCCGTCGGACCGTGCGCTATGATTGATCTTGAGCTGGTCGGCGGGGAACGCCGGTCGGTGCTGCGTTGGTGGTCCAAGGAAAGACGCCCCGCTTCCTGCGGGGAAATGCAGGTGCAAGGCCTGCCCGGCGCTCTGCGAAGCCCCTGTCCCGTGTCGTGCGGGCCAGGGGCTTCTTCCATGTCCGGAACCGGTGCGGCCGGACGGGCTCCGGGCCGTCGTCGGGTCAGTCGGACCGGAGGTTCTCCAGTGTCGAGCGGGTGTCGCTCTTCACCCAGCGGGAGACCTCACTGATCTCGGGCGGAGTGGTCGTCTCGTAGGAGGACGTGTAAGCGCTCCAGCTCATCTGGTAGGTCATCCAGCCGTCGCGCACCGCGAGGGTCACCGCCCGGCTGCCGCTGGTTCCCGCGCCGGACGTGGTGTCCTCGGTCACGAGATAGGCCTCGTCGCCGAAACCGGACACCTCCTCCACCTCGTAGTCCTCGTAACGCTGGCCGTACTCGGACCACACGGCCGTGAACTCGGGGGACGGGTCGGTCGTCTTGTGCAGGTCCATCTCCACCGAGAGGTACGCGTCGGAGTAGGAGGAACTGGAGGACGTCTTCAGGGAGATGCTGCAGTAACTCTGGTCGATCGCCTTGTGCTTCAGTGAGTTGTGCGTGGGAGAGCTGTCCTCCTCGGCGTACTCGGTCCTCAGCGCGGTGTAGTCGACCACGGAACAGAGGTTGGCCTTGGCGCGGTACCCCGCGAGATCCGGGTCGTCGTTCAACGGGCCGAGAAGGAGGATCCCTCCGGCCCACAGCACGGAGGCGGCCACCGCGCCGACCGCCGCCCACAGCACCGCCCGGCCGGCACTGCCCTTGCCGCCGGGCGGGGAGGGAAAGCCCGGCGGCTGCCCGTACGCGTACTGCGGGGCCGGAGGCTGAACGGGAGGAGGCCCGTAACTGTTCGCCGGTGCCGGTGCGGGTGCCGGACCCGGCGCTGGTTCGGGTCTTGGGGACGGTAAAGGCTGGGGGTGCGCCTGCGGTTGGTGCGCGGGTGCGGGCGGAGAGGTGGAGCCGGGTGGAGGTGGCGTCTGCGCCTGGGGCTGCGCCGGGACGTCCTCGGGCCGATCCTGCATCCTGTGCTCCTTGATCGTCGGACGTGCGGATGTGCGGACGGACGAGGGAGTCAACAGGCAGATTCTAGAGGCCAGTTCAACGGAAATGGCCTTGTTGTACCGGATGTTGCCCAAGGGGCCGGCCGGAACGGCGTGCCACGCACGCGCGAAGGGGCCGGCCCGCCCGGCGGGGCGCGGGTCCTTCCGCCGGGCGCTCGCTCGCCCGGGGTCCCGCGCGGATGCCGGGCCGGGAGCCGGCGGTTCCTCAGACGGTCTTCTCGATCTTGGCGACCTGCGCCTCGACGACGACGGCGGGCACCGCGGGGGCCTTTCCGCCCAGGGCGCTCATCGCGGAGAAGACCGCCAGGGTCGAACCACTGCGCACGATCGTGTAGGTCACGGGGATCTCGGTGCCCTCGATGTCGCTGGTCATCGTGTACGACACCGCCTCATCACCGAGAGCGGGTGCCTTCGCGGGTTTGACCCCGGTGTACTGGTAGTCGGTGTGCTCGTAGGAATCGCACGTCCCGCTCTGGGTGCGCAGATCCGCGACCACCTTCTTGGCGTCCGATTCCTTGTGCGCGAGCAGACCGACCCGCAGCACCGTGCCGTCGGTCGGCTTCAGGCTCGTCAGCGAGCGGGACACGCGGGCCGTGGCGTCGGGCTCGGTGCTCAGCAGGAACATGTCGGCCAGAGCCTGGCAGGCGGCGGGCTTCGCGGGCACGCTCGCCTCCGGGATCTCGTCGTCGGGAGTGTCGCCGACGCGGTAGCCCTTGACGTCCGCCTTGGTGATCACGGCCTTCGTCAGCTGTGCCTCGGTGAGGGGCTTCAGCTCCTCCTGGACGGTGGGCGTCGCCTCGGCGGCGGGCTTCTTCGGGTCACTGCCGCTGCCTCCGGTGTCCTGTCCGCCGCACGCGGCCGTCGCGGCGAGCACCGCCGTCACGCCGATGCCCATCAGGACGCGCCCCGGAACCGACTTCACGTTCGCTCCCACCCTCATCTCTTCATGGACGCGTCCACGGCAATGATCGCGTCGAGTCGCATTCAAGCCCACAGCCAGCGGATTTTGCCAGCGCATTAGAGTCGCTCGGCGTAACGATCGGAGATCGACGAGCATGCGCGCCCGGGCCGGTCGGCGGCCCGTCCGTCATCTCCGGAAGGGCCCTCGGGCGCTCGCGGCCGACCGCCACGGACGTGGTGCGCTTGGTGGCATCGAGCCGGTCGAATCAGGAGGATGGCCTCATGGCACCGGAACCCAGTGAATCGAACGGTGAGAGCGACCGCGTCCTCGAGCTCGAGGAGGAAGTGCAGCAGCTGAAGGAGGCCGTCACCTCGCACGCCGTCGTGGACCAGGCCATCGGGATGGTGGTCGCTCTCGGCCGGGTGTCCCCGGACCAGGGCTGGGCGGTACTGAAGGACGTCTCCCAGCACACCAACATCAAGCTCCGCAACGTCGCCGAGCTGATCCTGGTGTGGGGACGCGACGGCGAGATCCCTCCGGACATCCGCGCCGAACTGGAAGACGCCCTCGACCGTCACGGCCCCACCCAGATCCCCGAAGCGCCCCCGGAATGAATTACCGGCGGTGTGGCGTCGTCCGGCCATGTCCCACACCCCCGCACCCCCACACCCTCGCGCCCCGTCGACGGGCGGTGATCGGTTGAGCGAGGTCGGCCGGTTCCGGCCGTTTCCAGCCGATTACGGCCGGGATGGGCCGATGTGGATCAAGAACTGCATGGAAGTGATCTCGAACACGGCGATCGTCGCGCCCGCCGCCGCTCGCTGGGGATTCGCCCGCGCCGACCGCCCAGTTGCCGCCTTCCGACAGGTGCCCGGGCGGCTTCCCGTTCCCACCGTGAGGCAATGATTTCTGCCAATCCTTCCGGTGCGGCCCCGGGTGTGTGAAGCTGCTGCATCGAACGGACCGTGGACCATGGACCGGCCGGGGTGCGCCCGCACGAACCGGCGGTGCCGGAGAGGATGGCTGTATGTCGACCAGGGAACGCCGCTACAGCTTGACGTGGACCGACCCGGACGGTGCGCCCCAGGCTTCCGCCGGCCGCTACGACAAGCGCTCCGCCACCCGGCGTCGGCGGGCGCTGGAAGCGGTCGGCTGCACCCGTGTCGAGGTCGTCGTGGTCGAGCCCGGAGAGCTTCCCGAACCGGCACTCTGACCCGTTCACGGACCCGCGTGGGCCGCTCGGGAGCGCTCGGTGATCTCCCGGTCGCCGGGTCGTCGGCCGCCTCCCGCCGGCGGCTCATCGCCGAGGGCGTGGCCGTCCGTCGGTTCAGGCGGTCCCGGGCTGTACGAACGCCTCGGTGTTGCGCGCGCACCGGTCGGCGAAAGTCCGCGGCCTGCGGTCGAGCAGCTGTTCCCCGGGGTCCGTCCGGAGACCGGTGGTGCCGACGCGCATGAGGGCGAAGCCCTCCGTGACGGCGTCGGCGAGTGTCCGGGGTGCTCCGCCGGGGCACGGCCTCGGCGAAGGCGGGAGCGAGCGTCGTTGGTTCGCCCGCGGCTCGCCCGGCTCGCTCGGGCAGCCCTGCGGCGCGGGCGGGGTCCCGGACGAGGGGACGTGACGTCGCCTCTCTCGCGTCGAGTTCGCGGGTGAGCTCACGGCCGACCTTCCCGGTGGCTCCGATGATCGGTATCGCCGTGTCTCCCCGAAGTCGCTTGCCGGTCGGCGAGTTCGATACGCCCGGTGAACTTGGACTTCGCCACCCCTCACGGCCGTGACTGGCTGCATAATTCGACGTCCGACACGGAGAGGGGATCCGGTGACCCGTCGTACCGACACGTCCTGCCTGGGCATGGCCGTCAAGGGCTATCTGCTGTTGAACCTGTGGGTCGTCGTCGGCTACGTCCTGGCGTTACCGGTCACCGTGCCCGACCTGATGGCGGCACAGGAACCACCGCTGCACCTGCAGGGACCGGACCAGTACGCGGTCGTCTACGGCGTCCCCGTCGTCGCCGCCGCGGGTGTGGCCCTGTTCGCCGGCCGCCGCCGGCCCCGCGCCCGATGGGTCTTCCTCGTCCGCACGGTGGCGGTGCTCGTACTCGGCCAGAGCGCCGCCCACTGGGCCGCGGCCAGGTTCGACTCGCCCGAGTGGAGTTCCCGCGCCATGGCGCAGTGCGGTGCCGCCGGTCTCGCCGCGTACCTCTGCCTGCTGGCGATGAGCTGGTGGGACAACGGCGGCCTCACGCCGGGAAACCGACGCCCGGCTCCGGGCGAGATCTGGCACGCCGTGGTTCCGTTCCGGGATGCCGAGGGCAGCAAGGAGCGCTACTGCGTGGTCATGAGGAACCGCCTCCAGCACGCGGAAGTCCTCAAGATCACCAGCCAGAACAAGGACAACCGCGACGACCACATCCGTATCCCCAACGACGGCTGGGACTTCACCTCGGGCAAGGACCACTGGGTCGAGATCGGCCTCGAGCCGCTCAGGGTGCCCTACCAGGACTTCACCGACGGCCGCCCCAAGGGCCGCTGCCCCCGGCCGGTCTGGCGCCGGCTGCGGGACCGGCGCCCCGCACCCACCGCGTCCGGCACACCGACCGCGTGGTCCCGGGTCATGCAGTACCTCGGTTGACACGGTCGGGCCACCGGCCCGGCGAGGGGCCTGCCGTACGGCACGGGCGGACAGCGGGCAGCCGCGTGGCCTCCCGTGGGGAGCCGGGAGGCGCGGCGCTGTCTCCGCGAGCAGACGGCGGAGCTCAGCAAGGGGTTCTCCGTCCGGGGGAGCGGAGAGAACCCGCACGCACACCATGCATCATGAATCAGCCATCGGTACAGATCACGGCCGGAATTGATTGCCCTGTCGATGTCAATGCCGATGCCGACGTCACCAGGGACGATGCGTGCGACGCCGATCCACGGCCTCGGCGGGCAGCGCGCCGGGTTCACCGGTCACGGTGACGACGCCTCCGTTCACGGGGTGCCGCGGTCCCCGGCGCACAGCGCGTGGTCGACCAGGGCGCTGGCCGCGTCCTCCTGCTCCTTCACGTGCTCCAGGGTGTCGCCGCGTGCCTCGGACATGGAGACCACGACGCTTCGCCGGCCGTCGTCGGTGACGCCGTTGAGAGTGATGTAGCCGCCGTCCCCGCCCTCGTGGCTCCAGTAGGTTCCGCCGCAGCTCAGGGGGCGTTCGGCCAGACCGAGCCCGTACCGTCCACCGGGCCAGAGCTGCTGGACCTCCGCGCTCACGGGGACGGTCCGCTTCATCTCGGCCAGCTGCCGGGCCGGCAGCAGGCGCCCCGCGAGCAGTGCGCGGAGGAGGACGTTCTCGTCCCGTGTGGTCGTGACGTACGAAAGGTTCTCGTGGTCCACCGGTACCTGGTCGCTGACGTCCACCCGGGAGCCGGGACCGTAGAACTGGTAGGCCCGGGCGTGCGGCGGCGGCAGGGTGGGTGAGGTGCCCGTCCACCGGGTCCGGTCGAGGCCGAGAGGGCGCAGGACGCGGTCCTGGACCTGCTGGTGGGAGGGGAGCCCGGTGGCCTGTTGGATGATCATGTCGAGCAGGACGTAGCCGGTGTTGGAGTACTCCCAGCCCCCGCCGGGCGGAAAGTCCGGCGCGTGGGCCATGGCGCGGGCGATCAGCTGGTCGGCGCCGTAGACGTCGTGACGCTGCTGGTAGTACTCCTCCGGCGTGGTGTATCCGGGCAGGTCGTCGTGGATGCCGCTGGTGTGCTGGAGCAGTTGGCGGACGGTGATCCGGCTGCCGTCGTTGCCGTTGCCCCGGACCACTCCCGGCAGCCAGTGGTCGACGGTGTCGTCCAGGGACAGCCTGCCCTCGGCCTCCAGCTGGAGGACCACGACGGCGACCAGCGTCTTGGACGTGCTGGCCATGCGGAAGTAGCCGTCGGGAGAGACCGGGCGGCCGGTCCTCAGGTCGGCGGTACCGCTGGTGGCGACCGCTTGCCGGCCGTCGGACGCGATCGCACGGGCCTGTACGCCACTGACACCGAGGGCGTGGATCGCCTCGGTGTCCTGGCGTAACCGTCCCGCATGAGCGGATCCGGCGGGTCCGGCGACGGCGGGGGCCGTCTCCGCGGTGAGCAGTGCGGCGGCAACGAGTGTCATGGCGAGGCGCTTTCGCAGGGGCGACATCATGGCTGAACGCTAGTTTCGATCTCCGGGCGGACACGATCCGGCGCACCCCAGGTCCGGAGTGGGGATATCCCCCGGGCGCGGACCGCCACCATTCCGGCGCCTGCCCGCCTGCCCGCCTGTCCGCGGTCCTCTCGGGTCCGGAGGAGAGGCCGACCGCGACGAACTGACCCGCATCCTGCGCACCTTGCCGGTCTCCCTGGGGACACCCGCTGAACACACCGCCCGACGGACGCTCGGACGTGTGGCCCATCTCGGCGAACTCCCGCCACAGCGGATCGGCGAAGGACAGCAGCGCCATGCCCCGTTCGGTGAGCGGCTCCAGCCGCGGTTCGGGCGCTCCGTGGAGTTCGGCGAGACCGGTCGCGGCCCGGCGCACGGTCGTGGTGATGACCGGGGCGTGCCAGGCCCGTCCCCAGGACCGCTCGTCGCCGATGACCGCCACCAGCGCCGCCGCGACGTCCTCGGTGTACGAGAACGAGTGTGCCGCATCGGGGTTGCCGTGGATCAGGGCCAGTTCGCCGTCGCGGACCCGGGGCGCGACCAGCAGCGTGAACGCCGATACCGCACCCGGACCCAGGTACTGGCCGGCCCGTACCTCGGTGACGCGCAACCGTCCTTCGTCGTGGGCGTGTTCGGCTTGCCGCCACAGCTCGGCCCTCACCCGGCCCTTCCGGGTGTGCGGGGTCATCGGGGTGCGCTCGGTGACCGGCCCGGTGGTCCGCCGGTAGCCGTAGTGGTTGCCGAGCATCACGTAGTCGGCACCGGCCCGCTCGGTCGCGGCGAGGATGGAGGCGAACAACGGCGGCATGCTCTCCGGCCACGTGTGATACGCCGTCATGGCGGCGTTGAAGACCGTGGTCGCTCCGGCCAGCACCTGAGTCGCCAGATCGGCATGTCCCCGGCCGCCTACCGGAGCGCCTTCACCCACCGCCCGGGCGTGAGGACCGGCCGGTGAGCGCACGTGACCCGGTCCGGACATGACGTTCGACGCTCATGCCTCCCGGTCGTCCGCCCCCGGCCGTCCGTCGGCCCGCCCGGGGCGGGTCAGATGCCGCCGGTGTTGAGCAGCCGGTTGGGAGTGTCGGAGCGGACGCCGTGCAGGACACCACGGGTGGCCGTGCGGTCGAGCCAGACGTGGACCTCGCGGGCCGTGGCGTGGGGGTGCGCCGACAGGTACAGCGCGATCACGCCGGTCGCGTGCGGCGCGGCCCAGGACGTCGCGCCTTCGTCCACCGTGGCCGTACCGCCGCCGGAGAGGGCGGCGGTCACCTTCTGGCCGGGGGCGTACAGGTCCACGCATCGTCCGTAGCCCGATCCGTAGGAGCCGCCGTCGCTCCACGGGCGGTCGTTCGGGGTGGAGGCCGCCACGACGATCGTGCCGGGGACGCCGGCCGGGGAGTGCTTGCAGGCGTCGTCATGGAAGTTGCCGGCCGACACCACCGTCGGGATCCCCGCGTCGACCATCTTCTTCACCGCGGACTCCACGGCCGCCGACCGGTAGCCGAAGTTGAGCGACATGTTCACCACCGCGGGCTTCTGCGCGTGCGCGGTGACCCACTTGACCGACTTCACCACGGCCGCCTCGGCCGCCGCCCGGGAACCGCCGCCCCCGCTCTCGCACAGGACGCCCTGGACCCGTACGAGGTCCGCCTTGGGCGCCACCCCGTACTTCTTCCCGCCGATGACGCCCGCGACGAACGTGCCGTGGCCGATCCCCGACTCGCTGAAGCAGTCACCGGAGTCCCTCGCGCCCACGAAATCGGCGCCGAGGTGGGCGCGTCCGCCGAACTCGCCATGGGCGATGTCCATCCCGGTGTCGATCACGTAGACGTGAACGCCCTTGCCCGTGGCGGTGGTGGTGAACTTCCCGTTCAGCGGCCGCGACCGCTGGTCCAGGATGTCCAGGTTCCACGGCACGTGCCGCGTGACGGGCGCCGCCGCGGGCCGCGCGACCCCGGACAACGACCCCACGGCGCCGGAGGACGCCGACGCCCCGCCCTCGAAGGGCGCCACGGCTTCCCCCTTGTGCGCGGGGGGAGTTCCCCCGGCCGCCGTACCGGCTTTCCCACCGCAGGCCGAGGCCCCGAGCACCGTCGCCATGGCCACCATGAGGAGACCGGCCTTCGTCACGTTCCGCTTCACAACGCCCCCGCTTTCCCTGCCGCGTACACAGTCAGCGCACAAGACGACCACGGCGGACGGGCGGTTCCGGCAGGGTACGGGGCGGTTCGGTCCACGCGCTCGACGGGAGTCCGGCCCGGCCCTGTGGGCGGCGCTGTCAGTGGTGGCTGACAGCATGTCGGTATGACTCGCGACGATCTCGACACGCTGTTCGCCTCTCCCGCGGACCTGCTCGCCGCCGGCCCGGAGGCCCTTCGGGACCTGCCCGCCACAGGTGGGGGAGCGGGCCGCGAGGCCTGGGCCCAGGCCGTCACGATCCTCGACGGAGCCGAGGTGTCGCGGGCGGAGTTCGCCTCGTGGCTGCACTTCGGCGCGAAGGCCCTGGGACACGACGCCTACGCCGACCTGGTCGCGGAAGCCGAGCCGGGCATGCCGTGGCGGACCGTCTGGGCCTGGTGGCGGCCGGTCGGCGCGTACCGGGCCCGGCCGAACCTGAGCGGGGACGCGAACGTCGAGGTCCACGAGGCACCGGACGGCCGTCTGCTGCTGAAGGTGTGGTCGCAGTGGACCCGGGAGCACTGGCTCGACCCGGCCACCGGCGAACGGGTCCCCGCCCCCGCGGACGGCGAGTTCACCGAGCGGCCGTACGACGCCGTCGTCGAGGGGCCCGTCCCCTTCGACCCGGACGACGACCACGGCCTCCACCAGCCCGACACCTGGGAGGAGCCCGAACCCCTCGGCGGCGGTCGCGTCGTGTTCTTCGAACCGCGGGGCGTCGTGGTCCTGGAGCGCAACGACGCCGCCGCCGACGGGCCGACGGACTCCGACACCGTCTCCTGGGGCGAGGGCGTCCCGTGGTTCGCGGGGCCGGCGGCGGCCGAAGCCCCTCTGGACGCCGCCCGGTTGGAGGAGGCGTTCGACACGGACGGGACGGTGCTGCTGACGCGGGACCGACTGCCCGCCGCGCTGACGCACGAGCCCACCCGGGAGCTGGCCGTCACGGCGGGACTGCCGACGTGGTTCGCCGCAGGAGTCGCCTCGTTCACCCTCGCCTGGAGAGACGGGAAGGCGCACGGACTGGAACCCGACGAGAACGGCCTGCTGCACCTGGGCACCTTCGAGCTGGCGTACGGCGACACCGGCCGGGTGCTCGTCCACCCCGTGACGGGCGCGGTGTCGATGGTCCGCAACGGTCAGGGCCCGTTCCCCTTCGCCCGGGACACGGAGACCTTCGTGCGGCTGCTGGAGGCCGTGTACCGGTTCATGGGCGCCTGTTGGAACTCGTACCCGGGCGAGTACGGCAAGCGGGACTTCCTGAGCGAGGCCGCCGCCCTCGAACCGCTCTCGGTGAACGAGGGAACGCCCGCGCAGGACGTCTGGGGGCACCTGTTCGCGGCCATCGTCGAACTCAGCCCGTGGGGCTTCTGACGACGGACGTCCCGGCACCGGACGATCCGGTGCCGGGACGAGGACCCGTCCCTCACCGGCCGCCTCCGGCGAGAGGACGAAGCCGTACGGCCGTAACGCCGGACGGGACGAGGGTCAGGACCGGTCGTGCCAGGCGAACGCCGTGATCCGCCAGCCCTGGGGGGTGCGGACGAACTGGATGGTCTTGGTCCCGCCTCCCTCGAACGGCTCGCCGTCCAGGATCCCGGACTTGCGGTACTCGCAGAAGCGGGAGGCGATGTCGTCCGCGATCTCCGTGCGTTCAGAGGTCTCCCACTCGGAGAACTCGACCAGTCGGCCCTCGGCCAGCAGCCGTCGGCGGGGCTCGATGAACTCGTCCACGGTACAGACCGTGAACTCCGGTCCCGTCTTGACGATCACGCCGCCCGGAAGGACCAGCCGGCGGATCCGGGCCACGTCGGCGGCCCTTCCTCCCCGGTTGTCGAAGGCGGCGAAGAACTCGGCGGTCACGACGTCTATCTCGGTCTTGGACATGGCGCGACGGTAACAGCGAGCGGCCGGGGCCCACCTGCGGCTCAGCCCTGGCCGATCCGCTCGGCGGCGAACCGGGCACCCTGCTCGACACTGCCGTTGAGGTGGTAGGTCAGGTGCGCGGCGCCGTTGCGGCCGTTGCCGCAGACCGGGTCGCCGGTGTTGCAGAACTCCTTGGCCCTGGGCCCGAAGACGTCGCCGGCCGACGCGATCGTGCGGCCCGACAGCCGCAGGGGGTTGCCGAAGACGACGACCGCCTTGACGCGGCCGGCGAGCTCCGCGGGGATGGCGCGGCCGGTGCCGAGCCGCGTACGGATCCCGAGAGCGATGTCGGTGACACTGCCGCCCTGGGAGTAACCACCCAGCACGAAGGACGTGTCGGGACAACTGGCCGCGGTCGACCTGACGCGGTTCGTCATGTCGGTGGCGCCGGGCCCGGCGCTCGTCTGCGAGAAGTTCGCCGCGTAGTCGACGGCGTACGACGACACGGTCCTGCCCGGCAGCGCACTCTTGATGTTCTTCACGAGCGGGGTCCCCGTGATGCCGAGCCCCGGGGCCTCCCCGGTGCCGCGGGCGAAGACGACCTCGACGTCGGAGCACGGGGCCGCGGACGCCATGGAGGGCAGCAGGGAAAGGCCTGCCGCGCCGAGAACGCCGACACCTGCGAGGGACACGAGAGTGAGACGACGTCGTGACGCGTGACGGGACATGGGGGGGTTCCTCTTTCTCGAGCGGCGGTATGAGCGCTCGGGGCGGGATCCGTCCGCCGAGCGCAACAGCACCGTAGGAAGCGCCGCGCCTCTTGCGTATCGGTGGAATCACCGGTCGGCCACCGGTGCGCCCCTGCCGGACGGACGGCGATGCCGTGGAACCGGGCCCGCCCCTGTCGGCCGCTCGTTACGATCGGCACAGCAAGAGCACGGAGAACGGTGGTGCGCGTGGGGCACGGGGCAACTGGCACGGATCCTGGCCAACGGGACGCTTCTCCCGCACGAGTCGAGCAACTGCCGCCTGCGCACGAGGAGATGACGCTCGGCCTTCGTCTGTTGCGCGACGGTCCCGTCTCCGACGCCCATAACCTTCTGCTCCTCGCCGCCGGCGCCCTGCGGACGACCGACCCGGCCCGCTCGCGCGAGGCGGGCGTCCACGCCTCCTTGGCGGCCTGGTCGGGAGGCGACCGCGACGGCTACCTCGCGGCGCTCGACGCGCTGTGCTCCCCAGCCGTTCCCCTCGGCGGGGCACCTCCCGCGGAAGACGGCCACGATCCGGCCGAGGCCTTCTGGCGCGCCTACCGCGACGGCATGCACAGCGTCCTGCACGGCGACTTCGAACGCGCCAACACCCTGCTCGGCCCCGTACTGAACGTGCTGAGGGCGCAACAGGAGGCCTCGCGGCTGCTGTCCGCGGGCACGATCGCGCTCATGCTGGGCGACCTCACGGCGGCACGGCAGGTCCTCGGTCTCGCACTGGCCACCGCCCGCTCCGAAGCGGCGCCGGCGCTCCTTCCCCGCATCCTGGAACACCTCGCCTACGCCGAACTGCGGGAGGGCAGGTACCACCAGGCCCGTGTGCACGCGGAGGCCGGTCTGGAGGCCGCCGCCGGGCAACCGCAACGCAATGTGACGGCCGGCCTGTCGGCGGTCCTCGCCCTGGCCGCCTCCATCGCGGGCGCCCCGGCCGTGGTCGCCGCGCACGCGCAGTCGGCCCTGGGCACCGCCCACGCCCACGGACTCAGCCAGGCGGGAACGCTCGCCGAGTGGGCCCGGGCCCGCGCGGACCTGGGCCACGGCAACGCCGAACACGCCGCCGCGCGACTGGCGCCGCTCGTTCACGCGGGACCGCGGCAAGGCCATTTCGGTCTGTGGATGATGGCCGTCCCCTGCTACATCGAGGCCGCGGTCCTCGCCGGTCACGACGTGGACGCGGACGTGGAACATCTGATCGACCAATATGCCCAGTGGGCTTCGCGGGGCGCGGATCCGCAGGCCCCGGCGGTCGTACTGCGCTGCCGGGCCCTGGTGGCGGGCAACGAGCACAGCGAGGACCTCTTCACCGCGGCCCTCGCTCGGCACGAGAAGGTCGACAGCCCCTACGAGCACGCCCGGACCCATCTCGCGTACGGGATGTGGCTGCGGCGCCGACGCCGTCCCGTGGAGGCGCGTACCCAACTGCGCAGCGCTGTCATGGGGTTCGACCAATGCGGTGCCGACGTATGGACCGAGCAGGCCGACGCCGAACTCAGGGCGGCCGGAGAGGCGTCCACCGCCGTGCCCTCGTCGGGGTCCGGGACGGGACCGTCGGCGCTTCTCACTCCGCAGCAGCTGCGCATCGCGCACTCGGTGGCCCAGGGCGCCACCAACCGTGAAGTGGCACGTCGGCTGTCGATCAGCACCCGTACCGTCGAATACCACCTGCGCAACATCTTCACCCAGCTCGGAGTGCGCTCCCGGACGGCCCTCGCCCGCCGCCTCGAGCACGACCATCCCCCTCCCCGCACCGGCGAACAGCTCCCCTGACGACCGGCCCCCGGGGAAACCCGTTCGTTCGTACGTGCAGCACCCGTCAGATTCTGGCTGCTCCGTCCATTTCGGCGAAGACCGCTGGACCGGGACGGACACCGACCACAGGGCGACGGAGCCGACCCTTCAGTCCGTCGTCACCTCCCCCATGTCGGCGACAGCCATGGCTCATATCTCGAACAGCGCCTCATCCTGTACCTGAGGCACAGGATCAAGCACCTGGCGCAGTCGCCCGACACCCACCCGCCACGCTTTGCCGCCCTCCGACCTCGGACAACGGACGGCCTGTCGCAACTGCGATATGGCCCAGGCCCATACGACGCACCTTAGCGACGCGACTTCTTCGTCCTGAAGCAAGTCGGGTAAAGGCGGTGCCTCGGGGTGGTGTGTCCCTCACCTGTGCTGACGGTCCGCGGACGTCCGCGCCGGCCGGTACGCGAAGCTCTGGCGTCCCCAGTGCCGCGGCGGCCGGTACGGACCTCGCCGCGGATGGAGCCGTACAAGAAGGCCGTCGACCAGCACCCGCACCTCGCCGGTCGCCTCGTTGACGACCGGGGCGCACATCTCGTCGTCGAGGGTGTCCTCGGCGTCGATGGGCGGCGTGTCGGCCATCGTGCCGCCACCCTCACGCGGCCACGACCTGGACCGGGCGTCCTGACGTCGGCCGTTCGCCCTCTGTCAGGTCTCGCTCCGCGCCCGCCGGCCCGGCGGCCGTCCGGACCGGCGCCGGCGGGGCGACGTCATGCGGGGACGCCGAGCGGCGGGTGCTCGAGCACGCTGGGCTTGTACTCGACCAGCTGGATGCGGCCGTCGAAGGTGCGGTGCTCGGTCATCTCGAGGGCAACGTCCGGATAGCCGTCGTAGATGCGTTCTTCGCCCGTGGCCCCGGTGATCACCGGGAACATCACGACCCGGAAGCGGTCGACGAGTCCGGCTCGCAGCAGGGACCGGCACAGGCTGAGGCTGCCGATCGTGCTGAGGAGCCCCGAGCCGCTCGACTTCATGGCGCGGACCGCCTCGACGGCGTCGTCGCGGACGAGCGTGGAGTTGGCCCACGTCAGTGGCTCCTCGAGCGAGGAGGAGAACACCACCTTGGACGCTTGTGTGAGCTCGTCGACGGACGCCTCTTCCTCGGGCCTGAACTCGTCCTGGCCGCTCGGGACCTCGCCTGCGGCGAAGCCCGACATCAGGCGGTAGGTGTTCGCTCCCATCAGGTAGGTGGCCTCGGGCTGCTCGCCGAGCCACGCGAGGTACTCCGGGCCCTCGAGGCCCCAGAACCCGGGCCATCCCTCTCCCGATGCGTAGCCGTCGAGGGAGGTGATGAAGTCGACGAGAAGCTCCGACATGGCGGTGTCCTTTCCTGGGGTGTCACGAGCTTGGACCGGCCGGGAGCCGCAAACTCATCGGCCACGCTGTGGAGCGACGAGAAAACCCATGACGCTGCGGCCGGTGCCGGCCGCGCACCGCCTCTGTCCCGTGCCGATGGCGGGTGCGCGCTTTCCAGCTGCGGTGGTGGGGTCGTGAGGTGCGTGCGGGGGCGTTCATCCGCGTTCGTGGGCGGATGGCTGTCGACGTGGAGATGGCTGGAGTCTCGGCTGAATGGCCGTGAACGGGGACGAACGAGAAGGAGACCGAGACGGCCGGCCACGGTCCTAGAGCCGACCTCGCCACCATGGCACGTCCAGGCTGTCAGCCGGGATGACCTTGGCCCTTGCCAGGATCTTCCCGTCGAGGGCCCGCACCAGGGCCCGCAGCTCGCGCGCGCTCTTCCTCGGCAACGAGTGGAGCACGGCTTCGAGGTGATCACGGAAGCCGGCGCCGTAACACCCGCATTCAGGGATGCGGCAGTCGGGACCTGCGAGGGGGTCTACAAGGTGTCTGAGGGGGCCATGGGCATAAGCCTGCCAGTGCCAGAACGCTTCTTCTGTGGCTTCGGGCCAGAAGCGGGTTCGCTCCAGCCGACGCAGGTCAGCTGTGCACGATCCTGAAAGACGATCGATGAACGGGTACCGTCGCCGCCTCCAGGGGCGGACAGGAAGGTCGCCCCGCAGGGCTGACGGGCGCCTACGCGGCATTGCCCCTTCGGCTGTTGGTCATGGGGGGAAGGTACAGAACCATGCGTCGGACGGCCACCGCGTTTCAGGCGATCGGAGCTCTTGGCTTGGGAAGCCGGGGTTTCTCGGTGGCTGTTGCCGGTCCGACCTGCGGCTGATCGGCCACGCGGCTCGACCGGCCGACGGCCTGGTCTCCGCTGTTCCCCGTGGTTCCCCGCTGTTCCCCGTCCTGTCCGGCACACGTCCGGCGCGGGCGCGCCCTGGTCCGTAGGAATCTCCGCGGCTCAGCGGACCGAGTGCGAGAACCGTGCCCGGGCCGCCATGGACCGCCTCCCGCGCGGCGAGACCCCACCAGGCGGAAAGAGTGATCGAAAAGGGTTCGCGGACGAGGGCTGCGGTTGGATAGACGTAACCGTCGGACCCCCACCACGAGGGCTGAGGGGCCACGACAGCGAGAGGAGGGACAAGCCCATGATCCCCATGATCACCGCGCTTGTGCCCTCCCGGGGCGCGGACCACGTCTGACCTCGGAGGGAACGGGCGCCTTCACCGGAGTGTGCCTCGACCGTGAGAACGAACGACCTGACCATGCGTCCGATCACCGGACACGAAGAGCTCGGCCTCTTCTCCCGACTGCCTTACGTCCTCAACGAGGAACTGGCGGACGACCTCGCCGCCGGCCGCCGACGTCCGGAATGGATGTGGGTCGCCCTCCGTGGTGACCGCCTGCTCGCCAGGGCGGCCTGGTGGAGCCGGTCAGCTGGCGACGCACCACTCGTCCTGGACATCCTCGACCTCGACGACGGCGCCTCGGGCTCCGACCACGTGGACATCGGGGTGCGGCTTCTGCGCGCCGCGATGGCCGCCACCCTCCCGAACGGGTCGCGTCCCCCCGAGTACAGCCGTTTCGTCCCGCCGGACTGGCGTGAGGACGCGGTGACGAGACAAGCCGTCGAAGACCGCATGACGGTACTCGAACGGACCGGTGCCCGGTTCCTCGTCGAACGACTGCGTCTGGAACGGCGTCTGGAACGGCGCCCGGAATCGCCGGTTCCCGAGCCCGACGGGCGCCTAGTCTTCCGGCCGGTCCACGATGGCGAGGAACTCGTGGCTCTGATGTCCTCGGTTCTGGACGGAACCTTGGACGCGCACGGTCGTGACGACCTGACCCGGATGTCGGTACACGAAGCGGCCGTCCGGCACTACGAGGACGAGCTGGCGCGTTACACCAGCCCGCGGGACTGGTGGCGCATCGCGACACTGTCCGACGGAGAGCCGGTGGGATTCGTCGTCCCGGCCCGCAACGACTACAACGCGATCATCGCCTACATCGCGGTCCTGCCCTCGCACCGCGGCAACGGCTACATCGACGACATCCTCGCCGAGGGCACCCGAATCCTCGCCGAGCAGCACGTCCCCCGTATCCGCGCGTCCACGGACCTCGGCAACCTCCCGATGGCGAACGCCTTCCGGCGCGCTGGATACATCAATTTCGAGCGTGAGATCAACATGACCTGGAGCTGATCGAGTACGGGGCGGGGGCTCCGCGGACGGTGTCCCCGCTTCCCGACCGCGGTGACGATGAGACGACAGGCCGGTGCGCTCATTCACCCGGGCGGACGGTCCTGCGGTCGGCGGCCGCGAGGACGGCGTCGGCGACCTCCGCCGCGGGGCGGGTGCCGTCGAGGATCGTCGCGCCGAAGCGTCGGTAGGTGGACTCCATGCCCTCATTGCACCCGAGTGCCGCCGCCAGTTCCTCCGGGTGCTTGCCGAAGGAGTTCGTGGTGCGGGTCAGCAGACGGTCCCGGAGCGTCCGGTCGTCGACCACGATGCAGACCACGCTGTCGAACAGGTCCCACACGTCCACCTCGTTCTCGACAGTGCCGAAGAGGAACGTGGCCTTCTCGTGCGATCCCGCCGCGAGAGCCTCGACACGCGTGCGGTTGATCCTCCACGCGAAGCGGTCGAGCCAGCCGGCCGGCACGGGATCCGGAGGGTCGACGACAACCCGTCCGCTCGTCCGGTCCACCCAGTGGTTGTAGCCCTCCCAGTCGGCATCGACGGCCGACTCCCCTCGGTCCCTCAGCAGATCGCAGACCGTCGACTTGCCGACACCCGAGTTGCCGGTGACCCACACCAGTGGCATGGGCGAAGTGTGGCACATGCGCCGAGAACCGGGAGAGTCACGTGCCCGGCACCCCCGACACGTGACCACCGGTCCGACGAGTGGTGTCCGGTACGTTCTTCGACAACAGAGTGAGGGCCGGGCCGAACACCGAAGCGTGTCCTGCCCGTTGGATGGTCCAAAGTGCTGGGCAGCGGGTTCCTCCGCGGGGGAGGATGGTCGCCATGACGAGCGAAGGCACCTCGATCGACGCCACAAGGCCCAGCATCGCGCGCGTTTACGACTATCTGCTGGGCGGCAAGGACAACTACGCCGTGGACCGGGAGATCGGCGATGTGTTCAAACGCGATCTCCCCGGCTCGGTGGCGATCGCTTTCGCCAACCGCTCGGCTCTGACCCGGGCGGTCGCGGAGATCGTGACGACCACCGGCGTGTCCCAGTTCATCGACCTGGGAAGCGGTCTGCCGACCGCCGACAACGTGCACCAGGTCGCGCAACGGCACGTCCCGGAGTCCCGCGTGGTGTACGTCGACATAGACCCCCAGGTGCTCGTCCACGGACGAGCCCTGCTGGAGGAGAACGACCGGACCCGGGTCATCGAGGCCGATGTCCGTGATCCCGAGGCCGTCTACAGTCACCCCGAAACCCGGGAGATGATCGACTTCGAGCGCCCGGTGGCCGTGATGTTCAGCGCCATCCTCCATCACGTCAATGACGAGGAGGACCCCGCCGGGATCGTGCGCTACTGGCGCGACCGCGTGCCCTCCGGAAGCTACTTCTTCGTCAGCCACTTCCGCTCCGGCAACAACCCGGAGACGGCCGAGGCGGAGAGAGTCCTCCAGCAGACCTTCGGCCGCGGCCGCTGGCGCACCGACGAGCAGATAGCGTCCCTGCTGGACGGTCTGGAGATCCTCGAACCCGGAGTGGTCCCCGCCTCCCTGTGGCGGGCCGAAGCGGTCGGCGAGCTGTGGAACGGCGGCGGCGAAAGGGAACTCACCGTCTGGGAACACCTCATCGCCGCGGGGCTGGCCCGCAAGGTCTGACCGCGGAGGGGCGTCGGCCGGCTTCGTGGCGCGGGCGCTCACTCCGGCGACGACGGTTCAGGCATGGCGATCGAGAAGGGATTCCATCCCTCGACCTTCGCCGGGAATCCCGTCCTTCAGGCCGGGCGGGAAGGTGATTCCGGGCCCGGAGGCGCGAAGTGCCCGAAGAGCCTTTCAGCCCTTGCGCGCGCCCCGGTGCCCGGCCGCCGACGACCGGCAGCCGGGCGGACACGGCTCAGATCAGCGCGTTCTTGTAGAAGATGCTGGAGCGACGGTCGCCCTCCTCGCCGGTGGCGAAGCCGATGAAGAGGCGGGCCTCGCCGGCGTCGGTGCGGTAGATCGCCAGGCCCTCGGGCTCGCGCCACGTGAGCGTGGAGCCGGCCTTGGTGAGGGTGGGGCCCTGCTTCACGGTGCCCGTGTTGATGTCGATGCTGGTGACGTAGGTGTTGCCGTCGCCGACGGGCGTGCCGTCGCCCGGGTAGTGGTCACCCGTCAGGAAGTACATGTACGAGCCGTAGAGGGCGTAGCCCTGCGCGGTGCCGTCGATCGTCGGCTGCTTGAAGTCGACCAGCGGCGACCCGATGTTGCCCGTCTGGAAGTCGGAGAGGGGGTACACGGCGATGCGCTTGCCGGCACTGGTGTGGTAGCGCACGATCATGCGCTGGTAGACCGGGTCGACGGAGCAGGTGTACTCGAGGGCCCCGGAGATCGGCCGGTACGCGGCCGAGGCGGCCGGTGAGCTCAGGGTGGTGCCGGCGGTGTAACGGACGGGGGTGAGCGCGGTGCCGTACCCGGTGTCGGGGTTCCTGGCGCACTCGATCCACAGGTCGGTGCCGGAGCCGCTCGGCACCGCGGCGAAGGCGACGCCGTGTCCGAAGCCGTCGAGGTGCATGTACGAGATGTAGTTCCCGTCGAAGTCCATCTTGTTGATGCACAGGTCACCGTCGGTCTCGGTGCTGCCCGTCCGCTTGGTCGCCACGAACAGGAACTTGTTCTCCCAGTCGAAGGAGAAGCTCTGCTGGACCCGCGCACCGTGCGTGTCCTTGGACCGGAACAGGTCGTAGGAGGGTTCCGTGAGGTCGAACCGCTTGGTGGCGGTCACCGCGGCGGAGGCGGACTGCGCGCCGGCGCCGAGCCCCAGTGCCGCGAGCGTGGCACCGGCGCCCGTGCGTATGAGGCCGCGGCGGGAGAGGGAGAGGTCAGGGGTGTGGTTCATGGGGGGACTCCAGAGGTACATGTGGGGGGCAAAGACACGTGATGGTACCTGTCGCGAAGTCAGGGACCGGGTGACGTGCCCGACTCCGGTGGGCAGTCGGGCGTCCGGTCATGTGGAAGGTGGGAGTTGACCGCGCACCCATTCAGGGTCGGGGTTGGTGTGCGGACGGCCCGCCACGACGACGGTCGGTACGGTCTCGTCGCCACCGTTGGCCTCCCTCACCGCCACCGCTCCGGCCGGGTCGCGCCAGATGTTCACCCAGTGCAACTGGCGGGCGCTGCGGCCCAGTCGGAAGCGCAGCCGCAGGCAGTACGCGCAGCCCGGCCGCCAGTAGACGACCGGCCGGCCGTCGGCCGCGCTGCGGCGGCGTGCTTCCGGCGCGCCGATCGACCTGGGGAAGACCAGAGGGGAGTTCACGGCCGCGAGCAGGGAGAACACCAGCAGGATCGCCGCGGCTTCGCCGGGACTCCCGCCGATGGCCGGCCCGGCCGCGACGACCGAGCCGCAGAGTACGAACAGTGTCGGCAGGGTCCAGGTGCGCGTCATGGTGACGCAGGCTACCGATGCCGCTCCGGAGTCGGGCCGGACCTCCCGCCGCCGCTGCTCCCGAGTCGCTCGTTCCGCTCTCAGGGGACCAGGACGACCTTGCCGAGATTGCGGCGGGACTCGATGATCTCGTGCGCGCGTGGTGCTTCCGCGAGCGGGATCCGGGCGGATGTCCGGGGGCGCAGCGTGCCGTTGCGGTGGAGTTCCCACAACTCGTCGAGCCAGCGCGCGTACACCTCGGGTTCGGTCCGGGCGACGGCCGCCATCTGGAAACCGATGGCCGAGGCGCTCCGGACGAGCAGTTCGTAGGCGTCGACCGTGCCGCCGCCCGAGCTGAAGGCGACCAGCCGGCCGCCGGGGGCCAGGGCGCGCACGGCGGGGCCCAGCAGTTCTCCGCCGACACCGTCGAGGACGATGTCGACCGGATCGCCCCAGGACTCGTCCCCGTACAGCACCACCTCGTCGGCGCCGAGGGCACGGACGAAGTCCGCCTTGTCCGCGCTGCTGACGGCCGCGACCACGCGGGAGGCCCCGCCCGCCTTCGCGTACTGCAGGGCCAGCGTGCCGACGGCGCTGGCCGCGGCGGTGACCAGGACCGCGTCGCCGGGGCCGGGCCGGCCGGCCTCGTAGGCGCCGCGTGCCACCAGGCCGCTCCGGACCAGTGCGACGGTCTCGGTACCGGTCGCCCGTTCGGGAACGGTGGAGGCCATCGCCTCGTGGACGAGGGCCAGTTCGGCGTAGGCGTGGGAGAAACAGAGCCCTGTGACGCGGTCGCCCACCGTGAAACGGGTGACCTCGTCGCCGACGGCGGTGACGGTGCCCGCCACCTCGCCGCCGAGGGAGACGGGCTCGGTGCCCTCGCGCACCTTTCGTACGGTCGGCAGCGTGACGCCGATCGCCTCGGCGCGGATGAGCAGTTCGCGTGGGCCGGGCTCCGGGGCGGGCACCTCCTCGGTGATGAGGACCTCGGGACTTCCGCCGACTTCGTGGCGCACACGACGCATGGACACCTCCGGTGTGCGGCAGGGCTCGTAAACGTTGGGATTCCCAACGGATTCCTAGCCTAGGAGGGGATCGTTGGGAAGTCCAATGAATTCGGGATAGCCTGCTCCCATGACATCCGCCGGGCGCCCGTCCGCCCTGACGCACATCCAGTCCTTGCCGAGTTGGCTGGCCGGCCGGGTGGCGGCGCGAGGCCGGAGCCTGGTCGCCGACGCGATCGCCGGGGAAGGGCTGAAGCTGCCGCATCACGCCGTGCTCGCGACGGTTTCCGAGTACGGCCCGCTCGCCCAGGCGGATGTGGTGCGACGGCTGGGATTCGACGCCAAGGACGTGGTCCTTCTGCTCAACGACCTGGAGGAGGCGGGACTGGCGGTCCGGGAACCCGATCCACGGGACCGGCGCAAGAACGCGGTGACGGTGACGCCGAAGGGCGTGCGGACCCTGGAGCGGTGCGCGGAGTCGGCGGAGCGGGCCAACGCCGTGCTCCTGGCACCGCTCAGCGCGGCGGAGAGCGAACAGCTGGTGGCGTTGCTGACCCGGGTGTACGAGGCGTAGCGCCGTCTGCCGGAGCGTCGAGGAGACCGGCGCGGCGGGACCGGGGCCGTGACCGCGTTCCGTACCACCGGGCGGGGAGAACGGCGGTGCGCCCGCCGTCGGTTCGGCGTCGCCGAAGGCCGGCGGCCCGTGCCGTCACGGATCCCGGTCCCCGGGGACTCCGGCACCACGGGCACCGCCTCGCGCCCGGTGGTCTCGGAGGGGAACGGAACGGCCGGTGAGCGGCCGGCTTCCCGTGCGGACCGGCCCGGAGGCGGGCGCCCGCCGACGGGACGGAAAACGGCGGACCCGCCCGGAGTGCCCCGCGGGTCTCCCCGCCGGGCCGTTCGATCCCGGATGTGCCCAACCGGGTTCGAACACGGGGGCGGAAGCCGCTATGATCCACCGCGGCAAGGCTGTAGCGCAGAGGTCGTCGCGCCCAAGCATCGAGCTGGAGGACGTCGGTTCGAATCCGACCGGTCTTGCCACCTTTGTCGTGGAGGAATGTCGATTGGCGTCGGTTCACCCCGGGCGGGCGGAGGGCGATGCCGCCCTCGCCGCGCCGGGCACCGGCGATGGACCGGTGGAGTGGTGATGACGCAGCCGACGCCCGTACGCTGCCCCGCGATCGAGCACCCCGACATCCCGATCAGCGAACCCGCCGCTCTGGAGCCGTTGCTGGCCCGGCTGCGGTCCGCCCGGCCGGTCGAGGCCGACGAGACCTTCCCGCTCGGCACCGTACGCGCGGACGGACGCGTCGACCTGTGCAAGCAGGGACTCGGAGCGGGCGGCGCCGCCCGGCTGATGCCCGTGGCCGCGGCCTCCCCGCACGCCGCTCACGTCCTGCTCGGCACCAACGCCATCGGTGACGAAGGAGCCCGCACGGTCGCCGACGCGCTCGCCGGGGACCACGGCCTGCGCACGCTCTACCTCGGCTGCAACCGCATCGGCCGCGAGGGCGTCACCGCGCTCGCCGACGCGCTGACGACGGATGCGACGGTCCACGCCCTGTGGCTCAAGCGCAACCCGGTGGGCGACCACGGCGCCCGCGCGCTCGCCGCGACGCTCCGCCGCAACACCACGCTGCGCACCCTCGACCTGGTCAACACCGGTCTGACCACCGACGGTCTGCGAGCCCTGCGCGACACCCTCGTCGACCGGCCCGCCCCGGTGGAACGCCTCTTCCTCGGCGGCAACGGCCTGACCGCCGAAGCGGCCCCGCTCCTGGCCGAGTTGATCCGTGACGCGGGCGTGCGCGAGCTGTACCTCCCCGCCAACCACCTCGGGGACGAGGGCGCCGCGATCCTCGCCGGAGCCGTCGACCCCGGACGCCCCGTGCGCCTCGGCCTGGGCGGAAACGGCATCGGCCCCGCCGGCGCCCGGGCCCTCGCCGACTCCCTCGACGGCATCGAGGCACTCGACCTGGGCCGGCCGCTGTCGGCGCGCAGCCTCGGCGCACCCGCCAACACCACCGGCGACGAAGGCGTCCACGCGCTGGCCGCCGCCCTGCCCGGCAGCCCGCTGCGCCGGCTGGAGCTGTGCCACACCGGCCTGACCGGCCGCGGCGCGAAGACACTGCTGGCCGCGGTGCCCGAGGGCTCGCCCCTGGAATACGTCGGTCTGGGGCCCGGTCTGCCCCGCAAGGTGAAGCGGTCCTTCACCCAGCGCCTGCGGCCCGTCGGCAGGGCGCACCCCGACCTGCGCGCGATAGGGAGTGTCTACCGTTGAGCTCTCGTGGCGAACTCCGCTGCTTCCCCCCGGACGAGGTGTCGAGCCGGCGTCGGATCCGCCGGTACGCGGTGCCCCGCTGGATGATCGAACGCGCGACCGCGTCCCGGCTGGCCGGTGACTGGCGGGGGGCCTGCGCGGCGGCGAACGTCGACGTCGACTTCGACCTGTCCGAGGTCACCGCCCGCTGCGGCGACGACGTCGCCACGGCCCTGGAGGACGACCTCCGTCACTTCGTCCCCGACCTGCTGCGCTGGCACCTGCCGCGCTCGCTCGGCGGGCAGACCACGCTCGCCACGGACCGGACGGTCGTCCTCGCGCGCTACCGCCCGAAGACGGCCGACGAGGACCGTCTGACCACGTGCTACCTGCACGTCACCACGCCCGCGATGATCGCCGGACCGCAGCGGGTCGCCCTGCGGTTCGGCACGGTCAAGGACGAGCGGGCCGCGGGGGTCTTCGGGCCGGACACGGAGGACTGGCGGTCCGCGCGGTACCTGTGGGACGCGCGGCACACCGCCGAGCTGCTCGAACGCTGCGGCGGCGGTACGGACCGGCCGCCGTTCTTCCACGCCGACGGCACCCCGCGCGGTGCGGACGAACTGCCCACGGCCGATCCCGGCACGGGCGACCCGGTGGCGCGGGCCGAGTGGGCCACGCTGCTGCACCAGAGGGGCGAGACACCGGCCGCCCTCGCCGCCGCCGGTATCGAGGCGGACCTGACGCGCTCGCAGAACCGGGGCTGGCACAGGGTGAGCCTGGAGGAGCTCCTGAGCGGGAGCGCGCTCGCCCACACCCGTCTGGAGCCGGAGATCCGCCGGCAGGTCGCCGAGGGCGTCGGCGACCGCTTCGTCATCGCCGCGCACTGGCGGACCTACATCCTGCTGGAGCCCGCGGACAGGGGCGGACTGCTGGTACGGGCCGTCGACCGGGACGAGGTCAAGGGCGAGCCCGTACTCGCCGAGGCCCTGTGGCGCAGACTTCCCGACCTCGACCTGATGCGTGTCGGGGGAGTCGCGGCGGAACACCTGCACCCCCTCGTCCGCGAGGCGCTGTTCCCCGCCCTCCCCGCCCCGGCGGGCCCGGCCGGCCCCCCGGGACCGACGCCTCCCGGACCGGTGCGGGTCAGGTGCCGCGGGGAATGGCACGAGGTGGCCTTCCGCCCCGGCGACCTGCTGCGCATGCCGCACAGCGACGAGGAACAGCAGCGCGAACGCGCCCTGCGCGCCTTCGGCGGTGCCGTCGCCGGATGCTTCGCCGTACAGCAGACCTTGACGTCCGGAAACGGCCGTCTGCCGAAGGCGCTGCGGGCGCAGCGCAACGAACTGTTCCTGCGCGCCCAGCACGGCGACACCCCCGGAGTGCTGGAACTCCTCGACGCCGGTGTCGACCCCCGTGTACGGGACGCCAATGGCCGTACCCTGCTGCACGTACTGAACCTCCTCGACCACGAGACGATCCTGCCGCGACTGCTGGCGGAGGGGCTGGACCTCGAGGCCCGCGACCAGCGGGATCGCACACCGCTGTTCGTCGCGGCCAACGACCTGGGTTCGAAGGCGCTGGTGGAGGCACTCGTCGCCGCCGGGGCACGGCTCGACGTGGTCGACCAGTCCGAACTGTCGCTCGCCCAGATCGTCCGCCGCTACAAGCGGCCCGACCTGGCCTTCCTCCAGAAGCGCGTCCAGGCGGAGCACCCCGGCGTCGGAGCCGAGTGGTGGGACGAATGGATGGACGAGCAAGCGGAGTACTACGCCGAGGAGTCCGACGCCGAGGACGAGCCCGACGAGCTCGACGACTAGGAAGAGCAGCCCTCTTGAGCACCGACGGCACCGTGTCCACCGCGCCCGCGGCGTCCACCGCGAACGCCGCGCCCGCCGGCCCGCTGGCGGCCGCGGACGACCTCAACCGCAGGCTGCGCACGCACCGCACCGAACCCGCCGCGAACCCGCAACTGGAGGCGCTGGCGCTCGCCGTGACGGCCAATCAGCCCGTCCTGCTGTGGGGGGAACCGGGCATCGGCAAGTCGGCCGCCCTGGAGCAGCTCGCCGCCGGGCTCGGCCTGCCGCTGGAGACGGTCATCGCCAGCGTGCACGAACCCTCCGACTTCGCCGGACTGCCCATCGTCGGTGACGACCCGGCCACGACCGGCGTCCCGATGGCCCCGCCCGACTGGGCGGTCCGCCTCGCGCGGGCCGGACAGGGGCTGCTCTTCTTCGACGAACTCTCCTCCGCGCCGCCCGCCGTGCAGGCGGCCCTGCTGCGCGTGGTGCTCGAACGACGGGTGGGCAGTCTGGTCCTGCCGGAGGCGGTACGGATCGTCGCCGCCGCCAATCCGCCCTCCAGCGCGGCCGACGGCTGGCACCTCAGCCCGCCGCTCGCCAACCGGTTCGTCCACCTCGAATGGACCCACGACTCCCGGACCGTCGCCCGCGGCATGGCCGGCACGTGGCCGGAGGTGGCCGTGCCCGTCGTCGGCGCCGCCAAGGTGCCCGGCGCGGTCGCCCGTGCCCGCGGCGCGATCTCCGGCTTCCTCACCGCCCGGCCCGGCCTGGTCCACCACATTCCCGGCGACGCCGAGAGCAGGGGCCGGTCCTGGCCGTCCCCCCGGACCTGGGAGATGGCGCTCAGGCTGCTCGCCACCGGCTACGCGGCCGGTGTCGGCCGCGAGGCGCTGGCCGCCGCGCTCACCGGTGCCCTCGGTGACGGCGCGGGCCTGGAGCTGCTGTCCTACCTCGAACACCTCGACCTCCCCGACCCCGACCGTGTCCTCGCCGACCCGGACGCCTTCGCGCTGCCCGACCGTGGGGACCGGCAACTGGCGTTCCTCATCGCGGTGGTCGCCGCCATCCAGAGCGACCTCACCCGGCCCCGCTGGGAGGCGGGCTGGGCGGTCCTGGCGAAGGCCGTGGACGCGGGCGTACCCGACGTGGCCGCCCGGGCCGCCACCGACCTCGCGTCGATGCGGCAGCTCGACTGGCCCGTACCGCCGGGCATCGACGGGTTCCTGGACCTGCTCCAGATGTCCGGGGCGCTGGGCCGGTGAGGCCCGCGGGGAAGACGGACGGTTCCCGCCCCGCCCTGGACATGACCAAACTGCTCGCCGCCCGCTACCGCGCGGCGAGCGACCGGCCGTACCTGGCGGCCGCGCTCTACTCCCTGACCGTCGTCCCGAGCACCGACGTGCCGACGATGGGCGTGGACCGGTACTGGCGCTGCTACGTGTCTCCCGCCTTCGTCGACGCGACGCCGGTGCCCGAGCTCGCGGGCGTGTGGGTGCACGAGGCGGCACACCTGCTGCGCGACCACCACGGCCGCGCGGACCGGCTGCCCGCCGCGGCCCAGCGCGACTGGCACCGCGTCAACGTCGCCCAGGACTGCGAGATCAACGACGATCTGCTCGCCGACGGCCTGCGCCTGCCCGAAGGCCGCATGGAACCCCGTCTCTTCGGCCTCCCCGAAGGCGGGTTCTTCGAGGCGTACCTCGACCTGCTGCCGCCCCACGTGCGGACACCGGACTGCGGATCGGGCGCCCACGGCCACCCCGCGCCCTGGGAACTCTCCGACTCCGGCGGCCCCGCACGGCTCGGCGACGTCGAGGCGCAGGCCCTGCGGCGGCAGACCGCCGAGGCGATGCGCGCCCACCTGCGCGGCCGTGGCACCCTGCCCGGGGGCTGGCAGCGCTGGGCCGAGGAGGTCCTGGAACCCACGGTGGACTGGCGGCAGGCGCTGTCCGGCGCGGTCCGGGAGGCCGCCGCATGGGCGGGCGGAGCCGTCGACTACACCTACCGCCGCCCCTCGCGCCGCACCCCCGCGCTGCGCGGCGTCGTCCTGCCCAGCCTGCGCCGGCCGCTGCCGCGGGTGGCCGTCGTCATCGACACCTCCGGCTCCATGGGCGACGCCGAACTGGCCGCGGCCCTCGGGGAGGTGACGGGCGTCCTGCGCGAGGTGGGCATCCGGGGCAACCGCGTGACCGTGCTCGCCTGCGACGCCGACGTCCACGCCGTGTCCCGGGTGACGGCCACCGAGCAGATCACCCTGGGAGGCGGTGGCGGCACGGACATGCGCGTCGGCATCGAGGCGGCGCTCGCGGCGCCGGAGCGCCCGAACATCGTCGTGGTCCTCACCGACGGGCTCACCCCCTGGCCCGCCGAGAACCTGTCCTGCCGCGTCATCGCGGCCCTGATCGGCTCCACCGCACCGCAGCCCCCGGGCTGGGTGGAGACGGTACGCATTCCCACCTGACGCGCGGCCCGGTGCGCTCGGTCAGGCGCGTTCCAGGTCCGCGAGGGCCTGCTCGATCAGCGCGCGCAGTTCCTGGTCCTGGAGGATCATCGGGTAGCCCCCTTCCGCGCTCAGACGGCGGTCCGACCGCCGGACGGTCAGCAGCGCGGCCCGGATCGCCGGACTGACCCCGCCCAGCCGGACGAGGGCGCGGAGCGCGTCACGGAAGAAGCCGAAGTCGTCGCCGCCGTCGGCGATCGGCACGATGAACTCCTCCAGGACCCGCAGGCTCGGTTCGGCCCGGCCCGTGATCGACCAGAGCGTGATCGCGGCGGTGAGACGTGTCCAGTGCGCACCGTTCTCCATGACGGACCGGACCCGGTCCGCGTAGGGGGCGGCGTCGAGGCCGAAGCGGGCCAGGACGTCGATCGGTCCGTGTCCGGGCCCCTGCATCGTCATGACCGCGTCGCCGACGAGCCGCAGTGCCGCGGCACGGTCCTCGCCGATGCACGCGGCGGTCCAGTCCACGAACGAGTGGTTGCCGGGATCGTGCAGCACCCGGCAGGCGCGCAGGGCCGGTTCGGCCGACGCCGCGGCCGGCCCCAGGGCTCGCAGTACGCGCATCGCGTCGAACGAGGTCCGGGTGTCGGCGAGCAGCGGCAGGAGATCGGGCAGGGCCGGCAACGCGACCTCGCCCCATGCCTCCAGCACCTCGAGGAACGCGCGGGTCGCACCACCTCGGGTCCCGCCCTGCCGGAGCACCTCGCGCATCTCGGGCAGCAGCACGTCCGCGTGCGCCGACAGCGGGATCAGCACGTCCTTGACGTCCGGCCGTCTCGGATCGCCGACGATGTACGAGCGGCCCTGTTCCTCCTTCTGCGCGCGGAGCTGCTCGACCAGGCCCGGCAGGGCGCGCGGGTCACCGATCCGGGCCAGCGCCCAACGGGCGATCTCGCAGATCCTTCCGTCGAGGCACTCGTCGCCCTCCTCGTCGTCGACCAGTTCGGCGAGCCGGTCCGCGTAGGGGGCCGCCGCCGGGCCCAGTACCGCGAGCATGTGTACGGCCCGCAGTCGTACGGCGCTGTCCGGACTGGTCAGCAGAGCGCCGGCCGGCGCCGGCAAGGCCGCTTCCACCGAACGCCGTCGGGTGAGGAGCTGCCATGCCAGGTCCAGTGCCTCCCGGCACAGCGCGGTGTCCCCGGTGCGGTCCGCCGTCTCGAACAGCCGCAGGGTGAAGCGGAGTTCGGCATCGGGATCGTGCTCGAGCGTCCACGCCGTCGACCGGACCACCTCCTCGCGGGTCCAGGGACTGTCGACCGCCGGGGTGTACCAGACCTCCTCGAACCGTGGTCGCAGCGCGGGGTCGGAGAGCACGTCGATCAGCCGGGCCGTCTCCCGGACCGGGAGGTCCCGGTCGAGTTCCGCCGAGGCGTGAACGGCCGCGATCCACAGCAGCGGATCGTCCCCGGCGAGCAGCTCCGCCAGCACCGCCCGTACGTCGGCGGCGCCCTCGGTCGGGCCTGCCCCGGTCTCCCGCGCCGCGGCCTCGCCGAGTGCGTGCAGGAGCGGGATCCGCACCGCCGGGTCCGTCTCCGCCCGCCATCGCTCCAGCAGCCCCGCGATCCCGTCCGCCAGGGGAATCGCCGCCTGCCGCACGGCCGGCTCGGGGTCCGCGAGCAGAGCCCGCGCTCCCGTCCAGTCCTCGTCCTCCAGGGCCGGTGCCCGCATGTCCGCCAGCAACTCGACGAGGGGGACCCGCGCGCCCATGGCCGGATCGGCGGCGAGCGCGATGACGAACGGCAGGGCGACCGCCGCCGCGGACGGCGTCTCACCCCCCTCTCCCGTCACGAGGCAGTACAGGGGCCAGCACTCCTTCTCCGTCGCCCGCGCACCCGCGCGGGCGAGCCGGCGCAGGGCCCGCGGCACGCTCTTGACCGGTTCGCCCGGATCCCCCGTCTCGAGTCCGTCCCACACCACGGCGTCCAGCGCTTCCAGCGACATTCCCGTCATCGTCGTCCCACCCGTATGGCGTCGTCCCGTTCATCACCGGCCGCCATGTTCCAGGAATCCGGCCGCCCTGTCGCTCGAGAATCCGCTGCGTACGGGCGGGGGCCCGCGCGGCGGGATGGTCAGACGGTCTTGACGACGGTGCCGGCGTTCTCGAGCGCGGTCACCTCGTCGGGGGGCGCGGTGGTGTCGGTGACGAGGGTGTGCAGGAGCGTGGAGGGGCCGACGTGGGCGAAGGCGGTGTGGCCGAGTTTGCTGCCGTCCGTGGCCAGGAGGACGCGGCGTGACGAGGTGATCCCCGCCCTCTTCACCGCGGCGTCGTCGAGGTCGTAGGCGGTCAGGCCGTCGGCCGCGCTCAGCCCGCAGCAGCCGATGACGGCGGTGTCGAAGCGCAGGGCCGCCAGGGAGGCGAGGGTGAGGGGGCCGCCGAGGGCCCCCTCCGCGGCGCGGGGCTGTCCGCCGGGCACCACCAGGGTGGCCGGACCGGGTGTCTCGCCGAGCAGGTGGATGGCCTGCAGGGACAGTGGCATCACGGTGACGGGGCGCTCACGCAGCAGGCGGGCGACCTCCAGGCAGGTGGTGCCGCTGTCCAGCAGGACGCTCTCGCCGTCGGCGATCATCGCGCAGACCTCGGCGGCGATCCGGCGCTTGGCGTCGACCGACTCGTTGGTGCGCAGCGCGAACGGAGGCTCCTCGCCCCTGAGCAGCAGGGTGCGGGCCCCGCCCCGGACGCGTTCGAGGACGCCCTGGGAGGCGAGGGTGTCGAGGTCGCGCCGGATGGTCATCTCCGAGGCGCCGGTCAGCTCCGCGAGCTCCTGGACCGTGGCGGCGCCGGAGTCCCTGACGGCCTTCGCGATCAGCCCGTGCCGGTCTGCGTTGCTCATACCGGGATTGAACACCACCACACAATGAACATGCAACGCGTTCGATATTCAGTCTTTTAAACATTAATTTTGTTCGTTACGGTGAGTGGCATGGAACGATCGCTTCGAGCCGCCCGCGTGGCGACCTATGTCTACTTCGTGCTGTGCGGCACCCTGATGGGCGCCTGGGTGGTGCACATCCCCGCCGTGGAGGAGCGCGTGGGCGTCAGCCACGCGACGCTGGGCGGCCTGCTGGTCCTGCTCGGGCTCGGGGCCTTCGCGGGGATGCAGGTGGCCGGCCCCCTGACCGACCGCTTCGGCGCCCGCGTCGTGGTTCCCGCCGGCGGCGTGCTGTGCGGTGCGGCCCTGATCCTGCCCGCTCTCGCCCGGGACCCGTGGACGCTGGCGGGGGCGCTGCTGGTCTTCGGGTTCTGCAACGGCTGCCTGGACGTGGGCATGAACGCCCACGCCGTGCACGTGGAGAAGGCTTACGGACGGCCCGTCATGTCGGGCTTCCACGCCACGTTCTCCGTCGGCGGTGTCCTCGCCGCGCTCGTCGCGGCCGGGGCCGCGAGCGCCGGGCTGACCCCGGTCGCGAGCATGGCGGCCATGGGTGCCGCGGGCGTCGTCGTCGCCCTGGCGGCGGTCGGTGCCCTGTTGCCGACCGCCCCCACCGCCGAGAGCACCGGCTCCGATTCCCCGGGGGAGACCGGGACGGCACCGGCCGTCACGTCCGGTGGTGCCGGGAGACGCATCTGGCTGCTCGCCGTCCTGGCGCTGATGGTCATGCTGTGCGAGGGCGCCGCCAACGACTGGAGTGCCCTGCACATGAAGGACGTCCTCGGCGCACCCGCCGGCACCGCCGCCTTCGCCTACGGCACCTTCGCCGCGGCCATGACCACCGGCCGGCTGCTCGCCGACCGCCTCGCCGCCCGGTTCGGCTCCATGGCGATCCTGCGCCACGGGGCGGTGACGGCCGCCGTCGGCATCACGTTCGTGGCCCTCGGCCCGTGGATGTGGGCCGCGTTCACCGGCTGGGCGCTGTTCGGCCTGGGTCTGTCCGGCACCGTCCCGCAACTGTTCAGCGCGGCCGGTCACGCCGACCCCGCGGCCGCGGGCGCCAACGTCTCCCGCGTCGCCGGGCTCGGCTATGTCGGCATGCTCGCCGGCCCCGCCGTCATCGGCTGGCTGACGCACCTCGTCGCCCTCGACCGAGCCTTCGTCCTGCTGACCCTGCTGTGCGCGGTCACCGCCGCGGCCGCCGGGATCCTGCGCACCGGATCCGACCGCGCACCCCGTGGCGAGATGGCGCCCGCCGGCCGCTGACCGTCCGTGCGGCACGGACCGCGACACCGTGCCGCACCGGCCTCCCTCCTCCGGCCGACAGTGCTGGGGGAGGGGAGACCACCGTCGGCGGGCAGGCCGGCGTCATCGACGAGGGCAGGGGCACCGCCCTGTCGGTCCACGAGGAGAAGCCGCCCGTCGAGGCGGCGGTCGTGCTCAACCCGTGCAGAATTGACGGGAGTTGTGAAAGGCGACGACAATGTCGCTCACTTCGCCGTGTCTGAAGAGGGCGAAGTGGCGCGAGTGACACGGGCGACCATGTCTTCGTCGGCCATGTCCTCATGGCACCCGTCCGTGTCGGCCGCTCGCGCTTTGCCACCTCCCACACCTTGACCTTCACAGAGGCTCATTTTGTCGCGTTCGCAACAAACAAGAATTCTCGCCGCCCTCGCGGCGACGGCCTTCGCCGGTGCAGTGACCCCCCTCGTCGTGGCGGGGTCCGCAAGCGCCGCGACGTCCGGCGACTGCCAGTCCGCCACGGTCCAGTACCGCATCGTCGACGCCGACGGAAAGCCCGTGGACGGGGACTGGTCCTCCCAGGGCGGGTTCCGCCAGTGGAACGCCGTTCCCGGAACGGTGGAGGTCCGGCTCGCTCCGGGCCAGAGCGTCGGCGAGGGCTGCAAGTACCCGGTCTCCCTCGCCGAGTACACCACCGAGGGGCCGAACTGGTTCGTCTCCGGTCACCAGAGCCTGGTCGACAAGGCCACCGTCTACCTCACCGCCGCGGACGTCCCGGAATCGGACGACGCGAAGCTGACCTGGCAGAAGCTGGCGGTGCGGACGCCCGACTGCTACGGCCAGATCGACCTGTACGGCGACGACGTCTCGTACGACGGGAAGACCGGGGAGGGTCACGGCCCCCTTCCCTACGAGCCCGACAACATCGCCACCCCCTACCACCTGATAGCCGCCTGGAACGGTGGCGAGAAGCCGTGCGCCCCCGCGACGCCGGACTCGCCCGCGACTTCGGACGCGCCCACGCCGTCGCAGTCCGCCCCCGCCACGCCCTCGACCCCGGCGGCCGACCAGCCGCCCGCCGACGCGTCGACGTCGCCCGCCCCCACGCCCAAGTCGTCCGGCACCCCCACCACGACACCGGACGTGCCCCCGCTGACGTCGACGCCGTCCGCCACCCCGACGCCGTCGCCCAGCGACAGCAAGCCGCCGTTGGCCGAGACCGGCGCGAGCGGCTCGCTCGGCCCGATCGCGGGGGGTGCGGCCCTGGTGATCGTCGCCGGAGCCGGTGCGGTCGTCATGTCCCGCCGTACGCGTCGCTCCTGACGCGGACACAGGGGATCACCCCTGCGCCCTAGCGCGCTCCACCGGCTCCGCCCGTAGGACATCGACGCCCACCGCGTCGGCCTACGGGCGGAGCCTTTTGGCGTGCGAAGACGTCCGACGGGTCCTGCCCGCGTGTGCCGACGAGCGGCGAGCGGCCGTGACGGACGTCCGCGAGGCGTTCGCCGCACCCGTCGCCTCCGCCCTCGCGGGCGTCCGGCGGCCGGCGTCGAAGGTGCTGACATCAGCCGCAGGTCCGCCCGACCGCGGCCCGCCACTCCGGAATCCGGTCCGGCCCGCACCGCGGGCCGGGCAGTTCAGGCCATCTCGCCGACCGCTCGGATCCGGGAATCCGGGGACCGGTCCGAGAATCCTTTCTCCGGGCTCCGTCCCAGGTCGTCCGGTCGGCCCGAGGGGCTTTCCCGATGCCGGGCGGGCCGCTCGGATTGTCCGGATCGCGGCGCCGCACCCGCCCGGTTGTCGGTGGCGTGGCCGAAGGTTCCCTTCCACGGCCCCATCACGCCCCACCGAGGAGACCGGTGCTCTCGACGCCCTCACGCAATCCCCCGCTCGGGTCATGCCTTCGCCGCTGTCCCCTGGCCGAGTGAATCGAACGGCCGGAAGCGCCGACGGCACTTGCCCACCGCGTCGCATTTCGAACCTGCGCTCGACCCGTCGCCCGCCCCGCCCCGTATCGGCCCTGTGATCAGCAGCGTTGTCCGGGTGTTCCATCCGATCCCCGCCGAGGAGAAATCCGTGAATCCCGTACGTTCCCTTCCCGCCGCCCACCCCTCGTTCGAAAATCCTCCCGCTCTGCCCGTCAGGCCCACGGCGCCCCGGCGCCCGGCGGACGCGCGCCGCGCCCCGTTCGCATCCGCGTCACGACCGTCACCGAGGTGGGGGGCATGAACGACGCGAAGACTCTTCCCGCGGCTCTGCGCGACTGGGCCGAGCGTGAGATCGGAGGCGTCACCGAGACCCGGGACGCCTCGCACCCGCGGCAGGACTCCCGGGTGTGGGAGCTCGTGCGGACCGACGGCTGCCGGTTCTACCTGAAGGTTTCCCCCACGGCCCGGACGTACGAGAGGGAGACGTTCGCCCTGCGGCACGCGGCGCCCGCGCTGGGCGCCGGCCGAGCGCCCCAGTTGCGGGCGTCCAGCGCCGAGCACCTGGCGCTGCTGACGACCGCCGTGCCCGGCCGCCCGGCGAAGGAACTCCCGCTCACGGCGGCCGAGGAGTACGAGGCGCACCGGCAGGGCGGTCTGCTGCCGGCCCGGCTCCACGCGGCCGGTGAGCTGACCGGCCGACGGCGTGTCGAGGCCGAAGGGGCGCTGTGCGCCGCGGCACACGGCGTGGACGGATGCCTGGAGGAGGCCGGGGACCGGCTGACCGCGGCGGAGCACGCACTCGTACGCGACCTGGCCGGCCAACTGCGCCGGGTGGGGCCGCTGCCGCTCGGGTTCATCCACGGTGACGCCTGGCCGAGGAACCTGCTCTGGTCGGGACGCGCGGCCTGGATCGACTTCGAGCGGTCCCGGTTCGCGCCCGTCGTCCAGGAGTTCGTCGCCCTGGCCTGCGGGGTGTGGGCCGACGAACCACGGCTGCGCGCCGCCTGCCTCGGCGGATACGGACGTGAGCTGACACCGGAGGAGCGCCATGTGCTGAAGTGCCTGGCCGGCCTGGACGCGGTGAGCGCCCTCACCTGGGGCGAGACCCACGACGACCCGCACGTCGCCGCACGCGGACGGCGCACCCTCCACCGGCTGACGACGGGGGTGTTCGCGTGAAGCGGTTCCGCATCACCACCCGACAGCCGGCGGCCACCGCGCCGGGGGCCCCGCCCGCGGCCGGGGACACGGCCGCCGTTCCCGCCGCACGCTCGGCGGGCCCCCGGCCCTCGGCTCCCCCCGAGCTCGACTACAACGGGCGCAAGCACCGCCGGGCCATGGACGACGCCACCTTGTGGGACATGGCCCGCCGGATCCCGATGGCGCTCGCCCAGTCGGCCCGGCTGGCCTGGTCCGTCGACCGGCGCATGACGGTCACGATCCTCCTGTGCCAGTTGCTGTCCGGCCTCGGTACCGCCGTCATGCTCACCGCGGTCTCCAGGGCGCTGCCCCACCTCGCCGGCTCCGACGCCCGCACCGGGCTCCGGCAGGCATGGCCGGCGCTGACCGTCGCGGTCGCCGCGATGGCGACGGGCGCCGGGATGTGGATCCTCGCGGACTGGGCCACCCGCCGCCTGAACCCGAAGATCGCGTCGGCCGCCGATCTGACCCTGGTCGACCTCCACATGAGAGCCGAGCTGTCCGCCTACGACACCGAAGGGTTCACCGACCGGAGCCAGGCCGCGGAGATCGGCGCCCTGCGCGCGGTCGACCTCGCGGACGACGCCAAGACGCTCACCAACGGCTTCGTCCAGCTGGTGTCCGCCGCGACGGTCCTCACCTCGCTCCACCCCCTGCTCCTGGGCGTGCTGCTGCTGTCGGTCGTTCCCCGGGGCCTGGGCGGGGTGATCGCCGCGCGCATCGACTACCGCGTCCACGACCGCACCCTCTCCGCCCGCAACGTGCGCGGCATGATGCGCTGGTGGCTCACCACCTCCGAGCTCGCCGACGAACTGCGCGCCAACACCATGCGCCCCTACCTGCACTCCTGGTACCGGGCGATGTGCGACCGGGTCGAGGGGCGTGAACTCGAAGGAGCCCGCCCGTACCTGCTGGTGACGCTCCTCGCGGCGTCCCTGGCGGGCCTGTTCACGCTCGGCATGTGGGCGGCGCTGGCCGCGCTCGCCCTCTCGGGAGCCATGTCCACGGCGATCGCCGGCACCGCCATCGTCGCCTCGCAGACGGCCGGACGCGCCCTCAACTCGATCGTGCGGTACGGCGCGGTGATGTTCCACCACGGCCTCTACCTCAGCGACTACTACACGTTCGTCGACGAGGTCCGTTCCATGACCACCTCGCGCGGCGCCACCCAGGCCGAGGCGCCACGGCGGATCCGCCTGTGCGAGGCCGAGTTCACCTACCCCGGCAAGGACGCCCCGGCCCTGCACCCGGTCACCCTCACCCTCAACCGCGGTGAGGTCGTCGCCCTGGTCGGCGAGAACGGCGCAGGCAAGTCGACCCTGATCCGCATGCTCACCGGGCTGACCGTGCCGACCGGCGGGGCCGTCCTGTGGGACGACACCGACCTCGCCACCACCGACGCCGAATCGGTCTGGCGGCACGTCGGTCTCGTTCCCCAGAAGAACGGGCACTGGCCGCTGCGCGCACGGGAGAACATCACTCTCGGCCAGCCCCGCGAGCACGGTGACGAACGCGTCTGGGACGCGGCGGAACGCGTCGGGATGACCGAGCGCCTCCACGGGCTCCCCGACCGGCTCGACACCCTGCTGGCCCGCTCGGTGTGGGGCGGGCACGAACTCTCCGGCGGGCAGTGGCAGCGACTGGCGTGCGCGCGGGCGATGTACCGGGAGCCGGCCGTGCTCGTGCTGGACGAGCCGACCAGCCAGATGGACGCCCGCGGCGAGCACCTGATCTTCCGCGAGCTCCGCGAGATGGCCCCGGACCGGATCACCGTGGTCGTCACGCACCGGCTGGACAACGTGAGGATGGCCGACCGGGTCATCGTCCTCGACCGGGGGCGCATCCGCGAGGAGGGCACCTTCGACGCCCTCGTCGCCACCGAGGGAAGCCTCCTGGGCGAGCTGTACGCGCTCGCACAGGACCGCTGACCCCTCACCCGCCGTCGGCGGGGCCGCGTTCCGGCGCGGCCCCGCCCTTACCGGTCGTCGCCCGTGGCCGGAGACCGACGCACCTCATCGGTGTCTTCCCGTACCCCGATATCCTGGGACTTCGTCCTCACCTTCGATCTCCCCCCACCTGGAAGGAACCGCTCCTGTGGAGTTCCGGCTGCTCGGCATGGTGTCCGTCGACACCCTCGAGGGGCCGCTGTCCCTGGGTCCGGCCAAACGCCGCAGCCTCCTCGCGGCGCTGCTCCTCTCGGTCAACACGCCCGTCCCCGTAGCCCGTCTGACGGACTGTCTGTGGGACGACGCGCCACCGCTGCACGCCCGCAGTGTCATTCAGGGACATGTGTCGCGGATACGTGCCCTGCTGGCCTGCGGGGACGCCGCCGCCTACGGGGTCGAACTGGCCACTTTGGGCGACGCGTATGCCCTGCGGTCACCCGAAACCCTTCTGGACTCACACAGGTTCGAGGAACTCCTCGCGCTGGCCAGGGAGCAGCGGAACGCGCGCGACGCCGTGTCGATGCTCAAGGACGCCCTCTCCCTGTGGCAGGGCCCCGCCCTCGCGGGCACGTTCCCCGGCCCCGCGCTCCAGGCCGCCGCGCACTCGCTGGAGGAGTCACGAGTGGCGGCCGTCGAGCAACTGGCGCGTGCGCACACATCGTTGGGGGAGCACGACCAGGCCGCGGCCGTCCTGCGCACGGTAGCGGTCGTCCACCCCATGCGGGAGCCGCTGGCGGCGTCCCTGATGGCCGCGCTGTACCGGGCCGGACGCCAGTCGGAGGCGCTGGACTGGTTCCACCGCACCAGGCGGCTGCTCGTCGACGAACTCGGCGTCGACCCCGGGAGCGAACTCGCCCAGGTGCACGCGCTGATCCTGCGGGGCGACCCCCTCCCGCAGGACGGACCGGACACTCCGGCGGACCCGGTGGCCGCACCGCCGCCGGGACACCCGGAGCCGGGGCACCGAGGCCGGGAACGCACGGATTCGGGACATCGAGCGCCGGGACATCGAGCGCCGGGACTTCAGGAGCCGGGGCCTCAAAGGGCCGGAGACCGGCCGGAGCCGTACGGTCCGCGTCCGGCCGGTTCGTCCGACGGCCGGGCGTCCGCCGGCTCCTCGCTCCCGGTGCCGGAATCCCGCACCGGTGGCGCCGTGCCGACGTCCGCGCGCTCCGGACCCGTCGCCCTTCCCCCGCTGGTCGACCTGTCGTACCCCAAGGATCTGCTGCCGCGGGCACCCCGGGGTTTCCACGGACGGGAGGCCGAACTGGCCGCGCTGACCCGGGCCGCCGCGGCCGAGGCGCCCATCTGCCTGGTCACCGGACTGCCCGGGGTGGGCAAGACCGCGCTCGCCGTGCAATGGGCCCACCGCAACGCCCACATGTTCCCGGACGGGCTACTCTTCGCGGATCTGCGCGGGTTCAGCGACACCGGCGAACCCGCGCTCACGGAGGTACTCCGCGAGTTCCTGCCGGCGCTCGGTGTGCCCCCGCGCCGCGTACCCGAATCGGCGTCGGCCGCGGCCGCGCTCTTCCGTTCCCTGACCCACCGGCGACGCCTGCTCGTCGTACTCGACAACGTCCGTTACTCCGCCACCGTCCGGGCGCTCCTGCCGGGCGGCGCCGACTGCGTCACCCTGGTCACCAGCAGACACCGGCTGGACGGCCTCGTCGCCTCCGAGGCGGCCAGCGCCGTCCCCCTGGACAGCCTCGAACCCCAGGACGGCACCGAGCTGTTGGCCGGTGTCCTCGGCAAGGACAGGGTCCTGGCCGAACCGGCGGCGGCGCGCAGACTCACCGAACTGTGCGGCGGCCTGCCCCTCGCCCTGCGCGTCACCGCCGCCCGGCTGGCCGGACGCCCGCAACGGAAGCTCACCGAACTCGCCGACGAACTCGCCGACGAGCAGAGCAGGCTGACCTACCTCGACGTGGACGACACCAGCGTCTCCGCCGCGCTGCGCCTGACCGTGCAGCAACTGCCGCCCGACGCACTGCACCAGTTCACCCGCCTCGGCCACCACCCCGGTTCGCACTTCGACCCCTTCACCGCGGCGGCGCTCGCCGGCACGACCCCACGCGCCGCCGCGGCGGCGCTGGAACGCCTCGCCGCCGCCCACCTGGTGACCGAGACGGCGGCCGGGCGGTGGGAACTCCACGATCTGGTACGCCTCTACGCCCGCACCCTCGATCCCGGATCCGGGCGCGAAGCCCTCACCGGCGTCCTCGACCACTACATCGCGACCGCGCTCGCCGCCGCCGACGTCGCGCAGCCGGGGGGCGAACCCTGCTTCACGCTGCCGGACGGCTTCTGCCGCCCCGCCGCCGTGCGGGACTTCACCGACCGGGCGTCCGCCATGCACTGGCTGGCCACCGAACGCGAGGACCTGGCCCTGGCCGTCGTCGCGGCTCGTGCCGCCGGTCTCGACGACCGCGCCTGGCGCATCATCCTGCTCCAGTGGCCCCAAGTGGTGTGGCGGGTGAGGGACAACTGGGTGCCCTTGCTGAACATCGCGCTGGAATGCGCGCGCGCCCAGTGCGACCCGTACGCCCAATCACGTGTGCTCACCCTGCTCGGCTGGGTGCTGAGCGAGGAAGGCCGGCCGGCCGAGGCCCTCGCCCTGCTGGAACTCTCGCCGCCACTCGCCCGGCAGGCGGGCGACCGGCTCGGCGAGGCGACCGCGCTGATCAACCTCGCCGTCGTCGAAGCCGCCGAAGGCGACCTCGAGGCCGCACTGGAGAACTGCGCCCGTGCCATCGTGCTGGCCCGGGAGGAATCCGACGCGCACACCGAGATGCTCGCCCTCCAGCACCTCGCCCGGATCCAGCTCACCGCGGGCCGGCCCCGGGAGGCGCTGCGATCGGCCCGTACGGCCCTCGATCTCGGTCCCGAGCACGAGGAGGCGGCGCGCCGCGCGCTGCTGCTGACCGTCAGCGGCGAGGCCCGGCTGGAACTCGGCGCGGACAGCGAGGCGGTCCTGCTGCTGGACCGGGCCGCCGAGGAGGCCGAACGCGCCGGTTACGACGAGGGCGCCGTACGGGCCCTGGCGACCCTGCTGCGGGTGCGCCCGGGGGAGGGCTACCGCAGACGGTACGAGGAAGCGGTGCGCCGGATCTCCGACGACGGCTGACATCCGTGTGCGCACGGTCACGCCGTGGACGTCAGCGGTGCGCCAGCGCGACGTCAGCGTCACGTGAGCGCCGAACCCAAGACTGATGCGTGTCAGCAGTTCGGGGACGGCGCGCCGGATGTCCCGGCGTTCGCCGCAGCACTCTCTCGGGGGAACCTTCGTGAGCACCATCCGTCATCGCACCGTGTTTCTCGCCGTCACGGCCACGGCCGTACTCGGCCTGGCCTTCACCGCCTGCGGGTCCGAGGGCTCCGGCGTGAGGACCTCGGGCCAGGAGGCCGCGAGTTCCCCCGGGGCCGCCTCCTCGGCGCCATCCACGCACGACGCGGGCCGTGCCGAGGACACCGGTGCCGCCGGTGGTCCGGCCGGCGCGACCCCGACCGGTTCCGGATCGAGTCCGGACGCGGCATCGGGGTCGGGACCGGGCACCGGATCGGCGTCCGGCTCCACGCCCGTCTGCGCGACGAAGGACGTCTCCATCAGCGCGGCCCGCAAGGACGGCCCGCCCTATACGCACATCGTCCTGACGGCCAGGAACACCTCGGGGCACAGCTGCCGGATGAACGGCTTCCCCGAGATCCAGTTCCTGGAGGGGCACCGCGAGAACGTGCCCGCCGTGGCCAAGAGCAAGCCGGCCGCTCCCGTCGTCCTGTCCGCCGGAGCACCCGCCTACGCTCTCGTGAAGCTCTCGGACGGCGGCAAGGACGAGGACACCGAACCCGTGATCGCCTTCTCCGTGACGGTCCAGGGCAGCAGCGCTCCGGCCACCGTGAGGGCCCCGGGCGCCGAAGGCGTCGCCGTCGACTCCGCGAAGTGGGCCACCGGTTACTGGACTCCCGAACTCCGCAACGGCGCCGACGACTTCTAGCACCGTTATTTCGCTTGGGTCCGGGCCACGGCCCACGGCATGATGGCGACCATGGACGGATACGCCTCTGACTGGGTGACCCTCTTCTCCTTCGAGAACGTCGCGGGCCGTCCGCGGTCCGGCCGGCTGATGTCGGTTTGACTGCGTGACCGGGGGATCGACTGGTACCCCTTCGCCGAGCACGATGTCCGGATCGATCTCATGTGCGGGGTGCGTTCCGACGGGCACTGGCACGGCACGATCGTCATCAGCGTTCGCGCGGACGTCCTGCGACGGCTCGGACTCCATCCCGATCAGCCGACCTCGGGTCCGGCCGACCCACTGCCACCCAAGTGGTGGGGCCCGTGGGCACGTTGAGCGGCGCTGCCGCCCGGCCCGAATCGGACCTGATCACATCCACGGTGGAGGAGATCACGGGAGCGCCGGCGCGAACGTTCCGGTCCTGGGCGGAAGAACACGCGGACAGTTTCCGCCAGGGAGCGTGTCCGTCCCGGACCGTCGGATCACGCGTCTGAACCGCTGCCGGGGAACCGTCAGTGGGCGATGCCGTCGATCAGTTCGCGCGCGCCCTGTCGCAGCAGGGCCAGGGCGACGGAAGCGCCGAGGTCCGACGGGCTGAGCCGCCCGGCCCATTCGTGAGCGTTCAGGACGGTCTTTCCGTCCGGGCTGAACACGCAGGCGCGCAGCGACAGGTCGCCCCGGGAGGCTTTCGCGTATCCGGCGATCGGGCTGTTGCAGTGGCCCTGGAGGACGTGCAGGAACATCCGCTCCGCCGTGGCCTCTCGATGAGTGCCCGGGTCGTTCAGGGCGCTGACGATGTCGATCGTGGAGGTGTCGGCCTCACGGCACTGGAGGGCCAGAACGCCGGCTCCGATGGGCGGGCACATGGTCTCGGTCGACAGGACCTCGGTGATCACGTCGGAGCGGCCGATGCGCTCCAGTCCGGAGACGGCCAGCAGCAGTGCGTCGACCTCGCCCGCGGCGAGCTTGTCCAGGCGGCGGTTGGCGTTGCCGCGGAACGGTACGCATTCCAGGTGCGGGTGGGAGTCCGCGAGTTGAGCGACCCTGCGCACCGAGGAGGTGCCGATCCGGGTTCCCGCCGGAAGCTCGTCGAGGAGCAGGCCGCCGGGGTGGACGAGGGCGTCACGGATGTCGTCGCGCTTGAGGAACGCCGCGAAGGTCGTGCCGGCCGGCAGTGGTCTGTCCGCGGGCACGTCCTTGACGCAGTGCACCGCGAGGTCCGCCTCCCCGGCGACGAGCGCGGCGTCGACCTCCTTGGTGAACGCCCCCTTGCCCTCGACCTTGGAGAGGTCCCCCATCCATTTGTCGCCGGTCGTCCTGACCGGGACCACCGCGGTCCGAAGACCGGGGTGGAGCACGCCGAGCTCGGCGCGGACGCGCTCCACCTGGGCCAGGGCCATGGGTGAATCGCGGGAGACGATGCGGATCAGCTCGGGTACGGACATGTCGTACACGATAGTGCGTCGGAGCCGGGCTCCGAGCGTCAACTCCGAGGACCATCTCGGCTGTACGGAAAGGAAGTTGAGGCTCGTTCAGACGTGCGAGGAAGTCGCTGGCGCGTTCGGGGTGGATGCGGGACGGAACGGGCGTGACGGCTCGCCTCCTTTCACCCGGTCAGTTCCAGGGAGTGACCGTGAGCCGGATCCGCGCGTCCTTTCCGAGGAGCGGGTCGGCGGTGGCGGGCAGTTCGACGTGGTTGACCCAGACGCCGGGAGCGGGGTTCTCGTCGACGAGGGTCCGTCTGTCGGGCACGTAGTCGCTGATCCGGCCGGTGATCTCGGAGTTCCAGCCGGCCGAGATCGCGGGCATGGCGGGGTCGGTGCCGATGTCGATGATGAGGATGTCGTCGAAGTCGGCGACCTGCTCGAGGTGGTCGTTGAAGCTCAGCAGGCCGTCGTGCCGGTGCAGTGACAGGATCCGCAGGTGCAGCGCGTACCGCAGGGTGCCGGAACCGCCGGCCCGCAGGCCGCTGTTCAGGAAGGTCGTCACCAGCGGGACGCACGCCTCGCCGTCGGCGGTGCCGTCCGGCGGGGTTCCGGAGACCGCCGCGGTGTCCTGGAGCTGGATGGGGCACCACTGGGCACTCGTCCGTTCGTGCGTGGCGATCTGGAGGGCGCGCACGGACAGGCGGACCTCGGCCTGCCAGGTCGTGTCACCGCGCTGCGGCAGGCGGGCGCCGACGAGCGCGGCCTCGGTCTTGCGGTCCCCGAACAGGAAGCGCCGCAGGTTCTGGTACCCCTCCTCGGAGTTGACGAGTCCGTAGCTTCCGCTGTGGCTGCGGTGCACGTACGCCTGGTACGCCCCGGGGACGTACGCGTTGTCGATCTGCACCAGACCGTCGCTGCGGGGCCCCACCGCGGCGGCCGACAGCCCGTACGCCACCTCGTAGTCGGTCGGGTCGGTGCCGACCAGGCAGAAGACCCTCTCGAGGGGGAAGGAGAACGGCCCGTCCTGGGGCATGACGCGGGCGTCCCACGCCCGGGGCGGTCCGTCGGGGTCGAAGAGCGCCTTCGGCGTCAGGTACTCGTACATCCGCTCCGGTCCGAAGATGTCGGCGCCGTTGATGCCGGTGATGTCCCGCAGCCGCTCCAGCAGGCCGAGGCCGACGTCGAAGGAGATGCCGCCGTGCGGGGTGCCGTAGGTGAAGAACTTGCCGACGTAGTCGGCCGGATCGAGGCCGAGGTCGGGGAGGACCTTCTGGATCAGGCAGCGGCACACCAGGCCGCCCATGGAATGGGCCACCAGATGGACCCCGGGCGCCCCGGACTTCTCCTTGAGCGTCTCGATCAGCTTCAGCAGATCCTGCGCGGCCGTCTCCAGCCGGAACTCACGGGCAGAGGTTCCCCAGGTGTCCGCGGACGCGTCGTAGAAGCGGTGGATCCAGATGCTGTCGGGCGCGATCGTGGCGTGCGAGGCGAGATAGAGGTCCTGACCGCCGTCGACGAGGATCTGGTACCCCTCGTCCAGGTGCAGGCGCAGCAGAGGGCTCTCGAACTGGTAGAAGCGCGGTACGTCGTCCGGCCCGACCCGGATGTGGGTGGAACCCTCGTTGAAACCGTAGAAGGGGTCCGTCACGGCCTTGTCGATACCGGCGGTATTGCCGGCGTACCCCCGTACGTAGACGACCGGAAGCTTCGGGGACGGTCCCATGGGCTCCTCCAGGATCAGCGTTCACCGACGTCCGGAAACCAGGGGTTCGGGTGGTCGATGAAGATGTCGGACATGTGTCCGACGAGCGCCGGCGGGCGTCGGCCGGTACGGCACGGCCCGACGGGTTCGGCATCGCGTTCCAGCCGGAACCGACCGGGCGACCGCAACCGCAATCGAGGAGGGGACACCACCTTGATCGCCTCGCCCACCCGGGCCCGCCGAGCGCGTTCCACGAAGGCCGCGCCCGGGGGCCGACGGAGCATCGCCGGCAGACGGTACAGGTCGAGAGTGTCACAGGCTCCGAACGAGCCTTCCACCATCAATTCCAGCCGGTCGGACCGATCGGTGCAAGTCCTGGGCCGGCCGGGCGGTCACCGGATGGGACAACGGTTCCGCCGACGCGGGTCCCGGCCGCTGCCGTACCCGTCGCGGGGCAGGCGGGAATTTGACGACAGGGCCTAGGTGAGGGGGCAGGTCAGGGGGAGTACGCGTTCGCTCTGCCGTCCGACGAGGTGGGTGTCGGTGAGAGTGGCTTCGGTGAGCCAGTCCGCCGTGGTCAACTGCCCCACCAGGTGCCGCAGCTCGCCGGGATCCACGGGAACGCAGGTGGCGAGCGAATGCAGGGTGATGCCCTGGCCGTCGGGTCCGAGCCGTCCCGAGGCGGTGGTGCGGGTGGCCAGCGTCAGGGCGAGCAACCGGGTGGCGGGGGTGGCCTTGGCCTTCCGGAGCTTCTTGTCGGAAGTGACCTTCTGGGCCCAGCCGCTGAGCTTGGCCCGTGCCTTCTTGCCGAACGTGAAGGGCCCGGAGCCGCCGTCCCGGGGGAGCAGGGACGGGACGGTGGTCAGCACGGCGTTCTCCGGCCGCGAGGCCAGCAGTTCATCGGCGGTGCCCGGGAGCCGCAGCCAGCCGCAACCGGTCAGTTCTTCGAGGAGGTGGTGCGGATCGCTCAGGCCCAGGGAGGTGATGTCCTGGCCGACGAGGTTGCCGGTGCCCGAATGCGCGGTGCGCAGGGTCAGCATCAGCACCAGCAGCCGGGCTTCCGGGCCCGGCAGCGGGCTGTGGTCGGCCACGTGCGCGAGGACCGAGCGCGCGTGACCCCACTGCGTCGGCGTGGTGAGCAGCCGGGCCACGGCCGGTCCGTCGGCGTCGCCGCCGCGGCCGGTGCGGTTCAGGTCCTGGGAGCGGGCGGTGGCCGCCGCCTGTTCGGCGCGCCGCGCCTCCAGCCGCAGGTTCTCGTCACCGGTGACCTCGGCCCAGGTGCTGAAGGCGCGGGCCTTTCGGTCCTGCAGGTCGGCGAGCAGCGACAGGTCGGGTTCGGTGCGCTGCTGGTAGGCCCGGAACAGATCCCCGAGCTCGATCAGCTCGTCACGCAGGACGACGGGCTGCAGTCCTTGGGGGACGACCCGCTGCGCGATCTTCCCGGTCGCGCGGCCGTGCCGTACGGGAGCCTGACGTGGCCGTGGCGTCCTGCCCGGTCCTGCCGCCGCCCCGGGCGCGGCCGGGGGAGGGGCGGAGAACTGCGGCAGGCCCGCGGTCGTGGCCGCGGCGCGGTCGGTACGGCTCTGGGGGCCGACGGGCGGGCGGGGCACCGCGGGCGCGGTGGAGACGACCTTCGCGCCGGGCGTCGCGGCCGCGCAGCGCGAGCAGCATTCGACGACCTGCCACCAGCGGCCTTCCCGGTCGGCCACCACGGCCAGTACGACCGCCCCGCCGCACCGCCAGGGCTCGGCGCGCGTCTGCCGGTGGTCAGGACCGAGGTGGCCGCGGCAGCTCTCCGCCTTGCACGCGCAGAAGGCCTGGGGGCGAGGCGCCGCGGCGGCCTTCAGATGGGCCTTCAGATGGGCGACGGCGGCCTGGCGGCCGGCGGCCGCGGACGCCAGACGCTGCTGGGCACAGTTCGGGCGGCTGCACGAGACGCGTACGGCTGTGCTCCCCCGGCCGACAGGGTCCAGTCGTACGGTCCAATTGCGTCCCCGGACACGGTCGTCCAGTTCGTCTGCCGTGGTCTCCGTCATCCTGCTCTTCCTCCCGCCACCGGCCTCCGCCCGCCCCGTCCTGGCACGGTATGTCAGCAGTGATCACCGTACGTGACAAACGGTCCCGTCGACCGGGTAACCCGCCCAGCGGGCCCCGCAAGGGTCAACTCCCGCGCGGTCCTGACGCCGGCGAACGCCGGGTGGCGGGACCAGGAAGGCGACGTCTCGGCGCATTACCGCCCCCCGTGGCACCACCGGTACGGAACAATCGGTCAGGCACGAGGAACCGCGAGGAAGCCATGGAGGCGCAGTGGACGCAGGCACCACCAATCTCGGAGTGGTGTTCATCCACGGGCTCTTCTCGTCCGAGCGGACCTGGGACCCGCTCGCCCGACTCCTCGAATCCGACGAGGAGTTGGCCGCCGTCACGGTGAGGCGGTTCGGCTACGCGTCACCCAGACTCCGCCGCTTCCGCCCCGACCGCCGCACCGCCGACTACAACGACCTCGCGGATCGGCTGAAGACGTTCCTGCATTACCAGGCGGCGGAGTACGACCGCCTGCTCCTGGTGGCACACAGCCAGGGCGGACTGATCGTCCAGCGCTACCTCGCGCGGATGATCAACAGCGGGCAAGGGCGGCAACTCACCAAGATCCGCGGGGTCATGCTGCTCGCCTGTCCGAACGACGGTTCCGACTTCATGCTGCCGCTGCGCAGCGCATGGTGGCAGGGAAACCCTCAAGTACGCGCGCTGACACCGCTCGACCCCGATGTGAAGGACGCCCAGCGCACGGTCCTCGAACGGATCGTCTACGCCAAGGACGTCGGAGCGTCCTCGTGCCCCGTCCCTTTCTGGGTCTTCGGGGGGTCCGAGGACAAGGTCGTCGTCCGGGCCTCCGCCCAGGGCGCCTTTCCCCGCTTCTTCATGCTGCCGGGCGACCACTTCAGCATCATCAGACCCACATCGCACACGGACCCCGCCTACGTCGCTCTTCGCACCCACCTGCTGGAGGTTCGGCGGCGGGCGGATCCGGCGCCGGGCGCCGTCGCCTCGAACCCCTCCCCGTCCGCGGCCCAGGACACGCCGTGGGGTGACAGCGCGAAGGCCGCGCGGATCCTGGAAGCACTGCCCCCGTACGCAGACTGGCTCAAAACGCTGCGCACCCAGGACTTCTTCGCGGTCAGCGGCCGGGTCGGCAGGCTCTTCCGGGAAGCGGCCGACGCCCTCGGCGACGACCCGCTCCAGTTCATCGACCCCGCCCTGCACGATGCGGCGACCGCGTGCGGCAGGGCCACCACCGACCTCAGCGAAGCGATGACCGAGCTCCTCTCCGCCGACCGCGTCGACGCCGAGGCGTACGAAGACCTGTCGGCACGGGAGGAGGAAGACGCCCGGACACTCCTCCTCGGCGAGCACCGGCGCGGTGAGAGCGAGCTGCGACTGAACACGCTCCGCGACGTCTTCTTCGAGAGCTACGACGTCCTGGTGCGCCTCCTCAACGAGCGTCTGTACGCACCGGAGGGAACGGCGTCACCCGCCGGGGGCACGAGCGAGCCGGAGGCCGTCGCCGCTCGTCCCGCGGCACCCGACGCCGCTGACGGCCGGTCGCGCGTGGGCCGGGGTCTGCCGAGGCACGAACACGAGCTGCGGAGGGCGTACGACCGACTCCGGTCGGCGGGGATCGGGGAGCCGGCCTCCGACGCGTACCTCTCCGGGGCCACCGCCGTGCAGCACTTCGCGGCCGGCGAGGGAACCGGTCCCGGCTGGGTGCTCGGTCTGAGGGACGGCCGGGCCGTGGCCGTGAGCGAACCCGTCTGGAACGCCCTCACGGAGGCAGGGGGTTCAGCAGCCCAGGGCGACCCCCTCGACAGGGTCGGACACCCCACCGCCCCGGGGACCGGGCCCACCGTGATCGGCCCGGACGAACAGCGCGTCGCCCTTGAGGGCGGAAGCTGGGGCAGGGGCCTGCTGGTCCGCGGCGACGACGGCTGGCGGTGGGAACCCCAAGTCGACCTGGGCTTCGACCGGACACCCTCGGCCGCCAACTGGACCGCCGGCCGGCCCGCCCCCCAGCTGCGGCTGCGCGTGCTCGTCACGCTGCCCTGGACCGCGGCCGAAGGAAGGGAAGTCACCCCGGAACGGCGCCGCGACCTCAAGGACAGACTTCCCTTCAGCCGCCTCGCCGGCGCGGTGACCACGCTGTCGCTCAGGAGGGGAGCGGACCTCCGTGCCGTGAGCTGGAACCCGGGGCCGTACCGCAACGCGATCGATTCCATCAGCTATTCCGCGACCGTCGCTCCCCCGGACGGGCGGCCGGCCCTGACCGGCGCGGTCATGGCCTCCCTGCCCGGCGCCCTGCAGCCGTCGACGGTGACCTGCGCCGAGATCGCGATCCAGGACACCGCTGCCTGGGCCGCAGCCCTCCCCCCGGGCACCTCGACCCGACTCACGCTCGAGGAAGTGCAGCACGTTCTGCTGGCGTCCTGGGAAACGGCCGCCAACCTTCTGCCGGCGGCCGTGTGCGACACGACGACGGCGCGATGGGCCGGCCCGCCCACCGTCGAGCTGCGTCTTACCGCCGAAGGGCCGCACGACCAACCCCGGGCGGGCCTCGACACCTTGATCGATCTGAGCGGGCTCGGGCCGACCGACCGCGGCTCGCCGTCCGAGATGGCGGTGACGATCACCGTTTCCCCGATGCTGGGGGACACCGAGCGCCGGAAGCTGTTGCGACGCGCTCTCGTGCACATGCTCCAGGGCTTCGGACATGTCGAGGTCGACGAGCATCTCCTCGTGTGAGGCAGGGGCACCTGCCTTCGGCCCGAGCACAACAGAAGACACCCGCTGTACCCTGTCGCCACTGTGCGTGAGGAACTGCAGACGCTACGCGGGGGATACGGCGGATGAGTCTTCAGAGATCGCGGTTCGAGGCCGAGGACGAGCAGCGGCGGCTGTCGGTGTTCCACCTCGTCGGTCTCGCCGCGGGTGGTGTGGTCGGTTCGGGCTGGATGCTGGGGGCGAACGAGGCGTTCGGAAAGGCCGGTTCGGACGCCTGGCTCGCCTGGCTGTTCGGCGGTCTGCTCATGCTGCTGATCGCGGGGGTCATGGTCGAACTGGGGACGGCCGCGCCGAAGACCGGCGGGTTGATCTTCCTGCCGCTGCAGAGCAGTGGTGCGCTGGTGGCGACGGTGGCCGCGGCGGGGCTGTGGCTGGTCTACGCGATCAACCTGGCCAGCGAGGCCGTCGCGATGACGAGGGGCCTGTCCTGGAAGGTCGAGGGGCTGCTGGCCTCCTCCGACTCCGACGCGCTGACCACCAAGGGCTGGTGCTACGCGCTGGTGTTCATGGCGGCGATCTCCGCGGTCAACCTGGTCGCCCCGCGGATCTTCTTCCGGATCAACTCCTGGCTGACGGTGCTGAAGGTCGTCGTCCCCGTCCTGACCGTGGTGCTGCTGATCGTGGCCGGGTTCGACCGGCACGGCCCCGGAGCGGGTGGGCACATGGCGGGCAAGGGCGCCTCCGCGGCGATGACCGCGGTCGTGACCAGCGGCGTGATCTACGCCTACGTCGGTTTCCAGGGGCCGTTGGACTTCGCCGGGAACGTCAAGCAACGGTCACCCGGCGAGGCGGCGCGGCTGCGCCGGGCGGTCTTCGGGACGATCGTCGGCTCGATGGTCCTGTACATAGCGCTCCAGGTCGTCTTCACCAGGTTCCACGACTCCGGGTGGAGCACGGCCCACATGGCCTCGTCGCCCTACGCCCACTTCGCCAACGCCATCGGGCTGTTGTGGCTGGGAGTGCTGCTCAATGTGAACGCCGTGGTCTCGCCCATGGGCGCGGGACTCGTGTTCGCCCACGCGCTCACCCGCGAGGTCGCGGCCCTCAGCCGGGCCCATCTCACCCACCGGGGGCTGCAGACCGCCCGCAAGGCGTCCTTGAACCGGCGGTACGACGTCTACTGGCTGGTGCTGGTGGTCGACTTCTTCGTCGCGGCGATCGCCCTGTGGGCGATGGGCGGCAGTTGGAAGACCCTCGTCGCGGTCACCGGGGTCCTCACCCTGGTCGTCTACGCGGTCCCGGGCGTCACCCTCGTCTCGTTGCGCGCGCACCTGGGCTACTCCGGCCTGCGGCGCGATGCCCACGAGGTCCTGGCGCGCACGAGTTTCGCCCTGATCGCGCTGATCCTCTACGGGGCCGGCTGGACGTCCCTGTGGCAGGGCATGGCGGCCCTCGCGGTGGGATGCCTGCTGTTGCTGTTCCTGCCGAGCCTGGCCCGGTGGCTGCCCGCCTTCGGGCGGATATACGACGCCAAGGTGCATGTGACGCTGTTCCGGGACGTGCGCGAGAGCCCCGCGGCCCAGGCGGCGCTCTGGCTGCTCGGTCATCTCGTGGTGCTGCTGTCGCTGGCGCTGCTGTTCGGTGATTCCCCGATCGGCTTCCACCGGAAGTTCCTGGGGGGCTTCCTGGCCGTCACCACGGCGCTCGTCTCCTTCGAGGGACTGGTCAGGGCGTCCAGACGCCATATGGCCGGAGTGCCGCCGATGCTGCCGGTTCCGGCGCCCGCCACCCTTTCCGCCTCTTCCACCCCTTCCGCCGAGGTCGTCAGCGCAGCGACCGAATGACCTCCCGGGCCTCCTCCTCGTAACCCCTCCAGGTCAGCACCGTGACCGCCTCCTCCCGACGGCGCACGTCGGACCAGCGGCCCACCGTGGCCCGCAGCAGGAAGTGCCGGTCCTCCTCCTGCATCGTGGGGGTGCCGCGCAACCGCTCGACGATCAGGGCCACTTCCTCGGGGGTGACCCGCTGCTCGTTCTCCAGACAGCGTTCGAGCAGGTCCCAGCCGTCGCGGGGGAACCCCGCGGTGTACAGTCCGGCCGAGATCTCGGCGATGACCGCGCCCGAGCCCGTGGGAGGCCGCACCGGGTGGGCCGGGTCCGCCAGTTCCTTGCAGGCCAGGTAGACGGCGTCGGTGCGGCCGGCCGTCCGCAGCCCCCGCACGTACTCGACGAACAGGCCTGCCTCGTCGCCGTGTTCGAGGACGTGTGCCGCGAGGCGCTGGGCGATGGTCTGGGCGGCGCGGGTGCGGTCCCGCGGCCGCTCGATCTTGCCCAGCAGGGCCACCAGTTCGGTCCCGGAGCGACCGTCGGTGTGCGCCGCGGCAGCGAGGCGCAGCAGACGCCGGCACTCCGGCGGGGCGTTGACGTTGCTCAGCGCCGTGTCCAGGCTGTCGAGCTCGTGGAGGGAGCGCGGTCCCTCGTCCGCCGCCGTCCCCCGGGTCACGATGTCGGCGAGCAGGTCCCTGGTCGTCCTGTTCAGGGCGTCGGACTCGTGCCAGATCCGGACGATCTCGGCGAGGTCCTCCATCCGGGTGCGCGTGGCGGCGTGCTTGCGGATCTTCGCGCACTTCTCCGAGTACGGTGGTCTGGCCAACTGGCCGCAGATCTCCGCGATGTCGTGCCGGGTCCGCGACCTGCCGACGTGTTCCACGAGGGTGTCGTGGATGTCCGTGCGGGTGGCGATCAGCTGGGCGATGATCCGCCTGGTCTCGTGCACGCGGTCGTCGAGCTGCAACTGCGCGTCGACCCATTCCTCCAGGATCCGCTCGGAGGGGCTGAGGTGGTGCAGCGCCCCGGCGAGGTCGTGGAACTCCTTCGGCACGGTCTCCGGCGTCCGCGGCAGGCCTTCGCCGGCGATCGCGACGAGGGCCCGGCGGAGGAACTCGGCCGCGTACTCGGCGCATTCCTCGTCCCGCAGCGCTATGTAGAGCAGTGCCTTGTCGAAGTTCGTGCGGCCCGAGCCCGGTTCGGTGAACGCGTTCATCGTCCGCTCCACCAGTTCGCGCTTGTCGGCGTCACGGCACACCCGGACGAAAACGGCGACGTCCGTGACCGTCCGCTGGCACGCGATGTCGTGGATGACGCCGTCGGTCAGCCGGGGACGGCCGTCGTCCCCGTACTCCCGCTCGGCGTCCCCTTGCCTGATCGCGAGGTCCGCCGCCTGCCTGATGTTCCGGCACAGTGCCGCCGTGGCCAGGACGTTGACGGCGTCCCGGTAGTCGAAGTACCGCGCGGAGTCGATGAGCTGGTCGATGGGGCGCTTGAGGGCGAAGGCGTGCAGGGCGCGGACCGCGGTGGCCGGGCGCGGCTTCTCACCGCCCTCGGGGTCCCCCTCCCGCATGGCCTGCATGCGCTTCACGAACGCCTCGACGGTGCAGGTGGTCACCCATTCGTAGCCGAAGCCCAATGCCTCGCCGTCCTCGTTCTCGAGAGTGCCGGCCCTTTCGGAACCGGCGGCCGCCCGGCCGTTCCTCATGCGCGCAGTGCTTTCTCCACCTGGTTCCAGTAGCGGGCGAAGGCGCGGGGTTCGCTGAACCGGTTGTTGGCCCGGGCGTCTATGTGCCGGGCGAGGAGTCTGCTGGCGTCGTCCGTCCGGGAACTGAGGATGGCGACGACGTCACCGGTCTTGCGCTCGTCCCTGAGCAGGTCGTCGAGGCGGGAGTCACGGTCCAGCATCAGGGTCCTGACCCAGTCCTCCGGGTCGACCGGGAGGGAGGGGGCGCGGTCGCGGCGGGTGGACTCCATCCGGTTGGTGAACAGCGGCGTACCGTCGCGGGCGTCGTTCAGCGACATCCTCGGCACCTGGTGCCGGGCGGCGGCGCAGCTCTCCATCTCCTGCTTGACGGCCTCGCGCAGCAGCCCGATGGTCAGCCGTGCCTCGTGGTCCTTGGTGCCGTCCCGCAGTACGCGCAGCAGGTGCCCGCTGAACGGCGTGCATCCGGCGAGATCCCCGGGCAGGGCCGAACAGCCTTCGGCGGAGGCGAAGTTCGCGTTCTTGACGGCGGTGAAGACGCAGGTGCCCTCGTCCAGTTCGCCCAGCACTCCGGGCAGGACCGCCTCCTCTCCCAGCTGCGGCAGCAGGTTGGAGTAGCAGCAGTCGGCGATGAGGACCTTCAGCTTCGCCCGGGCCCTGCGCATGACGCGGTAGACGTACCAGCTGGACAGCCAGGTCCAGGGCTCGTTCTTGTGCGAGGACCCCACGGAGAAGTGCACCTGGGCGCCGGGAAGGTCGCTCCAGTACTGGCCGTGGCCGACGTAGACCACCAGGAAGATGTCCTCGGGCTCCGTCGCGTCCGCGGCCTCCTGCAAGGCCCGCATGACGCCGTCCGCCCGCTGGACCTCGTCATGTCCGAGGACCCGGCAGCTGTCGGCACCCCACATCGCGTCGCCGGCCAGGACCTCGCCGTACATGCGCGCGCTCTCGCCGATCGAAGGGTGACTGTCGATCCCCGAGCCGACGGCGTACGCCGCCGGTCCGATCACCACCGCCCTGGACGCCATGTCAGTCGTCCTGGTCCGCCGGGTCGGGGCCGGGCTCCGTGTCGACGGACGTCTCCAGCCCGTCCAGCCGCTCGCCGCGCCACCGTTCGACGGCCCGCTTCGCGGCGTCCACCGCCGCCGTCACGGTCATCTCGGCGGTCTTGGAGACCACGGCCACCAGGATGATCTCGACGATGCCGCCGCCGAGGACCGTCCCCTCGTCCGCGACCTCCTGCGGACGCCAGGTCAGACCGGTCTCCGCCTCCAGTTCGGCGCGCATACGGGCCGGATCGTCCAGCCCGATCAGCCCCTTGACGGACACCGAGATCTTCGTAGCCATGCGAACGCCCCCGCGTCAGCCGAGAATGTCAATCAACGCCCGCTTCAGACTACTCCTTCGGGCAAGCCCCACCGGTCGGCCGTCGGACCACAGGGACGATTCCACCAGGCTCCCGTGGTCGAGGTGGGGGAGGTGGCAGGACGTTGTCCGAGGGGTCCGTCCCGCCGGACGCCGAGGCGCCCGACGGGACGGACGGGGATCAGTCGAAGTAGTCCGGCTGGGTCTGGACGTTCAGTTCGTCCAGCCGCACCCGCTTGGCGGGGTCCGTGCGCCGGTCGCTGATCTTCAGCACGTCGAAGCCCTTGACGATGTCGTTCGCGTAGATGTGGCCGTTGTAGTAGTACGCCGACCAGACACCGCCCGTGACCAGTCCGGTGGTGGACAGCGGACCGCGCTCGAAGTAGGCGATCTCCTTCGGGTTCGAGGAGTCGGTGAAGTCCCAGACCGAGACGCCGCCCTGGTACCAGGCCTGGACCATCAGGTCCTTGCCCTTGACCGGGATCAGCGAGCCGTTGTGGGCGACGCAGTTCTCGGTGGCCGCCTGGTAGCGGGGGATCTTGTAGTAGCTGCGGAAGACCAGCTTGCGCTTGTCGCCCTTGCCGACGATGTCGTAGATGCCGTCCGCGCCGCGGTTCGGGCCGATCTCGGCGTTGCAGGTGGCCGCGCCGCCGCCGCCCAGCTCGTCGGTGAAGACGACCTTGTTCGCCTTCTGGTTGAAGGTCGCCGAGTGCCAGAACGCGAAGTTGACGTTGTCCTGGACCCGATCGATGACCCTCGGGTTCTCCGGGTCCTCGATGGAGAACAGGATGCCGTCACCCATGCAGGCGCCGGCGGCCAGGTCCTTCTCCGGCAGCACGGTGATGTCGTGGCAGCCGGTGGTCTTGGACACGCCCGGGTTGGTGGGCGAGCCCGGGTTGCCGCCGCCGTTCGGGCCCTCGCCCGGGAAGAGCACGGGGAAGTTCACGACCGCCGCCCGCTCGGGGGCCTTGCGCGGCACCTTGATGACGGAGATGCCGTCGTGCGGGGGCTGGCAGTCCGGGTAGGCGGCGTTCGGCGAGTACGAGGAGACGTACACGTAGACGTTCCTGCGCTCGGGCACCAGGGTGTGGGTGTGCGAGCCGCAGGCGGTCTCGACGGCGGCGACGTACTTCGGGTTCCTCTTGTCGCTGATGTCGAAGATCTTCATGCCCTCCCAGGAGGACTTCTCGGTCGCGGGCTGCGTGGTGCTGTTGCAACTGCTGTCGCTGCGCGAGGAGTCGGTGGAGAGGAAGAGCAGGTTGCCCGAGACGGAGATGTCGTTCTGCGAGCCCGGGCAGAGCACCTGCGCGACGGTCTTCGGCGCCCTGGGGTCGGAGATGTCGAAGATGCGGAAGCCGTCGTAGTTGCCGGCGAAGGCGTACCGGCCCTGGAAGGCCAGGTCCGAGTTGGTGCCCGGCAGCACGTCCTTGGGGATGTTGGCGAGATGTTCGATGTTGTCGGAGTGGACGATCTCGTCCTGTCCGGGTAACTCGCCGTCGGCGATCGCCTCGGCCGCTCGGGCCCGCGCCTCCTGCGACACCTGGTGTTCCGCGGCCGGGCCGTCCCCGGGGTCGGGGGTGGCGGCCGCGGGGACGGCCGTCAGGAGCGCCGCGAGGAGTCCGGCACAGGCCGCTGCGACACCCAGCCGTCTGGGCCGCGTTCGGGGATGGTTCAACAGGGTCACTGCATCCTCCCTTGTCGCCGTTCACGGTGGAACGGTTCACGGTCCTCCGAAGTATCGTCTTCATCATGCACAGATCAAGAGTGGGCAACGTAATCGTCATGAATCTCGCCAGTGATCAGCGCGAAGAGCCATGAGTGTCGGTCAGTTCCATCAACTCCCCTGCATCAGGAGGTCGTTGTGTTAGAAAACCGAGCGTCCCTCGCTGTCGCGGCCGCGCTGCTCGTGCTCGCCCTCGCCGGCTGTGACGCGGACACCGACGACGGGTCCGCCACCGGCGGCGGACCTTCGGTGATCGTCCCCGGCGCGCCGGGCGAGGGGAACCGCACGCTCTCCGCCAGTGAGGCGGCCGCGCGGCGCGCCGATGACGACACTCCCAACGCGGCCGACGTGTCGTACGCCCGGATGATGATCCAGCACCACACCCAGGCCCTGGAGATGACCGGACTCGTCCCGGGCCGCGCCCGGTCGGGGGACCTCAAGCGCCTCGCCCTGCGCATCTCCGCGGCCCAGGGGCCCGAGATCGAGGTCATGCGCGGCTGGCTGAAGACGCACGGCGAGAAGGAGGCCGGGGACGCCGGGGACCACCGGCACACCGAGATGCCCGGAATGGCGACCGAGGCCCAGTTGAAGGAGCTGCGCGCGGCCCGCGGCGCGGACTTCGACGCCCTCTTCCTCACCCTGATGATCGCTCACCACGAGGGAGCCATCACCATGGCCACCGACGTCAAGGCGCAGGGCAACAACCTGCTGATCGAGGAGATGGCCGACGACGTGGTGGCCCAGCAGACCAGCGAGATCACCCGTATGCGCGGGATGCGCTGAACGGCGTCCCGTGACGCGGCCGATCTCGTACGAGGGGCTCGACCGGGAGATCCGGTCGAGCCCCTCCTGCGAACCCCTCGGTCCCGTCTAGGGAACGAGCTTCAGCAGCTTGTTCGGGGAACCCGACCCGATACCGCTGAGGACTCCACCGGTCGCGCCGTTGACCAGCGCGCCGCCGACGGTCGCCGGGGAGGCGCCGGGGTGGGCGGTCAGGTAGAGGGCGGCGGCTCCGGAGACGTGCGGGGCGGCGAACGAGGTGCCGTTGCCCGTGTACGTGGCCGAGTCGGAGGTGTTCCAGGCCGCCGTGATGCCGGAGCCGGGGGCGAAGAGGTCCACCCCGGAACCGTAGTTGGAGTAGCTCGCCCGGGCGTCGCCGCTCGTCGTGGCGCCGACGGTCAGCGCTTCCGTGACCCGGGCGGGGGAGTAGTTCGACGCCGGAGCGCCCGAGTTGCCGGCCGCGATGGAGTACGTCACCCCGGAGGCGATCGAGTTCTTCACCGCGGTGTCCAGCGAGGTGCTGGCGCCGCCCCCGAGGGAGACGTTGGCGACGGAGTCGGCCACATGATGGGCGGTGATCCAGTCCACGCCCGCGATGACCCCGGCGGTGGTGCCGGAGCCGTCGTTGCCGAGCACCCGGACGGCGACGATCTTCGCCTTCTTGGCCACGCCGTAGGTGGTGCCGGCGGCGACGGTCGCGACGAAGGTCCCGTGGCCGTAACCGTCCTGCGCGATGGCGTCGTTGTCGACGAAGTCCCACCCGTAGGAGGCCCGGCCCGCGATGTCCTGGTGGGTGATGCGCACGCCGGTGTCCAGGACATACACGGTCGAATCGCCGCCCCCGGCGTCGGGGTAGGTGTAGGCGCCGCTCAGCGGAAGGTTCGTCTGGTCGATCCGGTCCAGCCCCCAGGGCGCGCCGGTCTGGGTGCCGAGCGTGTGGACCACCTGGTCCTGCTCGACCGACGCGACCCCGGGATCGGCCGCCAGCCTTCTGGCCTGGGCGCCGGTGAGGCTGACGGCGTAGCCGTCGAGCGCGGAGGTGAACGTCCGCCTGACGGTGCCTCCGTACCGGGACACCAGGTCCTTGCCGCGCGCGGCGGTGGCCTTGAAGCCGGCGTCTGTCTTGAGCGTGACGATGTAACTGCCGGGGACGGCGGCCGGGGAACTCGCTCCCAGAACGGTTCCCTCGGCCGGTGCGGCCTGGGCGGGAAGGGCGGAAAGGGTGCCGACTGCGGTCGCCACGGCGGCCGTTGTGGCGGCCGCCGTGGCGATGCGCCGCTTCATGGTGCGCGCTGCTGCCATGTGAGGAGATCCTTTGCGATCGGGTCCGGGAATCCTGGTGCGGATCCCCGCCGGACCATGGGGGGCACTCGGGTCGGTGCCACAGAGCGACCATGGGTTCCGGGCCCGGCGATCGGAAAGGGATTACATGCACACGTCGTGAATCCGTCATGCGCGGTCATCGTGCGCAGCACTGCGGCCACGGGAGGCCATGTCCGCTTGGCCGACGGAGCGTCAAGTAAGCTTGTCCGCAGACGAGTTAAGACTTCGTTCGGGTCCCTCGACGGACTCTCCTGGCCGGAGTTGGCCGAAGTCGGCCGAAGCGGGCGGAGGCGGACGGCGTCGCGCACCGCCGCGCGTCACCGGTCCTCAGGCCGTCGGCCCCTTGGCTTCGCGGACCAGCCGCCAGGCCTCGGTGAACAGCTCGGGGAGCGTGCCCGGCAGCAGTTCGAAGGCGTACACCTCATGCTTTCCGTGGGTGTGCGCCTTCGCACCGATCAGCGGCGCCTTCCAGGTCTCCATCGGCGGCAGAGGCTTCTTGGCATGCGCCCACGGGCCGGGCAGGAAGTGCTTGCGCCCGGCGCGGGCCCTGCGGTCCTCCACCACCAGACCGCGCTCCACCAGCTCCGCCGCGGCCGTCTTGTGACGGGCCGGGCTCCAGGCGTTCCAGCGCCGGACGTTGCGGTCCGACGGCACGGGGAGCACCAGCAGCTGGAGATAGAGAGTGGCGGCGTCCTCGGACAGGCCGAGGGCGGCGGCGACGTCGGTGACCAGCTCCGGGACACAGGCGCGCGGGTCGGACTCGTAGCGGCCCGGGGGCAGATCGCCGGTGGCGACGCGGGCGGTGATGCGGTCGCAGGTGCCGTCCGTGAGCCAGTCCCAGCGCTCGCTCCCGTTGCGGCTGTGGATCAGGTTCGGGTGGAGGAGTCCGGCCCGCGCGTCGTCCCGGGCCAGCACCTCGCGCAGGTGGCGGGCGGCCTCGGGCATTCCCTCGCGCACGGGATCCCCGGCGGGCAGATCCGTGTACGCCCACGCCAGGCCGGCGAAGACGGCGTTCGCGACGGTATGGGCTCCGTACTTTCCCATGAACTCCCACGGGGTGTACGGGCGCCGGGGCTCGGGCCGGCCGGACCGGACCTGCGGGTGGGAGTCCGGCGGCAGGGCGGAGTCCGTCGGGTCGAGGAACAGATGGCACAGGCGGGCCGCCGGCATCTCGGCCTCCAGGGCGACCGCGGCCTGCCAGGTGCTCCACGGCGGGGCCGGACGGACGCCGTACTGCTGTGCCCAGACCGCGGCGGTGCGCTCCGCGAGGCGGGCCACGCCGCCCGGCTCCCACAGGTCCGCGGGGTCCTCGGGCATCACGTCGGCGAGCAGGTCGAGTCGCCCTTCGTTCCTCAGGATCCACGACGACTCGGCTTGCGCCGAATCGAGTTCACCGCTCTTGAAGCCGAGCACGGCACGTTCGTGCTGGTCGAGGAAGGAGTTGCCGTGGTAGCTGCCCGTGCCGGGGTTGCCGGCCAGGACGAGGGCCGCGGCGGGGCGGCTCATCCCGGTCGCCTCGCTCAGGGCCAGGACCGCGTCCGCGTCCCAGGCGACGGGGCCGCGCTCCCGGACGAGTTCGACCAGGCGCAGCAGCTGTCCGGGAGTGCCCCAATGGTGGTGGCGGTCCACGACGTCGAGCGGTTCCTCGGGACGCGGGGCGGCCTCGCCGCCGGGCAGCACGGCCTCGAAGTAGAGGTTTCTGCGTGCTGCCGGCAAGTACAGGCCGAAGGAGGCGCCCTGGTGGTCGCGGGCGTTGAACGAGGTCGTCCCGTCGAGCCGGCCCACGCGGAAGCGGTAGGCCGGATCGGCGAACGGCGTCCCCGCCCACATCTCCAGGAAGTCGAGCACCATCTCGCGGCGCTCCGGCCTGGTCGCGGGGGACGCCGCGCGCAACGCGAGCGCGCCGGGGCGTCCTATGACCTCCGTCCAGGTGCCCGCTCCGGGCAGGCGGACCTTCCGTCCGTCCGGATCGGGTTTCCAGCTCTCCATGATCTCTGCCGTGGTACGGCCCGGCGACAGATGGACCTCCTGCTCGTCCGGACCGAGGGACCGACTGCCTTCGACGTAGCGCCCGATGTGCCTGATGTCGTCGAAGATGCCCGAACGCCAGCAGTCCGGGACCTGGACGAGCCCCTGCAGGGCGCCGCCCATGGCGTATGTGAACCGTACGTGGGGAGGCGGGGACGGAGCCGTGCCGATGTCGTTCATGCGTCCGATCATGGCGGACGGCACCGACAACGGACCGTGCGGGCATCCCGGCCCGCCCGCCGTGCGGTCTCGGGACGCGGCCGTGGCGTACGCCGTCGGCGTCGCCTCGTGTTGCCGGGCGGGGGTGTTCCGGGTTCAGCCGGCGGAGGCGCGGGCCGGGGAGGGCGCGTCGGCGGGGAACGCCTCGGCGGTGTGCTCCGGATGGCCCGAGCGCGCCGCTCCCGGCCGGGAGTCCGCGGGGTCCAGACGGAGCATGGCCGTCTCGTCCGGGGTGCCGGGGGCCGCCTGGTAGACCACCATCCGCTGGCCGCCCGACCGGGCCAGTCGCATGACCTCGTAGGTCAGGGTCATCGGTCCGACCTTCGGGTGCCGGAAGGACTTCTGTCCCCCGCCGCGTTCGCAGACGTCGTACCGCTCCCAGAGACGCGCGAACTCCGGTGATTTCAAAACCAGTTCACCTACGAGCGCGGTCAGTTCGGGGTCGTCCGGGTCGGCTCCGGCGACCGCCCGCAGATGCGCCACCGAGAGTGCCACCGTCTCCTCCCACGGCTCGTAGAGCGCCCGGCCGACCGGATGGAGGAAGAGGTAGCGGGTCAGGTTGCGCTGGTCCTGCGGCCAGTCCCAGAGTCCGGGCAGCAGCCGTCGGCCGGGCGGATTGGCGGCCAGTACGCGGTTGTAGCGGCTGACTATGTAGGCGGGGAGCGGGCGCACCGACTCCAGCATCCGCAGCATGGAGTCGCGGACGGTGTGATCGGGGGAGGCGGGCAGTTCACCGACCCGGCCGGAGGCCAACTCCGCCAGCTCGTGCAGACGTTCGTAGGCGTCACCGCGCAGCCGCAGGGCGCGGCCCAGGGCGTCCACGACGGCGGGGGAGGGGTTGGCCTCCCTGCCGCGTTCCAGCCGGATGTAGTAGTCGACGCTCACTCCGGCCAGCGCGGCCAGTTCCTCCCTGCGCAATCCGGGAGTGCGGCGCAGTCCCGCGCCGGCCGGGAGGCCGACGTCCTCCGGGAGGACCTGTGCCCTGCGGGCCTTCAGATATCTGCCGAGCTCGGTGCCCCGTACGTCTGCTGCTGCCATTCGGCCCATTGTGGCAGGCGGACCGGGAACGTGGGGGGCCCTGTCAGGGCCTGGAACGCCGCACCCCGGGAACAGCCCGGTCTGCCGGACTCCCGCGCGGGGACGGAGAGTTGTTCTCGCAGCGGGCGGCCCGGCCGCCGGGGCCCAGGGGGTGCGAGGCACAGGACCGCGGCCCCGGTGGACCGGAGCCGCCCGCCGCCTTCCGGTCCACAGTCAATTCTGCTTTTCCATAAAGGAGTTCGGCATGCAGCCCACACCCGCCCTCCCCGCGTCGGCGTCCACCGCGCTCGCCCACGGACACGGTCGTCGGTCGTCGGCGCCCACTCTCCAACGGCGACAGTCGCACCGGTCCCGACCAGCCGTGCCACCCGCCGGTGTTCCCACCGTGCCGGGGCGCGGCGGCGTCGCGCTGGTCGCCTCGCTGCTCGGCTTCACGGTGATCACCATCGACGTCTCGGCCGTCAACATCGCCCTGCCCGCGATAGGGAAGTCCCTCAGCGGCGGGATGACCGGACTGCAGTGGGTGGTGGACGCGTACACCCTGATGTTCGCGGCCCTGATGATCTCCGCCGGTGCCCTCGCCGACCGCACGGGCGCCCGCCGCGCCTACGCCTGGGGCGTGTCCCTGTTCACCCTCGCCTCCCTCGGCTGCGCACTGGCGCCCGGCATCGGCGTACTGGTCGGAGCGCGCGTGGCGCAGGGCGCCGCCGCCGCGGTCGTGATGCCGGCCTCGCTGGCACTGATCCGGCAGTCCTACGACGACGCCCAGGCGCGCGCCCGGGCCATCGCGCTGTGGACGGTCGGTGGTTCGGTGGCGATGGCCGCGGGTCCGGTGCTGGGCGGGCTGCTCACCGAATCGGCCGGCTGGCGAGCGGTCTTCCTGCTCAACCTCCCGGTGGGCGCGGTGATCCTGGGCCTGCTGGCCCGGGTGTCGCGCTCCGCTCGCCGGCCCGCCGCGGTGGACGGAGGCGGCCAGCTCACCGCCGTACTCACCCTGGGCGGGCTGGCCTTCGCGGTGATCGAGGGCGGTCACCTGGGCTGGACCAGCGGTCCCGTGCTGGGCGCCGCCGTGCTCGCCGTCGCCTCCGGGTACGCCTTTCGCGTGGTGGAGGCCCGGCACCCCCGGCCCATGGTCCCGCTGGGCATGCTGAAGGACCGCCGGGTGGCCGTCGCGCTGGCGGTCGGTTTCGCCGTCAACGCCGCCTTCTACGGCGGGATCTTCCTCCTCGGGCTGTACTACCAGCAGTTGCGCGGAATGTCGGGGGTCACGGCCGGGCTGATGTTCGTCCCGATGTCGGCGGTGGTGACGGCGACCAACCTCCTCTCGCCGCGGCTGGCGGAGCGGATCGGGCGGCGGCCGGTGATCGTCGCCGGCCAGCTGATCTTCACCGGAGCGATGCTGGCCATGCTGCCGCTGGCCGCGCACACCCCGGTGTGGCTGGTGCTGGTCCTGCTGCTGCCGCTGAGCGTCGGCGGGGCGCTCGCGGTACCCGCGCTGACCGCGCTGCTGATGGACGCCGTTCCGGGGGAACGCGCGGGGACGGCGTCGGGGCTGCTCAACTCGTTCCGCCAGACCGGCGGTGTGCTGGCCGTCGCCCTCTTCGGCGGCCTCCTCTCCGGCTCCGGCGGGAGCTTCTCCCTCCCGGGCATGCGCATCGGCCTCCTCGCCGTCGCCGCCCTCCTCACCGCCACCGCCGCCCTGTCCCGCCTCCTGCTGCCCCGGAGCTGACTCCTCCGATCGGCCCCGCCGGGCCGTCCGTTCGGCCCCACCGGGCCGTCCGTGGCGACTCCGGATCGACGCGGCGATGACGTGTTCAGCCGGTGGCGGAGAGCTGCCGGGCGAAGCGGCGGACGGCGTCGGTGAAAGCGGCCGGGGCGTCGAAGTTCGCGAGGTGCCGTGCCCGTGGGATCAGTTCGACGCGTGCCTGAGGGTGCGCGCGGGCGAAGTCCGCCTCCTGCGCCCGGAAGAAGGCGTCCTTCTCGCCGTTCAGGATGAGGACCGGAGCGCTCACGTGGCGCATCGCGTCCGCGTCGAAGCGTCCCAGCACTTCGCCCCAGGCCGTCGGCAGCGTGTGGAAGGCGTAGCCGGAACGGATGGTCGCCTCCACCACTTCCGGTGGGTAGAGCCGTCGCAGCAACCGGTCGTTCCACCGGGTGAGGCGATCCGCCGGTATGCGCGGGACCAGCCTGGCGCCCCACCGGTACGGCGCCGTCCGGAGGCCGCGGGTGGAGGCACTGGCTCCCGCGAGGACCAGTCCGCGCAGTCGTTCCGGACGGCGCCGCGCGAACTCCAGCGAGGCGTATCCGCCGAGCGAGTGCCCGACGACCAGAGCCGGCCCGTGGCCGAGCGAGTCCACCGCGGAGGCGATGACCTCTGTCGCGCCGCTCAGGCTCCATGGCTGGGCCGAGCGCTTTCCGTGCCCGGGCAGGTCGACGGCTGTTGTCGGGAACTCGTCCCGGAGCGCCGCGAGTTGTGCGCTCCACTGTCCCGCGCTGAAGCGCGTCCCGTGAACGAAGACCATGGGTACCGCGTCCGCTGCCGTCATTGGGTCCCCCCGCTACCGTCCAACCGACCCTGCCGGCGTCCCGCCCACGGTCGAGGAAGGTGCCGGAAGGCACCCGGGCGGCGATGACGATTATGGCCCGGTGGATGCGCCTTGAGACGCGGGGCGTGGACGAGGACCTGCTGCGGCCCGAGTACACCACTTCCCTGGACGTGGCCGATGGGCCGAACGCGGTTCGGAGTGCGTGACGTGGTTCGCATGCTGCTCCGGCGCATCACGCGTACCAGCGACTTCACTCGGTTCACCTGTGGTGACTGGCCGTCAGATCGCCCAATTCCGTATTTAGTACCCGGGGTTACATCGGTGGAGTCGATCGAGCTTGCTATTGTGTTACTCGTTGGTAGCAGTCCGTAGGGGGCCACGGGGAGTCGGCGCGGGCACCATCGCCGTTTCCCGGGCGGATTGGTCGAGACGGACGTTCTGGCAAGGGGGCCAGGCGGACACGGCATCCGCGCGTACCCATGACGCGGCCTTCGAACTCCAGTCTTCTCGCTCGCTTATCCGAACAGGTGAGACTCCTCTCATGGCCCGTTCCCTGGTCGATCTATTGACCACGCATGCCTCCATGCAGCCCGACCGGACCGCCTACCGGTACCTCGTCACGGGTGACTGTGACGGAGAGATCCAGGACATCTCGTACGGCCGGCTCGCCGAGCGGTCCCGGGCCGTCGCCGCCTGGCTGCAGGAGCGCGGTCTGGCCGGCTCCCGCGTCATGCTGCTGTACCCGCCCGGCATCGAGTTCATCTGCGGTTACCTCGGCTGCCTCTCGGCCGGTGTCGTCGCCGTGCCGGGCCTGCCCCCGCACGGGAGGTCGCAGAACCACCGCGCCCTGCTCCGGATGAAGCGCCTGATCGCCGACGCGGACGCCAAGGCGATCCTGGGCGGCCGCGAGGTGATCGCGTCCCTCGCCGCCATGTCGGAAGACCTGCCCGAGCTGGCCGGCATCACCTGCGTCGCCACCGAGGACATCCCCGACGAGGCGGCCGCTTCCTGGCGCGAACCCGACCTCGACGCCGACTCGGTCGCCTTCCTCCAGTACACCTCCGGATCCACCTCCGCCCCGCGCGGGGTGATGGTGACCCACGGGAACCTGCTGGACAACGAGCGGGTCATCACGGAGCGGATGGGCCACACTCCCGACGTGATCGAGGAGTACGACCATGAACTCTTCGTGAGCTGGCTGCCCGTCTACCACGACATGGGCCTCATCGGTCCGGTCCTGAACGCGGCCTACCTCGGCGTGACCGCCACCCTCTTCTCCCCGCTGCACTTCCTGCAGCGGCCCGAACGCTGGCTGACCGCCGTCAGCCGGTACCGTCCGCACACGAGTGGCGGCCCCAACTTCGCCTACGAGCTGTGCCTGAAGCACGTCACGCCGGAGCTGCTCGACAGCCTCGACCTGAGCCGGTGGAAGGTCGCCTTCAACGGCGCCGAACCGGTGCGGGCCGCGACCCTGCGCCGGTTCACCGAGACCTTCGGCGCGGCCGGCTTCCGCCACGAGGCCCTGTATCCGTGCTACGGCCTGGCCGAAGCCACGCTGATCGTCACCGGCGGTTCGGTGCATGCCCCGCCCATACTGGCCACCGCCACCACGGACGCCACCGCCACGGTCACCACCGCCACCGGTGGCGCCCGGCCGCACACCGGCGCGGCGGACGTCAGGTCGGTGGACGCGGCGGCGGTCGGTTCGGGACGGCCCGGCCCCGGTGTCACCCTGGTGATCGCCGACCCCGACCGGCAGGAAGAACTGCCCGAGGGCGAGGTCGGCGAGATCTGGGTCTCCGGCGCGAGCGTCGCCAAGGGCTACTGGCGCAACGCGCTCGCCACCCGGCAGACCTTCCGGGCCACCCTCATGGGTCGCGAGGGCCGCTTCCTGCGTACCGGCGACCTCGGATACCTGCGAGACGGCGAGCTCTTCGTCACGGGCCGACTCAAGGACCTGATCGTCATCGAGGGGCGCAACCACTATCCGCAGGACCTGGAACTGTCCGCCGAGATGTCCCACTGGGCGCTGCGGCCCGGCTGCACCGCCGCCTTCTCCGTGGACTGCGGAGAGGAGGGCGAGCAGCCCGTGGTCGTCGCCGAGACGGCACCGGAGGCGGCGGGCGAGGCCGAGAAGATCATCGATCTGATCCGCGGGGCGATCAGTGGGGCACACGGCCTGCGGGTGCGTGACGTCGTGCTCGTCCACCCCGGCACCATCCCCAAGACGTCCAGCGGGAAGATCCAGCGCCGTGCCTCCCGGACGGCGTATCTCGACGGCACGCTCTCCCTGGTCGGCGGACCCGTGACGACATGACCACCTCGCCGCCGACGGTGTGTCCACGCGCCGTCGGCGGCTCGACGGCGGCCTCGGGCAGGCCTGTTGCTCGGGCGTAGGCCGTCGGTGGGGTGATCGTGTGCCGGTCCAGGTCGTACCGCGTTCGTACACCCACCGGAATCCGCCGCACGAGGTCCGCCGCACGGGGTCCGCCGCCCGCCACCCGAATTCACCGCCCCCGATTCACCGTCTGCCGTCTGCCGTCTGCCGTCTGCCGGGCGTCGGCGGCGTCAGTCGTACGCCGAGCGCACCCCTCGCGTCGGCCGTACGGAATCCACCTGAGCCCGAGTTCACGAGGACACCAGCCCAGATGCCTGCGAACGAGTTCCCGAAGCAGTCCCCCGAGATGTCCCCGACGACCGCCGACGGGGTGCGGGCCTGGTTGACGTCCGCCGTCGCCGAAATGGCCGGGCTCGCCCCGTCGGCCGTCTCGCCGGAGCGCCCGATCGCCGAATTCGGTCTGGGGTCGGTGCAGTTGGTGACACTGGCCGCGGGCCTGTCGGAGTGGACCGGGCGGCCCCTCGAACCGTCCGTCGTCTTCAACCACCCCACGATCGCGGGGGTCGCCGAGGCCGTCCTCGGCGAACAGCCCCTGGGCGTGGCCGGTCCGGCTCCGGCCCCCGTGCCGGCCGGCCCCTCCGTGCGGAGGGACGACGACATCGCGATCATCTCCATGGCCTGCCGGTTCCCCGGCGGCGCCGACGACCCGGAAGCCCTCTGGCGGCTGCTGGACGCGGGCGAGGACGCTGTCGGCGGGGTGCCCGCGGGCCGCTGGGACACCCGAGGGCTCTACGACCCCGACCCCGAGGCCACCGGCAAGGCGTACACCCTGCGCGGCGGCTTCCTGACCGGCATCGACCGTTTCGACGCGGCCTTCTTCGGGATCTCGCCGCGCGAGGCGGCGGCCATGGACCCGCAGCAGCGGCTGCTGCTGCAGACCGGCTGGGAGGCGATCGAGCGCGCCGGGATCGTCCCGGAGACGCTGAACGGTAGCCTGACGGGCGTCTACGTCGGCCTGTACGACAGCGGCTACCTCGCCTCGGCCCCACTGGACCGGCTCGACGGGCACGTCGGCACGGGCTCGGCGTCCAGCGTGGCGTCCGGGCGCATCGCCTACACCCTCGGGCTCCAGGGGCCGGCCGTCACGGTCGACACCGCCTGCTCCTCCTCCCTCGTCGCCCTGCACCTGGCGGCGCGGGCCCTGGCCGGCGGCGAGTGCGACCTCGCGCTGGCCGGTGGTGCGACGCTCCTGGTGACACCGCGCGGGCACGTCGAGTTCAGCAGGCTGCGCGGACTCTCGCCGTCCGGCCGGTGCAGTCCGTTCTCCGCCGAGGCGGACGGGGTGGTGTGGGCCGAGGGCTGCGGTCTGGTGCTCCTCAAGCGGCTCGCGGACGCGCGCCGGGACGGCGACCGGGTCCTCGCGGTCGTCAAGGGATCGGCGATCAACCAGGACGGCCGCAGCCAGGGCCTGAGCGCGCCGAACGGCCCGGCGCAGGAACGGGTGCTGCGCGCCGCCCTCGACGACGCCGGGCTCCGGCCGGACGACCTGGACTACGTCGAGGCGCACGGCACGGGCACGCGCCTCGGCGACCCCATCGAGGGCCGGGCACTCGCGTCGGTCTTCGGACCCGGACGCACGGCGGAGCGGCCCCTGGGCGTCGGTTCCCTGAAGTCCAACATCGGTCACGCACAGGCCGCGGCGGGCATCGGCGGCGTCATCAAGACGGTCCTGTCCCTCGGTCACGAAAGGCTCCCGGCGTCCCTGCACGCCGAGACCCCGACCGAGCACGTCGACTGGACGGAGAGCGGCCTGCGCGTGCTCAGCGGCGTCGAGGCCTGGCCGCGGAGCGGTGACCGGGTGCGGCGGGCCGGGGTGAGCGCGTTCGGGATCAGCGGCACCAACGCGCACGTGGTGCTGGAGGAGCCGCCGCAGGACCTGGCACGACCGGCGTCGGCCACCGGTCCGGCGCAGACCGCGGCACCGGCGTCGGCGGACACTTCGCCGCAGGCCGTGACACCGACGCCGGCAGCCCCTTCGGTCCAGGGCACGGCACCGGCGCCAGCCGCCGCTCCGACGCCCGGCCGGCGCGCCCGTACCGGCCAACCCGTCCTCTTCCCGCTGTCCGCTCGCACTCTTCCGGCCCTCCGAGGCCAGGCGGCCCGCCTCCTCGACGCGCTCGTCGCACAACCGCAGTTGGCACTGGCGGACGTGGCCGGAACGCTGGCCCACCACCGCACCCACTTCGAGCACCGCGCCGTCGTCCGGGCGGCCGACCACGACGAACTGCTCACCGCGCTCCACGGCCTGGCTGAGGGGAAGCCGGACCCCGATCTGATCGTGGGCCCCCAACAGACCCTTACTCCGGGCAAGTTGGCGTTCGTCTTCCCCGGCCAGGGTGCCCAGTGGTCCGGCATGGCCCGTGAACTCCTCGACCGTTCAACGGTGTTCGCAGACGAACTCGACCGCTGCGACGCCGCGCTGCGCCCGTTCACCGACTGGTCGGTGGCGGCCGTCCTGCGCGGCGACGAGGGCGCACCCTCCCTGGAACGCGTGGACGTCGTCCAGCCCGCTCTGTTCGCCGTGATGGTCTCCCTGGCCGCGGTGTGGCGGGCCCGTGGCGTACGGCCGGACGCGGTGATCGGACACAGTCAGGGAGAGGTCGCCGCGGCCTGCGTCGCCGGGGCGCTGAGCCTGAGCGACGCCGCGGCGGTGGTCGCCCTGCGCAGCCAGGCCCTGACCGAGGTGTCCGGCACCGGGACCATGGCCGTCGTCGCCCTGCCGCACACCGAGGTCGAGGCCCGCCTCGCCGGCCTCGCCGGGCTCGGCGACCGGGTGTCCGTCGCCGCCGTGAACAGCGGCCGCTCGACGGTGATCGCCGGTGACGCGGAGCCGCTCGACGCCCTGCTCGCCGGCCTCGCCCACGAGCAGGTGTTCGTCCGCCGCCTCGACGTCGACTACGCCTCCCACAGCGCCGGCGTCGAGCCGCTGCGCGCGACGATCCTCGACGAACTCGACGGCGTCACCACCTTCCCGACCCCCGTCGCCTGGTACTCCACGGTCACCGGCGAGCCGGTCACGGAGGAGCTGGAAGCCGACTACTGGTACACGAACCTGCGTGAACCCGTGCGCTTCGCGGCCACGGTGGAACGCATGGCGGCCGACGGCTACCGCCACTTCGTCGAACTCAGCCCCCACCCCTCCCTCGTCACCGCCGTGCGCACGGTCGCCGAGGACCACGGTCACGAAGACGTCGTCGCCGTCGGATCGCTGCGCCGGGACGAGGACGGGCCCACCTGCCTGGACCGGGCCGCCGCCGAACTCCACGTCCACGGACGGCGGATCGACTGGCGCCGCGTCGTTCCGGACGCGGGGACGGCCGACCTGCCCACGTACGCCTGGGATCCGCAGTCCTACTGGATCGACCCCGAAGCCGGGGGATCCGGGGCCGTGACCTCCGGCCTCTTCGACCGCGCCGCGCACCCGTTGCTGGGCGTCCACCTGCAGTCGGCGGACGAGACCCGCTGGACCTTCCGCGGCGAATGGTCCCCGGCCACCGCCGACTGGCTGCCCGATCACGCCGTGTTCGGACGGACCGTGGTGTCGGGCACGACCGTCATGGAGCTGTGCCGTGCCGCGCTCGCGGTGGCCCGCCCGGACCGTTCCGATGACGTCACCGATCTGCTCCTGCTCGCGCCCCTCGTGCTCCCCGGGACCGGCACCGTCGAGGTGTCGGTCGAAGTGATCACCACCGGATCCGAACCGGAGATCACCGTGCACAGCCGCCCGCGCGGTCAGGAGGACCGGGGCTGGACCCTGCACGCCACCGCGTCGGCGGCCGAGCCCGCCCCGGTGACGGCGGAGCGGCCGCCGGTGTGGCCGGAGTCCGCCGAGTCGGCCTGGAGCGCGGGCACGTACGAACGGCTGGCCGCCCTCGGTCTCGGTTACGGGCCCTCCTTCCAGTGCGTCCGCTCGGCGGTCACGACCACCGCCGACGTCGAGCTGCTGGCCCGGCTGTCGCTGCCGGCCACGGCCCGCGACGCGTCCGACCCCTACCCCGTCCACCCGGCACTGCTGGACGCCGCACTGCACGTGGCCGCCGGGCTGGACGCGTCCGAGGGCCGGGTGCTGCTGCCGGTCTCGGTGGGCCGCTGCGTCCTGCCGCCCGGCGGCGCGAGCGACCTCACGGCGCTGGTCCGGCGGTCGGACGGCTCGGGTACGGACCTCGTCCTCGACGTGACCCTGTGGGACACCGACGGCTTCCCGGCGGGGCGGCTGGAGGACGTGCGGCTGCGGGCCGCCGACCCGGCGGACCTGGACGGTGCCTCGGAGAACGGCCGTCACCTGTACGAAGTGGCGTGGACGGCCGTGACCGGTCGGCCCGAGGCGACGCCTCCCGCCGCGTGGGCCGTCCACGGCGACCGCTCCGACCCGCAGGTCGAGGCCGCCCTGCGGGGCCTGGCGGCGGCGGGCGTCCAGGTGCGCGAGACGGACGCCGACATCGTCGTACGATTCTGGCCGCGCCCGGAGGCCGGAACCGAACCGGCGCCCTTCGCGCAGGAGTTGGCCGCGTCGGCGCTGGCCGAACTGCGCACCTTGATCGCATCCGCATCCGCATCCGCATCCGGGACCGGGACCGGGTCCGCATCCGGGTCCGCGTCCGACCCGCTGCCCGCCCGGACCGTATGGGTGACCCGCGGCGCGGTCGCGACCGGTGCCGGGGACACCGTGCCCGGCCTCGCCCAGTCCGTGCTGTGGGGCCTCGCCCGCAGCGCCCGGGCCGAGCACCCGCACCTCGGGCTGACCCTGCTCGACCTCGAAGGCGCCGCGCCCGCCGATGTCCTGCCGATGGCCGTCTCCCGTGCCGACGAGCCCGAACTCGCCTTCCGTGAAGGCTCCTTGCTCGCACCGCGACTGGTGCGTGCCCGTCCGGCCGACGCGCTGCGGATCCCGGCCGGTGACGCCCACGAACCGGCGGGCCCCGCGACCGACCCGACCCTGCGCGCGACGGTGCCCCCGGCCCTGACACCGGGCCGGGTGAGGATCCAGGTGCCCACCGACGGCACGGTCCTGATCACCGGCGGGCTCGGTGCCGTCGGTCGGCACATCGCCCGGCTCCTCGCCGGACACGGCGTCCCCCGGATCCTCCTGACCTCACGTCAGGGCGCGGCCGATCCACGCGCCGTCGAGGTCACCGCCGAACTGGCCTCGCTCGGAGCCGAGACCGAGATCGCGGAGTGCGACGTCGCGGACGAGGCGGCCCTGGCCCGTGTGCTCGCCCGCGTCGGCGACGCGTCGCCGCTGCGCGGTGTCGTGCACTGCGCCGGAATCCTGGACGACGGGGTGGTCGCCGAGCTGACGCCCGAACGCCTCGCACGGGTGCTGCGCCCCAAGGTGGACGGTGCCGCCCACCTCCACCGGCTCACCGCCGGCACACCGCTCGACCTGTTCCTGCTGATCTCCTCGGCGGCCGGAGTGCTCGGCAGCCCGGGCCAGGGCAACTACGCGGCGGCCAACGTCTTCCTCGACCAACTGGCCCACCACCGGCGGGCCCTGGGCCTGCCCGCGGTCTCGGTCTCCTTCGGCGCCTGGGCGGGCGAAGGCCTCGCCGCCGAACACGCCGACCTGGAGCGCATGGCCCGCCTCGGCCACCGCGCCCTCACCCCCGACCAGGGCCGCGAACTCGTCGAACTCGCCCTGCGCCGGGGCGCACCGCACCTGATCGCCTGCTCCCTGGACCTGCCCCGCCTGCGCGAGAGCACGGCCGCCGCGGACGGTGGCACGGCGGCCCTGTGGCGCTCGCTGCTGCCGGCGCCCCGCACCGGTCAGGACGGCGGCACCGGTCTGGCGGACCGGCTGGCCCGGCTCCCGGAGGCCGACCGCGCCGCACGTGTCCTGGACCTGGTCCGTGAGGAGACCTCCCGGGCGCTCGGCCTGCGCTCGGCGGAGTCCGTCGGCCCCGACCGGCCGCTGCGTGAGCTGGGCATGGACTCGGTGACGGCGGTGGAGCTCCGCAACCGCATCGGCACCCGGATCGGCGCCAGGCTCCCCGCGACCCTGCTGTTCGACCATCCCACCGCGGCCCGGCTCTCCGCCCACCTGCTGGCCACCGTGCTCTCCGTGGACGCCCGCACCTCCCGGCACGGCGCACCCGGCCCACGAGCCCTCCGCGCTTCGGCGTCGGTGCCGGACGAGCCGCTGGCCCTGGTGGGCATGTCCTGCCGTCTGCCCGGCGGTGTGAACGACCCCGAGGACCTGTGGCGGCTCGTCGCCGAGGGCCGCGACGCGGTGGGCCCGTTCCCGGCGGACCGCTGGGACGTGGAGTCCCTGCACGACCCCGACCCGGAGGCCCCGGGCAAGTCGTACGCCCGGGAGGGCGGTTTCCTCGACGACCTGGAGTCCTTCGACGCGGGCTTCTTCGGCATCACCCCGAAGGAGGCGGAGGCCATGGACCCGCAGCAGCGGATGCTGCTGGAGACGGCCTGGGAGGCACTGGAGCGCGCGGGGATCGTGCCGGGCGAGCTGGCGGGCAGCAGCACCGGTGTGTACGTCGGCATGTTCGGCAGCGACTACCTCGCGGGCTCCCGGCTCGACCAGCTGGACGGGTACGTCGGCACGGGATCGGCGCCGAGCGTGGCCTCGGGCCGGCTCGCGTACACGCTGGGCCTGAACGGACCGGCGCTGACGGTGGACACCGCGTGCTCCTCGTCCCTGGTCGCGCTGCACCTGGCGGCACAGGCGCTGCGGTCGGGCGAGTGCGACCTGGCGCTCGCCGGCGGGGTGACGCTGATGGTGACGCCGGGCACCTTCGTCGAGTTCAGCCGGCTGCGGGGACTGTCCCCGACGGGCCGCTGTCGTTCCTTCTCCGACGACGCCGACGGCGCCGTCTGGGCCGAGGGCGCGGGCATGGTCGTGCTGAAGCGGCTCGGCGACGCGCGGCGCGACGGCGACGAGGTACTGGCCGTGCTGCGCGGCACGGCCGTCAACCAGGACGGTCGCAGCCAGGGCCTTTCCGCGCCGAACGGACCGGCCCAGGAACAGGTGATCCGGCGGGCACTGGAGCTGTCCGGTCTCGAACCCGCCGACATCGACTACGTCGAGGCGCACGGGACCGGCACCACGCTCGGCGACCCGATCGAGGCGAACGCCCTCGCGGAGGTCTTCGGCACCTCACGTCCCGAGGGCCGCCCCCTGCGTCTCGGCTCGCTTAAGTCCAACATCGGTCACACGCAGGCGGCTTCGGGCGTGGCCGGACTGATCAAGGTCGTACAGTCCCTGCGGCACCGGTCCCTGCCGCGCACCCTGCACGCCGAAACGCCCAGTCGCCATGTCGACTGGGACGACAGCGGACTGCACCTGCTGCGGGAGACGGCCGCCTGGCCGTCGACGGGCGGACGCGTACGGCGGGCCGGTGTGAGCGCCTTCGGGATCAGCGGCACCAACGCGCACCTGATCGTCGAGGAGGCCGGGCCGGCCGAGGTACCGGCCGAGGAGGAAACCGCGCCGGGCGCGACGCTGTTCGCGCTGTCCGGGCGTGGTGAGGCCGCCGTGCGAGGACAGGCCGCCCGGCTGGCCCGGCGTCTGGACGAGGACGTCGCCCTGTCCGACGTCGCCCACACCCTGGCGCGCCACCGCAGCCACTTCGAACGGCGCGTGGGGATCGTGGCCGCCGACCGGGACGAACTGCGCGCACGGCTCGACGCGTTGGCGACCGGGCGGACGCCGCTGGCCCCGCCCCGCGCCGAGCGGACGGGCAAGGTGGCCTTCGTCTTCGCCGGGCACGGCGGCCAGTGGCCGGGCATGGGAATGGAGTTGGCGGCCGAGTCGGAGGCCTTCCGCGAGGAACTGACCCGTATCGACGAGGCGGTGCGCCGCCATGTCGGCTGGTCGGTGCTCGACGTGCTGCGGGCTCCTGAGGAATTCGCCCCGTTCGACCGCACCGAGTTCCTGCAGCCGGTGCTGTTCGCGGTCAACGCGGCCCTGGCCGCCGCCTGGCGCGCGCTCGGCATCGGCCCGGACGCCGTGACCGGGCACAGTCTGGGCGAGATCGCCGCCGCGTACGGCGCGGGCGCCCTCACCCTGGACGACGCCGTGGCCGTGGTGACCGGGCGCGCCCGGGCGGTCGCCCCCCTGGTCGGACAGGGCGGCATGCTGGCCCTGGAACTGCCGCGCGCGGAGGCCGAGAAGCTGCTCGCGCCCTATCCGGACCGGCTGTTCGTCGCGGCGGTCAACAGCGCGCACTCCACGGCCGTCTCCGGCGACGCCGAAGCCCTGGCCGACCTGCGCGGGCACCTCGAAGCGCGGGGTGTCCCGGTACGGCGGCTGTCGACGCCGTTCGCCTCCCACACCCCCTTGATGGAACCGGTCCGGGCGGACCTGGTGGACCTGCTCTCCGGCATCCGCGGCACGCGCACACCGACCCCGCTGTACTCGACGGTGGCGGCCGAACCGGTGCCCGGCGACCGGCTGGACGCCGAGCACTGGTACGCGAACCTCGGGCACCCCGTCCGTTTCGCGGACACGATCCGGCGGATGCTGGACGACGGCTACCGCTACTTCGTCGAACTGAGCCCGCACCCCTCGCTCACCGCGTCGGTCGAGGCGGTCGCGGCCGAGGCGGGCGTCGACGCGGTCGTGGTCGGCTCGCTGCGCCGCGGACAAGATGGACGGGACGAACTGCTGCGCAGACTCGGTGAGTTGTACGAGGCCGGGCACACCCCCGACTGGCCGGTGCTGCTCCCGCGGGGCCGCCGGACCGACCTGCCCACGTACGCCTTCGCCCGCGAACGCCACTGGCGCACGCCCGCCCCGGCCACCGGCACGGCCGGGGGTTCACCGCTCCTCGGCACCCATGTCGAGGCCAGTGACACACCCGGTCGGCACGTCTTCCAGAGCGACATCGACCTGCGCGACAGCCGCTTCGCCTACCTCGCCGACCACCGGATCACCGGCGAGGTCTGGCTGCCCGGCGCCGCCTTCCTCGACCTCGCGCTGGAGGCCGCGGCCACGCTGCGGGACGGCGGCGAGGTACGACTGGCCGACGTGAGGTTCGCGCGGCCCCTGGTCCTCGACCCGCAGGAGCCCGTACGGCTGCAGCTCGTCCTGCAGCCCGCCGGAGAGGACGGCTCACGGGACTTCACCATCGCCTCGACGGCCACCGGTGCACGCCACGCCCCGTGGGAGCGGCACGTCACCGGACGGATCGTCGACGGCGCCGCCGAACCCGCGCCCGACGCGGGCGGGGAACTCGCCGTGCTGCGCGAGCGGTGCGTCGAGGAGGCCGACCTGCCCGCCGTCTACGCGGGGCTCACGGCCCTGGGCATCGACTACGGACCGGCCTTCCGGCTCCTCGAACAGGGGCACCGCACGGACACCGCGGCCGTCGGCCGGCTCGCCCGGCGGCCCGCGGCCGGTCATCTGCTGCACCCCGCGGTCCTCGACGCCGCGTTCCACACGGCGGCCCTGCCGGCCGACGCGCCCGCGGGCCGGGCCTTCGTGCCCGCCGGTGTCGGACGGCTGCGCTTCACCGGCCTGCGCGCCGCGCCCGCGTGGGTGACCTGCCGGCTGCGTTCGATGGAGGGCGACACCGCGCTCCTGGACCTGCGGCTCTGGGACGAGAAGGAGCAACTGCTGCTGGAGGCGACGGAGTTCGGACTCGCCGCGCTCTCGCCGCTGGACGGCGCGCTCTTCGAGACCCGCTGGCAGCCCCGCCCGGCCCCGCAGGAGCGGCCCGTCGACGGCGGCTGGCTCGTCCTGGCCGACGGGACCGGGGTGGCCGACGCCCTCGCACAGCGGCTGGCCTCCGCCGCCGTGCCCCACGTGATCGTGCGCAGGGGCGCGGAGTTCGGCGCCGAGGGCCCCGGCCGCTACGTCCTCGATCCCGCCGATCCACGGCAGTTGGCCCGTCTGCTCGACGAGGCCTTCGCCGACGGACCGCCCGAGCGGGTGGTGCAGCTGTCCGCACTCGACGCGCCTGCCGTCGAGGACACCGCCACGGCCGAACGGGCCGCGCTGCACTGCTGCCTGAGCACCCTGCACCTGGTACGGACGCTCGCCGACCGGCCCCGGGGCCGCGCCCCGCGCCTGTTCGTGGTCGTACGCGGCAGCCAGGCCGCCGGTGACAGCACGCGGGTGACACACCCTCAGCAGGCCCTCGCCTGGGGTTTCGGACTCTCGGTGGCCCAGGAGTACCCGGAACTGTCGACCACGCTGATCGACCTGCCGGCCACGAACGACGACGACGGCCTGTGGACGCAGCTGCGGCACGCGGACGACGAACGGCTCGTCGCCCTGCGGGAGTCGGGCCGACTGGTGCCACGGCTGGCCCGCACCCGTCCCGACGACGGCGGGCACGACGGGATCACCGCGGACGGCGTGCACCTGATCACGGGCGGTCTGGGCGGCCTGGGCCGGGTGGTCGCCGAGCGGCTGGTCCGCCGGGGCGCCCGCCGGCTGGCCCTGCTGAGCCGGAGCGGGCCCGACGCGGCCGCGGAGAGCTGGATCGAGGGGATCGAAGCGCGCGGTGTCACCGTGCACCTCGCCCGCGCGGACGTCGCCGACCGTACCGCGCTGTCGGCCGCCCTGGACGCCGTACGAAGCGAGGCCGGACCGATCGCCTCCGTCGTCCACACGGCCGGTGTCCTCGACGACGCCACGGTGGCGAACCTGACCGGCGAACGCGTCCTGCGCGTGCTCGCCCCCAAGGTCCTCGGCACCACTCTGCTCACCGAACTGGTCCCGGAGGCGGAGAGGTTCGTCCTCTTCGCCTCGGCCGCCGGCGTCCTCGGCTCGGCCGGGCAGAGTCCGTACGCGGCGGCGAACGCCTTCCTCGACGCCTGGGCGCATCACCTTTTCCGCACCGACCGCCGGGCACTGAGCCTGGACTGGGGCGCCTGGACGGAGGTCGGCATGGTCGCCGGTTCCGCCGACCGGGCCGCCGAGACCGGCCGTTCGGGCCTGGTCGCCTTCACCCCGGCGGAAGGCGGCGAGATGTTCGAGCGGGTGCTCGCCACCTCCCGCCGCCAGCTCGCGCCCCTCGCCCTGGACCCGGAGGCGCTGGAACTCGACCAGGACGCGGCGCGCGCCCGTCCGATCCTGGGCGACCTGGTCACCGTCGCCGCCGACCCGGCGGGCACGGACGACCTCGTCGCGCGGATCTTCACGGCGGCGACGGAGCAGGACCGGGCCGGGCGCCTCGAAGCGTACGTACGGGCCAAGGTCGGTCAGGTCTCCGGCGGTGTCGTGGAGGTGTCCGCCACCACGGCCCTCAAGGAACTGGGCCTGGACTCGCTCATGCTGGTCCGGCTGCGCAACGCCTTCGTCCGCGAGCTGGGCGCCGAACTCCCGGCCGCCGCCGTCCTCTCGGCGTCCGACATCCGGGGCCTCGCACGGGCCCTGGGCGAGGTGCTGCCCGAACGCGACACCACGGCACGAGGACAGGAGCCGCGGCCCGACGTCACCTCCGAGGTGCCCGAGACCGAGCTGCGGCCCGCGACCCGTGACGTCGTACGGCTGTTGCGCAGCGCCCAGCCGGGCATGCCGGACGCGGCGCACGCCGTCGGCCTGGCCGTCCGGCTCACCGAGCCGACCACCCGCGAGACGCTCACCGGCATCGTCACCCGGCTCGCCGGCCGGCACGCGGCCCTGCGCACGACCGTGGTCGCGGACGGCGGACGGGGCCGGCGACTGCGTGTGGAGCGGGAGCCGGCCGGGTCGTTGCTGCGCTGGACGGACGTGTCCGCCGACGCCGTACCCGACGCCGACGACCGGCTGTCCCGGCTGCTGGAGCCGCCGTTCGACCTGGCGCGGGGGCCGTTGTGGCGGTTCGAGCTGCTCGACGCCGGTACGCGCGGCCAGATCCTGGTGTTCGGCGCGCACCACGCCGTGAGCGATCTGCAGTCGCTGCTGCTCGTCGCGGGGGAGATCGACGCCGAACTGTCCGGCACCTCGCTCGGCGACGCCGTCACCAACCGGGACGTCGACCTGCTGATCGAGGCACAGCGGCCCGGCGATGTTCCAGCCGATGCCTCCGGCGCCGCCGGCACCGGGTGGCGCGAGGCCTTCCACGGCAGCGAACGTCTCGACCTGACGCTCGCCCGGCCGCGTCCGGCGACGCGTTCCTACCGGGCGGGGAGCGTGACCGTGGCGATACCCGACGGTCTGATGGAGCGGGTGTCGGCGGCCGCCGCACACCTTGCCGTCACACCCGCGGCCTTCTGCCTCGGCACGCTGACGGTACTGCTGGCCCAGGCGCGCGAACGGGAGCGCTTCGTGCTCGCCGTGCCCGTCGACACGCGCATCCACGCCGACGCGTACGACGCGGTGGGCTTCTTCGGCGTACCGGTGCCGTTCCCGGCACAGGCGGCGGCGGGGGAGCGGATCGAGGAGGTGCTGCGCCGGACGGACGCGCGCCTGGACCGGGTCCTCGCGAAGGGGGCCATGTTCTCGGACGTGCTGGCGACCCTGGCCGGACAGGGGCTGCACCGGGCGAACGCCCCGTTGGTGGAGGTGTACTTCAACTACGTACGCTCCTCGGCGGCCCGCCTCGGCCGACTGGAGGTGCTCCCGGCCGGAACGGGGTACTCGGACCTCGACCTCATGATCACCATGACCCCGGACGCGGGCCTCGTACGGCTCGACCACAATCTCGACATCCTGGACGCGGCGACCTCCACCGGACTGGCGGAGGAATTCCTGCGGCTGCTCGCCGTGACGGCGGACGACCCGACCCTGACGGTGGGCCCTGCCGTGACGGCGGCCCCGGCCGCGGGGGAGCCCACCGCCCACCCGCGCCGCTCGCTGGCCCTCGCCGCCACCTTCGCGCTCGGCAATCTCCTGCTGCTGTGCGAGGCGGCCGTCGAGGACGGCACCCGTGAAGGAGCGCGGGAGGAAGGGGCCGGGGACGAGGGCCTGACGGTGGCGGAAGCGCCGTACCACCAGGTGCTCGCCGCTCTGCGCGATCCTTCGGGCGTCCTCACCGATCCCACCACGGCGGTGGGCGTGGTGCTGCTGCGGGCGGCGGACCTGGAACGCTTCGGCCCGGTGACCGACACGGTGCTGGCCGAACTGCGCGCCGCGTACCCGGCCGCGCTGCGGGCCCTGGCCGAACGGACCCGGAGACCACTGATCGTCGGCATCCTCCCCTCGGCGCGACCGGACGACCGCTTCGCGCGATGGGAGAGCGGCCTCGTCGCCGAGCTGACCGAGGCGCCCGGCATCGCGGTGCTGGGCCCGGACGAGTGGACACGGCACCACGCCGTCGCGGAACGCTTCGACGAACGGACCGAGCGGCTGGCCCACCTCCCCTTCACCCCGCGCTTCCAGGCGGCGGTGGCCCTGCGGCTGGCCCAGGTCGTACGAGCGGTACTGCGCCCCGCGCCGAAGGTGATCGCGGTGGACGGCGACGAGACCCTCTGGGGCGGGATCGCCGGGGAGGTCGGCCCCGAGTCGGTGGACCTGACCGGACCGCGCGCCCGGCTGGCACGGACGCTGCTGCGGTGGCGGGCCGCGGGCGCGCTGCTCGCCCTGGTCAGCAACAACGACGAGGACACCGTACGGACCGTCCTGGACCGTCCGGACAGTCTGCTGAAGGCGGAACACTTCAGCGTGCTGTCCGCGGACTGGGGCCCGAAGCCGGACCGCCTCACGGAAGCGGCACGCACCCTCGGCCTGGGACTGGACAGCTTCCTGTTCCTCGACGACAACACGGTCGAGATCGGGAAGATGCGGTCGGCGCTGCCGGAAGTCCTGTCCGTGACCTGCCCTCCGGCAGCCGAACTGGACGTCTTCCTCGACCGGTTGTGGCCGCTCGTTCCGGCGGCGGCGACGGCCGAGGACGGACTGCGGGCGGGGTTCTACGCACAGGAGCGGGAGCGGGACGCGGCGCGCGAGCAGGCCGGTTTCGAGGAGTTCCTCGCCCAGTTGCGGCTGGAGGTCGACATCCGGGCCCTGTCCGCCGCCGACGTCGAACGGGCCGAGCAACTCGTCCGCCGCACCAATCAGTTCGCCCTCCACCCCCGGTCCGCCGACGGCGGCGATCTGGCGCGGTGGCGGGAGCGCGGCGAGGTGTGGACGGCCGCGGCACGGGACCGCTTCGGCGACTACGGCCAGATCGGCCTGCTCGCCCTGAGCGTGGACGGCGACCGACTCGACGTCCTCGACTGGAGGTTGAGCTGCCGCGCCCTCGGCCGGGGCGTCGAGGAACGGCTGTTGCAGTGGCTGGCGGACCGCGCGGACCGGCTCGGCTGCGTGAAGGTCCGGCTGACGGCGCGGCGCACCGACCGCAACGTACCGGCCCGGCGTCTGCTGGCCGCGCTCGGTGGCGGGGACCAGGACGACGAACACCTGGAGAGCGTGGTCGCACCGGAACACCTGCGGGCCTTCCGCTCCTGGCGGAAGCAGTGAGCGGGCCGGCGGCCCGGCCCACCGAAGCGATGCGGAAAAGGACAGTGCAGGAGGTGAAAGGCTCACATGAGTGAAGTGGAAGTGAACGAGGACGCGGCGGCCCACGCCGGACAGCGGGCGGTCGGTGAGGCGATCGAGCGGGGCGACGGCGGGCCGGGCGTGGAGGCACTGCTGGCCAGGATCGGGCAGGCCGCCGCATCCCTGGCGACCGGAACCGGCACGGAGCCGGGCGCGGACACCCCGGCGCCCCTCACGGGGCACGGCGCGGACGCGGAGACCGGCGGGAGCGCGGGGAGCGCCGCGGCGTCCGGTGAGGGCGCGGACGCGGGTGCGCCCGCAGTCCTGCCCCGCGCCGGTGCGGCTGCCGGGCCGTTCGGTGCTGGTGCTGGTGCTGGTGCTGGTGCTGGTGCTGGTGCCGGACCGCACGCCGGTGGGTCCACCGTGCCGCCCGGCGGGGACGTGGGTGCCGGGGAGTTCCGCACCCGCGTCGACGCCGTGCCGTACGGCACGGATCCAGGTGGCGACATCCGTACCGGAACGCCCCGCGATGCCGGTGCCGCGTCCGGGCTCCCCGCGCCCGCCGTTCCCGGCGCGACCACGGCACTCGACCCGGTCGGTCCGGCCGCCTCCGCCGCCCCCGACGCGGACACGGACGCGCTGGCGGCCGTCATCGCCGCGGCGGCCGGCCCCTTCGTACCCGGGGGACATCTGTCGCCCGACACCGACTTCTTCGACGCCGGGGGCACCTCCGTGGGAGCCGTGGAACTCGTCGCGGCGCTGGAGGACGAGCTGGGCATGGAGATCGACCTCGACGAGGTGTTCGCCGACGCCCGCCCACGCAGCATCGCCCGGCGCCGGTCGGCGGCCGCGGGTGCCACGGCGACCGCCCCGGTCCTCGGCGCGCCGTCGATTCCGGCGGCCGCGTGGACCACGGCCCCGGCGACCGACACGAACGGCGCCACACGGGCCCCGGACGGCTCCGAGCTTTCCGCCCCGGCCTCCGCCTCGGGCGTGAACCCCGTTCCTCTCCCGGCCCTCACACGGGGTACGAGGCCGGCACCTGCCCCTGCCCCCGCCACGGACACCCCGTACGCCACGGCCCGCCCCGAAGACCTGGAGCAGATCCTGGCCGACCTCTCCCTGGCCGACCGCCTGCCCTGGACCGGCTCGCCCGAGCCCCTGCCGCCCCGCCGGATCCTGCTCACCGGCGCCACCGGCTTCCTCGGCAGCCATCTGCTCCTCGATCTGCTCAGACACAGTGACGCGCACGTTTACTGCCTCGTTCGCGCGGCCGACGAGGAAGCCGCCACGGCCCGTCTCGGCGAAGCGCTGAAGAGCCATCGGCTGCCCTGGTCCTCGGAGGTCCGCCGTCGGGTGACGGTGCTCCCCGGCGACATCAGGCGTCCGCACCTGGGCCTGTCCGACGGCGTCTGGAACGATCTCGCCCACGAACTCGACAGCATCGTGGGCGTGGCGGCGGCCGTGGACTTCCTGCGCGGCTACCAGTCGCTGCGCGGGAGCAACGTCATCGGCGCGCTGACCCTGGCCGAACTGGCGGCCACCGGACCGCCCAAGCCGCTGCACCACATCTCCTCGATCGCGGTCTTCAACGAGGTCGGCATCTCCTCCATGGGAGAGGACGACCCGCTCGCCCACGTCGACCGCCTCGTCGCGGGTTACGACCAGACGAAATGGGCCGCCGAGGTCGCCCTGCGGCGGGCCCGCGACCACGGGCTGATCGTCACCGCGATGCGCCCGGGAGGCATCGGAGGCCACACCCGCACGGGCGCCCACAACCCGCAGGACCTCAGCAGCGGTCTCATCTCGGCCTTCGGCCGCTTCCGTACCGTGCCCGCCTTCCACCGTCTGAACGCGGCCCCGGTGGACTGGGTGAGCCGGGTCGCGGCCGCCGTCGTCTGCGAACCCGACGCCTGGGGGTTCGACTACAACCTGACCGGCGTCCCCAACACCCTCGACGACGTCGTACGGGACATGGCGTTCGCCGGGATGCACGTGCGCGTACAGGACTGGGACGAGTGGCGCACCGACGCCCTGGCCCGCCTGGAAGCCGAACCCGTTCCCGAACTCGCTTTCCTCACAAGGGTGTTGCAAAGTCCCACCGCCCTCAAGCTGTGCGAGGCGACCCTGAAGGGGCCCGCCGCCACCGACGACCGCACCGCCGCGCTCGTCGAGGCGCTCGGACTGCGTCCCGCGGCCCGCTACGACGCCCGGGCCCAGCTGAGGACGTTCGAGCGGCTCGCCGAGGACGGCCTGGCCCGTCTCCCGCACAAGGACGATCAGCCGTACCTGTGGTTCTCCGAGACCACCGAGGGCACCGTGGGCCCGGTCGGCACCGACGCCGGCATCCCCTGCTCGATGGAACTCACGCTCTCCATCGCGGGCATGCACCAACTGGTGAAGGAGCGCCGGGTGGACGCCGGCGGTGAGCTGGTGTGCGCCGCGGTCCACCCCGCGCCGCTGCGCGTGGAACGCGGCGACGTCTGGATCCGTCCCGAGGAGGGCATCCCGCAGCGCCACGGTATGCGCGGCCAACTCCTGCGCTACCGGCTGACGTTGAGCGACACCGACGGAGGCCGGTGGTGGCTGGAGGGCCACAAGTACGCCCGTGCCCGCCGTGACGTGTGGCGGCAGACCCGCGCGCTGAGCGTCGAGATCGGCCGCGAGGGCGAACCGGCGAGCCTCGCCGGCGAGCTCGTCGTCCCCGCCGACAGCTACGTGCGCGACCAGATCGACGGCATCAAGGTGGACCCGCGCCTGACCGGCAGGGAGAAGCGCGCCGCCAAGCTGACCTGGCTCGCCTGGTTCGGCGCGGAGATGGGCCGCGGCCTGCTGGGCCCCTTCACCCGCGCCGCCGCGGACCTCCTCGACCTGCGCCCTGCCCGGACCCCCTCGGAGCGCCACCGATGATCTTCAGAACCGCCAACTCCCGTACCAGGCCGACGATCCGCAAGGTCAGGACGGGCACGGCCCTGCGGCCGCTGCGCCACCGCCTCGACCCGGCACGGGTCGAGGAGATCCCCTTCCACGCCGGGGACGGCGTACGCCTCGGTCTCACCCGCGTCGGCGGCGGGGACCGGGACCGGCCCGCCGTGCTGCTCCTGCACGGACACACCGCGTCCGCCGACATGTTCCTGCTCCCCGAGACCCGCAACCTGGTCGACGTCCTGCTCGACGACGGGTACGAGCCCTGGCTGCTCGACTGGCGGGGCAGCCGCAGGCTCCCGTACAACGAGACCGGCCAGAGGTACACCTACGACGACGTCGCCCTCCACGACATCCCGCGAGCCGTCTCGTACATCCGCGAACGCATCGGCGACCGGCCGCTGTTCGTGGTCGCCCACTGCATCGGCTCCCTCACCCTGTCGCTGAGCATGACGGCGGGGCTCGTGCCCGGGCTCGCGGGCGTGGTCTCCCAGGGCGTGTTCCTGACGCCGAAGCTCGCGGGACGCACCTCGCTGCGGATGACGGTGGCGGGTGAGCTGCTGAAGAACCGGATCGACCACATCCCGGTCGACTTCCGCAAGGTGGGCCTCCGGTCGCGCTACACCCCCCTGTTCGCGCTGGCCTCCCGCGGGGCGGACTGCCCGGACCCGACCTGCCAGATCCTCCACAACTCGGCCTGGGGATCGGGCGCTTCGCTCTTCCTGCACGAGAACCTGTCCGACGCCACCCACGACCGGCTCGCCGAACTCCTCGGGCCGGCGCCCCTGTGGATCCTGCCGCACCTGCGCCGCATCGAACTGGCCCGCAGCGTCGTCCGCTGGCACGACACGGACCACCGCTACCGGGCGCTGCCGCCCAACGCGCTGGACGCGGCCGCCCGCATCGACACTCCGGTCCTGCTGCTCGCGGGGAGCGAGAACGGACTGTGGCTGGACTCGCAGAAGCTCTGCCACGAGGTGCTGGCACACCGGCAGCCACAGCTGGACGTGTCGTACACCGAGATCCCCGCCTACGGCCACCTGGACACGTTCCTGGGCCGGGGCGCCGCCCTGGATGTCTTCGGCCACATTCTCGAATTCCTCGGCGACCGACGGTGACGAGGGCCTCCGTGACCCGTTACCGTACCGACCAGTAACCAGATCGCACTCCAGGAGACCCCATGCCGCAGCTCGAAGTCGATGGCGCCGCGCTGACGTACGACGACGAGGGCCCGCGCGACGGTGACGGTGTGCCCCTGGTGTTCATCCACGGCTGGACGGCCAACCGGCACCGCTGGGACCACCAGATGGAGCACTTCGCCCGGAAGCGGCGGGTCGTACGGCTGGACCTGCGCGGGCACGGGGAGAGCGAGGGGTCGGGGCGGCGGACCGTGGCGGAGCTGGCCGCCGACGTCCTCGCCGTCCTCGACCACCTGGAGCTCGACCGGTTCGTGCTCGTCGGCCACTCGATGGGAGGGATGATCGCGCAGACCCTGACGCTCGCCCACCCCGAGCGGGTCGAGCGGTTGGTCCTGGTGAACTCGATCAGCAGGATGAGCTACAGCCGGGGGAGGGGCCTGCTGATGGCGGTCTCGACCCTGGTGCCGTTCAAGCTGTTCGTGGCCGCCAACATCCAGCGGGCCTTCGCCCCCGGCTACCCGCGCGAGAAGATCCGCGAGTACGTCCGGGCCTCGGCGGACACGCCCCAGGAGGTGGTCATGACGTGCTACGGCGCCATGCGGTCCTTCGACGTCTTCGACCGGCTCGGGGAGATCGACACCCCCACCCTCCTGGTCCACGGCTACCACGACATCCAACTGCCCGTCTCGCAGATGCTGCGGATGGCGAAGGCCTACCCGGACGCCGTGGTGCGGATCGTGGACGCCGGCCACGAACTGCCCGTGGAGAAGCCGGAGGAACTCACCACCCTCCTCGACCGGTTCGTGACCGCCCAGCCGTAACCGAAGCACTCGGCGGAGGCGGAGGCGGAAGCGAACGGGCCGGCCGGTGCGGTCGGCGTGCTCCGTGATCAGGAGCCCGGATCCGCCTCCACCCCCTTCGGCGGCGTCCCACCGCGGTGACGCGATCTCCCGGTGCCGGTCCGGATTCCGTGACCCGCCTGCCCGGCGTTCGCGCGCTCGTCGAGCCGGGCACGGAGAGCGCGGGCCATGCGGTCGGCCCGGTCGGCCGGCACCCGTTCCCGCTCGGGCCGTCGAAGCAGCTCGAAAACACCTGGCCCGCGATGCTCCGACCGCAGGTCTTCCCCGCGCGGAACGATGTGGAAGTGCACGTGTGCGAAGCCTTCGGCTTCGGCGAACTGGACGATGTAGGTCTTGGCGCAACCGGTCGTGTCCCGAAGCGCCCGGGAAAGCTCGACCTGCCACATCCCCAGGCCGGCCGCCTCCGCATCGGTGAGATCGTGAACCGCGGTGACGTGACGCCGAGGAAGCAGGACCAGCCAGCCGGGAACCGCGGTGCCGAACGCGTGGGCGACCCGCCAGTGCCGGTCCGCCACCACACGCTCACGTGGCGGAAGGCGCTCGAACTCCGATTCCTTGTCGCACGCGTAGCAGTCGGGGGCCGTCATGAACCGAGATCGTAGGCCTGTCCCGCGCCGGAGCACCTGAAGGAGACGACGGGGTACCCGCCTGTTCGAGCGAGGTCGTGGACTCGGGGGAGGGGCGGGCGGGGCCGTGGCGAGGGGGCTCACTCGCGCGGATGGATTCGTGCGCCCGGTGAGTGCAACGCCGCTCGTCGTGGCCGTCGGCGCGTGCGGGCGGCGTAAGGCTGTCGCCATGTTCACAGCACATGTACGACCGGCGCGGCAGCGACAGGGTGACCGCCGCCGGTCCTTCCCGGCCCGGGCCGGGACCGTCGCGGCGGCAGTCCTGGCACTGGTCCTGACCCTCCCGGGCAGCGCCGCCGCGGTCCCGGGCGGCCTGGACCCCGCGTTCAGCGGGGACGGCAAAGTACTCACCGGCATCGCCGCCGACGACCATGCCGACGACGTGGCGGTACAGCCCGACGGGAAGATCGTCTCTGTCGGCTCTTCCGTCGACGACACGGCGACGGAGAGCGACTTCGCGCTGACCCGCCACAACCCCGACGGCACCCCGGACACCGGCTTCGGCACCGGCGGCACGGTGACGACCGCCGTCAACAACATGGGTTCGAACCTCCAGTGGAGCGAGGCGCACGCCGTGGCGCTCCAGGCCGACGGCAAGATCGTGGTGGTGGGCAGCAGCTGGCGGGAGTACGAGAACTGCTGCTGGTTCGTGGTGGCCCGCTACAACCCCGACGGGACCCTGGACGACACCTTCAGCGGCGACGGCCGGGTCTTCGCCGACTTCGACGGTCCGACCGAGGCCCGCGACGTGGCCGTCGACCCGAGCGGCAGGATCGTCGCGGCCGGCTACGCCGGGGGCCGGATGGCGGTGCTCCGCCTCACGGACAACGGCACCCCGGACCCCACGTTCGGGGGCGACGGCACGGTGACCGCCAACCCGGCGGGGCCGGTCCTGCAGGAGGGCGGGGACGGCCGCGCCCTGGTTCTGCAGCCCGACGGCAAGATCGTCGTCGGGGGCCAGGTCGGCTCGACCGCCTTCGACTTCGCGCTGATGCGCTTCAACGCCGACGGCGGCGTGGACACGAGCTTCGACGGCGACGGTGTCGTCCGCACCGACTTCGGCGACTACGAGTCCGTGGAAGGGCTCGCGCTCCAGCCCGACGGGAAGATCGTGGCCGTCGGCGGAAGCGGTACCAGGTTCGCCCTGGCCCGTTACCTCCCCAATGGGGCCCTGGACACGGGCTTCGGCGGCAACGGCAAGGTGATCACCCCCGGCGGCGTGGCGGCGGACGTGGCACTGCAGCCGGCGGACGGCCGGATCGTCATCGCCGGAAGCAACGGACCCGGCGGAGATTTCGCCGTCCGGCGCTACAACCCCGACGGCGGCCAGGACACCGGCTTCGGCACCGGCGGCCTCACGACCGCCGACTTCGGCGGCACCGACGCCGCCCATGGCGTCGCCCTCCAGCCGGACGGAAAGACCGTCGCCGCGGGCGGGGGCGGACCGAACGGCGACTTCGCCCTGGCCCGCTTCGAGGGCGGCGGTTCCCCGCCGCCACCGGCCGGCGTGGACCTGTCGGTGACGAAAACGGGTCCCACCACGGTCAGCATCGGTGACCGGGCCACCTACAGCGTGCGGGTGACCAACAACAGTGCCACGACCTCCGCAACCAACGTCTCCCTGTCCGACACGATCAGCGGCGTCGCCGCCTCGGTCGTCTCGGTGACAACCGGCTCGGGCACCTGCTCCACCACCGCCACCACCGCGAGCTGTTCCCTCGGCACCCTCGCCCCCGGAGCCACCGCCACGGTGACGGTCGCCGCCGAACCGCGGGCCGTCGGCACCCTGACCGACCGGGCCACGGCCGGTGCCGCCCAGACGGACCCGAACTCCGGCAACAACACCGCCACGGCGACCACCGCGGTCGACAACGCGCGCGGCTGCACCCGCGTCGGAACCAGCGGCAACGACACCATCACCGGCACCGGCGGCAACGACGTGATCTGCGCCCTCGGCGGCGACGACACCGTCAACGCGGGCAACGGCGACGACACCGTCCACGGCGGGTACGGCAACGACCGCATCGACGGCGGCTCCGGCAACGACACCCTGACCGCGGGCCCCGGCAACGACAACCTGATCGGCAACTCCGGCACCGACAAACTCGACACCGTCGACAACGTGTCCGGCAACGACACCGCCAACGGCGGCCTGAACACGGACACCTGCACGACGGACGCGGGCGACATCCGCCTCAGCTGCCCCTGAGCCACGAGGCCGGCACGGGCCACGGCCCGCGCGCCGACGCCTTCCCGGCACCCGCCGCAGACGAAGAGGACCCCGTCCCGGAACCCGGGACGGGGTCTTCGCGGAGCGCCGGGCAGGCCTTGCACCTGCATCTCCCCGCAGGAAGCGGGACGTCTTTCCTTGGACCACCGACGCATAGCCGTTCGGCGCGGCTTCCGCCGACCTCAGCTCAAGATCGACTATAGCAGGCGGGGCGCGCCGCATCCGGCGCCGGTCCGTGCGCGGTGGTTCAGCGCTCCGAGACCTCGGCGGGCTGTTGCCGTCCGGGGACGCCCTCCCGGACGGGCTCCCCGGACGCCGGGTGGCCCGCACCGCCGGTCGAGGCAGCGCGGCGCAGCGCCGCCTCGACCCGGCGGTTGCCGGTCATGGTCGCCGTGACGGCGGTCATGGCGAGGAGCAGCCCGGCGGCGGCGTAGAGCGGGGTGCGCACGTCGTACGTGGTGGCCAGCCAGCCGCCGAGGAAGGCGCCGAACGGGGCGGCGCACATGGCGAGCATGCGGGAGGTGGAGGCGACCCGGCCCATCAGGTGGGCCGGGACGATCGCCTGCCGGAGGGAGGGGCCGAGCACCATCGTGGCGCCCATCCCGGCCCCGCAGACGGCGAGCGCCAGTCCGGCCACGTACGGGTTCGGGGCAGCGGCCAGGCCCAGGACGGCAAGCCCTTCGACAGCGGCCGTGCAGGTCAGCGCGGTTCCGGTGCCGAGTCGTCGGCCGAGGAAGGAGGCGATGCCCGCGCCGAGCAGGCCGCCGGTGGCCTCCGCCGTGAGGAGCAGGCCGAAGCCGTAGGTGTCGATGCCGAGACGGTCGTGCGCGAAGAGGGCGAGTACGGTCTCCACGGCGACGAAGGCGACGTTCCCGACCGCCGGACGGAGCGCGAGCCCGAGCAGCAACCGGTCCCGGAAGACGTACGCGGCCCCGGCCCGCGCCTGCCGGAGCAGCGACTCACGGGCCTCCGGCACGGGCCGGGGCACGGCGGGCAGCGACCGTACGAGCAGTGCGGAGAGCATGAACGACACCGCGTCGGTGAGCAGCGGAACCGCCCGCCCGAGCGCGAGCAGCGCACTGCCCGCGGGCGGTCCCGCGAAGCCGGACGCCGCGGTCTGGGCGCCGCGCAGACGGGAGTTGGCGCGCTCCAGGAGGGCGGGGTCGCGGCCGAGAAGGTCCGGCAGGTAGGCCGTGGCCGCCGTGTCGAAGAAGAGTCCGCCGAGGCCGAGCAGGAAGGCGACGGCCGCGAGCAGCGGAATGCTCAGCACGTCGAGCGCGGCGGCCGCCGCCGGTATCGCGAGCAGCACCGCACGCGCCGCGTCCGCGACCCACATCGTGCGCCGGCGGTCCCAGCGGTCCACCAGGGCGCCGCCGAGCACCCCGAAGAGCAACCACGGCAGCGTCCCGGCGGCCGTGACGACGGCGAGCGCCATCGGATCCCGCGTCAACGTCAACGCGAGCAGCGGCAGCGCGGCGTGCGTCACCCCGTCACCGAGCGAGGACACCGTCTGCGCGGTCCACAGCCGCCCGAACCCGGTCGGCAACTTGTCTGTCCTGGAGGTCACTTGGCGTCCCCTTCGGTCTGCTGGTGCCGCGCCGGATGGAACAGCGCGAAGACGAGTGACGTGTCCGGCAGTGACGGATCGGACAGTTCCCGGTACTCGTCCGCCAGTGCCTCCAGCCGCGCCCCCAGCTCCGCGAACTGCTCATCGGTGAGCCGCAGATGGGCCATCCGCACATGCCGCTCGGCATCCGCCGGCGCCGCCTCCAGGTCCGCCACCGCGTGCCGCATCAGCACATCCGGCCCGCCCTCGCCCGGATCCGGCAGCACGATCGCCCGCGCGGCCATCGCGTAGTACCGCTCGGTGACCCCCCGTACCTTCCGCGTCCGCACCACCTTCACCAGGCCGGCCCGCTCGAGCAGCCGCACGTGGTAGCTGGAACTCCCCTTCGCGAGGCCCACCCGCTCGGCGATCTGCGTGATCGTCGCCGGCTCGAAGCGGAGCACGGCCATGATCCGGTGCCGCGTGAGGCTGGAGACGGCGCGCAACTGTTCGGCGGTGGTGACGTGAAGCGTCTCGGGAAGATCATCGGTAGGCATGCGCTCAATGGTCAACGTTTCTTGACCATTGAGCAAGAGGGTTCCGCGCGGTTGTCCGGAATTCGCTGTCCGGCGCCGGTCGGAAGTGCCCCGTTCCGGTGCAACCCGGCCGATCGGCGTCCCGGATCGCGCCACCGTCGCTAGCATCCCGAGACCGCACAACCTTGGGGAATTCATGACGAACGATCTGCCGCCGATGCCCGACGTCCCACCCGCCGTCGCACCGAAGCCGTCCACGACGAGGCGCCGCAACCTGATCGTGGCCGTCGCCGTCGCGGGTGCCCTCGCCGTCGGCGGGATCGTCCACTGGGCCGGTCGGCCGTCGTACAACGACATCGTCAGGGGATGTCAGAGAGCCCTCGTCGCCCAGTACAAGGCCGATGGGAGGGGCAAGCCGTCCGCCTGCGACGGCGTGAAGGGCGACGACTACGACGCGCTCGTCCTCGGCGCGGCCATGGGCGACCTCGGCTGGCTCGACGACGACGGCGACTTCGACAAGGACAAGATGCTCGAAGGCCTTCTCGGCGAGCCGTAGTTCCCCAGTGGCACCGGTGCCCCGGCACAACCGGCGCCGCAGGCGCGGGCACGGGCACGGGCGCGGGCACGGGCACGGAATTCGGTGGTCGGAGCACCGCATCGCCTCCACCATGGGCGCATGGACCGACTGCGGCACAGCGCTTGGCGATACGTGGCGGAGGTGCTCCCGCCCGAGGAACTCCCGATGCTGGCTGCCCACGCGCTCGTCGACGGGCGTGATTCCCCTGCTCTGCGCGAGCTGGCCGGGCTGCCGCGCAGGGGTGAGGGGGCCGAGATCCGTGCCCTGTACGTCCAGGCCCTGGAGGAACTCGGCATACCGCTTCCCGACGAGGGGACGGCGGGCCGATGCCTCCTCGTGAGTCTCGCGTTCGGTCTCGAAAGGGGTGAGCTGACCCCCGAGGGCGTGGCCGGCCGTTTGTCGATGACGATCGCGGCCGACACCCGGGAGGAAACACGGTTCCTCTCCGTCGCGGCGGAGTACGGCGAATGGACCGGTCCCGACGAACTCCCTGTGTGGGAGCGGGATCTGAGGACCGCCGCCCGCTCCCTGAGTGCCTCCACCGACCTGGGGTACGTTTCGGAGGTGGATCAAGGCGGTGAGCGATGGCCGGCCCTGGCCCGGAACTGAGATCACCGGCCTGGTGTCGACCTGAGGAGGCGGGTGAATCGGTCGCCGTGGTGCTCGTTCACGGCCTGTACCACCGTCCCGAGCACTTCGCCGTGGTGGCGGAACGCTTGCGGACCGCGGGAACCGAGGTCGTCGTTCCCGAGCTTCACCGGGGCTCGTTGCCCGCTGACACGGCCGTGGTCCAAGCCGCCGTCGACGCGCTGCCGGAACCTCCGATCGTGCTCGGTCACTCCTACGGCGGGTCGGTGATCACCGGAGTGCGCGGAGCGGGACACCTGGTCTATCTGGCGGCTTTCGTGCCGGACGCCGGCGAGAGCGCGGCCGGTCTGGGCGGGGCGTCCCCGCAGCTCCAGGACGCGATCAACCCCGAACCCGACGGCTCGACCAGCCTGTGTCCCGACCGGCCGCCGACATCCTCTACGGCGACTGTCCCGAACCTCTCGCCGCCCGGGCGGTCAGCCTGCTGCGTGCGCAGGCCCCCGGCTGTGGGCGCGGAGTCCCGGAACGCCAAGGCTGGAAGCACACTCCCTCCACCTACGTCGTCTGCGGACGGGACCGGGCCGTCGACGCGGGTCTGCAGCGGAAGATGGCCTCGCGCTGCACCGACGTGCGCGAGTGGGGGACGGGCCACTCCCCGTTCGTCGGGCGGCCCGACCTTGTCGTCGGACTCCTGCGGGAACTGAGGGACCGGCTGGTCGCCCGGGCGTGGATTCCCGTGCCGGTCCGGTCGACCACTGCCCTCGGGGGTCAGTCCTCGTACAGGCCGACGCCCCCGCCGGCCGCCGCGCGCACCAGGACGTCGGCCAGCTCCACCGGGGTGGAGAGCATCGGGTAGTGGCCGGTGGCCAGTTCGAAGAAGGTGACCGCGGGTTCGGCGAGCTTGGCGAACCGCGGCAGGCCGGTGCCGTGCAGCGTGCGGGCGAACTCCAGGCTGAGGCCGTTGGCGAGGCAGAACACCCCGGTGGTCGGGAGCTTGAGCCAGGCGCCGGTCAGCTCGATCGGCTCGGTGACGGTCCGGACGGGTTGCGGGGTGGCCAGGCGGTGGTAGCGCTCCAGCTCCGACGGCGGGACGGCGTGCACCGCAGGGATCTCCTCGGGCACCGGGACGAAGCCGTCGATGGCGTGGTCCAGCAGGCCGAGCTGTGGCATCTGCGCCACCACCGACTCACCCGACTCCGGGAAACCGGTGTCCACGAACACCACCCGGGCGACCTGCCCGGGGTGCCGGTCGGCCGCCGCGAGAGCGGGGAAGATGCCGTAGCTGTGCGCCACCAGCACGATCCCCGGCCCCTCCGTGTCGAGCAGCTCCGCCACGGCGTCGATGTGCTCGCCCAGCCCGACGTCGGCGGGGTCCTCTCCCGCCCGCTCGGCCATGCCGGGCAAGGTGACCGGAAGCGCCCGATGCCCTTGCGCGGTCAGCTCGGCGGCCACCGCCTCCCAGGCCCAGCCACCCATGAAAAGCCCCGGGACCAGCAGAAACGTCGTCATGACAGACCTCTTTCGAAGCATTGCGTGCGGTCGGTCAGGACAGTAGGACTTCCCCCTGGGGGAGATTCCAGCCGTTCCCGGCGCGCGGGCCCGGCAGGATCCGCCGGACCCCTTCCCGCCCGGACCTCCCCGCCGTGGCCGGTTCAGGCGGCGAGGGCTTCACGGAGGCCGGGGTAGCAGGGGATGACGGCATCGACGCCGACTCTCCGCAGAGTGCGCCGTACGGAGTCGGGAACCCCGGCCAGGCGCAGCCAGCCCCCGGCGCGGGTGAGGTCGCGGTGGGTGGCGAGGAAGGCGTTGATGCCGCTGGAGTCCATGAAGGACACATGCTGCATGTCGACGATCACGCAGGACCGACCGGCGAGGCGGTCGGGGGCCAGGGCCTGGACCAGGGGCCCGACGCTGGCGTGGTCGATCGCACCGGAGACGGTCACCACGACGATGCCGCCGGAGGCGGTGGAGGCGACCTCCAACGGGTGCGGCCGGTACGCTTTCTCGCTCTCCACGACGTTTTCCCCAGCGTCCTCGACGACGGATACGACCTGGTGTTCTGCCCTGACCGGTGCCCGGCACCGTCAGGGCCGGCGGTTGCGTGAGGTCCTGCCGGCCGGGCGTGACGGGCCTCGCGGCTGGACCGGTTCCACCGGGTGATCGGCTTCCTTCAAGCGGGCTCGGACACGAGCAGTGACGGGAAGCGGGCACGCTGCACATCGACACCGGGCGGTGTTCCCGGCTTCGGCGGGGCCAGGGCGACGGGCTCGCGACGACGCGGTTCCGCGCACCGCGCCTGCGGGGGCGAGAAGAGCTCCTGAACGCCCACGAGGTCGAGCAGCCTGACGATCGCGGGGTCGGCGGCCTGGATGGTGACGGCCTTGCCCTGGCCCAGGGCCCGGTGCCGGAGTTCCAGCAGCACGTTCAGGCCGGCGCAGTCACAGAAGGTGAGCCCGCTCAGGTCCAGCTCGAGACCGCCGGCCGAAGCGGCGAGGGCTTCGCCCAGTCGATCCCGGACCTGACGCCCCGAGACGAGGTCGAGTTCACCCCGCACCGCCACCGGGGTCGGATCGCCGCTCGGCGCGGACGACACGGATACCCGGCCGGACGGAAGCAGCCCCGCGGTGCCGCCTTCGTCGGGGCAGGGGGAGTCGGGCGCCGTGAGGGTCCGGGCCCGGTGCGAGGGTTGCTTCATGGCTCACTCCCACATGCGTTCGCGTGGTCCACTTCAACGTTCCCCCAGGAAGGCAACGTACGTCAACTGATACGTGAACGGTAGTACGTGTTTTTGGATACGCGCATGCTTGCTCAGTAGACTCGGAGCATGGATGGGGTACCCGAGTCACACAACGGATGGACGTTCCTGACGAACCACGCTCGCGTCCTCGCGGCCATCGCGGACAACCAGAGCGCTCGCGTCCGCGATATCGCCGCCCGGTGCAGGCTGACCGAACGGGCGGTGCAGAAGATCATCGCGGACCTGGAGCAGGCCGGATATCTCTCGCACATCCGCCAGGGGCGCGGCAACATCTACCAGATCGACCCCGGCAAGATCCTGCGCCATCCGACCGAAGCGGGTCAGGGGCTGACGGTGGCCTCGCTCCTCTCGCTCCTCATTCATGACGAAGCCCATCGCGCGGCACTGTCCGGCGAGCCCACGCACGCATCCGGGTGACGGCCGACGGCGGTGTCGCCTTCGCGAGTGGTCGTCCATCGAGCGGCCGCCACGCGAGCAGCGCCCGTGTCGGCGTGCCGTGGCGGGGACCGCGGGTGGTGATGGGGGCTCGCCCGGTGGTGCGCCCGTCGGTGTGACCGGCTGAACTGACGCCCGCGAGGGTTCCCCGTATCGCGCGGGTGTCCATCCCGCCCTGCCGTCCGCCGGGCCCGCACCGTCACGAAGACGTCGCACGGCCGCCGCGGCGGAGGCGTCGACGGCCCGCGCGGGAACGTCCGGTGCCGCGACCGCGGCCGAGTCCGGCGAAAGCGGACCCCGCGACTGTGGAACCAACGAGGGCCCAGGCACACTCTGCGTGGTGTAGCCCTGATCGAGAGGACGGCCCAGGCATGATCACGCTCACCAAGGAAGACGGCCCCGCGGACCTGGACGGAGTGACCCATCTGTCCATCGGCGTGTCCTGGGATCCCACGGCCGGCAGCAGTGGTGGAGTGCTGGGCAAACTGCGCCGCAAGTCGGGTACCGACCTGGATCTGATCGCCATCGCCATGCAGGGCCGGGACCCGGTACGCCTCGCGGGCCTCGACTCGCTCGACCCCATGGGCAACGGCTCGTTGGTCCACAGCGGTGACAACCAGACCGGGCACGGGGACGGCGACGACGAGACGGTGACCGTCGAGTTCGCCGGGATCCCGCCCCACATCACGTCGATCGTGTTCGTCGCCGCCGCGTACAAGAAGGGCAGCGCCTTCGAGAAGGCGCGCAACATCAGCTTCAAGGTGTACGACGCGACCGGCGGGAGCTCCCAGCAGGTCGCCGACATATGGCCCAGCCTGCTCACCCAGGACAACGGCTGTGCCGTGGCGAAGGCGATGCGGGTCGGCACCGGCTGGAAGCTCGAAGTCATCAACACGACAGGGAAGATCAAGCAGGGGGACGAGCACGCCCTGATGCGCTTCGCCGTCAGCAAGTAGTCCGTCGACGGAGTCGACGGAGCGGTGACCGCTGAGCCGGCCGACGCCTTCGCGAACGCTCCGCCATCCTGCTTCTCCCCGCCGCGACCGGCCCGCGTGCCGCCTGTCGAGCGGCGTACGCGGGAGAGGAGCGGATACGGGTTCGACGGCACCGGCCGCGTACGAACAGGCACGCACGACATCGCCGCCCGCCCCCGCCCCGCCGCAGGACGCGGGACGGGCGGCGGTGGAACCGGCGGGCCGCGGCCGGAACACCGCGGCGGGTTCCGGCGGCCCGTCTCCCGGCGTCGCTCCCTCTACGGCGCGTCGGCCTCCTCCGTCTCGGGCGTGGACCGGGCGCCGGCCGGTGCCGTGGTGCGCGTGGTGCGGCCGGTCATGGCGAGCACGGCCGCCGCGGCCAGGCCGAACGTACCGGCGGCGAGGAGCTGTACCCGGTAGTCGAGGCCGGCCACCATTCCCGTGCCCAGGAGCAGGGCGAGTCCGGTGGGCGCGTACATCAAGGTGTTGGCCGTCGCCGCGACCCGGCCGAGCAACTCGGGCGGGGTGTGCCTCTGGACGGCTGTCAGCGCTGCGACGAGCGGGCAGGGCAGGCCCAGCCCGAGTGCCAGGCTGCCGCCGAGGACGACGGGCGTCCAGGGAGTCGCCCGTGCCAGCACGCCGACGGCGAGGAGGGCGAGTCCGGCCGCCGGGAAGGTGCGCTCGGGCCACCGGCGCATCAGTGTGCCGGCCGCCAGTCCGCTGACGACCGATCCGAGGCCCTGGAGCGAGGTGAGCACACCGGCGAAGGCCGGGGACCGGTGGAGTCCGGCGTCGAGCATCGCGTACGTGGCCGTGCTGCTGAGGGCGCCCAGCACCAGGGCCGTCCCGCTGGTGGCGACGAGCGGGCGCAGTACCGGGTGCCGCTGCAGGTAGCGGGCTCCTTCGGCGGTCTCGGCGGTCCACGATCGCTTGACGCGTGCCGCGGGCGGGGCTTCCTGCACCCGGATCAGTCTGAAGGCGGCCGCCGCCAGGACGAAGGTGGCCGCGTCCAGCAGCGCCACCGTCGGCCCGCCGAAGGCGGTGAACAGGCCGGCGCCGGCCAGCGGAGCGAGCAGCTTCATGCTCTCGATGGCGGTGAGCACCAAGCCGTTGAAGTCGCCGCGCAGTTCGTCCGGAACGGCGGCCGCCACCAGGGCCGTCTCGGCCGCGTCCGTGAGCACCATGCCCGTGCCGACCAGGGTCAGCACGGCGAACAGCAGCCAGACCTGCTCCTGCGAGCGCACCACGAACGGCGCGGTCATGACGGCGGCCAGGACCAGATTGGTGGCGACCAGAAGCGGGCGGCGGCGCACCCGGTCCGCCACGGTGCCGATCACCGGCCCCGCGAACGTCGGCAGCCAGACGCAGAAGCCCACGAGCGCGGCGAGGCTGCTGGAACCGGTGAGCGTCTTGACCCAGATCCCGGCGGCCAGCGACATGGCCGAGTCACCGAAACCGGAGACGATCACTCCGCCCAGATAGAGACCCGCGTTGCGGTCCCGGAAGACCTTCGACGTGTTCCAGCCCATGTCCGCCCCCTTGGCGTGTGTGGCTGCACAACCTACCCCCAATCATTTGATTGGTGGTAGCGGGCCCGTGGTGCCGACGTGCGCTTTACTGGCTTGCGTGACCGATACCGATCCCGTGCTGCGCGCGCTCGCCCATCCCGTGCGACTGCGGATGCTCAGCCTCATGTGGCCGGGGCCGATGTCGGCCGCCGAGCTCTCCCGCGAGTTGGACATCTCCCACGCGCTGGCCAGTCAGCACCTGCGGCGCCTGGACGCGGTGGGCCTGGTCGAGCTGGCGGAGGAACGCACTCGCCGCGGTGGCAGGGAGCGCCGCTACCGCACCGTCCAGGGCACGCCGTTGTCCGACCAGCACGACGGGACCCCGATGCTGGCCGAGACCATGGCGCACACCCTCCGGGAACGCGCCAGGCGGCGCGTGGAGGGCGGCGAGGGCGTCACCGTCGACGCCGAACTGTGGGTGGACCCCCGGACCTGGCAGAGCGTCCGACGACGACTCGCGGAACTCGCCGTCGAGCTCCACGAGGCGGCCCGGCCGCCGCACACGCCCGGCACCACCCCCCTGGGCGTCAGCATGATGGCCTTCCCCCTGCAGGACGTGACGCGTCCCCAGGAGTGATCCGCAGGAGTGATACCGGTTCCAGCCGAACGCCGTCACGCGGTGTCCGGACGGTTGCTTCGTCCTTGGCTCGTGCCGCCGGACCCGCCACGGTGCCTTCGTTCGCTGACGGCTCACCGGATGCGCGAAAGAATGACGACTGTGACCGAGACCTCCGGCATCACCCTCACGGGCATCGACCACCTCCTCGACGAGATCCAGGATTCCGTCGCGCGCGTCGGCGCCCGCCTGGGCTCGCTGAGCCACCTCCAGGCCCGCGAGCCGTCGGCGTTGCCCGGCTGGAGCCGCGGCCACGTCATCACCCACCTCGCCCGCGGCGCCGACGCGTACCGGTGGCTGCTGAGGTCGGCGCGCACCGGCGGGGAACCCGGCCCGCGGGCGGACGCCGCCGCCCTGGACCGTGCGCTGCGCGAGGGGGCCGAGCGCTCCGCCGATGAGCTCGTGGCCGATCTGCGCGACAGCTTCGACCGACTGCTCGACGAGGCCCGAGCCGTGCCGGCCGAACGCTGGTCCATCCTGGTCACCGCGCTCGCGGGATGGCGGCACCCCGCCTGGTTCACCCTCCAGCGCTGCCGACGTGAACTCGAGACGCACCACGTCGACCTGGACCTGGGGCACACCGCGGCCGACTGGCCCTCCGACTACGTCACATGGGCACTCGACGACACCGTCGCCGCGCTCACCGCACGCGACTTCCCGGTCGCCCGTATCCAGGCCACCGACCTCGACCGCGTCTGGACCCTGGCCCCGGCCGGTCCCACCGTCATCGGCACGGGGCATTCCATCCTCGCCTGGCTCGCCGGGCGAGGTACGGACGCGCGGCTCCGGTCGGACGTTCCGCTGCCGACCCCGCCCCGGTGGCCGCTCCCGCCGACGCCGGGCTGGTCCTGAGCCCGGTGCCGGTGCGGATCGGCCGCGAAGGCAACGTCTGTCGTCGTGTCTCAGGCGTCCACACCCTCCCGACCTGTCCGCATTCAGGGCGGAAGAGGTTCAGTGCTCGCAGAGGGAGAATTCTCGTTCGTAGAGCTGCTCGTTGTGTTCGTCGACGAAGAACTTGCGTTCCCGCATGAGTTGTTCGCGGTAGTTCTCGGCCTGTTCGAGCGTCATGGTCGAAGTCTCGGACCACGGTTGCTGCGGCGGCACATCGGAAGTCGAAACGATCTTCTCCGACGGGTCGACCAGGAAGAACGCGAGGATCTTGCGGTGTCCCGGGCGGGTCGGGTCCGTGAGGCGGAACGAGCCGACGCGGTGTTGCAGGATGTTCGGGAACGCCAGGCAGCGGCCCGCCGGGGTCGACGCCGATCCCAGCACCTGGTTCAGGGCGTCCGCGTCCTCCAGGCCGTAGACCTCGCGCATGCCGTCGTCGTCGCTCTGTTCGTAGTGGGGGTCGTCGAGTGCCGCCCGGAAACTCAGCCGGCTTTCGGTGATGTTCTCGCTGTCCCAGTAATAGATGCCGGTCGAGACGATCCGCTCGTTCAACATCCCCTCGACATGCCAGGAACCACCGGGGTACTCGGGCTTGTCCGGGGTGAGATGAATGGTGGCGAGCTTGACGATGACCTGGAGACCGCGGCCGCGCAGGTCGACCCGGGCGGATTCGTCAGGTGACTCGGGCGGGGTGAAGACCGGGGCGTCCGGGATGGTCGGGCTGCGGTTCTCCCACCAGTCGTCCTGAGCCTTTTCCCATACGCGGACGGCTTCCGTGTAGGCCTCGTCGTCACTGTAGGACGATTTGTCCGGATAGTTGGGCTCCTGCGACTCGTACCACCCGTAAGGATCGACCTCGATGCGCAGGGGCCGCGGATGACGCAGATCGGTGAGCACGTTCTCCAGCAGCGGGCGCATGGACGCGAACAAGTCCGGGAGCACGGAGGCCAGTTCGCGATGCGTCTCGGGGTGGACGTTGTTGACGTACGAACGGAAGACGACATCGCCGTCGTCGCTGACGTCGACGTCCGTGGGCAGCCACTGGAACTTCTCCGAGAACTCGTACTTCGAGTAACGGTCCGTCGGGTTCCGCCAGGCCCGCTCGGGCGCGCCGCTCGCCTCCCGCACCAGGCAGAACAGTGAGGGATGAACCAGATCCAGTACCTGGCCGTCGGATCCGGGGTGCCAGTCCTGTTCTGCTTCGGGGACCTGTTCCAGAACCCGGACCGCCTCGCGCAGCCGGGATCCGAGCTCGTCGTCGACCAGCGTGTCCGACTGCCACACCCCGTCGACGGCGGACACCTCGACGCCGGTTCGTCCGTCCCGCAGCGCGGCGTAATGCGCGAGTTCGGCAAGCACGTAACGAACCTGCGCTTCGGTGAGGCCCTGGGAGACCGCTTCTTGCGTCCACCTGGCGACGATGTCGGCGTCGTTCATCTTGTCGAACCACCCGGGCTTCGCCCGAATATGGGCACTGCACTGCATCATCTGAAGTTCCCGCAGCGTTCGGGGTGTCGCGAGCGATATGGAACGGGAAGCATGAAAGGGCAGCGGGAAAGCAGACATGTCAGTCAATTCTCTGGGTCCTCCCAGTCGGTGTGCGGTGGCTGGAAGGCTACTTCAGCGGACTGACACCGCAGCCCGGCCCTGCCGTCACCGGCGCGGGAGCTGGCCGAGAGGGGGGAAGGAAGTCACAGGCCGATCGCCCCGTCGATGCGCTCGCGGAGCAGGTCGGCGTGGCCGTTGTGGCGGGCGTACTCCTCGATCATGTGGATGAGGACCCAGCGCAGCGAGACCGTTCCGCGCCAGGAGTCCTCGCCCTCGATGTCGAGGCCGGGGGCTTCGGTGACGAACTGTTCGGCGAAGGCCACCTCTGTCCGCCACGCCTCCCAGGCTGTCGCGACGACCTGAGGGTCGTCCGTGGCGCCGTCGAAGTCCCCGTCGGGATCGGTCGTCGAGGAGAAGAGGGGCGGCGCGTCCTGCCCGGCCAGGACCTGGCGGAACCAGCGGCGTTCCACATCGGCGAGGTGCCGGACCAGGCCGAGCAGCGAGAGCGCGGACGGTTCCACGGACCGCAGGGACAACTCCGGTCCCAGACCGGAGCACTTCAGCCGCAGTGTCGAGCGCTGGGCACTCAGGACATCGATGAGCATGCGCCGTTCGTCGCCGGTCGTCGGGCCGGTGAACCGGCGAGCGCCGTCGACGTCGTCGAACAGGTCGCCTCTTCTGGTGGGGCCGTTCATGTCCGCCCTTCGGTTCGCGTCGGTCCGCGCGGCCCCGATCACTGACAGGGTCTGTCCGGTGGACCGCACGCCCAGGGCGACTGTCTCGGAAGGCCGTGCGTCGTGATCGTATGACGGATCTTCATGTCTGTCCGGAACCCGCCAGGGCGGTGAGGACGCGTCGGGTCTTGCTCTCGGGATGTTCGGAGAGCGTCACCCCGCGCTCCCGCACCGCCTCCTCCAGCTTTCGCTGCTTGCGTTCGGCCCGCTCCGTCAGCTTCTCCAGGTCGTCCTCGTCCTTCGGCTTCACCCGGATCGATCCCTCCAGGAAGTCCAGACCGGCGACCGACCACGCCTCCAGGTCCACGTCCAGGTCGTCGAGCTGGACGTCGTCGAACTTCGTCGAGCGGATCGGCCCCAGCGCGACCAGCCCGCCGAGCGGGACGGCGGGCACGCAGGCGTGCAGGAACTGTTCCTGCACGGAGTCGATCGCCGTGGCGGGGTCGGCTCCGGTCCCCACCGCACCCGACAACGCTCCCGGCGGGTGATCGTGAACCAGGGAAGCGGACAGTACGCGGCTCTTCCCCGACCAGTCCTCCTCGATCTTGTACGTGAACGGCTCCGCGTCGAACGGAGCGGAGAACCGGCCGACCAGCTGCTCCCGGACGCATGGACGCAATTTGACGGTCAGGTCGTCCGCATCGCCGCCGACCCTGAACCTCACGATCACGCCGCCCTCCAACAGGGGCACGCGTCCCTGGGCGACGCCCTCCCGGTCCTCGGCGAACCAGATGCGGCGCGTGATCATCGCACTGTCCGATGCGCCGAGGGCCGACAGCGCGGCCGCCGTGTCGTCCTCGATGTTGACCTTGATCTCGACTGGCGAGAGGTGCATGGCGTCGCTCCCACACGTTGTCGCGTACGTCCCGTAGAAGGCCCCTGGACGGAGGCGTCGAACGCCGTCCGCTGGATCTGGAGGTGAATGATGTCGATCGTCGCCGGAAGTCACCGAGGGGGTTATTCCAGGATATCCGATTCGATGAGATCTTCCCGTCGGCCTCGGAGCAAGGCCCAGGAAGACAAAGCCGGTTGAGGAGATGACGTGGAAGCCGTCCCGTCGCGGGGCTGACCGGCCACCGATGGCTCAGGGGCGACTCGTAATCACCGCCACTCCGTATTTATTTCAACTGTCCGAGATTAAACGGCATTCGCCTACATCCCGGGATGCGAAAGCGCAACCGGGGGCGGACGATGGAGTGGCCGGGAGTCCGTTCCCGGAACGCCTGTGCGCCGCGGAGCGCCGGGGTTCCTCGTATCGGGCGGCACCCGCTCCTTCGGCTCCGTTCGCTCCCGAACGGGCCTTGCCGCTCTGGCCTTTTCGCTCGGGCGCATGCCGATTCCGGATCCGGTTTCACGTCGCGGAGGCACCGAGATGCCCGTGCTCTTCTTCGACATAGGAGCGACCTTGGCGGACGTCCGGAGGGAGGCGGACGGTTCACTGGTGCTGTCGCCCCTGCCTCGTGTCCTCGCCGTGCTCGAAGAATTGAGCGAGGTGCGCAAGGGCGTCATTTCCGACCCCGGTCCGGGTGAAGGCGACACGGAACGTGCCGCGTCGGCCCTGCAGAAGGCGTTCCCCGGCCGTTTCACGGACGACGCGCTCGTGCACTGGGGTCCCAAGGACAGCCGGAAGATCTTCGACGAGGCGGTCGCCGGTACGGCGGAGGAGGGTATGGCGCCCGCTGCGGCCGATGAGTGCGTCTTCGTGGGTGAGGATCCCCAGGAGCGCGCGTTCGCGAGGGAGGCCGGGCTGCGTACGGCGGCTCACCCCGTGTTCACCCGCGCCGCCATGGAGGGCCGCCCCGTTTTCCGGGCGCGGATCGAGCTGTCCGAGGGGCGGGGGCCGCTCGCGCTGAAGGCGGTCGCGAACCGGACCGAGGTCGTGCTCGTGCGCATCGCCTCCGCCCGGCTCGTGCTGGCCATGGCGAGCACGAGCGGAGCCATGGCACTCGAACAGGCCGGATTCACGGTCGACTTGCGGGAACCGGTGGAGGGCACGGCGGCATTCTGACGGAGCGGGGCGTGGAGGAGTCGGCCCCGGAAACGCCGACGGCTGGTGACGTCGGCCCTTCCCGGGGCAGTGGGGCGCCGCCATGGCCGGTGACCACCGGCGCCGCGTTCGAAGTGGCCGGGTGTGCGCAGAAGTTGTTGCCCCGGGAAAGCTGTCGACAGGTCCGCGTCGTCGTGCGAAAAAGTGCCTTGTTCGGGGTGCGTGTCGATGGTGCCGAGAGGATACTCGAAGTAGACACGGTTCTCACCTCTTCGGCCGTGCGTGCCAAGCAGATGGTGAAACCGCTCGCTACACGGCTGAGCCGGCATCCCGGAACTCACCGCGCCGTCCGTATGTACGGAGCAGGTGTCGTCCGGCGCGTCAGACGCGATTGTCCGGTCACGGCAAAACCGTCCGCCTGGTGATCGATACCGTCGGTGTGCTGCCTCCGGCGCAGGCGACCGACGACGGCGAGCTCCGGTCGGGCCCGGTGTGATCGTCCGGAACGCGAAGAACGATCCACGCAACAACATCCGAGGAGCAGCGCTTCACCGCTCCTCCTCATGTGCGCGAGGTGTTCCATGACCAGGACCTGTCACCTTAACTGCATCATTCCCCCACACATTCTCGAGAAGCTCCTGAGGAGTGACGAGAGCGAGGTGCGCCAGGCGGCGCTGGACACCTTGCTGACCACCTCTCGGTTGCGGGGCGAGCGAGGGGTTCGGGCGTCCTTCGCCGGTGCCGCCGCCGCCCCCGTCGGCGGTCGACGGACCGTCTTCGACTGCAAGAACAGGACCTTCCTGTCGTCGGCCGTTCTCGCCCGGTCGGAGGACGGAGCGGAGTCCGCGGACGGTTCCGTCAACCGGGCGTTCGACGGACTCGGTGCGACGCGTGATTTCTACAGGACGGTGTTCAACCGCAATTCGATCGACGGCCACGGGATGCGTCTGAACGCGTTCGTCCACTTCGGCAAGAAGTTCAACAACGCCTTCTGGGACGGGCAGCAGATGGTTTTCGGTGACGGGGACGGAAGGATGTTCTCCGACTTCACCGGATCCGTCGACGTGATCGGCCACGAGCTGGCGCACGGAGTCACCGAGAACACCGCGGGGCTCGAGTACCACAACCAGTCCGGGGCCCTGAACGAGTCCATGTCGGACGTCTTCGGATCGCTGGTCAAGCAGTGGTCGCTGAGGCAGTCGGCCGACGAGGCGGACTGGCTGATCGGGCCCGAGATCTTCACTCCCGGGATCGACGCCGACGCCCTGCGCTCGATGAAGGCCCCGGGGCACGCGTACGACAACGACCTGTTCGGCAGGGACCCCCAGCCCGACAACATGGAGAACTACGTCAAACTGCCGGACACCGAGATGGGTGATTTCGGCGGAGTGCACGTCAACTCCGGCATTCCGAACAAGGCGTTCTTCCTGGCGGCACTGCGCATCGGCGGATTCGCGTGGGAGGCTCCCGGACTCATCTGGTACGAATCGCTCAAGGCCTCCCACTCCGAGACCCAGTTCCAGGAGTTCGCGAACACCACCTACCGGAAGGCCGCGGAACTGTTCGGCGACGACAGCGCCGAGCAGTTGGCCGTACTGGCGGCCTGGCAGGACGTGGGCATCCAGATCAGCGGGATCCTGGCAGGCGTCGCCCGGGCGCGGAGCCTCGCCGCCAACCGGAGCGGTGGTCCGGGCGGGGACAGCGGCCTGGCGACCGTGAACCAGCAGATCGGCGCACTGGCCGCCCAGGTGACGGGGCTGGCCAAGGACGTGACCGCGCTGAAGAGCAGATGACCGCCGGCGGTCGACGCGGGCGGCCCCGACGGCGAGGAGTGCCGGTCGGCCGAGCGGGAGGGCGTGCCCGATGAAGGTGACCTGGGCAGCGCACGGAGGGCAGGCGGCCGCGATCCGCCTGGGTCTCCCGCCCAAGGTGCTGGACACCGATGCCCTGCCCGAGAGCGCGGCGGTGGAACTGGACCGGTTGGTGGCGGCGGCCGTCCCGGAGGCAGAAGAGGAACGGCCCGGCCACGCCAGGGACGCGATGAGCTACACGATCACGGTGGAGGACGGTGGCCGCTCGACCACTCTCACCCGGTCCGACACCACCATGTCCCCGGCGTTCGCCGCCCTGCTCAGCCGGCTCGAGGAACACTTCGCGCAGCAGTGACACGCGCTGGTGGGCGTCGCCCGGGCGCTCGCCAGCGGGAGTTCGAAGCGACGGGCGGGGCCCCGCTCTCCGGCGGGGTGCCGTCCGCCGCCGCGTCCACCGCGACTCCCGGCAACGCGCCGGCAGGTCCGGGGCCGACTTGCGTTGGAGAGCGCTCCAGGTCGTAGCGTCACGCACGGTACGGCTCACGAAGCCCACGGGTCCGGTGCACCTCACAGGATGCCGGGCCGTGAAAAACGTCGCTAGATGGACGAGGGGCTCCGTGCTGTCCGACGAACGACGAACGACGAACGAGTGTGCAGAGAGAGGCTGGGACGCGGTATGCAGAAGCGCAGTCTGCGAGACCTTCAGGTATCGGCCATCGGCTTGGGATGCATGGGCATGTCCGCCTTCTACGGATCCGCGGACCAGGAGGAGGGGATCGCGACCATCCGGCGCGCCCTCGACCTGGGGGTGAACTTCCTCGACACCGCGCAGATGTACGGGCCGCTCACCAACGAGTCGCTCGTCGGCGAGGCGATCCGGGGACGTCGCGAGGAATACGTGATCGCGACGAAGTTCAACTACCGGATGGACGATGCCGTACCCGGCGACATCAGCACGGTCGGCCCGCAGGACGGCTCGGCCGAGCACGTCCGGAGCTCGGTCGAGGGTTCCCTGCAGCGTCTGGGGACCGACCACATCGACCTGTACTACCAGCACCGGGTCGACCCGAACGTACCCATCGAGGAGACGGCCGGCGCGCTGGGCGAGCTGGTCGCCGAGGGCAAGGTGCGGTACATCGGCCTGAGCGAGGCGAGCGCGGAGACCATCCGGCGCGCCCACGCCGTGCACCCGGTCACCGCGGTGCAGAGCGAGTACTCGCTGTGGTCACGGGATGTGGAGGCCGAGGTGCTGCCCGCCTGCCGTGAACTGGGCATCGGCTTCGTGCCGTACTCGCCGCTCGGCCGCGGCTTCCTCGCCGGCCGGTTCAGCTCGCCGGACGAGCTGGACGCGAACGACTGGCGCCGCGAGAACCCGCGCTTCCAGGACGCCAACCTGGAGGCGAACCTGCGGCTGGCGGCGAAGGTGAAGGAGATCGCCGCCGAGAAGGAGGTGTCCCCGGCCCAGCTGGCCATCGCCTGGGTGCTGGCCCAGGGCGAGCACTTGGTGCCGATCCCGGGCACCAAGCGCCGCACCTACCTGGAGCAGAACGCCGCCGCGGTCGACATCACGCTGACCAAGGACGACCTGGCCCGCATCGACGCGGAGCTGCCCGAGGCGGCTGGTGAGCGCTATGACGAGGCGGGTATGCGCTCCGTCAACCGTTGAGACGCGTCCGGTCGGCGGTGGGCGCGGACCCGGCGGCGTGCCGGGTCCACCGGCACGCCGCCGGAGCCGCAAGAGGCCCTCGCGTACGCCGGGGAAGACGCACGCCCCGGGAGCACCGGCCCGACGGGGGAGTCGGGCGGTGCTCCGAGGGCGACCCGACCCGCGAGATCCATCCGGTCGCGAATCCGGGCTCGGAGGGCGTCGCGACCCGCTCCGGGCGCGGACACCTGACACAGTGGACCGATGCTGAATCGGGTGGCCGACGGAGTCTGGGTCCGGCAGAGCGAGTGGGTCTGGAGCAACGCCGTCGTGGTACGCGGGGAGGACGGGCTGATCCTGGTCGATCCCGGCATTGACGGTTCCGATCTGAACCAGCTCGCCGATGACGTGGACCGGCTCGGCATCGAGGTGGTCGCCGGGTTCTCCACCCATCCCCACTGGGACCACCTGCTCTGGCATTCCCGGTTCGGCGACGTGCCGCGCTACGCCACCCCCGGCGGCGCCCGAGCCGCCGGGGAAGCCCGGGAAGCGGCGCGGCGGATGGCGGAGCGGAGCACGTCGGGCGTCCCTCTCGAGCTGATCGGGCTCCTCACCCCGCTGCCCGCGGACGGGGGACCCGTGCCGGGCGAGATCGTCGAGCACCAGGCGCACGCGATCGGCCACGCCGCGGTTCTCCTCGCGGACCGTGGCGTCCTGCTCGCCGGCGACATGCTCTCCGACGTCCTGATCCCGCTCCTCGACCCCCGCCGCCCCGATCAGGTGAGTGCCTACGAGACGGCACTCGACCGGCTGGGGGAGGTTGTCCGGCACGTCGATGTCCTGGTCCCCGGTCATGGAGCCGTTGCCGAGGGTCCCGAGGTGGCGGCCCGCCTTGCCGCCGATCGCGCGTACATCGACGCGCTGCGGCGAGGAGAGGAACCGATCGACGCGCGTCTTGAGCAGGACTGGCTCTCCGGCCCCCACCGGTCGAACCTGGAACTGGCCCGCCAGTCGTCCGGGTGAACTTCGGCGTCGTCGTGCGGTGCCTGTCCCCGCGCACGTGGAAGCTCGTCGGAAGTCCTGCGTACGGTGAGGCCGCGTATCTGTCCTGGCCGCCGAACCGGGCTGTCTGCCCCTGGCGTTGAAACAGGCCGGCGCCTGTCTCGCCCAGAACCGGGGCGTCACCCTCGACGGCTACCGCCGCAGGCTGGGCACCAGACTCGACAAGGCTGCCGACGGCATTCCGGCCGAACGCACCGTCGCCCGCGTCTGGGACGTCACCCTGCGCACCCTGGCCCAGAGGGACCCCTTGGCGGTGAACACGCTCTGCACCGCGGCATGGCTCGCACACGACGACATCGAGCACAGCCTGCTCGCCCCACCCGGCACCGACCCGGACACCCTGGCCGTCCGCGACAACCTCGCCGCCGCCCGTCGGGCCGCCCGGGCCGTGCGGCACGGAAGCACACCGACTCCCGCCGTCCGGTCGGCACCGGGTGCCTGCCCGAATCCGAACTCAGGCTCCAGCGGCAGCAGTTGACGGATGGGGCCGCTGGAGAGCATCTGGAGGTGGCGGGGACGGTCGTGGACCACCTGACCGAGGTGACCGACGGCCGGGGCCTGGACCTGGTCCTCGACCCCGTCGGCGGGCCGGTGCGGGAGCGGAGTCTGACCTCACGCGACCCGCCGCCCGCAGCGGCTCACCCGGGTGAACCGCTCCGGGCGCCGTGGTGCTCCTGGGCGGCGAGGACCTGATCGACGTGGTCGATCGCCCATTGGCCGAGGGCGGCCAGCGGCCCGTCCGCGAGACTGCCGCCCAGTTCGGACAGTTCGTACGCCACGGAGCGGTCGGCCGGTGTGGTGATCCGTGTGATCAGACCGTTGGTGTGCAGACGGCGGAGCGCCTGGGTCAGGACCTTGTCGCTGACGCCCGCGATGCCGTTCAGGAGGTCGATGCGGCGGCGCCTGCCCGCCCGCAGTGCCATCAGCACCACGGGGTCCCAGGTGTGGGCGATCAGGTCGGTGGCCAGGCGCACCGAACAGTCGGCGGCGAAGGGCGAGCAGTGGTTGTCCACGCGTCTCTTCCTACCGGATTCGGGCCTACCGATCGGTGGGTCCGAGGTTCCTACCGTAGTCGGGACATCAGGTCTTCGAGACGGGGAGAGCGGCGTGCGTATCGGAATTCTGGGCACCGGGGTGATGGCGGCGGCACTGGCGGAGGCATGGACGCGACATGGGCATCACGTCCTCGTCGGAGGCCGTTCGCAGGACAGGGCCCGGGCGATCGCCGAGCGGCTCGGCGGGGCGGTCGAGGCTGCCACCCCCGCACAGGTGGCCGGGGCGGGGGACGCCGTGGTCGTGGCCGTGGCGTGGGAGGGGGTCGACCAGGTGCTCGCTCTCGCCGGGGCGGGCCAGGGGTCGTTGGCGGGCAAGACCGTGATCGACTGCACCAACGCGGTCGACCACGCCTCGGGCCTGCTCGAGTTGTCCACCGGGTCGGCGGTGGAACACATCGCCGAGCGAGCCGTCGGCAGCCATGTGGTCAAGGCGTTGCACCTGTTCGCGGGGGCGAGCTGGCTGGCGCCGACGCCGACGGGGCGGCCGAAGCGGACGGTGGCGATGTGCGGCGACGACGACGCGGCGCTCGGTGTCGCCGCCGGTCTGATCCGCGACCTCGGTGGCGTGCCCGCCGTGATAGGCGGGCTGGAGCACGCCCGGCAGCTCGAGGACGTGGCGGGTTTCGTCATGCGGCTGGTTGCCGCGGGCCACGACCCCGCCACCGCCGTGCCCGTCGTCGACCGGTCACGGGAGTGACCGTGCGGTTGACCTTCACATCAGTGTGAGTGTCCTGGAATCGGGTCATGCCGGATGACGGATCGTTTCGCGTGGGCATCGCACTGGAAGGCGCGGGCCGGCACCCGGCGTCGTGGTCGTACTCGGCGGGGTGGGGCCGGCCGAACTCTTCACCGGTGACCACTGGGTCGCCCGGGCCCGGGCAGCCGCGTCGGGCGGCGTCGACTTCGTCACGCTCGAGGACGGCCTGAGTCTTCGGACCGACCGGTTCGGCACCGCCGCCGACGACACCGGCCACCGGGTCCGCGGCCGACCGGACCCGGTGGTGCTCGCCCCGCTCCTGCCGGCGACGAGCGATCTCCCGGAGGTCGTCGTCACGCGGAACGTGACGCACTCCAACACCTTCCACGTGGCCGCGCAAATCGACCGGCACCTGCGGGTGCTGGCGTCGACCGGGGCGGCACTCTTCACCCTCTCCACCGCCGCGTTCGCCGTCACGACCGCGCACCCGGTCGTCTGGGCCGCCGCCGTCGTGTGGGGTCTGGGCTGGGGCGGCATGCCCACCCTGCTCCAGACCGCTGCCGGACACGCCGGCATGCGACGCGGCCCGGCCGTCGCCGATACCGCGCAGGCCGTCCTCGTGACCCTGTGGAACGCCGCGATGGCGCTCGGCGGGATCATCGGCGGTGCCGTACTGCAAGGCGTAGGCGTCACCGCGGTGGCCACCGCCGCCTCGGTCCTGGGAGCAGCCGGCCTGCTCACCGTCGCCGTCGCCCGGCATCGCGCCTTTCCCCCGGCTCGTACGGCGCCGTGACGCACGACGGCCCTTGTCGAACCGGGAACGGACCGGGAACGGACCGGCCTCGCGTGCCGCGCTCAAGTCCGCGGACGGTTCGTCCGTGATCGTGGCTAGCATCCACCCATGGCAACCGACAGCACCCCCCACGACCGGGCGCCACGGAACAGCCCCCCGGCCGGAGCCCGCTCGATCTTCGACGCCGTCATCGACCGCAGGCACAGCAACTCCATGAAGTGGGCCAGTGCCCGCCAGTTCCTGACGGCTGACGAGGCCGCGGCCGACCCGCTGCCGATGTGGGTCGCCGACACCGACTTCAGAGCGCCCCAGGTGGTGATCGACGCACTCCACGAGGCCGTGGAGTACGGCGTGTTCGGGTATCCCGGCGGCGCGACGGACAGCTACCTCGACGCCGTGACCGGCTGGCAGGCCAAGCGGTTCGGCTGGGAGGTGCCCCGGGAGTGGGTGATGCAGACCTCCGGCATCATCACCACGCTCAAGACGGTCGTGCAGGCGTTCTCCGCGCCGGGTGACTCGGTCCTCATCCAGCCCCCGGTCTACGTCCACTTCCACGAGGACGTCCTGCTGAACGGCCGTCACCTCGCTTTCGCACCGCTGCAGCGGACCGACGACGGCTACCGCTTCGACGCCCGGGTGTTCGAGGCCGCCATCCGTCCCGACACCAAACTCTTCATCCTCAGCCATCCCCACAACCCCACCGGGAACGTGTGGACCGAGGAGGAACTGCGGACCATGGGCGAGATCTGCGCCCGGAGCGGCGTCCTGGTCGTCTCCGACGAGGTCCACCAGGACCTCGTCATCAGCCCGGACCGCGAACACATCCCCTTCGCCTCGCTCGGCGAGGAGTTCGCACGGAACAGCATCACCTGCACCGCCCCCAGCAAGACGTTCAACCTCCCCGGCCTGCAGAGCGCCAACGTCTTCGTACCTGATCCCGGACTGCGGGCAGAACTGGCCCGTCAGTACGAACGAAACGTGTTCCCGCTGGTCAACGTGCTGGGCATGGTCGCGGCCGAGGCGGCCTACGCGCACGGCGAGCCCTGGCTGGAGGAACTGCTCGCCTATCTGCGCGGCAATCACGCGCACTTCGCGCGGGCGGTCAACTCCGCCACGTCCAAGGTGCGGGTCCTGCCGGCCGACTCCCTGTACCTGGCGTGGATGGACTGCCGGGGGCTGGGGATGGACGCCGACTCGCTGGACACGTTCATGCTGACCCAGGCGCGGCTGTGGCTGGACAAGGGGCAGAAGTTCGGGGCCGAGGGGCACGGTTACATGCGGGTGAACCTGGGCTGCCCCCGTTCCACGGTCGACGAGGCCGTGAACCGCCTGCTCACGGCCGTCGAGAACCTGTGAGCACCGCGGATCCCGTTCCTCCCCGGAGAATCCCGGGGTGTGCGTCGTCGGTACCGTCCGGCAGAAGCCGGCGTGTCACCGCCGCTTCCGCGGCCCGCCGGACGTCCTCAGCACCGGCCGGCCGTCCAGCAGGGCCGCGCGGACCTTCGCACGGTCGGCCCAATGGCCCGACGCGTCGAGAAGTTCCGGCAGGACGAGTCCGGCCTGATCCATGCCGGTGAGGTCGACGAGGCGGTCGGGATCGCCCGGATGCGCCGGAGGGGCGCCGAAGAGGACCATCGGCTCGTGCACGGGGCCGGCGCACAGGCACGCCGAGGCGGTCGTGTCCCCCGCGACGGCCAGCATCCCGCCGTGGGAGAGACCCGAGACCAGCAGCCCCTCGATCCGCAGGGCGCCCCCGACGTACAGGTGCGCCTCGTCCTCGATCAGGAGGCCGTGCAGGCGTACGTCTCCCGTGACCACCAGAACGTTGGCCTGGTCCCACTCGGTGAACACGAGCGTCCCCTCGACCGTGAGATCACCGTCCACGACGTGAATGCCGCAGTCGCCGCCGTGACAGACGGGCTGGTGGGTGTCGGACCCGATGACCAGGTCGCCGGTGTGGTGGACGGTGCCGCGATGGACGAGGACCTCTTCCAGGTCGCCGCCGAAACAGTCGCTGTTGGTGTCGGTGAGTCCGTCCGGAGCGCACCCCGCGTACCGGTCGGCCGCCTCGGCGAACGGAACACGGTCGATGGTGCCGAGGGCGGCGAACCAGGGCGCGAACGTCACGTCCGGGCCTCCTTGTCTTCCAAGTGCGCGGCGGTCGGGGAGAAGCTAGCGGATCCCGCCGACACGGACCGCCCCCGGGCCGGGTTCCGGATGGTCCGCCGCGAGCGACGGAACGCGGGAACTCGTCGGAGAGGAGTTCCTGCGTTGACATCTTCACGGGCAGTCGCTTTACTCCCGGACGACACGGAGCCGTGCTCCGTGTTCAGAGACACGCCCAGCCGGTATGCAGGCCTCGCGCCACGAGCCCGGCCCAAGTCGCCAGGACGTTCTTACGCGTCCGAGGCGGGGACGTGCCCTCTTCCCCCTGGGAGCTCATCCACATGAGCCGTTTCAGTCCCACTTCCCGCAAGTTCACGGGCACCGTCATCGGCGCGGCGGCGCTGGTCGGTGCCTTGGTCGCCCCGACTGCCTCCGCGCAGGCCGCGGCCGTGTCCCTGCCGCCCACGCACGTCGGTTTCGACTATCAGATCGGCGGTGCCTACACCCCGCCGGCCGGGGTGAAGGTCGTCACCCGGGACAACGCCGCCTCCCCGGCGGGGGGCCTGTACAACATCTGTTACGTCAACGCCTTCCAGGCGCAGCCGGGTGCGGAGGGCGAGTGGGACTCCGACCTGCTGCTGCGCGACTCGTCCGGCAAGGTCGTCTACGACGAGGACTGGGGCGAGGCCTTCCTCGACATCGGCACCGACGGCAAGAGGCAGCGGATCGCCGGCAGGATCGGAAGCCTGATCGACAGCTGCAAGACCAAGGGCTTCCAGGCGATCGAGCCCGACAACTACGACAGCTACACCCGTTCCGGGAATCGCCTGACGGCCGCCAACGCGCAGGCGTACGTCAAGCTGCTCTCCGCCCGCGCCCACGCGGACGGCCTGGCCATCGCCCAGAAGAACACTCCCGAGCTGGCGGGCAACCACACCGCCAACGGCCTGGACTTCGCCGTGGCCGAGGAGTGCGGCCAGTACGACGAGTGCGGCGACTACACCAGCGCCTTCGGGAACAACGTGATCGTGATCGAGTACACCAACTCCGGCAGGTCGAAGGCCTGCAACGGGTGGGGCCGCACGCTGAGCATCGTCCAGCGCGACGTGGACGTGAAACCGGCTGGCAGCAGCGGCTACGTGCGCAAGACCTGCTAGACCGCGGGCCGGCCCGAGTCGGCCACCGGCCTGCGGCGGCCGAGCCCCGTCGCAGGCCGGCGCGGCTTCCACCGTCCCGCGCCCGGTCGTCGTCCTTCGGCTCCGACACGGTCCGGTGCTCGGGGCCCGATGCGGGCGCCGAGCACCGGACCGCCGGGGAGGGGTTCCGGATCAGCGGGTGGTGGCGGGTCGCGGTGCGGCGGCGGCCGGAGCGCTCGCCTCGCGCCGCGTGGTGCGGGGGCGTAGGAGGAGGCAGGTCAGGGCGCCGGCGATCAGCACGGCGACCGGCAGGATCGCGGTGGTGTGCAGGGTGGCGGTGAAGGCGGCCGCGTAGGTCTTGCCGGTGGCGAGTTCGGCCGCGAGCCGGCTCTGCAGCAGCGCGCCGACTGCCGCGGCGCCGATCACCGAACCGGTCTGCCGCACCGTGTTGTTGACGCCGGAGGCGGCGCCGGCGAGGTGCCGCGGCACGTACCGCATCGCCTCGGTGGACATGGGGGCGATGATGCAGCCGACGCCCAGACCGGTCAGCAGCGTGGCGGGCACGAACGCGAACCAGGCGGTGCCCGGCGCCGCTGTCAGGGCGATGGTGATGATCCCGGCGGCGTAGCAGGTGAGCCCGGTGAGCAGGACGTACTGGCCGCCGACGCGGTCGGCGAGGCGTCCGGCGAACGGCCCGACGGTCATGGACACCAGTGACGAGGGCGCGAGCACCAGGCCGGCCTTGACCGCGCTGAGGTGGAGGACCGACTGCAGATAGAGGTTGAACGGCAGGACCAGGCCGAGCATCGCGACGGAGACCAGACCGACCAGGACCGTCATCGAGGTGAAGTTGCGGTCGCGGAACAGGGCGAAGGGGACGAGGGGTTCGCGGTCCTGGCGGCGGCGCTGGTGCAGCAGGAACCCGGCGGCGAGCGCGGCCCCGGCGACGAGCAGTCCCTGGATCCCGGCGCCCCAGTGATGGCCCTCGCCTTCTTGCAGGCCGAAGGCCAGGCAGAACAGGGCGCCGGTGGCCAGGGCGACGCCGGTGAGGTCGAGGCGGTGGGCGCGGCCGGGCCTGATGTCGGGCACGACGAGGAAGGTCAGGACGAGGGCGGCGATCCCGATGGGAAGGTTGACCAGGAAGATCCAGCGCCAGTCCAGGGCGGAGACCAGGAAGCCGCCCAGCGTCGGGCCGGACAGGGTGGCGAGGCCGGCGACCATGCCCCAGACACCCATGGCGGTGCCGCGCCGCTCGGCCGGGAAGACGGCGACGATCAGTGTCATCGTCTGTGGGGTGAGGAGGGCCGCGCCCAGGCCCTGGACGACACGGGCGGCGACCAGGGCCGTCGTCGTGGGGGCGAGGCCGCAGGCGAGGCTGGCCAGGGTGAAGACCGCGAGGCCCACCGCGAACAGGTTCCGCGGGCCGCGCAGGTCGCCGAGCCGGCCGGCCGTGATGATCAGGGCCGAGAGCGTCAGCGCGTATCCGCTGACCACCCATAAGGCCTGGCCGAGCGAGGCGCCCAGACCGTCCATCATGTCCGGGATCGCGATGTTCACGATGGTGAGATCCAGCAGGGTCATGAAGAACCCGAGCGACAGAGTCACCAGGACGGCCCAGGGGTTCGCTCGCCACTTTCGCACGGTCCCGCTCCTTGTCCCGACCCGGCGGTCTCCGGGTGTCTGCCACGAAGGTAATCCATCTTTCTAGATGTATCAAGTTCGATGCATCTCCATTGATGTAACATGAGGACGTGAATGGAGTCGAGCTCTTCCTTCTCGGGCGCACCCTGATGAAGATCGGTGAAGCCGCGATGCCGGAACCCGAAGGCGGCGAGCGGCACGGCGGCGGCGTGCGCTCCGTGCTCATCGTCGCCAGCGACGTGGCGGCCCACCCCGGCAGCGCCGTGGGGGAGATCGCCGCCCGCACCGGCCTGCCGCAGAGTCAGGTGTCCACCTCGGTCGCGCGCCTCAAGGAGGCCGGCGCCGTCGTCACCGCGCCGGACCCCGCCGACCGCCGTCGGCTGCTCGTCCGTCAGGCCCCCGAACTCTCCGCCCGCGTGGCCGAGGTCAGGGCCACCACGATCGAGGACGCGCTCGCCACCGCCCTCGCCGACAGCACGCCCGAGGATCGCAAGGAGGTCGCGGACGCCCTGGAGGTGCTGGCCCGCCACCTCTCGCCGCACTCCTCGGCCCGCGTGCGCACCCGCGACACCACCACGCGGGGGTAGGGGCCGGACCTGGCCTGCGACGCCCCTCCGCCCTCGCGATGAGCTGTCGCGGAACGCGGCATCACCTGGCCGGGCGGCCGACGGCGGTCGTGTGCCGCCCGTCGAGCCTGTCGCGGGTGGAGGATGGGGGGGCGTGGCAGCCCACCTGCGCTCTGAAGACGGCTGGCTTCTCGTCGGGGATCAGCAGATCGTCGTGGAGGTCGACCTGGGCCTGTTCCTCCCGGACACGGGGTTGTGGGGCGGTGTCCTGCACAACATTCCAGGAGGGCTGGCGAGTTCCATGAGGGACGTCGAGGCCCGCTTGCGGCTGCAGACCGGCCGGGTGCGCCGGATCCGTCTTCTCGCCGGCCCCGACGACGAGATGTCCGTGGCTTTCATCGGTGAAGGAACGGCGCCGTTCTGAGGGACGTGAAACGTCGCCGCGGCAGAGGAGCGATGGTTCGGGCGATGCCGGGCGCGTGAGGTGCTCCGTGCGGCGGGGTCACCGTCCGGTGGCGTGCAGGCCGCGGAACGTGTCGGCGAGCGGTGCCGGAGCCTGGGGATGGAAGATCACGTCGAGGGCCCGGGCGGACTCACCGGCCGTCTCCGCGGCGCGGATGAACATCTCCTGCTCGTAGGCGCGCACGCCGGCGCCGGTGTCGTCCGGGTGGGCGAGCAGGTGGCGGCCCAGTTCGGCACCGTCGAACAGGGCGAGGTTGGCGCCTTCGCCGGCGAAGGGGGACATGAGGTGGGCCGCGTCGCCCAGGAGCGTGACGCCGGGGCGGCCGGTCCAGGACAGCCCGGCGGGCAGCGCGTGGATCCAGCGCGGGGTCAGTGCCCCGTCGGCGTCGGCGATCACGCGCCGCAGGGCGTCGTCCCAGTCCGTGAAGTGCCCCAGTACGGCCTGCTTCGCGGCGGCGGTGTCGGCGAAGTCGATGGTGCGCAGCCAGGTCTCCTCGATGCGCAGGGCGACGTAGAAGTGCAGACTGCCGTCGGTCTCGCGGTGGGCGAGGAAACCCTTGTCGTCGCCGAGGGCGAAGAACATGCCGCCGCCGACGAGCGCGGCGGCTCCGGGATGACGGTGGTCGGCGTCTTCGAGGTCGAGCTCGACGAAGGAGACGCCGCTGTAGGCGGGGCGGGCGTCGGTGAGCAGTGGCCGCACCTTCGACCAGGCGCCGTCGGCGCCGATCAGGAGGTCGGTGGTGAAGGCGCGGCCGTCGGCGAGGACGACCTCGTGCCGGCCGTCGGCCAGCCCCCGTACTCCGGTGGCCTTGGAACCCCAGTGCACGGTGGAGTCGGGCAGCGAGCCGAGCAGGAGGCCGCGCAGGTCACCGCGGTCGATCTCGGGCCGGGTGCCGTCGGCGTCGTCGGCTTCCTCGTGGACGACGTTCGCGTGCTTGTCCGTCACGCGCAGCGCCTGACCGCCGGGATGGACCTTGGCGAGGAACTCGCCGTGCAGGTGGCCCTGGCGCAGCGCCTGCTGTCCGGTCTCGTCATGGATGTCGAGCATTCCGCCCTGGACGCGTGCGCCGGCGGAGGGCTCGAGGTCGAAGACGGGGACGTCGGTGCCGTTGACGTGCAGGACGCGGGCGAGCATCAGACCGCCCAGGCCGCCCCCGAGGATGGCTGTGGGGTAGTGCGGAGTCATGCCTCCAATCTAACGAACATGTTCGTAACGAACAAGTTCGTCATGAGTCCGCTGCTGTCGCGGGGGTGGTCCGGATGCCGTTGAGCAGCATGTTCACGCTCCAACGACGGCGTTCCGCGGGTGTGCCGGAGACCAGATGGGCGGCTTGGGCCCGCACGTGCGGATGTACGTCGGGGGAGGCGGCGGCGAGGGCGTCGTTCAGCCGGGCCCAGTCCTCGTCCGCCCTGGAGTCCTCGCGGCGGGCGGAATGCTCCGCGGCCGAGGACGTGGCGCTCTGCAGCAGGATGTCGACGCCCCAGGCGGCCTGGAGGTCGGGTACGCCGCCCTCGGCCAGCAGGGCGAGCAGCGTGTCGAGCAGTGCGAGGTAGTTGCTGCCGGAGGGGCGGGCGGTCAGCGCCGACTGGGCGAGCGCGGGGTGGGCGAAAAGCACTTCCTCGTAACTGGCGAGGACCGCGTCCAGTCGCTCACGCCAGTCGGCGCCGGTGGCGGCCAGGTCGACTCGCCCCATGAGGCGGTCCAGGATGTCGGCGTGCAGTTCGCCGGTGTTCGCGAAGTAGACGTACAGCGACGCCGGTCCGGTGTCCAGGGCCTGGGCCAGGCGGCGCATGGTGACGCGCTGCAGCCCCTCCTGCTCCATCAGGGACACGGCGGTGTCGACGATGCCCTCACGGGTGAGGGCCGGTTTGGCCGGGCGCTCGCGGCGGTTCTGCGGGGTAGGCATGGGCTCGATTTTAGGTTCAATGCGTTCGGGACGAACGTGTTCGTCCGTCCCGCTCGTCCTTCGCGTCCTGCCCCGTGCCGGCCGCGGCCGACGCGTTCGGCTTCGACGTGCGGTCAGGGTGGCGGGTCACCCTCCGCCGGTACGGCACCAGGGCCGGAAGGGCCGTGGAGCGCCTCGGCGGGGACCTGTCGCCCGGCACCCTCGTCGTGAGCTTCGCGGAGGCACCGAACCGGTGAGCCGTTGTACGCTCCGAATCGTCAACAAGCCTTTCTGGAAGGAGAGTTCGGGAGGTCTTCGGTCTCGTGTTCCTGGAGGGCGCATGTGCACCGGTATCAGGCGAGCGGTCATCGTCGGCGCGGTCTGTGCCCTCACGGGCGGCGCGTTCGCGACCGCGCCCGTGCAGGCGGCGGGGGCGGCCGGATCAGGGTCGACAGCGTCGTCGTCAACGGGGGCAAGCTCGTGGTGGTCGGCACGCATGCGGTGGTGAAGTTCCCCGTCGCGGTCACCGCGACGCACGCCTCCGGCGTCTACCAGATCAGCGCGCCCCTGTTCAGTCCGTCGTACGCGGTCGTCTACACGGATCTCGGTCAAATGCTCGACTGTGCGGATACCAAGCCCACGGCGACCTGCACCGGTGCCTACACCGTGGATCCGATCAAGGTGTTCACCCAGAGCAGCGCTCCGGCCGGAACCTGGAAGGTCCACCTCCACGTCGACGCGTGGGATGCCACCTACGAGAACCAGGACAAGTACACCTTCAAGCTGCTGCGCGCCGCCAGGCTCACCGTCGACGCCGCGCCCGAGCCGGTGAAGAAGGGCAGGACGATCACGGTGAAGGGGGCGCTCACGCGAGCGGACTGGGCCACCGACAAATACGTCGGGTTCAGCGGCCAGAAGGTGAGTCTCCAGTTCCGCAAGTCGGGCAGCAGCACCTACACCACCGTCAGGACCGTCACGAGCGGCAGCGGCGGGGCGGTGACGGGCACGACCACCGCCGGCTCCGACGGGTACTACCGCTTCGCCTTCGCGGGGACCGGTACCACCGCCGCCGTCAGCGCGAGCGGCGACTTCGTCGACGTCCGACAGCCACGCGCGGCGGACGTCTCCGGGATCCGAGGTCCGGCGGGGTGACCACCTCGGCGTGCCGCTCCCCGAAGGAGACGCCGAGTCGTGAACGGCGACGTCTGGGACACCATCGACCGACTCGCCCGGCACCTGGCGACCGGACCCCGCGCGCCGGCTCCGCGCTCGCGCGGGGCCGTCATGCTGTACGTGAGGGGAACCCACCGTCCCGGTCTCGCGCGGCCGCCGTTTCCCTCGGGCGCCCTCGGTCCGGGTCCCTCCACGACCGATGACATCCGCGCCGCGGTCCGGTCGTACCGAACGGCGACCTCGACGCGAAGGGAGCAGCGGCCATGAAGCTGACGACCGTCACGAACATCTCCGTCGACGGAGTGACCCAGGGACACCGGCGGATCGACGGGGGAACCGGACCCGAACCCGACGCGCCCGACGGGGACGGCGGCGGTGGGTTCGACCGCTTCGGATGGGCCCCGCCCCTGCTCGACGACGAGGCCTCGACGTTCATCGGCCGGACCTTCCAGCGCGCCGACGCGTTCCTGTTCGGCCGGCGGACCTACGAGATCTTCGCCGGCTCCTGGGGAGCGGGCACGGATCCGGGAAACCCCGTCGCGGAAGCGCTGAACACGCGGCCCAAGTACGTCGCTTCGACCACACTCACCGACCCTCGATGGACGAACACGACCGTCCTGTCCGGTGACCTCGTGGACGCCATCGGCGCGCTGCGGGCCGGGCCGGGCGGTGAACTGCAGGTGTGGGGCAGCGGCACCCTGATCCGTTGGCTGCTCCACCACCGGCTCGTCGACGAGATCGTCCTGCTCACCTATCCCGTGGTCGTCGGCCAGGGCACGCGGCTCTTCCCCTCCACCGGACCGGATCTGGGGCTCCGGCTGGTCGACGCGCGGTCCACCCCCAGGGGGCTGACGATCCAGACGTACCGCACCACCGGCCGACCGCGGTACGAGACGGCCACGGCCTGACCATGACGCGGAGGCGGCTGCGGCAGCCCCGTGTGATCGGTTCTCCGAGAAGGTTCTCGGCTCACCCGCCGCCCGGACCGCCTTTCGGCGGCGCGGGTCCGGGCGGCGAGGCGAACGGCTGTGTGGCCGAGTGCTACCGGACTCTGCGGTCCGTGGCGGAGGCGAAGCCCAGCCAGGTGTGGCGGTTGCCCCACCAGCACCAGCCGACCTTCGGGGCGTCGCGTCGCTCGCGGCCGTCCCGCCCCGTGCCGTTGCTGATCCAGATCGCCGGGGTACGGGCGTCCAGGGCGCCGTTGGCCTTGCGCAGCCGTGAACCGATGGTCATGAAGCAGCGGTTGCGTTCGAGGACCGCCGGCTGCTGGAGCACCCAGTGGATGCCTTCCGTGAGCAGCAGCGGGGTGCGGTCCTCCTTGGTGAGGGCGGGCAGTGCCTCCTCGGGGCTCCAGTTGGCCATGTGGTCGCCGCGGTCGAGGCCGGTGACGAGGTAGAGGGGAGCGTCGGGGAGTTCGACGGCGCAGGGGGCGAACCGGTCGACGTCGGTCATGTCGGTGACGACGAAGCCCGGCTTGTCGTCGCGGCGGAGCAACGGAGCGAGGGCGGAGGCGGGGGCGTGGTCGGGATGGACGGCGAGCAGGGCGGCGCGGTCTTCACGGCCCGCGTTCTCGGCGAAGGCGCGCAGGTCGTCGGCGGGGATCCGCGCGAGTTCGTGCACCCCGAGCTCGATCAGACGTTCCGCCTGGGCGGCGAGAGGCGGGAGAGGGGATGCGGTGACGGTGGACGAGGTGTCGGGCAAGGTACTCCCTCGGTTCACGGTTCGGAACAGTAAGCCTGAGGTCGAACGAGGGGGTCCGCCGGAGTGTTCCCCGCACGACGGTGTCGCGGCAGAAAATCCCCTTCGGGCCCGGCATGACTGTCGTCGTCCGCACTGTCGCCGTCCGCCGAACGGATGACCTGGAAGGTGGTGCCACCGGGCCCGAAGGCGCCGTCGGAGAAACCGGCTCGGTTCAGGCTCCGGCCTGCAGACGGAGACCCGCCAGTGTCAGATCCAGCGCGGAGCGGAACTGGTCGACGTCGTCGTGCCCGTCGAACTCGTCGACGATCTCGTGCACGAACGGGAACTCCTCGGGATCGAGCTCTCGCCAGGTCTTGGCGAAGCGGCCGAGGTACTCCTCGCGGTCCACGGCGCCGGCGAGGATCTCCTCGGGCGGTTCCTGACCCAGGTCCACGGCGGAGCCGACGACGACCCCCGTGATCGCGGACACGGCGTGGAACCGCTGTCGCGCGCTGAGGTCCAGGCGAAGGGTCTGCCGGCCGAGCTTCTCGTACAGGCGCAAGGCGTTGCCCTGGATGTCGGTGTTGCGCATGAAGTAGGCGCCCAGCCAGGGCCGGTGCACGATCGCGTCGAACAGTGTCACGGCCATCGCGCGCAGGTCGTCGATCGGGTCGTCGCTGCCCGGAAGCGCTTCGATGTCGGCCAGCACCGCGCCCACGACGTGGTCGGTGGCGCGGTCGAGGAGTTCCTCCTTGCTCGCCACGTACCAGTAGATGCTGGCGACGCCACCGCCGAGGCGCTGCGCGAGCGCCCGGAACGTCAGCGCCGGCGCCCCGGCCTCGTCGAGCAGGGCCACCGCTTCGGTGAGCACGGACTCCATCGAGTGCGAAGCCCGTCGACGGCCCCCGCTCGAGCGGTTCTGCAGGCGTGTCATGGCTTCCTTCCCGTCGTCCTTGCATCGTATCGAACGTTGTTCTACTGTATCGCATCGTACGCTGTTCGATAACCGTACGACGTTCGATACGAAGGACTGATCACCATGACCACCACCACGCTTCAAGCCCCTCCACCACGCACTTATCCGTCGCTGCGGGCGGCATGGATCCCCCTGGCCGCCCTCTGTCTGGCCTTCTTCGTCGAGATGGTCGACAACACGCTGCTGTCGATCGCGCTGCCCACGATCGGCCGTGACCTCGGCGGCGGGACGACCGCGCTGCAATGGGTCACCGGGGCGTACTCGCTGACCTTCGGCGGTCTGTTGCTCACCGCCGGCTCGATGGCCGACCGGCTCGGCCGCCGCCGGGTGCTCCTGATCGGACTCGCCGTGTTCGGCTCGGTGAGCCTGTGCGTCGTCCTCGTCAGTACCGCGGGCGAACTCATAGCCCTGCGGGCCGTGCTCGGTATCGCCGCCGCGGCGATGGCCCCGATCACGAACTCACTGGTCTTCCGCCTGTTCGACGACGGGGCCCTGCGGATGCGCGCCATGACGGTGATGATCGTCGTCGGCATGTCCGGCTTCGTCCTCGGACCGCTGCTCGGCGGCACCGCACTGGCCCATGTGGGGTGGGAATGGCTGCTGGTCGTCAACGCCCCGATCGCCCTGATCGCGTGCATAGGCGTCCGCCTCGGCGTCCCGGCCGACCGGCCGGAGGACCTGACCGCCGACAAGCTCGACATGCCGGGCGCCGTCCTGAGCATCACCACCATCGGACTCGCCTGCTACTCGCTGACCAGCGGTGTCGACCACGGCTGGCTCTCGGCGGTCACCCTCGCGTCGATCGCGGGCGCCCTCGTCGCCGCGATCGCGTTCGTGCGGCACGAGCGCCGCAGCGCGGCACCCATGCTGGACCTGCGTCTCTTCACCGACGGCACCGTCCGCGGCGCCGCCATCGCGCAGATCGGGACGTCCATCGCGATGGCCAGCGTGATGTTCGGGCTGATCCTCCACTTCCAGTACGCCTACGGATGGAGCCCGGTGCGGGCCGGCCTGGCCAACCTGCCGATCATCGTGACGATGCTCGTCGCGACCCCTCTGTCCGAGTGGCTCGCGCGCCGGTTCGGCCACCGCGTCGCCTGTCTGGTGGGCGCGGCCTGCCTGGCCGGCTCGCTGGCCGGTCTCTCCTGGGGCGTCGACCACGGGTACGCCGCCATCGCCGTCTGCATGGTGCTCATGACCGTGGGACTGCGCACCGTGATGACGATCTGCGCGGTCGCACTCGTCGACGCGATGCCGAGCAACCGCACCTCCATCGGCGCCGCCCTCAACGACACCGCCCAGGAGGTCGGTTCCAGCGTCGGTACGGCTGTCGTCGGCACCCTGATCGCGGCGTTGGTCACCACCCAGCTCCCGGCCGGCACCTGGAGCGGCGACCTCGTCGCGTCGTTCTTCCACGGCGAACGGATCATCTACGGCCTTCTCGCGGTCCTCGTCGGGCTGATCACGGCCGGCGGTGCGCTGAGCCTCACCGATTCCCGCACCGTCGAGGAACACGCGGCCGAGGAATCCGCTTGACGGCAGGTCCCTTGACGGCAGGTCCGACGACGGCGTCACGGGACCTCTGGCGGTCACCCGGCCGAACCCCCCACCCGGACGGAGGTGTTCGGCTCAGGGAGCCGAGCATTCCTCGTCAGATGTGGATCTCGCTGCGCGCGGCCACCGACGCACTGCCCTTACTGGTCGACGCCTGTTCGCCGGCGTGTGAGGAAAAGCTGCGGCCGCGCACCTTCATACGTGGTTGTCGGCCGGGACGGTGATGACCGGTTCGAAGTCGGCGGGCAGGAGCCTCACGACGAGGTCCACGGCTTCTTCGGCGGTTCCGAATGTGCCGATCACGGTGGAGGGATCGCGGCGGTGGACCCTGAACGATCCGTTGCGCAGGGGTTCGACGGGGCCGGCCTGGACGGTCCAGGGGTAGCTGGTGTGGCTGCTGAAGAGCAGAGCGAAGTGGCTGGTGAACGGATACAGCCGCCGCAGCCGGGGCGCTGCGGCAGCAGCCTTCAGCAACGGAACGATGCCTGGATAGGGACGTCCGGGCGAGCGGATCTCATGGACGTCGCGCTTCCACTGCCAGGCGAGTTGTATGGACAGCCACCGGGCTTCGACGACCGCGGCAGGCCCGTGACGGCGTGCTGCGGCCGCGTCGGGCATGACCGGCTTCGGAGGCAAGGGCGGTTGCTGTGAGGCGCGACTGCTCGGGTTCACTGCCACAGTGTGCTCCTGAATCGGGTTTCCACGGAACCGGAGGCAGTGCCGCACGCGCGACCGCCGGCAAACGGGCGCGGCCGCGGGGCGATCGTCAGGACGCGCGCTTCGTCGATCCGTGACGACTACGGACAACGGTCAGCCATGACGGCACAGGAGCGTGCCGCGGGCCTCGGACACGACGGCGTCTTGATCCTTTCGGTCCCGTGCCTGTTCAATCAGCAGATGACTGAGACCGATGTCGACCTCGGCACCGTCACCGCGCCCTCCGGGATGCTCGTGCTGGGGATGGCGGGCTGGATCGACCACTGGCCGCAGGTGGGCCGGCCGCTGTCCGAGCGGGCCCGGACCGCAATGGCCACCGGCGGCGGCCACCTGTACGGGCCCGAGGACGGTGAGCCGTCCACTTGGACGTGCGAGGCGATCGCTGTAGCCGCCGCCGCAGACCGGCCCCTGCAGGTTCGGGCCCGGACGTCGGCCTCGCCCTTCGGCGAGGAACCGACGATCGCCGTCCTGGAGGTCGGCCTCGGCCTGCCCTGGTCCGGCCCTGATGACGGCGAACCCGTGCGGCTCGGCGACCTGCCGGTCGACCGATGCGGCATGGTCCTGGGTGACGCCCGTGCGCTGGACGACTTCATCGGCTTGGACGGCCGGTCCACCGACGGCCTGGCGGACGTCACCTACTGGGGCAAGTACGGGGACACCGTCCATGCGCGGTTCGGCGGTGACCACATCCCGCAGCACTTCAGCGGACACGGCCCGCGCGGGTGGCTCGACCTTCCTCTGGCCGAGGCCGAAGCGGTCGCCGAACGGCTCCGGACCTGGGTCCGTGAAGGACCCGGCAACGGCTTGATGGTCTCCGTCGACGCCCATACCGACTTCCACCGTTTCAACCGGGCGGGCTGGAGCCACCCACTGCTGGCGGGTGTCATCGACGTCGGAGGGTGCTCGGTGCTCGGTCTCGGCTGGGACCCCGGGGACCACTCCATGCGTCACCACGGGGAGCGGGCCTACGGACAGGTCTACCCCGCCACCGTCGAACCCCGTGCGGGTGAAGCGGTACTGCGCTGGACCATCCCGCCGTACGACCCCGACCTGTGAACCGCACCCCGGCGTGAGGGGGCCGGAAGGACCCGGGCGAACGGCCCGACGGCCCCGAGCCCTCAGCCGTGGACCGGGAAGGACGCCTGGAACGCCAGGCGCTCGTCCGCCGCGTCGCCGATGTCGGCGAGAACCCCGTCGAGCGCGATGAACTCCTCCCATGCCGCCCGGCCGGTCGCTTCGGCCAGCCGAGCCACGACGAGATCCTCCAGGTCGGGAACGCGCTTGTTCTTCCAGATCTTGTCGGCGAGGCCCACCAAAAGGTCTTCCACGTCGACGGGCGACTCCGCCCACGACGCGTGCGTGGCGGCAAAGCGAGCCAGCCTCGGGCTGACGCCGTGGCCGAGCAGAAGCGTCTGCCCGGCCTCCTCGTGCGCGGCCCCGGGACCCGAGAGCTCGGAGAGGTGCACCGTCTTGCCCACGTCGTGCGTGGCCGCTCCGAAGAGCACGGCCTCGCGATCGAAGACCACCGCGGGGTGGGTCCGCTCCATCCAGTCGACCAGTTGGTGCGCGACGTCATGGACGGCCCGCAGGTGGGCCGCCAGCCGCGGCGGACTGCCCAGCTCCGACAGAAGATCCGCGACACGGTCGGGCAGCGGGAGCAGGGGTGGGCTGACGATGCCGCTCATGGCTCTCGACAAGAGGGTGTTGTTGGCCGTCACCGCGTCAGGGTACTGACAGCGCTCTCTTCTTGTGTCCCTGGAAGGGGCTCCCGGTGGACGGACATGACCTTGCCCGGCCGGGGCCGGCCCGGTCGTCGTGATCCCGGTGGCGTGGTCGGCGCCGGACCCGGGAGGAACGGGTTCCGCCCGGGTCCCACCCCACGCCGGATCGTCACTGCGTGTCGAACTCCGTGCCCCGGGAGACCTTCTCCCACGCGGCGAGTTCGGCCCGCACCGAATCCAGGTGACCGACCAGGAAGTCCACCGCGTCGCCGCCGAGGGCGAGCCTCAGCGGGGTGTTCTCGGCCTCCAGCGCCTGCCGGATCGCCGCCGCGGCCTTCGCCGGGTCCCCGGGCTGCGTGCCGGAACCGTCCCGCACCATCTTCCGGGTCGCGCCGACCTTCTCCGCGTACGCCGGGTGCTCCTCGGAGAAGTAGGCCGCGCCCTTGCCGAACAGGTTGGTGCGGAAGGCACCGGGCTCCACGATCAGCACCTTGATGCCGAACGGGGCCACCTCGTCGGCCAGGCCCTCGGACAGCTGCTCCAGCGCCGCCTTGGTCGCGCTGTACGCGGAGAATCCGGCGAAGGACAACTGCCCGCCGAAACTGCTCATGTTCACGATCGATCCGCTGCCCCGCTCCCGCATCTGCGGCAGCAGCGCCCGGGTCAGACGAGCCGGGCCGAACACGTGCACCTCGAACAGGTCCCGCAGTTCGTCGTCGGTGGTCTCCTCGAACGCCCCGATCTGCGTGCGCCCGGCGTTGTTCACCAGCACGTCGACCCGGCCGTAGCGAGCCAGGACGTCGGCGGCCACCGCGTCGATCCGCCCGCCGTCGGTGACGTCGAGACCGATCGCCTCCACCCGGTCGGGGTACGCGGCGACCAGGTCGGCCAGCGCCTCGGTCCGTCGGGCCGTACCGATCACCGTGTCCCCGGCGGCGACCGCGGCCTCGGCGATGGCCCGCCCGAAGCCGCTGCTCGCGCCCGTGACCAGCCAGACCTTGCCGTTCTCGGTCATCTCTTCGTCTCCCTCGTCGACTGCCGTCCGGGACATCCCCGCCGACAGCACCGATCCTCGGCCGGGATCCAGGACCGTGTCCAAGACCTGTTGTGATAGCCATGCGTTATGGACGTCCACGGGCGCGATCTGCGCTACTTCGTCACGATCGCCGAGGAATTAAGCTTCACACGGGCCGCCGAGCGGCTGTTCGTCTCCCAGCCCGCGCTCAGCAAACAGATACGGATGCTGGAGAAACAGCTCGGCGCGTGTCTGTTCCGCCGGGACCGGAGGGCGGTGCGGCTGACGGCGACGGGGGAGGCCCTGCTGCCGCACGCCCGCGAGACGCTGGCCGCCTGGCGGGCCGCCGAGGCGGCGGTGGAGGAGGCGAAGGCCGCCGAACGGCACACCTTGGTGATCGGCATGTCCACCAGCCCGGGCCGCGGGCTGCTGCCCGCCCTGCGGACCCGGCTGGTCTCCCTGTACCCGGACGCACGGCCGGTCCTGCGGCAGGTCAACTGGGCCGACCCCAGTGCCGGACTGGCGGACGGGTCCAGCGATGTCGCGTTCGTCTGGCTGCCGCTCCCGGACGGCGAACGCTACCGGTACGCGATCGTGGCCCAGGAACCGCGCGTCGTGGCGCTTCCGCACGGTCACCCCCTGGCGGCGCGGGCCGCGGCCGACCGCGAGGGCGCGGTGGACTTCACCGATCTCCTCGACGAGCCGTTCCTCGCCCTCCCTCCGGAGGCCGGTCCACTGCGGGACCACTGGCTGGCCCTGGACTCCCGTGGTGATCGCGCGCCACGGATAGGCGGGGTGGTGGCCAGCGCCGAGGAGACCCACGAGGCGGTCGCCAACGGACAGGGAGTGGCACTGCTGGCGACCGGCAACGCCCCGCTGGTCGTCCGGGACGAGGTGATCGCCGTGCCGGTCCGCGGCATCTCCCCGGCCCGTCTGGCGGTGGCCGCGCGCCAGGACGACGAGCGGCCCGCGGTGCGGGCCTACCTGGCCGCGGCGGAAAAAGTGGGAGCCGGCACCTCCTGATCGCGTGTTCGGCGCTGTCGCCGGGCCGGCTCGCCCATGAGCACGGCGACCCCCGTGCGGACGGAGGAGCCGTCCCCGGGCGTGTCCGATCTGCCGTCGGCAGATCGGCCTGGGCGTTCGGCCCCGGGAGTGCTTGGGTGGCGGGATGGAGATCTTGGTTCTGGGCGGTACGGCCTGGGTGGGCCGGGAGTTGTCACGGCGGGCGGTCGAACGCGGTCACCGGGTGACGTGCCTGGCCCGCGGTGAGAGCGGGGACGTCGCGGACGGCGCGAGGCTGGTGGCCGCCGACCGGCGCGATCCCTCGGCGTACGGGCCCCTGCTCGACCGGGAATGGGATGCGGTCGTCGAGGTGTCCTGGCAGCCCGCCTTCGTTCGTGGAGCGGTCGACGCACTGGGTGACAGGGCCGGGCACTGGGTCTACGTCTCCTCCGTCAGCGCCTACGCCCACCATGCCTCGCCGGGCGCGGACGAGTCCGCGGCCCTCCTCGCCCCGACGGACCGGAGCGAGGTCGACCGCGCGTCGTACGGGGAGGCCAAGGTCGCCTGCGAGCAGGCGACGGCGAACGTCGTGGGCGACCGCCTCCTCGTCGCCCGCGCCGGTCTCATCGGAGGCCCGGGCGATCACAGCGGACGCTCCGGCTACTGGGTGGCCCGTGCCGCGCGCGATCGGCAGGGGCCGATGCTGGTTCCCGACGCACCGGACGCGCCGACCCAGACGGTCGACGTACGGGACCTCACCACCTGGCTGCTCGACGCCGCGGAGGCGGGGAGCACCGGGACCTACGACGCCGTCGGCCCGGTCGTCCCGTTCCGGGAGTGGATCGAGCTGTCCCGCGCCGTCGGCGGACACACCGCTCCGGTGGTCACCGCCGACTCGGCGTGGCTGCTGGCGAACGGCGTGAGCGAGTTCATGGGCCCCGAGTCCCTGCCGATGTGGGTGGCCGAACCGGGCTGGGAAGGCTTCTCGGCCCGGAGCGGGTCCGCGGCGAGTGCCGCGGGGCTGCGCCACCGGTCCCGATCGGAACTGCTGGCCGACACGCTGCGCTGGGAGCGCGAGCAGGGCCTCGACCGGGCGAGGCGTGCCGGCCTCAGCGCCCGGCGCGAGCGCGAGCTGCTCGACGCCCTCGGCTGACGGCCCCGGCCCCGGCCGAGAACATTTCCCGGGTCCCTGTCACATTCCGGTGCGCTGGTCCGTCAGTGAGGTGAAGACGCTGAGCAGATGGATGTGAAGGAGTGCGCTCATGACGAACACCTCGATCTCCCGGATGCCGAACCCGGGCGAGTTCGTGCCCGAGCTGAAGGACATCAGCGCGGCCCTGTTCCGGGCGACGGGCAACCGTTCGGTGCCGCGGACCACGATGAGCCTGGTCCACCTGCGGGCCGGGCAGATCGTCGGCAACACGTATCTGACGGTCCTGAACACCGGTTTCCTGCGCAAGGCGGGGGAGTCGGAGGAGCGCATCACGGCGGTGTCCTCCTGGCAGGACGCCCCGTGCTTCACCGATGCCGAGCGTGCCGCCCTGGCCCTGGTGGAGGCCACCCTGCAGCCCGCTCCGTACGGCAGGGAGCGTGTCACGGACGAGCTGTACGCGGAGGTGGCCAGGCACTACGACCAGAAGGCCCTGGCCACCCTGACCATCGCGATCGGCCAGATCGGCTTCTTCATCGCCCTGGCGGTCATCGGCAAGCCCCAGCCGGTCACCTCCCTCGCCGACGAGCAGTGGAACTGACCCGATCCCCTCGTCGCGCTGTCAGCGCAGGCCGCTGTAGGCGGCCGTCACGATCTCCATGCCGCGGTCGTCCTCCTGCCGCTCCCGGTCGATCATCTGGTTCATGACGTAGGCCACCGTCATGCGTGAACCGGGATCGCTCACGACCAGTGAGCCGCCCCAGCCACCCCAGCCGAAGGCGTCGCCGAACCTGGCGAAGCCCGCCGTCCAGCACATCGGTGTCCCCAGTACGCGGTCGTCGCCGCGGAACACCTCCTGCCACGCGGGCCCGCAGCCCTCGGGGGACAGCAGCCGCACGCCGCCGGCCGAACCCCGGTTCGCCAGTACCGACTGGACGAGGGCGACGGAGCGAGCGTTGCCGAAACCGTTCACCGCAGGGATCTGCGCGCGGCGCCAGGCGACGGAGTTGACGTCCTTGACCCGGATCGTGACACCGGTGTTCTTCCGGCGTGTGCCGTCCGGCCCCGGCGGTGCGTCGGCGGCGTATTCGTCGGTCAGCGACGGTGGCGGGACGAGCGGTGCGACGCGGTGGTCATGACCGGTGGGGAGTCCGATGTGGAAATCCGCGCCCAGCGGTCCGGCCACCTCCTCGGCGAAGAACTCACCGAGGCTGCGGCCGGTGACGCGGCGGACGATCTCACCCACGAGGAAGCCGAAGGTGAGCGCGTGATAGCCGGCGGCCGTTCCCGGCTCCCATTCGGGTGCCCGCGCGGCCAGTCCCGCCGTCACGCCCTCCCAGTCGTGGAGCTCCTCGACCGTCGTCGGCCCGGGCAGGTCCGGAAGCCCCGCGGTGTGCGACAGCACGTGCCGCACCAGCACGTCCTCCTTGCCTGCCGCGGCGAACTCGGGCCAGTAGGCGGCGACCGGCGCGGACAGGTCGAGCTCGCCCCGGTCGGCCAGGACCAGCGCGCACAGGGCGGTCATGTTCTTGGTCGTCGAGTTCACGGCGGTGAGGGTGTCGCGTTCCCAGTCGACGGAGCGGTCCGCGTCGGCGTACCCGCCCCAGACGTCGGCCACCGGCTCGCCGTCGACGTAGACGGCCGCCGAGGCGCCCACGTCGTCCTTGTCGAGCAGGACCGCGAGTGCCTCACGGACCGCGGCGAACCGGGGATCGCAATACCCCTTGATGTCGGTCATGGTGTAAGCCTCGGTCGAGGCCAGGACTTTCCGCCCGACAATTCCCGTACCGGTTCTGTCGGGCGGGGCGCGATCGGATTTCCTCTACTCGGGCGCAAGGAAGGGCGGACACGCGTGCTGGAGCGGCTGAACGAGGCGCTGGACCACCTGGAAGCCTGCCTCGACCGGGAGGTCGACATGGCCGAGGTGGCCCGGATCGCCGCGGTGTCGGAGTACCACTTCCGGCGGCTGTTCTCCGCGCTCGCCGGGATGCCGCTCCCGCTCTACGTGCGGCGCCGGCGGATGACGCTCGCCGGGGCCGAGGTGCTGGCCGGGGAACTGACGCTGCTCGACGTCGCGGTGAGGTACGGGTACGGCTCGGGTGAGGCGTTCGCCCGGGCGTTCCGGTCGGTGCACGGCATCGGGCCGGCCGAGGCCCGGCGCACGGGCGCGGTGCTCACGGCACAGCCGCGCATGTCCTTCCGCGTCGTCGTCGAAGGCAGTACGGCCATGCGGTACCGGATCGTGGAGAAGGAGCCGTTCCGGGTCCTCGGCAGGAAGGCCCGGGTCCCCCTCGTGCACGAGGGGGTCAACGCGGCCGCCGCGGCGCACTTGGGGAGTCTGGACGCGCAGGCGATCGTACGGATGAAGGCACTGGCCCACCGGGAGCCCGCGGGGGTCCTGTCGGCGGTGGTGTACCTGACCGACAGCCGGGAGGAGGGCGCCGAGGCGGACTACTGGATCGGTGTGGTGACCGGTCCGGAGACGGCCGCCGAAGAGCTCGACGCCCTCGACGTGCCGGCCGGGACCTGGGCGGTCTTCGACAACCACGGGCCCTATCCGAGTGCCCTCCAGGAGCTGTGGCGGGACGTGTTCACGCAGTGGTTCCCCTCGAACCTGTACGTGAGCCGGCCGGGTCCGGAGCTGCTGCGGACGCGGCCGGTGGAGGTCGGTGCGGAGACCGACTCCCAGCTGTGGATCCCGGTCGAGCGGGGCGGCGGGAGCGCCGGGGCGTGAATACCGGGGGCCGGTGACGGAGTTCGGAAGGGGGCAAGTCGTACAGGCCCTTGACCGCCCGGATCCTCTTTCCGTCGCGCACCAGGGCGACGGGACCTGTCAATTGCGTGGCCGCTGATCCTGGGGTTCCTCGCCCGGAGTGCCGATGCGGCGCAACAGGCCGAGCAGCGTGGCGCGTTCGCTTTCGTCCAGCGGGCCGAAGGACGCGGCGAGGACATCGCGGGTGACGGCGCGCCCCGCCGTCAGGACGCGCTCGCCGGCCTCCGTCAGGTGGTGCTCGATACGCCGGCCGCGACCGGGCCGGCGCTCGACGAGGTGCTGGGCCGCGAGCCGGGAGGCCAGGGTGCCGAAGGACTGGTCGCCCTGGAAGGTCGCGACCGCCAGCTCGTGCGCGGACGCTCCGGGCGTACGGGCGATCGCCCGCAGCGCGTCCCACTGCGCCAGTGTCGTGCCGACCGCCGCGAGACGGGTGTCGAGCGCGCGGTGGTGCCGGTACTGCGCTTCCTTCACGGCGCGCCCCAGCTCTTCGAGGTCGGCGGGAGCGGAGGGCGGGTCCTCATGGTTCGCGGTCATGGCCGCATCCTAATCCAGAATCTAAGGTTGCGTATATACGTATGCGTATATAGCGTGGGGCGCATGACCGACACCGAGATGCGTACCCGTACCGTCCACCCGCGCCCCGACCTCCCCCTCACCCTCACCGAGACCGGGCCCGCCGACGGTCGCCTCGCGCTCGTCCTGCACGGAGGCGGCGGGCCCGCCACCGTCCAGGGCATCGCCGCGCACCTGGCCGATCGGCACGGCATGCGGGGCGTCGTCCCCACACACCCGGGCTGGAACGGGACCGAACGCCCCGACTGGCTCACCGGCGTCGACGACCTGGCGATCACCTATCTGCACTGGCTCAGGGACGAGGGCCACCGTGACGTCCTCGTCGTGGGCTCCTCGATCGGCGGCTGGACCGCGGCCGAGATGGCCTTTCGTGACGACGGCGCGGCGATCGGCTCACTGGTACTGGTCAACGCGGTGGGCGTGGCCGTCCCGGGAGAACCGGTCCGCGAGATCTTCGGGATGCGGCCGGACGAGATCGCCGCGTACTCGTTCCACGATCCGGCCCGTTTCGCCGTGGACCCGGCCACCCTCACCGAGGAGCGGATCGCGCTCCAGCAGGCCAACATGGCCCATGCGCGTCTTCTGGCCGGTGATCCGTACATGCACGACCCGAAGCTCCTGGGCCGGCTCGGCCGGGTGCGGATCCCGGCCCTCGTGCTGTGGGGCGAGAGCGACCGCATCGTCACGCCCGCGTACGGGCGGGCCTACGCGGAGGCTTTCGCGCGAGGGCGGTTCGAGCCGATCGCGGAGGCCGGCCATCTGCCGCACATCGAGCGCCCCGAAGCGACGTTCGCCGCGCTGGACGCGTACGTCGACGCCCGCGCCGATGCCGGGAACGCTCCCGCTCAGGGCCCGGGAATCCACTCCGTGGGAGGGGGTGTGCGGCTGTAGTGGGCCCCTCCGGTGCCGTAGCGGGCGAGGTGGAGGGTCTCACCGTCGATCCGGATCTCGGCCAGCGGAGGGTTGGGGACGAAGATCCGGGGGTGGGCATAGGGGTGGCCCTCGATGAAGAGGGGCTCCCGGAAGTGGTTCCGGGCATCCGCCCACTCCTGGGCCCGCTCGCGGGTCCACGGGTTCTGCAGGGTCCGCGGGGCGGCCGGATCGTGGTCGTATCCGTTGAGGCCGCGTACCAGGGCTTCGCTGTAGACGCCCTTGACCCGGAAGTTCTCCAGGTCGTCCATGCGCACCACCATGTTGACGTACCGGCGACCGTTGCCCCGGTGCCGGCCCACCGCGTGCCGGCGACCATGGCCGGGATCCCAGCGGACGGGCGGGAGCCAGAGCAGGGCACCCGCGCGGAAGTGCTTCGTGCCGTGCTGGATGCCGAGGCCGCTCTCGCCGCGCACGGTCTCTCGCGCCACGTTGGCCACCAGGCACCAGCCCGGCAGCCCGTCCGGCGTCTCTCCTCCGGCGGGTTCCGTGTCTGTCACACCGAGAATCCTGAGGTACGGGACGGGGCACGAGCCAGCGCTTGTCGGCTGGGCCGGGAGGTGGTTCCGCGCGGTCGTCGGAGGCCGGTCTCGGTGGGGGTGCGGTCCATCCGGGCCCGTGGCGGCACGAGTCGGCCGTCAGGACTCGCCGGAACACCGCGTGCGGCACGGATTCGTCCCCGGCCTCCAGCAGCCGGGCCGGCCGGCCCGGTGGCAAGTTCCGCCGGCGGCCGGGAACTTCAGGGGCTCGGGACGGACCACGTGGCCATCGGCCCTGGGACGACCGAAACCGGGACCGTTCGGAGCGCCGGTCGATAGGGTCCCCGCGTGCGTTGATCCTCCGGGCGGCGGCCGAGTGCCGCCGCGGACGGTGCGGGCGACCCCGGTGACCGGGGGACGCCCTGCTGCCATGCCCACCACCCCACACCGGAGATCGCGCAATGACCGCTCGAAAGCCCATGACCTTCGACGCGTTCGTCGACCTCGCCGCGGCGGACCCTGCTGTCGTAGGCCTTGTCCTCAAGGGCTCCCGGGCCCATGAGGGCATGACCACCGAACACTCCGACCACGATCTGTACGTCGTGCTGGCCGATGGTGCCACGACGGACCTCACCCGGTTCGCCGGACACCGCACCCCGGAGCTCGACCTCGTCGTCCTCTCCCTGGACGAATTCCGTGCCGCGGGCATGCCCGGCTTCGAGCGGTACGCCCTCGCCCGCGCACGAGTCGTGCTCGACCGGCTCGACGGAACCATCACGCGGATCCTGGCCGACAAGGCACGGCTGGACGCCGGTGAAGCCTTCCGGGAGGCGGACGAATGGCTCGACGCCTACGCCAACTCCCTCTACCGGTCGGTCAAGAACACCCGCGACGGACATGCCCTCGCCGCCCGGCTCGACGCCGCGGACAGTGTCCGGTTCCTGCTGGAGTCGCTCTTCGCCCTGGACCGTCGTCCCCGCCCTTACAACAAGTATCTGGAGTGGGAGCTCGCCCGGTTCCCGCTCCCCGGCTGGGACACCGGGCGGCTGCTCGATGCGGTGGGCCTCGTCTCGGCCACGGGCGACGTGTCCACGCAGCGCCGCCTCTTCGCCCGGGTCGAGACAGTGGCCCGGCGGGCCGGGCACGGAGCGGTCCTGGACGCATGGGGTTCGGACCTGCGCCTGATGCGACCGCGGTAGAACGCGATGGCCTGCCGGTCCGAGGGGGAGGGCCGCCACCATTGACGCATTCCGATATAGGAATATGATGGTGCCATGGCACGAGCGGCGACGACCTCCGACGCGTTCAACGCGATCGCCGAGCCGCAGCGCCGGGAGATCCTGATGCTGCTGCGGGGCGGCGAACGGTCCGTGACCGAACTGGCGCGGGACCTGGGGATGAGCCAGCCGCAGGCGTCCAAGCACCTGCGGGTGCTCCGCGAGGTCGGGCTGGTGCGGGTCCGTGAGGCGGGCAAGCAGCGTCTGTACGGCCTGGACGCCCGCGGGCTGCGGCCGATCCACGAATGGGTGGGCGGCTTCGAACGGTTCTGGAACGAGACCTTCGACCGGCTGGACGAGTACGTGAGAGATCTGAAGCAGGCGAGACAGGAGGAGCCACCCGATGACGACGACCAGTAGCGGCGGCGGGCCCGAGCGCACGGCCGCGGACCGCGAGATCGTGATCTCCCGGGCCATCGACGCCCCACGGGAGCTGGTGTTCGAGGCGTTCACGCAGGTCCGGCACCTGTCGCGGTGGTGGGGGCCGGAGGGGTTCACCACCACGACGCGGTCCTTCGAGTTCCGCGCGGGCGGGGTCTGGGACTTCGTGCTGCACGGGCCGGACGGGACCGACTACCAGGAATGGATCACCTGGACCGAGATCGTCCCGCCGGAGCGGATCGCGCTGGTGCACGGCGAGTCCCGCGACGACCCCGACGCCTTCGAGTCGGTCCTGACCTTCGAGCCGGCCGGCGAGGAGACCCGGATCGTGATGCGCACGGTGTTCCCCACCAAGGAACTGCGCGACCAGGCGGTGGAGAAGTACCACGCGATCGAGGGCGGCGAGCAGACGCTGTCCAACCTGGCGGCCTACGTCGCCGAACTCGTCCGGAACGGGACCGCGCGGAACGGGACCGCACCGAAGGGAGCGGAGGGCTGATGGCCGGGAAAGTGTTCTTCAGCGTGACGATGTCGCTCGACGGCTTCATGGCGCCGGAGGCCGTGCCCGTCGAGGACGTCTTCTCTCCCGAGGGCCGGGACGACCCGAGGGTCCGGCGCTGGATGACGAAGTGGTCGGAGCTGCAGGCGTGGCTGTTCCCGCAGCGGTGGTTCCGGGAGAACCTCAAGCTCGGCGAGGGCGGCGAGGAAGGACTCGACAACGACGTCGCCCGGGCGACGTACGAGCGCACCGGCGCGAGCGTCATGGGCAAGCGCATGTTCGACGCCGGCGAACTGGCGTGGCCGGAGGAAGCGCCTTTCCACACCCCGGTGTTCGTCGTCACCCACACCGAGCGCGACCCGTGGGAGCGGCCCGGCGGCACGACCTTCCACTTCGTCAACGACGGCATCTCCAGCGCACTGGACCAGGCCCGCGAGGCCGCCGGTGACCGCGACGTCCGCATCGCGGGCGGCGCCGAGACGATCCAGGAGTACCTGGACGGGGGCCTGATCGACGAGTTCTCGATCACCCTCGCGCCCGTGCTGTTCGGCACCGGCATCCGCCTGTTCGACCGCGTGGACCCGGACCGCCTCGCCCTCGACCAGACCCGCACGGACGCGTCGTCCCGGGTGACCCACCTGACCTACGCCGTCAAGAAGCGGTAGCCGACGCACCACGCCGGCCGGGGCGGCCCGGGTGCTCGAGACGCCGGTCGCCCACCGCTCGAACGTCGAACCCCGTGGTCGAGACCTTCCTCTCAAGGGGTCGTCCGGTCGGCGTCCGTCCCGAGCGGAAGCCGCGGGGCATGACGGACGGCCGGGCTGGCGGTGGCGGCCACCGCGACGACGAGCATCACCGCGGCCAGTACCCATATGGAGCCGACCGGTCCGAGAGCGGTGAGCAGATAGCCGGCGCCGAGGGAGGCGATGGGCATGACTCCCCAGGCCAGGGTCATGGCCGCGCTGGTGACCCGTCCCAGCAGCTCGTTGGGGACCAGGACCGTCGTATGGCTGATGATCACGACGTTCCACAGCGGTCCGACGAACGCGCAGGCGGCGCCGACGGCTCCGATCAGCAGAGGGTTCGAGGCGAGAGCGAACAGGGGCAGGAGCGCGGCCCAGATCCAGTTGACTCCGACGATGACGGTCCTGGGCGCGAACCGGTGATGGAACGTGCCTGCCGCGAGCGCTCCGATCAGACCGCCACCGCTGTAGACGCCGAGCATCGTACCGATGGTGGTGGAAGTGGCGCCGTGGTGCTGGGCGAGGACGACGAGGATCAGGACGAGCGCCTGGAAGACCAGGTTGCCGGCGGCGATCAGGAAGACGGCGGCGCGGATGAGGGGGTGGCGCCAGACCCACCGCAGGCCTTCGGCCGTCGCCCGCCACAGCGGTTCCGCCGGTGTCGCCGTCCGGTCCTGCAGATCGCTCCGGATGAACAGCAGGCCGACGGAGGCGATGACATAGGAGAGGGCGTCGGCCAGGAACGGCACGGCGCGACCGATGCCGAAGAGCATGCCGCCCAGGGGAGGGCCGGCCAGAGCCGCACCACGACTCCTGGCTTCGTTGTGGGCTGTCGCGGTGGGCAGCAGCGCCGCGGGGACGATCCTGGGAAGGGCCGCGCGCTCGGCCAGCCCGAAGAAGACGAAGCACAGTCCCTGCACGAAGGCGACCACGGCGAGGTGCGCGACGGTGACTCTGCCCAGCCATATGGCGACAGCGACGGTGGAGAGTGCCAGGCCCGCGCAGAGTTCACTGGTCAGCAGGATCCTGCGGCGGTCCCACCGGTCGACCAGAGCTCCGGCGGGCAGGTGGGCGACGAGGTAGGGAAGTGTGCCGGCGGCACCCACGATCCCGGCGTCGGAGGGCGACCCGGTGGTCGCGAGCACGAGCAGCGGCATCGCCGTCCCGCTGGTCTGGGCGCCCAGGGTCGAGACGGCCTGACCGCCCCACAGGGTGAAGAAGTCGCGGTTGCGCCATAACGAAGGCTGTCGGGCGGCGTTCCCCTGCGCGGTCGGGGCGGTCACGACGCGTCTCCGTGCTCAGGGGTGGGGAACGCGTGGAACACCACGGAGATGTGCCGGCTGCCGGGGGAGGCCTGCTCCGGGGCGCGGCTCCAGCGGGAGAGGAAGGCGATGTACTCCTCGCCGAACCGGGTCAACTCCTCGGCGGTGAGCGTGGTGCCGCCGAAGGAGTGCATGGCCGCGGCCGTGAAATCGCCGAATGCCTGCCGGTCGGAAAGGTAGGCGGTCAGATCGCGGTCGGCGCTCGCCAGCCACTGGCGGCCGAGCTCGTCCGCGGCGGCAGCGGTCTCGGGATCCGTCGGGTGGCGCGGCAGCCGCATGTCCTGCGGCACGGCACGCCAGTACTTGCGGCGCCCGGACGAACGCTCCGTGTCCTCCGTGACGAACCCGAACCGGGCCAGTTGCCGCAGGTGATAGCTGGTGGCGCCGCGATCCTCGTCGAACTCGGCCGCCAGGTCGGCGGATGTGGCCGGTCCGTGCCGCCGGAGCCTGGCCAGGAGCTCCTGACGCAGTGGATGGGCGAGGGCCTTGAGCGCGTTGATGTCGGACAGCACGCGTGGTTGGTGATCGGACATGATGAGAAGATATCTATGCAAAGAAATCTTCTCAATGACTTCGCGGAGACGGGAAGCGCCTCACCGTTGTGAACCGGGCCCACCGGAGGGGTGGTTGCCGGGTGGGGCGGACCAAGTCCGGCCGAGTGCCGGTGGCTTGCCCTCCGGCATTCATGGCGTCCGGATCAGCCGTGCCCGCACGCCGTAGTGGTCGGACAGGTAGGCCTGGCGGCCGTCGCCCAGTGTCACCTCGTCCTGGAACACCAGGTCGGCGTCGCCGGCCAGCGTCTCCCCGGCGGCGGCCCGGACCAGTACGTGGTCCAGGGCCGGCGGCGACGGCCATCGAGGTGTGGGCCGGTAGGTCGGACGCGTGTCACCGGCGAGGACGTCGCGCAGCCCCGTCGCGGCGACGAAGCCGGTGAGTGCCGCCGAGTCGCGCGGGATGTTCAGGTCGCCGACCACGGCGACGGGCAGGGACGGGTCGATGTCCGCGATCAGCCCGGTGAGCCGGGCCAGTTCGGCGTCGATGATCCGCATGTACCGGTTGGTGGGGGACCAGTCGTCGTCACGGTTGGCCGACAAGTGGGTGTTCACGACCACCAGTTCACCGTCCGGAGTGGTGACGGACGCCAGCAGGGCACCCTTGCGCATGAGGAATTCACCGCGCACCGGGCCCGTCATCGGGTACCGCACGAACCGCCACCGGCTGATCGGCCACCGGGACAGCAGCACCAGGCCGCCCTGGAGCAGGACCGTGCCCGAGCAGGCGAAGTGCCGGTACGCGGGAGCGGCACGGCGGATCAGCCGGGCGTTGCGGCGGAACATGACCTCCTGCAGACAGACGATGTCGTGGTCGGACCGGTCGAGCGCCGCGCCGAGGGCGCGCAGCCGAGCCGGGACATCGCCGGTGAAGAGGGTGTTCATGGTCAGCAGGCGCAGGGCCTTCACGAACTTGTCACCTTTCGTGCGGTGGCCTGTCGGGCCGTGCGGGGAGCCGCTCACGGCGCTGATCGTACTGGCGTCCGACCTCGTGCGCCGTGCAGTCCCCTCCGGGCGCGGACGCCTGCTCGACCTGGCCCGCGGCACCGGTCGGCCCGCCTTCCCGCTGCGCGACTGGTTCGCCGACGTGCGGTCGGTGGACCGCGAGCACCACTGGACGGCCGGTGAACTCGCCGGGCACATCCGGTCGGTCGCGGTACCGGCGGTGACCGTTCGTCAGATCACGTCCTGAAGCGCGAGTTCACGGGGCTCCCACGTCCTCGGTGGTCAACGCCAGCAGAACCAGGGCGTCGTGCTCGGCCGTGCCGGGCCGGGCCTGGTAGACCAGCAGGCGCTGACCGTCACCGGCGGTACCGAGCACCTCGTTGGCGAGAGTGACCGGACCGATCACCGGGTGCCGGAACGCGGTCTCGCCGCCGCGCTTGACCCACACCTCGTGCCGACGCCACAGAGCGGCGAACTCGCCGCTGGCCGCGGAGAGTTCGGCGACCAGCGCGGCGGTCCGCCCCGGGGCGGTCAGTTCGGCGGTGCGCAAGTGGGCGACACTGTTGCGGGCCACCCGGTCCCAGTCGGCGAAAAGGGCCCGCGCGGAGGCGTGGAGGAAGGTGTACCGGATCGTGTTGCGCGCTCCGGGCGGCCAGTCGCCGAGCCCGGGCATCAGTGCGAGTCCCTCCGGGTTCGCGGCCAGCACGTCGTTGACCTCGTCGAGTACGTACGCCGGGCTGGGCCGGACCGACTCCAGCAGCAGCCGCAGGCCGGGGCCGGCCGGTCGCGGGTCGGCCGGCCGGTGGCGGGGTGTCCGCCCGGCGACCTGGTCGGCGAGGCCGAGCAGATGGGCGTGCTCGTCGGCGGTGAGCCGCAGAGCCCGGGCCAGCGCGCCCAGTACCGCGTCACTGGGCGTGCTCTCCCGCCCCTGCTCGATCCGGATGTAGTAGTCCACGCTCACCCCGGCCAGCGCGGCCAACTCCTCGCGGCGCAGCCCGGGGGTGCGCCGGATGCCCGGCCCGGTGGGCAGCCCGACGTCGGCCGGGCCGATCCGCCCGCGCCGGATCCGAAGGAACTCCGCCATCGCGTTCACGGAGCCGAGTCTGCCACCGGCCGGCCCGTTCCCGGGTGGCCGTGGCACACCCAGGAACCACGCGGCCTCCCCGCGACGGGTCCGGCGGTGCAGCCTCGGATCATGACTGACACGATCATCATCGGCGGCGGCTCCGGTATGGGCCTCGCCCTGGCCCGGACCCTGCTGGCCGAGGGCATGGATGTGACGATCGTCGGCCGGTCCGCGGACCGGCTCGCGACCGCCCGGGCGGAACTGGAGCGTCCCGGGCACGGGAGGGTCCGCGCGATCGCGGCCGACATGGGGCGGGAGGAGGACGTGGCCGCACTGTTCGCCCGAGTGGAGCGAGTGGAGCACGTGGTGGTCACCGCGGCGGACGCGACCGGCGTGTACGGCCGGACCGCCGACGTCGCCACCGCGACCGCACGGGCCGTCGTGGACACCAAGCTGCTCGGTGCCTGGCTGGTCGGCAAGCACGCGGCCGGGCGGGCCACCGGCTCGATCACGTACACCTCGGGCATCAACGCGTACCGGCCGAACGGGTCGAACACCATCATGGCGGCGGCCAACGGCGCGCTCGCGTCATTGGCGTACGGGCTGGCGATCGAACTGGCGCCCGTGCGGGTGAACGTGATCTCCCCCGGGTGGGTGGACACCCCCATCTGGGACCAACTCGGCATGGACAAACGGGCGGCCTTCGCCGAGCTGGCCGAGCGGCTCCCGGCCCGCCGGGTCGGGACCCCCGACGACATCGCGCAGGCGTTCCTCTCGGTGATGCGCAACGGATTCATCACCGGAACCGTGCTGCACGTCGACGGGGGGCACCGCATCACCTGATCCGGTGCCCGGAAACCCGCGACCCGAGTCGGTGGCGGCCGCCCACGCCCGGTCCACCGATGCCGTGCGCGGGGGCGGCTGCTCGCGACGGTCAGCAGTAGGGGTGCTGACCGGTCAGGGACGCCGCCACCCGCATCCACACGCCGAACAGCCGGAAGAGACCCGGCAGAGCGCCCTGGGCCCGGACGGTCCGGGTGTCCGTCGAGGTGACGCCGGGGATTCCCAGGAGCGTCGAGGCGACGGAAGCCGACTGCCAGCGGACCGTGAGCGTGGAGGGGACCGCCGCGGCGGCCGGAGCCTTCGGTGGTACGGAAAGACGTGCGGCGACCGCTTTCTCGATGGCCGTACGCGCTTCCTCCGACGGCCGCAGATCCGCCGAGAACCGGTCTCGCGCGTACTTCACGGCCACGGTCGTCACGGAGGTGTCCCATTCCGCCATCTCCGCGCAGGCGCAGTCGTCACCGGTGAGGGCCGCCACCGGCACGCCGATGGCGGCCGCGGTGGCGTGGGCCAGGCCGATCTCGCCCACAGGCCGGCCGTCCAGCCACATGTCCTCGATCTCGTGCCCCATGAAGCTGTGGCTGAGCACACCGAGCGCACCGGCCCGGGAGTGGTAGCCGACGAAGAGCGCGGCGTCGTGCTCGGGACCGAGTCCTTCGAGCATGCCCATCTGTTTGGGCTTGCCGCGGATGAGGCGCGCGGCCGGGTGCAGCGACTCGGGCAGGAGGTTGCGCATCGGGCCGTGCGCGTCGTTGACGGTGATGTCGGTGGCACCGGCCGCGACAGCGCCGCGGACGGCGGCGTTGACGTCCTCCGCCATCATCAGCCGTCCACGCTCGTAGTCCCGGCCGCCGGGCTGGACGTCGTCGGCGTCCACCAGCCCGGTGATGCCCTCCATGTCCGCGCTGATGTAGATCCGCACCGCGACGTCTCCTCACGTCTGATCGTTCGAGGAGACGTCCGTCGCCCTTGCCCCGGTTCCTTCACACGGCGGGTGCCCGCAGCTCACACCGGCGGGGTGTCGTCAGCTCCCGGAGTTCCGCCTGCGGCCGGGCCAGTCCGGATCGTCCTCGGCACCCGGCAGATCCCGGTGCCCCTCGTGCCACGGGTTCGTCCATCCGCAGGCCCCGCACGAATAGCGTCCGTTCACCCCGGCGATCTCGGTCCCGCACCTGCGGCAGCCCGTCGTCGTGATCTCCTGCGTGTCCAGGAACGCGGCGGCCGCTGCGGCGGTCGCGGCCGTGTCGGCTGCGGGGTGCTGGGTGCGCTGTGGCCGTCTCACGGACCAGACTCTACCCGCGGCCCCGGTGCCGTACCCGAGATCGGGCCGCACTGAGGGCAGAGCCAGGATCCGCCGGGGCCCTGCTGTGCGGTGCCGCCGCAGCGCGGGCAATTCATCCCGTCACGCTCCGTTCGTGTCGCGGGCCGGCCGGTCGATCCGGCCGGGCCGTCCGTTCCAGAGTGGGGTGAACGGGGCGCGGACGGTAGAGGGTGAGCGAAGCCGGATCCGGGCGGCCGGCACCGGTACGTCGGGAACCGTCCCCCGAGGACGAGGACGAGGACGAGGACGAGGACGAGGAGGCGAAGACGGAGGCGGCACGGCGTCTCGCACCGCGTCGCCAGGATCTTCCGAGCCGCTCCCGCCCGGGCGCCGGCGAACCCCGGCTCACTGCCGTTCCGTTCGGACGCGCACGGCCTGGACGGACCAGTCGAACGCCGGTGCCAGGCTCTCCGGAGCGGGCCAGCCGTTGATCACTGCGAGCAGACCGAGATCGGCTTTCCTCGCGGGCGAGGCGAGCAGTTCGACGAACGCCGCCCGGGCGGGTGGCTCACGGTGGCCTGGGCGCGGGAGTCCGTGGCGGGACGTCGACAGGACACCGCTGCTCAGGTGTTGTCCCAGTCCCAGGTGCCGAAGTACGCGGCCTCGCCGGTGCGGCGGGCCGCGTCCACCGCGCTCAGGCGCGCGAAGTCGTGGGGCGGCATCAGAGCCTCCCACCGCGTCAGGGGCAGGACGCGGACCTCGTCGTGTTCCCGCGGGTCCAGGGTGATGCCGCGGATCTGCGCCGCGGTGAGGCGGCCGCCGTCGAAGACCATCCCGATCGTGCTGTAGGGCCACTCGGCTCCGGGCAGCCCGTACACGGTGGCCAGGAGCCGGGGCGGCCCGGAGACGGTCAGGCCGGTCTCCTCCCGGCATTCGCGCACGGCCGTGTCCCAGGGCCGCTCGCCCTCGTCCATCGTGCCGCCGACCAACTGCCAGGGATGCGCGGGGGAGTAGACGGAGTGCAACTGGAGCGGCCGGTCCTCCTCGTCGGTGAAGTACAGGCACGCGAACGCGGTGGCCTTGGGAACCGTCTCGGCGTACTGCTGCGGCGGCAGCCACGTGGTGCCGTTCTCCGCGGTGCTCGCGGCGGTCGGCTCCTCGAGCCGGGTCATCCGCATCAGCGCCGGGTTGCCCGCGAAGCCCAGCTCACGGTAGAGCGGTGCCGCTTCCACGCTGGCGTTCAGTTCGAACAGGGTGACGTGCTCGACGTCGGCGAGGTGGTCGAGCAGGGCGGAGACCACGGCCCGGGCGTAGCCGCGGCGCCTCAGCCCCGGGTGGGTGGCGACCACCTGCACGCGGGCGGCCAGGCCGTGGGAGTAGGCCGGGGCCGGGAGCACGGGATGGATCAGGCCGAGGGCGCAGGCGGCCATCGTGCCGTCCGGGGCGTCGATGACGAAGGCCCGCGCGTCTCCCGAGGGTGTCAGCCGTGGCGCCAGCTCGTGCGTGCACCGGCGGATCCAGTCCTCGTCCAAGGGCCTGGACAGGACGTGCTCGGAGCGCATCCGGATGACGGCCTCGGCGTCCGCCGGTGTCGCCGCGCGGACCGGGGGTCGCCCGGCGGTGTCCTGCGGCCCGGCCGTGGCCGCGGCGGTGAGTGTGGGGTCGGCGTTCACCAGGCTTCTCCTGTCGATGAGTGCGGTGCCGTCCTGTCCGGGGGCGGGCCGGGGACGGACATGTCGGGGCAGATCACGTGGATGTTCCCTCGTCGGGCGGGCGGGGGGCGGGAAGCCGCCAGGACAGACGGCCGCATGCCGAAGCGGCCCGCTGGCCACCGTCCGGTTCGAGGACGAGGCGGTAGTCGCCGGGGCTGCCGGCCGCCCGCCACTGACCGGCCAGGTCCTGGATCTCCTTCCAGATGTCACGCGGGCCGTGGACGGTGACGTTCCAGCGGCTGCGCCCCGCCGGTCGCACGCGCAGCCACGACCCGCAGCCGGGCGCACCGATCGCCAGGTGCTCGGCGCCGAAGTCCCGCACCAGCCCTTTCAGGAGGTGGTCCGCCGCCAGCCACAGGCCGCGGTCGCCGTCCGCGGGCGGCACCAGCTTGCTCAGCTGGGTCCAGGTGCCGGGGCCGGTGACGATGCGCCGACGGAACTCGTCGCTGAGCCGGATCCGTTCCATGCCGTGCCCGGCCCGGTGGGCGAATTCCACGGCCCGCAGGTGCGCCCCGACGCGTCCGTCGAGGGTGCGCTCGATGACGGCCAGGCCGGGCCACGACGGGGACGCGCTGGTGACGTGTGCCAGCAGCCGGCCTCCGGGGGCGAGCTGTTCGACGAGAGCCGTCGGCACGCGCTCCATCGCGTACGAGACGAAGACGCGGTCGAACTCCCTCCCGGGCAGACCCTGTTCACCCGATCCGCACACCGTCTCCGGCCGGAACCCGAGGTCGGCCAACCGGGTCGCGGCCGCGTCGATGAGATGCCGGTCCCGATCGAGGGTGACCACCCCCCGGTCGCCGCATACCTGGCAGGCCACCGCGGCGGTCACCCCCGCGCCCGTCCCCACGTCCAGCACCCGGTGACCGGGGCGCAGGTCGAGTTCGTCCAGCAGCGAGGCGGTCAGCTCCATCGGCGTCGACATCGACGTGATCGACGCCCCCGACCGTGATCCGCTCCTCCGGCCCAGCAACGGCTCCCCGTCGTGCTGGACGGGCACACCGGCCCCGTCGTACAGCAGGCCGAGCAGTTCGGGGCGGTCCCGCGGCACCGACCAGTCCAGCAGGTCCCACCGCGGGGGTTCCTCGCCCGGGGCGCTGCGCCGTACGTACGCCTGCGGCATCAGCACCTCACGGGGCAGCGCCAGCAGGGCGTCGCGGACGGGACCCGGCCGCAGCGTTCCGGTCCTCTCCAGCCGGGCGACCATCGCCGCCCGCGCGGCCGCGGGATCCGGCGCGCCGGTCGGCGGATCGCCGTCGGCCGACCGTGCCGTCCGTCCTGCCGCCCGGCCGCCCGCGGCGGGACCCGTGTCCAGGGTGCTCATCGTCGGCCCCGCCCCATCCGCGAGTACAGACGTCCGGCATCCGGCCCCGGGACGGCGGCCGGCGGGTGTTCGGCCGCGTGCCGACGGATCAGGTCGCCGAGACCGGGACTCGGGTTCAGCCGGTCGAGACCCTCGTTCCCGGCGGTCAGGCGGGCTTCGGGAACCTCTTCGTCCCGGACGGCGGGCGGGGGCGGCCGTTCGGCCGTGAGGCAGAAGACGAAACGGAAGTCGTGGTGCTGGTACGCGACTTCGCCTCCGGCCGGAGCGGCGTCGATGTCGTGGACGTCGATCACGTGCCGGCCACGGTCGATGGCGGCCGTGCCGCAGGTGACGTGGCCGGGCCGGGCGGCACGGCCGAACGGGTCGCGGGGGCCGTCCAGTACGGACGGCAGGCAGGCCAGTGCCTCCCGCTCCTGCGGGTACCGGGTCGGACATTCCTTCACGGTCGCGCGGACGTGGGAGCGGGAGAGCGGCACGTCATCACCTCGGGAGAGCGTGGGGCGGTCGAAGGAGTGCGGGACTGCGGGCGCGTCCAGGACGGCTTGCGCACCTGAGACGTGCGTACCGGACGAGGGCGTGTTCGGCCCGGGCCGGTCGGCCGGTTCACGGAAGGTGCCCTCCTGGAGCACGGGACCGGCTGGATCGGTGCCGAGCCGTGGGCGCAATGAGCCTCCCTTTCCCGGCGCGCGAGGATGCGGGGTTGTCTGGCTCAACGACACCGAAGAGCCTTCGAACGCACGTTTTTCGGACGTGCTGAGATCCGCCTGGCGACAGGGATGCAGAATGTTCCGGGTACAACTACCCGTACTCCGCAGGGTCTGGGGCGACAGCGATCTTGGCTGAAACGCCGAGCCGGCCCCCGGTGATCCGAACGGCACGTGGAACCGCGCGGTGCGGTCGCCGCCGGTCAGGCGTCGGGCGCGGTCGTGTGCCTGGCGCGCCAGGTGCTTTTCTTGGACTTGTTCCCGCACGTCTCCATCGAGCACCAGCGGCGGTTTCCGGGACGGGAGGGGCCCCGGCGGCGGCCGCGTTCGACAGCTCGCGTTCGCCCGGAGGGCAGGCGGCCGCCCCGCCGTCGCCGCGAGCCGCCGTCAGCAGCGTATGGACCGCTTCACGCAGGGCCCGCGCCTGACCGAGGACGGCCGCCGTCGGAACCGGTACGGCCGTGTCCGCGGGGTACGGCCCCAACTGGGCGACCCAGTCGGCCAGGTCCTCGGCGGTGGCCAGTTCCTCGGTGGCGTCGTCCGTGCCGCGCAGCGGCAAGGTGCGCATGAAGTCGAGGCACAGCCGGCCCGCACCGCCGCGGAAACGAGCGGTGGCCGGTTCTGAGCCGGCCGCTGATCCTGCTCCTCTCCATCGCCTGCGGCATCACGGTGGCCAACGTCTACTTCCCGCAGGCGCTCAGCCCGCTGATCGCCGACGACCTGGACGTGACCTCCTCGTCCGCGGCCCTCGTGGCCACCTGCGCCCAACTCGGCTACGCGGCAGGCATCTTCCTGGTAGTGCCCCTCGGCGACCGGCTGCGCCACCGCGGCCTCGTCACCACCCTGCTGCTCCTCACCTGCGCGGGACTCGTCCTGGCCGGCGCGGCCCCCTCCCTCCCCGTCCTGGCCGTCGCCGGCGCTCTGGTCGGCCTGACCACCGTGATCCCGCAGATCCTCATCCCCATGGCCGCGGGGCTGACCGCCCCGCAACGGCGCGGCACCCTGCTCTCCGGCCTGATCGGCGGCATCCTGCTCGCCCGCACCTTCTCCGGCACCCTCGGACAGTGGCTCGGCTGGCGCGCCCCCTGCCTGGTCGCCGCCGCCCTGGCCCTGCTCCTCGCCCTCGTGACGGCGGCGGCGCTGCCCCGCACCGCACCGAGCACCGGCCGGCCCTACCCGACGCTGCTCGCGGCCTCCGTCCACCTGCTGCGCACCGAGCCGCTGCTGCGGCGCTCCTGCCAGTACCAAGTCCTCGTGTTCGCCGCGTTCAGCGCCGCCTGGACCGCGCTCGCGCTGTTCGTCACCGGCCCCGAGTACGAGCTGGGGACCCCGGCGGTCGGCGTCATCGCCCTCGTCGGCGCGGCCGGCATGTTCGCCACCCCGGTCGCGGGCCGGCACACCGACCGGAGCGGACCCGACGCCGTCAACCTCGTATGCATGATCGGAGCCGTCGCGGCCGGGGCCCTCCTGCTGACCGGGAGCCTGGGCGGGCCCGTCGGCCTCGTCGGACTGGGGGCGGGCATGCTGCTGCTCGACGTGGCCGTGCAGTCGGGCCAGGTGGCCAACCAGGCCCGCATCCTCGCTCTGCGCGCCGAGGCTCGCGCCCGCCTCAACACCGCGTACATGACCTGCGCGTTCCTGGGCGGCAGCACCGGATCGTGGCTCGGCGTCCGCGCCTACACCGCCTTCGGCTGGAACGGGGTGTGCGCACTGGTCGTGGTCCTCGCCGGCCTGGCCCTGCTCCGCCATGCCCTTCGGAGCCGGCCGGTCCGGACGACCGCATCGTCCTCGGCGGCGACCGGCGCACCTGGAAATGCGCCGTCACCGAGCCGGTGCTGCTGAACCCGGCGCCGTCCACTCGCCGCCCATCCGGTGCAGCGTGGCGACCTCCTGGCGGAACCGGGCCCGGAACTCGTGCTCTTCGGCCGGCTCGGCCTTGACCACCTTCACCGCTGCGGATCCCCCGGCTCCAGGACGCGCATCGCCGTACCGCTCTCCCCGTGTGTCCCTTTGACCTGTGCGGCCGAGACATGACCGGGCGGTCCGCTCCGCGGTCAGCCTGCCGCCAGCAGCGCGCTCAGGGCGGAAGCCTGGGTCCGCCAGTCGACGGCGTTGGGATGGGCGGCGGAGCCACCGCCGGACCAGCGCTGGCCGAGGCGGTTGAGGCTGTCGCGGTCGGCGGTCCAGACGCTGTCGGCCTGAGCGGTGGCGAAGGCGAGATAGCTGTCGCCGGTGACGGAGTCCAGGTCCTGGAGGTACCGCATGAAGACCCCTTTGAATTGTTTGGCGTTGTCGTCGCAGTCCGAGGTGAGCGCGTCGCAGGACTCGGTGAGGACGCCTGCGTCCACCAGCGCGGGGGAGGCGAGAGCGGCGTCGGCGAGGCGCCGGGCGGTGGCGAGCGCGGCGGCACCGCCGGTGGCCCGCCAGACCTCCACCGCGGCGCCGATCGCCAAGCCCTGGTTGTAACTCCACACCGTCTGGCCGTTGTTGGCGCAGCCGCTGGTGAGTCCGTCGTTGACCAGGCCGGAGGCGTTGACCATCCCGCTGTCCAGGAACCAGTTCCAGGCGGTGGTGGCCCGGCCCAGCCAGACGGTGTCGCCGGGCAGTCGGTTGTGCAGCGCGGCGGTGAGACGGACGTACAGCGTGGCGGTGATGGCGTTCTTGTACGTCCGCTCGCGGTCCCACCACACTCCTCCACTACAACTTCCGCTGTCCCAGAGGCCCTTGACGTAATTCGCGATGGTGACGGCCTCGTCGAGGTAGCGGCTGTCATGGGTGAGGTCGTAGGCGTCGATCCAGGCCAGTGCCCACCATTCGGAGTCGTCGGTGGAGCGGCTGATGAAGTCCCCGTCGATGGGGTCGGAGCTGCGCGCCCCGGCGGGGAAGGCCACCCGGTTGATCCTGAAGGTCTGCTCGACGATCCAGGTGTACCTGGTGTCGCCGCTCTGCCGCAGATAGTCGATGACGGTGGTCAGCGCCACCGCGGAGTTCCACCAACTGGAGCGCCAGTAGGCCGTGGTGGGGTCGTACGAATACATCAGCGCGTCGGCCGCTGCGGACGCGCGGCCGGTCACCGGCCGGGCCCAGGCGGTGCAGCTGCCGTTCTGGCCCTCCACCGGGCGCCCGCAGGCCCGCACCGTGCCGCCGTAGAGGCGGCCCAGCGGATCGGTGATGTTGAACCGGGTGGTGCCGGTCCCGCTCGCCCCGGCGGGCACCGGCAGCCGGCCGAGCGAGGAGCCGTCGGGCCGGCTCGCGCCGCTGTTCCAGGACCGGTCCAGCCACACCTCGTCGCCCGCCCGGCCGCCGGCCAGGGTCGCCCAGGCCATTCCGGCGCTGTCGGTGTGCAGGGCGATGGTGCGTCCGGCGAGGGTGGTGGGGGCCACCGGCCGGCTGTCGCCGGGGGCCGCGCCCCCGCCGTCGCAGACCGCCGCGCAGACCGCGGTGTGCGCCCACGCGGTGCAGGTCACGCCCTGTGCGTCACCGCAGGCACGCAACAGGCCACGCCGGTGGCCGCCGGGGTCGTACAGGTTGTACATCAGGGTCCGGGTGCCGGTCCACGTCGCCGGGACGGTCGCCTTGCCCAGCAGTCCCTCCCAGGTGGCACCACCGTCCCAGGAACGGTCCAGCCAGACGGCGTCGTTCTGCTTCCCGCGGTCGATGCTCGCCCAGGCCATGCCGTCGGCGTCGTCGACGTGCAGCCGCAGCAGCCGGCCGTTGAGGTTCACGTCGGGCACCGGGAAGGTCTCCTGCGCGGCCTTCGACGGGTCCAGCGTGTCGCAGTACACGGAGCACACCGCGGCCGCCGCCGACGGCTGTGGCGCGGCGGCCTCCGGTGCCCGGGTCCGGCCCGCGGCGAGCAGCAGCGGCACCAGCGCCAGCACCAGCAGGATTCGGGGCAGAGGATGAACGGACAATGGCTGGTCCTCCTGACAGGGGCCTTTCAACGGAACAGGGCTACAGGAACCGCCACAGGCGGTCGGCGGTGCCGTTGTCCTGCCACTGGGTCACCTGGGCGGCGTCCGCGCCGGACATCCCGTCGACGGCGAGCAGCTTCCCCGAGCGGACGTTCACGATCTTCGACCAGCCGTCGCCGCCGTCGACGATCCACCAGACATGGTCCGGGGTGCCGTTGTCCTGGTACTGCTGCACATGGGCGCCGTCGTCCAGGCTCTGGTCGTGCACCGCCAGTACCTTGCCGCTGTTGCGGTTGGCGATCCGCACGGTGCCGTCGCCGTTGTCGATCAGCGTCCACAGGTGGTCGGCGGTGCCGTTGTCGGCGTACTGGGTGACCTCGGCCGTGTCGGCCAGCGACATCCCGGAGACGGCCAGCACCTTTCCCGAGTTGCGGTTCTGGATCCGGCGCCAGAGGGTGCCGGAGGCGGCCGGGGGCAGCAGCAGCGCGAACGCCCCGCCGACCACGGCCCGGTCGGCGAAGCCCCGCTGGGCGGCGGTGGCGACCACGTACCAGTCGGTGAAGGGGGTCCGCTGGGCGGTGCTGTCGGCGAAGGCGTAGACACCGTCGACCAGCGTGTCGCGGGTGGCGGGGTGATCGGCCAGCCAAGCCGCGGTCCACAGTTCCCAGTCGACCTTCGTGTAGTCGTTGCGCGGGTCGAGGATCACCCCGTACGCCCCGGCGTGCGCCGAGTACCAGGACGCCTCTCGGGCGGCGGTGCCGAGCGGCACCAGGTCCAGGCCGAGCAGCCGGTCGGGGAAGCCGTTGTACTTCAGGCTCCAGGTGCCGTCCTGGTCGTAGGCGAGCTTGAGGTGGCTGCCGGAGGAGTCCTCGGAGAGCGTCGTCCAGCGGCTGACGCAGCTGCGGGCGAGTGCGGAGTAGTGGGCGGCGTCCGCGGTGTTGCCGTCGGCGCCGGCGATGACGCCCATCGCGCCGATCCCGACGATGCCCTTCAGCGCCAGGTTGGAGCTGTGCGCGATGAAGCCGGTGAAGTCGTCGGTCTGGTTCTGGTAGCCGGGGTCGAGGGCGTTGGCGGCCAGGTACTCGGCCCACTGGCGCAGGATCGCGTAGTGGGTGCGGGCGAAAGCGGCGGCGTCGGCGGCGGGCAGCCGCTGGATGACGGCGGCGGCCATGATGAGCATGTTGGCCGACTCCTCGACCGGCATGGACTCCTCGTTGCCGTCGTCGTGCCCGTCCGCGTCGGGGTAGAGCCGTCCCAGGTCGTGCTGGGCGAAGGTGTTGGGCCAGCCGCCGTGCTCCGGGTAGTCCAGCAGCGGCTCCAGCAGCATCCGCAGGTAAGCGGGGGAGAGGTACAGGTACACCGGGAACGTCGGGTACACCACGTCCACGGTCGACATGTTGCCGCTGGAGGAGATCTCCTTCTGGAACGCCCAGGGGACACCGCCCCGGTCCACCAGTTCGGCACTGCCCACGGCCTGGCGCAACGCCAGGGCACACACCGCGGCGTAGTGCTCACCCGTGGGGCCCCCGCCTGCGGCGGCGACCGCCTCGTCGTGGATGCGCCGGTCGAGGGCCGTGGCGGCGTCCAGCGCGGCGGCATGGTCGGCGTCGAACCAGGCGACCATGTCGGTCCAGGAACTCCAGTAGTGGGTCCACCAGGGCTGGAGCCGGGTGCCGAGGTAGCTCACGGCGGGCGTGCGGACATGGCCGAGGGCGAGGGTGAAGGCGGTCGAGGGCGCACCTGGGCCGACGGTCCCGAAGTCCCGGTTGAAACCCAGCACCGGCCAGCGGTCGTCGATCGCCCGGGGCCGGTCGCCGTCCACGGTGCCGGCGAGGCGCCCGCCGCTCGCCGAGGCGGCGCGCACCACGGTGTCCTGGCCGATCTGCCAGGTGGTCCCCGTGTCCGTGGGGGCGGCGAGCATCAGCCGCCCCCACGCGGCCTGGTCGCCCTTCTCCTGGAGGACCGCGGGGGAGGCGGGCTGGGCGCTGAGGACGGTCGTTCCGCCGGACCGCTGCTGCGCCCAGGTGATGGGGGTGGTGTTGTCGCCGTGTACCCACTCGCCGGAGGCGTCGACATGGACGTCGACGCTGTGGGCCCGTCCGTCGTCGCTCGCCGCCTGCACGGTGACATAGCTGAGCGGTACCGACTGGCGCCGGAGGTTCTCCAGGTCCACCGGGGAGAAGAAGGTGACGGTGAGGGTCACCCCGCCGCCGCTGAGGGTGTAGACGGAGCGGGTGGCGGTGAGCTGGAGCGAGAGCTGCCGCATCGTGGTCAGGGCGGGGCCGGCGGGCAGTGCGGGAGATCCGGCGAAGACGTAGGCCGCGCCGTCGATCCTGGCCAGGCCGCACAGGGCCGTGACGTGGCCGGTCCAGAAGGTGGCCCAGGTCCCGGCCAGGTTGTCCGCGGGCACCCACGTGGAGAGGTAGGGCGAGCGCACGGCCAGCGGGACGGCGGGCGGGCGCAGGGGACTGAACGTGGATCCGGCGAGGGCCCCCGCGGACGGGGCCGGACGGACCTCGGAAGGCGCGGCAGCCCCTGCGGCCCGCGCGGTGAACGACCCGTCGGCGGCCGTGGCGGCGGCCAGCACGCCGCTCCACCGCAAGAGCGCGCGACGGCTGGGTCCGCGGGCGCTGGAGTCTTCGGGAGTCGCCATGTGATTCGCTCTCCGATGCGTGGGCGACGGCGGACGGCCGTTCGGAGATGTCCGGGTACGGGGGCGAGGCCGGTCGGCCGTGCGTTGCGCGGTGCGGTGCGGTGAGCGCGGGGACCCTTGGCACGGGGCTGCGGAGAGGAGGCGCCCGGAGCGGTTGCCGGGGCAGCGTTTCTAACGTTGCAAAAGATTGTCCCGAACGGCATGACACCACTGGCGACCTGTCATGTCTATGCCTGAGACGGAAATGGCCGGTAGTGTCCGCGCCACGGCGGGCTTACGGATCAGGGACCGCGGGAGCAAGCGGTCCTCGGCGTCGGCGCCGCCGATGCGGGCGGCCCGCCGGCGACTCATGATCCAACTCACCCCGGAGCCGCAGTGACGGCGGCCGCTTTCTGGGGTAGAACGGACGTCGGGTGTTGTCCGGTGACGGACAGCCCGTTTCATGTAGCAGCCGGGGGTCCTCCCCGGCGATATCGAAGGACATCAGCATGGCCAGCGGCACCGTGAAGTGGTTCAACTCCGAGAAGGGCTTCGGTTTCATCGAGCAGGACGGTGGCGGCCCCGACGTCTTCGCCCACTACTCGAACATCTCCGGCAACGGCTACCGAGAGCTGGTCGAGGGTGAGGCAGTCACCTTCGACGTGACCCAGGGCCAGAAGGGTCCTCAGGCGGAGAACATCGTCCGCGGCTGACCACTCGAAGCGGATGGCGGGGCCCGGCTGTCGCCGGGCCCCGCTTTTCATGGTCCTGCTCCTTGGCGGTGGCGACGAGGTCCGTCCACCGAGGCCGAGACCGTGCGGGCACGGAGAACGAAGCGCACAAGCGGAACGACCCGTACGAGTAGTGCGAATGATCTTTCCCTGAGTACTGTGACGCATCGGATCATGGGCGGTTGCCCGTGAGCCGCCCTCGTGACTCCGCGCCTGACCGTCGGCGCTCGTCCCGCGCGAAGACGCCTCCGCGGCGGGGACGGTGGGCCGTCGGACGACGTCTCGTTCCCCGGCCCCGGTCACGAGACGGCACGCGGTGCCGGAACGGGCGACGCGCGTGCCACCGACGCCGCACAGACCAGAAAGCGAGCAGACAGATGCAACCGACGTTAGTACTGGTTCACGGAGCTTTCGCGAACTCCTTCTCTTTCGCGCCGCTCCAGGCCGAACTCGGCCTCCTCGGACACCGCTCCGTCGCCGTCGACCTCCCGGGGCACGGGTTCGCCGCGACGTACCCGCGGGCCTACCAGGCGCCGCAGGACCTCGAAGGGCTCGCCACCGCGCCGGGGGCCATCAAGGGCGTCACGCTCGCCGACAACGCCGCGCACCTCATCGGGACATTGGAGCGGGCCAAGCGGAACGGGCCTGTCGTCCTCGTCTCCCACAGCCGTGGCGGCATGACGGCCACCGCCGCGGCCAACCAGCGGCCCGAACTGATCGACCGCATCGTCTACGTCTCCGCCTGGTGCCCCGTAGACCTCGAGGTCAGCGCCTACTACGCCGAGCCCGAGATGGCCGCGGTCGACGCCGCGGGGCTGGCGTCGGCGATGGTCGGGAACCCCGCCGAGCTCGGACTGCTGCGCTCCAACTTCCGCACCGCCGACCCCGGTGTCCTCGCGGCCTTCAAAGCGGCCTTCCTCGCCGACGGGACGGACGAGGAGTTCATGGTCTTCCTCAACACCTTCCAGCCCGACGAGAACCTCGACGTCGGCTCCCCCGACGACCGGGCGCGGGCCGACACCTGGGGGCGGATCCCCAAGACGTACGTCCGGCTGACCGAGGACACCTGCCTGCCGCTCGCCATGCAGGACCGGATGATCCGCGAGGGCGACGCGCTGACGCCGGAGAACCCCTACGACGTCCGTACGCTCACCGGCAGCCACCTGAAGTGGCTGGTCGACCCGGCACCGGCGGCACGGGTTCTGAGTGAGATCGCCACGCTCCGGGTCCCGCCCGCCGGGTCATGACCGGAGCCGGACGAGGAGAGCGGCGGCTCACTGGACCAGGTCGGTGTGCGGATGATCCGGGGACCCCGGACAGACGTGGATCTGCAGATGGTCGGTGCTGCCGACGTAGACCCCGGGCGGGTTGTTCACGTTGACGTTGCCGGGCGCGGCGGGGACTTGGTCCTCCAGTCGCTGTCGCATCTCCTCGCCCGGATCCAGCGGGTTGGGACATTCGGTGATCCGCTCCGGCGCGAGCACGCACGGCCCCTCGTGCGACTGGTCGGCCCGGTCGTGCGGCCCGTCGCAGTGCGGCCAGGGCTCGTCGGCGGGCCACAGAAGCGGCCCGCCGACCGAACTGCCGTGCGGTGTCGGAGTTCCGGGGCGGGGTGCAACCGGATCGCCGTGCGCGCCGGCGGAGTCAGCCGAGGAAGGACCGCGGTGACGTCGACCGGCCACGGCGGGCCGTTGCCGGGGCCGTCAGGAGCAGGCGTAGGTGAAGGTCGCTTCCGCCTCGGTCGGTTCGGGCTGGTGCGCGATTCGCAGGCGGGCGGTTCCCCGGAAGCTGCCGGGGCCGCGGACCGTCCAGCGGAGGTGCACGGTGACCTTGCGGTCGCCCCGGCGGGTCATGCGGACCAGCTCGCCGGAGTCGTGGCCGTCGCTGCGCAGCCAGTGGTACGTCACCGCGCCGCCGCGGCCGTCCGTGGTCACGACGCCGACCAGATCGGCGGTCTGTCCGCAGTGCAACCGCCCGGCGGGCGCCCGGACTTCGACGGCGGTGACCACCGGAGCCGGGGACGGGCGCAGCAGCCAGAGAAGGACGGCCGCGGCGGTCAGGAAGGCCGTCGTGGCGATCCAGGCCCGCCGTCTTCGGCGGCGGGCACGGTGGCCGTCAGGTGGTACGGGCGCGGTGCGCCACTGGGCGCGCAGGACGTCCTGGGCATCGAGGGGGACGCCGGGACCGAAGCGCAGGAGGATCTCGTCGTCCTCGCCGGCCGGGGGTGGCGTCGTCCCGGTGGATGTCGCCGTCGGGGGCCCGGCGGGGGTGCGGTTGCGTCTGCCGAGGAGGGTGGCCTGATCGTCCGGGACGGCGGAGCGGGGCCGGTGCGGGGCGGAGCGGGTGCGGCCGGGCACGGTGAGCTGCTCGCCCGGCACGGCACGCCTGGGCCCGGACCTGTCCACTTCCGGGACCACGTCTCCAAGACCTGTGTTCAGACCTGTCTTTTCGGAACCCCTGTCGCTGGGACTTGTGTCTTCGGGATCCCTGCCGCTGGGGCCTGCGCCTTCGGAACCTCTGTCCCTGGTGTCTGCGCCTTCGGGATCCCCGTCCCCGGCATTCGCGCTCCCGGCCCCCGCGCCCTCGGACTCCGCTGCCCCCGGCTGCGCCGTTTCAGGACCAGCGACGTCGCAGCCGGCGGCGCCGGAACCGGGGGCTTCGCATCCCTCCTGCCGAGGGCGCACGCCCTGGGTGTCAGCGCCCGTCTCCTCGGCCGTCGTTGCGGTGGTGCTCCCCGAAGCCGCAGCGGCCACCGCCGCGCGGAGTTCCGTACGCCGCAGGAAACCCTCGGGGAGCACCGCGCGTCCGGCGACCAGTGCCGCCCGGGCCGCCGCGAGCCCTTCGGAACCCGCGGTGGCGGAACAGCGCGCGAACAGGTCGGCCGCGGGGGTTCCGGCGGCCGCCCAGGCCTCGCCGAGGGTGCGGGACAGCGCGGCCCAGGCCGTGATGTCCGCCCCGCGGCGCGCGGAGTCCGGCGCGTCGCCCAGCACCGTGCCCAGCGCGGCCTCGGCGAGCAGGGCGATGCCGTCCTGGGTGAGGACGACGGTGTCCGGGTCCAGCGCCCCGTGGGCGAGACCGGCCGCGTGCAGGGCGAGCAACGTCTGCGCGGTCTCGTTCAGCACACTGGCCGCGCTGCCCGCGTCGGGACCCGTGTCCCCGCGGGCCAGCAGGTCCGTGAGGGTGGGAGCCGGTGGTCGGGCGGTGACCAGCCACACCTCCCCGGCCTCCGCGACGAGGTCGACCGTGCCGAGCACCCCGGGCAGCCGGAGCCTCGCGACGGCGAGCACGGCCGCCGCGAGCCGCTCGCGCGTGCCCTCCGGGGCGAGCAGGGCACGGTCGATGCGCAGCGCGCCGAGCTCGGTCTCGCCGGGCCGGGCCGGGAGCAGCGCGTGCCAGGTGCCGTGGCGTGCGTCCCGCGTCCAGCCGGACAGGGGGCGCCCGGCGATGGTGGTGGTCGTCATGTCGGTCCGTTCTCGCCGTCGTTCGTCGTCGCTCAGCACGGCGGAGCGTCCAGGGAGGCCGTCTGTGGTCCGTTCGCGGCGGCCGGAGTGCTGGTGAGCGTGACCGTCCAGGTGCCCCGGCACGGGTGGTTGGCGAAGTCGGCCACGAAGGTCACGGGGTAGTGCGTGCCGCCGGACAACTGCCGGGTCTGGTGGCCGTAGGGATCGGCGGGCGTGTCCACGTAGTAGTCGGCCGTGACGGTCACGGGCCCGGTGCCGGTCGTGTCCACGGTGACGTCGGCGACCAGCGTGCCGGGGGTCTGTCCCCGCTGCCAGGAGCCGATGGTGATCGTGACCGTGCCGGGTGTGGGCGTGGCCGGGCTCGCGGTCGTCGGTGTGGGGGATTCCGCCGGCGGGACGCTGCTCACCGTGGGGGTGGACGAGACGGTCGGGCTGTCCGAGGGGGTTCCGGTCGGGGTGGTGTCGGCCGTGGGGGAGGCGGAGGCGTCGGTGGCGGACGCGGAGGGTGAAGGAGCCGACGGCGTCGGCGAGTCGACGTCCGAGGGCACCGAACTGGCCACCGTCGTCGACGTGTCGTGCGGACGGGCCGCCACGGACGTCAGTCCGCCCGCGACGACCGCCAGCACGGCGGCCCCGGCGGCGGCCTTCCAGCCGCCGCGCCTCAACCGGCCGAGCAGCGTCAGGGCCTGGGCCGGAGCCTCCAGGGTCGCCGTCGCGGTGAAGGGGAACAACAGGGCGAGCAGTGCCGTGAGTTCGGCGAGCCTGCGGCGTCCGCGTTCTTCCCAGCCGGCGCCGTACCCCTCGGTGGCGGCCCGCTCCAGGTCGGCGAGGAAGTCCTCGATGCCCGGCCGTTGTGCGGGGTCCTTGGCCATTCCCCGGCGCAGCAGTCCGCGTACGGGGGCGGGCACGTCGTCCAGGGGGACGGGGGCCCTCAGGTGCTGCAGGCGCAGCGCGGTCACGTCGTCGCCGGTGAACGGGCGGCGTCCGGTGAGGCATTCGTGGAACACGGCCGCCGCGGCGTACACGTCGCCCGCCGGTCCCGCCGGTCGGCCCTGCCACTGCTCGGGCGCCATGTAGGCGGGCGTGCCGACGACCTCGGTCTCGCGTCCGGCGCGTACGGCGATCCCGAAGTCGGCGAGCGCGCTCGTGCCGTCGGCGCGGACCAGCACGTTCTCGGGCTTGTAGTCGCGGTGGACCACCCCGGCCGTGTGGGCCGCGCCGAGGCCCGACAACGAGCCCTTGAGCAGGACCAGGGCGGCCTCGGGGCCCGTCGTCCCGTGCCGGCGCAGCAGTTGGCGGAGGCTGACGCCGTCCACCGCCTCCATCACGATCGCGGCTCCGCCGCGCGCCTCGACGTACTCGTACAGCCGCACGACGCACGGGTGCCGCAACTCGCCGAGGAGGCGTGCCTCCGCCCGGAAGCGGGCGAGGAACTCGCGGTCGTCACGCAGGCGTTCGCCGAGGTATTTGATCGCTACGGGTACCCCGGTCGCGGTGTGCCGGGCCAGCACGACCCGTCCGCCGGCGCCCTCGCCGAGCGTACGCACCTCTTCGTAGTCGGGGACGGCCCACCGGCCGGGTCCACCGGTGTCCTCGTTCATGCCGTTCCCTCCACGGCCGCGACCGTCGCCGGAGCAGGTGCCGCACCCCGTGCGTCGCGTCGGCGCCGCACCCGGCGGGCCAGCCACCGCACCGGCGCGGACCACACCGGGAAGGCCACCAGGGCGACCACGAGGACCTCGACGGCCGTGGTCCACGCCGGGGACAGCCACCCGTCCAGCAGGTCACCGATCCGGGAGCGCCAGGCCAGCAGGGCGAGGACCAGGAAGCCGTACGTGCCGACGACGACCGCGAGGCCGTACGCGGCCATGCCCGCCTGCCGCGTGCCGGGCCGGCTGCCCGCGCGCAGGTCCTGCCAGAGGCCCTTGCGGAAGTACGCGCTCGCCTCCTCGCGCAGCCGCGGCACCCGCAGCGCGTCGGTCAGGGCCTGGTAACCGTCCAGCGGCATCAGGGGGTTGAAGTTGTAGAGCGTGTTCAGATAGAGCCCGAAGGCCAGTTGGAAGAGGACGGCCGAGGCCGGTCCCGCGGGCAGGAAGGCCGCGCCCGCCGCGCACCAGCCGGCCAGCGCCGCCGTCGACAGCGGCCCGGACAGCGCCACGACGACCCGGGACCAGCGGGTGCCGAACCACATGTCGCTGGTGTCCACGAACGCGAACGGCATGCCCATCATGAGCAGGAACCCGCCGCGCCTGACCTTGCGGCCGTACGACTTCACGGCCAGCGCGTGCGTCAACTCGTGGACGACGAGGGCGGATATGTACCCGGTCGCGAGCAGCACCGGACCCAGGACGCCCGCTCCGCCGAAGTCCAGCAGGTGCTGCCGGTCCTGGGCGACGAAGAACGCGGCCAGGCCGCCGATCACCGACAGCCAGACCAGTACCACTCCGGTCCGGGTGAAGAACCGCCAGCCGACGGTGTTGTAGAAGCGGGTGACGAACCGGTCGATGCCGGGAACGGAGACCTCCAGCTTCAACAGCGCCCGGTACACCGCGTGTACCGGGCGCCGCCAGCCCTTCCGCTCCGCTTCCTCGGGGCGGCCGGGCAGGCCGCGCAGCAGTCCCGCGTTCGCGAACGCCGCGAGGGCCGCCTCGATGCGCGGGAGGGCGAGCTCGCCGAAGCGGTCGGCGTACGCGAACAGCAGGTCCCGTACGGTGTTCTCGCCGTCGACGGCGTGCCAGAGGAAGACCTCGCGCTCGTCCAGCTCCAGGTACACGCCGGTGCGGGTGTTGTTCAGCACCCAACGGGGTTCGCCGCGGTCGGTGGGGACTTGCTTGAGCGCCCAGCCGGAGCGGCGGCGAGGACGTGCGGTGAGCGGGCCGTTCGCCTCCGGCGCCGTCTCCTCTTGTGCGGCGGCGGGGAGTTGGGTGAGCTGGGTGCCGACGACCTGGGTGCGCTGGCCGATGTGGGCGTCGCGGGGCTGTTCGAACACCAGGCGCACGTCGCCGACGGACAACTCGGTGCCGTCGGCGAGGCGGGCCGCGCCGCCGTGCAGATCGACGCCGGCCACGGCCGTGCCGTTGAACGAGTCCAGGTCCTCGACCCGGAAGCCCGATTCGGTGCGGACGATCCGGGCGTGGCTGCGCGACACGCTGGCGTCGGCCAGGACGACGTCGTTGTCCGCGCCCCGACCCAGCGTGGTGACCGGGCCGGTGAGCGGGACGAGCAGGGTCGGATCGTCCAGGCCGCGCAGGTGCGGCGCGGCGTACGACGTCGGTGCCGCGCCACGGCGCAGCGTGCCGCAGTGCAGGCAGTACGGGAAGTCGCGTCGCACGTGGACGCGGCAGGCGTGGCAGAGCATGGGCCGGTTCAGCCCGCGCCGGATCCGCTGAGAGACGTTCCGTCGGTGAAGCCGCCGTCGGTGTCGGGCGCGGAGGGCGAGAGGTGGGTGGAGATGCTGCCGAGACCGGGGGCGCTCACACCGCCGCGCATGCGCTCGGTGCCGTCGACCATGCCCGCGCGGCCACCGCCGCCTTCGCCCCCGTCGCCGCCGCCGCCGGGTTCTCCGCCGCCGCCACCGGGCCGCCGTCCGGTGTTCTCCTGGCTGCCGCCGCCGTTGCCGTCGCCACCACCGCCGGGCTCTCCGCCGCCGCCCGGCCGCCGTCCGGTGTTCTCCTGGTCGCCGCCGCCACTGCCGCCCTCACCGCCACCACCGCCGCCCGAGCCGCCGTCGTGACCGTGTCCGCCGCCCTCTTCGCCGCCGCCACCGTCGCCGCCCGTACCCCCACCGCCGTCGCCACCGCCGGAGCCGCCGTGTCCGCCGCCTTCACCGCCGCCGGAACCACCGTGGCCGGAGCCACCGTCACCGGTTCCGCCGCCGCCCTCACCGCCGCCACCGCCGCCTTCACCGCCACCGCTCCCGCCGCCCTCGCCACCGCCGGGTCGGCGTCCGGTGTTCTCCTGGTCGCCGCCGCCCCCACCGCTGTCGCCGCCGCCGCTGTCCCCACCGCCGTCGCCGCCCTCGCCGCGGTCGTAGATACCGCCGTGTCCGAAGTGGCCGGCACCGTCGCCGCCCTCGCCGCCGAAGCCACCGCCGTGACCCCCGGTGCCAAAGCCGCCGTCACCGAACCCCCCGCCATGACCCCCGAGGCCGCCGCCGTCACCGAGCCCGCCGCCCTCGCCGCCGAAGCCGCCGCCGTGACCCCCGAGCCCGCCGCCCTCGCCGCCGAAGCCGCCGCCATGACCCCCGAGGCCGCCGCCGTCACCGAACCCGCCGCCGAACCCACCGTCGGTACCGCCGTCACCGAAGCCGCCGAAGTCGCCCAAGCCACCCTCGGCACCCCCACCGTCGTGCCCCCCGAGCCCGCCGATGTCTGTCCCGGCTTCGTTCCCGAATCCTCCGAAGTCACCGAACTCACCGAACTCACCGAATCCGCCGCTCACGTCGGCCGGTGACTCCTGGACCAGCCCCCCGCCGAGCAGGCTCTGGGCACCGGTGGCAGGGACGTCGAAGCCGCCGGTGCTCTCGTGGCCGTCAGCGGGAACCGGCAGGTCGGTGGTGTGACCGACGGAGGTCTGATCGACGGAGGCGTGATCACCGGACAGGTGGTCGACCGGGACGTGCGGAACGTCATGGTGCGCCAACGCGTGTGCGGCGCTCCCGAAGAACAGGGACGACTTGGACAGTCGCGGGTCGAGTGCGGCCGGCCCCTCGCCGGTGCCGGATTCGACGCGGAGGGCGCGGAGCTCGCCGACCTGCGCGGGTGTCAGACCGAGTCTTCGGGCCACCTCCTCGGTGTCACCGTCGAGTTCGGCTCTGAAGGCCGGGTCGACGGCAAGGCGGGTCATGGCATCGCGGAAGGCGTTGTCGGTCATGTTCTCGGGTCTCCGTGGGTCGGCGTGCGCTGCTGCTGATCCCGGCGGAGCTGAGGATCCCCCTGGCCGGCGGCACCTGCCATTTCCGGCCATCCCCACCGATGCCTGCACGGACGGTTATAAGGGGCATGGCATGGCCCGCGCAAGGCTATGAGCAGTACGCCTTGCCGAATATGCCTCCGGAAAGAGCCGGTCGTGTCGATCGCGTACCGATCGGATACGGCCACCGGTGAGGCGGTCCGGACGGTCGCACCGACCGGGGGAGCACCACAATCGATCCGCTGAACAGGCCACGGCCTTTCTGGAAGCCGTACGACAAACTCCTCGCCCCGGGCGTGTCCGTGGCCCGGTCCACCACGTTGGTGAATCGGTACCCGCAGGAGTTCGCCCCACGGCAGTGGGCGACCCGGACGACGTCACGAACCGCTGTCCGGGCACTTCCACCAGGACGCACTCAATGAACTCATCGACACCATCGACCTCGGGGTGATGCAGTGAGCGAGATCGCCGACTTCCCGCGCGCACGCTACGAGCCGGAAACCGACGTCGACACCTCCGGGGCCGTCGCCCGGCCGTTCGCCCGGCGCCCCGGTCACCATGGTGAGGAAGGGGCGCCGTGAGCGGGACGCTGCTCGACCTCGCCTGGGACTACGAGTGTGAAGCGGTGGGTCTGCTGGTGTGGCAGCGCGACCGGCGGGCGCTCCTGGAATCGGCGAGGCTGTTCCGGCGCATGGTCTGCAACCGTGAGGCGGTCGATCCCGGCCGGATCGCCATCACCTGGACGATGCTCATCGACATCCCCCAGCGCTGGTGTCACCAACACGGCTACCGAGCCGTCGCGGGGCACGGCGGATACGTCATCCAGCGCGGTGACGAAGCGATGATCGTCGCGGGGCCGGGGGACACGCTCCTCTGGGACGGGCAGCGGATCACCGTGGAAAGAGAGTCGTGACATCCCTGCCGTGGGGGCACAAGCCGCCTGTCGACGGCATCGACGACGGCGGCGACTGCGAATCCGCTGCTCGCGGACCGCCTCGGCTGTGAGGTGTGTGTGCCGCGCTCAGGGCGGCCGATCGGATGATCATCGGTGAGGCGTGCGGGCGTGAGGCCGGGTATGGGCTTAATGTGTCGCGCATTCGACCTTTCATTCGTTCTGTCCGGATTCTCGGTCCTGGCCAGGAAGGAGTGTGCGGGTGGTGCGTCTGTCCCGTATCCGTGGCCTCCCGCGGATTCTGCTGGCTCTGTGCCTGTCGGCGGCTCCGCTGGCCGGCTGCGGTGGCGGGGGCGGCGGGCCGGTCACGCTCAACTGGTACAACTTCCCCGACGATTCGGGTGCGTTGGACAGCGCGGCCAGTGTCTGTTCCAAACAGTCCGGTGGGCGTTACCGGATCAGTTACAACAAGCTGCCCCGCACCGCGGACGGACAGCGCCAGCAATTGGTACGGCGGCTCGCGGCCAAGGACGACACGGTCGACATCATCGGGCTGGACGTCACCTGGCCCGCGGAGTTCGCGGAAGCCAAATGGATCCTGCCGTGGACGGGGAGCAATCGCACCGAGGCCACGCGGGACACCCTGGAGGTTCCGCTGCGGACGGCCACGTGGAAGGGTCGGCTGTACGCCGTCCCGTACAACACGAACACCCAGCTGCTCTGGTACCGCAAGGACCTGGTGCCCACGCCGCCCGAGACCTGGGCCGAGATGCTCCTGATGGCCGACCGTCTGGCGAAGCAGGGCAAGCCGCACTACGTGGAGATCCAGGGCGCCCAGTACGAAGGACTCACGGTCTGGTTCAACACACTGGTGGAGAGCGCCGGCGGTTCCGTCCTGAACGCCACCGCCACGGCTCCCTCGTTGGGCCCGCCCGCCGTGCGTGCGGCCTCCGTCATGAAGACGCTGGCCACCTCGGCTGCGGCCGACCCGTCCTTGTCCAACCAGATGGAGGACCAGAACCGCCTGGCCATGGAGTCCGGCAGCGCGGCTTTCGAGCTCAACTATCCCTTCGTGTATCCCTCGATGAAGGCGAACAACCCCGAGCTCTTCAAGCAGTTCCGATGGGCGCCCTACCCGGCGGTCGAAAGGGGCCGGTCGGCCAAGCCCACGATCGGCGGCATCGACCTGGCCGTCGGCGCCTACTCCCGCCACTCCGACTTCGCCTTCGAGGCGGCGCTGTGCCTGCGGAACCGGCAGAACCAGTTGACCGCGGCGCTCAAGGGGGGCCTCCCGCCCACGCTCCGCCCGCTCTACTCGGATCCCTCCCTGGTCAAGAACTACCCCTTCGCCTCCACCGTTCTGGCCTCCCTGGAGAACGCCAGCATCCGGCCCAAGACCCCCGCGTACCAGAACGTGTCCATCGCGATCTCGCACACCCTGTCCCCGCCGAACGGGATCGACCCCAGACCGGACGTGCAGAAGATCGGTGACCAGATCAAGGACGCCCTCGCCTCGAAGGGGCTGATCCCGTGACCCAGTCGGCTCCGACCGCTCCGCAGGACGCACAGGCGCCCGAAGGCAACCGCCCCCTGTCCGAAGGGGCCCGGCAGGAGCGCCGGCTGGGCTGGATGTTGTGCGCGCCCGCCGTGATCGTCATGCTCGCCGTCACCGCCTATCCCATCGTCTACGCCGTCTACCTCTCGCTCCAGCGATACGACCTGCGGTTCCCGCAACAAGCGGAATTCGTCGGCCTCAGCAACTACGGCGCGGTACTGTCCTCCGAGTTCTGGTGGGAAGCCCTGTGGGTGACGGTGTTCGTCACCGTGGTCTCCGTGGCCGTGGAACTCGTCCTCGGATTCGCCCTGGCGCTGGTCATGCACCGCGCGATCTTCGGCCGAGGGACGGTGCGCACCGCCATCCTGGTCCCGTACGGCATCGTCACCGTGGTCGCCGCCTACTCCTGGCAGTACGCCTGGACCCCGGACACCGGCTACCTGGCCGCTCTCCTGCCCTCGGGTTCCGCGCCCCTCACCGAACACTGGCCCGCCATCGGCCTGATCATCCTGGCCGAGGTGTGGAAGACCACCCCCTTCATGGCCCTGCTGCTGCTCGCCGGCCTCGCCCTGGTGCCGGAGGAGACGCTGCGCGCGGCCCAGGTGGACGGAGCCGGAGCCTGGCAGCGCTTCTTCCTGGTGACCGTGCCGCTGATGAAGCCGGCCATCCTGGTCGCCCTGCTCTTCCGCACCCTGGACGCCTTCCGGATCTTCGACAACATCTACATCCTCACCTCCGGCGCGCACGGCACCGGCTCGGTGTCCATCCTGGGTTACGACAACCTCTTCACCGCGCTCAACCTCGGCATCGGCTCGGCCATCTCCGTACTCATCTTCCTGTGTGTGGCGTTGATCGCCTTCGCCTTCATCAAACTCTTCGGGGCAGCCGCCCCCGGTGCTCAGGAAGGGGGACGCTGATGTCCGCCACCGGACGACGACGCGTGTCGCAGTGGGCCGTGATCAACATCCTCGTGATCGCCTACGCCCTGTTCCCGGTCTGGTGGATCATCGCCCTGTCCTTCAAGGAGCCCAGCACCCTCACCGACGGCAACTTCATCCCGACGGACTGGACATGGGAGAACTACCAGGGGATCTTCCAGACCTCCGAGTTCACCCGGGCGCTGATCAACTCCATCGGTATCGCTCTCATCTCCACGGTGATCGCGGTCGTGCTGGGCACCATGGCGGCCTACGCCGTGGCCCGGCTCCGCTTTCCCGGCAAGAGCCTGCTCATCGGGATGTCGCTGCTGATCGCCATGTTCCCCCCGATCTCGTTGGTCTCGCCCCTGTTCAACATCGAGCGGATCATCGGCATCTTCGACACCTGGACCGGTTTGATCATCCCGTACATGACCTTCTCCCTGCCGCTCGCCATCTACACCCTGTCGGCCTTCTTCCGGGAGATCCCCTGGGACCTGGAGAAGGCGGCCAAGGTGGACGGCGCCACCCCGGCGCAGGCGTTCCGGCTGGTGATCGCTCCGCTCGCGGCACCGGGAGTGTTCACCACGGCGATCCTGGTGTTCATCTTCTGCTGGAACGACTTCCTCTTCGCGATCTCGCTGACCTCGACCTCGGCGGCCCGGACCGTGCCGGCGGCCATCGCCTTCTTCACCGGGAGCAGCCAGTTCGCCCAGCCCACCGGTTCGATCGCCGCAGCCGCCGTGGTGATCACCATCCCCATCATCGTCTTCGTGCTGCTCTTCCAGCGGCGCATCGTGGCCGGGCTCACCTCCGGAGCCGTCAAGGGCTGACCGGCGGCAGCCGTTCGTCAGGACAAGAAGGACCGACCGTGGCAGAGATCGTTCTCGAAGGCATCACCAAGCGCTACCCCGATGGTGCGGTGGCGGTGAAGGACGTCAACCTCAGCGTCGGGGACGGCGAGTTCGTCATCCTCGTCGGCCCCTCCGGCTGCGGCAAGTCCACCACCCTCAACATGATCGCGGGACTGGAGGACATCACCGAGGGAACCCTTCTGATCGACGGACAGGTCGTCAACGACAAGACTCCGAAGGACCGCGACATCGCCATGGTCTTCCAGAGTTACGCCCTCTACCCGCACATGAGCGTGCGCGACAACATGGGTTTCGCGCTCCGGCTGGCCAAAGTGGACAAGGCGACCATCCGGGAGAAGGTCGAAGAGGCCGCCCGCATCCTCGACCTCACCGAACACCTGGACCGCAAGCCCGCCAACCTCTCCGGCGGCCAGCGCCAGCGCGTGGCCATGGGGCGGGCCATCGTGCGCAATCCCAAGGCGTTCCTGATGGACGAGCCGCTGTCCAACCTGGACGCGAAGCTCCGGGTCCAGATGCGCACCCAGATCTCCCGCCTCCAGCAACGCCTGGGCAGCACCACGATCTACGTCACCCACGACCAGACCGAAGCCATGACGCTGGGGGACCGGGTGGTGGTGATGCGCGGCGGAGTCGTGCAACAGATCGGGACCCCGCAGCACCTCTACGAACAGCCGGAGAACCTCTTCGTCGCCGGGTTCATCGGATCGCCCGCGATGAACTTCCTGCACGCCACATTGGAGGAAGGCCGCCTGCGCACCTCGGTGGGCGACCTCGGCCTCGGCGACCGGCTGCGCCGTACCCTCGAGCGGCACGACGCCCCCCGGGACCTGATCGTGGGGCTGCGCCCGGAAGCCTTCGAGGACGCCGCCCTGGTGGACCGGGGCAAGATCGGATCGGGTACGACCTTCAGCGTGGACATCGACGTGGTCGAATCCCTGGGATCCGACGTGTACGCCTACTTCACCGAGGACGAGTGGCAGCCCACCGCCACCTCCGAACTCGCCGAACTCGCGGCCGACTCGGGGACGGCCGACACCGGCGCGGGCGGGCACCAGATCGTCACCCGTCTCAACGCCTCGACACGGGTGCGCGAGGGCAGCCGAGCCGAACTCTGGGTGGACACGGCCAAGATGCACGTCTTCGACCCGGCCTCCGGAGCCAACCTGACGCTGTCCGACGAGCCCGCCGGCTGACCGGCAGGAACGGGCTCGGCCGCGGCGGTCTTCCCGTACCCTCCGGGCCGCGGCACTCAGGTGGAAACCTCGTGCCGGTGCGGTGCGCTTCTCACCGACGTGTGCCCATGAGCGAGGAGCGGCTCCGGGCAGGTGCCGCTCCCAGTAAAAGAACGTTCGTTCTTGACCGATCGTTCTTTAATCGCATACGGTCATGGACATGGGACGACCACGCGCCTTCCACACCGATCAGGCCGTCAGCACCGCTGCCGCCCTCTTCGCCACCCATGGCTACGAAGGCACCTCGGTGGACGACCTGGTGACGGCCACCGGCATCCACCGAGGCAGTCTCTACAAGGTCTTCGGCTCCAAACGGAACCTGCACCTGATCGCCCTCCGTAGCCACCTCGACCACGAGATCCGTCCGACCGCTGCCGCCATCGCCGCCCTCACCGACCCCGCGCAGGCCCTGGCGGCGGCCATCGCCTCGTACGACAACGGCCCGGCCGCCGGACTCCTCCTCCTCGCCGCCGCCGAACGCGCCCCCCACGACCCAGAGGTCGCCGCACTGGTCGCGGAGGGCATCACCGCGCTGGAGGACGCCCTGCGTCCCTCTCACGGCGACGCGGCCCCCCAACTCGCCTCAACCGTCCTCGGTGCGCGCCTGCGCCTGCGCGCCCAGCCGACCGCCCCCAAGGAGCACTCGCATGGCCCTGATCTCCATCGACCGTGAACGCGGCCTGCTGACCGCCGAATTCCAGGGCCTCGACAAGCTCTGGACCCTCAAGAGCCGCCTGGAGATCCCCCTCGCCCACGTGCGTGGCGCCACCCACGACCCCGGCATCGCCCGCGAACCGAAGGGTATCCGGGTCGGCGGCACCCACTTCCCCGGTGTGATCACCGCCGGCCGCTTCCGCCGCGACGGTGAACGCCTCTTCTGGGACGTGAAGAACCCGGACAAGGCGGTCGTCATCGAACTCGCCGACGCCGAAAGCTACGACCGCCTCGTCATCGAGGTCGACGACCCCCGCGCCACCGTGACCCTCATCGAACAGTCCATCACCCGCGGCTGAAGTGTGGCCCCGGCTGGACGCCCTTTTCGCCGGGCGGGAGTCCGAAGGCTTCGTCCGGGACGTCCCGGCGGCAGGGGCATGATCCCGGAGCGTATTTCTACTCCAGCAGCTTTTTCCCGGTGCAGTAGCTTGCCGATGCGTCCTGGGAACGACCAGCCGGCGCGGAGCAGGACAACCGGAGGATCATCCATGCCCCGAGAGGCGCCGTACCTCGCAGTGGCCGACATGCTGCGCGCACGGATTATCGGGGGAGAGTGGGCGATCGGGGAGCGCCTGCCGTCCCGGGCACGGCTCGCCGTGGAGTACGGGGTCGGACGCAACGTCATGCAGAGGGCCATGGACCGTTTGATCATCGACGGTCTCCTCGAAGGACGCGCCGGTTCGGGCACCTACGTCCGCATGCCGCGCGAGCGCCTGCGACTGGTCCGCTCGCGGCACCGCGAGCGCCGGGAGGGCCCTCTCCTCCGGCCCGACAGGGGAGAGCGGGGCAGGGCCGATGCCTGGGACTCGCACAGCCAGGTGCGCGTCCCCGCCCCCGAGGCGATCGCCGAGCGGCTCACCATCAGCCCCGGGGACCTCTGCGTCCGTACGCGTTACGAATTCCTCGCCGACGGGCAGCCCGTCCAGCTTTCCGAATCCTGGGAGCCGATGGCCCTCACGGACGGAACGCCGGTCGTGCTGCCCGAGACGGGCCCTCTGGCGGGAAAGGGCGTGCTCGAGCGCATGCGTTCCATCGGCGTGGTCATCTCGACCGTGACCGAGGTGCCGCGCCCGGCTCGTGCCACCCAGGCGCAGGCGAACCTCCTGGGGATCAGCGTGGGGGACCTCGTGCTTCAGATCGAGCGGACCATCTTCGACACGGACGGACGTCCGGTGGAAACGGCCGACATGGTCATTCCGGACGCACGCCGGGAAGTGGTCTACGAGTTCGGAGTCGACCGCCCGTAACCGTCGAACCCATCAGAGATGCAGTGCAAGTTCGACAGTGGGGTGTTCCATGGAAAAATCCTCCCGGCTCGGCCTCTTGCGTCATCGGGACTTCGGGCGATTGTTCGCTGCCACCGCGTTCGGTCAGCTGGGTGATCGCATCGTCTTTCTGGCGCTGCCCCTGGTCGCCATCACGGTATTGCACGCCGACGAGTTCCAGGTGGGATCGCTGACCGCGATGACCACGGCAGGATCGCTGCTGGTCGGGTTGCCGGCGGGCGCGTGGGTGGAGCGCATGCGGAAGCGGTCGGTGATGATCGGTGCCGATCTCGCTCGCGCGCTGGTCCTCCTGGTGGTACCGGTGGCGTGGTGGGCAGACCTTCTCGCCATCTGGTGGCTCTACGCGGTCGCTCTGATCCATGGAGTACTGACTGTTTTCTTCGATGTCGCGTACGTCAGTTGTCTTCCGCACTTGGTGGGGCGCGGCAATCTCATGGAAGGGAACGCGAAACTGTCGGCCGTGCGCTCGGTGACCAGTATCGGCGGACCGACGGTGGCGGGACCGCTGGTGGGCCTGGTCGGAGCCCCTGTGACGCTTCTGGTGAGTTCGGTCGGGATGGCCGTCTCGGGACTGCTGACGAGCACCATCCGGAAACGCGAACGGAAACCGGAACCGAACGGGCGTCCTCGACTTTTTCGAGAGATCGAGGAAGGGCTGAAGTTCGTCGTCAAGCGCCCTGTCCTGCGCGCGATCATGCTGGGCGATGCGATATTCAACCTCTTCCTGGTCGTGTATCAAACCATGTTGCTGGTCTTCTTGGATCGAGAGATGGGTCTTCAGCCCTTCGGTATCGGCCTCGTTCTGGCGGGAATGGGGTGCGGTGCCCTGCTGGGCGCGCTGGTGGCGGCCAAGGTCTCCGAACGGGTCGGACAAGGTCCGGTCATCTGGCTCGCGTCACTGGTCACTTGTCCGTTGACCGCTCTCATGCCGTTGGCGCGAACGGGATGGAGCGTGTACGTGGCCGCGATCGGACTCGCGGCCCTTTCGCTGGGCGGAGTCGTCCGAGTGGTGGCTCAGTCGAGCTTCCAGCAGGCCCTGACGCCGGATCCGCTCCTGGGCCGGACGAGCGCGACAGCTCGATTCGTTTCCTGGAGCGGAGTTCCTCTCGGCGGCCTTTTGGGCGGAGCGTCGGGCTCTGTGTTCGGAGCGGCAGGTACTTTGTGGATCGGCGCCGCCGGTATGACGCTGAGCGCCCTCCCCAACTTCCTCTCGCCGCTTCGGACCATGCGCGCCTTGCCTGCGGAGAGGACGGCGGGCACTCCCTTGGAGGCGGGATCACCGATTCCCTGAGGCCCCCGGGTGCCGGCGTCTCATCGGGCGGACCGCTCGGGGATCCCCGGAAGGACCTTCTCGGCGATGTGGAGGAGAGCGCTGTCGTCCGGGAGGGCTCCGGACTCGCTCCACACGGTGATGTCGCAGTAGCCGCCCCGGTCATGACGGTCCAGGGCCACGGACAGCGTCCTGGCCAGGGGGCCTTGCTGGACCGGTCCGCCGGATCCGCCGCTCCCGAGGTTGATCTCGAGCTTCATGGTGTGGTCCGAGAAGAGGACCGCGGGCCGTCCGAGAACCGTGAGGGTCTTGATGTTCTGCTCGTTCCCGAACTTCATCAGCTTCACGTACTGATCGGTGGTCATGTCGTTGTAAGTGGCCGAGACGTTCACGGTGTACGTGTCGAACGCGACCTGGGCCTCCGGCTCGGCGACCTTTCCATCGGTCAGCGCAGCGGTGTTGTTGCTGCCGGAAGCAGTGGTCGCGGTCTCCCCAGGTGTTCCGAGGAGCTCGGCCAGGTCCGGCCGGTTGAGCGCCTTGCACAGTTCTTCACCGGTCATGGGCCGGGGCGTGTGCGTGTAGGCCTTCGGAAGCTTCTCGTGTGTTCCGTCCGAACACGAGGCGGGCTGCGAGGTGTTGACGTCGGACGGCGTGAAGTCCGGGGCCAGCCACAACGCGGCCCCGATCGCCCCGAACAAGGCCACGGCCGCGACGGCCTGGCCCCATGCGTTGTGATCCTTCTTCGGGGTGCCCGGGCCGGAACGCGGTCCAGTTGCACCCTGGGGCTGGGGCTGGGGCTGGGCGGCAGCATCGACTGCCGCCCCGTTCGCGGAGGTTGCCGGACTCGGGTTCCGGCGTGCGCGCAGGGCCCGGACCACCACGTAGATGCGTATCGCGGTGAACACGAGGAACACCGCGCCGATACCGGCCGCGACCCGATCGCTGTCCCGGACGGCGAGATACATGATGCGTACGCCGAAGACGGACCCGACCACGATGAGCAGGGGCTCGCGGACCCAGAAAGGCAGGAGGCGCAGGAGGAAACCGAGCATCCTGTGATTCCATCAGGCCAAGATCACATCTGCCATGATGGAAGCCACAGTTCCGGGTGTGCGCGGGGCCCGCGGACAGGCCGTGTGCCGAAGACCGGCCGACGGCATACGGTTTCGGGGCCGGACCGGTGTTCGTGGCAGGACGTACGCACCGCCGGAACACACGACGGCCGCCCCGCTTCACGACACCGCGGTATCCAGGTACTGCCCCAGGTACCGGAACGCGCCGTCGACGACCTGGAACTCGAACATCGCGTCGCGGCTGTAGCCGAACCCCGACTCGTACTTGATCGTGCGAGTGATGCCCCGATGCGTGATCTCGGGCATCCGGCGGGCGATCGCGCCCCGTTCCCTCAGCACGGTGCCGTTCTTGTCGCAGGCCTCGGCCAGGAACATCACGGCGTCGTAGGCCTCGACCGCGTACCACCCGGGGTCGGTGTGGAAGCGGGCACGGTAGGCCGCCGTGAACGCGCGGGCGGAGGGTTTTCCGGCCGTCGGGCCGGTGAAACCGGTGGCGAAGACCCAGCCCCTCGCGGCGGCACCGGCCGACGCGAGGAACCGTGGGTCGAGGGCGCGTTCGGTCGCCATCCGGGTGCCGGTGAACCGGACGTCGGCCAGTGCCGACGCGAGTCCGGCGGCCCGGCTCGCGTCCCCGGTGAAGACGACCGCGTCCGCGCGGGCGGCCTTCACCTCGGCGGCGAGCGACGCATAGTCGATCTTCCTGGCGGCCACACGTTTCACCGTGGCGTCCCGGCCGTTCTGCCGCAGCGCCCGCTCGGCCTGGTCGCACACGGTCCAGCCGAAGTCGCCCTGCGCCCGGTCGTCCACAAGGAACACGCGACGGGCGTCGACGTGGTGGCTGAGGTAGCGGACGCAGGGGGCGGCGAGAAGTCCGTACGTGACGTGCAGCGCCGCATGGCAGCGGAAGAGGCCCGTGCCGAACCTCGAACTCAGTGTGTCGGTGCCCACCGAGACGGATACGACGGGCATCACCGCCTCGGTGTACGTCTTCTCGGTGGCGCTGAAGCAGGCGTCGGTCGTGGGGCCCAGTACGGCAAGCACCTCCGTGTCCTTCGCCAGCCGGGTGGCCAGCTCTTCGGCACGCCCGGTGTCGCCGCCGTCGTCGTACGTCCGCAGCTTCAGCCGGAAAGGGGGGCCGCTCCGTGCGTTGAACTGTTCGACGGCCAGCCGTGCGCCATTGAGTTGGGCCTTCCCGCTCTTCTTGCTCGCGCCGGTCAGATCGCCGTGGAACGCCACGACCAACTCCGGGCGCCGAGGGCCGTCCCCGGGCGGCGTGGACGTTTCCGGCTTCGCCCGGTTACTCCACCACCAGGCCCCGCCGCCGCCCGCCGCGAGGAGTCCCGCCGTCGAGCCGAGGCGCAGGAAGCCGCGCCGGCCGATGGTGCCCCCGGTGGGGCGGGTGGCGGTGACGGCCGTCATCGTCACGGCCTCCGGCGACGCCCTGCCCGCCGTGTCCGATGGCGTCGGCGCGGACATCTGGGTCGGCTCGATCGCACCGATGGTGAGCACGGCGGCCGACCGGTCGTTGATCAGCCGGGTGACCGGCGCGGGCAGCCAGCCGGACGGTTCGGCGGAGTCGGCGGCCGTTCCCTCCCCGAGCGCCGCACGGAGTCGCGCGAGGCTCGGGCGGTCAGCCGGATTCTTGTGCAGACAGGCTGTCAGCAGGGGTGCCAGGCCGTCCGGGAGCGACGCCGGATCGGGCTCCTCGTAGATCGTGCGCAGCAGCACCCCCGCCGGCGCGCCGTCGCCGAACGGCCGTACTCCGGTCGCGGCGAACGCCAGCACACACCCCAGCGAGAACACGTCGCTGGGCGGGCCGATCTCACCGCTCCGCGCTCGCGCCTGCTCGGGCGACAGGAAGCCGGGGGAGCCGACGACCACGCCGCTGGACGTGAGCGCGGTGCCCTCCGGCGCGCGGGCGATGCCGAAGTCGATGAGCCGCGGTCCGTCCGGGGCCAGCAGGATGTTCGCCGGCTTGACGTCGCGGTGCACGAGACCGGCCCCGTGCACCGCTTCCAGCGCCTCGGCGAGCCGTAGGCCCAGCACCCGCACGGACGCGAGCGACAGCGGCCCGAACGTGTGCACCGCCTCGGAGAGCGAGGGGCCCGGCACGTACGAGGTCGCCAGCCACGGAGTCTCCGCGTCGGCGTCCGCGTCCAGCAGCGGGACCACCCAGTGGCTGCTGACCTGCCGGGCGGTTTCGACCTCACGGCGGAAGCGGGCCCGGAACCCGCTCTCGTCGGCGTACGAGGACCGGACCGTCTTCACCGCGGCGATCGCCCCGCCCGGCGCACGGGCGAGGAAGACCACGCCCATGCCGCCGGCGCCCAGCCGTCGCAGCAGTCGATAGCGGCCGATCCGGGACGGGTCGCCGGTCCGCAGGGGCTCCATCAGGCGGTCAGCGGCGCGGGGCCGTCATAGACGAAGGCACCCTTGTCCACCCGCCAGAGGAAGCCGCCGGTGCCGTCGATGGCCATCATGCCGGTCTTCTGGAAGGCGAACGTCTTGGTGATGCCCTGGTACTTCCCGCCCTGCACGGCCGTGAGCAGGTTCTGCCGGGTGCGGCTCTTCGACGGCAGTCCGGCCAGCGCCTTGAGCAGCATTCCGGTCACGTCGTAGGCCTCCGCCGCGTACCGGGGCGGCGCCTCCTTGAAGCGCTCGCGGTAGGAGGCGGCGAACTTTCGCGCCTCGGGCTTGCGGGTCGCGTCGATGACCGGGGCCACCATCACCCAGCCCTCGGCCCCCTCCTGGGCCTGCGCCAGGAACCGTTCGTCCAGTAGTGCCGGGCCGGACACCCGCGCACCCTTGAAGGCGCGTTCCCGCAATGTCCCCGCGATCAGCGCTCCGCGGTCGGGCAGACCGGCGAAGAACACCGAGTCGGCGCCAGCGGAGAGCATCGAGTCCACCGTGCTGCCGAAGTCGCGGCGCATCGCGCTGACCACTTCCGGTACGGACGGGTAGGGGATGCTGTTGAGGTAATTGCTGAGGGAACTGGCCAGATCCGTCCCGTAGGCGCCGGCCGGGCGGTCGACGACGATACCGACCTTGCGTGAACGTGCTTGACCGCGAAGGTAGTTGCTCGCATAGATGGACAGCACCGGGTCAGGCAGCCGTGCCTGCAGGAACGATCGGAACCCCTGAAGGGACAGGGCGGTCGTGCCGGGAGACACGCCGACGACCGGCAGCAGCCCGGCGTCGTACTTCGCGAGCGCCGCCTGCGCGGTCTCGTCGGTGGTCGGGCCGACCACGGCGAGGACCGCCGGATCGGCGGCGAGCTGCGCGGCGACCTTGGCCGAGGCCGCCGGATTACCCCCGTCGTCGACGGCTTTGACCTTCACGGTGAACGGTGCGTCGCTGCGCGCGTTGAACTCCGCGACCGCGAGCCGCAGTCCGCGCTCCTGGGCCCGGCCCGTCTCCCGCTGCAGGCCGCTGAGGTCGCCGTGCAGGGCGATGGTGTGCACCGGTCGGTGCGAGGACGTGGCGGAGGCACGGTGGTCGTCGTCCGAGCCGTTGTCGCGGGCGGCCGCCCACCAGGCCCCGCCCCCGCCCGCCGCCAGTGCGACGGCCCCGCCGGCGACCAGCAGGAAACGGCGGCGGCTTGCCGGGCGGGAGTCCTGGGACTCCGCCGGTCCGGACGTCTCTCGGGTGTCGGCTTCGGCCGGCCCGGATGTCTCGTGCGTGTCGGGCTCCGCCGGGTCGGGAGTAGCCGGCGCGTCGGACGGCGCCAGCGTGTGCTCGATGTCCGGCAGCGCGAGCGCGGCGGCCGAGCGCTCGGCTATCAGCCGGGTGACCGGCTCGGGCAGCCAGCCGTCGGCCCCTTCGTCCTGCGGTGCGGCCTCGGGTGTCCCTTGGTCCTGCGGTACGGCGTCGGACGCACGTCCGTCCTGGGCGCCGCCGTCGGCGGTCAGCTCCCGTACCAGCTCACCGGCGTCCGGCCGCCGGGCGGGATCCTTCTCCAGACAGCGGTCCAGCACGTCGCGCAGCCACGTCGGCACCCCCTCGAGGTCCGCCGGGTCGTGGACGGCCCGGAACAGCAGGGCGTCGACCGCCCCGCTGCCGAACGGCGCCCGGCCGGTCGCCGCGAACGCCAGGACACAGCCGAGCGAGAACACGTCGCTCGCCGGCCCGATGCCGTCCCCGACCCGCCCCTCGGCCTGCTCGGGAGACAGATAGCCGGGTGTGCCGACCACCACTCCGGTCGCCGTGAGAGTCCGGTCCTCCGGCGCGCGGGCGATACCGAAGTCGATGAGCCGCGGACCGTCATGGGCGATCAGCACATTGCCCGGCTTCAGGTCCCGGTGGACCAGCCCGGCCCGGTGCACCTCGGCCAGTGCCTCGGCCAGTCGGATGCCGAGCACGCGCAGACCGCGCTCGGACAGCGGGCCATACGCGGTCACGGCCTCGGCCAGCGACGGCCCGGGCACGAACGCCGTCGCCAGCCAGGGCGATTCGGCGTCCGGGTCGGCGTCCACCAGCGGTACCACCGAAGGGCTGTCGACCCGTCGGGCGACCTCGACCTCGCGGCGGAACCGGCCCTTGAAGCCCGGCTCCTCGGCGTACTCGGCGAGCAGCACCTTCAGCGCGACCAGCGCGCCGCCCGGCGAGCGCGCCAGGTACACGACGCCCATGCCTCCGGCGCCGAGCCGCCCGAGCAGGCGATGGTCCGCGATACGCGCGGGATCCGACGAACGCAGCGGCTCCATCAGTTGTCTCCTCCGAGCTCGGACTCCACGCGGCTGAGCATCGTGGCGGTGGCGTTCGAGGCGTACTTGATCAACTCACCGTCCGAGTAGCCCTTGGCTCCCTTCACCGACACCGCCAGGGTCACCGTGCCGAGCCGGGTGACGTACCAGTAGTAGGTCTGCTCGTGTTTCCCGGTGAGGTACTTGCCCATTTCCACGACCTGGTCGTCGGAATAGGTGTTGTTGCCCTGGCCGTAGGGAGTGGCGTTCGAGATGAGTCCCGAGATCCACTCGTCGGTACGGACCTGCTGCTGCCGGCAGCGCAACGGCTCCTCCAGGGTGGTGGCCAGCTGCTCGTCGGCTTCGCGCACGGTGGTGTGCACGGTGACCGCGGCACTCACCTTGAGCTCGCCCTTGCCGCCGGCGGCGGGGATCTCGCTGTAGCGGGACAGGGAGCCCAGGACGCCCTTGGGCAGCGCGCGCCGCTCCCACCGGCACTGTTCGTCCAGCAGGGCGACGGTTCCCGGGGTGCTCACGGCCTGCTGCTGCGCCCTGAAGCCCGCGCCCCATCCCTGCGGTTTCAGCGCGACGGCCGCCGCCAGGGCCTTGGCCCGGCTCTTCGTCCCGGGCACCTTGGCGGGGTCCGCCTTGAACGGAGTGCCCGGTGACGCGTCACCCCCTGGGGAGGACGTGGACGCCGCGGCCGAGGGAGAGCCGGACGCGGCCGCGGATTTCGAAGGTGCCGAAGAGCTCGGTCCGGCCGCCTTGCCGCCGCTCTCGGAACTGCAGCCGCCGAGCACCACGGTCGCCGCGGCGACCGACGCGGCGACCCGCCAAGGCCAATTGCTTCTGTGCACAACGGTATTGCCGTTGCTCATCCCCGTTCCCCCTCGCTCGCGAGTACCGGCTCGCTTGTGGTGATCTTACTGACGGACGCGAGGAGCGGGCGGGCGGTTGCAGGAACAGGGGGACGGGCCGGGTCGGTGCGCATCGGACGCGAGGGTTCGGGGGACCCTGACGACGGTCGTGCGCCGGGTGATGTCCCTCCGTGCCCGCGCCGTACAGAGCCGATACCCGAAGGGCATCCGGTATACGAACGCGCGTGACCGAATACTGCTCTTGACGGTATGTCAGTCCCACCTTCACCATCCAGGCACCCCACTCACCGTGGAATCCCCGGACACCTCACGCCCCCTCGTGGGAACTCCGGTGGTTTCCCTGGAATTCGGAGCCCCCCACATGAAGCTCTCCATTCCTGGGCGTGCCTCGGCGACCGCTGTCGTCGCGGCCGCCGCGCTGCTCACCGGCGGTTCCATAGCCGGGGCGGCCCCCGCCCCCGTGGCAGCGGCCGCCGCGCCCGACCTCCCCGTGGCCAACGTCAAGGCCCACCTCGCCCAGCTCCAGTCCATCGCCACCGCCAACGGCGGCAACCGTGCGCACGGCCGCACCGGTTACAAGGCATCCCTCGACTACGTCAAGGCCAAGCTCGACGCGGCCGGATTCACCACGACCGTCCAGCAGTTCACCTCCAGCGGCCGCACCGGCTACAACCTGATCGCCGACTGGCCCGGCGGCAACACCGGTCAGGTCGTCATGGCCGGCTCCCACCTGGACAGTGTGACCGCGGGGCCCGGCATCAACGACAACGGTTCCGGTTCGGCGGCCGTGCTGGAGACGGCACTCGCGGTGGCCCGGTCCAACTACCAGCCCACGAAGCACCTCCGGTTCGCCTGGTGGGGCGCGGAGGAGCTGGGCATGGTGGGATCGCGTTACTACGTCAACAGCCTCACCACCGCGAACCGTTCGAAGATCAGCGGGTACCTGAACTTCGACATGATCGGTTCGCCGAACCCGGGATACTTCGTCTACGACGACGACCCGACCATCGAGAAGACCTTCAAGACGTACTTCACCGGGATCGGTGTCTCCACGGAGATCGAGACCGAGGGCGACGGACGCTCGGACCACGCGCCCTTCAAGAGCGCGGGCATCCCCGTCGGCGGCCTGTTCAGCGGCGCCGACTACATCAAGACGTCCGCCCAGGCCGCCAAGTGGGGCGGCACCGCGGGCAAGGCCTTCGACGCCTGCTACCACTCCTCGTGCGACACCACGTCGAACATCAACGACACCGCGCTGGACCGGAACGCGGACGCGTTGGCGTACGCGGTGTGGCAGCTGTCGGCGTAGGCGCGTTCCAGTCGCAGATCATCCGCGCGGTGGGCCGTCGGGCCCCCGAGAGTCGTTCCGCGAGCGCGGGTACGGGCCAACAGGCCCGTACCCGCGCTCTGCCGCGTCCGACAGGACAAGGGGAGGGGGAGAGGCCGGAGTTGGTTCTCTCCGCACCGCGAAGGAACCTCCTCGCGTCGGAATCCGTCTCTCTTCTCGTCAACTTGTACTGAGCATTTGACACAAGATTCCGTCCACGGCATCTTGTACCCGCTGCTTGGTACAAGATGACCTGAGGGGACCTCTCCATGCTCGACACGCTCGACGCCGCCCCGTTCCAGCGCCGCTTCCTCGAGCACGCCGACCACTACGCCCGCTGGTCCGGTCTGGCCATCGGCGTCATCGCCGCACAGGTGCTGTCCACGCTGGGGGACGTCGAGTTCGAGCAGCGCGTCGTGTTCTGCATCACGGCTTTCGGCCTGTGCGCGGTGGCGGGCGTCCTTCTCGCCGACGCGCTGACCCTGGTACCCCAGGACGTGGTACGCACCGCGAGTCTCGCCCCGCGCCTGGTCAGAGACCATGTTCCACCGCGCATGGGCCCCCTGATCGCCCTTCAGGGGGTCTCGCTCACCGTGCTGCTGGCGATCGCGGCCGTCACGGCCTCCGTCGACCCCGACCGCATCTTCAGCACGGGCAAGGTCGTCGTCGTCACCTGCAACGGGATGCAGGCCTCCCTGGGCCCCTGGCCCGGTCTGTACTACAGCCTCCCGATGTTCGGCGCGCTCGCCGTAGCCACTCCCACCTGCGTATGGGCCCTGCGCCGCATCGCCCACGGACCGGGCGGGGAACAGCAGCGGCGCGACCGCGCGTGGGCGGTGACCGGGGCCTGGGGTCTGCTGGTGTCGAGCCAGCAGCTGTACGCCGTGCTGATGGTCTCCGTCTCGCTGACGGACACGGGCTGCGCCGGTGCGATGGGCGCGCTCACCTTCTGGGTGTTCTACCCCCTGGCCCTGTTGAACCTGTTCACCGTCGCCTGGTCCCTGGTCACCTTGGTGGTTCCCCGGGCCGTCGACGACGACGCGGCGGAGGAGTTCCCCGACAATGAATGAGCCCGCCGTCCGCGTCGACACCACCAGTCAGGTACCGCCGTACGCGCAGATCCGCGCCCAGCTCGGCGCGCTGATCCTCACCGGGCGGCTCGTCGAGGGTGACCGGCTGCCGACCGTGCGCCAGTTGGCCACGGATCTCGGCCTCGCGCCAGGCACCGTGGCCCGTGCCTACCGCGAACTGGAGGCCGCCGAGCTGATCCGCACCCGCCGCGGGGCGGGCTCCCGGGTCGCGGCGCCCCCGGCCGGCCCGACCCGCCCCCACGCCTCCCAACTCGCCACCCTCGCACGTGACTTCACGTCATCCGCCCGCGCGCTGGGCGCCGACACCGAGGCCATCCTGGCCGCCGTCCGCGACGCCCTGGACCCGGACGGCCCCTGATGACCTGAGTCGGAGATCCTGATGAACTTCGTTCTTCGTCCGTGACGCGTGGAGACCTGACGGGCGGGCAGTGGGCGGTGTCGGAGCCATTGTCACCGAGGGGCGGGAAGCCCGGCCGACCGCCAGAGAACGGCTACATTCGGCGTCGACATCCACGACATCCACGATTTCCCCGGGGGGACGCCATGACGGACGAAGCGCAACAACACTCCGAAAGGCCTCTGCTGAACCTGGGCTGCCTGATGCTGCTGGTGGTGCTCGGCGGGCTGGCGACGATGCTGTACGGCCTGGGAGTGCTGGTCTTCGGCGACACCCCGGCCTCGTCCGCCGCCACCGTCCTCCTCGCGGGTCTGGCCCTCACGGTCCTGGGTGTCGCCGTCATCAAACGGTTCCCCGATGCCGCGCAGATGAAGGGGTACGCCCCGTCCGTCCGCGTCACCCGCCTCGCGGCCGAGCGCTCCCTGGGCGACCACGTCTTCACCCGCAAGAACACCAGCCCGCTGGAGATCGTGGTCGGCGTCGTGGCCGTCGGCGCCGTGATCGTAGGGGCGCTGTGGGGCGTGAACTGGGTCCTGGGCAGGACCGGGACCGACATACCCGGCCTCCAGAAGCTGGCGAGCACCTTGGTGCTCTACCTGCTCGCGGCGCTCTTCCTGGTGATCGTCGCGCTGCCGGTCATGCTGTGGAGAATGCCCAAGGGGTTCGTCCGCACGCATCTGTACGCCGGCGGTCTCGTGTACACCTCCTACGGCCGCCCTCTCGTCGTGACCTGGGACGACATCGACCGTCTCGTGCTCTCACGGCAGATCCACGGAGCCAAGCTCTTCGGCGGCAAGGTGCTCGCCTACCACGTGGTCTCCCATGGCGGACGCCGCCTCCGGATCGACGCCCACCCCCACCTGGACTCCGATCCCATGGGCGAACGCATACTCGACGCCGTACGGCTGCGCGGGCGCCCGGTGCTGGAGGGCGGCCCGGCGGCGGGCGACGCCGGTCACCGGCGGATCTGACTCGTGCGGAAAGGATCCGCGACAGCGTCACTCGCTGAGGTCCTTCCCCTCGTCGCCCCGGAGACGCTGTACGAGGGCGTGCGGGAAGTGGCTGGTCATCGGCCCGGCTGTCGGGATGTGCCCGTCAGGCCCTCGACCGGGTGCCGCTTCGACGCAGGATGGGGGAGGAGAGCGGCTCTGTGTGGTGAAGTGTGGGCTTGTGGCAACTCCGACAGCAGGGAGCGTTTCTTTTGATGACCTCACAGCCCGCACGCCCTGAGTGCAGCGGTCCCGGGACCGTCCCGGTCATGGGTGTCTCGCCGTTCAAGTCTTCTCTCGTCAAAGCGGTGTTCAGGGACATGACCCCGATGCACGTCTCTCGGTCGGCCGCCTGGGCCGCCGCGTCGGTGACGCGGACAGTGCTGACGGAGATCATCGACGGCGCGAGGCGAGCAGCGGCGGAGGATGCCCGCAAGAAGCTGATTCCCCGGGACCTCGTCTCGGCGATCGACCGGAACGTCGAGATCGAGGTGGGGTGCCAGTGGTACCTCCACAGCCCGACGTTTCGAGGCCGGACCGGTGTCCTGTACGACGCCGAGGGAGTCATCGTGCCTGTTCGTGAGCGTAGAGGGGCCCGCAAGCCGAGTGCTGTGGCCGGTGCCCACAGGTTCGAGGCCGGGGTCAAGGAGCTGCTGCGGAGTCAGGGGGTGACGGCCGTCCCGGCGATGGTCCGCGACCTGGACGGAATCGCGAGCGTGTTCCTGACGGACCTCGCCCGGGACGCGGCCATGGTCGTCCGCGAGGGCGGGGTCAAACGTTTCGGCACCACCACTTTGGTGATGTCGGGCGAACCGGCCCCACCCCCCTTCCCCAAGGACTCCCTCCGGGCCCCGTCCGCCCGCAGCGGGGACGGGCGGACCATCGTCAGGGACGACATCCTGGCCGCCACCAGGATTCAGCTGTTCGGCGGCGACCTCAGGCAGCGAGCCCTCACCGAAGCACGCGAGGCGACGCAGAACACGTCGGCCGGCTGAGCGGGTGCCGGCCGCCGGGCGGCGGAAAGCGCGGGCCGTCGCCGGTAAGCTGCGTCGGTGCGTACGGTCGAGGTCCTGTTGGACGAGGAGGCGGACCTCGCGGTCCGGGAAGCCTGGCGACGGCTGGCAGATGCGGGACTGCCCAGTCAGGCGCGTCACCGCTCACCGACCAACAGCCCGCACCTCACCCTGGCCTCCTGCCCGGAGCTGACCGCCCCGATCCGCTGGGAACTGGCCGAGGCGGCCGCCGCCCTGCCCCTGCCGGTGCGATTCACCGGCGTGGTCCGCTTCGAGCGGCCGACCTCGGTGCTGGCCTGGGGCCTTGACCTCGACTCCGCGCTGGCCGGCCTGCACGACCGGGTGTGGGACGCGGTGGCCTCCGACAGTCCGCCCGAGACCCTCAACCCTCTCCACGACCCCGCGCACTGGAGCCCGCACGTCACCCTCGGCCGTTCCCGGCGGGCCGGCGCCTTCGCCGACCGGCGAGTCCCCGAACTGCTGCCGGCGCCGCCGCTGTCGGTCCGGCTCACCACCCTGCGCAGCTACGACACCGAGACCGGTGCCCTGGAGGTGCTGGAGCCCCGTCCCTGAGCGGCCTGTGGACGTGGGAGAACTGCACGATCCGCGCGGACCGCTCGCAGGTCCGTATCGCGCGCCCGGCACGACCGCGCCGCCGTCGTCGCCCTCCTCGTCCTCGCCGCCGCCCGCGGCATACGGGCGGGTGCCGCGCGGCTCTACCGGGCAGCGCCGCTCCCGAGAACCGTCACCAGGCTCAGAGCCCGGTGACTTTGGCGCTCGCCGTCACTTCGTAGACCAGGGTGACGGTGCGCCGGCCGTTGGGAGGCAGGGCGAGGTTCCAGAGGGCGATGCCGTCGGCGTCGACGGTGTCGGGGGCGGGGGAGCAGGCCTCTTCACGCAGCCGGGTCTGCACCGCAGAGATCTCCGAGACCGGAATCCGTTCGCGGAGGACGATCACTCGCTCGTCGTGTTCGTCGGGGGTGGAGAACCGGGACAGGTGCACGCGGACCGTGCGGGTGAGCACGGTGCGCTGACTGATCGCGGCGGTGTCACGGGTCTCGTCGCTGTGCCGGGTGACCCGGTGGTCGTCGCGGCTGCCGTAGGCGAGTTCGGCAGGAGCGCCGGAAGCGGTGAAGTCCAGGGTGCCGCGACCGCTGAACCGGCTGCCGAGGACGAGGTCGACGGGACCGGCGAGCAGGGTGTGGCCGGACAGGTTGTCGAACCGCACCACGTGCGTCACCAGCGGGGACAGCTCGGGTGCGCAGGTGTACTCGCTGCTCGCGGTCGTGGTGAAGGAGGAGATCGGCACGCGGTGGGCGCGGCCGTCCGCGGGCACACCGACCGGTGCGGGGGAGTGCAGCACCCGTACCTCGCCGCCGTCGTCCACTCCCGGCAGGCCGAGCACGGGGGCCGGACCGAGGTCCGCGATCTCCTCCTCGCGCAGCTCGACGTCGACGGTCCGGCGCTCCGCGGAGGAGCGGTCCTGGAGCGTGAGCCGGTCCTCGCTCAGCCGGGGCGGATCGGTGGCCAGCGCGGAGCGGGCGGTCGACAGCGTCAACCGTACGTCCGACCAGTCCTCGCCGGTGCGCTGCCAGACCGTCGCCTCGGTCTCCAGCGTGAGACGGTCCCCGTCGAGCACGGCCCGGTAGGAGGGCCGCCACAGCGCGCACGCGGTGAGGTGGCTCAAGCGCAGTTCGGCCGGCCCGGCGACCGAGGCCTCCACCGTCAGTTCGACGACGCCGGTCTGCTCGGCGGGCTCCTGCTCGGCGAGGTTCATGGCCTGTCGGGCCCTGACGAGTTCGGTGGTGAGGGAGGCCAGACGGGCTTCCAGGGCGCGCAGTTGCTCGCCGTAGGAGTCGCGATCGTCGTCCACACGGTCCAGTTCGAGGGCCCAGCGGGGTCCTTCCGTCTCGCCGGAGCCGGCGCCCTCGCCGATCTCCCGCAGCAGATCGGCGGCGAGACGGCCGAGTGCGTCGAGGCGGGCCTGGAGCCGGTCGCGCTTCCGGCCCAGGGCGAGCAGCTCCTCTTCGAGAGCGTGCACGCGGTGGCGCAGGGCGGAGTCGTCGTCGCCGGGCCGGGGTCCGCGCGGAGTCCAACTGCGGACGATCCGCACGTCGAGCACGGTCGCCGGGTGTTCGGCCGTCAGCTCGGCGTGGAGCGTACGGTCGACGACCAGCGCGCTGACGGGCCCCAGACGCAGCCGCTGGACTCCGGCCTCGAGGTCGAGCGCGGTGGTGCGCTCGACATGGGCGCGGTCCTCCAGGCAGGTGACCGCGGTGACGGGGAGGGGGATCGGTTCCGGTGCCGTGGACATGGGGTGGGTCAGCTCCTGCGGTTGCCGCCGGCCAGGGCCTTGGCGGACGGGATGCGGATCTCGTAGCCGCCGTCTAGGGCGGTGGTGGCGCCGGCGGGCAGGTCCACCCGCCAGAGGCGGGTGCCGGGCGCGTGGTGTTCCCCTTCCGCCTCGTCCCGGGGCGTGGCCCAGTCGGCCCGTTCCTCGATCCGGATGTCCGCGTCGGAGGTGACCGGGACCCGCTCGCGGACCTCGACGGTGACGGGCCCGGCGAGCCGGTTGGTCAGCTCCACATGGATCCGGTGGTCGAGCACGGTGGTGGTGCCGCGCATCCCCGACGTCGACTCGTGCAGGTTCGTGCGGCGGGTCACCCGGACGCCCTCGGCCGGCCCGAGCCCCACCCGGCGCACCCCGCCGGGGGCGAGCGTGGGCAGCGCGGTCGTCAGCAGGAAGTCGTCGCCGACGCTCACCTCCATCGGGCCGGCCAGCAGCGCCTGGTCGGTGGAGTTGGAGAGCACCAGCGTCGCGTACACGGTCTGCTCCACGGACGGCACGCAGAGGTAGTCGGTGCGCAGACCGACCGGGATCTCGCCGACGGTGACGGTGTGCCAGGTGCCGTCTGAGGGGATGTCGGCGCGGGCGACGGCGTCGAAGCGGTGGTCGAAGGAACCGGCCGATTCGCGGGGCCGTACGGCGTGTCCGGGCAGCGGCAGCGTGGCCACCGTTTCGGCGCGGCGGCGGTGCTCGGCCGCCACCGGATCGAAGGAGGAGTCGGGGAACAGCCTCCCTCGGCGACCGCCCTGCCCGTCGGGACCGCACAGGACGAGGACGGCGTAGTCGAGTTCGGCACCGCTCGGCTGCGGCGGACCGGGCGCCGCCGACGGCGGCTGTGGTGCATCCCGGTCGGGGGCGGCGGGCGCCGAGGGAGGCGGCGCGGCGGCGGAGGCGGCGGGGGCCTCCGGCCAGGCCGCGCCTGTACGCGACCTGCTCCCCGGTCGGGACGGGACCGCGCTCGCCGGTCGGGACGGGGCCGGCGGCGTGAAGTCCCCCACGCCGCTGTCGAAGACCTCCGGGTACGCGCTGTCGGGAGAGAAGGAAGGGGACGGCGCGCCGTACCCCTGAGGTGCCGACGGCGCCGCGGTGAACGGCCGGCCCTGGCCCTGAGCCGCCGGTGACCCTCCGGCGAACGGCCGGCCGTGACCCAGAAGGGTCGGCGACGCCCCGGCGAGCGGCTGGCCGTACCCCGGCGGCACCGGCTGCGGTGGCGGAACGGGAGCGGACGCGAAGCCGCCCGCCGCGGCGACGGTGCCGCCCCCGACGGGCAGGGGAGCGGTGGCCGTGGCGGGGCGGGGGCCCGCTCCGTCGTACCCGGCGAACAGATCGGCCAACCCCGTCGGCGGCTCGCGCCAGCCGGAAGGCGCGGGGGAGGGCTGGCGGCGTCCGATCCGCAGGGAGCGCAGCCTGGGCAGGTCGGTGCGGCGACGCAGGTCGGCGGTGGCCAGAGCGATCCGTACGCCGGTCCAGTCCTCGCCGGTGCGCTGGGCGACGGAGGCGCGCAGCACCAGACGGCCGCTGCTGTCGCCCTGATGGTGGGTGAGACGGTAGGCCGGCACCCATACCGCGCCCGGAACCCCGTACTCCAGCTCCACTTCCGCGTCACCGGTGCCGTCGAAGGTCACGACCGCCGAGACCGTGGTCTCCACCTGCGTGTCCGGCGTGTCGGTGGAGGCGCGAGCGAGCCGGTCGGTGGCCAGACGGAGCCTGTGCTCCACGTCGCCCAGAGCCTCCTCCAGTTCGACGAGACGGGTGTGCAGCCCGGTCAGCCGCTCGTCGACGAACTCGGCGAGCTCCAGCCACGCGTCGACCGGGGTGCGGCGGTGCGGGGCGTCCGGACCGCGGGGCGGCGCGACCGGCCGTAGGGCCCCGACCTCCTCGATCAGACCCAACTGCCGGTCCCGGCGTCCCTGCGCCGCCGCGTGCTCCTCGCGCAACCGCTCCACCTCGCCCCGCAAGGTGTCGGGCACGGCGGCGTCGAGCGGTTCGGCCTCGGTTTCCACCCGTACCTCGATGACGCGCAGCCCGGAGGCGCCCGTGACACGAGCCCGCAACGACCCGGGGTCCAGCGAGCGCGGCAGTCCCGTCACCCGGACGCGGCCGTCCGGCGGCACGCTGCCCCGCGCCAAACGGCGGCAGACCGCGCCCTGCGCGTACACCACGACCGAATCGAGGGCCGACCCCCACCTGTGCGCCGTCTCAGCCGTCATGTGCTCCGTCCCCCGCTGCGCCCGTGCTGAGCGAAGCCTACGTCCAGGCGATCCGCGCTTTCCGGGGAATGTGATGGAACCCATGTGACCGGGGGCGACCGGTTCCGCGAGCGCGCCGGGCGGGCCGCGACGGCACGCGCGACACGGATGCGGACGGCACGCGCGACACGGGTGCGAGGGCGCCGCGGCCGTACGGGGAAGGGTCAGCGGATGTGGGACGACCTCGAGCCGCCCGGGGTCCGAGGCGCCCAGGCCGGCTCCACCGTGGCTTCCTTCATGGACGGCTCGTCCATCAGGACGTGCCAGCCGTCGTCACCCCCGTTCCCGTCGAGACGCACGTTGATCTCCTTCCTCTGCCCGGTGTCCTGGAAGTACAGGACGACGGTCTGACGCTCGGAGCCCTCGTCGTAGAAGTCGGCTGCGACTTTCCCTCCCGCTCCCTTCCCGAACGCCTCGATCCAGTTGTCGGCCGTGCTGCGTGCGGTGTCCTCGCTGCTGTCACTCGTGGCGAGTGCCGCGAGCCGGTCGGGGGAATCGTCGGCGATCCGCCAGACGAGCTGTTGCGTGACGCCGAGTGAGCCGGTGGAGGGGTAGCCGAGCACGTGCAGGGGTTCATGGCGGGCGTAGTCCTCGGCATAGCGGATGTCGTCCGTGGACGAGCACCCGGTCAGCGCCGCGAGCAGCACACCGATCGCCAGTGCCGCGGACAGCGGGCCGCGCGCCGGGGCCCCCGCCCTCGTCCGGTGCTCCTGGGGCGGACGACCAGGACCCGTTCCGGCCCCCCGCCATCCGTGCCGCAGCACGGATTCACGTCTGGTCATGCTTCCTCGGACTCCGTCGAACGCCGCGCGGACACGGCGTGGGGCGAGACTTTCCGTCCTTGAGGATGTTCGCCCTGGCCGTGACGTTCCGGGAATCAAGGGCAGGGCGCGCCACTTGGGGGTGTGCCCGGTCACATCGGGGCGACGGTGTGGATTCCGGCCGAGGAGGAAGCGGGCGGTCGTCCTTCGGAACGCACCGGGCGTCACCGACCCGGCGCTCCCTGACCGGTCCGGTCCGTCAGTCGCGTGTCACTTCGAGATGCGGGCTTCGATGCCGTCGAGCAGGAAGTCGAGGCCGGTCCGGAAGGTCTGGTCGGCGTCCAGGTGTGCGGCGTCGCGCACCACCGTGGCCAGCGCGGGGAATCGGCCGGTGGCGAGGGTCCGCTGCAGATAGGGCCCGAGCGAGGCCTGCCAGTGCTTCTCGTCCATCCCGGTGGCCCGTTCGGCACGCCGCTCGGCGATCTCCCGACGCACCGCGCCGATCACGTACGCCTTGACCGCGGCGACCATCGGCATGACGGAGTCCACGTCGACGTCGCCCAGCGCGGCCAGCACGGTCTCCCCGCTGGCCAGGGAGTGCGGCCCGAGCTGGGGTCGGCCACCCAGGAGGTCGGCGAGCCATTCGTGTTCGTGAGCGGCGCGACGGGTGGCTTCGGCATGGGACCGGAGAGCCTCCCGCCAGCCGTCTCCGGTCGCCCGGATCTCGGCGTAGGCGGCGTCGACCATGAGGTCGAGCAGTTCCTCCTTGCCGGCGATGTAGCCGTACAGCCGCATCGGACGGACGTCCAGCGCGGTGGCGACCTTGCGCAGCGACACGGCCTCCAGGCCGTCCGCGTCGGCCAGATCGATCGCCGCCCGCACGATCCGTTCCCGGCTCAACGAGGCCGGCACGGGCCGATTCGGTGGCTCCGGTCTCTCCCACACCAACATGCCGCCAACGATACAACGCATCGAGCGATACAGTGTATCGAAAGATACGGTGTATCGAGGAGGGGCAACCATGACCATAGCCATCGTCGGAGCCGGCCTCGGCGGCCTGGCGCTCGCCCGCGTGCTGCACGTGAACGGCATGGATTCCGTCGTGTACGAACGTGAGTCGTCACGAGGCGCGCGCGGTCAGGGCGGCATGCTCGACATCCACTCCGGCCAACGGGCGCTGCGCGAGGCCGGTCTGATCGACGGGTTCTACGAGATCGCCCGCGGTGAAGGCCAGGACATGCGCCTCCTCGAACCGGACGGCACCCTGCTGCTCCAGGAGGACACGCCCGACGACGCCCCGCTCCTGCGACCCGAGGTCGACCGCGCCGACCTGCGCGACCTGCTGCTGGACTCCCTTCCCGAAGGCACCGTGCGCTGGGGGCACGCGTTCCGGTCCGCCGACGACGGCCGACTGCACTTCGCCGACGGCGGCAGCGCGCCGTACGACCTGCTGGTCGGCGCGGACGGCGCGCGGTCCCGGGTCCGCCCGCTGCTCACCGACGCCCGCCCGGTGCACATGGGCCACAACGTCGTCGAGGTCGGCATCCCCGACATCGACCGCACGCACCCCGACCTCGCGGCGATGGTCGGGCGCGGCACCTACTGGGCGCTCGGCAACGGGATATCCCTGGCCGCGCAGCGCAACGGCGACGGCCGCGTCCGCATCGGCATCAGCTTCTACAACACCGCCGAGGACTGGTTCGCCACCAGCGGGATCCCGTTCGACGACCCGGCCGCCGCCCGGGCGCGGCTGATCGAGCTGCTCCCCGGCTGGGACTCACGGTTCACCGCGCTGATCGAGGCTTGCGACGACACGATCGTGCCGCGGTCGATCACCACCCTCCCGGTCGGCCTGACCTGGCCGTCGGCGCCTGACGTCACGCTGGTCGGCGATGCCGCGCACCTGATGCCCCCGGTGGGGGAGGGCGCCAACATGGCGCTGCTCGACGGTGCCCTGCTCGGTCTCGCGCTGGCCGCGCACCCGGACGACTTTCCCGCCGCCGTCAAAGAATACGAACGCGAGATGTTCGAACGCGCCGGCGCCGCCGCCCGGATGTCCGCGCGCATGCACGACCTGCTGGCGTCGCCGGACGCCGCCCAGAAGGTGCTCGCGTTCTTCCAGCCCGACTGAGGGCGCCCCGAAGGGCTTCGGCGCCGCCTTCCGGCAGCCGTTCCACGGCACGCGCCGCGAACGGACCGAAGCGGGCGGACGGGAGTCCGACCGCTTCGGTCCAATAGTGATGCCCGTGATCCCGGAGGCTTCCTCCCGGTCGCCCCACCCGCGGGGGTGGCCGCTATCCGAGCCACGTCCCGTCGCGCATGACGACCCTCCCGCGCAGTTCCGGCTCGCCGTGCCAGGCGCGCACGGTCCTCGGGACCACGCGTATGTACAGAAAGGACCCCTCTTCCGCGCGCGGATCCCACCCGAACTTGGCGGTGAACGCCTCCGCCGCGCCTTCGGGCACCTCCTGGTCCGGGAAGCACTCCGCCTCCCCCTGGAGGAGCACCACGTCGAAGGTGTCCGGCAGCGACAGGCGTACACGCGGCTCCTCGCGGACGTTCCGCGCCGTCACGGAAGCGGCGCCGGTGCACGTCCACACCGCGCGCCCGTCCCACAAGAACCACAGCGGCACCTGGTGCGGCCCGCGATCGGGGTGAGCCGTCGACATCCATACGTCCCGCTCGGTGGCGAGCCGCTCCAGGGTGTCGCGCACGCGTTCCGCCGTCCGGCGGCGAACGATTTCCGTGGTCTCCATGAGGACCGACCCTAGCCAGGCAGGCACGGGACGCGCCTGAGGCGCAGGACCTACTCCCGGAGACCGATGACCCCCTCGTCCTTCGGCTCGGGTCGGCCGACTTCGGCGCGGCGGAGGCGGGTGTCAGCGGGTGACGCGGGTGTCAGCGGGTGGCGGCCTCGAGCCGGGCACGGACGACGTCGGCTCCGGCCGGGGTGGCCTCGGCGTTCATGAAGTCGGCGGCGTCGCCCGCGTACGGCAGTCCGTACACCGGGGTGCCGGGCTGCGAGCGCCAGCTGTCGGCGAGGCCGCCGTACGCCAGCGCGTCGAAGCCGAGCAGGTCGAGCAGTTCGGCGGCGTGTGCCACCGCGGCCGGGTCGTCGCCCGCGATGGGCAGCGTGGTGCGGTCGGGTGCTCCCTTCGGGCGGGCCAGCGCGCCCAGGTGGCGGAAGAAGATGTTGTTGAACCCCTTCACCACATGCGCGTCCGGCAGGTGGCCCTGGAGCAGTTGGCTCTCCGTGGTGGAGCCGTCCTTCAGCGCGGGGATCTCGCCGTCCCGCTGCGGGTAGTAGTTGCCGGTGTCGATGACCGTCTTCCCGGACAACGGAGCCACCGGGATCTGGTCGAACGCCTTGAGCGGTACGGTCACCACCACCCAGTCACCCGCCGCGCCGGCCTCCGCGGGGGTCGCCGCGCGGGCCCGCGGGCCGAGGTCGGAGACCAGGTCGCCGAGGGTCTCGGGGCCGCGCGAATTGCTGAGCACCACGTCCAGGCCGGCGTCCACCGCCAGCCGGGCCAGCGTGCCGCCGATGTTTCCACTGCCGATGAGTCCAAGAGTCGCCATGGCAATCACAACCTCGCGTCGCGGCCGCTGATTCCGCCGTCGGCCAGGAACTTTCCGGTGACCGTGTGACGGGCGCCTGACCTGCTCGTTCTCGTGGTGCGGGGCGGGGGAACGCGGTGATCCGCCGGAGCGGTTCGGGCCGTGGAGGACCGTTCGCGAGCGCCACGGGGTGTGGCCGGCCGACGACGCCCGGGAACGGTCGCTGCCATGACCATTCATGCGTCACGGCGGTGGTGACCCTGTGGGGCTCCGGCACCGGGAGTGATGCAGAACCCCGGAACTGGCCCTGTGCGGTCCGGGAAAGCCGACCCCGGTCCGACGGAACGGCCCTGTCGGGAATCGCCCGGGATAGTGTGCAGCCGTGAGCCTTGAGCAACTGCGCGGCCAGTTCTGCTGGTTGACGTCGATCGTCCTTCGGGGCGATCTGCGACCCAGCGAGGCTGTCATCGAGCTGAGCTCGGAGAATGCCAGTGCGACACTGCGACTTGTGGGCATCGTGCACGCCAGGGTCGACATCGCCGACCCGGACGCCGACTTCGTGGACGAGGTCGTCGTGCGGGAACTGCCCCAGTACGGCCCGTGGCCGGACGAGGCCCGCCACCTCCTGCAACACCACACCAACCGCTGCGCGTTGCAATGGCTGACCATCATCGGACCGAGCGAAGTGGAGTTCCTCGCCGAGGAGTTCGGCGAGGACTAGGGCCCGGTCCATGTCGCCCTGGGCGAGCCCGTGGCTTCTCCTACCCCCGGACGGTCACCAGGAGCCAGGCCACCGGGAGGGCGATGATGCCGAGGGCGATGGCGCCGAACAGAGAGGCGAGCCAGACGAAGACGTAGTTCTCGCCGTTGAGGAAGCGCCCTCGACGGGAGGAGGCGAGCAGCCAGTGGCCGGGCAGACCCAGGGTGACGGCCGTCCAGCCGGCGAAGGTGACGTATTCGGCGGCGTCGAGCGGCGAGGGTTCGAAGACCACGTCACCGACGAGCCGGACCTCGCGTCGGGTGCCCGGCCGGAAGTCGTCGGAGGCGGAGCGGAGCAGCATCGGCCGTGACGCCTCCGCACCGGCGGCCGTAGACGCGGAGGACGGCGTGTACCGGCCCCGGCAATGGGTGTCGGTGTCCTCCAGCCCCTCGAAGCAGTCGGTGACCACGAAAGTGCCGGTCGGCCCGGCGATGCCGGTCAGTGCGACCAGTCGGGCGCCGAACAGCAGCCAGACCACGCCCAGGCTCCCCACCAGCCACAGCACGGCGAGACCGCCGACCACCCGCCAGGACCACGTCCGGTCCACCCGCCCCATACGACGCCCCCGCCACTCGCTCCCCCGCCCGAGGGCGCCCTACCCGGCAGAAGTGTCATGGAACCGCCGGACCACACGCCCGCCACGACCACCAGCGGGACACCGGCCGAGCGCCGCACCGCCATCTCGCGGAACCTGTTCGACGAACTCCTCGGCTGTCTCTGCCGCTGCCCGCAAGCGCGCACGCCGTACGATCCCGCGTGACGAACGCGCTCCTGCCGGTGGTGGGCGCGGTTTCATCCGACCCAGGGGCCCGGCAGCTCTTCACGGATGGTCTCAAGATCGGAAAACGTGTGCCCGCGCGCGTGGACCCAGGACTGGTCCTGAAGTCCGTCACGGCGTACCAGTCTGCCGGGGGCCGCGTACCAGCGCACCGGCGAGTCGTCCTCGCTCGCCCACATCGGGAGGTCGGGCAGGTCCACCCGGGCATAGCGGGCGTGGAGATTCGGCATCGACGCGTCGGGCAGCTCGCAGGCGTCGTAGCGGCTGTCCGTCCCGAAGAGCGATTCGCTCAGCACCAGTTCGACCCAGGCCAGGGACATCCGGTCGAGGAAGGGGATCCAGCCCTGGTGCGATTCGACCACCACCGGTGGGTCGCCCTGCCCGATCCGGGCGAGCGGAATTCCCCAGGAGGCGCAGTCCTGGTTCTCGCGGCGGAAGACCAGGATGCCGTCCGAGGCGTCATCGACGTATAGGCCCGCGGGCCGGACCAGAGGGTCCTGCTGCCGGGTCAGGTCGTCCCGGCGGCCGAACAGCGCGTACCCCTCGCTCAACGCCGCCGGCAGCTCGAAGCCCAGATCGTCCTCCGCGTCCGCCAGTTCCTCCGTCGTGCAGCCGTCCTCCGGCCGTAGCGGACGGTCCATCCACGCATCGGCGTACCAGCGCACGAACTCCCACGCCTGGAAGCGGGTGCGCACTCCGCCGCGCAGCGCCGTCGACACATCAGGACCGTCCAGCATGCCGAGGACGCTACCGCGTTCAGGGGGATGACATCGGCGATCTCGGTGGGCGCGGGTCATGCGGTGCCGCGGCGAGCGCGGTCCAGGTACCCGGCCAGCTCACGCCAGTCGTCGGCCGGAGCGTCGGGGTCTCCCGACAGGGCGACCGGATCGTCGTGCCATGCGGCCCGCACTCCGGCGGAGATGCCGGTGTCGCCGCCGGTGAACAGCGTGCTGAGTTCGTCCATGCGAGCGGCCAGCCGACGCACTCTTCGATCGGTGGCAGGGGTCCCGGCCGTCCGGAGCCGCTCGGCCCTGCGGTACAACTCCGGCCACTCGACCTCCAGCAGATAACGCATCGAAGGTCCGAGGGCCCCGGCACGTGTCCGCAGGGTCTGCATCTGGTCGGCATCCAGATGACGGCCCAGCGCGTGCTCGCCCTCCTGGCCGGTGCCACCGATCGCCTCCAGCGCGTCGAACAGAGCCGTGGCACCTGGCTCTCGGCCCGAGGCCAGTGCGGCTTCGAGCAGCGCGAGCCGCTCCCGCAGCACGCCGAGCGCGGCGATGGACGCCTCCACGCCGGTCAGATGGTCGCGGACCAGTCGTATCGGATCCACCCCGGCGTCGAGGCAGACGGCGATGCTGTCCAGGGAGAGACCCAGATCGCGCAGCGCCAGCACTTGATAGAGACGGACGAGGTCGTCCTCGGTGTACTCCCTGTGACCTCCCGTGGTGCGCCGGGAGGGGCTGAGCAGGCCGATGGTGTCCCAGTGGTGCAGCGTGCGCACGGTCAGCCCGCTGGCCTCCGCGAGCCGGCCCACTTTCCAGGTTGCAGATGCGGTCATGGATCCACGATGCATCCTCACCTCGCGTGAGGTTCAACCCGCGGCAACGGCTGATGACGGCACGTCAAACCACGTCTGAACGGGCGGAAACGGATGAGGAGTTGCCGAACGCCGGGCCCAACGTGCCGCTCCGGACGAATCGACTTGACGATCCTTTGACCTTGACCTCAGACTTCCCCTGCAACTCCCCATAGTCGAAGGAATTTTCGAAATAATGAAGAGATTCGCGCGGCCTCGTACCGGAGCCGCAGCGGTTGTGTCCGTCCTCTCCCTGGCCCTGGTCACCGGCTGTTCCGACAGCGGGTCCGGGTCGGGTTCCGACGGCAAGGACAGCGGCAAGGGCGGCAAGGACTCGGCCGCCGCCGCGAAGCCCCTCAGCGACAGCGAGCTGGGCAAACTGATCGTCACGACGGCCGACGTCAAGGGCTTCAAGGTCGCTCCGCTCGGCAAGGCCGAGACGTTCGCCGCCGCCAAGGAGGACGTCAAGGTCGTCGACGAGAAGTGCGCGCCTCTCGCGTACGTCCTCACCGGCTTCGCGCCGGGCGACTCGGCCTCCTACGTGAACCGCACGGCCCATGAGGACCCGGCGGCCAAGGCGGCGGCGTCCCCCACCAAGAACATGGAGGACATGTCGCCGGAGGAGCTCGAGAAGGCGCTGGACTCCGTCACCGACGCACTCGGTTCGACGACGACCCTCGTCTCGCTCTCCTCGTACGAGGGGGACGGCGCGAAGGAGACCATGTCGTCGGTCTCCGAGGCGATCAAGGGCTGCGGCAGCGGCTTCACCGCCACGGGCGGGGACGATCCGCAGAAGTTCTCGAAGGTCGTGGGGGAGAAGGCCTCCGGGAACGGTGACGAGTCGGTGGCGTTCGCGGCGACCGCTGACGCGGACGGGTCCCCGCTGATCGTGCACGCCGAGGTCGCGCGTCACGGCAACACCGTCGCGACGTACTACTCGCTCAGCCTCGCGGCCCTGGCCGAGGACGGCAAGAAGGCGATCGCCTACAGCGTGCCGGCCGCGCTCATCAAGGCCCAGGCGGCCAAGCTCGGCTGATCCGGGACCCGGTGGGAGGGCGGACGCGGTCGACCGGACCGTGCGCCCTTCCACCGGACCTCCGTGGTGGCCCTCGCGCCGCACGGCGGCCGCCCCGGAACCCGGCCGAGGGCGACGGCCGTCACCCTCTCGCCTCCGCCGTCATCGCCCTCACCCTCATGCGCCACCGCTGACCCACCGGATGAAGACGGTGTGGTTCCTCCGGAGCGGGCGTCGGCCGAGAGCGGTTGTCAGGGGTGGATGGCAGGATCGCCGCATGGGAGTCATCTATGGCTATTTCGCCGCCGCTGACGATGGCGACGCGGTCCGGGCCGTGGTGCGCGAGGACGGCGAATCGACCGCGACGGGCTACGACGGGTTCGACGTCAACGGCATGGATCCGACCGTCGACCTGCTCCCGGCGGAAGTGATCCTTTCGGGCCGGTCGGCCGAGACCGTCCGGGCGGACCCGAGGCACGGCCACCTGATCGCGACGGCCGACGACGGACAATTGTTGTGCCTGTCGCTGACGGACGCCCTGCGTGACGCGCTCGCTGCCGCTGATCACGGTTCGCTGCACGACGTCGCCCGGGCGTGGGCCGCGTCGGACGTGTTCCCCGTACCGCCGGACCCGGACGGCCTCGCGGAGTTCCTCGAGCGGGCCGTCGGCCTGACGGGCCGGGCGGTCGAGCGAGGGCATCGCCTCTACTGCTGGATCCGCGTCTGACGGACTCCCGCAGCCCTTGCCCCGTCGACGGCTTGGCGGCGGCCGGCATCGAAGTGTGTCGGCCGACGAGTCCCGGCGTCTGAAAACCGGCTCCGGAAGCGGCAGTTCGACGGATATGGGATACCTTCGCGTTTGTCATGATCAAGTCGGATGGAAGACGAATCCAGTCGATGGTCTTACAGATCGCGCCCCGCCCGCCGGGCCTGGCCCGCAGACGATCGGGGACAAGGAGGTCCGCCCGGGCACGGTCCGGCGGACCGCGCGTCGCATCCCTCGTCCTCGGCACGGTCCAGGCACTGTTGCTCGCGCTTGTGGTGGTGCCGTTCACCGTCCTGGCCGCCGCCCCGGCCCATGCGCTCCCTCCGAACGAGACCCCCTTCCTCACCTGGAACATGCAGGGAGCGACCACCGAGGGGGTGAACCTGTGGACCGACTACATGCCGTCGATCCTCAGGGAAGCCAGGTACCCCCAGGTCGTCATGCTCCAGGAAGTGGGAGCCGGAACGCCGGACAACTCGGCACAGCTGCCCAACCCTCGGGGCACGGAGGGCAACCGCCTCGTCACCTATGTCGAGTGGCGCTCCAGCATGCGGCCCTCGAGGTGGTACCTGCTCTTCCTGCAGACCAACAATCCCGATGATCCCGATGACTCGGGCGGCCGGGTGAACACGATCGTGATGTCGCAAAGCCAGATCACCGACGCCACGGTGGTGGAAGCCGACCACAGCAGCGGGCGCAACCGGCCCTCCCTCGGTATCCGCCAGGGGGACGACTGGTACTTCAGCTATCACGCGCTGTCCGGCGGCGGCGACGACGCGGTGCACATGCTGGACGCCATCGGTGACCGCGTCGAAGCCCTTGAACCGGAGGGCCGACGCTACGACTGGACGGTGGGCGCGGACTTCAACGTCAGGCCCGAGACCGAGGACGGCAGGGGTCTGACCCAGCGCGAGGACTGGCCGATCATCACCACACCGAACGGCCTGGCTCCCCGGGTCCTGAACAGCGGACAGCCCACCCACCGAAGCGGCCGGGAACTGGACTACGCGGGACGACCTCGGACCGCGGCAGCTACAGGGTGAGCGCGCAGCCCAGCCTGGGCGGCTCCGACCACCAGCCGGTCTGGGTCCGCCCCGCACCCGCGCCGACGAGCAGCGTGGCGGAGTACAGCCCGCTGGCGACCGGCGGCTTCGCGATCGACGGCGGCAACGGGCGGACGATCCCCTACAGGTACGGCGGCATGCGCGGCCCGGCGCGCGAATGCCTCATACACAGGTACGGGACGGGATGCCAGGAGTACCTCGACCAGAGGAGCAGCCTGGCGAGTACGGCGGACGCCGGCACGACCAGCTTCGACTACGTGGGCCCCGTCGGCAGAGGGAGCGTCACGGACGACGACAACGAGGAGGAGGCGTTCCCCGGCCAGAACATCGACCAGCTGCGCCAGCACCTCGTCGGTGACCTGCGCACCTACAGACCCAACGTCGTGCTGCTCCAGCTCGACGTCGCCAACGACCTCACCGACGACGAAGACCTGACGGCCTCCCAGGAGGCGGACCGACTGCGCGTCCTGCTCGAACAGATCCACTTCGTCCTGCCCCGCACGATGGTGCTGGTCGGCGATCCGGTCCCGTCCAGGACGCCGGCCGTCCGGGACAAGATGTACACCGGGGCCTCCTCCTACCTCGCGCGGTCGAGCGCGGTCATCGCCTCCGCGCTCCGGGCGGGCCAGCCGGTACGGCAGGTCCCGATCGCCTTCCCCCACGACGCCGGCTTCGTGGACACCACCCAGGACGCCGACGGAGTGCCCAACGACGACGGCTACAGGGCCATGACCCTGGGCTACGTGGCCCAGTTGGCCGCCCTGTGGGACTCCGGCGACATCGTCGCCCCCGCCGACGTCGTGGTGAACCCCGCCGACCTGGTGGTCGACGACAGCGGCATCGACGACACGCCGGGCGCGGGCGGGAACCCCACCACGAACCCGCCGTTGAAGGTGATGGTGGTCGGGGACTCCATGAGCGAGGGGATGGAGGGCGACTGGACCTGGCGGTACCGGTTGTGGCAGTGGTTCAAGGACCAGCACGTGCCCGTCGACTTCGTCGGCCCCTACCGTGGCACCAAGCAGCCCGACCCGACCGGCCCGCCCGCTCCGCCCCGGCTCCAGAACGAACCGCCCGAGAACCCCTCGGTGGCGAACCCGCCCGTCTCCGGCGCCTACCACCAGGACATCGCGCCCGGCTTCGACAGCGACCACTTCGCCGTGTGGGGCCGCCAGGCCGCCCAGGACAAGGACCTGATCGGGCCGATGGTCGCGCAGTACGAACCCGACCTGATCCTCTTCGGCCTCGGCTTCAACGACATGGGCTGGTTCGTGAGCGACGCGAAGGGGACGCTGGACAGCATGAAAGCCCTCGTCGACCGGGCCCGCGCCGCGAAACCGGACGTCAAGATGGCCGTGGCGAACGTCCCGCACCGCCTCTTCATCGACGGCCGCCAGGACCTGGTCGACAAGACCAACCAGTACAACGCCCTGCTCAAGGACGCCGTCCCGACCTGGAGCACCTCCAACTCCCCGGTGGAACTGGTCGACTGGGAAAGGGCCTACGGCTGCAGAACGACCGGATGCCCCGCCGGCTACGACGGCCTGCACCCCAACCTCACGGGTGAGTACCAGATCGCCTACGCCTACGCGCGCACCCTCAACGAGGAGTTCGGGATCGGGCAGTCGACCCCGGACCACATCCCTGCGTTCCCCGCGCGGCCGATCTCCCCGGTGTCGGGACTCAAGGCGGAGTCCGTCCCCAGCGGGATCAAGGTGACCTGGAACCCGGTGTTCGGCGCCCGCGGGTACGAGGTCCTCTACCGGGTCGTGGGCGCCTCCGACTGGAACCGGGCCATCGTCCCGTCCAACCGCTTCGACACCACCTGGACCCAGGACGGCTGGACCTGGGAGTACCAGGTCCGCGCCTACAACTACACCGACGGCACCTCGGCCTGGAAGATGGCCGGCGCCACCTCGCACCCCGAGACGGCCGCCGCGCCCGGGAACATCGTCACGCGGGCGACCGCGACGGGCGTGGACGTGTCCTGGGACGCGGCGAAGGGCCCGTACACCGACAGCATCGACCGGTACCAGATCATCACCTGGGACAGGGACGTGCCCGGGTCGTTCATCGGCAGCACGGGCGTCAAGGGAACGTCCGCGCACCTCGACGGACTCGTGCCGGGCCACCACTACCTCGTCGCGGTCGCGACCTGGAACCGGGCTGGCGGCGGCTTCCCCGGCACGGCCCGGTCCGTGACCATCGGTGCGGGGACACCCCCCGTCCCGACGGACGTCACGGTCAAGTCCATCGACGCCACCACCGTCCAGCTGAACTGGAAGGGGTCCCCGGAGGCGGCCGGGTACCGGGTGTGGGTGCGCAGCGTGAACGCGCCCGAAGGCTCGAACACGCAGGGCCCGTACGTCACGGACGGCCCCGAGCACCAGATCGCCTTCCTGTTCCCGGGCAACTGGAACTTCGAGTTCTGCATCACCGCGATCAACGGCGAACTGGAGTCCGGCAAGTCCTCCTGCGTCCACGTGCCGCTCCCGCCGCCGTCTACCGGCGGCGCCCCGTCACCGTCCGGCAGCAGCCGCGAGGTGCCGGATCCGGCCGAGGAGTCCTTGCTGAAGCTGGGCCGGGCCGCCGACGCGCAGAGGGACCCGGCCGCGGCCGCGCCCATCGGCTGAGGCCAGGAGCCACCCGACGTGCTCGCGGGCCGCGTCGTCCCCTCACCCACACCCGAGCGGATCCTGGAGACGGACACCATCCACGAGCTCCTGGCCGGAGGCACCCTGGTCATCTGCGCCGGCGGCGGAGGCATCCCCGTCACCGCCGACAACGACACCGGCGCGCTGAGGGGCGTCGAGGCGGTCGTCGACAAGGACCTCACCGCCGCCCTGCTCGCCGAGGACCTCAAGGCCGACTTCCTGCTCATCCTCACCGACGTGCCGTGCGTCTACGACGGCTACGGCACCCCCGACCCCAAGCCCGTCCTCGACGCCACCCCCGCCGACCTGCGTCAAGGCGGCTTCCCCGACGGCTCCATGGGCCCCAAGACGGAAGCCGCCGCCCGTTTCGTCGAACGCACCGGTGCCCTGGCCGCGATCGGCGCGCTGGATGCCGCGTACGAGATCGTCCACGGGACGTCGGGGACCCTGGTGCGCCCTGATCTGGCCGTCGGCTGAAACGCCTCAGGCCGTGCGATGCAGCCGACGGCTCCCCTGGGGCGGGCGGTGCACGCGGCAGGAGCCCTCGCCACAGGCTGGATGGCCGAGTCCGGTGCGCGGTCGTCCGGTCCGCGGTCCGAACAGGTGGGCGCCTTCGGCGCACTCGTCTCCGACCTGCTCGACCTCGAAGACCGGTAGGCGCCACCTCGTTGGTGCGAGATGACCGAGCTGTCCACATGGTGATCATTTCACGCCGGGGAGCGGGAGATCTTCGGTTTCGTCGGCAGCAATGGCGCGGGCAGGACCACCACCACGCGGATCGCGCCGGGCGTGCTGGCGGCGGAAGCGGGGGAGGTGCGCCGGGACGGGTCACCGGTCACCCTGAAGACCCGCAGCCGCATCGGGCACATGCCGGAGGAGCGCGGGCTGTATCCGCGGATGAGGGTCGGCGAGCAGTTGGAATACCTGGCCAGGCTGCATGGGCTGAGCCGCACCGACGCGGCGAGGACCACGAGAGAGTGGACCGGAAGGCTCGGCGTGGACGGCCGGGTCGGCGACGAAGTGCAGAGGCTGAGCCTGGGCGACCAGCAGCGGGTGCAGTTCGTGGCGGGCTGGTACACCACCCGGAGATCCTGGTGCTGGACGATCCCTTCTCGGGTTTGGACCCGATGGCCGTGGACGTGATGAGCAAGGTGCTGGGGCGAAGTACGCCGAGGGCGCGCGGCAAGGCCTTTCTGATCCTCCTGGACACCTCGACGACGCCGATGCTTGAGGTCACCGCCGCCCGGCTCGGACAGAAGACCACCGCGGGCACCGTTGCCGACCACCCTTCAGGGGGTCGGGCAGGTGAAGGCGGGCAAGGTGGCCGGCATCGGGGCACCAGGCTGCAGCAGCTCGTCGTCCCGGCCGTACTCGGCGTCGGCCTGGCCACCGGCATGATCAGCCCCTCGATCGGCACCGTCGCCTGGGTGCTGGGGTGGCACGTGTCTGGATTCGCCCTCTACGCGCTGGTGTTCGCGGCGCTGGGACCACGGTGTCCCGCCAGGAGGACGTCGGCGGGCTCATGATGTCGGTGCCGCACCGTTGTTCCTGGCCTGGGTGGTCGGCGTCTCGCAGGTGCCCTTCAGCCCGGACAGCGGGCTGGTGACCTGGCTGTCCATACTGTCGCCGTGCGCGCCGGTATTGATGCCGATGCGCATCGCCATGGGTGTCGCCCCACTGTGGCAGGTTGCTGTCGCTGGGGTCGACGATCGCTTTCAGTGGCCTGCTGCTGCGCTTCGCCGGACGGATCTGCCGCAACTCAGCACTCCGCAGCGGCGCGAGGGCCCCTGCTCGAAGCACTGAAGGCGGCATAGACAGGCCGTGTGTTCATCGTGCGTTGCTGGTCACAGGGCTGCCGGGAGTCCGTGGACCGGTGTCGGTCCTGATGGCGGGCGCGAGAGCGGGACCTTGGCGTTCCCATGTGGGTCGGTTCCTGTTGTCGGTCGCGCAGCCGGTGGCGGCAGCAGCTCAGTAGAGGGAGCCGGGCCAGGCGGATGCCACCGCTGCGATGACGCCCACGTCCAGCAGTACGCCGACGCTGAGCCACGGGTCGAACCAGAACGCCTTGAGCACCAGCCCACTCGCCGCCGCGACCAGCGCGGCCGTGGGCCACCAGTCGCTGCCCGCGAGCACCCCGGCGCCGGCGACGGCGTACACCAGGGCGGTGTACCAGGCGATGGCCAGCGCCGTGGCTCTGGCCAAGGTGGCGGAGACGTGGGCGGCGGTCAGCGCCCAGGAGTGTCCGGGGTCGAACGGGGACGGCTGGTCGGGCTGTTGGGGTGCTGTCCACACGCCGGGGTGCAGCAGCCCGTGCACGATCAGGAACGCCCCCACCACAAAGGTGGTCATGACAGCTCCTCCGGTCCGTCCGGTTCGGTGCCGCCCAGGTCGAGCCGGAACGGCGGGTATACGTCGGTCATCAGGGCGGCGTAAGCGGAGACCCGCAGTACCCACCGGTTCAGGCCGACGATCAGGGCGAACAGATCCTTCGGGTATGTCTCGGTGAAGGCGAGGGTCACGGCGGCGATCAACGCCAGCACGGCGACGAGGCCGCCGGCCCACCAGCCGAGGTGCCAGTCGCCGAGGAAGAAGCCGATGACGATGTAGTGCGGGATGGCCAGCAGCCACCACTTCACGAGTACCAGGCCGCGGGAGAGCTGTTCGGGGTAGGTGATGTCCAGCCGGGCCGAGTAGTCGGGTTCCTCGCCCAGGCTGAACGGCGGATAGCGGTCGGTGCCCAGCGCTCCGTACGAATAGAAGGCGACCCGCCAGCTCCAGCGCAGCACCCCCAGGTTGAAGTCGAAAAGGGTGCGCGGATAGCGACCGGTGAACAGGATGGCGAAGAACGCAATCACGCTCACCACGGTGAACGCGATCCACAGGAAGAACAGCACCACGTAGTGCGGGACGAGAAGGATCCACTTCACGAGCCACAGCCACCGGGACAGCGGCGCATCCAGCACCGCGTTCACCCGGACCGGACGCTCCGGTACCCCGGCAAGAGTCGTCATGGCGATCAGCTCCTTCGGCTTACGGACCCGTTCCCACCGGACGGGTCTGGGCCTGCTGCCAGCCTCACGGGTGCCTGGGTGCCGCCGCGAGGGCCGGGCAGGTCCGGCCTTGAGGCCATCGGTCCCGGTCGCCGTCAGTCCTTGAAGCCGGCGTACAGCGGATGAGCGCGCGCTCGGAAGGCCCGGCAGTCCGGGCCGGCCAGACTGCCGTGACGGCCGTCACCGGGCGTTCGGAGGTCAGTGCTGGAGCAGTCAGGGGCGGGTGACGCTGTCCGAATCATGCTGTTCGGGCGGGCGGGTGTCGTCGATGCGGAAGGTCAGGCTGTTGACCACGCCGACCACTCCGTCGACGCGCCACGTCAGCTGGATCGCGAGGGGGATGTCGCCACCGATCCACACGGCCCGCGGGCCGATGTCGTCCTCGTCGTCGGCGCCGACGAGGTCACCAACCAGATTGCCCGCCGTCGATGAGGCAGAGGCCGACCGGCCCCATCCACGCGAGCGCATCGGGGCCCGGGGCCCCGCCTGTGCCGGGCTGGCCGGGACCGCACCGGGGCGCTGTTGTCGGACGTGGACCTTGAGTCGCTCCTGTGCGGGTGCGGCCCCGGCGGGTACGTCGGTCTGCCTCGTCATGGTCGTGGGTGCAGCCTCCGATGCGGGGCCGGGTCGAGCAGCCCACGGTCACGGGTCCACCGGCCCGCAGCCGGGGCCGGTGCGGCCCTGATGCAACGTCATGAGACATGGGGAGGCTGTGAGTTGTCAAAAAGGGGCCGACTGCAAGGTGGGGTCAGCGCGCTGCCAGGCCTTCGCGGCCAGCGGGAGGAGAGGAGTTGCGGTCATGACATCGGTCAGCTTCGAGAAGGCGACCCGCGTCTATCCCACGATGGACCATCCGGCGGTGGACGCGCTCGACCTGGACATCGCCGACGGCGAGTTCATGGTTCTGGTGGGTCCGTCGGGTTGTGGGAAGTCCACTTCCCTGCGGATGCTGGCGGGCCTTGAGGACGTGGACGCCGGGGTGATCCGGATCGGTGAGCGGGACGTCACGCATCTGCCGCCGAAGGACCGGGACATCGCCATGGTGTTCCAGAACTACGCGCTCTACCCGCACATGACGGTCGCCGACAACATGGGCTTCGCCCTGAAGATCGCCGGGATGCCGAAGGAGGAGATCCGACAGAAGGTCGCCGATGCGGCGAAGATCCTGGACCTGACCGAGTACCTCGACCGCAAGCCGAAGGCTCTCTCCGGCGGTCAGCGGCAGCGCGTGGCGATGGGCCGCGCGATCGTGCGCGAGCCGCAGGTGTTCCTGATGGACGAGCCGCTGTCGAACCTCGACGCCAAGCTGCGGGTCAGCACCCGTACGCAGATCGCGTCGCTGCAGCGCCGTCTCGGGATCACGACGGTGTACGTCACCCACGACCAGGTCGAGGCGCTGACCATGGGCGATCGCGTGGCCGTCATGAAGGACGGCGTGCTGCAGCAGGTCGGCACCCCGAAGGAGGTCTACGAGCGGCCGGCCAACGCGTTCGTCGGTGGGTTCATAGGCTCTCCGGCCATGAACCAGTTCACGGTGCCTCTTGCCCCGGAGGGCGTGCGGTTCGGCGACACCGTCGTCCCACTGCCCCGCGAGATCCTGGAGGCGGCCGGGCCCCATGCCCGGGAGGTCGTCCTCGGCGTCCGCCCGGAGCACCTCGAGGTGCTGCCGGGCGGCGGCCAGGCGGAGCCGACCGGCCTGCGGGTACGGGTCGACGTGGTCGAGGAGCTCGGTTCCGACGCCTACGTCTACGGCACCGCCCGGTTCGGCGAGGACACCGAACCCGTGATCCTGCGTGTGCCCGGACGGCACACACCGGACAAGGGCCAGGAGCTGCACGTCGTTCCGCGCCCGCAGACCGTTCACCTCTTCTCGGCAGAGACCGGCCTGCGCCTGGAAGGCTGAACGGCTCCGGCGACACCGAAGGACCGCGTCCGGGGAGGGCGGCGTCACAGCGCCGCCATGGGACGGCCTCGGGCGGTGACGGTCACCTACCGAACAGGCGGTACGCGCCGTCCTCCGCGTCGCGGCGTACCGGCCCGGCCTCGACGCCACCGTCGCCCTGCTGCCGGGCCCGGCTCGCGCGTCCCTCTGCGCCCGCGACGCCCTGTCCGGACGGTTCACCGCGGCGGGCGCAGCTGCCGTGGACGGTGGTGGCGCTGCGTCCTGCAGGAGCGTTCAGGAGCCGGGGCCGGTCCGCGCCGGACGGACGGCCCACTGATGCGGCCCCCCTCATGATCGAGTCCGGCTGCCCAACGGGCCCTGTGAAGGGGGCGGTTGCCCCCACCCTTGTCGGTCCACAGGGCCCACCGGCCCCGGTCGGGGACCTGCGGCCCCTGCACCACCGCTCCCTGCACCACCACGCTGGCATCGAATCCCCGATGAGGAGGCAGAAGCCATGGTTCGCAGTGTTGTCGTAGGTTTCGATGGCTCGGCCGAGAGCCGTGCCGCGGCGGAGTGGGCGGCCCGCGAGGCGAAGCGGCGTGGGCTGTCGGTCAAGCTGGTCCACGTCTGGGAGACGGTGCCCGAGCCCCTGGCCCTGGCGCGGTTCCTCGGTGCCGAGACGCGGCAACCGTGGGGCGGGCGAGTCGCGCGCGCGGTGGTCGAAGGGCTCAGGGCGCGTCACCCCGGCCTGGACGTGACCGTGGAGCAGGTCGCGGGCCGGCCCGCCGAGGTGCTGGCCGAGGCGGTGAAGGACGCCGAGCTGGTGGTTCTCGGCTCCCGAGGGCTGAGCGGCATCGGCGGATTCCTGGTCGGCTCCGTGGGCCAGGCCGTCGTGGCGGGCGCCGAGCAGCAGCCGGTGGTCCTGGTCCGTGCCGGGGAGCGGGCCGCGGACGGTCATGCGGTGGATCCGTCCGGACTCCCGTCGTCGGCGGCCCTGTCCGGGCCCGTCGTCCTCGGGCTCGACACCGATCACCCCGACGACACGGTGATCGCCTACGCCTTCGAGGCGGCCGCCCGCCGGGTCACACCCCTGCGGGTCGTCCACGCCTGGAGCCCGCCGCCGTACTTCGTCTACGGTCTGCCCGCCGACCCCGAGCTCAACGCCGTGCTGGGCAAGCAGGACGCTGCCACGCTGGCCGAGGTGCTGCACCGCTGGAAGGAGGAGTACCCGGCCGTCCAGGTCGTCGAGGAGTCCCGCTGCGGCAGCCCGGCCGTCGAGTTGGTCGACGCCTCCCGCGGGGCCTCGCTGGTCGTCGTGGGCCGCCGCATCCGCCGCAGCCCACTCGGCGCCCGCATCGGCCCCGTCACGCACGCTGTGCTGCACCACGCCCCCGCCCCCGTCGCCGTCATCGCGCACGACTGAGCGCACCCCCTGAAGGGGCCTGTACGGTCGACGGTAGATCTTGAAAGTGGAGTGGCACCTGATGACAGACGTGACTGTGTCGGCTGAGGCTGTGGGCGGTGGGGAACGGGCCGGTCGGTCTGGCCCGTGACCGGACGGCTGCATCCTTCTCCGTCGGGCATCCTCTGCGGAACGGATCGTGCAGATCTGCCGGATGACGGTGTGGACGTATGTCGGTCAGGTCCGGTCGTCGTCCATGTGCAGAGCGAGGACGGGGCAGGCGGCGACAGCCCGGCGGGCATGAGTACGCAGTCGGTCGGAGACGGTCTTGTCCTTGAGGACGGGGTATCCCCATTCGTCGAGGTCGATCAGCTCGGGGAGGAGTTCGGCGCACAGGCCCTGCCCGGTGCAGGCGATGCGGTCGATGCGCAGGGTGCGGGCGGGGCTCATAGCCAGGTCTCCGGGGCGGTGGCCGGCGGCACGGGGAGCCGGGGCGGCTGATGGGCGGCCTTGCAGGTGCCGTGGGTGAGATGGCGGTCGACGTCGTCGGCGAAGGCGTGAAGGGCGGAAGCGGCGAGGCGGGCGGCGCCGTCGGGATGGCGGCAGCCTCCCCGGCCGGGCAGCAGACCGGCGCGCCGGCGTAGCCGGGACAGCAGGGCGGCGTCAGCCCGTCCCGTGGCCAGAGCGGTGAAGTCGTCGGCCACGGCGGGCAGGCCGAGGTGGCAGGGACCGCACTGGCGTGCGCTGTGTGCGGCCAGGTAGGTGAGGACGCGGGCTGTTTCGAGCAGGCCGCAGGACGCTGAGGGCAGTGCGACGAGCACACCGGCGCCGGGTGAGGCACCCAGCGGGGCCAGATCGTGCCGGGTCAGGAGGGTGTGCAGATGTTCGACGGGGAGCCACGAGCCGCCGAAGCCGCCGAGCAGGACCGCCTGCAAGGGCTGCGTTGCACTGCCTGCCCGGTCGAGGACCGTGGCGAGCGGTGTGCTCAGCGGTACTTCCAGCACGGCTGGGGTGCGGACGGCGCCCGAGACGGTGACGAGCAGGGTTCCGGGTTCGTCCGGTGTGCCGGCCTGCCGGAACCAGGCCGGCCCGTAGCGGGCGATCATGGCCAGATGTGCGAGGGTCTCGGCGTTGTGGACCAGGGTGGGGCGTCGGCGGACGCCCCGCTCGTGAGTGTGCGGCGGGCTGCCCCCGGGCCGGGCGGGGCCTCCGTTGAGCCAGCGCACCAGGGAGGTCGACTCACTGGAGACGTAGGCGTCCGGAAGGGCGTGCAGTCGTAGCCGTACGGGATCGAGGTGGGCGCGTTGCCGATCGTCCACGGCGGCGCTCAGTTGCCGGTGCTGGGCCACGCGGTCGCGTGGCAGGCACACGTGGATGGTGTCGGCGCCGACCGCTGCGGCGGTCAGCGCGGCGCCGTCGAGGACGAGATGGGGTGCGACGGCGATCAGGAATTGGTCCTTGCGGCTTGCCGGCTCGCTCTCCATGGCGTTGACGACGAGCACGCGCCGGCCCCTCTGTGCCGTGACGGCACGAAGCTTGCGGGCCGTCGGGAATCCGGCGCCGCCCCGGCCGGTCAGTCCCGCCTCCGCCACGGCCTCGACCAGTGGTGAGCAGGCGCTGCTGGAGAACGCTGAGCTGAAGGGGGCAGGTCCGTAGTGCTTCAGGTGATCGGCGAGGGTCGCGGGCCGGCCGATGGCGTACCAGGCGGGCAGTGGCCGGATCGTACGGTCCTGGAGCGAGGTGCCCGGCGGTGAGGGGAACGGCGGCAGAGTTCACTGTCCACCCCTGACCAGGATCGCCGCCGATGCGGCGCGCTGGGACCAGCCCGGTTGCAGCGGTCCCGTGGCGAGGAAGGCGGTGAGTACCACCGGTACGGCGGTCGCGGCGACGGCGGCCGTCAGGCGCCCGGCGACCCGCCCCGGACCGGCCTTCATCAGCCGCCACCACACGCCCGCGACCACCGCGCCGAGACAGCCGGCGTACAGCCACAGCTGGAGGGGGAGCCGGGTGTCGGTGCCGGTGCCCACGCCGTGGAAGAGGGCGAGCGGCCAGGCGGCATAGGCCAGCCAGTGCACGGCCTTCCAGCGGCGCGCACCCAGGTGCCGGCGCAGCGCGCTGGTGACCGCGACGGCCAGCAGCAGATCCAGTCCGCCGGTGCCCAGCCCGAGCCAGAGCGGACGATAGGACGCACCGAACGGCACCACGGACACCGCGAGATCCTTCTGCTCGATGATGGTTTCGAAGGGTATGCGTGGAGACGGAGAGCGGGAGGCTGAACAGCAGAATTGTGGTGGGTGCGGACGGCTCGGAGGCTTCTGAAGCGGCGTTGCGCTGAGCGGTGGAGCAGGGGACGGGCGTTCGGGGCAGTCGTCGCCGCCCTGGAGCCGCCCGTCGACTGGTACGGCCTGGCACCGCGGACCGACGACAAGCCGGTCGCCGCGGAGACCTGGGGGCGATTGGAGGCAATCGGCACGGAGGTGGGCAGGCACTGACCCGCCTGTGGAAAACCGTACGACGTCACGCAAGGCAACGCCGCGTCCGCACTGGTGGACGCGTCACGGGATGCTCAGCTCCTGGTGGTCGGGAACCGTGGACACGGGCGGTCCAGCGAAGCGCTCCTGGGTTCGGTGAGCCTGCGCTGTGTGCAGCACGCCGAGGCACCCGTGGTGGGCATCCTCGCACTCGAATGAACCTCCCGGGACGGCCTGCCGAGTGGCGAGTTCGTCAACGCTGACCGGGGTGAGCAAATTCAGCGTGTCGGGTGGCGGTCGGCGGTTTCGGGGTGTTCCAGCTGGTTGACCAGAAGCGCGGCCTGGACGCGGCGCTGGACGCCCAGCTTGGCCAGCAGCCGGGAGATGTGGTTCTTCACCGTCTTCTCCGACAGATAGAGCTTTTTGCCGATCTCACGGTTCGTGAGCCCGTCACTGATCAGTACGAGGATGTCCCGCTCGCGCGGCGAGGGACCGGCCAGCTCGGGCGGGAGGGCAGGCTCCTCGGCCGGGTCCGTGCGCAGCTTGCGCATCAGCCGGGCGGTCGTCGTCGGGTCCAGCATCGACTGGCCGGAGGCGACGGTACGGACCGCCGAGATCAGGTCCGACCCCTTGATCTGCTTCAGCACATAGCCCGCCGCACCGGCCATGATGGCGTCGAGCAGCGCCTCCTCGTCGTCGAACGACGTGAGCATCAGGCAGGACAGCTCGGGCATCTGGCTGCGCAGCTCCCGGCAGACGCTGATGCCGTCGCCGTCCGGCAGGCGTACGTCGAGGACCGCCACGTCGGGGCGCAGCGCGGGGCCGCGCACCAGGGCGTGCTCGACACTCTCGGCATCACCGACGACCGAGATGTCCGGCTCGGCGTCCAGGAGATCCGTCAGACCACGGCGCACCACCTCGTGGTCGTCCAGCAGGAAGACCCGGATCGGGTTCTGCTCGGAGAACGTACGCGCCTCGGCCATGCCGACCCCTTGTTCAGTAATGGATCACGTACCGTGCACCCGGCCCGGTTCGAACATCGTCCCTCGCGGCCTGGACGCACCAAGGCCGACCTGTTCCGTTCGAGCGTAGCGGCCGCTTCACCGGTCCGGTGGTGTTCGGGGCCCAAGAGGTCGAAGCCGACGGCCACCGACCGCACGCGGAGAGTCGACAGGTACCGACGGTGTGTGGGGTGCATTCAGGCGGCGAACTGTCCTGCACCCGGACCGAGTCGGCTGGTCGTGGACTATCGGCCGGAGCGGCCCTCGGAGAGGGACGTTCGGCCCTGCCACGAGGAACCCTTGACCCGTCAGGAGGGTCGGGAAGATCCGCTCTTTGCCGACCGAGTCCACCAGCCCGTATGCCTCCAGGTCCTCCAGCAGTTCCCGTTTCACCCGGGCGAGGGCGAACACGGCGCCACGGTGGGTCAGTTCGCGGCGCAGTTCGTCGACCGCGTCGAGCGCGGTGATGTCGACCTCGACATTGACCTCGGTGTTGAGGACGAACCAGTGGACAGGCTCGCTCTGTTCGTCGACGGCGGCCAGGGCACGGCGCCGGAGGTTCTCCGCGTTGGCGAAGAACAGCGGCGAGTCGTAGCGGTAGACGAGCAGGCCGGGGATCGTGCGGGCCTGCGGGTAGTCGTCCACGTCGTGCATGCCGACCACGCCGGGGGCGAGGCCCTCGACGGCGTCGTGCGAGTGTGTCACCCGGGTCAGCAGCTCGGCCACCGACAGGCCTACGGCCACGATCACCCCGTACAGGATGTCCAGGGTGAGCACCCCGGTGAAGCAGCCGAGGGCCAGGAGGAGTTCCCGGCGGCGGAACGAGGCCAGCCGACGGAAGCCCGCGAGGTCGGTCATGCGGACCGCGGCGTAGACGACGAGCGCGCCGAGGACGGCCGAGGGCGTGCGTGTCGGCAGCGGGCTGAGGAAGAGCAGCAGGATGAGCACCGTCACGCCGGTCACCAGCGAATACGCCTGGCTGTGGACGTCGGCCTAGGAGGCGAGGGCGGTGCGGCTGGCACTGCTGCTCACGGGAAAGCCGTGCAGGGCTCCGGCGTCCGGGGTCAGGAACTCCTGGTCGGCGTCCAGTCCGGGACCTTCGTCGTCGTGGTCGGCGAACGCCCGCACGGTGAGGATGAAGTCGGTGTACGCGACCAGCAGCACGCCGAGTGCGGGCAGCGCGAGCCGCGGCAGTTCGCTCAGGTCCGGAACGGCGAGGCCGGCAGACCGGACGGGATCTCGCCGATCACCTTCAGCCCGTACCGCCCGTCGAGGTCGAGGACCACCACGGCGGCGGTCCCGAGGCCGAAGGCGACCAGTGGGCCGGGCACGGCACGGGCGTGACGGGCCGTGGCCAGAGCCCCCATGCCGGTATGCCGCTCTCCGTCCAACAGCCTCTGGAAGCAGGGCCGTTCGGCCCCGAGGCTGCGGACTTTCGGCATCCGTCGCCGACCGGCGTGCACGGTCAGAGTGAGTGGTGCCAGGCACCGAGCCGACCGCCCTCGAAGGGAACCATGACCATGGCCGTGCACGAGCACCCTCGCCGGAGCTCCGGCTTCCACCTGCCGTCGCTGCGCAAGAACCGGGATGCCTCCGCGTCCGAGTCGGCAGGCGTCGGCACGTACACCGCGCGGGCCTACGCCTTCGCGTCCCTGCGCCTGCTCACCGGGTTCGTCTTCCTGTGGGCGTTCCTCGACAAGACCTTCGGCTTCGGCTACGCCACCCCCTCCGGCAAGGGCTGGATCGACGGCGGCTCGCCGACGAAGGGCTTCCTCGGCTCCGTCGCCGTCGGGCCGATGGAGTCGACCTTCCACTCCTGGGCGGGCGACCCGTGGGCGGACTGGCTGTTCATGCTCGGTCTGCTCGGGATCGGTCTCGCCCTGGTCGGTGGTGTCGCGCTGCGCATCGCCGCCGTCGCCGGCACCGCGATGATGGCGCTGATGTGGATCGCCGAGTGGCCGCCGGCCAAGCACGTATCGGACGGCTCGCCGAGCATGTCGACGAACCCGTTCGTCGACTACCACGTGATCTACGCCGTCGCCCTGATCGTCGTGGCGGCTGTTGCCGCGGGCGACACCCTGGGCGCGGGCAGGTTCTGGGCCAAGCTGCCCTTCGTCCGCGACCACAGCTGGCTGCGCTGAGTGCCGACGGTGCGGTGGGCCGGCCACCCGGCCCACCGCACCGCTGTGCAGGGAGTCGGCCGGCCCGAATCCGGGACCAGTGGCCCCTGCACGAGCAACGGCTCGAAGACGACGCTGGAATCGGAACCCTCGCCCCAGGAGGTGGAGATCATGCTCCGCACCATCCTCGTAGGTCTCGACGGCTCGCAGGAGAGCAGGGCCGCCGCGGAATGGGCGGCTCGCGAGGCGAAGCTGCGCGGCCTGCCGCTGAAGATCGTGCACGTCTGGGTGCCGGTGCCGGAACCGATGGCCCAGGCACCTCTTCTGGGCACCGAGACCCAGCAGCACTGGACCGAGAGGGTTCCCCGGGAAGCCGCCGAGGGGATCCGGCGGCACCACCCCGGCATCGAGGTGCGCACGGAGCAGCTCTCCGGTCACCCGGGTGACGCATTGGCCGAGGCGGCGAAGAGCGCCGAACTCCTCGTCCTGGGCTCGCGCGGCTTCGGCGGGATCGGTGGGTTCATGGTCGGCTCGGTCGGCCTGTCCGCCGTCGCGCACACGGACACCCCTGTCGTACTGGTCCGCGCGCTGGAGGCCGCCGCCGACGAGCACGAGCTGGACCCGGCGGGCGTTCCGTCCGCCGCGACCCCGTTCCGGCCCGTGGTGCTCGGGCTCGACGTCGAGCACCCGGACGAGACGCTGATCGAGTTCGCCTTCGACGCCGCAGAACGCCGCGCGACATCCCTGCGGGTCGTCCACGCCTGGAACCCGCCGCCCTTCTACGCGTACGGCACCCCCGCCAACCTGGCGCTGCACGAGGCCCTGGCCCTGAGCGCGTCCGAGGCCGTGGCCGAGGTGCTGCGCCCCTGGCGGAAGAAGTTCCCGGACGTGCGGGTCGTCGAGGTGTCCCGCTACGGCAGCGCGGCCCTCCACGTCGTGGAGGCTTCGCGCGATGCCTCCCTCGTCGTCGTGGGCCGGCGCATCCGGCGCAGTCCCCTCGGCGCTCACATCGGACACGTCACGCACTCCGTCCTGCACCACTCCACCGCCCCGGTCGCCGTCGTCCCGCACAGCTGACCCGTCCCGAGGGGAAGAGGCAGATGGACCTCCCGATCGTCGTCGGCGTGGACGGCTCCGAATCCAGCCTGCGGGCCGTCGACTGGGCGGCCGCCTGCGCCGGTCCGACATCAAGATCTCCACCGACGTGCTGCCGGAGGAACCCGAGTACGCGCTCGTCCGCGAGGGGCGTGAGGCTGCAGCGTTGGTGCTCGGTACCCGCGGTCGCAGCGGCTTCGTCGAGATGCTGCTGGGGTCGGTCAGTCTGACCGTCACCGCCCACGCGCACTGCCCGGTGATCGTGCTGCGCGGCAGTCACGACAACCAGGTCCGCGCCGGCACGCGTGGCCGGGTCGTCGTGGGTATCGGCGAGAGGGCGGCGGGCTCCGCCGCCCTGCGCTTCGCCGTCCAGGAGGCGAAGCTGCGCCATGCGCCCCTGGACGCCGTACGGGCGTGGCGGTGTCCGGCGTACGAGAGCACCGACCACCCTCTGATGGCCGGTGAGCCCGCGCGTCTCCACGAGTTGCACGCCGCTGAGGTACTGGACAAGGCGCTGGAGGACGTACCCGCGGATGTGGACCTGAGCCAGCGCACGGTCGAGGGTCCCGTACGCAGGGTCCTGCTGGACGCCTCGTACAAGGCCGATCTGCTGGTGGTCGGCGCGCGGCGCGATCCAGGATACCTCGGACGCCAACTGGGGCGCGTCGCCCACGCGGTGCTGCACCACTCCGCCTGCGCCGTCGCGGCCGTACCCGAGCAGGCGTGAGAGAGGCGGACGGCCGCGCATAGGTCCGCCCCGTGATCGTGGACGTGTCTCGTGCAGCAGCTTCGCCGCAGTTCTTCGCCGGTCAGACCGCCGGTACCACCCGATGACCCAACCGCCGACGACTTACGGAGTCGTACCCATGTCCCACGCCGAACATCAGGACGCCCCCGCGATCACCGACGAGGAACTGCGCACCCTGGACGCGCACTGGCGGGCCGCCAACTACCTGGCCGCGGGACAGATCTACCTGATGTCCAACCCACTGCTGACCGAGCCCTTGAAGCCGGAACACATCAAGCCCCGGCTGCTCGGCCACTGGGGCACCTCGCCCGGCCTCAACCTCGTGTACACGCACCTCAACCGGGTGATCAAGAAGCGGGAACTCGACGCGCTGTGTGTGTGGGGTCCAGGTCACGGGGGTCCGTCGATCCTGGCCAACTCCTGGCTGGAGGGCAGTTACAGCGAGACCTACCCGGACGTGTCGCGTGACGCGGCGGGGATGGCACGGCTGTTCCGGCAGTTCTCCTTCCCCGGCGGAGTGCCCAGCCACGTCGCGCCGGAGACACCCGGCTCGATCCACGAGGGAGGTGAGCTCGGCTATTCGCTGTCCCACGCCTACGGCGCCGCGTTCGACACCCCGGGACTGCTGGTCGCCTGCGTGATCGGCGACGGCGAGGCGGAGACGGGACCGCTCGCCGCGTCCTGGCACTCCAACAAGTTCCTCGACCCGGTGCACGACGGAGCCGTCCTGCCGGTCCTGCACCTCAACGGCTACAAGATCGCCAACCCGACCGTGCTCTCCCGGCTCCCGGAGGCCGAACTCGATGCTCTGCTGCGGGGATACGGCCACAAGCCGATCCACGTGACCGGCGACGACCCGCTCCAGGTGCACCGGGCCATGGCGGCCGCGATGGACGACGCGCTGGACCGCATCACCTTGATGCAGCGGACCGCCCGCGAGGACGGTGTCAGCGAGCGCGTGCACTGGCCCATGATCGTGCTGCGTACACCGAAGGGCTGGACCGGCCCCGCGGAGGTCGACGGCGAGCCCGTCGAGGGCACCTGGCGCGCCCACCAGGTGCCCTTGGCCGGGGTCCGCGAGAACCCCGAACACCTGCGGCAGTTGGAGGCCTGGCTGCGCTCCTACAAGCCCCAGGAGCTCTTCGGCCCGGACGGCTGCCCGACCGCCGACGTCCTCGCCTGCGTGCCCGACGGCACCAAGCGGCTCGGCTCCACCCCGCATGCCAACGGCGGTCTGCTGGTGCGCGACCTGCCCATCGCACCGCTCGACGAGTTCGCCGTGCCGGTCGACAAGCCGGGCAGCACACTGCACGAGCCGACCCGCGTTCTGGGGGACCTCCTGGCCCAGGTGGTGAAGAGCACGGGCGGGCGCCGTGACTTCCGCGTCGTCGGCCCGGACGAGACCGCCTCGAACCGGCTTCAGGCCGTCTTCGAGGTCAGCGGAAAGGCGTGGCAGGCCCAACACCTGCCGGTCGACGAGCACCTCGACCGGCACGGCCGTGTCATGGAGATCCTCTCCGAACACACCTGCCAGGGCTGGCTGGAGGGCTACACCCTCACCGGCCGGCACGGGCTGTTCTCCTGCTACGAGGCGTTCGTGCACATCGTCGACTCCATGGTCAACCAGCACATCAAATGGCTGAGGACCTCGCGCGAACTGCACTGGCGCGCCCCGGTCGCCTCCCTCAACTACCTGCTCACCTCGCACGTGTGGCGCCAGGACCACAACGGCTTCTCGCACCAGGACCCCGGCTTCGTCGACCACGTCCTCAACAAGAGCCCCGAGGTCGTGCGCGTCTACCTCCCGCCGGACGCCAACACCCTGCTGTCCGTGGCGGACCACGTCCTGCGCAGCCGCGACTACGTCAACGTCGTCGTCGCCGGCAAACAGCCCTGCTTCGACTGGCTGTCCATGGACCAGGCCCGCGCCCACTGCGCCCGCGGCGCCGGCATCTGGGACTGGGCGGGAACGGCCGACGGCGACCGGGACCCCGACGTCGTCCTCGCCTGCGCGGGCGACGTCCCCACCCAGGAGGTACTGGCCGCCTCCGGCCTGCTGCGCCGCCATCTGCCCGGACTCGCCGTCCGGGTCGTCAACGTGGTCGACATGACCCGGCTGCTGCCGCGCGAGGAACACCCGCACGGGATGAGCGACTTCGAGTACGACGGGCTGTTCACCACGGACAAGCCGGTGATCTTCGCCTACCACGGCTATCCCTGGCTCGTCCACCGGCTCGCCTACCGCCGCGCCGGCCACCGGAACCTGCACGTGCGCGGCTACAAGGAGATGGGCACCACCACGACCCCCTTCGACATGGTCGTCCGCAACGACATGGACCGCTACCGGCTGGTCATGGACGTCGTCGACCGCGTCCCCGGCCTCGGCGTCCGCGCCGCCGCCCTGCGCCAGAAGATGGCCGACGCGCGCTCCCGGCACGCCGTCTGGATCCGCGAGCACGGCACCGACCTCCCCGAGGTCGCCGACTGGACCTGGAACCCCTGACCCGCACCTCACTCCCGGAAGGAACTCACTGCCATGACCGTACGCGTCGGCATCAACGGCTTCGGCCGCATCGGCCGTACCTACCTGCGCGCCGCCCTCGACCGTGCCGAACAAGGCACCCAGGACGTCGAGGTGGTCGCCGTCAACGACATCACCTCACCCGCCACCCTGGCCCATCTGCTGGAGTACGACTCGACGTTCGGACGCATCGGACGCGATGTCCAGCACGACGACAGCTCCATCACGGTCGACGGACGCCGCATCGCCGTCACCGCCGAACGTGACCCGGCCGCCCTGCACTGGGCCGACCACGGAGCCGGCGTCGTGATCGAGTCCACCGGGCGCTTCCGTGACCGGGACTCGGCCGCCCTGCACCTGAAGAGCGGCGCCCACACCGTGCTGCTGTCGGCTCCCGGCAAGAACGTGGACGCCACCATCGTGATGGGCGTCAACGACCGTACCTACGACCGGAACAGCGACCGGATCGTCTCCGCCGCCTCCTGCACCACCAACTGCGTCGCCCCGATGGTCAAGGTGCTCGACGACGCCTTCGGTGTCGAGCGCGGGGTGATGACCACCATCCACGGCTACACCAACGATCAGTCACTGCTGGACGGCCCGCACAAGGACCTGCGCCGCGCCCGCTCCGCGGCCCTCAGCATCATTCCCACCAGCACCGGCGCCGCCCGCGCCGTGGGCCTGGTGGTGCCGGAGCTGGCGGGGGCTCTGGACGGGATCGCGGTCCGGGTGCCGGTGGAGGACGGCTCGCTCACCGACCTCGCCGTGGTCCTCGCCCGGGAGACGAGCGTGGACGAGATCAACGCCGCGTTCAAAGCGGCCGCGGACGGCCCGCTGAACGGCATCCTGCGTGTCTCGAAGGCGCCGATCGTCTCCCGCGACGTCATCGGTGACCCCTCGTCCTGCATCTTCGATCCCGCCCTGACCCAGGCCAACGGCACCCTGGCCAAGATCTTCGGCTGGTACGACAACGAGTGGGGCTACACCAATCGCCTGCTGGACCTGACGGCCCTCGTGGCCGACGACTGATCTGTCCCGGCCGTCGGCCGTGACGGCGGAGGCGGGCCGGTCGGTACCACAGGAGGGCCGACCGGCCCCGGGGCGGCCCCGTACAGCCCATGGGATCGTTCCGGGTTCCGCCGGACGATCGAAGGAGCGAAGGCGATGGAGGAGAGCTGCGATGACGGACGACCTGCTCGACCGGCCTACGGTCCACGCCCTGCTCGCGGACGGCACCACCGTGTGCGTACGCCCCGCTCGGCCGGCTGACCACGAACAGTTGCAGGGGTTCTACGAGGAGATGTCGCCGGAGAACCTTCGGCTGCGGTTCTTCTCGGTGAGCCGGCGGTCGGCCGCCATGGCCGCCGACCGCGCCTGCGCCCCCGCCCGCCCGGGCTACCGGGCCCTGCTGGCCGAGGTGGACGGCAGGGTGATCGGCCTCGCCGAGTACGACACCGGCGGCGAGGCGGACGGCGGTGAGGAGAGGAGCGCGGAGATCTCCATCGCCGTCGCCGACGGCCTGCACCACCGGGGCGTGGGCACCCTGCTCGTCGAGCACCTCGTCTCGGCCGCGCGCGCGGAGGGCATCACCACCTTCACGGCCGATGCGCTGAGCGAGAACCACGAGGTGCTCCGCCTCTTCGCCGACCTCGGCCTGACCACCTCCCGCCGCTTCGAAGGGCCCGAGGTGCGCTGCACCATCCACCTCGACGAGGACGACACCTACCTGTCGGCCGTCGAGGCCCGGGGCCGCGCCGCCGACGTGGCCAGCCTGCTGCCTCTCCTGCGGCCTTCCGCGGTCGCCGTGGTCGGCGCCGGACGCACCCCCGGATCGGTGGGCCGAGCCGTCCTGCACCATCTGCGCTCGGGCGGCTTCAAGCATCGTCTCTTCGCCGTCAACCCCGGTGTCGACTCGGTGCTCGGCGTGCCGTCCCACCCGTCGGTCGCGGCGCTGCCGATGACGCCCGATCTGGTGGTCGTGGCCGTACCGGCGTCCGCCGTCGCGGCCGTCGCCGAGGAGAGCGGCAAGGCCGGGGTCCGCGCGCTCGTCGTCGTCACCGCCGGCCTCGACCACGCCCAGGCGCAGGCCCTGCTGACCGCCTGCCGCACCTACGGCATGCGGCTCGTAGGACCCAACTGCCTCGGCGTCTCCAACACCGACCCGGAGCTGAACCTCGACGCGACCTTCGCCGCCGAGCATCCCCGCCCGGGGACGGCCGGTGTCGCCGTGCAGTCCGGCGGCATCGGCATCGCCCTGCTCGACGGGCTGTCCCGGCTGGGCATCGGGGTCTCCTCGTTCGCCTCGCTGGGCGACAAGTTCGACGTCAGCGGCAACGACATGCTCCAGTGGTGGGAGAGCGACGGCCGCACCGACCTCGCCCTGCTGCACCTGGAGTCCTTCGGCAACCCCCGTGCCTTCTCCCGCACCGCCCGGCGGGTGACCCGCCGCATCCCGGTGCTGACCGTGGATGCCGGCCGTACCGACGCCGGTCGGAAAGCGGCCGCCTCCCACACGGCCGCCGCCGCCACCCGCACGATGACCCGCCAGGCGCTGTTCACCCAGGCCGGTATCACGGCGACCCGCTCGGTCGGCGAACTCCTCGAAACCGCGGCCCTGCTGCACTCCCAGCCGTTGCCGGAAGGCCCCCACGTCGCGGTCGTCACCAACGCGGGTGGAGCCGGAGTGCTCACCGCGGACGCCTGCGCCGAGGCGGGACTCGTCCTGCCGCCGTTCACCCCCGCGGTGATCGACGATCTCCTCGCGGTGCTGCCGGACGGCGCCTCCGTTGGCAACCCGGTCGACGCCACCGCTGCCGTGTCCGAGGAGCAGCTCACGGAGTGCGTCGACCGCCTGACCCGGTGCTCCGGCGTCGACGCCGTCGTCGTGGCGCTGGTCCCCACCGCGGTCGCCGCGGCCACCGGCGACGACCTGGTGCGGGCCCTCACCTCGGCTCCCGGCCGACGGGCGCGGCCCGTGGTCGCCGTACGGCTGGAGCAGGACCGGTCCGTGCGGCTGATGGCCGCCGCGGACGGAGGCACGATTCCCTCGTACGCCGAACCGCAGGCGGCGGCCCGCGCCCTGGCGCACGCCGCGAAGCGCGCCGCCTGGCTCGCCAGGCCAGCCGGCGTTGTCCCGGCGCTCACCGGCGTCGAGAGCGACCGGGCACGGACAGTCGTGGCGGATCACCTGTCCCAGCTCTCCCTCGCGCGGCTCCGCCCGGCCGGAGGAACCCTCGACGGCGGCGGCTGGCTCGATCCACGTACCTGCGCCGACCTGCTCGCCTGCTACGGCATCCCGCAGATGCCCTGGGCCTGGGCCGAGACCGAGGACGACGCCGTGCTCGCCGCCGACCGGCTGCGCGGCTTCGACGGCCGGGTCGTGATGAAGGCCCACTGGCCCGGACTGCTGCACAAGTCGCAGCAGCGGGCGGTCCACCTGGACCTGCGCGGTGACGCCCAGGTGAGGGCCGCGTTCCGAGACCTGGAGACCCGTTTCGCGGGCCTCATGACCGGCGTGGTCCTGCAGCCCCTCGCCGACCGCGGCACCGAACTGTTCGCGGGCGTCGTCCAGGACGAGGTCTTCGGTCCGCTCGTCCTGTTCGGGCTGGGTGGCACGGCCACGGAGGTCCTGTCCGACCACGCGGCGCGCCTCGCCCCCCTGACCGACCGGGACGTGCACGAGCTGATCACCTCGCCGCGGTGCGCTCCGCTGCTGCTGGGCGCGAACGGAAACCCCCCTGTCGATCTCGAGGAACTGGAACAGCTGCTGCTGCGGCTGTCCCGGATGGCGGTGGACCTGCCGCAGCTCGCCGAGGCCGACTTCAATCCCGTCCTGGCGTCACCGGGCGGCGTCACCGTGCTCGACGCACGGGTGCGTCTGCTACCGCGCCGCCCCCAGGACCCCTACCTGCGCCGACTGCGCTGAGGAGGAACGGCCGTGCGACACGACAAGGTCGGATCCGTGATGACCGCGGACGTGGTCCGTGCCGAGTACGGAACACCGTTCAAGGAGGTGGCCCGGCTGCTGGCGGACCACCGGATCAGCGGACTGCCGGTGGTGGACGAGGATGACAAGGTCATCGGTGTCCTGTCGGAGACGGACCTGATGATGCACCAGGCGACCGTCCCGGACCCCTACGAGCCGAAGCGCCGTGCGAGGCTCTCCGAGCTGACGCCCGGTGCCAAGCGCCAGACCGCTAAGGGCCGGGCACGCACAGCCGGTGGGCTGATGACGACGCCCCCCGTCATCGTGCACGCCGACGACACCATCGTCCAGGCCGCCCGCGTCATGGCCCAGCGGCACGTGGAACGGCTTCCCGTCCTCGACGAGGAGGACCGGCTCGTCGGCATCGTCACCCGCCGCGACCTTCTCCAGATCTTCCTGCGGTCCGATCAGGAGATCCGTGACGAGGTAATCGAGGAAGTCCTGGTACGTGCGTTGTGGCAGTCACCGCGCAGCATCAACGTCTTTGTGACCGAAGGCGTCGTCACCCTGGCCGGCCAGATGGAACGCAGGAGCGAGACGGAGATCGCCGTATCCATGACCCGTCGGATCGACGGCGTGGTCGACGTCGTCGCCGATCTCACCTACCGGCTGGACGACGCGCACCTGCGTCCCGGGGAACAGACACAGGTACCGCACGGTGTGACCGAGGACTGGCTGCGCCGGCTGTGAGAGGAGGCGGGCCATCATGACCGGCACCGTGCTGGTCACCTACGGAACGACGAACGGTTCGACCGCGGAGATCGCCGATGCGGTCGCGGGCATCCTGCGCAAGGACGGGCTGGCCGTAGAGTCGTGTCCGGCGCGGTCCGTGCGGAGCGTGGTGCCCTACGACGCCGTAGTGGTCGGCGGCGGGCTCTACGCGGGGCGCTGGCACAAGGACGCGCGGCGGTTCGCCCGCCGTCATCGAGACGCACTCGCGCAGCGTCCGGTGTGGTTCTTCAGCAGTGGACCGCTCGGTGACTCCGTCGCGGGGCGGGACGTCCCGCCCGTGCGGGGCGTGCAGCGGGCCATGACCCGGCTGGACGCGCGGGGGCACATCACCTTCGGAGGGTGCCTGAAGGAAGGAGCCGAGGGGCGGATCGCCAAGATGATCGTCAGCTCCGGGAAGGGCGGCGACTTCCGGGACTTCGGCGCGATCGAGGCATGGGCACAAGGCATCGCCGACGCGCTGACGCACGCATAGGAGGAGAGGAGTTCTTCGGCCCGTTCAGGTCGACCTCGGTACCCGACGCGAACCGGGCATCGGGGCGGCCTCGAGGATCGTGCGGGCCGGTACCACGACAACGGGGCCGGCAGCCTCGTGCAGGACAGCCCTGACGGCCTCGCCACTCCACGCCGGTTCTTTGGCCCACTACGACCACACACGAAAAGCTCCAGGCCGCTCTTCGCAAGCCTGGAGCCCGAATCCGTCGTGCGTTCAGCTGGTCTTGTGGCCCCAGCGTGGTCCCACCTGATCCCATTCCTTGCCCCACTCGTCGACGCGGCGGCGGTCGAGCCGCCACCGGATGACCGCTCCGGCTCCGAACACCGGGCCGGCAAGCCCGGCCGCCGCCGCAGCGCCCAGGAAGTCCGACTCGATCGCCGCCTCGGTCGAGCTCAGCGGCGCGGCGGTGAGACGGCCGTGGCCGTCCTGCCAGACCGTGACCCTGGATCCGGCCTTGAGACCGGTGTCCACCTGGGTTCGGCCGGTGCGGGTCGAGCCGTCGGACGCCGCCCAACGCACGGTTGTCATCCGGCGACCGTAAGCGCCGCCGATCGCGGGGGCGTTGACGGGGACGTCGTTCAGGACCACGGCCCGGACGGGCTGTCGCTCGGCTCGCTGCGCCGCGAACGCCTCGTCCGCGGCACGGGCGGTCACCAGCCCGGCGACGGAACCGCCCACGGCGAAGACTGCCCACACGGCCAGCACGGTCCAGGCCTCGACGATGTCATCGCGTCGTCGCAACGGGTTGCTGCGCCACCGCCACAACCGTTTCTTCGCGTACGTGCCACTGGGCATCAGTCCGCACCTCCTCGTTGTCGTGACACTTCCGACCGTGACAGCCGAGGTCGTGCCAAGGCATGGGCCGAGCAGGTGCCGCCGCAGGGCCGCGCGGGACCAAATCCACGGTCGGGAGGGGCCGTTCAGCCCAACAGGCGACGAGGTCCGACGCAGCCCTGCCCGGGTCTTTCGCCCCGTGCCGGCAGTAAGGCGCGGCGCCCATGCTCGTCATACGGAACCAGCCGTCCGACGCCCGCACGCGAGGAGGGCATGATGAAGAACGCGACCTTCGGCGCCGCGCTTCTGGAGACCTGTGTCTCCGCCGCGGTCGCCGCCCCCTCGATCCACAACACCCAGCCGTGGCGCTTCGGGCTGGACTCCGAGACAGTGACATTCGAGGTGCGTGCCGATCCCGAAAGAGGCCTGCGGTACGCGGACCCCGAGGGCCGGGCCCTGCTCCTTTCCGTAGGAGCCTGCGTGTTCAATCTCCGGGTTGCGCTCGCCCACTTCGGTTGGTCACCTGTCACACGTCTGCTGCCCAGTCCCGACGACCCCGACCTGCTCGCCACGGTGCGTCCCTCCGGACTCACCGCCAGGCAGGAGCCGGAGCAGGAGCGGAGCGAGGATCTCTATGAGGCGGTCTGGTGCAGGCACAGCAGCCGCTTCCCTTTCACGAGCCGACCGCTTCCCGCGGCTGTGCGCGACGAACTCGCCGCGGCGGCCCTCGCGGAAGGCGCATCACTGCGCTTCCCCGACGAGGTCGACGTGACCCGCATGCTGCGCCTGACAGCCGAGGCCGAGCGACGCAACCGCCTCGAAGCGGACCGGGCAACCGAGGGCCGCCGCTGGGTCCACCGGGACCTGGAACCGACGCCCGACACAGGCCTGCCGCGAACAGCTCTGGGACCGCAGGACGCTCACGAGAGGATCCCGCTACGCGATTTCAGCGCACAGCGGCATCCCGAACGGCTCACCGCGCGTCCTTTCGAGGCGAACCCGGTCGTCGCCCTGCTGGCCACCGAGCACGACCGCCGAGTCGACTGGCTGCGCGCCGGACAAGGCCTCGAACACGTATGGCTCGTCGCGACGGCATACGGCCTGCGCGCCTCTCTGCTGCATCAGGCGGTCGAATGGGCAGACCTGCGGGACGCGCTGGACAGCGCATTCGATGCGACCGCGCATCCGCAGCTGCTCATACGCCTCGGATACGGTCCTGAGGGCCCGGCCACTCCCCGCCGCACACCAGGTGTGGACCTGCCGTAGGCCGCTCGGCTGCCGGACCGCCATCGTGCCGAGCCGGCCGGCCCCTCTCGTCACCACCGGACCGACGGCAAGGACCGTTCGGCGAATGATGGGGCCGGACGGCCCAAGCGAGGCGGACCATTACGGCACAAGCTGGATGTGTGGGGCAATCTCGTTACTTGAAGAGGGATGGGGAGGAGCGTCATGAAAGGCTTCGTCTTCCACGGCCCCGGGCAGTCCGCCTGGCAGGATGTCCCGGACCCCGCCATCAAGGAACCCACCGACGCCATTGTGCGGATCGGCACGGTCACCATCTGCGGCACGGACCTGCACATCCTCAAGGGAGACGTCCCCGAGGTGCGTCCGGGAACGGTCCTGGGCCACGAGGCCGTCGGCGAGATCGTCAAGGTCGGCAGCGAGGTTCGGACCGTACGTCCGGGCGATCGCGTGCTGGTCTCCTGCATCAGCGCCTGCGGGCGCTGCCGCTACTGCCGGGAGGGCATGTACGGCCAGTGCCGGGGTGGTGGAGGCTGGATCCTGGGGCACCTGATCGACGGCACCCAGGCCGAGTACGTCCGCGTTCCCTTCGCCGACCTCTCCGTGCACGCACTGCCCGGCGCGGTGGAGAGCAGGGACGCCGTCCTGCTCGCGGACATCTTCCCGACGTCCTACGAGGTGGGTGTCCTCAACGGGCGGGTACGTCCGGGCGACACGGTCGCCGTCGTCGGCGCCGGACCCATCGGCCTGGCGGCGATCGCCACGGCACGTCTGTTCTCGCCCGAGCGGATCGTCGCCGTCGACCTGGCCGCCTCCCGGCTGGAGGCCGCCAAGCGGCTCGGTGCCGATGTCGTGGCCGACGCCCGCGAGGAACCGGAGCAGCTGATCGCCGATCTCACCGACGGCCTCGGCGCGGACGTGGTCATCGAGGCGGTCGGGGTGCCGGAGAGCTTCGAACTGTGCACGCGCATGGTGCGGCCCGGCGGCCACGTGGCCAACGTCGGCGTCCACGGCAAGCCGGCGACGCTGCACCTGGAAGACCTGTGGATCAAGAACGTGACCATCACCACCGGCCTGGTGGACACCCACTCCACGCCCACCCTGCTCCGCATGACCACTGCCGGCCGGCTGCCCACCGCGCAGCTGATCACCCACACCTTCCCGCTGGACGACATGGAGGAGGCCTATGACATCTTCTCCCGTGCCGCCGACACCGGGGCCCTCAAGGTGGTGCTGGGCGAACCATCGCACGACGAGGTCGCCGTACCGGCGGCCTGACGAGAGGACGTGAGGGGCCATGACCGAACACGCGCAGGCGAACGTCACGCAGGGCCTGTCCTCGGGCGACCTGGGCCGGCGACTTGCCGCACGCCGTGTCCAGCTCGGTCTGACGGCAGAGGAGACGGCTGCTCGAGCGGGCGTGGCTCCCAGCTACGTGACGCACCTGGAACAGCACCCCGGCGCCGCGCCCGGCCGAGGCACGCTGCTCAGCCTCGCGGCAGCGCTGCGGACCACGGTCTCGGCGCTCGCCGGCGGCGATGCCGATGTGCCACCCGGTCGTGAACAGGCCGGGCGCGCTCCCGAATTGACCGAGTTGAGCAGGGCCGAGTGCGCGGAGCTGCTGTCGACGCACGGCGTCGGAAGGCTCTCGGTGTCCACGGAACTCGGGCCGGTGATCGTCCCTGTCAACTACAGCATCGTCGATGACGCGATCGTCTTCAGAACCGCCCGTGGCGCGACACCGTCGCTGGCATCCGGATGCATCGTCGCCTTCGAGGTCGATCGTGTCGACGACACCTTCAGTCAGGGCTGGAGCGTGGTGACGCGCGGGTACGCGCACACGGTGACCGACTCCGACGAAGAGCATCGACTCGCGGAGCAGGCGTACAGCAAGCCGTGGAGCGGTGGACAGCGTGACATGTGGGTGCGCATCGAACCGTATGCCGTCACGGGACGCCGCATCGTGGTCTGAACAGGATCTGACGTGTGGAGCAGGGGGCCGTAACCCCTGGCCTCAGAATGCCCCACTGCTCGAGGGCGGACCAGTGCGGTACCGCTTTGCCAGGTGAGAGACGAGAAGTCAGATGTACGCCAACGACGGATTTCGAGAGCTCGACCGGTGGGAATGCCTGGCCCTGCTGGCCACAGTGTCCGTGGGGCGCATCGCCGCCGTCCTGCCGGTCAACTTCTGCCTGGACCGTGACGGCACGGTGGTGGTGCGCACCTCGGTCTCTTCGGAACTGGCGAGCGCGATCGACGGGGCCGTGGTGGCCTTCGAGGCCGACGAGGTCGCCGCCGCCGCACACTCCGGCTGGAGCGTCGTGGCCCTGGGGCCGGCCACCCTCGTCACCGACCCCGTCGAGCACGCACGACTTCTGAGGACCGGACCGCGTTCCTGGGCGCCGACGTCGCGGGAGGTCTTCGTACGCATCGCCCAGGAACTGGTCACCGGACGCCGACTCGTGGGCGGACGCACCCTGTACGGCGTGCATTTTTCCTCCTGAACCCCCGTCATCACGCCCGTCGGCAACAGCACTCCGTCACCCCTGTCCTGGTTCTGACCGAACGGCCCCTGAAACAGGGGCCGTTCGGCATCCCTTCGGGCCTCGCGGCTTCTGCCCGGGGTGATGGTCCACGAGGAGCATCGTTCGAGGGGGCCGACGCGTTCGCCGAGCGGTCGCCTCCGCCGAACGGTCACTCAAGGAAGGGACGGATGCGGCCATGACCTCGCATCGCGTAGTCGTCGGAGTGGACGGCTCTCTGATCTCCGTAAGGGCGTTGGACCGGGCCGCGGCCGAAGCCGTACGGCACGGCGCCGACCTGCGCGTGCTGTACGCGGTTGCCGACCGGGACGAGGCCGCACCGGTCCTGGCCAACGCCGTGTCACGCGCACACGCGCGGCATCCGGAACTGCGCGTGGAGGCCGTCGCGACGGAGGGAGGCGCGGCGCGCGCGTTGGCCGACGAGAGCGCGGACGCGGTCCTCACCGTCGTGGGAACACGCGGCTTGGGCGCGTTGACCGGCCCGGCGTTCGGTTCGGTGAGTCTGAGGCTGGCCGCGCTCGCGCAGGGGCCGTTCCTGGTCGTCCGCGGGGACCACCCGTGCGACGACGGGCAGGACGTGCTGCTCGGCCTGGCGGACGACACGGATGTGAAGGCGGCGGAGTATGCCTTCCAGGAGGCGGAGCGGCGCGACGCGAGGCTCCGTGTCCTGCATTCCTGGAGTCATCGGCACATCACCCCCGAACTTCCCTCCCTGACACCGGCGCGCAGTCCGGGCCAGGAACAACTGGTCAGGGACGCACGGGCAGAGGAAGCCGTACCGCGCTACGCCCTCACCCGACTGCAGGACCGGCACCCCGGAGTCACGGTGGAGACCCACACGGTCCGGACCGCTCCCGCGGGCGAACTGCTGGCGGCCACCGGGGAGGCTGCCGTGGTCGTCATCGGCGCACACCGCCGTACGAGTGTGCTCGGTCCGCGCCTGGGCCCGGTCGCCCACACGCTGCTGCACCGGGCGCACTGCCCGGTGGTCGTCGTGCCCTGTGGATGACCGGCCCGCCGGCAAGCCGGCCCTGTCCGAGGCGGGTGGCGGGGGCGATGTCGTCTCCCTCGTACGCGACGACGGCCCCCTCGATCGCGCGGATGACCGAGTGCCCACGTGGAGCGGAGCGGCACCGCGGGGGATCGGTGCCGCTCACACATTCACTGTCTCTCGGACCACACCTTTCGCGCAGGTGCCGACAGTCCCCATCGTGGGCCGAACAGCCCGCGCACCTTTGTGCTTCATCGACGGTGCATGGTCTCCAAGGCGGCTGCCAGTACGTGGGGATCGTGATGGCCCTTGTAGACCTGCGGCGGATGCTTGTCCGACCTCAGGAGCTGCGCGACCGCCGTCCAGGCCGTGCGTACGGAGTACTCGACGGTGAAGACCACGTCGTCGGGCACCTCCGCGAACTGCCCGATGAAGGCGAGGTTGACCGACTTCTCCGGGACCACCCGGGGCCGGTCGTCGCGGCGGCGGGCCAGGAACTGGCTGGTGATGTACGGCATCACGCAGGGCACGACGGTGGAGGTCTCCCGGACCCGGGCGGCCGTGCGCTCGTCGAAGGGGAGGTGGTGCAGGACCTCTTCGAGGATCTCGCGGCCCGTGCACATGGTCATGGGCTTGGGCGTGCTGTTTCCGGCGCGGTCGGGGAACAGGCCGTAGCCCCACCAGACCCCGACGTCCTCCGGCTGGTCGCGGTAGACGGGCTGGCGGTTGGCGACGATCGTGAGCAGCCAGTTGGATTCGGTGAAGGTCATCAGGCCGCCCCTGCCGACCGGGCGGCCGCTGAAATCCTCGAGCGCCCTCAGGAAGGCGGGGTCTTTGGTGGTGACCGTGAACGACTCCCACCGGGACTCCTTGACGCGCTTGTCGAACACGGCAGGGTCGCCGAAGTCGTCGCGGCCGCGGGCCAGCCGGTGCCACAGCAGCCAGGCGTCCGAGCGGTGCGGAGCCGGCCGAGGCGCCGCCGTGTGCGAACCGACGCTGGAGGCGTCGGTCATCGACCCGTTGGTGACGAGGACGAGATCCTCTGGTGCGACGGTGACCTTCTCGTCCTCGCCGCCCCGGCTCAGGTGGATGGTCTCCACCGTGCCGCTCCCGATGCCCGGGGTGAAGCCGAGGTCGGTGACGCGGCAGCCGGTGTGCACGGTGACGCCCTGCTCGTGGAGCCAGGCGGTCAGGGGCCGGACGATGGAGTCGTACTGGTTGTACCGGGTCCGGTGGATGCCGGACATGGACGCGAACTCGGAGAACAGGTGGATGAAGCGCCGCAGGTAGCGGTGGAACTCGATCGCGCTGTGCCAGGGCTGGAAGGCGAACGTGGTGCACCACATGAACCAGAAGTTGGTCGTGAAGAAGTGTTCGCCGAAGCAGTCGGTGATTCGCTTGCCGTCCAACTGCCCTTCGGGCGTGGCCAGGCAGCGGACCAGCTCCAGCCGGTCACGTTCGGAGAACCCCATCGAGGTCGTGTCGACGATCTTGCCGTTCCCGTCGACCAGTCGTGCGATGTCGTCCCAGGCGAAGTCCTCATGACCGGCCAGGATCTCCTCGGTCACCGAGACTGCGGGGTCGTCGAGGCTGGGGATACCGGACAGCAGGTCGTAGGTGCAGCGGAACTCGGCCTCGAACATGCGCCCACCGCGCATGGTGTAACCGGCGTCCGGTGTGCCACCCGCGTCCAGGCTGCCGCCGAGGGTCCGTTGTTCCTCGAAGAGGTGGATGTCGGACCCCTTGAAGCCGCCGTCCCGGACCAGGAACGTCGCCGCGGCCAGCGCCGCGATTCCGCTGCCCACCAGATACGCCTTCGCCATCACACAACTCCTCGTCCTCGCACGCCGATCGGGAACCGCGCCTCCCACGGTTCCCTGCCGCCCGGCCGTGAGTCAGGGGCCGTTGGTCACCTCATCGGTCCGGACGGCCCTGAAAGCCGGCCTGGGCGGAGCGCCCGCAGGCGGCGGACAAGCCTGTGGCCCGGCCGGTGAACTGCGGCCGGCCAGGCCCGTCGTCACAGCTGGTCGCGCCGTACGGGAGCCCTCTGCCACGCTGTCGGGTCCTGCGGCGGCGGCAGACCGCCCGGACGCACCGCGCCAGGGCGGGACCGGTGTCCGTTGTCCCAGGGCTGGAATGCCTTGTCGGTCTGGCGGCGCAGCCGGTCCTGGAGCCGGTCGACGACCTCCGTGCCCGTCGCCTCCTCGGCCGTCGCCACCACCTGACGACCGCCGATGCGCAGGTCGGCCGTGGCCGACCACGGGCGGCCGGCGTGGTGGGCGGCCGCCCGGGCGATGTGCACCATGCCGGTGACGACAGGCAGGCCCGGCCTGCCCACGACCACGTCGTGGGGCCGGCAGCCCCAGCCGGGTCATCTCGGCGAGGTTCGCTCCCTTGCCGCTGAGCAGCTCGGCCAGGTCACGGCCGCCTTCTGCTAAGTCGTACACATGACGGACCATGACGCCGATCTCCTCTGCTGATGGACTGCCGGCTGGGTGCGCTGCCAGAGTTCTGCCGCCGGGACCGGAGGGGCAGGTGCTGTCGATCCCCTCCCCTGGGCCGGTCGGCTCTGGAGAAGGGACGTCCCGCCTCTCCAAGGGTGCGTCTGAAGTGATCTGTCGTGAGATCTGGGGTATAGAGGGTGTGGTCCGGGCCGGACTGGCTGCCCGATGGATCGAAACCGACTGAAGCGGAGTCCCGGCACGCGGCTCCATGCGATACCGCCCCCTGCGTCTGGCAGCTACCGTGAACATGACCAGCCAGCGAATTCGTCCGTCGAGGGGACCTGAAGGAGCGCAGGGTGGAAAATCCCGAGGAGGCTCGCGTGCGGCTGCCTCAGCTGCGGCTGGACGAGCTGCTGGAGGAACTCCAGGCGCGGCTGGACGTCGCCCGTGGCACCCGTGACCGTGTGCACAGCCTGCTGGAGGCGGTGCTGGCAGTCGGCCGGGAGCTGAACCTGGAGCAGGTTCTGCACCACATCGTGGAGGCAGCCGCGGCACTGGTCGATGCGGAATACGCGGCTCTCGGCGTGATCGGCCCGGATGGCAGGCGCTTGTCCGCCTTCCACACCGTGGGAGTCAGCGAGGAGCAGATCGCAGACATCGGCTCGTATCCGAAGGGTCACGGCATCCTCGGGGAGTTGATCCGCCACCCCGTGCCGCTACGGCTGGCGAAGATCTCCGACCACCCGTCCTCTTACGGCTTCCCGGCGCATCATCCGCCGATGAACACCTTTCTCGGTGTCCCGATCCGGGTGCGTGACCAGGTCTTCGGCAACCTGTACCTGACCGAGAAGCAAGGTGGTGCCCTGTTCAACGAGGAAGACGTCTCGGTCACGCAGACGCTCGCCGTTGCGGCCGGCATCGCGATCGACAACGCCCGGCTGTACGAGGAGTCCAGACTGCGGGAACGCTGGCTCCAGGCGAACGCGGAGATCACCCACAGCCTGATGTCGGGCGTCGAGCGGACCGGGGTCCTTGCTCTGATCGCCGAGCGGGCCGGTGAACTCACAGGATCTGACCTGGCGGCTGTCGCGGTGCCCATGGAGGGCACCAGGTCACTTGCCGTGGAGATCGCCGTCGGAGTGGACGCCGAGGCCCACCGCGGCCTCGTACTGGCCATGGACAAGACCTTGATGGGCCTGGCATTTTCCGGCGCTTCGCCCGTTGCCAGCACGGACGTCACCCAGGACGAGCGCATCTCCCCGGAACCTCCGCGGTTCGGCGGACTCGGCCCCGCCGTGGCCGTGCCCATCGGCGCGGGCGACGCGGATCTGCGGGGTGTGGTCCTGCTGGCACGAAGGATTGGCCGGCCGGTGTTCTCCGTGACGGAGACCGAGACTTTGCAGGCCTTCGCCGGACAGGCCGCCATCGCGATGGAGCTGGCGGAGCGCCGACAGGACGCCGAACAGGTCGCGGTGCTCAAGGACCGCGACCGCATTGCGCGTGACCTGCACGATCTGGCGATCCAACGGCTGTTCGCCACCGGCATGACACTGCAGAGCGCGGGCCGCTTCATCGAGCACGAGGAGGCCGCCGAGCGCGTGGCGCGCGCGGTCGACGACCTCGACGAGACCATCAAGATCATCAGATCGACGATCTTCGGGTTGCGTACCCGCGAGGGCGCGGGGGAGGCCGGCCTGCGGGCTGGTGCCGTACGGGTGGCCGGAGAGGCCGCGCAGATCCTCGGCTTCGCCCCCGGCCTCCGTATGGAGGGCCTGCTGGACACCGACGTGCCGAAGGAGATCGCCGACCACGTGATGGCGGTGCTCTCCGAGGCCCTGACCAACATCGCCCGCCATGCCCAGGCGAACCGCGCCGACGTACTCCTTGCCACGGACGGGCGGGAGGTACGGCTGTCGGTCGCGGACAACGGTGTGGGCATCCCGGCCGACGGCCGTCGTAGTGGGCTGCGCAACATGGCGGAGCGTGCCGAGCAGTTGGGTGGTGAACTGGAGCTGGGAGAACCCGAGGGCGGCGGCACGATCCTGGTGTGGCGTGTACCGGTGCCGAGGCAGTAGGGGCTGGAGGGTACACAGCACCGCTCTTGAAGGATGACTGTTGGTCCAAGGGCCGGGATCCGGGCGGCGCCGTTGCCGCGCCGCGACAGCGCGCACTGGCCCTGCGCGCCGGTGCTGGTGAAGAGGCAGGCCCGCGTTACGGCGATGCCGGCGCATGGGCGCCACGGGGGCGTCATGGAGGTCAAAGCGCCGGTGCTCGGGAGGAGCCGGCTGCGATGCCGTACACGTTCACCAGTTCGCAGCGGTGTGTTCATGGCCTGGCGGAGTCCGAGCAGCCCCATGAGCAGAGGCCATCAGGCCTCGGGACAGGGCCATGGGACCCATGCCCTCACCGGCGTCGTAGCGGAGGCTGGAGGGTGAAACGGGACGGCATCCGAGTACCTGGAGGACGCCATGCCCTACCTCGTGAGTGACGTGATGACGCGCACCGTGGTCGCCCTGCGCAAGAGGGCCGCTTTCAAGGACATCGCCAGGACTATGCGGCGATGGAAGGTCAGTGCCCTCCCCGTTCTGGACGGAGACCGCCGGGTCGTCGGAGTCGTGTCCGAGGCCGACCTCCTCCCCAAGGAGATGCTCCGTGACGCTCCGGACTTGTACGCGCGATCGCGTGGCCGCCCCGGCATCGCCAAAGCCGACGCGACGGCCGCCGAGGATCTGATGACTGCTCCGGCCGTCACCGTGCGCTCCGACGTCACCGTGGCTTGTGCCGCGCGCATCATGGCGCAGCACAGGCTCAAGCGGCTGCCGGTCGTCGACGACAAGGGCGTGCTGCAGGGCATCGTCAGCCGCACCGACCTGCTCAAGGTGTTCCTGCGCGAGGACGCGGAGATCGCCGGCGAAGTGCGTCGGGAAGTCGTCGCACGCTTTTTCGGCGTGACTGTCGAGCCGATCCGGGTGGATGTGCGCGACGGGGTCGTGACGCTCACCGGCCGAGTGCGGGACACATCGCTCGTCCCCGTGGTGACGAGGCTGGTCCGTTCCGTGGAAGGCGTGGTGGATGTGGACTGCGCCCTGTACGGGCCGCCCCGTGACCTCAACCTCGAGCCGGTTCTCCCCGACGAGGTCCGGACCGAATGGGCCGACGGTCCCGGGACCGTGGTGTGACGCTGACGGCACTCACGGACGAAGGTCGAGCCGATGCTTCGGCGGGCACTCGCGTGACGGCGTGGGCCGACAGCGCGGGCGACCTGGTTTCCAGGCCCTCCTACGGCAGCGCAGGCGAGGCTGGACGTGGCCCGCACAGGGCTGCTCGTCGCGTCCGGCGCCGGCTCCTCGGTTCTCGCCGGCGGATGGCTGGTACACAGACGGATGCACGGATGCTACGTCGGCGGCTGGCGGAGTGGAAGCGCGTCGGCCCGCAGTGGCGGAATCTCAGCGGAGGCAAAGGACGACAGACGGTCGGCGCCAACGGGGTCCCGCGCGGAAATGGGGACTGGTACACAGCGGGGCGGGCCAAGCTACAACGGGGCGGGAAGGGCCCCACCCGCTTCTCGCGGATCCTGATTGCGCGATCCGCGGCTCCTGGCCGCTTCTCCGCGCCTCTGTCAGGTCCTTCCCGCCACCTCCAGCACACCACCAGGACCGCACGGCCACCAGGGCCGACCGGACCTGATCCCGTGGCGACCGGCGGTCGGACACCGAGGAGACCCGCGTCATGAACATCGCCACCTCTCAGACCAAGGATCTGTCGCCTGCACGTCGGCTTCCGGCGCTGCTCACGTTCCTCGGAGCCGTGGGAACGGTCACGAGAAGCAAGTTCCTGGTCGAGAGCGATCACACCCGTGACCTCGTCGACGGCGCCGAAGCGCTCAAGACGTTCGGTGAGTACGTGGCGGTCCGGGCGTCGGTCACCGATGTGCCGCACTTCTCGGCCCACGCCGACACGTCCCAGATCATCGACTGGCCACGGGGCGCACCCGCCCCGCGCACGACTTACCCCGTACACGGTGAGCCGGACGCCGCAGCCGCGCTGCGCGACAGGATCGACGAGACGCTGGGCTGGACGGCGGCGGTACCTCGCTCCGGGGAACACGTGCTCGTGTGCTGAGGACGCGGCCCGCGCGGCCCTACGCGCCAAGGGTCGATCCGGACCTCTGCACGGCCCCTTCGGCTCATGCGCCACGGCCTGTGGCGTAGTTGGCTGGAAGTAAGGAGAACGGCGCCGACCAGGGAGGGTGAGGACAGTGGGTACGAGTCTCACACCGGAGTTCTGGGGGCAGTTCGCGGTCCTGCTCGTGCTGGCCGCGAGTCTGGCGGGGATCCTCACGGCGGCTTTCGACAGTCTCGCCGTCCGACTACTGCGCCGTCGGTCGCCCAAGGCGCCGGAGGCGCCGCACCGGCCGATTCGGAAGGACCACCGCGCGTCGGTGCACTGCTGACGTGTCGTGCGGCAACTGCCCGACTGGGCCGGGGACTTGGTCCCCGGCCCATGCTGCTGAGTGCGGCACCGGCGTCGCCGCCACCGCTCTTTCCGGTTGGAGGGCTTGTTTCCTCCGTCGGCCACCCGGCGGGATCCATCTCCCGAGCCTGATTCGCCGCGGCGGGTATTCACCCCTCTTGGGATGCCGAGGAACAGGCTGCCCCGGCAGCGGAGCGGGCGTCATCACGCCTCCGCGCCGCTGGCGGTGGTGCCGCACGACTGACGTGTGGAGCCGATCGGCCCTCGGCGTCCGCACCGCTTCGCAGGCAGGGGAGGACTGTCGGCCGCAGCCGAACGGCTCCATCAAGGGCCCGGTCGGCCCACGCGCCAGGTGACTCCTTCGCAGGACGCTGGAGGGGAGAAGGAAGGAGAGGAGGCAAGCATGAACGGCGTGATGGAGCGGCTGGCCGGCTTTCCGCCGCTGCCCGACCTGTTCGGCTGGGCCGAGGGGGGATTTCCCGGGATGCACATGGCTCCGGGGCTGCACGGCATCCGCGTCGAGGAGTATCTGAAGGACGGTTCCTACGTCTTGCGCGCCGAACTTCCGGGTCTCGACCCCGACAAGGACGTCGAGATCACTGTGGAGGACAACGTTCTGACCCTGCGGGCGGAACGCGGTGAAGAGACGACGGAGAAGCACCGCACAGAGTTCCGCTACGGCACCTTCGTCCGTTCCGTTCGCCTTCCGGCCGGAGCGAAGGGGGAGGAGGCGACAGCGGAGTACAAGGACGGAGTTCTGACCATCACGGTCCCGGCCCCGGAGGAGAAGACGGGGACCAGGACCATCCAGGTGCGGCGCGGCTGAAGGCGGCCACGTCGGGCCGCATCAATTGTGCGTGGCCAGTGGATCACCGGCCACGCACATCGCTGTCCCCTTGATGACCCGAGGGCCCACGGCAACTCGACTGCAGAACGGCACATACGCCGCGATGGTGCGCGGACCTCGCCCCGCAGGTCCGATAGGGGCTGCGCGGACCACTCGTCCGGAACGTCACGGGGGCCACAGAGCACCAACGGGCCCGTGAGGTGGCAGCGGACGTCGACGATTCCATCGACATCTGGCCGGCAGCGTGGAGAAAAGACCTGGAGCGGACTCCGCGACGCATGGATGTATGGGCCGAACGTCTCCACCAAGGGCCGATGTGGCCTCTCGTGCGGTGCGCCGACCGGTGCGAACGTGGAATGGACCCCTGTGCTGCATCGAAGGCGGTGGAGACGATGACGCATCCCCTGGTCACGGGCATCGACGGTTCCGATGAGAGCCTGACGGCGGTCGACTGGGCAGTGGACGAGGCCGCCCGGCACGGTCTCTCGCTGCGGCTGGTGCATGCCTCACGCTGGGAGCGGTACGAGCGAGCCGTTCCGTCCCGCGGTCTCGGCCGCCCGCCCGAACGCGTGTTCATCGAGAACCTCGTGGCCTCTGCGGCTGAACGCGTCGGGCGGCGCAATCCGGACGTCAAGGTCACCACCGAAATCGTCGCCGACGACGCCGCGGACGCTCTCCTGCGCGAGGGCGACAACGCATTCGCCGTGGTGACGGGAGCGCGTGGCCGCGGTGAGCTCAAGAGCCTGCTCCTGGGCTCCGTAGGCCTGTCCGTGGCAGCCCGGGCGCGCTGTCCGGTGATCGTTGTCCGGGGGGACAAGGCGGGTCTGGCCGCTTCCCACGAGAGGATCCTGCTGGGGGCCAGCGAGCCCGCGAACGGTGCCGAAGCCGTGCGCTTCGCCTTCAGCGAGGCCGAGGCGCGCGGATGTGCCTTGGACGTCGTACGAGCCTGGCGCCGCCCGATGCACGAGAGCGCCGACGATCCCGCGCTCACGGACGAACCGGCGCTCCGACACGAGGAGCGGGCCTCTGAAGTACTCGACGCGCTGCTGCGGGACGCCATGGCCGGCCATCCGGGCGTCCAGGTGCGGCGGGTCACGGTCGAGGGACCGGCCCACAGCGTGCTTGTGCGCCGCTCGGCAGCCGCCGACCTGGTGATCGTCGGTGCCCGGCGCAGGCACGGCCACCTCGGGCTTCAGCTCGGCCGGGTGAGCCATACCCTGCTCCACCACGCGGACTGCCCGGTGGCGATCGTGCCGCACACGGTTTCTGACTGACGGCGGCAGGTGTCATGGAGAAGGGCCGGACGGCCCCCGGAGAGGACCGGGCAGCCTCTGCCCCCGCGCGGACCGCGGCGTGACGCTGGTACCGGACGGCAGACCGAATGCTGGAGGTGCCGACATGCTCTCGCCCGTAGTCGCAGGAGTTGACGGATCCGCCGAGAGCCTGGCCGCCGCGGCATGGGCGGCCCGCGAGGCCGAACGGCGGGACCGACCGCTGCACCTTGTCCACGCATGGAACTGGCACCCCCGCCAGCAGGAGCGCGAGATCGCCGGTGCCGCCCAGCGACATCTGGCGCGGACTTCGTTGCGCCAGGCGGAGGAACGCGTCCGCGCCGAGTGCCCGGACGTCCGCCTCACCGACGAGCAGACCGAAGGTCCCGCCAGCGCCGCGCTGTTGAAGGCAGCGGACCAGGCCGATCTGATGGTCCTGGGATCTCGCGGACTGAGCGGATTCACCGGACTCCTCGTGGGTTCCGTGGCGCTCGGCGTGGTCGCGAAGGCGACCCGTCCCGTCGTCCTCGTCCGGGCGGACGAGGAGGCGGCCGACGAACACGTGCCGGCACGCGACGGAAGCCCCTCCACAGACACCGGCTACCGGGACGTCGTGCTCGCCGTAGACCTCGATGAGGCCTGTGACGAGGTCATCGAGTTCGCCTTCGAGGCCGCCCGGCTCCGGCATGCACGCCTGAGGGCCGTACACGCCTGGCACACGGCCGGACCGATCGGTCTCGGGCCCGGCGACGTCGGGCTTGCCGTGGAGTCCTGGCAGGGCGAGGAATGGCTGGGCTTCCTCAAGGCCGTGCTCCAGACGTGGCGCGACAAGTATCCGGACGTGGAGGTCCTGGAGACGGTCGTGGACGACAAACCTTCGACCGCGCTCGTGAGGGCCGCGACCGGAGCGAGTCTCCTCGTCGTCGGCCACCGTCTCGCCGAACGCCCGCTCGGCCCCCGCACCGGGCCCGTCACGCACGCCGCGATCCACCACGTCGGCTGCCCCGTCGCCGTCGTGCCCCATGACTAGAGGACCCCGAGCCTGCTGAGCGGACCTTGTTCTCGAAGGAATCGCGACAGCAGGAACGGACGAAGGAGGTGACGGTCATGACGAGGCCGGTCGTGGTCGGCCTGGACGGTTCGAAGGAGAGTCTCGCCGCGGCCGACTGGGCCGCCAGGGAAGCCCTTCGCCGCGGACTGCCGCTCCGTCTGGTGCACGCCTGGGAGGGCCTGCCCGACGACGGCACCGTCGCGGACCTGCCCGAGATCCGGGCACCGCAGTACCACGCGCGGCGGGTGCTGCGCGGGGCCGTCGATGTACTGCACGAGCGTTATCCGGAGCTGTACGTAGCCGCCGAGCAGGTGCGCAAGCAGCCAGGTCCCGCGCTCCTCGCCGAGGCGGAGAACGCGGAACTGCTGGTCATCGGAAGCCAGGGGACGAGCGGTGTCGGCGGGTTCGTCTCGGGGTCGGTCGCCATGGCCACCGTGGCTCACGTCGACAGGCCCGTCGTTCTCGTGCGGGCGGGTCATACTGCGACGGACGAACACCTCCCCGACGCTTCGGGAAAGGCGTCGACCGACACCCCCTACCGTGACGTAGCGGTCGCCGTCGACGTCGGCGCGCCCTGCGACGACGTCCTCGACCACGCGTTCCGCGCGGCCGAACTCCGTGGGGCTCCGCTCCGCGCCGCGTACGCCTGGCACGTGCCGCTCACCAGGGGTGTCCCAGGCGTCGAGGAGCGTAAGCGGATCCGGGAGGCGGCGGAGCAGGCACTCGCGGAGCTGCTCGAACCCTGGCGAGCGAAGTACCCCGGCGTGGTCGTCCACGAGAACCTCCACGAGGGCCGTGCCGCCCACGTCCTCGTACGCACGGCAGGCGGGGCCGGACTACTGGTGTTGGGACGTCGTCGTCGGCGTACCGCGATCGGAGCCCACACAGGTCCGGTGGCCCATGCGTTGCTCCACCACATGACCCAGCCGGTCGTGCTGGTCCCGCACGACTGACAGCCGCGCCGCGCGGTCGCCGCCCATCCGTCCCGAACTCGGGTACGTGTCCTGGCCGGGCCCGGCGACGGGTGAGGCGACGTACGGACGGCCCCGGCGACCGGGCCGTCCGTCCCCTGCCGGGCAGGCCGGACGGCGCGGTGTCATGGAAGGGGAGCGAAGTGAAGGTCGTGACGTTCGGACGGACCGAGGTGTGTGCCATGGATCGCGTCACCGCCCTTGCGGCACGACCGCGGCGGCTGTCTCTGAAGGTCGTGTCCGCATCCGCTGAAGCCGTGCTCCTGGCCGTCACGGCTGTGGCTCTTTCGGCGGGCGGCGTCGCCTGGATCGTCGGTGCGGGTTCCTTGGCGGACCTGTTCTGGGCCCTGGGAACGGTGGCTGCCGTCGTGCCGGCGGTCGGATGGGTGCTGGCGTCGCTGCGGCACCGTGACGTCGGTGTCGACCTGGTCGCCGTGCTCGCCCTGGGAGGCACTCTGGCGGTCCAGGAGTACCTGGCCGGCGCCCTGATCGCGTTGATGCTCGCCACCGGCCGCACCCTCGAGACCGCCGCGCAGCGGCGCGCCTCGCACGACCTGCGCGCCCTGCTGGAGCGAGCTCCACGCTCCGCCCGCCTGCGTACCGCCACCGGCGTGCGTGTGGTGCCGTCGGCCGAGGTCCGTGTCGGCGACCTGCTCGTCGTGGGCCCTGGGGAAGTGGTCCCTGTCGACGGCCGGGTGGAGAGCACCATCGCCGTCCTGGACGAATCCGCGCTCACCGGCGAGCCCCTCCAGACCGAGCGGGGACGCGGGGAATCGGTGCGCAGTGGTGTCGTGAACGCGGGTGCCGCCTTCGAACTCCGCGCCACCGCCGCCGAGCGGGACAGCACCTACGCCGGCATCGTGCGGCTGGCCCAGGAAGCGGGAGCGGAGTCCGCGCCCGTCGTGCGGCTCGCCGACCACTATGCGGCATGGTTCCTTCCTCTCACCCTCGTGGTGGCGGGTCTGGCCTGGCTGGTCAGCGGCTCCGCGGTCCGGGCGGTCGCCGTCCTGGTGGTCGCCACCCCCTGTCCGCTGCTGCTGGCCGCGCCGGTCGCGATCGTCTCCGGCCTCTCCCGTGCCTCACGCCTCGGCGTGGTCGTCCGCGGCGGCGGCGCCCTGGAGAACCTGGGCCGGGCCCGCACGCTCATGCTGGACAAGACCGGCACGCTGACCGCCGGCCGTCCCCGTGTGCTTGACGTGATCGCCGCGCCCGGCGGAACACCCACGGAAGTGCTCCGCCTGGCGGCATCCGTCGACCAGTACTCGCCGCACGTCCTCGCCCGCGCCATCGTCGACACGGCCCACAAACGCGAGCTGAGCCTGTCTCCTCCCTCCGCGGTGAGCGAGGAACCCGGCCGGGGCGCCTCCGGCACGGTGGACGGCCACCGGGTGTCGGTCGGCCGCGTCGCCGCCTCGGACACGCGACCGCCCTGGGCCCGGGCCGTCGACAACCGCGCTCTTCTCGACGGCGCGGCCGTCGCCTGGCTGACCGTCGACCGACAGCTGTCCGGTGCCGTTCTCCTTCGAGACCCCGTCCGGCCCGACGCGCCCCGCACGCTGCGTCATCTGCGGGCGGCGGGCATCGAACGGCTGCTGATGCTGACCGGCGACCGCGCCGAACCCGCCCGGGAGGTCGCCGCCGTCCTCGGTCTCGACGACGTCCGCGCCGAACTCGGCCCGGCCGACAAGGTCGCCGCGGTACGCGCCGAGAGCGCGCACGCGGTCACCGTGATGGTGGGCGACGGCGTCAACGACGCCCCCGCGCTCGCGGCGGCCGACATCGGCGTGGCCATGGGAGCACGCGGTTCCACCGCATCCTCCGAGGCCGCTGACATCGTGCTGACCACCGACCGCGTGGACCGTCTGGCGGACGCCGTCTCCATCGCCGTACGAGCCCGGAGGATCGCCGTTCAGAGCGCGCTGGCAGGCATGCTGATGTCGCTGGCCGCCATGACCGCGGCCGCGTTCGGCCTGCTCCCACCGGCCGCCGGTGCCCTGCTCCAGGAAGGGATCGACGTCGCGGTCATTCTCAACGCCCTGCGGGCCCTGCGCGTGGACCAGGCCGCGCGACCGGCGCTCACCCCCGCCGCCGAGGCACTCGTCCAGCGGTTCGCGGCCGAACACGACGACCTCCAGGACGTCCTCGAAGCCGTCCGCGGCGCGGCCGACCGTGTCTCCGACAACCCAGGCCCACAAGCCCTCGCGGCCGTCGAGGAGGCGCACAAACTGCTCGTCGAGCGGCTGCTGCCGCACGAGAACGCCGAGGAGCACGAGCTCTATCCGGCCCTTGCCCCCGCGCTCGGCGGGCCCGAGGCCACCGCCACCATGAGCCGCGCCCACACGGAGATCGCACGCCTCTCCCGCCGGATCGCGACCCATCTCGACCTGTCCCATGCCGATGGCGGCCTGGCCCCCGGACAACTCGACGACCTGCGCTCTTGCCTCTATGGCCTGAACACCGTCCTGCGCCTGCACTTCACCCAGGAGGAGGAGAACTACTTCTCGCTGGCGACCTCCCCGTCCGACGGAGGCCGCGCGGACTCATGAGAAGGCTCATTCGATGTCGAGTACCTCGTGCACGGGACGGCGCCTTGTGCCAGGGCCTGCCGGGCCGTATCCGAGCCGCAGCACCATCTGGATGAATCCCATCGCCGACTGCGGATCGCGCACGGCCCAGCGGAGTTCGGGTCATTCGAGGGCCTGGGAGGTGAGTGAGGTGGCGAGCCCGTCGAGGGTGGCCTGGAGCAGAACGCGTTCCATGGCCTGACCCGCCAGCAGCCAGTCTCTCGGCCGGTCGCCCACGGTGCCCAGTACGGCGAGCTGGGGCATGTTCTCGAACGCGGCGGCCGTGCGGTCCGGAACGGGGTGCCTGCCGGCGAAGTCACGCACGGGCGCCCTGCCGGAGCGTTCGCGAGGGCCGAAGGCGTACTCCGGTACCCCGTCGTACGTCGTTTCCGCCGTTCCCGTTCCCGTGCCGGTACGGGTCCACTGCCTCAGCTCCGGTGCGGCGGCGCACAGAGAGTCCTTGATGGCCTGCGGTATCACCTCGTCGGTGAACGGCTGACGGCTCGTGTGGCGACGGCGGATCGCCGGATACAGCGGCGCGAGGTCTTCCGCGGGTTCATCGACCGCAGTGGTACGGCTGGTCAGCCGTACCACTGCGAGCAGGCGTGGGTCGGCGGGGTCGGGCAGCAGGTCGGTGGCCGGTGTCCAGCCCGAGTGGGCAGCGGCGACGCGCAGGTTCAGCAGGGCAGCGGCGCAACCCAGGTGAAGGCCGCGGGTGGTGGGGTCGGCGTGCGGCATGGCGCGCTCGAGGTCCGCGTACAGCTCGAAGGCGCTGTCACCGCGCAGGAACCGGAATCTCCACGGCTGCGCGTTGTGCATGGACGGGGCTGCGGCGGCGTCTTCCACCAGGGCTGCCACAGCCGTCGCGTCGAGTTCGCGTACGGACACCGGACCTGCCTCCCTTCAGGCCGACCGGCCATGCACGGAGGGGCGATTTCCGTCTCCTCCCACTGTTCCACGGCGGTCCCGGGCGTTCGGTGCCGGACGCGTGACCGTGAAACCTGGAGTCTGCGGGCAGGGTGCCTCCGATCCGGCGCGGTTTCGTTCGATCGATCAGTTCAGTCCTTGCCGAGCCGGGGGCCACCGCCCATGTGCAGGACGCTCAGGCGGCGGCGGTATTCGTCCTCGTCGATCTCTCCTCGGGCGAAGCGCTCGGCGAGGAGCTGTTCGGCTGTGGGCCCGTGTTGCACGGGGGCGGTGGCCGTCCCTGTCCCGGCCGGCCGGGACAAGGTCCGGAACAGGAGGACCCCGAGGAGGATGAGGACGGACCAGAAGAGGATCATGCCGACCGACATCACGAACCAGCCCCAACCGCTCGGATCATGGCCGTACCAGAGCATCATGATCGCCTGCTTCCTCACTGTCACCGGATGCGGGCCCCATGCCCGTGGTCTCGGTGCGCCACTTTCACCGTCACCCCTGTCCGTTCGCCCGTCATGGGCCGAAGCGCCCAGACCCGCAGGGGCCATGGGGCCCTGACCCGCGAGGTCGACCGGTGTACCGACGCAAGGCCGGCTTCAGGCCTCCAGTTCGATGCCGATCACCGGGGGCTCGTGGAGCGAGTTGTGAACGGTGCAGTGAGAGGCGACCGCGAGCATGGCCGCATGGCGTCGGACGGGCAGCGCGGGTGGCGGAACGATGACCAGGCGCATGGACTCGACGCGTGCCGGACGGTCCGTGGCCATGGTGAACTCCGTACGGACCCGCAGGCCGGCCCGAGACAGTCCGTGGCGCTGGAGGTAGCGGCCCGCGTAGAAGGCGACACAGGTGGCCAGTGACGCGGCGAACAGCTCGACGGGGGTCGGCGCGGTGTCCGTCCCGCCCGTGTCCACGGGCTGGTCGACCCGTAGCTGGTGACCTCGGATGTCCACCGCGTACGCGTCACCGTCGACGTGGGTGACGTCCAACTCGTGCACGACCGCTTCCTGCGGCGCCCGCTCGCCCGTCGTCTCCGGTACTGCGCTCGTCATGGCCGGCCTCCCTGGACGATGCTCCTGCTGCCTGGTTCCAGTGGAACGCGGTTTGGACGGCGGCCCGATGAGCCGATCGGGTCAGAACGGGACCGTTCGGCCCTGGTGCGGTTCCGCGGACGCGGCTGAAGCCGGTCTCGCCGACGGAGCCCGGCTCAGCCTCACTCCTCGCCGGTCCCGGTGAGGAGACAGTCGACGCTCACCACGCCTTCGACGCCCTGCGCGAGCCGGACGGCAAGCGGTATCAGGGAGTCGTCCTCGACCCTCCCGGTCAGTGTCGCGACCCCCTCGGCCACCGTGACGCGCACCGGCTCGTCCGGAGCCGGGGAGAGCGTGTCGAGCAACCTCCGCCGGATCTCCTCGGCGAGGTCCTCGTCCGGGCGCAGGAACACCTTCAGCAGGTCACCCCGGCTGACGACGCCTTCGAGCACACCGTCGGCGTCCACGACGGGCAACCGTTTGACGTGCCGCAGGGCCATGATGCGCGCGGCCTCGGGGAGCGTGGCGTCGGCATGCACGGTGACGGCCGGCGCGCTCATCAGCTCCTCGGCGCTCACCGCCCCCGCCTTGGCCAGGTCGGACAGCCGCTGCATCTGGGTGACGCGGCCCGGATCGCTGTCCCGGAACTCCTCCTTGGGCAGCAGGTCGGCCTCGGACACCAGCCCGATCACCCGGCCGTCGCCCTCCAGCACGGGCAGGGCACCGACCTGCCACTGCTCCATGCGCTCGACGATGTCCTTGAACCGGGCCCTGCGGCCCACCGCGACGACGGCACGCGTCATCACGTCACCCACCCGGTACGGGCCGCTCTGCATGGTCTTCTCCTCACGAGGCTGGGTGGTCATGTCAGGCCGCCGCTGCCGTAGGGGGCGTAAAGGTCCAGCAGCCGGATGCGGGAGGCGTGCAGCCGTTGGGCGACCACGCGACCGACCCAGATCGCGACGGCCCGGCCGAACTCGGGGTCCTCGTCGCACAGCGCCCGTACGGCCTCGGCGTCGAACTCCCAGGCCCGGACCGGGCTCATCGCCTCGGCACCGAGCTGCCAGAGGTACGGCGGGAAGTGCCAGGACCAGCCGATGAGTTCGCCGTGCCCGAGGGTCTCGATCGGATCGGGCCGCCGACCGGGCACGTGCAGATCGAGGCCGACAGTACCGGTGTGCACGATCCAGAAGTGGTCGGCGCGCCCGCCTTCCTCGAACAGACGGGTCCCGGCCTCGAAGGAGACCTCGCGGGCCAGGCGCATCAGGCGTTCGCGGTACACGGGTTCAAGAGCCGCGTTCATCGTGGTGGCGGAGGTCATCGCACCGGCTCCCTTCATGGGTGGTGCTTCCAGCCTGGGCGCGTCCCGGTTCCGGCGCCACGGGCCGCCCGGGTCCGTCCAGGGGCCCTTGGACCCGGTCGCGCGGCGGCACATGCTCACCGGAAAAGGGCCGCACGGACCCCGTCGGTGGACCGTCCGGCCCATGACGTGCTGCTCGCCCTCCCCTCGCATGCTGGAGGAACACGCAGCGGAGGGGAAAACGTTGAACGTCTCCTGATACAGCTGCGTATTGCCATGGCCTGCCACGTCACGGGGAATCACTGTCCGGTACCTCTAGCGAGCAGATTTCCCCGGGCGCGATCGTCACCGCGCGATCGGGCAGCATCACGCGCACCGCCGACTCTTCCGACTCGGGCACGCTGATTTCCAGCAGTCCGCTCCGGCGCCGTACTCCGATGCCCCAGTGACCGCGATAGCGCAGCGTGAAGCCGTATTCGGAGAGTGCCGGGAGGGGAACCGGGTCCAGCCACAATGCGTCGTCGCGGGTTTCCAGCCCTGTGAGGCCGCGCTGGACCAGGTCGAGGGTGCCGGCCATGGCCCCCAGGTGGATGCCCTCGCCCGTGGTCCCGCCCTGGATGTCGGCGATGTCGGCCTCCAGGGCCTCGTGTACGTACTGCCATGCGTCGGCCCGTCGGGCTTTGGCGAGGACCAGCCCGTGCACGAGTTCGCTGAGGGTGGAGCCGTGGCTGGTGCGCCGCAGGTAGTAGTCGACGGTTCTGTACCAGATCTCGTCGTCCAGGTCGTATCCGAGACGCCCGAACAGCGCCCGTAGTTCGGCGGGTGAGAACAGGTAGCCGAGCATGAGGACATCAGCCTGCTTGGACGCCTTGTAGCGGTTGACCGTGTCGCCCTCGGCCTCCAGGATCCGGTCCAGCCGACGGATGGCACCGTACCGGGCGCGATATTTGTCCCACTGCAGTTCGACAAGATCGTCGTAGCCTTCGAACTGGCTGATGACACCTTGATGGAACGGCACGTGCAGTCGCCGGGAGACCTCCTCCCACTTCTGCAGTTCGTCGGCGTCCAGCCGCACCCGGGAGAACAGTTCCTCGCGGCGCCAGGCGGGGAGCCGCCGCAGGAGTTCCAGGGTGTGAGCGATGACCCAGGCGGCGGTGACGTTGGTGTACGTGTTGTCGTCCAGCCCAGGCCGGTCCGCGCCCGGGTAGCTGTCGTGGTACTCGTCCGGGCCGACGACGCCGTGGATCCGGTAGCGGCCCGTCGAGGGGTCGAAGACGGCGAGGTCCGCCCAGAAGCGGGCGATCTGCAGCAGCGTCTCCGCGCCCTTCGTGTGCAGGTACTCCGTGTCGCCGGAGGCCTCGCAGTACTGCCATACGTTGTAGGCGATCGCCGAACCCACGTGGTACTGGAGCCGGGAGTGGTCCGGAAGCCAGCGGCCCGAGTCGGGGTTGAGATGCCACTCCTGCGTCTCCTCACGGCCGTCGCTGCCGCTCTGCCAAGGAAACATCGCCCCGGCCCGGCCGGTCGCGGCGGCCGATCTGCAGGCCCGCGGGAGGCGTCGGTAGCGGTAGTCGAGCAGTGCCCGGGAGATCTCCGGGAAGTGCAGGTTGAGATAGGGCAGGACGAAGAGCTCGTCCCAGAAGACGTGGCCCCGGTACGCCTCGCCGTGCAGCCCACGGGCGGGGACGCCCACGTCCAGATCCGCGGTGTGCGGTGACAGCGTCTGGAGGACGTGGAAGAGGTGGAAGCGCAGGATGCGGCCCGCCTCGTCCGGCACCCGCAGGTCCGTACGCCGCCACAGCCGCTCCCACGCGGCGATGTGGGAGTCGAGCAGGGCGGGAAAGTCCGGGGCTGTGGACACCCGGTCTACCGCTTCGCCCAGTGGATCGCTGATGGCCGGGTCCCGTGAGGTGTGCAGTGCCACGGTCTTTTCCACGGCTACCGGCCGTCCGGGCGTGATCGGGACGATCAGCCGGTGCACGGCTCGGTGGCGGCCGGGACGAAGCACCGATGAGACCGGAGACCGGTCGGGGCGAACCGTCGTCCGGGCTGCCAGGGCGACAGTGATGTCCGACGTATTGGTCCGGCAGCTCAGCCAGACGGTGTGGGGGTCCTCCGCACCGGTCCGCACCTGGGCCAGATGGTGGCGTTCGAGGGCCCGGTATCGGTGCACGTTGCCGTTCAGCACCTGGCCGTCCAAGGCGCTTTCGATCTCGATCTCCCCCGACCAACCCTCGGCGGTGAAGACCGTTTGCAGGGCGGCCAGATGCGGATCCCCCATGTGCACCAAGCGGGTCTGCTCGACGCTCAGCGAGGAAGCCTTGCCGTTCTGGTGGCGGAAGGACCGGGTGAGCGTGCCGCGCTGCAGATCCAGAGTATGACGGTGGTAGAGGAAGGCGTGCTTGCCCGGGGAGAACCAAGAACCCCACGCTCCCTCGGCGCGGCGCAGACGGAACCGGAGAATCAGCCAGTTGGGGACATTGACCAGGTCCTCGTTCACCACCTGCCGTCCCGCCACCGTCGACTCGAGGCGGTCGTAGCACCCGGCCACGTAGGTTCCCGGGTAGTGCACCAGGCCGGCCCGGCACTCGGGCAGCGCACCCCGCGTGGCGAAGTAGCCGTTGCCGAGCGTGCAGAGCGATTCACGCAACCGCTCGGCGGAGGGTGCGTAGCCGGTCCACTCCCACGTCCACTGCGACATCAGCCACCTGTCCCTCTCCTCCGGAGGCTGTCGGGCCCAGAAAAGCGCGGCTGTCCTCAGACCGGCTGCGGGACGACGGCGACCGGGCATTCCGCATGGTGCAGCAGGGTGTGGGCGACCCTGCCCAGTTGCAGGCCGAAGTGGCCGTGTCGGCGCCGAGCGCCGACGACGACCAGGTCGGCCTGGGCCGATGCCTCCAGCAGAGCGCGGTGCGCGGGACCCTCGACCGTACGGCGACGGACCTCGACCTGGGGGTGCTCCCGTGCGGCCTCGTGCAAAGCGTCATCGAGGCCGGTCGAAGCCCGCTCCTCACGCAGCCGGGCGGCGTCGTCGGCGAGCAGCATGTGGTCCACCGGCTCCTGCGACGGGTTGCGCCAGGCTCGCACCGCCGTGAGCTCGGATCCGCGCGCCTGAGCTTCGCGGAAGGCGAACCGTACGGCTCCCGGGCCGCCGGTTGCCGCACCGACGCCGACCACGACACGGCCGAAGGTACCGTGGCGGTTGGACTCCGCACCACGGATCACGACGACTGGACAGACGGCGCGCGCCGCCACCGCGAGGCTGACCGATCCCAGCAGCATCCCGGCGATCTCTCCTCGGCCACGAGAACCCGTGACCAGGGCGAACGCCTCGGGTCCCGCGTGCAGCAGCGCGGACACGGCGTCCTCCGCGAGCGCACTGCCTGACACCTTGACCGCAGGATCGCGACGCCGGGCTCGTTCCAGACAGGAGGCGACGATGTGTTGGGCCATGACCTCTTCACCGGAGCGGTCGGTCCTGAACGACGGCTGGACTCCCTCGTAGGTCTCCCACCGAGAGGCATGGACAAGACGCAAGGGCAGACCGTGTCGTGCCGCCTCCTCCACTGCCCAGTCGACCGCCAGCAGACTGGAGTCAGATCCGTCGACGCCTACGACCAGGGGGAATGCCATCGCCGTCACCGCCTTCGCTCCGGCGGACTGCCGAGAGTTTCTGTGACCACCGTCGCACTGCCTGCCCGGCGCCGCGACACACCACGGATTCAGGGGCGGGTGGGGTTCCGGTCGGATTGTGGCGAGCCGGGTCGCGATGCTGCTGGAAACAGCGGCTGAGCCAACTCCTCCGGTACGGGTCGAGGGCCGAGGACATGTCCATCCCTGTTCCGCGCATCGTGGGAGAGGCGATGACCACGTCTACTGATCGGATGGTGCGATACGACGGCCCGTGAGACTCGTGGGCCGGATCGAGATCCACATCTCGCGCTCACCGCCCGCCCAGGGTGTGGTGTGTGCGTGCAGGGTGAGCCTGCCGGTGACCTCGGGGTCCGTCACCACATCGGCGGTGCCGACCACGGGCACGCTCCAGCCCAGGCTCAGAGCGTCGTCCACGTGGTCGACCTCGAAGGCGCCCTCGGCTCCTGCGGCAGCTGCCGCAGGAGCCGAGGGCGGTCCGGAAAGCGATGGCGTCATCGACGACCTCGTAGTTGACCGGGACCACTGCCGGGTGCCCGTCGGACGCAGACACCGAGACACGCCCCACGCCGTGCGTGGAGAGCAGCGTGCGGCATTCGTCCGGGCCGAGGTCCCGCAGCTGAGGGTGAAGCAGTGCCTGTCCCTGCCCGGGAGGGACATCTGCGCCGCCACCGCGCAGAGCGGCGGCGGTGGTGCCCAGTGCGTCGGCCAGCCTGATGAGGGTCGCCAACGTCGGGTCGGCGGGCTGCTCCTCCAGGTAGGCGAGGTAGGGGGTCGACATGCGGGCGCGGTCGGCCGTTTCCCTCCGGCTGAGCCGCCGCCTCTGGCGTTCGAGGGCCACCCGCCGGCCGATGTCGCCAGGGTTGTGTGCCCCGCTCGGCGGGGCGACGACGGACGGGGCCTCCGTATCAACTTAGAAGAGGTTCAGGCGTGCGTTCCACTGTCCCGTGTGCGACATCGCTCTCTCCTTGCCCGGGTGGGCCGCGTCCTGCTGAGCTCCGTGATTCCAGCGGCGCGTGAGGCGACTTCAGCGGACGGGCGGGATGCCTCGGAAGAGCTCGTCGGCCTCCGGCAGGAGTCGGCCGGTCCTTCGTCTTCCCACGATCGAACGGCAGCGGTCTTCGGTCACACGGCCGAAGGTCCCCGCGGGACCGGCGACCGGCCCGGAAACCGACGCCGATCCAACTCCTTGTCCCACGGCGGTCATATCTGGGGGACGGTGACGACGACCGGGCAGTCGGCGCGTGCCGCCACGGCAAGGCCGACCGAGCCAAGGAGCATGTCGGCGAGGTCCTCGAGTCCTCTCGGCCCAGGACCAGGGCGAAAGCGTTGCGCCCTTTGTCGACCGGGGCGGAGGCCGCGTCCTTGTGTGAGATCTCGCTGGACAACTGCACGCCGGGCGCAGTCTTTCTGGCACGTGCCGAAGCGGCGCCGATCACATCGGCCACTTCCGGTTCGCCGGTTGCCGCATGTAGGAGGTGGAGCGGCGCCGCGTGCAGGACCGCCTCGTCGGCGGCCCAGTCGACCGCCTCCAGGCTCGTCTCGGATCCGTCGACGCCGACCACGAGCGGAATCACCACGTCCTGTCTCCTCTCGTACCGGATTCCACGCTTCCGGCTCCGTCTCCACGCTTCCACATGCGCCACGAAGAGGTTGGGGGTGATCCTTGAAGGAGAGAACGCATCAGTCTCAGGCGTTCAGGCGACGCACGGACCAAGTGCTCGGCCGCGGACTCGTTCACCGTGAGTTCCAGCTTCGTACGAGACTGAGGTTGCCCCATGCAATCAGTCGTCACCGCAGGCCTCGACGGCTCGTCCGAGAACCTGGGGGCCGTCCGCCGGGCCGGTGGCGCAGGCCGCCATTCCGCATGGGCGCTGTCCCGATGCCGTCGTTCCCCATGACTGAGCATGACGTCGGTTGGACGCCAGCTGGGCCAGGGCTTCACATCGCTGCCTCGCTTCCCCGGATGCCCGGAAAGAAGGCGATCCGCAATCCCGCGCGGGTGTGTGCGAGACCCATACCGCAGTCCTGTTCTTCGTCGGCGACCGTGCTTACAAGCTCAAGAAGCCGGTCGATCTCGGGTTCTTGGACTACACCACGGCGACGGCGCGTCGGGCCGCGTGCGAGCGGGAGGTCGCCCTCAATCGTCGGTTCGCTCCCGATGCCTATCTGGGTCTGGGAGAGTTCCGCGATCCAGGCACGTCGGAAATTGAACCGATCGTGGTGATGCGCCGCATGCCGGAGGGCCGCCGCCTCTCCCACCTCGTGACGACGGGAGTCTGCGTCGATGACGTCCTCCGAGTCATCGCCCGGCAGGTCGCTGCGTGGCACGCAAAGGCACCCCGAGGACGGGAGGTGGACGAGCAGGGCACTCGGGGAGCACTGTCGTCGCGATGGGAAGCCAGCTTCGCGCAGGTCCGCGAGCTGTGCGCCGAACGTCGACGGCCTGGACGACGCGGCCTTCCTCTCCATGGACCTCGAACAGCTCGGCGCCCCGGAGGCAGCGGCGTACTTCCTCGTCCGGTACGGCGAGTACTCCGCCGATCCCGCACCCGCCTCCCTTTGGCACCACTACGTCGCCTACCGCGCGTTCGTCCGCGCCAAAGTCTCCCTCATCCAAGCCCGCCAAGGCGCTGCGGGCGCGGAGGTGGCGTCGCGGCGGCTGACCTCGGCGACGCTGCGCCATCTGCGCACCTCCGCCGTCCGCCTGATCCTCGTCGGCGGACTGCCGGGCAGCGGGAAGTCCACCCTGTCCGGAGCGTTGGCCGACCGGCTGGGAGTCACCCTGCTCAGTAGCGACCGGATCCGAAAGGAACTCGCCGGCATCCCCGCCGAACAGTCTGCTGCGGCCGGATATCGCGAGGGCCTGTACACGCCTGAGTGGACCGCGAAGACGTACACGGCTCTCCTCGACCGCGCGGCCGCCCTGCTGTCTTCCGGCGAGTCCGTCGTCCTGGACGCCACTTGGTCCGATGCCGCACATCGCCGAGCGGCTCTGCTCGTGGCCGAACGCACGAGCACAGACCTGGTGGCTCTTCACTGCCAGGTGCCGGGTGACATCTCAGCCGCCCGCCTGAGCACACGTGCGCCCGGAGTGTCCGACGCCGACCTTGGCATCGCCTCGGCCATGGCGGCGGGCGAACCGCCATGGCGTGAGGCTGTGCCGGTCGACACCGGCGGCGCGCTGGAATCCGCGGTCACCAGGGCAATGGCTGCCGTGCGCCCGTGGGGCAGCGGTCAGGCGCCGGTCTTCCGCCGTCCCTACATGGAACCGGACTGAGGTGGGCGCTGACCGTGTTGCCCTGGAGCACTGTGGGGGTGACCGTGGAGGTGGGGGAGCGAGGGAGTGAGTAAGTGCGAGCACTCGTCTACCACGGCCCGGCACAGACCTCGTGGGACACCGTCCCGGACCCTGCGATCCAAGACCCCACCGATGCCATCGTGCGCATCGACGCCACCACCGTCTGCGGAAGCGATCTTCACATCCGTCAGGGCGACTTCCACGAAGTGAGGCCGGGGACGGTCCTCGGCCACGAGGCTGTCGGCGAGATCGTGGAGGTCGGTAGCGGAGTCCACCGCCTGCGGACCGGAGACCAGGTGATCGTGTCGTCCGTATCGGCCTGTGGATCGTGCGGGGAGTGCCGTGACGCCATGTACGGACAGTGCCGCGGGGGAGGCGGGTGGATCCTGGGGAGTCTGATCAACGGGACCCAGGCCGAACTGGTACGGGTCCCCTTTGCCGATCACTCCACCACCCGACGCCCCTCCAGCCTCCCGCTCGATGACGCGGTGCTGCTCGCCGAGGTGCTCCCGACCGCCTACGAGGTCGGGGTGCGCAACGGCCATGTGTGCCCGGGAGACACAGTCGCCGTAGTGGGTGCGGGGCCCGTGGGCCTCGCCGCGGTGATCATCGCGCGGCTGTACCTGCCCCGCCGGATCATCGTCGTGGACCTGGAAGGCGCCCGGCTGGAGGCCGCCGTTCGTGCGGGGGCGGATGCTGCCGAATCGCCGGGGAAGATGATCGCCGACCTGTCGGAGGGACCGGGTGCCGACACGGTCATCGAAGCCTCCGGAGATCCGGACGGGTTCCTCCTGTGCACGCGCGCCGTCCGCGCGGGAGGGCACATCGCCAATATCGGTACGCACGGTAAACCGGCGACGTTGCACCTCGAATCCCTGTGGCGCAAGAACATCACGATCAGTACGGGTCAGGTGGACACCTCCTCAACGCCCTGGCTGCTGGAGCTGATGACGTCCGGACACCTGCCCGTCTCCCCGTTGGTCACCCACACCTTCGGCCTCGACGGGATGGAAGACGCCTACGAGGTGTTCGCACGCGGCGCGACCACGGGAGCCCTCAAGGTCGTGCTGCATCGCGAGTGACGGCTCACCGGTCGTCGCTTCGCCGTTGTGCGGGCCTCGAAGGCATCATGACCGGTGGGCGGTTCTCTCGACGAGGAACCGTGCCGCATCGGACAGCGTGGTCAGCTCCGGGTAGTCCTCCTCGTCGATCCGGACTTCTGTGCGTTCCGTGAGCCGCTCCACCAGGCCGAGGAAGTCGAGCGAATCGAATTCGAGCACGTCACGGAACTTGTCGTCCGGTTCGACCCGGGTGAAGTCGGCGTCGGGGATGATCTGTGTGATCGACTCCTTGACCGCAGTCAAGGCTTCTGCGTTGGTCAGAGGTTTCATGGGGTTCACAGCTCCTCCGGTCTCTGCAGCAGTCGGTCGACCGCCGTGAGGTAGCGCGCCCCCACGGCACCGTCCGTGGCTCGGTGGTCGGCGGCCAGGGTCACCGTCACCAACGGGCGTACGCCGAGCAGGCCGGCGGTGGCCCAGGGCCGCTCGAGGACCGCGCCGAAGCCGACCAGGGCCACCTGAGGTGGGTGGATGACACCGAACACGGTCTCCACTCCCTGCTCGCCCAGGTTGGTGACGGTCAGGGTGGCGCCGGTCGTCTCGCTGCCGCGCAGCCGTCCCCGACGGGCGCGCTGGACCAGGTCCTTGAGGCCGGCCATGAGGGCGTCGGGGGGCAACGTGTCGGCGCGGTGGATCACCGGCGCCAGCAGTCCGCCCTGCCGGAGCGACACGGCGACACCCAGGTTGACCTCGGTCCCCGGCACGAACCCGTCGTTCTGCCAGTGGCCATTGAGCTCCGGCACGTCGCGGGCCGCCACAGCGGCGGCCTTCAGCAACAGAGCGGCCGGCACGAGACGGTCGGCAGGCGTACGACCGCGGTTGGTCCGGCGACGCCAGTCCTCGGCCGCCGTGAGGTCGATGGTGGTGGACAGATAGTAGTGCGGGATCTCCCGCTTGGCGCGGCTCATCAGGTCGGCGATGGCACGGCGCATGGCGTCCGTACGCTGTTCCGGGCCGGCGCTCGTCACGGCTGCGGGTGCCCGCTCCCGGCTGTCCCGTCGGCGCCGGTCGGGCTCCTCGGGTTCATCGCCTCCGGACCGCGTACGCACGGCTGTGCGCACGTCCGCGGCTCGTACGGCTCCGTCCTCTCCGGTGCCTCGTACTTCCGTCAGGTCGATGCCGAGGTCACGGGCGAGCCGTCGCGCGTACGGGGTGACTCGCGGCCGGGTTGCGACGGGAGGCGCGGCGTGCTCCACGTCGGTACGGGTGATGCGTCCGCCGCGGCCGGTGCCGTGCAGTGTGGTCAGGTCCACGCCGCGGAGCACCGCGAGGTGCCGCACGAGTGGTCCTGCCCCGAAGGCCGAGCCGGCCTCGGCGGACGGCTCCGGCGCCGGGCGCGCCGGGGGGCGTGCCGCATGGGTGGGATGCTCCGTCGCCCTTTCCCGGGATTCCGTGGGTTCGGGCTCCGGGGCGAGATCGCCCTTCCGAACCGCCTTCCGCCGAGGTTTCGGGCGTTCGTGCCGCGCGGTCGGTTCTCGATCGGCTGTCGCGCGTTCGGGCGGCTCGTGGGTGACAGGTTTTTCGACCGGCTCGGGTGCCGATGCCGGCGCTGTCTCGGCACCAGCCGCCTTCGGCGCGAGCGGAGCGCCCGTCGGCGCACCGGGCGCGGCGTCGTCCTCGATCATCGCGAGTGGTGCTCCCACCGGCACGCGGGTCCCGGGCGGGACGAGCAGTCGACCCACGGTGCCCGACTCGAAGCACTCGACCTCGATGGCGGCCTTGTCGGTCTCCACGACCGCCACGACGTCACCCTTGTGAACGTGGTCCCCAGGGCTCACGAGCCATTCCTGCAGCAGTCCCTCGTCCATGTCGGCGCCGAGGGAGGGCATGGTGAACGCGGTCATATCAGTCCGCCCCTTCGGTGACCGGCTGCCGTGCGGGCTCGTCGGCTCCGGTCGGAACGGGTCCGCCGACGGCGCGGCGGGCGGCCGTGACGATCCCGTCGACCTGCGGCAGCGCTGCCTCCTCCAGTCTGCGGGCGTACGGGATGGGCACTTCGGCGCTGCACACCCGCTCCACGGGAGCGTCGAGGTCGTAGAAGTGCTGCTCGGTGAGGCGTGCGGAGATCTCCGCGGCGAGGCTGCCGGTCCGCCAGCCCTCATCGATGACGACGGCGCGGTGCGTACGGGCGACCGAGTCGCCGATGGTGACGTCGTCCAGCGGGCGCAGAGTACGCAGGTCGACGACCTCCGCGCTGACGCCGTCGGTCTCGAGGTCGTCGGCGGCGGCCAGTGCCTTGGGCAGCGAGCCACCGTAGGTGATCAGGGAGACGTCCGTCCCGGGCCTGCGGAGCGCCGCGCGGTCGATGTCGACCGGCCCCGCATCGGCGGGCAGGTCGCCGGACACGTTGTAGAGACTCCCGTGCTCGAAGATCAGGACGGGGTCGGGGTCGGCGAGTGCGGGGGCCAGCATGTACCGGGCGTCGGTGAGGGTCGCCGGGGCCAGGACGCGCAGGCCGGGGATGTGTGCGTACCAGCCCTCCAGGCTGTGCGAGTGCTGGGCCGCGAGCTGCCGTCCCGCACCCGTGGTCATGCGGATCACGATGGGTACGGGCAACTGGCCGCCCGACATGTGCAGCAGGGTCGCGGCGTTGTTGAGGATCTGGTCCAGGGCCAGCAGACTGAAGTTGACCGTCATGATCTCGACGATCGGCCGCATGTCCGCCAGAGCGGCTCCGATGCCGGCGCCGACGAACGCGGACTCCGACAGTGGGGCGTCCCGGACCCGTTCGGGTCCGAACTCCTCCAGCAGGCCGAGGCTGACGCCGAAGCAGCCGCCGTACCGGCCGACATCCTCGCCCATGAGGAACACCCGCTCGTCGGTGCGCATCGCCTCGCGCATCGCCTCGCGCATCGCCTCCCGATAGGTCGTCTTCCGGTCGGACGGCGCGGTGGTGGGCTTGGCGGTACGAGTGTGGGTCGCGGTCATGGCCGGCTCGCCTCCACCGGGCTGGTGACGTACTTCAGCAGATCTTCGACGGGCTCTTCGGGAGCCTGTTCGGCGGCCTCGACGGCGCCGTCGATCTCGGCGATCAGGCGGTCCTCCAGGTCCGTGCGGGTCTTGTCGGAAAGTTCTTCGGCCGTCTCCATCCGCCGGGCGAGTCCCTCGACCGGGTCGCGTTCCTTCCAGCGCTCGATCTCGGCCTTGTCGCGGTAACGGTCGGAGTCGTACATGGAGTGGGCGCGGAAGCGGAACGTGCGCATCTCCAGGAAGTGCGGTCCGGCTCCGGCGCGCACTCCCTCGGCCGCTCGACGGGCCGCGTCCTCGACGGCGAAGACGTCCATCCCGTCGACGGACCAGGAGACCATGCCGTATCCGGCGGCACGCAGCGCGAGGTCGGTCTGGGCCTGGTGGCGTGCCAGGGCCGTGCCCATCGCGTACAAGTTGTTCTCACAGACCAGCAGCAGGGGCAGTCCCCAGAGCGCGGCGAGGTTGGCGGTCTCGTGGAACTCGCCTTCGGCGAAGGCGCCGTCGCCGAAGAAACAGCAGGTGACCCGGTTACGGCCGGTCATGCGGTCGGCGAGGGCGAGGCCGGCCGCGAGCGGAAGCCCGCCACCGACGATCGCGTTGCCGCCGTAGAAGCGTCGGCCGGCGTCGAACAGGTGCATCGAGCCGCCACGGCCGCCGCTGCAGCCGGTGGCTTTGCCGAACATCTCCGCCATGATCGCCTCGGCCGGAACACCGCGGGCGAGTGCGTGCCCGTGTTCACGGTACGTCGACACCACCGCGTCGTCGTCCGTGAGCGCCTCGTTGACGCCGACGGCGACGGCTTCCTCACCGATGTACAGGTGCATGAAACCCCGGATCCGTGCGGCGCTGTACAGCTCCACGCAGCGTTCCTCGAATCGGCGGACGCGGAGCATGGACTCCAGGAGGGCCATGCGGTGCGCGAGCGCACGGCTCTGCCGGGAGACGGGCCGCCGGGCGCGCGGGCTGCGGGTGGTGCTCATGCCGACTGCTCCGTCCTCGCAGGGGAGGAAACCTCCCGGGTGGAGTCCTCCAGGGTCGAGACGTCGCCCTCGGGGAGGCCGAGTTCGCGTGCCCGCAGCAGGCGGCGCATGACCTTGCCGCTGCGTGTGTGCGGCAGATGCTGGTCGAAGGCGATCTCGCGGGGTGCCACGGCGGGGCCGAGCCGACGCCTGGCGAAGGCCAGCAGTTCCTGACGCATCGTGGTGCTCGCGTCGAAGCCGGGCCTCAGCGTGACGAACGCCTTGACGATGTTCCCGGCGACGGGGTCGGGCCGGCCGATCACCCCGGACTCGGCGACCGCGGGATGCTCCATCAGGGCGCTCTCGACCTCGAAGGGCCCGATGAGGTGCCCCGCGGACTTGATGACGTCGTCGGCCCGCCCGACGAACCAGTACCAGCCGTCCGCGTCCCGTCGGACCAGGTCGCCGGTGAGGTACCAGCCGTCCGCGAAGGCCGCCGCGGTGCGCGGCTCGTCGTGCAGATATCCGCGGAACATGGAGGGCCAGCCGGGCCGGAGCGCCAGCTCGCCCTCCAGGCCGGGCTCCTCCAGCACGGTGACATGCCCGTCGGTGACCTCGGCCCGGCCGTCTTCGCCGCGCTGGAGAACAGCTGCCTCGATACCGGGCAGCGGACGCCCCATCGAGCCGGGGCGGATGTCGCAGGCGGCGAAGTTGGCGATCATGATGGCGCCGGTCTCCGTCTGCCACCAGTTGTCGTGCACCGGCAGTCCGAGCACATCACGTCCCCAGATCACCGCCTCCGGGTTGAGGGGCTCGCCCACCGACGCGATGAACCGCAGCGCGCTCAGGTCGAAGGAGCGGGGCAGGTCGTAGGGTCCGGTCCTCGGCGTCGTCCGCATCAGCATGCGCAGGGCCGTCGGTGCCGTGTACCAGACGTTCACCCGCTGCTCGGCGAGGATCCGGTACCAGCGGCGGGCGTCGTAGTCGCCCTCGTCCACCACGACCGTCACCCCGTGCATGAGCGGTGCGATGATCCCGTAGGACATGCCGGTGACCCAGCCCGGGTCCGCGGTGCACCAGAAGACGTCGTCCTGGTGGAGGTCGAGGGCGTACAGCGCGGAGACGTAGTGGGCGACGGCGGCCTCGTGCACGTGCACCGCGCCCTTGGGGATGCCTGTCGTGCCGCTCGTGAAGTGCAGCAGGGCCATGTCGTGGGGGGAGGTCGGCGGAATGGTGAAGGTGTCGTCCGCGTCGGCCATGAGCGCGGTGAGGGACACCGCGCCGGGCAGTTCGTCCGCGCCCTCGCCGACGATCAGCACATGGCGCAGCGCGGCCAGTGCGGGTCGTCGTCCGGCGACCTTCTTGCGGTACAGGTCCGCAGTGGTGACCAGCACCTGCGCGTCGCTCAGCGTCACCCGCTGGGTCACGGGGTCCGGTCCGAACGCGGAGAACAGCGGGCACAGGACGCTGGTGTTCTTGAGCGTGCCGAGGACGACGGTGAACAGCTCGGGGCACCGGCCCAGCAGTGTCACCACGCGGTCGCCGTGTCCGATACCGAGGGTACGGAGCACATTGGCGAACCGTGCCGTGGAACGGGCCAGGTCCGCGTAGGTCACGCAGGTCACGGAGTCGTCCCGCCCCACACAGCGCAACGCGATCGCCGTCGCGCGCTCTGATGCCGCGTGACGGTCCACGGCCTCGTGCGCGATGTTCAGTCCCCGTCCGCCGGGCAGCCCCTCCAGCCCGGCCCGTGCGCTGGACCACGAGAAGTCCGCACACTCTTTGGCGTATTCGCCCAGGTTAGGGGCGATTCGAGGCGGGGCGTCCTTTCGAATGGTCTCCCACGGCATGTCGGCCCTCCTTTCGTCGGGCTCTCTTCGACCATCCGTCTGCGCCGGCCTGTTCGCACTGGGTCCAATGGCCCTGGCGGGTCGCCGGTCGGCCCAGGTGCCTGGCAACCGCTCGATCGAGACGAGGCAGGTCCGTCAGGGACCGCCGCTGCCGGCACCGGAGAACACCAGGGCCCAATGGCCCCTGGCCCTTCCCCGCATGGCTCTGTCGGTGCGCCGCCTCAGCCGAAATGCTGCGGTAATGGGGTTAAGGGTGAAATATCCCACCTGTCGTCCGTGATGCTGAAGGAGATCGGTGATGAGGTCGGACGCCGAGATGGACTCCTCCCCTCCTGCCGAGTCGGACGGGCAGGTGATGGGCAAGGACGGGATGGCCGTGCTCGTCGACGTGCTGATCCGGCGCGGGTTCATCGTGGTCGGGCCCACGGTGCGGGACGGCGCGATCGTACTGGCGGAGCTGCGTTCGGCCGACGAGTTGCCGTACGGATGGGGCGTGGAGCTGGCGGCCGGGCGGTACCGGCTGAAGGAACGTCCTGACGGCGCCGCCTTCGCGAACGCGGCGGGGCCCCAGTCGTGGAAACAGTTCCTGCATCCACCACGGGTGCGGCAGTGGAGCGCCGACCGGGTGGAGGGGGAGCTGGTCCTCACGGCCGACCGGGATGAGCCTCCTCGGTATGCCTTCCTGGGCGTGCGGCCCTGTGATCTGCGGGCCATCGCCATGCAGGACCGGGTCCTGACCGGTGGGGTGTACAAAGACCTCGTGTACGAGGAGCGGCGCTCCGGAGCACTGCTGATCGTCGTCGAGTGCACGGAGCCGGGCGCCACGTGCTTCTGCGTGTCGATGGGCACCGGGCCCGCCTCCGGTCCCGGCTACGACCTGGTGATGACCGAAGTGGCCGGTGACGACGGGCACCGCTTCTGGGTCCGCAGCGGTAGCCGGGAAGGCGCGGAGATCCTGGCGGAGCTGCCCGCGCGTCCGGCCGACCCGGATTCCCGGGAAACGGCTCGCATCGCCGTCACGGCTGCCGCGGACCGCATGGGGCGGACCATGCCCGAGGCCGATCTGCGGGAGCTGATGGCCGGAACGCTCGACGCGCCCCGCTGGGACGACGTCGCCGGGCGGTGCCTGACCTGCGGCAACTGCACCATGGTGTGCCCCACCTGCTTCTGCACGACCACGGAGGACGTCACTGACCTCACCGGCGACCACGCGGAGCGGTGGCGGCTGTGGGATTCGTGCTTCGACCTCGACTTCTCCCAGTTGCACGGTGGACCGGTCCGTGCCTCCACGCGCAGCCGCTACCGGCAGTGGATGACTCACAAACTCGGCACCTGGCACGATCAGTTCGGCTCGTCCGGCTGTGTGGGCTGCGGCCGCTGCATCGTGTGGTGCCCGGTCGGCATCGACATCACCGAGGAGGCCGCCGCCCTGCATGACTGGACTAGTCCTGACCCACCGGCATCGCAGGAGGCGGTGACGTGACCGGCGTACCCGTGTCCCAGGCCTCCCGCTCGACCGCACGGCTGCCGGAAAGCAGGCGGTCATGACCGCCGTGCTGCCCCCGCTGCCGTATCGCGTCGCCGATACACAGGCCGAGACCGCCGACACCCGGTCGATCGAACTGGTACCGGCGGGACGGGAACTCCCGCCCTTCGTGCCGGGGCAGTTCGCGATGATCTACGCGTTCGGGGTCGGTGAGGTGCCCATCTCGGTCAGCTGCCTGCGCGGCCGTCACGGGGGTCTCGTGCACACCGTGCGCGCGGTCGGCGCGGCCTCGGCCGCGTTGTACCTGCTATGCCCAGGCGACACCGTCGGGCTCAGCGGGCCGTACGGATCGGGCTGGGACCTGGAAGCGGCTGCCGGGTACGACGTGCTGGTGATCGCTGGAGGCATCGGGCTGGCTCCGCTGCGGCCGGTTGTGCACGAGGTTCTGGGCCGGCCGGACGCGTACGGCCGGGTCGTCGTCCTGGTGGGCGCACGTACCCCCGCCGACCTTGTCTTCCGGGACGAGATCGAGAGCTGGCGCGGGCCGGCCCGGGTGGAGGTGACCGTCGACCGCCACGAAGCGGGCTGGCGCGGTGACGTGGGCGTGGTGACCACGCTCCTGGACCGCCTCGAACTGCGGCCCGAACGCAGCTGTGCGCTCGTGTGCGGGCCCGAGGTGATGATGCGTCACACCGCCCGCGACCTCCTGGTCCGGGGCCTGGCGCCGCACCGCGTGCAGCTGTCCCTGGAACGCAACATGCGCTGCGCCACCGGTCATTGCGGCCATTGCCAGCTCGGCCCGCTCCTGCTGTGCCGGGACGGGCCGGTCGTCGGCTACGACCGCGTGGCACGTCTGCTCCAGGTGAGGGAGTTGTGACATGACCAGCGATCCGGGAACAGGCACCGATACGCGGCCGACGCTCGCCGTCTGGAAGTTCGCCTCCTGCGACGGCTGCCAGCTGACCCTGCTCGACTGTGAGGACGAACTCCTTGCTCTCGCCGACCGCGTGCGGATCGACCACTTCCTGGAGATGTCCCCGGTCGAGGGCTCCGACGGAGAGCGCGCGCGGCTGGAAGGCCGGGGACCGTACGACCTCTCCCTGGTCGAAGGGTCCGTCACCACCACCGAGGACGCCGAACGGATCCAGCACATCCGCCGCGTGTCCCGGTATCTGGTGACCATCGGAGCCTGCGCCACCGCGGGCGGCATCCAGGCGCTGCGCAACTTCGCCGACGTCGACGAGTTCCTCGCCGCGGTCTACGCCCGCCCCGAGTACATCTCCACGCTGGAGACCTCGACCGCGATCTCGGACCATGTCACCGTCGACTTCGAACTGCGCGGCTGCCCCATCGACCGCCGCCAGCTCCTCGAAGTCATCACCGCCCACCTCGCCGGACGCAAACCCCGCATACCCGGCCACAGCGTCTGCTTCGAGTGCAAGCGGCGCGGCACCACCTGCATCACCGTGGCTCACGGCACCCCCTGTCTGGGCCCGGTCACGCACGCCGGGTGCGGTGCCATCTGCCCCGCTTACGGACGCGGGTGCTACGGCTGCTTCGGCCCCACGGTTCAGCCCAATCTGCGCTCCATGGTCGCGGAGTTGCGCCGCGACGGGATGAGTGAGTCCGACATTCTGCGCGTCTTCCGCACCTTCAACGCCGCGTCGCCGGAATATGCCCCCGTAGCCGAACTCGCGGCGATGGAGCAGGGGAGACCTCCGGCCAGGACGGAACCTCGTCCGGAAAGGCCCTCATGAAACATCGCGGAACCCGAGTGCTACGGCTGGACGCGCTGGCCAGGGTGGAGGGCGAAGCGGCACTCCATCTGCGCGTCCAGGACGGCTCGGTCACCGAGACACGTCTTCGCATCTATGAACCTCCGCGCTTCTTCGAAGCGTTCCTGATCGGCCGGGGTCATACGGAACCCCCCGACATCACCTCACGTATTTGCGGCATCTGCCCGGTCGCCTACCAGATGAGCGCCTGCCAGGCCATTGAGAAGGCCTGCGGTGTCACGGTGGACGGCTCCCTCGCCCAGCTGCGCCGCCTGTTGTACTGCGGCGAATGGATCGAGAGCCACGCCCTGCACATCCATCTGCTGCACGCCCCGGACTTCCTCGGCCACACGGACGTGGTGGGACTCGCCCACGACCAACGGGCTGCGGTGGAGCGCGGTCTGAGACTCAAGCAGGCCGGCAACGCGATCCTGGAACAGCTCGGAGGCCGGCCCATCCACCCGGTCAACATCCGAGTGGGCGGCTTCTACCGGACGCCGGCACCCGCCGAACTGCGACCCCTGGCGGAGCGGCTTCGGCGGGCCCGTGAGGATGCCCTGGACACCGTCCTATGGGTGGCGGCGTTCGATTTCCCCGACGCCGTGTGCGGCCACGATCTGCTCGCCCTGCGCGACCCCGGCCGCTATGCCATCGACTCCGGGACGCCCGCTGTCATGGGCGCATGGAAACAAGACCCGAGGCTGCACGAGTTCCCGGTGTCGGATTTCGAGGAGCACGTCCGGGAAGGACAGGTACCGCACTCCACTGCCCTGACAGCCACGCTGGACGGCCGCCGCTTCCTGACCGGCCCGCTGGCCCGCTACGCGATCAACGGCCGGTGGCTGCATCCCGTGGCGGCCGAGGCGGCGCGGAACGCCGGGTTGGGCGACCCCGACGGCGGCGCGATCTGCGACAACCCTTTCCGGAGCATCGTCGTACGTGCCGTGGAGGTGGTGCAGGCGGTCGAGGAAGCCCTGCGGCTCATCGACGGATACGAACCACCCCCACGGCCTGCCGTCGAGGTCCCGCCGCGTGAGGCGGTCGGCGCGGGGGCCACCGAAGCACCCCGGGGTCTTCTGTACCACCGCTATGCCCTCGCGGGGGACGGCACCCTCACCGCGGCCCGCATCATTCCGCCCACCGCCCAGAACCAGACGGCCATCGAGGAAGACGTGCGCAGGGCGGTCCAGACCCGCCTGGACAACGAGGGACCCGCCGCGGACGACGAGGAGCTGGCCCGCCTCTGCGAGCGAGTCGTCCGAAATCACGATCCCTGCATCTCCTGCGCCGCACACTTCATCGACCTGACCCTGGACCGGACATGAGCGGCCGGGTCGTGGTGATCGGCGTGGGCAATCCTCTGCGCGGGGACGACGGGATCGGCCCGGCGGTGGTGGAGGCATTGCGGGACCGGGTGCCCGCTGACACCGTCCTGGCGGTCAGCGACGGTGAACCCGGACGCCTGCTCGATCTGTGGCGTGGCGCCGACACCGTGGTCGTCGTGGAAGCCTTGCGCACCCGGCCGGCCCGGCCGGGTGCGCTGCACACCCTGACGCTCGCGGAGGCGGCCGGCTGCCACCGGGGCACGGCGAGCACACACGGCTTCGGTCTCGGGGACTGCCTCGCCCTGGCGGAGGCCCTCGACCTGCTGCCGTCGAGGCTGGTGGTGCACGCCGTGGAGGTGGCCGACGTCGAGCTCGGCACGCGTCTGAGCGAAGCGGTGCGGTCGGCCCTCCCCGCATTGACCGACCGTGCCGCTGCCTCCGTACGACGGGCCCATGCGCGGAACCACGAGCCGTAGGAGACGGAACCACGAGCCGCAGGAGACCGAAAGGCCGTCGGGGAATCCGGACTCCGCGGTGATCGCTGGTGTCGAGGTGGCATGCGAGACCGTGCTCGGTACCTGTGTCACAGCCTACGGTGTGTGGCGGTGCGTCGAGCGAAGGGCCGAGCGCCACCGGCCGGCCCAGTGGAACTGCGCGTCGGAGAGCGTGGAGTCCGACGGGACGAGGCGCCACCGGCACTGACGACGCGCCGTGGTCCGTCATACCGACGGATGCGCATCTCTGGCGGTCCGCCTATGGGGCCCGCAACGTGGATGTCAGGGGTGGACTGGGCAGGCCGGCGACCGCATACGGGCGAAGGCGCGGAGGCCCTGGTCGTCGGCAGCCGGGGCAGGGGCGGGTTCGCGAGCGCCCTGCTCGGGTCCGTCAGCCAGCACGTGTCACAGCATGCGACGTGTCCGGTCGTGATCGTTCGTACCGAGAAGACATGACCCAAGAGCCGGGTGCCGTCGGCTCAGGGCCACTGGAACGCGGCATGGATCTCCCCCTCGGTGGCTCACGCGCCTCGGCCCTTATCATGCACAGTCCGACGAGCCACCCGAGCGCTGAGCCACGACCGACCGTGCACGAGGTCGTCAGGGCCGACCGGCCTCACGCGTTCCAAGGCTTTCGTGGGCGAGGTCGAACTGGACGTCCACCACGCCTTCGACGGCCCGCACCAGACGTGCGGCCACGGGGACCATGGCAGTGTCGTGGGTGCTGCCCGTCAGCGTGGCGACTCCGTCGTGCACCTTCACCTGGATGGCCGAGGCCGGCGGGGGAAAGAGGGGGGACACGATTTCGCGCTGGACTTCCTCGGCGATCGCCTCGTCATCGCGCAGGAAGATCTTGAGCAGGTCGGCCCGACTGACGATTCCCTCCAGCATTCCGATCTTGTCGACCACGGGAAGCCGTTTGACTCCGTCTCGTGCCATGACCCTTGCTGCTTCGGCAAGCGTGGCGTTCGCTTGGACGGTGATGACGGGGGAGGACATCAGATCGCCCGCGGTGGCCGCTTCGGCCTTTGCCACGTCGACCGGCTGACGCAGTCGGAGGTCGGCCACATCAGGGTTGTCCCGCACCTCCTCCTTGGGCAACAAGTCCGCCTCTGAGACCAGACCGACAACCCGGCCCTCGCCTTCGATCACCGGGAGGGCGCTGACCCGCCAGTCGTGCATCAGTTGCACGATCTCCTTGAAGGGGGCCTGCCTGCCCACGGCGGCGACTGTGTGGGTCATGACATCGCTGACGATGCTCGGGCTGCCGTACATGATGACTCCGAGGTCTGAACCGGGTCTACCTCTACCAGCGTGTGCCCGTGCGGAACAGATGACCAGGGGCCGTCCGGCCCAAAATGACCGCTTCTGCGCTGTGGGGTCTGCTGCCCAGACCTTGAGGGTGGCGCACTCGTCCCGATCGGGGATTTCGACGAAGGACTGCCGGTCTGGTCCATACGACGCCGATCGGTACGCAGCTGTCGACCGGAAGGATCCGCAGTCCTGTCGCTCGGCTCGCGAGGAGTCCGGTGCCAGCATCCACGAGACTCAACGAACGGCTCGCCCTCACGACTGCTCGTTCGGTATCTGGATCTCAGCCCAGATCGCTTTCCCTCCCGGTATATGCCGTGTTCCCCAGCGGTCGGACAGTTGGGCGATCATCATCAGGCCGCGCCCGCCCTCGTCGAACAGGCGAGCCCGGCGCATGTGCGGGGCGGTACTGCTGCTGTCGGACACCTCGCAGATGAGCGCAGAGCCGCGGATCAGGCGCAGTTGAACGGGAGGGCTGCCATAGCGGATGGCGTTGGTGACCAGTTCGCTCACGACCAACTCGGTCGTGAAGGTGACCTCGTCGAGCCCCCAGTTCGTCAGGCACCGGGAGACCTCGTGCCGAGCGCCCGCCACTGCCGCCGGATCGGAGGGCAGGTCCCAGGTGGCGACCCGGTCCGAGCCGAGGAACCGGGTACGTGCCAGGAGGAGGGCAACGTCGTCCGACGGTTCCGCAGGGAGCATGGTCTCGATCAGATCGTCGCAGACAGTTTCCAGTGAGAGCGCGGGCTGGTCCAAACGCTGCAGCAACAGCGCCATACCTCTGTCGATGTCGTGTTCGGTGCCCTCGACGAGGCCGTCCGTGTACAACGCCAAGAGGCTGCCCTCAGGTACTTCCCACTCGGCCGTTTCGAAAGGGAGACCGCCCACCCCCAAGGGAGGTCCGGCAGACAGCTCGATGAACTCCGCTCTGCCGTCGGGTGTCACCATGACAGGCGGGGGATGGCCCGCCGCAGCGGCGGTGCAGCGACGCGATACCGGATCGTAGACGAGGTACAGACAGGTTGCGATGAGATCGGTGACGACGTCGGGCTCCGAATCCGGTGCGGTGCCCACCTCGGTCTTGAGGTGAGTGACCAGATCATCGACATGAACGAGAAGCTCCTCCGGAGGCAGGTCGACATCGGCCAGAGTGCGCACCGCGGTCCGTAGCCGCCCCATGGTGGCAGAGGCCTGTAGGCCGTGACCTACGACATCGCCGACCACAAGGGCGACGCGGGTGCCCGACAGGGGGATGACGTCGAACCAGTCGCCACCGAGCCCAGCCCGGGAGCGAGCCGGCAGGTACCGGTGAGCCGCCTCCACGGCATCCTGGGCGGCGACGTGCTGCGGAAGCAGACTTCGCTGCAGGGCCAGTGCGGTGGTCCGCTCACGGGTGAAGCGGCGGGCATTGTCGATGGAGACGGCGGTGCGAGCGGCGATCTCCTCCGCGAGAAGCAGATCGTCGTCGTCGAACGGATGCCGACGCCGGTGGCGTACGAGCACGGCCACTCCGAGCGTGACGCCTCGGGCGCGTAGAGGGACGACCATGATCGAGTGCATCCCGAAGGAGCGGACCTTCTCAGCGCGCTCCGGGTCCGCAATCTGCCAGCTTTTGACGGCGTCGTCCGGGGTTCGGTGCAGTGACGAGCGGCCTGTGAGCAGGCAGCTGACGGGAGGTGAGGACGCGGGGTAGTAGTCCACGTCTCCGGGCTGGATCACCGACTCCGGTACTTCGGGCAGGACGGACTGCTGTGCGACACGGCGTAGACCGATGGGCCCTTCGTCGAGGGGCTTGGGTTCGAGGCCGCGCAGCAGCGAGTCCAGCAGGTCGATGCTCACGAAGTCGGCGAGTCGACCCACCGTGATGTCGGCCATTTCCTGTGCCGTATGCATCACGTCCAGAGTGCTGCCCACCTGCGTGCTGACGTCGTTCAGCAGAGCGAGCCGCTCTCGGGCCAGGCGTAGTTCGGTGATGTCGAGCGCCATGAGCTGAAGGTGGCGTACCTCCCCTGCCGGGTTCCTGACGGGCGACACGGTGACGGCCCAGTAGTGTCCGCGGGCTTCGGGGCGCGGTCGGCCGTGCACTTGGAAGTGCTCCGGCTCTCCCGTCTCGAAAACCCGGCGCATACCCTCTTCGACCTTGGTACAGATGTGGGGAGGCAAGATGTCGGTGACACGTCGACCGCGCATCTGTTCCTCCGAGAGGCCCAGCGCGCGGACCGCACCGGCGCTCCCGCGCAGGGCACGCAATTCAGCGTCGTAGATCATCACGGGAAGGTGGCACTGCGCGAAGGCTTCCTCTGTCGTGGCCTCGGCTTCATCCAGATGTTGCGTCGGACGTGGATATGGCCGCTGCATTCGCGTGGCTACGACGAGCCACTGCGTGCTGCCCTCGTGGTCGAGTGAGGCGTATGCCTGGATGTCGGCCGCCACGTCGTGGCCGTCCCGGTGCCGCAGCGTCGATGTTCCCCGCCATCCCTCGGCAGCTGACGAGAGATCTACGGGGATATCGGAATTCTGACCCAGCAGCCCGGCCGCGGAACGCCCGACGACGTCCTCGAACCTGTACCCGAGAAACTGCTGGGCACCGCTGCTCCACCCTGTCACGATCCCCTGTGCGTCAACGACTGCGGTGGCTGAAGCAGGCGGATCCAGAGGACGGCCGTTTCCGAGGGAACTGGCACTCTCCATGTCCATTCATCGCCCATTCTGCCTCGGTTTCTCGCGTTCCGCAGAGGCACAGCAGAGCGGCGGCGCGGCATAGGGGTCGTTCCGTCGCGTCGATTCCTACCTCACTTGTATCGCTCCTTCCTGGCAAGCGCAGGTCGGTGACGGGTCTGATACAGGTTCCTTGATGAACCATGGGTGCCTCCCCTTCGGGGCTTCGGCATAGTCGCACCCTGGGTGAGTTGCCCTGGTATGTGCCGATGACGGTCCGTATGCAAAGCAGGAACAAGGTTCTTTGGGTGCTGATGCAAGGGCCCCGCGGTGGGGTTATCGCCCGCTGATGCCCGGGCTCACTGAGCGGGTCTTCGCACGGTTGTGCCGTTCAATTCGGTGGTGGTGGGAGAGGGGGAGTTGCTTGGATCGGCGCATGGAGAACTCGATCTGGGATGCGTTGCTGCCGGTGGTCCGGGAGGAGGTGGACGAGCTGATCAGGGGCGGTCGGCGGCTTCTCGCGGTGAAACTCGTCCGGGAGGCCCACCCCGGGCCGCTTCCTCGGCTGCCCGACGCTGTGGAGGTGATGTGCGAGCGCGCGGCGGAGCTGGGGTGCTGACACGGGTGTCGGAGCCCTGGGCAGAGAGTCCGTAGGGTCGGCTGCGACGCAGAACCCCGCTGGAGTCCCGATGATGGATATCCGACCAGCAGGCCCTCGGCGTTCTCGTGTGAAGCCCGGTCCGTGGCGATCTGTCAGCTAGATGAGTCCCGGAACGTATCAGGCACCACCTTCCGAGATCATGGAGTTCTCGACGCTCCATGATCCGACGGGAAGACCGTGCCTACCGAAGCATCATCGCTGATGCCGCCCGCCTTTGACTGACTCCGCCGGCATCCTGAGGCCGTGCCCGAGGAAAACCCGGGCTTGCTGGAGTGACTGGCCGAGGTGCCTGACCCTCGGAACCCACGCAGCGTGCGGCACACCCTGATCGCCGTGCTCGCACTCACCGCGTGCGCCGTTCTGGCCGGGGCGACCTCCCTGCGGGTGGCCGGCGAGTGGATCGCTGACGCCCTGTCCTGTGTCCTGGAGCGCCTTGGCATACGGCCTGATCCGCTGTTCCTGAAGCGGTGCGCGCCTGCGGAAACGACGGGACGACGGCTTCTGGGCCGCATCGACAGCGACGCGTTGGACCGAGCGGTGTGGCGACTGGCCGGCCGACCGGCGCCCCGGCACCGACGGCCAGCTGCGCGCACTGGCGGTCGACGGCAAGAGCCTGCGCGGAGCGGGCGGGGTCAAGGGCTGGAAGGTTCACCTGCTCGCTGCATGCGACCCCGTCCGCGGAATGGTCCTGGCCCCGCTCGACATGGGCGAGAAGAGCAATGAGGTCACCTGTCTTCAGGCCTCTACGGGAGACCCTCACCGGCTTGGCGGGCATGGTCGTGACCAGCGGCGCGATGCACACTCAGCGCGAGCATGCGACATACCTGCCGGGCCGCTACGCGCACTACGTCATGATTGTGAAAGGGAATCAGAAGAAGCTCCGCAAGCAGCTCAAGTCCCTTCCGTAGAAGCAGGTTCGGCTGCAGTCACGCACCCGTGACACCGGGCGTGGCCGGGGCGAGAGCTGCCGGACCAAGGTATGCACGGCGAACGACCTGCTCTTCCCCGGCGCACGCCAGGCCGTTCAGTTCAGGCGCCGCCGGGTGGACCGCAAGACCAGCAGGATCAGCATCAAGACTGTCTGCGCCATCACCAGTCTGCCCCCGGGCAGGTCGCATCCGCCCGGCTCGCGATCCTCGTTCGTGACCGCTGGAAGATCGAGGTCCTGTACGCGGACCCCGTCGTCGTGTCGGCACTCCTCCCGGGAGGAGCCCGCCGTCAGGCATGTGCGACCAGACTTCAGGACGGCCGCCCCCGCCGCCAGTGTTTTGGCCGCCACGGGCCGTGGCTCTTGCCCGACGCCGCCCGGACGAGCCCGGTTCGGGCCGTGTTGTGGGGCCACGACCCGAACCGGACCGTTCAGCCGCCCGGCCGGCAGTGCCCGCCGGGCAGCGGGTCAGCGCGTCTTGTTCAGCTTGGCGACGGCCTTCGCGAGGCCGTTGACCCAGAGCTGGTTGACGCGGGAGCGCTCGGCCGCGTTCGGGTAGCGGTTGGTGCAGGACGTACCCGGGCCGCCTCCCGACATGAGCTCGCTGCACGGACCGCTGTAGTGGTCCGGCAGACCCAGCACGTGGCCGGTCTCGTGGGCGGTGACACGGATCGAGTCGTACTGCCGGTTCTGCGCGTAGTCGAGGAAGATGTAGCCGCGGCCGTGGCCGTTCGTGGAGGCGTAGGACCCGCGTGAGTCGTTGCCCTCGTAGTAGGTGAAGTCCGCACCGCTCGTCGTCGCCTGGAGCTTGACGTTCGACACGGAGCTGTTCCAGATCGAGGCGGAACTCGCTATCTGGGAGCGGAAGGACGGCGCCTGGGAGGCGTTGTAGTAGACGGTCACCGACGCCAGGGAGGGGTTGGCGGCCTGCTTCTTGGCGACCGAGTTCAGCACGGCTTCGAAGAACGCCTTGTTGCCTGCGGTGTCTTCGGCCGAGCCGGAGTACCGGGCGCTCGCGACGGCGGTGGAACCGGCCGGGGCCGGGTCGGCAGGCCGGGCGCTCGCCGGGACCGCGGTGCCGAGCGCCGCGGATGCCAGACCGAAGCCGAGCGTGAGAGCCAGGAGTCTCCTGGATGTCTTCGACCTCATGCGGGAGGACAACATGTGTGGTGCTCCTACTCGTTCGTGTGGGGTGGTGAACGATTGGTTCAGCAGGAGTCTCGCGGAGGCCAAGGGGGCTGTGGGTAATGGCAGTTGGGGATAGCGCGGAACTATCAGGGAGTCAACTCGTATGACTTCGTAGCGATTTGAACATCTGGTGCGTCATGCGGAGGGTCCCCTACCCTTTCCGCGTGGAGCTCGAGGTGAGGCACTTACGTGCCCTGTGCGCCATCGCCGACACGGGCAGCCTGCACAAGGCGGCACGTGAACTCGGCGTGGCCCAGCCCTCGTTGAGTGCCCAATTGCGCCGGATCGAGCAGGCCCTCGGCGCGCAGCTCTTCGTCCGCGCGGGTACGGGCTGCCGTCCCACACCAGTGGGCCATGCGGTGCTGAGCCGCGCCAGGCCGCTCGTCACCGAACTCGCCGCGATCGTCACGGAGACGAGAGCCGCGGTGGCCCGGGCCGCGGACGAGAACACCCTGCACATCGGTGCCACGGCGAGCCGGGCCCTGCCGGGCTGGCTGCGCCGGTTGCGTGCCCGCGTTCCCCGCACCGATCCCACGCTTCGGATGGACGTCTCCGCGAACTCCCTGCTGCGGATGGTCGCCGGGGGATGGCTCGAACTGGCCTTCGTGCACGAGGTCGAGGGCAGCCCTCTGTGCGTCCCGCCCGGCCTCTGTCTGCGCGTGGTGATCGAACGCGAACCGCAGTTCGTCACCCTCGCCCCCGACCACCCCGCCGCGGAGCGGTCCGAGGTGCGCCTCGCCGATCTGGCCGACGACCAGTGGATGGTGGACTCCACGGTGGACGGCGAATGGGACGGCCTCTGCCGGGTCCTGCGTGAGGCGGGGATCGAACCCGACATGCTGCACGGCGACTACCTCACGGCGTACTCGCTGGCCGCCACCGGCGACGTCGTCACGGTCAGCCAGCCCACCGCGCTGCCACGCCCCGATGTCGTGGTCCGTCCTCTGCAGGGTGACCCGATAGGAGTGCGCCTGCTGCTCGCCGCCCGCTCGGAGGCCGAACTCGACCACGGGTACGACGAACTGGTGGAGGCCTACTGGGAGGTGGCGCGTCAGGCGCCGGCCTACCGGGCGTGGCTGGAGCGTTCGGGCATGCCGTAGGCCGGCACCCGGGTGGTCCCATGCCCTGACGGCCGCACCGGCCAGGTGATCGGCGGGTCTCGAAGGGGGAGGGGCGCCGGAGTGCCCGGCACTGACGCGGGTCAGTCGGCGCGGGTGCCGGTCCAGCCGTTTCCGAGCAGGTCGAAGACCCGGTCGAGGGCGGTGTCGGGGTCGTGGGACCCGCGGACGAGGGCGGGCGCCTCCAGGGCGAAGTGGGCCAGCGCCCGGCAGCCCGGGTCGTCGGTGGGCAGTCCGGCGTCGTCGGCGATCGCCGCGGCCAGGGCGTGTTCGTGCCGCAGCCACATCCGTCGGGCGTACTCGCGCAGCGCCGGGGTGGTGTCGATCAGGCGCAGGAAGTCGTCGAACCGGGGGTCGGTGTGGACCCGCCGGGAGTGTTCGCCCAGCAGCATCCGGTGCAGGGCCTCCGGGACCGACTGGCCGGCGGGGCGCTCACGGACCGCCGCGACCAGGGCCGCCTCACGGTCCACGTCCTGGTCGAAGACCAGCGCCTCCTTGCCGTCGGGGAAGTGTTTGAAGAGCGTCGTCACCGAGACGTCGGCCGCGTCGGCGATCTCGCGCACCCCGACCTCGTCGTAGCCCCGCTCGGTGAACAGCCGCAGTGCCGCGTCCGCGAGGGACTGGCGGGTGGCTGCCTTCTTGCGCTCTCGGCGCCCCATCTCGGTCACCCGGTCACCTTACCGCGTTCATGGATCGACTTAGAAAGTTTAGCTGTTACGCTTTTTTAGCGGTTACACATATGTTGGCGCCGCCGCGACCCGTCGCGGCCCGCGCCGCCCAAGAGGGGGAAGGTCCCGATGACGAACAGCACACCCCGGATCTGCGTGGTCGGCGGCGGCCCCGCCGGCCTGACCTGCGCCCGCGTCCTGCAAGGGCACGGCATCGAGGTCACCGTGTACGACGCCGACGACTCCGTGGACTCCCGCGACCCCGGCGGCACGCTCGACCTGCACGCCGACTCCGGACAGATCGCCCTCGCGGACGCCGGGCTGCTCGACGCCTTCATGGCGCAGGCCCGGCCGGAGGGGCAGGCCAAGACCCGCCGCGACCACCACGGCACGGTCCTTGCGGAGTTCACCCCGGGCCCCGGCGACGAGGCCGCTCCTGAGATCGACCGTGGCCGGCTGCGCCGCCTGCTCTTCGACCACCTGCGGCCCGGCACCGTCCGCTGGGGCCACCGGCTCGTCCGCGCGACCCGGCTCGGCCACGGCGGGCACCGCCTGGAGTTCGCGGACGGCACCGCCGTGGAGGCCGACCTGGTGATCGGCGCAGACGGGGCGTGGTCGAAGGTCCGCCCCCTGGTCAGCGACGCCACCCCGCGGCACCTGGGGGTCTGCTTCCTGGACGCCCGGTTCGACGAGGTCGACTCCCGCCACCCGGAGGTCGCCGCGATCGTCGGCGCCGGCCACATGTTCTCCAACGACAACGACGGCCGCGCGGTGATCCTGCAGCGCAACGGCGACGGCGTGGTCCGCGGCTACATCGCGTTCCGCGCCGCACCGGACTGGCAGGTCGGGGCCGGCGTGGACCTCACCGACCGGGAGAGCATCCGCTCCCACCTGGCGCGGGAGTTCGGCCACTGGTCGGCGGCCATGCGCGCGTTGATCGTCCGCAACGACGGCGACTACGTGCCACGGTCCTTCTGGGCCCTGCCCGCCCCGCTCACCTGGGAGCACGTGCCCGGGGTCACGCTGATCGGTGACGCGGCCCACCTGATGGCGCCCTTCGGCGGGCACGGCGCCAACCTCGCGATGCTGGACGGCGCGGAACTCGCGCACGCCGTCAGCCGGGCGTGCGGCCCCGACCCGGTGACCGGCCTCGACGAGGCGACCGCCCGCTACGAGTCGGACATGTTCGCCCGCTCCGGAGACCTCGCCGTGAGCTCGAACGAGGCCCTGCTGCAGTTCTTCGCCACCACCGACGTGCCGGACCTGCCGCCGGACCCCGAGCAGGAACACCGGGACTACCTCGCCCGGGCGGAGTCCTACCGCCAGGAGCGGGCCCGGCGGGCGGACGAGCACACCGATTCGTAAGCTCTCCGGACGAGCGGGTGCCGAAGGGGCCGCGGCCCCGGAGACGCCGACGCGGAAGGCCCGCGGCGAGCCGACGGCCGCGGGCCTGTCCGCGGTCGTGTCGGAGCCGGTCCCTGCCCTGGCCGGTGGCGCCGTGGCGGACGTCGACGACGGTGCCGACGCGGCCGGTGGTGCGGTCGAAAGGGCTCACGTGGTCGTGGCACCCGCTTGCCCGACACCGAACTCGAACAAGGACCGGCCGTGCGGGGACACGGACGCAGCCTGCTTGACCTGCCGTATCAGCCCCTGCAGAGTCGGCATGCGGCACCGTGCCGGCGCCGCCCGATCCTGCCGACGGGCCTGCCCGGCACGGGCGGAAGACCGTCCCGACATCCAGGAGCGACTGATCCGATGGTCCTCGACCTCCTCGTGATCGGTACGGCCATCACCCTGGGGCCCCTGCACAACAGCGCCTACATCCTGCTGCTCTCCTCACGGCGCGGCGTCCGCCAGGGCCTGGCGTTCCTCCTGTCGTGGCTGGCCAACCTGATCGCGGTCATCGCCTGCGTGATGCTGCTGACCGGCGGACAGCCCCCGGACCTCCACACCGCGCCCTCGACCGCCTCGATCACCGTGAAGCTCGCCATCGGCGTGGCGCTGGTGTTCTACGGCGCGTACCGGTACCGCCGGCCACCGCGCCCGCACGGGCCGCCGCGCTGGAGAGCCCGGATCGACGACGCCTCCCCCGCCACCGCGGCCGGCCTGGCGTGGGTACTGCAGCCCTGGGCGCTGGTCGGAGCCGGCGCCGCCACCGCTGTCGACGCGAACCTCTCCACCGTCGCCGACTGGATCGCGCTGACCGGCTACTGCCTGCTGGCCACGCTCAGCCTCATCGTCATGGAGACGTACGCGCTCCGGGCGCCGGTGGCCGCGCATGCCCGGCTGAACGCCCTGCGCAGCTGGATGGACCAACACCAGGAGCGGCTGATCGTCACGCTTTCGGTGCTCGTCGGACTGTGGCTGACGGCACACAGCATCTACGAACTCGTGGTCTGACACCGGGCGGTGGGCGCATGACCCTCGCGCGGTCCGGTCAGCCGGCTCGATCGTCCGGACCGGCGCTGAGATAGCGGCCGATGCAGCTGTTGGTCGTCGTACGGCCGCGTTCGGCGCAGAACGCGAGGGCCGCGTCGCTGTCGGCGAACGGACCGGGCGCGTAGATCACCCAGTAGCCGGGGCGCAGGGACGCGTAGTCGTCGCTGCGCAGGACGAGCGCTTCGGGCACGGAGACACGGATGTCCGCGAGGTGCCGGTCGCGGGCCGCGGTGCCCGAGGAGAAGGGTTCGGAGGACAGTTGGGCGATCCAGCGACCGGTTCCGGCCGGGAGGGGCGAGGACGCCGGGAGGGACGAGGACCGGGAACGGCCGGGGGTGGACGCGGCGGGCTCGCTGGGCGTCGGAACGGGGCTCGGGCTCAGCCGCGGCGACGAACTCCGAGGTGTGGTGGCGGGCGCGGCGGAGGTGTTCGGTGCGGCGGAGGTGTTCGGCGCGGAGCCTCCCGCCCGGTCGGCGGCCTTGTCGTCGTCGAACGGGAACAGGGTGAGGACCAGCGTGGTCACGGCGACGGCGGCCACGACCAGCGCGGCGGTGAGGGCGGCTCCGCGACGCCGGTGCGGATGCCCGGGGAGCGGGGAGTCCGGCAGGGTGGGCGATACCGGGACGGGCGATACCGGGGCGGGTGGGGCCGGTACCGGCCCCACCGTCAGTGTCGGCCGGTCCCACCGCGGTGTGTGACCCGACTCGACCTGGGCCAGCAGCTCGTCCAGTTGCGCGGCACCGGGGCGGGCGGCCGGATCGCGTACGAGGAGGGACTGCAGGACCTGGGCGAGGGGACCGGAGCGCACGGGCGGTGGGACCGGGTCGTCGAGGACGGCGGCCAGGGTGGCGAGCGTGGTCACGCGACGCAGCGGGCTCACGCCCTCCACGCACACGTACAGGAGCAGCCCGAGGGACCACAGGTCGGAGGCCGGGTCGTCGTCGTGGCCGCGGATGCGTTCGGGGGCCATGTACTCGGGGGAGCCGACGAGCTCGCCCGTGGCCGTGAGCGCGGTCGCGCCCTGGAGGGCGGCGATGCCGAAGTCGGTGAGCACGGCGTGGCCGTCGGGGCGGAGCAGGACGTTGGCCGGCTTGACGTCCCGGTGCTGAATGCCCGCCGCGTGGGCGACACGCAGGGCGGCGAGCACCTGACGGCCGATGCGCGCGGACTCCGCCGGGCTCAACAGGCCTTCGGACAGGCGTTCCTGCAACGACCGGCCGGGCACCAGCTCCATCACGATCCACGGATGGGGATGCGTGTCGACGATCTGGTGGACGGTCACCACGTGCGGATCATTGAGCCGTGCCAGCGCTCTCGCCTCGCGGATGACCCGCTCGCGGAGAGCGGGGGACGCCTCCGTGTCGGGGTGCACGGCTTTGAGGGCGACGTTCCGGTCCAGCACGGTGTCGCGAGCCCGCCAGACCGTGCCCATCCCCCCGCTGCCGAGCCGATCGACCAGCTCGAAGCGTCCGTCGATCATGTCCCCCGGAGCGTTCATACGCGACAGGTTAAAGCAGGCGGAGAACACCGAGGGACGACTCCCGGGACCGGGCCCGGAGGCAGAGCCGGGTGTGCCCCCGTCCGGTTCCCGTCCGGTTCCCGGCCGGGGGCACAGGTCACGCCCGCCGACGGAGAGACGTCCTGGCCGGCCGTTCCCGGAGGGGGAGAGCGGGCAGCAGGTCGCCGCGCACTCGGGGCGCGCGAGTGCGGGAGGACCGCCCCGGCACGCGGCCCGGGGCTGGTCCGTTCCACGCTGCCGGGGACCGTGTCGAGCGGTGCCGACCGAGCGGACGCGGGGTCAGCCCCCCTCGCCCCGCCGCGCCTGCCGGGCGAGGGACCGGAATTCCCGCCAGCGCACCTGGGGCCGGTCCAGCCCACGGCGCCGCAGATAGCGGGCGGTGGCCCGGCGGGTCGTACGCAGCACGGACACCGCCTCGCTCGCACGGCCCGAACCCATCGGCTCCACCACGCCCGACGGGACCAGCAGCAACCCGCGCTCCGCCGCGCGCAGTTCGCCGCGTACGAGCGCGTTGTGCATGTTGTCGAGCCGCTCGTCGTGCCGGTGCACCAGGAGAGAGGCGGGGCCCGGCACGGCCGCGCAGTCGGCCGGCGCGTCCACGGCGAAGCCGCCGGCCGCCGGCACGGGCCGGGTACGCGCCAGCACCGGCGCGCCGGTGGCGTCACGGGCGGCGAGCACCGCCGTCGGGTAGCGCGCGAGCAGCGCGGCGCCGGGCAGCCGGCTGTCCCCCTTGGCCGCCGGCCGCGTGACGGCGAGCAGCGGCGGCCGTACCACGACCTGGTCGGGGGTCACGGTGATCAGCAACCGCAGGTAGTACCAGTCCATCACCCGGCGCAGCGGAGGAAGGACGTACGACCTGCTGTGAGGCTGCCGTTCGAACAGCATCCGCCAGCAGTCCTCGGCGCCCTGAGGGCCCGTCATGATCTCGTCGGGGCACTCGGCGTGCCCTCCGACGAAGATCTGCCGGGGCTCCTTCAGACCGCTGCCGGTCGGATCGGAGAAGAGGAGGGCGACCCGGCCGTCACGGCGGATGTTCAGCGCCTTCTGGGCGAAGGCCAGGGACGTGCTCAGCAGCAGTGTCCCGTCCGGACGGCGCCGTACGGCCGTCGGCCAGGCGAGCGGGGTGCCGTCCCGGCCCAGGGTGGCGAACTCGCAGGTCCGGTAGGCGTCCAGGACGTCGAGCGGGGCGGAGTCGAGGAGAGGCATCGTGCTACTCCCCGGCCAACGGGGCACGCATGGCGCGGCGGTGGGCGACGTACTGGCGTCGGCCGAGGGACCGCCACAGGAGCCGGCCGATCAGCGGAACCCGGCCCAGGAAGTAGGCCCGTTCCTCGGGCGTCGCCTCCTCCAGGATCGCCCCGAGCGCCAGCATCCGCTTGTTCTTCGGTATGCCGTCCATGCCCCGCTCGCCGACCAGGTCCCATTCCGCGACGGTCAGATGCTCGGCGACGAGCGGCAGGACCGACCGCTCCTCCTCGTCGAGGTGGGCCAGCAGCGCCGTCCGGTGCGCGTCCAGCGCCAGGGCCAGTTCCTCACCGGAGATCCGGTCGGCGGACCGCTCCCACACGGGAAGCCACTCGGCCACGGCCGTCAGCGTGCGGTCGATCTCCTCGTGCTGGAGCTGCATCCGGCCCACCCGTTCCTCGTCGAGCGGGGCGCGGTCCCGCAGCAGCGGCCAGATCAGCTCGTCCTCGGCGTGGTGATGGTGGTGCAGGCCCATGGTGTAGTCCCGCAACGCTCCGGCGACCCGCGCCGCACGGGCCGTGTCCCCCTCGGGCACGGCCCGCACCAGCCGGGGCAGCGTGGCCGACTCGCGGCGGAACACCCGGTGCACCACGACCATTTCGTGGGTATGAGGACGCCCGGCGGTGGAGGAGACGCCAGGGTTGCTGTTGAGGGACATGCTCACTTGCTCCAACGATCGAATGCGTACGAAGGCCGCCCCAGCGTCACGCGCCCCGTTTGGCGTTCACTTGGCGCCCGACTTGGCGACCGGTCGGCGCGCACGGATGCCGTCCGGGACCGTGCACGGCGGATGCCCGAACCGATGGGCGTTTATCGTCTGTTGACGGAGCGGACGCGGGTCTCGGGTAGATTCCGCGAGCGTGCTGCGTTTGCGAGTCCTGGGTCCGCTGGACGCCGAAGTCGCCGGGACACCGGTCGCCTTGGGCGCTCCACGGCAGCGCGCCGTCCTGTCGCTGCTGATCGCCGCCCGGGGCGGTGTCGTACCCGTGGACCGCATGACGGACGCCCTGTGGCGGGGCGAACCGCCGGCCAAGGCACTGGTGTCCCTGCACGCCTATCTGTCGAACCTGCGGCGCTGCCTGGAGCCGGGGCGGCCGCCGCGCACCCCTGCCGCCGTCCTGGTCACCGCCCCGCCCGGGTACGCCCTCAGACTGCCCGGGGACGCCGTGGACGCGTGGCGTTTCGAGACCCGGGTCGGCCGGGCACGCGGCGCACCGGCCGAGGAGGCGCGGGTGTCGCTGGCCGAGGCGCTCGGCTGGTGGCGCGGACCGGCCTTCGCCGGGCACGCGGACGAACCCTGGGCCGCGACCGAGGTGGCCCGGCTCGACGGACTGCGCGCCGAGGCCCTCGAACTCGCCGTCGCCGCCGATCTGGCCACCGGCCGGGCCGCGCAGGCCGCGCACGACGCGGAGGGACTCGTCCAGGGCAGCCCACTGCGCGAGGAGGGCTGGCGGCTGCTGGCCCTGGCGCAGTGGGCCTGCGACAGGCAGGCCGACGCGCTCGCCTCGCTGCGCCGTGCCACCACCGTCCTGCGCGACGAGATCGGCTGCGATCCGGGCCCGGCCCTGCGGGACCTGGAACGCGCCGTGCTCGACGGACGCCTCGACGTCCTGCGCGCGGCGGTGCCCGAACCGGCCGCCGCGCCGCCCGCCCGTATCGCGTCGCCGCCGGCCGGACCCGGCCTGTTCGTGGGCCGGAACGCGGAGCTGCGCGCCCTGGAGGCGGCGGCGCGGGCCGCCGCGCCGCGCGGCGGCACCGTGCTGGTCACCGGCGAGGCCGGTGCGGGCAAGTCCGCGTTCCTCGACCAGGCGGCCACCCGGCTGCGGAGGACCGGCTGGCGGGTGGTGATCGGGCACTGTCCCGAATACGAGGGCGCGCCGCCCGCCTGGGCCTGGGTGGAGGCGCTCGGCGCGCTCGCACGCGAGGTGCCCCCGGCCGCCCCCGACGAACTGGCGGTCCTGCTGCGGGAATCGGACGGCGCGGCCCTCCCCGCCGGGGCCCTCCCCGCCGGGGACGAGGCGACGGCCGGCCGCTTCCGCATGCACCGGGCCTTCGCCGCCTGGCTGCGGGCCGCAGCTGCCGGGACGCCGCTCGCCGTCCTGCTGGAGGACGTGCACCGCGCCGACGCCGAGACGCTGGCCCTGGTCGAGACGGCCGCGTCGGTCACGGGGGTCCCGCTGCTCACCGTCGCCGGGTACCGGCCCTCGGACGTGGGCGACCATCTCCTCAAGACCCTCGCCCAGTTGGCCCCCTACGGCCCGCACCGGATCGCGCTCGCGGGGCTGGCACCGCAGGACACCGCGACCCTGGTGGAAGCGGTCTGCGGAGAGCCGGTCGACCCGGCGACGGTGGCCGCGCTCGCCGAACGTACCGGCGGGAACCCGTTCTACGTCCGGGAGAGCGCGCGTCTCCTCGCCGACGAAGGGGCTCTGGTCGCGGTCTCCGAGGTGCCGCAGGGCGTACGCGACGTCCTGCGCAGGCGCCTCGCGCTGCTGCCCGACGCCGCCCGTGCCGTCGTACAACTCGCCGCCGTACTGGGCCTGGAGGCGGAGGCCGGCCTGCTCGTCGACGCCTCCGACGGGACGGAGGAAGAGGTCCTGGACGGGCTGGACGCCGCGCTGGCCGCCGGACTGCTGGCCGAACCGGGCCCCGGCCGCGTCCGGTTCGTACACGCCCTGGTCCGGGACACCGTCTACGCGGACCTGTCCGGAGTACGACGCGCCCGGCTGCACGCCCGTGTCGCGCGGCTGCTGCGCCTCCACCGCCCAGGCGAACTCGCGGCCCTGGCCCATCACTTCGCACGCTCGGGCAGTGCGGACGACGCCCCGTTCGCCGTCGACTACGCACTGCGGGCCGCCGAGGCCGCCGAACGGCGGTACGCACACGGCGTCGCCGTCACCCTGATCCAGCAGGCCATCGACACCCACACCGCGGCGGCGGGCGAGGACGCACCGCCGGACCGGCTGATCGAGCTGCTGGTGCGTCTCCTCGGCGCACAGGTCCGCACCGGTGCCACGGACGCCGCCCGCCGCACCCGGCGGCGGGCCGTCGAACTCGCCGAACAGGCCGACCGGGGCGACCTGGTGGCGGCGGTCTACGGCGCGTGGACCGAACCCACCCCCTGGCGCAGCAGATTGGACGGCCCCTACGACCGGATCGCCCTGGCCCGCCTCGAACACCTCGCGACCGAAACGGAGTTGGACGGCCCCACCCGTGCCCGCGTCCTCCAGGTGCTCGTCGACGCGGTCGCGGGCGAGGACGCTCCCCGCGCTCTGGAAGCGGCTCGCGACCAGCTCGCCCTGGCCCGCGCGAACGGTGAACCCCGGCTGATGGCCGCCGCGTTGATGACGTCGGCGAGACTGCTGCCGCACGAGGCCCACGCCGGAGCCCGGCCCTCGCTCACCGAGGAGCTGCGCCGCCTCGCGCACGCCCATGACCTGCCCGCCTACCGCTGGGTCTGCGAGCACCTCGACGCGATGACCGCCGCCGCCCGCAACGACCCCGCCGCGGTGCGCCGGCACACCGCCGAGGGGCTCGTGCTCGCCCGTCGTTACCGCCTGGTGTGGGCGCAGGGGCTGAGCGCCGCGACCTCCGCCATGCTGGCCGCGGTCGCCGGCCGCTTCGACGCGGCGGAGGCCGGTTACACGGAGGCCGACACCCTGCTCCAGCGGGTCGGAGCGCACCACGCGACCGGGCTGCGCACGCTCGCCCTGATCAGCATGCGGCTCCTCCAGGACCGCGTGGCAGAGATCGAGCCGATGGTCCACGCCGTGTACGAGTCGGCCGGCGGGCCGGTCTCGGTGGCCCGGGCGCTGGTCCTGGCCCGCCTCGGCAGACTCGACGAGGCGCGGGCCGTACCCGTGTCACCGGAGCCGATGCGGGACCATCTCTACGGCCTGGAACTGGACTTCCGCGCTCAGCTCGCCGTGCTCGTCGGCGACCACGCGGGCGCGGTGGCGCTCACCGGGCACCTGGAGCCGCTGCGGGACCAGATCGCGGGCGCGGCCGGTGCGGCCTACGCCAGCCGGCCCATCGCGCACGCGCTCGCCGACCTGTACCGGTTCCTCGGCGAGCACCGGCGGGCGGCGGACGCCTACGCGCTGGCCGAGCGCACGGCACACGCCTGGGGGTCCGCCCATCTCGCCGAACTCGCCACCCGGGCCGCGGCCGACCTGTCGGCCGAACACGACCGCCGACGCACCCTCTAGCCCTCCGGCCGGCAACGTCCGCCGGACCGCCCCGACCGGCCGCCGGCCACCTGCCGACGAACCTTCCCGGACGGAGCGCCGGCGCTTCAAGTGATCCTTCCGTCGTCCCTACCGCTTCTCGACCTCGACGCGTGCCGTGTTGTTCTTAGGGCGGGAATCGGCCTCCTGGTACATCGTGGTGACGAAACCGGGCCGCAGGTCCCCTGACGCGTCGAGGCGGAACTCGAAGGCGTACCGCAGCTCCTTCCCGGCCGCGAGGTACTGCCCCGAGGTGCCCCCACAGCTGTAACCCCGTCCCTTGGGGTGGCCGAGGCCGGGCTCCCCCGAGGTGTAGCCCTTGGTGGGCCGGTCGGCCTTGTGTCCGTAGCAGTCACGCGGGGCGTGCACGACGGTCACCCCCGGAGGCACGGACAGCCACAACGAACCGTAGTCGTTCTGGCGCTCCTTCTGCGTGCTCCCCCTGCTCCCGGGCCCGAGGTTGCGCACGGTGAACTCCGCCCGCACCACGTCGCCGGGCCTGCCCCGCAGCGTGGCCCCGGTGACGGTGAAGTCCGCTGTACTGGCCACGTCGACGGCGGTGCTCAGCAGACCGTACGCCTTCGCGTCCGTGCGCAGGTGCGTGGCGACGGAGGGCCGGGGGACGGCCGTCAGTTCGCCGGGACCGTCGCCCTCGTGCTTGTCGCCCTGGTGGGGCAACGAACGGTACTTGTCGGACGACCACGGCCTCACTTCGTACTCGATGTTCTCCAGCAGGGCGTCGGCATGCGCCCGCACCGCCCCGAGATCGAGGTCGTACGAGGCCATCGGGGCGAAGGGGCCCCGCACCTTGCAGCTCACCGTCGTCAGAAGGTCCTCTCCGCGCACCCGCACGCAGTTGCGGAACCGCTCGGTGAGCGACAGGCCCGGTGAGAGCGTCAGCAGGATCTCGACCGCGGGAAGAGCGGTTCGGGTGAAGTTGGTGAAACCGCCCGGCAGCGGCAGCGTTCCGTCGAGAGCGAGCCGTTCGCGGGCGTTCGCCGCCCGGTCGAACTCCTGCCCGGTCTCCGGGACCAGCGCCGTGTACCTCTGCATGCCGTGCGAGCCGTCCCCGGCGGAGGCGGTGAACCGCACCTCGCGGGACAGGCCCACGGCCGAGGCCTTCGGGAGGCCGACGCGTACGGCCCCGACCCGGACGGGCACGCCCCGCCGGACCGGGCCGATGCCGTGGCAGACGCCGACCAGGTCGCCGTCGGGATCGCAGGGCACCTCCACGTCGTCCGAGACGGCTTTCAGGGCGGAGGCGTCGACCGTCACGGTGACGTCGGTGAGGTCGGTCCGTCCCACGTTGGACACCCAGATGCCGTTGGAGTGGACGGTCTCGTCCAGGGGGACCAGCTTCTCCCACGGTGTGTCGATGACCACGACCAGGGGATGTGTGGTGGCGTCCGGCCGGGTGGTGTCCGCGTCGGCGGGTGTCGTGATCAGCAGGGCACCGACCGTCAGGGCCGTACCGACGAGCGTGAGACGCCGGGGGCGTCGGTGGGTGCGATGCATCAGGACTCCTCCTGGAGGGTGCGGGAAGCCCCGGACCGGCGCCGCAGCCACAGGGCACCGCCGCCCAGGGCCAGTGCCGCGGCGATGCCGCCGCCGATGAGGACGGGGAAGGGGGAGGAGCCGCTCCCCGAGGCCGACGGGACGGCCGGGGCGCCGGCGATGTCGACCTTGATGGCGGCCGAGTCGTTCGAAGGGTCGCTGTCGTCGATCTGCGCGGACTCCGCTATGCCGATCCTGCCGGGCCTGTTGTCGGCCCGGTCGACACGGAACACGAAGGGGAAGTGCTCGAACTGCCCCGGGGACATGTTGCGGCTCTTGTCGAGACGGTTCTGCGAGCAGTAGTAGTGGGACGCGCCCGGGGCACCCTGGTCCTCGTGCCCTCGTTCCTTGCCCCGGCAGAAGTCGGGGACCCCGACGGCCGTCAGTCCGGGCGGCACCGTCAGGTCGACCACGACCGCCGTCTCGTTGTCCTCCTCGTCGTCGAAGACGGCCGATGTGCCCGCGGGACCGTTGTTGACGAAGAAGAAGTCGGCCTTGACCTTGTCTCCCCGCTTGCCGCGCAAGGTCACCTCGTTGAGCGCGAAGTCGATGGGGTTGTCGACGTTCACGCGGGTCGACACCGAGTCGTCCGAAGCCGGCCGGACGTACCGGTCCGGGCGGCCGCGCTCGCTGAAGCCCAGCGGTCGGCCAGTGCCCCGGCGCCCGCCCTTCGGCGGCTCGTCGACGCCCACTTCGTAGTGGATGCCCTCGAAGCGCGCCGCGTTGTCGACGTCCACCTCGCCGAGATCCAGGTCGTAGGACCGGCCGGACCGCATCGTGCCGTCCAGCCGACAGGTCATGTCGTCGACCAGCAAGGTGTCGCGGTCCTCCTCGTACCAGCAGTTGCCGAACTCCTCCTCGAAGGAGAGGTAGTCGGCGAGTTGAACCTCCAGATAGACGGTGTGGAGCGTTCGTCCCGTGCTGTTGGTGAACCCTCCGGGCAGGTCGAACGTCGCCCCCGGGATCGTGGTGACCTTCTCGACCGCCCGGTCGAAGCGAAGTCCGTCCTCCTCGGCGGCGGCGAGGTGCGGTGTCCCGAGGACCGTCAGCAGACCGGCCACCAGGGACAACGACCAGGCACGGCCTGACGGCTGTCCGTCCGCGCGACTCTCTCGACGGGGCACGAACCCTCCCTGTGTCGTGGAACGCCGACGGGCCGACCCCTTGGAGTCGGCCCGCCGGACGAGGTGCTTGCACGATGAGACCAAGATCGTCACACGAAGGTTGTACGAGCCCGGGAGCCGGGCCTCACCGTCCGGCGGCCCCACGGTGACCGGAAGCGCGGACTGCCGTCACTCATCGCGGAGCGACAGCCGCCCCGCACCCCGCGTCCACAAGGATCGACAGGCGCCCGCGTCCCCTGTGCCCGCGCTCGGCGACGTACGCTTCACGCCCTGCGGACGGCCGCGAGCGCCACCAGCATGCTCGTGAGCAAGAGGGACGCCACGAGAGAAGCGAAGAACAGGGCAACGAGCCAGCCGGCGTTCGCACCGGTGAGCGTGCCGTCGGCGGAGGCGCAGGCCACCTCTGGCGGGAAGCTTTGCCGGCGCAGTTCGCCGCAGGCGTTCGGCAGGTCGTCATTGACGACGTACGCGTTCGTCCAGCACAGCGCCCAGCTGACGAGGAAGACCCCCAGCGAGGCCAAGGAGACGCCCCACAACGCGGTCGGGCGCTGGGCTGTCCTGGAGTCTGTCGGAGACGCGGTCATGACTGGGAGCGTACTGAAACGTTTTTGAACTTCGTTCCGCAGCCGGGCACTTGAACCGCCAAGCCGTCCCGGTCGCCCGCTTCACTGGTCCCGGCCGGCCCTTTCCCGTAGCGCGGCCTCCAGTCGATCGCGGACCTCGGTCTGGGCGGCGATCCGTTCGTCGATGATTGCCAGCCGTTCCAGCGCGACCCGCAGGCCCTTGGCCGAGGGCGGTGCGGCAGCGACATCGCCGTCCAGACACGGAAGGAAAACGCGCACGTCCTCCAGAGTGAGCCCGGCGGCCAGCAGGTAGCGGATGTTGAGGACCCGCACCACGGCCCGTTCGTCGTAGACGCGGTAGCCGTTGGAGGCCCGTTCGGAAGAAATCAGCTCGGCCTGCTCGTAGTGCCGCAGCGCACGAGCGGTCGCCCCAGTGGCCCTGGCCAGCTCGCCGATCCGCACCCCGCCCCACCCCCGGGTCACTTCTATCACGCCACGACCGCTCCACCATCGACCGGGAGGATCACTCCGGTGACGAACGACGCGGCCGGTGAGGTGAGTTGGGTGATCGCCCAGGCCACCTCCTCCGGTCGGCCGATCCGGTTCAGCGGGGTGTGGGCCAGCTGCCATTCCCGCACCGCGGCCATGCGCTCCGGCGTCAGGCCCTGGTGCTCGCCGATGGGGGTGTCGATCGCGCCGGGGGCGACAGCCACCACCCGGACTCCGCGGGGTGCCAACTCGACCGCCCAACTGCGGGTCAGCAGTTCCAGCGCGGTCTTGGTCGCCGCGTAGACCGAGCTGCCGGGCCAAGCCCGCTGCCCGACCGACGTACTGACGTTGACGATCACTCCGCCCGACGTCTCCAGCGGCGGCAGCGCAGCCTGTGCCAGCAGGACGGGAGCGACGAGGTTGGTGGCGACCTGAGCAGTGATCATCTCCTGCGTCAGCGTCCCGAGGGCACCGCTGCGCACGATGCCGGCGTTGTTGACCAGAACGTCCAGTCGGCCGTGTGTCTCCAGCACGGCACTGATGATCCGCTCGGGCTCGCCCCCGGCGGTGATGTCGGCGGTCAGTGGTGTGATCCGGTCATGCCCGGCCGCGGTTTCCTCGAGCGGTTCGAGACGCCGTCCGAGCGCGACCACATGAGCGCCCTCGGCGGCGAAGGCGCGGGCAGTTGCCCGGCCGATCCCGGTACCGGCTCCAGTGACGGCGACGATCCTGCCGCTCTGCGGTGCGATGTCGTTCATGCCGGTCATGGTCCAACCCTTCCGCCAGTGGCAACGTCAACGTCTCATCGCAGAAGGGAGCGCTCGGATCCGGGTGTGTGGGAGCGAGACCGACGATGCGCGCATCCACTTGAGGTACGGATCCGCATGATTGACCTCAGTCGGATCGCACGGAGTACCGCTGGTTTTCGATGAACTGGCGTACGGCGCTCGGCGGTGCCTCGCACAGCTTCCGGAGAAGTACGACTCGAACCGGAAAAGGCTGCCATGACGACAGCAGTCAAACGTTAGAGTGATGGAGTGAGCGCGGAGTGTGTTCATGGGAGGCGGCAGTTGGGGCACCGCGCTCGTCTCGCGCTGACACCCGGGCAGACCCTCCTCATGGATGGTCAGGCACATGCGGCCCGCGCTCTGTGGAACTGTCTGCACGACTGGTGGTCGATGCTCCCGAAGGAGAAGCGTTGTCTGGCCGCGGCCGACGCGGCGATCCGACAAGCCCGCAAGGAGATCGACTGGCTCGGCATGCTCCCCGCTCAGGCTGCACAGGCTGTGCTGAAGACGTACTTCCAGGCTTGGCGCAACTGCTGGGACGGCCGGGTCGGCGCCCCGACCTTCAAGGTCCGCAACCGCACGGTGATGTCCGTGGACATCCCGCAGGGCCGGGACCTGAACATCACCCGTGTGCACCGCCGCTGGGGCATGGTCAACATCCCCAAGGTCGGCCGCGTCCGCTTCCGCTGGACCAAGGAACTCCCGGTCGGAAAGAGGGCGCGCGGCGACGACCGGATCACCGGCGCTCGGCTGGTCAAGGACGCGCTCGGCTGGCACATCTCCTTCCGCGTTCAGATCCTCGAAGCCGGGCCGGAGCCACACACCGGCCCGGACGTCGGCATCGATGCCGGGGTGAATCTTCCTCTGGCCCTCTCGGATGGCAATCATCAGGACCACGGACGCCCGCCCCGTCTTGCCGACGGTACGGCCGACCAGGGCAAGTGGCTGAACCCGCCCGAGAAGGCCAAGCTGCTGGGCCTTGAACGACGCGCCGCCCGGCGCAAGCAGCACCGAGGGCGCGGAGAAAAGACTTCCCGCCGCCTGCAGCACACCTATGACCAGATCAAACAGCTCCGCGCCAAAGCCACGCGCCGCGCCGTCGACTGGCAGCACAAGACCACCACCTACATCGCCGAGCGGTACAGCATCGTCGTGGTCGAACAGCTCCACATCAAGAGCATGGTCAAGTCCGCCAGGGGCACCATCGAGGAACCCGGCCACAACGTCGTCCAGAAGTCCGGCCTGAACCGCTCCATCAGCCAGGAGGCATGGGGCCGCACCGTGACCATGTTGGCGTACAAGACCGCCCGCCAAGGCGGTGCTCTGCACAAGGTTCCCGCCCCCGGCACTTCCCTGCGCTGCTCGGCATGTGGTTCCACCACACCGGGCAGTCGCAAGGACCAGGCCACGTTCGTGTGCAAGAACCCCGACTGCGGATGGTCCGGCAACGCCGACTGGAACGCGGCCCGGAACATCCTGCACCTGTACCGGAGGGGCCACGCGCTCGTCCCGGCTGCCGGGAGGGCAGTCGTCAGGCGTCCCCGTGGCGTCAAGCCCGCCACCGCAAGGTAGGCAGGAATCTCCCTCATTCACGAGGGAGAACACTTCAATACAACGGCACCTGGTACGACAACGGCTCGAAGTACTTCAAGCTGAGCTCACGGGCGTGTCCAAGGTGGAGCTGACCGGTACACACGAGACGGGCTGGCGAACGCGCGTCCGCTCCTCGTACGTCAACTCCTCGTCGGGTGACACCGTGAACTCGACGACGCACGGCGCGTGGAAGTACTTCACCTTCACGAGCTGAGCGGTACGCGGCGTGAGCCGTGGCGTCCGCAACCGGGCCAGGTGCTGGTGCACAAGGCCCGGTTGCCCCCGTGGCGCCCCGGCCCCGCGCCCGCGGTCCGGTGAGCCACTGATCGGCGACGCCGTCTTCACCGTCGGGAACCACGTGTGTCCGGTGTCCGTCAGCGCGAGGCGACCGCGCGCAACGCCCACTCGTGTTCCGCCGCAGTGCGGAGGGCGTCCTCCAGGTCGCGGACCTCGTCCGACAGAGGGCCGTCGCTGCCGAAGACGCGGTCGGCGAGCTCGGTCAGCGTGTCGTTGTCGTCGGGAGCCGGGGCGAACAGCACGCCGTAGAGCGTGTCGAAGTTCTCGGGCCGGGCTTCGGCCGCCTCCACGCCGGTCCGGACGTCTGCGCACCGAAGCCGCAGCAGCGTGACGAACGACCGGAGGGCGTCTCCCCGGACGTCCGGGTCGGCGCAGGTGCGCAACCGTGCCCGCAGGTCGGCGTACAGCTGTGGCAGACCGAGACCCAGGACGCGCGTGCCCGCGTACGTCCACAGCGCCGATCCGGTGCTAGTGCCACAGGCCTCCCAGCGGTCGTCCCACAGCAGACGGGTGAAAGCGGTGCGCGCACGGTCGCCGTGCAGGGAGATCCCCAGGATCAGGCCGCCGTTGCAGTCGACCGAGGCGTGGTTCTCACCCCATGCGACGAGCCGGTCCAGCCATGCCGGGTCTTCGGTCTTCGGGGTGAGGACGGGAAGGAACTCGGGGAACAGGGCGGCCCCTTCGTGCTTCTCCAGCGCCTCGGTGATCGCGTCCCGCAGATCCTCGCAGGGCAGGTGCAGCAGACCGAGGCACGCGTCCCTCGACACGTGGTGTGAGCCGTCGACGTGTTCCCACAGCAGGGACGTGGCCGGGGCGTACCCCAGGCGGCCCACGGCGTGGAGCACGTCGGACGGTACGCCGTCACGCAGTCGCCCCCCGTCGACCGTCGCCTCCAGCAGGCGCGCGGCCAGCCGCCGGTCGCCATGGCGGGCGAGGACCGGCACCAGCGCCTCGTGCGCGGCGGGCGCCGAGAGGAACAGCGGGAGGAGCGCTTCCGCATCGGCCGGGCCGCCGTGTCGGAGCACGGCCTCGGCGGCCATGGACTCCCATCGCCACGCCACCTCCGGGGCGTCATCGGCGGCGCGCCGGTCGAGTATGGCCTGCGTGGCCGGGGACAGCGTCAACTTGGCAACCGCCTCTGTGTGGACAAGATCTGACGTCTGGGTATCTGTGCAGGTTATAGGCGTGATGATGCTCAGGTCAGCAGATGGTCGGCATCGGGCGCGGGGGAGCCCCGGTCTGCTGACCTGGTGACCGCCGCGCCGGTGGGCCGTTGTTGTTCCATGTGAATCGAGTTCCGTGTCGCGCACCATGATGGACGCCTCGGAGTGCCCTGTGGACGCCTTGACAAGGGTTCTGGCCGACCTCAGACTGACGTTGCGCTTACTGCAATCCGTTTCGCTATACGCACCGAGGTGTCATGATGATTCCCGCGTGCCGTCTCGCGGATCTGCCGCGAGGCGAGGCCCACCGGCTCGACATCGATCCGCCGGTCTCGGTCTTCCACACCGAGGACGGCGAGCTGTTCGCCATCGACGACACCTGCACCCACCAGGACGCCTCGCTCGCCGACGGCTGGCTGGAGGGCTGCGAGGTGGAATGCCCGCTGCACGCTTCGAAGTTCGACCTGAGGACCGGCGCGGTCGACTCTCCGCCGGCCAAGCTCCCGGTCCGGACGCACGAGGCCGTCGTCGAGGATGGCGTGATCCACGTCCGGTTGTCCGCGGCCGCCCCCAACCTGCCGCCCTGTGCCGCAACCCGGCCCGCCGGGGGTTCCGGGTGAGGACCGTCGCCGTGGTCGGCGCCTCGCTGGCCGGTCTGTCGGCGGCGCGCTCGCTGCGGAAACATGGCTATGGCGGGCGGCTGGTCGTCATCGGTGACGAACTCCACCGCCCGTACGACAGGCCCCCGCTGTCCAAGGAGTTCCTGGCCGGCACCCTCGGCGAGGCGGATCTCTCTCTGGAGGCGGACGACGAGGACCTGCGGGCGGAGTGGCTGCTCGGCGCTCGTGCCACCGGACTCGACCGCACCGAGCGCGCCGTCCACCTCGCCGACGGGCGGGAGGTCCGCGCCGACGGCGTCGTCATCGCGACCGGCGCCGCGGCGCGTACTCTGCCCGGCTCCGAGGGCCTGGCCGGAGTGCACACCCTGCGCACCCTGGACGACGCCCGCGCCCTGCGGGACGAACTGGCCCGGGGCGGACGGCTGGTGGTGATCGGCGGCGGCTTCATCGGTGCCGAGGTCGCCTCCACCGCATACGCCCTCGGGCTGGACGTGACGGTCGTGGAGGCGGCCCCGACGCCCCTGGCCGGACCGCTCGGCGCGACGATGGGCGGCATCGTCTCCGCCCTCCACGCGGACCACGGCGTAAGGCTGTTGTGCGGTGTGGGGGTCAAGGGGCTGAGGGGGGACGGGCGGAGCGGGACAGGGGTCCCCCCGGACGGAGTCCGGGGGAGGGTGGACGCCGTCCTGCTCGAGGACGGCCGCGGTGTCCCCGCCGACATCGTCGTCGTCGGTGTGGGCGCCCGCCCGTGCGTCGAGTGGCTGGAAGGATCCGGCGTCGAACTCGACAACGGCGTCAAGTGCGGCGCCGACGGTCGCACCGGCCTGGCCGGCGTGGTCGCGGTCGGTGACTGCGCCAACTGGTACGACGCCCGCGCGGGCGCCCACCGCCGCGTCGAACACTGGACCGGAGCGCGCGAGCGTCCCGACGCCGCGATCGCCGCGCTGCTGGCGGGCGGTGCGGTGGAACCGGGTGTGCCCCGGCCGCCGTACTTCTGGTCCGACCAGTACGGCGTGAAGATCCAGTTCGCCGGTCACGCGGCAGCCGCCGACAGTGTGGCCATCGAGGCGGGCGCGGCGGACGACCGCGACGTCCTGGCCGTCTACCGGCGGGCCGGGGTTCCGGTCGCCGTGCTCGGGATGAACCAGCCTCGGCTGTTCACCCGCTGGCGCAAGCAGCTCGCGGCCGTGAGCTCTTGACGCGACCCCTGAGTCGTCTCATGCCGCGGTTGTGCATGGTGCGCGGCGTTGCCCCATGTACGACACTGCCCGGAGTCTTTCCTCCCGGCACGTGAATGGCCCCTCCACGACGTTTCCCGAGGAGTGCACCGTGATCCCGACCAGCCTGCCGGACAGTCTGATCGCCACCCTCCCCGGCTCCTCCTACACGGATCCGGGGATCTTCGCCCAGGAGCAGGAGCGCATCTTCGAGACGATGTGGTTCTGCGCCGTGCGCTCCTCGGAGCTGGCGACGCCCGGTGCCTTCAGGACGGTTGAGGTGGGCCGCGAGAGCATCCTGATCACACGGGCGCGGGACAACTCCGTACGTGCCTTCTTCAACGTCTGCCGGCACCGCGGCGCCAAGCTCTGCGCCGAGGAGGCCGGAGAGGTCAAGCGTGCCTTCCAGTGCCCGTACCACGCCTGGACCTACGACCTGAACGGCAAGCTCGTCGCGGCGCCCAACCTCACGAAGATGCCCGACGTCGGCCGCACGGAGTTCGGCCTGGTCGGCGTGACCACCCGCGAATGGCTCGGCTACGTCTGGGTCTGCCTGGCCGAGAACCCGCCCTCCTTCGAGGAGGACGTCATCGGAGAGGTGATCACCCGCCTCGGCGACGCGGAGGCCATCGAGCACTACGACATCGGCAACCTCGCAGTCGGCAGGCGGATCGTCTACGACGTCAGGGCGAACTGGAAGCTCATCGTCGAGAACTTCATGGAGTGCTACCACTGCGCCACGATCCACCCCGAACTGACCGAGGTGCTCCCCGAGTTCGCCGACGGCTACGCCGCTCAATACTACGTCGGCCACGGTGCCGAGTTCGGTGAGGAGGTCCGGGGCTTCACCGTCGACGGCTCCGAGGGCCTGGACCGCATACCCGGCGTGTCCGACGACCAGGACCGCCGCTACTACGCGATCACCGTCAAACCGCAGGTCTTCATCAACCTCGTCCCCGATCACGTGATCTTCCACCGGATGTACCCGGTGGCCGTCGGCCGCACGATCGTCGAGTGCGACTGGCTCTACCTCCCGCACGTCGTCGAGGGCGGCAAGGACGTCAGCCGGTCCGTGGAACTCTTCGACCGGGTCAACCGCCAGGACTTCGACGCGTGCGAGCGCACGCAGCCCGGGATGAGCTCACGGATGTACGCCAAGGGCGGGGTACTGGTGCCCAGCGAACACCACATCGGTGCCTTCCACGACTGGGTGAACGAGCGCCTCGGCACTCCCCGGCCGTAGCGGGGCGGGTCAGCCCAGGTGACCCATCCGGTGACTGATCTCCTCCGCGCCCTTGACCAGCACCGGAGCGAGTTCGTGCAGGCGCTCCTCGGTGAACCGGTACGCGGGTCCGGAGGCGCTGAGTGCCGCGATGACCTCGCCGCCTCGGTCGCGCACCGGCGCGGCCATGGCGTGGAGCCCGACCTCCAGCTCCTCCAGGGTCCAGGCATATCCGCGCTCCCGGGCCTCGGCGAGGTTCTTCTCCAGCCTCGTCCTCGAGGTCAGGGTGTGCGGGGTCTCCTTCTTCAGGCCGGCCTCGGCCAGCAGCGCGGTGCGCTCCTCGGCGGGCAGATACGCCAGCAGGACCTTGCCGCTGGAGGTGGCGTGCAGCGGGGTCAGCTGGCCGACCCAGTTGTGCGCGGCGACGGCCCCGGGGCCGCGCACCTGGTAGAGGTTGATCGCGTAGTGCTCCTGCATCACGGCGATGTTGACGGTCTCGCCGATCTCCTCGGCGAGCCGCTCGCAGACCTGGCGGCTCTGCTGGGTGATGTCGATGCGCCCCGTGACCGCGCCGGCCAGGCGCACGATGCCGAAGCCGAGGCGGTACTTGCCGCGCTCGCCCGCCTGCTCCACCAGGCCGCGCGCCTCCAGGGCGCCGAGCAGCCGGAAGGCGGTCGACTTGTGAACATCGATCTCGGCGGCCACCTCGCTGACGCCGGCCTCGCCGCGCTGGGCCAGGATCTCCAGCACGCTGATGGCGCGGTCGACGGACTGCACGCCGCCGGACTGCGAACCCGTCGTTTCGACGTCTGGACTGTAGTTGCTCACAGCGAAACTATACGCGTAGTAAACAACAGCGGCGCAAGTAACGGCACGGAAACGTAGGCCGTGTGAGTTGCGCTGTTCGCAACCTGGTGCGTATGGCGCTGCTCGTACTAGCATGCCTCGGGTATCTGTGGCGCGAGCGAGACGAGGCACCATGGCTCCCCTGCACTACGACTTCGTCATCGTCGGCGGTGGATCCGCCGGCAGCGCACTGGCCAACCGGCTCTCCGCCGACCCGCGCAACCAGGTGCTGGTCCTGGAGGCGGGCCGGCCCGACTACCCGTGGGACGTCTTCATCCACATGCCCGCGGCGCTGACGTATCCGATCGGCAGCCGGTTCTACGACTGGAAGTACGAGTCGGAACCCGAGCCGCACATGGGCGGCCGGCGCATCTATCACGCGCGCGGCAAGGTGCTGGGCGGTTCCAGCAGCATCAACGGCATGATCTTCCAGCGCGGCAACCCCATGGACTACGAGCGCTGGGCGGCCGGGGCCGGCATGGAGTCCTGGGACTACGCGCACTGTCTGCCGTACTTCAAGCGGATGGAGAACTGCCTCGCGGCCGCACCCGACGACGAGTTCCGCGGCCACGACGGTCCCCTCGTCCTCGAGCGCGGCCCCGCCACGAACCCGCTGTTCGGAGCCTTCCTCAAGGCCACCCAGGAGGCGGGCCACGCCCCCACCGACGACGTCAACGGCTATCGGCAGGAAGGTTTCGCGCACTTCGACCGCAACGTCAGCCGCGGCCGCCGGCTGTCGGCCGCCAAGGCGTACCTCAAGCCCGTGAGGAAGCGGCCCAACCTCACCGTCACCACCCGTGCCCTGGTCACCCGCGTCCTCTTCGAGGGCAAGAAGGCCGTCGGCGTCGAGTACCGGCGCCGCGGCAAGGTCCGGCAGGTGCGCGCCCGCGAGGTCGTCCTCTGCGGCGGCGCGATCAACTCCCCGCAGCTGCTCCAGCTCTCCGGAGTCGGCAACGCCGAGGAACTGGGCGCGCTCGGCATCGACGTCGTCCACGACCTTCCGGGCGTCGGTGAGAACATGCAGGACCACCTGGAGGTGTACATCCAGTACGCCTGCAAGCAGCCCGTCTCCGTGCAGCCGTACATGGCGAAGTGGCGCGCGCCCTTCATCGCCCTGCAGTGGCTCTTCCGCAAGGGCCCCGCCGCGACCAACCACTTCGAGGCCGGCGGCTTCGCCCGCAGCAACGAAGACGTGGACTACCCCAACCTGATGTTCCACTTCCTGCCGGTCGCGGTCCGCTACGACGGCTCCTCGCCGGCCGGCGGCCACGGCTACCAGGTGCACGTCGGCCCCATGTACTCCGACGCCGTCGGCTCGGTGAAGATCAAGAGCAAGGACCCGCGGGAACACCCGGCGCTGCGCTTCAACTACCTGTCCACCGAGCAGGACCGCCGCGAGTGGGTCGAGTCGGTCCGGGTCGCCCGCGAGCTCCTCAACCAGCCCGCCCTGGCCCCGTACAACGACGGTGAGATCTCACCGGGACCGTCCGTGGCGAGCGACGAGGAGATCCTCGCCTGGGTGGCAAAGGAGGGCGAGACCGCCCTGCACCCTTCCTGCACCTGCAGGATGGGCACCGACGAGATGTCCGTCGTCGACCCCACCAGCATGCGCGTGCACGGCGTGGAGGGGCTGCGCGTCGTCGACGCGTCGGTGATGCCCCACGTCACCAACGGCAACATCTACGCGCCGGTGATGATGATCGCGGAGAAGGCGGCCGACCTCATCCTCGGCAAGGAGCCGCTGCCCCCCTCCGAGGCCGCCTACTACCGCTACCGGGACGCCCAGAAGCAGGCCGGGTAGACGGTGGACGCCGAGGGGCTCGGGGTGCTGCCGGTGCTGCGCAGGCTGAGTGAGCTGGGCAGCCCGTTCGCGCGCGTCGGCATCACCGGCCATCCGGAGGGCCATCCGCTCATCCGCGACGACCTCACCATCCAGGCCGTGTGGGACAAGCGCGCGCACGCCACGTACATCGTGAGCAACCTCTGCTTCGATCCGCGCGTGCTGGGTGACTGGGTCGGCCGTATACGGCGCCGCGGCGTCGTCCTGCCCGTCCACGTGGGCGTGGCGGGGCCCGTGCGGCGGGCGAAGCTGCTGGCCATGGCGACGAGGATCGGGGTGGGGGAGTCGACGCGCTTCCTCACTCGGCGCGCCTCGTTCCTGCGGTTCGCGACCCCGGGCGGCTACGCGCCCGACCGGCTGCTCGCCCGCAGCGCGAAGGCGCTGACCGCGCCCTCGGCCGAGGTGGCGGGCCTGCACGTGTTCACGTTCAACCAGATCGCCGAGACCGAACGGTGGCGCCGCGCGCTGCTGGACCGGTCGGGCGACTGAACCGATCGCCGGAGCGGGGTACGGCGTCCAGGAGGACGCCCGGCTTCGTATACGAAGGGGCTGGGCCGGGATACGGCCCAGCCCCTCATGCCGCGGTCCCTGGTGAAATCGTCATTCGCCAACCCCTTGACGTAGGTCTGTGGCGTTCGCCAAGGTGTTCCACCACAAGCAATGGAATGCACGATGCGCAACGCGTAACGGCTGAAGGGCTTGGCGAGTGGCAGACCTGTACGTGGCTGGGGAATGGCGCGACGCCGTGGCCGGTGGCCGCCGGGAGATCCGCTGTCCCGCCGACGGCGCGCTCGCCGCGACCGTGTCCGAGGCGACGCGTCCGGATGCCGAGGCGGCGATCGCGGCGGCACGCCGGGCCTTCGACGAAGGTCCCTGGCCGCACACCCCCGAGCGGGAGCGCGGCGCGCTGCTGCTGCGCACCGCCGACCTCGTCGAGCGCGACGCCAAGGAGTTCGCCCGCGCCGAGTCGCTGGACACCGGCAAGCGGCTGGTGGAGAGCGAGTACGACATCGCCGACGTCGTCTCCTGTTTCCGCTACTACGGCGGGATCGCCGGCACGGATGCCGGCCGGGTGATCGACACCGGTCGTGATGACGCCGTCAGCCGTGTCGTGTACGAACCGATCGGTGTGTGCGGGCTCATCACCCCCTGGAACTACCCTCTGTTGCAGGCCGGTTGGAAGGTCGCCCCGGCGCTTCTCGCGGGCAACGCGATCGTCCTCAAGCCCAGCGAGCTCACCCCCTCCACCTCGATCCTGCTGATGCGGGCACTGGAGGAGGCCGGGCTCCCGGCCGGCGCCGCCAATCTCGTCCTGGGCACGGGCCCCGAGGTGGGCGCACCGCTGTGCGAGGACCCGGCCGTCGACATGGTCTCCTTCACCGGAGGCCTGGAGACCGGCAAGCGCGTCATGGCCACCGCCGCCGCGACCGTGAAGAAGGTCGCGCTGGAACTCGGCGGCAAGAACCCCAACGTGGTCTTCGCCGACGCCGACTTCGAGACGGCCGTCGACTTCGCCCTCACGGCCGTCTTCCTGCACTCGGGCCAGGTCTGCTCGGCCGGCGCCCGGCTGATCGTCGAGGACTCGGTCCATGACGCCCTGGTCGACGAGGTCGTCCGGCGCGCCCGGCGGATCCGACTGGGCGGGCCCTTCGACCCCGAGGCCGAGACCGGCGCGCTGATCTCCGCGCGGCACCGGGAGAAGGTCGAGGCGTATGTCGCCGCCGGCCTCGCGGAGGGTGCCGTACTGCGCTGCGGCGGCGAACGGCCGGGCGATCCCGCCCTCGCGAACGGTCACTACTACCCGCCGACCGTGCTCGACGCGTGCACCCAGGACATGCGGGTGGTGCACGAGGAGTCCTTCGGACCCGTGCTGACCGTCGAGCGCTTCACCGACGAGGACGACGCCGTACGCATCGCCAACGACACCGAGTACGGACTCGCCGGCGCCGTCTGGACCCAGGATGCCGGGAAGGCCCAGCGGGTCGCCCGGCGACTGCGCCACGGCACGGTGTGGATCAACGACTACCACCCGTATGTGCCGCAGGCGGAATGGGGCGGCTTCGGGCACTCGGGCGTGGGCAGGGAGCTGGGACCGACCGGCCTCGACGAGTACCGGGAGCCCAAACACATCTGGCAGAACATCCAACCCCGGCCGCAGCACTGGTTCCGCGGCTGAACGCCGAAGAGAGGTCGATCGTGACCCCAGCACAGACGGAGGCTCCGCAGCGGCGCGGCACGCCCCAGGACTCGGCCCCCACTCCGGTCATATCCGTGCGCGAGCTGTGGAAGGTGTTCGGGCCGAAGGCGGACCAGGTACCAGGCTCCGAGGAGCTGTGCGGGCTCACCCGTCGCGAGCTGATGGAGCGCACCGGATGCACCGCTGCCGTGCGCGATGTGAGCTTCGACGTCTCACCCGGCGAGGTCTTCGTCGTCATGGGCCTGTCCGGCTCCGGGAAGTCCACCTTGGTGCGATGTCTGACCCGACTGATCGAACCCACCGCGGGGGAGATCGTCTTCGAGGGCGAGGACATCCGCGACGCGGACGACAGGCGCCTGCGCGAACTGCGCCGCCACAAGTTCTCCATGGTCTTCCAGCACTTCGGGCTGCTGCCGCACCGAAGGGTCGTCGACAACGTGTCGTTCGGCCTGGAGATCCGCGGCATGAGCAAGGCCGAGCGCACCAGGCGGGCGCTCGAGGTCGTCGAACTGGTCGGCCTCTCCGGCTACGAGAACTCCTACCCCGACCAGCTCTCCGGCGGTATGCAGCAGCGCGTCGGCCTCGCCCGGGCGCTGGCCGGCGACCCGGACGTACTCCTCTTCGACGAACCGTTCTCGGCGCTGGACCCGCTGATCCGCCGGGACATGCAGAACGAGGTCATCCGGCTGCACCACGAGGTCGGCAAGACGATGGTGTTCATCACCCACGACCTCTCGGAGGCGCTCAAGCTGGGTGACCGCATCCTCATCATGCGCGACGGCAGGACGGTCCAGTGCGGCACCGGGGACGAGCTGGTCGGCGCCCCCGCCGACGACTACGTACGCGAGTTCGTCAAGGACGTGCCGCGCGGCGACGTACTCACCCTGCGCTGGATCATGCGCGCGCGGGAGGACGGCGACGAACTGGACGGCCCCGAGCTGGGCCCGGACGTCGTGGTGAAGGAGGCCACCCGGGCGGTGCTCACGGCCGACAAGCCCGTCAAGGTCGTCGAGGACGGCAAGCTGCTCGGCATCGTCGGCGACGAGGAGATCCTCGCGGTGGTCGCCGGGCGGGAAGGCGGCGCGTGATGGGCGTCGCCGTCGAGGAATCCCGGAAACCCGGAGAAGCAGGTGCCGTGGAGCCGGCCGCGCCCGCCGAGGGCGCGCGCAAGGTCGGCCGGCCCGTGGTGATCGGCGCGATCCTCGTCGCCTGGCTGGTGCTGTTCGCCGTCCTGCGCGGAAAGCAGACCCTGCCGCTGGCGGCGGCGGATCTGACCGATCTGCACCGGTGGATCAACGACTTCAACGACTCCATCGGCGCCCACCGCAACTCCAACCCGCTCTTCCTGTACTTCTTCAACGAGATCCGGCTGGTCATCGACAACCTGGTGACCTTCGTCCAGCACCTGATCTCCCAGCCGTCCGGGGCCCGCCCGGTCCCGCAGGTCGGCTGGCTCGGCGTCGTCGGCATCGCCGGGTACGTCTCCTGGGCCGTGGGGAACTGGCGGGTCGCGCTGCTGGCCGTGGCGGGCTTCACCTTCTTCGGGCTGCAGGGGCTGTGGCAGGAGAGCATGGACACCCTCGCCCTGACCCTCTCCGCGGTGTTCGTGGCCCTGCTGTTCGCGCTCCCGCTCGGGGTGTGGGCCGGGCTGTCGGACCGGTTCAACCGGATCATGACGCCCGTCCTGGACTTCATGCAGACGATGCCGACCTTCGTCTACCTGGCACCGCTGACCCTGTTCTTCCTCATCGGCGGAGCGTCCGCCACCATCGCCACCGTGATCTACGCGGCCCCGCCGACGATCCGCATCACCGCGCACGCCATCCGCAACGTCTCGAGGACGACCGTCGAGGCGGCCGACTCCCTGGGCGCCACCCGCCGTCAGTCCCTGCTCAAAGTCCTGCTGCCGATGTCCAGGCGGACCGTGGTGATGGGGGTCAACCAGACCATCATGGCCGCCCTGGCCATGGTGACCATCGCGGCCCTGATCAACGCGCCGGGCCTTGGCGTGAACGTCCTCCAGGCACTGCAGTCGCTCGACGTCGGCACGGCCTTCAACGCGGGTCTCGCCATCGTGGTCATGGCGATCGTCCTGGACCGGGTCACGACCGCGGCCGGCGTCCGCGAGGAGAACGCGCGGCGCTCCAAGAACCGCTTCGTGAAGTGGCGGCGGCCGTTGCTGGGCGCGGGCGCCGTGGTCACGGCGGTCCTGATCTACCTGTCGCACACCTATGTGTGGGCGGCGGACTTCCCTGGGGACGGCACGGTCGGCCACCACATCGCGAGTGCGGCGGACACCGCGACCGACTGGGCCCAGGACAACCTGTCGGGTCTGACCAACGCCTTCCGTGACGCCGTCACCAACGGCCTGCTCAACCCGTTCCAGACGCTGCTCACCGACTCCCCGTGGTGGCTCGTCGGCGCGGTGCTGGTCGCACTGGGCGTGGTGCTCGGCGGCTGGAAGGCCGGGGTCACCACGGCCGTGTGCGTGGGCCTGCTGGTCGGTACGGGTGTGTGGTCGGACGGCATGACGACACTGGCCTCGACGCTCGTCGCCACGGTGCTGGTGATGGTGCTCGGCGTCGTCTTCGGCGTGTGGATGGGGCGCAGCACGCTCGTGGACCGGCTGATCCGGCCCACCCTGGACGCGGCCCAGGTCATGCCGCCGTTCGTCTATCTCGTGCCGTTCCTCGCGCTGTTCGGTGCCACCCGTTTCACGGCCATCGTCGCCGCGGTCGTCTACGGCGCGCCGGTCGCCGTGAAGATCATCGCCGACGGGATCCGTGCCGTGCCCGAGACCACCGTGGAGGCGGCCGCCTCCGCCGGGTGCAACACCTGGCAGATCATCACCAAGGTCCAACTGCCGATGTCGCGCGGTGCCCTGACGCTCGCGACCAACCAGGGCCTGATCTACGTGCTGTCGATGGTCGTCGTGGGCGGCCTGGTGGGAGCAGGGGCCCTCGGCTACGACGTCGTGGCCGGATTCTCGCAGGGAGAGCTGTACGGCAAGGGGCTGGCGGCGGGATGCGCCATCGTCCTGCTCGGAGTCATGTTCGACCGGATCACTCAGGCAGCGGCGCGTCGCGTGGGCGCATAAGGAGCACGACACCATGGCAAGACACTGGCGAGCCGGCACGGCCGGCCTGGCCGTCCTCGGCCTCACCCTCACCGCGTGCGGCGGGGCGAAGGTCGGCGACTCCTCCTCGGGTTCGAACGGCGGGGGCAGCTCGGGCAAGTGCGGCACGTTCAACCTCGCGGTCAACCCCTGGGTGGGTTACGAGGCCGACGCGGCGGTCGTCGCGTACGTCGCCGAGCACGAACTCGGCTGCAAGGTGAACAAGAAGAACCTGAAGGAGGAGATCGCCTGGCAGGGCTTCGGCACCGGCGAGGTCGACGCCGTCCTGGAGAACTGGGGCCACGACGACCTGAAGAAGAAGTACATCACCCAGCAGAAGACCGCCGTCGAGGCCGGCGAGACCGGCAACAAGGGCATCATCGGCTGGTACGTGCCGCCATGGCTGGCCAAGGCGCACCCCGACATCCTCGACTACAAGAACCTGGACAAGTACGCGGCCGAGTTCAAGACGTCCGAGTCGGGAGGCAAGGGACAGCTCCTCGACGGCGACCCGTCGTACGTCACGAACGACGAGGCCCTGGTGAAGAACCTGAAGCTGGACTTCAAGGTGGTGTACGCGGGCAGCGAGACCGCGCTCATCCAGTCCTTCCGGGACGCCGAGAAGAACAAGAAGTGGGTGATCGGCTACTTCTACGAGCCGCAGTGGTTCCTGTCCGAGGTGCCGCTCAAGAAGGTCTCCCTGCCGAAGTACACGACCGGCTGTGACGCCGCCGCGGAGAAGGTCGCCTGCGACTACCCCGTCTACGACCTGGACAAGATCGTCAGCTCGAAGTTCGCCAAGTCGGGCAGCCCCGCCTACGACCTGGTGAAGAACTTCAACTGGACGAACGAGGACCAGAACACGGTCGCCGAATACATCGCCCAGGACAAGCTGTCCGACGAGGCGGCGGCGAAGAAGTGGGTGGACGCCAACAAGGACAAGGTGGACGCCTGGATCAAGTAGGCCGGGGCCAGGGGCCGGTCGGACATGCCCGGCGGGCGGTGCGTGCAGGTGCGCGCCGCCCGCCGGGCATTGCCGTGTTCCGGGCGGTTTTCAGGCCTGTTCTCCGACGTCACGGCCCCCTTGACACCCCCACTTCACGGCGGGCACATTGAGTTGCGCAACCTGAATTATGTTGCGCAGAAAGCAACTCGAAGGTTTCGATTTCGGAGGTGCGGCGATGGCGGGACCCCGAGTGGTGATCATCGGAGCAGGCGTCGTGGGAGCGGCCCTCGCCGACGAGATCTCCGCGCGCGGCTGGACCGAGGTGACCGTGGTCGACCAGGGCCCGCTGCCCGCCACCGGGGGATCGTCGTCGCACGCCCCGGGCCTGGTCTTCCAGACGAACCCCTCCAAGACCATGACCGAGTTGGCCCGCTACACGGTCGAGAAGTTCTGTTCCCTCGAGGTCGACGGCAAGCCCTGCTTCCTGCAGGTCGGCGGCCTCGAAGTGGCGACCACCCCCGAGCGCGTCGCCGAACTGCACCGCCGCCACGGCTGGATCACCGCCTGGGGCGTCGAGGCCCGACTGCTGAGCCCCGAGGAATGCGTCGAGCGGCACCCGCTCGTCGACCCGGACAAGGTCCTCGGCGGCCTCCTCGTCCCGACCGACGGCCTCGCCAAGGCCGTTCTCGCGGTGGAGGCGCAGATCCGCCGGGCCACCGAGCGCGGCGTACGCTTCCTCGCCCGCCACGAGGTCCTCGACGTACACCAGAGCGAGGGCCGCGTCACCGGTGTCCTCACCGACCAGGGGGAGATCCCCGCCGACGTGGTCGTGTGCTGCGCCGGCATCTGGGGCCCGAAGATCGCCCGCATGGTCGGCATGAACCTCCCGCTCACCCCGCTCGCCCACCAACTCGCCTGGACCGGACCGGTACCGGCGCTCGCGGGCCAGACCGAGGAGGCGGTGCGCCCGATCCTGCGCCACCAGGACGCCGACCTCTACTACCGCGACCGTTTCGACGCCATCGGCATCGGCTCCTACGGTCACCGCCCGATGCCCGTCTCCGCCGACGACATCCTGTCCGTGGACGAGGCCGACGAGATGCCGTCGGTCCTGAAGTTCACCGAGGACGACTTCGAGGACGCCTGGACCGAGACCCGCTCCCTGCTCCCCGCGACGCGCGAGGCCAAGATCGAGGAAGGCATCAACGGCCTGTTCTCCTTCACCACCGACGGCCAGCCGCTCCTCGGCGAGTCCCCGGACGTCAAGGGCTTCTGGGTCGCCGAGGCCGTCTGGGTCACCCACTCCGCCGGCGTCGGCCGGGCCATGGCCGAATGGCTGGTCGACGGCCACTGCTCGTCCTTCGACCTGCACGAGTGCGACGTCAACCGCTTCGAACCGCACCAGCTCGCCCCCGAGTACGTCCTGGCCCGCGGCTGCCGGAACTTCGTCGAGGTCTACGACATCCTGCACCCGCTCCAGCCGTCGGGGGACCCGCGCCCGATCCGCACGAGTCCCTTCCACGCCCGCCAGCAGGAGCTGGGAGCCTTCTTCCTGGAGGCGAACGGCTGGGAGCGCCCGCAGTGGTACGAGGCCAACGCGCGCCTGCTGGAGGGCCGTTCCATCCCGACCCCGAACGACTGGGCCGCGCGCCACTGGTCCCCGATCGTCGGCGCCGAGGCACAGGCAACCCGCGAGAGCGTCGCGATGTACGACATGACGGCCCTCAAGCGCCTCGAGGTCACAGGTCCCGGTGCCGCCGCCTTCCTGGAGGGGCTGTCCACCGGCAGGATCGACAAATCCGTCGGCTCCGTCACGTACACCCTCCTGCTGGACGAGGACGGCGGCATCCGCAGCGATGTCACCGTCGCCCGGCTGGCCCGCGACCTCTTCCAGGTCGGCGCCAACGGCAACCTGGACCTCGACTGGTTCACCCGCCACCTCCCCACCGGGGGCACGGTCCAGGTCCGTGACATCACCCCGGGCACCTGCTGCATCGGCCTGTGGGGCCCGCTCGCCCGCGAGGTCCTGCAGCCCCTCACCGACGAGGACTTCTCGAACGACGGCCTGAAGTACTTCCGCGCCCGGCGCGCCCACATCGGCTCCGTCCCCGTCACCGCGATGCGCCTCTCCTACGTCGGCGAGCTGGGCTGGGAGCTGTACACCACCGCCGACCTGGGCCGGAAGCTGTGGGACACCCTGTGGCAGGCGGCCGAGCCGCTGGGCGGCGTCATCGCCGGGCGCGGCGCCTTCAACAGCCTCCGGCTGGAGAAGGGCTACAGGTCCTTCGGCACCGACATGACCTACGAGCACGACCCCTACGAAGCCGGCCTGGGCTTCGCCGTCAGGCTCGACAAGGGCGACTTCATCGGCAAGGCCGCCCTCGAGCGCCGTAGGACCGACGTCCGCCGCAGGCTGACCTGCCTCACCATCGACGACCCGCGGTCCGTCGTCATGGGCAAGGAACCGGTGTACGACGGTGACCGCGCCGTCGGCCACGTCACCAGCGCCGCCTACGGCTACACGATCGGCAAGGGCATCGCGTACGCCTGGCTCCCGACGGAACTCGCCACCCCCGGCACCACCGTGCACATCGGCTACTTCGACCGGCGCGTCGAGGCGGTCGTCGCCGAGGAGCCCCTGTTCGACCCGACCATGTCCCGCCTCCGTGGCTGAGCGCCGACCTCGAGACAAGGAGCACTGCCGGTGACCGCTGAGCTGCCGGACGGCAAGAGGACCCCGGGCGCCGACCTCCCGGACCACCCGGATTTCCTCTGGCGCATACCCGAGCCGAAACGTTCGTACGACGTGGTGATCGTGGGCGGCGGCGGCCACGGCCTCGCCACCGCCCACTACCTGGCGAAGAACCACGGCATCACCGACGTCGCCGTGCTGGAGAAGGGCTGGCTGGCGGGCGGCAACATGGCCCGCAACACCACCATCATCCGCTCCAACTACCTGTGGGACGAGAGCGCCGGCATCTACGAGCACGCGCTCAAGCTGTGGGAGGGACTCGCGGAGGAGCTCGACTACCCGATCCTCTTCTCCCAGCGCGGTGTGCTGAACCTCGCCCACAGCCTCCAGGACGTCCGCGACAGCGTGCGCCGCGTCGAGGCGAACCGCCTCAACGGCGTGGACGCGGAGTGGCTCGACGCGGACGGCGTCAAGGAGATCTGCCCGATCGTCAACATCTCGCCGGACGTGCGCTATCCGGTCCTGGGCGCCACCTACCAGCCGCGCGCCGGCATCGCCAAGCACGACCACGTGGCCTGGGGCCTGGCCCGCTCGGCGGACGCCGCCGGCATCGACATCATCCAGAACTGCGAGGTCACCGGCCTGGAGCTGGTCGGCAACCGCGTGGTCGGTGTCCGGACGAACCTCGGCCCCATCGCGGCGGGCAAGGTCGCGCTCTGCTCGGCGGGCCACACCTCGGTCCTCGCCGCCATGGCCGGCATCGAACTCCCCGTCCAGAGCCATCCGCTGCAGGCGCTCGTCTCGGAGCTGCTGGAGCCGGTGCACCCGACGGTCGTCATGTCCAACGCGGTCCACGTCTACGTCAGCCAGGCCCACAAGGGCGAGCTGGTGATGGGCGCGGGCATCGACGCGTACAACTCCTACACCCAGCGCGGCGCCTTCCACGTCATCGAGGAGCAGATGTCCGCGGCCCTCGAGCTCTTCCCGGTCTTCGCCCGCGCCCACGTGCTGCGCACCTGGGGCGGCATCGTGGACGTCAGCCCCGACGCCTCACCGATCGTCGGGCTCAGTCCCGTCGACGGTCTCTACCTCAACTGCGGCTGGGGCACGGGCGGCTTCAAGGCCACGCCGGGCGTGGGCTGGGTCTACGCCCACACCATCGCCCACGACACCCCGCACACCCTCAACGCCCCCTTCTCGCTCGACCGTTTCACCACCGGCGCACTCGTCGACGAGCACGGTGCCGCCGCGGTGGCCCACTAGGGAGCCCGACCATGCTGCTCATCCCCTGCCCGTGGTGCGGGCCTCGCGACGAGACCGAGTTCCACTACGGCGGCCAGGCCCACGTGCCCTACCCCGAGGACCCCTCGGCCCTCACCGACGAGGAGTGGGCCCGCTACCTGTTCTTCCGCGACAACCCGAAGGGCCCGTTCGCCGAGCGCTGGAGCCACGCGGCGGGCTGCCGCAAGTGGTTCAACGCGGTACGGGACACGGCCACGAACGAGATCCTGGCGGTGTACCGGTCGGGTGAGGAACGCCCGGCGACGCCCGGGCCCCGCCCGGTGCGCTCGGCCTGTCCGGGGGTACCCCTTCCGGGGGAGTCCGAGGACAGGACCCCTCCACCGCCGACGGCGGTGAAGGGGACGGAGCCCCTTCAGGACGGGACGGGCGGGAGCGGTGGCGGTGCCGCCCCCAGCAGTGGCTCCGCCGCGGGCCGGCCGTTCCGTCACCCCACCCGCGGCCGCATCCACCGCGACACCCCCCTCACCTTCACCTTCGACGGCACCGAGTACCAGGGCCTCCGGGGCGACACCCTCGCCTCCGCCCTCCTCGCCAACGGCGTCATCGAGGCCGGCACCAGCATCAGACTCGGCCGCCCCCGAGGCATCTTCTCGGCCGGAGTGGAGGAGCCCAACGCGGTCGTCCAGATCGAGGCGCCCTTCCCCGAGCCGATGCTCCCCGCGACCACCGTCGAGCTCTACGACGGCCTGGTCGCGAGCAGCCTCGCCGGCCAGGGCCGCCTCGCCGGCGAACCGGACCCCGCCCGCTACGACGCCGTACACGCCCACTGCGACCTGCTGATCGTCGGCGCGGGACCGGCCGGCCTCGCCGCGGCGGCGGCCGCCGTCCACAGCGGAGCCCGTGTCGTCCTCGCCGACGACCGACCGGAGCCGGGCGGCAGCCTCCTGGGCACGGCCGAACACCTCGACTGGGTGGCGGACGTCACCGGGCAGCTCGACAACGCCCCCGAGGTGCGCGTCCTGCGCCGTACCACCGTCTTCGGCCACTACGACGACAACCACCTCCTCGCCGTCGAACGCCGCACCAACCACCTCGGTGCCGACGCCCCCGAGCACGTCTCCCGCGAGCGCGTCTGGCGCATCCGGGCGCGCCGCGTCGTCCTGGCCACCGGCGCCCACGAGCGCTCGCTGGCCTTCGCGGACAACGACCGCCCCGGCGTCATGCTCGCCGCCTCCGCCCGTACCTACGTCAATCGCCACGGTGTGCTGCCCGGCCGCCGTGCGGTCGTCCTCACCACCAACGACAGTGCCTACGACGCCGCGCTGGACCTCACCGCCGCGGGCGTGGACATCGCGGCGATCGTCGACACCCGCCCCGAACCGGGGGAGTGGGCGCGGCGCGCCCGGCAGGCGGGCATGGAGGTGCTCGCCGGGCACGCCGTCACCGGCACGAAGGGCGACGCGCGGCTCACCGCGGTGACCGTCGCCCCGTACGGGGAGTCCGAAGGACAGCGGGAGTTCGCGGCCGACCTGCTGCTGGTCTCCGGCGGCTGGAACCCGGTGGTCCACCTGTTCAGCCAGTCGGGCGGCACGCTGCGCTACGACGAGGCACTGGGCTCCTTCGTGCCGGACACCTGCCGGCAGGCGGTCGAGGTCGCGGGCAGCGCGAGCGGTGCCCTGGATCCGGCCGAGGTCCTGGCCCAGGGCGCCGCCGCCGGCGCCCGCGCGGTCGAGGCCGAGGGCTACACCCCGCAGGAGCCCAGCCTGCCGACGGTGGTCGCAGGGCCGCGGCCCACGCCGGCGATGCACGTGTACGCCGTCCCCGGTGCCCCGGACTCGCCCCGCTTCGTCGACCTCCAACGCGACGTCACCGTCGACGACCTGGCCCGGGCGGCCGGCGCGGGTCTGCGCTCGGTCGAGCACACCAAGCGCTACACGACGGCGGGCACCGCCAACGACCAGGGCAAGACCTCCGGGATCCTGGCCGGCGGCGTCGTCGCCGAACTGCTCGGCGTGGACGTCTCCGCGCTCGGCACGACCACGTTCCGGCCGCCGTACACGCCGGTCTCCTTCGCGGCGCTCGCCGGCCGTCACCGCGGCGCCCTGAGCGACCCGGTCCGCACGACCGCCCTCCACGAGTGGCATGTCGCGCACGGCGCCCTCTTCGAGAACGTCGGCCAGTGGAAGCGCCCCTGGTACTACCCGCGGGACGGCGAGGACAGGGAAGCCGCGGTCCTGCGCGAGTGCGCCGCCGCCCGCGACGGCGTGGCCCTCATGGACGCCTCCACCCTCGGCAAGATCGACGTACAGGGCCCGGACGCGGGCGTCTTCCTCGACCTGCTCTACACCAACATGATGAGCACCCTGAAGGTCGGCATGATCCGCTACGGCGTGATGTGCCGCCCGGACGGCATGGTCCTCGACGACGGCACCGTCATCCGCCTCACCCAGGACCGCTTCCTGGTCACCACCACGACCGGGAACGCGGCCGTCGTACTGGACTGGATGGAGGAGTGGCTGCAGACCGAGTGGCCCGAACTGCGGGTCCACTGCACGTCCGTGACCGAACAGTGGGCCACCGTCGCCCTCGTCGGCCCCCGCTCCCGCGACGTCCTCGGCGCGCTGGCACCCCGACTGGCCGTGGCCAACGACGACTTCCCGTTCATGACATGGCGGGAGACCACCGTCGCGGGCATCGGGACCAGGGTGTGCCGGATCAGCTTCTCCGGCGAACTCGCCTACGAGATCAACGTGTCGCCCTGGGAAGCACTCACCCTGTGGCAGGCACTGCACGAGGCCGGTTCCCCGTACGGCATCACCCCGTACGGCACCGAGACCATGCACGTCCTGCGCGCCGAGAAGGGCTACCCGATCATCGGTCAGGACACCGACGGCACGGTCACCCCGCAGGACCTCGGCATGGGCTGGGCGGTGTCGAAGAAGAAGCCCGACTTCATCGGCAAGCGCTCCCACGCCCGCGCCGACACCGTCCGCCCCGACCGCAAGCACCTCGTCGGCCTGCTCCCCGTGGACCCGGCCGTCCTCCTCCCCGAGGGCACCCACCTGGTCGCCGACAGCGAACTGCCCCCGCCGCCCGTCCCGATGCTCGGCCACGTCACCTCCAGCTACCGCAGTGCCGCCCTCGGCCGGACCTTCGCGCTCGCCCTGGTCAAGGGCGGCCGTGACCGCATCGGCGAGCGGCTGTACGCGCCCGTCGGTGACCGACTGGTCCCGGTGACCGTCGCCAGGCCCGTCCTCTACGACCCCGAGGGAGCCCGCCGCGATGGCTGACACCGCCCTGACCGTCCCGCTCCGCAGCCCCTTGTCGCGGGTCGCGGACCGCCTCGCCGCCGCGACCCGCACGTCGGGGGGCGCGATCCGGCTGGCCGAAGTGCCCTTCCTGGCCCAGATCGACGTGCGCCTCGACGTAAAGGGAGCGGCGGCGGACGCCGTCGGGCTCGCACTTGGCCTGCAACTGCCCCTCGAACCCGGCACCGTCGTACGCGCCGGAGAACTGACCGTGCTGTGGCTCGGTCCGGACGAATGGCTGGTGACCGGCCCGACCGGCAGCGAACGGGACCTGGAGCGCCGGATCCGTCAGGCGGCGGGAGACGAGCCCGTCTCCGTCACCGACGTCTCCGCCCAGCGCACCACGCTCCTCGTGACAGGTCCCCGCGCCCGCGATCTGCTGGCGCACGGCTGCGCGCTGGACCTGCATCCGAGGGCCTTCGGCTCCGGCCGTTGCGCCCGGACGACCCTGGGCCGCACGCAGGTCGTCCTGGTCGCCCGGGACGAACCCAGGGCCGGGTTCTGGGTACTGGTCCGTTCGTCCTTCGCCGACTATCTGGCGGACTGGTTGCTGGACGCGGCGACGGAGTACGTCTGAGCGACCTCGGCGGGGTCGTCCCCCTCGTGGTGCACGCGATTCTCGACCGCGAGTTCTTCCCCAACTCCGTTTGAAGAACGACAGGTTTTCTGTCTGAAGAGGTCGTGGACAGGTGAGCCAGGTCTCAGGCGGTGTCCTATGTGGTGAGGCGATCGTTGGTCTGTTCATGGGGCGGGGTAAGTGGAGTTGGATTGTTCCGGACGGGCTGGAGCACAACAGTGAGTCGTGGGCGGCGCGCAAGCGGGAGCTGACGGGTTGTCGTCGTCGCGGTGGACGGGGTCGTTGACGAAGGTCACGCATGACCAGTGGGCGCTGGCCCGGTACGGCCGGCTGGCACACATCCGACAGCTCGAAGCCGGGGTGAGCATGATCCGGCACTGGCTGTCCCTCCCCCGTCGGGGAGAAGGGTTCGAAGCTTGCTCCGGGTGGTTACCGGAGCCGGCGGGAGTGGCGTCCAAGACCCGTCGCCTGCGCGTGCTGGAGGACCGAATGGCTGTGGCCAGGGCGGACTGGGGGCCAGGCGGATGCGGGTGGTGCGGGGCGGGGAACGGCCCCCGAGACCGGCGGAATGTATCGGGGCGCGATCAAGGACGTCAGCGCCTGGACCGTGGGTGACTTCAGGCATTTCGACCAGTGACATGCGACGAGGGCCCGGCCGGTCTGTCCCGGCGGGCCCTCATGGTGTCCTGGCGCAGGGGAAACGTCCTCAGAGCCCGAACGGGACGGGGCCGCCGAGCAGGGATGATGCGTTCTGGAGGGGGCTGAGCGTGCGCGGGGGTGCGGCCACCTCCGGGGTGCGGCAGGTGAAGCCGAGCCGGGCCATGGCCCGGGTCACTTCCCCGCTCGTGAAGTCGCGGCGGTCCTGGCGGGTGATGACCTCGCCGACCTGCTTGACGGGATAACGGCAGCGGCCGATGATCACGGACTCACCCGTGATCGGCTCCGGCTTGATCCCCTTCATCGACTCCAGCACTCCACTCTTGGAGAGGTCGAACGGGAACCGGGCGATGACACAGCGCATGAAGCCTCACAGGTAGCGGGAGAGCGCCGGCGGGGCCGGGGCCGGAACCGACGGTCGGGGACGGGACGGCTGGACCCTCAGCGGGAGAGGGTGAGAGTGCCCGGGGCGCGGCAGAGGCGGAGGACATCGCGCAGACGGATCCGGTCCGTGTACGCGGCCCCGGCGCGGACGACGGTGAGCTGGGCCTCGGTGACCGAGTCCGTGTGCTGGTCGTCCTCGTCGCACACGAGGAGACACCCGACACGAGCGCCCGCCATCACGGCCAGGGCCACCTCGACGGTCATGTCGCCCCCTACCCGTGGCCCGGACGCGTCACCCGGGTCGGCGACGACGGCTGGGAGGGTACCTACGGAACACGGCTGCGTCTGAGCGAGCATCAAAAGGTGCCTCCTGCGCGGTGGGTGTGGTGTGGAGCGCGGTGACCTGTCTTCGTTACGCGGTCACCGGTGAGCGGGATCCGCAGGCCGGCGTGCCGGGGGCCGAGCCGCCGGGCCGCGGCCCGGTCCCCGCTCGGTCCCGGCCACTGCCGGATACCCGGACTATTGCTGGGCGGAGCCGCGCGTGGCGGTGCCGGTGGGCCGACCCCGGCCGGAGCGGCCACGTCGGCCCCGGGAGGAGGCGGAGGCGCCACGGTGAGGACGTTCCGTCACCAGCGCGCGGATGACGACCGGCACGCCCGAGGGAGCCTGGGCGCCCGTGATGCGGCTCAGCTCTTCCTCACCCGAACGCACCTGGCTGGTCTGCGGGGTGATGCCGGTGGCCGCCATCAGTCGGCTCATGTCGCGGCGCTGGTTGGGCATCACCAGGGTCACGACGCTGCCGGACTCGCCGGCACGGGCCGTACGGCCGCCGCGGTGCAGGTAGTCCTTGGGGTCGGTCGGCGGATCGACGTTGACGACGAGGTCCAGCTGGTCGACATGGATGCCGCGCGCCGCGACATTGGTCGCTACCAGGACCGTCACATGCCCGGTCTTGAACTGCGTCAGGGTCCGCGTGCGCTGCGGCTGGGACTTGCCGCCGTGCAGGGACGCGGCGCGGACTCCGCTGTTCAGCAGGTGCTCGGTCAGCCTGTCCACCGCGTGCTTGGTGTCCAGGAACATGATCACCCGGCCGTCGCGGGCCGCGATCTCGGTGGTCGTCCGGTGCTTGTCCGCGGCGTGCACATGGAGCACGTGGTGCTCCATCGTCGTGACCGCGCCCGCGGGCGGGTCGACGGAATGGACCACCGGGTCGCTCAGGTAGCGGCGGACCAGCAGATCGACGTTGCGGTCCAGGGTGGCGGAGAAGAGCATGCGCTGCCCGTCGGGACGCACCTGGTCGAGCAGCGCCGTCACCTGCGGCATGAAGCCCATGTCGGCCATCTGATCGGCCTCGTCGAGGACGGTGATGGCGACCTGGTCCAGCCGGCAGTCGCCCCGCTCGATGAGATCCTTGAGCCTGCCCGGGGTCGCGACGACGACTTCCACCCCGCCGCGCAGAGCACCGGCCTGCCGGCCGATCGGCATGCCGCCGACGACGGTCGTCATCCGCAGCCGCAGGGAACGGGCGTACGGGGTGAGCGCGTCGGTGACCTGCTGGGCCAGTTCCCGGGTCGGTACGAGGACCAGAGCCAGCGGCAGTCGCGGCTCCGCGCGCTGTCCGGCGGTGCGGGCCAGCAGCGCGAGGCCGAAGGCCAGGGTCTTGCCCGAGCCGGTGCGGCCCCGGCCGAGAACGTCACGGCCCGCCAGCGTGTTCGGCAGGGTCGCCGCCTGGATCGGGAAGGGGACGGACACGCCTTCGTGGCCGAGCGCCGCCAGCAACGGTGCCGGCAGGGCGAGTTCGGCGAACACCTCCACGGCCGGAAGAGCGGGCGTGGTCGTCACCGGCAGCGCGAACTCGCCTCGCGGTGAGATTTGTTGACGTCCATAACCCTTCAACCGGGCGGGAGCGCCGGACCGGCCGGTGGAGGCGGCCCCGAAGCGGCTGCCGCCCCGTCGGGTGCCGGCGCCCTCCGTGCGGGTGCGGGTGAAGCGATCGTTCGTGCGCGTGCGGTTCATGCGGAACCTTCCTTGAACGGGCGCGTATCAAGGAATTCCTGCAGCGAACGACCAGCGCAGAGAATTGCATGAACGAGCCGAATGAAATTCGGCACCGAATCGGATCGGTGAAGAATTCTCGCGGGATGTGACGCTTGAGAAGTGGCGGCATCCTGGAAGCAGGGGAATGGCAGTTGAAGAGAAAAACGGGTCGCACGAGGTCCGGTAACGGGCGTCGAGCCGGCAACCGGCCGTGGGACGGGGGCGACCCGGATCGGGTCGGCGTGCCCCAGGAGCGGATCGGGCGTGGACCGGGTGTGGATCCGGATCGGCGTGGGCGGCAGGAGGTCGGAAAATGAGGCGGACCGGCTATCCGGGACCCGGAAGTGCGGTCGCGGGCCTAACGCGCCAGGGACTGCCGGGACGTCTGCGTCATGCGCCGAAAAGCGGCGAGCTGGGGCCCGCACCCCAAGGTGCGGGCCCCAGCTCTCCGTGCGTGCCGGTGTCAGGCGGAAACGATGTTCTCCGCCGTCGGGCCCTTCTGGCCCTGAGCGATGTCGAAGGACACCTTCTGGCCTTCCTGGAGCTCACGGAAGCCGGAGGTGGCGATGTTCGAGTAGTGGGCGAAGACGTCGGCGCCGCCGCCCTCCTGCTCGATGAAGCCGAAGCCCTTTTCCGCGTTGAACCACTTCACGGTGCCAGTAGCCATGTCAATTCTCCTTCGGGACGGTGCTCGGGTTCCGCATTGTGCGAATCCCGCGTCGCCGCGATGATTGCCCCGCCGGAAAATGAATGACCGGAAATACAAAAGAACTCCACCCGTAAGAACAGGGTGGATGCTCGCAAGTTTTTTGGGAACCACAACTGCAACTGCTATCGACAGTAGCACGGCACGGTCGACGGTGTGCGGTCGAAAATCTCACAACGCCTGTCGATCAAGAAAAACTCACCCCGCCGACGTCGGTTTCTTACGTCGCTGCGACAGATATTGGCTCACCCGGACCGCAGAGTTTCTTGCCAGGGGTTGTGCGGGTGAGCCCGGGACACGGGACGAAAATCGAATCCGCGTCGCACGGGTGACGAGGCCCGGCGACCGCACCGGCGAGGGCCGATCCCACTCGGTCGGGCGGCAGCGCGTGGGCGTGGTCCAGGAGCCCGCCCGGCAGCATCTCCCCGAAGCTCTCCGAGCGGTCGGGATCCCGGTCCTCGTACAGTCCGACGGTCATCCCGGGGCTCCAGGCAGGCGGCGGGGGCGACGCCGTGGGCCGGTCCGAGGACATCGCGGTGCGGTTTCCAGGATGCTCCGCGGCGGGCCGGGGCCACCACGCGCCCGTCGGCTCCGCCCGTCCGCTCAGGGTTCCTCGGCGTGGGACCCGGTGCCGCTCGGGGGCCTGCTGGTGGCCAGCCAGGACCGGGTCGGTTCGGCGGTACGGGCGGTGTCGACGGTGAGGTGAAGGCGGGTCCCCCCGCCCGGGGCGGGATAGCTGCGCTGCTCACCGCCGGCGAAACAGTGGCGGAGGACGTCGGCGACCATCCGGGCGGCGTCCGGGGTGGCGGCGACGATGCGGACCTCGGCGTACCCCGTCGGGGGCAGGGCCTCTGCTCCGGGCTCGTTGCGGTCCAAGACGGTACCGTCCTTTCCCAGTGGAGCTGCGTCCGCGGACATCCGGAGCGGGCCGGGCATGTCTCCGTACGTCCACAGTACGTCCGAGGCCGACGGTGCCGATCGGGTTCCCCGGCGGGGAGCGGCGCGTCCGTGCGTCCCCCCGGAGTACGGTGAAAGAACGGGGCCGTCGCCTCGCCCGCCGGCCCGGCGTCCGCCGAGGCACCCGGTCCGGGCGGCAGCGGCAGCGCCCGTGGACGGGCGGACCGACCATGACCGACTCAGGTATCCCTCCTCATCAGATCCCCGCACCCCCGCGTCTCCTGCCGGACGAGGTCCACCGGGCCGTCGGACCGGGCACCGCGCTGCTCCGGCTGGAGACGACGGGGTCCCGGCAGAGTCTCCTCGACGGTGCCTGGTGGCCGCGCTCACGTGATGTCGAGCGGGAGATCCCGCCGCTGATCACCGCCCTGTCCGAGCATCTCGGGCCCATCGCCCGGGTCGGCCTGGACGCCTCGGCCTGGAACGGAATCCCGACCCGGCTGGTCGTCGACGACCGGGTCGTACACCTCGATTCCTTCCCGGTGGGCGACGACACCGTGCTGATCACCCGTGGCGACAACGACCACTTCTCCCTCATGGTCGTCCCGCCGGACACGATGCCCGAGGCCGCCCGCACGGTCATGGCCCGCGCGGTCCTCGCCGACAATGTCACCCGGGCCGCCGAGATCCTCCTCGCCGAGATCCCCCGCCCTGCGGCCCCGTCAGTCGGCACCGTTCTGGAGAACCACGAGGCTTCATGCAGCTGACCTGCGAGAACCTCTGTCGAGGGTCAATGGACGTGGGCTGGGCCGATTCAGGGCGTGGGGCGGGCGGCGGCGAGTTCGTCGTCAGCTCCGCCCGGTCCCGCCCGAACCGCAGATTCCGAAGCCACCGATCAGCTACAGGGACAACCTCCAAGTCGTCGTCAAGCACCGTCCGGTACGTCTGACCGGACGGCATCACTACGGGGAACGCCCGCATCGGTATCTCCCGCCAGCGGCCGAGGGCCGCAGGTGTTTCCATGGTCGGGATCCAGGACGTGTTCCTGACTCGGCCGAGCTTCCAACCCTTCAAGCCCGGCTTGGAAACCGCCCTGCCCCGGCTGACCGAGGAGGGCCGGCAGTTCGTCACGGCGATGGCGGACAGCGCCGCCGCGGGCGGCGTCTGCCGCATCGCTCCTGTCGGTTCGCTTCCGTGCAACCCGGAGGGTATGGCTGACGGTCTCCACCGATCTGATGCGGAACTTGGCGAACTCCGAGCAGCGGCCGCAGCAGGGTCCGTCTTCAAGGATCATCGGTTGGTGGATCATGGTGGGGTGATACGCCGCCATGAACTCACCGATCCGGGGTGGGAGTTAATCGCCCGGAGCTGCCACCGCTCGACGTCGCCGTACTGGCAGGCCGGTTGAGGCAGCCGGCCTGCCGTGGCATCAACCCCGGCGTGCTCGCCTCGGCCGGGCGGCTGCTCACCCATGACGTCCACTGCGGTGCCGTACTGAATTCCGTCGTCCGCCTCGACCGCGTGCTCGTCGGACTCAAGGCGCACGCCGAGTCGTGGGTGCCGGGCGATGTGATGCCCCTGCACGCCCCTTTCGGCGAAGCCCACGTCCGATCTCGGTCGCCGGTGCGGATGCCAAGGAGTCCTCGGCTTCGTCAGCTCCCGGGATTCCGCCTTGTGTGGACAACACCGCGCATCCGGGGCGTGACGCGCGCCACAGGAACTTCGGGCGGGGCACGGAGAGTACCGAGTGTGAGTCATGAAGAACCAGAGGAATCCATGCGCGCGCGCATACGGGCGGGGGACCGGGCGGCGTTCGCCGAGCTCTACGACCAGTACGCGCGGGCGGTCTACAACCATGCCCTGCGGCTGACCGGCGACTGGTCACAGGCCGAGGAGGTCATGTCCGAGACGTTCCTCGCCGCCTGGCGCGGCCGGGAGCGGGTCGAGCCGGAGGGCGGACCGCTCGGACCCTGGCTGCTCGGTATCGCCACGCACAAGGCGCGCAACGCCAACCGGAGTCTGCGCCGACGGCTCGCCTTCCTTGCGCGCAGTCCGCGGCCGCGTCCCGTGGAGGACTTCGCGGAGGAGACGGCGGGGCGGATCGACGACGCCCGCCGGCTCGTGCTGGTCCACCAGGCGCTGGGCCTGTTGCGCCGCCAGGAACGCGAGGTGTTCGCGCTGTGCGTGTCGGCCGGCCTCGACTACCGGCAGGCCGCACAGACGCTCGGCGTCCCCGTCGGCACCGTGCGGTCGAGGCTGTCGCGCGCCCGGGCACGGCTCGCCCGGCTCAGCTCCGGGCAGGGCGGCACGGGGACGGAACCTCCCGGCCCCCGTGGAGAGATGGAGAGTGAGGCCGCGTTCGCGGCCCTGTTCCTGCAGGAGGAGACCCGATGAACGCCGACGGTCGACGGACCGAGGACGCGCTGGAGTTGCTCTCCGCGCCGGCCGAATGGGACCTCCCGCCGGGACGACACCTCCACTACAAGGACGTCCTGATGCAGCAGATCGACCAAGACCTCGGCCACGTTCCCGCCTCGGACCCGACCCCCGCCCCGGCACCGCGCCGCCGGCTGACGCGTCCGGCCGTCCTGGTGCCCCTCGCCTCGACGGTGCTGGCCGGAGCGCTGGCCGTGACCCTCACCGTCACCGGCGGCGGCCACGGTCCCGCGCCGACGGACCGGACCGCGACGGCCGGCGCCCACGCCCGGAGCGCCTCCGTCACCCTGAACCGGATCGCCGTCGCCGCCATGGCCAGTGACGCCACGCCGGTCAGGGACGACCAGTTCGTGTACGTCAGGAGCCTGACGGTGGAGAACAAGGGAACGTTCGAAGGGCCCGTGGAACTCGGAGCCCCGCACACGGTGGAGACGTGGACCTCGCAGGACCCCAGGCCGCTCAAGACCCTCGGCTGGATGCGCGAGTCCGGCAAGGACGCCGTCATGCCCGACGAGACCATCCCCATCGAGTCCTCCGACGCGGTCCCGGCGGGAATCGACCACCCCACGTACGCGTGGCTGTCCTCGCTGCCGACGGACCCCGACGCCCTGCTCACCCTGCTGCGCCGCGACGTCCGCGTGTCCGACGGGGAGTCCAGGGAACAGGCCGTCTTCTCCCTGATCGGCGACCTGCTGAGTCAGACGCTCATGCCGCCCCGGAACACCGCCGCGCTGTACAAGGCGGCGGCGAGGATACCGGGGGTCGAGGAGATTCCGAACGCCGTCGACGTGGCCGGCCGGCACGGGATCGCCATCACCCGCGAGGACGCCTCCTCCGCCACGCGCGACGAGTGGATCTTCGACAAGCACAGTCTCGCGTTCCTCGGCGCGCGCGGCTTCATCACCCACGACAAGCAGAAGGGCATCACGTCCGACACACTGATGGGCAGTACGGCCGTGCTGCGGCGCGCCGTCGTCGACCGGCACGGCGAGAAATCCGCAGGGGCCGACAGCTGAGCGGCAGGGGGCGGACTCCGTGAGGGCTCTGCGGGCCCACCTGGGGTCCGCCCCCGTCCGCCGGGGTCCGCGAGGGCCTCGATCGTGCCGGGGCCGGAGGTGAGGATGGGATGATCCTGTTCTCTCCGGTGCGCCTGGCGTCGTCATGGGTGCCGGATCGCCGGTGACCGACGAGGAAGACGAAGGACCGATGACGTTGAACGTGGGCCAACGGGTGCGGCTGGCGGCGGATCTGCGGCTGGCCGGGACGGTGACCCCGGCCGGGGAGCCCCCGGAGGAGACGGGTGCCTTCACCGCCTCCGTGGCCCTGGCGGCGGGTGTCGAGGGCACCGTCGAGCATGTGGACGAGCACCACCGGCAGCAGAGCCACGAGGTCCGTGAGTACCTGCGCCTCAAGTCGCTCCTCGACGACTTCGGCGACCAGATGCCACCGGCGAGCAGGAAGCAACTGGAGGAGCAGGTGGGGGCCTTGGAGGAGCAGTGGGCCGCCTACCGGCGACGGATGCTCCGCGTCACGGTCCGCGTCCGGCTCGACAACGGATTCGTCCTCGACGACGTCCCCGAGGAGGCTTTCGCCTCCGCCTGACCAGACGTCGGGACTCTCGCTTTCCGCGCGCCGGTCCGCCGGTCGGCTTGTCGCCCCGCCGGGACTCCCGTCGAAGGGGCCCGTCACATGGACAGCGAGAAGAGCCGTACCGGTCCTGGGGCCGGTGGGCGTCGTCGTGCAGGGCGTCAGAATCGGACAAGGGTGCGTCGATGAGTCGGAGCGGATGTCGGGGGAACAGCTGAAGGCATGACCACGACGCTCGGTGCCTTTGTGCTCGGTACTCCCGATCCTCCCGCCCTGGCCGACTTCTACCGGGCCCTGCTGGGCTGGCAGGAAGTCGATCGCGAACCGCAGTGGGTCCGTCTGAGGCATCCGGAGCGAGAACGTCCCGGCCTCAGCTTCCAGCTGGAGACCGACCACACTCCGCCGGTGTGGCCGCAGCGTCCGGGGGTCCAGCAGATGCAGGCGCACCTGGACCTGCAGGTCGACGACCTGGAAGCGGAGACGGCACGGGCCTGCGCCCTGGGTGCGACGCTGGAGGACCATCAGCCCCAGAAGGACGTGAGGGTTCTCCGCGACCCTCACGGCCACCTCTTCTGTCTGTTCCTTCCCGGCGCCTGAACACGGTGCCCGTCGGCGGACGCGCTGCCGGGTACGGGCCGGCTCCGCCGTCCGGCGGATATCCGCGGTACGGCCGCAATGGGCATGTCCCTCGCGGTGAAATCGACCAGCGATCTTGTCGGATGAGCTGGTGAATCAACACGTCTGCTTACTGGAATTGATCGTTCATCGCCGAACGCTTGCAGAAGGTTTGAGTCAAGTACCGAACATTCCCTAGGTGGCGGCATCTCCTTCTGGCCATACTCATTTACGCAAGGGCGCGAGACGAAGATTCACAGGGAGTATTGCTGCGTTCTCGTGAGAAGCCTTGAGGGTGACTGGCATATGTGATGCTCAGGAGATTCGGGAGTCGCACGCTACTGAAGTAGCAGACGTGAGCGGCCCCTTCCTTGTCCATGTCTCCTGCCGTTCATTGGAAAAGGAGGGGGAATGGCGACGCTTCCGACTTATCCGGGCGTGTACGTCGAAGAGCTTCCCAGCAGTGTCCGCACCATCACCGCCGTCACCACGTCAGTGTGCGCCTTCGTCGGCCGGACCCGTCGCGGCCCGCTGAACAGCGCCGTCACCGTCACCAGCTTCGCTGACTTCGAACGCCGCTTCGGCGGACTTGACCCCGACGGCGTGCTCGGTCACTCCGTGCGGCAGTTCTTCCTGAACGGCGGATCCGTCGCCGTCGTCGTACGGGTGGACTCGGGCAGCGGATCATCGGCCGCCGTGCGCCTGTCCTCCGCCGAGATCACTCCCGCGGCCGCCGTGCTGGAGATCACCGCGAAAGAACCCGGCACCTGGGGATCGGGACTGCGCGTCTCGGTCGACTACGACACGGAAGACCCGGAGAAAACCTACAACCTACGCGTTTTTGATTCTTCGGGCGCCGTACAGGAGTCGTTCACCGGACTCGGTACCGCGGAGAGCGACCCGCGGTCCGCGGATTCCATGGTCAATTCCAGTTCCGCGGTGATTCGGATCGCGGTCCTGAACCGGGACGGCCGTCCGAATCCGGTGGGAACGGTGTCCAAGAAGTTCGACTCCGTTCCGGCGGCCGACGTCCTTTCCCGGGACGTCGACGTGAAGATCGGCGAAAAGTCGCACACCTTCAAGATCTACGACCAGGAGAAGGACGGGGACACCGCGCCGGCCACCGTCACCGCGCTCGCGCTGCTGCTGGAGCGCAAGCTGCGGGCCCTGCCGGACCTGCCGGGCAAGCGTGTGTTCGCGGGCGCCCGGGTGACCGCCTTCGGCCGGCGACTGCAAGTGGTCGCGGGTTCCGACAGCCCCGACGACCTCGTGCGCTTCACCGGCGAGAACGCCAACGACCTCGGGCTCGAAGGCTCGGTGAACCCGCCCGTGTTCCTCCTGGAGGGCGGTGCCGACGGTGGCGCTCCCGGTGCCGCCGACCTCATGGGCAGCGAGGCCGGCAAGACCGGCATCCACGCGCTGCGCGCGGTCCAGGACGTCAACCTGCTCGCCCTGCCCGAACTCGCCGGGTACGACAGCACCGACGACATGCTCGCCGTGATCTCCGCGGCCGACGCGCTGTGCCGTGAGAAGAGGATGTTCCTGCTCGTCGACGCCCCCGCCCACTGGACGGACATCGACGCCGCACGCGTGGGCCGTGCCGACTTCGACGTGGTCCGCAGCGATCACGCGGCCCTGTACTTCCCCCAGGTCGAGGTGGTCGACCCGCTCACCGGGCGGCTGCGCGGCTTCCCGCCCTCCGGCACCGTCGCCGGGATCATGGCGCGCACCGACAGTGAGCGCGGGGTCTGGAAGGCACCGGCCGGTACCGAGGCGCTGCTCAACGGCGTCCGGTCGCTCACCGTCCCGATGACCGACCGCGAGAACGGCCTGCTCAACCCCGTCGCCGTCAACTGCCTGCGGACCTTCCCGGTGGTCGGCCCGGTGATCTGGGGCGCACGCACGCTGGACGGCTCCGACGCGCTGGGCTCCCAGTGGAAGTACGTGCCCGTGCGGCGTCTCGCGCTCATGCTGGAGGAGAGCCTGTACCGCGGCACGCAGTGGGTCGTCTTCGAACCCAACGACGAGCGGCTGTGGGCGCAGATCCGGCTGAACGTCGGCGCGTTCCTCCACACGCTGTTCCGGCAGGGGGCCTTCCAGGGCACCTCGCCGCGGGAGGCGTACTTCGTCAAGGTCGACAAGGACACCACCACCCAGGACGACGTCAACAGGGGCGTGGTCAACGTCGTCGTCGGCTTCGCGCCGCTGAAGCCGGCCGAGTTCGTGATCGTCAAGATCGAGCAGATGGCCGGGCAGGTCCTGACCTAGGCCGTCCGGCCGATCTCCCCTTCCCGGCCCGACCCGTCACCCGTCGGACATGCGCCAGCGGTTGCCCCGGCGCGGAGGCACGAAAGGCATAGGAGCTCCATGGCCGAGTTCACGGTCAACGCGCACCGGTTCGACCCGTACAAGAACTTCAAGTTCCTCGTCCTCTGGGACGGGCGCACCGTCGCGGGCGTCAGCAAGATCAGCCCGCTCAAGCGCACCACCGAGGTCGTCAAGCACCGTCACGGCGGTGACCCCAGCTCTCCGCGCAAGTCGCCCGGCCGCACCGAGTACGAGGCCGTCACGCTGGAGCGCGGGGTCACCCACGACCCCGAGTTCGACCGCTGGGCGAACAAGGTCTGGCAGGTCGGCGCCGGGCTCGGCTCCGAGGTCTCCCTGAGCGACTTCCGCAAGGACATCGTCATCCAGGTCCTCAACGAGGCCGGCCAGGTCGCCGTATCGCACAAGCTGTACCGGGCCTGGCCGAGCGAGTACCAGGTCGTCGGTGAGCTGGACGCCAACGCCAACGCGGTCGCCATCCAGAGCCTGAAGCTGGAGTGCGAGGGCTGGGAACGGGACTACGAGGTCCCCGAACCCGAAGAGCCCTCGTTCACCCAGCCGGCGTGAGGGACACGGGGCAGCCCGCATGGAACGCACGGGGGCCGCGGATCTTCTCGCCGCGTGGGAGGCAGGTCTCACGGCCGGGCACTTCGGCCGTGCCCTGCTCCTGCACACCGTCGCCCGGCCGACGGCCGATCCCGAGGAACTGCTGTCGGTGCCGGTCGGACGACGCGACGCGGACCTGTTCGCCCTGCGCCGGGTCCTCTTCGGGGACACGTTGGAGGTGCGCGTCGAGTGCGGCGACTGCTCGGAGGCCATGGAGTTCGACTTCGACCCCGACGAACTGACCGAGGGCGGGCGGGCCGGCCGGGGCGCCGAAGCGGCCGCGGCGAGTGATGGGGGCGCGGGCGGCGACGGTGATGGCCTGCGGGTCGAGGAGGACGGCTGGGCCGTCACCTTCCGCCTGCCGACCGCCGGTGACCTGGCGGCCGTGGCGGCCGAGCGTCCGGGCGACGCGGTGCGGGCCCGTTCCGTCCTGCTGGCCCGCTGCGCCGTGGCGGCGGAACGGGACGGAACGCCGGTCGCGGTCGGCGAACTGCCCGGCCTGCTGCCCGAGAGGGTGCAGCGCCGGATGGCCGAGGTCGCCGCGGCGGCCGATCCCTGCGCCGACGTCACCCTGAACGTCGCCTGCCCCGCCTGCGGGCACGCGACCAGAGCGGAACTGGACATCGCCTCCTACCTGTGGACCGAACTGGACGCCTGGGCCCGCGGCACCCTCCTCGACGTCCACCTGCTCGCCACCGCGTACGGCTGGAGCGAGCAGGAGATCCTGGCGTTGAGTCCCCTGCGGCGCCGCTACTACCTGGAGCTGTGCGCTGATGGCTGACTACTTCGACCGCCTGCTGGCGTGGAGCGCCCCCGGCGCGGACAGCGACGGCTCGCCGGGTGCGGTGCGGGTGCGTCCGCGCCTGCCCGGCCCCTTCGAACGGACCGAGACGCTCGGCGGCGCCCGAGGACCCACACCGCTGGACGACGGGATCACCGAGAGCGCCGGCACCTCGGCGAGCAGCGGTCCGGCCCTGCCGCCGGAGCCCGGACCACCCCGGCACACGGCTGTCCGGCACCTGCCGCCCGAGCGCCCGGCGACCACGCCTCCGAGGGGCCCGCAGCCGTCGTACGGCCGTGCCGCGCTGCCCGCGGTGCCGGTGGCCCCGCTGCTCGTGCCACCGCCCCTGCCGCCGGCCGGACCCGCACCCACCGGCGGACCCGGATCCGCCCGCGCCCGGTCCGACGCGTGGACGGCCGACCGGGCCACGGACGCCGGACGGAAGCCCGCCGCCCGTGGCCGCGACCGGGACACCGCGGCGACGCCCGGCCCGGGAACCGCCGGGCAGGCGCGCCCCGTTCCCGCGACCGCCCGTCCGGTCGGCCCGGCCGGCGGCAGGGGCGGCGGGAGCGCGGCCCGGTCGGACCGGGACGGCCGTGGAGAGGGACGCCGTCCGGAGCGGGTCGTGCACGTCTCCATCGGGCGGCTGGAGGTCACGGCCGCCGGCCGGCCCCGGAACGGCTCCGGCCGGAAGCAGGAGGCGGCACAGTCCCGGTCCGTGCGGTCCGCACCCGTCATGAGCCTGGACAGCTACCTGTCCCGGTCCGGCAGGGAGGACGAGCGGTGAGCAATCACCTGGCCATCGCGACCGCGACCCAGGCACTGTGCCTGCACATCGCGGACGCCCTGACCCCCGACCTCGAATTCGCCGTCCAGGTCGTCCCCCGCAAACCGCCGGCCGAGCCGCCCGCGGAACCGACCATCACCGTCTTCCTCTACCAGGTCACCCCCGACCCGGCGCTCCGCCATCGCGACACACCGACCCGTGGCGCCGACGGCACCCTCCTCGCCAGGCCGGCCGCCGCCCTCGACCTGCACTACCTCATCAGCCTCTACGGCGACGAGACCCTCCTGGTCGCCCAGCGGCTGCTCGGCTGCGTCGTACGACGGCTCCACGAAGCGCCGGTCCTGCCGCGCGCACGGATCGAGGAGGCCAGGACGATGCCGCACCTGGCCGGGTCGGACCTGGCCGCGTCGCCGCAGCAGGTCAGGTTCACGCCGACACCGATGGACGTCGACGACCTGTCCAAGCTGTGGTCGACGATGTTCCAGACGCCCTACGCGCTCTCCGTCGTCTACCAGGGCGCGGCGGTCTTCGTGGAGAGCGGTCAGGAACCCGTCGCCGGGAAACCGGTGCTGCGCCGCACGGTGCGCGCCGTCCCCTCCCGGGGCCCCCTCGTCGACCGGGTGCTGTCCCGGCCGGCCGGCGCGGACGAACGGACCCCGCCGGAGGACGGACCGGTGCCCAAGAACCACGAACTGGTGGTCACCGGCTCCGGGCTGCGGGCCGAACGGGTGACCGCGCGGCTGGGCACCCACGACGTCCCCGTCCCCGCCGACCGGGTCCGCGACGACCAGGTGGTGCTCGCGGTGCCCGGCGAACTGGAACCCGGCGTCTACGCCCTCCAGCTCCTGCACGGCCTCGACCTCGGGGAACCCCCGGGCCCGCACCGCGGGATCGAGTCCAACGCGCAGACGTTCGCCCGTCGGCCGGGCATCACCGGGCCGGTCGGCGTCGCGGAGCGGACCGAGGACGACGGCCTGGTCGGCGCCTGGCTCGCGCTCGGCCTCGACATGCCCGTCCGCGACGACCAGCGGGTCCTGCTGCTGCTCGACGAGGTGGCGCCACCGGCGGACCGGGCCGCCTCCAGCCACCAGTTCCGGGCCCCGTTCCCGCTGTCCGGCCGACCCGACCCGCACACGGTCCGGATCCGGGTGACGGGCGTACGGCCGGTCACCTATCTGGTGCGGATCCAGGTGGACGGAGTGCAGAGCGCCCTGGAGCGGTCCGGGGACGGGACGTTCACCGGTCCCGTGGCCGACCTCTCGGCCACGGACTGACGGAGACGGGGACGAGGGAGAGAGGAGGGACGGGACGATGACAGGCGAGGCCGGTCGGCCGGACACCGGGGACGACGCGCACGGCGTCGACCACCGGGCGCTGTCCGCCGCGGTGGCGGCGGTGCTCGCCCGCCTCGACGCCCACGCCTCGAACGGCGGCGCGTCCAGGGACGCCGGATCCGCGTCCGAAGCCGACGCGCCCTTCACGGACGGTGCGGCCGAACCCGCCGGTGCCCTCGACACGCTGTGTTCGTGCTTCGCCCTGACGCCGTTCGAGCGGGACGTCGTCGTGCTGTGCGCGGCCGTGGAGATCGACCCCTCCGCCGCCGCCCGCTGCGCGGCCGCCTGCGGTGATCCGGCCCGCGCGTATCCGACGTTCTCGCTGGCGCTGGCGGTGCTCGACGCCCCGCACTGGAGCGCGCTGGCACCGGTGAGCCCGTTGCGCCGCTGGCGGCTGATCGAACGGGAGGAGGACGCCTCGCTGACCGCCGCACGGCTGCGGATCGACGAGCGGATCCTGCACTTCCTCGTCGGCGTGCCGTACCTGGACACCCGGCTCGACGGGCTGCTCGGCCGCCGGCTCGTCGCACCCGACGCGAAGGACGGCCGCGGACAGCCGCCCCCGCCGCACGAGCGGGCCGCTCAGGCGGTGACGACGGCCTGGTCCCGGACCGCTCTGGACGGACTGCCGCACGTCGAACTGGTGGGAGCGGACCGGGCGACGCGCCGGGAGGTCGCCGCCCGGGCCGCCCAGGACTGCGGGCTCGGCCTCTACGCGGCGGCGGCCGAGGACCTGCCCACGGAACCGGCGGAACGCGACCGGCTCGCCCGGCTCTGGCAACGCGAGGCCATCCTGCTGCCGGCCGCACTGCTCGTGGAGGCCGGTGAGCGGACCGGCGCCGGGCGCACGGCCACCGCCGCGGCCGAGGCGTTCTTCGCCGAACTCGCCGTACCGCTCGTCGTGTCCAGCTCCGAACCACCGCCCGCGGACTCGGCGGCGGGCAGCCGGGAACGCGTCACCGTCGAGCCGCTCACCCCCGACGAGCAGTTACGGCTGTGGAGCGACGCGCTCGATGGCGTCCCGGAGCTGAGCCAGGGCCAACTGCGCGCCTTGGTGGCCCAGTTCTCACTGCCCGCCCACGTCATCCGTACCGCCGGGGCGTCCGTGCGGCGTGCCGTCGGGAGCGAGCCGTCCGGGGCCGGTCGGCTGGCGTGGCTGGCCGGGCTCACCGAGGCCCGGGTCGCCCTCGACGAGCTGGGCCGCCGGATCGAACCGCGCGCCGGCTGGGCGGACCTGGTGCTCGCCGAGCGGCAGCGCGAGACGCTGCGGGAGGTCGTCGCCCACGTACGGCAGCGCGGCACCGTCTACCAGGAATGGGGCTTCGAGTCGCTGCTGCGGCGCGGACTCGGGGTGACCGCCCTGTTCGCGGGCGGCTCCGGCACCGGCAAGACCCTGGCCGCCGAGGTGATGGCGGCCGAACTGGGCGTCGACCTGTTCGTCATCGACCTCTCCCAGGTCGTCAGCAAGTACATCGGCGAAACGGAGAAGAACCTCCGCCGGGTCTTCGACGCGGCCGAACGGGGCGGCGCGCTGCTGCTGTTCGACGAGGCGGACGCGCTGTTCGGCAAGCGCAGCGAGATCAAGGACAGCCACGACCGGTACGCCAACCTCGAGGTCAGCTACCTGCTGATGCGCATGGAGGCGTACCGCGGCCTCGCCGTGCTCACGACGAACATGAAGAAGGCGCTCGACCCGGCGTTCATGCGCCGCATCCGTTTCGTGGTCGACTTCCCCTTCCCCGGAGTGCACGAACGCGCCGAGATCTGGCGCCGCGTCATTCCCGAGCGGACCCCCCGGGAGGGCCTGGACGTCGACCGGCTCGCCCAGCTCACGGTCACCGGCGGCTCGATCCGCAACATCGCGCTGGCCGGAGCCTTCCTCGCCGCGGAGGAGGGCTGCCCGGTGCAGATGCGGCACATGCTGGCCGCCACCCGCACCGAGTACCTGAAGCTGGAGCGCGCCCTGACTCCGTCGGAGGTCGGCGGATGGACCTGACGCACACGGAGCGGGCGGGCCGGATCGACGTGGAGATCGGCGAGCTGGTGCTCGACGGCTTCCCCCGTGTCGACCGCGACCGGGTGGCGGAGGCGTTCCGGCGCGAGCTGACGCGGCTCGTGCGGGAGTACGGCGTGCCGGTCGCCGACGACCTCGTGAGCGACGGCCACGGCGAGGGGGACGGCGACACGGGACTCGCCCTGGACGTCGTCCGGGGTCTGCCGCCGCTGCCGTACACCGTGTCGTCGGACCGCCTGGGCATGGCGCTCGCGCGCTCGGTGCACGCGGGCCTGACCACGGGGCGCGGCCGCCGCCCGGAGCCGGGGCGCCCATGACCGGCACCCACGCCCGCGCCACCGATCCCGCCACGGCCGGGACGCAGCGCCGCCGGAACAAGTCCCGCGACCGCGGGGTCCGTACCCGTACCCCTGAACCGAAAGAGATCATCACGGCGGCGGGCCATCCGCTCGACGCCGGGGTCCGCCGCGAACTGGAGGCCCGTCTCGGTCACGACTTCAGCCAGGTCCGCGTCCACACCGACCGGGACTCCGCCGCGCTGGCCGAGCTGGTCGGCGCGGACGCGGTGACGGTCGGACGGGACATCTTCTTCGCGCCCGGTATGTTCCGCCCGGGCACGGACGACGGCCGCCGCCTCCTCGCCCACGAGCTGTTGCACACCGTCCAGTCCCCGCACCAGCCGGGCGCCCTGCGGGCGGGCCGCGACCTGGGAACGGTCAGCTCGCCGCGGGACGCCGTGGAACGGGAGGCGGAACAGGGAGCGCGCTCGGCGGAACCACGTCCCGAGGTAATCCACGGCGCCGCCCCCGGTTGGCTGCGGTACGCGACCGTCAGGGCCGATCGCTTCCGTACCGAGCACCTCGATCCCGCCACGCTGGCCGACCGGCTGACCGCCGGCATCCTGCGTTCCCTGCGCGGCGACCCCACCGATGCCGCGGGCCGGGTACGGCTGCAACTGGCCGGCTTCGCTGACGAGTTGCGCGACTCGGTCGTGAGCCGGCTGGAACGCCGACTGCCGTCCACCGACTACCTGCGGGTCCTCGAACTCGTCGAGGAGAGCGAGCGCGTTCCGCCCGCGACGGACACCGGCCGGACACCGGAGCCGGTCATGGACCCCGCCGGCCGCGATGAGCCCTCGGAGCCCGAGCGCGTGCCCGCGCAGGAGGAGCGGAAAGGGGCGGTCGAGTCCGAAGGGGACAAGTCGACAAGGGATGCCGGGGAGCCGGACAAGGAGAAGGCGGGGGAGTGGAAGGGCGAGGGGGAGAAGGGGAGCGAGGGCAAGAAGCAGGACGAGGGTGAGAAGCAGGACGAAGACGAGAAAGAAGGCGAGGGCGAGAAGGGGGAGGCCGAGCGTGCGACCGGGGAGGGGCGCCCGAAGACGGCCCCCGAGGGCGCGCAGGCCGGTGCCGTGCCCGGCGCCGCGCTCGGTGCCGTGGCACCGTCCGCGGCCACGAGCGGCGGACCGGCGGCCTCCACCGCCGGCACCCTGGTCGCCGCCCCGGAGCAGCAGCCGGTGCGGGGTTCGACACCCAGGGATCTCGACCGGCGCCGACAGGCGGAACCGGCGCCCGCACGCCCGGAGCAGGTGGACAAGCTCGGCGAGGCCGAGGACAGCCCCCTCGAACGGCACGGTCTCCTCGACGACGACAAGGCCGAGCCCCGCGAGGAGGAACAGCCGCTCGACCTCGAACCGGGCGCGGACCACGAGATCGAGACACCGAAGGACGACGAACCGGCCCCGCCTCCCGCTCCCGTGGAACCGGGCCTGAAGCCGGACGACTTCCTGCCCGTCACGGACCCGGACGTCTCCGCGGTCCCCACGGCGGACCAGCTCTCGCTCCCGGCCGGTGGGTCGCCGCCCGCCCCGCAGCAGGCGCCGAGCTTCCCGGAACCGCCGCCCACCAAGGCGGAACAGGTACGGGAGGAGCGGGAGAACGCTCCCGACGACGAGGCGCGGGAAGCGACGCCGGAACCCCCGGCGCCGGAGCGGAAAGCGGCATCGCGAGCCGAACCGTCCGCCCTCCAGCGGCAGCCGGAGCCGGAGCCGGAGACGCGGCAGGACGACCGGACCGACCGCGATCTGCGGCCGGAGAAGCCCGTCGAGCAGGAGGTCGGCCCAGAGCCCGGGACGGCGGAACCGGCTGCCGCTGCGGACCGCGGGGACAGCGGGATCGGTGAGCCCGGAGCGGACGGGGCGGACAGGGCGTCCCCGGAGGGGGCGGACAGAGGGAACGGCCCCGTGACGTCGGCCGCCGCCACCCTGACCACCGTCCCGGAGGCACCTCCGGGAGCACCCCCGGGACCCGGTGAACCGGTGCCCCTGGAACTCGGCACGACCGGTGACCGGGCCGGTGACGCGCCCGCCTCCCTGGACGCGTCCGGCGTCCAGGCACCGCGACAGGACGCCTCGTTGGAGCCGGGCGGCGGTGGCTGTGCCGGTCCGCAGCAGCCCACCACCGAGGAGAAGACCGAGAGCGCCTGCACGGCGGGCAAGGGCGGTGAGACCAGGCAGGAGGAGAAGCCCGCGCCCCCGGACGTCTCGGGCCAGGACCCGCAGAGCGCGCTCGCCACGGCCGGGACGCTGCCGCCCGACCAGATGCGGTCGACGCTGGACGGCGTGGACGGCGCCGTGGACCGCTCGGTGGACGAGCGGCACGCCCGGCTGGAGGCCGACGCCCCGACCGCGCAACGCCCCTCGGGTGCCCCGCGCACGCTGCACGGCGCGCCGGTGGAGGCGGCACCCGCCCCCCAGGTGACGGAACACGTCGAGCGCGAGGGCGCCGAGAACGGCAAGGACCAGAAGAAGGCCGAGGGCGACAGGGCCGGGGGACGCAACCCGGCCGCCGATGTCAGCCGGCCCGACGTCAGCGACGACGCGGCGAACCAGGTCACCGCCGACGACGTACGGAACATGCAGAACGCGGTCGGCGAGGTCCCGACGACCGACCCGGCCCTGAACGCCACGGTCACGGCGCCCAAGGTGGAGCTCTCCGGGGAGAGCGACCCCGCGCGGACCGACAGGCAGGCCGAGAACCTCAGGAAGACCTCGGGACGGATCCTCGCGGTCGGCCGCGAGGACACCGCCAAGCCGATGGGCGAGGACCAGATCTACCCGGACGTCCCCGCGGAGACGCTGACCGGGAACGTTCCCGCCGGGGGCGGTACCGGGCGCCGCCGGGCGGGAGGCGGCACGGTGGCCGGGGCGGATCCCGGTGTCGCCGCCGTCGCCCAGCAGGAGCGCGGCCCGCGGATCCAGGCGTCGGTCGGCCAGGCACAGGGCCGGATGGCCACCGAGCAGACGAAGCAGCAGCAGGACGAGGCCGAGGAGCGGCGCAGGAGTCAGGAGGAGCAGGACCGGGCCGTCGCGGAGAACGCCGAGGCGCAGGCCGGCGAGCGGGGGCAGGCGGCCCGGCAGGTCAGGACCGAGCGGACCCTGTGGCGGGGCGAGCAGGACAAGAAGACCGAGCAGGCCGACAGCGACGCCACGAAGGAGCACACGGACAAGAACGAGGAGATCGACACCAGGCGCACCGACACCGATCGGGACGTCGGCAAGCGGCAGGACGAGGACAACAAGAAGATCCAGGACAACAGGAAGGAGGCGGAGGAGAAGGCACGCAAGGAGAAGGAGGCCAAGAAGGAGGAGTCCTCCGGCTGGTGGGGCTGGGTCAAGTCGAAGGTGAAGGCCGCGTTCGACGCGCTGCTCAGTGTGGTCACCGGCATCTTCGACTTCTTCCGCGGGATCATCAACGGGATCATCGACAAGTTCCGTGAGTTCGCGAACTGGGCCATCGACCAGGCCAGGAAGTTCGCCGTCGAGCTGATCAAGAAGCTGGCGGACGCGCTCGTCGCGATCGGTGACGTGCTACTGGCGGCGTTCCCGGAGCTGCGGGACAGGTTCCGCAAGAAGATCGAGGAATGGCGTGACAGGGCGATCGCCAAGGTCAACGAATGGGCGGACAAGCTCAAGGCGGCGGTCGACAAGCTGCTGGACCTCCTCGCGGCCGGCCTGAACAAGCTGCTGGGCCTGCTCGAAGCCGGACTCAAGGCCGCCGTCGACATGGTGCGGAACGCGGTCGTGTCGGCGATCGAGTTCGCGCAGAAGGCGATCGCGGCACTGGGACAGTTCGCGGCGCTGGTGGCGGACATCGCGCCGGATCCGGGCGGCTGGCTGAGGAAGATGGGCGGTTCGGCCAGGGAGGGCATCCAGGTCCATCTGTGGGGCGCCGTCAAGACGGCGGTCAGGAAGTGGTTCGACGACAAGGTCGAGTCGGTGCTCGGGCTGGGCCGGATGGTCATCGATGTGCTGCTCAAGGGCTGTGTGTCGATGGCGCAGATCGGCCGGATGGCGTGGCAGGCGCTGGTGCGGTCCCTGCCGATGATCATCGTCTCGATCGTCGTCGAGAAGGTCGTCTCGCTGATCGTCCCCGCGGTGGGGGCGATCCTGACGATCGTCCAGGGGCTGATGGCGGCCTGGGGCACCATCAGCAGGATCATCGCGGGGTTCGGGAAGTTCTTCGCCTACTTGAAGGCGGTGAGGGCGGGTCCGGCGGCGTGCCTGTTCGCGGAAGCCGTGGCGGCGGGTGTGGTGGCCCTGCTGGAGTTCATCACCAACTTCCTCCTCTCCCGCCTGAAGATGGCCGCCAAGGGCGTCGGCGGCCGGCTCAAGGCGATGGCCCAGAAGATCATGGCGGGCCTGAAGAAGGCGGCGCGGGGTCCCCGCAAGGCGCTGGGCACGATGGTCAACCGAGCGAAGGACAGCCTCCGCCGCGCCCGCCAGGCACTCGCCCCCGTCCGCCGCCGACCGTCCCGCCCCGCGTCCGGCCCCCGCCGCACCCCTGGTCGCACCAAGCAGTCCCGCCGCCCGGCAGCCGAGCGTCCCACCTCCCTGGTGGGCCGAGCCCTGGACACCACTCGCAACGCGGCGAAGAACGCCCTGAGGAAGGTCCGCGAGACCACCCGCCGCCTGGGCCGGAAGCTGAAGAACAGCAAACTCGGCCGAGCCCTGACGAACAACGCGCGCAAGGTCCGCGACGCCTTCAAGAGGCAGCGGGACCGGTTGCGGGAGCGGTGGAACAAGTGGCGGGCGGAGCGGAAGCGGCGACGGGACGAGCACAAGAAGCGCGAGAACTCGCCACAGGCGAAGGAAGCGCGTCTGGCCAGGATCATTTCGCGTATACGGCCCAGGCTCGTCCGGCTGCTCCAGCGAGGTCTCACCGGAGTGGTCCTGACCGGCGTCCTGATGGGGATGCGTGTCTGGTACCGCTTGACGAGCCTGGTGGACATCGGGTCGCCCGCGTTCGACATCACGGCGCGTCTGAATCCGGAAGAGACGGTAACCGGCGGATTCCGCCTCACCGGCGAGGACATCCGCCTGCTCGTCCACGAGATCGCGCAGGAATTGCTGAAGCGGCCGGACGTGGAGAAACGGGCGCGACGTATGCGCCTGACGAACGCACGCAATCCTTCTCATCCCATCGAGAGTTCCGAGGCCGCGGATCTCCCGGCCGCGGTTCGCTATCTGCGGGAACGCGCGCAGCACCTGGACGTCGCCACTCCGGGCGGAAAGACCTACCGCGTCAACCCCGCCGCTCCGCGCACCTGGAAGGATGACGTGTACCGTGTCGGACGGGATCTGGCGCCGGTCAAGGAGATGAAGACCCCCGGCGAAACCAATGCGTTCACGAGAGGTGTCCTCGCCTATCCGCAGATCGCGCAGCGCCTCGCCGACACCGGACTCCCGGACCAGCGGATCGCCAGTATCATGCGGGCCTATGTCAGGACGGGGACATTTCCGCAGGGCGTCACCCTCGAACAGCAGGCGCTGCTGCGGAACACCATGTGGCTGATGTTCGTCCGGGAATCCGTGAGGAACCCGGCCAACCTGGGATTCGCCGCGATGACCACCGATCTCGTCCAGCGCGGCCCGAGCCGCGGCGGTATGACGTGGCGGCAGGCGTTCGCGGAGTTCGAGGACGGTGGCGCCACCGGTGGGCGCGGGCGGTTCCCGATGTCCATGCAGAACGCGGCACGGGCGACCCGCGGGGTCGAGGCCGAGGAAGCGGGGAAACCGCCTGGCCCCGTGCACAAAGGCGGCACCGCCGCGGACCGGGCGGAGCTGGTGCGTCGCGAGACCGAACTGGCGGAGGCATGGGCTCGGGCGGTCACCAAAGGTGAAGGAATAGTGGGTGCCACCAAAGACGCGGCCGTCAAGGAGGGGAGGGAGAAAATCACCGCACTGTTGATGAGGTTCTACGGTTTGCACTAGGTTTTGTGACCTGTGCCGGAAAGGGGTGATGGATGACGAACTTCGCGCGGCGGTACGTACTCAAGCCGCATGTCAGCCGTTCCGATGTCGAACTGCTCGCCTGGGATCGGGACTGGAATCTCGCTGCGATGGGAAACGAGGAGGCGGACGTATATGTCGACGTGTGGTCCACGGATGACGGCAAGAATGAGATTCACTATGTCGAGGACCGTCCCATCGGGCTGAATTACCTCACGCTGAGGGGTGAGAACCTCGAAGAGGTTGACGAGGACATCCGCGGCAACTTCGAGATCCTGGATTTCTCGGAAGCGTTGCAGACCTTGCGTGGCGCGGCTGATCGCGACAGTGAATTGAGGGCTTTCTACGCCGTTGCCCTGAACGCGACGGAAGACCGGCGTGAGCTGGTACTGCAACAGTTCCGGGCGGCGGCCCGTCATTCCGACGTCGGTATGCGTCAAGCCGTCGTCATGGCCACCGGATACCTTCCGTGGCCGGACCTGGTGGCACTGGTGGAGACCATGCGACGCGACGATCCCGATCCGCTGGTCAGGCAGAACGCCGAAATCCTGTTGGAGGGCATCCGCCGCCATGGCCAGGAATGAAGACCGGGGCTCGATGAATGGATCCGGGGAGCGATGACCCGCTACGCCGACCTTCCCAAGCCCATTCGTTCCGGGCTCGTGCTCATCGACCCCCTGCGCGGTACCCCCCAGCGCGTCATCGTGCTCCAGTTCAACCCCGACTCCCTGGAGCGGTCGCTCGCTCCGCAGGGGGCCGGGGCGGAGGGAGCCGGGGACCGGACCGAGGCGTTGCGGCTGAAGGGGCCCGCCGTCGAGACGTGGAAGTTCACCGCGGAGATCGACGCCACCGACCAGATGGAGATCGCGGCGCCCGACGGCATCCAGCCGGAACTGGCGGCGCTGGAGATGCTGGTGCATCCCCCCACCGCACAGGTGCGGCAGAACCAGGCGCTCGCTGCCCTCGGCACGCTGGAGATCACACCGGTCGAGAGCCCGCTGACCCTGTTCACCTGGGGCGGCAAACGCGTCCTGCCCGTCCGGCTGACCGAACTCACCGTCACCGAGGAGGCGTTCGACGTGCAGCTGAACCCCTTACGGGCCACCGTCGGCATCGGCCTGCGGGTGCTCAACGTCAACGACCTGCCGACCGGTCACCGGGGAGCCGAGCTGTACCTGGCCCACCTCGCGCAGAAGGAACAACTGGCCGGCCGGCTCGCACCGGGGCGCACCACCGCCCTGGGACTCGGCAACGGAGGAGCGTTCTGATGGCCGACACCGGCGGTACCGCCGACCCCCTCGCCGCCGTACCCACCGCCACCACCACCTACCCCCGCACCAGCCGCTACCACGACACCCCCGTCGCCGTGCACACCGGGCCCGACGGGCGCGAGATCCCCTACCTGCGCCGCAGGCTGCTGCCCGACCCGGCCGGCCTCAGCGGCATCGCCGAGCACACCGTCAGCGCCGGTGACCGGCTCGACCTCCTCGCCCACCGCTACCTGGGCAGCGCCGACCAGTGGTGGCAGATCGCCGACGCCAACCCGGTCCTCGACCCCGGGGACCTGACCCGCACGCCCGGCCGGCGGATCCGCGTCGCCTTCCCCGCCGGCGTCCCGGGCGTCGTCGGAGACGGAGGCGCGCATGGCTGACGTCACCACCGGACCCATCCACCTCACCCTGCTCATGGGACCCCGGATCCCGGTCCCCGTCCCCGCGCCCGTCACCGACGCCCTGCTCTCCGCCCAGGTCACCGTGGCCTCGGGACAACGCAGCGGGTTCCAGCTCGCGTTCGACCTGTCGAAGGCCGGACTCATCAACACCACCCTGCTGCCCGCCGGGTTCTTCGACCCCAAGGTCCGCGTCGTCCTCGCCGCGACCGTCCAGGGCACCGTGACCGTCCTGATGGACGGGGTGCTGATCCGCCAGGAGGTCGGCGTCAGCAACCAGCCCGGCCAGTCCACCCTCACCGTCACCGGCGAGGACCTGACCGTCCTGATGGACCTGGAGGAACGGGCGGCGGTGCCCTACCCCGCGATGGGACCGGCCGCCCGCGTCGCCGCGATCATCTCCCAGTACGCGCAGTACGGGATCACCCCGCTCGTCATCCCCGAACTGGTGCCGCAGACCCCGATGCCGACCCGGCGCATCGACTTCCAGAAGGGCACCGACCTCGCCTACGTCACCGACCTGGCGAAGGCGAACGGCTACGTCTTCTACCTCGACCCCGGCCCCCTGCCCGGCATGAGCCGCGCCTACTGGGGGCCCGAGGTGCGGCTCGGCGTCCCGCAGCACGCGCTCAACGTCAACATGGACGCGCTCTCCAACGTCGACCAGCTGACCTTCGCCTTCGACGGCACGGCCCGCGAGGAACCCGAGGCGCGCGTCCAGATCCCGGCCACCCGCGTCTCCGCGGTCCTGCCCGTCCCCGAGGTGAGCGTGCTGCGTCCGCCGCTGGCCCTCAAGCCCGCGCCCGCCCTGAAGAAGAAGGTCATCGCCGACACCGCCAAGAAGGACCCCGGCCAGGTCGTCGCGGAGACCCTCGCCAAAGCCGCGGAGTCGGCGGACGCGGTCACCGGATCCGGACAGCTCGACGTCGTCCGCTACGGCCATGTGCTGCGGCCCCGCGAACTCGTCGGCGTCCGCGGAGCGGGCCTCACGTACGACGGCCTGTACTTCGTCAAGAGCGTCACCCACAACCTCCAGCGCGGCGCCTACACCCAGAACTTCACCCTCGCCCGCGAAGGCCTGATCCCGCTCACCCCCGCCGTCGTCCCCTGAACCCCGGCCCGTGACCCGACCGTCCGACCCGCACGACCGTCCAGGAGCCCCGCATGGCCGCAGAACCAGCCCGTCGCTACCTCGGCAAGTACCGGGGCACCGTGGAGGACACCGCCGACCCGCTGGGCATCGGCCGGATCACGGCCAAGGTGCCCGACGTCCTCGGCGACGAACCCTCGACCTGGGCGCTGCCCAGCTTCCCGGTGGCCGGACCCGGCATGGGCCACTACGCCGTACCGCCGTCCGGTGCCGGGGTGTGGCTGGAGTTCGAGCAGGGCGACATCAACTTCCCCGTGTGGACAGGGTGTTGGTACGGCTCCTCCGCCGAGGTCCCGCAGGCCGCCGACGCGGGTCTCACCGGCCGCCGGAACACCGTCCTGCAGACCGGGCTCCAGTGCCGCATCGTCCTCTCCGACGACCCCGAGACCGGGCTGACGCTGAAGGCACCGAACGGCGCCTCGATCGTCGTCAACGCCTCCGGCATCCACATCGACAACGGCAACGGGGCGAAGGTCTCGCTGTCCGGCAACACCGTGACCATCAACGACGACGCCTTCAGCGTCACCTGACGGGGGAAGCCCATGTCCGGAAACGTGCTGCACGCGAACGCGACCGTCACCTGTCCGCACGGCGCGCCCGCCACCGTCCTGCCGACGCAGTCCGGCGTCATGGTCGGCGGACAGTCCGCCTCCACCACCGCCGACCTCTACACGGTCACCGGGTGCCCGTTCACCGTCGGCAACAAGCCGCAGCCGTGCACGACGATCCGCTGGCAGGGCCCCTCCACCAGGATCCGGGTGCGGGGCGTTCCCGTCCTGCTGGAGTCCTCCACCGGGACGGGGCACAGCGCGGAGCAGGCACCGCAGGGCAACTCGACGGTCTCCGTCGTGCAGCAGCGGGTGGTGGGCCGGTGACCCCCGTCCGCGCCCGGCGCACCGACCTCGCCTTCCCGTTGCGGATCGACCGCAGGGGACGCACCGCGGAGGCCGGGTACGACGACCATGTCCGCGACATGATCGAGCAACTGCTGTTCACCAGTCCGGGCGAGCGGGTGATGCGTCCCGACTTCGGGTGCGGCCTGCTCGACCTGCTCTTCGCGCCCAACAGCCCGGAGCTGGCCGCCACCCTGCACCTGTCCGTGCAGGCCGCCCTCCAGCGCTGGCTGGGCGACGTGATCACGGTGGAGTCGCTGGACGTGGTGAGCGAGGACGACGTGGTGCGGGTGCGCCTGTCCTACGCGGTCCAGCGGACCGGCACGCGCCGCGAGGACGAGTTCGAGGGGAGGGGAGCGGCGTGACACCACCCACCGGCAGCGGCAGCGCACGCGGCTGTCGTACGGAGCGGCGCAGGGCGGACGTCCGGGCGGCCCGTCTCAACGGTGTCGACGGTGTCGAGGCGGGCGACGACGGACGCACCCTCACCGTCACCTTCCTCGGCAAGGCACCGCACCGCCTCGGACCGGAGAACGTCCGCGTCGACGGCGGCCGCCGCGTCACCGGCATCCGCGCGGTCGCCGTGAGCCTGGAGACCGAGGAGGACCCGGAGCTCGACGACCGGATGCACGTCGTGCTCGACCGGACCGGCGACACCTCCACGTACCGGCTGAGCGTGGTGGAGAGCGACGCCCACGGACGGCCCGGCACGATGCCCCACCGCGGCTTCGACGTCCGCTACAGCGGCGCCGACTTCACCTTCGCGCCGTCCGGCCCCACCCCCTTCGACTGCGCGCCCCCCGGCCGACCGGAGTGCCCGCCCCCGGGCGCCGACCGTCCCGTCATCGACTACACGGCCCGCGACTACGACAGCCTGCGCCGTCTGCTGCTCGACCGGATGAGCCTCACCGTGCCGGGCCAGGTCGAGCGGCACGTTCCCGACCTGGGCGTCACCCTCGTCGAACTGCTCGCCCACACCGCCGACCGACTCGCCTACCAGCAGGACGCGGTGGCCACGGAGGCGTACCTCGACACCGCTCGGCGACGGGTGTCGGTGCGCCGCCACGTGCGGCTGGTCGACTACGCGATGCACGACGGGTGCAACGCCCGCACGTTCGTCACCCTGGAGGTCGACCGCCAGGTCGAACTACGGGCCGGCACCTACCGTTTCGCGGCCGTCGACCTCAACGGTCTCGACCCCCGGGAGCGACCCGGCCTGGGCACGGTCGTCGCCGACGACGACCTGGACGCGCTCAGGGACCGGGCCGCGCTGCTGGAGGTGTTCGAACCACTGGGCGCCCGCGACGTCACCCTGCGGCCGCAGCACAACGCGATCCGCTTCTGGAACTGGGGCGACGAGGAGTGCTCACTGCCCGCCGGAGCGACCTCGGCCACCCTGCGCGACGAGTGGACCGACGACCACGAACCTCATGACCACGACCGCCGGCCCCATGACCACGGCCACGGCCACGGTGACGACGGCCACGGCCACGGCGGCCACGACGACCAGGACGAGCGGCAGCGGCTGCTCGCCCTGGCCCCCGGCGACCTACTGCTGATCGAGGAGGTCCTCGGTCCGCGTACCGGCGCGCCCGCCGACGCGGACCCGGCGCACCGGCAGGTCGTCCGCCTGACCTCCGTCACCGCGTTCGTCGACGAGCTGTACGACCAGCCGGTCGTCGAGGTCGCGTGGGGTGCGGAGGACGCCCTGTCCTTCCCGGTGTGCCTGTCCGCGCGGGGCGGCCCCGACTGCGTGCTCGTCGACGACGTCAGCCTCGCCCGCGGCAACGTGGTGCCGGCCGACCACGGCCGCTCCCTGACGTTCTGCGGCGGCGACCCGGAACGGTTCCGGGTACCGCCCGAGCCGGTCGTCCTCCCGCCGTGCGGGCCGCCGGACTCCGGCTGCGGCGACCGGGCCGGGGGCAGCGCCACCGCCCAGGACCTGCACCGGCTGCTCGCCCTGGCCGACGCCGGGCACCAGCTGACACCCGACCGGGTCAGGGAGCTGCACACCCTGGTCGGCGAGGAGGCGGTGACCCGCGCCGGGATCGAGACGCACCTGCACCTGGCCGCCGGGTCGCAGCCCGCGGAACGGGTCACGCCACCCACCGCGGACGCGCAGGCCACGGCCCTGCGGACGCTGCTCGCCCAGGTGACGTACCCGCGGATCCCGGTCCGCTTCCGGCCCGTGCTGGGGCGGGCGCCGGTCACACAGGCCGCGCCGTACCCGGACCCGCGGCGGATCGCCGCGGCCCAGGCGGAGCTGCTGGCCGGCGTTCCGCAGCGGGTGCGGGACCGACTGGAGGAACTGGCGCGCCGGGCCCGGGAGCACCACGACCTGTCCCGCGAGGAGATCGCCGAGCTGACCGTCCTGTTCGGTGCCCGGGTCCTCGACGAGGTGCGGCTGACCGAGCGGCCCGCCCACGCGCTGCGCGAGCTGCTGTTCCGTCACACCCGGCTCCTCGCGGGCAAGCTCCGCCGGCTCGCGGTGCTCGTCGCCCGCGCCCGGTCCGGTCACGTGCTCGACGACCGGATCGTCTGGGAGGTCCGCCACGCCTGGGGCCGCGCCCACGCCGACCGTCTCGACCCGGCGCACCCCGCGCTGACCGGGCCGGCCGCCGCCCTGGCCGCGCAGGACCCCCGCGCGGCGCTGCCGGCCGTCCGCGCCACCGCGGGCGGCGAGGTGTGGACGCCCCGTCGCGACCTGCTGTTTGACGGGCGGCGCGAGAGGCACTTCGTGGGCGAGGTGGAGGACGACGGCCGGCTCGCCCTGCGTTTCGGGGACGGCCGGCACGGGGCACCGCCACCGCCCGGCGCGGACCTCGACGTCTCCTACCGGACCGGCAACGGTCCCGAGGGGAACGTCGGCGCCGAGTCCGTCAACCACCTCGTCCACTGCACGCGGCGGTGCGCGCCCCCCGACGGGGTGCTCCGGGTGCGCAACCCGCTGCCCGCCGTCGGAGGCACGGCACCCGAGACCCTGGACGAGGTACGCCGGTCCGCCCCGCTCGCACCGCGCCGGACCCGACTGCGCGCGGTGACCGCCGACGACTACGCGCAGCTCGCGACGGCCGTGCCCGGAGTCCAGCGCGCCGCCGCCGATCTGCGCTGGACCGGCAGCGTCACGGAGGTCCACGTCGCCGTCGACCCGCTCGGCGGAACCGGCGCGGCCCCGCAGCTCCTGGACGTCGTGGCGGACACCCTGGAGGGCTGCCGGCTCATCGGCCACGACGTGGTGGTCCACACCGCCCGCACGGTCCCGCTCGACATCGAGCTGACGGTGTGCGTGGCCCCCGGGCGCCCGCGCGACCCCGTGCGCACGGAACTGCGCCGGGTGTTCGGCACCACCGCCCTCGGCGACGGGCGCACCGGGCTCTTCCACCCGGACGCGCTGACGTTCGGCGACCCCGTGCGCGTCAGCCGCCTGGTGGCCGCCGCGGCCGCGGTGCCCGGCGTGCTCAGCGCCCGGGTGACCAGGCTGCGCAGGCTCTTCCGCGCCGACGACGGAGAGCTGGAGGCCGGGGTGCTGCGGCTGGGCCCCCTGGAGATCGCCCAGTGCGACAACGACCCCGACCGGCCGGAGAACGGCCGGTTCGCCCTCGTGATCGGAGGCGGCCGATGACCGGCACCTGCCACTGCGGCTGCGGAGGGGAGGAGAGCGCCACCGGCGCGGTCGGCCCGTCCGGCGCCGACGCCCCGGCCCTGCGGTCCGGCACCCACGCCGACTTCCTGTCCGCCATGCTCGCCCGCCTGTCCGGGCCCGCCTATCCGGCACTGGGCGGCCTGACGGCACGTACGCCCGACGACCCGGCCGTCGCGCTCCTCGACGCCTGGGCGGTCCTCGGCGACCTGCTGACGTTCTACTCCGAGCGGATCGCGAACGAGGGCTATCTGCGCACCGCCACCGAGGAACAGTCCCTCGCCCTGCTCGGCCGGCTCGTCGGCCACCGGGCCCGGCCCGGAGTCGCCGCCGACACCTACCTCGCCTACACCCTCGACCGCGATCCGCGCGCGGGCGAGGACCCCACGGTGACGATCGCGCGCGGCGCGCGCAGCCAGAGCGTTCCCGGGCCGGGAGAGCAGGCCCAGTCGTTCGAGACCGCCGAGGACCTGACGGCCCGCTGGTCCTGGAACGAGCTGCGGGTGCTGCGCCGCCGCCCCTACCGGATCACGGCGAGCGGCCTGACGGACCGGAACCGGCTCACCGTCGAGGGCACCGCCAACAACCTCAAGGCCGGCGACCAGCTGCTCGCGGTCTTCAGCGCGGAGAAGACCGCGGACCGCTCACAGCGCACCCTGCTGACGGTCTCCGACGTGCGCCTCGACCGCGACGGCGACGTGACGGTCGTCGGCCTGCCCGGCACCGCCCTGCCCTCCCTGGAGGACCTGACCGATCAGGCCCGGGAGTGGATCACCGACGAGGAGGGCGGCCCCGGCAGTCCCTGGCCCGCCGGGAGCCGGATCGTCGTGGACTTCGACGACCAGGTGCTCACCCCGCTCCGCGCCGACCTGGACGAGCCGACGACACCGACCGCCTTCGCCGACCGGCTGACCGGGACGGTCGCACGCGCCCGGGAGGCCGAGGACCTGGCGGGCGACCACGAGGAGGTCGCCGACTGGTTCGGCCGACTGGCGGAAGGACTCGGCCGGTTGATCGAGCAGGCCCGCGCGCTGGAGCCCCCGCAGCCGGTGCGGGACGACGACGAGGGCACCCCCGAGCCGGGCTTCCCGGCACTCGCGGCCCTCGGCGCGCTGCTGCCCGCGCTGCGCACGGCCCCCGTCCGGCCGCCGCTGAACGCCCGCCACCTGGCCCGCGACCCCGCCCAGGTCTTCGCACCCGGCGCCGACCTCGGCCCGCGGCTGCTGGCCGGACTCGATCCCCGGCTGCGCGACGGGCTCTTCGACGCCTGGCGGCGGACCGACGCCACGGCGCCACCGGCACTGCGCGAGCTGCGGGCGATGCGGGTGACCGCGACCCCGTTCGGCGCGACCGCGCCCCTGAAACCCGTCTACCAGGGCAACCAGGTGGTCCGCTACGACGACTGGCCGCTCACCGGCTCCAAGTTCATCGGCATGAAGATCGGCTACGACGAGACCGGCGCCGTGCCGAACCGCGCCGACTTCACCTACACCGAGGGCGGCGGATCGGTGCGGGCGAGCTACGCGCTGCCGTTCGACGGAACGGTCGACTTCGGCCCCGGCAGGATCAAGCTGACGACGACGGAACCGGAACCGGACCCGGGACCCGGCGTCGCGGCCGACCCCCCGGAACCCGGCGTCACGGCGGAACTCCAGGCCGAACTCCCCGTACGCACCCTGTTCGTGTCCCGGCCCGCCGGCATCGAGGACGACCGCGTCCACGTGACCGTGAGCAACGGCACGACCCTCGACCACCACCTGTCGGCGGGGGACCGGCCGCCCCCCGCCGACCACGGCGGCCTCCAGGTGAGCGTGAGCAGGACCGCCGCCGGCACGGACCCCGCCGTCGAGATCACCCTCTCCGCCCGGCTCGAACAGACCTCCCGCAACGTCATCGCGCTCGACGCCGTGTACGAGGGCATCGCCCCCGGCAGCTGGGTGGCCGTCCACCGGCCCCGCAAGGGAGCCACGGGCCAGATCCCCGGGGACCCCGGGCTGTCCCTGGTCATCACCCGGGTCACCGGCGTGCGGGTGCTGTCCCGGGCGGACTTCGGCATCACCGGCAAGGTCACCGAACTCACCCTGGAGGACCGCTGGCTGGACGAGCAGGACGTCCTGCTCTCCCACATCAGGGACACCACCGTCCACGCGCGCGGCGACGCCCTCACCGTCGCCGACGAGCCGGTCACCGACGACGTCGGCGGCAACCGGATCGAACTGGCCGAGCTGTACGACGGACTCGACCTCGGCCGCTGGATCGTGGTCACCGGCGAACGCACCGACATCCCCGCCACCCCGGGCGTACGGGGCACCGAACTGACCATGATCGCCGGGGTCGAGCAGTCCGTCGACCCCGGCCTGCCCGGCGACACCGTGCGCACCACGCTCACGCTGACCGCCGCCCTGGCCCACAGCTACCGGCGCGACACCGTGCGCGTCCTCGGCAACGTCGTGCACGCCACCCACGGCGCCACCCGCGACGAGCCCATCGGCAGCGGCGACGCCTCCCGGCCGGGCCAGACGTTCGCGCTGTGGCAGGCCCCGCTCACCTGGCTCGCGGCCGACACCCCGCTGGGCGCGAGCAGCACCTTGGAGGTACGGGTCGACGGGGTGCTCTGGCACGAGGTGGACAGCCTCGCGGGCCGCGGTCCCACCGAGCGGGTCTACGTCACCGGCACCACCGGCGACGGCCGGACCACCGTCACCTTCGGCGACGGAGCGCAGGGCGCGCGACTGCCCACCGGGCAGGAGAACGTCCGGGCGCGCTACCGGGTCGGCGTCGGCCGGGCCGCCGATGTCGCGGCCGACCGCGTCACCCAGCTCACCACCCGCCCGCTCGGCGTCACCGCGGTGACCAACCCGCTGCCCGCGACCGGCGGCGCCGACCCGGACGGGCCGGGATCGGCCCGCCGTACCATCCCCCTCGCCCTGACCGCCCTGGACCGGCTCGTCTCGGTGCCCGATCACGAGGACTTCGCCCGCTCCCGGGCCGGGATCGGCCGCGCCTCGGCCCGGCAGCTCACCGACGGCACCCGGCAGATCGTCCACGTCACGGTGGCGGGCGTCGACGACATCCCGCTCACCGAGGACTCCGACGTCGTGCGCACCCTGCACGCCTCGCTCGCCGCCCAGGGCGACCCCCGTCTCGCGATCGGCGTCGCCGTACGGGAACTGGTGCTGCTGGTCGTCGTGGCCGGCGTCAAGGTCGCCCCCGACCACCGCTGGGACCTGGTGGAGCCGCGGGTGCGCCGGGCGCTGCTGGCCCGGCTCGGCTACGCCGGACGTGAACTCGGCCAGTCCGCCCACCTGTCGGAGGTGCTGGCGGCCGCCCAGGCGGTACCCGGCGTCGACCACGTCGACGTGGACGCGTTCGCCGGGGTGCCCGGAAACATCACCCCAGCCGGCCTCGAAACGCTCGCCGGGCGGTTGGCGACACCCCAGCCCGTGGTGGAAGCACGACTCGCCCGCTACGCCGAGGAGGTGCACCGGGTGACGCGGGACGGGGAGACCCTCACCGACGTGGCCGCCCGGCACGGCATCACGGTCGCCGAACTGCTGCGCCTCAACCCCGACATCACCGACACCCGGCCGCTGCGCAGGGGCCGTTCGGTGTTCGTCTTCCGCGGTGTCCGCCCGGCGCAGCTCGCGCTGCTCTCCCCGGACGTGCCGGACACGCTGATCCTGAAGGAGGTCCGCGCATGACCAGGGAGCCGGACGGTCTGCTGGAACTGCTGCCGCAGTGGCACCGGCTGCGCGACGCCGAGGCCGGGGAGCCGCTGCGGGCCCTGCTCGCGGTGATCGCCGAACAGGTCGACCTGGTGCGCTCCGGCATCGAGCAGACCTACGACGACTGGTTCATCGAGACGTGCGCCGACTGGGCCGTGCCCTACCTCGGCGACCTCGTCGGGTACCGGACGCCCGACGGCGCGGCGCGGCCGCCCGCCGCCTCGCCCGTCCCGCGCCGGGACGTGGCCGACACCGTCGCCGCCCGCCGCCGCAAGGGCACCCTCGCCCTGCTGGAGGAACTGTCCCTGTCCGTCGCCGACTGGCCCGCGCGGGCCGTCGAGTTCTCCAGGCTGCTGTCCGCCGCCCAGCCGGTGCGCCTGTACGGGGCGGGCGAGGAGGCGGCCGACGCGCGCCGGTCGGCCCGCGGCCGTCTCGCCGACGTCCGCGACGGCGCCGCCCTCGACCTGCTCGGCGGCCCGTTCGACCCGTCCGCGCACACCGTCGACGTCCGCCGGGCCGGGTCCGCGCGCCGCCGGGGCGGGTACACGCCCGCGGGCCTCGGACTGTTCGTGTGGCGGCTGAAGCCGTACCCGGTCACCCGGGCGCCGGCCTACTGCGTGGACCGCGCCAGGAACCTGTACACCTTCTCCCTGCTCGGCAACGACACCCCGCTGGTGACCCGGCCCGAGCCGGAACCGTCGGCGTCCCACCTCGCCACCGCCGACCACGTGCCCGCCTACCTGCGCCGCCGGGCGCTCGCCGACCGGCTCACCGACCACTACGGGCCCGGGAAGTCCTTCACCATCTGGCGCGACGGGCACGAGGACCCGGTCCCGCCCGCCGACCTCGTCGTGGCGGACCTCTCCGGCTGGACCTACCGGCCCCGCCGCGGCCAGGTCGCCGTGGACCCGGTCCTCGGCAGGATCGCGTTCGGCGCCCGGTCGGCCCCGCGCCGAGGCGTCTGGGTCACCTACCACTACGCCTTCGCCGACGACACCGGAGGCGGGGAATACTTGCGCGAACGGCCCGCACCGCGCGGCGCGGCCGTCTACCGGGTCGGCCCCGGCCGGCCCCACGAACGGATCAACGACGCCTATGAGCAGTGGCGCGCGGACGGTGGCGCCGAAGCCGTCATCGAGATCACCCACAGCGGCACCTACCAGGAACAGCTCGACTTCGACCTGCGGCCCGGCGACCGCCTCGAACTGCGCGCCGCCGAGGGCACCCGGCCGGTCGTCCGCCTCCTCGACTGGTACAGCAACCGCCCCGACGCGCTCAACATCCGCGGCAACCCGGGCGACGGACCGCCGCCGCGCATGGTCCTCGACGGACTGCTGATCACCGGCCGCGGCGTCAACGTCACCGGATCCGTCGGCACGGTGGTGATCCGGCACTGCACCCTGGTGCCCGGCTGGTCCCTGGAACCCCGCTGCGAGCCGCACTCGCCGGAGGAGCCCAGCCTCGTCCTGGACCGCACCACCGCCTGTGTGCAGATCGAACGCAGCATCCTCGGCACGATCCTCGTCTCCGGGAACGAGACCGGCACCGACCCCGTGCACCTGCACCTCACCGACAGCGTCCTGGACGCCACCGGCCACCGGCGGGAGGCCCTGTCCGCGCCCGAGTGCCGGCACGCGCACGCCGTCCTGCACGCCCACCGCACCACCGTCATCGGCGAGGTCCACACGCACGCCGTGCAGATCGCCCAGGACAGCGTCTTCACCGGGCGGATGCACGTCGCCCGCCGCGGCATCGGCTGTCTGCGGTACTGCTACGTCCCGCCCGGCTCACGCACCCCGCGCCGCCACCGCTGCCAGCCGGACGACGCCCGGGCGGCCGTACGGGAGGACGGCGCCGCGGACCCCGCGGACCTGCCCGGCCTCCAGGACGCCGAGGCACACCGGGTGCGGCCGCTGTTCACGAGCGAGCGCTACGGCACCCCCGACTACGCCCGGCCGGCCGAGCACTGCGCGCCGGAGATCACCCGGGGCGCCGAGGACGGCTCCGAACTCGGCGCGTTCCACGACCTGTTCCAGCCCCAGCGGGAGGACGCCCTGCGCGCCCGGCTCGACGAGTACGTCCCGGCGGGCACCGACGCCGGGATCATCCACGTCACCTGACCACCCCGCCCCACCGCCCCGAGAAGGAACCACAGCCATGCACGCAGACTTTTCCCGTGTGACCTTCAGGCCCGGCAAGCACTACTCCGCGGTGCTGGCGCAGCAGGGCCGCGTCCAGCTGGACGCCGACGCCAACGAACAGACGGCGATCGCCCTGCACCGCGAACGCACCGCCGTCACCGACCTCGTCGGCCGGCACGGCGGTCCGGCCGCCGCGCCCGGCTTCCTCATCGGCTACAAGCCGGGCGACCGGGTGCCGGACGACCTGACCATCGGCGGCGGCCGCTACTACGTGGACGGCATCCTCCTGGACGCGACCCGCCCCGCCCCCGGCGTCCCCGCCGAGACCGACGACGGCGATCAGGACGACGGGGAGGACGCCACGGTGTGGGGCTACTGGACGCAGCCCGACGGCTACCGCGATCCCGAGCGCGCCACGGACCGGCTGCCCGACAAGTTCCCCTACCTGGTCTGCCTCAAGGTGTGGGAGCGCGCCGTCACGGCCGTTGAGGACCCCGAGATCCGCGAAGTGGCGCTCGGAGCGGCCATGCCCGACACCGCGGCCCGCCGCAAGGTCGTCTGGCAGGTGCTGCCCGTGCCCGGCGCGGAACTGGGGCTGACCGCGCGCTCCAAGGCCACGCCCGCCGACGTCCGCGAGGCGTTCGACCGGTGGGTGGCCGGGCGCGGCGCCCCCGCGGCCTGGCTGGCCGCCCGGGCCGAACGGCCCTCCCGCGCCGACGAGGAACCCTGCCCGACCCACCCCGAGGCCCGCTACCGCGGCCCGGAGAACCAGCTCTACCGCGTCGAGGTCCACCGGGGCGGCACCGCCGACCGCGCCACCTTCAAGTGGTCCCGGGAGAACGGCAGCGTCACCCTGCCCGTGGCGTCCCTGGACGGCGCCTGGGTCACCCTCGCCACCCTCGGCAGCGACGACAAGCTGGACATCGACGCGGGCGACTGGGTGGAGGTGGCCGACGCCGCCCACGAGAGCCGCGACGAGCGGGCGCCGCTGCTGCGGGTGGAGGAGGTCGACCTGCCGGGGCGGCGGGTACGGCTGTCGGCGGAACCCGCGCCGGGCACCGGCCGCCGGGCCGACCGCCACCCGTTCCTGCGGCGCTGGGACCACCGCGGCAGCACCGGCCGGGGCGCCCCGAGGCTCGTCGAGGGCGCGCTCGCCCTCAAGGACAGGGAAGGCACCTGGATCGACCTGGAGGACGGCGTCCAGGTCCTCTTCAGGGCCGGGGGCGCCTACCGGCCGGGCGACCACTGGATCGTGCCCGCGCGCACCGCCACCGGAAGCGTGGAGTGGCCCCGCGACACCGCCCGGCGGCCCCTGCTCCAGCCACCCGCCGGCATCGAGACGCACTACGCCCCGCTCGCCTGGGTGCGGGGAAAGGCGGCGGGCGGGGTCACCGACCTGCGCCAGGTGTTCGCACCCCTGGCCGTCCCGGTGGAGAGCACGACGTGAGTGCCCGGCCGACGCGGTCGGCGCGGATGCCGTGCGGGGCGCCTTCGGCGGTGGGGGCCGGCCGCCTTTCGACGGATCCGCCCCCCGACGACGCGTGGACGCGTGCCGCCGCACGGCGAGGCCTGCCGTGTCGTCTGCCGCACCGTGCGGCGTGCCGCGGTCGCGTCGGGACAGGTCCAGGTGCTCTCCCTAGCCTGCCCGGCAGCTCAGGACCGGCGAACCCGCGCCACCCGGCGCCGCGCCGAACCCGAAGCCGGTCGAGGCGCCGGCCGCGATCGTTCCGTTGTGGTCGGCGTTGCTCGCGGTCACCGCCCTGCCCACCTGGCTGTAGGAGGCGTTCCACATCGAGGAGATGGTCTGGTTGCCCGGCCACTCCCACGTGACCTGCCACGACCTGGTCGCCGAGGTGCCCGTGTTGGTGACGGTGATGTCGGCGTTGAACCCGCTGCCCCAGTCGCTGCTCACCTTGTAGGCGGCTGTGCATCCGCTGGAGCCCCCGGCACCGGTCGTCGTCGCGGTGACCGACGCCGACGCCGAAGACGTGTTGCCGGCCGCGTCGCGAGCCCGCACGGTGTAGTCGTACCGGGTCCCGGCGGTGAGGCCCGTGTCGGTGAAGGACGTGCCGGTGACCTGACCTGCCTTGACGGTGCCGCGGTAGACGTCGTAGCCGGTCACCCCGGTGTCGTCGGTGGAGGCTTTCCACGACAGGGACACACTCGACGCGGTGGTGCCGGTCACGGCCAGTCCGGTCGGTGTCGAGGGCGCGGTGGTGTCTTCACCGCCGCCCCCGCCGCCGGTGAATCCGGGGGCCTTGACCGTGGCCAGGTAGCCGTCCTTGACGGTGTCCACGGTCTGCCAGTCGTCCTTGAGGATGCCTCCCGTGTCACCCGAGTTCGGATTCCACGACCAGAAAGTCCAGTTGAAGCTGTCGGCCCCGTACGTGCTCGTGGGACGCAGGTAGTCGACGAGCGCCGCGAGCCACTTCTGGTCGACGGCCGACTGCAGGGTGGTGCCGAACTCGCCGAGCCAGACGGGAGCGATGTTCTGTTTGAAGATGTAGCCCCAGTACTTGTCCCAGATCGCCGGCATGTTCGCCGGGAACGACGGATCGCTGAACCACGGCTGCTGGGCGACGCTGGTGGCGTAGTCGTGGGCCGAGTAGACGAGGCGGTTGGCGACGTTCAGGCGCACCGGCGCGTTGGCGACCCCGGCGAGATTGCCGCCCCACCAGGTGCTCTGGCCGTTCACCGTCTGGACGCCCTCGACGAAGATCAGCAGGCTGGGGTTGACGGACAGGACCGCGTTGCCGGCCCGTTCGGCGGCGAGCCGCCAGTCGGTGCTCGTGTCGCCGCATCCCCAGCAGGCGGGGTCGTGCGGCTCGTTGTGCAGGTCGATCCCGATGACGGCGGTGTTGCCCTGGTAGCGCGTCGCCAGAGCCTTGAGGTCGGTGATCCAGGTCGTCTCCGGGACGGCGGAGGTGTACCAGAGCGCCGACTGGGCCGAGGAGTCGGGCCGATGGCGGTCGAGTACGACCTTGAGCCCGACCGAGCCCGCGTAACCGACGATCTTGTCCATCACCTGGAGGGAGTCGAGACCCTGCAGGTCGGCGTTCAGACCGCCCGCGTACGAGATGCCGGTGGGCTGGGTGCCCTTGAAGATGTCGTCGCTGTAGGGCAGGCGGATGGTGTTGTAGCCCAGGGTCTTCATCTGGTCGATCATCGATTTGTAGTCGCGCGACCAGAGGCCGTGCGCGACGTAGTTGGACGTCTCGAACCCGAACCAGTTGATGCCCGCCATGCGCACCGGCTGGTTCTGCGCGTCCAGGAGTTTGCGGCCGTCGGTGTGCCAGTATCCGGCGCCGGACGCGGCCGCCGTGGTCGACGGGGACGAGGGGGCGGCGGCCGCCTGCGCGGGCACCGCCACCGTGAAGGGAACGAGAGCCGCGAGGGCCGCGGTGAGGAACGCGACCAGGGCACGCCTGACGCGGAATGAGGGTGGGTGACGCATGGTGTGGGGGTCCTCTCCGGGTGGGAGCGCTCCCATTCGCGGGCGCGCGTCTCCGGGCGGGCAGGATGATGGGCGTCCGGCACGGCGGCTCCCGCGGACCGCCGGGAGTGTCCCGCCCCCGGCGGCCGGCTCGTCGAAGCCGGACTGCGCACATGGAAGCCACTAAGCGTGTTCGCGTCAATACTTCGCGCGGGGATCGCGTTCCTTCGAGGCTTGTCGGCCATGGGTGCGCTCCGTTTCGGCCAGGCCCGCGCCGCTCCGGTCGCGGAGGTGTCGATCCGGCGCCCGGTTTCCTCGCCGGACGCCGACAGGGGTCCCTCCGGTGCCTTCCGCGTGTCGCCACCTGGCGCGCGTCCGCGGGGGTCGCAGCGGATCCATGCGTTGAAGTCATCGGATGATGAGGTGTCAGAAACACACTCCGTGCACGGGTGTTGACATTCACAGTCCGAACGCCGCAGTTTGGGAGCGCTCCCACCGCAGTGCCCTGTCCCGCCGTCACCTCGGTGACCGGTCACCGTCCGCGCGAGGCGGCGAGAAGTCCGGACCCCCGTCCGGACGACGCCGCTGCACGCTCGTGCCCGGGTGGTCCCAGCTCCACGTTGCGCGACGCATGCGGTCGCACCACCGGCATGCCTGAACGCGACGCCCGACCGGCGGGCTTCCCTCCGGTGTGCCCGGCCGTGGCACACCGGACGGCCGCCTGCGCCCCGCACACCGTCCGTACCCGCCCGCTCTCCCCAGGAGATGGCCGATGCCTTCCCGTAGACCCGACTCCACCGTGCGCCGAAGCGGATCCAAGCGGACCGCCGCCCTGGCCGTCGGCGCCCTCCTCGGCGCCCTGTCCGTCACCGCCCTCCCGGCCACCGCGACCGCGGCCGCCAAACTCGACAACCCTTACGTCGGTGCGAAGGCCTACGTGAACCCCGACTGGTCGGCCAGGGCCGCGGCCGAGCCGGGCGGTTCGGCCGTCTCCGACCAGCCCACCTTCGTCTGGCTGGACCGGATGGCCGCGATCCAGGGCACCACCGGCGCCCGTGGTCTGAGAGCGCACCTCGACGCGGCCAAGGCGCAGGGCGCCAACCTCGTCCAGCTGGTCATCTACGACCTGCCGGGCCGGGACTGCGCGGCCCTCGCCTCCAACGGCGAACTCGGTCCCGACGACCTGGCCACCTACCAGAGCGGCTACATCGACCCGATCGCCGCGATCCTCGCCGACCCGGCCTACGCGAGCCTTCGGATCGTCAACCTCATCGAGCCCGACTCGCTTCCCAACCTCGTGACCAACGCGGGCGGCACCGCCGGCTCCACGACCCAGTGCGCCACCATGAAGGCGAACGGCAACTACGAGAAGGGCGTCGGCTACGCCCTCCACACGCTCGGCGCCCTGCCCAACACCTACAACTACATCGACGCCGGTCACCACGGCTGGCTCGGCTGGGACAGCAACCTCAACCCGTCCGCCCAGGAGTTCAAGAAGGCGGCCACCACCAACGGCGCCACCGTGAACGACGTGACGGGCTTCATCGTCAACACCGCCAATTACTCTCCCACCAAAGAGCCGTACGTGAAGATCACGGACACGGTGAACGGCCAGACGGTGCGGCAGTCGAAGTGGATCGACTGGAACCAGTACGACGACGAGAGTTCGTACGCGCAGGGCCTGCGCACCGCGCTCGTCGCGCAGGGCTTCGACTCCGGCATCGGCATGCTCATCGACACCTCGCGCAACGGCTGGGGCGGTTCGGCCCGGCCGACCGGTCCCGGCCCGACGACCAGCGTCGACGCGTACGTGGACGGCGGCCGCATCGACCGGCGCATCCACGCCGGAAACTGGTGCAACCAGAGCGGGGCGGGCCTCGGCGAGCGCCCGGCGACCGCGCCCGACACCGGGATCGACGCCTACGTGTGGGCCAAGCCGCCGGGTGAGTCGGACGGGGCCAGCCAGGCCGTCGACAACGACGAGGGCAAGGGCTTCGACCGGATGTGCGACCCCACGTACACCGGGAACGGGCGCAACGGGAACAACCTCACCGGCGCGCTGCCCAACTCCCCGCTCGCCGGGCACTGGTTCTCCGCCCAGTTCCGCCAGTTGCTCGCCAACGCCAACCCGCCGCTGAGCGGATCGGGTGGAGGCGGCGGAAGCGACACGCAGGCCCCCACCGTCCCCGGCGGCCTCACGGTCGGCTCCACCACGAGCAGCAGCGTCTCGCTGAGCTGGAGCGCGTCCACGGACAACACCGCGGTCACGGGATACGACATCTACCGCGACGGTACCAAGGTCGGCAGCGCCACCGGCACGTCCTACACCGACAGCGGGCTCACTGCCTCCACCACCTACAGCTACACCGTCAGGGCCAAGGACGCGGCCGGCAACGTCTCGGCCTCGTCCACGGCGGTGTCCGCCACCACCAAGGCGTCGAGCGGGGGAGGAGGCTCGACGGGGCTCAAGGCGCAGTACAAGAACAACGACTCCTCCACCGGTGACAACCAGGTCAGGCCCGGTCTCAAGCTGGTCAACGGCGGTTCCGCCGCGGTCGATCTGTCCAAGGTGACCGTCCGCTACTGGTTCACCGGGGAGTCCTCCTCCGCCGGCTACCAGACCTTCTGCGACTGGGCGCAGCTCGGCTGCTCCACGGTGAAGACCTCGGTCGGCGCCGTGTCCCCGAGCCGCACGGGCGCGGACCACTACCTGGAGGTGGGCTTCAACTCCGGTTCGCTGGCGGCCGGAGCGGACAGCGGTGATCTGCAGCTGCGCATGGCCAAGTCGGACTGGTCGAACTTCGACGAGTCCAACGACTACAGCCGCGGCACCAACAGCTCCTACGCGGACGCGGTGAAGGTGACCGTGTACGTGTCGGGCACCCTGGTCTGGGGCACCGAGCCGTAGAACGGACGGAGCGGACAGAGCGGGCAGGGGCCGGGGCGGCGACGCTCCGGCCCCTGCTGCCGCTCGATGCCGGGTACTCCCTCGTCACGGTCACGGGCACAATGTCACGAATCTGTTCGAAGACCGCTCCCACTCGGTGCGATCGGGCTGCAGCACCGCTCCCATGAGGCACGATCACCGGGACATTCCGAATCCCGGGGGACTTCTCATGGCTCACACAGCCCGTTCACGCCGTACCACCGCCGCACTCGCCGCCCTGTCGATCGGCCTCCTGGCCCTGACCGCATGCAACGGCGACACCGAGAACGACGTGGCCGCCCCGGGCACGCACGCGAGCCCTTCCGCCACGCGTGCGGACAAGGGCACCGACACGCCCTCGTCGGCCGCCCCGGGTGACGGTGGCGGCGGCAGCGGGAAGTCCTCCCACAGCCCCAGCACCCCGGCGTCGTCGCCGAAGCCCGGAGCCGACGACGATCAGGACGGAGGTGTCGGCATGTGCGAGACGGCCGATCTCACCTACAAGGTCACCGTCGCGTCCAGGCCCGTCAACCACGCCTTGCTGACGGCCGGCAACAAGGGCAGCGACCCCTGCCTGTTGCCGGCGAACGAGCTGGTGATCACGATTCCGGGGCTCGACGGCGCCGCCGAGCACATGGGACCCGACGGCAAGGACTGGATTCTGAAGCCCGGCGAGAGCGCGTACGCCGGGATCATGTTCTCGCGCGCCGACACCGCGGGGGGCAAGAGCGCCGACAAGGTGGAGGTGGCGCTCACCGCCTCCGAGGACCCGACGACCGTTCCGGTCGGCGATGGCCCCATCACGGTCAACGACAGCCAGGTCACCAGCTTCTTCGGCACCGCCGAGGACGCGCTGACCTACTGAGGGCTTTCAGCGGCGCCTCTCCGGGGCGAGGACGGCGGCGGTGGAACAGAGGCGGGTCGGGCTGCAGCGGTCCGCTCCCGCCGCCGGCCGAGGCACAGAACAAGCCGGCGGCATCGGGGCGGTCGGCGCCCGTCGGTCCCGGGTGGCGCCCGAACTCCGTCAGGGCGCGTATCGAGTCCCGATCGACATGGTCCCCGGGGTATTCATGGTCCCCGGGGTCCTCCTCGTTCAGTTCCGCCTCTCGAATCCCGCCAGCAGGGCGCGGGGATCGAAGGTCACCCGGATCCGGGCTATCTTCCCGTCCTCCACGTGCATCCAGTTCGCCGTCGGGGCGGGCGGCGCCACGCTCGTGCACAGGTCGAACCAGGTGATCACTTCATCGCCTTCCGCCACCCGCACCTTCACGTCGATCTTCTCCAGCACCCGACCGAGCCCCTTCAGCCCGGCGAGCGCCTCCTCCACCCCGGACGCCGTTCCCAGTGCTCCGACGAAGTCGACATTCTCGGCCAGCAGCTCCCGCAAGGTGTCGAAGTCGCCCGCCTCCCAGGCGGTGAAGTAGGTCTCGGCAAGCTCTCGCACGGTCTTCGTCGTCGTCATGCCTCCATCCTCCGGCGCTCTCATCCATCAGTCCAACATATGGATCGGATGGCATCTATCATTGCTGGATATGGAGATGCATCAGCTGCGTTACTTCGCGGCGGTCATGGACGAGGGCACCTTCACCGCCGCCGCCCATCGCCTGCACGTCAGTCAGTCCGGCATCAGCACCCAAGTGGCCAAGCTGGAGCTGGAACTGGGGCAACAGCTGTTCGACCGCTCCGGCCGTCACATCCGTCTCACCCCGGTCGGTGAGGCCGTTCTCCCCCTCGCCAAGAACGTCCTCGCCACTCTCGAGGCCATCAAGCACACCGCCGCCGAGTTCGCCGATGCCGTCCGCGGCCGGGTCCGTCTCGGCATGATCATGGGCTGCTCGATCCCGCCCTTCCTCGACACCGTCGCCGGCCTCGGCCGCACCCACCCCGGCATCGAACTCAGCCTCCACGAGGGCTACTCCGAGGACCTCCAGGCCCAGGTCCTCGCCGGCTCTCTCGACCTCGCCCTGATCGGTTACGCGGGCGACGTCGCCCCGGGTCTGGAGGTGAGCGTCGTCGTCGACGAGCCGGTCACCGCCGTCGTCCCGGCCGGACACCCCCTCGACCGTCCGGAACTGCGCCTCGGCGACCTGCGGGACGAGAAGATCCTCTGCCTCTCCCCGGGTACGGGCATCCGCGCCGCCTACGAGGACTCCTGCCGCAGGACCGGTCTCGACCCGCGCGTGGACATCGACGCCAGTTCTCCGGTCACCCTGCTCCGCCTCGCCGAGCGCGGCGCGGGCGTCGCCGTCCTCAGCGCGTCCTCCGCGCGGGGCACCGGCCTGCGGACCGTCCCGCTCACCGACGCCGCCACGCCCGCCCGGCTCGGACTCGTCACCCGCCGAGGTCAGCACTCCCCGGCCGTACAACTCCTGCTGACCAGGCTCCTCGCCGCTCTGCGGGCCGGTTAGGTGTGCATGTGCCGAACGGTGGCCGACCTGCGGGACCTCTTTCTCGCTGGATCTTGATCCAGTACGCCGGGCTGTGCGAGCGAGCGCAACTGGCGGATGCGGAGCGGGAGTTCATGGGCCCGAAGCCGCCGGTCGGCCGATGGGGGGAATTCAACGTGGTGGATGACCCTCCGCGGTCGGCGCCCCGAGGAACTCCAGCACGATCGCGTCCACGGCCGCGGCACCGGCGGTGGGCAGCACGTGGTGGCCCAGCCCCGGCAGCACTTCGACCCGGGCCCGCGGCAGCAGCCGGCGGGCCCGGTCCGCCATCGCTCCGGCGTCGTGCACCCGGCTGTCCCCGGCGAACAGCGCCAGCACCGGCATGGCGAGCGGTGTCGGGTCGAGCGTCCGCCCCACCACCGGCCGGCCCCGCCCCCGCAGGGTCGCGCCCAGCACGTACAGGCGCTTGAAGTCCTCGTCCACGCCCGTTCCCGCGGTCTCCCGGTCGAGGTACGCGCCGACCCGCCGCGCGGTGGGCCGCAGCAGCATCGGCAGCACGCGCAGCAGGTAGCCCGGCCGGTACCCGCCGAACACCTGGGTCGGGTCGAGCAGCGCGAGGCGCGGCACCCGCCGTGGGGCGTGCAGCGCGTACGCGGCGGCCACCCAGCCACCGTACGAATGCCCGCACAGGGCGGCCGCCGACAGCCCCAGCCCGTCCAGCACGGCATCCAGCCACGCCGTGAGATCCCGCGGCGTGCGCAGCGGCAGGCCCGCGCGTTCGCTGCGGCCGACGTCGCCGAGGATGTCGACCGCGTACACCCGGTGCCGGGCACCCAGCGCCGGGGCGTTGGCGAACCATGCCGTGCCGGTGGCCCCTCCGCCGTGCAGCAGCACCAGCGGCGGGCCGTCCGGCGGGCCGTAGGCGTGCACCCTGGTCGGACCGTACGGCGTGGACACCGTCAGCTCGGCGGTGCCGGCCGGCCAGCGGGCCAGCAGCGCGTCATAGGCGGCGAAGAACGTCTCGGACACATCGGCTCCTCGGGAGATCGTATGACCTATTCTCTCGCTCAGCGAGATACTAAGTGAGCGAGAGGACGGTGCGTCCATGAGCACCGAGGAGGACCGGCGGGACCCCCGCCTGCGACTGGTCCATCAACTGCGCGCGGCGACCGTGGAGTTCGACCTGCTCGCCGCGGAGTTCGCCGCCCGTCACGGACTGCACCCCACCGATCTGCGGGCCCTGATCGCCCTGCTCGACGCCGCCCGGGCCGAGCGCCCCGTGACCCCCGGCCGGCTCGGCGAGCAGCTCCGCCTCAACTCCGCCGGCACCACCACCCTCATCGACCGGCTGGAGCGGCTCGGCCTGGTCCGCCGTGAACGCGACACCGCCGACCGTCGGCGGGTCCTGCTCACCGTCGAACCGCGGGCGGTCGACCTCGGCTGGTCGTTCTTCGGCCCCGCCATCGGTACGCTGCTCGGCGCGATGGACGCCTTCACCCCGGCCGAACTCGATACCGCCGGGCGCTTCCTCGCCGCGATGACCACCGCCACCGCCGCTGCCCGCGCGAACGCCGCCCACCATCCCTGATCCCTGACCCGTGGCCGAGCGCGGCCGGGGGGCGGCTCCGGGGTGCGGCGCGGTCGTGCCGCGGGGGAGTGGGGGCGGCTCGCCGCGTGGTCCGATCGCTACGGGCGCGACGCCGGGGCGTTCGCCGCCTCGACGGCTTCGACCAGCGAGGCCAGTTCCGGGTTCTTCGCCGCTTCGTCGAGCGCCTCGCGCAGGGCCGCGTCGTTGGTCGGCCGGGCCTCGTCGAGGAGTGCCAGGCCGGCCGGGGTGACGTCGGTGTAGATGCCGCGGCGGTCGGTGGGGCACAGGTACCGGGACAGCAGGCCCCGGTCCTCCAGGCGGGAGACCAGGCGGGTGGTGGCGCTCTGGCTGAGCACGACCGCGTCGGCGACCTGCTTCATCTGCAGGTGCCCGCCCTCGCCTTCGTGCTGACGGCTGAGGACGTCGAGGAGCGAGTACTCGCGGACGCTCAGGTCGTGCCCGGACTGGAGGGCGCGCTCGATGCGCGTCTCGATCTTGCCGTGCAGGAGGGAGAGCGCCCCCCATCCGCTGGCGAGGGCGGTGAGCGCGGGGTCTGTGGCGGTCATGGTCCGTGTCTCCTTCCGGGGGACGGGAACAAGGATAGGCGCGGAGAAAAATACCGGCTAGGGCCTATAGCGGGCGGATGCAAATATTTCTTCCCCTGTCGTGCCCCGTCGTGCCCTGTCGTGCTCCGTCCTCGCCGGTGCCGTGGCCCCGTTTCCGCCCGCACCTCGGCGTGAGGCCCGGTTCGCGGTCCGACCCCGTCGCCGCGGTCGTGCCGGACGAGGGTTGGCGGCGTTTGCCTTTATAGCGCGTATGCAATTATTGTCTAAGCCTCTAAGGAGCTCACTCAAGCAATCGTGAAGGTCGACCCATGCCTCTCGCACTCCTCGCCCTGGCCATCGGTGCCTTCGGAATCGGCACCACCGAATTCGTGATCATGGGGCTGCTGCCCGAGATCGCCGCCGACTACGGCGTCTCCATCCCCACCGCGGGCCTGCTGGTCACCGGTTACGCGCTCGGTGTCGTTCTCGGCGCCCCCCTGCTGACGGTGCTCGGCAACAAGGTGAGCCGCAAACGGATGCTCATGCTGCTGATGGGCCTGTTCGTGCTCGGCAACCTGCTGTCCGCGCTCGCCCCCAGCTTCGGGATGATGCTGACCGGCCGCGTGATCACCTCGCTCGCCCACGGCTCGTTCTTCGGCCTCGGGTCCGTCGTCGCCGCCGACCTCGTCGCCGCGGACAAGAAGGCCGGCGCCATCGCCACCATGTTCACCGGCCTGACCGTCGCCAACATCGTGGGCGTGCCGCTCGGCACCTTCATCGGGCAGGCGGTCGGCTGGCGCACCACCTTCGCGATCGTCGCCGCGCTCGGCGTGATCGGACTGCTCGGCATCCTCAAGCTCGTGCCCGCGATGCCGCGCCCGCAGGGCGCCCACCTGCGCCGGGAACTGACCGCCTTCCGCAACCCGCAGGTACTGCTCGCCATGGCGATGACCGTGCTCGGCTTCGGCGGTGTCTTCGCCGCGATCACCTACATCGCGCCGATGATGACCCATGTCGCCGGTTACTCCGACGGCGCCGTCACCTGGCTCCTGGTCCTCTTCGGCATCGGCATGTTCCTCGGCAACCTGCTGGGCGGCCGGTTCGCCGACCGGGCCCTGATGCCCCTGCTGTACGTCACGCTCGGCGGGCTCGCGGTCGTGCTCGCGCTGTTCACGCTGTTCGCGCACGACAAGGTCCTCGCCGCGATCGCCGTCCTGCTCGTCGGGGCGCTCGGCTTCGCCACCGTGCCGCCGCTGCAGAAGCGGGTGCTCGACCAGGCGCACGGCGCGCCGACGCTGGCCTCCGCCGTCAACATCGGCGCCTTCAACCTGGGCAACGCGCTGGCCGCCTGGCTCGGCGGCCTCGTGATCGCCGGGGGCTTCGGCTACACGTCCCCGAACTGGGTCGGCGCCGCCCTCGCCGCCGCCGCGCTGGGCCTGGCCTTCTGGTCCGCGGCCCTGGAGCGCCGCGCCCCCGCGACCGAGCCGGCCGCCGACGCCGGTGCCCTCACCCCCGTACACCACTGACTTTCCTCCCCTCCGACGCCGTACATCACCCAAGGAGAAGCGCCATGAGCACCACCACCGCCGTCACCCCGCTGACGACCGCCGACGCCGAGATCCTGGTCGACGCCGCCCGCCGCGCCGCCGAGGCCGCCGGGGTCGCCGTCAGCGTCACCGTCCTGGACGCAGGCGGTCACCCGCTCGCCTTCCGCCGCGACGACCGGGCGGTCCTGATCTCCGGCGAGACCAGCACCCGCAAGGCGTACACGGCGCTGCAGCTGAGCGCCCCGACCGCCGACCTGGTCGACCTGGTCAAGCCCGACGGTCCCTTCCACTCACTGCCGACCGCGCTCGACCGGCCGCTGCTGTTCATCGCCGGCGGCATCCCCGTCCACCGCGACGGCCGGCTCGTCGGAGCCATCGGCGTGGGCGGCGGCGCACCCGAGCAGGACCACGCCTTCGCCACCACCGCACTCGAGGAGCTGTCCCGATGACCCGCACCCCGCAGGAGGTCTTCGCCGACCACGGAACCCGCCTCGGCACCGGCGACCTCGACCTGATCAGCCGCAACTACACCGAGGACGCGGTCTTCGTGACCCCCGACGGCGTCCTGACCGGACGCAGGGGCGTCCAGGAGGGCATCGGCCGGCTGCTGGCCGACCTCCCCGACGCCGACTGGCGGCTGACCACGAGCTTCGCCGGGGACGTCCTGTTCCTGCAGTGGTCCGCCACCGGCGCCACCCACCAGGTCACCGACGGCGTCGACACCTTCGTCTTCCGCGACGGCCTCATCAGCGCCCAGACCGTCCGCTACACCCTCACCCCCCGCACCCCGTGAAGGAGCACCCGCACACCATGGCACCCTCCACCGTCCCCACCGTGACCCTGAACAACGGGGTCGAGATCCCCCAGCTCGGCTTCGGCGTCTTCCAGGTCCCCGACGACGCGACCGCCGCCGCCGTCACCGCCGCGCTGGAGACCGGCTACCGCAGCATCGACACCGCCGCGATCTACGGCAACGAGGCCGGCGTCGGCCGCGCGCTGGCCGCCTCCGGGCTGCCCCGCGAGGAGCTGTTCGTCACCACGAAGCTGTGGAACGCCGACCAGGGGTACGACGCCACCCTGCGCGCCTTCGACGCGAGCCTCGCCAAGCTCGGCCTCGACCACGTCGACCTCTACCTGATCCACTGGCCGGCGCCCGCCCGCGACCTGTACCGGGACTCCTGGCGCGCCCTGGAGCGGCTCGCCGAGGAGGGACGCGTCCGCGCCGCCGGCGTCTCCAACTTCCAGCCCGGCCACCTGCTGCGGCTGATGGACGGCTCCGCGCTGGTCCCGGCCGTCAACCAGATCGAGCTGCACCCGGGCCTGCAGCAGGCCGAGCTGCGTACGTTCCACGCCGAGCACGGGATCGCCACCGAGGCGTGGAGCCCGCTCGCCCAGGGCGCCGTCCTCGACGACCGGGCCGTCGGCGACCTGGCCGCCCGGTACGGCAAGTCCCCCGCCCAGGTGGTCCTGCGCTGGCACCTGCAGCTGGGCAACATCGTCATCCCCAAGTCGGTGACCCCGGCCCGGATCCGCGAGAACTTCGACGTCTTCGACTTCGCCCTCACGGACGAGGAGATGCGGGCCGTGGCAGCACTCGACCGCGGCCTGCGCACCGGTCCGCACCCCGACGAACTCGACTGAGCCGACACGTCCCCTCCCCGCGGGGCTCCGTTCCGGGCAGACGCCCTCGAACGGAGCCCCGTTTCCGTTCGCCCGCCCGCCCGTTCTGCCCTTCACCCGTCCGTCCCGGAAGGATCCGCCGTGACGCCCCTCCATCCCGCACTCGCCCGCCTGACCCCCGCCGAGGCGGGCGGCCGACTCACCCTGGGCCTCGAACTGCCCCTCGACAACGACCGGGGCCGGTCCCGGCAGGACGCCGACCGCGCGGCCGGCTGCCCCTTCGGCGGCCCCGACCTGACCGAGCACACCGGGCTCGCCCGGCTCGCCGACCGGCTCGGCTTCGCCGCCCTGTGGCTGCGCGATGTGCCGCTCCACGACCCCGCCCACTTCGGCGACGCCGGATCGGTCTTCGAGACCTTCACCCACCTCGGCCATCTGGCCGCCGTCACCGACCACGTCGTCCTCGGCACCGCCGCGGTGGTGCTGCCCCTGCGCGAGCCCCTGCTCGTCGCCAAGGCCGCCGCCACCGTGGATCGTGGTCGTCGGAGGCGCGCAGCAGACCGCTGAGTAGATCGCCGACCACGCCGAGGCTTCCCTCGACTCCCCGCGTGACCTGGGCGCGTTGAGAGTGAAGGCGTGGGAATGGTGGCGGCTCACGGGGACGGTGGCAATCCGTACCTCGCGCCGATGGTGCTGAACCTGTGCGAGGACCCGGGCGCCGCACCGCGTCCCATCCGGCTCGGCCTCAGCACAGGAAACCGGGCCTTGGTCGACCATCTGGAGCACTTGACATCCTCCCCGCCCTAAAGGACGGGGATTCCCGCCTGCCTGCCGGTGGTCACCGGCCGGGGCTTCGGATGGGTTCCCCGTTCAACGAGCCGTGCCTGACACGGGTTTTCCGCGCCAGGGCTGACCGGCCCTCCAGGGGCGTTTAGCCTCTCCGCCTGCCCGGCGGCGAGGATCACACGCGACGCATTGAGGTCACGATCATGCTCAGTACCGCAGCCGCTGCACCGCCAGGCGCGTACGTGCAGCGGCTTCTTCCCGTCCACGACCCAGCACACCGAACACGTCTGCGACGACGGCAGCCAGCGGGAGACGACACCGACGTGACGGCCGGCTCGTGCGGCCTTGTCCTCCAGCACGCGGCGGAACGTGCCCCACGCGGCATCGTGGACGGACTTGGCCATGCGGGTGCGCGCGAGGCCGGAGACCGCCAGGTCTTCGAGGTAAACCGCTTGGTTATCACGGACCAGCCCCGAAGCAATCTGGTGACACCAGTCTCTGCGCGCGTCGGCCACCCGTGCGTGAGCACGGGCGACGCGGATGCGGGCCTTGGCCCGGTTCGCGGACCCCTTCACCTTGCGGCTCAAGGTCTGCTGCGCCTTCCTCAGCCTCCGCTCGGCGCGGCACAGGAAGCGCGGATTGTCGATCACCTTGCCGTCGGAGAGAACGGCGTAGTGGGTCAGGCCAAGATCGATGCCGACCTCGGACGTGACGGGCGCGAGCGGCTCGGGCTCGACCTCCACGACGAAACTCGCGAAGTACCGGCCCGACGGATCCTTGATCACGGTCACCGACGACGGAGCCGACGGCAGCGGACGCGACCAGCGCACCCGCACGTCACCGATCTTCGCGAGGTTCAAACGGCCGTTGTCCCGCAGCCGGAACCCGTTCTTCGAGAACCGGACCGACTGCCGCATCTCCCGCTTCGACTTGAACCGGGGCAGGCCCGCACGGCGACCACGCCGCTTTCCCGACACCGACGCGAAAAAGTTCGCATACGCTGCATCAAGATCCCGCAAGGAAGACTGCAAAGCGTCCACGGACACCTCGGCCAGCCACGCCCGCTCGGGCGTCCGCTTCGCCTCCGTGATCACCCGTCGCGCCAGAACACCCGTCGCGACATGCGACTTGTCCACCGCATAAGCGGCCTTCCTGGCGGCCAGCGCATCGTTGTAGACCACCCGGGCACAGCCGAACGTACGAGCCAGCGCAATGCGCTGACCCGGCGTCGGCTCGAGCCGGAAAGAATACCTCAGATGCACGTGGCCAACATACTGGCCGTCACTGACAACACCGTTCCGCCCAGGGGCGAACCGGCTTTCCCTGCCCTGCTCCGCAGGAGCTTCGTTTCCTTCTCCCAGCTGAAGCCGGGAGTATCCACGAAGGAGCCCCGGCGAGCGCACTCGGAGTCGCCCATGTGTCGTTCAACCTGCGGCCCAACGACAGGCCCGTGAACGAGTTGCTGCAGGAGCTCGCGGAGGACGTGCTGCCGCATTTCCGCACGCCGGCGGCGCGGACGGTCCAGCCAGAAAGCCCTCGCTTGCAATAGCCCGCGTATGCAAGTATTGTTTTTGCATGCAAGGCACTCCTGTAAACAACTGCGCCTCTCGTGCCACCCGCACGGGAACACCCCCACACACGAATGAAGGCACTGTCATGTCGCTCAAGAAGATCCTTCCCGGCCGCCTCGGCTTCGGTACCGCCCCGCTCGGCAACATGTTCCGCGCGATCCCCGACGAAGAGGCCCGCGCCACCGTCGAAGCGGCCTGGGACCACGGCATCCGCTTCTACGACACCGCCCCCTTCTACGGCGCCGGCCTCGCCGAGACCCGCCTCGGCGAGGTCCTGGCGGCCGAGCCCCGCGACTCCTACGTCCTGTCCACGAAGGTCGGCCGGGTCATCCTCGACGAACACGAGACCGCCACCCGCGACCTCGGCGAGAAGGGTGGCCTGTTCGAGCACGGCAACCCGAACAGGATCGTCCACGAGTGGACCGCCGAGGCCACCGAGCGCTCCATCGAGGACAGCCTCAAGCGCCTCGGCACCGACCGCCTCGACATCGTCTGGGTCCACGACATCGCCCAGGACTTCCACGGCGACCTGTGGCTCCAGAAGTTCGAGGAAGCCCGCACCGGCGCCTTCCGCGTCCTGTCCCGCCTGCGCGAGGAGGGCGTCATCAAGGCCTGGGGCCTCGGCGTCAACCGCACCGAGCCCATCGAGCTGACCCTCGCCCTCGACGAGCCCCGTCCCGACGGCTTCCTCCTCGCCGGCCGCTACACCCTCCTCGACCACGACCACGCCCTCCAGCGCCTCCTGCCGATGGCCCAGGAGCAGGGCGTCGACATGGTCGTCGGCGGCCCCTACAGCTCCGGCATCCTCGCCGGCGGCACCCACTTCGAGTACCAGCAGGCCCCGGCCGAGATCGTCGAGCGGGTCGGCAGGCTGAAGGCCCTGGCGGAGAAGCACGGCGTGAGCATCAAGGCCGCCGCGCTGCAGTTCTCCCTCGCCCACCCCGCGGCCGCCGCCGTCATCCCCGGTGCCACCCGCCCCGGCCGTATCGCCGAGGACACCGCGGCCCTGAACGAGACCGTCCCGGCCGCGTTCTGGACCGACCTCCGCGCCGCCGGCCTGGTCAGCCCGGCCGCCCCGCTCCCGAACAACGCCTGATCTCCCCCCCACCGCCCTCCCCCCACCGCTTCCCAGGAAAGAAGACCATGGCCTCCACCTCCGTCTCCCGTGTCGTCCCCGCCTCCCCCCAGCAGGTCTGGGACCTCATCGGCGGCTTCGACGCCCTCCCCGACTGGCTCCCCTACATCCCCGAGAGCACCGCGCTCGAAGGCGGCCGGGTCCGCCGCCTGACCAACCCGGACGGCGACGCCATCGTCGAGCGTCTGGTCTCCTTCGACGAGGCCGGCCGCCACTACAGCTACGCCATCCTCGAGGCTCCGTTCCCGGTCACGGGTTACCTCTCCACCCTCCGCGTCCACCCGGTCGCCGGCCGGGACGACGTCGCCGAGGTCCAGTGGTCCGGCCGCTTCACCCCCGACGGCGTCACCGACGCCGAGGCCGAGAACCTGTTCGCCGGCATCTACCGCGACGGTCTCGACGCCCTCCACCAGGCGCTGTCCGCCTGACCCGGAACCGACCCCGCGGGCGACCGCGGCGCCGCCGAACCGCACGGCCCGGACACGCGACCCGCGTGCCCGGGCCGCGGTCCTTCCCCGGTCGCGGACGGCACGTCATCCCCATCCGCCGTGCGGGACGCGGCAGAACGGATCGTCCCGGGGATTGCCGGGCCGAGGTGGCAAACACCAGGATGTCGCGCTGAACCGATGATCCTGCGCGTACGTAGAGGGAGAGGCACGGCCTCCACCACAAGGCCCGACCCAACATGCCACCACCCGGGTACGCACCCGACCGATCCAAGGAGTACGCACCCATGAGCGCCGCACGCCTGAGCGACCGGCTGTCGAGCCACCAGCCCCTCGTCCTCGGCCTGTTCCGTATCGTCCTCGGCCTGCTCTTCGCCAGCGAGGGCGCTGCCACGATCTTCGGGATACTGGGGAGGCGGAGCAGCCCCGTGGGCGACTGGCCGTTCTGGTACGCCGGGGTCATCGAACTGGTCTGCGGCGTTCTCGTACTCCTGGGGGCCGCGACACGCAGCGCCGCGTTCCTCAGCTCGGGGGCCATGGCCTTCGCCTACTTCACCGAGCACCAGAAGAACGGCCTCTTCCCCTTGCAGAACGGCGGCCTGTCGCCCGCGCTGTTCTGCTGGGGATTCCTGCTCCTGGTCTTCTTCGGACCCGGCGCCCTGTCCCTGTCCGCTCTGGCCGGGCGCGGGGGAGCCACCCGGGACACCGCCCGGCCGGTGGCCGAGCAGGCTCTTTGACATCCTCCTCTCCCTGAAGGGAGGGGATTCCTGGCTCAGGCTGCCTCCGGGAGCAGCGCTCCCGGAGGTCTTGTGCCCTCGACACCAGCCGGGGTGAGACCAGCCCGGACAAGCATCACGCGGGCGGAGTTCTTGTCCCTGGGGGACACGAATCCGCACGCGGTGCAGGTGTAGGTACGTTCCGACAGCGGAAGTGCGTGCTTGGTTCTCGCTCCGCACCGTGCGCAGTCCATGGTGGTGTGTGCTGGGTGTACGAGGCGGACGTCCCGCCCGTGCTTGCGGCCCATCTCGATCAGGGCATTCTTCGTGGCACCGATCGCGGCGTCGGCGGCCTTGCGAGCCATCGTGGTCTTCGCCAGGAACTTCGGCCGGAAGTCCTCGACCGCGACGGCATCGTGGTCGCTCACCACTTTCTTGGCCCACTTACGGGCGGTGTCCTGCCGCTGCCGGACCACCTTCTTGTGCAGCTTCGCCGCCTGCTGCTGGGCCTCGCGGTAGCCCCTGGACGCGGCCTGTCCCTTCTTCGGCTTGCGGCGGGCCATCATCCGCTGGTAGCGGGCCAGGCGCTGCGCGGCGGTCCTGCCGTGCTGCGGGTGGGGCAGGTCGTGGGCGTCGGAGGTGGTGGTGGCGGTCTCCTTCACGCCCCAGTCGATGCCGATCACGCGCTCGGTGGCTGGCAATGGCTCGATGCAAGTCTCCACGACGAAGGAGGCGTACCAGTGGCCAAGACTGTCCTGGTACACGCGCACCGAGGTCGGGGCAGCGGGCAGGTCGCGGGACCACACCACGGTCAAGGCGATGTCGCCGGCCAGGTGCAGGCGGCCGTCCTTGAGCCGGAAGCCGCGCCGGGTGTAGTTCAGCGACACCGGCGCCTCACGCTTGCGCTTGATCCGCGGCATCCCGGCCCGCCGCCGCACCGGCAATCCCGCCTTGACGTCCGCGAGGGCCTTCGCCCGGGCCTTGGCGAAGTCCCGGACCGTCTGCTGCTGGGGCACCGAACTGCCCTCACGCAACCACGCCATCGCGCTGCGGGCCTTTGTCAGCATCCGATCCAGCTGCGCCGGACCGCACGTCATCTTCTCGACGGCATCCCGGTTCAGGCCGTGGATCTTGCGGGACACGGCCACGCACTCGTTCCACACCCACCGACAACGCGCCCACTCCGCATCCAGCCGGGCCAGCGCGGTCGACGACACACGAAGACGGTAGGTGTACCGGGCAAGCCCAATCTCCCCCACACCATCCACGGTCGTCATGGCGTCATGCTGCCACCGCACCACCATGCCAGGAGACACGAATCATGAAAAAGCCCGCATCCTCCTCCTGCCCACCGCATCCCATGCTCGACTCACAACCCGCGCCAAGACCGGCCGACGACCGCTCAACTCCGAGATCCTCCACGGGGCATCGGGGGCGAACACCGCGCCGCTGCAACAGGCACCGAATCGCCCCCGCTGCCCCTCGGCCTGCTCTGCAGGAATCCGATTCCTCCTCGGCCTGAAGGCCAAGGCGTCCTCGGAGAAATCCGGTGAGCGCGATGTGCCGGACGAATCGCTGCGCGACAGCAGTCGTGGACGGTGCTGGTCCGACGACATAAAGTGGCGCGAAGCCTCGATTCCTGGGGCCGCCAAGCCGACGGGGGGCTCTCGATGGGCATGAACGAGGCGGCCAGGACCGAGTGGTGGAAGAGCCTGCTGACCGGAATCCGAGACGAGATCGACGGGTACGTCCTTCAGGACTCCCTCCTCATAGCGGTGAAGGTCATCACCGAGATCGGCCTCGTTCCCCATGACATAGGAGTCGGCAGTGTTCAGCTGATCGCCAACGACCGTTACCTCCACTACGGAGACCGGGTCGCCCGCAGGCCGGAGAGCCTCCTCGACCTGGATTCGCTGGCCTGTCGGGCGGCCGGGTGCGGTGGCCGCGTCGTGGCGGTCGAGGCGATCTGGAACGGTGACATCGTCCACGACTGGTTCGTGAGGGTGCTGGCCATCTCCGCCGGCCCCGTGGGAGAGGTCCATATGGCCACCGTCCACTGGTCAACGGCCAAGCGGTACCTCGGCGAGGACGACGACCACCACCCGCGTCGTCCCGCGGCTGTAGCCGCCGAACGGGCCGGCCGCGCCCTCGCCGCCCACCTCTCGGTTCCCTTCCGCTTCGCCGGCCCGGACCCCCGACGACGAGCCCCCGCGCCGGCGGCCCTGAACGACGATCGGTGCCCGCTGGCATCCCGCCTCCTACGAGCCAGCTCGGGGGTCAATCGACGGACGGGGTCTGCGTGCGGTCCCGCACGATGATCTTGCCGGTGTTCTCGCCGCGCAGCATTCCCAGGAACGCCTCCACGATGTGCTCGAAACCGTCGACCACCGTCTCGTCCAGGGCCAGTCGGTCGCTCTGCAGATGCGGCACCGCGAACTCGTACAACTCCTCCTGCAGATCAAGGTGGTTGCGGACCAGGAAGCCCTCCATGCGCAGGCTCTTCTCCACGATGTCCGCGTAGTCGAAGGGCGGCGACGACGCGCCGGGGATGTTGTACTGGCTGATGGTGCCGACGCGGACGCCACGCCCGAACTCACGCAGCGCCCCCACCGCCGCGGCCAGCTGCTCGCCGCCGACGTTGTCGACGAACACGTCGATGCCGTCCGGCGCGGCCTTGCCGAGCAGGTCGGCGGCGGGCCCGTCGTGGTAGTCGAAGGCGGCGTCGTAGCCCACCTCCCGCGTGAGGTGGGCGGCCTTCGCCGCCGAGCCCGCGCTGCCCACGAGCCGTCCGGCGCCGAGCAGTCTGGCGAACCGCCCGGTCGCCGTGCCGACCCCGCCCGCGGCGGCCGACACGAACAGGTCCTCGCCCTCCTGGAGCCGGGCGATGCGGGTGAGGCCCACGTAGGCGGTCAGGCCGGTGCCGCCGAGGGTGCTCAGGTACACGGTCAGCGGCACCCCGTCGAAGCGGGGCAGTCGGCGGGTCTCCTCGGGCGTGAGCGTGGCGTGCGTGCGCCAGCCCTTGCGGTGGAACACGATCTCGCCCTCGGCCAGCCGGGGCGTGCGTGAGGCGATGACCCGTCCGAGGGTGCGGCCCTCCAGCGGAGCGCGGAGCGCGAAGCCGCCGGGCAGGTCGTCCATCATCTCGCGGTGGTACGGGTCCACGGACCAGTAGAGGTTCTCCACGAGCGCGCTACCGGCCGGGGGTTCGGGCAGTGGGGACTTGGTGAAGGCGAAGTGGTCGGCGGTGGGGAAGCCGTGGGGGCGGGCGGTCTGGTGCACGGTGAGCGCGGTCTCGGTCATGTCCGGACCGTAGAGCGGGAATGCGTCGTCCGGTCAGCCGGTTGGGCTCATGCGACACACCGTTCCATGAGCAGTTCTCATACCGTGAGGTGAGCGCCCCGTGGCCCGCACGACCGACTCCGACCTCGCCCCGCAGGAACTGCGCGTCCTGGTGGCGGTCGCGGACGCCGGCGCCTTCTCGGCCGCGGCCGAGGCACTCGGCCTGACCCAGTCCGCGGTCTCCCACTCGGTACGGGGCAGCGAACGCAAGATCGGGGCCGTGCTCTTCGACCGCGGCCGCACCGGCGCCCGCCCCACGCTCGCCGGAGACAAGGCCGTGGCGCACGCCCGCCGCGTCCTGCGCCTGCTGGACGTCCTGACCGTCGAGGCACGTGGCGCGGCCCGGTCCGGCGCGGCGCAGGGGCCGCTGCGGATCGCGGCCTTCCGCAGCGCGGCACTGCACCTGCTGCCGCCCGTCCTCGAGCGGCTGCGCGCCCGGCATCCCGGGATCGAGCCCCGGGTGCGGATCGTACGAGAGGTGGGATGCGGCACGGCGGGCGAAGTGGCCGACGGGAAGGCCGACATGGCCATCGCCACGCTGGGCGGTTCCGCGCCGCTGCCGCCGGGTCTGGTGACGGGCGGACTCCTCGAAGAGCCGTACTCCCTGGTGCATCCGGCGGGTCACACCGCTCCGCGCTCGCTGCCGCTGGTCGACTGGGCCGAGAACTGCGGCTCGTACACCCGCGACTGGTGGGCGGCACAGGACTGGATCCCGAAGGCGACCGTCGAGGCCGAGGACGACGGAGCGGTGCTCTCCTTGGTGAGCGCGGGTCACGGAATGGCGATCATGCCGGCGCTCTCCCTGGCCGGGGCGGCGGACTCGGTCGGGATCACCGACCTCGGCGTCGACCGCCCGACGCGCCGGGTCGGCTATGTCACCACCACCGAACTGGCCGCGACAGCGGTCGTGCGCGCCTTGGTGAGGGAACTGCGGGCGACGGTCCCCGAGGCTTTGAATCCTCTTTTGCTTCAGCTGGGCTAGCGGGTGGGCAACGGTGGGTGGCGCGACGCTGAAGTGGAGCGGGGAAGCTATGGCCTCGGTCTGGAGGAGACGCTGGGGGCGAAGAGAACGGGCTGATTGCCAGGACACGGCTTCAACCAAGGCTGATAGCGCGACAGAGCCTGGTCACCTCTGGAATGACTGCTCGCCGGGTTGCGAGCCCGTGTCAGGGGATGACGGGGGTCCCCAGGGGCCGCAAGCATGCGGGTCGGATGCGATGATCTCCCGCCATACCTGCAGGACCGGTTCCAGCTGGACAGCATCAGTCACAGCAGTGAGCTGGTCGTACCAGGGCCTTTCGAACACCTCACCAGCCAAGCGTGCTTCCGATGCCGATCTCAGGCCCATAGCGCCCTGCGCGCCCCGCCCTGCCGCAGCCAGGGTCAGTGCCTTCTCCTCGGCGTGCATGAACGGGGTGACGATCCGCATCGTGCTGACGCTGCCGGGGCCGCGCTCGCATGCCGCGAGTGCAGCCTGCAGACAGGAGGAAACGCGAGCCGGTTCCACAGGGTGCACGGCGGCGGCCAAGAGCAGCTCTCTGGGTACCTCGCCCGGGCGTGCGCTTTCCAGGACTGTACGTGCCTCGTCTGTCCGCCCCGCGTCAAGCAGAAGCAGACCCAGACGGAAGCCTGCGTTCGAATGCGTTGGATCTGTACGCAGCGCCGACCGGTACGAAGCTTCCGCAGCTGCTACGTCCAGTTGCAGCCACGACACATACCCGAGACTGCCGTGGGCGCTGCTGTTGGTGGGGTCGTGGTGGAGGGCTTGGCGGAAGGCTTCTTCGGCTTCGGTCAGCCGGCCTGCCTTGGCGTGGCAGAAACCCAGGCCGTTGTGGGCGCTGCTGTTGGTGGGGTCGTGGCGGAGCGCTTGGCGGTAGGCGTCTTCTGCTTCGGTCAGCCGGCCAGTCTCGAAAAGGCAGTTACCGAGGTTGTTGTGGGCGCTGCTGTTGGTGGGGTCGTGGCGGAGGGCTTGGCGGAAGGCTTCTTCGGCTTCGGCCCACCGACCGGCTCCGGCGAAGCAGTTGCCGAGGTTGTTGTGGGCGCTGCTGTTGGTGGGGTCGTGGCGGACGATGATCTGGTGGAGACGGAGTTCGTCCTGTTGCTCCGTGCTGCTCATGCCGCGCATGGCGCGCCACCCGCGGGTCAGGTCGGAGGCCAGGCTGGCGATGCGGCGAGCGGTGGCCGTGTCTGGAGCCAGAGTGTGGTGTGAGGCCGTCTGCAGAAAGGCCACAGCGGCGGCCAGTGGCAGCCCGCCTGCCGGCGCGGTGGCTGCCGCCCACAGACTGCGGTAGAGGTCGACCGGGGGCTGTGCGGCGATATCCGCAGGAACAGTCGTGCAGGCGGTCAGCACACGCTGGCGGGCCTCACAGTGTTCGCGCTCTCCCACATCCGACACACGCCACCAGTAGATGTCACTGAAGGCCTGTAGCGCGGTGAGGGTGGTGCGGTCGTCCGGGAGACAGGTCGGTGCGAAGAACTGGGCGTGCTGGATGAGCTGGTCGCGCAGGTCGGGGACGGGTTCGGCCCAGGGCAGCAGCTGTAACAGCAGAGCCGTTCCGGCGCGGGGGTCGGCCCACAGGGCGTGCCAGACCAGCGCGGAGATGTCCCGCCGCCACTGTTCGTCGGTGAGCTGTTCATCGACGGACCGGTGTCCCGCACGAGCTGCGCGTCCACGCAGGAAGTCGGCGGCCCGCTGATTGGCCTCCCGGACGGCTGCACGTTCATCCTCGCGGAGCAACAGGTTGAGGATGGCGCCCCGGACATCGTCGTGCAGCACACGGTGGTGACTGCTCATGAAGTCGTGGCGGGCAGTCAGCCGATCCGTCACCGCACGGACGTCACCGACCGGCACGTCCCACAAGACGGCGAGCACATCGGGGTCGCTGTGCCGGGCCAGAGCCAGAGCACTCAGCCTGGCACGGTCACCGGCCAGCGCGGGAACACTGGCGGTGTGGGTGAGGTAGCGCAATGCCAGCTTCTGCACGATATCGGAAGGAAGACCGTGATCATCGCTCGGCCGCTCACAGACCTCCTCGATCTCCATGCCGTCCTCCAGCGCTTGCACCACCAGAGCCAGTGCCAAAGGCAGCCCCCGGCTGAAGCCGACCGCCCGATCGATCTCCTGGGAAGACAGCTCGGGCCGACGTGCGGACAGATAGGCGGCGGCACTGCCGTCGTCGAACACCAGCAAGGGCATGTCGTGCAGCCGGGTGTCGGGAATGCCTCGCAGCAACCGCTCCGCCACGCTGTCCTCGGCTCGCTGCTGTCCGTCCTCCAGACGCGTCCCCAGCACCCACACGCTGCGCGCACCGCTGCGGGCCACAATCTGACGCAACTCCAGCAGCGTGGGACCCAGCAGCTCACAGGTGTCCATGACGACCACAACCGGCCACCGCCCGGCCAGCGCCCGCACGCCCCTCCCGAAGGCCAGCACCAACTCCGACTTGGCATCCACCAACTGCCGGAACAACTGGGCATCCACGCTCCCGTGCCGCAGTCGACGCGCCACCGACCCAGCCGCGAACGCCCCCGCCACCACCTTCGCCACGGACTTCTGCCCGACCGGGACACCGACCCCGGTCAGTCCCAGAGCCCCCAGATCCGCAACCAACGCCTGCGCATCCTTCGCGTCGAGCACCGGCCGGACACCGCCCTGCTCGTCCAACACCGTCAGCTTCTTAGCCCGTTCCACCAACTCGGGCAGCTGCGACGCCTGCCGGCGAAAATCGTCGAAAGCCCGTTCCGCCGTCGTCCCGCACACTTCCCCAAGCGCCGCCTCCACTGCGGCCAGCAACCGCCACACTTCCAGCCCATCGGCCGACGTGGCAGCCACCGAACGCAACGGATCCTCGCCCCAGTCCAAGAACACCGTTGTTAACCGACCACGCCGCCAACCACGCCTCGGACGCTCCTCCGCCACGATCTCCCGCATCCGGGCAAGCAGCGTGCTCTTGCCCACCCCGCCCTGACCGCGGACCAGCACCACATGACCCTCGTCGGGGCCCGGCCCGTCCAACTGACCCAACAGCTGTCGCAACCGCCTCTGCTCGTCGGCACGCCCCACGAATACATCACTCATCAGGCCCCCAAAGCACTTCCCCGGTCCTATGAGCCACCGGACGCGATCACAGCACGACCGCTGACTCGATGCCCGGACCATCGTCACATCTCCAGCGCCACCATCTCGATGCCGGAGCGAATCCCTGAGTAAGGTCGAATCCGTACACCACTTCCTCGGACGCAGCCGACACGCCTTCATCAGCCGGAAGCGTGTATCAGGGGCCATGGCCTGGAGGTGTGGCGATCGGCGGGGTTTCGCGCAGCGGGGTCGATTCCCGGGTCCGGTTAATAGGGCGCAACTGTCACCTTGCCAATAAGTAGCTGTTGTCTTTCCGGCCTTGAGAGGTGTTCGTCGCACGGGAGTCTCGATCGGTGATCGCTGCTGGCCGCGGGCATGGGAACAGGGCCTCTTGGTAGCTCGAGGTGTCACCCAACTCGGGCACTAGGGCGCGTATCGAGTCGTGATCAATTGGTGGTTCGGGTGAGGTCTTTGATCCAGATCATCGAGGCTCGGAGGTGGAGGCCGGCCAGGTAGCTGTCCGGGGTCTTGTCGTATCGGGTGGCGATGCCTCGCCAGGCCTTGAGCTTGTTGATCAGGCGCTCGACGGTGTTCCTCTCCTTGTAGAGGGCGGCGTCGTGGCTGACGGGCCGACCGCCCCTGGACCCCTTCTTCTTCCGGTTGGAGGCCTGGTCCCTCTTCTCCGGGATCACTGCCTTGATGCCGCGCTTGCGCAGGTGGGCCCGGTTGCCGCGGGACGAATAGGCCTTGTCCCCGGCAACCGCGTCCGGCCGGGTGCGGGGGCGGCCGGCGGGGCCGCGGACCCGTAACTTCCTGAGCACCGGGATGAACTGTGGACTGTCCGCAGCCTGGCCCGCGGTCAGCACGAACGCCAGCGGGCGGCACTTGCGGTCGGCGGCCAGATGGACCTTGCTGGTCTGCCCGCCCCTGGAACGTCCCAGGAGAGCGGCCTTCAGGCGGACTCTTCGCCGACGCCGGACGCGTCGCCGCTCCTGCCTTTCGGGATCGGCGTCCTGCCCGCTTTGTTCTTCGAGGCTGCCCCCTTTGACCTGGCCTTCTCCTCCTCGGCAGCCGCCTTCTCCAGGGCGGTGACGACGTCCTCGCCCAGGTGCATCCCGGCGGCATCGTGGTGTCCCCGCACGGTGGTGGAGTCGATACTGACCAGGGACAGGTCCACCTCGCCCCGCTTCGCCGCTTCCGCGATCAGGCCCTCCAGCAGGGCCTCGAAGACGCCGGCGTCACGCCACTGCCGGAAGCGGTTGTGCACGGTCGACCAGGCGCCGAACTCCTGTGGCATCTCCCGCCACTGCCCGCTGGTCCGAAACCGCCAGATCACACCCTCGAACTGCTGCCGCAGCCGCTCGGGGTACGGGCCGTACTCGCCGATCGGCAGGTACGGCCCGATGAACTCCCACTCTGCGTCCGTCAGTTGCCCTCGCGTCACACAAGAAGGTCTACCGGACCAGACCCCGCCGCGAGAGCGAACCCCGCAGATTGATCACAACTCGATACACGCCCTAGGTGGTCTATGAGTGGTGGGCGGAGAGGGACGCGGCGATGGCGTTGGATAAAGACGCAGACGGGCCGGGTCGATCAGCACGACCTGGCGCGGCTGCTGTTGATGTTCCGCTCACTGATGTGCGAGCAGAAGCCGTGCTCGTGGGAACACATGAGGGGCTACGACCTGTCCTGCGAGCGCCTCGCGGACGCGGATGATGCCAGCTCGCAGATCCGGTACGGAAAGCACTGTATGGGGGCTGATCTGCGGATGCGCTGCACCAAGAACGAACCGGTGTACGACGGGGAGGCGACGTTCACCTGGATGGTGCCGGGCCACGGCGCGCACGCCTGAGAGGATGATCAGGTGGATCTCTACTCGAACACGGCGCTGTGCGGGTTCTACTGGGTGAAAGGCGATAAGGCCGCACCGGGTGGAGGGCCTGCCGGAGTGCCGGCGCGGGGCTCAGCTCGGTGCCGAACGGCTCCGCGGCAACTGGTGACTACCGGTTGCTGCCCGAGCCCGGGTGGCAACCGGTGGGTACGGCCATGGTTACGATCGGAAAAGCTGACCCCGGCAGTTGTGATGCCGGAGTCGGGGCGCCTGCACGGGCGGCTATCTGAGCCAGGTGATGGTGAGGACGGACAGGCGCCGGTTCACCCAGTAGGTGAGGGAGAACTGGCCGACGGAGGCGTGTCGGACGTTCTCGCCCTCGGGGTCCTCCGTGTTCCACTGCTCAAAGCCCCACGGATCGGCTGCGGTGGCGTCCAGGACGTCCCACACCATGTCTTCGACCTGCTCGGGCAGGGTGTCGAGGACCTTCGCGGCCGGGGCGGAGAAGTAAACCGCGTACGGCTGCTCGGTCACCGGCGCCGCTCGCGGAACTCCGCCATATCGATGAACTTGCTGTCGTCGTAGCCGGAGGCGACGAACGCGTCGACAGCCGGGGCGGAGGCGAGACGGCCCTGCCAGTCCTGGACGACCTCGTACAGCCCGGCGAGGGAGAACGTGCGCTGCGATTTCTCGAGGGCGGCCGCCCACTCCCGCTCGAAGGCCGGCACCCAGGTGTCGGCGCGCTTGTCGGCACGCAGCTGGGCGAGGAGTTCGGCCGGTGCCCCGGGCGCGGGGGTGTACGGCGTGACGGGGGCGTGGTCGAGCTGCGCGCTCATCTGGTCCTCCCCGCGGTTCCTCCTTTTACGGTACGCGCGCCGGGTGGCCGTGGGTGCAGGCATGGACGGATCCCCTCCTACTGGGTGCGCAGGGTGCGGGCGACGGCCTGGACGCGCTCGCGCAGGGGCAGGTCCTGTTTGTCCCAGGTGGCGGCCACGTAGTTGAGGAGTTCGGCCATGGCGCGCTCTGAGTCGCTTGGGTCGCTGGCGAGCAGCTTGTCGGCGGCGAGGGCTACGTCGACGGCCGGGGTGGACAGGTCTTTCGGGGTGAGGGTGTTGCTGCGGTCGGCGTCCGGGACCAGGTGGTGGTGCACCTGGTTGCGGGACTTGATGGTGTCCTTGCGCGGCGAGTCCGCATCGGCGGTGACGAAGCCGGGGTGGTTGAGGATCTCCGCGGCGATGGCATCGGTGAGCACCGGCTCGGGCAGCGGAAATTCAGCGGTCATGCTTTCGCTCCTAGTCAGTAATCCAGATCGAGGTAGTCGATGTCGTTGTTTTCCACGTCCTGCAGCCCCATAGCGCGCCCGCCGCTGTCCTGGAAATTTACTTCCTTAAATCTTTCAGCGACGATTTGGCGCATCTGCTGGTCGCTGGCCCCCGCGTCGCGGGCGTCGAAGAGGCGCTATGCGTGCTTCGGGGGAAGGTGCACGGGTAGTCGTCGGAACCATCTGTCGTGCCGACCGGCGCGGTGTAGCCGAACTGGGCCCTCGTCTCTACCGTGATCCTGCCCGTGGTGGCCGCCTTCTTCTGCCGGCGCTTGCGCACCAGCGGTTGTCACCGCTGCCGTACCGCGTCGTCAATCTTCGCGGCGACGTCAGCGCGGGCGTGCTTGCGGGCGCCGCGCCAGTACCTGTTCACGGAGTCGGCGGTGATCCCGAGCTGTGCCGCGACCGCCTTCGCGTTGCCGAACTGCTTGAGCTGGAACTCGATCTGGTCCTTCAACGTCTTGGGCGGATCCTTGGTGAACGTCTCGCGGTTGGCCTGCTCGATCGCGTCGTCGATCTCCTCCACCATCTACTCCCCGCCGTTCAGGACGGCGTCGCCGCTCTTGATGTGGCGGGTCGGGTTCAGGCCCTTCTCCATCAGCTCCACCGCCCACAGCATCGACTGGACGCACTCCAGCTTCGCCAGGCCCGGCTTGGGCCCGAGGCGGAACCGCTGGCCGTGAAGCTCGGCGTATGGGTCTCCAACACCAAAACCCGGCGCGACAAGCTCAGCGCGGAGCAGCAGGCCGCCTCGCTGCGCTGGGCGTGGCCTGGGCAAAGGCCGCAGCGGTGCTGTCCCCGTTCGGCGAACCGGATCCGACGGACGATGGACACACTGATTGGCTACCGGGTCGCTTAGGAACTGTCCGCTGTAGTGCCGTTGACGCTTGCTGTGCCGGTGTTCTTTCGGGCCAGCTGGGCGGCGGCCTGGGTTGCTGTCTTCGTTGGAGCGATGAAAACTCCTTCGATCAGCATGTCCATCGGTTCGACAATCGACTCCGCTTCTTCAGCGCTGATCGGATCGTCGACAAGGTCGCCGTGGGCTGCGTCGTTGCCTGCGAACCGAACTTCGTGTGCGGCATCCTGGATGTGCTCGTAAATCAGGTGCTGAGCGTAGAGAGTATCGATCTTCGCGACGAGGTTGCCTGCCGTAATCCCCTTCGCCTTGGCCGTCGCCTCCACGTTCGTCCTGGCCATAAGGACAGCGGCCTGGATGTTGCCCACCCGAAGTGAGCTGTGGGCCTCAGCAGCGGCTGCGACAATAGTCATAGGCACGCTGTCGGGGTACGCCTTCACCGGTGGTTTGTCGGGTGCCCACCGCCGGACTTCTTCCTCTCCGTTCTATCCATTTTCCACCGCCATCAACGCAAGGCTTGCTGATTGGCAGGACGGGCAGGCATACATGCGCCAGCTGAGCGTCCCGATCCGGGGGCGTCGAGCCGGGGGCGCGGTGCTGAGGAAAGTTCTGCTGCCGGTGGCACTCACAGCGAGGTCAACCGCAATCATGGCTACGTACGCGCCACACCATCCGCACGTCGCCGTCGGTATTGAGCTCTTTCCATCTTCACTCAGCGCCGACACCCAGGCTCACAGGTGTCTGCAGGCACGAGCTATATTCGGCCATCGCGCTGTGCTGGAGTAGCAGGTCAGCGGTCTTCTTCCGGGGGTGGGGCATGATGTGGAAACCACTGTTTCGCCGGTCTGCGGAACCGCTTCACCCACCTGTACGCGGGAAGTGCGGTGCGGGCCGGCACGTGTTGCGCAGCGAGCGGTTGCTGCTCTACACGCCGCTCATTGCCCTGGATTTCATGGCTTCTGCCGCAGCGGGATCTGACGCCGAGGCGCAGCGCTGGCTGGGGTCCAGAAGCGACGAGCTCGTGCAGAACGAGGACACGCGAGAGTTGTTCTTGTCCATGCGCGCGGATGACGACCTATCAGGGTTCGAGGCGCGCGACCGCTTGAAGATGATGAGGAAGCTCGAGCTCGGCTCCGATCGCTTCGTTCAGCTGACCGCCGTGCACAGGGCCGACGGCCGGTATGCGGGCGCGACGAGCATCAACCTGGAATCCGGCGAGATCGGCGGCTGGCTGGCCCCGGCCTACCGTCGGCAGGGACTGGGCATCGAACTGTTCCGTGCGGCCGTTCAGCTCGGTCACCGGCATCTGGGCTTGAACGTCGTACGCGCGGGCGCGGAACCTACGAACAAGGCCTCTCGAGAAGCACTCGAGGCAGCCGGCTTTACTCCTGTGTCGGGACCGCCGCGCTTCACGCTGGGCGACGGACGTGAGATCGACGCCTGCTGGTACCAGCATCGACAAGAAGCGACTTCGCGCTGTCGTGGCGGGAGCCGGGACCGATGAACCTCAAGAGCGTTAAGGACCAGATCGAGCGTGAGCCCCCGAACTCGTCGATATGCCGTTATCCAGGAACGGCCGCGGCCGGCCTATTCAGGGAGCCGGTGCTGTGGTGAGGAGTGTGCTGGAGCGCAGGCTGGTGGAGGAGTGCGGGGCGCTGATGGTCCGGCTGGGTCGTGGTGCCGGGTGATCTCCGGGCGGCGGACACCGAGCCAGTGATCCGGATTGGCGGCGTACTCCTCGGTGCAGCCGGTTTCCGATGCGCCGGTCGGCATCTCGCTCAGTTCTTCGGCACCAATCTCTTCAATCCCCCACACGACCCGGCGCAAGTCGACGCTCTTGTAGTCACGCATGAAGTGTCCGTAGTCGCCGTGGTCGTAGAGGAACTGCTCGAAGACATCGTCGGGCCAATGGAGTGATGCGATCACGGGATTCGAGCGGAACTCTTCAAAAGTAATTCCGTTATTGCGGAACTGAGTTGAGACCGCGAGGCCGTCGAGATTCACGCCCCCATCGTAGAAGCCCACTCATCTCCCGGGATCATGCGGTTTCCGGAGAGGGAAGCTGGATCCCCCTTGTCCGTGAGATCCAGTGGATGCGCTGACGCGACGGTAGCAGGCTGTACGTCAAAGTGCGCAGTCCGGAGCCCTCAGTCAGGTGGAAGGGCGCGATCATCCACAGGCCCTCCCGGTCCGGTACCGGTTCGACCGGGCAGCCGGTCAGCACCAAGTCCCAGCGGTCCGTGCAGCCGTTGTCCCGGTCGTCCTCCACAGTCACCGTACCGACCACCCTGTGCGGCAGCTCCTGGCCGACTTGCTTCGCTGTGTAGTTCTCCGAGAGCTCCTTGATGGTGAACTCGCGCTGCAGGTAAACGTCTCGGCTCACCTCGCCGGGCTCCAGGAGGATGACGCCGGCCGCAGCAGGCCGCCGGTCTGCATCGGCCACGACCAGGTCCCCATCGAATCGGGCCTGCACACGCCGGTCGCTGAGGTTCTCCAGGACCAGGATCTGCTGCAGGACGACGCGGTTGGAGCCCTCCTGCTCTGCAGGGAAGTGCCAGGTATGTCCTGTCGGCCAGGGGTTGATCGGCATCCCCATGTTGGTTGCCGCGAGCGGCTCCCATGGAGGGGGACTGAGTTTGAGGGTGACTTTCGGGGCTTGCGAGTCGAGTCGGCTGCGGATGGCGTCGACGGTCATGAGCTGGCTGACCTTAAGTGTTTGACGGGTGAGGTATCCCTGCCATGCGACGACGCCGAACGCCAAGATGGTGCCGATCGAGCCTAGGGCGACCCAGGAGGTTTCTGACATGGCAGTGATTCTGTCCCCCTGCCTGGCTGAACACGACCGGATTCGGACTGAGCTTCCCGAACCACAGGTCAGATACCTCGGGCCGCGAAGACAGCCACTCGGCCGGTGGCACCCGACAAGCAGCCCGTGTACAGCAATTGCCCGGCCGAGCACTGCGCAATGACGGTACAGCCCGAGCCCTTCGTCGAGTCGAGGTTCGCCAACCTGCGCATCACGTTGCAGCGGCCGCCCTACAAACTCATGGGGCTCTGGTGACCGGCGCACGCCCGGCTGCTGCGGGTGCTGCTGTCCACCGTCGACCACCTCACCACACAGATCGGCGAACTCGACCGTCTGATCACTCGGACGCTGGAGGAGATCACCACTCCACCAGGCAGCACAGTCGCCAGGGACGAAGTCGCCGGGGTCAGTGCACGGACTCTGGCCCAGAAGCTGGACGCCGTTCCCGGGATCGGGCCGACCATCGCGCAGAACATCCTCGCCGAGATCGGCGCGGACATGAGCCGCTTCCCCACCCCGGAACACCTCGTCTCGTGGGCCAAGATGTGCCCCCTCACGATCCAGTCCGGAGCGAAGAACACCTCGGGGCCGGCCGGGAAGGGCAACCCCTGGCTCAAGGGCGCCCTCGACGAGGCCGCCAACGCCGCCGCCCGCACCGATACCTTCCTCGGCGCCCGCTACCGCCGCATCGTCAAACGCCGCGGCCACGCCAAAGCCCTGGTCGCTGTCGCCCGCTCGATACTCGTCATCGCCTGGCACCTGATCGGCGACCCGGACGCCTCCTACCAGGAGCTCGGTGCCGACTGGCACCGCCGCCATCTCGACCCCGCCCGCAAGACCCGCGATCTCGTCCGCCAGCTCCAAGCCCTCGGCCACCAAGTCGCGCTCAGCCCGGCATCAGCCTGACCGCCCCGACACCGTCATCCAGTCCGCAAGCGGCCCGGATGCTGCCGCTTGCCCTGCCGCACATCGATTTTCCGATCAGCATCCTCATCGTGGACCGTCAGGGCCTGCCCCTGTCCATCGGCATCTCCGCCGCCAACCTCCACGACAGCCAGGCCCTCATCCCGCTGGTCCGCGGCATTCCGCCCACCCGTTCCCGTCGCGGGCCGCGATGCCGACGGCCCGGCAAGCGAGGCGCTGTACCGGGCCTGAGTCCGCTACAGCGCCTCCTAGGGGGTGCGTCAGGGAACCCAGTAGTTCCCGGATGCGACGATCATCGACTGGAGCTGGACGCTGCCGCCGTAGTACAGCGAAGAGTTGATCGCTGTGCCCGCGAGTTTGTTCCACAGGGCGTCGAGCCACGCCTGGGATCCGGGATCGGTGAGCGCGGTCACGACGAACGGCGCGGTGAACGCCATGTCGTGCCCGGTGTCGAATGCCGATCCGTTGAGGTGGTAGCCGGTGAGAATGGTGTCGGGATTGCCACCGGTCTTCGCCTTGATCCAGGAGTTGAGCTTGCGTGCGGAGGCGAGGGAGGAGCTGTCGCCGCTGGTGACGGCGTCGGTGCCGATGCGCCACGGGTCGCGGCAGGCGTTCCAGCCGTAGTCGCCGTCGTTGGGGCTCTCCAGTACCTGGCCGCTCGCGGGTTTCGGTGTGGTGTTGGTGCTGACGACGAAGTCCGCCAACAGACCGGTCGTGGGGGCGTAGTTGGTCTGCTGCGAGGTAATCAGGTTCTGGTGGGCGGTGCGGACGGTGTCCCAGGCGGTGTCGCCGGTGGCCCGCCTGAAGGCTCGGAAGTGGTCGATCATCCAGTCCGAGGAGCGGGTGATGTAGTAGTACTGGTCGCCGGAGGTGGACCAGTCGCCGAGCTTGAGCAGGTGTGTGCTTGTGTTGATCTCGTTCGCCTTGATGGCGTTGATGTGTTTGACGGCGAGAGTCTTGTAGTCGTAAGTGCCCGCGCTGCCCCATTGCTTGTCCGCGAGTAGCAGGCCGTACGCCACGTCGAGATCGCCGTCCGTTGCCGAGTCCGATCCGTCGACGCTCGTGCAGGACGCGTCCTGTTCGGCGGCCAGCAAGTCGGAGTTGTGCACGGAGGGGTGGGCCAGCATGTACTTGACCATGCCGTCGAAGATCTTCTTGGCGTCCGGGTCGGCGCCGGCCATCAGGGCGGTGACGACCATGCCGTAGCCCTGGCCCTCGGCGACGTAGGGGTGGTCGGCGTCGGGGGAGAGGACCTCGTACCAGCCGTTGCCGCAGTTCTGTTTGACGAACGCGGCCTTCCAGGCGTTGTATTTGCTGATCACGGCCTGGTCGAGCGTCGACTGGGTGCCGCTCGGCTTCAAGGTGCCCGAGGCGTAAGGAAATGCGTGACTGCCGAAGGGGACGGCGGGGCTGCCGGTGGCTGGTGCCCCGACCGCGAGCTTGTCGAGGTTGGGGCCGCCCGCCACGGCGGTTGCGGTGGCGCGGACGGTGTTCGTACCGGCGTTGAGCGTGGCGTTGACGGTCTTTGTCGCCCAGGTGTCCCAGTTCGCGGTAGGTGCGAAGGACACGCCCGACGCAACGACGGTGCCGTTGACGGAAATGTTCATCGGTCGATCGGCGGTCGAGCCGTTGGCGTACCGGAACTGCAGACTCGTCTGGCCGGCGGTGGAGGCGTTCACGGTGAACTGCACGTACGAGCCCGCGACATTGGTGTAGTCGACGAACCCGGTGCCGGTGTAGCCGGTGTGGTTCGCGGCGACTGTGCCCTGCGAGAGCGTCGCGTCCTCGGCCTGGTAGTCGGCGGCTGTAACGTCGACGTCGACGTAGTCCAGGTTCGGGGTGCCGTCGGCCTTGGTGGCCGTCAGCCGCAGCGTGTCGGTGCCCGCGGTGACGGGTCCTGTCACCGTTTTCGTCGCCCAGGTGTCCCAGCTCCCGGTCGGCGGGAAGGACACGTTCGAGGCGACGACGGTGCCGTTGATAGAGACATTCATCGGGCGGTCGTTCGTCGAGCCGTTGGCGTAGCGAATCGTGAACGAACCGGTTCCGGACGTGGTCGCGTTCACCGTCAACTCAACTTTGATACCGCTGGCGTTGGTCGTGTCGATGAATCCGGTGCCGGAGTGGTTGAGATGGTTCGTCGCCACCGTCCCGGAGGAGATCGTGCCGTTCTCCGCCTCGTATCGCAGGGTCGTGGCCTGCGCCGTGCCGCCGCCTGCCCAGCCGAGTAACGGCACGACGAGCGCGAGGGCGGTGCACCAGGACAGAGTGGTCCCGTTGAGTGTTCTCTTCATGACAGCGCCCTTTCTCAGCCCGTGTACTGGACGAAGACCTTGAGGTAGTCGTACTGCTGCTGCGACACACCGCTGCAGGAGTCCCCGTCGGACCCGGTGGTGCACGGTCGGTCGCGGTTGACGGACCAGTAGGTGAGGCGGGCGATGTGGTGCTGCTGGGCATAGGCGAGCATCGTCTGGAAGTCGGAGAGGCGGACCAGTTCACCGGCGTCGTCGGTCTTGCCGTTCATGGAAGACAGTCCGAGGTGCCCGTAGGTGGTCGAGTCGCTGTAGCCGTACGCGGACTGGACGCGGGCCTTGAGGCCCTCCATCGCCTGGGTGGTCAGCGTGCCCATGTTGGTGGTGCCGCCGCCGAAGTCGAACGGCATGATGCACCAGATGTCGTTGGCCAGACCGGAGGTGGCCGCCCGGTTGATCATGTCGACGCCGGTGGAGTCCGGGCCGGAGGTGGCGGTGCCGAAGGTGATGATGGTTTTGATGCCGGGGTTGTTGGTCTTGATGATCTTCAGTGCGTCGACGACGCGTTGGCGGGCTGTGGCGCTGGCCCACTCGGTGTTCTCGATGTCGATGTCGATGACCTTCAGGCCGTATGCGTTGACGACCTTCTGGTAGGCGCCCGCGAGTGCCGAGGCGCTGGTGCACTTCTCGCCGAGCTTGTTGCCGCTCCAGCCGCCGATGGACGCGATGACGTCACCGCCGACCGACCGGATCGCGTTGATCTTTGATTGGTCGTCCCCGCCGGTCAGCGGGCGTGAGCCGTCCCAGGCCGGATTGCAGGTGCCGTCGGAGAGGATGAAGGCGAGGGTGAACCATTTGACGCCGGTCGCGGACATCACGCTGGTCGGGCTCTGCGGGTTGCCCCAGCCGAAGTACTCGTAGGGGGCCACCGCCATGCCCGGTGAGAGGGCCGTCGTGCCGGTGCTGAGCCTGTCGAGGTTAGGGCCGCCATTCGCGGTAGTCGCGGTGGCGCGAACCTTGTTGGCGCCCGCGTTCAAGGTGACGGTCGCCGTCCTGGTGGCCCAGGTGTCCCAGTTTGCTGTGGGCGCGAGGGAGAGGTTCGATACCACGACCGTGCCGTTGACGGAGATGTTCACCGGGCGGTCGACGGTGGAGCCGTTGGCGTAGCGGAAGGTCAGGGTCGCGGTGCCGGTGGTGGTGGCGTCGACCGTGAACTCCACATACGAACCGGTGGTGTTGGCGTAGTCGACGAATCCGGATCCGGTGTAGCCGGTGTGGTTCGTCGCCACCGTGCCCTGAGCGATCGTCGCGTCCTCCGCCTGGTAGTCGGTAGAGGTGGTGGCGGCGTGGGACGACGGGGGTGCGGTGAACAGCAGGGACAGCAGCAGACCGCACAAGGCGGTCAGGATCATGCCGGGGTGGGGAAGGCGTCTGTGAGCGGGGTGGTTCACGGGTCAACCTCCGGGAGAGCCGGTTCGAGAGGTGCGAACGGCATGTTAGGAAAGTTTCCTAACATTCAATAGGCATGCGTCGGCTTGATTTTGAAGAATGTGGGTGCTGCGGGGTCTGTGCGTCTTCCGGCTGTGCGCTCAGAGGAGTTGGTAGCCCCGGAAGTTCCTGAGCAGCAGGTGAGTGTCCTGGAGTGAGCCCGAAGTGTCGCCGAGGCTGCGGTAGATGCCCCACTTGGGGCGCACCCGGTCGGCCAGGAAGGTGTCGACGCCCGTGCGTGCCTTGTCGATCAGGGTCGTGCCGCTCTTCTTGAGGATCCAGCGCACCGAGCCGGACGTACCGTCACCGACCTTGATCTGGAAGTCGACGTCGGTCCACGCGTCGTGCAGCGGGTCCAGCGAGGTACGGCCGACCATGATCCCGGAGATCGGCAGCTGGAGTTCGATGGTCTGGGCGCCGTCGACCCGACGCAGAGACTGCACCACGATCGGCGAACTGCCACTGCCGGGCTCCTTCATCTGCATGATGTGCGTGAAAGTCGTCGTGGCCTTCAGCGAGCTCGGGATGTACATCGAATACGTCACCCGCCAGGTCTGCCCCGGCAGCCACTGCAGGTAGCCGGAGGGCGTGCGCAGACCGGTAACCTCCTGACGCTGACGGTCGGTCATGGTGTCCCGATCCACCATGTGCATGTTGAAGCGCCAGTGCTCGCTCTCCGGGTAGATGTGCGGCTGGCCGGCCGGGTGCGAGTCCGCTCGGTCGTCCTCGACCGTCTCGAAGGCGTTCAGTCCGTCGGTGTATGCGGACGGGGACCATTTCAGCACCCAGGATGCGGCGCTCGCGGGAGTTGCGGAAACGCCGACACTGGCGGCGACCGCACCACCCAGGGCCGCACCCAGCACTGACCTGCGGCTGGTGTTCATGGCTGCTCCTCCTGAAGGGATGTTCATGTACTTGGACATGGTTCACCATTGCGCTCAATGGCGCGGTACAGCATCTCGATGCGACAGGGTGCGGTCAATGGTCTGGACCGATTTTCTTGCAACTGCATTTCGGTTAACTAGCGCAGGAGGCAGCTGACTTGCGGAACAGTAACGTCGGCGTCACGGCAGTTTGAGCAAGGCTCTTGACGCGTCCCCACATGCGTAATTCCACTGTCCGCGCACGGTTTAGAGAACGTTCCTGACCAGTGGGTGGCTCTCAGCTGCCCGAGCCCAATCCGGTGACCGTCTCTCCTCACGTCCTGCGAACGGTGCGCATGAACGTTGGGCCTCCGGGACGGGCACTGTTGCACACAGGACACCGCACCATCAGGCTGAGAGCACTCGCTGCAGCACTTACCGCGACCCTCGCCCTAGGCCGTGTCTCTTTGATCGGTTGGTCGGTTGATCGGATGTGTCCGTCCGGTTAGTGATCACTGATGTGATGTGGGACCGGATCGAGCCGCTGATGTCGGCCGATCCGGTCCGTGGACGGCGGTGGGCCGACCATCGTCGAACCCTTGAAGCCATCGCGTGGAAGTACCGCACCGGCTCACCCTGGCGAGACTTGCCGGACGAGCTCGGCTCGTTCCAGACCGCTCACAAACGGCTGCTCAGGTGGGCCGTGGACGGCACCTGGGAACGGATCTTCGTCGCGCTCTTGGCAGCGGCCGATAACGTTGACGACATCGGCTGGACCGTGTCGGTGGACTCCACCGTCTGCCGAGCCCACCAGCACGCTGCCGGTGCCTGGAAAAGGGGGCGCCGGGCCGGGCCGAACCCGAAGACCACGCGTTGGGACGCTCCCCAGGCGGCTTGAGCACGAAGGTCCACTTGGTCAGCGACAGCCAGGCGCGGCCGCTGGCCGTCCGCGTCACCGCGGGTCAGGCAGGTGACGCTCCGGTCTTTGAGGCCGTCATGGCCAGCATCCGCGTTCCACGAAGTGGGCCGGGGAGGCCGAGGACGCGGCCGGATGCCGTCCTGGCGAACCGCGCTTATTCATCCCGCGCTATCAGGAGCCACCTTCGCCGGCGCGGCATACGTGCCGTCATCCCTCAGCCCACCGACCATGTGGGCCACCGTCTCCGCCGCGGCCGGGCCGGCGGCCGCCCGCCCGCTTTCGACGTCGGAGCATACAAGCAGCGCAACACAGTCGAACGATGCATCAACCGCTTCAAGCAGTGGCGCGGCCTGGCCATGCGAACCGACAAGCTCGCGATCGTCTACCAGGCAGCACTCCACCTCGCGAGCATTCTCATCCGGGTGCGAAGGTGATCAATGAGGCAAGGAGTCAGTCCCACCAGTCGATGTCCCCGCTGCTGTCGACCTTGGGGGCGGTCACCGCGCCGAACCAGGATTGGCTGTGATGCTCCATGGATTCCGCCACTTCGTGGAGCCATGACCCCAGGCTGGGCCAGCCCAGAAAGCATGCCTGGTCATCGTGAACAGCATCGCCGAGGTGGTTGCGCCACATCCCTTCCCCGGCATCGATGAAGTGGTCGTCTCCGTCACCTCCGGAGATGGGGACCCACCTCGCTCCCCACCAGGGCGTTTCCGCCTGGTCCGGGTCGTCCGGTTCCCATATCTCCATCCGCATCTCGCGGACCTCGATGATCTCCGACACCGAATACAGCTTTCGGCAGGGAAGCACACCCAGCAGGGATGTATCTCCGTCGTGGCACCGCAGCGACTCGCGGAGATCCACAGGAAGCGGGAACCCCAAGCGTGCCTCGGCTTCCTGAATGGACTGCCACGAAGCCGGGGGCCTGAGGTCTGTCAGAGCCTTCGACGCGTGTCGGGACAACCAGGCGTCGATGCGGCGCCAGGACGTCGCGACCGGCGGCACGACAGGATCTATGCCTCGGCGAGGAGGTCGCATCATCATGCGGAACATCATCCATCGGCGCTCACGCGGTCAGCCACGTCGAGCCACTGACCGACCTCAAACGCATCCGACTCATAGCACGAGCCAAAGAGACAGCACCTAGTCGGCGGATGTGTCGGCCGTACCAGAGCGGAGGCGAACGATGACTCGATCAAGAAGGCCGTGACCACCTTCCGCCGCGGCCGAACTGAGAAGGGCGAACACCGGCCCATCGCCGAAGGCGTCGTGCATTCGGAACGCGAACTCCCCCTGCATGATCTGCTCGTTCAGTGCCGGGAAGGCCATCGCGGCGGCGATCCTCTTGCAGACCACGTCCGCGCGGACCCGGCCGTCCGAGCGGACCAGCAGTTCCTCGATCTTCGGCAGATAGTCGTCGATCGCACGAGATCGGGGACGGCGCTGTTCCAGATTCCGCCCCTGGGCTGCATCTTCACCTGCCGGGCAACCGCATGGTGGTCGCACTCGGCCAGCTCGTCCGCAGCACGGTAACTCGCCGTGAGGTCGTACGCCTCCGGGATCCCCACAATCTCACTGCTGTTCTTCACCCGCTCGACCCTCGCCGAAAGACATCTGGACCAGGACGCACCAGTCGTCGCGGTCGTGCCGCCCGGCCTGGTGGGCGAGGCGTCGGCCCCCGTCCTCGCCCGGTTGCACGGCCGACGCGGACCTCGCCGTGGTACGGGGCGTATGGCAGGTCAAGGCCGCTGGCCGCGAGTTCGCCTTCTCGGTCTGCGCGGCGCCGGACAAGCTGCTGCCGCTGCCGGAGCTCCTGCCGCGTCAGCTCCTGGCGTACGAACTCGCCCTCGCCCGCGGGCTGGGACCGGACATGCCGTGCAAGGGCGAAGGCCGTCCGCATGAGCTGAGCGGGATCGCGCCGGGCGCCGGGGCCGGTCGGTTCCGGCGCCCGGCGCTTCGTCACGTCTCACCGTGGCAGCACGGCCGGGAAGAGATCTTCGAGCGTCTGAGCCACGCCGTCGGCGTGGACCGACGGGATGACGTGGTCGGCGGCTGCCAGCACGGTGGGGTGGGCGTTAGCCACGGCGTAGGAGGTGCCGGCCCAGTCGAGCATGGGCAGATCGTTGGGCATGTCACCGAAGGCGGCGATCTCTTCGGGGAGCACACCGAGGCCGGTGGCGTACTCGGCCAGGGCATGGGCCTTGCTCACCTCGCGAGCGATGGCCTCCACCAGGCGAAGGCCATTGGCGTGGTAGACCGTCACGAGATCCCCGATCGCGGGGCGGGCGAGTGCGACGAGCTCGTCCTCCGTCAGCACCGGATGGCGGCCGACGAGTTTCGGCGCGGGACGGCTCCACAGTGCCGCCTCGTCCAGACGGTGCACGACGGTGTCGGCGTCCCAGTCCCAGGGTTCGTATACCTCGTCGGCAGCCATCTCGTGGGCGTACTCCACGGCGAGGCCGATCCCGGGGACGGCGGCGCGCAGCCGGCGGGCCGCCTCCTCGAGGATGTCGGTGCCGATGGCGCGCTCGCGCGTCACGGTTCGGGCGGCCAGATCGTAGACGAAGGCGCCGTTAGAGCAAATGGCCATTGCCTGCCCGGGGAAGGCCTCGGCGATGGGCTCCATCAGCCGGGGCGGGCGGCCCGTGACGAAGACGAGTTCGGTGCCCGCGTCGGCGAGCCGCGTGAAAGCGGCTGCGGTACGGGGAGAGACAGTGCCGTCGGGACGTACGACGGTGCCGTCGAGATCGGTGGCGACAAGACGGGGAGGGCGGAACGGTACGGGAGTCATTCGCGAAGATCCTCACGTTTGTACGGATGAACGCGCACGCGCCACCCCGGGTGTGCCGGGATGGTGTGACGGTGCCGGGGGCGCCCGGCGGCAGGGCTGGCTACGGGCTGACCGTGATATTGGTCAGTCCCTGCGTGGCGCCTACTCAACCACCACGTCCTGCCCGCTATCACGCTGTAGTACGGTCATCGGCGGCAACAGGATGGACGGTGCTCATTGCGCGACATCGCAGTGGGGTAGTACCTGCCCGGTGAGGTAGCCGACCTGGAGTAGCCACTCGGACACCACTACCTACCCCACCACCCAACGCCAAGCTGCACAGCCTCAAGCGCACACCCATCGACGGCCGGCCACAGCTGGTTGATCTCGGCATGCCCGTCTTCACAGGTTTCCCTGAGGCCGGTAGGTAGGAGATCTCCATATTCTGGGCAGCAGCTCGTGCATGCTGATCGGGGCGAGCCGTTGCCCAGGATTCCCCTCGTAGATGTTCAAACTGGTTCATGCAGGCCTCTTCGAACACCTTTGAGCCGTCAAGGCCGGGCGTTGCCTCTTGCGATCTCTAGTGCTGGATTCCTCAAACTCTGTACATATATCGGCGTCGTAGTTGTCGGGTTGGTGGTGCCGGTCTGCCCCAGATCCATGGCTTCGCGCGGGAGTTGAGTTGGCTGGTCGCGAGGGCGGTGGCGTAGGCGATGTCGTCGGGGTTGGCGAAGGAGCGGCCGGCGAGGGCGGTCTTGCGGAAGATGCGCCACCAGCCTTCCTGGAGGTTGAGCCAGCGGGCGCCAGCGGGGATGAAGGCGTGGTGGATGCGGGGGTGGTCCTCGAGCCAGGTCCGGGTGGACAGGTTGTTGTGGCTGGACAGGTTGTCGGTGACGACCCAGATCTCCCCGTTCGGATTGGCGTCCTCGACCTATTGCAGGAACTGCTGGGTCTTACCGGGGATCTTGGTGAGCTGGGTCTTCGCTGCTCAGGGACGGTGGGCTCGTACGCCTGACCGTCATCGTTGGTCGTCCTTGGCCGCTGTTGAGCAACCTCGGACGGCCCAGAGACGGCCCAGCTTTGGCGCGCTCGACCGACGGTCGGTACCTTCGACATGTCCCGACTGAACCTCAGCCGACGACAATCAGCCACGACGGCGGGTACGCCGACCGACCACGCACGCGTGGCCTCGCTACACCCCCACCAGCCTCAGCCACGCTGCCGGTGCCGTCGACCAGAGCAAGCTGCGACGACAGAGCCCTCGGCGTGTTGCGGCTAAGAGCTCGTAACACGATCTTGGCTATGCGGCCGGGCGTTTCCCGTAGTACGCGCTCACGGTCCTGGCCAGCTTTCGCTGGATCCTTCGGAGGATTGGGAGCGTGGCCTCGTCACTGAGCCCGGTGGTTGTCTGCCACTCGACGCCTGAACCGACGAGGTCGCTGACGAAGACGATCTCCGTAGCCAGAAGAGTCCGCGCCCAATCGATGGGCTTGATCGGATCATCGTCAGCCAGAGCACGGCTCAGGAGGCCGCACTGATCGAGCAGATCGTGAGCGTCCGCGAACCCCATGCCGAAGGCGAGTTGGTTACTGCACCGGGCCGGCCCGCCCCATTCGCCCAGAGCTCGTCGCAGCAGTCGGACCTCGCCCTCGGCCAGGAGCTCACTTGGCCTCACCGCTTGCTCCGACATTCGTCCTGCCTTTCCAACCTCGTCCTTGCCGCAAGACGATCAAGCTACCTCTTCCTCAGCCTCCTCCAGCAGATGAGGGAGCAGGCGAGCGAGGCGAAGGCATCATGAAGATCCGGACGACGTTCCCAGCGGATGGCGAGCCGCTTGAACTGGTGCAATAGGGCGAAGGTCTGCTCCACGACGTATCGCAGCCTGCCCAGACCTTGGATGTCGTGCTGACCCTTGCGGGAGATGACAGGCAAGATCCTGCGCCGTCGCAGTTCTGTGCGACCTCCTCCGTCGACGCCGCAGAGTTGAAGACGCTGTCCACCGCGCGGCACAGCTCGTCGTGCATCTCCTCAGGGACGCCGAACAGGTCGCAAATCACCTTGATCGCTAGTCGCCGGGCGAACGACGCCCGCAGATCCACGGGCTTGCCCACCGGACCGGTGGCCAATGCGTCCAGCAGATCGTGGGTGATTTCTTCGATCCGAGGCCGCATGGCCGCGGTGCGGCGCGGGGTGAAAGCCTTGGCGACCAACTTGCGCAGACGCGTGTGGTCCTCGTCGTAGGCGATGAACATGTTCCGCACCGAGACCCAGAGGAAAAGCGGCCAGTCGCGGGATATCTCACCGTTGATGAAAGCGGGCCAGTGCTGGTAGGAGTCCTTGGAGACCCGCGGGTCGTTGAGCAGTTTCTTCAGCAGACCGAAACTGGTTACCGACCACGCCTCCACGCCGCCCGGAAGCTCGACCCGCGTCGCGGGGCCGAGGTCGCGAAGCCTTGCAGCTTCCCCGTGGAGGTCTCTGCCTGAGGCGTCGAGACGGAAGGGGCAGGTTGGCTGCAGGCCCACGAATGTGCTCCTGAGTTCTCGATGGTTGGGGCGGTTGTCGCGGAAGGGGGAAAGCGGACCGGAAGTGCTGTTAGTGCGCGGTGGAACGGGCCTGGGCGCCAGCGGAGTTCCTTCGCTGGGGCGGCCAGTTCCAGGTCCGGCAGCCGGTCCAGCAGCTTCTCGATGGCCACGGTGGCGATCAGCCGGGCCTGGCCCTTGGCGGGGCAGGTATGCGGCCCGGCGCTCCAGGCGAGGTGCGCGCGGTTGCCGGCACTGTGGCTCGTGGGTCGCGTCGGGTCGGTGTTGGCGGCGGCGAAGGAGATCACAACCGGATCACCCTCGCGCAGCCGCACCCCGTCCAACTCGGTGTCCTTTACGGGGAAGTGAACGGACCAGTTGGCCAGCGGGGTGTAGGTGGTCCACAGCACCTCGTCGAGAGCATCCTCCACAGGGAGGCTGCCGCCGGCCAGGTTGCCCGCGAACCGGTCATCGTCAAGTAGCAGCAGCAGCGCGTTCGCAATGAGGTTTTGCTCCGGCTCGGTGCCAGCTCCCAGGGCGAGTGCCAGTTGGTGAGCGACCTCCTCATCGGAGAGCTCCGCTGGGTGGGACAGCATCCAGGAAGCAACGTCGGAACCGGGACGTTCCCGCTTGAGGGCGATGAGGTCTATCGCGGCCTGACTGAGTATCTTGTTGGCGTTTCCCGCGTCGGCGCCGTCGAAGAGACCGATCATACCGGCGACCATCCTGTCCCCGATCTCGGCGGGACAGCCGAAGAGGTGCCGGAAGGCCAGCAGTGGAAGAAGCTTCGCATAGTCGCCCAGCAGGTCCGCCTCACCGCTCGGGGCGAACCTGTCGATCAATTCGTCTGCGCCTTGCTCGATGTAGTGACGCAGTTCATGAGGGTCCACCCGGTCCATGCTCTCGGTGATGACCGAGCGCAGCCGCTTGTGCTCGTCGCCATCAACGTGCCGGGCGTTGGGCCGATAGCTCATCAGAGGAGCCACCGGGCTGTCGGGGGGTACTTCGCCTTCGGCTTTGGCCCGCCACCGACGGGAGTCCTTGGAGAAGGTCTGCGGGCTCCGCAGCACCTTGAGCGCGGTGTCGTACGAGGTGACCAGCGTGGCGTGGATTCCTGGGGCCATCTCGACCGGCGCGGCCGGGCCGTGCCGGCGCAGCCGGGCGTAGACGGTGTCCGGATCGGCGGCGAACTCCGGCCCGTACAGCGGAATGGCGGTACCGATGCCGTCCGCGTGAGCGGGGCAGTCCGGCAATGGCGTCGAGTCCGGTTCAGCCGACTCGGTGGAGCGGGAGGAGGCGGTCACGGTTTAGGGGGCTCCAGGTCAGCTGAGGGTGAGGAGATGTTCGGCAAGGTTGATCAGCGCGTTGGTGGCCGACATCCGATCGCGCGCGTCGCAGATCACCAGTGGGGTCTCGGGTAGCAGGTCGAGAGCCTTACGCAGCCGCTCCTCGTCGTATGTCGGCGAGTCGGGGAATTCGTTGACGGCGACCGCGTAGGGCAGCCCTGCCTCCTCCAACCGGTCGATGGCGTTGAAGGACTGGTCGAGGCGGCGGGTGTCGGTGAGCACCAGGGCACCGAAGGCGCCGTAGGTGAGGTCTTGCCAAAGACGCTGGAACCGAGACTGCCCCGGGGCTCCGAACAGATAGAGCACCAATTGCTTGTTGAGCGTGACACGACCGAAGTCCATGGCGACCGTTGTGGTCGTCTTGTCCTTGATGCCGGCGAGGTCATCGATGGCCGCGCTGGCCTGCGTCATGGTCTCTTCGGTGGACAGCGGGCTGATTTCTGAGAGCGTGCGCACCATCGTCGTCTTGCCGACGCCGAAGGGACCCGCCACCACGATTTTGATTGCCCGTTGCACGGATTCTGACAGATAGCGGATATCACCGGAGGGCGCGGAGACCACGGAGTACCTCCTCTACGAGGTCGCGATCCGGACGCTCGGCCCGGGGAATGGGGGAGCAGGTGGAGAGCAGGCGCTCGTCCACCAGGTCGGCGATCAGTACCTTGCAGATGCTGACCGGCAGTGCCAGGAAGGCGCTGACCTCTGCGACAGTGAGGGCGCCGCTTCTGCACAACGCCAGCAAGGCATGTTTCTCGGGGCTAAGCAGGCCAGAGGGCGAGCCACCGGTAAACCTGACCACGGTGACCAGATCTAAGGTGTTCCGGCTTGGCACGGCCCGGCCGTCGGTGACCACGTATGGTCTGACCAGTGCGTCGTCCCGGCGCCGGGCCATCATGCCGGACTGCCGTCGTCCTGTCGTGTGGGACTGCCCATGGCCTTGCCCAGACGCTCGACGAGCTGATGCATCCGGAAGCTACAGGCTTCCAGGTCCACGCGCTCGGTGGCCGAAACAGCCAGGTAGGAGCCTTCGCCTGCGGCGATCACGAGCACGTAGGCGTCGTCGAACTCGATCAGAGTCTGCCGCCACGGCGGGTTGGGTTCGTCGTCGGCGTAACCGCAAAAGCCCGCAGTGTTGCGGCTGATGGAGACCACTCCACACAGTGCGGCCGCCTGACGTTCTGCCTGGTCTAGGGCGAGACCCTGGGAGCGGGCCCGCAGCAGGCCGTCCCGGCTGAGCAGGATGGCATGCAGTGTCTCCGACATGCCGAGGGCCTCGTCCAGCATCCAGTCGAGAGTGCCGTCGTGGTTCATCACTGCGACTGCCTTTCCGTGTCTCCGGGTCCGCCGTCGGCTGACAGCTCCTCGATCCGAGGGGTGGGGACACCACGTCCAGCCCGGCTGCCGCGCTGCAAGGCGCCGAGTGTCGCAGCGTCGCGCCGGGCGGACCGCACTGCGGGTACCTGCGGGGCTTCCGACGCAATCGCCGCGGAATCCGCAGCGGCAGGCCGGCGGCGTCGGCGCTGCGGCAGACCGTCTTCGGTCAATGGAACAGGGGCAGCCGGCGTCTCCGCAGATGTCCGGTCCGTCGCCCGCGACGCGGTGGCAGCCGGAAGCCGCTCCCGCCGGAAACGAGCGGCCTGCACGGACGCCCGGTCGGTGGACTGGTCGACCGGGATGAGCAGAGCGCTGGGCAGGAAGATCGCCGCACGCAGGCCGCCAAACGGCGACACGGAGTCGGCGTACGCCCTGAAGCCATACCGTGCGGCAAGCCGTCCTATCACCGCGTGGCCGAAGGCAGGCGGGTCGCCGAGCCGGGTGACGTCCACACCGCGCTCTCCGGAGAACAGTTCGGCCGCCTGCCGCATCTCATCCTCAAGCATGCCGACGCCGCAGTCGTCGATCACGATGGTGACACCGTTGTGCGCTGACTGGATGCTCACCTCGACCGGAGTGTCGGGCTGGGAGTGCCGGGCAGCGTTGTCCAGCAGCTCGGCGACGGCCAGCACGGTGGGCTCGACGGCGCGACTGACCACAGCCAGATCGACCTGGCCGCGAATGTGCACCCGACGGTAGTCGCGTATGCGGGAGGTGGCTCCGCGTACTACCGCCAGCACGGGAGATGCGGCCCGCTGCCGTCCGGGCCACGAGCCCGAGAGCACAGCGATCGCCTGGGCACGGCGGCCGATCTGCGCGTTCATGTGGTCGACCTCCAGCAGGCCCTGGAGCACCTCGGGATCCTCGTGCCGCTCCTGCATGGCAGAGATCGCCCGCTGCTGTTCGTTAGCCAGCCCCTGCACGGCCTTCATCGCGGAAGCCAGTGAGGCATAGGTGGCCCGGTCGGCTCGGGACCGCGCACTCCCCACAAACGCGGCGAACACGTCGGCCGCCGCGTCAAGGTTCCGACCGAACGGCGATTCCAGCAGTCGGGAATTGAGCAGCGGCGGCACCGGAACACCACGGCTGTAAGCGGCCTCAGCCGCCGCCGGCAGCCGTGCATCTATCAGGTGCCTGGCTTCTTCGTCACGGTCGATTAGGCTCCGCTGCAGTGCGGCGGTGAGTCTGCGCTCGGCCGTGGCCGAGCGCCACCAGTGCAGTGCGGCGCCCGTGGCAACAAGCAGACCGACCACCAGGGCCCAGAACACCGCGGCGTGTGTATGCAATGACATCAATTCCTCAGGCGGCGTGACCCAGTTGGACGCAAGCGTGTCATCACAGGGCTTGGGCCACGTCTGTTGATGACGCAGTAGATTCTTTCTTACAGGGGAGACCGACCGTCAACTGGCCAATCGTGCACATAAGTTGCACTGATAGACATGCGGTCATCAGGGCAATTTCAAAGTCCCGGCGGTCAAGGAACTGCGCTGGTCGCAGCAGCGTAACGATGCGCTCGGCGCCCACCACGTATACAGCGAAACTCCGGTTAACGGAGCGTGCTGCTGTTTGCTTGTTCGGCGGTGGTGGCCGGAGTGCGTTCGTTCGCAGCGATCGGTCAGTGGGAGGGATGCTCCAAGGAACACCCTGGCGCGGCTCGGTGCGCGCACCACGAGCGTATTGGGTGTGCGATTGGCGCCGAGCGGGGCGACCGAGCATGCGGGCCGCCGTCGACCGTGAGGTCGCCTAACCATCGCTGGTTACCGCTCTCCGCCGCCGGGCGCCCGAACAGCACTCGGCGACGGCTCCTCTAGCTGTGCGTCCCGCATTCTCGCGAGGCGTTGTTCAGCCGGCCGTCGCAACGTACGAGCCGAAGAAAAAGCGTTCCGCCTCGGTGAGCGGCGGCCCTTCCAGCGGCGGCAGGACCGGCCCGGCCAGCGTGGCGAGCAGGAGCGAGGGGTGCACCAGCCAGAGCGCGTCCTTATGCAGCGTGGTCACGTCGCACTTGGCGGAGGACACCCGGTAGGAGGTGGTGGCCATCTTGGTCATGCGGCGTACGTACCAGCCAAGAGCCGGCTCAACAGAGTTGGGCGGATTTCCTTCCACGTTCGGGAACTGTCGATCTACAGACACACTCAACGCCCAGGCGGCCTCTGCGGGTTTCGCCGCAGCCTGCTGGACACAGCGCACGAGCCCAGGAGCTTCGGCGCCGCCCTTCTGCAATTCCGCTTGAAGCGCCTTCGCTCCCAACGCTGCCACTGACATACCCTGGCCGTACACGGGGTTGTAGGTGGCGACGGCATCACCCAGGACGATGAAGCCCTCCAGCCAGGCGCGAGCCTTCTCGAAGTAGCGGCGCGCTTGCGCGTGCTCCGGCTCAAAACCACGTCAGTGACAGGCTCGGCGCCGACAACGAGCTCGCCCACGATCGGGTGCCGCAGGCCGAGAGCGAACTCGGTAAAATCCTCATTACTGGCAGTGGGTTCGCCGCCGCGCGTGCCGCCCAGGCTGACGAGCCACTCACCGTTCTCGACGGGCACCGTGAGTGGATCGCCGAGTACACGGGGGCGGCCGTTTCGACGGTGGCGCGGTGGTACGCCCAGCGGAGCACACAGCCTGCGCAGTTGCGGCAACCAAAGCGCGCTTGTGTCGTGGATCGTCGGCACTATTTCGATCAGCAGGCCGTGGAGGCTTTCTGGGCGGCCTGGCAGGAGGACGTGGGCAATGCCCCGACTTGGTTCTGGCCGGCGGCCGCGAGACGGGCAAGGAGCCCGTGGAGGGGGCTCTGGGCGCCAGGTCCGGGACCGGGCTGTCGGGGTTGTTCTGGACAAGCTGCGCCTGGTTGGCGGGCCTCGCCGCGGCCTAGGGACTTTCGTTTGGATCACCGGGCGGACCATAGGAAGATGCCTGCGATGTGGAGTCCGGCCAGGTAGATGGTCGCGGTCTTCTCGTAGCGGGTCGCGATGCCTCGCCACTGCTTCAGGCGGTTGATGCACCGTTCGACGGTGTTGCGCTGCTTGTAGATCTCGCGATCGAAGGCCGGCGGCCTGCCGCCCCGACTGCCCCGTCGGAGGCGGTGGCCGCGCTGGTCCGCCGGGACCGGAATCACCGTCCGGATGCCGCGCCTGCGCAGATGGTCGCGGATCGCGCGGGACGAGTAGGCCCTGTCCGCCAGGACCATGTCCGGTCTGGTGCGCGGACGGCCTCGTCGCCGAGGAACGCGCAGGCGGGCCATGACGGCGGTGAAAGCGGGTGCATCACCCGCCTGCCCGGCGGTGAGGACGAACGCCAGGGGCCGGCAGCGGGAATCGGCCGCGAGGTGGATCTTGGTGGTCAGCCCGCCGCGGGACCTGCCGATGGCGTGGTCGGCGGGTTCGCCGGCCGGGGCCCCTTGCGAGCCCCGGCAGCGTGCTGGTGAGCCCGCACGATCGTGGAGTCCACCGACACGGCCCAGGCCAGGTCGTCGTCCGCATCGGCCTGGGCCATCAGCGCGGTGAAGACGCGTTCCCAGGTGCCGTCCACAGCCCACATCCGCAACCGGTTGTAGATACCCCGCCACTTGCCGTACCTGTCCGGCAAGTGGACCCACTGCGTCCCGGTCTGGAACTTGAACGCGATCGCGTCGATCACCTCTCGGTGATCCCGCCAGCGACCACCCCGCTGCGGCGTCCGGTCCGGGAGCAACGGCTCGATCCGCGCCCACTGCGCATCTGTTAACGGCACACCCAGACCAACGACCACCTGATCCAAACGAAACTGCCTAGCGGCGGATCTCGCTCGTGAGCACGGGGGCGGCTACCCCAGTTGGCACCATGCTGTCGTCGAAGCCACCGCAGTCTACAAACGAGAGCAGGGAACGCGCAGCGGCACACGGTCCCTCAATGAGAGGCCAGCTACGGGGCCTGACGTGCCATAGCCCTGGACAGTCAGAGCCGAGACGGTCGCCTGTCGCAGACTGCTGCGCGACGTTTTCTTCGGATCCCTCTCGCCGCCCGCCCGCCACCTTCACTCTCTTTCTCTTCTGTCTTGCCCACCCCGCCCAGAACGCACAAACCACGAACCAGCGGACAACGGTTCACTGTCGCGGCGGCCGCAGGGTACTGCCCATGCGGTACGCATCACACTCTTTAAATATGCATCAGAAATGCAAAATTGCTAGAGTCTGACTACGCCGCCGGATCTTGGGAGCCAGATCCGGGAACCGTGTCACACCAGCCGTACGGTCGGCAGAAGGAGGGGCGTTCGCAGGCGTAACCCAGGACCCGGAACAGCTCCGGTGCGAGCCCGAACGGCCGCAGGCCCGCGCCACCCGGAAGCGGCAACATTCACCCACCCGTTCCACAGCGGAATATCCACCGGACCCCGGCTTCGCCACGGTGCCGCGCAAAACGCACCACGCACGGCACGGTGGGTCCCCGTCCGCGCAACAGCCCCGGCTGTCGTGGGAGCGTCCACGCCACGAACGTCGGCTTGACGGACCACACATCCCTCGCCACTGGAGTCCCCATGGGCTACGACAACCTTCTGATCGTGCTGGCCATAGCGGCCGGTGTGCCGCTTCTGCTCGCCACAGTCCCCCGGCTTCCCCTCCCCGGCGCGGTGCTCGAAATCCTGGCGGGCATCGTCCTCGGCCCGGCCGTGCTGAACGTCGTCAAGGCGGACACCGCCGTCAACATGCTGTCGGTCATCGGCCTGGGCTTCCTGCTGTTCCTCGCCGGCCTGGAGATCGACATCCAGCAGCTCCGCGGGCCCCGCGCGCAGCTGATCGGCACCGGCCTGTTCGCCTCGACTGCCCTTGCGGCTGCGGTCGGCTGGCTCATGCACATCGCCGGACTCGTCGAGAACCCCCTGCTGATCGGCACTGCTCTCATGGCGACGGCGCTCGGTCTGCTGGTCCCGATCCTCAAGGACTCCGGAGCGATCGACCAGCCGGTGGGACAGCTGACGATCGGCGGCGCATCGTCCGGCGAGGTCGGAGCCGTCATCCTTCTGTCGCTGCTCTTCACGGAAAGAAGCTCCGGTGCGGGCTCGAAGATCCTCCTTCTCCTTGCCCTGGCCGGGATTTCGGCGCTCATCGTCGCGGCATCCGTACGCATCGGACAGTGGGCCTGGCTGACCGGCACCCTCGACCGGCTGGCCGACACCAGTGCCCAGATCCGCATCCGGCTGGCGATGCTGCTGGTCGTCGGACTCTCGGCGATGGCGCTCCACCTGGGCTTCGAGGCCATCCTCGGCGCCTTCGTCGCAGGTGCCGTCCTCCGGCTGGTCGACCCCGACGCCGAACGGTCCCACCCCGGTTCCACATGAAGCTCGCCGGCCTCGGCTACGGATTCCTCGTTCCTGTGTTCTTCGTGACAAGCGGTATCCAGTTCAACCTCGGCGCCCTGTTCGAGAACGCCGGGACCGTCCTCCGGGTGCCGATGTTCCTGGCCGCGTTGCTGCTGGTCCGCGGCCTTCCGGCACTGCTGTACCGCGCAGCCGGACTCTCCTGGCCGGATGTCGCGGCCGGCGCTCTGCTCCAGGCCACATCACTGCCAGTCATAGTGGCCGCGGCGACCATCGGCCTGAAACTGGACGTCATTCGGCCCGAGAACGCGTCCGCGCTGGTCGCCGCCGGGCTGCTCTCCGTGGTCTTCTTCCCCTTGATCGCGCTGCCCCTTCTGCACCGCTCCCGGCAGCACCCGGCAGCGGATGGCCGAACCCAGCGGGGTACCGGACACCCGCGTTCTGCCGCTCACCCATGAAATCGTGTCACTGAGCCACGCCCGTAACCTGGTGCAGTTGCTGTGCTGTTCGGGGAGGCTGGTGACACGACTGGCTGCCGATTCCGGTGTGGGGCCTACTGCCTGGGCGCCCCCTAGGGGCTGTGTGATGTCGTGATCAGTTGGCGGGTTCTTCCCTCTTCGGGCAGTAGAAACCGGTAGGACATCGGTTGTGATTCGTAGGCAACTCACCGACGATCAGTGGAAGTTCATCGAGCCGTACCTGCCGATCGGTGAGTACGGCCCCTATCCCGAGCGGTTGCGAGAGCAGTTCGAGGGAGTGATCTGGCGGTTCCGCTCCAGTGGCCAGTGGCGGGAGATGCCCGCCGAGTTCGGCCCCTGGGCCACCGTCTACGGACGATTTCGGGTCTGGCGCAACGCCGGTGTCTTCTCCGCTCTGCTGGAAGGCATGATCGCCGCAGCAGCCCGCGTGGACCAGACGGATCTGTCGCTGGTCAGTGTGGACTCCACGACGGTCCGTGCCCACCACGACGCCGCGGGGATGCGAGTGAGTGAGGACCTCATGGAAGTCCTCGAGGAGGCCGCGCGGGAGCAGGAGCGGGCCCGGCAAAAGGGGGCGGGCCGCAGGAGCAGAACGGACAGGCCGAGCGGCAACGCATCCGACGCCGGCGCAGGATCCGCTTGAAGCAAGCCCTGCTCGGCAGGTCCCGGGGTGGCCTGAGCAGCAAAATCCATCTCGCCTCGGACCGCAGATGCCGCCCGCTCACGCTCGTCCTGACCGCAGGGCATGCAGGTGACAGTCCGCAGTTCATCCCCGTACTGCAAAGAGTGCGCATCCGGCTGCCCGTCGGCCGTCCCCGCACCAGGCCCGGTGCGGTCGCCGCGGACAGGGCCTACTCGTCCCGCGGAAACCGCGCCCACCTGCGCAGACGCAACATCAAAGCGGTCATCCCGGAGAAGAAGGACCAGGCCGCCAACCGGAAGAAGAAGGGCGCCAGGGGCGGCCGGCCCGTCAGCCACGACACCGATCTCTACAAGGAGCGCAACACCGTCGAGCGCCTGATCAACAAACTGAAGGCCTGGCGAGGAATCGCCACCCGATACGACAAGTCACCCGAGAGCTACCTCGCCGGCCTCCACCTCCGCGCCTCGATGATCTGGATCGACGACCTCCTGAAGACTCCAGGCTGATCACGACGTCACACAGGCCCTAGAGTGCCCTCTCCGCGAGCTGCACAAGGAAGCCAGCGTGAGCGCCGAGCACTGGACACCGTTGGGCTCGCACGCCATCACGCTGAAGTCCCCCGCATGCATCCACCTCGTGGACGCTGATCGCGTCCGAACCTTCGCAGGGCGAGGGCCCAGGCGTCCGAATGCGAACCGTCCTTGTCACGCCCCACCTATCGGTTATGACCTCCTATCATGGGACGCTGCTCCACCGGAGGTTCGGAGCAAACAGTGTGCGTGGGTAGATCGGGGTGCGGTCGGGGTGAGCAGGGCGGGACAGGCCGGGGAAGTCGGCAGTGTCTTCCGGTGCGAGCTGGCCGTGCACTTGGCCGTACACGGGCTCCGTGGCCGCCCGGTGTCGGGGCTGGACGTTCACGCAGAGGTGTGCCCCGTCCGGCTGGACTTCGAGACCAGCGACCCGACCGACGACATCCGTGTCACCTTCTCCGACGGGCGCCGCGCCTATGTGTCCGCGAAGCGGAAGATCAACCGAGGGCGTCCGCTGGAAGAGACACTAACGGGGTGGGTGGGACAGGTTTCAACGCTCGGTCCCGACGATCTTCTGGTCATCGCTGGCGAGGAACTCGTCGGTCCGGTAAAGAACCTCAACCGGGCTCTACGACGCCACCGTGCGGGCCTGCGCATGGAGACTGGTGACGAGTCCAGGGCCCTCGCACTCCTCTCCGACCGGCTTCCGTCGCGGGTCCGCGAACTCGTCCTCGACCGGGCGCGTGTTCTCCACCTGCCCGGCTCGACGGGACCGGCGCCGCACCGCGACTTTCTAGCTGCCCTGATGGACCTCGTCGTGGCGGACGCTCAGGGACACCGTGCCGTGAGCGCCCTGGCCGACTTCTTCCATCGGCAGGCGGGCGAGGCGCTCGGGAGTTCCGCCGAGGACTGGGTTGCTGCCCTGACCACCTCGGGCGTGACTGTGCTCCCGGACCACCGGGGTCCACTGGCTATGCGCCTGGCCTCCCGTCGGAACGCCGTCGACTCGTACCGGACCCGACTCACAGCGGAGGCTGGACGGATCGACCTCAGCCTGCTCGCCGACGATCTCCCACCCCTCGTCGTCGACGATCTCGTCGGCGACCTCCGGATCGACGTGGAGGGCGAGCGTACTTCCTCCTTTCTCCTCCAATACCTGAGGCGCTGGCGTCGCATGCTCATCGTGGGGCAACCGGGCTCAGGCAAGTCGGTAGCGGTACGCGAGATCGCGGCCCACTGCGCCAGCCACGCCGACGCCCCGACCCCGATCCCTGTGTCGCTGTCACGTCTGCTGAAGAGACAGCCACAACGCCTGACCCTCGACAGCCTGGTCAATGACGCCATCGCAGACACCGTGGCGGACACGGACCGAGAACCGCTCGCCGCGTACCTGCATGAGGAAATCGATCAAGGGCGCGTCCTCCTCCTCTGCGACGGGCTAGACGAATGCGGGGGACGCGCGCCATGGGTCGCGCAACAACTCGAAGAGATTCAAGCGTCTCTGCACCCCTCCTGCGGGTTCGTGATCACGACACGAGCGAACACGCAAGGGGCGGCGGCCCGACTCGGCCTGCCCCGGGTCGAGCTCGCGCCTCCACAAAATCTCGACGCAACGGTCGACAGCATCCTCGTCGCCTGTGCCGACGCACGGATTCCAGAGCCAGACCGCGCGGCCTTCCTGGCGATGCGACGCGCCTGGATCAAGGATGCAAAAGAGGAGCACGCGCACCTGCTCGCGGTGCCACTGCTCGCCGCTCTGCTCGCCCTCGTCTGCGCGAACACGCGGGACTCAGACCTTCCCAAAGGGCGTGCGGCGTTGTTGCATCGCGCGGTACAACAGTCCGTGCACCGGTGGGAGCGTCTACGGGGGACACTCGACCCGGCCCGACCCTGGGCACCCGCCCTGACGACAGACATGCTCCTCGACGGATTTGTCACGCTCGGACGGCTCCTCGTCAGCGAGGTGACCCCTCCAGCAGAACGCGCCCTCGAGTCACTGACCGGCATGCTGAGGGACCCGCTGCGATGGGCTATGCCGCCCGCCGCAGCCAGCGAGGTGGCGGAGCATGTCCTCCGGTTCTGGGATGAGCACGTAGCTGTGTTTGTGGTGAACGGTGCGGGCGACCTCACCGCCCGCAGCAAAGTTTTCGCTGAGATCGCAACGGCCATGTGGGCACAGTCGTGCGGGGCCGATGAACTACAAGGTTGGCTGCGCCACGCCCTCGTACACACGGACTCCGACGGGGCTATCGCCCTTGCTGCCGGACTCGATTCCCGCACGGCTGAGGCTCTACTCGACGTCGGCGAGACACAGCGGGAAGCCGCCCTCATGGTGGCCGAGCTCGCGGCGCGCGGTGTCGTGACCCTTTCCCACGGCGAACTGGAACGAGCCCTGGACCAGCTCACGGCCGGTGCTCTCGGCGCGCTCGCGGGCGAGCCAGTACTCCCGCGCGGCCCTGGAAAACCCCCGGAGTTCCTCCCGGCGCTGTGGGACAAGACGCGCCACGCGGGGCCCTGGCCCTTCGTGGAGGCCGCATGCCTGCTGGCGCTGCCCTCGACATCGAGGAATCGGCGAGCGGACCTTGTGGAGCTGTCCGAACTCGATGACATTGCCGAGTCGATCGCAAAGGCCCTGTGCGTGCTGACGGACGCTCGTACGGACGCTGCCCCCTTGAGCGGAGCGGAGATCGACGCGCTCCGCGCGGTGCTGGCGCTTCCCCTGCCGCAGGAATCCGAGATGGTGAAGAAAGGGAGGCGCAGTTGGAAGATGGTCAGTGGCGGCCGCCTTACACCAGGGCTTGAGCAAGTCGCCCTGGGCATGGCCGAACACCTGGCAGTGCTTCCCAATGATGCAGGTGAGTACGTGTTCGCCCTCGCGGGGCGCACGCCTGGGAACGTAGCCGAGAGGATCTACGCCGCACTCACACGCGCGGGATTCGACACGAGTCGGCGTTGGGGGAACATGGCCGCCCAGCTGCGAGACTGGGCATCCGGTGCCCAAGACGACAGGGCGGCCCTCCTCTCCGACCTCGTGTCGCTCCACAACCCGTGCCCGGAGTCCGCGGGCGGGGACTTCTGGTCGCTCACCGCCCTCGGCGACCTTCTCGCGGCGACGGGATACTCCGAGTCCTCGGTGATCGAGATCGACCGCGCCTTCGCCCACGACAGCGCGGCGGAGCGCCGGGCGTGGCTCGACGCGATGGCTGACGCGTACGGCATCGACAAGGCAGCCGTGGCAACCCAGGCTCGTCATTTCCAGAAGATCAGCATGCCCGATGCTCTGCTGGAAGAATGGCTCGTCACGGGCACACCCCCTCTGGTCAAGCCCTCGCCCATCCCAGGCGTCGGGCTAATCCTCACAGACGCCCAACAGACGACGTTGCTGGCGTGCCTAGAAGCGGACTCCTCGTGGATGGCTTGGTCGGCAGCCAACGTACTGATCAACCTGGAGGAGGGGCGCGTTCCGTGGGACGGTCAGAAGCTGTTCGACAGGAACATGACCCATTGGCCTCGCGGCCGAGCGGCCCTATTCCATGCCATCGCCCTCATGACCTCAGGCGATCGGCGCTCTTCGCTCCTGGCACAGGCTGCTTCCTCGGAATCGGCGGACCACCGGGTGGCGGCGAGCATGCTGATCTCTGCCGTACCACATCTCGACCCCAACGGTTCCATCATGGAGGCGCTACGCCGGGACGCCGACCTGTCGGTCCGTCCGAAGGACGCTCATCAAACCACGCCAGCCCCGACGCACTGGAGTTGCAACCACTGCCGGCGGGTCCAAGCCCTCGACACAGAGGACTGTCCGGGGTGCGACGACGGTGTGCGCCCTCGGTCCTGAGTAAGGAGTCAGGAGCGACGGCCGCACGCGGCACGTCGGGTAGAGGTCTCACTGCAGACTGACCGTGGCTGCGAGGCCGTGTGAGCGGATAGCTCGGCCCAGACGTCATGAGCGGGATCGTCCAGGATGTCTGGTGGCGTTGAGCAGGTAGAACAGCAGCACTCGTCATCATCGAGCATCCTCCGGCAAAGATCCGATCCCGCTCCTGACGAGTTGGTGCGTGATAGCGGGTGGGCAGTCTCTGGGCGGCTGCGGACTGGCAAAGGCTTTGGCGTCTCAGTCATTGCGCGGATCATAGGGAGCTGCCGGGCTTGCTTCGCCCGTTCTCCGGGCCCTGCGTGGCGGTCCCGGCCCATGGAAGTGAAGGTCATTCGGAGGCAGCTATCTGCCCGCCGGGACAGAAGACGGCTTCTGCCGCCAGGGCGAACGTGGAACCGTCGGCCAGGCTCAAGCCAATGTCCTCACTGGTGTTGTGCGCGAGGATCGCGGCGTCCGTGACCGGATCGTCCTTGAGCGTCGCACACGCTCCCAGCGCACCAAACAGTGCGTCCTTCTCCGTCACGCCCGGCGGGTACTCCAGGGGCCGTACAGCCTCCAGGAATTTCTCCTGATAGGCGTTGTAGTGGTGGCCCTCCTCAACGGCGATAGAGCCCGGGGCCGGCTCGGAGTCTTCTGCAAAGAAGTCGTGGATCCCGTAGCTCACGCCAACGAGCAAGAGTGCGACGCCTATGCACCCTCCGGCATCACGACTCATTCGTCCCCCGCCCCTGGTGGTGCTGCGAGGAGCAAGCTCTTCGCGACGCTGATTGTGCGAAGCACCATACGCGAACCCGCAGGAGCGGACCGTGGGAACTGGCAGCCCCCTCCACGCTTCAAGCCGCTTATCAAGAAGCGCATCGCGTCAGCACGCTGATGACGTGTGGCAGACGAGCCTTCTGCGGATCCTCGAGCGCCTGCAGGCCGCAGGGTTCACCATGGCTTCTGCCCCTCAGCAGTCGGGATGCCCCCCACTGCTCGGTCTCCGTAGCGCCATCGTCCTCGTCTTCGGCATGCTGACCGGCATCGGTGCTGCCCTGCTGACGTACCGTACGCAGCGCTCCACGCCCGCCGCCCTGCTGGCTGCGGGCGCTGATTCGGGCGGTCTCAGCCGAACCGTCCTCAGACGCATTGCCTCTGAGGTTCAGCGTTTCAACGGTGAGACGGTAAGCCGGTGGACTCTTGTGCGTAGGACGACCCACATCCCGTCACCTACGCACAAAGACCGGGCCATCATGAGGCTCTCCAGGTCTGGTGGCCACTGGGTGGCCGCACTCCAGCGAGCTCCGGAAAGGTAGAGGAGGCCGCGGCCGGTGTGTTGCCAGGGGCCGGTGTCGATGTCGTCGAAAACGGCACCGCTGAGATCGGCTTCCTCAAAGTCAGTCTTCCAGAGCTGGGCACCAGTCAAGTCGGCGTCCCGCAGGTCTGCGCCAGCGAGGATGGCACCGCGCAGATCGGCTCTTCTCAAGTTGCAGCCGTGGAAGTGACCATTCCTGAGTAGTTGGCGCCGTAGGTCTGTGCCGCTGAGGTCGGCTTCCTCCAGGTTGGCTGTGTGAAGCACTGTTCGGAGCCGCGCGCCTCGCAAGTCGGCGCCGTGCAGGTCTGTGTGGTGCAAGTCGGCGTTTCTCAGGTCGGCACCTTGAAGGTCGGCACCGCGCAACATCGCGTCACAGAGCACTGCTTCCCGCAGGTCCGCACCAGAGAGCCGGGCATGTCCAAGGGTTGCTTTCGTAAGGCGCGCATTGCGCAAGTCAGCATCCGATAGATCCGCCTGCCGCAGGTCACAGCTGTTCAGATGGCCGTCCCTGAGATCGGCATTGCGCAGATCAATACCCTCCAGACTCGCAAAGGTGAGGTTGGCTACTTGCAGATTGGCGCCACGGAGGTCAGCATCCCTCAGATCTGCGTCTCGTAAATCAGCCCCACGCAGATTCGCACCGCGAAGTGCCGCACCGCGGAGACTGGCTTTAGGCAGTCCCACGTTCACCAACTGCGCGCTGCTGCCCTCAGCAGCCGCGCTGACTCGGCGTCTGGACGCGGTCCTTCGCTGACGGACGCCCGTCGTGTCTGGGCTGGACGCGGTATAAAAGGCCGCTGCGCGACGTGAGAGAACCGAGACGACCCGGCCGACAAAACTGTCTGCTCGCACCGCAGTCACTCTCCCTCAGTTGCGCCGGTTGCCTGGCCGACTGCCGGCTCAGAGGAGGACAGCGGTCCTCCTGCTTGCCAGGAACCGTCGACCGCGCTGTCCTCCGCCTGGGACGGGGAAATGCTCTTGTCGCCGTGAACGAGGAGTGGAACCAGGGTCGTCACTTTCTCCAGAAGGAGGGGAGCAGTGGCACCTGTGAGCACAGAAATCCAGGCCGAGGCAGTTTGAGGTGAGGTACTCACCACGGTTGCTGACAGGCCTCCGCCGACCATGACGCGCAGTGTGCCAGCGACGCCATAGGCAAGCAGGCCCGGCGCGGCCAACTCCTGTGGGGGCTGGTGCCCCAGCCGGGTGGGAACAGCGGCCCGGTTCGGAGTCAGCGTGCTCGCCCCTACGCACCACGGCAGCCTGTGCCACCGGCGAACCGCGATGATGAAGTCGAGTGCCTCCATGGCGAACCCGCCGAAAGCACCCCACACCACACCTTCCCAGAGTTGCATGGCGACGACGATAGGCAGGCACGCAGAGAGCGGTGAGACATGACGCAAAGCGAGTGCCATGTGAGCTGATTCGTCGCATCCCGGCTTCTCTAAGACCAAACCTGACGGTCTGGGAGACGAAGGCGCAGGCCCGGCAGGACATTTTTTGGGTGGATCGCGGAACATTACAACCGGAAGCGGATTCACTCCACCATCGGCTACGTCACGCCATACCAGGCGAGGGTCCGCTGCCACCAGCGGCTGGACCTCGCGGCATAAAACGGAAGTGTCGGACCCGAGGAGTCACTTCCCATGCCCGACGTCCCCGGGGACGCCACAGGATGCGCTGCGGGCGACCGTGCCCGCCTCGGCCTTCGGCGAGGCGGGATCCCAGGTCTCGGGCAGGAACAGCCGCCAGTTGATCGCTGCCGAGGCGTGGTCGGACGCAAGGTGGAGCGAGACGCCGAGCTGGCAGTAGGTGACCTTGCCCGCGGTGCCGCTGTACTGCCGCGACACGCATGCCGAGGCCGTCCCGTCCTTGAGGAACCCGGTGTCGTCGAAGAAGAAGGCATCAGGCCCCATCACTTCCTCGATCCGCCAGGCGAGCTGGGCCCGGATACCTGCCGGGTCCCAGACTTACGGCCGCCTGGAGTGTGGCGGATTGTGTGACGGTGAGACCAGCACCTATGTGCGGTCGGTGATGCCGAGGAGTCTCGCGAAAACCTTGGTCATCGCCTGCCCGAGCACGCTCGTCGCCAGCCCCCGAAGCCTTTCTGGAGCAGCGCGTCGACCACGGGCTCGCAGAGTCGTCCTGCGGCCGGCCGCCCGAAGCGATCGTTAAGATCGCAGTACCAGCTGACCGTCCGCGTACGGAAGAACCTTGGCGCGCGGCAGGTGCACGAGGACCTCCTCACCGGAAGGGACTCCCTCCTCCCGCGGCGTCTTGACTGTGACGAGTTGCCCAGCGACCTCGACCTCGAGCACACGCTGTGCGCCGTGGTCGCTGACGCCCCGCAGCCGGCCGGGGAAGGTATTGGGGCCGGGGCCCTTGACGACTTTGACGTATTCGGGGCGAACACCGATCTGCACCTCGGTCGTGCTCTGGGGAATGATGTCCCAGGCAGCGGATAGCGTTCGGCCGCACAGCGTGAAGCGCCCGCCGCTTTGGTCTACGGTCAGGAAGTTCATCGCCGGTGAGCCGATGAAGTAGCCGACGTATGTAGAGGAGGGCGCCTCGAAAAGCTGCTCGGGGGTGCCCTGCTGCACAGCGCGGCCATCCTTCATGACCAGCAATTCCTGCGCGAAGCTCATCGCCTCGTACTGGTCGTGGGTCACATAGATCACCGTAGGCTGGAACTGTTCGGTGATCTCACGGATCTTGCGCCGTAGCGAGTGCTTCAGCTGCGGGTCGATGACGGTGAGTGGTTCGTCCATCAGTACTGCGGCTACGTCGTCACGGACCAGGCCGCGGCCTAGTGAGATCAGCTGTTTGTCGTCGGCGGTGAGTCCGCGAGCGGGTTGCCGCAGCCGGTCGTGCAGGTCCAGGGCCTCGGCGACCTGATGCACCTTGGCGTCGATCCTTGTCTTGTCCCAGCGTCGGCACTGCAGCGGGAATGCGAGGTTCTCGTAGACCGTCATTGACTTGTAGATGACGGGGAACTGGAAGACCTGGGCGATATTGCGTGCCTTCGTGGGCAGGGCGGTGACGTCGATGCCGTCGAACAGCACCTGCCCTTGGGAGGGTCTGACCAGGCCGGAAAGGATGTTCAGCAGCGTCGTCTTGCCGCAGCCCGAGGGTCCGACCAGCGCATAGGTCTTGCCGGATTCGAAGGTCAGCTTCAGCGGCTTGAGAGCCCACCGTTCCTGTTCGGCTCCCGGCGCGTACGCGTGCCCGACGTCGACGATGTCCAACTGCGCCATGTCAACGCCCTTCCGCTGAAGCGAGATCGTATGAAGGTGTCCGCACGAGCATCCCCTGCTCGTCGAAGGCGAACAGCCGGTCGGGACGGAGCCGGAGTCTGACCAGGTCGCCGAAGGCGACATCGTGGATGCCTTCGATCTGTACGACGAAGGGAGTCTCGCCGACGGCCACATGGACGAAGGTCTCGGAGCCGGAGATCTCCACAAAGGTGACCTGGCCCTCGACCCCGCTGGACGCCAGGCTGACGTCGGTGGCGCGTAGCCCGAACTGGTAGGCACCGTCGTCCAGGTCGGCCAGGTGTGCGGAGGCGTGCGTGGCCTGGAAGCCGGCCACCGTGACCTGGCCGCCGTCGAGCCGGCCCTGGAAGATGTTCATGGGTGGGTCGTTGATGATGGACGCCACTGTGGTGGTCGCCGGGTGTTCGTAGACCTCTTGCGGGGTGCCGGTCTGGAGGATGCGTCCCTCGTGCATGACCATGACCACGTCGCCGAGCATCATCGCCTCGGCGGGTTCGGTGGTCGTGTAGATGACGATCGTGTCGCCTTGGTCCGAGAAGAGGGCTTTCAACTCGTCGCGTAGTTGCTCGCGCAGCTTGTAGTCCAGGTTGGCGAGTGGCTCGTCGAGCAGGAGGATGCCGGTGTCCCGGGCCAGGGCGCGGGCCATCGCGATGCGCTGCTGCTGGCCGCCGGAGAGCTGGGAGGGCTTGCGCTTCTCGAAGTCTGCAAGGCCCACGCTCGCCAGGCTCTGGCGGACGCGTTGCTGGATCGCGTCCCGTGACAGCCCGGCCCGCTTGAGCGGGAAGGCCACGTTGCCGAACACGTTGAGATGCGGGTAGTTGATGAACTGCTGGTAGACCATGGCAGTGTCGCGCCGCCACACGGGAGTCTTAAGGAAGTCTGCTCCTGCACGGGTCAGAGATCCGGAGTCCACTTTCTGCAGGCCGGCCAAGGCCCGCAGCAGCGTCGTCTTCCCGGCCATTGTGCGGCCGATGACGGTGTGGAGGCGTCCCGGCTGGAAGGTGGCGGTCACGTTTTTGAGGTGGTCGACGCCGTCGACGGTCAGGCACAGATCAGAGGCGTTGAGGTTCATCGGACCGCTCCCGACAGGTTCCCTTTGGACAGTAGGCGCTCCACCCAGAGGGCGAGCAGGATCAGCGGTGCCACGCCGAAGAGCGCGGCGGCGGACAGCGTCCACCACGGTGGAATGGAGGAGTTGAGAGCGACGACCGCCTGGGGCAGTGTCTGGACCTCGGTGAAGGTCAGCCGGAAGGCGAAGAAGAAGTCGTTCCAGCCGAACACGGCGCAGAACATCGCCGCCACAGTCAGCCCGGGCAGAGAGTTCGGCAGGATCGCCCGTACGAAGGTCTGGAACGGGGGACAGCCGTCCAGCATCGCCATCTCGTCGATCTCCCGGGGGATGCCGTTGAAGAAGTCCACCATCACCCAGACCGCGATGGGCAGCAGCAGCGCGACTGTCACGATGACCAGGCCCAGGATGCTATCCAGGAGGCCGCCCCACTGCAGGAGGTAGAAGAAGGGGATCACCAGGACGACGGGCGGCATGATCCGTTGGGAGACGAAGAAGAAGATGATGTCGCTGTTCTTGATGAAGCCGAGCTTGAACCGGTATCGGGACAGCGCGTAGGCGGCCAGGGACCCCAGGGCGAGGCTGATGGCGGACGCGGCGATGGTGATGATCGCGCTGTTGATGAAGGGGTCGACCACATCGATGCCGCCGGCTCCGCCGAAGATGTTGCGCCAGCCGGTGAGTGTGGGTTTGTACTGCACCCAGGGTATGTAGGTGGGGCCGCCCTGGACGGCGTTGGCGTTCTTGAAGCTGGTCGTCATCGCCCAGAAGAACGGTCCGGCGACGAAGCATGCCCACAGTGCGATTACGGTGTACTTGAAGACGGGATAAACGTGCGACCTCATGAGTCCCCCTTCAGTTTGAGGGCCCTGGTGAGCAGGGCGGCAACGGCCGTGAGCGTGGCGATCATGAGGACGAGGTAGGTCAGGGACATCGCCCCGCCGTAGCCGGTCTGCTGATCGCGGAGCCCCTGGATGTAGAGGTAATAGCCCGGCGTTTCTGTGGAGGACCCCGGCCCACCGGACGTCAGGACGTAGACGCTGTCGGAGAGTTTGGACGCCTCGATCAGCCGGATGATGACCGCGGCGACCGAGACGGGTGCCATCAGCGGGAAGGTCACTTTCCAGAAGGTGCGCCAGGTGCTGGCGCCGTCAATCGCGGCGGCCATGAACGGTTCCTTGGGAAGGCTGAGCAAGCCGGCCAGCAGCAGCAGGAACATGAAGGGGGTCCACTGCCAGACCTCGACGGTCATGAGTGCGACCAGCGCCGGGCCCGACTCGGTGAGCCAGGGAATTCTTGTCAGTCCTAGCATCTCCAGCAGGTCGTTCGCTGGCCCCAGGGACTCATGGAAGATCGTCTGCCAGATGGCGGCCATCACGACGGGCGTGGTCATCATGGGGACGAGAAAGAGCACCCGCCAGAGTCTGCGGCCGCGTGCCTCGCGCCAGACCAGCAGGGCCATACCGAATCCGATGACGTACTGGATCAGGACCGTGCCGCCCGCGAGCAGGATCAGCCGGGTGATGGATTCCCAGAAGCGGCTGTCATGCAGCATCGCCGTGTAGTTGGCGCCTCCGATGAAGTCCATCTGAGGGTTGCTGACGTTCCAGCCGGAGAAGCTGACGCGGATGGTGAACAGAAGCGGGAAAATGATGATCAGGAAGAGGGTGAGCAGTCCCGGCAACAGGAACATGCTCTTGTGCCGGCGCAGGCCGTCCATAGTTCTCCTTGCGGAAGGGGGCGGGAGCCCCTGAGCGGCCGGCCCCTACGGTCCGGCCGCCCGGGGCGTCCTGCGGTGGGTCAGGAGTTGTCCTCAAGCTCGACCACGTTGCGGTAGGCGCTTTGGACCTTGTCCTTGCCGATCTGGTCGGTGATCTTGGACCAGTCCTTGGCCACGTCGTCCAGTGCCTGCTGGGGGGAGTTCTGTCCCGCCAGAGCCGCAGCGACGCCGTTGGCCAGCGCGGACATGTACTGGTTGACACCGGGAACGCGAAGGTCGAAGACGCGGTTGGTGCTCTTCTCCATGCCGGAGAGCGTGTGCACGTACGACTCGGCGACGTCCTTGTTCCAGCCCAGCTTCTCCCAGAACGCCGGGTCGAAGTGGGCGTTGCGGTAGGGGTTGACTCCGAATCGGCCGATGGTCAGGTCGAGGGCGGTGTTGGCCTCGTTCCCGAAGAAGCAGAGGTAGTCGAAGGCCATCTGCTGGTGGCGCGATGCCTTGGCCACCGCTGAGGTCCATCCCCATGTGAAATAGGGCGCCTGGTTCGCCTTCTTGTCCCACGACTTCGTGGTGCGGTTGTAGACCTCGGTGGAGCCAGGCAGCGGCGCCGCCTGGACCTTGTTGCGGATCCTGCTGTCCGACTGCTGGGCCTGGATGAAAGCGTCGTCCCATGAGTAGGACATGAGTGTCTGGCCGCCTCCGAAGGAGAAGATCTCGTCCCCCAGGCCGAAGTTGGCGCCGCCGGGCGCCCAGGTCGACTTGGCCTTCACCATGTCGTCCAGGGCGCGGACGAAGCCCGGGGTATTGATCAGCGGCTTCATGGTCTTGACGTCGAAGAAGACACCGCCCTTGACGTCAGGGTTCTTCACGTACGGCGCCGCACGGCTGATGAACGCCGAGAAGGTCAGATCGTCGCGCTTGGTCACCTCGGCACTGCCGTAGTTGGCCTTGCCGTCGCCATCGAAGTCCTTGCCGCTGAAGAACTCAGCGGTCTTCTGGTAGTCGTCCCACGTCTTGGGGACCCTAAGCTCCTTGCCCGTGGCCTTCTTGTACTCCGCCTGCCGCTTAGGGTCCATCAGCACATCGGTGCGGACCTTGAGGTAGTGCCGGTCCCCGTCCACCGGGTACTGCAGGACCTTCCCGTTCCAGGTCGCCACGTCCATGTAGGCCTTGGTGACGTCCTTCATGCCGGGCGTGTTCAGGTACGACTTCGGTACCGCGGCCAGGTACGGGGCCATGTCGCCTATCCACAGGGACGGGTAGAACATGACGTCATACGCTGGCTGGCCCGCCTGGAGGGGCGTGAGGATCTTCTGATGCAGTTCGCCGAAGGGAACGTTGACCACTTCGACTTTCCCGCCGGTGATGTCCTCGAACTGCTTAGCGTGCAGCTGGGTCGGCTCGCCGATGACGGGAACAGCATGGCTGATGATCTTCAGCGTTTGTCCGGAGTAGTCCTTGCGGCTGATCGACTCGTAGCTGCAGGGACCTGGGATGTCCTTGACCTTGGTCGCCGGGTAGTCCCTGCCGTACTTCTTGTAGCTGATCTCCGAGCCGGACTTGAAGAGCGCTGCCTTGTCCTTGGGCTTTTGCTGTTCCTGGCTCTGGGCGGTGCACGCGGTGGCGGTCAGGGCCACGGCGACGGCAACCAGGGCTGTGTACGGTCTGCTGCGCATGGGGGCTTCTCCTGCGGTGTCAGGGGATCAAGATCGCTCGGCCGCGTACGGCCCCGGTGTCCAGGTCATCGAGGGCCTGCCGGAAGGAGGCGAGAGGGTATCGCCGGGTGTGCAGGGTGACCTTGTCCTGGGCTGCCAGGACCATCAGCTCGGAGAGGTCGTTGTAGGACCCCACGAGGTTGCCGATGAAGTTGATCTCAGTGGAGATGACGTCGATCGTCGGCACGTGGAGGTGGCCGCCGTAGCCGATGACGTAGTAGTTGCCGTTGCGGCGCAGGCAGGCCACGCCCGTCTCCACGGCACCCCCCTCGCCAACGAAGTCCAGGACGACCTCCGCCCCGTGACCGCCGGTGAGGTGCTGTACGTGCTCGGCTTCGCTTCCGTCCGCGACCAGGGTGTGGTCGGCGCCCAGTTCCTTGGCCAGAGCCAGAGCCTCCGGGCTGCGGTCGATGACGATCATCTCCACCGGCGACAGGGCCCGGAGCACCTGAATTCCGATGTGTCCGAGTCCCCCGGCGCCAATGACCACGGCCTTGTCACCCGGCCGCAGCACCTGGGCAGCCTTGGCGACGGCGTGATACGCCGTGAGCCCGGCGTCGGCAAGAGCTGCCACCGAGGCCGGCTCCAGGGACGGGGCAAGAGGTACGACCGAGCGGGCACTGGTCTTCAGGTACTCGGCATAGCCCCCGGCGGTGTCGATGCCGGGGAAGGCCGAGTTCATGCAATGCACGTCGTCGCCGGCCCGGCAGGCCCGGCAAAGACCGCAGGTCAGCAGGGGGTGCAGGATAACCGGGTCACCGACCTTGACGTTGGTGACGGCCTGCCCGACCTCCGCAACCCAGCCAGCGTTCTCGTGACCGATTGTGTACGGAAGGGCGACCCCGCTCTTCTCCTTCCACTGTCCTTCGAGGATGTGAAGATCGGTCCGACAGACTCCGGCGCCCCCGATCTTCACGATCACATCCAGCGGACCGGTGATCTGCGGGTCCGGCACGTCCACGAGCTCAGGCGGCTCGCCGTACTTGATGACCTGCACGGCTTTCATAGAGGCTCCCTGTGAATCGGCGGATGATGCGCCGATTACACAGGCCGCCGTTTCCAGGCCGATGTCTCAGAATCCGTCCTCGAATGTCTCAATGTGAGACACGCCTTAGGTGTCACGCGATCGAACTGGTCCAATCACTGAACCGAGGATTGTGACGCGCGCAGTACGGGAGTGTTAATGCCCCGCCAACCAGCCAGAAGCTCGCTGAGAGCAGCCAGAGACTTCTACGTGGAGGTCACCAAGGATCCAAGCGCCCGGCCGCTCGTGGTGGCGTCGTGGCATCGCTCGATGGAATTCGAGGTGAAGCCGAGCAGCCTCGACGCTCCGTACCTGGACAACCCCGAACTGGACAGCCCCCTGGCAAAGGCGGCGCTGCCGATCCTGGACAAGCTGCACGAGCAGCTCGCCGACGACCCCGTCTCCATGATGATCACAGACCGCAATGGCGTGGTCCTCTCCCGGAAGGTCTCTCACCAGGGACTGACGACGAACCTCAACCGCGTGCACCTGGCCCCGGGTCATGTGTTTGCCGAGCGCTACGTAGGCACCAACGGCATAGGCACCGCGCTGGCCAGCGGCCGCCCGGTCATGATCGCCGGAACGGAGCACTACGTCGAGGCCCTGCGGGACTTCCGCTGCGCGGCCGTACCGATCCTGCATCCCACCCGGCGCACCCTGCTGGGAGCCTTCAACCTCACCACCATCCGTGACGGCTCCGACGGCATGCTGATGGCCTTCGCCCGCTCGGTCGCGGCCCAGATCGAGGCCGAAATCGCCGCGATCACCTCACGGCGCGAGCGGGCCCTTTTCCAGGACTACATGGAGGCGTGCTCCTCAACGCGCCCCGGACCTGTGCTGGCCCTCAACCGCGACGTCGTCATGATGAACGAGCAGCTCAGTGCCGCCGTAACCGGCCCGGATCACTATGCGCTGCTCGACCACGCCCGTGAGATCGCCGGCCACTCCGAGCTGGAGGGGACCCGCAGCATCGCCCTGCCCTCGGGGCGGGTCGCCGAACTCAGGATCAGTCGCTGCCGGCGCGAGGACAACGACGCAGGCGCCGTCTTCCGAGTCCGATTGATCGGACGGCCCCAGCCCACACCTGCAGTCTCCGCCGGGCTCGCCCACTCCAACCTGGGACTGGTGGGCTCATCCCCGCACTGGCTGCGTGCGGTCGCCGACAGCGAAACCGCGTTCGTCGCCGGGACATGGCTCCATCTCCTGGGCGAAGCGGGCGTCGGCAAGAGGACACTGGTCAAGGCCCTCCACCGGGCCCATCCCACCGGACGCCGACTGGAGATGACGGAAGCGCCGCTGTCCGCTGCGCCGGCCGTCACCGAGCGCTGGCTGCACGACGTCGGACAGCTTCTTGTCATTCCGTCCAACGTGCTCGTCATCAGCGACGTCCACCTGCTGGGCGACCGACTGCGGCAGCAGCTGACAAACCTGCTGGTGCAACTGGACGGCAGCCCGACCGGGCAACTGGTCATGACAAGCCAGCCGTCGATGGTCAGCGCCGATGACCAGCTCGACCAGCTCTGTCATGCGTCGGTGGAGATACCTCCCCTGCGTCACCGCTTCGGGGACATCGATCACCTGATGCGGTACTTCCTGCGCAAGTACCGGCCGAGCGGCGAGTGCAGGTTCTCCCCGGACGCGCTGACCATGCTGCAGCACTGCCCCTGGCCCGAGAACGTCCGACAGCTCGATTCGGTGATCCGGGGCCTGGCACGGCGGCCTTCGGGCCAGGTGATCCACGTGGACGACCTGCCGCCGGAAAGCCGGGTGTCGTCGAGCAAGGTCCTCACCACCATCGAGGCGCTGGAACGCGACGCCATTCTGCGTGGGTTGATGGCCCGCAACTCCAATGTCCAGCAGACCGCGCAGGACCTCGGGATCTCCCGCGCCACGATGTACCGCAAGATGCGTCGCTACGGGATCGTGCCGTCCAGCCTGACGTGACGAGCCTCCCGGCACGCAGCCTAGAGCGCGAGTTGGAACAGACGGTCTGAGGCGAGCCATGGGTGCGGGCCGAGTCCTCAGGCGGTTGGGCGAGCGGGTCCGACCGTGGCGCGGAATACCACTGCCTCTCCGCTGAGTCGGAGGGCGTCGCCTGCGGGGGCGTATACGGCGCGGCCAGGACCGAGTTTCACTGAGCCCCCTTCCGAAGCGGTGGTTGCTTCACCGCGGACGCACAACACGATCTGCGGCGCGGCGGCCGTGAGCGTGTGCGGCGCGTCCGTTCGCACAAGATCAAACCGGGAGAGTCTGAAGTTGTCGACAGGCGCCGGGTATACGTGCTCGCCGCTCTCCGCGTCCCATCGTGCGGCGACGGCTTGGACCGGGCGCGTGGTGAAACGTACGATCTTCAGGAGTTCGGCCGTATCCACGTGCTTCGATGTCAGTCCGCAGCGCAGGACGTTGTCGGAACTCGCCATGATCTCCACGCCGAGGCCGGACAGATAGGCGTGTGCGATGCCCGCGCCGAGGAACAGCGCCTGCCCGGGTTCCAGCTCCACGTGATTCAGCATGAGGGCGGGTAGCAGGCCGGGGTTGTCCGGGTGAGCGTCAGTGATGGCAGCGTACGCGGCAAGGTCTGCCTCGAACGGCCCGCCGCGTGCGGACGCCCGCCGCACGGCCTCGGTGACGGCAGTGAGGAGGCCGCGCGGCGGTGAAAGGAATGCGGTGAAGACCTGTCGGAGGGCGGTCTCTCCCGGGTGAGAGTGAAGCAGCGCGGCATACTGCCTGAGGTCGGGAACACCGAGGAATTCCAGGAGATCGCCGCAGCGTTCGGGAGACCGGAAGCCGCACAGGGCCCGGAAGGGGGTTAGGGCGACGATCATCTCGGGTTTGTGCTGGTCGTCGCGGTACATGCGATGAGGAGCCTCGAGAGGGATCCCCTGGGCGTTCTCCCGCGCGAAGCCGGCGGCTGCCTGTGCTGGGTCGGGGTGTACCTGGACCGACAGGGGGGCATCGACGGCCAGTACCTTCAGCAGGAATGGCAGCCGCGGGCCGAACCGGCGCGTGAGGGCAGGCCCCAGTTCCGGCAACGGACTGGCGGTGAGCAGCTTGTCGAGGGCGAGGGGCCCTCGCCCCCGGTCGATGCAGGACGGGGCGGCTGGGTGGGCGCCCAGCCACAGTTCGGCCTGGGGCTCGCCGGTGGGTGGTAGACCCATGAACTCCGCGAGGGCGGTGGTGGAGCCCCAGGCGTAGGGCTGGATGGTGGTGGTGAGCAGATCCACGAGATCTTGGCTCCGGTCGGCTATGGGTGGATAGCGGGCGGCCGGGGCGCCCCGCATCCGGAATGCTTCAGCCCGGCTACGGCGGCCGCTCCGATGAGTCCCGCGTCCGTCCCGAGCTTGGCGGGCACGACGGGCAGATTGCGGGTGAAATCCAGGGCGGCGTAGTCGGCAAGGTGGCGTCGGAGGGGCTCGAACAGTGTTCCACCGGCCTGGGCGACACCGCCGCCGATGACGACCAGGTCGAGTTCGACGAGGGCGGCCGTGGCGGCGATCGCGGCGGCAAGGGCCCGTCCGGCACGGTCGTACGCCGCAGCGGCTCGTGGATCACCGGCGCGGGCGGCATTCGCAACCGCTGCGGCCGTCGGGGCGACACCAGTGGGCGGCACCCAGCCGGATTCCACGGCGTGGGCGGCGATCGCGGTGCCGCTGGCGAACTGTTCCACGCAGCCGCGCGCCCCGCACCGGCACTCGGGCCCTGCGGTGTGGTCGACGCTGATGTGGCCGATGTGTCCGGCGTTGCCCGACGGGCCGGCATGCAACGTCCCGTTGAGGATCAAGCCGCCGCCGATGCCGGTGGAGACCACCATGCCCAGGGCGTTGTCGGTTCCTCTGGCGGCGCCCATCCAGTGCTCACCGGCGGCCATCGCGACCGCATCCCCCACCACAACGGGCTCGACGCCGCGGGGGGCGTGGGGATGCGCGCGCACCCGGTCGACGAGTGGGAAGGTGTGCCAGGCCGGAATGTTGACCGGACTGACTGTCCCGGCTGCGGTGTCGACCGGGCCCGCGCTGGCGATGCCGAGGCGGGATAGTGACGTCCACCCCGGGTGAACGGCCAGGTCATCCAGGACCTCGCCGATCGCGGCCATCATGTCCTCGGCCGTGCCGTGGGCGGGCGTGGCGCACTGCGACCGGGCCACCAGGTGACCGTCGGCGTCGACGATTCCTCCGGCGATCTTGGTACCACCGATGTCGAGTGCTCCGTACACGAGCGCATCCATTCCTTCTCTTGGGGCTTTTCTCAGGCAGGTGTCACCGCGCGATGACGTTGTCTCTTCCCTGATGGCGTGGTGTCCCGTGTCGTCGCGCGCCCCGACGGGTTTCCTGGGGCGCGCGACGGTACGGGACGGTGCTACTTGGTGAGCAGCGACAGCTTGGGGTCGTTGGCGTAGGCCTCGGCCGCGTTCTCCTTCGTCACGATGACGGGCGGGAGGAGGTAGGCCGGGACGACCTTGGCGCCGTTGTCGTACGACTTGGTGTCGTTGACGGTCGGCTTGCCGCCCTTCTGCAGGGACTTGACCATGTTGATGGTCTCGGCGACGAGCTTGCGGGTGTCCTTGTTGATGGTCGAGTACTGCTGGCCGGCCATGATGGACTTGACCGATTCGGCCTCGGAGTCCTGGCCGGTGACGACCGGGACCGCCTTGCCAGCGCCCTTGACCGAGGTCAGGATCGCGCGGGCCAGGGTGTCGTTCGGGGACAGGACACCGTCGAGGGTCTTCTTGCCGCCGTACGCCGAGGTCAGCAGCGAGTCCATGCGCTGCTGGGCGTTCTCGGCCTTCCAGCCCTGGGTCGCGGTTTGCTTGATGTCGGTCTGCTTGGATCCGACAACGATGTCACCCTTGTCGATGAGAGGCTTGAGCACGCTCATCGCGCCGTCGAAGAACACCTTCGAGTTGTTGTCGTCCGGCGAGCCGGAGAACAGTTCGATCGTCCACGGACCCTTGGGCTTCTTGGCCTTCATGCCGTCGATGAGCGCCTGGCCCTGGAGCTGGCCGACCTTGTAGTTGTCGAAGGCGATGTAGTAGTCGACGTCCTTGGTGTTGGTGATCAGGCGGTCATAGGCGATGACGGTGGCACCCTCCTCCTTGGCCTGCTTCACCTGGGTGGCGAGCTGGGAGGCGTCGGTCGCACCGATGACGATGACCTTCGCCCCCTTGGTGACCATGGAGGAGATCTGCGCCTGCTGGTCGGCGACGGTGGTCGAGGCGCCCGCGTACTGCACGTCGCCCTTGAAACCTGCGTCCTTCAGACCGTTGGTGAACAGATCACCAGCGAGCACCCAGTTCTCCGAGGTCTTGGCCGGCAGGGCGACGCCGATCAGGGCGTCCTTTGCGAAGCCCTTGCCGTCGGCGCTGTCGCCGGCGGTGGAACCCTCACGTTCGTTGGAGCAGGCCGTACCCAGGGCGAGCAGTGCGACGGCGCCGGCTGCGGCGATGCTTCTGATGACGAGTGAGCGCATGGTGGAGTCGAACCCTTCGTGCTGTGCTGGTTGCAGGAGTTGCGCTGCGCCGTCGAGCGCAGCGATGGCGGTGCGGTGGGACACCGCCGGACTGTGTGCCCGTGTCCGGTCGTACCGGGGGGCGGAACCGGGTACCCGGTGGTCAGGTAACCGGGTACCCGGTCGTCGAGGGGGAGGGGAGAAGGGGCGATTGAGGCTGCGGGCGTCAGCCCGCGACCTTCGTCGTGTCGGTGTCGGGGACCGGGGGCTGCGGCTCTTTCGGCATGGCCGTGGCGTCGTCACGCCGGAGCGGACGCATCAGCGCCCCGATGATCGAGAAGTGTCCCTGGCTCTTGTTGTAGACGTCGAAGGCGACGGCGAGGAGCAGGACCAGACCCTTGATGATCTGGACCATGTCCGAGCCGACACCCTCCAACTGGAGGCCGTTGTTGAGCAGGGCCATGACGAGACCGCCGACGATCGAGCCGCTGACCGTGCCAAGACCGCCAGAGACCGCCGCACCGCCGATGAACACAGCCGCGATGGCGTCCAGTTCCCAGCTCAGACCGTCCTGAGGGCCGGAGGCCGCGGACCGGGCCACGAAGATCATGCCGGCCAGGGCAGCCAGCACTGACATGTTCATCATGACGAGGAAGTTGACCCTCTTGAGCTTCACACCCGACAGTTCGGCCGCACGGGCGTTGCCGCCGACGGCGTAGATGTGCCGGCCGCCGATGGTGTTGCGCGTGTAATACGAGTACGCGAGAACCAGGACGATCAGGATGATGCCGGAGATCGGCAGGCTGGTACCGATCCGGCCGCCAGCGAAACGGAGGGTCGCGAAGACGATCACGCCGATCATGACGGCCAGCCGGATGCCCGTGATCCACAGCGGCGCGACGTCGGCCTTCATCTCATGGCGGGTCTGGCGCGCCTTGAACTCGCGCCACACCAGGCCCGCGCAGGCGGCCAGCCCGAGCAGCAGCGTCAGGTTGTTGTATCCGGTGTCCGGACCTGCTTCGGGCAGGAAGCCGGCGCCGATCTCGCGGAAGCCCTCAGGTACCGGAACCGTGTCAGCGTTGCCGATGTACTGGTTGCCGCCGCGGAACAACATCATCCCGGCGAGAGTCACGATGAAGGCCGGTATGCCGATATAGGCGACCCAGAAGCCCTGCCACGCGCCGATCAGCACGCCGACGAGCAGGCCGAGCAGAATGCCGAGCGGCCAGGAAAGCGAGTACTCCTCCATCGCCTTGGCGACGATGATGCCGGTGAATGCCGCGACGGAGCCGACCGACAGGTCGATGTGTCCGGCGACGATCACCATCAGCATTCCGATGGCCAGGATCAGGATGTACGAGTACTGGCTGACGACTGCGATGAGGTTGCCAGAGGTCAGGGTCAGGCCTGCGGTCAAGATCTGGAACAGCAGGACGATCGCCACCAGAGTGAAGATCATGCCGAACTGACGAGCGTTGGAGGTCGTACCTCCGAAGAGGTTCTTCTGCAGGTCTTTCATACGGTTCATGAGGTGGGGCTCTTCTTCTTGGCGGTCATCTGCTTCATAAGGAGTTCTGGGTCGGCGTCGCGGCGGGCTACCTCACCGGTGATGGTTCCTTCGAACACCGTGTAGATGCGGTCGCACAGGCCGATCAACTCCGGCAGCTCCGAGGAGATGACGACGACGCCTTTCCCCTGGGCGACGAGCCGCTGGATGATCCCGTAGATCTCGAACTTGGCGCCGACGTCGATGCCGCGGGTCGGCTCGTCGAGGATCAGCAGGTCAGGGTCGGTGAACATCCATTTCGCCAGGACGACCTTCTGCTGGTTGCCACCGGAGAGCTTGACGACACCCTCGTCGACGCTGGGCGTCTTGATCCGCAGGCTCTGGCGGTACTCCTCGGCGACATGGTGCTCGCGCACCGGGTCGATGACTCCGCGCTTGGCTATCTTCGGCAGTTTGGCGGCGACCATCGACGTCTTGATGTCGTCGAGAAGGTTGAGGCCGATCGACTTGCGGTCCTCGCTGACGTACGCCAGTCCGTGCCGGATGGCGTCCGGCACGGTTTTCAGCCGGATCTCCTCGCCGTCCTTGAAGATCTGACCGGACAGCCAGGTGCCGTAGGTGCGGCCGAAGAGGCTCATCGCGAGTTCGGTGCGGCCCGCGCCCATGAGCCCGGCGAAACCGACGATCTCGCCACGGCGGACGTGGAACGTCGAGCCCTTGCACACCAGCCGCTCGTCCGAGCTGGGGTGGCGCACCGTCCAGTCGCGGACCTCGAAGAAGATCTCGCCGATGTCGGGCGTGTGGTCGGGGAAGCGGTTGCTCAGCTCCCGGCCGACCATGCCCCGCACGATGCGGTCCTCGTTGACGCCGTCGGCCTTGACGTCGAGGCTCTCGATGGTGCGGCCGTCGCGCAGGATCGTGATGGTGTCGGCCACCGCCTCGATCTCGTTCAGCTTGTGCGAGATGATGATCGAAGTGATGCCCCGTTCCCGGAAGCCGCGCAGCAGATCGAGCAGGTGACGGGAGTCATCCTCGTTCAGGGCCGCGGTCGGCTCGTCGAGGATCAGCAGCTTGACGTCCTTCGCGAACGCCTTGGCGATCTCGACGAGTTGCTGCTTGCCGACACCGATGTCCTTGATCAGGGCGTCCGGGTCCTCCCGGAGTCCGACCTGCTCCATCAGCTCCAGGGCCTGGCGCTGGGCGGTCTTCCAGTCGATGGCACCGCGTCGGCGCGGTTCGTTGCCGAGGAAGAGGTTCTCGGTGATCGACATACCGGGCACCAGAGCCAGCTCCTGGTGGATGATCACGATGCCGGACCGCTCGCTGGCCCGGATGTCGTCGAACCGGACCTGCTCCCCCCGGAAAACGATGTCACCGGTGTAGCTGCCGTGCGGATGCACCCCGCTCAGCACCTTCATGAGAGTGGACTTGCCGGCGCCGTTCTCGCCGCAGATCGCGTGGATCTCGCCCTCTCGGACGGCCAGGTTGACGTCGGCGAGTGCCGTGACGCCGGGGAAGGCCTTGGTGATCGACCGCATCTCCAGCAGGGGCGGGACCTTGGTCATGAGCAGGGCTCCGCACCGTTCGGTCCGCGCCGGACTCTTGGGGCCGAGCCTTCGGGGATGCGGGGTTTCGTGAACATCGGCTTGCCTCCGATGGCACTGGGCTGTGCCTTGTTTCCGGGGTGCTAACAACTGCGTGCCGGGACAGTAAATCCATTTGATTTACAAGGTCAACGCTCGTGACAGAATGGTTATGCAGAGCGACAGAGAGGACCGCAGGTGCGGCAGGCAGGAACCAACCTCCCCAAGGTCGGGCGGTACAACCGGGCAGTCGTCCTGGACCAGATCCAGCTCGCCGACGGCGTCAGCCGGGTCGAGATCGCCCAGCAGACCGGCCTCACCCCGCAGACCGTCTCCGGCATCGTGCGCCGTCTGCTCGACGAGGGCATAGTCCGGGAAGACGGCGCCAGCCGGGTCGCCAGTGGCGGAAAACCCCGCACCACGCTGCGGCTCAACGCCGACGCGGGCAACGCGGTCGGACTGCACTTCGACCCGATCGAGCTGACCTGCTCCGTGGTCGATCTGCAAGGACGCCCTCTGCTCGTCAAGAAGCGCCCTACTCCTCCCAGCGTCGACCCGTCCCATGTGGTGGCGGCCATGGCCGAGCTGGTCGCCGAAGTGCTGGACGAAGCCGACGTCCCGCGAGACAAGGTGCTTGGCCTGGGCCTCGCCGCCCCGGGACCGATCGACCAGGAGCTCGGCATGATCGTCACTCCGCCCCAGCTCGCACACTGGAACCGTGTTCCCTTGCAAAGAATGCTCAGCGTCGCCACCCGACTGCCGGTGACGCTGGACAACGACGCCACAGCTGCCGCGGTCGGCGAACGCTGGTCAGGTGCAGGCAAGGGCGTGGCGAACTTCGCCTACTTCTTCTTCGGAACCGGTATAGGCGGCGGCCTCATCCTCAACCACCAGGTGTACAGAGGTGGTTCGCTGAACGCGGGAGAGTTCGGCCACTCGCCTGTACTGCCCGATGGACCGGAATGCTATTGCGGCAACCGGGGCTGCCTGGAGCGGCTGGTCAACCCCTCGGCGATCGTGGCCGAGGTGAGTCGTCGGCTCGCTCGCCGGCCCCAAGACGGGAGTGAGCTGTCGCAAGCGTTTGACCGGGATCCGGCTTCTGTTGACCATGCTGCGATTCGGCTCGCCGCTGCGGCCGGCGACCCCGTCGCCGTCGCCGTCATCGACGAGGCCGCAGAACACGTCGCTTCGGTCGCGGTCAACGTCGTCAACTTTATCGACGTGGATCTCATCGTTCTCGGCGGCCACGGCATCCAACATGTGGAGTCGCGGTACGTCGACGCCGTCGCCTCGGCGCTGGCAACCAGACCGCTGTCTCGCAGCGTTCGGGTTGTCGAGGCCAAAGCGTCCCCCCTCGGCGCGGACGCCGCCGTGGTGGGCGGTGCCGCCCTTGTACTGCACTCGACGTTCTCGCCGCAGCTGTCCGCTCTCCTCGCTGAGTGAACGAATCCCGAGACGCCTGACCGCCCGGGTCGCCTTCGTCGTGCAGACGATGCGCCGTATCCCGGTGTCGAACCGCAGGAGCGAGGTGAACTCTCCCCCAGACTCCGTCCGGGGGCACCCCCACCCAGGCGTTCTCCGTAAGTTGTTGGGTGGCCCGGGAGGGCTGGGTGTGGCACAGGCGTTCTTGTCTGCAGTGGCTCTGCGGGAGTGGCCGCCCGGCCCTCCAGGGCGCCCTGGCCGCTGATTGAGATGTGCACTTCGGTCGCTGATTGCGGAGATGACAGCGGGGTGTTCCTCGGGCCGACGGCATACCGTGGGGAACGAGGAGGGGCAAGTGAGCAAGCGACGGGCCCGCATCTGGGCTGGCATCGACGCGGGTAAGCGCCACCACTGGGCCGCGGCGGTCGACGAGCCCGGGGCGACCCTGTGGTCGAAGAAGATCGACAACGACGAGTCGGCGATTCCGACCGCGCTCGGCGAGATCCTGGAGCTGGCAGATGATGTCCGCTGGGCGGTGGACATCTCCGGCACGGCCTCCGCGCTACTGCTGGCCCTGCTCGCTGCTCACTAAATATCACGGCTGAGACGGTTGGTTCTGCAGCCGTCCTCGCAATTCCCAGATGTCCCGCGGCCCGCGGCCTGTGGACGGTGGGGCTCCAGCGCAGGTGGCCCACCGGCTCCGCGCGCATCCAGGATCCGCAGGCGCGTGCGGCTATCGCGAGGTGCTCAGAGCCGAAGTCTCGCACCAGACCTCTGAGGAAGTGGTCGGCAGCCAGCCAAAAACCGCGGTCGCGGTCCGCGGGCGGTGTTCGCTTGCTCCGCTGGGTCCACGTGCCGGGCTCGGTGGCGATGCGCTACCGGAGTTCCTTGCTGAGCCAGATCCGCGCCATGCCGTGCCCGGCACGGTGGGCGAACTCCACGGCCCGCAGCTCCGCCGTGACATGCCCGTCGATAGTGCGCCGGACGACGGCGAGGCCGGGCCGCGACGGGCACGCGCTGGTCACGTGTGCCAGCAGTGTGCCACCGGGAGCGAGTTGCTCGACCAACGCTGTTGACACGCACTCCGCCGCGTACGACACGAAGATCCGCTCGAACTCCCTTCCCGGCAAGCCCTGTCCACCCGATCCGCACACAACCTGCGGCCGGAAGCCGAGATCTGCCAGGCGGGCGGCAGCCGCGGCGGTGATGTGCCGGTCCTGGTCGAGGGTGGCCACCCCTTGGTTGCCGCAGACTTGGCAGGCCACCGCGGCGGTCACCCCCGCGCCCGTCCCGACGTCCAGCACCCGAAGCCGTGGGCGCAGATCCAGCTCCTCCAGCAGCTCGACGGTCAGGCCCATCACCGTCGACATCGACGTGATCGACGCTCCGACCGCGTCCCGCGTTCCTGGCCCAGCAGTGGCTCCCCGTCGTGCTGGATCAGGACACTGGGCCCGCCGTGCAGCAGCCCGAGCCTGAAAGAGGTTCAGTGTGCGGTCTCATAGCGGGCGACGTTCTTCGAGACAGCCTTGAGCAAGGGTTCCAAGCGATCAACCAGCTTCTGGTACTCGACCGTCCGACCGTCCGACCATTGACCGAGTCCCACCACCATGGCACGGCCCTGCCCGGTGAAGGCCTGCACCATTCCGCTGTCAGCCGGTAGGGCCGACAGGCCGGATTCGGGCGGTGGAGCTTGCGCGGCCACCTCATAGTCGTTGAAGTTCATGGTCAGTTGGGTCACCAGTTTCACCGTCTCCTGAGGGTCCTTCATTGTGAAGATGGCCAGGTTGAACTGGTTGTCGTGTGTGTCCTTGTAGAGAGCGATCTCCTCGCCGAGACAGCCTTTGCCGGCGGCGATCTCGGCGGCCAGTACCGACCCGACCGAGTCGGGCTCGGTGCAGGACTTCAACACGGCGGAGCCCAGTCTGGTGAAGGTCCCACCGTCACCGTCCGCCACCTGAACCGGGAACGCCTCAGACAGGTGGATGATTGGTCGCTCTGCCGCACGAGCGGTCGTCGCTGAGACGCGCGGTGTGGGTGAGGCCGTTGTAGCCGTGGGTGCGGCAGCTTTGTGGTCAGGGGACGACGAGGTTCTGTGATTCACAGCAAGGAGGGCTACCGTGACCAGGGCGGCCGCCGCTGCCGACAACGCGGCGTTCCGGGGCCATATACGCTTCCGGACGGGAACCAAGCCTTCTTCGATGCTGGCCCACTGCACGAAGTCATCGTTGCGCACCGCGTTCCACTGGTCGTCGCCTGGCCTGTGGTTGTTCGGAAGTGGATTCTCGTTGCTAGACACAGTGAGACCGTATTGATCAGGGCTTCCAAGGTGTGCACAGCCAGGTCACAGCATGATCAATATTGAGCGAGCGTCCGGGATCACCGCACGATCGGATGACAACGCTTTCCCCGAGGCCTGCCCGCATCCTCCACCGACCTTCGCCCGCGAGAGGGTCAGCGGGCGCTGGGCCTCCTCGATGGACCCAGTTGGTTCCCGGTCTGCTGGGAGGGGCTCATGGGCCGCGTCTACGGCCTCGGCCTGGACGAGGAGCAGTGGGCGTTCCTCGGCCTTGCCCTCTCGATGACCGGCATGGGCAGCGTCTCGCTGGCCGCAGTGTCCGACCTCGACGAACGGCGCCTGGCGATCATGCTCCGCGCCATTGCACGCCTCGCTGGCAGCGACACCCTCGCCGTGGGCACCCGCATCTGACGTGGGTCGGCCCCTTGGTCGGCGGCGTAGAGGGCCGACCCGCTCCTTGGGCCAAGGGCGGGCTGGTGTCGGCTGGCCGCCCGTCCTCAGCACCCCAGGCGACATGAGGGCGGGCGGGCTCGGCATTCCCTCGCGCTGACGAGCCCACCGCGCCCTGTAGCCGGCCAAGCTGAGTGTCTGACCATTCCGGTAATCGTGTACCCGCCTGACGAGGGCGGTGGCCGCCGCGTCCGCGCAGACGGGGCGATCCTTGACCTGGCCTATTCAGTTTGCGACGTTGCCGCGCTGCTCCAGACCGCGGGCTGCAGGACCGTGGCGGTCTTGGCTTGATGTGCTGGGGCTGTGTCAGGGGTTCCCTGGAAGCTATGATCGGCTGCTGACCTGCCGCTTTGGGCGTGTCCAGGTGGGTCTTTCGAGGGGATGACGTGATCAAGCGAGTTCGCAAGGTTGCCGGGATGGTCCTGGTGGCAGCCGTCGTTGTTTCCGGGTGCGGCGGCGCAGGGCCTGGGGGAGCGGGGTCCTCCTTGGAGCCCACGTCGACGGCGAGCTCTGACGGCAAGGCCGGCACACCCAGCGCTCAGGCTGTCGGAGGCGAGGCTGAACCCTCACTCGATGGCCAGTGGCTCTACCCCGCCTGGGATAACGGCGGAAGCGCCGTCATCCTCCTTGTCGACGGCCAACAAGTCGAGCTGAACGGCAAACATCACTGTCGAGGCAACGCGTCCAAAGAGGCTGGACTGTATGTCATCAGACTTAAGTGCGATGACGGCAATACTGACCGGACCGTGGGGCGCGTGTATGGGCTGTCAAGCAAGTCCATGACCATTGATTGGGAAGGGTTCGGAGCAGACGCCTTCTATCAGCAGAAGCCCGCGGCCAGTAAGACGCGCACGGACACGTAGGGCCACCAGCCTGTGGTCGAAGACGGTGAGAGGGTGGCTCCGAGACCTTGGGCTGGAGCTGCCACCGGGCTAGGGCCTGTTGTGAAAGTCCTGGTCGCGTGAGGTTTGGCGTCCATGGGGGCGTCGTTGTCAGTGGTGTTGTGCATGATCGACGCGTCAGCTTTTCGCGGAGGTAGGGAAGTGTCATGCCGATCACAAACCAGCAAATAGCGGGACGCGCATTCCTGCGGCAGATGTACGACGACTCGTACTTCCCTGATCACGTGGTCGACCATGGGAAGGCGATCCTGCTGCGGCTGTGCGAGCGCATCGAGGCCGAGCGGCCGTCGGACCTGGAGAGCTTGTATGCACTCACCCAGGCTGCGACGGAGGAGTTCAACCTGCTGGAGAGGGAGTTCGTGGCGGCCGGGAGCGAGATCGAGACTGTGGCGCGGGAGTGGATCTGTGACGAGTTCTGCTTCGTCGCGTCGGCATACGGGTTCACGGAAGCGGATGCAGAGGAGCTGACCTCCGGCCGGGACTGGTGAACCAGGACGGGAGGGCTACCTCCGTTCAAAGCCACTCGTTGATGGTCGCGACGAGCACGGTCGCCTCGTAGCGGACGGCGAGCTTGTCGTACCGGGTGGCGACGGCGCGATGTCTCTTGAGGCGGTTGATCCCGCACTCGACCGCATGGCGTTCGCGGTAGTCGGCCGGGTCGAAGTACGGCGGCCGGCCACCGCGGGAACCGAGCTTCCGGCGGTTGCGCGCTTTATCGGCCTTGTCCGGGATGGTGCAGCGGATCCCGCGTCGGCGCAGGTAGGCGCGGTTTCTGCGGGAGGCGTATGCCCTGTCGGCCCGGACGCGGTCGGGGCGGACGCGTGGCCGGCCCGGACCGATGCGGGGCACGCGGACCTTCTCCAACACAGGTTCAAACTGCGGAGAGTCCCCGCGCTGTCCTGCCGTCACCACGATCGACATGGGCTTCTGACCTTGCTCGACGGCCAGGTGGAGCTTAGTGGTGAACCCGCCGCGCGACCGTCCCAGCGCATGATCATGGGGCTCGGTGAAGATGCCGCCCGGTGGTTCCTTCTGCAGGTCACCCCGTCTTCGGGCCCCGGCCGCGTGCTGATGGGCGCGGCAGACCGTGGAGTCGACGCTCAGGTCCCAGACAATCGCGCCCTTCGCGTCGGCCAGGGACTGGAGCCGGGTGAGGATCCGCTGCCAGGTTCCGTTCCGCTGCCAGCGGCGGAACAGGTCGTAGACCCGGTTCCACGGCCCGTACTCGACGGGGATGTCCCGCCACGGAACTCCGGTCCGGACCCGGAACCGTATGCCGTCGATCAGCTGCCGCCGAGGCCAGACGGGTGGCCGCCCCGCCCTGGCACCCTTCGGCAACAACGGTTCCAGCACCGCCCACTGCTCGTCCGTGAGATCTCCCCGACCCATGAACCGTGATCATTCATAGCCCAAGATCCACTTTCGACACACGGCCTAGGGCCTGTTGCGGAAGTGCCTTGCGGGGCAGTTGACTCCTGTGGGTCGGTACAGTCGCGTGCATGCTGAAGCCATTGCTGCGTGTAGTTGAAGCGGGCGGTCGTGCCGTGGACGATCCGACCGAGGAGGCTCTGCACGACCTGCTGTCCGAGATGAACCTGTCGCACCGGTTTGTAATCCTGGAAAGACTCGATCTGGAGCCTGTGGATCAGCACTACATTCAGGTGTACCTGAACGACGACCTCAGCTACCAGGTCGAGTACCGCGAAGGCAGCGCAGACAAGCACTACCAGGCCCACGTTCCAAGGCTCCATGAAGTGTTCGGCCCGGAAGAGTCGACCGCCAAGGTCATGATGGACTGGGCTCACGATCGACAGGGATGGCGGGAGGCGTTGCCGTGGACCCCGACGCCTTTTCAGTGAAGGATTACAGCCACTCGTTGATCGCCGCGACCAGGACTGTCGCCTCGTAGCGAACGGCTAGCTTGTCGTAGCGCGTGGCGACCGCGCGGTTCCTCTTGAGGCGGTTGATCCCGCACTCGACCGCATGGCGCTCGCGGTAGTCGAACGGGTCGAAGCGCGGCGGCCGGCCGCCGCGAGAACCGAGCCTTCGGCGGTTGCGCGCCTGGTCGGCCTTCTCAGGGATGGTGCAGCGAATCCCGCGGCGACGCAGGTAGGCGCGGTTCCTGCGGGAGGCGTATGCCTTGTCCGCGCGGACCCGGTCGGGGCGGACTCGTGGCCGGCCCGGCCCGATGCGGGGCACACGCACTTTCTCCAGTACGGGTTCGAACTGCGGCGAGTCGCCGCGCTGCCCGGCCGTGATGACGATCGACAGGGGCTTCTGGCCCTGCTCGACGGCCAAGTGCAGCTTGGTGGTGAACCCGCCGCGCGAGCGCCCAAGTCCGTGATCACCAGGTTCGCTGAAGACACCGCCCGGCGGTTCCTTCTGTAGATCACCCTGCTTGCGGGCCCCGGCCGCATGCTGATGGGCACGGCAGATCGTGGAGTCGACGCTCAGGTCCCATGTGATCGCACCTTCCGCGTCGGCCAAGGACTGCAGCCGGGTGAGTATCCAGTGCCAGGTGCCGTTCCGCTGCCATCGGCGGAACAGGTCGTAGATCCGGCTCCACGGTCCGTACTCGGCGGGCACGTCCCGTCACGGCACACCGGTCCGGACCCTAAACCGTATGCCGTCGATCAACCGCCGCCGGGACCAGACAGGTGGCCGACCTGCCTTCGTGCTCTTAGGCAGCAGCGGTTCCAGCATCGCCCATTGCTCGTCCGTGAGATCTCCCCGACCCATGAACCGTGATCATCCACAGCCCAAGATCCACTTTCGACACACGGCCTAGCCGCTCAGCAAGACTCATCACACCAAACCAACGAGCCGAGACAGCCATCAGAAACGCTGTCTTAACGCATTTCGGCGATCTCGCCCTGCCGCTGGCCTGTTGCTCAGTGACGATCCATAGCAACGAGATATCTCATGACCGACTACCTGGCTGGCACCATGGCGATACTTGGACCGGCCCAGAACCGCTATGCCGAGCCGTCGGCATGGGACCGCCTCCACGCCGATCTCGGCATACGGCTGCCACCCGACTACCGTGTGATCGTCGACGGGTACGTCCCGATCCGGCTCAACGGCCATCTGTCTTTGCCGCACCCCGCGACGGAGCGCTGGAACCTGGGCCAGTGGATCCGGGACACCATCCAGGCGTGGTCACAAGTGCCCTGGGACGAGCTCGACCTGGACGAGGACGAGGACCCCCGCCAGCTCTTCGGACTCGAGGAGTTGAGCTTCGGCACCCGAAACGGCCTGTGGCCGATCGCGAGCACCGACCGGGGAGAGATGGCCTTCCTCGACGCAGCCGCCGATGCCACCAGGATCGTGGTCAACTATGACGAAACCTGAGCAGAGCACCGCATGTGTTGCGCCGAATGGCTCTATCGGTATCTCATCGGTGAAGACATGACCGGTTCCAACAGCGCGGCCTTCTATCCAGGCCCTGTACAACTGCGGCACCTGCCGATGTCCCCCGGCGAACGGCCCGAGTCTTGGTACGGCCCTGATCGCGGCATGTGAAGCGCTCCTGACACCCAGGTGTTTTGCGACGGCTCTGCCTCGGCCTCGGCCTCCGCGGCCGGTAGAAGGACAGTCGACGCGGGAGCACTCTGCGGCCGCGTCACCTGGCTTTGTTCATGTTCAGCCGGCTCGTGGATGTTCACGAGAAGTGGCTCTGGCTCAGGTTCTGGATGTTGTTGGTGATCTCTAGGTCGGCAGCCTTTCGCAGAGCTGCCGGAAGTGGCTGGATGGTCGTGGTGGAGAAGCCGGTGTGGTGCCGGGCGGGAAGCATTCGCTGAGTCGGATGATGTTGGTTCCGGCTGCTGTGAGCACGTGTTGGACGTGTGTCTTCGCCAGCCCTCGATAGCGGCAGTGACGCAGGCCGTGAGCGTGAACGGTTTCTGAGACAGTGGCCTCGCAGCCTGCGCGGATGGCATAGCGCCGCTGCCAACTGCTGGTCTTCTGGTCTTTCCTGGCCTTGGACTGGATCTTCTGTTGGGGCTCGGTCAGCAGCAGGATGTGGCGTCCTTTGCCATCGACGTTGCCGGTGCACTTCAGGCGGTCCCCGCATTCCCGGCATGCCTTGCGGGGGAAGAGGACGGACAGTCGGGGGTGTCCGTCGCCGAGGGTGGGTTTCCAGGGTGGGCTGGTGATGCCGTTCGGGCAGGTGAGGGTGCGGTTGTCCCAGTCGATGTGGAAGTTCTCCTTCGTGAAGCCCGGCCGCTGAGCGGCGTGTGGGTCCTCGCGGACTGGGCCGAGCATGGAGATATCCCAGGTCATGGCTGCCTGGTGGATGCTGTCCGGGGTGACATAGCCGCCGTCGACGATGTGCTCGAGGGGCTGAAAACCCTGGTGGGCGAGCTGTTGGTAGATGTCGTCGAGGGCGTCGATGTCCTGTTGCGGCGCCGGCTGAGTGAGGACCTGGACGATGACGTTGGGGCTTATTTCGTCGCAGGTCTCGGTCTGGTGGTCGCGATAGCCGATCCAGTCGCGCTGGCCGGCCGCGGTGACCTTCTGGCTGTAACGGGCCTCGGGATCGTGCGGGGTGACGATCTCCATCGTCGACCACGGCACTCGTGCTGAAGCAGGATCCGGTCGGCCGTCCGCTGAGGACTTGCCCGTATTCCTTTGATCGGTCGCCCTCCGGGTGGCCCGGTCACGTGTCGACTTCGCTGTCCGCTAACGGAGTTGGCCCGTCTCGTCGTGCCAGTACTGCTGGACCCAGACCTGTCGCAGGACCTGCACCGACCTCAACTCCCGCAAGCCAGGCGGGGCATCGTCACGATAAACGGTGCGCAGGATATGCAGCCCGTCCTCACCCACCTGCAGCGCCCAGGCAACCAGTGCGTCACCGCCACGGGGAAGCCGCTCATAGCGGACCGGTCGGCTATAGCGGTCTGCCCAGCCGGAAGTGACGAGCCCGGCCAGCCATTCCTCGCCCTGCAGCGTGAGTTCCTCCAGAGCACAGCGCAGCGTCTCGGCGACCAGTTCGCCCCGGTTCAGACGGCGGACCGCCGCCAGCACGTGGGTGGAATCCGTTCGGATCCGTCCCCGCCTTTTGATCAGCCCGGCTTCCGCAAGCCGGTCCACGACCAGCGCCAGGAGCCGGTCCGCGCGGTCGCCCTCGGCCACCCGGCCACGGAACTCGCTCAGGACCGTGAAGTCGAACCCCGGATCGTCCAACTCAAGTCCCAGACAGTACTTCCAGTCCAGGCGGCAGCGGACCGCGTCCACCACCTGCCGGTCGGTGAGGTTCTCCGCGTACTGCAGCACCGACACCAGAGCCAGCTGAGCCGGCGACAACCCAGGCCGTCCGTCAGCCGGATACCAGTTGGCGAAATCGGCATCCGTGAACAGGCCGTCCAGCCGATCACGCACCCACATCGCGGCCGTGCCCCGTGGACTGCTCGCTCGTGCCAGCCACACCAGCGGCAGCGCCGTCACAGCCACACCCAGCGCCCCCGGGTGACAGAACCTTACGAGTGGCCCGATCGTTCCGTAGGAAAAACGTAGGGCGCCATCAGCCCGGCTGCTGCTGGGCAGCCCTCGCGGCAGCGGCCAGAGATCCCATTGCGAACACCCTTCGGTCTACCCTGATACCTCGATCGATGCCATCACGCGCCCGACTGTTCAGCCACGCCCCCACAGCGGCGAATCGGCTCTGTGCGTTCGGCGATCCAACCGCCAGGCGCCAGCTGCTGCCCGTCATGCCGACAAGGGGAGCTGCTCCTTGGCGCACCCCCGCACGCTTGGTATCGGCTGATGTGGAGATTCAGGCGCGTGCCGGGGGTAGGTCGTAGCGGCTGACCGCCAGGTACGTCTCTGGTGTCGCCGCTTCGAGGAGGCTCTCGTTGCCTTCCAGGTCGAGTGCCGGTTCCTGGGATCGGCGCAGCAGGCTGCTCCAGTCGCTCGTTGCGCCCCGCTCGTAGGCGTCGCGGAGCAGGAGGCGCAGCCGGGGGCGGGCTTCCTCCTGCTGCTCGCGGAAGATCCGCCGCTGGGTGAGCCGCTGCTCTTCCTGGGCTTCGTCGCTGAGCTCTTGGTCAGCGCTCGGCTCGTCCTCGGCGCGCAGTCCTGGAGTGCGCCGGGCGATGGCGAGGTCTTCCTCATGGAGGCGCTTGCAGGCGGCGAAGAGCTTCCGGGACATGCCGAGGTGCACTTCGGTTCCGGGGATGCGGCAGGTTAGGAAGTCGTCGAGCCCCATGGAGCGAATACCGGTGCGCAAGGTGTGCTGCTCGGCTTGGAGCGCTGCTCCGCGGGCATCGGCCCGCATGGCGAGGGTGAGGCCGTCGTGCTCCAGGGGCGTGGTGAGTCCGGTGCGCCGATGGCGAGAAGTGCGGTCGGCGGGCACGGGCACTGTGCGCAGTTGCGAGGCGGGAGCGGAGCGCAAGGCGAGATAGGCGAGCATCTGGGCGCGGGCCGCGCCGATGAGCGCGTCGTCGCTGTCGCCGAGGCGGTCTTCCAGGTTGCCCGCGCCCGCCGCCTCCTCGTCGATGCCGGACCCGTCAGGGCGGAGGGGCGGCTGGCCAGGATGCAGGTCGTGGTCGATGGTGAGGAAAAGATCGTCACCGGGCCGTACGGACGCTCCGACCAGGACGGTGCGATGCGCATACGCGCCGAGGATCTTGCTGCCGGCCGCCAGCTGCGCCCACCCCTTGCGGAGCGTGCCCAGGCCGACGTCGCCACCCTTGGCCTCGATCAGCCAGTACCTCTCCTCTGCCTCGTGGCGCCCCCACAGGTCGGGCAGCTTCTTCTTCGGGTCCTTGAACGTGTGATACAGAGCGGGGATGGGCCCGCCGAGTTCGAGGTGCTCGGTCTGGCCGAGGCCCAGCAACGCACGGCAGGCCCACTCGGTCATCGTCATGCCCAGCCGGTAGCCGGCGGCGTTCTTCGCGCTGCGCTCGGTGCCGTGCGCGTATACCGGGTTCCAGGTCAGGCGCCGCCCCTTGTACCCAGGCACGGGGTGACGGGGCTCGACGACGTGCGCGCCAAGGTAGGCGTACAGCGGAGAGACCCGAGCGACCAGTTCCCCGTGTGCGTAGCGCGGCTGGTTCTGCAGGTGCGGGGTGACGTCCCGGCCGACTTCGGTTGCAGCCTTGATGATCTCCCGCCACGTGGTGGTCGGGGCGTACCAGCCGTCGGCCGCCGGGAGCCCGTCCGATCCCGCCCACGCCTTGTGCTTGGCCGTCCGCCACTGCCGCCGAGGCTTCTTCGCGGGTCCGTTTCGGAACAGGACTGGTATGTCGAAGCTGTCGGGGTAGGTTAGCGGCGGCTCGTCGGGGATGTGCGCGGGGATCATGCGGTTCACTCTGGCATGTGCTCAGACCGCTCCCGGAGCCGGGTATCGAGCCGTCTACGGAGCCGCGGCGCAATCGATCCGGCTGGTAATTCGGTCCTGGCGCTGGACATGGACTCGTCGAGCTGGCCCCCCATACCGCACGGTACTCAGGGTCGGTCCCGGCGCACGTCCTTGCGCCGTCGTTCGAGTTGAGGGAGCCAGTGCTCGGGTGGCTGGGGATCGGTGGCTGCTACCGCCCAGCCGTCCTCTTCTTGAGGGTTCCGGGGAGCCCAGGTGCGCGGTGGGCGCAGCGCGAGGACATCCTTGAGGAGTGCCCCCATAGCATTAGGAAGGTCCCGGTCAGGGTCGTTCAGCAGGAGAGGAATACCCAGCGGGCCCCGTCGGGGGGCTGATGTCCGGTAGGTGACCTGGCAGGAGGCGTTCGCTTCAAAGACGACGCCGCGGGCGTCGGTCGGCCCCTCCTCGTCCGAGAACCAGATCAGCCGGTCGCCGGCTACCAGGCGCTCCCTGCCATGGAGCATGCCGTTCCGCACGGTTCCGTCTCTGTCGAGGAAGGGAACGGGGTCCTCGTAAGCGCCGGGATCGTTGTCGCTGATTCCGGCCACGTGCCCGGGGTCATGCGTGGAGTGGATCTCCAGGAGGTCGCCGTCCGCGTGGGCCATCCAGATGTTGAGAACCTCAGCGGACGAGCTGAGCAGATGGGGGTACGCGGTGAGCACGAACAACTGCCCTTCCCTCAGGGGCAGGACGACTCGGTCATTCGCGGGCAGGCGATGAAGCGCAGGGATCGGCTCCCAGCTGTTGATACCGGTTACCTCCCTCTGGCACCGGCGGATCGCCTCGATGGCCGTGTCCAGGGAGACGCGGAAAAACTCCTTGCTTGCGTTAACGCGTTGGGCGGTGAGGAGGCGGTGGACAGCCTGTTCGACGTCTTTGGGTCGGGATGTGTGGGTCCTGAAGAGCACGTCGAAGGGGAAGGGGACCGATGTGCCCGACAGGTTCTTGGCTCGGTCCTCCGCGAGCAGGTCTGTGTAGCCGATCTTGAGCATGTCTGGGAAGGCAGGGTTCCGCTGGACGTACACGAACCCAGTGGTCCGAGGAGGGGGCAGAGGAGTCCCGTTGCCCGTCTTCCGTGAGCTGCCGGTTTTCTGGTGCCTCTTGGTGCCCCTGGAGAATCCGGAGAGCGTGACTGGAGGGTCGGACGACAGTACTTCGATCCCACCTTCGAGGTTGTGACGGGATGAGACGGTGATGCGGCGTCCCGAGGAGAAGTGCTCCACCTCAGCGCGAGACAGACAGCGCAACGCTTCTTCGAGCGGTTCGGTCCCCTCATGTTCGTCGTAGTCGCGGTTACGGAAGTCTGGCAGTGATCGGGCCAGTGCATTGGTGGCGGCTTCCGTGATCAGACTGGCGAGCTCCGGACCGATGTGTGCGTAAACAGTGCCTAGGTGGGTGGACTCGATTTCGTCGTACTCGTTGTGTGCTTGGGCATAGAGGTCGATAGGGACGCCGGCACGCTTCGCGATGAGGAGCAGCTCGCAGGCGTGGCCTGGGTTGTCCAGGTCGAAGACGAAGTGGGCGTGCATGCCCGGGGACTCCGTCCTGGGCTTACGGCAGATGAGTAGAAGGCGGTTCCGGTGTTCGGGATCCCGCTCGAAACCGAGGGGCAGCACCCCCTCTGTGAATGCGGCGAGGGCAGCCTCCGCCTCTGCTGCGGTTCGGACGATGATGTTCCACCAGGGCAGAGGGCCGAAGGTGCCGTGTACCGCTTCGGCATCAGGAACGAAGGAACTGCGGGGGGACGACTGCCGGAAGTCGAGGGAGTGGTTCAGGAAGGTCTGAATGCAGGCGTCCTGGAAGCGCTCCTGGTGGGTGCGCGCCCGCAGCATGTCGCGCTCTGTGTCGCTCAGGCAGCCGATCGCCTCGCCGAGCATCTCTAGCTGCTCGTTGACCAGTTTCAAGGCTCGGGCGATCACTGGCCGCAGAGCGTGATTCGTCTGGAGCTGTCGGCTTACCTCTCGAAGGTGCTCCTTGGCCGCGGTGCAGTAGGCCACATCTGCGCCCAACTTCCATAGGTGCTTGGCCTCGTCGGCGGGAAACTGCGCCAGCCACAGGCGATGAGCGTCGTTGCCCTTCCTGATCAAGGCAACTGAGGCGGCACGCCGCACATGAGCGTCGCGTTCCGCTTCCAGCCTGGACCAGATGGTGTCGGAGTACGCATCAAGAGATATGACTGAGAGAGGCACCAGAGCCTCTCCGGTGCGAGCCTCCACGCCCCAGTGCCGGGCCAGTTCCCTGGCCACCTGGGCGGCGGTCGCCGCGCGGGACGACCGACGTGACCAGTGGTCCAGGACGAGGGCATACGTGCTCTCTGGATCCGCAGCGCGCAGTCCGAGGCCGAACAGCAGGACGGAACCGACAAGGCCATCGCGCTCCACGTGTCGGCGGACATGCTCGACCAGGCTGGTGAGTTGATCCGTGTCAGGCTTGGGATCGGCGAAGACCGGGTGCTTTGCCAGCAGTCCCGTGATGTGCGCGGTGGACCGGCCACGCGCGTCTAAGACGGCGATCCGCAGGATCAGGAGGGCACGCAATAGATCCAGATCACTCGGGTTACCGACGATCCGCGTCGGATCCAGCAACGGGTGGTGGCGACCGACAGAGGTGGCAATCCCCGCGCAGATCTTCTGGATCCACTGCTCGCGCAGGTCGGTCAAGTCAGTAGCGGAAGGCACAGCTCTAATCCCCCTGTTGGACAAGGACGGTAATGGAACCCTCTCCGACATCCGCACCGGAGACCGTCACACCTCGTGAAAGCTCTGTCGGCGCGTGCTGTCGGCGACCTGTGGGACATGCAGGAGCCTGGCAGACGCCGTGCCCGTCAGCCCTGGTGGCCTGGAGGCCACGGCCAGGCAGCTCATCATCCTGGCCTGTCGCATCTGCGGAGTGTAGGAGGTGCCGCTGACAAGAGACCCGCATCGCGACGTTCCCGCTGACTTCCTCAAGCCCGTGGCGGTGTGGGAAGTGGCTTCTTCGTTCACGTGAAGTAGGCTCTGGCTCACTTTCGGTGGTAACGGAGCGTCATGCTGCGGAGGTCGCCCCTGAAGGCCTCCGCAGCAGCTCGAGGGAGACGCTCCCGACCGTCGGGGTCACGCTCTGGGAGCTGCATCTCAGAGGCCCCGGCAGCGCATATCGCGATTTGACCAGCAGCTACTACTCTGCGCACTCGAACTTACTCGGCGTTACCACCGAAAGTGAGCCAGAGCCCAAGATCTGTGCCAGAACCCCGTTCTCACCTACGAAGCCACGGGCCATCCGCTCGGTTGCCACCGCCGACCCATTAGTGACCAGGTCATCTTCGGCAAGATGTTGCAACTGCTGCGCTTCGGCTGTTCTTATGAGGCCATCGCCGACACGATTTGCTCGGCCACCACGATCCGCAGCTGCCGCGACGAGTGGAGCCGACTCGGTGTGTTTGCCCGGCTCAAGCAGATCGCGCTGGAGTCCTACGACCTGATCGTCGGCCTCGTCCTCGATCAAATCGCCGTGGACGACTCCATCACCGAGGTGCTTGGAGGCGGCGGGGGCGCCGGTCGACCGCGGCAAACAGGGGCTCAAGCGTCGGGCATGACGGACGAGTACGGGATTGCGTTGGGGCGTGTCCTGGCCGGTGCCAACTGCCACAACCCCCCATTGCTCGCCACGGCCTTGGACCGCCTGGACGATCTGGTCCGTTGCCCGACGACATCACCGTGCACCTGGTCACCGGCTGTGACTCGGACAGGACCCGGGTTCTGCTCAATGAGCGCGGCCTGCGCGGACGCATTGCACGCAAGAGGGAGAAGGCACCCATCCAGGCCAGCCGGCGCTGGCATGTCGAGCGCACCCACGCCTGGCAGAACGCCTTCTACCGGCTCGCCCGCTACTACCAGCGGCGCACCACCGTCACCGACGCCTTCTTCGACCTCGCCGACATGGTCATCACCGTGCGTAGCCTGATCCGGCAGGCATGGACGACTCACCGCCGGGACGAATGCCCGAACCGCCGACCATGACCGCACGCCTATCCGCGCGACCTCTCAGCTCGCCGCCTGGCTGGACGAAGGACCGGCTGCGCACGCGCTGAACCAGGGCCTCGGTGGTGTCGTTCACCATGGCGGCCGCTGAAACCAGTTGCCCCGGGTGCTCTGCCTGCCGAAGCGGGGGAAGCGACCCGGGGCGTCAGCAAGCCGGGGCCGGCGAAGGTGCCGTCAGCCCTCCCGGACTTCGGTGGCTATCCCGTTGTTGATCTTCACGTCGGCCTCGAAGCCCTTCTTCGCGGCAGTCTCCAGCTGGGCCTCGGTGCACTCCTTGCCCTGAGCGCAGACCGTGCCCGCGCTCCAGATCGCGGTGCTGTCCGAAACGAAGAACTGCTGCTCCTGGTCCTTGAGGTCGCTCACCGTGAACTTGCCGGGCGCCATGTAGCGCACGATCCCGTGCCACTGGCCGTTCACGCCCTTGCCGCTGTTGATCCCCTCGGTGGTGGTCGAGCTGCCCGACCCGGAGCCGGACGAGCCCGAACCGGATTCGCCGGAGCTGCTGCCCGAACCGGACGGGTTCGAGGTGGACTTGCCGGAGGCGGCCGGGGCCGAGGCGGTGGCGACGGGCGAGGCGGGATCGCTCTGGTCCCCGGCGGCCGCCTGTGCCGAGGCGGCCGAGGCGGTGCCGGCCGAGGACGCCCCGTCGCTGCTGCTGCCGCAAGCGGTCAGCAGCGTGGCGCCCGTGATGAACGCGGCGGCGACCAGAATGGAACGGGTACGCAGGGAGGCCATGGGGAGGATCCTTCCGGGGAATGCGAGCGGTTGACGTCTGTGAACTGTGCTGTGATCACCATGCCTTGCTCGGAACCCTGTGACCCGTGAGTTCCTTGATCCACAACGCTGTTGTTACCGTTCCAGCACACTTGGGATCCGGGTGGTACGCACGAGTTGACGCGGTGCGGCGCTACGAGCCGCTGCCGTTCGACGATCGCTCGCCTTCGCGGCAACCCTCAGCGACGACGGCGTTCATCCGGACTGTCAACTCAGTGCCGTCCTGAACACATCCGGCGGGCAACCGCAAGCTGACCGGCGTCCGGTGCAGGCGCGCCCCGGAGCGGCAATAGGCCGTGACACGCCACATCGGCCCCCCCGACCTGCTCGTCGCGGCGGCTGCGGATCGTGGTGGCCGAGCAGGTTGTGTCGGCGATGGCCTCATAAGAGCAGCCGAAGCGCAGCGGTTGCAGCATCTTGTCGAAGATGAACCGGTCACCGATGCATCGGCGGTGGCAGCCGAGTGGATAGCCCGGGTGGAATTCCGGGTTCTTGGGAAGCAGAGCCACCAATGGGCCTCGGAGCGGTTCTGCCAGCCATGATGGCAGCACGGGCACAGGTCTCCCCGACGCTCACAGAGCGTCATAACTCCATGATCACCCGGATCTGTGTCCGTTCTGCTGCCGGGGTCCCCAACCGGCCTATCTGCGCGACCTCTAAGAACCCCTAACGAAATGAGTGGCGGGTACCGCTAGTCTCAGTGGCCATGAGTCAGAGCGGTTCGCAAGCGGCAGTGTTCTTCCGAGATGTCCGCCAAAGCAGAGTCGTCTGGCTTGTCCGGGATGACGACGGAATGCCGACCCACCTCTCTGCGGACGGCACACGAAGTCTTCCCTTCTGGTCGACCTCGGCCCGCGCCCAGAGGGCAGCGAAGATCTGGGGGCATGGGCTACGCGTTGAATCCATGCCGTTGGAGACCTGGCGCGATCGCGAACTGCCCGATTGTGCCCGGGATAGACTCAAGATCGGCATCAACTGGAGCGGGCCGCGCCTGGTCGGCTGGGATTTCACCCCTATGGAAGTTCTCAACCGACTGGCGGCGGCTGACTAGACCAGGGCATCGCTCGCCAGGGCGCACAGTCGCCGCCAGCAGATGAGTGCACATCCAAGGGTGAGGAAGGCTTCGTGGATGTCGTCGCGGATCTCCCAGCGGATCCGCAGACGGCGGAACCAGTGCAGATGGGCGAACGCTCGTTCCACGACCCAGCGTTGGGTGCCCAGACCGGAGCCGTGCTCGGTGCCGCGGCGGGCGATCAGCGGCTTCACGCCGAGATCCCAGACCAGTCGGCGGTACTTGTCGTGGTCGTAACCCCGATCGCCCAGCACCACGTCCGGGCGGCGCCGGGGCCGGCCGCGTTTGCCCCGCACGGGCGGCACGGCCTGGAGAAGAGGGATCAGCTGGGTGACGTCGTTGCGGTTGCCGCCGGTCAAGGTGGCGGCGAGCGGGATGCCGGTGGCATCGGTGATCAGGTGGTGCTTGCTGCCCGCTCTGCCCCGGTCGACAGGGCTTCGTCCGGTCTTGGCTCCCCCTTTAATGCTCGGATATGAGAGCCGTCGACCACCGCCCGGGAGAAGTCCAGCGCGTTCGCACTGCGGAGCCTGGCGAGGAGAACCTCGTGCAGCCGGGACCACACCCCCGCCTCGGTCCACTCGGCCAGGCGGCGCCAGCAGGTCATGCCCGACCCGAAGCCGAGTTCTTGCGGCAGGTGTTCCCAGGAGATCCCGGTGTGCAGCACGAACAGGATGCCCTGGAACACCAGCCGGTCCGGATGCCGCTTGCGTCCTGGGTGGCGGGTCCGGCGCTCAACCCTGGGCAGTAGTGGCTCGATCACTGCCCACAGTTCGTCGTCGACTTCCCACGGCTTCGGCCGCGCCACCGCACACCTCCGGATCATCGGTCCCGGAGTGATCCAACCACTTCGAAGATCATTTCGTTAGGGGTTCTAAAAGCACCACCAGCTACGACACCACCTACGGCATGCCGCTGAAGGTCGACGACGAGGGCGACACCGCCAAGACCGGCGATGAGACCTGCACCAAGTCCACCTACGCCCGCAACACCGCGGACTACCTCGTCCAGTTCTCCTCCCGCGTCGAAACGTACGCCGTCGGCTGCTCGACCACGCCGAAGCTTCCCGACGACACCATCTCCGACTTCACCACGGGCTACGACAACCAAGCCGTGGGCACGGCGCCGACCAAGGGAGAAAGCACCACCTCCTATCGGGTCAGCGGCTACACCGGCGGGCTTCCCGACTACCAGAAGGTCTCCACCGCGACCTATGACGCGCTCGGCCGGCCCAAGACCACGACCGACGCGCTGAACCGCTCGACGACCACCGACTACACCCCCAACGACACGAGCTACGGCCCCCTCACCAAGACGGTCGTCACCGACCCGAAGGGCTACACCTCCACCACCGAAGTAGACCCTGCCTGGGGGCAAGCCACCAAGATCACTGACGCCAACGGCAAAATCACCGAGTGGCAGTTCGACTCCCTCGGCCGCGTCACCTCGATCTGGAAGCCGAATCGGTCCCGCGCCCTCGCGGATGCCGCCAGCCTCGTCTATGCCTACAGCCTCACCAAGAACCAAGCTCCCTGGGTCCGCACGGACACGCTGAAGGCAGACGGCAAGACGTATAACACCTCCTACGAAATCTACGACGCGCAGTTGCGTGGCCGTCAGATGCAGGCTCCCGTCCCTGGTGGCGGCCGCACGATCTCCGAGACCCTGTACGACGACCGGGGGCTCGCCTACCTCGCCAACGAGCAGGTCTATGACAACAACGCGCCGACCGGTGTGCTGGCCAACACTCTGCCTGGCTCTGTCCCCGCGTCCACCGAGACCGTCTATGACGGCGCCGGACGCCCCACCGACTCCATCTTCCGCGTCAATGGTCAGGAACGGTGGAGGACCAAGACGAACGATCAGGGTGACCAGGTAGCTGTCACAGCAGCACAGGGCGGCTCCGGCACCTTGACCATCAAGGACGCCCGCGGCCGGGTCAGCGAACGCCGCGAGTACTCCGGGCCGAACCCGACCGGCACTGATTACACGAGCACCAAGTACACCTACACCGCCGGTGGACTGGTCGACACCGTCACTGGACCCGATGGTGCCGTCTGGCGCCACAAATACGACCTTCTCGGCCGAGACATCGAAGCAACTGACCCTGACAAGGGCACAGTCAGCCTCACCTACGACGACGCCGACCAGGTCCTGACCGCCGCCCTCAAACTGAAGGACGGCACGTTCAAGACACTCATCAACGAGTACGACACCCTCGGCCGCAAGACCGGCACCTGGGACGGGGTGAAGGACAACGCCCACCAGCTGACCAAGTTCACCTACGACAGCCTCGCCAAGGGCCAGCTCACAGCATCTATCCGCTACGTCGGAGGCACCACCGGAAAGATCTACGCCAGCCAGGTCACCGGCTACGACAACCTGTACCGGCCCACAGGAATCAAGACGGTCCTCGCAGCCACGGACCCGCTGGTCCAGGCCGGTTTGCCGCAGACCTTCACGACCACGACGGCCTACAACCTGGACGACACGGTCAACAACACGATCCTGCCGGCTGCAGGCGGACTGCCGGTCGAGACCGTCTCCTACACCTACAACGAACTCGGCATGGTCAACACCGTCGGCGGCAACACCGACTACGTCCGCAGCATCGGCTACACGCAGTACGGAGAACCCCTACAGACCACTCTCGGCACCTCCACGACGGCCAAGCAGTTCCAGGTCGTCAACCGCTACGAAGACGGCACCCGGCGACTTCTCAACACCCACACTCTCGACCAGACGAACACCGGTTACACCAGCGACGTCGACTACGCCTACGACGACAGCGGCAACGTCAAGTCGATCGCCGAAAAGGCGGGCACAGCGGATTCCCAGTGCTTCGCCTACGACGGACACCGCCGTCTGACCGAGGCATGGACACCCGCATCCAATGACTGCTCCGCCACACGCTCGGCGAACGCTCTGGGCGGCCCAGCTCCGTACTGGAACTCCTGGACCTACACCGTCGGAGGAATGCGGGACACGCAGACCGTCCACACGGCCAGCGGTGACACCAAAACCACCTACAACTACGCGCCCGTCAACGCGAACGGCGGCGGCCAGCCTCACACGCTGACCTCGACCGTCACCGGAAGTAAGACCACCACCTACCAATACGACGAACAGGGCAACACCGCTCAGCGGCCCGGAGCATCAGGTACCCAGACCCTCGCCTGGAACACCGAAGCCGACCTTGCCACCCTCACCGAGGGCGGCAAGACCACTAGTTATCTCTACGACGCATCCGGTCAGCTCCTCATCCGTCAGGGCCCGTCTGAGACGGTTCTGTACTTGCCAGGCCAAGAGGTGCACTACGACCCCGTCGCCAAGAAGTTCACCGCGCAGCGTTACTACAGCGCCGGCGACGGCACTGCTCTGCGGACTAACACCGGCCTCTACTGGATCAAGGAAGACCACCACGGCACAGCCACCATGGTCGTCGACGCCGCGACTCAGCAGGTCACACGCCGCTACATGAAGCCCTTCGGTGACGCACGCGGCAGCACTCTCGCTTCATGGCCCGACGACAAGGGGTTCCTGGGGAAGACGGCTGACGCCACTACCGGACTCACCCACGTCGACGCCCGTGAATACGACCCAGCCATCGGCCGTTTCCTGTCCGTCGACCCCGTCTTCGCCGCCGACGACCACGAATCCCTCAACGGTTACGCCTACGCCAACAACACGCCCGTCACCGCAAGCGACCCCACCGGCCTCAAGCCCGTCACGGAATGTGATCGCGGCTGTAGTGATGGCCACGGCGGTACCGCTTTCGACAAAATGTCACCTGACGGCCATGGCGGATGGAAATACGTCCCCACTACCACCATCTATGTAACCCAGGTAACGATTCAGGGAGTCAATGGGACCCTGACCACCACGGTGACGAACCACGACGGCGTATACACCGGGGTCAAGGTCGTATTCAAGAAGGGGCCTAAGCCGCGCAAGGAAGTCATTTCTCATGTCTATGGCATGGGAATGAACAAGGACTACAGCCTTGAGGGCGGCGATGATTGGATTGACCGCGGAAAGCGGTCAACCATCCAGAAGGTCGTAATTGGGGTTGCCGCAGTTGTAGGCCTTGCCGTAGCAGTAGCGCCAATCGCATCTGTTGCGGTGCCAGCCTGTCTCGCGGCCATCATCGCCTGCGCAGAAGAGGCGTCAAGCGCAGCTGCCGGCGGTGCTGGCGTAAACCAGTCGTCGAATCTCATCGGCGCCATCAGTAAGGGTGGCAGGCAACAGCTCAATCTCATGTATAAGGGTGACGCTTTCGGAGAGCTAGCCCATAAAACGCTTGAAAAGAAGGGGTACTACGATGTAATCGTGCACGGTACACCCCGCGACTTTGGGCACGCTGAAGCATCATGGGGGCTGGGGCAAAACTTCAGCCATCGGGTTCTTGCAAAATTCATCAGGAGCGATCCGAACTGGAACGGCGGGCCGATCCGGTTGATGTCTTGTTCGACAGGCGCCTGCAATGGCACTGCGGCCCAGAACCTGGCCAATTCGCTGGGCGTGAAGGTCCTAGCGCCAACGCATACGGTTCATATATGGTCGAATGGCCGTACTCGAGTATCCGAGACGGAGCGCGGGCCGCTTGGCTCCTGGGAAGAATTTGAACCGGGTGTAAGAAAATAGAGAACCCTGAGTCGCAACGACGCACTGGGATTGTGAATCCCTCCCTGTAGTCGGAGAGGTACTCGTTTCATATCTTACGTAGAGGTGGGGCTTCGGCAATGCCGCAGCCCCACCTCTATCGGGCGTCGGCGGAACGGCCCGAAGATCACCTATGTTGATCTTGACGCTGCCGTGACCGGAACCGTTCGGCCAGCTATATAGGTCTCGCATACCCTGCGGGAAGCTGCGATGTCAGAGCAGCCCTCGGCACTGAAATTGCTACAAAATGAATGGATTGGAACTGATCATGTCTGACACGTCCTCGTTGGACGCCGTCTTGCAGGACGCTAGCCGTGTCCGGATGACCGCTCCGGTTGCGCCCGAAAGATTCCTTAAGGGTGTAATCGAGGTGGATCTTTCGGATCCGGCCGAGCTCGACAGGCTGCGAAGTGTCATGTCGGTCACGTCCCTGCCCGGATATGTGTGCGCCTGCGGGGGAGACATCCGTTTTGAATTCTTCGATGCGGATGCCCAGTCGCTGGCAGTCGTGGTCCTTCATCATGGTGAATCTCTACGCTGGCTCGGTTGGAACGGCCATGCGGTACTTGCCGACGGGCACCGTCTCCTGCGCTGGCTCAATGACCATGGAGTGCCCGGTCCGTTGCGCCAGATGGAAGCCGATCAGCGCGAGGAAGAAAGAAGACAAGACGCGAGAGCCCACTGGCGGGCATCGATGCCGACTGCAGTACAAGACCTCGCCGACCAACTTTTCGCGATGTCAGAGACGGGCGAAGACGCATCTCCTGAGCTGTGGACCGAACTGCAGGACCGGATGAATCTAGCTTTCCCTGATCCGGCCGACCGGGCGCTGGCGCTGATGGCCTGGTTCGGCGCAGGAACCGGACGTGCTTCCGGATATCCTCTGCACGAATCAGTTCCCGGCCTACTGCTCAAGGACATGCCTATCGCCGAGATCATCGCCGCTTTGGAGGACCCTCAGGCCGACTCTCGACACTATATGGGGGCAGTGCGTCATCTTACTGGCTGGAAGAGTCGACGCAAGCAGCAAAGAGACGTTGCCCGCCTCCCCGAACCTGTGAGACTCCGTCTCCTGCAACAGGCTCAAACTTCCAGCGATCAGAATATGCGGGATCGGGCAGAGCGCTGGTTGGCGCCGAAACGAACGACGTGACCCTTCGGTACAGGACGCAGGTGGCCTTTGCGGGCGTGGAACTGGTGGCTGCGGTGGGGATGATGGCCCACTGCTCGCCTTGTCACCGCGCTGCCGGTTCACTGAGGTGTTTTCATCCTGACGCGGCCGCGAGATGAAGGGCGAGGACAGCCTTGACGATCGCGGTGATGTGGTTGGTGCTGCAGCGCAGCTTGCGCAGGAGACGCCAGCCCTTGAGCGTGGCCATCGCCTGTTCGCCGACGCATCTGATCTTGGCATGGGTGGTGTTGTGACGTCGTTGCCACCGCTTGAGGCGGCGCCCCTTGAACGGGACTCGGACATTGCGGGCCGCGCCCTGATACGCCTTATCTGCCCAGCACTTGAGGCCGGCTTCGGCGAGGGCGTCGATGATGCCGTGCTCGCGGGCCGCCTTCAGGTCGTGTGTCGCGCCGGGTAGCGCGGGCGAGGCCCACAGCAGCCGGCCGAACGGATCGGTCAGCACCTGCACGTTCATACCGTGGTGCCGCTTCTTGCCGGAGTAGTAGGGCCGGTCCGCGGCGATCCGGTCGATCGGCAGCACGGTGCCGTCCAGGATCACGTACGCCTTCGAACGGGCCGTCACCATTGCCTCGTTGAGCGTGGGCGCGAGCGCGGCCAGGACGTCGATCGCCTCGCGTATGCAGCGGTACACGGTGGCGATCCCGATACCGAACCCGGCCGCGAGCTGTGCGTAGGTGTCGCCGCACCGCAGGTGGGCCAGGGCCAGCAGGGCCTGGCGCCGGGGAGTCAGCCGCCGCCACCGACTGCCTATCTCCCGACGTCGTGCCGCCAGCTCCCGGCTCAGGTGACGCAGCTGCGCGGTGGACAGGTCGATGGCCGACGGGTAGACAAGCACACGGAGCTCCTGGAACGACGGTTGATCTTGATCGACAACTCGTCTACCAGGAGCTTCGCCATTCCGCAGGCCCGCCCAACACCCAGTCGCCCTTGGGAGGTTGGAAGGGGCTCAAGGCAGCTGGGGGTGGTCAGGTCTGCCAGGTGGCGGTGCCTCCGGCGGCGGCGAAGCCCGGTCCGACTCCGAGCAGCAGGCCACGGGTGCCGTCGGCGGGGGGATCGTCGTGTGTGCGGGCGAGGACGGCCAGGACGCCGACACCGCCGAGGTTGCCTTCCTCGCGCAAGGTGGCCCAGGTGTGGCGGGTCACCTTGGCGCTGTCTTCGAGGCCGTTCCTCTGATCCAGGCCAAGTCCCCGTTCGGCGTCCTCGATGATCCGTGGGCCGCCGGGGTGGAGCACCGTGAACTGGATGTCGTCGATTTCTTGTTCCTTCAGGTAGTTCAGCAGGGCGGGCATGATGTCGGTGACCGCGTTGATGGCGGATTTTTCCGAGTCGAAGTGCAGGCCGTGGGCGTCGAGCCGTCCGGCGTAGCGCCGTCGGCTGTCGGGAAGGACGTATTGCCAGGTGCTGTCGATGCGCAGGCCCGGTCCAAGGGGCTCGCTGGTGACCAGGCACGCTCCGCCGGAGTCGCCGAACAGCGTCTTGTAGATCATGGCCTGGGGGCTGGTGTCGTGGTGGGAGTAGACGGTGCTGAGCATCTCCGCGACGACGACGAGCACCGTGCTGCCAGGGTGGGCGGTCACGTGGTCGGCGGCCGCGGTCAGGGCGTGGGCGCCGCCGGCGCAGCCGAGGGTGCTCAGCGGCACCCGGCGGACGTCGGGGCGCAGGCCGAGTTCTTCGATGAGGTGCACGTCCAGTCCCGGCACGGTCCATGACGTGGTGTGTGAGGTGATGACGCAGTCCACGTCCGATGCCCTGAGATCGGTGTCGTCGAGGCACTGGTGGGCGGCGTGGACGGCGAGGTCGGCCGCGTCGGCGAACGCGACCTCGTTGCGCTCGGCTATCTGCGCCTCGCCCGATATTGTCCGGTCGGCCAGAGGCCGGGTGAAATGGCGGGTGGCGACCTGGGTGTGGCGGGCGTAGCGCAGCATGGCGCCGAGGCGGGGCAGGGTCGGATGGGCGCTTTGGATGTTCGCGCAGATCTCGTCGACGGTGACGCGGTGGGCCGGCAGGGCGATGCGCGGACGGCTGACGTACGCAGACGGCATGAGAGCTCCGGGGGAGGGCAGGGTGGCGGACGGCTGCGGATCAAAGACGTGCGTGGAAGTCCGCGAGAAGGACAGCGCGCTCGGGGACGGTGGCCGGGACGCAGTCGGGAGCAAGGCGTACCGCGGCGCCGAGGACCTCGACGAGTTCGAGCGGGGTGGTGTCCTGGTTGAGGTGGCGGTACTCGGTGGCGGTCAGCACTGCCAGCCGTTCGACCAGGCCCAGGTCGGTGTCCTGGTGCTCCCGCAGCAGGATCCGGGCGGCTTCTTCGGTGTTCAGGCCGCTCGCGTGCAGGGCGTGGATGCGGGTGCGGACGTCGTCGATGAAGTTCATGTAGGTGCTGACCTCGGCGGGGCCGACGAGGGGGCCGTGGCCGGGGACGACGATGCGCGGGTCGAGGTCGAGGATGCGCTGGCAGGCGTCGATGACGCCGCCGAGGGGGCCGGCCCAGTGCACGGGGACGTCGCCGATGAAGAGCACGTCGCCGGCGCACACCACTTGGCTGTCCGGGAGGTGCACGATCAGGTCGCCTGAGGTGTGGGCGGGACCGACCTCGATTAACTCCACCGCTGTGGAGCCGACTTCCACTTCGAGTCGGCCGGTGAAGGTGCGGGTTGGCGGGGTCAGCTTCAGGCCCTGGTAGTCGTAGCGGCCGAAGTGGGCCAGCATGTACCGCTGGAAGAGATCGCCGCTGTCGCACTGGTCGAGCAGTGCGTGTAACTGCTCCGGTTCCGGCTCGGCGCACAGGTGTCCGAGGTTGGCGTGCGTGGAGATGATCTCGGCGTCGGGGAACAGCCCGTTTCCGTACGAGTGGTCCCCGTTGCCGTGAGTATTGACGACGGTGGATATCGCGGCCTGTGGCGGCAGGACGCGGTGTGCGGCGGCTGTCAGGGATCGTGTCAGCGCCGCGGTGTAGGGAGTGTCCACCAGCAGGGCAGCCGGACCGGACGCGATGAGCACGCAGTTCGCCATGCCCCAGGTGCCGGGAAAGTCAGGGAGCCACGCGTGGACTCCTGGAGCGATTTCGGTCAGGCCAGAAGGAATGTACATATGCGCATTGTGGCTAGGCTCGCGTGTTCGAACGGTGTGACGAAGGCCACGTATCGCTCTAGGTTGCCTTGGGTGTAGCGGCAAGTATTGCGTCTGGGGTGGCTGGTGATGGTGCCTCAGGTTTGAACATCACGATGATCAGCCGTGAGCCGGGGGAGGCGATGGGGGTTGCCGCGACCATCTTGGCGAGCCCGGGTCCGTACAGCGGGTGGCGTAGCCTGCGCACCACGCCGTCGGGTGCGATCGATGGCTTGGAGTCGGACTGGTAGATCGGTCCGGCGACCGGGTCCGCGCGTACGTCGGCGTCGATCTGGCGCAGATCGAGGTTGTCGGGATGCTCGGCCATGGCGGCTTTGAGCTGCGCCGACAGTGACGGGGCCCAGGTGGTTTCCCAGTCCATGAGCGTGGTGCGGCCCTCTTCGGTCAGCAGCATCCAGCGCGCCGTGTTCTTGGGTGCCTTACCGCCGATGAACATGTCGGCGAAGGCGGTGTTGTGGGCGACCGTGTTCCAGGCCAGGTCGGTCACGTACATCATGTGCCTCATGCCCTCGCAGGCCTGCTGCCACAGTTCGGGGGAGTGCAGGCCGGCCGGCGGGGCGAGCGGATGGGTGGGGCGGTGCCCGCGGGCGTAGAGCCACATCATGGTGTACTCGTCCGGCGTGAGTTCCAGCAGTTGGCCGACTTTGACCAGGAAGTCCTCGGGCGGGTGGGGTAACTGCCCGCGCTCGAAACGGTTGTAGGTCCGCTGGGCCCGCTCAAGCAGGATGTCCATGTGGCTCTGGGTCAGGCCCTCGGCTTTGGGCCCGGGGCGGCCGGCGACGCGCTTGGGCAGCCCGAGGGACTCCGGGCGGATCAGTCGCCGCTTCGGTGCAAGCAGCAGTCCCAGAGGGTGCTGACGCGTCCTGACCTTTTTCGCCACGTTCTCTCCTTGCCTGTGACTGCTGTGAACCCTGCGTTGCCAGGGACGGGAATTGGTGCAAAAAAGTTGCCGTAGAACAGTCCGCTCCGGTCAGCCAGGATCGGGAAACGGCTCGGATTCCCGGATCGCGGAAAGGGTGGGGGTGCCCTCTCATGCGCACATGTCTGACGGTGCACGACCGCGCAGCGCTGACTGCCGGCCGCGGCCTGCGGCATGGTGCGCCCTTCCTCCCGGGCCGGCCCAGAAAGCTGCGCGCAGGGGGTGCGTCCGGATCTTCACGGCTCTCCCGTCCGGGGGTGGGCGCTTCGGCTGACCTGCAGCGGAGCCCGCTACGTGGCGGTAACCATACAAGCGGCGCACCACGATGCGTCGTTCATTAGTTCGAAAAATGTGAGTTGAGGACGCCGGATCCGGGAACTCCGGGACGGCCCAGGCAGGGGGAGACACCATGAGCCGTTCCGTCTTAGTCACCGGCGGGAACCGCGGCATCGGCGAGGCGATCGCCCGCAGGTTCCTTGAGCTGGACGACCAGGTGGCCATCACCCACCGCTCGGGCAGCACACCCGACGGGGTGCTCGCCGTGCGATGCGACGTGACGGACACCGATCAGGTCGACAAGGCGTTCACCGAGGTCGAGAACGCCCACGGCCCCGTCGACGTCGTCGTCGCCAGCGCGGGCATCACCCGCGACGGGCTCCTGCTCCGCATGGGCGACGACGACCTCACCACCGTCGTCGACACCAATCTGCTGGGCCCCGCGCGCGTAGCGCGCCGAGCGCTGAAAGGCATGCTGCGCAAGAGGAGCGGCCGCATCATCCTCATCGCTTCCGCCGTCGCCCTTCGCGGTGAGGCGGGACAGAGCAACTACGCCGCCTCCAAGGCCGGTCTGATCGGACTCGCCCGCTCCCTCGCACGCGAGTACGGGCCGCGCGGCATCACCGTCAACGTCGTCGCTCCCGGGCTCACGGACACCGACATGGTGCGCCAGCTCCCCGAAGACAAGCGCACGGCTCTCATCGCGCAGATCCCGCTGGAGCGCATGGCCACCCCCGAGGAGATCGCGGTCGCGGTGGCCTTTCTCGCCTCACCCGGTGCCTCCTACATCACCGGGGCCGTCATTCCCGTCGACGGCGGCGCAGGCATGGGGCACTGAGACCGGCCCGGCACGCCCGCTGGCCGAAGCAGAAGGATCCCCAGCCTTTCCGCTCGTGCAAGGACCGGGCTGCCTGAAGGGCCCGCGAGGAGAGCTCATGCCGACCCTTGGCTCGTTGTCCGCCCACCACCCCTCCCTCGAGCTCGCATTCGTGTGGCCGCGGAACTCCGCACCTCACCAGCCGACGGCCGTCACAGGGCTGATCACCCTGCCCCTGACGACGCTGCTGGAGGCCAGCGTCCCGCACACCCTTTTCGCCGGCGCCCTGATTCTGGTCACCGGAACGATGCCCTTCCGGGTCCGGGGCCGCATCGAAGCCGCCATGGAAACCCTTCTGCAGCAGATGGCCCTCGAGGAATGCGCCGGTCTGATCGTCACCGCCGCACCAGGAGTACACCAGCCCTTCCCGCAGTCGATCCGCGACATATCAGACAAGGTCGACATTCCGTTGCTGGTCACCACCGCCCCCAAAGAATGCTGGGCAGGCGTGCACGCCGGCATCCAACGACACCGCCTCGCGGCCGCCGAGCGTCGCGCGAACCGGCTCAGCTCCCTGGTCCAGCAACTGCCGGCGCAGCTCGGCGACGAGCAGTCCATGCAGCGCATCGCGGACTGGCTCGCCCAGGCCCTGGACGCCCAGGTCCTCGTCAGCGAACAAGAACGCGTCCTGGCCGCCTCACCGGCCACGGCCGTGGAGCACCTGGCCCACGCGATCATCCACCAGTCGGTGGAAGGCAACAACGCCGAAGGCCCCTCGGGCCCCCACACCCAGCTCATTCCGCTGGCCCCGGCCTCCGGCGGGCACTGCGTCCTGGCCGTCGCCCGCAAAACCCCCTTCGACGAGGCCGACCTGCGGCTGCTGCGGCACGCCGCCAAGCTCCTCGGCCTCGTCGACCAGGCATGCCGTGAATACCAAGCTGCGGACACCGCCGCCGCCGCGGCGCGCACGGCTGCAGTGGAACTCCTGCTGGACGGCGAAGTCGGCAAAGCCCGACGGGTCATGGCGAGCCTGGCACCAGGACTTCTCGATCCAGAGTCCGTCCGCGTCTTTGTCGTCGAGACCTCGAACGACCGCCGGGATGCCGTCGTGCGCCGCTGCGAGACCGCCACAGCCGGCCACGCCCTGGTCATCGCCGACCCGCGCCAGCGCAGCCGGATCCTCGTGATCCAACCAGTGCAGCCGGACGATGCCGACGACATCGTTGCCGTGGAACTGACCCGCCTGGTTTCCGCGCTCGGCGCCCGGACTTCGCTGGGAGGCAGCGGCATCTACTCCCTGACTCTGCTCGCCGACGCCCTCCAGGAGGCGGTCAACGCTCAGAGATTCGCCGTCCACCAGCCGGACTCGGTGGCCTTGTCCGTACAGGACACCTGCCTGGTCAGCCTCCTTGCACCGCGCGAAGCGCAGGCGTGGGCCCGCACTCTTCTGCAGCCCCTCATGCAGCCCGACGCCCAGTGGGAACACCTCCGCGAGACCCTGCCCACGGCCCTGGCCTACCCCTATATCGTCGCCGCCCGCCGCCTGGACCTGCACCGCAACACAGTGACCCGGCGCGTGGCACGAGCAGCCGAGCTGCTGGACAGGGACTTCGCCACGCTCAAGGACCGCATCGCCGTCAGCCTGGCACTCGAACTCGTCACCCACCACGACCTGCCCGAAAGCGACGCCGGCCCCCTCAGCGGCGAGGCGCCGACGCTGCAGGAACTGCTCGATGCTCCCCACATCCGCGCCTGGGCCGAATCACAGCTGAGCACCGCCCGTACGGACAAGCGCGCTCTGCTCGACACGGCGACGGCCTGGCTCACCTTCGACGCGCACTTCGAACCGACCGCGCGCGCCCTTGGACTCTCCGAGGCCACGGTCCGCTCCCACATCAGGGCGCTGGAAGGCCATCTGGGCCGGGACCTCTCGTCTCTGAACGGCATGCGCGACCTGCTGGTCGCGCTGTATCTGATGACAGGAGAGCCGGGGATCCCGGAGGCGAGCCGCGAGCTGTGTGCGGTCGCATGAGTGCCAGGCCGCTGTCGCGCCACAGCTGAGACGGGTACGCGCTGTCCAGCCAGGCAGCCGAGAGGACAACGCTCAGCTCTTCGTGGCGAGAGCGGCCAGTTGTGCCACATCACCCAGCAGGCCCCTGCCCGGCTCCAGCCGGCGGGGGTCTGCCGAACATGGGCTTCGGTGCTGCCGCGAAGCGGTCAGCGGCCATGCCCGCATCCCGGGCGAGCAGTAAAACCGAATTCCAGGAGTCTTCCTTTTCACGAGGAATGCCCTTTGAGTTTCCCTGCCCAGCCAGCAGGAAAACCGGTTCCGCTGTACGTTTCTCGGCGGACCGCCTGCATTCCGCGCCTCCCGCCCCGGGCGCCGCACTCTCTGAGGGTGAAGCCATATGCGACTTCCTCGGGCATTCGGTACGGTCCGGCGCTCTTGCCGGGGCGAGCCGGCCTCTCTGGTGCTCCCTCGCTGCTCGCCGCCGGTCCGGAGTGGACCTGCGGGAGCATCCCTGGCCCACCGAAAAGGAAAAGGGAATTTAGGAAATCTTGACCATTGTATCGAAAGGTAAATCCGTGCAATTGCAGGCTGCAATTGCATGCGCCATTGTGCACTTGCGTAAGTCCGGAGGCGGCAAAAGTGCACCGCAGAGCCACGATCATGGACAGTGGTGCACAACCGATAGGTCACAGCGGCCAGATTGTGCACGCACGTCATGGCGGTGCCCTGCGCATATGCATAGCGTTGCCCGTGCAAGCCCAGCCAGATCCCATGCTCTGAACCCGCGCGGGGCAACTGCCGCGCACGGCAACGGGCCCCGGGCCGGACACCTCGACACGGAGGCACGGCCAGACATCGGGCTCGGCCAAGGAGATGGGCGCATCTGCGGGGTGAATGACGGAAGCCGTCGTCATACACCAGGAGGCGGGAGCCGGGGAGCGGTTGGCGCCGCTTCCGCCGGACTGCCCGCCGCCAGTGCACAACCAGGCCCTTGCACCGGGCCAGTTCAGAACGACTCTCAGCAGAGCCACCACCAGCAGGGAATCAACCAACTGGGGTCTTGCGCCGTCGTGTTCGAGCACGTCGGCGAAGCTCAGAATAGACGAGGACGACCCACCGCAACAGCGTGGCTGTCCGTCTCCTCTCAGCGCCAGGCCCCCCAAGCATCGGGGCAAAGCGAATGAACACGCACCACACGGTCCAACCAGCACGGCGGTCAGAGGTGATGACGGCCGACGGCGGCCGGCACTCCCCGACAAAGCCTCTCCGCATTCAGGACCTCGGCATCATCAGGCTTAGCGGCCAGTACTGGCCTGGCTTGCGGGGAGAGAAGGACCGTGCGGCCGCAGCTGGCCACCGCCGGACAGGAATACGTGCCCGAGCGAGCAGCACCCGGCAGGAACCGATCCCTTGGCGGCTGTTCGTGCCGTAGCGCCTGCCGGTGCTGGGCCTGCCCGTCCGCTCCCGGTTCCAGGGACTGCGCCTTTTTGCGGCGCAGAAACTCTGACCGGCCCTCGATGCCCCTGAGCTGACGCAACCCTTCGGCAACTGCCCAGGCCCGGCCCGTGCCGCGCCAAAGACGCAGTCAGCCCGCCGTTCACACCCCCGAACGGTCACGCGCCGCCACCCCCTGCGCGGCCCGGGCACCGGCTGCCCCGGTGGGGACGCCGTCCCCTGACGACGGCGTCCCCACCCCTGCGCCCAACGCAGCAAAACGCTGCCTCCGGCAACCCCCAGAAGCGTCCCCGGATCCGCCTTTCCTGGAGCGTCCGTGTCAGCCACCACCATGAACGCCGTCACCGCCGAGGGCCTCCGCCCGCGGCAAACGCGCTGGCCCGCCGCCGTCTGGGCCGTGCTCGCCATCACCCTCATGGCGCGCAGCTTCGGCTTCGTGTATCCGTTCCTCAGCTACCACCTCAACAGCCTGGGCTTCTCCACCCAGGTCATCGGGCGGACCCTCGCCGTTTTCGGGATCGGCTGGCTCATCGGTCAGCTGCTCATCGGATGGACCGCCGACCGGCTCGGCAAGCGGCGCACCCTCGTGACCGCCATGACGGTGGCCGCCTGCTGCCTTCCGATTCTGGCGCAGCTGCACGCCGTCGCGGCGGTCTGTACCGGGTCCCTCATCGCAGGCATCGTCTACGACGCACCGCGGCCGGTCGTCTCCGCACTCATCGCCGATCTCATCACCGACGACGCGCAGCGCGCCGCGGTCAACGGCTGGCGCCATGGTGCGGTGAACTTGGGGGCGGCGACCACCGGGGCTGCCGGCGCCTTCCTGGCCGAGCGTCTCGGCTTCCAGGCCTTGTTCTGGCTGAACTCCGGCGCCTGCGCGGCCTGCGCCCTGATCGCCCACCACTATCTGGACGCCACCCCGGCCCTCTCTGTGGCTTCCCGCCCGACCCGCACCCGCGTCCTCCTCCACGCCACGATGCGCGATGGGCGCCTGTGGCTGGTGTCGGCAGCCAGCATCTCCGCCCTGACCTGCGTGACCAGCATGTTCACGGCGCTGCCGATGCTGATGGAGGACGACGGGCTCCCCGCCGGCGCCTACGGATGGACCCAGGTCGCCAACGCCGCAACCGTGGTCCTGCTCACCCCGTTTCTGACGCCCTGGCTCAGCTGCCGGTGTGCCGCAGAGCGACCCATGATCGGGATGCTCGCGGCCAGCACGCTCCTGTTGGGCGCGGGCATGGGAAGCGCAGGCCTTGCCGACACCACCACCGGCTACTGCCTCGCCGTCGCCGCCGCCGTCCCCGGCGAGATCGCCTTCTTCATCGCCGCATCCGACGTCCTCAACAAGATCTCCCCGGACAACAACCGTGGCCTGTACGCCGGGATCTGGGGTTCGACCCTCGCCATCGCGGTGATCATCGCCCCTGTCCTTGCCGCCACATCCCTGACCGCAGGCGGCCACCGCCTCGTCGCGCTCACCACGCTCGGCGCCGGCGCCCTGGGGGCCGTCTTGTGCATCCCGCTCACCCGGCTCAGCTGCCGCCCGGCCACCATCACGCCCCGCGGCGCCCAACAGCCCTACCGCAGCAACCGAGGCAGGGCCGGCGCACGGCACCACCGCCGGGCCCGGACCGCACAGCCGGACCTCACTTACACACCTCGCACACCGGCCAGTCGGCCGGACGTGCCCTCGATCCTTGGACGGCTTTCATGAGACTCACGCGCAGTTCCCAAAGAGCCCTGGGCGCACTCGCGCTCGGCGGCGCTCTCACCCTGACGATGACCACGCCCGCCAACGCCAACTCCGGTTGGTGGTTCAGCACCAACGGCGGTGCGTCGGGCTACTTCACCGCGTACGGCGACAAGACGACCGCCTGCGACATCGCGGGGGACGGCTACCTGGCCCTGGTGCAGATCGCCACGGTGAACGAGAGCCGTCTCTACCAGGTCGCCGACACCAAGGTCGATGGCCGGTGCACGTCACGCGGCGCCTCGTCCTTCGATCTCCAGGAAGGCGCCACCTACAAGATCCGTGTCTGCGTCGTGCAGACGGGCGGCAGGCCGCAGTACTGCTCTGCTCTCCACGAGTTCACCGCCTGACCCCCATGCCCGCCCTCCGCCGCCGCGCACTCGTCCCCGGCCAGCCCGGCCCGCTCGCGGCCCAACCCTCTCCGCTCGTCCTGCCGACACCGGGGGCGGCTCGCCCGGGAGCCCTGCTGCCCGCCGACATTCCCCTGCCTCGGCCGGCACGGCCCGGTCCCAGGATCGGATACCGGGACGTCCTGCGGGTGCCGTGCGCACGGCGCCTGCTGGTGGGGACGCTGGTCGGCCGGCTCCCCACGGCCATGGCCCCGCTCGCCCTGCTCGTCTGCACCGTTAAGGACCGCGGATACGGTGCGGCCAGTGTGCTCGCCGCGCTGTATCCGCTGGCCAGCGCGGCCGGAGGCCCGCTGGCGGGCCGGGCTGTCGACCGGTATGGGCAGCCGCGGGCGTTCCTGGCATGCGCGGCCCTCAGCAGCACCGCCCTGGTGGCGGTGGTGAGCGGACCATCCCGGCCCGGCTGGGCTGAAACGTGCGTGCTGGTGGCGGGAGCCGCCCGGCCACCGCTCGAATCAGGGCTCAGGGCCCTGGGGGGGACAGCTCCCGGCTCGGTGATGCCCAGCCGCGAACATCAGCAGACCGCCCTCGCCCTGGACGCCGCGGCGCAGGAAGTCCTGTACGTGTTCGGGCCGCTCATGGTGGTGGTGATCGCGGTGACGGCCTCCGGGTACGGGGCGCTGCTGGCGACGGCCGCTCTGGGCTTGGCCAGCACCGCCGTCGTCACCGGCACACCCGTTTCCCGGTCCTGGAAGGCCTCGCCCGGCCGCCTCGACTGGCTGGGCCCGGTGCGGTCGGCGCGTCTGCGCATCCTGTACGCGGCCATGATCGGCGTCGGCATGCCGATCGGAGCGCTCACCCCGCTCGCCGTCGCGGCCGGCGCCCGCTTCCGCCTTCCGGTTCTGGCGGGCGTGCTGCCCGCCGTCTTGTCGACCGGCGCCGTGCTCGGCGGCCTCCTGTACGGATCCCGGACCTGGCCGGGCACCCCGCTCCGGCACCTGACGGTCCTGTCCGCGGCCTTCACGGTCGGCTGGCTGCCGCTGACAGCGGCCAGGAGCCCGGCAGCAGCAGCTGCTGCCGCAGCGGTTGCCGGACTGGCCATGGCTCCCCTGCTGGGCAGCGCGGTCGCCCTCACCGGGGTCCTCGCCCCGCACCGGGCCGTCACCGAGGCCTACGCCCTCCTGGTCGCCGCGCTGGACGTCGGCTGCGCGCTCGGCACGGCGGCCGCCGGCCTGCTGCCCGCCCCCGCTCTCCTGCCTGCCGGGGCCGGAGCTGCAGCAGCCGTCCTCGTCCTGGCGCGCCGGTTTCTGGCCGTCGCCGACCGCACCCCGCCCGCGTCCTGCCCGGCCCTCGAGGGAGTTCTTTGATGAGCACGTTCAGCATCACGCGCACGATGCCCGAGTCCGCCACCGCGGCCGCCCTGCGCGCCGACGTCCGTGCCGGCCTGACCCAGACGTCCAAGTCGCTGCCGCCGAAATGGTTCTACGACCGCCGCGGCAGCGAACTCTTCGCGCAGATCACCGAGGTCCCCGAGTACTACCCCTCCCGCGCCGAACAAGAGCTCCTTGCCGCGCGGGCCGGCGACATCGCCGCGGCCACCCGTGCGCGCACCCTCGTCGAGCTGGGGTCCGGCAGCATGTCGCACAAGACCCGCTGCCTCCTGGACGCGCTGCCTGGCCTGCACACCTACATTCCCGTCGACGTGAGTGAAAGCGCGCTACGGAAGACCGCTTCGGCCTTGGCCGACGAGCGGCCCGCGCTGAGCGTGCATGCGCTGATCGCCGACTTCACCGAACGTCTCGCTCTCCCTGCGAGTCCAGGACCGCGGCTCGTTGCCCTTTTGGGCAGCACGATCGGCAATCTGCTGCCGTTTGAACGTGCAGCGTTCTACACCGCGGTGCGCTCCCTGCTGGAGCCGGGCGACGCGTTCCTGCTCGGTGCCGACCTGGTCAAGGACGAATCGGTCCTGGTCGCCGCCTACGACGATCCGGCCGGGGTGAGCGCCGCGTTCAACAAGAACGTCCTGAGCGTCCTCAACCGCGAGCTCGACGCCGACTTCGACCTGGACGCATTCGACCACGTCGCGCTCTGGGACGCGCAGCGCGAGTGGATCGAGATGCGGCTGCGGTCCCGTACCGAGCAGACCGTGAAGATCCCCGCCCTCGACCTGCTCGTCCACTTCGGCCAGGGCGAGGACCTGCTCACCGAGATCAGCGCAAAGTTCCGGCTCCGCACGCTGGCCGGTGAGCTGCACAGCGCCGGGCTGGAGCTGACGCGCTGGTTCACCAATCCCCGCGCGCTGGTGGGCATGGCGCTCACCACTGCCGCGCCCGGCACCCCACCTCGAATCCACCCGGCCGGCCGGACCACTGCGTGCGTCCGCTGACCCGCCCAAGCCAGCCCCCACTACCCTGCAACCGAATTGGAGTGGCCCTGATGGCCTTGTCCTCTCCCGGCACCACCATCCCCCGTACCAGCACGCTCCCGCTTGCCGGGGTCGCGGCGGTGGTCGCCCCCTACTCGACCGGCAGGCACTACCGGGAGGAGTTCACCCGCCACGGCTGGCAGTGCGTCGCCGTCACCCCCGCCGACGACGCGTTGCCCGACCTGTTCCGCGGCAGCCTCGATCCGGCCGACTACCTGGCCGTGGTCGTGCATGACGGCGACCTCGAGGCAAGCGCCCGGGCGCTGCGCGCACTGCAGGTGACCGCGATCGTCGCCGGCACCGAGATCGGGGTGCCCCTGGCGGAACAGCTGTCCTACCGGCTGGGATTACCCGGCAACGCACCCCTGACCTCGCCCCGGCGCCGCGACAAGGGCGCCATGGCGGCCGCGCTGGTGAGGGCGGGGATCGACGGCCCGCGCAGCCTGGTCACCGGACAGCTCACGGAGGCGCTGGCCTGGGCGGACATGCAGGACGGAGCCGAATTCGTCCTCAAACCGGCCGACAGTGCCGGCTCGGACGGCGTCATGTTCTGCTCCAGCCCGGACGAGCTCCGTGCCGCGTGGCAGATGCTCCACGAGGTCCCCAACGCGATGGGCGGCACCAACACCTGCCTGGTTCTGCAGGAAAGGCTGCGCGGCACGCAGTACGTCATCAACTCCGTGTCCGCGCCCACCGCGGGCAGGACCCGGCACGCCTTCACCGAATTCTGGGCCGACCACCGCACCGGCACCCACCTCTACGACCGGCTGGACCTGCTGAAGCCCACCGCGCTGATGCCGCGCGTGCTGGCCACGTACACGGCACAGGTCCTGGACGCGCTCGGCATCGTCGTCGGGCCGGCCCACACCGAGGTGATGTCCGTACCTGGCCGCGGTCCGGTTCTGATCGAGAGCGGGGCACGGCCGGAAGGGTCCTACGACCCGGCGGCGATGCGGGCGGCAACCGGCAGCGACCATGTACGGGACGCCGTCCACGCGGTGATCACAGGGAGGCCGGACCGGCTGGCGGTACGGCGTCCGCACCAGTTCGTCACCAAGGTATCGCTCATCGCGGAGCGCGACGGTGCGCTCGATGCAGCACTGCTGCACACCCTGCTGGCCCTCCCGACGGTCCGCGGCCACGTCGGAAACCTGGTCCCCGGCGCCGCCGTGCGCCGCACGGTCGACCTGCTGACCTCGCCGGGGCGTCTGGTCCTGGCCTCGGACAACGCCCGCGCCATCACCGAGGACTACCAGACGATCCGTGCGCTCGAGGCGCACGGACTCTACGCCGGGACGGTGCCCCGGTGAGGCCGGACTCTGCCTCCCCGGCCCCGGCTCCGGTCTCCGGTTCCGCGTGGCGGTGGTGGCTGCCGTCTGCGCCCGCAGGCGATGGCCTGGCCCAGGCCGTCGCGGCGGCGCAGGCACAGAACCGGTCCGCGCTGTCCCTCTACCTGCCGGTCTGCTTTCCCGACCGGCTCACCGGCAGGGACGCTCTGCACCTGCTGGCGCAGGCCGCCGATGTCATCGAGCTGGGCGTCCCGGACCCCCAGGCAGTACTGGCCGGCCCGGACATCCAGGAAGCCTCCCGCATCGCGCTGACCGCCGGCTTCTGTATGAAGGACGTTTTCGACGCGGCCAGCGAGCTGGCCGCGACCTCGTCGACGGCCCTGCTGGTGACAGCGTCCTGGCAGCCCATACGCGATCACGGCCTGGCCGAATTCGCAGCCGAGGCAACGTCCGTCGGCATCTGCGGCGTCATGATCCCTGACCTGCCCGCCCACGAAGAGAACGGGTGGCTGAAGACCGCCGCAGGCGTGGGCCTGGCCGTGATCCCGTTCATCTCCCCGCGCACCCGGCCCGACCGGCTGGCCGCCATCGTCGCCGGCGCCACCGGCATGGTCTACGCACCGGCCACCGACGGTCCGACCGGCACGGCGCAGCCCATCAGCCCACAACTGCCCGACCTGAGTGCCCAACTTCGCGCCTTGACCAGCCTGCCGATAGCCACGGGCTTGGGGATCTCCACCCCGGCCCAGGCCCGAACAGCCGCCGCATCAGCCGACCTCGTGGCCGTCGGCTCCGCCGTCATCCGCCGCATGCAGGCCAGGCCCCGTGCACAGATCGCCGCGGCGGCCGCCGTGAGCCGCGAATTCGCGGCCGCCCTGCGCCCAGATGCCCAGCCCGACCCAGACCGAGGTCCCCGATGACGACCGTTTCCGTCCGCGAGCACGTTGGTCCTGACGCCATGGACCTCCTGGCCACCCAGTGGGGCAGCCTGTACACCGAAGACGACCTCGCCACGCCCTACCAGTCACCGCTCTGGCTCACCGCGTGGGCCCGGCACCTGCCGTTCACCGCCACCCCGATCGTGCTGGCCGCCACCAGCCCCACCGGCAGGATCCTCGCCGCGCTGGCCCTGGCCCGCCACACCGACACCGGCACCGGCCGAACCCGGATCCTGCCGCTGTCCGCCCCCCACGCCGAATGCGTCCGCCCCGTCGGCCCGCACGCCGACGACCCCACGGTCGCCAGAGCATTCGCCTTCCACCTGCTGCTCGCCGACGACATCGGAGCCGACGTCGTCATGACCGATGTGCCCGCCACCAGCGCCCTGGGCGAATTCCTGACGCTGCTGTGCAAGGACACCGGCTGGGACTGCACCACCACGGCCTGCGCCGCCATCCCTTTGCCGGTCCCTTACGACAGCCTGCCGCCCTCCGCGCAGCGCCAGCATGCCCGCCGGCGCCGCACCTGGACACGCCTGGCCGACACCCGGACCATCACCTACTCCCGTACCCGGCACACGCAGGACCTGCTGGAAGGCTTCGACGTTCTGTGCCGGCTGCACCAGCGGCAATGGGAAGGCCACACCCCGCTGCCCGGGAGCCTTCGGACAGCCGAACACGAGCAGTGGCGGAGCGTTTTGCGTGAGCTCGGCGCCGCCCACGCCTGCATCGCCAGCCTTGCCGTCGACGACACCGTCATCGCCGCGCAACTGCTCCTCACCCGGGGCACCCGCTGCTACTCCCTCATCCCGGCGATGAACGCCGCCCACCGGCATCTCGCCCCCGGCCACGCCCTGCTGCGCCACCTCATCGAGGACCTGGCCGGCGAGGGCTTCCACACCCTCGACCTGGGCCGCACCACCGGCCCGCAGGAGTCCTACAAACGCAACTACGGGCCCCGGTGGACCTCCACGGTGTCCGCGCTCAGCACCTCCCACGAGGCAGCCGCGTAGCCGCTGGCGATCACCAGGTGAACGAGGCCCGCCCAGGACCCCACACCCTTCTCACGCTCGTCAACCCGCCGTTCCAGGAGGAGGAACACACCCCTATGCCCCGTCAGACCATCCCTTCCCGGCGCTCGCACCGTCTGCCGCTCCTCGCCGCGGGCGCGTTCACGGCCATCGCCCTGACCGCATGCTCGTCAGGCCCGGACAGCACCCCTACGACCAGCACCCACACAACCGCCAGGGCGAACCGCGCGCCCCGGGGCGTCGTCACGGTGCAGGAAGCATCCAGGCTCCTAACCGCCTACGAAAATTCGAACAATCGTGCGAATAAGGTCCGCAGCGAGGAGATCCTGGCGAAGGTCGAGGGAGGTCAGCTGAACGCCCAGTCGCGGGCTGACTACCGGCAATTCAAGACGTGGTCGGCAAAGCAGCAGGCCTACTACGGCAGCCCGTTCCGGTATACGCACCGGTCCTACATGATCCCCCCGGCGGGCACGGCCACCTGGTTCGCGGTCAAGGCCGTAGCAACCGGAACCAAGAGCAAGAGCCCTTCACTGCTGATCTTCGACAAGGACGGCCCGGCCTACAAGATGGTGCTGGCCCTCTACGTCGACAAGAGCACCATTCCCGCAGTCGCCCTCGACAAGAACGGCCTGGCCAAGCCGGCCGACCCCGCCACACCGGTGGGCTCCCTCGCACCGGCCCAGCTGAGCAGCGCCTTCGAGGACCTGGCCGAGACCGGCGGCAAGAAGACCGGGAAGAAACTCGCATCCACCCCTGCCGTCAAGGACGCCCGCACGCTCTACACCAACCGCGGCAAACGCGATGACAGCAAGTACGCCACCACCAAGTATTTCGCCACCAAGGTGAAGGCCTCGAAGGTGTACGCGCTGCACCTGGCCGACGGCGGCGTCCTCGCCGCCTTCCCGACCGCGCACAACCAGGAAACCCTGCTCCGCCCCGCGTACCGGAGTAACTACAAGATCAACCCGAACAAGGTGGAGGCGCTCTACAACCCCGCCGGAAGAACCGTCATCACCGACGAGTTCCAGGGCCAGGCCCTGGCGACCCTGACACCCTCCGGCACGCCGCACGTACTCGCATACGAGTACCGGATGGTGGATTCCCGGTGACCGCGCAGACCACCTCCCCTCCTCTCCTTCCCGGTCTTGCCCCTGCGGGTGACCAGCACGCTGCCGCATGGGCCGCCGACCGTGACAGCCGGTTCGCCGCCTTCCTCGCCCAGCGGATGCGTATCGCGGAGACGACCAGCTGCCACGGCGAGCTGCAGGCACTCGGCTGGATTCTCACCGTCCTGCCCGCATGGACGGCCGCACGCGCCGACAGCCTCGAGGACCCCACCGCACGGGCCTGTCTCGACACCGTCGGCTGGGTGCTCAGGCAGGCCGCCCACAGCCGCTGGTCCCGCCACCCCGAATGGACGCCCGACTTCCATCCCCAGGCAGTCGCACCGGCCGACTCCATGGAGGCCGGCCGATGAGCAGTCCCCTCGGTGATTCCCTCGACGACGGACTCCCGCCGTACGAGGCGCCCGCCTGGTACACAGACCCGCTCACCGCGGGAGGCCCGGACAGCAATGTCCCATGGCACACGGCCGGCGCCGCCCCCGCGCCGGAGCCCGGCTGCCACGTCTGCCAGGCCCGGCCGGCCGCCCCCGCGGACATCAGATCCCACACGGGGATGATCTTCTGGGGCCAGACCCGAACCGTCCCCGGCCCCTTCTGCCGGCAGTGCGGCATCGCCCTGGTACGCACCATGACCACCAGAACCCTCTGGCAGGGCTGGTGGGGCCTGCTCAGCCTGCTCGTCCACACACCGCTGACCCTGGCCCGCAACGCGCACGCCTACCGCAAGTTCCGACAGCTGCCCGTCTCTACACCCCCAGCGGGCAGGGACTCGATCGTGCCGGGAAAGCCCGTGCTGCGCCGCCCCCAGGCGTACGTGGCGCTCGTCCCGCTCGTGTGGGCCGCCCTGCTCATCACCCAGATCGCCCGCGGGTGAGCAGCTAGCAGCACCCAAAGAGAAAGGGGCGGTACCGCGGCCGTCACGGCCGCTGCCGCCCCTCTGTCGACCGGCCCGGTCCCCACCGAGCCTTCGACCGCTCAATACACCGGATCAAGGGATTGCAGTCCCCGTCCGGCACAACAGGTTCTCCACGAACCAGACCGTTTCCGGCCTCATGCCACGAGGCGCAGCCCCGCGACAGGAACCATGATGCCCGACCGCAGAGTCAGCCGCCACGCCTGCCGGAAACCATCTGCTGGCAACACCCGTACGCCCGAACCGAGTTCACGCACGGCGTTCACGCTCATCGAGGCGCCGGGCGAGCAGGAAGTGAACACCACAGCCTCGCGGCAGCTGCGCCGGGGCTCCGATTTCCTCACCGCGGCCCGCTACATGATCCGTCACCACCCGCGAGCCGGGACGACCACCCTGCGCTTAGCCGCCGCCTTCGCCGCCCGCATGCACCGCAGCCAGCATGGCCATATTGCCTTCAACCTCGCGGCGACCGTCGATGAACTGGGCGTCAGCCGCCGCACCGTTTTGGCCCACGCCCGCTACCTGCGCGAGCTCGGTCTCATCGCCTGGGTCGAGCATGGCTCGAAACGCAACGTCCTCCGCACTCGCGGCAGTTCCTGGACGCCCGGCGACGGTTACCGCGGAACAGCCACCATCTACGCTCCGGTCGCCCCGCTCCTCTGGGATCAGGTCCAGGGCCACCGGATCCGCGGAACCGGCTACCGGGCCCGCCTGATCGGCTACACGGCAAAGGGCCGGGCCCGGGCCGCCGCCGCCCGGGCCCACAAGCCAAGAACGCGGCCACGGCCGCCCGCCCGCTGCACCCCTTCTGTTGTGGTCACCTCAGCCCCATCTCGTCTGCAGGTAGTCACGGGGGAGAAGAAGAACACGCGGCGAGCCCGGACACAGTGCCGCGCCCGCGGCCTGCCTGCACCGTTCACATCCGATGAATGCCGGCAGGGAATCGCTCTGGCCAAGCAGCTGCAGCGCGAGGTGTGGTGGCTCTACGACACCTGCTCCCGCCGCATCGCCTACGCGCTGCGCCCCCTCATCGCAGCCGGCTGGACGGCAGCGCAACTCGCCGCCGAAGTGTCCGCCTGGGGCGTCCCCGCCCACCTCAGGGACCCGGCCGCCTACCTCCACCACGAACTGCACCGCCGACAGCACCTCGGCGAGCTCCCGCCCACCGTGTCGCCCGCACACAGCCTCTTAGCCGATGACGGCACACGCTATGAGGCCATGCTCCGCGACCGGGCCCGCCACACTCCCGCCTGGCAGCGCTACATCCAGCAGCTGCGACAACCCCTGCGTGACGAACTCGCCCGCCGTCGACGCCGGCAAAACGATCAAAGGAACGGGTACGTGTACCGGCCGACGCTCCGCGAGCCCGAAGAAGAATTCCTTGCGTCTCTGCCAACCGATACCTGGACCGACGCCCCCAGTCCTCGGGAGATCTACGCAGCCCGAGCATGCGGAGATGCCCCCGGCCGAGGCCGCGCCATGCCTCCGCCTGACAGTGCATGGCTCCAGCACCTTCGCGAGCACGCGGAAGCCGCGAGGGCTTGCGAAAGGCTGCGCCAGATGTGGCAGACCCCTCCAGACTCCCTGTGACTACGGCAAGGGGTGAATGGGAAGCGGCTCCGGATCACCGACGGCGGTGATCATGCGTTCACAGCGGCCAGTGCGGCGCGCAGGTTCCTTGCTGATCCTGTGTTGGTGGCGATGGCGACGGCACGTGAGGCGAGTTCGGCAGCGACGTCGCGGTCGCCGCAGGCCGCGTAGAGGCGGGCGCTGGCGGTCAGGACTTCCGCCGAACCGCGGACGATGGTCGTCGGCCAGGCCGCGCGTGCTTCGTCGAGAGCGGTCTTGCCTGCGCTGAAGAGTGCTGGGGTGGTCGGGCCGAGTCGGACTGCGGCATGGCCGGTCCATTTGTTCAGCTCTGCTTCGCTCAGATAGCCGATGTAGGGGGGTTTCTCTCCGTCGTCGGCGCGTTCGAGCAGCTTCCAGGCGGTATGGAGGTCGGTTTGTGCGTTGCGGGCCTCGTTGAGGCAGGCGTGATGGTGGGCGCGGACGGCGTGCAGCCAGGACCGTACGGCAGGGTGGGCCGCGGTGCCGCCAAGATCGAGGGCGCCGTCGGCGAGAGCCAGAGCGCGGCGGTGGTGGCCCTGGTCGGTCAGGATGCGGCTCATCTGGCCGACCTGGTAGACGCAGGAAGAGAGGTCGCCTGCCTGGCGGGCATGGGCAGCAGCGTCACGGAAGTGTGTGACAGCGTTTTCGCTCATGCCCAGGTCGTAGGTGAGGAAGCCGACAAAACCCCCGGTGTCGGAGGCAAGGGCGGCGATCTGCTGCCGCTCGGCTGTGGTGGTGGCTGTGCCGAGCCAGGACAAGATCTGCTGGTGGTGGTCGATGGCCTGCGCGTAGACGGCGGATGCTCCGCGAAGGTTGTCCAGCCGGCCGTGAGCGGCCCGCAGTGCGATGTGCGCGTCCATCAGGTCGCGGCCACCTACGGCATTGGTTCCTGGGCGCAGACCGGTGGCCAGGGCTGCAGTAGCCGCGCCGGCGTTCTTGAGAAAGTCTCGTCGCCACACGTCGTCCCATTCCCGCAGGATGTCGTCCGCGTCTCCCTCCGGAGCCGCCTGTGCGCTCACCCTGCTTGAGTTTCGTTGGGCTTCGGCCAGGGCTACCAGTGTGCCGTCCGCGCCGAGTGCCTTGTCCAGAGCGGCAGCGATCGGAAGTGTCGGTGATCTGCGCCGGTGTTCGAGGTCGCTGATCAGGCTCTTGCTGCACAAGGCCCGGCGGGCGAGGTCGCGCAGCGTCAGTTCTCCCCGTAGCCGTCGCAGTTCCGCGGCGAAGGTCACCTTCTCTGCCATCACGGTCTCCACATCGTTGTGGCGCTGCAGCTGTCCGCACCGCCGTGCGGACAGCCCCTGCACTGCTGTGACCAGCACACACCATTCGGACATCAGTTCGGCTGTCTGTCCGTGAGGTGCGGACAAGTGCGGACAGCCACCACTTCCCGCAGGGCACCGCGGACGGCCACCATGGTCGTCACAGGCCCTTGAGCGCACGAAACGCGCACCAACGCCGGTCACACGCCAACGCGTTGGATTTTCGACTCAGGCCTGCCATCCGGATCCGCCGAGAGGAGATCAGTCATGCCCAGGATCGCTTTGCACGGCAGGCCTGGTGCCGGCAAGAGCACCTTCGCTGGCCTGCTCATGCAGGAGCTGGCGGCAGGGGGATCACCGGCGGTGAAGCTGAAGCTCGCGGCTCCGTTGTACGAACTGCAGGCTATCGTCCACGCGATGGCCGGGCGTCCCCTGCTGGACGGCAGCGCGCAGGACGGCCAGCTCCTCAACGCGCTCGGCATGCACCTGCGGCGCATCAACCCCCACGCGCTGACCGAGGCGTTCACCCTCCGGGTTCTCCAGGCGGAGCGGAGCGACCCGTCGGCCGTGCTGGTGTGCGACGACCTGCGGGCCCCGGACATCGACGCGGTAAGGGCCCTGGGGTTCAGCTTGGTGGAGGTCACCGCGCCCGATGCCGTCCGGCGGCTGCGCAAGCGGTACCGAGCCGACCTGTCCTCGGGCAGCGAGAGCCACCCCACCGAAGCCCCCGTCACCGCCATTCCGTGGCGGCGGGTGGACAACAACGGCAGCCTCGAGGACCTGCGCGCGCAAGCAGCCTGCCTGGCAGCGGAGATACGACGGTGATCCTCACCGGCCCCGAAATCGTGCGCCAGCGCAGACGCGGCGCGCTGACGATCGAGCCTTTCCGTCCCCTCCAGCTCAACCCGGTGTCCTACAACTACCGTCTCGGCACCGTCTTGAAGACTCATCAGGCCCTGGTGACGGACACGCACGCCGATCACGGTCTGGACGAGTTCGAGATTCCGGAATGCGGCTTCGTCCTTCGTCCCGGGCGGGTGTATCTCGGGACGACCGCCGAGGTGATCGGCAGCAGTGAGTTCGTCCCGTCGCTGATCGGACGCAGCTCACTGGGGCGTCTGGGCATGTTCCTGCAGTACAGCGCGGACCTGGGACAGGTCGGGTCGTGTCACCGCTGGACGCTGGAGATCAAGGTGGTTCAGCCCACCCGCGTCTATGCGGGGATGCCCGCGGGCCAGGTGACGTTCTGGTCCACCGCCGGTGACGCCCTCGCCTACCGCGGACGTTTTGGCCGTCTCTCCGACGCGACCCTCCCGTCGGCCGGTCTGCTCGCCCCCGCCCGCTGATCGTGCTGTTTCCAGCCCCCTGCACGCTGAAAGGCACTGCCGTGATCCTCACCGGACCCGAAATCGCCCGCGAACGCGAAATGGGCCGCCTGATCCTGGAGCCGTTCCACCAGGACGGCGTCCAGCCGAACTCGTTCGACCTCACGCTCGGCCCCACCCTGGCCGTCTACACCAGCGAGGTACTCGACACCCGCGAGGAGAACCCCCACACCATCCTGACCATCCCCGACGGCGGCATCGTGCTCCAGCCGGACCGCATCTACCTGGGCTCCAGCATCGAAGTCCTCGGCAGCCGGCACCATGTGCCGATCATCCGCTCCCGCTCGGGCGCCGCCCGGCTCGGACTGTTCCTCCACGTCACCGCCGATTTGATCGACATCGGATCCATCGGGCAGGTCACGTTCCAGTTGCACGCGGTCCAGCCGGTCCGTGTTTATGCCGGGGACCGGCTCGCGCAGGTGACGTTCTGGCGCGTGCAGGGCGACATCGTCCTGTACGACGGCAAGTACCAGGGCTCCCGCGGCCCGCAGCCCTCGAAGATCCACCACGACATGGCGCAGGCCGTGCGATGACCGGCCGCACTGTGGACGACCCGGCTGCCGACTGCGCCGACCCGCTGGCCAGAGCTCTGGTGTCCGTCGCCTTCGCCACGATCAGCGAACGGTACGTGCTCGCCCGCCATCAGATCGCCGCAGCACTCCAGGACGCGGACGGCACCATTCACATCGGCCTGCACCTGGACGCCATGGTCGGCCGGGCCTCCGTCTGCGCCGAGGCCGGTGCCCTTTCAGCGGCCCGGCTGGCCACCGGCGCCGACCTAGTGGCGGTGGCCGCGGTCCGCTACCCCAAGCCGACCGAGCCGCCGGTGGCCCGCATCGTTCCCCCGTGCGGTCTGTGCCGTGAACTCCTCCTCGACCACGCGCCGAACCTGCGCGCCGTCACGCCGGGCCGCACGCCCGCTCTGGCGCCGCTGGCCGGCCTGCTCCCGCACAAGTACGTGGGCACCAAGTGGCCCGCCACCCCCGACCATCCCTACCCGGCCCGTATCACCCCTGGAACAGGAGATATCCCATGGACCTGACCGATTTCCGCACCCCCGAACTCGACGCCCTCGCGCAGGAGATCATCCCGGCCCGGCACTTCGAGTTCTCGACCGAAACCGCCCGGGACCGGTTCTTTAACGACACCCGCATGCTGGACGCCAAGCAGTGGGTCCACAACGCCTTTCGCACCAACCCGCAGTCGATGCTCGACCACATGATCGGCAACCTTGCCCTGACCGGCACCGAAGACCTCTTGGACCTCGGATGCGGCAACGCCTTCATCCTGGAAGGCCTGCGGCCCCACTTCGCCGAGGGCACCATCACCGGCCTGGACATCGCCCCGGCCGTGCTGGAGGCCGCCGCACAGCGGCTGCGCGGCACCGCCACACCGTGCCGGTGGATCGAGGGCAGCGCGGACGACCTGTCCATGCTCGGCGACAACGCGTTCGACCGCGTCATGGCCAACTACATGATCCACTACGTTCCCGACCTGGACCGGTGCTTCACCGAGGTCCGCCGTGTGATGCGCGACGGCGGCATCTTCCAGCTCACCACCGACCGCACCGACAGCATGCTGGAGATGTACCAGGTCCACTTCGCCGCGCTGAAGGCGATGAACGCCCCCGAGGACCTCTTCAAGGCATCCCCCAAGGGAAGGCTATCGCTGACCAACGGCGGACAGCTCCTTGGCAAGCACTTCGACCAGGTGGAGACCGTGGTCTGGCAGGACCAGCTCCGCTTCACCGACCCGGAGCCGTTCATGGCCTTCTACCAGGTCGGCCACAACCACTGCTGTGCCTCCTCCGAACCCGACGCACGTCTGACCGACGGCTTCTTCCACGAGCTGCGCGACCGGGTCCGCACCCAGGTCCTCGAGGCGATCGCCGATGCCGGGTACTTCGCGGTGACCAAGTACACCGGAAGCTTCCTGTGCCGGTGACGATCAGGACATCGGGGAAAAAGCAGTCTCGTCCGGGCGTGCCGCCTCGCGTTGATAGCGTCGGTTTGCACCGTGCCGTCCGGCACGGTGGGCCGTTCGACCGAGAGAGACCTGATGCCCCCGACGATCCGCAGGGCCGTGATCCCCGCCGCCGGACTCGGCTCCCGGCTGCTTCCCCTGACCAAGGCCACCCCGAAGGAAATGCTGCCGGTCGGCGACAAGCCGGTGATCGAGCACACGGTGCGCGAACTCGTAGCGTCCGGCATCACGGACATCACCATCGTCATCTCCGGCGGCAAGTCCCTCATCCAAGACCACTTCCGGCCCAACCCCGCACTCGTCGCCCAGCTGCGCGCGGACGGCAAGAGCGCGTACGCGGACGCCGTGGAGGAGGTCGCCGAACTGGCCCGCCAGGGCCACATCACCTACCTCGACCAGCACGGCCCCTACGGCAACGGCACCCCGGTGCTCAACGCCGCCCGCAACACCGGCGACGAACCCGTACTCGTGCTGTGGCCCGACGACGTGTTCGTCGCCAAGGTCCCGCGCGCCCAGCAGCTGATCCGCGCCTACGAACAGACCGGCTGCCCGGTGCTCGCCCTCATGCCGATGGACGCCGGTGACTCGCAGCGCTACGGCGTGCCGATCGTCAAGGAAGACCTCGACGACGGTCTGCTGCGCATCACCGGCCTGGTCGAAAAGCCCAAGCCCGCGGACGCCCCGTCCTCGTACGCGGCCATCGGCGGCTACGTCATCACCCCCGGCATCATCGACGAGCTGCGCGAGCAGACCCGCCGCTGGACCGAGCACCAGGGCGGCGAGATCTACCTGACCGACGCCATCAACGCCTACGCCTCCACCCGCGCCGTCTACGGACAGGTCATCCAGGGCCGCTGGTACGACACCGGCAACCCGTCCGACTACCTGGTCGCCCAGATGGCCTTCGCCCTCGCCCATCCCGAGTACGGGCCCGTCCTGCGCGGCCTCGTCGCCGAACTCGACGAGCGCCCCGACTCCGACACATCCGCCACCACCGTGACCTGAGCTGCCGCCCTTTCTGTGTGGGCCGCCGGCCACGGCCGGCGGCCCACACAGGGAGACCCCCGTGGCATCTCAACGCCTTTTCGAACCCGTCATCGACCAGCACGACACCTGGCTGGCCATCAACCCCGTGCAGGGGTGCCCCAAGAACTGCGGCTACTGCTACCTCCAGGACCTCGGCCTCACCCGCACCAAACCCGAAGTCCTCGTCACCCCTGAGGAAACCCTCAGCCAGCTCCTTGCCCACCGCTACTACCACCGCGACCTGACGCTCGCGCTCTACACCTGCACCGACGCCCTCGCCACCCCCGTCACACGCGCCCACCTCACCAGGCTCCTGGACGTCCTTGGCGCCTCCCCGGTCCGCAACCCGGTCTGCCTGATCACCAAATGCGCCGTCCCGGACGACGTCGTGGACTGCATCACCCGCAACCGCGCGGCCGGCCTGCCGATCCAGGTCTACCTCAGCTACTCCGGACTCGGCCCCGACATCGAGCGCGGCATCGACCACGACGCCCTGCGCGCCACCTTCCCCCGCCTGCACGCCGCCGGTATCCCGCTGATCCACTACTGGCGGCCGTTTTTGCCGCAGAACAGCACACCGGACGTCATCGACCACGTCATGGACTGGGTCACCCGGTACGCCGACGCCACCGTCGCGGTGGGCACCAAAATCAAACCCACCGCACTGCAGCAGATCACCGGCCTGTGGCCGCAGCTCGCCGACCCGCACCTGGACCCGCAGGCCGCCGATTCCCTGTGGCCCCGGCCCGCCTGGGAGTGGCTGCGCCACGTCCCCGACCGCTACGCCCACCACCCCATCTTCCAGACCAACAGCTGCGCCCTGGCCTACGTCCTGCACCGATCCGACCGGGCCGGCGTCCTGAACACCCCGACCTGTCTGAGCGCCAACCGTTGCCCCACAGCCCAGCGCGACCGCTGCCGGCACGCCGCACCCCGACAGCCGGTGCACGAGAGGGACATCGACCAGCACCTCGCCCGGCTCGGCCACCCCCACGTGCCGTACACCCTGAACGCGGCCACCCGCACCCTCGTACTCGCCGAGCCCTTGCCCCTGCGCGACCGCCACAACATCGCCCAGGTCCTCGCGCTCACCGTCCGCGCCCCCGACCACCCCGCCGAGCGCTACTGGCCCGGCCGCCTCGCCGGCGGACAACCCCTGGTCATCGACGCCCCGCAATAGGCCCCCGCCCCGCCCGTCAGCCCATGCAAGGGATTCGCTATGCCCGAAATCACCGTGGACACCGCCGTACTCTTCTGGCCCCGCGGCGGCAGCGCCCAGGTCATCCGCTACCTCCTGCGCGAACTCAACACGCGCGGCCACACCACCCGCCTGCACGCCGGATCCCTCGGCGAAGCAGGCGAGCCCTCCCACGCGCCCACCTTCTACCGGGGCCTGGACCTGCACTCTTACGACCACAGCGACGCCCTGGCCGCATGGAAGACAGGCCAGGACCCGCAGCGCACCGCCTGGCCGTTCCACCCCTCCTACGAAGACCGCGGCAACTGCCCCGACCCCCTCTTCAGCGCCGTATCACCGGCAGCCGCGGACCACCTCACCCGCGCCTGGACCCGGCACCTGACCGCACACCGCAGCACCCGCCCCAGCCTGGTTCACCTGCACCACCTCAGCCACCTGCAGACCAGCGCCCGCGCGGCCTACCCCGGCGTACCCCGGATCACCACCTTGCACGGCACCGAACTCAAGCTGATCGACGCCATGCAGCAGCGGATCCGCCTCGCCGACGCCGTCCGCGCCTCCCTGACCGACCTGGCCCGCCTCCTGCACAGCGACAACCCGCACCGCACCGCCGAGGCACTGCGCCTGGCCAAGACCGCCGGCCTCGACGACCAGGACACCCGGCTCCTCATCGACACGCCCTGGCAGAAGTGGCTCCACTCGCCGTACTGGCTCACCCGCCTGCGCCAAAGCGTCCAGCACGCCGGACAACTCGTCACCGTCTCCGAACACGACCAGGAACTTGCCGCCCGCCTGCTCCACCTGCCCCACGACCTCCCCGTCATCCCCAACGGCGTCGACACCACCGCCTTCCAGCCCCAGCCGCTCGACGACCACCAGCGCCTGGCCCACCTGCGCCGCTGGCTGGTCACCGACCCCCGCGGCTGGAAACCCGGCGGCACACCGGGCAGCATCCGCTACACCGACCACGACCTGGCCCGCCTCCGCACCCCCGACGGCCGACTGCGCCCGATCCTGCTGTGGGTGGGCCGCTTCCTCGACTTCAAACGACTCCCCGTCCTGCTGCGGGCGTTCGCCGCTGCCCGAACCCGCCTCGACCCGGCCCCCGCCCTGCTGCTGTGGGGCGGCTACCCCGGCGAATGCGAAGGCGACCATCCCGCCGACCTCGCGGCCGAACTCGGCATCACCCGCGACGTGTTCTTCGCCGGCTGGCGCGGCCACGAGGAACTGGTCACCGAACTGAACTGCGCCGACCTCATGGTCGCCCCGGCCGTGAACGAACCCTTCGGCATGGTCTACCTCGAAGCCATGGCCACCGGCACGGCACCCATCGCCACCGCCACCGGCGGGCCCGCCCGCACCATCAACCCCACAGGCCCAAACGCCACCGGCTGGCTCGTCCGCCCCGACGACCCCGACGACCTGGCCCGCACCCTCATCACCGCGGTCACCGACACCCGCGAACGCCAGCGCCGCGGCGCAAACGGCCGCCGCCACATCGAAGACACCTACAGCTGGACCCGTACAGCCGACCACTACCTCACCGTCTACGCCACCGCCGGCACAGCGAACTGACACCCGCCACGCACCCAAGGAGTCCCATGCCCACCCGCATCGACGGGCTGCTGCTCGACATGAACGGCCTCTTCCGGCACTGGCACAACACCGGCGCGCGCAAGAGCGAACAACTGGCCGGCCTGCCCGAAGGCACCATCGCCCGCTACGCCTACGACCACCCCGCATACCGCCTGGCCCGCGTCGGCGTCCTCACCGACCAGCAATGGGCCGACGACGTCGCTGCCCGCATCACCGCAGACTTCGGCCCCGCCGCCGCCAAGGCCCTCGGCCCCTGGCGCACCGACCGAGGCGAACCCGACCCGGTCATGGCCGCCCTGCTCGCACAGCTTCGCCGCCACCTTCCCGTCGGCGTTCTGTCCAACTGCACCGACGCGCTGCACAACGACCTCCGCCTCCACGGCATCACCTTCGACCACGTCTTTTCCTCCGCGGAACTCGGCGTTGACAAACCCTCCCCGCACGCCTACCGCGCCGCCGCCGAACGCATGGGCATCCCCGCCGAGGCCCTGGCCTACTTCGATGACGAGCCCACCTTCGTCCACGTCGCACAAGCCGTGGGGCTGCAGGCCCATCTGTTCACCGGGCCGACGGACTTCATCGCCCGTCTCCGCTCTCTTGGCGTGACCCTGGACGATGCGCGCAGCCACAGCAGACCGGCCGCATCCCGCATCTGAATCCTGGGACGGCCGAGGACTGATCCGCCGAACGCCGACAGCTCATCCGGGTCGGCGTTCGGTGGATCCCCGGTGGCGTTGACTTGGGCACCGTCGGGCGGGATGTCCGCGGCGGGGCCGCTAGGCCGTGTATCGAAAGTGGATCTTGGGCTGTGGATGATCACGTTTCATGGGTCGCGGAGATCTCACGGACGAGCAGTGGGCGGTGCTGGAGTCGTTGTTGCCGACGGGCGCCAGGGTGGGACGACCGCCGGTGTGGGCTCGGCGGCAGTTGATCGACGGCATACGGTTCCGTGTCCGGACGGGCGTTCCGTGGCGGGACGTCCCCGCTGAGTACGGACCCTGGAGCCGGGTCTACGACCTCTTCCGCCGATGGCAACGAAACGGCACCTGGCAGCGGATCATCACCCGGCTCCAGTCCATGGCCGACGCGAAGGGGGCGATCACATGGGACCTGAGCGTCGACTCCACGGTCTGCCGCGCGCATCAGCATGCGGCCGGCGCCCGCACGCACGGCGACCTGCAGAAGGAGCCGCCGGGCGGCATCTTCACCGAGCCCGGTGACCATGGGCTGGGGAGATCGCGCGGCGGGTTCACCACGAAGCTCCACCTCGCAGTGGAGCAGGGCCAGAAGCCCATCTCGATCGTGGTGACCGCTGGACAGCGCGGAGACTCGCCGCAGTTCGAGGCCGTGTTGGAGAAGGTCCGCGTGCCCCGCGTCGGACCGGGTCGGCCGCGGGTCCGTCCCGATCGCGTGCGTGCGGACCGGGCCTACGCCTCCCGCAAGAACCGTGCCTACCTGCGCCGCCGCGGGATCCGCTGCACCATCCCCGACAAGGCAGACCAGGCGCGCAACCGGCGAAAGCTCGGCTCCCGAGGCGGTCGACCGCCGAAGTTCGACAAGGCTGACTACCGTGAGCGTCATGCGGTCGAATGCGGCATAAACCGCCTCAAGAGGCACCGGGCTGTCGCCACGCGGTACGACAAGCTCGCCGTCCGCTACGAGGCGACCGTGCTGATCGCAGTCCTCAACGAATGGCTCTGACCGCGGTCGCTATCCCGTCCGTGCTCACCAGTCACGGCTAGCGGTCAGCTTCTCGGCATCCGCGTCCGCGAACCCGTAGGCCGACGCGACGAACCGGAACTCGTCGCAGATCCACTCGCGAGCGACTGTCTCGATCTCGCTCCCGGCCGCTACGAACTCCCTTTCCAGCAGGTTGAACTCCTCGGTGGCAGCCTCAGTGAGCGCATACAGGGCTTCCAGATCCGACGGCCGCTCGGCCTCGATGCGCTCGCACAGTTGCAGCAGGACCGCTCGGCCCCGGCCGACTACGCGATCAGGGAAGAACGAGTCGTCGAACATCTCCTGCAGGAACGCGTGTCCCAACACCTGCTGGTTTGTGATCGGCACGGCACTTCCCTCTCCAGGACGAGCTGACGCGCCCATCATGCACAGCACCGCTGACAACGGCACCGCCTCCTGGCACCAGACCCCGCGCGACCGGGACTTTCACAACAGGCCCTAGCGCGGCCAAACCGCCGAGGAGACGCGTCTGATCACCGGTGACAGCACCGAGACCGGTTCCGATCTCGAGCGTGGAGAAGGCGAGTCCGGTGGGTAGAGGCGGGCCGCGCGCTTTCCGGTCAGAGAGCACAGCGGCGGCCCGATGTGCCGGGCACGGCCGTAAGCCGTGCCCTATCAGACGGGCGTCGCAGAGGCGACCGCCGCGCGGAACTCCTGCGTCATGAGAGTGATCGAGCCACGCTGGACAGGAACCTCGCCCGGCTCACCCGAAATCCTGACCACCGCGGCACCCATGCGCTCGTACATCGCTGCCTCGACCACCGCCCGGAATTCTTCGGGGACCTCCCGGGTGTCCTGGATGGCGACCATCGTGCCGAAGCGAGTGCCGATCATCCCGATCGTGGTGACCTTCCACCCGAGTCGGCGAGCCGCCCTGCGCATCGCCGCCTCGTCAAAACCTTGCCCCGGGTTTCTCTGGACACCCCCTTTTCCTCGTCTGTGCAGGTCAGCAGCCGTGGTGCTACCTCGGCTGTGTTGATCATTCACGGGGTTGCACCGTCCTTCCGGACCCAGACTGGACCCAGGGAAGCCCCCGTCAGCAGGCCGTCCCGGCTACAGCCGGGAGGGCTTCCAGCTGAAGCGCCGGGCACGAAAGCACCTCCGACGCAGACCCCTTGCGACGCAAAGAGGCCCTACCCCTGCAGGGGTAGGGCCTCTTGTGGCCGTCTTCCCGATCCTCGTCGGATCGCTGAGGAAACATTAGCGACTCAGGCTCAGTTACGGGCCAGCGGAGGCGCCGTTAGCCGTCGGAACATCAGCTGGCGTGACTTGTCTCCTAGCGTGGGTCCGAAAGGCCTGGGTGCACGAAAGCGCGACACAGTCGCACGGTTCACCTCCGCTCGAGCGGAGGTGTCCCACACCCTGTTCGAGGGCAGGAACACACCGCGGTGGTGGAGCCGTTCGAGCAGCTCCGTGTACGCATTGTTGTCGGTGGTGAGGACGGTTCGTGCGATGGCGACGATGCCGTGCGCGCTACCGGGCAGAGGCCTGCGCGGTCACGCCGAGGGTGTGGAGGAGTTCGTCGAGGTCAAGGACGCGAAAGATGGACAGCCGGCGGACCATCTGGGAGGCGAGGAAGGTGGCCAGGTCCGGGTTTCCGTAGGGCACGGCGAAGTCCGGGCGGGCAACGACGTGCAGTCCCCCGCGGGCCAGGCGCCCGTACAGGACTCCGCCCACGCCGTACAGGGGCGCGCTCTGGGCGAGGAACACCATCGGCCGTTTCTCCAGGTGCGGGCACAAAGCGGCAGCGGTGCGCACATGCTTCGCGCAGACGGGAGGCTGATTCGTCAGGATCTCCGGCTGGGCCAGGTCCTCGTCATCGGGGCCGGCCAGGAAGATCAGACCCGCCTTCGTACGGGCGGGCTGGGTGCACACCTGACACCGCAGGGCCTGCATGGTCATCATCTGCCGGTGGGGATGCATGAACTTCCACTGCGGCTCCCCGCTCGGCATGCCGTCCGCCCCCAGCGGGTTCCAACCGACGCGCCCGTACAGCACTCCCCGCGGATCACGGTCCCGGGGGTCTTCATCGTGGTAGCACAGGCGGCTTCGGCCCGGCGCGGCCTGCTCGATGACGAGACTGCTCTCGGATGCAGGCTCCTCACCTCTGCGCTGAATGATGTACGGAACGACGGCGGCTGCGGTGGAAGGCATGGAGGAAGCGTCTTTCCAGGTGTGGCGGAGAGTGCCGGGTGCCGGCTGGGTGGGGTCACGTCGTGCTCCCCCAGAAGGGGGTTCCTGCCGCCAGCGGGGATGGTGGTTTGTCCGGGGGCGGGGGTGTGGGACCGCGTGCGGTGGAGGGGTTCGGGAGTGTTCACCGCCACCGCATGCGGAGATCAGGAGATCGTGTTCAGCACGGATCCGAGGAGTTCTTCATGCGGTGTGGGGCCGGGCTGAAACCGGTTGAGGAAGTCGGCCAGCGGCAAGGGCGGCACGAGACGGTCCCCGCGGCACGGGCGCAGCCAGTACGGTCCCGGCGGCTCCGTCTGCAGCAGCGGCGGCAGCGCGAGCTCGTACGGACTGCCCAGGCACGCCCCGTAGCGGTGGGGCTCCCAGCTCTCACGCGTGCCCGGGGGAACGAGCCAGATGAGCCAGTCCCGTTCCGGGTCCTCGATCACGGGCCCGCAGGCGTCGGGGCGCCAGCCGGGGACGTGCTGGACCTGGTCCATGAGGTCCACGACGGCGTAGGCCTCGGGGCCGGAGGCGGTCACGACGATGTCGAAGAACCGGCCGCCCAACGGCAGGCGCAGCGGCCGCCCCCGTTGGAGATTCATCAGATTCCGCACCCGCGCGGCAAGATCGCGCATGTCCGGTGCGACGTCCTCGGGCGCGACGTTCTGGGCGTGCGCCGTGAAGTCGACGCTGCCGGCCGGGGCGCTGCCGCGGGGGTTCGCCGCGCGCTGGGGAAGTGGCGTGAGCATCACTGAGAGTCCTTCCAGGTCACGGGCAGGAGCGCCTGCACGGTCTTGCCGACGACCAGACCGTCGACGTCTTTCATGACGTCCCAGAACAGCCGACCGTGGTAGTGAGCCACCCACCACAGCCCCGTGCGTGTTTCCTGCACGTCATGAGCCTGGTGGGCGACCTCTTCGAAGCCGGGAAAGTCGGAAAGCGCGTCCTCGACCTCGATGACCAGCTCGCCGGTGTCGGCGAGGCCGATCACCCGCAGGGCTACGCGGTCATCAGGAAGAGGCTTGCCGTGCCTGACGGCGTTGTCGACGAGCTTGTCGGCGATACGCGCGGCTTTGTCGATGTCGCCACTCCAGTGCCCGACCGTGAGCCATGTACGAACGCGCAGCCGGGCATTCGGCCCCGCGCCCACGTTGGCGGTGAGGTGGCAGGACTTTTGGAACAGAGGCTTGTCCACCGTGACCGGCAGCAGCGCGGTCGTGCTCGCGGGCGGTGATGCCACCGCTGCCTCTGCAGAGATGGTTGGGCGCTGCTCAGGTGGGTTCACGGGAGACTCCCATGGGTTTGTGCTCGGGCGGGCACTTCGGCGATCGAAGACAGCTGCTGCTGGTGCGCGGCTACCGGCAGCAGGGCTGGATTCCGATGCAGATGCCGGGCCTGCTGACCGCTGAGGAAGACCGTAGGACTCCTGCGGCTCAACTCTCAAAGAACTTGCACGAGTTTGCAGCAGGCTGATTGACGAGCATGGACACCCAGACGACCATCGATATGTCCAGCAAACCTGAGCAAGGATGAAGACGGGAGACAGGCCGTGAAGTTACGCTTCCTTGGCAGCAACTCCACTGGGGGAGACTGCCCAACGCTGTATGCAACCGACCGGGACACCTACATCGTCCAGGGCTGGCAGCTCTTCGCGAACGACCTGCTGATGCAACTCGACATCCCTGATGGCGAGAGCGCGGTCGAGGTACCCACCGAACTGTTCGAGTACTTGAAGGAGGACGGACTCCCAGACGGCCAAATCGCACATGCCCAGGCACCAGTCATGATCATCACCCCGCAGGGCACCTGCGTTGTCCAGGGCAAAGTAGTGACCGACGCGGAAGCCCTGTCGCAGATGTCTATCCCGCACTACGAGACCTGCGTCGAGGTCACGAAATCAGAGATCGCCGGCTTGGCGGAGGAACCGAGTGGAACTGATTTCCAGCACTGAGCGCAACCTGCTCTTCGCTCGCTTCAGACGCGATGCCTTCCACCTCGAGCTGCGAGACGACTACTCGGTTCCCGACGAAGACACTCCATTCCGCACCTGGCTCAACGGCAGAGACACCGACCCCTCCTACCTCACCCCCTGGACACAACTCGTGCGCCAGTGCACCGAGCGGGGCATGACCGTACGTCGGGTCCGCGTCGTCACCGAGCCGATAACTCCCTACATCCAGTGGGAGCATGCGCTCACACCGCAGAACGAGGAAGCAGGAGAAGACATCCGCTGGCTGCCCCGCCACCTCCTGCCCCAGACCATCACCTTCCCCTTCGACGGGAGAGACTGGTGGCTGTACGACGATCAACTCCTGGCAGTGGGCCACTTCGACACGGACGGCCGAGTCCTCGGCTCACAGCTCATCCGGGACCCGGCCACAGTCGCCGCATGCGCAGCCCTACGCGACCAGCTGTGGAGCGTTGCCATCCCTCACGCCGACTACAAACCCTGAACCACCCGTGACTGCACAAGTAGACGAAGCACTGCAAGCGCTCGGCGCCCGGCTGCGCGGCTTTCGCAAGGACGCCGGATTCACCAGCGGCCGGGCCTTCGCGCATGCCATCGCATGGCACGAATCAAAGATTTCCCGCATTGAACACGGCAAACAACGCCCGAGCGAGGACGACATCCGCACATGGTGCGCGATCACCGGCCAAGCTGATCAACTGGGTGACCTGATCGCGATCGTCCGCCACGTCGATGAACTCTGGCTTGAGTGGCGCCGCCAGTTCCAGACCGGAGCAGAACGTCGACAGCACAAAGCCATCCCGGTGTACGCCAAAACCAAGGTATTCCGCATCTGGCACCCCACCGTCGTCTGGGGAACCCTGCAGACCACCGACTACGCCGCCCGCGTTTTCGAACAGGTCGTCAACTACTACGAGATCCTCGACGACTCCGAGGCCGCCGTCGCGAAACGCCTTGAGCGCCAGCAGTACCTCTACCAGGGCGAACGGATCTTCAACGTACTGCTCGGAGAGCAGGCCCTCTACACCAACTTCGGCGGCCCCGAAACGATGAAAGGACAGCTCGACCGGCTCCTGGCAGTGATGCGACTTCCCCGACTCAGCCTCGGCATCGTGCCACGATCCGCGCCAGCCGCCATCTGGCCCGGCAACTCGTTTTCGATGTTCGACGACAAACTCGTCCTTGTGGAGACCTACTCCGCCGAACTGTCCGTCTCTCAGCCCCGAGAGATCGAGCTATATGCCAAAGCCTTCGCTCTCTTGCAGCAGTCGGCCGTATACGGAAAAGCCGTTCGAGAGCTGATCCTCACAGCAATCCAGCACTACGACCGCATGCCTGCAAACTAGGAGACCACCTGCCCATGCTCGAGAAGCCGAACTGGCACACCAGTACCTACACGTCACAGGACTCCTGCGTAGAGGTGGCCGACAACGACCCGGAGATCGTCATGGTGCGTGACACCAAGGGCCGTGACCGTGGGGTTCTACGGGCTGCGCCCGCTGCCTGGACAACCTTCATCCAGGGCGTCAAGACGTCGATGGAATCAGCCGAGTGAGAGCGGCTAGCACGATCTTGCGCATCGCTACCGATCTTGAGATTGCTCCTCGCTGAGGCGGGAACGCGCGAGACGTCCCGGCCGATGGCAGCTGCCGCCCGGTCTCATCCGCGGCTGTACCCGGCCCACCGGGGCCCGCCGGCCGACTTCAGCACGTCGTTCACCACTTTTGTGAAGCGGTCCGTTCCGTCGACCGAGTGGGACATCGCTGCAGCCGCGCCCGCTGTCAGGTGACTGTGCAGTTCAGGTTCGGCCGCGGCGAGCCGCCGGGAGAGCCACTTGCCGCCGCCGAGCCAGTGCCCGCCCGTCAGCAGGGCCAGTTCCGAGGCTCGCTGCAGCAGGTCGGCCACGATGTATGTCCGCTCCAGCGGGTCGGTGCAGCCGCGGAGATCGTCCAGGGTGTCGGTGAGCGCGTACCGCCGGTCCTCCAGTTCTGCCGCTGACGCGGGAGGAGGCCCGGCCGCCAGTCGTTCCCGGGATTCTGCCTGCAGGGCGGCTCCGAGCCCGTCCGCATCGGTCAGCAGCACGCCTTCCGCGCACATGGCCAGCAGCGGGGATCTGCGGGCCGCTGTCTCCCGCTCGACGAACAGACGCCAGTCGGCCTCGGTCTGGACGAACAGTTCCACCGGCCAGCCTTCGTGCATCAGGCTCTCCCGGAAGGGAGCGGGCGGCCCGGCCAGCAGCACCACGACGTCCAGGTCTGAGGTGTGCGTACGGCGGTGTGTCAGCACGCTGCCGGCCAGGAAGGCGGCCCGAGCCCCGGGAAAACGGTTCCGCACCAGTTCCCCGGCGATCTCCACGTGATCCATCGTGACATTGTGGCGCCATCGGTGATCACGGGACAGAGGGATCCCTCGTCCGCTGCCGACGGTGCCGGTCTGCCTGCCCCCCACGCCGTCCTCGAGACGCCTACTACCATCTTCACCGGGTGCGGTTTTTGAAGAGTCTTCGGCAAATGAAGCCCAGGCCAGGGAGACGAAGGCGTCGTGCAGGTCGAGACATCTTTCCCGACGGACGGCTCGGCACTTGTACTCGTTCGGTCGGATGCAGGTGGCCGCAGCCGCTGTCCGTTCTGCAGAGGCTGATCAGCAAGGCAGGATCAGGACCGTGTTTCGCCTCGGCTTTGATCTGCTCGGATGGCTTGCCAGCGGCGTTCGAAGTCAGGGAAGTCAGGTTCGATCATTTCGGCAGTGACGGGTGTTTTGCGTACGGTGATCTCGCGCGTTACGCATTCGCGGGCGACGTCTTGTGCGGTGGGAGTCTTCGTCTGCTCACGCAATGCGGACCATGCGGTGTAGATACGGAAGCCGAGCAGGTACCTGCGCAGCGTGCTGGGACTGACGCTTTGGCCTCCACGCCCGAGAATCCCGTGTTTTTCCGCGAGGAAGATCGAGAGCTGGCGGTCCTTGGGTTCCTGCCCGTGCTGCGTCTGGTAGTCGGTCCATGCCAGGTAGTAGCGGTCCACGGTGGTCAGCGAACCCCAGTCCTTTGATCTGCCGTCCGTGACGTTGTCCTGGGCCGTCTTGCTGCCTTCGTCCTGGGGGCCGGTCTGCACGGGCAAGGACACCCTTGTGTCTGCGGGATCCGAGGAGTCCGGTACAGCGTCGTCGAGATCGCGCTGTCGAAACGCGGCGATAAACGAGTCGATGTCAGCGCCTGCGAGGGGTTGCCCCTTGGCGCTCGTGATGCCGTCGCGTCGGAAGACGTAGGTGGCAAGCTGTTCGGCGTCGGGATACCGGCTGTGTTCTTGGCCGTAGTCCTGCCAGGCTCGGTAGAAGAATTCCTCCCACTCGAGGCCACCTGCCGCACTCTCGACCGGCTCCGGCGAAGAGTCTTGCGGAGTGGCAGATTCGTCGGGCGTTGCGTAGCGCTCCTGCAGGCTGCGGAGGATGGGGTGAAGTTGCTCGTCGGAGAGAGGACGGCCGGTTGCAGTGGTGATGGCGTACTGGTCCTGGAGGAAGGCTGCGAACTGCAGGGGTGTCGGTTCCATCTGGAAGTGGCCGAGCCAGGTCCGGTAAGCCTCGGCGAACACACCGTTTGCCTCGATGCGCGGACCGGTAGCCTTCCGGTGGCAATGCGGCGGGTACCCGGCGTCCGCAGTGATCTCTTTGCGTGCCGGTATCGGAAGAGCGCGCCGCTCTCCCACACCATCGATCTCGGAGATATGACCGGCGGCCGGTACCGAAAGCTGCGGAGCGTTTGATGTAGAGCTGCTACCGGGCGCCGGTGGCAGTACCGCGGGCTCGATGCCCGCCGCCGCGAGACCCGCCGGGGCCGTCTCCGCGAGGGGAACGCCGTAGCGGGCCAGGCGCAGCGGCATCAGCGCCTCCACGGGGGCCTTGCGGCGCCAGGCGCGGCCGAAGCGGGAGTGCAGCCGGGCCTGGTAGACGAGACGTTCCTGCTCCAGCTTGATGACGTGCTCGTAGGAGCGCAGCTCCCACAGTTTCATCCGGCGCCACAGCAGGAAGGTGGGGACGGGGGAGAGCAGCCAGCGGGTGAGGCGGACCCCCTCCATGTGCTTGTCGGCCGTGATGTCGGCTATGCGGCCGATCGCGTGCCGGGCCGCCTCGACCGCGACGACGAACAGCACCGGGATGACCGCGTGCATGCCTACGCCCAGCGGGTTCGGCCAGGCCGCCGCGCCGTTGAACGCGATCGTCGCCATCGTCAGCAGCCACGCCGTCTGGCGCAGCATCGGGAACGGGATGCGGATCCAGGTCAGCAGGAGGTCGAGGGCGAGCAGGACGCCGATGCCCGCGTCGATGCCGATCGGGAAGACGTACGAGAAGTTCCCGAACCCCTTCTTCAGCGCCAGCTCACGGACCGCCGCGTACGAACCGGCGAAGCCGATTCCGGCGATGACGAGCGCACCGACGACAACTACGCCAATCAGGAGTTTGTGTGAGCGGCTGAGTTGGACAGATGAGGCCATTTTCATGCTCTCGTGCTGCTGGTTCTTGCCTGTGGCCGTGGTCGTAATGCAGGCATCCTGATAGTTCTGTTGTGCAGGAGCTGGTTGATGAGGTCTTCTGTTTCGGTCTCCAGCGAGCAGTCGAGTGCCAGGTTGACCTGCTGGATGCGGGTGACTGCCGTGTGCAGGCCTTGTCGGTTTCCGGCGGCGTGTTCGATCCGGAGCCAGTCGCGGTAGAGCAGCTCTGCGCTGTTGTCGACGTCGAGACCGGTGGCGACGGCCTGGCGGGCCGTGCTGAGATCGTGGAGCGGTCCCGCGGGAGTGCGGTAGGTGGCCACGGTGTGGGCCACGTCGATGATTCGGGTGGTCATTTCCTGGGCGTGGGGTTCCGCCCATGGCAGGGGTTGCGAGCCGAAGGGCCGTCCGCGCACCAGAGCGAGAGCCGCTTCGAGGCTGTCGACGCCCGTCGGCCCGAGGGCCAGGGCGTGCTCGGCGAGCTGTTGGAACTCGTCCCAGTCGCACCGGACCAGGGTGGAGATGACGTAGGGGTCGTCGCTGGTCGTCCGTCGCGGTACGTAGGGATTTCCTTCTGGATCATCGCCGAGGGTGCGGCGCAGATCGCCCATGCGGGAGTTGAGGGTCCGCTTCGTCCAGGGGGCGAGCGGGTCCATGTCCGTGCACAGGGTGTCCGCGCCGCGGCCGGGCTTGAAGTGGAGCAAGGCGGCAAGCTGGGCCTCCCGCGGGCCGTGGCTGCTGCCGCTGACCCCTGTGATCTGTACTGGCCCCAGGACCTTGAGCAGGGGAGTGGGCGGCTGGTCCGCAGCCGGAAAACGCGGCTCGTTTTCGGTTCCGTCCGGTGGAGCGGGAGCGGGTGGTTCATCCGAGCCGTGCCGGGTTTTGCCGGACGGCGGGGGTGGGTTGCCGGACGGTTCCGGTGTGGGCCGTGCGGACAGCAGTGCGGGGAACACGTCGAGGCCCGCAGGGTCTGTGTCTGCGCCGTCGTCGGTGACGGAAACCTTCGCCGCTGCCGATCCGGTGGGCTTGGCCGGGGGAGGGGCAACCGCATCTGGCTCGTCGGGGACGTGCTGCCAGGCACCCTCGGCCGGATTCGCCGGCTGACCGGAGATTGCAAGGTCGGTGGCGATCTGCTGATAGGCGGCGTCGGTGAGACGCTGCAGGACGAACTGAATTTCGGTGCCTTCGAGCGGTTGGGAACTGGTGGTTGTGGCGTCGATGACCAGAGCGTCCGCGAAGTGCCGGCCCGTGCTCTGGGCCGGGGCGATCAGCAGAGCAGGAAGGCTGGCCGCCTTGTCGAGTGTCTCAGCGAGCTGCCACGCGGTGTCGGCGTCGAGAGATGACGCGCAGACCAGGAGGTAGTGCTGGTCGGCCTCCTCGGGGATCTGGACGGCGGTGAGGAGCCAGTCGGCGAGGTCACGGACCGCATGTGCGGCCTGCCGTTTGTGCGCGATGCGTGAGGTGGGCAGCAGCTGGGTGAGCTCCTCGCCGAACCCGACCGTGACGATCTCCAGCCGGTCCGCCCATCCGCTCATGCCCAGCTCCAGAACCAGGGACCGGCATACCTGCCGGAGGCCATCCTCACCGCCGTCCAGGAGCAGGACCCGGTCGGCGGCCAGGTTCAGCAGGATCAGGTCGCCGGTGTCCTCGTCGGCGCCGATGGTGACCAGCGCCGGATACGGGGCACGCACGTCACGTGCTTCTTCCTCGGTGAGGAGCTGCGCGTCGTCGGGCAGGATCCACCAGTTGCCCGTGCCGGCCGTGAACGGGGCAAGAGGCGGGGACTGGCTGGCGGGAAGCACGGAAAGGGTGTCGGAGTTCAGGCGGGCGGCCCGCAGTGCCGGCAGTGTGTGCCCGGCTTCGGCGGCGTGCCGGGCGAGTGAACGGAGCGCGCGGTCCAGGCGCGTCGACAGGGTGGGCTCGGCGAGTTCGGCGAGCTGGGCTGCGGCCGGGGACGGTGCATCGGCGATGGCGATCGTCTCGCCTGCCTTGCGGCGCCGGCGTTGCAGCAGGCGGCGGGTTGCGAGCGCGCCGGTGACCGCGGCGGCCAGGAGAGCGAAAGCCCCGAGTGTGGTGCGCAGTTCGGTGCTGCGGTTGGAGGCTCCGGAGGGCTGCTCAGCCGGGTCCGGCGTGTGACTGCCCGAACTCGCGGTGGGCAAAGAGCTGCGCGATTCGGAGGGTGCGGGATCGGTTCGCTGTGCGCCGGGTGCCCGCGTCCGGGCAGGCGAGCGAGACGGCGTGGGGCTCGAGGTGCTGGCGGACGGGCCGTCGTGCCCTGGTCCTCCAGGCCCGGGGGGACTCTTGTGCGTGGGCGGTATAGGCGACGTGCGGTCAGGGTTCCGGCTGTCGCCCGCGTCGTTGCCGGAGGGCTGTGCGACGTGCTGGGGCATCTGCACCCTCTGGCCGGGATGGATCAGGTCAGGGTTGGTGATCCGGGGCAGGCCGTGGGGCTGTGGCCGGTCCCGGCTTGCCGTGTACAGGGCCGGCCACCGGGCGGCGTCGCCGAGTTCACGCGCGGCGATGGCCGACAGGCTGTCGCCCGCCCGCACCGTGTACACCTTCGCCGCCTGCCCGCTACGAGTGGTGTCCCCCGTGGCGGAGGGACTGCTGTAGGCCGCGGGCTGGATCCCGGACGGCGCGGGGCTGGCGGGGGAGCGGGCCGGGACGCGCAGGGTGGTGCCCTCGGGCAGCACCGAGACGGTGGCGGGGATGCCCGGGTTCAGGGTGCGCAGTTCCTGGTAGCGCGCTCCGTCGCCGAGGAGTTCTTCGGCGAGCTCCCACCACGTGGTGCCGCCCGCACCGACCGTGTACGAGGCGATCCCGGGTGCAGCTGCTGCTGACGTGGCGCCGTCCGGCTGCTGCGGGGAGGCAGGTGCGGAAGATGCGGGCGAAGGCGCCGAGATGGGTGCGGCGGCCGGGGTGCGCGGCGCTGTGGCCGCAGGCCCTGCGGCGGGGGCGGCGACGGCGGCCGCGGCGGGGGAGGCGAGCAGCACGCTGGCGATCAGATAGCCGGCGAGCCGCTGCCCGGTGCTCATCCCGGGCAGCCGCGGTGTGGTGCGGCGGGCCAGGACCGCGGCCACCTCGAGGAGGACCGGCACCGTCAGCCACAGCCACATCGTCCAGGCAGCCACCGTCATCGTGGTCATCAGGCCGCTTCCGCTGTCGTCCGGGGACAGCAGAGCGTTGCGTGCCTCGCCGATCGAAGGGATGCGCGCGGGCAGGGTGCCCAGGGCCCAGAGCAGCACGGGCGTCCCTACAACGAGCGCGGCCAGTGCCGTCAGGGCCAGCAGCCCGCGCACGACCGTCCGCACCCGGCCCGGGGCGCGGGCAGGCAGAGGGGTGGGGGAATGGGGCATGCGTCAGCCTCCGGCCTGATGGAGCAAGGTGGCGGTGCCGTGTCCCGCGACGGGCATCGCGTCCACGCCGATCAGGGATGCGAAGTAGGGGTGGTAGACGTCGTGGACGGTCACGGTCAGGATCTGCCCGTCGGCGCTGACCGTGACGTCGCCATCCAGGCCCTGCCGGGTGAGGAACGCACGGGCGCCCGCGCGGGCGGCGTCCGGGTCGAGGACGAGGGCCTGGCCGGTGATGGCCTGCGCCGGGTCGATCTGCTGGGCGCCGGCCCGGGCCGCCTCCTGCGCGAGATAGTCGGCGTCGGACTGGGAATCCAGGGCCAGACCGCCGTCGATGACCAGACCGATGACGAGGAAGGCGATGAGGACGACGCCGGCGTAGAACAGCTCCATCCCCCCTCGGTCGCCCTGCTGCCGGCGCCCCCATGGCCAGCAGGCGCTGGTCATGAGGTGCTCCGGCTGGCCCAGGTGTCCACGACCGACGTCTTCGTGCTGGTCAGCGTCTTCGCCCCGCTCACTCCGGGCAGCAGCAGGTCCGCGAGGGGTGCAGTGCACGACACGGTGACCGTGACCTGTGCCGCCTGCCCGACCGGAACAGAGAGTCCGCTCACGTCGACGGCGACGGTGATGTCGGCGCAGCGCACCCCGGAACTGTCCAGGCTGGCCTGGGCAGCCTGCAGGGCCTTGGCTTGGCCGGTGGCCGGGTCGGCGGACAGCGACGCGGTGCGGGCGGCGTCCCGGGCGGCCGCATCGGCCGCGCCCTCGGCGAGCGCGATGCGCCCGCACGCGATGAGCAGGCCGAAGAGGACCAGTCCGACGGGCCAGAAGACAGCCGTGGTCAGGGCAACGGACCCGCGGTCTTCTGCCACGCGGCTGAAGCACGTCACGGCCGGAACCGTTCGACGGGCGCGGCAACGCTCTGGCTGACGTGCCCGCTCCAGCCCGGCACCAGGTTGAGCACGGTGCCCTCGACGCGTACGCGCACCCTGTTCCCGTCCTGGTCGACGTGGATGCCGGGATCGGTGAGGGAGCCGCCCATGCGCGCCAGATAGTCGCGGGCGGCAACCGCTCCCGCGCCGGGGGCGGCGTCGTAGGCACGCTGGGCGTCGACCGCCTGCTGTGCGGCGTGATGGGCGACGGACCGGCCGTGGAAGAAGAGGCCGCCCTGGATGAGGCCGAACAGCAGCAGGAACGCCAGCGGCACGGTCATGGAGAAGTCCAGAGCGGTGGCCCCGCGGTCTGCGGCCCACCACCGCACACGGTTCGGGTGTGGTCGGGGCATGGTCAGAACCCGATGATCTGGAGGGCCTTTTCGCCGACCGTCGTGTTCGCGGCGGCCGCGACCACTCCCACCAGCGTTCCGCCCGCCACCATGATCAGGGCCCACTCCATGGCGGACGCTCCCCGGTCAGCGCTTCGCGTGACGGCGAGCAGCCGGGAGCGGACCCAGGCCGAGCAGACTCGGGCCACGCGGCCGCGGACTAAGACGTTCATGAACTTCCTCCTTCAACAAAAGGGGGCCGGCCCGTTCCTGGGCCAGCGGCTGCCGGGTCAAAAAGCGGTGATGCGGACCAGGGCGGGCGCGATGAGGAAAGCCGCCATGAGGAACACGATCGCCAGCGCCGGGGTGTGCATGGCCTCGGTGGCCTCGTTCGCGGCCTCCTTGCGATCGGCCAGCAGGGCGCGGCGCACGACCTCGGCCTGCGCCTCCAACTGCTCGTACACGGCGGCCTGTTCCTCCCCGGCCAGGGCCAGCGACGCCGCCGGACGGGCCAGCTCCGGCACACCCAGCTCGGTGCCGAGCCGGCCCAGCGCGTCCCAGGGACTGACCCCGGCCAGGCGGGCGTGCTCCACCGCGTCCCGGATCCGCACGGCTGCCCGCCCGTCCCCGGACTGCACCGCCCGCGTCAGCGCCTCGGCCGCCCCGGCATCCGAGCTGCGGGCGAGCGCGACCCGCTCCAGCAGCGAGGCCGTGTAGTACCGGTACTCGCGCCGCCGATCCCGCGCCACAGACCGCACATCGTCCAGGCACTTGACCACCATGAATGCGGCGCAGCCCAGACCGGCTGCCACGGGCACGCCGAACGGCAGCGTGATCCCGCCGATGCGCAGCAGGAACAGGATCCACTGCGGGATGAGCAGGCCGGCCAGCCCGTACAGGGCACAGCGGCCCAGCAGGGCGGCGGGCTGCATCTCCAGCAGGTGAAGGTCACGGGCGGGAAGCCGGGCCGCAAAGACGTCCGTGGCCATCAGCCGGGCCCCGACCCGGTCCGCCACCGCCGCCGCCCCGCGCACCGGCGCCCGGCCCGCGGATGCGGCGGGGCGCTGGTGCGGGGCGGGGGAGTGGGTGCGGCGCAGGAGCTCCTGCAGCGGCGGGCGGCGAGGCAGCATGCTGCGCACGGCCAGCACGGCACTTGCCGAGGTCATCGCGCCGAGCAGCATGCCCGCAACGGACAGACTCATCACACCCCCTCCTCGCCTGGGAGCGGGCGCTCACCGGCGGGGAGCAGGGTCCGCGGCTCGACGTCCAACTCGGCCATCTTCCGCAGCCACACGAGCGCCAGGACGAACAAGGCGGCCAGCGCCAGCAGTCCGAGCTGCCCGAGCGGGGTTGCGAACGGGGCGGCGTAGGAGGTGTTGGCCAAGATCGCCCCCACCACCGCGATCGCGAACAAGGACACCCGGCGCACCTCGGAGCGCGCCTTGGCCCGCTCCGCGTCGATGTCCCGCAGGTCCGCGGCCTGCCGGGCCACCAGCGATGCCTGCGCGGCCAGCGCGCGGGCCAGGCCCGGGCCGCGGGTGGTGACGTGGTCCATGAACAGCTGGGCGACGTCGTCGCCGATCCGGTCGCCGAGATCGTCGGCGAGCGCCCGGTAGGCGCTGCGGGCCGGCATCCCGGACGACAACCGGGCCGCCAACGCGCCGACTTCACCGCCCAGCAGCACCGGCACCGTGTCCAGCCCGACGATCGTGGCCTCCAGCGGCTTGCCTCCGGAGCGGACGCTCGCCAGCTGCTGCAGCCACTCCGCCAGCGCCTCCAGCCGGGCCACTTCCGCCCGCGCCGAGCCGCCCGGGTGCAGCACGAACGGCAACCCGGCCACCGCGGCGGCAGTCAGCAGACCATGCACCGGCCAGCCGGTCACCGCCCACATCACGACCCCGGTGCCGGCCGCACAGGCCAGCAGCAGCCGGTAGTTGTCCCGCCACCCGGCAGGCAGCTCTCCCACCGCACGGACCAGCCTTCCCCGCACACCACGCGATCCGCCCGCCCTGATCTGCGGGCGCCAGCCGCGGGCGGCGGCCACCACGCCCGTACCGCCCAGCGTGCAGAGGGCCCCGGCCGCCATGCCCAGCACCGACAGGTACGACAGGCTCATGCCGCACCTCCGGCCCGGCGCATCGGCTGCCACTGCCCGTGCGGGTACTCGCTCAGCCACCGTCGGTAGAACCCCTTGCGCTCCAGCTTGCGCATCCGGCGCTCCGACATAGGGGTGCGGGTGGGCACGGCCCGCTCCTCCCCAGCCTCCTCGCCCGGCGCGAACACCGGCGACAGGGCGACGCCGCCGCCCTCACCCCGCCCGGCCATCTCCCACACGTGGGACACGAACCGGTGCTCGCGGCCGCCCAGGTCGGTCTCGTCGATGCGGTCCACGTACACGATCAGGTCGACGGCTGCGGCGATCAGCCGGTAGGCGGCCTGGTCGCTGAGTCCGGCCCGCGCCAGCGGCACCATCAGCCGGTCGACGACGGACTGGGGATCCTTGGCGTGCAGGGTGCACATCGACCCCGATCCGCCTGCGATCATCGCCTCCAGCATGGCCACGGCCTCCTCGCCCCGGACCTCACCGACCATCACCCGGGTCGCCTTGTAGCGCAGCGACACCGGCACCAGGTCATGCAGGTTCACCCGGCCGGCCGCGTCCCGCTCCCCGTTGCCCTCCCTGGTCCGGAAAGCCAGCACGTGCGCGTGCAAGCCCGGATCGTCGAAGTTCAGGCGTAGTTCGGGCTCGCTCTCCAACGTCGCCAGCCGTTCCCGGGCCGGGACCTCCCGCCCCAGCGCCCGCATCAGCGTCGTCTTCCCGCTCGCCATATCCCCGGCGATGATCATCGACTGTCCGGCCTTGACCGCCGCAGACAAGAACGCGGCGAGCAGCGGGTCCACAGCGCCCCACTGCACCAGCTCGGCAAGGCCCGCCTTCTCCAGGACGTGCCGGCGGATCGCGATCACCACATCCTCGGTGAGCAGCGTCGCCGCCACCCGCGCACCGTCGGGCAGATCGAACTCCACCCGCGCGCTGGCATACGATAACTGCCGCTCGCCGTGCCCGGAGGCCGCCGCCATCTGATTCACCCACTCCACGGCCTGCCCGGTCGTGGCGAACGGCGACGGCACACGCTGGCGGGGCCGGTCATGGCTGTCGATGTACATCCACACACCGTCGATCAGGACGTCCTCGACACCGGGCCGGTCCAGGACCCGCTGCAGCGCACCCGCCAAGAACAGCAGGTTGAAGACCTCGGTCCTCACCCGCTCCAGCTCACCGGCCGTCAACGGCGGATGCTCCAGCGACCACTGCTGCGCCCACTCGGCGACCCGGGCCCGCACCCGGCCCCGCACCGCCTCCTCGAGCGCCTGCTCCCTGAGCGGGGAGCCGGCGGCGCGCCGTTCCTTGCGCAGGACGTCGATGTCGTCGGCGACCAGCTGCCGCAGTCCGGTGATCTCCTCCCAGCCGACTGGCAGCACCCCGGGCATCGACGCCGCAACGCCGACGTCCGCGGGCCCCGCCGCACCACCCGCGTCACCGGCAGGCCCCGGTCCCGGCCTGTGGAGGCCCGTCGTACCGGGCGACGGTAGCGGCGGTGCCGCCTGGGTGTGCCCGGCCAGCAGGCCGCCCAGCCTCGTCGTCCCGTGCGAGAGGCTGTTGCCGTTCACCTGCGGGGCGTCAGTCATGTCCGCCGCCGCGCCGGGCGAGCTGCTCCACTACGCGGGCCACCCCGGCCGTGGCCGGCACCGCGCCGCGCATCTGCAGCATCAGGCGCCGCCGGTCGGCGTGCTCGCGCAGCGGGCCCATCGCATCCCGGGCCGCACGCAGCAGCCGCGACCGGCCGACCGCCCGCGGCATCCGCCCGCCGCACCGCAGATAGCCGGCCGCCGCGGGGTCCCACGGCAGGGCGGCCAAGACCGGCGCACCGAGCGCACGTGCCACCTCGGCGCCCCGATAGCCGTCGCCCACCAAGAGCAGGCCCAGCGGATGAATGCCACGGCTGTGACCTGTCAGTTCCTGCTGCAGGGCTTGCACGGCCGGGTAGGCCAGAGCCTGCTGTGCTTCCTCGTCCGCGCGGACCACCAAGAGCACAAGATCCGCCTCCCGCAGGACGGGCGCCGGGGTCAGCACGGGGTGCAGCCGCCCGCCCTCCCAGGCCACGCGCCCGCCGTCGACCACCACGTCCCACCGCAGTTGCTGGTCGGTCAGCTGCAGCATGTTCAGCAGCGTCGGCCAGATCCCCGCCAGGGAAGCAGCCTGCCGTGGATCGGTCAGGCCCGGCAGCGCCACCCGGTAGTCGCTGTCGTCCAGCGGCCATAGATGCTCGGCCATCTGCGGGGTGAACTCGCCATCGGCGCCCGCCTGTTCCCACTGTGCCTGCGGCAGCCGATGGATTCCGATGCGTCCGTCCAGAGGTTCGCGGTGTGGGCCGCGCGGCACATCCCGCAGCAGGCCGTGCCGCAGGCTGCCGCCCGCCATGTCCAGCTCGGCCAGCAGCACGGGCCGCCGGCTGGCCAAAGCGAGCGCCGCCGCCGCAGTGGTCACCGCCCCCGACGTCGCCGAGACCAGAGCGATCAGTGCCATGTCAGGCGCCCTTCTCGCGCGGCTCACGCACCAGCGCGATCTGCTTGGCCGCGGCCTTCGTCGCCAGCAGCGGCCCGTCCTTCGGATCGACGATCAGGTTGACGACCAGCGAACCGGTGGAGTCCGGCGTGCCCACCGACCGCACGGTTGCGGCAATGGTGAGGGGCACCGAGTCCTTGCCGTCACCGGCGTCGTCACCGGAACTTGGGGCTGCTGAGGTGGGGGCGGGCAGCACCACCGCGGCCACCTTGTCGCCCGGGCGCAGCTCATCACGCGGCGCGAACCCGCGCCTTACTTCCACCCCGACGACCTCCAGCGCATCCCCCAGGCCACCGCCTGGGGCGAGCTGTGCCATGGACAGCAGCCCGCCCCGGCGCAGGTCCACCGCGGTCCGACTGCCGATCACAGCCGTCCGGCGGGATGCCGGTACCCAGGACAGCCCGGGATCCTCGGCGAACGAGACCGTCGTCAGGTCGTGTGCGCTCAGTACCTGTCCGGCCTGGACGTCCCTGGCCACGGCCAGGACGTCGACCCGGTCACCGGCACGCGCCACGACCACCGCCCCGCTCAGCGCGCCGATCAAGGTCACCAGCACCAGCAGCACCGTCGTCGACCAGCGCCGGCCCGGCGCCTTCTTCGTTCCGGCACTGACCGGCAGGTCCGGTTGCCGCCGCCCGTCGAGGTGCGGGGCGAACGATGTCTGGGTGTCCATGGCCCACGTGCCTTTCGTGTCAACGGGCAGGCGGTGTCAGGAGTTCACGGCCTGCGACTGGGCGATCGTCAGCGCAACCTGGGAATCGCGGACCTCGGTGAGCTGACCGGCCTGTCCGCCACCGGTCACCTGCCAGTCGATGACCCACGTCGCGGTCGCGGTGACCTGGTAGCTGCCGCGGGGCTGCGTGCTGGAGGGCCGGGTGTAGACGTGCCCGCACGTCGGCGACCTCTTCAGCCCGTACACCGCCTTGTACGGCGAGCCCGGACCGTGGCAGGTCACCGCAGTGCCGTCCCCCATCGCCCACACCACCTGGGACACCCGGGCGGTGGCGCTCACCGTGACCGCACCCGCCGACGCACTGGCCGTGTTCGGGCCCCAGGTAGTCGCGGAGCGGCCTGCGGCCATCCACACCGGCATGCCGACCAGGCCCCGCCCGCCGGGCCGGGGGCTGATGATGATGTCCGGGCCGCGCAGCAGCATCTTGTCCACGGCCTGCTGCGCGAGCACCCGCGGGTCGACGGCCGCGACCGGCTCGGTCGCCGACCAGAACGTCTCGAACGGCGGCAGGGCGGTACCGCTGGCCGCCTGAGCCCCGGCAGCAGCGACGGGGCAGATCCGGATGTAGACGGCGCCGTCACCGGGCTGGTGGCCCTCCCACAGGGAGCTGCCCGCAGCCGGGGGTGGCGACATCTTCTGCACCACGCACGGCGCCGGCGCCTCGGCATGGCCGTTGCCCTTGCCAGCGGGCTCGTCACGTGAACTGCCGTGGCCGCTCGCGCCGCCCTGCGACTTCTTGTCGTCCGCGCACACCGCGACCCAGCTCGAGGGCTGCGCCGCGCACAGGCCTCCGCCGTCCGGAGCCGCGGCGGCCGCACGGCCGGTGAGAGCGCCTGCGGCAAGGACGGCGCAGGCGGCGAGCAGGGCCAGGCTGCTGCTCAGGCGCGGGTGCACTTCGTGGCCTTGGGCGTGGCGCTGAGGATCATCCACTGGGTCCCCCACTTCTCGGCCTTCACCACGGTCCGATACCGGGTGAGCTGCGTCTTCGGCGCCGGGACGGCCGCGCCGGTCTTGCGGTAGGTGAAGTGCCAGGACGAGATGTCGAGGCAGTCCGACAGCGTCGCGCTCGGCACCTTCGTGCTCGTCGTCAGCGCCGTCACCCGCACGTCATGGGCGGGGTGGCCGTTCGCGGTGACACCCTTGCTCTTCATCGAGGCGAGGTCGCTCTTCACACGGGCCAGTGCGTCGCCGGTGGCGAACTTCGTCAGCCGGGTGCCCTGGACCGTGCCGGACTTGTAGGCGCTGACCTGCTCGTCCCAGTAGCTGCCGTAGGCGGCCAGCAGCGCCTTCTTCTCACCGGCCTGCGGATCGGCGGGGGAGGAAGGCGCGGCAGCCGAGGAGCGGGCAGAGGACGAGGGCGACGGATCCGCTGTTTTGCCGTCGTCGCTGGAACTGCAGCCAGCGAGTGTGACCAACAGACCCCCGGTGAGGGTGACTGCTGCGATGCGGTTCCGTCCGCGAACGGTGAAACGGTTCCCGGGGCGGCGTGGCGGTGTCACGATGTCTCCCCCAACAGCATGTGTGAACGAGTCTGTGCGTCCGGCCGCATCCCGCTGCCGGCAGCCGCTGAACACGGCCTGGTCCACCTGCGGCGACGTGCTTCCGTAGTCGGCAGGCTACGCAGTGGACAGTCAACTGCCCAGCAAGTTCCGGGACTTGAATCCGGCATACGTGGGCGTACCGGGGCACCGGAATGGCTGTATGTCGACAAGGTGATCTGTGCATTTGCGACGCCTTGAAATGGTGTGGCGTGCGTCACAACTCTGTCCATGAGCACGTGCCGCCCCGTCCGTTCAGCCGGGTCCACACCGCAGCGGACGGCCCGCCGTCCTCCATGTCCTCCAGAACCGCCGCTCCCAAAGGCACCGTCCGGGCAAATGCGGCAACCGCCGGATGCTCCGCGGCCATCGCCTGAAGATCCTTCAGCCGGTTCGACAACGTCACAGCCCCTGCCCCCGTCAGGACGAACAGGATCCGGGGAAACACCGGGTAGGAACGCTGCCACACAGGCCCGACCGGCCCCGCCAGCGAACGCCGCCCCGGAACAGGCGTGTACGCGTATAGCCGCGCGTAGTCGATCAGTTTGCGCGCCAGCCGCTCACTGCTGCTCGTCGCCCGGTCGATCTCCACCAGGCAGCGCAGCTTGGCCCGCCGCCCGTCAGCGCCCTGCAGCACGTAGTGCATCAGCGCGTCGGCGATGACCCGCCCGCTGTCACCGAGCGGGTGGGCCACCTCCGGAGTCCAGTCCAGATAGCCGTACTCGTCGCCCCGGCGCCGCGCGTCGCTCAAGAACGCCAGATGCGCACGCACAGCTGTCAGCGTGTGCGCGGTCTTCATGGAGGCAGCCGACTTCGATGTCACCGGATATGGCGGGCGCCCGCGCAGGTGCGGCCAGTCCCGCGACAGCCGCACTCCCTGGGCGGTCAGGAACCAGGCACGGGCACGGGTACCGGGCAGCGTCACGAAGTCGATCAGATCCTCGCGGTGCAGCCTCCTCAACGGGTTGGACACGGTCTGCCGGCTGGCATCGGGGCGCAGCAGCGCACCAAGCTGCGCGGTGGTGGCCATGCGGTGCTGGGCCAGGGCGCCGACGATCTGATGGGGAAGCGCTTCGTGGACGGGGGGCACGAAGGGCCCGTGCTGGGTGACGGAAGCGGTCACTGGTAGTCCTTCGGCTCGGAGAGGCTGGTCGGGGTGCTCATAGCGGAGACCGCGGCGAGGTCTGACAGCAGACCCCGCACACGGGCCAGCTGCTCGGATGCCTGCCGGTTGAGCTGCTGGACGGACTGGACCTGGGCGCGTCCGTCGGCTGCCGCCTCCAGCGCGGCAACCTTCTGGGGCCGGGACAGGTCGGCGAACACTTCGTCCAGGTGCGGGCCCTCGAGCAGCACCGGACCGATCCGCTGCCCGCGCACGGTGAAACTCGCGTAGTGATGGAACTGCGGCAGCCCGGCCACGTGGGACGGCTCCGGGTACCCGCCCCACTCATCGGTGATCGGCGACACGGCTGCCCTGGCGCCCCGGGTCGTGGACAGCGTGGAGGCGTTCTGCACCAAGGAGTGCTGGACCGCCTGCGGAAGCCGGCCCAGCAACTGCGTCATGCCATGCAGCTGCACCCGGAACTTACGGAAGTCCTCAAACATACTGGCCAGCGACCCGGACGCGGACCCCGCCAGCGTGATCATCTCGTCGAGATAGCCGCGGAACGGCACCCGGTCCCCCTCCGGGATGTCGACGCGAGAGCGTCCCGCCCGCAGCAAGTCCCGCGCGAGCAAGGCGACCAGAAGCCGGTCGGTGGGACCGCTGCCGGCAGTGCAGATCCACACCACCATCCGGTTGTCCATCGCCCAACGGATGTCGTACACGCCGCGGCCCTGCCCGAGAAACGCCCGGGTCACCGGATTCGCGGCCAGCCTGCCGAGCGGGTTGAGCAGGACCGCGAAAGCGTCCGGCGGCAGCGTCGGCGCCACCGTCTGCCACCACGCGAGCGACTCGCCATCCAGGTCCTCACCGACCGCCGCCAGCGCCTCAGCCCGAAAGGCAAGATCCGTCAGCAGCGCGCGGACGTGGAAGAGCGTGGCCTGGTCCTCGAAGCGCTGTTCCCGGCACGCGGCCGCGTTGACGGCGGTTAAAACGGTCAAGGCCTCGGTGAAGATGGCCAGAGCCCGGGGAGCGGACTGGTCGTCCCAGCCGAAAGCCGACGCGAACGCGTCCACCACGTCCTCGACGACCTCATGGCGGGCCCGGCTGTGGTGCATGCTGAGCGGATTCCACGAACTGACCCCACCGCCCTGCCCCCGCAGGTCGATCCGCGCGATCCGCTGCACCACGTCACCGGCGGCGAGATACGGGGCACCCCGCTTCCACGAATCATGGTGCGGGTCGATGAACAACAACCCCCCACCTGCGTGCGCGTACGCGATGGCCTGAGCCAGAGCCAGTTCCGTCTTCCCGCCCCCCGCCTTGCCCAGCGAGAGCGCGAACAAGGTCTCCTCGGCGTACGTGGCGACCAGACGACGCCGGCCATCGGGCCCGCAGTACCAGCCCTGCAGCAACAGCGACGCGTCACCGGCTGCGAACGTCGGGAGCTGGACGGGCAGCAGCGGCAGACGGCAGTGCGTCGTCGGCGGCTTCAACAGCCCCAGCAACTCGTTGATCCGGACCCAGTTCGTGCCAGGCGGCTGGCATTGACCGCTACGCCAACGCAAGTCGAAGCGCCTGCGGTGCGGCCAGCGGTCGGCGCCCAGCCGCCACGGACCGATCCGCAGCCCCCGCATCGCCCACCGGGCCGAACCACCGAAGACGTCGAATCCGGCCTGGATCCGCGACAGCCTGGCCTGCGCCCGGCCCTCCACATCCGAAGCGCACCGCACCAGGATCTGCACCCGCACCAGATGGTCGTCCTCGGCGAGCTTCCCCAGCACCTCTTCACGGTTGATGCGTTCCGGCGCCGGGGGCGCCAGCACCCGCCCCATTTCCCGGCCGCGCGCCCCGCCGCCGCGGGTCGTCAGATGCTCCAGCTCCCCCAGCACGGAATCGCCCCAGCGCAGAGCGTTGCGGTGCATCAACCGCCAGGTCCGGGCCGTCTCCCGCTGCTCGGCCTGGCGGGCGCGCTGCATCACCTGAAAACGCCGCGCGCGCAGCGCCCACTTCGGGGCGCGTTGCAGGTCGATACACACCTCTGCGAGATCACCGAGGTCCGCGCGGATGTCCGCGACCGCGTCGATCAGCGGCTGCAGCGGATCAGGGACCAGCGGCACCTCCCGCAACGCGGCCACCGGATTACCCCGCAGCGTGAACTCGGCCCGCACCTCATGCTCCCGAGGAACATCCCGCAGCGCCGCCCCCTTCACCGTTCGCACGTGTGGACCGAACGGCGTGGTCGACAGCAGACGTTCCGCGCCGGCCGGCCCCTCGACGCGGTAGACGACCGGGCGACTGCCGTCGGCAGACAGCCGGATGCGGACCGACTTGCTGCGCCGCGGCGCCCACCACGGCAGCGCCGTGCACGCCCGGATCAGTTCCACACCACGACGGAAGATCTCCTCGTGACTCGGGTCGAAGTACGGAGCCGGAATGAGGTCCAGCGCCATCCGCTCACGAGAGGCCTTGGCCGCCAGCCGGCGCGCCAGCCACTCACCTGCCACGCAGAGCGCGATCACGCCCAGCACCAGCCAGTACCAGTGGTCAGCCAGCCACCATGCCGCGTTGAAGGGCACGGAAATCCACCGAGACAGGTGCTGGGAGGCAAGAGGGGTCAGTGAAGTGACTGCGGTGTCCACACCGGATGTCCTTCCGTGGAGGTGAGGGTGAAGTACACGTCGGCGATGCGTCCTTGGGCGTAGCTGCCGCCGGCATCGGCAGCGGCCCACACCAGGTGCACCACGGCCTGACGGGCACTGCCGTCACGCCGGGCAACTGCCGCCTGGACCCGGACACGGCTGAACGAGGCCACAACCGGGTCCTGCCCGGCGCCGAACACCGTCGGCCAGCGGCCCCGGCCCACACCGGTTGCGTCGGCAGCAAGGACCGCCTTGGCATCGCGCACCAGAAAACGGGCCGTGGTCGGGGGAAGGTCCGCCGGCCAGGAGCGCTCCAGGTGGCGCTGCAGGGCGGCATCGACGCGGACCGTTTCGGGACTGGTTTTGGCAGCGTGCGGCGAGCTGGCCGGGGTGGCCGCCGGGTGGGTGCCGGCAGGCACGTCGGCCGTGACCGCCTGAGGTGGGGCCCCGCGCGGTGGCCGCTGCGGGTCTGCCTGCTGGTGTGCCGGAGACCGGACGGCGGGGGCCTCGCTGTCCGGGGTGAGTAGCCAGCAGCCGATGACCGCGCACAAGACGGCGCAGCCGAGCATCCACCACGGGCGCCGGTCGATGGTGTGCGATGTCATAACAGCCGCGCCCCTCCCGCATATCCGGGCATGGCATCAATCGGGTCGGTCCGGACGCTTGTGCCGGGGCGGGGTGCGTCGACCATCGTGCCGTTCCCGAGATAGATCCCGACGTGATAGATCACTCCGGAGCTGTCCGCGTAGAAGACAAGGTCACCGACCTTGAGGGCGCCGACACCCCGACGTGCCAGGATCCGCTGCCCGAATGCGGCCTGCGCGTCCGCGTTGTGAGGGAGCCGGATGCCGGCCTTGGCGAACGCGTACAGCGTCAGGCCCGAGCAGTCGAAGCCCCGCACCGTCGCCCCGGACTTGCCGCTGGGCGTGCAGCAGATACCCAAACTCGGCCCCTGCACGGTGCCGCCGCCCCAGGAGTAAGGGACGCCGCGCTGGGCGAGCGCCGCGTTCACGACGACGCTCACCGGGCCGGAAAGGCCTCCCGCGCCGGGCACTGCCGCAGACCGGTACCGGCTGATCCAGCCCAGCACCGTATCGGCGTAGGCGTCCGAGTGGTTGTACTGCAAGATCGCCGAGCGAAGCTGTCCGGAGTCGCTGAGGTTGCGTCCTCGCCCGCACAGGTAGACCGCCGCCCCCAGTGCCGCGTCGTCGGCGTTGTGCGGATCGCGGACACCGTCACCGTTGCCGTCACGCCCGGTTGTCTCCCAGGTGGAAGGCAGGAACTGGAAGGGCCCCACGGCCCGTTCACCGCCAGCCGTACCGTCCCACCTCCCGCGGTCGGTGTCGGGGAACAGCGTGGTGTTGCCGCCGGCCCCCGACCCGTTCAGCAGCGGCCCGTAGATCTTGGGCCGGATGTCCCCGTTGGCAGCGATGGACCGGCCTGCGGCGTGGTTCGACTCGACCTTGGCGATGCCAGCCAGCACGGGCCAGGACATCCCCCGGCACCTGGGGACCTGGTCACGGATGCTGCTGGAGGCCTTCTTGTAGGCCGTCAGCATGCGTGCGGGAATGTCAGCGGCACTGCCCGGCTCGTCACCTGTCCCGGCCACCCCGGCACTGTCGGCCGCCGCGACGGCACTGAGCGCGTCCATCGTGGAGATCAGCGGGATGGCGCAGCACCCGGCAACGACGAGGGGTAACAGCAGGGCGAGCAGCCACCGAAGACGCCGCCGGGGAGCACGTACCTGCCCGGTCACGGCCTGCGCCGCCATCCGTGCCGGTCCTGGCGGGCGGTGTGGCCCCACACCCGCAACTGCTGAGCCACGTCCTCGCGGTATTGCGAGGAGCGGGTACGCGCCGAACCGAGGGTGCGGGGCAGGCCCAGCGTGGCGCCGTAGGCGAGCCGGCCCGAGCGGTGCAGCATCCGGTAGCCGCGCAGCCGCACGAGCCGGTTGTGAGCCCGCGTCGACAGCAGCGTCCGATCGGTTGCCTGGTCGTGCAGGATGTCGCCGCGGTCCTGGTCCCAGATCTGGCCCTCCGCGTCGCGGTACCGGTCGGACGGCCCGCCTCGGTGAGGCATCCGCCCGGCGGACTGGCCGTTCGAACCGGCCCCTGCGGGCAGGCTGCCGGGCGGTGCATCGACGTCGGCGACGGGTTTGCGCAGCCGTTCCAGCTCGGCCTCCTCGGGCCGTCTGCCCACCACCAGTCCCCACGCACCGCGTGCTGCGAGACGGGCACCGCCGACGGCGAGGCCCAGGGGCGCAAGGCCGCGGGAGACCTCCGCGCCGGCGTCGCTGAGGATCCGCCCCGAGTTGAGGGGCATGCCCGTGCCGTCGGACAGCCCCGACACGGACTGCATGATCCGATGCCGGGTGCCCAGCCAGCTGCCGCCGGACATCGATCCGCCGGAGCCGAGGCCCGCCATATGCACGGCCAGGGCGGCGCCGAATTCTGAGGTGTCACCCGGGAGATGAGTTCCGCCCACCTTGGCGTACCGCATGCGGATCGCCAGGCGGTGTCCGAACGTGGTGACGGACCGCAGAAGCTGGCGATGGGCGGCCGCGCCGACGATGCCGAGGATGTCCAGGGCCAAAAGCCGCTCCGCCGGCAGTTGGGGCCCGTCGGTGAAGACGGCATCGATACCGATTCCGTAGAACGGCAGGAACATGCAGGTGACGAACATGAGAGCGATGCTCATGGCCAGCAGAGCCAGCCACTTCCAGACCGCCTGCCGGCTGGGCCCGGGAAGCATGGCCCACACCAGCGTCACTCCGCCCACCGCGGCGGCCGCCGCGTCGGCGGCCTGCGTTCCCAGCAGGACGACGGCAGCGGACAAAGGGATGGCGCAGATCAGCAGCGCCGCGATCAGCAGCATGAGCGCTCCGGACGCCCGCCATCCCGTGGGCTCGGCCGCATAGTCAGCGCACGCCTTGCCGACGGGCCCGGCCTTCTTCATGTCTTCGAGGAACGCAGCGAACTGGGCGTCCTCCGAGCCAAGGATGGGCGTGGCGCTGTCCAGCAACTGCCCGCCCGGCGTCAGCTCCGGCAGCTTTCGATCTTCCCAGGCTTGATCGCGGAACGAACGCTCGCAGTACGGCCTGGCCGGACCGCGGATCCGCGCGCACGCCTTCACCGCCTTCTCGTCCTTGGCAACCGGGCCGGGCTTGTAGCCGCCGATCACCCACTTGAGGTGCACCGCATAGGCCTGACGGTCGGACGCCTTCCCCGGGTCGAGGACGCGCCCGTACTCCAGCAGCATGTACCCCTTGACGATCAAGGCGTTGGTGATCGAATCCTGGATGGGGCGGGCCACCTCGGTCGACGACAGCGGCGTGTCGTCGTCGCGCTGAAGACACCGAAGTTCGGCGTTGCCCGCCAAGTCGTCGCACGGCCCACCCGAACTGATCTTGCCGCCCCAGTTGTGAGAATCGACGGTGGCCTGCGCGACCTGCGCTGCCGCCTGCTCACTTTGCGCGAGCGGCCCGCTCTCAGCGAGCAAGTAGTCGGGGCGCACAAACACGCTCGCGGCGAACGCGGCGATCACCAGCGTCAGCATGATCTCCCCGAGGCCCTTGCTGACCTTCCCCCGCACGAACAGCACCAGCCCGAAGGCGAACGCCCACGCAAGGAGGAGACCCTTGAGCCCCAGGGTGTCCACAACAGCGTGGTTGTAGGAATCCGCAGCCCTTTGCGCAGGATCGGCGAGCAGCTTGATCAGCGGAAACCGGAACGCGAACTCGATCGCCCAGCACGCGAGTCCGACCACCAGACGCACCAACGTGAACAGGCCGCTCATGATGAACGCGTACGCATTCGACTTCAGCGCGAAGACCGAGCCTCCCTGCGCCGACAGTTCGTAGCCGTCGATGGGTGCGCCCTCGGAACTGTCCACGTTCAGCGGAGACAGCAGCCCGTCCCCACCGTCCGCGGCGTAGGCGACTTGAGCGTTGACGAGAAGGAACACCCCGGCCACGACGACGGCGCAACCCGCCGTCCGCAGCGACCCGCGATCCAGCCTGCGCATCACTGACTACGCTCCCGTCCCCGGGCACGGCCAGCCCGCACCGACCGGGCCACCAACAACCCGGCCAGAGCGCCCGCCGTCCCGGTGAGCGTCCAGACCTGACCGGCCGTGAACGGCTCCGGCTGCTTCGCAGGCTGCACCTCGTCATCCGAGCGGACGCAGTAGTCGTGCGCAGGCCCAGCCACCCAGGCACACGGCTCCTGTTCCCGTGACGGCTGCAGCCAGGTCCCCGCAACGAGGCCGGCCACCAGCACGAACCCGCACACCACCCACACCCGCACACCCCGGCGCCACCTCACAGGGCACCCGCCGCATCCCGGCCGGACCCCGCACCGGCCGCTGGAGAAGCGTCTTCCGGCCGGTCCCCGGGTGTGGTCGTCACCCCGGCGGCCAGCCGCTGCACGCGGGGTATGAGGACCTTGACGCGGGAGGTGTTCATCCGGGGCGCGGTCAGCAGCATCTCGCCCTCCCGGCCCCGGTGTCCGACCGGGGAGAGCCCCGTTGTCACCAGACGCAGCATGTCCTCGTTGGCGGGCTGCCCCACGAACTCCAGCGCCCGCCGGGCACGCTCCCGGTCACTGGTGCGCCCGCACACGCGGTAGGCGAACAGCCCCCGGTCCTTGCCTAGTTCCAGAGCGTCCTGGGCGCCGGCGATGAGGCCGGCGAAGTGCTTGCGGCCGTCGTGCAGCACCTCACCGATCAAAGCTTCGCCCTCCGATGAGCTGGAGAGCCACCACAGCTCATCCATGGCGATGGCGCAGAACCGGGACACATCCTCAAAGGCCGTCTGCCGGGAGATCGCGGCAATCAGATAGAGCACCGCCCGGCCGATCAGGGCCTCCAGCGGCTGCTGCTTCAGCACCTCCGGATTGGCCAGCGCCTCCCGCGGAGGCAGGGTGAGGCCCGCGGTCGTGATGACGATCAAATCGGCCCGGGCGTCGTCGCCCAGCTGTACCGGCTCAAGGTCCGGATCGAAGACCATCGCGGCCAGCGGAGTGGACGCGACGATCCGCAGCAGATCCACGAGGGTGGCCGCGGCATCCTTGCGAGGGCCCTCCGCGGTGGCCGCCATCTCCTCCAGCTCGAGGATGACTTGCTGCATCGAGGGGCGGGAGCTCACGGCGGCCAGCTCCACCGCCCGGTGCAGCATCCCGCCGGCCACGGTCATCGGTCCGATGCCCAACTGCAGCGTGAGGTAGCTGAGCGCGTAGTGGGTGCCCTGCGCCCGCCCGGGGAACATCCGCAGCGGATCGATGGACAGCCCCGCGGCCGCCGCGTCGATGACCTGGCAGCGGCCCGGCGCCGCACTGCGTGCGAAGGTCGCCCACTCCCGCAGGGGGGTCCGGTCGATACAGATCGCCCGGCCCCCGCGGTCCACGACGGCCTGCGTCACCAGCTTCTGCATCACACTCTTGCCCGCGCCCGGGTCCGCTACGACGGCGAGCGACGCCGAAGCATCGGCCTTCGGCGCGTCAGCGACGTTCAACAGGACCGGCCGGGTGGTCCCGCAGTCCAGATCGACGCCCAAAAGCATCCCGTCCGGGTCACCGCACTCGCTCAAGGTCAGCGGCGCCAGCATCGCCCAGTCCTCCGACACCTGGTGCTGGACAAACTCACGCACCGCAGGCGGCCGCGGGGCGGCCGGAAGACCGAGCGTGAACAAGGCCTCCTGCATCCCGGCGGGGCGAACCGCCCGGTAGTCAGCCATCGCCAGCACCGAGGCCAGCGCCCGCGCCCGACCGTCACACACCGCAGGATCGGGCCCCCACACCGTCAGCGTCGTCACGGACTGGACCTCCACCTCGACACTTGTGCGAGCCAGCCGGGCATCCAGATCCCCCAGGTCACGGGCCGCACTGAGTAACGACGCCGGCATGCCGGTGGGCCGCGCCTCGTACTGGTCCGACTGGTCGACCAGCTCGGTCTTCTTGCGCTGCACCTGACGCCGCGCCTTGTCCGCGGAAACGATGGTCAGGTCGACGCAGAAGTCCACCGGGAACTCCAGCGACTCCAACTGCGCGAACAGATCGGCGGACTCCACACTCACCGCCGGAGGGCACTCTGCCAGCGCCAGATGCGCCTGGTAGCCGACTCCCTGCTCGGTCTCCACCTGCAGCCAGCGGCGCACCAGCGGCGAGCTGTCACCGCGCCGCCACCACGGGCCCCTCGCCCCCCAGCCACCGCGCGGACGGCGACCATCCTTCACCGCGTCCTCGTCCACCTGGTCCTGCGCCAGGGCCAGCTGCCCGTCCGTACCGCCCTCCAGCAACCGCACCTGACCGAGATCCGCGTAGCTGGGGGACTGCAGGAACTCGCCCCGCACCTGCCCGCCGTACAGGCTGCTGGCCGTGGCCTGAGACAGCAGCGGCTCATCGAGGCCCCGGCACAGCACGTGCTGCACCATCCACACGACTTCCGCAGGCGTCGCTGCCCGGAACGCCACCGACCCCGTCAGCTGGTGCTCGACCTGCTCCGCCCGTTGCTGGTAGGCGGACACGTCGCGGCGGGTCACCGCGGCAGGCTTCACCCCCAGCGAGGCGGACAGCTCGGCCCACAACGCGCCGACGGCCGCAGAAACCTGCATGCTGCCCCGCTCGGCGGCCAACGGGACGGCAAGCCACAACGTCCGGTGATGCATCTCCTGGTCGCCCAGAAGATCGAGCGCAGCATCCGCGACCTCCACCCACGGGTGCAGACCCGACGACGAGGCCGGAGCCGCCGACGCGGTCGCGCCCTTCAGCATCTTCAGGGCGACCTCACCGGCATCAACCTGCGCACACAACCCGTACAGGCGAGGCGAGCCGGCCAGCGCCAAGGACCGCACCAAGTGCGCAGCCTGCGCAATGAGTTCGTCTCGCACCTGCGCCGGCAGATAGGCGCCCTGCACCGACTCGGTGTGCAGGCCGTCCCCACCGGGGCCCGGATGCAGCCGGTACAGCGCCCACACCGTGCCGTGCGACGTCCACACCAGATGACCGGCGATGTGCCGGATCGGCACCCTCACAGTGATCCCCCCTCATGACGGGCCGCCGCCTGGACCAGCAGCCGCTCCACTGCCGTGCGGGCCGGCTGGCGCACCACGGTCACCGGCACCGGACGGCGGGCCACCCGCCGCGGCGCACGCACACGCCGCTCCTCACGGACGCGGGCGACCGTGCGGGCAGGACCGGGGACAGCAGGCTCGAGGACCTCGATGCCGAACCCGCCGTGCAGGGCGGTGGGGCGGGCGTCCCGGGCCGCCCGCCCGTTCAGCCGCCCCGGCGCGGGCTGCGCCGCCAAAGACAGCCATCCCACAGCCGCCGAAAACGGCGCCCGCCCGGCGATGCGCGGACTACGCACCAGCCAGATCGCTGCCACCCACGCGATGAGCGGGAGCGGCCCCATCCACAGCCACCACGAGGTCGTCGCTCCCAGCAGCACCGCGCCCACAGCCCCGACGACGATCTGCGCGGGCGTGTACGGGCCGAGCAGCAGCTTGAAGTCGCCGACCTTGCCCAGCACCCAGGGATGGCGACGAGCTCTCGTGTAGTACCGGCTCACCCGCTCCGTGTCCGCGACCGTTTTCACAGCGTGCTCCCGGAAGCCAGGGCCGGAACCACGCCGGGGTCAGACCAGGGCTGCACCACTGAGGCCGGCGCCGACTTCGGATGGTCGACCTCGTCCTGGACCATCCCCGCCAAGGTGTTGCGGGCCAGGTAGATGCCCAGCGCGATCACCATCAGCAGCAGCGCCCCGATCGCCGCCTTCAACGAGAACCGCTGCAGCGCGTACACGACCACGATCGTCAGCAGCACCACCGGAAGGCCCCGCGTCACCCAGTTCTGCAGCATGTCGATCCAGGAGTTCCCCAAGTCCCGCAGGGGCCCGGCCATCATCAGCGAGTGCGCTGTCTTCATCGGGCACCCCCCGTCGTCGAGCCAGCGCCGGAGTCCATGGACGCGATCTCCCACCGTCCATCACGCACGGCCAGCGTCATCGCGTACCTGAGCGGCCACCTCCCGCCGTCCTCGGTGCGAGCGGTGACCGACACCTCAAGGCGCACCCGCGTCCGGTCGGAGGGCACCTTCGCGGCTGCCGCAGCCTGATCCGCAGCCATGACCTCCTCCACCTCGACGAAGGTGAAGGCACCCGTCTCGAGCCCCCTCAGCGACGTTCCCGGCGCGAGATAACGCTCGACCTCCCCGGCCCCCGTCAGGTACGTCCGCAGGAACTCAGCCGCGGTCGACGCCAAAGGACCGGAAGGAACACTCACGCGGAAGTGAGAGCCCGAAGCCGTACCGGCTGCCGGACCGGCCACCACAGCCGGGGTACCAGCGACCGTGAACGTCCCGCCCCCAGCAGTGGAGTTGATCTCCACCGCGAGGTAGCGCACATCCGCGTTCGCGTACTGCGCAGCCACCGTCACCACCCAGGCGCGGCCGTGCTGCACGCTGCGCACCGCCCACACCCCCTCCAGGCGCAGTTGCACAGCGGCAGCCGGCTCGGGCAGCGCAACGTCCGGAGCCAGCACCCGTGCGCGGCGGGACTGCGCAGATTGCTCGTCTCGCGCATTGCTGCGCAGCCACGACGACACGAACAGCTCCGCGTAGCCGGACGGGTCTTGTGCCGGTTGCGCAGCCGCCTGCGGGACGGGCTTGGAAGCCGCCGCCGGTACCGCGGCTGAGGTGGGCATCAGTGCGATGGCGAGGGCGACCGGACCGCTGGCTACAGCCGCCCACACCCCCGCCCGGCCGATGCGGACGTTGCGGTGCATGCGACGCAGCGAAATGCCCGCCACCGACGACGGGCCCTGCCCCCCGCGTGGCTGGCTCGTTGATGCCATCTCGAACACTCCCAGGTCAGAACAGATTCGGTGCTGACCTGAGACAAGCGGTCGCCCCCCACCGAACTGCCGACCATCAAGCCCCGACCACGATCACGAACGCGGTACGAAGCACCGGTGGGGGTTTTGGTGGGGCCCCACCAAAACCCCCACCACTCCTCGCCCAGACGCAAGCGATCAGAGCCCTGAGAGAGTGAGTCGACCGCGATGGACGCCCTCGGATCCACCGGCTGCGCAACCAAGGCAACACCCGTAGACGGCCCACTGCGCAACTGCCGGATATGCGGTCGCCGTGTTGCGCACGGGTCGGCATCACGGCCCGCGCAACGGGTACGGTGCGCAATTCCGGTGCGTCTCGACTTCTCACTGCGCAACTCTCAGGCAGGCTGACGCGCGGCCAGTGCGCACGGCTGAGTCGCGCCGCCACGGGAGGGTCTTCCTGTCCACCACTGCTGCTGTCGCCGGATCGTGATGCGCATGTGGGTCTGGCAGGTGCCAGATCGGTGGGGCCTGCGGGCTGAGATCGCGACATGGACTTCGCCCACTCAGCAACCCAACTGAACGTCGCAGTACGGCACGTCCTCTGCGCAGGCCGGCTGCCGCCTGCCGCCCGGCGAGTCCCGGACCGTTGCGCCGGGGGTGCCTGATGAAAGGGTTCGGCGCCGGAATCAGGCGCGGTGCGATGGCGGGGGACCGGTTCACCCAGATCTCCAACGCGCTCTTTCGCGACCCGCGGATCTCCTTCAAGGCCAAAGGCCTGTTCGGGCTCATCTCCACCCACCAGGACGGCTGGCGGGTCACGGTAACGATGCTCGCGCGCAGCGGCACCGAGGGGACCACCGCGGTGTCCACCGGGCTGAAGGAGCTGGAACGCTTCGGCTACCTCACCCGGGAGCGAACACGCCGCGAGGACGGCACCCTCGCCGAGGCCGTTTACGCGATCACCGATATGCCCGCCCACCTCTCCGACCTCGTCGGCGAGACCGCATCCCCCACGCCGCCAACCCGGCAGAAAACCCGCAGGCCACCACCAGGATCGGGAAATCCACCACAGGACCATCCACCACTGGGCGGCAGTGCCCCTAAGAAGACCAGGAGCAAGAAGACCACCGAGCAGAACACCAGATCCGTCCGTCCCTCCGCCCCTAACGCGCGCGCGAGCACGCGCGAGGACACACCCAACCCCGCGCCCCGAGACGAACAGCCCAGCCGCAGCCAGCTCCCACCGGGCGTCGCCGTACTGCTGTCGATCGGAGCACGGCACTCTGCCTACCTCCTCACCGGCCCGACCCTCGCCGACCAGGGAGCGACAGTGACCCAGATGCTCGACGCGGGCTGGAGCCCCTCCCGAATCGAGCAGGTCATCGTCGGCCGGCCACTGCCCGACGACATCCACACCTCGGTGGGCGCCATCGTGAGCGCCCGGATCCGAGCCGCCGCAGCCCTCCCGCCACCATCAGCCTGGACAGCGACCGCGCCCACGCTCGGACAGCTGGACACCGACCAGGCATCCCACCAGCCGCGAACGGTCAGCCAAGCCCTCACCTTCAGAGCACTGACCGAGTGCGCCGGCTGCGGGCGGCCCGGCAGAGCCGACGGCCAAGACCTCTGCCCCGCCTGCCTCGACTGGCCCCTGTGCCGCACCTGCCCGGGCCCCACCCGCAGGCGCGCCCACCCCGACGGCGACGGGCGCTGCGCGACGTGCACCTCCACCTGACTGGCCAAGGAAGGACGACGCAGTGACGGACAGCCGCAAGATCACATCCGCATTCCCGGAGCACCGGCGCCCCTTCCTGCACGACCCGGGCCGGTGGGAGGTCGAACGCTCACGAGCCCTGCGCACGAGCGGCCACGTCCGCGACCACTCGCCCGACTACCGGCCCGCGCTGGTGCACGAGTCCTCACGATGGGGCTGGCTCGCCTGGCCCGTCCCCGCCGACGGCAGCCTTCCCGACCTCCCGCTGTACGTCGGGATCCTTACCCCCACGGCGACCCGCTGCCAGCGCCTGGCCCTGCGCTGGCTGACCCGCCACCCCGCCCACCGGATCGCGGTTGCGCCCTGCATCCCCGGATCTTTACGAGCCTGCACGGCCATCACCGCGCTCGCCTGCCTGGCCGCCTGCCTGTTCGCCTTGCGCCACGGCCTTCCCTGGGAAGTGGTGTGGCCGGCCATGCTGCTCGCACCGCTTCTGACCGAGTGCCTGCCCGCGCCACTGGACGCTCGAGCCAGGCAGCACGTCCGCACCGTCGACGGCGAGGCATCCGTCCGCTACCTGCACCGCCTCACCAGCATGCAGAGCTTCCTTGACCAGGCTGCCGACGGCAGCGACTGCTACGAGCTGCGGCGCTCGGCGCAGGTCGGGCAGCACATGCTGTGGGATGCCGCCAACCTCTTGCAGGAGCACGACACCCGCGTTGTCTCCGGGGCGCTCATTCTCCGCGAGCGACTGATGGTCCAGCTCGTCGACCAGGTGGCCGCGATCCGCGCCTGCCTGAGCGGGCCTCCTGCAACGGAGCACGATCGCGGTCGCGCGAAGAGCCCGCTCGGCCCCTACCTGCTCGGCAGCGGGCACGAACGCCGCAGACCCTCGACCGGCTCCAGCACCTGACCGGCGAGGTGGTCACCTGGCTCACCCATCCCGTGCCCGCCGCCCAGGCTGACTCAGGGCCTGGACGATGCCTCGGCTGCCCTCGCCCGGCAGTCTGAGCACCTCCCGGACCTCCTCGCCGCGAACAGGTGCCGATAGACCGTCACCTGGCGCTGAGGAATGCCACAGAGCGTCGCCTTATCCGCCATGGCGTGCTCCAGAGCCGAGCCACCTGTCTCAAGGCATGCGGCGAAGCTCGTCGGGACAAGCCCGAACCTGAATTTGAAGGCCCGGAGGCGGTGACCAAGCTGCGGCATGGTCCTCACCCTCGCACGTAGCGCGATCAGCGCGAAGTCAAAGAGACAGGTCCTAGCCGAGACGGTGCACCTGCCCGCAAGAGCATCCAGCCCACGGCCTTCGCACGCCGCTGAGCAACCGGGCCCCGGCCGGCCGGCCGCCGGGCCGTGACCTGGGCAGGACGACCGTCGTTGTCCTGGCTGGTGCCGCTCCTTATTCGCGCTGTGACGGTGCCCGGCCGAGTGCTGCATCAGCCCACGACTGACGCGGACAGGTAGGCCCCAGACGCGCCGCGTCACTCACAGCGCCCCGCCCGTGTGGCCACGCCACCCGTCAGGCGCCGGATCGTGGGCCCGGCCGCGAGGACGGCACGGCCATGACCTCCACCTACCCGCGTAAGCGACCGCAGCGGCGCAGCGAGATCCCCCGCGGTCCGCAGCAGGACGCGGGCCTGCAGCAGATCCGTGACGCCCTGCCGCCCGTGCCCGCACCCTGCGCGGTCGAGCCCGCCCCGCGCCCGGTGGGCGAGGAGGTGCCACCGGAGCTGCTGGCGCTGGTGAACTATCACTGCCGTCGCATCAACGCCTACCTCGCCCGCGCCCAGCACCTGCAGAGCCTGCACGGCGTCAGCATGACCGAGTGGCAGCGCCTGGTCCTGTACCCCCTGACCGACGCCCTCGCCCACAACCACCTCCTGGTCGGTACCCTCGCCGCCTATCTCCAGCGCCAGGACCTCGACCCCGACCTGCTGTGCCGCTACCTGCAGTCCCCCGACCCTGACCGCTACATCACCCATGAGGCCGTCCAGCACCTGGACGGCCTCACCGGCGCCGTGCCCGAAGAGCCGGCCGAGCCGGTCTGGACCGCTGTTGGCCGGCACGTCGCCCACGACGGCAGCTGACAGCCGGACCGCTGGTGGGCGGCGTCGTCCTGGGTCACCGACGAAACTCTGTGACCTGCATGGTTACCCGGTGCCCTCTGTGGAGATCCCGTGGTCGCGTAAGCGATTTCCCGGCTGACGACATCTCGGGGTGGGGTCCCCGGGTTATCACTCATCGGGAGTGCTGGAGTGTTGTACCTCCAATTCCCGATTTGCTAGACGGTCGACGGCCAAGGCCAAGTCGGCAGAGCTGAGTCTGTCCAGGTCGGCGGGGGCAGGGGGGGTGCCTCCCCCCGTTCGACCGCTTTCAGGTATGCGCGACGCAGCTGCGCTTTGAACCAGTTCGCGTCTTGCAGATCTTCGTTCTCAAGCTGCTGCCGACGACGCCGCGGGCTCCAGTCTCGGATGATTCCGAGAATTGCGGCCAGCCCCGCCGCGCCGCCGAGAGCAGTGATGATCTCCACTACGAACGGGTTGCTGTACCTGATGGATCCGAATCGGTACGGCACGTCGGGGATGCGCCGCGCCATCTCGCCTGAACGCAACTGCCCCACGAGACTTGGCAGTGGGTCGTAGCGCTGGCTTGGACCGAGCAGGAGCCAGTACAGCGAACGTGAGCCACGGTCAGGAGGGCCATACAGCCACTCCTGTAGATCATGCTCAAGGAGCTCGAGATCGCGCCCCTCTGCCTGCACTGCGACTGGGAGCTCTCTCCGGCGAGCTTCCTGCACAAGAGCAGTGACTCCGCCTTCTCGTACGAGCCGCACCATGTGAGCGTCGGCTTCTGCCTCCGCCACATGGGTCGCAACTTCGAGCGCGCCCTGAGTAACCACGTTGAAGTCTGCGACCAACCCAGCCACGACGTGAACGGGAGCCCGTGATCCCACTTCAAGCTTTACCGTGAACACCTCTGCCACAACCAGCGATCCTCGCATGCCCAAGCTGCGACCGCCGTGCTGATGGCTACGAACACGCATTCCGTCACTCAAGGAGCCGCATTTCGTCGGTTCCCCGTCCTGGGCCAGGTGGGCGGCCTGCCTCGGGGCGCTCGGGACAACAGGGACCCGCCGGTGTCAGGGATGGCTGAGACTATGGAAGCAGGGCGAAGCCGCCTTCACGGGACAGTTGTTGACGATGGAGACAACACGCACCATGAGACTGGCACTGAACGAGGAGTGGGCCGTCGGCGCCCGCATCGGGGACGGCGGCTTCGGCTCCGTGTTCGAGGCTGAGAACATCGCTGGCGAGAAGGCGGCGGTGAAGCTCGTGCCCAAGGCGCCGGGCGCAGAGCGCGAGATGCTCTTCACCGACCTGGATGGCGTCCGCAACGTGGTGCCGGTCATCGACAGTGGTGAGCGCGAAGACCAATGGGTGCTGGTGATGCCCCGCGCGGAGAAGTCCCTGCGCGACCACCTCCAGGAGCACGGCCGACTGCCTCTCAACGAGGTGGTCGCCGTCCTCTCCGACGTCGCCGAAGCACTCGCCGACCTCAAGGACCGCGAGGTCGTTCATCGAGACCTCAAGCCGGAGAACATCCTGCTGCTCGGTGGCCGCTGGTGCGTCGCCGACTTCGGCATCGCCCGCTATGCCGAAGCCACCACCGCGCAGCGCACCTTCAAACTCGCGGGCACCTTCGCGTACATGGCCCCCGAACGCTGGAACAACCAGCGGGCCACCAGCGCCAGCGACATCTACGCCCTGGGCATTCTGGCGTACGAACTTCTGCAGGGCACCCCGCCCTTCACGGGACCGTACGAGTACGACTACCAAGATCAGCACCTGCACGGAGTCGCGCCACCCCTCACCACCGCTCCACCCCTCCTGGCGGCGCTGATCACCGAGTGTCTCTTCCGGGCCCCGCAGGGCCGCCCGGCGCCCGGTAACGTCCTTGCCCGGTTGGGGCAGATCTCAGCGGCCCCGCTCTCCGGCGGGCTGGCCGCGCTCGCACAGGCCAACCAGGGCGCGGTCGCGCGCCAAGCCGAAGATGACCGCTTGGCTTCGGAGCACGCCACTGAGGCCGGCCGCCGTAGGATCCTGTTCGAGGCCGCGACGACGTCCTTCTCTTTCATCGCCGATGCCTTCCTCACGACCCTTACGACCGCCGCCCCCAGCGCGGAGGTCCGCAGGGGCAACCAGGGAGGCTGGACCGTCCGGATCAACGACGCCCAATTGACCTTGTCCGGGCCGAAGGAGACCGACCCCAAGGACTGGCCCACCTTGACGCGAAATCCGGCGCCGTTCGACGTCATCGCGTCCGCCACCCTCTCCCTGAAGACCCGCGCCAATTACCACGGATACGAGGGCCGTAGTCACTCCCTCTGGTACGCCGACGCGCAGACGGAAGGCCAGTACCAGTGGTTCGAGACCGCCTTCATGAACTCCGCGCTGCGGCACGTCACCGGAACCACGGAGCCCTTTACACGCGACCCGCACCGGGAATCACTTGCTGCCGTCAGCCGAGAGATGGCCATGTTTCAGGTGGCCTGGCCCTTCACTCCGCTTGTCCTCGGATGCCTGGACGAGTTCATCAGCCGGTGGGCCGACTGGCTCGCCCGAGCGGCGACCGGCCAACTCGCCCATCCCAGCCGCATGCCCGAACGCGACCCTCACGACTCCTGGAGGCGATGATCGCCCCTGGGGCCGCCGGGCGGCCCCAGCGAACAGCTAAGCAGTGAGGGAGCCGCTCGCCTGGCTGGCTCGGTGGCCTCTCTGGCGCTGCCTCCTCCAAGGAGTCGCATGCTCAACAGGTGGAGCCCCGCCCAGTTGGGCGGGGCTCCGTGAGTGACGGCTGGCTCGCGCCGGGGTTGAAGCCCAGCGCGGGACGTGGTGGCGAGCCGCGTCATACCAGCCATCGTGCAGTCTCCGGGCCCAAGCGAGGACAACGAGCCCCATACCCGAAAACCGCGATTGTGGAGGCGGTGTACATACCTGCCCCGTCAGCCGCGCTGCGCCTTCTGCTCGAGGATGCGCCGGCGCGTCCATGCCCGCTTGCCGCGGTCGGAGAGCCCGTCGGTTTCCTCCAGCAGCGGCAGATTGCCCTGGGAGAGGGAACTGCTGAAGGAGTTGAGACTCTTGAAGCCGAGGAGAGCCGCGGCCTGTGTTCCTGCCAGCAGTTCGTCAGGGTCGCCGTCGGCCGGCACGTCGGGCAGTGCCGGCGCCTGCCGCGTCGCTCCTGTCCGCTTGCCCTTGCCCGGCCGACTGGCGCGCCAGTCGGCGATGGTTCGGCGTCGCCACTTCTGCCGCCTGTAGGTGCCGAGATCCTCGACCTCGTCGGGCTCCGGGAAGTAGCCGGGGTGCTCGATCAGGTAGGTGGTGATCTGGCTGCGGTTCTTGTACCCCAGTTCCCTCGCGACCTGCGCGGCGTTCAGGAGCTCGTCCGGATCCCCGCCAGCGAGCGAAAGCTGCTGCAGGCGTGAGGGCTCCCTGCTTTCGTACCAATCGCGGACTTCGGTCAGATCCCACAGCCGTGCGCGGCCGCGCTGGTCGACATGGGCAGGGAAGTCGTTCTTCTCGCGCTCGGCGTACAGCGAGTTGATGCGACCGACGCTGAGACCGAGTTCCGCGGCGAGCTCCTTGGAGTCGACGGGGTCCTGCTTCTTCGGCTTGCCGGCCATGGTGGTCGCATCCGTTCTGAGCGAGACGGGCCGGCCCCTCCGACCCAAAACCCATAATGGCAGCAATTTCGGAGGGGTGTCCAGCGGCTGGCGCCATCATTCTCGACGATTGCGCCGGGTCAGTACCTCTCAGCGAGGAGGCAGACCCCCTGGCGCGCAGCGTGCGCGGCCAGTTCGTCGAACGCCATCGCGCCCGGCGTGTGCTGCCACGAGGCCAGAGCCAGCCGACTCAACGCCTCCTCCCGGTTCTCGGCACCGGGAAAGCCCGCCTCCTCGCTGTCCAGGCACAGCTGCCTGGTGGACACCCCGCGAGAGCGATCCGCGAGCTCGCTGCGCATCTCCTCAAGCCCCTGGTGGTAGAGAGCGTTGCCCTCGTACAGCAGCCGCCGCAACCGTGCATCCGCAGACGTTGCGGACTCGGCGGCGAGCTGCAGGAGGAGCTCAGTGACGGTGGCCATAACACTCAGTATGCCTTCCAGGCGGTCCGCCAACGGGGGGCGGTGAGGTGGGATGTGCGGAGGCGGGCCCCAGGGACTGCGCCCAAAGGCATTCAGGAAGCGACGTGCTCGAGGTCGGGCTGTTTGGGGTGGGGACGTTGTGCCGACAGACCGAGCCGGATCTGCTCGCGTTCGTAGGCGGTGCGGCCGAGGCGGAAAAGCCAGCGGTGGGCGCCGCGGTGACGGACGTTGCGGGTGCCGACCGCGGCCAGGGCCTCGCGCAGCCAAAGAGCGGGGTCGGCGCCGGGCCGCGGCCGCGGAGCTCCGAGCGCGATGAGCTGTTCCTGGGCGTACCCGTGGCCGGGTTCCTGGCGGCGGATCTTCTGTGCGGTGCGGGAGTTGAAGACCGTGCCGTCGGGCAGGAGTTTCACGGTCCGGGGGTGGCTCGGCCGGCGTAGATGGCGTTCGTGGCGGCGTAGATCGTCCCGACGTGTCCGGGCATCACCAGGATGCCGGAGGCGGTGCGCCTGGGGACGGGATCGGCGAAGGAGACGACGCCCCGCACGCCGTCCTCGAGCAGTGCGGCGTAGCAGCGCGCGAGGAACCAGCTCTCCGAATTGCCGGGGCACTCATCGAGGAGCACGAACCGGGAGCACTCGACGGATTGGGTGAAGGGCTCCAGGTCAGGGAACGGTTTGGTCAGGACGGCACTGCTGACCGGCACTCCGAAAACGGCGACGCCGGTGAGGCGCCGTGCCCGTCCGGAGACGTCGAACAGGCCCAGTTGGACTTTCGCTGCCGGGTAGGAGTGGGAGTAGTGGTGGGTGAGGACGAAAGGCTTGGCCACCGATTCAGGGACGACGTCGACCCGGTAGCGCCGGGCGTCAAACCCGCCGTCCCGCAGATGCCGCCAGGAGTGCCTTCCCTCGCGCCACCGCTGACACCAAGGAGACACCGTCGGCACCTCCGGCGTGTGCTCGAACGGCAGCAGGTGAGTCGAGGAGCTCACGCTGCCTCCCCGCCCGACGGGACCGCCAGGACGGGTCCGCTCCGGGTAGGGAGGTCGATGTCCTGGCCCGTCAGGGCTTCCACGACCATGCCGACCAGGTCGCGGCCGGCGTTGATGGTGACGGCGTTGCCGATCATCTCGATCGTCTGCTCACGGTCGCCGAGGAAGACGAATTCCTCGGGGAACTCCATGGCCCGGGCTGCCTCGCGGGGCCGGATCATCCGGTAGCGGCACTCTTCCAGGCTGGCGGCGTAGCCGATCAGCCCGTGTCGGTCTCGGGTGGTGAGGGTGGGCATGGGGGCGGTGACCGGCTGTGCGGAGCTGTTTCCGTAGTACGGCAGCAGGGCGTGCGCTGCCGGATCGGCGAAGACGACTCCGTGGTTGAGGCCTCCGGCCGTGAGCGTCGACATGGGGCGGGTTGCTGGCCGGTGCTTCGACCCGCCTCCGTGCAGCTCGATCATGTACGGCTCGATCAGCGCGCCCCCGCCATGAAGCTGCCGGTACGTGTCCCATCCGTCGCGGATCTTGCGCATGGTGTTGGGGGCGAGCGGCCTGTTCCGCTCCGCGATGGTCCGCGCGGGCAGCGTGAAGTCGATCGCCTCGGCAGCGCCCCGCACCTGCGGTTCGACGGGCGTGGTGCTGCACCGGCGGTCGGGGCACCGGTACCAGTACTGGCCGTTCTTGATGCCGTAGACACCCCACGGTCGCTCCGGGCTGCACACCCTGGTCCGCTTGAACACCTGGATGAGACGGACCCAGCCGTGCCGTGAGCAGATGCCATACGGGCGCAGCCACTTGTCGAAGTCCGGCTTGCGGTCGCCCTTGCGCCAGAAGACGACGTACATACGTGGCCGGCGCGAGCGTGAGCCGGGTCCGGCGGCCTGGGCGTGCGCGGAGTCTAGGTAGATGATCCGGTACTCGTAGGGGCCCCACAGGGCCACGCTGCGCACCCAGTTGTCGAAGGCGAACCCGGGCGCCTCCTCGGGCCCCCACCAGCGGGCGTCGGGCACGTTCTCAACGATGATCGCTCGGTAGCGGTGGTGCTCGGCGAAGCGGGCTATGTCGTGCATGGTGGCCCGGGAGCGGATGGCGGCCTCGTCGGTGCCGTCGGTGGAGAACAGGCCGCCGCTGAACTCTCCGTGGCCGCGCTTGCGGCCGCTGGCCCGGGTCTGGTGTGTGCACTCCGGGGAGCCCCACAGGATGTCGGTGCGCGGGTAGCGGGTCGGCACGACCTGCGAGATGTCGGCACAGTCGTGGTCGGTGGTCGGGTGGTTGTGCTGGTGGGTGTTGATGGCGTGCCGGGAGTGGTTGGCAGCCATCACCACCCGAACGCCGGGGACGAGCAGGGCGCCGCAGGTCGAGCCGCCGGCGCCACAGAACAGATCGGTCAGAGTGACGAGCACGATCGAACTCCTGATCTTCAGTCAAGGGACGGGAAGTGAAGCGAGGAATGGCCCGGTGCAGAGCTGCGAACGGGCGCCTCGCGCGCCGTGTTGTGGGGTCCGGCTCGCTGGCCACCCGCGCGACGCTGGGCTCGTGGCTGCACTGCCGCGGGCGGGTCGACGCGGGCGGAAGTGCCCATGGAGATCGCCTGGCGGGACAGGATGGGAGCGGCAGCCCGTCGGTAGGTGGTGCCGTTCACCGGCCGGTGCGGAGAGCGGCCTGCGAGAGAGCAGGCCGCGCCCCTGCCTCGGGTGCACGGGTGAATCAGATGTCGCCGGGGGCGTCGGGATGAACAGGGCACGGCCCGAACCCGCTTCCCTGACCGGCAGGGTGCACATGGCGGCGCCCGGAGAGGCTGCACGCCGTCTTCGGGTCCTCGTTGCAGAACTCCACACACGTGCAGTCCTGGATCTCGTCCAGCGCGGCGTCGACGGTGACCCTGAGAAGGCACCGGTGCCGGTCGGCCAGCCGGTCCAGGCGCTCAAGGGTCCAGCCCTGTCCGTCGAACCCCCCTTGCGTGGTGATACCGCCACACCGAATGCAGCGGACCTCCTCCGCGATCGTGTGACTGCCACCGGAGCGGGAGATGACCACCTCGAACCCGTCCCGAGGCAGGGCGCCCGGGTCGGCCAGGGCGGCGCTCTCGGCGGCGCCGGTGAGGAATTCCAGGAGCGGCATCGGCAGGTCGACCTCATGGCCGCGCTGATGGACGCTGCGCACGGCGGCACCGATGCTGCCGGCTGCGGCACGGCGGAGCGTGCCGAGCTCCGCGGTGAGGCGCTCGACCGCGGCCTCGGCGTCCAGCAGACGGCGCAGGACGGGCCCCATTTCCTCGCCCATGAGCACGGTGAGGCTCAGGCCGTGAAGGGTCGGGTGGTCGTCAAGGTTCATGCAGGCGTACACGGTCCGTGCCAGCTGGTGGACCAGGCTGTCAGGGGCAGGCTCGACGTCGCCCAGCAAGGTGGACAGCTTGATGCATTGTTCGTCGGTCGGCGGCGGGAGAGCCACGGTCTTCCTCCGGTTCGGGTCGGTTCGTGCAGGGCGTGCGTGTGAGCGCCCGTCGGCGTGACATCAGGGGTGTTCACCGTTCGACAGCTGATCGAGGGCCGTCGCGATGACCCCTGATGAGGAATTGAGGTGAGGGCTGGGCAGAGCGAAACAACTTCAATGTCGCTTATAAGCTACACCCGGTGTCGCGTATAGGCGACACCCCTTGTGTCGGATACCGTTTGCTCATGCCGAACGAGCCAGCGGACCCCGCCGACCCCGCCGTTCTGGCGCGCCGGCAGGCTCTTGGCAGGCGGTTGAAGGAGCTGCGCGGCCGCGCGGGCCTGTCCCAGGCCCAGCTGGCGCTGGCCGCCGGAATGAACCGCGTCTTCTACGTGGGAGTGGAGGGCGGCCGGCGCAACGTGTCCGTGGACAAGGTGTTCGCCCTGGCTGACGCCCTCCGCGTCGACGTGGAAGAGGTCTTCCATGACCTGAACAGCCTGATCACCGATTCCGAGCCCAGGTGACCTGCCGCGTGTGACCGGTGTCGAGGGGACGCGGGCCCAAACATGCCCGCCGCTCACCGGCAAGGCGGGGGCAGGCGGGACCGGGGCGAGAACTCCCGGTGAGGGGTGCGCCCGCGGCGGTCGAGGGGGTCACGTCAGGTCTCCGAACAGGGTGGGCGTGGTGTGAAGTTCGTGCACCCACGCCAGGAGGCGGGGCAGGTTGGTGTCGGGGCCGAAGGCGAGGTAGGTGCCGTCGGCAGTGGTGCAGCCGAAGGCCTGCGCGATGCGCAGCCGGCGGCGGGAGTTGACCCGGCCCATGTGGACGGCCAGGCCGCGGTCGCGGGCCTGCTGGGCCAGGCGGTGGACGGCCGGTGAGGTTTTCCACTCGGTGGAGCCTGCGAGGAACAGCACGTCGATCGCGTCCCAGGGGATGAGGCCGTCCTGTTCGCTGCCGTCCTGGGCGGCGAAGGCGACCGGAATCCCGAGCGAGCTGATGCGTCCCAGCCAGGGCAGGGATTCGGCGAGCGTGGCCGCGGCGTCCATGGGGACGTCGGGGGCCACAGCCCACAGACAGAGGTCGGGCCCGTAGCGCTGGACGGTGGCGGTGAGCCATGCGAACCAGGCGCCGGCGCCGGGCCACCCCTTGCCGAACTTGCCGTTGTCGCAGGCGTACCGGGCGCCGGCCGGGATCAGGTTGCCCTGGGCCGGTGTCGTCATGCAGCCGAGCAGACCGGCCTGCATGACGGCCCGGACCTCAGGACCGGAGGGCGTTGCCAGGTACAGCACGGCGCGTACAAGGCGGGAGATGGGCAGGGCGCGGGGGCATGCGGGCATGCATGAGGGAGTCCTTCCGGACGAGACCGTGATGGGGGAGGGGTGGTCAGGTGAGGGGCAGCTGCGCGGAGGCGTCCGCGAGGTGCGCCTGCCACTGCTTCTCGAAGTTCTTGTCCCGCTTGTCGATCACACGGGCGGGCGCGGTGGTGAAGAGTTCCTCCGCCATCGGCCGGGCCACGCCGCGGGGACGCAGCCAGGCGCGGGCCCGCCCGTACTGGTGATCACGTTCGACGTCGATGCCGTGCCGCTGGGACGCGCGGACCAGCTTGCGGGCGAGTTGCTGGGGCCGGCCGAGATCGATGCGCTCGGTGGAGCGCATGACCGGACGGTTGCTGCCGTCGGCGGACAGCAGGAAGAGCTGTCGGACGCGGTAGAGGGCCCAGGGCATGTCGAGCTCGCGCTCGAAGGCCTCCAGGCAGGCCCGGTCCTGTTCCCGGGTGGGGTCGAAGAGCTCCAGCAGGCTCTTCCTCCCGTACAGCCGGGCGTTGGGGTTGAGGCTCATCGCCGTGTACTCCAGCCGCAGCACCTCGCCCGCGATGTCGGGGTGGGTGCGCATCCGTTCCATGTGCACCGGCAGTGAGCCCATGGAGATCGGGTAGCAGCAGAAGGTGCAGTAGCTCTTGGGCCAGCGGCGCACGCCGAAGCGCTCGAACAGGTAGTTCTCGCACTCCGCGCGGCCCCAGCCCCAGTCGACGAGCGGGAACTCCCCCGTGCGGCCGGGGAGCTTGGAGTTGGCCTGGTCCTTCAGGCACCGTCCGGCCTCATCCGCGTTGAAGCCGATGATCTGACGGAAGGGCCGCCCGCCCATGATGGCGAGGATCCACCGGTCACCGACGTCACCCTTCGCCCGCAAGCTGCACTTACGGGTGCCGGCCTGCTGGGGAACCGTGCCGACGGACTCCATCTCCTCCCACAGCGTCCATGCGCCGCGGACGTGAAGACGCTCGGGACGCCGGGAGTCGTCGAGGACGGTGATGCCGTCGGCGGCGAGATGCCCGTTGCGGGCGAGCTGGACGAACCTGACACCGTGCTCGCGCAGCAGCGGCAGCATGAACTCCTCGGCCAGGAGCCGGGTCTCGGGCCACTCGCTGCCCGTGGCCATGTAGAGGACCACGGTGCGGTCCAGGTCGATGCCGTGGCCCGCCGGGTCGGTGAGCATCTTCGCGAGGTAGGCCGTCGAGTCGGCGCCCAGTCCCCAGTTGATGACCGTGTCGATGTCGTCGGTAGCGGTGAGGCCCGGCAGGGCCGGCGTGTAGGTGGTGCGCGCGGACGGCATGACGAGGTCCTCACCGGAAGTCGGACGGCATCGGGAGCGGGGCCTGATGGCCGCTGGGGGGCCGCGGTGCGCTGTAGGGCCGGACCAGGCGCGCCGTGTCCGCAGCGTCGTAGTCCCAGAAGTCGGGTCGCGCGGCGGTGGACAACAGCAGGCAGTAGTGCTCCTCGGCGGCCGTGGATTCGCAGGCCAGCGGCAGGCAGTCCAGCGGCAGCCGGTCGAAGAGTGCTCCCGTCTGGTACAGGCCCTGAACGGCCCTGCACACGGTCCAGGGCTCGGCGGGATCGCGGCTGCCCCATGCGCTGCCGTGCGGGGAGCCCGGCGGCAGTGGAGGCAGCGTCGCGGTGTCGTCGCCGAACTCGAAGAGGCAGAAGCCTTTGGCGTCGAGCACGCTGACGAGCCCCATGAAATCGGCGGACTCGGCCTCATGAAGCACCAGGTAGGCGGCAGCACCGCCGAACTGCGCGGAGAGGGTGTCGGCGATCAGGCGTGCCAAGGCGTCGTTGGCTTCACGGATGCGAGCGGTCGCGTCGACGAACTCGTTCCAGGTGATGGAGGTGGTCACGGCGGAGGTCCTTCTTCTTCAAGCCCGGGGCCCGGAATGCGATGCGTTCCGGACCCCGGGCGGTCTTGCAGGCGTGGGATCACAGGAGTTCGAGCGCCCGGGCGGCGGTGGAGCAGGAGCGAGCGAGGCCTTCTGCGAGCAGGTAGGCGTTGCCGCCGGAGCGGATGCCGCCGTCGGACGGGAGGGCCAGCAGGGGGCGCTTGAGCGCGATGGCGGCCTCCGCGGTGCGCAGGGCCTGGGAGTGGTCCAGGGCCTCGATGAGGATCACTGCGTGGGCGAGGGCCACGAGTAGGTGAGCGCTGGCCTTGAGGGTTGCGCCGCTGGGCACGGTGCCGGGGCGGTAGAGGCTGACGGCCGCACCGCCGCCGCTGATGATGGACCGCAGGAGCGGTGCGTGGGTGTGGGGGTGGGCCTGGTCCAGGCCGCGGGGCAGGACAGCGAGCGTCGGCCCGTTGAGCAGGGCGGCTTCGTGGGCGGCGGCGTCCACGCCGTAGGCGAGGCTCGCGGCGACGGTGTGGCCGCTCTCGGCGATGGCCCCAGCGAACTCCCGGGCGCGAGCGATGGTCTCCGGGCCGGCCGCGCGGTTGCCGGTCACGACAACCGCGCTCGTGGTCAGCTCGTGCAAGCGGTCGTGTCCGCGGACCCACAGACCCAGCGGGCTCGCGGGGCCGAGATCGGTTAGGACGGCGGGCCACTGCGGGTCGGAGGGGATGAGGAAGCGGCACGTCAGCTGGGCGTTGGCGAGCTCGGCTTCCGGCCGGTACTGGGTCAGGCGGCCGGTGTTGTCGCGGCTCACACGTTGCTCCCACACCTCGGCAGGGGAGTGCTGGGCGAGGTCGGCAGTGACCTGCTCGGGGGTGAAGTTGGCCGCGAGCGCGGCACGGGCGGCACGCTCGGACAGGGCGGATGAGGGCACGGCTGATCTCCGTCGGTCGGATGAAGGCGTGGAGGGAAGGACAGGACGCGAGGGCGGGCGGCGGCCTACACCCGGCGGGGCCAGCCTTCGGCGCGCTTCTCTTCCCACCAGTGCGGCGGGTGGCCGGGGCCGGGCGCGGGCCGCGCGGTTGCGGCGGCGGGCTGGACTGCCGGTGGCGGGGGAGCGGGGGTGCTGGTGTGAGGCGCGTGCACCAGGGCTGCCTGGGGCGGGAGGCTGGCGGCGGTGTAGGCGATCCGGGCGCGCAGGCTCACCCCGATCTCGTCGGCGCTGACCAGGATGTCGCCGTCGCGGGCGCCCGTGATGCGGCCGTGGACGATGACCTCCACGCCGTCGACGAGGGACTCGGCGGCGTTGCGGGCCAGGTCTCGCCAAACGGTGCAGATGTAGTGGACCGGTGCTGCGTCGCGCCACTGGCGGGCCTGGGCGTCCCATTCGCTCGGCACGGTCGTGAGCCGGAAGCGGGTGACGGTGATACCGGAGCCGGTGAACCGTGTCTCCGGAGAGCCGGTGACGGTACCGACGAACGGGACAGTGGGCGCCTTGGGCATGAACAACACCTCCATTACTCATAATAGATTCACTTTGGTGGGCGTCAATCCCCCCTGCCCAGGGGCGGGCTGGCCTGCCCGGCCTCCGGCGCAGGCCCCGACATGAGGGCTCGCAGGCCTGCGAGCGCCCGGGCGTCCGCCACCTCCCTGGCGTGCCGCGTGCGGATCTGCGCGCGCTCCCTGCGGGCGGTCGATACCCAGTCGGGTGTGACCAGGACGTCCGAGCAGCCCACCAGGACGTTCGGGCCCAGATCCCAGGTAAGCGCGTTGGAGGCGCAGCTGGCCGCCGCCAGCGGGTCGACGTCGTTCATCGCCCACTCGAAGGCGTGCACCTCACGCCCGGCCTGCGCTGCCTGGGAAGCTGCTGCACGGAACAGCCCGCCCGTGCCGGCCGTCGGCTCGCAGAGCGACCCCGAAACGGGCAGGTCCGGCCCCAGCGCCAGCCGCGCCATCAACTCGGCGACATCGGACGGGGTGTGCTCCTCGGCGTTCGCCTGGCGGGCACCCTTGCTGCGTAAGGTCGTCAGGACCGCCCCCAGTGGGTCGGCCTCCCGGCGCGCTTGGGCGTCCTGGGTGCCGGTCAGCTGCAGTAACCCGGCATCGAGTGCGGCGTGCGTCACCGCGGCCACGGAGCGGGCCTGTTGCAGGGACGGCTGGATCATCAACCACTGGTGCAACGGGGCCGCCCAGGAGGCCAGTTCGGGCTGCTCGATCCATCGGACCGCCCACACGCGTTCCAGCAGGCGCCACAGCGCCTCCGGGGCCAGTGCCCTGAGCGCCGCCTCGGTCCCGGGCGCGTCGGCGAGCTGTGAGAGCGAAGCGATGACTCCGACCGGGACCCGGATGCCGTCCGGCATGTGCTCCGCGTGCCAGGCCCGCGATACGCGCTCCGCCAGCTCCCGGGCGTCGGCGCGTCCGCGGTGCGGAGAGAAGTCCGCCCGATCCTGTGACGGTCCGGCCGGACCGAGGCTCATGGCCGGACTGAAGATGCTGATCTGCTGCACGGGTCTCTCGTCTCTGAGTAGGGGCGAGCAAGCTACAAGCTCATAATAGATTGAAATAGTGAAGTGTGAACCCGCCCCTCACCTGCGGAAACACCCCCACGGCGCCCCCAGGCCGTCACGGCGAGATCAGGCGATCAAGCCGTACAACACGGACTGACGGCTGCGGTACCTGTTGGTCTGCGCGCGCCCGACGTACCCGGCCATCGCCGTACCCATCGGCGGCCGCGCCGCAGGACCCTCCAGCGCGTCGAGCACCCGAGCGCGCCGGATGATCTCCCGCATCGACAAGCCCTTCTTGAAGTCGGCCCCGACCGTGACCTCCGTCCTCGCATACGCCGCCGCGAGCCCCGGCACGCGCCGCGCACCATTCACGAGGTCGCTGTTGCACCCCAGGACACACAAAACGCAGCTCAGACGCCTGTTTCCCCAGTCGTATGCCGGGTGGTACGGCAGACGGGAACGGGCGATCTCGCGCCACACCTTCCGGTCGCTCCACGCGTGGATGGGCCGCCAGGTGGTGATGTGCCGCTTGCCGTTGCTCGCCCCGCGGTCGATCTCTACTGCGGCAAGCTTTGCCCGCTGGTCGCTCTCAGCGGCCCGCTGTCCGATGCACGCCAGGATGCGCACGGGCCGCGCCAGGTGCGCGAGTTCACGGGCGAGCCGCGTGTACAGGGTCCGGATCGGTCCCCGCTTCACGTCGCTGGTGCACCAGCGGGCCGAACTCGACGGCCAGGCCGGAGGAACCTTCGCCCGCGCCGGGTCCTCGCCGGCCTCGCGGGCCTCCCTCTCCGCCTTCGTCTTGAGCTTGCCGTAGCGGATCTCGACGCGGTCGAGGAGATCGGGGCCCGACGCGCGAACCACCTCGAACCGGCGGACCCCACACAGGCGCGCCTGGAGCTCGGCGAGTGCGCGGGTACCGGCCCACTCTGCCCGGCCCAAGTCCGCATGGACGACGACGACCTTGTCCAGCATCCCGAGGGCCCTCGTCCGCTGGGCCACGTGGGAGAGCATCGCCTGGCTGTCCTTGCCGCCCGAACTGGAGACGACGACCCAGTCGGCGTCCCGTAACAGCTCCTCGGGCACCGTCGTCCGCGGAACGAACGGAACGGAGGCGTGCACCGTCCGTTTCCGCTTCTGCCGCGCCTTCGGCCCTGCCTGCGCAGTGGTCATGGGCGTGTGCGGCGGGTTCTGGGGGGAGAAAGGTAGGTCGAACGAAGTGAGGGGCTGCATGGTGCGTCCTCGGGCGTCTGTCGGGCATGGGGGAGGCCGGTGCGGTCTGGAGTGCGCGCGTGCCGGGCGGCGGTCAGCGGCGGCCGAACTGGGTGCAAGCGGGCTCCACGCCCGGGCCTGTGGTCGGCGGGATGGGGGGCGCGGGGATTCGCCCCACGCCCCTGCCGAAACACCGGTCAGTCGGCTCCGTCGTCCTCCAGGTCCTCGGCCGTCACGTTGCTGGCGTAGTCGGTCCGGGCAAGGGCGGCTGCGACGTCCCGGAAGCTCCGGCCCCTGGGAGCCGGGCTCGCCAGGACGATCCGGGATGCCGGGTAGGAGAGGGTGACTTCCTCGACCTCCGCGTGCACGACGTAACCCGCCAGCGGAAGTTCGAAGGAGGCACCGGGGGCGACCGGTAGGTCCGGCGCTGGCGCGTCGAAGGTGAGCTGGGCGTGCTCCATGATCAAGGTGACTTTCACGTGGACTCCTTCGCTGGGACGGCCGACGGTGTGCAGAGGGGTGCCTCGCAAGGTGAGGGGCTGCACCGCCCGGCCTCGGGCATCTGGCGGGTCTGAGGCAGGCCGGGCGCATGCCAGGGCATGCGCGCACGCGGCGCCCCGGCGGAGATGGGGTCAGGCGGAGGGGGCGCTGAGGTACTCGGCGATGAACTCGGCGCACAGGGCGGTCGGGGTCGCCGGGGCGGCGCGCCGTCCGTAGAACACGTCGCGCTCGCTTGTGCCGTTGTCGAAGGTCACGCGCCAGGTACCGGCGCGGTGCTCCATCGGCTGGTCGATGAATGACGAGGTCTCGTCCGCGTCGTAGACGAAGGCGACAAGTATCGGGGTGCCCTCGGAAGAGGCGAGGGGGTAGCGTCCCGTCCGCCATTTTCCATAATAGATGAAAAATCGAATGTGGCTACCCCCTCAACCTGCGCCTAGGGATCAGCCGACCGGCTGTGCGGGTCCGTCAGGACCGGGGCCTAGGAGGGACTCCCAGTCCGCATACCGGCAGTCCGTTGCCGCGTGCATCTTCAGTCGCAGCCAGTCGGAGCCCTCGCCAGCGGCGAGGACCTCTGAGGCACCCAAGGCGGCGGCCCGGCCGTACACCGTGGCGTCGTCGGGGTGGGCGTTGACGACGACGAGATCCTGTCGCCGGGGCATGCGTCGCGCGACGAACGTCTGACAGATGCGGTCGTCGAGAATGACGAGCGAGGCGCTGCGGAATTGGTCAAAAGTGAACAGCGCGGCGGTGGCCGTCTGCGCGGGAACCCGACACGGGCCCAAGCCCGCCGGATCGTCCCCCCGGGCGTCGCTGATCAGGAGAACACCGGTCACCGGATGCCTCCCTGGAAGGTCGGCGCCGGCCAGCCACGCTGCGGGCCCGCAGCCCCCATCCGTGCAGCACTGGTGTCCTGGCCGCCCTGCGAGCGGCGGCGTGCAGACATCGCAATGAACCCTTCTGCGAGGGCGAGCGGCGCCGGGTTGTTCACGACGCCGTCTTCACTTTGGGGCGCCAGCACGGTGCCCGCGTCGGCTGTGGTGATCGCCTGGCTGGCCCGGTGAACGGCGCCGTGCTGCTCAGGCGAAAGGGCTTCGCGCTCTCTGTCCTCCCAGAGCGCTACTGCCGTGCGGAGCACCGAAGCGGCATCGAGCGGGTCGAGTAGTTCAACGATCACGACGGGTCCTCGTCTGAGAGCGGGGCGTGCGCCGCGGAGGGCTCGGGGGCGGTGGGCTGGAGGGGCCACACGGGGTGGACGTCACGGTCCGGCAGCCGGAAATTTCTGCGGAGGCCGGGGTCGTGGACAACCCAGGGGGTGCGGTCCCCCTCGCGCCGCGGCTTGTACGAGGTGGGCTGGAAGCTGCGGACCTCGCGGATCTCGGCTCCCGCCTCCAGGGCGGCCAGCAGGCGCTTCCGTGGCGTCTGCTGGCGGGGGCGGAGGATGTTGGAGGCGTCGAAGTTGCGGGAGAAAGCGCGGTAGAGGCCGCTGCGCAGAGAGGCGAAGCGGAACAGGTAGGAGGCGGCCTCCACCATCTCGTCGTCCATCTCGACGTAGCAGTGCTCGCGGATTAGGCCGGCGGACTGCACGGCGGCGAGCAGTGCAGGGCCTCCTCGCACGGACGGGTGGTTCGATTGGAAGCAGCCGAGCAGGAAGTCGCGCTGAGAGCGGTGCAGGTGGACACGCATCGGGGACTGTCCCTTCCGGGGGTGCGCAGTTGGGGCGATACAGGGGTTGGGCAGCGCGGCCGGAGAGCCGTGGAGCCTGCACGCCGACGTGCGAGGGTCTGTGGAGAGGGGCTGTGCCGGACTCCGGGGGCAACGCGGTGGGCTGCCCCCGGAGCAGCGGCGTCTAGGAGTCGGCCGGGTCGTCCAGTTCGATGCATGTGGCCGGGACCCTGGCCAGGCGGTAGCGCTTCACGCCCGCTGGGATCTTGAAGCGGGGGTTGTCCGAGTCCTGGAGGTGGCGCAGCAGGGTGGTGGCTTCTTCGGTGAGGAGGAAGTCGAACCTGGTCTTGGTGCGGTTGGGCTGCTGGACGGTGCCGGTCAGTTTGCGCAGGCAGGCCGGTCGGATGTCGTTGCTGATCTTTCCGGTGCGGCCGGGGGTGATGACCGGGCGCCGTGCGGCGTCCAGTTCGAGCAGTCGCGACGTGGCTGCTTCCTGGACGACGGCGAGCGTTTCGGTGTCGGGGAGGTCGCGGATGAACGTGCGGACCTCGTCGAGCGTGGTGGTCATGGGGAGGGGTCTCTTCCTGGTGGGAGGGGGCCGGGCGCCGGATCTGGCGACCGGGGCTGGGTGGCCTGGTGTCGGCCGGGCCCGGCGGGTGCGTGGCACCCGCCGGGGCGGTGCGGGGCGGTCAGTCCAGCGGGTACAGGACGAGGGCCGCGACGGCGTTGCTGGGGATCTGGGGGAACAGCTCGCGCAGTTCCTTGTCCTTGGCCATCTCGCTCTCCAGCGGGTAGACCTCGCCGGTGAGTTCGTAGACGGGGGCGTACCGGCCTCGGCCGTAGGTGCTGAACGGCGAGTAACGGTTGCCTTCGCTGTCGCCGGACATGACGACCAGCGTGCTGCCGGGGACACGCACCCACTCCGTGCGGACGAGCTGGCGCAGGTGAGCCAGAGTGAGGGGCTGGTCTCGCCGGACCGTGGTGTCCTCGGGGTCGGCGGGGGCGGGTGATGGCATGACGAACTCCCATGGCGCTTGGTCGTGTTCGGGAGGGAATGGGGCCGGGGCACGCCGTGCCCCGGCCGTGGGGCGTGAGGTCAGGCGGCGTCCGGCGTCTTCGGCCGGTGCGCGGCGACGGCCTGCTCCTCGACTTCGGAGAGGGCGTAGCTGCCGCTGTCGGCCTGCCCGAGCGATTCGAGGAGCAGCAGGTAGGCGGCCTGGCGCGGGTGCATCTTCTTCCAGAGGAAGGTGTCGAACACCTTCGGCTCACGGATGTCGGCTTCGTAGGCAGCGGCGACCTGGGCGAATACAAGGTTCGCCAGCCGTGCCTTCGGGAAAGAGGCGGCGAGGGTGGACGGCATGGTCCGCTCGTCCTCCTCGCTCGCCCCCAGGAAGCGCGCCAGGGTCTTCGTGTCGGCCTTGTCGGCCCACGTGCCGTAGAAGCGGGGCAGGTCCAGCAGCACCCCTTGGGCGAAGAGCCGGGCCTGGTCGGGCAGGGCCTTGCTCCTGACCAGGCGGCTGATGAACTGCTGGCGGGGTCCGGCTGCGGCCTTCCACGCCCGGTTGCAGGCCACTACCTGCGCTCGCTCGGCCGACTTCTGAGCCGCCCGCTCCGCTTCCTCGGCGGTGAGGGAGGGCTTGGGCTGCTTGCGGACCTTGTGGCCGTGGGTGGCCGGGTCGGCGCAGTACCAGACGGGCTGATTGTCCTCGTCCAGCGCGGCGCAGTGGCCCGGGCAGGCGTGATGCTTGTCGGCGCTGAGCGGGGCCCCGAGGCCGGTCGTGAGGCCCGACAGCGGCTTGGCCGACTGCTTCTGTCCGTAGGGCAGGCTCGACACCAGGGTGACGCCGGACTCCTTGAGAGCGGCGAAGGCGTCCGCGCGGGCCTGGGAGCTGGCCTGCTCCTCCTTCAGCAGGGCGAACTCCTGGTCCCAGTGCCCTCGGCCGCCCTGGCCTTCTGCCTGGTCCCTCGCGAGGGCCTTGAGGAGTCGCTGCGTGGCCTGGGGGACGTCCTCGACCTCGGTGAGCTGGGCGGTCTGCTCCAGATCCATGCCTCCGGCCGTGGCCTGCCGCAGCGTCGCGTCGTCGAGCTTCTGCGCGGTGCGCAGGTGCTTGACCGCTCCGCGCCTGAGGCCCATCGCCTTGGCGGCCCTGGCCTGGTCGACCTCGTCCATGCCGACGAGAGCGAGTTCCTGGGCCTTGAGGGTGTCGCGGGCGCCCATCTCCTGGCGGTTGTCGTTCTCCACCAGGGACAGGAAGCGGGTGTACCCGTCCCTGCCCACCAGGTCGGCACGGACGAACGCCTTGACCGTACGGACGGGGCGGCCGTCCTGCCCGGCGGTCTCGTTGGCGATCTGCGCGGCCTGCGCGCGGCGCCAGCCCTTGAACACTCCGTACGTGCCATCCGGCCTGGGCCGGACACTGATGGGCTCCTCGACACCGAGTTCCTTGACGGAGGTGATCAGCTTCTCGTCCGGCTCGGTGTCGTGCTCGCGGGCGTTGTGCTCGTCCCGCACGAGCCGGGAGGCGTCCAGGAGTTCGATGTGCGGGTTGGCCTCCTCCTGCTGCTGGACGGAGGCGTCCGGGGTGGGGGAAAGCGTTGTGCTCATGGGGATCTCTCCTTGTCAGGAACCGCATCTGCGATGGCGGCGGGGTGTCGAGCACCCGGTGACAAAATCCATAATAGATGTTTCTTGCTGTGTGGCTAGCCCCCATTTGACCTGCGGTGATGCGGTCTGGAGGCCCGGCGCGGCGCAGGGCTGCGCCAGGGGCTGTTCAGTCCAGGTCGTGCACAAGCAGCCAGTCCGGCCCGACCAGGACAGTCAGCCCCAGCTTCTCGACCATGCGCCGCAGTGCCTTCCTGTCGGCCGGGCGGGCCGCCAGGCTGGACGCGGGCAGGAGTTCGTTGGATGCCAGCGGCTTGCTGGCGGTCCCCAGAATGACGTGGTCGGTGTCGCCGACGTTGAACAGGGCGACGTGTGCGCACTCCGGGCCCGGAAGTTCGGCCGGCGGCCCCTGGGTCGCGAGGGCGGAGTCAAGGACCCGAAAGTCCTCGGGTGGTTCGATGGCCACCCCGTAGACGGCGTAGACCGAGTGCTGGAGCAAGGGAGGTCTCCTGGGTCTGCTCGCCGGCGGATTGCTTCCGTCGGCGATCTGTGGTCGGTGCGGGTCGACAGGGGCGCAGCCGCTGCGGTCTGGTCACTGGTCCGGCAGTCGCCGACTGTCGGCGTGGGCCTTGCGCACTTTCGCGTCGAACTCGGGGTGCTGTTGGGCCGTCGAGGGCAGGGCGGCGCTGCGTACGTCCATGGCGCGGACGAGAACATCCAGGTGCAGGGGTGAGAGGACCCAGGGGCCGAACTCGTCGGCGTCCAGGAGTGCCAAAAGGTCTTCGGCGGCCTCGACCTCTTCCGGACGGGAGAACGCACCGGGGCGCGCCTGGTGCAGGCGCAGCGCAAGAGCCAGGCTGGCGCCCAGGTGCGGGGCGTAGCAGCGCCGGTCGGGGGTGATCACCTGATGGCCGTCCGGCGCGTCCAGGATCTGAAGGATGCCCGCGACGGTGACAAGCCGCTCGTCGTCCCCGACAGGGAGCGCGGCACGAGTGGTCTGGTTGCCGCACACCTGGCAGACGTAGGTGTCGGCTGCCCGGACCTGGTAGCGGCCCTCGCGGCACCAGTCGCAGAGGATCGGAACGGGCATGTGGTTTCCTCCTCCTTCCCGAGGGTGGGTGGGCGCTCAGCGGCGGGGCGGTTCAGATCGTCAAGCGGGTGACCTGGCGGGTGGGCAGGTGAACGCGCAGCACGTCCTGGTGGCCGGGCTCATCTATGGCCGCGAGCCGGGCGAGCGCCTTGGCCAGCTCCGGGTCGGCGAACAGTGCATCCGCCAGCTCCGCCTCGCCCACCGGCACGCTGACGACCCGCGTGCTGGTGTGCCGCAGGTCCGGCATCTCCTCGGTGCTCGCGAGCGCCGCGATGAACGGGCTCCACGTGACACCTCCCGCTGCCCGGCGCTCCGTCGGCGTGAAGTACGCGGCCACAGGCGCGGGGCCGTCCCCCTCCTGCTCGGCCACGAATGCAGTGACCCGGTCGACAACGACTTGCCGCAGCGCGTTCTCCGTCGCCGCGAGGCTTTCGATGACGAGTGCCTCCAGCGAATCCAGGGGAAGGCTGCGGATCGCTTCGCGCAGCAGCGGACTTGTCGGCTCGGACAGCAGCGCTGCCAGTTCCGGAGGTTTCATGAACGGCGCCCTTCCAGGTGGTCGATTCCTTGACGATAACTCTATAATAGATGCTATCGGTGTGACGTGAACCCCCTCTTGAACTGCACTTTTATTGCCGCTGGTGCACCCCGGCCCCGCCGACGGTGACCCTCAGCGCACCCGTGTCTACGCGGGTTCGTCCACAGGCAGGGGAACCGGCACGGGCAGCACGGTTCCCGGCTCGCCCTTCTTGATCCGTCCGCAGCTCCTGAGCCGTCCGGCGTCCCCGCTGACGAGAGCCTCGATCTCGTCTGTACCGTCGTCGGGCAGGATCAGCACGGCCGCGATCTTGTTGCGGCTGCGGGTGGCGCCGACGACGATGCCGCGTCGCTCGGTGCCGGTGTCCGGGCAGGTCCAGGCCACCCAGGATGACGTGTTGAAGGGTGCCGTGCTGGGATGCGGGACGCGGTCCGCGGCGAGCTGGCGGCGAAGCCTGTCCAGCAGGCTGGGGCCGGCCTTGATCTTCGTGACGTCGACGACGGTACCGCGGCTGTTGACGGCCCGGCGGAACCGGTCCTCGGCGAGGACCTGGTCGCGGGTGGCGGCCAGGGCGCCGGCCCACTCGGCGCGCACGGCGGCGACGTCGGACCCGGCCAGTACGACGCGTGTGCGGTAGTGGCCGTGGGCGAGGCTGATGCGGTGGTCTTGCACGTGCCACTGCAATGGGACGCCGGTCGCGGCGAGTTGCTGGTACGCCCACCGTTTCAGGCGGCTGAGGGCTCGGTCGGAGGCCTCCCGGTAGCGGTGGGTCTGGCTGTAGTCGAACGGGTCCTTCGGGTCGGGGACGCAGGTGATCCAGTGGGCGGCGCGCTGGACGTGCCGGTCCCAGTCACCGGTGAAGCCCTCGGTCCAGGCAGCGTCCCGGGTGGTCTCGGGCAGTTCGGTGACGGCACCGTCCTCGCTGATCCACGCGGACAGGAGCAGCACGGTGACGGGCGTCCGGCGCAGCTCCCACTCGGTGCCGTGGAACTCTCCGGCCTGGAAGGCGATGCGGATACGGTCCCAGTCGGCCGACAGGGAGATCGAGCCGCTCCACCCCGTAGGGGCACCGCAGGCCGCCCATGCCTCGCCGGGGTCGGCGTCGACCCAGGGCGCGCGGCTGACGGCTCGGTCGCGGCGGCGGCACACGGTGAACTCCGCGCGCAGCTCGGTAGCCAGCGGGCCATCCGGGCTGATGACCCTCCACGTGATCATGACGGACTCTCCTCGGGCGGTGCGGGGATACGGCGGGGCCTCGGCGCCTGGTGGGCGGTGCGGTGCGCGGGCACGGCGGGCGCCCGGGGCGGCGGTGCGGGCTCGGCTACGCGTCCGGTGCTCGGTCGGCTGCGGGCGCCTTGCCGGTGGCTTCGAGCCGGTGCTGTTCGGCCATGGCGCGGGCGCCGAGTTGGGAGGGCGAGGTCGTGGTCCAGCTGCAGGAGCACGACGACGCGGTGGAGCCGTCGTACATCTGGCCACCCTTGCGTTCACGCCCATTGCTGGTGTTCCCGGGGCGGTCGTAGGGACGTGACCAGCCGCTCGGCTGGCCGGTACGGGTCATGTGCCGGGCTTCGGGTGCGCAGAGCAGACGTAGGCCGGCGTCGGCCACGGCGGCGACCTGGAAGTGGTCCCACTGCGAGCCCTCCAGTTGTCCGGCAAGGACCGGACCGGTGGTGCTGCACAGCTCGAGGCGGCCGTTGGGCCAGACGCGGGTGGTGGCGCCCGGGATGCTCCAGCCAACCGATCCGTCGCGCAGCCTCGGGATGCCGTTGCGGTGGTCCGGTGTCATCCGGGCGAGCAGCCGAACCGACCCCATGGATGCGGACGGGGGGCGGTGGTCGGCTGTGTCCGGGGCGGCCTCGGCGATGGCGGCCAGCCACGCCGGGGCGAGCGGGTACGCGTCGGGGTGGAAGGTGAGCAGGGCGGCGCGGTCGTGGCCGTTGCCGGATCGTACGGCGGCGCGGACGAAGTCGCCGTGCCGGGCGTAGCGGCGGAGGAAGACACGGCCGCGGCTGGTGGCGAACCAGGTGCCTTCACGGTCGGCGAGCCCGAAAAGGTCCGCGGTGGCGAGCAGGGGCATGAGGTCGGACACGGTGTGGTCCCTTCGGGGGTCTCAGGGGCGGGGCCGGGCGGGGCACGCGTGCGCGTCGTGCCAGGTGAAGGTGCGACCGGAGAGCATTCCGTGCGCGGGGCATCCCGGAGACAGCACGGAGCCACGGCAGGGGAGCCGGGTGCAGATACAGCTGGGGTGAGGGTCCAGGTGGAGGTGCTCGCTGGGCTCGGGTTCGGGGAACACGGAGGTATCTCTTCTGGGACAAGGTGGCGGTAAGCCTTCGGAGCGGCCGGGCCGGGGGCGATGTGCTTGCTCGGCTCGGCCAGCGCCACGGTGTGCGCCTGCTCGATGTGTGAGCGGATGGTCGGCGAGGATCTGCGCGGGCTCTGGGCTTGCCCGGATGCGTTCGGGTCGGGAGGTAGGCCGGATCGCCGTGACTTCGCTGTCGTGCGCGAGTGCCTGGGCGGGCAGGACCGGGCGAACAGTCACGTGGGTGGAGGGCGGCAGTTGAAGCCGAGTTCGAGGATGCGGCCGTCGGTGGAGGAGCTCGGCGGCGTCGCGGGCGAAGGGATGTCAGGCGGTGGCGGTGGTCAGATCGATGGCCGGGACTCCCCTTCAGGTGCTGCGCCGGCGGGACCGCTGCGTCGTGGACGGTTCAAGGGCTCAGCTGGTGGGCGGGCGCTGCTGCTCGCGGCGTTCGCTGTCCAGCCGTGCGTCTTCGGCGGTGTATCCGCTGGCGCAGTGCGGTCGGCAGTACTGTCCGGCGGGGGCGTGGCAGGATTCGCACGGCTCCTGGAAGTCCACGGAGGGTTGCCACGGGCGGGGCTGGTTGGTCGGGGTCGCACTCAAGGCTGGCTCTCCTGCTGCTGAGCGAGGGCGGGGCGGCCGGGCCTGGGCTGACGGCCGCCCGTGGGTGCGCGTGTGTCGGGTGTGGGCGGTGTGGCGGTCAGAAGGTGCAGGTCCCGGCGAAGGCGCGGCGGCATGCGGGCGCGATGGACGCGTTGCCGCGGACGCACAGGTCCCTGGCGCGGTCGCAGTCGCGCCACCAGCGGGTTTCGGGGTCCCAGGCGCTCTCGCCGACGATGAACCCGTAGAAGGTGCCGCCGTCGAACTCCCGGTACTGGCCAAGGCCCCAGGTGTGGACGTCCTCGCGGGCGAGGGGCGAGGCGAGCAGGGCTTCGAAGATGGTGCGCACGGTGGTCGCGGCCCAGGAGTCGGCCGGGTGCGCGTCGGACTCGAAGAAGATGCCGCGCACCTCGGGGTCGATGCCCTTGAGCGAGGCGATGGCGAGCGGGCGGGCGATGTCGTCGGGGATGACGGCGTACGGACGGTTGGCGTGGTCCGTCGTGACCGTGACGTCGTTGGTCGTGAGCGTGGGGGTCGTCTCGGTCACGGGGTCCCTCCGGTTCGGGTTGCGGCGTGAGCAATCGGCCTCGTATGTCGGCCTGTTCGGTGGTACTGGGCCCGGCGGCAGGAAGCGAGTCGGTGCGCCGTGACACGGTCGCATGTCCTGCCGCCGGGCGGTCTATGGGTCAGCCCATCGGCAGGCCGCCGGTCGGCGGGTCAGATGAGGGTGATGGTCGGATCGGCTTCCAGTACGCCGAGGGCGGCACGGATGGCGGCGCGGGTCTCTTCGCTGGGGCGGGAGTAGGGGAACTTCAGGGCGCGCACTGCGCTGTCGAGTTCGTCATCGCTCAGCCCGTCGAGCTTCTGGCCGTGGCGGTACAGGGCAAGGGCGGTGGCGGTGGCCACGCGGCTGCGGTTGTAGGTGGTGGCCTGTTCCGCCGTGAGGTCGGGACCGAATACGTCGCGGGCGGTCGGCGGCAGCGGCGTGGTGCCCGTGGTGAGCGCGCGAGCGGTCAGCCGGATCACGGGTGGGAGCAGGGCGCGGAGCAGCGATCCCAACATGGCGTCTCCTGGGTACGGGGAGGGCGATTAGATCCATAATAGATGGAATATTGTGGATGTGAACCCGGTCTCTGACCTGCATTTTCTAGTCCTGTCGCACGGCGGCGAAGGCAGCGAGCATGGCGGCGATCCCTTGGAGGTGGCCGGACACTTCGACGTTCACGCCTTCTCCTGAGGCCCCGATGACGACGTCCACCCTGTCGATCTGGACGGGGCCGGGCTGGCCCTGCGGATGGGGCGCGCGCTGCCAGTGCACGTCGGTGCGGCGGTACTGCTCATGGACCCGGGCGCCGGGGAGTGCTCCGGCAATGGTCTCGGCAACGGTGCGGCGAGCGCGGGCTTCGGCCTCCTTCTTCGCGGCGAGTTCGGCGGCCAACTGGGAGATTTCGGCGTGCAGCGGGTACAGCCGCCGGGTGATCTGCTGGGCGACGTGCCGGGCGCTGCTGGCCGTGACGCCGATCGACGGGGTCAGGAGGTCGGCGTCGCCCGGCAGGGCGGCGTAGACCTTGAGGCGGGCGGGCTGGTCGGAGTCGTGCTGGCGCAGACTCAGGGCGCGCCCCTCGTCGTCGATGATGACGCGCGACAGCATGTGGTCAAGACCGGGGGCGGTGCGGCAGTGCGTGCCCAGCTCCCGGGCGACGGCATCCGTGAATACGTCGAACTGCGCCTGAGTGCTCAACTCCACTGGCACGAGGAGTTCCTCCTTCGAAGGGGGCGGTGGGTGCGTCCGTGCCGTCTACGCGGCCGCGGGAAAGTCCCGGATGTGTGCGGCCACCACGCGCGCGGACACGACTTGGCTGCGGTGGAACGGGGCCGTGCACACGGCCTGCCACAGGCTCGCCGGCCGAGACGGGACGATCTGATTGCTGGTCGCCGGGTCGATGGTCCAGCGACGGCCGTGCGGGTCGGTGACGGTGTACGTGAGCAGCTCGGGGCGGTCCTGGTTGCCGTTGTCCTCCCATGCGAGGCCGGCGGCGGTGAGGGCGCCGCCCAGCCGGGCGCAGCGCGCGGGGGTGATGTGGGCGAACGTGGCCACGGGGCGGTTCTCCTTCGTCCGGCGGTCGCGCGCTGCTGGCGGCCGCGATGCGCGCTACATGTAGTGGTGGCGGACCCTCCTGCGGCGGCGTGAAGTGCCGTTGCGCCGCTCCCGCTGGCGCGCCATGTCCCGGCGGCTTCGCTCGGCCGTCTCCGCCGCCTCGCGGCGCGCGGCTGCCTCGGCCTCCGTGGCGCTGGCTGCGTAGACGATCTCGACGCTTCCGTCTGCGTCGTAGGCGGCCCAGCGGATTTCCTCGTAGGCGTCGTTCAGCTCGTCCGGGTCGTCCGGCGCCTGCTGGATCTGCCAGACCGTGAGGTCGGGGCCGGACCACTGTCCGATGACGAAGAAGGGGCGTCCGTCGGGCACTTCGTCCTCCTGGTCGCGCACGCTGCGGTCTTGGTGGGATGCCGGATTCCGGTGCGAGAGGGGGGCGGGGTGGGCGGCGCCCCCCTCTCGCGCTATCTATAATAGATGAATTTCTGTGAGTGTGAACCCCACCTTGACCTGCGCATACCTACTCGGCGGATTCCGGGCGCACGCAGTCAGGGCCCGGCGGGAAGGTCGGCGACCAGAACGGTCGCGTTGTCGGCGTAGCTTGTGGCGTGCTCAATGGCGGCGGTAACGAAGGTGTCGGCGGCCCGCTTCGCGCTCCCGGTGAGGTAGCGGGTGAGGTCGCGCGCGGAGTCCTCCAGCGGCTCGTACGCGCCGTCGCTGGCGAGCAGCAGGCGGCAGGCGTCCGCGGGGGCGGTGGCGGACTCGATCGCCGGGTGTCCGTACCGGCCCTTGCACTGATCGTCGGACTCGACGGCTCCCAGGTAGGACGTCACGACATTGCGGTTGCCTTTGAAGACGCGTCGCAAGTTGTGGTCGGCGGTGAGGCATCGGAAGGTGCCGCCGGGGGTGAGGGTGTAGGCGCGGACGTCGCCGCACCATGCGACGGTAAGCGACTTGCCGGGGACGGCGACTGCGACAGCTGCACACGCGTTGGGCAGGTCCGCGAACGGGCTTTTGCGCGCGGGCTCGGCGGCGTACCGGTCGTAGACGGCACGGAGGCCGGCCTCGGCCTCACCGCTCCGCGCGGCGGCCCGGGCGATGCGGCGGGCGGCGGCGCGCGTCCAGGCCTGTACCTCATCGCTGGATCCGATCCCATCACACAGGACGTAGGCGCGGGTGCCGTCGTGGGTGTAGGTGGCGGTGGCGTCGCACTGGTGGGAACGGTCGCCGATCAGCTGCGCGGACGCGTGGGCCTGGGGCATGAATGCTCTCCTAGGAAGGTGTTCTGTCGTCCCGCGCCCGCCGAGGGGGAGTGCAGGGTGCGGGACGACAGTCATCGGCCAGTGGCGTTCTGGCCGGGTTGGCCGCGTGCGCGCCCATGTGCGGCATGCGGCGGTCCGGCATGAGTGCGAGAGGTGGCGGGGCGGGAGGGGTGCGGTACCTGCTCGCGTTATCTATAATAGATGTTTTTAGAGGGGTGTAAACCCCCTCTTAACCTATGACAGCGGGCCTAGCGGTGTACGGGCGGCGAACCGTGCGCGGGGTTCGCTGCTGGGCGCGCAGGGAGGCGGCTTCGGCCTCGGCGGTGCGGGCGCGGTCGTGTTCGCGGGCGGCTTCGGTGAGGCAGTAGGGGCCCAGCCATGCCTGGACGTCGACTTCGCGGGCCAGTGATCCGTCCCGGTCGGCGAGCATGAGCAGCAGGACGGGGTGGGGCTGGGCGGTGAACCATCGGGCGACGGTCCACCAGGCGGCCACGGCCGCGCGCAGCGCGGGCCCAGAAGCGCGGGCCTTGTCCTCCAGTCGGGCGGCTGCGCTGCGGTGGTAGGCGGCCGACCACGTGAGGAAGCGCAGCAGGGCGGGGGTGTCGCGGTCGCGGGAGGCGGTGAGGATCTCGGGGAAGTCGGGCCGCTGCTCGACGTGTTCGGCGCAGGCGCGCAGGACGGCGGTGAGCGTGGCCGCTGTCCTGGGCGAGGGTTCGTGTCCGGTGGCGGACTCCATCGGGTACACCGACACCTGGGCGGGCTCGTCCTGGGTGTCGCGGTAGAGGGTGAGGCTGCCCCGGTAGCCGGCGCGGCTGCGGGCGAGCCGCGGCAGCACATCGCCGGGCGCGGGCTCGCCCTCCCGGAAGCTGTTGACGGGGCCGAGACAGGCACGGACGGCGGTGAACTGGTTCCAGTGCCGCACGTGGTGGGTGCCGGTGACGTGCACACTCCCGCGCATCACTCCGCCGAGATCGAACACGACGGAGCCGTTCTCACGGGGCCGGGCGGTGGCGTGGACGGCGCCGGCGGGCGTCTCGATGGTGAGGCTCGGGTTCATGGGCGGCTGCTCCTGGGGGCGGTCGGCGCGCTGCGCGCGGGCGGGGCCGGTCCCCGCCCGTGTGGCCCGGCAGGTGCGCCGGGCCACACGGGCGGTGGGGGTCAGAACAGTTCGTGCAGGTGCTCGTGCACGACTTCGGAGATCTCGTCGGCGCTGCTGTCCGCGTCGACGTGCGGCAGGTGCATCACGGCGCCGGAGCCGTCGTTGCGCAGGAACACGCATCCGGCCTCGCACACCCCGATGGTGAACACACCCTGCTGCGCGTCGCGCAGGTGCCCGGTACGTCCCCCGGGCCCTTCGGCGGCACCCCACTGGCCGTCGAGAAGCTCGACAACCTGCCGCGCCACGGTGAGCAGAAGGGACTGCGGCTCGTCCTCCTCCTCGAACGGCAGGTGTGTCCAGCGGAATGTGTGCGTGCTGTCGGTGGGCATGTCTGCTCCTCAGGGGTGGTCGGTCGGTGCTTGGTGGGTGGTTGCGGCCTCCCCGCGCCCGACGAAGGGGAAGGGCGGGCGCGGGGAGACGGACTGCGGCCAGTGGCGTGCTGGCCGGGGGCCGTGCGCCCCTCGCGGAGCTGCGGAAAGACACACGGAGTCGGGGGCTACGCCTGCGGGAGGGTGTAGGTCCAGCAGGTGTGACCGCTGCCGTCGGCCCGGGATCGGGGCCACAGGTGCGAGAGATCGTGTTCGGACTCCGGATACCTGCACTCGGCACACGGCGCGCCCCAGGATTCGGGCTCGTCGGCCGGTGCGGCGGTGTAGACGTCCGGGGTGCTCCAGGGGAACCCTCCGGGGTCGAACCGGACGGACGCGTCGGGCATGAGGTGGGCCCACCCTGCGGGCCACCCGACAACGGGTTTACGGCGGCACCTGGCGACGGCATCGCGGACGGCGCGGCCGCGCCACAGCTGCGTGACGCCGGTCGGTCCGGTGACGCGGTACGCGGCGGCGGTCACCTGCTCGTCCGGCCGGTTGATCAGGACACCGGACGCCTTGTCGGGGACGAACGTGGTCGTGGAGTGGTTGCGGGTCTGGCGGTAGCGGATGACGCCGTCGGCCGTCATCCGGGCCTCGCTCAACCGCCAGAAGTTGAGGCTGCCGCGCAGGAAGTTGTCCAGCCCCTGGCCCTCGGTCTGGCGGCCGAACCCGGCGGTGCTGGCGGGGAAGTCCCCTGCCCGGCCTGCCGTCTGGGTGTAGCGCGCGTGGATGTCGGCGGCGTTCATGTGGATGTACGGGCCCTCGATGCCCCACTCCGGGACCCGGTAGGCAATCAGCCGGGTCCCGGGCAGCGGCTGCCGGGCGGGGATGTCGATGGGGTCCACGGTGGCGGGGGTGTCAGGCATGTCCGGTTTCCTTGTCGGCGGTGGGCGGCTCCTGGAGGGCGGGGGCGGCGTAGATCTCGCGGTCCTCGGCGGGGACGCCGGGGCAGGGGATGAGCGCGACTTCGACGGTGACGGGGTCCATGGGGTACAGCCATCCGTCGCGTACCGTCCAACCGCAGGTGCGGGGGCGCGGCTCGGCGGCTGTGGTGGCTATGAGCGTGGCGCCGGTCACGGTGCTGCCCTCCAGCGCGAACGCGAGGAACACGGCCAGCGTGTAGAAGTCGTCAGAACCGACAATGCCGCTGAGCTGGACGGCCGCTGCGGGAGAGAACTCGACTGCCTGACACAGGGACACGTCATCGGTCCGCAGGATCGCAATATCCAAGGTCCGATGCCCGGGGCCGATGGCCTCGAACACGGCGGCCAACGCCAACAAGGTGCGCTCCATGGCGGCTTCGGTGGCGGCCTCGTCCGGGCGGCTGATGCCGGGGCGCGCGGGCATGACGAATCACTCCTTGGCGAGAGGGGGCAGCAGCAAAAGCCGGCGGGGCCGCCCGGGGACGGCGGTGGGGCGGTGGGGCGGTGACCGGGTGCAGCGCACCGCACCCGGTCACCGCCGGGCTTCTTCGGCGCGCGGTCTGGGGTGGGCCCGTGCGGGCCGGGCCGGGGAGTTTCCCGGCCCGCACGGGGGCTGTGCGCAGTGCATGCGGTGGCTTCGGGGGCGCTCCAGGCTCTGGGGTGGGCCCGTGCGGGCCGGGTGCCGGGGTCACCCGGCCCGCACGGGGGCTTGTGCCGCCTCAGACCGTGGTCAGAGCAAACGCGCGCTCCATGAGGGAGTCGGCGGCACCGCTGATGATGCGTTCCGCGCGGGCTCGGCGCTTGTCGTCGTCACTCTTGCCCCGGCTGGGCGCGTCGTGGTTCAGGTACTCCGTGAGCGCGTTGTATCCGGCCCACCGCGTACCCCGGATCTGTGCCTGGGTGTCGGCCTGCTCGAACAGGTGCGAGATCTGCCCCCACCGCTGGTCGGTGTTCGCCGTCTTCCGCTTGCTGTCGTCCGCTGCCACGGGCCACATGGCGTCGACGACGTCCCGGAGTTCGCGGAGCGTCATTTCGGCCTGCACCATGCGCTCTGCGGCCTTCTCGAACGCTTCCGCGTACTTGAAGGTGAGTCCCAGCGCGGTACGGGCCTGCGCGATGCGGGCCTTTGCCCCGGCAGTGTGCCGCACGGTGAAGCTGGATCGTGCGGACTGGATTGCGGCGCGCTGGGTGTTGGCGCACACCACCCGGATCGGCGTGGTGACGATCCGGAACGCGGCGGATCCGTCGTGGCTGTTGAACGCGGCGATGTACAGGTCTGTGACGTCGGTTCCGCCGACAGTCAACGACTCCGGCATCTTCATCGTGAGGAATACCTGACGGCCGTTCTTCAGCGATCCAGCCGTCTCGAAGTGCGCTCCAGACTCGTCGGCCAGCAGGTTCAGGAACTCGGCGTGTTCCTCGTTCTGGACGGGGTGGTAGTCGCTGCCCACAACCCCCAGGGTCTCGGTCCGGCCGGTCTTGGGGTGGGTGCGGACGGACGCGAAGTGCTCGGGGACCTCTACGCGAGTGGCGCCGTCCTCCGTGATCTCCGTTGCGGCCAGTCCCAGGAGACGGACATTCCACGCGGCCAACGAAGCCTTCTGCATGGCCTCTTCGGCGGTGAGCGCCCCGGCGGTGACGGTTCCCAGCCCGTGCCATGCGCTTTCGCGGGCGGACACGAATGCGGCGGTGCCGTCGGTGAACTGCTCGATCTGATGTGCCATCGCTGCGTTTCCCCTTCGCTGCTGTTGCCTGGAGCCGGGGGGCGGGGCCATCGCCCCCCGGCAACACTGATAATAGATGCTTCTTGGGTTCTGTGAACCCTGCCTCTGACCTGCTGCTATGAGTACCGGTGGAACTCCTCATGCGGAGTCAGGCTCTGGCGGCGCACCGTCTTGATCAGCGGCACGGCGGTGGAGTCGATTTCTCGTCCCAGGTCGTACCGGACTTCCGGTTCCTGCCCCAGATCATGGCTGTGGATGTGCATGCCAACCACCCAATAGTCACCGTGCGCGAGCGTCAGACTGCCGTGGTAAGTGACCTTCTGCCACAGTGCCAGGCTGCCGGTCGGCAAGCGCCGCGCTGTCTCCAGTGCAAGCCTGTCCGCCACGGTTTCCGCCATGAGGGTGACGAATGCGATGTTGACGGTCTCGCCGTCGACGGGCACCCCGGCCAGTGCCGGGCCCGTGTGCCCCGTCCGTACGGCGGTTGCCCAACCCAGCCGGAAGAAGGGGCGCACCGTTTCGAGGTAGCGCGCGGGCACCCGCAGCGCTTCGGGGTCGCGCTCGCTTCGGGCCAACTCCTGGAGTGCGTGCGCTGACTGGTCCAGTTCAAGATCCGAATACGGCTCGCCCGGGAGTTTTGCCGCTGCGCCCGTCTGGGTCTCGTTCATTGCCGCTCCTTTTCGTGGATTCCTGTCCGGTCGATACCGGGGCGCCCGGCGGGCGCCCCGGTGCGGTGCTGCCGCTATCCGAGGAATCCACGCGAGCGCAGGAATTCGGATGCCATGAAAGCAATTCCGTTTGCGTTGTAGAGCTGGGGAATCTGGTAGATCACCTTGTGAGTGCGGCCCGTCTTCGCGTCGGGCTCAATGAATTCATGGACCAGACGGTAGGACTCGTTTGCCTTGGGCATTTCCAGCACAACCGCCCCGGCCTTCGTGTGGAACTGGATTCCGGTGTAGAGGTCGTCTTCGTTGTGGACGATCGTGGCGCCGAACCGCTGGCACATGAGCGGCAACAGGTTCGCGATGGTGCGAGCCTGAATTGCAACAGGCGTCATGGGGGCGTCAATGCCTCCGATCGCGCGCCGTACGATCCCGCCGCTGATCTTGATTTCCACGGTTTCCCCTTCGTTGTCCTGCTTGGTGTCGGTGCCGGGGCTCGCCTTGCCCCTGCAGCATCCATAATAGATGCTCTAGCGTGTGATTGGTACCCCCTCGGGATCGGCTTTTGATGTTGCGTTAGGTGTTGCGCTGGCTGTTGCGCTAGCTCTTCCCGCTCCCCTCTGGGACTCGCCGAACATGCCTGCACAGAGGGCGTTTTCGGGTGGTGTGATGCTCTGACATCCCCTCAGCTCCCCCGTCCCGTTGTGCCCGCCCTGATAGGCGGGCGGGCACGGGACGGGGTCGCCTCGTGGGATTCGGGGTTCGTTGTCCTGCTGGCGCCGGAGGCGCGTGGAGCGCCATTGGGCGGCGCTCGGGTGGGTGGGCGCCCGGAGGGTGCCCACAGCTCCTCTCACCCCCTCTGACACTCCCTCACGCCCGCACCGGCCCGGCCGGGTTGGGCCCGGAGGGACCAACCCTCCCGGATTCCGTGGTCTTCTCTCCCCACGGAATCCGATCCCCTCTCTTTCTCTCTCCAGGAATCCGGAGGATTCCTGACACGCCCAATTCGTGCCGGAGGCTGCAGGTTTATGAATTCCGCCCGGAGGGCAAATTCATAAACCGCCGCCGGAAGCGGAATGCTTTTCGCGCGGGGACGC